>CAWCNR010000001.1:0-995376 GCA_963796995.1 uncultured Bacteroidota bacterium
GTTCAGCATTCATGTCGGCCTGTATCTCGCTTTGCGTACGCACCACATTCCAGATCCGCACCTCATCAATGGTGCCATTGAAGCGATTGATGTTTGTTTGTGTTTCGCCAATTGTAATACGTGAAGGTGCCGATCGTGTGGCCGTGCTGCCGGTATTGATGCTTCCTGTGTGCCATTAATATATAATATCATTTGCCCGGAAGATTGTTTCCATGTCGCTGCCACATGTACCCATTTGCCGGTATTGACGGTGCTGGTGGAATGAATGGTAACATCAGGATTACCGATACCAAAAGCAAGATACTGGCCGGTAAGTGATGTGCCCCAGTCATTGGTAACACCACCCACTTCTGCATCTACAATACCATCTCCGCCATACCATTGCGAACTATTGTTGCCGGGGCCTGTGGAAGATGTTTTCATCCAGTACTCGACAGTAAAATCACTGCTCACGATCTTGAGGAACAATTACATAATCATCCGAACCATCAAAGTTCAATGCATTCGCTCCAAATTCTATAGGGCTGCTTGCCCAGGTGGGCCCGTTTGTCAATGTTCCGTCTATACTGCTGGTATTGGTACAGCTGTTGGCAGCTGTAGTGCTGCTGCCTTCGTTGAAACGATAGTAGGCCACCAGGCCGCTGGCATTATTTGCCAGGTTTTTATTAAACATGTTGGCTTTTATCTCGGCCTGCGTGCGGGCCGTGTTCCATATTCTCAGTTCATCTATCTTGCCTGCAAAAGGATCTGTTTGGGCGGCACGCCACCGCAAACCGACATTGACTTTATCAGGAGTCCAGGATGCTGGGGCGGTAAACGAGACATCATCTTTTAAAATCCCATTGATATAAATTTTCATTGTTGTTGCTGAAGTTCTGACCACGGCTACATGTACCCACGTGTTTGCAGTGATGGTGGCTGTTGCCGGCTGAAGAATCAGGCCTGTCGCTGAATTATCTCTGAATGTCAGTTCTATACCGCCGCCATCTGTGCTGCGGGGAATAATGCTGAACATAGGATTGTTGTTTCCCTGTATCGTTTCGGAGTAGATACATCCGTTGCCGGTTCCATTCCAGTACACCCATACTTCAATAGTAAAAGTATTTAACTGGCTGACGGCTACGCTGGCCGGGAGTGAAACATAATCATTGGAGCCATCATAATTCACCGCATAGTTAGATTGCGCCGTTGCAATAGCAGAAGAGAAAAGAAACAGGCATATAGCAATAGCAATGAAAAATATTTTCCGGAAGGGTGCAGCAGTTTTGTTCATAGTGAATGGGTGTTAGAAATGATTTGCTAAAATTACTAAAGAATTAAAAGCGGCACACATTGATGTATTACGAATTGGTCAAAATCTTTTGTCTGAATGTATGAGTATTGATTGTCATCCTGGTTTCTCTTTGCATCTTTATGGAAACAAATAAAATGAAAAGAATTATATTTCTTTTTCTTTTGATCACCATCTTTTGCAGTTGCAACAATTCAATAACAAGATATATGTCTGCCAATAACAAAACCACTGCATCAATGACTGATAGCATCAGTGCCTATGCACCGGTCAATGGTATTAAAATGTATTATGAAATACATGGAAAGGGATCACCGCTGGTGCTGATACACGGAGGCGGCTCTACGATACAATCTACATTTGGAGAAATACTTCCGCTCCTGGCAGCGCATTATAAAGTGATCGCGATGGAACTGCAGGCACATGGCCGCACCAGCGACAGGAACAGTCCTGAAAGTTTTGCGCAGGATGCAAAGGATGTTATTACACTTTTGCAATATTTAAAAATTCCGAAAGCGGATATTATGGGTTTCAGTAATGGCGGACAAACCGCTATGCAGATCGGTATCAGTTACCCGCAAACTGTAAACAAGCTGGTGTTGATTTCCTGTTTTTATAAAAGAGACGGAGCCTTCGCCGGTTTTTTTTATAGTATGCCAAATGCTGGGCTTGGTAATATGCCCGCGCCATTGAAGACGGCATTTTTGCAAGTGCATAATGATCCGCAAGGTTTGCAAACCATGTTTGAAAAAGACAAACAAAGAATGATCGACTTTAAAGACTGGAGTGATGAGGATGTGCGATCCATCAAAGCAAATAGCTTTATCATCTGCGGCGATCGTGATGTAGTGACGACCACACATGCTGTTGAAATGTCTCAGCTTATTCCCAATGCACGACTGATGATATTGCCGGGCACACATGGTTCTTTTATCGGTGAGCTGTGTACTAAAGAAGAAGGAAGCAAATTACCGCAACTGACTGTAGCGGCAATTGAAGAGTTTTTGAATAAAAAGGACTGAAATATCTAAGCTAAAGATCACGCTCCCTAAGTTCTGATTCGATCCTTTCTAATTCTTTCCTGAATGAAGGAAGATCTTTTTGAATGGTATCCCATACTAGAGGAATGTCTGTTCCGAAATATTCGTGGATGAGGCGATTGCGCATTCCTTTCATTAATGTCCATGGAATATCGGACTCTTTCTCTTTAATTTTTAAAGGCAAATGTGAAACAGCTTCACCAATGATCTGGATATTATACAAACAAGCCTCTATTGCCATAAAATTTTTTGAAAAATCATCGAAGGAAAGACCGGATGTGTAAATCTGAATATGATCAATACAATTGAGTATGTCTTTAATGATAGCAGAAGATTTCCGTTCAGGCATACACGATGTCTTTTTCAACAAATTGCAAATATTGTGGTTTGATAGATCGCATAGGAACCACATCCGTTTTTGTCCCCAGCAACATTTCTATTTCATCAGCCATCGCTACAAAATTTAAACCCATAGGTCCTGTGATCTCGATTGCAATATCAATATCGCTTTTCTCAGTTGCTTCACCTCTTGCATAGGAACCAAATACTCCCATTTTCCCGATAGGATATTTCTGCTTCAATTCAGGCATATGCAACCGAAGCGTTTGCAATATATTTTGAAGCGTAAGCATAATACAAAATAACTATTTTCCTGTTATTATTTTGATATTAAGTGCCTCTCACGACATGGAAATCGTTTCATCACTTCGAAAGCAGTAGTATACATGCAACGATATCCCAGCCGGAAGTGTCAGATACAAAAAGGGAAAGGTGAAGAAAGTTTTATTTCCTATTGTATTAGTATATGTGTTTTTAGAAGCCTGCAAAAAGTCCATTGAGCCGATTAATAATGCACTTATCGGTAAATGGACATACGTTGAATATTATTACAGCATTGGCGCACCTGGTGCATGGCATGATATAAGCCCGCATGAAATGATAGAATTCAAAACTGACGGAGCATTTGAACCATCCGCATCATTTCTGAATACGGCTAATAAATTCGAGATCATCGACAGTGCCACTGTAAAATTTGAACCGGCTTCCACTTCTTCCGGATATATTTTAATGGGCTACCAAATAGATTCCAGCAAAAGAATATTATACCTGTATCCGGTTAATCCGGCTTGCATCGAAGGATGCAATAATAAATTCACCCGGTAAATAAATTACTGCCTTGCCTTCACTATCGTGATCACCTTTTGAAGTGATTTATTTTGCAAACGCAGAAAGTAAACAGAAGCGGGTAATCCATCATTATAAATATCTATATTGTAAGTGCCCGCTGCATAATCCTGGTTCGTTAAAACTTTTACCACCTGCCCCAAAGGATCGATCAACTGTATCATGGTATTGCCCCCGGTCGTACTGAATTGTATCGTGCCGCTTATGGCGTAAGGATTAGGAGATATTTTCAGTGTTAATGCCTGTGAATTATTATTGGTAGTATCAATATCTTCCGGCAAACCGCATGGGACCTCCCTGTATCAATGGCAATGGTTGATAGGTCTTCAGTAAAACATTATTCAACTCAGGCTGCGTCACACAAAACCATTGCTGCAATACAGAAGAATACACAGACCTGAAATCATATTGAAAAGGAATATTGTTCACCACTTCTATACCAGCAGGAATGTCGGGACTTTGACCCAGTATTCCTTTTTTTACATGTTTGCCAAACATGATCAGTGGCGCTGCTGCCCCGTGGTCAGTTCCTAAACTTGCATTTGATTTAATGCGTCTTCCAAATTCAGAAAAAGTCATCCCCAATACACGATCATCAAGCTGCATCAGCTCCAAGATCATTTTGAAAAGAACTGATCGCAGTGGAAATATCTTTCATCAGTTGAGCATGATTACCCGTGGTGGTATCACTGGCATTCACTTGTTTTTTATGTGTATCAAAACCACCCATCGTTACCGTGTACACTCTTGTTTTCAATCCACCTTTAATCAGTCTCGCAACAATCTTTAATTGATCAGCCAAAGAATTTTGATCGGGATACGCAGCCATTGTAGCTGCACGGCTGATATGCTGTCCTGATAATGTCGGAATAGATCTTTGTTTTTTGAGAAATGACGCGGAGATAGGTTAGTTCTTTGTTTGCGTTGCAGAAGTAAGAGGATAATCAAAAAATGGATTGTCGAATGTATATATTTTTTCAGGGTCAGTAATAGAAAGACCCATTGAATAGATATTTCCCTGCAGGTCGAGTGTGGGTATATCGCTGATCTGTATCGCCAGCGGGTCGGGCATGTCACTGTTAGGATACTCCTGTGGATAGCCCGGAAATTCTTCTTCCAAGTAACGCCCCACCCAACCGGTCTTTACACGGTTGGCACGGATAGTTGTCGTGTCACCACTCATCCAGATATCTCTTGCCTGGAAATGTGAAAAGTTGGGATCATCATAACCTACCGACTGCACAACATTCATCTTCCCTTCATTGAACATGTTTTGCATAGCCGTCATCGCCGGATGCAAACCTGATTTATCTGTACCATCAAGCCGCAGCACTTTACTTTGCGGAATGGCCACATTGGTTCTTGAATTATAATAATTGGCATAGAGATCAAGCGGTATTACCATATTCAATCCATCATTGCCACCCATTAACTGCACCAGTACAAAAACATGATCGGTTTCAGTCGCGCCAGCCAAAAGCCTCGCAAGATTGTTACCTGACTGTCCCATCGCAGTAAATGAAAAGCCATTGATCAAACCGGGAAGGGTAACGGCTGCAGGAACGGTACGGCGTAAAAACTTTCTTCTGTTCATGATATTGGTTTTATTTCAAACTCCTCTTCAAATTTTTTAGCATAAATGAAATTCAGGAAGGTTCATAATGAACCGGAACATATTATCGAGTGAATCTTTTATAACAGCAGCATTATTGTTGTTCCATGCATTTGTCCATACTGTATTGTCTGTTGTATTATTTAGTAGAAAAGTCCTCTTCACATAATCCTTTGAGCTATCCGATAAAGGATAGCGAAGTAGCAGCTCTGTCACATCATTGATCAGTTGGTCAGGATCCGCCGGGTTTGAAGATTGGGAAGCAAAAGCTTTTACGTCGAGTACATTATCACTAATGAGTGAATCTGTATAGTCTGCACGACGCGGCAAAGAGTTGCTGTTCACCCACAACTCATAATTCATGGGATCCTGTACATAAGGAGTATAGCCAGATACATCAGGTGGCTGCAACAAATCCATTTGCATACCGGCAGCTGATGAATAAATAGAATTGAACAATGGATAACCATTTACATAATCGATATATGGAGGAATTGATGCATCAAACTCTCTTAAAGTACCTGTAAGTATATCAAAAGGAGTTTTGATATAACATGCCTGGATAGTGGTGTCGAAAAAATGGTCACTTTTAAAAAGTGCAGCCAGCATCGGCTTTACATCATAATTATTATTGCGCAGAATATCTGCAAGCGGTGTGATCACATTTGTTTCCACATCATCACTGATATCATAATAGACAAACCATTTGTAGATCTTGCGACAGAAAAATTTTGCTGCTTCATTGGTAGCAAATATCATATTCACGAATGCATCGAGTTCCGTCATCCCATCGCTGCCACTGATAACTGTATTATTATAAAATGCAGAAAAAGTCTTTGAACCCGAATCATGCGAGCCGGCGTCGTTGTAAACTGTAACGGGGTTCGTATCGAAGCGCCAACCGGTTAATACTCTTGCTGCAGTGATCACATCATTTTCTGTATAAAGAGAATCGGGCCCTCGACCGATGGTGAACAACTCCTGGAATTCTCTTGCATAATTTTCATCGGGAGCAAGTTTGGAATTAAGAAAACCATTCAGATGCACCAGCATGGCAGGGTCGATGGTTATATCCTTCGCCATTTGTTTTACATTTCCCATTACGTTCGTACGAAGCAGATTGTGATGGCGCCACATTAAAATAGAACTGCCCACTTCTTCCTGCTGCACAGAATAATGATGATGCCAGAACAATACCATTTTCTCCTGTATACTCCTTTCCTGGTTCAGCATCAAACCCGCCCACCATTTGCGAAGACTCGCCAGGCGTAAACTATCAATAGCACCGCGTGCGGCCTCTGCGCTTGCCGTGTTGGGATCATTGACCCAGGTTTGCCCGATTGCTACCCCAAGGTCATCATACATCATTCCATCCTGGTCTTCGATAAGACCGTAATCTCTCACAGGTGGTGAAGGAGTTGTGATGTTATTCAATAATTCGTCCACTGCCTGGCCAGGATTAAGCGTAAGGAAATAATCTACATCAGATTTTTTTGCACCGAACATGGTTCGTTTTAAAAGATGTGACACTTCATTCACCGTCCAGCTTCCTGTATAGGGATTTAAACCCGAGAAGAAAAACTTATCAGCGCTGCGCCTGTTTATTGAAGTAGTCTTTCTTTTACTAACTGTTTTAAAAAAATCTTTTCTGTCCATACGCTTGCATTTTTAAACGAATTCTATTTGATCAAAGTCAGTGTTCCTTTCAATTGTTGTTTTCTGTGCTGAATATCTGTATAGCTTATTAAGTAAATGAATACGCCTGTTTGCTGCACAGCACCATTTACTGTACCATTCCATCTGCTGCTAACCGATGAACTTTTAAAAACAATTTGTCCATACCGGTTAAATATCATCATCGAAAAATCATCAGGCACTTTTCCAATCGGCCCGAAATAATCATTAAGTCCATCACCGTTGGGAGTAAAAGCAGTGGGAACGAAAACCTGCGCATCTTTCAATACGACCAATGTAAATTGATCAGAAGACTGGCAACCTTTATCCGAAATATTAGTGACCGTGTAAATTGTTGTAGCAACAGGACTGGCAACAGGATCGTTGCAGCGTGTACAGCTAAGTGTCGGATCGGCGTTCCAAACAACATTGACATTGCCATTAGCGTGAAGTGTTAACTGCTGACCGGCAAAAATGGTATCTGTCTTTTTGATATTGTTCAAAGGACCTTTCATCAGGACCGCCTTATAATTTACATAAGCAGAATCATAACCACATTCATCCCTTATCGTATCCTGTACAGCGGTAAACTCGTTAAGATCACACACACTTGAATCCTTAAGTTGAATAAGAGGGTCTTTGAATTTGATGATACCAAAGTCAGCATCACCGAGGCTTTCTGTAAAATCTCCGTCACCGGAATCTGAATCACCGGCGAGATAATATTCTTTCAATGAAGAATTGTGAATGATCCGATGCAGGTTATCATTTCCACTACCCCCGTAATTTTTTTTCCAAACAACGTTGCCATCACTGCTGAGCTTTACCACCCAATAATCACCTTCGCCCTTTGCACCTGTTACATCACCATCCATAGAGTAAGAAATGCCTGCTACTACGTACCCGCCATCATCGTCTGTTATTATTGAATTTGCATACTCCGCATCGGTACCGCCAAGATCTTTTTGCCAATTCAGTTTTCCCTGTAGTGAAACATTAAGTATCCAATAATCCTGGCTGCCTTTTGCACCCGTTACATCACCATCGGTTGAAGTGGTATAACCAGCCAGTGTCAACGTACCATCATTGCCGACCGTCATTGCATAGGCCACATCGTTTTGTGCACCGCCATAAATTTTACTGAAGATTTTATTTCCGTTTTGATCGAGAGCAAGCAACCATACATCATAGTTCTTTTGATTAGGAGGAATATCACCATCAATAGAATTAGCAAAACCTGCTGCATAAATTCTTCCATTGATAACTTCAAAGTCAAGCAACTCTTCATTCTTTGATCCGCCAAAACATTTGCTCCACTGCAACACACCTGATGCGCTTACTTTCATGATGACCGCATCGGTATAACCGCCGGTTCCATGATTGCCGGTGATATCACCATCATTTGATGAGGAAGAAGCAGCAATAAGATAACTTCCATCACTCATGATGGCAATGTGATTACCTATATCCAACCCGCTGCCGCCATATCTCTTTTGCCACTGAAGATTTCCTGTCGCATCAAATTTTAATAACCAGATATCTTTTGTTCCTCCAAAACCGGATACGACATCCCCATCAGTTGAATTAGTTTCGCCCAAAACGATGTAACCACCATCTGCAGTTTGTTCTACATCTCTCGCACTTTCATAACCGGTTCCTCCCAATGATCTTTGCCATTCTACTACACCGCACCTGCTTAATTTAACGATCCAGAGATCCCAATAATCCCTGTTTGCATGTGAGCCTACTTCACCATCTTTTGAATCCGTGTAACCTGCGGCAATGGTTCCACCGTCTTTTGTAAATTTTATAGCAAAAGGAACATCCACAGTTGAGCCGCCATAGTGAAGCGCCCAGTTAAGCATGGGCAATTGCGAAAAGGAAATGTTGTAAGATGCAAAAAAGCAAATACAAGTGAGAAGCAGAAATGCAATTGGCGTGGCTGGCTTTTTCATAGAGTCTCCGGAAGGAAACAAGTATTATGCTAAAGTCAGAGAATGAGGAAGAATGAGTAAAAAAAATAATGAAAAAATTGTTCTTCTGTGAGTTTTACCGCGAACAATACCGGGAAATCTTGCCGGCAACTTTCTGAAAAACCCCCGTGTAAAAAAGTAGTTCTAACATTGTCTGTAAATCAGAATTAGAAAGGCATGCTTCTAAAACATTTTCTTTTGCATGAAAAAATGTAGCTTCATTCTTTGAACGGATCATTTTCAACAATACTGGCACTATGAAAAAGTTTTTTTACTTCTGCTGTATCAGCCTTTGTTTCTTATTTTTTGCCGCAGCACATTATTCCCAGGAAGACTGGGTTTCTTTATTTAACGGCAAAAGTCTCGACGGATGGAAGGTGGGTGATAATGCCGGTACTTTTACTATTGACAGCGGGATGATCATCGCACATGGCCCCACTGCACATTTGTTTTATGATGGTGAGGCACATCAGCACAATTTTAAAAATTTTGAATTCAAGGCTGACGTAATGACTACGCCGGGCTCCAATTCCGGCATTTATTTTCATACCGAATACCAGCAGGCTGGCTGGCCCGCAAAAGGATATGAAGTGCAGGTGAATAATTCACACACTGACTGGCGCAGAACGGGCAGCCTGTATGGCATACAGGATGTAAAAGAAGTTTATGTAAAGGATTATGAATGGTTCACTGAATACTTTAAAGTGGAAGGCAAACATGTCATTGTAAAACTGAATGATAAAACAGTAGTGGATTATACGGAACCAGACAGTGTAAAAAGAGAAGCGGGCAGTGAAGGCCGTATCATTTCAAGTGGTACTTTTGCCCTGCAAGGTCATGACCCGAACAGCAAAGTGTATTTCAAAAATATTATGGTGAGACCTTTGCCTGATTAAAGAAATTCAAGAAATTATTTAACCACGGAGAAACGGAGTGCACAGAGGAACACGGAGATAAATCTAACTCACGCCGACTATCTTTCCGTTAACTACATCAATAAAATTTGCCTGCGGAATTTTTGGTAAACCGGGCATTCGCATCATTTCACCGCAAACAGCCACAATAAAACCCGCTCCCTGGCTGATCACAATATCGTCAACATCTATTTTAAAATCTCCGTCCAAACCACTGACCGCCGGATCATCTGTAAATGAGTATTGCGTTTTTGCCATGCAGACTGGTAAATGTTCAAGCTCCAGCCTTTTTATTTTTCGAAGCATTTCCTGTGCTTTTTTATAGAACACAACTCCTTTTGCCCCGTAGATCGTCATAGCAATCTTATTTATCTTGGTCTCGATATTATCGGATAATTCATAGGTGTGCTGCAGCGGTGGCGACGGATGCTCACAGATATCTGCGACAGCTTCTGCCATTTCTAAAGCACCTTCGCCGCCACGATTGAAAGCGTCATTTACTGCAAAGGGCACTTGCTTTTTATGACACCATTCTCTCAAAAAATCAATTTCTTCTTTTGTATCAAAATCATATTTGTTCAACACCACCAGTATTTTTTGATCAAATGTTTTTAAAATGCCAATATGCTTTTCCAAATTTCGTAACCCTTTTGAAAATGCATTCATATCGGGTAACTTCATTTTGTCTTCAGTAATTCCGCCACTGAGTTTTAGTGCCTGCGAGGTAGCCACCAGCACACTCATGGCAGGTTGCAATCCCGCTTTCCTGCATTTGATATTAAAAAATTTTTCAGCACCAAGATCACTGCCGAAACCAGCTTCGGTAATTACATAATCACCAAACTGCATAGCTGTTTTAGTAGCCATGATGGAATTACAACCATGAGCAATATTACCGAAAGGACCACCATGCACTAAAGCCGGACAACCTTCGAGTGTTTGTACCAGGTTAGGAAGTATCGCATCTTTCAACAACGCAGTAATAGCACCTGTCACTTTCAGATCTTTTGTAGTAAACGGTTGATTGGCGAATGTAAACCCAAGCAACATCTCATCTATTCGCTGTCGCAGTTCTTCCAATCCTTCCGACAGGCAAAGAACAGCCATCAGTTCACTTGCTGGCGTTATCACAAATCCCGTTTCTGAAGTGATACCATTATTCGGAGTATCCAAAGCAGTAACAATTTTTCGCAACACCCGATCGTTGACATCAAGGCAACGTTTCATCAAAACTGTTTTGATCCCCTCCGGTTTGCCGCGATTGAAAAAACGAAAGTTTTCCATTAATGCAGCCAGTGTATTATTGGCCGCTGATATTGCATGAAAGTCACCGTTGAAATGAAGATTGATATCTTCCATAGGCACTACTTGTGAATAACCACCACCTGCCGCACCTCCTTTCATTCCAAAGCATGGTCCGAGTGAAGGCTCACGAAGGGCCAGCACCACTTTTTTATCCAGCTTTCTCAAACCATCCGCCAATCCAATAGATGTAGTTGTTTTACCAATACCCGCCTTCGTGGGAGTGATCGCGGTAACCAAAATAAGTTTGGCGCTGGCAATTTTTTCTTCATCAAAATGATCGATATCTATTTTGGCCTTGTAATGACCATACGGAACAAGCAGCTCGATTGGCAGTTCCATTTCAGTGGCTACTTCCGTGATCAGCTGCATGGAATTTTCCTGCGCTATTTCGTAATCGGATTTCATAGAAAAAATAATTCAACAATGTGCAACGATTTTTCGCAGAAAATGATGACAATGTTCAGCAAGAGAAGTGATAGATGTCAAATTCCGGCATGAGCCACATTTGCAACTAAATACTTCAGGATGTTTTTACTTTTAGCGCTGAAGCAGTGTTTCATGACAGTGATGAAAAAAGAAGTGAATAAAAGCAGGTGTACTTTCAGTTTCCCGTTCGTAAATTGATGGTCTCTTTAAATGATTGCCGCATGTATAAATTATTCTCTAAAATTGGTTTTGGGATATTATTAGTTACGCTTGCTTTCTCCGCCTGTAAGGATGCGGATAAAAAGAATAATGAAAATTTTCATCCGCAATTCAAACTAACCGCTTCGCAAAACTTTACTATTTCCAATTTTGTTGACTGCAATATGGCGGAAGCGTGGATAGTCGATACGTTCAGAATTTTTCCGGGCAAATATGGAGAAGATACTGTTTGGGGTGCAGGAAGCGATCTGAAATTTGCCAGTGGTAAAAATCCGGATGAAGCGTTTTTGAGTGATACGTCTGCATTCATTCAACCACGACTTCCTGCTGATGCCCCGATAGGTTCACCCGGTCTGCACGGAGCCGTTTGGTTTGAAACCATCTACCAGGACACCAGCGATCAACGAGGCAAAACTCTATATGCCGTTTATCACAATGAAAATTATCCTGAGAATTTTCCTTACGACCCCGGTACAGGTGAAGGGTACAAAAAAGATAACTGGCCTGAAGGTTTGCGTGGCCCTTCTTCTTCCGCAGCCGTTTGCCGCATTGGCATTATGAAATCCATTGATGGCGGATGGAGTTGGGAAAACAAAGGAATTTTTTTGGAAGATCTTCAGCCAAGGCTGATCTTAAAACCACATAACACTTCCAAAACATTTGCAGGCGGTGTGGGTGATCCTTCAGCAGTACGCAGCGGCGATTATCTCTATTTATTTTATGGTGAATACGGCTACCCGGCAGTGTATGATGAAAAAAATTATGACGCCGATAGAGAACGAAACGGACAATGTATCAGTGTGGCCCGCATTGCATTGAAAGATCTGGATTATCCCGAGGGAAAAGCTAAGCGATGGAATGGAAAAGGTTTTAACGCGGATTACAATAATGCAGGTGAACCGATCAAATCTCTGCAGATCGCTAAAGATGAAGGTGGCGGACCGGCTTCTTCACCTACCGCAGGTTTTTACTGGGGCCCTTCCGTAAGCTGGAACAGTTATTTGAATTGCTGGGTGATGCTGATGGCAAAAGCAACAGGACCTTCGTGGGAAGGAAACAGTGTATATATTTCTTTTAATAAAAATGAAGAGCTGGATGAGGGGACGAACTCGCAGCAATGGACAAAGCCGCAATTGGTTTTACAAAAACCCGGTTATACTTTGTGGTATCCTTCCCTGCAACCGATGAATGATGAAGAAGATATTTCTCAGAAACGCACTTGTCTTCGTCTTGGAAAAAAAGCAAGATTATTTGTAAAAAGTAACAGGCCCGACAATAGTGAGTATTCATCAGAATACACCATTGAATTTGAGAAATGATAAGACAGAACAAAACCAATTCATAATTTTTTTAAAACATTTAAAGTTTGAGATTTCTCATTTCACTTCGTTTCGTTCGAAATGACAAATGAAATCTTATGACTTTGAAAGATTTCGTGTAAAAATTGTTAAGGTTACCTGGTCTCAGCCATCAGCTCTTCATTAAGTCTTACCTTACCAGATTGTAAATGACATTCATGAAATTCACCATTCTTAAAATCACTTTCGCAACATTATTTACCATTTTTTCTTCTGCTCTTTTTAGTCAGTATAACTGGAAATTAAGTAAAGAAAAAAATGGTATTAAAGTATATGAATCTGAAGTGCCTCACTCGAATTATAAAGCTATCAAAGTGGAATGTACTTTTGAAGGAACTTATGACAGGCTGATGGCTGTGCTCCGCAATGTAACTCATCAGAAAGACTGGGTGTACAATAATAAAACATCAAGCATGATCAAAGTTATCAGTCCTTATGAATATTATTACTACGCCGAAACATCCTTGCCATGGCCTATGTCAAATAGGGATGCCATAGTGCATTTGAAAATGAATAAAGACAGCCTCGATCGTTTTCTAAAGATCACTGCAGTCAGTGAGCCGCATTATATTCCTGAAAAAAGCGGAAAGGTCAGAGTGCCCAAATCAAATATCAATTGGTATGTTACCATGCCCACCGAAAAAACAATCAGCATTGCTTATACATTTGAAGCCGAACCAGGAGGCAGCCTCCCCGGCTGGCTTGTAAATATGTTTGCTGATAAGGGGCCTTATGAAAGTTTTAAAAAGCTATCGGAAATATTAAAACAATAAAACTTTCTGTTAGCGTAATATTCCTGTTTTTTATTTCTCAAATCCGTAAATAGAACCATCACTAAATTGCTTCAGTAGTTTCATTTTTTTTGTGCGGGTAATAAAATTTAGCTGAATAAGATCCGGGTCCGTCTCATCAGTAAACCAAACGAGATAACAATGAGGATCTTTTTCAAATTGCTGCATTTCAATTTTTGATTCCCTATGTGGTAAATATTGCGCCGTTCTTCCTGTAAAAAAATAAACTGCATCAGGTGCATCCGAGTAGATCGCGTAATTCTTTTTAAAGGGCAAGGAATCTTCTTCAATGAACTGCACTGTATCTGAATATTTCCAGTCGTCTTCCGTATAGCCGGAAATGCCATCATCTTTTACATCATCCCACGTTTCATAATCATCACTGATTTGATTATACTGAAAACAAATAAAAATTACAACGCCTGCGATCACCCACCACTTTCTCGTTGAACGACTCTGTTCAGGCAATGGAACCAGCCAATAACTGGCACACCAGAGCAAAGGAATAAATGCAGGTGACATAAAACGGCTGTTCAATTCTTCAAACCTTGAAAAACTTGCCGCGAGGATCATAAAGAAAATATAGACCAATGAAAATGCAGCAGAAATGGTTACGTATGCAGATAAATTTCCTTTTTGCATTTGCCGGGCAAAAATGAACAGTAATCCGGCTAATATAATGATGGCAACCCATGTGGCCTGCGTGTAATGCCCGTGTAAGAACGGAAGCCAGTCGGAAAATGCGGAACCTGTGTCGTGTACATTTTGAATAAAAGGAGTCACTGATCTTTCGCGATGACCGGTAAATGTTCCGCTAACCAAATAATTTCTTGCGAGGTTGATGATAAAAAATATAGGGCTGATAAAAGAAAACAAAAAAAGGTCAGCCACTCTTTTACGAAAAGAAAGTTCTCCATCAAACAATATCAATAAGCCAGCGGTGGCAATGATAGTGATACCGACATAACGGGTAATGCAAGCCACTGAAGTAATAACGGCAGCGGTAATCAAAGCTTTGCGTGAATGCGTTTGAAAATAAAGATGCATTGCCCTCATGAAAAAAAGGAGAAACACTATGAACAATGTTTCCGACCATAGCATCGAATAATCTTCGAGAAGACCGGGACTTAACACCATACAACTCAACACGGCAGCTTTGTACCATTTTGAGCGATACTCAAATTGCTCCATCATACTTCCGGCGATGTAAATCACTGAAGCAAAAAGAAAAGCGTCCAGATAAGGGCCAAACACTAACGGCTTCAAGGTGGTAATCCATGTAACCAGGTTAAGAAAGAGTGGATAAAAAAATGGAAAATTTATAACAGGCGATTGAGTAAAATCGGTGAATTTTCCCGCTGACTTTAGATGTTCGGCAGCCGTGGTATATACGACGGAGTCGGGCGAAATGCCGATTCCTCCGTACCATGTAAATGCAATGATAATTGCAAAGCCCGCTGAAGCTGCAACAAGACTATCAATGTTTTTTCTGAAAGATGAAAACCGGAACATGAATGTTGTGAAAAATCCGGTGCAATTTAAAATAAGTTAAGAGGCCATGTTTTTTTAAGGAAAAAGTTTTAAGAAATAACTAATAAAAAAAGGAATACCCCGCAGAGTTTCCTTTGATTCGCCCAAGGCCAAGATCGAAAATTTTTTATCAGTATTTAAACCTATTGAGCTGTAGCCGTTATTTGCCCACGCACTTCACCAGTCGGATTAGCAGTTGTTCCCAATGAATAATACCAATTTCCGCCCGTAAGCTGAGTTTCCTGTTCTGAAGTGAGAGTCGTCGTATCGGTACGCATACCGGTACCTGTTAAACCGCTTTCAAAGGTCCATGGACTTCCTACAATAGTACCGTTTACACCTGAAGCTCCATAGTAGAAACCTCCGACTGTAGGTGCGCCTGTCAGGTTGGACCAATTGGTAGTTGTAATCAATTGTCTTGTGCCCGCATCATAGGTTCCATTGATAGTTGCTGTGCCGCTATCCGACACTGAAGGAACGACCTGGTTGCCACTTGCATTGCCGCTAATAGTGTACATGGTCTTGTTGTTATTATTGTTGTCATCATTTTTATCACATGCCGTCAGCATAAATACCGTGAGAAAAATCGTTGATGAAACGAACATAAATCGCCTGGCAAATTTTTTTTGCGTTTTCATAGATCTTATTTTTTAAAGTTTACAAAGAGATTAAGATTACTACGAGAGTATTCGCGGGTATTAAACAAACTGTGTGCCTTTATATTTTTGAACGATAAAAAAATACCCAAAGTTGAATCTGTTCCTGATTTTGGGGAAGAAAAATTTATTGATTTTATAATGTGTACAATTTAACCACCAGTAATTATTTTTTTCATCATTTGGATTATGGATGCGTCCGCTGCATAAGGATAAAAAGCTGTTAAAATGAAAACGGTGCAGTCGGCCAACATAAAAATGCTTTTTGCCGTTCGTTATGTGTTTTTGACCGAAGCCTGCCCAGGAAATACCTATTTTTTATTGTACGCAGATAAATTTACTTTCATCTTTGAAAACAAACCAGGCATTCAATGACTAACACTTTTGCCAACTATATTCTGCAGGTACAGGGATTAAATATATTTTATGGAAATTTCCAGGCGGTAAAGGATATTTCATTCAATGTGCTGCCGGGTGAGATCTTCGGATTACTCGGTCCTAACGGCGCCGGCAAAACAAGTACATTAAGCGCTATTGAAGGATTGCTAAAGCCTCAGTCCGGTTCGGTGACAGTGGCTGGCTTTGATACGAATGAAAAACCTTTACATGCAAAAGCAGTGATAGGCGTTCAGTTGCAGGCAACAAGTTTTCAACCCGAACTTACAGTAAGCGAAATATTACAACTATATGCGGGCATTTATGGAATGGATATGAGTAAAGAAAAACTGGATCAAATTCTAAGGAATATAAAACTGGAAGAAGCATCCGGTAAAAAATTCCGTCAATTATCCGGCGGGCAGCAACAACGTGTTTCATTAGCCATCGCAACGCTGCATGACCCAAAACTGGTGCTGCTTGATGAACCAACATCTGGTCTGGATCCGCAGAGCCGCCGGCAGTTGTGGGAACGAATGGAAGCGATGCGTAGAAAAGATCATTCTGTTTTGCTGACCACTCACTCAATGGAAGAAGCAGAAGCAGTGTGCGATCGCATTGCCATCATAGATCACGGAAGGCTGATTGCGATCGATACGCCACAAGCATTAATTGATAATAACAAAACAAATCCCGAAGTACTCAACGCTTCTCGAAGAGGCAAAATAACTTTAGAAGATGTATTCATAGGGCTTACAGGAAAAGCAATTCGTTCATAAAAATTCAGAAACTAATCATGCAATCCATTCCAAAAACTTCCGCTGTTTTTAGTTCGCTATTCAAAGCAGACCTGACCACGCAGTGGCGAAACAGGCGGTCTTTTGTGCTGTTGCTGCTGGTGCCTGTTCTTATACTTATTTCATGGAAAGGAATTGTTGAAAAATTCGGCGGCCCTTTCGCACTTTCTTCCTGCATCACCATCGGGCTTGTAGCTACCGGTTTAATGGGTTACTCCAACAGTATTGCAAGAGACCGTGATAAAGGTGTATTTCAAAGATTGCGTGTGGCGCCTATGCCATCATGGTGCATTATGGCGAGCAGGTTGTTAGTTCAGTTACTGATGATCGTGTTGTTAACGATTCTCATTTTTATTGCAGGCAAAGATTTTGATCATATTACTCTTTCACCCGCAGGATATGCGATCACTTTTTTAACCGCTCTTATTGGCGGAGCTGTTTATCTGGGACTTGGTCAACTGATCGTGGGCCTGATTCAAAATCCTGAAACAGTTAATTCAACCAGCCGGCTAACTTATTTTTTATTTATCATGATAGGAATGTTCGGAGAATTAGGTGTGCTGGGTGATCAATTGAAACAGGTTGTACTATGGTCTCCCTATGGAACGGTAAAAAGAATCATTGCTGCGGGTATGCAGCCATCAACATGGAATTCTGAAATGACGATGGCGCTGCTGGTTACGATCGGCTATGCGATCATTTTTTCAGTGATCGGTATAAAAAATTTTAAATGGAATAACAAATGATAAATAAACAGTTATTCTGTTTTTAAACTTTTTACAGGGTTTGCAATAGCTGCCTTTATCGCCTGGAAGCTTATAGTTACAATAGTTATAAGAAATATAGCCAACCCGCATACAACAAACACCCACCAGTCGATCTTAATTCGATAAGCAAAATTCTGCAACCATTTGTCCATATAAAACCAGGCAAGCGGTGTAGCCACAAGGGTTGCTAAAACTATCAGCCACACAAAATCCTTTGCAGTAAGCTTTATGATGTCTGCAACTCCGGCACCCAATACTTTCCTTATACCAAATTCTTTTGTACGCTGTTTAATGGCCAATGCCACTAATCCAAAAACGCCAGCCAAAGAAAGTAAGATCGACAATGCTGAGAAATAAATAAAGATCTGTTGAAATCTTTCCTCGCTTTTATAAACGTTATTAAAGGCATCATCAAGAAACCAGTAATCAAAAGGAGAATCAGTCAAATTGCTTTTCCAGGTTTGCTTTATTTTACTGATTAGGGCCGATGTATTAATTGTGTTGTATTTCAAAGCGAGATAAGAATAATGATCACTCCAGGGTTTATTGGTTATGATGAGTGGCTCAATCTCATCATGCAATGATGCAAAATGAAAATCCCTAACTACTCCCACTACTTTATGTACGCCGTTCCTGCTGATAATTTTACCTATAGGATTTTGCCAGCCTAATATTTTTTCAAGTGTTTCATTTATTATATACCCGTCGCTGAGTGTGGGACGGTCTTTTGAAAAATATTCGCCTTTCACCAGCCCGACATTAAACGTTTTCAGAAAGTTTTCATCCGCATCCAGTTGATGAATGATCATCGCTTTGCTGTCCCCCTCTGGAACAAATCCATTATTGGTAACTCCGTCATAAGGAATTTCTGAAAGCGCAGTTACACGCTGAACACCGGTGATCTGCAATAATTTTTGTTCCAAAACAGAAGAAGCTCCCTGCGTATTTTCTCCGATCAAAGGCAATACAAGGATATGATACCTGTCAAAACCGGGATTATTTTTTTTGCTGTATCGAAGTTGAAGGCCTACCATCACAGCACATGCCATTAAGCCGATTGTAATTACAAATTGCGCGACTATCAATCCCTTTTTGAAAACACTTTGAGCGGTTCGCGGTAGCAGGGATTTAAATATTCTTGTTACATTAAATGAAGAAAGATAAAAAGCCACATAACTTCCGGCAGCTACTCCTACCATTAATATAACCAGGAACAAAAGCACCAGAGCCGGTAAAGCACTTTCATTCAACAAAGGGAAATTGTTTCCGATCACGTGGCGGTATGCTGGTGCGGATAAGGCAACCAATAAAAGAGCAATGACAAATGCGGTAACCGTCAGCAATACTGTTTCGGTAAGAAATTGTTTTATCAATTGCTTGCGGGCGGCGCCCAATACTTTTCTTACACCTATTTCTTTAAACCTTGCCATAGCCTGGGCTGTGCTCAGGTTGATATAATTCACACACGAGATAAGAAGAATAAGGAGAGCAACAATGCTAAACACATAGATATTACTTCTCAGCGTAGCGGAATTGTCACTGTAATAAAGATGAATATTCTTAAGAGGCTGTAAAGATGCGTCAATCCTAAGGCCCGCTTTGGAATAGTCCTGGTTGATATGCTTCCACATAAACGCAGGCAGCTTTTTTTCAAACGACCTGGCATTTGTTCCGTCTTTCAATTGCAAATAGGCTATATATTGTTCGCCACCATTCCAATCCATAAAATTATCCGGCTCCCTGTAAAGCGTAGTAAATGAAAGCAACGCATCATATTCCAGGTGCGAATTGGGCGGTGGTTCCTGTGCAATGCCTGTAACAATATAATCCGTTTGATTATCGAGGCGAACAATTTTACCTATCGCATTTTCTTTACCAAATAATTTTCCCGCAGTTTTATCCGACAATACAATTGAATAAGGTTCTTTCAGAACAGTAAGCCGGTTGCCGCTCAGCAGTTTAAAAGAAAATAGTTGAAAAAAAGTAGAATCCGCATAATGTATGTTCTCTAATTTGCTTGTCTTGTCCTTGTAGCTTATATATGCTACCCGTTCAGAAGATATTCTTGCGAATGAATTGATCTCCGGAAATTCACTTTGAGCATCGGGAGCAAAGGGAGCGGTAAATACGGGTCCATCACCCAAAGACTTTCCATTTTGCCAGAATCGAAACCCGACTCTGTATATTGAAGATTTGTTTGCGTGAAAATTATCATACTCCGACTGGCTGAAAATGTAGAGGCCGATAAACAATACGGCTGCTATGCCTATGGACAATCCTCCAAGGTTTATCAGGGATAGCATTTTATTCTTGATGAAATTGCGCCAGGCAGTTTTTACATAATTTCGGAACATACCAATTCTTTTAATTCAAGAAAATCAATTACTAAATTAAGTCGACGGATGTTTATGCCAGTTAATTATGATATCAAATTAGAAAAGGAATCTCTGATGAGATTCCTTTTGCTATAACACATAAGAAAACTAAGAACTCAATTTTCAATCAGAACAAGCGGTTATAAATTCTTCAACGTTTCGATCCTTTCCCAATGCTGTTTGATCCCTTCATTTGCCATTCCTAAAAATTCCTCAGCCTTTTCAGGGTAATTATTTTTAATAGTTGCAAACCTGTTTTCATGATATAAAAATTCATTCAATTGTACTGAAGGCGGTTTGCAATCAATCGTAAAGCGTTGCCCTTTTTCTTTAATAGGATTGTAGCGGAACAAAGGCCAGTAGCCGGTGTTCACTGCCAGCTTTTGCTGATCGATTCCATGACACATATCATATCCATGAGCAATACAGTGACTGTAAGCAATGATAAGTGAAGGACCGGGATACGCTTCAGCTTCGAGGATTGTTTTAAGGGCATGCACATCGTTAGAGCCCATTGCTATCTGGCCTACATAAGCGGTACCATGTGCTATGGCTTGCATAGCCAGGTCTTTTTTTCCTGTCGTTTTTCCCTTGATAGAAAATTTTGCGCTGGCACCGATCGGTGAAGCTTTTGATTTTTGTCCGCCGGTATTGCTGTACACTTCCGTATCCAAAACAAGAATGTTTACGTTTTCACCAGTACTGAGCACATGATCCAAACCACCATAGCCAATATCGTAAGCCCAGCCATCTCCACCGATTATCCAGTGGGATTTCTTTTCAAGAAATTCTGCCAGCCTGTATAATCTCCATGATTCTTTTGTATCAATCTCTCTCAATCTTCTTTTTAATTCATTTACATCTTTACGTTGCTGTGCCAATTCTACTTCTGTATTTTCGGCATTTTCCAAAACAGCATCTGTGAGATGATAACCTACTTCCTCACGTAATTCTTTTAGCATCCGCAAAGCAATATCTCTTTTTTTATCCGAAGCGAGCTTAAGACCAAGACCAAATTCCGCATTGTCTTCAAAAAGAGAATTGGCCCAAGCCGGTCCTGCACCTTCATGATTCGTTGTCCATGGCGTAGTAGGAAGGTTACCGCCATAAATAGAAGAACATCCTGTAGCATTGGCTACGATCATGCGATCACCAAACAATTGAGTGAGCAATTTTACATACGGTGTTTCACCGCAACCACTGCAGGCGCCGGAGAATTCAAATAGTGGTTCTAATAATTGCGAACCCTTCACGGTTCCTTTATTCACTCTCGTACGATCAATATCGGGTAATGACAAGAAATAATCCCAGTTTACTTTTTCTGCTTCTTTAAGCGGAATCACATCCTGCATGTCGATAGCCTTATGACCAGGTTGTGTTTTACTTTCTATCGGGCAAACTTCTGTGCAGAGCTTACAGCCGGTGCAATCTTCTACAGACACCTGCAGCGTATAAGCTTCCTTGTCTTTATAAAATTCTTTACCAATCGGATCAGTGTGTTTGAAAAATGCAGGTGCATCCGCAAGTTTTTCGCGGTCATATACTTTTACCCTAATAGCTGCATGAGGGCAAACAAAATAACATTTACCGCACTGCGAGCATATTTCAGGATCCCAAACAGGAACCTGTTCGGCAATATTTCTTTTTTCCCATTTGGTGGTACCTGTGGGGTATGTTCCATCAACAGGAAATGCACTTACCGGCAGGTCATCGCCTTCACCGGCGATAATTCTACCTAATACATTTTGTATAAAGTCAGGAGCTGATTCATCAACAGGAGGTTCTATTGCTTTCTTCCCTGGTTCGTATAGGGAATAATCAACAACAAATAAGTTTTCAAGAGTCATATCTACGGCCTTGAAATTTTTCTGTACTACTTCTTCGCCTTTGCGGCCATACGTTTTTTTAATGGCATTTTTTATATGCTGAATCGCTTCATCTTTCGGCATCACATTAGAGATTGCAAAGAAGCATGTTTGCAAAACAGAATTGATGCGTGAGCCCATTCCCGTTTCTCTTGCCACTTTGGAAGCATTGATCACATAGAATTTTAGTTTTTTATGAATGATCTCTTCCTGTATCTTTTTAGGTAACTGATCCCAAACTTCTTCCTGTGAAAAAGGCGCATTCAAAAGGAACGTCGCTCCTTCTTCAGCATCTTTCAGCACATCATACTTTTTCAGGTGGTTAAAATTATGGCAGGCGACAAAGTTGGCCGAATTGATAAGATATGTGGACCGGATAGGTTTTTCACTAAAACGAAGATGAGATACGGTAAGTGAACCTGATTTTTTTGAATCATACACAAAATAACCCTGTACATGATTATCGGTTACCTCGCCTATTATTTTAATTGTGTTTTTGTTGGCGCTTACTGTTCCATCGGCGCCGAGGCCAAAAAATAATCCGCGGAAGATGTGTTGTTTTTCTAAAGAAAATTTCTTTTCCCACGAAAGACTGGTATAAGTTACATCATCCTCAATGCCGATGGTAAAACTATTTTTCGGTTTTTCTTTTTTCAATTCTTCAAAAACAGCTTTTGCCATAGCCGGGTTAAATTCTTTAGAAGCTAATCCATAACGGCCCCCGATAACAACCGGCATCTTATGCACCCAACCACTGTGCAAAGCATTTATTATATCCATATACAAAGGCTCGCCAAGGGCACCGGGTTCTTTACAGCGGTCAAGAACGGCAATGCTTTTTACTGTAATAGGGATAGCATTTATAAAATGTTTCAAAGAAAAAGGACGATAAAGATGTACATGCACATAACCTATACGCTGACCGGCCTTATTAAGATAATCCACTATTTCATGAACAGGTCCGGCGCCTGAACCCATAATAATAATAATGCGTTCTGCCTGCGGGTGACCATAGTATTCAAACAATTTATAAGAACGGCCTGTAAGCTGTTCAAATTTTTTCATCATCTTTTCAACAATTTCCGGCGCATTCTGATAATATTCATTGATAGCTTCACGGCTCTGGAAGAATACATCAGGGTTTTGTGCAGTACCACGAACGATAGGATGTTCGGGATTCAATGAACGCTCACGGTGTTTTATCACATCTTCTTCATCTATCATCTGCCTGGTAATTTCATCGGGAATTACCTGCACCTGGTTTAATTCATGCGAAGTACGAAAGCCATCAAAAATATTCAGGAAGGGAACTCTCGCTTTCAACGATGAAGCGGTAGCGATCAAAGCCATATCCATAGCCTGTTGCGGACTGCTGCCATACAACTGGGCAAAACCTGTTGCTCTTGTTGCCATCACATCACTGTGATCGCCGAAAATAGAAAGAGCATGAGTGGCTAACGTTCTTGCTGCAATGTGAAAAACAGCAGGTGTAAGTTCGCCGGCTATTTTATACATATTAGGGATCATGAGAAGAAGTCCCTGCGAACTGGTAAAAGTAGAGGCAAGAGCACCACCTTGCAAAGCACCATGAATGGCTCCGGCTGCACCGGCTTCACTTTGCATCTCAATAATTCTTGGCACTTCGCCATAAATATTTTTTACTCCGTTACTGCTCCACTCATCGGCCCATTCGCCCATGGCTGAAGAAGGAGTGATTGGATAAATCGCACACACTTCGCTGGTTCTGTAAGCAATATAAGAAGCCGCCTCATTTCCATCCATGATAGCGGATACAAAAGGTTCAGCCTTTATTTCTTTTGAAGAAGTTTTTTCTTTAGTGATCGTTTCCATGATTAAATATTGTATAGTAAGAAAGTTGCACTAAAGTACTTTGATATGGAAGTTTATGAGATGAGGAAAATCAGACAAAGGCATGACTTATAAAAGTGAAGAAGAAATTGACGCCGGAATTTAAAACGTCACCGTCGTCTTTTATAACGAATATCCGTTGCAGGAAATGCGGGTAAATATTTACCAATGAAGCCCTATTTACAATCACAACTAATAACTTTTTTCATCGAGTGATTCAAGGATGCTGACATAACTCACATACCGGTCTTCATTAATCTCACCATTAATAACAGCTTCTTTTATGGCGCAACCGGGTTCATTTATGTGTAAACAGTTATTGAACTGGCAATTCCTCAATCGTTCTCTCATTTCCGGAAAATAATGTGAAAGTTCTTGTTTTGCCAGATCAACAAGACCAAATTCTCTCATTCCCGGTGTGTCAATTATTTTGCCGCCGGAGGGAAGGTCAAACATTTCAGCAAACGTAGTAGTGTGTATTCCTTTTCCGCTCCAGCCGCTTACATCCTGTGTTTTTAATTTCAGATCCGGCAATATTGCATTTAACAATGATGATTTGCCTACACCACTGTGGCCACTGATCAACGTGATCCTGTTCGCCAGTAATTCCTTTACCTCATCAACACCTGTGTTATTTTTTATACTTATGCCTTTTACTTTATATCCTATGGTTTCATACATATGTTTCCATTCTTCAAATCGTTCTTCTTCTTTTCTTTTGTGCAGGTCTGTTTTATTAAATACAATCAGAGGTTTTACATGATACATTTCCGACGCTACAAGGAAACGGTCAATAAATCCCTGTGATGTCCGTGGTTCTTTTAATGTAGCCAATAACAAGGATTGATCAATATTGGCGGCTACAATGTGATGCTGATGTTTAAATCTTGGAGACTGGCGATTGATATAATTTTTTCGTTGATGAATTTCAGTGATCATAACGGTATTCTCTGTTTCGCTTTCCGTTTCGATTTCAACTTCGTCACCCACTGAAACCGGGTTAGTGGAAGTAATATCATCAATTTTAAAAATTCCTTTGATACGGGCATTCCTGAATTTTCCCGTTTCATCTTTTACTGTATACCAACTTCCCGTTGATTTATAAACAAGTCCTTTCATAGAACCACGACTTCCATGATTTTAAAGATTAAAAGGAAAGATAGAACAATCTTAACTATGGAAACTTTCTGAGAACTGTAAATCTCAAAACTAACTCAACAAATAAAAGTGCAAGAGCGATCAATAACAGAGGAATGAACTCTTCCTGGTAATGGCGGAGTGATAATACTTCTATTTTTGATTTTTCCATTTTGTCAATTTGCTGGTAAATAGTTTCCAAACTTAATTTGTCTCTTGCCCGGAAATATTCGCCGCCCGTTTCACTTGCAATACGCCGTAACAATTGCTCATCCAAAAAATCGTTGGTCTCAGGTTCTTTTTTTCCTTTGATATTTTCTTCGACGGGAATTGTATTCTGGGCGCTCATTCCGATAGTATATACTTTTACTCCCTGCGTCTTTGCTATTTCCAAAGCTGTCAGTGGATCGATCAATCTGGTTTCAGGCGCTTCTTCTTTTCCATCGGTCAGCAGGATCACAACTTTGCTTTTTGCATCACCCTTTGACAAACGATCTACTGCTGTTGCCAGCCCTTCTCCAATCAATGTTCCATCCTGCAACATACCGCTTCTCAAACCATTCACCTGTTCCAGTAAAGTATTTTTATCAGTGGTAATAGGGCAAAGCGTATAACTTTCCCCGGAAAAAATAACCAACCCAATCCTGTCAATGGGCCGGCTTCGTATAAATTCCTCGGCCACTTCTTTTGCCACTTCCAATCGGTTGGGATGAAAATCCTGCGAAAGCATGCTCCCGCTAACGTCCATGGCTAACACAATATCGATTCCCTCACCTTTTCTCAATTGTTCGTCCGTATGCCGTTGTGGTCTTGCCATTGCCAAAATAATGCAGCTTAATGCCAGCAAGCGCAGAATAAAAGGCACATGCCTTAGAATATTTTTAAATGATGAAACAGTAAATGAAAAAGTAGTGGACACTTTCAGAGCCGCCTGTTGACTGTTGTACTTTTTTACATACCACCATATTAATGCGGGTATAAACGCGAAAAGCGTTAACATAGTAGGATATGCAAATTCAATATGTTTAAACCAATTATAAAGCATAGACGTTACTCCGCTTCTTTAGTAAGCGAATCAGCAATGTGCGATTTTTCAATTTTATCAATGGAATTTTTTATGGTGTTAAAAGAATTGATCCCGTCATCTTTTTCCGGTTCATACTTGGCGAACTTTACAAAATCACTCATTCGCAAAACCTGTGCAAGTTCACGAAACTCATCTTCAGATAGTTTTAATGATCGCAATTGCGAGACAAGATCGTCCGTGGTTTCCTGCAAAGAGGCAATTCCTTTTCTTTTTGAAATATATAGTCTGAAAATATCAACAAGCTTTGTATAAAATATTTTTAAAGGCAGATTTTCCTTCCTCAATTTCTCCAGTTCTGTTTTTGCCTCTGCATAAGCATCAGGAGGTGGTGTTGCCACGACTGGCTTTTTCTTCTTTTTTAGTAACAAATAAATTATACCCGCAACCACCAATATACTTACACCAATATACCAATACCAATTCTGAGATTTTTTCTTTTCTGGCTGCACATCGATCACGTCTTTTATATCATGATAATCCTGGCTGGGATCAAATGGTGAAAACCTGATATCTACAGGTATCGTATCCGTAAACAAAGGTTCGCCACCCGGCAGTTCAAAAGAAGGAATCACATATTGCCCGGAGTCAAAACTGGTAAGCGTCAGTCTTTGTGATAAAGTGATCTTTTCATCTTTATCAATGGTATCGATCTTACTTCTGTTCAATATTTCAAAGTGAGGAATTGAATCAATTGAAAAAAAGCGCATCGGTTCCTGGACCGGGAACCGCGCCTGGAGATCGAGGTGTATTTGTTCGCCTATTACAATCTTATTTTTATCAAGATGTGCCTGGATAACTACTTTATCCTGTGAATAAGAAAGTGCTGAAAAGTGTAATAAAAGAGGAACTAAAAAAATTTTATATAACCGGGTAAAAAACATCAACTCATTTAATTCTTTAGCCAGGATCATTTACCGATTCCTGCTGACAAAAAAACGCTGTAATACTTTTACATAATCATCACCTGTACGAATATGCAACAGATCGCAACCTGATTTTTTAAATACATTGGTGCTGTATTCCGTAACACGAAAAAACTCCTGCTTGTATTGCTGTCGCACAAAAGCACTTCCCGTGTCCACCCATTTCATATTCCCTGATTCTGCATCCCTCGCCTGCACCAAACCCATGGAAGGCAATTCCATATCCATTTTATCATAAACTTTAATTCCAATCACATCATGTTTTTTTGCTGTTACTTTTAATCCATCTTCATAATTCGCATCCAGGAAATCACTCAATATAAATGCTATGCTTTGTTGTTTGGTTGAATTCCTGAAGAACTTTAACGCATTGCTGACTTTTGTTCCTTTATGATTTGATTCTTTTGTCAAAAGTTGCCTCACGATATACAATGCATGTTGCCGACCCTTTTTAGGAGGAACATACGCTTCTACTTCATCGCTGTAAAAAACCACACCAATTTTATCGCCATTGTTAACCGCAGAAAAACTCAGTACCGCAGCTATTTCCGTGATAATGTCTTTTTTTCTTCCGTACATGGTTCCAAACATAGAGCTTGCGCTAATGTCCACCAACAGCATCACGGTCAATTCTCTTTCTTCTTCAAACACTTTGCTGTAAGGATGACCCAATCTTGCCGATACATTCCAGTCGATAAAACGAATATCATCACCATGAGTATATTCCCTCACTTCTTTAAACGACATACCCTTTCCTTTAAATGCACTATGATATTCGCCGGTAAACAGATCCGTAGTGAGCTTTTTACTTTTAATTTCAAGCTCACGAACCTTTTTTAATATTTCCGTTGTGGTCAGCATAGTTACCATTTACTGGTTACCGGTAACAGGTAACCGGAACTTTTATCTTATGGTACATTAATTTGTTTTACTACTTCGTCAATAATATTCTCTACATTTATATTTTCTGCTTCGGCTTCATAAGTTAAGCCAATGCGATGCCGAAGTACATCTTTGCAAATGCTTCGGACATCTTCCGGTATCACAAAACCTCTTTTATTTAAAAATGCCTGGGCTTTTGCTGCCAATGCAAGGTTAATACTTCCTCTTGGTGAAGCGCCGTAAGAGATCAGTGGTTTTAGTTTTTCCAGTTTATATTTTTCAGGTTGGCGTGTTGCAAATACAATATCGAGAATGTATTGTTCAATTTTTTCATCCATATAAATATCTGCCTGACCAGGTCCCGTGCATTACTAATTTCCATGTACGGATACTACTTGTTTCACTGCCGGCAATGTTATTCCCTGCACATTTTGCCTGATGATCATTTGCTCTTCATGCATCTTTGGATAATCAACCACTACTTTCATAATAAACCGATCCACCTGGGCTTCGGGCAATGGATACGTACCTTCCTGCTCCAGCGGATTTTGCGTAGCTAATACTAAAAAAGGTTCGTCAAGTTTAAATGTAGTTTCGCCAATTGTTACTTGCCTTTCCTGCATTGCTTCGAGCAAAGCACTTTGCACTTTGGCCGGCGCCCGGTTAATTTCATCGGCCAAAATAAAATTGGCGAAGATCGGGCCCTTGCGAACCACAAATTCATTACTCTGCTGATTATAGATCATGGTTCCGATGACATCAGCAGGCAACAGATCCGGGGTAAACTGGATACGGCTGAATTTTGCATGAATAGCCTGCGAAAGTGATTTTATGGTTAATGTCTTTGCCAGGCCCGGCACACCTTCCAATAAGACATGACCATTGCTTAACAAGCCGATCAGTAAACGATCGAGCATGTGGCTCTGGCCCACAATTATATGTGCAATTTCATCTCTTAGCCTGTCGATGAATTGACCGGTATGGGAAATGCGTTCGTTCAGTTGTCGAATGTCGTCAGCGGTTTTTAGCATGGTTGATTTAATTCAGTCTGCCAAAGGCAGGGATTTTATAAAAAATTATTTAATTGTGGCCGCACCCTATAAGCAAATTGTTTGCCGGGTATGCGGTCGGTTATTTTTACGAAGTTAATATCCTTATACAGTTTGAGTTTGAATACTTTTTCAACCTCCGGAACGTTAAATAATTTTAATGATCAAACCATTGTTATGAAACGATTAAAACCTGTCCTCGCCATCGTGCTATTAAGCAGCTTTTGCTTCTTCGCCTGCAAAAAATCGTCTACACATGTAAAAACCAATACAGAGCTGCTTACTCAAGCCTCATGGAAGTTTGACAATGCCACTTTGGGCGGCGTGGATGTATCTTCCCAATTGGATCAATGTGAGACGGATAATATTATAACTTTTTCATCGGGAGGCAGTGGCATCATTGACGAAGGTGCTACCAAGTGCAACTCAGGCGATCCGCAAACGAATCCTTTCGACTGGAACTTTGCCAGCAATGAAACTGTTCTTCACGTTTCTACTGCACTCTTCTCAGGTGGAAGCAGCGATCTGGATATTGTTACACTAAGCGATACCCAGCTTGTCGTTTCACTAACCGCCGATGTATTAGGCACTACACAAACTGTGGTAATAACATTCAAGCATTAATCAGGTAAGATATTTTGCAACGATCGGCACTCTTCTTCCTACACCAAATGCTTTACAGCTTACCCGAATGATCGGGCAAAATTGATTTCGCTTATATTCATTTGCGTTGACCAGCTTTAAGATTCGGTCAACTAATTCCTTTTCATAACCCATTGCGATAATTTCTTTTGGTCCTTTCCTTAACTCGATGTACTGGTAAAGTATCCTGTCGAGTTTTTCATATTCAGGCAAGCTGTCAATATCTTTTTGATTAGGGCGCAATTCCGCAGAAGGAGCTTTCGTAATTATATTTTGTGGAATGACCTGCCTGCCGGCAGGCAGGTTTCTCTTTCTATTAATAAAGTTTGCCAGTGCATACACCTGCATTTTATAAACATCACCCAGCACACTAAGTCCGCCCGCCATATCTCCGTACAAAGTACCGTAACCCGTAGCTAATTCACTTTTGTTGGACGTATTTAAAAGAATGTATCCAAATTTGTTGGCCACCGCCATCAATAAATTGCCTCTTGCCCGGCTTTGGATATTTTCTTCTGCGACACTGAAAGGTTCATCTTTAAAAATCGGTTCCAGGTCAGCAAGAAAGGTTTCATAAATATTTTTTATCGGGATGATATCATATTGGTTCCCCAAATTTCTACTTAAAGCTTCTGCATCTTCTATTGAATGAGAGCTTGAATATTGTGAAGGCATCAATAAGGCTCTTACATTTTCTTTACCCAATGCTTCTACCGCCAAAGCCTGCGTGACAGCGCTGTCGATACCGCCGGAAGAACCCAGGATCGCTTTATTGAAACCCATCTTGCTGAAATAATCTCTTATACCCAGTACGATTGCGTGATAGATCTCTTCAATATTTTTTTCACCAACGAGATATTGAATAGTATCCATTTCCCTGCCCACTTCGAAAGCTGAATAATAGTAAGGAGTTGTTTCCTGTACCTTACTTTCATTTTTTATCAAAAGTTTATCTAAATCAAAAACCTGGTAATCCTCTTCAAAATATTTCATCTCTTTGATCTTACGGCCATTTATATCGTATATCAAACTGCCTCCGTCAAAAACAATTTCAGTTTGAGACCCGACGGTATTGCAATACAACATCGGCATTTTATATTTCAACACATGCGCTTTTACAATGCTATTTCTTACAATATCCTGCGCATAATTGTAAGGAGAGGCTGAAAGATTTATCATCACATCAGGATTGAAAGGCATCAGCTTTTCCATAGGAGTAATGCGATAAAGAGGATTATCACCCATGTTCCATACATCTTCACAAATGGTAACCGCGAGTTTCTTTCCTTTAAATTCCATCACCTTCCAGTCATAAGCCGGTTCAAAATAGCGGTACTCATCAAATACATCGTAGTTAGGCAAAAGGGTTTTATGGATCTCTGATTTTATTTCCTTTTCATACAAAAGAAAGACCGCATTGAAAAGATCCTTTCCCTCCGGTTGCGGGTTTTTTGCCGGGCTGCCTACTAATACGCCGATTGTATCAGCATATTGCCGGATCGTGTCGATAGATTCATAGCACTTATTAATAAAATCATTGAACTCGAGAAAGTCTCTTGGAGGGTAGCCGCAAATGCAGAGTTCAGAAAAAACGACAAGATCAGCGCCCTGCTCTTTTGCCCATGAAATTCCGTCAACGATCTTTTGTATATTTTTTTCGAAATTACCGATGTGATAATTCTGTTGCGCCAATGCGATCTTCATTTTGCAAATTTACACCCATAGTCCTTAAAGGGGAGTTTTTTAGCATTCCCTTCATTTATCTTCGCAACAATTATAAACCCCCTGCGTTTACCATTACTATGAAAAAAATTTGGATCCTTAGTCTCCCCGTTATCCTTTTATTTGCCTGCAACGGCAAGTCCAATATTCCTGATGTTTCGGGTATCAATGTCAATATACAAGTGCAGCGATTTGAAAGAGATCTCTTTTCCATCGATACAAATAATGTTGCGCCGGGCCTTGCTTCTCTTTGGCAAAAATATCCTTCATTTACTCCTGTATTTCTCGGCGGAGTGTTGGGCTTACCTGATAGCGCTTCAATACAGCAAATCGAAATACACCGCTTTATTTCTTTGAACAGATTTATTTATGAAGCAGCGGAAAAAAAATATAAGAACACGGATAATATTCAAACCGAGTTTAAAAAAAGCTTTCAATTTGTAAAACATTATTTTCCTGGTTATCCTGTTCCGGGAATAATTACTCTTATAGGGCCTATTGATGCTATGGCCAAAATGCAAAATGGAGAATACTCTACTGACTTTTTAGGTCCGAATTTTTTGGGTATCAGCCTGCAGTTTTATTTAGGAAAGGATTTTTCACTTTACCGGGCTCCGTATTTTGTAGACAATGTAGCCCCGGAATACCGCAGCCGCCGTTTCGAAAGAGAATACATTGTTCCTGATGCGATCAAATTAATTGTAGATGATCTTTTCCCCGACAAAAGCACGGGCCAGCCAATGATAGAACAAATGATTGAAAAAGGAAAGCAATGGTGGTTGCTTGATAAATTTATGCCCGCTACTCCTGATTCTTTGAAAACCGGGTACACACAAAAACAATTGGATTGGTGCAAAGAGAATGAAGGCTTGATCTGGAATTTTTTCGTAAGTAATGAAAATCTTGAAACCATTGACCTGGATGTAGTACAGGGTTATATAGGCGAATCACCGACTACGCAAGGCATGCCGGCAGCATCGCCCGGTAACATTGGCCAATGGGTGGGCTGGCAGATCGTAAAAAAATTTGCAGATAAAAATCCTTCCCTGAAACCGGCAGAAGTAATGAATACGCCTGCCAGGAAAATCTTATCAGAAGCAAGGTATAAACCGAAGTAGGAAATTCGCCGAGACCAATACCACGAAGCAGTTCATTAATGAAATTAGTATCACAATACCTGGCAAGAGATCAAAAAAAATTGGAAGTAAATGTTACTTCCAATACTGATAATTATTCTGACAATTTTTTATTTAGCTATAGCAAGTTCAGGCTTCCTGCCTAAAATTCTCATCATTCTGAAATGAGAAGCAATAGCTGCTACCATAGTCGGATATTCGTTGTATGGTAAATTGAATTTAGTGCAGGTATTTTTTACAATTTTACTTAGCGCAGGATAATGTACATGACTTACCCGTGGAAATAAATGATGTTCGATCTGAAAATTCAATCCGCCCACGAACCATGAAATAATCTTATTACGAGGAGCAAAATTGGCCGTGGTTTTTATTTGGTAGACGGCCCACTCACTCTCAATTATCTTAGGATCAATTTGGGCCAATTCAAATTCAGTATTCTCAACAACGTGAGCTAACTGAAAAACAATAGCAAGAGTAAATCCCATTGCAAGATGCATAACAGCAAAACCCAGAGCCCATGGCCCCCAACCTACAAAGTATACAGGAACAAGTATGTAGAAAACGATATACAACGCTTTACTTAACCAAAAAACAAAATGTTCCTGGAAACTCATTTTTTGCAATGGCGTATTGATGATTCTTCCTTTAAAATATTTATTGAAATCCATCATAAAAACCCAGGCAAAAGATGAAATCGCATACACAAGTACAACATAAATATGCTGGAAGCGATGAGCAGGCACCCATTTTTGGGTATAGCACTGACGCATCAATGGACTTTTGGCAATATCATCATCCACGCCGTCTACATTTGTATAAGTATGATGAATAATATTATGTTTGAATTTCCAAATGAAGGCATTTCCACCCAAGGCATTTAGTGTATGGCCAAAGGTTTCGTTCACCCATCTCTTACTTGAATAACTTCCATGGCAGGCATCATGCATTACATTGAAACCTACGCTGGCCAATACAAAACCAAGAATAGCGCAAAGTATAAGGGCTAACAAGCCGGGCATCGGAAAAAGTAAAAGAGAAATATATAAACCCATCGCCGAAGGAATAAGTACACCTGTTTTTATATATAGTTTCCAGTTTCCGGTTTTTTTAATTTTTTGCTGCCGGAAATATTGTTCTACTTCCGCTTTAAGAGCAGTGAAAAAAACAGTACTCTTATTATTGAATGTTACTTTAGGCATGTGGGTTTTTTTGATGGCAAATTAAAATCGTTATTTAGAGATCGGTTTGATGGCCTGTTTACAAAACCGTTCAATGGAATGAAAAACCGGCGAAAGGAATTGCTGATATCTAAAACTACGAAAGAATACTGAATATTGCGCTTTTAGAATGATTATTTGAGAATTTTGGCAGAACCTTAAAGTATAACTGTTTTTTCTATTTTTATTTCTAGTTACTTTTAAAAGGAACGATCATCTCAAATTCAGGGATGTTGACCTTAAGCAATTTTTTGTTGTTGAGATTTTCCATTTGATAAGTACCCTGCATTTTTCCCATTTCAGTTCGCAGATTACAGCCACTCACATATTGGTATCGCTCGCCGGGCTGCAACACAGGTTGAACTCCCACCACGCCTTCGCCTTCCACTTCCCGATAATTTCCATTACTGTCAAAAATATTCCAGTGACGACGATGGAGTTTTACGGCAAAAGAATTGTGATTTTCTATGGTGATGCGGTATGCAAACATGAACTCTGATTGCAGGGGATTGCTGTAATCAGGTTGGTAAAACGTTTCCACACTTACTTCAACTCCTTCTGAGATCGTGCTCGTCATGAAAGGTGCTTTCTGTAAAAATAGAGAAACAATTTGAAAATGTAAAAACGACACTAAGTCAACCGGATTTTTACGATCACCCAGAAAATCGTTTCCTTTTTATCACAATCACGGTATTTATATTTTCATATTTTCACATTTTCAAACTCATATGATGAAGATAGCTGTTGCAAATGGAGATGGAATCGGTCCTGAAATAATGGGAGCTGTTCTGAAAATTTTTGAAGCCAATAAAGTATCCTTAGAATATGAGTTCGTTGATATGGGTAAATGGGTTTTCGATAAGGGTTATACTAATGGAATGACACCGGAAGCAAAACAAACCATCGAGACATTGGGTCTGCTTTTTAAGGGTCCTATGGAAACGCCGAAAGGCAAGGGTATAAAAAGTATAAACGTTACAGCAAGAAAAACATGGAACACCTATGCCAACATAAGAACGTTTCAAACTCTTCATGGTGTAGATACTGTGTTTAGCAAGGCAGGCATTCCTGTGGATATTACTGTTGTAAGAGAAAATATTGAAGATACTTATGGTGGCATTGAGCACATGCTTACTCATGACGTAGCCTTAAGCCGTCGTTTTATTACAAGACCGGGAAGTTTGCAGTTGATTCGCTACGCTTTTGAAATGGCCAAAATGAGAAACTCAAAAAGAATTACCTGCGGCCATAAAGCGAACATCATGAAAATAACCGATGGGCTTTTCCTGGAATGTTTTTATGAAGTGGCAAAAAAATATCCGGAGCTGAAAGCCGATGATGTAATTGTGGATGATCTCTGTATGAAACTGGTAACAAGACCTGATAATTTTGATGTGGTTGTTCTTACCAATTTGCAGGGCGATATTGTAAGTGATCTTTGTGCAGGTTTGGTAGGTGGTCTCGGGTTTGCTCCTTCCGCCAATATCGGTGATCATATTTCTATTTTTGAAGCAGTACATGGAACAGCGCCGGATATTGCCGGTAAGAATATAGCTAATCCAACTGCATTATTATTAAGCGGTCTTTCCATGCTTCGCCACGTAGGCCTTACTGAAAATGCAGCCGTTATTGAAAATGCATTGCTTTATACTTTGGAAAGCGGAGTTCATACAGGAGATTTTGGAGACAAAACCAAACCTTCGGCAAACACCACTCAATTTGCAGAGGCCATCATCAGCAATTTTGGTAAGAAGCCGAAAACAAATGCAAAAGAAGTTATTCCTAATAAGCCGGGTACGCCCACTCCCTTTAAACTTTTGCAAAATCCCATGATGATATCACAGGAGACAGTAAATGAAAAGATCGTAGGCGTCGATTTTTTTATTGAATGCGAGGAGCAGCCTGGCGAAATTGCAAAAAAATGCCAGAGACATGCAGGGGTAAAGTTCAATCTTATTAATATCAGTAATCGTGGTACTCAGGTATGGCCTACGGGTTCTGTGTACACTAATCTTGTTAACCAATATAATGTTCGTTTTGAAAGCATCAATGACGACGAACTTAACCAGCAGGATGTAATCGGCCTCTATGTTAGTATGAGCGGCAACTTTAAAATATGTTCGCTTGAGCTGCTAAATATGTGGGGCGATAAACGGGGATATAGCCTCGCCCAGGGGCAATAGACTTTGAGAATTGAGAGTTATCCTGGTAGAATTTCCCGTTTACATTTCTTTCTGTACAACTTCTTTTTTACCCAACCTGCTTATTTTAATTATTTGCAAAATCAAATAAAGAATTACACCCCATACTGACGCAATAATTGAATAAGCCATTAACATTAGCCAGACAGGGGCTTTGCCTCTGGCAGCCCATAATGTTCTTTGCCCAAAATTGTTTTCAGGCTTAATATACACTCCCCATGGAACAGTTTTCTCAACAGACAAACTACCAAAATTATCATTGTCTTCTATTCTTGCAATAAGTGTAAGATTGTTTTTATCATCACCGGGTAAACTATCGCGTTTAAATTCTCCGGCTACCCGGCCCAGGGAATCTGTTGTATAAGTTTCCTCATCACCAATGCTTAGATCACCGCCTAGTCTTTTGATCCCAATTTTTAAATCTACATCTTTGGCAGGAACCCATTCATTATTTTCAAGCTTCATCACCTGCACATTTACTGTTCTTGTTTCGTCTGTATTTGAGGTGTCAATTAAGATTTTTGCCTTACTGATCTCCAATTCAGTTGTTGTTTCTCCTTCCTTTTCCTTCCATTACAGCAATAAATTTATGCGTTGATGTGGCGTCCCACACCGATTTCAAAGCTGGTGGAATAACAGCCTTGGCTCTTCCCTCGGAATCAGTTTGTACTTTAGCAATGAGATCTTGTGCTTTATTACTATCAAGGTATAATTGTAAATCCCGACCTTTTAAAGGATTCCATTTATTGTCAGTTTTTATTTTTGTTTCAACCAATAAGTATTGAAGGCTGTTGTCGATAATAAAATGATGTAGATTGACCGACATCTCAGGTTTTGTCGAATCATTCTGCGCAACAACAAATTTTCCCGCTGCCAAAAAGCAAAGCAATAGCAAAAAATTAATTTTCATTTTATGAATGTGTTTCATCTTCAGCAATTGTTTCGTGAATGGGAACAATAGGAAATATTCTTGCAAAAAAAGTAATGATCAGGAGTGCACCAGCCAGTGAGCCCATGGCAATGGCCCATTCTTCCCAGCTTGGAAAATAATGATGATAACTTTCCGGCACATCGTGCATAGGTAAAAATGGATGCATTAATGTAGGTGTCACGATCAGGTAACGTTTGAACCAGGCACCCACCACAACCATAATCCCCGCAATAAACATGGGAAAAGGTTTTCTTCCCGAACGGAATAAAAGTATAATGGCGGGGATGATCATTCCGACTAAAATCGCAAACCAGAATATAGGGGCATCTTCACCGGCAAAAAGATTGATCAAATGTGACACCTCAGGCTTTTTCATCTTAAATGCCGGGACAAGAAATTCATTGATATTAAAATATAAATACAGCAATGCAAGCATCACTACAATCCTTCCCATTTTCTCAAAATGAAAATCAGTAATATACTTATCCAACTTATAAACTTTCCTGAATACATACATGGCAACAACTACACCACCAGCCCCAACTAAAAAAGCTCCTGAAATAAAATACGCTCCGAAATTCGTGCTGTCCCAGCCAGGCCTGTATGTTGTAGCAAACAACCAGGATGTAACAGTGTGAATGGCAAACGCAACTGGTATAATTGTTATACAAAGAATGGTAATGGCTTTATCAGTTATTTTGAATTGTTTAGTTGTTCCTTTCCAGAATGAGCCCATAAAACGATATAATCTATTCATCCATTTGGGTGATCTTTTATTTGCAATCAATATTTTCAGATCAGGCAATAATGGAAAATAAAGAAGTAAAAGACTCATGAAAAAATAAGTGCCGATCACTATCACATCCCACACAATCGGAGATTGAAGCCGTCCATAAAAAAACAAATTCAGGAATCTGTCGGGCCTGCCCATATCAACAACAATGATGATTGCAGCAAATACTATAGCTGACACGGCAATAATCTCTGCAATTCGTGTAAGTGGTGTGCTCCAATGAACATTTGTCAATCGAAGAACGGCGGTGATCAGCGATCCAACAAGACTAATTGCAACAAAAAAAACAAAGTTGGAAATATAAATTCCCCATGAAACATAATCTCTCATGTTTGTAACGATCAATCCTTTTGTCAATTGGCGATAATATGCGTAGGCGCCTATGAGGCAAATTGAGACAAGAATACCCACCCAGATCATTCCTCGTTTGCCAAACTTTTGGGGGAGAAGATCAGTAGTTATTTTTTCAGGAGTTAATGTTGCACTATTCACTTTAAAAAATTTTGTTTATTCTACGTTCTTTTCATTTTCAAGACCCCCTTCAAAGGGAAAGTTCCGGTTGACGGGTGGCAAATAATAAACTCTTGGCTTGGTACCAAGATCTTCCATCAACCTGTACCCGGCTTTATCTTTTATTAATTCACTGAACCGAAAAGTTTCAGAACCGTTAGTTACAGAATCTTCATTCATATCACCAAAAAAGAAAACACCATTAGGGCAGGCATTCACACAATGGGGTAACATCCCCATTCTTGTCATATCAGGGCAGAAATCACATTTACTTACAGTACCCCTTTTCTGCGGCAAACTTGTTTCGCATGAATAATCCTTTTCAGCAATTTCTTTTGGCAATCCCGGATCTTCCCAGTTAAATACTCTAGTTGAATAAGGACATGCAGCCATACAAAAACGACAGCCAATACAACGGTCACTGTCTATTAAAACAATTCCATCCTGTCTTTTGAAAGTGGCATCAACGGGGCATACTTTTACGCAAGGCGGCTCGTCGCAATGCATACATGTTGTGGCTTGCCAATAGGGAGCCGTATGCTCTGCATCCTGCATGTTATAAACCTTTATCCAGTGTTCGCCCGGATGAACATGATGCGCATGATCACAAGCGGCCTGGCATCTTTTTAAATTCTTACAGCGTGAAAGATCAATAACCATCACAAAGCTTTTTCCGGCGATCCCTTTTCTTTCTTCTGCATTTGAAAGATGTGGCGTTTCCGGCACAGGTTTTAAAAAAGCTTTATCCACTTCAATGATCTCGCCATCTACGGAAAGAAGTTTTACCATTTCACCGGAGGCTTTCACATTTTCATCCTGCGGAGTAAATGGGTGTTTTGCAGAACATCCTGCAGCCAGGCCAGCTAATAAACTGGCTGCTATAAATTCTCTTCGTGAGGAAGTTTCTTTGTTCATTACTGTTGGTTAAAATTCATAAAGATGGTTTTCGCTTTACCCATGTATGTATATCTGCATCTTTGATTTTTTTTCTTTTTGATGATAGCTTTGATATTTCCACTTCAACCAATCTTCCATCCTCTGTGAGCATTTTTACAGTTCCAGGCTTTTTCCTTTTTCGGGGAATAAAAAACCTGAAAACGGTAAGGAAAGCAACGGTACTTATACCGATGCCGATAAATTTCTTGCGTGTCTGCTATTTTAGCTTTATCCATATTTTTTATTTGATATAAAAAAAGTTTCTAAAAAACAATGCCTGGTAAAATCTGAGAAGATTTTATTAATCATGTGTGATAAATAAAGATTGACATCTTAGCTTTTAAATGTCCTTACATAATTTATCAAATTCCATATATCTTCTGCATCCGGAATTTTTTTCTTGAAACTTGGCATGTCCTCTCTTCCTTCTGATATTTTATAGAACAAAGAACCATCTGGTTGCTTTTGAGTAGTTGGTAGTGTAAAGTTTCCAGGTTCAGTTTTTAGTTCTGATGCTTTAGTTCCATCACCCCGACCGGACTTGCCATGGCAGGACTGACAATGTTTTATCCATAGCTCTTTCCCTGCTTTTATTGATTCGGCATTACTTGCAACAGGATTAGCCATTTTCAAATATTTATCGGGAACAACCCAAACTTTTGGCTGCTGAGATGAGATGACCTTAAATCCTGCGGTGAATAAGTAAACTGCAATGCTGATAGCCGCGATCATTAGTTTTGTTTTCATCATACTTGTTTTTAAATAATGTGAGTTTATATTTATTAGTTTAAGATTACGCGTATTAAAAGTTCCAGATCTTTGTAATGTTAAAGCCTATAACAAATTGCCCTTTTGTATAATCATTTTGATTATAGAAATTATTGCTTTGCGGAATGATGTTATGATAATTCCCAAAAAATACCTGGAATGCATGTGAACTACTGGTTGTCTCAATTCCAAAACTTATATTGGGGTGAGGATTATTCATAGGATGTTGTGTTAGTGGCTGATCATAATTCACCATAAAACTTGTTTTGGGTGTTATCTTATATCTTCCCATGAAAGCAATAGCAAAATGATCGTTTTTCATTTTGGGTTGAATTTTCCCATCTGCATCCAAATACCCCTCAATATTGTTATAGTGTGAAATGCTGGGAGCTACCTGAACAGAAAGATTATCCGTTAGCTTCCGTGGCAATAAGTATCTGGTTGAAATAAGAAAGTCTGTCACCACTATTTACAAAATTTTCTTTTGGTCTTGTGTCTACTACCATATTGCCAAACCAACTAATACTTACCGGCCAACCACCAGTTCTATTTTGCGTTACGATAGCATATTTACCATTACCATCCCATTGCAGGCGATCTTTGGTAAATCCAAAGCCAATCTGCAATTTTTTTATAATTACATAGCTAAATCCAATGCGGATATTAGCTGGAGCATATATTCCAAACAAATCTTTATACCCATTATTAACCGTTCCAAATCTATGCTGGATATCCATTTCAAAAGTTCCCTTGATAGGCACTATGACACTTTGATTATCCTGAATCCAATTACTTTCAAAAGTATTTTTTACCTCTTTCTTTTTGACGATTGTCGGTGATGGAGTACTGCTATCACTATCATTTGTAACATCCTGAGCAGCCACTTGCATAGTCATCAAAGTAAGTAAGCCCAGGCTGGTAAAATGCCACAAGGCTGAAAGATATTTATTTCGCTTTTTCATAATTTTTAGTTTTAGTTGTTCTTTGCTCCCTGTTTTATCCATGCCAATACATACTGGTTAATGTTCGAGGGGTTGTTAGCTGCTCCAACAGGCATTGTTGCGGCACGCTTCCCTGTTAACCATAAGTATATCTCACTGTTCGCCGGGTCATTAATATTTACATAGCCTCCATTGGTTAGCGAAATATATGCTTTATCTGCTGTCAGATCGGGTTTTTGTCCACCGCTACTATGACATCCGCTCAAGCTGCAATTTTTGGTGAACAGAGGAATCAGGTTTGTTGAAAGACTCACCGAAGTCGTTATTTCCTGTTCATTATTTTCTACAAGCGTCGTTACTTTATAGCAGCCGGTAATAAGAAGCATACATGTTGCGACTAATATCAGCGTTACAACTATTAATTTTTTTGACATGAACTTTTTTTTAGTAATTAAAAGGCAACTACTATTATTTTTGAAATGTCAATAGTAAATTAGGCTGAATGCCATGTTGATAGTTAGATTTATTCCATATAGCAATTCCAAATTGCTGATCCTGTAAACTTGAAAAGTCTATATCCTGTTTTAGAACATCTGCTGTTTTTAAAACACGTTTGTATTCGATAACCCAACCAGAACCCGCATATACTGCAGAAGAGGTGATATCAGCTCTTCCTCCAATCAGGGGAACGGCAATATAAGCAGCGATTGATTTTGCAGCGGTTGGTCCTGTAACGGGGTCACCTGTTCTCTGGTAATCTGTACTTGTATTGGGATCAACTGTTGAACCATCATCTAATGTCAATTCCCCGGTTGAGCTTACTGCAATAACTTTTTTGGCATTTCCGCTGGCAGTATCAGACACTAAAATAAAATTGGTTGAAGAATTAGGAATAACCCAGATAGGAACCGAAACAGATGCGCCAGTACCATCTAATTTTAAGTTTTGAGAGTTATTTACTTCCCCCTGTACCGGAGACGCTGTATAATTTGGACGAAATGGCCAGGCTGAAGAAGAAGTACCATCAGGAACAATACCGTCAACATGCCTTCCATTAGCATTGCCTCCTGTCAAATTGGTAATTGAAGGCCCTCCGGCCCAATCCTGGTAGTTATCATCCATATAATTAAGAGAAGCATCTTTACTGATGTAACCCAAACGGCCCCACCACATATCAATTTTTTCTGAAGCGCCATTGGTGTAGTGGTTACCGCTATTACCATTAGAAGTATATACTGCCGGATCCTTAGAATAATCCATAAAAGGCGTAAATACATGGCAACTTGCATAACAAGTTTGCGTGATAAATTTTGGAGTTGAATAATCAATATTCCAAAGCATCGCAAATTTATCTTCCCCCCATCCATCTCTTGTTAAAACTCCACTCGCATCAAATGTTTTGCTCGTTGGCTCTTTTGCCCAACGCTGTGTTGTTGCATTAAAATACCATGGAGAAACATTCACACTTTGAGTTGCATCGGCTATTTCCAATAAAAAATAAACATTTTGATCATCATACATTGATCTTAACGTCGCAGAATATTGTTGACCACTATATCCTGTGAAAAGACCATTCCCTGGATCGGGTACCTGCGGTGTAACATTTAATTTGGTAGCAGCATCCCACATAGGGTCAATGACTCCATCGATGGTTGGCGCCGTAGTAACCTTTTTAGAAATCAGCGTACTACTGTTTGCGGTTGTGGTAACACTAAGTACCTGGTCATTTTTTGTACAACTTATAAAATATCCCAGCGCTAATACGAGGGATATTATTACCCAGGTATATTTATTTTTTAGCAGGCACATATAATTGGTTTAGTTAGAAAAATTTTCAACGTAATCTATACAAAGAAGACGTTAACATCACATGATCTAAGTCAAAACAGCTAATGAGATATGTCAGTCAGAAATATGCAGGAGAATTTATTAAACAGAATCAGGATATACTAAAGAATTGAAGTTTTTTCTGTTGTCAGCATCTTCCAATTCTTCTAACTATCTATAAAATCTATGACTTACCAATAATAATATTACACGCTCATCTTAATAAAAATAATGCCTGGAGATGCAACAACCTTTTAGGCGCTCCTTTTACTAAACGAGCCATTTCTATATGCTTATTATTATAATTAAGTACACTTTTTGATCATAATCATAGCCAGCGATGACACAGGTCATCTCATGAAATTTAATCGTGCCGGCGTCATGTAAGACCTTGATAACTCTCACAATTTCTTTTGAGACAAATCATAGCGGACGGATTTGTCTCCTTCTACTTTTACACCGTCAAAAAAATATTTAAACAAAAACCTTCGGTTATGAAACGGTTAATAATTTCAACACTTCTGATAGCGATTGCAACTATCGCTTTAAATGCACAAGTAAAATATCATGCATCAAATATAAAAGTTGCTGTAGCGGGTACTTCTACATTGCACGACTGGGATATGTCTACTGAAAAAGCCAAATGTGACATTACATTCAACTTTGACGGTATAAACATTTCCGGCCTAACGTCTCTCAATTTTGATTTACCGGCTGAAACCCTTAAAAGTCATCATTCAGGAATGGATAAAAATGCTTACAAAGCATTGAATACAGATAAATATCCTGACATCAGCTTTACCAGTAATTATGCAAACATCCGCCCCAATGGCGCTAACAGCTATGTTATAAGCGCAAAAGGTAATCTCACCATTGCCGGTGTTTCAAAAGATGTATGGCTGGCTGGTGTTACCACTGTTAATCCTGCAGACATGAGCGTACAAACGGTGGGTTCAGTTAAAATCAAAATGAGTGAATATAAGGTGGAACCTCCAAGCTTTATGTTCGGCGCCATGAAAACAGGTGATGAAATCACTGTAAAATTCGACCTGACACTTAAAAAATAAACAAACAAATCGATTTCACTAAAAAAAACAAATGTTATGAGATATCGTTATTACAACCGCTTTTGCAAAATATTCTTTGCAATTCTTTTAGGCCTGCCATTTACAATGAATGCGCAGCCCGTAGAAAAGATAACCTACATGCGTCCTTCTTACTGGAGGCCGTATGATCAAACAGGTATCAATGTTTTTGAAACAACCAAACAAGCTGACCCTGTTCCATTCGATGGTTTAAGGGTTCGTTTTGGCGCTGGTTTTACACAACAGTTTCAGAATTTAAAAGATGAAAACAAGACCGCAGTTGACAATTCGAATAACAATCGGCTTTACCCACTATCTTCCGGTTTTATGACCGCTCAGGCTGACCTGTTTATGGACGTTCAGCTTGCTGATGGTATCCGGTTAAACGTGACAACTTATCTTTCTGCCCGCCATCACAATGAGGCTTGGGTAAAAGGCGGATATATCCAGTTCGACAAATTACCCTTCAAAGGAAAATTTTGGGGCGATTTGATGAAATTAGCAACCATCAAAATCGGTCACATGGAAATAAATTATGGTGATGCGCACTTCCGTCGTTCCGACGGTGGTCAGACGTTGTACAATCCTTTTATGGAAAGCTATATAATGGACGCCTATGCTACTGAAATCGGTGGTGAATTTTATCTTCAGAAAAATGGCTTGTTTGGTATGCTGGGAGTTACTAATGGTATGATTAAGGGAAATATAGATTCAATTGCAAAGACTGCTGTAGCCGATGGAAACAACAAACGTTCACCTTCTATTATTCTTAAAGGTGGGTTTGACAAGCAACTCACCGATATAGTACGCCTTCGTGTGTCCGGTAGCTATTATCATAACGGAAGTTCTGCCGGGAGTGGTGTAACCCTCTATGGTGGCGACCGTACGGGTTCCAACTATCAAAATGTAATGGAAAAAGCACCTGCAGACCAAGCCTTACCTGCTTCCACTGCTGTTGCATTCTCTGGTCGCATGAACCCTGGCTTTAGTAAGAAAATAGATGCTGCTATGCTGAACGGTTTCCTGAAGGTTGCAGGATTTGAATTATTTGGTACATACGAAACTGCCAAGGGATATTCTAAATCGGAAACTAAAGATCGTAAGGCCAGTCAATATGCTGTAGATGCTTTGTACCGGATTGGTAAAGCAGAAAATGTATTTCTTGGTTTGAGATACAATGCAGCTAAAATGCGTTTGGCCGGATTTACAAACGATGTAAATGTGAATCGTTTCGCTGTGGCAGGTGGTTGGTTCGTTACTAAAAATGTACTGCTGAAAGGTGAAATTGTAAATCAACAGTACAAGGATTTCCCGACTACAGATTATAGAAGCGGTGGCAAATTCCATGGGTATGTTGTTGAAGCTGTAATTGGCTTCTAAAATAAAAATATAAAAGCCAGGGGTGGGCTTCCATCCCCGGCTTTCTTTCTTCTAATTCAATTCAAATCATTTTCTCATCTTAATTTATGCGAGTAACAGCGTTCATAATATTTTCCCTGTTTATTTTGAATGCAGCATTCATTAAAAAAAGCGTTCAGAATAGTTCACTTGCAAGGTGGGTTGTGGAAAGAAACAGTTCATTAAAAATACAGGGTGAGACAAATATCAACAGTTTTGAGTGTGATGTAACAGAATACCTGAAACCCGACACGCTCGTTTATTCAGCCAACTATGCCACCAAAACATTAAGTTTCACCAATAGCAGTCTTGTAGTAGATATCAGGCGTTTTGATTGCCACAATAAGTTTATCACTGACGATTTCAGAAGTGCGTTAAAAGCAGATGAAACTCCCAACCTTAAAATTATTTTCCTAACCATTGACCAATTTTCAAGTAATTCTAATAACCAGGTGGTAAAAGGAACTGTGGATGTGCAGTTGGCGCATTCGATAAAAAGAACAGAAATTGATTATACCATAAAAGTATTGCCTGGCAATCGCATTCAAATGAATGGCAGTCACGTTTTTACTTTTTCCGATTTTAATTTGAAAGCGCCCAGGAAACTGGCTGGCCTGATCCGTACTAAAAACCAGATCAAGGTAAATTTTCAGCTTTTTTTTAAAGCCATTTAGTAAAAGAATATTATGCAAACATTTGTTCAAATATTCACTAAGAAACTTCATCATAAATTTTAAAAAATGAATAAAGTACTTATTGCATGGTTCACTGCCGGAGTTGTAATGTTACTGCTGGGTTTAGGAATGTTTTATGCAGGCATTTACTTTTTCCCAAAAATCGCTGATGAATATTTCAGTCCTGTCTTTCGCAGAGCGGGGAAAACCGATTGGACCTTTTATGTTCACCCTTTTATATTAGCAGTGGCGCTTAAATGGTTTTGGGAAAGATATAAGGGAATTTTTAAAGGAGGTCTTCTTTTACGAGCTATCGAAGTAGCACTGGTGTATGGAATTGTTGCCTTATTGCCGATACTTTGGCTTACGTTCAGTGCGATAGACGTTTCGCTTAAAATGATCATTACATGGTTTATATATGGAATCATCCAGGCATTTGCAGCCGGAATTGTGTTTGGAAAATTGAACCCTTAAAATCTCTTTAACCGGACACAAGCAGAGTGGCTTGTAATAAACAGCCCTCATAACCAACCGTCCTGATTAATCGGGACGGTTTTGTTATTTAATCAGACCACCTTTATTTGAACAAAACCATTTTTTTTCAACCATTGAAATACTCTTTCCCTTTGGTCGCCCTGGATTATGACTTCACCATCTTTTGCCGAACCACCCGTTCCGCAAAAGCTTTTGAGCTTCTTTCCCAATTCCTGAAGGTCTTCTTCTTTACCTATAAATCCTTCAATTAATGTAACAGCTTTGCCGGCCCGATGTTTTGTATCCAGTCTTATTTTCAGTTTTTGCTGCGACGGTGGTAAAGTATCTGTATTTTCATTTTCTTCCCGGAATGAAAAATCAGGATCAGTGCTGTAAACAAATCCGTATTTATCGCTTTTATTTTTCTTACTCATGGTTCATTCAAAAAGTAAAAGTAAAAAATGCAAAAAGTCTCTCGCTCGAATTTTGGCTTTTGAATTTTTACTTAATTATTGCTTTTAAACTTAGATCAAGGCTCTTTGCCTGGTGTATTAGCGCTCCTACGCTTATGTAATCAACACCGGTTTCTGCATAATTCTTTATATTCTCAAGGTTAATGCCACCGCTCGCCTCTGTTTCAAATTCATTCTTAATTATTCGTAAGGCCTCTTCAATTTGTAAAGGCGAAAAGTTATCCAGCATAATTCTGAAAACTTTCCCTTTGCTGGTACTTACTATTTTCATTACATCATCCAAAGTCCTTGCTTCTACTTCAATTTTTAACTGGGGTTTTACTGATTGCACATATTCATATGCTTTTTTAATTGCTTTTTCGAGCCCGCCACAATAATCAATATGATTATCCTTTAAAAGGATCATATCATACAAACCAAAACGATGATTAATACCTCCACCGATACGTACAGCTTCTTTTTCCAACAATCTGAAATTTGGTGTCGTTTTTCTCGTGTCAAGGATTTTTGTTTTATAGCCTTTTAATTGATCTGTATATTGTCTCGTTAAAGTAGCGATACCGCTCATTCTTTGCATGCAATTCAACAATAATCGTTCGCATTTTAGAATTGAATGTACGGAGGCGTTCACTTCAAAACCTTTGTCGCCTACCTTTATTTCATCACCATCATTTTTAAAGGGTCTGAAAGTTGAGGCAGGTTCTTTGTAAAGAAAAATTTCGCGAGCCACCTCCATACCCGCCAACACGCCATCTTGTTTTATTTTTAAAACAGCTTCCCCCTTTATATCGGCAGGAATGCATGATAAAGTGGATTGATCGCCTTCTCCCACATCTTCTATTAAAGCACTGTCAACTAATTGATGCAAACGCTCAGTAAAATTCTTCATGGCGGCAAAAATAAAAAAGCCTCCCTAATCGGAAGGCTTTTCTTTCCATAATCTCTTTTTGTTTTTACTCGACAGATTGAAAACGTATGGCTTTTACAAAATCTTTATTTTCTTTCATTTTCATGAAGACTGTTGTACGATAATTACCCGATTTTGTTTGAAGCGTTCCCACGCAGTATTGACCGCCATTCTGATCACCTTTATGCTTTACTTCGAACGACTTTACTTCGTTATTATCAAAGAAATCTTTAAGAACGAGAACAGCCTGTGTTTTGCTATAGTTATTGCTTTTGTCAGGCAATGTAATTTCAACGTTATCGTCCATATACTTACCCAGTTCAGTGGCTTTCCCATCTTTAAGAGCGCCGATTACATCATCAAGATTTGAGGGCTGCGTGGTAAATGAAACCATCACGAGGCTCAGAAAAATTGCGAGTGTAGAAATGAGTTTTTTCATATAAAAATTTGTTTTCAAAGTGGCAAGGAACGAAAAATATGCCATAAACACCGGCATTTTAAGCGACTACTAAAATAGTAAAAAGAATAAGGTTTTCATAGTCTAACAATCAATTCATTAAATAAAGTAGTTTTACAACTTTTTCAGGGTATTTACTACTTAAGATCAATGGTTTTAAAAAAATAAAATAGTATTATAGCGGAATTTCTAAATATCTAAACAAAAATGAATAACAAAAAAGTTATCCTGATAATAATGGACGGTTGGGGAATTGGAAAAGTTGCTTCGTCAGACGCTATCCGGCATGCCAAAACACCCTTTGTTAGTTCGCTATACAAAAACTATCCTAACACAACTTTAACGACTTGCGGAGAGTCGGTGGGTCTGCCAGAAGGACAAATGGGAAATTCGGAAGTAGGTCATTTGAACCTTGGTGCCGGAAGGATAGTATACCAGGAATTGCAACGAATTAATGTTGCAATACGCGATGGTTCTTTCTTAAAAAATGAAAATCTTTTGCGTTCAATAAGACATGCAAAAAAAAGTCAAAAGCCATTACATCTTATCGGCCTTGTTAGCGACGGTGGTGTTCATTCACACATTAGTCATTTGAAGGCAATCATTGACGTATGTAAAAACGAAGGACTTACTGAAGTCTTTATTCACGCTTTTACGGATGGAAGAGATACTGATCCAAAAAGCGGTTTGGGATTTATTAAAGATCTTCAGTCTCATTTAAATAAAAGCGTAGGTAAAATTGCAACTGTAAGTGGCAGGTATTATGCAATGGACAGGGACAAACGTTGGGAAAGAATTAAACTTACTTATGATGCCCTGGTAAAAGGAGAAGGAAATAAAGCAACCGACGCTTTACAGGCTATTGAGAGTTCTTATAAAAAAGATATTACTGATGAATTTATAAAACCTTGCGTCATTGTTGATGAATCTCAACAACCACTTGCAACCATCAAAGATGATGATGTAGTCATTTGCTTCAATTTCAGAACCGACAGATGCCGGGAAATAACACAAGTTCTGACGCAAACCGATTTTCCTGATTTTGGAATGAAAAAGTTGTCACTTGATTATACTACGATGACGGAATATGACCATTCATTTAAAAATGTTCATGTTATTTTCAGTAATGACAATTTAAATAATACCATTGGCGAAGTTTTAGAAAAACATCATCTGAAACAAATACGCATTGCTGAAACGGAGAAATATCCGCATGTAACTTTCTTTTTTAGCGGCGGCAGAGAGATTCCTTTTGAGGGAGAAAAAAGAATTATGATCCCTTCACCGAAAGTGGCCACCTATGATCTTAAACCTGAGATGAGTGCTTATGAAGTCACAGAGGCCCTGCTTCCGGAAATAAAAAATAAAACTGCTGATTTTATCTGCCTGAATTTTGCTAACGCTGATATGGTAGGACATACCGGGGTTTGGAGAGCTGCGATTAAAGCTGTGGAAACTGTAGATAAATGTGTTGAGAAAGTTGTAACTACAGCACTGGAAAATGGTTATGCATGTTTCATTACAGCCGACCATGGTAATTCAGATTATTTGATAAATGAAGATGGCACTCCAAATACAGCCCATACATTAAATCCTGTGCCTCTTTTTATTGTTGACAAAGATTGGCGGGGAGATGTAAAAGAAGGTAAATTAGCTGATATTGCGCCTTCCATTTTAACCATGATGGATATCGATATTCCCAGGGAAATGACAGGTGAAATTTTAATTAAAAAATAAACCGCGTATGCTTAAGAAGATACTGCTCGTCCTGCTAATTATTTTAATTATCATTCAATTCATTCATCCTGCACGAAACATTTCGACGACAGAACAGCCCCACAATATTAGTAAGGAATATACCGTACCTGCAGATGTACAAACCATTTTAGACAAAGCATGTATGGATTGCCACAGTAATAACACACGCTACAAATGGTATTTCAAGATTCAACCTGTCGATTGGTGGCTTACAAACCATATTAATGATGGAAAAGAGGAATTGAATTTTGATGAGTTTACAAATAAACCTATCAGGTACAAATATCATAAGATACAATCAGTCACAAACCAGATCAAAAAAGGTGAAATGCCGTTGAATTCCTATTTATGGGTTCACAAGGATGCAAGATTAACTGACCAGGAAAAAAATACATTGACAAACTGGGCGGATGGCATCGCTAATGATATGAAAGCAAAATATCCTGCCGATAGCCTCGAAAGAAAACGGCAATAATTATCAAAACTCGCCGGCAAAAAATAGGCTGCTTCAAAGTAATATTTGTCTAAAAATGACTTAGCCATGATTAGTGAAATATTGCCTTAACGGAAAAATCCTATTTTTTACATTCAGTGCAGCTTTATAAAACAAAAATTGTCTAAATTACAGGCAACCAAAGGGAACGTATGACCGAGGAAGCCATTTTAAAAGGCTGTTTGCAGAACGATTCAACCGCACAAAGAGAACTATATAACCGGTATAGTCCAAAGATGTTGTCGGTTTGTTATCGATTCGCTCATAATCGTGAGGATGCGGAAGATATGTTGCAGGAGGGTTTTATTAAGATCTTTTCACAGATGCATACGTTTGGAAACCGGGGTGCTTTCGAAGGCTGGATAAGAAGAATTATTGTACACACCTGTATCAATATTCTCAAGAAGAACAAAAAATTCAATGAAAGCGTGGATATTATTCACGCCACATCGGTACAGGTAAGAGAAGAAAGTGTCCCGTCTATTATCCAGGCAAAACAAATAGTAGAATGCATCAGGATGCTGCCTGTCGGATACCGAACTGTTTTGAACCTGTATGCGATTGAAGGTTACAGCCACCGTGAAATTGGAACGATGCTGGATATAGAGGAGAGTACGAGCCGGAGTCAATATACAAGAGCCAAAGCAATGCTCGAGGATATACTGGTAAGAAAAAAGATCATTCAAAGACCTAAAGACAATATAGAATGGATAGCTGCCATGAAAAGATAACCGATCCTAATCCCTAAATCGCTGACTGATTATGGAGAGAAATTTTAATAATGAGTTTGAAAGATTTTTAAAAGAAAATGCGGATCAATACCGGATGTATCCTTCATCGAAGGTGTGGAATGGGATTTACACAACTCTTCATACACGCCGGAAATGGTTTGGCCTTGGTATCGTATTATTATTACTGACCAGCACTCTTGTTACCATCCTTATTACACACTCCTCCAAACCGACGGCTATTATTGCTACCAAGCCCATCCTTAACAAGCAAGATCATATTTCTGCTTCCCAGGAAACGACTTCGGATAAAAGAATTGGTCTCAACAATTTTAAAGACAAAACAAATGAACTTGTTGCTGTAAATAATGATACTCGTTTAACTGAAATCGATAACTCTTCAACTGATAATTTAACTCAGGCGGAAAAAAATAACATTTCTGAAGCAGATCAAATCGCAGCCGGCAAAGTGGTTAACAATTCTGTTATAAATAATGACCTCACTGATCAATATTTACCTAATGAACCTCTAAGAGCATTTGACTTTCCGAAAAGTTTGGATCCATATATTACTGCCAATCCAACCACAGTTGAAAACGCAGTAAATAGCCTTATACATCCAGGACATGGCAGAAGGTTTTCGCTTCAATTTAATTTCACACCAACTGTCAGCTACAGAAAATTATCTGAAAACAAATCTTTTCTGGTTTCATCATCTGCTACAAACGTACCTACATCCTATACGCCCTTATATGATATAAACAGTGCAGTAACTCATAAACCTGATCTTGGTTTTGAATTTGGCTTAACCACAAAATATGCCTTAGCAACGAATTTTAAAGTTAAGGCAGGCGTTCAGTTTAATATTAACCGCTACGATATAAAAGCTTTCAATTCTTCTTCCGAAATGGCCAGGATTGCCTTGAGAGGAAACAGGAACGGGGGAGTTGATTCTTTTCTTGCCACTAGCACTCATAGAAATTTTAGTGGTTATAAATCTGACTGGCTTCAGAATTTCTACTTTGAAATATCAATACCTGTCGGCCTGGAAGTAAATATTGTCGGAGATGATAAGGTACAGTTTGGTGTTGCAGGAACTATTCAGCCAACTTATGTTCTGGGAGATCGGGCTTATTTGCTGTCTACGGACTATAAGAATTATGCGGAAGTTCCCTGGCTCATCAGGCGCTGGAATGTAAGTACCGGCCTGGAAACGTTTGTTTCATACTCCACACGCAAAATGAAATGGCAGATAGGTCCGGAAGTACGCTACCAACTACTTTCAAGTTTCATTGATAAATACCCGGTAAAAGAAAATTTGTTTGACTTTGGTCTAAAGATCGGTGTTTCCCGTAATAAATAGAGCCGATACTAACTGCTGCTTTTTATTTAGAAAACCCTGTTATAATTAACAGGGTTTTCTATTGAATCACCTTTCCATTTAATTTTATGGGCTATTAAAAAGATATTAAAATGAAATACCGGGTATTCGCGAGTTTGCTGACTATTGTAATTATTTGCGCGCAGTGTAAGGAAAAAAAGAATGATGTCTTTCCCGCTCTTGACTTTATCAAGGGACAAATTGCCAAAGTAGATAGGTCGCTTTACTCAATTATGAAATTAACATCAGTAACAGACAGTACTTATGATACCACATATGTAAAAAGAGAAGACTTTAAAACCCTGGCAAAAGATTTCATTGAAACGCCTGATATATCAAAAAAGTTTGGCGGCAAGTATGCCGAAGAAAGGATGATGAACAATGAACTTGGGTTAGTTGTTTTTATAGCAACCCCTAAAAACGAAAATCTTGAAGTAAGAAGACAGGAAGTAAGAATACTTCCTAATCCGCCTGAAGACCAAATAAAAAGCATTTATATTGAAACATTTCAAACCAATGAAGACAGCTCCGTGATAAAAAGAATGACATGGCATACCGACAGAAAATTCCAGGTAATAACCATAGTTCAGAAAAAAAATGGCGATGAAAAAACTTCAGTAATGGATGTGATTTGGAATGAAGATGATAATAATTGACAACAAAAATTAATGACACCTGAAGAGTACAAAAAAATATCGAACGGAATTCCGGGCAGCCCGGGAGTTTACAAATATTTCGACATTGACAATCACTTAATCTACGTGGGGAAAGCGAAACATCTTCGTAAGCGCATCACATCTTATTTTATCAAAACTTTTACCAGCTATAAAACCTATGAATTAGTTCAAAGGATTGCCCGAATAGAATTTACGATTGTTAACTCAGAACAAGATGCTTTCCTACTGGAGAATTCCCTGATCAAACAATTTCAGCCACGTTTTAATATTAATTTGAAAGACGATAAAAGTTATCCCTACATCGTCGTTAAGAATGAACCTTTTTCAAGAGTTTTTTTAACAAGAAGAAAAATTGATGATGGTTCTGAATACCTGGGTCCATACACATCCGTAGGTAAGGTTAGAGAATTATTGAACTTTATCAAACAAACCATCCAGCTAAGAACGTGCTCATTAAATTTAACAGAAAAGAACATATCAAAAGGCAAATTCAAAGTTTGTCTCGAATATCACCTGGGTAACTGCAAAGGTCCGTGCGAAGCACTTCAAACCAGAAAGGATTATGACGAAGGGCTGCAGCAATTAAAAAATCTTTTGAAAGGAAAATTAACTCCCGTAATTCAGCATTTCAAACAAGAAATGAAAGATCATGCTGAGAGAATGGAATTTGAAAAAGCGGAAATCATTAGGAAAAAAATGGAGTTTATAGAAAGCTACCAGTCAAAGTCGGTAATTGTAAATCCTAAACTGGATGACATTGATGTTTTTTCCATCGTAAAAGAAGATCAAGTTGCTTATGTCAATTATCTCATAGTGCAAAATGGAACAATTGTTCAAACTAAAACACTGAAAGTTGAAACTCATCTTAATGAAAGTATTGAAGAAATTCTTTCTTTTTCTATTGCCCAGTTTCGAAACACGTTCGGTAGCCAGGCCAAGGAAATTCTACTTCAACATGATATTGACTACCCTGAAAAGGATGTGACTCTTACAATTCCAAAAACGGGTGATAAGAAAAAATTACTTGAACTAGCAGAAAGAAATGTAAATTATTTCATTGATGATGTGAGACAAAAAGAACGGCTGAAATTGAACGAAAAAAATGCCAGCAAAATAAAATTGCTTGAACAACTTCAAATTGATCTTCACCTTCCATTACTACCTGTGCAAATTGAGTGCTTCGATAACTCAAATTTCCAGGGAAGTTTTCCAGTATCTGCAATGGTATGTTTTAAAAATGGAGAACCCAGCAAAAAAGATTATCGTCATTTTAATATTAAAACGGTAACAGGCATCAATGATTTTGCTTCAATGAAGGAAACTGTGTTCAGAAGATATAAACGGTTGATCGAAGAAGATCAGCCTTTTCCACAACTGGTAATTATAGATGGAGGCAAGGGACAGTTAAATGCGGCAACAGAATCATTGGAAGAACTTAACGCCATTGGAAAAACAGTAGTTATCGGGTTGGCTAAAAATGAAGAAGAAATTTTTTATCCGGGAGATAAAGAGTCATTAAAACTTGCATACCACAGTGCCAGCCTCAAATTCATTCGGCGCATCAGAGATGAAGTACATCGTTTTGGTATCAGCTTCCACCGCCAAAAAAGAAGTAAAGGAACATTTAAAAATGAACTGGAAGAAATTAAAGGGATTGGCAAAAACACAACTGACCTCTTATTAAAAAAATTCAGATCAGTTAACAACATAAAACAAAAAAGCGAAGAAGAATTATCTGAAGTAATTGGAAAGGCGAAAGCTAAAATTGTATATCAGCATTTCAAAAAGAACTATTCAATTCCAGAAATAAAAAAAGGGGCCCGGATAGAAATCCAGCCCCGTTTTTAAAATCCAATATCCTATGAAAAACCGAGACGAAAATACAACAATTCCCCAGATTTCCTATACCACTTTAAGGTATTTTTTTTGAAACTGAAGTTATTAACATTGGCAGCTTAGAATAATAAAAAATCCCACATGAAGTGGGATTTTTACGATAGTCAAGATTTTCAATTCAATAAGACCAAAGATCCTGCTCATAGTTGAATATCCTGTCTTTGATATTGTCTCCTTCTATAAGTGCAAGAATTGGATCTTTGATATAACTTCTTATCGGCTTATTGCCAGGGTTATCAAAAGTAGATTTTATAATGTAGCTACTAAACATACGGCTTTCAAAAAGCTCTTCCCATGTCATTCGTCCCATACCCATATTCTTAGGGTTATATACTTCGGACTTAGCGAGTAACGGACGCAGATCAGGATAGTAAACCCAGAACATCGGTGAAACACCTCTTTCCTGACCGTTAGGTAAATATTTAGTTTGCAAAGGAGCAATACCCAAAATACGAACAAACATACGGCTTGCTTCTTTGTCAAATACCCACTCCTCTTTTACAGCAATTTTATTTACACTTTTAGGATCAAAGCTTGCCCTTGTTACGCGATATTCAACGACCTTATTTATATCATTAGGATCAGTAACGGGAATCGTGTCCGCCGAACCCAATGTCTGCTGGCTTATTTCATCAATTGACATCGGTGTTGAAAAACGGTCATCAGCAAAAGCAGTAACCTCTCCGCTTTTTACAGCCTTCAATAACATATCCACAAAAATCTGGCTTCCATTGTCATCCTGTGCTTCATAACGAAATACCTGGTTCATCTTTTCCCGAAGATCTAATTCACGCCATACCTTTTCAGAGAAAAGAGCATCATCCCAGCGCAAATGCTCATAAGGCAATGGCGTACGCTCTGTTGTTGCCGATTTATCAAAAGCATTATCATTTCGCAATGATTTCTTTACAACAGTATCAGCCAAACTGGTAGAGTCAACAACAATTGGTATGTTTCCATACGGGTTATATGTTGGTTGAGTGTTATTATTTGTATTTTGCTGCTGATTCGGGTTTGGATTTTGAGTTTGATTATTATTATTTCTCTTTTTCCCTGTACGCTGAGCATCTGCATTCAGCAATAAACCAAACCCAATTAAGAGTAACAATCCGCTTTTGAAAAAACAATTTTTCATCACACTTTATATTTATTTGATATAATACACCAAAGATGGTAAGTGCTGAGTGCGTCCGTCAGGACCAGTAGCATATATATCATCAATTGTAACTGTCTTACCCGCTTTAAGATTATTAATAATTCGGCGTGCATCAGTACTCCAGGTATTACCTGTGCAAGTTGCATCATCCAGATAACCATCGTCCGTATCAGCAGTAACGGTAAATTTCGTAACTGCAAACTTTAATTCAAACGGAAAATCCTTTATACCAGCTCCTACACCAGCTTGGGCCTTAAAAGCACCAGCTGGTATGTTTGCTCCGCTTTCATAACCTCCTATATAAGCTTGTGCTTTGGGGATAGTACGTGTACGGAATTGTGATTTACCAACAACCTTGCCTTTTACAGAAACAGTAATGTAACAATCATCCGTAACACCATTTACGTGAGCAGTATAATGACCACCGCCATTTGAAGTAATGCTCCCGCTAACACCGGAAATTGACACCTGTTGCTCTTCTGTACCACCGCCGGTAGTAGAAACAGAAATAGGGTTGTCAACTCCAATATAAAGAACATTCATTTTGTCTAACGCAATTGATGCTGCTGACTGACCAACCGTATATTCTATAGGTTTTGTAACAGTTTGCAATTTCCCTTCCTGGTCAGTAAAGCTAACCGAAACATTTATTACATGCTTTCCAAGGGATGTCGCAGCATTAATTTTCCGATGTGCAGCACCATCAATATCTAAAGCAACATTTTGGCCTTCGATATTCACTGTTGGAAGTGCTGCCTTACTGAAGGCGCCAACGCCAGCAGTTATTTCCATTTCATCACCCGGCATTACATAGCTTGAATTGGTTTCAGCAAAAGCAGCATAAGTATCATAGCGTACCACTACCTCACCGACTTTATTATGACAAAATTGAACTATACGGTTTTCCGAAGTCTTTACATCCATTTGAAATTTGCTCAGGATAGTCAAAGCAGCCACAGAAGGTATCATGTGGAAATAAGCTCCTTCCCATGTTTTACCTGCTCTGTTTTCGCTTTTAGGTTTTGTAAGATCGATAGGAAGAGAATTCTCAAATTCAGTTTTAATCGTAGGATCGATTGCCAGCAAATCGGCTTTATACTTCGCCAGCATATTATATAGTTTCTTTCCTTCTCCTTTTTCAACCATAATGCGGGTAGGAGTTTCAAGATTGTCTTCCTTGTATTTTGATTCAGGATTCTTATGGTCACCACCCGATTCATCAATAATTCTATCTTTTAAACCTTGTATAAAATCATATACAGGTTTGGTGAAACTTTGAGCAGACTGTGCTTTGGGATACCATATCTGAGCCTTTGCAGCCGTTGTGGGGTCAGACATCTTATCCAGCAAAGATTTCATAATGGTTCCTGTAGAGTGGTTTACAGTAACATTGGTATTCTCCAAACTTCTATTAACCGTTTTAAAGGCATTTAGGATCTCAGACGACACATTCAGCGCCAACAAAGCTGTTAACACCAGGTACATCATATTGATCATCTTTTGCCGCGGCTCACGAGGTATAGCCATAACGATATTTGGTTTTTAATATTAGTAATGGTGACTAATTCAAATTGAAAAATCACGGATACGGATTCTATTTAAACGAACCCAATAAGACCTTAGTATAATTAGTTTATGCACGACCCTGCATTGCACTCAGCATATTACCATAGATCTGGTTCAAACGACCCAGGTTATTTGCCAGTATTGCTATCTGATCATGTGCTTTCTTCGCATCATCCACACTACCTTCCATTGCCTGCGAAGCCTGAACCAAATTACTATAGAATTGATTCATTGCTTTCAAATGGTTATTAGTATCCTGCAACTCCAATTCATAAATCGTATTGAGTGAAGAAAGATTTTTTGTTAATACCTGCACTTGCTCGTGGAATTGTTTAGTTCCTTCAGCAGCTGTATTAAGATGATGGATACTGCCAGCAGCGCCAACATATGCATCCTTCATTTGTGTCAAAGCAAAAGTAGCTTCTTTTGTTTTTTCAGTGTAATCGCCTGTAGCGGCCACCACATCGCCAATATCACTCATCTTGTCAACGGTGGTTCCAAGTTTTTTGAAATTTTCACTCAGGCGTCCAAGATTAGCCGGTGTTATATCGGCTTCCTTTAACATGTCTTCTAACTTAGTTAAAGCTGGATTTCCTGAAGATCCCGGTAAGGTCAAAGGAGTTACTTCGAATTTCCCGGTACGAGCTCTTTCCACATCCGGATGTTCATTGATATTAGGAAAATATCTTTGCCAATGTGGCTCTTCAGGCGGAGGTACAAGAAACGCCATGATCATAAATACTGTGGTTTCAGACATTAGTCCCACCATAATGGCGTAGTCAGCTCCCTTCCAATGCAGAATTTTCATCATTGCAGCAAAAATCACCACTGCTGCAAAAAAGCTGAATAAGAAGTTTAGAGTAACCTGGCCTTTTTGGGTTTTGAAAAAAATCATAGTAGGGTCGATTTATAGGTTATTAAATAATACAAGGTTGATAGCGAGACACTAATTAATAAAATATGTCGCAAATAAAAACGCTTCTGGTATAGTAGTTAGTATTTGCGACAGTTAATTATTTAAGACTATTTTACTTACGTCCTTTGCCGGAGGCTGCAGGTAAATCAATTACGCAGCGGAATCCGATATAGGATTTAGCAGTGTCCTGGTACTCATAAGCACGGGTACCTGTTTGAAGGTAGTAACCAACATCTTTCCAACTTCCGCCACGAATTACTTTGCGCTTCATACGGGGAGGATCGTCATCTTTTGCATTCCAGCGAACATCAGGGTTCATATCATGCATGAAGTTATAAGAACCTTCGTAATAAATTGACGAAGTCCATTCGGCAACATTACCCGCCATACAATACAAACCAAAGTCATTAGGCCAATAGGCATCCGCACGGACTGTATAAAAACCTCCGTCTTCAGGATAGTTACCGCGGCCTGGTTTAAAATTGGCGAGTAAGCATCCTTTTTTATTTCTCAAATAATAGTTACCCCAGGGAAACATGGATTCCGCCCTGCCACCGCGTGCTGCATATTCCCATTGTGCTTCGGTAGGCAACCGAAAATCTGACTCCTGAGCTCTTTTCTTTGATTCAAGAAATGAATTGAGCAAATGAGTTCTCCAGTTACAAAAGGCATCTGCCTGTTTCCAAGTCACTCCAACCACCGGATAATTACCATAAGCAGGATGTGAAAAGTAACGTTGAGTCATTGGTTCGTTATACGAGTATGAAAAATCTCGTATCCAAACCAATGTATCCGGATATGCCTTAACAGGAAATCTTTCAATAAACGCTGAGCGGGGTTTATTAGCATTTTGTCTTTGCGCAGCTTCTTTTAAATTGAACCTTTCTACTTCGTAAACTATTTTTGAAGGATCGAGTTCTTTTTTTCCGAATATTCTGTCTTCAGGGGAAAGCAGGATATCAGACTGTCCTAACAATTCAATTGTTTTTGGATCATCCCATTTCAGCGTCTTCATCTTTGCCCAGTCAACATATTCATTACCTTCTTTATCAGATTTTACATAGCCAATCTTTTTTGCAACAACTGAATCTCTAACCCAATCTACAAACTGACGGTATTCATTATTTGTAATTTCTGTGGCATCCATCCAAAAACCGCTAATGGAAACGGAACGGTTGCGGGCACTGAAAGCATACGCTTTGTCTTCGTCACTAGGTCCCATGTGAAATGTTCCCTGCGGAATATAAACCATACCAGGAGGTTTTGGCAACACGTACCTGTTGCCTGGAGCTATCCCGTGTAATTGACCATCATTCGGAAGTGTACTTCCTCTTGAGTTTTTCTTGCCGATGATTCCACAACTTGATAGCAACACAACTGCAAAAACAACGGCGACGGCGCGGTAATGGCTTTTCGTTTTCATAATTTGAGGCATTGGACAAATATAAAATTTTGATTCAAACGGGAACACAAGGTTATAATTTATTTTTTGAAAATAAAAGCTCTTTTACGAGGTAAAATTTCTAACGTTTTATTATAAATCTTATTGTCTTTTCAATCAATTTTTATTCCTGATATTGATAAGTTTAAGTAACTCATCTACTCTGGATACTGGTTTTAAACATTCGTAGCCCCGGCACAAATAAATTAAAGGGCTATTCTTGGGTTCTTTCCCCCGTAATAATGGTAATTCTCCCATATCCGTTGAAGAATTCATAAACACTTTATGTGGAATATATTCGGCTAATACCATTTTCGACAGTTCAAAAGAATTATCCTCGGCAACCACAATTTCGTCAGTCCCATTGATCATTTCCAGGAATAAATTTCCCCATAACCCAAAAGAGGTCGGATACTGTGTTGCGAGATTGCTGAAGGAAGTTACCATTTTTTCTGCTTTTTCTCGCCAACTGGAAATATCAAAAAGAATAGAAAGGTGATATATGTTATAAGCCATCGTAGCATTTCCCGATGGGGTTGCTCCATCGTACACCTCCTTTTTCCTTAAAATCACGTCCTGTTGTTTTATATCCGTAAAAAAGAAAAGCTCAGTTTTTTCATCGGTGAAATTTTTTATCACATATTCAGCAATGCGTTTAGCATCAAATAGGCAGCCTGTGTTTCCAGTAATTTCCTGAAGATTTAAAAGTGCCTGTATAAGAAAAGCATAATCATCAAGAAACGCATAAGCCGTTGCCTGCTTATTTTTTCCTACGTGAAAAAATTGGTTTTCATTTTTTCTTTTGAAATTTGAAAGCATAAAACTCATATTATCTTCTGCAAGCTTCTTATACTCCTCAACTCCCGTTGAAGCAAAAGCCTTACTGCAGGCCGTGTTCATCAGGGCGTTCCAGCTTAACACTATTTTATTGTCGGTGGAAGGCCTTATTCGATTACTGCGTTCATTAACTAAAACAGGCTTTCCTTTTTGAACGATTGCCTTTACCCCGTCAGCAGAAATATTATTTTCTTTAGCAAATAACCCGATATCTTTTTTGACATGAAGAATATTTCGTCCTTCCCAATTTCCATTTGCTGTAATGTCAAAATAATTGCAGAATATTTCTGACTCATTACCCAAAACTTTCTTTACGTCATCATGTGTCCATACATAAAACTTTCCTTCCTCTCCTTCGCTGTCGGCATCAATGGACGAATAAAAACCTCCGGCCGGATTCATTAGTTCATTCTTGATAAATCCGATTGTTTCAGCAATTACCTGTTTGTATCTTTCCTTCTTTGTCAACTGGTACGCTTCCGAAAGAACAGTTACTAACAAAGCATTATCATAGAGCATTTTTTCAAAATGAGGAACTAACCACTCTTTGTCCGTTGAATAGCGTGCGAAACCTCCTCCTAACTGGTCATAGATACCTCCGTCGATCATTTTATCCAGCGAAAGACAAGCCTGTTTCAATGCTTCTTCATTACGAGTAACATTATAATACCGCAAGAGGAATTGTATAGAAAATGTTTGAGGGAATTTCGGTGCTTTACCAAAACCACCAAATACTTTATCCGCATGTTTCATCAGGTTTTGAAAAAGTTCGTCAATCTTCTTTGCCGAAAAAGGTTCTGATGAAGACTGAGGTTCCTCTGTTCCATAAGAATTTATTTGCAATAGATGCGAAGTAAGGTTTTCAGCTTGCAGATTAATTTCGTCTCTTTTTTCTTGAAATGCATTAGCAACGGCAAGTAAAACTTCTCTCCATGATGACCGATTAGATGCTCTTTGGGGTGGGAAATAAGTACCTCCAAAAAAAGGTTTCGCATCAGGAGTAAGGAATACATTTAATGGCCAACCGCCACTCCCTGTCATTGTTTGTACCGCATCCATGTAAATATGATCAAGGTCCGGTCTTTCTTCACGATCAATTTTAATATTTATAAAATTCCCATTCATTAAAGCGGCCGTTTCTTCATTTTCGAAGCTTTCTTTTTCCATTACATGGCACCAGTGGCAAGCCGAGTATCCAATACTTACCAAAATAGGTTTGTCTTCTTCTTTCGCTTTCTGTAAGGCTTCATCACCCCACGGATACCAGTCAACAGGATTTTCAGCATGCTGAAGCAAATATGGGCTTGTTTCATCTATCAATCGATTCGGCATGGTCAAACTTTAATAAACGAATTTCGGAAATTGCAAATTGTAACTTCACCTGGATACTATACAGAAATAAAAAAGCATCTTTTTTTGATGCTTTTTTAAAAATATCAGGTAAAAAAAATTTATTTCCTTTTTCCACAGGCGAGAAAACGCTCAAGTGCGGATACCATGGAAGGGGCCTCTGGCTGAGGTGCTTTTATTTCAAGTTTAAGACCTGCTTGTTCGATAGCCTTGAAGGTATTGTTGCCGAAAGCGCCTATGATCGTACCATTTTGTTTAAACTTTGGCAAATTATGAAACAAGCTTCTTACCCCGCTTGGCGTAAAAAAGCAAATCACATCATATTCATTTTTTAGCAATAATTCTTTTACATCATTGCTCTGTGTGCGATACATAAATGCAAGGGCAAACTCGCATTCATTTGCTTTAAGCCAGTTTACAATTTGATTGTCTTGCTGATTTTCTGAACACACATAAAGAAATTTTTCATTTCCTTTATGTTTATTGATAGCATCAAAAAGGCTTTTGTTCGTGCCATCAACTCCATAAAACACTTTACGCTTGCGATAAAGAATAAATTTTTGCAGGTAGAGGGCAACCGCTTCAGTAATACAGAAATATTTCGTATCCTGCGAAACGCTTATTTTCATTTCCTCGCACATACGAAAAAAGTTATCGATAGCATTGCGACTCGTGAAAATAACACCCGTATGATTCTGAATTTCTATTTTCTGTTTACGAAATTCTTTTGCGGGAATTGGCTCGAGGCGAATAAAGGGTTGAAAATCCAGCTCAACCTCATACCTTCTTGACAGTTCAAAGTAAGGAGATTTGTCACTCTCGGGCCTCGGTTGGGTAATAAGAATCTTTTTCACGTGTTTGGCCAGGTTATCGGCCTTATCCCCGTTTTTTACCATGTGGTTCGTCTTCAAAAGTTTGGCAAAATTAAAAAATCAATTTAAAACCAAAGCATTAAAGCTTTATAGATTAATAAAAGCGGAACAATTTCGAAGGCACAAAGATACAAAAAGAAATGGAAAGGATTAAGCCTAATTTGATTTCTTACCAGGCCGTATGATAAAATAAAACGATACACCAACAAAAGAAAAACACCTATATAGGATAAAGTAAATGCGGCATCATATATACCTCCTTCACTAAAAGCAAGTAATATTAAAAAAGGTAAAAGAAAAATACCAATTATTTTATTGATAATAAAAACAATAAAGATGTAGTCGTCCGTAGTTGATGAGATATTAAAAAGCCAACCCGAGAGTTTAAGGCTTAAAAATTTCATCAAATAAATTACTGTTAACGCTGCAAAGCAATACAAGCACATGAACCAGAAATTGATATCCCTTGTCAATTCATATCGCTGCAAAAGGAAAGTTATATATAAGCTGGCGCTGACTAAAAAAAAGAAGTTCAATAATAGAGATGGAACTGGTGATTGAACTAACTGCTCGCTGATTTGACGTTGTTTTAGCGTGGTTCTAAATGTGACCCGAAAAAGGTCAATTATGTATTTAGGATAAAGATACCGGATGAGTGCAAAAAACAGAAGTAATGCAATCAATGCATAAAATAAAATTTCTTTTCCTTTGAACTCAACTTTATCAGAAGTAATATTAATGGCCGTTGACGAAAAATTGAAAAATTTACTTTCGTCGAATGCCTGCTGAATAAAGTTTTTATTTGGATAATTTTTAGCTGCTGTTAGCCAGGCAGTATCCTCTACTAATAGTTTTGACGAAGAATCCATCGCCACTACATGCAATTTTAATACGGGTGCTGAGTCTGAAAATGCATGTTCCGGTACTTTCTTCTTTAAAGAATCATTTTTTGTTATTTCACTTCTCGGGTTTAGCGAATCACCATGATTTAAGGAAGAATCATTGTTTTGAGCAAGAATAAATTCAGTAAATAAAAATTGGAATAATAATAAAAAAATATGTCGGATCACCGGGATGTTGGGTTATTCTACAAAATTATTCAAGCGCAGTCGTTAGCAAAAAGAAAGTAAACATTTCTCAGAAATAATTTATAAAGCCAAAATGGATCTTGGATTGGCGTAAATTAAAAGGAATATCATCCCGCCTGCCTACCGCCCATGCAAGGTTGAAAACCCCAATTTTTGTTTCAAAAGCAAGCCCCAGGCCTGCGCTAAGATAATTATGGCTTATATCAGTATTTTGGCTGTTATTTCTTCCCCAGCCTCCATCAATCAAAGTATAGAAATATGAATTTTGTGAAATAAGGTAATGATATTCGATGGTCGCAATAGCATATTGCGATAAATACTGGCTCTCTTCGTCAAAACCGCGCAGCAATTTAAAACCACCAATCTGGAACAATTCATTACGAAAAATATTTGGGCTTTGAAAAATACCTGCATTAAATGCCGTTTTAACTGTTCCCTGTTTGCCTATCGGAAAATATTTTGCAGCCGTAGTCCTTATTCTAAACTGGTAAGCCTTCTGTTTAAGAGTATCATATAACTTTTCAAAATTAAAAGATGGGTCATTAGGGTCTTCGAGTTCGAGAATTTGATTATTCTTTTTCACCTTCTTGGTTCCTACCGTTGTTGAAATAATGAATTCATTTCCGCGCCTTGGATTTCGGTTGTAGTCAGTTGTATTGATAGTATAATCAACTCCTACGTTGAAAGAACTTACATCAGCCTCCGGAGGCAACTGATGATTCTGCAAAACATAAGCGGTACTGATTCCGTTGGCAATAGTTTGAAAATGCTGAATATAAAGTTTACCGGACTTTGTAGAAGAAATAATATAATTGGCGCCGAATTGCAAATTAACATTCAAATAAATACTATCGCTTCTGTACATATCAAAAGAAAAATCAAGGCCAACCGGCGAATTAAAAAGGTAAGGGTGCTGGTATAATAAATTCAAGCGTTGGGATTTTGCCTGTAGTTTTTGAAAACTAAGCCCAATCGTTTCCCCGGCACCTAAGGCATTTTTAAGATTCAGATTTCCTTCACCCGTGATTAAAAGCTTATTGTTACTAAGCTGATTGCTGTTAGGCAAAAGACCAAATAAAATATTTACCTGGCTGCTTCTTTTAGGTTTCAGATAGAGGTTCAGGACAGAACCCGTTGGTAACATTGAAATATCCGAAGGCTTCTCCTCTTCAACATAACTAAGCTCCAGCATTTTTTTTGATATCAACTGTAGCTTTTGCCGATTGTAAATAGTCCCGTCAGAGATTTGAAGATAATGCTGCAAAAAATTACTTGATACTTTTGTATTGCCAAAAACCCTTATACTATCAATCTTATACAATGGCCCCTCATCTACTTTTAGCAATGCAGAAACTTTGTCGTTGTCCAGAATTTGCAAACTGTCAAGGTAAATTTTAGCAAAGGGATGACCATTGCTTTCAAGATAATCTAAAATCTTCCGCTGCCACTCCTCCACCTGGTTAAAATCCATTGGTTTACCGGGAAAATTTTTTCCCCTCCAACCCACCGCATTCAGTAAAGAAGGATCAATACTATCTGTATTAAGTTGAGCCCAACGATAAATGTCTCCCATGAAAAGAACGATCTGAGCCGAGGTTGAATCATAACTTAAACTATCAAGTGAAGCCGTTATGTATCCTTTTGCCTGCAGTAGTGACGGAATTTTATTAACATACTCAACGCATGTCGCCCTCGAAGCAAAACTATTTTGCAATCCGATCGTATTTAAGAATGTCGAGTCTTTATCAACGGCCCTGATATTTAGTTCATATTTATCCTGGGCTGTCGCCGATAAATTCAATAAAATAAAAATAGCCAGGGAAAAAATGAGTGATGATATTGGCTGGCTTAATTTTACCATTTAGCAATTAGTGGAGCAAAATTATTAATAGCTGTAAACAATTTAGTATTGGCCGGAATTTATATCCATATTCCCTTTTGCAAGCAGGCTTGTTCCTATTGCAACTTTCATTTTACGACTTCATTACGACGTAAAAACGAACTGGTAGCGGCTTTATTGAGTGAAATTGACTTCAGAAAAGATTATTTGTCGGGAGAGCCGGTTGAAACAGTTTATTTGGGTGGTGGTACGCCAAGCCTTTTGCAAGAAGAGGGGTTAATCTTATTAGTCGAAAAAATTAAAAAAACGTTTTCATTAAAAGAAAGCACTGAAATAACGATTGAAGCCAATCCTGACGATACAAGCGATGCTAAAGTAAAAGAATGGGCTGAAGCAGGCATCAACAGGCTAAGTCTCGGCATTCAATCCTTTTTTGATGAAGATCTTAAATGGATGAATAGGGCGCACAATTCAGAACAGGCAAATAAAAGTCTGCAATCCTCCATCAAATATTTCGATAATATAACAATCGACTTTATCTACGGTACTCCATTATTAACAATTGAAAAATGGAAAGCAAATATTGAAAAGGCTCTCTTTTATAATATTCCTCATTTATCCTGCTATGCCTTAACGGTGGAGCCTAAAACTCCGCTTTATAAAAATATCAGGGATAAGCAAACAATCGATGTTGATCCTGACAGACAATCCGAGCAATTTTTATTACTAATGCAATGGATGGAAGACGCCGGGTTTGAACATTATGAAATTTCCAATTTTGCCCGTCCTGAATTTAGAAGCAGGCATAATTCATCATATTGGAAAAGAGAAAAATATTTGGGCATTGGTCCTTCGGCTCATTCTTTTGATGGAACTACACGACAGTGGAATGTTGCAAACAATAATATCTATATCGATTCCATTAACAAAGGAATTGTCCCGTATGAAAAAGAGATCCTGACTCCTGTTCAGCAGCTAAACGAGTACATAATGACCTCGCTGCGAACAATGGAAGGTTTGGGTTTAAAAAACGTAGACGATGACGCGGCAAAAAACAAACTGCTGAAAGCCAGCAAAAAATTTATCGAACGCAAATTAATGATTGAAGAAAAAAATTATTTGAAACTAACAAAGGATGGGAAATTATTGGCCGATGGAATTGCAGCCGATCTTTTTTTTAAAAATTCGCAGTTATTTATCTTTTCTTTCGGTGAACGCTTTTCTTGTCTTCTGTTTGAAATATTTAAAAGCCTGCGATATTATCAAACAAAGTACCATGAGTAAGATTGCTGTAGGTCCAAAGCCGTTGTAAGAAATCGGGATCATCATTTTTCCTTTCTACCATGTCAGACAAGTACCTCTTCTACTTGTTTAAATCCTGATGCAGGTTTAACATTTTCCCAAAGAATTTTATAAATGGTTTCAGCAATCGGCATTTCCGATTTGATGTCTTTATTAAGATCGTAAATGCATTTAGAAGCGTTGTATCCTTCTGCGATCATACTCATTTCTAATTGTGCCGACCTTACCGAATACCCTTTCCCAATCATGTTTCCGAACGTTCGATTACGGCTGTATAAAGAATAACAGGTAACCAACAGATCCCCAAGGTACACGGACGCAGCATAGTTAGGAGCCTTTCTGTGTGTCACCGGATCTTCCTCACCGTGCTCGCCCACTACAATATGTTCAATGCCCGCCTTTAAAAGAAATCCTGCCATTTCATCCGCACTGTTCGCAATATAAACACTCAAAAAATTATCACCATATTCAAGGCCATGAGCAATGCCTGCACCCAAGGCATAGATATTTTTTAAAACGGCTGCGTATTGTACGCCAAGGATATCGTGATTCACAATTATATTGATGTAGTCCGTCTTAAAGTAAGATGAAATTTCTGCAGCAGCGGTTACATCAATCCCCGAGATTGTGAGATAAGAGAGTTTTTCCGCAGCCACTTCTTCGGCATGGCAGGGGCCAAGAATGGCGAAATAATTTTCGAGCGGCAGGTTAAATTGCTTTGAAAGCCATGAATTCAGTAAAACATTTTGCTTGGGTATAATTCCTTTTATTGCTGACACTATTTTTTTACCAGTAAGAATATCAGCAGGAAGATTATTCAAAACTTCTTCAACAAAAGCAGAAGGTACCGCGATAACAATGATGTCAGAATCTTCTATTACTTTTTGAATATTATTTTGTAGGGAGAGCTGCTTGGTATTGAAATAAACGGAGCTTAAATAATGTGGATTATGCTTTCGCTTTTGTATCTGGTCAATTGTCTCTGCATTTCGAATCCACCAATTTACATGCTGACCGTTATCCGTTAAAATTTTTGCCAACGCTGTAGCCCAACTTCCGCTACCGATAATTCCAAACATAAAACCACGATTTATTGATCGAATAAGATTACCAGGAATAAAATTAATAAACAGTTCTTTGAATCGGTTAATTCAACCAAGTTGACTTTCTATTTCCCTGAATCGCTAATTACAAATAAATCGTGGTTCTGTTATTTTTCAAACAATTTGTCCTTAGGAACTATTTTTACTTTGTTACCATCCTTCAGCGTCTTGCTGACTGCGTTATAAGGTCCCGTCACAACTTGATCACCTTCTTTTAGCCCGCTGAGTATTTCAATGTAGTTTATATCCTGTATGCCCGTCGTCACAACTGTCTTTTTTACGGTACCATCTTTTTGAACGACAAAAACTACTTCTTCCAGTTCATCAGTATTCACATTGGAGTTATTACCAGAATTATCCAAATTATCATCCTGGTTTGGTCCATTCTTCTTATTTTCTTTTTTCTGATCTTCCACACTCTTGTCACTTCCCTTTACCCTTGCCGCCACGGCATTAATGGGAACAGACAATACGTTATCGTGTTTCTTTGTTTTAATATCAGCACTTGCATTCATGCCGGGACGAAATACAAATTTTCTTGGATTTTTGGGATCGAACAGGTCACTATAAGAAGACGGAATTAACCGGATGCGAACTTCATAATTTGTAACATCGTTTGATGAAGAAGCGGCAGTTGCAGCACCGGAAGATTCGGTGCTGGCGGCGATTTGCGTTACTATTCCCTTAAATTTCCTATTATTGTATGCATCCACTTCTACATCCGCACTATCGCCAAGATTTACTTTTACAATATCATTCTCACCGACATCTACCCTGACTTCCATCACGCTCATATCCGCCACTCGCATCATTTCCGTTCCCAATGCAAAACTGTTACCAGCTACACGTTCCCCTTCTTTTACAGAAAGCGATGAGATGACTCCATCCATTGGTGCCGTCAAAGTTGTTCGGCTTAGATCTTTATTTGCCCTTTGCAAATTTGCTTCTGCACTTTGAACACTTGCCTGGTTACCGACAATCGCCTGTTTAGCTGCGTCATAATTTGCTTTTGCCGATAAATATGAACTTTCAGCCTGCTCAAATTCAGCTTTTGAAATAACCTTATCCTGCAATAGTTGTTTTTGCCGTTCGTATGCATGTTGTGTCTGATCCAGCGTTGCTTTTAAGGCATCCAACTGCGACTTACTGTTTGCAGTCATTGCTTCCTGTTGACTCACTGCGGCGGCCGCCTGGTCACGTTGAGTAGCATATATGTCGGCATAAATGCGAGCTAATATCTGGCCCTTTTTTACACTGTCCCCTTCCTTCACGTCGAGCTCAGTTATTTGCCCGGAAATATCGGGAGTGATTTTTACTTCTACTTCCGGATAAACTTTTCCGCTGGCATTGACCGTTTCAATGATCGTACGCTTTTCAGATTTTTCTGCAGAGACTTTTACACCATCGTCCCCCTTCCCGGCAATCAATTTACCAACAATAAGAACAACGATCAATATGCCGAGTATGATCAAAATCCATTTAACTGTTTTATTCATGATTTGAACTTTATAGTTGTAATAATTTTTGGGTCCCCTTTATAATTTTATTCCTTCACCTTTATAAAACTCAAGCAATTTTACCTTAAACACATAGTCGTATTGAGCATATAAAAGATTTGTCTTTGCCTGCAACAAAGTATTCTGTGTATTTAACAGATCATAAGTGGACAAAAGACCAAGATCAAATCTTTTCTTCGCAAAATCATATGCTTTTTGCGACGCATCAACAGCCTTTTTATTCGCACTGAATTTTTCCAAAGCTGCTGTTGCATCACTATATGCCTTATAAATATCCTGTTTTAAACTTTGGCTGTTTTGATCTTTTGTCAATTCATATTGCGCTAAGTTCAATTTTGATCGCTGCCAGTTTGCACGCAAATTTCCCCCGTTCAAAATAGGAACACTTAAACTTATACCTACTGATTGCCTGAAATTTTGATTTAACTGATTGAAGTAAGAAATATCTCCATAAGTATACACATCATAAGGAGAGGCAGGAAAAACATCATAGTCGGTGCCGCCAACCGTCACTTTTCCTATCGGGGGGTTTACAGTTGTTTTTGAGATGGCTTGTTGTGATTTGTTATTATAAGATGATCCAAGGCTTCCAAACAAGGAAAAAGTTGGATACAACTGACCCCTGGCAGCCCTTACAGAAAATTGCGCTGCCTTCACATTTAATACATCAACCTGCTGCTGCGGCATGTTTAGTTTGGCAAGGCCATATACATATTCCGGCTGAAGCTCTGAAATGTTTTCAACAGGAATTTGATCCACTGGTGGCGCTTCTATATCAAACGCAGTGCTCGGGTCAATATTTAAAAGCACTTCCAACTGAAGCAAATACTGGGTGACTGATGACTGCGCTGTAACGAAGTTTGAACTATCGGTAGCTAGTTGCGACTCCATTTGTACCTGGTTTAGTTCAGGAAGCGAGCCTGTTTGAACTTGCTTCTTTATGCTTTCCAGTTGAGCCGTGGTAGTGGCAATTTGTATTTTGGCGAGATTTACCTGTTCCTTAGTAAGCAACACCTGTAAATAAGCGAGAGCAACATTAAGGGCTACATCATTTTTAGCTTTTTCAAAACCTGCCTGGGTAGCTTGCAGAGTCAAACTATTAGCTGCTACAGAATTCTTTTTGGAGAACCAGTTGAACAGATCAACGCTTGCCTGTAATGAATAATTGCTGAATATATATCCGGTCGTGATCAAACTAAAGTTTGTCGGATCCTGATTACGACCTGCGCTATAGCCTGTATTTCCGTTAAAATTTGCAGAAGGCAATTCATTCCATTTGCTCTGTTGCAGGTTCAGGCTGGCAAATTTCTGTTGCAGATCCGCCAACTTTACAGTAATGTTATTTTCCAGAGCATAATTCACACATTTTTGCAAATCCCACTTCTCCTGTCCAAAAGAAAAAGTGGCGAAACAAATAAAAGCAAGAAGGATAATTAGTCGATTCATAATTCCGGCAAAAATAAACGAAATGAGCTGCAGAAAAACTGAGAATTCGATAAAAGGGGGACTTTCTTTAAAATTATTTATCAAGTGCCTGCAAAAGGTCATTTACCAGGTAATTTGAGTCCTCTAAACCCACATATATTCTTACATACCTGTGTTCCGGATTATCAGCATCAAAATCCTTGTCTTTAATACCAGTGCATTTAGGAATTACCAGGCTTTCATGCCCGCCCCAGCTTACCGCCATCATAATATGCTCCAGCGATTCACAAAATTTTACAATTTCTTTTCTCTGCTTTGCTTTTAAAAGAATTGTAAACAGGCCGCAGGCGCCCTGCATTTGTCTTTTTGCTAATTCGAATTGAGGAAAAGATTCATCAAAAGGAAAAATGATCGCCTCAATTTTTGGATGGCTTTTCAAACTTTTGACTACTTCACTTGTGGTTTTTGTGATTCGTTCCAGCCTTGCAGGTAAAGTTCTCAATCCACGTATCAGCAGCCATGCATTGAAGGGCTGAATACCGCTGCCGGTATTCAAATATTCACTGTCAAATATTTTTTTTATCATTTCATGTGAACCGCTCAGTACTCCACCCAAAGTATCGCTATGACCGCTGATATATTTTGTAGCCGTTTGCATAGCGAGATCAATTCCCATCTCAATCGGTTTCTGGTACAGTGGCGTGCAATAGCTGTTATCGATCATTGTAACGATTTTCTTCGATTTTGCCAACTCCGCTACAGCGTTAATATCCTGTAAAGCAAAATCCCAACTGTTCGGAGATTCGAGATAATAAGAATGTTGTATTTGATTCAACAGCTTTTTCCCAGTTTTCAATATTTGTTCCATCAATATATGTAGTGGTCACATTAAAACGGGGAAGTATTACATCAAACATTCTCTGTGCCCATGTATATGGCGCCTTTACAGAAACAATATGATCTCCTCCTTTTACATTCGCAAGTATGCCGCAAAAAATGGCCGAAGCTCCGCTATTGAAAACAAGGCAATCTTCCGCTCCGTCAAGTGCAGCCAATTTTTTTCTTAAAATCTCAACTGTAGGATTTAAACCGCGACTGTATAAATAAGTTTTCATCTCATCTTCCAACGCCTTACTCAGATCATCAACCTTCTTAAAAACAAAATTGCTGGTCTGGATAATAGGAGCGGAAACAGCGTTGAAATAATTCTCCCTGTCTTCTCCCAACTCATTTAATATATACGAAAGTTCCATTTTATTTTTTTGCTTTTACCAAACAAAAATAAGTCGGGAAGGATGAGAAAGAATAGAAATTAATTCTTCAAAAGAAATTTCAATTCAATTTTGCGGGGGGGGGTAAAAGTTTAATAATCTTCTCAAACTCCTCACGTGAGCAATCCATAGCGTTCAGGAAGCGAATAAGCTTTTCTTCACCAATTGATTTACTCTTTTCCCATTTGTGGTAAGCCGGCTGTTTAATGCGAAGTCTTTTTGAAATAGCTTTTTGAGTTTGGTTTCCTCTTATTTGACGTACTATACGTAAGTGCTCTCCTGTGAACATGGTTAAGGTTTGTGATTAATGATTTCGCTCTTTAAAATTATGAATAATTAAAAACAAAATGAGGTTTTCATAATTTTTTAAGATGAGTTATAAAATATAACCCGTAAAAATCACCATGGTCTAAAAAATTTCTTCAACTTTAGTTACCAAACCTTACCGTACATGAACCAAAACCTTTCCACGCTGATTTGTGATTGGCTTCGACAATCAAAAATTCCTGTTTCAAATTCTTATCTAAAAGAGCAATTGCTGTCTCATCCTGACTACCCTACCCTGCTAAGCATCACTGATACATTGGATGACTTAAATATTGAAAATTGTGCCATAGAAATTAAAAAAGAACAACTCCCTGAAATTCCCGTTCCCTTTATGGCTCACCTGAAAAGTAACGGAGGTGAGTTTGTGATAGTAAATAACAGAAATGATCTGGATAAACAATTTTCCAAATTTTTTGAACGCTGGAGCGGTGTAGTTGTACTGGCCGAGAAACCTGTGGACTGGCAACATTTGGAAAATAATCATTCTCTTCAGACAGAAAAGCAAAAGAGATTTCTGGTTGCTGCGTCTACTAGTGTCTTGGCGACATTTATAATTGCATCTTCACTTCTAACGTGGCAATGGCAACAAACATCTTTATTATTCATCGCAGCAGCAGGAATATTTATTTCGTGGTTGATCGTTAGCAAAGATTTGGGGATTGAAAACAAAATCGGCGACGAAGTTTGCGGCAAACAGGATGACTGTAGTTCCATTATTAAATCAAAAGGTGCAAAACTGCCTTTGGGCATTAGTTGGAGCGATGTAGGGATAACCTGGTTTTCGTTTTTGTTGCTGTCATTGTTGATTGACTCATTCGAAAAAACCTCATCCGGTTTTTATGTTTTGATCTGTTTGCTTGCCACATGCGGCTTACCATTTACTGTTTTTTCTGTCTATTATCAATGGCGGGTCAAAAAGTGGTGCCGCCTTTGTTTAATTACTATTAGTTTGTTGTGGTTGCAATTTTTAACTCTTATTCCGCAATGGCAGCAAATAACCAGTTGGAAATTTAACTGGAATAATTTAATTCTTTCAGGATTGATATTATTTTTTATTGCCAGCGCCTGGCTTGCCGTAAAGTTGTTACTAAAAGCAAACAAAAAACTTGAATCTGAGAGTTTTGCTCATCTCAGGTTTAAAAACAGCCCGGAAATTTTTACCGCTTTATTACAAAAGCAAAGAGAGGTTGATACTACTCCATTTGAAAATGATCTGCAGTTAGGAAATCCCCATGCTGCTTTGCAGATAATGGTGGCCTGCAATCCATATTGTGCACCTTGTGCAAAGGCGCATAAAGTTTTGCATGAGTTGGTTGAGAAGAATGATATTGGATTAACAGTACGCTTTGCAGTAAAGACAGAGAATAAAGAGGACGAGAGATTAAAGGCAGCAGAATATATTTTTCAATTACTGAGTAATAAGAGTATCGATTACAAAAGAAAAGTATTGCTTGATTGGTATGAACAAATGAACCTGGAAGAATTCAAAAAGCAACACCCTTTATTAACAGATATGAATATAGAAACTCAACTAAAGCAACAAGAAGAGTGGAGTAATGATTCTAAAATTTCATTTACGCCGACTATTTTTATTAATGGTTATGAACTACCGAAGCAATATAAGGTGGATGATCTAAGACGATTCATTAAGAACACTGTAATTAAAGAAAAGATTACGATTGAAAATAATTATGCTACAGCATAGTAAGTTCTTTGTACAAAGCCAGACAGAAGCACCAGGTGTACAACTGTGGCCAATGGATGGAACGCTTATTACTTCTCTGCCTGTCATTTTTTTGATGGGCGGGGAAGTAGCAGGTAAGGTAATAAGTGAAATGGAAACAACATTCTTAACAACAAAAGCTCAAAATGATGAAAAAGTTTGAAAGTTTCGGCAAAAAATTAACCAGACCTGAACAAAGAAAGATCTCTGGAGGATATATGCAGCCTGACGGTGGTTGCTATGTTGCATATTCAACACAAGGTTATTCCAGTTGCTGGTATGTCACAGGGAGTGAAATAGACATGTGTGAAAGGGTGTATCCCGGTCATTGCGATCATGTCAGCAGTGCAGTGGATTGCCAAGCTAATAATTGTACAATGAATTAGAAAATAAGGTTATGCAATTCGATTGCGTAACCTTTATTCCAATCTTAGAGTATGTCAAAGATGTTATTTATGATCTCGCTCCCATTGCTTCTGCTGGGTTGTTATTCAAATGATCAAAGTAAAAGAAATGAATCATCTAATAAGACTAAATCGGATACTATCTCAGTGAAGCATTTGTCGCTCTATGCAGTGGATACAATATTTCAAGATTATTTGCCTGATACGGCCTTGGTATTTGCAACACCTGAAGAATTAAGGGAATATTATTTTTCCAGTTTTAAAAAATTCAAAGCCTTCTGTAACCAATTTAAGGAATCGAATGAAAATAAAGATTCAATTATTCTGGCTGTCAGGCAGGCAGAAATACGTTATCAGGATTTGACAGAGGTGAACTATATGAAATTCTATAAAAATTGGAAAAGGGATAATGAAAGCATGAACCTTTTAAGTGCATTTTCTCCAAATTCTCAGATAATTAGTCTTCAAGAGAGAGAAAAATTTTTTAAAAGCTTTCCTCCTAAAATTCAGAATAATGAAATCGGCAAAAAGACTTGGCAAAAGTTTCAAGAATATTCTTTCGATAGAAATATTGGTTCAAATCTTCATCAATTTGACAGTGTCATGATAAAAAATCAGGCTTCTCAAAATGAACGTTTGGAAAAGATTTTTAATCACCAATTTCAATACTACGTTTTAGTATTCGGTGCTTCCTGGTGTTATCCCTGTCGTATAGAAGAAAAACAACTTAAATATTGGATCCCCTTTATTGATACAACAAAAATCAAGATCATTGGACTTTCTATTGATCGGGATTTTACTAAATGGAAAAAATATCTTAACGACGACAAATTGCCATGGAGCAGTTATTTACTTCAAGGTGTGATGAATAATGAAATGATAAAAGCTCTTAAATTTCAGGGAGTACCACGCAATTTCTTATTAGACACAGATGGTAAAGTGCTTGCTGAAAATACGGATATAAGAAAAATTTTAAAAAGAATTCCTTTAATTAATACTGAATAACACAGCTCGGGTTTAGCTAATTTACTATAAACAACTAAAGGTTTAATGGCGCAATTGCAATTTTATAGACAATCTGATTCCATGGATTGCGGCCCATCATGTCTTCGCATGATAGCTAAGCACTACGGGAAAAATATTTCCTTGCAAACGCTAAGAGAAAAAACACAAATTGGAAAAGAAGGAGTAAATCTTTTGGGTATCAGTGAAGCGGCAGAAGCAATCGGGTTCAGAACACAAGCAATTAAACTTACTTATGATAACTTAATAAAAGATGCAAAGCTGCCGGCAATTCTGCATTGGAATCAAAATCATTTTGTTGTTCTGTATAAAACAAATACGAGATTCCTCCTTCGTCGGAATGACAAGCGGTATCAGAGTGACATCAGTCTGCATATTGCAGATCCTTCAAGAGGATTGGTAATTCTTAAATCTCAGGAATTTCAATCACATTGGATAAGCAATAAAGAAAATGGGCAGGAGGAAGGAATAGCTTTATTACTTGAACCATCTCCTTTGTTTTATGAAAACATTGATGAAGCAGAAGAAAGAAAATCCAAAGGACTAAAGTTTAAAAATATTTTCAATTACATTCTTCCTTATAAAAAATTAGTGTTTCAACTTTTTATTGGTTTGGGCGTAGCAAGTTTGTTACAACTTTTTCTTCCCTTCTTAACGCAAAGTGTTGTTGATACCGGAGTCAACACCGGCAATCTCAATTTTGTTTATATCGTTTTGCTGGCGCAATTGGCTTTATTTGCCGGTAGGCTCGTTGTGGAATTTGTAAGGGGCTGGATACTGCTCCACATCAGCACAAGAATAAATATTTCCATCCTCACCGATTTTTTAATTAAGCTGATGAAGCTGCCGGTTAGTTTTTTTGACAGCAAGCATACGGGCGATATTTTACAACGCATGAATGATCACAGCCGCATTGAATCTTTTCTTACAGGATCTTCATTAAATGTCCTTTTTTCGCTTGTCAATCTTCTAATCTTTTCTGTGGTGCTTGCCATTTTCAACACAGGCATTTTTGCTGTGTTTATTCTCGCAAGCATTCTTTATTCGTTCTGGGTAATTGTTTTTCTGAAAAAAAGGAGAGTGCTTGATTATAAACGGTTTGACGTAGCAGCCAAAGAGCAAAGCGCTACCATACAAATGGTGCAGGGCATGCAGGAAATAAAGCTCAATGGAGTGGAGCGACCGATGCGCTGGGCCTGGGAACGCCTGCAGGCAAAGCTCTGGAGGCTCAGCATGAAAGGTCTTTCACTCAATCAATGGCAGCAGGCAGGAGCATTTTTTATCAATGAAGGCAAAAATATTTTTATCACCTTTCTTTCGGCCAAAGCAGTTATTGACGGGCAAATGACTTTGGGATCCATGCTGGCAGTGCAATATATCATCGGCCAATTAAACAGTCCTATTGAACAAATGATTGGGTTTGTGCAAAGCATGCAAAATGCAAAGATCAGTATGGACAGGCTAAATGAAATTCATACACTCGAAGATGAAGAACCCGAAGAAAAATATTTGCAGCAGGAATTGCCTGTCGCTTTTCAGAGAGCGATTGCAGGCGGAGGAAGCCCCTCTAAATCTCCCCAAAGGGGAGACTTTGCTGCCCCACAAGGCACGCTTGATGAATGCTCATCAATTATTTTTAATCATTATGAACAAGAAATTTCGACAAGCGAGATTAGTGAGTGGGGTTCTCCCACTTTGGGGGAGTTAGCGGGAGCCTCCATTATTTTCAAAAATGCTTCATTTACATATCCGGGTGCAGGTAACGAACCTGTTTTAAAAAATATTGATTTACACATTCCCAAAGGAAAAACAACGGCAATAGTTGGAGTAAGCGGCAGCGGCAAAACAACTCTTTTAAAATTGCTTTTAAAATTTTATGAACTGCAAAAAGGTGAAATAAGCCTCACCCCCAGCCCCTCTCCAGTAGGAGAGGGGAGTCGCGGAACTTCTTTATTAAATATCAGTCATAAAGTATGGCGGAGTCATTGTGGTGTAGTGATGCAGGAAAGCTTTATTTTCTCTGATACCATTGCAAAAAATATTGCAGTTGGGGTCGAAAAGATTGATATGGATAAATTAATCCATGCTGTGGAAATGGCGAACGTGAGAGAGTTTATTGAAAGTCTTCCTTTGGGATTTAATACTAAGATCGGTGCAGAAGGAACCGGCATCAGCATGGGACAAAAACAACGCATCCTGATTGCAAGAGCCGTGTATCGTAATCCCGAATTTATTTTTTTTGACGAGGCCACTAATAGCCTTGATGCAAACAATGAAAGTCAGATACTTCAAAATCTTGAATCATTCTTTTCCGGCAGAACGGTAGTAGTGGTTGCGCATCGCCTAAGCACAGTAAAGAATGCTGACCAGATAGTCGTGCTGCACAAAGGAGAAATTGTAGAAAAAGGAACGCACTATGAATTGGTAAATCTAAAAGGAGAGTATCATTCTTTAGTTAAAAATCAACTGGAACTTGGAAATTAATTTTTAAAAAGTTACAGAATTAAATATCGAACACCAAAAAAGCTTTAAATCGAAAATTAAAAGTTCAATCATCAATTCTATTTATGATTTGGAGTTTTTTAATTTATTTGGGATTTGTTATTTGAATTTTTCCCGGCTATGACAGAAAAAATTGCCAGCTTACCTCAATCCCGGAACGAATTAATCAGCGATGAAGTTCATGAAGTGATCAGCTATCGTCCTCACTGGATCGTTAGTAAAGGAAATATGATTTTCATGCTCATTCTTTTACTTCTCCTGACAGTAACATGGTTCATAAAATATCCTGATATTATAAATGCTTCAGCAAGACTGGTAGCAATAAATCCACCTAAACTGATCGCATCAAGAGCGGAAGGAAGACTTTTAAAACTTTTTGTTACCAATGAACAAGCTGTAACTAAAAATCAACATCTGGGATATATTGAGAGCACAGCAAACTATAATCAGGTTATTGTATTACAGGACTTGGATTAATAAAACGATTAATGAAACTGAAGAGAACAATTATGATAATTTAATATCCAATCCCCTGCCTGATCTTTCCGACCTGGGAGAATTACAGGCCGGTTATCAGACATTTGAAAATGAATTGATCGAAACAAAACAAATTCTGGCAGGTGGATATTATCAGAAAAAGAAAAACGGCTTTGGAAAAAGATGTTCGATATTTAACGAGTTTGAAGGCCAACACAACGGATCAAAAACAACTACTTGAACAGGATAAGCAGCTCCAGCAAAAAGAATATAATGCCTACGAGATACTGGCAAAAGATAAAGTGATTGCCCCTCTTGAACTTAATCAATATAAAAGTAAACTGATAGCAAAGAATCAAAGTCTGCAACAGATGGATGCGCAGATTACCAACAGTGATATGAACAAACATGAAAAGGAAAAAGAGCTGCTTGATCTGCAGAAAACAATAATGGATGAAGAGCAAAAATTCCATTCGGCTCTCTTAGATTTGAAAAGCCAGGTGGAAAGCTGGATGCAGCAATACGTATTAATTGCCCCGGAAAATGGAAACATTCTATTTATCTCTTCGTTGCAGGAAAATGAATGGATAAATAATAATCAGACGTTGTTTTATATTCAGCCAAATCAAACTCAGTTTTATGCAGAAATCATGATTGGTCAGCGTGGATTCGGTAAAATAAGAAAAGGCCAGAAAGTGATGATCAAAGCAGATAGCTATCCAAGTGAAGAGTTTGGTTACCTGAAAGGCATTGTAAATTATATTTCAGCAATCCCAAACAACAGAGATAGTTTCTTAGTGAAAGTGAATCTATCGAATGGACTACAAACAAATTACAATCACAAAATTTTTTTCCGGAATAATCTTTCAGCGCAGGCTGAGATTATTACTGATAACAGGAAATTATTTGATCGTTTAGCAGGACAGTTAAGACAAATCGGAAATAGATAAAATAATATTATATTTTATTCAATTTCTTTTCCGAAAACCATGAATTAAAAAATAAATAAGCGTAAAACCGACCAGTACACTTGCTCCGGTTAGCGCTATGTAAGGTGTATTAAAAATGATGCTACCGCAAACAAACACATAAGCGGCTATAAATATGAGAGGTTGAAACGGGAATAGCTTCATTTTATAGATACCCGTTTTATCCAGGTCTTTTGTTCGCTTTCGCAAAATAAAAATGGTTGAAGCAGATGTAGCCATGCCGAATGAATCGAGAAAAATAGAAAAGCTTAGTATTTTTTCAAACGTATCAGCAAAGAAAAGAACAATGATACAAATAGCAGCGAAAGCCGTCAGGGCAACAATGAACACATCTCTTTTCTCATCCTTTTTTTGAAACATTTTGGGAAGTACGCCATCTTCGCTCATTGCATACGCTACTCTTGGATTACTCATCAATGAAACATTAACATAAGCCAGTACAGAAAGAAAAAGAAGTGCTGAAAAAAAATTGGCTCCGGTTGCACCAAACATTTTATTCACCACCACGGAAGCGATCTCCCCGGTTGTTTTCATATTTTGGAAACCAACAATTTTATAATACGAAAAATTTACGGCCAGGTAAAGTAAAATGATAACAGCAATCCCGATAAAAATAGAGCGGGGGATATTTTTATTTGCCCTTTCCACTTCGTTTCCAAAATTGATGGTTTGCTGGTAACCGCCATAGGTAAAAGAAACAGCGATCAATGTTATGCCAAACGATTTGATCCAATCTTTCCAACCGATCGTGTTAGTCGCAATGATATTTGAAGAATTATGATCATAGGCAGACGGAAAGAAAAGAGCAGAGATCAGTAACAAAACCATCGCTATTTTGATAAGCATTAAAACGGTTTGGGTCTTCGCACTCATTTTTAGTCCAAGCAAATTCACGCCATAAAAAAGAAAGATCGCTGCCATAGCGATCAATACCTTAACAACATTGGCAACATCTGCGCCTAAAAATACTTTACTGATATAACCCGCACCGATCAATGCCACTCCGGAAATAGAAGCGGCGTTTGAAATAAGAATGGCGCAATTCAAACCAAACGCAATAGAAGGATGATAGGCGTAAGAAAAGATTTTATAGTAACCACCGGTCACGGGATATCTTGAACCAATCTCCGCATAGGTAAGCGCTCCGCACAAAGCAACAAAACCTCCAACGATCCAGGCAACAAAATATATGGTAGGATTGATTGCCGCACTGGCTGCATCTTTTGCCGTTCTGAAAATACCCATCCCGATCACCAGGCCGATGACGATCATCGTAAAATCAAACAAGCCAAGCTTATTCTTTGCAGTCATGACTTGAAGATAGGGAAAAAACGTTCTACCTTAGTTGCGCAAAACCAATGCTATGAACAAAACTTTAGTCTTTGTACTCTGTTTATTCATTTCCCTTAATTCATTTTCCCAACAAGAAGATCCTGATTCAACAAAAAATTTAAGTGAAGTTGTTGTAAGGGCATATGAACAAAATAAACAACTGAAGCAAACCTCTGCCGCTGTCAATTTTGTCAGCCATTCTGAACTCGAACGATATAACAATACAAACATTCTTCCGGCACTCAACAGTACGCCCGGAGTAAGAATGGAAGAACGTTCGCCGGGTAGTTACCGGATGAATATTCGCGGCAGCACATTACGCTCTCCGTTTGGTATTCGTAACGTTAAAATTTATTGGGATGATATTCCACTTACGGACGCAGGAGGCAACACTTATTTAAATCAACTGAGTTACTACAATTTTAATTCTATTGAAGTTATTAAAGGACCGGGCGGAAGTTTATACGGTGCCGGTACGGGCGGAGTAATGCTGATACATAGCCAGCCTGCTGTGTGGCAAAAAGGTTTTGATGCAACGGCTCTTGCAGGAAGTTATGGTTTATTCAATTCCGATCTTCAGTTAAGATTCGGAAAAGAAAATTTTCAAAATGTACTGACTTATTCGCATCAAAACAGCAACGGTTATCGTCATCATACATCAATGCGCCGTGATATAGCCAACTGGCAAATGAAAATCATCAAAAGTAAAAAAGAAGAAATAAGGTTTTCTGTTTTATATGGGGATCTTTATTATCAAACACCAGGCGCATTATCGCTAACCGAATATCTTGCAAACCCCCGTGCAGCGAGACCAAAAGCAGGAGCATTTCAAAGTGCCGACAGTATTAAAGCTGCTATTTTTCAAAAAACAATTTTAGGAGGAGTTACCAATTATTATAAGTTCTCTGATCGTTTTGATAACACCACCACAGTTTATGGCTCTTTCACTGATCTTACTAATCCGACCTTTCGCAATTATGAAAAAAGAAAAGAACCGCAATGGGGAGCAAGAACTATTTTCAAATTGAACCACCAATGGAGTAAATCCTCTTTACAAATAGTTTTTGGAAGCGAATTTCAACAGGGATATTTCAATACAAAAGATTATGTAATTAATTATGGTGAGACCCGGGGACATCATGACCAATGATAACGTTCACCCTACCATTTTTTCATTATTTGCACAGGCAGATATGCAACTGCCGAAGGATTGGGATGTAACGCTTGGCACAAGTACAAATCTCACTTCAATTTATATTGACAGGATCTCTGTTCCTAATCTTCAGCCGGTTCACAGAAAATTCAAGAATGAAATAGCACCGAGAATAGCTGTATCCAAAAAGGTCATTAATAATTTCTGGTTGTATGGCAGTGTATCAAAAGGATTTTCTCCACCAACTGTTGCCGAAGTATTGCCGTCCACAACCATTATCAGCACCGATCTGCAAGCTGAGCATGGAATAGATTATGAAGCAGGATTTAAAAGCAGTTGGCTGCACCAGAGATTGTACATTGAAGTAAATGCATTTTATTACCGCTTGCAAAATGCAATTGTTTCCCGCAAAGATTCCAGCAATGCTGATTATTTTACCAATGCCGGTTCTACAAAACAAAGAGGAATTGAATCACAGGCGAGTTATAAATTTTTTGAACGTTCTCATGCATTTATCAATTCAGCGGGTATTTGGATCAGCTATACGTGGGATAAATTTAATTATGACAATTTCAAGCAATCAACAACGGAATATTCAGGCAACCAACTTCCAAGTGTGGCGCCCAACACAGTGGCAGCAGGTTTTGATATAGTAACGAAACAAGGTCTTTATTCCAACCTTACTTATTTCTATAGTGATAAAATTGCTTTGAATGATGCGAATTCAGCATTTGCTTCTTCTTACAATTTATTAGGTGAACGATTGGGTTGGAAAAAAAGATTAAGTAGGAAAACCCAGCTTGATATTTTTATTGGAGGAGAAAATCTGTTCAATACAACTTATAGTTTGGGCAATGATATAAATGCTGCTGCCGGGAGATATTATAATGCTGCACCGGGCAGAAATTTTTATGGAGGAGCTTCAATTCATTTCAATTAACATAGCCTGTTGACAAATCATTTTTTATTCTTTGCAACACTCCGCTACATTTGTTCCCGATTTGGTTCTTTTATTTAATTATTGATTCTTCATTTTGCTCCATAGTGATAAGAATGTTGAAGTGTGCGACGCAACGGAAGCTAAATAGTAGCACTGTAGCTTAGTACAAAAAATAATTAAACAGATTAAAAGGGAAGTCCGGTGAAAGGCCGGCGCTATCCCCGTAGCTGTAAGGAGATGAGTGATGAATAACGAATGATGAATAACTCATCACTGATTATTCATCACTCATTTGCTGAATCTTCAAACCACTGTCCCGATGTATCGGGACGGGAAGGTGTTCAGTTCAAACCAAGCCAGAAGACCTGCCAGATCGATCAACAACATTAAGCTTTCGGGTGAAAAGCGAACGATGTAAAAGCGCAAGCATTTATATCTCTCATTTTTCCGGAAGCAGTCACAAAAATTTTTTTAAAATGAAAAAGAAAATTTTGATTGTGGCTGCACTGATCATCGGCAGCCAGCTACTTGCACAACGTGTCACAACAGGTCACGAAGAAGACACCGCTTCAAAAGCTATGGACGAAGTGGTGATTACAGCAAACAAATTCCCGCAGAAAGAAAAAGGTACGGGAAAGGTAATTACAGTAATTACCAAAGAACAGATTGAACAGAGTGGTGGCAAAGATCTTTCTCAATTACTAAATGAACAGGCAGGTGTAATAATAAATGGCGCTACCAGCAACCGCGGTACTTACAAATCAATATACATGCTGGGTGCTACCAGTGCTTATACTTTGATATTGCTTGACGGTGTGCCATTAAATGATCCCACAGGCGTAGGCGGAACTTTTGATCTTCGATTACTTTCATTAGACAATATTGAGCGGATCGAAATTTTGAAAGGCAGTCAAAGTACATTATATGGTTCAAGTGCCGTGGCAGGTGTTATAAATATCATTTCAAAAAAACCTGTAAGTGCAAAACCGCAATTGAAAGGTTTGTTGACCTATGGCAGCTATAACAGTTTTAAAGGCAATGCCAACCTGAGTCAAAAAACTAAATGGCTGGAGTACGATATAAATTACATGTATAACAGAACGGATGGAATCTCAGAAGCAAAAGATACAACGGGTAAAGCCAATTTTGATAAAGACGGATTTACACAACATGCTTTGCAGGCAATTCTCGGAATTAATGTAACGGATAAATTAAAATTCTCTCCTTACTATCGATATTCTCAATTTAAAGGTGATTATGATGATGACGCTTTTATAGACGCACCCGATCATTACACAGGTTCCTTGGTAAACACCGGCTTAACCGGTCATTACATTTATAAAACCGGGACGCTACATTTTAATTACGGCTATGATTTTACTAAAAGAGATTACGTGAGCCAGTATGGCGATTATCTTACAAAAGGAAAATTTAACCAGGCAGAGATCTACACCGATAACCATTTTACTAATGCTGTACAATTGTTGGCCGGAGTTAATTATCAAAATTATCGTATTAACGATCCGGACACAGCCAACAGCATAACCAGTCTGTATGCATCGTTATTTTTAAAGAGCAAACAAGGGCTGAATATAGAATTAGGCGGAAGGTTTAATCACCATAATAAATACGGAAACAATTTTACTTACAGTTTTAATCCTTCTTATTTAATACACGACAATGTAAAACTGTTTGTAAACATCACAAGTGGTTTCAGAATACCGTCGGTTACAGAACTATTTGGACCTTATGGAGCAAACCCTGGCCTGAAGCCTGAAAAATCAACCTCACAGGAAGCGGGATTGCAAACTGCTTTGTTAAACAAAAAACTTCAATTTATAGTAACCGGGTTTAACCGCACCATTAATGATGTGATCATTTATGGAAATAACGGTTATGAAAATCGCGACAAACAACATGACTATGGCGCCGAGATAGAAGCGAGCTATTTTGTAAATAAACAACTCAGTCTTAAAATAAATTATGCCTATGTGGATGGAAAGATCACTCAAAAACTTCCGGGCAAAGACACTGCATACAATAATTTGATCCGCAGACCAAAAAACAATGTCCAGTTTTTTGTAAGCTATAAGCTCACTGAAAATTTTTTGATTAGTAGTTCATTGCAGGTAACAGGAAAAAGAGTTGACACTTATTTTGATCCTGTAAGTTTTACTTCAAGACCGGTTAATCTGAAAGCTTATGCTTTGTTGAATTTATACGCTGAATATTCAATGCTAAAAAAGAAACTGAATTTTTTTGCAGATGTAAAAAATATCACTGATAACAAAAGCTATTATGAGATATACGGTTATAATGTGCAGGGATTAAATGTAACGGTTGGCGCCCGCTTTCAATTATGATTTTAAGTTAACTGTTTGCAGGAAAATTCCTGCAAACAGTTTAATAGGATTTCAGATTACTCATTACATTATTTCAAAACTTAGAAAAATAGTGAAATTTTAAACTTAGCAAAAAAAGGAGTGCCGGCTGTAAAATTTACTTCATCAACCGGCTGTGATTCACTCTTCAATCTTGATTCCACTTCAAATTGTTCTTCCCGCCATTTAGTGTTGAAAAGATTTTGAATCTCCAATCCCAATTCATATTTCTTCTTTGTATAATTCGCAGTAAGATCTGTAACAAAATATCCCTTTGCAATAAGCGAATTATCTTCATTTGCCGGGCGATCGGCCATATAACGGTAACTGATACCTCCATTCAATCCATTATCAAATTTAAAATCCAGGCCGCCTGTACTGGAAAATGGAACAGCCAGTGGTAAATAGTTATCACCTTTAGATGCTTCCATATCTCTTGCCTTAGAAAGATTAATATCAACGCTGGCAAACAACCAGTGATTAAATTGGTAACGTGCTGAAAAATCAATTCCTTCTCTTCTTGTTTTGTCACCCGGTTCAATAGTTCCTTCGTCACCATCATATACAAATTCCTGCTGCAAATACAAGTACCATATTGCGGCATTTATATATAATCGTGAAACAGGTTTCCAATTTATGCCTGCATCAGTTCCATAAGCGGCGGGTAATATTTCATTGCCCTGGTTGTATACCACTACTCTTGCATCATTGGAATGAAAACCTTTGCCCGCTTTAATGTATGCCTGCAGGCTCGAATTGAATGTATATTGAATATTCAATTTGGGGCTGACAATTGCTTTTGTTTTCGATGGCAACTGCGGATTTAATTTGTCTTTGTAATCAAAATAAAAATAGTCAACTCTTACTCCTCCATTTAAAAGCCAATTTCCCATGTTAAGAGTTTCATCTGCATATCCATTTAATGTCATTTCATTTATATCACCCAAATAAATTGGTTCCAGCAATTGACCGTTTCCTGTAATGTGTGACAGTTCGCCGTTATAAATTTTATCCAGTTGCCAACCCAATCCAAATGATGAAGAAAGATCGACATTATGATTGAGATAAGTTTTATGTGTAAATCTGCCATTATAGCCAACCAGATCTCTTGCTTCCCGCTGCTTCAACATATCGCCATTAATGCTGTCATCAGCAAAAAAAGTGTCATCATAATGGTGATCAAAATAATAATGAGAATAGTAAAGTTGGCTTTGCAGGTACGATCGGTTGGAAATATCCGTAACCAATCTTGCAATAACATTGGTTCTGCTTGTATTTCCTTTCTGCAAACTGTCTATATATCCAAAACGACTTATCAAACCTGATTTTACGGCTCTTTCCGGTATCTCTCCCGATGAGCGCCATTTGCTGGCAAATGTTGAAAGAGTAACCGTAAGTTTTGAATTGGGCGATACCTTACCATTATACTTTCCAAAAAGATTGATCCTTCCAAAATGCTGAGCAAAATCAAACGGTCCATCGGTGTATGCAGCTTCACCGGCCACATAAGCACTTTGACCATTTTGTTTTGCTTTGTCAGATAAAAGATTAAGCATCGTCACAAGTCTGCCGGTGTTGAACTGACCACCCTCTACTTTGATCATATTCTTTTTCAAAACATCTAAAGTTTGAAAAGCAACATAGCCTGCTGTTGTAAAATCGCCATGCCGGGCATAGTAAGGCCCTTTGCCAAATTCGTACGTGCTCACTAACTCAGGAATCAAAAAATGCAGATCAGCAAAACCCTGGCCGTGTATTTGTGAAACGAGATTCAAAGGCATTCCATCTACCGAAACATTTACATCAGTGCCATGATCCGCATCAAACCCCCTGAAGAAAATATGCTCGGCAATACCGCCACCGTGATGCTGACCCAAAAATAAACCCGGAACCAGTCTCATTAAATCTTGCGAAGAGTTTACGGGACGAAGATTGAGATCAATGCTGCTGATTGTATGAAAAGAATTATTGTTATTTATATCAGAAGTAATAGTTACATCTTTCATATTCACCACAGCTCCCGGTTCCAACGGAACAAGCAGTTCAGAAGATGTATTAGCAACATTAACCTGCTTTGTATGATAACCAATACAGGAGATCAAAAGAGTGCTTGTATCATTTGGAACAACTAATCTGAAATATCCTCGGTTATCAGAAACAGCATATTTGTTTTCACGAAGCAGGTGAACGGTACCCAAAGCTATTGGAAGATTGCTATTCTCATCCACGAGTCTGCCCTGCAATATATTTTGTGCTGTGGCAAACGCCGGCCATAGCATAATACTAAGAATTGTAAATGATATTTTCATTCTATAAAATATTTGACATCAGTTATTGCTTGTAATAAATGATGACAGAGATCCGAAATGATTTTAGATTATGAATACACAGATCGTTCATGCCCAGCATTGGTGATGAACAATGTATTTCAATTTTGAAATGGAAGAAATCAGGCAGACGGGGGATGAAAAAATGAAGAAGGCTGATCAATGGGAAAGCCAATATTACGATTGGCATATCTTCTTAAAACAATAGCAACAGGTGAAGGCGGTGGCGTAACATAAAAAGAACGTGATGAAAAAATTTCTGACTTACCCGCCAGTTTCATGTCAGAAGATTGATGTTCTTTCTTTTCGTGCTCGACGATTTTTTTCATCAACTGGCATTTACCATTACAGTGAAGCCATGCCTTAGCTTTATTGATACAGTCTTTTTCATAAGCAGACCTGTTAACCAAATAGCTGATATAATAAAGTTCCTGGGTAAATGTTTGTCCGAACATTGCCAGCAAAAGAACACCGGCAAAAAATTGTTTATATAATTTTATAGCGCTCAAGACTACAAAAGTAAACGATAAGAAAATAATAAAGGTTGGCTGGCAGGCTGAAGAGTATTTTGTAGCCCCGACAGGCAGAAAGTTCGAACTTTTTGATTAAGGACTTATATGCAATTTTGGGGCAGGCTTAAAAAATAAGACAAGATTTCCAACTTACAAGAAATTTTCAATGAAAATATCTGTTACACCTGATCTCATGGTTATGAAAAGGTTATTAGTCTTTTAGAATTGTTGAATATTGATCAGCTAATGCTTTCCATTTGTCTAATACATCCAAATACTGTTCTATATAAGTTAGGATTTTGTCGCCTGTTTTCACATACTGCTTTTTTCGAACGTTCATCGATATTGGACTATTCTTCGCACTAATTAAGGCATCTATACCCGGGATAAGTTTACCAGCCAGGAAATTAAGAACATCTACTATCGTGTCGTATTTAAACGTTGATGAATTGGGCTTGTAAATAAGATTAAGTAGCAGGTTCTCGAATTGACTCACGGCATTGGGTAGAACGATAAAACTAAGCCTTAATACTTCTTCTTTATTGGATTTAGTCTTGATACCAACAGTTAATACCTTATTCAAGTACTCTAAAGCATCCTTTTTTTCAGTTTCTGAGATATTTAGAAAATGAACCTTCTTTAATTCTACATCCAGCAAACCAATTTGTCTATCAATTTCAGCGACTGAATTGGTAGTGCTCTCCCGTTCCAGTTTTAAATAGGAAGCCGTTTCCTTCTCTATTGCTATAAGCTTCTCCAGACAATTCCTGGATTCGGAAATACTGTTCCCTATTAGGGCTTTTAAAGTCTTACTTTTCGTTTGCTCAAATAAGTAATTGAATTCTTTCATTCTTTTTTCGTAGAACTTCAACACATCGTTATCTTTTTCTTTTCCCTTAGTCATTACTTTGAAATTACCCCAATATTTCTATTCCAAATACATATTGCGAACGCAAACGGAGATTAACTAAGATAATTCGAACAAAAGAAAGCATCATGATGAAATTGTCCTTTTTGAATCGTTTAGAAATGCCTTATCGATATCGGATTCACTGCACCTCCATTGAGATTAAGTTCTGCCCTCACGTCTGCAAGAATTTGCTTAATATTTTTCACGACCCGGGGGCATTTCCAATGGTATTATTTAGGTCATTCAGGATACCTTGCGGTAACCATAAAGCACACTGAAAACTGAGTTCATTCAATCTCTTAAACTCATCGTTATTTAATTGCTTTGCAGAATGGTTTGCAGGTTGACCGTTTACAGGTGGCGCTGATTGAATCCACAATGCGAAATATTCTGCAACCACTTCTGCCTTGAGGCGCAGATTCAAATTGTAATTTTCTTGCTGCAGAATGGTCTGATTAATATGTCGAATTTCCTCCATTTCCTTTGCCAACCTTCGTACCTCCACCATTCAGTATTCTGTGTTCAACAACCGCAGCTACTAAGGATACAAAAATTGCAATTAAGCCAGAAAAAGTGAGTGTTGCTGGTTCGATCATTAATAGTTCAATTTTCATTTTTGTTATCTTATGTTGGTTATCAAAATTTATGCGTCCCTTCTTGTAGGCCGGCAAATTGTCGATTCTTGCCATCGACTGCAAAGATGATAACTTCGCAGTTAAAAGTTAAAGTGTATAGTCAAAACGTTGCCATGCTCGGCTTGAATGCTCAGGTAATAATTGATGTGACAAGAGCTTTTGCGTTGAATGAGATTTCTAGCGGCACTTTGATTCTTCCTTTCACAATCGACCTTACTGGAATTCAGTATCAAAAGTCTGAATTGCTTATTGTAAAGGGTGAGTTGAGGGCAAAGGACAACAGTATATTGTGCTCTCAAAATATTATTTTGTTGAATCAACAAATTTATCCGAATCAGCCAAAAGGAACGGCAGAATTTAGGTTTTCTATACTACATTCGGTACTCCATTCAATTGAACAGAAAAGAGCGGGTGATCTGAGGTTTTCCCTGGCCATGTCGACACAATGCGCAATCTATAGTTCAAACCAAATGACGGGATTTGATAAAGGATTCGGCTATATCGATTTTACTTTTTCCCAAAGCGATTGGGTGAAATTATTGGGTGCGATGGGTTATCCCTCATTACAATTAGTTGAATTGCCCGCAGCAAGTAGTCTTATTCCCGATGAATATGGCAAATCATTGAAAGAACTAACTGAAGCAAGAAAGTACTTTCTTAAATGTGACTATAATAAAGCAATTGCCCACTGTCGCTCAGCCATTGATGCCTTTAAACCAAAATTTTTTGAGGTGAAAAGAATAATTGAAAGCGAAACAGAATTCGATTGGATCACTAAATCAATTAAAGAAACTGTTGCTTGGCTTGATATTATGCAAAAACAAACTTCAGCGATAACATCCAAGGCTCACCATCCTGCATACTCACTGATTTCACAAGACGCCAGGCTGAGGCAATTTTTCATATGACCATATCGATAATTGCATATATGGGAACGCTTCCGAGTAACGAGCGATAATGATTGGCTGTGCCTTGCTGGTCGTTGTGCATGACTGGAATATTCAATTCCTCCTTCAGTTTGCCAGCCCTGGTCGTCGAAAAAGGATCGAGTTCGAACTTCCAGAGTTAATCTCTTTGTTCGCTGAAATCCGTGACCTGGCAAGGGATTCAGCGGAAAATAAAAATGACCGAGTCTGAAAAAACTGACCAAAATTCTCGCTGGGTAGCCCCGACAGGAATCGAACCTGTATCTAAAGTTTAGGAAACTTCTATTCTATCCATTGAACTACGGGGCCAAAAATCTTTTTAAATATTCTTTTCCTATTCCACTCTTATAATATTTTTCTTTTTGTCTTGCAGCTGACCAGTCTGGAAACTCTTCCACGAGCATTACTCTCCAAGGACGTAATCCTTTTGTATACCTGTTCTTTCCCGCCTGATGTTCGCCGATACGTCTTTCTACGTTTTTGCAAATACCAACATACAAATCTCCATTCATTTCACTTTTTATCACATACAAATATATCATCTCTGTTAAACCCGACAGGAATCCCTGACTGCCGTCAGGCAGGGAACCTGTATCTAAAGTTTAGGAAACTTCTATTCTATCCATTGAACCCTGTCTGCCGACAGGCAGGTACGGGGCCAAACAGGAAGGCAAAAATAATATTTAGCTCGTTATCATCCCTTATCTTTAATGATCATATTTTATTTAAGAATTAATCATGAAAAAAATATTGCTGCTTTTATTCTCAGCCCTAATTTTTCGTATGGTAAATGCTCAGGCTCCTCATGTAAACCACACTACCATTTATGTCGTGGATATGAACAAGAGCGCGGATTTTTATGAAAAAGCGTTAATGCTGCAACGCATTCCTGAACCTTTTCATGATGGCAGGCATATCTGGATGAAAATTGGCGATCATGTTCAGTTGCATATAGTGCAAGGTGCCAAAGAAATGATCCCTCATGATATTAATATTCATCTTGCATTTACAGTTCCTTCTGTTGAAGAGTTTGCCAAACATTTAGATGCAATGAATGTGAAATATGGGAATTGGACGCAAACTTCTAAAGAACCACAACCAAGACCTGATGGAATAAAGCAAATATATTTCCAGGATCCCGATGGTTACTGGATAGAGGTAAATGATGATAAATTTTGAAATTGGGAAAAGGTCAATGAGGAATTGGGATTCTAAACACCCATTTCCAAAAATCGAACAATCTAAAATTTAAGTGTAGAGGGCAGGTATTTGCCGACTAAATCTTCGTAATATCCTTTCAGCTTTGTCCAGTCCGGAGGAGTTGGAGATTTGGAATAAAGATCATAAGGATTGAACAACTTCACCCATTTCAGCATTTCCTTGTCATGGTCATCCATCAGGTAGCTGTATGCACCTTCCCGATGCCACGCATAAAAAGAATGATAACGCAGCATATAAAGACCCTGTTCGGGGATACGGCCTTTCATCATTTGATAAACATATTCATCATGGCCCCATGACATATCTACATTCCGTAAACCACAATTTTTTGAATACACACCTGATTCAGTTTGATAAGCGGAATTCTGAAAATCGGGATTGTTTTTAAAATATTCGGGATAAACAACTTTGTCAGAGTAAGCACAACCTACCGGGAAAGTATCTCCAACAACAGCCCATTGCGGTTCACCAAATAGACAGAGTACTTTACCCATATCATGCATCAATCCAACCAATACCATCCAATCAGGGTGACCATCGGCACGAATAGCTTCAGCCGTTTGCAGCAAATGCTGGAATTGATCAAGATCTGTATCCGGATCGGAATCATCCACCAATTGATTCAGAAAATCAAATGCAGCCCAAACCGGCATTTCCTTTTTATCAAACTTTAAAAAACTCTTTCTTTTCTCCTGTACAAATTCATAAGTCTGGTAAGTATGATTCATCTTATAAAATTCACGCACAGTATCTCTTACAGGTGTGTCATAATTCCTGAATTCCTGTGTTGATTTGTCTTTAGTTATTGAATCTGCATCGGGATACCTGCGCAGCACATCTTCTTCCCATTCATCAAGCCCGACAAGAGGATTAATTGTTTCACTATTTAATTTGTTAGTTGGAGATTCCATGGCAAACAAAATTTATTCCTTTAAAGTTAGTTTTTCTATCTTCATTTGAGAAGTTTTTTTGCAGCCAATTTAGTTTTAAAGCTATTAAATGAAACTAACGCTTGCCGATTATCTCGTCATCCTGCTTTATTTTGCTTTCGTCGTTGGAGTAGGCTTTATCATTAAAAAGAAAATAAAATCCAGTAACGATTTTCTTTCCAGCAAAAGAAATATTCCGCTATGGATCACCAGCCTTGCATTTATTTCCGCCAATCTCGGGGCACAGGAAGTGTTGGGTATGGTAGCATCAGGCGCCAAATACGGAATAATGACGGTTCACTTTTATTGGGTGGGGGCCATCTTCGCCATGGTCTTTGTCGGTGTATTTATGATGCCATTTTATTATGGCAGCCGTGCACGTAGCGTGCCAGAATATCTTAAACTAAGATTTGATGAGAAGACAAGAGGATTGAATGCCGTCTCATTTGCCGTGATGACTGTATTTTCTTCCGGCATTTCGCTATATGCTTTAGCCAAATTATTAGAGATCATACTGAAATGGGATTTCGATGTTTCCGTTTGGGTGGCTGCAGGTATTGTCATGATCTATACTTTTCTTGGCGGCCTTACGAGTGCAGTGTACAATGAAGTATTGCAATTCTTTTTAATTGTACTGGGTTTATCGCCACTTGTTATTGTTGCATTGAATGATGCAGGTGGATGGGCAAATATCAAAGCACAATTACCTCCGCAATTCACTCATGCGTGGAAGTATATGGGCCATGCAAATTCTAATCCAATGGGGTTGCATTTTACAACATTGATATTCGGGTTGGGATTTGCTATGTCATTTGGCTACTGGTGTACAGATTTTTTGGTAGTGCAGAGAGCGATGATCGCAAGAAATATGAATGCGGCGCAACGAACACCTATTGTTGCTGCACTTCCCAAAATGCTGATGCCTTTGATTGTAGTATTGCCCGGCATTATAGCCATAGCATTAATGACTCCCGCATTGCAATCAAAAGGATACAGCATTCCTCATGACTGAAAGTGGCGGAATAGATTTCACGATGACCCTCCCTTCATTGATTGCACATTATTACCCGAGCGGTTTACTCGGAGTTGGCATCACGGCATTGATCGCATCTTTTATGAGTGGTATGGCAGGAAATGTCACCGCATTCAATTCTGTTTTTACATATGATATCTACCAATCTTATTTTATAAAAAATAAATCTGACCGTCATTATTTGATGGTTGGTAAAATGATTACTGTGGCTGGCATACTCTTCTCCATTGCTACCGCCTATATTGCCAAGACATTTAATAATATCAATGATTTTCTTCAGCTTGTTTTCAGTTTTGTCAACGGGCCGTTGTTTGCAACATTTTTGTTAGGGATGTTTTGGAAAAGAACAACAGGTCATGGCGCTTTCTGTGGATTGCTGGCAGGTACAATTGCAGCGGCTTTAACTCATGGCTTAACGGTAGCAGAAGGAAAAGGAGGATGGATCGCTCCTTTGTATGAGATTCGCAGTGGAATGGGACAGGCTTTTATTGTGGCTTCTGTATCATGGATTGCAAACTTTGTTACCACTATATTGGTTAGTCTTGCGACTAAACCAAAGCCGGAACACGAATTAAAGGGTCTCGTTTATTCATTGACAAAAATAGAACCCATGTCAAGGGGACGCTGGTATCGTAACCCGGTTACGTTAGGAATAGTTTTGCTGCTGATCACCGTAGTATTGAATATTATTTTCTTTTAAACCGCAGCTATGTATAAAAAATTAAATGAACTGAATTTTGTTATTGGTTTATTTTTTACGATCGTATCACTGATTTTACTGGCAGATAATTTCTTCAATAAATCATCGGGAAAATTGAATTTATATACAGGCATCGGCTTTTTAATTTTTGGTTTGATAATGATTATTGCAAAAGCAAAACAAGCTGACGATTAGGCTTTATACAACAATGCCTGCTTATGCGGTTTTTAAAATCGATTACACCTATCTTTGCCGCCCGCCTGCCCGAATGAATTCATTCAGGCGGGGATGAACCGGGATTTGAAATTATTAAATTTGCCGGTTCGGACGGCCACTTCTCAAATTGTGATGTATGAAACTCTATAACCTCCTAATAAAATACAGACTATATATAGGTATTGTTCTTATTCTTGGTGGCGGGGCTATCAATTTTACAGCTTCTTTCTGGCCCGCATTTCCATTATATTTTATCGGATTTATTTTAGTATTGGGTCATTTCTTTTTCGGGCCTCTTCGGCTGATCCAGGAATATCTTGAGGCCGGTGACGTTGAAGGCGCTGAGAAAATTTTGAATTCTATAAAATTTCCGGGATTATTATATAAACCCATTCGTTCCGTCTTTTATACATTAAAAGGTAATGTAGCCATGATGAAACAGGATTTTGACGGAGCGGAGAAAATGATGAAGAAAGGACTGGATCTGGGCATGCCGATGAAAGAAGCCGAAGGCGCCAGTATGTTGCAGATGGGAATGCTTGCCATGCAGAAAAATAACATGAAGCAAGCCGAAAGTTATATCCGGCAGGCTATTCGTAAAGGTTTGCCCGATAAGGAAAATGAAGCGGCTGCTTACCTGCAGATGTGCAGCATCATGATGAATAAAAGAGAGTTTCGTGCCGCAAAAGATTTTTTCCGCAAATCAAAAGCGTTAAAACCCACCACTCCTCAAATTGTTGACCAGATAAAACAAATAGAAAAATATATTTCAAGAATTCCCGGTTAAGTCCTGCACAGCTTTTTAATTCTCTTTTCTTGGCAACTTTTTTGTTCCTTTTTAATGTGCAATGAATATTCAACATTAAAATGAAAAGCTATGCGTAACGAAAATAAAAATCAAAAAAGGCAGGAACCTGTCAAACAAAAAAAGAAAAGAATATATCGGGAAGAAGATCCGTTTACACCAAAAACAGATGATACATCAATGAGCTCAGGCAACCTTGTTAATAATCCGATTGGAAGAACAAGAACAAGAGATCTGCATACAAAAATATCTGTTACAGGTAGTGATGATGATGGGCAGGCGGATTAAAAAATTTGGAAAAATTTTTAAAGTTGTCCGCTCTTTAGGACAACTTTTTTTGTTGCTTTTTGACTACCTTGTCGCAAGAGAAATTGCAAAAGCTCACCATCTATTTTATGTCATTTAATAAGGAAAAATTAGAGAAAAAATTTAATGAAGAATATAATCGCCTGAATGAAAAACAAAAGCTTGCTGTTGACACTATTGATGGCCCGGTGATGGTCATTGCCGGACCGGGTACGGGCAAAACCAAAATTCTCGCCAGCCGCATCGGAAAAATTTTATTGGAAACAGATGCATACCCTCAAAATATTTTATGCCTCACCTACACGGATGCAGGCGTTGTAGCGATGAGAACCAGGCTGAAGGAAATGATCGGGCCGGATGCATATAAAGTAAACATTTACACTTTTCATGCTTTTTGTAATGAAGTGATTCAGGAAAATTTATCGCTGTTTGAAAAAACTTCTCTCGACCCGATTTCAGACCTTGAAAGGATTGAACTCTTTAAACAACTCATCGATTCCTTTCCAAAAAATCATCCGCTGAAACGTTATCGGGGCGATGTATATTTTGAGATCAATAACCTGCAAAAATTGTTCAGCATCATGAAGCAGGAAGGCTGGTCTCCTTCCTTTATAGACGAAAAGATTGACGAATATCTTGCTGATCTTGCCAACCGCGATGAATTCATTTACAAAAGAAAATATAAAGACTTCAATGCGGGCGATCTTAAAAAAGACAAAATAGAAGAAGAAAAAGAAAAGATGGAAAAGCTTCGTGCCGCCGTCAACGAATTTGACCGCTTTCAGCAAATGATGAGGCAAGGCGACCGCTACGACTTTGATGACATGATCACCTGGGTGATAAAAGCATTTGAAGAAAATAAAAACCTGCTGGCAAATTACCAGGAACGATTTCTATACATTCTTGTGGATGAATACCAGGATACCAGCGGCACCCAAAATAAGATCGTGGAGTTGCTCATTAATTATTGGGAAAAACCAAATGTATTTGTAGTGGGTGATGACGATCAAAGCATCTATCGTTTCCAGGGCGCAAACGTGGAAAACATGCTTGCTTTCACTGAAACGTATAAAGAAGATCTGCTGAAGGTAGTGCTGGTTGATAATTACCGGTCCACGCAACCTATTGTTGATATTTCAAAAACACTCATCGAGAGAAATAACGAAAGGCTCATAAAAAAAATGGAGGATCTGAGCAAAGACCTCATTTCTTCAAATACTGCAATCAGTCATGTAACACACAAACCGATTATTAAATCGTATGACACGCAGCGACAGGAAATGATTGACATCACCCTTCAAATAGAAAAGTTGCTTGCACAGGGTGTGTTGCCAAAAGAAATTGGCGTCATTTATAAAGAAAATAAATATGGAAATGAACTGATCCAGTATTTAAAACTTCGAAAAATTCCTTATTACAGTAAACGCAGCTTAAATATCCTGGAAATACCGCTGGCGCAAAAAATTATTCTTCTATTAAAGTATCTCGCCTGCGAACATGATATTCCTTACAGCGGCGACGAAATGTTGTTTGAAATCTTGCACTTCGATTGGTTCCATATTCCTTCTATTGAAATTGCAAAACTTACGATTGAAGCGTCTAATAAAAAATATGATGATGCAACATTTTCTTTGCGCAGGCTTTTGCACAGCAAAGCAAATGCTCCAGCCAAAGATCTTTTTTCGCAGGGTTTGAATGAAGGCTTAAAAAATGCAAGTTTTGTGTTGGAACAATTGATCAGTGATGTGCCCAACATTACTTTACAAATGTTGTTTGAAAACATCATTCGCAAAGCAGGTATTTTGAATTATATCATGCAAAGTCCCGAAAAGATCTGGTTGCTGCAGGTGTTAACAGGTTTGTTTGATTTTATAAAGGAGGAAACTGCCCGGAATCCTTTTCTGCAATTAAAAGATCTGGTAGACACAATTGAAACGATGAAAAAGGAGGAGTTACAATTGCCATTGACGGAGATCAGTGGCAATGAAAAAGGCGTGAATCTTATGACTGCTCACGGTTCGAAAGGACTGGAGTTTGAATACATCTTTTTTGCAGGCTGCAATTCATCAATGTGGGAAAAGAAACGAAAACCTTATAACGGCTATAAACTCCCTGATACCATTTTCTCTTCAAAGCTTGAGCATACAGATGAGGAAGAATTGCGACGTTTATTTTATGTAGCGCTTACAAGGGCCAAGCTTCATCTCACTATTTCATATTGCTGTTACAAAAATGATGGAAAAGAACTGGAACCTTCCATGTTCATTGAGGAAATCCTGGACAAGCATGATCTTCACCCCGAAAAAGTTTTTATTGATGAAAATGTTCTCGCGGAGTTTAATGCTTTATCGTTTGGAGAACAGGTTGCTCCCCAAATTGAAGAAATAGAAAAAGAATTTGTTAACCGCTTGCTGGAGAAATTTGTAATGAACGTTACTGCATTGAATAACTACTTAAAATGCCCTCTTGAATTTTATTTTAAAAATCTCATCAGGATCCCTTCGCCAAAAAATGAGGCTACAGAATTTGGTTCGTCCGTTCACTATGCTGTGGAGCAGTTATTCCGTAAAATGCAAAACAATAATGAACAGTTCCCGTCAAAAGAAGAATTCATTAAAGATTTTGAATGGTACATGACCCGCCACCGGGAAAGTTTTACCAAAGAACAATTTGACCGGAGAATGGAATACGGTCACGATGTATTAAGTAATTATTATGACAAATACATCAATAGCTGGGTCAAGATTGTAGCTATAGAAAGAAACATCAGGAATATTGTTGTAAATGGTGTTCCGCTAAAGGGCAAACTGGATAAGCTTGAATTTGATGGAAAATCGGTTAACGTGGTTGATTACAAAACCGGCGATCCGGACAAAGCGAAAATCAAGTTGCAGCCGCCGTCTGACAAAGATCCTGTTGGCGGTGATTACTGGAGACAAGCAGTTTTTTATAAAATTCTCGTTGACAACTATGAACAAAAAGGCTGGAAGGTTGTCAGTTCAGAATTTGATTTTACTGAGCCAGACAAGAAAAAGGTGTACAAAAAACAAAGGATCTATATCACTCCGCAGGATATTAATACCATTACCGAACAGATCAAAATGGTTTGGGATAAAATCCGGGATCATGATTTCTATGTTGGTTGCGGTAAAGAAGACTGTCACTGGTGCAATTTTGTAAAAACAAACAACCTTGCAGTTGCATTAAATGAAATAGAGGAAGAGGAAACAAAACCCTGATTATGCGATTTAAAAGATTATTAGGAAAAGCTGAAATGACAGATGATTGAAACAGGCTAAGTTTGCACACTGAATGAAGAAATCCCTTTTTTATATTCTTTTCATCCTTCTACTCTTTAAGATCGCTTTTTTTTCAGTGGGGTGTGCCGTAATGTCTCCTCCCTCCGGTGGTTTCAAGGATACGCTTCCTCCCCTTTTGGTGGTGGCCTCTCCCCGCGATTCTTCGATCAACTTCAAAACATCACGCATTAACTTAACCTTTGATGAATTTGTTCAAATAGAAAATGCATCGGCAAATGTGATTGTATCTCCTCTTTCCCAAAGAGAGCCTGAGATAAGTTCCAAGCTCAGAACAGTTACGGTTAGATTTAAAGATACTTTACAACCGAACACTACTTACACTATAGATTTTGGTAAAGCCATTAAAGATGTTAACGAAGGAAATGCAGCCAAAAACTTCACTTATATTTTTTCCACCGGCCCTGTCTTTGACTCATTAACTATATCGGGGAAAGTTTTATTGGCAGAAACGGGCAAAGCTGATTCTACGCTGATCGTGATGCTTCATACAAATGGAGAAGACTCAGCCGTGGCCAATGAAAAACCGCAATACATCACCCGCCTTGATTCGTCAGGGAATTTTACTTTCAGAAATTTACCTGCAGATACTTTTTACTTGTACGCTTTACAGGACCAGGGTGGCTCTCACCGGTATTTGTCTGAAAAAAGTTTATTTGCTTTTGCAGACTCTGCTGTTATTACTCCAAATAACAATGAGCCTATACTTTTATACGCTTATTCAATAAGTGAAAAAAACACTTCAGGAGCTACCCCAAATCTGCCTCAGGTCTCAAAAAGGCCAAAACTTGGAGCTAACGCTGAAAAACGTTTACGAATACTGACAAATCTTTCGAGCGGTCAATTAGATCTGTTAGATAGTTTGGTCATCAGTTTTGAACAACCGATAAGAAATTTGGATACAACGCTTATTCATTTCAGCAGCGACACTACATTTACCCCGATTACGAACTATCGAATTAATGAAGACACTGCGCAGAAAAAATTAACCTTTGAGTACAACTGGAAAGAAAACACTGCATACAACATCATTTTTGAAAAAGATTTTGCAGAAGATACCCTTGGCAATAAATTGCTAAAAACAGATACGCTTACTTTCAAAACAAAAAAACTTTCTGACTATGGCTCGCTGTTGATCCGTTTTAAAGATCTTGACCTTTCTCAGAACCCTGTGTTGCAGTTTGTTCAAAACAATAGTGTTGTAAAATCTGTTCCACTCTCTTCATCCGAACTTCGTGAGTCAATTTTTCTTCCCGGTGATTATCAACTTCGCATCTTATACGATCGAAATAATAATAGCACGTGGGATCCGGGAGATTTCTACGGCAAGCACCTTCAGCCTGAAATTGTAATCCCGATCAAATCCCGTCCAAAGATTTCCGTAAAACCCAATTGGAATAATGAATTTGATATAGCTCTGTAAGAACGAAAGTCACAAGGTACAAGGCGCAATTCTGTGGCGGATACTTGTACCTTGTACCTTCATTCTTGTACCTTTGCCCCATGCAATTCTCTTCCTCACTTCTTGAAAATGCGGTTAATGAATTTGCCAAACTTCCGGGCATTGGAAAAAAGACGGCGTTGCGGTTAGTATTACATCTTCTCAAACAAAATAATAATGATGTAACTAAGTTCAGCGAAGTGATCAGCAAAATGCGAAATGAAATAAAATTTTGCCAGCGCTGCTTTAATGTGGCTGACGGAGATATTTGTTCCATATGTGCCAACAGCATGAGAAAACAGGAAATGATCTGCGTAGTGGAAAATATCCGCGATGTAATTGCGATTGAAAGCACACAGCAGTACAATGGAACTTATCATGTGCTTGGCGGCGTCATTTCTCCACTGGATGGAATTGGCCCCGACCAACTCAATATCGAATCTCTCATTAATCGTATTCAAAAAGAAAAAACAGAAGAACTGATCTTTGCTCTCAATCCAACTATCCAGGGGGATACAACTATATATTATATTCAGAAAAAATTACAACCTCATCCCATTCGCATCACAACGATTGCCCGCGGCATTGCTTTTGGCGGCGAACTTGAATATGCCGATGAAATGACACTTGCCCGGAGTCTTCAAAACCGCCTTCCGGTAGAAAATTACGTTGCCAACAAATAGTTTTGCCTTTTGACTTTTCGCTTTTACCTTTGCTTCCACAGGCGGATTTGTTTATTGTTCGGCCTGTAAAAAACTGAACTAATAAACGCCAAAGAAACTCTCCCTTTTAGTTTCCAAACGTTTAAACAGTTCGATAATAATTAGGATGTAGCCGGCGACATTAACGCTATTCAACTTTCGTTGCCCGCCCGTACCGAACGGTACGTTCGGGCGGGTGTCACTCACTGCATCGTCTGGTATTACTAATCAACAAAGGAGGTGTTTATGAAAACGATCCGGCAATTATTGAATGAACGCATTTTGATCATTGATGGCGCAATGGGAACAATGATCCAGCGTCATAAATTAACAGAAGCCGACTATCGCGGGGAGCGATTTAAAGATTGGCCTTCTGATCTTAAGGGCAATAACGATCTGCTTTGCCTTACGCAGCCGCAGATCATCAAAGAAATTCATAAACAGTATCTCGAAGCAGGCGCGGATATTCTCGAAACAAATACATTCAATGCGCAAAAGATTTCATTGGCAGATTACCACATGCAGGAACTTGCCTATGAAATAAATCTTGCAGCCGCTAAAATTGCGAGAGAAGCAGTAAATGAATTTCTTTCTTCTCCCGGGGGAAAAGGAAGGGAAGCCGCTTTTGTCGCCGGTGCCATCGGGCCTATGAACAAAACACTTTCTCTTTCACCGGATGTAAACAACCCCGGTTATCGTGCACTAACTTTTGATGAAGCGGTAGATGCATATTATGAACAAGTGAAAGGGTTGGTTGAAGGAGGAGTGGATCTTCTTCTTATCGAAACCATCTTTGATACCTTGAACGCAAAGGCTGCAATCTTTGCTATTAAAAAATATTTCCGTGATACAGCCCCCTCTAACTCCCCGAATGGGGGAGAGCCACGCACAGCTCTCCCGGATGAAACCGAATTCTATCATGATGCAGATCCTATGCTGTACAAACTGACTAAAGAATTTGCTTTGCAGTATAGAAAAAATCCAACTGAAGCCGAAAAATATTTGTGGCAACAATTGAGAGGGGGAAAACTAGTTGAATATAAGTTCAGGCGTCAACACATCATTGGAAAGTACATTGCGGATTTTATTTGCCTTGCAAAAAAATTAATTATTGAAATAGATGGATTAATTCATCAGTTACCTAAAAACAAAGAAAACGATGAAGTAAGAACCCTTTGGTTAAAATCAAAAGGATATACTGTAATAAGGTTTACAAATGAGGAAGTAATTAATGAGCCTGAAAAGGTTTTGCAGACTATTGAGCAAAAGCTACAAATCCTTCCATTTGCCGAAAAGAAAAACTATAGCCGGGACTTTCCCCCGTTGGGGGAACAGAAGGGGGCTTTACCCATCATGATAAGCGGAACTATTACTGACGCAAGCGGAAGAACATTAAGCGGCCAAACACTTGAAGCGTTTTATACCTCTGTCATCCATGCAAAACCTTTGAGTATAGGCTTGAATTGTGCGCTGGGTGCAAAAGAAATGCGTCCGCATATTGAAGAGTTGTCACAAATCGCTTCAACATATATATCTGCCTATCCAAATGCGGGTTTACCCAATGCTATGGGCGAATATGATGAACAACCCGAGGACACAGCGCATTACATTGAAGACTGGGCGAAAGAAGGATTTGTAAATATTGTGGGTGGCTGTTGCGGAACCACTCCGGATCATATCAGGCATATTGCCGAACACGTAAAAAAACTGAAGCCAAGAGAGCTACCAATTGTAGAAACTGAAGCGGCTTAATTATTTTATGAGTGAATTGACACATATCAAACCTTACCTGAGATTAAGCGGACTTGAACCACTTGTTGTTCGTCCGGATACAAACTTTGTCAACATTGGCGAACGAACCAATGTAACAGGATCTAAAAAGTTTGCACGCCTTATTCGTGATAACAAATACGAAGAAGCATTAAGTGTGGCAAGGCAACAGGTGGAGAATGGGGCGCAGATACTGGATGTAAACATGGATGATGCTTTACTTGACGGAGTAAAAGCAATGACAATTTTTCTCAATCTTCTTCAAAGCGAACCTGACATTGCCAAGATCCCCATCATGATTGATAGCTCGAAGTTTGAGATCATTGAAGCCGGGCTAAAATGTGTACAGGGAAAGTGCATCGTGAATTCAATTTCAATGAAAGAAGGTGAAGAAAAATTTATTCACCAGGCTGAAATATGCAAAATGTACGGGACTACTGTTGTGGTAATGGCCTTTGATGAAAAAGGCCAGGCCGATACTTTGCAGAAAAGAATAGATATCTGCAGCAAAGCATATGAAATATTAACTGGCGGTGTTGGTTACGATCCGCAGGATATAATTTTTGATCCAAATGTTTTTGCGGTAGCTACAGGACTGGAAGAACATAATAATTATGCCGTCGATTTTATTGAAGCCACGAGGATCATCAAACAAAAAATGCCGCTGGTGAAAATTAGCGGAGGGGTAAGTAACCTTTCTTTTTCTTTTCGCGGAAATGATCATGTTCGTGAAGCCATGCATTCTGTCTTTTTATATTACGCTATCAAAGCCGGGATGGATATGGGCATTGTGAATGCCGGCCAGTTGGTAGTCTACGATGAAATAGAACCAGGATTGAGACAATTATGTGAAGACGTTATCCTGAATAAAAATAACGACAATAATGAGGCCACTGAAAAGTTAATCGCTTTCGCCGAATCTGTAAAAGCAAAGGGCAAGGTTGAGGTGAAGAATGAAGCGTGGAGAAATACAAGTGTTGAAGAAAGATTGAAACACTCACTTATCAATGGTATTACAGACTATATAGATATAGATACTGAAGAAGCAAGACAAAAATATCCAAAGCCGTTGGACGTGATTGAAGGCCCATTGATGGATGGGATGAATGTAGTGGGCGATCTGTTTGGTTCGGGTAAAATGTTCTTGCCACAGGTGGTAAAGAGCGCAAGGGTAATGAAAAAATCTGTAGCGATCCTTACCCCTTATATCGAAGCAGGGAAAAAAGCCCCCCTACCCCCCAAAGGGGGGTTCACTGACGATTCCTTTAGTTATGAAACCGCTGATCCCATGCTTTATGGAAGATTAAAAAATTTTGTAAAGACACACCGCAGCAAGCCTACAGAAGCTGAAAATATTTTATGGCAAATGCTTCGCAGTAAAAAATTAGAAGGCTACAAATTCAGAAGGCAGCATATAATTGGACCATTCATCGCTGATTTCGTTTGTCTCAAAAGCAGATTAGTTATTGAAGTTGATGGTCTAATGCATCAGCTACCAGAAAACATTATAAGCGACAGAGAAAGGACCTTGTGGCTTTATGAGAAAGGATTTGAAGTAATGCGTTTTGATAATGGACAAGTAATATCGAATATTGACTCAGTGCTTGACGCAATTCTTCAGCGACTTAAACAGATTTCGAATTATAAAGAATCATCTGAAATCCCCCCTTTGGGGGGTGGGGGGGCTAAGATTTTATTAGCCACTGTAAAAGGTGACGTTCATGACATCGGCAAAAATATTGTTGGTGTCGTTCTCGGGTGCAATGGTTATGAAGTAAAAGACCTCGGAGTGATGGTTCCAGCCGAAAAAATTTTAGATACAGCCGAAAAAGAAAATTCAGATATCATTGGCCTCAGCGGGTTAATCACTCCTTCACTGGATGAAATGGTACACGTGGCACATGAGATGAAACGCCGCAACATGACTCAACCTTTGTTGATAGGAGGAGCCACCACATCAAGAATGCACACAGCCGTAAAAATTGCTCCGCAATATGACAATGGTGTGGTGCATGTACTGGATGCATCAAGAAGCGTGACTGTTGTAACCAATCTTTTGAATAAAGAACAGAAAAAAACTTTTCTTGGTCAAACTGAAATCGAATATAACAATCTGCGTAACCAGTTTTTGAATAAACAAAAGAACAAATCTTTGATTCCTTATGAAGAAGCCGTTATCACTAAAGAATATTTTGACTGGAAAAAATATAAACCCACAAGGCCTGCAGTGGATGGAGTAAAGGTTTTAAAAGAATTTGATCTTGCGACGGTCGCAAAATACATTGACTGGGGACCTTTCTTTATTGCATGGGAAATGCCGGGTCAATTTCCTGCTGTACTTACTGACAAAATTTTTGGAACGGAAGCGACAAGATTGTTTAATGATGCGCAGAAATTGGTTGAAAGATTAGTGAAAGAAAAATGGTTTACTGCAAATGGTGTTATCGGCTTCTGGCCTGCTGCAAGTAATAATGCCGACACAGTCTTTCTGCAAACAAAAAATCGTGAAGTAAAATTGGAATCTCTCAGGCAGCAATTAAAGAAAGCTATCGGGCAGCCTAATTTTTCTCTCTCGGATTTTATTTGCCCGAAAGAAATTGGTTCTGACTTTATGGGAGCTTTTGCCGTTACTATTCACGGTGCAAAAAAATATGTTGACAAATTTACCGGCGAGCAGGATGAGTACAATAAGATCATGGTGCAAATATTAGCTGATCGTTTTGTAGAAGCTTTTGCAGAATGCCTTCATGAAAAAACGAGAAAAGAATTCTGGGGCTATGCAAAAGAAGAAAATCTTACAAACGAGCAAATGATCAAAGAAGAATATAAAGGAATTCGTCCGGCCCCCGGTTATCCTGCTTGTCCCGATCACACTGAAAAAATAAAATTGTTTGAGTTGCTGAATGTAACTGAGAACATAGGAATCGAATTAACCGAAAGCCTTGCCATGAATCCTCCTGCTTCGGTTTGCGGTTGGTACATCGCTCATCCAAAAAGTCACTATTTTGGTTTAGGAAAAATCGGAAGAGATCAATTAGAAGACTATGCAAAAAGAAAAGGGATGAGTATCGAAGAAGCAGAGAAATGGTTGCGACCGGTTTTGGAATAATCTTTTTCTCTTAAAAAAGTTCAATTCCCAGTCTCTGCAATTCTTCTTTCACCTGCGAAGGATTATGAAAATGTACGGCGGTAATGCCAACAGCTTCCGCTCCTTTTATATTTTTTAAACTGTCGTCAATAAAAATTGTCGTGGTTGGATCGATATGATAACGACCCAATAATATTTTATAAAATTCAGCAGATGGTTTTCTCATTTTCTCGTCACCGCTTACTACAATTCCATCGAACATTTTAAAAAATTCAAAACGCTGCAATGCATGAGGAAATGTTTCACCACTCCAGTTTGTAAGTGCGTACAATTTATATTTCCCTGTATGTTTCAATTTATGAAGAATCTCCACAGTTTCATGGATCTGGTCACCTAACATTTCGAGCCAGCGGCCATAATACGCTTTTATTTCTGGTTCCCATTTAGGATGTTTGGCAATTAATTCCTCTGTTGCTTTATGAAGAGGATAACCCGCATCCTGGTTTTCGTTCCATTCAGAAGTAGCAACATTTTCCAAGAACCATTCTACTTCTTCTTCTGTTTTAAAAAATTTTCGGTAAACATACCGCGGGTTCCAGTCTATAAGTACGCCGCCTAAATCAAAAATAATTGTATCAAAAGATTTGTTCATCGTATGGCATTTCAGTTTTTAATGATGTCTTACCTTCTAAAAATTTATTTTTCCATGCTATGGTGGCTGCTGTCAGCATCAGTAAAATTAACAAGGATAAAGCGGTTGAGAGATTTAGTTTCTCAGAGACGAAACCAATAATGGAAGGGCCTGCCAAAAAACCAATGAGGCCGCCGGTAGTTACCATTGCGAAACCTTCCACCACGCTTACTCCGGGTATATTTCCTGATGCACTGAATAATACCGGGATAATACAGCAACAACCAAAACCAATTAAAATATATCCTGCAATCGCCACGGAAGCAACGGGTGCCCATACTACAATCGTAAAACCTGCGGCTGCCACCAATGCTCCTGTTATCACAACTCTTTTACTTCCAAATTTTGTAATGATGGTATCGCCATTAAGTCTTCCGATCGTCATAGCCGCGGAAAAACCTGCATAGCCTAAACCCATTATTTCCTTTGCACTATGTAAAGATTCATGCAAATAAATAGCACTCCAGTCGGCTACACAACCTTCAGACATATAAAGTACCATGCAAAGAAAGGAAATGCTTAAAATAGCTAATGAAGGAAGTTTGATGCCTGACCCTGAATGAATGATACGGTTATGAGCAAGCAAATGATTACGATTGAAAAAAACCATCGTGCAAATTGTTATAGCTACTAGGACGACTTGTAAACGCGGAGACAAATGAAGTGCAAAAAAAAAGCTGGCAAGTCCTGCACTAATGCCGCCGCCAAGACTATACATGCCATGGCAGGTACTCATCATTCTTCTCTTATATTTTTTCTCCAGATAGCTAACCGTAGTATTAACAGATACTCCATTCAAAAATCCATTTATTCCAAAACAATACAGGCAAATCCAAAACATCAAACGATTGACAGAATTGATCTGGAGGATCATGATTATTCCGAGAGAAAAATATCCTGCGATCATCCATTTACCTACAGGTATTTTGCCAAAAAGTTTTGTAGAAAGGGCTACCCCTGTCAATGCACCTAAAGGCGAAAGCAATAGTGAAAGACCGAGACTTGCATCGGTAAACCCGAGCCTGTACTTAATTCCGGGAATGGAAGCCACCCATGTACCAAATAAAAGACTGGAAGCGGAAAATAAAAAACCAATAGCTAACGCCGGTTTTAGTTTTATGAAAGATGAGATATTTTTGATCATCGGAATTTGAGTGGATCATTGCAAAGGAATGCCTAATAAATTATAAAACCCCTGGCGGCCTTTAGAAGTAACAATCAATTCTCTCGAAAACTGAACCTTCTTAAACCATTTTTTATCCATCATTTTTTTCAAAACGGCCGCGCCTAACTGACCGGCTAAATGAGGGCGGCGTTCACTCCAATCAAGACATTGTCGGGTCAGGGGACGGCGGTTATTTTCAAAATCATTTTTAAAAATATCAAATACAGCGAACCACTTCCAACCCTGTTCTGTAACTAAATAGCCGGCATCGGATTGCTTTATATAACCTTTTTGCTTCAATGCTTCAGCAAATTTTACACCCACAAACCCAGCAAGATGGTCATAACAGGTTCTGCAATATTTTACTCCGCTCGAAACAATTTCTTTTCTATTTGATGAGCTGTTACCTGCAAGATTTGCAAGGGCTTCGACTGCATACGCAACTTCAGGTTTTGAAAAAGAAAAATACCTGTGCCTTCCCTGCGCTTCAACTTTTATGATATCTGCTTCAATTAATTTTGATAAATGATTACTTGCCGAAGTTGCAGAAATATCTGCAACAACAGCCAGTTCACTTGCGGTAAACGCTCTTCCATCAAGTAGATTCCATAACATTTTTGCTCTTGCCGGTTCACAAATTAAACCGGAAATTGAAGCAAAAGCTTCTGCTGCTTCCATAGTTCATTTTTAAATGAAATGTAAATGTAGATATTACTTTTAATTTGCCAAACAATAAATTATAAATGATAGCAGTAATATTTGAAGCGATTCCTGTAAAAGAAAAGCAGGATACCTATTTTGATATTGCATCTCAATTAAGACCTGAGTTGGAAAAAATCGAAGGCTTTATTTCCGTAGAAAGATTTCAAAGTGTAATAAATCCTGGAAAGTTTTTGTCGTTATCGTTTTGGAAAGATGAAGCAAGTGTTGCTCAATGGCGAAATACAGAGATGCACAGAATGGCTCAAAAACAAGGAAGAAATAAAATTTTCGAATATTACAGGTTAAAGGTTGCAGAAGTTGTGAGGGATTATGGAAAGACAGAAAGAGATCAAGCACCTGAAGACAGTAAAAAAGTTCATCACTAAAAAAACTTTATGAAAGATCTGGAAATTATTTTGGAAAACAAAATTGGTACATTGGCGCTTTTAGGTGAAACACTGGGAAAAAACAAAATAAGTCTTGAAGGAGGCGGTGTTTTTGAAAATGGCAAATACGCCATTGCGCATTTTTTGGTCGAAGAAGCACTCAAAGCAAAAGAAGTATTGGGACAGGTTGGAATTAATGTTGTAAAAATTAATAATATTATCATTCAAAAACTGCGACAGGATGTTCCGGGACAATTGGGAATGTTTTGCAAAAGACTATCCCATGCAGGCGTAAACATTTTGGCACAGTACAGCGACCATTCAAATCAACTTATTATTGTAACTGATAATTATGAAAAGGCAAAACAAGTATCATGCGAATGGATGAAAGAATGGCAATCGTTTTAAGATGATAACAAAATAGTTTTGGGATGAAAATACTGAGTTGACAAATAAAAAATACAGATTAAAATCAGCGTCTTTCAAATAACCACCACAAACGTTTTCGTGGCTGAACCTTATAGTTGGTTGTAATATAGGTTCGAATATGACTCATAGCTTCGTCTACGTCATCTGTAAGTAACACTAATTTCAGATCTTCTTTTGCAATGGCTCCTTTTTCCTCCATTACTTCAATCGTTTTCATAAGATCCTTGTAATAATCTCTTCCAAATAACACGATCGGAAATTGAGTAATTGTTTTTGTTTGGACCAAAGTGACCGTTTCAAAAAATTCATCCATAGTTCCAAAACCACCAGGCATAATGATAAAGGCATAAGAATATTTGGTCATTATTGTTTTGCGAACAAAAAAATGTTCGAACGTGATTGACTTTTGCACATAAGGGTTGGCTTTCTGCTCAAACGGCAATTGAATGTTGCATCCAATTGATATTCCCCCATTTTCAAAAGCGCCGCGATTGGCTGCTTCCATAATTCCCGGCCCGCCGCCTGTCATAGTTGTAAAGCCGATGCCGGCAATATGTTTTCCAAATTCTCTTGCCTTCTCGTAAAAAAATTCATCTTCCTTGAACCTGGCCGAACCAAAAACCGTAATACAGGGCCCGACAAAATGAAGCGTTCTGAATCCCCGGATAAATTCTTTAAAAACTTTCCAGGCGAAGCTTAATTCATAAGTACGGCTTTTAGGCCCTTCGAGGTAAACCTGCTCTTTCGGCGGAATGATTCGTTTATTATCTTCAATTGACATGATCGACAATTTGTAAGCATTAAAAATAGAAACAATTTTATTTAACCGGTTTTTAAAAAATATTTTTACCATCTAACAATGAGCTGAATGTCGCATTATTTGCTGAACATTTGATGCTTTATCTTTATCATCCCAGTTTTGAAAATAAAAATTGATGCGTATCATTTCCTACAATGTGAATGGCTTAAGAGCTGCAATCAACAAAGGTTTTTTAGATTGGTTAAAAACCGATCCTGCGGATGTAATTTGTTTACAGGAAACAAAGGCGCAAAGAGAGAACGTAGATCATAAACCTTTTCACGACATGGGTTTTCTCGATTATTGGTTCAGCGCACAAAAAAAGGGATACAGCGGAGTGGCCGTGTTCACCAAAATAAAACCAGGCAATGTTAAATACGGTACAGGCCATAAGGTAAGTGATGATGAAGGCAGAGTGTTGCAACTGGATTTTGGAAACGTGCATTTGATCAATGCCTATTTTCCATCGGGAACTTCAGGAGAAGAAAGACAAACATTTAAATACAAATGGCTCGATGAATTTTTCAATTACCTTGACCAGGTAAAGAATAAACATCCAAAAATGGTTTTATGCGGAGACTATAATATTGCGCATAAAGAAATTGACATTCATAATCCAAAAGGCAATGCAAAAACTTCCGGTTTTTTACCCGGAGAAAGAGCATGGATGGATAAATTTTTTTCTGATGGTTGGGTAGATGCTTTCCGGCTCCGTCACCCCGAGCCACACCGATATAGCTGGTGGAGCCGGCGATTTCCCACGGTGAGAGCAAATAATAAAGGATGGAGAATTGACTATATCAACGTTACAGAACCTTTACAAAAGAATGTAGTTGATGCAGAGATCTATCCAAACGTAATGCACAGCGATCATTGCCCGGTATATCTTGAGCTAAATTTAGAATGAATCTGAAAAATGATAGCATACAACATCACTATTAAAATTGATAAAGAAATTCAAAATGAGTGGTTGAAGTGGGTGAAGAATGAACATATTCCGGAAGTAATGACTACAGACTTTTTTTATGAATGCAAATTTTATCGACTTCTTGGAGCGGATGAAAACGAAGACGTCACTTATGTAATACAATATTTCGCTTCTTCTTTTGAGAACTATAAGGATTACACAGAAAATTTTTCATCACATCTGGAAAAAAAAGGCCGTGAAAAATGGCATGATAAATTCATTGCGTTTCACACTGTAATGGAAATTGTGAATTGAGTGTGCAAAAAGAATTTCTCTTTGTCAAAAAGAAAATATCGACTGCGCCCTGAAATTGTTTACTGGCAAGCATTTCCACCTATACCTCTGAAACTCAGTATCATTAAAGCTTTTGCGAAATCAAAAGCTGAAGTTCATTCGTTGCAAAAAAAATAAGTTTGCTAAAATCCTTGCCTGACAAGGCTTCGAACAGTTTTCTGAATTTGAAAAAATGGAATAAAAAAATTTTGTTGCAATGCAAAAGCATCTAAATTTGTCGTCCTTAAAAAAAGCAAAAAAAATACATTATGAACAAAGCCGAATTGATTAACAAAGTTGCCGAAGATGCAAGCGTTACAAAAACTCAGGCTAATGCTGCCCTGGATTCTTTCATTGAAGCTGTCACTAAAACTTTAAAAGGTGGTGGCAAAGTTACTTTAGTGGGTTTTGGAACTTTTTCAGTATCCAAAAGATCTGCCCGCAATGGTCGTAACCCTCAAACCGGTGAAGTAATTAAAATCAAAGCAAGGAAAGTAGCCCGCTTTAAAGCTGGTAAAGAACTTTCCGGAAAGCTGTGACTCATGACAACTTTTTAAGAAGCCCCAGCTATTTTAATTCTTTTAGTATGGGGCTTTTTTGACAATAAATTTTTTACAACACTAAAAAAAATATTATGGGAAGAGGAGATAAAAAAACAAAAAAAGGAAAAATCTTTAAAGGATCTTTCGGAAAAAGTCGCCCTGCAAAAGTGAAAAAAGCAGCTAAGAAAAAATAATTTTGATTATCTTCTAAGGAGCAAGTCTTTCAATTTTCCAACTTCCATTATCTGAAAGGCTATACTGAATTCTATCATGTAAGCGTCCGGGCCTTCCCTGCCAGAATTCAATAATAACAGGTTTTACAAGAAAACCGCCCCAATGTAAAGGACGTTCAATATTTTCTCCCGCTAATTCTTCAGTAAGCCTCTTGTATCGTTCATCAAGCCATTCCCTGCTTTCAATTACATGGCTTTGCGGCGAAGTGATCGCTCCAACCTGGCTTGCTTTCGGTCTCGAATGAAAATAAGAATCGCTCTCTTCACTACTTACCCTTTCAAGAATACCTGTAACTCTTACCTGCCTCTCCAGTTCCTTCCAGAAAAAAACAAGACAAGCCTTCGGATTTTCTGTTAGTTGCCGGCCTTTGTAGCTATCATAATTTGTAAAAAAAACAAATCCTTTTTCTGAAAATCCTTTAAGCAACATGATGCGTGCCGAAGGCACACCGTCTGAAGAAGCGGTAGCCAGGGTCATTGCATTTAACTCCGGGATATTTGCTGCCGCTGCATCCTGCCACCATTTATCAAATTGTTTTATGGGATCCCGTTCAATCTCCGACTCGATTAAAACATTGTGAGAATAATCCGTTCTTATATCGGCAATTTTTTTACTCATATTATTCTTTTCAATGCCGAAATTACCATGGAGTTCTTAAAAGACAATAAAGAGAGAGTGATTTCTATTGATTGGTTTGCTTTTTTAATATTTGGTTCTCTTCTGAAATAACATTGAGCATGCTTTCCAATTCGCCAACACGTCTCAACTGGTGTTCTAATTTTTTATTTGCATCAGCTACTACCTGCAAATCAGCGTTCAACTCCTCAAGATAACTAACTCTTTTTTGCAATTGCTGTCTCTGAAAATTTGCCTCGTGGAATTTATCTTCCATCTCATTCATTTGCAAAGTCAGTTGTTGATTCTCTGCCGTTAAAACCTGCGCTTTTGCTTTATAATCCTCTTGCTGGCGTGAAGTTTTCTCGTAGGCTTCTTTCAGGTCTTCATACTCAAGACTTACCATTCTGCTGGCGGAAAGCTGTGTTTCCAGTTTTTGTATTTTACTTTGAAGTGTATTGAATTCACTGTAAGCACTGTCGAGCATGGAAGTCATTTCCTTTGTAAGATTCTCCTTTTGTTTGATATTGTGAATTTCTGATTCTTTTTGACCGAGCAAATATTTTAATTCCTTTACCTGGTCTATTAACTCTTCTTTTTCCTCCTCCATCATTTTTTGCTTTTCTTCGTTCTCTTTCACTACTTCTAAATTCTCAAGGAGCTGGTTGATCTTTTCATTATGCTCCAGTAAACCGCTTTGAGCTATACGCAGTTGTTCAATGTAATTTGGCTTGCCTTCTCTTTCAGGTTCTCTTTTTTTAACTGATTCCACTTCCGCCTGTAATCGTTTTTGGTGGCGTTGCAATTCTTCTAATTCGATCTTGTAAATGCGGTTATTTTCTTCCGACTCTGAAAAGCGGCTTCTTATTTCTGAAAGCTCTTTATCCTTTACTTCAATGTCATTGAAATATTTCAGCTTCCATTCATCAACATTTTTTTTGAATTTTTCCGTTTCGTCAGGTGAAGTTTTAAGGGATCTTCGACTTATAATAAAGAAATGAATGACTACCCCGAGTGTAACAGCGCACAAAAACAATACGATCAACTCAACAATGGATAAATTAAATGTCATGGGCGGGATGGATTCAGTAAAATCACGGGAAGCTATAAAAAAACCGCCAGTCTTTAAAATTCAAAAAATACTATTTATACACAATAACTTCTTCGAGCCTCCTACAGTAATCTTACGATTCGCTAATTTAGTTATTATCCGGCTACAATAGTTCCTACTTTTCCCCCTGTGACAACATTGCGCAGATTTCCGGGCTTGTTCATATCAAAAACAATAATAGGAAGATTATTTTCCATACAAAGTGTGAAAGCTGTCATGTCCATTACCCGCAGATTTTTTGATATGCAATCATTGAAAGTAATCTTTTCGTATTTAGTTGCATTTTTGTTCTTTTCCGGGTCATCAGAATAGATACCATCCACTCTCGTTCCTTTTAAAATAACATCAGCGGTTATTTCTATTGCCCGTAAAACGCCGGCAGTATCTGTGGTAAAATAAGGATTGCCCGTACCTGCGCCAAAGATCACCACTCTTCCTTTTTCAACATGCCTGATAGCCCGGCGGCGTATATATGGCTCCGCAATTTGTTCCATTTTTATGGCACTCTGGAGCCGCGTATAAACGCCAATCTTCTCGAGTCCTGCCTGTAGCGCCATACCATTAATGACGGTTGCCAGCATCCCCATATAGTCACCATGTGCCCGTTCAATGCCGGTTTCAGCTTCATTCATACCACGATAGATATTGCCCCCCCCGATTACGATAGCGACTTGCACGTTTAATTCAATGATCGATTTAATATCGTGGGCATATTGAGATATAACGCCCGGATCAAGACCAAAACTTTTATCACCCATCAATGATTCGCCGGAAAGTTTAAGTAGTATTCGCTTGTATTTGGGAAGCATGCTGCGAAGATAGGGGAAAGGTCTTTTGGATGATGCTGATTTTTGTTTCCTTGTTTTTGTAGATCAGTAAAATTTTTTTGCGACAATCATACAACTTCTTTTCTTAAATGAGCTACCGGCAACAAACTACTACATTTACACTCTAAATCTGACTATATGTTTCTTCTTGTTTTTGGTTTCATCATTTTTATCGTAGGAATCACCTTTCGCACCATCGCTAACCTGGCAAGATATGCCAGGGGCCTTACTATTGGCGGGCTTATTATAATGATCATCGGTATAAGTTTAAGCTGTTTTATACAGGTTGATGCCGGGCAGGTAGGTGTAAAGAAACTTTTTGGAAAAGTCCAGGTTGACGTACTGGAAAGTGGCCTGCACTTCATAAACCCACTGTACGAGGTAGAAAAAATGGATATAAAAACTCAGAATTATACCATGAGCGGTACTCATGACGAAGGGCAAAAACAAGGTGATGATGCTATTCGTGTTTTAACTGCTGATGGTTTGGAAGTAAATATTGATCTTACAGTATTGTATCGTCTTGTGCCTACAGATGCGCCAAAATTGGTAAGAGAAACGGGCATGGACTATGAATATAAGGTTGTTCGTCCTGTCGCCCGTACGCGTATCCGTGATAATGCTGTTTATTATGACGCAGTTGCTTTGTACTCTACTAAAAGGGACGAATTTCAAAATCGTATTTTTAATGGCATTGAAAATGAATTTAAAAAAAGAGGTTTGCTGCTTGAAAATTTATTGATCAGAAATATAACATTGCCTGCTGCTGTTAAAGGGACCATAGAACAGAAAATTCAAGCCGAACAGGAATCGCAAAAAATGCAATTCGTATTACAAAAGGAAAAGCAGGAGGCAGACAGAAAAAGAATAGAAGCACAGGGAATTGCCGACTACCAACGCATCATTAGTGAAAGTCTAAGTGACAAGCAATTACAATATGAACAAATAAAAGCCTATAAAGAAATGGCTTTATCTCAAAATGCAAAAATCATTGTGATGGGAAAAGGCAATACACCAGTTATACTTGACAGCAAAAATTAAAAAAAGAAGCGGCAATTAACTTTAAGCGGGTTGTATAATTAAATTAGTTCCTTTCGGTTGATTGGTTTGCCATTCAATATTCCAGCCAGATTCTTTTGAACGGTTCTTCATATTTTCAAGGCCATTGCCACCTTCGTGATTCTTTTCTTTATAGCTGATTCCTGTTCCGTCATCTGTAATATTTATTTTCCAGTGACTATCTGTATTGCTTTCTATAATTACCATGACTTGTCTGCAGCCGCTATGCTTCAGAGCATTGTTGATTCCTTCTTTCATTATTTGAAAAAGATGAAACGCCTGGGAAGGTGGCAGCAAATGATCGTCGGTGATTCTTTCGATCACATCAATTTTTATAGCCGGGTAACTTGATTCAATACGCTGAATGAAAAGTTTTAAGCGATCACTGATTGCAGTAAGAGAAAGTGCATCTTTTTTTAATACCCAGATCGTATCATTCAATTGTGATACTATAGCTTGCGAATTATTTCGAAGTTCCTCAAAAATCAGGTGGCTATCCGAAGTCTTTTGATTTGACAATATGTGATCAATGTTTGAAGCAATAGAAGCTGCATACACTCCTAAATTATCATGCAGGTCAGCCGAGATTCTCTTTCTTTCATTTTCCTCCGCTTTAATAACCGCTTCGGCGGTAAGGCGCTTCTCTTCTTCCAGCATAAGCTGCATCTTCATCTTTTGCTTTCTCCTGTAATTTCTTAAAAAAGCATATGCGATCACAAGCGTAAAAGCTGTTAAAGCAAGCGATCCGTAAAAAAGATAATTTTTTTTAGTAAGATCAAGTTTTTGTTGAATAATTGTGTTCTCCTTTTTTTGCAAATCATACTTGGCCTGAATCTCCGCTAATGCTTTCGCAGAGTTTTTTTGATAGAGGGAATCTTTGAGAGAAATAATTTCGTTTAAAGTAGTTGCATAATCTTCATACATGCCGGCAGCCAGGTAATTTTTAGCCAAAGCATCATATAAAATTGGCAATTTTGCAGATATACCATATTGATTTGCCATAGCGATTCCCTGCCTGCAAAGAGCAATTCCTTTATCAACTTCATTATTGCTGGCATAAAAAATTGCTAACTGCGTCATGTCTGAAACAATATAAAACGGTTCGCCAATCAGTCGACGAATCTTTAAAACTTCATTTAACGGCACCTCTGCCAGCGATTTTCTTTTTGTATCAATAAAAATATCAGCTTCGATAGCAAGTGCATTTGCCAAAAAAGAGAGATTCTTACCGCTTTTTCTATTTACAGCAATCGCCTTTTTGATGTAAAACTCCGCGGAATCATTTTGATCTAATTCATTGTAAGTGGCCGCCATGTTAGAATAAATCACTCCCAAATAATCAGAGATCCCAGGGTTCTGATCAAAGGCAAGTGCATTGTAAAACCATTTCAATGCTTCTTTGTTTTGACCCATTTCCATATTTATCCAGCCAATATTGGTGGCAACATTTGTTTGTATTAACTCATCATCTTCCCTCTCAGCTTCATCTAAAAGTTTATAGAACAGCCCGAGGGCTTCTTTATATCTTTCACTTTTTATAAAAATTTGTCCTTTTTGAATCGAAAATTTTAGATAAGCATCTTTATTATTATGGTAATTCAAATGAGCAAGATATTTTTCTGTTATGCGCAAGGCGCTGTCGAATTGCTCTGTTTTTACCAGGTAGCTTGACATATAAAAATCAGCAAGAATAGTGTTGGTTTTATTGCCACTTTTTAATGCCATTTGCTTTGCAAAATTTGCATAATAACCAAGAGTGTCACCAGGCAAAGATTGCTTTTGCTCACACAGGGAAAAAACAGCATTCATTTTTTTTTCAGGATTGCTTTCGGATGAAATAATTTTTTTCAGACTATCAATTATCCTTGTCTGAGCCTGGCTGTTAGTCGCAAGGGAAAATAATGATGCAATTATAATATACCGCGATGGCATGTTCTGAAACTACTACAAATTATGTATTGGTACAAATAGCCAACTGAAGCACTTTTATAGTGCAAAATTTGAAGAGAAGCACAGGTCCAAAAATTGCCACCATTCTCTTTAAAGTGTGATGCGTTTTCCTCTTCAGTAACAGGCCGTTTCGAAAAAGAAACGGCCTTAGCTTATTACTACTCCAGGCATTAAAACCATTTATTCTTGTGCGCCATCTGCATCACCTGCGCCTTACTTTGAACATGTAATTTTTCGTAAATATTCGCGATATGCTTTCGAACAGTGAGGGTGCTAATGGATAGATGGGCAGCTATTCTTTTGGCATCCCATCCATTTACTGTGTATTGCAAAATTTCTTTTTCTCTTTCTGTAATGCCCGCCGGCAAATTACCTTTATCATGCTTTTGTTTATCGGAGGCACTCAATAGCTGTAATGCCTTGCGTGCAATGGCAGGGCTCATAGGTGCACCTTTGTACTCAAGCACATTAATAATTGCATCATATAAGGCATCTGCGGGTTCATACTTCAACAAATAGCCGGAAGCTCCTGCTTTTATAGCTTCAAAAATTTTTTCGTCATCATCGAAAACGGTAAGAACAATAAAATGGATCTGAGGATAGATGGCCTTTCCTATTCTTATAGTCTCAATACCATCCATTCGGGGCATTTCTATATCCATAAACACAACCTGGGGAAGATTGGAATCGGGCAACCCCTTTAATGATTCAAGACAGTCATGGCCGTCATTCGAAAGAAATAAAAGCTGCAGGTTATTCAATTGCTTTATTTTTTGCAGGAAAGTGTTCCTGTTTACAGCATTATCTTCTGCCAAAGCAATAGAATAGTCCATTACATAAATTTCGTGTAAGAAAGGAGCAGAGCCAATAATTAATTTGTAGTATCCACAAATATCAAATAAATCTGCGATGACCAAACTTATTGACACGAAAACAAAATCGATACTACAAATTATGTATTTTTATTTGAGTAGGATCAAACGATTTTTGAAAAGATACCCTTCTTATAAACGGCGAACCAATCACCACTAAAACATCTGTTTATGAATACAAAACTTCCGGCTGGAAATTTTAAGAAACTTCTGCCTGTGCTTTTAGTTGTAGCCGGGCTTTTGGTTTCCTTCCGCACGCCTCTGATGGGAATTATTTCCCATGCTGAATTAAAAACTGAGATACAACATCAACCCATCCTGATGCCTGCAGTGTATAAGGTTTATGCAAATGATAATGCTCTGAATGGTAAGTATAGTCTCTTTAAAATGCTATTGACGAATACAAGCCATACCACAGCTAAAAATGTAGAAGTATCTTATCAATTAACAAATTTTGTTGACTGGACTTCGATCGATAAAATTCCGGTTTTGCTGCCCGGACAGTCTGTTGTTGTTAATTGCTATCCTTCATTGCCAGACAAAATAGTTGACAAAACAACAAGTTCTAAGGAAAAAGTAAATATAAAAATAACCGGCAGCAACGTAAGCGAAGATGATGAAGAATTTGACATTGAAGTAAAAGGCCGAAATGAATTCATGTATAGTTGTATTCCTGCTGATGAAATTCGTACGGCGGCAGATATGGATGACAATATGGATCTGCTCACTTGTTTTGTTACTCCTGATGATCCTATCATTAAATATTATACTCAAAAGATCCAGGAAAAGATATTAAAAGGTGAAGCTGCATCGGTAGAAAATAAAGATGAAGAAGGTGTTCGTTTTTTATCCGGAATTTATTATGCTACATTAATAAGCCATATGGTATACAGTGGAACGAGCGGCGTACCGGAGAAAGTGGATGATATTTCTTCGTTGGTACAAAGTCTTCGTCTTCCGAGAGAAGTGATAACAGGTAAAACAGGATTGTGTATTGAATTATCTATACTGTATTCAAGTATTATGGCAGCAGCAGGGATGGACCCTGTCATTTATCTTATTCCCGGTCATGCTTATCCCGGCTTCAAAATGAACGGACACTATTATGCTATTGAAGCAACGGGAATTGGTGGTGAGGGTATCGGTGGACGTATGAGTCCTGACCAGGCATACCAGGCCGGTATGAAGGAACTAAATCAATTTATCGAGGCAGCCAATGCCGGTGACGATCGTTACCGGCTCGTAGATGTAAGAGATGCGATAAGTAAAGGAGCGGTCGCAATGGAACTTAAAGATGATTCTTACCTGCGCCAAAAAGTTGATGAAATTACAGATGCCTGGGATGGCGGAAATGCAAAGCTTGCCAATACTAATGTGCAAAACAATCAACAGGATAATTATACTGAAGACAATAAAAATACCGGAAGCAGGTTAAAAGGATACAATCTCTTCCAGGGATTCGTAAACTTTTCTTACCCCGGAAGTTGGCGTATGATGCCACGGAATGCTCAATCAATGCCACAACTAAAATACTTAATCGCTAATAGCAACAATTCAGCGTATGTAGAAGTTTATCAATTCCAGGGATATAGTAATCCTACCCAGGCTCTCTATGCTATCCAGCAGTATGTAAGTAATTATGGCGCTTCGCTGCAATTCAAGGCCACTGGCAATGCAAGAGGTTATACACTTTACAGTGGACAAACGACATACAATGGAGGCGGCATTAACTGGGTAGCTGCGTTTAAAGCAACCGGAAGCGGAGTTGTAGGCATCGCTACCGGCGCCAATTTAGTGACGGGGAATACCTACCAGTCAACAATTATGAATATTATTAATTCCATAAACTAATTGTCATGAGAAAATTTTTATACCGTTTTTTGTTTTACGCCTTTCTGATGCAGATGGCTTTTTCCAGCCAGGCGCAGGAAGAGTTGAAAGGATTAAAACAGGTTATCGATTTTACTGTAGATAAGCTGGGCAATGCAACCGTAGAAGTTTCAATGAAACTAAATGCTGCGCAATGGGATTATTTTAAAAAAACCATTGGAGATAATGTTTCCATTTTAAAAAGATCAATGCAAACTGCATTGCCGAAATATTATCTGACTGATTTCAGTTATTCCGAGGATGCCATGGATAGGTCTTATAAAGTAAAATTTAAAGCCCTTGGCATTTGCACTCTGAATAAAAACAAAAAATGGGAAGCAAAACTCGATACAAAAGATCCCGATATAACAAAACTATCCGATCACGATTTTACACTTAATGAAGATATAATGACGAATGGAATGCTGGTGCAACAAACTCAAAAATTGCATTTGCCACCTGGAGCAAGCGGAGCTAAAATTGAAAAAGACAGTTTTGGAAAAGCGGTGCTTACTTATTCTACAAGCCAGGGGTTCGGCTCAACAGCAATAACTGTTATCGGCATTATTCTTATTCTTGCAGGTGCCTGGTTGTATTTTACAAATCAGCAGAAAAAAAGCAAATTGGTTTTAGCTCATATAAAAAATGATGATAGCGTAAGTAAAGCAGGGTAAAAATAAGTAGGGCTTTTGCCAAAATCCACCACTTAAGTAATACATTTTCCTCTTTTACTAAGTTCCATCCCAATAAAAAGGCTGTCTAAAAGACAGCCTTTTTAAAATAGTTCAAATAATACTTCTTTTATCCGAGAGCCACTCTTTTAAATTCAGTTACTTTTAAATCCGCATTTACACTCTTAAGATAATCTCCCACGCTTTTACTTCCATCTTTTACAAATGCCTGTGCCAATAAAGTTTGTTCTTTGAAAAAAGCATTAAGCTTGCCAGCTGCAATTTTATCCAACATCTCAGCAGGTTTTCCGGCCATTTTCGGATCATTCTTCAATTGTTCAAGAGCAATATCTTTTTCGCGGGCAACCACTTCAGCCGGGACGCTTTCGGCATCAACGGCAACAGGACTTAGTGCGGCAATTTGCATAGCCACATCTTTGCCGGCTTCCGGTATTTCCTTATTCATGCCCACCAATACGCCAATACGATATGCACCATGAATATAGGATGCTACATATGGAGCGTCGACTCTTTCAAATTTTGTAATACCAATTTTTTCTCCGATCGATGCAAGCTTATCATTTACTAAGTCAGAAACTTTGGAGCCATTTACGTTTGCACTATTAAGTTCTTCGAGAGATTTTACATTATTATTTACAGCAGCGTCAGCAATTGTTTGTGCAAAAGTTACAAAGTCCGCATTCTTACTTACAAAATCTGTTTCACAACTTACACAAACAATAATCCCTGTTTTATTATCAGCAGTTGTCTTTGCGATTACCACACCTTCCTTTGCTTCTCTATCGCTGCGTTTTGCGGCTACCTTCTGGCCTTGTTTGCGAAGCCAGTCGATAGCAGCTTCAAAATCACCATTGGTTTCTGTTAATGCTTTACGACAATCCATCATTCCTGCGCCAGTCATTTGGCGTAGTTTATTTATATCCTGTGCACTTATTGTTACTGTACTCATTTCACTAATCTCCTAAAAGGGCAAATTTTAGTTTAATAAAAATAATTTTTGTCACCGCTTGCTTGCATGCAAAACTTATCTGCGGGGTCCGCCTCTTTGACCGCCGCCGCCACTACCCGGTGTTCTGCGTCTTTGGCCTGTAGCTGGTCCCGTACCTCTTGATCTTTCCGTACGATGGTGACCTTCGGCTTCTGCTTCAGCTAATAATTTAGCTGCTTTCTTTTCATTTTCATCATTGGAGCTTCCATCTTCAGACTCCTCATCTTTCGCAGCCTGGCGTTCAGCCAAACCTTCTGCAATAGCGGCAGTAAGATAATTTGCCAGAATAGCAATTGATTTGGTAGCGTCATCATTAGCAGGAATAGCGAAATCAACTTTATTGGGATCACAATTGGTATCTACGATACCGAAAGTAGTAATCCCTAAACGTTTTGCTTCAGCCAGTGCAATATGTTCGTGGCCGATGTCGACAATGAATAAGGCAGCGGGAATACGGCCCAATTGGGCGATACCTCCCAAAACTTTTTCCATTTTTTCTCTGTCACGACTTAGCGTTAAACGTTCTTTTTTAGTGATGCTGTCAAAGGTTCCATCGCCAAGCATTTTTTCAATACTCTGCATTTTCTTTACACTCTTTCTGACAGTATTAAAATTTGTAAGCATACCTCCCAGCCAACGCTCCGTCACAAAAGGCATGTTTACGCGGCGGGCGCATTCTGTAATAATATCTTTAGCCTGCTTTTTTGTGCCGACAAATAGAATTTTCTTTCCACTGCGTGCAATCTGTTTCATTACCGCCGCAGTTTCCTGGAGACATTCTACAGTCTTATTAAGATCGATAATGTGAATACCTTTCTTTTCTGCAAAGATGTAAGGCAACATCTTTGGATTCCACTTCTTACGCAAGTGACCAAAATGCACACCTGCTTCCAAAAGTTGTTGCTGAAGTGAAGTGTTATTTTCCATGTTTTCCTTGTATAGTTTTTATGTTTGTTCTTTTTTTTTCAGGCAACCAGCCGGTGATCATAATAAAATTATCGTTTGCTGAACTGGAAGCTCTTTCTTGCTTTTTTGTGTCCGAATTTTTTACGCTCAACAGACCTGGGGTCACGCTTTAACAAACCCGCTGCCTTTAATGCAGGGCGAAATTCTGCGTTCAAATCAATAAGCACACGGGCAATGCCCAGCATGGCTGCTTCGGCCTGGCCTTTGAAACCACCGCCTGAGGCGCTGATTTTTATATCAAATTTGTTTAACGCATCAATTGCTTTTAAAGGTCGCTCTACCTGGTTTTGCAGGTAAACAAGCGGAAAATATTCTTTATAATTTTTGTCATTCACAGTGATCTGGCCATCTCCCTTCGAGATAAATACCCTTGTCACAGCTTCTTTACGACGACCGACACCATTTTTTTGTTTGTCCATTTATTTAGCTTTTGTCCGATAGCTATCGGGATGTTTTAAAATTTTAATTCTTTGGGTTGCTGTGCACCATGCGGATGCTCTGCACTGGTGTATACAAATAATTTTTTGTACATCTTCCGGCCTAACCTGTTCTTAGGAAGCATTCCTTTTACGGCCCGTTCGATAATCACTTCAGGACGACGCTTCATTAAATTCTTCGCCGTTTCTTCTTTACGGCCGCCGGGATAACCACTAAACGTATCATAAATCTTTTCATCCAGCTTATTCCCGGTAAAAACCACTTTATCGCAATTAATTACAATAATATAATCGCCACAATCGACGTGAGGAGTATAGTATGCTTTGTTTTTACCGCGTAATATGGCGGCAATTTTAGCACACATACGTCCTACGGTTTGATTGGTACCATCTACAACATACCAGTTATGTTGCACGGTAGCCGCATTAGCATGTTTTGTTGTGAAATGTAGGTTACTCATTTAAAAATTTTCTTTTGATTAAATACAAACAGCTGAGCCATCCCTCACTGTTCTTTATTCATAATTATAAAAGAATTGTGTCACCCGCCCGAACGTTCTAAAAATTAAACAATTGATTATTCAGGATTCGAAACGGGCGGCAAAGATAAGTTGAAGTGAAGCAAAGTTCCAAAATTCAGTAAAGGTATTTTTTTATCGCACCTTTATAAGCCAATGGTTTCCAATAAAAATTTAGCCAAGTATTTTTAGAGGTCGTGACTATAAAGTCTGAAATCAATTGAATAATGGGGGTATCAAAGCTGGAAAACCTGAGGTTAATTTTTTTTCTTAAAAGATATCCTGAACTTCTTTTTTTCCTTGTGGGTAGTGTCATTTTTCTTTTTTCCGCCAAACAAATCTTCAAAAGTGATTTTTCTTTTCTTTTTGGTATTTGATTCTTTATCGCTTTCATCTTTTTTCGCATTGCCATTGTTTTCGTTACCCCCAATAGCTTCCTTACCGTCGGAACCGCTGCTAACTTTGTTTTCTTCTCCTTCATTCTTCGCCTCCGATTTTTTTTGATCCGTGTTCTCTTTAGATTTCACATTTTTCTTTTTCACATTTTCTTCGTCAGGAGTCTCGGACACAACAACAGGAGCAGGAGATATTACAGGATTTATTTGTGGATTGGTCTCCTGGGAACGGGTTTCATTGTTGTCATTAGATTTATTTTTTGGCAAATCTTTTTCCTGGGAAGATTGGTCAGAAACAGAATTATCAATTTTACCCGCATTGCTGCTTCGCGGCATAAAAATGAAAGCCATTATGGCCGTCAGCAAAACAACTGATCCGCAAATCACTACCAACCGATTCTCTTTTGCCACTACTTTTCCTTTGAATCGTTCATAAACTGCAAGAGGTTTGGATATTTTTTTGTCCCCTGCTATCTCAGTTGGCTTCGATATTCTTTTCTGAGATGAAGGCGCTGCAGAATTTTGAACAGCGACTTTAATATAGTCATCAGTTAATTCCGCATTCTTTAGTTCCGTGAATGCATTGATAAGAGCTTGTTGAAATTGCTTTGCATCTGCAAACCGATCACCTGGTTTTTTCTCCAGTGCCTTCATCACGATATCACTCGCGGCTTTCGGTACCGAAGAATTTAATTTATCAACTGCCAATGGTTTCTTCTTGAGTATGTCCTCCATCAGATTGTAATCGGTATTCCCTTCAAAAGGCAATTTACCGGTAAGCAATTCATACATTGTTACACCCATTGCATAAAGATCAGTTGATACGGACGGTTCTTTTCCCTGTATCAGTTCAGGGGCCAGGTATTCTACAGTTCCTATCACCCTGTTCACCTGGGTCATTCTTTGTTCTCCGGCTATCATGGCAATTCCAAAATCCATGAGTTTTACAGTTCCATCGGATTTTAGAATGAGATTGGATGGTTTAATATCACGATGAAAAATACCTTTTCTATGTGCATGGCCTAATCCTTCAAGAGCTTGTGTGATTACAGGCACAACAATTTTATATGACAGAGTTTTGTATTGACGTAACAGGGTATCAAGATTTTTCCCTTCGACATATTCCATCACCATAAAATGATTGTTATCCTGCTCAATCATATTGTAGATGACGGCGATGTTCGGATGAAGCAACTGTGCCAGCACTCTTGCTTCTTTTTTGAATCGTTCGAGAAAAAGAGGTTGTTGAAGTAAAGGAGTATGCAACATCTTTAATGCCACATCGCGATTCAAAATACTATCGCTGGCACGATACACTGTTCCCATACCTCCTTCACCAAGATGTGATTTTATCTCGTAATTCTGTATGCGCTTCCCAATCATGGCAGTTCATGTTCTTTCGTGAAAGGTATATCAAAATCTCCCGTTTGTTTTTCAGTCGTTCCATTGTTTACGGTCATTTTTTCTGCGAGCACTACTGTAATATTATCATGGCCTCCTCTCTTTTTGGCTTCCTGTACCATTTCATTTGCAGCAGCCTGAAGAGAATTTTTTCCAAGCATCTCAGCAATTTCATTATCATTTAAATAATCGTACAGTCCATCGGAGCAAAGCAGCAGGCGATCCTTTTCTTCAAATAAAAGCGAAAACTTTCCTGTATCAACACGAAGAGAATCTTTAGTGCCCATTGCATTTGTCAAAATATTCCGGTTCGGATGTACCGCTGCTTCAGCCACAGTAATTTCACCTTTGTTGACTAAATCCTGCACATAAGTATGATCCTCTGTTATCCTTGTAATCACTCCATTTTTTAAAATATATGCACGACTATCACCCACATGCGCATAGTAAATTGTTTTGCCGATAATGACAAGAGACGTACACGTAGTACCCATGCCTTTCGTTGATTTATCGGAAATTGATTTTTCGAAAATATTTTTATTCGCCAGTTCAAATGCTTTCAAAAGAGTTTTTTCAACAGAACCGTTTTGTTTAAAATATTCATGGCTGATTGTATCGGCGGCCATTCTGCTGGCTACTTCTCCCGCATTGTGACCCCCCATTCCATCAGCTACCATCAGTAAGCAACCTTTTTCCCTGCTTATTTCTTTATCACCAATCCGGAAAAAAAGTCCAACGTCTTCATTATTTTTTCGAATATTACCCAGGTCGGAAACAATAACTGACCGGATACTTTCTGTATCATATTCTTTTGAATCTGGCTGGAGTTGCGGTTCTCTTTTTTTACCAAATAAATTAAACATTAGTTATCCGTTTTTTTATCCATTGTTTCTGTGTAAACACTTTGTGTTTGTAAAAAAGCGACATGTACAGGTTTATCCTGGTAGCCCTCCGCCTGTATGATTACATCATATCCATCGCCTGGCTTGCCGGTCAGTTCAATAGGTGCTGATTTACGACTTCCGTCCGGAAAAACAATAGTGGCTTTTGGAACACCGGTCACTGCTAATTTTACTTTGCTTAATTTAATATTTTCTGTTGTGATATTACTCTGAACAGAAGCATTTACAGTATCTGTGTCGCTGCCTATAGTTTGGGGCGGACTAGTTTTTGACAAGACTATGATTAACAAAACAAAGATTGCTGCAATGAATACACTCCCATATATCCAAAGTGGTTTGACAGAAATCTTTATAGATCGCGATGTAAAATTTTTAACGACTTGTTTTCCCTTTAATAACTTTTCTATTTCTTCAGCAGAGGCCCGGTTTGACGGATTATATTTAAGACTTCCTGTAATTAGCTCTGACAATTTTCCAGATATTTCCGGAACAAGAATCTTAGGATCCGTAAATTTTGCTTTCATGATCTGGCTGCGCAGTGTTACCGGGTTGTTTGCTTCGAAAGGCAATTCGCCGGTAAGCATTTCGTACGTCATTACACCGAGACTCCAGATATCTGATTTTTCTTCAACATTTTGTTCAAATTGTTCCGGGGCCATGTATTCTGCAGTTCCTACCACAAAACCCATTTGCGTCAGCTTTGGAGTGTATTGATTTTTTGCAATACCAAAATCCAGCATCTTTACCGTTCCGTCTTTCTCTATTTTAAAATTGGATGGCTTTATATCACGGTGAATAATATTTTTTCCGTGTAAATATTTCAAAGCTGAAACAATTTGTAATAATATTTTTTCTGTTTCAGCACTGCTCAACCTTCCTTTTTTGTGAATGTATGTATCTACGGTAGTGCCTTCGACATACTCCATTATGATGCAGGGTGTATTGCCGGACGAGATATATTCATATAACCTGGCGATATTCGGATGATTAACGGAAGACTGGATATATGCTTCATTCCGGAATCGCTCTGCATATTCTTTTTGAAACAAAATCTTGATAGCTGCCATCCTGTTAAGCCCGGCATTAAATGATTTATATACCTCGCCCATGCCACCAATACCAATTCTTTCAAGTATTCTGTAGCCATTGATCTCTGTTAGCTGTATGTTTACAGGCAACATATTTTTTTGGCTTGCTTCGCTTTCAATTCAATCGCAACTAAATAACTATTTACTTTAAGGACCCACTTTTTTTCTACCCATCAATTCCAATCCATATTTTATAGGCACTGCAAACGAAATTTGAGTTCCGGCATCATCACTTTTACCCGCATAAAAAATTCCAATCACATTTCCTTCATCATCAAACAGCGGACCTCCGCTGTTACCGTGTCCCGTAGCATTTATAGTAAGTTGATAAGAATCTCCGAACGTACTATAATTAGAGGCTTTGTCAGAACTACCGGGAATTATTCTTCCAATATTGCCCGGCGTAACGGTTGGTGTTGGAACAAAAGTCCAGTGCGTTGTAACGTTGAAAGGATCATTTGATTTGCGGGCAACATATTCAGCCGGAGCTACACCCGGGTAACCCATAACCGTAACTGTCTGGCCAGGTTGAACTTTCTCATAATCATCTTTCATAGTAACAGCAGACAAGGATTCAGGAATATCAACTTTAAGCAAACAAACATCATGATCATCGGAAGGAGTAGATGATACCACCGGCCGGCGAACGGAAGTGCCGGCAAACGTAACATTGACATAGGTATTTCTTCCTTTTACACGCTGGGGACTATATTGTCCACCTACCATTTCCGCTTCTGCAGGTACCCAACCATATACCTGGTTAGCCTGCACTACATTTGGAATTATCACCATCTTACCATTTTCAAAGGTCACTTCTGATCCCGGGAACGCATCCTGGGCAAAGCTTGTATAAAGTGTATTCCATCCTGCTCCCACATGGCGGTTAGTGAGTATGAACCCATCTTCAGAAACTACAAATCCACTTCCTGAAGCAGCAGGAACGCCGATAGGTTCGCCGTAAGTAACATTTCTTTTATCATCCAGGTAAGGTTCGTAACGGCCATCCTGGTTCCTGATATATAAAGCTGTCCATTTTGTTTGTTTGGTGACTGGATCCTTAATAGTTGTATATACATGCCAAAGCTCATCGCTTGTAACGATATCATATAACTGCCACCCAAATTCGATTTCAACCACTCTGTCCGAATTCTCTTTGGCGATCATATCAGGCGTTTTCTTATTGGCAGTCCTGGGATCTACAACGGTACTTTGTTCTTTTACAACTGTAACACTTGGTTTTGGAAATAACTTACTGCGAAAAGCAAATCCAAGAATTGCCAGTACAAGTACAAGGCTTCCGAGAACCACGGCAATTTTGCTTGTTGATTTTTTTCGTTCTGCCACGAGCATTCTTTCAACAGTTTGTTTTCCCAAACCTGTCTTTACAGGTTCGCTGGATACAACATCCGCAGGCTGCAATTCCGATATAGTTGTTGCCTTTACATCAGTGGCAGGAATTTCTATTACCCGTGTGGACATCATCATATCGGCGGGACGTGGAAAAACATCAAATACAAACACCGGCCCGTTACTTCCCAGCTGAACTTCATCTCCCGGCGATAGCTTAGAAGAACCATTTACCCGCACCTTATTCACGAAAATTCCGTTGCGGCTGCTGTTGTCAACAATAGAAAATTCGGGTGGTTCGGTGTTACTTTTTACGATTTTACCATGTTCCCTGCTAACGACTACATCAGCTTCCGGGTCAAAATGAATGTTACAATCAGTTGCCCTGCCAATTGTCAATTCGTTCTTATTGAAGTCGAATTCTTCCACCTGGTTGGCTTTGCTACCGGAAAGGTGACGAATAACGTATCTTTCAATTGCGTTTCCCATAATTTTGTTTTTAGATGTTAGTTAATTGCATTGCATTGGGGATAGGAAAGGCCTTTTCAAATGGGTGGAGAATTATGGCGTAAGGTGGTTTTTAAGAAGATATTTCGCAATACTCAATTTGCAGTAGTTATTGACTTTTTCACATATAAGTCTGAATAACTCGCCCCTCTCAAAAAACTCTTTTGGAAGTATGAGTAAGATACCTCTAAATTAGCAGTTAACAAAAATTTTTACTAACCTTAAAATTCCATTTTATGGCAAAAGCTTCAAAGAAAAAAGCAACAAAAAAAGCCGCTCCAAAAAAATCAGCAAAGAAAGCTGTAAAAAAAGCCGCAAAGAAAGCTGTAAAGAAAGCTAAACGCAAACCAAATCCTGCTTTTATGGTGCCTCTTACACCCAGCAGTTCATTAGGTGAAGTAGTTGGCAGCAAACCTCTGCCAAGAACTGACATAATAAAAAAGATATGGGATTATATAAAGAAGAATAATCTCCAGGACAAGAAGAACAGAAGAATGATCAATGCTGATTCAAAATTAAGACCACTGTTTGGTAAAGATCAAATCTCTATGTTTGACCTTGCCAAAATTGTAAGCAAAAATGTAAAGTAGCATTTGGCTTTTTGTTGTTACACTATATCTTGCCGGTAAAATAAAATTATGCCCAGTCATGATCTTGGTCGCACAAGTTTTGGCGATCAAAAAAATAAGGGTAACCTCATGACCATTGAGGAAGCCCACAGGTTATTAAATGAATGGGTACCTAATGAGCGCTTACGCTTACACATGATACAGGTAGCAGCTTTGATGAAGGCGTGGGCCATTGAAAAGGAAAATGCAGATCAACAAACTGCATTAAAATGGGAATTAGCCGGATTACTTCACGATGCAGACTGGGAAAAACATCCTGATGAACATTGTCGCATCATCATTGAAGAATTAGAAAAAAGAAATATTGATCCGGAGTTAATTCGTTGCATTGCTTCTCATGGCCCACGTTACTTTGGAGTAGAGCCTGGAACCAACATGGAAAAAATGATCTACGCTTTTGATGAACTTTCCGGCTTTGTTCATGCCTCTGCTCTTATACGTCCCACAAAGTATGAAGGAATGGATGTAAAGTCTGTAACAAAAAAATTAAAAACTCCATCTTTTGCGGCACAAGTCAGCCGCGATGATGTTAATGATGCTGTATCAAGAATTGATATCTCTCTCGAAGAACTAATTGACTACATAATTCAGCATCAGAAAAATATTTTCTGAAACAATAATATCCGGACAAGTAAAAAAGGCTGCAAGTAATAAGCAGCCTTTCAAAAATTATTTAATCCGGGAATTACTGGACTTTATAAGTCATACTTATAAAATTCACAGTAATGGTATAAGTACCACTCGTTGCAGGTGCAGGTGTATTCGAGCCCGGCACTGCTCCATCAACAAGTAATGTGCCACCCCCACTGGCTGTTCCATCTGTCGCACCACCAAATTTGTGGGTCCAGTCTCCATTTACAGGGAGGAATAAATAACCCCCACCGCTGGTTAATGGTATGCTTAGTTGAAATATTCCGGTTGTTGTCTGAGTAAATTGTTGCGATGGCAGGGGCACAGGATTACTCCATCCGCCCGCTGTTGCATCACCTACTATAAATAAATTAGACGGCACTGGTGTAACAGTATAAGTATTGGTAGCAAAATTTACGACAATGCTATACAATCCTGATGTAGTTGGCGCGGGGGTATTCGAGCCGGGCACTGCTCCATCTGCCAGCAATGCTCCGCCTCCGGATTCAGTTCCATCTGTTGCACCACCATATTTGTGGGTCCAATCTCCATTTACGGGTAGTAATAAATAGGAGTTGCTCGCTGTAAGATTGACTACGATTCCAAATGAAAAATTATCAATCTGTGTAAATTGTTGGGATGGCACCGGTACTGGGTTAGTCCATCCACCAGCCGTTGCATCGCCGACGATGTATAAACTAGTGGGCATTGGGGTAACGGTATAAGAATTGGTTGCAAAGTTTACAACAATGGTATACAACCCTGATGTCGCAGGGGCCGGAGTATTTGAGCCAGGCACATCTCCGTCAGCCAGTAAAACACCGGGTGAGGAAGTACCATCAGTTGCTCCACCATATTTATGGCCCCAATCTCCATTTAAAGGAAGGAATAAATAAGAATTGCCTGCTGTAAGATTGATTGAAATAGCAAAAGTAAAATTATCAATCTTCGTGAATTGTTGAGATGGGGTGGGAACGGGATTATTCCAACCGCCGGGAGTTGCATCACCAACTATATAAAGATTTGTGGGCAGAGTTAATTGAGTAACTGTATAGGTATTTGTTTGAAAGTTTACAACGATTTTATAAATACCTGTAGCAGCAGGTGCTGGTGTATTAGAACCTGGAACGGCGCCATCTTTTAATAATGTACCTCCCCCGGAAGCAGTTCCGTCCGTAGCCCCACCATATTTATGAGTCCAATCACCATTTACAGGTAAGAGCACATAACTTTTTCCTGCAGTAAGGCCAATTGTAATACTATATGAATATGCATCTACTTTCGTGAATTGTTGAGATGGTGTGGGAACAGGATTATTCCAGCCACCGGGTGTTGCATCACCTACTATATAAAGATTAGGTGGTACTGGTGAAAAAGTTCCAATGGTTACAGTAACAACATTTGAATAAGCAATGGCACCGCTGGCAGTTGTTGCTTTCACACGGTATTCAACCTTTCCTGAATTTCCAATGGGAACGCCGGAAGTAAGAGCAGTAGTATTCATATCATCTTCTGTCAGTGAAAGGCTGTATACAGAAACGCCTCCTGCAAGCTCTTGCGGAGCTGTGAAGTTTTTGCCTGCGGAATCATATTGGATGCTATATGTTATTGCTCCAGAATAACCAGGAAAAGCCGCTGACCATGTAAAAGTATTGGAATGATTGGCAGATGTGGCTGCCGAGCCGGTAACGCTGGTCTTTTCAGTAGTCAATTTTGATGGATCACTATACGGGGTAACTGAAACCTGTATAACATTTGAAACATACTTTTCATTATTGTTGGCATAGGAAGAGGTTACCCGCATATCCAGTTTAATGGGGACCCCAACAGAGTACCCATAGTTCAACAAAATGGTATTTAGGTCTCTACCTGTAAACGTTGTACTCAAATTTTTGGTTACGGTCCTTGTAACTTCTTTTGCAAAATTTCTACCTGTAGAATCTATTTCTACTATATACTTCATGTTACTTGAGTCGGTAGCATAGTTGGGAAAGGTCCAGTTTAAGGTTAAGATCGTCTTACTCGAGTCAGCAACCTGCGGCGTAAGCGTCTTTGTCGACGAGCTAAGTGTAACAGGATTACCCAGACCATAGTAGGGTAGTTCTTTTGCCTTTTCGCAAGCTTCGAAAAAGATAGCAACGCTCGTCAGAATCAAAATGCAGTTAAATATTTTTCTCATAAAATAATATTAGCTGTGAATTATTGTTTAGTTAAAGTCACCACTCCCCTTTGAAAATCCACATCTATCAGGTAAGTTCCACTGATTAATGGTGCTCTCACATTTCCACCATTTGGGAAAAGATCATACTTTAATGTTGAAGGATCACCAGAAGCTTGCTCTGTAGCTATACTCCACTGTTTATCGGAATCCCATAAACCGTTTACCGATATAAATTTATATTCACCATCGCCGACTAAAGGAATTGTTAAATGGAAATCAGTCGGACTTATCTGCGTGAATTGTTGAGCCACGGGGTCACCTACGGGGTTATTCCATCCATAGCTAACTGCGCTTCCAACAATGTATAATGTGCCGCTGGCGGGAGGTGTAACTTTTGGAGGAATAACATAAGGAGTTACTCCGGCAAACTTCAAAACATTTGAATTAAGAGGTACCGAATTACCAATTGAAGATGTAACCCTTATTTCAATGTTATGCGGTACTCCTGCTGTAAGTATCAGTTGATTCAACAGATAATCATTGAGCTCGCTTTGCTTTATGGTAAGATTCTGATCACCACTTAGCGAAATTGATTTTCTGTTTGGGTTGGTAAAATTAGCCCCCGTTGTATCTATCTCAAAGAGATAGGTAACATCATGAGAGCTCACGCCTGTACTAAAAACATAATCGGGGTTGGTCCATGTTAATGAAATCGCCTCCTGGTCCGAAGTTGCAAAAGAAAGCGGAATAGTTCCCGAACGATCTGCACTGAGAGCAGGGGGTGTACCACCTTCGTAAAAATCTTTGTTTTCTGCTTTCTTACATGAAACGATGGCAAGCAGTAAGCTTAAAGAAAACAGTAACTGAAATTTATTTTTCATAAATAGTCATTATTAAAGATTAATAGCCTGGGTTTTGAATCAGGTTTGTATTGGTATTAATTTCTCTTGAAGGAAGCGGGTATAATTTTCGGATAGATGATACAGCAGTACCAGAACGAACACCGCCTTTCCATGGCCATAAATAACTACTCTCTACAAATTTATTATACCTGATCAGGTCTGTGCGTCTGAATCCCTCCCAATACAATTCTCTTGCTCTTTCATCAAGTATAAAGTCCAATGTCAAATCGCCCGAAGTAATATTTCCTGAAGTATTTCCATAAGCTCTTTCACGCAGGGCATTTATATAACCGACAGCTGTATTTGCATCGCCTCCGGATCCTCCTCTTAAGACTGCTTCTGCATATATGAGATACATTTCAGCTAAGCGGAACAGCGGTACGTCTATATCTGAAAAATCCTGGCTTTGGCCAAGTGATCCGTCTCTTTTCAAATTTTTATATTTTGTAACACCATACCCATCTGTAAAAGCGGTAAGATCGCTGATCTCAAGGTTTTGACCGGACGTATAAAATTGCGCCCTATGATCAGTGATAGTAGTGAAACTTGGATAGCCGGGGAAAAGTGCCGGAAGATTTTTTGTTGTTCTTAACCCACTCCAGCCACCACCAACACCAAAGGCCGATGAGGGCATTGATCCGCCTACTTCTGCATGCGTCAAAAATGTGCTGCCACCATAGCCTTGCGTATGTATTCCGTCATAATTAATGGTAAAAATAAATTCGCCTGTATTGCCGCCATTAAGATTATCATCTGCAAGCACCAACCACGAATAATTATTGACCAGGGAATAACCGGCATCAATTACTTTTTTGGAATAAGTAATTGCTTCAGTATATTTTGGTGTTCCTGTATAAACTTCTGCATTTAAATACAAGCGAGCCAATAACGCCCATACAGCACCCTGGTCGGCACGACCGTATTCATTAGCATGCGGCGCAGGCATGTCAGGCTCTATGGCCTTTAATTCACTTTCGATATAATTGAAGAGATCAGCACGGGCGATTCTCGGGGGAGGAGCATCACCGATGGCTGTTGTTTCTGTAGCAAACGGAGGATTGCCATAAAGATCCATCAACACCCAATATTGAAAAGCTCTAAGGAATCTCGCTTCTCTTGCAAATTCACGAATTTGATCTGCATCAGTGCCGCTTATTCCTCTTGCGGTGAGTTGATCGTCGGCTGCCTGCCTGATGAATTCATTACAAAGAGTAATCTGGTACATGCAACGATAATACAGACCAGTGAGGAAACTATTGTTTGATGTCCAGTTCATGTTATGGAAATCCTGGATGCCGACATCACCCCACGAGATCACCGCTTCATCAGTACTCAATTCCTCTGCTTCCCAGAATATGCGATAGAAGTCAGAAAAACCTTCGTCAATACCTTGTATATCTCCATTGCCTGCGGGCCCCTGGTTTCCTGTCAATGCAAAGGCACCATACACTTTTGCCAACACAGCTTTGTAACCTGCGAGGTCACTGTAAACCACTTCTGAGCTTATACCATTGGTTGGCTTCAAGTCCGGGTATTTTACACAAGATTGAAATATTATAATAACAAACGCAGCGATAAAAATGCTGGTTTGTAAAAGAAATTTTTTCATATGCTGTATTTTAAACAAATCGTTGTTAATTAGAAATCGAGACCAAGACTAATGGTGAATACCCGTGGTCTTGGATAAAAATTATTATCAATTCCACTGGATACTTCAGGATCTATTCCTTTGTATTTAGTAACGGTAAATACATTCTGTACGTTGGCTCCAATCCTTAAATTGGTACCGCGACTAATAATGTCGCCTGCATTATATCCTATGTTAGCATAGTCCATTCTAAGGAATGATGCATTTTCAACGTAGTAGTCAGACAAGAGATACTGATCACCATTACCCGTGAAATTTGTTTCCAGTATATTTCTTGAGCCATTAGCCAAGAACCCAAGCGGATCCAGGATATTTCTCTGGACTCCTGTATTGGAAAACCTGTTATTGTACATATAGTTTCCAACATTGGCCCGCACTGAAAATCCTGCACTCCACTTTCTATACGTAACATTTGAATAAGCTCCGAAAAATGCTTTTGGATCGGCAGATTTATAACGATACAAATCATTGTTATTTATTAAACCATCACGGTTTCTATCTTCAAATAAACCTTCAATAGGTTTTCCGGTTTTATCATAGATCTGCTGATATACATAGAAGGTATTCTTTGGATACCCCACTGTGTAGATCTGAATCGTGCTTCCTACGCCACCTGCAATGCCACCAACAAGATTACCGGGGAAAGTAGGATCATTTACAAATGTGAGGTTCGTGATCTTATTTTTATTGTAAGTAACGTTAAACCCGAAATCCCACGTTACGTCTTTAGTTCTTACAGGTTGTGTGTTAATTGTAAATTCAATACCGCGGTTTTCCATGCTGCCAATATTCGCAATAATTTTATTTCCGAAATTGGTTCCTGCGGGTTGGTCAACCACGCTAAGCAGGTCAGTAGTTTTCTTTAAATAAATATCTATAGCGCCGCTTATTCTGTTATTAAAAAATCCGTAATCAAGTCCAACATTATAAGTGGCGGTTTGTTCCCATTTTAAATGATTATTGTAAGGATCCGGTCGATACAATGTGTAAAATGTATTGCCAAATTGATATTGGGCCTGGGCATTTGATGCTGTATAACTTGCCAGGTAAGAATAATAATCAATTCCGTCAGATTGACCAGTAATTCCGTATCCCAACCTCAATTTCAAATCACTGATTGTTTTTGAATCTTTCAGGAAATCTTCTTCTTTCATCCTCCATGCAAAAGCACCTGACGGGAACCAACCCGCCCACTTTTCACCCGAAGAGAATAGTGTAGATCCAGTTGTACCTAAGAAAACAGAAGAGCCATCTCTTCGAATAGTACCCGTAAGTATGTATTTATCTTTGAAAGAATAAACAAGGCGACCAAATACGGAAATCAATTCTCTCTCTGGTCTGTTCCATGGATTTGTTGGAAAACCTGTTGGCATAAAATATCCGTCTGCTGCATAATCGGTATATGGCGTCCAGCGCTGGCCTCCGTTGGCAACGGTATCTAAAGTATGACTCACGGAATTTTCATAAAGAGGTCCATTAGGATCTTTATCCGCGTAAATATTATTTGTTGAGTATTTCAGGAAAGAATATCCAGCTGTCGCATCAATATGACTATTGATCGATTTAATATCCTTTACATAATTCAAATATGCATCAAGAACAGTGTTCGTTTTCTTTTGCAGATATTTAGTATTTTGTCCGCCGTGCTTTTTATCAGGAGAGCGTTCATAGCTTGCAGCAGCGCTATCGGGAACATATACTGTTCCTTTTCCCTGGGAAATATCATAACCGAGATTCACATTTACATGCAGGTCGGGAAGAAAATGAACTTTGTAATCTAATTGTATATTTCCGATGCTTCTTTCCACATCACTTTTATCAGTTCTTTGTTCAAGCAATCCAACTGGGTTTATCGGAGATAAAGCTTTCAAACCACTTGTGGAATTCGGGTCCAGCCATTCAAAATAACCACCAAATCTTTTACTGGAAGTAGTTACCGGTTGTGTAGGATCAAATCGAACGGCATTTCCGATAGCACCTTCATTGGCAAACCTTGAATTACTGATGGATCCTATCAGGTTTATATTAACCTTTAAATGATCATCAAATAATTTCGGAGTTAAACTAACTGAGGCTGACTTTCTCTGGAGATTACCTGTTTTCAAAATACCATCCTGGTTTAAATATCCAACCGATATTCTGTAGGGAAGAGATTTGTAAGTGCCGGAAACACTTAAATTATTATCCGTGCTGAAAGCGTTATCATAAATTTCTTTCTGCCAGTCTGTATTTGCATTTCCCATAATTGCAATCTGTGCGGGAGTGCCATGAGAATTTACATACGCCCTGAATTCATCCGGTGAAAGTACATCAGCCTCTTTGGGCAAAGTAGAAAGAGAATTTTGTGAGCTGAAACTAAACCTTGGTTTACCACTCTTTCCTTTTTTTGTGGTGATGATTATTACTCCATTTGACGCTCTTGATCCGTAAATGGCAGTTGCTGATGCGTCCTTTAAAATAGTGAATGATTCAATATCATTTGGGTTAATTAGTGAAAGCGCATTCGCAACTCCTGCGATACCGGTATTATCAACAGGCACTCCATCAATTACTATCAATGGATCATTACTTGCATTCAAAGATGCACCACCACGAATACGAATAGTGCTGCCGGATCCAGGTGCCCCGCCGTTAGATGTAATTTGCACCCCGGCTACTTTACCCGCGATCAATTGCTCAGGAGTTGTAATTACTCCCTTATTAAAATCTTTTGCATTAACATTAGTTACTGATCCTGTTAGGTCCTTCTTTCTTGCAGTACCATATCCAATAACTACAACTTCATTCAAGGAAGTAGCCGCACCAAACAATGAAACATTCATTGTGTTGCTTGCGGGAATCGGAACTTGTAAATTGGTAAAACCAACGGAAGAAAAAATAAGAGCATCTACAGAAGATGGCACCGTTAATCTGAAATAGCCATCTGTATTTGTTTGTGTAGCCAATTGGGTTCCTCTTGCTGTTACCGTAACACCTGCAAGAGTGTTGCCTGTTGTGTCTGTTACTCTACCTGATACTACACGGTCTTGCGCAAAAAGCAGTTGCGAAAAAAGCAACATTGCCGGCAAGACAATCGATTGAAGCAGTTTTCTGCATGACATAAGCAATCATTAAGCGTTTTGATGAATCAATTTTTTATAAGCAATGTGTATGAAACACACAATAATATAAACTTTTTGTCAACTCCAGAAATTTTATTTAAAGATTCCGATATGATTTTTATCATGTTTGTTCTCAAAAGGGTCTGTCGCCGTCCAACCTCCAATCAACGCTTCTGAGCCAGCCTAATTCTGCGGTTCCAATTCCTTGCGTTTTTGTTCACTATGCCTTTTTTTGAGTTTTATTTTGGCCTTGTATAGTTTACCGGGGCGGTGAGGTACATTATTTTCCATTTCATCGAGGTCTAACAGCCAGTCTTTATTGGCTATTTTCTTACGAAAGTTGCGCCGGTCAAGGCTCACTCCAAGGATCGCCTGGAAGAGATCCTGCAGTTCACGCAATGAAAATTTTTCAGGCAGAAGATTAAAAATAATAGGATGCTCCATTACCTGTTCACGAAGACATTCTAAACTTCTGTCGAGAATTTTTTTATGATCAAACGCCAGGTTTTTGATCCTGCTTACTTCATGCCAGTGAAGCTCGTTATGCGTCAGTTTCAATTTATGGTGCCGGATATTTATTAATGAATAATACGCGGTCGTGATGACGCGGCCTGATGGGTGGCGTCCCAGGTCGCCGAAGGTATGCACCTGTTCAAGATATACATCATCCAAACCTGTTCTTTCTTTTAATACTCTGTAGGGTGCACTCTCAATGTCCTCATCCGGACGTACGAGATCTCCGAGCAAAGACCACAAACCTGTAAATTCTTCCAGATCTGATTTTATGAGAAGAACTTTTAGCTCCTTATTCTCATATCCGAAAATGACGCAGTCAACGGATACCGCAATTTTGAAATACTCGAGATGACTGATCTTTTCAATCTCGGCAGTTTTAAGATTAATTGATTTTGCCATAGCAATGGTTGCGTGGGTTAAATTATTTCAAAACAATTTTTATCGTTCCGGTAGCTGTTTTTGTATTCACTTTTAGTAAATATACACCGGCGGGCTGGTTTTTATAATGATCAAATCCTATGGTATAATGTCCTTTTGATAAAAAACCGGTTTTTATATTTTGCTGTTTTTGCCCCATAATATTTACAAGATCTATTTGCACGTTTCCTGGCTCAGGAATATTTATATCAATCGTTGAGCTTTGCGATATAGGATTGGGATACACTTTAATTAATAAATTATTTCCGGGAGCATTTACTGATGTTACTGGCGTAGTAATATTACTGACTACATTTCGGTTAAGATATACATGATATTCTCCCGGTTGTAAGGTTATGCTTTGTGCAGTTCCGGTGGCGGTTATTGTCGCGCCATCCAGATAATCATACCACGTTCCCGCTTCAGGAAAAGTGATATCAGCGGTTTGTGATGATATATCAAAGTTGCCCACTACACAAATTTTAGAACTGTCGGTATTTACCTGTATCCATTTAAAGCCATTGGAAAGACTGCTCGTAATTTGATTGGTAGTAAATACATCTTTGTACAGATCATTAAACCGTAATTTTATTAAAGCTGAAAATACATCATGCAAACGGGCACGCTGTATATTTTGTAAATAATCCCAATGAATCGGTTTCGGTGTTAACCTGCAACTATCATTTATTGATCCATTGGTACAAGTATTGATCGCATAGTCATATCCGAGTTCGCCAAATTCCCAAAACATTTTAGGACCGGGAATAGTAAATAAAAATGCGCCGCACATTTCAACTCTCTTTAATGCGGTGTTCACATCTTTGATATTGTAAGTTCCCGAACTGTTACCATACTGAATATTCTTGTACATCAACCTTTCTTCATCATGGCTTTCCATGTATGTTACCAGGTGAGGCTGTGTCCAGCTTCGGTGGGTGTAAATACCATTTGAAAAATCCCAATCTGTAGTATAGCCCATTGAAGCCTGCTGATAGTTATAACTCATATTTCCCCATAACAACATTCCATAATTTGATAACTCAATTTCTTCACTGTTATCGGCAAAATGTTCAAGTATTGCATAGCAACCCGGAGATTTTAATTGCAGCGTATCGTAATACCTTTTCCATATCCCAATACGACTGCCATCATAATTCCCCCATGCTGTTACATTGCAATTGGCCCCGTTGCTATCGCAGGTTTGTGTTTGCGTAAATCCTTTTGATAAATCAAATCTAAAACCATCCATCTTATAGTCGGTGAGCCAATGTTCAACAACGCGGCTTACAAAATATCTTGTGGCCAGGCTTTCATGATTCATGTCATAACCCACGTTGTAAGCATGCTTTGCCACGGGATTGAACCACGGGTTACCTGCGGCAGGGCGATTATTTGCTGCATCCCAATATAATTGCACCAGCGGTGATGAACCGAAAGAATGATTCAATGCAATATCCATAACCACTGCCATTCCTTTTGCATGGCATGAATCAACAAATTGTTTCAAAGTATTTTCAGGACCGTAATATTTATCAGGAGCAAAATAAAAATCTGGATTATATCCCCAGCTATTGTTGCCTTCAAATTCATTGAACGGCATAATTTCAACAGCGTTTATTCCCAGGTTTTTTAAATAATTCAATGTGTCACGCAACGTGTTCCAGTCATGAGCGGCAACAAAATCTCTTACCAATAATTCATAGATCACAAGTTTTCTTTTATCAGGTCGGCTAAAATTATTTACACCCCAATTATATTGCGGAGATGCAGTTTGCAAAACACTTACAATACCACTGGTCAATCCTGTTGGATAAGATTTTAAATTTGGATAAGTGGTTGATGAAATGCCCGGATCATTGTAAGGATCGAGAATTTTTTTCGTGTAAGGATCAGCAATTTTTAGTGTGCCATCCACCAGGTATTGATAAGCATATTCTGTTCCGGATGTTAAACCGGTAATACGAAGCCACCAATAATTTCCATCAGGCGATTTGTTCATCTGGTACTTGGTTTGTTCCGCCCAATTACTTCCGGGAAATTCACCAATAACTGATACACGATTTTTTGATGGCGCATATAAAACAAGCGTTACGGAGGTGTCGCCTGCCTCATAATTAATTCCATCTCTTACGCCATTTGGAAGAGGAGCAATTACAACTCCTGCATTTACAAAAAAAGTAAGAGTGTCTGTTCTCGTATAAGTTCCGTCATTTGCTTCAGCGATAATGGTTGTACTGCCTGCCGTAGTCAGATTTATGTTGTCACTGATTATAGTATCGTTATTGACGGTCTGAACAGGAGTAGCGTTCCCACTTAGATATAGCTTTAAAGTTGAAGTTTTATTTGCTTTAGCAGTAACAGAAATATTATCTCCAACAATTTTGTTCAGGGTTTCCGGTAATGGATTATACAAAGGTTGCAACGGAGGATCAGTAAATCGCACTGCAACAGTATCAGTATATATAGGAATATACATATCACTGCCATCGGCATTAGCCAATTTGGTGGAACCGCTTCCGTTTCTGAAAAGAATAGCAATTTTTAAAATTCGCTCTGCCCCATTTGTGATTCCAAAAAAACTACGCAAGCTGCCGGTAATAGTATATTGCCATTTATTATTTCCAAGCGAAGTACATTGTGCCTGTGCATTTGTACTTCCCCAAGTGAACTTTACATACTTCCAGTCTGATGAAGAAGTACTCAAATTGGTGATAACACCAATGTGAACATATACATCAGTAACAGGAGAATAGTTTAGCAAACCCTGGCTTCCTTTTGTGGCGTCTGCAGTAATTACAACATTTTTACCAGCATCATTCTCAACAGGAAAAGATGGCGACCAACTTAATAATTGTGCTTTTGAAAAAATAACAACAAGTGATAATACAGAAAGGAGCAAAATTTTCTTCATAGCAAGCCTTTGATCGTTTCGGTTTCCCTTCCACATTAACTTATTAATTCGGCAAAAGGGAATGTAAGATAATAAATATGTACTAAAGACACATTAATTATTCCCTTTTTTATTCCAGATCAATTTTTTTAAAAGGCTTTTGCTTAAAATATTAATCGTCAGGATGCAGGTGATATTTATTAATAAGTGTGAGCATTACGCCGTTGGTCCAACCGAAACCATCCTGGCCGGCATATTCGCCACCACCACCGGAAAGGTTTGTATCAACCACATTATATTTCTCCATCAGTTTGCCGGTGCTGTCAAAAACATTTGAATTTAATTTCACCCAGCGAGTGGCAATCTCTCTTGCCAAATCAGGTTGCCCGCAACGATCCAGCCCCCAAATGGTCATCCACTCAAGAGGCGCCCATCCGTTGGGTGCGTCCCATTGCTGGCCCGTATTATTTTTAGTCGTTTGAATGCCCCCGGGTTGCAACAGTTCTTTCTGTAACATAGTAATTGCCATCTTGCATTTTTGATTTAATGAAGAATTTTTATCCATCGTGCAAAACGGATACATACCGGCAGGTGTTATCACATCATTTTGCTTTTGCTTTTTAAAATTATAATCTGTGTAATAACTAAGTTTCTTGTTCCAGCAATACTTATTGATGGCCGCTTCTCTTTTGTTTGCTCTGCTGATCATTTGATCAGCACCCGAATTATCGTCTTTTAATTTTCTCGCTTTTGCTATCATTTCTTCCAGGTGAACCATCAATGCATTCAAATCAACAGGAATAAAATCGATGACCTCGATCGTCACCAAATTATTTTTATCATCGAACCACCGGCTGCTGAAATCAATTCCGCTTTCGGCACCTGCGCGAAGATTGCGATACATTTCTTCTTTGTTTCTTCCGGATTTTTCTGCCACCAGCACGTCTTCACTGTATCCTTCAGGTCTTGGTGTAGCTGCATCATCCCAATAACGATTGAGCACTGTGCCGTCTCTTAACTTTACGACACGACGATGAGCCTGACCGATCTTTAATTGATCGGCTCCCTCCATCCAGAATTTATATTCTTTTTCCATTTCAGGCAAAAAAGTAAGATAAACATCATCACCTTTTATAGATGCGAGCAATTCAACCATTAATGAAAAAAATGGTGGTTGTGAGCGACTGATATAATAACTGCGATTGCCGTTAGGAATATGTCCGTATGTATCGATAAGGTAAGCAAAATTCTTTACCATGTTTTCGATCATATCTGTTCGGCCACTTTCTTTTAATCCCAGCATGGTGAAATAAGAATCCCAATAATAAATTTCACCAAACCGGCCACCAGGTACAATATATGGGTAAGGCAACGGTAGCAACGAACTGCCATTTACCGCTGTATCAGCATTTCTTTTTAAAACATCCCACAGGTTATTTATATGCGTCACTACATCTTTTTCATGAGTAGTATAATTTGATTGAGGAGGTTTGGGCAAAATAAAATTGCCGGTTACAAACTCTTTGAGATCAAAGTGCATGTTCGGATTATTTTTCATCGCGAGATAATCCTTCACAATTTCTTTCGGATCTCTCTTGGGAACACAATCAGGAAATGTTTTGCTGTCGGGAAAAATATGTCTCATCTCAACGTCAACAAATAATTGGCCGTAAACTTCGGCAGGAGTTTTTACCTCTTGTTGTGCAGAAAGACTAAATGCAAGGGTAAATGCAAGCAGGATCGTTATAAGTCGTTTCATGAGTCGAATATAAAAAGAAAACGCCATGAAAAGATTTACAGACGCTAATTATAACTCTTTCAAATATCTTTTTGTATTCGCATTAAAAGTTTTCCAGCTATGCCAGAATTCCTGTGAAGCCTGTAATGGCTTTAATGCAAATGAAGTATCAATACCTTTTCCATCAAGTCGGTAGCGATGATTGTCAAAAACTAATGTATCATTATTCAGACTGAATACAGAATTTTCTGTTGGTCTTTCAAAAGCAAAGAAACTTCTGTCGTCATTTGATAAAACGATCAAAACTGGTTTATTCCCAATTTGATCATGGATGATTCGCTGAGTTTTTAATTCATTCCAATCATAAGCCTTGCTTTCGTTGCCTGCTTTTACACCAATCACCCACGATTTATTTTTCCATGAAAGACTATCTGTGCCTGTCAGTTTACTTTTGCTTTCTCCCGATTCAAACTTAAATGTGCTGTCGTAAGAATCGATGAATGAAGAATCAGCCTGCATGATTAATGAGTTCGGATTTAATCGTAGCCATTCTGCCAATGATGTTTGCATACTGAATATCTCCGGTAATTTTTCTCCTTTTAATTTTCCGGCAATGGCTTCACCGGTCACCTGACGCCACCAGCTCTTTGTAGTTGCATCTTCAAACATCGCATTGAAATGATCCATTCCCACCAACCTGAATTTTTCATACCTGCCATTAACAATCGGTTCAAACACCCGGCCGGTTCTGCATACCGTACAATAAGTGATCATTACCGGGTTACCGGCAATTGTATCCTGCACCTGGTGATGAAATCCTAAAAACCGTATGGGATATGCTTTTGCGTGTTCATTAATCTTTACACCGATCACCAGCCTGTTTGAATCAACTTTGTTTGCAACCGCATTTACCATCGCTAATTTATTTGGTTGATAAAACATATGGTCAGCAGCCATTACAAAATTGGCCATATATATTACTACCGCGAGAAACGCAAGAGGAACGATCAGCAGCCATTTTCTTTTCTGTTTCCATTTCGTTTTTAACAGCGCGAAAAGAATTATTAAACCAAAAAGGGTACGGAACACCCAGCGCCATCTATATAAAAAATAGGCAAGGTCAATACTATTCATTTGCTGGCTGCCGGGCATAGGCATAATGAAATAGACATTTGCCACTTCAAATAGTAACAACCCGATGATGCCAAACCAAAAAAGCTTTTTCATGAAAGATGTTTATTGAAATCATGAACCAAAAACTAAAAGCCCCTCCCTCGTGGAAACGAAGGAGGATTTTAGTTTGCTATGCTTGTAAACTTTAATCAAAGAATGTTGACTATTTTATTCTGCCCCATCAGTCATGGCCCGTTGTACAGCGTAGCTGCCAACTTTCTTTCCTACCTCCAAACCCGCATCGCAATCCAGCTTGGTATGAATGCCGGAAATAAATCTTGACAATGCTGCTTCATCGGACATGGCCTCGTACTTCGAAGCATTTGCCGGAATGAAATGACCCAATATAGCAGAAGCTGAACCGCTGAATGAAGAATGCCCTGATATATATGATGGAAAATTGGGAATACCTGTCAAGGTCTTGACGGCAGGAATCATCTGTGTGGGCCTTGGATTGAAATAAAAAAATTTAGTATTCCAGCACACAATACCTGCATCCATTAATGTCATATTCAACAGGGCCATATTTCTTGCCCACCTTACTTCACTGTAGTTTTGGGTTACAAAATCTTCTGCGGCGATTGCATTCCAGTGACCCGGTGGCGTATAAGTTCCGATCCCGTCTGCCCAATATTGTACAATTCTTTCCTGCTCTCTTGTTGGATTTTTGATCTGCGCATATGCACCTTCATTTTCCTGGTGAAACTCATCACTTCCTGTAGAGGGCGGCGGTCCCGGGCGCAATGCTATTACCGTTAAGGAATCAAATAAAAATGGTGTAACATTTCCAAACAATGGCAGCATTGGAGGACGTTTCGGAATTTCCAAGCTATACCATGGCGTTTCACCACGTGCACTTGTATTTGTTTCAAGCGAACTCCATTCAGTAGGATTGCCAACAGCAGCGCCGGCATGATCTGTTTTTGCCCTGGCGGTAAATAGTGAAGCAATTTGTCTTCCCAATGCCTCACCTGCTTTTACATCAGTCCGTGTTGCTGTTCCGCTTTGTATAGCCGCCAGTTCTTCATCTTCTACTTTTTGCTGAATATTTGCAACTTCAGTAGGAAACATCATTTTCATTATTTCAGATGTTACGCCTGCCAGCACTCCTGCTTCTGAAGGATAAGATGGCAAATCTGTTTTTCCATTCATTGCATTGATAGTGGCGTCAACTGTATAAGGGGCGGGCTGATTGTATAATTTTTTATAGTGCCAGCAGGCAACCAATGCGTCGTATTGTGCAGCGCTTAAATAAGCGAATGCTCTTGCTGCAAAAGGTGGGTTTGAAAAAGGGAATTGTGGATAAGAAAAAGGATTTACGGAACTTGGAATAGGATAACTTCCATCTTCAAGCTGATAAGGCGGAAGATTATACTTTGCAACGAGCTCACGTATAATTTCATTCCATCTCAAAACACCACCGGCTCTCCAGTAATGAATTTTATCTGTTGCATCGTTACTTAAATCCTGCTGGTAGCCTTTAATTTCATTCAGGTCTGCAAGATAAGTGGGTGAATTGGTTGCAGGTGGTGCAACAACAGCAAATGCATCCGGACTGGAAAGCAAAACTGTTTTCCATGTACCTGCATTTAAATCCTGTGAAACAGGATTAAGCGCCGGCAAATTATCTGTTCTTCCCTGCACTTCTTTAGTACACGAAAAATAAATTATCGATGTAAGTGCTGCGAATGTTGAAAGTGAAATAATCTTTTTCATTTTATAAAAATTAGATGTGGTTTAATTTATGCGGCACAGTTTACAAGTGTGCGGCGTCGTAATTTTTTTATGAGATAATGAAAAAATGTAAAACACAGAAGTATTGTATTCGGTAGCTTGTCCTACATTTCTTCCGTCGAGTACATAACTGCCGCCTGCTTCGAGTGAAAGTGCAGGAGTTTTTTTCGGTACAAATTTTACATGCACGCCGCCAATGCTTGCATTCATGCGGTTGCTTGGAAACGGCATATCATTTCTGCGAATATCAAAACCGCCCAGTGTTCTGTTTTGCTGAAAAAATACTTCCGCAATCCAGCGAAAACTTCTGTAACCTGCTCTCGCATTAAATGCCGCCATATCCGGCATATCCACTTCATTGGTTATATGCATTTCGGTTGTATAATAAGAAGTGCGGTCGATCGTGATATTGCTTCTGTGTTGGTATGTTCCCGAGGCGGTCACAAAATAATCGCGATACTGGTAATCGAGCATTACCCTTGCTGAAAGATTAGTGCTGTGCAATCCTAAAGTAAGCGGCAAATAATCTGCCTGGTAATTACTGAGCGGTGTAGAAAATCCGCCTAAAGTATAAACAGAAAAAACAGAATTCTTACTTACCTTTTTTTCTAAAGGCATCCATTTTAGCCATACGGAAAGGTCCTGTATCCCTCTTGAATTATGCAGCGTTCCCGCCGACGCCTTTGTACTGATATAGGGTGCGCCGAATAAAAAGTTTAAGCGGTCGGTAATTCCATAAGCACCCATAATGCTATACATATTTGTAGAAACAGTACCAAGATTTTGGTTATTTCTTTTAAATGTGCCTTCCCAATAATTTTTCCAACTGCTGTGGCTGTATGTGGGACCAACACACAAATTATGCTGCCCCATCATAATAGCGTCCATATCTGTTTGTGAATACGCAGAATGAAATAATATGGTACAGGACCATAGAAAGGCCGCGATTTTAATATTCTTTATTTTCTTTTTCATGCAACTAGTTTTATTGTGACAAATAGTTTTTTTGCCAATAAGCACTATACCCCGAAAACTGTTCAATAATTGAAAAACTGTGTCTTGACAAAATGCTTTAGCAGAAAAATTTATACTTAAAGTTTGACAGTTATCCCGGCGCTTACCAGATAATCGGCAAATGCGGCATCGCCCTGGTGATGTACTCCGGTATCAACAGTCTGGCGCTTATCTGCATTGCTTTGTGTGCGATTTCTTATTAGTGCGATGGGAACTGCAAGATTGAAACTTACTTTTTTAGTTACCCATGTTATGGCTGGTTCTGCAGAAATAATATAACCCGGTCTTCTGAATCCGCGACTACCACCGATCAGATCACTTGATGGAAGACCTTCCATGCGAATGCCTCCTGAAAATGTAACTCCGCTTGTCATGTATGCAAGTCCGCCTCTAACCATATACAAATCCGGTACACTCATCACGTCTGTATTGTATTTTATAGCAGTGGCAGATGGTTTGCCTCCTCTTGTAGTGGATGTTCCATTTACATCGCGGGGATTAACGAGATAAAAGGCATTACCATATGCGCCAAACTGGTGAGAAAAATTAAAGAAGCCATTTAACTCAAACGTGAGACCTGTACCACCATCGCCTGGTTGTATTGACTGATCAACGGGCCCCAGAACAAGTGAGTCTGGTTTTTTGTAAAAATAATCCTGGTAGTTTGAATTCCCGGTCGGCAATTTAATTCCGGCGCCAAGCTGTAAATTTCCTTTGTGAGATGTCTTGGGATCAAACATCCACCTGTAAGCGCCAAAACGCACATCACCAATACCAAATGAATGCGTAACATGCCTGTTAACACCATCATGTTCATACAATGAGGAACGGGAATAATCCATAAGAGGCAAGGCCATTTCCAGCGACCATCTCGAATTCAATGTTCTTATCGCAGTAATGTCCATCTCATAAGAATGGTTGATCACATTATTGCCTTGTTCTATTCTTTGTTTTTGTTCAACCGTGCCAACATAATGTTTGTACGACCTGAAATAACGATTGTTGATATTTAATTCCCAGTCTTTCGCATCACTCGGACGGCTGCACAAACCAAAGCTGCCTTTGATAGCAACACATCCCTGCGAAAATGTTTTTTGGGAAATACAAAGAAGAAAAATCGTGGATATCGTTAAAGTAATTCGTTTCATAGCAGTTATTTTTTTGAATTTTTAAGAAATTATTCTGTTACGATTATTTTTAAGTTGAAATTTTTTTAAGAGAAAAATTAAAAGAACTAAGTGTTTTTAAATTGAAATTATTTTCAGTTAAAAACCATAAAGCCAGTAATGCGCCATAGCTTCCACCTCTTTCGATCCATTCAAAGACGCCATGCTGAGGATAAAACATTTCGCTTGCCATTTTCCATAGAAAAAGCAAAAACACAAATTGGCGAACCGGTTTTATTAATATCGTAAATGCCGAAATGATCTCAGCCATTCCTATTATTTGTGCCACATTTACGGGATTAGAAAACCCTAACGCAGTGTATTGATCAATGATTGTCTTTTTTCCTATCACGTTCAACCATCCGTGTCCTGCCAACAAAAGAAAAGCAACTATACGGAGGCAGTTTACCATCCGGGAGTATGTTTTTTCATTTAGCTCTCTATTTGGATTAAGCGGAGAAAAAGCCTGCCTGATATTCCAGGGAAAACCACCAAGTATCAACAAAGCCAATGGAGCACCGAAGTTGCCTGCTCTTTCTATAAATTCAGCAAACTGTTCACCTGACAATGGGCGAAGCAAAGCTGTAATACAACCCCAAACTATAAGCCATAGTGGAATAACTCTCATTGGATAAACGAGCAATATAATGCCGAGCATAATATCCATACCCCCTACGAATGGCATTAGCTGATACGAAAAATGCGTGTCAAAACCGAACACGGCAAAATAGTTACACCAGATAGCTTTTCCAATGATACCAAACGAGCCGTGACCAATGAAACACATTGCTGCGGCTATGCGAAGTGCATAATGAACTTTTTTTGATAATTTAAGATCTATAGTCATTGTTTCGAGTCAATAGTTGAGTTTTTGAAATATTTTTTTCAACCCTCATGAACATCAACAGTTCTATTTTTTCATTTTCAACCGGCTTACTACAAGATCACCTATCTGCTTGCCCATAGTATTACTAAGCTCAACACAATAGTGCCAATGTATTCCTCCGTAGAATCTGGAATGCATTGTCTCTTCCGCTGCATTTCTGAAAGATGTATATGACCTGTTCGGAATTCCGAATTCCAGTTCTGTGGAATCGGTATAAGCCAAATTATCGCCATACACACTGGTAAGTGCTTCTGCCGATGCAGCAGAAATGGTACAATGTCCGCAAGTGTATTCCGGAAACGGTGGTGTTTGCAAATGAGGTTTCCAGTCCGCATCCATATATTTATTGATCGCCGTTTCAGGACGAAGCGTGTTATAAATATATTTTACGTTCCAGCATTCAATAAAAGCATCAAACATTGCGATGGCTGTTTTTGCAAATCCGCAAACCGTCGTAGGAAAATCCGCTTTTGATTTATAAGCAGCAATACCGGCAATACCCATCCAGTGGCCGCCCGGTGAAAATTTCTTAGTGTCAAACATCACATGTCCCGATACATTTAATTTCAGCGGGTTGTCATCCCAGAAATCAGCGATATGAACTTGCTCAGGCGTAAGACTATTGACTGTGTCATATATCATTTTCACCTCACGATAGTAAGAGCCGTTCTTGTTCGTCATATCAAACTCATAAGGCGCATGAGGTATGAACTGACTTACGCTGTCTACGACAAGGTAGCGTATAGAACCCCAGTAAGGCTCCATCGCCGGAGAATAGGCAGGTGGCGTTGGTACCCATCTGCCCGGAGAATCAGTAACGTTGTACTTGGGATAACTCCTTGTTTCAGCATAATTGTCTTTTTTACTCCATGCAAGAATAAATTTTGAGACCGTGTCAGCATACGCAATAGAATTATTGTACACATCAGAGGACATTCCATGATCCTTTACAAGCTGTTTAAGACTATCGGTATAGTCTTTCATGCTACCTTCAGGAAATGTAACCGCTTCTCCTAATTGGCAAAAGGCCAGTACAGATGCAAATGCAAAATCAATTTTTTTACCCGCTCCAGGTTTTGGAGTCGTTTCCAATCCGTGTAACTGGCGTCCCAGCGATGTGAACTGATCGGGCCATCCGGCAGCAACAACTTCATAAGCCGCTACACTTGCATACAAATAATTTCTTGATGCAACAATGGGCCCGAAATTATTACCCATCACTATTTGATTCAGTTCATGAACTGTATTTGTAAACAACAAGGGATCGTGAGTGATTTTTTCGTAATCGCCAGGCTTCTGATTACACGATATCATTATAAAGCCGATACAGGCTAACCATACATATTTTTTCATTGTCAATATTATAATTAGAGAAATTGCTTTCCTGAATGCGGGAAAAGAAAAGATTTAGCTAAAGAAAAACCATTTAGGCTTTAGGAGGTTGTTCAGCAACGGGAAGAGTAATACTATTAAAAAAAGAATCTTTGTAGCGTAAATATTGTTTTTCTGAAGAAGAAAAACCGGGCAGACTATAATCAGAGGAAAAGTCGTCGTAATCACTCAAGAAGTTCTTAATAACACTATTTACAGGTAAATCGTTTTTGCTGCCACTATGCTCCTGGTCCAGTCCGTTGTTTATATTAAAAAGGATGTTGTCAGCATTGCGAATGTTCTGCTTGGCAATATTGGGAATACATTTAAGAATGAGGTAGCCGTCTTCTACTTTACGTTTTACGTACGTATAAATTTTACCATTGATCTCAATTTCGCCATAATGTCTTTCAAAATTCGCCCAGTTACTTTGATAGGGCATATTAAGTGCAACTTTTATCTCGATCAATTGAGATTCATCATAGTCGTTAACATCAATACGACTTTCAAGTAAACGATCAGCTTTTTTCTGAAGATAATTTGTAACAAACCGGTAGCCATACCAGTTAAATAGCAGGAGACATATCAATAATATGGCAGCAACTTTCCTCACAAGAGTTGTTAGTACGTCACAAGTTAAAAGATTTCCGGGAAATAACAATTTTATCCTAAAACCGGGTAAACTACTTTACGGTAAATGTCTTTTTAGCGGGGCCGACACCTTTTATTGTCAAGCTTTTCCATTGAGAAGGTAATACAGATTTTACCTGGGTAATACCTTTTTCCGTTATATCCAAACCTCCAAATCCCATAAGAACTGCCTGCAGAACTCCGCCTGCGCCGGTGGCAAAATAAGGATTGGTACCGCCTTTCGTTTCGGCAATAACCCGGAATGGCGGATTGAGATTAGGAATATAAGCTTCCTGAAACCAATTCCATGCTTTTTCTTTATCACCGAGCCTTGCATACAATAAAGTAAAAATCGCTTGTGTCATCGCCGGAGTTCCTTCATCTGGAACTCTTGTTTCATAATACTCCAGGTCTTTTTTTATTTGGTTAACATCAGTAATTTGCTTTAACGGATATGCTAACAAGATTCACATCAGCTTGTTTTATCCCTTCGCCATGATAAGTGGCATGCTCACTTGTAACACCATTGTCTAATTTTAGAATTGGAATATTATTAGCGACGTTCATCCAATCGGGATTAGGAGTAATTCCCAAAATTTTTGCTGCCTCCGTTGCATACTGCAGATTTGTTTTGGCGGCGGCATTGGTAAAGGCATCGTTATCTACATTCTCAGCCCATTCATCCGCAGCTACTACATTTTTCATGTCATATTTTCCGGGGCCATTTCGTTCAACACGACTTGCCCAAAAATCTGCAGTGGCAGAAAGAATGGGCCAACCTTTTTCTTTCAGCCAATCTTTATCCTGAGTTACACAATAATAATTCCATGCGGCCATTCCCACGCAAGCCGTAATATGATGTTCAAATGGACCACTCAATGCCCATACTGGTGTTTCTTCCACACCCGTTTCTGCACTCTCCCAGGGATACATTGCTCCTTTAAATCCATTGGCAAATGCATTTCTTTTTGCTGCTTCCAATCGCTGGTACCGATATTCCAACATGCTTTTTGCAATTTCAGGATGCAATACCAGCATTGCCGGAAACATCCATAATTCTGTATCCCAAAACACATGGCCATTATAACCCAAGTCCGCTTAAACCCATCGGTGATGGAGAAAGAGCAGTGCCTTCTCTTGTAAATGAATATAAATGATACAGCATGCTATGAATATCCTGTTGCGATTGAGCATCTCCTTCAATAACTATATCACTTTGCCAAAGGCTGTCCCAGGCTTTGTCGTGAAAATCTATCAACCTGTCTCTGCCCTGTAGTTTTGCATAAATAGTCAACCGCTCTGCTTCATTTAAGGGATCGTCATGGTGAGCAGAGGTAATAGATGATCCTGCAATTGAGAAGTGATAAGTGTCACCTGCTTTTATCTTTTTACTGAATTTCATCAGGTGCATATTATTGTCCCACATTTCATGGATCACTCTTGGTTCCTGGCCATGTGGTTCATTAAACAAAAAAGTATTGCTGGCGCACATTAATAATTTCCCGGTGGGACTTTTTGCCGTAGAAGTTAACAAGCTGATTGTGACATGCGGCCTGTCAATCTCATTATAATAATTCTGTACATCTTTCAACGCATCCGGCGCCTCCATGACGCTGGCACTTGTAATATCAATATCCTTTTTTGCAGTGATGCTGACATCCATCAAAACGGTGAAGGGCAATTGGCGCAGTGAATAATAAGTATAAGTAACAGAAGCTTTGTCTCCATAATCAAATGAGCCGGTAAAGTTAGCATGACGCATATCGAGCTCCTGTTGAAAGTCAGAGACGGATTTTGCATCAATACGTTTTCCATCTACTTCCAAATACATATTGAGCAGGTTAAAACTGCGAAGAAAATTGCTGACTCGCCCCCTGCCATACAGATCATAAGCACCTGCCAGCACTACATCTTTAACTTTGAACGGCTCAGGCGAAGAAACAATGCCGATCATTCCATTGGCAACTGTAACCCCATAGTAGTTTGAAGGGTCTATTTTGTCAGCTTTTATTTTCCATACATCGATCGGTTGTGAAAATGCGGCGGTAAAAAAAAGCGATGTGATCAAGGACCCCAGGAAAATTTTTTTCATAATGGCAACTTTAGAGCTAACGAAATTAAACATAACAGTTGTAAAGAAATTATAACTATTTTATAAGAGCTAATAAGAATATCATTCTCTAAAAATATTTAATTTCCGATCTGATACTGCTATTATGAAAAAAATTTCACTGACTGTAATTGTTCTGCTTATTCTTCTTATATCCTCTGCCTACATTTTTATTCCGGGAAAATTAATTGTTTCAAGTGCATCAAGTTTTAATGCCAATCGTGAAAGTGTTTACCGTTTCCTGATAAATGACAGCAACTGGAATAAATGGTGGCCGGGGGCAATCTCAAAAAACAGCGGTGATTCACTACAGTTTCATTATAACAATCATAGCTACCAAATTCAGAAAATCTTGTACGATATGATTCAATTAGAGTCTCGCAGGAAGCAATGACTCTTCAATAATGCTTTTGTCGGTAGTTCCTTTTGCAAAAGATACTATGGGAGTTGAACTTTCCTCTGAATTTAATACCGGCCTTAATCCAATAAGCCGGGTGTCAGAATATTTTCATGCAAGAAAATTAAAACAGGATTTTGATATGATTGTGTATTCATTACAGAAATATGCAAGCGATCTGAAAAATATATATGGGATCGAGATAAAAAAGGAGTTGGTCCAATATCAAACCGTATTAACAGACAAACAAACATTTTCACATTATCCTAAAACGGCGGATATCTATGCAATAGTAGCCAAACTCAGAAACTATGTTAATGAGTCTGGAGCCAAAGAATTATTTTCTCCCATGCTGAATATTGAAAAAATTGATAGTACAACATACATAACTCAGGTAGGATTACCCGTTGACAGAGTGCTTCCTTCCAAAGACAATATGACTTCAAAATGGATAATGAAGGGTGGCAATATACTGTCTGCCGATGTAACCGGTGGTCAGAAACAAATCGCTAATGCTATGAAACAAATGGATCAGTACACAAGGGACTATCAGCGTACCATCATTGCAATTCCTTTTCAGATGCTCATCACTGACAGAACTAAAGAACCGGATACTACAAAATGGATCACACGTATCTATTACCCGGTTGTGTAGTCAAACCGATAATCGGGATCTCTAAAAAATCATTTACGGAATTGTATCACCATCGTGCTGTCATTATTCCTGGCAAGGATAAATGCTTCTCCTTTCTTTGCAAGATCAATCTTTAGGATGTGACGAACCTGTCCTTTTATTTCTAAACCATTCATATTTTCACAATCAAAATTTCCCTGCCCGACCGTTTCGTTTCCGTCTGTACCGCCATGCGTGGGCAGGCGGGCATTTCCCCTGTTTACCAAAAGCGTTCCGAAATCCGCATCATATCGCCCCATTTGTATATTATTATCATAATAATTTCCCATTAATAAGATATCAGGCAGACTGTCTGAATTTGCATCAACAACAATTGCATCACGGAAAGAAGTTAACTGAGCCTTCCAGGGCAGCGCTTTAACTGTAAAATTCATTTTACCATCATTAAGAAGCAACGCATTTGCAAAATAATCCGCCGTAAGAACCTGCGCATCTTTTAATTTATCCGGCGAAAAGATTTCATCAACTTTTGCCTTGGCAAAATCTTCCGCATACAAAAATTTTTTCATGATCACAGGCAACTGGCGCTGCAATTCTTCTTTATTGGCGAAGGGCAATTCTTTTCCATCCACATAATATGTCAGTACCTGTTCTTTTTTCCCGTTGCCATCGAAATCATTAAAGTATAATCTTACCGGCTCCCTGGCTGATGCTGTTAACCGGCTGTTCAATCCAAGATTTCCTGCTATAAGATCTATATCGCCATCATTGTCTATATCAACCGGCAAAATAAAATTCCACCAGCCATTTTTATCAGTCAATTGCTTTTTTGTAAACTGTCCTTTGTCATTGATAAAAGCAGTTATGCCCCCCCATTCGCAGGATACAATTAAATCTTTATCGCCATCTTTATCTAAATCGCACCACACGGCATTAGTGACCATACCGATGGTCGAAAGCCCTTTCGCATATTTTTCTGTAACATCCGTAAATTTTCCTGTGCCATCATTCTGGAGTAAATGAGAATGCGGAGTAGCTCCATATGCCCATGGTACTACTCTTCCCCCTAAAAAAAGATCAACAAAACCATCTCCGTTAAAGTCATAAGGTACAACGCAGGAAAAAGTTTCATACAAATTGCTGAATGCATTCTCCAGTTTCCTGAAATGAGCATGACCATCATTAAGATATACTCTTGGCAGCAAATGCTTATCGGTGCCATAATATTCGTTGCCACCACTGGCTATTACCAGGTCAGTATTGCCATCATCATTTACATCAGCCCAGGTTGCATCTACATCCTCCCACATGCTGTCCTTCAGCATTTCCGGCTGTTGCGTTCTGATAAATTTTCCATCGGGCTGCTGCAAAAAAATAGCATTGTGAAAAGTTTTGGAAGCCCCGATAAATACATCCTGCAAACCATCATGATTAATATCGGCCACAGCGAGTGCCGGACCTTCCGTTGATACCATATGTGGCATAAGGGGTTCGCGATTAAATTCAACAAAAGGATCTTCGACGTGTTTATAATTGAGATTTACCGATGAGGTAATATTTACCACGGGTTTTGTATCACTATAATGGAAAGAAGTGATTTTTTTATAATCAAATTGCGGAAGCCCTTTTGCATAGGTAAATGTCACATAAGAACTGTCAAATCGAACGGGCTGATAGGAATTGTCAGGCCATACGAGAAAAGCTGAGTCAATCTTTGTATTATCCAATCCGATATGTAGAGGCTCTTGCATACTTGATTGAAATCCTCTTACAGGATAATTCTCATAAGTGCGAATACCATGATTGGCAAACAAAACAATTTTAGAACCTATAGCATTAATGTTTTTTTCCGGTCCCTTTAATTTAATCTCGGCAAAAGGCTTATTCTTTTTATCGTTGCTCTTGTTTTCATATAACAATACAGGATCGTCAATGTTATTTACCACTATATCCAGGTCACCATCATTATCAAAATCCGCATATACGGCTCCATTTGAATAAGTAGATTTATTGTTATCGATGCTGTCGCCCAGATCCTGGAACATCATCTTACCCATCATTCCTGAAAAATTTATTTTGAATTTTGATCTGGGGAAACTTGTCGACCAATGCCATATCTTTTTCATCAAGCTTATTTTCCAGAAGCTTTTTCTGTATCTCATCATTGGAAATAAAATTAATATAATCCATATCATTTAGTCGCTTGGGAATTCCATTCGCAATAAACAAATCTTTCAATCCATCGTTATCAAAATCCATCCATAGAGGCGCCCAGCTCCAATCAGTAGCATAGATACCTGAGTACAATCCTATTTCACTAAAATATCCGTTCCTCCTGTTGAACTGGAAATTGTTTCTTGAATACTGGTAATTATAACCTGCAGCTATTTTTTGTTGAAAAACATCATATTCATCATCCCCCAAAGATCTTTTTAATATATATGGGTCAGAGGGCAGCATATCTATAGAAATAATTTCGGGATAGCCATCGTTGTTTACATCGGCGACATCAACGCCCATCGAATATTTGCTCGTATGCATCAGCCGTTGACTATTCTCTTCTGAAAAAGTCCCGTTTTTTTGATTGATGTATAAATAATCATTTTCGTGAAAATCATTACCAACATACAGATCAGGCCATCCATCCAAATTAATGTCAGCGGCCACAACTCCGAGGCCATAACTTATCGCCGAGCTGTTTATTCCGGTTTGCCTGGTTACATCAGTAAAATGTCCATTATCATTCCGAAAGATTCGATCACCTGAGAGAAGACTATAAGTACCCAGGAAATTTTTCCTCGGACCAAAATTTCCACTCTGATGAACAGAATGATTTAATAGAAACATGTCAAGATCACCATCCATGTCATAATCAAAAAAAAGAGCCTGTGTACTAAAGCCTGAAAAATCAAGACCATATTTTGCCGCTTCATCTTCATAAAACGGAACTCCATTCTTATCAATGCCTTTACAAACCAGCAGTTGATTTTTACTATTCAATATTTCATATTTACCGACGCGGCAAATATAAATATCCAGTAATCCATCATTGTTAATATCAACCACCGAGACGCCGGTCGACCATCCGCCATCTTCAGGAATTTTAGCTTCTGTCGTTACATCTTTAAATTTCAAATCCCCTTTATTCAGATACAACTTATTTTGTTGTTGGTTGGAGGCAAAGAAGAGATCAACTAACCCGTCATTATTAAAATCACCAGCCCCTACTCCGGCACCGTTATAAAAATACATGTACGTAAACATGTTGAATTGCTGAGTAGGAGTTAGTTTATTGGCAAACTCGAGTCCCGTTTGACTATCGTCCAACACTTCAAAAAGCGGGTGATCAATTTTTTTACGTCCACCACAGTTATACAATGATGAAACCAATAGAATAAAAATCGTTGTTCGAAATAGTTTTCTCACTTTATAATAATATGTATCCTCTCTACGTTTCATCAAACTTCACTCATCATTGGTTTTTTGCTTTAGAATGATCATTTAAGCGAAATAAAAGCGGATATTCATTATTCTGCAAAAACAGTAAATATTTTTTATTGCGCCTGGTAATTTCGGCAATATCTCTTAATTCTCCCCGTAGATTTAATCCCGTTTGCGCTGGTTCCATCCAACTGAAATTTCCTTTACCATCGTTGATCAATATATCACCGCTGCTTGCATCCAGTCTTTCCAATTGAGGAATAAAATCAAATTGATTACCCCCGGAAACCACATCCGTATGGCCATCATTATTCATGTCCATACAATGAATGACATTCACAGATGAAAGCTGAAGCCTGTCAGGAAATTTACTGATTGCAAATTTACCATTGCCCCGGTTGACCGCCACACATGACGCTGAGTAATTGAATTGTTTTACCAATGCTTTACTTAATGCATCAGGTGGAATCAGTTCCTGCACCGATTTTTTTGCATACTCAGCATGTCGAAGATTATCCTTCTTAAGAAAAGGCATCGCATCTTCCAAATCATGTTTCAAAAAAACAGGTTTGTCTTTGTTGTCAACAGTATAAGTAAGTATTTTATCGTTCACACCATTGTTATCAAAATCACCGATATATAATTTCACAGGGTGAGCCGAATCTGGCCGCAGATAAAAGTTCTCACCGATATTTCCCAACAACAAATCTTCTTTTCCATCACCATTTACATCTGCAACCGAAACAGTTTGCCACCACCCATAAAGGTTTTGTAATCCCGTATCTTTTAGTTCATCAAATTTCCCTTCGTTCTTATTATAACTAAATACTCTTGGTGTCATCCATTCGCCTGTAACAATCAGTTCTTTTTCTGAATCGCCCGTTAGGTCAGCCCATGCCGCGCCTGTTACCATTCCAATTCTTGCAATATCAGGATTTTTAGTTTTCGCTATATCGGTAAAGTGACCGTTCCCATCGTTTAAAAATAAATAGCTGGGCGGATTCATTCCATAGTCTTGCGGAACACTTCTTCCGCCGATAAACAAATCGAGATCACCGTCATGATCAAAATCGTATGCGATCGCTACACTGATGTTTGCATCATTACGTGGAAATGCTTCTGCATCTAACGAAAAATTTCCTTTGCCATCGTTTTTAAACAGTCTGAATTGCATTTGCCGGCTCTCTGCAGGTACATCATTACCGCCGGGGCAAACGAGCAAATCAAGATCTCCATCTTTATCACAATCAAAAAATAAAACAGCTACATCCTCAAAGTCCACGAACTGATCAAAAGCTTTTTCTACTTTCTTCACAAAACTTCCATCTGCTTTTTGTATATACAGTTGTCCCGGATGACCAACAGTACCGCCTATATAAATGTCTTCCAGGCCGTCTCCATTCACATCGCCGACTGTAGCTTTTGGGCCTTCTCTTGAAAGCATTTTTGGAATATTTCTTTCATAATAAAAGTCAACGTAATCATCTTCTGTATGCTTTTCGAAATTATTTTTTATCTCAGTAAATACGGCCTTAGTTTTCACCGAATCTGTTGAAGGCTGAAGAGAATATTTTTTTTCATTTGCTTCTTTGATCTTATATACTTTGTTAATACCCGGATGAAAATATTTTGAATAAGTAAGATCGGGCCACTGGATGATCATCGAATCAATGCTGCTGGCATTCCCCAATCCAATAACTATTTTATAATCCATTGACGACTGAAAGCCACGACTGGGAATAATTTCACGACTGATCGCCTGTCCGTTTTCGTATAATCTGATCTTGCTGCCAATTGCAAATCGGTTTTTTTCTTCTCCTTGTAATGAAAGCCTATATAGTTATTATGATTTTACTCTCTCGAATTGTTTTTATAAATAAATGCCGGTTGATTTACGTTATTCACGACAAGGTCAAGATCTCCGTCATTATCAAGATCGCCATAGGCCGCACCATTTGAAAAACTCGGTTGTGTAAACCCCCACTGAGTTCCGATATCCTGGAAACTGAGATTACCTGTATTTTGATAGACCTTATTGAGCACTTTAATAGAAGGCATTTTGTCAACGATCACCTTCATGTCTTCCTTCTTTCCCGTCTTGATCATATTTTGCATGATATCACTTGCCGAATAATCAAGGAAATCCTGGTTGATAAGATCGTGGTAAATTCCATTACAAACATACAGGTCTAAAAGGCCATCATTGTTCGCATCAAACATTAAACCGCCCCAGCTCCAATCTGTAGCAGACACACCTGAGTAATTAGAGACATCTGCAAACTCACCATTCTTTTTATTTAGTTGTAAAGTATTTTGAAAATACTGGTGATAGAAACCGTTCTTCTGTTTAATCCTGTACACATTAATATCCTCAAATGTTAATGTAGTTTTCATACGGTAGTCATTTCCCGGTAGCATATCGGTAGTAAAAATATCTGTATAACCATCATTATTTATATCTCCAAAATCGGCCCCCATCGAAGCAAGGCTTGTGTGCTGCATACAATCTTCCAGGTCATCTTTAAACGTTCCATTCTTTTGATTAATGTATAAATAATCTCTTTCAAAATAGTCATTGCTTACATATACATCGGGCCAACCATCATCATTCACGTCGCCGACGGTTACACCTAATCCAAAACTGATAAGACTTCCGTGAATACCGGCCTGCTTTGTAACATCGGTAAAATGACCGTTATCATTTCTGAACAAATGATCACCGCCTCCTTTCCATTCAGGAGCTACAGGCCAATCTGCATCCGGCAAATCACGTTGATTGGCATAATTCAAACTGATGGGTGAAATAGGACTGTTATTAATAATGAAACAATCAAGATCACCATCCATATCATAATCAAAAAAAGAAACCTGCGTGGTATAGCCAGTGTTATCTAATCCGTATTCTGCAGCAGACTCGGTAAATGTAAGGTCGTGGTTGTTGATGAATAACTGGTTTTTACGAAGTGATGAATCGGTCGTGCTTCCGGTATTGCAAACAAAAATATCCAGCCATCCATCATTATTAATATCAGCCATTACTACACCGGTACTCCATTGCTTTTTATTCTTAAAGCCTGCTTTATCGGAAACATCTTCGAACTTAAAGTTGCCTTTATTTAGGTATAGTTTATTGCTTCCCTGGTTAGCAGTAAAAAAAACATCAGCTAAGCCATCATTATTAATATCACCAATAGCCACACCCCCGCCATTATAAAAATTGCGGTAATTTAAAATGTTCAATTCTTTTGTATCATGCACAACATTATTAAAATCTATACCCGTGCTGTCCATCAATGTGAATAATGTCTTTTGGGCAACCTTGTTTTTACAGGAGGAAAAGAAAAGAATAAATACAAATGATATAAAACATACAAAATATCTCACTTAAGCCCGGATGTAGATTTAATTCTTGTTAGTGGTTTTATTTACTTCGTACAACAAAGGATATTCATTATTTTGAAGAAACAGTAAACATTTTCCTTTTTCCGTTTTTATTTCTGCAATGTCTCTTATCTCACCTCTCAACTTCAACCCTGTTTTTGCAGCGTTCTGACAAACAAATTCTCCCTTACCGTTATTTATCAGTACATCTCCTAAGTTAGCATCCAGTCTTTCAAATTGCGGAAGAAAGCCAAACTGATTTCCTCCTACCACAAGATCAATGTAGCCATCATCATTCAAATCCATGCAATTAAATTTGTTGATGCAGGAAAGCTGGCACATGACAGGAAGTTGATGAACAGTAAAGCTTCCGTTTCCATTATTTATCGCTACACATGAGCCGGGACAATTAAACTGCTTTACCGTACTTTTTTTCATCACCTCTGCAGGAAATAATTCCTGGATGGATTTAGTAGCATATTCCCCGTTTTTCAAATTATCTTTTTTGATCGCAGGCATTTGATCTTCCATATCTTTTTTAAGAAAAACAGGCATATCTTTTCCATCGATAGTATATGTCATAATTTTTTTGACACTATTATTCTGATCAAAATCATTTATCCAGAGTTTAACCGGCTTTGTACTGTCGGGATGCAAATAAAAGTTTTCACCGATATTTCCCAACAACAAGTCTTCTTTGCCATCACCATTTACATCTGCAACCGAAACAGTTTGCCACCAGCCATACATATTTTGAAGTCCTGTATTTTGCAATTCATCAAATTTATTTTTGCTTTTATTGTAAGTGAAAATTCTGGGCGTCATCCATTCACCCGCAATAACTAGATCCTTTTGCGAATCGCCTGTAACATCGGCCCACTCTGCATCGCACACCATTCCGATATGAGCTATACCGGGATTATTCGTTTTAGCAACATCAGTGAAATGCCCGTTCCCGTCGTTTACAAAAAGAAAACTTTCAGGATCCGCGCCATAAACGCCGGGAAAACTTCTTGCCCCGATAAACAAATCAGGATATCCGTCGCTATTAAAGTCATTAGCAATCGCAACAGCGATATTCATCCCTGTATTGGGAAATGAATTAACATCAATTGAAAAATTTCCTTTACCATCATTCTTAAATAAACGCAGTTGAAGCTCCCTACTGTTTGGAGACGCATTGTTTCCCCCGGGACAAATCAACAGATCCAAATCACCATCATGATCACAATCGAACAACAAAACAGCTACATCTTCAAAATCGTTAAATTGTTCAACCGATTTTTCTTCCTTTTTCGAAAAACTCCCATCAGCTTTCTGCAAATACAATTGACCGGGATGATTGGGAGTGCCACCGATAAAAACATCTTCCAATCCATCACCATTTACATCTCCCACAGCAGCCTTTGGTCCTTCGCGTGAGAGCATCCTTGGAATATTTCTTTCATTGTAAAAATCTACCACATCATTTTCCTGGTGTTTATCAAAGTTGCTTTTTAGTTGTGAAAAAAATGTCTGTACGTTTTCTTTGGCCGGCAACGGCATAACATTTCCCTCTGCCGGTTGTTGAATAATATGTGTTTGATTAATGGCAGGTTTTTCAAATTTTGAATATGACCTGTCAGGCCATATAATAACCATAGAATCTATTTGCGGTATTTTTCCCAGGCCAATGATCATTTTATAGTCTACTGAAGACTGGAAGCCACGACTGGGAACCATTTCTTTTGTAAATATTTCTCCACCGGCATACAATTTTACTTTGCTCCCGATAGCGAAAGTATTTTGGCCTTTTCCTTTGAGCATTACACCGATATAATTATTATGGTTAAGCTCCCGGGAATTGTTTTTATAAATAAAGGCAGATTGGTTTTCATTGTTTACAACCAAATCAAGATCACCATCATTATCAAGATCACCGTAAGCCGCTCCATTGGAAAAACTAGGTTGTGTAAAGCCCCATTCAGTTCCTATATCTGTAAATTTTAAGTTGCCGTCATTTTTATAAGCTTTATTGAGAATTGGGGTTCTTGGAATTTGCTTTAATAATTGATCTACTTCTCTTTTCTTTCCGGTTAAAACCATTTTGTGGTAAGTTTCATCTGCGAAAAAATTCATGAAATCCAGGTTGGTAACATCCCGGTTTACACCATTGCAAACATAAATATCATTCCATCCATCATTATCCATATCAAACATTAATGACCCCCAGCTCCAGTCTGTTGCACACACTCCGCTATAGTTGGCAATATCCGTAAACATTCCATCCTTATTATTTAATTGCAGGCAATTTTGAGTATATTGATAATAAAAACCAGCGTTTAATTTGGCATTGAACAATTCGATATTATCAAAAGAACCGGTTGTTTTCAAGCGATAGTCGTTTAATGGCAACATATCTGTGGTAAACAGATCAGGATAACCATCATTATTTATATCTGCTATATCTGCACCCATTGAAGAAAAGCTTGTATGTTGCATGCAATTTTCTAACTCATCTTTAAATGTTCCATTTCTCTGGTTGATATATAAATAATCTCTTTCGTAAGAATCATTTGAAACGAATACATCAGGATAGCTGTCGCCATTAATATCGCCGACGGAAACGCCCAAACCAAAACTGATAAGCGTACCATGGATGCCAGCCTGTTTCGTTACCTCAGTAAAATGGCCGTTGTCATTTCTAAATAAATGATCACCGCCACCCTTTAAAAGATTGGCAACGGGCCATTCTTTTTCAGGCAGATCACGCCTGTTTGAATATTGGAGCTGATTTACAGGCACCGGACTATTATTGATCATGAAGCAATCAAGATCACCATCCATATCGTAATCAAAAAAAGAAACCTGTGTAGTGTATGCTGAAATATCCAAACCATATTTAGCCGCAGATTCGGTGAAAGTAAGATCATGGTTATTAATGTAGAGTTTATTCTTTCTGTTCCCGTTTCTCATGTGCCCCGACGAACATACATATATGTCCAGCCATCCGTCTCCATTCACATCAGCAAATGTGACACCCGTGTTCCACTTGTTATCTTTTATAATACCAGCTTCATCGCTGATATCTTCAAACTTAAAGTTGCCTTTATTGAGATATAATTTATTTGCTCCGGCGTTAGAAGTTAGAAAAATATCCGCCAAACCATCATTATTGATATCACCTATAGCCACCCCTCCGCCGTTATAGAAATTCCTGAAAAGAAAAATATTTTCCAAACTGTCATCTTCAACTTTATTCTGAAAATTTATTCCTGAATCCTCAACAAGCTGAAACAAACTGTTCTTTTGTTTTTGGTTTTTACAAGAGAAGAAAAGAATAATAATCACAAAAGCAGTAATCACTAAACGCATCATCATTAATTATTAACTGGAAGCAATTTAAAAAAAGAAAGGTCATTTTTCACAATGACCTTTCGCAATGTATTGTTAACAACTATTTTTAGTAGCCGGAATTCTGAGTTAGATTTGGATTGGCTGCCAGTGCCTGGTCAGGTATCGGGTACAACAAATATTTCGGATCATCAGTGGGTTTATACGCCCATGGTTTCAGGAACATACCGAAGCGTATTAAATCTGTTCTTCTTTGACTTTCCCAATAAAGTTCTCTGCCTCTTTCCGCCAATAAAGTTTTTGTGTCATTCAAATCATTATTATTCACTAAAGTCATAGATGCAACAGGAGCGGCATCTCTCGCAGTTCTCAAATCGTTCACTAACGTGAGCGCCTCAGGTGTTAAATCATTTGAGTGTGCTAATCTTGTTTCTGCTTCAGCTACCATCAATACTACGTCAGGATATCTGAAGATCATGAACCAGTTACCCGAAGGACCATCATAAGACGCCTTATTATTACTGAAATCAGGGGGGTATTTTTCAACCCGTATACCAGTAACTTCCAAATTAGGGCCAGTTTCGATCATATTCGCAGAAATATTGGGATCGAATTTCAATGGATTTCCTTTTCTATCTTTTAATGCTACACTGTCTTCATTATATTGCTGACCGATCATCAAACCAGGTCTCTGACCGCTTTTATCTGTAACGCCAGGATAAAATCTTCCGCCGAGTCTTTGATCCACAGCCGTGTCCGGGTTATTGAGGGCGCCAATCGTGGCCCAATTGGCAGCACCCTTAGGAAGGGGCGCATTAACTCCAAAAGAATTATAAAAATCAGCGACGGTGGAGAACCCATTCCAACCAGCGTTAGGATTGTCAGGAGTGTATTGATTATAATGGAGTGTCATAAACCAGCGGGTCCTAATTGTGCTGTTACCTGCTGAAACCCCTGTATGATTAGGATATGCAAAGATGCCTTCAGTAGAGTTGCTGTTTGTAACACTGAAATTATCAAAATACTCGGACATGTAAGAATAATTGCCGCTATTGATTATTGCATTTCCCAAAGTAACTACCTGTTGCATATCTGCATCATCAAACGTAGGAGAAGCCCTGTTTACAAAAGCTCCCCTGTTTAAATAACATTTCATCAATAACGCTCTGCATGCATCTGCGTTAGCCACACCCATGTTGGCATGCCCCCCCGCAGGTAAATCAGGCATAATAGCTGTCAATTCATCAATAATAAACTGTATACCGTCAGCACCTGATTTAACCGTTGGTGCATTTAACAGGTTATCACCTGGCTCTCTATATGGATACTGACCCCAGAGGTCCAGTATAGTATACAATGCAAGAGCTCTTAGAAATCTTGCCTGGGCAGCCTGGGGAGTTGTAGGACTAAATGCAAGAACATTAGTTGCATCAAAATTGAGCTTGTTTAAATTATTAAATGCATTTAACATGTTTCCGTCACCTGAATTAAATGTGTGGTTATGCACTATACGCCAGGTGCCATTATCATCCCAGTCTCCACCTCTCGTTGGTACTAATGAAATATCCGAAGAATTTTCTTCTAAACTAAACACTTGCCCCTGGTCACCACAAAATGGAGTTCCAATGTCAGTATAAGCAGCCTGCAATAATAATTGCGTACCCTGTGCGCCCAGCGCAGAGGATGTTTGATCACTGGTCAGCGTACTTCTCAATCCTTCATGCAATTTGGTACAACTTAGAATAGTTATGGTTAGTAACCCTGCAACTATTTTTAAGTTTTTATATGAAACCATAAAATTTTATTTTTTAGATTAAGTTATTTTTTACAAGGAAAAATTCAAACCAAATGAAATTATTCTCGGAGTTGGGTAAGGGATATATTCGATTGACCTCGATGGGTACCCACTGCTATTTTTATCAATATTTACTTCCGGATCAAATCCCGTAAACTTAGTAATCACGAATAAATTAGTTCCACTCACGAATACATTCAGACCTTTTACATATTTACCAACATTTCCAAGATTATAGGCAACATAAACGTTGCGCAGCTTGAAATAGTTTCCGCTTTCCAAAAACCTGGTAGACGTTCCCACACCGCTGCTTGCTCCTTCATCAGAATTATATGCGGCCTTGTCTATGTTTCTTCCTTGTAATATTCCAGAAATATTGGTGACACTTGTCCGGGTATTATTGAAAATAAGATAGCCACCTGCACCGCCGCCATTTATGTTTATCGTTAGTTTTTTGTACACCAAATCAACGCTGGCTCCATAAAGAGTATGAGGGTTAGGATCGCCGGCAAACTCAATTTCAGAAGCGTCTCCGATTATCTGGTTGCCGTTTGCATCAAAACCTTTGAACGGTTTAAGATAAAACTCATTGGCAGGCTGATTGTTAGTGATGATCTGTGATAAAGTACCTGATACACCCTGTCCGTCAACAGTACCTGTCAGGATTACAAGAGGAGTTTTTGTTCCCGGTGCATAAAAATCAGTCAGCTTGTTCTTATTGTTTGCAATGTTAAAGCTGACATCCAAACTAAGATCTGTTTTTTGGATAACAGTTGCACCAACCGCAAATTCCCACCCTGTATTTTTTAAATGACCCGGAATATTGATCCAGTAGGTAGAAGCGGGTGCCGGCTGAATAGCTACACTTTGGAATAAAATATCAGTGGTGTTTTTATTATAATAATCAAATGCACCATATATTCTTCCGTTCAAAATAGAATAATCCAATCCCAAATCATAAGAGGATGTCGTTTCCCATTTTAAATCCGGGTTGGCTACGTTGCTTTGACTGGCATTGTTATAAGATCCAAAACCAAATTGTTCCTGTGAGGCGCCCGAAGGAAACTCCTGGTTACCTGTTTTACCCCAGGATGCTCTAAGCGCCAATGAAGAAAATACGTTGCTGTTTTTCATGAAATCCTCATTACTGATCAGCCATTTACCGGCGATAGAAGGGAAATAACCATATCTGTTATTTGCACCGAACTTGCTGGAACCATCCGCTCTGAAAGTGCCTGTCAAAAAATATTTGTCTGAATAGTTCAGAATGGCTCTTACAAAATAGGACTGAAGCTCAGTTGTTGGGTCAACATAGGTGCCTGGTAAATTCTGCGTACTTCCATCTTGCAGAATGGCAGTGTAAGGAATATTTATGAAATTGTCCTGGGTCAGATTCGTGTTAAAACCCGAAGCAGAAAAACTATTGTTTGAATAATTGGATTTCCAATATTCAAAACCGGCAGTTGCATTGATGCTCAGGTTACTTGTAATATCACCTGTGTAATTCAAAGTATGGGTGAATGTCTGAGATGTTAATACAGCGTTCGAAATAGCGCCGATCCCCAATCCTGATAGACCGGAATAACCTTGTAACCATCCATATTCATTCGTATTTCTATAACCTGTACTGTGATTAACCGCATATAAGAATTTATACTCCAATCCGGTCACAATTTTATATGCAGCGGATATATTAGCCAGGTATGTATTAACATTTGCGACGTCAGAAACTCCTGCAGCTAATGCTAAAGGGTTGCCTGAACCATTAGCAGGAAAAACATAAAGACCAGTGGAGGGGTCTGTGAATGGTTGCGTTGGATTCCATTGCAGAACAGAGCTAATAAGGTCGCCCTGCGAACCAACCTGGTTAACTATAGCGCCAATATTCTCTGTTGTATGACCGGCTATCAGATCAAAATCGATGGTTAATTTTCTGTCTAAAAATTTATACTGGCCTCCTAAGTTTCCAAGATACCTGTCTAGCGAGGTGCTTTTAATGAATCCCTGGTCCCTTGCTCCAAGAAAAGATGCTCTGAATTTGCCAGTTTCGTTTCCGCCGCTAAATGCTACCGAATAACTCTGTGATAGTTTATTTTGAGTAATCTCTTTCTGTGCATCAACATTCTTGCCGCCATCTAGCGTAGAAGCATTGGGTACATTATATTTTTGAAGCGCTGATTTATATTCACCGGCATCTAATACCTCATACTTTTTCATAAAGCCTGCAAAAACACCAAAGTTTGTAGCAAACTCAAGCTTGGTTGGTCCTGATGAACCTTTCTTAGTGGTTATTACAATCACTCCATTAGCTCCTCTTGATCCGTAGATAGCCGAAGCAGAAGCATCCTTAAGGACATCAATAGATGCAATATCGTTCGGATTAATATATAATAGTGGATTAGCATCCGGCGACGGGCCAAAACCACCTAAACTAATGCCTGGCCTCGCGGATCTCCCATCCAAAATAACTCCATCAACTACATATATGGGATTGTTTCCACCGCGAATTGAATTGTTTCCCCTGATCTTTACAGTAGTCGCAGCGCCTGGTTGACCACTATTCTGTGTGATTTCCAAACCTGGTACCTTGTTTTGTAATAACTGGTCGGGAGACATCACGACACCTTTATTAAAATCTTTCGCCTGCACGGTTGAAATGGAACCCGTTACATCCTTTCTTCTTGCAGTACCATACCCAATTACCACTACCTCATTTAAGTTAGTGCCGGTTGAAACTAATGAAATGTCTACGGAAGTTTTTCCCGTAATATCTACATCCTGCGAAGTATATCCCACGGACGACACTTGCAGGGTATTACTCCCTTCAGGAACAGCTAAACTAAAACTTCCATCAGCTTTAGTTTGCGTACCGGTACCAGTACCTTTTGCAATAATAGAAACACCCGCAAGAGGGCTTCCATCCTGACTATCGGTTACTTTACCGGTTACTGTTTTTCCCTGGGCTAAAAGAGATTGAGTGAAGACGAACAGCAGTATGGATAAACCAACACTGCGGAGCAGTTGTTTTACAAGCATAATCGTTAGTTTTTCTTTAGACTATATAAATGTAGGTAATATGTCCAATACACACAAAAAAAAATAATTTTTTGATGATGGTTTTATTATTGAGAAATAAGACCCATGTGTCAATATTTTTTTCCAGCCCACATTTTATATTTATAAATTATATTGGCTGAACAGATATTTCTATGTATTCAAAAGACGAATCAAAAAAACTTCAGAAATCCACCGATCTCTTTTTAAAAGAAGTTGATAAAGGAATTTCTGAAAAAAAAATTGAAACCCTCCGGGATGTTTTGCGCTTTCACGAATACCGTTATTATATATTAAATGATCCCCTGCTTTCCGATTTTGAATATGACCGGCTTTTCAAAGCACTTGAAAAAATTGAAAAAGAAAATCCTTCGCTCATTTCCGCTGACTCACCAACCCAACGTGTAGCTAAAGGACTAACTAAAGATTTTCCGACAGTGCAGCATTTGGTTCCCATGCTCTCACTGGATAATTCTTACAACAGTGAAGACCTTGTTGATTTTGACAGGCGGGCAAGGGAATTGACGGGCATGGATAAAATTGAATATTGTGTTGAGCCAAAATTTGACGGCGCCAGCATCTCGCTTATATATGAAAATGACTTTTTAGCCCGCGGTGCTACAAGAGGAGACGGAGTACAAGGTGATGATATCACGATTAATATTAAACAAATTCGCTCCATTCCCCTTTCTGCAAAATTTTCAAAATATAATATTGAACAAATTGAAATAAGAGGAGAAGTGCTCATCAATAAAAACAATTTTAAAAAATATAACGAACAATTGATGGAGCAGGGACTGGCTCCGCTTGCTAATCCCCGCAATGCCGCTTCGGGTACACTACGGATCAAGGACCCGGCAGAAGTCAGGAAAAGAAATCTTGAAGCATTCGTATATAATATGAGTGACTATTCTTTGATGCCCGGCAAACAACTTCCTAAAGAATTACAAACACATTCAGGCAGCCTTGAAATGCTGTGGGATCTTGGATTCAGAAGCCCCCAGAAAGAAAAGAAAGTGCTGAAAGGAATTGAGGCCGTCATTCTTCATTGTAATGAATTTGAATTGCAGCGGGATGGATTGCCTTATGAAATTGACGGAATGGTGATCAAAGTAAATGATATTGACCTGCAGGATAAAATGGGGATGACGACTCATCATCCCCGCTGGGCTATTGCTTATAAATTCAAAGCAAGGCAAGCGACAAGTAAATTATTAAATGTAGAATTCCAGGTCGGAAGAACCGGGTCGATCACACCTGTTGCCAAAATTCAACCTGTTCCGATTGGTGGAGTGACAGTAGGGTCGATTTCTCTTTTCAATGAAGACGTGATTCGTGAAAAAGATCTGATGATCGGGGATTCCGTACTTGTAGAAAGAGCCGGAGATGTGATCCCATACATCGTAAAACCGTTGACGGATGTAAGAACAGGGAATGAAAAGAAAATTCATTTTCCAAAAAACTGTCCTGTCTGCGGCAGTAAATTATTTAAGGAAGAAGGTGAGGCCGCATGGAGATGTATTAATATTGAGTGCCCTGCACAAGTAGTTGAACGAATGATCCATTTTGCAAGTAAAGACGCCATGGATATCCGTGGATTCGGTGAAGCTAATGTCAGAAAATTTTACGAGCTGGGATTGCTCAAAGATATTCCCGGCATTTACAAACTTGATTTTGATAAGATCGCGACACTTGAAGGTTTTGGTACAAAATCAATTGATAATCTCCGGTCCGCGATTAATAATTCCAAAACTCAACCACTTCATCGTCTTATTTATGCTCTTGGCATTCGGTATATTGGTGAAACCACTGCAAAAACTCTTGCACACAGTGTAAATTATTTGTTCGATTTCTGCAATTTTTCTCTGGAAGATTTGCAAAGTCTTGAAGATGTCGGGCCGAAAGTTGCCGGCAGCATCCACCTGTTTTTCCAAAACAAGGATAACATTTCCATGCTTCATCAACTGGAGCAATTAGGCGTTCAATTTAAGAACGAAAAAAAACATCATGCATCCGGCGGCAACCTGCAAGGACTTACTTTTTTATTTACAGGTACCATGCCTACGCTAAAACGCGGCGACGCTGAAGAAATGGTGGAAAAGAATGGCGGAAAAATTCTTAGTGGCGTCAGCAGCAAATTAAATTACCTGGTTGTGGGCGAAGATGCCGGAAGCAAATTGGAAAAAGCAAAAAAAATAAATACAGTTAAAATAATTTCTGAAAAAGAATTTTTAAAAATGCTTTCTTAGAACTTTTTTTAGCTCTTGTAAGTTTTATTTTGTGCCCATCAACAAATCGATTATCAATTTCTGTTGCTTGCCTGCCGGTAGGCAGGCGTCGCACACTTGTACTGCATAACTTTATTTAACAATTTTGATCATCATGCTACAATCATCCACTCTCAAGTTTTTGAAAAATTTAAAAAAGAATAATAATAAAGCCTGGTTCGATGCCCATAGAAAGGAATACGAGGCTGCAAAAATTGATTTTGAAAATTTTATTCAATCAGTCTTAGATAAACAAAGTAAAAACGATCGAGATCTCAAAGAACTTACCGCAAAAAAATGTATGTTTCGGATTAATCGTGACGTTCGTTTTTCAAAAGACAAATCACCGTACAAAACAAATTTTGGAGCCAGCATGAGTAAAGGCGGGAAGAAATCAGGACTTGCAGGATACTATTTTCACCTGGAGCCAGGTAAAAGTTTTTTAGGTGGTGGACTGTGGATGCCTCAACCAGACGCACTTAAAAAAGTTCGACAGGAAATCGATTATTGTATTGATGAATTCAAAAAGATCATCAACACAAAAAAATTCAAAACGATTTATGATGATCTTTATACAGGAGAAGATATTCAATTGTCGAAAGTGCCGCAGGGATTTGAAAAAGATAATCCTGCTGCAGAATATTTAAAATTCAAAAGCTGGCTTGTATTAACAGATCTAAGTGATGCAGCGCTTACCTCAAAAGATCTCCTTAAAAAAACAGTTGATTCATTTTCAACATTACAACCCCTTGTAAAATTTTTGAACCGACCTCTGGATTAGTTTGGAATTTTTTACCTTTCACGACCTCAAACCTTTTCTATGCTTCTTTTCGATGCCTCAAATACTATTTTTCAAACTGCCGCATCTTTTATTAATCAAACCAGCAAACATTTATTTCTTACAGGAAAAGCAGGTACAGGAAAGACCACTTTTCTCAAATACATTAAAGAACATTCTTTTAAAAGAACGGCTGTGGTAGCTCCTACAGGTGTTGCTGCCATCAACGCCGGTGGAGTCACTATTCACTCTTTATTCCAAATTCCACCAGGTATTTATTTGCCTTCACAGCGCAGCATATCTGAAGATGTCAATAGTAAAATTTATAACAATCATACCCTTTTTAAACAAATGCGGATGAGTGCAGAGAAAAAAGAACTTCTGCGTGAACTTGACCTGTTGATCATTGATGAAATTTCGATGGTGCGTGCTGATCTTTTAGATGCAATTGACGCTGTGTTAAGGTATATCCGCAGGCGATCGTCGATCCCCTTTGGAGGCGTACAGGTTTTATATATCGGCGATTTGTTTCAACTAACTCCTGTGACGGTGAATGATGAATGGAATCTGCTGAAGAATTTTTACCAACAGCCCTTTCTTTTTTGATGCACAGGTAATTCAGCAGGCACCACCTGTATATATTGAGTTGAAAAAAATTTACAGACAAAATGATGATACATTCATTCGGATTTTAAATAATGTTCGAAACAATTCTTGTACCGAAACTGACCTCGAGTATTTACATAGGCATTATCACCCTCATTTTATTAAACCGGAAAAAGAAAATTTTATTACGCTTACTTCACACAACGACAAAGCCTTTGGGATAAACAAAGCAGAGCTAAAAAAATTGCGTGGTGAACTGCATCAATACAAAGCTGAAATAAGTGGCGAGTTTAATGACAGATCTTTCCCGGCAGAAGAATTACTGCAACTGAAAGAAGGTGCCCAAATTATGTTTATAAAAAATGACAGCGGCGAATCCAAACGATATTATAACGGAAAGATCGGTTTCATTCATTCGATCAACCAGGAAGAAATACTGGTAAAATTTTCAAATGAAGAAACATTCCTGACACTTCAAAAAGAAACATGGAAAAATATCCGCTATCATTACAATAAAGAAAAAGACAGAATTGAAGAGGAAGAGCTTGGCATATTTACACAATATCCTGTGCGGCTTGCCTGGGCAATAACCATCCATAAAAGCCAGGGACTTACTTTTGATAAGGCTATTATTGATGCCGGCGAATCATTTGCGGCAGGCCAGGTGTATGTAGCCCTAAGTCGTCTTACATCCTTGAATGGGCTGGTATTAAAATCACCTATTTATTCTCATTGTATCCAAACTGACAAAAGGGTGCTTGAATTTGTAAACGATGAACTGACTGAAGAAGCATTGCAACAAACACTGCAGAAGGAACAGCAACAATACATTCATTATTTGATGCTTCAAAGTTTTGAATGGGAAAAAATTCTCTACGCTCTTCAGGAGCATCTCGAAGGATATGAACATAAAAATCTGCCTGATTTAAATAGTTATAAAATCTGGGCTAAAGAAATTATTGAAAAAACAAACGCACTGAACACGACAGCCTCAAATTTTAAAAAACAACTGGAACGCCTTTTTGAAACTTGCCTGACAGATAATTACAAACAAGTGCACGAAAGAGTTGCAGCCGCAGGAAATTATTTTATAAAGGAAACGAATGCGACTGTTCTTGAATCACTGAACAATCATATTGAAATGACAAAAATAAAAAGCAGGACAAAAAAATATTTGAAAGAGCTTTATGAGTTGAAGCATTTGTTTGAACGTAAAAAACTGCAATTGCAAAATATTATAACCGTTTCTCAAAAAATGCATGAATCTGCAAATAATGAAGATATAATGAAAGCGGCTGAAAATTTGAAGCAGCCTTTAATTATAAATACAGAAAAGTTACCAACAAGAAAAGCTGAAAAAGGAGAAACGCAAAGGATCAGTCTTGAGCTATTTAAAAAGGGAAAAAGCATTGCTGAAATTTCAAAAGAAAGAAATCTTGCTTTCAGTACGATTGAAGGGCATCTTGCAGGTTTTGTAGCAATGGGAGAAATCGATGTACTAAGCCTTGTAGATAAAATAAAACTGGAAAAGATTTCAAAAGCGATTGATGAAAACCCGGCATTTAGCCCTTCAGAGCTTAAAAAATTAATAGGTGATGATTTTTCATATGGGCAAATAAAGGCGGCTATGAATTATAGAACCTTCCGTAAAGCCATACTCCCGGAATAGCTTTTTACATTTCCCCAACAGTATAAAAAGTTAACGGGCTTGCACACTAAGCAAAAGCTTATTAACGTTGTATTACAAAACCGTACAATATGAAAAAATATCTACCCTCAATTATTGGATTTATTTTCATCTTGACTTCCTCCTGCAGTCATAAAAATTACGTTTCCTATTTTGATCAGCAAACAGTAAATCATAAAATCGTAGCAGTGTTGCCGGCAGAAATGGTTTTTTCCGGAAAACAACCTGGAAACCTGGCGCCGGAAGATATCATTAAAATTGAAGAAACAGAAAGTAAAAACTTTCAATACGCACTTTACAATAGCATATTGAGATATGCCAACTCGAACAGGTATTTTATGCGAATAAATTTACAGGACATTGCAAGGACTCAAAAAATCCTGGAAGAGCATGGACTTTCCTGCCACGATGTATGGAAAATGGATGACAAAGAACTCACGTCTATGCTGGGTGTAGATGCCGTTGTAAAAATGAGGATTCGGGAACAGAGATATATGAGCGACGCTGCATCGTATGGTATTAATGTGGGCAGAGAAATCGTTTACAAAACCGGTCTTGGTTCAAAAATCCCCATTCCATACATACCTAATAAAACAAATGACATTTATGCGAGTTGTGATGTTGTAAGCAATAACGTAGCTCTATGGGATGACAACTATAAAAGTTCTTCTGACTGGGATAGCCCGGCTAATGTTGTAATTGAGCATATCACGGATAACTTCGGAAGACATTTTCCTTATAAGGAGAAAAGATAGATCGCCGCTAATTGTCAATTTAATTTTCTTGCGAGGACAACAACATTTTTAAAATGCTGACTCTTTCCCTGCAGGTTAAAAATTTCAGTGTACACGATATAAGTTCCTATTGGCAATCGATTTCCTTTTTCATCAAGGCCGTCCCAATTCCATTGACCCGTTAACCCCAGTATTCCGTTCTTTACAAGATATCGGACTGGGTTTCCCTGCGAATCGTATATTGTAATATTAGCTACGTAACCCGGCTCACTTGTCTTGTATTGAATAGAAGTTACATCGTCATGGCCATCATTATCTGGGCTGAATATTTTTGGTGTAACTGCGATAGTTGCAGCAATATTTTGCGTTTGTTTGTATTGAGAATTTTTATAAGTAGGCGTACCGTAGCCTGCTGTGGACGCGGCGCTATGCCAGTTCGCAGCATCCTGTGAAGGGCCTTCGGGATCTATTCTTTCAAGCGAAACTCCTTCGGGATTATCAATCAATTTAAATTGCCAACTGTCATCATACTTTACTTCATCTACTATATTACCTTGTCCGTTTAATAGAATCACGTCACCCGCGTCATCGGGGTATGATGGAAGGGAAGACAATTCCAACACGGCGTCAGGGTTTTTTACCAGGTAATTGAATTCGAGATTGGCAGCATCTTCCGTTACTACAAAATAATCACCCGGAAAAATGTAAAATGGAGAAGAAAAAATTTGTTCGATAGAACTTATCGCACCACTGCTGTTCCTGTTGGCAGCAAATAATTTTGAAGCATCAAAAATCTTATTACTCCTGTTATAAAACTCAACATAGTCATAAGCATTACTTCGGGGATTGTATAAAATTTCATTGATCACAATGTCTGATGGCGATGCTTCGGAGGGTAATCCAACTTTTGCCTGGTTGGCCCCGATTGAATTACCATTGCAATCCGTCACATTATTTACTGCCAGATTATAAATCGTACCTGGAGATAAAGAAGTGTTCAATTTTAATTCCACCCTGTCAAATAACGGAGCAAGAGTTGTGGCATTATTAAATGACAATCCTCCATCAATGCTGTAGTTATTCACTGTTGCTCCATTCGAACTGTCAAGTGGTTCATCAAAAACCGCAACGATAGTTAAACTATCAATTGCATATACATATTTTAGTTTAGGAGAAGACTGATCGTTATTTACAGCATCAACAGAATTTTTCCTTCCTGGCGTCCCACCTTTGGGGTCACTACTTGCAATCCAGTTACTGTTGCCTGTGCAGGGGCTTTTTGTATCAATCATCTCCAATGTCCATCCACCTTCTTTTTTTAAAGCGTTCTGGTACCACGCATCAGAATAAAATACTGCATGAATAATTTTTCCGTTTGCATCAGCCAGGTAAAGATGATCGCCCCTGTTGTCTAATGAAGGAAAACTGGTCACTGGAATAGTTGTTCCAAATGCAGACATAGCTGCAACCGCACTGGCGGTGCAAACAATCACAAAACTATCTGGCTGTAAAATAAAATTTGGAAAAACTCCACTTTGCCCGGTAGCATCGCCGAGACGCCATCCCTGCAGATCAATCGGTGCAGTAGTCGTATTCTTTAACTCAATCCATTCATTGTTGGGCAAGCCCACCTGCGGAGTTGGGTCCGCCATCACCTCATCAATTACCACGTCATATCGGTTTTGAGAAAAGCAAAGGAAAGGAAGAAGAAAAATCAGCAGTATCAGTTTGGCAATCTTCATTAATCGGGATAAGGTTTTAAGACAAAAAAATACGATTAAATTTTGAAAGAATGTTCTGCCCCTTTATTTTTGCCTGCCTGCCGGTAGGCAGGCGGTCACTTTATGCAAAAAACAAAACATACAAAGCGCAATAAGAAACATTCCTAACGGAAGGTTTGTAGCGTTATGTATGTAACCATAAAAGATTGCAGGCCTTCCCGAAATGGAAGGCCTGTTTTTTTGCCCCCATCCCCTAAAGGGGAGCAATGAAGATTAAAAACAATTAAAAAAATTCCGGAGGGGAGGAAAAAATGTTTTTTATGAAAGTTGCTGTTGTCGGTGCCACTGGACTCGTTGGCTCAAAAATGTTACAGGTATTAGCGGAAAGAAATTTCCCGGTAACGGAAATCATTCCTGTTGCTTCTGAAAAGTCAGTAGGTAAAGAAATTGAATTTAAAGGAAAGAAGTACAAGGTGGTCAGCATGTCCGATGGTATAGCTGCGAAACCTGCGGTTGCTATTTTTTCTGCAGGTGGCAGTACCTCGCTGGAATGGGCGCCAAAATTTGCCGAAGCCGGAATCACTGTCGTGGACAATTCATCCGCATGGAGAATGGACCCAACAAAAAAATTGGTTGTTCCCGAGATCAATGCGGATGTACTTACAAAACAAGATAAGATCATTGCCAATCCCAATTGTTCAACAATTCAAATGGTGGTAGCATTAAATCCATTGCATAAAAAATATAAGATTACCAGGATTGTTGTCAGTACCTATCAAAGCGTAACCGGAACAGGAAAGAAAGCCGTGGATCAGTTAATGAATGAACGCAAAGGTGTACAAGGCGAAATGGTCTACAAATATCCAATTGATTTGAATGTCATTCCGCAAATAGATGTATTCCTTGAAAACGGATATACAAAAGAAGAAATGAAAATGGTAAATGAAACCAAAAAAATATTGCGGGATGATTCCATTCGGGTTACGGCTACTACTGTACGTATTCCTGTAATGGGAGGACACAGTGAAAGCGTAAATGTGGAGTTTGAAAATGAATATGAGATGGATGAAATAAAAAAGATTTTATGTAATGCCCCCGGCATTTTATTGGTTGATGATCCCGCAACTCAAAAATATCCTATGCCAATGGATGCTCATGAAAAAGACGAAGTATTTGTGGGCAGATTAAGAAGAGATGAAACACAACCGCGAACACTGAATATGTGGATCGTGTCAGATAATTTAAGAAAAGGTGCAGCAACTAATGCTGTGCAGATCGCAGAATATTTAGTCGCTAATTCTTTACTTTGAAACAAGCGAAAATTATTTATTCCTGAGTATCTCAGATAGTTTCTTAAAACTTTCGTAAGGTCCTTTGTCAGCAAAGGAATTGACCAACCAAGAAGGAAGGCTTCCGCCAGGATCCGCTTCAAACGTATAAACGATGCTTATTGTTTTCGGGGTAGGCATCGTTACATACCAATTGACATAAGAATACACGATTCGCACATTATCCTCTTTTTTAGGAACAAATCTGTTCTCATTATTAGAAGTGATCTTTAAAAATCGATGAAGACTGTCCTTCATTATTCTTAAGTGTACCACTGCATCCCTGTTGGACATTGGCCATGGAATAGATGTTTCCGTGTAATAATAAATATCGTAAGGCGAAATTTTCTTTATCAGGTATGACCGGTTTGTGTTATACACCCAGTCCTTCAAATGGTCGATGTCGGTCAATACTGAAATCAACTTATCATAGGTGCCCACTAATGTGCATTCAACTTTTACACTTTTAAATTTTGATTTTGGGTTTTCGGAAAGAAATACCCTGATGCCATCTTTATCCTTACTAAGTTTCCAATGGTACTGACCGAAACCGTAGACGCTGGAAAACAAAATAACCCAAACCAAAGCAGTAAGTAATTTCATTCAATCATTTTTAAACTGCAATTTCTTTCCTTTATTGTATGACGATTGAAAATAAAAATTGTTGGGTTGAGGTCTTAATAAGAAGTGATTATTTTCCGGAAGTATCGACAAGAGGAAAAAAATAAGGCCGATAGAAATCGGCCCCCTGTTAAAATCCAATATCCTATGAAAAACCGATTTAGAGTAAACAAATTACAGACCATTTAATTGCTTAAGCGGAAAACAAAGTCTTTTTATATGCCAGCGTAAAATTTTGTGGAGTTTTTTTCCCAAAAAGACATGAAGAAGTTTTTTAATTACTCACTATATCTCCAATCTTTCCAAAACCATCAGCACTTCGAGCAATTTATCCCAGGCTGTTTCCCAATTACTCCTGGCTTCTTCAAGCTTTTCTTTGTGTTCATTTTCGAGCTCGCCTTTAGCCTTTACATATTCTTCAAGTTTTTCAAAGGCTTCTTTTCGCAATTCCTCTAATCGTGTTTTCTGATCCATATAATTTTTTATTAAGAGCTTATTTATTTAAAACTTGTACGCAAATATCGCGATAACATAAATTTCTTATTCAATTCAATAAAAACCGTTAGCCGTTGCCTAAGATTTTTTCAAAAGGAGCTTACCAAATTTTTCCAGTTCAGCCAGCTCGGCGGCAGAGAAAGGCTCATTGTTATCATACTTTGATTTAAAAAAAACCACACGTTTATGCTGCGGATATTTTTCCAGTATGCCCGAAATCATTTTTTCAACCTGTTCATCTTTTGAATAAAGTGGTTTTACAGGTGGCACCGTTGATTTAAAGCGGGTAGGCTTTTTTAATATTTCGGCTTCTAAAGTAGCAAGCCATTTAGCCGGGATTGTTTCTACTTTCAGAGCTTTCCCATATAATCCTTCCAATTGCTTTTTACTGAGACCGCCTCTTTCCTGGTATTGAAATAGCAAACTCTGAATAAATGAAGATTCAGGATATGCAATCATTGTCGAATGCAACACATTATATATAATATCAACATCAGGTCTCTTCCGGTTCATAAATAAAAGTTTAAGCAGAAACCACTTTTTTGCCAAAGGGCATCAAAGAAATTTCAATAAGTTTAAAATGTTGCCGGCCCCAGGGAATGCCGATAATTGTCAGGCATAAAATTATTCCCATCACAATATGAACAAGGGCAGTATATAAACCTCCGCATAGGATCCAGACAATGTTGCAAAATATAGATAAGCACCCCGCTGGATTATTTTCGTTGATTACTTTTTTGCCAAATGGCCATAATACCAAACCTGCCAGTTTAAAACATTGCAGCCCCCACGGAATCCCAACGACGGTCAAACATAAAACAAAACCACCCAGGAAATATCCAAAAGCCGCCATTAGCCCCCCAAAGATTAGCCAAACAAGGTTTCCTAAAACATTGTCCATAAAAATTATTTAGACATTCCTTGTAAACATAACAAATTGCCAACAGTTCCCGCTGTCCTCACCAGGTTTGCTTCTGTATTCAATAAAGCATCCGAAAGCTTCGCAGGTTCATTATTAATTGATAACATCGCATCAAAATAGTGTTCTAATAAACTGTTTGTTTCTAAAGGAACTTTTCCCGCCAACCCGATCACAGGTATTCCTTTTTCTTTAGCTTTTTTAGCAACACCGAAAGGTCCTTTACCCTGTAATGTCTGCTCGTCAATACCTCCTTCGCCTGTTATAACCAAATCTGCTTTTTTTAATTCTTCTTCAAAATTTGTAAAAGAAAGAAAATAATCAATTCCGTTAACCAACTCAGCATTCAGCAATGCCCCCAATCCTGCTGCAATGCCACCTGCAGCGCCACCATGTTTTATTTCAGCCATGTCTTCTCCTGTTTTCCTCAAAACAACAGCACAGAATTCAGTAAGTGACGCCTCCAGTTTTTTTACATCATCTTTAGTTGCTCCTTTCTGCGGACCAAACACCGATGCGGCCCCATCTTTACCCAATAATCTATTTTCCACATCGCAAAGCACAATGACTTTGCAATGATCTGTTCTTTCATCAATTTTTGAAGAATCAATAGAGTTTAATTCTATAAGAGATTCGGGTATGTTGTTTATTTCTTCATTGTTCTTATTTAAGAATCTAAAACCCAATGCCTGCAAAATTCCAACACCTCCATCTACCGTTGCACTTCCACCGATACATAGAATGATCTTCGTAACACCTTTGTCCAATGCTTTTAAAATCAGCTCGCCTGTTCCATATGAATTAGTGTGTGAAGGATCCAATTCATTTGGCTGTAATAATCGCAAGCCTGAAGCATTTGCCATTTCAATCACTGCTGTTTTACCGTTCTCAATCAATCCAAATGAAGAATTTATTTTTCGGCCTAAAGGATCATGCACTTGGGCCGAAATCATTTCACCGTTACAATGTCTAATCAATAATTCCGCAGTACCGTCACCTCCATCCGCAACAGGAAAACAATGAAGTGTGCATTTCAGACCGCTTTGCTCCAATCCTTCTTTAATAGCAGCGGCAGCATCAGTAGCGGTAAGGCTATTTTTAAAAGCATTTGGTGCAATAAGAATGTGCATGATTACTACAGTAAGAACAATGATAAAATATAAACTACCAGTAATGTAGTCAATCCCATTAAAATGGTTGCGACAGAATATGATTTCAACATTGCTTTCATTTCCAAACCGGAAAATTTTGCAATCACCCAGAAATATGAATCATTGGCGTGAGATATCATCATGGAACCTGCACCCATTGCCAGTACACAAAGCAGCATACCGTTTTCACTGCTCAATCCAAGTGTTGCAAGCAGCGGTTGTACGATGGCCGCCGCAGTGATAATGGCTACGGTAGATGAGCCTTGTGCCGTTTTTAATATAAACGTGATCAAAAATGGAAATAAAATACCCATGCTCCTGAGTACTGTCAAATGCCCGAAGCCTGTACCCAATTTAGTTGCGACCAGTACCGCCCCAAAAGCTCCCCCTGCTCCTGTAATGATGAGGATGTTCCCTGCTTTCTCCACAGCAGCATGCAACATTATGCTGATATCTTTTTTCTTCCATTTTCTCTTTGTATTGAATGCGAGCAATACGCCAATAGCCAGTGCCAGTACAGGATCGCCAAATGCCAGTAAATTGGTAGTCCATGAATTTACCGGAGTATATGAAACAAGAAATGAACGCAATGCGATTAAAATGATGGGAACAACCACCGGCAAAAATGATTTGATAACTGATGGATGTTCAGAAGCATCTTCCGGTATGTCATCTTCTTCTACATGAACATGCTTTATTTTTTTACCTATGTATAACGACCACCAATGTCCGACAAACATAGCCGGAATAGCAATAACAATTCCATAAGAAAGTAGTCTTCCGAAATCAACCCCTAAGGCTGTCGCGGCAGCAGTAGCCCCGGGATGTGGAGGAATTAAACAATGCACACTATACAACCCTGATGCAAGCGACACACTCATTACCACCATTGAAATGCGGGTACGTTTTGCCAGTGATTTATTTAAACCGCTCAATACAATAAAACCGGAGTCGCAAAAAACAGGAAGGCCAACTATAAAACCCGTAAGACTAATGGCAAGAGACGCATTTTTTTCTCCCACCTTTTTCAAAATATAACCGGCCATCACTTTTGTGCTTCCGGTACGCTCAAGCAGTGCGCCAAGTGTGGTTCCCAACACGATAATGAACCCAAGCGACTTCATTACATTGCCAAAACCATCTTTGGTGGCAGTGATGATAGCAGGCAGAGAAAGCTGCACACCAATGCCGGTAACAAAACAGGCAATCATCAGTGCAAAGAATGCATGTACATGATATTTTGCAGTGAGCACGATGATGATGATAATGCCCGCTAATAAAAAAATAAATGCCTGTGCAAAGGATGTTGTCATAGAAATCAGATCACAAGCCTGGAAAAATCACCGATACTATAAGAGGCTAAAACTCTATTTATCCCAATTCAATATCAAAATTCACTAGCTCCCGAAACTGGCGCAGACGCCTGTCAATGTCTTCTTTGGAAATTTCTTTCAATCGTGTGGGACCAAACTTCTCTACACAAAAACTTGCCATCGCACTGCCTACAATAATGGCCGTCTTCATATTCTCAAAAGAAATATCTTTTGTTTTTGCAAGATGACCAATGAAACCTCCGGCGAATGTGTCTCCGGCCCCTGTAGGATCAAATACTTCTTCAAGCGGCAAAGCCGGTGCAACAAAAACCTGGTCATGATAAAAAAGCAATGCGCCGTGTTCTCCTTTTTTCACAATTAAAAATTTGGGACCCATCGTTAAAATTGTTCTTGCTGCCTTAACCAGCGAATACTGACCGCTTAATTGTCTTGCTTCTGCGTCATTTATTAATAACACATCAACTTCGTGCAACACCTCTTCCAGTTCAGACAGTGCGGTTTCCATCCAGAAATTCATGGTGTCCATTACAATCAGCTTAGGCCGTTTCTGCATCTGTTTTATCACACTCATTTGTATCGATGGTTGCAGATTTCCAAGCATCAAAAATTCAGACCCCTGGTAACTTCCGGGAATCCTGGGATTAAAATCGGCAAGAACATTCAAATCGGTTATGAGTGTATCACGACTGTTCATGTCTTCATGATAACGGCCGCTCCAGAAAAAAGATTTTTTATCTTTTACCATTTCAACGCCATCCATTACGACACCACGAAAAATAAGATTATGAATTTCCTCTTTCGGAAAATCATACCCGATAATTGAAACCTGGTTAATGGGTTGTACAAAATTACTGGCCGCATAAGCCACATAGGTCGCGGAACCTCCTACAATTTTATCTGTTTTTCCAAAAGGGGTTTCTATCGCATCAAAGGCCATTGAACCGACAACTATCAAAGACATGAATGAAAAATTAAAATTTAATAATTAAAAAGTTTATGCCCGAAAGATAGACAGTAAAATTGTAAAATCTTCATTTGGGTTTTTTGTTCTTCACTGCATTTTGTACAATTCCCGTAATTCTATATTTTTAGAAATCGAAAACCAACTACCATGAAAAAGTCTTTCCGCTGGCTTCTGGTCATTGTTGTTATTATTATTGTACTAATTGCCGGCTTTGCTGCTTTTATTGCAATAAGCGGTATTCCAAAATACACAGCCCAAAATTTTAATTTAAAAGTGACGAACACACCCGAACGTGTAGAAAAGGGACGGCAGCTTTCGGCCATGTTGTGCAAGGGTTGCCATTTTAACCCCAATACAGAAAAATTCACAGGAAGAAAAATGGATGAGGTCACCGCATTTGGCGCCGTATATTCAAGAAACATCACAAACGATCCTGAACATGGAATTGGAAAACTGACCGATGGACAACTCTATTATCTATTGAGAACGGGTATTCGTCCTGATGGAAGATTTTTACCTGTAATGGCAAAGCTTCAAAAAATGTCGGATGAGGATCTTCAGTCCATTATTGCTTTTCTGCGTTCAGACGATCAATGGGTAAAGGCTGATCCTACGCCAGACAACGATTCGAAATACTCTCTTTTATGCAAGTTTCTGACAAGAATGAAAATGATCAAACCCATGCCATTTTATAAATCCGTTCCTGAACCCGATACTACCAACCAGGTAAAATGGGGCGAATACGTTTGTTTGTATAGGGTTGAATGTTACACTTGTCATTCTAAAGATTTTACCACAGACGATTTTATTACTCCGGAAAAATCGAAAGGATTTTTTGGCGGCGGCAATACATTTAAAATGCCCGATGGCAGTAAAATATCTTCATTGAATTTAACAATGGATCAGGAAACCGGGATTGGTAAATGGACAGAAGATGAATTTATAAAAGCTGTAAAAACAGGCATCGTTCCTGGCGGGCAACCTGCTTTACGACCTCCAATGACGCCTTTTATTTATTTAAGCGATGGTGAAGTGAAGGCCATATTTGCTTATTTGAGAACAATTCCCAAAATTAAAAACAAAGTGGATCGCAAAATAAGTAATTAAGAAAATTGCTGTACCTATTCGATGCTCTCAAACTTTCGTTGCGTTCACTGGTAGTGGTAAAGTTTCAGGCTTTCTGTCCGCATTAGCAGGCTAAACCACAAAAAAACTTTTCACTATTTATCAGTTATTCATTATTCATTATTCACTATTCACTATTCATTATCTTTGGGCATGGTTCAGCCGTTGCGTCGAAAATCATCCAAAAGAGAAGTTATATTGATCAGAGCCGCCACCATGTTCAAGGATAAAGGCTTTGCGGCCTCGTCTATGCGTGACCTGGCAGAAACAGTCGGCATCGAAGCAGCCAGTTTATATAATCACATCAAGTCCAAATCAGAAATTTTACAGGAAATAATTTTTCATGCCGCCAGTGAATGTAACCAGCAGTTGGAGGAGGTCGACGTAGATGAAAAAAAATGCCTGGTAAAAATTGAGGAGATCATTCGCTTTCATGTTCGCATGATGCTGACCCGTTTTGAAGAGTATCATGTAATGACACATGAATGGATACATCTTTCGGAACCCCATCTCACTAATTTTATTACACTGCGCCGTAACTATGTCCAAAGACTCGAAGCCATTGTGGAGCAGGGCATACAAAACAAAGAAATGAAACCTATTGTTCCCTATGTGGCCGTTCTTACCATTCTCTCGGCCGTTCGTGGCCTTGAATTCTGGCATCGCAGTCAAAAGAAATATACAATTCAACAAATGGAAGACAATATGGTGATGCATTTGATTACAGGGCTTCAATCTTAAAAATGAATTAATAATTATTAATTAATAATTATTAATTAAACCAGATGTCAATACATTTTCACAAGCTTAAGGTTAAAGAAATAAGAAGAGAGACTTTGGAATGTGTTTCCGTGCTATTCGAAGTTCCCGAAGAGATAAAAAAAGATTTTTCATTTATACATGGGCAGAGTCTCACCATGCGAACTTTTCTTAACAATGAAGAAATAAGAAGAACTTATTCTATCTGTTCATCGCCACTTGATGAAGAATGGAGAGTAGCTATAAAAAAACAGGAGGGTGGCTTGTTTTCCGGTTTTGCGAATGAAAAATTGAAAGAAAATGATTTGCTGGAAGTGATGCCCCCCGTGGGAAATTTTTACACTGAATTAAAAGCTGCCAATAAAAAAAATTATGTGGCTTTTGCGGCAGGCAGCGGTATTACATCGGTGATATCCATTATTAAAACCACATTAAGAACCGAACCTAAAAGCCAGTTCACTTTAGTATACGGCAACCGAAATAAAAACTCAATCATTTTTAAGGAAGAATTGGAAGGGCTAAAAGATAAATTCATCGATAGGTTTCGTATCATATACATTTTAAGCCGCGAACAAACAGATGTACCCATCAACAGCGGCAGAATTGATCTCAATAAATTGAATGAGTTGAATAAATTGATCAATTATAAATACATCGATGATTTTTTTATTTGTGGCCCAGAAGAAATGATCTTTTGCGTAAAGGATTTTTTAGAAGCTACAGGAATTGAAAAAAAGAAAATTCATTTTGAGTTATTTACTACGCCGGGAGAAGAGCAAAAGTCAAAAGTAAAAAGTAAGAAAACAAAATCTAAAGAAGAAGGATCTCTTAGCAAAATATCTGTAAAGCTTGACGGCATTACATTCGACTTTAACCTCACTCTGGACGCAGAACCCATTTTAGATGCCGCTCTTAAGCAGGGTGCCGACCTCCCTTTTTCCTGTAAAGGCGGTGTGTGCTGTACCTGCAAGGCCAAACTTATAGAAGGCGAAGTAGACATGGAAGTACATTGGGGGCTGGAACAAGAAGAAATTGAACAAGGATATATTCTCACCTGCCAGTCACATCCTAAAACCGAAAGAGTAGTCATTGATTTTGATATTAAATAATTCTTGTTTAAAAAAATTGAGATGAAAATTTTTGTATCAGAAACGTATGAATTGATGTCAAAACAAGCCGCAGATGAAGTGGCTCGAATCATGCGATTGCGGAAATATCCTCTTATTTGCCCCGCTTCGGGAGACAGCCCCGCAGGCCTGTACAAGGAACTTGTTGAAAGAGCGGGTAACAAACAGTTAAACCCATCAGACTGGTTTTTTGTTGGATTGGATGAATGGGTTGGATTAAATGCTAATGATGAAGGAAGTTGCCTCTATCATTTAAATGCGCAGCTATTTCATCCTTTGCGAATAGCGGAAGAAAAGATTTGTTTTTTTGACGGACGAGCAAATGATCTGAAGGCAGAGTGTAACAAAACTGAAGATTTTATTTTGCAGCACGGAGGTATTGATGTTGCAATACTCGGTGTGGGAATGAATGGGCATGTAGGTATGAACGAGCCGGGAACTTCGGCTAATACATTTTCCCATGTAATAGACCTTGACACTACAACAGTACAGGTCGGACAGAAATATTTTAAAAAACGGCAAACACTCACGCAAGGTATCACTCTTGGAATCGCTTCTTTACTGGAGGCAAAGAACTTAATTATACTTATAAGCGGAAAACACAAAGCAGAGATTGCTCAAAAAATTATTAAAAGCGAAATCTCGGAAAAACTACCTGCCAATCTTCTTCGCAATCATCCTTCATTAAATATTTATCTTGATGCCGACGCTTCGGCTACTATTGTTTAAATGAATTCATGACGATTACCAACCCGGTTTGATTTTTCTTTGACAGGCATTCGTCAGCGTTTTGGTAAATTTGTATTCAACCTTGCTATATGCCAATACAGGAATTAGAAAAAACATTTGAAAATAAAATAGAAGACGAAATAAAGATCGAGCCCAAAGATTGGATGCCGGAAAAATACAGGCAGAGTCTTACCAGGCAGATCAGTCAGCATGCCCATAGTGAAATTGTAGGGATGCTGCCAGAAGGCAATTGGATCACGAGGGCTCCTTCTCTGAAAAGAAAAGCAATTCTTTTAGCAAAAGTGCAGGACGAAGCGGGTCATGGTTTGTATTTATATTCCGCCACTGAAACTCTTGGAGTGACGAGAGAGCAAACGATCAATGATCTGCACAGTGGTAAAGCAAAATATTCTTCCATCTTTAATTATCCTACACTTACATGGGCCGATATTGGTGCTATCGGTTGGCTGGTTGACGGCGCAGCGATATTGAACCAGGTTATGTTGACAAGAACATCTTACGGACCTTATGCAAGAGCCATGGTAAGAATTTGTAAAGAAGAAAGTTTTCACCAGCGACAGGGATTTGAAATTTTGTGGGTACTGTCAAAAGGAACGAAAGAACAGAAGGCGATGTGCCAGGATGCTATCAACCGCTGGTGGTGGCCTTCGTTGATGATGTTTGGTCCTCATGACAGTGAATCCACTCACAGTGATCAAAGCATGAAATGGAAGATCAAAAGAAAAAGCAATGATGAGTTGCGGCAGGGTTTTGTTGACATGATCGCCGAACAGGTGAAAGTTTTAAGAATGACTTTGCCCGACCCCGAATTAAAATGGAATAAAAAACGGGAACATTATGATTTTGGTGAAATAAACTGGGAAGAATTCCGGAACGTGGTAAAGGGCAATGGCATCTGCAATAAACAAAGACTTGATGCAAGAAAAAAAGCGTGGGAAGAAGGTGAATGGGTAAGAAAAGCCGCAGCGGCCTATTCAGAAAAAAGAAAATCAAGACAACCTGTTGCTGCTTAATTAATAATTAAGAATGAATAATGAATAGCTATTTCAGAAAATTTTATTACGGAGACATTCCCGAAGAAAAAGGAAGCGGAAATATCATTTCATCCACTGCCAAAACAGATTGGCCGCTGTGGGAAATTTTTATCCGCAGTAAACAAGGGTTGGATCACAAACACGTTGGCAGTTTACATGCCGCGGATGCCCAAATGGCAATTGAAAATGCAAGAGATGTTTATACAAGAAGACTGGAAGGAGTAAGCATTTGGGTTGTAGAGTCGAAATATATTCATGCATCAAATCCTGACGACGCTCAAAGTTTTTACGAACCTGCAGAAGATAAAGTATATCGCCATCCAACTTTTTATAATTTACCGGATGAAGTGAAGCACATGTAGCCAAAAATTTAAAAGTTAAAATGTAAAAAGAGCACTGTTTTTGCATTTTTCATTTTTAATTCAAATGACGACAAACATTATTCCCTATACCCTCCACCTCGCTGACAATGCCCTGATCCTTGGGCATCGAAACAGCGAATGGTGCGGACACGGCCCGGTACTTGAACAGGATATTGCCATCACTAATATTTCTCTCGATTTGATCGGGCAGGCAAGAAATTTTTATCAATATGCGGCTACCCAAATCAACCAATCACCTGATCAACAAAATCACGAGACCGAAGACACTCTTGCATTCTTAAGAGATAACCGTGAATTTAAAAATTGTCTTTTGGTTGAGCAAACAGACGGCGATTGGGCAAAAACAATTTTAAGACAATTCCTTTTCAGCACTTATCAATATTGCTTATATCAGCAATTAAAAAAAAGCCAGGATGAACAACTGGCTGCCATTGCAGAAAAATCTTTAACAGAAGTAACTTATCATCTGCGCTGGAGCAGTGAATGGGTAATCCGCCTGGGAGATGGAACAGAAGAGAGTCACCAAAGAATGCTAAAAGCAATTGATGAACTTTGGATGTATACCGGCGAGTTGTTTATAAGTGCAGGATATGAATCAGCATTGGTAAAAAAAGAAATAGCTGTTGATCTCGATTTGATTAAACTTGCATGGGAAGAAAAGGTAAAGGAAATTTTTGTTGAAGCAACCTTGTCATATCCCACATCAGTCTTTATGCAAATGGGTGGCAAAGAAGGAAATCATACAGAAAATATGGGATTTATTCTCGCAGAATTACAATTCATGCAAAGAGCCTATCCCGGCAGCGAATGGTAAAAAAAGATTAAATTAGAATCATGGAAAATTTATTGGAAAGAATTGAAATTAACCCTTCCATAATGTTGGGCAAGCCTGTTATTAAAGGGACACGAATAACTGTCGAGACAATTATTGATGAATTGGCCTCAGAATATTCAGTATCGGATGTTTTGAAGGCACATCCCAATTTAAAAACAGAGGATATTATGGCGGCTCTTCAATATGCTTCTGCCATAATGAAGAATGAAAAGATTTATACGTCCACATTATGACCTTATTTGCTGATGAAGGATTGGACTTCCCTCTTGTTTACCTTTTACGATTTAGAGGATATAAAGTCATTTATGCCGCAGAAGAAATGAAATCAGCAACTGATAATGAAATTTTAAGGAAGGCGGTTGAAGAAAATTCAATATTAATAACTAAAGATAAAGATTTTGGAGAGATGGTTATTCGTAACAACAATTATTCCTTAGGAGTTATCCTAATAAGAATCGAAAAATTGAATCTTATGGAAAACTGTCTATGGGTCGCTGACGTTATTGATAGATATTCATCTGAACTTAAGAGTTGCTTTACAGTAATCCAGGAAGATAAAATTCGTATTCGAAACTTGTGAAAGAAATGACAACTCATCAAATAGATAAACAAACAATTTACTCTTACCTCGAAGAAGTGAAAGATCCGGAGGTGCCGGTATTGAATGTGATCGATATGGGAATTATAAGAGATGTCATTTTACACGACGACAATCAGCTTGAAATTATTATCACTCCAACTTATTCCGGGTGTCCCGCTATGGATGTAATAAGCATGAATATCCGAATTATGTTGTCCACGCTTGGTTTTAAAAAAATAAAGATCACGCAAGCTCTTTCTCCTGCATGGACAACGGAATGGATAAGTGAGGAAGGCAAAAGAAAATTGAAAGAATACGGTATTGCGCCGCCAAACGACAAGCAACAGGTTTGTGACGAAAAATTATTTGCAGCGAATGAAGCTGTTCAATGTCCTCAATGTAACTCATGGCATACGCATCGTGTAAGTGAATTTGGTTCTACGGCATGTAAAGCATTGTACGTATGTGATGACTGTAAAGAACCTTTTGATTATTTTAAATGCCATTAACTTCATTAAAGATTTGTGTCTCCATTGAAATAAATTTCAACAATGTCTTCCATACTTTTTGAAATAAAAGATTCAGTAGCCATCATTACTCTTAATCGTCCGGAAAAACTTAACTGCTTCAATCGTGAGATGGCTCTCCTGATGCAGGAAAAACTGGATGAATGTAAAAGTGATGAGGTAAGATGTGTTTATATAACAGGGAGTGGAAAAGGATTTTGCGCCGGACAGGATCTGGCTGAAGTTGCCGACCCTGAGGCTCCCGGTTTCAATATCATTCTCGCTGAACACTATAATCCGATTGTAATGAAAATACGGGACCTTGAAAAACCTGTTGTGGCAGCAGTAAACGGTGTAGCCGCCGGTGCCGGTGCTAATCTTGCTTTATGCTGCGATATTATCGTAGCAAGCAGATCAGCGTCGTTTATTGAAGCATTTTCAAAAATCGGCTTGATCCCTGATACAGGAGGAACATTTTTTTTACCAAGACTTATAGGTTGGCAAAAAGCAAGTGCTGTAATGATGCTGGCCGATAACATAGCTGCAGAGCAAGCAGAAAAATGGGGAATGATCTATAAATATTTCGAAGACTATTCTTTCAGCAATGAATCTATGCAGCTTGCAAAAAGGCTGGCTCAGATGCCTACCCGTGCCCTGGCACTTACAAAACAAGCTTTAAAATGGTCGGTGACCCATTCTCTTTTTGAACAATTGCAAAATGAAGACAAGCTCCAGCAGAGAGCAGCTGAAACAAAAGACTATGAAGAAGGACTAAATGCCTTCCTGCAAAAACGAAAACCTGATTTCACAGGGCAATAAAAACATATTTTCCCCCCAAAATCGATCCAAATGAATCATAGTTCTGTTGTTTCACATATGATGGAAAATGATTTTTTCAGTCAATGGATGGGCGTTGAAGTGCTGGAAGTAAAAGAAGGATACAGCCGCATCCGGATGACTATTCGAAAAGAAATGGTAAATGGTTTCGGAATCGTTCACGGAGGACTTCCATTTTCATTAGCCGACAGCGCTTTTGCGTTTGCATGTAATAACAGGAATAATTTATCAGTTGCGCTGGATGTTACCATCACATTTACCAAAGCAGTAAATGTAGGTGATGTGTTGACAGCGGAAACTGAAGAAATACATAATGGCAGAAGCACCGGTGTTTACCTGATCCATGTTACCAATCAAAGAAATGAGCAAGTGGCATTGTTTAAAGGCACCTGTTTCCGCACTGGGAAAAAGTTAATCTAATAATTTACTCTACTTTTTCCAATAAGCCCGTTAATTTTAAACTTAGCTCACGTAATTTTCTGCGGGCCTTTTCATCATATGCCTGTGCATTCGCCTTCGATTCTGTTTTAACATTGAAATACTTTCCGGTTACATTTTCCAATTGGGGCGAAGTAGCCAAAAATATTTCAGCATCGGCGCCGGTCTCCGGCCTTCCCATTGGAGTAATTTTTGCATGGCGAACCATATTAGTATCAAGATAAGTTCCCGGGTGTAAAGTGTTGACGGAAACATTTTCATTCTTTAATTGTTCAGCCAAATCAAAAGTAAACATGATCAAAGCCAGTTTACTTTGCGCATATGCATTTACACTGTCAAAATTCTTTTCCAACATTATGTCATCAAAATTGATGGGACGTTGACCTGCGGAACTCACATTAACAATGCGTGAAGGAGCTGCTTTCTTAACAGCAGGTAGCAATAAATGCGTCAATAAAAATGGAGCAAGATAATTTACAGCAAACCTCAATTCATATCCATCTTTGCTTAAACGTTCATCTGCGTACCCCACGCCGGCATTATTGATCAGCACATCAATACGATCATATTTTTCAAGTATTTCATGAGCCAGTTTTCTTACTTCGGCAAGCGATGATAAATCAGCAGTAAAGCCTTCTATATTTTTATTTCCTGTTAGCTGTTTGATTTCAGTTACTGCGTCTCCGACTTTCCTTTCATTTCTTCCATGAATAAGCAGATGAACGTTTTCTTTTGCCAATTGAATCGCCGTTATTTTTCCTATCCCATCCGTAGCCCCTGTAACAAGTATTGTTTGTTCACTGATAGATTTCATATGTTATTGTTAGAATTAATTATTTACAAGTTTCATAGATCCTTCGCTGTAACGATTGCCAACGTCAGGATGACTGCTCACAATACCTTCAATTTCTTCCAAATCATTTTTGGTTAAAACAATATCAACTGCTGCCGCATTTTCTTCAAGATATTTTCTCTTTTTAGTTCCGGGAATCGGTATGATGTCACTGCCCTGTGCCAACACCCATGCGAGTGCAAGTTGTGCCGGTGTGCAATTTTTTGCTTTGGCAAACTCAGCAAATTCATCAACAAGCTCTTTATTATTTTGCCAGTGTTTGTCATCAAACCTCGGCAATGTTCTTCTGAAATCATCTTTTGCCAATTTGTCCTTATCGTTGACAGTCGCCGTTACCAGTCCCCTTGCAAGCGGACTGTAGGGAACAAACGTAATACCCAGTTCACGAACCGTATCCAGGATTTCCCCCTCCGCATCTCTTGTCAATAACGAATATTCACTCTGCAAAGCAGTAATGGGATGTACGGCGTGAGCTTTCCGAATTGATTTGGCCGAAGCTTCAGACAAACCGAGATAACGAACCTTTCCCTCTTTCACCAGCTCAGCCATTGCTCCTACTGTTTCTTCAATAGAAACATTGGGATCCACACGATGAGCATAATAAAGATCGATCGTGTCAATCTTTAAACGTCTCAGACTTTGCTCCACCGCTTCTCTTACATGGGCAGGCGAGCAATCTATATATGTACCGGGTGTGCCGGCAAAATTAGAAGTACCACCTTCTCTCTGCCGGAAACCGAATTTTGTGGCAATGAAAATTCTGTCACGATTGGGTGCGAGAACTTTTGATATCAGTTCTTCATTGTGACCGAGGCCATACATATCTGCCGTATCCCAAAAATTAATTCCCAACTCAAGCGCCCTGTGCAGTGTTGCAATTGATTCTTCGTCGTCCCGTGGCCCATAAGCAAAGCTCATACCCATGCAGCCGAGCCCGATAGCAGATAATTCCTTTCCGGTCTTTCCAAGATTTCTGTATTTCATAAAATATTTTCTTTGATTGAAGAAAGTTCCCCGCTGATGTTGAAAGAAGTAAACATGGACTTATCAAGTCAATACCCTGACTCAGTACAATATTGTAATTAACAAGAGTAAGGTCAGAAAGTTTATGCTTCACTAAAAAATTTTACTACACTTTTGTTTTCGAATTTCTTTGAAAAATCTATTTCAGTCTTATTCTCTTTATAACAAAAGAAATATCGATTTTTACTTAAGAAAATACAAAGCATGTTCTATTCATTTAAAGGATTTACCCCTGTAGTGCATGAATCATCATTCGTTCACCCGCTTGCAGTAGTTACAGGAAATGTCGTCATTGGGAAAAATTGTTATATCGGTCCCGGTGCTACGTTGAGAGGGGATTGGGGCGGTATTATCATTGAAGACGGTTGTAACGTTCAGGAGAATTGTATCATACATATGTTCCCGGGTATAATAGTGTTGTTGAAAGAATCCTCACATATTGGTCACGGTGCCATCCTTCATGGCGCTTCAATCGGCAGGAACTGCCTGGTAGGAATGAATTGTGTAATCATGGATAATGTTGAACTTGGTGACGAGTGCATAGTAGGTGCGTTGAGTTTTATTAGGGAAGGGGAAAAAATTCCGGCAAGAAGTCTTATCGTAGGTAATCCTGCAAAAATTATTAAATTCGTAAGCGATGAAATGATTTCATGGAAAACAAAAGGAACACAATTATACCAACAGCTTCCAAAAGAAATGTTTGAGTCTTTCAAACCTTGTGAGCCTCTTCGTGAAATTCCAAAAGACAGGCCCCAGCAGGAAACACTTTACAAAAACTGGAATGAAATAAAATCAAAAAACTAACGGGTATCTTTCCAGATCAAAGTCTCATCAGAAGCCATTTCTTTAAAATTAGAACAACGCCCATCGCCCCTGCCGATATAGCCGCCACTTGGCGCACAGATCACATTGCAGTCTTTATCGTACAGGTAATTATATTGGTCACAGCAATCTGAGCTAAAAAGATACACGTATTTGTCTTCGTATCGATAACGGTAAACTGTAGCCGGTGGATTAAATTTCGGTTGCTGCTCTATCGCTTCTATTTTATCAAGGATGCATGGTGGTACCCTTATCGAAGTTTCTTTTTTACAACTCTTCGACTGTAGAAAAACAAGCAATATGGCTGCAAATAATAGTCGCATACACATTTTAAAGCCACAAATTTAGTCGATGAATCGTAAGATTACTATTCGAAGTTTTTTTATCAATAAGTAAGTTTTGCACAAAAATGTTTGTAATTTAAATGTCTCTTTTGTTAAACTAAAACTTTGTTATGAGAAAGTGTTTACGCCACGTTATTCTTATTTTATTCAGTTCGCTTTTTTTCAATTCTTTCATTTATCCCCAGGATCATTTTGCATATGCTATTACCGACTTTAACCAAAATACGGCGAACTGGACTGTACTGCGAAAGCTAAATCTGCAAACAGGTGTATACAGCGATGTTCTATTGAATGGAGTTAATCCGAAAGTGACAGCTTACGATGCTACATCAAAAAAACAGGTTGATGGAGCTAATATTTCCCAGCCTTTCAGTACAGGTGTAGCTGCTCTCGCCTATGACCGGAAAAATGATCGTATTTACTATGCTCCAATGTTCATCGATCAGCTCCGTTATATAGATCTAAAAACAATGAAGGTTTATTATGTGACTGATCAATCTTTAAGTGGGCAGACTAATGCAAACAACGATAATGCAAAAATTATTTCCCGAATGGTAATTGGCCCCGATGGTTATGGCTATGCCATTTCAAATGATGCTACCACTTTTATTCGGTTCAGCACAGGAAAAAATTTAATCATAGAACAATTAGGAACATTGGTTGATGACCCAGCTAATACTGGCATCTCTGTCCACAACGGTTGCAGCAGTTGGGGCGGTGACATTGTTGCTGATAACGAAGGGAACTTATACCTGTTTTCGGCACGTAACAGTGTTTTCAAAATAAACATTCAAACAAAAGTGGCGACATGGCTCGGTCCGGTTAAAGGATTACCGGCAGATTTTACTACGAATGGTATTGTTGTCTCCGACGATGGAAATTTACTCGCCGGTAGCCAGCTATCATCAAAAAGTTGGTATATCATCAATCCTAAATCATGGACAGCGTCTGAGTTTAAAACTCCAAACGGCGTTTATCTTACTTCTGATCTCGCGAACAGCAATTATCTTTCATCCGCAAATAAATTTACCGACATAGCTATTATCCCTCAACAGGATATTCCCTCTGATATCGTTCAGCTTTATCCCAACCCGATAAGTGTTAGCAATAACCAATTTAAAATCCAATTCAATAAACTGGGAGCCGGAGATTACACAATTGAATTAACCGATGTGACAGGAAAACAAATAATGACGCAGAAAGTAAATGTGGTCAATGAAGGAGAAATTCAAACCATTAATTTAAAAAAGAATACGGCGCAAGGAGTTTATCTCGTGAAAATTTCCGATATTCACAACAGAGCAGTTTTTACCCAAAAATTAGTAGTTCAGTAAAGAATCTCTTCACTGAATGACAAAGCGTTGACCCCGTAAGGCCAACGCTTTTGTTTTCCCGAACTAAACCCCCTTAGAAAAGGAAGTGAAGAAAAAGAACTGAGTTAATAGCTATCGCAATTTTTTAATCATACTTTCTCCCTTTGCTGAAAAGGAAATCCCGATAGGAAAGAGATATAGTAAACTGGAAAAAATTTTCTCTTATAAGTCCTGCCTTTGTCGTACCTCTCTTTCCTCCCTCCAATGAAAGATTATATAACAAACTGCCACTGATTGATCCTCCCATTCCTGCTGATATTCCAAATTCATTTACCGTTGTATTATTTACCTGCAAATAAGAGTTACCAATAAACCCTCCAAACTGTAGATAGCTTTTTTCAGCTGGTTGTCCTAATTGCTGAACATATTTTGAAAACTCCATCCCTGCAGAAACCCTGTTGCTGTTTATCAAGTTCCAGCCATCGCCACCTATATTCAAGGCTGACCAATTTTCATACGTATAATCCGCAGCGAAAGTTGTCTTTTTATCATGAACAAGTGAAATACCCATGCTGTAAGTTCGGGGCAAATAAAAACGGTCATTTTTTATGAAGTTATCATTTACGATAACTGAATTATCCTGTGTCACTGTCAGTGTCCGTTCCGAACTTAACCTGGTTTTATTAATGAACTTTCCGCCTAATGACAGATCCCAGTTTTTATTTATTGCCGAAGAATAAATACCTCCGAACTCAAAACGCGGATCGCCAAAATAATCTCTCTGTTTCGTTTCTACCGAGCTGGTACAAGCAGCATTTGCAATTGTTTCCGTTTGATTAATGCCTCCCACAATGATGGAAGATTTAACACCCAATGAAAAATGCTTACCTATCGAAACCGCATTTGTCCAGAAATAATCATTTAATCCGCCATCGCCAGTATAGTCGGCCGAATAAGTTTCATTATTGCCAATTACATTTTTTTCCCCACTGAATTTGTAGTTTACATTACTGAATTGTTTCAAACCAACAGAGCTTGCCCAGAATTTATTAACCTTCACGGCAAGTGTGATCCCTTTTATCCAAAAGTCTTTGTTATTACGATTTGCCGGATCTGTACCGTCTCCTGTATATTGTACCGTTTTACCTACTCCAGATACTTGCAGCATATAGAAGCTTCGCGGCAATCCTGAAATAGAAGCAGGGTTATTATTGATAAGATCATTATAAGATTTATAAAATGGTGGCAGAAGATGGGGAGAATATTCTACAAAAAATAAATTAAAGATCAATTTTCCATTTCGGCGAAAGAGTAACTTTTATATACAGCAAATTCATCATGTCGTTTTATCAACAGCCAGCTACTATCTCTTTTCCTCATCAGCACAAACTCCCCCATCAGCCTGGAGCCTTGCAAAAAGAATTTTAAAATACCTTCTTTCAAACAACGGCTCGCCTCATATTCAGATAATACGTTTCCAAGATCATCAATAGGTATATAGTTGCCGGTATCCCATGCGGTCGACGCACTTCCTATCAGAGGGCGATTGGAAGTTGCACTATGCATTGTATTGGTTGCAAATTTCTCTTCATCGGCCTGCATTTGATCCAGCGGATCCATAGAAGGTTTGCTGTTTACAGTCCAACTTTTTGTTCCGTTCAGTTCAATAATGAATGTAAATTTTAATTCATTACCTGCCTTTTGCTGAACAAGAAATTTTAAATGATCTGTATCTGATCTGACGTTGCAGGCAGGTTCTTTTGAATGAAGTTTTTTCAGTTCTTTTATCATATAGAAAAAAATTTGGAGACCTTTTTCATCTGTATGCAACTATATATGCTGAAAAAACTTTGCCAAGTATAAAGCCTCGAAATTTCATAACAACTAATTAAAATGTCCCACCTGTTTCATACCCATTAAAGCCAACCGTAAGGATGTTTCTAAAAACCTATTTTTGCTCCTTCAAAAATCTTCGTGGATAAAAATAATTTCGTTGATCAAATAAGAATCTTCTGCAGAAGCGGGCACGGTGGCGCCGGCAGTAAACATTTTTTACGAACCAAAATGACGGCATTTGGCGGGCCTGACGGTGGAGACGGGGGAAGAGGTGCGCATATAATTTTAAAAGGTAATTCCCATTTATGGACCTTACTTCACTTGCGATATTTCAAAAATGTATTAGCTCAAAATGGTGAGGGTGGAAGCAGCAATAATAAAACCGGTAAAGATGGCAATGATATAATTATCGAGGTTCCGCTTGGCACAATCGCCATCGATGAAGAATCGGGAAATAAAGAAGCGGAAATTTTGAAAGACGGAGAGGAAATAATCTGGCTAAAGGGAGGAAGAGGCGGATTGGGAAATGTAAATTTTAAAACAGCTACCAACCAGGCGCCTGATTATGCGCAACCCGGCGAGTCCGGCACAGAAGGCTGGAAAATTTTAGAATTAAAAGTTTTGGCTGATGTGGGATTGGTAGGTTTTCCCAATGCCGGTAAATCCACTCTGCTTTCAGTTATAACAGCGGCAAAACCAAAAATTGCGGACTATGCTTTTACAACAATCAACCCTAATCTCGGCATTGTTGAATACAGGGATGGAAAAAGTTTTTGTATCGCAGATCTTCCGGGGATAATTGAAGGTGCTGCAGAAGGCAAAGGGCTGGGACATCGGTTTCTCCGGCATATCGAACGAAATCCCGTTTTACTATTTCTTATCCCTGCTGATAGTAACGATCACGGAAAAGAATTTGAAATACTTGTACACGAACTGGAAAAATATAATCCAGAGTTACTGCACAAACAATTTATCGTCGCTATTAGCAAAAGCGATTTGCTTGATGAAGAATTAACAAAAGCCGTCGAAAAAGAATTACCGAAAAACATTCCGCATATTTTTATTTCATCTGTTACAGGTAAAGGTTTAACTGAACTAAAAGACCTGCTTTGGAAAGTTTTGAATGAGCCTTCTTCTATTTGAAAATCTTAATTTTTTAGTGCCGGACAACTATCTCGCCATTAAAGTCATCCTGCATTTGTAAAATTTCAAGTACGTTTGTCACAAGTAAAAAAATCTTCATGAGAAAACTATTCATAACAATCATCTTTCTTTTTGTTCTCCTTTTTAAATCCTTTGCTGATGAAGGAATGTGGCTGCCATTGTTATTGGGCCAGCAGGTGTATAATGATATGGTAAAAAGAGGTTTGAAATTAACCAGGGAACAATTATACAGCATCAACAAGGCATCGTTAAAAGATGCAGTAATAATTTTTGGCGGCGGTTGCACCGGCGAAATTGTCAGCCCCGAAGGTTTGATCTTTACAAATCACCATTGCGGCTATGATGTAATTGCCGGCGCCAGCACGATGGATCACAATTATCTCCGTGATGGTTTTTATTCAAGATCAAGAGCTGAAGAAATCCCTGCCGAAGGTTTGACGGTTCAATTCCTTTTGCGTATCGAAGATGTAACCAAAGAAATATTGGATTCATTGAAAGGTTTGACCGGGATGGAAAGACTGGAACGTCAGCAACAGATTATTTCCAATATCAATGCCCGGTTTTCTGATCCATCACAAAGCATTGAAGCAAGAGTAAGTCCTTTATTTAAGGGAAACCAGTTTTTGGTTTTCATTTATCAGCGGTACAGAGACATTCGTTTGGTAGGAGCACCGCCTGAAAGCGTTGGTAAGTTTGGGGGCGATACTGACAACTGGGAATGGCCACGCCATACAGGCGACTTTTCAATTTTCCGTGTTTATATGAGCAAAGACGGAAAACCTGCAAAATATGCAACAGATAACATACCATTGAAACCAAAATGGTTTTTGCCTGTTTCCATCAAAGGAATTAAAGATGGTGACTATGCGATGATCTACGGTTATCCCGGCGGAACAAACCGATATGAAACTTCTTATGGTGTGAAACAAAAAATAGAAGTAGATAATCCTACATTGGTAAAGCTGCGTGCGGTGCGTTTGAAATACATGTTTGATGAAATGAAAAAAGATCCGGCCATCAAACTTCAACTATCACCGTCATACGCAAGCATTGCCAATTACTGGAAGTTTTATGATGGGGAAAGCAAAGAGCTTATTAAATATGATATATACGATCAAAAGAAAAAATTTGAAGAAAAATTTATTGCCTGGGCAAAAGGCAAACCTGAGTACGAAAATATTTTTACTGACTGGGCGAAAGCTTATGATGATTGGCGTCCCTATTCAAAAACCAGGGTTTATATCAATGAAGGCATCTACGGTTCACCGCTGATTGCATTTGCAGGAAGTTTAATGCGGTTGGAAAACGCTCTTGTAAGTACAAAAGCATCAGCCGCCGATGTAACAGAAGCTGCCAATGCAGCTGACGAAAAAAGAAAAAGTTTTCTCGAAGAAGAAAATAAAGCTTCCGATCAAAATATACTGGCAGCGGTAACACAAATGTATTATGAAGATATTCCGCAGGATCAGCATCCCATTGGCTTTTATAATAATCTCAGGAACCAATATGGCGATCTGAAAGACGAACAGACTTACAAAAAATTTGCGGCTGATGTATTTAGCAAGACGATGATCTTTGACGACGCGAAATGGAAAAGTTTCACTGAGCATCCCGATGCAAATACTTTGCAGCAGGACGCCGCCTTTGATTTTGCAAGTACGTTCACTAAAAATTATATCAACAAATATTATCCGTATTATCAGCAATTCACTGCTATGAATAATGAATTGGGGCGATTGTATCTAAAAGGCATCATGGAGATGGACACAGTGAAAGCAAAAAAAATGTATCCTGATGCCACATTTACAATGAGAGTAAGTTTTGGCAATGTAAAAAGTTACAACCCGAGAGATGCTGTTCATTATAATTATGAAACCACGGCAAAAGGTGTTCTTGAAAAATACATTGCGGGCGATTATGAATTCGATCTTCCTTCGAAAGAAATAGAGTTGATGCGCAAAAGAGATTTTGGGCAATATGAAGATAAAACCGCCAAAGATCTTGTGATCGATTTCATTACCACCAATGATATCACAGGCGGAAATTCAGGTTCACCTGTGATAAATGCAAACGGCCAGTTAATAGGTCTCGCCTTTGATGGAAATTACGAGGCGCTTAGTCATAAAATTGCATTTGACAAAGATCTTAACAGGACCATTTGTGTGGACATTCGCTATGTACTTTGGTGTATCGATAAACTGGGCGGAGCGCAGAATATTATTAAGGAATTAAAAATCGTTAAATAACAACTTCTTTTTGACAAAGCCCTCCGCTTCAGCTAAATTGAATATGGAGGGCTTTGTTGTTTTCGTCAATTGGCTTAAAATTGTGTTTGGATACCTCAATTGAAAAAAAACCAGACTATACTGCTTCTTGTCATTAGTTTTCTTTCTCAAATCCTTTTTGCCCAAACCCGAATCAGTTTCGCTACAGATGCTTCGCTGCAAAAAAACTTTAAAAAGGATCAGCGCTTCCTGGCTATCGGGCAGGATCTTATTTTTAACTGGCACTTTACCCCACGCAACGGAGCGTATGCTTCGCTTTCTTACTATTCAAATGGAAAATTTAAAAATACACTTTCGGCTACTGCCAAATTTTTAAACACTTCGCCACAACAAATTTTTTTTATCAACAACGCCCAGGTGAACCTGAGACAAATTTCATTGGGATGGAAATATTATTTAGTGGGAAGCAGTGATGCTGAGGTAGGCTGGAATCTTTATGGGGTTGCTGGCTTTGGACTTATTTTTGGAAGAGCATCAAACAGTTATTCAACCACAATTGATACATCTTTATATAATACTCCCCAACAACCGGTAAACGGCAGCGGCCATTTTAAAAGACTGACCCTTGATCTCGGTTTAGGTTGGGAAATTCCGCTTGGTGCGGATATTTATCTTTATTCAGAAGGAAGAGCGTGGATACCAACGACAGATTATCCCAGTAAATATCTTTTTATAAATAATAATGCTCCGCTGGCCGGAATGATCGCTGTCGGTTTGCGTGTCCTTTTTTAAATCAATCATACATGTCCAAAAGAAAATTACAGATAGAAAAAATTGGAATTTACAAACTGATCATTCCTTTAAAAGAACCATTTGTTATTTCACTTGGCCCGCAATACAATGCCGAAAGCATCATTATTACTATTAAAACAGAAAATGGCTCAACCGGCTTTGGAGAATGCAGTCCCTATATGAGCATAAATGGAGAAAGCCTTGATACTTGTTTTATAGTCGCTCAATATCTCGCCAAAGTGCTGAAAGAAAAAAATGCGCTTGACATTGAAGAATGTGTCACTGCAATGGACAAAACAATTTATGGCAATCACAGCATCAAAAGTGCTTTTGATATTGCATTATATGATGTCGCTTCCCAACATGCCGGTGTACCTCTTTATGAATTCTTAGGAGGAAAGAACAATAAAACGCTGAGCACTGATTATACCGTAAGTCTTGGTGATGCAAAACAAATGGCGCAGGACGCGGCGAAACATAAAACCGAAGGATTTCCTGTTATCAAAGTAAAACTCGGTGAAAGCAAACATAAGGATGCTGAGCGAATTCACCTGATACGCGAAGCCGTAGGCTATGAAATTCCTCTGCGCATTGATGCCAACCAGGGATGGGATTATAAAACGGCGATAAAAGTACTCAGGGAATTAAAACGATATAACATTCAATATTGCGAAGAACCGATTGCCCGCTGGGATTTTATGCGACTGGGAAAAGTAAAAAAGAAAAGCCCCATACCGATAATGGCAGATGAAAGCTGTTGCGATCATCACGATGCAAAAAGACTGATCGACCTCAAAGCATGTGATATGTTCAATATTAAACTGGGTAAATGCGGCGGCATTTTCGATGCATTAAAAATTATCCTCCTTGCTGAAAAAGCAAAAATGAAAATGCAGGTGGGTGGGTTTATGGAATCAAGATTAGGTATGACTGCATTTGCTCACCTGGCTCTTTGCAGTAATAACATCTTGTACTGCGACTTCGATACGCCATTAATGTTTACAGAAGATCCGGTCAGCGGAGGAATAACCTATCATGAAAATGGTGTGGTGCAAGTGCCTGAAACAAACGGATTGGGTGCATGGATAGAAGAAGAAAGATTAAAAAAGATGGAACACATGATCATTTGATAATTAGTTCCCGCATTTTTCAGGGTTATAACTAAAAAAATCAAACCGGACAGGAATTACAGAAGAGCTATCTACAAATCCCCGTAATGCAAACAGGCCGATATATTTCGGTTTCATATCAATGTCCTTACTGATGACTTCTTTAAATGCAGAATTTCCCATACTTCCGTTTGCATAAAGCAATCTGAATTTTGTTCCGTTCTTTTCAATCCTCAATGCCGAATGTTCAAGGTTTTCTTTTACCGCATCTTCACTTGTAGAATCTAATTTAAAGATCAGTTGATGGGCCAGTTCTTCAGGTTTGTAAAAATAGTTCCCTTGTGAGGCGATCGCCTGGATGATGATTTCTTTTGACTTTGGAAATCCACCGGAAAAATCATTATATGAAACAGACAACCGCAAACTTTTACCGGTAAAATTTGTATCCTCCATCAATAAAATGCCGGCCTGTTGCCAATTTTGGTGTGGAAAAAATCCCGCAAGATGAACTTCAGCGGTAAAGCAATCAGAAGAAATTTTTCTGACCAAAAGATTTTTAATCCCTGGCTTATTAAACGAGTCAGGCCAGTTATCGCCTTTTAGAGTAAATAGGGTAAGAGAACCGGTTTGTTCATTTCTTCTCTTCCAATAATTTTCATCTTTTGACTGAACAATCCAGCCGTGACTGGTTAATGAATCTTCATTTACCGAATGAAAATTGTCAGTAAAAAGTTTTTGCCTATGATTATTTGAAAAAAATAAAAAAGTTACAATGACAGTTACAATGATTATTACCAAAATAGGAACAAGGTATAAAAGCTTTCTTTTAGTGCCGGCCTTTTGCGATTGATAAAATTCATTCTTGTATTTAAACCAATAGGGATAGTGAGACTCTTTATTCTTCCTTTGAACTTCATCAGTATAAGGAGCGTTGAATACATATCTCGCCAAAGTATCCATTGTAGCAATGGAAGGGTTTTCTTCTTTGGCATCAGGGTTAAGGACATATTGTGAATAGTTTTTTATGCTCTTTGGCCCGATAACCAATCCTGTCTGATCGAAGATCTTATTTGAAAAAAGTTTACTCTCCGTTTCCGATAATGATCCGTTCATAGCATGCCCAAAACATTTTTGGCAGGCCTGTTTAAATAAAGCCTCAAAAGCCAAAGCGTCTAAATTATTCATATCACTATTTATATACCTTCTTATTTCTTATCAAATCTACAATTCCGCAAGATTTCCATCTCAATTCCGCACCGTTAAAATCGTTCATGGCAAATTCGCCCTCTCAATTCCCCCATCTTTAATTCTATTAGAAATGAAATTTATCTTTTCAGCTTTGCTCACAGTATTCTCAGTCTTCACCTACGCTCAACAACTGCAACTTCTTTATGACCTCCGACATACAGTTGATCCCAAAAACACACAAAAGAATTACCCGGCATTTTATTTTGAATATTTTAAACCTCCAAAACGGGATTCAGCTTATGGTTCAGTTAAACCCGGATCATTTTTGCTGAAGGTACAATCTGAACTTTCCGGTGAAAAAGATAATATTGGACAATATTATGTACAGGTCTCGCAGGGCTTTCGATTCTGGAAACCAAAAGTGTATTTGCAATTGCAGTACAATGGAGGCCTCGGGATTGCAGAACCCGGCGCTTACGGTTATTATCTTACCAATGCCTTTTCTGTCGGGGCATCTTACTCTTTTCAATTAAAAAATGTAGCCTTCTTTAATATATATAGTTGTTACAAGTATACAGCATTTAAAAAACCGAGTCATGATAACATCAGTGCCTTTTTCTGGCTATGGCTTTTTTCAAATTACAGGATAAGCTTTACAGGAAATATCGTGGCCTTAACTGAAAACAGGAATCACGGGGATGCCTATACAATGATGAAGTCGGGGAAAAAATTTTCTGTTTTCAGTGATCCGCAGATCTGGTTCAATATTTACAAAGGATTGAATGGGGGTGCAAAGATCAATATCTATTATCATCTTTTAACTGAAGACAATCGCTTGCAGGTTTACCCAGCATTAGGCTTAAAAAGATTCTTTTAAAAGTCTGCTCTTTCCGAACACTTTAACATAACAAATATTATAATGAATAAATTAAATCTGCCGCTTAAATACATAAATTCATTTTTCAACTTTGGGAAGTTATTGTTCACGATTGGTCTTGCTGAGCTTACAATCCTTATTTTTTTCAAAGGAGATTTTGCAATGACCCGCCCACCAAAAACACCGGAAATATTATTGACGCTAAACCCTTTTTTGGCTTATGTCTGTGCAACAATACTATTGGTTTGTATCTTACTAATTGTTGCCCGCAAATTAGAAGTACCGGCAGTGGTTACTATTTGTATAATCATCTTTACCTGTATTACATCCCGCCATCTATTTAATTTATGGAAAGACCCAGTAAACGCTTTTAAATCGATCTGGTTCATTAGCGGTACTTTATTATTACTATCAGAACTTAAAGGATTCACTCACTACAAAAAAACAACTGTATTTTATAATTGCATTATTCTGTTTATCTTTTTCTATCATTGCGCCATTGGACATATACAATATGGGCAAGATGTACAATTGCTGATTCCAGAGTATATTCCTTACAAATTATTCTTTACATATTTCGCAGGTATTTGTCTCTTGCTTGGGGGTATCGGATTGCTTATTCCCCGCTTTCAAAAACCTGCCGCCTTACTTTCTGGAATACAAATATTCGGATGGTTCATATTACTGCATATTCCAAGAGCAATCAATTTAAAAGGAGATACATGGATAGGGGTAGGTGAATCGCTTGCCGCCTCTGGCTTATGCTTTATGCTATATGATCTATTTGATGCTTCTGACAAGTTGAACCATATATAGTATTAATCATTTCTTTTTTTTCGTCAAAACTGGCGGATTGTCTTTCCATCTCCATAAATACATAGAGGCATAAGTTCTGTAGGGACTCCATTGCTCTGATATTTTCAAGATCTTATTCAGCATGATCTTTTTCTTCCGATGTCTCAGGTCGTACAATTTTATCACTGCCTGTTGCAGACCAAGATCGTCAAGAGCAAAAACATCTTCGCGGCAAAGTGCAAACATCAGCAACATTTCAGTCGTCCACCTGCCTACTCCCTTTATCTGTGTCAGGTACTCTATCACTTCTTCATTGCTCATCTTCGAAAGTTTCGGATGGCTCATTCCTTTTTCGATCTCAAACTTTGCCACGTTTTGTATGTAATTAACTTTAGCATTACTCAATCCGATAGCCCTTAATTTTTCAAAAGGTGTATCCACGATTTGCTGAGCAGCAGGCTCTTTTCCGTACAGATCAATAAAACGCTGCCTGATAACCCTTGCAACTTTTGTTGAAAGCTGCTGGCTCATGATAGAGTAACAGAGATATAAATAAAGGTTCTTTTGTTTTTTCAGTGTAAATGGTTCATGCTGACCAATCAATTTTTTTAGTATTTGGTCCTTACTAAGATGCGGGATATACTCCATAGATTAATTAAAAATTAAAAATGAAAAATTAAGGATTTAAATTGGATTGAAGATTTTGAAATTTGATAAGTGGAAAGAAAAATTATCTATACAGCCGATGGTTCGCACTCTGTTTCAATTCCAGAAATGAATGTTACTTATCATTCGATCCATGGAGCTATCCAGGAATCAAACCATGTCTTTATCCAGGCAGGCTTTTATGCGTCATACCGCTTAAAGCGGTCAGACGCATTACGAATTTTTGAAGTCGGCTTTGGTACCGGTTTAAACGCGCTACTTACTTTGATAGAAGCTGAAAAACTCAATCGAAAAATATATTATGAAACTATTGAACCGTCCCCGGTAGACAATGAACAGGTCAAATTATTAAACTACTGCCAACAACTTCAGCGAACCGATCTTCAATCATTATTTGAAGAAATGCATAATCGTGAGTGGGAAAAGAAAATATCACTATCAGAAAAATTCAGTTTTAAAAAATCAAAAGCGGATCTTTTAAACTTTGAAGCTTCCGATCTTTTTGATCTGATCTACTTTGACGCATTTGACCCAAATGTTCAGCGGGAACTATGGACAAACAAAGTTTTCGAAAAGATGTTTTCAATTCTCAGAGCCGGAGGTATATTAGTTACTTACAGCAGCAAAGGAGAAGTACGAAGATCGATGCAATCCGCAGGTTTTATTGTTGAAAAACTTCCGGGTCCGCCGGAGAAACGAGAAATAGCAAGAGCGAGAAAGAGGAGTGAATGATTAAAATAGATTAATACGAAAATATTTCATTTTAACCCAAACAAATCCTGTTAATCCCAGTTCTTCTATTCAATGCTCCAGTTTATGCTTCCGTCTTTTTCATCTTTTAATAAAATACCCAGTTGCTGAAGTTGATTCCTGATCTTATCACTGGTAGCAAAATCTTTTTTACCTCTTGCTTCTTTTCGTATATCGATGAGCAATTGCATTACACCTTTTAATTTTTCATTGTCGGCTTCGGTAATGCTTTTAAATCCAAGGATATCTTCTACAAACAATTTCATCTGAGTTTGTAAAAGAGAAAATGTTTTTTCGGACAACGCAGAAACAGGTATGGTTTTATCTTTCATCGAATTGATCACAGGCACAAGCTCAAACATATTTGCCAATACTTTAGCGGTACTGAAATCATCATTCATGAATTCATCGAATTCGGCTACGAGCTTTGATACTTTTTGATCAAGGTCTTTCATCCCTGGTTCCCGGTTACCGGTTTCCGGTAACTGGTAACCGGGAACTGGCAACTGCTTAAGCCATTCATACGCTTCCCATAATCTTCTCAATCCCTTTTCCGCCGCCTGCAACGCTTCATTACTAAAATCAAGTGTACTGCGATAGTGAGTTTGAAGAATAAAAAAGCGAATCGTCATAGGGTGATATGCTTTTTCAAGCATAGGATGGTCACCACTGAAGAGTTCAGTTAGTTTGATCACATTATTATAGCTCTTCCCCATCTTGCGGCCATTAATAGTGATCATATTATTGTGTATCCAATAACGCACAGGCGCTATATGATTGCAGACTGTGCTTTGCGCAATTTCACTTTCATGATGCGGAAATAAAAGATCCATCCCGCCGCCGTGTATGTCAAATTGCTCACCCAGATACTTTGTACTCATCGCAGAGCATTCAATATGCCAACCGGGAAAACCAATTCCCCATGGGCTTTTCCATCGCATGATGTGCTCGGGAGATGCATTCTTCCACAAGGCAAAATCCGCCCTATTTCTTTTTTCTTCCTGGCCCTCAAGTTCTCTTGTAGTTTCCAGCAAATCATCGATCACCCTGCCACTGAGTTTTCCGTAATCGTGGCCCGCTGCATATTTTTCAACATCAAAATAAACAGAACCATTTACCACGTATGCATAACCATCTGCAATAATCTTTTCGATCATGTTTATTTGTTCCACAATATGGCCCGTTGCAGTTGGTTCGATAGACGGCGGCAAACAATTGAACTGTTCCATGGCCCAGTGAAAAAGGATGGTATATTTCTGCACCAGTTCCATGGGCTCGAGTTTTTCCAACACAGCTTTTTTGGAAATCTTATCTTCCGCTTCGCGACCTTCTTCTTCAAAATGTCCCGCATCTGTGATATTGCGTACATAACGAACCTGGTAACCGAGATGCTTCAGGTAACGATAGATCACATCAAAAGTTATATATGGACGTGCATGACCCAAATGGCTTTCACCACTCACCGTCGGTCCGCATACGTACATACCTACATGACCCGGTGTAATAGATTTAAAAACTTCTTTTTTCCTCGACAATGAATTATAAACTTTCAGTTCACTCATAAATTTATTTTGATACCGGCTATAGTAACTCCGATTGATCGTCCCTTGCGTCGCAATCACTTCATCGTTGTGTAATCCTAATCATCTCTTATAAAATTGCAGGGATTACCCGAGTGATAACAAAAAGGGCCTCAAAAATAACAAAACTTACTGTTGGCGGGCAGGCAGTCTTAAATCAGCAGCCAGCATATAGTGATCGGAAGAATTTTTTACAATTCGGTTAAATTGTACAACAGAAAATGTTTTAGAAGCAAGAATGTAGTCGATACGCAGTGTAGGAGATATCGAATTAAAAGTCCTGCCAATGCCACTGCCATTTTCAAGAAAGGCGTCTTTCATATTTCCCCGAACTGTAGCGTAAGTATAAGAATTGGGTATATCATTAAAGTCACCACAAAAGATAACCGGGTAGGGACTCTGTTTTACCTGCAACCTGATGCTGTTTGCCTGTATACTCCGGTTAACGAACCCACGCTTAAGTTTTGAGAAAATCGTTCTCGAATTTGTAACGATTCCTTCATCGTAATTTTTGATCTCATCTATCCTTTCATAATCCTCTTTTTTAAAATGCACGGATTGAAGGTGACTGGTGAATACCCGTATCGTATCATTATTATACTTCACGTCTACATGCAGAAGCGCCTCCGATGAACTGGGTTTTGGATAAATAACAATGCCACTGTCAATAATGGGCAGCCTTGAGAAAATCACCGAACTGAAATATTGTTTCCATCCATCCTCCCGGAAATAAAAATAATAGTACGGATAGTTTAGATTCTTTTGAATGTAGTTAAGGTTGTCATAATAATCTTTTCTTTTTGCCGTATAAAATTCCTGCAGGCAAATTATGTCGGCATTTTGTTCTTTCAGTTGGTCCATCATTTTTAGCCGGGTCCGACTGCCGTCATCATTATTTTTTTTTATTTCGATAAACCTGGCCACATTCCAGGTTACTATTCTCAAAGTATTCGCAGGTTTTTCATATTTAAATTGATGAGGAATATGAAAGCTAAAAAATACACTGATACTCTTCCAGCCTAAAAGCACCACCACCAAAAAAAGCAACGCATATCCCGGTTTTATAAATAACCAGAAAAAAATGGAAACAATAAGAAGAAACAGTAAGAACGGGAAAATAAAGCCAAGCCATGAAATAAACCACCATTTAACGGGGTTGAGATAAGGTGCCAGGCATGCCAATAAAAAAGCAATTCCAAGCACGAAATTCGCAATTATAAGAAGTTTACGGATGAAGGTTCGAAACTTGCCCGCCATTGATGCAATTTACAAAATTCGGAACGAGTCTTACAGGGTCAAACGAGTCAAATAAGTCAAATGAGTAGTGGGTCGTTTATGGCCTTTATGGCCAGTATGACTTTTATGATTAATGCTCTTTGTAATTGTCCGCTCCGTGCTTATGTTTGCACGATATTTTGCCTAACAATGACCGTTACTGAGCATATTAGCCAGGCTAAAGACACACTTGTATCATTTGAAATTCTTCCGCCCCTGAAAGGAAAAGGAATCAGTGCTATCTATGACCACCTCGATCCATTGATGGAATTCAAACCTTCATTCATAAATGTTACTTATCACCGTAGCGAAACGATGTTTAAGAAAAAAACAGACGGCAGGTTTGAAAAAATTGATGTAAGAAAAAGGCCGGGCACTGTGGCTATTTGTGCAGCCATCATGAATCATTATAAAGTGGATGCTGTACCTCATCTTATCTGTGGCGGGTTTAGTAAAAATGAAACTGAAGATGCACTGATCGATCTTAATTTTTTGGGGGTAGATAATGTTCTTGTTCTTCGCGGCGATGCCCCAAAGAATGAAACCTATTTTGAACCGGAAAGTGATGGTCATCGTTATGCCATTGAATTACTCAAGCAGGTTGCCAATATGAATAATGGCATTTATCTCGAAGAAGATCTAAAGGGTGCGTTAAAAACAAAATTTTGCATTGGCGTAGCGGGTTATCCTGAAAAACATTTTGAAGCGCCGAATATGCAAACAGATCTTAGCTATTTAAAAGCCAAAGTGGATGGAGGCGCTGAATATATTATAACACAAATGTTTTTTGATAACCAAAAGTATTTTGATTTTGTAAAACGGTGTCGCGATGCCGGCATTACGATTCCTATCATACCGGGTCTTAAGCCCATCACCACTAAAAAACAGATTACTGTCATTCCCCGCACTTTTCACGTTGATATTCCCAATGAGCTGGCAAATGAAATTGTTCAGTGCAGAAACGATGAGGAAGTGACGCAGGTAGGAACAGAATGGTTGATAGAACAATCCAGGGAATTAAAAAAATTCGGAGTTCCTGTGTTGCATTATTATACTCTTGGTAAAGCCTCTGTAATTGCCAATGTAGTAAAAGCGATCTGAGTTCAATTACGAGTATAGTATAGAAAAGATCTCATTAAACTTCTGAAATTCTGCTCCTGCAACCTTTCTATGCTTCATGCATCCATTTACGAAAAGCCGGCGCTGTTTCCTGGCTAATGATAATGCTGTAATTTAATTCAGGGTTTATAAGATCCAGTTGCAGTTTTACTTTTTCGTAGGACTTAAAGCCTTTTATGTAATTAACATTGATAATGAATTGACGATTTGCACGAAAGAATATACCCGAATCAAGCTCCTCTTCCAGTTCACCAAGATTTTTATCCACGATAAATTTCTTTGCCCATTTGTCCACCACATACACAATTTTATTTTCAGTATAAAAAAGAACAACGTCATCAAGACGGAGGGATAAATTTTCCAGCCCCTTTTTTACGATCAGTCTTGTTTTCTTCCTGCTTACGTATTGTACCAGGCTATTGATCGACGGCTGGTTGCTGAAATGCGTTTCAAGTTTGTGATATTTTATGATCGCTTTTTTTAATTCATCCTCGCATACAGGCTTTAATAAATAGTCGATGCCATTGTAGTCAAAAGCATTCATCACAAACTGGTCATAGCCGGTGATAAAAATCACGGGGGTTTTTATTTCAACCTTTGAAAAAATTTCAAATGACAACCCATCTTCCAGTTGCACATCACAAAAGATCAGATCGGCCTTTGCATTATTTACAAAATATTCTATGCTTTCCCTGACACTGGAAAGCTCGGCTACCACATTTACTCCCGGGTCAACATTCGCAAGAGCCATAATAAGATTTTGGCTTGCTGATTTTTCGTCTTCAATAATAATTGTTTTTAACATGGCTTAATAGTTTAAGGTTTTTGTTGTTTTATCAATGGCAATTTTACCGTAAACTCGCTATCGGTGTTTTCAATAATAATGTCCTTATTGCAAAGTATTTTATAACGTGAACTGAGATTTTTCAATCCAATTCCCGTTGAATTGACGAGATAAGGTTTTGGTTTCATATTGTTACTCACTTTCAAATATTGATTGCTCATCACAATTTTTATTTGCAGAGGATTTTCATGATTGAATTCATTGTGCTTTATCGCATTCTCTACGAGTATCTGTAAAGCCAGCGGCGGTATCATAATTACTTGTTCGTTACAATCATTCAGTTCTGCCTTTAAATTCAGCTTATCATCATGTCTTATTTGTAAAAGGAAAAAATAATTATCTATGAATTCAAGTTCTTCAGAAAGAGAGATGAGCTCATTCTGTTTGTTCAATAAAAAATATTTATATACCTGCGCTAATTTGTTATTGAACGAATACGCCTGTTGAGGATTGTTCAATATCAAATGATTCAGCGTATTCAAAGAATTAAAAATAAAATGAGGGTCTAATTCATTTCTCAACGCTTCCAGTTCGGCCTGCGAACGTTCCCGGTCAAGCTGTGTGACAATTTTACTATCCAGTTCTCTCTCCTTATTCAGAAATAAAATTTCATAGACAAGAGTAAATAAAGTGATAGCCAGGCCACACAATACATCAAATCGCAAAAGATCATTCCAGTTAAAACTATCACGGGAAATGGAAAACCATATCATACATGAAATAGTACCTACACTAATTCCATACAATAAACATATAGCACAAAGCGATGCAATTTTTGGAAAGGGGTTACCGCCAATTTTAAAATAACTCCTGAGCTTTGTGTGGATCCAGTTAGATCCCATCCAAATACAAAAAGAAGTAATAATGAAATAGATGTTTGAAATAATAATTTCAAAAACCGAATACCTGGCATAAGTAATGATTCCTGACACTGCAGGAATCATGATCCCCAGCAAGGGTATAAATAACATTCTCAGGAATCGGTCGCGAATCATAACAGCAGTGGTCTCCAGGTTTTATTTTTCATGGTTGAGCGATGAATACAAACAATTCATCTATACGCTCATTAGTATCAAATCTATTTGTACTTCCCGTTAATCAATAGCAAATAAGTATTCGTGGACAAATTCAGGTACGAGTGGTTGAAGAGTTTTCGTCAATCTTTTGCTTGTATTTGCAAAGAAATATACTCATCAAGATTCTTTAGTTTTTAATAACGCTGCTTCACTTATCAAAATTCATGTTTGAGTAAATAACACATTGCATATATGAAGCATGTTCGCTCATATTGCTGCCTTAACCTATTATTTCTCATTCATAAATCAAAAATTTCAACCGGATGAAAAAGCTTACTCTGGTCTTTGTGCTTTTGTCTTCTTTCATTTTTGCATGGACACAAAATAAAGTTGTTACAGGCAGTGTAAAAGATGATAAAAGCGAAGTCGTTCCGTTTGCTACAATAACGGAAACGGGCACAACGAATACTATTCAGGCTGATGCAAATGGAAACTTTTCCATTACTGTACAAAAAGGAGCCAAGATCACGGCTACATCTACGGGGCATAAACCGCAAACACTAGCTGCTGATTTTAATATATTAAATTTTGTGCTTGCCCGAAATGAAGGACAGCTTACCGAAGTAGTCGTTACAGCTTTAGGTCAATCTCAAAACAAAGCAAAACTCGGTTACGCTACAGCTACATTTAATTCAGCTACCATAACGAGGAATGGCTCGACAGGTATACTCGATAATTTACAGGGAAAAGTAGCCGGTGTTGAAATAAGCAATACAGGAGGGCCAGGCTCTTCAACTAAAGTTATACTAAGAGGGATCGGTGTTATTGCAGGTGGCAATAATCAACCACTGTATGTTGTTGATGGCGTACCGTTGAGCGATGCACAGTTCCAGGCTAATACCAATCTGGCCTCAGCAGGCAATCCTTTTACAAATACCCAGGACTTTGGAAATGGAATGAATGATATTAATCCTAACGATATTGAAAGTATTACTATACTAAAAGGAACGGCAGCCTCATCTTTATATGGTGGTTTGGCGAAGAATGGTGCCATCATGATCACTACCAAAAAAGGAAGAGCGGGTAAGCTAAGAGTTGACTATAGTGGCTCAGTAAACTTCAGTGTAATAGGAAAACTGCCGGATTACCAATCAGAATTTGGCCAGGGCTGGGGAGGTGTTTTTGTATTGTCAGAAAACGGAAGTTGGGGCCCGAAACTGGATGGACAGGAAAGACTTTGGGGCTCCGATCGTTGATAATTCGCAATTGCTAAAACCTTTCTCCTATCAAAAAAATGCATTAAGAGATTTTTTTGATGTAGGAACTGAATATAATAATTCCATCGCCTTATCGGGCGGCAATGAAACTAATCGCTTTTATTTTTCTTACGGAAATACAACCAGTGATGGTGTCATGCCAACCCAGGCAGATTACCTGCAGCGAAATACGTTTGCGTTGAGAACAAACAGCACATTTAATAAATTCTCAATTAACTCGTCATTTAATTACGTCAATCGAAAACTAAATACGCCAAGCAGCGGACAAGCCGGTGCAGATGGCGGTGGAATGTTTCAATCTTTACTGCAAATCCCTATTGATATCCCTATCACAGATTTCAGAGACTATAAAAATAAATTCTTCAATATTGATAATTACTTCACGCCTTATGCCGAAAATCCTTATTTCGGATTATATGAAAATGGAAACACACAAAACGAAGACAGGTTTTTTGGCAACGTGAATATGAGTTACAAATTCACGAATTATTTAAGCGCTGAATTCAGATTGGGTGGAGATTTTACAGATGCAAGAACAAAAAGCTGGAAGCAGGTTGCAAATCCCACTCCCGGAAGCTGGAATGCCGGCAATAATGTGGAAGGTGCAACAAAGAATCCTGATGTCGGCTCTGTAAGCCAGGCCTCAGACTATTTTGGAATCATCAACGGTGATTTCATTGTAAAATTTAATAAAGATCTGAATGATAAATTTTCGATTGATGCATTGGCCGGTGCAAACTATTATCAAAGCACTCAACGTTCCGAGGCCACAGGCATCACGAATCTGACCGTGCCTGGCTTTTATAATCTTTCCAATACAAGTCTTCCGCCTCTTACTACGGACTTTAATTTGACGAAGAAGAAGAATGGGTGCCTATGGACAGGCAACTATCTCGTTCGATAATCAGTTATTCCTTACAGGAAATATCAGGAATGATTGGTCATCGACTTTACCGATAGATAATAATCACATTTTTTATCCGGGTGCAAACCTTTCATGGGTGGCATCGCAATTGCTAAGTGCAAACAATACTATTTCTTTCCTTAAACTAAGAGTTGCTTATGGCCGGACAGGTTCCGATCCTGCACCTTACCAGGTCTATCCAAAATTAGCAGCAGGAACAATTCCTTTGCCTTTTGGAACATTAAACACACCGTTCAATGGAGTTAGCGGATTTAGCATCGACAACGTTATCGGAAATGAAAAACTGAAACCGATACTGACAGATGAATTTGAATTTGGAACAGAAGTGAAGCTTTTTCATGATCGCATCGGCATAGATGCAACTGTGTATGATAAAAAAACAAAAGGACAAATATTCACTGTGCCCATTGCTCCTTCAACCGGGTATACAAACCTTGTCGAAAATCTTGGAACAGTTAGTAACAAAGGAATAGAACTTACCCTCAATGTAAAACCTGTTGATACAAGAGATTTTACATGGTCGCTTATATACACCTATACACGCAACTGGAACAATGTTGATGAATTGACAGGCGCCACAAAAAATCCTTTGATTTTTGGTTTGAATGGTGGAGCTGAAATAAGAGCGGTGGTTGGAAAAACCGTAGCTTCTATTTATGCGCCGGTTGCTCAGATGACACCCGATGGAAAAATAGTAGTGGACGCAACTACAGGCTTTCCATCAGTCAATGCTACTCCCCTCGATCAGTATGGATTAACTAACGGATATTTCGGAAGCGGGTTAAATGACTACACGATGGGGCTCACGAATATATTCTCTTATAAAAACTGGAGCCTGAATGCTTCATTTGATTTCAGGCACGGAGGAGTTATGTACAGCAATACGGCATCGCTGGTTTTATTCGTTGGCAATGGAGTTACGACTACATATAATGACCGCAAGCCTTTTATTATCCCTAATTCAGTCAATGCGGTAACCGACGCAAGCGGTAAAGTAACCTACGTTGAAAACCAAACTTTCATCGGCGCTACGGGAGGTGGCCAAACTGACAACACATATTCCTATTATAACAGTGCTCAAAACCCGGCGCTGGCCAATGGTATGTATATCATCAGCCGATCTTTTTTAAAGTTGAGAGACATCAATCTTTCATACAATCTTCCTCAAAAATGGGCTTCAAAAATCGGGGCTTCAAATGCTGCGATTGGCGTTTATGGAAAGAACTTTCTTTTGTGGACACCCTCTTCAAATGTGTATGTAGATCCTGAAGCAACTAATCTTGGCAATGACCTGGTAAGCCAGTTTGGAGAGTTTTCCGCTACTCCGCTGTCCAAAAATTTTGGAGCGTCTTTAAAAATTACATTCTAAAAAAAGTAAGTATGAAAATATTTAGAAAAAGAAATTTAATTGTTGCAGGTTTTATAATAATGTACGCCGCTCAAACCGGCTGTAAAAAACAATTGGATATAAACCGCGACCCAAATTTTCCCACTACTGAGCAGGGAAATCCATCACTTGTGTTTCCCGTCGGTGTATTAGCTACGATCGGAGAAACCGGTGGTGATCTTGCGATAGCGGGAGGAATGCTTTCACAATATTTCACTCAGTCTTCGTTGGCCCAGCAATACACGGATGTGGATTCTTATAATATGCCCACCACAGATCGTTTTGTGAATGGTCCATGGGATCTTATGTTCCCAAGCGGTCTTAAAAATTTTCAGTATGTTATAGATCATGCTAAAGCAGCGGAAGACTGGAATTTTTATTTGATGGGTACTGTAATGAAAGCTTATGCAACGGAAGTTCTGGTTGATATGCACGATCAGATTCCGTATTCAGAAGCATTGCAGGGATCGGGTAATCTAAATCCAAAGTTCGATGATGGTTATTCCGTCTACACCGATCTTTTGAAAAGCATCGATACAGCGCTGAGCAAAAATCTCCTGGCAAGTACGAATACAGCACCTGGAAACCAGGATTTGGTTTTTAACGGTGACATGGAAAAGTGGGTAGAATTTGCCAACACACTTAAGCTGAAGATGTACCTGCGAATGGTAAATGCGCATGCAGATGTGGCAATGGCTGGCATCACTGATTTATATAATAACGGCGCCGCATTTTCTTACACAAGATGCGGCAGTTACCAATTTTGTTGATGCACCCGGTTTGGACAATCCGCTCTATGAAATAAATAAAAGACAATTGAATACTCCGAATAATTTGCGTGCCAGTACAACTTTTGTAAGCTGGTTAATGGCGAATAATGATCCGAGAATTACTTATTATTTTCAAATACCCAATCCTGCTTCTATAAACCAGGGTGACTATCAGAATACGAACGCTACATACCAGGCGGCTAAAACTTTCAGAAATACCGACCATACAGAAGCGACAGACCCGGTCGAATTTATTTCACTCGCTGAATCTTATTTTTTACAGGCGGAAGCTGATGTTAGATATTTTGGTGGTACGAATGCGAAAAGTTTATACGACCAGGGAGTTCTTGCTGCTTTCGCTGCTACAGGCGATGATGGATTCTTCCTTCATTGCACCCGGCGGGGCTTACGAGTGGGGAAATGAAAAAGAAGGTGGTGTTGCATTGGACCCTATTGCACAAATCATCAGGCAAAAATGGGCATCATGTGCTTTCGGTTGTCATGGCATTGAAGCTTTCTTCGAAAAAAACAGGACAGGGTATCCTGCTACTAGTCCTGTATATTCTGATGACCCTAACTATATTCCGGGACAATTAGTCATTGTAAAAAATTCAGTACTTGCTGCCGGACAAGTTCCTAAAAGATTTGTATTCCCTTATACAGAGACAACTATCAACAATAACTCACCGGCACTTGTACCAATCACTACACCTGTGTGGTGGGGCAAACAATAAAAATTATTAAACATATTAGTTATGAAAAAACTGATTCATTTATTTTACCCATTGATTGCTGTGATGCTTTTTGCATGCAACAAAACCGATTTTCACAATACGGATGATAAGGTTGGCATTTCAAGAGTAACTCACTTCCCCACTTTTAATATGTCCGGAGACAGGTATATGTCCATAGTTGTTGGAGGCAGCTATACCGAACCGGGAGTTACAGCTACTGAAGGTTCAGCAGATATCCCGGTAACTACAAGCGGCATTGTTGATGCGAATACCGTAGGAGTATATGACATTTCCTACTCAGCAACAAACAAAGATGGTTTCTCAAGTTCTGTGACAAGAACCGTTGCAGTTATACCCGCTGCAGAAGTGACGGGAGTAGATATATCCGGTAAATATGCTAATGTGGGTTCTTTTTCATATGTAGCAACGGTTCAAAAATTAGCACCCGGATTTTATGTTTCTGACAATGTTTGGGGTGGGGGAAGTTCGGCAGTTATCGCTTCGTACATCATAACAGTTGACGGCACAAACCTGGTAATACCACTAAATGCCATTTCTCCATACGGTCCCGTAGAAGGAACTGGTATGCTGGACAACTCAGGTAACATGACCTTGAGTTTAACTCTGATAAATTTTGGTCTTACTTCCACAAAAAATTGGAAAAAACAATAATTATAAAATTATTTTCAAAATGAAAAAAATAGCAATCGCAATAATAACCGGAACCACGATTTTGTTTTTTGCTTCATGCAAGAAAACATTAGAACCGGGTAAAACAGCCGCCGTAACAGCGGCCAATGGTTGGTGGGTAACTTTTAAATTAGGTGGCTCTGATGTGTATGGCCTGGGAACTTTTTTTCTTAATACGTATAATACTTCCGCCAACGATGATTCATTGTGGTTAGATGATCTTGGAAATTCCTGGGGTTTCAAATGCAAGACGAAAATAGATTACAACAATCTTACTTTCACTGGCACGAATGTTCAAAATCAAACCTATGATATAAAAGTGGACATCACTGATGGAAAAATATTGCCAATGGCGGGGAGATCAAAAAGCGGAAACCCAACTGACAGTATATATTTCAAAGCGACTTTTTCCGACGATCCCTCCGACACTTATGAAATCAGCGGAACGGCACGAACCGGCTTTGAGGAAGATGATTACTAAGAAAAAACAAGATCTCATTTTGAAAAGAGCTGATCGCACCGATCGGCTCTTTTTTTATTCTTAAAATAATACTTACAAATTCACGATTCATCGATAAAAATTCACGGTTTGGGAAATAAGCGTTTATAGCCTGTGAAGCATGTTTCGCAATATTGTTGCCTTAGACTTGATTTTTCATTCTTCAATCTAAAACACATGCTGATGAAAAAATTTATACTGCTTATGACATTCCTGTCTCCGTTCATTTTTGTGGCAGCACAAACCAGGATCGTCACAGGAAAAGTAACTGATGAAAAAGGTAATGGTTTATCAAATGCTTCTGATTGTCATAAAAGGAAGAAATGCAGGAACGACAACTGCAGCCGATGGTACTTTCTCGCTTTCTGTTCCAACCAATACTTCTTCTATTGTGGTTTCTTACGTTGGATCGGCTGATAAAGAAGTGACATTGACGGGAAATTCTTTTTATAATATCACCATGGCGGTTAACTCAACAAATCTGCAGGAAGTTGTCGTGGTAGGATATGGAACACAGATAAGGTCAAATCTTACCGCATCCGTCAGTACGGTAAAAGCAGCTGAAGTAGAGAACAGGCCATATACATCACTTGACCAGGAACTGCAGGGCAAGGTTCCCGGCTTACAGGCGCCTGTGGCCAATGGCCAGCCCGGTGCTTTCCAGGCAATCAGGATAAGAGGAATCGGATCTGCTACAGCTGGCGCCGATCCTTTGTTTGTTATCGACGGAATTATTGTCAACTCAGGAGACCTTACCGGTCTTACTACTACAGCCAATGCCCTGGCAGGAATTAATCCGAACGATATCGAAAGTATAAGTATACTTAAAGATGCACAGGCTACTTCTATCTACGGTTCAAGAGGAGCCAACGGTGTAATAATTATTACAACTAAAAAAGGTCGGGCAGGCAAAACAAAGATCAGGGCCGATGTAGAAGTGGGTTTTAATAAAATGGCGGACCTGCCTGCCAATGCACGTTTCTTAAATACTGATGAATATATAGGTTTATTAAGAGAAGGAGTCATTAATGCCGGAGGTACACAATCCGACGCAGATTTTTATGCACAACTCTTCGGCGAAGGAACAGGTGTAAACACAAACTGGCTTGATGTAATTACACGAACAGGTACGCAACAACAATATAATTTATCTGCCAGCGGTGGCGATACAAAAAATCAGTTCTACATCTCAGGGGGTTATTTCTATCAGCAGGCGACCGTTGTCGCTTCTGATTTTAAAAGATATTCTTTCAGGACAAACTATAAACATATAGCAAGCGACAAACTAAACTTTACCGTAAATCTAACCGGATCAAATGCTATACAAACTACACCCAATAATGGCGGTGCTTACTCAAACCCGGTAGGTGCACTTCCCTTCTTACGCCCCACACAAAATCCCTACAATGCCGATGGCACATTAAACATTAGCACGGACCCAAATGATCCTACTGCATTTAACAGCGGAAATTATAACCCGCTTTATATTGCTAAGTATGATAAATATTCAACCAACACAACTTTAATACAGGGAAGTGTCGGTGCAGAGTATTCGATCTTAAAAAATCTGAAATTTACTTCCCGCTTTGGCATAGACTATAACATGGTCGAAGAATATAATTTCTGGAATCAATTTCATGGAGATGGTGTGGGGTATGGCGGTCTTTTGCAAACGAATAATTCCCGGTTCTTTAATTGGATCTCTACAAACCAGTTTGATTATTCTTCTTCATTTGGAAATGAAGGCAAGATCAGGTTAGATGCAAAACTTGGATATGAAGTTCAAAAGAACAAAGGTTACTTTGTTTATTCTGCCGGGCAGGGTTTCCCTCCTACCAATCAATTATTCTATAGTACTAACTCAGCCACGCCAATAGGTGCAAGTTCTTCTGGTTCTGACTATGATTTTGCCGGTATCTATTCGGCAGCTACTATCAACTATGACGGCCGTTATGTATTGAGTGGGAGCTTCAGAAGAGATGGCTCATCAAGGTTCAGTGAAAATAATCTTTACGGCAATTTTTGGTCAGCAGGTGCGGCATGGAATATCAACAGAGAAAACTTTTTCAATAGTATAGATGTTGTTTCCAATTTAAAGCTTCGCGGTTCTTATGGAACAAGCGGTAATGCGGCTATCGGCAATTACCAGTGGAGACCAACAGTTCACTATGGAATAAACTATGCAGGTCAGCCGGGTGGAAGCTTTGACGTGGTAGGTAATAACAATCTTACGTGGGAAAGTACAAAGCAGGCTGATATTGGTTTGGATGCAGGTTTTCTTAAAGACCGCATATCTATTGTAGTGGATGTGTACAGAAGAATTTCAGACAAGCTGCTTTTCAATAATCCACTTTCTGCTACAACAGGTTTCACTTCCTTTATCGATAATATTGGAAAAATTGAAAACAAAGGTTATGAATTAACACTGAGCGGAATGCCTCTCAAGATGAAAGATCTCACATGGAATATAAGTTTCAACTTATCGCATAATAAAAATAAAGTAGTGAAACTGCCGGGTGATAAAGATATTACCGGTGGCGCATTTATTTTGAGAGAAGGGTACGACTATCAAACTTTCAATGTTCGTGAATGGGCAGGAGTCGACCCGGCAAACGGCGATCCTTTGTGGTATGTGGATGGAACGCACAGCCAAACCACCAACGATTATGGCTCGGCACAAAGGCAGTTGATAGGATCAGCTTCACCAAAATTTTACGGCGGTTTGACAAGTACGATCGATTACAAAGGTTTTGAGCTCGAAACTGATTTTGTCTATAACTATGGAAATCTCGTAAGAGACGCATGGATCACTTATGCTATAGATGGCGCATATCCTGATCTGAATAAATACGCTATTAATTTACAAAGATGGCAAAAGCCGGGAGATATAACCGATGTTCCGAGATATGAATTTGGTTCAACAAATAACTCGAATGCTTTTTCAACAAGATTTCTTTACAAAGGTGATTTTATAAGATTGCGTAACCTGACAATAGCGTACAATCTCAGCAGTGAAATAGTGAACAAATTGAAAATTTCAGGTCTTCGCTTTTATGTTATGGGGACTAATTTATGGACAAAAACCTACGACAAAAATTTAACGATAGATCCGGAACAGGGAACCACCAGCAACAGTAACCTGAATGTGTTTTATACCAAGTCCATTACTGCAGGGATAAACCTTACTTTCTAAAAAATCAAAAAAAGAAATTATGAAGACAAGTATCAAAATATTTATCTTATCTATAGTGGTTATCGCAGGAGCAAGTTCCTGTAAGAAAAGCTTCTACGACTTGCAGCCGTATGATGCATTACCTGTCGATAAGTCCATTACATCCGATGCAGATCTTAACGTCGTTGCCAATGGTATGTATGCAGGTTTAAGAGGCGTTAACCTTTACGGAAGATTATTGCCTGTAAAAGGCGACCTGTCTGCAGATAATGTTTATTTGCGCACCGGCAATTCCGGCAGGTATTTAACCTTCAGAGATTTTAATCAGACTGTTGCAAACACGGAAGCCAATAATGTGTGGGATGCAGCGTATGGTGTTATTAAAGATGCTAACCAAATCATTAACTCTAACCTTGCGGGCTCCGATGCAGTAGATGAACTCAAAGGAGAAGCATATGCTGTAAGAGCTTTGATGCATTTCGAATTAGTAAGAAATTATGCCCATCCCTTTACAGTGGCTCCCGATGATCCCGGTGTTCCTATTGTAACGCAATATGATCAAAATGCTTTGCCGGCACGCAATTCAGTCAGAGAAGTGTATGCACAAATCGTAAGTGATCTGAATACCGCCTATTCAATGATCTCTCTGAACCAGGGCGATGTTGTTGCGATCAAAGCTACAAATACAAGCAGGGAAATGACATCGGAATATATTTCTAAATACGCGGCAAAAGGTTTATTAGCCAAAGTTTATTTAACCATGGGAGATTGGCAAAATGCAAGAGATGCAGCTCTTGATGTAGTTAATAACAGCGGATTTTCTTTGGTAGCTGCAGGTGACTACACAGGCTACTGGGCAGATCCCGCAGCACGTACAGATAAAGTGGAAACACTTTTTGAAGTATCTAGTGATGCCGCTTCAAATCTTAGCTCGAACCAGCTATCGGCTTTTTACCAGCAGCCCCCTATTGGATATGGTGACTTATGGGCAACAACCAATTTAGTCAGCCAATACAGTCCGACCGATGTAAGAACAGACGTAATCCTTGCAGGCTCTGCATCAGGAGGACAAACGATCTACATTAATAATAAATACTCTAATACAGCCAATCCTGCTGATAAAGATGACATAAAAATTCTCCGCTATGCAGACGTGGTTTTAATTCTTGCCGAAGCTTATGCAAACCTCGGCGATGAACCGGATGCGCTTGTTTATCTGAACATGCTTGCCGAAGCAAGAGACCCGTCTTTTGCAGGTTATAGTTCTTCAGGCGGGCAATTGAAATCAGACATCATCAATGAAAGAAGAAAAGAACTGGCTTTTGAAGGCGACCGTTATTGGGACCTGATGCGCCTGAACCTGGATATCACTAATCATCTAAAAAATGAAATACCATTCACGCCACTCCCAATACCCGCAAATGATCCGCACAGAATTTTCCCGATACCACAGGCGGAAACAGATGTAAACCCAAATGCTCAACAAAACCCCGGCTATTAAACTAATATTCTTCATGCAAAAAATGCCATTTTCGAATGGCATTTTTTGTTGTATGGCTGTTCCTCTCCACTTGCATTTTATATGCTCTATTAAACAAACAGCTATTATTAAAAAAATCTATGAAATATTGTTAAGTTCAGCAAAACAATTTCATGGTTGAGTAAAGAAGTTAACAAAGTTGCCATTAACCCATGTAACTTTATACCAGGTGATTTTTCAAAAACTATTTATGCAATAGTCCTAAATAAAGTTTTCTCATGTGAACGGTCAATTATGACCACGCAGGCGGTTGTCTAATCAGCCTGCTTTTTTATTTGATAGAGTCAAAGAGTCTTTAGCTACCCTATAAAAAATTCGCCCTGTTTGGGGCGAATTAAATTCTTCAAAAAAATAGAAGTTTAGTGAGTGGGTGCTTTTTTAAACTTGTCCGTTTGGTCCAGCGATCCCAATGAATTTGCTTTCACCGTATACCAATTCTTTTGATCTTCCATGGTAATGTAGTAGGTGAGATCGGCCTGTGTGTAAATTTCAGTCACGCCAAAAACGGAACGTTCAGGATATTTCTTTCTGAGTTTTGAAAGAATGAAAGGAGGAAGATCTTTCTCAAAATAATACCGCGTGGTGCCTAATATATCACCCTCGCTGTCGTAGCGAACTTCTGTTTTTATGTCATCCTGTTTAAAGTCAACTTCGATAAAATTTTCATATTCGTGCCAGTTCACATTTGTAGGATTTTTAAATGTCTCTTCAAAAGCTTTTAAGACCTTGTCGTTTATCTCAGGAGGTGTAGCGGCAAAAACAGTTGCTGAACCCAGCAGCATTGTCATGGCAAAAATTAATTTTTTCATACTATACTTTTTTAAAAATGAGGAATCAATAACCATGACTAAATTATTTTCTTACATCCGGCACAACAAGCCAAACTCTATTACTGGCAGGTCTGTCTTTTTAAAATGAAATGATAAGGAATTGCAAATTGTAACCAGAACCTGCTAAAAGGCAGGTGAAGAAGTAAAGAATCTGCTTAAACAGGAATAATATAGAATAAAACTTCTATTTACAATTTCAATGATTAAAATAAAGATTGGATAAACGGTAAATATGGAATCGGTCTCTATAGTCTTTATGAGAATAAATATCAAAAATCATTTTGAAATCTGTTCAAAGACTTTTTCATCAATCTTCACCGGATATTTTTTCTTCAATCCCGCAATCCATTTTTTGTCTAACTCTGTTTGATAATCGTTTATCACGAGCCCCTTTGCGTCATTGTAGTTGCGGGGAAGATCAGCCGGATAAGTTTTTACTATATATGCAAAAGAAACGCTCCCATCAGTTGTATTCTTTAGAGGCACAGTTACCAAACCTTTTTCTATCGGGTCTTTGGAAGCATTGGGTATTTGCTCAAATTCATACCGGGATGAATCAGTAACTACTTTTTCGGCAAAGGCATCAGAAGCGGTTCTCCAGGTTGAAGGATCTTTTTTAATTTCATCGTATAATGATTTCCCGCTGGTCTCATCGCTGCAAAAAAATATTACAGCATCAGCGCTTTCCTTCCATTTGTAGCGGTCCTTATTTTTTTCATAATAATCTTCCAATGCCACTGTATCCGTTTGCGCTTTCCCCCAAACCTCACGCTGCATGATCTCAAAAAATAAATTTCCATCTTTGAATTCATTCATTTGATTACGGAAGTCAGTATTGAAATCTTCAAGATGCGCACGGTAATAATCTTCGCCTACGTGATGAATGAATTCATCCATGACCTGCTTAAATGGTTTAGCGCCTGAACCATCGGGTTTAAACCGCCAGGATTTCGCATAAGTTATATAATCGCCCACGGTAGAAATTTGGCCGCCAACAGAAAATAAAGGCGTAGCGGTTGTAATGCTAACCGGCGAAGCCAGGCGTTTCCTGTCAAGCAAACTGTCCGACAGTATCAATAACTCTTTCTCTGAATAAGGATATTTTTTTACTCCAATTTGTTTAAGGGCTTTGTCAACCATTTGATCTCTTGCAAACTTCATCCGGTCACTCGCATTCATTTTTGCTTTTAATTCATCCATGTTTGCTTTATCATTCGGATCCGTAATCACCGGCTCAAGGCTGATTCGTTTCACGATGTGATAGCCATGAGAAGTAAGAAAAGGTTTTGTAATGTCTCCATCTTTCTTAAGACCAAAAACCTGCTTCTCAAATTCCGGATCATACTGACCAACACCAAACGTAGGCATCACACCAGCCGACGCAGCAGAGATGTAATCGTTGCTGAATTTGGCCGCAAGCTTCGCTATATCATCACCTTTTAATAACCGGTGATACAACGAATCTGCTAACAACGAGGTTTTCTTTTTATAAGCTTCATCGGCGCCGGGAGGAAATGCCAGTAAAATTTGGGCAGCCTTCATTCTGCCAACGGCTTTTCGTTCACCTAAATTTTTAAAAATATGAAACCCGATCTTTGACTGATAAGGCGAAGAAAAATTACCGGGAGCAGTACTATAAATAATATTTTCAAATTCGTATGGTAGTGTAAAGACGGTGATAAATCCTATATCTCCCTTATTCGAAGTCACATTGGGATCTGATGAATACTGTTGCGCAACCTTAAAAAAGTCTTCGCCATTTTTCAATTTTTCATATACCTCATTCACTTTTTTCTCCGCTGTCGCCGTATCCATCAAACCTGCTGCGTTTTTAAAACTGATAAAAATATGCGCCACGTGAATATCCTTCTGGCTGCGCTGAAAGGCTTCTTTCAAAAGTTGATCAGCCGTTTGCGGATCATTCATATAATTATCGACAATCTGTGAACGGAGATTTTGAATATCGGATTTAATTTGAGCCAATGTATCGTAACCCCTGCTGTAAGCCTCCTGTATTTTAAGGCGTGAATCAATGTAGAGATCAAGATAATCTCTCATGGCCTGCGTTTTATTAGCAGCAGTGGTTATATTGTTTTTATTAAATGCTCTTAAAAAATCTTTTGCATCAGCAGAATACTTTCCATACGTGAATAATGTTTGAGCGGAGGCCACTGAAATTATAAAACACGCAACGAACAGGAGTGTCCAGTTCTTATTCATAGTTTGAATTTTATGGATAGTTATTGACGGTTTATTTTTTGCTGCAAAACTTCATTGATCTGGTCATAACTCAGTTTCTTGGCAACGATTCGTTTGTCTTTATCGAGCAAATACAAAGTTGGAAAACTCAACACATCGTACAACTGCGAATAGCCGGGAATACCGGCATCTACTCTTGCTTTTTCATCGGCCTTTGAATAATAAACATTCGCCCAATCTTCCAGGTGATGCGCATGAATAAATTTCATCCAGTCCTTTTTACTGCCATCCGTTTCCTTAGCCATCGCATACACTTTAACTCCTTCCTCCTTCCATTTTTGTTCGTACAAAGAATCTACTTTAGGAACAATCTCTTTGCAATGCCCGCAAGTTGGATCCCAAATCAAAACGATAGTATAAGGTGATGCTACGCTGTAGAGTGAAATATGGTTTCCTGCTGTATCAGGCAAATCAATATCTGCAGCAGGATTGCCAAGAATATTTGACATCAAACTATAAGCTCTGTCCTGGATCGTCTTCACACCTTTTTCCGTGAGCCAGGGATAGGTCTTTGACGCAAAATATTCTTCATACAAATGAACAAACACTTTGTCCTCCCACATGTATTTCATGTTCAGGTAACGGTTCACAAATTTCATCAGTAAGAATTTCTGCATTTCACTATCTATACTTGCATAGCCCAGCATCCAATCCATTTCTTTTATTACTGAATCAGCATTGGGATAAACTATTTGGTCAAAATACTTATCCAGCTTACTCTCGAAAATAGGTGTACGTACCAGCCGGTCGTCATAAAAATTTATTCCATCCCAGAAATGAGATTTATAATATTGCCACGCATAAGTGGAATCATATTTACCGCCGGGTTGTTCTGAAGGCGGAGGAATTTTTGGCTCTTGTAACAGCGTCAATAAAAATTTAAGTGTGGAGTTCGGATATTTTTTCATTATTCCCTCTCTGTACTCGCTTATCGCCTTGTTGGTGCTGACAATTATATTTTTTAATTCGGCAGAATCCTTTTCATTTTTTGCTGACGGCAAAAGTTTTTCCGCACTGTCGATCTTTTTACCATTTGTCGCCATATATTTTTGATAGTTAACAAAGAGATCGTTATCCGGCGAGTTTATGAAAGTAATATCTCTCAGGTCGGTCGTGTCCGCCTTAATTGAAAAATGCTGATCCTTACCTATCAAAAATTCAAAGAAACCTTGCTTGTTGGGAAACCCGATCAAATAAACTCCGCCTCCGAGGATCGAATCTCCTTTAAATACGCCTTCGCTTTTATCATTCACCAATACGGAATCAATGATGGGCAATTGTTTGCCTTCATAATGACCGAGGTAGATATATTGATTTTTGAATGGTTTGAAAGTGACGCTGATCCCGTAGCCCTTTTTTTGAGCAAATGAAGAAAAAGAAATGAATAAAACAACTGCAATTAAAATTCGTTTCATGAGGCTTGAATAGGCAACAAAGGTATCTAAAACAGGTTAAAGGTTTTAAAGACCTTGTTTTAACGTTTTAGCTTTAAAGTTATTTTATGAAAATACCCGGAATCAGAGTGCAAAAGGCATATAATTTATCTAAGCTTTAATTTTCCAGGCAATACTTTTGCGCCGTGAGAAAAAAGAAAAATATAATATTAGAAAAAGTCAGGGTGGAAGACTATGCGGCTGAAGGTAAGTCGCTGGCAAAATTGGATGGTAAAGTGATCTTTATCGAACGGGTGGTGCCGGGTGATATAGTAGATGTAAAGCTTTTTAAAAATAAAAAAGACTGGGCAGAAGGTTACCCGATTAGGTTTCATGAATATTCGAAAGACCGCGAAGAGCCTTTTTGCTCTCACTTCGGAGTGTGCGGTGGCTGCCAGTGGCAAATGCTTCCATACGCAAAACAATTGGAGTACAAACAAAAACAGGTTGAAGAAACGTTGAAGAGAATCGGGAAGGTGGAGGTGCCACCTTTCTTACCGATTATCGGCGCCGAAGAGACAAAGTTTTATCGCAACAAACTGGAATATACTTTCAGCAACAGGAAGTTTATACCGGCCCCGGCCCCCTCCCGGCCTCCCCCGTCGGGGGAGGCCATCAGCACACAAGCCTCGCTTTTCGAAGAAGTTGAGATTTTGGAAACATTTTCATTAAGCAAGGGCTGTGAGTTGGGTTCTCTCCCTTCGGGGGAGCCGGAGGGGGCCGTTGGTTTTCATGCGAAAGGAATTTTTGATAAAGTGATCGACATAAAAACATGTTACCTGCAAGAAGAACCTTCCAATGCTGTTCGTCTTGCTGTAAAAGATTTCGCGAAAACAAATGATTACCCTTTTTATGATATAAAAAATCATACAGGATTTTTACGAACCATGCAGGTGCGTGTTTGCACAACGGGTGAAGTGATGGTAAATGTTGTAGTTGGATATGAGGATAAAGAAAAGATCAAAAGGTTGATGGATTTTATTTTGGAAAAATTTCCTCAAATAACCACGCTGCTATATACAATTAATCAAAAATGGAATGACAGTTTAAATGATCTAGAACCGGTTATTTATCATGGTAATGGTTATGTAATTGAAAAAATGGAAGGTTTTCAATTTAAGATAGGACCAAAATCTTTTTTTCAAACCAACACAAAACAAGCGGAGAAGTTATATAATGTGGCAAGAGAATTTGCTGAATTAACCGGAAATGAAATCGTGTATGATCTCTATTGCGGAACGGGAAGCATTGGCATTTTTCTCAGCAGGCTGGCAAAAAAAATTATTGGGGTAGAAATGATCGAAGCCGCGGTGAACGATGCAAAGGAAAATGCGGCGTTAAACAATTTGGCTGGCTCGGTTGAATTCTACGCGGGGGATGTGATTGATATATGTAATGATGATTTTTTTAGGCAACGTGGTAAACCGGATGTTATTGTTACCGATCCGCCGCGTGCAGGCATGCATGAAAAACTGGTGAAAAAAATATTGGATATAGCTGCACCCATAGTGGTGTATATAAGTTGCAATCCTTCAACGCAGGCAAGAGACCTGGGGCTCCTCGACGAAAAATATGCGGTAACTAAAATCAGGCCGGTCGATATGTTTCCCCATACTCATCATATCGAAAATGTGGTGCAGTTGAAATTGAAATGAGTTAAAAAACAAGCCCCAATTTTACTCCACTTCCCGAATATTTTCTGATCTCTTTAAATCTCTCAATAGAAGGAAAATCAGCCCGCCCTATCCAACGAAGATTTCTGAACTCAGAAAAAACAGATACAATAAGCAAGACTTTTTTTGAAATTATCATCCGGTAACTACCAGAAATTGAATAATACATTCCTGCAATTAATTTATTAAATCCTTTTACCGTTGAATCATCAAATTTATGTTCTTCTTTATAGACACCATGTCCTATCTCACCACCAATATTCCATTTTTGTCGTTTGCCGATGGGGAGAAACTGTGCAACATCTGCAAATGCAGCACCATAAAAACGTCCTCCTAACCCGAAGTATGAGTTTTCATTTCGGGCAAGCATGAGGCCGCCTCCGATTTTGTATATCTTCTCCATGATATTCTATAAATTACTTCACCACCCCGTAATCTTATTCTATCTGAAATAAAATCAGGTCTGCGATAATCCTCAGAATAGAATAAACTGATCTCTGTTTCATTTTTTCCAATTTTTGGATTGAGCTTTTTCTGTGCAATAGCAGTGATTGCAAAACAGAGAGTAAACGCAAGAAGGTACAATCTTTTCATTGGGATAAGCCAGACTGAATTTTCATGAATAAAATATAAACTGAATTTCAAGTTATAAAAAAATTAAAGAATCTAAAGCTTTTAAGCAATAAACCGATAACTGTTAACTTTACCGCATGAGCGAATTCAGATACTATAGACAAAATAATTTTCCTCCCGTAGTCAAGAACCTGATCATTATTAATGTACTGGTTTATATAGCGCAGCTGACACTTCAAAAATCTTATCAACTGACGGAACGGTTCATGCTGTATCCCATTATTCCCAAAGGATTAAAAGAATATCTGGATGCACAGGGTGAAGCCTATTATGGATTTCATCCTTTCCAGATATTCACCCACATGTTCTCTCATTCACCCACTTTTATTTTTCATATACTGTTCAATATGCTTGTGCTCTGGATGTTTGGCCGGGTGCTGGAAAATGTATGGGGAGGCAAACGGTTTTTACTTTTTTACATTGCTTGTGGGCTGGGGGCAGCAGCTTTGCATCTCGGCGTGCAATCTTTCAGAGCAGAACAATTATGGCAGGCGATCCAGGACAATAACCAGGCAGGTGTCGATAAATTTAGCGGGGCATTGGCGGGAGCACTGGGAGCATCCGGCGCTATTATGGGACTTATGGCCGCTTTCGCTTACCTGTTTCCTAATACACCATTGATGATCCTTCCTATTCCTTTTCCGATCAAAGCCAAATGGCTTGTGATAGGATACGTGGCCCTTGATCTCTTTGGCGGGTTAGGATTTTCATCTGATAATATCGCTCACTTTGCACACCTCGGCGGCGCCATTACTGGCTTTATTATTGTATTTATCTGGAACAAAACGAACCGACGAACGTTATATTAATTGGGAAAATTGCTTTTAAGATTTTGGGGAACCAGTTTCAAAATTTCCCAATCAAAAATTCCAAAATTTAAATGAGTTATTACGAAAAGGAATATAAACGTCGCTTATCATTGGGGCATGATGGGAACGCTTTAGTGATGCTGATCGCCATTAACCTCGTGGTTTTTGTTCTTTTTAAGTTTATTTACGTTCTGTATTTTTTTAGCTCTGATCAAAGCGTTGTCGAAGCAACTTATCATACCAACTTCACAAGCAACATTGCACTGCCTTCATCTTTTGAGGAGTTTTTACAAAAGCCGTGGACGCTCATCACCCACATGTTTTATCATGAAGACATCTGGCACATCGTCAGCAACATGCTTTGGCTTTGGGCTTTCGGGTATATTATGCAGGACCTTACAGGCAGCAGAAAAATCATCCCCGTTTTTATTTACGGAGGCATCGCCGGCGGCATTGCATTTCTTCTTGCATTTAATTTAATTCCTGCGTTCAGGGATATAAATAGTTATGCGCTGGGTGCTTCTGCCGGAATCATGGCAATTGCCATTGCAACAACTATGATATCGCCGGGGTACAGAATTTTTCCCATGCTTAACGGGGGCATACCCTTGTGGGTACTGACCATGATTTTTGTTATCATTGATCTTGCTACAATACCGGGCTTCAATTCAGGCGGCCACATTGCGCATCTCGCAGGTGCCTTTGCCGGTTTTCTTTTCATTTTTACATTCCGGAGAGGATATGACGGAAGTGAATGGATGAATAATTTGTATGATTGGTTCAATAATCTTTTTAATCCTGAAAAGCCGTCGAAAGCAAGAAAGATAAAACACGAATTATTTTACAAATCAAAAAAACCTCCCTTTACGAAAACTTCCAACCTCACGCAGCAGAAGGTTGATGAGATACTTGATAAGATCAACCAAAAGGGTTATAGTCACCTGACGCAGGAAGAAAAGGACCTGTTGAACCGCGCGAGCCAGGAAGATTTATAAGTCAGCAAGTCATATTGGTCATACCGGTATTTTACCATTTATTTATTGAACAGGTGTCTTTTTTAATGCTTCTAAAATTCCCAAATCAATAACATTAGTTCAATTACTTTTGCGCAAACCGTTTTTATTTGAATATCACCATTTCTACCAGGGATCTTGTAAAACGCTATCACAGCCGCACAGTGGTGGATCATGTTTCCATTGAAGTAAAGCAAGGCGAGATAGTTGGTTTACTCGGTCCGAATGGCGCCGGTAAAACCACGACATTTTACCAGGTTGTTGGCCTGATAAAACCAGATGAAGGTGATGTATTTCTGAATGAACAAAACATTACCCGCCTGCCAATGTATAAAAGAGCGAGAATGGGTATCGGCTATTTGCCACAGGAAGCTTCTGTGTTCAGGAAATTGAGCGTCGAAAACAATATTACGGCTGTACTTGAAATGGCAGGAAAAAACAAGCATGAACAAAAAAGAAAAACTGGAAACCCTTTTAGACGAACTGCATCTTCATCATGTGCGCAAAAGCAACGGCGATCTGTTAAGCGGTGGCGAAAGAAGAAGAACAGAAATTGCAAGAGCGCTTGCAGTTGATCCCAAATTTATTTTACTGGATGAACCTTTTGCCGGTATTGATCCCATTGCCGTAGAAGATATACAATCTATCGTGGCCAAACTGAAATACAAAAACATTGGCATTTTGATCACTGATCACAACGTAACAGAAACGCTCTCCATTTGCGACCGGGCTTACCTTTTGATCGAAGGAAAAATTTTTAAACAGGGAACCGCCGAAGAACTGGCGCAGGATGACCAGGTAAGAAAACTTTATCTCGGAAGAAATTTTGAACTGAAAAGAAAAGATTATCTCCTTGAAGAGAACAGGAGATAACCATTCCTTCCACCTTCTTATAAGTTTTATTTATTTCACTTAAAGGCGCAAAGATTTATAAGGGGCAAAAAAATTGGTCGCACTTTGCGCCTTTCGTATTTTTTCTTAGCGTCTTTGCGTGAAAATGATCTCATCGCTAAAGGCAATTAACTTTTCTTACAATTTTTCCTGAAATAAAAGGAGACAACAGGCGTTATAAATGGATTTTATGCTACGCACCTTTTCAAAGCATATTCCTTTGCAGGTTAGATATCTCTGCTTTTTACTTTTAATTTTTGACTTTTTACATGCCCAGATGATAACCGGCGTGTGGCATGGAAAGATCAACAGGCAAAAAGTAGAAGTCAAGATCATACAAAAAGGGGATAGTCTTTCCGGCACTTCTTATTATTACGATTCTCCCTCTAAATATCGTCGCTATAGTATAAGAGGATATTTTGATGAAAATGATAATAGTGTTGTATGGTGGGATGACCGGTTGATCGAAGACAAAATAAGCGGATCGAATTTGTTTCAAAAAAATAAACCTGTTTTATCAGTAGCTGATTTCAATTGTCCGGGTGGTGGCATAATGAAACTTGATGGCAAAACCTATGCAAATGAAGATGAGAAAAAACCTGAAGGCGATGTGCATCTTGATAAATCGGGCGCCACTTCATTCAACGACGAATGGAATTTTGTAATCGATAACTTTTTGGTGGGAGCGAATGATCCGGACATTATAGACAGCGTGTCTCAGATTGCAGGTAACCCAATGGCTAATAGTGAAGAGAAACCAGTTGCGGGAGAAAAGACGCACATCATTTCTCAACCCATTGTAAAAAATGAAGACACTGTTAAGAAAGAAACGGTAAGTGTACCCGTTGTAAAACCGGAAACCAAAATTGAAACAAAGATCAGTCCACCAACCATTGAACAGAAGTTTACAAGCAGGGAAAAAGTTTTTACAAAGGAAATTCCACTGTCGGGTGATTCAATTGAACTTCGATTTTATGATAACGCAGAAGTGGATGGTGATTCGATCTCTCTTTTCCTGAATGGCAAATTGATCTTTGAACATATCCGTCTTACTGATAAAGCTTATACAATAAAACTGTCTGTTAGCGATCTGCAACAGGAAAATGAATTGATCATGGTGGCAGAAAATCTTGGCGCTATTCCACCCAACACTTCTTACATGGTCGCTGTTGTTGGAGACAAAAGATATGATGCGCAACTGGCAAGTACGGAAAACAGCAGTGCAATGATCAAACTAAAGAAAAGTCAAGGCCCCCTCTAAATCTCCCCCTGCGTGGGAGACTTTATAGTTCACCTTCTATGGAAAATTGTCTTACTAATTGAGTACTCGCTGGTATTAATAATCACTCTAAAAATATTCGTGAAATTCAACTCACAGCTTTGTGCGTTGGTGGCCTTCCCCTTTAGGGGAAGGTCGGGATGGGACTTACACCACCACATTCACCATCTTATGGCCTCACCCTCATTCCCTCTCCAAAGGAGAGGGAGGCCAGGCTATAAAACATTAAGCCAACTTTTTGCTAACAAATCAATTTATGAAACTACATTTATCATTTTACCTTTCACATAGATCACTTTCTTTGCAGGTTTTCCTTCCATCCATTTTTTAACCACTTCATTTGCCAATACAATTTCTTCCACTTGTTGTTGTGTCGCATCAAGTGCGATCGTTAATTCAGTTCTTGTTTTACCATTGATGGCAACAGGATAAGTCTTCGAAGATTCCTTTACATACTTCTCTTCAAACTTTGGAAAGATTGCATCTGTTACAGAGACTCCACCTAAATCCTCCCCCGGCGGGAGGACTTTCGAACCTACCGATAATTTGATATTTTCTTTTACTAATGTATTGTCAGCAAGTTTGCCTTGTGCGTTAGCAAGCCCCTCCTTGGGAGGGGTTTGGGGAGGCTTCCTCAATTGCTGATACAATTCTTCAGCGATATGCGGAGCATATGGAGCCAAAAGAATTACCAATGGTTCCAAAATGGAACGTTTATGACATTTCAGATCGGTGAGCTCATTGGTAGCGATCATAAAAGCGCTGACGCCAGTATTAAAATGAAAAGCGTTCAGTATCTTCTTCAATTTTTTTGATTGTCTTATGCAACACTTTTAATTCTTCATTGGTTGGTTGTTCATCGGTAACCAGCCAATCGTTGCCTCCCCGGCTTTTTCTTCATCTTTAAACAAACGCCAGAATTTTTTTAGGAAACGAAATACTCCTTCAATTCCTTTTGTATCCCAGGGTTTGCTCATTTCCACCGGGCCTAAAAACATTTCATACATGCGGAAGGTGTCGGCGCCGTATTTATAGACAAGATCATCTGGATTAACAACATTAAATTTCGACTTTGACATTTTCTCTACTTCAGGTTCTGTAAAAAATTTATCCGACCCATTATTTTTCCGATGAAATTTATTCTGAAACCAAAATCCGCCTTCGCACAAAAAAACAGCATTTTGAAATTGTTTTCCCCGATTAGAATTTAGAAATGCTTTAATGTTTAACACATGACCGTCTACATCATTTACGTCTACTCTATATTCAATTGTGTTTGCCCAACCTTTCTCATCTAAGAAATAACTTTCAAGATTATATCTTTTTTGATGGAGAATATCCGTAGGTTTTAATACAGGTCCATCTTCTTCAGGGTCATATACGTCTAATTCGTAACCCTCTCCAATCGGAATAAAAATTTTATCCATTCCGAACCTATTCTTTAAATACCGAAAACTAATTGCTGAATTGCAAATTTTTTCTGACACTCCCTGTATCATCCCCTGGTTCACCAATCTTTTATACGGTTCATCATGGCCGATCAAATTCAAATCATACAAAAATTTTGTCCACATGCGGCTGTATAATAAATGTCCCACTGCATGTTCGGTGCCGCCAATGTATAAATCAACCTGTCCCCAGTAATCAGATGCTTTCCGGTCGCAGAATTCTTTGTCATTATGCGGGATCCATGTAGCGAAGAAAATACCAACTGCTGCCCGCATAGCCGGGCATGGTGTTGGTTTCCCTCACCCCCCGGCTAAAGCCGGAGACAAATCATTCTGGTTCGCCCAATCCGGTATATTAGCCAACGGCCCTTCGCCATCCGGTCCCGGTTTATAGCTTTCCACATCCGGCAACTCCAATGGCAATTCATTTTCATCAAGCGGATAAGCAATACCATCTTTCCAAACAATAGGAAAAGGTTCGCCCCAATAGCGCTGGCGACTGAATGCTGCATCACGCATTTTATAATTCACTTTTCTTTTACCAATGCCGATCTCTTCAATTTTCTTGATCACAACTTCTATCGCATCTTTCATCACCATGCCATTAAGAAATCTGAATTTTCCAGATATAGCATCTTTTGTAGCATTGGCTTCTTCACCATTATAATATTGAGCCAATGATGTTAGTGATCGCCATATCCAAAATGTTTGGCAAACTTATGATCACGTTCATCACCGCAGGGCACAGCCATGATAGCGCCGGTGCCATAACCGATCAGCACATATTCGCTGATCCAGATCGGAATTTCTTTTCCGTTAAACGGATTGAATGCAATAAGCACCTGTAAACACACCACTGATCTTTTTCTCCGCCATTCGTTCCCTTTCACTGCGGCTTTTTACATAAGCAATGTATTCTTCAACGGCTTTTTTTTGTTCTTTGCTTGTTATTTTTTCCACCAGTTCATGTTCCGGTGCAATGACCATAAAGTCAACACCGAAAATGGTATCGGGCCGGGTTGTGTAAACAACCAGAGAAGCCCCACCTAAATCCTCCCCTAAGGGGAGGGACTTTCGAAGACTCTGATTTTTTGGGAACTGACGGAAGTGTTTTCAACTTCCCGCTATATCACCGATGACCTTTTCTATATCTTTTCTAACATCTTCATTCGTATAACGCAATTCTAAAAACCCTTGCTCTTTTAATAACCTTGTTCTTTCTTCGTCATATTTTTTTATTTCAGGGTCGTTATGATAACCGCCATCAATTTCTATAGTTACTAATTTATCAAGACAAGTAAAATCTACCATGAACGAGCCGATGATATGTTGACGGCGAATGTGAAACCCTGTTTGATTATTTTTTAGTCTCTCCCACATCAACATTTCTTCATGAGTAGGATTTTTTCTTTTTTCTTCAGCTAATTTTTTTGTTAAGTGATACAAAGAGCGCTGAGCTGTTTGATAACGAGGTTCTGTGCGTTGGGTCTCCTTCCCCTCGGGGGAAGGCCGGGATGGGGCCTTGAGGCGAAACGTTATCTCCGCCCCGCTGCTCTTCCCTATCCAGTTCGTCTGCATCTCCTTCATCGCCTCACTGAAATCCACTGTTTGCAAACCTTCCAGTAAACGATCGGCATATTCTGTAATTCTTAAATACCATTGGCGCAATTTCTTTTTTACAACAGGATAACCGCCGCGTTCACTCACTCCATTTACTACTTCATCATTTGCCAATACAGTTCCTAATGCTTCGCACCAGTTCACTTCACCATAACCGCAATAAGCCAGACGATATTCCATCAATATGCTTTGTTGCGTGAATTCATCAAAGGATTTCCATTCATCTGCGTGTAAATTGATTACCGGTTTCCTGTTTCCGGTTACCGGTAACGGCAACTGGTAACTGGTATCCGGGAATGGATAGTTTTTATTTCCTTCTTTATCGAATATCTCTTCTAAATTCTTTATCCTGTCTGCTTTGTTTGTTTTGCGATTATACCAGCAATCAAACAATTGAAGAAATATCCATTGTGTCCATTTATAAAATTTCGGATCACTTGTTCTTACTTCACGGCTCCAGTCAAAACAAAAACCAATATTGTCAAGCTGCTTGCGAAAATTATTTATGTTATTCTCTGTTGACACGGCCGGATGAATACCATGTTCTATTGCATATTGTTCAGCCGGCAAACCAAACGCATCATAACCCATCGGGTGCAGCACATTAAAACCTTTCAGTCTTTTGAACCGTGCATAAATATCACTGGCAATATATCCCAATGGGTGACCTACATGCAATCCGGCCCCACTTGGATAAGGAAACATATCCAGCACATAATATTTCGGCTTTGGTGCTTGTCCTGAGTTTGCCGAAGGGTTACTTACCTTATAAATGTTATTTTCCTTCCACCACTGTTGCCATTTTTTTTCAATATTGCGAAAATCATATTCCATATTCTGTATTCCTGTTTCTGTACACTTAATTTTTTTATGTTGTCATCACCGGTACTGCTATCATCGTTCCTTGCGTCGCACTCTTCAACACCAGCAATCAGTATGGGCTAAAGAAAATTCTCAGTGATCTTTGTGTCTTTATTTTTTTATAAAAGCACCACAAAGAACGGAAAGATATCCCGATAACTGTCGGGAGAAGCGTCGCAACATAAGCTGAATAAAGTTGTGAAAGAAGATTTAAAAAAACTACATCTTTTATTTCCTTATTCATTTACGGCAATATAACAGTAACACCTGCGTTTTGGGAAGGGCAAAAATACGCATTGACCCTTAAATCTGTTATTTTTGCCCGCCTGAACGTACCATTCGGTACGGGCAAGGCGCAACCCATAAAATTCAAAACTCATCATCATGAGCCAATCCGGAAAAGCATCCATTAAGCGTGGAAAACCCTCTTACTTCATGGCCATTTTAGGCGTCACCATTGTGTTGTGCCTTTTTGGGATCATCGGTCTTATCACTATCAATTCCCGCAAGCTGATCCAGAACCTGAAAGAAAGTGTGGAAGTGCATGTATTCCTGAAGCAAAATATTAAAGATACTTCCCGTATTAACCTGCAAAACTATATAGCCCGCAAAGCCCTATACAAAAAGTATAAAATACACAGACAAGGAAACCGCTAAAAAGGAATGGCTGAAAAGCGGTGGCGAAGATTTTACTGAATTTATTGATAACAGCCTGTTGCCTACCAGTATTGATTTTACATTGAAAAATAATTTTGTTGATTCTGCACACCTGGCCAACATACAGTCAGATATTGCTCAGAACCCAATCGTGGACGAAGTGCGTTTTCCCAACGCGGTAGTAAATTCAATGATGAAGAATTTCAGAAACATCGGAATCGTTTTGGCAATAGTAGCTATTCTCATCGCCGTCATGGTGATCATTCTTATCGACAACACGATACGCCTGGCCATGTTCAGTAATCGTTTCCTGATAAAAACAATGCAAATGGTTGGCGCTACCCGTTGGTTTATTGCCAAGCCACTTGATATGAGGGCTGTTGTAAATGGCGCAGCAAGTGGTGTCATCGCTACTGCAATTGTTTATCTTTTATTATTGCTGGCGGAAAGTTTTTTCGACGGATTTAAAAAGCTACATGATACCAATATGATGATACTGCTCGCAGCGATCCTGATCATTTTAGGTATCGGCATTACTTTATTCAGCACCCATCGCAGCGTGGTAAAGTACCTGCGTATGAAACTTGACGACCTTTACTGAAGCCCATCCTAACCTTCCCAAAGAGAAGGAATCAGAGCACTTGCAATAAATGAAATAAATCAAAAATGAATGAGCAAATGTTAGAGAGTTTTTAAAGTCTCCCTGTAGGGGAGATTGAGAGGGGCTTTTTTCCTTATCTTGCACCACTCAATAAATGTTATGGCCGCAAAAAAATCTGCATCTGCAAAAGAAACAAAAGCATTTCCCATTTTTGAGAAAGAGAACTATATATGGATGCTTGCAGGCATTATAATTATGGCTATCGGCCTGCTGTTGATGGTGGGTGGCAAAAGCAATAATCCAAACGAATTTCATCCTGACCAGGTATATAGTGTACGGCGCATTACGATAGCTCCTATTTTAATTCTTGCCGGCCTTGTTGTAGAGATCTTCGCTATTTTCAGAAAACCAAAAGGATAATTTGCAAATGTTCGGATTTGAAGATTTGAAATACTATCTTCAAACCTCCAAATCAATTTTAGTTAATGGACATTATTCAATCAATTATCATTGGTATAATTGAAGGCATTACTGAGTTCTTGCCTATTTCATCCACAGGTCATATGATCATTGCCGAAAAACTATTGGCGGTTCCCGACACTGAATTCACCAAATCCTTTACGGTTGCCATTCAATTAGGCGCCATCCTTGCCGTGGTTGTTTTATACTGGAGAAAATTCTTTGACTTTTCAAGATGGCAATTTTATATAAAGCTTATTGTAGCGGTGATACCCGCATTGATCTTTGGCTATCTTCTTGCAAATAAAATTGATGCTTTACTGGAAAGTACCAGTACCGTTATTATCAGCATGATACTCGGAGGTGTGGTTTTGTTAATGATCGATAACTATTTTAAAAAGCCAACCGTCGAAACGGAAGAAAAGATCAGTTTTAAAAAAGCATTTATTATCGGTGTCTGGCAGGTTATCGCTATGATACCCGGCGTGAGCCGTAGTGCTGCTTCTATTATTGGCGGCATGCAGCAAAGACTTACCCGGAAACTGGCGGCTGAATTCTCATTTCTACTGGCTGTGCCCACCATGATTGCAGCTACCGGTTATAAATTATTGAAAGGTTACAAAACATTTTCACCTGCAGATATTAAATTGCTTGCAATTGGCAATGTGATCGCTTTTGTTGTAGCATTGTTAGCCATTAAATTTTTTATTGGCTACCTGCAGAAGCATGGATTTAAGATCTTTGGATATTATCGCATTGTTGTCGGCATTATTCTCCTTCTTCTTATGATATCAGGTTACCTTCCCCGCTAACTATTTTTAAAAATCTTGTTATGAAAAAAACAACTCAACTGCTGTGTATTTTCATCGCAACCGTTTTTGGTATTATTTCCTGCAACAGCTTCGGTGATAAAGTCAATATTGAAGGAACTAAAGGTGAAGTGTATTATAAAGATGGCGCCTCACAAGCTGATGCCCGGAAACTCGGTGATTTTTTAAAAAGCGATGGCTTTTTCACTAATGAAAGAGCAGCAAGCGTACAGGTTTCAAAAGATGGCGATAGCTATGTTATTAGATTTGTATATACTAAAGATTATTACGAAAAGCATCCTGCATTGGATGATTTTTTCAAAAATTATGACGAAACGATGTCACGTGAATTATTTGGGGGCAAGCCGATTAATATTATGCTAACGGATAAATACTTTAAAGCCTACAAAAGTTTTCCGTTTGAGAAAAGTGCTCTTGAATCAAACGGAAATCCTCAAGAAGAAGTATTTAGCAAGGCTGACTACAGCCACGAGGCGGTGGGTGATGTAAATTTTTACTGGAAGGACATCAGCGATGATGAAAGCAAAGTAATAACAGATTATATTGTGAAAAATGGTTCCTTCTCCGGAGGAACTGCAGAAATCTATATTACTAAAGACGGAGACCGCTATATTTTAAAGTTTCCTGTTAAAGAAGGATACCGAAATGATATTAGTTACATAACCAAAGTTGGAGAAGTAGCCAAACAAATAAAAGATAATGTGTTTGCCAACACGCCTTATTCTTTCCTGATTACGGATGAAAACCTGGATACAGTAAAGACCTTCGATTATTAATTTAATATCGTTAATAAAGGTTTATCTATTTTTATACATAATCAACCGCCATGCAAACGGCCTCCAAAAAAGTGATCAACGGTTGGGCCATGTACGATTGGGCCAATTCTGCTTATAACTTAGTAATCACATCGACTATTTTTCCGGCCTACTACGTAGGTATTACCGCGGCTGCACATGCCGGAGAAAAATCTTATGTCAGCTTCTTTGGCAGGAAATTCGTTAATACAGCTCTGCAGGATTATGCACTTGCGGTCGTATTTATTTTAGTAGCCATTACTTCACCCATCTTAAGTTCAATTGCCGACTATAAACGCAATAAGAAAAACTGGATGAAAGTGTTTTGCTACCTGGGTTCGGCAGCATGCATTGCCTTGTTTTGGTTTACAAAAGATAATATCGAATTTGGCATCATTGCCTTTGCAGTAGCCGCACTTGGTTTTTGGAGCAGCCTGGTATTTTACAATTCTTATTTACCGGACATAGCCGCGCCGGAAGACCAGGACAGGATAAGCGCTAAAGGTTTTGCTTTGGGTTACATTGGAAGTGTTTTGCTTCAAATTATTTGTTTCGTCATCATTCTTAAACCCACATGGTTTGGATTGAATGAAACAGATAAATCTATCGGGGCACGTTTATCATTTCTACTGACAGGATTGTGGTGGTTAGGCTTTGCACAAATAACATTCAAAGTCCTTCCCACAACTTCACCAACTGAACGAAAAGCAAAAAAACATTTTCTCGTCAATGGCTTTCATGAATTGAGTCTTGTTTGGAAGCAACTTAAAGATATGCCTTCACTAAAAAGATTTTTATTAAGCTTTTTTTTATACAGCATGGGAGTGCAAACGGTAATGCTTGTTGCCGCAGGTTTTGGTAAAAAAGAAATATTTCCTGATCCAAAGGATGAACCTAAACTTTTAATGACGATTATCGTTATACAACTGGTGGCTATGGTAGGTGCATGGCTGATGAGCCGCCTCAGCAAAAAAATTGGCAACTGGTGGGTAATTACACTCGCGGTATTAGTATGGATCGGCATTTGCATTGGAGCGTACCTGGTAAAAACGCAAACAACTTTTTATATTCTTGCTGCGATTGTGGGTTTGGTAATGGGAGGAATACAAAGTATGAGCCGAAGTACATACAGCAAATTGATGCCGGAGACGCAAGACACCACATCTTTTTTCAGTTTTTATGATGTAACAGAAAAGATCGCTTTGGTGATTGGAATTTTTGTCTTTGGTTTTGTAGAGGAAAGAAGCGGAAGCATGAGGAATAGCGTCATTGCTCTTGGTGGATTTTTTATAGCCAGCATTATTGCTTTATTATATGCAAAGCCCGCTTATGAAAAAAGAATGGCAGAACTGAATAAAGTTGGAAACCCATGAAACTATATTCAATTAATACAGGATATTTTAAATTAGATGGCGGTGCCATGTTTGGTGTGGTGCCTAAAACGATCTGGAATAAATTAAATCCCGCTGATGAAAACAATTTGTGCAATTGGGCGATGAGATCGTTGCTGATTGAAGACAGTAGCAGGTTAATACTTATTGACAATGGTATCGGCGACAAGCAGGATGAAAAATTTTTCATCCATTATTATTTACACGGTGATGATTCTCTTGACAGATCTTTAGCTGCGCATGGTTTTCACCGCGATGATATTACGGACGTCTTCTTAACTCACCTGCATTTTGATCATTGTGGCGGCTCTATTGTTCGTGAAGGAAGCAAATTAATTCCGGCTTTTAAAAATGCAACTTATTGGAGCAACGAAAAACACTGGCAAACTGCAACGCAGCCTAATGAAAGAGAAAAAGCAAGTTTTCTTAAAGAAAATATTTTACCAATAGATGAAAGCGGCCAGTTAAAATTTGTTGAGATACCTGAATTATCCGGGCTGGAATTAGGAGCAGCTTCTTTTGCCGAAAACATTTTAGTAAAGTTTGTGGATGGTCATTCAGATGCCATGATGCTTCCGCAAATAAATTATAATGGAAGAACTGTTGTGTATATGGCAGATCTGCTTCCTTCCCAGGGGCACATTCCTGTTCCGTACATCATGGCTTACGATATGCAGCCACTTATTTCCATGCAGGAAAAAAAATCTTTTTTGAAAGAGGCTCTTGAAAATGATTACATCCTTTTTTTCGAACACGATCCCAAATATGAATGTTGCGTCTTGCAGCAAACAGAAAGAGGAATAAGACCAAAGGAATTTTTCAGGCTTGATGAAGTTTGAACGTCTCTACCCGTCTGGCCGTTGGGAACGGCCTGGCGCTTAAATAAATTTAGCCACCCTTCACTTTTATAAGTGATGTAAGCGGATAGCGGAGATTCCGGCTGCTCATCATATCTACTTTTACTTTACCTATCACAATCGGGCTTTCAATGCGCAGGGGAACCCGGTTTGCATCATCGGAAACCCAAACGGTCATCTTTTCGCCACCTTGAAAAATTGTTCCTTTAATCAGCAACGGCTTGAACTTAATGGCATTGAATTTTCCATATTTTGTTTTTACAGTTTCCTTTCCCAAATAACGGATGTACATATTGAACACCTCATTATCAAGAAACATGGTAAAGGGGATCTTATCGTTCACTTTATATTTACTAAAGTCAATATTGCGGGCATAATAAACGGCACTCAGTACATCCTGCACACAATCCGGAACTTTAAAAACGCCTTCGGTGGTCACGGCTGTATTCACGTTACGGTTAAAAGTTATGTTCTCGTATTTTTTATAACCGCCTTCATCCACGTTTCTCAAAAACTTCAGTGGTTGTAATGTGGCGGTATCAATGTATGATTCATATTTGTCCCTAACCCTGTATATCCAATCGTATGAAGGATTTGTTTTTCCCACGCCGACGACATGATACACGGGCCTTCCATTCATTTTTTCAAGCACATTTGTAAATGTCGCGCTGCCTGCATCGATATAGATTCCTGCCACTGCATAATAAACCGTGTAAGAAATTTCTTCACCTGCGTTGAACGCAGTATTCTTTATGCCGCAAAATTCATCGTCGGGTGCCTGAACTTTTTTTGTAAAAGCCATGCACATAAATACAAATACACCGAATATCTTAATTCCCTTCATTTCTGCTTTTAAATATTTTAATACTCACAATTAATAAACTGCCCGCTATTGCCGGTACCACGAGATTAATAAGCCATATTGTTACCGTGGCAATGCTTATACCAAGGCTGTTTGCGCTGAACAATGCAAGAAGTTTTAGATTTATCTTGCCACGTATGCCCAATTCAGCAATGGCAAAAGTAGGAATGATAGCCAGCACTAAAAAACCTACACCTACCGCTTCAAAACATTGCCACCAACTTAAGCTTACTTCAAATAGCTGAAAAAGCAAAAAATACTGTACAATAAATACAATATACCTGGCTGCTGATAGTGACAATAATTTTAAAAGCAAAGTTGCACGAATATCTTTCAAAGAATTAACCAGCCATTCATATCGACTCCTGGAAAGCAATTTGTCGATGATGTTTGTAAATAAAGAAAGCCTGAAATAAAAAACTGTTAAAATCACCAGCACGATAACCACGCCATATTGCAATACCTGCAACCAGGCTGAAGAATCGGAACCAGGAGTCATTTCGCTTTTTTCGATTTTTCCACTCAAATAAAATAAACCAATGACACCAAAAAATAAAGTAATGATAAGCTGACTTATACTGCTGACAATAGTAAGTGAAACCGCTTTTAGCCTATTGCCTTCTTCCATATACAATACCCTCCCCAAATATTCCCCGATACGATTGGGCGTGCTTACTGAAAAGGAAACGCCGGATAACACGGCCCTGAAAGATTTAAAAAAAGTTACTGGCTGAACAGGTTGAATAACCATTTTCCATTTTACTGCTTCAATAGCCCAATTAACAAACATCAAAAAAAATACGACCGCAAGATTCCATATTGCAGGGCTTTGGATAGACTGTTTGATCTTTATCCACGATGTTGTTAAGTCAGGCTGATGCTTTACCTGGTTGTAAATCGACAAAGACAACCAAATAAACAATAAGGGGCCAAGAAAATAGTTGATAAAGATTTTGATATTTTTATTCAGCCTCATTTCAATGATAAAATACAAATAACAAATTCGAATTCCCAAATAAGCTGTAAATTATCAGTTGCCTGCTTTTTTTGATCTTCCGTTTGAATTTATTTGGAACTTGGCTACCGGAACTTGAAATTTGTTTAAGAATCTTTCAAAAATACAGTCGTTTGCAAAAGCCTTTTAAAATAATTCTTGGTATTGACCCCGGCACGCTGATGATGGGCTATGGAATTATTGAAATACAGGGTAACAACCTGATCCTTCTTAAAGAAATGAATGTATTAAAGCTTTCAGCGAAAAAAGATAATCACGAACGATTGCAATTAATTCATGAAAAAATACTCTGCCTGATTGAAGAACATCATCCGCACGAATTTGCGATTGAAGCCCCCTTTTTTGGAAAAAATGTACAGAGTATGCTCAAGCTGGGGAGGGCACAGGGAGTTGCCATTGCTGCTGCAATGAGTTCAAATCTTTCCGTTACTGAATATTCACCTAAAAAAGTAAAACAGTCCATCACGGGTAATGGAAACGCAGACAAAGAACAAGTATGGAAAATGCTGCAAAGGATTTTATCGATCGCCGAAAAACCAAAACATTATGATGCGACTGACGCACTTGCTGTAGCTATTTGTCACCATTTTCAATCTAACAGCCTCGCTAAATTAAACGGTGTGAAAAAGAAAATAGTTAAGAAAAAAAATACCTGGGAAAATTTTATAAAAGAAAATCCCGCCAGGCTTCGCTGATAAAAATCAAAGATTAGAAATAATTTTTCCCCGCACTCTTTTTAATTCTTCATCAGGAGCTTTTGCTTTATGCTGTGTAAAATTGAGATCATTAGAAGAGTTGATAGGAATTAAATGAATATGTGCATGCGGAACTTCCAGGCCGATTACGCTTACTCCGCAGCGATTGCAGTCAAATGATCTTTCAATTGCCTTGGCAATAGGTTGCGCAAATAGCAGCATTTCACCCAGGTAATCTTTGGGAAGGTCGAATAAATTATCAACTTCCGTTTTGGGAACAACAAGTACATGCCCTTCTCTTAAAGGAAAAATATCAAGAAAGGCGAAAAATTTTTCGTTTTCCAAAATTTTATAACTGGGAATTTCACCTGCAATTATTTTTGAAAAAATGGTCATACCACCGAAGATTTTAGATTTGAGTCCCGATAACCATTGGGAGATGATCCGGGATTTTGTTGGGCCAAAATTCACAAGGCAAAATTATAATGAAAAAGTCCCTCGCGGGACTTTTTGTTATATTGAAATTTCTTCCACCTTAAATTTTAGCAGTCCCGCCGGGGCTTGTACTTCGGCTATGTCTCCCACCGCCTTTCCAAGCAGTCCTCTTCCGATCGGCGAAGTAATTGAGATCTTTCCTGATTTCAGATCGGCCTCTTTTTCGCTTACAATTTTATAGGTCACCACTTTTTTTGTATTCAGATTAACAACTTTCACCTTCGTCAAAATAGAAACTTTGCTGGTATCAATCTCGGATTCATCAAGGATCCTGGCTGTGGCTATCTGGCCTTCAAGCAAAGCTATTTTTGCTTCAAGTAAGCCTTGGGCTTCTTTGGCGGCGTCGTATTCTGCATTTTCTTTAAGATCGCCTTTTTCTCTTGCTTCGGCAATGGCTCTTGAAGCGGCAGGACGTTCCACCCCTTTCATATGCTGAAGTTCAGCCTTCATTTGGTCCAAAGTTTCTTTTGTGATGTACTGTACCCCTGTCATAATTCCTCCTTGTTTTTACTCGTTTTTTAACAAAAACAGAAAAAAATAACAACGCCCCAGTGGGTGCTGAAGCGTTGCAATTCTTTGTAGAAAACAAATATACAAAAAACCCCAAAATTATACCACCGTCTTTAATTTTTGGTAGTGCCCCGGTTTCATTTCACGCAAAGGGGCGTAAGAAACAAAGGCGCAAAGTTTATTGTTCTCTCTTTGCGACTTATTTACCCTGCCTGCCGGCAGGCAGGTTTGCATCTTTGCGTGAAAATCATTGTCAAACGGAGACACTATCTAATCCTTCGGAAACAATTTTTCAATCAAAACTTTAGCCATTTTATAAAATGCTTCATGGCTGTACCCGGCGATATGAGGAGTGATAATAACATTCGGCTGTTCAAGCAGCCAGTTTATTTGTTCTTTTTCTGCAGATGAATAGGTTTCCGGTTTTTCATTCTCCAAAACATCCAAAGCTGCTCCGGCAATCTTGTTGTTTTTTAATGCATTTATAAGCGCACTCAATGAAACCACCTTTCCTCTCGATGTGTTCAGAAAGTACGGATACTGCTTTAATGAAGAAAATAATTGTTCATTCGCCATATGAAATGTTTCGTCGGTAAGCGGAACGTGCAAACTAATTACATCTGAATACCGGCAAACCTGTTCGAGACTGGCTTCTTTGATAGTATCTTTTCCAAATCCAAACTTGTACTTATCATGAGCCAATACAGTAACAGAAAAAGATTTTAATAATGAGGCAAAAGCGCTGCCCGTGTTTCCATAACCAATAATACCAACTGTTTTTCCACTTAATTCAACGCCGCTGTTTTGCACTCTCAGCCACTTACCCTGTTTTACTTCCTGCCGGGAGGATGAAATGTGATTCATTAAGTTCAGCAGCAAACCCAGCGCATGTTCTGCTACTGCATTTCGATTTCCTTCCGGGCTGCTTTCACATTGAATTCCTTTTGATCTTGCATAGTCCGCATCAATTAGTTCCATGCCACTGCCCAGTCTGCCGATCCATTTTAAAGAGGACGCTTTTTCAAGAATTGCTTTATCTATTTTTATTCTTGTGGTAACAATAAGACCGGTGACGTCTTCGATCTTCGAAGATAATTCTTCATAAGTGATGGAAGGCTCATACATAACCTGGTAACCGCGTTGCTGTAACTGGTCAACCAAATAGTCATGAACCTTTGCTGTAATAACCGCTTTCATACCCCTATCCCCTAAAGGGGGAATTTTTATTTCATAATAAATGTGAGTTCAGCAAATTGCTGCACCGATAATTGTTCGGCTCTTTTGTCAAATATCGCGTCTTTCAAAGTTTTATCGTCAAATAAGTGGCGGGTTGCATTACGTAACGTTTTTCTTCGTTGATTAAACGCTGTCTTTACCAATACAAAAAAACTCTCCTCATCTTTAAACCTTATGCCTTCCGCCTTTTTCCTTAATCTTATCACAGCACTTTTTACTTTTGGCGGGGGTTGAAAAGAATTTTCATTCACTTCAAACAAGTATTCTACATTAAAGAAAGCCTGCGTTAAAACACTTGTCACACCATATACCTTATTGCCTTCTTTTGCTGCTATGCGCTGCGCCACTTCTTTCTGAAACATACCGATCACACAGGCAACATCATCTTTCCATTCAAGAATTTTGAAAAGAATTTGCGTGGAAATATTGTAAGGGAAATTTCCAATTACCGCGAACTTTCCTGCAAATGGTTTTTCAGTCTCCAAAAAATTCTGATGAATAATATTTTGCCCAAAGCCGGGGAAAGCATTTATTAAATAATCAACTTTTTCTTTATCAAATTCTACAACCTTAAAATCAATATTCGGAATCTGTAATAAATATTTTGTGAGAGCGCCGCCACCAGGTCCTACTTCGAGCAACTGCGTAAAATCGCATCGTTGAAGTTCGGAAACGATCTTTTTACAAATATTCTCATCCTTTAAAAAATGCTGCCCCAACGATTTCTTAAATGTGTACATATTTCACAAAATCACCAATTTTTCTTAGCAGCTTACTGTACATGAATAAAATTTAATTCTTTAACCCGGTTAAATATATCATCACCGGAAAACAAAGGAAGCTTTTTATTGATCGCTGTAGCCGCAATAATAGCATCAGGAAGCTTCAGGTTGTATTTTTTCCTGATCTCAATGGTTGTGTTTTTAATATCTTCTGTAATCCCAATGACGAAACAATCACGCAAAAATAAATTCAATACCGATTGTTCTGATAGAGTAATGCCAGGCCATGACAAAAGCTCTATCTCCGTTATGAATGAAAGAATAAGGAGCTTTTGATTAATTATATTCCGGCAACTCTCATCCCCTGAAAAATGCCTTATAATGATGTTGGTGTCAATAATTATAGTTTCTATCATCCCTTATCCGTCTTTGGATTTCAATGATATTGTTGACATCAAACCTGATTTTGTCGAAGTATTTTGTAGCATCAATAGGTTTCCTGTCTATCCCGGGAAGTGCAGGCGATGGCGGAAGTTGTTTGAGTAGTTCATCAATTTCTTCCTTTGTCATCCCCTTTTTTATTGTTAGCACCATAAAATCATGTTTAATTAAAGATAAGCAATCCGCCTGTAAAATTAATTCTGCTGCAACGACACAGAGTGTAACTTTTTAAGAAATGCTGCCCGGGTGATTTTTTTAATGTGTCTCTGCTTCCCAGGATGTACGAAATTTCGGAATTTAATTATTGAATTACTATTTGCCGCGGATGACACAGAAATACACAGATTAAAAATCCTCGGTGAAAATCCCTGCCCGCCGGCAGGCAGGTGTGCAATCAGTGGCAATCCCCAAACAAAAACCCTCTTAAAGAAGAGGGTTTCGAATTTTTATGGACAATCTTGGTTATAGTTTTTCGAATTTGACTTTTTGATTTATTCCGGCACCGGACATATTCAGGTAGTAAATTCCACCGGATAAGTTTGAAACATTTATCGAGGTATTATTATTTCCTTTTTTAAGCGCAACAGAATTTTGAAGCACAACACGGCCGGTATTGTCTGTTATATTCCATTGTACTTTTCCATCGGCAGGTACTGCAACTGTTACTTTAATTTCTTTGCGGGCCGGGTTGGGGAATACGGATATATTTCCTGTAACAGAAGGCAAAGTGATCGTAACCACATCGGAATATGTGTATGAGCCATCTTTGTCAACCATCTTTAAGCGATAGTAAAGTACTAAAGATGATTGCTGCATAGCTTCGTAGTCGATATAGTTATATTTATTTTTTCCGTCGGTGCCGGTAGCCGCAACTGTTCCGATCTGTTTAAAGCTTTGTCCGTCGAGGCTTCTTTCAAGAACAAATTGCGAAGTATTCACTTCATTAGCTGTTTCCCATTCCAGTAAAGTACCATTGCTCTGCAAAGAACCTTTAAAGCTGAGAAGATTCACAGGCAAGGTAATATTGGCGCTGGCAAAATAAAATGAAGAGAAATTAGTGATATCTCCCTGCAATACATAACCATTTGTACCATGCAATTCCGCAACTGTTGGATTCACCAGCGCAGTGCTGGAAGCAATAGTGGACCCACACACATCTTCGTTCTTCAGAATTTTCAGATCTGTAATAGCACTGATTCCGCTTGCACCATCTGCATCCAACGCATCGTATTCAGCCTTCGAAAGATAAAGCCTGATCTTAACCGTGCTGGAAGGTTGTGTTTGCGGTGTGATCGTTATATTCCTGTCAAGATAATGAATACCGCCTTTTACTCTTATCGATCCTGAGTGTTTGTAAAATGCGGAATGTACTGTGCCGAGGTTATTTCCATTTGCATATATCTCGGCAAGTATATTTCCATCAGGGCCTGTGATCGGTACCCAAAGCATATTATTCGTGTTATCGATAGTTACTGTAGTTGCACTATCTACTGTATTTGTTGTTCCATCTGTTACATCAATTGCATCGGGTATTGTGCTTTTTCCGTTTGCATCTGCATAGCCCAGGAAAGTATATTTAATAATGCAGTTTGTACAATTTGGAACAGTCGCCGTAGGAGAGACGCCGCCAGGGCCGCTTGCACTCGTTCCTTCATTACTGATAAATAGATCTTTACCATCTGGAGAAATGGCAAGATCCCGGTACCTGTTCTTGGCCTGGAAATAAGCTATAGTGTCGGCTCCATCCGTATTTACAACCCATCGCCGTCGATTAAGCTTCAACCGCAGTACCCTCCCCCATTTCAATCCGCGAACAATTAAAGAGTTTTTCCATGCCAGGTATAACTTATTAGTATAAAAATCAATTCCCGACCATGCTTCTGATGGCCATGCGCCATTACCTGGCTTTGCGGTTGTCCCAGATCTTTTGCGGCAGTCTTAAGCAGCCGGATAAGTCGGCCCTCCGGAAGGATAACCAGAAAAAAGAGGCTCCTATATAGTTTGATATAGCAGCAGCTGCGGCTGCCCCATCTGTTAATTACTGAAGGCTTGACCTGTAGTATAACTGGTGCATAATCCCGGATTAGAGTCCATTATAATTACCATCGCAGCGAATAGCCGAATTAAAGGGTGTCCATAATTTTTATCTTGCTTCAATAATATTTATTTCATCATCCTGTAAGGCCCGTGCTTGAGCCATAAAGTTTATCAGTGTGGGATTATAGGCAAAGCCCTGGTTGTTACGGATACCTATATGCCCATATGCACTTTGTGTGCCAACCGTGGATTATAAGGATTATCGTTTGGAATCCATTGATCATAGGTACCCCCATCGCCATCCGGCTCAAGATTAAACCGCAATATTTTGCCTTCATAATCGTCCATGCTTTGTGCATGATTGGGCCGACATTGACATGCCAGTTGACCGGCACCCATATCGCCCTGGCCATAAAACAAATAATAAGTTCCGCCGACAGGCGCAATGATCATTCTTTGCGAATTATGATCATTGCTTCCGGGCAATGTGTCAACAATCGTTATCGGGCTTTCTAATTGGCCGGTTGAAGTATTATAAGTAAACCGCACAATACTATTTTTAAAATATCCGCAACTTGAATTAAGAACTGAAGTGCTGTCCAGCTTTCTTACATAGGAAATATAAACATAAGGTTTGCCGGAATTGAATTCGGGATGTATTGCTAACCCTGCAAGGCCGCCTTGTGGTTTTGGGCTCACACTTGAATAAGCAAACTGCGCTTTAATGGATGGAAAATCCGTGGAGGTAGAGCTAAGATCGAGTATTTGAGTTTTGCTGTTGGGAGTATTCGGATCCACTCTGTAAACTTTATAATCTTGTGAGGCAGTTACCCATAAATAGCCATCTGGACCATAAGTAACTTCCCATGGTGTGGTAATTGCCCCGCTTGATAAAACCGTCCTCTGCCAAACTTCGTTCATACGGCTTAATTGAGTACCGGTTATACAAATGTCAAAATTCGCACTGCTACTTAATACGACATTGTTTTTCGTATAGATTATGATATAATATACTTGCCCAGGCGTCAAACCAGTCGGGGTCAAAGAGAGTGATGCAGTTGTATTGGTAACACAGGCTTTGTTCGTAAAACTTCCACAGGCTCCGGAAAGAACTTGTATGACAGCGCCACCACCTTTTCCAGCGGTTGTACTTTTTATATTAGTACCAATATTTGAAAGAGAAATAGTGGGATCTGTAGAAGTTGCCGTAAAACTATACCACACTTCGTGATTAATTGTAACGCCACTGCACGAAGGAGAAGGAAGTCCGGAAGTTGTAGTCGCACTTACCAATGTTCCGGTAACTGTTGAACAAGTCGATGATATCATCAATGAAGTGGCATTTGCGCAGTTATCATTCGAAGGTTGTGCAAATGATTGGTTGAAAAATAAAATAATGGTGATTACGAAAAGGGTGAATGGCTTTTTCATGAAAAATTGGATTTTGGAGCAACAAAATAGGAAGTAAACTTTTGATTTTATGCAGTACTTGTACCAAATTTTATTTAGTAGAAACACCTATCTAAGAAGCGAAGAAGTTCTATTGCTGTATTTAATTATTTACCCTTATTTTGACGGTCATCCATTTGTTTGAAAAGCCAACTCTGTCCACTTATGAAATACTGTTTGGATTTCAGAAAAATATTTCTTTCATTTATTTTTTCAGCAATATTTCTTTTGCCAAAGGTCTCTTTTGCGCAACCGACTTTTATTGGTTATGCAAGTACTCCGGCTGACGGTGCTAACTCACAGCCAGGACCAACAGTGGCTGTTAATCCAGGCACTGCTACTCCAGGTACTGCACAAGCTGGTGACTTGGTAATTATCTATGCTCAATATAGAGGCAATGCTACACTGGCTATGTCCGCATTAGGTGGGCAGACATGGAACACAGAAACCACGTATGCAGATAATACGAGCAATATTAGTTTCGGCATTTTTTGGGCGCAGTTTAATGGCACCTGGTCAGGCAATCCTTCTGTTACTTCAGGGGCGGGAAATGCATTAACTGTAGTAATGTATGTATTTCGACCCGTATCCAGCAGCAGTACTTGGGGTATTCATATAGCAGCATCAAACAATTCTACATCCACATCTCCCTATTCAATTACGGGTGTAACGACTACGGCTCCTAATACTATCACCATGGCTTTCTGGGCATCTGGAGACGATAATACTTGGGGAAATCTCACAGGAGCTGGATGGTCGAAAGCAAACTTAAACGGTCAATACAGGAATAGAACAGGTAACGACCAATCTATTAGTAGTGCTTATAACATAAGATCTACTACAGGCGCAACCGGAAATGTTTCGCAAACGCAAACTGCAAATGGAGCTGATTTTACTAGAACAAGCATTATTTCCTGGTATGAAATTCCTACGCCGCCTCCTGCTAACGATGACTGCAGTTCAGCTATACCCTTAACTTCTTCACCCACTTGTTCAAACACAGTAGGAACATTGGCAGGCGCTACCTACACGGCTATAGCAGGTGCGTGTGGTTCATCACAACCTGACGTTTGGTATAGTTTTACGGCAAAATCTACAAACCCTACGATCAATGTTAGCAGCGGTCCTTCAAATTCTCGCTTCCAGGTTTATTCGGGAACTTGTGGTTCACCAACCTCTGTATTCTGCAGCAGCTCAGCTTCCCAAACGGTGACGGGTCTTACTATTGGCACAACTTATCTTGTTAGAGTTTATTCAAACACCGGCGCTTCCGGTACATTCAATATTTGCATTACTGATCCGGCACCCGCAAATGATCTTTGTTCGGGCGTTGTTACATTAACACCTGCTTTAACCTGCAGCAACACAAGCGGAAATTTCTATGCTTCCACTGTTTCTGCTTCACCAACTATTACAGGTTCCTGCGCAGGCTCGGTTGTATATGATATGTGGTACAGTTTCGTTGCACCATCAGCCAATGTTACTATTAATATGAGTAATGTCGGTACTGATATCACAAGTCCTGGTTTGGAATTATTGAGTGGAGATTGCTCATCCATGTACTCTCTTGCCTGCGGTACATCCAGCATTGCCGCATCAGGATTGATACCGGGCAATACTTATTATGTACGTACCTATTCGGCAGGAGGCAGTGCACCCACTTCAGCCACCAATGCCGGCTTTGATATTTGTATAACTTATTCGGCCCCGCCGCCGCCGCCAAATGATGAGTGCAGCGGCGCTATCGATTTACCGGTAAATTCAGGTTGCAGCAGCACTTCCGGTACAGTCAATAGCGCTACACTATCAACCGGTATACCCACAAGTTGTACCGGCCCTGCAGCCTATGATGTGTGGTATAAATTTACCGCTGTTGACGTGAATGAAACGATTACGACCAGCAGTTTTGGATCAGGGTTCGCAGGAACACGCAGAATGGAATTGTATAGTGGTAGCTGTGGCTCTTTAACATCAATAGGCTGCGGCACTACATCCATCACGTCTTCTTCGTTAACTGTTGGTAATACTTATTATGTAAGAGTATATACAACCACCGGCCCCGCGCCAACTGCTTTTGGTGATTTCAAAGTTTGTGTAAGCACTACTGCATCCACACCTCCGAGGATTGGTAACAGTTATGTAAATATTTCCAAAAATACAACAGGAGGAGTGGTCCAAAATGGTGACACACTTGAAATACGAATGACCATAATTGTGAGTTCAGGAACTGTTTATAAAACAAGATACCTCGACAATGTACCCAGCCAATACGCTAATGTTATCAAACAGTGGTGATTCAATAAGAGTGATCACAAATGAAGGATTGACATTCAAAAGATATACCCCCGCTAATAACTCAAATGATGATGCAGGAACGTACAAATCTGTACCGGGCGTCGGTGAATACAATGTCCGACTCAATCTTGGATATGGATCCGGTAACTGGCCGGCTGCTCCCAGCAATAACTCTACCACTGATATTACTGGTGCAGGTAACCTTGCAAGTTCCGCTGTACCAAAAGGCGGAGGAGGAACAATGTTCGCCACTTCTTTCCGCGTAGTTGTTACCGGCAATGTAGGTGATACCATCACTTTGAATGGCGGACAATTTATTTACAGAACTTCTGCCGGTGGCGCTGACATCACATTATCAGGAAGTCCTTATAAAATATTAATTACTGATCCGCTCACTCTTTGTACAAATGCAGTGGGTTTAAATAATGCGAGTGAATACGGCGGTACCTTTGGGTCGGGAACCACTTTAAACCGTTATACCGATCTTTCATTTCCTATTGCAGGTTACAGTTTTGTGGCAGAAAGCAACACGCAATCAATTGGCGATGGCACTTATGGAATAATAAATAACACCAGCCCTATAGCAGGTACAAATACAAATGCATATCGTAAGAATGTTTGTATAAGTCCCGCACCGCCCGATATGCTCTGTTCCAATCGCATGTTTGGAGGTTATTGGTATATCAAGGGAGATCATTCCGGTACAAATAATGCAGCCGGCAACTCTCCTACTGCTACAGGTAGCCCCGGTGGATATATGCTGGCAGTAAATGCGGATTATGTTGCATCGGAAGCTTATCGCCAGACCTTAACAGGTTTGTGCCCTAATACTTATTATGAATTCTCTGCCTGGGTACAGAATATTTGTGCGGTGTGCGGAATAGATTCTATTGGTCAGCAGTTTACAGGAACGGCTACTGCACCTGCCAGCGGTTATCCCGGCGTTTATCCTAATCTTACTTTCGCACTTGATGGAGTAGACAGGTACAATTCCGGGCGAATTGATACTGTGGGTTGGATAAAAAAAGGATTTGTTTTCCTTACGGGTCCTGCACAAACTACAGCCACACTTTCTATTCGTAACAATGCCCAGGGAGGCGGCGGTAACGACTGGGTGCTGGATGATATCAGCATTGCTACCTGTTTCCCGAGTATGAGTTACTCGCCTTCTTCTACTCCTGTTGTTTGTATGGGCAACCAGTTGGCAATAGGTGATACAGTAAGATCGCTGTACAACAACTATACTTATTATGTATGGCAACGAAGCCAGGACAATGGAACACATGGACGGATATTACTTCCGTGCAAACTGCGTTCTCCTGTTTTAAATGGTTCGCAATACGAATATATCACGACATATACGGTACCCCCTTCCGCAACGAATCTATCTGACAGCGGTGATATATACAGGGTATACACGGCTACTACGTCATCAAATATTACCAACCCAAGTTGCATTGCCAATGATGGATCTGCGCCTATTTCACTTACAGTCTATAATTGCGGCCCTCCCTTGGGTGTTGATCTTATTTCATTCAGCGGAAAACTGAATAATGGAACTGCTGATCTCGTATGGGTAACCTCCAAGGAAGACGAGCCTGTTAGTTATAACATTGATAAAAGCCGGAACGGCGTTGATTTCTATACCCTCGGAACAGTGAACGGTCATGGAAACAGTTCAGATAACAATTATTACCAGTTTACAGATCCCACGCTTGTTGCGGGAAAAGTATGGTACCGCATTGCCATAATCAGTAAGGATGGAAAGAAAAAATATTCACGCATTATTTCATTAAGCGATCAGACAATTGCATTCGATTTCAGCAACGTGATCAATCCATTTAGTCATGAAATTGATTTTGGAATTTCAGTTCCCGAAAATGCGAGAATTGAAGCCACGCTGATAAACCTGGCAGGCAAACCTGTGCGGAGGGCAAACTTTAGTGTATATACCGGCACGAACAGCCTGACAATTTCTGATACAGAGAATTTACCGGCAGGCATGTACATTCTCCAGGTGAAAGACGATGACAAAGTGATCAGCAAAAAACTGATGAAAAAATAATGACGGGTTGTTCGTCATTGCGATCCAAACCGACAGTGTCAGGAGAAGCAATCTAAATGGATTTGAATAGTTTGATTGCTGCTTTCAGATTGCCGCAAAACATCTCCTCTCACAAAAGCTCTTCTGATTTTTTCGCAATGACGTAACCGTTCGTTTATTGCCGGAGTGTGCGTCATTGCGAGGACGCCAAGCCCTGCCTGCCGGCAGGCAGGGAAGCGAAGGCGGACGAAGCAATCTAAATGATTTGAATAATTTGATTGCTGTTTTCAGATTGCCGCAAAACATCTCCTCTCACAAAAGCTCTGCTGATTTTTTCGCAATGACGTAACCATTCGTTTATTGCCTGAGTATTCGTCATTGCGGGGACGCCCAGCCCTGCCTGCCGGCAGGCAGGGAAGCGAAGGCGGACGAAGCAATCTAATTGTTTTGAATAATTTGATTGCTGTTTTCAAATTGCCGCAAAACATCTCAGCACACAAAAGCTCTGCTGATTTCTTCGCAATGACGTAACCGTTCGTTTATTGCCGGAGTGTGCGTCATTGCGAGGACGCCCAGCCCTGCCTGCCGGCAGGCAGGGAAGCGAAGGTGGACGAAGCAATCTGAAAACAACCGAAACCACTGTTTCACCATTTTTTAATTTCCTCCCACAAATCCTTCCATTCAGGATTTGACGAACTGACAAGACGTTCCTTTGCATTTCGACTGCCTGCTTTAATTCTCTTTTCTTCATTGATCGCCTCTTCTATAGTAGTATATGCCCTATAGTAAACAAGAACACTACAATTGTACTTCGATGTAAAACTTCCGGCAAATTTTTTTTCCTTATGTTGTATAACACGGGAATTGAGATCAGATGTTACGCCGGTGTAAAGAACTCGTCTGTTATTACTTGCCATAATGTAAACAACGCCGCCTCTTTTCATAGAAAGATTTCAATGAAATTATATTATTATAACAAAGCATTCATAACTGTTTAAGCATACAGGTCTTTGTTTCCAGATTGCTTCAAAACATCTCCTTTCACAAACGCTCTGCTGATTTTTTCGCAATGACGAATTGTTCCTCATTACGATCCAAACCGACAGTGTTAGGACAATTGATTGTGCGTCATTGCGAGGCCGACGAAGGAGGCCGAAGCAATCTAATTTGTTTTGAATGTTTAATTGTTTCTTCCAGGTTGCCTCCCTGTTCAGTAGGTGGATTTCAAAACATCTCTCTCCCATGTGCCTATATTTCTAATGTGGTGAAAAAAACCTTAATCGCCGAAAAAGTTTTATCCAATTGAAAGGATAACCATTTTCTGATCTTTGCGCCTTTTCACTTTGCGCTCTTTGCGTGAGAATATTTCACTTCCTGAGACAGCCCCTTTAATTCTTAATACCGTTTTCCCTGTATTCAGTAATTTTACTGCTAATAATAAAATGAAATGAATACCGGAGCTAAACCAAACATAGGCATTACCTGTGGCGATCTGAATGGTATCGGCATTGAATTAATTATCAAAGCTCTTTCTGATCCCCGTTTGCTGGAACATTGCAGCCCCGTGATCTTTGCCTCCAATAAAGTCATCAATTTTTATCGCAAATCTGTTCCTGAAATAAATTTTAATTACCAAAATGTACGAGAACTGAACCGGCTGAACAGTAAACAGGTAAATGTTTTTAACTGCTGGGAAGAAGAAGTAGCCATTACACCGGGTCTGTTGAATGAAACAGGAGGCAACTATGCACGGAAATCTTTATTGGCAGCAGTGGAAGCTTTAAAGCAAAATCATATACAGGGATTGATAACGGCACCGATCCATAAAAAAAATATCCAGTCGGCAGAATTTGATTTTACGGGCCATACTCCTTTTTTAAAAAAAGTGTTCAACGCAAATGATGTGCTGATGTTGATGTGCTCTGAAAATTTCCGCGTGGCTCTTGTTACCGAACACATACCTGTCAAAGAAGTGGCTCAGTATATTACCCGCGAGAATATTTTAAGTAAGCTGGCTATTTTACGTCAAAGCCTGGTAAAAGATTTCGGCATTGATAAGCCAAAGATCGCCGTGCTTGGTCTCAATCCGCACGCTGGCGATGAAGGTTTAATTGGTAAAGAAGAGGAAGAAATTATCAGACCTGCAATAAAAGAAGCAAAACAATCCATGATTGTAACCGGGCCATACAGTGCCGATGCATTTTTTGCAAGACGTTATTATGAACGCTTCGATGCGGTGCTCGCCATGTACCATGATCAGGGCCTCATTCCGTTTAAATCGCTTGCTATTGGTGAAGGTGTAAATTTTACAGCCGGTCTTCCCGTAGTTCGTACTTCACCCGACCATGGAACAGCGTTTGATATTGCGGGTAAAAACAAGGCAGACGCTTCATCCTTCCTGGCTGCCCTATTCGAATGTCTCGATATTATAAATCGCAGAAACAATTTTGACGAATTAAGAAAAAATCCTTTGCGAAAAATGACTTCGGAAGTATTGGCAAATGCCGAGGATGAAAAAATTGAAGAGCAGTAATTCCGTCAGGGTGAGAAGCCCAAGACCGACTGTAAAGTATTTTCAGCACAAGGCACTGTTTATTTCTTATTTCTCACCCTCTCACCTATACCTTTTTTAGGACTAGGATGCTGTATAGATGCAGTATGGATGAGCATAGATAACGCATGGATAGTGTATCAAATGCACGTATATCTACGAGGCTAACGCCATGTTATGATGACAATGATATCATTCATTTTAAAAAATAATTCTTTATCAGGTAGGCTCTGTCAAAGCGATTTTAAAAATCCTTAAACGGTTATTTATTTTTTTGACAACTCTTGCAAAAATCAAAATGGGTGATTACTTTTACAATCTCTGCATCATCTTCTATTCTCTGAAGTACCCAATCCCAACTTAACAATACGCCGTATCCATTTCCTTCAAAAGGCCTCATTATTAATCTTGCTCATCCTTTAATTAACCGTTCCCATTCCCCCGGAAAACCTTTCGTATTCCATCTCCGCAAAAGCCACACGGTTAAGGATATTTTTATTCACTATAAAACTTTGAGCAATGACAAACTTTACACAGCTAAAAGGCTTTTTCTATTCTTCCCTGCTGTTTACGTTATTGGTAAATGATGCCTGGTCGCAATCAGGAAGTGCAAGCCCTTCTTCGGTCAGCAATTCATCAGCAACAAACGTGACATTGACAGGAACACCTACCAGCAACAGGAGATTTATCAATACTACCTCATGGTCATTTGTAAGTGGTCCGCAAAATATTAGTGTTGGTTCCACTACTTTCTCGCCAAACGCATCTACCAACAATAATTCAGTTTCCGCTACTGCCTCATTTCCTTCCGGAGCAGCCATGGGAACTTATACTTTCAAGTTAACCTACACGTTAACCACTAATTCCAGTGGCTCCAGTTCAACAACAGGTTCTCTGAATGTTACCGTCATGGTAGCTTTTCCGCCACCGCCTAATCCGGCGCCGGGAAATGCAAACAATTGCACTACCAATGCCTCGATCACCACATGCCCGCAGGGAAGTAGTGGAATTCAGACAAGTTTCATAAACGGTATTTATAACAGGGGAAATGATGCAAACCATCTTGGCGTTGGCGCCATATGGCGTTTCACAAATATTACAACAGCAAACGGAAACCAGGTAAACGCAGAAGTAAAAATAGATGCGATCTCCAATGCTACGCTGGAAAATTCCGGCTCTGGCGGAAATTCAAGTTCTACTGCAAAAATTGAAGATGATAATGCGCTCAACCAGTCAAACGCATCTATAGCCAGTTATTTTGCACCCAGAATTTCTCCCAACGTCAGTGGTAATGGAGATGCAAGAGGATACGCACAGTTTACTCTTACATTTTATAAAAACACTTTGGGAGGGTTTACAGAACTGCAAAACCTGGAAGATCTCAACTTTGTTCATTTAGATATTGATGGAAACGGAAATTCATCGGCATGGTTTCGTGAAACGGGTGTAGCGCTGAAAGCAGGATCAAACCCAGGCGTTATTGCCAATTCAAATACCGAGTTAGTTGGATATTCCTATTCAGACAATAGTACATCCCCCGGCGGAGACTGGAGCGGTTATGCAGGTTCAGTATATGAAAGAAGCGGCGTATCTGTGTGTGCAGAAGTTGCAGTGGCATACCGATATACCGGTACCAGGAATTCCGTGACTTTCCGGATGGGTTATGATTACAAAGGCACAGGAAACCCGGGCACATCGGCCAGGCAATACGGTGCCACCTTTGGATGTTTCAATTTCCCTACTGAAATTACTTTGCCTGTTAAATTAACTTCTTTCAAAGGCAATGTTGAAAATAATACAGCAAAGCTGTCGTGGGAATCTGCTGCAGAAGAAAATGTTTCCGGTTATACTGTTCAAAGAAGTTTTAACGGGAATGACTGGTCTGATATTGGCGAAGTGGCCGCAGCGAACAGGCCGAACATGTACATCTACAATGATCCTTTAGTAAACAATCCCGAAAAAATATATTATCGTTTGAAGATTGGGGAAGTGGCCGGTGGTTATTCTTACTCAGGTGTTATCGTTCTAAAAACATCGGCGACTATCGGAAGTATAACCGTAGCACCCAATCCGTTTAAAAATAATATTCAGTTTTCTATTACTTCATCAGAAGCGCAAACTATCAGGTATACATTATTAAATAGTGAAGGCAAGCAGTTAAGAATATCATCTCAGAAATTAAGCCGTGGCTCTAATGTCTTGTTCATTAATGATCTTGAATCCCTGCAAACAGGTGTCTATTTTCTTCAAGTTCAGTATAATGATCAAATGAAATCGCTAAAACTTTTGAAGACCGACAGATGATTCAATACTGATTTGCTCAAGGTTTAATAACCTACCCCCTGACTATTCTTAGCGGGGGGTTTCATTTTACGGTAAGGTAGGTCTTCAGATTTTTTACATACAATTCAAAAGCATTAACGCCCACAGGCGTGATTTTACAAATTGTCTGCGGATAGTTGTCTTTAAATTGTTTAATTACGTCGATATATCCCGCATCTTTTAATTTCTGTATTTGCACACTTAAGTTACCTGCTGTGGCATTCGTCTTTTCTTTAAGAAAAGTAAATTCTGCTTCCTTTACACTGATAAGAAGCGACATTACAGCAAGGCGTAATTGAGAATGTAGTATGGGATCAAGATCCTTAAACACGACTGGGTTCAAAATTTGTATATGAAGTTTTCATATTTATGGCGATTGGAGTTTATATTTTGCACGCAACAAATAACCAGGAATTATCCAGGCTATTATCATAGCCACCGGGATCATTAAAAATTGATAATCGTAATTAACAATTAACATAGCAATAATTGAAAGTATCCAACAACCAATACCTCCAATGATTAAAGGTTTAAATCTTAAAATAATTCCGGACAGAAAAATGGGCATCCCGTAAATAGTGAGCAAAATGGGATTTATATGAGTATAGTATTCGCCTGTCGTCAATTGTCCCATTAAAATAGTAAGTAAAAAAATAACAATCACAAATGTTATCCATACATAACCTAAGATATAGCTTGTATAAGTTCTGACCTTTCTATACTTGTGTTTTTTACGGGTATAAATGGCCTGGTAAATAGCGATAATCCATGCAATGATCCATACCAGGTAATGGTAAGGGTATTTAAAAAAATGAAGAAGTACAAATTGTGAAAGACTGCAAACAAAAACAACCCATCCCCATAACAAATACATAGACCCATCCTCGGCAAATTTATCCTTTGCGCGGTTTATCATACTTTCTATTAATAGCAGGCTTTGTTGCGGGTCAAAGTTTTCTTCGTTCATCTTCGCTATTTAAATTTTATCAATGACTTTTTGAAAGGCTTTCATAAAGTAAAAAGCAGATCGATAAGAATCGACCTGCCAAACTGTGTTATTAATTTACTGACATTGAGCCAGCATATCTTCGGCTTGTTGCTTCCCCCAATGTGGATGCAGGGGCTTTGGCTGTTCAGATTTAAATAATTCAACTGCCTTTTCCAATATGGGCTTTGCCTTAGCCTTACCTCCTCCATACTGCTCCGGTGTACCAAAAATTCCGGCGCCTTCCAAATAATATAGTCTCGGGTTGTTCGGATCCAATTGCATGGCTTTTTGCAAATATTTACTTCCTTCCTGTCCGTAAGTTGCCCAACGTGTTTGCGGATCCACCAACATTTGTTGCGTTGCGATCATATTTCTTATGGCAAGAATTTCCGATCGATCCATATCATTTTGTGCCATGGCATCAGCTTTGTCACACAAAGATTTTATTCTTTCTGCATTTGCATCTTTGTCAAGTTTCTCATCCTGCCAGCCCGGAGTTGTCAATGCAAGCGCCGCATAGTAATAAGGTGCCCACTGTGTTTTTTCAGCATCACCAATACGTTCAAATGCTGCAGCTAAAGACTGGTAGTCAGCCGTAGTTTTTACACTGTCAAATAGGGTAAGATTTTTTTCCATCGCGGCCACATATTTATCACTTTGCGCATTAACTGCGGCAAAGAAAAAAGAGGCTAACAGAAAAAGATTTAATTTTTTCATCTGTTTAAATTTTAGAGTTATTTATTCTGATTTTTTTCATAGTTCTTACATGAAATCACTAAAGATTATTGTTGATCGCATCCTGGGTTCTGTCAACTCCCCAACTGAAAAACGCTCCAATAAAATAAAACCGTCTCGCAGGAGGACCGATCGGTTCTTTATTCAAACCATTATATGAATAGTTGTAGCCATACACGGGATCGTAACCCAATACATTTGTCACACTGGCTACAAGTACCCAAAATACTTTGGGATTTGTTTTACCCACGCTGGGCACATAATTCATACTAAAACCCAAAGTATGATAGTCCTTTGTTTCACCCTGGTCTGCAATTGAATATTTGTTTGAATTGTCGAGAACAAAATGATAATACGGCCTCCCTGTAGCAAAACTATAAGTGAAGTTGAAACCCGTTTTTATATCCATAAAAAATCTTTTGGTCACAAATGACACGGTATGCCTGGCAGCAAAATCAGGTCTTATCTCTTCAGGATAATTCAGATATTCTCTTTTTGTATCCAGGTACGAATAGCTGATCCAGTAATCAAAATTTTTGATACTCTTTTTGTCTCTCCAGAAAAATTCAATTCCTTTTGCATAACCCCCTCCTCCGTTATCATAATTACTGTAATAGTAATTAATAGGGATCGCTTTTATGAGATCAGCATATTTTTTATAAAAAAGTTCAGTTCTGAAAATGCGGTCATTCGTTGATTTTTGATAAGTAAGTATATAATGAGTTGCTTTTGTATATCCGAGATTGGTTGTGAAAGCTAACTGCGCATATTCAGGTTTCTGATAAAAAATTCCATAAGCAGCGGAAAATTGTGCCCCTATTCCTACCCGGTAAGCCAAAGAAATTCGCGGAGCTAAATTTGATTTATTGATAATAGAAGAATGTTCAAAGCGACCACCAATTTTTGCTGCAAGATTATTGGTTACATATATATCTGACTCAGCAAATATTGATTGAAAGTTTTCAGTAAGGTTTGATTTTATGCCGTTATATATGCCTTTATTGACTCCATACATGTATTCGCCGCCAAAACGTATGGTACTGATTCCAAATAATCTTTTTTCAAGCACTTCTTTTATTTGAGACAATTGTTGAATATTTTTTACTGTAAAATTTTTATTGTATGCCCATGGTTGATTAGGAAATTGCTGCCGATCATTCTGATCCTGCAATTCCTGGGAAATGTTATCCGTATTCGTACTATAACCTAAACCTAAGTTCATCTTCCAGCCTTTTCCAAGATTTTCTCTCCAGCTTAGATTATTGTACCAGTTAAGATTGGTTAGTCCAAATGCATCTTTTAAATCAGAACTATCAATATCCGGGCGTCTTAAACCCAATTTGCTGTGAGTAAAAGTGGTGTAATATTTTACGATGCCGCCGCTTTTTGTTTTAAACCGAAAGTTGGCATCCCCGCTATGAAATACAGGCATAGTGAAATAATCCGGCGTTTGCTTTACAATATTGAAATAAGCTATCAGGTTTACATAGTCGTAATTAATACCCCACGATGATTTCTTATTCTTTGCTAAGTTTTGAAAACCTCCGCCCAAAATAATTGGAGAAATAGAAAAATTTGCTGCTGATTGTTCCGGCAGATCAATAGACTCTAATATAAGAGCAGACGACAAAGCTTCCCCATATAAAGCAGAATATCCGCCTGCGCTAAAAACCGTTCCTTTAAATAAAAATGGCGAGAATCTTCCTCTTGATGCCAGGTCCGGAATGCTTGTATAATAAGGATTGTTAACAAGAGTACCATCAATAAATTGTTTTGTTTCGGCTCCTGTTCCGCCACGAACAAATAATCCTTCCTGTTCGCCTATCTGTTGCGCACCCGGCAACGTTTTTACTGCGGCCGTAATATCGGCATTTCCTCCTCCAACTGTAGCTACATCAATTGAATTTAAAACGGTAGCAGCTCTTTTTGTATCACCTGCTGCGAAAGATCCTGATATAACAGTAACTGCTTTTAACTCGCTTAATTCTTCTTTTAAAGTCACATCAAGTGTAATAGGCGTAGTTCCGATAGTAACAAGTTGCTCAAATGATTTGTAGCCAACATTGGAGATCAAAATCGTTTGTTCATCTTTTTCGGTAGTAGTGAATTTGAAGTTGCCGGATGAATCAACTATACCACCATCGTATGAATCTTTTATGGATACGCTTGCCCCGGGAATAGGTTTTCCTTTGTTGTCTTTTACTTTTCCCATTATTATCACTTGCGAGTAAACCTGTGAAATAACTAATAAGCCAGTCAGTAGGGATACCAATTTTTTCATTTCATTTCAATTTCATCACAAACATAAAGTAGTTTATAATATAAACCAAATCAAAATAAAAAACCAGTCCTGGAAAAGACCGGTTTTATTTGATACCCTAAAATGAAAATCTAATTTTAAATTACCTGTAATTATCTAAGCTTTTTTCAGAAAGTTAAAGCGATCGGTTGTATGACCGCTTTAGCTCACATCTATTTTTATTCATAAATCAAGAGCATAGTTGTTTAATTCTTTACCAGTTTTTGAATTGTTATATTCTTATTTTTTTCATCCGTGACTTCTAACATATAAATACCGGCTGATAGTTGTTGAAGACCGTTTAAAGAAATTTGTGACATTCCTTTTGATACTGGTTGTACCATATTTTTAACAACCTTGCCTGATAAATCTATCAACTTAATATTTACGGCTGTTGCTTTATCTGTTTTAAAGCTTATTGACAGAGAAGACTGGAACGGATTGGGCCATATTTTAACTTCTGATTTTTGTGTTAAACGAACACTTACAACATTGCTATATTTTATTTGCCCATCGATATCGAAAAGTTTTACCCGATAATAGATAAAGCTCTTTTGCATTAGGCCTGAAATATCATCTGTCAACTGATATTCTCTCTTTTCGTTACTGTTGCCAGCTGCGGGAATATCATGGCTTGTTGGTTTAAAGTTTACTCCGTCAACACTGCGCTCTACTACATAGTGGCTGGTATTTTGCTCCGAGAGAGTAGACCACCGTATCGTCGCTTCAGTGTTTTGAAGGGTAGCGGTGGCGGTAAATCCATCGACAGGTAAAGGAACAAGCCAGATCAATGTGTAGGTTGCCGGACTTGGATCCTTCAAATCTGCACCATCAACATATGAATAATTAAATATTAATGATGTAGTGCCAGCGGTTGCAGAAGTAACCTTAATCGCAAGCAAATTTGCATCAAAGTTTGTTATCTTATGCCCATTTGTGATTAACGTACCATTATAATATAATTCTGCATTAGCTGGGATTGTATCAATGATTACTGTCTTTGAAGTAAGAACACCACCTGATGCATAATCTTCCGGATCCGAACCACTCAAAACCGGCGGGTTAATACCTGCTCCGTTCAAAGTTATCATTTGATCCATGACGGGCTGATTAATTGCTTTTATATAATCATCAGAGTTGGGCAATTGTTCAACACCAAAGTCCACACCTGTAACATTGGATGTACCGGTCTTTACAGTAATTGAAGGATTTGACGTAATTGATAAGTTACCTGCACCAGCAAGGTTATTAGTACCATAACTGCCATCAATCACATTCCATGGTGAAGCCAAAGCTAAACTGGTCGGAGCGGGTGACAGAACCGATACATTTGAAGCAGATACAACTAGATTGTATGTAGTATTCACATCGGCTAATGAGAATGCGTACTTGCCATTTGTACTGTTTATCGTGGTTTTGAATATAACATTTCCTGTACTATCCGCCAGGTACGCATACATAGTCGTGCCTCCCGGCTTTCCAGTTGCGGCACCGTTGACCACTCCATCCATAAGACCGTTTTGATCATTATGTAAAGTACCGCCTATGGTTATGCTTGTCTTTGTCAAGCCAAAATCAATTTGCGAGCTGCAGGTTGCACTACTGCTTATGCTGATACTTTGAAGCGTAGGAGTAGTTGTATAATAGGTAGCCGGGACGGAAGATGATGCAAGCTGTGTTATATAACACAATGGATATTTAAGATACCTGATAGAAAGATTATCAATATACACAGTATCATTATCATCAAAATTACTATTTGTTAAAAACCTGACGTAGGTACTTGATGATGCATAAGATGTAATATCCTGATTATAGACAGTTACATAATTTGGATCGGTAGTACCGTCGCCGGCAATTGTATATATAGTTGTCCAGGCTGTACCATTTGCAGATACCTGCACTGATACGTCTTCCCCAGAAATAATTGTCGTGCCTTTTCTTCTGTAGGAAAAAGTAAAGAATGCTTTAGATGCGCCGTTTAGATTTACGGTACGAGTCGCTGATACATTGTGATCTTTTAATCGCAGTGCATACCCAAATGTGCCATCCTTAACTATCTCAACATCTGTATTGGCTGCTGTCTGAGATGTATTGCAAAAACCGGTTGATGGATCACCTGCATCTACCCAGTTAGTGGCCCATGCTGCATCTCCATCAGATCCCGAAGCACAACTGCTGGCACCGGCATTTTCGAAATCGTCAGCTACAATTTTTTCAGGATATCTTGTGAATTGATAATAACCAGAGCTGTCGACTGTAAGAGAATCTACCAGTTCGTTAGTATTAATAGCTCCATTGCAATTACCATCAACATATAAATAAACTTTTCCTCCAAAGAAACCAGTACCCCCGTCATTATTTATCCCATCTTTGTTTTTATCAATAAATACCTGGCCAGAAATAATATTTAAATTACCAGTGGCACCGCATGAACTGATATTTACAACTACCAGGGCTATATCACATACAATTGGAGAAGGGGTAGAGCAAACATCATATTCAAATGAGTCCAATCCTACATAGCCGGAATTCGGTTTGTAGAGAATGGTACCATTTGCGTTCACGGTAACCGTACCATGTAAAGGTTGTAATAATCCCAACATGTTAACAGTTGCAGGATCGATAGTAGCCAGGAAGCCAAAATCATTGTCCAGTACAGAAATAGTAACGGGCTGGTTTACCAATGTAGTGGCATAATCGTCAGTTGCTACAACCAGTTTTTCTTTACAGAATGGTTGTATTGTAGAACCTACATCCCAATATGCTATACCAATACCGGTAGTTGACCCTTTTGGATCTTCTCCATACACCGCAGCGATTTTGGCCCCATTACATGTATAGATTGCAATTCCACTTTGGTCATTGTCATTTGGATCTTTTATTTTGATATAATTTAGTGCGTTTAAATTGTAAGACACATCATATCTCAAACCACAGGGACTAACTGACCCGGAAGTACCACTAATATTACCATCATACTTTACATAAATTGTTGTATTATAAGAAGGAGTCACCCAAATAGGATTCCCATTTACATCAGGACCCGGAGGAGCCACAAGATCAAGCCCGCCCGGCGCCCATGCAACAGTGGCATAATCGGACAATCGCGCATCAGCAATAAGATTAAATGACCAATCATAAGTAGTGCCATCATTACCACCACCACCGGGGGTATAGGAGTCAACTATTTCAATAGCTGTAAACGATTCTCCGGTAGGATTGACAAATTTATACGCAGCAGTAGTGGAGTACGCAAGAGGAAAACGTACTGCTGATTTTGCAGGAATATTAATTACTCCGTTAGCCGGCGCACCTGAATACCAGTTAATATTGATCGGCCTGGTAAGACTGTTATAGAACATTACTGCGGAAGTGTCTTTAGGATTATCAGTTGCATTATCAGAAGTAGGAACAGGTGTATAATATGTATTCGAATACCAAGTGGCGGGATAAATTGGCGCATTACGTATTGAATACTGATCAACACCTCCCGCATTTAGTTCTACACCGATTGGTTTATCACTGGTAACAGTAGCTCCTGTAAGTACTCCACCATTTACTAAATAACATTGGCCTTCGTTCAGTACAGTTGTTGTTTCAAGCGTACCATTATTATCTTTATCAATACTTACAGTTGTATTATCCTGTGATGCTCGTATGAACAATGCAGTATATTTAAAATCCTGGCTATTAAAATCCTCGCCTAATGGAATAGTAAATGACTGGCCAAAATCATAGGTGGAAGTTACATTTGTTTTAATAGCCTGTACAGGCATTCGGGTGGGTTCTCCTGAAACTTGTGTCACAGCAATCTGGCCACTGGAAACAATTTTATCTCTTCCATCATAATAAAAGTTGGCAGGGTTTCTTGGATTGGCAGGCATCGTATTATCCAATATGATGCTTCCACCGGCCGGAATAATATCATTGGGATAACCCGGGGCTATACCATTATATGGGTTACCATCACCCCAAACTTTTGTTGTGCTTTGAGTGGGGTTTAAGATGTTAGATTCATAGCCATCTTCCCATTCATCCCAATATATTTTCATTCCGGGATAAGGCACTTTAATACTTATTATGGTACGGATATTATTGCTTGGCATAGATGTATTTGACGAAGCTAGCAACGCACTATAAGATTGTTGTTCGGGGTAAGGAATATAATAAGTATGTGTTTTTGAAGCATCACCACAGATGTCCACAATCAATGGGTCAATATTAAATATAACCTGGGCTGTAGCACATAAAGGAGTTGGCGAGGTTAAATCACATACCTGGTAAGTCAAAGTATCTAACCCTGAGAAAGAACCATTAGGTAAATAGATAATTTTATCGTTTGAAATATAAGCAGAACCGTTTCTCGGTTGCACTGTAATATTTATCGAAGACGGATTGAGGTTGTTATTCGGATCATAGTCATTAGCCAAAGCATCTATAACAAGGGGATTACCACCAGTTCCTGAAGAACTGTCATTGACAGCCACCGGAGCACAAGCGGAACAAACATCGAAGGAAGTATTTTTCGTGTTTGTAACTGTGTTTTCATATCCTTCTTTAGCAATTGCCGAAATAGAATAAGTTCCACCGGTAGGAGGCATTGTCCATACATATTCAAATGTATTAGTACATCCTGAAGTATTTACAGATGTTCCTGGCACTGTAGAACCGGTTGGCGTGATTTTAAAATTAACTGCTGTAATATCACTTGTGCCAAAAGGATCGGTAACTGCTGCACGGATATATTTTGCAGAACCGCTGACACCACTTACAACGGATGTTCCACCTGGATATGCAGCAGTGTAAACATCTAATGAGCTTATATTGATAAAAGTTGAAACAGGCAAATCAACCTGCGAAGGCTTAGTCTGACTATCATAATTGATAGTAAAGCTTACGCCTGTTTGTGCAGTCGTTATTTGAAGAGCAATTGCCTGACCAGCGGGAACTGTTACATCTGCAGCAAGTGTAGCAGTCCATGTTAAAAGATTACCACCGCTGTACACAGGATTGGTAAGAGTAATGATATTCGTAGCACCATAACGCAATACTGCGGTCATGTTTGGATTTGCAGGCATCGAGCCAGAAGAAATTGTAACATAAGTTTTCATAGTAATAGTACCTGCTTTAATTGTCAGAGCACTACACAAAGCAGAATTCATTGTAAACGTTGTTGACGTTGTTCCGGTTGAACTTAGTGCTCCGGTGCTTGCAGTAGTTGCATCTCCGGTGTTAACGGGGTCAACGCGATCAAGCGCTTGTGAAGGATCAGAAAGATATAATTGTTTAATTGCCGAACTCGCATTAATAGTTACTGTATGCGTTGCTATTTGGGGTCCGTTACAACCGGCAGCAGATGCTGTGATTACCGAAGTACCAATCCAGATTGATGAATAAGTTACCGCACCGGTCGATGCATTAATAGTATTTCCACCGGCTAAACTCGCGGCGTCAAGTGAATAAGTAATTCCTGTTGTATTAGACGCAGTAACGGAATAGGTAACCGTGCCGGCACCCTGCGATTTTGTTGAAGCTGTTCCTAGTGAAAATACAGGCAGGCCAACTGAAGGTGTAGTAGTAACAGTATGAGTTGCTGCTTTAGGACCGCTACAGCCATCTGCACTTGCGGTAATAATTGAGGTTCCGTTCCAGGCACCAGCATAAGTAACTGCACCTGTTGATGAATTAATGGTATTGCCACCAGCCAAACTTGAAGCATCTAAACTATAGGTAATGCCAGTTGTGCTAGTTGCACCTGCAGTATAAGATACAGTTTCTGTACCCTGGCAACGCGTAGAAGCTGATCCAAGAGTAAATACAGGTGTTCCTACTGTTGGAGCAGTGGTTACAACATGTGTTGAAGTTTTTGGTCCGCCACATCCGGATGCATTTGCAGTAATAGTTGAAGTGCCACTCCATCCTGCTACATATGTGACTTTGCCTGTCGATGAATTGATGCTGTTACCACCAGATATGCTGGCAGCATCTAATGAATAGACAATGCCTGAAGCGTTCAATGCATCCGCGGAATAAGTTATTGAGCCTGCACCCTGGCAACGTGTAGAAGTTGATCTAAGTACAAAAATGGGTGCTGCTACAAGACCAGTTGTAGTAACAGTATGTGTAGCGGTTTTGGGACCACTGCATCCTGCGGCACTTGCAGTAATAACTGAAGTACCACTCCAACCCGCAGCATAAGTAACTGCGCCAGTAGAAGAATTGATTGTGTTACCACCTGCAATGCTGGCTGCATCAAGGCTGTAAGTAATCCCCGAACTGTTCGCAGCATTAGCAGTATAGGTAACTGTTCCTGCTGCCTGACAGCGGGTAGAGCTTGAACCGGCTACGAAAACCGGAGTACTAACAGCCGCAGTAATAGTAACCGTATGAGTTGCGGTTTTAGGACCATTACAACCATTTGCGGTTGCAGTAATTGTTGAAGTACCCACCCAAATTGCAGAGAATGTTACTTCGCCTGTTGACGCGTTTATTGTATTTCCTCCCAACCTGCTCACAAGATCTAAACTGTACGTAATTCCTGTTGCGTCACTGGCAGTAGCATCATAAATAATAGTTGATGACCCTAAACAACGTGTAGAAGAAGAGCCTAAAGTAAATACGGGCGTACCTACTGATGGGGTAACAGTAACTGTGTGGCTGGAAGCAACCGGACCATTACATCCGGTTGCTGTTGCCGTAATGATTGATGTACCGTTCCATCCATTTACATAAGTTACTTTTCCATTTGATGTATTGATACTATTGCCACCCGCTAAGCTAGCTGCGTCAAGACTATAAATAATTCCTGTTGCATTGGTTGCACTTGCATTGTAGGTAACTGTACCTGATCCCTGGCAACGGGAAGAAGATGATCCCATCGTAAAGACTGGTGTCCCTACACTTGGTGTTATCGTTACCGTATGTGTTGAAATTCTTGGTCCATTACAACCGGCTGCACTTGCAGTAATAGTTGAAGTTCCACTCCAACCGGCAGCATAAGTTACATCGCCAGTGGAAGGATCAATGGAGTTACCACCAGATACACTGGCAGCATCAAGACTATAAGTTATGTCCGTGCTATTTACTGCGGAGGCGGGATATGTTATTGTTGTTGTTCCCTGGCAACGGGTAGAAGATGATCCCATCGTAAAGACTGGTGTTCCTACACTTGCTGTTGTTGTTACTGTATGTGTTGAAACTTGTGGGCCATTACAACCAGTTGCACTTGTTGTGATAGTTGATGTACCAGTCCAACCGGCAACAAACATTACTTTTCCTGTTGAGGAAGTAATTGTATTGCCAGCAGACAAACTTGCTGCGTCAAGAGAGTATGTGATATCCGCTGCATCAGTTGCACTTGCTGAATAAGTTACAGAACCTGCGCCCTTGCAACGACTAGAAGATGATCCCAGTACAAAAACTGGTGTACCTACACTTGCTGTAGTTGTTGCGGTATGTGTTGCAATTTTAGGTCCACTGCAACCGTCAGCACTTGCAGTAATAGTTGAAGTTCCATTCCAACCGGCATCATAAGTTACTTCACCTGTAGAAGGATCGATTGTATTACCGGCAGCCAAACTTGCAGCATCCAAACTATATACGATGCCTGTACTATTTGTTGCTATAGCAGAATAAGTAATTATTTCTGCTCCCTGGCAACGAGTAGATGTTGATCCCAATGAAAAAGTGGGAACGCTGACATCTGGCGTAACCACAACTGTTACACTACCGGCACCATTACTCCAGGTGAGTGTAGTATTATCCTGTGACCTTATATAATAAGTGCCCGAAGAGGTAACAACATAAGTCGATCCTGAATTAGCAGTACTTGTACCCGTAGCAGTTGCTTGCCAATACCACGTTTCGCCGACAGGTGGCGTACCATTAGCTGTAAGAATCACGCCGGGACTAGAACATTGCGGAGAGTTCGACGTTGGATTTGCCGGATCAGCGGGAATAGCCGCTACAGTTCCACCTAATGTTACATCATCAATAGTCCACAACGTTGTGTTATCTTTTGCATTAATTAAATATAAACGGAATGTTACATTACTTAAACCACTAAAACTGCCTGAAGGCAGTGTTACAGCAGGAGTTTGAATATTATCGTATGCGGAACCCGTAGCAATATCTGTTGCATAACCATCGAGACTTGATCTAAGTATCCATGTCGTATTACCATTTCCACTGCCACTCCCATTTTCGCTGACACTTTCAATGAAAGTTAAAGACGATAAATTAAGAACATAGTTGGGGTCTGCAGTTATAGTGAATTCGTGATACTGACTTAAGTCTATCGTCCCTCCCTGGTTCCAATCCATTGATTCGTTTTGATCAGTCGATGCACTGCACGTAGCATTCATCGTAGAGAAATCACTGAACATTGCGTTTGCCGGCTGAGTAGTAACCGCGGGATTTTGATTGGGACAAGCTCCGGTGCCCGTAAACTCAAATACTCCTAATTGGGCTTTTAAGGACACACTCGCCATCAAAAACATGATGACGACTACAACGACTTGAACCGATTTGTAACCGGATTTGTTGTTTGCAAAGGTTAGCGGTCTGGATTCAAACGCAGTTTCTTCTGGATTGTAGAACTGTTTCATAGCTTTCATTTAGGTAACAGATTTGTACGGATTGCTCTTTTGGAGCTTTTAATCTTTGATCTGAGGAACCAACCTTGGGAAAAAGAAAGGAGAGTGAAAAATACTCGTAGCTATTGGTAAATTTACTTTCATAGCGGATCCAATTTTTTTCTGTAGGGTCGGATTCAAATCGGTCACAAATTAGATAGGGGTTTTCGATTATGCAAGTTTTATCAAGAAACTTTACGCATACATCATCGTATTTTTCTCCTTACCTATCTTCTGGTAATACTGTTAATCAACAAGTTGTTTTAACCAATATGAAAGAAAAAAAAGTAAAAAAATAATATTACTTTTTGAAAAGCAATTTGCTCATGCGTTTGTGGAAGGTATATTTTAGAAGACAGGAGTTTTTTTCTAAGGAAATATACTGCATCGTTGATGTAATTAAACCCAAAAGATCATTGGGCGATAAATGAAAAAGGGCAATCAAAATGATCGCCCTGAAATAATATGAATAACGATAAAGCCTCTATGCCTTATACTGTGGGATCAGTCCGTTTGCGAGATCAACCATTTTCTTCATTCCTTCTTCGGGTAAATTTCCTTTCTTAAATTCAGCCATTACCTCCGGTAACTTGTTTTCCATTTCCATTAGAAAATGTTCTTCAAATTCTTTTACTCTTCTTACCGGAACATCGCGCAATAACCCTTGTGTTCCTAGATAAATAATAGCTACCTGTTTTTCAACCGGCACCGGTGAATATTGAGGTTGTTTTAATATTTCCACATTGCGGGCGCCTTTATCCAATAACAAGTTTTGTTGCAGCATCCAGATCACCACCAAATTTTGAAAACGCTTCCATTTCACGATAAAGTGCCTGGTCAAGTTTCAATGTACCGGCTACTTTTTTCATTGATTTGATCTGGGCATTACCACCCACACGACTTACTGAAATACCAACGTTGATCGCCGGGCGGATACCTGCGTTAAACAAATTCGTTTCAAGAAATATTTGCCCATCCGTAATTGAAATCACGTTTGTAGGAATATAAGCTGATACATCACCCGCCTGTGTTTCAATAATAGGCAATGCTGTTAACGAACCTCCGCCTTTTACCAGATGTTTGATACTGTCGGGCACGTCATTCATTTCTTTTGCTACTTTACCATCACTGATAATTTTTGCAGCTCTTTCCAGTAAACGACTATGTAAATAAAATACATCACCGGGATATGCTTCACGACCGGGAGGACGACGAAGCAACAACGATACTTCACGATAAGCAACTGCCTGTTTTGAAAGATCATCATAAATAATCAATGCCGGCCGACCTGTATCGCGGAAAAATTCACCAATTGCGGCACCGGCAAATGGAGCATAAAATTGCAATGGAGCAGGATCGGACGCAGAAGCCGCAACAATAATGGTATACGCCATCGCCCCTGCATCCTGCAAAGTTTTCATTACGCCGGCAATGTTGGATGCTTTCTGACCGATGGCCACATAAATACAATAAACAGGTTTACCTGCCTCAAAAAATTCTTTCTGATTAATGATAGTATCAATAGCAATCGCGGTCTTTCCGGTCTGGCGGTCACCAATAATCAACTCACGCTGTCCACGACCAATAGGGATCATTGCATCAATAGCTTTGATACCTGTTTGTAATGGTTCTTTTACTGGCTCACGGAAAATTACACCCGGTGCTTTACGCTCAAGAGGCATTTCATAACGTTCACCCGTAATCGGTCCTTTGCCATCAATCGGTTCTCCCAACGTATTTACTACACGCCCCACCAATCCTTCGCCTACTTTAATAGAAGCAATCTGTCCTGTGCGGCGAACCTTTGCTCCCTCTTCTATTTTGCCGGTTTCTCCCATCAATACCACACCTACATTATCTTCTTCAAGGTTTAATGCAATTGCACGAACTCCATTTTCAAACTCCACAAGTTCACCATAGCGAACATTTCCCAAACCATATACGCGGGCAATTCCATCTCCCACCTGCAAAACAGTACCTACTTCTTCCAATTCGCACCGGCATTAAAATTGCTTAGCTGTTGACGCAGTATCGCACTTATTTCATCTGGTTTAATATCTGGCATATTAAACTCCTATCCCCTAAGGGGAGCTTTTAAAATTTCCTTTTCAGGATATTTTTTTGTTTAAATAAATTTTAAAAAAAGAACTATCCAACCCAAGCTCCCCTTTAGGGAGAAAGGCGTTATCTTATCTTATAAACAAAATCATTATTCTCGAATTCTCTTGGATTTGTTTCAGTTCATGAGCTATGCTTGCATCTATCAATTTATCCCCGGCTTCTAATATAAATCCGCCAATAAGATCTTTATCCACTACAGTTTCCATCTCAATGTTCTCCATGTCGCTTGTCTTTTTGATCTGTTCAATAATTGTATTCTTCAGATATTCATCTAATGCCGTCGCCACGGTCAATTTTACTGTATAAATATTTTTATACTCTTTATATTGGTTAATAAACGCTGTTATGATTTCATACAAATAACTTTCCCTGCCCTTTGAAATAAGCAGGTGAACAAAAGAACTTGTCATCACACTAACCCTTCCTTTTATAACCGCATCAACAACCTTTGCTTTTTTATCGGACTTTATGATCGGGCTTTTTAAAAGATGTGTAAAATCGCGGTTGCTCTTAAGCACTTGTTGCAGCCATTGCATATCCGCAAAAATTTTCTCCAACTGGCCTTTTTCAATTGCAAGGTCAATCAGTGATTTTGCGTACCTGGATGCAAGACGAGGGTTTGGCATTTTAATTCAAAATGAAAAATTTAAAATGTAAAAACCATGCACTCTTCTGTGAATTTTACATTTTGCATTTTTGCTTTTAACTTAGGTTTACGTCGTTCACTAAATTTTTTATATGCGCTTCCTGGGCTTCTTTATTGCCCAATTCTCTTCGTAATATTTTTTCAGTTACATCAATTACCAGTTTGCCTACCTGGTTTTTTACTTCAGTCAATGCCGCCATTTTTTGTGCATCAATCGCCTCCTGTGCACTCGAAATAATTTTATTGGCCTCTGCTTTGGCTTGTTCCTTAGCTTCCTTAATTATTTTATCCTTTGCTTCCCTTGCTTCTTTCAGCATCTGCGCTCTTTCTTCTCTTGCTTTTGCGAGTATTGCCTCGTTCTCACTTTTCATTTGTGCCATTTCTGATTTTATTTTTTCAGCAGTAGCTAATGAATCGGCAATGGTTTGTTCACGCTTACGCAAGCCGCCAAGAATGGATGGCCATGCATATTTTTTAAGAATAAAAAATACAACAAGGAACGCAAGCAGCGTCCAAATGATCAAGCCCAACGCAGGTGTAAGTAATTGCATACAACTAATTTGATGATTCGAAAACAGCGCAATTTAATTGAACCATTTTCATTTCATTAAACTGCGCCCCGACCTGTCGGGGGCGCAGTTAGTTTCTTAACCAATGAACATTGCCAAAATACCAACGATAACGGCAAACAAAGCAACCCCTTCAACAAGAGCTGCGGTAAGAATCATATTTGCACGAATATCATTTGAAGCTTCGGGCTGGCGTGCGATAGCTTCTACAGCTCCTTTACCAATCTGGCCGATACCAATACCGGCGCCCACTGCACCCAAACCTGCACCAATTGCACCACCCGCATTTCCGATGGGTGAGGCTAATAAGACATTCAGTAAATCCATGATATTTGTTTTATAATTATTAAAAAATTTACACGATTGCGATGTCTTCATGATGGTCTACATCATCATGACTTCCTTCAAATGCCTGGCCCACAAAAACTGCGGTCAGTGTTGTAAAAATATACGCCTGTAAAAATGCCACCAGTATTTCAATGAAATAAATGAAAATTACAAATCCAACTGACAGCGGCGAAAAACTCCAGCCTACCACCGTATTTAACGCACCAAAAATAAAGATCAAAGAAATGAGGCAAATTATAATGATATGCCCTGCAATCATGTTGGCAAACAAACGTATCATTAAGGCAAAAGGCTTTGTAAATATTCCCAGGAATTCAACCAGTACAAGAATAGGTTTGATAGCCATCGGAACCGGCGGATTAAAAATATGTCCCCAATAATGTTTGTTGGAACTAAACAAAATAACAATGAAGGATATGACGGCCAGTATCATTGTAAATGCAATATTGCCTGTAACATTTGCAGTACCAGGAATCAATCCTACAAGACTATTGATCAAAATAAAAAAGAATATCGTGAGTAAATACGGCAAATATTTATGATACCTATGTCCAAGGTTTGGCTTTGCTACATCATCCTGGATAAATGTAATAACAGGTTCCATTAAGCTTTGTGTTCCTTTGGGAGCGGAGGCAACTCCTTCGCCTCTTCTGTATCTTTTCGCGATGCTTAACATGACCCAAACCAGCAAAGCCAGCGCAATGATCATTTGCACTACATTACGGGTGAGAGAAAGATCGATCACTTTTATTGCGTCATCAATTGCACCCTTATCATTTACAGCGACTATCTGCCCGGCGTGATATTTTTTGACATCAAGCTCCTTCATCTTTTCTTCCGTGATCAAAGAATAGCCTTTGTAATTTTCTTCGCCTTCGTGAAACCTGGAAGACATGAAAAGAGAGAAACCTTTTTGAGGTGAATATAAAATTACAGGTAATGGGATGATGGCAGCATGCTCTTTTCCATCGCCATCTTTATAAGAAAAAAAATGAAATTCGTGTGCATCCAAAACGTGTCCAAAAATTACCTCGTTGGCATCAAAGGAGCTCTTTTCAGTTTTAGCCTCAGTACCGGGTTGACCCTGGCCAAAAATGGAACAGGAAAATAAGCTGAAAACCGCTACCAACAAGCATTTGACACGTCCTGACACCATACGGTTCCTGAAATTTGCCGCAAAGATAGGGGTCGGGCAGTTAAAAACCAGAAAAGTTTGGAAGGAAAAGTTAGCGATTACCGGTTGCCGGTTGCCTGTTTTTAAATGGTAATTTTTACTGACAATGATAGAGCTAATAACCGGTAACCAGCAACCGGAAACTGGCAGCAAACTCATGCTACTTTCGTTTTTTTATCAAACTGAAGCTGGTATAATTTATAATAATAACCGCCCAGTGAAAGCAATTCTTCATGAGTGCCCATTTCTTTTATTTCGCCTTTATCGAGAACAATTATTTTGTCTGCTTTCCGGATAGTAGAAAGCCGGTGGGCAATTACAATAGAAGTCCGACCCGCAATCAATTTATCAATTGCTTTTTGAATTAATGTCTCACTTTCAGTATCAACAGATGAAGTGGCTTCATCAAGGATAAGAATGGATGGATTATACAAAAGCGCCCTGATGAAAGAAAGCAATTGACGTTGTCCAAGCGAAAGGGTGGCTCCGCGTTCCATCACATTGTAATCATAATTGCCCGGAAGCTGCATAATGAAATCATGCATATCTATCAGTTTCGCCGCTTCTATTACTTTTTCTTTCGGAATATTTTCATTGCGAAGGGTGATATTATCCATTACTGATCCCGAAAAAAGAAACACATCCTGCAAAACCACACCGATACTTTTTCTCAATGTATCCAACTTGTAATCATCAATGTTTACATTATCAATACTGATAACTCCTTTCTGAATATGATAAAGCCGATTCAATAAACTAATGATTGTCGTTTTGCCGCTTCCCGTATGCCCTACAATTGCAATCGTTTCACCTGCATTTACTTTGAAGGAAACATCTTTTAGAACGTACTGATCAGGATCATAGCCAAATGATACGTGATCAAAAATTATTTTGCCGTCTATTTTTTCAGGAGAATAGTTTCCCTGTGTTTTTATATAATCATCATTATCCAAAACTTTAAATACTCTTTCACTGGCAATTACTCCCATTTGAAGTACGTTGAATTTGTCAGCGATAACACGAAGCGGGCGAAAAAGTAAATTCAGGCACATATAAAACATCATCATCTTTCCGCCAAGCTCTCTTGCTTCTGCAGCAGACGCGCCGGCACTAACTGCGATCCACCAAACGAGTAAACCAGTTGAAAGTGCCAGCACAATTTCTACAACCGGGAAAAAAACCGAATAAGCAAAAATGGCATTGATGTTTGCATTTCGATGTGACCTATTAATGTTTCTGAATTTTTCAAACTCCCTGTTTTCCGCTGCAAACGCCTGTACCACCTGCATGCCCGTGATATGCTCCTGCACAAATGCATTCAATTGTGCCACTGCATTGCGTACCCTGATAAACGATTTGTTTACACTTTCTTTAAAATAATAAGTTGCTACAATGAGAATTGGGAAAGGAGCAAGGCATATCAGCGTCAATTTCCAATCTACATAAAACATGAACGATAAAATGGAAATGATGGAAAGCAAGTCAGCAATGATAGGTACAAGCCCATCGGAAAAAATATCATTAATAGCTTCTATATCATTAATCGTTCTTGTAGTAAGTGTACCAATAGGCGTTTGATCAAATTGGCGAAGATTGAGGTTCACCACTTTTTCATAGACTTTTATTCTCATATCGCGAACCACCGTTTGACCAAGCCACGCGGTGATGTATGTAAAATAAAAACGAAAAGCGCTTTCAATTATCAAAATACCAATTTGAATTACCGTCATCCATACTATCCAGTCCAGCATTTTGCTGGCGATAAATTTATCAACGGTAATTTTTATAAGATATGGGCGAATGGGAGTAATGATCGCCAGGAAGATGGCAAGACCTATTGATAAATAAAATCTTTTCTTATAAGGCGCGGCGAAATGAAAAACTCTTTTCAGGTTTTCGAAATCAAATATTTTCTTTATTATGCTGTTAGCCAAAAACTACAAGTTGATTTTTGTGAATAGAAACTGCAAATTTAATGAAACGGCAACAGCGAAAGAATCCCCGGTTAATCTTCACCGCTCATTGCCTTCTTGTAAGCTTTGATGAAAATAGCTCCCAAATTTTTATATGGAGGAATATAATCTTCAAATCCTTCTACTTTCACTCTTTTTTCCAGTTCTTCCCAAAAAGGTATCCAGTCAATATCATTTCCGTTTCTTACTTTTTCCGTTAACAAATTAAAAAATGGTTGGTTCACTGCTGTTTTACCAATTTGTTTTGAAGTAATAATATGCGCATCGGGTGAATGTTCTAAAATATCATTAATCAGGTAATACCCACCGCATGAACCCATAAAAACTATTTTGGCGGATGGCAATATCTGGTCAATAGTATATGGAGCATTGTAACTATGCCCGCGATGTATTACAACTGTCGGATTCAAATTATGTCTGACTAAAAATGTATCCAGTTCATCCTGCGCTTTTTTATCTTCATCGTTTTCTTCAGGCAACGGAAGGTTCGCATAAATAGAAACAGGTTTTCCTTTTAAAGAATTTATGGTGATCCAATATTTTGATGTAGTGATCTTCCATGTTTTAGTATCAAACATTCTTTTAAATCCCTGGAAAATCACCATTCCATCCTTATCCCCGTAAAAAAACACCTGCATGACAACCTTGCCGGTATCATTTGACAATGCTTTAAATGGAACCTCGTACACTGGCGGTATTCCAAATTCTTTTGAGAGGTTGATGTGGTTGCTGGTATCGGCAGACAAAAATAGTTTGTACAGCAGGTCATACATTACTATTCCTCTCTTGTTGTTAGTCACAAGATTTCTCTCATGATTACTTTTGATGTTTAACAGCATCCGGTCAGCCAGTGGTTTTATCGTCTCTACTATACTGGCATACGAGTCGGCCACATCCACCCCGTCTTCCAATCCTTCGGATTCTTCCAGCTTGCCTACAAAGGCACGCATCAGTTTTTCCGCATCAGTTTCTTCTCCTGCTTTCCTGGTTGACTGAAAAGTGCTTAGAAAATCACTCAGCGTATTGTAGCCTGCGCACATCTTAATAAACTTCCGGTACTTGTCAAATCTTATATCCATCAGCAACGAGTCTCCGTGATGGCCGGCTCTCTCCATCATCAGCGGGTACACTCCTTTTACAAAACTCGATGTGTATATGATGCCATCTGTCGTGACGGCTACATAGTACAATTCTTCCGCAGTCAACGGCTGAATGATCTTGAATCTCTTTGAAAGATCGTCTAACTCATGAAGTGAATTAATGGTATTGACAAATATATCGGTCGCCTTTTTTTTAATCCTGTCTTGAAGTTCTTTATATCCATAGGCCGTGTCTTTGTTCAGCGCTCTTTGTACATAATCCAGGTGGGTTTTTACCAGCAAGCGAAAGTACCCCACACTGTCATCCTTCACTTCATCTATATCGCCTATTGTCATCTTGCCTTTCATGATCTCATCCAAAAATGGAAAATACCATCGCCCGCTATTGCTCATGGCCATCTTTGATACGGCGTTTACTAATGGATCTTTTATCTTCCTGATCGCATAAGCCAGTTTGTTGTTGGCCGCTGCAAAATCATACAGCTGGCCGGGATCACGATAACCGGATACGATAATTAAACTATCCAGGAAAGGAACATCTGTATTGTCTCTCAGTTTTAATAGCGTTTGGTCAGGGTAAAGAGCACAATATTTTTTTAATAGAATATACTGGCTGTTCTTATATCCTGCATTGCCGTCAAAGGCCCCGGCATTTACCAGGTTCAGTCCTACTTCGTAGGGTTCATTGTAAATAATGGTATCAATAGGGGCATTGGCTTTATCGGCCTTCATGCATTTTTCATATTCATTGATGATCCCGGGAAACAACGTGGGGTTGATCGTGCCTCTCCGCCAGTTGGCATTGAAATATTTTAATACATTTTCCAGTCCTCTTAAATACTTCACCTTGCCCTGGCCGCTTAAGGTGGTGTCTTTTTCAATATGGTATTGTACCCAGTCTACTCCGCGGGTCACGGCTCTTGTCAGGAAAAAATCGATCTGTTCATTTTCTGAAGGATGAAACTCATTATCTGCCTTGCCGTCTGACTTTAGAATCTCTTTTTGCTGTTTGTCTACAAAATCATGAAACAGTTCGCGGTTCTTGGGTGGTTTCAGATCACGGGCAGGTTCTATTTCCTTAAACTGCGCAACCATCCCTGAACTCCACATCAGCAATACCACACTAATTATGTATTTTTTTGAAACAGAAATCATAAGGATAGTTTGTCAAAATTAACATGAAACCTTATGATTATTAATCTTCGCTGCCCATTGCTATTTTGTACGCCTTAATAAAAATAGCTCCGAGGTTCTTATAAGGCGGAATATAATCTTCGAAGCCTTCTGTCTTACCGGCATCTTTTTGAAATTCTTCCCAAAAAGGAAGCCAGTCAATATCGTTTCCGTTCCTTAACTTCTCCATTAGCAGGTTAAAGAATGGTTGGTTGATCGCCATTTTTCCTGTTTGCTTGGAAGCGATAATATGCGCATCGGGAGAATGTTTCAACACATCGTTGATAACATTGTATCCGCCGCATGAACCGAGATACACAATACGTGCGGAAGGTTGAATATAACCTATGGTCGTAGGAACCCAATAGCTGTGCCCGCGATGAACAATAATGGCAGGATGAATATTTTTCTTTTGGAGATAACTGTTTAAGGAGTCCTGTGCCTTGTCCAGTTCACCGCTTTCTTCATCCAAAGGCTTGTTAGCATATACCACCAAAGGCTTTCCTTTTGCAGAAGCATAGGCCACCCAGTATTTATTATCTTCTATTTTTTTCCAATTGTTGTTTGCAAACTGCGGAATAAAACCGGCCCAATTCATTCGTCCATCTTCATCGCCATAAAAAAAAGTTTGCATTACCACAGTCCCGTTATTTTCACCAGCCAAAGCGGAATAATCAATATTGTATACCGAGGGTATTCCAAATTCTTTTGAGAGGTTGATATGGTTGCTGGTATCGGCAGACAAAAATAGTTTGTACAGCAGGTCATACATTACTATTCCTCTCTTGTTGTTAGTCACAAGATTTCTCTCATGATTACTTTTGATGTTTAACAGCATCCGGTCAGCCAGTGGTTTTATCGTTTCTACTATACTGGCATACGAGTCTGCAACATCCACCCCGTCTTCCAATCCTTCGGATTCTTCCAGCTTGCCTACAAAGGCACGCATCAGTTTTTCTGCATCAGTTTCCTGGTTTACATTTCCAGGTTTTTTAAATGTATTTAAAAAGCTACTCAGTGTGTTATAACCGGCGCACATTTTTATAAATTTCCGGTAGTGGTCAAATTTTACATTCATCAACAATGAATCGCCATGCTGACCCGCTTTTTCCATCATTAGCGGGTAAATACCCTGTACAAAACTGGAGGTATAAATAATACCATCGGTAGTCACCGCAACATAATAGAGTTCTTCTGCTGTTAATGGCTGAATAATTTTGAACCGGACAGCCGGATTATTTACTTCGTGAAGCGCATTAATTGTGTTTACAAAAATATCAGTGGCTTTTGTTCTGATCCTGTCCTGAAGTTCTTTATACCCATAAGCCGTGTCTTTGTTCAGTGCTCTTTGTACATAATCCAGGTGGGTTTTTACCAGTAACCGAAAGTAGCCCACACTGTCATCCTTCACTTCATCTATATCGCCTATTGTCATCCTGCCCTTCATGATCTCATCCAAAAATGGAAAATACCATCGTCCGCTATTGCTCATGGCCATCTTTGATACCGCACTTACTAATGGATCTTTTATCTTCCTGATCGCATAAGCCAGTTTGTTGTTGGCCGCTGCAAAATCATACAGCTGGCCGGGATCACGATAACCGGATACGATAATTAAACTATCCAGGAAGGGAACATCGGTATTGTCTCTCAGTTTTAATAGCGTTTGGTCGGGGTAAAGAGCACAATATTTTTTTAACAGAATATACTGGCTGTTCTTATATCCTGCATTGCCGTCAAAGGCCCCGGCATTTACCAGGTTCAGTCCTACTTCGTAAGGTTCATTGTAAATAATGGTATCAATGGGTGCATTGGCTTTATCGGCCTTCATGCATTTTTCATATTCATCGATGATCCCGGGAAACAACGTGGGGTTGATCGTGCCTCTCCGCCAGCTGGCATTGAAATATTTTAATACATTTTCCAGCCCTCTTAAATACTTCACCTTGCCCTGGCCGCTTAAGGTGGTGTCTTTTTCAATATGGTACTGTATCCAGTCTACTCCGCGGGTCACGGCTCTTGTCAGGAAAAAATCGATCTGTTCATTTTCTGAAGGATGAAACTCATTATCTGCCTTGCCGTCTGACTTTAAAATCTCTTTTTGCTGTTTGTCTACAAAATCATGAAACAGCTCACGGTTCTTGGGCGGCTTTAGATCACGGGCAGGTTCTATCTCTTTAAACTGCGCAACCATCCCTGAACTCCACATCAGCAATACCACACTAATTATGTATTTTTTTGAAACAGAAATCATAAGGATAGTTTGTCAAAGATAGGAGCCACGCCTTGAAATACACTGCTTTACTATCTTATTTGAACCATATTGACGATTTTTCCAAGCTATTTGTTGGCAACCGATGTTAAATTTTAGCAAGACCAAAAATTATTCCCGGTGATGAGCCAGGTTAATTTTTCATTAAGTCTGTGTTATGCTATCTAAGCTGATTTTCTTTAGAAATAATCTTCATGTAGGTTTGCGCAAACAAAAATGACCATGGAAACTAAGGCAAGAAAAATTTTAATTGCCGATGATGAACCTGACATTCTGGAAATACTGAAATACAATCTCGTTAACGAAGGTTACCAGGTAATAACTGCAAAAGATGGCGATGAAGCGATTGAAAAAGCGAAAATCTTTCAGCCGGATCTTGTAGTGCTCGATATTATGATGCCGAAAAAAAGTGGGGTACAGGTTTGTGAAATATTGAGATCACAATCTTCCTTCCGAAACACACTAATTATTTTCTTAACCGCTTTGAATGACGAAATAACGCAGATAAGAGGGCTTGAAACAGGAGCGGATGATTACGTCAGTAAACCTATCAGTCCGAAAGTATTTATAAGCCGTGTAAATGCTCTTTTCAGAAGAGTCCCCAAAAAAGAAAATAAAACGGTACAAATTGATGGACTCATCATTGATCCGGAAAAGTTTGTAGTGCAATTGGAAGGGAAGGAAATTCTTCTTGCCAAAAAAGAATTTGAATTACTTCATTTACTCGCTTCCCGGCCCGGGCGTGTTTTTCTAAGAAATGAAATTCTTAGCCAGGTTTGGGGAAATGACGTTATTGTAGGTGACCGAACCATCGATGTACACATCCGAAAGATCCGCCAGAAATTAGGTGTCGACTGTATCACTACCGTAAAAGGCGTTGGATATAAATTTGAACTGTAGCTGCTGGTTACTGGTCACTTCTTACTGGTAAACTTCATTCGGCAACTAATAACCAGCAACCGGAAACCAGTAACTTGCAACAATGCTCAATACAAAAAATGTTTCTCCACGCAAACTTTCCGCATTTACTGCTTTCGTACTTACCGTGCCGATCAGTTTGGGTATTTATATTTTGCATCAGAGCTGGCAGGTATTATTCATTTCTTTTATTGTAATTTTTATCGGAAGTTATTTACTCATTGCTTTTACCCTTGAGCGTTTTATTTACCGAAAGATCAAACTCATTTATAAATTCATTTACCAGACCAAGGCAAGCAAAAAAGAAGAAGTGTATTATCAATATCTTTTGCCTCAGAAAAGTATTGATGAAGTAAGAGAAGATGTGGAAAAATGGGCGGAAAAACAGGCAGAAGAAATTGAGCTGTTAAAAAAAAATGAGCAATTCCGAAAAGAATTTTTGCAAAATCTTGCACATGAATTTAAAACTCCTGTATTTGCCATACAAGGCTATGTAGATACGCTGCTACAGGGAGCATTGGAAAACCCGGAAGTAAATCGCCCTTTCCTGGAAAAAACTTCAAGGAATATTGACAGGCTGGTTAATCTTATCAATGACCTCGATGAAATTTCAAAACTGGAACGCGGTGAGCAGGTGATCTACAAACAAAATTTTATCATCCAGGAATTGATAAAAGAAGTTTTTGAAAGCCTTTCAATAAAAGCAGAACAAAAAAATATTCGATACAATATAAAAAAGGGTTGCGAATCTCCTCTAACTGTTTTTGCTGATAAAGAAAAAATAAGGCAGCTACTTTTAAATCTACTGTCGAGAATTCTATAAAATATGGAAAGTTCGGAGGAAACATAACCGCCAGTATTTATATTACAGACGAAAAACATGTACTGGTTGAAATAAGTGATGACGGAATCGGTATAGCTGAAAAACATTTATCAAGAATTTTTGAACGCTTTTACAGAACTGAAGAAGGCCGTAGTCTGGATATCACCGGTTCCGGCCTGGGTCTTGCCATTTGCAAACATATTATCGAAGCACACGGGCAAACCATTCATGTACGCAGTACAGAACATGTGGGAACGACAATTGGTTTTACTTTAGAAAGAAAGAAAGATTAATGTTTCTCAATAAAAAATAAACATCATTCTTTTTGTCAGCAACTTCAACTAATCAGCTAAAGAGAGCACTTTCGCCGGTCATGCTTTGGGGGCTTGGTGTAGGTTATGTAATATCAGGCATGTACTTCGGGTGGAATCTCGGCCTTAAAGAAGGAGGAACATTAGGACTCGCCATCGCTACCTTTTTTATCATTATCCTCTATGTCACTTTCACGTTTAGCTATACAGAACTTGCTTGTGCTATACCAAAAGCCGGAGGAGGTTTTGATTATGCTAACCGTGCGTTGGGAAAGGATTGGGGATTTATTGCCGGCATGGCACAGAATATCGAATTCATTTTCGCTCCGCCGGCCATCGCTTTTGCAATCGGAGCTTATTTCAATTTGTTCTTTCCGCAGATACCTGTTTTATACATTGCTATTTTCAGTTATGTAGTTTTTACAGATCTTAATATTTACGGTGTAAAAGCGGCAGCTATATTTGAATTGGTAATTACCATTCTTGCTGTCTGCGAACTTTTGTTATTCAGCGGAATTACTTTGCCTCACTTTGAATTAAAAAATTTGACTCACAATGCATTTCCCAATGGTTGGGCCGGAGCATTCGCCGCTACGCCGTTTGCCATTTGGTTTTTCCTGGCTATTGAAGGAGTTGCCAACGTAGCTGAGGAAGCTGTCAATCCGCAACGAACTATGTTGTTGGGTTTTGGTTCGGCTATTTTAACTTTAGTTATTCTATGCGTTCTCACATTTATCAGTTCAGTTGGTGTGGCAGGATGGGAAGCTATCGTTTATAAATCTAATGGCGATACTTCAGATTCCCCACTGCCTTTGGCATTAAGTCATATTGTTGGCGATAACAATGCAATGTATCATTTACTCATAACCATCGGACTGTTTGGATTGATCGCATCATTTCATGGAATAATCCTGGCAGCAGGGAGAGCAAGTTTTGAATTCGGCAGAGTGGGCTTTGCGCCTGCATTCCTAAAAAAAATTCACCCGAAATTTCAAACACCTTCAAATGCCTTATTGGTAAATATGGCGATAGGTATCATTGCGTTGTTGTCAGGCAGAACGGATGAGATCATCACCATCTCCGTATTTGGTGCGCTTACATTATATATTGTATCGATGGTGTCATTACTTCGTTTGAGAAAAAAAGAACCCCAACTGGAAAGACCTTTTAAAGTACCCATGTATCCCGTATTTCCCATTGTTGCATTAATGATCGGCATTTTTTCATTTGTGGTGATGACAATCTATAACTTTAAGCTGGCATTAATATACTTTCTGATCATAGGGATTTGTTATGGCGCATTTAAATTGTTTGCCGGAAAGAATTTAACTAATTGAACTTTTTATAGGCAATAAGATGACCACAAGTGAAATTCTGCAGTATGTAAAAGACCATCCTTCCGGGAAGGTAAAAATTGCTTTTAGCGATATTGATGGAATATTGAGAGGAAAATATATTTCTGACGGAAAAGTTTTTGTCCGTTATGGAAAATGGTTTGGGATTTTGTGATGTGATCTTTGGATGGGATGCCGGTGATGCATTATATGATAACACAACATTTACCGGTTGGCATACGGGCTATCCTGACTGCCCTGCTATTTTAGATATCAATACATTCAGGAAAATTCCCTGGGAAAATGATGTTCCTTTTTTTCTTGGTGAACTAACAGATGAAAAAGGAAATTTTTCTGCAGTTTGCCCCAGGCAATTACTTAAAAAAATAATAAAGGAAGCGAACAAACAGGGTTTTGCTCCGTTCTTTTCACAGGAGTTTGAATGGTACAATTTTTCAGAAACACCTCAAACTGCAAACGATAAGCAATTCAAAAATTTAGTTCCGCTTACTCCCGGCATGTTTGGCTATTCTATTCTTCGCAGCTCATTGAAAAATTCTTACTTCTCCGATCTCTTTGAATATTTGAAAAAATTCGATGTACCGCTTGAAGGAATACATACAGAAACAGGACCCGGCACTTACGAAGCGGCCATCACATATGCAGGTATCCTGGAAGCTGCAGACCGGGCGATTCTTTTCAAAACGGCGGTAAAAGAAATTGCTTACAGGCATGGTATCATGGCAACTTTCATGGCTAAAATAAATGAAAATCTTCCCGGATGCGGCGGGCATGTTCACCAGAGCTTATGGGATAAGGCAGGAAAGAAAAATCTTTTTTATAATGAAAAAGATAAAATCAAGATGAGTGACCTGATGAAGAGTTATATAGCCGGACAGTTATATTGCCTGCCATATATTCTTCCCATGTTTGCTCCGACAATTAATAGTTATAAAAGACTGGTGGAAGGAGCATGGGCGCCCACCACCATTACCTGGGCAACCGATAACAGGACAGTTGCATTAAGAGTTCTTGCAGGCAGCAGCAAATCATGCCGGCTTGAAACAAGAGTAATTGGATCAGATGTAAATCCATATTTGGCAATGGCAGCTTGTTTGGCATCAGGTTTATACGGAATAAAAAACAAATTGAAACTGAAACAACCTGCTACGATAGGGAATGGTTACCGAGATTATACAAACGGCACAATTCCTTCTACATTAATAGAAGCGACCCGGCAAATGAAAACTTCCAAAGTTGCCAAAGAACTTTTCGGAGAAAAATTTGTTGAGCATTTTACACAAACCAGAGAATGGGAATGGAAACAACATTTGAAAGCAGTAACAGACTGGGAATACAAAAGATATTTTGAAATCATTTAATAGAAGTCAAAAATCCTGAATGATGTCTTATTAAACGCTTTTGATTTTTGAATTTTTACTTTTTAATTACCTATGACGTTCGACAAGATTTATCAATATAATTTTCCAACAACAATTCGTTTCGGTGCTGGTTCAAGCAAGGAGCTTGGTGATTATTTATTAAAAAATAATTTATCAAGGCCATTGATAGTTACTGATACCAATGTTTCCCAATTGGGTTTCTTCAAAGAGATCATCAATGACCTTGGAAAGAAAAATATTTCGGCAGAAGTATTTTCGAACATTCATAAAAACCCGGTAAAATCGGATGTATACAAAGGCACAGAAGTTTATGATCATACAAAAAGAGATTCTATTATTGGTATCGGCGGAGGCGCTGCTCTTGATGTAGCACGAGCGATTGTGCTAAGAGTTAATCACAGGGAAGATCTTTTTAAATATGATGATCTGATCGGCGGCGATATTTATGTAACGAATGACGTTCCGCATTTTATTACAATTCCAACAACAGCAGGAACCGGAAGTGAAGTGGGGCGCAGTGCCATCATTGCTGATGATGAAACACATCAAAAGAAAATTCTTTTTTCTCCTAAACTTCTTGCAAAGATTGTTTTTGCTGATCCGCTATTGACAATGGAACTTCCTCCATTTATTACTGCTGCGACAGGCATGGATGCACTGACGCATAATATGGAAGCGTACCTGGCAAAGATGCCGCATCCCTTATGCGAAGGAATTGCGTTGGAAGGAATTTCATTGATAAGCCAATCACTGGAAAAAGCCGTGAATGCTCCTGATCTTGAATCAAGAAGTAAAATGCTGATCGCTTCATTGATGGGAGCTGTGGCTTTTCAAAAAGGATTGGGGGTGGTACATTCATTAGCGCATCCTTTGTCTTCTTTACTTGATACGCATCACGGGCTCGCTAATGCGGTTAATATTCCTTACGGAATGGAGTTTAATATTGTAGATTTTGAAGATAAATTCAAACACATTGCAAGGACACTGGAATTAAAAGATGAAACGGGAGAAGCGGTAGTAACTTATTTATTTGATTTGAATTCAAAGATCAATATCCCTCATAAATTAAAAGATATCGGGGTAAAACCTGAGCACATTGAAACCCTTGCCGATCTTGCAATCGCTGATTTTGCCCACCCGAATAACCCCAAACCGGTGAGCCGTGAAGATTTCAGAAATTTGTACAGCAAAGCGCTTTAACCTATGAAGAAAAAAATCGGTATCAGTTTTACCAAATCATCTTTTCCTAATTATTGGGATTGGTTTACAAAAGAAGACCTGCAAAAGGATGTTGAATTGGTTGAACTAAATTTTGAAAAAAATAATACTGAAGACATTTATAAATGCGATGGCTTTATTCTTACAGGCGGCGTGGATACCCATCCCTCTTTCTATGGTGGAAAGACAGTCTACAATAACAGTCCTTCTTCTTTCCAAATCGAACGGGATATTTTTGAAGAAAAAATTTATCGCTACTCACAATTAAACAAATTACCTGTGCTTGGAATTTGTCGCGGTATGCAATTAATAAATATTTTAGAGGGAGGGAAACTTATCCAGGATCTTGACAAAGACAATGCAAGGCACAAAAAAGAAGAATCTGACAAAGAACATTCGATTATTACTGAAAAAAACAGTTTGCTTCATGAAATATCAGGTTCATTGACAGGACAGGTAAACAGCGCACATCACCAGGCGATCGATGCCAAAGCGATCGGCGATAACTTAATAGTGAATGCTTATGATGATGATGATGCCGGTCCGAACGGGTCATCCGGACGGGAAAAAACAATAGAAGGTTTTGAATTTAAAAATAAATCCCGGAAAGCTTTCATGCTCTGTGTGCAATGGCATCCTGAACGAATGAAGGACAAAGAAGAAAATCCTTTTTCGAAAAATATCAAAAAACAATTTCTCGCAGAGGTAAGAAAAACTTCTATGAAAAAGCTTTCTGTTACTAATCCGGCTACGGAAGAAATAATTTCAGAACTAAATGAAGACACAAAAGAAAGTCTTCAAAAGAAGTTTGAATTATTGCAATCAACACAACCGGAATGGTATAAAGAATCTCTTGCAAAAAGAGGAGAGATAATAAAAAGATTCTATGATTTACTGCAGGAAAATATCGAAGAGCTTGCAGCAATTTTAACTGCCGAAGTGGGGAAACCATTAGAGCAATCACGAAATGAAATAAACGGTGCAAGAGCAAGGATAAAATGGCTGGCTGAAAACGCGGAAAAATATTTATCAGATGAGATCATGAGCAGTTCAAACGGAATGGAAGAAAAAATTTCCTATGAACCGCTTGGTGTTGTTTGCAATATCTCTGCATGGAACTATCCTTATTTGGTCGGCGTGAATGTTTTTATTCCAGCTTTACTTGCCGGAAATGCTGTACTATATAAACCTTCCGAACATTCGATATTAACAGGTTTACAAATAGAGAAATTATTGAAGCAGGCCGGTGTACCTGGAAATATTTTCCATATCGCTATAGGTGCAAAAGATACAGGTGAATTGCTATTAGAACTTCCGTTTGACGGATATTTCTTCACTGGCTCTTATAAAACAGGAAAATATATTTATCAGAAAGTGGCGCCAAAAATGGTTCCTTGCCAATGCGAGTTGGGCGGAAAGGATCCTTTGTATGTAGCCGATGATATAAAAGATATTAAAGCTGTTGCAGCGGGCACAGCTGATGGAGCTTTTTATAATAACGGGCAAAGTTGTTGCTCGGTCGAAAGGATTTACGTTCACGAAAAAATTTATGATCGGTACATTGATGAATTCATAAAAGAATTGAGGTCGTGGAAGATCGGATCACCAACAGAAGAAGGAATGTATATAGGTCCGCTGAGCAGAAAAGAACAAGTAACGATTCTGCAAAAACAAGTTGAAGATGCGATCGGCAAAGGAGCAACGATTTTAACCGGCGGAAAAAGAATAGATGGTGCCGGGTATTTTTTTGAACCAACTGTTCTTGTAAATGTAAATCACACTATGAGTGTAATGACGGAAGAATCGTTTGGACCAATTATCGGTATTATGAAAGTGAAAAGTGACGAAGAAGCAATAGAGTTAATGAAAGACACTGAATACGGTCTCACAGCTTCTGTTTATAGTTCCAACAAAGAGAGAGCAGAAAATATTTTACAACAAATCAATGCAGGAACAGGTTACTGGAACTGCTGCGACAGGGTGAGTGCTGCATTACCATGGAGTGGAAGAAAACATTCAGGATTTGGCGTCACGCTTTCTCATGCCGGCCTGAGAGCTTTTACAAAACCAAAAGGCTATCATTTGAGGAGTTAAGTTCTTATTGCAAGGCTATAGCGGAAGCCACATTTTTATCAGGTTGAAAGTTTTCTCCTACCATATTGGCAATGGTTTGCGCAATCTGCTTCTGGTATATCTGTTCATCATTTTTCATTTCACCAAGAGGTTTAATATTAGGGCCAACAAGTGCCAGCCATGTTTGTGATGATCCGTTTACAAAAAATCCATGATTGGTCCATTTGGAAGAAGACTTTCCTCTTCCGTGATCAGTGGTAATTATAAATGTAGTATTGTCTTTGTAACCGGGAGTTGATTGTACCCAATGCCACAACTCTGCTAACATCCTGTCGATTTGTGAAGCCTTCTCAAGATAAAGATCATATCTGCGCTGGTGAGCCATTTCGTCCGTTTCGCCAAAACCAATGATAAACAACGGAAGGCTTGAATTTTTGTATGTATTCTTTTGCAGTTATAAATGTAAGTTCATCCTGCCTTGTTTCTGTTTTATTATATACAGCATCATTCTCAACTTTGTTTACGAGTTGCTGCATATCGTCATTTTCATCCATATTTTCATAACCACTGTTCATTGTAATATTGCTTCGGTCCCGGTTTAAAATGTATGGGAACACATCCCATGATGTAAAAGCAACCACATTCCCCCGGTAAGCTCTTTGCTGATTCAGGTATTCAAGTACATTGACATTCGGGTTTCTTCTTTTATCATTTGTTGCAATGGTAATATCTGTTTCACCGGTAAACATTTCATTATAGCCCGGATAAGAAAGAGAATAAATATTTGAAACATTTACTTTATTATTGAAACGACGGTTGCCATACAACTGGCCCTTCTTCACAAGCACATTCCAGAAGAAGGGCATGAGTTTCTTTCTTCTTTCTTTTGAATCGGATGCCCAATACATCATTTTCATCGTCGCAGTGTCAGGAGTAAACTCTTCATCATTGATCAAAACAGAGTCGGCGCCACTAAAAATTTCCTGCCATCTGAAGCCATCAATAGTAATAATAAAAAGATTTTTTACGGAAGGTATCTTAGGAGAATTTCCGGTTTTTACCCCGGGTTGTTGGTTGGCACGCAAACATATTGCCAATAGGATGCAGACAAAAAATTGTTTCATTGTGTAACGGTTTTGCAAAGAAAGAAACCAAATGTAACCGCACTATTATCTAAGCATTATTTTAATGTTAGATAGCATTTGGTAACAATTAATTCATGTTGTAATTACAAATTCTTAATACCGGGGTAACAAATCGGTTAAACCTGTTGATAAATTTTGTAAAACTTTCCGCCCATGCAAAAACGCTGTATCGATGTTGCCGTACTTTCTGACCTTCACCTGGGCACATATGGTTGCCGTGCAAAGGAGATTGTCACCTATCTTAAAAGCATTAGTCCCCAGATCTTAATTCTGAACGGAGATATAATTGATATCTGGCAATTCAGCAAGCACTATTTCCCTTCAAGCCATGTAGCAGTAGTCAAAGAAATTCTCAACCTGATGACCTCCGGCACAAGGGTAATATATGTTACAGGCAATCATGATGAAATGCTTCGCCGCTACAGTGAGCTGCAGTTTGGACAATTTCAGCTTACGGACAAACTGGTGATCGAGATCGATCACAAAATGACATGGATATTTCATGGTGACGTGTTTGATAATACAACAAAAGGAAGTGCGAAATTCTGGGCAAAGATGGGAAGCAACGGCTATGCCATGCTGCTTGCGTTCAATCGTTTTATTAATAAGCTGATGAAATTGATCGGCAAGGAAAAAATTTCTCTTTCCAAACGAGTGATGAAAAAAGTAAATGAATCCATTGTCAAGATTGATGAGTTCGAGACCCTGGTAGCAGAACTGGCCATCGAAAAAAAATATAATTACGTGATATGCGGACATATTCATCAACCGCAAAAAAGAGTGATCAGCAACAAAGACGGAAGTGTGGTTTACCTGAATTCGGGAGATTGGATTGAACACCTGACTTCTTTGGAATATTATGGCGGCGACTGGCACATTTATAAATATGAAGAATCTGAAATGAAAACTATTAATGTGAAAGAAATGAAACGACGTACTACTGATGTTATGACTGACCAGATCGCCATCTACCTGCATTCTTTAGGTGCCTAGTATCATAAACGACAGATTAAAATAAACGTAACAAGGATGAAAATTTTTTACGCTATCCAGGCTACCGGCAACGGACATATAAGCAGAGCTATGGAACTACTGCCGTACCTTGAAGAATACGGTACGGTAGATATTTTTTTAAGTGGGGCTAACAGTTCTCTCATCCTCGATGCGCCTATAAAATACCGAAGTAATGGTTTAAGTCTTTTCTACAATTGCACCGGCGGGTTGAATTACTGGAAGATCATGAAAGAGTATCATCCTTTTAAATTGAAAAAGGAAATACAGGATCTGCCCGTTGAAAAATATGATCTTGTTATAAACGATTTTGAATATATCACCTCGGCCTGCTGTGCAAAGAAGAAAATTCCTTCCGTTCAGTTTGGTCACCAGGCAAGTTTTCAATCTAATAATACTCCAAGACCGGAAAATAAAAATTCTATCGGCGAATGGGTTTTAAAAAATTATGCAAAAACGACGCACCATATAGGATTGCATTTTGAAAAATATGATGATTTCATTTTTCATCCCGTCATAAAAAAAGAAATACGCGAAGCTGAACCGACAGATAAAAACTATTTCACGGCCTATCTTCCTTCTTACTGCGAGCCCCAGTTAGAACAGATCTTTCATCCCTTCAAAGAATTCAATTTTCAAATATTCTCTAAGGAAACCATGCAAATAAAAACTTCTCAAAACATTCGCTTTATTCCTGTTGATAAAAATCTGTTTAACCAAAGTCTTATCCACTGTTCAGGCATCATTACCGGCGGAGGTTTTGAAACGCCTGCCGAAGTCATTCATCTTGGAAAGAAAATTATTTCGATTCCCATTCGCGGGCAATATGAACAGGTCTGCAACGGCGCGGCTTTAGAAAAATTAGGAATTACCTGCTTAAAAACTATTGATGAGAGCTTCTCCTCCATTTTTTACAAATGGATACAGGAAAAAAATTCTGTTTGCATTGATTACAGCAAAACTATTCCTGAAGCATTAGAATACCTTTTTGAATTGTATGAGGAAATGAAGACTTCCCGGGAAATTGAATATGCTCCTTATTAAAAAAATAAAGGAGAAACCGGTTGGCTGACCACATCAGCCATTACCGGTTCTCTTTACCTCCTAACAAACTAAGAAACTATTGTCCTTGTTTAACTTTCAAAACAAAGTTTGGCAATAATCCATGTGCTTCTTTGTGGGTATTAACTATCGCGTTTGAATCTGGCGCCTGCGACAGGCAAAACACAGTTCCGCTTTTTTCATCAACCCAGTAATTGATAAAATTTACTCCATACTTCTTTTCAACAGCAAGGTCTTTTTGATGTGCTCCGGCTACAGCTTCTTTAGTCACATTACCGGCGCCGAGGTTATGCACATCAAGGAATAAATTTTTATTGTCAGTGAGAAGTGATTCTTGTCCTGATGTTACTGTGTAAACATGCTGGGGCACCAGGCCATGCGCTTCACGATGCGTTTCAATCATTGAATTTGAGTCTTTCGCAGACGCAAGACAATACACTTTTCCTTTTTCTTCATCAACCCAAAACTTAATGAAGTTCACTCCATACTTGCCTTCAGTGGCAAGATCTTTTTGGTGTGCCGCCATTACATCATTAAAAGTTACTTTGCCTGGGCCGATTTCATGAACATCAAGAAAAAGATTTTCACCATTTGTTGTTTTAGTTTCTACAGGTTGAACTTTCTCGTTTTTAGAAGAAAACTCAGATGAACTGATTTTAGCCGATTGTTTGCATGCATTTATTATTACCGCTGCGACAATTCCAAATACAAAAATTTTCATTGTTAAGTTTTTAATTAATCAAATATTTTACGCAGCAAAATAAATTCGGTGACACGAGCATCATTTACGAGTTTCACCCCATTTTATGATTATCTCTTCCCTATTTTATCAGCCTGTTTAAAAAACTATCTTGAGAAAAAATCATTTCTAAACCGTCTGCATGATGGAAGGAAATAGCAGCCGTGGAATTCAGTCTTTGTTTTGCAACCGAACAATGGAATTTTTGTTTCGCCTCGACATGAATAAAAACTTACGCTTGTTAATATTAGAAATGCAAAAAAAATTCCCTTGGGAAATTGGTAATAGTTGATAATTAGTTGAAACACTAAACAACCTTTTCATTTCCTTAGCCGATTGTAGGTTTTTCCTATTTTGGAAATAAGCCTTACCTATTTTTATTGAGCATGGAACTTATCGAAAGAAATGACTTTCTCTTATCACTGAAAAAGGAATTTAAAAAAATCTCTTCCGGGGAAGGCCATTCCTTTTTTATTATAGGGGAGCCTGGTATAGGTAAAACCTCGTTGGTAAAAACTTTTTTGAAAGAAATTGAAGATAACAGTATTCAATATACAGGCGCCTGCGATTCGCTTTTCGCTCCGCGGCCTCTCGCCCCATTATATGACCTGGCATTACAAATAAATAAGGACTGGGTAGCTGAAATTGAATCGATTTCATCAAGAGCAGAATTATTTTCCAGGTTTGTACAGGAACTAACTAACACAGTCCGGCCAGTCGTTGTCGTATTCGAAGACATTCATTGGGCTGATGAAGCCACGCTTGATTTTATAAAATTTTTTGGCCGACGTGTCAGCCGCATGAAATGCCTGTTTATCCTTACATGGCGGGACGAAGAGATAAACAGGCAACATCCGCTGAGAAACGTATTAGGTGATCTTTCTCCCGGCACGTTTACAAGATTGGAATTAACTCCTTTATCAAAAGAAGCTGTTCAAAAACTGGCCGATGAAAAAGGATACAATGGAGAAGATGTATATAGTATTTCGGGTGGTAATCCTTTTTATGTAAGTGAAATCCTGGCAAGTTATAGTTTAGGTGTCCCCGCCAATGTAAAAGATTCGATTCTTTCTATATATAATCGTCTCGACGATGAGGCAAAAAAAGTGTGGGATCTTTTATCAATCCTTCCCGAAGGATTGGAAATCACCAGGCTTTACAAAGTTGATGAGTCGTGGCATGAAGCCATCGGCAATTGCATTGCTATCAGAATTCTTTTAATAAAAAAAAACAAGATCTTTTTTAAACATGAACTGTACCGTAGAACGATTGAAGAGGCACATTCGCCTTTTAAAAGAATTGCTTTAAATAAGAAATTACTTGATCTCTTTTTATTTTCGTTTGAAGAATCCGGGGAGATCGAGAGAATCGTACACCATGCAAAAAATGCAAATGAATACAAGCTGGTGGCACAATTTGCCCCGTTTGCTGCAAAACAAGCTGCTTCCGTAGGCGCACATTCTGAGGCGTCCAAATTATTCCTGACGGCTATCGAATATTCTGAAGAAAATGATCCGGACCAACTGATAAGATTCTATGAAGGCTATACCTATGAATGTTATCTCACTAACCAAATCAATGAAGCGATTATTTATTCAGGAAAATTGCTGAATATTCACGAGAATAAAAAAGACATTCAAAAGACGGGTGATCGTTTACGTTTCCTGTCGAGGCTTTGGTGGATCAATGGTGATAGAAAAAAAGCAGAGGAATATGCTTTGAAGGCTATTGAAGTGCTAAAGCAAATGCCTGCATGTCGCCCGGGAGCTATGGCATTAAGCAACATGTCACAATTAAAAATGCTTTCTGACCAGGCGGATGAATGCATAAGCTGGGGAGAACAAGCCATTTCAATGGCAAGGGAAATAGATGACCCCGAAACATTATCACATGCCTTAAATAATGTTGGCTCCATGTACATGCGAAAAGATGCTACCCGCATCAAAGGTTTGGATCTGCTGCAACAAAGTCTCGCTATAGCCTTAAAAAATTCATTCGAAGAACATGCTGCAAGGGCGTACTCTAATTTAGCATCTGGTGGATTGGAAATAAAAGAATACACTCTTGCCCAAAAAAACCTGGAAGAAGGTCTTCAATATTGCGAAGAAAGAAATCTTGAATCGTGGTCCACTTATCTATTAGCCTGTAAAGCCCGTTACTATCTTGAATCCGGCAATTGGAATGAAGCATATCAGTTAGCCGGCAATCTTGTTAACAGGGAAGGCTCGCCGCCAATTGTTACGATCGGTGCACTCATTATTGTGGCAACTATTAAAATGAGACGCGGTGACGACGATGTTTTACCTCTGCTGACAGAAGCAAAGGAAAAAGCATTTGTAGCACTGGAACAGCAACGAATTGTTCCCGCACTGGTGGCGATGTTTGAGTATGAATGGCTAAAAGGAAAAAAATTTATAGAAAATAAAGAACTTGACCTGGCCATAGAATTAATCAAACGCACGGGCGACAAATATGAAAATGGTAAGTTCTCTTATTGGCTTTTCAAATCACGTGGACAAACTCTGCCGGAAAATGAAAGTTTTGAAGGATACGAGTTGTCCACTAAAGTGAAAGCATTGAGAGCTGCTGCTATATGGGAACAATTGAGCTGCCCGTACGAAAAAGCTCTGGCTTTATTTGAAGGAACGGAAGATGATAAACGACAAGCATTAATAATTGTACAATCGCTGGGGGCATCAGCAGTTTATGAAAAAATGAAAATGGAAATGCGCTCCAGCGGCATTACAAAAATTCCAAGGGGTTTGCGTGAAAGCACAAAAAACAATCCTGCCCAGCTAACGAATCGTGAACTTGATGTTCTTCGACTGCTTAAAACCGGAATTCAGAATAAAGAAATAGCTGAAACACTTTTTATTTCCGCCAAAACAGTTGATCATCACATTTCTTCGATTCTGTTCAAACTGGATGTGAACTCAAGAACCAAGGCAGTTAACGAGGCTAATCGCCTTGGTATTCTAAAATAGGGAAATCGCTTTTATAAATTAGGTGGGTATCCTTATATGTGTTTTTATTTTCCATAGCAATTTTGCATTCTAAAAATGAAAAAAAATGAAAAAATTTATCGTAGAAAGAAAACTTCCCGGAGCAGGTAGTCTTACTCCCGAAGAACTAAAAGCCATTTCAAAAACTTCTGTAAAGGTTATAACCGACATGGGTAAAAATTATTCATGGACACAATCTTTTGTTACAGAGGATAAGCTTTATTGTATTCATATTGCAGAGAGCAAGGAAGATATTCGCGAACATGCCAAATGCGGAAATTTTCCGGTAAATACAATTGAAGAAATAAAACAAATAATCGATCCCTCAACTGCGGGATAAGCTCAAAATTTTTTACAGCAATTATCATTAACCTTAAATTTTATCTAATGAAAAAAAATGTAATTATTCTATTACTGGCATTAGTGACGCTCAGTTCGTATGCAAAAACACCAAATGGAGAAAAAGTTGATCCACGCATTGAAAGTAAATTCCAAAAAGAATTTGGCTCTTCAGTAAATGTTTCATGGAAAGTAGTCAATGATGTATCTATAGCTACGTTCACTGATCGGGGTGAGGAAAAGGAAATCTTTTATGATGGCGATGGAGAAATCCTGGGCTTAGGGAAAAACATAACAAGAAATATTTTGCCCGAGACAGTAAACAGGTCAATCATGACAAAATTCGATTCAGGAGTTATTCAAACTGCCTATGAATTTAAAACAAAGGATTCTCCTACACGTTATTATGTTCGTGTAATAACTTCCAGACATTCCATAATTGTCTCAGCAAACGAGTTTGGCGACATAGTGATTATTCAAAAAGAAAGATTGAAGCGGCCTTAAATTTGAATGGCCACGATCTTTTACAAAAAAAGTACAGCCATCCGGTTAATCCGGATGGCTGTACTCTGAAAAAAATTCTTCATAAGACAAAATATATTTTCCCCGCACAGAAAAAGCTTAACAAATTTAACTGCATTCTTATGCTAATGACGATATTCATACCTTTTCTTTTCAAAAAAGATAACACATACTCTTTACTTTTTTCATTGTCACTTTCCGAAGCTATAACAGATACATTCAGGGAAATGGGATACAGAATGGACCGGGATGATGAAAGGAAAAAAGACAACCATAGTGTAAAAAGATCCGCAGACAGCCAGAATAAACTTCAATGTTTCCAATCGATCATCACATCGAAATAGATTGAATCAATCCTTTTAGCTTATCTGCTGATTTTTGAAGCAATAGCTTTTCATTATGACTGATCTGAAGTGTAAGCGTTTCTCTTACTCCACTTCGATCAACAATGCATGGCACTCCAAGATATACATCATTTACACCATGATAATCGGTAAGCAAAGTAGAAACATTCAGCACAGCAGCCTCGTTCTTCAGAATGGCTGTGCAGATGCGATCAAGTGCAAGAGCGATGGCATAATAAGTAGCGCCCTTGGCTCTTATAATTCTGTATGCAGCATCACGTGTGCTGGCAAATATTTCTTCTTTTTCTTCTTCACTCAGCAAAATTTCAGAGCCGGCAATATTGGCAAGGCTCCATAAAGGAAGTTCAGAATCGCCATGTTCGCCAATGATGTGTGCATGTATACTCCTTGAATCAATACCCAGTTTATCACCGATCAGATAGCGAAAACGGGCACTGTCAAGCAAAGTGCCGGAGCCTATTACACGATGAAATGGCCAGCCAGATTTTTTCCATGTAAAGTAACTCATGATATCAACAGGATTACTGGCGATCAGCAAAATTCCTTCACTGTTGTGTTTCAACACCTCGTCTGTAATACCTTCATAGATGGCCACATTCCTTTTCAACAGATCGATCCTTGATTCACCGGGTCGCTGCGAAACTCCTGCAGTTATTATAATAATGTCTGCTTCACTACAATCTTCATAACTGCCAGCCCAGATCTTCGCCTTTCCCAAAAAAGGAAGCCCGTGATTCATATCAAGCGCATCGCCAAACGCTTTTTCTTTATTTACATCAATAAGCACCAATTCGTCCATGCGTTCCCGTAACAACAAAGTATAAGCTGTAGTAGAACCTACAGCACCGGCGCCAATAATTACAATTCTTGTTTTCTTTGAAGAAGACGACATGATAACGGAAAATGTTTCCGCTAATGTAAAACATTATAAAATGAACTTTATAGCTGAGAAATGCCCTGGTAATTCTTTTTACTTATCAGTTGTTCGCACAAGCCGAAACTCAATGTCATACCGGCACCGCTTAAGCAATTAATAATCGTAACGCCTTCTTCAGGTTGCAATACAAGTTCTGCTTCGCTATTGGTAAGTTTTGGATAAATGCCGTTCCATGTTTCGATAATAGTTTCATCTTTGAACCGTGCAAATTTTTTCAGGTAATCAAGTATCATCTGGTTGATGAATTGTTTATCAAACGGATCGTGTACCGGGCCATATTCATGAGAGTCACCAACCGTTAATTCACCTGCCTGGTTCTGTGATACCATTACATGAATACCCCATTTCAGATACTCCGGGTATTCCTTTTCAAAATATTCTTTTAATGCCGGCAATGAAGAAGCTGCCGTAAAAGATTTATAATGCACCAATGATAATCCCCCGCATAAAGCCGGGCCGATGCGTTCATTATTTGCTTGTGCTTTCATACGCATCATTTGCAATTTGCATTTGATAACAGGAAGCCCCGAATAAAATGAAGGATATAAGGTTTCGAAATCAGCACCCGAACAAACATAAATTTCATCAGCCTGGTACTCTTCATCACCCGTAAAAACAGAAGGATAATTAATTTCAGTCACCGCCTTATTCCAAAAAAACTCAACTTCATATTTCTCCTGTAAGTACAGCGGAATTGTTTTTATAGCCTCCCTAGGGTCAACAATAATTTCCTGAGAACTGTATAATCCTGCCAATAAATTTTCTTTTACAATTGCAGGGGAATGTTGTGCTACTTCATCCGGCAAAAGCAAACGATATTGGCGATCCCTGTACACTTCAGCAAGTTCACAAAGCACTTTCCACTCAAATTGATTATAAGCCAAATGAAGGGAGCCTACTTCATCATGCCAGATATTTGCTTCGTTACAAACCTGCTTCCATATGCCTGCAGATAACATCGCCCTTTCATACAATTTACCATTAGGCTGGCCAATGGGCCATACCATTCCAAAATTCCTGATGGAAGCTCCCGTTGCTCTTGCATTTCTTTCAAAAATTTTCACTTCATATTTTCTTGCAGCCAGTGCCCTTGCTGTGGCAAGACCCACAATACCGGCGCCTACGACTATGGCAGTTTTACGCATAACTCAAATTTGGGGGAGTATCGAAATACCGTTGATATTTTCTTCTGAAATAAATTGATGAAACCACAGTAAGAAAAATTCCTACCACAGAAATTGCCATCACCATTTTTACGAAGAAATCACTGTAAGAACCAGCTGCATCGCTAAAGTTTTTCACCAGCAGGGTTACATCGCTTCCGAAATAACCAAAAGCATCAGCCACATAAATAATAAAACCGGCCGTGCTGACATACTTAAAACTTGCGATCAGTCTTTCAAACAACATGCAATTAAAAGGTACATAGCCCATGTACAAACCGATCCCCGTAATGGTCATCCACCAAAAAGCTGAGAGTTGGTTGTACAAAAACAACAGGGTACCAATCAGTGATAAAATAAACCCTATAACAATTAATACATGATTGATCATCAGTGCCCGGAGATTTTGTTTTACAAATACCAGTAAGCTCATTAGTATCAAAACCAACATTGAGGAAGGAATTTCTGTTTGTGTAAAAATCGAGATATTATTTCCATTGCCTGTTTCTTTCCAGATGTTAGCCGCAAAATTGCTTCGATAATCACGGATGATCGTCAGCATCACATATACTATAAGCAGCATAACAAGACCGGGTAAAAACGTTTTGATAAAATTCATTCTTTCGCTCTTATTCATCGGCTTGCGTTCTGTTCGTAATAGCACATCTTTTTCGTCGGGCTTTGGAGTTTTTTCAAGTAACCAACAGAAGATGAGAAGCGGAATAAAAAAAACCAGGCCGGTAATCCAGGGCATCCACCATTGATCCACATTCCATTTCAATAAAATATATTTCCCGACACTTTGTACAAATCCTGAAGCAAAAATGAAACTGGATGAAAGCGCGGCTCCCAAAAATTCCGTTGTTTTTCTTCCTTCTATATAGCTAAACACCAATCCGTAAATAATCCTAGCGGAAAGCCATTGATCAGCAGAAAAATGATATTATATGGCGCAGGTACAATAGCAAAAAATAATAAGGCTAACCACGCAATTCCAATAAATTTTAAAATAGTAAGGGTACGGTTGTTGCTTTTTAATTCAGCAATAAATTTTATTCCAAAAAATTTGCTAAGCGTGTATCCGACTGTTTGCGATATCACGAGCCAGATCTTATAATCAACTCCCAAAAATTTAAGACCCGCAAATTCACCTACCGTGAATGGCTTTCTGAAAGCATACATACAGGTGTACACACAAAAAGCTGAAAGAGCCGTCAATAAAGTAGTAAGCCAGGGTGGCTGTTTGTATTTTAAAAGCAAATTCATTTTATATCAATATGGAAGGAATTTCACGGAGACTATTTATTACATGAGTCGGATTTAAACTTTCCAGCTCAGCGCTTTTATACGCACCGGTAGTAACAGCAATTACATAACTGCAACCAACATTTTTCCCTTCTTCGATATCGACTGCCGTATCACCCACTTTTGCCACAAGCATGGGATCATCAATGCCTGCACGGAACATTAATTGCTCTATCATATAAGGATAAGGTCTTCCTTTTAACACTTCATCACTGGCTATATAATCATCTACCAACCCTTTCTCAAGCCATTGAAAACGATTTACAATCACATTGGCTATATCTCTTGGAAAACCGGTATTTAATGCAATTGCTATCGATCTTTCTTTTAAGTTTTGAAATATTTCTTCCGCCCCTTCTGCCGGTTGCACTTCAGGAGAATATTCATAAAAATCTATCATCTCCTTAATGAAATCTTCGTAGATAGTTTCAATCATTTCATTGTCGAAGTCGATGCCATATTTTTCAAGCATCATTTGAATGGCGAGTTTTTTTTCGTAGCCCATCAGAGGGTTGATCTCTTCTAAGGGAATGCTGATATCCTGGTTGGTAAAAGCTTTTTGAAAAGCAGTGGCTACAAAATTTTTATCGGTCACCGTTGTACCGGCTATATCAAAAACAACAAGTTTTACGGGCATAAATTATTTTTGAGGAAAGCTACAGTTCAATTGTATTTCATCGGTGAACTGCAGATGAACAAAACATTAATTCTGCAAGATTTCATTAGAAAAAAATTATTATCGGCATTTACGAAGCCTTAATAAATTTAACTCCTTAGTGGTTTAAAATTGTAGAAAGCAGAACCATTAAGGGATTAAGGAAATGAAGATTTCAACGCCTGGAATATTAATTCTGATTTACCAGGTGTTGTAAAGTCATTTGTTTGTATATCTCTAAGGAAGGCAAAGGAATTTTTTCAACTTTAGCCTTATCATCCCACTCACGAATTTTAATATATAAAAGATGAAGATGATCTTTTTCAAATTGGAGGGCCTCGGTTTCATTCATAACTCCACCCTGTTTTTCTAATGTGATCTTGCTTGCTTCAGAAAGCCTGTTATAGTAATCAGGAAATTTAAAGTTAAATATCTTTTTGCAGCCACATGACTTTCTACAAGCTTTGCAATTTTTTCCGAAAAACCTTTTTCAAGCAAATACCGACTTCCGAGACCTTCATGATCGACTATCCCATATCCATCCATCGATGGAACAGGGAGAACGTGTTCACACAAATGACCGATATCATGAAAGAATGCAGCCAATACAACTTCTTCATCGTAACCTTCAGCTTCCGCCAATTGTGCTGCCTGGCACATGTGCTCAATTTGTGAAACAGGTTCGCCGATATAATCGGCCGCACCGTAATTTTCATACAAAGAAAAAATCTCGTCAACGATAGCTTGCGCTTCTTCTCTTGTCATAAATTATTTTGTTAACCCCGTTACTGCGCTTTCGATTGGTTGTTTGGCGATGAATGTATATCCCAAAAGTTTTGCGATCGTTTGCGCCATTTGTGCCTGGTATAGTTGCTCATCGTTTTTTATTTCTCCTTTCGGTTCAATGCCTGCTCCGAGTGCAGCTAACCAGATCTGGTCCGATCCTTCAATTTTAGAGCCGTGCGACGTCCATTCTTTTTTTACTTTATCGCCACGGCCATGATCACAAAGGATAAGCAAAGTTGTTTTGTTTTTATATTGAGGCATTTGCTGAATAGTATTCCAAAGATCGCCGATCCACATATCTTCCATGTGAGCCATGTTTAAATACTGATCATAGCGGCCCGCATGTGCATAATCATCTGTTTCGTCAAAAGCGATATAAAGCACTTTGGGCTTGAATTCTTTCAAATATTCTTTTGCTATGAAATAGGTGAGATGATCGGGACGCACATCACTACCCATAGGCAAGGGAGATTCTTCCTGCATTTCGTTCAAAAGATCAAACGAAGCTGATTTAAATGGCAACGTATCAACACCTGAACTAACAAAAAATTTTGCTCTTGGCTCATTCAGTATTGCATCAAAACAATCCCAGGAACTGAAAGCTGCAACTTTGCCTTTATATTTTGGCTGATCATTTAAAAACTCAAGAACTGTTTCATTCTTATTGAAAATTTTGTCATTGCTATTCACTGCTGTATCCGGATAGCCTGTAAAAATTTCATTGTAGCCGGGGTAAGAGAACCAGTAGGGATTTTTTACATTAACCTTACTGCCCAATGCACGATTGCCATGAAGTTGACCCTGGGAAGCGATAGTGCTCCAGAAAAAAGGAAATAATTTTTCTCTTCTTTCTTCCGGTGTTGCGGCCCAAAATTTCTTTTTAAGTCCTGCCGTGTCATAAGAAAAAGCAGGATTGTTGATCAATGAATCATCAGCGCCGCCGAATACCTCCTGCCATCTGAATCCATCCATTGTAACAATGATTACGTTTTCTGTTTTTCCTTGTTGAGCAAATAAAGGAGAAACAAAAATGAAAATTAAAACGGATAAAAATATTTTCTTCATTTGTTGCCATTTAAGATCTTAAAAAAGGGCGAATCTTAGACAAGAATCGCCGCTGAAAAAACTGCTATGCTTGCTTTATGAGAAAAGCTATTTGAGTATCCACATCATTCCATTTATATCGTCATTGCCTCCGAATTGTGATTGCAAAGCCGCCTCGTAATTGTCAGCATTTGCTGTTTGTTCTGAGCTCGGATATTTATAGCGCATGGCGATTCTTCCACCGTTACCAGTGCCAGGACCGGTTGTAAATGTCGGCACCCCGGTTCTCCGGTATGTAAAATATGATTCAAATCCCGAATGGCGGAACAGGGCAATATATCTTTCCTTCAATATTTGCGTTAAGCCGGTTGCATTGTCCCCTGCATATTTCACGGAAGGCTGATTGTAAAAAGTGGTGAAATCGAAATTTATAGTATAAGGATTATAAACTGCCGTTGAACCCGGCGCTCCTGACTGATAAAAATAAGCAGTGAAAGAGCCTGATTCCGGAATGCCATAATAAGACATAGAGGCTTTAATTCCTTCCATATAGTAAGCTTCAGCATTTCCCAAAGGTCCAGAAGCAATCCAACCCCTGTTAATTGCTTCGGCAATGTTAAACATTAATTCAGGGTACCCTATTTGAATACTCGGTTCGCCGGTATATGTTTCATAATAACGTTTGCGATTAATTAAAGAATATTGACCACTGTTTCCCTTTACATACATTATTCCTAAATCTTCACCCGGATCAGCGCCTACAAAAGCATCGAAACTGGTAGGGCTTTTCCCTCCCGCAACCAATGCGGAAGCAGGTTCTGCTGTTACAAAAACTCTTGGATCGCTGGTTTGTGTAAGAAGGCTGATATATGTTGCAGATGTATTATAACGCAACGCATCAAATCCAAAATTGTCCGGGTTCATCGGGTAATCATTAGTTGGATGAATAAACTGGTATTGCAGGTTATCATCCATGCTGGTCATGAGTGGATATTTATTTGCATCACTCAATATTGTCGCAAATTGTTGTTTGATATTCAGATCTGCGTCACTTTCCTTTTTACTTAATGCTATCAAAAGCCGGATGCGAAAAGTATTGATAACCTTTCTCCATTTTGTGAGATCGTTATTAAAATAAATATCGCCACTGATTGCTGCATTGTCAGTAATCAATTGTGACAACTCTGTGTTGGCGCTGTCAAGCCACAAAAAGGTCTTTTGAAAAACCGTTTTTTGCGGATCGTAAGTGGGTGTAAGATTCGTTGTGCCTTGCAAAGCATCAGTCATCGGTATATCGCCCATCTCCAAACTCATCTTTGTAAAAAAATAAGCTTTGAAAAATTTTGCCATAGCCTCGTAAGGGTTTGCCGGGGGCAACCCGCTGTTCGTTGCTTCATCAATCATTTTGTTTACATTCTTCAGCGTGTTATAGTAATTATCACCTGAACCGAAATCGTAGCGGTTATTTCCATAATAATCATAATTACATAAGAAATACTGGGAGAACCTTTCACCTGATCCATAAGGTGCATCAAACATGTCATTCAGAACACCATTGAACAATAACGAGGCAGGTACACTTGTGGGTTTGTTTTCATTTAGATTTAAATCACTAAATGTTTTTTTACAACCTGCTCCCGCGAAAGCAACTAATGCGATAAGAATTATATAGAATATGCGTTTCATGTGCGTTTTTTTTATTTTTTCAATTAGGTCACATGGAATTCGCCATAAAAATTTTCATCACGGTTAACATGAATTTGCTCGAAAATTTTTATGGCTCATTTCATTTCTTTAGTTTTTTGTTTTTTCAGAATACAACATTGATATTAAAACCATACCGGCGTGTAGTGGGAGACTGCAGACCTGTTCCGCCTTCTTCATAGTTATATTGATCAAGGTCCACATCTTTAAACCTTTTGTCTTTATAGAAATAAAGCAGGTTACGTCCAACAAGAGAAAGAGTGACCTTGCTGATAAAAGTTTTGTTCAGCACTTTATCCGGTAAGCTGTAGCTAATCGTAACTTCTCTTAATTTGGCAAATGTCTTACTCATCAGGTTGGCCTCACTAATGTTATAGTATTTACTTACGTAATCCTGGACCTGGACAACCTGGGTATTGTTTGTAAACTGAAGATCTTTATAATTGAGAATAGCTCCTGTTTGACCATCATAATTAATCGCAGTAGCATTAGACACCACTACCCCTTCACCTACATAAACACCGGGATAGTTTGAATCCCCAGCATGATCGTTGTCAGTTGATCTTGCTGCTCCCAATGCTCCTTCGGCCGTTTCGATATTTCTTCCTCCCCGCATAGTTTTATTGTGCATATAGTCTGTAGTAACTCCTCCTACACTTCCATCAAACTGGAATCCGAATGAAAGGTTCTTCCATGAAATTTCGTTGTGTACACTCCATTGGTATTTTGCATTCAGGTATCCCAAGAACTGTGAAATAGGGTTAGATAATGGCTTACCAGCGGCATCATTAATGATTTGACCATCCGGAGTTCTTACAAATGCGCTACTATAAAATTTATCTACACGATCTCCTTTTTTAAAGAATGTATTATATGTCGTTTGACCGGGAGGAAGCTCAAGGTATCTGTCCTGGAAAGTAGAAACATTAACCAATACATCCCATACAATTCCATTTCCTGTTTTTACCGGTGTACCTGATAATGAAAATTCATAACCCGTCTTTTTTGTTTTCAAAGCATTTAAAACATACGTGCTGTACCCGGTAGCGCCAGAGATGGGATTACTCAATATCCGTGGCCCGTCAATGTATTGAAATGCTGTGGCACTAAGTCCAAGCCTGTTTTTTAAAAACCTGATATCAATCCCTTCCTCGAAATTTATACGGTTGAACGTTTTTATATTAGGATCAACAATTTGAGTAGAATATGTTGCGGCAGCCTGGTTGTTATATGGTTTCAAAGTAGAGTAAACCGGGATCAATGAATAATCAGGTCCTCCATAAGGCGATAAATAATTATTGCCATAATCCAATGGATAATCAAATAGCGACGTGCCTGATGGTGTATTGCCAAATGCTGAAATGGTAGAGTAAGGCGCCATGCCGATAGTAGCTGAAGTAGCATCGCCATGCACATCGGCAAAGGAACCGCGTATCTTTAAAAATGAAATCCCTTCAGGTAAATGCACGTAATCGGAAATAACCGAAGCAATAGAAATACTTGGATAAAAATAACTGTTGTGATTCTGAGGCAGTGCAGATGATTTATCGACACGACCTGTGAAAGAAACAGTGGCATATTTATCAAGAGAAGCATCAACCGAACCATAAGCGCTTATCACTCTCATATCAGAAGCAAAGCTGTTTGATTGAACCGGGTTGAGTGAGTTGCTAAAACTATATACACCGGGAACACTCAAATAATCGGTAGATGTAAAATTTGAATTGTAGGAAAACGATCTTATGCTTCCTCCCACAAAGCCTGTAAGATTCAAAAATCTTTTAACCGTATAATTATAGTTTAGTAAGACCTCAGAATTATTTTCAAAAAGATTGCGATGATCTTCCCTATAGTCACCTTTGTTACCTTCCCTGCTGTAAGGATGCGCCGAGTAAGGCATTTTTTCTGTTCTCAATAAATTATAGGTGGTTACCTGTGTACGGCCGGTAACATTGAGATTGTTATTGATCTTAAAATTTGCAGAAACATAACCATACACATCCGATTTGTAGTGACCACGCAGCCATTCATTCACCATAAACCAGGGATTGTGATAGCGCTGGTATTCTGCAAAAATATTTTGCGTTCCTACTTTTCCGGGTTGCCACTCACCTTTTATTACCGGATCCAGTACATCCCAGTCATCACCTGTCCACACCGACATATCATATATCAAACTGTTGGGACCATAGTCTACATCCGGAAAGTTGGGAGTGTATTGCCTGTTGAAATTCATGTTGGCCTCTATCTTCAGGCGCTTCGTAGGATTGAAAGAACCGTACAAATTGAAATTCGTGATATTCAATTCCATGTTAGGAATAATACTTTCCTGGTAAGAATGCGAAAGAGAAAAACGAAGATTATAATTATCACCCGCAGCACTCAGAGAAATATTATTTGTAGTTTGGAAACCCGCTCTTAAAAAGCGATCCAGGTTGCCTTTACCGCGAGCAACATAAGGAGTGGGCTTAATGTGACCTGTCCAAACATAACCACCGGGGAAAGTTGTAGTATATGTTTGATTGGGGTCATACTCTCCATCCCATTGCGGTATTAACTGCCCTTGAAATTTTGGTCCCCATATATCGTAGTCAGCATCATTTAAACCGCCACCCAAGCCGTTTCCAAAAGCATAAAGTTCATTTTCACCCGGACCGTATTCATCCTGAACTCTTGGAAAAGCAAGAAATCCTTTATCAATGGAATTGGTTGAATTTATTTCAACAGTCCATCCTTTCCGATTTTTATTTCCTTTTTTAGTTGTGATTAAAATAGCTCCATACTGGGCACGGCTTCCATACAATGCTGCGGCAGTAGGTCCTTTTAATACTGTATAAGATTCTATGTCATCCGGGCTAATATTCCATGTGTCGGAATTTATAGGAATGCCATCGACAACATATAAAGTAATTTCATTACCGCGGAGCAGGACAGTTGGCTTTCTTAATAATTCCGCAGAGGGCCCCACAGATAAACCGGCCACTTTTCCCGTTAATCCGGAAATAGGATTCTGGTCTCGTGCCTTCACAAGATCTTCTCCTTTTACTTCCTGAACAGAGTACCCGATCCTTTTTATTTCCTTTTTAATGCCAAGTGCCGTTACAACCACTTCAGACAAATTTTTTGCATTACTGATCAATGAAATAGTCCCTGCCTGCGACGCCTTTATTTCAAGCGGCGAAAAACTAATATGGCTAATTACCAATATATCGTTGTCGTTCGCCTCGATTGAAAATTTGCCCACTTCATTAGTCACCGTTTCCCGTGTGGTTCCCTTTATCGAGACGGTAGCCTGGCTTACCGGTTTTCTATTTTCATCAATGACATTTCCACTTACGATCCGTTGCGCCATAACCATGTATGACATCGCAAGAAAAAAAATTACAAGTGAGATTTTTTTACAACGGGAAAAAAGTTGAAGCAGCATACAAGTTGATTTTGGTTTGCTCAATGAAATTGACGTGGCGAAATTCAACCTGCAATGTGAAGGCAACCTTACCGGTACATGAAAGAATAATTAATGAAAAGTGAAGTTTTTATAAATTCTTAAGAAGTAACGCACAGTTAACAATAGAGCCTTATTATTTTTTCTTGATACAAAGCCGCAAGGTCACAATACACGTCTATAAACAAATAGGCCTGTATTGGAAAAATACAGGCCGGTAAAAACTGCACGATAAATTCTACTCATAACCCATGGCTCACAAACTGAGCGAAGGAGTAATCTGCGAAGAAGATAAGAACTGGATGCAAGTTGCGCTGCTCTTGTTAAGTAGTGATTAGAGCAAGGTTATTTTACTGTTAAGGAACAATGTTCTGAATTCCTAAATCACTAATAAGCGTATTCCCTTTTTATTAGGACTCATCTACTGCAGGTTTCAACCAAAAATCCAACTGGTTTGCTTTATCGATAAATGAAATTACTTTTTCTCTGATTTGATCCCGTACTCTCCGCGTTTGCTCCAGTATTTCCTCGTTTGTTCCCTTAAATGATGCAGGATCAGTAAAGGACCAGGCGATCCTTTTCACCGCCCCGGGAAAAATGGGACAGCGTTCCGCACTAGCCTCATCACAAACCGTAATAACAGCGTTATACAATTTTCCTGTCTTAAACAAATCAAAAACACTTTGTGTTTCTTTCTGACTTATATCAATACCTTCCTCTTTCATAACCTGAATGACGTTTGGATTAAGGGTTCCTGGCTCTAAACCTGCGCTTTCCGCACTGAAAAATTCGTTTCCGTATTTGTTTAGAAAAGCTTCTGCCATTTGGCTGCGTGCAGAATTATGAATGCATACAAATAACACTTTGTGTACAATGCCTGACATACTTAAAAAGATTTTAGATTTCTCCTGGGATTAAATGGAAAAAATATTATAGATAGATCAGCCAGTTATGCTCCTTTATGTGTGATAAGCCAAAATCACTGTTTATTGCTGTGCTTGAGTACTTTCGCTTCAATATAAAAGATAATCTCTTCAGCGATATTCTTGGATTGATCACCCACTCTTTCGAGCCTCCTAATTATTGATAAATTATATAAAGCCTGGTTAATATCTTCCGGATGTTTATTAAGGTATTCGACGGTGGCCGACTGAGCATTCATGTTAATTCTATCCAGGGATTCATCTTTTTTGAATACGCTTCTTGCCAATACAGTATCTTCTGTTTGAAAAGCTTTAAGCGTTGTTTCTAAAATTATGATTGCCTCGTCATACATAGTTATTGTTTTGGTTGCATCGAGTAATTCTTCTTTGAATGTCCTTTCTGCATCAATAATGTACTTTGCGCTACCTTCCGCAATATCACCGATCCTCTCAAGGTTTGAGTTAATTTTTAAAATGGCCAGAACAAAACGAAGGTCAACAGCTACAGGTGTTAGTAAAGCAAAAATATTCTCACAATCACGATCTATTTTTAATTCCAGGCCGTTCACTCTTTTTTCCAATGACACCACTTCACGTGCAAGATCCTTATCAAAATTCAAAAAAGAGGACATCGATTTAATCAATTGTGAATGCACGAGGTTCCACATATTAACAACCTCTTTATTCAAGTGCTGTAGTTCAATTTCTAATTGTGTCATACCGGATAATCTTAATCGGTTAGTAGATTAAATATTAACTGAATCTGCCTGTAATATAATTTTGTGTACGTTTATCCCTCGGGTTTGTAAACATTAGTTTGGTATTATCGTATTCAACAAGTTCACCCAAATAGAAAAATGCAGTACGATCGCTTACACGAGCGGCTTGCTGCATGTTATGCGTAACAATAACTATTGTAAGAAATTTTTTCAGCTCGTGCAACAATTCTTCTATACTTGAGGTTGAGATCGGGTCTAATGCTGAAGTGGGTTCATCGAGTAACAGCACTTCCGGTTCCATAGCTATTGCCCTGGCAATACATAGACGTTGTTGCTGACCGCCAGATAGAAATGTTCCTTTTTTATGTAATGAATCTTTGACCTCATTCCACAAAGCAGCTTTTGTTAGAGATTCCTCAACAATTTTATCTCTTTCAGCTCTGTGAAGTTTAAAGCCATTTAATTTATATCCCGATATTACATTATCGTAAATGCTGAGATTGGGAAACGGGTTTGGGCGTTGAAATACCATTCCAATTTTCAAACGTGCGAAGATGGGATGCATGTCATAGATATCCTCATTATTTAGTAACATTTTTCCATCAGAAGTAGCTCCGGGTGTTAATTCATGAAGCCGATTAATACAACGCAAATAGGTTGTTTTACCGCATCCTGATGGACCCATCACAGCGATCACATGATTTTTGGGAATTGCAATGTTTACATTCTTAACAACATGATTGCTTCCAAAGTAAGCATTGAAATTTTTTGAACTTAAAATTGTACTCTCCATTTTCTTGTCGTAAACTTCGTAATAATATTTAATAATAAAACCCAGATCAATAATATAAGTGATGCGCCCCAGGCAAGATTGTGCCAGTCGTCATAAGGACTTGTAGCATAATTGAAGATCAATAAGGGTAAACTATGCATTGGTTTGGTCATATTCGTTGTAAGGTATGGATTGCCAAATGCTGTAAACAGTAAAGGTGCGGTTTCGCCCGCGATCCTTGCCACGGACAATATTGCACCTGAAATTATACCACTGATACCACAAGGCACAATTACTTTCAGGATCACTCTATGATAAGGCATGCCAAGAGCCAGTGCAGCTTCTTTTAATGTATCGGGTAATAGTTTCAATGTTTCTTCGGTAGACCGGACAACAATGGGCAACATCATAATCGCCAAAGCAACACTTCCGGAAAATGCGGAAAAGCTGCGCATTGGTTTCACAACCCAGAAATAGATTACAATACCTATAACAATAGAAGGAACGCCCTGTAAAATATCTACAGATAAACGGCTCCAATAAGCAAGCCGCGTAGATTTATTTTCGCTGAGATAAATGCCACTTAAAATACCTATCGGTATGGCTATAAATGCAGCAAAAAGTACGATCATCAAACTCCCCACAAGTGCATTAGCAATACCACCACCAGGTTCACCAACGGGTTTAGGTACATTAACAAGAAAATGAAAATTTATATGAGAAGCACCTTGTCTCAGAATATAAAATAAAATCGCAAGCAAGGGAAGAACACATGCGGAAGATAGTATGATAACCGTACCTTTAAATGCAGTACTTTTTCCTATTCGGTATTTTATTCTTGTGTTCATTAACTATACGTTTGTAAATCTTTGAATAATTCTTTTTCCAACCATGTTGATCACTACCGTAACAAGAAATAAAACGAGACCTAATTCAATCAAAGCTGAAAGATAGACAGGATTTGCTGCTTCTGTAAATTCATTGGCTATGACACTAGCCATCGTATTTCCGAGTGAAAATATATTTTTAGGTATGATACTAGTATTTCCGATGATCATGGTTACAGCCATCGTTTCTCCAAGAGCCCTGCCAAGAGATAGCAGCACACCTGCAAACAGTCCTGATTTGCTATAGGGTAAAATAACACTTCTGATTACTTCCCAGCGGGTAGCCCCCACAGCATAAGCCGCCTCTTTTAACGAAGAGGGGACCATTCGTATCATTTCTCTGCCCAGTGAAGCGGCATAGGGAATGATCATAATTGCAAGTATAAGTGAAGAACTCAAAATTCCTAATCCAATTGGTACAACTCCAATCTTTGCTTCAAAACTTCGTACTATCGGTACCAGTACGAACAATCCCCAAAAGCCATATATAACCGATGGTATAGCCGCTATTAATTCTATAACATTTTTTAAAGCATCAGAAAACCAGCCCCTGGGATAATATTCTCCCAGGAATATGGCTACTGAAAATGAAAATGGAATAGAGATAATGAGTGCCAAAAATGATGTATATAAGGTTCCGATTAAAAACGGGTAAGCGCCAAATATTTCCCTGACGGGATCCCAAACTTTTCCCCATAAAAATTTTATCCCTAAAGCTTTCATAGAGAGGGTGGACTGAACGGCAAGTGTAAGCACAATACCCATAACCAGTATAAGCACTACGAGCGCCATAGTTATCAGGGTTCTTTTAAAGGCTCTTTCTGTACGGATCTGTTTATACGATCTTTTTAGGCGTTTAGCCTTTACTTTTTCCCGATTCCTCATAGATGCAATTACCCGCGAATCTTCATTTCCGCGGGTAACTAGAGCATTTTCTGGTGTTCTATCCATTTATTGTTTATTGCAAATTACTGCAATACTGGTTTACCATCATAAGTGACTGATTTAAGAAGATTATCTCCCACTGTTACAGCAGATGATGGCAGTGGTGCATAGCTAAGGTCAGCGCCATACTGTTGACCATCGTGGATCATCCATTCCAGCAGTTTCACCAAATTAGTGACTTTATCCTGCGAGCGGCTATTATATTTTTGCTCCTTATATAGCAATACCCATGAAAATCCTGATATAGGATAACCATCGGGTGCATCGGTATCGGTAATCCATACTTTACCATCAGCAGGTAGCTGAATGTTTGCTGCGGAACTGGTTGAAGCAATTGTAGGGACAATATAATTGCCCGACTTGTTTTGCATTTTAGCGTAAGGCATTTTGTTTTGAAGAGCATAGGCAAGCTCAATATAACCAATACCACCAGGTGTTTGTTTGACTACACCGGAAACACCTTCATTACCTTTTCCACCAACCCCTGTTGGCCAGTTAACAGAAGTGCTTGTACCTACTTTTGTTTTCCATTCATCGCTAACTTTAGTTAGGTAGGAAGTGAAAATTGCAGTAGTCCCACTGCCGTCCGAACGGTGCGCAACAACTATAGGAGTAGAAGGTAATTTTACACCTTTATTTATGGCTACTATTTTTGGATCATTCCATTTTTTTATGTTTCCAAGAAAAATATCCGCAAGTACAGAAGGTGTAAACATAAGCGTATCTTTTACTTCAGGCAGATTGTAGCTGATCACAACAGCACCGCAGGTAATAGGTATGTTCAACACCGGAGAGCCAGCAGTTGAATCCTGTTTGGGATTCATTGGAGCATCAGAAGCGCCAAAATCAACTGTTTGACTGGTTAACTGCTGAATGCCTGCACCAGAACCTACTGATTGGTAGTTTACTTTTGTTCCGGTTTGCTTATCATATTCAGAAAACATTTTTGAAAACAAAGGATTGTCAAAAGAACTTCCTGCGCCCAGTATTTCTTTATCAGAGGAAGATCCAGATGAGGTGCTGTCTGAACTGCCCGATGTGTTATTTCCACTGCCATTACAGGCGGTCAATCCAAACATGATAACGAGTAATCCTGCAATAAATAAATTTTGAAGTTTTAAAATGGTATGTTTCATTGTTACTGAGTTTTATTTTTAAAGATTTTTATTTATTTCCCAAAAACAAAATAAAATGTTAAGCGCCAAACAACATCACTAGCGTCATATTTTGGCGTAAAACCTTGGTTGGTGTAATGGTTATACCAAATGTTTGGCATGAGATGAACTTTACTTATCGGTGTAAAATCCAAACCCGCGGTAATAAATTGTTCTTTTGTAGAAGGGTCATTAAAGCCGCCGGTATTTCCAACGTATTTATTATACTTGCTATTATCAATCTTATTATTGGGGTTCATAGCGTCGTAACGGGCGAAGAAATTTAATTTATTTTTTACAATAATCCCATGTACGAAAGCTGATATCCCCTTTGCCTGCACACTTAAAACATCAACATTGCCGGTAGAGATTTCGGTAGCCTGGTCATCATTTTTTAAACTATTAATATATCCTTCCACGCCAACTGTTATTTTGGGTACCATGTAAGCAACGAAGCCTTTTACCATGCTTCTCGAGTGTAGCAATCCGGCAATCCGGTTTATACGGTTATAATCTACGTACAGGTTTGCATATAATTTTTTATCAAAAAACTTTCCCCAAATATCAGCATAAAGCCATTTGTATTTGTCTCCTTCCGGTTTCGCTCCGGTTCCATTGCCCACCATTAAATCATAACCAAAATTTGCTGTCTTTGGGTCAAACTTTCCCTGCAACGCAGCTCCCAAATCGTAAGAAGGAGTGCCCCGAATATCAATAATTGTTTTTTCTATTGACCGGTAACCCCATATTGGCTCAGACGACATGGCGAAGCCTGGTGTTGATACCTGGCCAAGAACAAGATCAGTTCCTTTCCACACATTTTTAATTCGAAGGTTTGCAAGCTTTATGTAAAAAGCAAGTTTAGTGTCTGTGAGTCCCTCTCCCGGTGCAGCTTCAAGTAATACCTCGGCAGCAAATTTCTTAGTAATATTATAGTTATACCCAAGATAAAGCCTCCTGATCTGAAAAGCATTCATTTTTTTAGGGATGCCTGAATACTGGGTGCCTGCTCCCCTTTTCAACGTATCAGCGTCACTCTTAAAATAATAGTCTCCGAACATATATCCCCATAGTTGGCCCGTGTTAGGGCTTCCTGCTTTGAACGCGGAATCTGAACTTACAGTAAACTGCGCATTTGAAGAATTAACTGATAGAAAAAAAATTACAAACGGCAGACAAAAAAACGAATAAGCTTTTGTTATAAGTCTCCTTTTCATAATAGTAATGTTGGTTAAGTGAGATGCAAAAAAAAACTTGTGTTATTATTGGAATGTTAATTGAATATTACCAAAATGTTAATTGCTAACCTCTCTAGCCCTATTAATTTCGACTGCTCAATTTTGTTCCATCATACTTTTAAAAATTTTTATGCGCTCCATCAAACACAAAATTCTTTTTGTATGTGCTCACAATGCAGCACGCAGCCAAATGGGCGAAGCTTTCTTAATCAATATAGAAGTGAGAATTTTGAGGTTGAAAGTGCCGGTCTTGAACCAGGAACATTAAATCCTTTTGCAATTGAGGTAATGAAAGAAAAAGGATTTGACATCAGCAAAAAAATACTCACAGTGTTTTTAATTTATTTAAAGAGGAAAATTGTATAATGCAATAGTCACCGCTTGCAATGAAGAAAGTGCAGAAAGATGTCCGATTTTTCCCGGTGTTATGAGAAGAATTGCCTGATCAGTTCAAGACCCGTCTTTATCTACAGGATCAAGAGAAAAAGTGTTACAACAAACGAGAGAAGTGAAAAACCAAATTGAAGGCAAAATAAAAGGATTTGTTTATAATGCAAAAGAGCTCAGCTGCTGGACAAAATAATTCTTTTATCGGGGTCCTGCCTGTATTGTTCTTTTATTTAAAACAGCCTTTTAAAAATTAGAAGCAATTTTTTCGTGGCGTGATTCATATATATCTATGGCGTCCTTGATTTCATTATTAATTTCCGGAATTCCGAATTCTGGTGAATAAATTTCGGCTTCTTCAGAATAAGTCTTATCATACCATCTACCATCAAGTGTCTTATAAATCTTTACCTTGATTTGCTCTTCTTTAACCGGGTTATCAAAAAAAATAAAATATTCAACTAATGGTAGCCTTTCCACTGATACAGAAAATAGTCCTTCCCGCAAAATACTTAAATAATAAGACGCTTTTTTAACATGCCCCGTTTTGCTCAGACCAGCTACATTAATTTGAAAAACCTCATTCATAAATAAAGAATTTGTACCGAAAAGCTATTGCAAAAACTTGACTACGCTGACCAACTCAATATTAACTTAATGTTACCTTTTATTTATGATCTAAACGATTAAAAATGAATTTATTACCCCATGTCAAAATCATGTAAATGAAAATAAAAGTAACTCCTTGGGTATAAAATAATCATTTCGGGAATGCTGTAGTCTTAACTATTAATAATTTTTAATTTTCGATTACAGCAATGAAAATAATTCATGCCCCTTCGAAACTTTATATAGAGATTAAATTATCCATTTGTCTACTCATAATTTAGTAACCAATGCTAAACGGGTATCTTCGCAAAACTTAAAATTCCGTGTTATGGCTTTTAACTCGTTCATGAAAGTGTTTATGCCAAAGAACAAGGTCTTTTACGACCTGTTCGAAAAAGTTGCAGACAATGTGGCCAAGATCGCATCGAAACTTAAATCGGTAATTGAAGAGCCGGATTTTGACAAAAGAGCTGCGTTGATTACCCAAATGGAAGATATAGAGCATGATAGTGACGAGCTAACCCACCGGATTTTTACCGAACTCAGTCGCAATTTTATCACCCCGTTCGACCGGGAAGACATTCATTACCTGGCTTCAGCTCTTGATGACATTGCCGATTATATATATGCCTCCGCAAAAAAGATAAATTTTTACAGGGTTAACCCAAATGATAGTGGTTTACAAAAACTGGCAGATATGATAGAGCAAAGTGCCGTGCAGGTAAGAAATGCTGTAGGTGAGTTAAGAGATATGAGAAACATGCGAAAAATGACGGAAGCGTTGGTTAAAATAAACAGCATTGAGAACCAGGCTGATGATATTTTTGATATGAGTATAGAAAGATTATTTGCCACCGAACCGGATGCAAAAGAAGTAATCAAAAAAAGAGAGATTTACCAGGCAATGGAGATTGTTACGGATAAATGTGAGGATGCGAGTAACGTGATAGAATCAATCATTATTAAATATGCCTAAGCTTACCGAAATTTTTTCTGCATGACAGTTTTATTAATTGTAATTATAGCTTTCGGATTAATCTTTGATTTTATAAATGGCTTTCACGACTCCGCAAATTCAATAGCAACCATCGTTTCCACAAAAGTGCTTACACCATTCCAGGCGGTTCTTTGGGCCGGCTTATTCAATTTTGTTGCATACTTTATTTTCCGCGATCATAAAGTTGCCAATACTGTAGCCAGCATTGTTCACCCTGAGTATGCCGATCTGCACATAGTCATAGCAGGCCTTATAGCTGCCATTTTCTGGAACTTGCTCACCTGGTGGTTTGGTATTCCATCGAGTTCTTCTCACACGTTGATTGGTGGATTCATCGGGGCAGCTATAGCGAAAGTCGGAAGCTTTGATGTAATTGTTTACAGCAACCTTATTAAAACAGTTCTCTTTATTTTTCTTTCACCACTTATCGGGATGATTCTCGCCTTTTTTATTACCCTAAGTGTTTTATGGATCAGCCGAAAATCTTATCCGTTTAAAGCAGACAGGTGGTTTAAGCGCCTCCAACTATTGACCTCGGCGGTTTTTAGTATTGGCCATGGAGGAAATGATGCACAAAAAACAATGGGATTGATTGCCTTGGCCTTAACGACAGAACATCTGATACCGGGAATAAAGGCAATGCCTTTCTGGGTGCCGTTAACCTGTTATGTTGCTATGGGCCTAGGCACTGCCTTCGGCGGTTGGCGAATTGTGAAAACAATGGGAACACGTATTACAAAAGTAACTCCACTCGAAGGTGTTTGTGCTGAAACAGCTGCCGCAAGTACTTTGTTATTTACTGAGCTATTTGGAATACCTGTTAGTACTACGCACACGATTGCCGGTTCTATTATAGGAGTAGGAGCCACAAAAAGATTGTCTGCCGTGAGATGGGGAGTAACCATTAACCTTCTTTGGGCATGGATACTGACCATTCCTGTAAGCGCCCTGCTTGCAGCGGGTATTTACAGTATTATGAGAATATTCTTCTGATTATTTTACTATTTAAAATAATTACTGATTTTTGCCGGAATTAAAAAGACTCAATGGCAAAAATTCTTGTTACCGGAGGCTGCGGTTATATCGGCTCTCACACACTGGTAGATCTTGTACAAAGTGGATATGAAGTGATCTCAGTTGATAACAACAAACGATCTAATCCGCTGATGTTAGATGGCGTAGAAAAAATAACCGGCAAAAAAATAAAAAACTACAAAGTTGATCTCTGCAATTTTGACGACACGTTTGCCATTTTCCAGGAAAATACAGACATCGATGGTATTATACATTTTGCGGCTTATAAATCAGTGGGGGAATCTGTTGAAAAACCGTTGATGTATTTTGAAAACAATCTCGTTTCACTCATCAATGTTTTAAAATGTGTACAGGAATTTGAAATCCCCTGGTTTGTTTTTTCTTCTTCATGTACGGTATATGGCAATCCTGATGAAATTCCCGTAACGGAAAAAACAATGCCCAAACCTGCTGCATCACCTTATGGCTATACAAAGCAAATGGGTGAACAAATTGTAAACGAGTTTGCAAAATCGGCGGGTACACAATGCATTTTACTCCGTTATTTTAATCCGGTGGGTGGGCATCCATCTGCACTGATCGGCGAGATGCCGATCGGCAAACCTGAAAACCTTGTTCCCGTTATTACTCAGACAGCCATAGGGAAAATCAAAAAAATGTATGTGCACGGAAATGATTACCCTACCCGTGACGGAAGCTGTTTACGGGATTTTATTCATGTATGCGACATAGGTCATGCTCATACCCTGGCTATACAATATCTGCAAAAAGATAAAACCGATCTCCTTTGCGAGGTTTTCAATTTAGGCACCGGCAATGGCGTAACCGTACTGGAAGCTATTCATTCTTTTGAAAAAATAAGTGGCATAAAATTGAATTATGAAATTGGTCCCAGGCGACCGGGCGACGTTATTGCTATTTATGCAAACAATGACCTTGCAAAAAAAATACTGAAGTGGGAACCAAAATATTCATTGGATGATATGATGTCGACTGCATGGAAATGGGAACAACGATTAAAAACCGATGATACTATTTTTACCAGTCAAACAAAGGAATTGAACTAACAATCAAAAAATATTGGCTTCCTCCTTGTCGATGTTTTTCATTGCACCATTTTCGACCGGGTACTTTATAACTTACTTTTGTAAAAACCGGAAACTATGCTTAAGGATATACAACCAACAGGAAATAAGGATACAAGAAGCGGATTTGGAGATGGCATTGCGGAATTGGGCCGCAAAAATCCAAACATTGTTGCCCTCACCGCAGACTTAGCTGGCTCTTTGAAATTAAATCAATTTATTAAAGAATTTCCCGAACGTTTTTTTCAATGCGGAATAGCCGAAGCAAATATGATGGGAGTTGCAGCGGGTTTAACAATCGGGGGAAAGATTCCGTATACAACAACTTTTGCTAATTTCTCAACAGGCCGTGTGTATGACCAAATCCGCCAAAGCATTGCGTACAGCGGAAAGAATGTAAAAATATGCGCTTCACATGCAGGTTTAACTTTGGGAGAAGATGGAGCCACTCACCAAATTCTTGAAGACATCGGACTAATGAAAATGCTACCGGGTATGACAGTAGTGGTGCCCTGTGATTATAATCAAACCAAGGCAGCAACTATTGCTATTGCTGATCATACAGGTCCCGTTTACTTACGATTCGGCCGGCCCGTTTGGCCCATCTTTACAGAAGCAAATCAAAAGTTTGAAATCGGAAAAGCGCAAGTCTTCAGTGAAGGAAGTGATGTTTCTATTTTTTGCTGCGGTCACATGGTATGGAATTCAATCCAGGCTGGTGCTGCATTACAAGAAAAAGGAATTAGTGTAGAAGTGATAAACATACATACCGTAAAACCGATTGATCAGGATGCCATAATCAATTCACTCAAAAAAACCAGGTGTGCGGTAACTGTAGAAGAACATAACGTGATTGGAGGATTGGGAGATGCCGTTGCCCAGGTAGCAAGTAAGTTCATTCCCACACCGATTGAGTATGTTGGAACAAAAGATACTTTTGGAGAAAGCGGTACACCTAAAGAATTATTGAAAAAATATGGTTTGGATATTCCGGATATCATTTCCGCTGCAGAAAAAGTATTAAACAGAAAAAAGAATGGTTAACTTGTTATGGATAAACAGCAGGCTCAGTCAAAAATTTGAACCTGCTTTTTTATTTTTTAATTGCAAATTCCCATAATTGATTTTTGCCTGCCAATATTCTAAACATATTTAAACAGAAGCATGTCTTTAGCTGCCACAAGTGATACAGAATTACTGGTTCAATTTCGGAATCCTTTAACCAAGGAAAAAGCTTTCACCGCCATCATAAAAAAATACCAGGAAAAATTATATTGGCATGCACGCAGAATGGTGATTGCCCATGAAGACGCAAACGATGTATTGCAAAATGTATTCATAAGGGTATGGAACGGCCTGGAGAATTTCAGAGAAGATAGTCAGCTTTATACCTGGCTGTACCGCATAGCTACGAATGAGTGCCTGACCTATCTTGAGCAGCAGAAAAAGAGAAGCTCAGTTGCTCTTGATGAAGTAGAAAGCGGGTTGAGCAATAAAATAAAAGCCGATAGTTATTTTGATGCAAATAAATTAGAATGGAAACTGCAACTGGCGATTCAACAACTTCCTGAAAAACAAAGGATAGTTTTTCATCTTCGATATTATGATGAGATGCCATACGAAGAGATGAGCAGGGTTCTTGAAACAAGCGAGGGCGCCTTAAAAGCGAGTTATCATCATGCGGTCAAAAAAATTGAAGATTACATCAAAAATCATTAAACTTTACAGTCTCAAAGATGTCTCAGATACGATAAAATGGCAAACAGAGATATTATACAAGAACTCAGAGACTTAGGAAGCAGTCTCCCCACTGTGGATCCTAAAAATATCTTTACAGTTCCGGATGGATATTTTGAAGGGTTTGCCAATGAGGTTTTAGCCATGGTTAAAACGCAGGATAGTTTATCCTGGTTATCTGCTTTGCCCAAAATAAATCCATACCAGGTTCCGGAAGATTACTTTGATGGATTGGAAGAAAGAATTATGAATGCAATCCGTATTCGTCCGGATTACCAAACCAGCACAGAAGAGCTGCAGTCAATTTCACCTTTGTTAAGCAGCTTAGATAAAAGGCCCGTTTATGCCGTACCCCGCGGATATTTTGAAAACTTGAATATTGCTGGTGAACAAAAGAAAAACCAAACAAAGGTTATTTCAATTACAAGCCGTAAATGGTTCAGATATGCTGCAGCAGCTGTTGTGATCAGTGCAATTTCACTTACAGGATTTTTTGTTTACAAAAACAATCATACAGATGCCGCAGGCAGAACAATTGCAAATCTTCAAAAAGACGTAAAAAAAATTGATGACGTAAAAAAGACAGACAGCCTGCTAGATTTTATGGAAGATGGTTTAAATCAAAAAGAAATAGCGAGTAATCAAAATGTGGTCAAAGTAGATGATGTACAAAAATTATTACAGGATGTGTCAACAGATGAATTGAAAGATTTTAGTGATCAATCAAAAGATATAGAAGATCTGATGATGATAAACTAGTCCCTAAGAAAAAATGAAAAAATTTCTTGTCATATTAATCTTATTATTTACGGTTATCGCTGGTTATGCCCAGAATGAAAACGATGATAATGGCGCAAGCGGCAAAATCAGGGACCGGATGGTAGAGTATATCCAGGACAGGCTTGGGCTTTCAAGAAATGAATCAGAAAAATTCACTCCCGCTTTTTTAAGATACTTCCAGGAATTTCGCCAAATACGTCAGCAAAACAAAGGCGACAGACTTGTTTTTCAGCAAAAGGTCATTGACCTACGAATTCGTTATCGTGATCAGTTCAGACAAATAATGCCTGAACCAAAAGCAAACAAAGTCTTTGTCTACGAAGACGAATTCCGCAAAAAAGCCATTGAAATTTTACAAGCCCGTAAGGACCGTTTGGGAGGGAAACCCTTCCGAAATCATTCGCTGTTGCAATAAAAGGATATTTTATTTTATCTTTGAACCTGGTGTTTTTCATAGGTTAGCAACGGCCGGCTCTGTCCAGGGCGGGCCTTTTTAATGTGAAATATAGATTTTGTAGCAGTGAATTAAAATTTCCAGGTTGGATTTTTCACATCGTGATAAAATAAAAATGTCCATTTTTCCTTTTGACCTTCTTCCCACCAAGCTGTTCTTAATTCCATAGCCTTCTTTCCATTGTAATCATATTTTGCAACAAACCGATGTTTCATTTGCTGTAGTTGCGGTGCATCATCTCCTCCAAAAAAAACTATCTGTTCTTCATCCTTTATCCAAAAAACCTGGTGGTAGGGAGAATGTGCGCCTGTCATTTCATAAAAAATGAAGTCATCAATTGTTCCCTTGTCATCTTTCATCAATATTACCTGCTGATGATTGTTTCAGTATTTGCAATTCTTCGGGAATAAAGGAGGGAAATCCTTTTTCAAATGCAAGATTCAATTCCCTTTCCTGCAGGTAATATTTTGCATTGGGAAAACTTAATTCGAAATGATGATCATTAGGATTTTCATTACTTATTCCACCAGCATGATCCTTGTGCAGATGAGTCAGTAAAACCTTTGTTATACCCGAAGGGTCGATATTATTACTGATTAAATTTCGGTGCAACTGCAATTTGTTATCCTTTTTAAATCCCAATCCTGTATCAAGAAGTAATATATCTTTTGAAGTAACTACAACAAAAGGTTGTATTTCCACCAGCAAACTACCACTTGGCCTGTCTTGTAATTGATGTTCATTCTCATTAAAAGGAACAAAACGTTTTGTCTTATCCACCGTAAATGTGCCTTCGCTGAGCGGAATGATTTGCATTTTAAATTTCGAATTAGAGAATTGCGAATTTAAATAAATACTTTTTCAACTATTACCTTAGAACCATTTGCCGGTCGGCATCCAAACGGATAAGAATAAAAAGAAGAATGGTAAAAGTGAGTAGTGAAGTTCCGCCATAACTTATAAATGGAAGAGGGATACCGATCACAGGCGCAAGACCCACGGCCATCCCGATATTTACGGTCATATGAAAGAAAAATACAGCTGCTACTCCATATGCATAACAACGACTAAAGATACTTCTTTGCCTTTCGGCCATTGCTACGATACGAAAAAGCAACAGGAGATAAATGCCCAGTAGCAATAAACTGCCAATAAAACCAAATCCTTCACCGATAGTGTCAAAAATAAAATCCGTTCGTTGCTCGGGAACAAATCCATAACGGGTTTGCGTACTTCGCAACAATCCTTTGCCTGCAAGTCCGCCGCTGCCAATAGCAATCTTCGATTGTTTTACATTATAGTCAGGATCTTTTCTTTTTGTTGACTTGACCGCCAGTTCTGTTCTATGAGCACTTATATATTCAGCAGGCACTTCTTTTCCTACCGTACTGTAAATGCGTTCTACCTGGTAAAACTTAAGTACATACTTAAAAGCAAACGGTACCCCAAAGCGTTGTATACCCACACAAACCAGCCATAGCAAAATAATATTAAAGAAAATATATCTTCTCCTTTTTTGATGACGCATGAAATAAATGAACAAAGCAGCAATGCTGGTTAAAATCAAAGCCAACGTATTTTTTTCCAATAGCAAAGTAGCTACTACCAAAACCGCCAAAGAGAATCCAATAACAAGGATCGTTGATGGCAGGCCTTCCCGATACATGACAATAAAAAAAGAAAAATAAACCAATGCCAGACCGGTTTCATTTTGCATAAGAGTTAATGCGGCCGGAAACAAAACTATCGCCGCTGCGATCAATTGCGATCTCAGTTTTGTGAAATCGGTTTCAGTTAGAGAAAGATATTTCGCTAAAGCTAGAGCTACACAGATTTTACAAAATTCCGCCGGTTGAAATTGAAATCCTCCGAAACGTATAATTGATTCAGTTCCTTTTACACTTGAATGAAAGGGAAAAACAAGAAGCAATAACAAAATTCCAAATGCATACAAAAGGTTGGCTGTTGCGGTAAAAAATTTACTATCGGTAAGCAATATAAAAATCCCAATCACTCCTGACACTAAAAAAAAATAGAACTGTTTGCTATAATCGGTTTTAAACCCAAGAAAGCTTTGAAGAATAGGATCACCTTCTTTGTAGGTAACAGCAAAAATTGCAATGATCCCTATTGATACCAGTAACAGGTAAATCCAGGCAAGCGTCCAGTCGATTCCTTTTGATATTGCAGGATTACGTTCGTTCATGGATTTGCGGCGAGGTTTTTCTTACGAAAATTTCTGTTATCAATAATTGCAAAGGAGACCGGGGTTATTTTCTTTTTTGTAGGCGCAGGCGTTTGCTTTTTAACAAATGAGTTTAAGCCTTTTTTTTCAAAAGTATATTTATCAATGTAGCTGCTGTCCTTTGTCATTTTAAACCATTCAAACGCACGAACAGAATCTGCCTTGTATTGTTCTCTTGTAAGATAGGAGGGCATAAGATTGGCATTTGCAATTCTATCGGCTTCTTTCTGACGATCTGCTCTTAAAGAATCTGTCAGATATTTTTCAACCAGCAAGTATGCCATAGGGCCAGCCCAGGTAGCGCCAAAACCACCGTTTTCTATAACTACCGAAATTGCAATCTTCGGGTTTTCTTTTGGAGCAAAGCATACGAATAAGGAATGATCTTTCAATTCAACCACTTTTTTATCAATCACTCTTTTATTTTGAGCTGTGCCCGTTTTTGCGCAAATTTCAATTTCCGGGATTTTAGGTATCTGTGCGGCTGTTCCTACAACCGTCACATCATGCATTCCTTCAATAACTACATTGTAAGTGCTGTCTGAAATATGAGTAAGCACCTCATGCTTTTCCCGAAATCTGTTTACTAATGAAGTATCTTCATCAGTTTCGTCATCAATTGACTTTACAAAATGAGGAGTGTAATAATATCCTTTATTGGCAACAATACAAATGGCATTGGCAATTTGCAGAGGTGTTACCAGCATTTTATCCTGCCCAATTCCTAATCCACCACCCGTCATGGTGCATGAGTTCCATTGACCGTGATACTCTTTATCGTAATCCGTAGTATCAGGAATATTTCCTCCATTTTCATTTGGTATATCAATTCCCAGCCTATGACCGTAGCCAAATGCATTACAATACTGCTTCCATTTTGTTAACCCGATCCTCGGATTGTGATATTTTGGATTATCAATAGTCCTTCTAATGGTGCTGCTGAAAAATGAATTGCATGACCACGCAATGGCCAATCTAAGATTGGCAGCATGACCGGGAAAATTTTCTGTACATTTTACAACGTGCCCGCATTCAGTATAAGCTCCCCTGCAAGGATAACCGCTTGCAGGAGTGATCACTCCTTCATCTAAACCAATTAATGCCCCAAGTGGTTTGTAGGTAGACCCTCCCGGATATTGTCCTTTAATAGCACGATTATAAAGCGGACTACTTACATCCAGCAACATTTTAGTATAATTTTTCTGTTTATTTGGACCGGTAAGGTCGTTGGGGTTATAGTCAGGACCGGATGCCATGGCTAAAATGCCACCGGTTTTGGGATCTATAGCTACAATAGCTCCCACTTTATTTGTCAATAATTTCTCCGCCAATTGCTGGAGCTCTACATCAATATATGTTCTAAGATTCCTGCCTGCCACGGCTGCTGTATCAAAAATTCCATTTTGATAGTGCCCTACAAGCCTGTTGAAGTTGTCTTTGATCCATAACTCGGTTCCCTTTTGGCCTCGTAGCACAGTTTCATAATATTGTTCAAGCCCTGTCCGTCCTGCATAGTCCCCAGGTTGATAAAAACCATTTGACCGGTTAATCATTGATGAATCGACTTCATTTATATAGCCAAGGATATGCGCAGCGGCATTATAAGGATACGAACGAACAGGTCTCGGTTGTAGGAAAAAGCCATTACTAAAGCGCCACATATTTTCTTCCATTCTTGCATATTTCTCAGGCGTTAACAGTTCTTCAAATACCGATGGACGGTACGACCTGTTTTTAATTATTGCCGTTTTAATTCTTTTAATAAATTCTGCAGTGTCAATTTCCATAAGCTTGCAGAAATAGGCAGTGTCTATTCCTTTTATCTCTGATGGCGTCACCATCAAGTCAAACATCAGCGTATTATTCAGGATAGCGCGATTCTTTCTGTCAAAAATGATTCCCCTCGAAGGGTAAATGCGCTTGGCAAAAATTGCATTTATATCGGCCTGCCGTTTATATTCACGTGAGATGATTTGCAAATGGAATAATTGAGCGAGCAGTACAATAATAGTTGCAAGAAAAATAAAGCGAACAATACGGCTTCTTGATTGGTTAAACACAGGCATAGATCAGTAAAAGGGAAAATACATCTTAAAAAAATTTTTTCAAAGCTACAATGCAAAAATTCTTTTCAAGGCGATCAAAATAAAATTTGTGAAGATTTTTTACGCGGTATTTGTTCTGAATCTCATCTTACGCGGAAACAAAAGTTCTGTAGTAAGTATGAGCAGCAGGCTTATTGCTGTGGTAGCGAGAAGTTTGATGAGAAAAGTAAGAATACTTCCAAAAGATAACCATTCAAGGAATAACATATACCCATGGTGAAACAGTGTGAGAACTAAAACGTATATCCCATATGCGGTCCATCCCATTGTTCGGGGTGAAGGTTCTCTATAATTGAAGTCAGAGGCATCTTTTGGCAGCAACAGGTTAATGACAAACGGCCGTAGATAAGCAATCAGCACACATGCCGCCGCATGCAAGCCGGGAGTTTGGGCAAAATAATCCAATGAAAGACCAGTCAGAAAACCAATAACAAGCAACCAGAAGCGGGAAACCGAAAATGGGAGCCAGAGAATAAAAAGGTAATATAAATACGGAGTAATGAATTGATGAAGATGAGGTATTTTTAATAATACGTACACTTGGACCAGTATAAAAATGACAAACCGAATAATATTTTTCAGCAGATCACTCATTTTGTTTTCTTTAATTCATCCATTTTTTCTCTCGTTTCTTTGTCAAGTTTTGATTGCTCGTCGGCCTGCAGGTTTTCTACAACAAACACGTGCTGCAGGTTCTGAAAATTTGCAGCGGTTTTTATCTTCAAGATGTAAAAGCTGCTCGAATTATCCTTTTCAACTGATGTGACAGTACCTATTAATTTCAGCGGAGGAAAACTTAAAGAATAAGTTCCCGTCAATACAGTATCACCTCTCGCAACCGAATCGCTTTTGGGAATACCGGTCATTGTAAGATATAAGGGGTTCTTCCCATCCCAGGTTATCGTACCGGAATTGCCACTTTTCTTTAATATGGCGTTTACATTATTTTTCACATGAAGCAAACTCATAATCTGGCTAAAGTTTTCGCTTGTATTTACTATAATTCCTACAAGCGAAAGATCTGAGCTTAACACTCCCATGTTATCTTTAATACCCTGGGCCGACCCCCTGTTTATCTGGATATAATTTTTCTCAGAGTTTACTGAGTTACTCACGACTTCTGCATCCCGCCATAAATAACGCCTGCGGTAACCTAACGTATCATAAGGAATACTATCCTGTACAAATTTGGTTGCTGTATCAGGATTTAAAAAATTAGCCTTCGACAAATTCATCAACGAATCATTCAACCGGTGGATACGATCACTCTCTTGTTTTAGATGAAAATATTCATCAACATTGGCGTATTTTGAATTCATCCAGCCAGTCAATTCATTGGCTACCCCAAGGCCCACAGCCCGGTGATATTTATTATAACGAAATAAAATGGATAAAGCCAAAACCTGGAACGCCAGGAAAGCAAAAAATGTAAAGTAGCGACCAATGAAAAGAAAGATATTACGCAACGGCCAAGATTGAAGTTATAAGTACGAAATACGATATAGGTAAACGAACATACTTTGCACTTCGTATTTTATAGCCAGATTTTAACGCATCACAAACGGATACCTGTCATAGTTCTTCAAAGCAATACCGGTTCCCCGTACTACGCTTTTTAGTGGGTCATCTGCTACATGCACAGGCAATTTTATTTTCTGGCTCAGTCTTTTATCAAGTCCTCTTAGTAATGCACCTCCGCCTGTGAGGTACAGTCCCCGCCGATAAATATCCGCTGCTAGTTCGGGAGGTGTTTGCTCAAGAGCTTTTAAAATAGCTTCTTCAATTTTAAAAATGCTTTTATCCAATGCCTCTGCTATTTCCTGGAAGCTTACCATAATTTGTTTGGGAATACCTGTTACAAGGTCACGACCATTTACAGGTATATCATCAGGAGGATTGTCAAGATCCTTCATGGCGGCCCCGATCTGTATTTTAATCTGTTCCGAGGTGCGTTCGCCTATCAGCAAACTATGATAACGACGCAAAGCTTCCATGATATCGGCGGTAAATTCATCGCCGGCTATGCGGATGGACTGATCGCAAACAATACCTGCCAATGCGATGACTGTAATACCGGTTGTACCACCTCCTATATCAATGATCATGTTTCCAACCGGCTCTTCTACATCGATCCCGATACCAAGTGCTGCCGCCATTGGTTCATGAATCAGGTATACTTCCTTGGCTCCGGCTTGTTCTGCACTGTCGCGAACAGCTCTTTTTTCAACCTCTGTAATAGAAGAGGGTATGCAGATCATCATCCTCCAGCTTGGTGGAAAAAGTGGCTTTTTAGGGTAGATCATTTTGATCATTTCCCTGATCATCAATTCAGCAGCATTAAAATCGGCAATAACTCCGTCTTTTAAGGGACGCACGGTGCGGATGCTTTCGTGGGTTTTTTCATGCATCATTAACGCTCTTTTACCCACAGCCAGTACGTTTTTGGGATTGTTACGGTCAAGAGCTACAATACTCGGCTCGTTAACCACTACTTCATCGTTATGTATAATCAGAGTGTTGGCTGTACCCAGGTCTATCGCTATTTCTTGTGTAAACCAATTAAAAAGTCCCATTTGTAACTATTGGATTTAATGGCTGCAAAGTACGAGTAAATAATTTGAATTAACAAAGTGAAAACCCTTGCTATTTATGGCTTTTTCAGCGTCTGCAACGCAGGACTTCGTTATAAAAATTCGGATGTTTCTATTGGATGAATTTGCCATGCAGCGAATATTGTTTATCGTTCATATAACGAAAAAAAAGTAAGAAGAATATCAAACAATCAAAAAATTTCTTGCGAACCTTTCTACCCCATTCATAATACTTAAGAATTTCAGCTTTTTTTTAAACATGAAATTCAATTTTTGGCACGGTAATGGAAAGTTATATCACGTAGCTAAAAAAATCATCAGAATAACTTAATAATCCGTACACCTTCATTATATATCAACATATATATTTCTATCTATCAGCAAAAAACGACCAGGTAAAATCCTGATCGTTTTTTTATTTTATCTTCCGTTTTATTTAGCCGAAAAATTATAACCCAATCACATCAAAAACTAACTCATGAGAAAAATTTTTTTTGCACTTACCTTTTTCACCCAGCTTTTTTGTCTTACATCATTTGCGCAGGACATTCATAAAATAGTAAGTGATTTTGAAAATAAATTAAAGGATTCAACTGCCCCTTACGGACATAATAAAGCTGCAGGAAAATACTACGACATTCGTGGTTTTAAAATGTATTGTGAAGTTTATGGCCAGGGACAACCTTTACTCATCATTCATGGCAACGGAGGTTCCATAAATAATTTTGTTTACCAGATCCCTTACTTCGAAAAAAATTACAAAGTAATTATTGCGGATAGCCGTTCACAGGGAAATTCCGCCGATAGCGGAGACAGCTTAACTTATGAAATGATGGCGGATGATTATGCAGCACTTCTTGACGCAATGAAAATAGATTCAGCGGATGTAATTGGCTGGAGCGATGGCGGAATCAATGCCCTTTTACTTGCTATCCGTCATCCTGAAAAAGTTAAAAAACTTGCAGCAACGGGCGCCAATCTTGTTCCGGATACCACTGCAGTACCGAAAGAAATTTGGGATATGGTTGATCCTACTTATAAAATGCTGAAAGCAAAAACAAATAAAACAGCGGAAGAAAAAAATCAATCTAAACTCTTTCGATTACTTGTTGAACAACCGCATATCTCTTTAAGCGATCTGCATAAAATTTCTTGTCCATCGTTAATTATCGGGGGAGACCATGATGTGATAAAACCGGAGCATACGATGCTGATATTTAAAAATATTTCAAAAGCATATTTATGGATTTTACCTGACTCTGGTCATAGTACACCGATCGTTTATAAAGACGATTTCAACGAAATAGTAGACAGATTTTTTTCAACACCTTACCGCACGATAACAGGTGAAGGAAGATTTTTTTAGGAAGCAACAAATCCTAATCGTTTTTCTAATTCTGAAGGTAAGGAAGGAAGCTTCCTTCTTTCAATCAGAAAGCTATTAAGCTGTGCAATTTCTTTAAAGATATAGTGCTTATCTGCAGCGGCTTTCAAATAATCTTTTCCGCTGCTGCCACCGGTGCCTATTCTTGTTCCAATCATTCGATGCACCATATTCATGTGTCTGTATCGCCAGGAACTTAGCTGTTCATCAATTTCGAGTAAAGCATTTAATAATTGAAATGGTAGTTGCAAAAGAGGATAGCCTCGATAAAGCATAATGAATAAAGCAGCCCGACACGCTTTTGAAGAAAGAGACCTTTGGGCAGCATTTTCTGAAAAGAATATTTCATCAAAAAATGAAAGATGATTTCTTTCCACTTCATCGAGACTGCTTTTATAACGATCGCGGTAGCCAGTCCAGAAATTATTTTTTTCACCTGCATCAATTGACGGAGCCAATGGCATTCGCTCCAGCCATTCATTCAATAATTCCAGCAATGAATTTTCAGATTCTGCTTTTTTAATTATTTCATTTTGCTCTGGTCGTAACTTCGAAATATAATATTCCTGTCCATAACGATGCTGAAACTTCAATCCCAATTTTGCTTCCAGTTCCTTGAATTGCCAGCTTTGAAAACCTGAAGCCGGACGAAGCATGTCCCGGAAATCGAGAAAATCCATTGGAGTCATCGTTTCCAAAATATCAACCTGGTGAACCAGCACACGAAAGATGATCACCATCCTGCTCAAACGATGAACAACAGTTTGTAACTCGGGAGAATTATCATTGAGCGCAGGCTTCTTCAAAATTATCAAAACAGAATTCACCTCATGATGCAATTGTTTAAACCAAAGTTCATATGCTTGGTGAATGATAATAAAAAGCATTTCATCATGAGCGGGAAGAGTTTTTTTATCACTTTCAGGAAACTGCGCATTAAGGATCTTATCTAACTGCAAATAGTCACTGTAATGCATTTCAACGGCCATAAAAATGATTTATGCAAATGTAGCAGAGAGGAAAGTATTATTGTACTCCTTTGCTGGCAGCGGGCTTAAACTCATATCCTATATCAGTGCGATAATATATTCCATCAAAATCGATCTCTTCCAAAATATTCAAGGAATGATCAGCAGCCTCTTTGATATTTTTACCGAAAGAAGTGACACAAAATATCCTGCCGCCATTTGTTACAATTTTACCGTCAACTTCTTTTGTCCCCGCATGAAAGATGAAAGAATCTTTATCCTCTTCTCTTTTCAAACCTATTATTCTAAATCCTTTTTCATACGCACCCGGATAACCTTTACTAACTGCCATTATTGTTACAGCGCTTCGTTCATCAATTCTCAACTTTACCGTATCCAATTCTTGCTGCGTAGCAGCAACGAATAACCCAACCAAATCAGTTTCCAATCTTGGCATCACTACTTCAGTTTCAGGATCACCCATGCGGCAGTTGTATTCAATTACGTAAGGCTCACCGTTTACACTGATCAAACCAAAAAATAAAAATCCTTTGTAATCAATTTCTTCTTTATGTAAACCTGCGATGGTTGGTTTTATAATTCTCTCTTCAACTTTATACATGAATCCGGGAGTCGCAAACGGAACCGGGCTTACAGCACCCATCCCACCAGTATTTAATCCCGTATCGCCTTCTCCTATTCGTTTGTAATCCTTTGCTTCAGGAAGCAATAAATAATTTTTGCCATCGGTAAGCACAAATACACTTAATTCTATTCCGTCTAAAAATTCTTCCACCACAACTTTTTTACTCGCTTCTCCAAACTTTGCTTTTTGGATCATCAGCTCAAACTCAGAAACCGCTTCTATAGATGTTTGACAAATAATCACTCCTTTACCGGCAGCCAAACCATCTGCTTTTAGTACAACCGGTAAAGAATGTTCATTGACGTAATGAACTCCTTCTTCAAAATTAGCAGCATCAAACTCGCGGTATTTTGCAGTTGGAATATTATTTCGCTGCATAAATGCTTTTGCAAAAGCTTTGCTTCCTTCCAACTGGGCACCTTTTTTTGAAGGACCTATAAAATAAATTTTTTCCAACTCTTCATCTGCTTTAAAATAATCATACAAACCTTTCACCAATGGTTCTTCGGGGCCTACCACTACCATTTCTATTTTTTCAGCTATGCAAAATTTTTTTATGGCTTCAAAATCGTGAATGTCGATAGAAACATTTTTTCCGCATTGAGCGGTGCCGGCATTGCCGGGAGCAACGTAGAGTGGATTTGCCCAAACACTTTGATTTATTTTCCAGGCAAGAGCATGTTCTCTGCCTCCAGAGCCTAGCAACAGGATACGCATTGTACAGGGGTTAAGTTCTTTGCGAATATCGTTCAATTGTTAAAGAAACAGATGATTTCTTTGTAAGAAATCATTTTTCTGTATTTTGGATGATTAAACTGCAAACTGATTAGTCACTCAAAATTGATTGTATGAGTCAACCTGCCAATTCGCCAATTAAAACCGGCCGACATCCCAAAGCACTATATGTTTTATTTTTTACCGAAATGTGGGAACGATTTGCTTACTATCTAATGGTAGGCATTTTGCTTTTATACCTTATCGACAATAAGACAGGAAAAGGTTTTGATGAAAGCAAAGGGGCGGATATAGTTGGAAGCTTTATAGCCTTGGTTTATTTGACTCCATTTATCGGCGGTTTGATTGCTGATCGGTATCTTGGTTATATTAAGTCTATTTTTCTCGGTGGCAGTTTAATGGCTGCAGGTTATATTGGACTCTCGCTTCCCGGCGATACTGCAATGTTTATTTGTTTGGGGTTGATCATTATCGGAAATGGATTTTTCAAACCTAATATCTCAACACTTGTTGGGAACATTTATAACCGTGAAGACCTGAAGCCTTTAAAAGATAATGCCTATAATATCTTTTACATGGGTATTAATATAGGCGCTTTCATTTGCAATTTCGCTGCTGCTTATCTCCGCAATAAATACGGATGGGGTTATGCTTTCGCTGCCGCCGGTGTAGGGCTTATCGTTGGTTTGATTATACTCAGTTCATCTTTAAAAAACAGAGAGATAAAAGAAGCTGATGTAAAAAAACCAATACAGGCAGAAGATATGCCTCTGGGAAAAATATTATTATATGTTTTTGTTCCCGCTATTATTGCAGCTATCATTGGTTGGGCAGTTCCATCTCTGTTATTCGGTTCAACAATTATGGGATCAAAAGCGAATGATGCTTTCATCTTTGCTTGTTTACCTATCATTGCCTTTTATGTTTCACTATGGGTAAAAGCAAAAGGACAGGATAAAAAAGGGATTGGTGCTTTGCTTTTTATTTTCGCAATAGCAATAGTTTTCTGGACAATTTATAATCAGAATGCCACTGGGTTAACTCTTTGGGCAGAGAAGCATACTGATCGTTCCGTTTCTTCCTTTACTGAAAAAGTTGCAGGCAAATTGGGGTTTATGCAAACTGTTAATGACAAACCCAGGTTAGTCGACAGTGTAAACGAATATTTTGTAGACGTAAAAGATACCAGCCAGGTATTAAGTAAGGACAGTGCATATAATATAATACCTGTTGGTGACAGAATTGATACGATCAAAAAAGTATATGGCATAACCGCAGCAGGAAACAAAGTGGATCCTGGCTCGCATGTGATCTTAACGTCTGGTCCTGATCCGTATTTCTTTAATGTACCACCGGAAGACAGGCCGCACGGCAAGGATCAAAAGCTTTTCAATACAGAACTATTTCAATCTATTAATCCATTATTCATAGTGGTTCTTACATTGATCCTTGTTCCATTGTTCACTTATTTGCGAAAGCGGCGAAAAGAACCAACGACTGCAACCAAATTTGGAATGGCATTATTTATTTCAGGATTGTCTGCACTGGTAATGGTGTTTGCTGTAATGTCTGTTCCTTCCGTCTATACTCATAAGGCGTCTCCGCTATGGCTATGGGGAACCTATTTTGTATTTACAATAAGTGAAATTCTTTTAAGTCCAATTGGTTTATCATTTGTATCAAAACTGGCACCTGCCAGACTTACTGCCCTTATGATGGGTGGCTGGTTTCTTGCTACTTCTATCGGCGGAAAAATAGCTGGTGTTATGACAAGCTTTTGGGATAATTTCACCGATAAGAAAGTTTTCTTTTTAATTCTTGTTATCGCTGCATTTATCGGCGGCATATGGATCTTTGCCAGGATCAAATCATTAAACCAGGTTGTAAAAGATAAAACAGGATCCGCATAAAATAATTTTCATACAAAAAGGAGTTGAAAAATTTCAACTCCTTTTTTATTTATCTTACCACAAAACTAAACTGCTATGGCAGAACAAGACCAGTTTAAGCCATTTGTCGCTCCTGAAACTAAAATGGCGGAGTTTACCGTTAAGTCTGTGATAATGGGAGCAATTTTCGGGATCATTTTTGGTGCTGCCACAGTTTATCTCGCATTGAAAGCCGGCCTTACTGTTTCTGCTTCCATTCCGATTGCTGTTCTTTCTATTCTTCTTGGAAAACTTTTTTTGAAGACAACTATTCTCGAAAATAATATTATTCAAACAACAGGCAGTGCAGGGGAAAGCATTGCCGGTGGTGTTGTATTTACTTTGCCGGGTTTTCTTTTTTTAAGTGCTTCCTCCAGCGCCAATTATTTTAATTATGTCACAATTCTTGTTCTTGTCAATAATTGGCGGAATGTTGGGCACATTGATGATGATTCCATTGCGCCGCTCATTGATCGTGAAAGAACATGGCACATTACCTTACCCTGAAGGAACTGCTTGTGCTTCCGTATTGAAGGCGGGTGAAAAAGGTGGTGACTTAGCAATAACAGCAATTTGGGGAGTTGTCGTTGCCGGCGAGTTATGCTATTCTTCAAAAAATATTTCATGTAATAAAAGATGTACCGGAGTTTGCCACCAAACAAGACGAATAAATATTTTCCTTCGGCAAAATTATCCAGCGAGATAACGCCGGAATATATGGGTGTGGGTTATATTATTGGGCCCAAGATCGCAGGGATATTAGTTGCCGGAGGTATATTAAGTTGGTTTGTTTTTATTCCTTTGCTTGCTTCAGTGATTAATCCCGATCTTATCGCTGCGCAATTAGCAAAACTTGGCTACCTCGCTGATATTACCAAACCAGGCGGGCCCGGTGGTTGGGATCCGGCTACTCACAGTTTTGCCGATTGGTCTGTTGCTATTTATCGTGCATATGTACGACAAATTGGTGCAGGTGCAGTAGCTGCAGGCGGTTTCATCACATTAATCAAAACAATTCCGACAATCATTTCATCTTTTAAAGGAAGTATTGGTTCAATAAAGGGTGAGAAAATAGTTACAGGGGATGTTCCAAGAACGGAAAGAGATCTTTCTATAAAAGTAGTTGGTATAGGAAGCCTGCTGTTAATTTTAATAATCGCTTTTTTGCCCAGCAGTTTTATCCCGGGAAGTTCGATCGGGAGTAAATTATTATTGGGATTACTGATAATTATTTTCGGTGCATTCTTCGTTACTGTTTCTTCACGTATTGTTGGTTTGATCGGTTCTTCAAACAATCCTATCAGCGGAATGACAATTGCTACTTTGATGGGAACTTGTTTGATCTTTATTGCGGTAAAATGGACAGGAAGCTTTTATGAACCCATGGCTCTTGTTGTAGGCGGAATGATCTGTATTGCTGCAGCAAATGCCGGTGGTACCTCGCAGGATTTAAAAACAGGATATATTGTAGGCGCCACTCCAAGATTACAGCAAATTTCTCTGTTCATTGGTGCCATCGTTTCATCATTGGCAATTGGCGCTACGGTAAAAATTCTTGACACGCCGACCCATGCTATGTTGCTACAGGGCATTCATCATGCAATCGGTACGGATAAATATCCCGCACCGCAAGGAACACTGATGGCCACTCTTATTAAAGGTATTCTTTCATTCAATCTCGACTGGCAGTTTGTATTGGTCGGTGCTTTTGCAGCCGTTGTGATGGAACTTTGCGGAATTAAATCTTTATCATTTGCGATTGGAATTTATCTTCCGCTTTCCACTACATTTCCTATTTTTATTGGCGGCGCAATAAAAGGTTTGGCTGAATGGAGAAATAAAAGAAAGAAGATTCAATTATCTGCCGAAGAGGAAGATCTTTCAAAAGGAAATTTATTTGCAACGGGGCTTGTGGCGGGCGGCGCATTGATGGGAGTGATCGTGGCTATTCTTTCTGTTAATGAAAAGGTGAGCACAGGACTTAGGAAAAATAAATGCGGAGAGTGGGCTGACGAGAATCCTGGGAAAGGTGGTTATAAATGGCTTGGGGTTGTCTTCTTTGCATTCATGGGTTTTATTCTTTATCGTTTTGCTATCAGCAAAAGAAAACCTATATAATAAAAAAAGCATCCGCAGCTAATAGTGGTTGCTTTTCACTTTATACTAACAGCACGGACCTGCCTGACAGCAGGCAGGAACTAAGGTAATTCGTATTTTTTTCCGAGAATGGCTGTGTCATCAGCATCAAGCCAGTTTCTTAAAACAGTTGCATAAACAGTTTTAAAGTCGATTTGGTATTTCAAATCTCCTTCATCCAAATTACCCAGGTCAGGCATTGCATTGATGATCCCTTTTTGTTTCAATCCGCCACCGATCAAAAACATATTATTTGCTGTGCCATGATCAGTGCCGCCACTTGCATTTTGTGAAACTCTTCTTCCAAATTCTGAAAAACTAAACATCAGCACATCATTGAAACGATTATTCTTTTTCAGATCGTTTGTAAATGCTCTTACCGCGTCACTTAACTCAGTAAACAATCTTTGTTGCTGGTTTTGCTGATTTACATGCGTATCAAAACTGCCGAGGGAAATGTAATACACTTTGGTATTGATATCAGAGAATATCAAAGAAGCAATTGTCTTTAATCCATTTCCCAATTCTGTTTTCGGATAGTCAGCAGTTGACGGATGCAATTTGCTTTCCTGGAAAATATAGTTGGCCGATGATAAGGTTTCGGACATGGTTTTATAGAGATAATCAACTGTCGCTTCTCCATCATCTTTATGATTTTTCATTACATCCCTAAAGAATTTTTCGTTGCTGGTTCCGAATAATCTTTTCGGATCCTTCATGGCAATAGCCTTTGAATTCTCGCCTTTCAGAGCAAGACTTAAAATATCATCAATCTCCAAAGCATAAGTGGGTTTATCGCAGCCACTACACTGCGCGTCAAGATAACGTCCTATCCAACCTGTAGTAATGTATTCATTACTTGCACTGCCTGTTTGCCAAATATCCATACTGCGAAAATGTGACCGATCAGGATTGGGATAACCAACACTGTTTAAAATGCCAAGACTTCCGTCATCATACAAATCCTTTAATGAGATCAATGCCGGATGCAATCCCACTTCATCTGTAAGAGGCAAGGCGTTTGTCTTTTCAATACCTAAGTGAGGACGCTCGCGATAGTAAATATCATTACGTATTGGAATTACTGTATTCAATCCATCATTGCCACCGCTTAATTGCAAAATCACCATTACTTTATTTCCCGGCGGCACGAGGTCAACTCTCTCAAATGCCTTTAAAAATTTCGGCACCATGAAAGAGGCTGTTGCAAGAGAGCCAAGTTGTAAAAATTCTTTTCGTTTAATCAGCATAGTTCAAGCTTAATGCAGAATGCAAAACGCTTAAAGCATTTTGCCTTTTGCGTTTAACATAATTGGTATTCCGGCGTACTCATTATTTGTATCGTTGCCGACTTAATAAAACTCTCCCGTGCACCCGCATCAGAATATTCACTGATCACATCAGCGTTAACCGCCCTTTTTGTTTGTAATAAAATTCCTGCTATATCATTTATCAATTCAGCTCGTGGCGCTTGATTATAAAAGTCAAGATATTTCCCCCAATCAATTTCTGCATTAATGGGTTTAGCTGCCTTTCCCCTTTTAAATTTCATTTCATCGTCGTTTCTTCCCATCATCTGATCATCATCTGTTTTAGGTTTTACATTAAATTCATCCCGGTCATTTATCAGTTGAGGAATACGCATGCGCATCATCAGTGTGGAACTATCGATCCACGTTTTTCCTCCGGGCCAACCAGCAACATTGGGAGGATAAAACAATATTTGGCCCAAAACTCTTTGCAGTAATAATAATGCCTCATCATTTTCCAGTTTCATTGGCAACATTCGTTGTATACCAACTAACAGTTCTACAGGCGATTTTATTTGAGTGCCGATATTTTTTTCATCATAAAACCAATCGCTTGTAAAAATATCTTCCATCAACTTGCTTATATCATAATCACTTTTGTAAAACCTGTCGGCAAGCCATTCCACTTTTTCCTTGTCGACATTTTCATTCACAAAAAACTTATATATTTTTTGAGAGAGAAATCTTGCTGTTTGCTTTTGATCTAATAAAATATCAAGCACATCATCGCCGTCAAAATTTCCTGTCTTGCCTAATACAGTTTTGTTTCCGTTATCATGAAAAAACCTGCGAAAAACAAATTCACCTTTCGCATTGGCGCCCCAACCTGTAAATGCTCTTGCCGACTCTTTTACATCTTCCTCTGTATAATTTCCACGGCCCATAGTAAACAATTCCATTACTTCTCTCGCAAAGTTTTCATTGGGATGATCTTTCCTGTTTTGATTATTATTCAAGAAATTCAGCATTGCGCCGGTTTTGGAAACTTCATGAAGCAGGTCACGAAAATTTCCCAAACAATTATTGCGGATGACATCGAGTAATCCCTGTTGGAAAAAAATATTCAGATTTCTGCATGCAAAATGACCATGCCAGAAGAAAGACATTTTTTCACGAAGCTGCGCCTCGCTGTTCACCATTTCATTTATCCAGTAAAGATTCAGGTTCCTGATTCCTTCGCGACTTTTTTTCTGTAATTCCTTTTTTTGATCTGCAGACATCTGTTGCTTTTGTTGTCTTCCGATTTCCTGCACGCCCATCATCAAACCCTGTAAATAATTATCTGCTGCCTGTATGTATTCAGGTTTTTTTGAAGAAGATTTTTGAAGCGTCTTATATAATTTTTGCGGAGAAACTTTATCGAGATCATTCAACTGCTCCACAGCCGGGCCAAAACCTGCACGCCATAATAAATGCTGATTCTTTAGCTGGTTACTCAAAGCCATTTTTTAAGGAAGATTTTGATTTCAGACCAATAAAAGAGGAGTAAGTTTAAATTATTGGCTAATTATTGCCAAACGTGGAATGATCTTACTTTATTTTAAAGAAAGCAGTTTAACAATATGAAAGCAATATTTAATTTGTTACAGTGAGCTATATTTATATTAAGGAGAACTTGGAATGAGATCAGTTAAGTTTTTTGCTTCCATAGTAAGGTATCAACACTTCGGGCAGAATAATTCCATCAGCCGTTTGGTTATTTTCAAGAAGGCAAGCAAGAATTCTTGGCAAAGCAAGTGAACTGCCATTAAGCGAATGAACCAGTTGAGGTTTGCCGGTTTTATCTTTAAAGCGAATTTTCATCCTGTTGGTTTGGAACGTTTCAAAATTGGAAACCGAACTTACTTCAAGCCATTTATCCTGCGCCGCGCTGTACACTTCAAAATCGTAAGTAAGCGCAGAAGCAAAACTCATGTCGCCGCCACACAATCTTAAAATGCGATAGGGAAGATTCATGGATTGCACCAGCTTTTCTACATGATTCACCATTTCTTCCAGCACATCATAACTTTTATCGGGGTGAACCAACTGAACGATCTCCACTTTATCAAACTGGTGAACACGGTTTAAACCCCGAACATCTTTACCATAACTGCCCGCTTCTCTACGGAAGCAAGGAGTGTATGCCGTCATTTTTATTGGCAGATCAGTTTCTTTTACAATTTCATCCCGATAAATATTGGTAACAGGAACTTCAGCGGTCGGTATCAAATAAAACTTGTCTTCAGTTGCAAAATACATCTGCCCTTCTTTGTCAGGCAACTGGCCGGTACCAAATGCTGTTGTTTCATTTACCATAAGCGGCGGCAGATATTCCGTATAACCGGCCAATGTGTTGTAATCAAGAAAATATTGTATCAATGCTCTTTCCAGCTTTGCACCTTTGCCTTTATAAACAGGAAAGCCGCTGCCGGTAATCTTATTTCCCAGTTCAAAATTTATAAGATCATATTTTTTTGCAAGCTCCCAATGCGGTACAGCATTAGCTGGAAGGTTAGGTTTGTTTCCTCCTTCTCTCACTACTTCATTATCTTCCGGAGTTTTGCCCGCAGGAACTTTTTCCGAAGGAAGATTTGGAAGCTTCACCAGCTCATTCTGCAATTGTTTTTCTGTTTCTGATAATTTATCATTGATTGGCTGAAGCGAGATTTTCAATGAGGCTACATTTTGTTTTGCATTTTCTGCTTTTTCCTTCTTTGCCTTTGCCATCAATTGACCAATCTCTTTGGATAAGCTGTTTATCTTAGCCTGGGTATTGTCAAATTCAAGTTGCAATTTTTTTCTCTGTTCATCCAGTTCAAGAACTTTATCAACGATAGCAGTTTCGCCAAAATTTTTTACTGCCAGTTTTTGTTTTACCAACTCCGGATTTTGCCTTATTACCTGTAGCTGCAACATGCTTTTTCAATTTGGCGCAAAGATAAGTTTGCCGCAGATAATACAGATTTTCACAAGTGAAAGTTGCATTTTCTGTGTTCATCCGTGTCATCTGTGGCAATATTCCTAAATTCATCAAAACAAAATTTATGATTGATCAATCAATGGTTACAACTAATATTGAATTAAGCGGCTACCGGGTTACAAAAAACCTTGGGGTGGTCCGCGGTATCACTGTTCGTTCAAGAAGTCTGCTGGGCAATATTGCCGGTGGATTTCAAACTCTGCTTGGGCGGAAAAATTTCTATTTATGTTGAGCTTTGTGAGAAAACAAGAGAGGAAGCTTTTCAGCAAATGATGGAACATGCGGCTGAACGTGGAGCCAATGCCATTCTCAGTGTGCGTTATGATGCCAATGAAGTGATCAGCGGAGTAAATGAAGTGCTGGCTTATGGAACTGCAGTGTATGTTGAAAGAGCCTGATTCTTTGTTCCCGCAAACTTATCTTTGCCATCATGTTTATTAGTGATGACTTGCAACAACGCTGGTGGAACCTGGAAGCAAAACTTGCTGAACGATTTGGCAAAAAGCCGGACATGGAAGCCATTCTTTTTTTGATCGGTATCCAGGAGTTTGGACAGATACATGAAAAGTTTACCAAGGAACAAAAGCAGGACCTGATGCATGTGGCTGTTTGCAAATTGCTGACGCCAGGCGGTTATTATGAATTAGAAAGTACGGATGAAGAAGGCTGGCCGCATTTTAAACAATTAAAAGCAATGCCGGAGATGAGTTCGGCTGAACAGGAAAATTTTTTAAAAGATCATATACTTCTCTATTTCCAGGACCACAATTTTTAAGAATTGAAATGATAAAGACGAAATGAAGAAAATATTTTTTTCAGGGTTAGTTTTATTTTCAGTTATAACCTCTTTTGCTCAAAAGGATTCAACCGTTACAAAAAGAGATCGTAAACGGGATGTTTTGTTGCAAACAAACTACGGCGACATTGTTATAAGATTATCTGATTCTACTCCACTACACCGCGATAATTTTTTGAAACTGGTCAAAACTCATTATTATGATGGTATTTTGTTTCATCGCGTCATCAAAAATTTTATGATACAGGCGGGTGATCCTGACAGCAGAAATGCAAAGCCGGGTGAGCCGCTTGGCAATGGCGGACCGGGATACACCATACCGGCGGAATTCAGACCTACATTATTTCACAAAAAGGGGGTGATCGCGGCTGCCCGTGACAACAATCCTGAAAAAGCAAGCAACGGCAGCCAGTTTTATATTGTACAGGGAAAAATTTTTACAGATGCCGGTTTGGATTCTGTAGAAACGTATCGTTTGAACGGAAGAAAAATTCCTCCTGAGCAAAGAGAAGTTTATAAAACCATTGGCGGTACCCCTCATCTTGATCAAAACTATACAGTGTTTGGTGAAGTGGTAAAAGGATTAGATGTCATTGATAAAATTGCATCAGTGCCGACAAGCAAAGGAGCAGACAGGGACAGGCCTTTGGAAGATGTAAGAATTATAAAAGCCAAATTAGTAAAACGAAGAAAGTAAATTCTGCTGCACCGATTCAGGATAGTAATTTTTTTACATATGCAATCTGCCCGATGTGATAAATATCATGCTGAATTATTCCCTGCAACAAAAAACCGAAATCATATTCACGTTCATCCACTTTTTCTGAAAGAAATGTATCATCTTTCGTTTCCAACATTTCAATAATAAGATCATGTGTAACCTTGAACTGTGCCATGCCTTTTTCCCATGTGTGCTCAGCGGGATCAATTTTTCTCCAATCAAGTTTCTCAAAATCGGCAGAACTTTCTTTTTTGTTTTTCTCCATTCTGATTTAAAGTAAATTCTGCCCAGGTATTCATATGATAAAGTAATTCAATCAATGAATGAGAAGTTTCATTTGGCTTTTTATAAACAAGATCCCTGTCAACATCCCGGAGAATTTTCATAACAGACTGTCCGTACCAGGGTTCGTTTTGCAAAACTGATTTTAGAGTCGTTACAACGTATTGAATTTTTTCTTTCATGTTACAATCAAATTTTTGAGTTGCGAAGTAAGAAATAAAGAAATTGATAAAAGAGAAAATTATGTAAACGGCAACAACAAGATGTCAGAATAAATTCAGACACACTGGTTATAATTTTATGTAACCTTCTTTTAAAATCAGTCGTCAAACCGGATGAATAAGTTAGCGGGCGGTTAAAACAGCCTGCATGATTTATTTCATATAATAGCAATCAACTAATCTGTAATTTTAGCCATATCGCAAAACTCTTTACATCATGAAAAAAATTTTTCTTTTCGCAGTGTCTCTTCTTATTTTATTTTCTTCATGCCGCTATGTTTCCGGAGAAAGAATCAGGGGAAACGGCAATCTGAAAACGGAAGACAGATCAACCGGCAGTTTCAAAAGCATTGCCTCGCATGGCTCATTTAATGTGTATGTTTCAAATGGTGACCCATCAGTAAAAATCGAAGCAGAGGAAAACCTATTGCCATACATTGAAACTTATGTGGATGGTTCAACACTTAATATAGGGACAAAAGATAACTACTGGATTCGCCCGGGTCGGGAAATCAAAGTATTCGTCTCATTACCGGATTTTGAAAGTATCCGTTCTTATGGATCAGGCGATATTACCAGTCAGTCAAAAATTACCAACTCATCGAATCTTGATCTGAGAGTAAATGGCAGTGCGAATATAAAAATGGATATAGACGCACCTGAAATAAATACACAGACCAACGGAAGCGGAGACATTGATCTGAAAGGAACAACAAAATCGTTTACCGGGGAGATACATGGAAGCGGCAGCATAAAGGCACTGGATCTGCAATCAGATGATGCTACAATTAAAATTTATGGCAGTGGTAATGCAAATGTGTTTGTCAATTCTAAATTGGATGTCCATGTGGCCGGAAGCGGCGATGTGAATTACAAAGGAAATGCCCAAGTATCAAGCAGGATGCTTGGCAGCGGAAGAATAAGGAAAATCTAGAATAGAACCGCAATTGTCAGGACGAAGAAGGATTAATAAGAGTTATAATTTTTTTCTCTCTTGATAAGCATCAAAAATGGACAACTAAATCTGGGAATGTAATAAATATTTCCTTTTAATCTCAGCAATCAAAAAAATCGTGGTTCATATTTTATTTACTCAGGTACATACTTCTATCCTTATATAATTGCCTGAAGTAAGGATCACGTAAATCTTTTATAAAACGAATGGCTTCTCCCGTTGATTTCATTTCAGGGCCAAGTTCGCGACTGACGCCCGGAAATTTCTCAAAACTGAAAACGGGTTCTTTAATGGCAAAGCCCTTTAGTTTTTTATCGAATTTAAAATCTTTCAATTTTTTTACTCCCAACATCACTTTAGTTGCAATATTCAAATAAGGAATCTGGTAAGCTTTTGCAATAAACGGAGTAGTCCTTGATGCCCTGGGGTTAGCCTCTATCACATGCACGTTTCCGTCTTTAACAGCAAATTGAATATTTATAAGCCCTTTTATTTTTAATGCTCTTGCGATTTTCTCCGCATAAAACTCCATTGTCGTCACTTCCAAAGGTGTCAGATTAAATGCCGGAAGCACCGCATTGCTATCGCCGCTATGAATACCCGCCGGTTCAATATGTTCCATTACACCCATTACATGAAAATCGTCTCCGTCAAAAATGGCATCGATCTCCGCTTCCTGGCAGCGGTCAAGAAAATGGTCAACCAGGATTTTATTCCCCGGAATATGTTTTAATAAACTTATTACAGCTTTTTCCAGATCGTCATCATTGATCACAATTCTCATTCTCTGACCACCGAGTACATAACTTGGGCGAACTAAAACGGGGTAACCTATTCTGTGAGCTACTTCTATGGCTTCATCCACATCGAATGCTGTTCCGTAGTCCGGGTAAGGAATCTTTAATTCTTTCAGCATGTCACTAAAACGACCGCGATCTTCGGCGATATCCATGTTGTCAAAGTCTGTTCCAATGATCTTAATCCCTTTCTCATGTAAAAGCCCGGCAAGTTTCAGTGCCGTTTGACCCCCTAACTGCACAACAACGCCTTCCGGTTTTTCATGTTCGATTATTTCCCACAAATGTTCCCAATAAACAGGTTCAAAATAAAGTTTATCGGCCATATCAAAATCAGTCGACACAGTTTCAGGATTACAATTCACCATGATAGCCTCATAACCACTTTCCTTTATGGCAAGCAATCCGTGCACGCAGCAATAATCAAATTCAATTCCCTGGCCGATCCTGTTTGGACCCGAACCCAATACAACTATTTTCTTTTTATCCGACACCTTGCTTTCATTATCATGACCGCTTTCGAATGTGGAATAGAAATAAGGAGTTTTTGCTTCAAACTCAGCGCTGCAGGTATCCACCATCTTGTACACTCTTGTTATGCCTAATTCCTTTCTCTTGTTGTAAATGTCTTCTTCTTCGCCGTGCAGCATAATCCGGTTGATCTGCTCGTCACTGAAGCCGTTCACTTTTGCTTCCCGTAATAATTCTGCAGGCAATGAATCGAGGTTATATTTTTCAAGTTCCTTTTCAATATTGCAGATCTTTTGTATTTCATAAATAAACCAGCGATCAATCCCGGTTACTTTTGAAATGGTGTTTACACTCACACCAATCATCAGGGCATCCTTAAGTCTGAAAATGCGGTCCCATTTCGGAACTTTTATGTGATTCAGAATTTCTTCAGCTTTCATCAGGCTTTTACCATAATAGCCCAAACCAACTGCATTATTCTCTAAACTCTGACAGGCTTTTTGTATCGCTTCTGTAAAACTTCTTCCGATGGCCATTACTTCACCCACGCTTTTCATTTGAAGTCCAAGCGTATCATTACCTCCTTTGAACTTATCAAAATTCCATCGCGGTATTTTCACAATGACATAATCAAGAGCAGGTTCAAAATAAGCTGAAGTAGTTTTTGTGATTTGATTTTCCAGTTCGTCGAGTGTATATCCAATAGCAAGTTTAGCAGCGATCTTAGCAATTGGGTAACCGGTTGCCTTTGATGCAAGAGCTGATGAGCGACTAACACGGGGATTAATTTCTATCGCAATGATCTCTTCTGTATCCGGATTGAGCGCAAACTGCACATTACAACCTCCGGCAAAATTTCCAAGATCACGCATCATCTTAATGGCAGTGTTGCGCATTAGTTGCATAGCAGTGTCACTAAGGGTCATAGCAGGCGCCACTGTAATAGAATCGCCGGTATGAATGCCCATAGGATCGAAATTCTCTACACTGCAGATAATGGCGACATTATCATTCGAATCGCGAAGCAGTTCCAGTTCAAATTCTTTCCAGCCCAATACTGCTTTTTCTACCAATACTTCATGAATTGGTGAGGCCTGGAGTCCGCGATTCAATGCTTCATCCAGTTCATCTTTATCGTGAACAAAACCACCGCCGGTTCCGCCAAGTGTAAATGAAGGACGAATTACCAGCGGGAATCCTATATCCTGTGCATATTCTTTTCCCTCTAAAAATGAATTGGCAGTTTTTGCAGATGCTACCGGTATACCGATCTCTATCATCCATTTCCGGAATTTTTCCCTGTCTTCCGCTTTTTCTATTGCTTTTATATCCACACCGATCAGCCGAACATTATGTTGTTTCCAAACTCCAAGATCCTCGGCCTCCTTCGCAAGATTCAAAGCTGTTTGCCCTCCCATTGTCGGCAACACGGCGTCGATTTTATTCTCGTCAAGTATTTGTTCAATACTTTCCACGGTGAGGGGAAGAAGGTACACCCTGTCAGCCATCATCGGGTCGGTCATGATGGTAGCAGGGTTACTATTAATAAGTATAACTTTTATGCCCTCTTCGCGCAGGCTTCGGGCGGCCTGGCTTCCTGAATAATCAAACTCGCAAGCCTGCCCAATAACAATGGGACCCGAACCGATGATAAGTACTGATTGAATCGAATTGTCTTTTGGCATTTTATTAAGTAAGAAGTAAAAAATCAAAATAAGCAACCTTGCCTAGAGAATTACCTTTTTGACTTTTGACTTTTGATTTTTGACTTTTAAAGGGCATAAAAAACCGGGCTGATTGCCCGGGTTGCAAAACTAAGGGAATATGGTTTGTTTTATAAAGTTGTGCTTAAAAAATTACTAAGGTTTTAACTGTGATATGTTGACATTTCTATTTCGTCAAGAATGATCTGATCACTATTGCCAGGCACCTTGGGATAACCAAGTTTTGCCTCATATTTTATTTTTCTCCTGTTTAGCCATTTTTGCTTCGCCTCCGGTCCTTTTACAATACCGACAAGGACAGCTATTCCAAAAATCAAGGCAAGAATAAATTTGTAAAAATAAATTTTCATCAAAAGTTCGGGATTTAATCATTCATATTTAATCGAAATTTCATGCCATAAATTTTAGTTCACTTCAAAAGTTATGACCATGCTGTTAATTAAAGTTTAATAGTCACGAATTCTTTTTCTATTGACAGAATAAAATTCTTTTTTGCTGCTTTTTTAAAAACAATAGTACTCATAGTCTATTCATGCTTTAGTAAATTTGAACATGCTACGCACCCTGGTAACAATTTTTGACCTCGTTATTTTTTCGACTTGTCTTTACTCACAATCGTTCGGTTATTCCAAAAATTATTTCCGATGGCCGGTTGACGTCAAACCCGCTATTGTGGCCAATTTCGGAGAATTGAGATCTAACCACTGGCACATGGGTCTTGATATCCGCACCAATCATAGAGTGAACATTCCGGTTCATGCAGCTGCCGACGGATACATTGCCCGGATCAGTGTAAAGCCATTCAGTTACGGCCAGGCGATTTATATCAATCACCCAAATGGGCTTACTACTGTATATGGTCATCTCAATAAATTTTTTTCCAGGCTGGATAGTTTTGTAACTGCAGAACAGTACAAACAGGAATCGTGGGAATTAGATCTTGAGTTTACTCCGGATCAATTTCCCGTAAAAAAAGGGCAGTTTATTGCTTACAGTGGAAGTACCGGCGCATCTGGTGGTCCGCATGTTCATTTTGAGATCAGGGATACAAAAACGGAAAGATGCATCAATCCCTTCTTTTTTAATTTGCCCGTACCAGATGCAGTGCCGCCTGTATTTACAAAACTGGCTATGTATGATCGGAACCTTAGTATGTACGACCAAAACCTGGTGTTGTTTGCTGTGAAGAGAACAAAAAATGGTTATCTGCCGGCAAAAAGTGAATTACTAAAAACCGGTTTTTCAAAACTAAGTTTCGGTATCGGCGTTTATGATTGTGTGTCAGGAATGACAAATCCCAATGGGATTTATAGTGCCAAAATTTCCCTCGACGACGATCCGCTTATTGAATTTGTTCTGGATAGCATGGATTACAATGAAACAGATTACGTGAATGCGCACATAGATTATAAATATAGATATAGAGGAGGCTCATATCTGCAGCAGTTATTTAAACTGCCCGGCGATAATGGAAGAGATTACAGACTGAAAAGTGGTGATGGCACTATTGATCTAACCGATTCAAAAGTTCATGAAGTTGTAATAGAGATCAGCGACATAAAAGGGAACATATCTTCGCTGAAATTTAAAGTACAATATGACCGCAATCTTTCTTCGCAGGTAAATTATAAAGCTCACCGGTATTTTGCCCCCAATTATGTAAATGTCTTTGAGCAAAATGATTTCGAAGTATACTTACCTGAAAACTGCCTATACGATTCCATTCAGCCTGTTTTCTATCGCACAGGCAAGCCTGCTTCAAATGCAGTGTCGGCCCGGTTTCAATTCTGTGATGCATATATTCCGTTTCATGGCCTTATAAGTATTCGTATTAAACCTAATTCTGATATTTCTGCAAGCTCAAAAAATAAAATTGTTATTAAACAAACTGACAGCAAGGGAACAAGTTTTAAAAAAGCAGAATGGGAAAGAGAGTGGCTGGCAGCAAGATTTGGCGACTTCGGATCTTACGAGGCTTTTATTGACGATCAGCCTCCAACAATCAATGAATTAGGTAGAGGCGATACGGTTGACCTTAGTGCTTCTAAAAGAATTGTATTTTATCCAAAAGATAATACCGGCATAAAAAATTTTCGGGTGGAACTGGATGGCCAATGGCTGAGATTTACCAATGATAAGGCGGCTGCATGGATCTACTATTTTGATGAGCGGTGTCCGTTTGGAGTACATCGATTGACTGTAAGAATTGAGGATATAACCGGAAATGTGACGCGAAAGGAATGGTGGTTCAAACGACATCATTACACTCCGCCAAAAAAGAAACCTGTTCATAAGAGGACGACCCACAGGGTGGTAAAAAAGAAAAAATAATTTTGCTGGAAATAAAATCGTAAATATGGTAACATTGAAAGAAGGCGATAAAGCTCCCGCCTTTTCAGGAAAAGACCAAGGCGGCAAGAAAATTTCTTTATCTGATTACAAGGGAAAGAAACTTGTTCTTTACTTCTACCCCGAAGATGACACGCCTACCTGCACTATACAAGCCTGCAATCTTCGTGACAATTATGGCTTATTAAAAAAGAATGGATTTGAAATTGTTGGCGTAAGTCCTGATGATGAAAAAAAGCATAAGAAATTTGAAAAAAAATTCAACCTGCCTTTCACGCTTGTCGCGGACCCGGAACATATAATATTGGAAAAGTACGGAGTGTGGGACCAAAAGAAATTATTTGGTCATGAATACATGGGAGTATTGCGCACCACATTTGTAATTGATGAAAAAGGCATCATTCGAAAGATATTTACCCGCCCAAAAAACAAAGCTCACGCACAGGAAATTATAGCTGCTATGAAAAAATGATTTCCGGGAGTCATTGCAGGCAAATGGCAACCTTTCATTTTAGTTCTCCGATGTGGTAGTACTGAACACAGCGGTTAAACCAAGTAGTATGAAAGGAAAAATGTGGCTTCTCTTCTGCATTATTACATTAAAGCTATCTGCGCAAAATGATACAGTAGTTAATATTTCTGACGAAGTTCAAAACGAAAAAAAAATATCAGAAGAAAAGCCGGTGCCTGAAGTATTTTATGGCCAACGCCTGATAACTGCCAAAACTGTTGAGGTATTGCATAAAGGAGTGATGGCATTTACAGTGGTTCATACTTTCGGAGATATTGCCGGTAAAAAAGGCGGCTTCAAAAACTTTTTTGGATTAGATGAAGTATCGGATGCACAAATCGGTTTCCAGATAGGATTAGGAAATCGTTTAAACCTTGCCCTTCAACATACGATAGGTGGTGGCGATGGCATATTTCATTTTTACGAAGCGGGACTTAAATACCAGTTCATGAAGCAAGGCGTTAATGGAAATCCTTTTTCTTTGACCGCTTATGGAAACATAGTTTCTACCGCACAAAAAGTAGATCAGCGGGACAGTTTGGAAAATTCTTTCCGAAATTATTCCGACAGATTGAGTGAGTTTTTTCAATTAATGATCGCAAGAAGGATCGGTGCCCTAAGCCTTCAGGTAAGTGGTACGTATTTACATACCAACCTGGTAATTCCCGGTGACCAAAATGATTTATTTGCTGTCGGAACTGCTGTAAGATTTCCACTAAGTCAAAAACTATTTATTATCTCCGACTATTTTCATTCTTTTCGCTCACAGCAAAGTATTGACGCATGGAAAAACCGCGGCTTTACCCCAAGAGATATTTTTGGAATCGGTTTGGAAATATTGACCCAAGGCCACGTATTTCATATAAATTTTACAAATGCCCGAAATATTTTGGAGAATCGTTTTTTGCCAAGAACTACAGATTCGTGGGGAAAAGGCCAATTTCGCTGGGGTTTTACTCTTACAAGAAATTTCACTTTGTTCCGTGTAAAAAAGAATAGATAAGAATTAAGAATCAGAATATCTTCAAAAATACCACATTGGTATTTTATAAAATGTATTGATTAATCAGCTTATCTCCCATTCCACTTCTCCAAAATCAAAAAACTCCTCAATGCCGTGCTGCACTGCAAGCTGCCCCATTTCGTTAACTGCTTTCACAACAGCTTCAAAATTGCGACTACCTTTTTTGAATTTGGCAATCTCATCTTTTTTATATAGAGCATCATTATATAATCTCAAAATTGCATCGGCCTCTTTGTTATTTAATTGCCCGTAGCAATCATTAATGGAGATACAGAGTTCTTTGGCTAAACTCACCGTATTAAAGTTTTTGCCGGTTATTTGTTTTAAAGAAATGGGATTTTTAATATTCTCGGGAAAATTTGTTTGATTAATATTAATGCCTATACCAGCCACGGACCATTTCCAGCTACTCACCAGCTTCTCTGCATTACTAACTTCTCTTTTTGTGTTTTTAACCTCTTTGTTACTTTGAATAATATTTTCAATTAAAATACCGCCGAGTTTCCGGTCCATCCAATAAAGATCATTAGGCCATTTGATCTTTAAATTTTTCCCGGTATAATTGCTGAGAAACCCATGTGTGGCAACCGCTACACAAGCACTCAGATAGAATTGCTCAAACGGCTGGAGAAAAAACGGTTGCAGCACAACACTGAGTACAATGTTTGCGCCTTTTTCAGAAGCCCAAAACTTGCCCCTCTGGCCCTTACCAGCCGTTTGTTCATGCGCAAAATAGCAGGTTCCCGGCTGTGCCAGATTTGCATGAATTTGGGCAAGGGCATAGTTATTGGTACTGTCAATGGATTGCAGCTCAATAAATGGTATGCCGCGTGAATGATTAACAGGAAGGAGTTGCAATTAATTGTTATTTTTGGCAAAGATAGATGAGCGATAAGGATCCTGAAGAGTGCGATGCAACGGAAGCCTGCCTAACGGCAGACATTTAAAATAAATTAACCGGACGCTCGTCTCCTAATATAAAAATCGCCTTCAGAAAAATATTCACTAATTAAACTATTAGATTATTGGAACAAATAGCAGTACTCGCTACCCGAAAAAAGAAAGTTGCTACCAGGTTAACGAAAAGTTCAAAAATCATTAAAACCATTATTAACGCAATTCAAGAAAAAAAAGGAGAGAATATTGTTTCACTGGATCTGCGTAAAATACCTGAAGCCGTCGCTGATTTTTTTATTATTTGCGAAGCGGGCAGCCAACCGCAGATAAGGGGTATTTCTGATTTTGTAGAAGAGCAGGTTAAGAAAAAGTGTAACGAAATTCCATACAGGCATGAAGGAATAAAACACCTCCACTGGGTATTGATAGACTACATAAATATTGTGGTGCACATAATGCTGCCGGAAACGAGGAAATTTTATAAGCTTGAAGAAATGTGGAGCGATGCCGTTACAGAGGATCATGAATAACGACGGATAGCTTGTTAAATATTGGAATAAATAAAACAATTTTTTTAAAAAAGCCTTAATTATCAGGAGAAGATAGAAAGAGTTTATGTCACAAGAACCATATAACAAAAACGAAAGATCAAATCTGCCTCGTTTTAATAATCGACCTACGGGGGACGACAACAGTCCGCGTAAAGGTCCACGCTTCAGCATCTACTGGGTTTATGCCATCATATTTGCCGTACTAATCGGGTTTCAATTGTTCAGTCCTTTTTCAAGCAGCACTGCTAAAACAACACCCAATGAGTTCAAAGAAATGGTTTTAAAAGGAGATGTAGAAAAGTATACAATTATTTCAAACAGAAATATTGTACGAGTTTATCTGAAGTCATCGAGCATTGATAAATACAGGGATAAACTCAAAACCGGTTTTAACGGAAAGATCAATACGGAAGGTCCCCAGTTCTATTTCAAATATTCCGGTGATTTCGAAAAGCAAATGGCGGATTTTTATGTGCAGAGCAATATTGTCTTTAACAGCCAGGTACCTTATGATGTAGACCAGGAGAGAGACTGGTTTGGAGGAGCATTACAGTTTTTATTACCTCTATTACTTTTTATAGCGCTTTGGGTATTATTGATGCGTAAAATGGGTGGCGGCGCCGGCGGCGGCGGTGGTCCCGGTGGTATTTTTAATATTGGTAAATCAAAAGCCACTTTATTTGACAAGGGAACAAAAGTAAATATCACTTTTGCGGATGTAGCTGGATTGGATGAAGCGAAAGTAGAAGTGATGGAAATAGTTGACTTTTTGAAAAATCCTAAAAAGTATACAGCGCTTGGTGGAAAGATTCCAAAGGGTGCGTTGCTGATCGGTCCGCCCGGAACCGGTAAAACTCTTTTGGCAAAAGCCATGGCAGGTGAGGCGCAGGTACCCTTCTTTAGTATGAGCGGATCCGACTTTGTGGAGTTATTTGTAGGAGTTGGCGCCAGCCGTGTTCGTGACCTTTTCAAACAGGCCCGCGAAAAAGCGCCGTGTATCATTTTTATTGATGAAATAGATGCAATCGGTCGTGCCAGGGGGAAAAATGTAATGATGAGTAATGATGAAAGAGAAAGTACCCTGAACCAATTGTTGGTTGAAATGGATGGTTTCGGAACAGATACGGGCATCATTGTTCTGGCAGCAACTAACCGCCCGGATGTATTGGATACGGCATTGCTTCGGCCGGGTCGTTTTGACAGGCAGATATCTATTGATAAGCCCGATCTCAAAGGCAGAGAGGCTATTTTTAAAGTACACCTGAAACCAATAAAAGTTTCAAAAACTCTCGATAGTCATAAACTTGCCGAACAGACCCCGGGTTTTGCAGGAGCAGATATCGCAAATGTCTGTAATGAAGCAGCCTTGATTGCTGCACGCAAAGGAAAAGACGCAGTTGAAATGGAGGACTTCCAGGATGCAGTAGACAGGGTGATCGGTGGTTTGGAAAAGAAGAGCAAGATCATTTTACCTGAAGAGAAAAAAATTATTGCCTATCATGAAGCAGGCCATGCTATTTGCGGATGGTTTTTGGAACATGCATATCCGCTTTTAAAAGTAACCATAGTTCCGAGAGGAACGGCTGCACTGGGATATGCTCAATATACTCCCAAAGAACAATATCTCTATAATACAGATCAGCTATTGGACCAGGTCTGTATGACACTGGGCGGCCGGGCCAGTGAAGAGATTTTCTTCAATAAGATTTCGACAGGCGCCCAAAATGATTTGCAGCAGATCACTAGAATTGCTTATGCAATGGTAACGGTATATGGGATGAACGAGAAAGTTGGCAATGTAAGTTTTTATGATCCTCAACAGGAAAATGCTTTTACAAAACCATATTCCGAAGAAACTTCCAAGATCATAGATGAAGAGGTTCGTAAATTGATCGATGAAGCTTATGAAAGGACAAAGGCACTGCTAAGAGAGAAAAGGCCACAGGTTGAAAAGCTGGCAGAAGCGCTGTTAGAAAAGGAAGTCTTATTCCAAAGTGATGTAGAAGCTCTGATTGGTAAACGACCGCATGAAGAGAAAAAGCAATTGGATCCGGAACATGCTGGTGAAATTTCAGAAGGTGTTCCTCCTTATGACAGCGATGTGACCAATAAATCATTACACTAATTAGCAAGCAGATGAATGTTTCTCCTTCAAAGGAAAATATTTTAAAGAAAATAAGAAAGGCGTTGACTCACTCAACGCCTCTTCCTTTTCCTCAGAGCGAAGGAAATAGTTCAATATTTCCCCAACCTCAGCAGGAACTGGAAGTTGAATTTGCTGAGCAGTTCACTAAACTCCTTGGTAAATTTATCTTTTGTCTTAATCAACAGGAACTGGCTTTCCAGTTAAATAGCCTTATAAGAAAACAGGGATGGAAGAAAATCTATTGCCGGGAAGAAAATATGTTGAACCTTATTGGACCACAATTGTCCGAGTGGCTTACAGATGATCTGGCAGGATGTGATATTTCCATTACGGGTTGCGAGGCATTAGTTGCCAGGACAGGAACAATTGTAATGACCACTGCTCAACCAAGTGGAAGAACTGTCAGCGTTTATGCCCCTATTCATATCTGCATTGCCTATAACAGGCAATTGGTTTATGATGTAAAAGATGCTTTGCAACAAATAAAAAACAGGTACGGAAGCAATTTACCTTCTTTAATAACTTTTGCCACCGGCCCAAGCAGAACTGCTGATATCGAAAAAACACTGGTAGTCGGTGTGCATGGACCGAAAGAAGTTTATTGCTTTCTTGTAGATGAATAAATCCCTCCTCTTTGTAATTTTATTGCATGGACGATTTACCGGTTTACAAATTATTTGTTTATGGCTCATTGCGCAGAACATTGAAAGCTCCTGCTCATGAATATATGAACCGATTCTTTTCCTTTGTCGCCGATGCGAAAGTAAAAGGTAAATTATTTGACCTGGGCGCTTACACAGGCGCTGTCCCCGTAAGTACGGAGAATTTTATCATAGGGGAGCTATACACTATCAAAAATGAATCTGAATTTGATCTTGCCATTAGCCAATTGGACGACTATGAAGAAATAAACACAGAGCCTGGTGCAGCTTCTCCATTCAAGCGTGAGCTGGTAAATGTATTTTTTAATGATGCATCCACCGCTTCCTGGATTTATTGGTACAACGGAAATGTAAATGACATGCCTTTAATAGAATCCGGTGATATGATTCAATATCTTCGGGAAAAGAATAACCTGAGTGCAACTTCCTCACAATAAAAAAATATATTTCATTTCCGACTTTCATCTTGGCGCTCCCGATTATAAGAGCAGCCTTGAAAGAGAAAAGATCATTATTAAATTCCTTGACGAAATAAAAAAAGACGCTGCTGAAATTTTTATTGTCGGGGATATCTTCGACTTCTGGTATGAATACAGGAAAGTAGTGCCAAAGGGCCATGTACGACTACTGGGCAAGATAGCTGAGATCACGGATTCAGGAATAAGTACTTATTTTTTTGTGGGCAATCACGATATGTGGATGAAGAATTATTTTCAGCAGGAATTAAATATCCCGGTATATTTCGAACCGAAAGATTATGAATGGAATGGTAAGAGCTTTCATATCGGGCATGGCGATGGTCTTGGTCCGGGCGATCACAGGTATAAATTTTTGAAAAAGATTTTCAGGAATAAATTCAGTCAATGGCTATTTGGAATTTTTCCTCCATATATGGGTATGGCCCTGGCAAACTACCTTAGCCGCCGGAGTCGTGCACAAACAGGCGCCGCGGAAGAAATATTTTTAGGCGAAGAAAAAGAATGGCTGATTTCTTACTGCAAGGATATCCTGAAAAAAAAGAATTATGATTTTTTTGTATTCGGACATCGACATTTACCGATCGATTTTCGTCTGAATAATAACAGTCGTTATATTAATTTAGGAGACTGGATACATTATTTTACTTATGCGGTATTTGATGGAGACAGCCTGGAATTAAAATCCTATTTAGGCAAAGACGAAAAAATTATAAAAAAATAATGCGTAAAGCGATCATTATATTTTTGGTGCAAGGTCTTCTTCTTTTTGTTGTTGCAAAAGGGCAACCAGGTGAACCTTACACTCAGGTAAACGCCATAACAGGTGATATAGTCAATTTCGCCGTCGATAATCTCGATAATGTTTATATTCTTACAAGTACGGATCAACTGAAAAAATATAATGCTAACGGAGATTCGGTAGCGGTATTTAATAATGTAAAAAAATTCGGTAAGGTTTCATCCATTGATGCATCCAATCCTCTGAAAGTATTGCTTTATTATAAAGATTTTTCAACGATAGTTATTCTTGACCGTTTATTAACTGTTCGTAATACAATTGACCTACGGCAGCAAAATATATTCCAGGTAAACGCTATCAGTCAATCTTATGATAACAATATGTGGTTGTATGATGAGGGCGACAGTAAGTTGAAAAAAATAGATGATGCAGGAAAAGTGTTATTGGAAACTCCTGATTTTCGTATGCTGTTTAATGAAGCCCCGCACATAAAAAATATTTACGACCAGGATGGCTTTGTTTATTTATACGATCCCGAACAAAGCGTTTTTGTATTCGATTACTACGGAGCGTTCAGAAATAAAATATTGATCACTAATTGGCAAGATTTGAAAGTAACCGGTAAATATATTTTCGGCATTAACAACGATACGCTCCATCGCTATGAAATCAGCACCTTCAGGGTAGATGAAGAAAAGCTCCCTGCTCCTCTCGAAAATTCAATGAAGGTAAATTTTACATCTTCCCGGTTGTACGCTTTAAAAAAAGGAATACTTCTGATCTATAACCTTCATTAGCATAACCGGGTAGTTTTAATTTTATTTCAAATTACATCCCCGGCAATTATTGGAAAAGCTGGACATACAAATTGCGGAAGCCAACCAGAAATTAGAATTATTTCGCAGGAGAAGAAGGTATAGAAGCAATGATGTCTCCGAGATCCTTATCAAATAATCCTGCTTTGCCATATTCAACCACCCGCCCAGCTTCTTTACCATTATTCATTACTATAATAGTAGGTACGTTTTCAATATTCAAAGCTTCGGCAAGGTGGCTGATCGTTTTCTTACTGTGGTCAACGCCTATTAACGTAACCCTGTTTTCCGGAAAACCGGCAGCATCCAATAGGGAATAAAATTTGGGAATAATAAACTTCGAGTCACCACACCATGTACCCATGAATGCAATGAATTCTATATTTTGGTTTTTCTTAAGTTCAGCAACGGCCTGAGATTGGGGAGTATAACCTTTTAAATTTTCAGCCCACCATTTAAAGGCGGTATCATTCTCCAGCTCGCTTCGTGATATAAATCCTTTCAGAATTTTATTTCCTTCGTCATCCCTCGAAATCTCCGTCGGCGATTGAGCAAAAACTGAGCCACCGATGCCATTAAGAAGAAAAACACAAATGATTATAATCAATATTTTTTTCATTGTAAAAAAGAGAAGAAAATCGATTTTAGGTTGCTGAATTTATCAAGAAATTTTCCACAATTACATTTCACAAACTTGCCTTTAATTCGAGAAGAAAAGATTTAAGCTTTTCCATAGATTGTATCATTGCAAATTTTTCATCTGAACGTTTGTTGTTTTTTAAATAGTCTTTCGCTCCTTCCAGGGTAAATTTCCTGCGCCGGAGAAGATCATAGATCAACAAAAGATTCTTTACATCAATAGGTCTGAAAAAACGATCACCTTTCCTGTTTTTCCTTGGTTGCAAAATATCAAATTCTGTTTCCCAATAGCGGATCAATGACTGGTTTACCCGGAACCATTTCGACACTTCACCGATAGGATAATACTGTTTTTGAGAAAGAATTTCATCCGGGCGGAATTTGAACCAGGTCTGCGTTGATTTCAATTTCTTTCAGTGAGGGACGTCCACGTTTCGATAATGGCTTTTTAGTCGGTTCTTTTTTATTCCCGGTTTTTGCTTCATCTATTCCATCTTCTTCCTGCGAGAATGACATGTTTCAGAAACCGCATTCTCTTGCTGTTCCTGCTGGCTTTCCTTTCCGGAAGCCATGAATTCCATCGCTATTTGAGAAAACTTTCTCTCCATTATTCCATCGGTCCGTCGCTTTGGACAAGTAAAGATACGAACGTGCAGGAGTGCGGAGTAATCAAAAATCAATTTTGTGGAAAAGTTAGATTATAAGAATTACCGATTATTTGTTTTCACTCATTGAACTTTTTTTACAGGAAACTAAAAAACAGGTAACCGGAAACCGGCAACTAATCAAGACTCTGGTTTGACGAAGCAGCTTTTTTCAGCAATTCGTCATATTGTTCCGGTGAAAGATCATTATAAAAGAAATAAACGGGATCAATTTTTTGTCCATTCTTATGCACTTCATAGTGGCAATGTGGTCCTGTAGATTTTCCTGTGCTTCCCACCCACCCGATTACTTCACCACGTTTTACTTTTTGTCCTACCCGCACTTTTATTTTTGACATATGTCCATAGAGTGTTTCATATCCATACCCGTGATTGATGACAACATGATTGCCGTAGCCATTCCCCGTATTACCCGCTGTTATTATTCTACCGTCTGCCGTTGCATAAATCGGCGTTCCTATCGGTGCGGCAAAATCAAGACCTGCATGAAGCTTCACTGTTTTATAGATAGGATCAATGCGGTAACCAAAGCCAGATGCAATTCGGGTAAGGTCTTTATTACTCACAGGTTGAATAGCCGGCGTGGCAGCAAGTATTTGTTCTTTATTTTTTAAAAGATTGCCAATCTCGCTATATGATTTTTTTTGAGCTGTAATATAATGGCCAAGCGTATTGAGCGACGCTACAATTGAATTCACTAACTCTTTGCCACGCATGTTTTCCACTCTTTCAATTTCTTCATCCTGCGCCAGCGCCTTTGCCCGGGCACTATCGGGTATTGGGTTAGCTTCAAAAATGGCTCTGTATACTTCGTTATCTCGTTTAACCAACTCATTTATTTGTTGCTGATCTACCCGCACCTTATCATTCAGTTCGCGGTATTTATCCTGAAGCCTTTCATTCTCCATACTCAGCAATTTTTCATTGGGAGAACCGACAAACCGGAAAGCGAAAAAAGAAATGATCGCCGCCGTAACAACTGCGGCAGCCAAAAAACCAAAGATGCGCAGAATCTTTACCCGCAGAGGTGTTTCCAGCTTTTCATACCGGAGGGTATTGGTGTTATAATAATATTTTATCTTCTTCATGATGGCAGACGTTGACCATGACCATGAAAATGAAACCCGAATCTTTACCTTTGCGCTTCACTATTTTATCCCGGGCTTATTGGCATACAGGCAAATATAGCCGGATAAATAGCAAAAATCAATCCTTTGACAGTTTTAAAACTCTTTTATCTGTTAATAATAATTATGTTTCCAACTTTCGTAATACTATTAAGCATCTGTTGCGTCGCACTCTTGTGCATTCGGTTCACTATTCAACTATTTGTGAATCGCAGAATCGTCAGTTGTGAATGCTTTGCTGAATAGATTTTATAGCGCACAACCCATTTCACCATTCACCATTCACCATTCACCACTCACCCTATGATGACTTCCGGCGAAATACGACAACAGTTTTTAGATTTTTTCAAATCGAAAGCCCATGTTATTGTTCCTTCGGCACCGATCGTTGTAAAAAATGATCCCACGCTCATGTTCACGAATGCCGGCATGAACCAGTTCAAAGATTATTTTTTAGGAAACAAACAGGCAGTTCATAAACGGGTGGCTGATACCCAAAAATGTTTGCGTGTAAGCGGCAAGCATAATGACCTCGAAGAAGTGGGAGTAGATACTTTTCATCATACCATGTTTGAAATGCTGGGCAATTGGAGCTTTGGTGACTATTTTAAAAAAGAAGCGATCGAATGGAGCTGGCAATTACTGACTGAAGTTTATAAAATTCCAAAAGAAAGATTATACGTCACCATATTTGAAGGTGATAAAAAAGAAGGATTGCCAAAAGATGATGAAGCATTTAATGAATGGAAGAAGTGGATCGCAGAAGACAGGATCTTATTGGGAAACAAGAAAGATAATTTCTGGGAAATGGGAGATACCGGCCCATGCGGCCCATGCACCGAAATTCATTATGACAGTCGCAGCGATGAAGAAAGACAATTTGCCGATGGCAAAACATTGGTGAATGCCGACCATCCGCAGGTAATTGAAATATGGAATGTAGTTTTTATTCAATACAACCGTTTAAAAGACGGAACTCTTGAACCATTGCCGGCAAAACATGTTGATACGGGAATGGGATTGGAAAGATTGGTAAGAGTACTTCAAAACAAAACTTCCAATTACGATACAGATATTTTTACCGGAACAATAAGTGAAACAGAAAAATTAACGGGTAAAAAATATATAAATACTGGTAGCAAACAAGACATTGCTTTCAGAGTTATTGCAGATCATATCCGTGCAATTGCCTTTACTATTGCTGACGGGCAGCTTCCATCCAATACAGGAGCAGGTTATGTTATTCGTCGCATTCTTCGTCGTGCGGTGCGCTATTATTTTTCTTATCTCGATTATAAGCAGCCATTGCTATGTCAACTGATGCCCTTGCTGGCTCATCAGTTTGAAAATGTTTTTCCCGAGTTGCAAAAGCAAGTTGATTTTGTAACTAAAGTAGTCAAGGAAGAAGAAGAAGCATTTTTGAGGACGTTGGATAAAGGGTTAATAAAATATCACCAAAGCAAGAAACAAGCTCTTTATAATTTCATTGATGAACTATTAAGAAAAAATAATCTCTTCCCAGACAAAGCTGATCAAATTTATACTTTTACTTTTCCTGACTTGAAAAAAGCAGTTGACATCATTGTTCATAAAGAAGGGGAAATAGTAATTGGCATACCAGCAAATTCCTCAAAATATGGAAATTTAGAAATTTTACAATTAACTATCAATATTGAGAAGATATCAATAAACGAGTTGGTTAAAAACCTAGAAAATTTTTTTCATAAACCACTCATATACGATAATCTTTCAATTACAATAAGCGGTGAAGATTCTTTCGAGCTAAATGATACTTATGGTTTCCCTATCGACTTAACACAACTGATTGCTCATGAAGATTCAATATCTGTTGATATTGAAGGATTCAATAAAGAAATGCAAAAACAAAAAGATCGTTCCCGTGCCGCTACTGCTGTCGATACTGAAGACTGGAAGGTTCTTGATGAATCAACTCAAAATACTTTTGTCGGTTATGACAGACTTGAAACAGAAACAAAAATTTTAAAATACCGTAAAGTAAAATCGAAAGGAAAAGAATCTTACCAACTGGTTTTGGAAACAACTCCTTTTTATGCAGAAAGCGGCGGGCAGGTTGGTGATACCGGCGCGATAATAGTGAATAATGAAAAGATAAAAGTTACCGATACAAAGAAAGAGAATGATCTCATTATTCATTATATCGACAAACTTCCCACTGACCTGTTGTTGAAAGTCATTGCCAAAGTGGATGCCACAAAAAGAAGAAATACTGCCTGGCATCATTCTGCTACGCATTTGCTTCATGCAGCATTAAGAAAAATTTTGGGAACACACGTGGCACAGAAAGGGTCGCTGGTAAATGCGGAACATCTTCGTTTCGATTTTTCTCATTTTGCAAAAATGACGGATGAGGAAATTGCCGAAGTGGAAGAATTGGTGAATGAAAAGATCCGTGATAATATTCCCGTTGTCATTAAACTAATGCCAAAAGAAGAAGCGCTGAAATTGGGCGCTATGGCGTTGTTTGGCGAAAAATATGGAGATATAGTCAGAGTGGTTATCATTGATCCAATTTATTCTATTGAACTCTGCGGGGGTACGCATGTAGGAGCAACCGGTGATATCGGTTTCTTTAAAATAAAAAATGAAACGGCTGTAGCAGCAGGTGTCCGCCGTATTGAAGCAGTTTGCGGAAAACTTGCTGATGAGTACGTGCATGAAGAATTCAAGCTTGTAAATACAGTTCGGCAATCATTGAAAAATCCCGCTGATATTTCTAAAGCGGTTGAGGGTTTAGTAAATGAAAATTCAGAACTGAAAAAAAGAATCGAAAGACTGGAAGCCTCCCAGCTCGAGTCAGTAAAAAAAGAATTGCTCCAAAAAGTAATTCCAGTAAATGGAATAAATTTTATTGGTGAGATAGTCGAAGGTAATGCTGATGCTCTCAAAAAACTTTGTTTCGATTTAAAAAAGGATTTGAACAATTATGTAGTCGTACTTGCCAGTAATAATGCGGGCAAAGCAAATGTGGCCGTATTACTGGATGATAAAGTTGCTGCATCAAAAAACCTGGAAGCTCCAAAAATTATTAAAGAATATATTGCTCCATTGATAAAAGGTGGTGGCGGCGGTCAAAAAACACTGGCAACCGCCGGGGGGCAGGATGCAAGCAACCTTAAATTGGTAATAGAAAAAGTAAAACAACTTCTCTGATTAAATAAGTCCCCTTAGGGATTAGGGTATGAATGTAATCATAGAAACTGATCGTCTGCTGCTGCGCACATTTACCGAGGATGATGCTCCTCTCATCTATGAATTAAATAAAGATCCTGAAGTTACCCGCTACACCTGCGACCCGATGCTTGACCTGCCCCATGCAAAAAAAGTCCTGGAAGAAGTCATTTTACCCCAATATGCTTTATATAATCGTGGCCGCTGGGCCACTCATATCAAATCAAATCTTGAATTCATCGGCTGGTGCGGTTTAAAATACAGACCGGAACAAAATGAAATCGATCTTGGCTATCGTTTCATGAAAAAATTCTGGGGAAAAGGTTATGCTACCGAAGCCGCTTCAGCATGTATTCAATATGGTTTTGAAAAGCTCAGCCTGCAGCAGATAATCGGACGAGCTTTACCCGGGAACCTCGCATCCATAAAGGTTTTGGAGAAATGCGGCATGCAATACGTTGGCGAAGAATTTGTCGAAGGTCACTTGCATAAAACCTATCAGGCAACAAATCCATCTATCAAAGGATAGTGCCATTTAAAAAGGAATTCATTTTAACATTTCCGAAGTGTTTCGTATTTAAATAAATGTGTTTATATTTGAAATACGAAACTTAACGTAGAAATTAAAAATAATAAGTTATGAAGAGAATGATCTTAAAATCATCAGCGGTTATTATTGCCAGCCTGCTGATAGCACCAATCGCAATCCATGCCCAGGATAAAGGCAAAGACAAGGAAAAAGATAAGTCTGATAAAAGTGGTGAACAAATTATTATTACAAGGAGAGGTGATAGCAACGATAAGGTTACCGTCGAGATCAATGGTGATAAGGTTACCGTGAACGGAAAGCCTGTGGAAGATTGGAAGGATGGCGACATTACTATCAATCGCCGTAAGCTGAGAAATAACCAATCGTACAACTACAACTTTAACTGGAACGACAACAACGGAGGCACGTTTTTTAATCAGAATGAAAACACTGCAATGCTGGGTGTTGTTACTGAAAAGGCAGATGATGGTGTTAAGATAACCGATGTAACAGATGAAAGTGGCGCCCAAAAAGCGGGCTTAAAAGAAGATGATATCATTACTAAAGTAGATGATAAAAAAATTGAAGACCCCGATGATCTTACAAAAGTTATTCGCAATCATAAACCCGGCGATAAAGTAGCTATCACTTACCTCAGGGATAAAAAAGAACAAACAACAACTGCCGAACTAACTAAATGGAAAGGCGCTGGTTTCAGTGCATTGGCAAAGATCCCGGACGTGAATTGGAATATGATAAGTCCAAAAATCGAAGCAATGCCCAGAATCAGGATGAGCCCGGGCCAATATTATGCATTTGGTGACAATCGGCCGCGGCTGGGGCTTTCTGTACAGGATACTGAAGATGGCAAAGGTGTAAAAGTGATTGATGTAGACGATGAAGGCAACGCACAAAAAGCAGGTGTGAAAGAAGATGATGTAATTATTGCTGTAAACGACAAGGAAGTAAATAGCGCTGATGAAGTAGCAAAGATCGTTCGTGACAACAGGGACAAACCTTCTGTGATGCTAAAAATAAAACGCGACGGTAAAACTCAGAATATTGAAGTAAAAATGCCGCATAAATTAAAAACTGCAGATCTTTAACTCCATATACATCGAGCATGTGAGCCCTGTTTTAAAGACGGGGCTTTTTTTAAACAAAATTGATGCTCATTTATGTAACATCTGTTAACTATCTTCTATCGGCTATTATCTTACTTTTGCACCCGATCATGCCGATAAATTATGAAGCATATGAAGTTGTTGTGGGGTTGGAAGTTCATGCACAATTATTGACACAAAGCAAATTGTTTTGCGGTGACAGCGCAGCTTTTGGCGCGGAACCAAATACTCATGTAAGTGCCATCACTCTTGCACACCCGGGTACTTTGCCAAAAATGAATAAAAAAGCTATTGAGTTTGCAGTAAAAATGGGATTGGCCTGCCATTGTGAAATTGTAAAAGAAAATTATTTTGCCCGGAAAAATTATTTTTATCCTGATCTTCCCAAAGGTTACCAGTTGTCGCAACATACAACGCCGATTTGTAAAGGCGGTTATGTGACAATCAAAATAAAAGATGCTGAAAAAAATATACGCCTCAACCGGATACATATGGAAGAGGATGCCGGTAAAAGCCTTCATGATGTTGATCAGAAAATATCATCGTGTTGACTTTAACAGGGCCGGTGTGCCGTTAATCGAAATTGTAAGCGAACCGGACATTAGAAGTGGTGATGAAGCCCATGCTTATTTAACAGAATTGCGAAAACTGGTCCGCTACCTGGAGATCTGCGATGGTAATATGGAAGAAGGAAGTCTTCGTTGTGACGCAAACATATCTGTAAGAAAAAAAGGAGAAACCAAATTAGGAACGAAAGCGGAAATAAAAAACCTGAACTCTATTCGCAACGTTAAACGTGCTGTTGAGTTTGAAAGCAAACGAATGATCGAACTGCTTGAACATGGGGAAGGATCACGCAGCAAACAAGAAGTTTTGATGCCGACAGCGATACAACTTTTTCAATTCGCGATAAGGAAGATGCAGATGATTACAGGTATTTCCCTGATCCCGATCTTACAAAATTTTTCTTAGTCGATGAATTCATTGAAACATTCGCCAAACGATTCCGCCTTTGCAACAGGAAAGAATAAAAAAATATACTGATCAATATAAACTTTCACACTATATGATGCTTCTTTGTTGACAGAAGAAAAAAAATTCTCAGATTATTTTGAGAAGATAGTCGATATTGTTTCTACCAATTCAGAAAATAAAACAAGTATAAAAGCAGCAGCAAACTGGATGCTTGGTCCTGTGAAATCATGGCTTAATAACAATAATGCTGAGATCGATCAGTTTCCGATAAAACCTGAGAAGATCGCTGCTATTATACAACTGATTGAAAAGGGAAAGCTGAGTTTCTCCATAGCATCAACTAAACTTTTTAACGAATTACTTAAAAATCCTGGCGCCGAACCTGCTGAACTTGCGGAGGAAAAAAACCTGCTGCAGGACAGCAATGCCGATACCATTGAAAATTTAATTGAACAGGTTTTGAATAAATTTCCCGAAAAAGTACAGGAATACAGAAAAGGGAAAAAGGGATTAATGGGTTTGTTTGTAGGTGAAGTAATAAAACTTTCAAAAGGCAAGGCAGATCCAAAAATAACAAACGATATTTTATCCGAAAAATTAAAATCCTGACATCACCATGCAAAAGATATTTTTTTCAATTCTTATTGTTTTCGATTGCAGCCGGCTGTAGTCATCCGTCTAAAAAGCAATTCGAAATAAGTGGAACTATAAAAAATGGCAACAACAAAATTGTTTACCTGCAGGAAACACCTCTCGGCTCGGGGCAACAGGTTATTGTAGATTCTTCCCTTATAGGCAATAATGGATCATATAATCTAAAAGGAAAAGCGTCAGAAGAAAATCTCTATAGTTTATTTATCAAAAGCGAAACGTATCCTTTTGCTTTTGTAATTAATGATGCAATAAAAATTACAGTGAACGCCGATGCCGGCGATCAAAGCAATTACACTGTACAGGGTTCGCCCGAAACTGAATCGTTAAAAAAATTTTTTGATGAGGCCAATGATAAATATTCCGAAATATATTTTTTAGGACAAAAAAGAGACAGCCTTCAAAAGGCGGGAGCGCCTGATAGTGTAATGGCCGAAATAGATGATAAAGGAAATAACCGCTGGAAAGAGTTTCATGATTATGTTACAGGGTTTATCCAAAATTCTTCGAGTCCTGTTAGTTGTTTTTTGGCGCTGAATAACTACAATCAAATATTTACTCCCACTGATTACCAGGCATTGTTGAATAATATCGTAAAAAGATTTCCAAACCACAAGGGTATTGCCGCTATAAAAGAAATGACTGAAAGACAAATTGCATTAGCCAAACAAAAATCGCAGGAAGTACAGGAAGCAGACTGGGTTGGCAAGCAGGCGCCGCAACTTTCACTGCCGGATGCAAATGGAAAAGAAGTAAAACTTAGTTCGTTTAAAGGAAAATATGTGCTTGTTGATTTCTGGGCAAGTTGGTGCCTTCCCTGCAGAAAAGAAAATCCAAACGTGGTAGAGGCATATAACAAGTACAAAGACAAAAATTTCACTATTCTTGGAGTGTCGCTGGATAAAGAGAAAGGTGATTGGATGAATGCAATTCAAAAAGACAATCTTTCATGGACACAGGTCAGCGATCTCCGGGAATGGAACAGCCTTGCCGTTTCTACATTTAATTTTGACGGTATTCCTTTTAATGTTTTAGTTGATCCCGATGGAAAAGATAATTGCGGAAAGTTTAAGAGGGGAAGATCTGGAAAAAAACTCGATGAAGTTTTAAAATAAAAATCGTTTTCTAAAGAGTCTCACATACCTTCTGCTTTCATCTCGCTATAGGACTTCCTTGAAGAAGTAGAAATCAATATTGCAGGTAAGAGCACGAGATTCGTTAGGGTAGCAGTAATGAGTGTAAGAGAAGTAAGCCATCCCAAAGCTCTTGTTCCTCCAAATCCGCTGAAACAAAAAATTACAAAGCCGGCAATAAGAACGAGACTCGTATAAATAATACTGATACCTGTGCTATGAATAGTTTCAATTACCGTTTTTTTCAGGTTGTAGTTATTCAAAGGCAGTTCCTGTTTGTAATTTACAAGAAAACGGATAGTAACATCAATAGCAATACCAAGGGCAACGCTGAAAATTAATACTGTTGATGGTTTTAAAGGAACACCTACCCAACCCATCACACCTGCAGTAATCAGCAATGGAATAATATTAGGAATAAGTGAGCAAAACAGTATTCTAAAAGAACGAAAAAGATAGAGCATACACAAAGCAATCAATAAAAATGCCCACATGATACTTTCTTTCAAGCCATGAATAATAAAAGCACTTCCTTCAAGGAAGGTAACGCTGGTTCCTGTTAGTGTGACTTTATATTTCGAAGTGTCTTTAAATAATTCATTGGCTCTTGACTGAATGCTGTCCAATATTTTCGGCAATCTTACACTGCCCACATCAGCCATATTTACACTTATCCGGGCTTCCTGTTTATTGCTATCGAGAAAACTGCTTACAAGTTTTGCAAAAGAATTTTTATCATTGTTTGAATCACTTTTGAAATCGAGATATTCTTTTAAAGCAGGCAGATCATATTCAGCAGGCATTTTATAATTATTGCTGTCACCTTCAAACAAAGCCTGTTTGGCAAATTTCAATCCTTCTGTAATGCTTAAGTGGCCGTGCGATGTCCGGCATGGAAGCGATGTATTGAGAAAGCGAATCTACTTTCTGGAGATTACGAAAATTCCTTGTCGCCCCATATTTTCTCTTTGTATCCACAATGATCTCAAGGGGCATTACTCCTTTAAAATTTTTTTCAAAGAATTTAAGATCGGTATACATTTTATCAGATTTAGGCAAGATCATCAACAATATAGCCAACCGATTTCAGTCTAAAGATGCCGGCAATAGACACCAATACGATTATCGAGGTAATTATATAAATGAGTTTTCGGTGGTTTAAAGACCAGTGTTCAAGCCTGCCCAGCCAGCGGTTCAATGACGGATTTTCGAGATATTTTGTATGCCGGGATTTTGGTGCCGGCATATAACTTAGCGCAATAGGAATGCAAGCAGGGAAATAAAAAATAAAAGGATAATATTTGTTCCTGCCACTACACCAAACTCTTTTAATACATCACTTCGTGTTAATGCAAACACGGCAAAACCAATAGCAGCACTAAGATTACAAAACAACATAACAACTCCCATTCGGCTAATCATTTCAACAATGATTTCCTTTTTATCACCTGTATCATTAAAGGCTGTATGGTATTTATTGAAAAAATAAATACAATTAGGAATTCCGATAACGACGATTAGAGGAGGAATAAGCGCAGTCAATAAAGTTATTTTATAGCCCAATAAATGAATAATGCCGAGACTCCATACAACACCCGTAATCACAACCGCCAGAGATAGTAACATAGTTCCAAACGAACGGAAAAATATAAGTAAAATAAGAGCGGATAGTAAAACGGATGCAAATAAAAACCATTGCATTTCATTGGCGATCCTTGTAGCCATTTCAGTCCGAATCAATGGTAAACCGCTTAAATGGATATCAATATCATTTCTTTTACCAAAGTCATTGGCCAGGTGTGTAATAGATACTACCACACCAATCCTTTTTTTGGAGTTCATCACATTTTTATCGATGCGAACCCCCATAAGCCAGGCTGCCGACGGAGTCATTCAGGTTTCTGGATTATAAAGAAGAGTTTTATAAAAAGGAAGATTGAAAAAAACATTTTTCGCACTATCAATTTCTGCTTGAGATAGAACAGTGTCACGAAAAATAGGAAGAGCTTTTAATTTTTCCGAAGAGGAATCCTTAACAAGATCAACAGCAGAAACAACACTGATTATATCTTCTACTCCGGTGATCTTTTTCAGATCATCCTGCAATGCGATGTAGTCATTAAAAATTTTTCGTTGAAAAAGTTTATTGGTTTGAATTCCTATTACTAATAAATTTCCATCTTCCCCAAATTTTTTTCTGAATTCCAGGTAAGCTTTGTACTTCGGATGATCCGTAGGAATAGCCCTTGCAAACTCATAACTCAACTCAACCTTACTGGCATGATACGCCATAAAGGATGTGAGGCCAAGTAATGCCAAAAGAAGAATTAACCTGTATTTAAGAATAAATTGACCTACGGAACGCCACATGGGTTTTTCTTTAATTCTCAGGAACGCAAAGAAAAGAAATAATCACCTTGTGAGGGTGAAAATTGCTTAATATCTCCCTGAATTTTATAAACTCGTTATGTTATATAAACCAATAAGCAGTTTGTTTTGATATTTTTGGAAAGTGAGATCGCTTTTTGTTTTTATATTCTTCCTGACAACCGCCAAATTATATTCACAAAATTCTCTGCCACCTATCGGCGGTTGGAAAGAATATTTGCCCTATAACAGCGCCATTGATGTAGCGGCGGGAGACAATAAAATTTTTTGTGCCACGCCTTACAGTTTATTTACTGTTGATCTTACTGACAATTCAATTGAACGATTAAGCAAAATAACCGGCCTTTCGGAAACAGGGATCAGTGCTATTAATTACGATGAAACGAATCACAAACTTTTTATTGCTTATAGTAACAGTAATATTGATATAGTTTACCGAAATGATATTTATAATATACCTGATATAAAAAGAAAAACTATCAGTGGGGACAAATCCATTTACAATATTTATTCACTCAATAACAATTATTATCTCTCAACAGGCCTCGGCGATAATAGTGATAGATGAAGAACGCCATGAAATAAAAGATTCCTGGTTCATTGGTAATAACGGAAGTAATGTCAGGGTGAATGGATTTGCATCCGATGGAAATTATTTCTACGCGGCAACTGATGAAGGATTAAAATCAGTTTCCTCTAATTCTGACCCCACCAATTATCTTAACTGGCAACTCCTGAGCGGAGCAAATGGTCTGCCAACCGGCTCCTGCAAAAATGTGATAACAGAAGGTGATAAAGTTTTTGTTTTAAAAAATGATTCTTTGTTTTCCTTCGATGGCAACAATTGGGATTTTTTTTACAGCGATGGAAATGAAATAACCGCTATCAATCCTGTTGGAGATAAAATTGCAGTTTGTCACAAGCTGCCGGGACCTGTAAGCAACATCGTTATTCTAAATACCGATGGATCTTTAGACAGAACCATCCGGCAAAATGGAGTAACACCATTTCCGCGAAAAGCTATTTTATATAATAACAATTATTGGATAGCCGATCAGTACAATGCTCTTTCAGAGTTTTCATCTGGCCCAACCGCCATTGAAGTCTACAGTCCAAATTCGCCGGAAGGAATTGCAAGCGGAGAAATGACTAAATATAATAATGTATTTTATGCAACTGCAGGCGAAGTAAATAGTTCATGGAATTACCAGTACAATGGCAATGGCGTTTACCGCTATAAAGATGGTGAATGGAAAAATTTTAATCGTTTTCATTATCCTGCTCTTGATTCAATGCTTGATTTTATTACTGTGGCAATTGATCCACGGGATGAATCCGTTTGGGCCGGTTCTTTTGGAGGTGGTTTGTTGCATATAAAACCGGATGAGAGTTTTGAAATATTTAAACAAAATTCTCCCATACAGGCTCCGCCTCTCGATCCCACAAGTTATCGTGTGGCCGGTTTATTCTTTGACCAGGAAAATAATTTATGGATCTCAAATTTTGGTTCGCTGCAACCATTGATCGCTCGTAAGGCTGACGGAACGTGGAAAAGTTTTTCTCTTCCTTTTGGATTAACGGAGAATGCGCTGTCGCAAATTATCGGTGATGATAACAATCAATTGTGGATCGTATCGCCGTTGGGATCAGGGAACGGCCTGATCTGTTACAACTATGGCAACTCGATTGATGATATAAACGATGACCGTTGGAAATTGTACAGTAATGGTATCAGTAATGGCAACCTTCCCTCCAATAATGTGTTATGTATAGCAAAAGACAAAAGCGGGTTTATTTGGGTAGGTACAGACAATGGTATTGGAATTATTCAATGCACACAGGATGTTTTTAATGGTGGTTGTGAAGCAATCATTCCTGTTGTTCAGAATGGGAATTTTGCTGGTTATTTATTTGCCGGGGAAAATGTTCAAAGCATTGCAGTGGATGGAGCAGACAGGAAATGGATAGCGACAACCAATGGAGTTTGGCTTATCAGTAGTGATGGTGAAGAAGTGATCGAGCATTTTACAGAAGATAATAGTCCATTACTTGATAACGATGTAAAAAAAATCACGATTGACGGAAAAACAGGTGAAGTGTTTTTTGCAACTGCCAAAGGCATCTGTTCTTTCAGAAGCACGGCAACCGAAGGCATTCAAACTAATTCAAACGTTTTGGTGTTTCCAAATCCTGTTCCGCCGGGGTATAACGGAACAATTGCCATTCGCGGTCTCGTAGAAAATTCTGTTGTTAAGATCACAGAATTAAATGGAAGATTGGTGTATGAAACAAGAACATTAGGCGGACAAGCTACCTGGGATGGTAAGGACTATAGGGGAAGAAAAATTTCAACAGGTATTTATCTTGTGTTGGTCAGTACCGACGACAAAAAAGAAAAAGTAGTAACCAAAATTGTCTTTATTTCTAAATAGTTTTTTGAGCGGTCAGAAACTCCATAAAACAAAAGGTATCGTTCTCCGAACTGTAAAATATGGAGAGACCAGCCTTATCGTTACCATTTTTACTGAGCTTTTGGGTATTCAATCCTATCTTATAAACGGTGTGAGAACTTCTACAAAAAAGGGAAACGGTAAAGCCAATCTTTTTCAGCCGGCAGCTATTCTCGATCTGATCGTATATCATAATGAACTGAGAAATCTTCAACGTATAAAAGAATTCAGGTGGGGTTATTTATATCAGCACATTTTTTCGGATATAAAGAAAAATGCAGTAGCCCTATACATGGTGGAGTTGCTTACTAAATGTTTAAAACAACCTGAACCAAATGAAGAGCTTTTTCAATTTGCAGAAGATGCTTTCTTACATCTTGATGAAAGCAATGAAACCATGGCCGCAAATTTTCCTTTATTCTTTTCATTGCATCTCGCTTCTTTTTTTGGTTTCCGGATCGATGACCGTTACTCGAAAAAAAATTGCTTCCTTGACCTGCAGGAAGGGACATTTGTAGCAGAACGTCCTTTGCACCCGAATTTTTTAGAAGATAAACAAGCCGAAATAACCTCTGAACTGCTAAGAGTAAGACAGCCTGAAGAGTTGGAGCAACTCAAACTCAACCACGATTTCCGGCGAAATCTTTTATTTGCTTATGAAAATTATTATGCCTTTCACATACAGGAATTCGGAACAATGAAAACCTTGCCTATACTTAAAGAAATTCTAAACTAGTTTTTCCGAGGTAAAGTCATTCGTATTTAACAAAGTAACTCCCGGCTTCTTTCCTCTTTCAAAACTTCCTAATTGATTGTCCCATTGTAAAGCTCTTGCTCCATTACTGGTGGCCCATTGTAAAATAGTTTGCAGGGGAATATCTGGATAATGTATATGGATAGCTTCTATCTCTTTTGCAATGCTCAACTGCCAGTTGCTGCTGTAACTGTCGGTTCCTAAAACAAGAAAGCAATTATGCTTCATAAATAATTCAACAGGTGGTAGCTTGTTTTCAATATATAAATTAGCATTAGGGCAAAAACAATAAATCAGTTTTAAACCATTTTCATTTGCATAATCATTGGCCCAAACTATATCTTCCTCCGGCATATAAGTGTTATGGATTAAAAAGATCGTTTGCCCATTGTTGAAATAAGGAAGGCAGGAACGAATACTGCTCTTACCTGTAACAGGAAATGGTGACTGGTTGACGCCGAAAATTTTAAACAATCGCAGGTAATCTCCGCCGCCTGTTTTGTACAATTCATCTTCCGCAGGATGCTCCTGGTTATGTATAGAGATGATCTGGTTTTTTGTTATTTCATTTATCCGCTGAAATGTTCGGGGGCTTATACTATAAGGCGCATGAGGCACCAGGGAAGTTCTGTGTTTACTTTTTGAAGATTGAAGTTCCGTTTCCAGGCTATCGGCAACTTGTTCAAAATGAGAGATATTTTCTTCCGCTTTTTCATCTGTAAAACTTAGCACTTCCACGAAATTTTGCCAGGATATTTTACTTTTCAATTTTGTTTTCGCAGTATCAGCGGTGTTGCCAATATCACCTACCGCTACTATTCCATTATCATACATTTCCTTTTCAGCTTTAACAATTTCCTGTTGAATTGTCAGAGTATCAAAATCTCTTTTTGTAACGACAGAGCACAGAAATTCAACAAGGCCCGTGTGAGGGGGAATGACATTTTTTAGGTGACTTAATTCCAAATGACAATGAGCATTCACAAAGCCGGGTGATAAAATGCCCCGGAATTTCTGAATGTCATCGCCTGCGTCCGCTTCGGGAACGATATCCTGAACCTCCCCTTCTTCATCAGTGATCAGAACATAATTGCCTGGCAACAATTCGTGGCCTGTAAATAGCTGATCAGACTGAAATTTTTTGTAAGCCATTGCTGTTTTAACTTTGCTGCCCTTCGCTCATCTGCCGCTTTTCCAGCCGCAACATCGCTGTTAAAAGCTAACTTGCCGGTTAACAGGATGAGTGATAAACAGGCGCTGTTTTTCGTACTATAATTGGCGCTATAAAAATAAGTGAATCAAATGTTAGATAAGTTAGAGGCTATAAAAGCAAGGTTTGATCAGTTGGGTGTTGCTTTAACCAATCCTGAAATAGTAAACGATAATAGAAGGTTTAAAGCTACCAGTAAAGAATACCGGAGCCTTGAAAGGATCGTCAGTGCATATGACGAGTATAAAAAATTGCTCGATGATGTTGAATTTTATAAGGAAGCGTTAAATGGTGAAGACAACGAAATAAAAGAATTGGCCAAGGAAGAAACGCCGCAGTTGGAAGAAAAAAAAGAAAAACTGGAATCGCATATCCGTCAATTACTTATTCCCAAGGATCCGCAGGATGAGAAGAATGCAATCCTGGAAATTCGTGCAGGCACCGGAGGAGATGAAGCAAGTCTTTTTGCCGGAAATCTCTTACGCATGTACTTAAAATATTGTGAAAGTAAAGGATGGAAAACAGCCGTACTAAGTGAAAACGAAGGAACTGTTGGTGGTTATAAAGAAGTGCAAGTAGAAGTGACTGGTGATGATGTGTATGGCACATTGAAATTCGAAAGTGGTGTTCACCGCGTACAACGTGTACCGGAAACGGAAGCCAGCGGACGGGTGCATACATCCGCAGCAACAGTGGCTGTGATGCCTGAAGCTGAAGAAGTGGATTTTGATCTGAGAGAAAGTGATGTAAAAATGGAAACCGCCCGAAGTGGCGGAGCAGGGGGACAAAATGTAAACAAAGTTGAAACAAAAGTCATTTTAACGCATCTACCCACCAGCACGGTAGTAATGTGCCAGACGGAAAGAACGCAATTGGGAAACCGGGAAAAAGCCATGCAAATGATGCGAACAAAACTCTATGAAGAACAGGTTCGTAAACAAGAGGAAGAAATTGCCCGACATAGAAAAAGTCTTGTCAGCACCGGCGACCGCAGTGCCAAGATCAGGACCTACAATTTTCCGCAAGGCAGGGTGACCGACCACCGCATTAATTTTACCTCCTATAATCTTGATGCCGTAATGAATGGTGATATTCAGGATTTTATTGATGCTCTTCAATTTGCTGAAAACGCCGAAAAACTTGCAAAGCAAAATTAAATGAAGGGGCTGCTTACTCCTCAAACTTCAGACTGGCACGATGTTTTATTTATATGTGACAGCTTTTGCATTGATGTCGTTGATTCAGCCAATGATATTTATACGAAGAATCAATGTGGAGTTAGTTGAATTTACGAAGTGAAGTTGCTAAAAAGATTCTTTAGAGATTCGTTAACAGCAAACTTCATACTATTGGCAGTAATTTTGCGTTATACAATAAAGTTCTTCTCAATAAAGCAGTCAATTTTCTCATAAGCAGTTAGTTTTGGTTGCGACCCCTGTTTCCACAGGGGTCTATTTTTTTACAGACCTTTCATTGAGATCGACAATCCTATAACAATTCCGACTGCGTCTGCTATCATATCTTTAAAATCAAAAGAGCGATTTGGAATAAAATACTTCTGAACAAACTCCATCGCAATTCCGTAGAGAAGAAAATAAAAAGCGATCTGTACAAAAAAGCGAATATTTTTCCCTGTGATGCGGGTTGTAACCCAACACCAGAGAATCGTCATGATAGAAAATAAGCCGATGTGGATCCATTTGTCCAACCAAATCTTATCAAACCAACTTTCTTTTGGAAGTACGGAACCAGGTAAGCACAATAATACAGTGGTTATAAGCGACCATGTAAGGGCCGACATGATGGGCAGTTTAGTTGCTTTCAAGTAAATGATTTGTTTGCAAGTATAAGAAAAGAATTGAGCTATTTAAAAAACCTTAATTAAATTTTTAAATGTCCGTTAGCTGATGCAAATTGGATACGTCAGTTGTTCTTAAAGTTTTGCCTTCCCCATTGACTGAAGTTGTTCAAGAGTAGGGCCATCAGTGTTACCCTCGTTTTCAATAGTAATGACAAAGGCGTCGGCCTGCTGCGTATTTTTCATTTTGAGAATCACGTTTGGTTGTGGCGTATCGAAAAGGCCAAGATCAACCGGCTTACTACCAATTAAAGCCCACAACTGGTATTGTTTGTCTGATGGAATTTTGGGCATATTTTTTACAACCAGGTAAACGTCAGCTGACGTAGAATCCCAATAAACACTTGCTGAAGCAGGTGAACCTTTTATTCCAACCATATTTACGACCATTGCATTGGGATCATGCATTATTTTTTGTTCTTCAGTCATTTTATTTATCAGGCTATCATTTTGGTTCAACTTTGCTTCAAGATTTTGGTTTGAATTTTTCAATTCTTTGTTTGTGTTGTAAAGGTTGTATGCAAAATAACCTGCGATAAGAAAAAGGATAATCGAGGCTGCGGCCACCCAGCCTAAAGCGGATGATCTGCGTGGTAATGCTGAATTCATGTTAACTATTTTTGAAGGATTCGCGGTTGGAGTTTCCCGGATAGTCGACCATATCTTTTCCTTCACACTTTCCGGCGGAGCTAATTTGCCCTGCATTGCCTGTTTCTCAAGAGCCAACTCAAAATTATTTCTTGCCTCCACCAATTCAGGATGTTTGGAACAGAGATCTTCAAATTCCCTGCTTTCTTCCGGTGAAGCAAGTCCGAGTACGTAGCTCTCGACAATTCCACTTGATATGTATTCCTGTATATTCACTTTATATTAAAGCTCTTAATTGTATTAACGCACTTCTTATTCTTGTTTTAACCGTTCCCAAAGGCAGATTCAGCAACTTTGAAATTTCTTCGTGGGTGAATCCCTGGAAATACGACAGTTCTATTAGCCCCCTGTATTCTTCTTTTAAATTATTTACAAGTTTTTTTAAACCAATATCATTTACCTGTGGATTGATCACGGTATTTGTCATTACCGTATTTACGTTTTCCCCAAGAGGTTGGTTTTTCAGACTGTTCTGGTAGGATTTTGATCTTATTTTATCAATAGCAGCATTAAGGGCAATATTCAACATCCAGGTGAAAAGACGTCCTTTGGCTTCATCATAAGAACTGATCTTTTTCCAGATATTGACAAATACATTTTGCAATACATCGGCAGCTAACTCTTTATCAGGAACAATTTGACTAATGATCCCAAATAAAGCAGGGGAATAATTATCATATAAATAATTAACGCCTGGTCATTTTTTTGAAGAAGCAAGGCGACCAGTTCCTGTTCTGTGTATTTGGCGTAAGAATTCAAATGGTCAATGTAAGATACTACAATTGCCAATTTGCGGTTTACCTTGAGCAAGGCAAAACGCTTGTCCCATCAGCTAACAACTTGCCCGTATGCTTTGGCATCCATAAGAGATTTGATCTCTTCCGGATTGCTTATTTTCATCTTTATCATCCAACCGTCGCCGTAAGGATCATTATTTACTAATTCCGGCGAGTTGCCGAGCGCCGGGTTCAGTTCTGTGATGGTTCCGCTTACAGGAAGATATAGGTCCGAAACAGTTTTGACAGCTTCAACTGTTCCGAAAACAACACCAGCCTCCAGTTGCTTGCCCACAGTTTCTACTTCCACATAAACAATATCACCCAATTCACCTTGTGCAAAATCCGTAATACCTACCGTAGCAATTTCACCTTCTACGAGTATCCATTCATGGTCTTTAGTATAATGAAGTTTATCAGGAATATTCATGACAGCTAATTTGAGGTGCAAATATGGTTAAAAGGAAGGAAAAATCGGCGGCAAAAAAACTTTTTTCAGTTTATACACCCCATTCTGCCATTCGTGCCACAAAAATAGCCTTTAGCCGGAATTCCATTTTTTGCAGGTTATTGCCACAATATTTTTGTCTCACAAAAAATAATTTTTATGAGAAAGTTTGGATTAGTACTTATGAGTGTCCTGATAGCAACTACGGGTTTTGCCCAGCAGATTTCAGGAGTAGTGAAAGACCAGCAAGGCAAACCTGTCTCCGGATCAACGGTTTCATTGTTAAAATCTAAGGATTCGTCAGTGGTTAAACTGGCAGCCAGTGATAATAGTGGTCATTATTCTTTCAATTCCATTAAGTATGGAAAATATGTTCTGAGTATAACTCATGTTGGTTATGCTCCTTCTTATTCGCCTGCGTTTGAGTTTTCGGGCACTGGAGAAACAAATGTCCCTGACGTGAGCTTAAGTAAACTGGAAAATGAATTAAAGGGAGTAGTAGTTACTTCCAAAAAACCGATGGTAGAAGTAAAGGCTGACCGAACAATTCTAAATGTGGAAGGAACTATTAACGCCACCGGTAATGATGCTTTGGAGCTTCTGAGAAAATCACCGGGAGTAACAGTAGACAAAGATGATAATATCAGCCTGAGTGGTAAAAACGGAGTGCAGGTTTACATCGACGGCAAACCTACTCCTCTAAGTGGTTCCGACCTGGCGAATTATCTGAAATCAATTCAATCATCGCAGATTGAATCGATAGAGTTGATCACCAATCCATCTGCCAAATATGAAGCAGCGGGTAATGCAGGAATTATAAATATCAAGCTAAAGAAAAATAAAACTTTTGGTGCTAACGGTTCGGTAAATGCAGGGTGGAATATCGGCACTTATGCGAAATATAATTCAGGCATTGTATTAAATTATCGTAACAAGAAGTTCAACTTGTTTGGTAACTACAATTATAACCACAATAAAAATCAAAACTGGCTTAACCTGTATCGTACAACCAGTGCAGATAGTTCTTTTGATCAAAAATCAACAATTATAAATAGAAATGAAAGCCATGGATTCAAGGCCGGTGTAGATTATTTTGCCAATAGCAGAAATACAATTGGTATAATGGTAAATGGTAATTTTTCAAAAACCGGCTTTGATAATCTAAGCAGTACAAATATTGCTTACATGCCAACAAACGAGATCGACAAATTACTGATCGCAAATAATTCAACTCACGGGCATAGAAACAATGTAAACTTTAATGCGAATTACCGCTTTGCAGATACGTCAGGCCACGAGCTGACTGTAGATGCTGATTATGGCTTTTACAATTCAAACAACAACCAGTATCAGCCAAATAATACATACGATGCTTCCGGTACAAATTTGAAGACACAGGAAATTTACAATACACTTACCCCGTCACAAATTGACATTTATTCTGTAAAGGTCGATTATGAACAGAATTTCAAAAAAGGAAAACTTGGTTACGGAGGCAAGTTCTCGTATGTAAAAACAGACAACACTTTTCAACGATTCTTTGAAAACGGTTCCTCATCGATAGAAGACAATCATAATAATTTTAATTACAAAGAAAATATCAATGCGGCTTATGTAAACTATAACCGTCAATTTAAAGGTGTGATGGTGCAGGCCGGTTTAAGAGTGGAAAACACACATTCAAAGGGTCATTCAGTTGGTTTCCGTTATGATTATGATGCCAATGCCACTGTACCGATAGATTCTTTGTTGGACAGAACTTATACTGATCCTTTTCCAAGTGCGGCAATCACTTTTAATAAAAACCCGATGAAGCAATGGAGCCTTAGTTACAGCCGCAGAATTGATCGTCCTTCTTATCAAAACCTGAATCCTTTTGAATTCAACCTGGATAAATACACGTTTCAACGTGGTAATCCAAATTTAAAACCGCAATACACAAATAGTTTCGGGATTACAAATGTCTATAAATACAGGTTAACAACTACTTTGAACTACAGTCATGTCAGTGATGTGTTCACAACCATTCCTAAAACTGAAGGCACCAAAGCATTTATTACAAATGAAAACGTTGCACACCAGGACATAGTTAGTTTGAATGTAAGTATGCCTGTTCAGTACAAAAAGTGTAGTTTGTTTTTCAATGTTAATTCGTACTATTCCAAATTTAAAGGCCAGGCAATAGGTTACAATGTGGATGCAGACGTATTCTCATTTAATGTGTATGCGCAACAAACATATAAACTGACAAAAACTACAACTGCCGAACTCAGTGGTTTCTATACGGCACCTTCCATCTGGCAAGGCGCCTTCAAAACAAAATCACTCGGGACCGTTGACCTGGGTTTGCAACAAGTTGTTCTGAAAGGAAAAGGTACTGTAAAAGCAAGTGTCACGGATATTTTCAATACACTTCATTTTTCTGCTACCAATAATACGACGGGACAGATTGTTCATGTAAAAGGAGGTTGGGAAAGCCGCCAGTTCAAGATAAACTTCAATTATCGGTTTGGTAACAGCAAAGTAAAACAGGCACGTCAGCATAAATCCAGCATAGAAGAAGAAAACCAGCGTACGCAAAGCAGTGGCGGATTAGGCGGAGGGCAGCAACAACAGAAATAGTGTTAAGCATAGCGAAGAAAAACGGAGCATTCTGCGAAAGTAGAATGCTTTTGTTTTTGTTACTGACTAGTCATCATTACCATCCTTATTTTCCCTTAGCTTTAAAAATGCAGCTCGTTTTGGAGCGGGCAGAGGAACATCATCTCCTTTTATTCCATGCCAGAGCACAAGATTAAATTCCATATCAGGCACTGCATCTTCTTTTGTGAAGTTGAAATTTTCTGAGCGTCGTTGCCATTCATTGACGGCCATATTTTTTTGTGAAAGATTGATCTGTTCACCGACGGATGTAAACGGAGTAAGATCCGGAGCTGAAGTAAAAGAATTCCACATGGGTTCTGCAGCAGCATCATATTGGGTCATCGGTGCAATACCCAATATCAGTTCCATCGTCCGCAACATAGAAGATGTGGAATACATCGTATGATCAACAAAATGTCTTTTTACATAACCGCCGGCCACATAAGCGGTGGTTCTGTGAGCATCTACATGGTCAGGTCCGTTTTGCGCATCATCTTCAATAATAAAAACCACACTTTGCTTCCACACCGGGCTTTTGCTTAAATGCTCCACGAACATTCCAACGGCCAGGTCATTATCAGCAACCTGTGCAAATGGTGTCGGACTTCCTTTTCTTAATCCTGACGTATGGTCATTTGGGAAACGCAAAGAATTAAATTGCGGCAATGCATTAGCGGCCACTAATGAATCAAATTCTCTTGCCCACTGGTGATAACGGATAGTGTCCATTACCGACAAATCCCAACTGGTAAAATAAGGACATAGATGATCTTTCAAAATAGGAATATTGGGTTTATAGTCGTCGGCAAATTCACCATATGTTCTGTAACTAACGCCTGCCTGCTTGCAGGCATTCCAGATATATTCTTTATTGTTAGCGATAGCCCGGGTACCTTCTCCATCATAACTGCCGCCACGACCGCCATAGCTTGTGGGCCAGTTTTTTTCAAGATAATCTGTTGCATAAGCACCGGTACTCCAGCTATGACCATCAGCACTTACTTCTCCATCACAATAAAAATTGTCAAGCAAAACAAATTCGTTTATAATTTTATGTTCATTGGGAGTAACGTTTTTTCCAAAAAGGATGAGAGAAGGATCGCCATTCCCTTCAGGAACATCACCCAGCACCTGGTCATAAGTTCTGTTTTCTTTAATGATATAAAAAACATATTTTATCGGCGAAGAATCTCCAATCTTTTGAGGAATAGGATTACCTGCTTGTCCTGTTGAAGTGAGCTCTGCGCTTTTCTTATAAGGGGTATTTTGATAAACAAGTTGGGAATAGCCGGCGAGCTGTTTCGCAGACGGAACATTAAGAATGCTCATTGTACCTTTGAAAAGACCCCCGATATATTGCCTTTCAATATCACCTTTCTGATAAGCTGCAGTTGAACTTGTGTCAAAAGCCCTGTATTTAGGATTCGGAGATGATGAGAAACCCTTGCCGTTGGAAACAAAGATCTTTCTTCCGATTACTTTTACGTTTGTCGGATACCAACCCGTGGGAATGAACCCCAGGCTTTTACTGAATCCCGGTTTGCTTACATCAAATACAGCCAGGCAGTTGTTATCTGCATTGGCAATGTAAAGTGTTTTATCATCATCACTTAAAGCAACCCCATTTGAAGTAGAGCCTGTTGCTGAATTAGGATAAAGAGCCGCATTCAATGTCTCAATCACTCGTCGTTCATTTGTATTAATTACTGAAACAGAATTGTCATTTGCATTAGACACAAATAAATAACTGCCGTTTTTTGTAAGGCAAAGTTCATTAGGATTATCCCCTACACTTATTTCTCCCGAAAATTCTCCCACCAGTGTATTATAGATGTAAACTTCGTCGCAACCCCAGCAACTGATGTACAAAAGTTTTTTATCTGGCGACAACAGGCAACTATACGCTTCACCTTTCAGGTCTTTTTGCCGAATAATTTTTTTGGTTTTAAGATCAATGACGTACAGCGAATTATTTTCTTTTGTAACCACATAGAGCAAATCTTTTGCGTCATCAATATCAATACCCGAAGGTGAAATTTTATGCGGCCATTTATTGCCAAGGATAATGCTGTCTTTCAAACTAAGCTTGTTGTTTTGAATAGCATACTTCAAAATCCAGTTATCATTTCCTCCCGAAGCGTACAGAAATTTCTCATCGGCACTGAATTTTAAACCATACCATGATTTTGGAATGATCTTGCTATCCAAAATTTTTTCACTTCCTACACTGATCAACTGTATTGATTGAGTGCTCTGACCATTGTTTGTAACAGCTAAATACTTTTTTGCCGATGATACCGCAATATTCAAAGGCAGGTCACCCAGAGGCAGACTTTTGCCCGCCGGGGTAAGGCTCCAGCCATTCGGCAAGTGTACCCGTTTTGATTCAAGTTGTTGCAGACTTTGAGAACTTGCATATAAAGCAACCAGAGAGAAAGAATACAGTAAGATTATTTTTTTCATGTGAGTAAATCAAACATTAAAGGTAAGGGTTGATTATGTTTCTTTTCCTGATCTCAACAAGCTTAATCATAAAATAATTACCACAAAGTGGTATTTCATAAATAAATAATCATTTGTATTTTTTATTTATGAAGGAAACACGCATCAGCATTTGGAAAAAGATAGTCTTTATAAGATTCTTAATCCCTTTGATTGCCGGAATCCTTCTGCAGTGGAACCTGCAATTACCCGTCTCATATTCATGGTACCTGCTTGGAGCTTCTTTGCTGTTTCTTTTTATTTCATTTTTCTATTCTAACTATAGCCGCTACAGGCTGGCAATCATAAACGGAATAGCTATTACATTTATCTTCCTTTCACTTGGAAGTTTAGGTACATGGTATAAGGATACCCGGCATCATGCTGATTGGTTTGGCAAATATTATAAGCCCGGCGATTTTGTAAAACTTACCCTGGAAGCACCGCTTGTTGAAAAAGAAAATTCATATAAAGCCCTTGCGACGATAACTGCGGTGAAAAAAAATGATAAGCTATTTTCTACTAACGGGAACGTGATCGTTTACTTCAAGAAAGATTCATTACCCACATTAGATTATGGATCACAAATTGTTTTTTCAGTTCCATTGCAGGAAATAAAAAATGCAGGAAACCCGGGAGGATTTGATTATAAACGTTATTGTCTTTTTCACAATATCACTCACCAGGTCTATTTAAAGCCTGATAATTTTTTTGTCTTAAAGAAAAAGAATGAGAATCTTTTAAAAGAAATCCTATTTTCTATCAGAAAAAAAGTGCTTTCCATTTTGAGCCGGTACATACATGGAGAAAAAGAAAGAGGTTTAGCAGAAGCAATACTGATCGGTTATAAAGATGATCTTGATAAAAATCTTGTGCAGTCATATACAAATACCGGCGTCGTACACATCATCGCTATTTCAGGTTTGCACCTTGGATTGATCTATTGGCTGCTCGTTCAAATATTAAAACCGCTGAAAAGAAAGAAAATCTTCAGGTGGTTAAATGCTGTAATAATCATTGCCGGACTATGGTTATTCAGCTTGCTTGCAGGCGGACAACCTTCGGTATTGCGATCAGCAGTCATGTTTACTTGTATTGTTTTGGCACAAGGTTTTTCAAGAAAAACTTCCATTTACAACACATTAGCCTTATCAGCATTTATTTTATTATGCATTGATCCGTTCTGGCTTTGGGATGTCGGCTTTCAACTTTCTTACGCGGCCGTTTTGAGTATTGTGATTTTTATGAAGCCGATTTACAACTGGTTTTATCTAAAAAATAAAGCGCTTGATTTCATCTGGAAAATAAATGCTGTCAGTATCGCCGCACAATTACTCACCACCCCGATCAGTATTTATCATTTTCACCAATTCCCTGGTTTCTTTTTACTGACAAATTTTGTAGCCGTTCCCTTATCAGGGGTCATCGTATTAGGGGAAATATTCCTTTGCACCATATCATTTTTTCCCTTTCTTGCTGCAATCGCAGGCAAAATAATCTCATGGCTTATTTGGTTTATGAATTCCTATATTGAAAGAATTGAAGCATTACCTTATTCATTGTGGGATCGAATGCAGATCACGGCGCTTCAAGCTGGCCTGCTGATTATAGCAGTAGCAGGTTTTAGCTATTGGCTTTTAGAAAAGAAAAGACAGGGAGTGTGGTTCGGCGTCTTTGCTATTTTATTTTTTGTCTCGCTCAGGTCATTCTCATTTTACAAAGCTGAGCGGCAACAAAAACTAATAGTTTATAATGTGCCGCGACACCAGGCAATTGATATGATAAACGGGAGAAATTATTTCTTTATAGGAGATACCGATTTGCTTGCAAATAATTTTCCCAGGAATTTTCATTTAAAGCCATCACGAATATTGCACAGGGTAACTGCAAAGGGCCCTCGTTCAAATTTTCCATTGCGCAAAAATTTTTTTCAATACGGTTCAAAAAGGATTCTATTGTTCAATAAGAATTTTGTTTTTGATACTAACACTGTAAAAATTCCGGTTGACGTACTCATCATCTCAAAAAATCCAAAACTATATCTGTCAAGCCTTTCAAAAACTTTCAACATCAGGCAAGTTGTTTTTGATGGTTCGGCTTCTCCATGGAAAATAAAATACTGGATAAAGGACTGCGACTCCCTGCATATTCCTTATTATAATGTAAATGAAAAAGGTGCTTTTGTGATGAATTTGAATTAAAGTAGATTTGCGCCTTCTTATAGTTTGCCTGCCGAATAATTTACAATTATGCATAAAAAAATTCGCTCAGCACTGATCTCTGTTTTTTACAAGGATGAACTCGAACCCATCGTGAAATTGCTATCTGAATTGGGAGTTACGATCTATTCAACCGGTGGCACACAAAAATTTATTGAGGATTGTGGAATTTCTGTAATCCCTGTGGAAAAACTCACTTCATATCCTTCGATCCTTGGTGGGCGGGTAAAAACGCTTCACCCCTCGGTGTTCGGTGGCATACTGGGAAGAAGAGATAATGAAACGGATGTAAAAGAAATGGAGCAATACGAGATCCCGGAAATTGACCTGGTCATTGTTGATCTTTATCCTTTTGAGGAAACTGTTGCGTCTACGACCGATGAACAAAAAATTATTGAAAAGATAGATATTGGCGGGCCTTCTATGATCCGTGGCGCCGCAAAAAATTTCAAAGATGTAACTGTCATTGCTTCAAGGTCCGATTATGGTTCGCTTGAAAAAATATTAAAGGAACAAAAAGGGAAAGTAAGCCTGGAGCAAAGAAAAAAATTTGCCGCCATTGCATTTGATGTGGTGAAACAATATGATATTGCAATCAGTGATTATTTCAGCGGAACAAAAACTAATGATGCCGGAAACGAACAGGTAAAATCTTTGCGCTACGGCGAAAACCCTCATCAACAGGCATCATTCAGGGGAAATCTTGAAGATATTTTTGAACAGCTTCATGGTAAAGAAATTTCTTACAATAATCTTGTAGATATTGATTCTGCTATTCAGTTGATCCGCGAGTTTCCCGTAGAAGATACAAATTCGCTTCGCACATTTGTCGTAATTAAGCATACCAATGTTTGCGGCATCGCATCGAGGACCACTACAGCCGAAGCATGGAAAGATGCTCTCGCCGGGGATCCTGAAAGCGCATTTGGCGGAGTGCTGATCACAAATAGCCTGATAGATAAAGAAACAGCCACAGCTATCAATGAAATATTTTTTGAAGTATTGATCGCACCGGTATTTGAAAAAGAAGCGTTGAATATTTTACAGTCAAAGAAAAACAGGATACTGCTGCAGGTAAAACCAAAAATGGAAAATATGGTTTTCGCAGATGTCATAATGGAAATGCATCGTTCACTTTTGAATGGCGAATTGATACAAACGATGGATGAAGGCAATTATAAAGAATGGAAGGAAGAAGGTGGCAGAGAATCTACACAAGCAGAGAAAGAAGATCTGATTTTTGCCAATCTTGTTTGCAAGCATTTAAAAAGTAATGCCATTGCTCTTGTAAAAAATAAACAGCTTCTTGGCAAAGGCTGCGGCCAAACCAGCCGCGTAGATGCCGCAAGGCAATCTATTGAAAAAGCAAGACAATTTAATTTTGATCTTCACGGAGCCGTTATGGCAAGTGATGCTTTCTTTCCCTTTAATGATTGTGTGAAACTGGGACATGAAGCAGGTATTGTGGCTTTTATTCAACCGGGTGGATCCATTCGTGATAAGGATTCAATTGACTACTGCAAGCAAAATAACCTGGTAATGGTAATGACAGGAATGAGGCATTTCAAACATTAAGTAAGAATTAAAAAATGCCTCTCTTCGATATAAATAAAACCTTGTTACAGACAGGTGATTCCCTAAAACAACTTTCTGTTTTAAACCCGCTAACGATCAGGAAAAAAGGAACAAGAGCAAAAGCAATATTTGCTTTATCGCTGGTTTGTTTTTTCTGGGGCACTACTTGGCTTGCGTCAAAGCAAGGAGTAAAACATATGCCGGCATTACAACTCGCCGGCGTACGACAATTCATTGGCGGGTCTTGCTATGTAATTTTTTTCCTGGTAAAAGGTGCCCGTTTTCCTAAGGGCAAAGAATGGTTGACCATTGTCGTCTTAAGCTTCTTGAATTTTTTATTGAGCAATGGTTTAAACACATGGGGCATTGAATATATTTCTGCAGGACTTGCAGCGATCATCGCAGCCATCTTTCCTTTATGGCTCGTAGTAATAAGTTTGTTCACATCAAAATCAAAAATCTCATTGCAGGCTTCGGTTGGCTTTGTGATCGGCTTTGGTGGCGTTTGTATCATCTTCTACGAACACTTGCATGATTTTTTAAACAGTGGTTTTCGTTTAGGTATTATACTTTCTATCATTGCTACATGGGCATGGACCTTTGGTTCTTTGTATACAAAAAAACAAGCGGTAAATTTTAATCCCTATTTCAGCCTTGGCCTGCAAATGCTGATCTCAGGGTCCCTTCTCATCATCATTACAAATGTTACACACCATGCCATTCCAATAACTTCCATTCCATGGCAATCGTGGGCGGCTATGGCTTACCTGGTTATTTTCGGTTCCATCACTTCCTTTATTGCTTATTTGTATGCCTTGCAAAATCTTTCTGCGGAACAAACTTCTTTGTATGCGTATGTAAATCCTGTTGTAGCTGTTTTATTAGGATGGCTGATCTTCTCTGAAAAATTAACGGTGTTCATTGCAATCGGCGGAGCGGTGGCTCTATTCGGAGTCTATCTCGTAAATAGAGCTTATAGAACAAAAGTGCCTGAAATACCCGAAGCAGAAGTGATCTAAGTTTTGACCAGCGAAATAAATTGCTTATATATTTCCCGCCACCCTGTAAACATTTTGGCTGTGCCTAAAAAATTGTTGTGCCAGATAATGGTCAACGTTCCATTCACAGACTTTACAATATCGTAATAATGCTTTAGCTCTTCAAACGCCTGCTCAGTAGAAAATTTTTGTTCATAAAAAGAATTAGCCTCCATAAAACAAAAAGGATAAACCAATAACTTGGTTTGATCTTCCTTTTCAAGATCGTACCAATAAAATGGTGTAGCGACAGACGCACGAAAACCATTTATACTTCCATATCCCATTGAAAAATCAGATTCGATTCCCAAATCAATCAACTGCCTGTAAGTTTGGGGAAGGGTAAATCGTATGTAATGCTGACGTGAAGAATGTATTTGTTTGCCGCTGATATGACCAAGTCTTAAGATTTCAGTTTTTAATTTTTCCGTGTCATCGCCGCTTTGCCACGAAGGATGGATACCGATCGAATAAAGATCGCTGTGATGACTGATCAGTTCCTGCATTGATTTTTTTGAGGGAGAAATATTTTTATCATACCCTGCTGTTTTACCGGCGACAAGAAAAAAATAAACCGGTTTAAGATCAAATTGTTTATTCAGTTTATCCACCCATTCAAAAGCATCGTAGGGATCTTTTTTCCTTCCAGATAAAACTGAAATTCTTTCATTCGCCATTGACCATTCACCACCGACCGCCGATTTTACTACTCCGCCCATTGTTCTCCACCATTGTTTATGTTTATAAGCGTAAGCTTCATCTATATCGTACGTCGGAATAAAAGTAAATGATGAGTTGCGAGCGATGAGTTCAGTGAATTTATTCCGAAGTGCATTTTTAAAATCTTCGATCCAGATATTAACTAACGGCAATTGCAAAAAATTTCCCGTAAAAGCCAAAGAGTTTTCGTGAGCATACCGCCCATATATATCTTTTTTGTGTGGCAGATATTCTTCGTAACGGCTCAATAAATAAAAGCAGGCAGCAAAAATGTCGAAAGGAAAATCACCGTCGGTTTTAAAGAACGCTTTATAACCATTTATTTCAAAACATTCAATCGCCTGTTCGTTTATTTTATTTTCAAAAAGCAATTCCGAGTTTTGAATAGCCAATTCGGAATCTGAAATTTTTGTTTTACTGTAATTTATTCTTGGTCCATCGTATTGGCGAAAGGTTTGCTCATCCGCAGTGATGTCAAAAGGTTTTCCGATGATCTCTTTGCCGATAAAATCTGAAATGTAACGAAGTCTTGGAGTAATAGTATTTGAAAAGATAATCACGAAGTGAAGATATTACCTGTTTCCATATTTCTCCCGCCACATCTGGTTAAATGATTTTGGAGGAAAGTCCAGGCTGCCTCTGTGTTTTGTCCATGCATTAGGAAATTTATTTATCACCCAGTTCTTTATTTTACCGCCTCCCATGTTCAAAAATCTGCGGTGAAGCATTACCTGTCTCCACATTTTCCAGGTCATCTTTTCGGTAAACCCGCTGTCGCCTTCCTGAACAGATTCATTACGATTTTCGAGCAACAATTCATGAAGATTAATTTTAACGGCACACACCTGCGTGCAGTTTCCGCAAAGTGAAGAAGCATAACTCAAATGCTTCCACTCTTTCATTTCTTTCAGATGAGGAGTGATCACTGAACCGATCGGCCCGCTATACGTCGTAGAATACGTATGACCACCAATATTTTTATAAACAGGACACGCATTCAAACAAGCGCCACACCTGATACAATACAAACTCTCTCTTGTCTTTTCATTCGCCAATAGATTGGTTCGACCATTATCCAACAATACCACATACATATCATCAGGACCATCTGTTTCATTTTCCCGTCTTGGCCCGGTTACAATCGTATTATAAACAGTTATTTTTTGCCCGGTGCCATAAGTGGCAAGTAATGGCCAGAACAATCCGAGATCGGTGAGTGAAGGAATTACCTTTTCAATGCCCGCCACAACAATGTGTGTTTTCGGCCAGGCGCAACTCAATCTTGCATTGCCTTCATTTTCCGTAACCGCAATACCCCCGATATCAGCAATAATGAAATTGGCGCCTGTAATTCCTACTTCTGCCTGTGTATATTTTTCACGAAGAGTTTTTCGTGCAACGAGCGTTAATTGTTCCGGCGTAAGATTTGGGTCTGTTCCCAGCTTTTCGGCAAATAGCTTAGCCACATCTTCTTTACTCTTGTGCATAGCGGGAGTTACAATGTGGTAAGGTGGCTCACCGTCCAATTGCTGGATATATTCACCCAGATCTGTTTCTACGCTTTCAATGTTGTTTTCTTTGAGGAAATGATTTAAATGAATTTCTTCAGTGACCATGCTCTTACTCTTGACAAGAGTTTTGCAATTTTTTTCCTTGCAGATCTTTAAAATCTCTTCTGAAGCTTCCTCAGCTGTTTCTGCCCAAATCACTTTTGCTCCACGTGCTGTGATAGCTGCTTCAAATTTTTCCAATTGTGTATCCAGCGATTCAATTGCCTTCCATTTGATATTCTTTGCCCGCTCCCTTACAAGATTTACATCGTCAAACTGTTCTTTACCCAAAGGCACCACAGCATTATATCTTCCAATATTAAAATTGATCTTTTGGCGATGACTTCTGTCCGTTGACTTCTCAACACTTTTTTCAATAAAATCTGAAGCGTTCTTATTCACAGACTATATTTTACTTACGGTTACCTTTTCTTTGTTTCTTTTTTCCAATGGTATCAAGTGCTTCATAAAATTCCTGGCCATATTTCCTGATCAGTGCTTCTTTTAAAAATTCATAAGTCGGAATTTTTAAACTTTTGCCAAGCGCACACGCCGGGTTGCAAAGTCTTTGCCTCGGTTCATAATTCATCTTGTCATGATCTCCGTTTTTTCCTTTATTAGCAATAATGGGAAAGAGATGACAACTCACCGGTTTTTTCCAATCGGTTTTTCCATCGATATAAGCCTGTTCAAATGCACATTTGATGATGCCGTCCTTGCCACGAATGCCGTATACACAAATTTCTGAATCATTTCCAAGCGTTGGTGTAACCCACCCGAACTCTTTGTGATAAACATATTTTCCCTTTTTTTCGATTTCGGCAACAGATGCGGAGGAAAGATAGGATTTTACAGTTCCGTATAGTTCGAGAATTTTATCAAGCTCGTCTTCATCAAGAGGGGCGCCTGCATCACCGTCTTCGCAACAACCCCCTTTACATTTTGCAAGGTCACAGACAAATTGCTTTTCTACAATTTCATCACTCACCAAAACATTATCGATTACAATCACACGAAAAATTTTTCAGTGCAAATTTAGGTGTTTAATTCAGGGAAGGTAGCTTCTTCACTGCCATTTCTTTTGCAGGTCATCGTAAAAACTCTTGAGCACAAAAAATGCCTTTTTCTTTTTTCCCGTTTCTGAGATCAATCCTTTCCGGTTCCAGCCATTCTGATAATCGGGACTCATTCTTTTAGGCGATCTGAAATCAACGAGTATCCACGGAGTCATACCTTTTAAATTCGGAACCTTGCCTATCAATTGCATTTGATTTTTATAAAAACTTTCCTGGTACTCTTCACTAAAACGTGTTGAAGAATCAGCATGAAAACCAGCCAAAGCACCGGCCCCTAATTCGCTTATCACAACAGGCTTGTCATACGCTACATTGAAGTTAAACTTGTTTATCTCCCAAGGCAGGCCACCGCTGTACCATCCATAATACTCGTTGAAACTCACTACATCCAATTTCTTACCCAGGGGATCATCAACGTTCACTGTATTACCTTTTGCGTTTGTAAGTAAGGCTGCAGAAATCAGCCTTGTTTTATCTAAGATATGGGCAGTGTCTGCCATTGCCTCCATAAATTTTTCACGCTCCGGTATATTGGGGGTTTCATTACCGATAGACCAAATGATTACACTCGCCCTGTTTTTATCACGTTGAACTAAATCAGTGATTTGATGTTGCGCATTATGTAACGTCGAATCATTTGTCCAGTCAATCGTCCAGTAAACAGGCACTTCTTCCCACAATAATAAACCCATTGAATCCGCCAAATGAGATTCTTCTTCATTATGGGGATAGTGAGCAAGCCTTATAAAATTGCAGTTGAGTTCTTTTGCCCAGTTCAACAACATCCTGCAATCGCTGATGTCCCTCGGCCTGCCGGGGATAAATGGATCTTCATCATGCAAAGCAATCCCTCTTAGAAAAACCGGCTTGCCGTTAAGCAAAATATTAGTTCCTTTTGCTTCTATCGTCCGGAAACCAATTGCATCATTAACAGTATCTGTGTTTGAAGTAATATGAACTTTATATAACCTGGGATTTTCCGGCGACCAATAACTTAAATTTTTCACAGGAATACTGAATGTGGCCTTCCCGCTTGCATCTGCAGTTATTGTTGTTTGTAATCCAGCTTCCGGAACATTTATATTAATATGTTGCGAAAGATCCTTGCCATCCAGTTGCACATATCCTTCAATCTTTTTCAAATCGCCTTTTGCAAGTTGAATCTTATAATCTTTAATAAAAGTTTGTGGCTCTTCGATCAAAGAAACATCTCTTGTAATGCCTCCATAATTCCACCAATCAAAATTATCTGTAGGTACATTTTCTTTTTTACGTGAATTATTTACTTTGACAACGATAAAATTATCTCCGTCATTCAAGCAGCCCGGTTATTTCAAAATCAAATGGCGTAAAACCACCCGCATGAACACCGAGTTTTTTATCGTTGAGTGCAACATAGGCTTCATAGTTAATCGCATTAAATCTCAGGAAATATCTTTTGTTTGGCTGCGGATGAAAACTAAAGTTCCGCTCATACCAGATCGTTCCTTCATAATACAATAACTGATCTGATTGCGAATTCCAGTCACCGGGAACATTTAGCGTAGGAGACTTATCAAAATTATACTCTACTAATTCTGATTTTGATTGTTGTTGCCTGTTTTCAAAAAAACCGCCGAGCTTATTATTCTCATCTGCTCTTGCTCCCTGGAAACCGCGAAAGCCTGTTTCGAAGGGATCTACAATGTAATGCCAGTGACCGTCAAGGTTAACACTTTTACGGGACTGAATATTCTGAATGAGAAATGTTTGTGAAAAAGCAAACTGGTCAAAAAATAATAATGCAGGCAGCAATAGCCACAAATAAAAGAACCTTTGTTTATACATATCACCAAAGTTTACAAAATGTCTGTTTATATTTATTTACTAAAGGTAAGCTGTATGAAAAAATTTTGCTCTTTACTTATTGCATGTCTTATATATTCTATAGGGTTTTCTCAAAACCTTGTTAAACAAATTCAGCTTAAAGATTTTGATATGCAATCCTCGGCTGTAATAACTGAGGACGGAGCGACAATTTCAACCTCACAATACAATTCAAAAAATTATTGGTTCCCGGTAAAGGTTCCTTGTACCGTTCTTACAGGTCTTGTAGCTAATAAAGTTTATCCTGATCCATACATCGGAATGAATAATATGCTCATACCTGATGCATCTGATTCATTCAATCACCAATATAATTTAGAACAATACAGTTATTTACCAAATGAACCCAATCCCTGGAAAAAACCTTACTGGTATCGCACACATTTAACGTGCCTTCCACAGATAAAGGAAGATTTTTTCAACTCATTTTTAAAGGAATTAATTACAGGGCTGATGTATGGCTCAATGGAAAACAAGTAGCAGATTCATCACAAATGGCGGGAATGTTTGCAGAGTACAACCTTGATGTAAGCAATATTATTAACGCAGGCGGAACTAATGCTCTTGCAGTAAAAATTTATCCTCTTGATTTCCCCGGTTTGCCAGCTCCTCCGCAGTTGAAAGCATTGGGTGATTTTTATGCTAATGGCGGCAACACGGGTGATATCGGTAAAAATGTGACTATGCTTTGTTCGGTCGGTTGGGATTGGATACCTGAAGTGCATGACAGAAATATCGGCATCTGGCAACCTGTTTATTTACGTACATCAGGACATGTTGTTATTCAGCAGCCACATATCATAACTGAATTGCCAAACTTACCTGATACAAATGTTGCGAAGATCTCATTAAACCTTTCATTAAAAAACAATAGTGAAGCAAACAACAACGGCAAACTGAAAATTGTCATTTCGCCTGAAACATTTTCCGGTAACTCATTCACAATTGAACAAAATATTTCTCTTTCTGCAAATGAATTAAAAGAACTAAATCTTACTTCTGATAACATTAAACAATTGCTGATTAACAAACCACATTTATGGTGGCCCAATAATTATGGCAATCCTGACCTGTATCGCATCCGCATTCAATATATAAATGGAAACGAAATTTCTGATGATACTTCTTTTTTATTTGGAATAAGAACAGTCAGTTCAAAAACAACGAACAGTAGATGGTTGGGTGCGGAGAGATTTTTATGTAAATGGAAGACGTGTTCATCTTGTGGGTGGAGCGTGGGTTCCTGATATGATGCTTAACCGCGATTCACTGCGAAACGATTATGAATTGCATTTGTGCAGAAATGCTAATGTTAATCTTGTACGCATATGGGGAGGCGGACTTGCTGAAACAGATGATTTTTATGAAATAGCCGATCGGTATGGTTTAATGGTATGGCAGGACTTCTGGATAACAGGTGATACACATGGAGAATTCAAAGGCTCAAAAGATTATCCGCCGCGTGGTGATATTTATATAAAAAATATTATCAGCACTATTTTACGAATAAGAAATCATGCAAGTCTTCTTTTATGGACAGGGGGAAATGAAGGCCATGCCCGCGAAGAATTATACAATGCCATGCGTGATAATGTAGCCGCATTGGATGGAACAAGGCCATTTATTCCGAGTTCGTCCGGATTTGCAAAGTTGCCTGAAGGATGGAAAGGTTCGTGGCCAGATGATAAAGCTTCCGGTGTGTATAGTGGTGGGCCCTATTCCTGGCAGGATGCAGCCCAATATTATGAACGGGCCGACAAGGGAAGGGATTGGGTATTCAAAGATGAAACAGGTATTCCATCTCAACCACCTTATTCTTCACTCCCAAAAATTATTTCCAATCTCGTTCCAGATAGTTCATTGCCTTACCCGTTGAATGATACGTGGGGATACCATGATGCATGCACAGGCAACGGTCATTATGAAACATATTACAAAGCGATGAAGGACCGCTATGGTGCGCCAACAAGCATAAAAGATTTTTGCGATAAAATGCAATTGGTAAATGCAAACGGCTATCGGGGAATTTTTGAAGCAGCGGGGCATAAACTAAATGAAACAGGCGGTGTGATGTTATGGAAATTAAATGCTGCTTTTCCAAGTGTAGTTTGGCAGATATACGACTGGTATCTTGAACCGAATGCCGGTTATTATTTTATGCAAAGGGCCTGTGAGCCGGTGCATGTGCAGTTGAATCTTGATGATTCAATGATAGCTGTAGTTAATCGTAGTTACAAATCACAACCTAATCTTACAGTTCACGCACAGGTGCTCGATATAAATGGTAAGTCATTATACCATCAATCTGCCAAATTAAATATTGGCACAACCGATGTCAAAGAAATATTGCCTCTTTCTTCCGTACTTTCAAAAACTGATGGTGTTGTTTTTGTGATCTTAGATTTGATGAATGAAAGTGGAAAAAATATTTCACAAAATGTGTATTGGATGCAGCCAAAGCATGACTATAATTCATTGACGCAAATGAAACAGGCAAAGATCAAGTCAAAGCTGATCAGTGCTGTAAAAGAAAAAACAAATTATAAATACACCTTTCAATTTACCAATCCATCGGATCAGCTGGCATTCTTCATCAATCCGCAATTAGTACTGAATGATGAAGAGATAATGCCTTGCTTCTGGAGCAATAATTATTTTTCGTTAACCCCAAATGAAAGTACAACAGTGACCGTAAGTTGTCCCATAGCTAAATTGAATGGAAAACAACCAGCACTTGTAACTTCAGGATGGAATGTTGAAAAGCAGGAAACAAGGTTGAGCGAAAAATAAAATACCTATCTCCACTTTAGTGTATTAATAAGGTGAAAAAGATCTTTTTTCAAAAAATCATTCACTACACTGATCGAATCTTCATTAGGCGTGGCGGAGAAATATAACGCACCTCTTAAAAAATGTTTTACGGAATCGGTAAGAAAAAACTGATTGGCCGTAGCGGTGTTTCCCGCCAAAGTAAAATACACACCATGAATATTATTAGGCGTAACCATCATAGAATCCTCTATGGCAGATGCTTTGTAAGTATGTTGTTTGTATGAAAGCTGAAAGGCATCGTTTACAAGGGAATCAAATTTATTTTTTCCAACTTCCTTATAGCTTATATAAACCCTTGCAAAAAATTGAGGAAAATCTATGTTGATCCACCATGGGTTTTCTGGTTTACTATCAAAAAAAGTTGTGTCCTTGACAATATTAGCGTAAACGGGATAATCAAATGTGTAAGGATAACCGGGTTGGTCAAATCTCTGATACGTTTTAGCAGGGAAATCAATTTTAAAATAACCACGCTTTTTACCAACTGTATAATCAGTGTTGCAGGCTAACAACAAGGCCACACAAAAAACAAGGAATATCCTCATCAGGGGTAAGTGTTTCACTTTTCTTCCTTTTGACTCTTAATAGTAATTTTAACAAGCAAGATTCGGTTCTTATCAACTTCCAAAACTGTAAAATCAAAATCTCCGCAATTTATTACATCATTTTTTTTCGGAAACTCTCCGGCTAATTCCAGCACCAGCCCGCCAAGGGATTCACTATCGCCTCTTATCCTGTCAAAAGTATCCTGTGGCAATTTCATAACACGGCACATATCGTGAATCATGGTCTTCCCTACGAATACATAGTTCAGTTCATCCAATTTCCGGTTTCCGGTTTCTTCCTCGTCAAATTCGTCTCTTATATCCCCGATAATTTCTTCTAATACATCTTCAAGAGTAACAATACCGCTTGTTCCTCCAAATTCATCCACCACAATAGCGAAATGGATGTGCTTGGTTTGAAAATCCTTGAGAAGGTCTTCGATCAACTTTGATTCGGGAACAAAGAATGGCTGACGAATCAAATGACGCCAATTAAAATCCGGTGATTGGTCGAGATGCGGAACGAGGTCTTTCGTATTAATCACACCAACAATTTCATCAAGGTTATTTTTATACACCGGTAATCTTGAGTAGTGAAGCTCTTCAATTCTTTTTACAAGCTCGATAAAAGAAATGTTATAATCAATTCCACTTACATCAAGTCTTGATCGCATGATTTGTTTTACGGAGATGTTACCGAACTTTTCAATGCCCAGAAGAATATTTTTTTCTTCCGCCGACATTTCATCAGACTTTTCTAACTCCTGTATTCCTGAAGTTTGAATACGATTTGCTCCCAATTGCCGGCCAATTCCATCTGCTACTGAAACCATCCACCTGCTAATCCGCCTGAGCAATAAATGTAATACTTCAATAATGAAAACTGAGCCATATGCAAACCGAAGATTGTTTTGGGTGGCCCATACTTTTGGCAAAACTTTTCCAAAAAAAACAATAATAAAAGCAATAATAATAACGCGAATGATCACTTCAATCACAAAATCAATTTCACTGCCTATCCATTTTATTTTACCATATGGAAAATATTGATTGATGAGAAAATTTGCCATTACAATAATGCATATATTCATGAAGGTGCCGGCAATAAGTAAAGACGTATACACTTCCTTTGGCTCTTCCAGCAAATCAGTAATGCGCTTCGCAGCAGCATGCTGTTTTGTTTTTAGCATATTTACATCCTTGCTGTTTAGGGAAAACAAAGCTACCTCTGCGCCGGACACCACAAAACTTAATAACAATAAAGCCAATAATGCAATGACTAAAAAAGTAGTTCCCTGCGGTGTAACTGCCAGCAATGTAAAAGAGAATTGATCTGAAAAATAAGAAATGGCCGAGGGGCTATCCAAGGGATGTTGTTTAAATGAATAATATAATCATAAAGGCAGGTCATAGGGCCTGCCTGCTAATAAGTTTTCACAAATTTATAAATTAAAACTTGTTGTTTAAAAAGGTAAGTCGCCACCGCTTTCTGGCGGCACATCAGTATTACTCGTTCCTTCTATATTGCTATGATCAGCAGGTATTGTAGAACTTCCGTCAGTTCTTTTATCGAGCATTATGAGGTTGTCACCTACTACTTCTGTGGCAAATTTGCGATTGCCTTCTTTGTCTTCCCAGCTTCTTGTGCGCAAGCGACCCTCTATGTAAACGAGACTTCCTTTGTGCAGATATTTTTGAGCCAGTTCCGCCAAACCCCGCCATAGAACCACTGTGTGCCATTCAGTTTGAGAAACCAATTTACCCGAACGATCTTTGAAAGTTTCTGTAGTAGCCAGCGGGAATTTTGCTACTCCAATGTTTCCTTCCAGGAATTGTACATCAGGATCTTTCCCCAGGTTGCCAATGAGCATTACTCTATTTACGCCTCTCATACGATTGTCTTTTTCGGTTAAAAATTCATCTTAAGGGCTAATGCTCTCTAAAATTAAATTTTTTAGATGGAAATATAAATTTTTTTACAAGTCATTTTGATTTGTTCATATTGGTTTTAAAAGATATTGATTGATAAATTTGGGAAAAGGGTATTTTTTTATGTCGTCCTTTTTTACCCAGGACAACTTATTCAATACGGGTCTTTGCTGAAGTTTAATATGTATAAACCTTCCTTCAATGAGCTGATGCGAAAGACGCTGACTGAATTTTGGAGAGATCGATTTAATTTCAAACTTTATTTTTTTTAACCAGGGCATCCTTTTTAACTCTTTCAACAAACCTGCTTCATCTACTTCTGAATCCGATTCAACCAATAAAAATTCGGTTAGATTGCGCCAAATGTCTTTTTCATTTCGTTGCCCGATGGCAATCTTTCCCCTGCACTCAATGATTATATAATTGAACCCTCTTTTTTGTACAACAGCTTTTTTGGCTTTTACCGGAAAAGAAAGGACCCGGTTATTCAAAAAAGCTTTACAATTTTTATTGAAAGGGCATTGTTGACAGACGGGTGTCGGTTTGCAAACAGTAGCTCCAAAATCCATGATAGCCTGGTTATATAAACCGGGGCTTTTTTTATCCAACAATTCATGGGCAAGGTGAGCAAAGATTTTTTTTCCTTCTGTGGAATCAATAGGTTTATCTATCCCATAGATTCGTGACAATACCCGAAAGACATTACCATCCACAACAGCATAAGGTTTATTGAACGCAAAGGATGCAATGGCAGCCGCAGTATAAGGACCAACGCCTTTTAACTTTCTTATCTCTTCATATTTGTTAGGAAAATTCCCATTTAAGTTGTGGGAAATATATTGGGCTGTTTCAATAAGATTGATACACCGACTGTAATAACCTAGCCCTTCCCACAACTTATAAATTTTACCTTCAGCCGCATTTGCAAGTCGGCGAATATCTGGAAAAGCAGAAATGAATTTTTTATAATAATTTAATCCTTGTTCCACTCTTGTCTGTTGCAAAATGATTTCGCTTAACCAAACCTTGTAAGGATCTTTTTCGCCTTTCCACGGCATCTGCCTCTTATTATTTTCTTTATTCCATTTCAACAAAATCGTCGAAAAATTTAAAATCGGCCTTCTTTTTAATGTCACTTTTTATTAAGGTTTTACATCATATTAATACTAAAAAACAGGGCTCCCGAATTTAATCAGAAAAATTTTTCTACCTATTCTATTGACTGTCATTGAATTTTATCATAAATTGTTGATCAAAACCAACCAAATATGAGAAAAGCCGACCTGGTTAACCAGATCTCCGAGAAGACCGGAATACCCAAGGTAGATGTTTTAGTTACACTCGAAACCATGTTTAAAGAAGTAAAAGAATCTTTGGCTAAAGGTGAAAACATTTACATCCGGGGATTCGGCAGCTTCATTACGAAGAAACGAGCTGCTAAAATCGGACGTAATATAAAAAAGAATATAGCTGTTCATATTCCCGAACATTTCATTCCTGCATTTAAGCCTGCTAAAGAATTTGTGGCTGAGGTAAAAAAGCTAAGCCCGAACACAGTTATTAAACCTGCAGAACCCGAGCCGGAGGACGAAATGTAGAAATACAACTCTTTCTTTGGAAAGTTAGTTTCTCTTTGCAATCCTACAGGGTCATGTTTGTTTTTACAACAGATTAAGATTATAGTTTTCGTTCGGCCGTTTCTTTGAATTAACTTGCACCGGCCCAAAGATTTGGTTTTGTAATATTCTTAAAAGTGAAAAGACCTCAGTGGATTACATTAGCAATTGCTGTCATTTTAGTCACCGTTCTTTATGTATTTGGCAGAACTGTTCCCGTTAAAACAAATAGTGTTTCCATCCAGCCTGAAATTGCTGATAATGGCATTACCACAGATTCTATCCTTGCCCAGGCAAAAAGAAGATTATCGCCCGACCAGGTTGTAAGATTAAATTCGCTCGAGCATTTAGTCGTAAGGGGTGATGTTAAAGATCAGCAATTAAAAGTTTATCATCAGTTGGCACATTTCTGGGCAGACACTGTCCAACTTTTCGAGCCATATGCCTGGTATGAAGCAGAATCAGCAAGATTGGAAAATTCAGAAAAAAGCCTCACCTTTGCCGCCCACCTGTTTTTGCAAAACCTGCGTGGAGAAAATGATCCTGCCTTAAGAACATGGAAGACATTACAAGCAAAAGACCTGTTTGAAAGATCTTTGAAAATCAGTCCTGATAATGATTCCTCAACGGTGGGACTGGGGGCTTGCTATATTTTTGGCGGCATTAGCGCCACGCCAATGGAGGGAATCATAAAAGTATTGTCTGTAGCACAAAAAGACAGTACAAACATATTTGCCCAGGAAGTGCTGGGGCAAGGCTCTATGCTTTCGGGGCAGTATGATAAAGCGATCAAGCCGTTTTGAAACAGTCTACAGGCTTTCAGGCAAAAAACTGAATACAAAATTGGAAGCTGCTTTAATGCTGGCAGAGGCACATGAGAAAAAGGATGAAAAAACATCCGCCATAAACTGGTACCAGAAAAGCCTTGATTTGATTAAAAATGATGAAATACGGGCTGAAGTGCAAAAAAGGATTGATGAATTAAAAAAATAAACCCAAACGAAAAATATTTAATAACCTTATTTAAAATTAAAACAAAAATTATTGAGATTATGCCTTGTGGTAAAAAGAGAAAACGTCATAAAATAGCAACGCACAAGCGTAAAAAAAGATTAAGAAAAAATCGTCATAAGAAGAGAAATAAATAACTCTTTGAAAGGATATACAGGAATTGATCCTGTATATCCTTTAATTGATTGATAACGTACTATTGCACCCACACCCACAATTTGCTTCAACCATATCCTACCGGTCTAGTCTGCATAGAGTACAGTTTTAGAATCAATCAGTGTTATTGAAAGTTTCAATTATTTATTAAAGATGTTCTAATGTGAACAAAGAACTAATTATTAATGCTATTCCCCAGGGTGTGGAAATAGCTTTACTGGAAGATAAAAAGCTGGTAGAATTACATAGCGAAAAAAGTGATGCCCGCTTTGCCGTAGGCGACCTTTACCTTGGTAAAGTAAAAAAATTAATTCCCGGTTTAAATGCAGCGTTTGTAGATGTAGGTTTTGAAAAAGATGCCTTTCTTCACTATACCGACCTAAGTCCTTACGCAAGGTCTTTATTGAAGTTTACTCAAATGACCATCAACGATAAATCGCCGGAGGGTCTTGACTTCTCAAGATTTGAAAACGAAGCCGAAATCATCAAAACAGGGAAGATTAATGAAGTATTGGGAGGCAAGCCCAACATTCTTGTGCAGATTCTAAAAGAGCCTATTGCCGCCAAAGGACCCAGATTAAGTTGCGAGATTTCATTGCCAGGGCGATTTGTAGTCATCACACCGTTCAATAATATCGTTGCCGTATCACGAAAAATCCATTCTTCAGAAGAAAGGAAAAGATTGCAAAAAATAGTAGAAGCCATTAAGCCAAAAAATTTCGGCGTTATTGTTCGTACGGCCGCTGAAGGAAAGAATACAGCTGAATTGCATGAAGATCTTTCGATGCTTACTGAAATGTGGAAGACTATTCAGCAAAATTTAAAAGGAGCTGTAGCTCCCAGCAAAATATTAAGTGAACAAACTAAGACAACAAGTATTCTCCGCGATCTTTTGAATGAAGACTTTAATAAAATTGTTGTCAACGACCGCAATATTTTTAACGATGCGAGAACTTATATACAACGCATAGCTCCGGAAAAATCGGATATCATTTCGTTCTACCAAAATGGTGCTCCGATTTTTGATTCTTTTGGAATAACCAAGCAAGTAAAAGCTTCCTTTGGAAAAACTGTAAATCTCAATAGTGGTGCATACCTGATTATTGAACATACAGAAGCTTTGCATGTAATTGATGTGAACAGCGGATACAAAAGTGTAGGCAATAACCAGGAACAAAATGCTTTGGAAACAAATCTTGAGGCAGCGGAAGAAATTTCACGGCAACTCAGGCTGCGTGATATAGGAGGAATAATTGTTGTTGACTTTATTGATATGAAACTTCCGGAAAATAAGCGAAAGCTTATGGAAAAAATGGAAGAGTTCATGAGACCTGACAGAGCAAAGCATGCGGTGTTGCCGATATCGAAATTTGGGTTAATGCAAATCACCCGCCAGCGTATGAAACCGGAAATGAACATCAATACGCAGGAAGTTTGTCCGAGTTGCAATGGAACGGGAAAAATCTCTTCAACACTTTTGCTGGAAGATGAGATTGAAAAGAACCTGAGTTATCTTATCACACATAAACACAGTAATCTTACATTAGTTGTAAATCCTATCATTTACGCTTACCTCACTAAAGGTTTTATGTGGAAGAAAAAAATTTCACAATGGAGAAGTAAATTCAAACAGAAAATAAATATTCTTTCAAACACAAATTACCATCTCACGGAGTTCCGGTTTTTCGATACGCAGGATGAAGAGATAAAAATATAAGAAAAAGGCCGCTTGGGATTCAAGCGGCCTTATATGTTTATACTCGTTGTATGTCGGTCTTAATAATAACCAAACAATTTATCTCCAGCCAGCATTGGATGTGTTGATTCCATCTGCATTTGCAACATGACCGAATGAATAAAAGGGTTCAGGCGCCCTTAAGGTTTGTAGAGTACCGGAAGGTAATGGCAGGTGCAGAGGAGTTCCCTTTTGCAATAAATTCAGTTTTCTCATTTCAAAAAACTGTAATCCGACACCTGTAGTGTACATTTCAACAAATCTTTCATGATGTATGGCATCAACGATCTCCGTCAGGTCAGCAGCTACATTCGTCATACCACCTCTCGTTGTCCTGGTACCGCTATTAATAATTGCAGCAGCGCCTGCCAGGTCTCCGGTATAAGCTCTCGCTTCAGCACGCAACATATCATTTTCAGCTTTCATTACTTCAGGTTTAGCTCCTACATCATTTACATATAGTGCGTCATATCTCCCATTCCGGTAAGAAGAAAAATGATAATAACCTCTTGCAACCAGGAACCAATTGGCAGACACATATTCAAAGTCAGTATTTAACCTGTTATCAACAATATTCGTGGCGGGAGGTGGATAAGGGAAATTCGGATCATCATCCCAGTGTGCTGGCTGATCCGTAGCCATCATATGTACCGTGTACATATCAGTAACACCCCAACCATTAAATGTAAGATAATCTCCAGCCTCATCATACCAATTTGTATAAGCATCTCCAATAACGCTGAAGTCTGATGTGATACCCGCATCAGCAAAAGTTTTTACCTGTGCCCAGTCTACTGCCGCCAAATCTGTTTGATTGCGGGGTAAATAGGCAAGTATTCTGGCTGCCATTGTATTACACAATGCTTTCAGGTCATCGTTGGAAAGGTCAGTTGCGGTTCCCAACCAGTTACTTGGAATTGTGAAACTACTGGAGCAGAAATTAATAGCATCGTTAAGATACCCAATAGCTGCAGTTGCCACTTGTTTATAATCCACAGCGCTTTCCAGTTTTTCCTCTACAGTTTGCGTTTCATCCACTACAAATGCCCTGTCAAAAATCAATGCCAGGTTACCATAAGCAACACCCTGTGCAAATTTTGCAAAAGCCTTTACCTGCGCATCATTATCTACCTTTACCCCACCTGTCAATGCTTTCATGATGTTTGAAGCAGTATTAATGGCAGCATACATTTTGTCAAAAGTATATTTTGTGTAAGTTGCATTTCCGTAAGCCGGTGTATTATCCCAGGCATGATCACGCGGCTCCCATGACATATCCCGCATGGCGGCATTACCCCATGAACAAGATACATTGTCTGAAGCCACTGCCAGCATCATTTCAACACCGGAATAGGAATGCTCGCCATAATAAATACTATTGAACAAGCCTGCTGCAAGTTGTTTCACATCATTTCCATTGGCAAGTACTTTGGCAAAATCCGGATCGTTTTGATTAGGTATATCCAGTAAATCTTTTTTACAACCTGTTAAAACTCCAACCAGGAGGCTTATAAAGATTGCAATATTTATTTTTTTCATATTCATGTTTTTTGACGTTTAGAAATTAACGGACAAAGAAAATGCAATATTCCTGTAGTTCGGATTCGCACCAATGCCATCTAAAGGTTGCCTTATGCTTCCAACTTCCGGGTCATAACCGGAGTAATTTGTAAATGTCAGCAGGTTCCTACCCACCACTTTTGCAGTAATACCTTTAACGACACCTTGAAAAGCTTTATCCAGCACTTTACTATTGAATGTATAGCCAAGAGCGAACTCACGTACCTTTAAATAACTTGCATCTTCAACCCAATATTTATTTGGCAAATTGGCATCGTACGTTCCGGCAGTCCAGTAGTCGTAGGCTTTCTTTTCCGCAGCAGGAGTATTGTACATATCTTGTTTATAATACATATTGTTAAATGCCATCCGCTGGTTATTAGCATTATAAATTTCTCCGCCTTGTTTCCAATCCAAAAGAAAATACAGGGAAAATCCTTTCCACTGAATAGTATTAGAGAAACCAACGTTAAAATTGGCATTACCATCACCGATCTTACCAAACCAGTCAGCTCCATTTTCCCGGTACCTGATTGGACGTTCTGTTGGAGTTCCCTGTGTTCCTTTGTCGATCACATATCCCTCAGAATTGACTTCATAATCGGAAATGGTTTTACCTGCAGCAAGCTGATGGCTCATTTCATCCAATGTACGAACAAACCTGTATCCATACATAGCGCCATAAGTAGAATTGGCAGTTATGTAGAATACATTTACATCACCCGAAAATGCACCCAGATAATATGGAGGGATAGGAAGATCTCCTACTTTCTGACGGATCTGGGAAAATACAATATTAGAAGTCCAGATTAAATTCTTATGCTTCACCCAGTTGGCTCCCAAAGTTGCCTCAATTGTATTAGACTTCACATTACCGGCATTCATCCATTGGCTACTATAACCATCATTCAGAAAAGGTATCAAAGGAACGTTTAAGAACTGGTCAGTTGTATTCGAAAATGAGTAGGTAGCTTCAAAAGTAAACTTCTTCAGGAAGTTGACATCAAGGCCGATCTCCGTTTCTGTAGTCTTGGAAGGTTTAAGTAACGTATTTCCTTTTTGACTGGGTGAGGTAATACCATTGCTCAGGCTGTAAACCTCATATTGCCAATCAAATCCCGGACGAATACCGGCAGTGCCATGTGCCGCCCTGATCTTCAATTCGTCAATTCCGGGAATAGTAAAATCCTGACTGATACGATATGCTCCCGAAACACGGTAATAAGGATTCCATCTTGCATCCGAACCAAATAAAGAAGAACCATCATAACGAAACATTCCATCTAATAAATACCTGTCTTTATAATCCAGGGAGGCGATTGCAAAATAGTTCTGGGCTCTTTCTTCAGAGATATAAGAGCCTGCGTTATTAATTGACGTAAAGTTGTTGAAGGCCTCAATCCCATTTACAACGAACTGCGAAGAACCGACATTAAAAGATTCATAATGATTGTTCTCATACAGGTAAGAAAGTTTACCGGCGACATTCAACTGCCCGAACCGGTGAGCCATATTCAAAGTAAGTTGAGTATTCTGAGTATTGTCTTCACTGGAAGACATTGATAAGCTACCATCTGTATATGTCATACCATTATTAACATTAGCCGGGCCCCCAACTTTCCAGGTATCCTTTGGGTTAATGGTAGAGCTGCGGTAATTCTCGATCTCAATAGTATGGGTAAGATCAAGATTTGCCCAATTTGTGAATTTGACATTGGCCGTATAATTCGCCAACCACCTGCGGTCCTTATCGTTGATCTTTTGTTTCCACAAAGTATATAATGGATTTACGATTTCTCCAATCCATTGGTCAATCCGTGGGTAATAAAGCTGTCCGTCAACTGGATTTATTTCTTTTAAATTTATATCCGTTTCCAACCGGGCAACATTATAAAAAGGACTACCCCCGGGGTATTGGATCAACCTGTTTATAAGCAAATTCGTAGTGCTAATCTTTAACCATTTAGCCACCTGCTGATCCAAATTCAACCTGAAGTTTTGCCTTTTGTAGCCGTCAGTAAGTGCCACAACGCCTTGCTGGTTATTATTTTCAAAAGAAGCATAGACGGCAGTCTTCTCGCTTTTTGTGCTTAATGACACAAAATTGGTGTAGTTAACTCCTGTGCCAAAAACGTCTTTTTGAGGATTACGAGTAATTCCATAGGGATTATCCATATAGTGATCTGCATCCACAGCGCGGTTTCCGGAAATTCCGGGATCAAACCCGGTTCCGCTATAATTGGAAGGATAGGTCACTCCGGCATATTTAGTGTATTGACCCTTATAATTTTCCCAATCTGCTGCGAGGGTATAAGGATGATGCGTCGCTACTTTTAGTGTATGAGACAGATCTTGAATACCAACCTCATTTCTAACCACAACACTTATCCCGGATCCCTTCCCCCTCTTTGTTATTACAGCAATCACTCCATTACCAGCTCTTGATCCATATAAAGCTGAAGCAGCAGCACCTTTTACTACTTCAATAGATTCTACGTCATCAGAATTAATATCTGCCAGGCTACCAGATATTTGAACTCCGTCAACAAGGATCAATGGCCCTGAACCAACATTAAGGTTATTGTCAGCACGAAGCTGAATATCCAATGCTTGCCCGGGCAATCCTCCCGTACTGGAAGTTTTTACCCCTGCAACTTTGCCTGTTAATGCAGAAGATAAAGATGTCTGAGGAACCGCATTGATTTCATTAGCATTCAATTTGGTAACAGAAACCGTCATTTTTTTACGGGTAGTAGCCCCGGCTACACCTGATATTATCACTTCTGCCAAACTCTGGTCGCCCGGCTTTAAGGAAATTACTAAATTGGTTTTGCTTCCTACGGTTACTTCCTCTGACTGATAACCGACAGAAGTAACAAGAAGAACAGCAGAGGGAGCGGCATTAATTTTAAAAGAACCATCCGGAGCAGTGCTGGTACCCGTACGGGTATCTTTTATATTTACAGTAGCTCCTATAAGAGGATTTCCCTTTTCATCTGTAACTTTTCCCGTAATTTCTCTGGATTGTGCAATTAAGAAATGCACTGGCAGCATCAAAGCTGCCATTAAAAGCAGTTTTAATTTTCTCATGTGTTGCAGTTTTTTTAGTTAACCGTTAGTAAATAAAGTTTACCAACGACATAAATATACGACCATTTAACTAAAAAAATCACGCAAAAAATCTGTAAAAAAAATTTTTGGATGAACGACACCTAAAAAAACTTCCCTGATACTATTAATAATGTACACGATGGTAAACTCACGACGGGATTCAAATGCGGCCACTACCAACGTCGTTGTTGGCAACTTTAAATATTTGCTTTTGCATAAACATATTATAGCAGCCTTATTATATCTCTTCGGTTTTGAACGCTTCTTGTTTAAATGATAAAAAGCGATCGGTCAGAAACCGCTCCACAAGTGTTTTTGTATTATAAATCCCATTTTCATTAACTTCTTTCAACTTTTTCGCAACCTCGTATTCCGTTGCTCCAAAAGCATCTTAAATAAGATGAAAATCTGCTTTTTAAACCTATTAAGGATTAGAACGATGATCTTCAAAAAAGCAGCAAAACTAACAGTATGGAAGTGGTCTTACCTGACAAGATTTTAATGAGTACGAACGAGCCATGCAAGCCAGTTTCCAACTCATTTTTCACAAAAATTCAATCAGGTTTGGAAAACAAAATGAGTCTTTTTATCACCAGCGATTTTTTTTGTCTTCGTCGTTTTTTTCGCAAAGCAAACAGTTTAACATTTTAGAACGGACAGGGTATAAATATTTGAAAATCAATTTAATAATGATAAAAATTCAGAAGAAAAACTCAAAAGTCTCCCAAGGGGAAACGATCGAAAAGTTATTCACAGCAGCAAAAATTTATTTTGTTATGTGGCTCATATTTGTAACTTAGTGCAAGAATTTAATGGGTTAGTAAGTAAGAGGGTTGATCGAAAGATCAGCCCTTTTTACTTTTTAAGAAAATCAAAATTTTTGCTTCAATTTTTCCCTTCGCATTAGCAGAATATTTATTAAGCCTTCTGATCAAAACGGAAAGTTTAATTTTATTGAATGAGCAAAGTTAAAACGGCTTTTTTTTGCCAAAACTGTGGGTATGAAAGTGTAAAATGGTTGGGCCAATGTCCTTCGTGCGCACAGTGGAATACTTTTGTTGAAGAATTGATTCAAAAAGAAGATGCAAAAAAAATAAATTGGAAAAATAATGGCGACAGTAAACGAATCAACAGAATAATTGCCTTACATGAAATTGCTGCTAACGAAGAACAAAGACTGATAACACCGGATGTTGAACTTAACAGGGTGCTCGGAGGGGGAATCGTTCCCGGGAGTATTGTGCTTATCGCCGGTGAACCCGGTATTGGAAAATCAACTCTATTTCTGCAAATTGGTTTGGCATTAAAAAATCTTACGGTTCTCTACATAAGTGGCGAGGAAAGTGAACAACAAATAAAAATGCGTGCAGAAAGATTAAATCTTAGTAGTGAAAATTTTTATTTGCTCACTGAAACTTCCACGCAAATAATTTTCCAGGAAATAAAAAAATTAACGCCAGATCTTGTTATTGTTGATTCTGTTCAAACATTACAAACCCCATTTATAGATTCATCACCCGGCAGTGTTTCTCAAATAAGAGAAAGTGCAGCCGAATTTCAACGATTCGCAAAAGACACAAACACGCCTGTTTTTTTAATTGGCCATATTACAAAAGACGGAACCATAGCCGGGCCAAAAATTCTTGAGCATATGGTGGATACGGTTTTACAATTTGAAGGTGATCGCCACTATGCCTACCGGATTTTGCGTACTTTAAAAAATCGCTTCGGCAGTACTTCGGAGTTAGGAATATATGAAATGACAGATACAGGAATGAAAGGCGTTGCAAATCCCAGCGAAATATTAATTACTCAAAAAGAAGACCAACTAAATGGAATTGCCATAGCGGCAACTATGGAAGGCATCCGGCCTTTGCTTATCGAAGTCCAGGCTTTAGTTACTCAATCAGTTTATGGAACTCCTCAACGCACAGTAACAGGTTTTGATTTAAGAAGGCTTCAACTTTTATTAGCTGTGCTGGAAAAAAGAGGTGGATTCCATTTCGGAATAAAAGATGTTTTCTTAAATATAGCCGGAGGTTTGAAGGTAGAAGATCCTTCTATTGATCTCGCCGTACTTTGTGCTTTGCTTTCCTCTTATGAAGATATTCCGATACAACATCATATTTGTTTTGCCGGTGAAATAGGATTAAGTGGAGAAATAAGAGCTGTCAACCGAATTGAACAGCGCATCGCCGAGGCTGAAAAACTTGGTTTTGAAAAAATCATTGTTTCACGATACAATCAAAAAGGTCTTGCAAAACAAAAATTCAATATTGAAATAATTACAATGGGCCGCGTAGAGGAAGTGTACAAATATTTGTTCTAAACAAGAAGTATATGATCGCTCTGAAAGAAATTAAAGAATCTTTTCTCCATCTTTTATTTCCCCATGTTTGCAGCGGCTGTGGAAGTGATATAATTAGCCGGGAAAACACGTTGTGCATGCAATGTATTGCCCAGATGCCTGAAACAAACTTCCACCTTTATACAAACAACCCGGTAGAAAAAATTTTCGGCGGAAGACTACCTTTAGTAAATGCCACGGCACAATATTATTTCACAAAGGAATCATTGATGCAGCATTTAATGCACCAGATAAAGTATAGAGGCAATACAGAGTTGGGAAGACAGTTGGGCAGGCTCATCGGCAAAGATTTGCAACAAACAGATCGCTTTAATGAAGTGGATGCTCTTATCCCTCTTCCACTTTTTCCAGCCAAAGAAAAAAGAAGAGGTTATAACCAGGCGACTATTTTATGTGAAGGCATTGCTGAAGTAATGAATAAAGAAATTCTAAAGGATGTTATTGTTCGTACCCAGCATACTGAAACGCAGACTAAAAAAGGAAGAGTGGAACGGTGGCAAAATATGGAAGGAAAGTTTGAATTGATAAATCCGGGAAAAATCAAAAACAAACACGTTTTGCTGGTTGACGATGTAATAACAACAGGTGCTACCCTGGAGGCATGCGGACAGGAAATTTTAAAGGCTGGCGATACAAAACTCAGCATCGCTACTCTTTGCTTCGCTTCTCGGTAATACCGATTTCTTCTATTATTTTTGATTCCAATGAAACCGGCAGCTGCCTTAATAATCTCATCCCTTTTGATTTTTTTCTTTGCCTGTAAAAAAGATTCTTTTATTACAAGTTCTGATGCGTTGGTAACTATTACGGCCGATACGCTTAAATACGATACTGTCTTCACTACTTCAGGTTCTATCACGCAATCATTTAAGATCATTAATGAGAATGACCAGAAATTAAAAATCTCATCAGTAAAATTGATGGGAGGAAATGCCTCAACTTATAAGATCAATGTAGACGGATTTACAGGACCGGAAGTAAATGATCTTGAAATCGCAGCAAATGACAGCATTTATGTTTTTGTATCTGTCGTCATTGATCAAAATACAAGCAATCTGCCTTTTATAGTTCAGGACAGCATCAAAATAAACTATAATGACGCCGACCGCTGGGTTCAATTAGAGGCCTGGGGACAGAATGCACATTTTCTTCGGGGCAAAAAAGTTTCCGCAAATGAGACATGGATAAATGATCTTCCTTATGTTATTCTTGATTCATTATCTATAGACGCTGACAAAACTCTCACTCTTGAAAAAGGTTGCCGCATTTATGTGCACGCTAATGCACCCATACTGGTTAATGGATCGCTACAGGTAAACGGACAAAAAGATTCTGTTGATCGTGTTTATTTTCGCGGCGACAGGCTTGATGACCCTTATAAAGATTTTCCGGCTTCATGGCCAGGCATTTTTTTTAGCAGCAGCAGCAAGGATAACATTTTAAATTATGCGGTTTTAAAAAATGCTTACCAGGCAATAGCTTCACAAGACCCTTCTGTTAACCTGAATCCAAAGGTTGCACTGAATGAATGCATCATTGATAATGCTTATGATGCAGGAATAGTTACCCTCAATTCAAGTGTGTATGCAACAAACTGCCTCGTGAGCAATTGTGGGAAGAATTTATATTTATTAATGGGTGGCGATTACCAATTTGTTCACTGCACCGTCGCCAGTTACTCCAATAATTACATTTTACATACAAACCCTGTACTTCTTGTCAGCAACTACATAACTGTGGACAATGTGGCTCAAACAGCTCCTCTAACAGCACTCTTTCAAAATTGTATTTTCTGGGGAGAAAACGGAACAGTGGATGATGAAGTCGTAGTAGCAAAAGATAACGGAAGCAGTTTGAGTGTAAACTTTGACTCCGACTTATGGAAAATTCAAAAAACCGATCCTTCATCTGTTGCCGGGGTAACCTCTTCTCAAATCATCAACAACCAAACTCCGTTGTTTGATACTATTTCCACTTCAAAAAATTATTACAACTTTCATTTACAGGCAAACTCGCCTGCTGCTAATAAAGGAGTAAATACAATCGTAAACATTGACCTCGATGGCAATCCCCGTCCGATTGACCAACCCGATCTCGGATGTTATGAAAAACAGTAAAGGCAACTTTGAAAAAAGAATGACCGTTTTCAGGCCTAACATTCTTAACTTTAATGTCCAAAAATTTTTGAAATGAAAACCTTAATGCTCGCTATGGTACTTTCAGTAGCCCTTACCGGAACCTCCATTTATGATTTTAAAGCTCCCGGCCTTACCGGCGGCACGATCAACTTTGCAGATTTCAAAGGCAAAAAAATCATGATCGTTAACACCGCATCGAAATGTGGCAATACACCCCAGTATGCCGATCTCGAAAAACTGTACAATAAGTATAAGGATAAATTGGTGATCGTTGGTTTTCCCGCAAACAACTTTGGTCAGCAGGAACCAGGAACAAATGACGAAATACATGAATTCTGTACAAAAAATTATGGTGTCACATTTCCTATGGCTGAAAAAGTTTCCGTGAAAGGTGATGATATTGACCCATTATTCAAATGGCTGGTGGAACAATCCAATGAAATGGCAAAAAAGATCCCTACCGATAATTCAAAAGATCTTGCATGGAGAGATTATTTGAGAAACCCGATCACCTGGAACTTTACCAAATTCCTGCTTGATGAAAATGGAAATTTAATTGCGGTTTTTCATAACAGGGTAAACCCAATGAGCGATGAAATATTAAAATACCTTAATTAGAAAAAAACTCGATTTACAGGATTTTAAGATTAATAGAAAAAATTTTTGAAGCTGTCTCCACTCCGAGGCAGCTTTGTTTTTATCTTCATGCAAATGCAATTCAAAGATATTATAGATCAGCGCCAGGTAAAGCAACAGCTTGTTGAAATGATTCAGCATAATCGTCTCAGCCATGCTTTACTTTTTTTAGGAAAAGAAGGAAACGGGGCGCTGCAGTTAGCGATTGCTTTAGCACAATATCTTACCTGTGAAAATGTAAATTCAAAAGTAAAAGGGCAAAAAACAAATTCATTATTTGAGGAACCAGGAACCGGTAACCAGGAACAGGTAACTTTGACTGATTCCTGCGGCATCTGCGCTTCCTGTATAAAGGCGCAACAGCTCATTCACCCTGATATTCATTTTTCATATCCCGTTGTCACAAAAAAATCCGGATCGCCACCTATCAGCATAGATTACATTTCAGAATGGAGGGAATTCATCAAAAACTATCCTTATGGAAATGTGTACGACTGGTTGCAGTTTATCGGGGCAGAAAACAAACAGGGAAATATCACGGCCCAGGAATGCAATGATATCATACGCAACTTAAATCTAAAGAGTTTTGAGAGCGAATACAAGATTCTTATTCTCTGGATGCCTGAGTATTTGGGAAATGAAGGAAACAAACTTCTGAAACTAATTGAGGAACCGCCGCCCAATACCTTATTCATCCTTGTCGCGGAAAATGAATCGCTGATATTGCCGACCATTTTAAGCAGGTGCCAATTGATAAAAATTCCTGCACTGGAAATTCATGAAATTGAAGAGGCGCTCATCAGCAGGAACAATACAAATCCTGAAACGGCAAGACAAGCGGCCAGCGTAAGCGAAGGCAACTATCGTGAGGCCCTGCAACTGGTTCAGCATGCGCAGGAGGATTGGCAAAGCCTGTTGCGTGAATGGCTGAATTCAATTTTAAAAAACGGACCGGTGGCACAAACAAAATGGGTGGAAGAAATCAGTCGTCTCGGCCGCGAAAAACAAAAACAATTCCTGCGCTATTTTAATCATTTATTGGAACAGGCCATCCGGTATAAATTAATGGGTGAAAGTATTTACTTGCCTGAAAATGAAAAGGATTTTGCCAATCGTCTCAACCGCATTGCTGCAATTGAACAGCAACAGGCGATCATTGAGGAACTTGATAAAGCCACCTATTATATAGAGCGCAATGCAAACTCCAAAATCCTCTTTCATGCGCTTACCATCAAGTTATATCACATCATTCAGGACAAAATTGTATTTTTGACTACTTGACCGGTGAAGGGGTGATCGTGAAATTGAACGGTCAGGATATTTGAGGTAATGATTTTGTTGCCGGCTTCATTAATTCTATTAAGCACTTGTTGTGTCACTCACTTCAACATATAGTAACTCTACTCAGCCTTTCAGCATCTTTCTTTATATGCTGCATAGCGACATGAACGTACAAGAGTGCGACGCAACGACGGTTTAATAGTGATTTTGGAGCCTGGCCCTTAATTATTCCTCTTCTTTTTTATTCTTTAATTTTTACTTGATAATGAGTTGCGGAAGCTGTGGCATTAAACCGAACGGATGTAAAAGCAATGGTAGTTGCAACACGGGAAGTTGCAACCGCCTGAACGCTTATGACTGGTTGTACAATTTGCCTGTGGCAGATGCGGACAGCAGTTGTAAGGTGGTAGAAGTTTCGTTTAATAATGGCAGTCGCAAGGATTTTTTTAGAAATATAACACTACAGCATTTTGAAAAAGGCGATTTTGTTTCCGTAGAAGGTGTAAGCGGATTTGATGTAGGTGAAATTTCATTGACGGGAGAGATAGTGCGCCTGCAGATGAAAAAAAGAAATGCGAAGGAAGATAACCCCGAAATGAAAAAAGTTTTGCGCCGGGCCAGCGATCGTGACCTGGAAGTTTGGAAACAAAATAAAGCAAGGGAGCCGGAAGCGATTATTCGCAGCCGCGCCATTGCCAGGCAATTGAACCTGGATATGAAAATAAGTGAAGTAGAGATGCAGGCAGATGGACGCAAGGCAACATTCTTTTACATTGCTGATGGTCGTGTGGATTTCCGTGAATTGATAAAAGTATATGCCGGCGAATTCAAACTGAAAGTGGAAATGCGGCAGATCGGCGCCAGGCAGGAAAGCGCAAAGGTGGGAGGCATTGGCAGTTGCGGTCGTGAACTTTGCTGTGCTACATGGCTTACCGATTTTAAATCAGTAACGACAACAGCGGCACGCTATCAAAATCTTTCCATCAATCAATCAAAACTCAGCGGACAGTGCGGACGATTGAAATGTTGTTTGAATTATGAATTGGACACTTACCTGGATGCCTTGCAGGATTTTCCTGAAAATTGCGACACCTTACAGGTTGCAAAAGGAACAGCGAATCTTATTAAAAAAGACATTTTCAAAAACCTGATGTGGTATATGCTGCCCGACAGCACCAAACAATACCCGCTGACAATTGAGAGGGTTAAAAAAATTAAATCGTTGAATGAACAGGGCGTAATACCTGGAGAACTGGAAGCGGTTGAACTCTCATCTTCGAAACCAAAGGAAGTGGAACCGGAGTTTGTAGATGTGGTGGGACATATAAGTCTGCACAGTTTGGAAAAGGCGGAAAGGAAAAGAAAGCAGCAAACACAGAGGCAACAACATCATCAGCAAAGACCTCAGCAAAGACAACAAGGCGGGCAACAGCAAAAAGGACAGCAACAAAAAAAACAACCGCCACAACAGAGACCACCGCAAAAACGAAAGTGATTACCTTGATACTGCTTTATAGATCTCATCCTGTATTTTTCCACGAATGTTCATGTTTAAGAGCTTTACATCATTTCTTGTTGGATTGACACGATTGGATAAAAAGATGTAAACAATTTTATATTTCGGATCAACCCACACAGCGGTACCGGTATATCCCGTATGACCAAAAGTTTCCGGCGAAGCCAATGCTGAAGGATATGGTTCTTCCCTGGTCGCATTATTCTTATCAGGTTTATCGAATCCGTAACCGCGGCGGCTTATGTTGCTGTGATAGGCTGTGAAAAATTTTATCGTTTCGGCTTTTAAATATCGTTTCCCCTTAAACGTTCCTCCGTTTAACAACATTTGATAAAGCTTTGCAAGATCAGGTGCATCCGAGAACAATCCCGCATGACCGGCCACTTCACCGAACATAGAAGAACCCTCATCATGAACATCGCCCCAAAGCAATTGGCGACGAAAATGATTGTATTCATCTTCTGTGGGCACGATCTCGTTGCGTGAAAATTTATTTCTAGGTTTAAACCCAGTCGTTGTTAAACCCATGGGAGTGTAAAAGATTTTTTGCACGTATTCATTCAATGGCATTCCGGTAATAGCTTGAACGATCTTTCCTAAAAAAATAAAATCATTATCACTGTACACATATTTGATGTGAAGGTCCTAAGGGGCTTTTTAATATCCGATCCCACAGTGTGTCCTCCCAATCATTTCTTAAATAAAGACCTTCGGAAACACGGACATTGAAACCCGGTCTTTCCACCGGTGAATAAATTTCAGGTTTCGGAACGCCGGTTGAGTCAAGTGTTTCTTTATAAAAAGCGATAAAGGGAACAAGCCCTGCCTGGTGTAATAATATATCTGATATCTTCAAATGAGCTTTATTGGTTCCTCTCGTCCACGGAAGGTAATCACCAAGTGTTTTGTTCAGGCTGATTTTTCCCTGGTCATATAATTTCATTACAGAAATGGTAGTGGCAGAAACCTTTGTTACCGAAGCAAGATCAAAAATACTTTCAGGCTTCATTGGCAAAGTCGCCGGATCAAATTCATAATGACCAAATGCTTTTTGATAAACGACCTTTCCATCTTTCGCGGCCAACACTACACAACCCGGAAAAGCTCCCTGGTCCAAAGCATCTGAAATAATAGAATCAACCTTATAAAATTTACTATAAGCATAGCCGGGTTGTGGCACGAAAGCAGAATAGCCGTATTTAAAGCCTCCGACTGAAACAGGTAATTTGCCTTTTGCCGTAAAAGCACTTGAATAAAGATCTGCCGCTGTGTATTGAGTTATTTCATCATCCTGGTAACAGGCGATAAGTCTCGGCGCCGATACAAAATTCTTTATGGCCAAAACATTTCCAAAAATGTAATTCTTTGTATTGAACTGTTGCAGTTCATTAAAAAAATCAATAGCGGCATTGCTGATGCCATAATTGTTTCCGGGGCGCAGGCTATAGCCACTTACACTTACCACTACTTCATCGTAATTCCCCGCCTGGAGCTTTCGCATTACCAGGTCAGATTTACCAGCATCATCGCCAAATGAAAAAGAAAAGATATCTGCATTCTTTCTTTGCTGTAAATCCCGGGTAAAATAATCGGGCGAAGATGGTCCGATGCTAACACAGGCAATTTTAGGAGTAGCTATATATTTTGAAAGCTTATTTTTTACAACGGTAATGGTTTGCCGTGCTACCCGGTAGTCGATCTCATCTGTTTTTGCATTCAGATCTTTCAAAAGATAAGTGGTGTCAATTGGCGTCCATTTATTCAAACCCATTTTATATTTCGCTTCCAGTACTTTTTTTACTTTGGCATCAATATAGTCCCAGCTTAATTTTTTATTATCAATCGCCTTAGTGATTGCATCAATTGCATCAGGCACGCTTTCAGGAAGACATAACATATCATTGCCTGCTGCCAATGCCTGCACCGCCGCTTCACCGCCGGGCCAGTATTTTGATACACCTTTCATTTCAAGCGCATCTGTAAATGTGAGTCCGTTATAACCAAGATCATGTCTCAATAAACCCGTGACAGCATTTTTTGAAAGGGAAGTGGCCATGTTCGGTGTACTGTCAATGGCGGGAATATAAAGGTGTGCGATCATAACACTTCCTACTCCTGCATTAAATAAAGCTTTGAAAGGTGCTAGCTCAAGAGTATCGAGTTGTTCTATTGATTTATTAATAACAGGCAGATCAAGATGAGAATCCACGTTTACATCACCATGACCGGGAAAATGTTTGGCGCAAGCCATTATACCTGCATCCTGCATTCCTTTCATATAAGCCAATGCAAATTGTATGACCTTGTTCTTATCTTCACCAAACGAGCGGAAACCTATGACAGGATTATCGGGGTTGTTATTTATATCTACAACCGGTGCATAGTTCACATTTACGCCAATGCGTTTGCACTGTTCACCAACAGCTTGTCCCATTTCATAAATTATTGAAGGATCACTCAGTGCCCCAAGGGTAAGTTGATAGGGAAACTTATTGACACTGTCCAACCTCATTCCCAAGCCATATTCTGCATCTTCAGTTACCATCAAAGGAGTCTTGGCTATAGTTTGATAGTAATTAGTTGCCTCAGCCTGTCCAATGGGACCTCCGTGAAAAAAACAAACGGCGCCCACGTTATAAGCATCAATAAGGTGAGCCGTTTTTAGAACACCTTCATCACCGGGATAGGACCTGACAACAATGAGCTGTGCAATTTTTTCTTCCGGTTTTAGCGTATTGAAAACACTATCTATCCAGGCGCTTTCAGAAAGTTGACTATGATATTGAGCGAGAGAAACAAAAAATGAAGTAAGGGATAAAGCAAAGAGTAAAATTTTTTTCATGAGGTGAACGTGGTTGAAATGCCAAGTTACCACAAAATGGTTATTGAGTTTCTTATCATCATGCAAAAAAATGATTCTAATTGCATTATAATTCCTTTATCCAGATATCAATTTCGTGCGGAGCTATTTCATCACCACCGAAGTAAGGGAACAATTTATAACCAACAGCATTAGATGTTGTGCTGCTGCGAGCCATATCAACGGTCGCATTATTTGCCGAGAAAATATAATGATGCGCCGAAATCTTTATGGAACAAGTACAGGTAGATCCGATTTGGATAGAAGTAATTTCCTGTGAAGCCCTCTCGCCATTATTATATACATAAGCGTATAATCTCAAAGCATTTCTTGCCCAATTCCAGCCAAGCCTTGCACTGAATTGTTGGTGTTCCGCGTTGTTATCGGAAAAGCCATACAGTTTATTGATATCTTCCTGGTTTTTGGGATCTGTTGTTTGATACACTGCCGAGCTATCAAATCTTACGGTAAATTTTAATTCATCATATTCCACTGACTGGAATGTGTTTTGTTTAGCATAATGCTGCCCCTGTGGAATGGTGTATTCAATCAAGTCTCCCTTTTTAGGAGCATTCATGCCCTGGTCAATTATCGAATTGATTGCTTTTTTACAAGAAGTGAGTAATACAAACAATAAGCAGCACGCACCGGATACACGCAAAATATTTTTCATAAATGGCTTGTGTTTGTTATAACGAAAAAAATCGCAGGTGTAGTATCTAACCAAAAATATGAAGAATAACAATGAGGAAAACGATTCCAGCCTTGTCACATCAAATCGCTTATTTTTGGCGCAGGAGAATTGAATAGTGCCCGATAAAATTTTATTACTTCCGGATAACATAGCAAACCAGATCGCAGCAGGAGAAGTGATCCAGAGACCCGCCAGTGCAGTAAAGGAGTTGCTGGAAAATGCCGTTGATGCAGGAGCCACAGAAATAAGACTCATTTTACAGGATGCAGGTAAAGCATTGGTGCAGGTTATTGACAATGGAGGCGGCATGAGCGAGACGGATGCAAGAATGAGCTTCGAACGACATGCCACATCGAAAATTCAAACAATTGAAGACCTTTTTCATATCCGTACTATGGGTTTCCGGGGCGAAGCGCTTGCTTCCATCGCTGCCGTTGCACAGGTAGAGTTAAAAACAAAAAGAACAGACGATGAAACAGGCACGTCGATTGAAATTGATAACAGTCTCGTGAAAAAGCAGGAACCTATTGCGATGACAAACGGGACTAATATTGCCATGAAAAATTTATTTTTCAATGTTCCGGCACGAAGAAATTTTTTGAAAAGCAATGCCGCCGAAATGCGGCACATTATTGATGAATTTACAAGAGTTGCACTTTCCTTTCCTAATATTTTTTTTTCGCTTACAGCAAACGGACAGCAAATTTTTCATCTTGAAGCCGGCAACCTGAAACAACGCATTCTCCAGCTTTTGGGGAATACCTACAATGCAAAACTGGTGCCCGTAAAAGAGGAAACGGATTACATGAATATCTATGGTTTTGCAGGTAAACCGGAGACAGCAAAAAAAACAAGAGGCGACCAGTATTTTTTTGTAAACAACCGATTCATTAAAAGTGCATACCTGAACCATGCTGTAATGAATGCTTACCAGGAAATGATCGCGGGCGACAGCTTTCCGATGTATGTTCTTTTTATTGATTTGGACCCGACGCAGGTTGATGTGAATGTTCATCCCACCAAACAGGAAATAAAATTTGAAGATGAAAAAATAGTATATGCTTTTGTTCAGGCCGCCATTAAACATGCCCTGGCACAATTCAGCGTGACGCCCACGTTGGATTTTGAACTCGATTCTTCCATACAGCAATTACCTTCCATACAGCAGCCATTTACGGAGGAAAAAAAATCCGCTGCCGCTTCCACTTCTATTTTTAAAGGATTTACGGAAAAACACCAGGCACATTTTATTGAACCAACTAAAAAGGCCGAACTGAGAAACTGGAGAGATTTTTTTGAAGAAAAAGTCGAAGATACTGGCGACCTGCCTACCGGACAGACAGGCAAGGCACAGGAATTTTCACAGGTTTCTCTCACCTCTTACCTCTCACGTCTTACGTCTCGCGATTCCCGACTCACGCAATTGCACAATCAATTCATTCTTGCCGAAACAGAAAACGGTTTCATTCTCATTAACCAACAAGCCGCACATGAAAGAGTGATCTATGAAAAATTAAATGAGGCAGCACAAGGAAAAGCCGTCAGTACGCAACGCTCCATGTTTCCTGCAACTCTTGAATTAACAGCGGCTGATTCAGTTTTATTGGAAGAACTGATGAATGATCTGCAACAATTAGGTTACCTGATCGAACCTTTCGGTAAAAATACATTCGTTATCCAGGGAACACCGGCCGACCTGGAGCAGGGAAATGAAAAAATGATCATCGAAAACTTGTTGGAACAATACAAATATTTTTCTTCTGATCTTAAATTTTCGAAAAGAGAAAAGCTTGTTCGTTCACTTGCAAGGCAACAGGCAATTAAAGCAGGACAACAACTGTCAGAAAAAGAAATGGAAGCATTGGTCAATGACCTATTTGTCTGTAAACAATCTAACACAACGCCGGATGGCAAGCCAGTTTATCTGGAATTTAAAAAAGATCAACTGGAAAAAATGTTTGGGAAATAATAAAGGCTTTATTTATTCCTTTCTTCACAAATTCCTATGACTGATATTTCACATCTTTGCACTTCTTAATAAACAACATATGAAGCAGGGAACAAAATTTATTCACGCCGGCGCAGAACCAGATCCTTCAACCGGTGCTATCATGACGCCTATCTTTCAAACTTCTACTTATGTGCAATCCGCTCCCGGCGTGAACAAAGGATTTGAATATGCCCGCTCGCAAAATCCAACAAGAAAGGCGCTGGAAGAAGCACTGGCCATTATTGAAAACGGGAAATATGGATTAGCATTCAGCAGCGGTGTGGCCGCAACAGATGCAGTCATAAAATTGTTACAACCCGGTGATGAGATCATTGCCGGCAATGATATGTATGGCGGCACGTATCGTTTGTTTACAAAAGTGTTTGAAAAATTCGGTCTTAAGTTTCATTATGTAGACATGACGAAGGCGGACAATGTTCGCTCTTATATAAATAAGAACACAAAACTTATATGGGCAGAAACGCCAACTAATCCTCTTATTAACATCACGGACATTTCGGCGATGGCAGCTATTGCAAAAGAAAATAAAATTCTTCTTTGCGTAGATAACACTTTTGCTTCACCCTATTTACAAAATCCGCTCGACCTGGGCGCTGATATTGTGATGCATTCTTCCACAAAATATTTAGGTGGGCATAGCGATGTGATCCAGGGAGCTTTAATAATGAACGATGCGGAACTGAGAGAGAAATTATATTTCATTCAAAAAAGTTGCGGTGCTGTGCCCGGGCCGATGGATTGCTTTCTTGTACTACGCGGTATAAAAACCTTGCATGTGCGTATGCAGCGTCATTGTGAAAACGGGGAGAAAATTGCTCATTACCTGCGCCATCATAAAAAGGTTGGAAAAGTTTTTTGGTGCGGGTTTGAAGATCATGCAGGTTACACCACTGCAAAAAAACAAATGCGTGGTTTTGGCGGCATGATAAGCTTTACGCTAAAAGATGAAAGCGAACAAGCAGCAAAAAAATTGATGTCTTCTACCAAACTTTTTTCACTTGCCGAAAGCCTTGGAGGAGTGGAATCGCTCATCAATCACCCCGCCTCCATGACACATGCATCTATTCCAAGAGAAGAAAGAATAAAAAATGGTTTAACTGATTCTTTAATTCGTTTAAGTGTGGGCATTGAAGATGCCGAAGATCTTATTGACGACCTCGAGCATGCATTAAGTATTGACTAATCTATAGCTAATATTCAATATTTGTCAGAGTGCACCGGCAAATAATTTTACGCTGCAGTTCCTTTTTGGTATGGCTATTGTTTTATACTACTAAACAATTTTATGAGCAGCTTATTATACATAATTGCCGTCATACTTATTATTGGATGGGTGTTAGGTTTTTTCGTGTTCTCAGCAGGTAGCATTATCCATGTTCTGTTAGTGTTGGCAGTTATTGCAATTTTAATCAGACTAATTGGTGGCAGCAGAAATCCAATTTAGTACCCTTGGAAATTCTAATTTTACCGTTCATGAAAGACGGTAATCTAATAGAATTTTTAAATAAAAAGGTTGATGAATACAATCAACCTTTTTTTATTGCCAGTGACCCCATATCAATTCCTCATTCGTTTTCAAAAAAACAGGATATTGAAATAGCCGGCTTCTTTGCGGCCATTTTCTCCTGGGGAAATCGTGCCACGATCATTAAGAAGACAAAGGAATTGATGGATCGAATGGATAATTCTCCCTATAAATTTTGCCTTACCCATGAACCGAATGAATTAAAAAGATTGCACGGATTTAAGCACAGAACTTTTAACGAAGATGATCTTTATTATTTTGTTGAATTTTTCCATCGTCATTATCAAAATTCAGATACGCTTGAAACAGCATTCAGCAAATGGATGACCCGCAGAGATACAAACGTAGAAAATGCTTTAAACGGTTTTAAGAAATATTTTTTTTCTTTTGAACATTTAAAACGAACAGAGAAGCATATTTCTTCACCTTTACAAAAAAGTACCTGCAAAAGATTGAACATGTTCCTGCGTTGGATGATCCGGAAAGATAAGAATGGTGTTGATTTTGGAATTTGGAAAAAGATCTCTCCTGCCCAACTAATTTGCCCGGTAGATGTGCACGTAGCAAGAGTAGCCAGGAGATTTGGCCTTTTAAAAAGAAAACAGACCGACTGGCTTGCCGCCGTTGAACTCACGGAAAATTTAAGAATGTTGGATAAAGAGGATCCGGGGAAATATGATTTTGCATTGTTTGGTTTGGGGGCCTTGGAAAAATTTTCATAATGGAAGAGTTAGAATCAAAAATAATTTCTCAATTATCACAAGGTTTGGAAATAGATATTCCTGTTAAGACATCTTTAAGTGAATTAAAGAATATTCTTGCGAACAGGATAAATTATCTTATCAATAATGATTTTGAAAAACTGGTTCGTATACTTTACCGGATTGATGTCCCTGAAAAAATATTAAAGGAAAATCTGAAGAATGAAAAAGAAAATGCGGGAGCTATTATTGCAGAAATGATAGTCGAAAGACAGTTACAAAAAATAAAAACGAGGGAACAATTCAAATCAAACGATGATATTCCTGATAAAGAGAGATGGTAAAAATAAAATTATTTTTCACCGAACATCAGCTCTTTCACCTTCTCTTTATCTTCTTTTTCTTTGTTAAGATCAAACATGGTTCCGAATACATGATCCCAAATAGTGGAGCTTACACCAAAACCCCTGTGATCGTCTTTGTAATGGTGCAAATGATGATTGCGCCACAAAGGCTTCATCCATTTATACGGCGGATTCCATGCATGGATAGCATAGTGCATGGTTCCATACATTAAGTAGCCCAAAATAAATCCCGGGAAAAACATAGCAACATTCCAGCCCATCAGGAAGTACATGATTGAAAAGATTATGGAAGCGAGAATGAGACTTGGAACCGGCGGCATAAACAGCCTTTCCCGATCTCTTGGATATTCATGATGATTACCATGAAGTATATAAATAATTTTTTGCGCTCTTGGATCCTCGGCTATAAAGTGAAAAACAAACCGATGCATGAGATATTCAAAAAAAGTCCAGAAAAACATTCCGGCTAAAAATGTAAGTGCAATTCGGATCGCCTCAAATCCTAAAGAGAATGCGCTATAATATAAGAGTCCGGCAATAACGGGCAAATAAATACCCCAAATCACCAAAGGATGTGTTTTAGTAAATATTTCCAGGTATTGGCTTTTAAATAAACGAGCCTGCCCTTTATTATGTATTTTATCGAAATGCATGTCCCAAATTTTCCTGGTGCAAAGATAATTTAAAATAGTTTTTAGCAGTATTTATAAAGTATGTTTTTATTTCTGCAAAAGCTCCCCAATTGTCTGAAAATGATAGTCCTTTTTTTTCAGAAAACTGATCAATTCCGGCAAGTTTTTATAAAATTTATCGGTTCGCTTTGGATCAGTCCCGATATGAACTAAAAAAATAAATCCATTCAAACCCGATGGTGATCTTCTTTCAAAATCAATAACAGATTGGTAAATGGTTTTACTGTCGCGGTAGTTTTTCATATCAGGGGTTGTATAATCGGCATTGCTGAGTGTGCCGGGTGTATAATCCACCAATTGCAAACCTAATTCCGTGGTCCACGAAGCAATGGAATCGTTATACCATTCATACGCAGGCAGAAAATATTTTGTATTTGAAGTATTGATCCCTTTAGAGTGAATAACATCAAGATTGGCTAAAAGATCGTTTGTAAATTCTTCTTTTGTCACTAATAAACTATCCCTTTTTGTCCAGTCACAATATAAAAGATGATCGTAGGAATGAGGCCCCAGGTAATTATTTTCATTTTGTAAATCCTGTATTGTTTTTTTAAAATCCGGATTTTTATAAAAATGTCCTGTAAAAAAGAAAGAAGCTTTTATGTTTTGTTTCTTCAACGTTTGCGCAATAAAATCGCCACCATCGGCAAACTCATCTCCTGTAAAAACAAGAGCTATTTGTTTTTTCGTTGAATCACCGCGAATAATAGCGCCATGGCTGTATGTAAACCCATTTTTTTCACCACTCCCGGCTTCCTTTGCCGCCAATAAATAAATTAACGAAGCTGTTCCATCCATTGTGGGTTCATTAGTGCTATAGTCCCCGTAGTCATCATGATATACTGCAAGATCACTTTGAAACTCAGCATATTCATCAGGTTGATACAAAGTGATGCCGATAAGATTTTTGTAAATACTTCCATAAACGGGGCCATCCACCAGGCCTCCGTCAATCGGGTAATTTTTCAAATGGGTAAAAGCAGAATGAGGATCAGTTGGCGTGTCACCGCCTGAAGGCAAACCATAAACAAAGCTTGTTCCCCATGGATTACACCCAAATAGCCAATCAAAATTTGCCTGCTCCAGTTCTGAAAAAGTATTATCGCCGGTTAACTGGCGATACCAGTAACACTGAATAGCAAATGAAGTAGTGAGATTATTACTGCACCAGATAAAAGGAATGCCCCGGTAAAATGCGTTTTGTTTTGCTTTGTCCCAAACTCTTTGGATGCCTTCTTTGTAATAACCAATGATTGTATCTCTTTCCTTGCCTTTTAATTGTTTCGCCAATTCATAATGACCAATGTTTATAAAAGGATACCATTGATAATGATTGGCGGTGTCTTTACCGAGCCAGGGAGTAATCGGTTCTTGTTTTGCATAATCATATGCCGGATAAATATCTGGTGCTATTTCGGGAATTTCTTTGGGATGAATTTTCAAATATTCTTCATCCTTCTTAGTTCCTATTTCATAAGCCATGCTGAAAGCTAGTTCCATATCTTCTTTCCAATTTTCTTCTGCATAGATATATGGAGATCTAATAGATGCTGTTTGAGTCACTCCGGGAATTTTTAAACTATATAGTAACGCTGTTCTAGATTTATTATACAAGCTATCGGAAAAGGATTTTTTTATTTTTTCAAATACTAAAGAACCTAGGGAGAAGGCACTAGAAAACTTTGCAGCAGTTGAAGAAGTACCAGTTGTGTTATTCATAAATTTCCCACGCTGCTGCGGTTCGCCGCTGACAAAATACACAGGTCGTTCATATCCTTTTCCATAAAAACTGTCTTCTTTCGGGATACGCATTCCCTGGTGGTCGCGATCATCACCGATTTGATTAAACATCCAATTCTCTTTCGGATGCATCTTTAATAACCAGTCCAATCCCCATTTTGCTTCATCCAACACGTCAGCTATTCCATTCTTACCATCCAGTCCGTTCGCCTGTTTTTCATCGGCAAAAAAATTCGGAAAATCACGGTAAGCGGCCAGTAAATGATAAGTGGCGTTTGCCGACGTAGAAGAATATTGTAAATAATCGCTCGCATCATGCCAGCCACCAACAACATCAACATAGGTACTGTCTTTTATTCCCGCCTTCTCCCCGTACAATACATACCCATCATGTGTATGACAACTGTCTTTTAAAAATGGATTAAACCCGCTACGTTGCTGACGCATATAACGTAGACAAAAATCCGCTGCGCCTTTGTAAACATCATTGCCAATTTCAAACTCCGGAGATCTTGTATCACCGGCCTGCAGGTAATAACGACCGGGTTTATTGAATGAAGAAAAATCTAACCGGCAAGTCTGGGAAAAAGGATCATACGCACCAAAAGCTTTACCGGCATTTCCTTCATAGACGATTTTATTTGTCTTCGCATCAACCAATTGCCAATTGCTTATTGAGTATTGATCTTTCGAACACCATACCGCTACCTTAATTCCATTCGGAACATACCCCAATTGATTAATTCTTATCCATGCATTTAATTGTGGCTGACTATGAGATATAAAAGACAAAAAAATGATAAGTACAGGAAAGAAACGTTTCATTGATTTAAGATATAATATTAGTTAAAAGCGAGACGTGAGATAAAATTCACGATTGACGATTAACAATTCACGGTTTTAACTTTTTTAATGCTTCACCCAGTTGATTGATCATTTCGTCAATCTGTTCTTTTTTACACGTACCTACGCTAAGCCTGTACCAGGGAGAGTTGCGGCTGGCACCAAAGGCATAGAAAGGAACTACGGCAAGGCTTGCTTCATTCAGCAAATAAGCGGTTACATCACTTTGATCTTTTAATAATTTCCCATCAGCCGTTTTTTTACCAGCCAAATCAATTTTTATAGTAAGATAAATAGCGGCTTCAGGTGCAATGGCATCCACGGAATATCCTTCGGCTTTTAGTTTCATAAATCCGTCATAGATCCGACGAAGACGTTCTTCAATTTCCGACTTAAAATGTGAAAGAAATTTTTTAATGGCTTCTCGTTGTGGAAGAAATTTCGCTACTGCTTTTTGTTCGGCCATTGGCGCCCAGGCGCCTACATGCGTAAGAATTGCTTTCATTTTGGCAACTATCACGGAAGGCCCCATGCTCCAACCCACACGAACCCCGGTAGAAGCAAAAACTTTACTGACGGCATCAATATAGACAGTGTAATCACGCATAGCGGGCCGCAGGTTTACAGGATCGAAGTGTTTTATACTGCCGTAGGTTAAATGCCAATACATTTGATCGTACAGCACATATAATTTTTTGTCTGTTTTTCCGCGCCGTTTGTTTTCTTTAATTACCAAATCACAAATATCTTCCAGTTCCTTTTTGTGAAAAGTTGTGCCGGTTGGATTTTGAGGTGAGCATAAGGCAATAAGCGCCGCATCCTGAACATGTGGCTCAATATCTTCAGCCACCGGCATAAAATTATTTTGCGCTTTTGCTTCTACCACTATATGTTCCCCACCTACAAAATGAGTATAGTGATTATTGTTCCAGGAAGGAACTGCGTAAATAACTTTATCACCTTTGTCGCAAATAGCACGAAATACAGCGTATATCAAGGGACGACCGCCTGAAGCAACTAAAATTTCATTAGGGCCATAGTCCAGCCCTTCAATATCTCTCACGAAAGAGGTAATAGCTTCCCTTAAGTCTAAATTGCCTTCTGCAGCCGGATAATTTGTAAAATGGTTTCTGTAAGCATCTACAATTGCATCCTCCAGTTCCTTTGGAATAGGAAAAATAGAAGGATCGAAATCACCAACGGTGAAATTGTAAATACGTTCGCCGTTACGAATTTTCTCACGGATCTCGCCGCCAAGTTTTACAATCTCGGAGCCAATTAATGTTTCAGAAAGATCAGACAATTTCATACCACAAAAATAAGCGAGCAGAAAGAATAATTATTTCCACCCATAAAATAATAAAGGCCATACGCAATGGCCTTTATTAATAATAGGATAGGATTGTTCGTTAATGTCTGCCATGATGGTTGTCATGGTTTTCATGCCTTTCACGATGTTCCTGTCTTTCATGACGATTTTCATAGTTTCTTCTTCTTTCATGTTCACTTCTTCCATAGCGATGATCATGACGATATCTCCATTCCCGGCTATTGCGAATGGCCAGTTGATGACGACGCCGGTAATGAGAATACCTTTCTCTATACCTTGAGTCATGTAAGTAAGGTCGGGGTTCATTGATCACTACTTTATAAGTTGAATACAAATCATACCCTCTGTATCTTGGAGGCAACGACATTGAGGATATCCATCTTCCATCCGAACGATAAATAAATTCACGCTCGGGAACATAATAATAAACATCAAGATCAGGAAGAAAATAATATTCTGCATAGTCGTAACCCGCCGGGCCCCACAAAGGCTGCGTACCAATGTTAATACTAAATCCAACCCTTACCTGGGCCTGTGCTTTCTGATTTGAAATAACAACTCCAAAAAGAATTGCTGTTATTAAAATAATTTTTTTCATAGTCTTTAATTTGAGTCATTAAATAATTTTCAAAGAAGGTGCCAAAGGAGGATAATAAGTTGTAAAAAGAAAAGGAAGGATTGACTAACAGGGGGAAAAGTATTGGAATGAAATCTATATAAAGAAGAGATTTGTTGTCGCTAACGTATTTGTCACAAGCTCAACATTGAGCCACCCAAGAGATTCGAACTCTCGACCTGCTATTTACGAAACAGCTGCTCTAACCAACTGAGCTAGGGTGGCAATGATGCAAATGTAAAGCAAGGGACAGTATATCAATTACAAAAAAAAATGATCCGGGTCAACCCCGGATCCATTTGAACAATATTAAGTTTATAAATTGATCTCAATTTTTCTTTTTGCTTTCCTTTTCCTCTTCTATTTTTCTATTGATCTCTTCATCTGACAACGGACCTGTTGACGGTTCCTCAACCGGATCTTTTTCATTGTTCTCTTCAGCGATAAAATTGATATGTTTATCCCTGTTTGCTTCACCCAGCACACCAAGATGACGATCTTTTTCTTTTCTATCCACAATTTATTTTTTTAAACCAGAGTCTCCGGATAGCGTATCCTGCTTATGGTAAATATTAGTATCACCCAAACCATTATTAGGTCCACCGTCACCCGGGCTATTGGTTTTTAATATTAATATTCGTACTGTCATTTGCGTTTGATGCAGTGCCATTACTGTTACAGGCTGCTATCAATATCATAAATAATATTCCTGCGATTAGTCTCATACTCTATTTTTCATACTGGTGTCCATTCTGTTAGGGCTCATGGAAGTATCCATATGCTGACTGGTATCCATCATATTATTTCCGGAACCGGTATCGTACGTATTGCCCGATGTAGTATCGCTTGTATTTGTACCTGTACCGGAGTTATTGCAGGCGGCAAAAAGAAAGGCTGCAATAATTAGTGATCCTATCTTCTTCATATACTGTTGTTTTAATAAAAAGATTATTATTACAGATATGCAATAACAATTTTGTTGCCAGTATTGAAAAAGACAAACTAATTAATAGGAGAAATGGAACTTAGGGAGTTTTCTGCTTATCCTTATACTAGTCGGCTTGCAAACTTTTTACGATTTAAAATTTCCTTTAAATTCTTCTCTGAATCTTTCGAAATCAGGAATAGATACATTTTGTACATAAGGATTTTCCGGGTGATGTAAGATGTATTCCTGGTGATAGTCTTCGGCCCGATAAAATTTTTTAAATGGTTTAACCTCGGTAACAATTTTCCCCGGATACTTTTTTTCATCTTTTAATCTTTTGATTTCCGCATCAATGATCTGTTTTTCTTTATCGTTGCGATAGAATGCGATGGAACGATATTGCGTGCCGACATCATTCCCCTGCCTGTCAATTTCGGTCGGATCATGACTTGCAAAGAATGCCTTCACTAATGTTTCAAATGAAATTTTTGAGGGATCATAATAAACCTGCACTGATTCCGCATGCCCTGTTGCTCCTGTGCTTACCTTTTCATAATCAGGGTCTGTATCAGTACCGCCGGCATAACCGGACACAGCATCACGAACCCCAACCAAACTTTGAAAAACAATTTCAGTATGCCAGAAACATCCTTCCGCAAAAGTGGCAACAGCTTCGTTGGCGGATGGTTTCTCCTTGCTTGCGGCAAAGATCTTCGCCTGGTTATTTTGCGGCTGGGCACAGCTCCCAAAAATTACTATTGAAATGAACGTGGCAATAACGGCTTTCATAAACTAAAAAATTTTATTGTTTAGAACTTGTTGGAGGTTTGCCTCCTTCAGGAACAAAAATCAGCGCGGCAGAATTCATACAATATCTTTTGCCTGTTGGCAATGGGCCATCATCGAATACATGACCCAGGTGAGAGCCGCTTTTACTATCAACTACTTCCCATCTGACCATACCATAACTATCGTCTTTTACCAGGCGCACTGCGTCAGGATTAATAGGAGCATAGAAACTTGGCCAGCCTGTTCCTGAATTAAATTTGGTGTCCGAGCTGAACAACGGCTGAAGGGAAGCGGCTGAATAATATGTTCCTTTTTCATAAAAATGATCATACTTCCCGGTAAAAGATCTTTCCGTTCCCTGCTCCCGCAGAATATAGTATTGTTCAGGTGTTAATTTTTCTTTCCATTGCGCTTCAGTCATCTGGATAGGATAAACTGTTTTATTGGTGGCAACAGGCGGATTGGGATATTTATTACTCTTATTATTTTTTGTTTGACCCATGCTGCAACCCCAACTGCATAAAGCAAAAATTGCGAGAAATAAAAATGGTACACGTTTCATTTTAATCATTTTTACTATAAATAAACGAAAATAGAAGACGCATGGTTTGTCGTTCAACTATAAAAATCAGGAGTATTAACAAGTCTTTGATAAATCAGCTTCCAAGATTTCGGTAACATTTCCAAAGTAATTTAAGATCTAAAAAGGGCTCATAATCCCTGGCATACCACTGATCTACCATTTGTAAACTTTCCGGCGGCAATTGTTGTGCGGCGCTAACAGGCATTCCGTTACAACCGACTATTGCTTTTCGCAAAGGTGGCAAAGACTTTTCACTTATAGCATACCCTATCCATGTTCGGTTTGCAAACAGAACATTAAAGCAGTTTCCAAAAAATGTAATTGGTTTTTTAACTAAAATAAAATGAAAAGGAAAACTCACGATAAAAAATGCGGAACCGCTGATATCAATTAACCGTTTAAGCCGACGATTGTATGGATGAGAAATCTTAAAACCATTTTCTTTTGATACCGCTTCACCGGAACTGTCCTTTGAATCACTGCCCACAACGCTGTGACTTTTTTCAGCATGAAATTTTATGGAAATATTCTTCGGAATGATCGGAACGGTTTCAATAATTTCTTTAAAAGTTAAACCACCTTCACAAAAAATCAATTCTTTAAAATCGATGGAAGACCTTAATTTATTAAGGCTCGTTAAATATCCAATGGCTTTCCTGTCATTTTCATCCAGGCCTATGCGGCCAATAATTCTTTCGTGAAGGCCTGCATGCTCCATAAGGATTTTTAATTCCCGGTATTCATTTTCTGTGCCCACTACCAATGTTTGCCGATAATCTTCCTCATCGCCGGTATGCAAAACTTTGGTTTGTATAAGCAACCACCGAACAATACTTATCAGGATAAAGGCCAGTACCGCTCCAAATAACACGATAGCTCTTGAAAATCGAAAACGTTCAGGCAACAGGGCATAACCAGCCAGCAAAACCAATGTAGCAATAAGTGTAGAGCGGACCAGCTCAGACCTCCGATACCATTTGTCATACAACCCGGCATAATATGCCACGAGTAAATAGACCAGGGTGAATATAGGGAAGGATATCAGCAACAATTTATTTGAATACAAAATGTCGGGGCGAACATAGTTACCCCATATTTTTTTTGTGATCCAAAAAGAAAAAAGGATGAGAACAATGTCAACCGATGGCAATCCTATCCATTTAATGAATTTACTTATTGCGGCCATCACTGCCCGGATCCAAATGGCTGTATGAATAAAAAAATTAAAAATACCGGCCTTGCCGCTTCCATAATGCCTGCTTACAAAAATGCTCATAGCATTGTAAAACATCCGTACATAATTTAGGCTGCCTTTCCTGGTACTCTCACCTTTAAAATGCAGGATGCTCGTTTCGGCCAGGTAATAATTTTTATACCCAAGGTTCTGGATGCGATAACTCAGGTCAATATCCTCTCCGTACATAAAAAATATCTCATCAAAACCATTCAGCTCTTCTAAAATATTCCGGCGAACCATCATAAAGGCTCCGGCCAATACATCAACTTCATGATTTTTATTTTTATCCAGGTACCCGAGGTGATATTTGGAAAAAAACTTTGACGCCGGAAACAATCTTGCAAGACCAAACAATTTGAATAAAGAAGTAACCGGAGATGGAAAAGCCCTTTTTGATTCTTTCAGAAATTTTCCATGTCCGTCAAGCATTTTAACACCCACTGCACCCGCATCACTGTGGCTGTCAAAAAAATTTATACATTTTGAAAAGCAATCTCCCGGTACAATAGTATCCGGATTTAAAAACAAAACATATTTACCGGTCGATGATTTAAATCCCTGGTTACACGCTTTTGAAAAACCTTTGTTTTCATCGTTTCCAATAAATTGGACACAAGGAAAAAGCGGTTTTAAATATCCCAGGCTGTTGTCTGTGGAGTGATTATCCACAACAATTACTTCGGTTTCAATTTTTGAGTTTTCAATAGCTTTCTGCACGGAGCAAAGGCATTGCTCCAGGAAATGTTTTACATTATAGTTGACAATAATAACAGAAAGCTCCATACCCCGGCCCTAAGAGGGCGTTTAAATGAATTTCTCAAAAATAATTGTTATCGCACTGCCTTTAAGAAATTATTATTCGCCCTTCGCGGGGTTAGGTGGTTTGTTATCTTTGCCCATGCTTAAACCCACACTTATAAAAGCTGCCAAAGCCGGCGCTGCAGAATTATCCCGCTTCTACAATAAAAGTTTTAAAATAAGTAATAAAGAAGGGATCAACAATCTTGTTACCGAAGCAGATCATGCTTCCGAAAAAGCGATTTTTGAAATTATTAAAAAAGAATTTCCCAATCACTATATCTTAAGCGAAGAATCAGGAGAGATCATACAGGATTCAAATTATAAATGGATTATCGATCCGATTGACGGAACGGTAAACTTTGCTCATGGCATTCCGCTTTGTTGTGTTTCGATCGGTATTGAATACAATGGAGAAATAATTTTAGGAGCGGTTTATAATCCTACTTTAAATGAATTCTTCTTTGCAGAAAAAGGAATGGGCTCTACATTGAACGATCAAAAGATCCACGTAAGTGAAAAAGAAAGTGTACTCACTGCTTGCCTTGTTACGGGTTTCCCCTACACTTATCTCGATGCGCCGAACGGCCCTTTACAAATATTTGAAAAATTAATACGGAAAGGAGTTCCTGTCAGAAGGCTTGGTTCCGCGGCAACCGATCTTTGCTGGGTAGCTGCGGGAAGATTTGATGGCTTCTATGAACATAAACTGGAAGCATGGGACAGCGCTGCCGGTTATTTAATTGTAGAAGAAGCTGGTGGAAAAGTGACAGACTATAAAGGGAACAAGTTCTCAGTTTATCAGCCGCATTTATTGGCAACCAACGGAAAAATTCATGCTGAACTGCTTGCGGTAATTAATAATGAAAAAGAACTATAAAGATTTTCAATGGACGAGCGAACAGAAATATCATCATTAGGTGAGTTTGGGCTAATTGAACATCTTACAAAAAATATTGAGTTGCAAAATGCTTCATCGATAGTGGGAGTTGGGGATGATGCTGCTGTCATAGATCACTTCGGGAAACAGACTGTCATCACATCGGATATGCTTGTTGAAGGAGTGCATTTCGATTTGATATATACTCCACTTAAACATCTCGGATATAAGAGCGTGGTGGTTAACCTGAGTGACATTTATGCCATGAATGCTGTTCCTACCCAGATCATACTTGATATTGCAATCAGCAACCGGTTTAGTGTAGAAGCATTGGACGAATTTTATGATGGCGTGTATGCGGCATGCGAAAAGTATGGTGTGGATCTTATAGGTGGCGATACATCATCTTCGAAAAAAGGTTTTATTATTTCTGTTACTGCCATTGGCGAAGTGACCCCGGATAAATATGTAAAAAGAAGCACGGCAAAAAAAGGCGATCTTATCTGTGTTAGCGGTGACCTGGGTGCTGCCTACGTGGGATTACTCTTTCTTGAAAGGGAAAAAAAGATTTATCTCGAAAACCCAAATATTCAACCTGAACTTGAAGGTGAATCATATGTTATTGGACGAATGCTAAAGCCGGAAGCAAGAAAAGATATCATTGAATTTTTTGATAAAGAAAACATTCTTCCAACTTCTATGATGGATATCAGTGATGGTCTGAGCTCCGAAATACTTCATATCAATAAACAAAGTAATCTTGGCTGCATGATATATGAAGGCAAAATACCAATTGCGGAAGAAATGAGAAATGCTGCATATAAGTTCCAGATCGACCCGACTGCCTGTGCCTTAAGCGGCGGCGAAGATTATGAACTTTTATTTACCGTTAGCCAAAATGATTACGACAAATTCACGTTAAATAAAGACATCAGTGTGATAGGCTATATGACAGAGGTTGAAAAAGGAGCACATATTATAACAAAAGGAGACAGTACCCATCCTATTACTGCCCAGGGATGGAACGCTTTTCAAAAAAAATAAACGAACCGGGATTGAAAAGAATTTTAAGTACTATGAAAATCGGGGCATTGCCCATTTTTTTTACAGTAATTATCACTGGCTGCAGCAGCTTTAAAGATTCATTTGATCCTAATAAAAAATACTCTCCGCAACAACTTGAAAAAGATTACAGCATATTTGAAAACGTTTTGGAAGAATCGCATCCCGGTCTTTACTGGTATACCCCCGAACAGAAAATGAAATCTTACTTCGACTGGGGAAAAACACAAATAAAAGATTCGCTTACCGAACCACAGTTCAAACGGGTTTTAAGTTATATCCTGGCAAAAATGGATTGCGGCCACACCACAGTACGTTCTTCAAATAAATATTCCCGGTACCTTGATACGTTGAAAAATGAAAAATTTTTTCCGTTGAGTCTTAAGATCTGGAATGACACTGCTGTTACCGTTATTAACCTGAATAGAAAAGATACGCTCTTAAAGCGTGGCACAGTTATCAGGGCGATTGATCATAAAAGCATCAAAGAGATCAACGACAGTCTTTTCAAATTTATTTCTGCCGACGGTTATAATACCACGCACAAATTTCAAACTTTAAGTAATCGCGGTGGGTTTGGTTCATTTTATACATCAATGTTTGGTTTGAAAGATAAATATGATATCGATTATATCGATCAAACAGGCAAAACACATTCTATAGTAATTCCTGTTTATGATCCTCAAAAAGACACGGTCAATCGTTCAGCTATACGGCGGTTTATCCGGCCAACAAAGAAAGAGCGAAAAAAGATGAATCTTGAAAATGCCCGTTCTTTGCGCATTGACACAACTAACCGGGTTGCATTTCTTGATATAAACACTTTTGGCAGGGGCTATCGGCTTAAAAAATTTACAAGGCAATCATTCAGAACTATTCGCAGGGATCACGTGCCATATCTCATCGTTGATATGCGTGGCAATGGAGGCGGAAGTGTTACCAGCTCCACGTTGTTATCAAAATATCTTGCTGATAAAAAATTTAAAGTTTGCGACACTTTATTTGCTATTGATCGCCACAGCCGCTACCACTCCTACATCGATAAATATTTTTTCAACCGTTTATTCATGCTTGCCTTTACGAGAAAAAGGAAAGATGGACATTTTCACTTTGTTTATTTTGAAAGACATTATTTCAAACCAAAAAAGAAAAATCATTTTGACGGAAAAACTTACATTCTAATTGGAGGCAATTCTTTTTCTGCTACAACTTTATTTATTAATTCTATTATCAAACAAGACAATGTAACGGTAGTAGGTGAAGAAACAGGCGGAGGAACCTATGGAAACACCGCCTGGCTTATTCCTGACGTGAAACTACCTGAGACTAAATTATTATTTCGCCTTCCCCTATTTCGGCTTGTAATGGACAAGACCCAACCGAAAACAGGACATGGCATCATTCCCGAAGTGGAAGTAAGACCAACAGTGGATGCTATTCGAAAAAATGAAGATTACAAAATGAACAAGGTAATGGAATTGATAAAACAAGATAAAAAGTAAGCTCTCTATTCATTATCAGTTATTATCTTAAACTGATCTGTGTCCTTCCAGAAAGGAAATCTTTCTCTTACTTTTTCCAGGTGTGATTTTTCAAATGTGATTGTAAAAATATCTTCTTCATCTTTTTTGTGATAAAGAATTTCTCCAAGCGGATCGATGACCATGCTATCTCCGCTGTGATAAATATCATTGCCATCATTTCCTACACGGTTTACACCCACTACATAGCATTGGTTCTCGATTGCTCTTGCCTGGAGTAAAGTTTTCCATGCAATATTTCTTTTCTCGGGCCAGTTGGCAACATAGATCAACACGTCATATTCAAATGATGATTGTTGCCTTGCCCAAACAGGATACCTCAGGTCATAACACACCAATAGATTTATTTTCCAGCCTTTTACTGAAGCGATCAATCTTTTTGCCCCTGCGCTGTAATGCTGATCCTCGTTACCATAAGCGAACAAATGTCTTTTATCATAATAACCAAATTGGCCGGTAGGCAACATCCAGATTAGACGATTAAAATAATTGCCGTTTTCTTCAATGATCACACTCCCGGTTAAAATAATTTTTTTCTCAATCGCAATTCTTTTCATCCATTGCACAGTTTCACTTTCGATTGTTTCAGCCAATTTTTCCGGTTGCATGCTAAATCCTGTGCTGAACATTTCCGGCAACACAACAATTTCTGTTGGTTGAGAAAGTGATAAGATCTTTTCTTCAAACATCTGGAGATTTGCCTTTTTATCCTCCCAGTGAAGTTTTGTTTGAATACCGGTAATGGTTAAAGAAGAATCCATCTTTCGAAGTTAAATCAATTAAGACAGCCGTTCAATGGCAACCTGTATCAATGCTGGTTCAAATCCTTTTTGCATCAAATAATCCTTTGTTTTCTTTTTACGGACAAGATATTGTTCACGTTTTAATGAAGCATATTTTTCTATTGCAAGTTTTTCCAGACTTTTTATGTATTCCACTTCATCTATTTGCTGCAGCGCTTTACGAATGCAATAGTCGCTTACTTGCTTTTGCTTTAACTCATATTTGATTTTCACTCTTCCCCATTGTTTGATCTTAAATTTACCCGTTGCGAAGGCGATGGAAAATCTTTCTTCGTTCAGGTAACTTTCTTCAATAAGATTCGAAATTAATTCGTCGTGATCATATCTTCTTATTCCCAGCTCATAAAGTTTGGTTCTGACTTCAGCATGACAACGTTCCTGGTAACCGCAGTAATGCTTTAACTTCTGTAAAGCCTCTTCTTTGGTAAGTTGTTTTCTTTTTATCATTAAGCCAAAATAAATAAAAAAGCCCCGCATTACGGGGCATATGGAATTGGGTTAGTAAATAATTTATCCTTTTAAATTCCTGATCGCATTCATGGCTATATCATGCCTCGCCTTTAAATCATTAGAAATAGTATTATAAGGAGTTCCTAATTTCTGCAATGAACTCCGCAGTTTTAAAAACTGGAGATCTGCTTCGTTTCTTTTTTGCTCCAGTTCATTAATTGCCGCATCCCTGTCCATCGCTTGTAAATTATTCAAAGTTTGTTCTAACTGGTTAATCGCTAGCCGCTGGCTTTTGATGTTATTGCGGCTTGTATTGATAATAGATTTTGAATTGTTTTGATCAGCGTCCAATTGTTGTTCCAATGCGTCTAATGATAAAAGTTCATTTTTAAGACCACTATGACTGCTGTTAATGGCCTTTTGCATAGACTCAGGTGCCATCCATTTTACCGGGCCTACAGTTTTATCTCCATTCGTTTTTTTCCCTTTAGATTTTGGTTGACCGCCTTCATCAATAGTGATATCACCCGGGTCATTATTATCATCGTTATTGTCATTTACCAATATTGCATTATCTGTACGATTACTTCTGACCGTATTATTGTTTTGGGCTTTCTTCTGATTATTGGAATTGTCCCTGTTCCTGATATCTTTTAGATTTGACTCACTGGTGTTAATATTTTTTGCATTCTCTTTTGTTTCAGGGTTCCATCCCTTTACCGTTACCTTATTATCATGACCAATATTTGATTCGCTGGTATTAATGTTTTTTGTTGCAGCATTGCTTACAGTTACGACAGTCTCATCATCAATTACTACATTTTGTTCTACCTGAATAGAATAGTTTCCGGCATCAAGACCTTTAAATTCAAATTCTCCTTCTTCATTTGTGCTTGCTGCTTTTATTTCATTGCCATTAAATCCAAGTTTTACGTCCACTCCATGCACAGGATCTCCGGCCATGCGTTGCGATTGCGTTGGTTTATCTCCGGTTTCAAAATATGATTTTAGTCCAATGCGGGACATGCCAAAATCCGATATTTTATTTCCAACCAATATTTCATCAATACCATCACCATCCACATCGCCGCTTGCAACACGCAACAACATCACATTAGATCTTGGACTCCAAATAAGGTCATTCATGCCATCGTCATCTGTATCACCAGTAGCGATTCTGTCGTTTGATTGATTCGATTTGGTCTTTGGTTTAAAAATTGCATCTGCAATACCATCTCCATCAAGGTCAGCAACGGCGATATTATATTGTTTGATATTGGAATGAGACGTATTAACGGATAAATCGTTTGTTACATCCTGTGTATACCCATCAGAAAAAGCCGCAGTTGCTTTTACATTTGCAATACCATCTCCGTCCACATCACCGGTTGCAACCGTGATCGAGGTCAAATGTTTCCCGCTGATGCCAGCCTGCCGGTTTGATTTCAGTACTTCCACTCTTCTTCGCATATTTAACGCATCTCCATTTAAAACAATAGATTTTTTTCCGGGCAATGTTCTTGCAGCGGAAGTAATGTCTCTCGTTGTGCCATCGGAAAACGTTCCCTGCACACGTAGTGATTCAAATTCTCCGTCACCATCCAGGTCCGCTTCGATCACAGTCAGGTTTTTGATGTTGGAATAGGAGTTATTGACAGCCGTTTCGTCCTTTGAATTATTATCGGAGTTTATCGTTAGCTGTACGACATCATCTCCCTGCTGAATACTTCCCAGTAAATCTGTCTTTGAGCTCATGTAAGCGTCATATCCCTTTTTCCCGGTAAACACACCATTTACCTTAACGATATAATCTCCCTGGGGAACATTGGCAAAAAAGAAATCACCGCAAGCTTCGGTTTTTGTTTTCGCTATTGTTGTGCCCGTTGCAGGATCTATTAATAATACATTTATGCCGGCAATACCATCATTTCCATCATCGCAATCTCCACCACCAATGGTTTTTTCATTTTCCTGGTATAGCGGATTTTTACCATCAGCATTGCCATTATAAAGTGGATTTGATTTTATTGTTGCCAAACACGAATCGCAAACATCTCCCTGGCCTTCTTCAAAAACAGTTTCATATAATTTTCCGGTTGCCATGCCGCTGCCCATCTCCCTGGCTCTTTTTCCCGTGGCCATTCCACTTCCGGCTTCTCTTGCACTTATTGTAACTATTGTTCCGAAAGAATTACCGGCTTTTGTTTTGGTTTGCGGATTCGTTTCATCCCCGGCTTTCATATTTTTATTAGTGATAATGCCCAGGCTGCTGGAGGAAGGCCATGATATTCTCCCGGAAACAATACCGGTGCCGCTTCCGTTGTTCGATGCTGTTTTGAAATTAGCAGGCAGCCATTGTTTTTGTTTTTGGGGATTCGTTTTCTGTGCATAATCTGCCGCATCATCAGGGCAGGAGAATGTTTTTTCCGTAATGCTTCCATCGGCATTTGTAGTTTTTACCGTTACGGGCCCGCAACTTTCCATTGAGTTTACATTCACCCCCCGTTCATCGATTGCAATTCTATGAACGCCGGATTCATCAATTGCAATTTCTTTTTTATTAACTGTGGGCAATAAGCGGCCGGTCGCCATTCCGGATTGTGAATCACGTGCAGTAATTGTTTTTTTATTTACTGTTGGAAGCACACGGCCGGTTGCAAGGCCTGAACCCTGTTCTCTTGATGTACGAATGCTATAGCGTATGGTAATGCCTGCAACAAAATCTGAGATATTTTTTGATAGTTTCAATCCTTCTATTCCCCCACCCCGACGGGCATCATAATTATTTATTTCCGTTTTTGTTCCCAGGTAATCGGCGCCAATACCAAAAGACCATATATCTGATTTTGTATAGTATTGAATATTCAATCCCGTTTGAAAACCGGCATAAATACTTTTGCTTGTTGATTCATTTCCGTAAACGGTTTTTGTTGAGCCACGTTGCTGCACCATAAGCAACCCGCCATTGTTAACGAATAGTCCTCCTTTTGCATGAAGCATCATTTCAACAGTATTGCCAAAACGTAAAGAAGGGCCTACCAGTAAATACATGTTTTGCTGATTGGATTTTGTGATCATTAATTGATCCATCGGGATATTCGTTCTTTGCAAAAAGCGATTGATCGCATTGTTATCAGGAGAAGAAGTACCAAATCCTGAACTAAGCCCAATACCCGCTCTTCCAAAGAAATAGTCTCCACCGAATTTTATTCCGCCTCCGCTTCCGCGAAACAAAAGAGAATCGCTTTTGCTATTTAAAGAAGTAGAATAAACCGGTGAAAAACTAAAATTGAAACCGGTGTTACTTAAATAATGGTTGCTGCGGGAAGAATTTTGGTTAAATGCCCTTTGATCCTGGGCATCAATATGTGATGTAAAAACAATAAGAAGAATAAAGATCTTCTGTGTGATGGCAAAGGTTTTCATCGTTGGTTGGTTTTTTAAAGGACAATCAGGCCAAATACAAATAATTTTATATTTTTTTGAATCCTAATGCTTGGATAACGTTTTCCCGGATGAATAATTGCTTTTTTCGAAAGGCAGTAAATTTGCCTTAAACGAAAACTATATGAGCAATAACGAAAAAAAGAACCCCGTTTATTCAAATACAGATGCATCAAAAGTGGTGCTCAGTGATGAAGAATGGCAAAAGATTTTGCCGAAAGATGTTTATCAAATTGCCAGGCAAAAAGGAACGGAAAGGCCGTGGAGCAGTAAGTTTGAAAATTTTTCTGAACCAGGAACTTATTATTGTGCCGTCTGCGGTAATCCATTGTTTAAAAGCGATACCAAATTTGAAAGCGGTTGCGGATGGCCGAGTTTCTATGAGCCCGTCAGCAAAGGAAGTATTATTTATGTACCGGATAATACGCATGGCATGCATCGGACAGAAGTTATGTGCGGTCGTTGTAAGTCGCATCTCGGACATGTATTTGAAGATGGCCCGCCACCTACCGGCTTGCGTTACTGCATAAACGGAGTGGTGCTTGATTTTGAAAAAGCAAAAGAAGCAGAAGAAAAGTATAAGAAAGGCACAAACGACAAGGCACAAGAGGAATAGTAATTATTTCGATGCTATTCATTGTATCCTGATTCTTATACCCTGATCCTTATACAATGCACCTTCATACATTTAACTCTCCCTTCATGTAAAAGGAAGTTTTTTATTTTATGGTGTGGGTGCCGATAAATACATTTGTTGACTTAAAATTTTTATATGAAGATCTTTATAAAACCTTTGTGCGGCCTTATTCTATTTCTAAGTTTTCTTTCCGCACACGTTTTTGCCCAATTTAATTTGAACCAGTCTATCCCTCTTGATCCAAATGTAAAAGTGGGAAAATTATCCAACGGTCTTACCTACTACATTCAAAAAAATGTGAAGCCCGAAAAAAAGATGGAGCTGCGTCTCGTTGTAAACGCAGGTTCTATTCTTGAAGACCAGGATCAGCGTGGCCTGGCTCATTTTATGGAACATATGAATTTTAATGGCTCAAAACATTTTCCCAAAAATGAACTGGTTGACTATTTGCAAAAAGTAGGTGTAAAGTTTGGTGCTGATCTGAATGCATACACAGGTTTTGATGAAACCGTTTATATACTCCCCATTTCCAGCGATGATTCTGAAATTGTAGAAAAAGGTTTTACAGTAATCGAAGACTGGGCCGGAAATAATCTGCTCGACAAAACGGAGATTGATAAAGAACGCGGAGTTGTATTAGAAGAATCACGCCTCAGTAAAGGCGCCCAGGAAAGAATGCTCCGCCAGTATTTTCCAAAACTTTTTAATGGTTCTAAATATGCGGAACGTCTTCCTATTGGTAAGGATTCAATTTTAAAGACATTCAAACCTGCCACTTTAGAGCGCTTTTACAAACAATGGTATCGCCCTGACCTGATGGCTGTAATAGTTGTTGGTGATATTGATCCAACCAAAGCTGAAATGGAAATAAAAAAACATTTCAGCGGATTTAAAAATCCTGCAGAGCGAAAAACCAAGACCAGCCATTACACCTATCGCGGCAAGAACAAAGCCCGATGCTATGGTAGTAACGGATGATGAAGCAACAAATAAGATCCTTGAAATTTTTAATTATATCACGCCGGCAAAAAAAATAAAAACATGGAACGATTATCGTGAATCCGTAAAAAGAGAAATCATAAATTCATTAATTAATGAACGACTGAGTGAACTGACACAAAAAGAAAATCCGCCTTTTGTTTATGGATATACAGGCATTAATCAATTTATTCGTGGATATGATGCGTTCATTTCTTTTGCTGTGCTGGGCAATAATACTTCAGACGAAGCCATTAATGCTTTATTAGCCGAAGCGGAAAGAGCAAGAAGATTTGGATTTTTAGCAACAGAACTGGAAAGAGTAAAAGCTAATTTGCTCAATGAAGCAGAACAGGCTTTCAAAGAAAAAGATAAAACTCCTTCAGGCAGGCTTGTATCAAACTATATAGAGAATTTCCTGGAAGCAACTCCTGTTCCGGGTCCCAAAAACAGGTATGAATTTTTAAAACAAGAGTTACCCGGCATTACCTTAAATGAGATCAATGATGTAGCGAAAAAAATGCCTGCACCGAATAATGCGTTTGCTCTTGTTATGGCCCCTACGAATGCTAAGGATAAACTGCCTTCCAATAGTGATTTGGAAAAAGAAATTGTAGCCGCTGCAAAACAAGATATAAAACCATACGAGGAAAAGGCAATCGCTTCAAGCCTGATGGATGGTTCGATTGAACCCGGAAAAACTGTTTCTGAAACAAAAGATGAAAAATTGGGCACTACGGACTTGAAATTAAGTAATGGTGTAACGATCACTTTGAAACCTACATCTTTTAAAAATGATGAAATATTGATGGATGCCTGGCGGCTGGGTGGCTGGCAAAAATTTCCTCTTGCAGATAAGGACAACGCGGAATATGCGGCCACGATGGTTAGCGTGATGGGCGTGAAGGATATGACACCAACCGACCTGCAAAAATTTCTTTCCGGTAAAACTGTGGAAGTAACTCCGTATCTAAACGATTACGAAGAAGGAATACAGGGAAGCAGTAGCGTAAAAGATTTTGAAACTTTTCTTCAACTTGTTAATTTGTATTTTACCCAACCAAAAAAAGATGAAGGCTTGTTCAATTCTTTTGTTACCAAACAAAAAAGTTCCTTACAATTTATAAAAGCAAATCCCCGGTTGTTTTTCCAGGACACGCTTACAAAGATCATTTATAATAACAGCCCATGGGTGCGGGTAATACCGACCGTTTCTGATATTGAAAATTTGAAACTTGACAATATAATGTCCGATTATAAGCAAATATTCGGAAATGCAGACGGAATGCACTTCACATTTGTGGGCAATATTGATCCTGCTACGGCAAAACCTTTATTTGAAAAATATCTAGGCAGTTTGCCGGCCAAACCCGAAGAGCATGAATTTAAAGACAATGGAATAAGACCATTACAGGGAACGGTATTAGCCAATATTAAAAAAGGTAAGGAGCCCCAGAGTTTGATCAACATAGTCTGGTCGGGTGAAACAAAATATGATGAAGAAGAAAACCTGGGTTTCAGAGCATTGATCGATGCCATGAACATTAAGATCATTGAAAAACTCAGAGAAGAAATGAGTGGCATTTATGGGGGAGGATTGAGTGGCTCGATTCAAAAAAGACCATATGCTCACTATACAATCAGTGCCAACATACCTTGTGGCCCTGAAAATGTCGACAAACTTACCGGCGCCTTGTTTGAATTAATTAAGGACGCACGGGATAAGGGAATTGAACAAAAAGATCTTGATAAGGTAAAAGAAACATGGAAAAAACAGTATAAGGTAAATCTCCAAAGCAATGATGAATGGCTTTCTCATCTTTCGGATGCATTCATTAATCAAACAGATCCGGAGAATTTCCTGAACTATGAGCAAAAGGTGGATGCATTGACGGTGCAGGACGTTCAAAAAGCAGCACAAAAATTCCTGAGCACCACTAGTTATATAAAAGCTGTTTTGTATCCTGAGAATGCAAACGTGGAAGAAGGTGTGAAAAAAGCATTCTGATATTTTATTTAAAAGTAAAAAGGGTCGTCAATATTGAAGGCCTTTTTTATCATTTATTCAAAACTTAAAATATACAAACAACCTTCCGAAATTTTTGCTGTCGTTCTCGATACGATGATAAAGCGGCTTGATATGCGGTTGCTGTAAAAACCGTTCTACTTTTTTTCTTAATTGCCCGCTTCCTTTTGCCGGGAATTATTTCCACTTCACGGATCTTTTTCTCAATAGCTTCTTCAAACACATCATTTAGCGCTTTGTCAATAGCCTTGCTGTTATTATAAATATCATGAAGATCAAGCTTGAGTTTTGCCATAATTTTTGTTACGAGGAATAAGCCGTGCCACGATTTAAGGAACTTTTGCGAATTCAGATTTTTGAAAACCGAGGCACGACTTTATCCTTTTTTATCTCCGAAAGGTAATAAATCGCAATTTTTGGTAATATTCTTGTAACATCTTTTTCAAAATATTTTTTATGGGATTTGATCAATATCACGAACCCGCATCAGAACTAAGCCAGGAAACCAGAACTTTTGCACGCATGATCACTTCATTGATTGAAGAGGCCGAAGCTATTGGCTGGTACGAACAACGAATTACTTTGGAAAAAGACAAACAAGCAAAAGCTATTATGCGAAACGCCCAGCAGGAAGAATTCAAACATTTCGGCATGGACCTGGAATTCCTGCTTCGCAAAAACAAAAAATGGAAAATTGTTTTGCAAAGTATTTTGTTTAAAGAAGGTGATATTGTTGAATTGGGAGAAGAAGGAGAAGAAAAGGTGGACTGAGGACAATTGGCATTTGGCAATAGCCAATTTACAAATAGTCGTAATCACCCATTATTCATTCATTCATTATCGACAACGCACTATTCACCACACGAACGATTCACGATAAATGCCCGCCAAGTTCATTAATTTGCAGCCATGCAGGATTACTTAAGTGGCTTGAATGAACGGCAAAAAGAAGCCGTACTCCATATAAACGGACCCCTGATGATCGTAGCCGGTGCCGGAAGCGGGAAAACAAAAGTTCTTACTACAAGAATTGCTCATCTTATGGCGAATGGTGTGGATTCTTTCCACATACTCGCACTGACGTTTACCAATAAGGCGGCTAAAGAAATGAAGGAGCGGGTAGAAAAAATTTTAGGAAGCAGTGAGGCCCGCAATTTATACATAGGTACATTTCATTCTGTATTTGCAAGAATACTTCGGGTAGAAGCGGATAAACTTGGCTATCCGAACAACTTTACTATTTATGATACCGATGATGCGAAAGCAGTGGTGAAAACGGTTGTCCATGAATTGAATCTGGATGATAAACATTACAAGCCTTCCACAGTTTACAATCGCATTTCATCAGCCAAAAATGCATTGGTTGATCCTGAGGAATATGCAAGGGATTATTACCTGCAGCAGGAAGATATGCGGGCCAACCGCCCTGCTATTGCGCAGATCTATTCAGCCTATGTAAAGCGTTGTTTTAAAAATGGGGCAATGGATTTTGATGACCTGCTTTTGAAATTTTATGAGCTGCTTACAAAAATCCCTGAAGCGCTTAGTAAATACCAGCGCAAGTTTCAATACATTTTGATCGATGAATACCAGGATACAAATCCTGCCCAGTATGCGATTATAAAATTGTTGGGAGCGCAGCATGAAAATGTTTGCGTGGTCGGTGACGATGCACAAAGCATTTACAGCTTTCGCGGTGCCACCATTCAAAATATTTTACAATTTCAAAAAGATTATGAAGATGTAAAGGTTGTGAAGCTCGAACAAAACTACCGCAGCACACAAAGCATTTTGAATATTGCCAATGAAGTGATCAAAAATAACAAAGGACAAATACCAAAAGTACTTTGGACAGACAATGCAACCGGTGAAAAAATAAAACTGGTTCGTACTATGAGTGATAATGAAGAAGGAAAATTTGTGGCGGACACCATCCAGGAGCAAAAACTCCGCAACCATTATCTCAACAAAGATTTTGCTATCCTTTACCGAACCAATGCACAAAGCCGGGCTTTTGAAGAAAGCCTTCGAAGAATGGGCATTCCCTATACCATGTATGGAGGAATCAGTTTTTATCAGCGAAAAGAAATAAAAGACCTGCTTGCGTATTTGCGTGTGATTGTAAATCCAAAAGATGAGGAAAGCCTGAAGCGGATTATTAATTATCCCGTAAGAGGAATTGGAAAAACGAGTATTGATAAAGCGGTGTTGTTTGCCAATGAAAATAATATCAGCATGTGGGATGTGTTAGTAACCGCACCAAAATTTGGCTACAAGGCAAATGCGCTTGAATCCATCGAAAGCTTTGTAACGATGATCAAAATGTTTCAAAGTGAATTATCAAAAAGAAATGCATACGATATCGCATTTATGGTGGGCAAGCAGTCTGGATTGATAAAAGATCTTTTTGATCGCCGGCAGGAAGGTGATGACGCCATTCAGCGATACGAAAACATCCAGGAATTATTGAATTCAATAAAGGAGTTTACAGAAACACCCAGCAATGAAGAAGGCGAAGTTGGAGATAAGGGTTTGGGGGCTTACCTGCAACAAATTACATTACTTACAGACGAAGATGAAAAAGATGCGAATGCGGATACTGTAAAAATAATGACCATTCATTCTGCAAAAGGTTTGGAATTTGGATGCGTGTTTGCCTGCGGCCTGGAAGAAATGCTTTTTCCAAATGCCATGAGCATTAATACAAGAGAAGAACTGGAAGAAGAAAGAAGATTGTTTTATGTTGTTATTACAAGAGCCAAGCATAAGCTATGGATCACTTATGCAAATACGCGGTACAAATTCGGGCAACTTGTGCAAAACGAACCCAGTCGTTTTATAGATGAAATACCCAATGAATATTTGGACAGAAGTTTTGCAGGCGGAGGAATAAGAAATCAAACCGCTACATTCAACAATTGGGCAAACCAGTCAGCATTTGACAGAATGAATCGCGGATTTGAAAACTCGCCATTTGATACAAGGTCAAAAGAAAAGCCTTCTTATCTCGGACCGGTGGTTAAATCCCAAACCTATGAACATAAGCCTTCGGCTGATTTCAAAGCAAGCGATACAAGAAATTTACAAGTAGGTCAAAAAGTAGAACATCAAAAATTCGGATTTGGCGAAGTAATGAAAATGGAAGGGGCAGCCCACAATCCTATAGCCACGGTAAAATTTGAACGCAACGGAGAGAAAAAAATAATGCTGAACTATGCGAAGTTGAGAATTGTTGAATAACCAATTCAGTTGCTCATTCCGGCAAGAATAATCTTATGAACGATTTCGATGTAATTGTGATCGGTGCAGGCTCCATGGGTTCTTCTGCCTGTTATTATCTTGCGAAAAGAGGTTACAAAGTTTTAGCTATCGAACAGTTTGAAATATCACATGAATATGGTTCACATGCGGGACAAAGCCGCATCATACGCAAAGCCTATTTTGAAAATCCTGGTTATGTTCCTTTACTGAAAAGAGCTTATGATAACTGGAAAAGTTTTGAAAAAGAAACAGCTAGCCAGTTATTTTTTAAAACCGGCCTTCTATATTTTGGTCTACCCAATGACAAGCTGATAGAAGGAGTAAAGCAATCCGCTTCTTTATTTAATATCGAACTTGACGAAATTTCTCCCGCAGAAATTGGCAGGCGATTTTCTCAATTTAAAATACCAATCGATTTTACAATCCTGTTTGAGCCTGATGCCGGTTTTGTAACACCGGAAAAAGCGATCCGGCTTTTTGCGGAACAGGCCATTAAGAACAGTTGCAAAATTCATACAAACGAGAAAGTAATTGAATGGAAAAAAGACGGCGGCGGAATTTCCGTTACAACAGATAAAAATATTTATCACTGCAACAAGTTAATCATAACAGCAGGGGCATGGACGGGAAAAATGATACCTGCTCTTTCTGATAAAATAAAAGTTACCCGCCAGTTTGTTGCATGGATAAAACCCCGTCCGAACGGGTCATTCGGGCGGGCAGAAAACCGCGATGCTTTTACACTTAATAATTTTCCATGCTGGTTAATGACCGATGATAAAAAGCCCGGGTGTTATTATGGATTCCCTATTTTACCGGAATCAACCTTTGAAGGACCGGCGGGACTAAAAATAGCGCATCATTATCCGGCAGATGAAACAGATCCCGGGAACGTAAACAGGCAAATGACAAAAGAAGATGAAGAAAACCTTCGATTTATTTTTAATAAATATTTTAATGATGATTTCGGATCCATACTTTCCTATAAGATCTGCCTGTATGCAAATTCTCCCGATGAAGATTTTATAATTGACAAGCTGCCCGGCTATGAAGACCGGGTAATAGCTGCATGTGGATTTAGCGGGCACGGTTTCAAATTTGCCTCGGTAGTGGGTGAAATACTTACTGATTTTGCCACTCAGGGCAAATCAGATCTGCCTATTGACTTCCTAAGTATAAAACGACTTTCTGCATCCCCGTTGTTGTAGGTGGCACATTTAATGTAGTATATAATCAAAAAATGATTTCATGAAATTGTTTCCACAATTTTCAACAATAATTTTCTGTTCCCTGGTTTATATGCAATGCCAGGCTCAATCGTCCGCAAAAGATATGAGAGAGGCAAGGCAAATGGTAAACAAAGAACAAAAGTCATTCAGGGATTTTATAAAAGTTGCTCCGATTAATTCAACTAACAAAAAAAATCTGAAAAGATTTACCATTAATAATATTAACACCCTGCAGAATAATCTTCAATTTTTTGCTACTGCGTCCAGGAAAAAAAGAATAAAAGCAATACGCAGTCTATATTACTTTATGAAAGAATTGGAGGAAGAACTTACCGGCAAAAAAATCAATGAAGCCGACATTCCAAGAATTCTTACAAAGTATAAGGAGACTCTTGTCGATTTCCTGAGCCAACGAAATAGCGAGGATAATATTGAAACGAACTTGAAAGATATGCCATGGCGCCTTTGCCAGTTGCTTGCCAATAGTTTCTGGGAACTGGATGAAAAAAAACAAATAGCGGATCACAGTGCCTACAAAAGAGTAATTGAAACTCCTGAATATATCTTCTCTTTTTTAGCAAGCCGGCCGAAATTTTATTATGCAGATTCACTGGTCATCTTTATGGCAAAGAATTATCCAAATAAATTTTTATCCTATGTTCAAAAAAACGATAACGCTTTAACAAAAAATATTTCTAATCAGAAGAATGTGTATGTGCAGGAGTTGTTATCGTTTTCATCGAATAACCAGGCTTCCGAAATTGCTCCTTTTACAGAACAGATATTAAACAATGAATTGACCATTGACACCATTCTTGAAAAAAGAAAGAACGTCGATGACTACTTCCGGTTACTGGTCAACACAGAAATGGAAGATGATCAAAAGGAAGAACAGGGAGAGGAACCCGAGTTTCAAATGCCATTATTTGATGCATTGACAGAGAAATCACTGGATTTTTATGTAAAAAAAATTAATCAATTGCATACCTCTCCCGATGCATTGCGTTTTCAATCTGTAAAATCGCTTCTACCGCAGGACCTCTATTATATTATTGTCGCGTCCGACCAGGAAATGTACACTTCAACTTACCTGGGGCTTTATAAACGCTTACTCAATTTTTGTAAAAATGAATCAGCAGATTCTTTGCTAAATCTTGTCCATCTTGATCGCTTTCGGACATTCATGCGCATAGCAGCTACATATAATACATTGTTGGATTTTCTGCAGCACATGCCCGTGGATAAAAGCAGGGAACTCATTCACTTGTTTATAGCGGATATCGACAATAAAAATGAAGATGACGCCATCGCAAACGCCAGTGATATTGCAGATGCCTTTGTTAACTTGTCAAAGGATTCGTCTCTCAATGACCTTGTTAAAGAAGAACTCGAACTTAACCTGGAAAAAAATAAAGAGAATGAACATTCGCAAAGTAGTCGTTTGTATTCTATACTACTACAGGTTTATAATATTGTAAACGGGCATACACGCAATGATTTTTCCAGCAATTATAAGGAGATCCCATATTCATCGCTGCAGGATAAGGGAACAGTTACAGAACTGGTTTTGTTCTACGGAGATGAAGATGGCAGAAACTCATACAATAGTTTCATGGATCTTTTTAAAGATAAAACCAAATGGAGCGTAGCGCCCAACGACTCGTGGGTGACGATAAGTTCTTTACAGGGACAACCCGTACATATTTATGCAAACCTTCCTTTAGATGATGAAGACGAAGATGACATTGCAGCGCAGCAGGCTTTAGTGGCTTATTTAGAAAAACAATCTATAGAACCTTCAATCCTTATCCATCGCGGTCACAGTTATCATTTAGCAAACACCCTCAAATACCTGACACCATCCATAAAGCTGGCGATACTGGGTTCATGCGGTGGATACAAGAATATGAAAAAAATTATCGAGCTGAATCCCGAGGTTCATATCATTGCTTCAAAACAAACAGGATCAATGATCGTCAACGATCCGCTTTTAGATCAACTGAACAATTACCTGGTCGAAGGAAAAAATATTGATTGGGTAACTTTCTGGAATGAGTTAAATGAAACATTTAAAAAAAATCCGAACGCATCAAAATTATTTGAAGAATATGTGCCCCCTTATAAGAATGTCAGTTCATATGTGATCAGGCTCTATAAATATGATGAAGGTAAACCCAGTACAAAACCTTGATCATTTCCTGTTTCTGAATCTTCCGAGCAGGTCATAACCGATCTTCAGTTTACCGTCCTTATCATCCTTGGCCCTCAAAAAAATGCTGATGCCGCCTTTGGAATCATTGCCTTTATTTTTCAAGCGATTTGGCGGATCCTTCTTTTGACCGTGCAGAGGAATCTGTATCGAAAGGTCCGTGTTATCTGCGAAACTATATATTCCTTCTACATACATATTTATTGCGGTTGACTTTACTTCCATCCTGTTTACTTTTACATCCGTGCCTTCTATGTCAAACCGGTCATTTAGCTCAGCAAAATTTATATTGCTTAAATCTCTTTTCTGCAGGAACTTATTATCAATCTCCATCAAAGGTTCAAAGTTTTCCAGGCGCCCGTTTCGCAGTGTAAAATTGACAAAGCCCTTGCTTGCCGGTTCGTAGAGATCAGCATTCGAATTCAGGCGGGAAGTAAGGTTAATATTTGCCGAAAAATCTCCATCAATATTTTTAGAAGTTAATGACTGAAGACCGAAATTATTGAAAGCAAGGAATAGCTGCTTAATTTTTACGTTCTGAATGTTTGTTTGTAATGAAAGGTCACTGTTTTCACCATCATCTTTCAAAGAAGCATTGACCATTACAGAGCCTCCCGCATGTAACAGGGAAAAATTATCTAAGCTGATCATACTATTCGTGAGGATAAGTTCCCCATCTACGTTTGCAGCCGAAAAATTCTTATACGCCAACTTATCGGTTTTTATATGCAAATGAGCGTCGCAATCATCGAACAACTGATCAATTTTATTGTTCAATCCTTTGAAAAAGGAATAACCGTCCGGCTTTTTATTCGCAATATTTCTATGCAAAGAAGGTTTTAATCTTGTGAGGTCCAAAAGAGGTGAATACACATTCCATTCAAAAACCGCCTTGGCAGAATCGTTGTTAAAAAAATTGATAAAGTCTTTTACTTTGCCATTGATGATTATTCTATTATTATTTACATCCGTTCTCATTTTCTTTATAATCATATCGCCATTCGCGAAATATAATTCCATATTAGTCTTCTCAAAATTTAATTGCCTGGGATTGTAGGTAATATCGCCATTGGAAATATTTACCCTTCCATTCATGCGATAAGTTGTGTCGGCCTTTGTGAGCGGTCCTGCATAGTCAACAAATGCTTCACCATTTCCGGAATTGAAACTTAGCCGCCTGGTGGCAAATAATTTTTTTAACTGGCCGAGCTTAAACAAAAAGTGCATTTTACATTGCAGGTACGGATAAATAAGGTTATAGACCAAAACACTATCGCCATCAAAATGATTCCTTTCCCATTCGCCTTTTACATTATTAAACTGCACAATGGAGTTATAATCGCTGGGTGGTCTTGCTAAATGATTTTCATTATTAAAGAAAGCATTGAAGCTACAGTGATTGAAATTAACATCCTGCACGCTTAAGGAAGCGTCCCGAATGGAGAAGTGAACCTGGGCGACCGGAGAATGTGCATATTTCAACTGTCCCGTCAAATATGCCTTTACTGTATTAAAAGGTTTTGACAATGTAAACTGGTTAAGTTTTTTTTCCGTCTTTAAGGGAAAAAGAGAAGCCGCCTCTTTTAGCTTTAGATTGCTTGTTTCTATCCTTAGATTAAAGAAATGATTTCCTGCCAGGAAAAAATTGCCTGTCAACAGGTATGGATGATCGTTAATTCTCGTCAGTTGATTATAAAACCAAATCCGTTGCGATCTTTTATCATAAGTAATATTCCATTTACAGGTCAATTTTTCATTTGATAAATAGCTCCCTGCACGTGTATTAAAAAATGCTCCTTTAACGATCGACCTGTTATTAATTTTCAGACGAATTTGATCTGCATCATCATCAATATTACCTTTCATTTTATCAAACCACACACTGTAGAATTTGTTTTTACTGTCTTCCCGAAAAATCACATTTATATTTTTAAGGCTAATCTTTTTTAAACTAAATCCATGATTACTTCCAGGCTGCCTTTGAAAATTCCAATTTTTATTACCTGACGCATCCGTAAAAAAATAAATACTACCACCAGCCAGGGTAATATATCGCGGATCTTTTTTCGCTGACAACAAGTCAAAAAAAGTAAAGCCCAAATAAACGTCGTCTACCTTCAAAAATTCTTTTTTAAACGAATCTGGGGTTTCGTCCCCCAACCTCACATTTTGCAGGTCAGCTGAAACGTCCGGGAAATTTTGAAAAAAATCAACACTTATATCAGTGAACGTAACCTTTCCGGCAATTTTCTTCTCGACACTCGTTTTAATCAGTGAGGCTATCCTCTCTTTATTCGTCCTTATATAGATGTAGGCGATTAGCACAAATATTATCCAAATGCCAACACATGCGACGATGGCCTTTACTGAGTATTGTATCCATTTCCTTTTCATACCAAGAGGATGGGTGAATTATTATTGGGAGCAGGTACAAATAAAGTGCCGCCAAAGAATTGGTATGATTTTTTAGTATTCGGAACGGCATTTGCTATATGGATGAAAAAAGTCCGGTACCTGGCAGAAAAACAACTAAGAATAATAAACCTTGATCTATGTCACAAGAGCAACAATTTTTGAATGGACAACATACCTGTTATCACTTAACTTTTAATGTTGTCGACTGGACTGATATCTTTATCAAGCCAGTTTTTAAACAAATAATTGTCGAATCTCTAAATTATTTTACTGCAAAAAAGGGATTGACTGTTTATGGCTGGTGTTTGATGAGCAATCATCTGCATTTAATAGCCGGTGCTGTGAAAGGAAATAGCTTATCAGTTTTAGCCAGTGAATTTAAAAAATTCACCACAAGGATCATTCATCAGGATATGTATGCCGAATCCGAAATAAGGCGTAAATGGATATTAAAAAAATTCAAAGACGCAAGTGGTCCTTTAAGGTTGTCTGAAAAATTCAGGGTCTGGCAAACCGGTATAAATCCCGTATCTATCGATATTAAAGATCCGGACGCACTGGAGGAACAATTGGATTCAATTCATAATAATCCTGTACGGAGCAGGATCGTTGCCAAAGCTGAAGATTATTTACATAGTTCAGCAAGGGATTACGCTGGTATGAAAGGTCTTGTACATATCGACACGTCAACGTTTGAATCAAAGCTTTCCTATGTGATATAATCATGAAAATAAATTTTACACGAAACAACTTATTTTAGGATTCATAATAAAAAACAGGTTGCCGTGTCGACAACCTGTTCAAGAAAGTAAGTTTTTTAATTATCACCTCTGATTTCTATTGCCACCACCAAAGCGGCGTGGTCTCATAGAGGGTTCAATTTCGTCCTTCCATGTTTTGTATTGATCTTCTGTCAATATGCCCTGCAATTTTTTATCTCTATCTTCCATGAGGGGTTGCATTTTTTCACGCATGGCCTGAAAATCGGGCTGACCACCGCCGTTCATCATATCTTCTCTTAATTTATCTGTTGCCCTGTAATAATTCGCAAAAGCTGAATCAGCATCAGCAAGCTTTGTTGCATCAAGCTTAAAAGCGCTATCCAGTTTTTGATTTACCATTTGCACTCTTTCTTCTACTGTACGCCTCTGGAAGCCGCCCTGCGCATTAACTGTGGCTGCTATTAAGACAAACGAAGAAAATATTAATATCACCTTTGTTTTCATAATTATTGTTTTTGATGAAGAATTATTGATTTGATGTTTACTTATGTGATGAGATCTTTTTATGCATCCATGGATCCCTTGTAACCATATGATGAACCAGCGTATCGAATTTGGGCAATTGATTACTGTCGCATATGGCCCTTACTTTCTGAAAATGATGAAAGATCATCAGCTCCCATTGCTTTTGTTTTTCACCAATTTCATTTACAAGATTTTCAGCGATTGAATCATTTACTTCCGGCCCCTGCAGAAGTTTGTAAAGGCTATCTTTCAACATCTTTATATCATCAATAACAGGCTTTACCTCTTGTTTATGCTGATCTCTCAACTCCTGAAACTTTGCCGCCTGGTCTGCATTAAAACCTATTTGCTTCTGCATAAAATCGGAGACAGGATGATTTGAACCTTGATGCCTGTTATGATTGTTTCTGCCTACAAAAAAATAAAGCATCAGGCCGAGGTTGGCGACCAATAGTATTGCCACAAGCAAAACCAAAAGTTTATTCTGTGTAAACTGTTTCATTACGGTTCTATCGTTGAATCATAAATGGTGTTGTCCGTCAAATTATAATCATTGGCGAAAAGCTGTTCGCCTTCTGAAGCAGATTGGGTGGGTTGTTCTGACCGCGATTCATAAAAAACCACAGCATTGATAAATATTGCTATTAATATGGTAGTAACGGCTACAGCCGGCCTGCTTATAAAGGCAAGGGCCGTACCCCAAAAGTTTTTTTCATGTTTTTCCAGCCTTGCCTTAACCCTTGTAAATAAATAAGGATTAGATGCCGCTCCTTGTATTCCGTCCAGGCTGTTCAGCGTCCTTTCGACTTCCTGCTGTATGTGTTCTTTGCGGTTCATTTCTTATGATTTTTGACGTTATCAAATAACAAAACTTGCGATTAATTTTCATTCTCATAGTGGCCGGTGAGCCATTTTTTTAGATTATTTTTTGCCCTGTGCATTAAAGATTCTACAGAAGATACCGAAGTTCTCATTACATCGCTTATCTCCTGGTAGCTCAATCCTTCTAACTTATGAAGGGTAAATGCGATTTTTTGGTTTTCGGGCAAGTTATTGATGGCTTTAAATAAAACGGCTGCTCTCTCTTTATTGTCTAAAACAACACCGGGGTGATGGAAATCCGGTTTCTCAATAACAGTTTGGTCAGCGCCAAACAAACTTTGTACATATGCAAACCTTTTCTTTCTTTTCTTTTTTCTTAAATTATCCAAAGCTTTACTGACCGTTATCCGGTAAAGCCAGGTTGAAAATTTTGACTCTGCTTTAAAAGATTTTACAGATTCGAATACCTGTACAAAAACTTCCTGCGCCACATCCTCGGCATCGCCGACATTCTGTAAAATACCAAGAGCAGTGTTATAGACCATGTTTTGCCAGGTCTCCACTATCTGCTTAAAAGCAGCCTCATCGCCCTGTTTAAGTTTTTCAATTAAAATCAGTTCATCCAAACCGGAAATGTTGAGTAAAGCGATATTAGTTAAAAATCCCTTCTGAAATTGTTATTCATGAAATTATTTGGTTTGGCTTTACCAAAATTTTTCAGTTTGTAGGTAAAGGTGAGCATAAAATATTGCCGTAGTACCTGGCTTTGTACATCTTCAACATATGTTTCGGTAACAGTTCTGGATATGCTTTTATTTTGCTTCAAAAGATCGAATACAGAAAATTTCAATTCGCCGTTCTGACTCTTCAGGAATTTCTTACCAAGACTTATATTCCATAACCAAAAGTTTTGATCAGGAGTCGTTCCTTTATAGATATATGTTTGATTATTCAAATCATTCTGAAAAAACCAACCGATTTTGGACAGCAGGTTAAACTGGATACCGGCAGTTTGCGAAAATTGATTGTTCTGCGGTTGCCCCTGTATCACGTTGAAGCTCGCATTATATGAAAGATTAAAATCAATATACTCGCTTACATTACTTGCTACAACGGCTCCAACATTATAATTATAATTATTGGTTGTTGTTTTTACATTGTCAATAAGGCCGGGCAGGCTGCTATATGTAACCCCTGCATTAATATTTACATTCGACTTTATCAACTTCACCGGCTGACCAAAGGTGAGAAAGGAACGAACACTCCAATAACCCGGCAAATTAACCGGTAAAGTAAGCTGGCTGCCTTTAAATAAAGTAATAGATGGTGCAAGAGCAGAGTCGCTATGTGCTATGTAGACTGCATTAGAAATATAGTCATTGGTTTTTTGTATGAACAGGTTGGCAAACAAACTTTGACCCTTTTGTGTATTGGTAAATGTATACCGGGTAACAAAGCTGTGCGTATACTGCTGTTTCAGATCGGGATTACCGATGCTGATGATAAGAGGATTGTCTTTATTGTACACATTTTGTAACTGGCTTACCGAAGGAGGATTAACAGATGTTCTGTAAAAAACCATCAGGCTGCTTCTTATCGATATCTTTTTTCTGAATCTTAAATTGGGTAAAAAATTACTGAAAGATTTATCGATACTTGTTATAAGCGGGAATTGCTGGTCACTAAAAAGTCTTGAATATTGATAATTGGCGCCAATTGAAAATTGATTATTTCTATCACCAAGGCGATAAGAAATTCCGGCATTTTGAGTATTATAGTTATTATTGAACTTGTTTGAAAGACTTGTATCGAACAAAGAATATTTATCGCCGACCTGGTCGTACAAATAAGTTTCCTGGTCAGCTTTGTTTTTCGTGAAAGAGGGATTATAGTTGAATTGCAATTGCGCTTTTTTACCTACGGGCTCCGTATATGCAACATTGAAAGAAACGGTATTTCCGTTGGTCAGATTATCTGAAAATTGCTGTTGCAGTGAATCGGTAACTACCGTTCCAAAATTATCATAAGATTTATTGTTACTGATCAGGTAATCATTGCCCGTTTTTTTATTAAAACTTGTATTAACACCTAATGAAATGGTACGGCCACGTTTTCTGAATGAATGCCGGAAAAGAATATTATTACTAATATTATATCCAGAAGTTAATGCGTTTGTGGTATTATAACTACTGCTTGACGGAATCGTACCGTCATAAGAGTTAATGGCGGAATCCAGGCTTAAACTGCTATTTTTTTGAAAATTGATGCTGGGGATTATAAGAATTGAATTGAACGAATCTATTTTATACTCCATTCTAAGATTAACGCGATGATTATAGTTTTCACTGCTGGATAAACTATTTTCTTTATAGTATAAAGAAGAATTACCCAAAGTAGTCACCTGGTTTGTTACCTGGTCGTTTGTATTGTTGCTGTTATTAAAAAAATAACTTCCGCTTATGGTAAACTTCTTCCCCCACACATCTGAAAAATTGATCCCAATTGCATTCGTCTTGCTAATACCATTTTGCTGACCTACTAAAAAATTTGCCTGACCGCCGCCAAAACCGCCATAAAATCCGCCTCCACCACCGCCTCCCCTGTTTCCTCCGCGGTTACCTCCACCTCTGAAACCAACACGACCACCACTGCTAGTGACTCCTAACAGATCCTGTGTCGCAAAATTTTGTTGATTAATATTGTTCGCTATTCCCACCAGTGAAATGCGTCGGTTATCTTTAAAAAAACTAACATTACCGCCGGCAGCATAACGATTGTCTGTACCATAGCCGGCATAGATGCGTCCAAATTGACCATTCCGCATATTGGCTTTGGTAACAATGTTCAGAGCTTTTTGCGTATTGCCATCATCAAACCCTGTGAACTGGGCCTGGTCGCTTAACTTATCAAAGACCTGTATCTTATCAACGATCTCCGCAGGAAGGTTTCGTAATGCAGCTGTAGCATCATCACCAAAAAAATCGCGACCATCGATGGTTATTTTTTTTACCTGCTCGCCTTGTGCTGTTACTGTACCCTGCCTGTCCACTGTAACACCAGGTAATTTTTTCACCATATCTTCTGCGGTAGCATCAGGGTTTACTTTATACTGGCTGGCATTATATTGAAGTGTATCGTCCTTTTGCTGAACCGGCGCCGTCTTTACGATAACCTTTACCTCGTCAAGTTCTTTTACAGATTTAGGTATCAATAAATTCCCGAGATCTGCTGTAGTAGCTGTAATGCCAACAATCTGTTTATAATCTTCATAACCTATAAAACTCACTCTTAACATAAACGAGTCGGCCTGTACATTTTCAAATGAAAACTTTCCGGTCTTATCAGAAATCGTATGAAATTGCACGGTTGAGTCCTTTAAACTTGTGAGGCTCACAGTAGCACCTTTGAGAGGCCTATTATCCACAACATCTAATAATTTCCCCTGAAGACTTTGCGCATTGGCGCTAATACTTACCAGTAGTAAAACAACCGCGAATAACTTAATCCTTAGCATAAATCACTATTATGGTCAATTGGACGATGAAACAGAACTAAACCTTCGTAGAAGAGTCTGAAAATAACGGACAAAAGATTGTTAAACACTCTAATGGTTTTTATTTAATTGCGGTTATTGCAGGATTGGCTTCCCATTTTCTAAAATCGGTTTATCTTGCACGTCCCTAAAAACAAAAGAATGGAATATAGTAAAATAGTATCGGTTACCGGGTTACCCGGTTTGTATGAATTGATTAATAGTAAGTCTGATGGAGCCATTGTTCGTTCTCTTGATGACAAAACAACAAAATTTGCTTCCGCGAGAATTCATAATTTCTCCCATTTGGAAAGCATCGAGGTTTATACAACTCATGAAAATGTGAACCTGGCAGAAGTATTTAAGGCTATGGTTGAAACAAAAGATCCATTACCTGATACAAAAGATAATGCGCTGGTAAAAAAATACTTTGAAAAAGTTTATCCCGATATAGATTTTGAAAGAGTGTATAACAGCGACCTGAAAAAAATGGTGAAATGGTTTGACATTCTGCAAAACAATAATGTTGAAATAAAACTTTCAGAACCGGAAGCTGAATCAAAAACAGAAGAAATAAAACCCGAACAGGAAAAGACAAAAACGAAGGTGAAGGAAGAATCAGTAAAAATTGAAAGCAGTAAAAAAACAAGCACACCCAAGAAAAAAGAAGAAGAACCCCAAAAATCCACAAGCACTTCTAAAAAAGATACTCCTGCGAAGAAAAGCGCAAAGAAAAAAAAGTAAATAATAATTGTTAAATAGTAAAGCTGCCGCCTGCATGGAGGTGGCTTGTTTTTTAAATTGGTTTTATGAATTACACGGCAAATATCAGCACACCGGAAAGGCATTTTCTACCAAAAGATTTTTCGATCACAGATTGGAAAACCCTGGAACCATATTTTAAAGATCTTTTAGAAAGAAAAATTAATTCAAAAGAAAACCTGGAAAAATGGCTTCAGGATGCCAGTGAATTGGAAGCGGTGGTTGGCGAAGATGCAAACTGGCGGCAAATACGAATGACTTGCGATACGGAAAATAAAGAGCTTGAAAAAGCATTTACTTTTTTTGTAATGGAAATTCAGCCGCACATTCAATCTTATGCTGATAAACTAAATAAGAAGCTGATCGAAAATCCATTTACAAAGGAACTTGATCACAATACTTATTTTACATACCTGAGAAATATAAAAAAGAACATTGAGCTATTTCGTGAAGAAAATATTCCTTTAAACTCGGAATTAGGTGTGTTGGCGCAACAATTTGGAGTGATAGCAGGAAAAATGACTGTGATCGTCGATAACAAAGAATATACCTTACAACAAGCTTCAAAATTTTTAGAAAACCCTGACCGTGCATTACGTGAAGAAGTTTACAGAAAAATAAATGAAAGAAGAGTACTGGATAAAAACGAATTGAATAAGCTTTTCACTTCCCTCGTTCAAAAAAGAACCCAGGTTGCTACGAACGCAGGTTTTGCCAATTACCGCGATTTCAGATTCAAAGAACTGGGCCGGTTTGACTACACAAAAGAAGATTGTTTTCAATTTCACAAAGCAGTAGCGCAAACGGTGATGCCACTGGTAGATGAAATTTTTGAAAAGAAAAGGAAAAAATTGGGAGTTGATACACTGCGGCCCTGGGATACTGAAGCAGAGCCAAAAGGAGTGTCGCCATTAAATCCTTTCGAAACAGATGATGAATTGCTTCAGAAAACTCTTAATTGTCTTGATGAAGTAAATCCTTTTTTTGCTGATTGTCTCAGGCAAATGCAAAAAATGCACAGGCTCGATTTGGAAAGCAGGAAGGGAAAAGCTCCGGGTGGTTACAATTGTCCATTACCAGAAACGGGTGCGCCGTTTATTTTTATGAATGCTGCGGGCCAAATGGGAGACGTAACTACAATTATTCATGAGGGCGGGCATGCCGTTCATTCATTTCTTACTCATCCCCTTGAACTGACTGCATTTAAAGAATACCCGATGGAAATTGCTGAAGTAGCAAGTATGAGCATGGAACTTTTCAGCATGGATTACTGGGATTTCTTTTTTGAAAATAAAGACGAATTAAAGAGAGCAAAAGAATATCAATTGGAAAGAGTGATCACTATATTTCCGTGGATTGCTACCATTGATAAATTTCAGCACTGGATATATGAAAACCCCTCGCATACAGAAGAAGAGAGAGCTGCATCATGGATGAAAATATTAAATGAATTTTCTTCTCCCGTTATTGACTTTAGCGGCCTGGGTGAATACCGCAGGTTTGCCTGGCAAAGGCAACTTCACCTTTTTGAGGTGCCATTTTATTATATAGAATATGGAATTGCCCAGCTAGGTGCTATCGGTTTATGGATGCAATTCAAAAAAAATAAAAAGGCTGCTTTAGACAATTACATCAAAGCATTGAGTCTTGGGGGCACAAGGACATTGCCGGAGCTGTTCGAGGCAGCGGGATTAAAATTTGACTTTTCCCCGGCATATGTAAGCGAATTGATGAGTTTTGTACACGGTGAAATGAATAGTCTGTAAAAATTACCACAAAGTGGTATGCTCTGTTTGAGGAAAAATGCGGGCAACCTGGTATTTTTGATACATACGATTATGTAATGTAAAAGCTACTAATCAGAGCCTTAACCTTAGTCCCGCTGTTTCCACACTGGGGCTTTTTTATTGTTTGCAATCCCTGCAGGTTCCATTTGCTATGATCTCAATCTCGGTTGCGGAAAACCCTTTAGGCAACTTGATTTCAGGGGCGGCAACTTCTTCAAGACAAAAAGTATTGCCGCATTGCTGGCAGGTAAAGTGGATGTGATGATCGCGGTGATTGCCTTCGGTACAATCATTTTTGCACAAGGCATACAGTACTGAATTATCGGAAGTGGGAATAATATGAATGATTCCCTTTTCCACAAAAGTTTGCAGGGTTCGGTAAACGGTAACGCGGTCGAATTTTTCACCGGCTTTTTTTTCGATATCACCGTGAGCCAGGGCCCCGGTCTCATTTAAAAAAAGATTCAGAATTTTTTTACGGCTTTCCGTTACACTTAAGTTGTTGCGCCGTAAAATATCATTGACCTCCATCATCATAATCGATCATTTATTAACCTGGTCTTAAGCTTGCTAATCTTTTAGCAATTTTTCAGCATCGTTTATCAATGTATTGATCTCGGTTTCCCTAAGGCCATCATAAATTTTTACCACTTCTCCTTTTCTATTTACCAAAGCAAGAAATTGAGTATGTAAAAAATCATCGTCAATATCCTTTACATTATTATTCGGATCGTCTATCCGGTAACTCAATCTTGCCTCCCTGTATAAGCTATCCTTTCTTCCTGTTAAAAAAATCCATTTTGATGTAGAAACACCCATCGAATCAGCATACTGTTTAAGCCTGCTTGCCGAATCTGTTTCGGGATTACAGGTGTGTGACAAAATCAAAAAGTCTTTATCATTTTTAAAATGTTCGTAGACTTTTTTCACCTCATTATTCATCCTTGGACAGACACTTCTGCAAGTCGTAAAAAAATAATTAGCTACATACACTTTCCCTGCAACGTCTTTTTGCGTAACTATTTTTCCATCTTGATTCGTAAAGGAGAAGGGTTGAACGTAACTGACAGGAGGTAACTTGGACTTAGTGAAACCAGGAATTACTTTGGTCAGAACGATAAAAAATGCAACTACAAGTAATGAAAAAAAAATGATATAAAATAAAGTTTTCCGCTTCATGATGAAATTTTTTCAAATTTAGTTTGGTAAATGCTAATTGGGTTGTAAGGAAATGTTGCAAAATTACACGTTGCAACTCGGTTGCAGGGCAATATATTTGCCAACTCTTAGAAATAAGGCTGATGAATAACGTCTTCTCGCCTACCGTTGAGGATCATCTTAAATATTTTTATTCTATTTGTAAGAAAATAGAAAATGAAAAAAATAATCGTTCTTCCCTTTCTTCTTGTTTGTGCTATCGCATTTACTCAATCTGCGGATGAAACCACTATAAGAAATGTATTGAATGAACAGACCAGGGCCTGGAACGGCGGAAACATAGAAGAGTTCATGCAGGGTTACTGGAAAAATGATTCACTGATGTTTATCGGCAAATCCGGCATTAACTGGGGATGGCAATCAGCTTTTGATCATTATAAAAAATCATATCCCGATACAGTGGCAATGGGTAAACTTTCTTTTGACATTATACTGGTAAAAAATCTTTCTCCTGAATACTATTATGTGGTGGGAAAATGGCTGCTGAAACGCAGTATTGGCGATGTCAGCGGATATTATAATTTACTTTTCAAAAAAATAAAGGGGCAATGGCTTATCGTGGCTGACCACAGCAGTTGATAAGTTATTTTCTCCAGGTGCGATAAAAAAAATAGAGTAAGGCAGCCAGGCTCAAAAGAAACCAGGCGAAATAAAGTATATTATAAATAGAAACTCTCCCGTCAATAACCGCATATCCCCAATACAATCCACCAAGAACGTTGGATGCCAGCCAAAGCAAACCGATGGATAAAGAATTGAGCACCTTCACCAAATACTTTCTTACTTCCTGTTCCATTCCCTGCGGCATATATTGAAGAAGTTACGCTATTTAATCAGTAACTGGGTAAACTCTGCCGAGTCTCCGCTAAAGACATCAAAATCCACAGGCTCCAATACTCCATTCACTCTTCCCCCGTCATTGTGCTGCCAAAAAACCCAATCCCGTTTTATTCTTGGCTGCCTCGGCTGATAGTAATGAGCTACCCACAGCGGGTAAGTATCAAAATCGCTGCCAAGGTTTTGCTTATAAAAATCAATATTGGTATAAATGATGGGTTTTACGTTGTAGTAGTTTTCTACAATATTCAACCATTTCTTCATTTCATTTTTTATTACCTGTTTTGAAACGCCATAGGTTTGTTCTATATCCAGCACAGGAGGAAGATCGCCTGTTTCTAAACGAACTGTTTTAATAAAATTTTCAGCCTGCATTCTTCCATCCTTTGTTGATAAAAAGAAATGGTATGCACCTCTTATCATTCCCGCAGTTTTTGATCGCTTCCAATTCCTTTTAAATTGTGGATCCACATTACCAATTCCTTCGGTAGCTTTTATGAAAACAAAACCCAATTTTATTTTTTTTACCTGCATCGCACTTACCGCATCCCATGATATCATTTGCTGATACCGCGAAACATCAATACCATGTATGGAATATTCTTCAGGAATTGAAATTCCAAATTCAGGATAACGTACAAACCTGGCTCGTTTGTAAAGCCACCATTGGTAAAAAACATAAACTACGAAGAGCAGCAAAGCTGCTAATACAACAACGAAAGCAAGGCGGATCCGGCGTTTTTTTTTACGTGAAGACATGAATGATGCAACAGAAATTATTGGAGCAAATATAGATGCAATCTTTTCTGCGCATAATTATTCAAAAAATAAACTGCTTAAATTTCAGTCTTAAACAAGGAAATTACTTCGAATTTTTCTTTGTGTTGAGAAGTCTCAGCTAATCATTAACAAGATTTTGGTAATTTGTTCATCCGAAATTTGCATTTTTGATCTTTAACAACCAAAATCATATGAGTATGAAATCATTGACACTTACATTAATCATCTCTGTTTTCCTGTTTTCCTGCGTAAGTCAAAAAAAATACAAAGCCTCTGTTACTGAGCTGACAGGCGTAAAAACCGACCTCGCTGGTTGTAATACTGATAAAGACAACCTGACTCGCCAAAGGGATCAGCTACAAAATGAAAACTCCAGTCTGAATAACCGGATCGCTGATCTGAACAAACAAATAGATTTCCTGAAAGAGAATAATACAACGGTATTAAAACAATTGCAGGATCTGTCAGTTCTTTCATCTTCCCAGGCAGAAAGCATCAAAAAGTCACTTGATAACATTGGTGCTAAAGATGCTTATATCCAGGATCTGCAGACAGCGATGGCCCACAAAGATTCACTGAATATGGCCCTGGTCATAAATCTGAAAGGAGCTATTGGCAACCTTGATGATAACGATATCAATATAAAGGTTGACAAAGGCGTTGTTTACATTGACATTTCAGACAAGCTTTTATTTGCAAGCGGTAAATACCAGGTAACACCTGCCGCCAAAGAAGTACTTGGAAAAGTAGCCCAGGTTTTAAAGAGTCAACCTGATATTGAATTTATGGTTGAAGGTCATACAGATAATGTACCCTATAAAAGCGGTGTATTACTCGATAACTGGGATCTGAGTGTGAAAAGAGCTACCGCAGTTGTTCGCATTCTTCAAAATGAATATGGACTTGACCCGGCAAAAATGGCTGCAGCAGGCAGAGGTGAATATAATCCGATTGCTTCCAACGACACTCCTGAGGGCAGAGCATCTAACCGCAGAACAAGAATTGTTATTCTACCCCAGTTGGATCAATTCTTTAAATTACTGGAACCCAAAAAATAGTTAGCCCTTTAACAGAAAAGAAACCATCCTTTTACGGATGGTTTTTTTATAAAAGATATTTTTGCAGTTATGAGCAAAATAAAAATAGGATTGGTGCAAATGAGTTGCACGAACAATAAGGATGAGAACCTGGATAAAGCCATTAAAAAAATAAAGGAAGCAGCAGGCAAAGGTGCCCAAATAGTTTGCCTGCAGGAGTTATTTACATCCTTATATTTTTGTGATGAAGAAAACTATGAAAATTTCAAACTGGCGGAACCGGTTCCGGGTCCTTCTACTGAAGTGCTTTGTAAATTATCCAAAGAAAACGGAGTCGTGATCATAGCTTCTTTATTTGAAAAAAGAACTCAAGGCATTTATCATAATACGACTGTAGTTATTGATGCAAATGGAAGCTACCTTGGCAAATACCGCAAAATGCATATTCCTGACGATCCTGCTTATTATGAAAAATTTTATTTTACTCCCGGCGATCTTGGATACAAAGTTTTCAAAACAAAATTTGCCAAGGTTGGAGTTTTGATCTGCTGGGATCAATGGTATCCTGAAGCTGCAAGAATTACTTCCCTGATGGGTGCGGATATTTTATTTTATCCAACTGCAATTGGCTGGGCTACGTTGCAGGATGAAGCCACTAACACGGAACAATATAATGCATGGCAAACCATTCAACGGAGTCATGCAGTTGCAAACGGCGTTCATGTAGTGAGTGTGAATCGCGTCGGTCTTGAACAAAATGGTACTATGAAATTTTGGGGAGGTTCGTTTGTTTCAAATCCCTTCGGAACCATTTTAACCCAGGCATCGCATGATAATGAAGAAGTAATTGTGCAGGAAATTGATACTGAAAAAACAGATAGCTACAGAACTCATTGGCCTTTTTTAAGAGACAGAAGAATAGATTCTTATCAACCCATTACTTCACGGTTTATTGATGAGGAAGTTCACAATTCATAGTTTTTGATACGATAAAAATAACGGACTATGGATGAACTAACTCCGAAACAACTTGGATATTATTTTCCAGCAGAATTTGAACAACATGACGCGACGTGGCTGAGCTGGCCGCATAAAGAAGCAAGCTGGCCGGGAAAGATCCATACAATCTTTCCTTACTACTGCCAATTTATAAAAGAACTTGCAGCAGGCGAAAAGGTTTGCATTAATGTAAATGATGAAGCAATGAAGGAATTTGCAATCGCTCATTTACAAAAAGCTAATGTTGATTTAAGCAAGATTGAATTTTACTACAACCCCACTAATGATGCATGGTGCAGAGATCACGGCCCGGCATTTTTAATAAATCCAGGTGCAGAACAGAAAAAAATCATTGTTGATTGGGGTTACAATGCATGGGGAAATAAATATCCGCCTTATGATCTGGATGATGTAATTCCCACGTTGATTGCAGGACATTTAAATATTCCCGTTTTTCACCCAGGAATTGTAATGGAAGGAGGCTCTGTTGATTTTAACGGAAAAGGAACACTGATCACTTCGACCGCTTGCCTGTTAAATAAAAACAGGAATCCGCATTTGAATGAGGAACAAATTGAAAAATACTTATACAATTATTACGGCGTGGACCAGGTTCTTTGGGTTTGCGAAGGAATTGTTGGTGATGACACAGATGGACATATCGATGACACGGTTCGTTTTGTAAAAGATGATACCGTAGTTGCAATTGTCGAAGAGAATAAAACCGATGAAAACTATGAACTGCTGCAAAAAAATTTAAAAGATCTAAAAAGTATGCGTCTTTTGAATGGTAAGCAGCTAAATATTATTGAGCTTCCAATGCCCGATGAAATTTTTTATGAAGACCAACGATTACCTGCTTCCTACGCAAATTTTTATATCTCCAATCACGCCGTAATTGTTCCCACTTATCGAAGTAAGAAAGATGATAAAGCGCTTGAGATTATCGGGGGGGCATTTCCCGACAGAAAAATTATCGGGATTGATTCGACTGAACTTATTTGGGGATTGGGAAGCTTTCATTGCCTTAGCCAACAAGAACCTGCTGTTTAAATAATGATTTCTTTCCAATTCGAGGACTTCTTGTCTCAAAATTTAAAACAAGTTAGTATAGTAAAAATTCTAATGTCAGTTAAGCAATACAATTAATATTTGCAATCTATTTTAAAAAGAGCAAATTCCACTTCAATATTCCTGCGCTATCCTATATTCGCAAACTTTGCGAATGAATTGCTTAACTTTAATACAACCAACTATTCAATGGCTACGATAATTGACATTAAATTGCCAAAAGCAATTGCTGCCGCGTTACGTCTTCCTCAAAATGATCCTAAGCGCCAACAGCTTCGTGTTCTGAAAAAGTTATTGAGAAAAGCCAGGTTTACTGAATTTGGTCAACACTATTTGTTTGATGAAATATTATTCAGCAACAACATTCCTCAAACTTTTCGTGATTATGTTCCCGTTCATGACTACAATAAAATCTATGACAAATGGTGGAAAAAAACATTGGATGGAGTGCCTGATGTGACGTGGCCTGGCAAAATAAAATATTACGCACTGAGTTCCGGAACTTCTGAAGCTGCCAGTAAATACATACCTATAACAAAGGATATGCTTCGCAGCAATACCATAAACTATGTACGACAGCTTATCACTTTGTTCGGCTATGAAAAGCTGCCACGCAATGCTATGACGAAAGGGTTTTTAATGATTGGCGGAGCTACTGACCTGCAAAAAGATAAAGCCGGATGGTATGCTGGCGACTTGAGCGGAATATTGGCTAAAAAAAGACCATTTTGGTTTCAAAGTTTTTATAAGCCCGGCGGACGTATTGCTGCTATTAAAGATTGGAGTCAAAAACTAAATGAAATTGTAGAACACGCTAAAGAATGGGATATTGGTTACATAGTCGGAGTGCCCGCCTGGTGCCAGATGTGTATGGAAATGGTAATAGAACATTATGGTGTAAATAATATTCATGACATATGGCCAAATTTTGGATTTTTTGTTCATGGTGGTGTGGCATTTGAGCCTTACAAAAAAGGATTTGAAAAATTATTGGGAAAGCCGATCGTTTATATTGAAAATTATTTGGCAAGCGAAGGTTTTATCGGTTACAAGGATCGTGAACATGCAAAGGGCATGAAGCTGATCTTGAACAATAATATCTACATGGAGTTTGTGCCGTTCGATGAAAAGAATTTTGATTCGGAAGGAAAAATGATAGAAAATCCACGGACATTAATGATCAATGAAGTGGAAGAAAATAAAGACTATGCTTTATTGATGAGTACTAACTCAGGGGCATGGAGGTATCTTTTAGGTGATACGCTTCGCTTTGTTGACAAACAAAGAGCCGAAGTGGTTATTACCGGAAGAACACGACACTACCTGAGCCTGGTTGGTGAACACCTGAGTGTGGAAAATATGACGAAGGCAGTTGAATTGGTCAGTGATGAAATGAATATTAGTATCCCTGAATTTACAGTGATAGGTTTTCCATATAAGAACCTCTTCGCTCATAAATGGTATGTAGCATGCAATGATGTCGTGAATGCGAATGAACTGATAAAAAGAATTGATGAAAAAATTTGTACGCTCAATGATGATTACGCCGTGGAAAGAACAAGCGCCTTAAAAGAAGTTTTTATGGAAGTGTTACCGGAAGAAAAATTTTTACAATTCATGGCTCAAAAAGGAAAACTTGGAAGCCAGCATAAATTTCCCCGGGTACTAAAAGGCAAAATGCTTGAAGACTGGAACAGGTTTCTTGCAAACAGTGTCTCAATAAATCCCGCCGGAAACTCGTTAGTGTAGTTAATCTTGATAACTTTGTTGCCCATTAAAAATCATGTCTGGGTTATTAGAAAAAATTGATAAAAGCCACCTGCCACGTCATATAGCTATTATTATGGATGGCAACGGACGCTGGGCGAAAGAACAGGGGCATGATCGTCTTTTTGGCCATTTTCATGGAGTGGAAAGCGTTCGCAATATTGTAGAAGGGTGTGCCGAATTAAGAATAGAATATCTCACACTATATGCTTTTTCGACCGAAAACTGGGACAGGCCGGAATACGAAGTGATCGGCCTCATGGAATTGCTGGTAAACACCATTCGTGACGAGGTAGAAAGCCTTCACAAAAATAATATTAAGCTTCATGTGATTGGCGATATGAGTATGCTTCCCGACTATGCGAGAAAAGAATTGAACGAAGCGCTGGAATACACTAAAAATAATACCGGTCTCAACCTTATCATGGCATTAAGCTATAGTGGCCGATGGGAGCTTCTTAACGCGGTCAAAAACATTGCCTATGAAGTAAAACAAGGTCATCTGAGCGTAGAAGAAATTGACCAAACCACATTACAAAGATTCTTATGTACAGGCAATTTTCCTGATCCCGAACTGATGATACGCACAAGCGGAGAATTCAGGATCAGTAATTTTTTACTATACCAGTTGGCTTACGCCGAATTGTATTTTACAAATGTCCGTTGGCCTGATTTTAGAAAAGAAAATTTATACGAGGCCATCCTTGATTATCAAAATAGAGAAAGAAGATTTGGAAAAACCAGCGAACAGATCGAATCCGTCAGCGAATAAGTTTGAAATCAATGAAGTGGACTCATAAAGCCCCTACAACTGATAAGGTCAATTTGATCCATTTCTTTAACAAAACAGTTTCAATATTTCCCGTTAATTTGCCGCCAGAATCGAAGTTTTGCCTTATACACAGGAGTAGCATTGACTGCCCGAAGGTTTTCTTCGGAATAAATTTCCTGATAGTTTGAATAAAAAACCATGCAACGACTTTTGCTGAGAACAGCTTTATTAATAACCATCCTTTTTTCAGTATTTATTTTGTATGCCCAGGAAGATACTTCCAGGCCTACTTCCGTCGACCCGGCATTACTTGCATTGCAAAATGCCAGGATTCCCAAAGAGTACGTTATAGCCGGCATCGAACTTACCGGCGTTAAGTATTTAGATACTTCCATCGTTTTGTCGATTGCCAATATCCAGAAGGGCGATAAAGTATTAATTCCTGGAGGCGACCTGTTTTCAAAAGCGATTCAGAATCTATGGCGCCAAAAACTTTTTTCTGATATCCAGATTTACATTACAAAGAGACAGGATGATAATATATGGATTGAAATAAATGTAACGGAAAGGCCACGTCTTGGAGATTTCAATTTTGTGGGCGTCCGCAAATCAGAAATTGAAGATTTGAAGGGCAAGGTTGGACTGGTAAAGCAGACCATCATTACCGAAAACATGCGTCGCAGAGCCGTAGAGGTGATAACAAAATATTATACGGACAAAGGATTTAAAAATGTGAAAGTCCGGATAGAAGAAAAACCTGACCCGAATTTTGTCAACTCAAACACCGTTACCCTTTATATCAACAAAGGGAAAAAGACGCATATTGACAATATATTTTTTACAGGTAATGAAAATGTTCCTGACATCAAGCTAAAAAAACAAATGAAGGGTACCAAAGAAATGACAAAGATCACGTTGCATCCTTCTGAAGAAACAAGCCCTTATGGAACAGATTCAACTGAACAATTCAGCAACTACATAAAAGACTGGGGATTTCTTGTTCCTTCCAAAACCAAAGCATTGCTTGATCCCTATTTTCGCTTTAAGCTTTTTAGCTCAGCTAAATTCGATACAAAAAAATACGAAGAAGATAAAGACAAAGTAATTAATTACTACAACTCACTTGGTTATCGTGATGCGCAAATCGTAGCAGATACCCAATATAACTCATCGAACGGCAACATTGATGTCGCCTTGAAAGTTTTGGAGGGGCACAAATACTATTTTGGAAATATTGCCTGGAAAGGGAATGCCAAGTATTCCGATTCAATTCTTAATGTTTTGCTCGGCATTCACAAAGGTGATGTTTACAATATCGAAACACTCAATAAAAAATTAGGTACACAACTTTCGCCCGAAGGCGGCGACATAAGCAGTCTTTACCAGGACGATGGATATTTGTTTTTCCGTGTTGATCCTGTTGAAACCGCGGTGTACAATGATACCATTGACTATGAAATAAGAATGGTAGAAGGTCCGCAGGCAAGAATAAAAAATGTGACCATTGCCGGTAATGAAAAAACAAAAGACTATGTGATCCGGCGTGAATTGCGCACTATTCCCGGTGAATTGTTCAGCAGGCAGGAGGTCATTCGTTCTGTACGGGAGCTGGCGAATCTTCAATATTTTAACCAGGAAAAAATAAATCCCGGTATAGTACCCAATCAAGATGATGGAACGGTTGATATTAACTGGAATCTTGAAGAAAAATCATCTGATCAGCTTGAGCTTTCAGCAGGATGGGGAGGAGGTATTGGATTGACAGGAACACTTGGTGTCACCTTCAACAATTTTTCTATCAAAAATATTTTTCATAAAGAAGCGTGGGATCCTTTACCCCAGGGAGATGGTCAAAAACTCAGTTTGAGGTATCAATCCAATGGACGTGCCTTTAATTCTTACAATGCTTCTTTCACGGAACCGTGGCTTGGCGGAAAAAAGAGAAATCCGTTGACATTAGCATTTTATCACAGCAAATTTTCAAATGCATTCGATCCCTTTACCGGTTTGCCGGATAAATCAAGGTCAGATAGTAATTATTTAAAAACGCTGGGCATATCTGTGTCATTGGGTAAACAACTTAAATGGCCTGATGATTATTTCAGCCTTTTGTATTCAGTCAATTTCACGCAATACCAATTACGCAATTATCCAATATTCCAGGGATTAGATAGTGGCACGTCAACTACCGTCAGTTTCAAATTAACATTACAACGCTCTTCCGTATTTGATCCTATTTACCCAAGAAGCGGTTCCAACTTTGTAGCAAGCGTACAGTTAACTCCGCCTTATTCATTACTTAATCCTAACCTTGTTGATTCAAAAAATCCGTACAAAACTCCTGAATATCACAAATGGCGTTTCAATGCTGAGTGGTATGTGCCTATTGGAAGACCAGCGGGAGAAGATAAAAGTAAACAGTTCGTACTAAAATTGGCGGCCAAATACGGCTTTATGGGCCGGTATAATAGTAAACTTGATTTTTCACCTTTCGAGAGATTTCAGTTGGGCGATGCAGGCTTGACCAATAACTATGGATTATTAGGCTATGATATTATTTCTCAAAGAGGCTACCCGGTATATGAAAATTCTGATCCGACTGTAAATCCTGACCAGAGCAGTGCGTCAAAATTCTTTACTATTTTCAATAAGTATACATTAGAAATGCGCTACCCGTTGGTTACAAATCCCAGTAGCACTATCTATGGTCTTGCATTTTTTGAAGCAGCCAATGGTTGGTATAATTTTAAGGATTATAATCCTTTCCGTTTGCGCAGAAGCGCAGGTCTTGGTATGAGGTTCTTCCTGCCTATGTTTGGTTTGCTTGGCTTTGATTATGGAGTTGGCCTGGATCGTTTGGGACCTAACGTAAAACTTAAAGATGCGTCCCGCTTTACATTCATGCTTGGTTATGAACCTGAATAAAAATCTATCTTTAGCCCGTCGCACATTTGTACTATATTAACTCTACTCATCATAAAACTTAGGGATATGAAAAAAGTCTTGCTTATTGCCGGTGTTCTTTTATCACTGTCAGTAACTGCCCTTACTCAAAAATATGCGATCATTGATACCCGCTATATACTTGATAAAATGCCGGAGTATAAGACAGCTCAATCGCAGCTCGATGACATTGCAGCCGGTTGGCAAAAAGAAATTGATAGCATGCAGGCTCAGTTGGACAAAATGTATAAGGATTATGATGCAGAGCAGGTAATGCTTAGTGATGACCTGCGGAAAAAAAGAGAACAACAGCTTTTTCAAAAGGAAAAAGATGTGCGGGATGTGCAGCGTAAACGTTTTGGGTTTGAAGGTGACCTGTTTAAAAAAAGACAGGAACTTATAAAACCTGTTCAGGACAAGGTTTATAACGCCGTCCAAAAGCTTGCCTCCACAAGAGGATATGAGCTTGTTCTTGATAAAAGTGAAGGAATTACCGTTATCTTTGCCGACCCTAAACTTGATAAGAGCGATGATGTGTTGAGAGAGTTGGGGGTTAAATAACAAAGTTTATTTGACGGGCAACCAATTACCTAAAAAAACAATCTTTAAAAACATACATTCATTAAAACCGAACTGTAATATTCGAAGTACAAAAATTAAATCATGAAAAAATTCATTTCAGTATTAATAATTGCATGTGGGTTACTGACCGCTACTACTACACAAGCCCAATCTAAAATCGGCTATATAAGAATTGACGATATGGTTAGCCTGATGCCGGAAACTGGTAAAATTGATACCCTTTTACAGAAATACCAGGCCGACTCTCTAAATTCTACTCTCAATAATATTGTACAGGAATACCAATATAAAGACAGCATGTTGACTAAAGTAGATACTACAAAAACTCCTAAATCTGTATTAAACCAGTTGCGCTCAGATGTAAATACGCTGGCCTATCAAATTCAAAACTGGCAATCACTAGCCAACCAGGCATTCCAGAATAAGCAGGAGCAGTTACTGGGGCCCGTTTATGAAAAAGTGGTTAACGCTGTAAAAGCTGTGGCAAAAGAAAAGGGATACACTTATGTGCTTTCGAAAGATGTGTTTCTTGTTGCACCGGACGGAGACGATTTGCTACCGGGAGTAGCGGCGAAGTTAGGAGTGAAAGTGCCTCCGGCTCTTTTGCAAAAATCCCAGGTAAATAAATAACCGGCAGTTTTCGCTAATAAATTTTTCAGGTCCTGCTTAAGCGGGGCCTTCTTATTTTTGCTCCATGCCATCTAAAAATCCTATTGGTATTTTCGATTCCGGTTACGGGGGATTAACTGTACTTAAAGAGATCATCAAAAAACTTCCCAACTATGATTACATCTATTTAGGTGATAATGCACGAGCTCCCTATGGCAATCGTTCTTTTGAAACAGTTTATCATTACACTCTTGAGTGTGTGAAATGGTTTTTTTCACAAGGCTGTCATTTGGTAATTCTCGCCTGCAATACTGCATCGGCAAAAGCTTTGCGCACCATTCAGCAAAACGATCTTCCAAAAATTGACAAAGACAAACGGGTGTTAGGTGTTATAAGACCAACAGCGGAAATAATTGGCAGTTTATCCGAATCCGGACACGTAGGAATTTTGGGAACAACAGGAACCATTAATTCAAGATCATACGTGCTGGAGATCGAAAAGTTTTATCCTTCTTTAAAAGTATACCAGCAGGCTTGCCCTATGTGGGTTCCATTGATTGAGAATAATGAGTATGACAATCACGGTACAGATTTTTTTGTGAAAAAATGTATTCAGCAACTTTTGCAGCAAGATGAAATGATAGATACTATTTTATTGGCCTGCACTCATTATCCATTGTTGTTAGAAAAGATAAAAGAGTATTCACCTGCGGATATGAAGATCCTGACTCAGGGAGTAATCGTAGCAGACAGTTTAAAGGATTACCTGGCAAGGCATCCTGAAATGGAAGATAAATGCAGTAAAACAGGGAGCAGGCAATTTTCTACTACAGATTCAACGGAAGATTTCGACAATCATGCCAGCATATTTTTCGGCGAGCCGGTACATGCCAAACATGTGAGTCTGAACGATCAAAACTAAGAATGGAGCCAGGTAAAAACCGACTAATAAAAATGGTTGTAAAGCTTCAACTTTAAGCTCTAAACCCTTACCTTTGCCGTCCTTTCACGAAACCATAGGTGTGGTGACCTGTGGTCTGAAAAATAAGAAAGGGATTCGCTTCTCCCGGATCCAATTTGAAAAAGTGAAAAAAGAAATTTATGAAACGTACATTTCAACCACACAGGCGTCGCAGAAAATCGGTTCACGGTTTCCGCAAGCGTATGCAAACAGCCAATGGCCGTAAAGTATTGGGAAGCCGCAGAAGAAAAGGTCGCACAAAATTGAGTGTTTCCGACGAAAGAAAATTGAAATAGAATTAACTCAAATAGTAAATGCAATAGCTTCGGGGTAAACTTCGAAGCTTTTTTTATTCACCGCTTTTTATAATGACGAACCGGGCTACTCTTGGAAAAAATGAAAGGCTGAAAAGCCGTAAACTCATTGAACAATTATTCAGGGAGGGAAAGCATTTATCTTTTTCTTCCTTCAGGATCTTTTTCCTGGTTGAAAAAATATCACCAAGCCGGGAAAAAGAACACCTTCTGCAATTTGGAGTCGGGGTAGGTAAAAAAAATTTCAAAAAGGCGGTTAATAGAAACCGGGTAAAGCGCCTGATAAGAGAAGCATATCGTTTACAAAAAAATGAATTGAACGAAAGGCTGCACAAAAAAAATCTTCAATTAAATATCTTTTTTACTTATAATGGAAAAGAGTTGCCCGATTTTAACACGGTAAAGGGAAAAGTACATGTAATTTTGAATAAGCTCATACAATTTCTTGATGAAAATTTTTCTTCAAATACTTAGTTTCCCTTTTATTGCTTTGATAAAACTTTATCAATGGATCATTTCGCCGTGGCTGGGGCCGAAATGCAGATTCACACCCACCTGTTCACACTATGCAGTTGAAGCTTTAAAAAAGCATGGATTATTTAAAGGATTGTGGCTCGCAGCCAAAAGAATTTCCCGTTGCCATCCCTGGGGCGGTCATGGTTACGATCCGGTACCGTAAAATTTTTGTTGTGCAGCCTCCTGGCCGGACATTCTGACAATGGAGGCTTTGTTCAATTTAAAGTTTATATATATAGCACAACCATTTCCCGGTGATGATATAATTTGAATGTCCCCGTTAAAAGTTTCTGCCCGGTTAATAATGTTAGTGACGCCGTGTCCTTTCCGTTTTGCTCTCACGTTAAAACCACACCCATTGTCCTCAATATGCAGTGCAATTTTATTTTCCTCATGCTTTAAAAGTATCTGTACCCGGGAAGCATTGGCGTATTTGTGGATATTATTTAATTGCTCCTGGATAATACGATAGACAGAAATCTTAAGCTCATCGCTGAGTTTATCCTCATTAAGATTAATGATGTTGTAACCAATCTTCTTTTTGTTATCTATCTGGTTATATTCAGACGCAATTTCTTCAATGGATTCCTTTAAAGTAAGATCACCTAAAGTTGGCGGCGCTAAAAATCTTGAAAGTTTACGAAGCTCTTCTATACTGCAACTGATAAGATTTTTACTCCGGTTCAACATTTCTTCCTGCTTATCGGGATTGTGAAAAGAATTTTCTATAAACAATTTTGAGGTTGACAGGATCTGGTTCACATTATCGTGCAGTTCCCGCCCTAATTCCAGCCTTTCTTTTTCCTGCGCTATAATCGTTGCTTTTGTGATTTCTTTCTGCCTGTTGATCTTTTCTTTATTGATCTCATCTTTCAAACGATGCTTTTCTTTTTCGGATTCTGCCAATCGTTGTTCTGCAAGTTTTCGATCGGTAATATCCTGGCAGGTACCGATCATCTTTAAAGGCTTTCCACCTGAATCGTAAAAAATATCAGAGCGTTCGTAAACAATCTTTGTTTCGCCTGATTGCAGAACAATGGAATGTTCCATATCAAATGGTTCACCGCTTTTTAAGCTTGTTTCGAGAGCCTCTTTAATACGTATTTGATCAATATATGCCACGTGGCTATAAAAAAGTTCACCGGTCGCTTCTATTTCTCCGGGTTCATACCCAAATATGCGATACGTTTCGTCTGACCATGTTAACGTATTCTTTTTTATCTCGCCAGCTTCTGTAAGGGCCACCTCCCAACTTCCTGTTTTTGAAATTTGCTGGGAAGCAAGCATGTGAGCCTGGTTACGAATCAGCTTTGATTGAATCTCTAAGAGTGTTTTATTTCTTTTACGCAAGCGGGATAATACCTTCAATATGATCATTCCGATAATGATGAGAATTACAACCCGTATTACAATCAAAACATTAATAAATGTAAGAGAACGTTCGAAATAATCATCTGCCAAAGCTTCTTTAGTTTTAATCTCCCGGGTAAGAATTTGAGATAAGGTGGAGATGGATTTTCCCAATTTCTCATAACTCTTTTGTTGCGTTGACCGGTAATACCCGATTGCTTCGTTCTCATTACCTTTCAGGCCTGTGAAGACCGAAGTGGTCTTTTTATTTAATTCCCATGCATCTTCAAGATTTTTAAAAGCAACAGCTTCATTTCCTTTTTCAAGATGAATTTTATATTCTTTTAAGTTATGCTCATTGTCCTTAAGAAGCTGAGTCAGTCGCAACTCTTTCCCTGGTGTTACCGTGGAAGGATGAAACACTTTATCTATGGTAATGATTTTAATCTCTGCAAGGTTTTCCCGACTCTGCAACAACAAAGTAAGCTTCGTGTTGGCTTCATTGGCAAGAGCCTTATACTTATCTGTTATTTTATGATTGCTGTCGTAGATCTGTAAAGCAGCGATGATTGTTAGCAGGAAAAGTGAGACATAACCAAAAAAAACAAACCAGTTATCGGTGATTTTTTTTAGGGCCTTTTGCATAGGAAGAATATGGTTTTTGATAGATATTGAAACTGAAAAATAGAATTTTTAACCGGACTATCAAACCGGAAACCGATTTTATCGTAAAACACAATAAAAAAATATAATTGGTCGTTGCGGCTCTTTCATCCTCTAACTATCCAGCGCAAGACTACTGTTATTGATGAAATTGACCAGGGAAGCTGCGTTTTTTAATCCTAGTTTTTTCATAAGACTATACCGGTGTACTTCTATGGTTTTTGAAGAAAGATGCAGAGTGTTTGCTATTTCTTTAGAAGAAAAGCCTTTTCTCACATAGGATACTATTTCAATTTCTCTTTGTGATAATGAGTTGATACCGGATGGTTCCTCATCACCAAGTATTTTTTCTGAAAGTATATTTTTAATTTCTTCACAGATATACCTGTTTCCATTATATATTTCAATAATTGCCCTGAACATTTCATCCTTTGATGAGTTTTTAGTCATGTAACCTGAGGCTCCGTTCTGTATCATCTTGCGTGCATATGCAGGCTGAGTGTGCAATGAAACGCCTAATATTTTTGAACCCGGGGAAAATTTCCTGATCAATGGAATGGCTTCTATACCATTTATTCCGGGTAAATTAATATCGAGTATGACTATGTCAGGTCGCAGTCGTTTCACAACTTCTATGGCTTCTTCAGCGCTGTTTACTTCGGCGATGACTTCAAAGCGCGGATCAAAATTTAGTAGTAAGGCCCAGGCTTCACGGATTAGTTTGTGATCATCTGTAATCAGGATAGAGATCTTTTTCATAGGTGATAATTTTCTAAAGTTGGATGGATTGATTATTCTTATTATTTATTTTAGACATGTTATAATTCTTTTCATGCCCGTTTAATTTAAAATTAGCTTGTATGCTGCAGCCGTTTCCGGGCGATGAATTGACAATTATTTTTCCGTTAAAAACATTTGCCCTGTTGATCATGTTTGTAATACCAATTCCGTTTCTTCTTTTAGCAGGATCAAAACCTTTCCCGTTGTCAACTATACTTAATGAAAGCTCTTTATCGGTCTGGCTGATTGAAATACAAATTTCGCTGGCTTCGGCGTACTTCATAATATTGTTCAATTGTTCCTGAACAATGCGGTAAGCGGAAATTTTCAGATCGTTACTAAGCTTATCTTCATCAAGCCCGTTCAGCTTCAAGTCAATTTCTTTCCTGGTAAGTTTAATAGGGTCCGTTACTTCTTTCAATGCTTCTGCCAGGGTAAGATCGCCGAGAGAAGGCGGAACCAATGACTTCGAGATCTTTCTTATCTCATCGATACCCGAATTAATCAGGTTTTTCGCCTTATCGATGAATTCATTCTGAACAGGGTGGCTTAATGCAGCCGATTCTATGTACAGTTTCGCAGTCGCTAAAATCTGGTTTACGTTATCGTGCAATTCTTTTCCCAACTCGTTTCTTTCCTTCTCCTGCCCCTGGATGGTGGCTTTGGTAATTTCAACCTGTTTATTCAATCTTTCTTTACTCAATTGCTTTTCCAATTGCAGCGTCTTTGTAATATCTTTTACAATTGCCAGGTATGCTTCTTTACCCTTGTAGTTTATTGTTTGCAATCCAACATCCACGATTATTTGCTCTCCATTTTTCTTGAGGTGAACAACTTGATAGCTGGCAAGATCAGGAACGAATTCTTTGGACATGATTCCCGACAAATACTCATGATCTTTAGCTGTTCTTAAATTAAACACGGACAGGCTTTGAAATTCTTCTCTTGAGTAGCCATATAGTTCTATCGACTTATCGTTAACTTCTAAAAATTGCAGGTTTTCTTTGTCTACAACAAAAGTGGCCAACGGGTTTTTGCTGAATAGCGACCGATACAGTTCTTCTGAATTTATTATTTTTTGCTCTGCAAGCTTTCTTTCAGTGATGTCTGTATAGGTAGATACATATCCTTTCACAGCGGTATTATGAAGTTGATTGGCCATTCTTACTGCACACCACCTGTAAACTTTTTCGCGATCGAGTACCCTCACTTCAAGCTGTATTGTTTTTCCCGGTATAGTTATCAATTCGGAAATTTTTTCTTTACTTGATTCTATATCTTCAGGATGCCAGAAATCCCTGGCTGTTTTTCCCAGAACTTCTGTTTCCAGAAATCCGAAATTCTTGTAAACGGATGGACTGGCATAAATAATTTCTCTTTTATCATTCGTTACAAACTGGAGGTCGGAATTGTTCTGCATTATGGTTCTGTAAAATTCTTCCTCTTGTTTAAGTTTCTCTTCCGCTTTTAATTTTTCCGAAATATCATTTATAGCGACGAGTAGTTGTTTTCTCTCACGATAAAGCAATTCATGTAAAATGATCTCAACGTGAAACGTCTCGCCGTTTTTCTTTACATGCCTGCGTACAGCTCTGACGGTTTTACTGAAATCGCTATTTTGAATAAAATCCTTTGCTTTTTCATGATCGTCACTGTGCAAAACATCAAAGACTGAACGTGAAATAAATTCTTCTTTTGAATAACCATACAATTTTACTGCGGCTTCATTTACCTCGTAAATTTTTAAAGTAGTTGGATTGCAAACCCATTTTGGCAAAGGGCTGCTGTCAAACAGGGAACGATATATTTCTTCTGAATGTTTAAGCTCCTCAGTCGCCTTCATTTTTTCCGTTACATCAACTCCAATTACCAATCCTGCTTCTTTGCCATTGTAGTTTATCGGGTGCACCCTAATCTCTACATTTATAATTTCTCCATTCCTTTTTACATGCCTGTCGTTTCCCAAAAAGCCAACAGTTGGCCCCTTCAACCTTTCCTTAATTATTTTGCCGTCCTCTTCCACCAAAAGATCAAAAGCAGTCATGGAAAGAAATTCTTGTCTGGAATAACCAAAATGTTCTATCGCTGTTTCATTTACATCAAGGAACCTTAGTGTGGGAATTTCGCTTACCCAAATAAACACGGGGCTATTGTTGAAAAGAGAACGGTATAGTTGTTCTGACGCCCTGATGATTTCCTGGGCTTTTATTTTCTCTGTTACATCGTTTACAACAATCAGCAAGGCCTCTTTCCCTTTATAAATAATTTCATCAAGTGCAACTTCCACCTGTATTACTTCACCATTCTTTTTTATGTGATTCCTGATTCCTTTTTCATCATTTGAAAAGTCGTTGTGCTGAATACAATCAATTAGCTTTTCGTGGTCTTCTTTTTGCCTTATATCAAAAACAGAAAGTTTAAGAAACTCGTCTTTCGAATAGCCATATTGCTGAACAGCTTTACTATTTACTTTATAGAATTTCAATGTGTGCCGGTCACAAACCCATTTAGCCAGAGGGCTTTTATCAAAAAGTTCCTGGTAGAGCTTACTTGTTTCGGAAAGCATTTTTTCCTTTTCTGTCAAAAGTTGATTGTGCCGTTTAATGTTTTTTACATCTCTTATTACAAGCACACCCAAAAAGATCAGTATGAACATACTTATCGCGATCAATGAATTGATGATAACCTCAGAAACAACTGCGTAATCATCAACCTTTTTATCTCGTAGTATTATCTCATCATATACGGCATCAGAAAGCGCATTAGTGTAATGATAAAAATTATCTGCGTTTGTTTTTTCGATTGACCTGTAGTAAGCTATTGCTTTGTCCTGATCCGATCTTAGTTTCAAAACACTATCCAGTGACGTTCTGTGATTTTGCCATGCGGTAAGCGTACTATTAAAAAGCCGGCGCTCCTCCTCATTTTGCGAGTATCTGCCAAGTTTCTGAAGCTTTACTTTACATCCACTAAGACGGGTGTTTAGCTCTGCCTCATTATTAGTTGTCGTGTGAAATACTTCATTAATAACGATAGTTTGTATTCTTTCTGCATCTCTTCTAATTTGACGCAACAACCTTAACTCAGAAACAGTGGAATCAACAATATAACTATACGATGTATTAATTTGTCTTTGGCTGTAAATACCTTTAATGCAGACTATGGCCAAAAGCAGAAAAAGCAATGAATAGACAAAAATGATAAGACGATTTCTTGTGATATGTATAATTTTTTTCATCGAATCGGTCAATGGTTTAACAATACGCAAGAAATAAAACGAAAGATAATTTCAGACTGACTCGTCTCATATTGTGTAATGACGGATGTCAGTATAGGGGTTTGTGCTTAGTGTGCAGTAGAATAGCGTAATAAAAAAGAGCAATTTTGTCTATTGCTCTTTTAAATTAATTGGCAACAGTGTTGCCGAAACAGATGATGTTTATTAAGACATCAGTGAGCCCCTGCAAGGCTCCCTTTGCTTGCCTTTGTAAAATGCTCGTCGATCTTTTTCCAGTTAATTACATTCCAGAATGCAGCAAGATATTCTGCCCGGCGATTTTGATATTTTAAATAATAAGCATGCTCCCACACATCCACACCAAGCACCGGCTTGCCCTTTACTTCAGCCACGTCCATCAAAGGATTATCCTGGTTGGGAGTAGAGGTAATTTCAAGCTTGCCGTCGTTTACGATCAACCAGGCCCAACCACTTCCAAATCGTGACATAGCAGCCGCGTTGAATTTTTCCTTGAACGCATCAAATGAACCAAAGGTTTCTTTAATCGCATCGGCTATTTTTCCTGCAGGAGTGCCGTCTGCATCTTTAGCAAGAATTTCCCAGAAGAAACTATGATTCCAATGGCCTCCGCCATTATTGCGTACTGCAGTTGAAATCTTTCCTGCATTCGCGATTATTTCCTCCAGCGTTTTATTTTCATGAGGTGTGCCGGCGATCGCTTTATTAAGGTTGTCAACGTAAGCCTGGTGGTGCTTGTCATGATGAATCTGCATCGTCAGTTTGTCAATATGCGGTTCCAGTGCATCGTATGCATAAGGAAGAGCAGGTAAGGTAAATGCCATAATTCAAAGATTTAAGAAATTAAAGAATCAAATTATTCTAAATGCATTACAAAATTAGCTCCTTAAAGTTTACCGGCAGATGAATTATTTCTTATTTCGAAATTCATCAGGTTGCTGATATAATACGGGGATTTTTCTCTTTTCGCTCTAACAACCTCTTCAGTTGTAAGCGGTTCAAATTTCTGACCTTATTTAGTTATCGTTTCTTTTTGAAAAAGTCTTTCATCAATTGACTACACTCTTCTTTTAAAACACCATGTACTATTTCTGTTTTTGGATGAAAAGGCCAATTGGCGCCCGCTATTCTTTTGTATCCATTTTTTTCATCTTGTGATCCCCAAATCACTTTTTTTAATTTGCTCCAATACATAGCCCCGGCGCACATAAGGCACGGTTCTATCGTTACGTATAAAAAAGCTTCCGGCAGATATTTACTTCCCGTGTAATTGAAAGCAGAAGTCAATGCAATCATTTCAGCATGTGCGGTGGGATCGGTCAATTTTTCTGTCATATTGTGCCCCCTGGCAATTACACGATCATTCAAAACCACTAGGGCGCCAATCGGAATTTCGTCTTCTTCAAAGGCAATTCTTGCTTCTTTCAAAGCCAGCATCATGAAATACTCATCAGTCATACTTCGGTCCTGAAAAAATGTTATTGCAATGAAGGATCACGGAACGTATCACCCTGGCTCATGTCGCCTGTGTCAAATCCCTTTTTAAACCAATACCTTCTTTGTTTTGATGTACCATGAGTAAAAGTCTCAGGCACGACATATCCCTGCGATTCTTTTTGCAGCCTGTCATCACCGATGGCATTGGCTGCATTTAATGCTTCTTCGATATCACCGGGGTCTAAAATATCTTTCATTTGCTCTGCATGATGCGCCCACACACCTGCAAAAAAATCCGCCTGCAGTTCCAGCATCACAGAATACTTGTTATATTCCTCGTCGCTTGATTGTTGTCGCAGTCTTTCCATTTTATCAGAAATTCCAAGAAGTTTTTGAACATGATGACCCACTTCGTGAGCGATTACGTAAGCTTCGGCAAAATCACCGGGTGCCCGAAAACGATCTTCCAATTCCTGGTAAAAAGAAAGATCGATATAAACATGTTCATCACCGGGACAATAAAATGGACCTGTGGCTGCGCTGGCAAGTCCGCAAGCGGATTCAACATTGTCGCGAAATAACACGAGAGTCGGTTTTCTATAATTCCTTCCTTCAGCTTCAAACAATGAATCCCAAACATCTTCTGTCAGAGCAAGGACTCTTTTTACAAAATGCGCTCTCTCATCATCGGCAGCTTGTTCCTGCGGGGTCAATTGAGTGCTCTGAACCGGGAACGGGTCCTGTTGGTCAGTTGAAACATCCCCACCACCAAGTAATAATTTTATCACCAAAAAAATTACGCCCACCAAACCGCCCCCTATGGCAATACCTCCGCCTGTTGAAAGACCGCGCCGGTCTTCTACATTAGAACTTTCTCTTTCGCCGTCCAAACGCATATAAGAAATTTTAAGGTTATTAAAATTAATGTTATTACCGATGACGGGAAAAATTTATTGATTGTTTACACGGTTGTCTTTTAAAAAATTTTTTTACCTGACGGTCATCAGTATCTATCAGTCTGCCAGTAAGGAATTTTGTATTATGAAAATAAAAAAGCCGCGTCTGAATAAAGAATGGCACCTCGCTCATCCAATGCCAAAAAATCCTGCGTTGGAACAAAGAATTGAATGGCATCTTGAACATGCAAAAAATTGCGGTTGCCGTAAAATAACCGGTAATCTGAAAGAAGAAATGAAAAAATTAAAAATAAAAATACCGGAATCATGAAAGGGTTGGAAAATAATACATACCTGGTTTTGTATATCATCTCAAATGTGGTTGCATTGGTTATGCTATGGGCAGCATGGAAGAAACACCGGCTTCTGCGCTTCCTGTTTTTTTTATTGTTTGCATGGGCAAGCTGGACCAATTGGAATGAAGCCATTAAATCCCCGGCATTTTATTTGGACTATGCCGATCTTACTTTTTTAGATTCATACCGTGAATTCATCCATGGCTGGTTCGGCAATCATATTACTGAAGTGGTTGGCTTCATTGCCACGTGCCAGGCATTAATTGCCATTTCAATGTTGCTGAAAGGATGGATGTTAAAAACGGGAGCTTTGGGAGCGATTATATTTTTACTGGCGATAGTACCGCTTGGAGTAGGCTCAGCATTTCCCTGCACATTAATAATGGCCATAGCCATGTGGCCTTTATTTCGGGAAAAACAAATTCAATATTTATGGTATGGTGGCGGATTAACCAGCCTTGAAAGCTATTGAAGCATTAAACTAACTGTAGCGAATTGTGCGATAAAATATAAATGGCAGGCAAAGGAGATCCCGGCATTTTTCCTGAATGATAATTGCATCTGGAAAAGATTGTTCATTAAATAAATAAAGAATTCCATGGTTGGGCTTATCATTCTACTATTTTTCTTTTTGCTGTTGAGCTGGTTTTTTGTAGCTCCGTTAGAATTGCAGATTGATACAAGAACACCTGAGGCTTCGCTTCGATGGATAAGCATTGGAAGAGCCGTTATAGTTTATGAAGATGAAAAATGGCTATTAAAACTAAGAATATGGTTTTTTTCAAAACAATGGGAGGTGGAAAAACTGTTACTTGGGGAAAAGAAAAAGAAACAAATAAAGAAAACTGCACCAAAAAGAAAAAGAAAAAAAAGATCGATAAAAAAATTTCTGAATGCAGCTAAAACTTTTCGTGTAACGAAATGGCAAATCGCGTTGGACACCGGGGACAGTGTACAAAATGCATGGTTGTTTCCTTTAAATTTTTTTCCGTACACACTCGATCATCTGTATATAAATTTTGAAGACGAGAACTACCTGCTATTGAAGGTTCGGAATGTTGCATGGAAACTGGCATATGCTTTTATGAGATAATTATTTTTTTACTATTAAAATCAAATTTTATGGCAGTTAATTTAGAAGAAACCGTAAAACAGCTTACTGATTTTCTTAAAACAGAAGCAAAGACTGAAACAGTTATCGGGCAACAATTTCAGTTGGGAGAATTTACCTGCATGCCAGTTATCCGTTTTGGCGTGGGGCTTGGCTATGGCGGCGGAGAAGGCCATGGCGATATGCCCAATAAAGGAAAAGGAGAAGGAGGCGGCAGCGGCGCCGGTGGCGGCGTAGGCGTTGCACCTATCGGATTTTTAGTAACCCGTGGTGACCAAATCTCTTTTATTCCGACACGCATCAGCAAAGGTTTAGGCGCTGCTTTTGAAAAAGTACCTGACCTGTTGGAAAAATATCTGCAAAAGAAAAATCAGCAAACTGCTGAACCAGTAGCTTGAACCCTAAAAACAGCAAGCTAAGAAAAACGGGATCTGTAAGCGGATCCCGTTTGTTCTTATCGGATCTCTTTATACCAGGTTGGTGTTATCTCCTCCTAACCTTGCCGTTTTTTCCCCTTCATCGAGATCATCGTTTGGATTATAAGCTGTCAACCCGGCGTCATTAATCATGTCCTTATCCGCCTGCTGAAGCGCATCCCTGTTTTTCTTCTTTTGATTACTATCTATTTCTCCCCTTAACGGATGTTCATGATGAGGCTTTCCCTCTGCGGTTTTCTTATTTCGTTTCATAACAAAACTTTTCTTTAAGACTCTAAAGATTATGCCGTAATAAATTTGAGACGGAGACATTATATGAAAATGAAAAGAAATATTTCAGTTTCATGCATACTTTTATCAGCTTCGTGCTACCCTTTATTCGCTCTTCAATAAATAGGAATATTTTTATGCAATGTTCAAAACCAGCGGAGCATACAGGCGATTAAGAGTATTGCCATTGGCGGCTTTAATTTTTCTTACAGTGTCTGGCGGCCCTTATGGTTTGGAGCCATTACTGACTTACGGGGGCAGGCATGGCGCATTGTTGCTGTTACTGGTTACGCCGCTGCTTTGGGATTTTCCGACGATTTTAATGGTGATGGAATTGAACAGCATGATGCCGGTGACGGGGGGTTATTATCAATGGGTAAAAAAAGCGCTCGGTATTCGGTGGGCATGGTATGAAGGCTGGTGGACATGGCTGTACACTTTCGTTGATCTTGCTATTTATCCTGTGCTTTTTGTTGAGTACGCTTCTTTTTTCTTTCCTGAGATTGCACACTACAAAATTCCCGTTTGCCTTGCCGTAATCTGGATAAGTGCCGGCTTTAATATTTTGGGAATCGTCCCGGTTGGAAGAATGTCTATGATCTTAAGTGCTGCGGTTATATTGCCATTCCTGGTTCTTTTTGGAATTCATCTTTCACACACATCGCTTCATCTTCCGTCGCTTTCATTAAAAGGAATCGGGTTTTCTTCATTTGGAATGGGATTGTATACAGTCATGTGGAATTTTATTGGCTGGGACAGTATTACTACATACGCGGGAGAGGTGAATAAACCTGTGAAATCTTATCTCATTTCAATTTTCATCGCATTTGTTTTAACGGTTTCCGTTTACTCAATTGCGGTGACCACTTCTTTATCTTCGGGAATTGATCTTTCCATATTAAACGAAGAAGGCTTCCCGGCACTTGGCGGCATTGTCGGGGGAAAATGGCTGGCAATGGTTATTGCAGCAGGTGGCCTGGCCAGCGCATCGGGTTTGTTTTCTGCAGTGTTACTTTCTATATCGAGAATACCCAAGGTTATGGCGGATGATAATCTTCTTCCGAAAAAATTTCACGCTCTTCATCCAAAATACAATACGCCTTATATATCCATTATCATTAGCGCCTTAATTGTAAGCGGAATGATATTATGGACCTTTGGCGACTTACTGATTATAGATATCACATTGTATGGAGCCGCCTTGTTTCTTGAATTTATCAGCCTGGTTAAATTCAGAATAATATTACCACATGAAAAACGACCTTTCAAAATTCCTTTGAATGTTGCCGGTTTGTGTGTTATGATCCTTTTACCCATTGGTGTTTATGGTATTGCTTTAGCCAGCGCTCTTTCTTTTGAAAGCAAAATGTTAACGCCTGCATTGTTTGCTTTATGTGCACTGCTGTCGGCAGAGGTAGTCTGGAGAATAATCTCCCGGAGACGATCGAAGAGGACAATAGCGGAAGAGTAAGCAAATAAATTCTTATAGTTTACTGATCTCAACCAATACATCGCTATTACCTCCATTACTCGTACACACATACACTTTACCGGAAGGAGAAATACAGAGATCACGTAAGCGGCCCCACTGGTCTTTGAAAAAAGTTTGCGTTTGGTCAATGGAGAGGCCATCACCACTCAATTTCATTTGCCGGATGCTGCTGTTCTTCAAAGTCATCATCAGCAAAGAATTTTTCCACTGCGGAATAAGATCCTTATTGTAATAATCAAGACCGCAAACAGCAATGGTCCCGTTTCCACTGCTCCATATTGGCTCTTTCACATTATTTGCATTACAAAAAGAAATTTCCGAACCATTGCACGGACCTTTCACATCAGGCCATCCATAGTTGCGACCTTTTTCAATAATGTTTATTTCATCTTCAATATCAGGACCATGTTCTGAAGAATATAAAATATCATTCACCATCACCAACCCCTCAGGATTGCGATGGCCATACGTCCAGACAGGATTGTTGGGAAATGGATTATCAGTAGGTATGCTTCCATCAAGGTTTAATCGCAATATTTTTCCGTTCAGTGTATTTGTATCCTGGGGAAGACTTTGATCCAGTGCATCACCTGTTGTCATAAAGATTTTCGGCTCAGCTTCATTTGTTATCCATAGTCTTGAACCGTCATGGTTGCTGTTGGCAATGACACCATCCAATAAAACAAATGGGTCACTCAGCATATTGTTTGCATAAGTATACCTGACAAGCTTTTCCCTGTAGTCTCCACTGTTTTCATAATCGTACACGACATACAAAAAACCATTTTGTGCAAAATCAGGATGAAGCGCCATGCCCAGCAAACCCCCTTCACCATTTGAAACCACATCCGGGATGGTAAAAGAAAAACTTGTATTCCCGTTTGCCGGATCGATGCGGCTTATCTTGCCATCACGTTCTGTCATCCATATATGATCATCTTTTCCCCAAATTATTTCCCAGGGGTAATTGAGTCCCGATTTTACAATGCGGGTGCCACCTAAAGGTGTAGTTGTGGAATGATTATTCCGGCAGGCTATAAAAAGGATTGGAACGATGAGCAAAAGAGATTTTTTCATAATCAGGCGTTATCCTAAAGTTACGCTAACTGATCACTACGGAAAATGAAACATGATGAAACGTAAAATTTAGATGATGAAAGTATTCGCGGAACTTCTGTTTAATATTTTATGATTGTAGTTTTTGCGAAATAGCCATTTCAAGATCTTCGGGCAGCGTGGAAGCTTCATCATCGATGGCCCTGAGTTGTGCGAGTTCAGAATCCCAGGTGAATATATGTTCAGGGCTTCCGTTAAAACGAACCTTATAACGAATTTCACCATTAAATGTGAACGGCGTGGCTGTTACCAGGTATGGTATGTTATCAACGAGAATATCAAATTTCCTGGATGCAGTATTTAGGGGTTTTAGCTTTTGTTCCGGGTTATTGCTTCGGTTACGATCTTCGTCTGTAATTATTTGCGGCTCCTGGGGATCAGAAGGCCGGTGACCTGTTTGCTTTTTATTGTGATTTGATTTCGGATGTTTACTGCTGCCAATAAAAGGCTGGTCACTTTGGTTGCTGCTTCCCTGCCCTGATGTGCCTCGTTTATTTTTATCTCCTCCTGGCATAATGAATTTATTTGTTGAATAATTAAACTATAAATTTTTTGCGCAGTAATTGTGCCAGGTGATAAACAATGGAAAGAAGTTTTTTGGTTAACTTACTTTTAGAAAATGGTTAATATGTCGGCAGATCCGTTGATCAATAAGCTGGAAGCGACAAGGCAATTTTATAATAAAGGCGGGACGCTTTCTTATGACTTTCGTAAAAAGCAATTGCAAAAACTACGTTCGGCAATTTTCAAATATGAAAAGGAGATACATCACGCTTTATACACTGATCTAAAAAAAAGCCCGGAAGAAAGCTGGATAACAGAAACCGGTTTTGTGATTACTGAAATTAACTCGGCGTTAAAAAATCTCCGCAAATGGATGTATCCCGAGAGAGTAAAAACAAATCTTCTCAACTTTCCGTCCTCAAGCTATGTAATACGGGAACCTTTGGGCGTTGTGCTGATCATTGGCCCGTGGAATTATCCTGTACAATTATTATTCAGCCCCCTTGTAGGAGCTATAGCTGCCGGCAATTGCGTGGTATTAAAGCCAAGTGAATTTGCACCGGCCACATCAGCTATTTTGAAAAAAATTATCGAAGAAAATTTTTCCGAAGAATACATTTTATATACGGAAGGCGAGGGAGCGGAAATAGTTCCCACTTTGATAAATAATTTCAGGTTCGATCATATTTTTTATACCGGTAGTACTGCCGTTGGAAAAATAATTTATAAAATGGCTGCTGAACAATTAGTGCCGGTTACTTTGGAATTAGGAGGAAAAAGTCCGTGCATAGTTGAAAGCGATGCCAACATTAAAATAGCTGCCCGGCGAATCGCACTTCCGAAGTTCAGCAATGCCGGGCAAATGTGCGTGGCGCCTGACTATGTTTTGGTACACAGCAGTGTAAAAGAAAAATTTATTAATGCATTGAAGCAAACGCTGATCGACTTTTATACCGAAGATGCATCATCAAGTTATGGTTATTGCAGGATCATCAATGAAAAGCAATTCGAGAGGCTGATAAGTTATTTAAAAGACGGAACCATTGTATATGGTGGCGGACACGATGTATCCAAACGCTACCTGGAACCCACTATTATGGAAAATATTTTGCCGGGTTCTGCAATTATGAACGAAGAAATTTTTGGTCCCATTTTACCTGTCATTTCCTTTCAAAATTTTGAAGAAGCAAAATCTATTATAAATCAAAATCCGAACCCACTGGCATTTTATATATACACTTCCAGCAAGAAAAAGGAAAAAGAATGGCTGGCGCAAATTCCGGCAGGGGGTGTTTGCATCAACAATTCAAGCTGGCAACTCACCAACCCTCATTTGCCATTCGGCGGACGAGGCAACAGCGGCATTGGAGAATATCACGGAAAAAATTCGTTTGAAACATTCAGTCATAGAAAAGCTGTTTTAAAAACACCGCTATGGTTTGATCCTAAAATCAAATACCCTCCATTGAAGGGAAAACTGTGGTTATTTAAAAAGGTGGTAAAATAAATTTTGACGACAAAAAATATATATCAAAAACTAAAACGATTATTAATTGTTCTCTTCTTATTAATAATAGCTTTGGGAAGCTATATCGTAATTGTGAATCTGAATTCGAAAGATATGACGATAAGACAAAAATTTTTAAAAGCTGTTTATCCTGTTTTTACCGGTTATAAAAGATTATTCGGCAGGACCACAAAGAGCCTGGCCAACGTTAAGCACGTTCCGCCGTTAGAATCTTTTTATTCTCTCTCTGTAAAACTTAATAACGGCAGCCAGCTAAACTTTGAAGATCTGAAAGGGAAAAAAGTATTGCTTGTAAACACTGCCAGTGATTGTGGCTTTACTCCTCAATATGATGAACTGGAAAAACTGCATGAACAGGATAAAGATAAACTTACCATTATAGGTTTTCCTGCCAACGACTTTAAACAACAGGAAAGAGGAAGCGATGAAGAAATTGCCCGTTTCTGCAAACTGAACTTTGGTGTTACATTTCCGCTGGCCAGGAAAGGCAGCGTGGTAAAAGGAAAAGACCAGCAACCGGTTTTTGAGTGGCTGACAAATAAATCTAAAAATGGCTGGAATAACAAACAACCTTCCTGGAACTTTTCAAAGTATTTAATAAATGAGCGGGGAATTTTGGTAGATTATTTCGATCCCGCTGTTTCTCCATTGGGTAAAGAAATCAAGAAAGCTATTGAAGAATAAATAACAAGCCGGGCATGAAATTTTCAATGGTATACCCATGGCAGGCAATTATCTTGCAACACCCGGGTCGACAACTACGAACTATTTAAAATATTACCCGGAAAAGAAAATTTTGGAGATCGGCTTCCGGACAAAAGAAACTTATCAATATCGAAAAGTTCCTGCCGGTACCTGGAAAGATTATTACGCAAAAGTATCAGGCGGCCAATCTTCCGGAAAGTTTTTTAATGAGCACATAAAAGAAAAATATGAGTTTAATAAAATCACTTAATTCTTGTTTATGACATACAATGATCTTATTGGTACAATTGGAATCGCACTGGTACTATTCGCCTATTTTTTGAATACCATGAAATATATCCGTGTAAATGGAAAAGTATTTTATGTATTAAACAGTATTGGCGGCGCTTTGAGTTGTTATGCTGCCCTCCTGATAGATTTTTGGCCCTTTGTTATCCTGGAAGCCGTATGGACAATTGTTTCCATTTACGGATTGATGAGAACGATGAGAATCAAACTTACTTAACCTATTTTATCCGCAACTATAAGCCATTGCTTCCATGTCCACCATTCTTCTTTCGAATTTATAACCGGAATAAACGTTTACAATTTCTTTCAAGACCTCTTCTATTTCTTCCACAGATTTGACGGTTACGAGTTTTAAACGATATTCTTTTATATTAGGAAGTCCCTTTAAATAATTAGTATAATGCCTTCTCATTTCGTTAATACCGGGTATTAGTCCTTTCCATTGAACCGAACGATGCAAATGTTGTCTGATGCCTTCTGCTCTTTGTTCAATAGTCGGCGGGGATAAATGTCCGCCGGTTTTTATGAAATGTTTGATCTCATTAAATATCCACGGATAACCGATCGCTGCACGACCGATCATAATGCCATCCACGCCATACCTGTTTTTGTATTCTAATGCTTTTTCAGGCGAGTCAATATCACCATTTCCGAAAATGGGAATATGAATTCGCGGGTTTTCTTTTACTCTCGCGATCAATGTCCAGTCGGCCTGGCCTTTGTAAAGTTGCGCTCTTGTTCGTCCATGAATGGCCAAAGCTTTGATACCTGTATCCTGTAATCGCTCAGCAACCTCTTCGATATTTTTTGAATTTTCATCCCAACCCAATCTCGTTTTTACTGTAACCGGCAATGAAGTTGATTTGACAACCGCTTCGGTTAGTTTTACCATTCCCTCCACATCTTTCAACACCGCAGCACCGGCGCCTTTTGCAACTACTTTTTTTACAGGGCAACCAAAATTTATATCAACGAGATCAGGGTTTACCGCTTCAACAATCTTTGCACTCATCGCCATTGCTTCTTCATCACCACCGAAAATTTGAATCCCCACCGGCCGTTCATAATCAAAAATGTCCAATTTTTGTTTGCTTTTGATCGCATCACGGATCAATCCTTCGCTGGAAATAAATTCCGTGTACATAAGGTCTGCACCGTTTACTTTACACACAGCACGAAACGGCGGGTCGCTTACGTCTTCCATCGGCGCCAGAAGAAGAGGAAAATCCGGCAATTGTATGTTTCCTATTTGAACCATTTTGATTTTCGGCGAATCAATAATTATTAATTAATAATTATTAATTGCTAATTACTTTTGAGTCTGCAAATTTATCTAATCTAAGTTGTATGGCATATCTCGCAATGAAAAGAATGAGTTATTGGGGGCAGTTAGGAATATTGGCAGCTTTTACAGGCGCAGGCCTTTTGATCGGCGGCATTGTTAGTTTGATTCCCTTGCTTGGAAAATTAGATCTGAAGGGGATACAGGGTCTGACAAATAAGGAAGTCATGGATTCTCTTTTTGTTCCGGCAAATGCCGGTATACTTAGATGGATGCAGTTTCTTACTACTTTATTCCTGTTTTTTTTACCGCCTGTATTTTATGCATGGTTATGTCATAAAAAAGCTTTCACGCATTTGGGCTACAGGCATAAAGTAACACTTCAGCAGTTTTTAATTGCTGCTGCTATTATGATTGCAGCACTTCCGCTTGTAAGTGCTCTTGAAGACCTGACGAGAATGTTACCTTTTTCGAAAGCGACTTTTGTAAAATTCCAGGCAGCGGAGGATTCATATAACAAACAGGTTTCGATCATTGGCCGCATGAATAATTTTGGTGATTATGCCCTTTCCATGATTATGCTTGCCATTCTCCCGGCGATGTTTGAAGAAACTATTTTCCGCGGCGGCCTGCAAAATCTTTTATCAAGATGGTGGAAAGCCCCTGTCATTTCTATTATTGTAACCTCGATTATTTTTAGTCTCGCTCACGGCTCATATCTTGGTTTTTTGAGCCGTGCAGTTTTGGGATTCTTACTGGGTTGGATGTATTACCGGACCGGAAACATCTGGCTGAATATAATTGCTCATGCTGCGAACAATGCCTTTGCCTTGACTGCACTTTACCTAATGAAGTTAAAAAATCCGAAAGCAGATATCAATACACCAGACGTGAATCTGTCCATTTGGTGGGGACTTGTTTCGTTGGCAGTAGTGTATGGTTTATTTATCCTGTTTGAAAAATTCAGCCAGTATCAAATAAATAAACCCGGCGAAGAGGTGCTCATCCGTGACGAAAACCCAAATCGCCCATCATGGACCATTGACTAACTCTCATTTATTTTAATGGCATTTAACTGGCAAACATTCAAAACAAGAACACTGACGGCTGCAATTTTTGTTGTAGTAATGCTTGCCGGTTTGCTCATCAATGAATGGAGCTTCCTGATTTTATTTACAATCATACATTTTGGATGCTGGTGGGAATTTATAAAGTTGATGAGAATGATTCATCCAAAAAGATATTTATCATACAGCTTATTGGGACTTGTTTATATTTCTCTGCCAATCGGCTTGATGATCGCTTTAAGAAACCTATATGGAATAACTGTGCCGGATGATCATTGGGATTTAGGGAAAGCACTTCCGCTGGTCTTAATTTTTTCTCTCTGGATCAACGATACGATGGCGTATATCGTAGGTTCTCTGATCGGAAAAACTCAAATGACAAAAATTTCTCCTAAAAAGACCTGGGAGGGAACCATTGGAGGAATTATTTTGTGCGTGGCAGTGATGTATTTTGTTGGTTATTTTATGTCGTTAGGCCCTGTCGATTCGATTTCAATTGCTTTCATATCAGCAACCATCGGCACTTTCGGTGATCTTCTTGAATCAAAACTCAAACGTATGGCCGGGGTAAAAGACAGTGGTCACATTATGCCCGGTCATGGTGGTTTTTTGGACAGGTTTGATTCGCTGCTTGTAGCTACTCCGTTTGTTTGGCTGTATGTTTATTTATTTATGTAATAAGCTGAATAGCGAACAGTACGTACAAGAGAGTGACACAACGAAAGCTCAATAGTAATTCAGGAGCTGGTTTCATAAACTCTTTCCCTTTGACTAATTTCGTTCCTTAATTTGAGATGATGATTATTCATAAGGAAGGTTATAAGATCATTGCATGGAGTACGATCCTGTTTGGCTTGATCAACATTCTTTCTTTTTATATTTTCAGTTTTTATCTTCCCTGGTTAAGCTGGATAATTTTTGCGGTAACTTTTGTTTTGCTGGTTCTTATCATTTCCTTTTTTCGCATTCCCAAAAGAATTTACACCATCAATGAACATTCAATTGTTGCGCCCGCTGATGGAAAAGTAGTCGCTATTGAAGAAATACAGGCGGACGAATATTTTACCGATCGTCGATTGCAGGTTTCCATTTTTATGAGCCCGTTGAATGTACACGTCAATCGTAATCCTGTGTCCGGTGAAGTGACATACAGTAATTATCATCCCGGTAAATACCTGGTAGCATGGCATCCCAAATCTTCTACTGAAAATGAACGGCACACAACTGTGTATAGAAATAATGAACGTGAGCTATTGGTAAAACAAATTGCGGGGGCCATGGCAAAACGAATTGTAAATTATTTGCACATTGGGCAAAAAGCAGAGCAGGGCGCAGAAATGGGATTTATAAAATTCGGATCCAGGGTAGATCTTTTGCTGCCATTAGACGTAACCATTAATGTAAAAATCGGTGACACGGCAAAAGGCGGAGTTACGGTAGTCGCTACATGGTAACTGTCAAAATATTTTTTCCAATTCTTTTAAAGAGGTAACTGTGTAGGTAGGTTTTACTTCGGGATCAATATCAAGATGGTTTACATAAACCTGGTCAATGCCTGCATTCTTGGCCCCGATTATATCTACTTCCACACTATCACCGATCATAATGCTTTCTTCCGGTTTTGCCGAACATTGTTTGAAAGCGTATTCAAATATTTCTTTGTTGGGTTTTAGGCTCCCCGAGCTTTCTGAAGTGATCACTTCGTTGAAGTATGGCTTCAATCCGGCGTACATTAATTTATTGTGCTGTGTTTTTTCAAAACCGTTCGTGATCAGGTGAAGAATGTATTTTTTATCTCTTAGATACTGCAATATTTCCTTGGTGTAGGGAAACAATATCGTGCGGGTTGGCAACATATCCAGGAAACGGGTACTCATTTCAGTTGCCAGCTTTTCATCTGCTATCTTAAAATCAAGCAATGCAAGTCTCATTCTTTTTATTCTTAATTCTTCCTGCTTAATATGTCCATTGCGATAACGCTCCCAGAGTTTTTCATTATGAACAAGATAATTTTTGTGAAACTGTTCAAAATCGTGCACCCCTTTTTCCTGTAGTTGAAGAGTCACGTGTAATTCCCGGAGGGTTGCCTTTGCATTGGCTTCAAAATCCCAAAGTGTATGATCAAGATCAAAGAAAAGATGTTTGTATTTGCTTCCAACACTTGCAGGAATGCCTTCGATTTTCATTTTTGTATTCATTCTTTCTTATTCAATTAAGTTTGCAAAATTACACAACAAATTTTTGAGGCATGAATATTATCATTACCGGTGCATCAAGAGGATTGGGAAAAGCCATTGCAGAAATTTTTGCAGAAAATGGATATGATCTTTACATCACCTCGATGAACGAAGTACGTTTGTACAAAGCTGTTGAAGAACTGATAAAAAAATATCCTGCCATTATCATTAAGGCTAAGCCTTTTGACCTCAGTAAAAAAGAACAGGCGCAGGCTTTTGGTCAGTGGTGCTTGAAAAATTGTTCACCTGATATATTGGTAAATAATGCCGGAGGTTTTACCGGAGCAAATGTGTATAACGAAGAAGATGGCGCTTTGGAAAAAATGATCGAAACCAATTTGTACAGCGCTTACCATCTTACCCGTGTTATTGTTTCATCAATGATAGAAAAGAAAAGCGGTCATATTTTTAACATGTCTTCCATTGCGGGTTTAAAAGCGTATCCGGGCGGAGGCTCTTATGGCATCAGCAAATTCGCCCTTCGCGGCTTTTCGGTAAACCTGAGAGAAGAATTGAAACCCTACAATATAAAAGTAACTACTATTTTTCCCGGTGCTGCTTATACAGATTCGTGGGCTTCCAGCGGAATAGAACGGAAAAGATTTATGGAATCCGGTGACATTGCTAAAATGATCTTTGCTGCATCGCAGCTTTCGCCGCAAGCCTGTGTAGAAGATATTGTTTTGCGACCTCAGCTCGGAGATATTAAATAAACGGAAAGCCCTTCGAAAAATCCCTCTTATCACTTTCTTAACCTATTTTTCCCTTTCCTTTTCTATTTTTATTGAGATGAAGAAGAGTTGCATCATTTTGTTTTTCTTAATTGCCTGCTTCGCATTTTTTTCAACGGCAAAAGGGCAAATAAGATTTAAAACCATTGTTCCGCAACATTCCATTGCTACGGGTGAATCATTCCAGGTTCAATATATTCTTGAGAACGCTGATGATATTTCTGATTTCCAGGCTCCAAAATTTTCCGGGTTCCGATTGGTAAGCGGTCCCAATATCTATTCGGGTAAAAAAATGACTGCAGATGACAGAACGATTCTTTATAAAAATATTGTCTTCACCCTGGCCGCGGAAACTGAAGGTCAATTCAGGATTGAAGGAGCTTCATGTTCTGTAAATGGAAAAATTCTGAAAAGCAATACAGCAACAGTAAAGGTTATTCCGCAAAGAGAGCCCGGTGAGTCCTCTTATTTTTTAAAACCGGGAGAAGATCCTTTCAAAAAGATTCGGCAAAACTTATTTTTAAAACTGACGGTAAACAAACAGAACTGTTTTATTGGTGAACCACTTGTAGCTACGTTCAAACTTTATTCAAGACTTCAGTCGAGATCGAACATTATAAAAAACCCGGGGTTCTATGGCTTTAGCGTGTATGATATGATAGACCTTGAAGACAGAGTTCAATCAGAAGAAAAACTGAATGGAGAATGGTTTGACGTACATACTATACGCAAACTGCAGCTCTATCCTTTGGAAGCAGGCACATTTACAATTGATCCCATGGAGCTGGAAAATAAAGTAGAATTTTCACATAGCATCGTTAATAAAAAAACAGAACAGGAAATTACAGAAAATATTCACGATGATAACCAGGAAGAAAGCGATGCGAGTAGTGAAGTATATGAAATGAATATTAAAAGCGATCCCGTCATAGTTCATGTAAAACCGCTTCCTGGTAAAAATCGGGTCGATACTTTTGCAGGAGCCGTTGGAAATTTTACAATAAACTCTTTTACGGGAAAAGATTCTTTACTAAAAAATGAAGAAGGCCTTTTTACTGTTGACATTAAGGGTGCAGGAAATTTTCAAAGGGTAAATGCGCCCGTCATTCACTGGCCGGAAGGGGTTGAAGTATTCGAACCTTCGGTAAAAGACACCTTTAATAAGCAACAAGTGCCATTGGCAGGCCAGCGGGAATTCACGTATATTTTTGTCAGCAACAAACCGGGTTTTTATACACTGCCTCCTGTTTCGTTTTCTTTTTTCGACATTAAAACCAAAACCTATAAAACCACCTCCACTAAACCAATTAAAATTTTTATCAGTGCAAAAAGTAAAACAGATAACCGGCCTGTAGTCTCCCGGGAACCTGAAAAATCAAATAACCAATCAAGATGGTGGTTAATCCCTGCAGGTATAACAATACTCTTAGCGACGAGTTTGTTGCTCTGGATAAGAAGCAGGAAAAATAAGATCAGAACAGCACAGGAAAACAGACCCGTTCCTGCAGTTCCTGTTATCAATATTGAAGAAATTCTTGAGCCGGCAAAAAAAGCTTTGACCGAAAAGGATAAAACATTTTACGAAGAACTGGATCGTGGCATATGGAATTATTTTGCCGACCGCTTCAAAAAACAGGGAACTCCTATGATCAAACGAGAATTGGCAAATATCCTTGCATCAAAAAATATAGAACATGGAAAAATTAAACGATTGATAGAGATCATCCATCAATGTGAAACAAAGATCTACACAAATGCAGCAATCGCTATTGACAAAAAGGAAATATTTGACAGCACTCAAAGATTATTAATGGGCATCGAAGACTCTTTGGGATAAACTCGGTGCGTTATTCTGCATATTTATATCCCACGCCCCGCACCGAATGAAAATATTTGGGGTTACGACTGTCTTCTTCAAAATATTTACGAAAATTCAGAATGAAATTATCAATGGTCCGGGTGGTAGGATACACGTTATAACCCCAAACCACCTGCAGGATCTTTTCTCTTGGCACTACTTCATTTTTATTTTCAATCAGCAATTTCAGCAACATACTCTCCTTCCTGCTTAGTTGAATCTTCTCGCCATTTTTTATTATTGCTTCCTGCGCCCTGAAGTCAATAATATTATTTCCAAAACTATAACTGTCCCCCACGGAAGATTTGTCCTGTAGTTTTTTATTCTTTTCAATCAGTTTTTGAATACGCAGGATCAATTCTTCAAGGTTAAATGGTTTAGTAAGATAATCGTCGGCGCCCTTTTTCAAACCTAAAACCTTATCGGCACTGGAGTTTTTGGCGCTTAAAATCAAAATAGGTACTTCGATATTTTTTAAACGAATAGTTTCTGTTACATTGATACCATCCATTTCCGGCAGCATTACATCCAGGATAACCAGGTCAAAATATTCTGAATTTACCGCTTTCAATGCCGCGGCGCCGTCATACGCAGAAGTAACCTCATATCCTTCCAACTCAAGATTGAGCTTTAAAGCTTCATGGAGATTAGCCTCATCTTCTACCAGTAATATTGAATGTTTTTTTTCACCAGCCATTTAAAAAAAATTTATCCTCTCTAGGAGCTATCTGCATCAAAAGTCACTGCGAAATTACTTCCGCGAGGTAAATGATCTGTCACTGTAATGTCTGCATTATGATCTTCAGCTATCTTTTCGCAAAGGTAAAGACCTAACCCGGTTCCTTTAGTTTGTCGGGTCGCTTCATCACCGATCCGGTAAAATTTTTTGAAAATATTTTTCTTTTCCGTCGCAGGAATGCCCGGGCCTTCATCGATTACATGCAGTTCTATTTTTCCATTGTGTTCATTTAACAAACAGGTGATCGGATTTCCCTTAGGAGAATATTTAATAGCGTTTTCGAGCAAGTTATTAATCAGTAATTGTAGCAGGAGAGAATCGCCCTGCACATCCATATCCGGATCTATCGATTCTATAAATTTTCTTTCAGGATTTCGTTGCATAAAACTTTTGATGCAATCTTTGAACAGGTCGCTCAGATCAAGTTCTTCCTTTGAAGTTGAATAGCCGCCACCTTCAAGTTGCGAAGAGATAAGTATATTGTTGGTTAGGGTATTTAATCTTTCAGTTTCCTCCAGCGTCATCCGGATCAATTTTTTTTCTTTATCCGGATCAAGATGATATTTTTGCAAGGTTTCAAGATTCAGCCTTGCAACGGAAATCGGCGTTTTCAATTCATGAGTGACTGCCATTACAAAATTCTGCTGCTGCTGGTGCAAAAAAAATTGTTTGCGGACCGAACGATAAACAAAAGCTGCGCCTATCAGTATTAGGATAAGAAAAGTAGAACCCTCGCTGACATATTTGATATGATTTCTTTTAAAATCTCCTTCGATCTTTTCCAACGCTTCATTATAAAGTTGTGGATCATGTGAACGGTCAATCGCAGCATTTAATTGGCTGATCTTAAAACTGGTCATTTGCCGGTTTTGTTTCTCCAGGGAGATAAACCACCAAATCAATGCAGCTACTATGTAAAAAAGAAGAAGCCAGTAAATGGTAGTAGCGGACCTTATTCCTTTTTTGTTTTTATCCGGCATAAGACAAAAAGCATTTATTGCTTTTTCTCTACTCTCAATCCCACGTCCATTACATTTTCAAGCGGATCTTCTCGCATGATCTGTTCGATTTTGAAATGGTATACGCCGGCTTTCAGGTATTGCGGATCGGTCAATTTTATCCGGTGTTCATAAATATCATCCATGCCGGTTCCCAACCATTTTTCATTGGTGGCTAAAGGAAGTTCAAAGGAGGCTCTGTGCACGGTATCGCCGGGGGGCTGAGAGTAAAGGTTAATCCAAATATTATTGTAATTATATCTTTCATTATGTCTTAATACAAAAAAAAGCTGGTAGGGAGCAGTTGTATCCTTAATAGTAAACGTAAATTCCGGCTTGAAACTACTTTGCCATTTAAACCCCGGAATAGATACGTCTTTTTCATAAATATCAATGGAAGTGCAGGATGCAAGGAACAAAACACAAGGTATAAGGAACAAAGAAAAAGTTTTTATCAATTTCATTTTGCAAAGATAAATTGAACAAAACACAAGGTTCAAGTTAAAAGTCACAAGTAAATTTAAAAGAACATTTTTTAAATGGCACGACTTGTTCCTTGTCTCGTGTCGCTTGTGCCTTTACAGGACATTTAGAATTTGCTCTTTTGCCTTTTCCAGTTCATCCTTCATAATTACTACACATTTTTGAATAGTGGCATCATAGGCTTTGGCGCCGGTTGTATTAATTTCTCTCCCTATCTCCTGCAGAATAAAAGAGAGCTTTTTGCCTTTCGAGTCTTCCGGTTCTGCTATGATCGCCCTGAAATAATCACAGTGATTTTTTAATCTTACCTGCTCCTCGCTGATATCAATTTTTTCGATGTAATAGATCAATTCCTGCTCCAGCCGGTTGCTGTCATAGTTTTCTTTACCTACTTTTTCTTCCAGCAATCTCGTCAATCCTTCTCTTATTTTTTGCTGACGCAAGGGTTCAAGTTTAGTTATTTCGCTCTGTTGTTTTACAATATTGTCAATCCTCAGCAAGAGATCCTGGTGCAGGGATTTTCCTTCTTCCGCACGGTGCATGTTCAAATCATCAATAGCGGCATTCAACACTTTTTCAAATTCGGTCCATTCATCAGAGCTTAAAGTATCAGCAGTGGGAGTAATAACTTCTGGCAGCTTAACCAGGGTACTTAAGATATGCGAGGGATCCAATTTTAATGCCTCCGACAACTCAGCAAGAGGTTTGTAGTATGCTTTAGCCAAATCAATATTAATAGAAACAGGTTTTGCATTGCCGGTTTCTTTAAGACTAATAGTACAATCTACACTACCACGACCCAATTTACCGGAAAGAATGCGGCGTATGTCAAATTCAAGAGGTTTTAAAAAGCCCGGCAGCTTAAGCAGCAATTCAAACTGTTTTCCATTGAGAGATTTTATGTCTACCTGGAAAGTCTTATCTCCGACAATTTGCTCAGCTCTTCCGAAACCGGTCATGGATTTAAGCATGAAATTTTTATTTTGTTTCCGGTAAAGTTATTGGAATTGTATTGCATTGAATGTAACATCAGCGTTTTTAATAAGTGAATGGAACAATCAAAGTCCTTCGTTAATGACTATTTTATTGGGAAAAAATCAAAAAGAAAAATCCCCCGGAATCGGGGGATAATTATAATGGATGGGTTAGTAAGTACCGGGAAATAAAATTTCCCTCCACAATATTAAAAATAATTTTCCCGATCTAAAAAAATTTAGTAAAGAATTTTATTAACATTTTCTGTTTGCTTGTGGATAAGGACAACCACATTCTTCATTTATATCATCCAATTATGAAAAGCAAAGTGACCTATTGAATCTTTATGTTTCAGTTTTTATTTTTTATCGCTCTGTTGAAAGCCTTTGCTCGCTTATGTTTCATTAAATCAATTTTTGAATGTCTTATTAATCTCCTTTTTTATTACCAGGTCTTTTTATAAAATAGAAGTTCTAAAATCACGTCCGATTTTTGGAAAACGATCAAAAAAAATTTTTTGACGGGAATGACAAAAACATTGAAAACGGTATCAACCGGTCAAGAATTTTACAGGGAAAAGCAGAAACAGGCGATAGTTACCTTTGCTCAAAATCATTTTTATGCGTTTTGAAAAACCGGTTCCGGTATCATGGATAGCTGAATTTATCGAAGCAAAGATCCTTGGAAACAAAGACGGAAAAGCAACGGGTATAAATGAACTACATAAGGTAGAGAAAGGTGATATAGTATTTGTTGATCATCCCAAATATTATAATACCTGTATTCATTCAGCCGCTTCATTTATTATTATAAATAAGGAAACAGATTTTCCAGAGGGAAAAACGCTCCTGGTGGTTGATGACCCGTTTGAAGCATATTTAAAACTGGTAAATCACTTTCGCCCTTTTACTCCGTCTCTAAAAATGGTAAGTGATACATCAAAGATTGGCGAAGGAACAGTGATAATGCCAAATGCCTATATTGGTAATTATGTAAGCATTGGCAACAATTGTAACATCTATCCAAATGTTACCATTCTGGACCATTGTGTAATCGGAGACAGCGTCACTATACACCCGGGTAGCGTTATTGGCAGCGATGCTTTTTATTATAATAAAAAAACAAACCGTGATGTTTATTATAAAAAAATGAACAGTTGCGGCAGGGTAATAATTGAAGATCACGTGGAAATAGGTGCAGGTTGTACAATTGACAGGGGAGTAAGCGGCGATACCGTAATTGGCGCCGGTACAAAAATGGATAATATTGTTCACATTGGTCACGACACTGTGATCGGGAAAAATTGTTTACTTGCCGCACAAGTAGGTGTAGCCGGTGCAACAACTATTGAAGACGAGGTGATACTTTGGGGACAGGTGGGGGTTAGCAAAACTCTTACAATTGGAAAGGGTGCCGTGTTATATGCTCAGAGCGGAGTGCCTTCGTCGCTTGAAGGTGGTAAAACCTATTTTGGTTCTCCGGCCATTGACGTAAAAGAAAAAATGCGAGAATTGGTTTGGATAAAAAGAATTCCTGAACTATGGGAAAAAATCAAGAACCATAATTCCCGAGATTAAAAGAGTTGCCAGGAAATTTTTTGAATTAATTCCTTCTAATTAAAATCAGAGTTCTCTTTTTTCCTTCTAATCCAATACAATCATGTGAATCGCGGTTCTATGGTATATAATCGTACGGCAGAAGATCGGCTAAGTTTTTCCAACTCCAATAACCCTGGTTGATCCAGTCCTTCTGATCATAGAAGTAACCATTCTCCTTTATCTCGATAGCATCTAAAAGATCTATGTATGAGATCTGTACATTCACATCCAGCGGCAATTTGAATTTTTGAAGATATTCTACCTCTGGCTTTTTCTTATAGGTGACACTGATCTTCCGTGGATAGTAAATTTCAACTTCATTGGTACTATCGTAAACCCAGTGATACGAAGTATCATAAGGGTTATTGACAATATCGAAACGGGTCTTGTTGTTTTTACTTAGCAAGCCAATTTCAAAACCGTCTTCTTTTAATGTACTATCGTAGTAAGAACGCAAAAACTCAAGCTTAGAACCATAATAAGCATCTTTCCGGTTTTGACTCCAAGCCTTTTGCTCACGAAAGCTACCATCCATTTCCGAAAAAAAGCAATAACCGCGATAGGAGCTTACATCGGTTTTATAATAATACATAAACGAATCCAACTGGTAACGGAGGTTATAACCGAGGGCTGTGTTTGAAATGATAATTGGATCTGTTGCCAGTACCTTAAGCTTATCGCTTTTTTTGTAATAATAAAAATGGACTGCCTCAGGATTTACAAGGGTGCATTGCGCCGCGTTCGGTGTAGAGCCAATAAAGTTTTCCAGAAAAAATTTTCCATATTTATCCCAGCCATCCATTACTTCATTACTGCTGCGTATCACTACTTCTTCCATTGACTTTTCTTCCTTGGTCAATATAATTTGTAAGGGTGTATTGTCGGTACTGGTGATGCGAACCTCTTTAGTTTCATACCCGGTAAATGAAACAACTAATTCGTACCCGCCGGATTTTAGCGAAAGGGAAAATTCGCCATCTTTATTTGTGGTGGTTCCGGAAGTTGTATTCTGGCAAAAAACAGATGCGCCGAACAACGGCTCCATCGATGCCGAATCAACCACTTTTCCCGTAACAACAAATTGACCAAAAATAGTTTGGGAAAAAAATAAGGTTGCAAGAATTAAAAAGAATGAACAACTTTTCATAGAATGTAAATTACCCTCTAAAGATAGATTCTAAAACTAAGGTTACATACTATTTATTGCCTCAAGATATTTTTTGCAGGTTTTTTTTATGCTTTCTTCCAATGGCGTAAAGGAAAATTTCGGAAGAGCAGTTAGTAATTTATCGTTACTGAAATAAGTATGGCTATGCGCCACCCGTGCACTTTCTTTGGTCAACAAAGGCTTTTGGCCGGATAACCGGCTTTTGATCTTTTCCATTCTCCAGGCGATGCTTCCCAGCAAAGGCGTGGCCTTCCTGTGAGGATGCTTTTTTCCAAACCCGTCAGCAATGCAATTGAATAACCGCTGAAAGCTCCAGTTGTCGCTGTTTATAATAAATCTTTGTTCGGATATATTATTTTCTATCAGCATAGTGATTGCTCTTGCTACATCTTCTATATCGACAAAGCCATTGATTCCTGTCGTATACCAGGGAAACCCGTCATAAACAGTTTTAAAAATTTTGCAGCTGGAAGTGTTCCAATCACCATAACCCAAAACAGTACTGGGATTAACGATCACTGCATTTAATCCTTCCCCCATTGCCCGCCAGACTTCTATTTCAGACCGGTATTTGCTGATTGCATAATGCGTATTGTTTTTACTATCCTGCCATTTTTTTTCTTCATTTACATGACTGGTCATTTTGGTACGACCTAATGCAGCGACACTACTTATATGAACAAACCTTGAAATACCTTTTTCCAAAGCTGTGTTTATCATGTTGGCTGTGCCCTGGATATTTACATGGTACATTCTTTTTCTATCACTCCGGTCAAAAGAAATAATTGCGGCTGAATGAATGACAGTATCTATACCCTTCATCGCCTCTTCCAGTGAAATGATATCCAGCACATCTCCCTCAACCCACTCTACTTTTTCAAAAATTGCTGCAGGAATGTAAAAAGGCAAATGACTTGACGCTCTCTTTATTGCCCTTACGGAATAATTATTTTTAACAAGCTCTTTTATAATATAAGAACCTAAAAACCCCGTGCCGCCGGTAACTAATATATTCCCTGGCCTCCTAAAGCGGGAACTAAGATTTGAATCGTCATTTTTTATTTCATCCATCATAAGACGTGGCCCTAATTAAAATAAGTTTTATAAACTTCGCTTTAGAGGTCGGATCAATAGTCATAATATCCTTTACCGGTTTTTTTTCCCAACTCACCTTTTTCTACCTTATTCTTCTGGATGTATGAGGGTTTTAAGCGTTCAGGTTTACTTAACTGTTCATACACAGATTCACTTACAGCATAGTTTACATCATTACCGATCAGGTCCATTAGTTTGAAAGGCCCCAGTTTAAATCCGGTCTCTTCAAGTAACTTATCTATAGTTTCAAACCCAATCCCTGTTTCTTCAACCAGGCGAAGCGATTCAATATAAAAAGGTCTTGCCACACGGTTCACGATAAAACCGGGAGAATCTTTGCAAACAACAGGTGTTTTGCCAAATTGTTTTGCAAGAGCAACAATAGTTTGAACTAATTCCCCTGTTGTTTTTTCTGTTCGCACTATCTCTACCAGTTTCATTATGGGAGCAGGATTAAAAAAATGTAACCCGATGAATCTTGAAGACGGTGAAATTTTATTTTCTATTTTACTAACGGAAAGAGAAGATGTGTTCGTTGCGAAAATGGTCTTGTCGTCGTTGATCTTCATCAATTGATCGAAAAGCTGAATTTTTGCCTCAATGTTTTCAATAATAGCTTCAATGATTATTTCGGCTGTACATTCTTCTACCTGGTTGGTAAAATGAATCCGTTTTATTATTTCATCTTTATCCTTATTGGTAATTTTATTTTTACTTACAAGTTTTTGCAAGTTATTTTCAAGAGAGGTTTTTGCCCTTTCAAGAATTTCTGAATTCAGATCATACAAAATTGTATCGAATCCCCTGGTGGCTGAAAGTTGTGCTATGCCCCTGCCCATTGTTCCCGCACCGCAAACACAAATTTTATTAAAGTTCATTCCGGTAAATTAAAAATATAAAGATAATATCCGTCACGCTATTGATTTTCCAACCGATTCTCTTATCTTTTCCAAAACAAAACTAACAATATGGAACCTGTACAAGAAACACAAGCTGCCACTCCTGCGCCTCCTATAACTTCTTCTCTGGGATTATTTGGAACTAAAATTCCAGCAACTGCAGCTTTCCTGGTTGCCGTTCTTCTTTTTTTACTTCCGTTCGCTGAAATAAAATGTAACAATACAACTCTTGCTAATAATACGGGTATTGGTATAGCTATGGGATCCGACTGGAAGGAAGTAACAACCAAAAGTCTTTTTGGAAATGATTTTGGCAGCAACAACACTGGCAACGATCAAAAAATGAAAAACCAGGAGCCAAATATTTTTGCCATTATTGCACTTGGTTTGGGAATAGTAGGATTATTGCTGGCATTTTTAGCGCCGAAAGGAGGTGGAAAATTAAATCTATATATAGGTATCTTGGCTGCTATAGCTCTTATCGGCATGCTGATAGATCTTAAATCAAAAGCACGATCAGATAATTCAATAAAGTCGTCAGACCTGGATTTAAATGCCGGCGTTAGTATAACTGTCGACGGAACTCCTGCTTTTTATTTTGCGATAATACTTTTTATAGCCGCCGGATTGTTTTGCTGGCAGCGAAGTAAAGTGAAGACAGGATAAAAGTTAAAAAATATCAATCGGCCATAATTAATAACTACCTGAGAATTATTTGCCACATTATTTTTGAGGTTGAATTTGTAATCCGTTTTATGAGACCGTTATTTCTACTGGCATTTATATGCTGCATCGCTTCAACTTCTTCAGCGCAATCTTATACGTGGTGGGAAAACACCGTTCACTGGGATGGAGTGACGCCGTGGGAACGGTATATCACTTTTACACCCGGTTTTCTCGGGCCAAATGCATTACCCGTACCACGCATGTCCAATGGAAGTATTGACAGTGTAAACACGCTGGGCTTTAGTACTGATTTCTATTTTTCAAAAGGCGACCATACGCAGGATATTTCTTTGTATGGAAATTATTGCCTTGCAAAAGGAAAAATCTCTTTTGATGCATATTGGGTGCCGATTGAGTTTTTTAAAATGAGCTATGATATAAAAACCGAAAGACATGTTTTTACACTTCATTATTATGACCGTCATGCCAGGGGCGATATATACTTAAATACCAATGTCCAGTTATTCAACAATAAAAAGAGAAACATACAATCGGCATTCCGGGTTGGGTATCGCTTTGCCTCTTCTGACATTGGAGCAGCAAGATTTACTGATGCACCGGGTTATTACTTTGATCTTTCTTTAGCAAAAGGATTTCATTCAGCGCCTGCATTAAAATGGATTGCTATGGCAGGTGGTTATTTTTGGCAGGCTGATAACATTGAACGCCACAGGCAGGATGATGCTTTTTTATTCGGAAGCGGATTTGAATGGAATAAAAGAAATCTCAGAATTCAAACTTGTATAGCGGGTTACCTTGGTTGGTTCGGTAAGCTGCGCGACAAGCCTGTTTTATACCGGCTAAATGCAGATAAAACATTCAAACGAGAAATAGTTTTCTTTCAACTCCAGCAGGGGTTGCATAATTTTAATTATACGAGTTTGGAAATGGGAATGAAGTTTCGCTTTGGGAAATGATTCGGGGATAAGTAATTTTAGCTGCTAAAGCGATTATTTCTTAATAAAACGATCTCATGAAAAAAGAAACGGTCATAACTATTTTATCGGTTGGGGTATTTAGTAGTTTTTTTCTGCCGGTTTTCGAATGGAATTCATTTGAAATGAGCGGACCTAATTACATTTTATCAACTCATATTCCCTTCTACAAATATTTTTTATTACTTATCCCCTTTTGTGCATCGTTCCTTTTTTGTGGCTCGTTAAACAATGGCAATTATCTCTTTAATAAAAGATTTCTTTTGTGGATTCCACTTCTAAGCCTATTACTCATTTCTTTTATGAGATATAAAAATGGAGATTTTGAAAATAGCTTCTCCGACAATGGAAAAGACTTTTCTACTATCGATATCGGGTTTTGGTTGATGCTTTGTCTTTCATTCGCACTCATTCTCGTTAGAGACAGAAGGAAAACTTATCCGGAATATCAATAAGCTACACGGCAGAAGTAAATTGTCTCAGAAACCTCACATCATTTTCGCTGAATAAGCGAATATCATTGATACCATACTTTAACAAGGCAGGTCGTTCAATACCCATTCCAAATGCAAAACCGGTATATTTATTCGGATCAATACCGCAATTTTGCAACACATTGGGATGAACCATGCCACACCCAAGGATCTCAAGCCAGCCTGTGTGTTTGCAAACACTACAGCCTTCTCCTTTACATAAAGTGCAACTGATATCCATTTCGGCACTTGGTTCGGTGAATGGAAAAAATGAAGGACGAAAACGAACCTTTACATCGCTGCCATACATTTCTTTTACAAAGAAATAAAGCGTTTGTTTAAGATCAGCGAAAGAAACATTTTCGTCAATATACAATCCTTCCACCTGGTGAAAGAAACAGTGACTTCTTGCACTCACCGTTTCGTTACGATATACACGACCGGGATAAATTCCCCTGATCGGCAGTTTTCCTTTTTCCATTTCCCGAATCTGAACATTGCTTGTATGTGTGCGCAACAGCCAATCCGGATTTCTTTGTACATAAAAAGTATCCTGCATATCACGGGCAGGATGATATTCGGGAAGATTAAGAGCTGTAAAATTATGCCAGTCATCTTCAATCTCGGGGCCTTCCGCTACGGCAAATCCGAGACGTTGAAAAATAGAAACGATGCGGTTTTTCATCAGGCTAACGGGATGCCGGGATCCAAGCGGCATAGGATCTCCCGGTAATGTTAGATCAATTTCATTTTCCGTAGTTGGTCGGCTATCGCCGGTGCTTTGCTTAAGCTCCCCGAATTTATTTTCAACAAAAGATTTAAAATCGTTTAGTATTTGACCAAATTCCCGCTTGTGTTCATTGGGAATATTTTTCATCTCACCCATCAGGCTTTTTACAATGCCTTTTGTCCCCAGCCACTTGATGCGGAACTCTTCAATCCTTTTTGCATCGGTGTCAGAAAACTGACCGATCTCTTTTTTGTACTCTTCGATTTGCTGCAGTAACTGATCCATAAGGCCGCAAAAATAAGTCAGAACAGCGATTTCATGACCAATATAATTTTTATGAGTGTTGTAAATATTTTTCCTCATCGCTCAGTATTCAATTCTAACAATCAAGGTTCTTCTTAAATTGCACCATGCCTGATCATCTCAATATTTCAGATTTTCTATCTCCTTTAAACATTTATGACATTTCACCGGATGATTATAAGGAAGGTCAGTTCGGTAAAATGATTTCCATATACCATATCGAAAAAGAAAATAACAGTGAAGAATTTCCTGATCTTGACGATGCACAGATAGTGATTGTTGGTTGCGGTGAACAACGTGGCAGCGGGTTGATTCATGGTTATAGCAAAGCACCCGATCTTATTCGTCGCCAGCTTTATTCTTTATACTACTGGCACGAAGATGTCAAAATCGCCGATGCCGGTAATATTAAAGCCGGTTCATTATACACTGATTCCTATGCTGCATTAAAAACGGTCGTTCACGAATTGATCAATGATGGAAAAACAGTGATCATTCTTGGAGGTTCGCATGATCTAACCCTGGCACAATATCAAGCATATACAGACAACGGAAGAGCCATTGAGGCATCATGCGTAGATGCACTGATCGATCTGAATATTGATTCTCCTTTTCGCCATGAAAATTTTTTGATGGAAATGCTGACTTCTGAACCAAATTATATCCGTCACTATAATCATATTGCGTTTCAGAGTTATTATGTTCATCCGCGGATGCTGGAAACCATGGACAAGCTTCGCTTTGATTGCTTCCGGGTGGGAAGTGTAAAAGAAAATATAGAAGAAATGGAGCCGGTGATCCGCAACAGCAGTCTATTCAGTTTTGACATTTCCGCCATTGCACATGCGTATGCTCCCTCAAGCTTTGTTTCGCCCAACGGATTGAATGGTGAAAACGCCTGCGCATTGATGCGCTATGCAGGCATGAGTCCAAATGTAACCAGCATTGGAATTTACGGATTTGACGCTGAACATGATAAAGATGAACTGACTGCAAAACAAATTGCACATATGATATGGTATGTGGTTGATGGCAGAAGCCGCGGAAGAAAAGAAGTGGAACTGGACCAAAGGGATTCATTCATCGAATATCATTTAGCCTTTGCCGAAGTAGAAACAACTTTTCTGCAAAGTAAAAAAACCGGAAGATGGTGGATGCAATTACCTAACAGAAGTTTTATAGCCTGCAGTTATAAAGATTATTTGCTGGCAAGCAGTAATGAAATTCCCGAAAGATGGTTGCGGGCACAGGAAAGAGGTTAAACCCCAGTCCCATAAAGGGAAGACTTGGGTAGGCTGTCCTATATTCTACGAGCATCAGGAAACTTTATTTTGAATTCTTGACAATAAAACAATTTCAAAAACTCCGCCTTTAGGGGCAAAATGAATTTTTAAATTTGAGTTATGGCTGCGAGTATTAAAACAGGAATATGCTCCTATGGAATGAGTGGAAAATTATTTCACGCTCCTTTTATAAACAATCACCCGGGTTATGAACTGGCTGCAATTGTCGAACGACATAACAATGATTCAAGGGAAAAATATCCTAACTCAAAATTGTATCGTTCCATTGATGAATTATTAGCCGACGATTCAATCGAACTGGTTATTATAAACACTCCTACTCACTTGCATTTTAAACATGCAAAAGCAGCTTTGACGGCAGGTAAAAACATCGTGGTCGAAAAACCATTTGCTGTTTCTGTAGCGGAGGCTGAAGAGATAACCGAATTAGCAAAGGGAAAAAAATTGTTTTTAAGTATATACCAAAATCGCCGATACGACGGAGACTACCATGCAGTAAAGGATGTGATTCAGAAAAACCTTTTGGGAGAACTGAAAGAAGTGGAAATACGGTATGACCGTTATCGTCCTGTCGGAGTTGGAAAAGCTCATAAGGAAGGTGACCTGCCGGGTGCCGGCATCATTTATGATCTGAGCCCCCATCTTGTTGACCAGGCTTTGCAGTTATTTGGATGGCCGCAAGCCTTATTTGCCGACGTGTGGAAGATGCGGGATGATGTGCAAGCCAATGATTATTTTGAAATGCTTTTTTATTATCCAAAAATGCGGGTAAGACTGAAAGCCACTTGCATTGCCCGTGAGCAATTGCCTGCTTATACATTAAATGGAATGAAAGGCAGCTTTATTCAAAAACGTTCTGACCTGCAGGAAATACAATTGAATGCAGGTGGTACTCCTTCTTTAAAAAGCTGGTGCCCTTCACCCACAGAACCAGACGGCGTACTAAATACAGAAATCAACGGTGAAGTGGTTCGTAAAGAACTCACATCATCTTCAGGAAACTATATGGGTTATTATGATGATGTGTATAAAGCTTTAAAAGGCCAAGCCCCTAACCCTGTTCCAGCAGAAGACGGAATTAAAACTGTTAAGATCATTGAAGCGGCGTTACGAAGCGCGGAAGAAAAAAAAGTAATCAAACTATGATTCGCTACTTTCTCAACCCGCCCACAATTACTAACTTTGAGAAGTGTGAACAAAGAACAAACATATGCAGCTATAAAAAAATATTTTACAGATAAACCTGTAAAAAAAGTATTTGTTTTTGGTTCGTTTGTAAGAGATGAGGCAAGCGTCTCTTCAGATATTGACCTTATTATAGTTCCTGAGCACCCTGTTGGACTATTTACTTTGGGAAAATATATAGCCGACCTGGAAGAAATAACAAAAAGAAAAATAGACTTGGCTACCCAAAACAGTATCACGCCTGAATTTCATAAGCTCATTCAAAACGACTTGACAGAAGTCTATGCTGCATACATCAGATAGGGATATACTGAAAGTAAAAGATATTCTTACTGCAATCCATCTAATAGAATCATTCATTGAAAATGAAACTTTGCAATCCTTCATAAAGAGTGAATTGCTTCAATCCGCTGTCGTTAGACAATTTGAAATAATTGGCGAAGCCGGTACCAAAATCTCTTTAAATATTCAAGATACTTTTCCTGAAGTTCCTTGGCGAGAAATAAGATCGTTTAGAAACTTATTAATCCATGAGTATTTTAAAGTGGATGCTGCAGAGGTATGGACTACGATAAAAAACGATTTGCCTTCGCTTGAGGAGCAAATGAAACACCTACTTCACTTTCTTCAATCCGCTAAATCTTAGTCAATGCCTGAATTTAAAAAAAACGTTTTCATATTCCTGGCGGGATTTTTAATTACATCCTGCTCCATTCAAAAGAAAATTTCAAGATCGGCTAACCAAATAGTTTTAAAAGATTCAGGCCTTTCTACTGCCCATGTTGGTATCAGTATTTTTGAACCTGCTTCAAATAAATATTGGTACAACTACCAGGGCGATCATTATTTTGTTCCAGCCAGTAATACAAAAATCCCAACCTGCTACGCAGCAATGAAATATTTGGGTGATAGCCTTCCCGGAATTATAAAATGGGAAAACGATACTGCGATTTTAATTTTTCCAACAGGGGATCCGACACTGCTTGACCGCGATTTTACAAATCAACCGGTAATTGACTATTTGAAAAGTGTACATAAAAAGATCTATATAACTGATCTTATGTGGAAAGAAGAAGCGCTTGGTTCAGGTTGGGCACGGAATGATTATAACGATGATTATATGGCAGAGAGAAGCCCTTTGCCTGTTTACGCTAACATGATCAGGTGGGTGCAGGAAAAAACAAACAATGAACCGCCCGTTGTGTACTCGATACCAGAAGTAAATTGGGAGGTAAATTTTGATACAGCCAAGTCGAAAAGTTTTTATGTAACAAGGAATCTTTGTAGCAATAGTTATAAAATAGTTGAAGGCAATGAAAAACAAACAGAGCAGGATATACCTTTTGTAACAAACGGCATTCAAACGGCTTTGGAACTTTTACCTGATACCATTCATAAAGAAATTTCCATTGCCACTCCCGAGATATTCCAAAAACTGTTATTAAATCGAACAATTCATGGCAGTTTCGTCTACTCACAGCCTACCGATTCTCTTCTCAGGATCACAATGCATAGAAGCGATAATTTTTTCGCTGAGCAATCGTTGCTGATGGTGAGTTCAAAATTGCTAAACATTATGAATGACAGGAGGATTATTGATACGTTGTTAAAAACAGATTTTAAAGACCTGCCTCAAAAGCCACGATGGGTGGATGGTTCAGGTCTTAGCCGCTATAATTTATTCAGCCCGGATGATTTTGTTTTCATTTTTAATAAAATGAAAAATGATTTTGGGATGAAAAGGATCGAAACGATTTTGGCTACGGGAAATGAAGGAACCTTGAAGGGACGTTTTGTTGGAGACAGGAACTATATTTTTGCTAAAACAGGAACTTTGTCAGGCGTGGTGTCGCTGAGCGGTTTTTTATATACAAGAAAAAATAAACTATTAATATTTTCTGTTCTTGTTAATAATCACAATACTTCTGCAACCAACGTACGGAGAGCGGTAGAAAAGTTTATTGAAGGGATCAGGGATAAATATTGAACTATAGTACACGGAAAAGTCAGAACCTATAAGAATTGTGCAGAAACAAGATATCTCCAGTCGTAATTATTTTTCTCATACGCAGCCGCAGGTTGAATCTTTTTATCCATTACTTCCGGTTTTAAAATTCTTTCATTTACCAATTTTTTTTTCGATTCATGAATCATTTCCTGCATTGACGGTAATTTCATCCATGATTGTTGTGGAGGTTCAAGCCCTATTTTGTTTTGCCTCCATACTATCGCTTGGGGCAAAGCTTTTTCCATAGCTTTTCGCAATGTCCATTTCGTCCAGCCATCTCTTATCTTAAAGTTTGAGCCAAGGGAAAACAAAAATTCAACAAGCTCATGATTCAGGAATGGAAGTCTCACTTCCCTGCCATGAGCCATACTGTTGCGATCAGCAAAACGCAGTAACTCTTCCAGCCCGTGCATGCATGTATTGAAGTATAAAACTCCATTTAATGAAAAAATGGTTGGTGCAGTATAATACGCTTCCTTGCTTTGAAGATGAACAAATTCTTTTGTAAGATCTTCCTGCCTCAATGCGTGTAACAAATATTGCCTTTCCAAAAACACTGACGCAAAATCAGGAAACAAAGCACTAATAATATTTTTAAATCCAAAATTTTCTTTCACACCAAGAGCTTTTGCTTTTTTCAGTTCCTGGCGGCCAACTAGTTTTCTTTTTCTGAAAAGCTCCTGCCAATACCATTTGTAATACTTGTGATAACCTGCTAAAACTTCATCTGCTCCCTGGCCATCTAACAAAACTTTTACTCCATTTTGTTTTGCAAGCCCAAATACATTGTATTGAGGAATTGCGCTGGCACTTCCAAAAGGTTCGTCCTGGTGATAAACTATTTCTTGAAAAAGAGACGGGATCTCATCATGATTGATCGCTGTTTTATAGGACTGCAATGAAAGGTAATCCGCCACTTCATCAATATATTTTTCTTCGTCCTTTTCAAAACCTGGAAAAATAGCGGAGAAAGTCCGGAGTTTTAAATTGCTGTTTAGCGACTTGCAAATCGTAGCCGCTATCGAGGAGCTGTCAAGGCCGCCACTTAAACTCGTCCCTAACGGTACATCACTTCTCAGTCTCCTTTTGACAGAAGTCTTTAGCAGTTCGTTGAACTTGGCAATAGCTTCCCCGTCTGAAATTTTTTTATCATCGTATTCCGTATCAATATCCCAATACTTTTCAATTTGAATAAAAAAATCCGGATGAAGACGGAGTTTAAGGTATGACGCTGCGGGCAATTTATTTACTTCATTATAAAATGTTTCGTCAGGTTGGTTGGGGTTATCGGTATATCCAATAGTGAGAAAATTAAAAAGCATTTTTTTATTAAAGTCTTTCCCAATATCAAGAGGCCAAAATGCTTTTATTTCAGAAGCAAATAGGAATTCTTTCTTTCTTTCATTATAGATATAATAAAATGGTTTCTCGCCAAATCGATCTCGGGCAGCAAAAAGTTCTTTTTCTTTTTCATCCCAGATTGCGAAAGCAAACATGCCATCAAATTGTTCAAGGCAATCTTCTTTCCAACAATCATAAGCCGCAACTAACACTTCTGTGTCTGTTTCTGTACGAAACTGGTAATCTCTTTTTTTCAATTCTTCACGTAACTCTATATAATTATATATCTCACCATTGTGAATAATAGTATAACGGCCTAAATAATGAAGCGGTTGAGCGGCAGCTTCGCTAAGATCGAGAATTGACAAACGACGATGACCCAACAAAATATTCCCGGAAGCATTTTGCCAAAAAGCTTCTCCATCCGGCCCGCGATGCGAAATTGCATCAGTCATTTTTTTTAAATGCTCTTTATTATAAAGGCCGGCAGTAACTTGTATTATGCCCGAGATACCACACATAGGTAAGCTTTCAAGATACAAAAAGCGCTTTAACAAAAGCTCAAATTTAAAATCTGCCGGTTGTGTATTTTCTTAAAAAATATGTGGCAGAAAGAGTAAGTTTATAACTTAGGGAAGCTAATAAACCAAACTACACAAATCTCAAAAAAACTTTTTTATGGTATTTAAAAATGCCGTCAGCTGGTTTGAAATACCGGCGACCGATCTTGAGAGGGCGCAAAAATTTTACGAAACAATTTTTGATATAAAAATGATTCCTCTCGATACACCTAACCTTAAAATGAGGATGTTTCCCATCGAAGATCCAATGAATGGAATTGGAGGCGCCGTTTCCAAAGCAGAAGGTTTTTATAAACCATCTGCTACCGATGGGCCACTTATTTATTTGAATGGAAATCCGGATGTTCAAATCGTTCTTGATAAAATAGAAGCAGCAGGCGGTAAGATCATCGTGCCGAAGACTCAAATTTCACCTGAATACGGGTACATGGCCGTTTTTACAGACACCGAAGGAAACAGGGTTGCATTACATAGCCTGCCGCAATAGCATTCAGGCACTATACTTCTATAGGAATTTGTACCTGCAATTTGAAGCCCTTACCAGGCTCTGTAAAAATTTGTGCGGTTCCTTTATGAAATTCAGCACGGTTAAAAATGTTTCGCAAACCGAGACCATGTTTTTTTACTTTCAGGTCATAGCCTTTGCCATCGTCGCTAATTGTAAGTTTGAGCTTTCCGCGGTCTTCAGACAGATCAATAAATACTTTTTGGGCCTCGGCATGTTTTACAATGTTGTTTACCTGCTCCTGAACAATACGAAATATTGCCAGTTGAACATCATCATGAATTTTACTCACGTCCTGAATAAAAAAGCTAAAGGAAATTTCTATAACACCGGCGTTGTTGATCTTGCTTAACAGATCATTGATCGAACCTTCCAGTCCAATAAATTTCAGAGTCGCCGGGTTGAGCCTGTGACTAATATTCCTCATCTCATCTATCGCCTTTTGAAGGTTTTCCCGGCTTTGGTGCAGATATTTTTTATCATCACGGTGTATTCCGGCGTCCAATAACAATTTACAGGTGGTCAGTATCTGGCTTACATTGTCATGTAGCTCGTGGGATATTTCGTGCCTCTCTCTTTCCTGTGCATGAATAATTGCCTGTAAAACTTCTTTCTTTTTTCTCTCCTCTTCTTTTATCAATTGCTCCTGCAAACGTCTTTGCTCCGTTACATCCTGTATCGCTCCAATCACTCTTATCGCCTTTCCTGTCTCATCGCGGATGACGTATACCCTGTCAATTACCTGTTTGTAATCACCGTTTGCACACCTGAAACGATACTCACCCTGCCAATGTTTGATATCTCCTTCCAATGCTTTTTTCAATTCAATTCGCACTCTTTCCCGATCATCAGGATGAATAAGATCTTTTATTCTTATTTCGAGAGAAGAAATAGCTTCCGCATATCCGAAAATTGTTTTAAATCCCTCGCCACGATGAATTGTATCCGTATTAATTTCCCAATCCCAAATGGCATCAGAAGTGGCTTTACTGGCGTAAGCGTACCTCTCAATACTTTTTAATAACTCAGCTTTTGTATCCAGTAAAGCTTGCTCCGCTTTTTTTCTTTCTGTTATATCCCTGATGGCAGCCGAAACCATCAATCCCTCTTCTGAATCGATAGGACTAAGGCTTATTTCTACAGGCACTTCTCTACCATCTTTTCTTTTTGCAAATAATTCAAAGCCGCGACCCATTTCCCTTGTCCGGGCACTTTTGTAAAAATTATCGCGATGTAACCTATGGCTATCAAAATATCGATCCGGGATAAGATATTCAACCAGCTTTCCAATCATTTCTCCGCGACTATATCCGAATAGTTTCTCGGCCTGTGTATTTACTATTTCTATTTTCCCCTTTGCATCTACAATAACCATTGCATCAGGTGCTGATTCAAGAAAACTCCTGATTTTTTCTTCCGCTCTCTTTTTAGAATCAATATTGGCTTGCGTACCAACGACCCGTAGGGGCTTGCCTTCCGCAGTTTTTTCCAGTATCATTCCGCGGTCGAGTACCCAAATGTAATTTCCTGCCTTATTCTTAATTCTATATTCAATAGAATGACTCTCAATTTTACGGGAATTATAATCTACATCTATGCTATCCACCAATACTAAATCTTCCGGATGTATTCTATCACGCCATTCCCGGGAGTTGTCTAAAAATTCATGTTCGGAAAATCCAAGCATCTTTTTGTACTCAGGAGAATAATATGCTTCCTTGGTTTTAAAATTATATTCCCATACACCATCGCCCGCACCCTGCAACGCAACGTTCATTCGCTTTTCGTTTTGCAAAATATCTTTTACCTGGTAAGCATCGGTAATATCCCTGTTCACAGAAACAAAGCCAATTGTTTCGTCATTTTCATCATGGAGTTTGCTTACAGAAACATTGAAAAAAACTTTTCTTCCATCATTTCGTGTAAAGATTACGACTCCCTTCCATTCACCGGACTCGAAAAGTTTTTTGCGGGAAATTTCAAGAGAATCATTTAAGAATTCATAATTAAAAACAACACTTGTCAATCGGTCTTTTACCTCGTAAAAAGAAAGGTTGTAGATTTTTTCGGCGGCCTTGTTCCAGGTTTTTATTCTCAGATTTTTATCTGTTGAAATGATTGCATCGGAAACGTTATCCAATAATAACTCTGATAATTTTTTTAAATAATCAGTTTGAAGAAGATGGCTGTTCATCAGGAGTTTTTCGTTATTGGTTATTTATAAGGTATAGCTTGAAGAAAATTAAGACAAATTTTTCCAAAAACATAGGATTTACTAATGCGCCTCCAGCCAATTTTCTCCTTCGCCAATCTCAGCAATAACCGGCACATCAAAGGGCAGTGGCAGAGCGGCTTGCATGCAATTGATGATGACTGGTTTAATGACATCTACCTCATCCTTTAGTGCATCGAACACCAACTCGTCATGCACCTGCATGATCATTTTAGATTTAAAATTTCTTTTTTTGAATTCATCGTGCAATTTTATCATTGCCAGCTTTATCATATCGGCGGCTGTGCCCTGGATCGGTGAATTAATTGCATTACGTTCGGCAAAACCACGAACGGTAAAGTTGGCTGAATTTATATCCCGAAGCCATCTTTTTCTTCCCATTAGTGTTTGCACATAGCCATGTTCACGGGCAAAATTGATCGTATCATCCATATACCTCGTTATACCGCTAAACTCTTTTTTATAGTTGTCTATGATCGCTTTCGCTTCTGTTCTGGAAATGCCGAGATTATCCGCCAGACCAAAAGCACCCTGTCCATATATGATACCGAAATTTACACTCTTGGCTTTGTAACGCATTTCCTTTGTTACTTCTTTCTCTTCTACATTATAAACTTTAGCGGCTGTTGCGGTATGTATATCCTTGTTGTTTTTGAATGCATCGCACATATTGGTATCACCACTGATAGCCGCAACAATGCGGAGTTCGATCTGTGAATAATCGGCGCTTAATAAAATATGATCTTTATCCCTCGGGATAAATGCCTTCCTGATCTCTTTTCCGCGATCGGTACGAATAGGAATATTTTGAAGGTTCGGATTGTTGCTCGCCAATCTTCCCGTTACTGCCACTGCCTGTCCATAAGTCGTATGCACACGACCCGTTTTCCTATTGATAAGCTGGGGCAATGAATCAACATAAGTCGATTTTAGTTTGGTGTATTCGCGATAGGCGAGAATATCCATGCATATCTGGTTCTTATGAGCCAGTTTCATCAGCACATCTTCACCGGTTGCATACTGACCTGTTTTCGTTTTTTTTGCCTTTGGATCAAGTTGTAATTTTTCAAACAATACTTCGCCAAGTTGGCGCGGAGAAGATAAATTAAATCTAACACCCGCTTGTTGATAAACGGTTTCTTCGCTTTTTTTAGCCTCCCTTTCCAGTTCTCTGGAATATTCATTCAAAAATTCTACATCAATCTTTACCCCTTCATACTCCATGTCCGTTAAAACTTTCACTAACGGGTTTTCTACTTCTTTAAAAACTTTCTCTACTTCATGTTTTTTTAATAAAGGAATAAATACTTTCTTTAATTGCAATGTAATATCGGTGTCTTCGACAGCATATTCTTTGATCTTTTCTAATTCAACATCCCGCATGCTTCCTTGTGTTTTCCCTTTCTTTCCAATCAATTCTTCAATATGTACTGGTTCATAACCAAGGTATTTAGCACTCATCATGTCCATGCTTCTTTTTCCATCGGGTTCTATAACATAATGCGCCAGCATGGTGTCAAAAATTTTCCCTTTCAATTCATACCCGTACCATTTTAAAATAAGCAGATCATATTTTAAGTTTTGACCAATCCAACTCTTTTTATCATCTTCAAAAAGTACGGCGAAGTGAGAGAGAATTTGTTTTGTTCTTGCCTGGTCCGCAGGACAGGGAATAAAATATCCTTCACAGGCCTTTGTTGAAAAGCTAAACCCAACGAGTTCGGCATCGTTCGCATCAATACCTGTTGTTTCCGTATCAAAACATATTTCCTCTTGCTTCATTAATTCCTGTACAAGGGATTTTATTGCCTCATCGCCTTCGATGGCCTTATAATCATGAGAGCAGTTATGAATATTTTTATCCACTTTTGAAACGGCATCTGAAATTTCTTCAATTACCGCTTCAATCGCCTTTTCCGTTTTTTCATTTTTTATTTTTTGCTCCTTAATTATATTGCCAAAAAGATCTGTTTGCACGCCTTGTGGTGCAGTGACAAACACACTAAAATCTTCTCCTAAGATTCTTTTGCCAAGAGTTTTAAATTCCAGTTCAGTAAAAATTTCCTCTAATCCTTCCTTATTCCAATCTTTCAATTTGAAATTTTCTTCATGAAATTCAACCGGCACCTTAGTGATGATGGTGGCCAGTTTTTTTGACAAGAGTGCGTTTTCTTTACCTGCTCTTACTTTTTCACCCAGGGCACCTTTTATCTTATCAGCATTATCTAAAACTTTTTCAAGCGTGCCGTACTCAGTTAATAATTTCATGCTGTTTTTTGCCCTACCCCGGCAATACCAGGAATATTATCTACTGCGTCTCCCATCAGTCCCAGCATATCGATGACCTGGTCAACAGATTGAATACCCCATTTTTCACACACTTCTTTGGGGCCCATTATTTCAACGTCACCACCCTGGTAACCCGGCTTATAAATTTTTACGTTTTCAGAAACCAATTGACCGTAATCTTTGTCAGGAGTAACCATGAAAACTTCGTAGCCTGCTTTTTCAGCCTGCTTGCTTAACGTTCCAATTACATCGTCTGCTTCATAACCATCTACTTCAAGAATAGGAATATTAAAACCTTCAATGATTCTTTTTATATCGGGAAGAGCAGAAAGAATATCTTCAGGTGCATCCTGCCTGTTGGCTTTGTATTCTTCAAAATCAGTATGTCGTTCAGTAGGTGCTGCTGTGTCAAAACACACAGCCATATGCGAAGGTTTCTGATTGTTGATGAGTTCGGTCAGCGTATTGGTAAACCCAAATTGAGCATTTGTGTTTTTACCTTTAGAAGTAAGTCGCGGATTTCGAATAAGAGCATAATAAGCCCGAAAAACAAGGGCCATCGCATCCAAGAGAAAGACTTTTTTCACCATTTGGCGAAGATAAGCCCATCCTCAACCGTCGCCAAAGAGCATTTATAAATTTTAATAGGCCTGTGCACAAAAGCCAAACCCCGGACAATGCCGGGGTGGTTTTTTATTAATAATTGTTAACTAAAAACTTAATTGATTAAAAGTTTCGTTGAACTTTCCTGGCCGTTTTTTTCTGCTGGTTGTACAGTAGCAGAAGCTTTTTCATTCAGATACTTTGCTGCATCCGGAACAGGCACAGTTCCCGTAATAATTTCAGTATTTGCTTTTACAGGTACAGGTTCAGTAACAGCTTTGTCTTTGTGAATAAAATTTAAGTAAAGTGCGAAGAACAAAAGATTGAACGCAAAGAAGTTCACGATTCTACGGATTCGACGTTTCATACGTATTGGATTTTTGGTTTTTACAAATATTGGATGAATGATTTCTCGCATCTAAAATAGAAACAGCAATAGATATAAGCAAATGGCGGATATTAAATTCTTTGAAATTGAGGAGAAACACTCAGATGAAATTCGTAGAAGTACGAGAGCTATCCTATTTTCATTTTTTCCAATTCCTTTTGAAGTCTGAACATTTCATCGCGCAGCCGCGCAGCCTCCATGAAATCAAGATCCCTTGCTGCTTTTTCCATTTCTTTTTTAATCTTAGAAATTGCTCTTTCCATCTGGGGAATTGTTTTGTATTCAGCTTGTTCTTCTGCAGCCGCTGTTACAATGTCTTCATCGGCAGAAATAGCATAAGGATTTTTAGGATCATAGCCCTTTATATCAAGCACAGAGGTCTGTGCAAACACCTGTTCTTTAGATTTGTTTATTGTTCGTGGTGTAATTCCATGTTCAATATTGTAAGCAATTTGTTTTTCACGGCGGCGATTGGTTTCATCAATAGTTTTTTGCATGCTCTCTGTCATTGTATCTGCATAGAATATTACCAGACCATCCACATTTCTTGCCGCACGACCCGCTGTTTGTGTCAATGATTTTTCATTTCGCAAAAAACCTTCTTTATCCGCGTCAAGAATGGCAACAAGAGAAACTTCAGGAAGGTCCAATCCTTCACGCAGCAAATTCACACCAACCAACACATCAATTTCGCCCAATCGTAATTGCCTGAGGATTTCTATACGATCCAAAGTATGGACTTCACTATGAATATACTTTGATTTAATATTGATGCGATGCAGATAATTGTCCATTTCCTCTGCCATTCTTTTAGTAAGAGTCGTTACTAAAACTCTATCTCCTTTTGTAACTCGCTTATCAATTTCGTCGAGAAGATCATCGATCTGGTTTACGCTCGGACGAATTTCAATCGGAGGCTCAAGTAAGCCAGTGGGACGAACAACCTGCTCAACGACAACACCGCCTGTTTTTTCCAATTCAAAATCATCGGGAGTAGCCGAAACAAAAATTACCTGGTTCAGCATACTTTCAAACTCGTGAAAATTTAGTGGCCGATTATCCAACGCGGATGGTAAACGAAAACCATAATCAACTAAAATCAATTTTCTGCTCCTGTCGCCTCCATACATGCCGCTTACTTGCGGAACGGTTTGATGACTCTCATCAATCACGCACAAAAAATCTTTTGGAAAATAATCAAGCAGGCAAAATGGTCTTGTGCCCGGGTAACGACGATCAAAAAACCTTGAATAGTTTTCAATACCATTACAATAACCCAACTCACGTATCATTTCCAGGTCAAATTCAACTCTCTCTTTTAAGCGTTGTGCTTCGATAAACTTGCCTGTCGATTTGAAATATTCTACCTGGGCCTGCATTTCATCCTGTATCTCATAAATAATTTGTTGCAACATGTCTTTAGGAGCCAGGTATAAATTAGCCGGGAATATTGCCGCATTTTCCATAGTGCCCATGCGCTTGCCTGTTACTACATCAAAACTTTCGATCTCTTCAATTTCATCACCAAAAAAAATAACCCGATATCCATAGTCTACATAAGGCAGATTGATCTCAACGGTATCGCCTTTTACCCGAAAAGTTCCTCTTTTGAATTCAAGCGTTGTTCTGTTATAAAGTGAATTTACCAAAGAGTGAAGAAAGCCCTGTCGCGAAATTGTTTGACGCTTATTTATTCTTACAATGCCATTTTCAAAATCCGCCGGGTTGCCAATACCATAAATGCAACTTACTGAAGCAACAATAATAATATCTCTTCTTCCCGTGAGTAATTGAGCTGTAGCCTGCAACCTGAGTTTGTCGAGTTCTTCGTTTATGGAAAGATCTTTTTCAATATACACATCGCTAACGGGCATATAGGCCTCGGGTTGATAGTAATCATAGTAGGAAACAAAATAGCCAACAGCATTTTCAGGAAAGAATTGTTTGAACTCGCCGTACAACTGGGCAACGAGTGTTTTATTATGAGTGAGCACAAGTGTTGGCCTTTGCACATTCTGAACCACATTCGCTATGGTAAAGGTTTTTCCGCTTCCAGTTACACCCAGGAGAGTTTGATATTTTTCATCATTTAATATCCCTTCCGTGAGTTGATCTATAGCTTCCGGTTGATCCCCGGCAGGCTGATACGGTGCATGAAGTTTAAAAGGCATAGAAATTTGAGCGAGCCTGTCGGCAGGCAAGCCTGCAATTTACTGAAACTATCAAAGACGAATGTCACTTTATGATCTTAACCCAAACAAAATCATCAATGATAACATTATTTTTAAATGCGGCTCTTTTGCGAACTGCCTCAAGATAAAAGTCATTTTTTTCCAGGACTTTCATTGAGGCTTTATTATATTCAAATACTTCAGCATAAACTCTGACAACGTCAAATTTTTTTTGAATGTACTCTACCATTTGTTTGACAGCTTCGGTAGCAATTCCTTTTCCCCAAAACTTTTCTCCTATAAAATATCCGACTTCTGCATTCTTTCGATAAACATCTTCTTTTAGAGTAAACCCAATACTGCCGGCTAATTCACCATCGGCTACTATACAAAAAGTGGTTACAACTTTTTGTTTTTTTACAAGAGCAAGCCATTTTTTAGCATCTTTTATTTTGTAAGGATAGGGCAATTTATCTCTCACATTGTCCCATATCTTTTTGTTATTCGCAATTATGGCAAGCGCCTCTGCATCTGACCTTCTCCATTCCCGCAACCGAACTTTCATGTTGAAATTTTTCTTTTTGTATACAAAGAATAGTCAGGGAGAATGGCTTCATATTCCTGGTGCATCAATGGCGAGGTCAATAAAAAATCCGCGGTAGCCCTGTCACATGCCACGGGAATGTTGTAAGTGACTGCAACGCGAAGCAAGGCTTTTACGTCCGGGTCATGAGGCTGGGCTTCCATTGTATCCCAGAAAAAAATCAACACATCAATTTTACCTTCGGCAATTTTAGCTCCGACTTGTTGATCCCCGCCAAGCGGACCGCTGAAAAATTTTGTGATGGACAGATCCAAAGCAGTCTCCAATAATGAACCAGTAGTACCGGTGGCATATAATCTGTGTTTTGATAAAACCGTTTTATTATAAGTAGCCCATTCCAAAAGATCAGCCTTTTTATTGTCGTGTGCAACAAGGGCAATTCGTTTGCGGGAATCAAGTTTACGTGTATTCATAGCGTTGTTTTAGCAGTTAAAGCCACCTCAAATTAAAAAGCCGTCCCATTATGAGACGGCGCTATAATTAGCCATCATGATATAATAATTAAACAGCTTGCACTTCCTTTATCTTTTCCCTGATCTTACTTTCAATTTCATTGGCAAGTTCAGGATTGTCTGTAAGCAATTGCTTCACCGCATCACGGCCCTGGCCCAGCTTATCATTATTATAGCTAAACCAACTTCCGCTTTTTTGAACAATGCCAAGCTCAACTCCCATGTCAATGATTTCTCCATTCTTGGATATGCCTTCCCCAAAAACAATATCAAATTCAGCGCTACGAAATGGAGGAGCTACTTTATTCTTTACCACTTTTACTTTCACACGATTACCAATTGCCTGATCACCATCTTTTATTTGTGCCATACGACGAATATCCAATCGTACAGATGAATAGAACTTCAATGCATTCCCACCGGTTGTAGTTTCCGGGTTCCCAAACATAACCCCGATCTTTTCGCGAAGCTGATTAATGAAAACGCAAATCGTATTTGTTTTAGAGATCGTCGCAGTCAATTTGCGCAATGCCTGGCTCATCAATCTTGCCTGCAATCCCATTTTGCTATCACCCATTTCACCTTCCAATTCACTTTTTGGAACCAATGCTGCTACAGAATCAATTACTACGACATCCAATGCACCCGACAGAATTAAGCGATCTGCAATTTCTAATGCCTGTTCTCCATAATCGGGTTGGGAAATAAGAAGATTGTCAACATCAACTCCAAGTTTTCTTGCATAGGAGCTATCAAAAGCATGCTCCGCATCAATAATAGCGCACATGCCGCCTTTTTTCTGTGCTTCTGCAATTACATGTGTTGCTATAGTTGTTTTACCCGAAGACTCAGGGCCATAAATTTCAACAACCCTTCCCCGCGGAAGACCGCCAATTCCCAAAGCCACATCAAGACCGATGGAGCCGGTGGAGACGACCTCCTGGAGAACTTCGACTTTTTCATTCATCATCATCACGGTTCCTTTTCCGTAGTCTTTATCAATCTTATCGATTGTAAGCTTTAAAGCTTTTAGCTTTTCGCTATTGATATTTGTCATATCGGTAGTTTTTTCTGTTTTTGCCATGATTCAAAGTTAAGTTTTAGCGATTCCCGGTCTAAAAAATTAATTAACATTCAAAACTAACCATTTTAGTAATCAAAAACTAATATTGTTGGGTAATTTTTAATACCACTTTCCGGTATTTCTTTAAAATGTAATAAACACTCCCGGCTATTTTATAAACAGCTCGTAAAAGGTTTTATAACTCATCCAGCCTAATACGAGAACCACCAGCCATCCGAATATTTGAAGAGATAAAGGATGGCGATATGTTTTCATTAAAGAAGATTTCGTAGAAGCGATCAGAATGATCAGTAAAGAAAGAGGTAAAATTATCCCATTGATCGCACCCGCAAAGATCAGTCGCCTAACCGGGTCGCCTGTCAGGATGAAAGTAATAGTGGCAATGATGATAAATCCGGAAATAATTATCTTTTCATTCTTCTCGATAAAGGGATGAAAACTTTTCCAGAAAGAAACCGACGTGTATGATGCACCAATTACCGAAGTAATGGATGCGCACCAGATTACAATGCCAAAGAATAGGTATCCGACATTTCCCGCAGCAATTTTAAAAACAGAAGAAGCGGGATCATTGACGTCAAGTTTTGCACCATGCCACACAACACCCAATGCAGCAAAAAATAAAACGAACCGCATGATGGATGTAATAAGAATTCCGCTTACCGAACTTTTAATTGTCTTTGAAATATTTTTTTTTCCTTTTATACCTGCATCTAATAACCTGTGCGCCCCGGCAAAGGAAATATAGCCCCCCACTGTTCCTCCCACCAATGTTACAATTTTCATTACGTCAATTTTTTGCGGCCATATCGTTCTATACAGCGCTTCCCGAACCGGAGGATGAGAAGTAATAGCAACATACACTGTCAATCCGATCATTATAATGCCGAGCACCTTGGTAAAGTTATCCATCAGTTTACCCGTTTCTTTATACCAAAAAATTCCCAAAGCAATTATGCAACTGATAGCTGCACCATATTCCGGCTTTAATCCCGTCAATACATTTAGTCCAAGCCCGCAGCCTGCAATATTTCCTATATTAAAAATCAAACCGCCAAAACCGATCAATGTCGCAAGGAAAAATCCCAGGCCCGGAATTATTTTATTAGCAAGATCCTGTGCACAAAGTTCACTTGCTGTAATAATCCTCCAGATATTAAGCTGTGCACCGATATCAAGAAGAATGGAAATGAGAATTACAAAGCCAAAACTTGCAAGAAGCTCTTCCGTAAATTTTGTTGTTTGTGTAAGAAACCCTGGTCCAATGGAAGAAGTAGCCATTAGAAAAGCAGCACCCAGTATAACAGAGTTTTTTTTCATTTTGTTTCCGGCTGCAGAGTTTCTATTTTACTTCCGTTGCGTCGCACACTTGTACATTCAGTTCATTACTCAGCAGGTTTTTATTTCAATTCCTGCCGTTTCCAATGCTTCACAAATTGCCTTTGCAAACAGAGCTGCATTTTTTCCATCACCATGTATGCAAATAGTATCTGCGGTAATAGAGAGTTCTTTACCATTAACTGAAGTAACTTTTTTTTCCTTTATCATTTGCAAAACTTGCTGAACTGATTTATCGGTGTCTTCTATCAGGGCATTTAGCTTTGATCTCGGAATAAGAAACCCGTTGTCCTGGTAAGCTCTGTCTGCAAATACTTCGCTGGCGTTTTTTAAACCAATTTTTTTTGCTTCTTTGATCAGGTGGCTGCCGCTTAGTCCGTATAAAACCAATTTTTCATTTACATCTTTAATGGCAAGGCAAATTACAGCAGCGAGCTTCCAGGTTCGTGCGGCCATGTTATACAATGCACCGTGCGGCTTTACGTGATGCAGGGAAGCTCCATTTGTCTTAGCGATTTTTTCCAATAAATGGATTTGTTGAGTAACCATGTCATACACTTCTCCAAGTGGAAGATGCATGTCGGCCCTTCCAAAATTTTCACGGTCATGAAAAGAAGGATGAGCACCAATGGCAACATTATTTTTTAAAGCTAATTCTATTGTTCGTTTCATGGTAGTTTCGTCGCCGGCATGATAACCACATGCTATATTGGCTGAAGTGATGAAAGGCATAATCATTTCATCATTTTCCATACCTTCTCCCATGTCACAGTTAATATCAATTGTTTGCATTAAGAAATTCCTCTAATCTGAATTTACAAGCATTTTGCAGTTGAAGCAAATGATGGTGCTGCTTTAATAAGAGTTCTTCTGCATATTGTTGATTCGCAGAACGAAAATAAATTTTATCCCCCGGTTGTTTTTGAGCAAGAAAAGGCAAGTGGGCTGAAATAATATGCGCAATACGGGGATAGCCGCCCGCAGTTTGATGATCGGCCATTAAAATGATCAACTCTCCATTGGGCAATAATTGTATAGTACCAAAACTTACCGCTGCCGAAACCAACTCACCATTTTCCTTTGCTTTCAAAACATTTTGCAATCTGTATCCCATTCTGTCTGCCAATGACCCAATAATAAATGGATCATTTAAAAAAGTTTCTTTTGATTTTTCGGTCAGTAAATCCCATTCGTTTCCGGGAATAAAAGCGATCCTGTTTATCGGGGGAGTTTCTTTTTCAATGTCTGCCTTCCAGGGAAGCAGCAGAAAATCTTTTTCACCCAAAAATTTCTTATACGTCATTCTCTCTCTAAAAGGCATTACATCATCTTTCTGTAATGTTCTTCCATTAAAACCACCGCAGGCAGCTTTAATGTTTGTGCTGTAGCTATTGAGCCATTTTTCACCACCTAATTTTTCTTTTATTGCCAAATAACATCTTGCTCCCTGTTTCCATTTTTGAAACTGCAGTATGCTGTTTTTTGAAACAATAACAGGTTGCGATAGCGGAATATCTTCGCCATTTATTGCAGGAGAAAAATTTGCGCCTGTAATAGCGATCAACGTTTCCTGCTCAAATAAAAATGTAGACGACGGAAAATGCATCTCAATTACTGCGTCATCGGCGTTATTTCCAATAAGCATATTAGCCATTTGCGCAGCAAAACGATCCATTGCTCCACCCGGGTTGATACCAAGATATTGATAACCGTATCGACCCAAATCCTGAATAGTATCAAACACTCCTGCTTTGATAACTCTCAAACTCATCTTTTGTAATTGAATAAAATTCTACATAGTCACCTGCCTTAAGAAGGCATAATTGATCTTTATCTTTATCAAACATTTTTAAAGGCGTTCTTCCTATAATTTGCCAGCCACCCGGCGAATTCAAAGGATATATTCCCGTTTGTCTTCCGGCTATGCCTACACTCCCCGCTTCAATTGTCTGAGGTTGTACTTTCCGTGGGGTTGCAATTTGTTCGTCGACTTGTCCCATATAAGCAAAACCAGGTAAAAATCCAATCATATAAACACGATATTGTTTCGAGCAATGTAAACGAATGATATCTTCTGCTGACATATCTTTTTTGTTCAGCTATCCATTGTACATCCAACGCAAATTCTTTTTCATAACAAACAGGAATACGAACTAAATTTTTTTTCATTTCGCTTCCGGCAAAGTCGTTTTGCATCAGTTGCTGTAATTCACTAATCATATAGTCGAATACTTTTTGTTCAGGATGGATTCTTTTTCTTAACAAACCAATATCAAAATAAATAGTGATGGAACTATAAGCAGTTATGGCTTCTATCATTCCATTCAGCGGATATTGCGATAAATAATTGAATACCGTGATAACTTTTCTATTGATCTCTTCATCGATCTCATTTCCAAAATCAATCGTTGCAGCGCAATCGCCAATGAAGAAAATTTTATATTGCTGATCACTCTCCATTTGTTACTAAAGATAATCATGGCTTGTGATTATCTTTACTTAAATGTCGCGGCTTAACTGGAACGATACAACGAATTTATTTTCCAAACTTACATTCCGTCGTTTTTGGAATGCATCCAAAGTGCTGGCAAGTTATTACATCAGCAAATGGACAAAAAGGCCAATCCAATGGGGTTATCCCGTTTCAATTTCATTCGAACCGACAACTTCATGTAATCTTCGTTGCCCGGAATGTCCAAGCGGATTAAGGGCATTTACCAGGCCAACGGGTATGCTTAATAAAGATTTCTTTTCTGAAACGATCGCCCAGTTATCAAATGATCTTTTATATCTCGTATTTTATTTCCAGGGTGAACCATTTTTAAATCCCGATTTCCTGGATATGGTAAAATACGCCTCATCAAAAAAAATTTACACGGCCACTTCAACCAATGCGCATTATCTAAACAACGAAAATGCAAAACGAACTATAGAAAGCGGGCTGGATCGGTTGATCATTTCCATTGATGGCACTACACAGGAAGTTTACCAGCAATATCGTGTAGGCGGAAAATTGAATAAGGTAATTGAAGGAGCAACAAATGTGGTGAACTGGAAAAAAAAATTAAAAAGTAAAACCCCGTTTATCGTTTTTCAATTTCTTGTTGTAAAACCAAATGAGCACCAACTGGAAGATGTAAAAAAACTGGCAAAAGAAATTGGCGTGGACGATGTCTGGTTTAAAACAGCCCAGGTATATGATTATAAAAACGATCCGAATCAATTAATCACAACAATAAATAAATACAGTCGCTATAAAAAATTGACCAATGGGTCTTATGAATTCAAAGGCTCTCTTGCCAACCATTGCTGGCGGCTGTGGCACGACCCTGTGATTACATGGGATGGATTAGTTGCTCCCTGCTGCTTTGATAAAGACGCACAACATAAATTAGGCGACCTGAAAACAAAATCTTTCAAAGAAATATGGAAGAACGGAGATTATAAAAAGTTCAGAGCAAAAATTTTACAGGGGCGGAAAAATATTGATATATGTTCTAACTGCAGCGAAGGGACTAAAGTCTGGGAGAATTAGAATTTATGCCCTATTTTGTTGTTGACTTGTATCGAAAAATTTTTAACCCAGATGCGATGATTAGTAGCGCAAATCAATTGCTATGCCTTTACCGACATCCATTACTACGAGGCTGGAATATCAGCATAAATCTCTAATCGACCTTATCGAAGGCTTATCAGATGAGCAAATACGCACACAGGTAATTCCCGGAAAATGGTCAATCTTTGAGAATATTGTTCATCTTACGATCTATGAACATGTTTTTATCTATCGGCTTCAAAGAATTTTAAATGAAGAAAACCCACAGCTTGAGCGATATTCTGCTGAAGCGGACCCATACTTTTATGATAATTGTACAAAGTCCACAAGAGAGATCATGCAGGATCTTATTTCAACAAGAAGGATATTAATTGATAAGGTTCATTCTTTGAAGGAAGAAGAGATTCACCGAACAGGAGACCATCCTGTTTTGGGAAAAATGAATATGAATTTATGGTTGAATTTTTTTCTGTTACACGAAGCGCATCACCTGTTTACTATTTTAAAATTAACAGGCGAACTGCGAAATCAAACTATGTAATAATCCACCAATATGCCGTTGCACGAAATCAATTCACCTTCTGAAAATTAAACAACAAAGCAGTCTTGCGAAATTTTAAATTGTGACCGTCGCCACAGAAAGGAAGAAACTTTTCTATATTTATCCTCTTAATAAAATTTGAATGGGAATAAATAAAGACATTCACCAGGATAAATTCCGCAATGAGCGTCACAAGGCAATAATCAATCTCTTGTTCACTTACGGCTGGACGGTGGAACGTCTTAAGCAGTTTGTCGCAGAAGAAGGCATTACCCATCAACAATTTAATATTCTCCGCATTTTAAGAGGCAATCATCCAACACCTCTTTCAACTCTAACAATAAGAGAAAGAATGATTGATAAAATGAGTGATACAAGCCGTATTGTTGATAGGTTGCTGTCTAAAGGGCTGGTAAAAAAAGTTATTTGTAAAAAAGATCGTCGCTTGGTAGATGTAACTATTACTGATAAAGGATTAAAACTACTCGAAAAGCTGGATAAAAAACAAGATGACATGGACGACGTCTTATGCAACCTTTCTGAAAAAGAAGCCGCAAGTCTCAGCAAACTTCTTGATAAAATCCGCAATTAATTAACGTTTTCCTGACGAAAGAATGCCCTTGTTTCCTTGACAATCTTTATTGTTGATTATAATTTTGTATTATGAAAGCCGCCATCTTAGTTTTTCTTTCCACTCTATTATATTATGCTGCTTTTAGCCAGCAATCGCATCTTGCATTATCAAAGCCTCCAAACTATGAATTCAGGGGTGTATGGATAGCCACTGTAGACAACATTGACTGGCCACAAAGAGGTATGACAGATGCTGAAAGTCAAAAAGCTGACTTTATTCGCCAGCTTGATATGCATAAAAAGAATGGCATGAATGCGGTGATCGTACAAGTGCGGCCATCAGCCGATGCATTTTACCCTTCGCCGTACGAACCATGGAGCCAATGGCTGACCGGTGTTCAAGGTCAAGCCCCTTCTCCTTATTATGATCCATTAAAGTTTATGATAGATGAGGCGCATAAAAGAGGAATGGAATTTCATGCATGGTGCAATCCGTACAGAGCAAATTTCCAAATCGGAAAAGCTTCTATTTCACCAAATCATATCACTAAAACTCATCCTGAATGGTTTTTGACTTATGGTAATACAAAATATTTCGACCCATCGAATAAAGAAGCACAAAAATTTGTAGTAAAGGTTATCAGCGATATTGTAAAGAGATACGATGTCGATGCCATTCACATGGATGATTATTTTTACCCTTATCGAATTGCCGGAAAAGAATTTCCCGATGAAGCAGCATACAGAAAATCCGGTACTCCTCTTTCAAAGGATGATTGGAGAAGAAGTAATGTAGATTCTGTCATCGCCATGTTAAGTCGTGCGATCAAAAAAGAAAAACCCTGGGTCAAGTTTGGTATTTCACCTTTTAGTGTATGGCGGAACAAAGACCAGGACTCCGACGGAAGCGATAGCAAATCTGCGCAAACAAACTATGATGATCTGTATGCAGATATTCTCCTGTGGTTGAAAAAAGGATGGATAGATTATGTAGCTCCGCAACTGTATTTAGAAATTGGCAATCCAAAAATTGATTATGAAAAATTGCTCGACTGGTGGAGTAAACATACATACGGAAGACAATGTTATATAGGAATTGGCATCTATCGTGCAGGCAGCAACAGTGCCTGGAAAGATCCCACTCAATTGCCAAGGCAAATTGAAGACTTAAGAAATACTCCAAATGTACAGGGAGCCATTTATTTTAGCAGCAATTCGTTTGACAGAAATCCAAATGGCTGGAGTGATAGTTTACGAAATAACTATTACCGGCAACCTGCTTTAATTCCACAAATGGATTGGTTACCCCAAAAGCCTGTCAAATAAATTGGTATTTCAACTGAAGCACTCCATCCTTATAAATCTTTGAATCCATCAGTTGTAGCTTATTGACCTGATCAATTGACGGACAAAGTGGTAATCCTTTTCCTAATAAACGAGGAACAACAGTAATTACAAATTCATCTATCAAATGTTTATTAATAAATTGACTTATTAAATTTCCGCCACCCACCAACCAGCTATCTTTTTCCTTATTTCTCAATTCTTCAACAATCGGGAGTTGGGTCGCCCTTGATAAATTTTATCGGTTCATTTTTAAAACCAGGTAATTCACGGGAAGTAAAAATTAATCCTTCCATCCCTTCAAACCAGGAACCAAATGATAGCGCTTGTTCATAGGTTTTAGATCCCATGATGGCGGTACCACAACTCTTAAAGAAATCACTCATTCCATAATCCTCTCCGGGTGCAGGAAAATCATTTAGCCAATCAACCCCTCCTTTTTCATCCGCAATAAAACCATCAAGACTAGCGGCAAGATGAAGAATAATTTTTGCCATAAAATAATTTTAAGATGAATAGAATTCAGAAAGCTGAAGTGAGTGACACAACAAAAGTTGAATAAAGTTACAATTGCCGGTAACAAAAAATCATTTTTCTACCTTTGTCATTCCAAAATTTTTAATTATTCATTTTTAATTCTGATAACATGCCCGGTTTTGAATTATGGAGTGACGCAGAACGTAAAGAAGTAAACGAAGTATTGGAAACAGGAATACTGATGCGCTATGGTTTTGATGCGCCGCGAAAAGGAAAATGGAAAGCCAAAGAATTGGAAGAAGCGATCTGCAAACGGTTTGGAAGTAAATATGCACAACTTACTTCCAGCGGAACTTCTGCCCTGACAACAGCTCTGGCTGCATTAGGTATTGGTGCGGGCGATGAAGTGATCATGCCTTCATTCACATTCGTTGCAAGTTTTGAAGCCGTATTAAGTGTAGGCGCTGTACCCGTATTGATTGATATCGATGAAACTTTAACCTTAAATCCCGATGCCGTTCGCAAAGCCATTACTTCAAAAACAAAATGCGTGGTGCCTGTACATATGTGCGGCAGCATGGCCGATATGGACGCATTGGTTTCTATTTGCAAGCAACACAATTTGATATTACTTGAAGATGCTTGCCAAAGCATAGGTGCTTCTTATAAAGGGAAGTATTTAGGAACTATTGGCAATGCGGGCACTTTCAGTTTTGATTTTGTAAAGACAATCACCTGCGGAGAAGGAGGGGCCGTTTTAACGAACGATGAAAATGTTTACGTAAAATCTGACGGTTACTCTGACCATGGGCACGATCATAAAGGTGTTGACCGCGGAGCCGATCTTCATCCGTTTCTTGGTTACAACTTCCGCATTTCTGAATTACATGCTGCCGTTGGTTTGGCACAGATAAAAAGACTTGACCAGTTTTTAGAAATTCAAAAACGAAATCATTTACAGCTTAAAAACATTCTGTCACAGGTGCCTGAAATTTCTTTTAGAAAAATCCCCGATCCTTCAGGTGACAGTTGTACTTTTTTAAGTTGGTTTTTACCGACAGAAGAAATTACAAAAGCTGTGGTGAGCGAATTGAAAGCTCAGAATATTTTAGCGGGTAATTTTTATTGGTATGATAACAACTGGCATTACGTCCGCAAATGGGATCATTTAAAAAACATTTCCGCTCTTCATAATTTAAATGCGGAACAAATAGCTGCCCTAAAGAAATTGCAATCCCAGGACTTTTCCGCAAGCGATGCTATAATGAATCATTGTATTTCCACCTCCATAAGCTTACTGTGGACAGAAGAGCAAATAAAAGAGAAAGGTGAAAAATTAGTCAATGCGGTCAAGAGGATTCTTAACAAACAAACGGTAACAAACTAAGCAAACTTTATTTTTCTTGTTTGAATATAGTAATGCCACAAAAGCATCGTGGCAATGGAACGATAGGGTCGCCATTGTTCTGCAAGTTTCAAAATGTGATCCTGCTTTGTTTCTTTCGGCAGCTGTTTTATTTCTTTTAAAGCATTCACCATCGCAAGATCACCCAGAGGGAAAACATCTGTTCTTTGCAACGCAAATAAAAGATATACATCAACAGTCCAGTCACCAATACCCTTTATCATCTTCAATTGTTGCCTTATTTCCGCATCCCCGAGATTTGAGAATTTTTTTAGCTGGATTTGTTTGGAAATGATCGCTTCAGCCAGGCATCTTGCATATATTGTTTTCTGGCGACTGAAATAACAGGCTTTTAATTCTTCATCAGTAAGTTCAAGTAATTTTTTAGGTGTGATCATTCCCAATTTTTCTCTTAACTTATTTAACGCCGCTCTCGCAGAAGCCAGTGAGACCTGCTGTTCTAAAATAATATGAATAAGAGTTTGAAAGTTGGGCTTTCTTGTCCAGACAGGCGGGCATCCAAATTTTTTAATAATTGAATGAAGTTCCTTGTCTTTTTTTGCAAGACCATTACAGAGAAGATGAAAATTATCTTGATTGAAAGCCGGGTGCACAAAATGATTTATCAAATAACAGTAGCAGGAATTTATTTCTTCGTTTTAAATCTTTGAATCGCCTCTTTTGTAAAAGGACTTAACACCAGTTTGCCGCTGATGGATGCCCTTTCCCGTAAAAGCTGATCCCAGTTTTCTGTTCCTTTCCAAAAAGTTTTTTTCATTTCAGCCATTGCCTCAAGACTGGAACGCATTAAAGTACTTGCAAGTTTGGAAATGGACTCTTCCATTCCTGTATTTATCGGGTGCACTTCGGCAAACAAACCTTTGCGACCGGCCCATTGAGCACTCCTCCACATCGTAGCGTCAATGGCTAACTGGGAAAATGCGGAAACGCCAATACGTCTTTCCAAAGCAGGACCCACCACAAATGGACCAATACCAATAGCCAGTTCACTTAATTTTATATCAGCATTTTCGGTTGCAATGGCATAATCTGATGCAGCTACTAATCCTACACCACCACCCACGCATTTCCCATGAACCCGCGCAATAATGAATTTGGGACAGATCCTCATGGCATTGATAACATGTGCAAATCCGCTAAAAAATTGAAATCCCTGTTCCGCATCCTGAATAGCCATTAATTCATCAAACGACGCACCGGCGCAAAAAGCTTTTTCGCCTGCCGATTGCAAAATGATCAGCCTGGTGTCATCATCGTTGCCCGCACGATGAATTGCCTGGGCCAGTTCATCTAAAATTTTTAACGGCAAAGAATTGCTTTGCGGATGAAAGAATTCAATTGTGGTGACATTGTTATGAAATTCTGATTTTACATAGCCACTTGAAATTTCCTGTATCATAATGCTATTTTTTTCTTTTAACCATAGTTAATATTGTCCCTATTCCAACCTGTTCATTCGTTTTATCAATTATTTCTACCAGCCACTTTACAATTCCTTTTGAAATTTCCGATTCTTCTTTTTTATCCTGTGGAATTTTTTCTTTGCATGTAAATCGAACATGAATTTCTGCACCTGGATAAACGGGTTTTGTAAACCGCAATTCATCAAGCCCGTAATTTAACAGAACGGGATTTTTTTCATAGCTATCTACAAACAAGCCCGCTGCCGCACTTAAAATAAAATACCCGTGAGCTACCTGTCCATCAAACATAGTATCCGCAAAATCTGCTTCTTCTAAATGTGCATAAAAATGATCTCCGCTAAGATCAGCAAACTTGTCAATATCTTCTGGTGTAATTACCCTTTTATCTGTTACGATTTGATCACCAATTTTCAGTTCTTCAAAATATTTTTTGAATGGATGAATGTTGTCAACATTCCCTTTTGCATTTTGCTGGTAAATTTTTGTTATAGCTGTGATACTTGGTGGGGAACCTTGAATGGCCACCCGCTGCATATAATGTTTTACACCACGAACACCACCCATTTCTTCGCCGCCTCCTGCACGTCCCGGGCCTCCATGTACCAACATAGGAAGTGGTGAACCATGACCCGTACTTTCTTTAGCGCAATCTGCATTCAATACCAATATTCTTCCATGATATGTTCCGGCATTTACAACATAATCAGTTGCCATATTATTGTCAGCTGTTACAATTGTACTGCACAAAGAACCTTTTCCTTTTTTACTCAATTCTATTGCTTCAGTTAAGTCTTTGTACGGCATAATTGTACTGACGGGTCCGAACACTTCCACTTCATGTACTTCATTTGACGAAAATGGCTTTTCATTTTTTAATAATATTGGAGAAAAAAATGCACCTTTCCTCGCATCCGCATCAATTACTTCCACGCTGTCCAAAGAGCCATACACAATTTGCGAAGAAGCTAAAAGTTTTTGCAGTTGATTCTTTACTTCCGAGCGTTGACTTTGTCCTGCCAGTGAACCCATTCTGACTTTTTCATTGAGTGGATTACCAATCGTAGTTTGCTGCAATGATGAAGCAATTGCTTTCCAAACATCCTCCATTTTAGTTTCAGGAACAAAGATCCTTCTTATAGCTGTACATTTTTGACCGGCTTTTACCGTCATTTCTTTGCGAATTTCTTTTATAAAAATATCCCATTCGGGCATTGAGGGAACAACATCTTCGCCCAATACAATTGCATTCAACGAATCAGCTTCCATGTTAAATGGCACAGACTCACTTAAAATTTTTGGATGAGATCTCAATTTTAGCCCGGTTGATTTAGAACCGGTGAACGTAATAACATCCTGCGACCCGACATAATCAAGCATATCGCCGGCACTTCCACAGATCAATTGCAAAGCGCCGTTAGGTAAAATATTGGAAGCAATAATTTCTCTTACTATAGCTTCAGTTAAATAGGAAGTAATAGTAGCTGGCTTGACAACAGCGGGAACCCCGGCCAACCAATTCACCGCACATTTTTCAAGCATTCCCCACACGGGAAAATTAAATGCATTAATATGAATGGCCACACCTTCTTTTGGAATCAAAATATGATGGCCTATAAAACTGCCGCCCTTGCTTAATGCGATCGGATCACCATCTATGCAATACGAAAGATCAGGAAATTTTCTTCGCAGCGAAGCGTTGCTGAATAGGTTTCCAAACCCTCCTTCAATATCGATCCAGCTATCTGCTTTTGTAGCACCAGTCTTATAACTTACCTCGTAAAATTTTTCTTTTTTTTCATTAAGATAAACAGCAAGCGCTTTTAACATTCTGCCTCTCTCATGAAATGTCATTTTACGGAGAGCGGGATTTCCAACTTGTCTTGCATATTCAAATATGGATTTAAAATCCAAACCCCGGGTTGCAGCAACGGCAATTTCTTGACCGGTCACCGCATTATACAAAATTTGCCCGTCTCCATCTCCGCGAATCCATTTCCCTGTAACATAATTCTCCAGTTTTTCCATATAGGAATAAATTATTTGTTGAGACGAAATTAGTTCAAAACAAATTGGCAAAAACAGTTGAGATGAAGGCTATCTTTGCGAAAAATTTACGTAAATGAAATTGTCTTACCTGCTCATGTTTGCTTTAATACTTGTAGCCTGCAACAATTCGGGAAACAGTAACGATCAGACAGGAAAATCCCGTTCAGATAGCCTGATGGATAAAGTAATGGAAGGCCATAACATTGGGATGGCGAAAATGAACAGGATCAGTACAGCAGAAAAAAAAGTACAACAAACTATTGACTCCATTTCAAAACTCCCGGCCAATCTTCAAAAAAACTCGCTTGGTTACAAAATGCAACTCGACTCCATGCTTGACAGGTTGAAGTTTGCTGATTATGCTATGAACAGGTGGATGAATGAATTCAATATGGATTCCTTTTCGAATAATGAAGAAGAAAGAGTAAAATACCTTGAATCAGAAAAAGAAAAAATTTTTAAGGTAAAAGATACAATGATCAATTCTTTACAAGCAGCCGATTCTTTACTGGCTCAAAAAAAATAAATCACTACAAAGAAAGAGTTTTGTATTTCCAATTTACTTTTCTTTCTTCCTGGTAGCGCATCACAAAATCAAAACATTCTTTATTGTTACCGACTAATTCGGGAGGAAAGATGCCTTTCTTTTTAAATAAACCTTTTGCAATCAAATGAACAGCCGCCGTGCAGGTATAGCCCGTAGTGCGGCTCATTGACGAAGTCTTTGTTGCATTGTCGTAGTGATCAAGCAGGCTGTATTCTATTCTTTGCTTTGATCCGTTTTTTTGCCCGTCAATGATCACTTTCATCACTGTTAATTCTTCTTCCTCGCTTCCAAGTTTCCAATCCCGGAAAAAAATTTTTGAAGAAAATTTTAAAGGCGAAATTTTGGTTCCATTTATTTCAATTTCCTCTTCATCAAAAAAACCGGCTTGTTTTAATGCAATAATAAATTCCACATGATCGGGATACCGCAATGTTTTTTCCTTCATGTTAGCAATGTGCGGCATGGTAAATAAAAGACTTCTCAGCCCGTCTGTATTAAACGCTTCCAATGTTCCTACTTCATCAAAATCCATATACTCCCGTTCACTCAATGCAGGCTTGGTAACGATTTGCCCATTTTCTTTTAATCGTGCGGGTCTTGTATACTCTTCAATTACATCCACGGGAGAAAAAGGCGCTTTGTATTCAAAAGGTTTTTTTCTGATCTTGGGTAATCCGCCCACATAACATTCAAAATTTGTGACCTCTATCTCTTCATTGTAGCGGCCCAGTATTAAATTACTCATGCCCGGAGCCACACCCACATCTGTAATAACGGTTACGTTCTTTTCTTTCGCGATATTATCAAGTTGCAGTACATCTTCAGGAAAAAAAGAAATATCAGCCACACTCTTTCTGCAATTAATTACAGTTTTCAATGTATCATATCCCATGAAACCGGGAACCGCTGTAACTACAATATCAAATAACGCCAACCATTTTTCATATTGGTTGTAGTCTTTCAGATCGGCCCGCTGAATTTGGATAGAGGAATTTCTGCTTTTTAATAATTGAAGGTTTTCTTCACTCACATCAAAAGAAGTAACGGAGAAAGATGAAGCAAGATCCAAAGCGATCGTTCTGCCTATCATACCGGCACCAAGAACAGCAATTTTCATTCAGAATATTTGATGCAAAAATACGGAGGTAAAGTTCAGAGTAAAGGTTGAGATTAATCCATCATTTGAGTTTTTCAACTTTAATTTTAAATTTTTTCAAGCTCTTTCAATGTCTTGTCATTGTCAACGTTTCCTGTGTTTAACGTAGCTGCAGGTTCAAACAACATTACCTCACATTCTTCTTTTGCATTGGGCCGATGTTCAGTTCCTTTTGGAACAATAATGAATTCTCCCTGGTTGATAGTGATAACCTCACTTTCAAATTCCATATCAAAACTTCCCTTTACTACATAAAACAATTCGTCTTCATGATCATGATGATGCCATACAAAAGGTCCCTGGAATTTTACAAGCTTTACCAACTGCCCGTTCAATTCACCGGCAATTTTAGGGCTCCAGTGATCTGAGAACATTGAAAGCTTTTCAGCGAGGTTTATTTTTTTCATATTATGAAGTTAAGCGATTGACGATTTTAAAGCTTTACGATTATATTGCATTATGTCAATCCACGAAATCTGGAGCCAGTTCGTTGAAGGGATGCAACAAACAGGATGGCTGGAATACATCGCTGTGTTTGCAGGCATAGCCAGCGTTTGGTTCAGTCGCATCGAAAATATTTTGGTTTATCCTGTGGGGTTGATTAATACAATTATTTACATCTATCTCAGCTTCGAAGTAGGCCTTTGGGGTGAAGGAAGCGTCAATTTTTATTATACCGTAGTTAGTATTTATGGATGGATATTATGGACTAAGCGGGACCAAAAACATCATCATATTGTTGTTATAAAAAACTCTTCCGCAAAAGAATGGGGCATTCATCTTTTATTCTTTTCCTTTTTTTACATAACTATTTTCTTTGCGCTTAGTTGGTTAAAAAAAAGTGGCCATGCTCCGCAAGCTATTCCCTGGGCAGATGCTTTTGCAAGCGCATCTGCTTATACCGGCATGTGGTTAATGGCAAAAAAGAAAGTGGAGAGTTGGTATTGGTGGATAGCTACGAACATTGCATCAATACCACTCTATTTTGTCAAGGGATTAATATTTACAAGTGTGTATTATGTAGTATTGCTGGTAATGGCAGTATTCGGCCTGTTTGAATGGATAAAACGGGCAAAAGAGGAAAAGAAAAAAGGCGATGAAAAAATTCATCACCTTCTTCAAACTCAACCATGAATTTAGCTGACAGGAATTTCCTGGCTACCAGCTTCCTTTCCGGGAATAATTGGTAAACTTACCTGCAGCACACCATCCGTGTATTTTGCAGAAATCTTCGAAGCATCAATGGCTTCATTCAAGGTAAATGATCTTTCAAATGCTCCACGGCTGTATTCTCTCCTTATCCATTCTGGTCGGGGAAACCCTTCCGGTGGTAAATAAGAAACGACGAGCTCATTTCCTTTTAAATTAAGATGGAAGTTTTCTTTGATCCTGCCGGGAGCAAAGACCAGCATTTCAAAGCTACTTTCTGTTTTGTAAATGTTTACAGCAGCTCTTTGCATTGAACGGATAAGCTGGTGCTGATGCCTGCTTCCGTGATAAGCGCCTTTTGCGGCACATGACTGATTGTAGTACATGTTATTCGTTTTTAATTAAAAAATAAATACCATTATTGTAACAAACCAATCAATAAACTGTTCGCCAACTTCCGGGTATCTTGTAAAAGGCACAATCATTTATCTTTGAAATTAATGAGTCAACCGTCGCTGCCATCAGAATATAAATGGATCTATTTTTTTATAAGCCTTGCCGTGTTGGTAAATTTCAGCGGGTTGTTTATTCCTCTTATGGATCCGGATGCCGGCGTATATGCTTCCGTTTCGAAAAACATAGTGTTGCATAACGACTGGCTTCAGCTTAGTTTTCAAAACAATGATTGGCTGGATAAGCCACATTTCCAATTTTGGATCACCGCTATTTTTTTTAAAATTTTCGGAATACATACCTGGTCTTATAAGTTACCGGGAATTTTGTTTGTTTTATTGGGCGCTTACTATACTTATCTTCTTGGAAAACAGTTTTACAATAAAACGATTGCTTTATGGTCTGTTCTTATTTTATTAACAGCGGAACACATCATTATTTCAAATAACGATGTGCGGGCAGAACCTTTTTTAACAGGGCTGATCATTGCCTCTGTTTATCATTTTTATCATTCCTCAAAAAGAAATATCAGCTGGCATCTTATAGCTGCATCGCTCTTCGCCGCATGCGCTGTAATGACGAAAGGCCCGTTTACACTAATACCCATCGGGGGAGCAATTGCGGGTGACCTGATCTTTAAAAGAAAATGGAGCCAGCTATTTCACTGGCGATGGATAGTTGCGATTGTGCTGATTGCAGTATTTATTATCCCCGAACTATACAGCCTTTGGTACCAGTTTGACAGCCATCCGGAGAAAACGGTTTTTGGAAAAAAGAATGTTTCGGGTATCTGGTTCTTTTTATGGGAAGGGCAGTTTGGTCGTTTTTTAAACAGAGCACCTATAAAAGGAAAAGGAAATCCATTTTTCTTTCTCCATACGTTGTTGTGGGCCTTTCTTCCCTGGTCCCTGGTGATGTACGCCTCGCTAATTAATAAGATACGTGTCGGGGTAAAAAAAATAAATTATCAAAAGCAGGAATGGCTCACTATTTCGGGCAGTCTGCTTACTTTAATTGTTTTTTCATTATCAAGATTTCAACTTCCATATTATTCAAACATAATTTTTCCTTTTTTAGCCATCCTCACGGCACGATACGTCTGGAAGATACAAAACACTGCATCTCCTTTATTCAAAATTGTTCAATACAGCATCATTGCTATTCTGTTGGCGGGAGGCATCTTATTTCAAGTATTTTATTCCCCCCATACTCCTTTTGTTTTATTATTAATTATCATCGTTGGAATTATCTTCCTGTTGATAGGAATAAACCAGTGGTTGAAGATACCTGGTACTATTGTCGCCTTTTACAGAACAGGTCTTGCAGCTATCGCTTTGAATTTATATATCAACTGGTTTTTTTATCCTGATTTATTAAAATACCAATCAAGCAGCGAGGCAGCTATTTATGCCAACAAAAATTTACCGGGATGTTGAAAATATTCATGCCGCATTTATGCTCCGGTCTTTGAATTTTATATTTCGGATCCCAAATTTGAAGCCGATACTGCCGCCCGAACAAATCCAAACCTGTTTCGGCCCGGTGTGTGGTATATAAATAATGAAGAGCTAAATGAGATAAAGGAAAGAGGAATGAGTTACGAACCGATAAAAGAGTTTAATGATTTTCATGTAACAACTCTTGGTATAAAATTTATAAATAAAAAAACGAGGAATAGCCAATTAAAAAAGACTTTTCTTATCAGGATAATTTAAACGATTCCCTTTCCGATTAAGAAGCTCATTTATTTTCTCCAGTACCATTGTAGTTGGAATCCCTGTAATACATGGACGTGTCAAACAAGTTGTCTTACGATGATTAGCCGCGCTTACACATGGTGAGCAAGGAAGTCCTAAATAAAACGGTTCGGCATTGCCTCCAAGCGGTAAATATAAATTAGGAGTTTCCGGCCCGAACAGGACGAAATACTTTCAAAGATGTAACAGAGGCAAAATGTGCCGGACCTGAATCATTGGTCAGCATGCAAACACTCAGGGTATATAATGGTACCAATTCATTAAATGAAAAAAAGCCGCATGAATTAACACATCTTTTATTATCGATAATATCAACCACCTGTTGTACATACTCTTTCTCTGCCAACGTCCCTGTCGCGATGATAATTATGTTTTGAAGCCTGTTTAATAATTCAGATCCCGTTTCTGCAAAATTTTCCTGGGGCCATCTTCTTTGCGGCAGCATATCAGAGGCATTCGCGTTCAAAAGAACAACTGCTTCATTATCCCATTCCGGATATAACTGGCGGATCTTATTCTTTACATTTTCTTTGGCTTCATTTGAAACAACCGCTTTTGCCAACCGTATCTCATCAACCGATACAGGAACTGTTGAATAAGGATTGTCAAAAAGCCCGAGTGCTTTATTCACCAAAGAAATAAAGTTAATGGCAACGTGTACGTGAGCGTTATAACGAACCGGACGATTGACAAGATTACCCCTGTATAATCCCTCATCGTGAAAATTGGTAAACCCAACCCTTGACCTTGCTCCGCTAAAAAAACTAAGCAAGGCGGTAAACCGAGAAAAGAATTCAAGATCGATAACTGTTGAAATTTTTCTCTTTCTGCACCAGGCCATGAACCTGAATATATCCAGTACCAATCCGCCAGAAATTATCCGCATTCATCTTAAATATATTCTTTGCAGGGACTGTTTGAAGAATTTCAAGACTTTTATAGTTCTTTTTAAAGATGGCAAAATAAATTTCTCCTTCTGCTTCTTTTTGCAATTTTCTCATTGCCGGATCAACAATGATAGCACTGCCCATTTCAGACAGTTCTATAAATAATGTCCGTTTAAGATCAGGTTTGTTTCTTTTTGCAGAACGAAGTACATCAGATAACCAACGGAAAGGGCTTATAACAAAACAGACGGGAATACCGATCCATTTATCAACCGAACGCATTGTACTAACCTTCATAATATCTGTATCAAGATACTTCCAAAAGTAAAATAATTAAATTTTGAAATGCCCATAGGATTACTTTGTGGATTCTTCATTTTATTTTTGATTCATGCAATGATAGAAAAGAAAATCATAAAAGTAGTAATTATAGGGCCTGAATCGACAGGCAAAAGCACATTAAGTGAACAATTAGCCAACCATTACGAAACAAACTGGTGCCCCGAATATGCAAGAGAGTATTTAACAAAAAACGGAACTGACTATGCATACACCGATCTGCTGACAATTGCCAGGGGGCAAATTGAATTGGAAGAAGAGTACATAAAAATCACAAATGATCCGCTTCTTTTTATTGATACAGATATGTATGTAATGAAAGTGTGGAGCGAGTTTGTGTATGGCAAATGTCATCAATATATTTTAGAGCAAATAGCTAAAAGAAAATATGATCTCTATTTGCTTTGCAATATCGACCTTCCATGGACACCTGATGAACTGCGTGAGTACCCGGATATTGAAAGAAGAAAGGAACTTTATAAAATTTATAAAGACCTGATGACGAATCAACCTGTTCCCTGGATCGAAATAACCGGTAATTATGAAAACCGTCTTAACAAAGCAACAGAAGCCGTTGACCGTTTAATAAAAAAGTGAAAAGAGCAATGACTAATTTCGCTTTTGAATGAAATCCTTTCTGCAAAAAAATCATCGTCTTGTTTTTTATTCAGCCTGGATCCTGCTGGTATTGATACAGTCGGGGTATACGACACTCTTAGATGATGAAGCGTATTATTGGGTGTATTCAAAATTTCTTGCCTGGGGCTATTTCGACCATCCGCCCATAGTGGCAGTACTTATCAAAATCGGTTATTTCTTTTTTCACAATGAACTTGGAGTAAGACTATTCTTTGCACTATTAAATGTTCTTTCATTACTAATTATTGAAAAACTGATTGAAAAAGAAAGTCCTTTTCTTTTTTACGCTATTGCATTATCCCTGGGAATACTGCAGATCGGCGGATTTTTAGCGGTGCCCGATACACCTCTTATCTTTTTTACGGCTTTATTTTTTTTGTTGTATAAAAAATTCCTTCAAAAGATTTCTCTATGGAATAGTCTGTTACTCGGTCTCGTAACTGCCGCGTTGCTCTACAGTAAATATCATGCAGTATTGGTCATATTTTTTGTACTTCTTTCAAATCTAAAATTGCTGACCCGCTACCAGGTATATATATCAGGTCTTATTGCTCTTTTATTATTTACACCACATTTATGGTGGCAATATCAGCATAACTGGATCAGCTTTCGATATCATTTGTTTGAAAGCAATGTAAATCCATATAAGTTTTCCTTTACTCTTGAATATTTAGGAGGACAGCTTTTACTGGCCGGGCCACTCGCAGGAGTTTTACTTTTACCAGCTGCTTTTATTTACCACTCAAAAAATCTTTTTGAAAGAGGCCTGAAATTTACTCTTGTTGGAATTTACTTTTTTTTTCTTCTTAGCTCCTTCCGTGGACGAGTAGAAGCAAACTGGACATCGCCTGCGATTGTTCCTTTGATCATTTTAGGGCATAATTTTTTAGCCGATAAAATAAAATGGCGAAAATGGTTTTTCAGATTATTACCGGCCACAATGGTTATCATTTTATTTGCAAGAATTGCAGCAATTGTAAATATTCTGCCAGCCGGTGAAATTCAAAAACAAATACATGGTTGGAAAAACTGGCCGCAAATGATGAGAGAAAAAACTAAAAATCTTCCTATCGTCTTTGAAAATTCCTATCAAAGAGCTTCAAAATATTGGTTTTATTCCGGCCAAATGACGTATTCGTTAAACTGGTATAAGGAGCGAAAGAATAATTATAATTTTTGGCCGATTGAAGATTCCTTGTTAGGAAAACGGGTTTTTATCCTGGATGCATACGACCTTGATTCTTTTAAAACCAAAATAAAAACAGGTATTGGGTGGCTAGGGTACAAATATGATTCTTCGTTTGCCAGCTTTGCCAAAATAAAATTCATTCCGGCTGAAAACACTATTCGCGTTCGAAAGGATCTTCCTTTCGTTATTAGATATACGACCGACTCTTCCTCCAAAATATCTCAACTACATCATGGCTCATCCCGAATTAAAAATAACTACTGTTGCAGGAGTTTTTAATAAAAATGGCTGGATAAAAGATTTGCCGGTTACACTTTCATTATCTGATTTGGTTACACATCCCAACACTTTAAAGTTTGATCCGCAGATGCCAAAAGGAGAATACTATCTCATTTTCTCGGTATATCACATTGGCACCATCAGGGCGCCTCACAATAGCAGTAAAATAAAACTGGTTGTTGATTAATTATTTTTTTGAAGAAGTGTAAATAATATTTCGAATATCAGGATCGCTCTGCAGATTATTCATTTGCCGCATTATCCAACCAGACCTTATTGAAACATATCTTGAAATGGGTTTTACCGTGTACCGTTTTGGATTGGGAAGACAGGCGGCAATTAAAGATGCTTCCTGCCTCGATAAATTAATTGCATGTTTATTAAAATACTTTTGCGCTGCCGCTTCAATACCAAAAATTCCTTTTCCCATTTCCACAGCATTCATATAAACTTCCAGGATTCTTTTTTTACCCCAAATCTTTTCTATCATAAATGTAAAATATACTTCAAGTCCTTTCCGAAACCAACTTCTGCCCTGCCATAGAAACACATTTTTTGCCGTTTGCTGACTAATAGTACTTGCCCCGTGTAGTGATTTACTTTTTCTGTTATGCTTCATCGCTTTTTCTATTGATTTAAAATCAAAACCATTGTGATCGGGAAATAACTGATCTTCCGAAGCGATAACAGCCAGTTTTGCATTTGGTGAAATTTCATCCCGACCGACATAATCTCTCTTTAAACCATGACCGGTTATCCAGCTGGTAAATTGTGTAATGGTAATGGGCGGATCAATCCATTTCAACAGAACAATGTAAACAAGCTGAGCTATAAAAAGAATGACAAAAAGCCGTTTTAGGAAACGCCATGTTTTTCTAAAAAATTCTTTTCCTTTCATTAAATCTCATTTGAATTTATCCGCATACATCACCAGGCCCCATATCAATGCAAATCCAAATCCTATAAGGATGAGACCATTTACACGATTAATGATATGAATATTATGCGGCGTCAACTTTGTCCTGATCTTTCCCGCAAGCATCACTTTAGCTATGTCGGCGGAAAAAACTATGGAAAGGCAAACAACAAACAACGCCAGTTTTTGCTGAACCGTATGATTGATAAACGTAGTTGAAGCGGTCAGCCAAAAAAGAAAAACAGCCGGATTCAATATATTCATAAGATAGCCGGATAAAGCAGTCCTCACATAATCTCTTTTTCTGAATTTGATAAACACCTGTTTACCTTCTTCATTTACTTCTACCTTTTTAAAAAATAGAAAATAAACTCCAATTGAAATGAGAAAAATACTTCCCGCAATTCCTATCTGTTGCCTGTGCGTACTGATGATGCTGAACAGCGCAGTAAAAACATTACTTATTAAGACCATTGTAATATCACTGGCGGAAACTCCAATGATAAAAGCAATGCCGCCCTTGTGGCCATTGTTCAGGCTTTGCTTTATTATGGAAAACATAACGGGGCCGACTGAAATACTCAGCAGTAAACCAAGAGTTATTCCTTTTAGCAAAGCCTCGATCATGACAGAGAAGTAAAAATAGCAAAAATGAAAATGGAAGAAGCGGTGCTTACCGGAAAACGATCATAACTCTTTCAACAATTATTTAGCAGAAGGACACTTGTACGATTGCAGATTGAAACTAAAATAGATCATTGCAGTAACGAACTGATCTTTATTTGTGTCAATTCCGCGTTGACGACCCTTGATGCCAATCGGTGTTCCTAATTCATAGGATCTGTCCGAAAGAAGAAAAGCAGGGGAGGGACTTCCATCCGGCAACGGAGGAAATACAGAAGGATCAACATAGGTCTTGCTTACATCATCCAGGTAATCCGTAGTGGTAAAACGATGTATGATCTCAAAACCGATATTATATCTTGCATTGATAGCATATTTTACACCGACACCAACAGGAATAGAAACTGCCATTGATCCGTAAGGCTTGCGATTAGGATATAATGAACTGCCCTGTCCTTCGGTTCCAAGTGGACGGAGATAATATTTTTTTCCCTGCAAATATGCATAAGGATCATAACTAAACACACCTACGCCCAGCGTCACATAAGGAGTGAAACTAAACTCGGGATCGCCCGGTAAAAATCTGAAAAAATTAAAATCACCCCTCAGCGAAAGTTCCCACACATTTGTGTTGAAACTTAAATTTCGCTCGTGCATAAATTCATTCTGGGTATTATATACATCGGAATAGCCAAGCTGCGCAAAACTGGCAGCTATTCTGGCAGCTACATAGTTTCCAAAGTTTTTACGGAAGAAAATACCGGCAGCAATCTTAGGACGGTTTAGTTTAGCCCTTGTATTAAGATCACCGAAATAATGACCCGCTCCCACACCTATACCAAATTCACCTTCCTGTACAACGGGCTGCTGATTATACTGACCGTACCCTTGTACAGAAAAAATCATAATAACCACAACTAAGGCGGGAGCTAACTTCTTCATACTTGCAAAATAAGATTTCGGAAGTATTATAACGAAAAAAAACTCGATTTATTTGTAAAATACCCGGTTGTAATCAATTATTTATTCGCCGGTTCGTCTTACTCTTATTTCCGTATTAATTTCTTTTATCAAGCCCCCAGGTAAGTTTGTTGCGTAATGTTTGTAAAAAATTATCTTCGCTTAACCGGATAAGATTAAGCATAAAAGATTCTTTTCGAACCGCCAGCTGTACATCCTTGTTTATAATTTCACGCCGGGAATCGAGGGCACAAATGGCTTGTTCTGATCTGCTTTCAATTTCAAAGGAAATAATATTATCATCCGGAACGACGATTGGTCTTACATTCAGATTATGCGGAGCAACAGGTGTGATCACAAAACTTCCTGATTCGGGAAACAAAATTGGCCCGTTACAGCTTAAAGAGTATCCCGTAGAACCGGTGGGCGTTGCTACGATCAATCCATCTGCCCAGTACGTATTTAAAAACTCGCCGTTAAGATAGGTGTGAATTTTTATCATAGGAGCAATATCCTGCTTATGAATGGCGAACTCATTCAATCCATAAGGAACATTATCAAAAAGAGAAATATTTGAATCAAGATGAATTAAAGTGCGTTTATCGACAACAAAAGAATGATTGACTAGTGATTTCACAGCCGTCTTTACCTCGTCGCGACCGATACTTGCCAAAAAGCCAAGGCGACCAAAGTTAATACCCATGATGGGTACATTGTGGTTGCGAACCAACGTAACTGTATCAAGAAGAGTACCGTCGCCGCCAAGACTTATAATAGCTTGTATATCGTTCGTGATTTGTTCAGTAACATCAAACACTTCCGTGTCGGGAGGAAATTCAATCTTATCTTTTATCTGTTCAAAAAACGAATGATAAATAAGCGGCTGAAGTTTTTGGGCTTTCAGCTCGTTAAAAAATATTTGAACATACTGTAGCTGATCATCGTCCACTACACGACTGTAAATGGCTACTTTCATTTAATTTTTAAAATATTGTCTTCTTGTGTAAATATATACCGTTTTGACCTATCTGGTTAAAACTCCATTCCAGCTTTATATTGATGTCGTAGAAGGTAACGATATCAATCCCTAAACCGCCTGAGTATAGCATGCGATTGTTTAGAAAATTTTGACCGGGTCGAGGATTGTAAACGTATCCTGCGTTACCATAAATTTTTCCATAAATGCGGAAAGGAATGTAATTAATTGTCTCGCGTTTTATTTTAGGAAGGGGAATGTTGAATTTAAGGAGTTCTCTCGAAAAAGTGGTTTTAACACAACCGCCCGCTACTCCATCGATCACATAATATTCATAACCCTGCATGAATAATTCTCTATAGCCCATCAATTGCGTATTGAAGAAAGGTTGTTTTTTAAAAGGAAGCTTTAAGTCAGCCGCGGTGTTTACACTAAAATAAGTCTTGGGAAAAAGTTTCCAGTAGTTCCCCGTAAGTATATTCAGTTCCCACACATTCAGCAGGTGATTAAATCCTTTTTTTGAAAAATTTATTTGTGTTTCAAAACCTTTCAGGGGGTAAGGAATATAATCTACGTTGTGAAACGCCATGTTATAATATATTTCCGGGTACCGGATGCTATTATGTCCTTTTGTAAAATAAGAAGGGTTAAGTTTAACGATGGTATCTTCTACTCTGTCCTGCGTGTAAGCTATACCAAAGCGATGTCTTGTTTTTATGGCACGGCGATAAGTAAGTTCAAAACTCGTTGCGAAAAATGAATGAATGAAATTATTAGTGTCTTTCAGAAATACTTCTTTATTGTTAACCGTGTTATAATTTACTTCCCTGTTTTTTCCTAATGCCAGTGCAAATTTTGCTCCCCATTTCATTTTTTTATCAAAATAAAGCCTGTCATAATTCATTGAGATCTGTCTGGTGTATCCGCTCATCAACCAAACATTTAGCTTATCGTTGATGCCCGTCACATTGCTATACATAAGTTTTGCTCCATAGTTCACCCTGTCCAGGCTTGCATTATTTTGCACAATCCACTGGTTAATGTTACGATCCACCATTTTAAAATAAGGGACAGGGAATATGTACCATCTCTCTTTCACAGCTACCATTATATCAACATTATGTCCTTCGAAACTTTTTAATGCTACAGTTACTTCATGAAAAAGCGTGGTATTCATTAATTGCCGGCGGGCATCTTCAAACTTGGAAACTAACTGTTGCAACTGATAATGATCGCCCGTTTTAAAAGGTATCTCTCTTAAAATAAAAGAAGTCTTTGTTTTTCTGTTACCGGTTATAACAATATTGCGAACAATGAAAGGCGCGAATCCTTGTTGATCGATATTTATTTCGGAACTATTATTGGTGGCAGGAGTTATTGTTTTATCATCCCTTATTGACTGAGCTTTTACCTTGCAAACCACTGCGGAAATAACACACACAACCAGGTATATTCGTAACCTCTGCATCCGGGCGATAAAAAGGAATTAAGTAAGTTAATCGGTTAACACGAAAAATTAATAAAATGAAAAGATAAACTTATATCTTAAGATAGTTCATGAGATTATCATAATTGGATCTCAGCTCGTTTTCAAATAACTCTTCTCCAAAATAATATTTGACATTGTATTCGTGCCGTTGAAATGTGGAAACTATGTCTGATACTTCAGTTTTATTAACCTTAATGGTTACTTCCATTAATCCTGTTTCTGGATCAACGTTGGTATTGAGTTGTTTGATCTGCGCATCATTGCCTTCAACCAACCTGTTTATTTCATTAAATGAATAGTTTTTACTTTCCACTTCCAGCACGATCAAACCGCCGGGTTCGTTCAGGCTCATAAATTCAGATGAATATTTCAACAAGTCTGCATATGTTACCACACCCATCAATTCATTTTCTTCGCCAACAACGGGAACTACTGTTAAACCATTTTGGACAGCCAACTGTATAGCTTTTAGCACATGCTCATGCTCTTTAACGGCGGGATTTGAAATGGATTGAGTTAGTTTTTCCAAAGACAAATGATCATTTTCTGCCTGCGACAAATCGTCTTCACTTATCAAACCCACATATTTATCACCATCTACAATAGGTAAATGTTCCAAATGATTTTCATTCATTAGTTCCAGAGCCTGGTGCACCTTATCAGAAAGGCGCAAATAAGGGAGAGTTTGAGTTTGTAGATTCCTCGTTAACATGGATAGCGGCGTTTAAATAATGAGACAACAATTTTCAGGCAACTGTTGCAGGCTCATTTTGTTTTTTTAAAAATTTATGCAAAATGATATTAAACTCATCTGGCACTTCCATCATGGGAGCATGACCACACTTATCAATAAAATACAATTCACTGTTTGGGATCAGGCGGTTGAACTCCCTTGCCACAAACGGTGGAGTGATGGTGTCATTATTGCCCCATATTAATAACGTAGGTTGTTTGATTTGATTGAGTTCCTCGCCCAAATTATTTCTTATTGCACTTTTTGCAAGAGCAATGATCTTTATAACTTTTAAGCGATTATTGGTTATTTCAAAAACTTCATCCACCAGTTCTTTGGTAGCCATTTTGGGATCATAAAAAGTCAGTTCAGTTTTTCTTTTTATGTAATCGTAATCACCGCGTTTGGGGTAAGAATCTCCCATTCCATTTTCAAATAAGCCCGAACTACCCGTTAAAATCAGCGATTTTATTTTTTGGGGATGTTTTAAAATATGTATTAGCGCCACATGACCGCCCAGTGAATTGCCCAATAAGTGAACACCATTATATCCTCTTGCCTCAATAAAGCGATTGACAAATCTCGCTAACCCTCCAACAGAAGTATGCAATATGTCCAAATCAAACAACGGCAATATCGGCACCACCACCTTATTGTGGTGGCGAAAATATTCCACCAGGTCCGCGAAGTTGCTCAAAGCGCCAAATAATCCATGCAACAAAAGCAATGTTTCGCCTTCGCCCTCTTCAATAAACCTGAATTTATCATGTTGTTTGATACTATATTCTATCGTACTCATTCTTACGTATCCTAATCGCTAAAATAATTGATTTACTGCAAATAAAATACCCTTTGTGAAGATTATGGTTCTGGTTTTACCCTTTACAAATATACTTGCAGATGGACTTATTTACGCAGAATGTTACAATCGAGGTTGATTATAGCTGAAAATGCAAAGAATTTATGAACCAGCAGATATTTTTTTAGAGATTCCGCTAAAAAAATGCTCCAGTTCGGTAAACATATTTTTAAAAAACGGAATTAACGAAGCCAAACTATTTATTGCTTTTGGCCCCCACGGCTGAATAAAAGAATAGGTTACGGATTTGTTGATCGTTTCTGGCTTAATAATTTTCAACTGGTCTGCATAAAAAAGAAGGATACTAAAAACCGTTATATAGATTGCAGAATATAAAATTATTCCACCCAGCCTGTTAACCCATCCAAGCATCATGGTTTCGGTAAGTTTTTGTATAGCATTTGCACCCAATCGTATCAATAAAACAACAACGATAAAAACAATCAAAAAGGAGATGACAGGCAACCACCTGTTTGAAACATTTACTGAATGACTTAAATAATTTGCAACCACCGACGAAAGTTTAAGTGCGGCCGCCAAACCAATAATAATTGCAACGAAAGAAAAAACAGCTGCGATGAGGCCACGCCGGTAGCCGTGAATGATAGCAAGTATCATCAATACAGCAAATATCAGGTCAATGAGCATAAGAAAATTTACTTGTAAACGTCCTTCTCTTTTCTATAGGGATAGAAAATATGTTAAACATAAAGATCATTTGCTTAGTAATTCCTTTACCATCCCGGAAATTGTTTTTCCGTCGGCCTTACCCGCCAACTTTTTTGTAGCGACTCCCATCACTTTTCCCATATCCGCAGGTGAAGTAGCCCCTGTTTCAGCAATAATTTTTTTTATTTCAAGTTGCAACTCTTCAGGAGACATTTGTTTTGGTAAAAACTTTTCGATTATTTCAATTTCCTCCAGCTCTTTTTGAGCGAGATCAGTTCTGTTTTGCTGTTGATAAATTTCCAAAGAATCTTTCCGTTGCTTTACTAATTTTTGCAAAAGCTTTACTTCATCTTCTTCTTTTAATTCACCGCCGGCGCCTTCAGAAGTTTTCGCCAAAAGAATTGCAGCTTTGACGGCTCTCAATCCGCGTAGCGCTTTTTCATCTTTTGCTAACATGGCCGTTTTAAGGTCAGCCATTATTTTTTGTTCAAGACTCATAGTTTTGTTTTTCCTTAGTCTGAAAAATTGTTTTAAGAAGCTTTATTATCTTTTAGTTGCTGTTCTCTGAATTTATGAAAAAAGTCAGCGGCAAATTTTTTCATGTCGTTTACTATTTCAATATGTTTCGTAGCTCGGCCATAGGTATCAGCCATTGTCATCATTGCCTGGTAATAAAAATCAGCCATTTCATCTATCATCATGTCTTTTGTCCAAAGATCAATTCGAAGAGCCGTTTTTTCTTCTCCATCCCAAAAAGCAAGCATCATAGCTTTTGCTTTTTGTTCATTTTTGACTGTTGAATCGGAAGCATTCCATGTAATGGATTTGGGTACGCGGCTTTCATCCATCTGCACGTTTATTGTTATTGTTGATTCGGTCATAATTTTTTAGTCTTAAATCATAAAGATAATTAATCAGTCAACTGCTTTTAAAATGCTTTGCCATAATAATTCTGCCGTTTTCTGCCATGAATATTCAGAAGATATAATTTTTCCTTTTTCAACCAATTCACGTATTAAGTTTTCGTCCTTGTAAAGAAGCATCATTTTTTCTGCGATATCCTTAAAATTTTTTGCATCAATATACAAAGCCGCATCTTTTGCAATTTCCTGCATCGCCGAGTGCGAAGAGGTTATCACAGGTACATTACATTTCATCGCTTCAAGAACTGGAACACCAAAACCTTCAAAAAAGGAAGGGTAGACCAATGCATAGGCTGACGCTACAACTTTTACTAATTCTTTCTCTTCTAAATATCCTAACAGTATCACATCATGCCGGTATTTATATTTCTTAAGATCGTCAAGGAAAGAATCATATTTCCAGGCAAGCCTGCCTGCCAGGACAAGTTTGAAATTGCTTTTTTGTCTCTTCTTGAAAACAGAGAATGCCTTCAGCAGGTTTATAAGATTTTTTCGTGGGTGAATAGCGCCTACATACAAAAAATACTCAGCGCCGCTGGTATATTTTTCTTTTGTTTGAATGGCCGTATCTGTGGAAACCGGGGTAAAAATATTTTTAGCGGCGCTATACACAACATCTATTTTATCAGCGTCGATTTTGCAGTTATTTGAAATATCGCTTTTTGAAAATTGCGAAACAGTGGCGATACTTTTTGCTTTCTGCAAAAATTTTGGAACATATCTTTTGAAATAGAGTAGATGTGATTTTTTGATTTGGGAGGAATAATGTAAAAAAGCAAGATCATGAACAACCAGGCATTGCGGAACTTTTGTAGTTAATGAACAAAAACCATCGGCAGAAACAAAAACATCTGCTTTATATTTCTTTAAGATGGCGGAAATTTTTACGTCATACCAATATTTCCAAAGTAATGGATGTCTTGCAGGTGGGCGTGCCACGATCGGGATAACGTTAGAAGAAAAAACAAATCGATCATCAAATGGCCTGTCAAAAATAAAAATGAATTCATGATCCGGATATCTTTTCACCAGGTAACTAAATGTTTCAGAAATAAAATAACCATATCCTTCTAAGTAACCGGTAAGCAAAAATCTTGTATTGACGGCTATTCTCATTGCAGGTTTGCAAAGTTAGATAAGTAGGATATTACATTTAAGTAACTACTTCTATTTATCTCGTATTTATACTGGTAAAAATTACAATTATTGTTTCAACCTACCGTTTACTCCTTAGTGATAATTCAGGAAATTAAAAGGCTAAACCAAGGAGATAAAAAATAAGGGAAAACTACTAATGATTTTTACAAAAATTATCTAGCAAATGATTGATCAGGATTGATTTTTTAGCCGTCGTCTTGGGGTATCTCTCAAATTTAAATTTGTGCAATTGACAGGAATTATTTCAATAAATATTCATGAAATACGGATTATGAAAACAGGCAGTTTTACAATTGATTGACAGCTGCTTTAGAATTAATTTTATACAACAGTTCGATATCCTATGTCCAAAACTATGACGCTATGAAAAAACTTTACTCCCGTTTCTTTCAAACAGCTTTTTTTCTTTTTATGTTGTTGTATTACTCAAAGCAAAGTTTATCCCAATGTCCGAATGGCGTGACAGGCGGGACTACTGCTTTTGACACAACAATTGTTTTCGGGTCCGGCGTTGTTGCCACACAAGTTAAGTTCCCAAAGTTTGATCCCTCGACTGGGATGGTTACCTGTGTTAATCTTTGCGTGACCATTAAAGGGATAATTGATACTGTAGCAATGGAAAACCTTTCTGGCTCCAACCAAACAGCAACATATAGCTATACGAGAAGAGATACAATTAACGGCCCCGGTATTCCAACTTATCTTACCAGTGGCACAAACGATTTAAGTTTTGGACCGTTTGGACTTGCAGCATGGGATGGCGTTCCAAATTCAGGGCTAGATTTTTTTTCTGTCGGTCCTGATACTGTTTTAACAAAGGTGCTTTGCACTAATATCACTGATTCAGCTACTATTGAAGACTTTTACGGAGTCAATGATAGTGTTGCGTACGACTACCACATTAATGCGAGTGCAGGTTGGAATGTTACAGGTGGAAGTGCATCAGCTTTTGTTTTGAGTTCAGCACTTGTCAATTTTCATTTTTCATATTGCACCTGTCCTTCCTCTGCTCTTCCACTTTATATCAAAAATTTTTCGGTAAGGAAAGCAGCTCCAAATAAAGCTCAACTATCATGGAAAGGGTTTGATGAGTTCACAAAAGACTATCATTATGAAATACAAATAAGTCATAATGGTCGTGATTTTTCTACAATTGATACCGTACAAAGAAATGTAGCCGGTACTGACTACAAGTATCTTTACACTACCAGCAAGAGTGAAAATCCAAAATATTTTTTCAGAATAAAACAAGTTTATTCGAATGGCTATCCGCGATTTAGCGAAGTAAAATCCATTGTACTTGCAAACTCAGATGCGCCTAAAATAAATATTTATCCAAACCCTTCCAGCGGGGTTGTTGGTATCAAATTTGTTAATCTTATCTCCGGAAAGTTCTTGGTGCAAATTTCAAATACACAAGGTCAGACTGTTTTTAGTAATGAAGTGGAAGCAAATGATGGGTTAAAGTACATTACAACGTTACAGAGTGGAGTGTATTGGTTACGGCTAATCGATGTAACGAGCCATCTGTCTTGTGTCAATCAACTTTTAATTAAATGACCTCTTAGGTGGAAGAGGATGGTGGCTTGTAAAAGGGGCCTTGGTTCGGGGCCCCTTATCTTTTTAAAGATATCAAAGCTTTGTCCTGCAAGCGTTTTAGAGCAATCTTTTCAATATCTCCTTCTTTATTAAGCACTCTAATTCCAATGAAGGGTTTCTAAACTTTTGTCTACATTTGCCTAATAAATTTGCATGGAATACAATACAACAAGAAATTATTTAATAATGCGTGAATATGGTCGCCATATTCAGAAAATGATAGAATACCTGCTAACGATTGAAGACCCGGAAATTCGGCAGAGGAATGCACAGGTGGTAATAGAATTGATGGGGTTTTTAAATCCCCACTTAAAAAATGTGGAAGATTTTCGACACAAATTGTGGGATCACCTTTTTCTCGTTTCAGATTTTAAGCTTGAGGTAAAGTCTCCCTATCCGATTCCGACCAGGGAAACACTTAAAGCTAAACCCGAACCCCTTCCTTATCCCAAGCGCCACCCTAAATTCTCACATTTGGGAAAAAATCTTGAAATAGTAATTCAAAAGGCTTTAAAGGAAGAAAACGGAGAAAAAAAATTGGGCTTCGCTAATGCTATTGCCTATTATATGAAACTTGCCTATAATAATTGGCATAAAGAGCTTGTGCATGATGATGCAATTCAAAGCGAGCTGACAAATATTACTGACGGCCAACTGGAATTTACCAATACACCTTTTGTAAAGGCTTATCGCCCTCAACAGGACAATCGCGATCGCGGTTACGGCAAACCAAGAAACAAATTCCAGCAAAGAGGAGGAGGGGGAGGTCGGCGCAATGACAGAAATAGCGGAGGTAGTCAATTCAAGAAGAAGAGATATTAAAAATAAATAAGTGCAAGGCTGGCAAGTGCCGGCCTTTTTAGTTTTAAGTTGTTTCCATTATCTTTCATTCAAAATATATCCAAACTTCACAATGCATTCTTTTGAAGTTTATGGCGGTAAAAAGTTGTCTGGTGAAATTATTCCACAGGGAGCCAAAAATGAAGCGCTCCAAATCATCAGCGCCGTAATATTAACACCGGAAAAAGTCACAATATCCAATATTCCGGATATTCTTGATGTAAACCTTCTGATTGAGTTGTTGGCAGAAATGAATGTAAAGGTGGAAAGAATACAAAGAGACACTTGTATTTTCCAGGCCAATGATCTGGATATAGATTATTTACATAGCGAAACTTTTAAGAAAAAAAGTGGCAGACTGCGAGGCTCTGTAATGCTGGCGGGGCCGATGCTGGCACGTTTCCGAAAAGCGTTTATCCCAAAACCGGGCGGTGATAAAATAGGAAGAAGAAGGCTTGACACACATATTGTAAATTTTGAAAGGCTGGGCGCTTCATTTCATTATCATCCTGAAGATGGCTTTTTTCATTTGCTTGCCCCCAATCTGAAAGGAACTTTTTTGTTGATGGATGAACCATCCGTTACCGGCACCGCCAACCTTATTATGGCAGCGGTAATGGCTATAGGAAAAACAATTATCTACAATGCCGCCTGCGAGCCATACGTTCAGCAGCTTTGCAAAATGCTGAATAGAATGGGTGCCAAGATAGAAGGAATCGGAAGCAATCTTCTTACAATTGAAGGGGTAAATTATCTCGGCGGCACTGAGCATAGAATGCTGCCGGATATGATCGAAGTTGGCTCTTTTATCGGGATGGCGGCCATGACACAAGGTGATATTATAATAAAAAATGCTGGCCTTGATTATATTGGTATCATTCCGGAAAAATTTCAACAGCTGGGCATACAAATGAACTTCATTGACGATGATCTTCACATTCCTTCCCAGGATGTGTACGAAGTTCAACATTATTTGGATGGCGGAGTACTCACTATTTATGATCATCCCTGGCCCGGATTTACACCTGATTTATTAAGTATTGTTTTAGTAACAGCCATACAGGCAAAAGGCAGCGTACTTATTCATCAAAAAATGTTTGAAAGCAGGCTGTTCTTTGTTGATAAACTAATTGATATGGGGGCACAGATCATTCTTTGTGATCCGCACCGGGCTGTTGTCATTGGTTTGGAAAGAGCGCAACAACTTCGGGGGATAACTATGAGTAGTCCTGACATTCGTGCAGGCGTGGCTTTACTGATCGCTGCACTAAGTGCAGAAGGAAAAAGCGTTATTCAAAATATAGAGCAGATTGACAGAGGATATCAAAGTATTGACGACCGGCTGAGAAAATTAGGTGCTGATATCAAAAGAGTATAATTTTTCTTCCTCATCTTTGCTCATGATTTTTCAAAACAAGATCATCATCATTACAGCTCCTTCAGGTGCAGGAAAAACTTCTATCACACGTTACTTGTTAAAAACAATTCCTCAATTAAGTTTTTCAATTTCTGCTGCTACACGAAAACCAAGAGCAGAAGAAAAAAACGGAACAGATTATTATTTCATGTCGATTGAAGGGTTTCAAAAAAAAATTGAACAAAATAAATTCGTAGAGTGGGAAATGGTGTACGAAGGAAAATATTATGGTACGCTTAAATCTGAATTACAAAGGATCTGGAACCTGGGAAAAATTCCATTATTGGATATAGATGTAAAAGGAGCAATTCACGTACAAAAGCAATTTCCGCACACCAGCTTAAGCATTTTTATAGAACCGCCTTCAGTAGGAGAATTAAAAAATAGACTGCAATACAGAGGCACAGAAACTAATGAAAGCCTGCAGGCGAGAATCAATAAGGCCAATTATGAAATTTCTTTTAAGCACAGTTTTAATGTAGTTATTCTAAACGATGAGCTCGGCCATGCCTGCACCGAAGCTGAAAAAATTGTAAAAGAGTTTCTTCAGAGTTAAATCGGTTTTATTCTTTAACCAAAAAATCAGTATATATCTTTACGGTTTATGTTTGACGTTAAAACTATTATATGGTTTCTTGTTACGCTGCTGCTCATGGGGTTTTTTGCCGGCATCGAAATGGCTTTTTTAAGCGCTAACCGTTTAGGTATAGAACTAAAAAAGAAGCAGGGAACTATTTCAGGCAGGCTATTGGGGCAATTCACCGAATCTCCGGTTCGTTTTTTGGGAACCACACTTATTGGCTTCAATATCTTTTTGGTTTTTTTCAGTTTGCAGGTATCAACTGTCATGCGCCCGGCCTGGAGTTATCTTGAAAAAAAAATAAATCACCAGATACCCGGCACAGTTGACATTATTGTTGAAATCATTATCGCCACTTTTGTTGTTATCATTTTTGCTGAATTTATTCCGAGAGCACTTTTCAGGGCACGGAGTAATTCTTGGCTCAGCAGGTTCTCTATTGTTATTGATTTCTTTTACCAAATGCTGTATCCAATTGCTTCTTTATTGATAAAGCTATCCGAATGGCTTTTAAAATATCTTTTTAATGTTCGATATAATGAAAAGAAAATAGCATTTAGCCGGGGCGATCTCGATCATCTGTTTCAACGAAGCCATGATATGGGTCATGAAAATGAAGAATTAAATACAACACTTTTTGAAAATGCATTGGAGCTTCCTAAAATAAAGATCAGGCAATGTTTGGTTCCGCGAAAAGAGGTCACCGGAATTGAACTAAACGCCCCGATGCATCATGTGCGAAAACAATTTGCTGAAACGCAATTGAGCAAATTGGTAGTATTTGAACAGAATATCGATCATATTGTAGGGTACATTCATCAACTCGATCTTTTCAAAAATCCACCGGATGTGCAGTCAATTCTTTTGCCTATACCTGCCGTACCGGAAAGTATGAGTGCCGCTGATCTTATCAGCAAATTTACCAGGGAAAGAAAAAGTGTGGCCTGGGTGGTAGATGAATTTGGCGGCACTGCCGGTATTATTACCATGGAAGATGTGCTGGAAGAAATTTTTGGTGAAATACAGGATGAATATGACGCAGAAGAATTTATTGAAAAGCCAATCTCTGATACCGAATATATTTTTTCGGGCCGACTGGAAGTAGATTATCTGAATCAAAAATATGATTTTGATCTGCCTGTTACCGAATCAGAAACACTTTCAGGGTATATAATCAACTATCATGAAACAATCCCCCGGCAAAAAGAACGCATCATTATCGGCGACTATGAGTTTGATATCGTCAGCGTAAGTGATACACGTATTGAAACAGTTAAATTAAAAAAGCTGAAATAAAACTGCTTCCTGCACCCTTATCTTTGCTCCCACTTTATTTGTAATGGCTATTCTTGATTTTTTAAACAGGCGAAACCAGAACACAGCGGCAGAAATGTCGTTCATTGATCACCTTGAAGAATTGCGCTGGCATATTATCCGTGCTGTGATCGCTATTCTTATTGCCGCTATTGGTGTGTTTGTTTACGTAAAAGAAATTGTTGATAAAATTCTTTTAGCTCCGGCTCACGATGACTTTGTCACTTACAAGTGGCTCTGCGATGCCGGGCATTTCTTCAGGCTTGGAAACACGCTATGTATGAGCGGTACCAAGGTCAGTTTTATCAGCACTGCCATGACGGGCCAGTTTATTTCCTCATTTACCATTGCTTTTATGGGTGGATTTGTAATTTCATTTCCATATGTGTTTTGGGAATTCTGGCGTTTTGTAAAGCCCGCATTAAGCTCAACTGAAACCAAAAAAACAAGAGGCGTTATTTTCTGGGTTTCATTTTTGTTTTTCCTTGGAGTTGCATTTGGTTATTATGTTCTCACTCCTTTTATGGTCAATTTTTATTTCTCATATTCACTTAGTTCGCTTATCGAAATAAAACCCACTTTTTCAGACTACCTCGAAAATCTTATTTGGACAACAGTTGGGATTGGAGTATTGTTCCAGATGCCACTGCTTGTAGCAGTGCTTACACGTATCGGAATTGTTACTTCAAAATTCCTTAAAAAATATCGTCGTCATGCTTTTGTTGTTATATTAATTGCAGCGGCTATTATTACACCTTCTACGGATCCGTTTAGCCTCACACTCGTTACAATTCCATTGTATGCTTTATATGAGGCAAGTATTATTGTGGCAAGCCGAATCAATAAGGCAAGAGCAACAGATCAAATAGACGTAAAAGATGAATGGAGTTAGCAAATGTGAAGAATTCATTAATGAGTCTATGTACCTTTGGTTTAAAAATTAATTATCTCAATCTATTAATTTTTAATTGTGGCTATGAATTCCCAGTTTGATAAAACTAAACCTGTGGCTATCGGCAGCGATCATGCGGGTTTCGATTATAAAGAAGATCTCATTTCTTCTCTCGAAGCAAAAGAAATTCCATTCACGGATTTTGGTACTCATTCAAAAGATTCTGTCGATTATCCGGATTTTGCTCATCCTGTAGCAAAGGCTGTCGAGGATGGCGAAGCTGCCTTTGGTATTTTATTATGTGGCAGCGCCAATGGTGTTGCTATTACGGCAAACAAACACCAGGGAATTCGTGCTGCCGTTTGCTGGGGCGAAGAACTTGCACAGCTATCACGCCTTCACAATAATGCCAACATCATCTGTATTCCCGCAAGATTTGTTCGTGAGGGCGACGCCGAAAAAATGGTAGAGGTGTTTATGAGTACAGAGTTTGAAGGAGGCCGTCATGAAGTAAGAGTTGAAAAAATTACCTGCCATTAAACCGGTGATTTTTCGCCATTCTTCAATTCGGTTTATCTAAAAATTTATTTTCCGTTAAGTTTGATGTTTATAGCGCTACTACTTAACATCAAAACTATTTCAACACATGAGAAAATTACTGACTGTCTCATTATTTATTCCATCTCTTTTTATTGCAGCTCAAAAAAAAACAAATCCTTCAAAATTTGCCAAACTTATTACAGCCGATGATCTGAAAAATCGCCTGTATATAGTCGCCGGTAAGGATATGGAAGGAAGAGAAACAGCAACCCCGGGACAAAAGAGAGCAGCGGCTTATATTGAAAGTCAATTTCAGTCCCTTGGCTTAACGCCCGGCAATAACGGAAAATATCAATTGAAATTTCCCGTTTACCAGGATTCATTATTGAATACCTCTATCGAAGTGAATGGAAAAACGTTTGAACTGGATAAAGATTTTTCTGTAACTGTGGCTCTGTGTAATAATTCAATGTATCGCTTTTCAGAAGTAGTATTTGTAGGAAATGGAACTGACGATTCAACGGGAAACGATTATAAAAATGTTGATGTGCGTGGCAAACTGGTATTAATACAGCCAACTGCAACGGAGACACAAGCAAGGGGGAGAAGAAGCTTTGCCGCACAGTTTGCAAGATTGGAGGCTGCGCAAAAAAATGGCGCAATAGCTGTTTTGGTTGTGGCAAATAATTTTCCACGATCATTTAAAACAAACCCAAAGGGAAGCATGTACCTGACCGCATTTCAAAAAGCAATTCGTCCCAACCAGTTTTTAATCTCAGAAAACATTGCAAAAGAAATTATGGGCGATGACTATGCAAAAGCTAAGCAGGGAGTGCTTGAAGCAAAAAGCTATACCGCAAACATAACGTTGAACTTTAATAAAGAAACCGAGACTCTCGAAAGCAGTGATGTACTTGGCGTTTTAGAAGGAACTGATCTGAAAGATGAATATGTTTTTGTCACCGGTCATTATGATCATTTAGGAAAACGGGATACCACAATTTATTACGGAGCAGATGACGATGGCTCAGGTACGGTAAGCGTATTGGAAATGGCACAGGCATTTGCAAAGGCAAAGCAAGCTGGCTATGGCCCAAGAAGAACAATGGTGTTCATGACAGTAAGCGGGGAAGAAAAAGGTCTATGGGGCTCTGAATATTATACAAACCACCCTGTTTTTCCTCTTGATAAAACAACGGTTGATCTGAATATTGACATGATCGGAAGGGTTGATGCCACAAGAAAACAAGGCGATTCAACCAACTATGTATATGTAGTGGGTGATGATAAGGTAAGCACTGATTTGAAACCAATAAGCGAAGCGGTCAATAAAAAATATACAAAGCTGGAACTGGATTATAAATTCAACGATCCAAAAGATCCTAATAGAATCTATTTTCGCAGCGATCATTTCAATTTTGCAAGAAAAGGCGTACCCATCATCTTTTATTATGATGGTATGTTGGGTGCCGACTATCATAAACCGACCGACACGCCGGATAAAATATATTATAACCTGCTGGCAAAAAGAGCACAACTCGTTTTTTACACTGCCTGGGAAATGGCTAACCGGGACGATATGCTAAAAAGAGATATACCCTTGGAAGCACCAACTCGTTTCTAAAAAATTCAGCCATTCGAAATTAATTATTGAAAGCTTTCTTATTTAAAAAGGCTGTCTGTATTTTGAGGCAGCCTTTTTTACAAAGGCATTTGCAAACATGACAATAAAGCAAATAGAAGCAAAGAAAATCCTGGCCGGTTTTTTCTGCGTAATAATTTTTTTGAGTGATATTGCCGCACAAAAGAATGAATATAATCTAGCCTGGAATACTTTTTTTATCGAAGGCTTAACAAAAGAACCTGACTATAGTATCAACTTCGATCACATCTTTCACAAATTTTCAAATAGCTCATTAAGTTACCGGTTTGGCTTTTCTATCGAAAAAAAATCGCTTGCCATACCAACAAGTATAAGCCTGATAACCGGAACCCGAATTCATCATGCAGAATTCTTTTTTATGATCATGCCTTACATAAAAAGATACACAGATTATATTCCGGGCAGTGATAATTCAGATACGTTTTTAGACCTGATGCCCGGTGCGGGTTATCGGTTGCAGTCGCCTTCGGGTAAGTTATTTATTAAAGCATTTGCAGGTCCATTTATCATACTCGATCCTCCACAAAACAATATTTTGAAATTCGACGTAGCCTATTCTTTCTCTGCCGGGGCAGCACTTGGTTATAGTTTTTAATTAACTCTTTGCTTTTTGAGTTTGACAAAAATCAAATCTGAAACTTTTTCCAAGTAGTATAATCCCGTAAACTTACTTCCAAAATAGAGTAATTTTTGGTATTGATTTTAATGAATGAATTGAGTTGTTTTGTTATCTCAATCCAATATCTATGCAATTGATGATGTACATAGGCAACGACCTCATTGAAGCTGTTCCCCTGCAGCAGGAAGGTCTTCGTCAGCCCGGTTATCTTGGCAAATTCAAACGTCACTTAAAAATGAAATACAGCGAACTGATCATGCAATCACCCCAGCCGCCTGAATTTTTAGTGCTTGAACCTATGAAACAACAGCCACAAGTCGGGGACAAAAAATAGTTTCGGTCTGGCGAAACAAACAAGGATTCATAAGTTGTCATAATTGGTTTTTGGAGATGCCGATCTTTCGGCATCTTTTTTTATATAAATTTCTTTAAACACTCGCAACTGTGTCTCCCTAACTTTGCCGGCTAATGGAAATCGGCATTTACACATTCGCAGATATCGGCACTCATCCAGTTACAAGAGAAACGATAAGTCCGCGTCAGCGAATGATGAATTTAATGGAAGAAATAGCGTTGGCTGATCAACTTGGTCTCGATGTATTTGCCTTGGGTGAACACCATCGTCCGGATTATTTGATCTCTTCTCCCGCCGTAGTATTAGGCGCTGCCGCTGTAAAAACAAAAAATATAAAGCTGTCAAGCGCTGTTACTGTATTAAGTTCAGATGATCCGGTCCGAGTGTTTCAGCAATTTGCTGAAGTAGATCTTTTGTCGGGCGGAAGAGCAGAGATCATGGCTGGTCGCGGATCTTTTATAGAATCGTTTCCTTTATTTGGTTATAACCTGGATGATTATGATGAATTGTTCTCAGAAAAACTTGAAATGCTTTTGCAATTAAATGAAAGGGAAATTTTTTCGTGGAAAGGAAATCATACACGGACTGTTACAAATCGAGGCATTTACCCAAGACCCTATCAAAAAAAATTGCCTATCTGGATTGGAGTTGGTGGAACACCGGAATCAGTAGTGCGTGCCGCCGATCACGGTTTGCCGATGGCACTTGCTATAATTGGTGGTTTACCTGCACGCTTCGTTCCGTATGTACAATTATATCGGGATGTTTATACAAAAAAGGGCCATGATTTGAAACAAATTCAACTAAGCATTAATTCACACGCTTATATTGCTGACGATTCACAACAAGCAAGAGATGAATTTTATCCTCCTTATTCAGAAGTAATGGATCGAATCGGACGTGAACGTGGATGGCCGCCAGGAACAAGAGAACAATTTGATGCATCGACGGGTCCAAAAGGAGCATTGCTGGTAGGAAGTCCGCAAGAAGTAATTGATAAAATACTTTACCAGCACGAACTATTTAAACACACACGATTTCTTGCTCAAATGAGTATGGGTGCAATGCCACATGATAAAATATTACATGCTATGGAACTAATAGGAACCAGAGTAATGCCCGAAGTAAAAAAATATACAGAGAAAAAAGATTAGTTCCTTTTTCAAAATAAAATATTCTTTGGAAAAATCTTAATTAGTGGTGATTCCTCGGCGGCCGTTGTACAACCATCGCGGAATCACTGCCAATGAGTTCTACCCATTTAGGAACATGTTCACCCGCTTCACGGCCCGTAGGTGTTCCTCGTTGACCATCTGCCCAGTTATATATTTTTCGCTGGTCCATTTGCCTGAAGGTAACTACCCGCCGGCTTGGATAGAATTCATTTTTATACAGCAAACTGTCCTTTTGATTGGTCGGTGTTGCTTGTTGTGCAGCTAACGTCATTGGAATAATAAACAAAACACCGATAAGAATTTCTCTTCTTTTCATACTCACAAGTTTTTAGAAAAAACACAAAATCATTGCCGGGTTTCATTAAAACACTTGTAAATATTTTTTCATTAATTCTTAAAAAATTTTATGAATAGATTTCAATAGCTAATACTGAGTGGAATGACTACATTTTTTTACGGCGGTATTCCAAGTCGTATTCGGTCGTCCATGTTTTTTCATCGTCTTTCGATATTTCTGAGAACTGCCTCACTTTATCCGGTCCAAGATCGAAGAAGGTTAGTCTTCGGATTGCCATCGTATCATTACTTACGGGAAAAGGTTTTGTTTTAAATATCATTTTATTGTTTTCGTAGTGCCCTTCCAGGAATTCCGTTGTTCCGCCCGCATTATCCACCCAGGTTTGCTGCCATTGTTTGGTTACAGAATTATAAGTATTAAAACTTTTTCCGGAGTAAATAAAACCGTTGTATGGATTTTTGCTTGTCCAGTTTTCAAGAATAATACAGCTATCGAGGATCAGATCAATTTTACTGTCACCAGCCTTTTTACCATTCTTTCCATATACGTCCCACTGCCCGATCCAGAAATCAAATTGTCTATACACGGGATCGGTAGTGCATGGTGTCTTCTGAGCATGAACATGAAGACATAAAGAAGCAATGAAGATGGATAAAGATAACTTTCTCATAAGCGTTTTTTGAAAGACAACAAAAAGTCTCGATTGGCTGATTCATTTATCAATGTTATGTGCCGCACAAAAGTTTAATTGCCCGTTTACCCAAAGTATAAAAAATGAAATGTTATGAAAAAAATTCCCCGGGCATCGCATCATAACGCCTCGGTTATTATTAATCATTGTTGAATGCGCTAATTATAGTTCTTAGCTCTTTTTATGTTTAGCTGCATCGCTAAAATTTATGTCGTTATCCACTCGTTTTTTAAATGGCCTGATAAATCCATTTTTAAAAATATTGGTAATAAGAGCCCATAGTTTTACATGTGTATTATTCAAGTCTCCTTCGATAGGAATTTTAGTGGCGAATGAATCCTTCGGTTTATTTTTCAATACAAATCCAAAAAAGGTGATCACTCCTTCCCATACTCTTTTAAAAATATTACTGTTAGGCTGACCTACCGTGTCCTGCAATTTTATATCATGAAACATCGGCTTAAAATATCCTTTCAAATAACCATCATTGATCGCAAACTCACTGAAGAAATCAAACTCTCCTTTTTCAAAATCAAAACCTGCTGTCGCTCGAGATACGTCATTCAAAGCAGTAACTTTGGAATGACGCAACGAAAAATTCACATCCATATCAGGGATTTTTTTCAATAAGTTCATGTCCGCCTTAATATTCACATTCCCATCACCAAAAGAAACTGCGTGAGCCTGGATATCTGAAGGCAGCGCTTTGGACCTGTCAACTACATTTCCCAGGTTGGTGGCGCTCAAATAAATTTTTTTAAAAGACAAATTGATATCCGGACTTTCTACAATATCCTCATAAAGAAATTCGCCATCTTCCACGATAAAATGATTGATCTTGATAGGAACAAGTTTTTTTAATGCCTGGGTCCAGTCATCTTCATTTGGAGTATTCTTCGGACTTAGTTTATTTGAATTGACGTAATAATTGAATTTAGGGTCAAACATTTTTATTTCACTTACAATTCGCCCATGAAAAAGAGCGCCCCATTGAATAGAAATATCTGTCTTCGGGAAATCAAGCATCGGCTTTTTATTTCCGTTTTTATATAGTAACAATCCATTGATCACATATGCGCCGCGGTATAAAGAAATATCGATATCGTTAACCCATCCATGATAACCCGGTATCCTGTTCAACACTTTGTTTACATAATTTCTAACAATAAGAGGGAGAAAAAGGCGAAAGATTATTAATGCGCTGATGACTGCAACAATGACTATTCCTTTTTTCGATTTTAAAAAAACCCTGATCTTCTTCCGATTCCATTTCATACCTGTTACTTTTCAAAAACATTACCAAAAAATGAAATCTTTTCAACCTGCCTCTGGCACAGTTTTTTAGTTATTAGAAGTATAAAAACTTATATTATGGATAAAATGGAATTAAAAGGCCACTGGAATGAGTGGAAAGGAAAATTGAAACAGAAGTACGCTAACTTAACAGACGACGATCTGAAGTACGAGGAAGGAAAGGATGAGGAAATGTGGGGAAAAATTCAGAAAAAAACGGGAAAAGCAAAAGGAGAATTAGTAGACTGGTTAAAAGATGCTGGTTAGTTATTTTAGAAAATTCCCCCGATTTATTTAAATAAACATGCCTCGTTTTGAACGAGGCATGTTACATATTACTCATGTTTGATTTTTAGAGTGTCAATTCCCCCCAACCTTTTCTGTATTCTCTTTTTACAAATTGATTAGCGGCTTCAAAATTTGTGATGCGCATATTTTCTCCATCCCATTTATAAGCGATATACCTTCCCGGTGTTGTCACATCTTCCACATCGCCGTAAACAGGATCATGTCTTTTCGTTGTTTTGCGCATATTGAAACAGCGCAATAACAAATTACCCATCAATACGGTTTCTGTAAGTGGACCAGCATAACCAACAAATGGTGAATCCACTTCCATGTTGCCATAACCTGCGATGCAGGCATCTATCCATTGCCACCAGTGTCCGTCCATACCGCCTTCCACACGGGGATATTTTTTTGGAATATTGATTTCATTATTTAATGATAGGGGGAGCAACTTCGGATAAGCGCCACCCCAACCACAGGCAATCTTTCCTTTCGTTCCTATGAATATCGTCCCGCCTTCAAAACTATTTTCTTCAGGAACAAATGCCAATGCATCATTCATATTTAGATCAGGATCGAGTTCATCCGGACGGTCTGGTGCAATGCCGCCATCCATCCAATATAACTGGAGGTCACGTCCATTCTTCAATTTGAAAGTATAACGAAGCACACTTGATGGCGGAATGCTGTCCGGATAATTGGCTTCTTTGAAAATACCGGAATATACAACCGTCGCACTGCAGGTAACTTCTGTTGGATAACCCAAATCCAGTAGTTTAAAAGAAGGTCCGATGATATGACAAGCCATGTCACCTAATGCACCTGTACCAAATTGCCACCAGCCGCGCCAGTTAAATGGAACTAGGTTATCTACATAATCAACATATGGGGCGGTTCCCAGCCACAGATCCCATTTTAATTCTTTTGGAACAGGAGGCTTTGCAGTAGGCCATGGAATACCTTGCGGCCACACAGGGCGATTGGTCCAGTTATAAACTTTTTCTACATCACCGATCAGTCCGGCATCAAACCACTCCCTTAAAGTACGCATGCCATCACAGGATGCACCCTGGTCGCCCATTTGTGTAACCACTTTATATTTTTCTGCAGCTTGCGTGAGAATTCTTGCTTCATAAATATCATGTGTTAATGGCTTTTGAAGATATAAATGCTTGTGCAATTTCATAGCGCTTAACCCAACAATCGCATGGTTATGGTCTGGTATGGCAACTGATACCGCGTCAAAATTTTTTTGTTCTTTGTCAAAAAGCTCACGCCAGTCATAATAAAATTTCGCTTTAGGAAATTCTTTTCTTCTTGGTGCAGCCATACGATCATCCACATCGCATAGAAATGCTATTTCCGCGTTTTTTTTCGGAGCTGTCGCATAGTGATGAATGTCATTTTCCGCTTCACCGCCGCAGCCAACACAGGCAATATATAGTTTATCACTCGGCGGCGTATACCCCTTTCCTAAAACATGACGCGGTACAATATAAAATCCGGCAGTAGCCAAGGCGGTATTTTTTATAAACTCTCCGCGACTAATTTTTTTCTCCAAAGGTTTGTTATCGTTGTTTTCCATTATGGCAAATTTGAAATGTGTTCAAAAGAAATTTTTGCTGCAATTCACCGTTTACAATTTTTTGATCTTAATATTCCGATACCAAAGTTTACCGTTTTCAGTACCCTGGAAGGAAATGTGTCCTTTTTTAAAAGTTCCGAAACCGGGCCATTCCACAAACTTGCTGTTCTTGATCATGTCACGCCATTGATCATCCCAAAGATTTGTTTGTGAAACTACATGACCGTTTTGAATAAGCGTAAGATGCCCGTTGTTTGAAATAATCTCATAGCGATTCCATTTCGGCGCGGCATTCACCCACTCGGTATCACAGGGAACCAAATCGTACAGATCACCGGCCCGGCATTTTAATATACGGCCATCATCATTACATGCAAGGTCAGCGATCTGCATTTCCGGGCCAGATTCATACGTGTCTTTAAACTCAGGCGACTCATGCACATAAAACATTACACCGCTGTTAGCGCAAGGTTCCATCTTCCATTCTACTTTAAAATCAAAATTTTCAAATTCGTCACTCGTAACCAGGTCTGCAAAGTCTTTGGATACGCTTTTACTGTTCTTGTTAAGAAATATCATCCCGTTTTGAACCTGCCATGCTTTGCCCGGCTTTTCTTCCATGTAAGAATGCCAGCCGTTCAGATTTTTTCCATCAAAAAGCAATTGCCAGCCATCTTCTTTTTCCTTTGCTGTAAGCATATTTTGCTGTGCGGAAATGTTCAGATTAAAAATGCAGGAAACAATAATAACTAGCGCAATGATTCTTTTATTCATATGGTAAAATTTGTTTGATGAAGTAAAATGCAATCGTAAAATTGAGAAAGATTATAACGACTAAGTTAGCAAACTGATTGGAATGAAAGCTAAAAATTAAAATAATATGACAGTTTAAAAACGTTTCTTTTAACTTGTGTTACTAATTTACTTGCCATTTATTGCTTATGAAACGCAACTACTACATCGTAGCACTCATCATGCTAACGTTCTTTGTCATCTCATTTATCACAAATGTTTTAGGGCCCTTAGTTCCGGACATGATCAGCGGCTTTAATCTGAGCCTTACCCTCGTAGCCTTATTACCTTTTGCATTTTTTATCGCTTATGGAGTAATGTCAATTCCCTCAGGAATGCTCATTGAAAAATACAATGAGAAAAAAATGATGGTAGTTGCATTCATCATTGCTTTTATTGGTTCATTGCTCTTGGCATTTTTTCCAAATTATCTTACCGCTGTTCTTTCTCTTTTTATTATCGGTTGCGGCTTTGCTATGTTGCAGGTTGTTATTAATCCTTTATTACGAACCGCCGGTGGCGAAGAACATTACGCCTTCAATTCTGTTCTTGCACAGTTGATTTTCGGGGGAGCTTCATTCCTGAGTCCGCTTGTTTATTCATACATGGTTTTAAATTTAAAAGATACCAACAATAAATCTCTTTCAGTTTTTCGTTCACTTGTTCCGGCCAATTTACCATGGATATCGCTTTATTGGCTGTTCACTGTCATTTGTATCATAATGATCATTGTTGTTGCTGTATCAAAATTCCCGAAAGTTGAATTAACAAGCGAAGAAAAAGCTGGTCCGCTCGAAACACATATCAAACTGTTTAAAAAAAGGGTAGTGGTATTATTTTTTATAGGAATGATCTGCTATGTAGGAACTGAGCAGGGAACAGCTAACTGGATGTCGCAATTTCTTTCAACGTATCATGGATATGATCCGCAAACCACTGGAGCCAATGCTGTAGCATATTTCTGGGGCTTGATGACGGCAGGAGGAGTTCTTGGTTTACTCTTATTAAAAATAATGGACAGCCGGTATGTGTTGATCATCTTTACGATCCTTGCCCTGGCTTGTTTAAGTGCTGCTTTGTTCGGTTCAGCAAAAATTTCCGTGATAGCATTTCCATGGATTGGTTTTTTCGCTTCGGTAATGTACCCGATCATCTTCTCATTAGCACTTAATTCTGTAAGTGAACATCATGGTTCTTTTTCGGGAATTATGGTCACAGGAATTATCGGAGGGGCCATTGTTCCATTGATCATTGGTTGGCTGGGTGATCGTTTGGGTTGCGTAGCTGGAATGTTCTTTTTATATATTACAATGGCCTATATTCTGAGTATCGGTTTTTGGGCAAAACCCATCATTAAAAACAAAACGATCTTTGATAAAAAAGAAATGGTCTAACAAAATGAATAAAGAGACTGTTATCGGAATTGATCTTGGAGCGACAAATATCCGCGGTGCCTGTGTAAGCGAAAATACTATTTCAGAAATACTTTCTCAGCGAATAAGAAGCAATGGTACAGAACAGGAAGTTTTAGAAGATGTCTTTACATTGACTGACAAATTGATCAATGATAAAATCGCCGCGATCGGTATCGGAGTGCCAAGCGTGGTTGATGTTGACGAAGGAATAGTATATGATGTGGTTTGGATCCCTTCATGGAAAGAAGTGCATTTAAAAAAATTGATGGAAGATCGTTATCATATTCCTGTGTATGTAAATAACGATGCAAATTGTTTTGCATTAGGCGAACATTATTTTGGAAAAGGAAAAGGATATGATTCGATGGTTGGCTTAACTCTCGGGACAGGTGTTGGTGGTGGCGTTGTTATTAATAATAAATTATACCCCGGTAAAAATTGCGGTGCCGGCGAATTTGGCTGTGTGGATTACCTCGATAATGTTTATGAATATTATTGCAGCGGATCATTTTTTAAGAACGTGTATGGGCTAGACGGAGAGGAGGTTTTTAAAAAAGCAAAAAAAGGTGATGCCCGTTCGCTGGAGCTATATAAAGAACTGGGAACACATTTGGGCAACGCTATCAAAATGGTAATATATACTTACGATCCGGAATTGATTATCCTCGGCGGTTCTGTGCGTTTGGCTTATGATTATTTCCGGGAGACATGTGGGAGAGGATCAGGACATGCCTGTTCACAAAAAGTGCAGAGCGTCTTAAAATTGAAATCTCAGAATTGCAAAATAGTGGAATATTAGGCGCGGCGGCTTTGTATTATGATGCTGTGAAATAAATTTATTTATAATAAACAAAGCAGTATATGAAAAAATATCTTTTTCTTTTTTTCTTATATTTGCTTTCACAATTTATTCAGTCAAAGCAGGACAGAAAATTTTCAAATGATATTGCATGATGATTGGAGAATGCAATCATCTCTCACCGATAAAGCAACAGGTGATCAGGTATCAAAAAAAGATTTTCCGGTAAAGGATTGGTATCAAAATAACTGTGCCTTCAACAATTATTGCCGGCTTGCTTGCTAATCATGAATATAATTTCGATCCTTTCTACGGAAAAAATTTTGAAAAACTTGCCGATGAAAGAATGGATCATCCTTGGTGGTATAGAAAAGAATTTGTCTTGCCCGCTGCAGAAAAAGATAAAACAGTCATTCTGAAATTACATGGCATTAACTATAAAGCAAACGTTTGGCTGAACGGAATATTGATCGCAGATTCACTTACATAAAAGGCCCTTTCAGAATTATTGAACTAGATGTAACAAAGCAAATCAACTATACCGGTGAAAATGTATTGGCATTTGAAATCATTGCGTCCCTTCACCCCAAACAGAAGAGACGGGGACTTTGCAATAGACTATGCCGACTGGATACATTATCCTCCGGATTATAATGGAGGAATTGTAAATGATGTTGAAATTTAAACTTAATGAAGTAGGGGTAAGGTATCCGCTTGTAACAACAAAATTTGATCTGCCTTCAACTGGCTGTTGCACATCTGACAGTAGATGCAGAAGCGTCAATTATACGGATAAAGAAAAAGATGCCGTGTAAAGGGAAAAATAAACAACAATATTCGGGTTTGAGAAAAAAGTTCACCTGATGCCAAATGAAACAAATCAGGTAACCTTTTCTCCGAAGACTTACTCTCAATTCAACATAAAAAATCCGAAAATCTGGTGGCCCTGGCAATATGGAAAACCGAACTAAACAGGATCGAACTTTCAGTGTAAGGGAGGTAAGTAAGCAACACGATTTCTGAAAACTTTGGTATTCGCCAGGTCGAATCAAAATTTATCAATAATGCTTCGAGAGAATTTATCATAAATGGAAAACCAATTATGCTGCGCGGTGCGGCCTGGTCGCCCGATATATTTCAGCGCCATTCTTTAAAAAAGAGAACAGCAGGAAATAAAACTGGTTCGTGATATGAACATGAATATTGTTCGTTCAGAAGGAAAATTAGAGGACGATAATTTTTACGATCTCTGCGATAAAAATGGTTTGCTTGTAATGACAGGGTGGATGTGTTGCGGTGCCTGGCAATACCCTGAGAACTGGGATGCTGCCGAAAGAAAAGTTGCCATGGCATCAGACAGCAGCGTAATGTACTGGCTGCGAAACAAAGCCTGCATTATGGTCTGGTTGAACGGAAGTGATATGCCCCCGAGAGATACATCTGTTGAAAGAGATTATTTAGCTATTGAAAATTATTTAAAGTGGCCGAATCCAACCATTTCAACCGCCGATGCAAGTAAATCAAAAGTATCAGGCTACAGCGGTGTAAAAATGAATGGCCCTTATGATTGGGTGCCTCCTATCTATTGGGAAACCGATTCAAACAAACATGGTGGTTCATGGAGTTTTGCTACAGAAATTTCTCCCGGACCTGCGATTCCTCCTTATGAAAGCCTGGTAAAATTTATTCCCAAAGATTCGCTATGGTATTCCAACAGCGACTGGCTTTACCACTGCGGCACTATGCAGTTCGGTAATACAAACATATTTGACACCGCATTATTTCAGCGTTATGGCCAGCCGTCAACTATACAGGATTATATAGCAAAAGCACAGTTGCAGAATTATGAAGGCAACCGCGCCATGATGGAAGCTTACGGCCTTGATAAATATAACACGGCCACCGGTGTGGTACAATGGATGCTCTGCAACCCATGGCCAAGTTTGATCTGGCACACTTACGATTATTATTTGTATCCGGCGGGTACATATTTCGGCATGAAAAAATCGATGGAGCCATTGCATGTTATGTATTCATACAAATCAAATGATGTTGACATTATTAATTCTTTTCTTGAAAAATATACTGGTCTCACAGTCAAAGCTGATGTATACAATCTTGACGGAACATTGAAATATTCAAAAACAATAACAACAGATGTGGATCCCGATGGCATAAAGAAATGTTTCGATATCCCGCAAATAGAAGGTTTATCCAATGTTTATTTTTTACGCCTCAGTTTGAAAGATTCAAAACAAGAAACAAAAAGTATTAACTGGTACTGGCTTTCTCAAAAACCGGATGAACTGGAATGGAAAAACTCAAAGTGGTATTATACTCCTGAATCAGGATTCACTGATTATCACTGCACTGAATGGTATGCCATCCGCTACACTGGATGTAAGCCATACAACTACAAAAAAGGAAAACGAAACTATACATACAATCAGGATCACTAATACCGGTAAAGCCGTAGCTTTCTTTGTTCATGTAAGGGTATTGAAAGAAAAAAATGCAGATGACATTCTGCCCGTAATTTTTTCTGACAACTATATTTCCCTCGCTCCCGGTGAAAGCAGGACCATCGAATGCAGTTATGAAAATAAGGACGCCGGAAATGGAAATCCGTACGTTTTGGTTACGGGCTGGAATCTTAATACATCCGGCAGTAAAGCGACTGGTAATGCAGGATTTGAAAAATAAAAAGTTGAGATAAATAACTTATCAAAAAGCTTTTTTCTGATCCATTGCTTTTATTTGTTCTTCAGTTCTGCCACCAGGAGGGCAATTATCCCTGAGGTATTTTGTGTACAACATTGACAAATGCTGGCGGGTTCCTTCACCTTCACTTAAACTATGGGTGCGATTCGGATAACTCATCATCTGGAACATCTTTCCATATTTCACCAACTCATTGATGAGCATTTCAGTATTCTGATAATGCACATTATCATCGCCCGTGCCATGAACAAATAATAAATTTCCCTCCAGGTTTTTTACATAAGTAAGCGCTGCACCTTTTTTATATGGTTCTATATCTTCCTGTGGTAGCCCCATGTATCGCTCTGTATACACATTATCATAAAGTAACGAACTAGTAACAGGGGCTATGGAAATACCCGTTTTGTATTCATCGGGATATTGAAACATCAAATTCAGAGTAGAAGAACCGCCTCCACTCCATCCCCATACTGCCACACGGCTTGTATCAATGAAATTCCATTTCAATACTTCTTTTGCTCCCAGGGCCTGGTCGCGGATATTTAGCTGGCCTATGTTTTTATAAATTGCTTTCCTCCATGCTCTCCCTTTTGGAGCCGGCGTACCGCGATTATCAAGTGAAACCTGTACATAACCATCCGCTGCCATATCACCTTTATATAAAAAATTCGATTGAGCACCATATTGATCATTTACTGTAGTAGCTGCGGGTTCACCATATACATAAAAAACTACAGGGTACTTTTTTGTACTGTCAAAATTTTTGGGCCTTACTACCCAGCCGTCCATTGTCACCCCTTCTTCGGTAGTTGTTTTAAAGAATGAAATATTGCTCTTTGCTTTTTCTCCAGGGTTTATTTTTTTTCTTATATCATCCGCCGGATTAAATGACTTATGTGCAGGAAGCGTAACCCATTCTGTCATCGGCGGAGTATAATAATTGGAAAAGCTATGCCTCGCAAATTTGCTGTTGGGAGAAATATCATAATAATGTGTTCCCTCTTCACCTTCCGGTGAAACTCTTTCCAGTTTTCCTTTACCATCCAATTTCGTTTTGTACAAAAATTGTTTTGTTGCATTTACTGGCGAGGCATAAAAATAAACGTACCCATTTTTTTCATCCACATTCAGCAGATCGATCACATCATAATCGCCATTGGTAATTTTTATTTCTTTCGTCCCATCATGGCTGATGCGATACAAATGTCTCCAGCCATCTTTTTCACTGAACCAGATAAATTCTTTCCCAGATGCGATCCAATCCCAACCCGTTACGTCATTTCTCCACTCATTCAATGTAGCTACCCAGGCACTGTCTGTTTCAGAAAAAATAGTTTTTGTATCACCGGTTGCTGAATTGCACAGTATAATGTTACTTGAATCTTGCTTTCGATTTAATTGCTGTAAGATGATCTCATTCGGCTCTGACCATTCCATCCTGATGATATAATGTTCCGCAGGATCACCCGGAACTTTCATCCATGTTGTTTTGCCCGAACTAACAGCTACTACGCCAATCCGTGCCGGTGATGGCGGTTCGCCGACTTTGGGATATTCAACCGGAACCACGCGGCTATACACAGAATCAGTTGTATTCAACATGTGGTAATCCCGGATCTTATTGGCATCGATCTGCCAATAGGCAATTGTTTTTCCGTCAGGGCTCCATCGAAACCCATCGCGACAGAAAAATTCTTCTTCATACACCCAATCAAATGTTCCATTGATTAATTTTTTTGTTCCTTCATCATCTGTCAGCTTTTTAATTTCTCCTGTTGCAAGATCTTCTACATAAACATTATGTTCACTTACATATGCTACTTTATTTCCATCGGGAGAAAACTTTGCAAACTGCAGGGAAGATTCCGGTCTTCCTTTTCCAAGCTGTTTTAATTCACCGGTAGAAAAGGTAAGCAACCAATAGTCGCCCCGTGTGGGATAACGCCAGACTCTTTTTGCATTTGTATATATTAATGCTTTAGTTCCATCGGATGATAATTGAAAGCTTCGGGGTGCAATTTCTTTCCCATCTTTTGTCATCAATTGTTGCTTAGAAATAAGAGTATCTCTTTTTTCCGAAGGCAGTTCTATTTTAATGATCTGCCCTTTATCTACCTGGTAATATGCATTGCCGTCTTTTGTCCATTTGGTGAAAGGAACACCGGGTTGTGCGAACAGGATGATAACTGCAAATTGAATTACGGTTACGAAGACCATTTTCTTCAAGCCAATTTTAAAAAGCATACTGATGATTTATTCAGACAAAATACGGAAAGGTTTTGAGTTGTGAACAATAAATTGATGAAAGGGTCTTCGACTGAATCTTACAAACTGTTACTCGCATTTCCTTAACATTTTGTTTTTAATCGAACAAGATATCCGGCCGTCTTACACATATATTTATTCAACTTTAAAATTTACAACTATGAAAAAAATTTTTACGCTGATTTTTGCTCTTGCACTTTTAAGCACTGCAGGTTTCGCACAAAAGCGTCACTCAGATGACAAGAATAACAAATATGGTTATACAACTCCATTTGATCACTCATGGGAAAAAAGAAAACATGATAAAAATTTTGGCGATTATCATAGAGGAAATCGTGACAGAGATGATAGGTATTACAAAAACAGGAAAAATGAATGGTACAAACATCACAGGTTTTATGTTCGCGAGGGCAGGGTTAAACCAAGAAAAAAACTTTCAATAAAGCTAATCTTTGGCGGAGTAAGCCAATTTTAACTAAGATTAATTTTTAACCCCGCAACTGAATTTGCGGGGTTTTTGTTTTACAGTTTATTTAGTTACCAACCTAACACCCATGCAAAAATCAACGGAGCGCAAATAGTAGCATCACTTTCTACAATATATTTTGGAGTGTTGATATCAAGTTTTCCCCAGGTAATTTTTTCATTAGGCACGGCACCTGAATAGGAACCGTATGAAGTTGTTGAATCACTCATCTGGCAGAAGTAGCTCCAGAACGGAACATCATGCCATTCAAGATCCTGGTACATCATGGGTACCACACAAATTGGAAAATCGCCCGCAATGCCGCCACCAATCTGGAAGAAACCTACTCCTTTTCCTGAAGAATTTTTTCTGTACCAATCAGCCAGCCACACCATGTATTCAATACCGCTTTTCATTGTCGTTGGCTTCATTTCACCCTTAATGATATACGATGAAAAAATATTTCCCATGGTGCTGTCTTCCCATCCTCCGACTACGATAGGTAAATTTTTTTCTGCAGCGGCGATCATCCAACTATCTTTCGGATCTATTTCATAATCTTTCTCCATAACCTTACTCTGCAAAAGCTTGTACATAAATTCATGAGGAAAATAACTTTCGTTTTTAGCATCCGCATCTTTCCACAACCTTACAACATTGTGCTGTATTTTCCTGAATGCTTCTTCTTCGGGAATGCAGGTATCGGTAACACGATTCAATCCCTGTTCAAGCAATTCCCATTCCTGTTGAGGAGTAAGATCGCGATAATGAGTAACTCTTTTGTAATGACTATGCGCTACCAAATTCATGATATCCTCTTCAAGGTTTGCGCCGGTGCAACTGATGATATCAACTTTTCCCTGCCTGATCATTTCTGCCAGTGATATTCCAAGTTCTGCTGTGCTCATGGCGCCAGCCAGCGTTACCATCATTTTTCCTCCTTCGGACAAATGCTTTTCGTAACCTTTTGCCGCATCTACCAATGCGGCTGCATTAAAATGCCGATAATGATGTTCGATAAATTGCGAAACGGGTCCTCTATTCATAGAAAAATTATTTGGGCGCCCGCCTACCAGCAGGCAGGCAAAAGTAAGTCATTTGAAAAATTAAAGTCCCCCGATAGTTCGGGGGACTCACCTGTATGCTTTGAAAAACTGCTGCCTATTTTTTTTCTTTCTTCTCTACTGAAATATCGCCATTAGCCGATACCCTCAATTTTAATTTCTTTGTTGTCGTTTCTGTTCTCATTGTGTAAAACGTTTCCGAGCCTGTGGTATATTCTATTATATCATATACAGGATTTGAACCGAAACGCTTGTTAATTTCTGTAATGACAACAAGAGGGAGCTGGTTGAATAAAACATTTCTTGCCGTGTACAGCAACTCTCCGTCATAATTGAAATAAGCGATTGCGCGGCTATTACCCAAAACAAAACTTGCAGAGATTACATTTTTGCTTTCTGTCCATCTCACATCAACGGCTCCTTTAAATTCATTCTGAAATGTAGCGAGTGCGGGGTTCGTTCCTTCATTTGTTCCTGCAAATGCAGTTGAAGTTAACACTGTGATAATCGATACAAATGCGATGATAAACTTTTTCATGGCTTTTGGTTTAATGATTAATAATTTTTGATTTAATTGTTTGACGCATCAAAAGTATTTTATGTTACAACCTGGGACAAGTAAATTAGGATTGGCGGAGTTCGTTGTTAATACAATTAACGAATCAAACAATAAGAATACATTTGTTTACAATCATTCTCTTTTTTCTAAATATTTTGAAAGAGAAAACCCCGCTTCCAAAGAAGGAGAGCGGGGTTGTTTTTACCACACACCAAAACTAACTTGCTGACTGCTTATGCTTTTTTGCTTTTTTTATACGTTGACCAATCACTTCCGTCTATTGATCTTAAAATAATCGTAGTGTCGGCGTTTTCAAGAGTCACATAGTAACCTGTTTCATCATTGGCTGCCATTTCAAACAGGTCACTAATCCAGTAATCATCATAGGATTTCTTTAAACTGCTCTGTAAAGTGAGCGGCAGTTGAAAGGAAGAAATGTAGCGTGTAACGGCCATAAATTCTCCGTCCGTATTATAAAAGGCAAACAATTTTTGCGAGTTCATTGTGAAAGACACTTTATAGTAATTGCTTCCTGCTGTCCAGGCTGCGTCGGTTGCGCCGGCGAACTCTGATTTAAAAGAATTCAATGCTTTTTTGTTTACTGCTTCTTCACCCGTGTAAGCGAATGTTGTACTAACTAAAAGCACAAGAGCCAGCATCATCATAATCTTTTTCATAATCGTTCAAATTTTTTTGGTTTTATGTTGAATTTGTTTGTTTGATAAGTATGACGGCACAAATGTATTTTAGGTTACACCCTTGTACAACTGATTTATGACTAACGGCATTCTCTGTTAATTGCCGTTAACAGACGCTGCCAGAAGATACCGCTTGCCATTTTTAAATACCATTCATATCAGCTGTGTGCGGATTTGAAACAAAAACTTCAAAAAAAATATTTTCGAAGTTTGGAAAAGAAAAATATTAATTAGATATTTGTCTAAATATACAACTATCGAAATAGAGATATGAATGTAATATTTAAAGCGCTGAATGATCCAACCCGGAGAGCTATTCTGGAACTGCTTCAACAAAGGGATATGACGGCAGGCGAAATTGCGGATAAATTTCATATTTCTTTTCCGAGCATTTCACACCACCTTGATTTACTGAAGCAGGCAAAGTTGGTGATCGCAGAGAAAGAGGGTCAGTATGTTTATTATTCTTTAAACACAACAGTTGTAGATGAAATCTTAAAATGGTTTCTCCAATTCAAAACGAAAAAGAAATAGTTTTTTATGGATAAGTTTTTAAAAAGAATTGTCTGGCCAATTATTATACTACCCGGTATTTACCTCGCAATTGTTTGGAAACATCTTCCTGAAAAAATTGCCATGCATTTTGACTGGAAGGGAAATGCGGACCGTTTCGGAAGCAAACATGAATTAATAATCACTACTATTATTTTAATTGTGACGAATGCCGTGGTTTTTTTGATCCTTACAAATATCTATCGCATTGATCCCAAAAAATACGCAGCGGAAAATAAGAACCGGTTGGTTAGAATTGGTTTTGCCGTCTCGATCTTTCTATCGGCAGTACTTTGTTTTATCATATATACGGGCGATCATGGCAGTGTGAAATTCAACGCGGGTTTTTTCCTCGCCGCTGTTGGTTTGTTATTTGCTTTTATCGGTAATTATATGCATACGATCAAACCAAATTATTTTGCTGGCTTCCGTCTGCCATGGACCCTCGAAAATGAAGAAAACTGGAGGAAAACACATTTGCTTGCAGGCAAGCTTTGGTTTAGCGGCGGGTTGTTTCTCGCAGTTGTATGTTTCTTGCTTCCCCCTGCTGTATCTATTATCGTCTTTTTTGTGGTTATGCTCACGATTACCATCATTCCTGCAGTTTATTCATATCGCCTTTACAAGGAACAAAAATCAATGAATCAATAAAATTATTTTTCGTGCAAAAAATATCTTTTCTTTTTATTCTTGCTTGCTTCATCAGTCCCGCAAAAATTTTTTCGCAGGATAATTCAGCGTTTGTCGGCACATGGGAAGGAACATTAAAGGTTAGCCAGGAACTAAGAATCGTAATTCATGTCACAAAAGAAGCTGATGGCATCCTTTCGTCTGCTTTAGATAGTCCTGATCAGTCTGCGTTTGGAATTGCAGCCGATTCAACCACTGTGAAGCGGAAATCAATTTGGTTTTGAAATAAAAAAACTACACGCCAGCTACTCGGGTAAGTTAATTAATGATTCGACGATTGAAGGAACCTTTGTGCAGGGTGTTTCAATACCACTTGTCTTGCATAAAAAGGATCAAACCATTCCGGAGCAAATTTCAAATTCGTCTCAGAATTATAAAAATGTAGCCGTAGCTGTCAAAGCAAATGGAGTGACGCTTTCGGGATCGCTTTTTCAGCCCTTCAGCAGCAATCAAAACTCTCCTGTTGTACTGATTATCGCAGGTTCCGGTCCTACTGACAGGGATGGAAATAGTATATTGTTGCCCGGAAAAAACAATAGTCTTTTGCAGTTGGCAGATAGCCTGGCAGAGTATGGCATCGCTTCATTGCGTTATGATAAAAGAGGCGTTGGAAAAAGTAAGCCGGATACGATCATGAAAGAAGAAGATATAACCATCAACGATATTGTTGATGATGCCGAGGCGATGTACAACTGGTTAAAGAAACAAGGTTTTAGCAATATTTACGTTGCGGGTCATAGTGAAGGTTCACTCATCGGGATGATGGTTGCTGAAAAGGTCAGACCAAAAGGCTTCATCAGCATAGCAGGCGCAGGACGAAAAGCAGGGGACATTCTAAAAGAACAGCTTTCGAATCAATTAACACCTGATTTAAAAACAAAGTTTGACAGTGATATTGATTCTCTCGAAAACGGATTTTCAGTATCGTCCATCGATCCGTCTTTAGCAAGCCTTCTCAGGCCATCGGTTCAACCCTATATGAAATCATGGTTGAAATTAGATCCCAAAAAATTAATTAGTCATTTAAACTGTCCTGTTCTTATACTACAGGGGGCAAAAGACTTACAGGTAAAAGTAACTGATGCCAAAAATCTTCATGAAGCGCAAAAAAATTCAAAGCTTTTTATCATCAATAACATGAATCATGTACTCAAAGAAGTCGATTCTGATCAGCGGAACGATAATATCAAAGCATATTCTGACCCAAATTTCCCATTGTTGAAAGAATTTGTAACATCCATTGTAAATTTCATTTTGCCAAACAGGTAATCGATCATGAATTATCTTGCCCACGCATATCTTTCTTTTGGTCACAAAGAAATCCTGGTAGGCAATATGATCAGCGACTTTGTAAAAGGAAAAAATAAATTTATTTACCCGGAGAATATTCAAAAAGGAATTACGCTTCATCGTGCTATTGATACATTCACCGATAGTCATGGGGCCACAAAAATGGCAAAAGAAATTTTCCGGCCTTATTATCGCCTGTACAGTGGCGCATTTGTGGATATTGTGTATGATCATTTTTTAGCCACAGATACTACCGAGTTTGCAGAAAACAAGTTGGCGAATTTTTCAAAAGATGTTTACAATAAGCTTGATTTGTTTGTAAATTATTTCCCTGAACGATTTGCCCGTATGTTTCCTTACATGAAATCGCAGAACTGGCTTTTGAACTATCGTAGCCTGGAGGGAACTGAGTTAAGTTTTGGTGGTGTTGTTAGAAGAGCCCGTTACCTTGAAGAAAGTAAAACAGCGGCATTTCTGTTCGAAGGAAACTACAAAACCCTGCAAGCCTGCTACCAATCTTTTTTTCCCGATGTAAAATACTTTGCTGAAACCATGTATAAAGAGATAACCAACCAGTAAGCAGCCAACTGATTTCTTTTGTAACTTTTTCATGCAACCCCAAACAATTATTTTTGCTCTTTAAAGGTTAACCGTATGAAACAACTCTGGTTTTGTATCATTTTATTCTTTTCTGTATTGTTTTGCAGGGCGCAAAATGATGATAGCCTGCCTCCGCTGGACAAATCGCCGATGGATATGGCCTATTACCCAAATAACTATCCCGTATTAAAAATAGAGGATAAAACAAACGGAGCAGCAATAGCAAGAGTGATCTATAGCCGGCCTCAGAAGAACGGACGTGCTATTTTTGGCGACCTTGTTGAATATGGAAAGGTTTGGCGTATGGGCGCAAATGAAGCCACCGAGTTGGAACTATACAGAGATGTTAAGATAGGAGAAAAGAAAATAGATAAAGGCCGGTACACTTTATATGCCATTCCTACTGACAGCAACTGGACAATTATTGTAAACAAAGACGCAGATACCTGGGGAGCTTTTAAATATGATCAACAAAAAGACGTTGTAAGAGTAACCGTTCCGGTAGAAAAGTTAAATGAACCACTGGAAGCGTTGGGCATGGCTTTTGAAAAAACAGACAATGGTTGTAACCTTGTAATTGCCTGGGATACTGTACGAGTTCGTTTGCCTATTGATTTAAAATAATGTAAATGATAAAAGCGGTCTGCATAGTTTTGGCTTTTTCTCTTTTCTCCTGCATGGGAAAAGAAAATGAAAGTTCATCAGAGCAAACAAAAAGATTGGATACAGCCATCGTTAATCAACCGGCTCCCAATCCATATGCTGTCGTTGACATTTCGCCGATGGATATGAGTTATTTTCCCGTGAACTATTCATTGAAAAAAATGACTCATAATATTTCCACCCCCCCGATAATGAGGGTAATTTATAGCCGACCGCATAGACAAGGCCGTGTAATTTTCGGCAGCCTACTTAAGTATGGAGCTCCCTGGCGTTTGGGAGCTAACGAAGCTTCTGAAATTGAATTTTTTCGGAATGTAACTATCCAGGATAAAAAAGTAAATGCCGGGAGATATATTATTTACTGTATTCCTTATAAAGATAAATGGACGGTTATATTGAACAACGATATTTATACATGGGGTTTGAAAATTGATTCAACCAAAGACCTCATGCATTTTAATATACCGGTTCAAAAAGCCCCGGCTGATCTTGAATACTTCACTATGGTTTTTCAACCTATTACCAATGGCGCCGACCTGGTAATGGCCTGGGAAAATACAGAAGCGAGGTTGCCCGTCAACTTTTAGCTCATTGTTTCGGTTGTATATTACTTCAACTCCTTCTTTAATACTTCTACCGTCTTTTTCCCGCTTCCCGCAAAAATTTTATCATTAACTATTACTACCGGTCTTTTTAAAAAAGTATATTCCTCAAGAATGTATTTCCTGTAATCGTTTTCCGTTAGTTTTTTGTCATTCAATCCCAGCTCTTTATATTTCAAGGCTCTCCGGCTGAACAAAGCCCCATAACTTCCAATCATTTCTTTCATCTTATCGAGCTGGGCCGGAGTGATTTTCTCAAATTTTATATCCTGCATCTCAAAACCTTTCTTGTCAATACCGGCTTCTTTAATAATGGCCTGTGATGTCGTACAATTTTGGAGGTAGTAAATTTTTTTCACAAAAGTCTTTTTACAAATAAACGGATTTACCTATAAATACTTTGGTAACTCCTTTAAATATTAAAGCAAATACTCCTGACAGACCTGGCCTCCTGTAGGAAAGTTAAAAGATTTGTTTTCCTTTCCTCGTAAACCTTTGGTGCCCGTTTATTGTTATTTTTGCAGAACGCATTAAAACGAAAAACATGATTAAAACAGGCAACCCGATTATCAGCATTTACACGGAAATGACGCCTAACCCGGAAACAATGAAGTTTGTTGCCAATAAGCTTTTATACCCCGGTAAGAGCATCGATTTTCCTGATGCTGAATTGGCGGGTCCCTCACCGCTGGCCTCTGAGTTGTTTGGATTTCCATTTATAAAAGCGGTCTTTATCGCCAGCAACTTTGTTACTCTTACAAAAATACCAGACACCGAATGGAGTGATGTGATTCCTTCTGTTCGTGAATTTCTAAAACAATATCTTGAAGAAGGAAAGTCAATAGTGAATGAAGAGGAAGTAGCCGCCATGCAACCGGCAAACACGGAGGAGATTGAGCTGAATGAAAGTGATGTGGTAAAAAGAATCAAAGAGCTTCTTGATAATTATGTTCGCCCGGCAGTGGAAATGGACGGTGGTGCTATTCAATTCAAAAGCTATGATGAAGGAATTGTAAATCTCATGCTGCAGGGAAGCTGTAGCGGTTGTCCTTCATCAATGATCACGCTAAAAGCGGGTATTGAAGGAATGATGAAAAGAATGATACCTGAAGTGAAGGAAGTGGTAGCTGAAGCTGAATGAAGAAACCCTGGATTTACAGGATTAAAGAGATTATAAAAATATTGTGAACGCCTCCAAATCTTTGGAGGCTTCTTTATTAAAGATTATTATCTTTCCTTTGAACTTTGAAAATGGTTTACACTGCAAAATTGTATTCTTTAATTTTCATCGGCCCGATTCCTGCCGTGACTTTTGTTCTACTTTTTCTTGCGCTTGTTGCAGGTGTTTTACTGCTGGCAGCCTTTTTGCCTTCGAGGTATAAGGTCAAAAAAGTTGCCATAATCAATAAGCCCGTGGCGGATGTAATGAACAAGGTTGGTGATCTGAATAATTATGCTAGTTGGAATCCCTGGCAACAGATGGATCCGGCAGCAAGTAAGGTTATTACCGGCAGCCCGAAAAGTATTGGCCATAAATATTCATGGCACGGTAAAAAAATAGGAATGGGCAGCCTGACCATAAACAGCATCGATGACACGCACATTCTTTTTGATCTCGAATTTTTAAAACCGTGGAAAAGCCATGCAAAGGACGATTGGTCGTTCGAAAAACACAACGACCGGGAAACCAGCGTTACCTGGCATAATTCAGGCGATCTTCCCTGGCCAATGGCAAGACTGATGGGACCTCTTATCAATAAAAACCTGAATCACCAATTTGAAAAGGGGCTAAATAATCTTAAAAAATTGATTGAAGAATCCTGAGAGATGTCAACGAATATTATTTCTTCCTGTGTTTATCTACCGCCTCACAAATCGAATTAAATATTTCGTCTACAGTTCCTTCACCTTTTACTGTTTGAAATTTTTTTAGCTCTTTATAATGTTCGGCAATAGGTGCCGTTTCATTTTTATATACGGCAAACCGCTGATGTATCACCGTCTCGTTTGTGTCATCGCTGCGCCCGGAAGTTTTGCCGCGATTCAACAGTCTTTTTACCAATTCTTCTTCGGTTACATCAAGCGCAAGAACTAAAGTAATTTCTGTATTCTTTTTTGAAAGCAGATCGTCCAGTGCGTTCGCCTGCGCAGAGGTGCGGGGAAATCCATCGAATAAAAAACCAGAAGCATTTTTATGATGATCCAGGGAAGATCCGATCATGCCGACGACAACTTCATCGGGAACCAGTTGTCCTTTATCAATAAAGTTTTTTGCCTCAAGACCAAGCGGCGTTCTGTTAGTTATTTCTTCACGCAAAAGATTCCCGGTTGACAAATGAATAAGTCCGTATTTCTCAACAAGCTTTTCCGATTGTGTTCCTTTTCCGCTCCCCGGAGGACCAAACAAAATCAAATTAAACATAAGCGAATATAGTTATATGGGTGAAATGCAAAAACGTGAAAATAGGAAAATGTTATAATGGATGTAATGACTTGGCTCAGTCATATTTCTTCAAGCCTGCCCAGGCAACTAAATTCTTTCTTTAAATGATCATCATACTCATCAGCCTTTTTAAAAAGATGCTGAAAAGTTTCGATGCCGCTTTCTTTTGTCATGTCAAGATCATATACCACCGATGAGAGAACAATATTTTGTTTGACACAACTCAGCACGAGACCATTCATGTGATAATTCTCCTGCAACAAATATTGGTAAAGCGGTTTTATTTTTGTCGCATCAGCAGGCAATTGACACAGGTAAGCATCACCTGCAATGAAATAGTTTTCCGGGTTATAATTGATCTTTATCTTGGCCGATCCTTCTCTAACCGTCCAGCTGTTTTGTCCTTCACGGGCCAGCTTAACATCTTTTCCCAGGTCTTTTAAAATTTCTTCTATTGTTTTGGCAACACCAATGGGTTCCGTTTCTTTTCCGGGCATCACGGGCAACTTTACTTCAGTGCCACAGCTTGGACAATATTTTTGAGAATCAATATTAGACGGTGTCACCAAATAATTGCAACTGAAACAACGTGTGGACGGCTGTCCTTTATTAGGCAGATACAATTGCAATGCTTCTTTTAAATAATTTACCGGTAAGGCAAAGCCAAGATTATCTCCGCCCCGAATAATGAATGAGTTCACCCCAATGATCTCTCCATTATTGTTCACCAGCGGTCCTCCGCTATTTCCCGGATTGATCGCAGCATCGATCTGTATAAATTTTAATCCATCTCTTATTCGATCTACTTTTGAAATGACACCTTGCGTGGCCGTATAATTTAAGCCAAACGGATGACCTATCGCGACAACCGAATCGCCATCTTTCATTGATTCATAGCTGCCTAATTTTACCTCGGGAAAAATGATTTCTTTAGGGGCTTCTAAAAAAGCAAGGTCATGTTTCCGATCAGTATACCAAACTCTTGAAAGTATTTTTTGAAATAATTTTCCTGCGATGGTAACCTCCGCATTATCATTCACTACATGATCATTAGTAACGATCAGGTCAAACTCTTTTACATAAAACCCGGTTCCCGTTGAACCTTGTGTTGCGATTTGGATAATGGCAGGTTGAAAGCTTTCTATGATCTGTTGTACATCCATTCTTTTATTTGGTCTCAAGGTTCAGGTATTCAATTTCGGTGGTAAAAGAAACATTGAAGCTTACCAGGCTATCATACCTTATATTTTCCATTTTCATTTTCAGGTTGGGGTATTTTGCCTTCCATGTATTTATGATATCCTTAATTCTGTCCGCTATTTTATCTGCATCAAATTGTTTTGTTTCAGCCTTGTAATATTCGTTATTAAAACCAAGCGCTTTAAAATATTCATTATGATTGACCATCATAAACAATTGAAAAAATTCAGTAACCGGTCTTGGCAAACTGTATGAATATTGACAATACGCAATTCCATATTCGGCAATTTGCGCAGCGATGGAAAGGTGGTTATTGTCACGATACCATTTCATATTTTGATTGGCATTGTAAATTGAATCAGCAATTGTTTTATAATTCTGGGGCATAACAATGGCAAATGTGTGTTTCGATCGATACAGCGCTTCAAAAACTTCTTCTTTTGGACGGTTTCTTAATTTTTCAAATTCCACCATCATGTCCCTGTTCTTCTCTGTTGTTTGCCGTTCATCTTTCTTAAAATAAATGTCGACGACCTTTTCAAGGTCGTGTAAAATTTTTCCCTCGGGCACAATTAAATAATCCAGCCGATAGGCAAGCGCCAATAACAGGTAAGCAATACCACCGGAGAATTTATCAGCCTCCAGCGTTTTTGTATAAGAAAGAGTTTCGTCGATCCATTTGTGTAACCATTGAAACTTGATTTCCTTTTCGTCGCTTGGAATAGGAATGATATGTTCCGTGTCGGTTGTCTGAAGCATCGCAAAATCCTGTACCAACAGATCGTCCTGCTTATCAGCTTTCGTTGAAAGTTCTTTCAATCCATAGTATAACTTATTGGGGTTTGCCGTTTCAATATCGCTGTCGAACCGCATGCACAATCGCTCTCCATCCAATGCATAGCGACTGTAATAAAGATTAAAATTCATTTCCAGTAGCCGTCTCATCACAGGAACACTTGGGCTTGGCATTTTTGCGAGCGTCACTTCGGCGTGCAAATGTTCCTGATCATAGCTGCCACGAACAATTTTCGAACCCTGGTAAAGCTGAAACCGGCCATTGCTTTCATTCCGTTCATGCACCACATTATTCTACAGCATCATCCCGCAGGTATTCAAAAAAAGCATCAAAACTGTCCGTATATTTTTTTTCTTTAAAAAGATTATCCGCGTCTGTCCATCGATTTACCTTTCCAACAGGTTTGTTGTTATCGGAATAACGTCCAAACGAAATGGCCGGTTCTGGTTCAATTTTCTTTTTATTTCTGCCAAAAAGTTTTTCGAGCATCTCTATATTTGTGAATAAAGCAAGTTAACAAAGAGCAAGTAACATCCAGAATGGCCGAATAGCGAACTGAACGTAAAAGTGTGCGACGCATCAGAAGTTTAAAAGAAATTCTGTCGCTGGCCCAAAAAATAATTCTGCAACCGATTGTAACCCAGACAACGGCTTAATCCACAGCTTGCTACCAAAGAAATTCACAGCCTTCTTATAAGAAATTGTTTATAATTCTAAAATCAGTAGTTTCGCCTCAAACCTTTTTAAAAGATGAAGTTTATTGTCTCCTCATCGGCTTTGTTAAAACAACTGCAACAGATCTCCGGTGTGATCAATGCCAATACCGTGCTGCCGATTTTGGAAGATTTTTTATTTGAAGTGGAAAAAAATAAATTGACAGTGGTGGCTACTGATCTTGAAACGGTAATGCGGGTGCAGCTCGATATTGAAGCCAGGGACAGCGGTAAGATTTGTATTCCCGCCCGAATATTGATGGACTCGCTAAAAAATATTGCTGACCAACCCCTCACTTTTAATATTGATAAAAATTTCGGAGTTGAGATCACGAGTGACAATGGAAAATATAAAGTGATGGGCGAAAATCCGGATAACTTTCCGAAAGAACCTTCCCCTGACGACACTACTTCATTTACGATGACGTCATCATCATTACTAACCGCCATCAACAAAACTTTATTTGCAGTAAGCAACGATGACCTGCGGCCTGCTATGACGGGAGTTTTTTTTGAACTGGATAAAAAAGGAATTCAATTTGTGGCCACGGATGCACACCGGTTGGTCCGGTATAAAAGAACAGATTCAAAAAGCCCGAAAAATGATTCATTCATTGTTCCGCGCAAACCGCTGAACCTTTTGAAAGCTGCCTTGCCGGATAACGAGGATGAAATAACATTGAGCTATAACAGCAATCATCTTTTTGTAAAACATGGAACCACTCAAATGAGCTGCCGGTTGATCGACGCAAGATTTCCGGATTACAAAGTGGTAATACCAACAGACAATCCTTATAAACTCACTGTGAACAAAAGCGATTTCCAGGGTGCATTGCGTCGTGTAAGTGTGTTCAGCAATAAAAGCACCAACCAGGTGGCTTTAATGATTGCAGGAAGTGAGCTGGAATTAAAAGCACAGGATGTTGATTTTTCTTTTGAAGGGGACGAAAGAATGAAGTGCCAGTATGATGGTGAAGATCTCACTATTGCTTTCAATGCAAAATTCTTGATTGAAATGCTGAATGCTGCCGACGGTGATGAAGTAAAGATTGAATTATCGACACCTACCAAGGCAGGTATATTAAAACCAACTGAGCAGGAAGATGGGGAGGAACTATTAATGCTGGTGATGCCGCTGATGCTGAACCAGTAATAGTTTGAACCACGCTTCATAAGATTAGTATAAATCCAAACTCCGAAAAATCGGAGTTTTTTTATTTAGATAATTTTAAATTGTGATGCCGACAATGAGATTTATTGAAATAAGATCATATGATAACTATATTGACGCCCATTTGATGATGGGAAAATTACAATCTGAATCTATTAGTTGCCATTTGCTAAATGAAAATTCCGTGACGATAGATCCGTTTTTATCAAACACAATTGGCGGAATTAAGCTAATGGTCCCCGAATCCCAGGTTGAAAGGGCCCTCGAAGTTGTAATCGAAAGTGAGGGTAAAAACAAAAGAGACGAACAATAAAATTATTTTTTTTGGAGATATACTCCGGGGTATCCCAACCCAAACTTTAATTCTTTGTACCTTGTAAAACATCGCTTCTCTATGTGGAACCGGCTTATTAATTATTTTTCTACACTTGAACACCACCCTCTGGAAAGAATGGCTTTTCTCGTAGGTGGTTTACTTATTTTTTGGATCATCGAAGGTGCAATTCCTCTTCTGCCGATGACCTATAAAAAAGGTAAGGCCCGCCATGCAATCGTAAACTTCGGTTTTACAGTTATTCATCTTATCATTCATACTTTTCTTGCTATTCTTATTGTGCTGCTGAGTGACTGGTGCAGGCAAAACCAGTTTGGTCTTGTATATTGGGCACACGCCAATGTGTTGGGAACCGTTGTTATTTCATTTTTAGCTCTGGATTTTTGCGGAGGATGGTTGGTGCATATTATTCAGCACAAAATATATGTGCTCTGGAGATTTCATGTTGTTCATCATGCGGACAACAATGTGGATGTTACCACCGGCCTGCGTCATCATCCCGTTGAAAGTTTAATGCGGGGACTTTTCTTTTTTATCGGCATTTTTATCAGCGGTTCACCGATGTACGCAGTCATGATATTTCAAACCCTGTTGGTTCTCTCTGCCGGATTTACACATGCGAATATTAATTTGCCGAAATGGATAGACGTTCCGGTAAGTTATATTCTTGTTTCACCCAATATGCATAAAGTTCATCATCACTGGCAGCAACCTTACACCGACAGTAATTACGGAGCTATTCTTTCTATCTGGGATCGCTTACTTGGTACTTATAAAAAATTGGATGCAAAAAATATCCGGTACGGCCTGGACCGATATTATCCCAATGAAAAAGATGAAGATTTTTTTACGCTTATGAAAAAACCGTTCGGGAAGTTGGATGTCCCCAGTCCAACTAAAGGGGGTTTGTGAAGTTCCTCTTTACTAAAAAACTTTTGCCAGAAACAACAAGGTTCTCTAAGGCGATTTAGTAATTACATTTGCTTTCATGAGAAAGATCGCTCTAATACCGGCACGATATGATGCCACAAGATTCAATGGAAAATTAATGGCGGATCTTGCAGGCATTACGGTAATAAGAAGAACTTATGAAGCTACAATCAAAACCGATCTCTTCGATGAAGTAATTGTTGTAACCGACAGCCAAATAATTTTTGACGAAATCTCTTCGAACGGCGGTAAAGTTGTAATGAGTAAAAAAGAACATGAAAGCGGGAGCGATCGGATCGCTGAAGTAGCAGCGGAAATGAATGTTGATATCATTGTAAACATACAGGGTGATACTCCGTTTATAAAAAAAGATCCGCTTGAAAAATTATTGAAGCAACTTGATGATCCCTCAGTACATGTGGCTTCCTTAATGCAGGTGCTGAAAGATGAAAAAGAGATCAATGACCCCAATTTTGTAAAAGTGGCTGTTGATCAAAACATGAATTCACTTTTTTTCAGCCGCAGTGTAATTCCATATCCCAGAGATAAAAATGTTCCCGTTACTTATTATGAGCATATCGGTGTATATGCTTTCAGAAAACAAGCACTGATCGATTTTACAACATGGCCCATCACTCCACTGGAAGCGGTTGAAAAAATCGAATGCCTCCGCTACCTGGAATATGGCATTCCGCTCCGCATGGTCGTTGTCGATTATATGGGAATCGAAATAGACACTCCCGAAGACCTTGAAAGAGCTGCAAAGTTGTTGTAAATACTATCATTATTATTTGCTTTAGTATTTCTTATCTTCCCTTACCAATTTTTGTTTGCTTATGAAGAAAAATAATCTCTTCCGGTATTCTATTGTAGCGGCGCTTGCCGGTTTTATTTTCGGATTTGACACTGTTGTTATTTCCGGCGCCAATGAACCCATAAAAAATCTGTGGCACACTACGCCTTTATTCCATGGAATATTCATTATGTCGATGGCTTTGTGGGGAACTGTGCTCGGTGCCATGACCGGAGGTATTCCTGCTGAAAGATTTGGAAGAAAAAAAACATTATTTTGGATAGGCGTTCTATTTGCATTGTCTGCAATAGGAACAGCGCTTGCCCCCGGTCCTTATGTTTTTTCTTTCTTTCGTTTTATCGGCGGTTTGGGTATTGGTGTTTCTTCCGTTGTTGCTCCCACCTATATTTCAGAAATATCAACACCATCTACAAGAGGACGGCTTACAGCCATGTACCAGTTCAACATAGTGTTTGGAATTCTGGTCGCTTTCGTTTCTAATTATCTGTTACAAGGCGTTGGTGGTGCTAACGACTGGCGTTGGATGTTAGGAGTATTGGCCATTCCTTCACTCATTTATACAATAATGGTTATGGGTGTTCCCGAGAGTCCGCGATGGCTGGTATCCATAAAAAATGATTTGCAAAAAGCCAGACAAGTACTTTCACAGATTGGCACTGAAAATCCCGAAGATGAAGTGAATAAGATCATTGCTGCAAACGCGGTAATTGAAAGAAGAGGGATCAAAGAAAAAATTTTCAGCAGCAAGTATAAAAAAGTTTTATGGCTGGCTTTTTTTGTCGCATTCTTTAACCAGTTCTCAGGCATTAATTTTATTTTATACTATGCGCCTGAAATTCTTTCAAGAATAGGATTGGGATCAGCGGCTTCGTTAGCCAATTCAATAGCAATTGGCGGTATCAACCTGGTATTCACTTTTGTTGGTTTATATCTCATTGACCGGTTGGGAAGAAGAACTTTATTGATCATAGGTTCTCTCGGTTACATTTTGAGCCTTGCAATGGTTGCTTACGCTTTTAAAACGCATGGAAGTTCCCTGTTCCTTATGGTCTTTTTATTAATGTTCATTGCATCCCATGCAGTAGGACAGGGCGCAGTGATTTGGGTTTTTATTGCTGAAATATTTCCCAACAAAGTGCGGGCACTAGGTCAATCGTTTGGAGCAAGCACTCATTGGATCTGTGCGGCTACAATTACTTTGATCACTCCTGTTTTTTTAGATAAAGACAATGGAATATTTAAGGAGAACCCCTGGCCCATCTTTGCCTTCTTTGCTTTTATGATGGTCTTGCAACTTATTTGGGTGCTTACAAAAGTTCCGGAAACAAAAGGTGTATCGCTTGAAGAGCTGGAGAAAAAATTAATTAAACATTAAGAAGCGATAGCCACAGATAGCGCAGAAGAACACAGATTGATAAATGATTTATCTGCGGAAATCTGTGGAATCCGTGGCAAAAGAAATTAGTTACAATCGAATTATCACAAACCCATTTCTCATGTTTCTTTGATAAGGAATAGCTAACTCATCTGCAGATATCTGCCTTGCCTTTTGAAAAACAAGCGTGTTATTTATTTTCCAATATTCAACGCCTTCATTCAAAGGATTTCCTTTTTCATCAAGAACAGTAGTGCTGCTGTATTCATTATTATTTCTGTAAAGACTGTTGTAAAGAAAAAAAAGTTTGTCTTCTCCTGGCAAAAAAACATAAGAGAGATAAGAAGTTCCGAGGTCTGTTGTCTGTTCTTTATTGATAATACCGCTCCAGCAACTATCATTTGGGTTTGCGGGAAAATAATACAGGGTCAGGTCGCCACGGTCAAAATTATTTCTTGTGCCCGCAAGATTATCATAGCGGGTATATTCGTCTCTATTAATAGGGGAAGGTTTCTCATTATCTACAATATTTTTTATACCGCTTACCGATTGATCATCTTTGTTGGAAAGCACACTTTGATCATCGGGAGAAAATGTTCTTCCATATTCCTTGAGAAATAAAAATCCTTTTTTAGGCACCATCATAAAATATTCTTCGAAAATATTTTCATTCCTCGTTTTGTTTTTCGCGAGTGTGTTGAAATAATAAGAGGTATCAAAATCGATATGAAAATCGTTCAGCGAATAATGAGCTATTCTTATATTCTTGATTGCCGGTGTACGAACCCGCGATAATATCCCGGCAAATCCCTGCCCTGTTTCATTGTCGATGTATAAGCCGGCATCTTCTACAGCAAGGGATGAAGAAAGTTTGATCTCTTTATAAATAAAATTATCATCTGTCCCGTCAAAATGAAACAACAAATAATTGTGGTTGGTGCGTGACGAAACGATCATATCCCAATTTCCGTTGTTATAAAGCTTGATGGAAGCGCTATTGTAATCTTCCAGCGGGTAATCAACAAGGTCATATTGTACAAGCGGCTTACTTATGTTTGCGTTTGTATATTCGGTTTGGCAAAGCAGGTTCCAGTTTTTATCAAAAAGTATTGTCACTAATCCAGGCGGAGATTCAGGTATGGTTTCAAAACAGAGGAGGAGTATTTTGCTTCGATCCTTTGAGCGGACCAATATGAAGTCGCCGCATTTTACATGTGCCGGAAAAACATTCAACGTGTCGCTTTCTTTATCCAGGTTTCCGTCGGCCGTATAACGATTCACTAATAGCAATACATTCTGTTCGGATGATTTGAAAATTAGCTGGTCAAAAAATTCATCACCAGTAATAAGGTATTCTTTGATGATACTGTCAGAAAGAAAAGACGGAACAGTATTCACCAAATTCATTCTTGAATCATATACATCAAATCTCAATTCCCTGTCATCCAGCCAGGGCTCTGCAACTTTTTTATACCTGTATTTTGTTTTGCTTTTTTGAAGCCAATAATAATCGCCCGCTTTACCGACAACTTCAAATCGTGTGGCCGGTGCATTTCCTATAAAAGGAGAATACAAAACTCTTTGAGCATTCGTAATAAGAACGCAGGAAAAAAACAAAAGAAGGATCGTCGATCTTCGCCACATATAACACAACTCTTCCTTAAGTTACAATTTTTCCAATTACTTACCTTCGCAGGGCTTACAAAATTTCAGCTATGAAGTTTAGAAATTTTAAAATGGTGGGCTATGTCATCTATGGCCGGGGAAGTTTTAACCAGTTAGAAGAGATCATTGCTCCGCATCGCACCGAAGGCAAACCCATGATCTTTTTGATCGATCATTTTTTTCAAAATAAATCATTAGTTAGTCGTATCCCTTTAAAAGGAAATGATAAGATCATATTTGCTGATGTTACCTATGAACCCAAAACATCACAGGTAGATAAACTGGCTCAACAACTGAAAGATGAATTTGGAAATATCAGCGGCATCATTGGTATTGGCGGCGGCTCTACGATGGACCTTGCCAAAGCCGTTTCCTTAATGATGAACAATTCCGGTTCATCTGCGGATTACCAGGGATGGGACCTGGTAAAATATCCGGGTGTTTACAAAGCGGGCATTCCCACACTCAGCGGAACAGGTGCAGAAGTAAGCCGCACTTGTGTGCTGACCGGACCAACAAAAAAACTGGGAATGAATTCCGACTTCACTCCTTTTGACCAGATCGTTCTTGATCCGGAACTTACTGCCAACGCACCGGTGAATCAACGATTCTATACGGGTATGGATTGTTATATTCACTGCATTGAAAGTTTAACGGGAACTTATTTAAACGAATTCAGCAAAAGTTATGGAGAAAAAGCACTGCAGCTTTGCCGAAAAGTTTTTGTTGAGAAAAAGGAGTGGGACAGTGAATGTGACGATCAATTAATGATGGCATCATATGCAGGAGGGATGAGCATTGCTTACAGCCAGGTTGGTGTGGCACATGCAGTGAGTTATGGATTAAGTTATTTGCTCGGAACAAAACATGGCATCGGCAATTGCATTGTATTTGATAAGCTGGAAGAATTTTATCCCGAAGGCGTAAAAGAATTCAAACACATGGTTGAGAAAAATAAAATTGAGATCCCGCAACATATTACAAAAGGACTAAGCGATGATGAATTTGATACGATGATCAACGTATCGCTTGGTATGAAACCTCTCTGGGAAAATGCATTGGGAAAAGGTTGGGAGAAAACAATGACAAAAGATAAGCTTAGAAGGCTGTATGAGAGATTGTAATTACTGCAAGGAAAAAAATTTGACCCTTAGTATTTCTAGAACCAAGCTATTCAAACCAATTTATTGTGCCCCGACATCTAGATGAGGCGCTAATCTCCTTTTTCTAATCTAAAAATATCATGAATTGAAACCTTAAAAACCCTGGCAATCTTCAAGGCAAGTATCGTTGATGGCACATATTTTTGAGTTTCAATTGAATTGATCGTCTGTCTTGATACACCGACTATATTAGCAAGATCTTCCTGTGTCATATTATTTTTCGCCCTTTCCACTTTAATAACATTGGTCATACACTGAATTATTTGTGCCTGGCCAGTTCGTACCTGAACCAAACTATGTAAATAAAAAGTTGCAGACAGAGAATTTGGGCAGCGCTTGTATAAACTGTGCTTCCGTCCAAATACGTTATGAAATCAAACACTGTAACAAATAATATTGCCGAAACAATTGAAAACAAAAATGCCCGTAGCCGAATGCTATTTATCATTTCGTCTTCAATTTTTTCTTTCGATAAAGCAAAGCCTAAAAGACCGAGGCCAATAAGGTACCAGCCAGGGAGAGAAACATTCATATTAAAAGGTTTTGCTACAAAAAATGTAACTAACCCGGCAATTACAATAAAGGCTGTTATTACCCTTAGTTTGTGAGGCAGCAGAAAACTGTTGCATTGTATTTTTTTCTTTTCCATCTGTTAAGTTTTATGAGTTCTGTACTTTACATAAAGTAAAGTATATTTTACTAAATGACAAAAATTTTTTACATTTATTTTTAGACGTTTTGCGCAACAATATATTTCTTTACAGACGACGGTAGGAATATAAAAAATTAGAAACTATTCTGAGATCAGAAATCACACATCTGCAACACATCGAAATCCCATATTAGATGTAGAACTATCCGGTGTATTGGAAGAACGGGCCGCTACACGATAGCGGTTGCAATAAGAATGATGGCAAAGAAATGAACCGCCGCGCATCACTTTGGCCTGTCCGCTCAAAGGACCTGTGGGATTGTTTCTTGTGGCTGTTTTATGAAAATCCGGGCTGAACCAATCATGGCACCATTCCCACACATTTCCTGAAGCATTGTATAAACCATACCCATTAGGCTTGAAACTTTTTGCCGGCGCAGTTCCAAGGTACCCGTCATCAAGTGTATTATGATCCGGAAAAGTTCCCTGCCAGATGTTGCAATGATGTTCATCGTCCTGCATCAGTTCATCGCCCCAGGGAAATTTTTTTTGCACAAGTCCGCCTCTCGCTGCATATTCCCACTCTGCTTCTGTGGGTAATCTTTTACCGGCCCATTGGCAATAAGCCATTGCATCATTCCATGAAACATGCACAACGGGATGATCCATTCTTTCACTAATGCCAGAATTTTCTCCTTCGGGTGTTTTCCATGTCGCCCCATGAACTGCATACCACCATGGCGCCGATGCCGCCACCTGGTGATCCCTCTTCCTGTCTTCTTCCGAAAGTAACAGGTAAAAAACAAATGACCATCCGAAACGCTCGGCTTCAGTTATATAATTGTTCGCTTTTACAAACTCACTGAATTGGGCATTGGTAACTGTAGTGGCATCGATATAAAAAGCGTTCAATGTTATTTCTCTCACCGGCCCTTCTCCGTCTGCAGGAAATCCGTCATGATCATCTGTGCCCATTAAAAAATTTCCGCCGGGCAATTGTATCATTTCATCACGGAAACTATTTTGTGATTGTGCAATGATTGGCTGATCGGGATTCTTTGAGGAGTTCTCTCTCGAAGCTGCACAACAGGAAGGCTTGTTATTCTCCATGAAATAAAACTATTAACGCTTAACTATTCCTGCGACCATCGTCTTCGACGAGCTCAGGTTGACAGCCTTCTGTTGTGTCAGGTATTGTCGTGCTGAGCTTGTCGAAGCATTATTGAAATACAGGCAGAAAGCGGCTTTTAAAAAAATTCTTGATAGCACGATGCATCAAGCTTTGCTCAATTATACGCATCCTGTGGCCAGAATTTCACCGGCAACCCCGTATCATCTTTATAAGATTTTCTAAGATCAATGAGTTGTTGCAACAGATCTTTAAATACATCTTCATATTCCGACCGCACTTCATATCCCGCTTCTATCATCAGGTTATCCATTTCATCAGGATCCTTTTCTATATCAAACATCTCCCATTCATTGATCGTGTAATAATTGATCAGCTTATATCTTTCCGTACGAATGCCATAATGCGGCACGACCCAATGAGGGGCCTGGAATTCGTAATAATGATAGTACATCGATCTTCGTCTTTCCGCATTTTCTCCTTTGAATATAGGAAGCAAACTTTTTCCCTGCATATCTGTCGGCACTTCTATCCCCACCATATCTAAAATAGTCGGTGCATTGTCTATACTTTGTACCCATTCATCGCTGGTAGTGCCCGGTTGTGTCATACCGGGATAGCGGATCATCCAGGGAACACGCAACGCCTGTTCATACATAAATCTTTTATCGAACCAACCATGATCGCCAAGAAAAAATCCATGATCGCCAGTGAATACAACAATCGTGTTATCTGCCAATCCGTTCTTATCTAAAAAATCGAGCAACAAACCCACATTATCGTCCTGTGATTTCAATGTTCCGAAGAAGTGACGCATGAAAGCCTGGTAATTCCATTGTTTGCGCTGGCGCGGAGAAAGATCTTTCGGCGGGTTAAAGTCTCTCATATCCTCAATGGTCATATGAGAAATGGTTGCAGCTTTTGAACGTGTTTTATAATCATCCCAAAATGTTCCGGGCTCTGCGAAATGCCTGTCATCATAAATGTGTTCATATTTATGCGGCGGATCAAACGGGCGATGGTCATTAAAAAACTGCATCGCAAGAAAGAATGGTTCGCCGCGTTGTTTAAAATCTTTCATCCAGTTAATCGCCTTATTCGTAAAAATGTCTGTTCCATAACCTTCGTAGGAATTGTTTTGAATTTCCTTGCTGCCAAACGATGGGTTTTGTAAGTAGCCGGAGGCTTTGTAATAAGGACCGCCTGCGCCTTCTTTGTAAATAAAATAATCAAAACCCACTTCACCGGGATTTGCAGGCAAATGCCATTTGCCAACCATTGCCGTATTATAGCCATTGTCTTTTAAGATGCGTGCAATATTTTCCTGCTTTGCATCGAAGGTGCTCGCGGGCTGTCCATTTGATGGAAAATCATAATTGGAATACATGCCATTGATGTGATCGTACTTACCAGTAAGCAATGTTGCACGGCTGGGAGCACACAGGGCATTATTGCAAAATGAATTTCTAAATAACATCCCGCCTTTCGCGATCCTGTCGATGTTTGGTGTGGGAGCAACCTGGCTTCCATAACAACCTAACGCATGAACGGGTACACCTTCTGTTGTTATCCAAAGAATATTTGGTTTGCCTTTGATGTTGCCTTTTCTCACCCATATCTCTCTTTCACTTTTTTGTTCGAAGGAAAGATCATTCATAAACGAAGGCAGCATGGGCAAGCCAAGAGACAAGCCACCCAATCTTTTTAATGCGCTCTTGCGGGAAATGGAATGTTTGCTTCTATCCATTGCGGTTGGTTTTTACAAAGAAAAGTAATTTACAATTTTTACAAACACGAAACAGGAGCGGAGAAAAAGGCGAGATCACCTTTTAAACATAGCCATGAATAGTTGCCTGGCTCATTCGTGTTAGCACGACCGGTAATGATTGTAAAGACTGTTATTTCAGGTCAAATTGATTATTTTTAAATGCAAGAGTCAAACCTGATAACCGGTGCTTATCTGAAAAATCATGGAAGAAAAAGCAAATGTTAATGCCAGGCTGGGAGCATTTTGCGATGGCGTGTTTGCCATTGCCATCACTTTGCTGATCATTGATATTAAAATTCCCGGCACAGAACATATCACAAACAAACAAGAACTTCTTCGGGCGATCGGACGCATGCTTCCAAGCATATTAGCCTTCCTGCTCAGTTTTATTACAATATTTATTACATGGGTAAATCATCATGAATCGATGAAGCTGGTGAATAAAACATCAGCCCATTTCATTTATGCTAACGGATTCATGCTTCTTACTGTTGTTTTTGTTCCCTTTCCCACTTCCCTGCTTGGCGAATTTGTTCTTACCTCAAGTGCAGCTCCCGCTGTGGCGCTGTATAGCTCGGTTTTCGGATTGCAGGCTTTCGCCTGGACGCTTTTGTGCAAAGCAGTGCTTAATAAAACAAACCCATTATTGAAAAGTGAGAAAGCCGTGCATTTCGCCCGCCTAAATCTTAAAAGAAGTTATTATGCGATGGCCCTTTACGCCCTTTGTACGGTGCTTGCTTTTTGGTTTCCCCTGACCATTGCTGTTTTTGTTGCACTCACGTGGATCGTTTGGCTCGTTAATGGTGTCAGTCTTAAAGATGACATCGCTAATTAAGAAACTGCTTCCTGTAGTTTAAGAAACCAATTTCAAAAAAAGTGATGCGAAAATGAAAGATGGATTTTCGTAAAAAAAATTAAGACCGTTAATGGTAAATAAATCAATCTTCATTATCATTCGATCTGCTTCCCCCGCGTTTGCCCAAAGTAAAATTGGGATCACCAAACTTATAGCTGAAAGTAAGTCTGAAGTTTCTTACGTTCCACCGCCGATAGGAATCCTGGTAAAATTGTTCCGTATCATAAATGGTTCCCCATTTGCGTGAATTGAAAAGATCGTTAACCGAAAAAGTGATCGCAGCTTTTTTATCTTTCAAAAAATCTTTTCGCATCGCGAAATCCGCATCGGCGTGTGCAATCTCCTTTCCCTGTGGTATTACCCTGGGCGATTCATATCGTCCCGAAAACTGGAAACTGAAATTGTTGAAGAATGATTTGTCTTCCGTTTCAATTTTATAATCCATATTTAATTTGCCCTGCCAGTTGAAGCCCGAATTGTTAAGATTTAAATTATTAATGCTTGCTTTTACTGATCTGTACTGAAGATTCATGGAAGGAGTGATATCAAAATTTTTCCCGATCTTATGCTGCAGTGTAAGTTCCGCTCCATACCTGTTGGTTGTGTTGGCATTTACAAAAGTATTTATGATGGCGTTGGGGTCAACAGCCGCATTGTTTAATTGCTGGTATTGTGCGGCCGTAATTGTGTCGCTGTATTGTGTTATGTCTTTTGGATTATTGGTGAAATACAATACACCTAAAAAATTTCCATTCTTATAATTCTTACTGTAGTTAAATTCGAAAGAGTTAATGAATTCTGGTTTCAATTGTGGGTTTCCTTGTCTCAGGTTGAGCGGATCGCTTATATCAATAAATGGATTTAACTGCCAGAACCTTGGTCTCCTGATCCTTCTTGTAAAATTGAATTGGATCTCGTTGTCATCGTTTATCTTTTTAGAAAGATAAAAGCTCGGGAAAAGAGCATTCCAGATTTTGCCGAGGCTATTGGGATACTCATAGCCGAACTTGAAAGCGCTGTCCAGCATTTTACCATCAAACTTTGAGTATTCTGTTCTCAAACCCACCTGGTAAGAAAAGGATTCGTCCGCTGTTTCATTGGAGTAAGTAATATACGCCGCATTGATCATCTCATCGTATTCATAATTGTTGCTCAGCGGCAATTTCGTTTCCTGTCCGCTGTTCACCGAAAAAGCATCATACGCATTCGTCGCTTTGTTGTAGTAACTTCTTACCCCCGTTTCAATTTTTGATCTGTCATTAATCGGGTTTGTATAATCAGCCTGTAGTGTCAACTGTTTGTTATTATTATTTCCTTCATTACGAACCACGTCTGTAGGTTTGTAAACCGAGTTATCCGGGTAGGAATAGGAGTTGGTAATATTTGTATTATCGGAATGGCTGCCATAATTATAATCGACATCGGCTGTAAACTCCTTGTTTTCTTTCGGGAAACTATGTTTGAAACTTAATCTTGTGCTTTTTCTGTCAAAGCCAGCCTGGCTGTTTGATTCTCTTTCGCCATAGTACTGCAGCTCTTTGTTTACATTCAAATATTCCTGGTGTTGTGTTTCATCATTTCCAAATCGCCCTTTTACAAAATTTTGCGATACAGTTATTGTATTCCTGTTATCAATGAAATAATCCACTCCTACTCTTATTGAAGTAAATTTTCTGGATCTTTTATTGATTGAATTCTGATTAAAATAATCTGTAATTACTCCATTGTCTTTATTTTCCCTGTTTGTTTGCCCTTTAGCCTCACCTCCTGATCGATTGTATCCTCCACTCGCAAAGAAGTTGATCTTTCCCTGGCGGAGATTAACGTTGAGGTTGCTGTTAAAAAGTTGTGGAGTTCCTCCTCCCACAGATGCAAGACCGTTTAATCCGATTCTTTTATTTTTTTTCAAAACAATATTAATAATGCCGCCGGAGCTTGATGCATCATATTTGGCTGAAGGGTTTGTTATAAGCTCAACCCTTTCAATGTGATCGGCAGGAATTTGGTCCAGCGTAAGAATAGTCGGTCGTCCATCAATAAAAATTTGTGGCGTCGTATTGCGCATCTGCACGTTTCCGTCTATGTCAACTGATACGGAAGGAATATTCTTCATAACGTCAATCGCTGTACCTCCGGCAGAGGTAATGCTTTTTTCTACGTTAAAGATTTTACGGTCAATTCCCATTTGCAAAGCGGGGCGACTGGAAGAGACTGTTACGTTGGACAGTTGTTTGATGTGGGATTGAAGTTCTATATTACCTAAATCTTTATCAAAGTTTGCAGAATCATTTCTGTTTTTTCCAATGGATATTTTTTTTTCAGCCGGCTCATAGCCCACGGCAGAAATAGCAACACGATATACTTGATTGGATGAAGGAAGATTTGAAAAATTAAAGTCTCCGTTGGGCTTGGAGAGCATCGCTTTAAACAAACTATCTGCTGAACCCGTTTGCCCTGAATAAAGTATCACAGACGCATCTTCCACCGGTTTTCCCGATTGGTCAACCAGTTTACCATAGATCTTATTTGATTTCACTTCAATATTCCCCGGCTGTTGGGGAATCTGCTGCTCCTGTTCGTCCTGAGAAAAGCCGTTCAAGAAGAAAACAATAAAACCGATAGAAAGTAACAAAAATTTCATGCCGATGATTTAGGGTGATTGACCGGTAAAGCTAGTGGCTGCCTATAAGACGACAATTTCTATGCTATCTTGTATACCCGAAAATATGATTCGGTGAATTTCTTTTGCCGGTTCCTATGTAACACTCTTAATTAGCATATGTTCAATCATTCGCCACGCATATTCGAATTTTATCAAAAAATATTACCGTTTATACCTTAGTCGAGCCATAAAAAAGGTAAAAATAATTTTTTTCTTTTCTAATAACTTTCTAATAAAAAAGCCCCGAACCGGGGGCCGGAAATTTTCATAGAGAATAAATTTACTCCAGTGTCCCGGTATCCGACGACAGCCGTGATACATGTATCTCCAATGGCCGTGTATCCATTGCAGGTGATGTCTTGAGTGGCTCGCTAATAACCTGAAACTTCTATGCGGTGCCCTCTGCGCCACACCGATTCCGGGCCGATCCATATGGCGTCAGAAAATGGTGACCGGCCGGAGCACCAAGAATAAGGGCGACATTAAAGCCGGGCCTTCCTCTTACTTACTGTGCATTGGCGTTGAATACGAAAAGACCAAGCAGAAGAATTGTTATGTTTAAAATTTTTTCCATGGATTTAGTTTTTATTTTCTATTTGAGGAATACACAATGACAAAGTTTGTTTCGAAACATCCGCGTAATGATAAAATTGTTTATCTTAACAAGAGACAGCAAAATATGCATCGCACATTGCTTTTTGGCTTTTTATTCTTTAATATTTCATTGAGCGCTCAACAAAATGTTGATGTTTCGTCGGGCAACGTCAATGCTTTGTCGACATCTTTTTTTAAGGTTGTCGGTGGCGAGCCTTTTGTATCTGCCAGGTTTACAAAACTGGTAGACGGTACACCTTATTTCAAAAACGACTGGCTCAAAGGAAAAATAATATTGGACGGTGGACAGGAGTTTAAGGGTATGGAGATAAAATTGGACCTGTACGATAGTAAAGTCCACTATAAAGATGAAAAAGGCCAGGAGTTGATTGCAACTTCTACTATTAAAAAAGTGGTTTTGTTTGACACCGCCGCCCGGCAGGTATTTAATTTCGTCAATGGTTCTTTTATAGAAACGAGTGATAAGATCTCCGGATGGTACCAACTATTGGCTGAAGGGAAAGTTTCGTTGCTGAAAAAATTTGAAAAAAAGCTGGAAGAAACCAAGCCTTACGGATCAGCTACCGTGGAGCAATCTATTGTTTCTTCGCCACGTTATTTTATTGTGATAAATAAGACCCTTGCAGAAATAAAAAAACTGAAAGACCTGCCCGATATCTTGCCTGATAAAAAAGAAGAAATTGCTGCTTATATAAAAACAAAAAAACTTTCAAAAAGGAATGACGAGAGCGTTGAATCAGTCATCAACTATTACAATGGCCTATAAATAATTTTTCATCTTTTCAGCGGCTTATCTTTTTACTAACTTCCTGTTATGAACATGCAGAAAATTCGTCCGGGCAAATATTTAAAATACCTGGTTTTGCCAACGCTGTTTGGAACCCAGCGAACGAAGGAGATCCTCGTTGTCAATCCCACGATTGTTCCGCAACGGGAAGAGGCTCAAACCATATCCATTTTTGTGTTTGATTATAATAACGATGTGCTTGAAGAAAAAAAATTTGACTCCGTGGAGAAGGTTTTTGCTTACAAGCACAACAATCATATAACATGGATCAATATTGACGGTTTGCGAAAAAGTGACGTTGAAATTGTTTGCTCGCATTTCGGTATTCATCCATTGCTAATGGAAGATATATTAAGCATCAATCAGCGCCCAAAAATGGACGAAGTCGATGGCATCTTGTTTTGCTTACTGAATATGCTTTATTATAACTCAGAAAATAATACAGTAGAGCAAGAACAAATAAGTATTGCCCTGGGAAAAGATTTTGTGGTCAGCTTCCAGGAAGATGCTACCAGGGATGTTTTTGATGCACTTCGCAACAAGCTTAGAATGCCCCACACTAAAATAAGGCAAAGTGGAGCAGATTATTTATGCTACTCACTGCTTGACCTGATCGTTGACAACTACTTTGTAGTGATGGAAAAATTAGGAGAAAGAATAGAATTGCTGGAAGAGGAGGTCATCAGAAAAAGCGACACTCAATCACTGGCAAGGATTACTCAATTACGCAAAGAACTTATTGTACTGAAAAGAAATATAGCGCCGGTACGTGACATTTTAAGTAGCATTCAACGCAGCGAAAGTGATTTACTCGATGACCGCACAATAAAATATTTTAAGGACATATATGATCACATTGTACAAGCTTATGACCTAAGCGAAAACTATCGAGACATTATGGTAAGCATGCAGGACCTTTATATCAACAACGTAAACCTTAGAATGAATGAGGTAATGAAGGTAATGGCCATCGTTACCTGCCTGCTGGCCCCGGCTACAGTTATTGGCGGAATTTTTGGGATGAATTTCGACAAGAATGTAAACTTTTTTCATCAGCCGTGGGGCTTCTTCACCGCTGTTGGACTAATGCTCATTATACCAATTTGGATGTTGAGACTGTTTAAAAAAAGAGGTTGGTTTTAATTCCTATTTCCCACATCCTGATTTATTTCCTTTTAAAAACCGGCACTGTGCTGCACGGTTCTCCGTACATAATCGTTTTTGCTACCGGCCGCAAGAGTTTGGTAATTTCCATATATGCAAAATCGTCAATTGCTTTTTCGCCGCACCCTTTAATAACAACTCTTTCGTTCGTGTATTCTTTTGTATTGGTGTTCTGTATATTTTTAAGAACCACAGACTTTCGCACTTCGGTTTCGTCGCCCATTACTATATCTGCGGCGATGGGTTGCAGGTAAGAAACAACAAGCATGTATGCCCAGGGAGGGATTATGGCATCAGCGGTACAAACCAGTCCTGCGTTTTTATTCCTGTATATTTCCCAATCAAAATTCTTTAAAGCTTCTCTGAATTCTTTTTCTTTTAATATAAGCCCCATGAATAAAAATTCCTTTAAATCAAAAATCGTTGTTTCTTCTTTGGGATAATATTTTTCAAGATCAAGTGTGATCAACCCACTCTCCGATACTTTATTTATAATCGTTTCGCCCATAAAATTCTTTATACAAAAATAACAATTGCCGGCCGCTTACTGTTTTGATAAAAGCAATAAAAAAAGCCACCCTTCCGGGTGGCTCTCTTAGCCTAAGGCTCTATTAATAAAATTTATTCCTGTAGTCTTTTATTGTTGCCGCTTTTCTCAGTACAGCCGCCGGATCATATTGCTGACCATAACCATACTGACTATATTGGTTGCTCATCAAAATTCTCATGCGTGCCTGCGATTCTAAATTTTGTCTTTGAGCATTGATATCTGCATTCTCAACTACTGTAGCTGTAACGCTGTCAACCTTTATTACATAAATGCCTCCATATCTTCCTTCCAGGGGTTCATTAACCGACTTTCCCTGGTTGGCAGGATTAAATGTAGCACCGACAATTGTTGGGTCATATGATATTGGGTTGTTGCTGGGTCCGGAAAAACGTATGCTGTCTGCCACCTGCACGGGTTGGTTTGTTTTCTCTGATACAGCCTCAAGGGTTGTAACTTTTCCGACACGGTTTTTCAGAATCTCGGCCTTTTTTTGATTGCGCAGAATAGGCTCTACATAATTGCGGGCATCAGCAACGCTGATTGTACCCGGTTTTTTTATTTGCGTAACCACAGCCACTACAAAATTGTCTTCTACTCTTTCCGGTTGCAACACATCTCCGACGCTTGCATCAAACACATCTTTTACAAACTTTCTCGATACTCCTATTCCGGGAATATCGTAAGCATGCGAACTGATATCGGGAGCAAATAACTTTTGCTTGCCTTTTGGTTTTAATTCTCTTTCAAAATTTGCATCGAAGGCTTTTATATTCCTGCTTTGGCCGGCAAATTGTAAAGATGCATTCTCTGCGCTTCTTTCCGTTTCATCACTGGCTTCAATCTTCTTAGCAAAATAAGCGATCTTATAGGCCGGATCCTTTCCTTTTTGTGAAAGTATTTCTATGTAATGATATCCAAATTCCGTCTTGATCACCCCCTTGTCGCCGACATTGTGACTAAAAATAAAGTCATTAAATGCGGATACCATCTGACCGGTATATATATTGTCGTAAACTCCGCCCTTATCCTTACTACTGGGGTCGTCAGAATATTTTGCGCAAAGGCTGTCAAAGCTTGCTCCGTTCTTAACGGCAAGCTGAATACTATCAGCCAGTTTTTTTGCAGTTGAATCTTCTCTTACTTCCTGGCCCTGCTGTTCTGTGCTGATAAGTATATGTCTCACCTTTACCGTGTCCGGCCACTCTTTCATATCCATGATCTTTGCCAACACGTAGCTCCCACCATCTACATATGGACCGTAAATGCTCCCTACAGGATTTTTTAAAATGGAATCCTTTTGAGGAATTTTTATATTCTTCTTGCTAACGTAACTATCGTAAAATGCCAGATCCGAATTTGATCTTATAAAATCCGACATATTCTTTGTAGTATCAAACGCTGTTTTCTGAGCAAGCACCTTGCTTTTCACGCTTTCACTATCGGCTGAACTTGGTGCTGCACTGAACAAAACATATTCAATGGTTCGCGTTTCATCTTCCCTTTTAAACTGGTCTTTGTGTTTATCGATGTAATTTTCTATTTCCTTATCAGAAACAGCCACTTCTTTTGCACTATCAGAAACCTGGGTTGCAGGAAGATTTACATAAGATATTTTAGCCATCAGGCTGTTATCCTTGTTTTGCTGCTCAAGTATCCAGCGGGCATAGTGTATAGTTCCCGCCACAAGACCAGTATATTTTTCTGCAAGCCTTGCATTTTCCATAGCATCTAACAAAAGATTCAGCTGCTCTTTTTGATTTTTATCTTTACTTCTCCTGACAGAAGTAATTATCTGCCGAACCCTGTTTGGATCATATTGCCCGGTTTGAGGATCACCCAGGTATTGCCTTGCTAATTGAGAAGGGTTGGTATAAAGCATGTCTGCAAACTCCTTTTTACCCACTGTAAGACCAAGTTTGTCAAATTCCTGTTTTAAAAGCAATTGATCAACTTCGTTTTTCCATAGTGACTCTATTATTTGTTGCCGCTCTTGTTCCCCCGACTCCGCTCCACTCTGCTGTTGCTGATTTTGCTCCTGCATTTGCACCTTCTTCTCGAAATCTATTTCATCAATAGATTTGCCATTTACACTACCCAGTGTAGTTGAATTGCTGTTAAAAAGACTTCTTCCGCGACCGGATATATAATCAATTAGAATGAATCCTATCAGGGCTACAGCAACTGCAATGACCGCAAATCTTGCGTATTTATCCCTGATTGTTTGAATGATCGACATAATATTATATAGTATTAAAAATTCCTTTAAGGAAATCTTTTAAAGGATGGCAAAAATAGGGTAATTATCAATAATCAGAAGGTTCTCAATAAGCGTGATCCTGCTATTTTGCTGAAGATTACCCTAAATCAGAAGTTTACAGCTTTGTATTTTCCGCCACTCGTTTCCGGTATAAAAGGTCTCTTTTTCTCCCCAATTTATGTGAATGAAAAAATTTTTTGTGCATATCGTCATGTGAAACGTTGATATGAAACAGAATTTCTAATGCTTTCTTTTGTAAAATTCTTTTTTAGACCCGGGTAGCCCAATAGTTAACTTTTTGTTCATATCCAGATCACACTTACAAGTGTTGTATTACCAAAAATATTTTCCTTTCTTGTATTTCCACATTGATGTGAATTTCCGCTGCAATACACAGCCGGTTTGGAACAAATATGTGCACTATTTCTTTTCATATGTTAACATTTGTAGATAGACAAACTTACTTCTGTGAATTAAATTTTGTTTTCCACAAATCCACAACCCTAATAATAATAGACTCTTTTTTAAAAAATGTATATATTAATACTATTAAGGCTGATAGATTTGTTAACAAAGTTGGTTTGAAAGTTTGTTCCTTTTGTTGGAATATTGCTCTCTCAATTTTTGCAATGAAAATTTTTTGAAATGGAAACCGGGTTAATAAAAGCAAAAGAAGATATTGGAAAAAAAGGTTTTCTTGACATCGAATTAGATCCGACATTAGACCTGTTCTCTGCAATCGCCAGGTTGAAAAAAGAAAAAAATGCGATTCTTTTAGCTCACTACTACCAGGAACCGGATATACAGGATGTTGCTGATTATATCGGGGACAGCCTTGGCTTGGCTCAGCAGGCAGAAAAGACGGATGCTGACATGATCGTTTTTGCAGGAGTTCATTTTATGGCGGAAACAGCCAAAATCTTAAACCCCGAAAAGAAAGTCGTTATTCCTGATCTGAAAGCGGGGTGCTCTTTAAGCGATAGTTGTCCGTCTTCGTTATTCAAAAAATTTAAAGAGCAGCATCCCGATCATGTCGTAGTAAGTTATATCAACTGCAGCGCAGGTATCAAGGCGTTGAGTGATGTGATCTGTACCAGCAGTAACGCAAAGTTTATCGTTGAAAGTTTTCCCAAAGAACAACCAATTATTTTTGCTCCGGATAAGAACCTGGGCGCTTACATAAATAAAGTGACGGGAAGAAAAATGTTGCTATGGAACGGCGCATGTATGGTTCACGAAATTTTCAGCCTGGAAAAAATGACAAGACTGAAAATTCGGCATCCTGATGCTAAAGTGATTGCTCACCCCGAATGTGAAGAACCTGTTTTACAAATAGCAGATTATATTGGCTCAACCACAGGATTATTGAAATTTACAAAAACAGATTCATCTCAGGAATATATTGTGGCGACGGAAACCGGAATTTTGCACCAGATGATGAAAACAAACCCGTTTAAGACGTTTATTCCGGCTCCTCCTGATAATGCTTGTGCTTGTAACGATTGTCCGCATATGAAAAGAAATACGCTTGAAAAATTATATCTCTGTATGCGATACGAACAGCCCGATATTGAAATGGATGAGGAGTTAAGGAAAGCAGCAAGAAAGCCTATTGACAGAATGCTTGAAATTAGTGCGGCGGCAGGATTGTAAATAAGTAAACAATGCCCTTTACCCTTTCACACCCAGCAATTGTGTTACCCCTGGCATTAAAAAAACTACGACTTTCTGCCACGGGTTTAATTATTGGCAGCCTCACTCCCGACTTCGAATATTTTATAAGAATGAAAGACTGGAGCAGGTACAGCCACACATGGCCCGGCTTATTTTGGTTTGATTTGCCCCTGGGAGTTCTTTTGTGTTTTATTTACCATCTTGTAGTTAGAAACTCTTTTTTCGATAACCTACCCACTTTTTTAAGGCAACGGGTTGTCGTTTATAAAAAGTTCAACTGGATAGAATATTTTCTAAAGAGCTGGTTAATTGTTTGTATTTCGGTTTTGATTGGAGCGGCATCGCATATATTATGGGATGCGTTCACACACGAATCACAGCTATTTGTACAAAGAGACCCCGACCTGTCTACAATGATGAAAGTTGGAAGTGTTAATCTTGCGGGGTATAAGTTCCTTCAATTATCAAACAGTATAGTTGGGTTGTTGGTTATTGTAATCACTTTTTTAGCTCTCAAAAAACATCCGGATTATGATAAGAAAATTGATTATAAATATTGGATGATACTTCTTTTGATAATATTTGTTGTCATGTTCATGCGGTTGATTGCAGGAATACATTACGATTACATACGGCGCATTCTTGTATCCGGTATTTCTAGCGTAATAATTGCTCTTATTCTAACTCCAATGATCTTAACTCAACTAGCTCAGTATCGGGCAGAATTTTCTCAGGAAAAAGCTGAGAGATGATTTTAATGCTTGTGTAGTGAAACAAAGTGCAGGAATATTACTTTATCGAATAACGGATAAGAAACCGGAAATTTTTCTTTGCCATCCGGGAGGCCCTTTTTATCAATCAAAAGATCTTGGTGTTTGGACAATTCCAAAGGGAGAATTTGAGGGTGATGAAGAGCCGCTTGCTGCAGCCAAAAGAGAATTTGAAGAGGAAACAGGACAAAAGGTAGAAGGAAATTTTCTTCCTTTAACCCCGATAAAATATAAAGAGGGAAGAAAAATTGTTTACTCGTGGGCCGTACAGGGCGAAATCGAGGTAGAAAAAATTAAAAGCAATTTATTTTCTCTCGAATGGCCGCCAAAATCTGGAAAATACATTAACGTACCCGAAGTAGACAAGGGCGAATGGTTTTCTATTGAAACAGCAAAGAGCAAAATTTTACCATCGTTGCTACCCATTTTGAATGATTTCAGCAAGAATGTTTTAGGCTGATTATTTTCTACCGGTTATTTCTCCAACAACCATTTCGGTCAACTCTTTTTTTCTTGTACCCGGATTAATAAAACCTAAACTTAATCGTGTCACTTCAAAATCGGGAACCGTATAAGTCATACCCATTTTATATCCTGCCTTTTGTATGTCATCCATATCATGAATGTCAAACAAGAGCCAGATTGGTTTCTTTCCGTTTCTAAAAACAGAGTCATCAAATTGTTTTCGTTCGGTAGCTGTGTAAAAGTTAAACGAGGAGCTATAGTTATTCTTCCAAAAATAAATATCAGCCGGATCAACATTTCCTTTGGTCTTTTTCGCCAACTGATTGCCGCCCTGGTATTTTAAAAGTTGCGGATAAAAATTTGTGTTTAATAAAAAAAAGAAAACGATCATAGTAGCCACAGAACACCCCACCGCTCTTTGCAGATAAGATAAGCGTTGATTCTTTATAAAATAGAAAACAACGGACAACAATAAAATGACAGAAACAATCAAAAGAAAATTTTTTACCGGGAAGGCCCAAGCGTTTATAAAAGCGGAAAGAGTAAGGATCAGTGCGCAAATAATGATTTGAATAATGTAAAGCCATTTTGATTTTGCGGAACTCGTCGAAACCCAGGCAGCAGTCATAACTGCTGTCGCCGGAAAAATGACATTAAGGTAATGAGGTAGCTTAAAGCCGGAAAAAGTTAAGATAAGAGCAATAATAATAAAAGTACCTGGCGAAAGCCATTCACTGTTTCTATTACGAAAAGATTTTATCCTGTTTACAAAAGCAATATATGCAAAGACGCTCCAGGGAGCAAACGACCAGAGAAAGGAGTGAATAAAAAACAGGTAGTCGTTTTTAGCCTCGCTTCCAAAGCTATCTCCTTTAAAGCGCTCAATGCTTTGTCCGAATAAAATAAAACGTACACCATTTATATGATCTCGTCCGCGCACCACCTTTTCTGGATGCAAATTATACTGCAAGTAATAACAATAAATAACCGGGGAAATAAAAAAAGCAAAACAGAACAGAACAAACAGCCATTTCCAATTAATGAAAACCTTCCACTCCCGACGGAAAAGAATATAAAAAAATATACCAACGGCCGGAGTAAACACCCCGATATAACCCTTTGTTGAAAAACCAAGAGCTAAACCAAGAGCTAAACCAAGAGCATTCAGAATTTTTTTATCGTTTATAAACTCAACGCCTTGCCAGGCAGCAAAGGCAATGCAGGCTGTAAGAACAGCTTCCATTCGCACGTCATTATTGGCAAGCATGTACGCAAAAACAGAAGCAACAATTAAAGCGCTTAATTTTCCAATTTCCCGGTTATACAGGACCTTTCCAAGCCGGTATGTAGAGTAAGTTCCAAGAATTGTAAAACAAAACGAAGGACATCTGTATGCAAAAGAAGTCACACCAAAGAGTTTATAGCTAAACGCGCATAACCAGAAAAGCAAGTGTGGCTTGTCCAAATAGTCATTTCCTGCGTAAACCAGGTTTACATAATCACGATTCAGGTACATGTGCAAAGCGATATCAGCGTGGTGCGCAGAATCATTATCCATCAATGGCACAAACAACCCTGCTATATAAACAAGGCCAAGCAGTGAAAAAAGAAAAAAATAAACGCGGTTAGAAAAAAGAGGGGTATTCAACTAAAATTATTTGTCAGCAAAGTAAAAGCCTTTTCTTTTATAGTAAAGTCAATAAGTCACCCATGGTTTAGAACAACCCCCTTAAATTTTATGTAGTTGGTGCGTTTCTTTTTACCAATGAAATTATAATGCCGCTAAGAATAATGCAACTTATACCCGCCCATGAAACGATGTTTGGAAAAGCATCGCCGAGCATCAAGCCAATAAAAACAGAAAATATAATGTTGGCGTATCCATACACCGAAACGATACCTGCTTTGTCTGCACCATAGGCTTTCGTTACGAAGTATTGGCCGAACAAAGCCGCTGACCCCAGCCATAAAATATAAAACCACTGAATTCCTTTGGGTAATTTCCATTCAATAAAGAAAAAATCATCATGACGAATATGTGCAAACCGGGCAGCAATCATAAACAGGGAAGGAACAAGGACTCCGCAAAAAATGAAAGATGAAACAATCACCCTCGCATCATAATAGGGAGTAAGTTTTCTAAGCGTGATATATGCAATAGCAGAAATAATTCCCGAGAGCAAACCGATCGCATGATAATACCAGGGATAATTCATTTCCGGTTTATAAACAAGCAACATTCCTAAAAATCCAATAGCAAGCGCAAATAATACCGCGGGCCCATTGTATTCTTTGAAAAGCAAAAAAGAAAATAAGGCTATAAAAATCGCAGAAGTAAGGTTGTATGTCATTGCCGTGCTGAGCGGAATGTGTAGGATGCAATACAGTAACGTGTACAATGCTGCGGTTCCCATAAATCCGCGAAAAAGAAGCCAATGAAATTTTCCGCCCTTGTTTATCGGCGGAGTTATCCAAAACGCAATTAACAATCCAATTGCACCAACCATATTTCGAAAGAACACAAGCTGTCCCGCGTTAAAACTGCCTTTCAATAATTTAGCGGAACCACCCATGAGAGAAAAGCCCAATGCCGCCAATAGCATATAGAGAATTCCTTTGTATCGATTGTGAATTGTCATTTGATTTTGGACAGTCGCTCAACGGCGGCTTCAAGTGTTTCTTCTTTTTTGGCAAAACAAAAGCGAACAACCTTATGGTCTGTTTGCGATCTGTAAAAAACAGATACAGGAATTGTTGTTACTCCATACTCTTTGGTAATGCGGATGGAAAAGTCTTTGTCTGTTTCATCGCTTACATCATCATATCGGCCGCAAATAAAATAGCTTCCACCGCTTTTAAGGAGTTTAAATTTTGTGTTGCGCATCAAGTTTACAAAATAATCACGCTTTTTTTGCATGATTGCCGGGAGAGATAAATAAGATTCTTTGTCAGATAAAAATTTAGACAAAGCAACCTGCGAAGGCGTGTGACAGGAAAAGCAATTAAATTGGTGAACTTTTCTGAATTCCTTCATTAATTCAAGTGAAGAAATACAATAGCCAAGTTTCCATCCCGTACAGTGGTATGTTTTGCCAAATGAAAAACAGACAAAACTTCTTTCCAAAAGATCCGGATATCTAAGGATAGACTGGTGTGGAATATCGTCAAAGATCAAATGTTCATAAACCTCATCGCTGCAAATGAAAATGTTTGTATCCTTTACAAGTGAACGAAGCTCATCCATGTCTTCCTGCAACAAAACGGCCCCCGTCGGATTATGCGGCGAATTGAGCATAATCATTTTTGTTTTCGGGGAAATCTTTTGGCGTACTTCTTTCCAATCAATTTTATAATCAGGAAACTTTAGGTCTACCAGAATGGGAGCAGCACCGTTTATCTCCACATTAGGAATATAGCTGTCATAAGCAGGCTCAAAAATGATTACTTCATCACCGGGATTAAGTATGGTGGTAAGCGCTGTGTAAATAGCATAGGTGCCGCCGGGTGTAATAGTAATTTGAGTGCCCGGATTTATAACCGAACCGTACAGGGATTGGATTTTTTCAGCGATAGCTTCGCGCAATGGTAAGTAGCCTTGCATAGGCACATATTGATTAAACCCGTTCTTCATAGCTTCGGCTACGAGGGCAATTAGTTCTTCGCTCATCATGTAGTCCGGAAAACCCTGGCCAAGATTTACGGCATCATACTCTGTAGCGAGGGAACTCATTACAGTAAAAATTGTTGTGCCAACTTGTGGAAGTTTAGAATGAAATTGCAATTGAAAAAGTTTGCAGCAAAGTTATTTCTTACTATAAAAAAAAGATAATAAATATCTGAAGATGGAAAGAGTAATTATCTTTTACTTTTTTTCGCCTTATTACTTGAAAATTGTTTTGCGATGAGATCGTATGAATGATCGATCCACTCTTTTAATTTTTGTGAGGAAACAGTTCCGTCGACTATGATGGTATTCCAGTGTTTTTTATTCATGTGATAGCCCGGAAACACGCAGCTATAGTGCTCTCTTAATTCCACAGCGAGGTCGGGATCGCACTTTACATTAAAGCGGAGTTGATCTTCATCAAGACTGGTCAATAAGAAAATTTTTCCTTTTACTTTATAAACGAGAGTATCGGGACCGAACGGGAGCGATTCTTCTACTTCGGGTTTGCTCAGACAATATTCGCGAAGGGTCTCAACGTTCATTTCAAACAATAATTGCTGTGGCTTCGATCTCTATTAAATAATCGGGTTCTATTAATGCCTTCACCTCAACCATAGTATTGCAAGGCTTGATTTCCTTAAAGATTTCGCTATGGGCTTTTCCATACTCCTGCCATCTTGAAATATCAGTAACAAACATTCTCACCCTTATTACATCTTTCATTTCAGCGCTCGCTCTTTGTAAAACTTCTTCAATCTTTTTATAAATAAATTTAGTTTGAGCATAAGCGTCATTTTTTCCCACAACTTGCCCATCCGGCCCTGATGCTACCGTGCCGGTCACTTCAATTACATTTCCAACTTTTACAGCACGGCTATAACCCACAATGTCTTCCCATTTCGAACCTGAAGAATAATTGATGCGCTCCATGTTTGTTGTATTAGTAAAATATTGACTGGTTAATTTTTTATTTCGATGTTCCCGGGTTTGATCAGCGACTCATCATTCATGCGCAAAAATATTTGAGCTACAGTTACTACATCCTTTTGACAGTATATGACAATGCGATCAAGGTTTTTTTCCTTCCAGTATACTTCGTGGACCTTGCTGCCATCAATATCATCTTTAGGAGTGGGAATACCAAGCGTGCGAGCAAGAAGATTTAAAGAGGTGTAACTTTTATAATCTCCAAATTTCCACAGATCAAGCGTATCCAAATGAGGAACATCCCAGGGCTTTTTGCCATGAAGCCTTAAAACATCAGGAATGGGGAGGTGGTTTATGATCATCCTGCGGCAGAGATAAGGAAAGTCAAATTCTTTTCCGTTGTGTGCACACAAGTATCTGTTTCCATCAACGCACCACTTGTTCAGCATTTCGGAAAATTGAAGCAACAGAAGTTTTTCATCGTGCCCGGCAAATGATTTTATCAAAAGTTTTTTTTCTTCCCCCGTTCCCTGGATTATCCCGCAACTGATACAGACAATTTTTCCAAACTCTGCATAAATACCCGCACGTGAATAAATACTTTGCGCTGTTTCTGTCTCTTTGTTTTTAATTAAATAAGAGGCTTTGAGTTGCCACAATACTTTCCATTCATCAGAAAGGAACTCGTGTGTTTCTTGCTGTGGAACGGTTTCGATATCCAAAAAAAGAATACAATTAAGGGAAAATGATGAGCTCATAGAAAAGGATTAGGCGATTTGTTTGCTTTCGTTAATTATTGAGGATCCTGAATGGATACAAAGTTACCGCAATTGAAATCATCCTTTGATTCAAGGCGGCTTCTATAAATATTTCTCTCCAACGTTTTTCTTTACCTCGGCAACATAATCTTTTATCTCCTGCTCTTTTTCTTTTTTGCAAATAAGCAAAACATCTTTTGTATCAACAACAATATAATCGTCCAATCCCTGCAAAACAACCAGTTTGGTATCCGGTACATGTACCATGCATTTTACAGAATCAAATACCATTACTTTTTTACCCGCAATAGCATTTTCAGAAGAATCTTTTTCCATGTTTTCCCAGGCGCTTTTCCATGTTCCAAGGTCGCTCCATCCAAAAGATGCGGGAATTACATAAACATTATCCGCTTTTTCCATAATGCCGAAGTCAATGGAAATGTTAGAGCATTGCGGATAAATATTGTTAAGCACTGCTTCTTCCTCTGCCGTATTGAATTTGTCTTTCTCTGCAGCAAAAACCTCGTGCATTTCCGGTAAGTATTTTTCAAACGCAGATAAAATGTTTTTCACTTTCCAGAAAAAAATGCCGGCATTCCATAAAAAATCTCCACTGCTGATAAACGTTTTAGCCAGTTCAAGATTTGGTTTTTCAGTAAAGGTTTTTACTTTAAAAATACCGGGTGTGGCTTCCGTTATATCATGCTGAATATAACCGTAACCGGTGTTGGGATAAGTTGGTTTTATACCAAGTGTGACAAAAGCGTTTAAATGATCAACAAAGTTCAATGCACTGTCTGTTGCTTTTACAAACTCGTCCGGTTCTAAAACAAGATGATCAGCGGGTGCAGCAACCATGCAGGCTTTTGGATCCTTTTTTATTAATTTAAAACAGATATATGCAATACAGGGGGCTGTATTTTTTCGAAAGGGTTCGCTTAAAATATTCTCTTCGGGAATTTCGGGTAGTTGTTTTTTCACTAGCTCTACATAGTCGTTTGATGTAACAATATAAATATTCTCGACCGGCACCACTTTACTATATCTTTCAAAAGTTTGTTGAATAAGAGTTTTGCCCGTTCCAAGAATGTCAAGAAACTGTTTGGGATAGTGAGTGCGGCTCATTGGCCAAAAACGACTTCCAATACCACCAGCCATAATAGCTACGTAATGATGTTTGTTCATATTTTTAGTTACTGCTGTTAATTAAATAAACCCTTCTTTCAAAAGATCGTGCAAGTGTATCATTCCAAGATATTTTTCCTCCTTCACCACCAGGAGCTGGGTTATCTCGTGTTTTCTCATCATGTCCAGTGCGTTTACTGCTAATTCATCCGGACCAATCGATTTAGGATTGCTGGTCATAATATCTTTTGCTTCTATATTTTCTGAAACATGGTTTTTCTCAAGCATTCTTCTTAAATCTCCATCGGTAATGATGCCATGTATCTTTTCGCTTTCATCAACTACGGCAGTAGCCCCCAACCTTCTTCTTGTTATTTCAACAATTACCTCTTTTAATGTTTGGTTTAAGAGTATGGCGGGTTTTTCATTATCAATGTAAATATCCGAAATGCGCAGGTATAACTTTTTCCCCAATGTTCCACCGGGATGAAGCTTTGCAAAATCGCCGGAATTAAATCCTTTTAGTTCCATCAGGCAAACAGCCAGTGCATCCCCCATCACCAATTGCGCCGTCGTGCTTGCGGTGGGGGCAAGATTGTTTGGGCAGGCCTCCTGCTCAACGGTGGTATTTAAAATAATATCTGCCTGCTTTGCGAGGTATGAGTCCAGGTTGCCGACCATCGCGATTAAAATATTCGCGAAATTTCTAATTAAGGGAACCAGCACTTTTATCTCGGGGCTGCTTCCGCTTTTGCTAATGATCATAACCACATCCTCCAGTTGAACGATTCCAAGATCGCCATGAATAGCATCAGCTGCATGCATAAATACCGAGGGAGTGCCGGTAGAATTTAATGTGGCGACAATTTTTTGGGCTATAATGGCACTTTTTCCAATTCCGCTGATTACAATGCGCCCTTTACAGTTAGCAACAACATCAATTGCTTTTTGAAAATCCTCATTTATGAATTCTGCTAAATTAAAAATAGATTGAGCTTCCAATTGTATTGTGCGAAGGGCTGTTTGTTTAACGGGAAGCTGCATTGTTTAAAATTGATTCATATCAACAAGGTCGCAAATTTAGATGATTTAAAGTATTTGACTGAAGGCGGGCCTGGTACCAACTTTAACCTTTATTCTATCACAAATCGCGAATTGATTTGTAAATTCGCCGGCTTGCCGAATATGAATCTAATCGGGACGGAATGTTGTGTGAAAGGATCTTTTAAAACATCTTCTAACAGTCATCGAACCCGATTATTTGACCAGTTAATAACGCACTCTTAAAAAATATTTTTGCGTTTAAAACGAGTGTAAAAAATTAGATTTTATAGACATGCTGGTCGGCTAAAAATCAGTACCTTACTTAAAAGCCTTTTTGGGCGTGGAACAAAAAAATAAAATGGCGACGACTACTGCAAAAAAATCAGAAGGAAAAAAAATCACAAAAAATTCTGAACAAGTTTCCCTGAAAAAATTTGACTTACACAAATCTCTCCAGGAACATTTTGGGTTTGATAAATTCAAGGGAAACCAGGAAAAGATCATAGAATCGGTATTAGCCGGTCACGATACTTTTGTAATAATGCCAACAGGCGGCGGCAAAAGCTTGTGCTATCAACTACCGGCTCTTGTTAGTGATGGATTAGCCATAATTGTTAGTCCGCTGATAGCCTTAATGAAAAACCAGGTTGATCTTATGCGCAGCTACAGCAGTAAGGATGATGTGGCGCACTTTTTAAATTCCACTTTAACTAAAAAGGAAACAAAAGAGATACATGATGATCTGCAAACCGGAAGGACAAAGATGCTATATGTTGCACCCGAGACATTAACAAAACAGGAAAATCTTGATATTTTCAGTGATTTGAAAATATCGTTTTTTGCTGTGGACGAAGCGCATTGTATCTCGGAGTGGGGACATGATTTCAGACCGGAATACAGGCGTCTCAGGGAAATGATGATCCAGATAAACCCCGATGCTCCCGTTATTGCGCTAACCGCTACAGCTACTCCAAAGGTGCAAAGCGATATTATCAAAAATCTCGATCTGCGGAATCCAAAAATTTATACGAGTTCTTTTAACAGGGCTAATCTCTATTATGAAATTCAACCGAAGATCAAAAAAGAGGAAACACTTAAAAGTATTGTAAGGTTTATAAGTCAGAACAAAGGGAAAAGCGGAATTATTTATACTACGAACAGAAAAACTACAGAGGAGCTTGCTGAATTACTTCAAAAGAACGACATCAAAGCGGTGGCTTATCATGCGGGTATTGACAGTAAAATAAGAACTGAAAGACAAGATCAGTTCCTGAATGAAGACGTGCAGGTAATTGTTGCCACAATTGCATTTGGGATGGGAATAGACAAGCCCGACATCAGGTTCGTAATCCATTACAATATTCCTAAGAGCATAGAAAATTATTACCAGGAAACCGGTCGCTCCGGGCGGGATGGAATGGAAGGGAAATGTATCTTATACTACTCTCATAAAGATGTTTCAAAGCTTGAACATTTAATGCGTGATAAGCCCTTAAGTGAAAGAGAGGTTGGGGCGCAACTCATCAACGAAACTGTTGCCTTTGCGGAAAGTGGTGTTTGCCGACGAAAAATTCTGTTAGGTTATTTCGGGGAAGAATATGAGAACGGAAACTGTGGCAATTGCGATAATTGTAAACATCCGAAAGAAAGAATCGAGGCAAAAGAACAGGCAATTCTTGCTTTAAAAGTTATTAAGGCACTGGACGAGAGATTTGCCATAGAGTATGTTGTTAATATCATTATTGGCAAATTGACACCGCAAATTCAGATGTTCAGGCACGACGAATTGAGTGTTTTTGCGAGTGGAAATGATCAAACCGCACATTTTTGGAATTCCCTCATCCGACAAATGTTACTTGAGAACTTTTTGAGTAAGGACATAGAAGAATATGGGGTGCTTAAGATCACAAAAAGAGGTGAAGACTTTTTTAAAAAATCAAAATCATTCAAAATCGTTTTAAACAATCTTTTTCAAGAAGCTAATGAAGATGATGACGAAAATGGCGAAAGCGCAACAGGAGTTGCGGCAGATGAAAAGTTATTTGAAATGCTAAAAGATCTTCGTCAGAAGGAGGCAAAGAAAAAAGGATTACCACCTTTTGTTATTTTTCTTGAATCTTCTTTACAGGATATGGCAACATTATATCCAACGAATACCACAGAACTTGAAAAATGCCAGGGAATAAGCAAGGGGAAAGCATTGCGTTATGGAAAGCCTTTTGTTGAACTGATTTCGAAATATGTGGAAGAAAACGGAATCGAAAGGCCAGACGATTTTGTAATGAAGAGTGTGGTGAATAAGAGTGGACTTAAAGTTTATATTATTCAACAGACTGATAAAAAAATTCCTTTGGAAACAATTGCAAAGAATAAGGATATGAGACTTGATGATCTGCTTGAAGAAATGGAGACGATAGCAGCTAGCGGAACAAAATTGAGCCTCGATTATGCCATTGACCAAATGATAGATGAAAGCGAGCAGGAAGATATATTGGAATACTTTAAGGGTTGTCAGACTTCCTCTTTGCAAGTCGCACAAGAGGAGTTATCTGAGTTTACATGGGAACAACTCAAAATTATGCGTATAAAATTTCTAGCTCAGTACGGTATGTGATTTTAGATTTCAGTTTGTTTATTCAATCTTCTATATTTGCAGCCCATAAAAAAGTTTTGAAAAATGGTGCGGTAGCTCAGTTGGTAGAGCAAAGGACTGAAAATCCTTGTGTCGGCGGTTCGATCCCGCCCCACACCACAAAAAACCTCAACAGCGTTGAGGTTTTTTTATTAGCGAGAAGGGGCATGCACACCTTCCGCAATTTCTTCAACCATCTTTTTGTTAAATGCGTCCAAATCTTGTGGGCTCCTACTCGTAACCAAGCCATTATCGACAACAACTTCTTTGTCATACCAATTGGCTCCTGCATTTTTCAAATCTGTTTGCAGAGAAGGAAATGAGGTTAGATTTCTGCCTTCGAGCATACCGGTTTCAATTAAAAGCTGAGGGCCATGGTATATTGCGGCGATTGGTTACCGTTTTCAAAAAAGTCCCGTGCAAACTTAACAGCAGGTTCATTTCTTCTTAACTTATCAGGATTCATAACGCCGCCCGGAAGCATTAATGCGTCATAATCACTACTTTTGACTTCTGAAATCATTTTGTCTACCGTTAATTCAATGCTCCAGTGATCGTGATTCCAGGCTTTTACCTTTCCCTTTTGTGGCGAGATTATTTGCACCGCAGCACCCGCTTCCTCTAAAGCTTTTTTGGGGCTTGTTAATTCAACTTCTTCAAAGCCATTTTCTGAAAAGATAGCCACAGTTTTTCCACTAAGCTTTGCCATAACAAAAAATTTGGAAATGAAAAAATACGTTTAAGAGCGATTCAACAAAAATCAGACCTTATAACGCTGTGAGAAAGACGGAGGGGCTATCTTCCCATGTAAACCATTAAAATTTGCACATCACTTGGATTGATACCTGATATACGACTTGCCTGACCAAGGGTTCGGGGTTTTATTTTGATGAGTTTTTCCTTTGCTTCATGACCCAAAGCCTGAATTTTTTTAAAATCAAAATTTTCGGGTATTTCCAAATCTTCTAACTCATTCATTTTTCTAATAAGCTCTTTTTCCTTTTTAATATAAACGTCATATTTAATTTGGATGGAAGCTTGTTCAATTTCTTCTTTCGAAAAAACGTTTAATATATTTTGAAGTTGTGGAAGATGTGAAACTAAGGCTGCTAATTCAATGTCGGGGCGCAGCAATAATTTTTCTGCTTTTTGTTTTTCAGAAAGAATTGATGAATTGATTGAGTTAAGAAACGCATTTATTTCTTCAGGTGTAACAACAGCTTCGTTTAAAGTAGCTTTTATTTTTTCAACAGCATTTCTTTTTTGAAGGACACCCTCCATTCTGTCTTGAGATGCCAAACCCAGCCTATAGCTCAATTCTGTTAAGCGAAGGTCCGCATTATCCTGTCTTAAAAGGGTGCGAAATTCCGCTCTTGAAGTAAACATTCGATAAGGTTCCTGCGTGCCCTTGCTTATAAGGTCATCTATAAGGACGCCTATATATGCTTCGCTCCTTTTTAAAATTACGGGAACGGCTTTTTTGATTTTTTGATGAGCATTTATACCGGCCATCACACCTTGGCAGGCAGCTTCTTCATAGCCTGTAGTTCCGTTTATTTGTCCTGCAAAGAACAGATTATCCATTAATTTGGTTTCAAGTGAATATTTTAATTGCACTGGTGGAAAATAGTCATATTCAATGGCATAACCGGGCCTGAACATTTTTGCATTTTCAAAACCAGGAATAATACGAATTGCTTCGTATTGTATTTCTTCAGGAAGAGAGGTGGAGAAACCATTCAAATAAATCTCAACCGTGTTCCAACCCTCGGGTTCAACGAAAAGTTGATGTCTTTCTCTTTCTGCGAAACGATTAATTTTATCCTCAATACTGGGGCAGTACCGGGGCCCGACGCCATCAATTCTGCCGGAAAACATTGGGCTTCTTTTAAACCCCTTCCTCAAAACATCGTGAACCTTTTTATCAGTGTAAGTTATCCAGCAATGTTTTTGAGTTTGGGGCTTAGCGGTATTGGTAAAGGAAAACCCAATTATTTCATCGTCTCCAGGCTGTTCTTCCATTTTACTGTAATCCAAGCTTCGTCCGTCGACTCGCGGAGGAGTCCCAGTTTTTAGTCTGTCGCTCTGGAAGCCAATATTTACAAGTTGTTCGGTGATACCCGTGGATGATTTTTCGGCAACCCTCCCCCCTCCAAAATTTTTTTCACCAATGTGAATAATTCCGTTCAAAAACGTCCCATTCGTTAAAATAACTGCTTTTGCTTTTATTTCATGACCCATTCCCGTTATCACTCCATATGCCTTTTGACCCTTAATCAAAAGACCTTTTACCATATCCTGATAGAAATCAAGATTGTTTGTTTTTTCAAGCATTTCTCGCCAGGTAGCCGAAAACAACATTCGATCATTTTGCGAACGTGGACTCCACATTGCTGGCCCTTTTGATTTATTCAGCATCCTGAATTGGATCATGGATAAATCTGAGACAATTCCGGAATAGCCACCCAAAGCATCTATCTCACGGACGATTTGACCCTTCGCAATTCCTCCCATCGCGGGATTGCAGCTCATTTGCGCAATTGTCTGCAGATTCATTGTTACTAGAAGCACCCTCGAACCTAAATTTGCGGCAGCTGCAGCAGCTTCACATCCGGCGTGACCAGCACCAACTACAATTATGTCATATTCGGGAAACATAGGTCTGCAAAGGTAGTGTCATCAGAAAACTCCTTGAAATAAGAATTAATATTTCACGTGAAACATTTTCGTATATAGCTTCAGATAGTGATTCTCTTTTGCCCTCATCTTCTTTTGTTGAGTTCCCGATGTGTCTTTATACCCGCAGAGATGGAGGGCGCCATGAAAAATGACACGATGTAATTCATTTGAAGTTGATGTTTTAAAGATCTTGGAGTTTTCCCGTATACGCGGCATACTTATGTAAATGTCTCCCACAATTTGTTTAGGATCGTTTGATAAGTCAAAGCTTATTATATCAGTGAGAAAATCATGATTTAAATATTGGCGATTTATTTTGAGAAGTGTTCTATCATTAGAAAAAATATAGTTTAGATTTTTAACTGCTCTCCCTTCCGATTTAAATAAAAGAGTAAGAAACTCTTTTATTTTTTTTCTATTTTTCAAAATAGAAGAAGTTCCATTAAAAAAGAATTTAATGGCAGGAGTATCCTTAATCATATTTCAAAATTCGTAAACAATATAGAACACTCCACGGTAGTTTTGCTTCTAATTAAAATGCCTAAACTTTCAAAATTAAAACCCGGACAAAAAGCTATAATAAAAAGTTTCACAAATATGGAGACTTATTTAAAGCTAATGGAAATGGGGTGTGTTCCAGGTGAGAATATCGTATTGGAACAGGTGGCCCCCTTAGGAGATCCAATTTCGATAAAGGTATCGGGGTATTTGTTGAGCTTGCGATTAAACGAGGCTGAAGATATCGAAGTTGAATTAATTAATTGATTATCACGTGTTTATATGAATACAGGTCTCTATCTTGGTTCATTTAATCCCATCCATATCGGCCACTTAATTGTTGCAAACTTTGTGTTGAATGAAATCGATGTGGAGAAAATATGGTTTGTTATTTCCCCTGAAAACCCGTTTAAAAATGGCAAAGATCTTTTGAATCCGAAAAAAAGATTTGATTTAGTTAAAAAAGCAATCGCAGGAGATAAAAGATTTCTTGTATCAAATGTGGAATTTTTTCTTCCAAAGCCGTCATTTACAATTAACACTCTCAAATATTTAAAAGACAAATACCCTCAGCATATGTTTTCGTTAATTATGGGAAGCGACTCGTTTGAGCGTCTAAATGAGTGGAGAAATTATAAAGAGATAATTGACAACTGTAGAATTTTAATTTACCCGCGATTGGGAGTGAAAATAAAAAATAAGCTAAAGGCAGACATAACAATCTTAAAGGCACCGCAAATAGAAATTTCCTCAAGCACGATCCGCGAATTAATAAAAAAAGGAAAATCTATCCGGTACTTGGTTCCGGATATCGTAAAAAAGGAAATTGAGAAAAATCATTATTACAAAAAATAGCCGAGTGTTAAACAGAAAATAACCACAATTGGCGACGGAATTCGTGTGTAATGAAGCAAGAGAAATGTCCCCAAAATGATTCCAATATTTATGAAACTTACAGTCCGTACATCAATCAAAGAAATGTCTTTCATGATGTACAGAGTGGAAGCAATAAGGATCCCAACTACGGCAGCATTTATTCCTTCGGTAGAACGATAAACAGCGGCATACTTTTTTAAATTATTCCAGATCGGAAAGAAAAAGAGTACAAGTAAGGCGCTTGGTAAGAAGATAGCAATAGTGCCAATCAAACAACCTAACAATTGCATGGCGGTTCTATCTTCTGGTGTATTGCCCATGTCTTTTAAAGCCATACCTCCTGTAAATGTAGATATCGAAAAAACTGGTCCTGGCATAGCCCGAACAACTCCCATTCCATTGTACATATCATCTTTATCAATCGCAATTACGTTTTGGTCGTTCTTTTTTTGTCTCACTTCCTCCGAGCGAACACAAAATTGTTCATACATCATTGGCATTAAAACCTGCCCTCCGCCAAACACCAGGCTTCCCATGCGGTAAGTATTCTCGAATAAATTAATTGGCTTTCGGTTGGGCCAATCATGTTTTTTTGCCGTTGAACTTAAAAAGCCTGCTGTAATAAAAATGATTGCAAACAGCCAAATATTCCACCATTTGATTTTTCTTGGTTTTTGTTCAACCTGTGGGATACGTCTTCTACTCAGGTTCGTTGTAATACCCCCAAGTACGATCAATGCAGGGAATACCCACGGCTGCTTAAAAAGAAGATAAGTCGCTGCAGCGCTTACCAGCGTAATGATCCATGTCACCGTATTTTTTACGGAAATTCCAAATGATGCTGCTGTCGCATACACCAAAAAGCCCACTGCCATTGGAGCAATAAATTTAAAAATGTCATGGTGGAGGGCCTTTTGATCAAAATAGTGAAGCAGAAATGAAAAGGCTCCCATTAAAATGGAGGCGGGCAAGATCCAAATAATAAGAGTTAAAATAGCTAAGAGTACGCCCCCCCGTTTATATCCTATCAAGGTTATCGTTTGAGTAGAAGAAGCGCCGGGTAAAAGTTGGCAAAAGCCATTATATTCAAGCAACTCTTCTTTGGTAACATACGGCCTTTGATGAACAAAAGTTTTTAGCATCATCGCCAGGTGTGCTTGCGGTCCACCAAACGAGGTAACGCTATATAGAAGAACAGATTTTAGAAAATGAAAGTGGCGGAAGATCACCATAATTAAATATAGAAAAATTCCACTTAAAGAAGGCTTACAATCTTTTCAAAATGTGTTAATTGGTTAAATTGAAAAAATTTTTATCGATGAAGTATTTGTTTTTATTAAGTTTCATCCTCATTTGCCGCACTCATTGCTATCCGCAAAAAAGAGATAAAAAATTGGAAAATGAAATTTCTGAACAAATTAAAGACTATCATGGTGATATCGGCATTTATGTAAAAAATTTAAAAAATGGGAAAGTGGTGAATATAAACGCGGACACCATTTTTCCCACTGCAAGTATTGTAAAAGTTTCAATCTTGATAGGCATTATGGATAAAATAAACCACGGTGAGTTATTTTATGATTCGAGTTTGATTTATAAAGATTCTCTTTTGTATGAAGGTGAAGATATTCTTGGTTCATTTAAAAACGATGAAAAAATTTCATTAAAAAAAATTATGATGCTGAGTTTAACAACCAGTGATAATACAGCAAGTTTATGGCTTCAAGGCCTGGCAGGAAAAGGAACAAGAATAAATGAAATATTAGGCAGCCTTGGATTTAAGGATACAAGAGTAAACTCCAGAACACCGGGAAGAGAAACTAATAGAAGTATTTACGGCTGGGGGCAAACAACTCCATCAGAAATGGGAAGAATGTTGGAAATGATCTACCGCAATCAAATATTTTCCCCCGCTGTATGCGAAAGAATGAAACGATGTCTCGGAAGAAATTTCTGGGACGAAGACGAAGCAATTTCTCAAATACCGCCTACTATTGAAGTTTTTAGCAAAAACGGTTGTGTGGATGAATCAAGAAGTGAAGTTCTGTTGGTAAACGCCCCACATAATCCCTACATTTTTTGCATTTTTACAAAGAACAATGCAGATACTAGTTGGGCTCATAATAACGAAGCCTGGACATTGGCAAGAAAAATTTCAAAGCTGCTATGGAATTATTTTGAACCAAAAGAAAAATGGAGTTCAACGTTAGTACCAGACTAAAATTATTTAAGCAACTGGTAAGCGATCAAACTCATAACATAAGCGAGTCCTGTCATATACACTAACTGAATTATTGGCCATTTCCATGTTCTTGTTTCACGACGTACAACCGCAAGCGTACTCATACATTGCATTGCAAATAAATAAAAGATCATTAGGGAAATGCCGGTGGCTAAAGTGTACAAAGGTGTTCCATCAGGTTTTTTTGCGGCTTTCATTTTATCCTGTAGTTTAAGACTGTTTTGGTCATCTTCACCGACGCTATAAAGAGTAGCCATTGTTCCTACAAAGACTTCTCTCGCCGCAAAGGATGTGATCAAAGCGATACCAATTTTCCAATCATAACCAAGAGGAACAATTACCGGTTCAATAGTCTTTCCTAAAATACCGGCATAAGAGTTCTGTAGTTGGGCTGAATGCATTTCCTTATTTAATTCACCCACGTTGGCGTCGGGTTGTGATTTTAATTGTTGATATTGCTCTTTTACTTTTTGTATCCTATTGCCCGGACCATACGAACTCAACCCCCAAAGAATTAAACTAATTATCATAATTACTTTACCGGCGTTAAAAACGAAAACCTTTGCTTTGTTCAGCATGGTATGCAAAGCATTCTTCCATCGCGGGGATCTATAGGTAGGTAATTCGAGAATAAAGAAGCTTTTTTCTTTCAGCTTAATAAAATGTTTGGCCACATAGGATACTATTAAGGCCATTACAAGCCCCAACAAATACAGACCCATCATCACCAGGGCTTGCAAACCAAGAAAGCCAAATAAATATTTTCTAGGAATTACAAGGCCTATCAATATCGTATAAACAGGTAATCTTGCGGAACAACTCATTAACGGTGTTATTAAAATTGTCAGCAATCTTTCCTTCCTGTTTTCAATATTTCTTGCGCTCATAATTGCGGGCACGGCACAGGCAAAGCCACTTATCATCGGCATCACACTTTTTCCATTTAAACCAACTCCCCGCATTAGTCGGTCTGTCAGAAAACTAATTCTCGCCATGTATCCGGTGTCCTCAAGAAGGGTGATCAATCCAAACAATAGCATTATTTGTGGTACAAAAACAAGAATTCCACTTAGCCCGGCAAGCAATCCCTGGGTCAGTAACTCACTCCACCATGCTTGTGGTAATATCAACGAAAGCGAATGATCTAATTTCGCAAAACCAGAATCGATCCAATCCATCGGATACTGTGCCAGCCAAAACACACTTTGAAAAAGCAGAAACAATACAATGAGCAAAATGATATAGCCCCAGGTACGATGCAGAAATAAACTATCCAGCTTTTCCGTAAGTAATGTTTTTTGCAAAGGATCCGGCTCTAATACCGCAACCTGCATAATGCGTTTAATCCGGCCGTACCGTTGTAAAATTTCGTCTGCCTGTGTTTTTGTATGATTAAAACTGTGTTTTCTTTCAATATTTTCAATGGTATCCTGCAACTCACCTTTAAAATCAAATGACTCATGATTGATGAGATAATGTATCGCTGTATAATCACTTAGTGCAGGAAAAATTTTTTGAACATCTTCAATGGATTCAGTTGCCAATAGTTTATTTTCAATGAAATCCCTGGCCGGCACCTGGTATAATTGAAGAGCGGTTTGTTCTATTGCTTTTTTTAATTGCTGAATTCCTTTTTCTTTTCTCGGGTTAACCGAAATTACCGGCACACCCAGCTCTCTTTCCAGTTCAGCGGTGTCAATCTTAATCCCCTTTTTCTTTGCAATGTCCATCATCGTCAAAGCAATTACGACGGGGATTTTCAGGTCGAGAATTTGAGTGCAAAAGAGAAGGTTTCTTTTAAGATTACTGGCATCTGCTACAACCACAGTTACATCCGCTTTAATTTCTTTATCCTGGTTTAATAAAACCTTGTAGCTGATCCACTCATCAAGACGCCTTGGATAAAGGCTGTATGTTCCCGGCAAATCTATCACGTTTGCTTCCAGGGTTTCTGATACAATGGTTGCACCTGTTTTTTTATCAACAGTTACGCCGGGAAAATTTCCTACTCTCTGGTTTAATCCTGTGAGGCAATTAAATAAAGACGTTTTTCCGCTATTTGGATTACCGACTAATGCAATATGTAGCTTTCTCTTTTTCACTAATGGCTCTAACCTGCAAAAGTAATTTGAACAAACCAAGCGAGTTTACGAATTACGATTTTTATACTCCTTGCAGGGAAACATTGCAAAATTTTAACCGGTTGTAATTTTACATTTTATCGAAGAATTGGTTTCTATTGATAACTTTGAGTTAAATCACTTAACAAATTCTATTATGATCTATTTGAGGAGTCGCTTGTTGATCGGGTTTCTTTTGATTTTCCAGTTTACATTTTCTCAAAGATTAAAAAAATCTGACCAGCTTACTCTTACTAATCTTGAAAACCATATTCACTACCTGGCAGACGACAAACTTGAAGGAAGAAGAGCGGGAACAAAAGGCGAAGGTTTGGCAATGGATTACATCGGCGATCAGTTCAAACAAATAGGATTAAGACCCAAAGGGACCGAAGGTTATTTCCAGGCGTTTGATATTAATGACGGCAAACAGGTTAATACAGAAACGGCTTTTATCATTAATGACCAGGAACTAAAATTGAATGATGAGTATTTTCCATTTGCCTATAGTCCGAATGTAAACATTGAAGCAATGCCCGCTATTTCCGTACACGAATCAGGCATGCCATGGTTTATTAATTTGAAAGATGTAATGGAGGAAAACAGTAATAATCCTCATTTTGATTTGAAAGATTATATTCATCAACAGGCAACCGATCTGCAACAAAAAGGTGCAACTGCTTTAGTTTTTTATAATACTTCCTCTAAAGAAGATGATCTGAAATTTGATGGGAAAGATAAAGCTGAGGTTACGGGCATACCAGTAGTGTATGTTACGAAACCGGCGGCAAAAAAATATTTCAAGGATCCAGCCGCATCACTTGATATAAAGCTCAAGGTTGATATTGGTGAGAAGAAAAGAGTGGGTCACAATGTGATTGGATATATTGATAATAATGCTCCGGAAACAGTTATACTTGGTGCACATTTCGATCATTTGGGTTATGGAGAAGATGGTAACTCCATGCTCCGCACAGGAGAACATCTTATTCATAACGGAGCTGATGATAACGCCAGCGGTACCGCAGCATTGATTGAATTAGCACGGTTGCTGAAAAATTCAAAACTTAGAAAAAGTAATTATTTGTTCATCGCTTTTTCGGGTGAAGAATTAGGATTGTTTGGATCAAAGTATTTCGTAGAAAATCCAACCATTGATTTGAGCAAGGCAAACTACATGATCAATATGGATATGGTTGGAAGATTGAATGACAGCACCAAGGTGTTAACGATCGGAGGCTATGGAACCTCACCTGAGTGGGCTTCGATTATTACAACAAAGGCAAGGAAGATTCCTTTTATTATTAAAATTGATTCAAGCGGAACCGGGCCAAGCGACCATACTTCTTTTTACAGAAAAGATATTCCCGTTTTATTTTTCTTTACTGGTCTTCATCCCGATTATCACAAACCAACCGACGATTATGACAAGATAAATTATCGGGGCGAGCTTAGCATAGTGGATTATATCTATTCTCTTATTGAAAAAGAAAATAAAGAAAATCACAAGCTGGCATTTACAAAAACAAGAGAAACCCAAACCGGTACTTCTGCCAGGTTTAGTGTAACCTTAGGTATCATGCCGGACTATACATTTGCGGGTACAGGAGTACGAGTAGATGGAATAAGTGACGATCGCCCGGCACAAAAGGCGGGTTTGCAAACCGGGGATATTATAATCCAATTAGGAGATTATAATGTGACATCGCTGGAAAATTACATGCAGGCCCTGGGTAAATTTAAAAAGGGCGATGCGACCATTGTTAAGTACAAAAGAGGAAACGAAAGCAAAGAAGCTCCTATACAATTTTAAAATAGTGGTCTAAAATTCTATGAAGTTAGTTTTAGACAATAAAAATCTTGCTGAAGAATTTTTTGAGGAAACCAGGTTACTTGGTATCATGGCGCCTATAAAGGATTACCAGCTCTGCTGGAATCTGAATAGTATGATGTTAATGGATTTTCGGATTAACAACGATATTGAAATACAGCTAACCAAAAAGAAAAGAAATTATTTTTTTGCCGTGTATGAATTTTGCGAGCCGGCCGGTTCTCTTTTTCATTATTTATACAATAACAGGTTTGACGGGGAATACCTGCTCCCCGAATTTAAGCATCTTGATTTTTTATGGTTAATGAAAGGAGATGCGGTAAGTGGAGAGAGACTGCAACAGACCATGAATAGTATTAAAGAAATAAATGGCGTACAACTTGTAGTAGAGTTAACTAATGAAAGGATCAGGAATAAAGAACATCTTGTTTTTTGAACCTAAAAACGTTTTTTATGTGGGAAGAAAAGAATAATAGTCTTTATCGCAAGTTTCAATTTAAAAACTTCAGTCAGGCTTTTGCCTTTATGACAAGAGTAGCGATGGAAGCAGAAAAAATGGATCACCATCCATTATGGACCAATGTATATAATACGGTTGAAATTTGGCTCTCTACCCACAGTGCCGGCGATGTGGTTACAGATAAAGACAAGCAGTTAGCTAAAAAAATTGATGGGTTGATTTAATTTTTTTACCGCGCTATAAATTTCATTCCGCCTCCGCCTTCGTTATTTAATCCCACTTTAGTCAGACTATACGTAAAACTGAGGAGAAAGAAACGTCGTAAACCATTTACCCGGATGTCTTCGATGTAATTCTGATTTGTGCTCCGGCTGATACCAATATTTTGATTAAGGATGTCTTTTACTGAAAATTTGATTTCACCACGATTAAAATGCAGAACCTGTTTACTTAAACTGGCATTCCACAACGGAACCCTTGCATTGAAGCCCTCCGCATGTTGGCCATTAATAGTGTGAGTAAAATCAGTAGAGAAATAAATTTTTTTGGGTAATTGCCAATCAACTTCGGTAGAATATTCCTGGTTGAAGTATTTTGAATTGTCTTTGGTTCGAATTGAATATTGAGAGTTCGAATAGCTTATGCCGGCGCTTAAAGAAAGATTTAATTTTTCGGTTGGGCTCATATCTAAGCGAATCTCCGGCCCCAGGGTCAAAGTATTTATTGTATTGGTAAGTACTTTATTTGTGGAATCGTTTAAGAGCTGCTTGTCTTTGTAGTATAACAGGTTTGAACTTATATCCAGCGAACCCTTCAAAAAATGAACAGGGAAACCTATGCTTACTGTGCCATTAACATTATAAACTCCATTTACATTTACAGGCAGTACAGAATCCACTCCAAGATTATTTATCCGGTCATAGTTTACAATTTTATTCTGCGTTTGTTGGAAAGTAAAAAAAGCAAAAAGATTCCTGTTTCTGTACGGATTTACCAACGATGCGTTCAAACGAAGGGTGTGGGTGAACTCCTGTTTCAGATCAGGATTACCAAGTTTTACATACAACGGATTACTATTGTCCGGCACTGGCTGCAATTGTGTTACAGATGGCTGGTTGGTGCTTGTGCTATAATTGAGCAAAATATTTTTGAACCTGGAGAAATAGAATTGGAATCGTGCATTCGGCAGAAAATTGGTAAATGTTTTTTTAACAACGGAATCTTTATTTAAACCGGCAATTTTTCCCTCCAATTGAGATTGTTGCCATGAAACACCTGCTGCGTAGTTATAGTTTCTTGTTTGTTTGCGGAAACGAAAGCCTGCTGTATTGTAACCATAAATATTTTCAAAATCATTTGTGAGTAAATTATTTATCAAGTCATATTTGCCATTATTCGAATTGTAATCGTGTGTTGTTTTCGAAGAACTGTTTTTTGTATTGCTTTTTCCCAGGCTGAATTCGAGTAATGATTTTTTAAAAACAGGTTTGGTGTAAACTGCCCGTGCATTATAACCACTGAGACTTCCTTCAAGATCGCTTGCCTGGTTAATTGAATCGCTACGAATAAATAAACCGGACTGGTCGTAAAAATTTGTAATAGAGTTAAGGCTACCGGTTCCAGTATTATTATTCAGGCTGGTTAATACATTGAGTGAAAAAGTTCTTCCTCTTTTTCTGAATTTTTTTCTGAATAAAATGTTCGTATTGAAATTGTAGCCTTCATTGTTTGATATATTATCGCTGCTGCCATCGTTGATTTGTGTTCCTTGTTGTGAAGAAGTGATATAGCTTGATGAGGTTTTGTTATTTGTTTTCTGATAACTTAGAGACGGTGAAATTTTTATAGAGGTAAAAGAATCGATCTGGTAATCCGCATGCAGGTTTAACCGATGGCTGTTATTTAAATTGTCGGAATACGAATTTTGTTTGTAAAGATTGGCAGGCGAAAAATATTGTCGCTGGACGTTGCTCGTCTTTTCGGGGTTGTAGCGGCTATAGAAGTAATTACTTTGAAAATCTGTTTTTGTGCCGATGATATTATTGTAATTAACTCCGCCGCCAAATGTTGTGTTAATGCCCCGGTTGTTTGCGCCGAGCAAACCGGCAAGCGGGTCATCTGGGCCGATACTGATATTAATATTTCCTCCTCCATTTTTTAACTGGTTCAACGCTCCCGTAAAATTTAAAATGTCCATGAAGGAAAATCCTTCGGCATTTGTGTTGTTGCCCATTCCGATTGCAGACATTTGCCTTGCTCCTTTGAATGAGTTTATATTAAATTTTCCCTGGTAACGTCCATCAGTTCCGCCTCCTGCATTTGCTTTTCCAAACATTCCTTTCTTCTTATCCTTTTTTAATTTAAGGTTAATTGTTTTTTCACTGTTGCCATCATCAAAACCTGTCAGTTGCGCCTGGTCGCTTAATTTATCAAACACCTGCACTTTATCTACGGCATCAGCAGGTAAGTTTTTTGTAGCAATTTTCGGGTCGTCGCCAAAAAACTCTTTTCCGTCAACCAATACTTTTTTCACTTCTTCTCCCTGGGCTTTTACGGCTCCATCCTTTTCTACTTTTACGCCGGGAAGTTTTCTAAGCAGGTCTTCGACATTAGCATTGGGCTGTGTTTTGAAAGAACCTGCATTGTATTGAATTGTATCACCCACCAGGGTTACCGGCGGTGCTTCTGAATTAACTACCACTTCGCTTAACACTTTCGTGCGATCATTCATTATAATTTTTCCCAGATCAACATTTTTATGGTTGTCATCGATTGTAAAAAGCTGGCTGGAATTATAATAATTGACATGCGTAATCAGTAACCGGTACTCGCCGTTGGCTATACCTGTTATTTCAAATTTTCCTGTATTGTCGGCTATCGTAAAACTAACCAGCGAAGAATCTTTTTTTTGTAGTAATGTAATGGTAGAGCTGCTAACTGGTTGTTTTGAGATTGTATCAAAGGCAATTCCTTTTACGATTCCATTTTTTTGTGCTGTTCCGGCAAGAGACAGTAGTAAGAATAAAAGAATGAATGAAAATTGTCTCATAGCACTGTGTATTGTGCTGCGAAAATATTTTTAGAAAAAAATAAAACGGGTTAACTATTCTTGGTTTAATGTTAATGAAGGTTAAGAATTGCTGGGGTAGAAATAAAAAGCGGGAAAAGAAAGTCTGATAGTAAAATAAATAGAAAGTAAATTAATTTACTCAATTCTTGCTGATCAGAAACCAGAAAGGTTTTAGTTCTGTTTGCCGGAAAGCATTTAAAAGTTTTTGGGGCTTTTGGGTAATCCGATTTCTTTGTAACAGTTCATGAGCCTTACAAAATTCACCGGGAAGTTCGACAGTATGGAGAATTTTATTCAAGCAATTCACTTCTTTTTCCATGGCTTTTTGGCTCATGAATTCGTTTCGAAATAATACTAACAAATCACGGTTGGGCGTGGTTTTCATTTCAAGTTTTCGTTTAATAACCAACCATTCCTTTGTGGCTCGGACATCCGCAATTACTGCCCTTGCCGGTACCGGAATAATAGTTCTTGTTGCAACTAAATGCAACTATTGTTCCTAATATCAGCAAAAGCAGGGCTATTTTGTTTTTTAATTTCATAAAAAGGATTTCTAAATTAAAACTATTTTACAAACAAATTAGTATATCGCCTGTCAAAAATTTAGAAATTAATAAGAGCGATGAAGTTTATGAAAGGCATGATGCGTAAATACCGCATATTGGTAGCACCGTTGGACTGGGGTCTCGGTCACGCAACACGCTGCATTCCTGTCATAAAGGAGCTGCTGGCTAATGATTGCGAGGTCTGGATAGCGGGTGAAGGAGTACAGAAAGCACTACTAAAAACGGAGTTTCCCGATCTGCCTCTCCTTCAGCTTGGCGGATATCGTATCAAATATTCAAAACGATCAGCTGGATTTCTCTTTAAAATGCTTGCTCAAATACCACGGATTATTTATACCACCAGGCGCGAACACAAGTGGCTGAAAAAAATGATTAGATTCCACCAGTTTGATGCCGTGATTTCGGACAATAGGTTTGGGCTGTATAATACAAAGACCCCAAATGTCTTTATTACTCACCAATTAAGAATAAAAAGTTTATTAGGAAATTGGGGTGAAAGAATTTTACAGCGTTGGAACTATAAATTTATCAATCGGTTTTCCGAATGCTGGATCCCGGATTTTGAAATAGAAAAGAATCTTTCGGGTGAATTGTCACATCCCGTTACAAAACCAGGAATACCGGTAAAGTATATAGGTCTTCTTTCCAGGTTTAAAAAAAAGCAATGCGAAGAAATCAAAGACCATCTTTTATTTATTTTATCCGGACCGGAACCTCAACGCACTATTTTGGAAAGTAAGATTGTAAACGAAGTGAGTTATTATGCCGGGACCGCTACGGTTGTAAGAGGGTTGCCGTCGTCACTATCGATCATTCCTTCTACCGGCATGATAAGATTTTACAATCACCTTTCTGCTGAAGAATTGAATAAAGAAATGGAAAAGGCAGAATGGGTGATTAGCCGCTCAGGTTATAGTACAGTAATGGACATTGCAACTCTCGAAAAGAAAAGTATTTTAATTCCAACGCCGGGCCAGACAGAACAAGAATACCTCGCCTGGTATTTGAAGGAAAAGAAAATAGCTTTCAAGGTTGATCAAAAAAATTTCTCGTTAAATGATAGTTTAGAGAAAGCAAAAAAAAATAACTACCGGGCTTCTTTTATTAAAAATTCAGATGAATTAGGAATTGTTGTAAAAGATTTTTTGAGGAGGTTGTCGTGATTGGCAGAAATAAGAAAGCCCTAAAAAAATTTCAGGGCTTGCTCCCCCTGCTGGACTTGAACCAGCGACCCTCTGATTAACAGTCAGATGCTCTAACCAACTGAGCTAAGGAGGAATTTCCCGATAGCTATCGCGATTGGGGCAGCAAAAATAGGGATTTTCCGTTCTTGCTTTGAATGAAAATCAAAATAAATTTCAAAGACCAAAGCCGCTTTCCATTGCTACATAAACACCGTCAGGCCGCGTTTCTACATGCCAGTTTTTTAAATGATAACCTTCACCTGAAACGTTTCTTCCATTTTTTAAATCGTATTTATAACAATGTATCGGGCAAACTACATTGCCGAGCGCATCTATATATCCATCTGCCAACCATCCTCCCGCATGCGGGCATTTGTGAGCAAAAGCAAATAAACGGTCTTTAATTTTTGCTATGCAGATCTTTTTTCCATTGACTTTAGCCTCCCCGATATTGTTTTCGCCGAAAGAAATTTCATTTATGTTATGAGCTATTTTATACCAGGTAAATTCTTTTTCTTTCACAACAAAGGATTAAAAATGCACAGCTTTGTAAGGATACCTGGTATTATATAAGGCTCGTACTTTATCAAGAATTTTTTTTCGAAGCCGATCAAGATTTCTTTTTTCGGTTGCCGAAATAAAGATCGCATTCCCATGCGTTTCCCGTTGCCAGCGCTCTTCAAGATCATTCAATATTTCTTTCTTTGTGCTCTCTTCCAACCATGGATCAAATGTTTTTTCTTCGTAAAGATCCATTTTATTAAAAACTGTAAGGATCGGCTTAGCAAATGCATTCAACTCCTGCAATGTTTTATTTACAACGCCAATTTGTTCTTCATAAGCTGGATGTGAAATGTCTGCTACATGGATAAGGATATCGGCTTCTCTTACTTCATCAAGAGTACTTTTAAAACTTTCCACCAGGTGATGCGGCAACTTGCGAATAAATCCAACAGTGTCACTCAATAAAAAAGGGGTGTTTTCAAAAACTACTTTACTGGTAGTAGTGTCAAGGGTGGCGAATAATTTATTTTCTGCAAATACATTTCTTTTACTTAACAAATTCATTAGAGTGGATTTGCCGACATTGGTATACCCAACAAGCGCCACACGAATAAACTCTCCCCGTTCTTTTCTTTGCGTAAACGATTGCTTGTCGATCTCTGCCAATCTTTTTCTAAGCAAAGAAATTTTATCACGTACTATTCGACGGTCGGTTTCAATTTCCGTTTCACCCGGACCTCTTGTGCCAATGCCGCCTCCCAATCTTTCAAGGTGTTTCCACATACCACGCAGTCTCGGAAGCAAGTATTGATATTGCGCTAACTCAACCTGCGCCTTTGCCTGGGCGGTTTTTGCACGCCGTGCGAAAATATCGAGAATGAGATCAGAACGATCAATAGTTTTTACATCAAGAGCTTTTTCAATGTTGGTGATTTGGGAACCGTTTAGCTCATCATCAAATATGACGATGCGAATATTTTTCCCTTGGATATAATTTTTTATTTGCTCCATTTTTCCCTTTCCAATAAAAGTTTTGCTGTCAGGATGAGAAAGTTTTTGCGTAAACCGTTTTACAGTCACCGCTCCGGCAGTTTCAGCAAGGAACGCAAGTTCATCAAGGTATTCATTCAATTGCTCTTCTGTTTGATCTTTATGCACAATACCTACCAATACGGCTTTTTCTTCTTTTTGAACTTTTTTCTTTTCCAGCACTATAAAAAAATTAAGCTACTATTAAATCTTCTATGCGAAAGTAAATTGATTTAAAAATTATCGTGCCAATCTTGCTTTGTATGAACGATTTGATATTTACAGACCGCTTAAGGTTAAGCCAATAGTATATGGTCGAACGTCGGGTCCGAGTCCTTCTTTGAAGAGTGGATTTAACTGGTAGGTTCCAAAAATGCTGAATACTCCATAACCAATTCTCCCGGTGGCCACGAACCGGTTAGAATTAAAAAATCTTTTACTGGTTTGTTTTTCTGTATAAGACAACAATGTACTTCCGGAAGAATTTTGCCAAATTTTACCTTTTGTATGTGCGTTTAAAAGGATTCCGGCTTTTATGCCCAAAGCAATCTTGACACTTTTGTTTGGGGTTTCAGGATGTGAACTGAATCGAAGTTCAAGCGGCGCCTCAAGAGTGGCTGTTGCCAGTTTATATTTTTTAAAATGAGTCGTGTCTGAGACATCCTGAAATTGTAAATAGCTTGTATTATCCTTTATGCCAATATAAGTTTTACTGAAGTAAATATTGTCGGTTCCAATGCCGACACCAATGCCTACACTAAAACGCGGGTTGGATTTAAACGGGAAATCAAACATAAAATACATGTTGAAACTTCTCGACAAACCCTTAGTATGCATGGAATCTGTTTTGCCTGCCCAACCCGTACCTCCAAATTGAAGAAGAAAATGATCATTGGCCCTGCCTCTCAGGTTTGGTTTCTCCTTTGCATTATAAACTGTTGAATCCTGAGCAAAAATTGACGTTGCAATTAAACTGGCAATGGCAATAAAAAATATTTTCTTCATAAGTTTCTGTCTAAGGGAACAAATGTATTTTCATCCCGGTTAATAAAAGGTTAAAGAACCTTTACAAAAAATGCGGAAGTGCTTTCCGCATTTTAAAAAACATTCTGTTTTGTGGACCCTGTTGGGATCGAACCAACGACCCCCTGATTATGAGTCAGGTGCTCTAACCGTCTGAGCTAAGGGTCCTGACTAATCGTTTCGAATAGTCGAAAAAAATATGTCAAACAAATTCAATCGAACCAATGACTCCCCTGATTATCGGTCAGGATTCTGCGAGCGGCAAAAATAGAAAATTTAGGAAGACGGGGTTCAATTATTTGATCTCTTCAAAATCGATGTAATCCCCTACAATTTTTTTATCCGGATTTTGTGGATTTGCTTGCTGAGAAGAGGAATTTTTGTTTTCATGTACAGTATCATTCATTCGGTTGTGCATATCACGAAACCCCCTTTTTACCTGCTGAGTGGTTTTGTATACAGGAACAATAAAATTGAAAATAAACTGGTATACCAGATAAATCACAAAAATGTATAATAGCGCACGTAACATATATTGCAAGGTACAAAGTATGTGGCTGGCTGCGGCGATTGTGGGTGCCTTTATAGAAATCTTAACCTGCAGCAGGCCTTATGATATTTGGATTGTAAAATACATTTCCCTTAACTTTGCGGTGGCAAATGACGATAGAAGGGAACGACACCGTTCCCTTCTTCATTTTTCCTGATGAATACTGATTCGCAAATACAGGCCATAGAGCATAAGGTAAAAGCATTGATCAGTCCGGATCCTGAAAGTTTCTTGGTAGAAATAAAAATAAATCCCGGAAATAATATAAAAGTATTTGTAGATGCTGACCATGGAATGAGTATCGATAAACTGGCGAAATATAACAGGAGCCTGTATAAGCAAATAGAAGAAAGTGGTCTTTTTTATAACAATGAATTTTCCCTGGAGGTTTCTTCGCCGGGATTGGAAGAACCGCTTAAACTGTATCGCCAGTATTTAAAAAATGTGGGTCGCTTTGTAGAAGTGGTGCTCAAGGATGGGATCAAAAGAGATGGAAAATTGGTTAATGCGAATGATAAAGAAATTGTATTGGAAGAGCAGGTTGGAAATAAAAAACATAAGGAAACAGTATCACATACCATTTTATATGATGATATCAAAACCACAAAAACTCAAATAAAGTTTTAAAAGTTCGGGAAAAAGGCCCGGGCTAAAATTAAATTTATGGCAAGTATAAATCTGATTGAAGCATTCCAGGAATTTAAGGATGCAGAAAATATTGATCGCCCTACCATGATGAAGGTCGTCGAAGACGTGTTTAAAACATTACTTCGAAAAAAATTCAGCAGTGACGAAAACTTTGATGTAATTGTAAATGCTGAAAAGGGCGACCTCGAAATCATTCGTCGCCGTATGATCGTGGAAGACGGGCAGGTAGAAGATCCATTGGCACAAATTGCATATAGCGATGCTATAAAAATAGAACCTGATTTTGAAGTAGGAGAAGAGGTTTACCAGGAAATCGATCTTTATGATTTTGGTCGCAGGGCTATTTTGGCTGCCAAACAAACCCTGGCAAGCCGCATCAGCGATTTAAAGAAAAATGTCCTGGCAAAAAAATATTCTGAAAGAGTCGGGGAGATTATTAATGCCGAGGTATACCAGGTTTGGAAAAAGGAGATTTTGTTGTTGGATGAAGAAGGCAACGAATTGATCTTACCTAAAAGTGAGCAAATTCCGCAAGACTATTTCAAGAAAGGTGAAAGTATTCGTGCAGTCGTGAAAAAAGTAGATATGAAAAATAATACGCCTGTTATTATTTTATCACGCACTTCTCCCGATTTTCTTGCCAAACTCCTCGAAATAGAAGTTCCTGAAATATTTGACGGACTTATAGTAATTAAAAGAATAGTACGTGATCCGGGAGAAAGAGCCAAAGTTGCTGTTGAATCGTATGATGACCGTATCGATCCAGTAGGTGCTTGTGTCGGAATGAAAGGAAGCCGTATTCATGGAATCGTACGCGAATTGAAAAATGAAAACATTGATGTGATCAACTGGACAAACAATACTCAGTTGCTGATTCAAAGATCATTGACTCCCGCTAAGATCACTTCGATGGAATTGGATACAGAAAATAAACATGCCAATGTGTATTTGAAACCAGACCAGGTTTCACTCGCTATAGGACGCAGAGGCGTGAATATAAAACTGGCCTGCGAATTGACGGGATATGAGCTTGACGTTTACCGCGATAATGAAGGAGAAGTGGAAGAATTTGATATCGATCTTGAAGAATTCAGCGATGAAATTGAGAGTTGGGTCATTGATGAACTAAAACGCATAGGTTGTGACACCGCACGTAGCGTTCTCGATCTTACAACTGAAGAACTGGAACGCAGAACTGATCTCGAAAAAGAAACCATAGATGAAATAAGGAAAGTTTTGGAAGAAGAATTTCAGAAAGGTTAACTTCTTATTTTAAAAAAATCGTAGCACTTTATAAAATTAACAGAAGTTCAAAAAAAGATCATAAGAACTAAAAGAAATATATTACAGTCATAAGACTGACACTAAAAAAAGCGAATGGCAGAATTAAAGTTACCAAGGTTGTTGGGTGCAGCTAAGGAGTTCAATGTTGGACAGGATACCATTATTGACTTTTTAGAGAATAAAGGTTTCAACGATTTGAAACCAACCTCTAAACTGACAGAAGAAATGTATCGTGCCCTCCAACTGGAATTCCAGGGAGATAAAGCGGCAAAATTAAAGAGTGACCAGGTCGATCTTCCAAAGGGTGCAGTTGTGGAAGCAAAAAAGAAAAAGGATGAAGAAGAGGTCCTTTTTAAAAGAGAAGACAAGAAATCTGCAAAGAAAGAAGAACCAAAAGAAGAAGTGGCGGTACCGGCTCCGGTGAAAAAAGAAATACCTAAAGTAGAAGAAAAAGAAATTACAAAAGTTGAAGCCCCTGAAATTGAAGGGCCCAAAGTATTGAACAAAATAGATATCTCTGCTATTGATTCATCAACCCGTCCTAAAAAAGGCGCAAAGAAAAAAGCTGAGAAAGAAGAGCCCGCAGAAGAAGCTAAACCGGCGGCAAAAAAGAAAACGAAAAAAGAAGACGTTGTAGAAGAACAACCGGTGGCAAAAATTCAAAAACCGCAGGAAGAAGTTACCCCTGAACGGGAAGCCGAATCACCGCAGCTTATCGAAAACATAAAAGCCCAGAAAATAGAAGGGCCAAAAATTCTTGGCAAAATTGATCTTCCTGTTGATAGTGATACGAGACCAAAGAAAGAAGAGAAAAGAAAACGGAAGAGAATCCCCATCGAAAAGAAAGAAGTAAAAAAAGAGAATTTATTTAAAGATAGAAGAGAAATAGCAAAAGGTGGTGACGGACAATTTAACCGGGACAACCGGCATGGAGACAGAAGAGGAGGAGCAGGAGGAAGAAGAGGGGCAGGGGGAAGAAGAGAAGACAAAGAAATTGATCAGAAAGAAATACAGGAAAAAATAAGAGAAACCCAGGCCAAATTATCTGGTGGCGCAGGTCGCGGTAAGAACTTAAAAGCAAAACATCGTCGTGAGAAAAGACAGGAAATGGCGGAAGCCATGGGAGAACAGGAGGAAGATAATAAGCTCCAGGTTACAGAATTCATCAGTGTGAGTGAATTAGCCAACCTGATGGATGCAAGTTTTGCGGATGTGATCAGCAAGTGTATGAGTCTTGGTATAATGGTTTCAATTAATCAGCGTCTCGATGCCGAAGTAATCGAACTGGTAGCAAGTGAATTTGGATATGATGTTGAGTTCATAGACATGGAAAAGCAAATGGAGATGGAAGAAGTGGAAGAAGAGGAAGAAGTTGATGAAAATTTGCAACCACGATCTCCGATTGTTACTATAATGGGTCATGTTGATCATGGAAAGACTTCTTTGCTCGATTATATACGCAATGCAAATGTCGTAGCTGGCGAAGCAGGTGGTATTACACAGCATATTGGTGCCTACCAGGTGGAGTTGCCTAATGGAAAGGAAATTACATTTCTTGATACACCAGGTCATGAGGCTTTTACAGCGATGCGTGCCCGTGGTGCAAAAATTACGGATATAGCGGTGATTGTAATTGCTGCTGACGATGCAGTAATGCCACAAACACGTGAAGCCATTAGTCATGCCCAGGCAGCGGGTGTTCCGATGATCTTCGCAATTAATAAGGTTGATAAAGACGGTGCCAATCCTCAAAAGATTTATGAGCAGCTTTCTCAAATGAATTTGCTGGTAGAAGAATGGGGTGGTAAATATCAGAACCAGGAAATTTCGGCTAAAAAAGGATTGAATATCGATCAGTTATTGGATAAAATATTGCTGGAAGCTGAATTGCTTGAACTAAAGGCTAATCCGGAGAAAGAAGCCAACGGAACCATTATTGAAGCTTCGCTGGATAAAGGTCGCGGATATGTTGCCACTTTATTGGTCCAAAATGGGACGTTAAGTGTGGGTGACATTGTTGTCTCAGGTCAGCATTTTGGAAGAGTAAAGGCGATGTTCAATGAAAGAAATAAAAAAATTGATGAAGCAGGTCCTTCTTCACCGGCATTGATATTGGGGTTAAATGGTGCGCCGCAAGCGGGTGAAAAATTTAAAGTGTTTGAAGATGAAGGTGAAGCAAAAGATATAGCAAACAAGAGAGCGCAGATCCTTCGTGAACAAGGTATACGTACAAAGAAACATATTACACTTGATGAAATTGGCCGGCGTCTTGCGCTTGGAAATTTCAAGGAGTTAAATGTGATCATTAAAGGTGATGTGGACGGCTCTGTCGAAGCTTTGAGCGATTCATTGCAAAAATTATCGACAGAAGAAATTGTTGTAAAAGTAATTCATAAGGCAGTAGGTCAAATTACAGAAAGTGATGTGACTCTTGCCAACGCCTCCGATGCAATCATTATAGGATTCAATGTGCGTCCATCTTTGCAGGCTTCAAAATTAGCCGAACAGGAAGCCATCCAAATACGGCACTATTCCATTATTTACAATGCTATTGATGAAATCAAGAGTGCCATGGAGGGTATGCTTGAGCCAAAAATGCAGGAAAAGATTGTAGCAAATGTGGAAGTCAGGGAGGTCTACAAGTTTGACAAAGCTACCGTGGCAGGTTGCCATGTAATGGATGGTAAAATAAAACGCGACTCTAAAATTCGTTTGATCCGCGACGGTATTGTGACCTATCCGACAGGCGAGGGTACAAGTGCGGAACTGGGCTCACTAAAAAGGTTTAAAGATGATGTAAAAGAGGTTCAGGCCGGCATGGAATGCGGACTTACGATAAAGAACTTCAACGACATTAAAGTGGGCGACGTAGTAGAGGCCTATGAAATTGAGGAAATCAAGAGAACATTATAATGCGGCATTTGTCTCTCTCATCATTGCTCTTATGTTTTCGGATGATGATTCCGGATATCACAGAGAAACTTTTGTTAATTCATCAGTAAACCATCCTGCTCTCAGGCGTGGTTTTTATTTTTGAAAAGATATACTTGTTATGAAAAGATATTTTTTGCTTTTTGTCGTCGCCATTCTTTCATTCATTGGGTTGTATGCTCAACCCGGTACACAGGCAAAAAAAATTGTGGCCGATAAAATCGCTGCTATCGTTGGTGATCGGATCATTATGTATTCCGATATTAAGAATACTATTTCAGATTATGTACGTCAGGGTGCAGATATTCCTGATAATGCAGAATGCATGATCCTGGACCAGGCAATTTTGTCAAAGGTGTTAATGCTACAGGCAGAGAAGGATTCATTACCTGTAACAGATGATGAAGTGGAAGCTGAACTTGATTTGAGGGTAAGAGAGTTTGTGCGAATGTACGGATCAGAAAAAGCTGTTGAAGATCTGGCTGGCAAAAGTATTTACCAGATTAAAGAAGATGCAAGGGAATCTGTTAAGGAAAAAAAATTGGCTGAGGCTATGCAAAAAAAGATCGTTGAAAATGTCAAGATCACACCCGCGGAAGTAGAAGCTTTTTTCAACCGCATTCCAAAAGATAGTTTGCCATTTTTAGAATCTGAATTGGAAGTGGGAGAGATCGTCGTATACCCACAAGCATCGAGAGACCTGGAAAAATATGTGATCGATGAATTGAATCACTATAAACAGTTGGTAGAATCAAAGTCATCAACCTTTGAGCAGCTTGCTAAATTATATTCAGAAGATCCGGGTAGTAAAGACCGCGGAGGTCAATATGAAATAGATCGTAAAGACAAAAGTTGGGATCCCGCTTTTATTGCCGGTGCGTTTCGTTTAAAGGAAGGTGAAATATCACCCGTTATAAAAACTAAGTTTGGATATCATATTATACAAATGGTGGAAAGAAATGGTGACCAGGCTATCATTCGCCACATACTTCGGGTACCACCTATCACTGATGAAGAAGTAAACGCATCCATTTCCAAACTTGATTCTGTAAGAGCTAAAATTATTGCGGGTACTTTAAATTTTAACCAGGCTGCTCTAAAATATAGCGAAGATGAGCAGGCAAAGTTCGCCGGGCCGTTTTTTACAGGAAGAGACGGATCCACTTATGTGTCAATTGATGAACTTGATAAAGGTGTTGTAGCCATGCTCAGCAAATTGAAGGTTGGTGAAATTTCTCATCCTGTTGCATTCACAGATGAGCAAAGAAATAAAAAGGGTGTTCGCATCATATATTTAAAATCACGATCAGAACCGCATAGGATGAATCTCGCGGATGATTATAATAAAATCTCACAGCTCGCCTTAGAAGAAAAAAAAGCAAAGGCTATGGATAAATGGCTTACTGAAAAATTACCCACTTATTATATAATGATCGCGGATGATTACAAATCGGATTGCCGGAACATGGAAAAGTATCTACCTAAAAAAGCTTTTTAGCAAGCCGCTTAACCAGTTACTATCTTCTGCTTTCAGAATTTTTTGTACCGTATCAATCTCATAACTTTGCGGCTTTCTTACAAGAAAATCTTTCATGAGCGACCCGATCAAACACGAATGTGGTCTTGCATTTGTCCGTTTACGTAAGCCTTTTTCGTATTATCAGCAGAAGTACGGCACAGTGATGTGGGGATTAAATAAATTATATCTCCTCATGGAAAAGCAGCACAACCGCGGCCAGGACGGAGCCGGTGTCGCCGCCGTTAAATTGGATGTAGAACCCGGCTATCCTTTTTTGCATCGGATCCGCAGCACCACTACTCAAGCCATTGCAGATGTCTTCAGGCAAATTGGTGAAGAAGTAAATGAACTGGAAAAATTTAACCCTGATATAAAAAGGCACCCGGGCCTGATGAAAGGACATCTGAAGTTTATGGGCGAATTGTTATTGGGGCATCTTCGGTATGGCACGCAGGGAAAAAATAATGTTGAATTTTGTCACCCTTTTTTAAAAAGGCATACGATTCCCGCACGCAACCTCGCACTTGCCGGAAATTTTAATCTTGTTAATACGGATGAATTATTCGCTTTAGTAAATATTAATCCCGGTGAATTTCAAAAACAAAGTGACCTGGCAGCCATAATGGAAGTCATCTATCATTTTTTGGTGAAGGAAGATGAAGATCACCCTGAACAAACGGATATAAAAAAAGTTTTGAAGAAAGCATTACCCTTATTTGACGGTGGTTTTCATGTCGGTGGAGTTACCGGGAATGGAGTAGGATTTGTTTTTCGTGATGCTCATGGTATTCGTCCATCTTATTATTATTATAATGATGAGGTAATAATAGCGGCATCAGAACGGGCGGCAATACGGACCAGCTTTAATGTCGGCGAAAATGAAGTGAAGGAACTAATGCCCGGCCAGGCATTGATTGTTAGTCCTACGGGCGAAATTGAAATTGCACAAATACTCGAACCTAAGGAAAGAAAAGCCTGCAGTTTCGAACGGATTTATTTTTCAAGAGGAAGCGATGAAAAAATATATCGCGAAAGAATTGCTTTAGGTTATCACCTGAGCAAGCAAGTGCTTGATTCAATTAATCATGATTTAAAGGATACTATTTTTTCTTTTATTCCTAATACGGCTGAAACAGCATTTTACGGAATGCTGAAGGGAATGGGCGACTATCTGAATAAAATAAAAATCGAAAGAATATTATCGTGGGGAAAAGATTTTGACGAAGAGAAGTTGTCTGAAATGATCAACCGCAGTATTCGCATTGAAAAGATAGCTATCAAAGATGTGAAGATGCGAACATTTATTACCGAGGACGCAGGGCGCAGTGAAATGGTAGAACACGTATATGACATTACCTATGGAACTGTTCGCAAAGGAAAAGATACGCTGGTGGTTATTGACGATTCTATTGTAAGAGGCACTACCTTAAAAGAAAGCATCATTCGGATGCTGGCAAGGCTGGAACCTAAAAAAATTATTGTTGTTTCTTCATCACCGCAAATCCGTTACCCCGATTGTTATGGCATTGATATGAGCCGTATGGGTGAGTTTATCGCTTTTAATGCTGCGGTTGAATTAATGAAGGAAACAGGAAAATTAAATTGCCTGAAAGAATTATTGGAAAAATGTAAAGAGTTGCAGCGCAATAATCAGCTTCATTTGGAGAATGTGGTAAAGCAAGTGTATAAACCGTTTACTACTGAACAGATATCGGACAAGATTGCTCAGCTTATTACACCGAAAGAAATCAAGATTCCTGTAGAAGTTATTTTTCAAAGCATAGAAACACTTCATAAATCATGTCCCAATAATTTAGGCGACTGGTACTTTACAGGAAACTATCCAACTCCCGGAGGTAACAGGGTAGTAAACCGTGCTTTCATGAATTATATGGAAGGGAAAAATGTAAGAGGCTATTAATTTTTTGCCTGTTCTTCTAAAAGACGCTGCGCTATTAAGAAAGTTGTTTTCTAATTTCTGATTTCTTTTTTTTCACTATTTGAATCATTTTTTTTCCGTCAGGCTTTATATGCCGAAGCACTACATTTTTTTTGGGGGGAATTTGTTCTAGCATATTCAACCATTCGTCAGCAAAGGCTCTTGAAACAAAAACCACTTCCGAAAAATCAATAGTCACTTTATTTGATTTAATTCGCCCGATCTCTTTGCCCAGTTTTTGTGCCTGGCCTCTGTCCCAATAAATTATTTTATTTAGTTTAATTGTATCAAGTTTTTGCATCGCTATTCAATGTATTTATAAAATTCGATTGGTTTTGTTTTTGCCTGCAATTTGATTGCGACTCCCTTTATATTCTTAGCAGAATTTTCAAAAGAAATATTATTTTCTTTTATTTCTGCGCACGCCTTGCCTGATGTGATATTGTGCCATCAAGAGCTAACACTAATCTTCTAATACTATAAAGACCAAACCCCCGCTCTTTAAAATTTTTAGTTGAAAGCCCGCTAAGTGCCAGTTCAATTGCAGATTGATCGTCTTTTGCAATAATTTGCTTATTAAGATACGATGGTTTTAAACCGATTCCATTATCCATAACCAGCATGTTGAAATTTCTATTTTTTATCTCAATTTCAATTTTCACATTTTTTGCTGACGAATGTTCCTTGATATTGCTGATTAGCTCCGAAATAATGTAAGAGAGACATTGAAAAAAACTTGTTGATAGGTTAAGTTGTTGAATTTTTATTGAAACAAATTCGAGCTCTCTGTCAAGACTTGCAACGGCTATTTTTTTTTGATGGAAAAACATTTCATGCCATATTGCGGGTTGAATAAAATTACAAGAAACGGGAAATAAAATACAATTAGAAATGGAAAACTATTTGGATCTTGTTTTTTGGTGCTTTTTATTCATACCTCAATGCCTCGATCGGATCGAGTCGTGAAGCTTTTTGTGCCGGGTAGTAGCCAAAGAAAATACCTGTAATTGCACAAACAACAAAAGACAGAATGATTGAAGATTCTGAAACCAACGTAGGCCATGAGAGAAAAACGTTTATCAATTTCGAAGCAAGTAATCCTACCAGCACTCCGATAACTCCACCCGTTATACTAATGACAATTGCTTCTATTAAAAATTGCATCAAAATATCTCCTCCCTTTGCTCCTATTGACATCCTCAACCCAATTTCTTTTGTTCGTTCGGTAACGGATACGTACATAATATTCATAATGCCAATACCTCCTACGAGTAACGAAATTCCAGCAATAGCTGCCAGCAACACGGTAAGCAATTGGCTGGTAGAACTAAACGTGCTGATCAATTCTGCTTGCGTACGCACAGTAAAATCATCCTGCTCACTACTGGTAAGTTTATGTGTGTTCCGGAGTATTTGGGTTAATTCATCTGTGGCAGGTACTGAAGCTTCGGAAGTAATAGCCGAAGCATATATAGTTTGAATATAATTAATGGCCAGCATTCTTTTTTGTACGGTGGTATAAGGTGCTAACATTATATCATCCTGGTCCTGCCCAAAAGCATTCTCTCCCTTTTTTTCTAGAACTCCGATGACCTTGATCGGAATTTTATTAAAACGAATTGTCTTGCCAACAGGGTCTTCACCGGGTTCAAAAAGATTGTCAACTATAGTTTGACCGATCAGGCAAACTTTTGCAGCGGCTTTTACTTCCTGTTCATCAAAAGAAACACCTTCTTTCAGAGGCCAATTACGAATGGTAAGAAAATCAGGACTTACACCCTGTATAGTCGTTGGCCAGTTCATAGCACCATTGATAACTTGTCCACGTGCTTGCACAGCGGGAGATACAGCATTTATATAATGGGCTTGTGATTGAATTGCTTTAATGTCATCAAGAGTAAGACTCTGCACGGTACTAGCGTCCAACCTTGCACCACCGCCCGGAGTTTGATTACTATTGGGACGAATGATGATCATATTTGATCCCATGCTCGACAACTGGTCCTGTATGCTTTTTTTTGAGCCCTGTCCAATTGCTACCATCGCTATCACTGCTCCAACACCAATGATAATACCCAGCATTGTAAGAAAAGCCCTGAGTTTGTTTCTTTGCAATGCTCTTAAAGCGATTCGTATGAGATTAAATAATTTCATTTAGTCTTCATTTACCGGCAATGCCGCCAGCATTTCTTTAGCCGAACGTATATTTTGATTTTTGGTGTCTTTAATAATTTTTCCATCTCTTAAGGTAATGGTCCTGCTGCTGAATGAAGCAATATCAGCTTCGTGTGTAACAAATACAATGGTTCTGCCCTGTTTATTTAATTCCTGGAACAACGCCATGATATCGTAAGACGTACGTGAGTCAAGATTTCCCGTGGCTTCATCTGCAAGAACCATGACAGGTTCATTAACTAAGGCTCTTGCAATAGCAACACGCTGTTGCTGACCACCTGATAATTGATTTGGTAAATGACTCAGCCTGTCTGAAAGCCGAACAGCCTCTAATGCTTTTACAGCAAGCTTATATCGCTGTCCTGTTGAAATTGTGGGATTGTACAGTAATGGCAATTCTACATTTTCAATAGCTGATGTTCTTGCCAATAAGTTATAAGCCTGGAAAACAAAACCTATTTTTCTGTTCCTTAATTCTGCCAATTCATTTCTTGAAAGATTTTTTACATCTACATTATCCAACAGATAAGTTCCGCTCGTTGGTTTGTCAAGGCAACCTAAAATATTCAATAGTGTTGTTTTGCCCGAACCGCTTGCTCCCATAATCGTAACGAATTCTCCTTCTTCTACCGAAAAAGTAACTCCCTTCAATGCCTTAACTATTTCGGAGCCCATTACAAACTCTCTTTTTAAATCATGTATTTCCAATATTTTTTTAGCCATAGGTTTTACTTAAACCAAATCATATCTCTTACAATAGATTTTATCGTGAGGGTCGATTTCCATTTCCTGCGGCAGGACGACTATTGCTTTGGTTTCTTCTTCGTTGAGGCAGGAAAGGGCTTCTTTCACTGGAACTTTGATTTTCCTGCACTCCTGATTGTTGTACACCATCCACTACTTCATCTTCACCTGTTAACCCGCTTATCACTTGTACATGTGTTCCGTCATCAAGACCGGTTCTGATAACATGCCTTGTAATTGTATTTCCGGTTAGTACCCAAACTGTAGTTCTTTTTACGTCTTCTGAATCCAGGCCGGAATCTTTCATATTACTTTTATAATTGGCCTTTGTTTGCCCTGTTCTTGTGGCTGCGCTGTCCATAAAGTGCTGACCCTTGTTTTTTCTTGCTTCAGCAACGATTGTATATTTTTTCAGAAGGCTTGAATCGGGCTGGAATCTTGAAGCCTTTTCGGTAATAAGTAAAACGTTTTTTTCTTCTTTTGTATAAATGGTAATGTTTGCCGTCATACCGGGCTTCAGTTTCAACTCGTCATTTGGTGCATTGATGATGGTGGTATAGGTCACAACGTTTGCTGACACGGTTGGCTGCAACCGAACTTCCTGCAACGTGCCTTCAAATACATCATCCGGAAACGCATCAACAGTAAACGTTGCACGCTGACCCTGTTTTACATTCCCTATATCAGCTTCATCAACGGCAGCTCTTACCTGCATATGAGTCAGATCTTTTGCTATGCTGAATAAAGTAGGTGTATTAAAACTGGCGGCTACGGTCTGTCCCTCACTTACATTTCTTGAAAGAATAGTACCATCAATGGGAGAATAAATATTTGCAAGGGAAAGATTTTTTTTTGCAGCTTGCAATTGTGATTCTGCAGATTTTACATTAGCCTGTGCCACCTTATAAGAATTTTGAGCTGTCTCCATATCAGCCTTGCTAATAGCCCCTGCCTTATACAATTCTGACTGGCGGCTTAAATTACTTTCCTGGTAATTTAGCTGGCTTTCCGTTTGCTGTAGAGTTCCTTCTATTTGTTGCTCCTGTGCATTTAAAATTGTTTTGTCCAGTTCGGCGAGAAGTTGCCCTTTTTTCACTTTTGAATTGAAATCGACATATACTTTACTAATGGTGCCGGAGACCTGTGTACCAACTGCTACTGTATCCACGGGTTGAACTGTTCCGGTTGCAGTTATTGTATTTGCAATGTCTCCATAGGATGGGTGTTCAGTGGCCAGTACAATTTCAGGAGTTTTTTTCCTGAGGAAAAATATTACTGCTATTGCAGCCGCGACTATTAAAATGAAGACCCATATTATTCCTTTGCGCTTTTTCATGTTTCGTTCTTTTATCATAGTGTGATGGGAAGACCCATATAGAATTCATAAATTTTTGTATTTAAAACGGAATTGTATTTTGCCTGTATAAAATTTTGCAATGATTGCATATATGAATTTCTCTCCACCAGCAAGTCTACCGTGTTGATAGCTCCAAATTTTAACTGCTCTAAGGAAATTTCATAGGCCTGGCGATTGGCTTCAAATTCAATAGTGGCACTCTTATACTGTGCTCTGGCATTTTGCACTGCTATATATGCCTGTTCAATTTCCTGATTTAAAGTTGTTCTTGTTTGCTCCAGTGTTAGCTTGGCCTGTTCAATTAAAACTTTAGACTGCTCCACATTTGTTTTATTGATGCGATTGTCAAAAATGGGAATTGATAAGGTAGCTCCCAGGCGTTGATATAAATTATTGTTCAGCTGATTAAAATATTTTGAATTCTGATTATCCGAATAACCGGTTGATATCGATCCGCCTAAACTGATGGTAGGTTTATAACCGGCCCTGGCCTTTTCAAGTTCCGTTTCTGCTACCTGGATTTCTAATTCATTATACTTCATCTCAGGTCGGTTCTGCAACGCTGTTCGTTGTGCTTCCAGTAGCGAGGGTATTGCCTGGTCTACAATTAAAGTGTCGGGCAATACCGGCTGGAACGCTGTTGTCGTGGGCAGTTGTAAAATCTGTTTAAGCGTCAGCACATTTTGCCTGTATTGTGTTTCTGCTGTCACTACGTTGTATTGATCGCCTGCCGCCTGTGCCTGTAATTGTAAAAGATCTTTTTTTGAAATGCTTCCTGCTTTGTACAAGGTGTCTCCATGTGCGTATTGGGCCTGGGATGTCTTAGCCAGTTCTTCTATATAGGAAATGTTTTCTTTCGCCAATAATATATTTAAATAGGCTTGTGTTATCTGCAGCGTTATATCATTTTCAGTTACTGATGTGTTCAGATTTGCTGCCTGTAACTGTAAACTTTTTGACTTGATGTCTGAATTAAGATAACCACCGCGATAAATTGTCCATGCTGAATTAAGGGAGTAGTTTCCGGCAAGACTGGATTGGGTTTGAAATCCTCCTACAACAGGATTTGTGTTTTTGCTGTTTGTGAAAGATTGCGTGGCTGAGCCGGAAAGCCCCGGGTAACGTGCTGCTTTTGCCAATAAAAGATCCTGCTCGCTTAACCGTTCATTCAATCGCATCATGTTTACCTGGATATTATTTTGCCGGGCATAGTTTATTGCGGCAGCAAGATCCCATTTAACGGTAGCAGTAATAAAGCTCGTGTCGGGTGAGTACAAACTTGTGTCCTGGGCAAATAAAAAAGAGCTTATCAAATTTATAAATACAAAACCTGTCGGGAAATAAACATTCTTCTTCATCTTCAAACTTTTATTCTGACTTCAAAGAATAATTGGATTTCCGTATTTGACGATTAACGGCTCATGAAACATGCGCTGATATTTTGATATATGAGAAGCATATCCAAAACATATACCAGCACATTAAGAATTTAAATATTTATTTACAATCTTTCAGTGGCACGATTTTTACCATAAACTAACTACAAAGATCTTTTCAAGAATGGGGTGCTTCACAACTGAAAAGCTGAGAAATACCCTCAACACCTGAATTGGATAATACCAGCGAAGGGAAACTTGAAAAGATTAAAGAGAGCTTCTTTTAATTAAGAAGCTCTCTTTTTTTACGTATTTATTGTCCGATTATTTCTGCCGGTTCTCTTAACAATTATTGTAATCTACCTCGCTTCACAAAAAATTACCTCCAACAAAAATTAAACAGATTAAAAGATGACATTAAGATATGGATTGAAAGTATTTCTTCTAATACAGAGAGGGCAGGCTAAGATGGCTTGCTGATTCTAAAAATATTTATTTCCGCACGTCAGTTAAATCAAAAAAAAAGCCCCGCTGTAGAAACAGAGGGCCTCTAACGATTGCTTGCCATATGAAAAACGTTCTGTATTATCTTTGCGCTGGTTTGATTTTTATGCCTCAACGATTTCTGCTCTTTCACGATTGCCTGCCATAAAAATCATTCTGTAACAAAAGTAAACACGGTTGAGATAGTTCTCGAGCCAAGTTAGGAATGATTTCATGACGCCAAAACCTACCAGATTCAGCCAAAACCGTTACCAGTAGCGGTTTTCAGACAAATTATTTGATTATGGCCAACCGGTTCGCGGACTCTTTATTTCAGCTTATCCACTCTCTTCAGAAGTCGGAAAAACGCAATTTTAAGCTATACATCAGGCGAAGCTCGGGTAAAGAAGACCTTAAGATCATCCAGCTTTTCGATGCTCTTGACAAGATGCACGAATATGACGAAAAGCAGTTGCTGAAAAAAATGCCCAATATCACGAAAAGCCAATTGGCAAACTTAAAAGCTCATTTATATAAAGAACTTTTGGCAAGCCTGCGACTTATAAAAACCACCGACAGCATCGATATGCAGTTGCACGAGCAACTTGATTATGCCCGCATATTGTACAACCGCGGCCTGTATATGCAAAGCCTTAAAATATTGGAGAAGGTAAAAGAACTTTCGCAGACCTATTTCCAGGATAGTCTTCTCGGCCAGGCCATTTCCTTAGAGAAGAAAATTGAAACACTTCATATTACCCGGAGCATGAAAGACAGGCCTGAACGCCTGACGGAAGAGGCGATTGAAATAAATGACCGCAGAAAAAATATTACCAAGCTTTCAAATCTTGCTCTGCAGATGTACAGCTGGTATGTAAAATATGGTCATGCACGAAATGAGGTGGAAGAAAAAAAAGTAAAAAAATATTTTAATCAAAACCTCCCCTCCGGTGCCAGGCAGCTACGGGGATTTTATGAGCGATTATACCTGTATCAAAGTTCCTGCTGGTACGCATTTATTTGCCAGAATTTTTTAATGTACTACCGCCATGCTCAAAAGTGGATTGATCTTTTTAATGAACACCCTGTAATGATCACAGTAGAGCCGGGACATTACATTAAAGGCATGCACAATATCCTCAATGCGCATTTTGATCTTCGCAACTACCGCGGATTTGCCAAGGCGCTTAAAGCCTTTGAAGAATTTGCCGCTTCGCCTGTAGCTAACCAGCATGAAAATTTTAAAGTGCAAACTTTTATTTATCTCTATACGGCAAAGATCAACCAGCATTTTATGCATGGCACTTTTAAAGATGGCCTCAACCTGGTTCCTTACATTGAAGAGAAACTGGATGAATATGCTCTTTATTTCGACAATCATCGTGTGCTGGTATTTAACTACAAAATAGCTACTCTTTATTTTGGAAGCGGTGATTATAACACCTGTATTGATTATCTCCATCGTATAATGAATGACAATGTAGATCTGCGCTACGATATTCAATGCTATGCACGGCTGCTCCATTTACTGGCGCATTACGAGCTGGGCAATTTTGACATTATGGATTCGCTTATCAAATCTGTTTACCGGTATATGACCAAAATGGAAACCATTACGGTCATCGAAGAAGAGATATTTAAATTTTTAAGATCATCATTTAAATATACACGCCGTGAATTAAAGCCGGAGTTTCAAAAATTATTGAACACGATAAAGCATCTCGAAAAAAGTCGTTTTGAGACCCGCTCCCTCGCCTATCTTGATATTATCTCCTGGCTTGAAAGTAAAGTATATGAAAAGCCAATGGGTGAAGTGATCCATGAAAAATATCTCGCCAGCAAAAGAAAAGTCGATGAATAACTATTCAACGGGGTGCACCTGCTGTATTCTTTTCAACTCTTCCTCATTTGTCAAATCGAGTCGCAACGGGGTGATAGAAACAAAATCATTTTCGACCGCCCATCGGTCGGTACCTTTTTCGGCGGGCTCCATAGGTGTAATGGTGAACCAATAATGTTTTCTTCCCATAGGATCCATTCCGGGAACTATTTTACCGTCGTAAAAACGTACGGATTGTTTTGTCCACGTGGTTCCTTTTGGTTTTGGAGGAAAGTTGACATTGAATAATGAGAGACCGGGCTTTTGCAAAAGCATTTCAAGAATTTTTTCTACATAAGGTTTTAAAATTTCGAAATCCGGTTCGCCTTTTCCAACAACGGTGCTGAGCGCAATTCCTTTCATGCCCAAAAGCACGGCCTGTTTTGCCGCAGCCAACGTTCCGGAATGCCACATTGAATTTCCAAGATTGGTGCCCATATTTATTCCGGAAAGCACAACGTCTGTAATGTTGTTTATGTGTGCGCCTAACGCCACGCAATCGGCAGGTGTACCGTTTACCCGGAAGGCATCTATTCCTTCAAAATGAATAGGCGATTTTCTGTAAGAAAGAGGTCTTGAATGTGTAATTGCATGGCCCATCGAGGACTGCTCCACATCCGGCGCTACTACTTTCACTTCGCCAAATGCAGTGGCAATTTTTGCAAGAGCGGCGATCCCGGGACTGTAAATGCCATCGTCGTTTGTTACCAAAATCTTCATATCGATTTTTAATACATTTTCATGCCATTTAAGAAATGGTACAGTTTTGTACATACTAAAATGCAAGGATCTATTTATGAAAACTATCAATCTTCTTCATAATCCCTCGGCAGGTAATGAAGACCATACACAACAACGCCTGGTTAATATTCTTGAAAAAAATGGTTTTAAATGCCAGTATTCTTCTATGGATAAAAAAGCCTGGAAAAAACTGGATGAGAATGTTGACTTTATTGTAGCTGCCGGTGGCGATGGCACCATTAGGAAAATAACTAAGGAACTATTAGATCGCAAACTCTCAGATAAGACATGGCCAATTGCATTACTGCCGCTCGGTACAGCCAACAATATTGCCAAGACACTCTCGATAAGCGGCACCGAAGAAGAAATCATCAGCTCGTGGCATAGTGCTTCTGTAAAAAAATTAGATGTAGGAAGAATTTATAATTTACCCTCTGCCGAATTTTTTTTAGAAGGGTTTGGCTGCGGAATCATTCCTTTCTTAATTAAAAAAATGCAAAAGATTCATAAAGCAAGCAGTGAAAAACCGGAAGTAAATGCGGCCTTGAAAGTTTTGCACGACGTGATATTTTCGTATCCCTCCAGGTTTTGCAAACTGGAAGTGGACGGAACTGATTACTCCGGTAAATTTTTTCTCGTGGAAATCATGAATACAAGGCTGATTGGCCCCAATCTTTTTCTATCACCACTGGGCGATCCCGGCGACGGAAAATTCGATATAATATTGATCCGCGAAAAGGACAGAGAAAAACTGGCTTCTTATGTCGCCAACAAACTAAATGGAATTGATGCACCTTACATATTTGACCAGTTAAAAGGACAAAATATAAATATCACCTGGAAGGGCACGCATTTACATGTCGATGATCAGATGATCAGGTTTAAACCGTTTGAAAAAATAAAAATAGAATTGAGAAAAGATTTACTGGAATTCCTGGTTCCGAAAAAATAATAATCCTTTGTCAGCGCCATTATGATGTTCGCTGTCATACGCGTTTAGAAAAGAGAGCATGCGTGCTTAACAAAAGCAATGAGGGTAAGAATTTCTACAACACCCCGTTTTGCGCTGGGCCGGCAAATGACTTAGGACCCTGCTTTATATTTTCTGCACTGTCTTCTATATCATCTTTGAACGATTCAAATCTTTCAGAAACACTGTCCACAAAGTCCTCAAACTTATCTTTCAGGTCATTTGCTTTGCGCTGTATGCGGGCACGGGTTGCTGAACCTCTATCTGGAGCCAGCAACAAACCTGTTACCAGCCCAATGGTAAACCCCCATAATAATTTAGAACTCATAAGTTGAATTTTTTTAAATTAATTTATCTGATTGTATTAAAATATCGTGCCATGCAGGATATTTTTTCTTCTCTCTTCTGCTGTATATAAATTAGCTAAAAGTTCCGAATTTTTCATCGGCTGCCTCCTTACCAAAATCAATCCGGTAACTGTCACAGGTCATAATTGTTATTTTTTATACAACGTAACTTCTCACAGAATTAAAGAGTTTGTTATGAAAAAATTTTCTTTGCTCTTATTGATTTTTTCAATGGGCCTGTTTAGTTCAGGTCAATCGTGGACAAAAAAGTACGACAGGGTAGATGCCTGTAATTGCGGGATGGCTTTGGTATCGAAAAGCGGCAAGTTTGGTTATGTGAGTGAAGAAGGTAAGGTGCTTGTTCCTCTTGTTTATGATGATGCTATGGCATTTTCCGAAAACAGGGCAGCCGTGATGCAGGATGGAAAATGGGGGTTTATTGACATGAACGGAAACGAATTTGTAAAAGCCCAGTATACTGAAGTCTATTCTTTCCATGACGGGCTGGCTGTTGTCGGCAAGGGAGATGCTTATGGATTTATTGATTCAACGGGCAACATGGCTATTCCCATGCGCTATACAAACGCAAGAAGTTTTGGTGATGGCATTGCCCCGGTAAGCAACCAGAAAGGCTTTTGGGGTTATATAGATAAAGACGGGAAAGAAGTGATCCCGTTTCGTTATAACTATGCCACGGCATTCAGAGATGGCGCCGGCCGTGTGTTGATGGGCAGCAAATGGTATAGTATAGATAACCAGGGAAAGCTTACCAAAGAAGAATAGTAGTATTCACCTTTTTATTCTTTTTGTAAAAAAAGAAACATATCCTGACTTAAATTCTATAGCAGGATAAAAAACCGCCGCGAGTTATCGGGGCGGTTTTGTTTTTTTGAGTGAGATAATTATGTTATCACCAACATGAATCTAATAGTAGCAATTAGACCGGATTAAATAATTTTACATATTCCTCCGATACTGCCCTCCTACCTCATATAATGCATGAGTGATTTGACCTAAAGAGCAATACTTAACTGTTTCCATTAATTGCGCAAACAGGTTGCCGTTGTTGATAGCAACTTCCTTCAGCTTCTTCAACTCAACCTCAACCTTAGCCTCATTCCTCTTCCAGAAGGCTTGCAGGTTGGCTATCTGTTGTTCTTTTTCTTCTTTGGTACTTCGTATCACTTCATTGGGAATAATGGTAGGACTTCCCTTTTTATTTAAAAAAGTATTTACACCGATCAAAGGCAATTCACCTGTGTGTTTTAGATGTTCATAATACAAACTTTCTTCCTGTATCTTATTTCGCTGGTACATTCTTTCCATAGCGCCGAGCACGCCGCCTCTTTCCGTTAACTTGTCAAACTCCGTCAATCACGGCTTCTTCTACAAGATCCGTTAGTTCTTCTATGGCAAAACTTCCCTGTATAAAATTTTCTGTTTTTGCAGAACCTAATTCTCGGTTGATGATCAGTTGAATGGCCATTGCTCTGCGCACACTTTCTTCAGTAGGAGTAGTGATGGCTTCATCATATGCATTGGTGTGAAGCGAGTTGCAGTTATCATAAATAGCATATAGCGCCTGTAGCGTGGTTCGTATATCATTGAAATCAATTTCCTGCGCATGCAAACTGCGGCCGGAAGTTTGAATATGATATTTCAGCATCTGGCTGCGCTTATTGGCCTTGTATTTATACTTCATTGCTTTTGCCCAAATTCGTCGTGCCACTCTTCCGATCACGCTGTATTCAGCGTCCATTCCATTACTGAAGAAAAAAGAAAGGTTGGGAGCAAAATCATCAATATTCATTCCCCGGCTCAGGTAATACTCAACATAAGTAAATCCATTTGCCAGTGTAAATGCAAGTTGCGTGATGGGATTGGCGCCCGCTTCCGCAATATGATAACCGCTGATGCTTACACTATAAAAATTCCTGATCTTATTTTGGATAAAATATTCCTGCACATCACCCATTAGTTTCAATGCAAATTCAGTAGAGAAGATGCAGGTATTTTGTGCCTGGTCTTCTTTTAAAATATCTGCCTGCACTGTTCCCCGAACCTGTGACAACGCTTCGGCTTTTATTTTTTCATATATCATCTTTCGGTAAAACATCTTCTCCCGATAATCCAAGCAATTCCAGGCCAAGACCATTATTTCCTTCCGGCAATCTTCGATGGGGACAATGGATTATAATAAATCGGTTTATTTTGGCTTTTGACTTTTAATTTTTGACATTTTTTTTACCTCACTCCATAAATTATTTTGTTCAATGTATTTCTCACATTGCTGGTCAATGGCTGCATTTAAAAAAAAAGCGAGCAACATAGGAGCCGGGCCATTGATGGTCATGCTTACAGAAGTTTTCGGATCGCAAAGATCAAAACCACTGTATAATTTTTTTGCATCATCAACTGTGGCAATACTTACTCCGCTGTTACCGATCTTTCCATAAATATCAGGACGATGATCAGGATCTTCCCCATACAAGGTTACACTATCGAATGCGGTCGATAATCTTTTTGCCGGCTGATCTACAGAAACATAATGAAATCGTTTATTAGTTCTTTCCGGCGATCCTTCACCGGCAAACATTCTTGTGGGGTCTTCTCCTTCTCGTTTTAATGGAAATACACCGGCTGTAAAAGGAAAATGTCCCGGCGCATTTTCCTGCGCTTGCCATTTTAAAATATCTCCCCAGTCGTTGTATTTCGGTAAAATGACTTTTGGAATTCTTGTACCAGACAAACTGATAGTAAACATTTCCTGTTTTATCTTTTTATCCCGCACATTGTATTCATAATAATCTTCGTCGTACGCTTTTATTTTTTCCGGCCATTTCTGAAGGAGCTTGCGACTGACTGGTGTTAATTGGTCATTATAAAACTTTATTTGTTCTTTGATTGAGTTTAATAACTGGTCGCCTGCTTTTTCCTTCATTGTTTCCAAAGCGCCATTCAACTGGTATAATTTGGTAGCAATGGCCGATTGTTCTTTCACCAACAGATCATATTCACGAATAACAGTAGTGATCTCGCTTAAATAACGAACACGGCCCGACGGAATAATGGCCTGTGAAATTTTTGCCGTTTTATTAAAATGAAATTTTCCAAAATCTACTGTGGTTTTTTTCTTTATGGCATCTAGCATCAACTCAAAAAGATGATTGATGCCGTCATCATTGAACTTGCTTGCCACGGTACCGATAATGGGTAATTGATCATCTTTCGCAGTAAATAATTTGTGATTTCGCTTATATTGTTTTCGTACATCGGCCAATGCATCTAATGCACCGGCCTTATCGAACTTATTAATAGCAATTAGATCGGCATAATCCAGCATGTTTATTTTTTCAAGCTGTGAAGCTGCTCCATACTCCGGCGTCATTACATACATGCTCACATCACAGTAATCTAGCAATAGAAGCATCGCTTTGCCCAACTCCTGCGCTTTCCAAAATAATAAAATCAAAATTTGCTTCTTTGCAAACATCGATCGCTTCTTCAATATGCTCACTTAATGCTTTGTCACTTTCTCTTGTGGCGAGACTTCGCATGTATGCTCTCGGGTGAGAAATAGAATTCATCCTTATTCTGTCACCCAACAATGCACCGCCGGTTTTTTTCTTGGAAGGATCGACTGAAATAACAGCAATGGTTTTATTTGAAAAATTGGTTAAGAACCTGCGAACAATTTCATCAGTAACAGAAGATTTGCCTGCACCGCCTGTGCCTGTAATTCCTAAAACCGGGATAGTTGCTGCCGACTGCTGACTGCCGACTGCTAACTGGGTTCCATTTTCCGCATTTGTAATTTGTCTTGCTATTTTTCTTACATCTTTTACTTCACCGAGTGTCATTCCATTTCTAAAATGCTGCTTTCCATTAAGCGAAACATCGCAATGACGAACTACATCTTCGATCATTCCTTCCAGTCCCATTTTGCGTCCGTCATCCGGTGAGTAAATTTTTGTGATCCCGTATTTTTGCAATTCTTCAATTTCCTGTGGTAAAATAGTTCCGCCACCGCCACCAAAAATTTTTATATGGCCGCAATCATTTTCATCCAGTAAGTCTTTAATGTATTTAAAAAATTCAACGTGACCACCCTGGTAACTTGTAATAGCAATGCCTTGTACGTCTTCTTCAATAGCTGCTTCCACGATTTCTTTTACGCTGCGGTTATGGCCAAGGTGAATGATCTCCACTCCATTATTTTGAAGAATGCGGCGCATAATATTAATGGCCACATCATGACCATCAAATAATGACGCTGCAGTAACGATACGGATCTTATTTCGAGGATGATAACTCATACATAGCAAGCATTAACACAAACAAACAAAGTTAATAAAATAGAATGGGTGTGCAGGAAACGACTGATTCAAACGACAGATGAAATGCTTAGTTAAACTTGTTCTTTGCCTCCTGTGCCTTGTCACTTGTGCCCTGTATCTTTGTTGGATGCAGTCAATGATTGATGCCATTTCGCAATTGTATAAGGACTGGCGCGGGAATGCGCCGGAACGACTGGATGTTTTACCACAATCGGGAAGTGAAAGGCGATATTTCCGTTTATTTGAAAAGGATGGATCGGTTATCGCTACTTACGGAGCGAATATAAAAGAGAATGAAACTTTCATTTATTTCTCAAATCACTTTCAGCAAAAGAATTTACCGGTTGCCAATATTCTTGCAGTAAACGATGAAACAACTGCTTATCTGCAGGAAGATTTTGGCGATATAGCTCTTCTTAAAATTCTTGAAACGGAAGGGTTCACTGACAATGTATATTCTCTATTTCAAAAAAGTTTGGAGTCATTAGCTGACTTGCATATCAAAGGCGACATCGGTCTAAACTATAATTTATGCCTGACCAATACTGAATTCGGAAAGCAGGCTATTATGGCCGATCTTCTTTATTTCAAATATTATTTCTTAGATGCTTTACGTCGCCCTTATGATAAACAAAAACTGATCGATGATTTCGAAGCATTGAGCAATTATCTTACTCATACCGAGTACAAATATTTTATGTTTCGTGATTTTCAAAGCCGTAACATAATGGTTAAGGAAGATCAGTCGGTTCACTTTATCGATTACCAGGGAGGGATGAAAGGAGCGCCGCAATACGATGTGGCTTCCATGCTTTGGCAGGCCAGGGCAAATTTACCCGATGAATGGAAAGAGAATTTGCTGGTTGATTACATGAACGCTTTCGAAAAACTTATACAGACCTCGCTAGACAGGAATATCTTCCGCAGTCAATACAATGGTTATGTACTTATACGATTGTTGCAAGTATTAGGTGCTTATGGTTTTCGGGGATTGTTTGAGCGCAAAGCCCAATTCTTAACAAGCATTCCATTAGCATTGAAAAACCTGAAATGGTTTTTTGAAAATCAAAGCCTTGGTATTGCCGTTCCTGAATTTGGAAAAGTATTAAGCATTTGCACCAGCGATGAGGTGATCGAACAGTTCACACCATTGCAAGCCAATGAACAAACTCCTTTGGTGATTAAAATAAACAGTTTTTCGTATCGTAATGGAATTCCAGGAGACGAAAGTGGCAATGGGGGAGGTTTTGTATTTGATTGCCGGGGTTTACTAAATCCCGGTCGGATTGAAGAATTTAAAACGCAGCATGGTCGTGACAAAAGTGTGATGGACTATATAGAGCAACAAACGAAAATGACCGAGTTTCTAAATAGCGTTTTTGATGTTGTCGATATATCTGTTGAAGATTATATTAGGCGAGGATTTAAAAGTTTAATTGTAAGTTTTGGCTGCACAGGCGGGCAGCATCGCAGTGTGTATGCAGCTGATGCATTGGCAAGACATCTACGCAATAAATTCAAAGTTAAAATTGAACTCAGGCATTTGGTGCAGGATGAAAAACAATGGACTAATGCCCCCATCCCCTAAAGGGAGTAATAGAAATGAGCGATAGAGAAAACTCTTTCGATATTAAAGTATCTCCCCGCTCCTCTTCAGGGGTTGGGGGCGCAATGATTTTTGCCGCGGGTCTCGGTACCCGTTTTAAACCGTGGACTGATGCGCATCCCAAAGCTCTTGCATTGGTAAAAGGAAAAAGCTTGCTTCAGCGAAATGTCGAATACCTCCAACAATATGGTATCAGGAATGTAGTTGTAAATGTTCATCATTTCGCGGAACAGATCGTTGATGCAATAAAAAAGAATAACGGTTGGGGAAGTTATATCGTCATCAGTGATGAAAGCGGTGAAGTGCTGGAAACCGGTGGCGGGTTATTAAAGGCAAAAGATCTTTTTGTTGGTGGTGAAAAGTTTATTACCTGTAATGTAGATATTCTTACCGATCTCGATATCAACAAACTTATTGCTTTTCATGAAAAACATAAACCGATAATTTCTTTTGCTGTTACCGATAGAAAAACTTCAAGATATTTTTTGTTTGATAGCAACAACAGGCTTTGCGGATGGCGAAATGAAAATACCGGGGAGGAAAAGATAGCAATTGATCAGCCCGGCCTTACTGAAAAAGCATACAGTTGTGTTGTTGTTTTTGAACCGGAAATATTTTCACTCATTCCATTTACCGGAAAATTTTCTTTAGTCGATGTCTATCTTGCTTTGGCTGCCGATCATTTCATTTTAGGTTATGATCACACAGGTGACAAGTTTGTTGATGTAGGCAAACCAGAAAACATAGCCATCGCAGAATCACTATTTACATAAACGTTTATAAACCTGTTTTAAACGGTACGGCCTTTAATTTGCTTTCGATTATTTTACATATACAAAACAATAAATACTACACGATGAAAAAACTCGCTCTCAGTTTAGTGGGATTTATTTCCTTATTGTTTATTCAAGCACAAGAGCCCGCATACGACCAGCACGAAGCCTTTAACCCTGTTTTTTATCCTCAATCAGCAAATGAATACAGGGACGCCAGTGGTAAACCCGGTCCCAAGTATTGGCAAAATAGGGCAGATTATAAAATCAACTGTACCCTCGACACGTCATTGCATCGTGTTACCGGTGAAGTAGAAATCTCTTACACCAATAACAGCCCGGATGATCTTGGATTTCTTTGGCTGCAGGTTGATCAGAATATTTATCAGGGTGATTCCCGTGCATCGGCTACCACCACAGAAGCCGGTGGCCGCTGGGCAAATGAAAAATTTACAGAAGGCGATGTGATCAAATCGATCTCCATTGAAGTAAATGGAAAAACGTACACACCAAAATATATTATTACCGACACACGCATGCAAGTGTGGCTGAATGATGAATTGAAAGCATCAGGCGGCACGGCCAAAATAAAGATCAGCTATCAATTTGATATTCCTGAATACGGAACAGATCGCATGGGAAGATTAAATACAAAGAATGGTTGGATATATGAAGTAGCGCAATGGTATCCCCGCATGTGTGTGTATGATGATATACAGGGATGGAATACGTTGCCTTATTTAGGAGCGGGAGAATTTTATTTGGAATATGGCGATCTTGAATACAGCATTACTGCACCGGCTGACCTGATCGTAGTAGGTTCGGGTGAACTACAAAATCCTCAAGATTGTTTAACGGCAGAAGAAATCAAACGATGGAATGAAGCGAAGAACAGCGATAAAACAGTAATGATAAGAAGCGAAAAAGAAATAAACGATAAAAGCTCAAGGCCTGACAAGGCAAATTGCACATGGAAATTTAAAATTCAAAATGCAAGGGACGTCGCATGGGCGGCATCAAAAGCATTTGTGTGGGATGCAGCAAGAATAAATTTACCAGATGGAAAAAAGTCAATGGCTGCCAGTGTTTACCCTGTGGAAAGTATAAAGAAGAATGGATGGCAACGCTCTACTGAAATGATAAAAGCTTCGATTGAATATAATTCGAAAATGTGGTACGAGTTTCCTTATCCTGTTGCCACAAATGTTGCCGGTCGGGTCGGTGGTATGGAATATCCCGGGATTGTTTTTTGTGGTTATCACAGTGCAGGCAGCAGTTTGTGGGATGTAGCGGACCATGAATTCGGTCATACATGGTTTCCGATGATTGTCGGAAGTAACGAAAGAAAATATGCATGGATGGATGAAGGATTCAATACGTTCATCAATGGATTGTCCACAGAGAATTTTAATAATGGCGAATTTGCAAGTTCAACTTTCTTTCCCGGCGACCAGACAAAATATGTTTTTAACGACGGAATGGATGCATTGATGACAACGCCTGAAGTAATTCAGCAGGAAAATCTCGGCGTAGCCGCTTATTTAAAACCTTCTATGATGCTGAATGAACTGCGCGATGTAGTATTGGATTCAACACGTTTTGATGCTGCCTTCAGAGAATATATTCGCAGGTGGGCTTTCAAACATCCCACACCGTGGGATTTCTTTCATACAATAGAAAACGTTGCAGGTGAAGATCTCGGTTGGTTTTGGAGAGGTTGGGTATTTAATACATGGAAACTTGACCAGGCTGTAAAAGATGTAACCTATATTAATGACGATGTAAGTAAAGGATCCGAAATAACTATTCAGAACCTGGACAAAATGGTGATGCCTGTTATTGTTTTGGTAAAGGAAGCAAATGGCCAGCAACACAGAATAAATTTACCTGTTGAAGTGTGGCAACGCGGACCTACGTGGACATTTGCTGTGCCCACTACCAGCCAGGTAAAAGAAGTAGTTCTTGATCCGGATAAAAAACTACCGGATTTCAACCGTGCAAATAATAATTGGAAAAAGGCTTTTTAAAAAATGAATTGTTGTAAAGTCATTGAATAAAATTCAATTGCTTAATGCATTTCCATCTTCACCTGTTTGTTCCTTTTACCTCTTACCATTAATACAAATGGAATACAGATGAGAAATAATAAACCGATGTAAAGAAATGCATCCATATATGACAAGGTCGCTGCCTGTTTCATCACGGAAAATTCAAGCGCCTTGAAAGCTCCTTCTGCTGGTTGCCCCTGCGCTGTCAACGAGTGCTGCATGGCTGATATCCTGTTTTGCAAATAAGGATTGTTGACATCGAGTTTTGTAACAAGGTTATTTCGATGCTCCATCAGTCTTCTTGCCATAAATGTGCTGATGATAGCCACGCCGAAAGAGCCCCCCAATTGCCGCGTCATTCCCGTAAACGCAGCGCCTTCACCGATTTGTCTTCCTTTTAATGTACTTAACGATAATGTTGTGATAGGAATAAAGAGCATTCCCAGGGCCACACCACGCAGTATTAGGGGCCAGAAAAACGTGGACGAAGGGGTATCAGGTGTCAGAACATGATATCCCCAAAAACAGAAAAAGAAAAATGATAGCAAGCCCAACGAAACAAGATATTGCTGCTTGACCCCTCTCTGCAATATCTGGCCGATGATAGGCATCATGAAGGCGGTTGTCAATGAAGCAGGAACAAAAAGCAATCCTGCCTGCGTAGCTGTCCATCCCAGTATGGATTGTGTGTATAAAGGGATGATGAAAGTGGATCCGTACAAACCAAAACCAAGAATGAACATCATAATGGTTCCAATCCGCAGATTTCCATTTTTTAATACTTTCAGATTAACGACGGGATTTCTAAAAGTCATTTCACGCCAGATAAAAAAGAAAGCGCCGAAGAAACTGATGACAGCTAATGTAGTAATGGTACTGTCATTGAACCAATCTTTTTCCTGCCCCTTTTCCAAAACATATTGAAGACAGCCAATAAAAGTGGCGAGAAGTCCAATACCCAGCCAGTCTATGTCTTTTGCCTGGCTTTTCTCAGCATACTTCGGACTTCTCACAAATTGCAGGGTCAGAAGCGTAGCAATCGCTCCAAGAGGAATGTTGATATAAAAAATATAGGGCCATTGAAAATGATCGGTGATAAACCCTCCCAATGGAGGTCCCAGTGTGGGCCCGATGATGACGCCAAGACCATAGATGGCTTGCGCCATACTTCTTTTTTCCTGAGGATAACTTTCTGTAATGATCGTTTGAGAAGTAACAAGCAAAGCGCCGCCGCCAACACCCTGGAGAAAACGAAAAATGATCAACTCTTCAATAGATGTAGCATTTCCGCACAAAAAAGAAAAAATTGTGAAGATCACGATGGATGTAGCAAAATAATTTCTGCGTCCAAATTGTTGCGACAGCCAGCTTGTCAACGGAATGATAATTACGTTACCGATTGCATAAGCAGTTACTACCCATCCTATTTCAGTGGTTGTAGCGCCAAGATTTCCTTTCATATCATTCAGCGCCACGTTTACAATTGTTGTGTCAACAATTTCAAGTAAAGCACAAATGATAGCAGTAATAGTAACAATTACCCTGCGTGAACCATATTCAACTAATGAAGCTTGTTGCATAATCTATACGTTGGTCTTAAACGAGCGATGAATAAAAAGTTTCTATTCGGCACTCATTATTCATCACTCATCATTCGTTTCTAATCAAGGTGAACATCAACTGAAACATTCAATCCCGGTCTTAATTTTTTGACCAATGAATCTGAATTATCAGTGAATTCAATTTTTACAGGTAATCGCTGAACAACTTTTACAAAGTTGCCCGTTGCGTTATCCGGTGGCAGCAATGCGAATGTTGCCCCTGTTGCAGGAGAAAAGGAACTTACCGTCGCCTGGAATGTATGTTTTGGAAATGCGTCTGCGGTTACGATTACTTTTTGCCCTTCTCTCATTTTATTGATCTGCGTTTCTTTGAAATTGGCAACTACCCACACGTTGTTACTATGCACTACGGCAAACAAAGATTGTCCTGCTTGTACAAATTGCCCCGGTTGCACATTTATCTTCGACACCCGTCCATCCTGCTGTGCTGTGATCACTGTATAAGAGAGATTCAACTTAGCCGCATCAACATCAACTTCCTTTTGTTTAATAACAGCACCTGCTGCATCTATTTGCTGGGCAGTAGCATTACTTTGCTTCGCAACAGCATTAGTTTGTTGTGAAGCCTGTTTTTTTTGTTCCTGTAGAATAGCCAATTGTTGTTCGGCTTTTTGCTTTGTTGCCAAAGCCTGCTCATATTGTTGTTGTGTAATAGAATGATCCTTTATGAGATTAGCATAACGGTCATAATCCTGGGAAGCCCGCCACAAATTTATTTTTGCCTCTTCTATTTGTGCATCTATCGTTCCTATTGATGCCTGCGAGGTAGCAATATTTGCTTTCGCTGCGGTGGTAGTTGCTTTAGCTGTTTGCAAATTTGCCTTTGCCATGTTCAAAGCCGCTTCCGCTTCGTCAAGTTTTATCTTATAATCCCTGTCATCCAATACCAACAGGGTATCACCTTGCTTTACCTGTTGGTTATCGTTTACATAAACTTCTTTTGCATAACCGGCTACATGCGGAATAACCGGGATGATATCCGCACTTACCTGGGCATCATCTGTTTCTTCATGGTGAAGGCTATGAATGTATTTTGAAATACCAAACCAGCCACCACCTACGATCAATACTCCCAATATGATTATGAAAATGGGGTTTCTCTTTTTGCCATTTCCGTTTTTCGTTTCGTTAGTTTCTGCCATATACTTTTTTTTGCTTTTTTATTTTGTGGTTTGTTCCAATAGTCCGGCTGTTTGCAGAAGTTTATTGTAGATAACCACCGCATCAGCTTTTGAAAAAATTAAATCCATTTTTGCCTGCAATTGTGCCACATCCGCATCTAAAAGATCAGTGGTCGTTGCAAGACTGTTATCATATTTGTTTTTTACGATCCTGTAATTTTCTGTTGATTGATCAACGGCTTTTTTATACACTTCAATTTTTTTCTGGCTGCTTAACCAGTTTAAATAAGCCTTGCTGACCTGGAGTCTTATGTCATCATTCATTAAGCTTTCATTAATTGCAATTTGTTTTGCTTTTGCTTCGGCTTGTTGCACTTTGGCTTTGGTTTTCCAGAGTGAGCCGATATTGTAAGAAACGCCTGCGCCAATATTTACGGCGTTGGTGATTGTTACAAATTTTGGAATGTCTGCTGCAATATATCCGCCCGTTATTGCGAAACCCGGATAATATTCTGCTTTTGCCGATTTCACACCTGTTTCAGTTGCCTTCTTTCGCAGATCTAATGAAGCAAGATCTTTCCTGTTTTTGTAGGCTTCCTGTACATATTCATCCAAAGTTTCTACCTGGAAATTTTGATCGAGCAATGTGGAATCCGGTTCGAGTTGGGTGTTCTCGGGAAGCCCCAATAAAAGATCCATACTCACATTTGCGAGTTGCCAGTTATTTTCTGCATCTAAAAGACTCAGTTCAAAATTGGAAGTTTGTAATTCTGCTTTTAAAAGATCATTGCGTGCCATCAAACCATTTTGTTCTAGGTTTGAAAAATCTTTTACTCTTTGCTGCGCCTCCGTCAAATTTTCCTTTACAAGATTGACTGAAGATTTAGCTTTGTATAAATTGACATAAGCCTCAACCGTGTTTTGGATCACGTCCTCTTTATCATTGTCTGCATCCAGCTTTGTTGCTTCAGCTAAATATTTTGAAGCTTCAATTCCATACCTGATGCGGCCCCCGGCATATACGGGAAGTGATACATTCAAAATTCCGTACATGGCCTGGGAAATATTAGGTGCACCGCCTCCGCCATTTCCATTACTGTTACTGGTTTTCAGATCCACATTCGCACTGTTGAGCCGGAGATAGGAGCCTGAAATTTTAGCGTCCGGTAATTTTCCATTGATCGCTTCCTTAAGCGCTGCGGTTGCTTCCTCAATTTTTGCCTCGCTGTTTTTTAGCTGTTTACTGTTTTTAATACTTAGGTCTATTGCTTCATTTAAAGTAACCGGTTTTACTTCCTGTGAATGCAAAACGCTAAATGCCGTGAAACAAAAGACTATCGCCAACCATGGTTTTCGTTTATTCATACATCAATGCTGCTTTAAAAAGAGATTTTAAATGATTACTTAGTTTTTTCTTTATATGCTTTTTAAATTCTTCATCAGAAAGCGATTCCAGGCTATTTAATTTACGGTAGTAATGCTGGGTGGTTACAAGATGACTTGTTGTTCCGATAAGTGTTGCCATCATCAGGGGCACATCAACATTTTTTTTAAATTCTCCTTTCTTCTGTCCTTCGCGGATCAATTGTTGTATCAGTTCCTGATTCCGTTTTTTAAGTTCGAGTATCAATTTAGTAGTAGCGCCCTTGAGGCTTACCATCTGTTCCCTGGACATTATTTTATGAAAGCATTGCTGCTTCATTATTCTTTCAATATAATTGTCAATCAAAGAATATACTTTCTCTATTGCAGTCATTTCCTTATTCTGCAGCATATTCTCTAATTGCAATGTGATATATTGCCCCCTGTACTTGAATATTGACTCCATTAGTTTTTCCTTGGAACCGAAATAATAGGAGATCATAGCAAGGTTCACACCAGCCTTTTTTGCTACGTCACGAACAGAAGTTCCTGCAAAACTTTTTTCAGCAAAAAGCTCTTCAGCGGCTTCCATTATCTGCACTTGCTTTTCGTTGTACGACATTTTGAAATTTTAGAAAGCCGCAAAATTAAACAAACGTTTAATTAAAAACAAACACAAAGGTAATTTTATGGAAAATTAATATTGGCTTAACTTACAACTGTTGGTTGCCTTTGGAAAAATAAAAATGGGGATCAACGCTGGCTTGCTATAAGAAGATTGAGATCTGTGTATTTCAAATCAAACCTTTCACTCAAATAAAAATTGGTCAATGCTCCTTTGAAAAGATAGATACCACTGCGAAGATGAATTTTGTGCCAGACTAGATTTTCAAAACCACCCTCATCACCGGCTTCAAGAAGTAACGGCATTAATACATTGCTGATAGCCTGTGAAGCAGTTCTGGCAAAACCCGATGGAATGTTCGGAACGCAATAATGTATTACACCATATTTTAAAAAGATAGGATGTTCATGACTGGTGATCTCAGAAGTTTCAAAACATCCGCCACGGTCAATGCTTACGTCTATTATTACGGAACCCGGCCGCATATTGCTCACCATTTCTTCGGTTACCACAAGCGGAGTTCTCCCCGTTTGTGAAGCCAAAGCTCCTACTGCCACTTCGCAGGTTTTTAATTGCTTGGCCAACATGCGGGGTTCAATGACTGATGTCCATAACCTGTGGCCAATATTATTTTGTAAGCGTTTTAATCGATATACGCTATTATCAAAAACTTTCACTGATGCGCCCAATGCAAGAGCTGCTCTCGCGGCATATTCTCCAACAATACCGGCGCCAATGATAATAACTTTTGTGGGAGCAATACCTGAAATTCCTCCGAGCAAAACTCCTTTCCCATGATTAGCAGAGCCGAGATATTGTGCAGCGATCAGCATTACCGCACTGCCTGCAATCTCACTCATGCTGCGAACAATGGGATAAGAATCGCTGTCATCTTTTAAGTTTTCAAATGCAATGGCAGTAATTCTTTTATCCATCATCTTTTGCAGCAGATCCGCTTTCAAAATACTTAAATGAATAGGCGAAATAATAACCTGGTTCATTTCGAGCAATGGGATCTCTTCTTCAATGATAGGTGCGCTTTTTACAAGAGTGGGAAGTTTATATACCTCTGCCCTGTCATAAACAATTCTTGCCCCGCTTTCTGCATAATCTTTATCACGAAAATGAGACGCTTCACCGGCGTTGTGCTCAATTACCACTGTGTGCCCGTTGCTGGTTAGCACACTTACTGCATCGGGAGTAAGAGCAATACGATTTTCCTGGAAAGCAATTTCTTTGGGAATACCAATATGCATCAATTCTCCCTTGGGCCTGATGTCTAAGGTTTCTTCCAGCGTTTCATAGCTGAATGAAGTACTTATTTTAGGCTTTTGCTGGCTCATCAAAACAGGTTTTTGGTTGTAAATTATTTTTTATGGTTACCAGCAATTGTAATTCTATGAAACCTTTGCTTTGTTTCAGGTGAACGACGCTGTAGTAATTCTGTTTGCCCTAAATTCAACAGGATATAAAATTTTAGTTCCATAGTTGTCCCTTTGGGAAAGGAATGTTTGCCAAAAATAACTAATTATCCCCTATCCGCAGCTTTCGTGTTTGGTCATTAACGGGTTCAATAAAGATATGCAGCGTATTGTCCGGTAGCAGTGAAGTGATTTTTTCCGGCCATTCAACGAGGCAAATATGATCACTGTACAGGCAATCTTCAACACCGGCACGGACAGCTTCCTGTTCATCTTTCAGGCGATATAGGTCAATATGGAAAATTTTCTTTTCTTTCCCGTTTTCCAGATAAGAGTATTCATTGATGATAGAAAATGTAGGACTACCTACTACATCACTCACTTTTTTAGCATCACAAAGGGCATGAATAAAAGTGGTTTTGCCGGCGCCAATATTCCCATGAAAAGCTATTACATTAACATTCAATACTATTTTCCAGAATGCTTTAGCCGTCAGTGGCAATTGGGATAGATCATAAGTTATTTCCATAGGCAAATTTAAGTTGGCTTAGCAACGCCGTTGTTATAATAGCTGTTGTTTTCATAAACTATCGCCTTTTAAATTTGTAAATTTGCAACAGAAATCGCAACTCTCACCGCCAACCGCCTGCATTTAGAAATGTGTTGAAGCAATCAGAGATGGAAAAAATACAATGGAAAGTAGATGGAATGAGCTGCGCCAATTGTGCACTCACGATACATAAATACCTGGAAAAAGAAGGTATGAAAGATGTAAAGGTGAATGCAATTGGCGGAGACGTATCTTTTGAATTAATTGGAGAACATACAAAAGATGAATTGAGCAAAGGAATAAAAAACCTTGGCTACACTGTAGTGGGAGAACAAAAAATTGCTACGGGCAAAAGAAGAATTTTATCTGCACCCATTGAGCGTTTTTGGTTTTGCTTCCCTTTCACTGCCCTACTCATGTTGCACATGCTTCCCGGAGTCCATATTCATTTTCTGAACCCCTGGGTACAACTTATTCTTTGTTTACCTGTGTACATAACAGGCATGAGTTTTTTTGGAAAAAGCGGAGTAAAGAGTTTGCAAAACGGAGTGCCCAATATGAATGTGCTTATAGCTTTGGGCGCCACGGCTGCATTTGTTTATAGTTTATATGGAACACTAACAGGCCAGGCTGAACAGTACATGTTTTATGAAACGGCCGCCGCTATTCTTACTATTGTATTTCTTGGAAATTATTTGGAAGACATATCACTTCAGTCAACACAGAGGGCATTGAATTCGTTAGCCAAATCACAAAAAGTGATGGCAAATATGATTGCCTATGACAATGAACACCGCGAACATATTTTTCCTGTTGAAAACACCCAACTGAAAGTTGGCGATCTTATTTTAATTAAAAGTGGTGAACAGGTGCCGATGGATTGTAAGATTCTTTGGGGCGATGCCCATGTGAATGAAGCTGTCGTAACAGGAGAAAGTGTGCCTGTGCATAAATATGCAAAAGACAAACTGATTGGAGGTAGCATTGTACAGGATGGAACAGTAAAGGCACAGGTAACGGCAACGGGTAACGATACGGTTCTTTCAGGCATTATTAATTTAGTAAAACAGGCGCAGGGAGATAAACCGCCTGTGCAGCAATTGGCGGATAAGATCAGTGCGATATTTGTTCCTGTCGTTATCGGAGTAGCAGTTGTCGCTCTTGCTGTCAACTGGATCATCATTGGTGAATTCACTTCTGCATTGATGAGAAGTATTGCAATACTAGTGATCGCATGTCCCTGCGCGATGGGTCTTGCCACACCGGCAGCTATTGCAGTAGGCTTGGGAAGGGGTGCGAAGAACGGAATTTTGTTTCGCAATGCCACAAGTCTCGAATCATTTAAAAATATCAAACAGGTTGTATTTGATAAAACAGGAACGCTAACGACGGGAGAATTTAGAATTGCCAACTATAGTGTTTCCAAAGTTTCAGTGCTTGAGCCTTCGGCAGGAAGTGATCCTGATAATTCAATTGATTTTTCGGATGATGAATTTAAACAACTGGCTTATTCACTGGAAAAATATTCCAATCATCCCATTGCAAAATGTATAGTAAAGGAATGGAAGCCAAAGACTGAAGTACGCTGGAAAAAAGTTGAAGAAGTAAAAGGACTTGGAATGAAAGCATCGGATAAAGACGGAAATGAGTTTTGGGCAGGGTCATACAAATTGGCGAAAGAAATCACAAAAGATAACAAGCACAATATTTATATTACCCGGAATGGACAATTGCTGGGTTGGATAGATGTGAAAGATGAAGTAAGACCGGAAGCAAAAGAAGTGGTGAATTATCTTCATTCAAAAAATATCAAGACCATATTGCTCAGCGGCGACAGGTTAGAAAAATGCCAGTTGCTTGCAAATGAATTGAACATTGATGAAGTAATTGCGGAACAAACTCCCGGGCAAAAACTAAATAAGATCGCAGAATTAAATACTGCTGTTCCTACGGCTATGGTGGGAGATGGGATCAATGATGCTCCGGCTTTGGCAAAAGCAACTGTCGGAGTTTCCATGAGTGAAGCTTCTCAAATTGCGATGCAGACAGCACAGGTAGTGTTGATGGGAAGTGGATTAAAGAATTTGCCCGCTGCATTGGGACTCGGCAAGCATACTTATTTAACCATCAAGCAAAATCTTTTCTGGGCTTTCTTTTATAATATAATTGCCATCCCCATAGCTGCACTTGGTTTTCTTACTCCCACATTTGGTGCATTAGTAATGGGCTTAAGTGATGTGGTGCTTGCCATTAATTCCATTCGTCTTTTCGTGAAGAAAGTGGTGTAAATTCATATTTCTCGAATGGCAAAAATTCATTCTATACTCAAGCAATATTGGGGTTTCGATTCTTTTCGTCCGCTGCAGGAAGAAATCATTACATCTGTGTTGGAGGGGAAAGATACACTTGCATTAATGCCCACCGGCGGAGGGAAATCTCTTTGTTATCAAGTCCCCGGTTTGGTCAAAGACGGGTTGTGTCTTGTGATTTCTCCGTTGATCGCTCTAATGAAAGACCAGGTTGAAAATCTCCGGAAGAAAAACATTACAGCTTATGCTATCTATTCAGGTATGAATCGCAACGAAGTGATCAATACGTTTAAGACAGCGGTAAACAGTAATTGCAAATTCTTATATGTTTCACCAGAGCGGTTGGAAACATCTTTATTCAAAGAATATTTACCTGCCCTTGAAATAAACTTAATAGCGGTGGATGAGGCGCACTGTATTTCACAATGGGGATATGATTTCAGGCCACCATATTTAAGGATAGCTGCTTTGAGAGAAGAGGTTCGCACTGTTCCGGTTCTTGCATTGACGGCCTCGGCTACTAAGGAAGTGCAGGATGATATTTGTGATAAACTCACCTCACCCATCAAGTTGTCTACTTCTGGTGGAAAAAAACCGGGGATGAGGTGGAACATCTTCCGGCAATCTTTTGAAAGATCCAATCTTTCATACAGTGTTTTCAAAATTGATTCACGATTAAATAAAATAGTTGAAATACTAAAGAATGTACCGGGCAGTGGCATTGTTTATTGCAAAAGCAGAAAAAGAACAAAAGAAATAGCTGACCTGCTTAAAATGCATGAAATGCCTGCCGATTATTATCATGCAGGCTTAGTGCAGGATGAAAGAAACAAACGACAGGAAGAATGGATAAAAAATAAATCGCGGATCATTGTTTGTACCAATGCTTTTGGGATGGGTATTGATAAACCCGATGTACGTGTGGTGATACATGCTGATGCACCGGATTGCCTGGAAAATTATTACCAGGAAGCGGGACGTGCAGGCAGAGATGGAAAAAGATCGTATGCTGTTTTGTTATACAATGAAAAAGATGTCAGAGACCTGGAAGAATCCGTGCAACGGCGGTATCCTTCAATGGATGAAATAAGACAAGTTTATCAGGCTGTTTCAAATTATTTGCAAATTCCTTCCGGTAGTGGAGAAGGCCAATCTTTTGATTTTAATATTACGGACTTCATTAAAAAATTCAAGTTGAACAGCAACACAGCGTTTTATTCATTGAAAGCGCTTGAGCAGGATGGATGGTTAGGTTTCAATGAGCAGTTTTTTTTACCATCAACGGTTCAGTTCACTACCGGAAAAGAATATTTATACCAGTTTGAAAAAGATCATTCGCAACTGGAGCCATTGATAAAGGCACTGCTTCGTTCTTATGAAGGTATTTTTGAATACCCTGCTTCTGTGTCAGAAACGGTTATCGCATACCTGTTAAAAAAGGAAAAAGAGGATGTAAAAAAAGAATTGATGCAATTGCATAGCTATCGCATTATTGAATATGTTCTGCAAAAGGATAAACCCCAGCTTTTCTTTTTACGCAACCGGATAAAAACTGAAGATCTTTTACTTGACCTGAAAGCTTTAAATGAAAGAAAAGAAAAGTTTACTGAACGAATTAAAAAGATGATCGGCTACATCGGCGAAACGTTGGAATGCCGAAGTAAATTCATCGCTACCTATTTTGGCGATAACGAAATAAAAAATTGTGGGATCTGTGATAATTGTCTCAGGCAAAAATCAGTTCATCTTACAAAAGAAGAGTTTGAGAACATAAATACCAGGATAGTGAACTCGTTAAAGGATCAATCCATTCATGCCAAAGAACTTTTACAACATTTGAAAAGTATTAAAAAAGAAAAAGCATGGAAAGTGATAAATTTCCTACAGGCAGAAAATAAAATAGAATTGGACAGAATGGGGTATGTACGATTAAAATAGCGTGAAACTATGAGCAGTGACACGGGAAAATATATAATTGTTGCCGGAGTAATCATTATCCTGCTGGGTGTGATCATTTATTTCTTTCATGATAAATTAAACTGGATCGGAAGATTGCCGGGTGACATACGAATTGAAAAAGAAAATTTCAAATTTTACTTTCCCATTACTACTATGATCATTTTTAGTTTGACTCTTACTGCCATCATTCAAATTATCAGAAAATTATTTTGATCGTTTATCGGAGACATCATCTGCCCCGATAGATTTTCGCGGCAGAAATACTTATATTAGATGAATAATAACTGCATATGAGTTCCTCTCAACGATTTCTTGCCCTTGATGTACTTCGCGGTATGACGATCTGCTTTATGATCATTGTAAATACGCCGGGTAACGGTGCTACCAGCTATCCGCCCCTGGAACATGCACATTGGTTCGGTTTTACACCCACCGACCTTGTGTTTCCCACTTTTATGTTTGTTGTAGGAAACGCGATGAGCTTTTCAATGAAGAAGTGGGAAGATCTTTCAAATGCCAGCGCAAATTGGAAAATCTTTCGCAGGGCGTTTCTTATTTTTCTTTTAGGATACCTGATGTACTGGTTTCCCTTTGTGCATTGGAATGATAACGACCAGCTTCAATCCAATCCATTTTCTCACACCAGGATCATGGGAGTGTTACAGCGTATTGCACTCGGGTATTTTTTCGCAGCCATGATGATCCGTTATTTGAAACCGGGAACTGTCTATCGTTTATCAGTTATCTTTTTATTAGCGTATTGGTTTATTCTTTTATTTTTTGGAGGAGATCATCCATACGATATGCTTACAAATGCCGGAACTAAATTGGATCTCTGGTTATTTGGCCCCAATCATTTGTATCATGGCGAAGGGGTTGCTTTCGATCCTGAAGGAGTGTTAAGCACTTTGCCTTCGATTGCTAATGTCACATTTGGATACGCCGCAGGAAAATTTGTGCAGGAAAGAGGGAAAAGCTTCGAAGGCCTCGCAAAATTACTTTTGGTCGGTGTATTATCGGTTGTTCTTGCATTAAGCTGGGATTGGTTTTTTCCGATTGGTAAAAAACTTTGGACAGGAAGCTTTGTTTTGCTGACGGTTGGAATAGATTGTATTCTCCTCGCTGGTCTTATTTATATAATTGATTTTTTGCAGCGGAAAAGATGGACTTATTTTTTCCAGGTATTTGGCAAAAATCCATTGTTCATTTATCTGCTTTCTGAATTAGGTGCCACATTGCTTTGGTTTATTCCGGTTGGTGCAGACCGGCAACCTCTTCATGAATGGTTGTTCGGAAATATTTTCAGTCATGCAGGCATGTATTTCGGTTCCTTTCTTTTTGCTGTTTGTTATATGCTGTTCTGCTGGCTGATCGGATATATTTTAGATAAGAGAAAAATTTATGTGAGAGTTTAATTTAGTTCAATCCCGATTTTTTTCATCAATAATGATGCATTGAGGCTGGTGCAGATGCCTGTTTTCAATTTATAGTCAAAAAATAATTCTTCTCCTGAAACTTGTACATCAAAGTGGTAATTGCTGATGTTCCCCGAAAAGTCTGTTTCCAGTTTGGCAAGCTCCACATCATGCGTAGCGATTAAGGCAACGGCATCCTTGTTTACGAGTTGTTTTATTAATGCGGAAGAACCGGTGTGCCTGTCAAAAGAATTTGTGCCACGCAAGATCTCATCGAGCATGATAAAAACTTTTTCATGATTATTGACTGCGTCAATGATCGATTTTAGTTTTTTTAATTCAGCATAAAATGTAGAAGTGTTTTCTGCCAGGTTATCTGCAATCCGCATGCTGCTCATAAGTTTTGAAATAGATATCTTAAAACTTTTTGCGCAAACCGGGGCGCCTGCATAAGCAAGTATCATGTTGACTCCAATACTTCTTAAAAAAGTGCTTTTGCCTGCCATATTTGAACCGGTGATCAGGTCAATTCTGGCTGTTCCATCTAAATGAAAAGAGTTATTCACTCTTTGTTTTTCAGGAATCAAAGGGTGACCGATTTCTTCGCCTTCCAGGGTAAAATATTCATCTGCTATGACAGGAAAGCACCAGCGGGGATGATTGAATGAAAGAGTACTAAAAGTATTTATCACTTCTAAAGAGGCTATCGTTTCAAACCAATTTGGAACAATTGATTTGTTTTGTTGCTTCCATTTTTTTAGTGACATATATTGCCACAGGTCCCAAAGAAATAAAGTGTTGAGTACAGGGAAGGCAACAATATTTAGCCTGGCGTCAAAACGGGTAAGAATATTTTTCAGATCAAGGATATCTTCAGATGCTGTAACAGATGAATTTTGTTTTACACGTTGCTGTAGCTTTTTTAAATAGTCGCTTTTAAAAGATTCTTTTTCGAACCAGTTAAGCTCATTATACAAAACACCAATCTCAGAAACAACTTTGGAAAGCAGGTTATAAACCGGCGTGATCTTTTTGCTGAATGAACCGGCTATGCCAAACAACCCAATAAGAAGGATTGTGAAAATTCCGGTATTAATGTAATCTGCGATAAAAAGATAAATAACCGAAAAAGTAACAATCGGAAAAAAATAAAGCAGAAACTTAAAGAAGGGATGATCAAAATGTTTTTCTTCAGATTGAAGCCATTTCAAAATTCTTTCTTCGGTTGGTACTGTAATTTCATTTTTTAGTCCGTATGCCTGCAGTTGCTGTCTCCACAAAATTTTTTCTGTCAATTCTCTGATCGCTTCCTGTTGTTCAGAAATTTCAGTTTTATTCAAAGGCCCCAGCAATCTTTTTGCCAGCAATTGTTTTGCTTTTTCAGCAGTGCAACGATTGATGTATTGGTATAAAGAATTTTTTCCGAAAAGATCAAGATCGGCTGCATAGTCATGATGCGCCGGCTCCAGGTTTTTTCCATCATAACAATCATCATACTTGCCGGATGAATACTCTAATTCTTTTTTGTTTATTTCTTCGAGTGTTTCAAGATTTTCTATTTCTTCTTTATTATCTGTGTCCTTTGAAACAACGAAAAAATATAAGGACAAACCGACGACGATCATCGCTATTATTCGTGAAATATCAAGATGCCAGGAGTAGTAAACAGCTAATATGGTGATTATAGCTATTATGAGTCTCAACCATCCAATCAATCTCCTTCTTTTATACAGCTGTTTAAGCTTAATCTGTAGTTCAGATATTCTTTGTTGATAAAAATCGCCGGAAGATGTATCACTAATCATGGCGATGAAGCTACGGAAAGAGTTTTTATGACTAATATGTGGTTTTCGATTTATGCTGAATAGCGATAAGAACATACAAGAGTGCGACGCCTGCCTATCGCAGGTAGGCAACAAACGTTACATCGGAGCTATTCTGCCCGTAACATAATATTCACACGCCTTTTCTTCATGGCCTCGCTATAATAATGTACCTTTGCCGCTCGTTTAAAGCCCCTATCCCCTAAGGGGGAATAAAAAGGGCTTTTATTTTTTTATGAGTGTTGTAAACACATCTTCGGGGGATGGGGGCGCAATAAGAAACATAGCTATTATTGCCCACGTTGATCATGGAAAAACTACCCTGGTAGACAGGATATTGCAGGAAACCCATGTTTTCCGTGATAACCAGGAAACAGGTGACCTGATCATGGATAGCAATGAGCTTGAGCGGGAACGCGGGATCACTATTTTTAGCAAGAATGCGGCTGTGGTTTATAAAGGTGTTAAGATAAACGTGATTGATACACCGGGCCACGCAGATTTTGGCGGAGAGGTGGAAAGAGTTTTAAAAATGGCTGACGGTGTGTTGCTGTTGGTGGATGCATTTGAGGGACCAATGCCTCAAACAAGATTTGTATTACAAAAAGCCCTTCATTTGAATCTTCATCCCATCGTTATCATTAATAAAGTAGATAAACCGAATTGCAGGCCCGAAGAAGTGCATGACGCTGTATTCGAATTATTTTTTAATCTTGATGCAACGGAAGAACAACTCAATTTCCCTACCTATTATGGTTCAGGCAAAAATGGATGGTTCAATGATTCACTAACTCCTTCTGAAGATATTACACCATTGCTCGATGGCATTTTAAAATATGTGCCGGCTCCGAAAGTGAGTGAAGGAACTTTACAACTTCAAATTACTTCTCTGGATTATTCTTCTTTTTTGGGTCGTATAGCAATTGGAAAAGTTAGTCGTGGCGTTATTAAAGAAAATCAATCAGTATCCCTGGTACAATCAGATGGCAGTATAAAAAAATCAAGGGTAAAAGAATTGTATGTTTTTGAAGGAATGGGCAAGAAGAAAGTAAGCGAGGTGCGGTCCGGAGATCTTTGCGCTGTTGTGGGGATTGATGATTTTAATATCGGAGATACAATTGCCGATCTTGAAAATCCGGAAGGTCTTCCAACTATCAGCGTGGATGAACCAACCATGAGTATGATGTTTGGAATAAACAACTCGCCGTTTTACGGAAAAGACGGAAAGTTTGTAACCTCACGCCATATTCGTGACAGGTTAATGAAGGAAACTGAAAAAAACCTTGCCCTGAAAGTGGAGGATTCTGATAATGCAGATAGTTTTCTTGTATATGGTCGCGGCATTTTACACCTGGGAATTTTAATTGAGACCATGCGTCGTGAAGGTTATGAATTAACCGTCGGGCAGCCGCAGGTATTGGTAAAAGAAATACAGGGGAAAAGATGTGAGCCTTACGAAACGCTTGTTGTGGATGTACCGCAGGAATATGCGAGTAAAGTGATCGATTTGGTTACCCGTCGCAAAGGTGAATTACACGTAATGGAAACGAAAGGAGAGATGCAGCATCTTGAATTTGAAATTCCATCAAGAGGATTGGTTGGTCTGCGTACTCAAATGCTTACCAACACCGCAGGTGAAGCTGTAATGAATCACCGTTTCAGCGAATTTAAACCGTGGAAAGGAGCGATACCCGGCAGAGGCAACGGTGTACTGGTTGCAAAAGAAGCAGGTACAACAACTGCATACTCGTTGGATAAATTACAGGATCGCGGAGTTTTTTTTGTTGATCCCGGAGAAGATGTGTATAAAGGAATGATCATTGGAGAAAATAATAAACCGGGAGATCTTGTGGTGCAACCCAATGAAGGGAAAAAACTTACAAATATGCGTGCAAGCGGAAGCGACGCGGCAGTTAACATTGCTCCCAAGCATTTAATGACTCTTGAGGAATGTATGGAATATATTCAACAGGATGAATGTATAGAGGTGACGCCGAATTACATCCGTATGCGAAAAGTAATACTCGACGAAGAAGAAAGAAAAAAGCAGGCGAAAAGAATGAGTACGGAGGCGGCCTGATCGTTTTTTTTAGTTGAATAAACTGCTGTAAATTTGAATAATGAAAAAATTATTTTTCATATCGCTGTTCGCGTTTCTCTTTTCATTAATTACTTACAAATCATCTGCGCAATGTTCCATTTGCACCCGCACAGCACAGCAGTTAGGCGCAAAGCCTGCGGCTGGTTTAAATAGTGGCATTCTCTACCTGGCATTCACTCCCTTTGCTGTTGCTGCTTTTGTCGGCTATCGCTGGTGGAAAAATAATGGTGAAGAATAATTTATCTTCTTAAAGCATTCAACCGGGCAGGTTTTAATTTTTGCTATCTTCCTTTTTAAAAACCACTGCTCATGAAAAAATTTTCCTGGCTGCTTCTGATTTTTTCTTTGACCACTTTAAACATTTCTGCACAAAACCAGGTTGCGAACAAACAAGAACTTCCTTCCATAGAAGAAAAAACAAAAGACTTTAAAAAATATGAAGGGTATTTGAATTTTTATTGGGACGAAAATGAAGGCAAGATCTGGCTGGAGATCGACAAACTGGATACAGAGATCCTATACCAGACTTCTTTACCAGCGGGTCTTGGTTCCAATGATATAGGGCTGGATCGTGGCTTATTGGGAAATACCACCATCGTTAAATTTTCGAAGATCGGCAGAAAAGTATTGATGATACAACCCAATTACAGGTACAGGGCTGTAACAAATGATGAAGCAGAACAAAAGGACGTTGAGGAATCGTTTGCTCAATCAACCATTTGGGGATTTACTGTAACAGCCCAAACAGGTAATCGTGTCCTGGTTGATGCAACTGATTTTATTATAAGAGACGCTATGCAGATAGCAAACCGCCTTCGTTTTCAAAAACAAGGTAATTATAGTTTTGAAAAATCAAGATCGGCCATTTATTTGCCCAATTCAAAAAATTTTCCTTTTAATACAGAGATCGAAGCAACCATTACTTTAGTAAATAATGATGGACAGGCTGGTAACTATGTTCGATCTGTAACACCTTCTGCCGAAGCAATGACATTAAGAATACATCATTCCTTTGTGCAATTGCCCGATAACGATTTTGAACCACGGATTTTTGATCCGCGTTCTGGATTTATTCCCATTTCATATTTTGATTATGGCACACCTGTATCTGAACCACTGGAAAAATATTTTATTATCAGGCATCGGTTGAAAAAGAAAGATCCGAATGCCGCCATCAGTGAACCGGTGAAACCGATCGTTTACTATCTTGATAATGGAACGCCTGAACCAATTCGCAGTGCACTACTCGAAGGAGCAAGCTGGTGGAACCAGGCTTTTGAAGCAGCAGGGTACAAAAATGCTTTCCAGGTAAAAATATTGCCGCCGAATGCTGACCCGATGGATATACGCTATAATATGATCAATTGGGTGCATCGCTCTACGAGAGGGTGGTCATACGGCGCTGCGGTTGTAGACCCACGTACCGGCGAAATAATAAAAGGAAATGTAACTCTTGGTTCTTTGCGTGTACGGCAAGATTATCTTATAGCTACCGGGTTACTGGCGCCGTTTGAAAACAATTTGCCGGCTGATGATAAAATGCTGAAGATGTCTTTGAGCCGGTTGAAACAATTAGTCGCACATGAAGTGGGACATACTTTAGGGTTGACGCACAATTTTGCATCAAGTGTAAATGACCGGGCAAGTGTAATGGACTATCCGCAACCATTGGCGAGGTTGGATGCAAACGGCGATATTGATCTTTCAAATGCTTACGATAATAAAATAGGCGATTGGGATAAAACAGCTATTCAATGGGGCTATGGTGATTTTCCAAAAGGAACTGATGAATCAGCAGAACTGAATAAAATTTTATCTGACGCAGAAAAAAGAGGGTTGCAATTTATTTCAGACCGTGATTCAAGGGCAGCAGGCGGATTGCATCCGCAGGCCCATCTATGGGATAATGGAACAGATGCGGTTACTGAATTAAAAGAAGTAATGAAAGTGAGAGCAAAGGCGTTGTCACAATTTGGAGAGAATAATATCAAACCGGGTACACCAATGGCTTTACTTGAAGATGTATTGGTTCCTGTTTATTTGTATCACCGGTATCAATTGGAGGCGGTTACAAAAATGGTTGGTGGCATGTACTATACTTATGCTTTGCGAAATGACGGGCAAGTGGTCACAAGATCATTATCGAAATCAGATCAGTTAAGAGCGTTAGATGCTGTTATCGGGTGCTTGGATCCTGATGTATTAGTATTACCGGGCAATATCGTAAAACTAATTCCGCCACGGCCGGATGGTTATAATTTCACACAAGAGCTTTTTAAAAAAAGAACGGGACTTGCTTTCGATGCATTGACTCCGGCGGAAAATGCGGCTGATCTTGCTTTGTCATTTTTATTCAACGGTGAACGGGTGAGCAGGATGGCTGAGTACGAAATGAATGGCGGATTAGGCGTAAATGAAATGATAAAGAGATTGATCAATGTTACATGGAAAGCGCCGCGTAAGACAGGAATGGAAAAACTGATCCAGTTGCAAACAGAACAAATTTTACTGACTTATCTCCTAGCTTTGTCCGTTGATGAAGACGCAAACTTTGCAGCAAGAGCGGCGGCGCAAAAAGGATTGGCTGATCTAAAAACTTTTATTGAAGCTCAGCTAAAGATCAGTAAAGACGACACCTATTCAGGACATTTATTATTAGCCTTAGAAAGGATGAAAGCTCCGGAAAAAGCAATTCCCTCAAAACAAATTTTGGAAACGCCTCCCGGTTCTCCGATAGGAAGTGATTGGGATGAATAGAGATTTATAATTTCTCAATGAAAGAATACAAATTGAATCCGGGTAATTTGAATTGAGACTGAATTAATTTTTGCAATTGGGATTTATTAAAGTCTTTCATTTTCTTTTGGACAAGTAAATGCCAGGCTTTTTCTGTCAATAAAGCAATATGCCTTTGTTCATTTTTTGAGTGAAAATGATTCTTTATAGCCTTCATCAATTCATCTATTCCCCTTTTTTCAGTAGCAATTGTTTTTACTACTGGTAGCTCATGATTGTGAAATGCTGGAGCAAGCATAGATTGTAAATTTTTTTCAAACAGGTCGGCATCAGGCCGGTCGCTTTTATTAATAACAAATATGTTGGCTATTTCCATTAATCCTGCTTTCATAGTTTGTATTTCGTCTCCTCCTTCCGGCACTACAACCACTATCGTTGTATCAGCCAGACCTGCAATTTCAATTTCACTTTGACCTACACCTACCGTTTCAATAATAATATGGTCAAACCCGGCAAATTTCACCAGGTCGGTGATCTCGATAATTTTGGGGCTTAAGCCACCCATAGAACCCCGGGTTGCCAAAGAGCGAATAAAAACATTTGGATGAGTGTACCAATCACTCATACGGATACGGTCACCAAGTACTGCTCCCATATTGAATGGTGATGAGGGATCAATACACAGCACCGCAACTTTATTGTTCCCTTCAATCAATTTACCAATCAGGTCATCTGTCAATGTGCTTTTACCGGCTCCCGGTGGGCCGGTGATGCCAATAATCTGAGCATTTGCATTCGATGTAAAAGACCTTAGTATTTCTTCATAACCTTGCTGTTCATTTTCAACAAAGGAAATAGCACGGGCAAGTGATTTAAAATCGCCGGTTTTAATTTTTTGTACTAATTGCTCATGCATACACGGGTGTGTTTTACGAACTATATCTTTTAATTTGTGTCAGCTTGTTAAAGACAAAAGTAACATGAATGGATCAAGAAAATATTTAACTGCTGATAGCTGGAGGCAACCAATCATTTTTATCAGCATGATTACAATGTTGTGCGGCGTTATGTTTTCAAGAGCGTTGCTGTCAATAGGCTTAATTGTTTTTATTGCGACTTGTCTTTTTCATAAAAATATTGGGGCACAATTGAAAGTTTTTTTCTCTTCGCCCATTCTGTGGTCTATGAGTTTACTTTTTTTCATACCTCTTATTTCAGGATTGTGGAGTGACGATCACACAAAGTGGTTAGATATAGTCAGAATTAAGTTACCGCTTCTTTTATTTCCTGTTTGTTTTGCCAATATTGAAAATTTCCGTTACGCGGATTGGAAAAAAATTTCTTTCTCGTTTTTAGTCGTGGTAAGCGCCGGCGTATGCTGGAGCTTATGGCAATATTTTCAAAATATAAACACGATTAATGCGAATTATTTAAGGGCATATACCATTGAAACTCCTCTTGGCAATGATCATGTTCGATTTAGTTTGCTTGTTACTATTGGCATACTTAATGCCGTTTTTTTATTGTTTAAAGACAGAAAGAAACAAGGAAAAGTCATTACAGGGTTATTGGTTTTCACGATCCTGTTTTTTATTTCGTATTTGCATGTGCTCGCAGTGCGTACCGGGTTAGTGTGTTTTTATATCGGCATGCTTGTTTTCATTATTTGGCTGCTACGAAATCAAAGAAATAAAAAGAGATATGTGTGGATACTCGGTTTGTTGTTCCTGCTTCCTGTAGTTTCTTATTTTGTTGTTCCTACATTTCAGAACCGTGTTAAGTATTTGAAGTACGATTTATCTTTTGTATGGAAAAATATTTTTGTATCCGGCTCAAATGACGGGAACAGATTTTTTTCGATACGAGCCGGTTGTCAATTGCTGAAACAAAACCCTGTTGCAGGTGTCGGATTTGGGGACATTGCAAAGCGAACGGACGGAATTTATGAGATCAGCAATCCCAATGCAGCGGCTACGGATAAAATCTTGCCTTCAAGCGAATGGATGATGTATGGTGCCGGAGCAGGTTGGCCCGGTTTTGTTTTATTTTCTTTTTCTATGCTGATTCCTTTTTTTATAAAAGAATTAAGGAATAATATTGTATGGTTGCTGATAAATATTTTCATTGCGTTCAGTTATTTGTTTGATATTGGTTTAGAAGTTCAGTATGGAGTGTTTATACACGCATTTGTTTTATTGTGGTGGTATAAATGGTTGTGGCTGCAACAATAAAATTTACCTTGGCTATGAAAGAAATTTCTGTTGTCATTATTTGTAAAAATGAAGAGGCTGAAATAGGTCGCTGCCTTGAGAGCCTGGATGGATTGACCGATGATATTGTTGTGCTCGATAATGGAAGTACTGACAATACTAAAAATATTGTTCGGCGGGCTGGTGTCCGTTTGATCGAAGAAAACTGGGAGGGATTTGGAAAGACAAAAAACAAAGCCACGAAATTTGCGAAGTATGACTGGATACTTAATCTCGATGCTGATGAATCTATTGACACGGAATTAAAAAGATCGTTGCAAAATATGCAACCCGGCAATGAAGATGAGGTTTATGAAATACGATTTAAAAATTTCTTTGGAAAAAAATATTTGCGCTTTGGAGAATGGGGTGGTGATAAACACATGCGTGTTTTTAACCGCAATAAAGTGAATTGGAATGAAGCAAATGTGCACGAAAATCTATCGCTTTCGCCAGGCATTAAAGTGAAAAAAATAAATGGCTACATCCATCACTATACGGTAAACACCGTGCCTGAGTTTACGGATAAAATGTTCAAATACGCATCGTTGAGTGCGGAAAAATATGCTGAGCAGGGAAAAAAATCATCATGGATAAAAGTGAACATTGCACCGTTGTTTGCATTTATGAAATATTATGTTTTCAAGCTTGGTTTTTTAGATGGTAAAGAAGGACTTATTTGTGCAAGAATGACTTCTTATTACACCTTTATAAAATACACTCAATTGATGAAGCTGAATGGATTTAAGCATAAATTAAAACAGACGCCCCGATCCTCCTGAAGTAATTTTGCTTTCATCCTTCATTTGAGGAACTTATTAATTTTGGCCTATGACAAACTTTATTCCCATATTCCCGCTCGGTATTGTTGTTTACCCCGGGGAGAGTTTGAACCTTCACATTTTTGAGCCGCGCTACAAGCAGTTGATAAATGAATGTTATTCTCAAAAAAAACAATTTGGAATTCCTACTGTGATTGAAAGCCGGCTGCAGGATTTTGGTTCTTTGGTTGAAATTGTGGAAATATCCAAGATGCACGAAAATGGGGAAATGGATATTAAAACAAAAGGATCGAAGATTTTCAGAATACTTGAAATTATTAATGAAGTGCCTGAAAAATTATACAGTGGTGCAATAGTGAACTATCCCGAGACAAACGAAGAAGGCAACGGGGAGTTAATGAAGAAAGTGGTAAACAGCATTCGTGAATTACATAAATTGCTAAAAATAGATAAAGACTTCAAAAAGGAAGATGAAGAACTGAAGGCTTATGACGTAGCACATCACGTAGGCCTTTCTCTTAATGAAGAGTATGAAATGCTTCACCTTTTGCAGGAACGGCAAAGACAGGAATATTTAAAAAGACACCTGGCAAAAGTGATTCCTCTTGTGGCGGAAATGGAACAGCTAAAAGAAAAAATAAAACTCAATGGTCATTTCCGGAATCTTTCAAGTTTGGGATTTAACAAGTAGCTGTGTACCATCCCCGATCATTACCTATCATTCATCATTCATTACTTTTGCCCACAAATCTTAAAGCGTGGATTCCACTACTCTTTGTTTTGATTTTGGAAATACAAGACTTAAAGCCGCCGTGTTCGTAGACTCAGCAATCGAGGAATTGATTGTACTGGAAAATGAATCTTTTGAATCGGTCAGGCAATTGATAGATAAATTTCATCCGCAAAAAACGATTCTTTCTTCAGTCATTGATCATGATCCGAAAATTGAAAACTTACTTTCTGCTTCTACCAGCTTTCATAAACTGAGTCATCACACCCGACTCCCTTTCACGACACCGGTTGGAAAACCTGAAACAATTGGTGCTGATCGTCTGGCATTAGCAGCCGCAGCCGTTTATTTTTATCCGGAAAAAAATAACCTGGTTATTGGATTGGGAACATGCATTACTTACAATTTCATAAATAAGTTTCATGAGTTTATTGGTGGCGGTATATCACCCGGTCTGCAGATGAGATTAAAATCACTAAATCACTATACAGCAAAATTGCCTTTAATTAATGCTGATTGGAATGCTCCATTGATCGGTTACGACACGAATACAAATATTCTTTCCGGGGTGGTAATTGGGATGGCAAAAGAGATTGATGGACTTGTAAATGCGTATGAAGAAAGGTTCGGGAACTTTAACGTGCTTTTAACCGGGGGTGATATAGCCATTTTGGCTTCCCATTTAAAAAAGAAGATATTTGCAGACCCCGAACTAATTTTTAAAGGATTATATGCAATCAGTGAAGTCAATAGCCCTTAGAAAGCTGCTTATGTTTTTTTGTTTGCAGTTTTCGCTCAGTAGTTTCTTAAATGCCCAGGATAATTCACCTTATTCACGTTATGGTTTAGGCGACATGGTACCAGGTACCAACATTGTCAGCCGCGGTATGGGAAGTATTTCTGCCGCTTACTCTGACCCTCTTTCTATTAATTTTGATAATCCCGCATCTTATTCAGCCTTCATATCTTATTTTGAAACAGGCGCAAAAAAAGCAGCTTCGGGAAGAGTATTATTTGATGTGGGTTTAAACTTTGATAATCGCACTTTGCGAGAGGGCAATTCTGCTCAAAAATTTACGAACAGCAACGCTTTGTTTTCGTACATGCAGGTAGGTGTGCCTCTGAAAAAAAGTTGGGGATTGAATTTCGGGCTAAGACAATTATCGCGGATTGGCTATAAAGTGGATCGGAATGAACGCCTTTACGATCCTGGCTCCGGCTTGCCTATTGATAGTGTATTGACAGAGTTTACCGGCAGCGGTGGCGCTTTCCTGGCAACAATTGGAACTGGTTTCGCAATAAAAAACCTCAGTGTTGGAGTAAATTTTGGTTATTTGTTTGGGAAGAAAGAATATGATGCAAAAAGATACTTTCTTAATGATTCGATTAGTTACAACAGTTCTGATTTTAGCACTAAAACACCTTTCGGGCATATTTATGCAAATGCGGGGATCCAATACAAAATTGATTTGAGTAAAAAAATGCTGTTGCGTTTGGGTGCTTACGGCCATTTAAAACAAACATTGAATGCGCAACAGGATCTTTTACGGCAAACATTTACACCCAGTCAAAGCGGCGATATACAATTGGATAGTGTTTATGAACAAAAAAATGTGAAAGGCAAAATCATTTATCCATCCGGCTATGGCCTTGGTTTTATTCTTGAAAAGAGAGCTGATCTCAAAAACAACAGATACGGCGGATGGTTAGTGGGTGCTGATCTTGTTCAAAATAATTGGAGTGAATACAGGTATTATGGGATGACTGATTCCGTTCAAGATAGCTGGGAATTAAAAGTGGGTGCACAGATAAGACCTGAACCAAAAAAGAATTACTTCAGCAATGTAGTTTACCGGGGTGGTTTTATGGTTGGACAGGATTATATTCATGTCGAAAAAAATCTGCCGGTGTGGGGATTTAGTCTGGGCGCCGGGTTTCCCATCGCTAACTACAATGCATCAGCTCGCAGCCAGGCTTCCATTATCAACGTTTCTGTTGAGTATATAAAAAGGGGTAATAACGCTAACCTGCTTAAAGAAAATATCTTTCGCATTTCTGTAGGCCTTTCATTAACCGATCTTTGGTTTGTAAAACCCAAGTATGAATAGGAGATTCCTGCCTGCTAAACGCGGAACTTAGATTGGGGATTTCCTGTCGAAAATAGAATCAAACAAGCCGAATGTTTAAGTATGTCAAGATAAATTATGTAGTTGCTGCTGTCGCAACAGCCACGTCTGTTTTTTTGTTCGGCTGCAAGCAAAACGACGAAAATACACTTAGGGACTGGTCACGGAAAAAAATTATGGTTGATACAGTAAAAACTGTAGAAAGTTATTTGAGCCAGGAGGGACATGTAAAAGCGAAGCTTACTGCACCTTTAATGTTGAGATATGAAACCGATACGATTTACGAAGCGTTTCCCAAAACAATGCATATTGATTTTTACAATGATAGTTTGCAAATAGAAACACGGCTAGACAGTAAGCACGGTAAATATTTTGAAAGCCTCAATAAAGCCTACCTCTGGGATAGCGTTGTGGTAATTAATATAGACGGTGATACCTTGAAGAGTAATGATCTTTGGTGGGATCAGAATAAGAAACTATTTTATACAGATAACTATGCCGAATACCGCACAAAGGATAAGCAAATATTTCCCGGTAAGGGTCTTGAAGCGACACAGGATTTCACCAGCATAATTTTCAAACAGCCGATCGGCACGGTACAAGTTTCGGATAAAGAATTTTCAAAGTAATTCCATAAAAAAAGTCCCTCATGTAAGATGTGGGACTTTAAATACCTTTCGGGGCAAACCTAGCACAGTTGGTGTTTCCAGGTTACTAATCAGTTCCTCAAGGTTAAACTGTTTTCATTGGATATTCGGACTCAAACGGGACTTGGTTTTTCAAAGGAAAGTTGACTGATATTGATTTGTCTTTCATTTTAGGATTTGGAATTTTTTTTACGGACGTTCTTCGGTTTTTCACTTGGATATGGATCAATCATCAATCAACTTCGAACCAAAAGTAGTCTTCACATTTTTTTAGCACAAGAGAAGAACTGCTTGTTATTGTGATTGATGAAATTACTGTTGACTTAGTAAATGTTCTTGTGTGATTTAATCGGCTTTAATCTATTACCTTCATTCTCAGGTTAAACAAAAAAACATCAATGTCCTTTAATAGCAAAACTGTTTTTATTACAGGCGCCAGTCGTGGCATAGGTAAGGCCATTGCTTTGCGGTTGGCCAAAGAAGGAGCCAATATTATTGTAGCTGCAAAGAGTGTAGAAGAGAATCCTAAACTTGGCGGCACTATTTTTTCTGCAGCAAAGGAAATTGAGGAAGCAGGAGGTAAAGCTTTGCCGGTGCAATGCGATATAAGATTTGAAGACCAGGTAGAAAAGGTCGTGAAAGAATCCGTTGACAAATTTGGAGGTATTGATATTCTTATTAATAATGCTTCAGCCATTTCTCTTACATCAACCGAACAAACAGAAATGAAACGGTTCGACCTGATGTATAACATTAATGTACGGGGAACTTTTATTGTAACTAAAGCATGTATTCCTTTTTTAAAAAGATCTTCGAATCCGCACATTCTTACACTGTCACCTCCACTGAACTTGCAACCTAAATGGTTTGCCAACCATGTGGCGTACACTCTTACAAAATATAATATGAGTATGATGACAATTGGTTGGGCGGCAGAATTTAGAAAAGATAAAATTGCAGTTAATTCATTATGGCCAAGAACAACGATTGCTACAGCCGCAGTGAAAAATTTATTGGGCGGCGAAGCGTTGATAAAGATGAGCCGCACGCCTGAGATACTTGCCGATGCTGCTTATTATATTTTAAAGCAACCGTCCGCAGAATGTACGGGTAATTTATTTATTGATGAAGAAGTGTTGGCGAAAGAAGGGATTACTGATCTAGAAAAATATGCAGTAATGCCGGGTGGACAATTGTACAATGATTTATTTGTTTGACATATATTTTACTCCTCCTCTCTTTTCTCCGGCCGCATCATGGGAAACAATAAAACATCCTGGATAGAAGGCTGATTTAAGAGTAGCATACAAATCCGATCAATGCCGAAGCCAATTCCGGATGTTGGAGGCATCCCGTATTCCAATGCTCTTAGAAAATCATAGTCAATAAACATGGCTTCTTCATCGCCTCTTTCCATAAGTTTCACTTGTTCTTCAAAACGTTCACGCTGATCAATAGGATCATTCAGTTCGCTATATGCATTTGCGATTTCTTTTCCATTTACTATTAATTCAAATCGTTCTACCAGCCCGTGTTTGCCTCGATGTTTTTTTGTAAGCGGGCTCATTTCAACAGGGTAATCAATAATAAAAGTTGGTTGTACAAAATGCTCTTCGCATTTATTTCCGAATAATTCATCGATCAGTTTGCCTCTGCCCATTGTATTATCTACATGAACATGCAATTGCTTGCACGCATCACGAAGCTGTTCTTCATTCATCGTGGTAATATCAAAACCGGTATGTTCCTTTATAGCATCATACATACTGATGCGTTTGTATGGCGCTTTAAAAGAAATTGTTTCGACCTATCCATCAATTGTTACTTCAGTTGTACCATAAACATCCATCGCCGCTTTTTCCATCAATTGCTCCGTAGTTTCCATCATCCACAAATAATCTTTGTAAGCCACATAAAATTCAAGCATCGTAAATTCAGGATTATGTGTGCGGTCCATTCCTTCATTGCGAAAATTGCGGCTGAATTCATATACCCAATCAAATCCACCAACAATCAATCTTTTTAAATAAAGTTCATTGGCAATACGCAAGTACAATGGAATATCCAGTGCATTATGATGTGTAATGAAATGGACGTGCAGCAGCGCCACCAGGAATACTTTGCAAAACAGGCGTATCAACTTCCAATGCGCCACGCTCATTTAAAAAATTCCCGCATGGAGTTGATCAGTTTCGTTCGTTTTGTAAAAGTTTCTTTTGCTTCAGGGTTTATGACAAGATCGGCATACCTCTGGCGATATTTGAATTCAGGATCGGTTACTGCATCAAAAGTTTGTCCTTCTGCTTCTTTAACAATGGGTAAAGGTTTTAGAGATTTAGTTAGTAGTCGTAAGCTCTTTTACATGAATGGAAGTTTCACCGGTTTTGGTTATGAATACAAATCCTTTTATCCCGATTATATCACCGATATCGATTAGCTTTTTCCAGACAATATCATACAAAGTTTTATCTTCGCCCGGGCAAATATCATCACGACGAATATATAATTGAATTCTTCCGTTCGAATCCTGTATCACGGCAAAATTTGCTTTACCCATATCCCGCACACTCATAATGCGTCCTGCAATGCAAACATCGGAAAAGTCATCTTTTTTTTCTTCTGTATAGTTTTCTTTGATATAGGCAGCATTACTATTAACCGGGATACGAGGCGCCGGGTAAGGTTCAATACCCATTATGATCAATTCAGCCAGTTTTTCTCTCCGTAATTTCTTCCTGTTCGGATAAATTATATATCTGCATCAATGAAAGCTTTTTATTGTCGCCAGCGGGCAAAATTACAGGATGCAGATGTGAAAACAAGAAAGGTGTATAGAAGGTAGTGTCCTAGGGCACTACCAAAAAATAGAAAAAATAGCACTGCTTGCAATTAATACTAAGATTAAAAGCATGATCAGTGAAAGTCCAAGCCCTGTCCAAAGCGATCCTTTTTCCGTTTTACTTCTATGCAGTAAATAAGGGGCGGCAACGGCAGCAATTGTAAAAAGTAAAAGCCCGGCTACACCGAAGGATAATATTCCGATCCATGGACCCGCAAGCCCGATGAGAAACCATAGAACGCTGAATTTATTTTTTCCTTCCTGGTTAGCGTTATATAAGTCAGCAATAGTAAGATCATTGTGCTTCCTGATAATTTTTTTTACTTTATTTTGAAAAATTTTAAATGCAATCTTTGAACAAAAGTTCATTTTCTTTCCGGTCATTTTTTGAACATCTTTAGTATTCATTCTGGTAAGATCAGTAAGCTTCAGATTTACCCGCCATTCGCCAGGTGCCGCTTTCATGCTGGTGACAGAAGGGGAAGAAGCTAAAAGAGAGGGATGATTAATAAATATTCCAAAGAATATCATCAACACTAATTTGACTTTTTTCATGATAGAAAATTTTGTGTGGTAGTGACAACTAAATAATAAGCAAGCAAACAATCATCGGTATAAACAAATTTGTTTGATTGGGAAAACATTGGATTGTTCGTTACAGTGATCAATACATATTGCGATAAGTTTTTTATAATATCTTCTTTGATAAATATTGAGAAGGCGTTGATTTATTCAGCTTCATTTTCGTAGGTTTTTTGTATTATTGATACCTGCATTGATGAATTTAATTTTTAGAGCGACGCAAAATTACAGGAAGCTAAATGGAAACAAAAGCTAACTTTCATTACCTGCGGGCATCGTATTGTGTTTTCCCTTCTTCTTTTTACCAGTGATGGCGCGAATTGCAATTATAAGTAAGAAAATTATCAGGGCAAGCCCCCCGATTCCCACTATTACCGCCACGGCATCTGAACCACTGCACGATAAATTGCAGGCAAGAGCTGCCACTAAGAATAGCAAGCCGATTGCCACTACAATGCTAAGTATGATTAGCAATACTTTGGTTCCCTCGGAAAGGTCGTTTGCTTTTTCTATTTCCCTGATCTGCTCTTTCAAGATTTTCTTTCTTTCCTTCCATTTCAGCATTTTGCCATTTTTATCTTTCATCGAAGCAGAAAAGGCACTAATTGTTTTGTAAGTCCTTGTTGAATCTTTCACAGTGGAGGGATGCTTAATAGTTGTTGCATGAACAACAGAAGTATTAAAAAAGAATTTTTCGGGCCTGTTCCCCAAGAAACAAACTAACAAAAGTGTTGAAGTGGCGAGCAGGAAGTCACATGATTTTTGCCAGGCATAAAATTGTTTTCGGTTTAGTGTTCTTCTCTTTACATTTCTCTGTGGATAAATAAAAAACAGGGAAAGGAAAACACCCGTAAAAATATAAAGGAGTGCAGGCGGAAAGACAATATTCAGTTGATGCAGTAATCTTCCAATAAGAATACCAAGAGCATTAAGTAAAATGAAAATGATTACGATGCTGACTCGGGCCTGCCATTTATGATTTTTCGCCCATAAAGAAATTTTTCTCATACAGAATAGTTTAGTTTATAGTTTGAATTGTAAAAGATAAGTTTAATTCTGGTCTGTTTTATTTCAGGTCTTTGCATTCGATATCATACTGCCAAAAAAGAATTCAATGCGCAAAGCCGGCCACAGATTCAACGACCTTACAAGTATAATAGATGACTCTTCACTTTCCGGTAAATAAAATACGCCGGCATCAATGGTAATTCCGCTTTTATTATTTTTAAATAGAAGATCCTTTCCCGCAGTTAAATTAAACGTGAACTGCTGAGGGGATTTTGCCGATGGGAAAAAGGTTGTTCCCTGTCGAAAAAACCAGGTTTTTTGATTCGTCTTTTCCGAATTTTTCCCCAAATACAATCTGTGTTCCAGGCTAATTGCAGTCCATGCGCTTCCCCATGAAGGTGCTATTCCGGCATTTAATCCTATCTGACTGGCGTTGGCTATTCTGAATGCTACTCCTGCATGCAAAAGTTCGGGACCGGCTGTCCCAACTACAAATTTTGCTTTACTTATTTTTTGTTGTTGTGCCTGTGATGACAAACAAAAAAGCAAAGCGAAAAACATAAAATTTCTTGTCATGAAAAAAATTTTTTGGCGATGATTTTCAATTTTTAATTCTGACTGAAAGAGCGATCGTGAGGATCCCGTAAACGGGCTAAAAAAATAAATAAAATATCTTATAGAGCGGATCTGAATATTAATGGTCGAAATAAAAAATAAAAAGGAAACAAGGTTTAATGGTTATTGGTGTTTGCTTGAATACTGATACCAAGCTAATACCTTATAAAAGCCATTCATAATTGAATTTTGCAGTTAGTCGATTTCGTGTGGTAATTTTTACTGATTTTGTTATCAACGAACAATGTCCTTGCTAAAAATTGTTTGTTTCCGAAAAATAAAGGCAGCTTTCTTAAAAAATATCAAAAGGGCCTTTTTAAGCTAGCCTCCCTCTGGCCGAGAAGTTTATTGAAGTTATCTGAACCGAATCCGGTAAGCCAAAGAAGCTTTTAGATAAAAATTATCGCTTTTGTAATTCGTTTTATTATTAAGAATTTTTCCTTTAAAACCGTAACGATATCTACGAAGAAGCGTATAACCTGTTTCTGCACTCAGCACAATTTTCTTTGGAAAGATAGGTGTCTGCAAAAATGCCTAACTGGTTATCGTCAATCCTTAAATAATTTTTTGCCGAACAGTCTCCACTGAAACAAGGATCAATTGTTTCCAGCCTGTAAGAATTTGTAAGAGCACGGAAAGATGCCCCGTAATAAAACCAGGAATTTACTTTATGTTCCAAAACCATACTGCCGGGCAGTACTCCAAAAAGATTGTTTTTAGAATTGATCTGCCAGTCGATACCGGCCAATGGCATAAAAAAGTTTCCAAAAAATTCTTTGTTATAATAGATTCCAAGCTTAAGGGAGAGTAATTGATTTTTCTTATAAGTAGTTAAAATAACCCCTCCATATTGCCAATCATCACCCGGATTTTTCTTGGCCTGTTTGTTGTCTCTTACAATAAAACTTGATAAAAGGCTCCAATTTGGAACGAGGTTCTTTTTTAAAAAGCCAATCAACAATCCCTGGCTTATTACATGGAAATCATTTCCGAAAATTTTTCCCTTGCTGTTGTCAAAAAATGGATTGATGATGAAAGCGTCTCCACCTTTCTTTAATTCGATCGGCAGGTTAAAATTAATACTGATGAGATTTGATTTAAGTTGATTTGTTTTATCGCTGAATCCAGACTCCGGGGAATAATAGTAACCAGATTTTACAATATCCAGATAAGGTTGGCTATAAGAGCTAAAGGAAATAAAAAGGAAGGCAATTAAAATAGTTTTTCTCATAGCTCATTCTTTAAAAGCAGAAGATTGGCTGCAACAAAATAAGCGATTCTTTTATTGTAGATCATATTGCAATCTTTTCAGTCGTTGGTTTTTTTAAAGGACTGTTTGTAAAACAGCGATATTTTATACCAAAAGATTGCCGGTTTATTACCAGCAGTTCCAGTTTTAAGTTCAAGGAACAAGTTACTTTTCTCAAAGGTTTTTATAATTAAATTTTGCAGTTATTCTTTCCCGCTTGGCAATTTTTACTGATTCTGATTGGAGCATGCATTGTACTTCAAAAAAAATCCCCTAAATTGAAAGAGGTGGATCATGGGGTAGCAGCTCCTGCAAAACAGATTTATCACCATCAACACACACTCATGCCTTCGAATCAGGCCCAGGAGTTTTTGTTTCAGCGCATAAAAGAAATGCTGCCTCCATCAGTATCTCTCACGGATACCATTTCAGAGATTCTTCATATTAGCAGCGATAGTGCTTATCGTCGCATCAGGAATGAAACCCCGCTGGTTCTTGAAGAAGCAAAACAACTTTGCGAACATTTTCACTTTTCTCTTGACCAGGTATTGCACATTAAAACCAATTCCATTCTTTTTGAAAATATCCGCATCAATAATCAATATTACTCTTATGAAAAATACTTGTCTGATCTTATTGGGCTCACGCAATATGTAAACAGTTTCAACCAAAAGGAGATCATTTACCTGACAAAGGATGTTCCGCTATTTCATAATTTTTATTTCAAACCTCTTATCGCCTTTCGTTATTTTTTCTGGATGAAAACTATTTTGCAACATCCCGAGTTTGCAACCAAGGCAATTGACCTAAGCAGTGTTCCTTCGGAAATTGAACGCATGAGCATGGAGTTGGTAAAAACGTACCAACAGATACCTTCCACTGAGATATGGAATACTGAATGTATCAACAGCCTTATTTCTCAAATAGAATTTTATAAAGACAGTGGTCTTTTTTCTTCCTCTGCTGATATTAAAACCGTTTATCAGGCTACGGAGGAAACGATCTTACATTTAAAGGCACAAGTAGAATATGGGTGCAAGTTTTTTCCCGGTGAAAACCCTTCAACAAAAAAACTCAACTTTAATTTTTTTTATAACCGGGTGATTCTTGGTGACAACACGATCCTGGTTGCAACTGATGATGCTCGAACTGCTTACCTTAATTATGATGTCTTAAACTATATGGTAACAAGAGACGAAAATTTTTGCAACCAGTGTGCGGAAGATTTGAATAACCTGATGCGACGGGCTACTGTTATCAGCCAGACAAGTGAGAAACAGCGGAATATTTTTTTTGGTATCCTGCTGGCAAAGATTGAAGATCGCCAGAAAAAATTATAAACCTTATAATATGGAGTCTCCCGAACTACAACAGGAACTTTTCCGGGTAATCAAAGCAAATATTCCCGGGCATTTGTCTGCAACGGAAGAAATTGCCAGGGTGCTGAATGTAAGTGTAGACAGCGTATACCGTCGCATGCGTGGTGAAAAAACAATTTCACTTGACGAGCTGTATACTTTGTGTGCGCATTATAAAATATCACTGGACCAATTAATGAATCTTCAAACCAGTTCTTTCTTATTCAGGGGGAATTTTTTGAATGAAAAAACCTTCAGGTATGAAGCTTACCTGGGCAGCATCATAAAAGACCTCACCGCCTTCAATACCTTTTCGGAAAGAGAATTTTATCACCTGAATAAAGATGTACCCCTGTTTCATCATTTTAATATCAGGGAGATAGCCGCATTCAAATACTTTTTTTGGATGAAAACGATATTCAATTTCCAGGGTTTCGCCAATACGCGTTTTAATTTCAATTTTTATTCGGATGAGTTGTGGGAAATGGGAAAAAGGATCATCGAAGAATATAACAAATTACCGAGCGTTGAATTATGGAACGTGGAAAATATAAATGTTGCTATCAGGCAAATTGAATTTTACAGAGATAGCCAGATGTTTGAATCCGACAGAGACACGCTTGTATTGTACGAAGCCTGGGAAAAGGTTATCGATCATATCGAGAGACAGGCAGAAAGGGGATTTAAATTCAAATATGGCGATCCTGAAATGAAACCACTCAGCACTTACGGTGTTTATTTTAATGAAGTAATGTTGGGTGATAACAGTATGGTGTTTATCCTAAACGGAGTCAAGCAATCAATTATCAACCATACGAATATTAATTACATGACAACAAGAGACATAAATTTTGCTGAAAATGTTTATGATTATGTACAAAGTCTCATGAAACGTTCCACCCTGATCAGCAAAGTAAGTGAGAAAGAACGATCAAAGTTTTTCAGAATTTTGCGTGAAAGAATTGCCAGGAGAAAAGATGCTTTGCATATTTAAATGTCTTACCTTTTGAACTACATAAAATCGACGGTATCTTATTTTTTTGATACCGGGATGTATAAAGCTGCCTTCGCTTATATAGATTAATAACCTTTCATAAATTTTTTTGGTTTGCTGTAACAAATCTGCTGCATCTTCGTTCTACGAACTATTTCGTGTATCTTTGTAGTTCTAACCATGTCGCTTTTAATACGAATTAAACCAATTAATATGAGAAAGATAATTGCCATTCTAACCAGCGCCGCTTTATTTATTTGTTTGTCTGCACCGGCATTCTCCCAAAAAGATAAGGACAATAACGGCTCCAAAATCATTGGCAGCGGGAATGTCGTTACAAAAGATGTAACCGTTCAGCCTTTTGACCAACTTGAAGCAAGCGGGGTTTTTAATGTATCGCTTACGCAGGGCGACAAAGAAACAGTGAAGATTGAAGCAGAAGATAACCTGCAAAACCTTTTCAATATAAAAAACGATGGCGATAAGCTAATAGTTGAAATGAAGAAAGACTCTCATTTCGACAGTAAAAAGAAAATGACTGTTTATATAACCTTTAAAAACCTTAAAAGCCTTGATTTAAAAATGGTCGGTAATGTAGCTTCGGAAGGAAATTTAAATTTTGGTGATCTGTCTCTTGACAATAAAAGTGTAGGTTCCGTAGATCTTGCACTGAATGCGCAGAAGCTTAACATCAAAAACAAAAGTGTTGGAAATTTGAAACTAAGTGGTAAAGCAGAAAACGCGGTGATCAGAAGTAATAGTGTAGGATCCATCAAAGCAGCTGATCTTGTGGTGCAAACAATGGATATAGATAATGATGGCGTTGGTTCTGCCGAAGTAAATGCTGCAAAAGAATTAAAAGTAAAAGATTCTTTTTTGGGTAAAGTAAAAAACGTGAGTGACAACGCAAAAAGGATCAACAAGGTCGTAATATAATTTTTAGAAATCTTTCTCGTTATAACGAACTGGCCGCTTCGGTATCGAGTTTTCTCATGTGTTGCAGCATTCGAAGCTCTCATAACCTGGCGGCCTTTTATTTCTTAAAAATAAAAGCCCACATTCATGAATGTGAGTTTTAAATTTTTTCAATCGTAATCATTATCTCTTCTCTTTATTTAAAATACTCCAGTCACTTTCTTCGGCAGCAATTGTGTTGGTAAGCTTTCCTAACTTATCAATTTCCAATTCAACTACATCGCCGGCTAATAACCATTGTTCAGGAAAATCTGCGTCTTTCAGCCTGGCAGTTCCATTTAATTCCAAAAAGCATCCCGTTCCAACTGTACCACTCCCGATAATATCTCCTGGATAAAGATTTATTCCATAAGAAGCTCTTTCGATAATTTCAGCAAAGGTCCATTCCATATCTGCCAGGTTGCCTTCACTAACCTGTCTTTCATTTACAAAACATTTCATAGACAGATTCCAGTTTTTTCCCACATGATTTTCTTTTGCCGGTACCACCAAGTCTTCCAACTCATCTAATGTAACAAGACAAGGTCCCGTAGCCGTTGCAAAATCTTTTCCTTTTGCCGGACCAAGGTTTAACAGCATTTCTTCCATTTGCAAATACCTGGCACTAAAATCATTCATGATCATTAGTCCGCCTATATATTCATCTGCTTCTTCAGCAGAAATATTTCTACCGTGCTTACAAATTATAATGGCTGCTTCCAGTTCAAAATCCAGCTTCTGCAAATGATCGGGCATGCATCTTATTTCACCGGGTCCTGTAATGCTATGCGGATTGGTAAAATAAAATACAGGGAAATGATCAAATTCAGGAATCATTCCAAGCCCGCGGTTTTTTCTTGCTGTTGCTACATGTTGGCGAAATGCATAGCCGTCCCTGCAGGAAACGGGAAATGGGACCGGCGCTAAAAGCTGAACGTTATTTATCGGAATTCCTTTATTACTTGCTCTCGACCCTTCCCGCAGCATTAGTTCCCCGGCTTGTGCTATAGGAAACGCATCTTCCCAAAAATTTAAAAACATACTCATGCTACTGGGCAGGTCAGGATGCAATATTTCCATATCGTATACCATGTCATTAACGAGCACTCCTAAACGATCACGATCTTCTTCCAGGTAAGAGACTAACTTCATCTATAAATTTTTTGAGAGAGCAAAGGTAATTTTTTTATATAGCCAACTTTTTAATTTTTGGTAAGTGCTGTGCGATAGCATACTCTGTCAGTAGGTACAATCAGATATTTTTTAGTTGGAATACAAATTAAAGGCGGGAAGAAAAATAGTAAGGAGCACAGGAAGTTTTACTGGTTTTATGAGGATATAAAAAATTTCCGGCGCAACACTTATTATAAAATAGATAAAATATTAGCTTTACATATACTAATTCCTATAAAATATTCGTTAACCATCCCTAAATTAGTCCCGAAATGAAAAACAAATCCATAGTTCATACCCACGAAGAGGCAAAAATTTACCGGCATTATTACAAACCTTCACTGAACATTTTACGTTTTGTTAAATCAGTACTGGGGGTAATTATATCAGGATCTTCGCCTGCTGCACATGGGTATGATCATAATCGCAAAAGAGCTCATTGATCTTTTTACTTACTAACACGTTCAATAAAGACCGCTCGATCATTCGGCGGTCTTTTTATTATTTAATTAGCTAAACAGGTATTCAACATCGTCTCGTGTCAAACTCTTCACAAACGTGGAGTCGTCTGCAATTAATTCTTTTGCCAGCGTACGTTTCTTGTCCTGCAGCTGAAGAATTTTATCCTCGATAGTATCCTTACATATCATTCGATAAGCAAAAATGTTTTTCGTTTGACCAATGCGATGAGTACGGTCAATGGCTTGTTGCTCCACTGCCGGGTTCCACCACGGATCAACTATATATACATAGTCAGCAGCGGTTAAGTTTAGACCAACACCGCCTGCTTTTAAAGAGATCAGGAACACTCTTACGCTTTCATTGTTCTGAAAACTTTGAATAGCTTTTTCCCTGTCGGGTGCGGAAGTGCTGCCATCGAAATATTCGAACTTAACACCAAGGTGTACCAGCTTTGCCTTTATCAACGCCAGCATACCCAAAAATTGAGAAAAAATGAGAGCTTTATGGTTACTGATATTTTCAGTGATCTCTCTCGTTAACTCTTCAAGTTTAATAGAATGATTTTCGAATTTTTCTGTCTCATTTAATATGGCAGGTGAATCGCAAATCTGGCGCAGCTTCATCAAACCCTGCAATATGGTAAGTTGTGAACGTTGAATTCCCTGTGTTTCTATCGAGCCTAGTATTTGGTTCCGGTAATCATTGCGGTAGGCATCATAAATTTTTCGCTGTTCATTTTCCATTTCACAATACAAGACCATTTCCTGCTTTTCAGGGAGATCTTTGGCCACCTGCTCTTTTGTGCGGCGAAGTATGAACGGGTAAAGTATTTTCCTGAGATGATCTTTTCTGTCTTCTTCTCCAAACTTGTCAATAGGAATGGAAAACTCTTGTCTGAAAAATTCCATAGTGCCCAGCATACCTGGGTTCAGAAAATTCATTTGAGCAAAAATGTCAAAGGTGTTGTTCTGAAGAGGAGTACCGCTCATGCAAAGGCGATGTTTTGCGTTCAGTAAAGAAGCCGCCCGTGTTACTTTGCTTGAAGGATTTTTAATGGCCTGGGATTCATCCAAAATAACATAATCGAATTCCAGGCTGATAAATAATTTTATATCGCTGCGCAGAGTTCCATAAGTTGTAATGGTAATATCGTACTTCATCAATTCGTCCTTTGTCTTCGACCTTTGCCCGCCATGATGAATGTGAAAGGAAAGCGAAGGAGTAAACTTTCTTATTTCGTTTTCCCAATTATAAATAAGAGTGGTGGGACAAACTACCAATGCTTTTATTTTTCCATGCTCTGATTTATATCTTTCAAGAAAAGAAAGAGCCTGTACGGTTTTACCCAAACCCATATCATCTGCAAGTATGCCGCCCCAGTTTATCTCATGCAAATAATTCAACCATTGATAACCCGCAACCTGGTAGGGACGCAAAACATCCTGCAAATGGTCAGGCGGGTCAATATTATTGATCTTATCAAATTCACGCAATCTTTGGTATTTTTCTTCGAGTTGAACAACCAATTCCATTTCATCGCGGTTCTCATATAATTCATCTACCACACTCAGGTGATAGCGTGAAAGTTTTAGTGAATTTGTTTTTCCTTCGCCTACCCGAAACAGTAACGAATATTTTTTTATCCATTCTTCAGGAAGAATTCCGAGTGTTCCATCATTTAGTTGTACAAATTGTTGCTTGTTGGCCAATGCTCTTTTTACTTCAGCTACCGATACCTGCTGATCACCAAATACGATATCGATTTTTGCATCAAACCAATCCGTATTACTGCTAATGAAAATTTTGGTTTGCGGTTTGGAGGTATTAAATCGAAAATTTTTCAATGCATCAAACCCAAACACAGGCACTTTCATATCATTCATGGCATCTACAAACAAAAAGAACCAGTTGTTCTTTAAGACATCAATTCCTTTCAATGCCAATGCATGAGTATCTTCCTGGTAAATAAAATTGGAGTGAAGATTCTGGAGTTTTCGAATGAATGTCTGCTCGGCTTCCCGGTTGCGATGAACAATCATCACTTTATCCAACTGGGGAATAATGATCTCGTCCCTGTCTTTTGCTTTGGTTTCGTATCCTTTATAGTTAAATGAAGGTTGAAAAACGAGATAATCTCCTTTTTCCAGCAGAAATAATTTTACTACCGGTTCGCCTGCTTTTATTTCACGAACAAGAGATTTATCAAAATCAATTTTATATTCTTTGGCAAGGGGCAAAACCTGCTGATGAAGCGTTTTCTCCCACGCTTCATTTTTTATTTCTATTTTACCTTTTGGCAAAAATTTATCAATTACATCTATGACTTCTGTGTTCTTCCATAGGTATGCCTGGTGGTTATATAAAAATAGCAAGGGACTTTCACTTTCATTGTCGGCCAATTCATGATCCAATCCATCAGCTCTTACATGGCATTGAATTATATATTTCCCGTTTTTTCTTACAGAGAAATGTGGTCTCACTTCCTCGGCCGATAATTTCAATTCTTCAAGGCTGGTTGTTTTAAAAGGTTTACTCTTCGCAAGCGTGAAAGCGAGAGGCGGTTCGGCAAACAACTTTTTTAATTTAGGCAGAAAATATTCTGACATTAGATTTTTTGTTTCATCGGGTAAATCTTCATCTTCCTGCTGAATTATATTTTCCCATATGCCTGAAAAAGGAGAATTGCGACTGATGTATTTGTTGATTTCCGGCTCCTGCAATTTTCGAAGCAATGCAAGAGATTGCTTATCATTTTCATTATAGCCGGCCGTATCGACATACTTTGACAGATCTATTTTTTCTACTTTTCCTGTAAAGCCATTTCCTGCATCATTACTTTCTCCGTGAACGACATCAATGAAGAAATAAGGAAAAGTTTTTTTATTAAAATTGAATACTACCGCCAGTCGGTGAGAAGTGCCGATCAATTCCTCTTTGTCTTCTGCCGGCAGAGACGCTGTTTCCACAATTACCGGTTGTTTTACCGGTACAGTTACTGGAGCTATTCTTTTAATGCCTGGATCTAAAACCCTTAAAAAGGGTTTGCCATCTTTATAACTAAATTCAAATTTTTCGGACAGATCATCACTCAATGAGTATCCGTATGCTTCAAGCAATTTATTTTTTTCTTTATCCCAGTTGCGAATGCCGTCAAAATAGTGCGGGCCGTAGGAATCCAACAATTGTAAGAAAACAATGACCTTAGGCAGGCAAAGAGGATGCTCGGCGTCTATGTAATCGCAACTTGTATCAAAATTTCTTTCTTCGTTTTTACGAATAATCACTTTGTAAGTGCCGCTGTCGAGGGTAACTGTCGCCTTAACTGTTTCGTCTTTCGCAAATTCAATATTTGCTTTATTTGTGCGAAGAAATTTTTCTGCCTCGGCAAATACCGCGGGTGAAGAAAGCAACCTCAATGATTTTAAGTCAATGAATTTCATTTTAGCCGCTGTATGCCGCTGATCATATTCCACATCATCTGCGTCAAGCATATTTTTATCGATCATTTCCTGCAGTTGGAAAAGGGCGCCAGCTTCATGACGGCATATATCACCAAGGTTGTAGGGGCAGGTACATCTTACAGAAAGAGACTTTGGGTCCTTTATCTTTTGAATATATACTTTGTAGAATGTTGAATAAATATCATCCTTTACCCGGAATATCGCAGAGCCAAAAAGATTATCGTACTCAACCAGTTCAACAAAGCCAATCGCATGAATTTTTTTTCCCCGGCGAATTACTTCATCGGTTCCATGCGTGTACACAAATTTAACGAGATGGGGTAGGGCCAAACTATTTCAAATTTTTGGATTCAAATTTTTGATTTTTGAAATACAATTCGAATAACAATGTAAATCGCAAATCTCTAATGGGCAATCTGCAAAAATAAAGGATTGTGATTCGCATTTCCATGCAAAAAATAAAGAATTAAAAATAATTTTTCTTAACAGAAAAAGATGAGCAAATGAAGTATCTTGCATGGTTTTGCCCTACCTGAAAAAGGGTTATGCAATTAAAGTTTTACAACCAATTTTCCTTCCCTGTAAATTGGAAGCACATTTGCCACATCATCGGTAAGACAATAACGAATATCTTTCTCCAGGCCGAAGTTCATCAGGCGATGATAGTGTGACGCATTGTTATTTTTTATAAACGAAAAAAGATCTTTCTTTCCTTTTTCATACATCGATTCGGCTATATGCGATGAATCGCAATTGATCTCAAAATGTTTTTTTATTCTTGAAATGACGGCGCCGGCGAACAAACTGTCTTCCATGTTTACCCGGTCCTTCCATGCCGCACATCCTAATACAACGTTTTGTTTCATTTCAACCAGGTGATCACACACAGCCGAAAGATTGGGAAATGACCCGGTGATAATTTCTTTGGCTCCTTTTTCAAGGGCTATATGCAACAGTCTTGTACCATTTGTGGTAGTAAGTACTAAAACTTTTCCTTCAATAAATTCTTTGGGATATTCAAAAGGAGAATTGCCGTGCTCCAACCCTTCAGCTATTTTTCCGTCTCTTTCGCCTGCGGTAATTCCATGAATTTGTTTTGCCAATTCAATGCAACGACTTACACTATCAACCGGGATGACAGATTTGGCGCCGTTATATAAAGCTGTAGTAATTGTAGAAGTTGCTCTCAGTACATCAATGATCACAATAATGCTGTTACTTAAATCGTACAAATGCACAAGAGATGGTGAAAGAGAAGTGAATAGGGAAGGCTTATTACTCATGGAGGCAAAATAACGGAAACGACTTTATTTTTCAAGCAACCTTCTCCATTTATTAGTTTCCGCATATTCTTTAATCGCCTTATTACGGTGCTGGAGTAAATGTTTTAAATAGCGGGTAAGATATATTGAGTTCAGCCATTTGCCCAATGTTCCATAGGGGCTTTCAAATTCAAATAAATCGATCATGATCGTTCCGTTGTCGCAAGCTTTGAAATGATGTTCATGTTTCATTGCTTTGAAAGAACCCTGCGACTGTTCATCAATAAATCGTAGAGGCTTTTGCATTTCAGTGATCGATACCCGCAAGATTCTCGTTTTAAAGAAATGCCTGGCTTTCCATGTTACCGATTCATTTTTTTCAATTAAACCAAATCTTGTTCCGGCAACAGCTTCTTCTTTATACTTTTTCATAGATTCCTTATGAAGCTGAATATTTCGGCTAAGATCAAAAACTCTTTCTACTGGTGCTTCGATGAAAGTAGTAAGGTGAATCAAAGGCATGGGATATGGATTTGAATAAGGAATGAATAATGAGTAACGAATGATAAAAAGATCAGGACATTATTCACAATTCATTTTTTTTGTCAAATTATTATTTTTTTCTGCAAGAAGCAAGCGGGTATTTTCTAAAAATTATTGTGTTTGAAGAAGGAAATTATAATGGTTGCCCGGAAAAGATGAAATCGGAAAATTTATGAAAAAGGAATCTTGACGACTTTTGCCTGGACGAGTTTATCACGAATTTTTATATAGATTATTGTATCAAGAGCGGCGTAAGCTTTTTTTACATATCCCATACCGATTGCTTTTCCCAGGCTTGGTGATTGTGTACCGGACGTAACAAACCCAATTTTTGCATCGTCAAAATCTTTTATTTCATATCCATGCCGGGGAATTCCTTTTTCTAACATTTCAAATCCAACCAGTTTTCTTTCTACTCCTTCCTTTTTTTGCTTTTCTAATATTTGTTTAGCTGTAAAATCCTTATTGAATTTAGTGATCCATCCTAAGCCAGCTTCGAGTGGTGAAGTGGTGTCATCAATATCATTTCCATACAGGCAATATCCCATTTCAAGCCTTAATGTATCTCTGGCACCAAGGCCAACTGGCTTTAGTCCCTGCGGTTTCCCAATTTCAAAAATTGCATCCCAAATTTTATCCGCATTCACATCCTTGTTCTCAAAATAAATCTCAACTCCGCCGGCACCGGTATAACCTGTTGCACTTACAAGTACATTATCTACACCTGCAAATTTTCCTTTTACAAACGTGTAGTATTTCAAATTCAGGATATCCATTTCAGCAAGAGGCTGCAATATTTTAGCAGCATTGGGGCCCTGTATGGCCAGCAGGCAGGTTTTGACTGAAATATTATGCATTTCTGCATTTTTATCATTGTGCCTGCTGATCCATTCCCAATCTTTTTCAATATTCGAGGCGTTTACCACAACCATATATACTTTCTCCTCTTCAATGCAGTAAACTAAAAGGTCATCAACAATCCCACCATTTTTATTTGTCAGGCAGCTATATTGTGCTTTACCCGCTGTAAGCTTTGATGCATCGTTAGTGGTAACTCTTTGAATAAGGTCTAAAGCGTTTTCGCCTTTTAAAATAAATTCTCCCATATGGCTGACATCAAATATGCCGGCATTATTCCTGACAGCCGCATGTTCATCATTAATACCTGTATAGCTGATGGGCATGTTATAGCCGGCAAACTCTGCCATCTTTGCGCCAAGGGCGATATGTTTATTGGTAAACGGAGTATTCTTCATTAGAGAAATTTACAGCTTTCCTTTGCAGGAACAGGTGCAAATGTAAAAGCAATTTCCCTTCCGGTTATATAAAATGAAAGGCCCTGCTAAAAAACAGAGCCTTGGTGCCTCTATTTCAGAGGACTCCAACTTCAACCAAGTTTAGTTGAATAAGGCGGTAAAAGAAAGCGGAGAATCGACAATCAACCGCGCACTTGCTTCTTCCATTTTTATGTCTCTCATGGCTTCACTTTTTGCATTATTCGAGGCAATTGTATCATTCAACTTTTTTTTATCCTCTTCGATTTGCTTTTGTTCTTCTTTTATTTTTTGTTCTCTTTCCTGGATGCTCTTTTTTATATCTTCTTTTTTGTCATACCGGTAATCGCTGTTTTTTTGATTCATTTCATCCTGGCTTAGTAGTTTACCATCTGATTGCATTGTGTAAGTAACATCAGGCTTCAGATCAAAATATTCATCGTAATCCCAATCACTTTGCCAGTGGCGTCCCCAGTATCTTCCATTTCTCCACGATCTTCTTACCACCCATGGATTGTAAGCATGCAATACAGATTCATCAAACCTTATCTTTTTGCCAACGGGGATGGTGATTTCAACAATAACTCCCTGACCACGAAACTTGCTGCTTTTATCAATGGTTAAACCACTGCTCAGATTTAAAATGCTATCCTGCGAGCTTGCGTTGAATATAATTTGGGAAGCACGGGTTTGTGCATTTTCAAGGCTACTCCCCGCACTATATTTGTACAACTGCACATGATATGAACTGTCATCACTTTTGTCGTAGCGGATCTTCACGTTATTGTATTTTAAACTCTCATCCGTAATGTCCCATCCTGTGTTGTCGTCGTCATGAAGCCACCAAAAACTTCCGCTGTAGCGAATTTCCGGTTCATTCACTTTAACTACCATTGTTTCTTTTTGCGGTTGCGTGACAGGAACTTCTATGGCATTTGTTCTGTCATATATTCTCAGATCTTTTGCAATGCTGGCAGCAAAAATCATAGCACATATCCAGCCAACCAGCCACAAGCCACCGAATATCCATCCTAAATGATGTTTTGTTGAACGTACGTGAACAATTCTTCTTATTAGCCATGTTATAAAAGCAACAACTGGTACCGTGATGAAGAACAACAGTGTGCCCCATGCAGAGAGTTTTTGAAGATTACTTGTCCACAAGAAATTATTGACGGGCCACGAAGCAACACCTCCAAATATCAAAACCATTAGAGCAGCAAATAATCCTAACACTATACTTCCCGCAATGAAAATGAAAAAAGCTTTGAAAATAACACCGATAATATGTGCAACTCCTCTCGCTGCAGGACGGGTACTTTGTGCCACCTCACTGGCCCATTCTTTTCCCCTTGTGTTAGCAAATTCCTTTGCTTTTTCGCCAAATTGTTGCGCTGATGTTTTAACTTCTTCTCCCCAGTTTTGCATTCTGCTTTTGAAATCACCCATTCCTTCCTGCACATTCTGGCGAATGCGGTTTACATCTACTTTTTCACCTCTCATCTCCATTTTTTCAAAGGGACTTCTTGCATCGGGCAAAACCATCCAAAGAATAATGTAAGCAAGGATGAAAGTGCCGGTAAAAGGCGCTATGAATACATTTGGAAAAATGTCCCTGTGCCAGGAAAAGAAAATCCCGTTGAATGTTCCAAAAATTATATTTAGCAATAAGGGCGAAAGAAGTATAAGGCGAATTATCCATGCCTGTATATTGAAATATGCAGCAAGACCGCCGGCTACACCTGCAATAACTTTGTCGTCTGGGTTTCTGAATAAACGTTTTCCGGTATAATTATAAAGATCTTTTGCCGGCAATATGATCCAAAGAATAATATAAAGTAAAACGCCTGTACCGGTGAAACCAAACAGGATCAACAGAATTCTTATGACCGCAGGATCTATGTCAAGATAATTTGCGATACCGGAGGCTACACCACCTATTATTTTATCAGAGTTATCCCTGTAAAGCCTGCCTTTCTTTCTTTTAGCGGACTGTCCGGACTCAGTATAAGTACCGGATGTTTGGCTGCTTGCCGTTGTTGTGCCTTCAGATTCTGTTTTTTCAAAATCCTCTACCCTTCCCATGGAAGAAATTATTTCTTCCATGACGTCTTCAGTAACGGCATTTGCACCCTTTCTTATTTTTTCACTCATTAACTCGGCGATGCGACTTTCGATATCATTGATGATCTCATCACGGCCTTCTTCATTTGCAAAATAGCGTCGAAGACTTTCAATATACGCCTGAAGTTTTTCGTAAGCAGAATCTTCTATCGGTATCACTCTGCCGCTCAGGTTTATGTTGATGATCTTTTTCATTGTCATAATTTTTTGGTTGAAGCTCTCCCGATGGGTCGGGAGAAAAAATTGTTATTGGTTGAGTGGTTCGTTTGAATTTTTACTCGTTAATGCATTTACACCATTTGCCAGCTCCTGCCAGGTTTGCTCCAGTTCTTTATAGAAAGATTCACCTTTGGGAGTTAATGAAAAATATTTCCTGGGAGGGCCGGAATTACTTTCTACCCATCTGTATGTAAGCATCTCGGCATTTTTCAATCTTGTTAGTAAAGGATATAAAGTGCCTTCCAGGATATGCAGGCCGGCGGTTTTCATTTCCTCAACTATATCGCTTGGATAAGCCTCACCGCGGCGAATAATAGAAAGGATACAAAATTCAAGTATGCCTTTCCTCATCTGGCTCTGTGTATTTTCAATATTCATAATCTGGTTTAATTATCCTCAAAATTTCATCTTGACAACACAAAGATAAGGTGATATTTGGTACTATGTTACACACAGTACTAAGTTTTTTTAAGTAATGGTCTATGAGTTGAAGCTATATAGTAGAATATATATTTGTTTTTCAATGGTTTGAAGAAGATGTAAGATTGGTTTCGCAAGCGCCAAAGATTTACAGGCGGTATAGAATGTAAGATAAACGGTTACTTGTCGTGGAATTCTAAAACGCTTTTTTCTTCGCTTGAAATGTCGGTAAGAGCATACCGGGTCACTCCATTTATCAGCGTCTCGTCGATAACATGCATCACATTTTTATAAGACGTTTCCGAATTCGCTTTTATTAATACGATCAGATCGTTCCTGTCAATTTTTCTTTTTTCAAGTTCGGTTTGTTTTAAACGAATAATGTTTCCCATCCCAATGATCTCACTATATGATGTTTGAAAAATTTTATCACTTTTAATTGCATCTTCCATATCTCCATAATAATAATAAACATGGCTATCATCCCTTAGTAAGAAAGTCAATGATTTTGAACTCGGGATTTTCGTAGGATCGCCATCATGTGGCATATACAGTTTTGTAATGGAAGGCATCGAAATTTGAGTTGTAAAAACAAAAAAAGCAACAAGTAAAAAACCAAGATCTACCATGGGTGTCATATCAATTTTAAGATTGGCTTTTTTCATCCGTTGAACACCTATTTTTTTATGAAAAGTTTCGGGAAGATTTAGTTGTGCCATACACGTAGCTTTGTAATAAGACACGTGTCATGAAAGATTCCATATCATTGATGGCATTGACTTGGGTCAGCCGGATTAAGCCTGTCAATAGTTAGCTTTACAAAAATCAAAAGGATGAAAACAATCATTGTTCCCACCGACTTTTCGGTTCCTTCCAATAATGCAATGGACTATGCTGTAGGTCTTGCAAAACAAACAGGCAGCAGTGTTTTACTTTTTCATGCATACCAGGTGCCGGTTAGTATGACGGATGTTCCCATTGTTTTGATCTCAGTTGAGGAGCTTCAAAAAAATGCCGAAACAAAAATGGCTGATGTAAAAAAAACATTGGAACAAACCACCGGAGGGTCAGTTAAGACTTATGCTGAAACAAGACTGGGCGATACAATTGATGAATTAGAAAATCTATGTAATAATATTAAGCCCTTTGCAGTAGTAATGGGCACCAAGGGAGAAACAGGTGTGGAACGGGTTATTTTTGGAAGCACTACGCTTAGTGCAATAAAACATTTAAGTTGGCCTGTGATTGTAGTTCCTCCCGGAAAAAAATATTCAGCAATAAAAAAGGTTGGCTTTGCCTGCGATTTTAGAGAAGTAGTTAAAACAACTCCCATACATTTTATCACTGATTTTATAAAGGAATTCAAGGCAGAAATACATGTTTTAAATGTTGATTATAAAAATTCTCATTTCAGGCCCGAAACGCCGGAAGAATCAGCGCTGTTGCACACAATGCTTGAGGATTTAAATCCAACATATGATTTCATAGAAGATGAAAATATTGAGACAGGCATTGAAAAGTTTGCAGAAAAAAATAACCTTGACCTTGTTATTACTATTCCTAAAAAACATAAACTTCTTGAGAGCCTGTTTAGAAAGAGCCATACAAGAGAATTAGTTTTCCATTCTCATTTGCCCATTATGTGCGTGCATGAGTGACTAAAGAGTTATAATATCGGCCATACAGGGACAAATCGTATCCATTAGAGAAATTATTGTTGATTGTTCAAACAATTACTTCTCTGACTATACATTCGCAAAAAAATCCTTGCATATTTGGGCAGATTTATGAAATTCCTGAAATATACATTTAAGAGAATATTTTCTTTAAATATATCTTCCACTGTCATTGTACTTATCTCAATAATCGGAAGAATTATCCAGCAAATTCATTTTACGGATGTCACGGGCGATAAAATATTCCAAATACAAGCAACTAAAAACCTGTTGGAGGGTAATGGATATACTTTTCTCCAAGCAATGCCATCTGATCTTTCATCAGCTGTCTACACACCTTTGATAAAATGGCCACCAGGTTATTCCATTCTGCTGTCTCCATTCTACTCTGTGTTTAAAGAAAATTTATTCTGGGGTTCACTTGGCCTAGATATACTTACCTGCATTTCTTTTATTTGGCTGTCAAGAAAAATAATCAGGTTGTTTAATGTTCCTCTGTATGCGATAAATCTGTATACCATCATAACCGGCTTTTACATTTACACATTCTGTTCCGCATCTATGTCTGACCTTATTACTCTCGTATTTTACCTTAGTGCTGTATATCTCACATTGCGGCTTCTTCTTTCTTCGGAAAAAAAACTATCTCTCACTTTAGTTATAACCTTTATTTTATTTTGCTGCAGTGTGCTTCGTTATATGTTTATCCCGGTAGTGTTTGTAATTCCTTTATATCTTGTTGCAAATGGCTGGGTCAACAAAAACAAATTATTATTAAACCGCGGGCTTTTTATACTGATCACTCTTATTGTATTGGAAGGAGGGGTTTTATTTGCCCAAAAGCAATTAACAGGATCGTTCGCTTATGTGTCGGATTCCGCAAAAAGATTTATGTCAGGAAATACTCTCCGCCTTGACCCATTTTTATTTTCGTCTTTTATTAATATCAATCTTATTGGTGTACAATTGGAAGAAAAAGCCGGTATACCCTATTCTAAAAGTTTTTTATTTCTGCAGCGATTACATTTTATTCCCTTTTTATTATTTTTCGTTATAGCTGTAAGGTGGCTTTTAAAAAAGAGGCTGAAATCGCCTGGTTTGACAGATCACTATATTTCCATTGGTGTACTTTCTTCACTGGCAATTCTGTTTCTACTTTTTTCACTGTCTTTAATATGGGCTCCTACACCTGGACTTAATAAAATATCGGATTGGACTTTTGTTCAGGAGGATAGATATTTTGCTTTTGTTACATTTTTTTTACAACAATTGGTTATCATAACTGTTTTTCTACACTCATCACTTTTCAGAAAGTGGATAAGTGCTTTACTCAAAATTGTACTTTATATACTTTGTATTACAACCCTGCATGGTATTTATTATACTGCAAAAATCATTTCTAAGCCTGAGAACATCTTTCTTTATAAGTCAAAATTTGAAATACTTGATTATAGCAGGAAATTATTGGAACAAACAATTCGCGAAAATGCCGGAAAAAGAATAGTGGTTTACTCTTCAGATAACTCCCTTGGAAGTTATCAAACTGTTTGCGAGAACGTTCCAGCCGTCTATCAAAAAGATAAACTCAGCGATCTGAATTTGAGGACAAACAATGTAATTGTTTTTGCAATGATTTCCGGAATAGATAAGGATAACCTTAACTTCTTACAAATGAATTTTCAAAGAGATTCTATTGGTTATATGCGTAATTATTATTTTTATTCAATCAATGCACGATCAAATCAGCCACAATAGTGTTTTTATTCTTATTCCGATTTATAATGAAGGTGAAGTAATAAAAAGTGTAATTGAAGAACTACTTCCCTACGGGCATACTATTGTCATAATTGATGATGGTTCATCAGATAATGTAAAACAATTTGTATCCGGCTATCCCGCTGTTCGTTTTATAAGACATAAGGTAAACCTGGGGCAGGGATCTGCCTTGCAAACAGGAATCGATTTTGCTTTAAAATCCGGCGCTTTATATATTGTTACATTTGATGGCGATGGTCAGCATTCTGCTACTGATTTACCCGCTATGCTCTCCCCTCTGCAGAACGAAAGAATGGATATTACTCTTGCTTCGCGATTTCTGAAAAAAAATTTACACAATGCATCCCATATCCGGAAATTAATTTTAAAGATGGGCTGCCTTTTTAATTATGTACTGACAGGAATTTATTTGTCGGACGCCCATAACGGACTTAGGGCAATGACGAAAACTTCTGCTGAAAAAATCAGATTGAAGGAAAATAGAATGGCTCATGCCACAGAGTTTCTTTTAACAATCAGGCAGCATCATTTAAAATATAAAGAAGTACCGGCGACATTGCGATATACAGAATATTCAAAACAAAAGGGTCAATCTCTCTTTGAAAGCATAAGGATAGTTTTTGATTTAATTTTGCATAAATTATTTGAATGACCGGTATTAAAATACTTTTAATCACAAGTATAATTTTTATTGTTATCTATTTTTTTATCAGGCTCCGCAGCAGTGTTTTTGATATTGTTTTTTTGTTTATTCTTTTAATAACCGCTGTGCTGTTTGTTATTTTTCCCAGAATCACAAATCAATTAGCACATTTACTTGGAGTTGGACGTGGAGCCGATTTAGTTTTTTATCTTAGCATAGTCATCTTTTGGTTTATCATTTTAAAACTGTATACGCGCATACGAAGACTCGAACACATCATTACGGAGATTGTCCGCAAGGATGCGCTTGGTGCCGTTGATCAGGATGGCGAAAAAACTGATAAATAAATCAACGCTGGAAAGAATTTATCCAGGCGATATCAGTGAACAGGATGTTGCGGGGTACAATACTTTATTATTGCATGAACAGCGATATCATTATGCGGGGCAGCATGTCGTCACCGGGAATATAATTGATGCGGCTTGCGGATCTGGGTATGGAAGTTATTTGCTGGCAACGCTATATAATTCCGCAAGCGGTAATGTCATAGGATTAGACAAGGACATTGATGCCATTAATTATGCAAAAAGCAAGTACAGAAATCGGGGAATTGAGTTTATTCAAACTGATATTTTTTCATTTGTTCCTTTAATAGTCTTTGACACGATAATTAGTCTTGAAACGATGGAACATCTTTTGGAACCTCAGAATTTCATCAATCGATTTTCTTTATTTCTTAAAGAAGGTGGAAGATTTATTGCATCAGCACCTGTAACTCCCTCAATGGATGCGAACCCATATCATCTTCACGATTTTACTATTTCTTCATTTAAACAACTTTTTGTGAATGCAGGTTTGAAAGAAGTTGATTCGTTTGTCCAGATTCAGCCATTCAACCCCTTAAAGCTATTTTATAAGAGAACAGACAGAATTGCAGACGTGCGAAAAAATCTTGCCAGCTATTATCTCAGAAATCCAAAAAAATTTTTTTTGCGATTAAAATCTGTCTTTAGAAGCGGGTTTAAGAATAAGTATTTATTGGTTGTGTTTGAAAAAATTTAGAACGCCTTAAAGAGTTTTCACAACATATCTTTATCGCATTAAAACTCCGCATTCTTTGGTGTTCGTGGAAAAGCAATTACGTCCCTGATATTGCTCATACCTGTTACAAACTGCACCATTCTTTCAAAACCCAATCCAAAGCCTGAATGAGGAACAGTTCCAAATCTCCTGGTATCCAAATACCACCACAATTCTTCAATAGGAACGTTCATTTCTTTCATTCTTTGCTTCCAGTTTCTCCAATCTTTCTTCACGTTGTGAACCGCCAACTATTTCGCCAATGCCAGGAGCAAGAATATCCATAGCGGCAACCGTTTTTCCATCATCATTCTGGCGCATATAAAATGCTTTGATATCTTTCGGATATCCTGTAACAATAACTGGTTTTTTAAAATGCTTTTCAACAAGATAGCGTTCATGTTCACTTTGCAGATCAATTCCCCATTTTACTTCAAACTGAAATTTTTTCTTTTTATATGCAGGTGATTGTAATAAAATTTTAATTGCTTCAGTATAAGTAATTCTTTCAAAATTATTGTTGAGAACAAATTCCAATTTTTCGATCAACCCCATTTCACTTCTTTTATCCTGCGGCAATTGTTTTTCTTCATCCGCCAAACGTTGTGTAAGAAATTCCAGGTCTTCTTTGTTATTATCCATTGTATACAGGATAATGTATTTGATAAATTCTTCTGCAAGATTCATGTTATCTTCCAAATCGTAGAAAGCCATTTCAGGTTCTATCATCCAGAACTCGGCAAGATGACGCGGGGTGTTTGAATTCTCTGCACGAAAAGTTGGTCCGAAAGTGTAGATATCTGCAAAAGCCGTAGCCGCCAGTTCACCTTCCAACTGACCGCTTACAGTAAGATTTGTACTGCGACCAAAGAAATCTTCTTTAAAGTCTATAGAGCCGTCCTCATTTTTCGGAGGGTTAGCAAACGGCAGAGTCGTTACTCTAAACATTTCTCCTGCACCTTCTGCATCACTTGCCGTAATAATCGGTGTATGTAAATAAATAAATCCTTTGTCATTAAAAAATTTATGGACAGCGAATGCAAGAGAATGGCGAATACGAAATACTGCGCCAAAAGTATTCGTACGAAAACGCAAGTGCGCAATCTCTCTGAGGAATTCAAGACTATGTTTTTTTGGCTGAAGCGGATATTTTTCTGCATCACTTTCTCCCAATATTTCTATGGTGCTTGCCTTTATTTCAAGTTTTTGCCCTTTTCCTAAAGATGGAATTACAGTACCTGTAACTTTTAAGCTTGTTGATGTAGTGATTTTTTTCAGGAACTCATCATCATATTTTCCAAGTTCAACCACTATTTGCAAATTCGTGTTGGTTGAACCATCGTTTAAAGCAATAAACTGGTTGTTTCTAAACGTGCGCACCCAACCCATTACCGTTACCTGCTGATTGCCGGGTTCCAGGCTCAACAGTTCTTTAATCTTTATTCTTTTATTAAACATTATCTGAAATTAGAGCGGCAAAGATAATTACTGAATCTTGTGGTTAAAACAATAAGTACTTTGAAAGCTTCCTCTTTGCTTAGTTGAAAGAAGAAACCTGAAGAGAGCGTCGCAAAGGCCATCAATCGGCGTTGCAACAGCTGGTGCGTTTAATAAAATCCTGTGGATAAAAATTTTTGATTTCAGCAATTTCGACGTATAATTGCAGAAGAAAACAGCCTGATAAGCTCATTACCCCTTAGTTAGCTGATCGGTATTTTTTAAAGTTCCCATTCAAATTAAACCCTAAAATTTCTGTTTTTAAGATTGGTGACAGAGAATTTGTGATTAACCTCAACATTTTGTATGTACGATATTCTTCAATTGAACGACATGATCGTTCCCGAGCTGTTAGATATTGCTGAGCAGCTTAAAATCCCCAATGCAAAAAAGATGGACAAGCAGGAGCTTGTCTATAAGATACTGGACAACCAGGCTATTGCCGGTGCAAAAACCGATGGCGACGGAAAATCCAGGCAGCGCAAGCGTATTGTAAAAGCTACTACAGGCAATACAACCGAAGAAGCAATAGTTGAATCGAATGACAAAAGACCGGTCAAAAAGACTCAAGCAAAAAAGGAGGAAAAGACTGTTCACAAAAAAGGACGTAGAAAGGAAGATCAGGGAGAAATAACGACTGATGAAATTGGGCCTTCTGAAGATACATCGCAGGATGATGACCTTTCTGAATCCAGGGATACAGCAGAAATTGTTTCAACAGGAAATGAAGATGAGACTGCAACAACAACACCGCAACCGTCCAAAGTTTATCCCCAACGTCGTGACCAGGCTTTTAATATAGAATTTGATGGAGTGATCATGAGTGAGGGTGTTTTGGAAATGATGCCCGATGGTTACGGTTTTCTTCGGTCGTCAGACTATAATTACCTGTCATCTCCCGATGATGTTTATGTCTCCCCTTCACAAATAAAATTATTTGGTTTAAAAACAGGAGATACCGTATATGGTGCGGTTCGCCCTCCCAAAGAAGGAGAAAAATATTTTGCTTTATTAAAAGTGGATACTATCAACGGTAAAAGACCTGAAGAAGTTCGTGACCGTGTACCGTTTGATTATCTCACGCCGTTGTTTCCTTACGAAAAATTAAATCTTTTTGACGCGGCAGATAACTATTCCACCCGTATTATGGATTTGTTCACTCCAATAGGAAAAGGACAAAGAGGTTTAATAGTTGCTCAGCCGAAAACAGGTAAAACAATGTTGCTAAAGGCAGTGGCAAATTCTATTGCCAAGAATCATCCCGAGTGTTACCTGATGGTTGTCCTGGTAGATGAGCGGCCGGAAGAAGTTACAGATATGGAAAGAAGTGTAAAAGCAGAAGTGATTGCTTCTACCTTTGATGAACCCGCTGAAAAACATGTAAAAGTTTCCATCATTGCATTGCAAAAAGCCAAACGTTTGGTGGAATGTGGTCATGATGTAGTCATCTTGCTTGACTCCATCACCCGATTAGCCCGGGCACATAATACCGTGGCACCTGCTTCAGGTAAGGTTTTGTCAGGAGGTGTGGAAGCAAATGCGATGCAAAAACCGAAGCAATTTTTTGGGGCTGCCCGTAAAATTGAAAATGGCGGCTCGCTTACTATACTTGCTACTGCATTAATTGATACGGGTTCAAAAATGGATGAAGTGATTTTTGAAGAGTTTAAAGGAACAGGTAACATGGAGTTGCAATTAGACAGGAGATTGTCTAATCGCAGAGTTTACCCGGCTATTGACCTGGTGGCATCATCCACTCGCCGCGATGATCTTTTGCTTGAAAGAGACGTGCTGCAGAGAATGAATTTGCTTCGTGTTTATTTAACTGATATGAATACCGAAGAAGCAATGAATGAATTGTTGAAGAGAATGAAAGGCACTAAGGATAATTATGAATTTTTGGCGAGTATGAATGGTTAATAAAAATCTGTAAATATATTATAAAGCTGTTCTTTTCCAGAACAGCTTTTTTCATAGATAGAGCTTCAAAAAATGCCTGTTTAAACTGTAATTATCGCACAACAGGATGCTGCCAAATTCGTTATTATCCAGGCAGCCAGCTCCAATATCATGAAAAACCTGTATATCCTCTTTTTGGCAATTGCGTTCCCATTTTGTATCCATGCGCAAAATATCCACGGCCTTTGGTCGGGCACAATGGTAAACGATACGCTTCGGGTCACTCAGCATTTCGAGTTAGGCCTCAGTGAATATCGCGGAAAAATTACCGGCTTCACATATCAAACCTATATCATCAATGATACTTTTTATTATAGTATTAAAAAAATAAAAGCTGAAAGAAAAGACGGGTACCTCGTGCTTGAAGATATAGAAAGAATTGCCGACAATTTTCCTATCAGAGCAGCAAAGAAAGTAAAGATCACAACAAAATTTCCTCTTATTAATGACAGCACAATTGATTTCACTAACGGCCACTGGAGTACTAATCAAACCAAGGTTTATTATTCCGTTGGCGGTGCTATTCAGTTAAAAGAACAAGAGGATGAAAAGCAATCCGATCTGCTCAGTCATTTACAGGAAGCCGATATAAAGAATGATATTGCTGTCAATCAGAATAAGAAAAAGGAAAATGAAACGGTTGCCAAACACGCTTCTTTTATACAAAAAAATAGTGTGCAAAAAATCCCGTCAAGTAAAAGTGCAGACGTCGTAAAAAATATCGAAACACAACCGGCGAATAAAAAAATAGTTCCTGAAAAGGATTTAAAGAAAAATGATGAAGTCAATTCTTTGAACGGGGAAAGTAAAAAGGATGTAGTTGCTGTTAAACAAAAAGAAACAACTGAAAGTACAACTGCTAAGCAGGAGGTAACAACAAAAAATTCAATTTCTGATACTCCGGAGAAAAACAAAAAGACAGAAAATAATTCGGTTGCTCAATCCAATTCTGCGGTGACAAAGCAAAATACGGGCAGCTCTTCATTAGAAAAAGAAGAGGTATCTGTTAACAAAAACTCAGAAAGGCAAAAAATTATTAATACCGTTGCTACAACTACACCTGTCGCTCAACAAAAGGAAGTTGTAGCAATTAGCAAAGAGTTACCTTCTATAGTTACTGACAGAAGGAATGAAGATATGCAGGAGTTATACTTTAAGAATGATAGCCTTGTTTTATCCCTTTATGATAATGGTATTGTGGACGGAGATACTGTAAGTGTATTTGTAAATGGCGATCCTGTTATTTCAAAACAAATGCTAAAATCCGTTGCTACAAAGAAGACTATTTATATCTCCAACAATACAGATTCGGTTCTATTGGTTTTGTTTGCTGAGAATCTCGGAACTATTCCGCCCAACACAGGTTTGTTAACCGTTCGCGATGGCGATGAAGTTTACCAGGTTCATTTTACCGCCGATCTGCAAAAGAATGCTTCAATTATCTTACGAAGGAAAAAATAGATTGATTTATTGTTGGTCATAGGGCGATGGGCTGATGCATGTCCAGCCACCATCAATGATCAAACTCTGCCCGGTAATATGTCTTGCTTTTTTCGACACTAAAAAAAGTGCAGCCTGTGCGATGTCCGAAGGATTTGCCGGGCGACCCATGGGCGTGATCCTCGACCATGTTTTTTCATAGCCCTTATCTTCCTTTGTTCTCTCTGTAATTGTAGAACCCGGAGCTATTGCATTAACCGAAATGTGATATGGAGACAATTCAATAACAAGATTCTTTGCTAATAATTCTAAGGCCGCTTTGGTCATGCCATAGGCAGCTAAATTTTTATGTGCCTGGTGACCTGTAACGGAAGACATAAATAAGATACTGCCACCTGTTTTTTGTTCTCTCATTTTTTTTGCCGCTGCTTGCGCCAGGAAGAAACTGCCTCCTAAGTTTGTATGCAGCACTTTGAAAAAATCCCCGGGAGGATATTCAAAAAAATCTCCAAACAAAGTAATACCGGCATTTGCAATGGCAATATTTAATTGACCAAACTCTTTTATTGCAGTATTTGTCATTTGTTCGATAAAAGATAAATCGGATGCATCACCTGCTAATCCGTAACATCCTCCATATTCATCATTAATTTTCTTTGAAGCTGTTTCGGTTAACCCGGCATCAATATCGTTTAGTAAAACAAAAGCGCCGTTTGCTGCCAGTTGCATACAAATTTCAAGGCCAATGCCCTGGCCTGCACCGGTAACAATGGCAACCTCCTTATCAAAATCCCTGGAAAGTTGATTTATCTTTTTTGAATGCATTCAAACTTAGGTTTGAAAAAATATTCAGTAAATATATAAAGCTATTAAAAAAGAAAAGCTTCGGAACATTTGTTCCAAAGCAAAGTTTTGTACATCAAGGTTTGTTTTAATTTCTTATAATGATCCTGTTTTGCCCACCCTGGTTGTTTTTTTGCATTTCATCCATCATTTTATTTCTTTCTTCAGTAAATTCTGCAGGTGTTACCTTCTTCCCTTTTGTCGGCTCCTTAACAGAGGCCAAGTCAGCCTTAGGAGAAATTTCTATTGCTTTATATACCATGCGACCATCATTCATATCAAGTGCGAGAATAAGACCGGGTAGCTGTCCCTGTACTTCGGGACCGGCGGGTATCGGAATGTCGGTAGTAAACCATGCAACAATATTGGTGGTGTCGTTCACTTCTTTTCTTTCCATTTTACCGTTCTCTATATTCATTTGCATGCGTATGGAAGAACGTTGACTAGTAGCTTTTTGACACAGATGACCGAGAATTGTGTCCGTTTCACCGGTTAATTTCCATTTGAGTTTTTGAATGCTGTCTTCCACAATAAATCTCTTATCAAACATTTCTCTTTGTTCCACTTTCATCCCTTTGGCAAAATCGTAAAATGATATATCATTCTGACCGGGAGTAACCATTTTTATTTGCATTCCGTTTCCTCCAAATTCATCATTATCTTCCACTTCATCCACATGTTTCCAAATTGATTGATTGTTTCCGAAAGTCAGTTCAAATTTGTCAGTGCGAGTCTTTGGAAGCATTTGAGACACGGCGTCATTATCGTTTATCTGTATTTGCATTTGAATGGTTCTCTCATATATAACCCGACCGGTTGTTTGTTGCGCAGATACCCAATGATTGAATAATATTAATGCAGATGCCAGGATGAATTTTCTCATTCTTTTTGATTTAGGTTTCAAAACTAAAAATTTGGGTTACCGCATTAGGTTAACACACCTTGGATTAAGGTTAATAAAAGTTAATTCTACCACAAGCAAACAGGTGCAATAGCTAATTTTGCCCCGATGAAGAAAAGGAGGATTATACCAGACCCGCTCCTGATGTCTATTACAATTCTTGTAGTGACCGGCTTTCAGTTTTACTGGTTGAAAAATAATTATGATCGTGAAAAAAGATCCTTACAAATAAAAGCTAACGTAGTTTTCCAGGATGCAGTAAGACGAGTACAAACACAAAAATTAAAATTAAAAGATCCTTTTTTTGACACGATGCATAATGGGAAAATCAAAATTATGGTGAATGAGGATTTTCCTGATCATGAAATAAGAGTACGAAAAATGCCAAGGCAGGAAATTGTTTCTATGGTAGATGTAATGGGTGATAAAGTAAGGGATTCACTAAAAGGTTCACGGATCAATTCTTCCATCATTGTTTCAACGAATGGAGATTCAGATATTCTTAATCACGACTCGTTGCAACTACGGGTTAGCAATAATAAGCTTTTTAAGTTTTTGTATGCAGTGGATTCGTTGCAGGATTCTTTAAAAATAAATGAGGTTACCACAGCCTACCAGTCAAGATTGAAGGAAGAAAAAATATCAATTCCATTCAAAATTGACCGTATTGACAAACCGGTAGAAATTAATGATGATGATCTGTCCAATGTTACGGTTGGATTTACTCACCCAATAACCTATCATTTTAAACTTTTAAACACTTTTCCTTATATCATAAAACGATTGACACTTCCTATCCTGTTTTCTGTTTTCCTGGTTGGGGTTACTATCATTTCATTTGTTCTGTTGTATCGGAATCTTTTAAGACAACAGAGATTGGCTGAATTGAAAAATGAATTCATCGGTAATATTACACATGAATTAAAAACTCCGATCGCAACCGTAGGTGTGGCAATAGAAGCATTGAAAAATTTTAATGCAATGCAGGACCCTGAACGCACAAAAGAATACCTTGACATTTCCGCAAATGAGCTGCAGCGTTTGAGTCTTTTAGTAGATAAAGTGCTGAAGCTTTCAATGTTTGAGAAAAAGGAAATTGATTTAAAATATGAAATAATTGATCTTAAAAATGTCGTGGATGAGGTTGTGGCATCTATGCGGCTCCAGGTGGAAAAACACAATATAAAGGTTTCTGTAACACAAGAAGGTGATACAAATTTGGAAGCGGACCGGTTGCACTTATTAAGTATTGTATTTAATTTACTTGACAATTCCTTAAAATATAGTAAGACCGGGCCCTCAATTCAAATACTGGTGAAAGGCAGTGACGGAAATGTCCAGTTAAGTGTTTCAGACAATGGAATTGGCATAGCACCGGAGTACAAAAATAAAATTTTTGAAAAATTTTTCCGGGTGCCCACAGGTGACACGCATAATGCAAAGGGATATGGCCTTGGCCTAAGTTACGTAGCACATGTGGTAGAAAAACATAATGGCAAAATTCAGGTCGACAGCGAATTGAATATAGGAACTACCATAACGATTACATTACCTAAGAATCATGCATGAGCAAAACAAAAATTTTTTATGTAGAAGATGAATTGTTCCTTGCCCGGATTGTTAAGGAAAGTCTTGAGAGCAGGGATTTTGAAGTGATCATGGAAAGTGATGGCGACAAAGCAATAGATCTTTTTAAAAAGTTTCAACCGGATATTTGTGTTCTCGATGTCATGCTTCCTAATAAAGACGGATTTGCCATTGCAGACGAAATAAGGGACTTGAACGAAAATATCCCCATTATTTTTTTAACAGCAAAGACGCAAACAGAAGATGTGGTAAAGGGATTTACACTTGGCGGAAATGATTATATACGCAAGCCCTTTAGCATGGAAGAGCTGATCGTCCGCATAAACAATCTTCTTCATTTACGAACTGATGAACACAAAAAGATCAACACTGAAGCGGTCAGGATGGGGCAATATACATTCCAGGTAAACCGACAAATTTTGAATAACGGAAGGCAAGACCGAAAACTTTCTTTCCGCGAAAGCGAGCTGCTAAAACTGTTGTATGAAAGCAGGGATAAAATCATTGACCGGAGAGATATTTTAAACCTGTTGTGGGGAAATGATTCTTTTTTTAATTCCCGTAATCTTGATGTATACATAACTAAGCTGCGCGGTTTTTTGAAAGATGATCCTTCTTTGGAAATTATTACTATTAAAGGCATTGGCTACAGGTTTGTGGTGAGTTAGTTATTTTTGGTAATTAACTTACTCAATCAACTATTGTGAAAATTTACAAAGCCGATAAACTTTTTACAGGCGATAGCTGGATGAACGATCATGCGGTTGTTATAGAAAATGGAATCATTAAAGAAATAGTTCCTGCGTCGTCTTTACCCGAAAATGACCCGGTAGAAAATTTTTCCGGTTGTTTTCTCGCTCCCGCTTTTATTGATATACAGATCTATGGTGCGCACAAAAAATTGTTCGCTGTATTTCCTGAACCGGATTCGCTAAAAGAATTAAATGATTATTGCAGAAAAGGAGGTGCTGCTTATTGTATGCCTACAGCAGCTACGAATACGAGAGAAGTATTTTATAAATGCATTGACGCTATAAGATCTTACTGGAACCAGGGTGGAGAAGGAGTTTTGGGTTTTCATATTGAAGGTCCATGGATCAATCCTAAGAAAAAAGGAGCGCACATTGAATCGATCATTCATTCTCCCACTATTGAAGAAGTCAAAGAATTACTTGAGTATGGAAAAGGTATAATTAAAATAATTACGCTGGCGCCGGAGATTTGCAGTAAAGAAGTGATTGATCTCATTTTTTCTTATGATATCATCATTTCTGCTGGGCACAGCAACGCTACATACCAACAGGCGATGGATGGGTTTAATCACGGAATTAAAACCGTTACACATTTATATAATGCCATGAGTCCGTTGCAGCACAGGGAACCCGGTTTAGTGGGAGCAACGTTCAACAATGAAAATGTAATGTCAAGCATCATACCCGATGGCCATCATGTGGATTATGCCGCAATTCGCATTGCAAAAAAAGTGATGGGAGCACGCCTTTTTGCAATTACAGATGCTGTGACAGAAACTAATGAAGGATATTATCAGCACTATATGGCCGGCGATAAATATGAATCAGCTGGCATTTTGAGCGGTTCTGCACTCACAATGAACAAAGCGTTGAAGAATTTAGTTGATCATGTGAACATTGAATTGGACGAAGCTTTGAGAATGTGCAGTCTTTATCCTGCCCGGGTACTAAGAATGGAAAACGAATTGGGAAAGATCGCAACAAACCATAAAGCCAAAATGGTAGTGCTGAACGACAAATTGGAAGCGGTAAAAATGATTGGCTGAAATATACTTAATAATTGACAGGCTGATTTATCTTGCATTTGTGCACCGCCATATTGTTTATATAATTAACCCCATTTCCGGTACAAGAAAAAAATCAGGATTACAGAAATTAATTGAGGAAAAAACAAAGGAGAAAAATATTCCTTTCAGGATTTTTCCTTCGGTGGCAAGCGGCGATTATTCTTTTCTGAACACAGTAATAAAGGAAGAAAAGGTTACGGATATTGTTATAGCCGGTGGTGATGGCACGCTGAGCCAGGTTGTTGGCAGCCTGATGCATCATAATGTAAACTTTGGAGTAATTCCCTGCGGTTCAGGAAACGGACTGGCTATGACAGCGGGCATTTCAAAGCAACCCGATTAAAGCTCTTGATATAATTTTTAAAGACCGGGCAAAATTGGTTGACGGTTTTTATATAAATAATCGTTTTTCCTGCATGCTTACAGGCATTGGCTTTGATGCGAAAGTGGCGCACGAATTTGCGCAACAACCTAAACGCGGTTTAAAGACTTATGCAATCCTGGTAAGTAAAAATTTTTTATGCGGCAAAGCCATATCATTTTACAATTGAAAGCAACGGACATGAAATTTTCCATCAGAAGCTTATTTTATAAGTATTGCGAACAGTAATCAATTCGGAAACAATGTTACAGATTGCTCCAAAGGCTTTACTTGCAGATGGATTATTGGATATAGTCGTTGTAAAAAGAACGGCAAAGCCCATTTTACTTTATAATCTCATCAAACAAATTCTTGCAGGAAAATTGCAAAAGATTGAGACTTCATTAAAACTTCCCGTTATTTATTTTCAAACCAAAGAACTTCTGATTGAAAATCCTGATCTCGCTCCGCTGCATATTGATGGTGATCCGTCTGAAACTCCCGAAAAACTGACAATAAAAATTGTTCCTGAATGTTTCCGGCTTATTCAGCCTTCTTAACCAATACGGAGTCTGCCTGCTTAAAATATTGCTGAACCAGCGAAAGTGAATTTTTGTTATAATCGGATCTGAGTGAATAAGCAATATTTGTTTTTTCACTTTGGGTAAGATGAAAGTTTAATGCTGCTTTGCTTTCTTCATTATCGGCTACATATTGAAAAGTTATTTTGTAAAAATTATAAGGAATGTTTTTGGTATAGTAGGCCAGCATATCATTTTGAAAATATTCCATCAACTTATACCAGTTATGTTGCAGCAGAAAGAAAGGTTTGGTAATATGATCGCTCATATTATCGGAGTAATACGGATTTTCCCATCCCCCAGCCTCCCTGTCCCTGAGTTGAATAATTAAAACTCCTCTTGTATTTTCTTTGATCCAGTCATCGAAATTGGAAAGAAACCGCAAAGCTGTCTCTTCGCCATAATTATCACGCAAGCCTGCATCCATTACATCGATGATAGGTTTCGAGGGCAGCCATACATTGGGTAGCACGATCGGGAAGGTTGCATTCATCCTCAAAGCTGTGAGGATGCTAAGATTGTAAGGATCTTGTTTTGCAAAAAAAGAAGTAAAGTCAATTGCATCCGGGTCTGTTACGGGAAAATGTGCCGTGTCTTCTCTTGTCCGCATCATAAACCGGATAGGTTGGGTGCTGATGATCATTTTCTTTCCATCGCGGCTTACCGTAGAATTAAAAAAGATCAATGGAATATTTGCATTGAATTCATCCTGTTTGTAATCACCAAGCTGCTTATTTAGTACACCTTCGGTATTTTGATTCAGTTTCATTTCGAATGCATAGCCACGATCTTTTACATAAGTATAAGGCCCTACTTTAAACTTTTGCGCAGGCGCAATCAGATCTCTCGCTACAAATGACGAGAACATAGGATTTAAAAGATCGCCCGAAATTTCATCCACATATTTTTTATCATGAAGATCGATGTTGCTGTTTTTTTGTTTTTGTAAATAAAGCTCACGAAAGAAGGCCGCACTCAGCATGCCACCCGATGCGCCGGTAATGAGAAAAGTTTTTTTCATTAATTCTCCATGGGTAGCGCTGTCAATTTTTTGCAAAGCATTCATGGTAAAAGCTGCGCTTCGGGTGCCACCCCCGCTCGTATTTATAATTACCAGTAATGGTTTTTCTTCATTTTGTTTCTTCTTCCAGTTTTCCAAAACATGTATCATGTTCTGCCTGTCTGCATCTGTATTTTTTTGATTACACAGATCGACAAGATTGTCGCGGGAATATTCCGGTCGTTCCGTTTTATTCAGATAATTAAGGCCGTAGGCTTTGTTGCGGGGATCTATCCAGCCAAGTTTATAAAAAACATTCAGTGCTAAAATGAGTGCAAGCAGATAAGGAATGCTCCAGCTTTGCAAAAAATAAGTGAAGGCGCCGGAAACTCCTATTAAGATCGCAAACAAGATGGTAATACTGGCAGCAGCGGGTATCTGGAAAAATTTATCTTCCAGGAAAAAGCCGATGATCAGCAAAAACAGGAAGGCAATAAAAATGGCAATGATGGCAGCAAAATGATGTCTTTTGAAAAGTGTGTCAACAAAATGTTGTGTGTAATGCGATACATTTCTCGTTTTTTTGACAGAAACAGGATTTTCCAGATACCATTCTACATTAAGCAGGTTTTCATCAGTAATCTTTGCGGGATGCGCTTGCAGGTGTGTAATGTATTCTTTCGGATTATTGATGATGGGCAGCATTCTTCTCAGAATGGTACGGTCAGCTCCAAAAAAATAAATGAATGAAATGGCAAGAATAAATATCAAGCCACTTAGAAAGCCGCCACATAAAAAAATGATATCTACTGTCGGAATTAATTCTTTGTAATGATCAAAATGCCAGGCTTTAAAAAAATAGAATATTAAAAAGGCAAGCGGTATAATACTGTTGTTGATGCAATATCTCAGGAACGGATTATTGGTAGTAGCCAAAAATTTAAAATAACGGCTGAATAAAATAAATGTAGTGATGTGCCAGCTCATGATAAACATCCCCAGCGCGATACCTACAATGGCAAAACTGATAGAAGTGACATTTCCTAAATATTCAGGAGCGAGATAAAGGGAAGCGGCACCAAAATTTTTCATAAAAACGCCACCGACAGTAGTAAACAGGATGAACCAAAACACAAGCAGGACCTGGTATTTTCTGAATTGCAGGAAGAGCAACTGAATCGGGAAGGAATAATAAAAACCGCGTAACCAGGCTTTCATAAAGATTAATAATGACTCTTTTTTCCATAGGAAGTTTTACAGAAGCCAACTATTAAAATTACTATTTAATTCCAGATAATTAAATGCATGTATAATCACCGGAAATTATTCAAGCGGGAAGTAACTTTTTATTTCTGTGAACCAGGTAGAATTCAAAAAGCAACGACAGCAAAAGTATCATAGCAATAAACTGGTGCGATACGCCTAACCATGTGAGCAGTTTCGGGTTTGGAGAGTTTAATACCGTAAGTATTCCCAGCACTACCTGGAGCAATACAAGAATTAAAGGCAGCCAATTAAATTTTTTGAAGTGGGGGCGATTTTGAATTTTCGTTGTTTTGATAAACCACGTGATAATTAATATCAATATTAAATAAGCAAGGCTGCGATGAATGAATTGCACGGTGATCGGGTTATCAAAAATCTGCAGAATACCTGAAGATGGGGTGCCGCCATGTGGCAAGAAGCTTCCATTTATATCCGGCCATGTAGGTGCAGAAGCACCTGCTCTAAGTCCTGCCATGAAAGCGCCATAGATAAGCTGAACAACTAGAATTGCGATCAACCACCCTGTAAACTTTTTCAAAGATTTGTTTACTAATATTTTTTCTTTTGGAATCAACAACTGCAATGCAAACCAGAGTGTATAACATATAAGCCCGAGAGCCAAAATAAAATGAATGGCAAGCTTGTAATGACTTACAAATAAAAGATCAGAATCTTCCAGTCCGCTCATTACCATGATCCATCCGACCAATCCCTGGAGTGCTCCAAGCAAAAATAAAATGATCATCGGCCTGATCATTTCTTTTTTAAACCTTTTCTGAATTAAAAAAATAATGAAGGGGATGATGAAGGCTACACCGATCAATCTTGCCCACAAACGATGAAACCACTCCCAGAAAAATATGTATTTGAAATCGCTTAAGGTAAATGAAGAGTTGAGATATTTATACTGGGCGATCTGTTTGTATTTATCAAAGGCTTCACTCCATTGTTGGTTATTCGTTGGTGGCAGCACTCCCATAATTGGTTTCCATTCTGTAATCGAAAGTCCTGAACCGGTGAGCCTGGTAATGCCTCCCAGTAAAACTTGTATGATCATCATTCCCACACCAACTAATAGCCAAATTGCCACCGGGTTAGAAGAACGTTGCGAAAAATTAGTTTTCATAACGGCGGCAAAGTTAGGTTTGAACTAAATAGCAATTAGTACTGAAGTTGGCATTTGTCGACGCCGACATCCCATTTTCGTGGTAATTATTCAAAAAAATTATTGCAGAGTTGTCTTTTTTCGTAGCTTTTCTTGTTTTCTCAACACCACATTTTATTTACTTAAACCAACGATTATGTCAACGCATGAAAAAAATCAAACATCCCGTCGTGGCTTTCTGGGAAGCATAGCCACAGGTGCTGCAGCTATGGGCATAGCAACGTTAAGTCCATTACAGCAAATTCATGCAAGCCCCACCTCGCATATAGCCGACCCTGACGATCCGGAGGAAGTGTTTAAAAGTCTAAATGGAAAACACCGCATCGTTTTCGATGTGGTTTCTCCGGTCTGGATGATGCCTTTTGCGTGGCCAAGGGTTTTTCTTCTCACTAACATGGCTACCGGTACGCCGGAAAAAGAAAATAACGCGGTGGTTATTTTAAGGCATGAAGCGATACCTTATGCCTTCGAAGACAGGCTTTGGGCAAAATATCATTTTGCTGATGTGTTTGGAGTTGTAAATGATCAAAAGCAACCTGTAACTAAGAATGTATTCTGGAAACCGGAAAAACCTTTTACCATTCCGGGGTTTGGTGAAGTTCATATTGGTATCAATGAACTCCAGGATAGTGGAGTGAAATTTGTGGTTTGCAATGCCGCTATGACGGTTATGAGTGCAGCAGTTGCCGGAAAAATGAATATGAAAGCCGACGATGTTTACAATGATTGGAAATCAGGTTTATTGCCAGGGGTAACTCCTGTGCCTTCCGGTGTATGGGCAGTGGGACGTGCACAAGAAAATAAATGTGCTTACTGCTATGCAGGCTAATAGGTAATTTCTTTTTTGAAAAAAGTAAAATGCAGGCTTTGGGTCTGCATTTTTTATTTATAACAGCTATTGAAGTGTTATTAAATTTTTTTGCGGCAGGCATAGAAGCCGCTCGCTTGAGCTACAACACTTCTGTTAAGTTATTCTAAGAAAATTTATTTTTTATTTTTTGCTTCCTGGATAGGAGTAAAGGGTCCATACTTATGCTGCTTTTCGGAAAAATTGTCGGCATAAGGGCCATAAGGAAAATCAACAGGTTTTTTTTCTTTTTGCGGCCAGTCTTCATCAAAGAATTTTTCGGGCCTTGGTTGTGACACTACAAATGCAGCAACATCCCATGCCTCCTCATTGGTAAGTTGCGGATAATTATGAGAAGCCAATCCGTAAGGCATATTATTTTTTACAAATGATGCGAGTCGTGAAATGCGATACAAGCCTGCGCTCACATTAAAGCTATGAGGTCCCCACAGCGGAGGATATAAATAAAATGAGGAATCATGATTTAATAAGCCCTGGCCGTTTTCGCCATGACAGGAAATACATTTTGAAAGAAAAATTTCTTTTCCTTTTTCCGGATCAGCGGCCCTGTCAAGATATGGCAGGTCTTCAAGCCCTGCTCCTTTTGGCTTTCTATCTTTTAGAACATCTTTACCAATCCATTTCAGATAAGCGATCATAGCTTTCATTTCTTTACTGGTGCTGTCAATTTTCCGCCCGTTCAAACTTCTTTGCATGCAATCATTGATTCGGAAAAGAATTGATTCCACTATGCCGCTTCTTTCCCTGAATCGGGGATAAGTGGATGCAACAGCAGAAAAACACCCGGCAAAAGATTTAGTTCCTGCATCAATATGGCAGTTCTCACAATTCATTCCATTGCTAATGGCAGCGATCGCTCCTTTGGGACCAAAGAACAAAGAAGTGTTTGTGATCAATTCGCGTCCATAACGGATCTGTTTGCCTTGTTCATCATCCGGTAATGCATTTATATCCGGAGCCTGCCAATCATCAGCAGATATATTATTTTCCGGAATTGGAAATTCATCTTTTTCCGCCGCAGAAGAAAATAGAACCTGGTTCAGGATGACAACAAGGATAATCAATCCTAACAAAAAAGGGAACCACGATGATTTTATAGATTTCATGACTCAATGCATGGATCTAATTAATGTGGAAGTTTTTCTCTCAGGTAACCATATATCCAGGTACCTGCTACAGCACTTAATAAAGTTACAAAAATAACAGTAGTGCCACTGCCAATCAGCGCAAAGAGAGGACCCGGGCAGGCGCCTGTCAATGCCCAGCCAAAACCGAACAGCAGTCCGCCATATACCTGGCCCTTGTTAAATCGTATTTTATAGAGTTGAATTGGCTCACCGTGGATGGTTTTTATTTTAAACTTTTTTATCAGCCACACAGAAATAATTCCTGTTACTACAGCAGAACCTATCACTCCATACATATGAAAACTCTGGAATCGAAACATTTCCTGTATGCGGAACCACGAGATCACTTCTGTTTTTACCAAAATAATTCCAAATATAATTCCTGCAGCAGTATATTTTAAATTGTACCACCAGGGGTGTTTCAGTTCCGATGTATTGATACAAACGCTATCCAGCGAACGGACTTCAAAATCCGTATTCGCTTTTTCAACAAAATTATTTTTTACTTCTGCCTGCATTCAAAAAATTTAGAGTTGTAAAATATATGGCAGAATGAAATTTGCCATTATAATGCCGCCTATCATAAAACAAATTGTTGCTACTAAGGAGGGCCATTGCAAATTCGATAGACCCATTATGGAATGGCCAGATGTACAACCGCCAGCATACCTTGTGCCAAATCCAACCAGGAATCCTCCAAAGATCATTAGAAAAAATCCTTTAATTGTCAACAGGGATGACCAGTTAAAAATATCTGCGGGTGTCAGTTTACTGTAATCATTGATCCCATATTCTTTTAGTTTATTAACCAGTGCCGGATTTACTTTTATGGGCTGATCGTCCGAGAAAATAAAGTAGGCTAAAAATGCTCCCACAAGAATGCCTGATACAAAAAAAAGATTCCATGCTTCTCTTTTCCAGTCATATTTAAAAAATTGAATATTGGCAGGGAAACAAACTGCGCAGACATGACGAAGGGAAGAAGAAACTCCCAATCGTTTATTCCCAAATATTAATAATAATGGTACTGTCAATCCTATCAATGGACCACCGACATACCACGGCCATGGATTTTTTATCCACTCTATCATTCCTCACTGATTTTATTTGAGCGAAACTACTAAATTCGCCGGGTACAAATTGATACCCTGATTTTTTAAACCACTGCTTTGTTAAAACTCAGATTTCAGAAAGAATTGATAGAAGCCGGATGTGACGAAGCAGGACGTGGTTGCCTGGCAGGACCTGTGTTCGCTGCCGCTGTTATTTTACCTCCAAAATTTTATCATCGTCTTTTAAATGATTCAAAACAGGTAGCTGAAGCAAACAGATATAAGCTCCGAAAATACATTGAAAAGCGGGCAATTGCTTTTGCCGTTGCAAGTGTGGACAATGACGAGATCGATGTAATAAACATTCTCAATGCCTCTTTCAAAGCAATGCACCTGGCGTTAGAAAATTTACAACAAGAACCTCAATTGTTATTGATAGACGGAAATCGTTTTAACAAGTATAGAAGTATTCCACACCAATGCATTATCCAGGGAGATGAAAAATTTTCTGCGATCGCCGCGGCCAGCATACTTGCTAAAACTTACCGTGATGATTATATGCGGCAACTGCACCAGGAATATTCTTACTACGGCTGGTACACCAATAAAGGTTACGCTACCAAAGAACATTGCAGGGCGATCGAAGAATTTGGACTATGTAAGTATCATAGGAAGAGCTTTGATATTAAGTCTGTACAATTGGAATTGTTTGAAAACGCATAGAACAATTTGTTAAAGAAGTAAGAGATCATTCCCTATTCTTCTCCTGGCTTGTTAAACATTCCTTAGCGTATTAAACCTTGATTCAGGGGTCTCCTATGTTTACAAATTAATTGAAAATTTTTTTAAGATCGAGGTTAAGATACCAATAGATTTGATCTGATAATATCAGATTTAAAAAAGTGAAAAAGAATGAGAGCTAAAGGGGACTAAGCAACAAATAAAGTATGCTGTCGACGAGATATGGCCTCATTCTTTTTTATCTCTTCGAGTTTGAACAGAATGTAAGGAGTATAGCAAAAGCGGTACATCCAGAATATCCCACCAGGAGACCAAACGAAGGGAGATTTTCACTTTTTCATTTTTAAAACTTTATTGGTATGAAAAAGATTGTCAAGCAAGTTGCAGGTATTGATGTAGCCCAAAGAGAGTTGGTCGTATGCCTGGGTCGTATGTATGATGATTGGTCACCTGAACTCTACGCAAATAAAACATTTGCTAATACTGAAAAGGGAATGGAAGCATTAGTGTTGTGGGTAAAAAAACAAACTGACCAGCAGATGATGGTACGTTTTGTAATGGAAGCCACCGGGGTGTATCATGAGGCATTGGCCTATTATCTGGAAGAAAAAAGCTATGAGGTAAGCATTGTGCTGCCCAATAAGATCAGTAATTACATGCGCACTTTGGATGTAAAAACGGTTACTGACAATAGCGCTTCACAAGCTATTGCAATGTTTGGATTAGAAAGAAAGATGGACAGATGGAAAAAACCTAAAGAAGTTTATAGAAGGCTGCGACAACTTACTCGTGAGCGGGACCAGCTTGTTGAGGAAAGGACGATGGTGAAAAATCAACTGCATGCCGAACTCTCGGAAGCTTATCCCAATAAAAGCAGTTTAAAAAGAATAAAGGATCGCATTAAAATGCTTGACAAGCAGGAAAAAGAAATTATGAAAGAGATAGCAGCAATGATAGCGCAGGATAGTGAGCTTCAGAAAATAGTTGTAATTATCTGCTCCTTGCCAGGTGTGGGACTATTAACAGCAGCCATTGTACTGGCTGAAACCGATGGCTTTGATCTGATCAGAAACAGGCGGCAACTATCAAGCTATGCCGGCTTTGATGTAATCGAAAAACAATCCGGTACTTCAGTAAAAGGGAAGCCGCGAATATCCAAGAAAGGCAATAAGTATTTAAGAAAGGCTATGCATTTGCCTGCGCTGTCAGCCATCAGACACAATGAACGATTTAAAGCCATTTTTTCAAGAATAGTATCCAGGCACGGAATAAAGATGAAAGGAGCAGTAGCTGTTCAAAGAAAATTATTGGAAATGATTTTTACACTTTACAAAACAGATAAACATTTTGATAAAAATTATTTAATGAAACCAGAGCAAGTGGAGAATGCAAAAGAAGAACTGATAAAAAATTAGAGCGGTCATTAATAGACCGCCCTAAACAGGCTGACATAAAGCCGCCTAAAACATAAAGGTAAAAAATTAAAAAATCACTTGGTTCTTAACACAGAATCTCGTCTCATCCTTGAATTTTATTGTTAATCAAAAAATTTTACTCATGAAAAAGATATTCTTCTTAGGATTAATTTTTAGCGTGCTTGCAGTAAGTGCATCAGCACAATCAAAGGAAAGTGATCATCCCCGCCATCATAAAGAAATGCGAAGTTATCACCGTGGAGAAATCACACATTTTGAAAAGAAACGTTTACATCATGATGAGTTTCGTTACCGGATAGCTCGCAGAAAAGCTCATCGTGATGGCTTTGTGAACCAAAGAGAACGCAGAAGACTGGCCATGATGAGAAAGCATCATCGTCATGAATTTCGTCATTTCGCTCATAATGATCGTCGGCGTGTAATCTAATTCTATCCTTCAACATATATCGCAGGAATGTAGTGGTTGAAGGTTAAAATAGTGCTTCCGAAAGGAGGCACTTTTGGTTTAAAATTCAATAATTTTTTTGATTACTCTTCCTCCCATTTTCCGCTTCCCTGCCTGATCAAAACAGGTTCATCTTTTGTGCAATCAATGATCGTTGATGGAACCGTGCCACCAATACCACCATCCACGACTATGTCAACTTCATTTCTAAAATTCTCGTGCATAATTTCGGGATCGGTATAATCTTCTATTTCGTTTCCGGGAAAGGATGCACTTAGAATAGGATGGCCTAACTCTTTGACGATAGCTCTTGCAATATTGTTGCTCGGTATCCGAAGGCCGATTGTTTCTTTTTTGCTTTGTAAAATTTTAGGCACTTGTTTGCTGGCCGGCAAGATAAATGTATAGGGACCCGGCAAATATTCTTTTAGCAAACGATAAGTAGGGCGGGAAAGCTGTTTTGAAAAATCACTCAGATGACTAAGATCATAACAGATAAATGAAAGCTGTGCCCTTAACGGATCAATTTTTTTTATACGGCAAATTTTCTCAATGGCTTTATGTTGAAAAATGTCACAACCCAAACCGTATATTGTGTCAGTAGGATAAATGATAATACCCCCTTTTAAAAGAATTTCAGCTATGGTCTTTATTTGTCGCGGCTGCGGATTTTCAGGATGAACAGGCAACAACATAATTTAAAAATTTATTCTTCTTTGCTTCCCTTTTCACCCACAAACCAATGTTCTTTATTTTTAAAAAGCACATTGAAGGTTGTAAGCGAACCATAAATTCTTGTTATGTATTGCTGAAGATTTACTTTGTCTTCATCGCTAAGTTGTTTATTTGAATTAATATTTTGTTCCAGCACTCTCAGCCTGTCACGAAGCATAACAATCTTATGGAAAAAAACATCAACGGGAATCTCTTTTGGCTTTTGGGTTTTATCAGCGGGTTGTAAAAGCATCATTCCATTTTTCCAGCGATCACCAAGCGGAACGATTTCAGTTACTCCTCCCCAAAGTCGCAGAATTTTCAATAATGATTTTTCCACTTCTGAATGTGTTTCTATTTCTTCTGTTACATTTTCAGGAATAATTTCATCGAGGTTCGGATCGTTTTTATCAATTTCTTTTATTCCATGGTTGATGAATGATATCAAATAAGTCGCATACCTTATGCCAACAATCACACCCGGCCCATGCAATGTGTGCTGAAGACGAGTGCCGATTCCAAGAGTTGTTTGATCCATAAAAAGTATTATTTAATTCTGTATTCTTTCTTTAGAAATTTGATCAGTCGTATTGTAAATGGCAGCCTTAATTGTAAATTATTAATATAATTATTTGTGCTTCCTATTTCAAAATCCACATTATTAAACAATTGCCTGAGTTTTGCCGGATCATCAGATATAAGAGGCGTCGGTTTATTAGTCAGATGATCGTCCTTATAAAAGGATGAGTCATAATATATCGTGTAGTTTAATACTTCCCGTGTGGTCGTCATCCCTTTCTCTATTGCAGTGGTATATAAATCTTCTGCAGCGTAAATAATTTTTACTTCATTGTCATATTTAGCAATGCTATCTGCCACATGGTCTTTGTGCATCAGACGTAATCCATCATTTTTTAGCTGAAGCATCGTTGCATCATTACTTTTGAAAACGGAATAATACCCCATTGTACCACTGCAATAATCGTATAATAGCTTCCGGTTTGCGTCTTTAGACATATTTGAGGAAGACAATGACATTAGATTTTTCAATTTTTCAACTTTATACAGATTTTCTTCAATTGCAGCATGCATTTTTGTGGTATCATCCTGTAAATTTTGAACAAGGCTTTGAATGTATTCTTTCTCCTTAGTGTTGTCTTTTATTTTCTCTCTTATGCTTTCTGCAAAAAAGCCAAGTACTACTGCAAGAAAGATCATGATGAATTCAAGGAAATATTCTTTAATTCTTTTACCGTGCTCAAGCTTAGGATGGTGATGGACTTCCATGCTTCTTAATTTTTCTTTTCAAATTCATACGGATTATACTCCACAAAATCAGCAACCTTAACAGTGACAGATTTTACTTTTCCATTTTCTATGTGAAAGGGAAATACAGCTTTGCTGAATTCGGGGTCAGTAAAGGTTGCATAAAAACGATCGCCACCAAGCGATTCAAGTTTTGCATACATATTGGGATGATGGGAGAATTTCATTTTTAATTCTCCATTTTCCAATACCACATTCATATTACCATATACATCATTAAAATAGTTTCCGGTGTAAGCAGTTAAAGGCAGATCGGTTTTTAAATGCATGGCGGCGGAATCTTTCAACATGTTATCTTTTTTCTCTTCCGCATCAAATTGTTGTTTATAAAAACCAAGATATAGTTTACTGTAGTTGCGATATGGTTTGCCGAGGTAAGCATCCATGATCTCCCATTTCAATGCTTCGTAAAATGAATTCTGGTCGGTGTTTGTAAAAACAATAATGCCGAGTTTTTCTTCAGGTATTAATGTTACGCTGGTAACAAAGCCATTGACTCCGCCAGTGTGCGAGACAATTTCTCTTCCGCAATATTCCTGCAGAAACCAACCGAGACCATACAATGAAAAATGGCCTTCATTAAACAGCACTCTGCCATTGCCTAAAATAGAATGCGGTAATCTTGTCTGTGCAATAGCTGACGCCGGAACAATTTGCTCACTATTGTACTTGCCGTTAGCCAATTGCATAATCACCCAATGGCTCATATCGTTTACCGAAGAACCAATGCTACCGGCTGGTGCAAGATTATCTATGTAGCAAAAAGGAATTTTTACCAATTTACCATCAGACATCGTATATGGCGAACATTTGTTGGGAGCGTTTGGAAAATCTTTGCTCAATGCCAACGTATTTTTCATTTCAAGCGGGTCAAAGATTTTTGCTTTGATAAAATCTTCCCATTGCATACCAGTTGCTTTGGGAATTATTTGTCCGGCTGTAAGAAAAGCTGCATTTGTATAGCCCCATGTTGTCCGGAAAGGATAAGTCGCTTTAATATGACTCATCTTTTCAATTACTTCATCTCTTGTAAGGTTGCTTGTCCAGTATGTAAAATCTCCCTGGAACGTTCTGAAGCCAATCCGATGACAAAGGAGATCACGGATAATAGCCTGCTCGCCCGCGGCTTTATTATCAAGTTTAAATTCAGGAATCCATTTCGTCACCTTATCATCCAATGAAAGTTTTTTATCAGCATCCAGCATAGCCAGGGCTGTAGCGGTAAATGCTTTTGTGTTACTGCCGATCATAAATAAAGTGTTTTCATCCACTTTTTCTTTCGTATCATAATCTTTCATACCATATCCTTTCATCACTACAACTTTTCCATCTTTTACAATGCAAACAGCGACGCCGGGAATTTGCCAGTCTGTTAAAGCCCTTGTTACATAACTGTCTAAACTGTCTGTTACAAACGATGGAATAGAATCTGCCTGCGAAAACAGTTTTAATGATATGCTGACAAATACGAAAAGAAAAATCTTTTTCATAAAAAATATTTTAGTTGGAAGTGTTTGTATATTTTTTTTTGATTCTTTTTTTAGCGATACGTATAAAGATGGGAATCAGCATCGGAGCCCAAACAGCAAAAAGAACATTTGTAAGATAGGCAATAGGTAACATCAGCAAAAAAATAAGTGGAACCAGTAATGATCTTGCATAAGCCAGTTTAAGAATCATCGGGTCTATTGGTGGCTCTGCCAGCTTATGTTTTGGGTTCCCAATTCGGCGCCACATAAAATAATTTATAAATCCTGCACAGCAATAATTCGATACATAAAAAGTCATGGGAACCTTTAACTGTTTTTCAAAAAGCTCACTGCCGGCATACTCACTATAAAAGCCGGTACTAAATGGCATTAAAGCAATGAAAAAAAGAAAAAGAAGATTGAGAAATAAAAGTTTTCGATCGTAACTGGTAACGAAACCAAACATGCGATGATGAATTGTCCAATAAAGGCCAATAAGCATAAAACTGATCAAAAAGCCAACAAATTTTGGTATTAAATGCCCAAGAGAATTCAAAATTGCATTATCAGATATCCCTCCATGTGCAATCAAAGACTCTTTATCCGGTATTTTTATTTCAATTACCAATAAGGTAATAGCAATCGCAAAAACTGCATCGCTGAAAAGTATCATTCTCTCAAGTTGAAATTCTTTTTTTAACTCACTATGCAATTGGTTGGCCATTCGATATTATTTGTGGAATGAGAAGTACAAAAACTTTCAATCATTTATAGCGCCGTAAACCAAAGCCTTGAATTTTTCGTGAATTTCTCCATGACTGTTGGGATATTGCTGGAGGAAAAGCTGAGCTACCATTTTTTCTTTCGGATCGATCCAGTATGATGAACTGAAAAACCCTCCCCAATAAAACGTGCCTGCGGAAGGCGGACTTTTGGCTGCGCTTTTATCTGTAAAAATGCCAAAGCCCAAACCGAAATTATCATCGCCGAAATTTATATTGCCGATTTGGTTTGTTGTCATCATTCGTATCGAAGCAGGACTTAAAATTCTTTTGCCATTGTATTCGCCGCCGTTCAATAACATCTGCATAAAAATACTGTAGTCATATGCGGTGGAGGACAACCCGGCACCACCTGAATAATACTTTCCATCCATAGCTGGGTAGTTTGTATACATCGTTCCATTCAGGGAATATGTTTTCCCGGCTTTTTCAAGATGACCTGTTGAATCTTCTGTATACAATGTAGCGACGCGATTTCTTTTTTCTTTTGGTAAATAAAAATAAGTGTTTTTCATTCCAAGTGGCTCAAAGATCTTTTTTCTGAAAAATTCGTCGAGGCTCATGCCACTTACCACTTCAATCAAATAACCCAACACATCCATATTCAAACCATAGGTCCATTTTTCTCCCGGCTGATGCATAAGGGGAAGTCCGCCAAGAATTTTCATTTTACCTGCTAAAACCATATCAGGAACACCAAGACCACCGGGTACACCTGCTTTATAATAAATAGCATTCGATTCTTTGGATCCTATTTGCGCATAATCAATTCCGGAAGTATGTGTAAGCAGGTCATGAATTGTAACTTCTCTTTTCGCCGGCACAGTTGTATAAGTAGTATCTGCCGGGTTAAATTTATCCAGCACTTTTGGATTTTTAAATTCCGGAATATATTTGCTTATGGGATCAGTTAACAAAAGTTTTCCTTCTTCGTACAACATCATCACAGCCACAGATGTAATGGCTTTGCTCTGCGAAGCAATGCGGCATATCTCATCTTTTTTCATCAAGGTTTTTTTATCGATGTCATCATAACCAAGCCCTTTGTAATAAACGATCTTTCCATTTCTTGCAATCAATACTGTAGCTCCGGCAATCCATTTTTTATCTGCATATTCTTTAAACACACTATCGATTCTTGTAAGTCTGCTGGCTGACATCCCAACTGACTCAGGCGATGCTTCCGTCAATACGGAGAAACTGGCATTTTTTAGCGGAGTTACCGTTTTGTTGCTACCCGGTAACTGAGCGGCAGCAAAAAAACTAGTGTATAAAAGGAAAATTATTGTAATGAGGGTTCTGAAATATTTCATTTGAAAATGTTTTTTGAAAGGTAAAACATGTACTGGTGCAAAGTACATCGGCCGGTTAAAAACTTTCTCATAGCAATTTGACTAATTGGTATAGAAAGTTACCATTTAATTCAAGATCGAATATTTCTTTGGATCAAATTAATCAAAACGTCTTTTCCTTTTTTGCTTCTCCCGAGGTGAAGTCATCGAAGCATTTTTTTATATAAGATTGAAAATCGTAATCAGAAGTAATGAGAGTGAATTCGTAAGGGGGCCGGTAGATGACCATGAAGCTGTCAAGTTTTTCGCCTGTAAGTGCGGTGAGTCTTTTCACTAATTGTTTGCTAAAGCGATGATCAATGAATTTATCTCTTTCTTGTTGCAACAATCTTTGCTGAGCCATCAGCATATTTTTGTTTTTTCGAAACTGAAACATTCTTACAATCTCGTCAAGATCAAAACCTACGCCGACACCACCGGGTCCTCCGCCTAAGGTTGGTTTCAGTTTTGGTCGTTCGTAGTTAAAGATTTTTGCATAATCTATCCTATTTTGAATGGAATCCAGACGGTAGTTTCTTGGTGTCACTGTCACATTTCTTAAAACGGTGACATTAATACGGAGTGAAATGTCGAAGCGTAAAGGATCCAGCATTTTTAACACGGGATATTTAATCGTTGCTTTGCCGAGATAAGAAAACCAGATGGAGTCCTTTTCGCCTACGTCTATTTGATAATTGCCATTGATGTCAGTGAGAGCGCCTTTACCGGCGGTGCTCAATACTGTTACCGCTTCAAGGGGATAAGACCGTGAGCTATCATATACTGTTCCCCGTACCTTGTATTGCGCATAAGCGTGGGATGACACAACACAAAACAAAAAAGCAAAAAACAGGCAAATATGAAGGGTTCTTTTATTCAAACATCAAAATTGACCTGCAAGTAAACAAACAAAATGCAAATGGTAATCTAAAGTCGTGTCAGTAAAGCAAGATGTGCACCAACACAAGTCAAAATAAGGCAATGGATACTTCATCAGTTGTATGATTTATTGACTTATTTATCCAGTTTCTTTACCAAATCTTCTACAATAAGAGGATAATTTCCATGCTCCAATGCATGAATACGATTGGCAAGAGATTCAGAAGTGTCATTCTCAAGTAAGGGGCACTTTACCTGTAATATAATATCGCCATTGTCATACTGCTCATCTACATAATGTATGGTAATACCGCTTTCCTGTTCCTTTCCTGCGATCACCGCTTCATGTACATTTTGGCCGTACATACCCTTGCCTCCATACTTTGGCAATAAGGCAGGATGAATATTTACTATTCGCCTCGGATAAGCGCTTATTAATAATTGAGGTATTTTCCATAAAAAGCCGGCTAAGACAATGAAGTTTATTTTTTTTTCTGCGAGCTCATCCACATAAGCATTTCCGCTGAAAAATTTTTCTTTGTCGATAATCAAAAAAGGGATCTCTTCTTTTTTTGCAATTTCCAGAACACCGGCGTTTGGCTTATTGCAAACGATTAACGCCACTTTTGCAAGGTTAGAATTTCTGAAATGATCAATAATTTTCCGTGCGTTTGATCCCGCCCCTGATGCGAAAATGGCTATGTTAACCGACATTTATATATAATATGATACAATAATCATGACCTGAATATCTCTGAAATAAAGTTCGAAAATTTAATTTTAAACATTTCAAAAAATTGTTTGCTAAGTCTACCGTATAAACAATGCAAATAAAAAATATTTTAAATAATTATTTGAAATGCAGATGGGTTAGGCCCTCAAAAAAATTTTAAAATCAATGTTTTTTTATAACCCTACTGACTTATTTTTGCAGCCAACTGGAGATTTATCCACACTTTTAGTTAACCGAGACTATGATTCCATGTAACCCAATCAACAGGAAAATTGTACTGATAGTTTTTGTTCTTACTTTATTTTCTTTTGCAGAAGTTTCCGCTCAGAATGGGCAACAGCTTTTTCAACAAAATTGCGCAGCCTGCCATTCAGTTTTTAAAAAAGTAATCGGACCTCCGTTGGCTAATTTCCAGGAAGATGTCCCTGGGCTGATCGCAATAATGTTTATCAATGGGTACACAATTCGGATGCTTTTCTTGCTAAAAATGCTTACGCTAAAGATCTGCGACAGACCTACGGTGTGCAAATGACGCATTTTCCCGACCTGTCAACCCAACAGATAGATGCCATTATTGACTATGTAAATAAAGCTGCTACTGAAGGGCCAAGTAATCCAAAAAATCCCCAACAACCAATTGGGCCTTCTACCGAAAATAAAACCTGGATCATATTCGGGATCATTTCCCTGATCATGGCAATCATTGCCCTGATATTGATGCAGGTAAACAGTAACCTGAAAAAACTTTCTGATGATCGTGAAGATATTCTTCGTCCAGAACCTGTTGCCTTTTACAGAAACAAAGTATATATAGCACTTGTGACCATTATACTTTTTGTATTGGGCGGATATTTTCTTACCAAGGGCGCGATCGGTTTGGGTCGCCAGGAATCTTATGAACCCAAACAACCCATTTATTTCGCTCACAAAGTACATGCGGGAATAAACCAGATAAGCTGCTTATACTGTCACGGTAATGCATGGGAGAGCAGACATGCGGCCGTTCCTTCTGTGAATGTTTGCATGAACTGCCACAAGACTATTCAGAGTTATGAAAAAGGCCCCGTGCTTTATGATGCAGACGGCAACGAGGTAGATGGCACGGCTGAAATTCAAAAACTATATAAATATGCAGGCTTTGATCCTGCCAATGCAACTAAATGGGAACCTTCAATGGCAAAACCTATTGAATGGGTGAAAATTCATAACCTCCCTGATTATGTTTATTTCAGCCATGCGCAGCATGTGCGGGCAGGCAAGGTACAATGCCAGACGTGTCATGGATCCATTACTGAAATGATGGAAGTAAAACAATTTGCACAACTGAGCATGAGCTGGTGTGTGAATTGTCATCGTACATACAAAAGTTGATTTCGATTATACGGATAGCACCGGCAATAAATTTTATAGTATTTACGAAAAATTCCATAATGATTTTAAGGCCGGAAAAATGGATAGTATTACAGTGAAAGATATTGGTGGCACCGATTGCCAGAAATGTCATTATTAATTTGTTGACCGAAGTTCTTTATTCTTTGATTTTTTAAACAGACTAATAATATTAAGAGTACAGTCAACAGCATTATCTGTTGGTTGCATACCGTTTCTGATCTGATCAACAAAAACAAAATTCCTTTCAGGGAACACAGGATATGGGAAAAAAAATTTGGCAAAGATTCGGGGAAATAAATAATGAAGAAGCTGTTAAGAAACTAACTGAAAATGAATTCATCGAAGAATTGCCTTTTGGAGATATTGATGGCAAATTAATGGATGCCACTACTCCACGGCGTGATTTTTTAAAATATCTTGGTTTCAGTACAGCTGCAGCGGCACTTGCAGCAAGTTGTAAAATTCCTTCACGCAAAGTAGTTCCTTTTGCCAATAAACCTGCAGATGTTTTTCCCGGTGTTCCAAAATATTATGCCACTACGTATGTTCAGGATGGCGATGTGGTTCCTGTAGTTGCAAAAGTTCGAGACGGTCGTCCTATCAAGATTGAAGGAAATGATCTTTGCTCTTTCACAAAGGGAGGTACTTCTCCAAGAGTTCAGGCATCTGTTCTTGACCTTTATGACATGTATCGTTTACCGCATCCTAAAAGAAAAGTAAACGATAAGTTTGAAGAGATTCCCACTTTTGACCAGCTGGATAAAATGGTGAGTGATGCTATGGCAGGCCTGAATGGTTTACCTGTTGTGTTACTCACAAGTACTGTTACTTCTCCAACTACCAAACAAATAGTTACTGATTTTCTTGCAAAGTACCCCGGTAGCAAGCACGTACAATATGATGCTGTTTCCTACAGTGGTATGTTGCTGGCAAATGAATCAGGTTTCGGAAACAGGGCCATTCCATCATATAATTTCCAGGCTGCAAAAGTTATTGTAAGCCTTGGTGCCGATTTTCTGGGAACATGGTTAAGCCCTGTTGAATTTGCCCGTGGTTATTCAAACGGTCGCAAGATCGAGGAGAAGAACCCAACCATGAACAGACATTACCAGTTTGAAAGTTATCTGAGCATGACGGGGGCCAATGCAGATGAACGTTTCACTCATCGTCCTTCCGAAGACAGGTGCTGTAGCCTTAGCACTTTATGCAGCTTTGGGAGGAAGTGTTTCTGCACCTCAACTTGATGGTAAACTTCAACAGTCAATAAACAAAGTGGCTGCTGATCTGAAAACATAATAATGGCACTGCACTTGTTGTCAGCGGAAGCAATGATGCAAATGTTCAGATCAATTGTCAATGCCATCAATCAATGCAATAGGGGCTTACGGAAAAACAATTGATTGGTCTTCTTCTTTAAATTACCGCCAGGGTTTTGATAAGGATATGACTGACCTGGTTGCTATGATGCAGGGTGGAAAAGCAGGAGCATTATTAATTTATGGCGCTAACCCGGCTTATGATTATGTAGACGCCAATGGTTTTAAAAATGCAATGAAGTCAGTAAAGCTCAGCGTTTCATTTACAGAAAAAATGGATGAAACTACTGAACTCTGCCAATTCCTTGTTCCTCATCATCATTATTTGGAAAGCTGGGGTGATGCTGAACCAAAAGCAGGATACACCAGTTTTATTCAGCCGACTATCTATCCCTTTTTTCAAAACACGATATTTTCAAACGTCATTACTAAAATGGAGTGGAAGTACAACTCCTGATTACGAAACATATTTTAAAAATTACTGGACAAATAAACTTGGTTCTGACGATGCATTTGATAATGCTCTTCAAAATGGAGTGATTGAATCAACGTCAGCCGCTACTTCTGCCGGTTCGTTTAATGGTGGTTCTGTGGCTGCTTCAGCTTCAGCTATCAATGCTGGTAAAAAAGGCGGCAAGGATGAATTGGTATTATACCAAAAAGTTTCGATTGGCAACCGGCAGACAGTCCAACAATCCATGGTTGCAGGAAATGCCTGATCCTGTTTCAAAAGCAAGCTGGGATAATTATGCGATTATCTCTACTGCAAAAGCAAAAGAATTGGGTATTGATTATGAAAGTGAGGATTATGAATATTATCCATCAAAACCGGTAATCAGTATAAAAGCAGGTAATAAAGAAATGAAATTCCGGTGCTTGTATTTCCCGGAATGAATGCGAATACGATTGCGGTGGCAGTAGGATATGGAAGAACAGAAAATTTAGGAAAAGCAGCCGAAGGTGTTGGACAAAATGTATATCCTTTCGCAACGTTCAATGGCACCAATACTCTTTATTATACACCTGATGTAACCGTTTCAAAAACCGGCGATTCATATAAGATCGCCCAGATGCAGATACATAATACTTACGAAGGCCGTGTGGAAGTAGTGAGGGAAACGACACTGGCAACGTTTAAAAAATATCCAAACCAATATAAAGAGTTCAGGGAGGATTTAAGAAAGGAATATGCACCCATTAGTGGTGACTATCGTAAGGAAGGAACAATATATCCTGATCATGATCAGCCCGGCCTTAAATGGGGAATGACCATTGACATGAACAGTTGTATTGGTTGTAGTGCGTGTGTGATTGCATGTCACGCAGAAAATAATGTTCCTGTTGTTGGAAAAAGCGAAGTTATCCGGTATCACGATATGCATTGGTTGCGTATAGACAGGTATTTTGTAACAGATGAAAAAAATCCTGATGAGCTTACTGCTGTAGTCTTTCAGCCGATGCTATGCCAGCAGTGTGATAATGCACCTTGCGAAAATGTGTGCCCGGTATCAGCCACCAATCACAGCGTTGAGGGGATAAATCAAATGATCTATAACAGGTGCATCGGTACAAGATATTGCGAAAACAACTGTCCTTATAAAGTGCGTCGGTTTAACTGGGCCGACTACACGGGATCAGATAGTTTCCCCAATAACCAGGATCAAAAAATTGTTGGTAAGCTGGATGAAGTGGTAACAGTACAAATGATGGATGATCTTACCAGGATGGTATTGAATCCTGATGTTACGGTAAGAAGCCGCGGGGTAATGGAAAAATGTTCTTTTTGCATTCAACGAATACAAGATGCAAAACTGACGGCAAAGAAAGAAGATCGTGTATTAAAGGACGGCGAAGCAAAGTCTGCCTGTATGCAGGCTTGTCCCACAGATGCTATTGTATTTGGAAATGTTCATGATAAAGAAAGTCGGATAGCAAAAATGAGAAAAGAAAATGAGCTTCGCACTTTCTATGTAATTGAAGAGGTACATACCCTGCCTAACATTAATTACCTGGCAAGGATAAGAAATACAGACGAGGTCATTGAAGTGAAACATGAAGGTTAAAGAATAACCATAAACGAAAAACTATAATCAGAAAATGTCATTAATTCGATACGAATCACAGGTACGGCCTCCGTTGGTAGATGACTCTAAAAATTATCATTCGGTGTCCGAAGACATTTGCAGACCGGTGGAAACAAGACCCTCACGTTTATGGTGGATTGGCTTTATTATTTCTGTTCTTTTCCTGATTTTCGGAATTGTTTCAGTTACCATCGAGGTAATATACGGGGTGGGACAATGGAACTTAAATAAAACAGTTGGCTGGGGCTGGGATATCACCAACTTTGTATGGTGGATCGGAATTGGTCACGCCGGTACATTAATCTCCGCGATCTTATTATTGTTCAGGCAAGGATGGAGAACGGGAGTAAACCGTGCAGCAGAAGCGATGACCATCTTTGCAGTAATTTGTGCGGGACAATTTCCTATCTGGCACATGGGACGTGTGTGGATGGCGTTTTTTGTAATGCCTTATCCCAATACCCGTGGACCTGTATGGCCAAATTTTAACTCTGCCTTGTTATGGGATGTATTTGCCATCTCAACTTACTTTACCGTTTCACTATTATTCTGGTATAGTGGTTTATTACCCGATCTTGCTACTCTTCGTGACCGTGCAAAACTGAAGTGGAGAAAATTCTTTTACGGAGTTGCTTCTTTCGGATGGACCGGTTCTACCAAACACTGGCAGCGTTTTGAAACACTTGCCCTAGTTTTAGCAGGTCTTGCAACACCTTTGGTACTTTCTGTTCATACAATTGTATCATTCGACTTTGCTACATCGGTAGTTCCGGGTTGGCATACAACAATTTTCCCTCCTTACTTTGTTGCCGGTGCTATCTTTTCAGGCTTCGCAATGGTGCAAACTTTGTTAGTAGTGTCGAGAAAAGTTTTGTACCTCGAAGAATATATTACCATTGAACATATCGAGGTAATGAACAAGGTTATCGTGTTGACGGGTTCGATTGTTGGTATCGCTTATTTGACGGAGCTATTCATGTCGTGGTATGGCGCAAACTCATATGAAAGCTTTGCATTTATGCATAACAGGCTTGATATTTCGAGCCCGTACGGATGGAGCTATTTTATTATGATGGGATGTAACGTTTTGTCGCCGCAGATTTTCTGGATCAAAAAGATGAGACGTAATCTTTTGGTTACTTTCTTCATGAGTATTCTTGTGAATGTAGGAATGTGGTTCGAACGATTTGTAATTATTGTTACTTCTGTTTATAGAGATTATTTGCCTTCTGCATGGAGCACTTACTATCGGCCCACAATTTGGGAAGTAGGCTTTTTCCTCGGAACGGTTGGTTTCTTTTTTACCGCGTATTTCCTGTTTGCAAAATTTTTCCCTGTTGTTGCGGCAGCAGAGGTCAAGCACATATTAAAAAGAAGCGGCGATAATTATAAACATGCTATGGGTGAATTAGAACATGAATCAACAGATGAATTTGCAGAAAAGCATCTTCACGATCACGGAGCATAAAGTAGTCACAGGTTATGAGTCAGCGGTTACCTGGCGCATAACTTTAAACGTATAACTCTGAACTGAAAATTATGGCAATTAAAAAATTTGTTGTGGGTTGTTTTGATGAAGAGGCGGTCTTGTTTCCTGCAGTGAAAAAAGTTCGTCGGGCAGGATATAAGATCCATGATATATACACTCCTTTTCCCATTCATGGTCTCGACAAAGCCATGGGGCTTAAAGATACCAGTTTGGATACTGCAGGATTTATTTATGGAATAACCGGAACAACTACTGCGCTCGGATTTATTTCCTGGATATTTACGACAGACTGGCCATTAAATATCGGCGGTAAGCCTCATTTTTCTTTGCCGGCATGGATACCGATTACTTTTGAGTTAACAGTTCTGTTTGCTGCAATCGGGATGACAATGACATTTTGTTATCTCTGTCAACTGGCGCCGTTTGTAAAAAAAGATCATTTTAATCCCCGCTCCACTGATGACCTGTTTGTGATGGCCCTGGAATGCACGGATAAAACAAATGAAGCGGAAGCTGTTTCATTTTTGGAAAGCCTGGGTGCTAAAGATGTAAAGATAGACAGGAAGGAAACACGGTGGTGGCTGGGACGATATGACAAGGACACAAAAATATTTGGAAGAAAAGAAGCGGAGGCGGTAGCATAAAAAAATTTATTTACTTAACATGACAAAGAAACTTCCTGGGATATCATTTATTGTTTTGATCGGAGTACTTGCTACCAGCTGTGATGGCATTCGCCGGGATCCGGGCCACGTGTATATGCCTGATATGATGTATAGCCGGGCTTATGATACCTATGCACAACTTGATTCTACCAAGTTTACGTCCGACTCATCTCAATTGGGCGAGGGTAAAATTTATTACATATCAAAACCTGTTGATGGTACAATGGCAAGAGGTGAGGAATTACCGTTTCCTTTGCCAATGGATAAATTTGGTGATACAACTAATTATGTTGCTTCGAAGCAGGTTACTAATCCTTTGCCATCTCTGACAGGTGATCAAATGAAAGAAGCTGAAAGATTGTTCCTTGTAAATTGTGCTATTTGCCATGGAATGAAACTGGATGGAAATGGTCCTTTGTACGATAATGGAAATGGACCGTTTATATCAAAACCTGCCACCCTGGTAGGAGATTCTAAATATGAGGCAATGCCTGACGGACAAATGTTTTATTCCATTACCTATGGAAAAAATGCTATGGGAAGTTATGCGTCGCAGATCACCACTGACCAACGGTGGATGATCATACATTATATAAAAGCAAAACAGGCGGCTGCTAAATCAGCATCTGCTTCGACTGCTTCAACGGACAGTACAGCTAAAACAAAATAAAAAGCTTGTAGCTAAAAGCTAAACGATATGACACTGAAAGAACAATTTGTGATACCAAAAAGATATAATGCCTGGTCGCTGGGATTAATGGCAGTTGGTATTTTATCCATCATCATTTTGTTTATTACACACGGAGCAAAATCTGATGAAAGAGAACAGGCAAGATTTTGGGCCAGCCTTTTACAAAACAGTGTTTATTTTCTGCTGGTAACAAATGCCGTCATGTTTTTCATTTGTGCTACCACACTTGCATGGGGTGGCTGGCAAATAAGTTTCAGAAGAGTGAGTGAAGCAATTTCAACGGCTGTGCCTGTTATTGGAGTTATTTCTATAATCATCATGCTGGTGCTTGTATTTGGAAACAATCATATCATTTATCAATGGGCCGATCCTGATAAAGTAAAACAAAGTCACGAACTGGAGATAAAATCACCTTTTTTAAATAAAACATTTTTTACAGTATGGACTTTTGTTACGGTACTTCTCTGGTCTTTGTTAGGAGCTAAAATCCGCAAACTCTCCCGCCAAACCGATAAAGACGCATTAAATGTAGAAGAAGGTAAAAGATACATGTGGACGAATACCGTATGGTCAGCCTTATTTATTGTATTCTTTGCGCTGACGGTAATGTCATCTATTCCCTGGCTTTGGTTGATGAGCATTGACGCAAAATGGTACTCCACTATGTATAGCTGGTATACCTGGGCCAGCACTTTCGTGGCGGGTTGTTCACTGATAGCCATCTTTGTTATTTATCTTAAGAACAAAGGATATCTTGAACTTACCACTGAGGAACACTTACATGACCTTGGAAAATTCATGTTTGCCTTCTCAATTTTCTGGACATACTTGTGGTTTTCTCAATATATGCTGATTTGGTATGGTAATGAACCGGAAGAAACCACTTACTTTATTACGAGGATTGGAAGTATGGGACACCGGAGTCCTTATTACGGAATTTTTTTATTGAACATCATTATAAATTTCGTGGCACCTATATTGATTTTAATGAAACGCGGATCCAAACGAAACTACACCACTATGACGTTTATGTGTGTGTTGATTCTCTTCGGTCATTGGCTGGATCTTTATCAAATGGTATTTCCGGCTGTCATGAAAGATCCTGTAACGGGACAGACTGAGGTGCCATTTATGCTGTGGGATTTCGGAGTTGGACTTGGATTTGTGGGATTGATCATGTTTGTAACAGCAAGGTCATTAAGCAAGGTGCCTTTAATTCCAAAAAATCATCCGTTTATTAAAGAGAGTATCATACATCATACATAAACACAAAAAGCAATGAATGGTGCTATTTCATTAGCTTAGTTTGAAATGAATAAATAAAAAACGAGAGACGAAAACGATATGCAGACTTTTTTTATCATACTCATCCTTGCATTTGGATTTTTAATCACTTTTCAGATTGCAAAGGCAAGTGAATACGTAGCAGTGTTGCGTGGTGAAGAAAAAGCCAGGAGGCAAACAAACCGTATTAATGCATTCCTGCTATTGTTGTTTTTAATTGTGGGCCTTATCGGGGTTTATTACTGCAACGAGCGGTTGAAAGGAAAGATACTTGGCGAATCGGATTCGGTGCAGGGTGATAAAATTGATGCGATGCTTTACATTACGCTGGCGATAACCGGTGTAGTTTTTTTCATTACTCAAATATTATTATTCTGGTTTGCGTTTAAATACCAGGAATCTGATAAACGCAAAGCGTACTATTATCCTCATAACAATAAGCTTGAAGTTATCTGGACTGTGATTCCGGCGCTTGCTCTTACCGTACTGGTTGGTTTTGGTATTTATTATTGGTTTAAAATAACCGGCGATGCTCCGCAGAATGCTTTGCAGGTGGAAGTGACGGGGAGTCAATTCAAATGGGAATTCAGATATCCTGGTAAAGATGGAGTGTTCGGAAAAAAGTATTACAAGGCGATTGATCAGGCCAATAATAATCCGCTTGGTCAATTATGGGATGATCCTTACAATCATGATGATGTAATTACGAGTGAAATGCACATAGTCGTCAACAGGCCTGTAAAATTGATTATCGGATCAAAAGATGTTATTCATGATGTGGGATTGCCGCAGTTCAGAATGAAAATGGATGCTGTGCCGGGCACACCTACTACAATGTGGTTCACTCCAAAATACACTACAAGACAAATGGCGGAAAAAACAGGCGATCCCGATTTTGTATACGAAATAGCATGTGACCAATTGTGCGGAAAAGGGCATTTTGGAATGCGGGGAATAATAGTTGTTGAAACGCAGGAGGAGTTTGACAGGTGGATCATTTCGAAGCAGCCACAATACCTGGCGGCACATCCGGAAACGAATCCCCCCAAACCACAATCTTCGGATTCAACGAAAGTTGTAGCTGCAAACTTGAAAAAATAATTTTGCGATAGATTTCTTTTTAAAATAAAAGAATAAAGAATTATGAGTAACGACCCAAGCCTTCATGGTGAATCAGAAATTGTGACGACGCATGAGGTACACCACGATGAACATCATGTGCATCATCATAAAGAAACCTTTATTACTAAATATATTTTCAGCCAGGATCATAAAACCATTGGCAAACAATTTTTAATTACCGGCATGGCATGGGCCATTATCGGGGGTTTGTTTTCGGTTCTGTTTCGTTTGCAATTGGGATTTCCCGGCCAGACTTTTCCAATTCTTGAAACCTTTTTCGGACACTATGCACAGGGTGGTCAGATTCAACCGGAATTTTATTATGCATTAGTAACAATGCACGGTACCGTGCTTGTGTTCTTTGTTCTTACGGCGGGTCTTAGCGGCACGTTTGCTAATCTTCTTATCCCCCTTCAGTGTGGTGCAAGGGATATGGCCTCCCCGTTTTTAAATATGTTATCGTACTGGTTCTTTTTTGCTGCGAGCGTTGTAATGTTTTCTTCATTGTTTGTAAGCACGGGACCGGCAAGCGGCGGGTGGACAATGTATGCACCTTTAAGCGCTTTACGGGATGCAAATGAAGGTTCAAAGCTCGGTACTGACCTCTGGTTATTTGCTATGGCATTATTCGTAGTGTCATCGCTGCTTGGCGGTTTAAATTATATTTCCACCATTTTGAACCTGCGTACCAAGGGTATGAGCATGACGCGGTTGCCGCTAACAATTTGGGCACTGTTCTTTACAGCCATCTTAGGTGTATTATCATTCCCTGTATTGCTTTCAGGATTTATTCTTTTATTATTCGACCGTAATCTTGGAACTAGTTTTTATCTCAGCGATATTTTTGTTTCGGAAACGGGCCGGGCTTTACCAAATGAAGGAGGCAGCGCAATTTTGTACCAACACCTCTTCTGGTTCCTCGGACATCCGGAAGTATATATTATCATATTGCCGTCTATGGGAATTGCTTCTGAAGTGCTGGCCGTAAACTCACGCAAACCCATATTTGGATATATGGCCATGGTGGGCTCATTGTTTGCTATTACAGTGCTTGCCTTTTTAGTGTGGGCGCATCATATGTTTGTTACCGGATTAAATCCTTTCCTCGGATCGGTCTTTGTACTGCTGACACTGCTCATTGCGGTGCCATCGGCGATAAAAGTATTTAACTGGCTTACCACTCTGTGGCGAGGTAATATTCGATTTACCCCGGCCACATTGTTTTCAATTGGTTTTGTAAGCCTGTTTATTTCCGGAGGATTAACCGGTATCTTTTTGGGTAACTCAACGATCGATATTCATTTGCATGATACAAAATTCGTTGTTGCGCATTTCCATATTGTGATGGGTGTGGCATCATTCTTTGGAATGTTTGCCGGTGTGTATCATTGGTTTCCGAAAATGTTTGGGCGCTATCTCAACAATACACTTGGATTCATTCATTTTTGGGTAACAATAGTTGGTGCTTATTTAATATTCTGGCCCATGCACTATGAGGGTTTAGCCGGTGTGCCCCGTCGTTATTTGGATCTGAGTAGTTGGCACAACTTCAACAAATTTGGCGACCTGGAAAAAATGATCACAATTGTTTCCATTATAGTATTTGCTATGCAATTGATGTTCCTGTTTAATTTCTTCTATTCCGTATTTAAAGGAAGAAAAGTGAGACATCAGAATCCGTGGGGTGCAAATACGCTTGAATGGACCACGCCTATTCGTCCCGGTCATGGAAACTGGACAGGTGAAATTCCTGAAGTACATCGCTGGGCATATGACTATGGAAAAGATGGCAGAGAATTTATACCACAAACTGAACCGATTGGGAAAGACGAGAGTCATCACTAAGTGAGTAAAAAATTATGAAAGAGTTTGTAGCTATTGAAACGTACAAGGGGGAGAGGATTTTGATAAATAAGGTGAAAGATTATTTTCAGCTTATAAAACCATCTCTTAGTATCATGGTGGTGTTCAGCAGCTTGATCAGTTACTTGCTGGCGCCAAAAATTGTTGCGTATGACTGGAAGATGATCATTTTATTTTTTGTGGCGGGACTGTTAGTGACGGGTAGTGCAAACGCAATAAACCAGGTTGTAGAAAAAGACACGGATGCAGTAATGAAACGTACAGCCAAACGACCTATTGCTGCAGGAAGAATGGCACCAACGGAAGGATGGCTTTTTGCGGTAGTGACAGGTGTATCGGGAATTTTTCTCCTTGGCAATTTCTTTAACTGGTTATCTGCAGGTATAGCTTTACTGAGTTTGTTTTTATATGCGTTTGTTTATACACCGCTAAAAAAAGTAAGTGCGGTTTCGGTAATTGTGGGCGCAGTACCGGGGGCTTTACCTTGTCTCATCGGGTGGGCGGCAGGTAACGACAGCCTGGCTGGTGGCGGATGGATTTTATTTTTGTTGCAATTCATGTGGCAGTTCCCTCACTTTTGGGCTATTGCATGGATTGCACATAATGATTATGCGAGAGCCGGGTTTAAACTATTACCCAATGAGTCAGGACCCACTAAGTATACAGCGATACAAACTATTATTTATTCTTTGTTGCTGATACCGGTTGGCGTTATTCCCTATTTTGTTGGGATGACTGGCATCGTGAGCCTGGTTATTGTATCAATGGCGAATGCATTTATGGTGTGGAAATGTGTTCAGCTTTATCTAAATATGAATGTATCGAGTGCAAGAAGAGTAATGTTCAGCAGTTATATTTATTTGCCGATTGTATTGCTGGCTCTATTGGCCGATAAAGTAGTTTAATTTTTTTTGAAAATATAAAGTGTGATGGACATAGTGGTTGAAAAAACAGAACAGCGAAAAAGAATTCATCCCCACAAATTTACTTTGTGGGTGGCTATTGGGAGCATCGTTATGATGTTTGCCGGGTTAACCAGCGCATACATTGTAAAGAGTAACCAGGCAGGTTGGCAGTCGATTGAAATGCCTAAAATTTTCTGGTACTCTACCGGAACGATTTTATTAAGCAGCCTGGTCATGCAAATGGCAGTAAGATCTTTTAAGGAAAGGAAGATGAATTATTACCGTATCCTGGTTACAGCAACATTTTTACTGGGAGTAACTTTTGTGATTTTGCAATGGTTTGGCTTCCGGCAATTGTGGGATAGCGGAATTCAATTCAAAGGTTCTGCCGGCGGCGGACAGTTTTTATATGTGATTGCCGGGCTTCATGCAGCGCATGTATTGGGAGGTGTAGTTGTGTTAACAATAATGCTTATAAAAGCATTTTTTGGAAGAATAAAATTTTATAGCAGTGTGCCTGTAGAATTGATGGCGACGTACTGGCATTTTGTAGATATTCTTTGGATTTATTTGCTTGTATTTTTTATTTTGATGGGATAACACGAGAAAAGATATTGTGGAAGAGATTGTGAATATTGCAGGTTGGAACAAAACAAAACTTAAAAATAAACATGGCGACATCGGTAGTTAGTCATCACCATCAAACGAAATGGTGGAGTGGCGGTAAAAGCCCGTTCAATGTTGAGTATGGAAAATTAATGATGTGGTATTTTTTAATGAGTGACTCCTTCACCTTTGGTGCATTTTTAATTTCGTACGGCAGCATTCGGTTCAGCCAGAATTACTGGCCTAACCCGGGTTCTGTTTTCAGCGCTTTCCCCGGTGCAGGGCACGCCAATCTTCCTCTTGCGTTTGTGAGTTTGATGACGTTCATTCTTATTATGAGTTCCGTTACTATGGTGCTTGCGGTGCATGAAGGTCATCATGGAAATAAAAATGCGGTAGTGAAATGGCTTGCATGGACAGTTGTCGGAGGTCTGTGTTTTTTATCCTGCCAGGCATGGGAATGGCATCACCTTATTACCGGGGCGCATCCTGTTTTGGTAAATGGTAAAATTGAAGAATGGGGGCAAACTATGCGCCATAATCCGTGGGGTCCTGAAGTACCCGGATTAATGCACAATGGTCACCCCGTAACAACGCCTGGTCCCGTTGCTTTTGGAGGATATTTTTTCGGGATCACAGGTTTTCATGGTTTCCATGTTTTTTCAGGAGTAGTGATTAATACTATTATGCTTATAATGACGAAGGTGGGTGTATTTGAAAGAAGAGGTCATTATCTTATGATTGAAAAAGCGGGATTATATTGGCATTTTGTGGATTTGGTTTGGGTTTTTGTTTTTCTTTGCTTTTATTTAATTTGATTTTAAAAATATAAATGGATTAGGAAGATGGAGCATACAAACTCATCAGCTGAAGTTACTATTGATCATGAACCGTCCGACAGCACGAAGCGAATATGGAAAGTGTTCTGGATACTGCTGATCATTACTGTTGTTGAGTTAAGCCTTGGTTTAACTCTGTATTCGCTTGATCTGCCTGAAGGGTTAAGAATGCATTTAATAAAAGGGGTGATCATTGTCTTATCGCTCGCGAAAGCATATTATATCGTTTCTGTGTTTATGCATTTGGGCGATGAGATCCGGAATATGATAATGACTATTGTAGTGCCGTTGACTTTATTTATCTGGTTTATTATCGCATTTATTTACGATGGCCATTCATATAATACCCTTAGGAATAAATATGACAGGTATTATAAAGAACAAGGATTGGAAAAGGCCAAACTATCCAGTGAGACTAAGCCTGAGAAATTTGGCGCCAAAGAATAATTTTTACACAAAATTTACTATAACAAACCAAAACCATCGCACCTTTGCGGTGGTTTTTCTTTTTAAACTAAAATTAATTTGAACAAAAAAGCTCTATACGCAATTATTATTGCACTCATAGTGCCCTTAGCTGCTTTTTTTTACGTCGACTCTCTTCCCAAAGCGGCGATACCGAAACCTGTGTTTTATGATAGCGTCAGTTCTGTTGTCAAGAATGGCAAGCGTGTGACGGATACATTCTGGCATCACATTTCCGATTTTCAGTTAACCAACCAGTTGGGACAGAAAGTATCCTTCAAAGATGTTTCTGATTCAAATCGGAGAATCGTTGTGGCTGACTTTTTTTTCACTCACTGCACTTCTATTTGTCCGTACACGACACGAAATATGAAGCGATTGCAAAATTCGGTTAAAAAAGCAGTAGACATAGACGGAAGGACAACTCAACTTGTACAATTTGTTTCCTTCAGTATCGATCCCGAAAATGATTCCGTAGCTGCTTTGAAAAAATGGGCCGATCGCTTCCAGATCGATCCTTCAAACTGGTGGTTGCTCACGGGCGATAAAAAAACTATTTATGATCTTTCTTTAAAGGACATGCATTTGGGTGTACAGGATCCAAGTATTGATTCATCATTTCCTCATACGGACATGTTTGTGCTGCTCGATAAAAATGGAGTAGAAAGAGCAAGACATGATAAATTCGGAAACCCTGTTTTATATCATGGTCTTGATTCTACTGATCTTGCACATTTGTCCGAGGATATCGTATTGCTTTCGTTAGAAAAAGATCCGAAAAGCCACGGTTTTTTACAAGGACAATTCACCATAATAACTGTGTCGATGGTGATTACCTTTTTACTTGTTGGATTATTTTTGTTCTTCTACAGAAAGAAATTTGCACAACACTAAATCATGCTAATTGCCACCTGGAAAAAGAATGACAGAAAGGCTGTAGTATTAATTATTACGTTTTCTCTTATAGTTTTTGTCGCGGTATCAGCGCTGAGTCGGTTCACCCTTCACACAAACCTTGGCTTCAACGTGCATATTTTTGCGAAGGCAAATGCCGTTATTAATTCGATTGTCGCTATCCTGTTAGTAACAGGATTAATTGCAGTAAAAAATAAAAAATATTTTTTGCATAAGCGCATTATGCTTACTGCAATGTTTCTCTCCATTTTATTTTTAATAAGCTATATCTGTCATCACTTATTCGCCGGTGAGGCACGGTTTGGCGATGTAAACCATGACGGAGTATTAAGCGCAACAGAAAAGCTTAATGCAGGCTCAGCAAGATATATTTACTACGTAATTCTCGGCACTCATATTCCTCTCGCAGGAATTGTGTTGCCATTTGTTCTCTTTACTGCTTATCGTGCTTTGATCGGTGAATTTGATAAGCACAAAAAACTGGTGAGGATCACCTGGCCTCTCTGGTTTTATGTAGCCGTCACAGGTGTGATTGTATACTTCATGATCAATCCCTACTACTGATCAAAAAATTTTTTCCTTCGCTTCGCGTATGTAGAAAAAAATCATCATTGTTTATAAAAGCGATTTGAATAAAGTAGCTTTTCCGGCTGACATTCTGCAAGAATTTTTGCTGGCACTATAACTGTGACTGGAAAATCACATTTCCCTAAATATTCTGCAGATATGGCAAAACAATATGCTGAGACCATTGATTATGTTGCTAGCTCTACACAAGAAGAAAAAACGCATCATGAGAATTTTATCACCAAATATATTTTTAGCCAGGATCATAAAATTATTTCCAGACAATTTTTAATAACGGGAATTATCTGGGCGATAATCGGCGGTTTATTCTCCGTTTTATTTCGTTTGCAGTTAGGTTATCCCAATCAATCGTTTCCAATATTAGAGACCATTCTTGGTAAACAATGGGCTGCTGGAGGACATATACAACCGGAGTACTATCTTTCACTGGTTACCATTCACGGTACAGTGATGATTTTTTTTGTGCTTACAGCAGGTTTGAGCGGAACATTTGCTAATCTCCTTATACCGCTGCAGGTGGGTGCGAGAGATATGGCTTCACCATTTGTAAATATGCTTTCATACTGGTTCTTTTTTATTGCCAGTGTTATCATGTTGTCATCACTTTTTGTCAGCAGCGGTCCGGCAAATTCAGGTTGGCAAACTTATCCGCCATTAAGTGCTTTGCGTCAAGCGAACGAGGGATCAAAAACAGGAATGGATCTTTGGTTGTTTAGTCTTGTTTTTTTTATTCTCTCAACCACAATGGGTGGTCTCAACTATATCACCACCATACTCAATATGCGAACAAAAGGTATGACATTGATAAGAATGCCTCTTAGCGTATGGGGTCTTTTTTTTACCGCAGTAATGGGTGTGTTAACTTTTCCTGTATTATTATCCGCCTATGTATTATTGATGTTTGATCGCAATCTGCACACAAGTTTTTATTTAAATGAAATTTTTACAAATGGGCATGCACTGGCGAACCAGGGTGGCAGTGCTATATTGTATCAGCATTTGTTCTGGTTCCTTGGACACCCCGAAGTTTATATTGTTATTATGCCGGCTTTCGGTATGGTATCCGAAATCATCAGTGTTAATTCACGAAAACCGATTTTTGGTTATACTGCTATGGTTGGTTCTTTGTTTGCTATTACGGCTCTTTCATTCTTAGTATGGGCGCATCACATGTTTGTAAGCGGAATGAATCCGTTTCTCGGTTCCGTGTTCGTATTGTTTACATTGTTGATAGCGGTTCCGTCTGCGGTAAAAGTTTTTAACTGGATTACCACCTTGTTTCGGGGAAATATAAGGTTTACTCCCGCGATGTTGTTTGCTATCGGCTTCGTGAGTTTATTTATTTCAGGTGGCCTCACAGGAATTTTTTTAGGTAACTCAACACTGGATATTTATCTGCATGATACTTATTTTGTCATTGCTCATTTTCACCTGGTGATGGGCGTTGCTTCTATGTTTGGAATGTTTGCAGGTATTTATCATTGGTATCCTAAAATGTTCGGCAGGAAAATGAATCATACTATGGCGTATATCCATTTTTGGATAACTCTTATCGGCGCTTACCTTATTTTCTGGCCCATGCACTATGAAGGATTGTCCGGTCTTCCGAGGCGTTACCCCGATTTCGGAACGTGGCATACCTTCAACAAATTTGGCGACACTAATAAAATGATCACTGCCGTAAGTTTTATAGTCTTTGGAGTTCAGCTATTATTTGTATTTAACTTTTTTTATTCCATTTTCAAAGGAAGAAAAATAACGGGTAAAAATCCATGGGGCGCTACTACACTGGAATGGACAACTCCTATTGTTCCTGGTCATGGTAATTGGGAAGGAGAAATTCCGGAAGTTTATCGGTGGCCCTACGACTATTCAAAAGAAGGCAGGGAATTTATTCCTCAAACCGAACCTTTGCACAAGGGTGAGATACACGGTGAGGAAGAAGAGTAAACATCTATCGCTTTTTCTTTCTGTTTGTTTTTATTAGAACAACTACTAAGAAAATAAAAACAACTAAACCAAGCGATAAAAATAAAACCAATGAGAACATAATTTTTTATTTTATAAAATCAACAATTATTTAGGTTTCAGGATCATGCTCACTTAATGTCACCAAATACAAATCCAAAGAATCATCGCTGCTATTATCAATAAACAAATTCTTACCCAGGCTCTATTCATACTTACCCATAAAGTGAAACTATGGTTGGTTGCAATATTTTCAAAATCACCATAGGGTCCTCTGTCTTCTGGTACCGGTTGCCATACATTATTTTTTCTGTTTGGATCCTCGGGCTCATCAGTTTGCTGTCCTTTAATTCCATTGCGTGACAAAACCCAATCAGCATACCATGGCGCAATTTTATTCCCGATAATGGCTTTATAAGTAGGAAAACCTACCCACACACTTCTTCGATTGTGCTGCGCAGCAAAAACAATTGCCCTGGCTGCTACTTCGGGCTGGTAAACTTTTCCCATCGGTCTTGGTTTTTTAGGCAGCCTGCTGAGCACCCATCCAAACTGCGTTGTATTCATAGCGGGTAACTGCACCATGCAAACTTTAATGCTGGATTTTTGATGAAGCAATTCACAGCGCAGCGAATCATAAAAGCCCTGGATGCCATGTTTGGAACCACAGTACGCGGATTGTAACGGAATACCACGATAAGCAAGCGCAGAACCAACCAAAATAATTGCTCCTTTGTTTCTCTGCAACATTCTTTTTAAAGCACTCATAGTTCCATACACTTGTCCGAGGTAAGTGACCTCCGTCACTCTTTTAAATTCTTCCGGTTTGATGTCTTTAAAAGAAGCGAATACACTATTCATTGCATTATTTACCCACACATCGATTTGGCCTAACTTGTTTTCAATTTCTTCCGCTGCTTTTTCTACGGCTGCGGCGTCTGCTACATCTGCAGCAATTGCGAGAGGAACGCCTCCGTAGTTTTTTACTTCCTCCACAGTGGCATTCAATTGAAGTGTTCCCCGTGCAATCAATGCAACTTTTGCACCCTGTTTTGCAAATTCCCATGCTGTAACTCTTCCCACACCACCTGTTGCACCTGTAATAGCCACAACTTTATTTTTAAAAAAGTTTTTTTTCATCTTATGTAGAAAATTTTCGTCACAATACTTCCTGTTCGGAGTAACTAACCACTGTTACCGCAATCAATAAAAAACTTATTACTATACAGTGCATTAAAAATAGTGCCATGCCAAACGATCTGCGCAATTGCTCTATGATATAACTGTGCATGGTCTGATATTTGTCCTTTTACTCGTGCCTGCCAATCTCTTTCGTTCGGTTATTCATTTATTTTTAAAAAAAATTAAACATGGCAAAGTCTGTTGCTGAATTTGTAGTTGAACGTCTCCTTGAATGGGGAGTAAAAAGAGTTTTTGGTTTTCCTGGTGATGGAATAAGCGGTCTGATGGGTGCAATGAGAAAGAATGAAAGCAAAATCGATTTTATACAGACACGGCATGAAGAGATGGCCGCCTTCATGGCTTGTGCTCATGCAAAATTCACCGGGGAGGTGGGAGTATGTATGGCCACTTCAGGGCCGGGGGCGATTCACTTGTTGAATGGTTTGTACGATGCAAAAATGGATCATCAGCCTGTAGTGGCAATTGTTGGTCAGCAGGCAAGGTCCGCATTAGGTGGCAGCTATCAGCAGGAAGTTGATCTCATTAGTTTGTATAAAGATGTTGCAGCTTATGTACATATGGCAAGCGAACCTTCACAGGCACGTCATCTCGTTGATCGGGCTATCAGAAGTGCTTTGGGAAGAAGAACAGTAAGCTGCATTATTTTCCCAAATGATCTGCAGGAGATGGACTATCATGAACCGAAGCGTGCACATGGAACGATTCACTCGAGTGTAGGGTATAATCCGCCACGCATACTACCCGTGGAAGCCGATGTTCAACGGGCTGCAAATGTTTTGAACGAAGGTAAAAAAGTAGCGATGCTTGTTGGCGCCGGCGCTCTTGGCGCACAGGAAGAAGTTATGCAGGTAGCGGAACTGCTCGGAGCAGGCGTTGCGAAAGCGTTACTCGGCCGTGCCGTATTGCCTGACGATCTTCCTTATGTGACAGGTGCCATCGGATTATTGGGAACCAAACCAAGTTGGGACCTTATGACAGAGTGTGATACTTTATTAATGGTTGGATCGGCTTTTCCTTATTCTGAATACTTGCCAAAGGAAGGACAGGCAAGAGGTGTGCAGATAGATATTGATTCAACGATGCTTGGCATTCGCTATCCAATGGAAGTGCATTTGCAGGGAGATAGCAAAGAAACGTTGAAGATGCTGATTCCTTTATTAAAAAGAAAAGAAGACAGAAACTGGAGAAAAAAACTGGAGAAAGAAATTGACAGGTGGTGGCGTGTGCTTGATGCAAAAGCTCATCATGCGGCAAAGCCGCTCAATCCGCAGCTTGTTTATTGGGAGTTGTCAAAACGATTACCCGACAATTGCATTCTTTCTGCAGATTCAGGATCAACAGCTTCATGGTTTGCAAGAGATCTGAAATTAAGAAAAGGAATGAAGGCCACTCTGTCCGGCAATCTTGCGACTATGTGCCCGGGCATGCCCTATTCCATTGCGGCAAAATTTGCCTTTCCTGATCGTATGCCCATTTGTTTGATCGGTGATGGTGCTATGCAAATGATCGGTATCAACGGCATGATCACGATTTCGAAATACTGGAAGAGATGGAAAGATCCGCGGCTTATGATACTTGTTTTAAATAATCATGATTTAAACCAGGTAAGCTGGGAACAAAGAATTATGTCAGGCGATCCAAAATTTGATGGATCGCAGGATCTTCCGGATTTTCCATACGCTGAGTATGCAAAACTCTTAGGTTTTGAAGGAATAAAAATTGATGATCCGAATAATGTTGCTTCCGGATTAGACCAGGCATTTGCGGCTAACAAACCCGTTCTTGTTGAAGCAGTAACGGATCCCGCAGTTCCACCGATGCCTCCGCATATCACATTCAAACAAATGAAAGATTATACTACTTCAATTCTGTTTGGTGGTGATTCGGACGCAGGTGAAATAATCAAACAGACTTACAAGGAAGTGGTTGACGAATATTTCCCCGGCTCTTAGGCTGTAGAAAAATTTTTCAGGCAATAGATATTGCAGCAGGATGGATCTTAAATTTTTTTTTAACGAATTGTACTGTAGAACAAAAGAACTATAAATTTTGAAATGGGGATTTATGATGACACGACAACGTTTGCTGACTCAGTAAGAATTCAGAAAGTAAAAACGTCAGCTTATAAAATTCCTATTGCTACGCCTGAAGCAGATGGCACTTTAAAATGGGATCATACAACTTTGGTTTTGGTCGAAATTGAAGCGGGTGGAAAAACAGGTGTGGGTTACACTTACAGTGATGCCTCTGCGGCATCTCTAATTGACCATACTTTAAAAAAGCTATTGGCAAATAAAAACGTATTAGACATTCCCGCTATAACTGATTCACTCATTCATCATATCAGGAACAATGGCACTTGTGGTATTGCAATGATGGCGGTTTCTGCAATTGATAATGCGCTGTGGGATCTGAAAGCAAAAATATTTGATGTTCCATTGTTTGCATTATTAGGCAAGGCAAAAGATAACATGCTATTGTATGGCAGTGGTGGTTTTACAAACTACACTGATAAGGAACTACAGCAACAATTTTGCAATTGGCGGGAAAAAGGTATCAGGCATTTAAAAATGAAAATTGGAAGTGATCCTGCGAAGGATGTTGAAAGAATAAAAGCTGCAAGGAATGCAATAGATGAAAAAACAGAAATTTTTGTGGATGCAAACGGTGCATATACAGTCAAACAGGCATTGAATTTAGCGCAACAGTTTTCTCAATATCATGTTACCTGGTTTGAAGAACCTGTTTCATCCGACAATCTGCATGGCTTAAATTTTATAAAAGAGCATGCACCCTTTTCAATAAATATTGCTGCGGGCGAATATGGATACAATCTTCCTTATTTCCATTCAATGTTGAATGCGGGTGCAGTTGATGTGTTGCAGGCCGATGCTACGCGTTGTGGTGGTATCAGTGGCTTTTTAAAGGCGGGTTATTTAGCAGAAGCAAATCAAATTCCATTTTCTTCCCACTGTGCTCCTTCCGTGCATTTGCATGCAGCTTTGTCGTTGTCTTCCTTTTTTATTGCTGAATATTTTTTTGATCATGTAAGAATTGAAAAAATGTTGTTTGACGGCGTTTCACCGCCTGAAGATGGTTGCCTTGTACCGGATCCTACGAGGCCCGGAATGGGAATTGAGTTTAAACATAGTGACGCAGAAAAATTCAGAATTTAAAATTGAGATCATGTTAGCAAACCCGGAAATTAAAAAACAAATACAAAAAGATTACCCTGTTCACCACAAAGGCGATCTTCGTTTTCAGACACCTTATTCAAAAAATGTAAATGTAGTTTCCCTCGAAAGAGAACTGCAAGAGATCATAAAAGGAGAAGTTCGGTTTGACAGCGGCAGTAAAGCGCTTTATTCAACAGATGCATCGAATTATCGCCAAATTCCCATTGGAGTTGTAATTCCCGCCACACGCCTGGATATCATCAATGCTGTTGCTATATGTAAAAAATTTCAAAGCCCGATTTTGATGCGGGGTGGCGGGACAAGCCTTGCAGGTCAATGCTGTAATGTTGCTGTCGTCATGGATTTGTCCAAGTACTATAACAAGGTACTATTCCTTGATAAGAAGAATAGAACAGTGAAAGTGGAACCGGGCATCGTGCTGGATGATATGAAAAAGGTAACGGAAGAGAAATTAGGATTAACATTTGGTCCCGACCCTGCCACACATAATCATTGTACCATTGGAGGAATGCTGGGTAATAATTCCTGTGGCATTCATTCTGTCATGGCGGCTTTTGAAGGTAATGGAGCGAGAACTTCAGATAATGTAGAAGATATTACCATTCTAACGTATGATGGATTAGTTATGAAAGTTGGTCCTACTTCGCCTGAAGAAATGGAACGATACATAAAAGAAGGAGGACGGAAAGGCGAAATATTTAGTCAGCTTAAAAATTTTATTTCTAAATATGAAGAATTAATAAGAACAAAATTTCCAAATATTCCACGAAGAGTATCCGGCTATAATTTACCGGAATTACTTCCTGAAAAAGGATGCAACATAGCAAGAGCTCTAGTTGGTTCAGAAAATACCCTGGTTACGATTCTTGATGCAACCATGAAGCTGTTGCCAAAACCAAAAGCTAAATCATTATTGGTGCTTGGCTATCCTGATCTGCCGGAGGCCGGTCATGCAGTTCCCTTTATTATGAAACATAAACCGATAGGTTTGGAAGGACTTGATGAAATACTCATCGAGTATATGAAAATAAAAGGAATGAAGACGGACGACATTTCATTATTACCCGAAGGGAAGGCATGGTTGCTTGTAGAATTTGGCGGTGACACGAAGGAAGAATCCGATAAGCATGCAAAACAATTGATGAATGATTTGAAGAAAAAAAAGAACGCACCGAGTATGAGTTTATTCGATGATGCAGAGCAGGAACAAAAACTTTGGGAAGTTCGCGAATCCGGATTAGGAGCTACAGCGTGGGTACCCGGAAAGCCAATGACTGTTCCTGGTTGGGAAGACTCGGCTGCTCCGCCTGACAAAATAGGCGATTACTTAAAAGACCTTCGTGATCTTTTTCATAAGTATGATTATAATCCTTCATTGTATGGTCACTTTGGACAAGGTTGTGTCCATTGCAGGGTTGCATTCGATCTTCTTTCTGAAGAAGGAATTAAGAAATACAAAAAGTTTACAGAAGAAGCTGCAAAACTTGTAGCACAATATGGCGGATCAATTTCAGGCGAACATGGAGATGGGCAATCAAGAGGGGATCTGCTTGAAATTATGTATGGCAAAGAAATGATTGAAGCTTTTCGTGAGTTCAAAAGGATCTGGGATCCGGAATGGAAAATGAATCCCGGGAAAATAATCGATACATATGGACAAACGAACGATCTGAGATTAGGCGCAGATTTTAATCCGCCGGAGCCGGCAACTTATTTTAAATATCCCGATGATAAGAATAGTTTCAATTACGCTACTCTTAGATGTGTAGGTGTGGGTAAATGTCGAAGAGAGGAAGGAGGCACCATGTGCCCCAGTTATATGGTGACGAAAGAAGAAAATAACAGCACACGTGGCCGGGCAAGAATGTTGTTTGAAATGATGCAGGGCGATGTAATCGATGGATGGAAAAGCAAGGAAGTGAAAGGCTCGCTTGATCTTTGTCTTTCATGTAAAGGGTGCAAAGGTGATTGCCCGGTAAATGTTGATATGGCTACTTACAAAGCAGAATTTCTTTCTCATTATTATAAAGGAAAATTGCGGCCGCCCGCGGCTTATGCATTTGGTTGGATTTACTGGTGGGCGAGAATGGCTTCAGTGATGCCGGGAGTTGCAAATTTTTTTACTCAAACTCCGGTTATCAGTAACATAGTAAAAGCGATTGGCGGTATTTCACAGAAAAGAAAAGTACCCAGGTTTGCTTCCTACACATTTCGCGATTGGTTTTTTAGCCGAAAGAAAAAAAACAGGTACTTCGAAAAGCAAAAAGTAATTCTCTGGGCTGATACATTCAATAATTTTTTTACCCCGGAAATTTTAGTGGCCGGAGCAGAAGTGCTGGAAGCTGCGGGTTGTGAAGTATTGGTTCCTGAAAAAATGCTTTGTTGTGGCAGGCCTTTATATGACTATGGAATGCTTCGTACTGCGAAGAACTTGCTGACGGAAATTATGGATACACTTGAAGAAGCGGTTGAACAAAATATTCCTATTGTGGGTCTTGAGCCCAGTTGTGTAGCAGTGTTCAGAGATGAGCTCATTAATCTTTTCCCGGAAAATGCTATCGCGAAAAAGCTCAACAAACAAACTTTTACGTTAGCCGAATTTCTTTCCGATAAAGCACCGGGTTTTAAAACCCCTCAATTAAAAAGAAAAGCTTTACTGCATGGACATTGCCAGCACAAAGCCATTATGAAATTGGAAAAAGAAGAAAAGCTATTTAAAGACATGCAACTTGATCTCAACAAACCTGACTCAGGTTGTTGCGGAATGGCCGGAGGATTTGGTTATGAAAAAGGAGACCGCTACCATGTTTCCGTGCAGGCAGGAGAAAGAGTTTTATTACCTGCGGTCAGAAACACAGAAAAGAATGCAATTATCATCGCTGACGGATTTAGTTGCAGGGAACAGATTGAACAGGAAACCGACAGAAAGGCCATGCATACTGCACAGGTTCTGCAGATGGCTCTTTTTGAAACGGATTCGGAAAAGTTCAGCGTTGATCCTCCTGAAAAAAAATATGTGGACGCAATGAGGTTGCGCAATCCTCATCAAAAGCGAAACACAATGATGAAACTGGCAGCCTTCGGCGCCGGTATTGCCATAGGGATTTTGTTGAAACAAAAAAGAATTTAAAAATGAAATCAAAACTTATTAATAATACGCAGTTTAAAACTTATGCGTTGGTTTTTGACACAAGTGATGAAGTGATAAAATTGCTCGAAGATTTTGCAAAAGAAAAAAATCTTAAGGCAAGCCAGTTTACAGGTATCGGTGCATTTAAAGAAGTGACGCTTGGTTTTTTTGATTTTGAAAAAAAAGATTACCGTAAAACAGAAATCAAAGAGCAGGTGGAACTATTGTCGCTTGTGGGTGATATTACACTGTATAAAAATGAACATAAAATTCATCCGCATGTAGTAGTAGCAAAAAGTGATGGCACAGCTTATGGAGGCCATTTGCTGAAAGCGATCGTACATCCTACACTCGAACTTATTATTAATGAATCGCCCGGTTATCTGCAGCGTGAAGTAAATGAAGAGACAGGATTACCATTGATCAGAATTTAAAAACATACACATTATGGAAATTGGAAAAAAAATTTGGGTGATAGCTGAAGGTTACATTCCGTCATGGAGTCACGGACCTTCTCCGCAATTTGTAAGTCATGAAACCGCATGCATTCTGAATATATCGGATACAGATGCGCATATTGAGATTACCGTTTACTTTGCAAATAAAGAACCGGTAGGCCCGTATAGAGTAACCGTGGAAGCAAGACGAACAAAACATTTGCGGTTTAATGACCTTAAATATCCGACGCCAATACCTAAGGATACTGACTACTCGAGTGTGATTGTTTCTGATGTGCCCATAGTGGTGCAGCATACAAGATTGGATTCGCGACAATCCGAAAATGCGTTAGTGACAACAATGGCATATGCTGAGTAAATAAAAATATAACCGGATCATATAAAGCATGGATGAAAATTTAAAACAGGCTCCAGGCCAACCAGGTGCAAAACCCTACTGGTCGTCAGGAGCCAAATCAGGAATTGGAAAAGCACTTACAGCATCATCAAGGGTAAGTTTCACTTTAAGTAAAGGAGCTGTCAATGAGGTTTATTTTCCCCGGGAGGATATCATTTGCCTGAGTGAAATGGCTTTTATTGTAACTGATGGAAAAGATTTTTTTTCTGACGAAAGAACAGATGCAGGTCATGAAATAAACATGTGTGATGACGGGATACCGGTATATCTCATTTCAAATAAATGCAAACAAAATAAATATACCCTTGAGAAAGAAATCATAACGGATCCGATCCGAAACTCGTTGCTTCAGCTCATCAGTTTCAAACCTGCCAAAGAATCCATTAACGATTATCATTTGTACACTTTTCTTTCTCCGCACATAAAGAATAATGGTCATGAAAATAATGGCTGGATGGGCGAATACAAAGGTGTACCCATGCTCTTCGCAGAAAGAGATGGTGTGGCTATTGCGGTTGCCTGTTCCGTTCCATGGAAAAAAAGATCCGTTGGTTTCAAAGGAGTTTCTGATGGGTATAAAGAATTGGCGGAAGAAAAAAAATTGATCCATGAATATGAAGAGGCAAGACAAGGCAACATCATGCTGGTAGCCGAGATCGACATGGATCAAGCAGCCGACAACGAAATAGTGATTGCAGTTGGATTTGGGTCTGATGAATCAGGAGCAGGTAATCACGCACTGGGTAGTTTGCTGGAAGGATTTAAAACTTCCAAACAAAAGTACATTGCCGAGTGGAGGCAATGGCAAAAACAACTGTCTAATTTGATGTCGTCAAATAACACTATTGGAAAAAGTTTCAGAATAAGTGCGTCTGTATTAAAAATGAATGAGGCCAAAGATTTTCCCGGCGGTATTTTGGCCAGCATGTCCATACCATGGGGAGAAGTGAGAACAGAAGATGACCTCGGTGGATATCATCTTGTCTGGCCAAGAGATCTTGTAGAATCAAGTTGGGGATTGTTGGCGCTCGATTCGAAAGAAGATGCACTACGGATCGTCAATTACCTGGTTTCTACGCAGGAAGCTAATGGAAGCTGGCCGCAAAATATGTGGCTTGATGGAAAGCCATACTGGACAGGATTGCAAATGGACCAGGTAGCGCTTCCTCTTTTAATCATGAATACCTGCTATCATTATAATCTGCTTGATGTAGAAAGGCTAAAAAGATATTGGGAATGTATTCGCCTGGCTGCCGGTTTTATTCTTGCTCACGGACCTTTCACGCAACAGGATCGATGGGAAATTCAAAGCGGCATATCACCATTCACCATTGCGACGGAAATAGCCGGCTTGCTTGCGGCGGCCGAGTTTGCAGATATATTTGAAGAATTTGAAATAGCAAATTACTGCAGGGAAACCGCTGATTTTTGGAATGAAAATATTGAAACATGGACGTATGCAATGGATACGGATTTGTCGAAACAATTTCAAGTGGACGGATATTATATTCGTATTAATCCAACAGGCTTGCCTATTAATGAGGCGAAAGATGTATGCATCACGATGAGATACCAGGAAGGTGAAAAAAAAGACTATCATGCAGTAGATATTATATCAACCGATGCATTGGCACTCGTTCGCTTTGGTTTAAGAAAACCGCATGATCCGCGAATATTAAATACCATAAGGCTGATTGATGCACAACTTAAAGTAGAAACACCTTGCGGGTCTTGCTGGCATCGCTTTACAAATGACGCTTATGGCGAAGATGAAAAGGGCAATCCTTTTTATGATGCAGGCATAGGCAGGGCATGGCCCCTATTAACCGGTGAACGGGCACATTATGAAGTAGCTGCGAATAATCAGAAAGAAGCCGGGCGATTGCTTAAGGCAATGGAAGCTTTCTCTTATCACGGAATGATTCCTGAACAGGTATGGGATACCGATGATATACCTGAAAAAGGATTATTCTTCGGAAAGTTTACAGGTTCAGCGATGCCGCTCACATGGGCACATGCGGAATATATAAAGCTCTGCAAATCCATAAGGCAAAAAAAGATTTTTGATATGCCTCAGCATACGTGCGAAAGATATCTTGTTAATGACAAAAAAAGTAGTTACTCCGCCTGGCGATTTACAATGCAAATAAAAAAGATCTTAAAGCAAAAGAAGTTTTTAAGAATCGAAGTCATGGCTCCTTCTTCTGTAGTATGGTCGGCTGATGAGTGGAAAACAAAAAATAAGATCGATACAAAAAACACCGGCTTCGATATTTATATTGCTGACATTTCTTTAGACGATCTTCATTCTGATGAAATTGTTTTTACTTTTTTCTGGAAGCAGGTTGATAAATGGGAGAACAAAGATTTTAATGTTGCTGTTGTCGAGTAAGACTGCTTGTTTTGTAAAGTATTTTCTCGCGGTAAATTTACTTCTCTACCTTTCAAACTCAATTCTATCCTGCGTTACAACTGATTCGGCGAAATAAAACAATGTTTCATCTAATACGAAAAAATGAATCATTCCTGCATTATATGTTTGCACCTTCATTAAATGAGCATAATCATTTTAAGAATTGATAACTGTCATCAGGCAAAGAAATTTTAGCTTATAAGTTTATGCCTCATAACCAGCAAGCCACTATGCAAAGTTTAGTTGAAAAGATATCCATTCGTACCGGTTTCAATAAAGAAAAGTCAGGAGAGATGGTGTTAATGATAGCCGAACATGTGAAACAACAATTTCCTTTGCTTCATTCCGTGGTAGACGTTGTCCTGGGTACGCAAAATATTCCGATGAAAAATAATAAGTACGCGGTTTATGATTTTTTTGAAAAACACTCAATATATAGTTAGATGCAAGCCGTTGTTAACCTAATGAAAGCTGGTAATCGGGTATCCTAAGAAAAAAACCCCTTATGAAAACCCCTTATGAAAACTCCTTCTGTCAAGTTGGAGTTTTTTTTATAACCCCAATTCTTGTACCGGGTCCCAAAATATTTTTGCGAAATCAATAATTGTATCATTCTCCACTTTCACTCCTTCTTTTTTTAAAAGCAACTCCATTTGATCCGGTGTATCAAAATGATGTTTGCCACTTAGCATTCCGTTTCTATTGACCACACGATGTGCGGGTACTTTCGGTTTTATCTTTCCGGTCCCGTTCATCGCCCAACCTACCATGCGGGCCGACATTTTAGTGCCAAGGCATTTTGCAATAGCTCCATAGGAGGTTACTCTTCCTTTTGGTATTTGCCTTGCCACTTCGTATACCAGTTCGAAAAAGTTTTCATCTTTCTTACCGGAGGGTTTTATTGATTTTAATTTCTGTGCTGTTTTCTTTTTAGCGGCCATATCATTCAAATTAATTATTGTCGTTTATTTTTTTATTCAAAAGGACGGATCGTTTGGGTTCAGGAACATTTTTGTACTCATAAGGACAATGCAGGCAACCCATGCCGCAGCAATACCCTTTTTCTTTGTGATATTGTTCAGTTAATACAAAAAGCCCTTCTTTATTAATATAGTAATGTACTCCTTCTATTAATTCACCATTCTTCATGTTTCAATAACCGTTTTAGTTCTTCGTCCTTTTCTTTTCCCAGCGGCTTTTGTGGCAAAGAAAAGCGTAAGTAATGAATTCTGTTGCTGGCAGCGATGTCAAGAGATTCATAATGCGTTTTAATTTTTAGTTCTTCGCTAATATTTTGTTGCTTGTACAGATCATCTGAATCTGTGTGCAGGGTACAATCATACATTTCGATTACCTTCTTTGTAAATTCATACAGATCAGGGCTGTCAGTTTTTAAATGAATATAACCGCCGGGAATAAGAAATTGTTGATAGAGACGAAGAAATTTTGGATGCGTTAAACGTTTTTTTGCTTTTGATTTTCTTAATTGCGGATCCGGAAAAGTGATCCAGATCTCACTTACTTCCCCTTCCGCAAAATATTCATTGACCTGGTCTATTTGCGTTCTTAAAAAAGCCACATTGCGCAAATTATTTTCAAGCGCCTTTTTAGCTCCTACCCAAATGCGATTACCTTTTACATCTACCCCTATAAAATTTTTTTGAGGACAAAGCATGCCCAGGCCCACTGCATATTCTCCTTTGCCACATGCTAATTCCAAAATCACCGGATTTTTGTTAGTAAAGAATTCACTCCATTTTCCTTTTATGTTTTTTGGGAATTGGAGTACGTTGGAAAAAGTTTCTAACTCTGCAAATCGTATTAATTTTTTGTGCGCCATCGAAAACAAAAATAAAATAATCGGCGAAGCGTGAGTGCAAAACGGATCGGGGGATTGTATAAACAAAAAGGCCTCCGGTATATACCGAAGGCGATTACAAGCAATGAGAAAACTATTCGCTGTAGGGGGAGGATTCGAACCTCCACGGGGCAGTTAGCCAAAAAGCAAAGTTTAGTGGTCAACCCTGGTCGGCCTTACCTGAGTAACGTCGGCTCTACTTTTCGTTTGTACTGTTGTCCCCACCCCCGAGACGAGAGGGCATGTCTGCCAAAGGTTTCATCACCCCACAGTATGTACTTCCCGATAGTTATCGGGATTTGTAAAGAACTGATAGAACAAAATTAATAGATTAGGCCATTTTATTCCAAATTATTTAATAAATATTTTGAAATTATAGATATTATTCAAATATTTGTCAATTATTTGAATAATTTGAAAAACGGTAGTATAAAATGGCGGCTAAATTGAATCTTGACAAACTCGACCTGCAGATCATTCACCACATGATGGAAAATGCAGAAATATCTTATGCTGATCTTGGAAAGAAATTATTTGTTTCCGGGGGTACTATTCACGTTCGCATCAAAAAATTACAGGAAGCCGGTATCGTAAAAGGTACAAAACTTAGTGTAGATCTTAAGCAGTTGGGGCATGATGTGATCGCCTTTATTGGCATCTATCTCGAAAAAAGTTCGCTGTATGATTCGGTCGAAAAAGAGTTGCAAAAAATTCCCGAGATCGTTCGTCTTAATTACACTACGGGCAATTACAGTATGTTTGCCGAAGTGGTTTGTAAAGACATTTCACAATTAAGATTCGTTCTGCATGACCAGTTGCAGAAAATAAAAGGGATTGAAAGAACAGAGACCTTTATTTCGCTGGAAGAAAGTTTTAGCCGCAATGCCAAAGTTTTGGATTGATTTGTACGTTACAAGCTTCAGCATTCATCTTTCATGAGCCATTCAAAATTTTATTCTTCATTACGATTACTTATTGTACTGAATGTTATTATTAAGCCTGTCTGGATATTTGGTATTGATCGCCAGGTTCAAAACATTACGGGAGTAGCCGAATATGGAATTTATTTTTCACTGTTAAACCTCTCTATTGTTTTCGGCTTTTTGCTTGACTGGGGGCTGAACAGTTTTATCAATCGGGAGTTAGCCGCAAAGAAAACAGAGTTGGAGCAACAACTCGGCAGTTTTTTACTACTGAAACTTATCTTCTTTCTCATCTACATAATTATTGTCGTACTGGTTGCTAAATTGTCCGGCGTAGAACATTGGAATATTTTATGGGGGGTCATCGTTATTCAGTTCCTCACTTTTTTATTCCTGTTTTTGAGAAATGTGATTACGGCTAACCAATGGTTTAAGACGGATGCGTTTTTATCTGTATTGGATAAAACACTCATGATCCTTTTTTGCGGCGCATTTATTTTGTTACCGGCCTTTTTCGGCTCCATAAACATTCAGCGGTTCCTGGTAGCTCAAATTGTTTCAACTTCTTTTGCAATAATGGTCGTTATTATCATTTTGCTATCCAGGAAAATTCATTTTAAAAAACCTTCTCTCAGATTTTTTGATCGTTCTATTCTTCTTTCTGTGCTGCCTTTTGCCTTCGTTATTTTTTTGATGTCTGTTCATAACAGGCTGGATGGCTTTTTGCTGGAAAGACTACATATGAATGGTGCACATCAGGCGGGCATTTATGCTGCGGCGTATCGACTGCTGGATGCATCGAACATGGTTGGTTATCTTATCGCTTCATTTTTCCTTCCCTTTGTAGCGAGATTGTGGACTGACGGAAAACCATTCCAGGAAATAATTTTGCAAACGCGTCACATACAATTGATGTTTGCTGTCACGGTTTCCGCGGTTGCCATTGTTATGGCGCCGTGGCTGCAAAAAATTCTTTACCATAGAAATGATGAATATGGTGTTCGAATTTTGCAATCGTGTTTGCCCGCCCTGGTAGGGTATGGTTTTACCCAGGTGTACGGAACGGTGATGACGGCTACGGGAAGTGTAATAAAGTTTTGCTATCTGAATTTTGCAGCCGTGGTCATGAACATATTGCTGAATCTTTTACTGATTCCAAACTATGGAGCACTCGGTTGTTGTATTGCCGCATTATGCAGCCAGCTTTGTTTGGGTATTTCAACCATGATTTTTGTACATCGACGATTCGGGATTTCAATTGGTGTGAAGTCACTGATTTTTTATGCACTAAACGGATTAATCATTTGCGGAGTATTATATGCTTTGATACAAACGCCGGTCAACCATTTATTTTTATTACCAATAGCAGGTCTCGTTACAGTTAGTATTATGTGGTTCAGTAAAATGATCTCTCTAAATAGCTGGTTAAATTTTATAAAAAAACAATAGCTTCAATTATAAAAACAAATCAATGCCGGATTTATTTGACATTCTTTTTAGATGGAAAAAACAAATACTGTCGCTGGTATTTATTACGGCGATTGTAACGGCGACCATCGTTTTTTTCATTCCTAAAAAATACCTGGCTGTGGCGACAGCATTGCCGGCGCCTGCATATGCCACTGACAAATCAGGAGTATTTAGCGATAATCTTCAGAGCTTATATTCTGCACTTGGCTCGCCCGATGATCTTGACAAAATTCTGGGGACCGCCAGGCTTGATACTGTCTACAAGTTCGTGGCAGAACAATTTGATCTTGCGTCTCATTATCATATCAAAAAAGATGCAGCATCTCTTCAGAAGGCCGCCTATTTTCTTAAAGAAAGAACGAGGGTTATTAAAACCGATTATGGCGAACTGCAGGTAAAAGTTTGGGATATAGATAAGGTTGTTGCTGCAGAACTGGCGAACGCGTTAATGGAAAAACTGCAACAAATACACCAGGACGTTCAAACTGCAAACAATGAAAAAATGCTTTCAAACATCAATGAGCAATATGCCGAAAAGAAAACAGAGTATCAAAAAATAATAGATTCACTGCAACATACAACCAGTACGGCTACAACAGATCTCTTAACTATTCAAAAAACTTCGCTGCTTCAGCAAATGGAGGAGTATGAAAAATTATCCGATCAATACAAGTTAATGGTGGATGCAAAACCCCGGGCATTGATCATAATTGAAAAAGCTACACCAGCTCTTAAAGCAGATGAACCCAAACGATTGGTGATAATTGGCGCCGCGACAGTTTTGAGCTTCTTTTTTGCCCTAATGGCTGCATTGGTTTTAGAAAGAAAGAGAACGGCGACAAAATGATAAAAGGCCAGGCATATAAATTCAATTTTTATTTTTTATTCTTAGCGACAATCTTTTTGTCATTTATTTCGCTGGCAATAGTCACATCCATTTACTGGATTGCTGCTATTCCGTTTGGGGTATTATTTTTTTATTTTGCATGGCAGCATTTTCCATTTGTTTTCTTTCTTCTCATTTTTTCTTTACCATGGTCTGTTGAATTTAATTTTAATTCTTCTTTAGGTACTGATCTGCCCGATGAACCGCTGATGTGGTTTGTATCAGCTTTAGTTATTGCATATTTTTTTTCCCAGCCCTTAAAGTTGTCGGAAAAATGGAAGCATCCATTAATTATTTTATTGTTGTTCTATTTTGGTTGGCTTGTCGTCACCGTTATATTTTCTACGGACTGGTTGGTTTCATTAAAATTTCTTTTAGCAAAAGGTTGGTATATAATTGCGTTTGTATTTGCTCCTATCCTGCTTTTAAATAATAAGCGATCTATTCAATCCGCAGGTCTTGCATTCCTGGTTTCTTTATTGTGCGTAGTTATTATCATTCTTTGTAAACATGCATTATTGGGTTTCACGTTCGCGAATATAAATGACGCTGTCAGTCCTTTTTTTCGGAACCACGTGAATTACTCCGCTATGCTTGTGTGTGCAGTGCCTGTATTGATTGCTGCTTACTGGTTAAATACAAGATTCCGCTCTTTAATTTTTATGGCGGTAATCATCGTATTGATTGCTATCTTTTTTTCTTACGCAAGAGGCGCATGGCTGGCATTAATTATTGGATTGGCCTCATATTATTTAATTAAGAAGAAAAGATTATTAACTGTATTCATAATTAGCGTGATCCTTATACTCATTTCGGTATTTTGGATAAGCAGAAATGACCGTTACCTGCGTTTTGCAAATGACTATCGAACAACAATTTTTCATAAAAATTTCGAAGAGCATCTTATTGCAACATATAAACTAAAAGACGTTTCCACTGCCGAGAGGCTTAACCGGTGGATCGCCGGTGTACGAATGATAAAAGATAACTCACTTACAGGTTATGGACCCAATACGTTTTACAGTAATTACAAACCATATAGTCTCCCGGTGTTCAGAACATGGGTGAGTGACAATGAAGATCATTCCACGGTTCACAATTATTTTCTGCTTACTGCGATCGAACAGGGCATACCCGGTCTTTTGTTTACCTTATTGCTTACAGGCGCTTTATTATTTTATTCAGAAAAACTTTATCACCGTATTCACGATCGGTTTTATAAAGTCGTGGCTATGGCTTGCGGTGTGATGTTAATGATGATACTTACGGTTAATTTTTTAAGCGATCTGATTGAAACCGATAAAGTGGGCAGCTTGTTTTATTTATGCCTGGCGATACTTGTAGCCATAGATGCGAATACGCGACGACATAATCACATGGAAATTCTAAAATGACTTCCATGAATTTCTTTCAATATATTTTCGCTTTTACATCCAAAGCATCTCTCAAACCGTTTCCAAGTAAATTGAAAGATAGTGTCAACAACATAATGGCAAGACCCGGAGCGATCGCCAGCATGGGGTTTTGCGTAAGAATAAAATTGTAATTCTCTTTTATCATCAAACCCCAGCTTGGTTGCGGTGGTTGAACACCTACCCCCAAAAAACTAAGGCCTGCTTCTATAACAATAGCCGATGCAAAATTTGAAGCCGCGATTACCATAACAGGGCCAATGATATTGGGAAGAATATGATGCATGATTGTTCGTGCATGAGAAAAACCAAGAGCTCTTGTAGCTTCTACATACTCGAGCTCTCTTGCACTTAGCACTTGTCCGCGTACGAGCCTTGCTACGTTTACCCACATCGTTAAACCAACAGCAATAAATACCTGCCAAAAACCTTTTCCAAGAGCAAGTGTAATGGCAAATACAAGTAATAAAGTAGGAATGCTCCAGATAATATTCATGAACCACATAATGATATCATCCGTCCTTCCGCCAAAATAGCCGGAAAGCGAACCAAGCAATAGTCCAATAGTGAGAGAAATGATTACCGTTATTAATCCTACACTTAAACTTATTCTAACTCCGACTATCAGGCGGCTCAATACATCACGGCCATAAGTATCTGTTCCGAGTACGAATTTTTTTATCACAACGGGATTCTTTTCTGCCACATTCGATTTAGGGTATGATTGTCGTTCACTAATGCCGGCATCAATAAATTTTTGTATAATGATGCTGTCCTTTCTTATTTCATAACTCACGACAGGAACGTAATAATATTTATCTTCTTTTCCGAAGATTAATTGGGTAAGTAAGTTTGTATCAGATACTTTTTTTTCTTTTTTAACCTTTAGAAAGGTTTGATGATGACCTGATTTTTGTCTGCCAATTTCCAATATCATCCGGTTGGCGCTGGGAGATGAATCGGGGGCAATGACATAGGCAAAAATGGCAAGCAGAATAAATAAAATGATCATGACCAAACCAAACATTGCCCCTTTGTTTTTTCTTAACCTGCGCCATGCTGCATGTAAAAAGGAGTAAGAATTTGTGGTCATAAATGGAAGATATGAAAATAATTTTTTGCCAACCGACAATCTCTTGTTTGACGATTTGCTATTTCACTCTTCTTCCTTTCCATTCATATTTTGTAAACTGGCCCAGCCAGCCAGCAATAACTGTATAAGCAATATGCAGAGGTTGAAAGAAGAGAAAATATTTTAATAAGGATTGCTGATTGAAATATTTAGCCACAGAATATACGAATGGAAATTCTATAATTGTTTTTGCGACCCAAAACCCGATAAGGTATAACCACAAAGTGTGTGACCAGAATCCGGCAATAAACAACGCTAAAAAGGAAAGATTAAAAAGATAAACGAGAAGCAACACAAAGAAAATTCTTTTGTCTCCATAAAATCTTGCTTTGCTTGCCCACCGGATACGCTGGTTAAAAAATTCTTTCCATGTTTTCATCGGCTGCGTAGAAACAATGGCGGTTTTTGATTTCAGGTAATTGACTTTTCCCGGAAACTTCTTTTGGACCTTATGCATCAGCAGCATATCATCACCGGATGCGATGTTGTCAATTCCTTCAAAACCGTTTGCCATTTCGAAAGCCTTTTTCTCATAAGCAAGGTTAGCGCCATTACACATAGAATGGATCCCTTTATAAACTGATGCGCCGGTAATTCCCTGCAATGTTATAAAATCAAGTGACTGGAATATTTGCAGAATAGAAGAGTTATTTTGAAAAACAACAGGCGCAGTGATAAATACCGATCTTTTTTCTTCATAAAGAGAAACCATTGTTTCAATCCAGTTCGCACCCGGAATACAATCTGCATCGGTTGTAACTATCAATTCACCCGTAGCAGTCAGAATTCCCTCTTGTATCGCTTTCTTTTTATAAGAGTTTATAATGTCATCTTGCAGATTAATTAATCTTACCCGGGAAAAATCTTTGACGATCTCAGCAGTGTTATCCGAGGAATGATCGTTTACTACAATAACTTCTATTAGGTTTAAAGGATAAGTTTGTTTTTGAAGCGCATCCAGGAGATGACCAATATTTTTTCCTTCATCCCTCGCAGGAATGATAATTGAAACTTTTGTGGAATGAGAATTTAGCGCCGGGAAAAATTCCGGAATTGATTTCCAACTTAGCCAATAATAAGTGATGAGAACTCCGTAAACGGCAAAAAGGATCAATGAAATGTAAAAAATGATCATGCGTCGGGCAAAACTAATCATTGTATAATAACAGGCCGACAGTAGCGTCCGAAAGCAAAAAAACCGGGAATCGGATTTCTTTTCTCAAGAAAATATAATTAGCTTTGAATAGTTGTATAAACAACTATATGCCAAACAACCAATTTAAAAAAGGGGAATTACATAGCTTCATTACAGGTAAAGCTTCGATCGCGATTGCAAGGCGTCTGCAAAAAAAATTTAATGCCCGGGGGCTGAACCTGACTATCGAGCAGTGGAGTGTTTTGTACCAGTTGTGGAAAAAAGAGGGTTTAAGCCAGCAGGAACTTTGTAACGCAACATTTCGCGACAAGCCGAGTATTACAAGATTGGTTGACAATCTTGAAAAATTGAACCTGGTAAAACGTGTTGCGGCTGAAAATGACAGGAGGATCAACCGGATTTATCTTACAAAGCAGGGGCAAAAATTAGAAGAACAATCAATGGTTCTTGCTGAAGAAACTTTAAACGAAGCATTAAAAACTGTACCGACCGAACAAATTGATATTTGCAAACAGGTATTGCAGATCGTGTATGATAATTTAAAATAGATCCAGGTTTCGCGATTAATAATTTTTAAATCTTTTGTATGAGCAGTGATATAAAAAACAAAGTCGTACCAAAAGGCGGAGAATGGCTGGTAAAAGAGTCTTCCGTATTTGAAACGTTTACTCCTGAAGATTTTTCAGAAGAACAAATGATGATAAGGGATATGTGCAACCAGTTCCTCGAAACAGAAGTATTCCTATTCTCGACAGGATCGATTCACTTGAACCGGGCTTGATGCGATCATTGGTTCAAAAAACGGGAGAACAGGGTTTACTTGCGGTTTCCTTTCCTGAAGAATATGGCGGACTGGGAAAAGATTTTGTGACATCGACAATAGTAAATGAATATCTCGGTGCGGGTCATTCTTTTTCTGTGGCTATTGCTGCTCATACAGGGATTGGCACTTTACCTATTTTATATTTTGGAACGCCGGAACAAAAACAAAAATATATTCCAAAACTGATAAGTGGTGAGTGGATCGGTGCTTATGGTTTAACGGAACCAAATAGTGGTAGTGATGCATTGGGTGCGAGAACGTCTGCAAAATTGAGTGCTGACGGAAAATATTATTTACTCAATGGGCAGAAATGCTGGATCACCAATGGAGGATTTGCAGATGTATACACTGTTTTTGCAAAAGTGGATGGAGATAAATTCACAGGGTTTATTGTAGAACGGGGAACCGAAGGATTTACCCAGGGACCGGAAGAACATAAAATGGGTATCAAAGGTTCATCTACCGTGCAATTATATTTTCAGGATTGCAAAGTGCCTGTGGAAAATGTTTTGGGTGAAATTGGTAAAGGACATCGCATTGCTTTTAATATTTTAAACATTGGCCGGTTAAAATTATGTGCAGCGGCTGTGGGTGGCGCAAGAAGAGCTGTAACTACTTCGGTTCAGTATGCAGTGACAAGAGAACAATTCAAACAGCCTATTTCAAATTTTGGCGCCATCAAACATAAGCTGGCGGAAATGGCTATAAAAGTTTTTGTTGCTGAAAGCGCATTATATCGTACTGCTAATTGGATAGACGAAAAAGAAAACGAATTGCTGGCAACCGGTAAACCTTTCAATGAAGCTCTTTTGGGAGGTGCAGAGGAATATGCCATAGAATGTGCGGCACTAAAAGTTTATGGGAGCGAAGTTCTTGATTTTGTTGTGGATGAAGGAGTGCAAATTCATGGAGGGAATGGCTTCAGTGCTGAGTACGGAATTTCAAGGGCCTATCGTGACAGCCGTATCAACAGAATTTATGAAGGAACCAATGAGATCAATCGCCTGTTAATGCTTGATATGACATTGAAAAGAGCAATGCAGGGAAGATTGAACCTGATGGGGCCGGCCATGGAAGTACAAAAAGAATTAATGAGTATCCCGGAATTTGGATCCGATGATGAATCAGCTTTTGCAAAAGAAAAAAAACTAATCTCCAATCTAAAAAAAGCAATATTAATGACTGCAGGTGCGGCGGTACAAAAACTGATGATGAAGATCGAGAAGGAGCAGGAAGTGCTGATGAATATTGCTGATATGGCTATTGAAGTTTTCAATGCCGAAAGTGTGTTGCTAAGAGTAATGAAGATTACAAATAAACTTGGGGAGGCTCAAGCCCTGCTTTATCTCGATATTATGCACACTTATTTATATGATGCTGCAGACAGGATAAACAAAAGCGGTAAAGATGCAATTAATGCATTTGCTGAAGGCGATGAACAAAGAATGATATTAATGGGATTAAAACGTTTTACAAAAGCTGAACCTTTTAATACAAAGGAAGCAAGAAGAAGAATTGCTGATAAAATGATCGCAGAAAATAAATATTGTTATTAATATTATTTGGTTGGAAGAAAGCGGCTGTCTTTTTTTGAGGCAGCCACTTTTTTTTCTCCATAAATGGTGGCTAACTCCTTGCGTGTATGTTTTAGTTCATCCAGTTTTTTTATTCTTTTATTCTCAATAAAAATACCAGCTGCCATTAAGAGCGCTGATAAGATTGTTACTAGGAAGTAGATCAATTTGGCATCACGTTGGTACTCCTTGGTTGGGATAATATAATAGAAGATGTAAACCATACTATATATGACATAAGAAACCAAAACAGAAGATATCATGATCGCCTTCCCCAGGCTTTTTGAATTCATTACTGCGAGTTTTACATTCCTGATAAAAAAAATAAAACTAAGCGTGAGTATGACGGCAACGTCAGGACCTAAAATTATTCTTACTGTTTTTACACTAAATCCAAAAAATATAAGCACCACTGCTTCAAAAGCAAGAAAAGCAAAAAGAGTGATCATTATTCTCTTCGACATAACTGCGGAAATGCTAAAGAATAAAAGAAAGATCAACATTAAGGGAACATCTAATAAATTGTCGATAATTCCCAGTGATTGATAGATCCCTTTGGGCGCGGCGATTATGTTTTGTTTTATAAGGGTTTGAACGCATAGGATCAGGTAATATATAGCGAGAGCAAGAAAGCTTTTGTTTTTAAATAATCGTAAAGCAAAAATCAGGATAACCGGTACAGATAAAGCAATCGATGAAATTATCCCAATTACAGAATTGAAGTTCATCTTAAAAGTTTTTACGTAGGATAAGGCATAACCACAATAATATCTCCGCCTATAAACGTTATAAAAAAATGACATAGTGTACACGCAAACGTTTTTCCCGATAAATTCAGTAAAACCGCAAACGCTTTGGTAAATCTACGGTATAGCGGCTCAAGTGTTTTTATGTTATCTTTCGATCATGAAGAAAATCATTGTTTTTTTCACCATACTCTTTTCAATAAATTCCCAGGCACAACACTCTTATTTGATCGGCAGGACGACAGGTTTGTTGTCTTATTTAAAATACGGTTTGGGAGAAGACAGGCTTGGCGGCGCAAAGATGACTTACCTCGACAGTAATATTTTGGTGAAGGTGGCTGACAGTGTAAATGATGATTATAAGATCCGGGTATCAAATTATCATTTTGCATGGATGCCAAAAGAAGATTTTAAGAAAGATGATACTGTACGCATGCCACCTTACTATTTGACCGGCAGTTGGAAAGTATATGGTGATGACAAATATGATTACGTTACCGTTTCAATGGACGAGCGATTACCGTATCGAAGCATGCAGGAAATAAGTCCTTCAAGAATTGTTGTTGATGTTTTCGGAGTTACCAGCAACACAAACTGGATCACGCAACTTTCTACGGCAAAGGAAATTAAGAATGCTTACTACGAGCAAGTGGAAGATGATGTATTCCGTATAGTTATTGAATTAAAACATAAACAGGATTGGGGATATTTTATTTATTACGATAGTACAAAACTTGTTATTCGTGTAAAACGGCAACCAAAAATATTGACACCGCAAAATTTGCTGGTTGCTATTGATGCCGGGCACGGCGGAAGCAATTCAGGTGCAAGCGGCGCTACATCTCATATTGTTGAAAAGGAATACACATTGAAAATTGCAAAGCAGGTAGAAAAATATCTGAAGGGACAAAAGATAAAGACATTCATGACTAGAACAAATGACACGGATCTTTCAATGGTTGATCGTACACTTATGCTGCGGGAAATCGATCCGGATATTTTAATAAGCATTCATCTGAATTCAGCATCAAGTGACACGGTGCAGGGAGTGAGCACTTATTACCGGTATATTGGTTTCCGTTCTTTATCGCAGGCTATATTGAAAAGAATGGAGGAACTGAAGTTAAAAGAATGGGGAAATATTGGTTCCTTTAATTTTTCATTGAGCGGACCGACTGAATATCCAAACTGTCTTGTGGAGGTGGCTTTTTTAAGTAATCGAAATGACGAGAAAAAAATTCTGAATCCAAACTTTCATAAACTGGTCGCACAGAAAATTTATTTGGGAATCAGTGATTGGTTGAAGAGTTTGCGATAATCATTTATTCAACCTCAGTGCAGCTGCTTCATCAAGGAACCAATATAATTCTCCGTTTTCCGGTTTTATAATTTGTGCCGGGTACATATCAGGTGTAAAGTCATTTAAAAGAACATGGGACACCGCATCCGCTTTATCCTGGCCACTTACCAAAAATGCAATTCGTTTTGAAAGATTGACAACCGGAGCTGTTAATGTAATGCGTTCCATATTTATTTCCTTTACAAAAGTTGCTTTTACCCACCTATGCTTTTCATGAATCACTTCTTCGCCTGGAAATAAGGAAAGCGTATGTGCATTATCACCAAGGCCGAGAAGGACAAGATCGAACGTCTGTAGTTTGTAGTCTGTAGTTTGTAGTTCTATGTTTTTAGAAGCTTCAGGGAAATATTCTTTTAAAATTTTTTCATATTCATTTGCTGATTCTTCTGCATCGATATCTGTTCGCATAATATGAATTTGAGATTTGGGAACAGCCACATGATCCAGCAACGTATCAAAAGCCATTTTTGCATTGTTGCGTTCATCATTAAACGGAACATATCTTTCATCACCCCAAAATACATGAAGCTTCGGCCAGTCAATTTTATTTTTGAATTGATCCGATGCTAATAACAGGTGCAGCTTTTTTGGCGTATTGCCGCCGGATAGTGCAATGGTGAAACGATCCTGCAGTTGTAACGTTTTATGAATGTAATCAACCATCCATTCAGCTACCTGCTGATTTAATTCTTCAATATTTTTATAAATGTTCAGTTGCATGATGAATAGAATTACAAAATGTACAAGGGAGTGACACCTGCCTACCGGACAGGCAGGCAACAAAAGTTGAATAGAGATTCTTTGTCGATAACAAAAAAATCTTACTCATTCCTTGTGGGTAGCGTCAGCCAATGATGGCCGTATTTTGCGACAAGTGCTTCCGCATCTTCAGGTCCCCAAGTGCCGGGAGCATAGTTTGGAAAATCCACCGGCTTGCGATGCTGCCATGCTTCCATAATGGGAGTGATGACACGCCACGCAGCTTCCACCTGGTCGGCACGCATGAATAAGGTTGCATCACCTTCCATTATATCTTGCAATAAAGTTTCGTATGCTTCCGGTTCTCCTTCATGGTAAGCTTCTGCATAACTGAATACCATATCGACAGGACTAAGGATCATACTTGGGCCGGGGCGTTTTGCCTGGAAGCGGAGACGAATATCCATATCCGGCTGGATGCTGATCGTTAAACGATTTGGCCGCCACGTATCCGCCGCTTCTTCGGGAAACGCATATTGCGGTGCCGGTTTGAATTCAATAGTAATGAGTGTTGTTTTTTCCGGCATATATTTTCCTGTGCGGATATAGAACGGAATATTTTGCCAGCGCCAGTTATCGATAAAAAATTTTACTGCTGCAAAAGTTTCAACCGAAGAATCTTTGCCGACATTTTTTTCCTGCCGGTAGCCAACAACTTTTTCTGCTTTCATCCAGCCTGATGAATATTGGCCACGAACTGCATGTGCATGCACGTCTTCTGTATTGAATTTCCGGATCGCATTCAATACATCCACTTTTTTATTTCTTATTTCATTGGCGTCAAAAGATACAGGTGCTTCCATAGCGACCATGCACAGCAACTGCAGAATATGGTTTTGAACCATATCTCTTAAGGCACCGGCCTGTTCATAATAGCCACCGCGATCTTCCACACCAACAGTTTCTGCAGCCGTGATCTGAACGTGATCAATATAATTGCTGTTCCAGATTGGTTCAAACAAAGCGTTGGCAAAACGAAGAGCCAGGATATTCTGCACCGTTTCTTTGCCAAGATAATGATCGATGCGATAGATCTGCTCTTCCTCAAACATGCCAGATAGAAGTTGATTCAACTCATGTGCACTTTCCAGGTCGTGACCGAATGGTTTTTCAAAAACTATTCTTGTGCATTTCGGATCTACGCAAAGTTTTTGATCGAATAATTTTTTAGCAATGTCCGGAGCGAGTTGCGGAGCCACGGCCATATAATAAATTATGATGGGATGCTTTTGGAACTGCTTACTCTTTTCCCCGATCCATTTTTCTATCTGCTGAAAAGATTTGTTATCTTTTAAATCTTCAACCAGGTAAAAGACATTTTCAGAAAATTTTTTCCATTTACCGTCAATTCCATTGTTACGCCTCGAAAATTCTTTTATGCTTTCCAGTAAATGCTCACGATATTTTTCTTCGCCGCCGTAATCAGTTCGGCCAATACCTGCAACGGCAAATTCATCAGGCAGGTAGTCATCAATAAAAAGATTAAAAAGAGCAGGCATCAGTTTGCGACTGGTAAGATCACCACTGCCGCCAAAAATGATCATTATCGTCGGAGGTAATTTCTTTTGTCCTTTCATGTTATTTAGTTGGTTGGTTGATTGGTTGATTCGTTGAAACAGGTACAAGTCAACTAATCAGCCGATCAACTTTATGGTTTATGCTCGACTTCTTCTTTTTTATGCTCAGGCAACGGTTGCCATTCATTATGAAACACTCCTTCTTTATCAACACGCTGATACATATGTGCACCAAAAAAATCTCTTTGTGCTTGTATAAGATTCGTGGGTAATTGACTGCTGCAGTACGCATCAAAATAGGCAAGTGCAGAGGAAAGCCCTGCTACGGGAATTCTCATAGCATTTACCTGCTTTAGAATAATTCTCAATTTTTTTTCTTTACTCTTTAACAGTCTTGCAATTTTTTTGTTCAGCAACATGTTCGGCAAGCCTGCATCTTTTTTATACACAGAATAAAAATTATCCAATAAAGCAGAACGAATGATACAACCGCCGCGCCATATTTTTATCACATTAGGTAAAGGAATTTCCATGTTCAATTCTGCTGAAGCTTTGTGGAGTAATGCAAAACCCTGTGCATACGAAATGATGGTTGCGAAGTATAAGGCATCGTATAACTGTTGAATAAATTTTTCTTTATCAGTGATTTTTTTCGAAATACTGCCGCCATATAATTCCTGTGCCGCAATTCTTTCTGCTTTGTACAAAGAAATATCTCTTCCCTCTACAGCGGCATCAATTGTAGGAATGGGAACGGCAAGATCCATTGCGCTTTGAGATGTCCATTTTCCTGTTCCTTTTGCACCGGCTTTATCAAGGATAATATCAACCATTGCTTTTCCAGTATCCGCATCAATATGCTGAAAAATCTCTGAAGTGATCTCCAGCAAAAATGATTTCATCTCACCTTCATTCCATTTTTTGAAAACAGAATATAGCTCTTCATTGTTCAATCCTGCTCCTCTTTTTAAAATATCGTACACCTCGCTGATGAGTTGCATAATGGCATATTCAATTCCATTGTGGACCATTTTTACATAGTGGCCTGCTGCCAATTTTCCCATATATGCCACGCAAGGTTCACCATTTACTTTTGCTGACACTGCTTCTAAAATTGGTTTTACCGCTTTCCATGCTGCTTCATCACCGCCCGGCATAATGCTGGGTCCTGTTCTTGCTCCCATCTCGCCTCCTGAAATGCCAATGCCCATAAAATGAATTCCTTTTTCCTGCAAAAAATGAATCCGGTTCAGCGTATCTGTAAATGAGAATTTCCACCATCAATAATAATATCATCTTTTTCCAGCAATGGAAGCAAATTGTTTATTACATCATCAACAGGTTTTCCTGCGGGAACGAGCATCATTATTTTCCTTGGCTTTTTTAATTGCTGTACCAATGCAGACAATTCAAAAACTCCCTTAACTGTCGTGCCGGGATTTGCAGATGCTTCAAAATCCACAGCCTTTTTTTGATTGATGTCAAAGCCGATCACTGCAAAATGATTGTCTGCCATATTCAGTAAACAGATTGCAGCCCATAGTGCCAAGGCCAATCATTCCGAAGTCAAATTGATTTTCCATTGAAAAAATTATCGTGTAATTTATTTAAAACAATTCAGTTGACTATTTGAAACAAAAAAGCTTCACGGGATGGTGAAGCTTGTCATTATTTTTTATTGTTCGGACTTTCCTTCTTCATCTTCCATCTCAGGGTGGGCATCTCCGTGATGACAAGTTACGCAATGTATTTCCATTACAGCATCTTCGTCTCCATATTTTGATTTACCGTGAAAAAATTTTTTATTGATCTTGTTTGCCATCCTGATCATTTTACGGGCAATATTTTTTTCAGGTTTTTCATCACTGGCAAAATTCCAATCCCTGGGATTGTCTTTTGATTGCACATGACAAAAATTGCATTTTACACCAAGCGCAGCTTTAAATTCATCCATCACTTTATCCAGTTGTTTCCCGGAAATATTTTTGGGTAACACTTTCAGATTTTTAAAATGCTCAGGGGGCTTGCTGGCAGCAGTGCCAATGATAACAAATGCAATAACGCCAATGATTACAGAAATTTTTTTATACTTCATGCTAAAATTATTTGAGCGTAATTTAATTCTTAAAAAGATTTTTTGTTTATCCATCTGTCAAAAAATTCGTAAGTTCTCAGCATTTGGTCAATACGCTGGCGATTGTCTCCGCTTCTTGTTATTTCATGAGTTGCTCCGGGATGCCTTACATATTCTACAGGTCTTCCCAAAACTTTTAAACTCCGGTACATCATTTCTCCCTGGGTAGTTCCGGTGCGGCGATCACTCTCTCCGTGAAAAATAATATAAGGCGTAGTGATATTTTGTACATAGGTTATTGGTGATTCTCTTTGAAGAATTGCTTTCGTAGCAGGCTCCCACGGATAGCCGCCAAAATAATTTTTCACAAGCCGCCATGCATTTCCTTCTCCAAAGAAAGTGGCAAGATCATACACGCCACGTTGTGAACACGCAGCTTTGAAGCGATGATCATGTCCAACGATCCAACCAACAAGATAACCTGCATAAGAACCGCCGGTAACAATCAATTTAGAAGTATCTGCCCATTTTTCTGAAGCAACCGTTTTATCCAAAGCAGTCAGCACATCGCTGGTAGGTCCTGTTCCCCAATCGTTGATATTTGTTCTTAAAAAATCTAAACCATAACCGCCGCTGCCACGCGGATTGCAATACACAACTCCATACCCTTTACTGCAGAAAAATTGATATTCGTGCCACATGGATGTTTCACCCGGCCCCCACATGGCGGAAGGCCCTCCGTGAATTTCCAATAACAACGGATATTTTTTTCCTGCTTCATAGTTTGTCGGCTTCATGATCCAGTATTCAATAGTCATTCCTTTAGTATTGACAAAGCTTTTCTTTTCAGGAAAAGAAAGTTGTTTCGTTTGTACCCAACTATAATTGAAATCGCTGATACGTTTTTCATTTTTCACGTTTGCGTCAGACAAATACAGATCATACGGATCTTCAACTTCCGTTTTTGCGCAAACAAGTTTATCATTTACAAGATCAAAATTTGTAATGCCGCTATTATAGTCTGTAAGTTGTTCTACTTTTTTAGTTTTTAAATCTGCACGATAAAGAGGCTCGCCACCGTTACTTTGCGCATTGAAATAAATATATTTTTCATCCCTGCTCCATACAAGATTCCCTTTACTGCGATCAAACGGAATGTCAACTTTTTCTTTCAGGGAACCATCAAGCGGCATAACGGCTAATGCAGGGATGGTAACAAAAGAAGTTTTTCCATACAGGAATGCGATCCATTTTCCTGAAGGAGAAACTACAGGAGAACGATAATTGAAACCTTCTTCTCCGGCTATTTCCCTGAGATCACTTCCATCTGCGTTTTCAATGAATATTTCATCTTCCAAAGAACGGTCGGGATGTTCCAATGAATCGATGTCGCCAGACAAAACAATTTGTTTGCCATCAGGAGTAAAATCGGCGGAATGAAAAGAATAAAAACCTTTGGTTAACTGAATTGGTTTTGCAGGCTCATCAATATTTATAATAAAAAAATGATTGAAACTCATTTCAGCATTCACTCCCATCTCATCCTGGAAGTTTAATTTATTAACCACTTTTGCTTTTTTGTCCGCTACATCACTTTCAAGAAATGCTCTTATTTCCTCCATGTTGCCATCAGGATCAGCTTTTGCATTTATAGGTTTTAGTTCTTCATTGTTATTGAAGCCGGGTTTTTCATAAGGCCATGCAGGCAACGCATGTGTCGGGTTAAGAACAGAATCTTTTAAAAGATCTTCCAGGGAAATATTTGAAGAGAATATGATCTGCTTTCCATCGGGACTCCATTTCGGCGTGCCTGCCCCATATTTGAAGTGAGTAAGCTGAACAGCTTCGCCTCCATCAAGAGACAATAAAAATATCTGTGGTTTTCCATCCGCTACCCGAACAAAAGCAATCTGGTCTCCGTCGGGACTCCAGGCAGCTTGAGATGAGTTTTCTTTCGTTGTCAATTGCCGGGGTGAAGAACTGCCGTCGGTATTTACCATCCATATTTGCCGTACATATTTGTATTCCCATTTTACATCGTCACCGGGTTCAATTGAAGTAACGGTAAACAATGCTTTACTGCCGTCATTGCAAATACTGAGGCCATTGATCGATTTTATCTTCAGCATATCAGTTACCTTTACCGGCTCTTTTATGTTTTGAGCACTTGTACAAAAGCCGGTAAAGAGAATGACAACTAAGAATAAAGGTTTTCTCATTATTAAAATTTATCAATGAATGTACTAATTATGATCGTTTCATGTAACGGGAAATGATAAAAGGTTGTAAGAGGAAACAATCAAAAATTAATTAAAATCCATGCCCGACGTATGTTTCACTTGTTCCTTGGATGATATTCTTTAAATTTGCAACAATCCCTATTAAAAATTATGAGCGATACAATTACAGCCGCCCCCGCACTTACAGCGAAAGATTTTGCTACTGACCAGGAAGTTCGCTGGTGCCCCGGATGCGGCGATTATTCCATTCTTGCACAGGTTCAAAAAGTAATGCCCACATTAGGCATACCCAGAGAAAATATTGTGATCATTTCCGGGATCGGGTGTTCATCCCGCTTTCCCTATTATATGAATACGTATGGTATGCATTCGATCCATGGTCGTGCGGCTGCTATTGCAAGCGGATTGAAAGCATCCCGGCCCGAATTAAGTGTGTGGATCGTTTCGGGTGATGGCGATAGCCTGAGTATTGGCGGTAATCATACGATTCATTTATTGCGCAGGAATTTTGATGTAAACCTTTTATTGTTCAATAACCAGATATATGGTTTAACAAAAGGACAATATTCTCCAACGTCAGAAGCAAATAAAATAACCAAGTCAACACCATTCGGAAGTATTGATCATCCTTTCAATCCATTGGCACTGGCGTTGGGTGCAGATGCAACTTTCGTAGCAAGAAGCATGGACCGTGATCCGAAACATTTGCAGGCAATGTTGTTAAGAGCGCATGCATCATAAAGGAGCTTCATTCCTTGAAATATACCAGAACTGCAACATTTTTAATGACGGTGCATTTGAAGTATTTACAGAAAAAACAACAAAGGCAAATGAAACTCTTTTCCTTGAAAAAGGTAAACCGCTTTTGTTTGGAGCGAATAGTGATAAAGGAATTAAACTGGATGGATTTACACCAAAGGTGATCAGTCTTTCTGATGGGTACAGCGTGGATGATTGCTGGGTACACGATGAACATGATATGTATAAGGCACAGATTCTGGTAAGAATTTTTGACGATCCAAAAATGCAGGGTCATTTACCAAGGCCGTTTGGTGTATTTTATGAAACAGACAGGCCGTGTTATGAAGAAGTAATGGAAATGCAAATAGAAAATGCAAAGGCTAAAAAAGCTGCCGATCTTGATAAACTATTAAGAGGTGGTGAAGTTTGGACGATCCAATGATAAGATAAAAGATAATAATGAACAGATAAAATTGTATTCAGGATTTTTGATTCAGTGAAACAATGATCGCTTTAAAACTTTCCAACCCCGCCTCAAGATTCTCTATAATCTCCTCTGCGATCACATCCGGATCGGGAAGATTGTCAAGATCAGCAAGTGATTTATCTTTCAGCCAGGTGATATCCAAACTAGTTTTATCCCTTGCTATGATCTCTTCATAAGTAAATTTTCTCCACCGTCCTTCCGGATTTGTTTCAGCATTAAAGATTTCTTTTCGTTTGTGACGGTTTTCTGGATTGTAACAAGTTCGATGAAATCTTTCAGGTCGTCAAAGCTTCAACGGATTCTTTCTTTAATGTATGATGAATGTTTGTCCTGTAATCATAAACCCAGATTTCTTTTGTCCATGGATTTTTGCTTGCAGGTTTGTTGTCGAAGAAAATTACATTTGCTTTTACGCCCTGTGCATAAAATATTCCGGTCGGTAAGCGAAGATATGGTATGAAGGTCTGTTGTTTCCAACAAGTTTCTTACGGACTGTCTCGCCTGCTCCTCCTTCAAATAAAACATTATCGGGAACAACAACTGCCGCAAGTCCTGTTGTCTTTAGCATTGTTCGTATGTGCTGAACAAAATTCAATTGCTTGTTGCTTGTCGTAGCCCAGAAGTCCTGGCGGTTATATGTAAGATCTTCTTTCTCCTGTTCGCCTTCGTCATTTGTAAATGTCATGACTGCTTTTCTTACCGAACGGCGGATTGGCTAATACATAATCATAACGCTAATCCGGTGATGCAGCAATCAACGCATCGTGCAGGAGAAATAAATGTTTATCGCTGTCAATGTCGCCGATGTTGTGCAAGAAACATATTCATCAAAGCCAGCCTTCTTGTTCCGGCTACAATTTCATTTCCGAAAAAGGTATTGAATTTTAAAAATTTGTTTTGCTCTTTATCCAATGTTAATTATGAGTTACTGAAATAAAATCATAAGCCGCCAAGAAAGAATCCTCCTGTACCGCACGCAGGATCTGCAATGGTTTTCATCGGTTGCGGGCTGAATACATTCAACCATCGCTTTTATCAAAGGCCGCGGTGTGAAAGTATTGACCCGCACCGCTCTTGATATCTTGTGCATTTTGTTCAAGAAGCTTTTCATAAATATCTCCTTTTACATCCGCTCCCATTACAAGCCAGTTGCTCTCTATCTATCATATCAATGATCTTAGCACAGCATTAGCAGGATCCTGTATCTTATTCTGGCTCTTGGTAAAAATCTGTCCCAAGTATTCCTTTTTGCAGTACTCAGCTCCCGAAGCAATGTAGAATAATGCAATTCCAGCTCAGCGCCTTTTACTGAAGTTAAGACTTTCCCAGTTGTATTCTTTAGGAATGGTTCAATTTCCGGTTATGCGGCGGCTTGCTATATTCATCTGCCATTTTTAAAAACAGCAAATAAGTAAGCTGCTCTAAGTAATCACCATAACCAACGCCGATCATCGCGGAGTGGTATTGCAGAATGACCAGACTTTGGAGACTATAGAGGATGTAATGTTATTATTCGTGATTTTTTTTATTGAGGAGATTGAATTTATCAGATTCCCATTGTAATGGATTATTCATGATGTATTCCCGGATTCTGTCGTATGAATTCTCATCACGAATGATGTGTTCATAATAATTACGTTGCCATAATTTACCATCAAATGGTGACCAATGATTATTTTTTACACCGCGAATATATTCATTGGTGGTCATTGTTTTGAACCATTGCACCACACGATGTAGGGGCGAACCTTTGTGTTCGCCGGTTGTATTTTTATCGTGTTCGCCCGTTGTATTTTTATCGTGTTCGCCCGTTATATTTTTATCGTGTTCGCCGGTTGTATTTTTATCGTGTTCGCCCAAAATATTTTTGGCGTCCAATAATTTTTCATTCTGTCTGTTTGAATCAATATCCGATGCATTCTGATTATCGGGACGGATATTCTGATTATCCGGGCGGACACGCAGGTCCGCCCCTACGTTTTCGATAATGCAATGAAAATGATTGGGCATTATAATATGTTCATCGCAATGTATGTCCTGAAATTTATTTTCCAATTCATCGTACCATTTTTCAATCATATTGCCGGCATCATTCAACATCATTTTATTATTTACAATTTCGCCAAACAAACATTGCCTGCTCTGCACGCAAATGGTAACTAAAATACAATCCCGCCTTTGAATAATCATATCCTTTCAGGCGAATGGAACGCCGGTGATGAATAAGGGGATTATATCCTGCTGAATGAGATATGATAAATCAAATTTTTTCAATGAACCCTTTCTGCGTATCAAATACCATCGTGTATACTGAATAGCTGAACCATTCATTAAACATTTTGAATGTTCTGTTTTGCGGCCACATGGTTTCATCTATATACCAGTTATTCAATTGCTCTGCAAATAGAACATTGAAATTTTTCTTCAGCCAGTTTACCATTTGTTCTTTGGTTTCATAATCGGGCAGCAGATATACTTCGCCTTCAAACATATCTCCATCCACTTTCATTTGCGGATCATGAAAGAGCAGCCAGTCAATAAAAGGTTGCTGTGCCTTTATTACCAAAGCGCTGCGCTTTATATTTTTAAAATCTTCGTCAAGCATAATTAAATTAATCTCCCTTCAAACGCCGTCTTCAAAATACTTTGCCTTAATGCTTCTGCCTGTTGCAAACTATCGGTTATTGTTTCCGATAATTTATCTGCTACGCTAAGGCGGCTTTCGATTTCTTGGACAATTTCTTGTTGCTCTTCAGTTGTTGGAACAGGAATCGGAATCTCTCTGCATGTTGAAACTTTTACGTTCCATTGACCGGCTGTTGCCTTGGAAGTATCTTCAAGCCAATGAATCGTTACTGGGTTTTGCAAGAAATAAGAAATATATTTTGAAACAATTTTTTCATTCGGTCTAAATAAAACTATAGCCTGATTAATATTCCACTCAGAGTATTGATTAGTAACAGTTGAAACTTTTCCAAGCGGCGGACCGACAATATTGATTAAAACATCTCCTGGATAACAAATTGAACGTTTCAAATCCTTTTGATGAATTGCTTTAGGAATGAATGTCGGATTTTTTTTGAAGTTTAGCGAACCATCAAAATTTAAGTTATAAACTTTAATAAACGGAATTTCACCATGTCCCTCCGATAAAAATCCTTTCGTTGGAGTATATCCATTATTGATTGTTGCAATAACATCTCCGGTTTTTACTTTCTTCCATCCTTCCGGCAACTCACCAACTTTTACATTATCATTTGTAAGCCTCCCTTCAAAAGCCCATTTAAGTACAGACTGCCGGTAAACTTTTAATTGTTGCTGGGCTGTTTTTAATTGTTCAATGCCTTTGTCTAATTCGCTGAAGAGTTCTTCTATTTTGGAAACAATGAGGTGCTGTTCTTCTAATTTTGGGAAAGGAAGTGGTATTTCTTCAATTGTTTTTGATGAAAGATGTTTTACCGTGACTGATGACGTCTCTGCATTTATAGCATTTAAGTAAGGTTGAAGACAAAGGAATAAAAATTTTGAATTAATGTCTTTTGAAAAGGGAATGATACTGCAAACTCGCTGGTTTAATAACCCACTTTCTCCTTTCCATCTTGCTGTATTAAAATCACCATCCATACCAATAAGAATATCGCCCTTTCTAACTATATATTCTTGATCGTATTTTCCTATATATTTATTTTCAGTTTTAAAATCGTCAATGTCTCTTATTCTTATTAAAGGCATTCCTTTATTTTTTGTAAATTCCTTTGAGCTAAAAGTCAAATCCATTTTGAATTTTTGCAATTTCTCTTAAATATATTCTTTGCCAATGATCAGCTTTCACTAGCAATTGATGTTTGCCCTCATTAACGATTTCTATAGGTTTTCTTCCTAGCGCCATATTTATTTTTTTATCATTTGGTCAACAATATTACCAGGCATTGTAGGTGAAGCATCATCTTTTAATAGTCCTGAATCTGCTCTGCTGAATAAGGATTGCATTATTAGATGTCGTTCTGTTTGATCAATACCTTTTTCTTTTTGTAATGCGAGATATACATAAGTTAGCTGCTCTCTTTCTTCAGCATCTCTTACCAAATGGAAGGAACTGAAAGTTAGTTTTGAAAAAATTCTGATAGCGTAAGCTAGGAAGGAGAATAACGTAATATAGATAACTGACCATTTTATCGCTGTTCCGGCATTTTGAAATATTTTTTCAATTGTCCCAATAGAAATTTCATTAAGTGTCCACATTAACACACCAATTGCGATAAGAGTAACCACAATGAGACTACCTCAGCCACCAATAGCCTTCTCTGCGTAATTTTTTGGCTCTTTCTGACCAATATTTTACTGGGGCTTCTAATTTTAATTTTTCCTGATATAAATTTTCAAGTTCTTTTATTTTTGTGTTCGAATCCGAATTAAACAGATTAAAATCTTTTGCTGTTTTATCGAACCAATCATTGTATGACTTATTTTTTTCTTCCTTTAGATTATCTATTTGTTTAGCATATTCTTCAAATTTTTGATTGGTCCTTGCCAAATATTCTACTACTTCTTTTTCAGCTTCACCTAATTTTTCCTGGAAATTCGCTCTGACTGATAAAATTGATTTTTTTTCCGCTTCTTTTCTTTCTGCAATCGACGAGAAGTCCTTACTTGAAAATTCATAGGCAAGAAGGTACCCCGCAAAGAAATTCTTTTGTGCCGAATTGTTTGTATTGCCGATCAAATATTGATAAGCACCCGGATACAGTTCACGTTTTTCGGAATAGGTTTTTAAAAGGAAGCCAGTTTCGGGTGAATCATAAAAAAAATTTGGTTGGTTATTGTAATTGGTAGAAATACCGACCAAATTACTATCCCAAGCATGCTTACTGACACTACCTTGAGAAATTAACTGTAACAGGTTGCCCTTTGCATTGATAAATCTTACACGTAGCTTATCCAATTCATCAGGAAGTTGACCTAATTTACTAAAACCATCGGCCTGGTTTGTGATGAACTCATAGATATTTCCAACTCCAATGAGGGTTGTGTTGTAACCAATGTGCGGATAGCTGATTTTTAAAGAATAGTTTTGCAACCAATCCTTATTTGGTGATGCTGCAATATTTTCTTTTAATTCTTTAAGTGTCATAAATTGGATTTAAGCAGTTTTTCTTACTCTTATCAACAACACCGGAACAAAACCGGCAAAAAACCAATACAAAGCCGGCGTCTGAACGGCCTCATATAGGCGTTAGTATGACGTTGGGGTGGCGCCATATTCGGAAAAAACATCCGCCGAAACTCCGGCGCCATTCGGAAATGTTCGGAAAATATTCGCCGAAAGCCGGTGGAGCCGTAATCCTTGAAAGTCATCCACTTTATGGCGCCATCCCCCGCATACTCGGAAAAACATCCGCCGAAAACTCCTAAACATCTTCCCCACTTTGAATAATAGTATCAAGTTCGTGCTGTGTCATTTTAATCAGGCAGCTAATACTTCATTTAGTTCATTAATGATTTCATCCGTTTTTTCTCCAAACAACTGCCACATTTTTCCCAATCCACCTTCTTTATTAAATGGGTCCAATTCAAAATCATCTTTCCCGATATGGAAAGAAGAAGCTACATAATCTTTTATCATCCTGAGCCAGTTCATTTGTTCTTCTGTAAATTTCAACGGCCCTGCTTGTTTTTTAAATACCCAATCCTGGAAATTTTTATCAACGGTCTTATCATAAAGAGTAAGATCCTTATCAATCCCACAAATATTGCGTATCAAACTAACCAATGCAATCAATTCATTTTTTGGAGAGCCATTTAATTTTACCGTTTGTTCGTACGCTCTCCATACCTGCATGGGAGCCAGCAAAGGTTTTTCCTGCTTTAGCTTTTCCAACACTTCTTTAATCATTGCATAGGTTAATTCCCTTCTGCGGTAAGGCTGGTTGTAAAATATCTGCAGGGCCGTGATTTCACTTTTGTGTTCTTCTATCCAGGCTTTAAAATCTTTTATGATTTCTGCGGCCTTTGAAATATTGTCTTTGTTCCATCCAACTGAAGTCAGGGTATCGGGATTCACAATATCAATGATCTGTTCATGTGCTTTACGAACATTTTCAATGAATGTATTCAATTCGCCGGTGAAGACTTCAGCGGCTTTATGTTGCAGTTCAGTTACCAGTTGGTTATATTTTTCTTCTGTAACAGCCGGTGGTACATCAATATTTTCTTTTTCCACTTTTGCTCTAAGTTCTTCAAGAGTATCGGGATTAAAAGCATTCAACAAGTCTTTAACTACATGAGAAACATTTTTACCATTTGCTTTTTCAGCAAACTGCTGTCTTTCTTTTTCAGTGATCTGTTTGTCAAGACTTGCCAAGTCTTCCTGCTAACGAGGTAAATAAATCTTCATCTCTTGCTCCTACAGCAATGGCACCCAATAAATCTTTTAAGGGCACACCCGGTTTTTTTTCTAATGGCCGGCTGTCAGTTTTTAAACTTTTTGTTGCACCGATGGCATCAACAATTACAAAATGATCCTTGGTGAATTTTGCAGTGGGAGTCACTTTTTTCAAATCGTCTAATGAAATGTTTCTTGTGCCTCGACCTTTCATCTGTTCAAAATAGTTCCGGCTTTTTACATCACGCATAAATAACGAGACATTCCAATGGCCTTACATCTGTGCCCGTTGCTATCATGTCAACAGTTACAGCAATCCGGGGATGATAAGACATTCCGGAATTCAGCCAAGTGTTCCTTTAGGATCATCAGACATTTTGTAAGTAATTTTTTTGCAGAAATTATTTCCTTCGGCAAATTCTTCCCTTGCAATCTGGATAATGTCATCGGCATGGCTGTCCGTTTTGGCAAAGATCAGTGTCTTGGGAACTTCAAAAGCCATCTCCGACTTCCCCCATGGGAGGAAATTCTATCGGGGAAAATTTCGGGCAAATGTTCTCTGAATGTTTTCAGAATAAGCCTGATCTGGTTTGGATTTACAACATCATCATCTAAACGTTTGGCAGAGTAGACCATATCTTCATCCGAATTGCTGCCATCTTTTTGCTCTTGTCAGTTTTTCACGATGATCAACATATTCTCCTTTCCAAATGGCTGATCCTTTTTTTGAGATCTCGGTTTCAATTTCAAAAACATCGTACCCTACATTCACTCCATCGGCCACGGCCTGCTCATGTGTGTATTCACTGACGATATTTTGATTGAAGAATCCAAAAGTCCTGTTATCGGGTGTTGCAGTAAGGCCAATGAGAAAGGCATCAAAATATTCGAAAACCTGTTTCCATAAATTATAAATGCTGCGGTGGCATTCGTCTATCACTACAAAATCAAAAAATTCGATTGGTGGTTTTTGTATTATAAACAACAGGAACAGGTTCTCTTTTCTCCCTATTTTTATTTCTCCGGGATATTATTTCTTCTGCGCTTTCATCCAATTCTTTCTCCTTTCAATATTGAATACATTCTTTGAATAGTGCTTATACAAACCTGGCTGTCGGTACTCATATAAGATGATTTCAGCAGCTGCACATTATATAACTCTGTAAACTTCCTGTTATCGTCATTGGGTAAATAGGCCATAAATTCCTGCTGCGCCTGTTCACCCAGGTTTTTTGTATCAACTAAAAACAAAACCTTTTTGCCTTTGCATATTTCAACAAACGATAAATGGAAGTAATAGCCGTAAAAGTTTTTCCTGACCCGGTTGCCATTTGAACTAATGCTCTTGGCCTGTTTTCTTTAAATGATCGTTCCAGCTTGTTGATGGCAACGATCTGGCAGTCTCTTAAACCCTGAGTTGGTAATTCCGGTAAATCATGCAATCTGCCACGCAATGATTTTGATTGTTTCAGCCATTCAATGAAAAGTTTCGGGACGATGAAAACTGAATACTGGTCTTGAACGTGGTTTTGGGATCACGGTAATCAGTAAAACGGGATACTTCACCTGTGCTTTCATACACAAAAGGCAACGGATCATTATCAAGGTATTTCGATCTTGCTGCCTGCATAATCTTTCAGACTGGATCTTTATGAGATAGTTTAAGTGAATGCCTTCTTCTATTCTTTTTGCTTCAATAATGCCGACAGGTTTTTTATCTACAAATAAAACATAATCGGCAGGACCAATATCAGTTTGATATTCCCTGACGGCTATGCCCAAACCTGCATTAAGATTGATTTGATTTTTTGATTGGACAATCTAGCCACAGAAGCGATAGAGTTTTGCCTGTCAATATTATCACGAGCAATCTGTTCAGGGTTTTGATTCAATGGTGGATAAGTTTATCACACAAAGTAAAAAAAGTTGAGCAGAAGTTCTGAATAGGAAGGATGTTCCGATTATTATATTTAATGAGCATTCCCATAGTCAATCAATTCTTTGTTCGCTTCGGTAAAAATTTTTTTATGCTTCCAGTTGTACCATGGTTTTAGGTGCGGTTTTCTTCATTACGGTATCAATGGTTCTCATTCCAAATAAATACCATGCACCCTTTAGTTTACCGGATAAGGATGGTTGAAGTGCCCGTAAACTCATGGCAAAACCGCTGTCGAGATATTCCATATGATGCCAGTAACCCGCAGGCATAAATAGAGTATCCCCGTGATCCAATATAAGGTCATAACCCTGCGCCAGCTTTAATGCCGGAAATTTTTCATAATCAGGCGTTCCGTTTCCTTCATAGTAATGAGAAAAGTCTGCAAGACTTAATACTTCAAATGGTTTGCGATACAATCTGTGTTGTTCTTCAAAAGGAAAAAGCAACACTCTTTTTCGCCCTGCGAACTGTGTATGTAAAATATGAGAAAGATCAATATCGAAATGCATGTGCGTGATCGAAGTGGCTCCGCCGGTGAACAGCATCGGGTATTTTTTTACAAAACCTTTCATCAGGTGTTCCGGCCATGTAAAATCTTTTGTCAGTTCGGGAGCATGATCAAAAATATTGAATAGAAAAATTCGCCAGCCCGCCGGCCCTTTGCTGATCATATCAATGTACTCGCCGAATGTTTTATAATCATCGGCTGTGTTGATGGGTGTATAAGCATCGCTCTTTACATTATTATATAAAGGGACTTTTTTATCTCCCACCAGTTTTTTAAAATAATCCCAGTTCCATTTGCTATATGCCGGCCACTCTTTGGAAATATTTTTAATAACGATCGGAATACCGGGTGCATAAAACTCCTTCTTGAATACAACCGGGTCAATACTGTCCACGGTAGTAACTTCTTTCAGTTGCATACATCACAGGTTTTGTAAAAATATCGGCAGTGAAAATACAAAGTGCAAAGTAAATAAAAACGGGTACAAGACACTTTATCTTTTAAACAGAAATATGCTTTATATTTAGTTTTATCCTTCGTTCCTTATCTAAACTTATGTGCCCGAAGATTTGGAAGAACTATTAAGAATATTATCCGGGATCCTTTTTCAATACATTATCAAACTGAGTTATTATGAAAGTAAATCTGCACGTAGAAAGTAAGGGCTGTTTTCTGAAAATACTTTTTATTATTTCGCTGGCTTCCTTACAGGCGAATGCGCAACAATTCGCTGCCTCTGTAAAAAAATTCATCGGCGTTGATGCTGATACGGTAGTGCTCACACATGCAATAGTTATTGACGGAACAGGGGGACCGGTGAAACCGGATCAAACAATTATTGTCATCAAAGGCAAAATCACTGATCTTGGCAATAGCAGCAGGATCAACATTCCCTCATCTGCAAAAATTATAGATTGTTCCGGTAAAACGGTTATTCCGGGAATGATAATGATGCATGAACATTTGTTTTATGGTGAATCATTACCGAACCAGTATTTAGGAATGGAAATGCCCATGTCATTTCCACAGTTATACCTGGCAGGAGGTGTCACTACCATGCGGACCACAGGAAGTGTAGAACCGCAAACTGATCTTAACATTCGTGACAACATTAATAATGGAAAAATGCCTGGACCTGATATAGATGTAACGGGTCCTTATATTGAACAGGAGGGGCTGCCCATTCCTGAAATGTTGTTTATAAAAAACCCGGAAGATGCGGCCAAAGAAGTGAATTATTGGGCTGACATGGGTTGCACTTCTTTTAAACTGTATATGGATCTTACAAGAGCCGAAGCGAAAGCAGCAATTGATGCGACACATAAAAGAGGACTAAAGGTTACCGGTCATTTATGTTCCATTAGTTTTCGCGAAGCTGCTGATTTAGGAATAGATGATTTGGAACACGGCTTTTATGTAAGCAGTGATTTTGAAAAAAATAAAAAAGAAGATCAATGCAGTAGTGGGGCACAGGTTCTTTCCATTCGCCAACTGGATGAACAAAGTCCTGAAATGAAAGACCTGATCCAATACCTCATAAAAAAAACACGTGGCTCTTACCTCCACACTTCCTGTTTTTGAACCCTATACCGGTCGCGAAATTTTTCCCGGCGATGGAGGAGAAGCAGTAACAGCGGAAATAAGAAATGGAATTGAAAAAAGTTACAACAACATTGTGGGAAAAGATTCTGCATCTATCAGCATGTTCAAAAAAGAAATGGCGTGGGAAAAAGAGTTTTCCGATATGGGTGGATTGTTGCTGGCAGGTATTGATCCGACCGGAGCAGGAAGAGTGATTCCCGGTTATGCTGATCGTCACATCCTGGAGTTATTTATTGAAGCAGGTTTTACCTTGCCGCAGGCGGTAAAGATCTGCAGTTTGAATGCTGCTCAATATCTCGGACGGGATAAAGAGATCGGAACAATTGAAAAAGGTAAACAGGCAGATCTTGTCTTGATCAATGGTGACATACAAAAAGACATTCATGCAATAAGAAATACGGAAATAGTTTTTAAGAATGGTGTTGGCTTTGATTCAAAAAAATTATTTGATGCTGTAAAAGGAATGGTAGGATTGCATTAGCAGTTCCAACGACGAACAACGAATTGCGGACGGCAGACTTTTATGGAAGCATATCATCAGAAGTTTTAAAAAAAACAAAAAATATTTTCCTGGATCTATTATGTCTATTCCACCATATCAATGAATGAGACAAACCAAACCATAACTGTAATTGACAGATCTAACATTTCGCTTGTTCGTTCTGTTGGCTTAACCACAGCTACATTGATCGTAGCAGGTACTCTTATTGGTTCCGGTATTTTTAAAAAAATTGCCCCAATGTCGGCCATGCTGATGAATAAAAATTATATTCTGCTGGCATGGGTATTGGCGGGTATTGTTTCTTTGTTCGGTGCATTTACAATGGCCGGCATGGCCACCACGACCAAAGAGTCCGGCGGCATTTATGAATACCTGCGATTAAGCTTTGGAAATTTGTCGTCGTTTCTTTATGGCTGGGCATCATTTCTTATCATCGGCAGTGCCGGTAATGCGGCCATTGCTTTTATATTCGCCCAATCAGTGAATTCAATTGTTCCCCTGCCTGATCCGTTGAGTAAATGGAGTCACATTTCCATTGGTCATTTTGTTTATCCTTTTGCCAGTTCCGGTGTAAAAATTCTTGCCATCTTTTCAGTTGTGCTCCTTAGCGGGATCAATATATTAGGTACAAAAAAGGGTGGTAACCTCAGTAATGTTGTAACCGCTGCAAAAGTTGCCGGTATTCTTTTATTGATCATTTTAGGATTGGCTTCTGCAGGTGTGCATCACAATGAAGTTGCTGCAACTGTTACCCCGGGCAATGTAAATATTTTCAGCGCTGTTATTGCAGCCATGTTAAGTGCTTTCTGGGCTTACGACGGATGGTATTGCATAGGTTTTATGAGTGGTGAAATAAAAGATCCAAAAAAAAATGTGCCGCTTTCAATCATTGTCGGCGTAGGCCTTGTAATGGTTTTGTACGTCCTGGTGAATTATGCTTTTATGCATGTGTTGTCATTACCTGTATTGGCCAGTATGGATGAAAACAGTATTGCCGGTGTTGAAGCAGCACGGGTACTGATCGGCAATGCCGGTGTTGTATTTCTTGCCGCATTAATTGCCGTAAGCACTTTTGGCGCACTCAACGCTACTATACTCACCTACCCCAGATTATATTACAGGATGGCGCAGGAAAGATATTTCCCAAAAAATTTTACCTATGTCCATCCCCGTTTCAGAACGCCGTATATAGCGTTGATATACTCAGGCATCCTCACCTGCATTATGGTGGTTTCAGGTACGTTTGATATTCTTACCGACACCGTGATTGTTGTTGAGTTCCTGTTCTTTATTTTACTGGGATGGGGTTTGATAAAAATGAAAAGGGAAGGAAAGATTAAAGCCAAAATAATTGCTTATCCGTTCTCTCCTGTTATCCTGATATTGTTTTCAATGGGATTAGTGATTAATACAATTATTGTGGAACCGGTGCAATCAATAGCAGGATTGTTATTTACACTGAGCGGTGTTCCGCTTTATTATTATTATAAAAGAAAATTCAAAACTGGTTAAATGGAAGTCCATCATCATCCGCACGTAGAAAAGAAAAATTTCAAAGAATATTTTTTGGAATTCATAATGATATTTCTTGCAGTAACACTTGGCTTTATTGCTGAAAATATCCGCGAAAAAATTACTGAGATGCGCAATGCAAAAGAATATGCAAAATTACTGGTGAATGATCTTACAACCGACCTTGCTGAATTCAACAGAACAGACCATGTTTTAAAAAGGATCATTGATTCGGGTGATAGTTTATCTCAACTTATTCGTTCCAGCGACATAAAAAAAATCCCATCAGGAAAATTATACTATTATGAACACTGGTCAGGCTGGCAGTGGAAGGTAACGACAAGGAATGCTACTCTTAAACAACTGGAAAGCTCAGGTGCCCTGCGCTATCTCGGCAATGCTGCGTTGATAAAAAAGATCCTGGATTACGAGGAGGCAACAAAGATCATTTCATTGCTGGAAGACAATATGAATCCTCAAAAAAATGAGAACTGGAACCTGGTACAAAAAGTTTTTGATGTTTCCTATTTCAGGATACTTCAAACAATTGGATCCGCAGCAAGAGATTCTGCTTCCAAAACGTCATTGGCCGGGATCCGACGACCTTGATTCTTTTATCAATAACAATTATCCTTTGCTCACCTATGACAAAGGTATCTGGATGGAACTCAGTAACCGGGCACTAACTTCTTCTGACGGTTACAGCACTGTACTGAAAACCGTGAACAGGGCCAGGATAAAAGCCCAAGATGCAATAGCCGCATTAAACAAAGAATTCAACTTTGAATAAATTATATGGAAGTACATCACCACCCACACGTAGAGAAGAAAAGATTTCAAAGAATATTTTCTGGAATTCTTAATGATCTTTCTTGCAGTAACACTTGGGTTTTTTGCAGAGAATATTCGTGAGCATCTCTCTGACAAATCAAAAGAACAGGAATTTGTTGTTTCATTGAAAGAAGATCTTATATCTGACACAGCGCAATTACACTCTTTGCTTCCGGTTAGTGATACAATTTATGAAAAGCTCGACAGTCTATGCCTTTTAATGCAAGCTGCCGGAAACGGGGAGCCTTATGATATACATAAACTTTATTACCTGAATTTCACCTACGGCTTTGGTCTTTTTATGTTTTTGCCTAATAACCGAACCATTTCACAAATAAAAAATACCGGTGGTTTTGCATTGATAAAAAATAAAGCCTGTCGGGATAGTATAACTCTGTACGATAACTTCAATGAAGGTGCAATAAAATTTAATACGGCATCTTACTACGATTGGATGAATGATTTGAATAAAATGTCTCAAAAAATATTTTATTATGGCCAGGTCAAAACATTTGCTTCCAGCTTTAATCAGTACAACTTCTTATTAAACGATTCCCTGCAATTAAAATTGGTAAATAGTAATAAGCCGCTTTTAACCGAGTATGCAAATAAGGTAAGGTCTTTAATGATGATGTTCAATATTCTTATTGAAACGGAAAGAACACAGTTTGAACGCGGTAAAGCGGTGGTGGCTTTGTTAAATAAGGCGTATCATTTAAAAGATAAATAAAATGGAAGTACATCACCACCCACACGTTGAAAAGAAAAATTTCAAAGAATATTTTTTAGAATTCATAATGATATTCCTGGCAGTAACACTTGGTTTTTTTGCGGAAAATATAAGAGAGAAAATCACCGAGCATGAAAGGGCAAAGATCTATGCGGGAACAATGCTGAACGATCTTAGGGCTGATACCACAGCCTTAAAGTATTATATTGAATTATTGGAACTATGCTGCGAATAATGTGGACACGCTTTTTCAATTGCTTTCCATGGCCGGGCCAAATCAGATACCATCGGGCAAACTTTACTGGTATGGACTGTTTGGCGGCGCACCAACAGTTTTTATTCCTAATGATGCCACTTTTCAACAGATGAAAAGTGCCGGAACACTTCGTTATTTCAAAAACAACCTGATGCAAAAAGTAGCGAAATACGACCAGCTAATTCGCAGAATGAAAATTCACGATGGCCAGGATGAAAGAATTTACACCGAAGTGAGAAAAATTCGTTCGCAAATATTCTACGTTCAATTTAATGAAGTAGCCAACGATATCTTTCAGTCGAACAGGCTTATGCCTGACCAAAGAAGGATCGATTCATTTATGCAAACCAATCTTCCTTTGTTAAGCAATGAAAAAACAATTTTTAATCAATACCTGGAATTGGTGCGGTCAAGGTTTATGCACTCAAAAGTGCGTGATGCTGATACGTTGCTGGTTCATGCTACAGAGTTAATTCATGATTTGAGAAAAGAATATCATTTAAATGAGTGAAGGAGAAAGTATATAAAAGGGCAATTGACAATAAGCAACCAGCAATTGAAAAAAGATAATCCATACATTTGTTTTAGCGTCTTTCAATTGCTCTGAGCAAATGAAACATCTAAATCGATATTGTTACTTCCTTTTTCTTTTTATTTTACTAATACCGTTGCTGCAAAGCGAAGGATGCGTAAAAGAATATAGTTTTGAAGGAGCTAATCGTGATACAATTCCACTAAATGATACGCTTCCTGCTGATAGCTCACTCCCGCCAGCAACATTTCCACAATGCAGTCTCTGTAGATCTTCTGATTCACTTCGATTAGGACAATGGAGTTTTACAACAGGTAACGCGTATTTATGCGGCACTTTTAGTAATTCAGGTTTTTTTTCGGGTGCCGGCAGAACCAATTTCACTTTTTTTGGCCCTTCTGCCTGTTCTGTTGATACGGGTATAGTAGTATCCGTGTATTTACCGGTTCCATTAGACCAGGACCGTTTTAATGTTGTTACGGCAAACACGGCCTTTTATTATTACGACCATAACGGAACACACGATATATTTCAAAGTCGCCCTGCATTTGGATTTTCTGTAACTGTGGAAAGTTACATTCGTGCTACAAACATTGTTACAGGTGCGTTTGAAGGTACTGTTGTCAAGGCAAATGGAGATACCGCCTACATTGCTGACGGGCGATTTATAGCGCCACTTCATTAGATTTCTAAATTAATTTGATTATATGTACTCCACTTCCTTTTTGTTTCGTTTAGCAAAAGCCATTTCGGTTACAGGTATCGGACTATTTGCATTATTAGTTGTTATTGGAAATACTACCGATTATTTTTCCAATTACTTTTTTGTAGAGCATGTGATGAAAATGGATACCACATTTCCCGATAGTCATCTTCATTACAGGAGTGTCCACACTCCTTTTCTTTTTCATGCCGGTTACATCATTATTATTTTCCTTGAAGCATTCATGACTTTTTGCTGCATCAAAGGAAGTTGGCGAATGTTCAGAAACCTAAAAAATGATGGTGCTTCATTTCATGCTTCCAAAAATTGGGCAATAGCCGGGATCATCATTGGTATTATTATTTGGTTTGTCGGGTTTGAAGTGATCGGTGGCGAATGGTTTGCTATGTGGCAAAGTGCAACATGGAATGGTTTAGGCGCCGCCGAAAGAGTTCTCAGCTTTTTTGTTTTAGTCCTGATCTTATTGCACTTTAAAGATGAATAAATCAGTAATATTGGTTAATAATAAAACTATAATGAATCGAATATCACTATCACTTCTTACCTGCTTTTGCCTGCTATCTATTACAAACTATGCACAACCTGATTCAATTGTTTTGCGGGATATCAGTTGGGATAAAAATTCAAAAGCCGGAATGACTGAATTGTTTATTCCGTCGGCGGGAACTGAAATAGCGGGATTTATTTACACGGCAAACGGATCTCAAAAGCATCCCACATTGATCATGTTGCATGGTTTCCCCGGTAATGAACGCAATCTTGATATTGCCCAGATTGTACGTGCACATGGATGGAATGTTGTTTTTTTCGATTATCGCGGATCGTGGGGAAGTGGCGGACAGTTCAGTTTTAAAAATTGTGTGCAGGATGTGGTGAATGTAGTGGCTTACTGTAAAAAGAATGCTGCTGCTTTTCATGTCGATACTTCTAACATTGCATTGTTTGGTCACAGCATGGGCGGGTGGGTTTGCCTGAAAGCGTTACAAGAATTGCCGGGCATTCAAAAAGGTTTTGCTTTATCTACATGGAATATTTACTCAGAATTTAGAGATGTAAAGAACGATGCACAGCTTCGTGAAAAGGTTAAGGAATTGCCGAACTATTTTGTTTTAAATACACCAACACTGCAGTTATTTGAACCGGTCATCGCTGACCCGTTGTATTACGATCTGCAAAATGATTCTGCTTCGCTTTCAGATAAAGAAATTATCATGCTTGATGAACATCACCATAATAAAGAGCTGGCGGATGCTATAAAAAATAATAACCGGAAATATTTTGATTACGAAGTGTGGGATACGGACCATCCTTTCACCAACAAAAGGATTTCACTGATCAATAAAGTGCTGACATTTCTTGACAAACAGTAAAGAGGAAGTACATGCTCAGATAAATGAACGAAAAAACAAAATATCGTCTTATCAAATTCCTCGTCTATCTAATAGTTGGTTTTGCGGCCGCTTTCTTCTGGCATCAAATGAAGAAATGATTTGTGTTTAAACTTTCTTTTTACCTCTTGCCAGTTTATTTTTTATAAGATAATCATAACTGTCGCGTATCGTATCAAAAATATCAGTAGCCGTAACATCCATTTCAACGATCATCCATTCAGTATTTCCATTGGCTGCTTTTACAATGGCCGAAAAATTTTGAGTTCCTTTACCCACTGCAACCATTGGCTCTGGTTCATCTTTACCGAGCGAACCCGTATATCTTGCAGGACCATCCTTTATATGCAGTAAAGGCGCTCGTTTTCCAAACTTTGCTACGATGGTTGCAGGATCATGTCCTGCAACTTTCACCCAATAGGTATCTATCTCGAAAAAAATATCCGGTTCGACAGATTCAAGCAATACTTGGTACACAAATTTTCCGCCTACCTTATTCCTGTATTCCCACCAATGATTATGCAGACCAAATTGCAGTCCATGTGATTTGGCAAAATGATTCGCTTCGTTATAAATATCCACAAGTTCTTTTGTTCCTTCCAGCGAACTATATCTTTTATCTTCCGGCCAGCCATGCCAGATCATTTTTTTGCAGTTAAATGTTTCTGCGATCTCCAGCATCGCATTTTTATTTTTATCATCTATTGGCAATTCAATGTGTGCAGATGAAACAGAAAGACCGGCGTCTTTCAAATATTTTCCCGCTTGCTTTACTGAAATGGTGTCGGGCCAGAATGCAGTTTCGACTGCTTCAAATCCCATATCAGCAATTCTGTGTAATGTATCTTCAATATTGTCTTTGATCTGATTTCTCACTGTATATAATTGCAATCCTATCCTGGCGGGTTCAGAAGAAAAGTGATTAAATGCAGATGAGATCTTTGATGGAAGCAATGAAGCACCCAGCATACACAGTGCAGTATCTTCCAAAAATTTTCTCCTGGCGACTTGCCTGGGATATTTGTTGTAATCAGGCATAATTTAAAATTAACCGGTATGAAAATCGGGTGAACTATATAAAATTAATTTTTTGGAATCTCTAAGCAATGAGGCAATAGCTTTAGTTTTAGAAAAAGCTGTCGAAGTCTGAAGTTCATCCTCTCTGCAGAGACAGATAGTTACATAACAGACTCATTTCAGTTCCATAAAAAGACCTTTGTAAATACCAAAGAATTTAATGAAATTTGAAGATATCACTTGTTTTTGCATCCACCCTTCCACCGCTACCTTACACGAATACATAAAAAACCATTACCTGGGCCAGTTATTCTTATTAATTGATGGGCTAAGTTGTACACAGATTATTCTTTGCTTTAATTAAAATCCGAAAAAATGGACACAACAAACCTGATTTTTAGCACATCGGATGAATTAGCAATAAGTTTCGTTCCTGCGATCATCAGGAAGAAATACAATGACAGCGGGCAACAATCAGAAACTAATTATATAAAGGAAGATCATGCAGCCTTACTTTGGATAGACATCTGTAATTTTTCTCCTCTCTGCAATCGCTTAATGAAAGATACTGTGAACGGTGTGGAAAAGATCACAGGCATATTGCACAGCCATTATGATTTTTTACTGACGTTCATTAAGCAATATGGCGGTCAGCCAATATTTTTTGCCGGCGACGGAGTAATGTCCGCGTGGCCGGGTGACAAAAAAGCGGCTGGCGAATCTGTTCGACTTGCCGCTTGTTGTGCTGACAAGATCATAAGTGAAAGAAAAACTTTGAATGACAACGGCGACCTGCTTTCGCTTCACGCAATCATATCAGTAGGCCCATGGCAAATGACAGAACTCGAAGGGATAAAGAGTAAAAGGCTGTATAGTTTCTTTGGCGAAGTGTTCAGCACATTAACGCAATCATCAAAAAACAAAGCTCCAAACCAGATACTCATTTCAAACAATGCTCTCGCTTTCTTGGGCGACCAATTAAAAAATAAGCCAGTTGAGTATGATACATCTATCCTTTTAGATTTTCCCGAACTATTACCACAACAAGAAAAAAATTTTACCGATCTGCCGGAAGATGTTGTACAAAAGCTTAAATCTTTTGTTCCGCAAACTCTTGCTTTTCCACTTAATAAAGAAAGATTAGAATGGAGTGCAGAATTGCGGCCGGTGACAATTTTGTTCGTCAGGCTGCCTAAAAAAAGTGAAAGCACAACGGTAAATGTAAACCAGCTACATGAATCGGTTTCCCTTGTAAAACCATTGGTCCTGAAATATGATGGATTGCTTAACCAGGTTTGGATGGATGAGAAGGAATCGAATATGCTCATCTGTTTTGGTCCTCCGCCGTCTGCACATAATGATAATCCTGAACGCACCGTTCGTCTTGCATTTGAAATTCATAACCTGCTTCAAAAATCAGGCTTTGAAAACAGTATAGGAGTTAGTACCGGTATGGCGTATTGCGGTATTTTGGGAAATAACAGCCTGAGACAATATACTGTAATTGGCGATGTGGTAAACCTGAGCGCACATATCACCATTATAAAAAATAATATTATTTACTGCGATAAAGCAACTTTTTCAACCACTGCCAAAACGGTAAAGTATTCCGGTCCTTTTATGGAAAAGATCAAAAGCCGCCCGGAACCAATTCCATTATATGTGCCTGAAGGCTTGTTGACTGATGATGCTAAATCACTTCACCTGTTATCTGTCGGCCGTACAAATGAAATGAATGTTTTAATGGACACATTTAATCATGTGTCTCTCGGGGGAAACGCTTGTGTTATTATTGAAGGCGAGAGCGGAATGGGAAAAACGAAATTGCTTGAAGATTTTTCTGCGCAGATAGCTTTGGGTGATTGCATTGTTTTATCGGGATCAGGTGATTTTATTTTTCGAAATACACCGTATAGTGTTATGGGAAGTGTTTTTTCAGCCTTGCTTGGTTTTAATGACGCATTGCCTGGCAAAAACCAAAGAGAAAAGTTGAGAGAACTGGAATTGAAATATGGAAGTAAGGCCTGTTTATTAAATGCGGTACTTCAATCTGATTTTCCGGAAAGCGAAGAAATAAGAAACCTTACCGGCAGCCAGAAAGTTGCCGCCACACATGATTTCCTTTTAAACCTGTTGGAAGAAGAAAGTAAACTTCATCCTGCGGTAATAATTATTGACGATGCACAGTGGATGGATGAGACTACATGGAGCCTGTTGGAATCAATAAATTCTAAATTAGAAAAGTGCCTGGTCATACTGTCATTTCCCGAAGCTGAACGTATTTCACGAATAAAGAATTTGAAATTAAAAAATACTGAACGGATCAGGCTAAAGGAATTACCTGGCGAAGACCAGGAAAAAATAATTTGTGCCAGGCTGGGTGTAACCAATGTGTCTCCCGAGGTTTTGAGCCTGATAAAAAAAATTGCAAAAGGAAATCCTTTCTTCTGTGCTGAACTGGCGGGCTCTTTATTAGAGCAGGAATTACTTGTATTAAAAAACGATAGTTGTTTTCTTGCGGAAAATGCATCCATTAATGAATTGTCGTTGCCGGAAACTGTTCGCGGAGCGGTGCGAAGGAGAATAGACAGGATCGATCCCCGATCGCAGTTGTCTCTTAAAGTAGCAAGCGTGGTTGGTAACCGATTTCCTTCGATAGTGGTTCGTAATATTTATCCCATTGAATCGGACCGCAGATCGGTCTCTGCTTATCTCAAGGATATTAAACTCGCCGGGTTTACCACTGACCTGATCGTTGATAAACTGGATGGCTATCGTTTCAACAATGCTACTGTGGCTGAGGTTGCTTATGAAATGACACTTAATGAACAAAGAAAACTTTTGCATCGTGAAACAGCAGAATGGTATGAAACTTATTTCAGGGAAGACCTTCCGGCCTTCTATGTAAGACTTGCTCATCATTGGATAAAAGCAGGAGATAAAAACAAAGCCGCAGTTTATAATGAAAAAGAAGCGATCAGGTTATTCAGAATGGGATTTGTGAAACAGGCACTTGACGTAGGACTGGAAGCTGTGCGGATGCTGGATCTTACTATTGAACGGGAACCTGAAGTAATAAAACAAAAGATCGGCGAACATCTCGGTGCGATCGGTTCCCTGATGTCAAGCCGCTCTATCGAAAGCCTGATCGACCACAAAAAACTGGAAGATCAGAATTCGGAAAATATAATAAAATTACTTCTCGAACTCGGTCCTTTTGCGCATCAGTCACAACAGGTGGAGTTGTTCGCATTGATGTCAATTATTTGTCTTCGCATCACGCTTGAGCAGGGAAACGGAGAATCAGCCGCCGAAGTGTATTCAATGTATTCCATTATTTATAAATCATTAACAGGCGACAGCATTACGGCTTTCGCCTGGAGCAACCTGGCGCTGGCAGTAGATGCGAAAAACAACAACAGCCTGAAGGCAAGGGTTAATTTTATTCATTGCTGGTTTATTGCGCATTGGATGGTGCCGATAAGAGAACTCATCCCTATTGCTGAAAAAGGTGCTGATGCGGGTTTTAAAGGGGGTGATATTTTATTCGCCTGCTTTGATCTCTCTCTCTGTGTAGTTTTAAAAAGCACGGCAGGTGTTCATTTGGATGAAGTGATCGAAACGGCGCAGATATATTCATTGCGAAATAACCAGGCAGTGATCAATGCATCTTTCCATTTGATGCATGAAGAACAGGTTGCAAAAGCATTCCAGGGTCGCACTGACAGCTATACTTCTCTCACCGATGAAAAATTTGATGAAACAAATAACATCGCCTCTATCTGCAATACTGATCTGTATAACCAGATCGGTTATTACCTGGTATCGAAATTAAAATTGAACGCACATTTTGGAAATTGGAGAGAAGCGATTGAGTGGGGAGATAAAGCATTACCTGTATTGCCGGCATTTGCCAATCAGCCGGGACATTTTGAACTCGAACAGTATTATACACTTGCTTCCATCTATAGAGCAGCCGAAACGGAAGGTGATATCTCGGCTAATTTCGTGAATAAAGCGAATACCGGCATTGAAACAATGAAGGCATGGGCGGCGCTTTGCCCGGAAAATTTTCTTCATAAAACTCTTTTGTTGCAAGCCATTCGCGAAGGATTGAATGGTGATCCGGATGAAGCGGTAAAAATGTTTGAACAGGCTGCGGAAAAAGCAATGACATCCGAATTTATCCAGGACTGCGGACTTGCTTATGAGCATATGGCCCGAATGCAAAAAAGACTTGGGTCTGATTATAAAAAAGCTGTTACCGAAGCGACAGATGCATACAATAAATGGGGCGCTGATGGTAAAGTGGCATACCTGCATTCAGAATTCGAAGTATAATGCAATGAATCCTGAAAAAACTTTTATTGAATTAATTGCGTTTTAGCAGCATGGCATTCGCATGCATATCCGGGCCAAGCGCCATCATCACTAATTTATTTTTTTCAATCGTTCCTTTTTCCTCAAACCATGCAAGATTCAATGCATGTGTAGCTACTGTAGTGTTTGCAATTTCTTCAAGTGTAGATAATATTTGTGCAGGTCTTGGTGATAAATGAGTGCGCCAATAGTCAATTAGTACAGATGAAGTTTGATGGGGCATAAAAGAAATATCCGCTGCCGTGATTTTGTTTTGCTTCAACAATTTTGTAACTGAAGTCAATGCAATTTTTTCTCCGAATTTTATAAATCCTGCTCCACCGTCTTTAGTTATCTGGAAGAAATGAGGAGAAAACACTTCGCTGTAACCATTTATCGGCGGAGTAGCTGTTAACGAAAGACCATCTGTATACATCGAACCGTAATATTGTGTATCCATTACTGTGCATTGATCGGCCACGTGCCATTTTGATTTATCCGCACTCATCGCCATTACCGCTGCTCCCGCGCCATCCGCTGCACTGATAGATTGAAGAGTTTGATAGTTTACATTCCTTGTCCAGTTACATCCCAGGCAAATGAGGATATTAGTTGCCCGCTTGGCCCTGATAAGACCATCGGCCATTAAGAGACTGGAGGCAAAATTTGAATAATCATTCCCGACAGGTATAGCCCATGTTTTGATGGGGAGCCCAAGTTCTTTATGTAATTGTGACAATGTGTTAGGCTGTATGTATTCACTGATGGAGCCAAGGCCAATCAACAAATCAATATCTTTTGGTTTTTTATTTGCTTTTTGCAAAGCCATTTTTGCTGCAGGAACCATAATAGTCATCAGGTCTTCTCCTGTATTGAGAACATGCCGCACTTTATATCCTTTAAAAAGATCCTGGTTAGGATACTGACCCTTTAGCCAATTAAAGATCGGATCATTATTTAAACGAATTTTTTTTGGTACGGCCCAACCTGTACCAATGATGCGGGGTAATAATGTTGCCATGTTATTTTGTTGTTTTAGGTATCCAATCGGGTTCAGATAATCCAAAATGTTTTTGTAGAACTATTTCCGACGTTTGTAATGAGCCTTCGGCCCATGTTTGATTTTCGGACCATGCTTCACCACAGATAAAGCATGGAAAATCTTTTACTGGTTTTGTTATTGCCGGCATCACTTCCCATGATTTGTAACCGCTGTTCCAAAAATGAACGGCAGCGCCATAAGGATCATCGCCCCAATTTTTGAAAGCTGCATCAATGGGTTCAGGTGCATCAGTTACTCCATGCATTTCCATAATTTGTTTATGCATTTCTTCTACCATTCTTTTTGGTGCAGGGTGGTTGTCCCAGTTCTTTCTTTTAAGTGCAAACCAGGGATCTTTAGTAGTTGAAGCAACTTTGGTGACTGCTTTATTCTTTCGGGAAAACTTCACCGTGTTCTTATAAGGCATAAAATGTTTCGGATGTTCCACCGCATTCTTTTCTTTATCATCGTTAGGCCCAATGGTGCTGTTCTGAAACCACTCCAGAAAGTGGTGCTTTCTGAATCGTTGTAGGCCATCAATACTGCTTTGCCCTGGTTCCCTGTTTTAGGATCCATCTCTACTCCCCAATAATATAATTGGCGAACAGGCAAATCAGTTAATGACCGGCCCTTGGTAACATATGCTTTCTTTTCCCACCATGGTTTGTCGTATACCAAGACCATTTTAAACAAACCAATGGGTGAGATGGCATTCATCATCCAACGAAATTGCGGGGCTCGTTTCGGATCCATCACCGGCCCCGTTTGCTCAAGCAAATCAAGGGAGCGAACAGGCATCGCAAGAATGAGTGCAGCAGCATTTACAGGCTTGCTTTGTTTATAAAAATTCATTTCAACGCCTTTCGTCTTGTCTTCCAGTTGCACTTCATCAAAATTCTCAAGCCATTTTCTTGTGATCACTTTTCCTCCTGCTTCTTCAAATTGTTTTTGCAAGGTCCATGGTACTACATCATAACTGCCGTCAATCAGGTAGTATTGAGCAGTGGGAGTAAAATCGAAATATTCTGATATGCAGTTGACCGCATTTGTATTGGAACCAAGTACATCATACCCGACCGCTTTTATAGCTATTCTGTATGCCTCATGACTAAGCACTTTTGAAACTAAATCCCAGAAACCATGCTGATAAAGAGGTATGCCGTCAATCACTACTGTTTGTAAATATTTTGTAAGCTCATCGCCTGCGAGACCTGCTACACCGGGTATAAGTTTTAACACCGCCCAACCCAAAAAATTGTCTGCAGTTGTACCCCCGCTTTTTAAAACCAGTTTTTCTTCTTCGGTAAGATTGTAAGGAAGCGCATCGGGATCAGCCAATTGAAAGCTACGCAACAGTTTTCTTCTCATGTAAATTATATTAATGGCTTCACCTACGGCCTGCAATGTGATAGGGATCTTTAATTTTTCCTTGATCAAAGAATAAGCGTACGTCTGGGTATCAACAACACGCATTCCGCCCAGTTCGCAATTCATTGGCGAATTGAAATTTGGTGGGGTTGCAGAAAGCAGGCGGCCTCCAATGCGATCACTTCCTTCGTAAACAGCGATACGTAGTTTATTTTTCTTTTTCCATTTTTTTAGTTTGGATGGATCGGCTTTGTCAACCATTAATAATCGCCATGCTGTGTAAATACCTGCTATACCGCCGCCGACAACGACAATATCAAAATCAGAATTAACCTGTTTCATAATTATTTTTTGAAGTATTATTTAATGAGCTGTTCAAATTTGTATAATATCTATAGCCCGGTAGCTAGTTTTTTAAATATTTACTTACCGAGTGTTTGTTTACAATTTCGGTGGTGGCTTTGGTGGTCCGTATACCGGGTTATAATACGGCGGCACAGGTTTCCTGTTGATATTAGCGATAATAGCTTGCGGCACATGATCCTTATTGGCACGACTTAGCACTTTGGGCATGATCTTCTCCAGTTCCTTCGGTGAGCTGATCGTATAAGCATCGGCCCCCAACCCTTTCGCATACATAGCAAGATCGGGGTTACCGATTTCATACAGCTTATCCCAAATACCTGGTTTTTTGGAATCAGGCGCAAAATGATCCATGCCCTGGCTCACCATTGATAAGTTATTATCAAATAAAACAAGCCAGATGGCTCCTACTTTATATTGAGATGCTGTAGAGATCTCGCTTCCCTGCATCATAAATGCAGCGTCGCCTGTAATACAAATGCAGGTATCATTGGGACAACCGATTTTACCACCTATTACAGAGCCAACACCAAAACCCATTGGTCCCATTGAAAGTGATGTGAAAATTGACGCCGGAGGATCAATGGTAAGGTAATGAACGGACCAGCCCACACAGTTGGCGCAATCAATAAAAATTTTACTATTAGACGGTAATGCTTTTTGTAATACACGCATTATAGCTGCCGGTTCAATAGGGCTGCTGTTAGAATTGTAAGAATCGGGATCAACAAATGGAGTTTGCTTTTTGATGTTAGCTATAAAATTTTCTCTTTCCATTACCACTTTTTTATTTACAGGAAACGATGGGATCAGCGAAGCGAGATCATTTATAAAAGAACCGGCTTCGCCCACTACACCATGTGTCACTTCAAATGAACGGGCAATGACTTTTTGATTGATATCAACCTGGATAAAAGGTGCATTTTTTCCCTGCGGTTTTAAAATGGGTAACCATGAATTGGTAGATAACTCTCCCAGTTCAGAACCAATGATCATAATGCCATCATAAGCGGGAGCCTTGGCAGAAAGATATTGAAAGGGCCACATACAATCCGCAATACCATATACTCTCAAAGACATTTCGTGAGTCTCGGGAAATATTCCTTTACCGTCAGCAGTAGTAATAACGGGTACACTATATGTTTCTACAAATCGAAGCAGATTTTTGTAAGTGCGATTATCCTGCAAAACCTGCCTGCATCCATTTCCTAAAAACAGCAAAGGTCGTTTGCAGGCCAAAAGTGAAGTCATCGCTTTTTTTACTTCGCCAATCGGCGCCCCTTTTGAATTTGTTCTGTAAGCACTGGTCGTTGAAGACATGATTGGATTGGCCAGCGGTTCCAGCGTAACGTTTACCGGCAAGCCAAGGTGAACGGCTTGTCTTGGCAGAGATAAAGCATCTCTGAAAGCTTGTTTAATTAGTGTTTCCGCATCTGTACTACTCGAGATCATAGTACTGTAGCCAATAGCTGCTGCATAAATATCATTAACATTAAGTGAAGCGTCAATTCCTTCCTGCAGATAACCCATCCCGTAAAATTTTTCATCAATCTCACCACTGATTAGCATCAGGGCCGATCCATCGGCCTGTGCATTCATAACACCGGTAAGGGCATTGGTAGCACCTGGCCCGCTTGTAACAACTACAACCCCGATCTTTCCTGTTGCACGATAATAGCCATCAGCAATATAAGCAGCACCTGTTTCCTGCCGGCATATTATATAGTCAATTTTATTCGTGTTGTTTTTTAAGCTGATCAACAGGTTCATCAACCCTCCGCCTGGTATGCCAAATACATATTTGACGCCTTCAAGTTTCAGGTAGTGAATGATAAGATCTCCGACTGTCGGAGGAGTTGGATTTTTCAGTTTTTGTTTAGCCATGATAAAAGATTTGAATTAATAAATGTCTTTGGTATTCTAAATACCAGTCAGAAAATCTCAATCGGGATCACAAAATCATTAGCAGGGCAACTCATTCTTTGATGAGATGCGAATCACATATTCATAGCGGGTAGATGAATGTTTCGACAATGGTCACTATCCTTAAGAGGTACGAAAAAACTAAAAAAGAAGGTTGATGGTTAAAGTCATTGGGACTAACATATTGTTCGAACCCTCACAACCATATTATAACCGGACTTGAATATTCGGGGATGGTTTCGTCTCAGACACTAAGTAATACATACCGATGAATAAATATAAGTATATATTGAGAGAACAAAAAAATCCTATTTAATTACCAACGACATGCTTATTTCTACTGAAATATCAAATGCAAGCGAAGGTGCTCCGATTGCCGACCTTGTATGATGTCCATTCTTTCCAAAGATCTCGATCAAAAGATCCGAGCAACCATTAATAACGGAAGGATGATCTGTAAAATCCGGAGTGCAATTCACAAAACCTTCTATATTCAGAATGTAATCCACTTTGTCAAGGGTTTTAATTGCTGATCTTGTGATGAGCAGAAGGTTCATGGCTGTTAGTCGTGCAGCATTGTAGCCTTGTTTTGCAGTGAGCTCTTTACCTAATTTGCCCTTGTATTGTGAAGGAATCGTTGCTCCTTTAAGCGGACCCGAGCCGGATAATGTTATCAGCTTGCCGGTTTTCCGGAATAAAATAAAATTTGCTCCCTTGGGAACAGTGGGCAAAGGCGGCTGTCCTTTCAGCGCCATAAATTTCTTGTCGTATGACATACGATTTGTTTTGTTTTAAGGAAATGAAGAATGGTGGAAACGGAGAAAGGTTTTGACAGGATCGGTTCGTGAATGCGACCTTAATTTATACCAAATAATTGGAAAGACAAGAAATACTAAAAATAAGAAGGCGATCCACAACTGTGAATCGCCCACTTTTTCTATCACCAACCAACGATTATGTACTGCTGTGCTCTTTAGCAGTATTAATGTGCAATAATTTGTACAACGGGCAAAAACCAAACAGGCTTGTCAATACAAATACTCCGGCTACTACTAAAAGAACTTCACCCAATGTTCCTTCTATTACTTTAAAATAATAAAGAGCAGCTATGGCAATGGCAAGCAATGTTCGCAGGCCCTGATCGTAGATACCTACATTTGCTTTCATAGTAAGAAATTTATGGTCAATTAATCGTTTTTATAAACTACCTCCTCACCTGTAATGATGAGCAGTAATTTGGCAACAAACTTACACGGCGAAATGGCAGGCAATATTGATATTGGTCACTCCAACTTATGATTTTTGAGATTTAATAGAAGATAGCTTTATCCTGATTGCTTACCTTGTGTTGATGAAAACAGGCACCAGGAATCATAAGCTCAGGGTTGACAGAATAAATAATTGGCATGGCGAATTTTTTTTTGTAAAGGAAAGGCCTGCTGAAATTTTCAATAAGAAATGAGAATCTTACTTTAGTAACTAAAACTAACTGCCGCGCAATGGCTCATACACACAGAACGGATATAATTGAGTGGAACAGGGTATTGAACCTGGGAAATATTTTATTGCTTCTATGTGGCACCAGCCTGGCCGTGCTGGCCATGAAGGGGTTTATGATACCAAACAGGTTTATGGATGGAGGCATTACAGGCATATCCATCTTATTGCATGAAATTTTTGGGATCAACATCAGTTTCCTGATGATCGGTTTGAATTCCGTATTCATATACCTTGGATACAAACGAATAGGGAAAACCTTTGCTGTTCAGACAACCATTGCAGTAATCCTTCTTTCGATAGGATTGTTTTTTGTAAATATAAACCCCATAACAACCGATCGCCTGCTCATCGCTATTTTCGGCGGCATACTTATCGGCAGTGGTATCGGGTTAGTGATTCGCGGTGGAGGAGTCATTGATGGCGCTGAAGTAGTGGCCGTGTTTACGCGGAGAAAAACCGGTTTTTCAAATAGTGAAATCATTATGCTGTTCAATACCATCATCTTTTCGGTAGCTGCATGGAAATTCGGTATTGAAACAACCATGTATTGTATCATTACGTACTTTACTGCCACCCGTGCTACAAACTATGTAGTAGATGGAATTGAAGAATATACGGCAATGAATATAGTATCGTCGCAACAGGAAGAAGTAAAAAGTTTTTTGGTAAATGAATTAGGGAAAGGCATTACCGTATATAAAGGTGAAAGAGGATACCTTCCCGGCAGCTTTGACGTGAGGACAGAATGCGAGATCATTGTTACAATAATCACCCGTTTGGAAATAAAACAAATACAGGATGCGTTACTAAAAATAGATCCTAAAGTGTTCGTTTATGTGCAAAGCATAAAAGAGGCTGCAGGCGGCGTGCTAAAACCCAAGGCCCATGCAAAATGATTCATTAATGAAAACGTTTGTGATCGATTTGCTGAAAAGCAAAATCCCTGCGTCTTATCATTATCACAGCTATGAACATACATTATATGTAGTGGATAAGGCGATTGAAATTGCTGCGGCAGAAAATTGCGCGCAGAAAGAAATTGACCTGGTTAGCACTGCTGCTTTGTGGCACGACACGGGATTTACGAAAACATACAACGATCATGAAGAAGAAGGTTGTGCTCTTGCCAAACAGTACTTACCTCACTATGGATATTCTGATACAGATATAAAACAAATATGCGGAATGATCATGGCTACTCAAATTCCGCAATCGCCCAAAAACAAATTGGAAGAAATAGTTGCCGACGCCGATCTTGAATACCTGGGTACAAATCAAGCTGCCGAAAAGGCCGAACATTTATTCAAAGAATGGCGACATCTTGATCCTTTATTAACGAGAGAAAAATGGAACCAAATACAAATTTCTTTTCTCCAAAAACATCATTACTTCACGAGGTTCTGCAAGGAAAACAAAGAGCTGCTTAAATCGATTTATCTACAGAGACTGATTGATACTGTCAATTCCTAAAATTTTTCAAATCGATGAAGACAAAGGATGGTGCAGGCAACATTCATTATACAGCTAAATTTATAATGATATAGGTATATTAATAGCATTATAAATCTGATTAAATCAATCTATGCAACCGATACATTTTAATCCGCCCGAAGCTTTGGCACCTTATATAGCCTTCTATGGCATTTTTGATATTGATGAAAATTTCTCTGAGCCTTATTGTTCCCCGCCATTAGGGCTTTGCGGTTTTATCCTTTGTCTTGATAAGGCAATAAACGCACAGCTCAACGGAAATCTTTTTATGAAAGACAGATACTGTGCCACGGGCCAGGTTACCACACCAATGGTTGGCGACGTAGCTGGTAAGAATAGAATTCTGATGGTTTTTATACAACCATGCGGCTTGCATCAATTATTTGGAATTGACATGTCGTTGCTTACAAATACATCAATGCCTTTATCGGAGCTTTTAGGAAAGGAAGAAGCTGATTCATTGATCGCAAAATTAAATGCTGCGCCTGGTCATGAGGAAATGATACAGGTAATGAATGATTTTTTTTTATCGCAACAACCGGTTTTTGAAATTGCGCCGAAAATAAAACATGCGATAGATTACATTCATCAGAACAAAGGCAATGTGTCGGTAAAGGATATTGAAGTCAACTGCTACATCACTCCACGAAGTCTTGAGCGCCACTTTAAGATGTATGTCGGTTTAAGCCCGAAGGAGTATGCAAAAATTTTTCGGTTCAAAAGCCTGGTCAATTTTATCAGCCAAAACCCGGACACAACATGGAACAAGCTATGCGAAGAAAATGGTTACTATGATCAATCACACCTTACACGCTATTTTACCCGATACCTGAAAGCGAAACCAACTGAACTGGTAAATCTTAATATGGAATTTATCACCTACTTGTTGCAGGAACCATAATACTTATTTTTATTGATATCCATTTTGTCGTGTTTGTACAGACCGTGTTCGGTCTGCTCGTTCTATCTTTAGAATCCTGCAAAAGAATTAAGTTTCACATAACATATAGAAAGGCGAGCTACGTCTTTGACGATGCAGACCTTGCTGTGCTATTGATTAAACTAAACGATAGATGTTGATTTAAACTTAAATTTTTTAATGGATGCTGTTACGTGAGTAATATATAAAAAGGACTTTATTATTTAAGCCAATCAAAAAAAATTTTTATTAATTAAAAATCAAAACATGAGAAAATTATTTTTTGGAATGATCATTACAATTATGACAGTCAGTTGCAACCAGGCAAATGAAAAAGAAACAGATGCTTCGGGCAACACTACAGAAATGAATGACCTTTACGAAGCAAACCTGGCCGCATATAAGAACCAGGTTGCTGCTTTTGAAAAAGAAGATCTGAACGCCTGGGCTTCAGAAGTTGCAGATACGGCTGTTTGGAATTCTCCCATGTATGGTGATACGATAACCTCTAAAGCTCATTGGGTAGAATCAACTAAATATGATTTTGACAACTTCAGCAATCTTCATTTAACGGATGCACAATTTTTACCTGGTGTAGATTCAACTACACATCAGCCTGACGGAAGTGTAAGATATTATGGAACATGGAACGGTACTTCCTTATCAGGTAAAGAAGTGAGCGTAAAGTTTTATGGTACTTACAATTTCGATAAGGATCATAAAATAATATTTGGTTCAGATTATTTTGATGCAGGAGGATTGATGAATGCATTAAAACCTCAATAACATACAAGTGAAGCCGGTCATCACTAAAAAACGGGCTTGACCTGCACAGGAATTTTTTGCAGGGGCATTTCTGACTTGCCTGCCTACGGCATGGAAAGCCAAATGAGTAGGAATACTAAAAACTAAACACATGAGAAAAATTATGTTCACCGCAGGCTTATTCCTTTTAGGATTAACTGCCCTTTGTCAACAGGAAGAAAATGGTACCATCTACATCAAACATCCATACATTGATGTGGTGATCCAGGCAAACAAAGATTATGCAGCCAACGATTTGACGACAGCTAAAAATTATTACGCCGACACGGCTAAATGGTGGATATCCGGAATGAAAGATTTTGTTCCGATAGCAGATGCCATGAAGATGTGGCAAAACGATTTCAAATATTTTGACAACATTTCCCAGGAAATAGTTGGTTACCCGGATTACCTCCACTACAAAAAAGGAGATATGAAAATTGTGCAAACATGGTGGAACTGGTCAGGTAAGTCAAAGAAGACCGGCGAAGTTATAACAGTGCCGATGGTAATGTTCGATGAATTTAATAATGATGGCAAAATCGTCAGGGAATACATCTACGGAGATTTTTCGAAAGTATCTCAGCAAGAAGGGATGTAAAAAATTCCAGGGTTTCTTGTGGTTGCCAATCTTTCGGGAGATTGGCAACCTTTGTTTTAAATAAAACTCTAACGATAACAAAATGAAAAAGATCACTGCATCCGTCACTTTGCATCAACTCTCAACATTTATTGCCTTTGCAATTTTGATTACCATGATCACGCAAAGCTGTAACACAGGAGCAAATTCTAACGCCATATCAACAAAAGATTCAGCAGTTACAAGCAACGAGACACCTGAATATTTCAACCTGCGTCCCGCTTTAGAAAAAGAATACGGCTATACACATGCTGTAAAAATTGGTCATGAACTCATAATCTCCGGTGCTGTTAGTATGACGGATTCCGGTGTAATAATTGGCGCCGGGAATATGGAATTGCAAATGAAAAATTGTTATAATGATCTTAAAAAGATACTTGATCATTACGGCTATACTTTTGATGATGTGTATAAAGAAAATGTTTACACCACAGATATGCAGGAATTCATACGCGTATCTGGTTTTCGCAATTCAATCTATACAAAACAATTTCCTACAGGCACATGGCTGGAAGTAAAAGGTCTTGCACTTAAAAACCAGATGATAGAAATAGATATGGAAGCACAGAAATAAGTGATATTTGATAAAATGTGGTAGCCAATGCATGAGCATTAAGAATAAATGAGGTTAAAGAAATTGATATACAAAAGATCATTTGGATAAAAAATACAAATACACCGGGTACTTTTTTCTATTGCTGATCCCGCTGATCTATGCAGGCTTTTATGCTTCTTACTTTAAGCCTTTCCCACACTACGACGACAGCATGCACTGGATGACACACGTGCATGGAGTGATCGCAGCTATTTGGGTTCTGATGCTGATCGTACAACCCTTCCTGGTTTACAACAAAAAACTTCCTCTTCACAGGAAGATCGGTAAACTTTCCTACATCGTTTTTCCATTACTCATTCTTTCTTTCATTCCCCAAATAATAAAAATTATCAGGACGGAAGACATCCGTAATTTATTTTTTCCGCTTGGCGACGGCGCCCTCCTTATAACGTTTTACCAGCTTGCCATTTACAATAAAAAGAAAAGTGGCAAACATATGCGATATATGATCGCAAGCGCATTGGTGTTGCTTGGCCCGACGGTTGGGCGTATGGGGCCAACCCTTTTTGGGTGGTCGGGATTGTTTACACAAAATTTTCAGTATGCGCTCATCTATGCGATTTTGATTGCACTCATTTTTTATGATCGTAAAAATCATAGAAAATATCAACCGTACTTAATTTCTATTGCAGGATTTTTTTTGCACCAGGTAGTATTTCACTTATTGTTTTTATAAAGAGATGCTTCATGAAAGAAGACGACTACGAAAGGTTGCTATGACCTAAAGGGGTTGTTTGGATATCCGATTTTTTACAAATTTCAAAAACGAATAAACAAAATACACAAACATGAAAATCATAACGATCACTTTTCTTTCCGTTTTTTTCTTCGGCTTTATTAGCCTTCACGCACAGGCAAAAGCCGGCCAACCAGTTTCCCCGAAAATTTTATTGGTATTGGATATCACGGTGCATGATACTGCGATGTATGAACAATACCGCGAAGCTGTTGAGCCGCTGATCAGGAAATTCGGTGGCAGTTACCTGGTTCGGTCGGGCAATTTGGCTTATGATAAAGATCCTGACCTCAGAGTGACCCCGGCCGAAGGTGGCTGGAACCCCGACAGGTTTATTATTACTCAATGGAATTCCATAGAGCAGTTTCAAACGTTTGCCACCTCGCCTGAATATCGGGCTATTGCCCAACTGCGTGAAAAATCAGCAACAACCAGGTCGCTTATTGTAAGAACATACAACCAATAAACTATTATGAGAAAATTATTAACGATAACAGGCCTTTTCTTTTTATTTTCCTGTTCCAATCAAACAAATCAAAATACGAACAGCCAACTTGCCGGCATGTATAAACTGCTTTACATTGAAGTTCCGGATGCAAGTGGAATGTATCATGAAGAAGATTGGGCAAAAGACGGAGAAAGTTATATCTTATATGATGGCAAAGGCCACATGATGGTGCAGATCATTCCAAAAGGTTACCATGATTTTACCTGGATGAAAGAAGAAGATGCCATCAATGCCGCTGAAGTAAAAGCAAAAACAGGCAGTATGAGTATGGATGAATTAAAAGCGGCAGTGAATGAATTTGCATCATGCTACAGTTCTTGTTGAGCTTAAGGCGCTCACCACACTGGAAGATGTGCACCTGGCACAAGTTCTGAATTATCTTAAATCGTATAGATTGGAAGTTGGACTGCTGATCAATTTTGGAAGTAAAAGCTTAACCTTTAAAAGACTTGTGCTCTGAAATGAATTCAGTGAAATCTATAAATCCGTGTCAATCTGTGATTCTGACAATGTATGATATTGTAAAAGCGCATGGGGGAGATTTGAAAGTTGAAACCAAACAGGGAGAAGGAAGTGCATTCACCATTCTAATTCCAACCAGATAAAAAATGAATAAGGCTACCACGAGAAAGATAAAAAAAACCGAACCTGGTTTAAAAACCCGGCTTGCTGAAAAGACCTTTCAACTTAAAGTTGAATCGGCTTTAGAAAAGGTCACCTCAGTGGCGATGAAAATGAAACAGCCGGCTGATATGCTGAAAATATGCCGGACCATTTCTCTTCAATTGAAAAAACTTGGAGTAGAAGAAATACGTAATGTGCAGACCGCCATCTTTTACCCGGACCGTTCCACCTACATGAACTATGAATATTATGCAAAGCATGATAAAACATTTATCACTGAAACCACTTACGACAACAATAAAATTCATAAGGCATTTGCAGTGCAAATGCTTAAAGGTAAAGGCCGGTTTTTTATCAAACATATCAGGGGAAAACAAGTTAAAGACTGGATCGACTATCAAAAAACAACGAATGTATTTCTTGATAAATACCTGGACAAAGCTTCTTCACTTAACTATTACTGGTATTCATTGGGGCCTGTCGCACTCGGCATTTCTACATATGATCCGCTTACTAAGAAAGGCCAGGAATTATTCAGACGTTTTCTCAAAGTATTTGAACTGGCATATCGCCGCTACCTGGATATTGAAAAAGCAGCAGCACAGGCTTACGGAGCCAGGATAGAAGCTTCATTAGAAAGAGTGAGAGCTCAAGCGATGAGTATTCGAAAATCAGAAGAGTTGACGAAAGTAGCCGAAATTATTTTTAAAGAATTAAAATCACTGGGCTTTTCAGATATCAGGAATACGGAGATCATTATTTACAAAGAAGAAAAAAATGCCATCAGAAGCTATTACTGTGACTATGGCGTTAATGGCACTATTGATATAGATACGTCAACGCATCCAACAATCAAAGAATGGTTGAATGAATTGAAGAAGACCAATGACAGTTTTGCTTCCGTTCACATCCCCGAAAAAGAAATGAAGGAGTGGCGAAAGTATAGAGAGTTGTTAGGTTATTTACCAGATATAAAACTGAATAAAGCAAAAACAGTAGAATATTATTCTTATTCTATCGGTTTGGGAGCATTAAGTATATCATCATTCAAACCAATAACTGATGAACAATTAAAAACACTTGAACGGTTTAAAAATATTTTTGGTTTGGCATATCGCCGATATGCTGATATCACGCAAGCAGAGTTGCAAACAAAAGAAGCAGAGATTGAATTAGCATTGGAAAGAGTTCGTGCAAGAACAATGGCAATGCAGCAGAGTGAAGAACTATCAGAAGCAGTATATATCCTCTTTCAGCAGTTCAGAAAATTGGGTGAAAACCCTGACCAGGCTACTATAGGAGTTATTAATGAGAAGGAACATGTGATTGAATATTGGGTTACGATGTATGGCAATCAAATGAACAAAGTTTTCAAATTCTCTATTGATGAGCCGAACGTTACCAACAAAATTTATAAGGCATGGAAAGAAAATAAAAAATCGCTGGTGATCGATCTGGGTGGAAAAGCGTTGTCGGAGTTTATGACATATCGTGCAGGCAAGGGCGGCGCTGCTGTAAATACAAAAGAAAAGCGAAGAATTATTAATGTGGCTTTTTTTTCAAAAGGTTTATTGAATGTGCAATCCACTTCAGAACGTTCAGCCGAAAGTATAAAATTGCTGGAACGGTTTGCCGCAGTTTTCGAACAAACCTATACCCGTTTTCTCGATCTGCAAAAAGCAGAAGCGCAGACAAGGGAAGCAAAGATTGAAGCTGCATTGGAACGAGTGCGGGCAGCATCTATGGCGATGCACGATTCCAGTGAATTAAATCAGCTGATTGGCAAAATATTTATCGAGCTTACCAACCTAGACATGATGCTCACTCGTGCTGCTCTTTACCTGATTGAGTCAGATTCTAAATCTTCAAGATGGTGGATGGCGAACTCTGAAGCCCCCAACAGCCCGATGAATTATTTAATTCAATACCACAGCTTCCCTCCCTATCAAGCATGGCTAAAAGCCTGGCAAAAAAGAGAAGTAAAATGGCAATACGACCTCAAAGGAAAGACAAAAAAGGAGTGGGATAAATTTCTTTTCTCTAAAACCGAATTATCTCAATTGCCCGATTTTATCATCGAAGGCATGAAGAGGCCCGAACATGTCATAATAACTGCATCCTGTAATAATTTCGGTAGCCTTAGCATTGCTACATTGGAACCATTACCAGAAAATCAACTGGATATTCTAATCCGTTTTTCAAAAGTTTTCGAACAAACCTATACCCGTTTTCTCGATCTCCAAAAAGCAGAAGCACAGGCAAGGGAAGCGCAGATTGAAGTAGCATTGGAACGTGTTCGGGCAAAAGCTATGGCCATGCATACATCGAATGATCTGAAAGATGTTGCCCGTGAACTCAGGCGACAAATGGGCAGCCTTGGTCTAAAAGAACTGGAGACATGCGCTATTCATTTGTATGAAGGTTCTAATGATTTCTTTACTTCATGGGCTGCTTTACAATCACCCGGCAGCAAGTCTGAAATTACTTTAACCGAAACTCAACTTCCGAGGAAAGGAGTACGAAATCTTGAGAAAATAATAGATTGCTATAACAAGAAAAAACTCAACTATGTAATTGAAAATGATTGGAAAGATTTTCAACAGTTTATTCAAACCCTTAAAGTGCATGCCCCTGAAGCATTAAAAGTAGTGCTGAAAACAACCCGTAACCGACCAAAAAATGAAATTCAGTCTTATTGGTCAGTTGCTGATTTTAAAGGTGGTTCGCTGCTGCTATCTTCCATTACAAAGCCTGAAGATGCATACCTGAAATTACTCAGACGATTTGCCAATGTTTTTGATTTAGCTTATCGAAGATTTTCTGATTTAAAAAAAGCAGAAGCCCAGGCAAGGGAAGCAAAGATTGAAGCAGCATTGGAAAGAGTACGTGCAAGAACAATGGCGATGCATCAATCCAATGAATTGGCGGAAACCGCTTTGCTTCTTTTTCAGCAGTTAGAGCAGTTGGGATTATCGTTTTCCCGAACGGGATTCTATATATGGCAAAAGGATTCCGATTTAGTAGAAGGCTGGGCAAGTAATGGCGGTTTGGATGGCATTTTACCCTCATTGTTATTACCGTTTAAAGAAGACAAAGGACATCGTGGCATTTATGAAGCTTCATTAAAAGGAGAACTTTCTTACGAACAGGTTCTCAGTGGTGAAGAACTCGAAAAACATTATCAATGGTTAATGTTACAACCCACTGCTCCTAAAACGCTTCGAAAAGTTAACGAATCGGAATATGAGCTGATGCAAACGCAATACAAGTATGCTGCTATTTTCAAAGGTGGTTATTTACTGGTAATAGCATTAAAGCCTCAGCCCGATGCCAAAAATTTATTGGAACGCTTCGCCAAAGTCTTTGAACAAACTTATACCCGCTTTCTCGATCTGCAAAAAGCAGAAGCACAGGCAAGAGAAGCAGAGATAGAGCTTGCATTGGAACGTGTTCGGGCAAGAACAATGGCTATGCAGAAGAGTGAAGAATTGCAGGAGGTGGTTCACACGGTACTTGAAAAATTGAAAGATTTGAATGTAGAATTTTATACTGCGATCATCATTCTTTTTGCAGAAGATTCAAAAGATATTACCTGGTGGCTTGAAAATAAAGAAAAGCAGCAGTATTCGAGAGTTTTAGTTCCTTACGCTGATATCGCCTATTTGAGAGATTTGTTTGATTCAAGAGGAAATGGGAAAGATCATTTTTCAAGAATTTATTCTTTCGAAGAAAAAAATGAATTGTTTCATCATCTTTTTAACGATACAGATTTTCAATACGTACCCGGAAGGCAAAAGAAATTTCTTTTAGAAAGCGAAGCTGCAACAATGTCTGTAGCCATTGCAAAAAATACCGGTATTCATCTCACCCGCTATACGGATAAAGCTTTTTCGGAAGCCGATAATGAAATACTCAAAAGGTTTGCAAAAGTATTCGAACAGGCATATACCCGTTTTCTCGACTTACAAAAAGCCGAAGCGCAGGCAAGAGAAGCGCAAATTGAAATAGGATTGGAAAGAGTGAGGAGTCGTGCCATGGCGATGCAATCCTCTGAAGAATTAAATGCACTCATCGGAACCGTATTCACTGAACTAACAAAGCTTGATCTTGAATTGACCCGATGTAGAATTTGGGTTTTTGAACCAGCAACCAATGCTGCAAGATGGTGGATGGCGAATATTGAAGAGCCATTAAACCCGATGAGTTTTTTTATAAAATACCATGAACATCCTGCTTATCTCACATTTGTAAAGGAATGGAAAAATCAAAACGTAAGATTTGTATATGACCTCAAGGGGAAAGATAAAACAGCATGGGATGAAATTCTTTTTAATGAAACAGAATTGAAAAATCTTTCTGATGTTGTAAAGAATGGAATGCGGGCACCGGAAAGAGTATTGTTATCAGCATCATTCAACAACTTTGGCGGCATCAATGTAGCAAGTCTTGAACCACTCTCAGATGAACATTTTGATATATTGCTTCGCTTCGCAAAAGTTTTTGATCTTACCTACACCCGTTTCCTTGATCTGAAAAATGCAGAGGCGCAGGTAAGAGAAGCACAGATAGAAGCGGCGTTAGAAAAAGTTCGCTCACGTTCTCTGGCTATGCACAAAAGCGATGAGCTTAGTGAAGTTGTTACAATAGTATTTAAAAAATTAAGGGAGTTAGCCATAGAACTGGATGTTGCTACTATCCTTATCCCGGAAACAAATTCTGATAGCATCGCATATTGGGTTGCCAATACAGAACTCGCCTATTCTACGTCTTTCCTTGTTCCTTATTTTGACCATACTATAATAGGTAACGAAACTTATAATGCAATACAAAACAGGACAGAACTGTTTACAAGGAGCTATTCATTCGGGGAGAAGAATGAAATGTGGCAATATCTCTTTGAGTTTACTGATTTTAAAAATGCACCTGAAAACAGAAAGAAGTTTATACTGGATGCAAAAGCCTGGACGATTTCATTGGCATGTACAAGAAATACCGGTATTCAAATAGTACGATTATCCGAAAAGATGTTTTTGGATAGCGAAAATGAAATATTAAAACGATTCGCAAAAGTTTTTGAACAAGCTTATATCCGCTTCCTTGATCTTCAAAAGGCAGAGGCCCAGGCAAGGGAAGCGCAGATAGAAGCGGCTTTGGAAAAAGTTAGGAGCCGTTCTTTAGCCATGCATAAGAGTGAAGAACTTCACCAGGTAGTGACCGTTGTTTTTGAAAGGATGAAGGATCTCAATATCACTATGGATGCGGTTAACATCAATATATTTTATAAAGGATCAAGAGATGTGGATCTGTGGATAGCATCACCCGGCCAGGATTATGCTTCCTGTTTCCATCTTCCCTATATAAACGATTTTGTGCCCGACAGTATTTTTAACGCAAAAGAAAAAGGAGAAAGCTTTTTTGCGAAAACATATTCTTTTGAAGAAAAGAACAAATACTTCAACCATCTTTTTACATATTCTGATTTTAAATACCTCCCCGAAGAGAGAAAACGGAAGATGCTGGAGGGAGCTGCCTATGCTTTTTCGTTTGCCTTCACAAAAAATGCGGCGATCTCCATTCATAGCTTTGCCGGTAAATTATTTTCTGAACAGGAAAATGAAATATTAAAACGATTCTCAAATGTTTTCGAGCAAGCGTATATCCGTTTCCTCGATCTTCAAAAAGCAGAAGCTCAGGCAAGAGAGGCACAGATTGAAAATGCATTGGAAAAAGTAAGAAGCCGTTCATTGGCTATGCACAAAAGCGATGAACTGAATGAAGTAGTCATGGTATTGTTTGAAAGACTAAAAGATTTGCAGATTCCTGTAACAGCAGTTGGCATCCATATTTTCTCCGAAGGTTCAAAAGACCTGAACGTATATGTATGCGGCGATATTGGAAACGGTTTAGCCATCAATAATTATCTTCTTCCTTATTTTAATCATCCTATTGCCGACGATTTATATGATGCACATGAAAAAGGATTGGATTTTTTTGTGGGCAACTATTCAAAGAAACAAAAAGACAGTTTTTATCAACATCTATTTGAACATTCTGCATTAAGGGATTTACCGGATGATATTAAGAACATGATTTTCCAAAGCGATTCCTACTCCATTACCATGGCACCGGTTAAAAATTCAGTGATTACGGTGAATGATTTTGAAGGAAAGCCACTTTCGGATGCTGGAGCAGATGTAATAAAGCGATTCGCAAAAGTATTTGAACAGTCATACATCCGTTTTCTCGATCTCCAAAAAGCCGAAGCGCAGGCAAGGGAAGCACAAATTCAACTGGCTCTGGAAAGGGTACGTGCCAGAACGATGGCCATGCAGCGAAGCGAAGAATTATCAGAGACAGCCTATGTACTTTTCCAGCAATTCGTACAGCTTGGTGAGAATCCAATTCAAATAACGATTGGGATCATAAAAGAGGAAGAAAGAATAATGGAATTCAGAGTTACTGATTGGGGCGGTAGTGGATCGAAAGTGAATATTGGTTTCAATGTAAGTATTGACGAACCTACACTGATCCACAAAATATTTAAAGCCTGGAAAAAAAATGAAAGTTCCATCGTAATAGAATTGGTGGGAACCGAATTGGAAGGATGGCTTTCTTACAGAAATAAAGTAAGCGGAGTTAATGTTAAAAGCACCGATACGGCCGGAAGACGGGTGATCAGTGTAGCATTTTTTTCCAAGGGGATGATAGCGTTTTCGTCGCCGTTGCCTCCGGTGCAGGAAAGCGTAGCGATACTTGAAAGATTTGCTAATGTATTTGATGGAACCTATACCCGTTTTCTCGATCTCCAAAAAGCCGAAGCACAGGCAAGGGAAGCACAGATAGAAACAGCATTGGAAAGAGTGCGCAGCCGCAGTATGGGCATGCAAAAAAGTGAAGAACTCAAAGAGGTGATACAGGTGGTGTATGATCAATTCGTTCACTTAAATATTCATATTGAACATACAGGTTTTCTTATGGATTATAAAGCAAGGGATGATATGCATATCTGGCTGGCTGACCAGCACCTGGTTCCTTCAGAGGTAACAATCCCCTGGTTTGATTCTCCACCCAATAACAGCATTAAAGAAGCAAAAGAAAAGGGACAGGATTTCTTTAAATACCTTCTGACTTTTGAAGAAAAAAACAAATTTTACCGGGATCTTTTTAGGTTTATCCCCGATGTGCCGGAGGCAACATTGGAATATTATTTCAATTGTCCTGGCCTTGCCGGGTCAGGTGTATTGTTAGACAATATTGGTTTGTATATCGAGAATTTTTCGGGAACTCCTTATACAGATGAAGAGAATAATATATTAATGCGGTTTGGAAAAGTATTCCAGCAAACCTATACCCGCTTCCTCGATCTCCAAAAAGCAGAAGCGCAACTAAGAGAAGCACAAATTGAAGCAGCGCTGGAAAAAGTGAGATCACGCTCTTTAGCCATGCACAAAAGCGATGAGCTAAAAGATATTGTCTTATTGGTCTTTGAAAGATTACATACCCTTGGTGTAGCTGTGGAGGGGGGCGTTACTATCTCGATTTATGAAGAAGGGACAAGAGACCAATTGCAATGGGTAGCAGCGCCTGATCTTATCACCGCAAACTTATTCAGACTCCCGTATACTGAAGACACTATTATTGCTGATCACATTCATGCGAAAGAAGAGCGGCGTTGACTTTTTTGCCAAAACCTATTCTTTCGAAGAAAAGAACCGGATGTGCGAATATCTTTTCTCACAAACAGATTTCAAATATTTGCCCGATGAAGTGAAGCAGATGGTCATGCAATCCGAAGGTTATTCGCAGTCAATTGCTTTCGCAAAAAGTTCGTCCATTTTCATCAATAGCTTTTTGAGCAAGCTTGTTTCAGACGACGAAGCTGATATTATGAAGCGTTTTGCGCGGGTATTTGACCAGGCTTATATACGTTTCCTCGATCTGCAAAAAGCAGAAGCGCAGGCCAGAGAAGCGCAGATAGAAGCAGCATTGGAAAGAGTGAGAGCCAGAACAATGGCCATGCATAAAAGTTCGGAATTACTTAAACGGCTGCAGAACTCTTATTCGACCAGGTGCAGCAATTCGGTGCAGAACTGCAGGGTGTGAGCATTTGCCATATGCGAAAAGGAAATAGTGGCATGGAGTCGGACAATGGACCAGGATCGGTGTATTTTTCAATCATCCATAATAATATAAACCCGTAGATGAACGCATGTATGAAGCCTGGAAAAACCAGGGCGGAATGTATGAGGAGGTCATTGAAGGAGAAAGACAAAAAAAATCACTATGATGGCCTTGATGCAGATTACTTAATATTAGATCGGTCTTCGAAAATTCATTGATAGTGACTATCCTATGCAGACCTGGTAAAAGAACTGAATGCTGGTGTGGCCTTTTAAGCATGGGTATTTATTGTACATTACGACTGAAACCATTACGATGAATCCAGAATTTCTGCAACGTTTTGGAAAAGTCTTCAACTAACCTATACGACGTTATCTTGATTTCAAAAGGCCGAAGCATCTGCCAGGGAAGCAACCACTGAAGCAGCATTGGAAAAAGTTCGTGCCAAAGCCATGGCCATGCGCAACAGTAATGATCTCGCTGTTACTGCCAGTATGGTATTTACTGAATTAAGAAAATTGGGCATTAGTCCTATACGTTGCGGTGTTGGTCTTCTTAACAGAGAATCCCGCAAAGCGCAATTGTATTCTGCCACTTCATCAAATGATGGAGATAATCTTTCGTTGGTAGGCTCGGTAGAGCTTTCCGGTCATCCTGTATTAGAAAAAATTTATGACTCCTGGTTAAAAAATGAAGACTATTATCCTGAATTGAGTGGTGAACAACTAACGTCTTATTATAAATTTCTTTTAAAAGGCTTACCGGTTCCGGTTCCTGATATGCAGGATATACAAAAAGAATATGGTACTTTCTTAAACTTTTCGGTTGGTGGTCTGTTCACATGGTCAAAAAAACCTTATAATGATGCAGAGATAAAAATTTTAAAACGGTTTGCAGCGATCATTGATCTTACATTCAGAAGGTATATTGAATTACAAAAATCTGAGACCAATGCAAGAGAAGCCATCAAACAAGCGGCGCTTGATCGCATACGTGCAGACATTGCATCTATGCGAACCATAAGTGACCTGGATAGAATTACGCCGTTAATATGGAATGAACTTACTATTCTTGGTATTCCATTTATTCGTTGCGGTGTATTTATTATGGATGACGATCAGCAACTCATTCATACATTTCTTTCCACACCTGATGGAAAAGCGATCGCTGCATTTCATTTGCCGTACGATGCACCGGGAAATATCGGAAAGGCATTGAACCATTGGAAAGAAAGAAACAGTTATATAGATCATTGGGATAAAACAACTTTCACTGAATTTGCAGACACCCTTGTAAAACAAGGTGCTCTTACATCTTCTGAACAATATTTAAAAACAATTCCACATGGAGGATTTTATTTACACTTTCTTCCTTTTTTACAAGGCATGTTGTATGTGGGTAATACTGCCCGGTTGGGAGATGAAGATATTGATCTGATCCAGTCGGTTGCCGATGCATTTTCCACCGCGTATGCCCGCTATGAAGATTTCAATAAGCTGGAAGCCGCCAAAAAGCAGGTGGATAGTACATTAAATGAACTACAGGTTACGCAGAAGCAATTGATCCAATCAGAAAAGATGGCTTCGTTGGGTGAGCTTACTGCAGGTATTGCACATGAAATACAAAACCCTTTAAACTTCGTCAATAATTTTTCTGAAGTGAGTAATGAGTTGATCAGTGAAATGGTTGAAGAAGTTGACAAAGGAAATACCAAAGAAGTAAAGGCCATTGCCGAAGACGTAAAACAAAATCTTGAAAAAATATTACATCATGGCAAACGTGCCGATGCCATTGTAAAGGGAATGTTGCAGCACAGCCGCAGCAGCAGCGCTGTCAAAGAACCCACCGATATTAATAAACTGGCCGATGAATATTTGAGATTAGCTTATCATGGTCTTCGTGCCAAAGACAAATCATTCAATGCCACTATGGAAACTAATTATGATGAAACATTAGAAAAAGTAAATGTAATTCCGCAGGATATTGGAAGAGTGATCCTGAATTTGATCACCAATGCATTTTATGTAGTTACGGAAAAGAAGAGATCAGGAATTGAAGGCTATGAACCAATTGTATCTGTCAGCACGGGAAAACTGAATAACAACGTTGAGGTTAAGGTTAAAGACAATGGGAACGGCATCCCTCAAAAAGTTTTAGATAAAATATTTCAGCCATTTTTTACTACCAAACCCAACAGGAAGCGGAACGGGTTTAGGATTGAGTTTAAGTTATGATATCATAAAAGCGCATGGCGGGGAAATAAAAGTGGAAACAAAAGAAGGAGAGGGGAGTGAATTTATAATTCAATTACCAGCAGGTTGAACAATCTTATTTAGAAGCGTAGCTTCGATACATATTGTAACAATGGATTTTAATCCGTTGAAAAGAAGAGACTAAAAAAAGTGAGAGCCATAGGCTCGAATTATATCGTGCCAATAAAATCATCAAAATACATTAATGATAATAAATTAACGTCTGAACGATTTGAATGGCAGGAGGGTTATGGTGTATTTTCTTACAGTCAATCACAGGTAGATCGTGTGTACCACTATATATTAAACCAGGAAATGCATCATAAGAAACAATCGTTTCGGGAAGAGTATATTGATTTTTTAAAAAAGTTTAAAATTGAATATGACCAGCAATATATTTTCCAGGAATTGGTATAAATATTTTTCGTGCCCACGGCACTCAACCTATATTCAGCGGTTTTATCACAGGATTAAAATCCGGTGTTACAAAATGATTCGAGCCTACGGCTCTGTACATGATAATGGCAATGGTATTCCTGCTTCAATCAAAGAAAAAATATTTCAATCTTTCTTTACAACCAAACCACCGGAAGCGGAACAGGGTTAGGTTAGTTTGAGTTATGATATTATAAAAGCACGTGGAGGAGAAATAAAAGTGGAGAGTAAAGAGGTGAGATGGAACAACATTTATTATTCAATTACCTGTTTAATATTACTAATGATAAAAAAGACCATACTCATTTTCCTGCTTGACTTGTTTTATCTTTTTGCGTTTACTCAAAGCAAGGAGATCATTGACCAGTTGCACAGGGAATTGGCATCAGCCACTACGGATACCGGAAAAATAAATGCCCAGCTATTGCTATGCTTTGAATATCGCCTCGGGAATGCTGATTCATCTTTGTCTTACGGTAATCTGGCATTGGAAAACTCGAAAAGAGTGAATTATTATATTGGGCAGGTTGATTGCCTGGGATGGCTGTCGATTACCACCGCGCAAACAGGTAATCTTCCCAAAGCACTGGAATTTGGTTATGAGGCGCTGAGAATTGCAAATGAAAAACACCTGGAAAATTATATTGGCGGAGCGCTGAATGGTTTGGGTGAAACTTACTCCGTACTGCAAAACTATCCGAAAGCTTTATATTACCTGCGATGGCAAAAAGAATGGTCAATGCGGACAAAAAATGAGGAAGCTCTGGCTTATTCAAACTATGATATGGGCGGCACATTTTTTGAAATGGGCCGGTTGGATTCGGCATTTTATTATGAACAGGAAGCCATCCGGCATTTTGATAATGCTGGGCGGCAAGAGCCTCTTGTGTATCGAATATTGGGAGACATTGCCATGAAACGGGGGCAACAAAATGAAGCACTCGCTAATTACCAGAAGAGACCTCCGGACCTGCAGCTATAAATAATGAACGCCGTGCACTGGCTACGGCTTATGACAAAATTGCCTTGTTTTATAAAAATATAAATCAACCGGATTCAGCCATTCTTTATGCAAAAAAAGGGATGGAGGTTTCAGAAGAAATTTCCCAAAAGAAAACATTGATGGAAGCAGCTGATCTTCTGTCGACCTTATACGAACCGAAAGATACCAGGGAATCATTGCGATATCTTAAAATAGCAGATGCCTATAAAGACAGTCTTTTTGGTGCGGCAAGTTCACAATCCATACAGACATTGGTTGCCCATGAGGAAGAGCGGCAAAACCAGGTTGAAAATGACCGTTTGGCTTACCAGAACCGGTTAAGGCAATATGCCTTAAGCGGCTGGTTTGGCAATACTTCTTCTCATTGCTTTTTTTCTATATCGCAATAACCGGAAAGAAAAAAAAGCAAAGAATGTGCTGAATGAAAAAATAAAGTGATCGAACAGACACTAGACCAATCTGAAATCCACACAATCACAACTCATCCAATCCGAAAAAATGGCAAGCCTTGGTGAACTTACAGCAGGTATAGCACATGAAATTCAAAACCCTTTAAACTTCGTGAATAATTTTTCTGATGTGAATAAGGAATTGCTTATTGAGCTGAAAGATGAAATGAATAAAGGGAATATTGATGATGCAAAAACAATCGCTAATGATGTGATAGCCAATGAGGAAAAAATAAGTCATCACGGCAAACGTGCAGATGCGATTGTAAAAAGTATGTTGGAACATTCAAGGTCAAGCACAGGTGTAAAAGAACCAACTGACATTAACGCACTATGTGATGAATATCTCCGTTTAGCTTATCACGGCCTTCGTGCAAAAGACAAAACTTTCAACGCAGAAATTAAAACTGATTTTGATGAAAGGATTGGGAAAATAAATATCGTTCCGCAGGATATTGGAAGAGTGGTTTTAAACTTGATCAACAATGCATTTTATGCCGTAAATGAAAAAGCAAAACAAAATATCATCCGAAGGTTATGAACCAACTGTATTGAGTAAAAAAAAAAAACTAAATGACAAAATTGAAATAAAAGTAAGCGATAATGGCAACGGCATTCCAACAAATCAAAGAAAAAATATTTCAGCCATTCTTTACAACAAAACCAACAGGCAGCGGAACGGGATTGGGATTGAGTTTAAGTTATGATATTATTAAAGCACATGGAGGGGAAATAAAGGTGGAAACAAAAGAAGGGGAAGGAACGGAGTTTATTATTCAATTACCGATAACCTAAATATCATTCATGAAGCTATTTATTAGCATATTTTTTCTGATGTTGTTAACCGGACTACTCCGTGCACAAACAGGTACTTATTATGATTACAAAGAATATAGTCAAAAGCGAATTGACAGCCTTCTGTACGTTTTCCATAATACAACTGATGACACAGTTAAAATGGCTGTTTGCAGGGATATTGGATTGTATTATGAAGAATCAAAAACCGATAGTGCATTATATTTTCACACCCTGCAATTGCAGCTTGCAAAAAAGCTTAATTTAAAATTATGGGAGGCCGATGCCAATGACCTTTTGGGCTACACCACATTGCGCATGGGTAATTATACCGCGGCGCTGCAACATTCCATGGAAGCCATAAAAATTGCAGAGAACCCGGAAACAGAAAAAGGCATTTGGCGGATATCAAAATTTTCAGAAGATAAAAATTCTCAAAGGGCGCGGTTGACCGTATTGGCTAATAGTTTTCATGACCAGGGGCATATATATAGAGCAACCGGCGATGATGAGAAAAAGGTTGGCGATTATTTCAAAGCAAAAGAAATCGCAGAAAACATCAATGATCATAACTTATTATCGATGGTTTATATGAACCTCGGTATTAGTTATTTCCTGCAAAACAAACTCGATTCCGCCCTCGTATATGAACGAACCGCATTAGCCAATACAGAAATTGGCTCTTTCAAATTATATTCGGGAAAGATATTTTCAAGTATAGGGGAAATATATTCAAAAAAAGGAGACTACGATTCGGCCAAAATGTATCTATCCGAATCGATACAAACAAGCGGGGAACAGAAAAATATTTCCAATATGGCTGAGGCCTGTATTCGTATGGCTGATTTATTGCGGGATAATGGTAATTTGGATTCCAGCCTTTATTATGCAAAGACCGGCTTAATAGCCTATACTGCTAATGGCGAGCCGGCGGGGCAATTAGATGCATTTACGTCTCTCTCATCTATATTTAAAAAGTTACATAATATCGACAGTGCTTTTATTTACCAGGAGAAGGCTATTGCAATAAAAGATAGTATCAATAATGCTGATAAGATAAAACAGTTTGAAAATATCGGCTTTGATCAAGTTCTAAAAGTACAGGAGTTGGAAAAAGAAAAAGTAAGTACGCAAAACAGGTACAGGACATACGCCTTCATTGCCGGGTTTTTTGTATTTGTGCTCATCGGATCGATACTCTACCGTAATAACCGGCAAAAACAAAAAGCAAATAAAGTTTTAGAAACCACACTTACTAATTTAAAATCCACCCAATCTCAACTCATTCAATCTGAAAAAATGGCTTCGCTTGGTGAACTCACCGCAGGCATTGCGCATGAGATACAAAACCCGCTAAACTTCGTGAATAATTTTTCGGAGGTGAACAGTGAGTTAATTAAAGAATTAAAGGATGAAGTAATTAAAGGCAATATGGATGAAGTGTCTGCTATTGCTGATGATATAGATTCAAATTCTGAAAAAATAAATCATCACGGCAAGCGTGCTGGCGATATTGTAAAAGGCATGTTGCAGCATTCACAAAAGAGTACGGGACAAAGAGAGCCAACCGACGTCAATGCAATAGCTGATGAATATTTACGATTAAGCTATCATGGCTTAAGAGCAAAGGATAAAAATTTCAACGCTGAAATAAAGACAGACTTTGATGAAACCATTGGTACCACCAATATCATTCCGCAGGATATAGGAAGAGTGTTATTGAATTTATACAACAATGCTTTTTATGCGGTGAATGATAAGGCAAAACTATCAGCTAACAGCTATCAGCCAACAGCCGAAGTTACTACAAGGAAAATGGATGATAAGATCGAGATAAAAGTTAAAGATAACGGCAATGGCATTCCCCCAAAAATAGTAGATAAAATATTTCAACCTTTCTTTACTACCAAACCAACAGGCAGCGGAACGGGACTTGGATTGAGCTTGAGCTATGATATTGTGAAGGCACATGGCGGGGAGATAAAAGTGGAGACTAAAGAGGGTGAGGGGACGACATTTACTATCCTTTTACCATCCAACAAATAAAATTAATTATGAGATATCGATTGCTGCTATTGTCTGTTTTAATTCCCTTTTTTGTTTTAGCGCAACCAAACGCAGCAGATGGCTTGAAGCGAACTTTAGAAAAAGCAATATCGGACTCCGCCGCATTCCAGGAAAATATTGAGTTAATTAATTACTATGAAGAACTGAATATTGATTCCTCTCTTTACTATTCAGAACAGGCTTTGCTGATTGCGAAAAAAAATAACCAGGACTATGCCCAGGCAAATGTGTTAAATAGTAAGGGCTACGAATTATTACTATCAGGAAGATTCAGGGAGTCGCTGAATTGCCTGCTGCAAGGATATGGTTTGTTAGAAAACCCGGGGAACGAGAAGACAAATTGGAGTAATGAAAACCGGTTACTTAATCTCTCCGCGAATCACCACATGTTTGGCTTACTCATGAATGCCACGGAAAATACAGAGCAGGAAATATTTCATTATAAGGAAGCCATCAAAATTGCCGAAAAAACAGATGCTCCCTTTCGTATTTATATGGCAAATTCGAACCTGGCGGGTACCTACCTGAATAGAGGTCTGCCTGACTCTGCCCTCGTCTTTGCCAAAAGGGCTGAAGCAATACGATTTCCCAAAGAATTTAATAAATGGGCGGGTTGGAACTTTTTTCAATTGGGTACAATTTACTTAAATGAAAAAGACACCAATCTGGCAAAAAAATATTTTTACCAGGGAATTGATACCTCTATAAAGTATGAGAATCTGAGTTGTTTGTCCGGTATTTATAATGAACTTACTAAGTTTTACCTGTCACAAAACAGGAAAGACTCAAGCCTGTATTATGCAAAACTTACGCTTCGGAAATTAAATTCAATAGGTTATGTTAGCGCCGTAACAAACAATATTGGAACAGCTTATGAAAATCTATACCTCAGTTACAAAATCAATAATCAATTTGACAGTGCATTCAAATACCAGTCGCTTGCACTTATTGCTAAAGATAGTTTGTATAAAAGGAGGATTAAAAGTTTAGCCGGGTTTCAGAACCTTACTTTCAGCGAACAACTTCGCTTGCAAAATTTAGAAAAGGAAAAAGAACTGGACCAGGTAAGGTTAAGAACTTATGCCTCTCTGGCCGGACTGGGAATGTTCTTATTATTAGCATTAATGCTGTACAGGAATAATCGCCAGAAACAAAAAGCAAACGGGGTATTAGAAGATACACTTGCCAATCTAAAATCCACCCAATCTCAACTCATCCAATCCGAAAAGATGGCCAGCCTCGGAGAACTCACTGCTGGTATTGCACACGAGATACAGAACCCTTTGAATTTCGTAAATAATTTTAGTGAAGTGAATAAAGAGTTGATTGAAGAATTAAAAAGTCAAAAGTCAAAATTAAAAAGTGAAGAACAATGAGATATTAAATGATATTGATGTTAATCTTGAAAAAATTCTTCATCATGGTAAACGTGCAGATGCAATTGTAAAAGGCATGTTGCAACACTCAAAAAAAAGCACGGCACAGAAAGAACCAACAGACATAAATACGTTGTGCGATGAATATTTACGATTAAGCTATCATGGCATGCGTGCAAAAGACAACAGTTTTAATGCTGAAATAAAAACAGATTTTGATAAAAGCATCGGTAAAATAAATGTCGTTCCGCAGGATATTGGAAGGGTGCTTTTGAATTTAAACAACAATGCATTTTACGCAGTGAATGAGAAGATAATTCTAAAAGTACACAGATTACGATAACTATGAACCAACTGTTGTTGTTTCAAACAAAAAAAATAAACGATAAGATCGAAATAACTGTTGAAGATAATGGTAATGGTATTCCTAAAAAAGTATTGGATAAAATATTTCAACCTTTCTTTACTACCAAGCCAACAGGACAAGGAACAGGATTAGGGTTATCGTTTGAGCTATGATATGTAAAGGCACATGGTGGGGAAATAAAAGTAGAAACGAAAGAAGGGGAAGGGAGTGAGTTTGTAATTCAATTACCAGTTGTCTGAACTGGGATTTAAGTGATTCACAGGAATTATGAGAAATGTTTTTTAATCCCATTGATCTCATAAATCCTATGAATCATGGTTCAGACAATTTATGATATTATTAAAGCGCATGGCGGGAGAAATAAAAGTGGAAACCAAAGAGGGAGAAGGTTCAGAATTTATTATTAAGTTACCATTTATAAAAAATCCGGGATGAGGAATTACACAATCACTTTTCTTCTTGCATTTTTATACAGCTCTGCTTTTTGCCAGGACCATTATGCTGAGAAACTGCAGGAACAACTGTCAAAAACAGGGAATGATACAGTCCGCATGACGATCGCGGCAGAGTTAGATATTTATTTTTACGGGAACCGGAACCAGGATTCTTCATTACACTATTTTCACGTGGCAGAGAACATTGGTAAACAGCTACAGTATACAAATTTTGATATCTATAAAAGGCTGCTTTTAAATTTCAACCAACAAGATACAGTCCGGCTATTAACCATGTCTCAGATCTGTAATTTGTATTCAACTACAAATTCAGATTCTGCCCTGTTTTACGGACAAAAGGCACTTGATCTTTCACGACAAATAAAATATCCGAAAGGCGAGGCGAACGCCTTGCTTGATTTGGCCCTTGCGATTTATTATATGGGTGATTACCCAAGATCAATGGAACTGTGTTTAAAAGGCTTGCAGATTTCAGAAAAATACAATTTCATATTTCTGAAAGCTACGGCCTATGACCATATTGGAAACATTTACCTGGATATGAAAGAATATTCAAAATGCATCAGGTATTACCACCAGTCAATGGAATTTTGCAGGGAAATAAATAACAACTACCTCTATGATATCGGGCAATCAAATCTTCTTATATCCTATTTGGGATTGAACCAACTGGATTCAGCGCTTTATTATGGCCACCTGGCTGAGGAATATGAAAGAAAATATAATTCTGATATCATCCCATGGACTTTGCATGCACTGGGTGAGGTGTATTTGCAGCAGGGAAACAGGCAATTGGCATTAAAATATTTGAAAGACGGACTGGAAAATTCTTATAAGCAAAACAACACCAAGGTTGCAGCTGAAGTAAACCTTAGTTTGGCAAAATTATACAAACAGAACAGCCAGCTTGATTCGTCGTATATTATGCGAAACAGGGACTCGCTAATGCAATGGAAGGGAACTACTATAATGAAATTATTGAGGTCGGTATGTTCTTATCAGAATTCTATGAATCAACAGATACTAAAGAGGCACTTCATTATAGCAGAATGGTAATAGCTGCAGAACAAGACATGTACAACCAGGGTAAAAAATATGCATTAAAAAGTATAACCGATTTTGATCAAAAAGAACGTGATTATGAAATTGAAGCAGAAACAACAGCATATAAAAATAAGGTGAAACAATATGCTTTGTTAACAGGTTTAAGTGTGTTCCTATTGGTTGCCTTTATTCTTTTTCGAAACAACCGGCAAAAACAAAAAGCAAATTTTACGCAAACACAAAAAGAAAAGTTGAAAGCACATTACTGAACTTAAAATCCACCCAATCCCAATTGATCCAGTCCGAAAAAATGGCTTCACTTGGTGAACTCACTGCAGGCATTGCCCATGAAATACAAAACCCGTTAAACTTCGTCAATAATTTTTCTGAAGTAAATAAAGAATTGGCTGATGAACTGAAACATGAAATAGACAAAGGAAATTATAATGAGGCAAAAACAATTGCAAAAGATATAAAAGACAATGAAGAAAAAATAAATCACCATGGCAAACGTGCCGATGCCATTGTAAAAGGAATGCTGCAACATTCACAAACAAGCACAGGTAGTAAAAGAACCAACTGATATCAATGCTTTGTGCGATGAATATTTACGATTAGCCTATCATGGTCTTAGAGCAAAAGACAAAACTTTCAATGCGAACTATGAAAACTGATTTTGATGAAACCATTGGAAAAATAAATATAGTTCCACAGGATATTGGAAGAGTTGTTCTGAATTTGATCAACAATGCATTTTATGCAGTGAATGAAAAGAAAAAAATGAACATTGACAAATTATCAACCAACTGTTACTGTGAGACTTCAACAAAAAAAGTAGAGACCAAGATTGAAATTACTGTAAAAGACAATGGTAATGGCATTCCTAAAAAAGTAGTTGATAAAATATTTCAACCATTCTTTACTACCAAGCCAACAGGACAGGGAACAGGATTAGGATTATCGTTGAGCTATGATATAGTAAAGGCACATGGTGGGGAAATAAAAGTGACAACCAAAGAAGGGGAAGGAAGTGAGTTTATAATTCATTTACCAGTTGTCTGAACTGGGATTTAAGTAATTCACAGGAATTATGAGAAATGTTTTTTAATCCCATTGATCTCATAAATCCTATAAATCATGGTTCAGACAATTTATGATATTATTAAAGCACATGGCGGGGAAATAAAAGTGGATAGTAAAGAAAATACAGGTACCACATTCATTATTCAATTACCTGTCTGATCCACTGATTAAAGAGGTTAAAGGATTATACGTAAACGAAAATATCTGCAAAAACTGTAGATCTGCAACAGTCCGTGATTCCGACAAATAACGAAAATAGAACCGCGAGCAGAAAAAGGAAACAGTTTTTATCATTGTACTTGTGTTTATAAAAATTGTCACACAAAACACTCAACAGAATGTTTCAGGAAATAAATTATCTTTCTTACCTTTTCAGAATCCAAGATTTTCGGCCTTTTTTGCCGATCCTTTTCTATGAATGCTATCGCGATAATCTGGATAACACACACCTTTTGTTAAGCCTTCTAATCGGTTTCAACAAACGAGCAAATAAAATGTAAAATGATTTTCCGGCTAATTTTCCCGGGTTACCGGCAATCATTAATGTGCTTATAATTTTAGTTGCCAAAGGCATATTGAGAAACAATAAATTTTACACGAGAGGATTTGATTTACAACAAAGCGAAAAGTTGGAAAACGGGATTTTTTATCCCTATCTAAATAAAGAATTATCCAAAGTAAGATGAATAAAGTCGCAGAAAACAAAATAGCCAATCTTGAAAAGAAACTCGCAGAACGAAACCGAAAACTGGAAATAGAAGCGGCGCTGGAAAAGGTAAGAGCGGCCTCCATGGCCATGCGCAAAAGCGAGGAATTGCAAGAAGTGATACAGGTTGTTTGTGAACAACTTATTGCATTGGGAATTAAATTGGATAGTACCCTTTTTGTGGATGTACTGGAAAATGGAAGTTGGAATGTCTGGAATACTACTCCAACCCAAACCTACCCGGCTCAGATAAATATTCCGTTTATCAGGATTCCCCCGATGACCTCAGTCAATAAGGCAAAGGCGCAGGGTAAGAAAGAGTTAATGTTAGTATTGTCAAAAAAAGAAAAGGATCAATTTTTAAGCTATTTCTTCTCAGGGACAAATGCACGTAACATTCCTGTTGCGAGAAAAAAATATGTATTGAATAGTCCCGGACATGCGCTGTCTTTCTTCTTCATGAAGAACATCATCCTGGGAATCACCACCCTTTCAGGAATTCCCTTTTCCGAAGAGGAGAATGCGATCTTCAGACGTTTCAAAAAAGTATTTGAACAAGCCTATATCCGTTTCCTCGATCTGCAGAAAGCAGAAGCACAGGCAAGAGAAGCACAGATTGAAGCAGCGCTGGAAAGAATACGTGCACAGTCGATGGCCATGCACAAAAGTGAGGAATTAGTTCAGGTGGTCAAGCTGATAGATAAAGAAATTGCCGGATTGGGAATTATGGTGGACAATTCAAACATAATAACTGATATTTCAGAACCCGGACAAGGTGTTAACAATTGGATTGCCATAAAAGGACAGAATTACCTTGAAAAATTTCATATTCCATATTTGGAACATCCTGTAACAACAAAGTTTTATCATGCCATAAAGAAGGGAGTCAATTATTATTCGGACAAGTATTCAAAATCTGATAAGGATAAATATTTCAAGCTACTCTTTAAGTATTCAGATTTTAGAAAGGCTCCAAAAAAAAGGCAACAATTTGTCTTTAGTGCACCTGGATGGACCAGGGCACTCGTTCTATCCAAAAACTCTGCTTTGATGTTTCAACGGCACAATATCACTGATTTTACAGTTGAAGAGGAAGAAATATTTAAGCGCTTCGGAAAAGTTTTTGAGCAAGCCTATACTCGTTTTCTTGATCTGCAAAAAGCCGAGGAGCAGGCGCGACAAGCAAAGATTGAAGCCGCGTTGGAAAGGGTTCGTGCCCGTTCCATGGGGATGCATAAAAGTAATGAGTTAAAGGATGTGGTTAGGTTGCTCTACAAAGAATTTCGAATACTTGTAACGGATTCTCACTCTGTCAATATCCAGTTAAAACTGGATTCATCCAAAGATATCTATTACTGGGCCTCGGTAGAAGAAGACATTTACCAGGAATTATATCATTTGCCGGATACTGGCTTACCGTTACTTGCAAAAATTCACAACGCTTTTACGGCACCCGGAGATGGCTTTGTTGACTATTTATTAAACAAAGAAGAAAAAGATGCGTTTTTTAGAGGAATATTCAAAATACAGCCGGTTCCACCTCATAGAAAAAAAATGATTCAAAATGCTGAGGGAATGGTTATGATGGGTTGGTTTCATAAACATTCGGGGATTGACATCATGCGCTACAATCTCAAGCGGTTCAGTGAACAAGAGAAGGATATAGTAAAGCGCTTTGCTGGCACGTTCGAACAGACCTATATCCGTTTCCTCGATCTCCAAAAAGCCGAAGCACAGGCAAGAGAAGCTCAGATTGAAGCGGCGCTGGAGCGGGTCAGGTCACATTCCCTGGCCATGCACGGGAGCCGGGATCTGCACGGTGTGGTTACATTAGTGTATGAACAACTGGAGGCTATCGGTCTCTTTATGAATTCCGTGTTGCTGCATGAACTTACGTATGATTCAAAGAGTCAGCATTTCTGGGTGGCAGCAAATGGCCAGGTTTATCCCGAACAAACAGAAATCCCTATTACAAAAAATGCATTCTTTTCCAGGTTTAGAGTGGCCAAAGAAAATAACGAATCTTTTTTTGTGCAGCGTCTGTCCAAGCAACAGAAGGATAATTTTTTTAAACATTATTTCGGGCAATCGAGCCATTCAGATGTGCCCCGGGATAGAAAGGATTATATTTTTTCGTGTGATGGTTTAAACAGATCGACGGCTTTACACGAGTATACCGCACTAACCATATTACGCTATGATAAAATTGCATATAGCCCCGAACAAAATGAGGTGATCAGGCGATTCGCACAGGTGTTTGAGCAATCGTACCGACGTTACCTCGACCTGAAAAAAGCTGAAGAACAAGCACGGGAAGCAGAAATCCAATTGGCTTTGGAACGCGTTCGTGCACGAACCATGGCCATGTACAATAGTGATGAACTGGCTGAAACAGCTGCGATACTATTTCAACAAATGACAGCGCTTGGAGTTACACCTGAAAGGCTGAATATCTGCCTGATTAACGAAGCAGACAAAGTTCTTGAAGTATGGGCAACAGACCAGGAAGGTACTAAGATCAGCCACCACTTTAATGCAAGTCTTGATGAGCCGACTACCGGAAAACGAGTATATGATGCATGGAAAGAAAAAAAGAAATCGATTGTCATTGACCTGAGCGGAAAGGAATTAAATGATTGGATCCGGTACGTGCGGGATGTAATGGGTATGACCATCAAAGCTGAATTGGTAAGGGAACACCGGATACATAGTGTATCTTTCTTCTCGCAGGGATTGATACTTACAACTACTTCTGAACCGCTACCGGCAGAATCAATAAAATTGCTGGAACGTTTTGCAGATGTATTCAATTTAACTTATCGGCGTTTTCTCGATTTGCAAAAAGCAGAAGCCCAGGCAAGAGAATCACAGATTGAAGCGGCGTTGGAAAGGGTGAGATCAAGATCTATCGGAATGCAACATACTTCCGAATTACAGGAAATAGTCAATATAGTTGCCCTTGAGTTGCATAAGATGGAATTGGATATAACCGGAGTATTTCTGGTGATCAATAACAACGAGATCGATAAACAATTTACATTTTGGGGCTCTTCTGGTGTGACCGAAACTTATGCAAAAAAAGCCGCCATTCCTTTTCTGGATCGGCCTATCTATACAGTATTGGCAGAAGCTACAACAAAAGGGGAGCGGTTCTTCACGGAGGAATATTCAAGGGAGGATAAAATAGAATTCTTCAATCATTTGTTTAAATATCCACCGTACAGTTCATCTTCTCCCGAGTGGAAAAACCAGGTTTTATCCCGTGAGGGTGGTTACACAAGATCTGTCTCAGTATTTCACTACACAAGTATTTTCGTGGTTAATCATTTTGGGAGAAAATTATCCGACGCTGATAATGATATCCTGAAACGCTTTTCATATGTTTTCGAACAGACTTATACCCGCTTCCTGGATCTTCAAAGAGCTGAAACCCAGGCACGGGAAGCTATTAAACAAGCCTCTCTTGACAGGGTACGCGGTGAAATTGCAAGCATGCGCAATTCAGAAGACCTCAACCGCATCACACCTGTTATCTGGCGGGAACTTAAGTCTCTCGAAGTGCCGTTTATCCGCTGTGGTGTTTTTATAATTAACGAAGCCAATGAAACTGTTGGCGTGTTTCTTACCACACCGGATGGAAAAGCCTTGGGCGTATTGCACCTGGCATTTGAGGCTAATAACCTTACAAGCAACACAGTCAAATCATGGCGAAAGAAGGAAGTTTACAAGGATCATTGGAACAAAGAAGAATTTATCAACTGGACCAGGTCAATGATGAAGCTGGGGCAGGTGCAGAGCCCTGAAACCTACCAGGGTTCGGCGCAACCGCCGGAATCTCTCGATTTACATTTTGTGCCATTTGCCCAGGGGATGCTTTATGTGGGCAACGTTGCACCCCTTGATGAAGAAAAACTTGCGCTGGTAAAAACGCTGGCCGAAGCATTTTCAATTGCCTATGCCCGTTACGAAGATTTTAAAAATCTTGAAGAGGCAAAAGCAAAAGTAGATCATACATTGAGTGAGCTGCAGGCAACACAAAAGCAGTTGATACAATCAGAAAAAATGGCCTCGCTCGGCGAACTCACTGCCGGCATTGCACATGAGATTCAAAACCCATTAAACTTCGTCAATAACTTTTCTGATGTAAACAAAGAATTAATAGAAGAATTAAAAAGTCAAAAGTCAAAATTAAAAAGTGAAGAAGTAGATGAATTATTGAATGACATCTCAGCCAATGAAGAAAAAATAAATCATCACGGCAAACGTGCCGATGCAATTGTAAAAGGAATGCTGCAACATTCGAGAATAAGCACGGGTCAAAAAGGGCCGACAGATATCAATGCATTGTGTGATGAATATTTAAGATTGAGTTATCATGGTCTTCGTGCAAAAGACAAAACTTTCAATGCTGATTTCAAAACAGATTTTGATAACAGTATTGGTAAAATAAATATCGTTCCGCAGGATATTGGAAGAGTCTTACTCAATCTTTTTAATAATGCATTTTATGCAGTGAATGAAAAGCTCAAAGCTCAGAGCTCGCAGCTCGCAGCTTACAGCCCACTCGTTTCAGTACAAACAAAAAAACAAAACGACAAGGTTGAAATTATAGTAGGTGATAATGGCAACGGTATTCCCGATTCTATCAAAGAAAAAATATTTCAGCCATTCTTCACCACCAAACCAACAGGGAGCGGAACAGGATTGGGATTGAGTTTGAGTTATGACATTGTAAAGGCACATGGCGGCGAGTTAAAGGCGGAAACATTTTTTGCCGGAGAGGCACAATATGCAGAAAAAGAAAAAACGGGTTCAACGTTCACTATTTATTTACCTAATGCTTAGTTAATGAAAAAAGTTAAGACTATACTCGTCCTTCTGTTTTTACCATTTGTGGTATCAGCACAAAACTCTTCCTATTTAGATAGCCTGAAACAGGAGTTGCGGCATACCACAAACGATACTATTAAAATGGACATCTACCGGAATATGGGTTTTTACCTGCAAAATGGAAGAGTAGATAGTGCTTTACATTATCACCAGCAGCAACTGGCTTATGCGGAAAAGCTGGATATGAAACTATACGAAGCAGATGCACATCAACAAATAGCCTATGTATTATTATGGCAAAACGAATTACCGGAAGCGTTAAAAAATTATACCCAGGCATTAAAAATTGCCAGTGAACCCAATAGTGCGGCGATCGGCTGGGGGTATTCTAATTTTTCTTATTCCAAAAGCCCGGCAGATGCCCGGCTTTCTATTATTGGTATGGTTCATTATGAACTCTCCACTTTGTATGATACATCAAAAATGATAAATGAACAAAAGCACCAATTGGATGAAGCTCTGAAAATAGGTGAACAGTTAAACAATAAAAAAATACTGGCGCTGACCACAAGAGAACTCGGAAGTTTTTTTAAAAAAAATAATCAGCCTGATTCGGCGCTCAATTATTATAAGAAAGCCTCCTTCTATTTTAATAGCTCTCCTTTTAAAACCGGTTCAGGAGAAAATTATCGAAGGATAGCCAGAATTTATAGCACCAACAAACAGCAATATGATTCTGCAATCTTTTATCTCCGGAAAGCAGAAAATACCACCATAGCTACGAATGTTTTGCTCAGTTTATGCCTTGTTTATTTAGATTTTGGAAACGTATACCTGGCAATAAATCAAATAGACTCTGCTTTACATTACACATTAAAGGCAATAGCATTAGCACAGTCTATTAAAAGTGATATCAGTCTTGCCAACGGTTATATGCAATTATCAACTATTAATCAATTGCTCAATAAGCCGGTTTTAGCACTCGAGTATTTAAAAAGGGGAAAGACAATAAATGACAGCCTGAACAATGCCTATATCAATAAACTTATTCAGTTTCAAAATGAAGGTTTTGAAAGCCAGATGAAATTAAAAGAAATTGAAGATGAACAGGCTGCTTTTAAGAATAGGTTAAAAACAATTGGATTAATTTCTGTAATTGCTGTATTTCTTTTGATCGCTGTTTTTCTATACCGCACCAATCTTAAAAGCAGGGCGGCGAACAAACTGCTTAAACAACAGAAAAGAGAGATCCAATCAACACTTGAGAAACTTGAATCCACCCAATCCCAGCTTATTCAATCCGAAAAAATGGCAAGCCTGGGAGAACTCACTGCCGGCATCGCCCATGAGATCCAGAATCCATTAAACTTCGTCAACAATTTTTCTGAAGTAAACAAAGAGTTAGTTGATGAATTGGAGCAAGAGGCAAACAAGGGAAATTTAGAAGAAGTAAAGGCAATTGCAAAAGATATAAAGGAAACGAAGAAAAAATAATTCACCATGGAAAAAGAGCAGATACGATTGTAAAAGGAATGCTTCAACACAGCAGAAGCACCACAGGTGTGAAAGAACTAACTGATATTAATGCGTTGTGCGATGAATATTTAAGATTAGCATATCACGGTATGCGTGCAAAAGACAAAACTTTCAATGCAAAGTTTGAAACACAATTTGATAATAGCATTGAAAAAATAAATATAGTGCCACAGGATATTGGCCGTGTTGTTTTAAACCTGATCAATAATGCTTTTTATGCCGTGGATGAAAAGGCAAAGCTGCAAGCTGCGAGCTATGAGCCACGAGTAATTGTATCAACTAAAAAAATGAATGGTAAAATTGAAATAAGTGTAAAAGATAATGGCAATGGTATTCCTGCTTCGATCAAAGAAAAAATATTTCAGCCATTCTTTACCACCAAACCAACAGGGCAAGGGACAGGTTTAGGGTTGAGTTTGAGCTATGATATTGTGAAAGCCCATGGCGGGGAACTGAAGGTGGATACGAAAGAAGAGAAAGGGAGTGAGTTTATCATTCAATTGCCTGCCTGAATCACGCCTGACTGCTGGCAGGTAGGGATTATAAAACTTAAATGATGACACGGATGAATATGACTATGGTTGAGAAAACAAAATCAGTGAAATTCTAACCTCCATGCCAGCCTGTGATTCAGACAAGTTATGATATTATAAAAGCCCATGGTGGGGAACTGAAAGTGAACACAAAAGAAGGCGAAGGGACGAGTTTTATTTTGGTATTACCTTTTTTAAATATTAGTAAATGAAAATAAGGTTAATTATAATTTCTCTTTTTCTTTCTTGTACGGTCTTTTCCCAGACTCAGTACAATAGAACGCTAATTGACAGCCTGAAGAATGTTTTGCTTACAACCGGTAAAGGGCAGGATCGTGTACTGGCCCTGACAGCCTTGTGTAATGAATACAGCACGGTAAGTTTTGATTCAGCAAATAAATATGGACAACAGGCTCTGCAGCTTGCAAGACAAACTGATTTTATTCCAGGGGAAATAAAATCGTTATGTTTTTTAGGAATTGCCAATACACGCCATGGAGAGATGGCGAAAGCGCTTCAATTGCAATTCAGGGGCCTACAAATAGCCCGGGACAACAAAATGGGAAATGATGAAGCCTTATGTTTATTTGGAATCGGGCATTCCTATTTCTTTTTAAGAGATAATCCCAAGGCAATTTATTATTGCAAAAAAGCCTGGCAATTACTTTCAGGTAATAAACCAGAGCAACACTCAGTTTATCCTTACTTTAATACCCATCTGAAAGAAAGCGAATCTGTTTATACAGAAACCGAGTTGGTTATTGGGGAAGCCTATTTATATAACAACCAGTTAGACTCTGCAGTGGCCTGGCTTCAGAAACTTTATGATCCGTTGACAGACCCATTTTGGATGAATGTTACCAGGAATTATTTGGGGGGCGCCTATTTCAAATCCGGGAAGCAGCAATTGGGACTGCAATATCTGAGGGATGCGGCGAATTTTAATTCAAAGATTCAGGACACTTATGACTTGTCGTGGTCTTACGCTATTCTTTCAGAGTGTTTTAAAGAAATGAACCAGGTGGATTCTTCAATTTATTATGCAAAACTGGGATTCTCTGCGGCACAACAGGTTGGATTTAAGAACCGGATGTTAGAGACAAGCCGGTTGTTGGCGACCGAATATGAGCTTATAAATAATATCAATGAGTCGCATAAATACCTGAAACTGGCGATGGCGATAAATAATGAATTGTTTGGCCCACAAAAAGTTTATGAGTTACAAAAAACACTGGCAGAACAACAACAACAGCAAGTGGAAGCGGAAAAACAACAAACAGCTTATAAAAATAAAACGAGGCAAACTGCACTCGTTGCAGGAATGGCCATCATTCTGATCATTGCATTGATCCTTTACCGGAACAACCGGCAAAAACAAAAAGCCAATAAAGTTTTACAGTCAACACTCAGTAATTTAAGATCAACCCAATCCCAATTGATCCAATCCGAAAAAATGGCAACCTTGGAGAACTTACTGCGGGCATTGCGCATGAGATTCAAAACCCGCTGAATTTTGTCAATAATTTTTCAGAAGTGAGTAATGAATTGATTGATGAAATGAATGAAGAATTAGAAAAGGGGGATATCAATGAAGCGAAAGCTATTGGTAATGATATCAAACAAAACCTTGAAAAGATCAACCATCACGGCAAACGGGCCGATGCAATAGTAAAAAGTATGCTGGAACATTCACGCACCAGCAATGGTGTAAAAGAACCAACAGACATCAACAAACTGGCAGATGAGTATTTGAGATTGGCTTATCATGGTTTAAAAGCAAAGGACAAATCATTTAATGCTGAAATAAAAACTGATTTTGATAAAACGATTGGGAAAATAAATATCGTGGCACAGGACATTGGCCGCGTTGTTTTAAACCTGATCAATAATGCTTTTTATGCTGTTGATGAAAAAAAGAAATCTGGTGTTGAATATTACGAGCCAACAGTTTCGGTAAGTACAAAGAAAGCAGACAATAACATTTTGATCAGCGTAAAAGATAATGGCAACGGTATTCCTGAACAAATCAAAGAAAAAATATTTCAACCCTTCTTTACTACCAAACCAACAGGAAGCGGAACCGGCCTGGGATTGAGCTTGAGCTATGATATTGTGAAGGCGCATGGCGGGGAACTGGAAGTGGAAACGAAAGAAGGAGAAGGCACTGAATTTATAATCCAGATCCCGGTAAGTACCTAATAATGAAAAGGAATTACGATACAGTTTCCCTTTCGGCAATCCAAATTATTGGGTTGCTCAAACCGGCAAAATGGAAAAACAGAATGATTATGAAAATAATTTTTAAACAACTTTCTTTCAGAAATTTTTGTTGCCTTTTGATATTAATCCTGGCAATATGCTCCGGTCTTTATGGACAGGACGTTCAGTTTGATCGCATTAATAAGTCAGACGGGTTCCCTTCCGACTGGATTTATAGCCTCGTACAAGATCAACAAGGTTTTCTCTGGGTCGGCGGCCTTAGTGGACTCAGCCGCTATGATGGGTACAATATCAAGACGTACAGGCATGACCCGCTTGACAGCACATCCCTGTCAAACAACTATGTCAAGGCTCTGTATGAAGATCGCGAAGGAAGGCTTTGGGCAGGTACCTGGGGTGGCGGACTTAACCTGTTCGATTCAGGAAAAGAGATATTCACCCGCTTTTGGCATGAGCGTGGTAATCCCACTTCGTTGAGCTCCGATTCAGTGAATGTGATCCTTCAGACAACAGATGGAACCATCTGGGTTGGCACGCAAAACGGTCTCGATCGTCTTGATATTGACAACGGAACGTTTATTCGCTACACCCATGATGCGGATAACGAGCGGACTCCTACCAGCAATGTTATAAACGCCTTATACGAAGATCAGGATGACAATTTGTGGGTGGGGACAGGCGATGCCACAGATCCAACGGGAAGAGTGGGAGGATTAAACCGCTATGATTCAACAACAGATAGTTTTATACGTGTTCTGCCACGTGCACAGGAGTCATTACGCGATAATCGGGTAACAGCCGTGGGGGGAGCGTCAAACGGTGCCATTTATATTGGTACCTGCCAGTCAGGGCTCTATCGCTATGACCCGATGGGGGGTGAACTTGAAGCGCTTGGTGATGATAACAATGATTTGAAGCATTTACATGCCCCCAAAGGCATAAAAACAAGTACCCAATCCGCTGCGGTCGATGTTATTCATAGAGACAAGACCGGCATGCTCTGGGTGGCAACCTATTCGGGCGGAATAAATCGATACGATCCCACCACGCACACTCTGACACTCTACAGGTATCAGGCAGGCGATCCGAATAGTCTGTCGAGCAACAAAGTATTATCCTTCTATGAAGACCACCAGGGTATTCTCTGGGGTGGAACTTTGGGGTCGGGCCTCAACAAGATCGTGCCTTCATTCAGCCGATTTCGGTTATATGGAGCAAAAGAAATCAGCGCAAATAATGGCGTACGATCACTTTACCAGGATAACAAAGGCATTCTTTGGATTGGAACCTTCTCAGGTCAAGTATTTCAAATGGACCCGGCCACAGGAAACACTCAACGATTCTCAGACACGAAACCGGCTCCGGACGGATTGTGGGGTAATCCTGTAGAGAGTGTATTTAAAGACCAGGAAGGAATGTTATGGGTAGGACAGATAGGGGGCCTTTATCGCATTGACCTGGTTCGAAAGAACCATAGGAAGTTTACAGTTGATGCTGCAAATCCCGACAGTTTAAGTAATTCCAATGTAATGTTTATCAGGCAATCTGATGACCAACATTTATGGATCGGCACCTGGGGTGGTGGCCTTAACCAATACGATTTTAAAAGCAAACGCTTTCGGCGTTTTCAACATGATCCATCAGATCCAAAAAGTTTAAGTGATAATAAGTTAATGCAAATGTACACAGACCACCAGGGTATTCTGTGGTTTGGCACCGAGGGTGGAGGTGTAGACCGGTTTGACAAAAAAACAGAGACCTTTACTACTTATCTCGATGGGGAAATCATTTTCCAGATTTATGAAGACAGTTCAGATCGATTTTGGGTAACAACTGTGTCTAACGGGCTGTTTCTGTTGGATAGAAACACAGGAAAAACTATTCATTATACCAAGGAGGATGGCTTGCCGAATAATGTTGTACCTGGCATCACGCAAGATAAACAAGGACTGCTTTGGCTTGCGACATCAGGTGGCGTTGCCCGGTTCGATCCTCGAACAAAGACCTTCATTACCTATGATGAGGCAGATGGCATGAATAACTATCCGGTTATACAGCAAGCGGTTATCAAAGGCCTTGATGGCAGGATGTTCATCGGAGGCCCGAAAGGAGTCACTGCCATCAACCCGCAGGATTTTAAGCCGAATCCCAATCCTCCGGTCACGGCAATTACAGGACTGCATGTTTTTGAAGATGCTTACTCGCTACCGGTAAACCGGGAAGAGCAGATAACGCTGAAGTACAACCAAAACGAACTAACGTTCGACTATGCAGGGTTACATTTTGCCAACCCGTCACGAAATCGTTACACCTACCGCCTGGACGGGTACGACAAGAATTGGATTGATGCAGGTACTGCACGCAGCGCCAAATACACAAACCTGAGCCCGGGTACGTACACGTTCAGGGTGAAATCTTCGAATAGCGACGGCGTCTGGGATGAAAAAGGCACGTCTCTAACGGTAAAGATTTTACCGCCATGGTGGCTAACAACTATGGCTTATGTAATTTATGCATTACTCGGGATAGCTTTTATAGTACTCCTCAACAGATTTCTGCGCCGCAGATTGGTTGCGAAAGAGCGGGAGCGAACACGGGAGTTGGAGCTGGAACAGGCCAGGGAGGCTTTGCAGCAGGCCTCCCTCGACCGCGTCCGCGCGGGCATCGCTTCCATGCGGACAGCAAAAGACCTCGAACGGATCACCCCGCTCATCTGGCGCGAGCTTACGACACTTGGCGTACCATTTTTTCGCTGTGGTGTTTTTATCATCGATGAAGCGACGGAACACGTACATGTTTACCTGTCTTCTCCATCCGGCCAGGCTATTGCCGCCCTGCATCTGAAATTTAATAGCTCGGCCCTGGTAAATCAAATTGTTGAGCACTGGCAAAAGCAGAAAGTTTATCACGAAGAATGGGATCAGATGCAATTCATCAACTGGACACAGTCTCTTATTGAACTGAATCAGATCGATAACCCTAAGAAATTTCAGGACGCTGAAAAAGCACCGGAAAGGCTGGTGCTGCAATTTATACCTTTCAGCCAGGGGATGCTCTATGTCGGCAGCACCAATCCGCTTTCTGAATCGGAAGTTGAGACGAGCCAGGAACTTGCAAAAGTATTCGGCATTGCTTATGCGCGCTATGATGACTTCCGGAAATTAGAAACTGCGCTTGAAAATATTAAGAATACCCAGGCTCAGCTTATTCAGGCCGAGAAAATGGCCAGTCTCGGTGAACTCACTGCAGGCATTGCACATGAAATACAAAACCCGTTGAACTTCGTGAATAATTTTTCTGAGGTAAATACAGAGTTAATTGAAGAAGCTGACCAGGAAATTGACAAAGGGAATATTTCAGAGGTGAAAACGATTCTGAATGATATCAAAGAGAACGAACAAAAGATAAACCATCACGGTAAAAGAGCCGATGCAATAGTAAAAGGAATGTTGCAGCATAGCCGCAGCAGCAGCGGTATAAAAGAACCTACAGATATTAATGCATTGGCAGATGAATATTTAAGATTAGCTTACCATGGTTTAAGAGCAAAAGATAAAGACTTCGATGCTGAAATAAAAACTGATTTGGATGAATCAATCGGAAAAATCAATATTGTTCCGCAGGATATTGGAAGAGTGTTGCTTAATCTTTATAACAATGCTTTTTATACTGTAGCTGAAAAAGCAAAACAACAACCGAATAACTACGAACCAATCGTATCGGTAACAACTGAGAGGAAGGATAATTTAATAGTACTAACGGTTCACGATAATGGCAATGGTATCCCGCAAAAAGTGATAGATAAAATCTTTCAGCCATTCTTTACCACTAAGCCGACAGGGGTAGGAACTGGATTAGGGTTGAGTTTGAGTTATGATATTATTAAAGCACATGGTGGGGAAATAAAAGTAAACACAAAAGACAATGAGGGAACGGAATTCTTTATTCAATTACCATTTAAAAACAATCCATGATAAAGAAATTCTTATTTGCTTTATTATTTGCATTTGCCTGCAACAATGGCCTTGGACAAACCCGTGAACCCAAGTTCAACCTGATTTCCGGGGCTGACGGAATTACTCCTGGCAGAATCAATTGCATTACCCGGGATCGCGAAGGCGTAATGTGGTTTACAGATCAGACGAGCAAGTGCATCATCCGCTACGATGGTACGCACATGAAAAGGTACCTAAATGATCCTAAGGATACCAACTCATTAGGGGGTACTGGTTACCCGGAGTGTATCGCTACGGATTCGTCAGGCATTTTATGGATTGGATTCTACAATGGCGGAGGTCTCGACAAGTTTGATCCTGTAACCGGCAATTTTACCCATTACCGCCACCATGCCAATGATGCAGGGAGCCTGGCAAATGATACGGTTTCGGCATTGTTGGTCGATCACCTCGGAAACCTGTGGGCAGGCACTAACAGGGGGCTTGATCTGCTCGATCAAAAAACACGAAAGTTCAGGCATTATAGTTATAATCCACTTGATTCAACAAGCCTTAGTTGCAATATTGTAAGAGCATTATACGAAGATCACGAAGGAACGCTTTGGGTGGGCACTGGTATGGAATTTGACCTTGTTTCTACTGAAGGAGGTCTCAACAGATTTGAGAGAAATAAAGGAACTTTTACCCATTACCTGCATGACCCCAAAAATCCCCACAGCCTCATCAATAATAAAGTAAGGGCCATCTTTGAAGACAGCCGCGGAACCTTTTGGGTGGGAAGTTCCGGAGACGGATTGCATACCATGGATAGAAAGACCGGTTTATTTGAAAGACACGGCTACAACCCCGCCGATCCTACGCAATTAAGCCGCCCTGGATTTAAAGGCGGATTTGATCACATCACTTTTATTACGGAAGATCCCGAAGGTGTGATATGGATTGGTACATTTTCGAATGGTATTAACCGTTATGATCCTGTAACAAAAAAAGTTACTCATTTTGGCGCCAATGGTGACAAAAGCAGCGGGTTCAGAGATAGCAGCCCCTGGTGGGCCTATGTTTCCAGTGACGGCCTGTTTTGGATATCTACACAAGAGGATGATTTATTCCGCGTGGACCTGTTTAACAATGTCATTCCCTTTAATTCACTTAACAATGCCGCGGTGAATACATTTTATGAAGAAACACCTTCCATTCAATGGTTTGGCACAGATAGCGGGCTGGTTCGGAAAAATTCTGCAAACGGTACCATACAGGTATTTAAAAATGATACGCATAATTTTTATGGTAACATCGCCAATAATGTAATCAGTAGCATACGAAAAGACCAACAGGGCAATCTTTGGTTGGGCACAAACGGTGGGTTGAATCGCTTCAACCCGATCACCGGAATATTCACACGGTTTCAACATGACCCCAATAATACAAGTTTAAATGGGGTTTATGTCAATACTCTTCACATGGACCAGGAATCAAATTTATGGATTGGCATGTATGACGGCGGATTAGACAAGATGGATACAAAGACAGGATATTTTACGCATTATATTCATAATCCTGCTGATACGAATAGCATTAGTAATAACAGTGCGGTTTCCATATTAGAAAACGCACCCAACGATTTGTGGATAGGCAATTGGAATAATGGCGGAATAAACCGGTTAAATGTTAAGACGGGTAATTTTAAACATTATCTGTCACAGGGCAACATTACTTCAATTTTGAAGGACGCGGACGGTACCACCTGGGCCGGCACAGAAAAAGGATTATACAGGTATGATGGGAAAACGGATGAGTTCTATCATATGAATGAAGAAAATACCGGGCTTAATATTACTAACGTGGTTTCATTGGTTGCAGATGATCAGAATAATCTTTGGATTGGTTCTTTCTCCGGAATTTACAAGTTTAATCCAAAGAAAAATGAGAGTATCTTTTATGGAAAAGAAAATGGCATACAATCGCAATCTCTTTTTTATGGTTCAGCACATCGAATGCAGGACGGCCAATTACTGTTTGGGGCGTTTCGGGGTTATTATTCATTTTATCCCGGCAAACTTAAGAACAGTCGCCTCGTCCCAAAAATTCAGTTTACTAATTTTTGGATCAACAACCAGGAGATAAAATCCGGTGCAAATAGTCTATTAGAAGTGCCAATTTATGACACAAAAGAAATTCATCTTAATTATAATCAAAATGTGTTCTCGTTCAGTTTTGACGCCATGGATTATGCTAATCCTGAGGATAAAAAGATCATCTATAAAATGGATGGTTATGACGAAGAATGGCGCCAGCAGGGTTCAGAATCGAGGGCGTATTATTTTAATGTACCTTCCGGCAAATACGTTTTAAGGGTAAAGGCAGTAAATACTAACAACGGCATCTGGCAGGAAAAAGATATGAATATAATTATTTCTCCGCCTTGGTGGACAACATGGTGGGCCTATTGTATCTATGGAATTCTTTTCGTTACGCTATTAGTTGCGGTTGACCGTTTTCAAAAAGCAAGAATATTAAAAGCTGAGCGGGAAAGAAGCAGGGCAAAGGAAATGGCACAGGCGAAGGAAATTGAAAAAGCCTACAATGAACTAAAAGTAACACAAGCGCAATTGATTCAATCTGAGAAGATGGCTTCCCTTGGAGAGCTAACTGCGGGTATTGCTCATGAGATACAAAATCCTTTGAACTTCGTCAATAATTTTTCAGAAGTAAATTCAGAGCTTATTAAAGAGATGAAGCAGGAAATTGACAAAGGAAATTTAGAAGACGTTAAAACAATTGCAGACAACATTGATGAAAACGAACAAAAGATAATTCATCATGGTAAACGTGCCGATGCTATTGTAAAAGGCATGCTGCAACACAGCCGCAGTAGCAGCAATACAAAAGAACCTACCAATATAAATGCATTGGCAGATGAATATCTCCGTCTTTCTTACCACGGTTTAAGAGCGAAGGATAAATCATTCAATGCAACAATGAAAACTGATTTTGATGAGACGATAGGCAACATCAATATCGTTCCGCAAGATATAGGAAGGGTTATACTTAATTTGATTAATAACGCATTTTATGCTGTTGATGAAAAAAAGAAACAACAACCCGAGGGATATAAGCCAACTGTTACCGTTAGCACAAAGTCAGTAAAGTCCCCTTCAGGGGTTTTGGAAGTATTACTAACGGTTAAGGATAATGGAAATGGCATTCCGCAAAAAGTAATCGATAAAATCTTTCAACCATTCTTTACAACCAAACCAACTGGTGAGGGAACGGGATTAGGACTGAGTTTAAGTTATGATATTATTAAAGCACATGGCGGAGAAATAAAAGTGGAAACGAAGGATGGAGAAGGAAGTGAGTTTATAATTCAATTACCTATTGTCTGAATCACGGATTAGTTGGATTAAATGATTACACTGATTTTAATATGCTAGAATTAAAATATAAAGACATAACAGAAAAAATTATTGGGACTTCATTCGAAGTGCATGGTTTCTGGGAAATGGGTTTCAGGAAGTAATCTATCAAAGAGCACTGGCATTTTTAAAGTAATTAGGGCTGGGTTTTTGGGTATAAAATACTTTTGTTCGAATGGTGAACATGCACATATTTTTTCCCAATGGGAATTGTTGAAAAAGCAGTTGCTCCTATCGAAATCGAGGACTTTGACGAATACCTTAAAGAGGTGCCTGACGGAGAGAAATAATAAAGCGCCTAGCATTAACCGTGTGAAAAATTCGATATTTTTCCTAATCAATTCCCCTTCCCAAAAAGCTCCCCAACCAATTCATACAAATGAATCTTCGCATCATTGACATAAACATAAGATGCCACCATTATTTCATCAACCTGTGTTTCATCTAGTATGTGATCGTTCCTTTGAACGTATCAGATTCGGTCAGAACACTGAAATTTCCCTTTACAGTCACGGTATAACTGCCGGTTGCGCCTGCAAACTTTCCGGTACCTCCTACAATGGTGTTTGTATTAAATACTTCGTAATTCCCTTCTTTATCCGGGGCAGGTGAATAGCCTGCAATAGTTGAAAATATTTTATCTCCATTTGCAGTGGTAATAGTTTCTACGCCCTTTATAATTTCAGGATCAACGCTTACATCCACCTGAACATTATCTTCAAAAGTAGATTCCCCGATTGGAGTACCGGAGCCCCATCCATTGATACGAACTTGCTCAGGTACGCCTGGAGAACCGGGCGATATGAGAGTGGCCGTGTCCTCAAATTCCGCATCCAAAGGAACCGTTTTTTTTAAATAGTTATGTGATTTTTGGCAACTGCTGACGAATAGCATAGCAAGCACACCGAGCAAAAGAGTAAAGTGCCATGTGAATTGATGGTAAATTGAATGACGTAAACGGGTTGTCACTGAATAAATGTTAGTAGCTGATACTTGTTTCATAATGATATAGTTTAACTGTTTTAAAATCAATGAGACACTTAATACCGGATAACTGATTAATCGGCTTGCTAATATTTAAAATATAGAAAGGAAAAGCAATACACCTTTTCGCGTATTTTTCGTATCCACCTAATGGTGTAGAAACTGAAAGGAAGGTGAAAGAAGTGTGGGGAAACTTACATATTAAAGCAGTTTATTTTCAGCTGCATACTTAATAAGAGACGCAGTGTTTTTTAAATTTAGCTTGGCAAGTATATTTTTTCGATGTGTATCTACTGTGACTTTACTAAGAAAAAGTTTATCGGCAATTTCATGATTAGTTAGCCCATCAGCTATGTAACGAACGATTTCAATCTCTCTTGATGTGAGATGTTTATCCGGATCAATAATATGCACACTGCGTTCATTAAAGTGGGTGAATAGATTAAAAGATATTTCAGGGCTGATGTATTTTTCATTTTCCATTACCTTTTTTATTGCTTTCAAAAGTTCCCCCTTGCCTGTGTCTTTATTAATGAAAGCATCGGCTCCGGCTTTCAACATCTTGTTTACGATCGCCGGGTCACATTGCATGCTTACGACAAGAATTTTTATGAAAGGTTTTTCCCTTTTTATAAGTTTAGTGGATTCCACTCCATTTAATTCCGGCATGTTAATATCCATGATCACACAATCTATATCTTCCGTCAATGCTTTATTTACTGCTTCCTTCCCATTTTTGACAGTAAAAATTTCCCCGAACATTTTTTCGGCATCCAGTATTTGCAAAATTCCATCGGCAAAAAGTTGGTGGTCGTCGGCAATTAATAAATTTATTGGTAGTTGATATGGGGTCATGTCCGGCTGTTAAAATTTATAAGGAATTTCAATAGAAATACTTGTTCCTCTGCCTGCTTTAGAATCGATAGTCATCTTTCCTTTCATCAGTTTGGTGCGTTCATTTAGATTATTCAATCCATATCCATATTTATGTGCATTCACATCAAAACCTTTTCCGTCATCTTCCATCATTAAGATTATCTTTTCATTTCTCCGGCCAACCTGGAGAGAAACATTTTTTGCTTCGGCGTGTTTAAGAACATTATTAATAAGTTCCTGTGTAATGCGATACAAAGCTATTTCATACTTAGGCTTCAGTCGTTCTTTCATGCCAAACATTGCAAGGGTAAAGCGAATTTGCTTCGTTTCATTTATTTTGTTAATCAAGCCTTCTATGGCAGTGGGGTACCCAAATTCTTCGACAACAGCAGGACTCAAATTCAATAACAACTTGCGTATATCCTGCATAGCTTCGGTAACAAATCTTTCTGAGTTTTCAGCAAGCAATTCCATTTCTTTATTGTTTTTATCAATTGCCTTTTCATGCAGGGAAGACAAAAACAGTTTTAGTGATGAAAGTTTAGTACCTATATCATCATGTATATCTCTTGAAATGCGTTTCCGCTCTTCTTCCTGCGTGGCTACTATCACATTTATTTGTCTTGCCTGGTTGCGTTCTAACTTGCGTATGCGGCTGCGATAAAATGTAAATAATATGATACCTCCCATCAACCCGTACAATGTATAAGCCCACCAGGTAAACCACCAGGGCGGTAAGATTTCAAACGTATATTCTGTTCCACTCAAAACTCCAAAAGAGCTTACTGCCTTTAGTTTAAAGACATACTTGCCTGCACTCATATTTCCAAAAACAGCGCTCGAACTATTGCTTAAGGGGCTCCAATCGTTGCTATATCCCTCCAGTTTATATTGGTATTTAACCTGTTTTGGTAACACGGGGTCTATTGCTACAAAGTCTATGGTTATATTGTTGTTGTTATAAGGTAGCACCGGGTTGATGGGTACAGGGTAAAATCTTGCTATTCCGTTAAATTTTATATCACCATATTTTTTTCTCATACTATCCAAAATCCCAGGAGACAATACTTTGCCGAAAGATGTGATCATTTCATTTAAGCGTGTAAGACTATCAACTATTTTATTGCTTTGCCGTCTGAAGATGAGGTTATTCCAGCAAATATTCTCATTATTTACCTTTATGTTCTGTATTTCTATGTTCAAAGCCCCGGTGTTCTTCTTTGTAACAGCTGAATAATTAAACCGCAATATCTTGTTGTCTGCGGTACCCGCCCATAATATTCCTTTATTATCTACAAACAGGGCACCTGTACTAAAGTCTTTTATCGGGTAGCCGGTATTTTTATTAAAATTTTCAAAACCTATGTCTTGCCTACCACTGCTTTTTGCTGGCTTTTCCCTAAGGGCCGATAATCCTTTATTTGTTCCGAACCATACTATATCTCTTACGGTATCCTCTGCAATTGTCCATACGTAATTATCTGCCAGCCCCTGGACATTTGTATAGTTATAAAAACTTTTTCCGTCATACTTACTCGCGCCTTCATTTGTGCCAAACCAGATATTTTCATTTTTATCCTGTAGAATACTATATACAGTATTACTTTCCAACCCCTGCTTCATAGTGTAATTAATAAAGGTACTGCCGTTATATTTGCTCACTCCATTTCCATGTGTCGCAAACCAGATGTTGCCTGCTTTATCCTGAATGATGCATTGTATATTATTACCTGCCAAACCCTGGGATGTGCTATAATTCTCAAATTTGTTACCATCAAATTTGCTTGCACCTCTATTTGTTCCAAACCATAAATTTCCTCCTTTATCCTGAATAATGCTATACACCGTATTACCTGCCAGCCCTTGCGATGTGGTATAAGTCGTAAAGTTCTTTCCGTCAAATTTACTTACGCCTCCTCTGTCAGTTCCAAACCAAATGTTTCCGTCTTTGTCCTGCACCATTTTCCAAACTAAATTATCTGTTAGTCCCTGATCTGTAGTATAGTTTTTAAAGCTTTCCCCATCATATCTATTGACACCCCCTTCATATGTACCAAACCAGAGGCTACCACTTTTATCCTGTAAAATGCTAAATACCGGGTTACCTGTCAGCCCCTGGTCGATTGAGTAATTCGTGAGGCCATTACCCTCATATCTGCTTACTCCTCCGCCTGAGAGATAAGTGAGCCAGATGTTGCCTGCTTTATCCATCAAGATACTGGAAACATTATTATCCGGCAGTCCTTGTCTTCTGGTGTAATTGGTAAATCTTCTGCCATCATATTTGCTAATGCCTCCCGTCTGCGTACCAAACCAGAGATCACTATCTTTATCCTGTGCAATGCATAATACATCATTGCTGGTTAATCCCTGTGCGATTTTATAATTGATGAAATTATTGCCATTGTATTTGCTTACGCCCGCACTTGTTCCGATCCAGATATTGCCCGCCTTATCCTCGTATAAGGTATTTACTGAATTATCCACTAACCCCTGAACCTTGGTATAACTCGTGAAACTGCTGCCATCGTACTTACTCACGCCTCGTGTTCCCGTGCCGAACCATATATTTCCACTTTTATCCTGCATGATGTAGCTTATATAATTATCAGTCGGACCGTGGGTTGCCGTATAGTTAATAAAGGTCTTCCCATCATATTTGCTCACACCACCATCACGGGTACCGAACCAGAGAAAACCGTCTTTATCCTCCATAATGCACGTTACAGAATTACCGGCCAGCCCCTGGTTCGTATTGTAATTGATGAATTTGTATCCGTCAAATTTGCTCAGACCTGTGCTCGTGGCAAACCAAATATTAGCCTCTTTATCTTCTTTTATATAATATACAACATTGCTTGGTAGGCCGTTGGCAATAGTATAATTCGTAAAGCTCTTTCCATCATATTTACTTACACCTCCTCCGGCAGTCCCAAACCAAAGATTGCCGGCTTTGTCAGTTGTGCTGCAAAGAACCGAGTTGAAAGCAAGCCCTTCTTCCGTGTTGTAGTTAATAAAAAAAGGTATGCCTACTCCCGATGAATCTATTCTAATAACGGGTTTTCCCGCTTTCATTAGTTTAGGCCTATTGTCTGTAGTAATGGCAACCACCTTCGGAGCAACGTACGTGTATTTTACGAAACTATCAGTCTTCGGCAGTATTTTAGTAATAGCATTTTGAATGGGTGGTGGAGTTTGATGATTGCAGGAAAAAAGAGCAAAAAAAAGTATCCAAAGATGGTTATAACATAAAAAGTTTGAAGAGCGTAAGGGCTTTTGCTGTAATAATTGCTCCTTCAAAGCCGTATTTCTTTATTACTGGTAAAATTACAATTTATTTGTCGCAGATTTGTATTGCAAATTCAAAGGTAAAGGTCGCACTTTCGATATCACCGGAATGAGGTACACCTTTTAAAATAATATTATGTGATTTAATTATGGAAAATTCAATTCAACAATTGGAATCGATCATTAAGAATTGTATGTCTCCTCTGGAAAATGTAGGCGAGGATAAATGGAGCTACAACCCAACCCTGACAAATGGAGCAAAAAAGAAATACGCAGTCATTTAATAGATTCAGTGCAAAATAACACCGGTCATTTATTGTTGTACGATATGAAAAAGATTACAATGAAATTCAAAATTTCCCTAACCCGGATGTATCAATACAATTATCTTTTCTTTTCACTATATAACTTATATTGCAGGCCGTTCCATCCTCTGCCGTTGTGCACTTCTTTGTAGCCTTTGATAACAAGATACTTTTTTGCGGGAGCGCTTCTCATCCCGGAGGCGCAGGTAGTGATAGGCTTGTTTTTATTTTTAAGGGCAACGGTTTCCAACCTTTGAAAGGTTGGAAACCCTGTACAAACCGACTGCTGGGTTAGCACAAAAAAAGTTGGCGACAAAGTTGAAATAAAAGTAAATGATAACGGCAACGGAATCCCCCAAAAAGTATTGGATAAAATATTTCAACCCTTCTTTACCACAAAGCCAACAGGGGAGGGAACGGGATTAGGACTGAGTTTAAGTTATGATATTATTAAAGCGCATGGTGGTGAAATAAAAGTGGAGACTAAGGAAGGAGAAGGAACAACATTTACAATTATTTTACTATCTTAATTTTTTTTCAAACAACTTCCAAACTCATAAATGGATCATTTAATAAAAATATTGGTTGTAGAAGATGAAATGATCATCGGGGCAAAAATTGCCATGCAACTTACCAACATGGGATATGAAGTAACAGGAATCTTACCCAGGGGAGAAGACGTGCCTCAGCACGTGAAAGAATACAATGCTGATATTATTTTATTGGATATTAATTTGAAAGGAGCAATAGACGGAATTGAAACAGCCAAACAGATTCAAAAGCAATCCGGTACTCCTATAATTTACCTCACAGCCAACGCAGATGAAGCCACTTTTAACAGGGCTAAAATTACCAAACCCGCTGCCTTTATTTCAAAACCATTTAAGCAACTGGACTTACAAAGGGCAATAGAACTCACCATTTGCAGGATGGCAGAAGACGAAACAGGACCCATTGATACCATTGAAAACAGCGATGAACAACATTTTATTTTAAAAGACCGGATCTTTATTCGCAACCGCGACAAGATGATAAAGATTATGGTACCCGACATTTTATATATTGAAGCCGACAGGAATTATAGCCGTATATTTACAGGGCACAAAGAATACCTGTTGTCTGTTACCTTAAAAGCAATTGAAGAAAAACTTTCCATGGATCTTTTTGTAAGAATACACCGGTCGTATATTATTAACATAGCCCAGGTAGAAGAAGTAGCGGAAAGCCATGTAATTATTGCACACAAAGCCATTCCGATGAGTGCTGGATTAAAAGAAAATTTACTTCAAAAGATTCAGACTTTATAGCTTTACAATAGGTAAATGAGCTATGACGGTAATGCCTACCTGGAAAATACGATTATATGAAAAAACTTGGTTTATTGCTTTTATTTTTTACACAATTGGCTTATGGGCAGCAAAATCCTTACGACAGCCTTGAACAAAAACTGGCTGCAGAAAAAGCAGACACTCAAAAATTAGAGATCATTAAACAATTGGTTGATGTTGCTTTTGCAAGCGATATGGAAAAGGCACTGCAATATGCGAAACAGGGGGTAAAATTGGCGGAGAGTGTTGGTGACAAAAACCGGCGGCCTGAATTTTACGAAATGGAAGGAAGAATGCATGCAAACCTGCTACACCTCGATTCCGCAACCGAATTCTTTAATAAAGCAATGGCCGGCTATGAAGCTGTTGATAATAAAAGAGGAGAGGCGACTACGGAATTTAAAATTGCCTGGGTATATAAGAAGAGAGGAGAAATTGATAAGGCGATGTCAGCCGATTTAAAAGCATCGCGTTTGATGGAAGCTTTGGATGATAAAAAAGGAATGGCCGCAGCTTACGAGAGGGTGTCTGAAGATCTTATCCGCCAGGGAAGGCTTGGCGAAGCGATGGACTACGCACAAAAGGCAATTGATATTTGCGAGAAAAATCAATTGAAAGATGAAATGGTGTATGCACTTACAGGTGCCGGTGATGTGAAAATTAACGAAGGAAATAATAAACAGGCGCTCGATTATTTCGATCGTGCTTTGCAATTAGCCCGTGCTCAAAAATTTTCGGAAATATCGATGTCTGATTTTCTAAATAACCATGGCAATGCGCTAAAACGTTTGGGACGTTATCCCGAAGCGATCAAAGATTACGAGGAGGCATTATCCATTGCAAAAAAGACAAATTACCCCAATGCGATATCTGCAACCATTGGAAATCTTGGCGAAGTAAACCTTCTGATGGGCAATTACAAGAAAGCATTGCCTTATCAGTTAGAAACAGTACGATTACAGGAAAAAGACAGTGACCTCTCCAATATCACAGAAAACTATCTTCATGTCAGCACTATTTATGAACACCTCGGCGATTATAAATCTGCATTGGCTTATCAGAAAAAGGCGCTTCGGATGAGAGATAGTATTGCATCTGCCAAAAGTGATGAAGCCATGTCTAAAATGCTCACCCAATATGAAACAAAAAAGAAAGAAGCCACTATCGAATTGCAACAAAAACAAATTTCACAGCAAAAGGAAATTCAGTGGCTGGGTGCCGGGGTGGTTTTATTATTAATTGGCCTGCTGGCTTTCAGTTTTATAAGTTATCGAAATCGAAGCAAAAGCAACCGGCTTCTTGCAACAAAAAATGCAGAGAATGAATTGCTGCTGAAAGAAATTCATCATCGAGTAAAAAATAACCTTGAAGTAGTAAGCAGTTTGCTTGCTTTACAATCAGCACAAATTGATGACCCTAACACCAAAGAAGCCATGCTCGAAGGGCAAAACCGGGTACATTCCATCGGTATTGTTCATCAGAAATTATACCAGGGAAAAAACCTCGGTGCTATTGAAATGAAAGAATATTTTCTCAATCTCAGTGAAAGTATTTTGGATTCATTTGGAGCCGAAGAAAGAATCAAGATTGAACTGGCGATGGAAAAGCTGGATGTGGACATTGATACTGCAGTGCCACTCGGATTGATCGTAAATGAACTCCTCACCAACACACTTAAATATGCTTTTCCGGAAAGACAAAAGGGAAATGTGAGAATCAGGCTTGAAAAGAAAGCTAATGGCAGCTTGCATCTTGAAGTTTCTGACAATGGCATTGGTAAATCGGGCATTACGCATGGAACCGGTTTTGGAGGCCAGCTAATTTCTCTTCTCACCCAACAGTTAAGTGGCGAGATGAGGGAAGAAATAAAAAATGGGACCAAAATTTTCTTTGATTTTAACCTGGATAAGGTAGCCTGATAAATGGAGGTATTATCTTATGCAGTAAACAAATAAATAAGCTCAATTTTTATTTTCAATGCAACCATAAAGCATAAACGACAATATTTCAAAGGGCGCATTTATCATTTGATAATCTCCAGGTTTTTGTTCCCCGGTAAATAAATCCCCTGTTCGTACAAAATATAACAGCCTTCGTCCTCGCGACAGTTATTTCAATCATTCTTTCCGTTAGGTTTATACAATCAATTCAATTCCCTGTCTAAATAAGACTGCAAAACCTAAAATATATACCAGCTGGGGAACCGGTGTTGAAGCTGGTAGTTTATCAGCAGATCGGCACAGAGCCGCTTTGAGAATAATTTACGAATACAAGATAATAGCTTCTTCTCGTGTGTGTTTCAATTCTCATAGCTGTTTCCCGCCATTGTCTTTGGCGGGAACAGCTAGATGGGAAAGCGGTTAAAAGAACAAAATGTTGCTTATTTAATTTTTATAAGAAACTAAAAATAAAAGTGAAGCCAGCCGTCACTTTAAAAAACGGGGCTGGCCGGAAAGACTTATTGTGGAAGGTGTAGATATAAAATAAAAAAGATTTTTATCAATTCAATCAATTCACATAAACGTTTATTAACCAAAAAATCAAAACATGAAAAAATTATTTTTTGCGGCATTGGTTACAGTTATGGTAGCCGGTTGCAACCAGGGCGAACAAAAAGAAAGCACGCCGTCGGATAACAATACTGAAATGAAAGATTTGTACGAAGCAAACCTTGCGGCATATAAGGCCCAGGTTGCCGCGTTTGAAAAAGAAGATTTGAATGGATGGGCATCTGAGGTGGCGGATACTGCAGTCTGGTATTCTCCTGTTTATGGTGATTCGATAACCACTAAAGCACATTGGGTAGAATCAACCAAATTTGATTTTGACAATTTCAGCAATCTTCATTTAACTGATGCTCAGTTTTTGCCTGGTGTAGATTCAGCTACACAAAAGCCTGATGGAAGTGTAAGGTATTACGGCATATGGAAGGGCACTTATTCATCAGGCAAAGAGATAAGTGTAAAATTTTATGGCACTTACAATTTCAATAAGGATCATAAAATAATATTTGGCTCTGATTATTATGATGCCGGAGGATTGATGAATGCGCTAAAACCCAATAAATGATCAATTGCAATCTTAGTGCCACCGAATCTGGCAATTATTGGTTCATCCCTTGCCAGGCGAAACGGAAGGCCGGATGTTAGAAATAGTGCGGTGTTTGGGAATTGTTCTTCAAATTGAATTCTATTTAGAAATACATTTAAATAAAAGTGAAGCCAGCCATCACTTAAAAAAACGGGCTTGAGCTGCACAGGCATTTATAAGCAGGGCATTTCTGACTTGCTGCCGGCAGGAAGGAAAGCATTATTAATAAATATAAAAATGAAAAAAAATGAAAAAAATGATGATCACAGCAGGCCTATTCCTTTTAGGATTAACTGCTTTCTGCCAGGCAGAACAAGAAAACGGTACCATTTACATCAAGCATCCTTACATTGATGTGATCAATAACGGTGCGAAGGCTTACCTGGCAAAAGACAATGCCACTCTCACTAGTTATTATTCAGACACGGCTAAATTTTGGGCTTCCGGAATGGAAAAAAATATAACAATGACAGATGCAATTAAACATTGGAATGGAGATTTTGACAAGTATGATGATATAAAATTAACTGCGCAAGGCTACCCGGATTACCTGCATTACTTAGATAAAGATCAAAAGTATGTTCAATCGTGGTGGGTATGGTCGGGCAAATCAAAAAAGACAGGGGAAGTATTAACCATTCCGTTTGTTCAATTTGATCAGTTTAATAATGACGGCAAAATTGATTTTGAAATGAATTACGGAGATTTCTCAAAAATGGAGGATTAAAATTTAAAAAATAAAAGGAATAAAAAAATAATTCCTTCTATCTCACCTTAAAACAAAAAAAATGAAAAAAATTATGATCACGGCAGGCTTATTCCTTTTGGGATTAACAGCCTTTTGCCAGGAAGAAACCAATGGCACCATTTACATTAAGCATCCCTACATTGATGTCGTAAATCAAGCCAACAAAGATTATACAGCAAATGATTTGACGACAATCAACAAGTATTATTCCGACACCGCTAAATGGTGGATCTCCGGAATAGAGAAATTTATTCCCATAGCCGATGCCATGAAAATGTGGCAAAACGATTTCAAATATTTCGACAACATTTCCCAGGAGCAGGTTGGATACCCTGATTACCTCCACTACAAAAAAGGGGACGCGAAAATTGTTCAATCATGGTGGAACTGGTCTGGCAAGTCAAAGAAAACCGGGGAAGTTATAAAAGTACCTATGGTTATGTTCGACGAATTTAATAATGATGGCAAAATAGTCACAGAATACATCTACGGAGATTTTTCAAAAGTAGCAAAGGAAGAAGGAATGTAAAATTATCATTACCTAAATAAAGTGAAGTCCAGCCATCACTAAAAAAAGGCCTTGGCTCGCATAAATATTTTTGCGGGGGCATTTCCGAAAAACCAGACGAGTAGGGGAAACATAAAACTAAAAAAAATGAAAAAATTAATGATTACAGCAGGCTTATTCCTTTTAGGATTAACCGCTTTTTGCCAACAGGAAGAAAACGGCACCATTTACATTAAGCACCCTTACATTGATGCGGTAAATAACGCAGGAACGGCCTACGAAAAACAGGATTTGGCTGCGTTGAAAACAATGTATTCCGATACCGCAAAGTGGTGGGCATCAGGAATGGAAAAATTCATTCCAATCGCAGACGCCATGAAAAGGTGGATGACTGATTTTGATAAATACGATGACATCAAGCAAATTCCCCAGGGTTATCCTGATTACCTCCATTACAAAAAGGACAATGGCATGACGGTACAATCATGGTGGACATGGACCGGCAAGTCAAAGAAAACCGGCGAAGTATTAAAAGTGCCCATGGTAATATTTGACGATTTAAATACAGATGGTAAAATAGTTAGAGAATACATGTATGGAGATTTTTCGAAAATGGAATGAGGAGTGAAGCTGCAACAATGGTGTCTTCGCGAAAGATTCAGAAATAATTTCGTGAAGGCGCTTATCAGGTTTTTATACCAATACAAAACGGGTAAGCCGAAAACCGAATAGAGTAGGCAATAATAATATAAACAATAAAACAATGGCAACAGTAGTAGGACGCCACAAAGTAGGCGACTTTAAAACATGGCTGGAAGGTCATGAAGACAGGGTAAGAATATTTGCACCTGCCGTTTCCAGCTTTAAAACTTTCCAGGATTCCGACGATCCTAATTCAATAGTATTAGTGTTGGAAGTAACCGATATGGAAAAATTCGGAGCTATAATGAATGACCCGGATACACAGCGCTTTAAAGACAAACACACGGTAGTAGAACCGGTTACTATTTCAATGCAGGTGGAAGTTTAAAGATGGGATAAAACAAAAAAACGGGTGGGCCGAAAACCGATTAGAGTAGGCACTTAAAGCTAAAAGATATGAGTACAATTGATTTGGGGGACCCCCTTTACGAATACCAACTTAAAATTACAGGCCTTACGGAATTCGGAGTAAGCCTCCAGGATCTGGCATCAGGAAAAATTCCGCCACCGCCGGAAGGGGCCAGGTTTGATGTAGCATTTGCAGGCGAAGCAACCGGTTCAAAACTCAGCGGAAAAGTTTCCGGAGTTGACTACTTACACATCCGCGCCGATGGGAGATTTCAACTTGATATCCATGCAGACATAACTACGGAAGATGGACAAAAAATTTCTCTTAAAGCTGATGGCGTTGCCCTTCCACGGCAAGACAGCAGCATCTCCGACTTGCGGGAGAACGTAACGCTGTTCAGTTCTTCAAAAGATTATACCTGGATAAATACCATACAGGTGTGGGGCGTCGGCACAGTTGATTTGGCTACTCAAGACATTCATATAGCAGGCTATTCGATTTAGATTGGAGGACGACCTAAATAAGGAAGGTTTTATGAGTACAAGGTATAGAATACTCAAATATACCTTCCCGGCCCTATTCAATGAAGCTCAGAAAATATTCAAAATAAAACAACATTATGCAAACAGCAGGAATCATTGGTGGCTCCGGATTTATCGGGAGTTACATTACCAAGATTTTTTTAGAAGAAAATTATAAGGTAAAAGTTTCGTCTACTGATATCAAAAACAAAAGCAAATACGAACATTTGCTTACACTAACTAATTCGGAAAACCTGGAAATGGTACCGGTGGATGTCAGGGATAAAAATGCCTTGGAAAATTTTGTAAAAGGGTGTGATATTATTGTACATGGAGGAACTCCTTTTCAACTGGATGTAAAAGACCCACAAAAGGAATTGTTGGATCCAACGGTAACCGGTACACGCAATTTTTTGGAAGTGATATCAAAATCAAAAGATTTGAAGAAAGTCGTTTTCATTGCCTCTGTGGCGGCATGGAATACTTCTTTTCCAATGAATCCGGCAACACATCCGGCAGATCATATTTTTACCGAGCAGGATACACCTTATATGAGTGACGGCGATCATCCGTATGCGCAGGCAAAATTTCTGGCCGACCAGGAAGTAAGAAAATTTATTAGAGAGAATCCCAATCTCCCATTTGAAATTTCTTCTGTTTCGCCAACTTTTGTTATTGGTAACTCTCTTTCTGAAAGGCCCGATTCCACTTCTGTGGCTATGCAATATTTAATAAAAAATAAAATTGCCCCTAATCCTTTTGTTGAAATGTTATTTGCAACAGATACCATGTTTTCCATGGTAGATGTTCGGGATGTAGCCGAGGCTGTTTTCCAGGCAGCAACCACCAAAGGCCTTCATGGAAAAAATTATTTAATAGCGAATGAAAGCTATAAGATTTCAGATATTTCGCGGATGCTCAATAATGAGCTTCCTCTTAATGAAGCCTCTATCGTTTATGATAGCTCGCTGGCAAAAAAAGATTTGGGAATTGCTTTTATAGCGGCGAAAGAAACGCTGAATCATTGTGTGTAATAATGGAAACGTTTGTAACGGCAGGAACCAAAGCAAAAATTTATGGTGGAGTTCTGAAACCACTAAAAAAAACGAGGCAAAGTCCGAAAAGCCTTAAGAGTAGGAAAACTAAAACATATTTAAAATGGTAACAGTAATTGTTCAACACGAAGTGAAAGACTTCGCACAATGGAAACCAGTATTTGATGCAGATGAACCCAATCGCGCCAAAGCAGGCGTAAAGCTATTGGGGCTTTACACATCGGTTAAAAATCCCAATGATGTAACCATGATTTTTGAAGCGCCCGGCGCTGAAGTTTTGGAAGCTTTTTTGAGCGACCCACATCTTCAGGAAGCAATGAAAGAAGGGGGCGTCATTAGTGCTCCGGTAGCAAGTGTGCTCAACAAAGTGTAGACTTTATATTTCGGCCGGTTTCCCAACAGGGAACCTTGGCTGAAAAGTGATCTCTTTGAACTGTGGCGAACGGATTCAACTACCTAAAATGACGATCATACAAAACACAAAAACGAATGGCCTGGTTCCTATCATAGCGGCTTCTTCCGTAGGAACACTTATTGAGTGGTACGATTTTTATATTTTCGGAACATTAGCTACCATCATTTCTACGGAATTTTTTCCAAAAGGAAATGCTACTGCTGCCTTTCTTGCTACCCTGGCCACTTTTGCCGCGGGCCTCGTTGTACGGCCGTTTGGTGCATTGTTCTTTGGGCGACTGGGCGATTTAATTGGAAGGAAATACACCTTCATGGTTACATTGATATTGATGGGTGGTTCAACGTTTGCTATTGGTTTAATACCCAATTATGCGACCATTGGTTTTGCTGCGCCTATTATCATCCTTGTTTTAAGAATCCTGCAGGGATTAGCAATAGGCGGTGAATATGGCGGTGCCGCTACCTTTGTGGCCGAACATTCACCAACATCAAAACGCGGATTCTGGACATCGTGGATTCAAACGTCTTCCGGAATAGCTTTTATATTTTCATTGGGAGCTATTCTACTCACTAAAGGTTTTATGCAAACTGCTGCCTGGGAAAGCTGGGGTTGGCGTATTCCATTTTTAGTATCTGCACTATTAGTAGTTATATCGGTTTATATCAGGAGAAATATGTCGGAGTCACCGTTGTATTCAAGAGCCAAAGCGGAAGGCAAAACTTCTACCAATCCCCTTAAAGAATCTTTTGGAAATAAGGCGAATTTAAAAGTTGTGTTATTGGCCCTTTTTGGATTAACGATTGGTGTAGGCGTTATCAGTTGGGGATCCATTTTTTATGCCCAGAGTTTTCTAATCAGGATCATGTCGATTGATTATGACCAGTCAAATTCTATAGTTGTAATGGGAACCGTGTTGGGGCTTCCTTTTTGTGTATTCTTTGGTTGGCTATCGGACAAGGTTGGACGAAAATATTTATTGCTGTCGAGCATGTTGTTGGGGATTGTATGCTTTCGCCCGGTTTTTGAACACATGTACCAGGTTGCAAATCTTCAGCATAAAACAGAAAAGGTAAGCGAACGCCACGTTGAAATAAAAAAACAAATGTTACAGGGCAATCAATCGCTTACTACTATCACCACTGAACACACTTATACTGATGGTACGGCAATGCTGGAAGTAACGAAAGAAACAGCGTCGGCTGGCAAAATAATAAATAGCGACCTGGCAAAAACTATTGTGATCAATGGTTCCGATAAATGGAAATTGATTTTAATGGTCTTTGTACTGGCAACTATTTCCGTCTTGTCGTATGGGCCGCTCGCCGCTTACCTGGTAGAAATGTTTCCATTAAAAATTCGCTATTCATCTTTGTCGTTGCCCTATCATATTGGGTTTGGTATATTCGGCGGCATGGCGCCGCTTATAGCTACTTACTTAATACAAAAAGCAAACGCTGCACATAAAACAGATTACTATTTGGCAGGCCTTACTTATCCAATAGTAGTGATGATAGTATGTCTCATTATTGGCCTTTTATATCTTAAAGAAAAGAATAAGCAAGTATCCCAAATCATAACGACTTTTTCGTCAAAAATTAATAAACTAAAAAGAAGATTAGGTATCGCGTGGATAGCACTCGGATTCGTTACTGCTTATTTTGGAGTCTTTGAATTGGGCCTGCCTAACATAAAATCGGGCGAACAGGATGATTTGATTTTCGGATTAATTATGATGCTCATCATTACCCCGGTTGCTTCAATTGGTTTAATAATGTTTGGAAAATACGCACTTTCAGGTGAGTATGATGATGAAGTAGTTCCAACCCGCGTCGCCGTGGTTCCATTGGAGCATTATGATGAAAGGAATATAACACATTGAAAGATTAGTAAGATCAGGCACCTGTAGTAAACCATCGCCATGGTTCGTGTCTTCTCGAAACACTGATAAGGAGCTTGTTTGAAACGGAAGATATTGAACAGGCAATCAAAGATTGAATGAACTTATAACAACATTAATTAATTATCTAAAAACATAAACAAAATGAAATCAGTAATTGTTACGGGCGCCAATAGAGGCATTGGAATTGAAATAGCTTTAGCATTTGCAAAGGCAGGGTATAAAGTATTTGCAACGATGCGTAACCCGGATAAGGCTGTTGTGCTGCAACAAAAAATTAAAGAAGATTCGTTACCAATATCCATGTTGGCGATGGATGTTAATTCAGATGAATCTGTTAAGCGATGCATGGCTAATATTCTTCAGCAGAATAGCCCTATAGATGTTTTGGTAAATAACGCGGGTATAGAACGGCACGGTTCCGTGGAGGAACTGACGATGGCAGATTTTAAAGATGTGATGGAAACCAATTTTTTCGGAGTGCTCAGATGTACAAAAGCTTTGCTGCCTTCGATGCGACAAAACAGGCATGGATGTATTATTAACATGGCAAGCGTTTCCGGCAAAATAGCCACCTCGCCGTTAGGCGCTTATTGTGCCAGCAAATATGCGCTGGAAGCCGTGAGTGAAGCCCTGGCGCAGGAGGTGAAACCTTTTAATATAAGAGTTGCAATCGTTGAACCGGGAATTATCAGCACCGAAATGGCCACTGATATTAGCACCAGTGATGATTGTATTTATCCGCAAACAAAGCGATTTGCCGGTCTCTTTGCAGCCTCTCTCCAAACACCCAGACCTCCATCAATGGTTGCAGATAAGATTTTGGAAATTGCGGAGAGTGAAACCTGGCAATTACGCCATCCTGTTGGTCCCGACGCTTTACCGTTTTTACAATGGAGAGAATCAATGACTGATGAACAATACGTTGATTGGAATGCAGCAACAGATGATGAGTGGTACAATGGTGTTCAAAATACTTTTGGTTTAAACGCCAGGCAGGGATAGCAAAAGAGAAATCAATTTACAAAATGAAAAAAGGATTGTTTGAAAACGAAGCAACTGAACAGGCAATAAAAGACTAAATGATTCATATTTTTTGACATTTAAAACCAAATCATACTTGCCAACAACAAAAACAGATGAAGGATTAAAAAGAGTAATTGGTATACCTGGCTTTACCCTGAACATCGTTAACAATACCATAGGTGCAGGTATTTTTGCACTGCCTGCTATTGTAGCTTTGCAGTTAGGTGCTTTCGGGATATTCAGCTATATATTTTGCGGTATCATGCTGGGCACTATAATGCTTTGTTATGCTGAAATAGGTTCACGTATTACATCTGCCGGTGGCAGTTATGCTTATGTGGAAGCAGCATTTGGCGACTTCGCAGGATTTATTGTAAACTGGCTCTTCGTCTTTGGCTGGTGTATTTTTAGCGATGCCGCACTGATGAATCTTATTGCAGATTCATTGGCTGTTATTTTCCCTGCTCTTGCAAACCCATGGTTACGTGCTTTATTGTTTTTTATACTCACTGGCTTTTTGGTACTGATCAATGTACGTGGGGCCAAACAGGGAGTTGCTTTTGTAAAATTAATTGCGATCATAAAATTATTGCCGCTAATAGGTATTATTATTTTCGGTTTTGGAAAAATTGATACAGCCAACCTGCATTGGGAACACCTCCCATCGCTGAATACATTTGGCAACACTGCCCTTGTATTATTTTTTGCCTTTGCAGGCTTTGAGACAGCTCTTGGTGTAAGTGGTGAATTAAAAAATCCAAAACGCACTGTACCCATGGGTCTCTTATTGGCAGGTTTAATGGTCCTGATTTTGTATTTATTGCTGCAGGCTGTATCACAAGGTATATTGGGCACACAAATGGAACTTTTTAAAGACGCTCCTTTGGCAGCTATTGCTGAAAAAATTGTTGGGCCCGTTGGAGCAACCATCTTGTTGATAGCGGCATCCATTTCCTGTTTCGGCGCCGTGGGTGGTGATGTCATGAACACCCCACGTGCACTATTTGCGGGTGCCAATGATGGATTGTTTCCTAAGTTCCTGGGTAAAGTTCATCCTAAATTTGCTACCCCTTATTGGGCCATAACTGTATTCGCCGCATTGATCTTTATTCTTTCCATTTCCGGAGGATTTAAACAATTAGCTGTTTTGGCCAGTGCGGCCTTACTGCTTGTTTACCTGTCCGTTATTTTATCCACCATCAAATTAAGAGGAAATAAACAAGAGGAATCTGAAAAAACATTCAAAGTGCCTGGCGGTTTGATCATTCCTTTAATTGGTATTGCAGCTATTGTATGGCTGCTTAGCAGCTTGAGCAAATGGGAAATTTTGTCAACGATTATTTTTATAGCGATTGTTTGTATAATTTATTTTGTGATGAAATCGCTTAAGAAAGAGAGTTCCGTTTCCTTAAAAGATTGAAATAAGTATGAGGAAGACGGTATTTTAACCAGTCTGTACCTTATGCAAAATGTAAAAAACCTATGAGAAGTTGTAACAACCAGATAATCTTTCTTATCTTTTCAAACGTTCCATTTTCTTCAGAGATATTTCTACCAATCCCTTCCTTAATAAAAACCATACTAACTTAAGTGACACCCCTGGGCGTTATGCCAGGGCGTTAAAGCCTGGCATTACCAGCAGGTTAAATCGTTTTTATGAAAATAGCTTTCTCAATCATTTGTTTATTTACCAATGAAGAAAATTTTCGCGATACGCCATGTCGTTTTGATGCTTTAGGAAATCACTTATTCATTATCGTTAGTGACAATGGAAAAGGCATTTCACAAGACAATATTGATAAAATCTTTCAGCCATTCTATACACTAAACCAACAGGACTGGAAACCGCATTGGGTTTGAGTTTAAGCTATGACATTGTAAAGCACATGGTGGCGAAATAAAAGTAGAGACAAAGAAGGGCGAAGAGAGTGGGTTTACAATAATTTTAAATAGTTAACTTTCAAAGATGATCGTAAAGCGCCAATTGAACATTATTATTCAAGCAATACTGTTTGTTTGCCTGGTATTCCCCTGGTCTTTACCAACCACTGCCCAGCTTAACTCCGGTAATCTAACCCAGTTTACAGAAAAAGATGGATTACCTGGTGTACAGGTAAACAAGGTATTAATCGATAGTCTAGGGTATATATGGATAGGAACGCTAAACGGGCTGGCACGTTACGATGGCTATGACTTTAAGAGATTTTATTTCAATCCTAATGATTCTGCATCGCTTCACGGCCTTAACGTGTGGTCATTATATGAAGATCATTCAGGACAAATATGGATTGCAGCCGCTCCGTCGTACATGAATGTTTATAACCCTGTCACTCAAACTTTCAGGCAATATAATTTCACAAAACTGGTACCACACGCCGCAAATATAGAACCTGGAATAACCAGCGAATGTGAAGATAATCATGGAAGAATATATTTGGGAGTGGGCACCAATCACGGTGAAGCCGTTTCACCTGCCCTGTTATACAAAAATAAAAATGAGGATACGCTACAACCTTTTAATGCGCCTGATAGCCTGCCAATCTACAACGTAAGCAAAATCACTAAAGATATTGCCGGCAACATTTGGGTATTAAGTTATTCAGGATTATTTAAAATAGCCGTGAACGGGAAATTGTCCCGTATGCATACCCGGGAAATTAAATTTGACAACAACAATTTTCCCACCGATTTAAAATTTGATAGGGAAGGACACTTGTGGATGATTTCATCCGCATCAAAATTGTATGATATAAACCCGGAAACTGAAACGTATAAAGTTTGGACTTTCGGTAACGTTGACACTTCGTCAAGTAACTATTTGCAGAACGTGATCACCTTTGACAAAGATGAAAATATTTGGATAGGAACAAACGAGGGTGTTACCTTTTTCAACCGCGTTACAGGTAAATTTTCCAGCTTCAACAATGGCATCAATAAAGAACTGGAACGCACTACTGTAGCCGATCTCGCTTTAGATAGTTTTGACAATTTATGGATTGGCTCTGTCTCCGATGGGTTAATTAAGTATGAAAAAAAGACGCAGTTCAAATCGTACACATTCAACCCGGCAGATAAAAAATCAATTACATCAGGTTGGGCAAATAACATTGTAGAAGCCACTGACGGAAAAATTTGGATAACTACCAACGGAACTGCCCGTGGTTCCGGCATAACTATCCTGGATACCCGAACGGGATTGATACAACCGTTCCCATCACGTCTTCTGAAGAATATGTCTTTTGTAACCGAAGCAAATACAATGTGGGAACATTCACCGGGTGAAATGTATCTCAGTATTTACAAAGGAATTTATGCATTGTCCGCGAACACCTTTGAAGCAAAACCGGTGACGCTTCCGGGTGCGCCAGATACAATCACTATACTGTATCATTTTATAGACAGTGGGGGAAATGAATGGCTTTGCTCCAGGTCTGGTTTATATAAAAAAACTCCCGGAGCTCAACTTTTCAAAAAATATGACCTGAGTACGATTGCAGGAAGCAATGCGAGTAGCAATGAAATCACCCGGGCTTTTGAAAGTAAAAAACATGGTCTGTGGTTAATCACCAACAATGGCTTATTTCTTTACAACTATACCACCGATAAAATTGAAAGACTAGGCTATGATAAAAGCCGGGGAGATATTTTTATGACCCAGGATGTCAATTCATTTTATGAAAGCCCCGATGGAACAGCCTGGGTAGGCACGTGGCAGGGCGGACTCAGTCACTACAATGTTGAAACCAGAAAAATAAAAACATATACCCGTAATGATGGTTTATCCTCTATGAGCATTCAGTCAATACTGGCTGATGAAAAAAACAATTGTTTATGGTTGAGCACTTTTGATGGTTTAACCCGCTTTAATTTAAAGACAGAACAATTCAATAACTTTTCTATTGCGGACGGAATACAGGGGCAGTTATTTTCTGATGGATCTTTTTTAAAAACATCTACCGGCTTATTTGTCTTTGGAGGATCAAACGGCATCACGATTTTTAACCCCGACGCAAGTATCCAAACTTCTGTTCCGCCCAAAGTATTTTTGACCGATCTCAAACTATTCAACCGGTCAATTCTTCCCGGGAAAAATTCCATTCTTAAAAAACCAATTTATGAAACGGAACATTTGACGCTACCTCATAATAAGAATAATATTTCTATTGACTTTATCGCTATTCACTATTCGGATCCCGCAAAAAACAGGTACAGTTATAAACTGGAAAATTATGATAATGAATGGAGAAATGCCGGCGATCAGCATGAAGCATTTTATCCTAACCTGCCTCCGGGCGAATATACATTCCGGGTAAAAGCCGCCAATAACAATGGTGTATGGAATGAGAAAGGCGCCACGCTTAAAATAACCGTTAATCCGCCATGGTGGCGGACAACATGGGCGTATATACTTTATGGAATATTGTTCCTTGCTTTGCTGTTTGCTGCCAACCGGTACCTTCGTAAACGAATATTGCGAAAAGAACGGGAAAAGGCCAGGGCCCGTGAATTGGAACAGGCGAAAGAAATTGAAAAAGCCTATCACAAGCTGGAGGAAACCCATGAAACCTTAAAAGCGACTCAATCGCAACTTATCCAGTCTGAGAAAATGGCATCGCTCGGGGAACTGACTGCCGGCATTGCTCATGAAATTCAAAATCCACTGAACTTTGTCAATAATTTTTCCGAAGTAAATAGAGAACTCCTGGCGGAAATGAATCAAGAAATAGAGAAAGGAAATTTTGACGATGCAAAAGCCATCGCAAAAGACATTACCGGCAACGAAGATAAAATTAACCTTCATGGCAAACGTGCCGAAGCTATCGTAAAAAACATGTTGCAACACTCACGTTCAGGTGTAGGTGTAAAGGAACCGGTAAACATAAATGCATTGGCGGACGAATATCTCCATCTTTCTTATCATGGTTTGAGGGCTAAAGGCAATCCCTTTGATGCTGACCTGGTTACCAATTTTGATCAAAGCATTGAAAAAATAAATGCAGTACCACAGGATATCGCACGTGTTTTACTCAATCTGTTCAACAATGCTTTTTATGCAGTGAAAGAAAAGAATACTTTCATTCATTCTCCGGGGCACGCCGTCCCCGGGCGACAACCATACATGCCAACTGTTACAATAAGTACAAAAAAAATAAATAATTCAGTACTATTAACGATTAAAGATAACGGTGTTGGCATACCCGAAAATATTAAAGGGAAAATTTTTCAACCCTTCTTCACAACCCGGCCAACGGGAGAAGGAACAGGATTGGGGCTGAGTTTAAGTTATGATATTATTAAGGCCCATGGCGGAGAAATAAAGGTAGAAAGTAAGGAAGGAGAAGGAAGTGAATTTATAGTCCGGTTGCCCATTGTCTGAATCACGGGTTATTAAGATTAGAGGATTACACGGATGAAATGATTTAAAAATTAAAATATAAAGTGGAACCTGCGAAGTCCGCACATTCGTGGGAATCCGTGAATCAGAATGTATTAAAGCACAAGGTAGAGTTCCGACAGTTATCGGAATAAAAGTTGAATCTCCGCCTGGCGGCGAGTAGGGAAAGCGGGTAAAGGAGGCAAGTTTATCATTCAAATTCCACCCGATTAGAAATATATGAAAAAACAAAAGAAAAAGTTGGAACAAACTGATGACAAGAAGCAGAAATTATTGTTAGGCAAAAAAATTACTGAACTTGAAAATGCAAGTCAGGAGCTAAAAATAGAAGTTTCGCTGGAAAGAGTCAGGGATGTTGCCATGAAAATGAACAACCCGGCTGATATGCTGAAAATATGCAAAGCCATATCTCTTCAATTGCGAAAGCTCGGTGTGGAGGAAATTCGCAATGTGCAAACGGCCATCTTTTATCCCCAGCGTGGGGCTTACATGAATTATGAATATTATGCAAAACATGATAAGACCTTTATCACTGAAACAGTTTATACCAACCATAGAATCACAAAAGCTTTCGCAAAAAAGATGATTGAGGGAAAGGGGAAGTTTTACATCACCCATATCAAAGAGAAAAAACTCAAAGACTGGATCGCTTACCAGAAAACTACCAACGTGTTTATTGACAAATACCTGAATACAGCTTCGTCCTTAAATTATTATTGGTATTCGCTTGGCCCGGTTGCATTGGGCATATCCACGTATCTGCAGCTTTCAAAAGAAGATCAGTTATTATTCAAACGATTCCTGAAGGTTTTTGAATTGGCTTACCGAAGATATTTAGATATTGAAAAAGCGAAAGCACACGCGAAAGAAGCACAAATTGAATTGGCATTAGAAAGAGTTCGTGCAAGAACGATGGCCATGCAAAAAAGTGAAGAGCTTGCAGAAACTTCCTTTTTACTTTTTCAGCAGTTCAAAGATTTAGGTCAAACTAGTAAGCAGATTTCTATTGGAATTTTTAATGAAGACGAACACGTGATGGAATTATACTCAACCCTGCACGGTTCACAATGGAAAGAAGCTGCAATCATTGATCTTAATGAACCAGTAGTGATGAAAAAAATTTATGCAGCATGGAAGAAACAAACCCGGCCCGCCTACCGTGCAGGCAGGCCACCGGGCGTGCTGGAAAAATCACTCGTAATTGATCTTAGCGGAAATAATTTGAGGAAGTATAATACGTACAGGACAAAATTATCTGGTCTTATCTACAAGGAAAAGCGCTGGGTGATCCATATCGGGTTCTTTTCAAAAGGAGTACTCACATTTTCGACGACTGAGCCGCAACCGACTGAAACAGTCCAATTGCTCGAAAGATTTGCAGTGGTTTTTGAACAAACCTATACCCGCTTCCTCGATCTGAAAAAAGCCGAAGCGCAGGCAAGAGAAGCTAAGATAGAAGCTGCATTGGAAAGAGTAAGAAGTCGCACTATGGCAATGCACCAAACTTCCGAGTTGCAGGAAGTGATCCACACTGTCCATAAAGAACTCCTCAACCTGGATCTTTCGATCTATGGAGGATCGTTTGTTGTTATAAATGATGATGTGGGACCGGAGTTGCGTTGTTGGGGTTCAGGTGGTACAGCAAATACATCAGAAGAAGTGCAGGTGCCGCATTTTAATATGCCTTTTTGTACAAACCTGATAAAAGGAATTAAACGTGCACAGGGATTTTTTACGCAGGAATTTTCTCAAAAAGAAAAAAAGCAATACTTCACAAAATTATTTAAACATAAGCCCTGGTCGGAGCTGAGTAGTGAACAGAAAAAAGAAACGCTGTCAAGCGAAGGAGGATACACCCGGTCAGTTGCTGTTTCAAAACATACTTCCATTTTTATTATCAACCATAATGGAAGAAAATTCACAGAAGCTGAAAATGATATTTTAAAACGCTTCGCAAAAGTCTTTGAACAAACCTATACCCGCTTTCTCGATCTGCAAAAAGCTGAAGCACAGGCAAGGGAAGCGCAGATAGAAGTGGCATTGGAAAGAGTTCGTGCAAGAGCAATGGCCATGCATATGTCGCAGGAGTTAAAAGAAGTAGCACTAGAATTAAGAAAACAAATGGGCTTGCTCAGTCAGAAAGAATTGGAGACTTGTGCTATTCATCTTTATGACGAATCACCCGATCATTTTCAATCATGGGCGGCTTTGCGTCCCCCAAATACGGAAGGCGATATAATCGAGACGCAGTCACTGTTCCCAAAAAGTGGAGTAAAGATCATTGAAGAGATGATGGAATGTTATTACTCCAACAAACAAGATTATGTTTTGATAAACGAGGGTGCAAAGGCACAGGGATTTTTAGAAATGCTGAAGCAATATGCCCCGCAGGCATATGAAGTTGTTTCAGCAAGCTTACAAGGCTTAGCCCCGGAGGATATAAAAGCGTACTGGTCGGTAGCAGACTTTGCAGGGGGCTCTTTGGTAATGACCACCATGGCTCGACCGGATGAAACAACACGGGCATTGCTAAGAAGATTTGCCAATGTGTTTGGACTTGCTTATCGAAGGTTCGTAGATCTGAAAAAAGCAGAAGAACAAGCAAGAGAAGCAAAGATAGAAGCGTCACTGGAAAGAATAAGGGCCAGGGCAATGGCGATGCACAAAACAAGTGAATTGTTCGATGCAGCTGATGTTGTTAATAAAGAATTGTCTTCACTGGGCGTTCCAAGTATGAATATCTCTTATGCTTTTGTTGATAAGGATGAAAAAGCTGCTGCCTATTATGGCCCCAACCCTGTAGACGGAAAAATATCGCCAGTACCTTTTTCATTTCCTCACACCGAAACGGAGGTGATGCGTTCTATTTTGTCAAGCTGGAAAAAGCAAGAACCATTTGGAATAATTGAATTGGATGAAGACGCTACTATAAAACATCAGACATGGGTTGGCGGGTATATTCAGTACTGGATGGAGAAGAATAAAATTGATACTCGCTTTTCGGTTGAAGAATTTTTGACAGTATCGCCAAAGACTGCGGTGATCTATTCTTTCAATTTCAGGCATGGATATTTATTTATCATCGGTGAAGAACGTTTATCAACTGAGCAGGAGCAAATGCTGCCTCGATTCACCAAAGTTTTTGAATTGGCCTATCGAAGATTTCTGGATTTGAACCAGGCCGAAGCGCAGGCAAGAGAGGCGCAGATTGAAGCAGCGCTGGAAAGAGTGAGAAGTCGTAGCATGGGAATGCAAAAAAGTGAAGAGCTCAAAGAGGTAATTCAACTTGTATATGAACAATTCATTCGCTTAAATATTTATATTGAACATACAGGTTTTCTTATTGATTATAAAACAAGGGATGATATGCATATCTGGCTGGCTGACCAGCACCTGGTTCCCTCAGAGGTAACGATCCCCTCGTTTGATTCTCCACCCAATAACAGCATTAAGGAAGCAAAAGAAAAGGGACAGGATTTTTTTAAATACCACCTGACTTTTGAAGAAAAGAATAAGTTTTATCGGGAACTTTTTACGTTCGTTCCCGGCGTACCGGAGGAAACATTAGAATATTATCAGAATTGCCCTGGCCTTGCCGGTTCAGGAGTATTGTTGGAGAATATTGGCTTGTACATCGAGAATTTTTCCGGCACTCCTTATACCGATGATGAGAATGCCGTGCTGATGCGTTTTGGAAAAGTATTTCAACAAACCTATACCCGTTTCCTCGATCTGCAAAAAGCAGAAGCACAGGCAAGAGAAGCGCAGATAGAAATAGGGCTGGAAAGAGTGAGAAGCCGTGCCATGGCGATGCAATCTTCTGAAGAATTAAATGCGCTCATCGGAACGGTATTTACTGAACTAATAAAACTTGATCTTGTATTGACCCGATGTATCATCTGGGTTTTTGAATCAGCAACCAATGCTGCAAGATGGTGGATGGCGAATAGTGAAGAACCATCCAACCCGATGAGTTTTTTTATAAAATACCACGAACATCCTGCCTATCTCACATTTGTAAAGGAATGGAAGAATCAGAATGTAAGATTTGTTTATGATCTTAAAGGAAAAGATAAAATAAAATGGGATAAAATTCTTTTTAATGAAACAGAATTGAAAGATCTTCCGGATGTGGTGAAGAACGGAATGCGGGCACCGGAAAGAGTATTGTTATCAGCATCATTCAACAATTTTGGCGGCATCAATGTAGCGAGCCTTGAACCATTGTCAGACGAACATTTTGATATATTGCTTCGCTTCGCAAAAGTTTTTGATCTTACCTATACCCGTTTTCTCGATCTGCAAAAAGCAGAAGCACAGGCAAGAGAATCTCAAATTCAATTGGCGTTGGAAAGAGTTCGTGCAAGAACGATGGCTATGCAAAAAAGCGAAGAACTTCCTGAAGCAGCAAACTTACTTTTCCAGCAAGTACAATCATTGGGTATGCCAGCATGGAGTGCCGGTTATTGTATATGGGATGAAGATAAAAAAGCAATTACATTATGGATGAGCAGTGAAGGAGTATTGCAGCCACCGTTTAGATCACCGCTTACAGAAGACCCATCTTTTATTCATATGCGTGAGGCACATGAACGGGGAGAAACTTTTTTTGTCGATGAAATAGGCGGTGAAGAATTAGTGAAACATTATAAATATATGCGTACACTGCCTGTTGTTGGTAAAATATTGGATTCAATTATTGAGGCAGGACATCCACTTCCGACATTTCAGATTTTTCATCTTGCTTATTTTTCCCAAGGCTTTCTGTTGTTTATTACGTATGAAAGGTACCCGAAGCTCACGATATATTTAAGCGTTTTGGAAAAGTATTTGACCAAACCTATACCCGCTTTCTCGATCTTGCAAAAAGCCGAAGCGCAGGCAAGAGAATCTCAAATACAATTAGCATTAGAACGGGCAAGATCACAAAGTATGACCATGCAGCGTTCCGCCGAACTGGACGATACATTACGGGTGTTTCATGAACAGGTATTACAACTTGGCATCCCTTCTGCATTTTCATTTTTATGGTTGCCCGATGAAGAAAAAGACAGACATATTTTTTGGGCTGCCTGGGCAGAGAATAATTCGACCGTTTTTAAAAGCAAAGCCATTAACTATCCGCTTGACAGAAATGAACCTGCCACCGCACAATGCCTTATTGACTGGAAAGGAAACGAACCTGTTGTTTCCTATCATGTGCCTCCAACGGGAGTGGAAAATTATTTTGCCGCATGGAGTGAATTGATTGCAGGAGTTGACGAATTAAAACCAGAAAATTTCAGGGAAGGTTTATATTATGTTGAAGCTTTCATCAGGTATGGTTGTTTTGGTGTCATGGTGAAAACCGAATTGCAGCAGAACGAGAAAAAAATATTACAACGCTTTGCAGTGGAGTTTGAAGCCACCTATACCCGTTTCCTGGATCTGCAAAAAGCGGAAGCACAGGCAAGAGAAGCACAGATAGAATTGGGATTGGAAAGAGTAAGAGCCAGAGCGATGGCCATGCAGAAATCGGATGAATTGGCGGAATTGGTTGAAACCGTTTTTAAAGAACTTACTAAACTTGATTTTTCTCTTACCCGTTGTATCATCATGATTATGGATGATGGTTCATCATCCTGCAGGTGGTGGATGGCAAATTCAGAAACGGATAAAACGCCGGAATCTTTTTACATAAAGTGCAATGACCATCCTTATTGGAAATCGATGTTTAAAGCATGGGAAGAAAGAAACCCCAAATGGGTTTATGATCTTAAGGGAAGTGACAAAAAAACACTGGATGACTATTTATTTAGTGAAACAGAATTAAGCCATCTTCCGCAACCGGCAAAATCTGGAATGATGGCTGAAGAAAGGATCATTTTATCTCAATCGTTTCACAATTTTGGATGTCTGCTTATATCCAGTTTTGAGTCCTTGACTGAAAATCAGCTTGACATACTTTATCGCTTTACCAAAGCCTTTGATCTGACTTACACCCGATTCAACGATCTGCAAAAAGCCGAAGCACAGGCAAGACAAGCCAGGATTGAAATGGCTATGGAAAAAGTGAGGTCGAGAGCAATGGCCATGCAAAAACCAGATGAATTAGTTGAGGTAGCGCAATTACTGCGCACAGAAATGGGTATGCTTGGAGTAGAAGAACTGGAAACAAGTTCAATCTATTTGCATCATGAAGATAGCGGCATTACTCAATGCTGGTATGCAATCCAGCAGGGTTCTAAGTTGGTTTCAGATCACATGACGCTTAACCTGAACGATACGTGGGTAGGAAGGGAAATGTTGACATTTTATCATTCAGAGGAAAAGAACACCTCTATCGTGATGACAGGTGAACCGAGAAAGGAGTGGATCAACTACTGCGCTGCACACTCTGATGTACTTACCGGTTTTTACGGTGAGGTGATTCCTGATCGCACCTATCATCTTTACAAATTCGCTGGTGGATATATGGGCGCAGCATCACCCGGCGAAATATCTGCTGAAAGCTGGGATCTACTGCAAAGAGCCACTGCTGTTTTTTCCCTGGCCTATACCCGGTTCAGCGATTTACAACAAGCGGAAGCACAAGCCAGGGAATCACAAATACAATTAGCATTGGAAAGAGTTCGTGCAAGAACAATGGCCATGCACAAGAGTAATGAACTGTCTGAAGTGTCAGCAATGCTTTTTCAACAATTTAATGCATTGGGCTCAACCCCTGAACGCATGAATATTTGTATCGTAAAGGAAGAAGCAGGATTATTGGAAGTCTGGTCAACCGAGCAGGGTGGCCATCAAATCAATCATAGTTTTAATGCAAGTCTTAACGAACCCACTTCTGTTGCAAAGATTTATGGCGGCTGGAAAGAAAAAAAAAGTCAATGATCGTAGACCTTTCAGGCGACGAATTACGAAAGTGGATCCGTTATATGCAGAAGGAAATGAATATGCCTGTGAAAGAAGAGTTGATATTTGAACGTAGAATACATACAATGGCTTTCTTCTCTCATGGTATGATCCTTATATCGACGCCGGAACCGGTACCTACGGAAACGATAAGCCTGCTGGAACGATTTGCTGCTGTATTCAATCTTACTTATCGTCGTTTTCTTGATCTGCAAAAGGCAGAAGCGCAGGCAGAAGAAGCAATGATTGAAGCCGCCTTGGAAAAAGTTCGTGGCAAAGCCATGGCCATGCGCAACAGTAATGATCTTGCTGTTACTGCCAGTATGGTATTTACTGAATTAAGAAAATTGGGCATTAGTCCTATACGTTGCGGTGTTGGTCTTTTGAACAGAGAATCCCGCAAAGCGCAATTGTATTCTGCCACTTCATCAAATGATGGAGATAGTCTTTCGTTAGTAGGCTCGGTAGAGCTATCCGGTCATCCTGTATTAGAAAAAATTTATGACTCCTGGTTAAAAAATGAAGACTATTATCCTGAATTGAGTGGCGAACAACTGGCGTCTTATTATAAATTTCTTTTAAAAGGCTTGCCGGTTCCGCTTCCTGATATGCAGGATGTACAAAAAGAATATGGCACTTTCTTATACTTTTCCGTTGGTGGTTTGTTCACATGGTCAAAAAAACCTTATAATGAAGCAGAGATAAAAATTTTAAAAAGGTTTGCAACGATCATTGACCTTACGTTCAGACGGTATATTGAATTACAAAAATCCGAAACCAATGCAAGAGAAGCAGTGAAGCAGGCGGCTCTTGACCGTATCCGTGCAGACATAGCTTCCATGCGCACCATTGGTGACCTGGACAGGATCACACCTTTAATATGGAACGAACTCACCATACTCGGTATTCCTTTTATCCGCTGTGGTGTTTTTATCATGGATGATTCGCAACAACTCATTCATACTTTTCTTTCCACACCGGATGGAAAAGCGATCGCTGCATTTCATTTGCCATACAATACACCGGGAAATATCAGTAAGGTGATCAGTAACTGGAAAGTGAAAAAAAATTATCTCGATCACTGGGATGAAGAAGAATTTCTGCAGTTTGCTGAAATGCTGGTGCAGCAGGGTGCAATGGTTTCAGCAGAAACATATCTTAAAACAATTCCACAGGGTGGATTTTATTTACACTTTCTTCCCTTCCTACAGGGCATGTTATATGTTGGCAATACCACGCAATTGGATGAAGAAGAAATAAACCTGATTCAATCTATCGCGGATGCCTTCTCTACGGCCTATGCCCGCTATGAAGATTTTAATAAACTGGAAGCTGCAAAAAAACAAGTGGACAATACATTGAGTGAATTGCAGGCAACACAAAAACAATTGATACAGTCAGAAAAAATGGCAAGCCTCGGGGAACTTACTGCCGGTATTGCCCATGAAATACAAAACCCTTTGAACTTCGTCAATAATTTCTCAGAAGTAAGTAATGAATTGCTGGATGAAATGATGGAAGAAGTGGCCAAAGGAAACTTTGAAGAAGTAAAAGAAATACTGAATGATGTAAAACAAAACCTGGAAAAAATAAACCATCATGGCAAAAGAGCTGATGGTATCGTAAAAGGGATGTTGCAGCACAGCCGCAGTAGCAGCGGAGTAAAAGAGCTCACTGATATTAATGTATTGGCTGATGAATATTTACGGTTAGCATATCATGGTCTGCGGGCAAAAGACAAATCATTCAATGCAAAGTTTGAGACTCAACTGGACAACAGTATCGGAAAAATAAATATCATCGTCCAGGATATTGGAAGAGTGATGGTCAACCTGATCAACAATGCTTTTTATACTGTAAGTGAAAAGAAGAAAGCCCCCGAGCCCCCTGAAGGGGAAGCCCCATATGAACCAACCGTTGTTGTAGCAACAAAAAATCTTGGTGATAAAATAGAATTGAGAGTGATTGACAATGGTAATGGTATTCCGCAAAAAGTATTGGACAAAATCTTTCAGCCATTCTTTACAACAAAACCAACAGGACAAGGAACAGGTTTAGGATTAAGTTTAAGTTATGATATTATAAAAGCACATGGTGGGGAAATAAAAGTTGAAACAAAGGAGGGTGAGGGAACGGAGTTTATAATTCAATTACCTGTTGTCTGAATCACTGATTAATAGGATTAAAAGATTACATGGATGTAAAACATGAAATAAGAGTTTATCTTTTATCCGTGAAATCCTTCCATCCGTGGCAATCTGTGATTCAGACGATTTAGGATATTGTGAAGGCGCATGGGGGAGAAATAAAGGTGGAGACGAAGAAGAATGTGGGAACGGAGTTTATTATTCAATTACCAGTTGTCTGAATCACGGATCAAAAGGATTATAGGATTACACGGATTTATAAAATGCCAGTAGAATTAAAATATAAAGACATAACAGAAAAAATTATCGGAGCTTCCTTTGAAGTGCATAAGTTTCTGGGAAACGGATTTCAGGAAGTAATTTATCAAAGGGCTCTGGCATATGAGTTAACTCAGGCAGGTTTATCTTATGCAAGGGAAATTGAACAGGAAATATTTTATAAAGAACTCTCAGAACCAATTGGAACAAGAAGAGCAGATTTTGTCGTGGAGGGAAAAATTTTAGTTGAGCTGAAAGCAATCATCGAACTTGAGGATGTACACATAGCACAAGTGTTGAACTACCTGAAAGCATATAAACTGGAAGTTGGTCTGTTAATCAACTTTGGCAGTAAAAGCCTAACCTTTAAAAGACTTGTATCATAAAATGAAATCAGTGAAATCCATTAATCAGTGTAAATCCGTGATTCAGACAAAGTGTGATATTGTAAAGGCACACGGTGGAGAAATAAAAGTTGAAACAAAGGAAGGCGAGGGAAGTCAGTTTATAATTCAATTACCGGTTTATGTAAATACATTGTAATATCTATGAATTGGTTTAAATATCTTATAGACATCGGCACAGGAAAACAAAATGATGTAACAAGCAATAAACATATACGCTTTGCAAATTCCCTTGCTCTGATTATTTGCTTTTTTATTATTCAAAATATTGTTCTTTCAGTTTATTACAGGCAGGGATTTATTGCTTTCATCCAGTCTATACATTTTGTAATGATTGCTTTAGTTCTGTTTTTCAATTATATGGGAAAGCGGATTTTAGCGAGCGCCTGGTTTAGCAGTTCGGCAATTTTTTTCGTAACAATTTATGCTATCGTCTTCACATTAGAGAGTTTAAACTTTACATTTTTACCATTTATTATTTTTTTACAATTTTTCCTCTTTCCTCCCGGCCGATACAAAATATATCATTTCATTCGTAATTATAACGGGGTTATGTTTTATAGCGGTTTTCGTAATTGACGATTTACACCAAATACTAGCTGTAACGGTTTCGCAGGGTTTAATAAGTGCACAACGCTGGAATACTGTGGTGGGCCTGCCGATGCTCTCTGCTGCAATTGGCGCTTATGCATTTTTTACGATTAAAAAGGCAGAGGAAGAAACTGCAAGAGAAAAAGAAGATCTTAAAGAGGCACAAAAACAACTGATCCAGTCGGAAAAAATGGCCTCTCTCGGAGAACTCACCGCCGGTATTGCACATGAAATACAAAACCCCTTAAACTTCGTGAATAATTTTTCTGAAGTGAACAAAGAATTGCTAGTGGAAATGACGGATGAAATGAATAAAGGAAATATTGATGATGCAAAAGCAATTGCAGATGATGTTATAGAAAACGAAGAAAAAATAAATCATCATGGCAAACGTGCCGATGCCATTGTAAAAGGAATGTTGCAACATTCGCGGCAAGCATCAGGTGCAAAAGAGCCAACAGATATTAATGCTTTGTGTGAGGAATATTTACGATTGGGTTATCATGGTCTTCGTGCAAAGGATAAAGATTTCAATGCAACAATGAAAACCGATTTTGATGAAAGCATTGACAACATAAATATTGTTCCGCAGGATATAGGAAGAGTATTACTTAATCTTTATAATAATGCATTTTATGCAGTAACTGAAAAAGCAAAACAACCAACTAACGGCTATGAACCTGCGATTTCAGTAAGTACAAAAAAAATCAATAACACAGTAGAACTAACTGTTAAGGATAATGGTAATGGTATTCCACAAAAAATAGTAGATAAAATATTTCAGCCATTTTTTACAACCAAGCCAACAGGCCAGGGAACGGGTTTGGGACTATCATTGAGTTATGATATTGTAAAAGCACATGGCGGGGAAATAAAAGTTGAAACACGGGAGAGTGAAGGCACTAAATTTATCATTCAATTGCCTTTAATTTAAAAGATCATATGAAATTATTGATAAAAATCGTATGCCTTTTGTTTTTGCCCGTTTGGACCCTGGCGCAAAATCCAATTTATAATACCCCCTCCACACAGCAGGCGGATAGTATGATGACCGTTTTAAAGGAAGACTCCAATGATACCTCACGGATGAGGATATACGCAGAATTGGCCCCCTACTATTTTAATAAAGATTTGGATTCATCGATTTATTTTGGCCAGCAATCTTTAACAATTGCAAAAAAACTGCATCAAAAACTGTGGCAGGCATTTATTGATAATTCAATCGGCTACGCATTTTACCTGAAGGGCAGTTATATAAGTGCTTTGCAGCTTTTACTGGATGCTTTAAAAATTTCCGGTGATGAGGAAAGCGAGCAAAATATCTGGGGTTTGGCCACATTCTATGATGTGGCGGACCCTCATAAAGCACGCCTGAATGTGCTGGCTTACACCCACCTGAACCTGGCTTTTATTTATATAATTCCAGGAAATACACAACAGCAGGAAGCTAATTATCTTGAAGGCGTGAGAATTGGTGAAAACATAAATGACCAGGCGACCCTCGGTATCTTCAGGATGAACCTTGTTTCTTTCTACATTACGATGAATAAATTAGATTCAGCCCTGGCAACCGCCCGGAGTGCTTTGGAAAATTTACGTTCAGGACAAGTATTAAAATACACAGGTGTAGTGATCTCCTATATTGGTGACATTTATACAGCTCAAAAAAAATATGATTCAGCTAACATGTATTACCGGCAGGGAATTTTACTGAATATGCAATATGAACTATACAGAGGTGTCCTGGTAAATTACAGGTCATTGTCTAAGTTGTTCCTTGTTAGCGGGAAAGCAGATTCAGCCATTTATTACGCCAAAAAGGGAATTAGTCTTGGCATGAAAATAAATGCCACAGGGAACTTATATAGTATTTACAATACACTTTCCGCAGCTTATAACCTGGAAGGAGAAACTGACAGCGCTTATCTTTTTCTAAAGACGGCAGTGGCGTTACAGGATAGCCTTGTACAACCGGCAAAAAATAAACCAGTTCCAGGATATTGGTTTTAATGAACAGTTTCACCGCCAGCAGGAAGAAAATCAAAAAATTCAGTATCAAAATAAAATAAGAACCTATGCAATGCTTTCGGGTATTGCAGTGTGCCTGCTTATTGCTTTCTTTCTTTATAGAAACAACCGTAGTCGCCATAAGGCAAATAAATTGCTGCAAAAACAAAAAGAAGAAATCGAGGTACAGAAAAAAAATGTTGAAGTAACCCTGGCAGAACTCAAAGCCACCCAATCGCAACTCATCCAGTCAGAAAAAATGGCTTCACTGGGTGAGCTCACTGCAGGCATTGCACATGAAATACAGAATCCTTTAAACTTCGTCAATAATTTTTCGGAAGTAAATAAAGAATTGATTGATGAATTGCAAACGTGAATTAAAAGCCGGAAATTACTGAAGATGCAAATCTATTTCAAATGATGTCAAAGAAAATGAAGAAAAAATAAACCATCATGGTAAAAGAGCCGATGCCATTGTAAAAGGCATGCTGCAACACTCACGGTCAAGCACAGGTGTAAAAGAGCCAACCGATATCAATGCATTGGCCGATGAATATTTACGACTGGCTTATCATGGATTGAGAGCAAAAGATAAAGATTTCAATGCCGAAATAAAGACAGATTTTGATGAATCAATTGGAAAAATCAATATTATTCCGCAGGATATTGGAAGAGTACTGCTGAATTTATATAACAATGCATTTTATGCAGGTAAGTGAAAAATCAAAGCGACAAGCTGAAAAACTATCGAACCAACTGTTTCAGTAACAACTAAGAAAGTGAGGACAATGTTATTGGTACTAACGGTAAAGGATAATGGTAATGGTATTCCTCAAAAAGTAGTTGATAAAATTTTTCAGCCATTCTTTACTACCAAACCAACAGGGGAAGGAACAGGATTAGGATTGAGTTTAAGTTATGATATTGTGAAAGCGCACGGGGGAGAGATAAAAGTGAAGAGCAAAGAAGCCAGCCCGGGCGACCCAGTCGGACGGGATGCAGGGACTGAGTTTATTATTGAATTACCAATTGTTTAAAAAGAGTTGTATGAAATTATTTGTCAGGATCGGTTTCTTTTTATTTTTTCCGATCCTTCTTATGGCACAACCACATCCATCGAATTTAGACAGTTTGCATTGGTGCTGGATAAAGCGCCAAGTGATACTTTCAGGATGAAAATTTATGATCAACTGGGATGGGATTATGCTGAGATAAACCGTGATAGTGCCCTTTTTTATTTTGAAAAGGAATTGCCAATTGCAAGAAAATTGAATTTAGAGATATATGAAGCCGCGTCGCTAACGGGTATAGGATATGCACTGGGACAATTAGGAAATTCTCCCGCATCACTTGAGTCACATTTAGAGGCGCAAAAAATTGCCAGCTCTCCTGCTGCCGAAAAGAATCCCTGGAATTTGACAAACAATACATGGAATACATCCCACAGCACTGATCCGAAAATTGCCCGGCTTGACCTTTTAGGTTGGATCTTTAGGCAATATGGGGAATTGTATGGGTTTACCGGTAATACAGATATTGCAAATTTCATATCATATTTCAAGCCAGAAGCATTGCGGTCATCTGTTCACGATACTACCTTGCTGGAAGCGGGCTAATGGTCAGCACTTGGCAGTGTCTATTTTTCACCTTAATAAATTGGACTCTGCGCTTCTTTTTCTTCAAAGGGCACTTTTCTTATATGAAAGTTCGGATGTCTTTAAAAAATATGAAGGCAATGTTTTAATGGACATTGGTAAAATTTATCAAAAAAAGGGAAATTTTGATCTGGCGAAAGATGCCTTGCTAAAATCGATGAAAAGCCAACAAGAACAGCATAACGTTTCCGGGCTGGGAGCTAGTTATCTTTCGTTGGCTGATTTATACCGGACTGCAAAAAATACAGACTCAAGTATATTCTATGCCCAAAAAGCATTGGAAACATATAACGAAGTGAGCATACCATCAGGCATTTCAGATGCATACAGCTTGCTTGCCTCTCTCTACGGCAAACAAAATAAAACGGATAGCGCTTTTGCTTATTTGAAATTGGCTTCTGCAATAAAAGATAGCCTGAATAATGCAGACAGAATAAACCTTCTTGCATTTAAAAACAAAGATTTTGATGAGATAATGAAATTGAAAGAACTGGAGGAGGAAAAAATACCAGACACAGACCAGGATCAGGACTTTCGCATTACTCGCAGGGATTGGTGTATTTATATTGATTACTCTTTTGCTATACCGGAATAATAAACACAGGCAAAAAGCAAATGCATTATTGCAAAAACAAAAAGAAGAAATAGAAATACAAAAAAGAAATGTGGAAGGAACTTTAGCTGAACTCAAAGCCACACAGGCACAGTTGATCCAATCAGAAAAAATGGCTTCCCTTGGAGAAGCTAACTGCAGGCATTGCCCACGAAATACAAAATCCGTTAAACTTCGTGAATAATTTTTCAGAAGTAAATAAGGAATTGATTGCTGAAATGAAAGCAGAAATTGATAAAGGCAATTATGAGCGAAGTAAAAATTATTGCAAAAGATATTGAAGAAAATGAAGAAAAAATAAATCATCACGGTAAGCGTGCCGATGCAATTGTAAAAGGCATGTTGCAACATTCAAGATCAAGCACAGGTGTAAAAGAACCTACTGATATTAATGCACTTGGCAGATGAATATTTGCGATTAGCTTATCATGGCTTGCGTGCAAAAGATAAAAGTTTTAATGCAGAAATAAAAACTGATTTTGATGAAAGCATTGGAAAAATAAATATTGTTCCGCAGGATATTGGAAGAGTGTTATTGAATTTTTATAACAATGCATTTTATGCAGTGAGTGAAAAGAACAAAAAGACCCCTAACCGCCAAAGGGGAATTATGAACCCTACGTACGTACGACCGTTAGTAACAGTGAAGAATTCGATAACCTGGTAGGAGGGCCGTGATTGAACTAACGGTAAAGGATAATGGCAATGGAATTCCTCAGAAAATTGTTGATAAAATTTTTCAGCCATTCTTTACTACTAAACCAACAGGGGAAGGAACAGGATTGGGATTGAGTTTAAGTTATGATATTATTAAAGCACATGGTGGAGAGATAAAAGTGGAAACAAAGGAAGGTGCAGGAAGTGAGTTTGCTATCTATCTTCCAATTTCTTAAATCATTTACCATGAAATTTTGGATAAAAATCATCTTGCTGATTCTGGTGCCCTGCTTCGCCGCGGGTCAACAGAAACAATCCCTGTTGGATAGTCTGCGCCAGGCACTGAATAGTGCGTCAAATGACACTATACGCATGGATGTTTTTACAAAACTGGGAAACTATTATCTCAATTCAAACATCGACAGCTCTAAATTCTATCTTGAACGGGGCTTAACAATTTCCCGAAGGTTAGACTTGAAATTAAATGAAGTTGTTCTCTTGCACCAGGTGGGTTTTGCTTTTTTGTATTTGGGCAATTATCCCAACTCATTTGAGTCTCTGTTGGACGCGATCAATATTTCGAATGACCCGGCAAGTGAAGAGAATACCTGGAATTTGCCCCGAGGATATACACCCCATAAAGAAAGGCTTGACCAGCAAGGTTGGAGCTACTACAACTTAGGACTGTTCTATTACTTTACAGGAAACCTGGTTGATAACCTGGATAAACAAATAAGAAATTTTCGCGAAGCAGAAAAATTTGCCGAAATCGCCGTGGATAGCAACCTGTTGGCATATGTCAACCTGAGCCTGGGTTTATCGGCCGCATCTTCAGATAAGCCGGATTCTGCATTATTGTTTGAACAAAAAGCGCTATCGTATTTTTCACATTCATCAAATAAAGCCTGGGAAGGAGAGACCTGGAAATACCTGGGGGATGCCTACATACAGAAAGGAAACAAAAATTTAGCTCTGGATGCATTACGGAGAGCCATAAAAATTGACAGTTCAACAAGTAATATGCCTAACCTGGGATGGGCCTACAATTCTTTGGGTGATTTTTACAGTGGCACAGAGCAGCAGGACTCTGTCATCTATTATGCAAGCGACGGGATTGAAAGTACTTAGGAGTGCCAGGGAAGCCAAAGGGGTCAGACATGCTTATCATTTGCTTTTTTCCGCTTTTAATAAACAAAATAACCGCGACAGCGCTTTTATATATCTGCAGTTAGCCAGCACTATGAGCGACAGCCTGAACGACGCCGACAGAAAAAACCTGCTGGCTTTTCAGGATGTTGCCTATAATGAGCAAGTGAGAGCGGCTAACCTGGAAAAAGGAAGAATTGAAACGGAAAATAAAATACGGACTTATGCATTTTTATCAGCTATTGCAGTATTTATACTAATAGCCCTTTTGCTATACCGGAATAACCGGCACAGGAAAAGAACAAATGAACTTTTGCAAAAGCAAAAAGAAAAAATAGAGGAACAGAAAAATGATGTTGAAAAAGCATTCGCTGAATTGAAATCCACTCAGGCACAATTAATTCAATCGGAGAAAATGGCTTCGCTCGGTGAACTTACCGCCGGCATTGCACATGAAATTCAAAACCCGTTAAACTTTGTCAACAACTTTTCTGAAGTAAATAAGGAATTACTAAGCGAAATGAATGAGGAAATTGAGAAAGGTAATTTAGATGAAGTAAAAGCAATCGCAAAAGATGCTATTGATAATGAACAAAAGATAAACCATCACGGCAAGCGGGCAGATGCCATTGTGAAAAATATGCTGCAACATTCGAGAGCAAGTTCAGGTAAAAAAGAACCCATTGATATTAATGCATTAGCTGATGAATATCTAAGATTAAGTTATCATGGATTGAGAGCAAAGGATAAAGATTTCAATGTCGAAATGAGAACTGATTTTGATAAGTCTATCGGCACCATCAATATTATTCCACAGGATATCGGAAGAGTGCTGCTTAATTTATATAACAATGCTTTTTATGCTGTGGATGAAAAGAAGAAACAAGTCGGCGATAATTATGAACCAACCATTTCAGTTGGTACAAAAAAGATAAATGATAAAATAGAAATAAGAGTTGCTGACAATGGTAATGGTATTCCTCAGAAAGTAGTTGATAAAATCTTCCAACCCTTCTTTACTACCAAGCCAACTGGAGAAGGAACGGGGTTAGGATTGAGTTTGAGCTATGACATTGTAAAAGCACATGGTGGAGAGTTGAAGGTGGAAACGAAGGAAGGGGAAGGAAGTGAGTTTATAATTCAAATACCTATTGTCTGAATCACAGATGAATAGGATTAAAAGATTGCACGGATGAAATCAGTGAAATCCTTCCATCTGTGTCAATCCGTGATTCAGACAAAGTATGACATTGTAAAAGCACATGGTGGGGAAATAAAAGTAGAAACGGCGGAAAATGAAGGCGCGGAATTTATTATTCAAATACCAGTTGTTTAAATTATGTGTTTAGCCTGTTGATAAAAATTATTTTATTCTTTTTCATGCCTTGCACTATAATGCTATTTCACAGTAAATATTTTGTATTTAACCGGTGAAGTTTCAGTAACCAATGCGTAGTCGCCAGGCTCCAAATCTGCAGTAAAATAAGATGTATATCCCACGGGCATTTCCTGTGTACCGCCCAAAAATTCGACGGGAGCGGGTGATTCAAGTCCTTTTATATTCATCCAATCCATCCATTGTACTACTGTATCAATATTTGTATTACCTGTTTTTACTAAATGGATATCGTTGCCCAAACCAATTTTGGGATGTTCTTTAAAATGCACAGCTACAGTATTTCTGCCGGTTTTTATTTCACCTTTCGTTTCTATTGTATCGTTTGTGAGTGTTATATCCATATTGGCTTCCGGAGGCTCTGCCTCAGAAGAATCTTTCCTTATCGTAATGGGGCGAAGCATTCCCATGGAACTATGAAATATTCCGTTCTTCTTAACATAACATTCCATTACATAGTTGCCGGGTACCAGTTTCACTGTTGTGGTTGCAGTCTTTCCCGGGCTAATGATCCCTGTTCCACCCATCTGTTTTACAGAAGTAAAATACCATGAAGGAATCATTTTACCCAGCATGGCTCCGGCTTCCGCTTTAGTTGTACCGTTCTTTAATGAATCAAAAACAATCTCAAAAGCCCCGACTACTTGTTCACGATAGGTTTCAAAAGAAATGCTATCTGGCAAAAGGCTTAAAAAAATAAAATGCTCACAATCGTCCATATTTTTCAGTTGAAAAGTAGTCCAACCTGAAAGAATTGAATCCGGTGCTTCGAAACGATAGTTATGGGCGGTAACTTCCACTATGTTTTTTGGGGAAGAACTAACGCAGGAATAGAAAATTAATATTACAAAACTGAGGATTGTACAGGTAAATAATTTCATAATAATTTTTTTTTGATATTTATATTTTTCTACAATGCAACAGGTCATCTACACCAAAGTCTGTTATCAAATACATAAAAGCTTTTGCTTATTATTTCTCAAATATACCTGGCATAAAAAGCATCTCCTGTGCATTTGGTAATTGCACTGTATTGTCCTCGTAGGTGTAAACTGCATTACCAGAATGCATGGTAAAGATTTCTGCTAATCTACTTTCTGAATCAAACAGCACATGACTGCAAGCGTTCTTCCCGTTTAGTAAAGTATATTTTACACAACAGCTTTGGAAACCGGTTGCAAAAATGATTAAAAATAGCCTGACATGTCATCTGCGTCGGGAAGCTCTACAGTTACTTCTACATACGTATAATCGATGAAGCCACTATTTATAGTAAATATTTCTCTCAATCTCTTTTTTGAATCAAACAGTACATAACTACCAGAATCCTTACCTGCTTTTAAAGTATATACAATACAATTTTCATTTCCTGTGCAATTTATTATTTCCTTGCTGAAATCAGGATTCCCTTCAAAGAACTCGGTTTTATATACAAACACCCACTCAAGTATAGGGAATTTTTTCGGGCTTACATCCATTCCGTAATAAGTTACCGAACTGTCCGGAACATCAGGGCCAGGCAAAGCCACCCCCCCGGATAAAAAATCCGGGACTTTTTTCATCATTTTTGCTAATTTTTCAAAAGACACTTTTATATATTTTTTTTGCTTCTTTCCAGCCACATATACATAACCGTTATTGTCAAAATACATTGGCTTTTGGGTTTCTTTTGCACCGGGCTTGGTTATAATAGAAACCCCCCCATATCCAATATATGCATTATCTATCTCCCGCTTTACATTTTTAGCAAATTCAACCTTCATAGCCACCGTTTTAGGATCAAATAACATAGTCATCGTTTCGTCCCCCTGCTCTTCATAATTGGGGGATACACCAAATGGCGAGATGGTGATATCTTTGAGGTAGAAAGATTTAGCGCACAAAAAAGCTGTTATACCTGGTGGAATCATGTGAGTAGGATCATCTAAATCTCCCTGTGCATTGATTTGTTTTGCGCTAAAAACCAAAAGGGAGAAGATGAAACTGGTTGCAATAATTTTTATTGTTTTCATAATATTCATTTTAATAGCTTTCAAAATCAATCAGTTCATAACCATTTTTACTGTTTCTGTTCATGATAAGTCATCATTTGGCAACACTTCGCAGGGGTTCCCGTTATTATCGTCTAACCCCATTTAATAAATTTCTATTTTCACTTAATCCAACTACCTGAATAAATCGCAGTCTCTGCACACCCGATGTTGCTCTATACGCTGGTTTAGTCCCTCATTGTCAGATTAGGTAATTGTTATTTCAAATGATTTCAATTTCTATTTGGCAACTTTTCTCAACTCCTTTCTCAAAAACTCTTCTGTATTCCAGTTGAATCATTCCGGTTCCTTTTTTCATTGCCTTAAAGTGAAGAATTTGAAAACTATTTTCGCCATGTTTAGCATATTTTAATACGTCTGTTTTATGTTCTTTCAAAAGAGCAGAGGAATCTTTTAACAGCCATTCAAATCCGGTTACAGGGGCAGCCTCTAACTGAATTTCAACAATTGATCCAACTTCTGCTTTTATTTTATCCTGGCAACCTACAAATACCAGCGTATCATTCATAGTTGATGGTTCACTTTTCGGGTACGCGTTGTTAGTGTTGCAGGCAATAGTTATGAAACAGAAACTGATGATACTAAAACTTTCACTAATAAATGTATTCATACCATCCGGCTTTGATGTTCAGATCGAAAATGTAAACCAGTGCAATTCCATCACCAGGTCTTTTTCAATTGGATTATACATTACCTTATTAATTTGGTAACTTATTAGGATGAACCCAGAAAACATATTTACCAATATTACACTGGTCATATCCAACGTAGGCATAGCCCCCATACGGGCCCCAATTCGTACCCCATGAATTTTTAATTATCCAGGCCTTTAAATCATCACACCAACCCACAATAATCACCTCATGATCATGAACATTAGGATTGGTGCTTGGGTAGCCGTTATATACACCGCCCGCATAACCAAAAAATGTGCCGATGCCCGCTTTCATAAAGGTGAGAACTGCTCCGAAAGTGTTTATATAGTATTTAATTTCAGTTACAGTGGGGTATCGATTTGGATAAAGCCGGCCCCAGGTATAAGCATTTAAGATTCCGGGCTTACCAATGCAGGGAATATCTGTAGCTGCATAGCCATAGTCAGCCTCAACTGTTACACCATGGCATTTTATATAATCAAGTGCTCTATTACCCCGCCCGCCATTACAACTCCCCGCATCATTGCCCGAACATGTTTTACCACAAGCCACTATTTGCTGTTCCGATACATCGAACTTAGCGCCATAAAATTTAGCATACGTATGCTCAAATACAGCGGCGGCGGCAAATGCCCAACAACTGCCGCAGGATCTCTGATCTCTTACAGGAGTCAGGATGCTTTTATTCCAACTGCAGGAAACATAGGGAGAAAGGGTTAGTCTTGTCCTGTAGGAAAAATCCAATAAAGAAGCATCTATACGAAGCTCTTTTAATTTGCCTATAATTTGTTTTTGATTTTCAATGTTTTCATTGTTTTGTTTTTCAACCAGCTCATTGTCTTGAAGCTGCATTGCGCTACCCCCTAATAATTCTCTCGGGTCCCTGTTTAAGACTTCATTTGGTGCGATTTCAAATGTTGGATTTTTAATTTTTTTATAATCGCTTTGAGCCTGCTCGAATACCTCCCGGCCCTTTGCCGTAAGTTTTTCCAGGTTCTTTGCCATTTCCGCTTTGGTTTTTACTTTAAAAACCCCTCTGCTATCGTTGGTTAGCGGGTCATTATGTTGTGAAAATCCTTGCTGACAAAAAAAGAGGACTGCAAATAAAGTTGATACAATCAGTTTCAGTTTCATTTGTATTGTTTTAAATATGTGAAGAATTAAATAGACCCTGGATTTACATCTTTACAAACTCAACTCTCCTGTTATTAGCCCTGCCTTTTTCGGTAGCATTGTCGTCAACTGGTTCTGTTTCGCCTTTGCCGATTGCAGACATACGGCTTTCATCAATTCCAAATTGTTGCACGAGCGCCTGGATAACTGCTTTCGCTCTTCTTTCCGATAATTGCAGGTTATACGCATCTTCTCCCTGTGCATCGGTATGCCCGATGATTTGAATATTTACGCCCGGGTTTTCTTTTAAATAATCTGCTACTAATTTTATAATTGCAAAAGACTCAGGTTTTATATCTGCCTTATCTGTGTTAAAATAAATACCGGTTGTACTGAATCGGCCTTTATCTAATAACTGCGAGCGCAAATCTTCTTTTGATTCTGCGATCTTAATATTTGACATCAAAAGCGTACGCCCTTTATCCGCAGAAATGCCGTATGTTGTAAAGAGAATATATCGCCCCATATTACCAACGAGCAATGATGGAACATCGGCAATTTTATCTTCTTCCATCCAGACACGTAACCTGTTTTTGTTCACAGCCATTGAAAAATGTACCAGAGTGTCCAGTTTAAATATCCTGTTTAGTTTTGATCCAATCCTTGGAGTCTTTTCTGCACCGGTATTACCAATATTCATATTGGCGCTTTTATTGAGCGAAATCTGCAAATGCGCATGACCGCCTGCTCCTCCCATATCATAACTTTTCTTTTTCAGGAAAGCTATCGTCAAAAAACTGGCGCTGTTGTTATCACTAAATCCATTAGTCAGCACATCAAATTCGATCGTATAGTTCTCGGGTAATTCTTCAGTTGACGGCAGATAACCCGCTCTTCCGGTTATAGAAAACCATTTTCCCTCAAACAAAGAATTAGTTACCACTTCTCCACTTCCGTTTGTTTCCCATTGCACGGGAAAATCTCCGATGGCATCTTTTTGAAAATCATCATAAAAAAGTATTTTATTTCCCGGTTCAAAGGTGAATTTTGTATAAACACCAAAATCTGAGGTATCAGACCTGTCAATGGATACCTGATCGACCGCCGTTGTAGCTGATTCTTCAGATTGCCCGGTAGTTTCATTGGAGCCACCGGTACTGTCATTTTCAGAAGTATTATTTTTCTTTTTGAAAATTGATTTCACACCTTCAACACTCTTGTCTATCCCCTCGCTGACACCTTCTGATGTTTTTTCCTGTGCCTTCTGATCAGCAGTTTGCTTTGCTGTTTCTAAAATTTTTTTCCCTAGTTTTTGTGCATTTGCTTCATTAAATGATAGAAAAATTAAAATCAAACCGGCGAAATAAATCAACTTTTTCATAATAAATGATTTACAATAGTCTTAATATCGAATTCTGGTTAACAGAAAATGCATCCATGGCAAAACGGCAAGGGTTCAGGGTATAAGAATAAATGAGTCACGCTTAAAATTAACGAGGAATGTATGACGTCACAATCGTCTTTTAGGATGAGAACTACTAATCGGTTGGCCTTTTATGAAGAAGAATTCTTTAAAGAATGATTTTTTCTGATAATATTTTTGCGATAGCCTCTTTCCCGCAATTTACGTGCAGCTTCCTGTATATATTTCTCAAATGCGTACGGGTAGTATTATAGGTAATCCCCATCTCAAATGCTATAAGTTTCACACTATAACCTTTTACCAATAGCTGGAGTATTTCATTTTCTTTGGTGGTAAGTTGAAAGCGTATACCTGCGGGCTTTTGTTTTATAGTAAATGAATTAAGAATCTTTTTAGCTATAGAAGGAGATAAAGGTGCTCCCCCTGCACAAACCTCATCAATAGCATCTATTAGTTCAAATGGGGAGGTCTTTTTTAAAATATAGCCATCGGCCCCGGCACACAAACTTTTGAATAATTTATCCTCATCTTCAAATTGAGTATACATAACGATAGAAATATCTGGTTTTTCTTCCTTTATAATGGATATCGCTTTAATGCCCGTCATTCCAGGCATATTAATATCCATTATAACTACGTCAGGTAATGTATCCCGAATTATTTCTGCTACATTTAAAACATCGCTGTAGTCGCCGGTAACAATATAGTCCTCACTATTATTCAGCAGATTTACCAGAACCTTTCGTAATTCAACGTTGTCCTCAAATAAGATCAGGCTGGTTGACATACCATGAAATTAATGTTTTCCCTTCGTGCGGAAAATCCTCTTTATGTATGATTTTTTTTCAAAAGGCAGTTGAACGATAATTCGTGTTCCGATGCTCCGATTGGAAATTATTCTCAACTGTCCTTTCCATTTGGCTATCCGGGACTTTATATTCTTAATTCCATTCCGGCCTGAAAACTCGTTGGGATTAAAGCCAATACCGTCATCATTAACTTCAAGAAGGAGGCTTTCGCCTTTGGCAGCAATTTTAATAGAAACTATTTTGGCTTCAGCATGTTTTTTTATATTATTCAGTATTTCCTTAAACATGATGAATAAATCCCGCTTTTTCTCCAGTTCCATTGCCCCGCCTGCAATCGCACTATTTACTTCCATTCTTAATACAGGATCACCGTTATTGAAAATATCGCCGGCGTAGCGTCGCATCCGGGCTGTAATATTATCCAGTTCTTCATCATGAGCATGCATGTTCTGCACTATCTCATCGAGCGCTTCACTGGAGTTTAATGCTTCTTCGCTTATCCTTTTTAGTTGCTTCTTTTTTTCATCGACAGGAATATCTTCTTTTTCTCCCAGTATAGACAATACCCTGATATAGGTAAGCCGCGAGCCTATGTCATCATGCAGGTCGGACGAAATATTATCACGTACTTCTTGAAGCGCCATTAGCTGATTTTTACGTACGCTGTAAATAAGAAAAACCAGTGAGCTGACTACGATGCATAAGGCGATATAGAACCATATAGTTTTATTAAAAGGCGGAAGTACCCTGAAGTTAACAAATGCAGAATTGGCCTGATGATCAATATTTTCTCCGGCCACCCTTAATTGCATTTTATAAGAACCGGGAGTAAGGTTATTCAGATTCAGGAAATTTACAGAACCTATAAATTTCCAGTTTTCATCATCTGAAAGCCTGTATTCAAATTCCGGCGACTGCATGGTATGATGAAGATCCGTAACAGCAAACCTGACCTGGATGTCATTATTTTTATGGTTCAAACGCAAGGGTTTGCTAAAATCCAGGTACTTGTTATTCAATAAATTTTTTATCCCACAAATAAAAACTTCCGGATGTGAGGAAGTAGCCTTGATTGAAGAAACATCGATGAGGGAAAAGGTATTGGAGAATCCGATTGCTATAGTTTGCCTGGCGGTATCATAATACATGCCCTCCCCTGTATTGGATTCATCCGGTAACCCATTTTTAAAATTTAAAGTGACAAGACTATGGTCTTTCGTATCGTATACCAGGATTGAATGTCGAAGGTTCATCCATAATTTTCTTCCTCCCGTCATCATCAAACAATCTGTATTGTCATCAGCCCTGTCGTCAGAAGCCACAAACCTTTCAAGCGAATTATTTTTAATATCATATTTCACCAAACCATAGGAATTAATAAAAAACCAGAAGTTATCATCCTCTGCCTTTGTAATGCCTGAACAATTGAAACCAATAAATCCCTTTATAGGCCATTGCTTTATTAACGTATCAAATTTTTGTTTTTTTCTGTTCCACCGTGCCAGGCCGTCAACCCAATGGACCATCCATATGTCGCCATTATTATCTTCTGCAAAGGCTCCTGCAGTTCTCAGCGGGAAATCCAAATCGGTTCTGCCCGGTTTATAATGCTTAATGATTCTTCGCTGCTGATCAATTTGCCAAACGCCACCCGTTTGACCGCCGCTCAACCATAGTATGCCCTTTGAATCGCGGAAATATTTTTGAATAGCAATTCGGGACAAATTGTGATAAGAACCGGGAAAAGAAAAATCAGTCTTTGTATAATTATTCACATTTACAAAATAATCACCGCTCTTGGTACCTATCAGCAAGGTATCTTTTGTCCATGGTACGATAGACACGATGAAATTCTTATCCGCCGGTTTTTTGATAAAATCCATCCTTTTAATTAGTCTGAAAGTGGTGTCCAAAATAAGTAATCCCGATTCCCTTGAATACCCGCCAATCCAATATCTGTCAGAGTCAGAATATACTGCCGCAACCGGGTGATAGCTATCCATGGGTACGTAAGGCTTAATGGAAATATTCCTGACATGAGGATAATCAGAAGTTTGCTGTAAAAAGCCGGTTTCAGTAGCTATCCAAAACTGATTTGAATTATCCCTTAAAATATATTGTGTAAAAACATTCGAAGCCTGCTCCCCGGAGATCAGGGCCAAGGCAGGATTGGATGGATTATATGAAAACAGGTAATATCCTTTTCTTGCGGTTGTAATAGTTACTAATGAATCATTCTGAAATTGAATCCTTGAATCCCAGCGTATATTATCCTTTACGGCAAAAGGAAGTTTTTGTGCAACTACTTTCTGATGCGGGATGTCAACAATGTATATACTATCGGTAAATGAAAGATTGTCTATAAAAAAAAGTTGATCAAATTTATTAGTTGCATAAATGTAACTCGGTTTCCTTCCATGCAGCAATCTCACGAGTTGATGGTATGCGGGTATATTCAGTGAATCAAGAGGAAGTGCCTCCTTTTTCTGATAATCATAAAAATAAAATCCGGTCTTCGTGGCAATGAGTACATCGCCGTTTGAAAAGGAGGCAAGTCCTCCCACAAAATGCAACCATCTTACACCGACATCACTAACCTTATAATCAGAACGGACACTGTCAATCAGGTTGCCTTCCCGATCGAGAATATAAGCGCCAACATAAGTCCCTAAAACGATTTCATCTTTGCTGGTATAGGCGATATGTCGAACAGTATTGGCAACATTTTCCAACCCCTGAAGCGATGGTACAGTAAACAGTTTCATTATCGCCGTGCGGGTATCCAGCAAAATTGCTCCATAACCCGTTGCCAGCAGCAATTCATGAGTTCGTGCTTTCTTAATTTCGTAAATCTGGTTATCCTTTAATGCACTGTTCCCCGTATTATAAACGGTGAATTTATTTCCATCAAAAAAATTTAACCCATTTGCGGTACCGATCCAAATAAAGCCACGGTCGTCCTGCACAATATTATACACCCTGTTATCCGATAATCCATCCTTGACTGAATAAGACGTGAATTGGCTCTGTGATTGAGAAAAGACCTCAAAAGAAAGAATTAGAAAAAAGATGATATTTAAATAACGCATCTTTTCTTATAAATATAAAAAAAAATCCTCTTATTCTGATTTTGAATTTGAGCCCACTATTTAGATGAATTCAAAAAAATTAACGATACAATCGAACTAACGGTCAAGGCTAACGGTAAGGGCATTCCTCGAAAAGTTGTTGATAAAATTTTCTCATCAAAACGCCCGTGGAGATGAATTGAACGCATAGCGAAAGGAAGTGAATTTGCTTTTCTGCTTCCGTAATCTCATAAACCTTACATACATTTACTTTAATACTCTTTTCGAAGTAATTTTAAACAAATATGTTGTATGGTCGCTGAACCGTTTATTGCCTTTTTTCTTTTAAGAAGTGTGAAGCGAATATTGCGTAATACTAATTCCATTGATAAATGGAACCAACCTATTAAACTCTTGTTATATGGTATTTTCCTTCTCTTTATAGTTGACGTAGTATTTCATTATGATTATATTATTAAATGGATATGGCATGCACTTTTGATCGGAATCATTTGCCTAGCATTAATTAAAAAAGAATTTAATGCTACCCGCACCCTAATGTTTGCAGTGTTGCCTTTTGCAATTTTATCATTTGCGGGAGATCTGTTTGAATCCTTAAGTGCAAAACAATATAAATTAATTGACAATTATATTGATGTTGCCACTGTGTTTTCCGTTATCTGGATGGTTGCTATGATTTTTGTATCAGGTAAACAACAAAAGGCGCTTCGGCGGGAACATGAAAAGGCACAGCAGCAGGAGGAACAAAGAAAATGGGTTGAAGCAAAAAAAGAAGAGCTTGAAAAAATTGTTGCTGAGAGAACATCAGAATTAAGGCAACAAAAAGAACAGGTCGAAAATGCTTTGAAAGAATTAAAGGCAACGCAGGCTCAACTGATTCAATCAGAAAAGATGGCATCACTTGGCGAACTGACTGCAGGGATTGCTCATGAAATTCAAAATCCATTAAATTTTGTAAACAATTTTTCAGAATTAAATACTGAATTAATTGCAGAAATGAAGCAGGAAATTGATAAAGGAAATATTGAAGAAGTAAAGGCCATAGCCAATGATATTGTCGAGAATGAACAGAAAATTGTTTTTCATGGTAAAAGAGCTGATGCTATTGTAAAAGGAATGTTGCAACACAGCCGCCGCAGCAACTCTGCAAAAGAACCCACGGACATTAACGCATTGGCTGATGAATACCTGCGATTAGCCTATCATGGCTTGCGGGCAAAGGATAAATCTTTCAATGCTACAATGAATACCAATTATGATCAGAGTATTGGTAAAATCAATATCGTTCCTCAGGATATAGGAAGGGCGATCCTGAATATTATCACCAATGCTTTTTACGCAGTAACAGAAAAAAATAAGTCGGTAAAATCGACACCCGAAAGTTCAACACAACGCCCCTACCAACCCACTGTTTCCGTTAGTACAAAAAAAATAAATGGAAAGGTTGAAGTGCGGGTAACCGATAATGGTATCGGTATTTCCAAAAAAGTATTAAACAAAATTTTTCAACCTTTCTATACTACTAAACCTGCGGGCCACGGAACAGGATTGGGCTTGAGCCTGAGTTATGATATAATTAAAGCACATGGTGGGGAAATAAAAGTGGAAACAAAAGAGGGTGAGGGTTCGTCGTTCATTATTTCGTTATCTTTAAATACTATATAAAACTAAATGACCAGGTCTACGTATTCGTTCTTTCAACTGACTGTGATCTTTTCTGCACTAAACGTTCTTTTGTCCTGTAATAATTCAGGTGATGTTCCATTCCCCGAAAAAGAATTAGGGTATGCACAACCTGTAACGGTACCGCTTGTATTTAGTGCACCTAAAAAATTGAGCTGGGACACGGTAAAAAAGGAAGGCATAACACCAGTGATAAAAAAGCTTGATATTGCCGCTCTACCCGTTTTCCCTTACGATTCAACAGGGTTTAAGCCGTTTTCGCAACCACCGGAAGAAGTTCGTTTTGATTTTAACAGCCTTCCGGAAAAAGATTTTAGTCTCGATAAATTACCCTCACATCCATTGGACTTAAAAAGTTCGGTTCTGGCCCCTCCGCCTGTTGTAATGTCGGGAACTCCTGTAATGCAGGCAGGCAAACCCTTAGCTATTTATGATTTCGGCCAGCAGCAGGGAATGCAGGCGAAATTAATTACCACCCTGTTCAAAGATCATAATGGGCTTTTATGGATCGGTAGCAGCGAAGGTTTGTTCCGCTATGACGGAGAGCATATCCAGACATTTGTTCAAGGATCATCCAATGATGCGCCTATCATCGGGATTACAGAAGATCAGGAAGGGCGCATCTGGTTTATTAAGGGAAGCAATATGGGAGTGATAGACATTCACCAGGGTACAATTAGCTATTCAAATAAAATAGGATTCGGTTTAAGAGCCCTCGACAAAATGATCACCGACAAAGAAGGCAATATTTGGGTTTACAACCTGACAGAAAAAGGGGTAAGCGTCATCAATCCTGGAGCACGAACCTATAAAAATATTGAAGCGAAAACCTGGCTTTCAGATTCAACAGGGCTCCAAATTATTAATTCGCCGCATGATTTACAAATAGTACAGGATGATTCTAAAAATACCTGGATTACTACCATGGCAGGTGGACTAGACATTATTGATGCTACATCAGGAAAGATAAAATACCTGGGGGAAAAAAATGGCCTCAGCAGCGATTCCATAACTGCTATCGCTCAAGATAAAAACGGGCAAATATGGGTAGGGACGCCAGCAGGTGTCGATGCCGTTGACATTAAAACCGGAACTATAAAACATTATGGCAAACCACAGGGATTTAAAAACAATTTTACAACGTCGTTATATTTTGATGATAAAGGCGTCCTTTGGAGAAATAGCTTCACGGGTATCGAATTGGCCGATCTTAAAAATGGAGAGATCAGGCATGTAGATCAAAGTAACGGCCTTAGTGGAAATGTAATGCTTTCTGCCGTTGAGGACAATTATCACCGGATGTGGGTTTCCTCAACAACAGGACTTAACATGATTGACCAAAATGGAGAAACTGTTCATCCATTAGGCACTACTCAAATAATAAGTTTGATGGAAGATGGAGCCAACAACCTCTGGGTAGCTACACAAAATGGCCTTTTTATTGTAAATCCTCAGAGAACTGAGATGCACCTGCTGGATAAAGCGGGTGGCTTAAGCGATAATTTTGTGCAATCATTTTGGACGAAAAACGGGAGCATGGTGGTTGCCACCAATGGCGGCTTTAATATTATTGATCCCTTTCATAAAACCTTATTAAAGGCTGGTAAAAAAGAAGGGCTGGTGAGCGATAGCATTTATACAGCGTTTAGTGACCAGTCCGGCAATACCTGGCTTACGGGGCCTAATAGTGGTATTGACATGATAGACTCGGCAAATAATATTATTCTTCATACAGATGCTGCGGGAGGACTGAGTGATAATACCATAATGGATGCAAAACAGGACCAGAACGGATTGATTTGGCTTGCCACAAATCAAAATGGCATTGACATAGTTGATCCCCGGCAGGGAACGGTAAAATATTTAAATAACCAGCCGGGCTTAAGAGATACCTGCAATCGCATGATGCTTGAAGATGAATACGGCCGTATGTGGATAGGCACGGACAAGGGAATCTACATCGCCGATGTAAAAAACGGAACGCTAACAAGCATAACTACAAAGCAGGGATTGTCAAACAATACGATCTTATCCCTCCTGGAATATAATGGAACTGTACTTGCCGGCACTAATAATAAAATAAGTATGGTAACTGCGCCAAGGCCGGGAGATTCTTCCAAAGATTGGAAAATATCTTTATTAAATAAATCGCAGGGAATATTGAAGCAAACTAATTCATGGTCCACGGATGCTGTTACCCACGACGGAAAATACCTCTGGGGAGACAACGGCATTACCGCTATTAATGAAATTAAGGCCAGCACTGATACCGTACCAACCTATATCACAGGGATGAACGTAATGACGAACCCTCAATATTTTATTTATGATCATGGGTCTACAGGAAAAAAACTTTCTGCCGTCGGCTATGCTGATGGCAATACACTTGAATGGGACAGCGTTTCCGGGCCTTATAACTTACCGGTAAATCTTTCGCTTCCTCACAACCAAAACTATTTACAATTTCAATTTGTACAGGCAAACCTGGGAAGACCGGACACTACCTTTTATACTTACCTCCTGGATGGTATTGATAAAAACTGGAGTACGCCTTCTATAAACTCTTACACAGAAAACTATTTAAATCTTCCGCCGGGTCATTATGCTTTTAAAGTGAGCAGTAAAGCAATTGATGGCAAATGGAGTACTCCGGCCGTATTTAAATTTACAATTACGCCTCCATGGTATCAAACCTGGTGGGCTTATACAATTTTTGCATTATTGGGTATTGGCTTATTGAGATTATATATTGTTTATCGCTCAAGAAAGTTACAAAAAGAAAACAGGGTGCTGGAAGAAAAAGTAGCGCACCGCACCAGCCAACTGAAGAAATCGCTGGAGGATCTGAAGGCAACACAATCACAGCTTATTCAATCAGAAAAAATGGCGTCGCTTGGTGAACTAACTGCTGGCATTGCTCATGAAATACAAAATCCTTTGAATTTTGTGAACAATTTTTCAGAAGTTAATACCGAGCTAACAGAGGAATTAAAAGAGGAATTAAATAAGACAAATCTTTCTCCTTCAGAAAAATTGCCGATAGAGAGAATTGCTGACGATATCAGGAGCAACCAGGAGAAAATAAATTTTCACGGCAAAAGAGCTGATGCTATTGTAAAAGGAATGCTACAGCACAGCCGCAGCAGTAATGGACAGAAAGAACCGACTAACATCAATCAGTTGGCTGACGAGTATCTACGATTAGCTTATCACGGATTAAGAGCAAAGGATAAATCATTCAATGCCACCATGAAAACAGATTTCGATGAAAGCATCGGTAACGTGAATGTAGTTACACAGGACATTGGCCGCGTTATTCTTAATTTAATTACCAATGCATTTTATGCGGTAACCGAAAAAAAGAAACAACTTAGTGCAAACCCCTTACCGAATAGCCAGAGTTATGAACCTACCGTTGTTGTCAGCACAAAAAAAATGATTAACCAGGTTCAAATAAAAGTGAAAGACAATGGTGAGGGGATTCCGCAAAAAGTATTGGATAAAATATTCCAACCCTTCTTTACGACAAAACCTGCCGGGGTGGGAACAGGTCTGGGACTATCATTGAGCTATGATGTTGTTAAAGCACATGGCGGAGAATTAAAAGTGAAGACCAGGGAAGGCGAAGGAACTGAATTTATTATACTCTTGCCAGTATAAATTATACACAGTAAATTTAATTAAAACATAAAACAGCAGATATGAAAATTTTAGTAGTAGATGATGAAAGAGATATGGAGATTTTATTTCAACAACGTTTTAGAAAAGAGATCCGTGATCATGAAGTACAATTTGCATTTGCATCCTCGGGAGAAGAAGCGCTCCTTTACCTATCGCAACTAAAACATGAGGCTGTATTGATTCTTTCCGACATTAATATGCCGGGAATGAGCGGGCTGGAATTGCTCAGAAAGATTAAAGAGAAATATGAAAACCCGCCGCCGGTTGTTATGATGATAACGGCTTATGGCGATACCGAAAATTACAACCAGGCAATGAAATTTGGGGCCGACGAATTTCTAACTAAACCAGTTGACTTTAACTTATTAAAGGAGAAATTAAAACTAAAACATTAATGGCAAAGATTTTGGTGGCAGATGATGAGGCAGACCTTGAGGTGCTCATTAAGCAAAAGTTCCGGAAGGAAATAAGGGAGCATATCTACGAGTTTATTTTTGCTCCCAATGGAAGTGAGGCGCTTAAGAAACTTAGGGAAGATGCCGAGATTGACATTTTATTAAGTGATATCAATATGCCCGAGATGGACGGGCTTACACTGTTGACAAAGCTTAATGAACTAAACATTCTCACAAAAGCCGTAATTGTTTCTGCCTATGGTGATATGGAAAATATCAGAACCGCAATGAACCGTGGCGCATTCGACTTTGTATGTAAGCCTGTTAATTTTCTTGACCTTGGAATCACCATTCAAAAAACTCTTGACTACGTTTCCCAGATACATAAGACGTTGGACGCAATTAAGGAAAATAATATCCTTAAAATGTATGTTGATAAAACAGTTTTAAATTTTATGAATGGCCGCGAATTCGAAACACAGCTTATGGCCAATGAAACTGTAGAAGCTACCGTTGCATTCATTGATATTTCCGGGTTTACGGCCATCACAGAGAAAGAACCAGCTGACGCAGTTGTAAAACTGCTCAATAAATATTTCGACATAATGGTAAAAGAAATTATTGCACAGGATGGTTATGTAGATAAATTTATAGGTGATGCAATTCTTGCAGTTTTCAAAGGAAATTTTCATTTAGACAGGGCTATTGATGCAGGTCTTGCTGTACGAAAAAATATTTCCGAATCGGGCCAGGAGTTGGGAATGCCTTCCTTCCATCCTATGGTTTCTATCGGTATCGACAGCGGTGAAATGATTTGCGGAAACATAGGTTCAGCAAAACTTCGCCGGCTCGATTATACCGTTATCGGTGATGTTGTGAACACCGCACAACGCCTGCAAGATGCGGCAAAACCAGGCCAGATACTCATTTCAGACGAATCATGGGCGAAAGTAAAGGAATCATTTGTTTGCAAACCCATTGACCATGTAAAAATGAAAAATAAATCAAAGTCTTTTATGGCCTATGAAGTTCTGGATTGAAACGCCAGGAAAACAACTCCTTAAAATTCACTTCCGGTAGATTCTTCCAGCCATTTTGCAACCGTTATTTTATAAACTCAATTAAAATTGTATTTTTAAGACCTCTAATTGATTCTTTCCTATCAGGAAAGCGCTTCCCCTTTTATATAATGAATTTACCTGATGTTGCTTTCGCAACCGGCAATTGTACTAAATGGCAAAAGCGTACAAAATATTTGTATGGAAGAAAGCACCATTTCTTCGTCTATTGCTGCCAGTTATAGCCGGTATTATTATAGAATATTATCTAAAACCCGGCATCAATATGGTAATAAATACAGCTATATTATTTTCGGCTCTCTTTGTCATAGTTAATAGTTTATCTCTATCCTCCCGTTACAAGCTACAGCCACTGAATGGAATTATTATTACTGTATTCATGATAAATGCGGGTATTTTTTTAACCTGGAACAAAAATGTCCGCAATCAAAAAAACTGGTATGGCAGCTTTGCAGATAGCAGTTCCTACTTTGTTGCAACTATTAGCGAACCTCCGGTTGAAAAAAATAAATCACTCAAAGCACTGGCAACTGTTGATGCAATTATCAAAAAGGATAGTGTTTATAACGTTAAAGGAAAGTTGCTCTTGTACTTTTCAAAAGATTCGATTTCAAAAAATATTCTCTATGGGACCAGGATCCTTATCAAAAAAAATTTACAGGAAATAAAAAATTCAGGAAATCCCGCAGCATTTAATTATGTACGCTATTGCGCCTTTCAGCAAATATTTCATCAATGCTTTCTTAAAAAAGATGACTGGCTTTTATTAAAAGACAAAAAGATTAATTTCTTCAAAAGCGCAGTTATTTCTGCACAACATTTCGTGGTAAATGTGCTTGACGGATGTATCCCAGGAAAAGACGAATCTGCACTCGCCAAAGCTTTGCTTATCGGGTACAAGGTTGATCTTGATAAAGATTTAGTGCAGGCTTACAGCAATGCGGGAGTAGTACATTTGATTGCAATTTCGGGACTGCATTTAGCGCTTATTTATGCATTACTGCTGTGGTTCACCGTTAGAGTCCCGCTTATTAAAAGATCGGGGCCGCTACGTTTGATTGTGATATTATGTGGTCTCTGGTTTTTTTCTATATTAACCGGGGCGTCAGCTTCTGTACTTCGTTCTGCCGTTATGTTTTCGTTTATTGCAATAGGTACAACATTTAAGCAAAAGACTTCTATCTATAATTCAATGGCTTCTTCAGCATTTGTATTGTTATGCATTAATCCTTTCCTGTTGTGGGATGTTGGATTCCAGTTGTCTTATTGTGCTGTGCTCGGGATTGTAATTGCGCAGCGATATATTTATAATTGGTTCTATTTCCGCAATAAATTAATAGATAAAATATGGAAGCTCGCATCAGTTTCATTATCTGCCCAGATTTTTACGTTACCAATATGCCTCTACTATTTTCACCAGCTTCCTCTGTTATTTTTATTATCAAATGTAATTGCTATACCACTCGCTACGTTGGTATTATGGGGTTGTCTTTTCCTTGTATTTGTTTCGCCAATTCACATACTCGCAATTTACTGGGGCAGGTTTATTGCCGGTCTGATCTGGCTGTTAAATCACGCCGTTCTTTTTATCAACGATCTGCCTTTTTCGTTATGGGACCGCATCTCCATTTCAGCAACGGAAACCTTCATTTTATACTTCATTATCATTTTGTTTTTGTATTGGCTCTTTAAAAAAAATACCATCGCCCTGAGACTGTGTTTGTATTGTACAATTTTATTTACAGCCCGGATAGCAATAAATCAGTGGCAGTTATCTAAACAGAAAAAATTAATAATTTATAATGTACCTGCTCACAGCGCTATGGATTTTATCAATGGAAATACATATCGTTTTGCCGGTGACAGCGAGCTAATGGAAGATGGAGTACTTCGAAATTTTCACCTGAAACCGGCCCGCATTTCTTTTATGCTCACTAAAGCAGACGATAGTTTCCCCTTATTCCAAAAGCGTAACTTCTACCAGTTTTACGATAAACGAATTTTATTGATTGACTCGCCTTTTATTTATCCCCCTTTGTCAAAAAAAATACATATTGATTACATTGTAATTTCAAAAAACCCAAGACTCTTTATATCTAAACTGGCAGCAGTTTTCAACTGTGGTGTTTATATTTTTGACGGCTCTAATCCTTTGTGGAAAATTGATAAATGGAAAAAAGATTGCGAAGAATTACATTTGCGCTTCCATTCTGTTCCCGAACAGGGCGCATTTGTGGCCGATTTATAAATCTCAAATTTCCCGGGTATCGCATGCAAAAAAAAATACGATCTGCACTCATTTCAGTTTTTTACAAAAATGGATTAGAAAAAATAATACAGCTTTTAAAAGAGAAGAATATTACCATTTATACCACAGGTGGCACTCAAAAATTTATAGAAGATGCCGGGGTTTCCTGCATTGCCGTTGAATCGTTAACCGGCTTCCCTTCAATATTAGGAGGAAGAGTGAAAACCTTGCATCCATCAGTATTTGGTGGCATACTTGCCAGGAGAGAGATGGATAGCGATTTGCAGGAAATGAAGCAATATAATATTCCAGAGATCGATTTGGTGATTGTTGATCTATATCCCTTTGAAGAAACCGTGAAGTCAACCAATGACGAGAAAACAATTATAGAAAAAATAGATGTTGGTGGGCCTTCTATGATACGGGCTGCCGCAAAGAATTTTGCAAATGTTTTGGTAATTGCAGATAAAAATAATTATTGTGAGCTCGAAAATATTCTATCACAAAACAATGGTGAAACATCTTTGGAAGAAAGAAAAAAATTTGCTGCCAAAGCGTTTGATGTCTGTTCAGGATATGATATGACTATTTCCAATTATTTTAATAAAACTTCTTTTTTAAATCCATTTACCAGCATTAAAAAGACGCTGAGATATGGAGAAAATCCTCACCAACAGGCTTCTTTTGCGGGAAACCTGGAGGAAGTATTCGAACAATTGCATGGCAAAGAACTTTCCTATAACAACCTTGTAGACGTAGATGCTGCTATGCAAATAATGAATGAATTTAATGGGCAGGAAAATAAAAACGTTGTAACATTTGCAATTATTAAGCATACCAATGTTTGTGGCATTGCACAAAGAGTGAATGTAAACGAAGCGTTTAATGCAGCCTTATCAGGAGACCCTGAAAGCGCCTTTGGGGGTGTGCTTATTGCAAATGCTGAAATAGATAAACCAACTGCCGAAACCTTAAATACGCTTTTCTTTGAAGTATTGATTGCACCTGGCTTTGAAGCTAATGCCCTGGAAATACTACAATCTAAAAAGAACAGGATTCTTCTTAAAGTGAAAAGTTTCCCCAGGGAAAATCAAATGTCGAAAACTGTTTTAAACGGAATACTGTCACAGGATTTTGATAAAGGAAATTTTACTGAATGGAAAGAAGAAGGGGGCAGAAATGCTACTAAGGACGAAAAGAAAGACCTGCTCTTTGCGAACCTCGTTTGCAAGCACCTAAAAAGCAATGCTATTGCCATTATAAAAGATAACCAGCTTATAGGTAAAGGCTGCGGCCAAACATCACGTGTAGATGCTTTGCGGCAGGCAATTGCCAAAGCAACACAATTTAATTTTGATTTGAAAAATTCCGTGGTAGCCAGCGATGCTTTTTTCCCATTTGACGATTGTGTAAAAATTGCTCATGAAACCGGTGTGGTTGCGTTTATACAACCTGGAGGGTCAATAAGAGATAAAGATTCAATTGAATATTGTAAACAAAATAATTTGGTGATGGTGATAACCGGATTAAGGCATTTTAAGCATTAAGCATTTTTATATATTACATCTTTCTTATTCTGCATTTTTAAATCTTTCTTTCCACATTTCATTAAAAGTTTTTTTACTAAAGTGAAGATCGGATCGTTCTCTGTTCCATCCTTTAAATAATTTATTAACTACCTTAGATTTAAGGTTCCCGTTGCCCATGTTCATGAAACCTCTTCTAAGCGATGATATTTTCCAAAGTTTCCATGCGGCCTTTTCAGAAAAACCAGCCAATCCTTCTTCTACGCTTTCTTTACGGTTTTCTAATAATAGTTCGTGAAGATTAATTTTTACCGCACACACTTCTGTACAGTTACCACATAGCGAAGATGCAAAGCTCAGGTGTTTATATTCCTTCATTTCCTGTAAATGAGGAGTAATAACACTTCCAATTGGTCCGCTGTATGTTACCCCGTAGGTGTGTCCACCAATGTTTTTATAAACAGGACAAGCATTAAGGCATGCTCCACATCTTATACAATACAGGCTTTCCCGCTGTTTGGGATTTGCTAAAATATCAGAACGGTTATTATCCAGCAATATCACATACATTTCTTCAGGACCGTCTTTTTCTCCCGGTTGCCTTGGCCCTGCAATAATACTGCTGTAAACAGTAACCTTCTGGCCGGTTCCATAGGTCGCCAATAATGGCCACATCAATCCAAGATCAGTAAGTGACGAAATAACTTTTTCAATTCCGACAATAGCAATATGTGTTTTTGGCCATGCAGTACTAAGCCTTGCATTACCTTCATTTTCAGTAAGAGCAATAGCCCCAATGTCGCTTATGATAAAATTGGCTCCTGTAATTCCCACCTCAGCTTGTACATATTTTTCCCTTAATTTTTCACGGGCAACCAATGTTAATTCCTCCGGCGAAAGTTTAGGAGAAGAACCTAATTTATTTTCAAAAAGCCGGGCAACATCTTCTTTGCTTTTATGCATAGCCGGGGTAACTATATGGTAAGGAGGCTCTCCATCCAATTGCTGAATATATTCGCCCAAATCGGTTTCCACACTTTCAATATTATTCTTTTCGAGAAAATGGTTCAGGTGAATTTCTTCTGTAACCATACTTTTGCTTTTAACAATTGTCTTGCAATTTTTTTCTTTGCATATATTCAAAACTTCGTCTAAGGCTTCCTGTGAGTTTTGTGCCCATATAACCTTGCCGCCACGTTTAGTAAAATTCAGTTCAAACTCTTCCAGTTGCTGGTCAAGGGTTTCGAGCGCCCGCCATTTTATATTTTTTGCCCGTTCTCTTATAAGGTCAGTATTTTCAAACTGGCTTTTACCTTCCGGAACAATGGCGTTATATTTTCCGATATTGAAATTTATTTTTTGACGGTGGTCAAGATCAGCACTTTTAATGATGCTTTTAGCTTTAAATGTTGTAGAAGATTCGCTCATCTTATTTCTTAAATTTTAATTGCTGATTACACCCAATTCTTTACCAACTTTAGTAAAAGCTTCAATAGCTTTATCCAAATGTTTTTGCCGGTGCGCTGCACTCAATTGCACGCGTATTCTGGCCTGTCCTTTTGCAACAACAGGAAAGAAAAATCCTATTACATAAATGCCTTCTTCCAAAAGTTTGGACGCAAAATTTTGCGCCAACACGGCATCATATAACATAATAGGAACAATGGGATGTTCGCCGGGTTTAATGTCAAATCCCGCTTTGGTCATTTTTCTCCTGAAATACTTTGTATTTCTTTCCAGTTTGTCTCTAAGTTTAGTGGTTTCGCTAAGCATATCGAACACAGCAATAGAAGCCCCTACAATAGCAGGCGCCACCGAATTACTGAATAAATAAGGCCTGCTCCGCTGGCGAAGCATCTCTATAATCTCTTTTCTTCCCGTAGTAAAACCACCGCTGGCGCCCCCCAATGCTTTCCCTAGTGTCCCGGTAATAATATCAATTCTTCCTATAACGTTACGGTATTCATGAGACCCTCTTCCTGTCTTACCAAGAAAACCTGTTGAATGACATTCATCGATCATAACAATTGCATTGTATGTATCGGCGAGATCGCAAATTTTATCAAGTTGGGCAATGGTTCCATCCATACTGAAAGAGCCGTCGGTAACTATTATACGGCTACGCAAATGCTGGCTCTCTTTTAATTTGTTTTCCAAATCATCCATATTATTGTGTTCATAACGGTAGCGTTGCGCCTTGCATAAACGCACCCCGTCAATAATACTGGCATGATTTAATGCATCAGAAATAATAGCATCTTCTTCTCCAAATAATGGTTCAAATACACCACCATTTGCATCGAAACACGCAGCATATAAAATGGTGTCTTCCGTTCCTAAAAAATCAGCAATCTTTTTTTCCAGTTCTGTATGAATATCCTGTGTACCGCAAATAAAACGAACACTGCTCAGGCCATAGCCTCTTTCATCAACATATTTTTTCGCAGCTCGTATCACCTTTGGATGGGAGGATAATCCAAGGTAGTTGTTGGCACAAAAGTTCAATACTGTTTTGCCGCCTACTTCAATTTCAGCGCCCTGCTTACTGGTGATTATTCTTTCCGTTTTATACAGTCCGCTGTTTTTTATAGATTCAAGTTCTTCCCCTATTCTCTTTACAAAATTTTCATTCATGCTTTTTAACTTTTCGTCCCGCAAACCTACATGAAATCATTAAATTTCAGGTTCATCCGAAATGAAAAACATAAAATTGTAACTTTTTGTGGGCAACTTCGTATAACTATCAAACACGGACGGAAGCAATCAAAAAAACTACCAATTGAGTGTATGACTGAGAAAGAATATAATGAATGTGTAAATCTTTATGCAGATAATGTTTACCGTTTTATTGTAAAGAATCTACGGCACGAGGAAAATGCAAAAGATGTGGTGCAGACGGCATTTGAGAAATTATGGGTCAACCGTGAAACAGTAGACACCGGGCGCAGCAAATCTTATTTATTTACAGTAGCCTATCATCAAATGATTGATCATATAAGAAAAAATAAAAGAATAAAATTGCAGGAAGATTTTTCTGCTGAAACAAAAACAACCAAACAACCTCACCATAATATAAATAATATATTAAATGAGGCTTTGAAACGGCTGAGCGAAACACAACGAAGTCTTGTTTTATTAAAAGATTATGAAGGATATTCTTATGATGAAATTGCGAATATTACCGGTTTAAGTGAAAGCCAGGTAAAAGTATACTTGCATCGTGCAAGAATACACCTTAAAACCTATTTGGTAAAACCCGAAAATGTGATATAAGATGAACATCAACAGAGATAATTACGAAGAGTATTTTTTATTGTATGCGGATAATGAATTAACAGATTCCGAAAAAGCTGAAGTATTGCTGTTCGTTAAACACAACAGGGATCTTGAGGAAGAATTCAGAACGATACATCATACTATTTCAAAGCCGGATGCAAACATCGAGCTAACAGATAAATCTTTTTTGTTCAGAACTACCCAAGCTTCTTTTATTAATGATGCAAACTATGAAGAGATTTTTATTTTGTATCATGATAATGAATTAACCGAAAATGAAAAGATGGAGATGGAAGCCTTTTTATCTTTTCATAAAGAATTAAAAGATGAATTTGATTTAATTGGTTTGGCAAGGCTTACTCCCGAAAGTTCTGTTGTTTTTCCGGGGAAAAAGATTTTATATAAAAGAGAAAGAGCGGGGAAGGTTGTTTCGGTACTATTTTGGAGGATGCTTGCTGCAGCAGTTTTCATTGGATTTGGGCTATGGATTTTGAATTACTATTTTCAAAAACCAGCCAAACTAAATCAAACAGTTGTTCATTCTGCTCTTCCAAAGAATGAATCGCCAAAAATTGAAAAGAAGACTCTTCCCCGAAAGAATCCATCAGAGAATGTTGTTCCATCTCCGAACCTTACCGCTAAGAGCAACGAAGCGATAGTTAATAATAAGGAAGAAAGAGAACAAAAAGTAGTATATCAAAAAAATACTAATAGTGCGGGAGTTGCAAAAAACGTTCCTAACCCGGAAAAGCCAAAAGAGGGAAATAGTATCACTCAGCTCACTAAAAAAATAAATACGGACATTATAGTTGCGAATGACCAGATTAAAAATATATCCAAAGATGAAATTTCATCTGTTAGTAAAATTGAGCCGTCGAAGGAATTAGTGCAAAATACCATTCAAAATAATGATGAAAAGGCTGCGCTTGTAATATATGCAAAAAACACTTCCTATGCTACAGACGAAGATACCAATAATGAAAATTATGTTTTCTATGACGTTACAAGCGATAGATTCAAGAAGACTAAAGTGGGTAGTTTTTTAAAAAAAGTAAAACGTGTTGTTGAAAGAAATAACCCAATCACCCGCCTTTTCTCCGGAGATGACCGGCAGGTTGTTTCCAACTAAACAGAAAAATTCAGACTTATAAATATTAAAAATGAAAAAGACAGCTTTAGGTTTTATAGGAATTTTATTTGCAGTTACTTCACTGGCGCAAACAGATTCGGTAGAGGTTCAAAGAAAAAGTGATACTATTCGTATAGGCGGTATGATCATTCTTAAAAAAGGTGAACCAAATGAAAAAAAACGTGTAACCGTTACTGTTGGAAACAGGCGTCATGAAAAAAGCTCGAACATTAATACTTCTTCCTTTATTATTGATTTGGGATTTTCTAACTGGGTTGATAAAACCAATTATGCATCAGCAACAACAGGCAGTTACCTGGTGAACAGACCCGGAGCCGCGGCTTTGGCAGAAAATGATTTTAAATTAAAAACAATAAAATCAGTTAACGTGAATATTTGGTTTTTTATGCAAAGACTTAATTTGATAAAGCACTATGTAAATCTCAAATATGGTTTAGGCCTGGAATTGAATAATTATCGTTTTAAATCTGCATTGAGTTTAAATGATGGTGGTGTTAATCCTTATAATGTTTCGCAAACCATTGATCACGCATTTATATTCCGCGACTCAATTGGCTTTTCAAAAAATAAGCTGGCAGCAGATTATGTTACAATACCTTTCATGCTAAATTTCAGAACCAATCCATATAATTCTGACAGAGGCCTGAGTTTTAGCGGAGGCGTAAGTGTTGGTTATCTATACAACAGTCGTAACAAACAAATAAGCGGGGAACGTGGTAAACTTAAAAACCATGGAGACTATGATCTTGAAAAATGGAAATTCTCTTATATAGCAGAATTGGGACTTGGCCCGGCACATTTATATGGCTCTTACAGCCCAAATTCTATCTTCGAAAAAGGATTGAATTTTATGCCTTATAATATTGGAATAAGATTGAGTAACTGGTAAATTTTTGTTTGGAGATTATATTAAAAACCTGTTTCTTTCAAGACAGGTTTTTTTATTTGCTTAAATGCATACTTCTCTCTTTATACAATTGCCGGAAATAGGGATCACGAAGGTCCTTTATAAAACGAATTGATTCGCCGGTACTTTTCATCTCAGGTCCCAGTTCTTTATTTACATGAGGAAATTTATTAAAAGAAAAAACGGGTTCTTTAATCGCAAAGCCTGTGAGCTTTTTCTCAAACGTAAAGTCTTTCAATTTCGCAGCGCCGATCATTATTTTCGTTGCAATATTTAAATAAGGAATCTGGTAAGCCTTGGCTATGAAAGGTGTAGTTCGTGACGCTCTCGGGTTGGCTTCAATTACAAATACTTCTCCATTTTTAATTGCAAACTGAATATTGATAAGTCCCTTTATATGTAATGCTCTTGCAATTTTCTCTGCATATTCTTCCATTGTATGAACTATCAAAGGCGACAAATTAAATTCAGGCAAAACTGCGTTGCTATCACCACTATGAATACCCGCAGGTTCAATGTGCTCCATCACACCCATTACATGAAAATCCTCCCCATCAAAAATCGCATCAATCTCGGCTTCCTGGCAACGGTCTAAAAAATGATCAATTAAAATTTTATTATTTGGTAAATGTTTTAATAAACTAAGGACGCCTTTTTCCAGTTCCTCATCATTTAAAACAATCCGCATACGCTGACCGCCTAACACATAGCTTGGCCTTACCAAAACCGGGTAACCAACTTCTTTAGCCACTTCAATTGCATCGTCTGTATTAAACGCGGTGCCATATCTTGGATAGGGAATCTCGAGTTCTTTCAACATATCACTAAAGCGGCCGCGGTCTTCGGCTATATCCATATCGTCGAATAATGTTCCGATAATTTTTATACCTTTTTCATCCAGTCTCTTTGCCAGTTTGAGAGCGGTTTGACCACCGAGCTGCACAATTACTCCTTCCGGTTTTTCAAGCTCTATAATTTCCCAGATATGTTCCCAAAAAACAGGTTCGAAATATAACTTATCTGCAACATCAAAATCGGTGGAGACTGTTTCAGGATTGCAATTGATCATGATGGCTTCATAACCACATTCCTTAATTGCAAGCAAACCATGTACACAGCAATAATCAAATTCTATTCCCTGTCCGATGCGGTTTGGTCCGCTGCCCAATACAATAATTTTCTTTTTAGAAGAAGGGATAGATTCGTTTCTTATAATATCAGTATTCATTTATATTTTAAAATCGAAAGCTTATTCAAAAGTGCTATAAAAATAAGGCGTCTTCGCTTCAAACTCTGCACTACAAGTATCAACCATTTTATACACTCTTGTGATTCCAAATTCTTTTCTCTTTTCATAAATATCTTCATCTGTGCTGCCGTCCTTCATGATGCGTGCAATTTGTTCATCGCCAAAGCCCAGCTTTTTTGCTTTGGTTAACAACTCTGGTGTAAGAGTTTCCAAAGTTGTTTTGAGTAGTTCTTTTTCGCAATCACATATTTTTTGAATCTGGTAAATAAACCACCTGTCTATTCCCGTTGATTCACAAATACGGCGCACACTAACCCCAATCATCAAAGCATCTTTAATCCTGAATATACGATCCCATTTAGGAACTTTAAGGTATTCGATAACTTCTTCAGCATACATCAGGCTTTTACCATAATAGCCCAATCCGACGGCTTCATTTTCCAAACTCTGACAAGCCTTCTGAATTGCCTCCGCAAAACTTCTTCCTATGGCCATTACTTCTCCAACTGATTTCATTTGAAGACCTAAGGTGTCATCTGCACCTTTAAATTTATCGAAGTTCCAGCGTGGAATTTTTACAATAACATAATCCAGCGCCGGTTCAAAATAGGCGGATGTAGTTTGAGTGATTTGATTCTTTAATTCATCCAATGTAAATCCAATAGCCAGCTTGGCAGCAATCTTTGCAATGGGATAACCGGTGGCTTTACTTGCCAATGCGGATGACCTGCTCACCCTCGGATTTATTTCAATTGCAATTATTTCTTCTGTTTGAGGATTCAAAGCAAATTGCACATTACAGCCACCTGCAAAATTTCCGAGATCACGCATCATAGCAATCGCTGTATTTCTCATCTCTTGAAAAGCCGTGTCGCTAAGCGTCATCGCGGGAGCAACAGTGATAGAATCGCCGGTATGAATTCCCATCGGATCGAAATTTTCGACCGTGCATATAATAACAACATTATCATTATCATCCCGCAGTAATTCCAATTCAAATTCTTTCCATCCAAGCATTGCCTTTTCCACTAAAACTTCATGCATTGGTGAAGCCGTAAGGCCCCGGTTTAAGGCTTCATCTAATTCATTTTTCGTATGCACAAAACTTCCACCTGTTCCACCCAAAGTAAATGAAGGGCGAATTACGAGGGGAAATCCTATTTCCTGTGCAAATTCTTTTCCTTCCAGGAATGAATTGGCAGTTTTTGCCGGTGCAACCTGGATGCCCATTTGAATCATCCACTGCCTGAATTTTTCCCGGTCTTCTGCCTTGTCAATCGCTTTGATATCAACCCCAATAAGGCGAATATTATGCTTTTGCCAAATGCCCAATTCATCGCCTTCTTTACAAAGATTTAATGCGGTTTGGCCACCCATCGTGGGCAAAACAGCATCAATATCATTTTCTTCAATTATTTGTTCAATACTTTCAACAGTAAGTGGAAGCAGGTATACTTTATCAGCCATCATCGGGTCCGTCATGATGGTTGCCGGGTTACTATTTATCAGGATAACTCTAATTCCTTCTTCAGTAAGGCTGCGGGCGGCTTGTGTTCCTGCATAATCGAATTCGCAAGCCTGACCAATAATAATGGGGCCTGACCCTATAATTAAAACTGACTTAATGGATTTATCGAGCGGCATTTGATTATTTCTGTGGCCGCGAAATTAAATTGAAATGTTGAAATGAAAGGCAATAAATTAAAATAGAAATTTTATTTACAAAATAACCCCGGTGATTATACTTAAGAATCAAACTGGTAGCCAGATATATTGATACGTTAAAAAGTTCTAAAGAAGGTATCTTTTTTCGGTACCATATAATTGAACAAACATCTTTTTCAAGACAAAGAGTTTTTCAATCCATTCGTTCTCGCCTTTTGATTTTAATTCGTTCATAAAACGTTCAACTTTTTCCACAGTTGATTCCGCGTTGTCCAACAAATCGTTTGTTGTACTTTTAATGTGATCCCAAAAAGCTTCTCTCTCTTCTTTGGACATGCTGTAAAATTTCAAAATGGTAACAGCTATGGAGGCTCCCAAAATGAGTGATGCAACACCAGGTGATTTATTCATGTGATTTATTTTAAATTTTTTAGGTGTTAGATTTGTAAATATTATGAAAAGGATTTTTCGTCAAAAAAATGTATTACATAAACCGTTCCTGTTTTTACTTTCGTCGTTATTTTATTGTATTTCATATGGACAGGTGTTCCCCAAAAAAAATTATCCCAAGGGTTATTTTATTTATCCTGTTGATGCAAAGATCAGCCTGGCCGCAAATTTTGGGGAACTCCGGCCGAATCATTACCACATGGGCCTTGATTGCCGCACCAACCAGGTTCAAAACAGGCCTGTCAAGGCGGCGGCAGACGGCTATGTCGCTCATGTGCGTGTAGAGCCATTTGGATTTGGAAGGGCTATTTATATTAATCATCCCAACGGTCTCACCACGTTATATGGTCACCTGAATGCTTTTTACCCAGCCCTTGAAAAGTACGTAAAAGAACAACAATATAAGCTTCAGTCGTGGCAGGTTTTTCTTGATATTCCTGCAGGCATGTTCCCGGTAAAACAAGGCCATTTTATTGCCTTTAGCGGCAACGCCGGAGGTTCACAGGGACCCCATTGCCATTTTGAAATCAGAGACACAAAGACAGATAAGGTTTTAAACCCATTGTTATTTGGCTTACCGATTCCCGATAATGTTCCTCCGACAATATTACGTTTAGCCATGTACGATAGATGCGTTAGTACATACAGTCAAACGCCAAAATTATTCAGCCTGAAAAAAATAAAAGGGGGATATACTACCATTGAACCGGTTATCACCGTCAATACGGACAAAGTAAGTTTTGGAATTTCTGCCAATGATAAATATACAGGATCATCAAATCCTAACGGAATCTATGAGGCTGTCCTGTACCTGGATGAAGCCCCGGTTGTAGGTCTTGAAATAGATAGCATCACGTACGATGAAACACGGTATGTTAATGCCCATATCGATTACAAAACGAGAGAAGCAGGTGGGCCCTATATCGAACATTTGTCGAGACTACCCGGTTATCCTGAAGGTGTCTATAAAGATTTTAGTGGCGATGGCGTAATAGAACTCAAAGATGATGCGGTACATGAAGTGAAAATCGTGGTTAGGGACACTTATGGAAATACTTCTACACTTGAGTTTAAAATTAAAAAGGGGCTGATCCGGGAAGAAGAATCACAAAAAACAGAAGCATCTTATCACGACCAGCAGGAATTTCATCCGGGTTTTGTAAACATTTTTGAAAATGAGAATGTGCAATTGATTTTAAAACCAGAAGCATTGTATGATTCTTTTGCTTTCGTTTATTCAGACAAAAAAATAATTTCTTCGACATCTTATTCTGATGTTTACTCATTAGAATCAGGCCTCGTTCCTGTGCATAATAGTTTTATACTAAGATTGAAAGCAGATAAACCCGTACCACCTCAATTGATAAATAAAATGCTTATTAAAAGAACCTGGAAAGACAAAAGCGAAGTAATAAAAGCAAGTGGTGATGGAGAATGGTTTACTGCATATTTCAGAAGCTTTGGAAATTTTGAATTGATTGCGGATGATGAACCACCTGTTATTGCCGGAGGTTTTCACGAAAATGCTGATCTTTCAAAAGTTACCCGCATTGTTTTCATTCCAAAGGATGATAATAAAGAGATAAAAAATTTCAGAGCGGAACTTGATGGAAAGTGGCTCATGTTTACCAATGATAAGGGCCGGTTATTCATTTATAAAATTGATGAGATGTGTGGGCGTGGAAAACATCAATTAAAGGTTTCAGTACAGGACGAAGCCGGTAACACAACGGAAAAAATATATCACTTTACGAGATAAATTTATAACAATGATTCAGTTAACAGAAGGAGAAAAAGCTCCGGCATTTAAAGCAAAGGACCAAAATGGAGAAATAGTTTCGCTTAGTGATTTTAAAGGTAAAAAAGTAGTACTATACTTTTATCCCGAAGATGACACTCCGACCTGCACGGTAGAGGCATGCAATCTCAGGGACAACTATAAAGCGCTTCAAAAGAAAGGTTTGGTGGTTTTAGGTGTAAGCCCTGATGAGGTAAAAAAGCACAAAAAATTTGAAGAGAAATATAAACTTCCGTTTACGCTTCTTGCTGACCGCGATAAAAAAATTATAGACAAATATGGTGTTTGGGGTGAAAAAAACTTATATGGAAGGAAATACATGGGATTACATCGCACTACATTTCTAATTGATGAAAAAGGTGTTATTGTAAAAATCTTCAGGAAACCAAAATCAAAAATTCACAGCGAAGAAATTTTAAGAGCGCTTGGTTAAATTAATATAGATATAATAAATTTTGCATAATGAATTTAAATATCCGGGAAAATTCATGGATTGCAAAACTGGCTGCAAAGCGGCTTAGGGCAGAAAATGTTGCCATTGTTATTGGCAGTACTATTCATTTACACAATACAAGTAAAGAAGCGTTTTTGCGGGATAAGAAATGGGTGAAGCATGAACTATGTCATGTGCAGCAATTTAAAAAGCACGGCAGTTTTCTTTTTATACTAGACTACTTGTATGAAAGCCTCCGCCATGGATATTATGACAATAAATATGAAGTGGAAGCAAGGTTGGCAGAAGAAAGCTGAATGTTATTTTTTATAGCTGGCTGCAGTTATTTCGAATCCTTCTTTGTACGGTGTTGGAGTAAAGTTAAATGCACTATTAAATTTCGAAGAATCAAATAGGTAATCAGAATCGTTCTGGTAAAACATTTCTTTCATCTCGTACATTATTCTCATAAAAATCCCCAGCAGGCCGATCATTGCTTTGCTTATCACTGAATGCTTTTCAGACACATTGAAAATTTTGGCTGCCATATGAATGATTTGTTTACCGGTTAATGGCGGCGCTGCCGTGGGCATGTGCCAAACCTGGTTCCATGTATCTCCTCTTTGTGAAAGCATCCATATTGCCTTACCGCAATCCGGTGTAAATGTAAATGAATGAAGCGCTTTATCATTTCCCATCCATTGAGCCTTTTTGGCTTTCGCCATCTTGTCGAATACCAAAGTATTTAAAACGCTTGTTTTGCAACCAGGTCCATAAAAATCGGCAGATCGTACAATCATAGCAGTTAGACTACCGGCTTTTGCTTCGTCCATTAATTGAGTGGCTATTTTAGCACGTAATTCACCTTTCTTACTTACCGGATTGTAAGGTGTTGTTTCCGTCATGGCGCCCGAAACTTTTCCAAGCATATATACATTGTCGAAAAAAATGAGCTTTGCATGATGTTTCTTGCAGGCATTGATTGCGTTAGTCATAATTGCAGGCCATTTTTCATTCCATATCCTTATGTCGTATTGCAGGCCTGCGCACAACACTACTATTGACGATCCTTTTACAGCTTCATCCGTCTCAAGGGCGTTAGCAAGATCGGCCGATTTTGTGAGGGCCCCGTTGATTGATTTTGGATGCCTGCTTACTAAAGTATGCGCAATATTATTTTGAAAAAGCGTTTTTGAAAATTCATTGCCAATAGTTCCGCCGGCTCCTAAGATTGTATACATAAACCCTGGTTAATTGAATTAGTAATACCCGATTAACTTAATAGTCAAGGTGCAGGCCAAGCCTGTCTTTCAGTTGTTTTACCAAAGGGTATTCTTCAATAATTTTTAAGTATTGCTCTTTGGTAGTAAGATGTTTTTCTTCTACAGCATTGTTGTCTTTGTTCTCTATAACAATTACTCTATATGTTAAAAAACGATTATTAAAATGAGCCTGTAAATGTTCTATTAATGTAGCTCTTTCTGTTTCAATAAATTTTTGCTGAATATTATTATCAGTAATTATCTTAATGCAATTGTCATCTACAATATTAAGTTTCGCAGATTTAAAATTTGTTACTCCTGAATGATTATTATTTTTCCGAAGTTCTTCTATATAAAGCCCCCAGGCAACATACAACTCTTCCTCATTCAGTTGTTTAATATTGTTGCCGTTTTGCCTGTTTTCCAGCGCCACCTGTTCCCTTATTTTTTCGAGCGAACTTAGCTTTCTTTCTTTCGTCTGCCGTTTGCCGTTAGTAACGGCGGTATGGTCGGCTGCTGATACTGGAATTACCGGCTTTACAATTTCATCATCTATTACCAGCTTCGGTTTACTTTGTGCAAGGTCTCCATTACTCTTTTTATTTACCGAAACCTGGCGGGGATTTTCATTTTCTCTAAAATTCTGCTCATTCTTTTCTTTAAACACAACTGGAGCAACGGCTTTAAATGCCACAGGTTTCATGTTCTCAACCTGTTTTTTTTTACTTACGTAATTTCCTTCATTGGTTAGTTCAATTGCCTGCTGCAGATAACAGAGTTTTATTAGTGTTAGCTCTACATGCAGGCGTTTATTTCTCGCCTGCCTGTAATTTATTTCCGCTTCATTTAAGATATTTAAAGCGCTTAACAAAGTGGCAGCGTCAATTTTAAGCGCCATGTCAAGATATCGCTGCTTAAATCCTTCTGAAACTTCAAGTAACATGGCAACCTTAGGATCTTTACTTACCAAAAGATTTCTTATAAATTCTGCAAATCCATTCAGCACAAGATCACCTTCAAATCCTTTTCGGTTTATTTCGTCATATAATAAAATGGCATCACTGATGCTTTGGTTCTGCATCGCATCCATAAACCTGAAATAATAATCTTCATCAAGAATATTTAAATGCTCCAGGGTATTTGCATACGTAAGTTCCCCATTTGTAAAGCTTACAATTTTATCAAGGATACTCAATGCATCTCTAAGACATCCCTCGCTTTTTTGAGCGATTATGTGCAACGCCGCATTATCAGCTTTTATATTCTCTTTTTCACAAATTTCACGCAGGTGATCCACTGTATCCTGGTTGGTGATTCTCTTAAAATCAAAAATTTGGCAGCGGGAAAGAATAGTCGGAAGTATCTTATGCTTTTCGGTTGTGGCTAAAATAAAAATTGCAAATGGCGGCGGTTCCTCCAGTGTTTTAAGAAAGGCATTAAAAGCTGCGGCGCTTAACATGTGTACTTCATCTACGATATACACTTTATATTTTCCAGCCTGCGGTGCAAACCTGATTTGTTCCACAAGCGTCCGTATATCATCAACAGAATTATTACTGGCAGCATCCAATTCATGAATATTAAGTGATGTACCATTGTCAAACGAAACACACGAGTTGCATATATTGCAGGCTTCGCCTTCAGGAGTTCTGTTTTCGCAGTTTATGGTTTTTGCAAGAATTCTTGCACAGGTTGTTTTACCTACACCACGGGGACCACAAAATAAAAATGCATGTGCAAGTTGATTGTTTTTTATCGCATTTTTAAGAGTAGTAGTTATATGCGATTGCCCTATAACTGTATTGAAGTTTTGCGGTCTGTATTTCCTGGCTGAAACTATAAATTTATCCATGATAAGGAGAACAAATTTACGATTTTAGTCGCGATAATTATTAGGGATAAAATTTCCGAACGTAGAAAATTTTAAATGCAGGAATATTTTTGTTAATCCAAAACGGGGTGTCTTTTAAATTCTTTGCTCCTGTCAAAAATATATCGATAAGTAGCGAGCATCCTGCTTTGGCTAGCGCCTAAATTTTTGGATATATTTAAAATCCTGGGATTAAAATCTCCCTGCCATTGAAGTTCTAATTCATCATATTGCTTATCTGCCTGGATAACTTTGGCGCCCTCGACTATTATATAATAATCAATTCCCTCTCCCTGGTATTCGGGGATAACCCCAAAAACAATCCCCGTGAATTTATTGCATATGCCCTTTTTTTCTCAACCATAAATATTTAAGCTTGGCGAAAAAATCAAATCTTCCATTCAGATATTTAAAAATCTGGTTGAGCTCGGGAATGTTAACCCAAAAAGCAATTGGTTTATCTGTTATGATATACAAACCAGATGAGATGCTCATCCATTACGGGCTTCATTGCCTTAAACATTTTATAAGCGTTTCCCTTGTTTAACTCCTTATTCCCTTCGTGCTTTGCCCACGCCTTATTATATACGATGCTAAAATCGGTTGCAAATTTTTTTAATTCTTTTTTTCTTATGTGAATCGCCTTATACTCAGGATTGCTATCATACTTTTCGTCCTGTTCAAAAAACCTATCGTTAAGTTCTGTTTGTACAAAGAGATGCCAGCATATTTGATTATAAAAGTTTTTAAATCCATAGTTTTCAAAAAGGTCAACATAATAAGGCGGGTTATAATTCATTAAATAAATCGGCGGCTTAAAGCCTTCCACTACGAGGCCCCACCAGCGGTCACGCTCGCCAAAATTTATTGGCCCATCCATCGCTTCCATTCCATGTTGCATCAGCCAGCTTTTGGCTACATCAAACAACATGTCTGCTGCTTCCTGGTTATTAATACATTCAAAAAATCCAACACCACCCGTTAGTTGTTCGTCACCCTTGTTTTTATATTTTTTATTCACAAATGCAGCTATACGGCCCACAAGACCATCATCATTGTCTTTTAGAATCCAGCGGGAACATTTACCAAAACGAAATGCTTTATTTTTCTCAGGATCAAAAACATCATTCACATCTTTGTCAAGGGGACGAATGAAATTAGGATCATCTTTGTAAATGACTAAGGGTACCTTAAGAAATTCTTTTTCTGAGTTTGTATCTGAAACTGCTAAGAGATGCATCAATATGAAAAAAATAAATGGCAAAGTAACAGTAAAAAGTTTGTTGCCAAAAATCTACAGTTTATAAAAATATATAAAATGTAAGAAAAGTAAGTACAATCACAGAAAAGTAAAAACCAAATTTGAGAATTATAAAATTTTAAACCATTGATACGTCGCTTTGGCTAATAAAAATAAATTTTATTGTTAAAGTGTATTTCTGTCGAAAGAATTCAATTTCTCTAAGGCATGTTTATTGTTCTAATAACGTTCAAAAAAAATAAAAGTTTCTAACAGAAAATGATTTATAAATGTTTTGACTTTTAAATGAGAAATAAGATTCCAAATCGCGTATCATTTAAAATATTTGTTAATCAAAAAAAAATCAATTATGCAAAATCTAAATGGAAAACGAGTAGCCATTTTAACTGAAAACGGCTTTGAAGAAACAGAATTAACAAGCCCCAAAAAAGCAATGGAAACTGCCGGTATCAAAGTAGATATCGTATCGCCTCAAAAGGGGAAAGTAAAGGCATGGGCGCATGATCACTGGTCCATCGAATTGCCGGTGAATGTAATTGTTGAAGATGCAGACGTGGATAATTATGACGCACTGATGATACCCGGTGGTGTTATGAATCCTGACCTGATGCGAATTAACCAGGACTGTGTTCAATTTGCAAAAGATTTCATGGAGACAGGAAAACCTGTTGCAGCCATTTGCCACGGTCCGCAGTTATTAATAGAAACAGGTTTACTGAAAGGGAAAAAAATGACTTCCTATCCTTCTATTAGAACAGACCTCAAAAATGCAGGTGCAGACTGGAGAGATAAAGAAGTGATTACAGACAATGGCCTTGTCACCAGCCGCAGCCCCAAAGATCTCGAAGCTTTTAATAAAAAATTATTGGATGAAATAAGAGAAGGTGTACATGCACATGTTTAGTGATTTGCAGATCTTCTGCATCACCGGATGTTATAAGGCCCGCTTTATCATAGTGGGCCCTTATATTTATTCTCCTTTACTATTATTCATATTTTTCCATCAGGTTATACAATATCTTTTTATCGCCGTCAGTAAGGGTTGTGCTGCTGTCCTGCATTTCAAAGTGCCGCTTAAATGCAACAATAGTTGCCATTGTGTCTTTAATTGAATAACCTATAATACGTAAAGCCCGGGCACTGCTGAAATCTCCGGGCACAGAAATATTAGCGGTGTCATCATACCACAGGCCATAGCCATTTTGAGAAAGTAACAGCCATGGAAATGTTACATTAGGATCTTTTTTTCTTGTGGGTGCTATATCAGAGTGGCCTATGAAATTGGCCGTTGGAATATTATATGCCTTTTTAAGGGTAGCCAATACCGTTAGAAGGCTGTTTATTTGTACCTGGGGAAAAGAATCAAAACCATTATTGTCGAGCTCAATACCAATAGAAGAAGAGTTAATGTCTTTATCATTTCCCCAGGAACTTACGCCGGCCTGCCATGCACGCAGGTAATCGTTCAACATGTGATGGATAGTTCCATCTTTACAGATTACATAATGGGCACTTACCTGTGACGGCTTCGATGCAAATGTTTGCAGGGTTTGCTCACAGCTATTTTGAGCCGTATGATGTATAATTACAAAATCGGGTTTTCTAAGACCAAAATTCGTAGTACCAACCCAACCCGATCGGGTGTTATAAACATCGTTAGCAGGCGACTTCTTATTATTTTACCAAAAGCCTTTGCCTGCTTTTTATAGGATCTGTTCGTAGCAGAATATCTATTAGAAGAACAGGAAACAGCAACTGTTGCAATCACAAAAATAAAAAAGACTTTTTGAATCATATGTTTTTCATAAAGATAAAAAGCAATGTTTTATTTATGGACATTTTGATCTTAATATCCGGTTATGAAGTGCAAAGAATAACTTTTGCATTTCAATTTTCAAACACTTATCTTGTTCAATATTTAAAGTCTATCCGTCCTTAGAAAGTTATTTTTCTATTTATTATCACTTGAAAAAAATTGTTTATGAAAAAATTGATCTTATTCTTACTGGCGGGATGCACATTTGCCGCTTGTAACGACCAGGCAACAGAGTCCAAAGATGCAACGAAAGATTCAACCGCTACTACAAGTCGACTCCTATGAATTATCCTTATACAATTGATCATCCTGATTATTGGAATATGGGAAGTTCAGAAAACACAATGGTTGCCTTAAGTGCACTAAAGGCTTATGAAAATGGGAATATTCCTGAAGCTATGAAATATTTCGGGGATTCCATTCATCTTCAATTCGATGCTTGGGATAAAACACTACCTGCAGATAGCCGTCCAGGCAATGTTTACAAATATTAGGAATGCATACAAAAGCCTATAATGTAAAAATGGAAGATTGGGAATCGGTTATTTCGAAAGATAAAAAAGAAGAATGGGTTACGCTTTGGTATAGTCAAAAATGGGAAGACATGAAAGGCAAGACAGATTCATCTGGATATTATAGATGATCTTAAATTAAAGGATGGTAAAATTGTCAGGTTGGATGAGTATACCAGGAAACTTGCATTAAATTATAAGTTTGCAAGCATTTAAATTTGGAGATGCTACTGCAATTGAAACAGGGGCTTCGATTGATCATATACCCACCTACATATTTCTCCTGTATTGCCCGCCCACTTCATACAGCGCATGCGTAATCTGGCCCAGAGAGCAATATTTTACGGTTTCCATCAGTTCTGCAAAAGGTTTCCATTATTGACCGCAACTTCTTGCAGTCGCCTTAGCATTTTATCGCACTTTCATTTTTATGGCGTTCATGAAAGCCTTTAAATTTTCGTATCTGCTGTTCTTTTCTCTTCTCAGTACTGCGTATAACTTCGCCGGTAGTATGGTAGGAGATCCTGTTTATTCAGAAAAGTATTTACTCCAACCATCGGAAACTCACCGGTATGTTTCAGATGTTTCATAATACAGACTTTCTTCCTGGATTTTATTTCGCTGGTACATGCGTTCCATGGCGCCCAACACACCGCCGCTTTCTGATAAGCCGGTCAAACTCGGTCATCACGGCTTCTTCCACCAGATCAGTCAGCTCTTCAATTAAAAAACTGCCCTGGTATAGGATTTTCATTTTTGGCAGTTCCCAGTTCCCGGTTAATGATCAGCTGGATGGCCATGGCCCGGCGTACACTTTCTTCTGTAGGCGTGGTAATTGCTTCATCATAGGCATTGGTATGAAGGCTGTTGCAGTTATCATAAATAGCATACAAGGCCTGCAGGGTGGTTCGGATATCATTGAAGTCAATTTCCTGCGCATGCAAGCTGCGCCCGACTGTCTGAATATGATATTTTAATTTCTGGCTGCGTTCATTCGCCTTGATATTTATACTTCATCGCCTTTGCCCAGATGCGCCGTGCCACACGGCCGATCACACTGTATTCCGGATCCATTCCATTGCTGAAGAAGAAAGAAAGGTTGGGTGCAAAATCATCAATATGCATTCCGCGGCTCAGATAATATTCTACATAAGTAAATCCATTGGAAAGTGTAAATGCAAGTTGTGTGATGGGATTGGCGCCGGCTTCAGCAATATGATAGCCACTGATAGAAACCTGATAAAAATTCCTTACGTTGTTTTCAATAAAATATTCCTGCACATCACCCATCAGCTTCAAAGCAAATTCAGTAGAGAAGATACAGGTATTTTGTGCCTGGTCTTCTTTTAAAATATCGGCCTGCACTGTACCCCGCACCTGTTGACAATGCTTTTGCTTTTATTTTTTCATAAATTTCTTTGTCGCAAAACATCTTCACCTGACAAACCCAGTAGCTTAAACCCAGTCCATCATTGCCTTCCGGCAAATGGCCGGTCATACTTCCTTTGTCCGGATAAACTGGTTCTCCATTAATGACCATATATTTTGGAAGCGAATCCGGTTAATATTTTGATTCAATCATTTCATTTACCTTTGCCTTAAGTTATTTTCAATGATCTATTTTTCACATTGCTGATCAATGGCTGCATTCAAAAAAAAAGCCAGCAGCATGGGGGCAGGACCATTAATGGTCATGCTACGGAAGTTTTTGGATCGCAGAGATCAAAGCCACTGTATAATTTTTTTGCATCATCTACGGTGGCAATGCTTACACCACTGTTGCCCACTTTGCCATAAATATCAGGACGAATATCAGGATCTTCTCCATACAATGTTACACTGTCAAATGCAGTGCTAAGGCGCTTTGCCGGCTGACCTAACGCTTACATAATGAAATCGCCTGTTGGTTCTTTCCGGCCCGCCTTCGCCCGCAAACATTCTTGTAGGATCTTCTTCCTTCTCTTTTCAACGGAAATACACCGGCTGTATAGGGAAATTTTCCCGGAAAATTTTCCTGAATCTCCATTGCAAAATATCTCCCCAATCTTTAAAACGTGGTACCGCAATTTTTGGAATTTTAGAATGAGAAAGCGATTCAAAATATAACGGTTGTTTAATTATCTTTCCTCTTACATTATATTCAAAAAATTCCTTTTTATACAATTCTTTAACTTCTTCCCATTCATCAATAAGCTTTTTTGATAACGGCAATAATTTTTTATTAATGTGCACGGCAACTTTTTCTAAGTTTCTATAGCCGGGTTATTTTTTTCTGCCTCAGAATAGCTTTCTTCTTCAATAATTTTGCAATGCTCCCGATTAACTTGGTACAATCTGCGATGCAATTTCAGCCTGTTCATCAGCCGCTCTATTATACTTGGCAATTTCATCGGCAATTTCTGCCAGATACCTTATCCGTTTTGCAGGAATTACCGGTGTTCCCATATTGCGCTACTTTGTTCGGCGCTATATATTTTTCAAAGTATTGACCTGTTTTTTTATCAACAGTTTCAATTATTTTATTAAAAAACTCATTCATCCGGGATCATTAAAATAGGAAGCGATTGTGCCGAAAACAGGCAGATCATTCATCCTTTGCATTCCATAATCCGTGATTGCGTTTGTATTGTTTTTTTACATCATGCAATGCATCCAATGCACCGGCCTTATCAAATTTATTCACGCAAACTATATCTGCATAATCAAGCATATTAATTTTTTCAAGTTGCGATGCGGCGCCGTATTCGGGCGTCATTATATACATGCTTACATCACAATATTCCAAAATGGAAGCATCGCTTTGTCCTACACCTGCACTTTCTAAAATAATAAAATCATATCTGGCGGCTTTGCAAATATCAATGGCTTCCTGCACATGATTGCTGAGAGCTTTATCGTTTTCCCGTGTTGCAAGCGATCGCATATAAGCCCGCGGATGATGAATGGAATTCATGCGGATACGATCACCCAACAAAGCACCACCTGTTTTTTTCCTGGAAGGATCAACTGAAATAACAGCAATAGTTTTATCTTCATAACTATTTAAAAAGCGACGAACAATTTCATCGGTTACAGATGATTTTCCTGCACCGCCTGTGCCTGTGATGCCAAGGACGGCCGCCCGCCCGGAAGTTGAATTGCCTTCTGAAGAGGCCGAATCTCCATTTAATAAATATTTAAATCGCTTCCCATTTTCTGCTAATGTAATTGATGTTGCAATTTTCTTTATATCCCGCCATTCTCCCAAAGCAAATCTTTTATGATGCCCATTGCCATTGGAAAGTTCTGCCCTATCTGCCACAGGGCTGGTTTGTGAAAGGCTGCATTTCTTAACAACATCTTCAATCATTCCTTCCAATCCCATATTTCTGCCATCATCCGGCGAATAAATTTTTGTAATCCCATAGGCCTGAAGTTCTTCAATTTCTGAAGGAAGGATAGTCCCCCGCCTCCGCCAAAAATTTTTATATGCCCGCATCCATTTTCATCGAGAAGTCTTTCATGTATTTAAAAAATTCCAGATGCCCACCCTGGTAACTGGTAACTGCAATACCTTGTGCATCTTCTTCAATGGCACATTCTACTATTTCATGTACACTGCTGTTATGACCAAGATGAATGATTTCTGCACCTTTACTTTGCATAATGCGCCGCATAATATTAATGGCGGCATCATGCCCATCAAATAATGAAGCTGCGGTAACAATTCTAACAGGACTTGTTTTCTCAACTTCCATAATTAAAATTCTCTTTAGCATGTATTTGCATATGCATTGTAAAATTACAACTAAAGGAAGGGAAAATAATGGTGGCTATTTTTTGGCAAGAGTCGCTTCCTTATTCTTTTTTTGGCGAAATCAGCAATGATCCCAAGACCAATATTTCCGGTTCTGTGTTCCACAAACCGATGATTTAATAAAACCGAAATGGATCCCTGGATTCGCAATTTAAGAGGAAGCTTTTTAAACCCGAAAGTATAACTGACCGCAGGTTCCCAAAAAAAAACAGGGGAAACGGTGAGACTATCTAAAATGTAATTATCAAGTTCGGTGAAAGTGTAATTTGTATGAATATGAGTAAATATAATTTCAGTAAAACGTGAGGAAAGCGCAGCAGAGAAATTTTTGAAGGGGCTATAAATAATGGCAGGTTGCAGAAAAATTTTTGTCACCTTGCTTTTATGATACTTATTTATTTGCATATTGTTTGAAACATAATCATCAAAAATTTTTGAAGATCCAAATGCGGCTCCCCCAAATAACTGGAATTGCATTTTTTCATTATACTGTACCGGAGTAAAATATCCGACTCCAATCTCAGTAAAATTTCTTTTATAAGATAACAAAGAGCTGTCGTTAGGAAAAAAGCTATCATTTCCCCCATTCTTTTCCCAGCGCAACTTTCATTAAGCATGGCCGCAAAATGATTGCTAATCGCCCATGCAATATGCATATCAAAGCCCCGGTTTTAATTGCCTTTTTCTTTGAAAGCATTTACTGACCCTCCATAAAAACCTGAAAGCTCAAGATCATTTTTACTATGCAATAGAGGAATGTTTTGCGTTGACGGACTATAGACATACCTCGGCGAATAGCAGGAACAGAGGTAATAAGGAAGTAAAAAACAAAAAGATGGTGATTTTCATTTCCTTCATCAGCTCATTTTAAATGTAAGCGATGCAAATTCCTTAACACTTAAAGTTTCTGCCCTCCGGTCGAATAATTCGTCAGCAAGAATTTCTTTCGGAAACAAACTTTTAACTCCATTACGTAACGTCTTACGTCTTTGGTTAAACGCAGTTTTTACTAAAACCCAAAATGCTCTTTCGCTTTTAACTGGAAAATAATTCTCATTCCTGTTAACCGGATAACTCCACTTTGCACTTTTGGTTGCGGCGTAAAGCACTCATTGCCCACTGAAAATAAAAATTCAACTTCATAATAATATTGCAGCAAAACGCTTAACACGCCATATATTTTACTACCTTCTTTCGCTGCTGCTCTTTCAGCAACTTCCTTTTGAAACATCCCAATTACAACAGGTACATAATCTTTCCATTCCAATACTTTAAACAAAATTTGAGTAGAAATATTATAAGGAAAATTACCGATTACAGTAAATGGTTCTTCAAACGGACGATCAATTGAAAGAAAACTTTGATGAATAAGATTTACCTTTAAGAGAGGGAAATTGTTTCAAAAGATAATTTACCTTTTCTTCATCCAACTCAACAGCCTTAAAATGAATGCCGGGAATTTGAATTAGATATTTTGTAAGCGCACCTCCACCCGGACCTACCTCAAGTAAGTTTTTAAAATTACTTTTTTGCAGCTCAACAATTATTCTCTCTACAATTTTTTCATTCTTTAAAAAATGCTGTCCCAGGGATTTCTTTAATGTGTACATACCCCGTGAAATTACAGATAAGTTTAGCTAAGATAGTTTTATAAAACCCATTCTTTTGAGAATAAGTTCATTATAATACCGCAAATAGAATATGATTTAATTTAGACAAAAGAAAAGAAAGACTTCAAATCGAAGCACATAAATGATACACTCTACAAAAGGCATAGTACTACGCACTATAAAATATGGTGAAACTTCTGTGATTGTATCGGTTTTTACAGAGATTTTCGGTATTCAATCCTACATTGTAAATGGTGTACGAACCCAAAGTAAAACTTCAAAGGCTCACTTTTTTCAATCCTCGTCTATACTTGAAATGGAGGTATACCATAATGAATTAAAAAATCTGCAACGAATAAAAGACCTGAGATGGAGTTATCTGTATAAAAATATTTTGAGTAATGTTATTAAAAATTCTGTTGCTCTTTACATGGTGGAACTTTTGCAAAAATGCCTGAAACAACCTGAGAAAAATGCTGACCTGTTTTATTTTTGTGAGGATGCCTTTATTCGAGCTTGATATCGCAGAAAAGGAGGTGACTGCTAATTTTCCAATTTATTTTGCAATACAACTAGTTCATTTTTTTGGGCTAAGTATACAGGATAATTATTCTGCAGAAAGAAATCATTTTAATATAAGCGAGGGAAATTTTACCGATAAATCCCGGGCGAATGATACCTTTTTGGACGCTGGTATAAGTTATTACTTTTCCCAATTATTGAAAGTTTTGCATCCTTCGGAACTAAAAGAAATAAAACTCAATAAAGATATCCGTAGAACTATTTTATCGGCCATGGAAAATTATTACATCTTTCATATCGCAGAATTTAGCACGATGAAAACACTTCCTATCCTGCACGAATTAATAGGGTAGTTTCAGAATTCGTATCCCATATTTTATAAAATTCTTTGTGCAATAGAATCCACATGAAGTTTTTTATCAGTGACATTTTCGATCAGAACAATTCCCGGTTGCTTTCCATTTTCAAAACTTCCTAATTCGCTTTCCATTTGCAAACACTTGGCGCCATTTATTGTTGCCCATTGTAATAATGTTTCAATTGGAATACTGGGAAAATTCTTTGAAATTGTTTTTAATTCTTCCAAAATATTAAGCTGGTGATTGGATGCAAGACTATCGGTGCCAATAACAATATTACAATCGTTTTTCAAAAGCATCTCAACGGGAGGTAACGTATTTTCTATATAGAGGTTTGCATTTGGACAGAGACAAAATGATACGAGCTGATACGGAGTTTTTACTTTGCTTATATAATTTATATCTTCTTGCTTTGTAAAAGTATTGTGTACTAAAATAACCGACGCTGCCTTTGAAAAATTTGAGAAATAGGTTTGTAAGCTTCTTAAATGCGGTGGCTTATAAAATGAATTATCAATATTCATTTTTTTGTACATATCGACCAAAATTCCCTTCCCTTTTAGAAAAAATTCATCTTCATCTTTTGTTTCCTGGTTGTGGATACACACCACACTCCCGGAAAAAAAAGGGGCAATTTTTCCCCATAAACTTTTAGCAACAGAATATGGAGCATGGGGAACTAAAGATGCTTTCTGATTTTTTTTAATAAATTCATCATAATATGATTTGCTTTTTTCAAATCTCGCTGAGGCAACTTCAGGGTTCCATCCGCTTACTTCAATAAAATTATAATAACAAAGCCTGCTATTCGTCTTTCGCGAAAGAGAAAATGTATTGTTACATATATCGCCAACTGCCACTATGCCACACTTTAGCATTTCATCTTCTCCAATTTCAATAGAATCAAGGATCTCCTGCTGCTGAAAATGTCGATCTGTGACCACTTTGAACACAAAATCAACCAGACCTGTAGTAAGAGGGATTAGATTTCTCAAATGAGATAATTCAAGGTGACAATGGGCATTTATAAAACCAGGCGTAAGAATGCCTTTAAAAACTTCTGTTCCATCTCCCGCCTCACTCTCCGCGACAATATTTATAATTTTACCTTTACCATCCGTTATTAATATATGATCGCTGCTGAGAATATTTTTACCGGTAAATAAATAATCAGCTTTAAATTTTCGATACTTCATGTAAAAAAGTAAAAAGTTAATTTTGCCTCCCGGAAATCAAAGATAACCAGCAATACAGTTATAAAGCCATAGAAACATGTTAGAGAAACTTGAAGCTATAAAAGCAAGATTTGAAGAATTAGGCGTAGCACTTTCTAATCCTGAAATTGTAAATGATAATAGCAAATACAAACAATTAAGTAAAGAATACCGCAGCCTGGAGAAGATTGTAAATATTAGAAATGAATATGCTAAAGTTATTGATGACATTGAGTTTAATAAGGAAATGATCAACAGCGACGATGACGAAATGAAAGAACTTGCCAAAGAAGAGATACCAGGCTTACAGGAAAAAAAAGAAGCCTACGAAAAACAGATAAGAAACATGCTTATACCCAAGGATCCGCAAGATGAAAAAAATGCCATACTTGAAATAAGAGCTGGAGCGGGCGGTGATGAAGCATCCTTGTTTGCCGGAAATCTTATGCGGATGTATCTTAAGTATTGCGAATCCAAGGGGTGGAAAACTACGTTACTTAGTGAGAGCGAAGGAACTGTGGGTGGGTATAAAGAAGTGCAGATAGAAGTGACCGGAGATGATGTATATGGAACCTTAAAATTTGAAAGTGGCGTACATCGTGTACAGCGTGTTCCTGATACAGAGGCTAGCGGCCGTGTACACACCAGTGCTGCCACCGTGGCGGTTATGCCGGAGGCAGAAGAAGTTGATGTTGATTTAAAAGACAGTGATGTAAAGATGGAAACAGCCCGGAGTGGCGGAGCCGGTGGCCAAAACGTAAATAAAGTGGAAACTAAGGTAATGCTCACTCACATTCCGACGGGTATTGTAATTGTTTGTCAAACGGAAAGGAGCCAATTGGGGAACAGGGAAAAGGCGATGCAAATGCTTCGTACCAAGTTATATGAAGAACAGGTGCGGAAGCAGGAAGATGAGATATCCCGCCATCGTAAAAGCCTTGTCAGCACGGGCGATCGCTCAGCGAAGATACGGACCTACAATTATCCGCAGGGGCGGGTCACAGATCATCGTATCGGCCTAACTGTATATAATCTTGATGACGTGATGAATGGAGATCTCCAGGAATTTATTGATGCCCTTCAATTTGCAGAAAATTCAGAAAAGTTAATTCAACAATAATAATTAATTCCTAAGCTTAGTTTTTCGTAGCTTTGTAATGAAACATTTTAATATGAAAACATCTTATATGTTTCTTAACAAAAGTGGTCTTAACTTTGGCATGTGATTTGAAATATAATCATCATTAAGTTTAAAAGTCAATTTTCTCATAAGCAGTTAGTTTTGGTAAACGGCCCCTGTTTCTACAGGGGCCTTTCTTTTTTGTTATTTTAAAAATTTTTGTTAAGCTGTTATTCTAACTTATAAAGAAATTAATTGAAATAATCTTACGTTTATCTTTGCTCTACAAAAACATCAATGACTTTCTTCATATCAAAAGCTATTGATTATTAATAATTAAGGCTTTTATGATTAATAACGATACCCCGCAAATATTTCAAACCAACAAACCCACCCGCTGGAAAAGTTTTAAGTGGACTACACGTGTACTTATAATAATAGCAATTTTCTTTTTTGCTGTTCTTGCATTTGCACTATATAGCGGTTCACTGCCAAGCCTGCCTAATATGCAGGCAAAGGCAAAAGAATATGAAACAACACTTGATCCCACCAATCCGCTCATTTTAAAAAATACGCAAAATGAAAAATACAAGGGATTTAAAGATTTCCTGTTAAAAAAAGTTAAGGCAGATTCATTAAAAAAAGCTAAGGCAAAGTCTGCGTCAAAAGCCAATTCGCTTCCGGTAATAAGGGCGGCTTTTTATACACCATGGACAGCTACCACTTCATATCCCGATTTAAAGAAGAATGCTGACAAGCTAAATACAATTTTTCCCGAATGGTTTTTTATTGACACCACTACCTTTCATCTTGAAACAAGAATTGATAGCGCAGGGCTTTCCTTAATGAAGCAAAAGCAATTGCGCATTATGCCGATGATACAAAACTTCAGATCCAAATCTCAAACATGGGACGGGAATCTTCTTCATAAGATTTTAACTAATCCCAATTTAGAAAATACTTTAATTCAGCAAATGGCCGATACACTTTCATATTATGGTCTGAATGGAATTAATGTTGATTTTGAAGAATTAATAGAATCTACTAATGATCCACTGACCGAATTTCAAAAAACGTTGTATGAAAAACTTCATGCAAGAGGGATGCTCGTGAGCATGGATGTGATACCCAAAAATAACGACTACGACTACACGAAGTTATCAGTCTACAATGATTATATTATTTTGATGGCTTATGATCAATCAAACAATTCTACTGGTCCGGGGCCAATTAGCGGGCAAAAATGGATTGAAGATGCGGTATCATGGACTGCTCAAAGAATCGCTCCTTCCAAAATAATTCTTGGTATTGGAGGTTTTGGATATGATTGGCCAGAGACAAAAAAGGATTCTATAGCAACGTATACGTATAACGATGCAATTAATAAAGCCAAGGCAATTAATGCAAAAATTATTTACGACAACGATTCTTACAACCTGCATTACGATTACGTTTCAGAAGAAGAAGACGACGATTCAGGGAATGTTGAAAAAACATCCCATGAAGTGTGGTTTACCGATGCAGCTACCACCTTTAATATACTTCGTTTTAGTGACGAATTTCAAACAGCGGGCACTGCCTTGTGGCGACTTGGAAGCGAAGACCAACGTATGTGGAAATATTATAACCGGGTATTGAGCAATGCTACTTTACAACAACAGCCTTTTAATTTTGATTCGCTTACAACTATTCCTGTAATTCGAAATAATGTGGGCTTCGAAGGTGAGGGTGAAGTTCTTGACATTATGTTTTCACCCCAACCCGGAAAAATTAATTTAGAAATTGACAGCGCAGAAGAGTTGATTGCCGAACAGAATTACGTACAGCTTCCTTCAGGATATGTTATAAGAAAATTTGCAGAAGATACCACCGTTGGTAAAGGCCACAAGCTCATACTTACTTTTGATGACGGCCCCAGCGAAGAGTGGACGCCTAAAATCCTGGACATATTAGAAAGGGAAAAAGTTCCTGCGACCTTTTTTGTTGTAGGTATCAATGCCGAACAAAATATCCCAATTTTACAGCGTGAATTTAAAGATAGTTTCGAGTTAGGCAATCACACTTTCACCCATCATAATATTGCCGACATGAGCCTGCCAAGAGCAGAACTTGAAATGAAGCTCACACGTCTGCTTATTGAGAGTATAACAGGACATTCCACTATTTTATTCAGGGCCCCCTATAACGCTGACTCGGAGCCCCAGACTTATGAAGAACTTGCTCCAATTGAGAGAAGCAGGAGCGAAAATTATCTAACCGTTAACGAAAGTATTGATCCTAACGACTGGGCGCCCGGCGTAAGCGCAGATAGCATTGTACAAAGAGTAATAACACAAGTGCAGAATGGCAATGCAAGTATTATTTTACTGCACGATGCAGGCGGAGAAACCCGGCATGCCACCGTTGACGCTCTTCCCAGGATAATTGATTATTTTAAAAAGCGAGGATATGTATTTACGACAGTCGCTGATCTAATGGGAAAAACGAAAGATGAAGTAATGCCAAAAGTAGCATCTTCGCGAGATGGATGGACAAGAAAATTTAATTTTTTCCTTGCCGAAGCAGGTTATTGGAGTGGCCATATATTATTTTCACTTTTTATAATCGGTATTCTTTTGTCGGTGGTCAGAATTATATTAATGGCCGTGTTAGCGAGCATTCAAAAAAGCAAAGACTCTAAATCGGGCTCTTCTAATTTATCTACATTGCTTTCGGCCAATAAAAGTAAATGGCCATTGGTTAGTGTAATAGTACCCGCCTATAACGAGGAAGTAAACGCAATTCGCACAGTTAATAGCCTGCTGGCGCAGGACTATCCTCAACTCGAAATTATTTTTGTAGATGATGGCAGTAAGGACAACACGTATTCGAAAGTAGGGCAACGTTTTATTACCAACTCAAAAGTCCAGGTTTTTACAAAATCAAACGGCGGTAAAGCATCCGCGTTAAATTTTGGCATTCAAAAATCCAAAGCCGATTTTGTGGTATGCATAGACGCAGATACGCAACTCAAAACTGATGCAATTACAGAATTGATGAAAAAGTTTGATAATGAAAATGTTGCTGCTGTTGCCGGAAATGTAAAAGTTGGAAACCAGGTAAACATGATCACGCGGTGGCAGAGCATTGAATATGTAACTTCTCAAAATTTTGACCGACGGGCTTTTGATCTATTAAATTGTATTACCGTAGTGCCCGGTGCTATCGGGGCTTTCCGTAAAGATGCGGTTTTAATAGCGGGGGGATTTACTACCGATACACTTGCTGAAGATTGCGACCTTACGATGCGATTGCTTCGTCATAATTATATCATCAGGAATTGCACCTCCGCCATTTCTTACACGGAAGCACCCGAAACTTTCAGGCAATTTTTAAAGCAACGATTCCGGTGGAGTTTTGGTGTTATGCAATGTTTCTGGAAACACCGCGATACCGTTTTTAATCCAAGATATAAAACCTTTGGGATGGCAGCTATGCCTAATATCCTGGTTTATCAAATGATATTGCCTATTCTTGCTCCTCTTGCAGACATTATTTTAGTGCTTAGCATTGTTGCTGCATCGTTTGGGGTAATTGTTGCCAGCGTACCGCATATTATTCTCTACTATATTATTTTTACATTCATTGATATAGCCGGAGCTGCGTTAGCTTTTGCCTATGAAAGGGAAAACCATTTAAAGCTCATATGGATGCTCCCGCAACGCCTCATTTATCGCCAATTGATGTATTACATTCTTATAAAATCTTTCAACAAAGCCATTAAAGGAGAGCTACAGGGTTGGGGGGCATTGAAGCGCACCGGAAGTGTTAAAGAGATGGCTGTAGTAAAATGACCATTCTATTCATAAAATTTCATTATTCAATTTGAATAATACAATAAACAATTGAGTAGTTGTTTCGTAGTATTATTTGTTATCTTGGCTCAATAAAGAATTCATTATCTACAAATCAACTTATGAGTTTTAAAAACAAAACGGTATTTATTACAGGCGCTTCCCGCGGAATTGGAAAGAGCATTGCACTAAGGCTTGCAAGGGAAGGAGCTAATATTGTAATTGCAGCCAAATCCATTGAAGAAAATGCCAAACTTGGAGGAACCATTTTCAGTGCGGCAAGAGAGGTAGAAGAAGCAGGGGGCAAGGCGCTCGCGGCACAATGTGATATCCGGTTTGAAGAGCAGATTCAGCAGGCAGTCGATAACGCTGTAGAAGTATTTGGTGGTATTGATATTTTAATAAACAATGCATCTGCAATTAACCTGAGTAAAACAGAACAAACCGAGCCGAAAGTTTTCAAATTAATTCATGACATAAATGTGAAAGGGACCTTTTTTGTAAGCAAAGCCTGCATTCCACATTTAAAAAATGGAACCAATGCCCACATTTTGAATCTTTCTCCTCCGATAAATCTTGACAAAAAATGGTTTGCTAACCATCTCGCCTACACGATGAGTAAATACAATATGACAATGATTGCCATTGGACTTGCGGGTGAGTTAAAGAAATATAATATAGCTGCCAACACCCTTTGGCCAAAAACAACAATTGCAACCGCCGCTGTACGCAATTTATTGGGCGGTGAAACCCTGATAAAAATGAGTCGCACACCCGAAATAATTGCTGATGCTGCCTTTTATATTTTAAGCAAATCTTCAACAGAATGTACAGGGAATTGTTTTATAGATGAGGAAGTGTTGGCAAATGAAGATATTACAGATTTAGACAAATATGCAATAGAACCCGGCGGCAAACTGTGCACTGACTTATTTCTATAAGGTTTGAAGATTATTTCCCGGTAATTACTCTGATATTATTTTCCACAATTCCAGTAAAGTACCCCGCATTTTTTCAAATATATTGTCGAATTGCGGCAACGTATTCCCGCTATAAATAATGAAAACAATGAGATTCTTTTGTTTTCCTTCCAATTCGATTAACAAAGGGGCCTTCTGCAAACGCCAGGCTTCTCTCATAAGTCTTTTTATCCTGTTTCTTTGAACCGCTTTTTTAAAATTCTTACTGCTTACAGAGAATGCTGCCTGTAAACGGGAATGGCTTATTTCGGGTTGCATATATATTACCCTAAAAGGAAAATTAGAAAATGATTTTCCTTCTTTAAAAAGCTGCTGGATCAGTTTTCGGCTTTTTAATTTTTCACTCCTTTTGAATGTAAGATTGTGCTGAATAAGGCAATTTTAAAAAGATAGAAATAAATACAAGTGACTAAAATAAAAAAATAGCCCGTAAAAGAGGCTATTCATAAAAGTATTTGTTTTTAATTATTTTTTACTTCCGTGTTCATCGGAAACGGTAAGCTTATGGCGCCCTTTTTTTCTTCGGCTTGCCAATACTTTACGCCCGTTGGCTGTTGACATGCGTTCCCTGAAGCCATGTACACTTTTGCGGCGGCGTTTATGCGGCTGGTATGTTCGTTTTTTTCCTGGCATTTTATTATCGTTTTTCCTTTAATAAATTTCTTCAACTTCTCAGCCGGGCACCATCCCCGCTGTTTGTGAAAGGGCAGCAAAAGTAAGAAAGTATTTTAAATTTTGAGACATGAATTTCTCGAATTATCGGAATTTCACAAATTTTCTGAGTGTGTCATAAATCCACATGCTTCGAGACTAGCTGTTTGCCAAAAAAAATAGCAGAATGTTTATCAAAATCTTTAACTGAGTCGGTTGTATAGAACTGGATTTGCCCGTTTTTACTGCATTTCTCTTCAATTTCAGGATGGCGAAAAAGATAATTTTCCAAACTGGCAGCAACAATTTCTCCCTGTGAAATCAAATGAACATTTTTCGGGAATATATTTATTGATCTTCCCTGTAAGTAATGGATAATGAGTGCAAGCCAGTAAAATGGTATCAATTCCGGGAGCATTATTCAGCAACTCATTAATGTCCTTTTGAATAAAATAATCGGCGCCGGGCGAAGAATATTCGTTGTTTTCGACGAGCGGAACCCAAAGGGGACAGGCATGTTGGTACACCTCTACTTCCGGGAAAAACTTTTCCATTTCAAGAGGATAAGATAAAGATTCCACGGTACCATTTGTTCCCAGAATTCCAACCTTTTTTGTTTTTGAGTAATTACCTATTACTTCAGCACTTGGTCTTATAACTCCCAGTACCCGCTTATTATCACCAAGTTTTGGAAGGTTTCTCTGTTGAATAGACCTCAATGCTTTCGCAGATGCCGTATTGCAGGCAAGAATTATCAAAGGACAACCTTTTTGGAACACCCATTTTACGGATTGCAGCGTGTATTCGTAAACGGTATCGAAAGACCGGTTTCCATAAGGTGTCCGTGCATTATCGCCAAAATATAGGTAATCATAAGATGGCAGCCTTTCAACTATAGCTTTCAGAACGGTTAAGCCCCCATAGCCTGAGTCGAAAACGCCAATTGGTGATGAACTCATTGCACAAAAATAAACAAGCCATCCAGTTTAAGTGGATGGCTTGCATATTAATTTTATAATTATTTTTTAGGGACTGTGTTTGTATTACTATTGGTGGCGGGCTCTTTCAGGCCAAGTTTTTTAATTACCAGTGGTCCTATATCGCTTGTAGGAGGCATATAAATGAGCGCTTCCCGTGGGAATATGTAGGTATATCCATTTTCTTTGGCAACGTCTTCTATTGCCGCCTGCAGTTTCTTTTGTATAGGTAAAGAGAGCTCCTGGCGTTTTTGTTCAAACTGATTTTGAATTTTTTGATCCATACCACTTAAATCCTGAACCTGCTTTTGCAAATCCTGCCTTTTCACTTCTTTTAAGCTGGGGCTCATCGTTGCTGAGTCTTTATAAAATTTTTGAACTGCTTCATTTAATGCAGTTTTCTGATCATCAGCGTTCTTGTAAAGTGATTGCTGGTATTCATCCAGTTGGCTTTGAACAGTAGCAGCCTCCGGCATTAATTGTATAATTTCGTCTGCACTTATATAACCGATTTTTTGTGCGTTTATGGTATTAGAGAATCCAAATAACCCTACTGAGATTAAAACGATTGTGGCGAACTTTTTCATTTTTGTTTTTAATATTTGGTTTTAATTAAAGTCTTTAAAATTATATTTCAGGCTGCATCAAATTTGTCCTTTCGCATTTATTTAACACCAAGCTCTTTGAGAACATCATCACTCTTGTCGAGTTTGGGGTCGGCAAATATAACAGTAATTCCTTCACTTTTATCCAAAATAAAATCATATAGTTTGGAAACTGCCAGTTTCTGGACAGCGTTGTAAACTCTGTCCTGTATTGGTTTTATCAATTCCTGGCGCTTTTTAAAAATATCTCCTTCGTAACCAAAGCGTTTTCTTTGCAAATCTTTAAGCGCCTTGTCTGCGTTAAAAATTTCATCTTCCCTTTTTTTCTTAAGGTCATCGCTCAACATTACCTTCTCCGCATCATAATCTTTATACATTTTATCAAGCGCTGCCGATTTTTGATCAATTTCCTGCTGCCATTGCTTGCTGAACTGATCTAACTTTTCCTGTGCAGCTTTATATTCCGGAAGTTTTTCGAGAATATATTTTGAATCAATTACTGCATAACGTTGTGCATATAATCCTGAACCTGATACTATGAGTAGTAATATTAAAACTATTCTTTTCATAATTGATGATTTATTACCTGGCTATTCGGGCTCCTGGCCTAACATAAATGTAAATTTCGCAGCTCCTTTTATTCCAGTGTTGGAATTCAATCGGTCTAACCCAATACCATAATCAAATCCCAGTAATCCAAACATCGGGAGGAAGAAACGCATGCCCACCCCAACTGACCTTCGCAATTTAAACGGATTATAATCTTTAAAGCTATACCATCCGTTTGCAGCTTCAAAAAATGCTTCACCAAAAATTGTACTGCTCGCACTTATCGTTAAAGGGTAGCGGAGTTCAAGTGTATATTTATTAAAAATAGTAAAAAAGTTGCTTGCATTACTTATGTCAGGGTTAACTTTCGGATCTGAATTATCATATACAGGATATCCCCTGTGCGAAATAATATCATAACCGAGCAATCCATAGTTATTACTTAAACCCGCATCCCCTAATTGAAACCGCTCAAAGGGCGAAGTAATTGTTTTATTGGTATAGCGGCTAAGGAACCCGAATTTAGCAGCGGCTTTTAATACAAATTGCTTGTTCTTGTCTGGCCCGCGACCTTGCCCAATCGGCACATACCATTCAGCATTAAAACGTTCTTTATGAAATTCCACTAATTTATATTGGTCTTCTGCCGCCTGATTTTTGTAGTAAGTTGCACTATTGAATAAAGAATATGGAGGAGTAAACTGCCCACTCAAAACAAAGTTAGAGCCACCTGTTGGGAAAATTGGGTTAGGTCCTGCTGAATTCCGGGCTAATGTAATTTTCAAACTAAAATTGTTTGAGATACCGTTGGTTAACCCCGGGAAAATATTATACTTCTTAAGCTTGTAACGTTGATAGTCTAACTGATAAACCAGGGAAAAATAATCATCAGGCCACTTTAATTGCTTACCAAGCGCCACACTAAAACCCGTTGTCTTAATATACGAAGAGTCAGCATAAGAGCGATCATAATAACCCGTAATGGGGCTATATGCATTTGCATATTTCGTATCATAATAGCTTATAGTAAAAGAATTTCTTTTTTTACCACCAAGCCATGGCTCTGTAAACGAAAAATTATAAGACCGGAATTGCTTTCCATTACTTTGGCCACGTAAACTTAATTTCTGTCCGTCACCGCTTGGTAAGGGATCCCAGCTTTTTTTATTGAAAAGATTGTAAATGGAAAAATTATTGAAAGTGACACCCAATGTTCCTGTTAATCCTATACCGCCCCCAAAACCTGCGGAAAGTTCCAACTGGTCAGACGATTTTTCCTGGAGCCCCCATGTTATATCCACGGTTCCATTTTCCGTGTGCGGATCAATTCCAGGATTTATTTTTTCAGGGTCAAAATAGCCAAGTTGCGACAACTCTCTTTGCGTCCTGATTATTAGTTCACGGCTGAATTTATCTCCCGGAACCGTACGCAACTCCCGCCGTATTACATAATCTTTGGTTTTATCGTTCCCTGTTATGTTCACTTTGCCTATAGTCGCCTGCGGGCCTTCCACAATACGTATCTCATGATCAATTGTATCATTATAAACAGCAGTTTCTACAGGATCTATTCTGAAAAACAAATAACCATCGTCCTGGTACAAGCTACTTATATCACCGCCTTCAGCGGATGGGGTGGTACCTAATTTTTTATTGAGCGTTTCCGCATTATAAATATCCCCCTTCTTTATCCCAAGTAGTAAAGAGAGTACCGAATCAGAATACTTGGTATTTCCCTTCCATGTTATATTTCCAAAATAATAGCGGTGACCTTCCTTCAACTTAATCGCCACATCAAGATCTCCATGATCTTTGTAAGTAGTATCGTCTTCAATCACGGCATCCCGAAACCCCAGGGAATTATAGTAATTCAGCAGGCTTTGTTTGTCTTCCTGGTATTTCTTTTCATTAAACTTTGCGGAACTTAATTTAAATCGAAAATAAGGATCAAGTAGCTCTTTTGTTTTGGAAGGAATTAAATAACCGTTAGTACGCAAATATTCACTAAACGTAATTTTATTGCTTTTGCCGGAGTCGTAAACATTTCCAACTGTAGTTGGGAACAAAGTGAACCTGCTCATCTCCTTTGTGCCCTTCATTTGTTTTTTTAGCCTAAGCGCACTAACAGATTCGTTACCGGCGAAATAAATGTCTTTGATATGAACCTTGCCATTCTTATTAACAACAAATACAATGTTTACTGCATTTGCCGCATTGGGATCTTTTGTTTCAACCACTTTTACATCCACATTTCTAAATCCTTTGTCTACATAGAATTTCTTAATTATAGTTACGGAGGACCTTTTTAAATTTTCTGTGACACGTGTTAATCTCCCCTTTGCAAGTCCCAATTTTGGTAGTAAGATCGTCAGCCTCTCCCTTGCTCATACCTTTAAATTTAAAATTGGTAAGACTTGGCCTGTCCGTAATATTTATTTCGACAGATAATTTATTGCCTACAAGATTTGTAAAATAAATTTGCACATCTGAAACAAGATTTTGTTTCCACAAATTGTCGATTGCTTTGGAAAAATTATCTCCTCCCGGAATCATTACTTTATCCCCTACTGCAAGGCCAGAGATAGAAATAATAAGATTTGGATCAAACTGGGTTCCGGTTACTTTAATATCGGAAATCACATATTCGGTAGGCGTTTTCGCATTAAAGATATTTTCAAGTCAACATTTACTGAGAAACGGGAGTGTATCTTTAGATTAGCGGGATTTGAGAGCAGAAGTAATCGTAGCTGAAATCTGATTTGAACCGAACATATTGGTCTAACGACCTGGGCGGAAGCATTAGTTTTGGCAGTAACAGCTACAACTACTAAGAATAAAATCTTGTAGATATTATGCATCAAATCGATTTTTATAAGGCGGCAAGTTAAAATCAATTAATTAAAAGTATTTGTTAAATCAACCCTTACAAAAGGCTGAGGGTAATTGAAATATTAGATAAGAAATAGGTAGAAATTGTATGATATTATTTAAAGTTGTTCGCTGGTTTTACCAAATCGTCCTTTCCCGGTTTTGATAATCGATTATTGCCTCATATAAATTTTCTTTCCTGAAATCGGGCCAAAGTGTATCGGTAAAATATAATTCAGAATAGGCAAGTTGATATAATAAAAAATTACTTATACGATATTCCCCACTGGTACTAATCATAAGTTCAGGATCAGGAAAACCTGCGGTACATAAATGTTGTTCAAAGACATTCATTGTAATATCTTCGGGATTAAGTTTTTCGCTTTTTGACTTCAACTGCGATATTCTTTACAGCTTCAATAATTTCCCAACGACTGCTGTAGCTTAATGCCATTATAAGATTCATGCCAGTATTCGATTTTGTTGCTTCGCATGCTTCATGCAATTCGTTCCTTGCAGAATCAGGTAATAATTCCGTATTGCCAATCACATATAATCTGATATTATTTTTATTTAAGAGTTGATACCTCTTGTTTTATAGTTTGCACCAGCAATTCCATTAAACCGGTAACCTCGTCTTTTGGCCGATCCCAGTTTTCCGTGCTAAAAGCATAGAGAGTAAGATATTTTATGCCTAATTCAGCACATCCTTCAACGATATTTCTTACACTTTCCACGCCGCTAAAATGACCAAACAACCTGTCTTCTCCTTTTTCCTTAGCCCATCTTCCATTACCATCCATAATGATGGCAATGTGTCTTGGTAACTTTTCTCAATTAATTTTTCTTTAAGGCTCATATTGTTTTAAAAAACCTAAGTCAGGTGTGGACGAGGCCTGGCGTGGGGTGCAAAAGTAAGGAAATAGTTTAAATGGAATGGTTAAGACCTATTCCCGTGATTAATTTCCAATAAATTTATCTGCTAAGATACCTGGTTACGATACTAAAAAATTCTTCAGCATGAAGAATGAACCGGGTCACAAAAGATTTAACGTGCCGAGGACAACGGTAAGAAATTATATTAAATGAAATGCCAAATTCGGCAATGGCATATTGATCTTTTTGTTTGCTGAAGCCTCTTTGGCGTCCTTCAATACCAATAGGAGTACCGAATTCATAAGACCTATCCTGAAACTGAGCTATAGACTGGCGGATTTTGTGAAGGAAATTTATCTATACCCACATAAGTTTTACTTACATCATCAATATAATCCGTAGTAGTAAAACGATGAGCAATTTCGAATGAAATATTGACTTTATCTGTTACTGCATATTTTACACCAAAGCCAATTGGGATACAAACAGCCATAGTACCATAGGCCTTTCTTCCCTTGTAAAATGTTTCTCCTTCAGTATCTAAGGGCCTTAGGAAATATTTTTCACCTGCCAGTAGGCATACGGATCGTAGCTAAAAACCCCTACGCCTAAAGTTGCATAAGGGGTAAAGCTATGATGCGGATCAGTTGGTATAAATTTAAAAAAATTAAAATCTCCTCTTAAAGCAAATCTCAAAAATATTTGTATTGAAACTTAAGTTTCTGCTACGCTGGTATTCATTTTCGCTATATTGATCGCTATAGCCAAGCTGCTGCAAAATGCGCTGAAAGCGAATACCTGCATAATTGCCAAATTGTTTTCTATAAAAAGCACCTAATGCAATTTTAGGCCTGTTAAACGCTGCCCTATTATTAAGATCGCCAAAATAATGTGCCACGCCTGCGGTTAAGCCATATCTCTCCTTCCTGAACGGCTTCGTATTGTGCTCTTACTTTAATATTAAAAGCAGTGAGGGCTATCAGGATTACAAAAAAATTTTTCATAATAGGTGCAAAATAAGAGTAATAGACATAGTTGGTAAAACGAAGAAACACCTTTTAATTATATATGCAAGTTAAAAATTTGTCATTAATTTCTTTTATCAAGTCCCCAGGATAATTTGTTACGCAATGTTTGCAAAAAATTATTCTCATTCAGACGTACAAGATTGACACTGAACGTTTCTTTGCGAATTGCCAGCAGCACTTCCTTTGTAACGATTTCCCGACGGCTGTCTAAGGTACATAAAAAGCCATCCGTACGTCCCTCCACTTCAAAAGAAAGAATGGTATTATCCGGCACCACTAATGGTCTTATATTTAAGTTATGGGGCGATACCGGCGTAATAACAAAGCTGGCAGATTCAGGAAAAACGACCGGCCCGTTACAGCTCAATGAATAGCCCGTAGAACCCGTTGGTGTAGATACAATAAGACCATCAGCCCAGTACGTGTTCAAAAATTCACCGTTTAAGTACGTGTGTATTTTAATCATAGGCGAAGTGTCTTTCTTATGAATGGTAAATTCATTTAGCGCATAGGCGACACCGTTAAATAAAGGCATGTTAGCATCAAGATGAAGCAGAGTTCTTTTATCCTGCATAAAAGTTCTTTGCACCAAAGCCTTAACCGCAATGTGCAATTCATCTTTGCCTATACTTGCCAGGAAACCCAGGCGGCCATAATTAATACCTAAAACAGGAATGCCTTTATCCCCTACGAAAGTTACCGCATCAAGTAAAGTACCATCTCCTCCAAGGCTTATCAGGAAATCAATATCTTCCAGGTCTTCCGGGCAATTAAAGGTGGAATATTTATTAGATATATCAATCGATGAATAAAACTGGTTAAAAAAATTCTGGAATACAACTGGCTCAATTTTATAATGAGCCAGTTCCGCGAGTAATAACTTGAGGCCGTCTTTCTGATCGGCTTCTAAACCACGGCTATATATTGCTATCCTCATAATTTGGTGATGAGACCTTTTAAAAATCGAATAAAAGACGAGCTAGTTATGTAAAAATAAACCCTTTTGGCCTAACTGGTTTAAACTGTATTCAATGCTTAATTTAAAATCGTAAAGTGTAAGAATGTCTATCCCCAAACCCCCGGAATATAAAAATCTTTTATTGAGCACGCTATTAAATTCGGGCTGACAATATACATACCCGGCATCGAAAAAAGTTTTCGCATACACTGTAAAGGGAAGTCTATTGTATGTTTTTGAATTCAGAAATGTTGGTAAGCTGAAATGAAAAAGCTTTTTTTTAAGGTCCAACTTTCCCAGGCCGAATGCCGCTCCGTCTATTACAAAATATTCATCGCCTCTTAAATAATCGTCTTTATAGCCCAATGCTCTCTGGTTAATATAAGGCTGACTGAAGGGCAAATTTGCCTGTGCCGTAAGCTTTATGCTGGAATACCAGTTATGGGCAAAGGCAAAATATTTATTATAAGCAGTTCTTATGATAAACTGGTTAATCCCGCCTTCAAGTTGCAATCCACGCTTTTGAAGAAGTAAGGATGCCGCATAACCTTTTAAAGGATACAAAATATTATCTACATCAGTAAATTGAAGTTTATAAGCAAGCTCTATAAAATTTTGATAAGACGAACTACTGTTAAAATAGCCGGGATTGTAATATTGGGAAACAACTGAATCTTCAACTTTTATGTGCCTGAATGTAACTGAAAAGGTTTCCTTCTTTTTAATAGCTTTCCTTGAGCTGTATGAACCGGTTACATACCATTCATTCTTTACAAAATCATCATTTTTGTAGTATACCAGGTTATTATGCGCATCCGTTTTAAATGGTATTTCACGGATCTGCGAATAGCCTGCACCAAATATTACTCCGTCAGATAATAGTGGATTGGTGTACGGCGCCTTGTATTCAAAAGAAATATTTCGCGTAAAACCATTTATAAATGCGAGAGAGAGCTGATCTTTTCTTCCGCTGATATTGAAATGGTAAAAACGCATGCCATAATTCACCCGCCGAAGGCTGCCGTTATATTTTACCAGCCACTCATTAAACGACCGGTCAGAAAGCTGAAACGCAGGAATCGGGAAAATGTACCATCTTTCTTTTACTGTAACTATTATGTCCACATCATAATCGTTTGCCACCCTGGGAGTAACTTTTACATCGATAAACAGTGTTGTGTTGTAAACCTGGTTACGTGCTTTTTCCAATATTTCATTCATTCTGTTTAACGGAATTAAATCGCCAGGTTCCAGTTGCAGTTCCCTTAAAATAATATATGATTTTGTTTGCCTGTTCCCCTTTATAACAATGTCGCACACACGAAGTTTAGTAGTAGAATCTCCAATCGGTAGGTTTTGAAAAAAGGAGACATTGTCCTTATCCTGCGCAAAGGTTACGGCAGTTATAAAGTTTAAAAAAAAAGTAATAGTTATTTTATTTCTGATGATGAACAGGTACGTTTTTATTTAACAAAAAGAAAAACTGAAAAATATAAATAATATTATGTAAGTGAAGTTTAAAGCAATTTCGTTCCCTTAAATATCAAGGTAATTCATTAAATGCCTGTAGTTGTTATCAATTTCATTTTCAAACAGCTCTTCCCCGGAATAATATGAAACTGTATATTCATATCTTTCAAAAGCAGCAATAATAACGGATATTTCTCTTTTATTAAGATGGACGGTTACCTGCAGCAGAGCGGTACCCGGTTTAACTGTAATATTCAGATGGAGAATAACGGCGCCATCGCTTTCAACTATCCTGCTTATTTCAGAAATAGAAAAACGATTGCGTTCCATTTCAAGAACAATAATAGCACCCGTTTCGTCCGCTCCTGAAAAGTTTCCCAGGGCGGCAAGAAGTTCCTGCCCCGCAATAGTGCCCATGAATTCATTGGTTTCACTAATCACCGGAATTACGTTCGTTTGATATTGATTGCTTATAGCGACCGCACTCAAAAAATGTTTATTGAAATAAACCGATGCTGGAATAAAATCATTTTGGAAAAATTCAATAGTAATTTTTTTATTTTCTTCATCTAACAAATCGTCTTCGCTTATCAAGCCCGAGATATTTGTCTTCAGATACAACAGGCAGGTGCGTCATTTTAAAATCATTCATCAATTGTAAAGCCTTGGAAACAGTATCAGTCAGTTGTAGTTGAGGCAAAATATTATTAATCAGTTCTTATGCTAACATGATTGTAGTTCGATTATAATGTTAGAAAATTAAGAGACGCTGCTATAGAGACAAAAAAAACTAATGAACTGTTGCAGCAGGCACATTTAATTTTGAAATAAAACCACTTAGATATTTTATTAAATTCATCCGGAACCTCCATCATGGGAGCATGGCCGCATTTATCAATAAAATGAAGTTCACTATTCGGAATTAATTTATGAAATTCTCTTGCAACAAAGGGCGGTGTAATTGTATCATTATTGCCCCATATTAAACACGTTGGTTGTTTGATCTGGCTTATTTCTTCTCCAAGATTATTTCGAATAGCGGACTTAGCCAGTGATATTATCTTAATTACTTTGATCCTGTTATTTGTTATCTCAAAACATTCATTCACGAGTTCTTCGGTAGCCATTGCAGGATCATAAAAAGTAAGTTGGGTTTTTTTACGAATATATTCTTTGTCGCCCCGTTTTGGATAGCTGTCTCCCATACCGTTTTCGAATAAACCGGAGCTTCCGGTAAGAATAAGAGATTTAATTCTTTCAGGATGTTTAAAATATATACAAGGGCAACATGGCCTCCCAAGTGAGTTACCTAACAAGTGAATGTTTTTATACTCCCGGGTTTCAATAAATTTATAAACAAATTTTTGTAACCCTCCCACGGAAGTATGCAACAGATCAAGCTCAAAAAGCGGAAGCATGGGCACGATAACTTTATTGGTCTTCCTGAAATATTCAATAAGATGCTCAAAATTACTTAACGCTCCAAACAGTCCATGCAGTAACACAAGTGGCTCTCCTTCACCCATCTTCAATAAATTTAAACTTGCCTTCTTGTTGAATTTGATATTCCATTGTTGCGCTCTGGCGTATTTGTGTTTTTACATGTGGCTAATATAACGCTAAAATAAATGTTTCTATGCAAAAAAAAGCCGAAATAATATTTCATAATGATTTAGCTATACAGATTTTTGTGCCACACTTTCAAAAAAATTTTCCAGTTGCAAAAACATATCTTTAAAAAAGGGTATAATTTTTCCAAGATTATTTATCACTTTAGGTCCCCACGGAGACACGTATTTATAAAGTATAGAACTTCCTATTACATCCGGCTTTAATAACCAAACATTTTTCTGCAAAAAATAATAAGTACACTAAAAATGATTGTATAAATAATGATATACAAAAATATGCCGGCCAACTTATCGACCCAACCAAGCAAGGCAAAATCAATCGTTTTTTTTATGAGCCTTGCTCCCAAACCCACCAATAAAATTACCACAATAAAAACAAAAAAAATGAAATCACAGGTAACCATTTCGTAGCAGATATAACATTCTTACTTAGATAAGCAGCCACAATCGCTGAAAACTTAATAGCTGCTGCAAGCCCAATTATAAAAGCAAGTAAAGAAAAAATACCAACAATAAATCCTTTACTCAATCCTTTAAATATAGCAATAATCATCGTCAATATAAATACAATATCAATTATCATAGATTATTTTCGATTTATAAAGTATGATGTTATTGAAATAAAAATTCATATTACAAGTATAAATAAAATTATTTTGACGAAAGAATTTCTTTTACAATTGCAGCGATAGTTTTTCCATCAGCCTTACCGGCAAGTTGTTTATTAGCCATGCCCATTACTTTACCCATATCGGCTGGCGACGTGGCGCCTGTTTCTTTAATTATGGATGCGACTATCTCTTTCAAGCTCTTCGTGGCTCATTTGCTTTGGCAAAAATTTTTCAATCACACTCAATCTCTTCCTTTTCCTTTGTCTGCAAGATCATTCTCGGTTTTGTTTTTCATAAATTTCCAGAGAATCCTTACGTTGTTTCACTAATTTTTGAAGAATTTTATTTCATCTTCTTCTTTAATTTCTCCCTAAAACCTTCCGAGGTTTTAAGGTTAATAATAGCGGCTTTAATAGCACGCAGAGACCGTAAAGACTTTTCATCTTTTGCAAGCATTGCAGTTTTTAAATCGGTCATTACTTTTTCTTCTAAATTCATTTTATGTTTCAAAATTTAAAATTTATGTAGATACATGATTTTACAAGGTTATCACAACTACAATTTAAATTGTCATTATTTATTCACTTATTTCTCCTTCTCCATATCCATAAATTTCTGATGAAATTCTTTGCAAATGCTTTTATGTCGTTACTTAATACATCGTACTTGGTGGCTCTTTGAAAAGTGTCGGCCATGGTGGTAAACACCTGGAAATAAAAATCTGCCATCTCATCCACCATCATTTCTTTTGTCCACAGATCAATTCGCAAAGCCGATTTATCAAGCGCATCCCAAAAAGCAACGAACATTGCTTTTGCTTTTTGAGGAGTTTCGGCGCGTACTGCCTGTTGCACTCCACGTTATTTGCTGAGGAACTTTTTCCTGCATCGAGCTGAATATCAATATTTATATTTGAATTTGTCATAAAGGGTGCGAAATTAAGACTATTGCAGGTTTCAGTAAAAAACTGGTATCATAGGCAAGGTTTCAAAGTTGCTCCAAACGCAAGATTTGACGTAATATCCCAATTAAATTTTTGAGCCTGCTTTTTCCCTTTTTCAATCAATTCTTTTCTAAAATTTTCATCTCTGAAAAGCTGCATCATTTTTACGGCAATTTCTTTAAAATTTTCAGGGTTCGCATACAATGCAGCATCGCCGCATATTTCGGGCATAACACCTGTTGAAGAAGCAATAACAGGAACCTCGCATTTCATTGCTTCAAGAGGATGAACTGCAAAGTTTTCATAAAGCGAAGTATATACCATAGCATAGGCCGAGCCGTTAATTTTACAATTTCTTCTCCGGTCGGATCTTTTAAAATTTTTACATCATCCTTAAACCTGAATAGGCAAGGCTTTCAAAAAACTTCTCACTTTTCCATCCTTGTTTTCCCGCAATTATCAATTGCATATTGCTCCTCTGTCTTTTTTTAAAAGCCGAAAATGCTTTCAGTAAATTAACAAATTTTTGTGTTCTCCGATTTCTCCGGTATAGATAAAATATTCATTCCCTTTGGTATATTTTGCTTTTATTTCCTCTTTTTCGCCATAATTTATTTCTTTAAAATTTACATTGACACTTTTATAAACAACTTTTATTTTATCGGCATTTGACCGGTATTGTTTAACAATATCTGTTTTGCAGAATTCTGAAACCGTAAAAATTAGTTTAGCTTTTTTTAAACTTCGTGGTATAAATGTTTTATAAAATAATAAATCACTTTTTTTGAAAAGAGAAGGCTGATGGATAAAAGCAAGATCAGGAATAATAATACATTGAGGCACCTTGGAATTAAGCGATGCAATTTTATAACTAATAAATAATCCGGCATTGTATTTTTTTAGTACCGCTGGAATTTTAATGTTATACCATAGGTACCATAACACAGGATTTTTTTTCTGTTGACCTATTGCAATATTCATCACATTTTTAAAAGAAATTAACCCATCCCTTAATTGCTTTTCAGTAACTAAAATAAAAGTGTGATCGGGATGCTGTTTAATAATCCTGCCGAAAGTTTCAAAAATAAAATCGTTATTTTCTTCGAATTCGTTCCCGGTAATTTTCGTATTAATAGCAATAACCATTTAAGGAAGTAAATTTTAAATCACCGTTTTGGAATTAATCCGTAAAATGTACAGGATGATAATGCAGTCAAGAGAATTCCCAAAAATTTATCTAAGCACTTTAAGTTTTACAGTTTCAATACGGGTTTCGCTCACGTTTAAAATATCAAACTGGTAGTCATCAATAATAATGCGGTCTTTTTGCCTTGGAATTGACTCGTGTTGGTTGATGATGTACCCGGAGAGTGTTTCTGTTTCTTCATTTTTCCTGAATTCCATTTTATATTTATCAATGAGATAATCCAGTTCAAGTCTCCCGCTAAAAATATATTCATTGGCGGAAATTTGCTTATCGACAAATTCTTCAGTGATATCGTACTCATCCCTGATATCCCCAAAAATTTCTTCCAGCAAATCTTCCATGGTTACGATGCCGGCGGTACCGCCAAATTCATCAATTACCCAGGCAATACTTCTATGTTCTTTGCTAAATTTATCAATGAGGTCTGTTGCACTCATACTTTCGGGAATGGTGGGTATCGGAAGTAATACCGCTTTAAGACTTTGAGGATTTCCGAACATGTCAAGTTGATGAATATAACCCTGGATATTATCAATGTTGTCTTCATACACAACCAGTTTACTCAATTTCGTTTCTATAAAGCGGGCTTTCACTTCCGGAAGTGTTGCGTTAATATCTAATAGATTCAATTTCTTTTCGGGGAATAAGACACTCCCTGACTTTAATATCCGATAATGATAATACATTTTCAAATAATTCATTATTCATTTCTTCGTTGTCATCAGCAACATTCAGCTTATTTTGCTGAATAAAATGTTCCAGGTCAATTTTAGTAAACGCCTCGTTCTTATTCTGCAGCTTTACATTAAAAATATATTTAAGCATCCATTCTGAAAGGCTCACAAAAAAAGAGCCCATCCATGAAAATATAGAATAAAAGAAATTAATAACAAAAGTGATGAATCTGCTGCCGGTAACAGCATTGTTCTTTGCACGAAAGAATGCTTTGAAAATAAATTCAAAAAATAAAAGTAGCGTAGTGGAAATAATTGTTTCAGCAGCAAGCATTATATAAGGATTACCAATGCCCCAATATTTCCATACACTATTTAGTATGTTACTCCAGAGTAAACCATATATTACCACTAAAATATTGAATGCAATAAGCGTAGTGCCTATGAACCGGGTAGGAGTTTCCATGAAGCCAGACCATATTTTGCCCGACATAACTTCCCTGTTTTTTTCTTAATTCGATCGAAAGTTTATTTACGGAAATAAAAGTAATTTCTATTCCTGCAAAAAACCCAATAAGTAACAATGAAGCAGCTATATGCGATAATTGAAGTCCAGTCCATATTACAAAATTATATAATTGAAAATGAACACTTGTTTTAAATTAATTCGTTCTGAAAAAATGTCGCCACAATTTTTTCAGCTTCGAGGCATGCTGTTTCAAAATCATTATTAGCGATTACATTTTCAAAGTAGATTCTTAAATGTAATTTCAAATGCAGATTTATTTACTCTAGCCTGCAATGATTCTTCATTTTCGGAACCACGTGCAAGTAATCTGTTTTTTCAATTCTTCAGACGATGGAGCCTGTATAAAAACAGCAATGGTATTTACAGGATATTGTTGCTGAACATGGATGGCGCCCTGAACATCAATATCAAGCACAGGGACTTTTTCATTGACCATATCCGTTCAATTTCATATTTTAAAGTGCCATAGTATTTTCCTTCATAGACCATTTCCCATTCCAAAAATTCTTTATGGTGAATTTTTTCCTTGAATTCATTTTCCGAAATAAAATAATAATCTACACCATTTTTTTCATTTTCGCGTGCTTTTCTTGTAGTAGCAGAAACCGAAAATGCAAGTTGCGGAAATTTAGTCATCAGATATCGTACGATAGAAGTTTTTCCGGCACCGGACGGAGCCGTAACAAGAATGAGTTTATTATATTTTTTTCCCATTCTTTTTATCGGGGTTTATTCTCAATTGTCAGTAGTTATCGGTTGTTTCACTGACCTACCGACTTTCTCTAATTTATCGTCTTATAATCTCTGCACCTAATATTTCTCAATCTTCCATCAATATTTTGATAACCTCTGTCGATTTGTTCAATATTTTGAATAATGCTTTGTCCTTCTGCACTTAAAGCCGCAATAAGTAAAGCAACTCCTGCTCTTATATCAGGGCTGCTCATTTGTATGCCTCTTAGATGATATTTTCTTTCAAGTCCTATCACTACTGCCCTATGCGGATCGCACAAAACAATATGGGCCCCCATTTCAATAATTTTATCAACAAAAAACAACCGGCTTTCAAACATCTTCTGATGCACTAACACACTACCTTTCGCCTGTGTGGCAACAACCAAAACAATGCTCAGCAAATCGGGTGTAAATCCCGGCCATGGATGATCGGAAATAGTAAGTATCGATCCATCCAAAAAAGTTTGAACACTCATAAAGATCTTGTTCAGGAATATGAATATCATCCCCAATAAAATTTATTTTAATTCCCAGTTGTTGAAATTTTTCCGGTATAATTCCCAAGTTATTAATACCTGCGTTTTTTATTAGAATATTGCTTTGAGTCATTGCCGCAAGCCCTATAAAAGAACCAACTTCAATCATGTCAGGAAGAATAGTATGAGCAGTTCCGTGCAATTCTTTTACTCCTTCAATTGTAAGCATATTGCTAGCTATGCCGGAAATTTTTGCCCCCATGCTGTTCAAGCATTTTACAAAGTTGCTGTATATATGGTTCACATGCCGCATTGTAAATCGTTGTAATGCCATCTGCCATTACAGCCGCCATGATGATATTAGCCGTACCCGTTACACTGGGTTCATCTAATAACATAGTTGGCCCCTTTAAGCTGTGAAGTTTTTAAATGAAAAAAAGAAGCATCATCGTCGTACTCAAATTCAGCCCCCAGTTTTTGAAAACCAACAATATGAGTATCTAATCTTCTGCGCCCGATTTTATCGCCACCCGGTTTCGGAACATACGCTTTTTTAAATCTGGCCAGCATTGGCCCCGCAAGCATAACGCTGCCACGTAAACGCCCGGTCTTTTTCCTGAAGGCAGAAGAGGTGAGATAGTCAATGTTAATAGCAGAAGCCAGTAAACATGCAGGTGTGCCTGCCAATTCTTTCAACTGTTACTCCCAATTCTTCCAGCAACTCAATTTGCAGATTTACATCAACAATATCCGGAATGTTATGAATGGTTATTTTTTCTGCCGTAAGTAGTACAGCAGAAATTACCTGCAGGGCTTCGTTTTTAGCGCCCTGTGGTGTTATTTCACCTTTCAATTTTTTTCCACCTGTAACTTCAAATGAGGCCCATAACAAATTATTTATATTTAAAAGAAGCAAAAATAAAACCCCGGCAATATATAAAGGCCGGGGCTAAAAACTTAATTTTTTAATTTAATGAAAATCCGTTTAATATCTTTTTTTGGAAAATTTATTCGATTGTTGTTGCGGTTTTCTCTTCCACCCTGGTTATCTCTGCCCTGGTTCCGGTTATTTCGGCCGCCAAAATTTTTGCGGTATTTTCCTACATTACTTACAAATTCTTCACGGTTATTATCGACACGATGTTTTATAAAAGGCCGATTGTTGAACTCAAGTTCGCCTTTCGTGATTGAACTAAGTTCAGTTTGTATATTATCATCATGCACCAGTTCTTTATGCCAGTTGCTATAAGTAAGCTTCATGTAGTAGGCAATTGAATTGGCAAATCCCTGGCGTTTCTCGGGGTCTGTTTCCTGCAATGCCTTGTCAATAACTATTTCAATGTTTTTGCCAAGGTGATTGTATTTCGGATACCTCTTTGGATAGGCCAACTGGTCAGGCTTTGCTTTTAAAGTTTCCCGTGTAGGTATCGGATAGGGACTGTCAACATCAAGTTTGAAATCACTTATCAAAAAAAGATGATCCCACAATTTATGACGGAAATCTTCCACATTTTTTAAGTGCGGATTTAAAAACCCCATCAACTCGATGAGTGCATACGCATTTTTTTGACGCTTCTCCCTGTCTTCTATGGTTAAAACATATTCTACCATTTTTTGTATATGGCGGCCATATTCTCTTATCACGAGATGATTGCGTGTGGTATTGTATTCCATGTTATCAACATTTTCCATTCAGCAAATGTATTGATTTAAAAGTTAGGTTGCAAGATGTGTCTCGTTTAGCGCCTGTATTGAGCATTACTTTAAAGGACTTTTAATAAAATATTTTCTGCAAACCAAAAATGCAAGAAACACTCCAAGCGAATCAGCAGCCCAATCCAACAATTCAAAGTCCCTGCTGGTTACATAAAATTTTTGTATAAACTCTATAACCAAACCCCAGATACTTGCGGCTATTGCAATTTTTATAAAATAAAATAGTCTTTGTTGCGCTGAAAAGTCTGATTTATTAAAAGGCAAGCTAAACAAAAAAGTAAGCCCTCCGAACATTCCGGCATGTACCCATTTGTCAAAATAAATTGAATCAAGCCATCCTATTTTCGGTATATCTTTTCCTGGCAAACAGGTAAGCACAAGTACAATAAAAAACCAGGCAATGCCTGGAATAAATTTTTTAAAAGGAATTCCGTGCATTGATTTACAAATATTCTAAACCACAATTTTCTTATACGCCCCGGCATCCATAAGCTTACTTACATCATCCGGGTTATCCACCTTCATTTTTATCATCCATCCATCGCCATAAGGATCCGCATTCACTTTCTCAGGCTCTGCTTCCAAAATAGGGTTTAGTTCAGTGATAGTTCCGGAAACGGGAAGAAATAAATCACTGACTGTTTTTACTGCTTCAACGGTTCCAAAAATTGTTTCCGCTGCAAGTGTTTTTCCCTTTGTCTCAATTTCAACATATACGATGTCTCCAAGCTCATGCTGAGCAAAGTCTGTAATGCCAATTGTAGCAATATCCCCATCCAATAATAACCATTCATGATCTTTTGTATAGCGAAGGTTTTCCGGAAAATTCATATTTCTTTTTTAGGATTTATCATTGAAATGCTCCGCAAATTAATATTTTCCAGCTAATGAATTACTTTAATAAAGTTATTTTCATTCGTATATTTTGTAATGGCCTGTTATTGTCATCAGTAGCCATATGCGCAATTTTATCAATTACATCAAAGCCGCTTATGACTTCGCCAAAAACTGTATAATTCATATCAAGAAACGGATCACCGCCAACAGCCCTGTAGATCTCACGGTGGTTTTCAGGAATTTTTATGTGGAGTTTTTCTTCCATCCTGTCCATCTGGTCATTGGTATACGTTTTCCCTTCCACAATATAAAATTGGGTTGAACTGCTCCGCTTTTGAGGATTATGTTCGTCAGCTTCTCTTGCCGCAGCCAATGCTCCTTTTTTATGAAACAAAGAAGTATCAAACTCCGCGGGTATTGTATATTTTAAAGAGCCTTCACCTAACAACTCTCCTGGCTTGGCATGTTTACTCTCCGGATCGCCACCCTGTATCATGAAATCTTTTATAACACGATGAAACATGAGGCTGTCATAAAAATGTTCTTTCACCAGTTTTATAAAATTATCGCGATGTAATGGTGTCTTATTATATAATTTCAGGACCATGTTACCATAGTCAGTAGTGATCATTATTCTTTTTTGCTCTCTTTCATTATCCGCTGCTCTCTTTGATGCAGAACAGGAAACGATAAAAAAGACAATTGCTACATAAAATATTTTTCTTACCATAATTTAAAAATCAGCAAAAGCGATATTTACTTCTTCAAAGTAAAGTAATATATGATCTTTCAAAAAATTTTCCTGTTCAATCATATTATATTGCGGTAAAGGTCTTAGCTGTTGAAAATGAGGCCAGCCTTCGTTGTCATAACCATCAATTTTGTAATAACCGCTTTGGGAAAGTAATGAGCATACGGCTACGTGCATCAGATCCTGCTTTTGCTCCTTTGTGAATTTTTTTTTGAGATTTCTTATTTCCTGTATACCTATCAAAAACAAAACAGCTTCAACATCGGGTTTCTTACCGAATTTATTCATGAATCTTTCTTCCAGTTTCCACCACCTTGCCTGCAGATCATCATTTACATTTTGCATGCTGCAAAAATAAATCAAAAAGTATACCCATTACCTCTGACCATTTTTTGAGAAATTAAAAAAAGGTGCACACACATCTCATTATATTTGCGAAATAAGAAATGTAAACAAGACCAGGAAATATTATGCTGCAGATAAATTTTATTAAAAGTAACAAGGAAGAAGTTATTGAAAGGTTACGTGTAAAAAAATTTTCAGATACCAATTTAGTAAACCGAATTATTGAATTGGACGATGAAAGAAAAAAACTTCAATTTGAATTTGATGAAACCCAATCCAAAATCAATGGTGCATCAAAAGAGATAGGTCAATTAATGGCCGCCCGGAAAAAAGAAGTAGCTGAAGAAAAAAAAACAGAAGTTGCTGCACTGAAGTCTTCTTTGCAACCTGTATCTGAAAAGTTAGCTGTCGTTGAAAAAGAACTTCACGATGAATTAATAAGATTGCCAAACCTTCCGCATGCTTCCGTTCCGAAAGGCAATACACCGGAAGAAAATGAAGTTGTAAGGGAAGGTGGCAAAAAGCCCGACCTTCCAATGGCAGCTTTACCTCATTGGGATCTTGCAAAAAAATACGATCTCATCAATTTTGAGTTGGGGTAATAAGGTAACGGGCAGCGGCTTTCCTTTCTATAAAAATAAAGGAGCAAAATTGCAGCGTGCTTTGATACAATATTTTTTAAATTATAACACTAGATGCGGGATATGTGGAATATCAGCCACCTTTACTGGTGAATGAAGCAAGTGCTTATGGAACGGGGCAGTTACCAGATAAAGAAGCACAAATGTATTTCGCAACTCGATAATTATTACATGATCCCAACAGCGGAGGTTCCTGTCACTAATATCTATCGTGATGAAATTTTAACTGAAAGTGAACTGCCTTTAAAAATGACTGCTTACACTCCATGCTTTAGGAGAGAAGCAGGGAGTTATGGAAAAGACGTAGTGGCTTAAACCGGGTGCACCAATTTGATAAAGTTGAAATAGTACAGATAGTTGAGCCTGAAAAAAGCTATGAGGTTTTAGAGGAGATGGTGACCCACGTTGAAAAGCTTTTACAAACTCTTGAATTACCCTATAGGATTCTGCGTCTATGCGGTGGCGATATGAGCTTTGCTTCAGCGCTTACTTACGATTTTGAAGTGTATAGCGCTGCGCAGCAAAAATGGCTCGAGGTAAGTTCCGTAAGTAATTTTGAAACTTTCCAAAGTAACCGGATGAAAATTCGTTTAAGCCTGCCTCGCCGGCAGGCAAGAATGCAGCATCTAAAACACAACTTGCACATACCTTAAATGGTTCTTCATTGGCGCTCCCCAGAATAGTTGCCGCATTGCTTGAGAATAACCAAAATGCTAATGGAATAGGTCTTCCAGAGGTATTGCATAATTATTTTGGCTCAGCAATAATTAACTGAAAGGCACCGAAATGAGGCCCCCCATTATTTATTAAGTAAAAGCACAGCTTTTTAATCATGCCTGTGTTTTATTACAAATAACTTTAAAGCTAATTTTTACCGTTCACACAAGGAAATTTTCAATTCATCTATATCATCCTTCATACCGGACAATAATACGGATATTTTTGCCCCCGATTTAATTCACCTCTATCAAAACTTAATATAATTATGAAACAGGCTACTACATTTATCATACTCATTTTTTTAAGCGCTTTTTCCTTTGGCCAAGATGCAGCACAGGTTTCCGGGACAATTAAGGGAGATAATGATAAGCCACTGGCTTCCGCAACGGTCAGCTTATTAAAAACAAAAGATTCTTCGCTGGTTAAGATTGCAGTTACCAATAACAACGGCGTTTTTAAGATAGTACCGGTCTTAAAGATAGGGAGCTTATTTTCTTTCTGCAACATCTGTTGTTATATAAAATCTACCACATCGACGTTCGAAGTAAAAGAGGGACAGGATTATAATTCAGCTCCTTTAACCTTGTTGGCATAGTAGCACGTCATTAGCAACAGTTACAGTTCAGGCTAAAAAGCCTATGATAGAAGTGAAGGCTGATAAAACGGTATTTAATGTTGAAAACAGCATTAATGCCACCGGCAGCAATGCATTCGAACTTTTGCAGAAGTCTCCAGGTGTAACAACGGATAAGGATGATAATATTTCCATGCAGGGAAAGAACGGTGTTAAAATCTATATTGATGGAAAACCTACACAGATGGGTGGTGCGGATC
>CAWCNR010000002.1:0-412615 GCA_963796995.1 uncultured Bacteroidota bacterium
TCTGGGGCACGGTGCCCGACGTGATCGAAATGCAAAGCGAAGGCGGCGCCGCCGGCGCATTGCACGGCGCTTTGCAAGGTGGCGCGCTGGCGACGACCTTCACCGCCTCCCAGGGCCTACTTTTAATAATTTCCAACATGTACAAGATCGCCGGCGAACTGACTTCGGCGGTCATCCATGTGGCGGCGCGCACGCTCGCGACGCACGCGCTTTCGATCTTCGGCGACCACAGCGACGTGATGGCGACCCGGCAGACCGGATTTGCGCTGCTCGCCGCCAACTCCGTTCAAGAAGCGCACGATCTCGCGTTGATCGCCCAGGCCGCGACGCTGGAATTGCGCCTGCCGTTCCTGCATTTCTTTGACGGGTTCCGCACCTCGCACGAAGTCAACCTGATCAACGAGCTGAACGACGACGACCTGCGCGCGTTGATCGACGACGAATTGGTGCAGGCGCACCGCGAGCGGGCAATGTCGCCGGATCGTCCGATCCTGCGCGGAACGGCACAGAATCCAGACGTATTTTTCCAGGCGCGCGAGACGATCAATCCCTTCTACCGGGCCTGTCCGACCATCGTGCAGAACGTGATGGATAGGTTCGCGCAGCGGATCGGCCGCTCCTACCACCTGTTCGACTATTACGGCGCTCCCGACGCCGAGCGGGTCGTGATCCTGATGGGCTCCGGCGTGGGCGCCGCGGAAGAGACGGTCGAGGCCCTGCAGGCGCGCGGCGAAAAAGTCGGCGTGCTGAAAGTCCGGCTGTTCCGACCGTTTGATGTCGATAGCTTCCTGGCGGCGCTCCCCAAGACGGTCAAGTCGATCGCCGTCCTCGACCGCACCAAGGAGCCGGGCTCAATCGGCGAGCCGCTCTACCAAGACATTCTGTCGGTCTATGCCGAGCGCATCTCCTGCGGAGCGGCGACCACCATGCCGCGCATCATCGGCGGACGCTATGGCCTATCGTCGAAGGAATTCACCCCGGCGATGGTCAAGGCGGTGTTCGACGAACTCAATAAGTCGGAGGCGAAGAACCATTTCACCGTCGGCATCCATGACGACGTCTCCCACACCAGCCTCGCCGTCGATCCCGATTTCTCGACCGAAGACCCGCGCACGGTGCGCGCATTGTTCTACGGGCTCGGCTCGGACGGCACGGTCGGGGCGAACAAGAACTCGATCAAGATCATCGGCAAAGGGACTGACAGCTGGGTTCAGGGCTATTTCGTCTACGACTTCGAAGAAGGCGGGGTCGGTCACCGTTTCGCATCTGCGCTTCGGGCCCAACCCGATCCGATCGACCTATCTGATCAGCAAGGCGAACTTCGTCGCCTGCCACCAGTTCCAATTCCTCAATCGCGTCGACATGCTGGCGGCGGCGGAGGAGGGCGCGACCTTCCTGCTCAATGCTCCGCACGGCGCCAACGAGGTCTGGGAGCATCTGCCGCGCGAGGTGCAGGACGGAATCATCCACAAGAAGCTGAAGGTCTACGTGATCGATGGCTACGCCGCGGCGCGCGAAGCCGGCATGGGCAGCCGCATCAACACGATCATGCAGACCTGTTTCTTCGCCATCAGCGGCGTGCTTCCGCGCGATGAGGCGATCAAGCAGATCAAGAAGGCGATCGAGGACACCTACGGCAAACGCGGCGCAGCCGCAGTGCAGAAGAACTTCGCGGCGGTCGACACGACGCTTGCGCGCCTGCATGAGGTGAGGGTGCCGGACCAGGTGACGAGCGTCTTCGAAATGTTGCCGCCGGTTCCTGCGCGCGCGCCGGCCTTCGTGCGCGACGTGCTCGGGACCATGATCGCCGGCAAAGGCGACACGCTGCCGGTCAGCGCGCTGCCGATCGACGGCACCTTCCCGACCGGCACGGCGCAATGGGAAAAGCGGAACATTGCCCAACAGATTCCCGTCTGGGACGAGAACCTGTGCATTCAGTGCGGCAAGTGCGTGCTGGTGTGTCCGCATTCGGTCATTCGCGCCAAGGTCTATAACGGCGAGCAGCTCGCCGACGCCCCGCCGACCTTCAAGTCCACCAAGCCGAGGTGGCGCGAGTTTGAATCGCAGCGCTACACGCTGCAGGTATCGCCGGAGGATTGCACCGGCTGTCGGCTGTGCGTCGAAGTCTGTCCGGCCAAGAGCAAGAGCGAAGTCAAGCACAAGGCGATCAATATGGAGGCGCAGGCGCCTCTGCGCGAAAGCGAAAACGCCAATTGGGACTTCTTCCTGAAGCTCCCGGACGCCGACCGCGATGGACTCCGGCACAACCTCGTCAAGGACGTGCAGCTGCTCGAGCCGCTGTTCGAATTCGCGGGCGCCTGCGCGGGGTGCGGCGAGACGCCGTATATCAAGCTGCTGACGCAGCTGTTCGGCGACCGTCTGATGATCGCCAACGCCACCGGCTGCTCCTCGATCTATGGCGGCAACCTACCGACCACGCCCTATACGTCGAACCATGAGGGGCGCGGACCGACCTGGTCGAACTCGCTGTTCGAGGACAATGCTGAATTCGGTCTCGGCATGCGGCTTGCGGTCGACAAGAAGACGCAGTTTGCGCGCGAGCTGGTGACGCGGGTGAATGGCGAGCTCGGCGGCGTCCTGATCAAGGGCCTGCTCGAGGGCGATCAGTCGACGGAGAAGGGCATCGAGGAACAGCGCGCGCGGGTCGCCGAACTGAAGCAGAAGCTCGACCATGTAAAAATGTATTTTAGAAAAAGCATACTTATTGGGCTTATATTGTACAATGACATACCCTGAAAAACTTTCCTGATGTGCTCTGAGATATAATTTACTCAGAAGAAATGTAATTTATCTTTCATTTACGTCAGTTCCGGTTCTTCTTCTAAAAATCTCAGCTATACAAAAATATCTCATCTTTTATCCTTACAGGTTATACAGGATTACATTCAGCACGATGATGGTAATCACCGCTGCATGAGCCATTCATAGTCTTCGCCGGGAAAACGCGATCATCAAAAAAAAATTTCAGTAATACCTCGCATCAATTACGGATGGCAACAGTAATTCAATTCAAATGATTCCCGGCCTGCAACAGTACCGATGCTGTTGAAGAAATCAGTTATGCTGCTTAATAGTCGCCAACTTTTCATTATTCAAAACGGATATGGTATTGAAAAAATTATGTCCAACGCAGAAACGAAATATATCATCGACAATTCTTTCATACCGAAGTTTAAAGAAGGAAAATATTTTGAAGGAACCCGGGACGGAATAATTGCCATCATGAATAAGTTAAAACAAAACGGCTTATAACATTTAGCCTTAGCTTAGTATGCAGCATGCAATACAAAATAGCAATTGCTGCAAGCAGCAGATTTAATTTTATCTTTAAATTATGGAACATAAACCATTATCCATTCGCCCGTTTATCGGCGCAAAAGATTTTGAACTTTCAAGAAGTTTCTACAGGGACCTCGGCTTCGAGGAAAAAGTATTGGGCGCAGATATGTCATTATTTAAAATCGGTGAGTTGGGATTTTATTTACAAAATGCTTATGTAAAAGACTGGGTGGATAATTCAATGATCTTTTTAGAAGTGAAAGACGTGAATGATTACTGGAATCAGCTTGTCGCTCTCGACCTGCCTGCCAAATATGAAAATGTAAGGCTAACTCCAATTAAGCATTACGACTGGGGCAGCGAATGTTTCATTCATGACCCTTCCGGAGTTTTATGGCACTTTGGATCTTTTAAAAAATAAGTTGGAATAAAAGAAAGGATTGATTGTCTCCTTCAGAAGTGCAAATAGTAGTCCACTTATCAGGCCATTGCGCCAGCTATGCAATTTCTTTCCTTACTGCGTTAGCTATAACGGTGATTCATTTAATTTGTATCATTAAATTAATTTTTATGAAAAAGCTATTGATCGTTTGCATGCTTGTAAATCCACAAGCATTTATTTACGCACAGGAGAAAAACCCCCACACTTAAAAGTATTTTACTGGCACAGTTACATTCCACTCACGATGTGAAAGACTGGTTTGTGCCGGTGAACGTAGCGATTGATGGAATTTCTGCAGAGCAGGCAAAGTGGACAGATGGAAAAGGCAATCACTCCATCGGTCAACTGACCAACCATCTTATTTTCTGGAACCTGCAGCAACTCGATAAATTTAAAAACCTCCCACAGCCCGCGTTCGACGGAAACAATGATGAAACATTCAATAGTTTTAATGCCAGCAACTGGAAAGCTACTGTTGAAAGAATCGACAGTGTACTTACCGCATGGGAAAAAGAAATAGAAGCAGCTGATGATGCGAAACTGCAATTATGGTACAATACCATTGCGCATATCAATACACACAATGCTTATCATATTGGGCAGATTGTGTATGTACGCAAACTGCAGGGTTCGTGGGATCCTGAAAAAGGCGTAAAGTGAAAAAACGAATTCTAAGAAGGATTATTCGAGCATACATATTTATCAACGATGACCAAATATGAAATAAAAAACACTGAGGTGAGTGATGTGGAACTGATCTTTGATCTATTTGAACACTCAATAAAATACCAACAAAAGAAAGGTTATCCTGTTTGGGAAAATTATGACAGAAACGCAATAATAAATGATATCGGGAATCACAACCAGTACAAAGCGGTTTTGTCTTCGAAAACGGCAATAGTTTTTAGCGTTTGCTACAACGATAAAATAATCTGGAGAGAGCTTGAAAAAGGAGATGCACATTTACCTGCATCGAATCGTTGTGAACCCGGAATTCAAAGGACAAAAATTATTTGGATTAATTGTAGAATGGTCAGTCAGCCATTGCAGGGAGAAGAGCCTAAAAAATATTCGAATGGATACGTGGGCAAATAACCCGACAATAATTAAATATTATGAAACTTTCGGATTTCGATTTATTGAAAATTTTACAACTCCTGATAGTACAGAACTTCCCGCTCATAACAGGAACCTGGCCCTTGCACTCCTGGAACATACAATTGATTAATTAAATAGCAGAAAGAACAGATTTGATTTTATCTTTAATGATCATGAGCACTAAAACGCTACTGAGTAGTACAAAGAACATTTCTAAAATTGCGACGTTTATTATTTTCCTGGCATTGATCCGTTGTATAGCTGAGCCTTTCAGGTTGCAGTACTATTCTGCAAATGGTTTAACGCTTGCAGAAATCAAACCTTTTTTAGTTGGTTCCTTAGTGTGTGCGATAGCGCTTCTTGTTATGACCATCCTGTTTTATGTTGGCAAATACAAAATGAATGTTGCCATCTGCATATTGACCATTATCATTCTATTAATTGTTAAATGGATTTATTTAACACCATAAAACAAGTGCTGTCGATTATAAGAAAGATTAATTATTCTGCCAGCTTTTTTTTCATTAACCATACGATCTGCAATACCGGCGTTAAATTGAAAAAGTCTTAAAGGCTTTTGACAATATCACTTCCTATACTGTTCGTCGGTTACTTTCTCCATCCAGTCAACTACTTTGCCATTGAGATTTTCCTGTATAAAGAATCTTGCTGATTCCTTTTTTCTTTAACGATGGGTAACGGTCTTTTTATCTGCAATTGAAATTCTGTAAAGACCAGCACCGTGCGGCGGGATCGTTGTTGAAAAATCGCCAATAAAATTTCCCATGGAGTTTCCTTGCCACATATCTTTTATTGTGCAGGACGAATTGACGCCAATCGTTTTTAAATTTACAAGAATCGATTCTTCATTTTCGGAAGTGTTGAATACAGCAAGAAATTTGTCACTTGATTTGCTGTCATCCGCAATCCAAATCACTTTTGTCGCATCATGAAATAACTCGCGGTTGTTGATACTATTTGTAAGCAAATAAAGTACACCGGGGTTGGTTAGCAATGACAAAGTAAAGGAGTCATTATCGGGCAGGTTGCCTCCAAACATTAATGGTGAACGGAAGATACACCACAAGGTCATCATCGTGTATTGTTCATCTTTTGTCAACAGTGTCATTCTATCATTTCCTCTTTCTGCACGAATACCGATATGCCCGAGGGGAAGCATGTCGCCGTCAGGCCAGGCGCCCGGCTTACGATACTCATTCCATCTTCTGAATATCTCAAAATGCTGTTTGATATCGCTCCATTTATCCCAAACATCATTGATCGTGCGCCACATGTTGGCATGCTGTTGTATATGCTTTGCGTATTGTACAGGTGTTTCACCGGGAGAAGTGCTTAACACTATTTCGCGGCCACATGCGTCAATGGCTTTACGAATCATCTCTATTTCATCCGCATGATAGAAAGGTGCAGACAGGTCATCCACTTTTACAAAATCAACTCCCCATGAAGCATATAATTTGAAAACAGAGTTATAGTATTGCTGCGCACCTTTTTTTGACGCATCAATGGTATACATATCTTTCAACCATTGGCACAGTTCCTTTTTTGAATAAACATCTGTCGCAGTTACATTTGTTCCGAGAATCGGCAACTCACGTTGCACTGCAACGACAGGGATTCCCCGCATCATATGCAGACCAAACTTTAATCCTTTGCTGTGAACATAATCAGCAAGCGACTTAAACCCTTTGCCATTTCCCGCAGAAGGGAAACGTTCTACTGCAGGAATAAACCGACCATACTTGTCTATCGAAAATTCAGGATCCTTTTCGTTGTACCCGTTTGCTTTATCGTTCGCAACATACCACCGAATGTCTACCACTATATATTTCCAGCCATACTTTTTTAAGTACCGGCTCATATAATCAGCATTCGCCTTTACTTCCGCCTCTGTCACCGTAGGGCCGAAACAATCCCAGCTATTCCAACCCATGGGCGGGGTCCGTGCAAACGAATGAAAATCTTTCCCCGGTTTTTTACTTTGCGAAAAACTTACTGAGGCGTATGCAATACACAAAATGAACAACCCGATTCTTTTCATATCCGTAAGCATAGTTTTATAGTTAGTATTCATCAACTTTTCTTAGCTGTTGTGCCGAAGTATTGTTTGTTAAAACACACCCCAATATTATAACTATAAATTCTATTTAGAACCGTTATACTGTGCATCACTTACTTTCTCCATCCAGTCAACTACTTTGCCATTGAGGTTTTCCTGGATAGCAATATGCGTCATAGCTGTTGATGGTGTAGCACCATGCCAATGCTTTTCATTGGCCGCGAACCAAACAATATCGCCGGGATAAATTTCTTCAACCGGTCCGCCTTCCCGCTGTACCCAGCCAGCGCCTGAAGTCACGATCAATGTTTGCCCCAGCGGATGCGTGTGCCATGCAGTTCTTGCACCCGGTTCAAATGTTACGCTTGCGGCGGCTGCACGTCTTGATTCATTTGGCTGAAACAAAGGATCAATGCGAACTGCGCCGGTGAACCAATCTTCCGGTCCTTTGGCGGAAGGCTGTGAGCCTATTCTTGTGATTTCCATAATTCTAATTTTAATTTTTTTAAGTTCTGTGCGATTGAACGCAACAGAACAAATTGAAAAATTTGATTCAAGATTCATTTCCCTCCGAATACAGCAAATTTGCTCGCTTCTCCATAGTCTTCGATTTGTTGAATATTTTTTAAGAACTCCATATCCTCATCAGAGATAATAAAATCTACTTCTACATTGGTTTTTATGTGCTGTGGATTAGCGGTCTTCGGCAGTGGAAGCAGCCCAAGCTGCAGGCAATAACGAATACTTAATTGCGCCACAGAAACTTTATATTTTTCTGCTATTGCAGTTATTTCCTGGTTCTTCAATAATTCTCCATGTCCGATTGGTGAATACGCTTCTACAAGAATGTCTTTATCCCGACAATATTCAATCAATTCTTTCGGCGTATTACTTATGTGCGCCAAAATTTGATTTACCATTGGTTTTACTGAGCAGGAATCAAGAATGTTATCAATGTCTGCTTTTTCAAAGTTTGAAAGACCAATGACACGAAGCTTCCCCGCTTTATAGGCTTCTTCAAGTGCTCTCCACGCTTCGCGGTTTCCTTCAAAGTAAGGTTCACTTTCATGAAATTTTGCCCATGGTTTCGGGCTGTGAATAATCATCATGTCAATATAATCAAACTTTAATTTTTTAAGTGACGTATCAATTGATGCAACGGCTTCTTTATATGACTTCACTTCAGCGGCAAGTTTCGTGGTCACAAACATATTTTCTCTATTAACACCACACGCTCTGATACCTTCTCCAACTCCGCTTTCATTCTGGTATGCCTGCGCCGTATCAATATGCCGGTAACCAATTTTTGCTGCATCCTTCACTGCCTGCACAACATCTTCATTACTGATAAACCAGGTTCCAAGACCAAGTTTTGGAATCTCAACACTATTAGATAGCGTATAGTTTTCTTCTAAAATCATATTTAATTTTATTTTTTTAAATTAAACGGAAATTATTTTCACAATAGCAGCACAGCTACGATTGCAATGAAACGCCTGTAATCTCTTCACACAAAATCAAAAATCTTTCCTGTAACTGTACATCATCCGCTTCAGGATTATGATGCCTTTCTTTTTGATGAAAAAAATAACGACCCCTTACTTTTGCTTTTTTATCGTTACTTACAGCAAGCCACACTTGTGTTTCGTATCCTTTCTGCAGATCATCAGGTGCACCACGACCACCCATTTTAGTCGGAACCCAACCCGGGTCAACTGCATTAGAATAAACATCTGACCATTTTCGTGCTACTGCCATACAAAGCATCATCACATGCAACTTAGAATCAGAATACGTTATGCGATTAATATCAGTTTTAAAGCTGTCAAGTTTTGAATGTCCTTGCAAATGCATGCCAGAGGTTAGGTAAATCAAGCGCTTCGGTTTTTGTATTAAGCAGGTAAGAATATAAGGCGCTAATGTATTCACATCAAAAATTTCTTTTGCTGAAACCTGGTAAACTCCTGCATTATGAATCACGACGTCGAACGTTTCCAATTCATTCACTGCATGAGCAAGCTTTTTTGTTTCATCAATGTTTGACAGATCTCCTGTTAAAACAGACTCAGCCCGCGAATTTTTTTTCATTGCATCGTGGGCACGTTCAGCATTGCGTGCATGTAAAACAACCTGATGTCCCATATCAATCAGCATCTTTGCTGACAATTGCCCAAGTCCATCGGCTGATCCTGTGATAAATATTCTTGCCATCCAATTTCTCCGGTGCTTTGTATTAGCTTTTTCAAAACGCGAAATTATCTTCACAATTATCAAACCAATCATTAAGAAAATCAAACAATGCTGATACCTGCTCTTTATCCAAATATTGTTTCATTAATTATAGTCCGGTTGTTTTTTCCAATACTTCAGGATAGCGCTCACCCAATATTTTTATTTGCGCAGATGCCGTTTCCATTTCCTGCAATTCTTCTTTGGTAAATTCAATATTTATAGCGCCGGTATTTTCTTGCAGGCGATGCAATTTTGTTGTACCCGGAATTGGAACGATCCACGGTTTTTGAGCAAGCACCCATGCCAATGCTATTTGTGCCGGTGTAGCCTGCCTACCGGACAGGCAGCATTTTTTCTTTCACCAAACCGGTTGAGCAGCTCAAGCAATGCCTGGTTCGTTACACGTGCTTCTTCAGTGAAGCGCGGAATAATGTTGCGGATATCACCCTGAGCAAATTTTGTATGCTCATCTATCTTTCCTGTAAGAAACCCTTTACCCAACGGACTAAAGGCAACCAGGCCAATACCCAATTCTTCGATCGTTGGAATGATTTCTTTTTCATGTTGTCTTGTCCACAAAGAATATTCACTTTGCAATGCGCTGACAGGTTGTACTGCATGTGCACGACGAATTGTTTGTGCTCCCGCTTCAGAAAGGCCAAAGTATTTTACTTTGCCTTCTTTAATTAAATCTTTTACAGTTCCGGCAACATCTTCGATGGGAACATTCGGATCAACACGATGCTGATACAACAGATCAATCACATCTGTTTGCAATCGCCTGAGCGAACCTTCAACAGCTTTCCTGATTTGTTCAGGATGACTGTTAGTGCCGGTTGATTTCCCATCAACTATGTTGAAACCAAATTTCGTAGCGATCACTGCTTTATCACGCAAAGGTGCTAAAGCCTCACCTACAATTTCTTCATTAGAATAAGGACCATACACTTCAGCAGTATCAAAAAAATTCACACCCAGTTCTATTGCTTTGCGTATAAGGTTTATCGAATCTTCTTTTGGCGGAAACGGTGCATAACCAAAACTCATTCCCATACAACCTAAGCCGATTGCTGAAACTTCGAGACCTTGGTTTCCCAACTTTCTTTTTTGCATGATTATATTTTTAATTTTTTGAGATTTACTATTGATTTATTATTTTATTTTCATACCAGGTACAACGGGATTGGCCGCAATCAGCTCAAGAGACTTAACCATATTCTTAGTGCCTGTCTTGTATTTTATGAAATGAGTTGTTTGTAAATGTGCGTTGTATGCCGCAGTATCCGCATAAATTTCTAAAATCATAATGCGGGTAGGCCTATCTTTTTCAGACACTGCATACAAGGTCAGAACGCCTGGTTCCACACGCACAGAAGTTTCAATTTCCTCTTTTAGCATGGCTTTATAATTTTCGAGCTGAGCCGAATCAATAACGAGCTTTGCCAGCCGCACCATTTGATTTTTGCCCTGTGCAGAGGTGTTGCTGCAGAACGCAAATGTTATTATACTTATCGTAAAAACAAGGCGTAAAAAGACAGCTTGAATTTTCATCTTTTTATATAAAGATTTTATAGTTAACTATCCAATTTTCTTTCTCCCAGCCATTTTACCATTGCAGGATCTCTGTGGTCGAAGAAGAGGCTTGCATTTGTATCCAGTGTTTTGATGGCTTCCATATCTTCAGCGCTTAATTCAAAATCGAAAATGTTGAAGTTCTCTTCCATTCTTTCTTTATGTACTGATTTTGGAATGGCAATAACACCTCTTTGCGTGAGCCAGCGAATAACAACCTGTGCAATTGATTTATTATATTTTTTTCCGATGGAAGCAAGCAACTCATTATGAAAGAGATTGTTTTTGCCTTCTGCAAATGGCCCCCAGCTTTCCATCTGTACATTATTTTCCTGTAAGAATTTCTGTGTTTCGATTTGCTGGTGGAACGGATGTGTTTCAATTTGATTGATAGCAGGAACAATTTCGTTGTGAATAATCAAATCAATCAACCTGTCAGGATGAAAATTACTAACACCAATTGCTTTGACTCTTCCTTCTTTATATAAGTCTTGCATGGCTCTCCATTCACCATACACATCACCAAATGGTTGATGAATAAGATACAAATCCAAATAATCTAACTGCAATCTTTTTAATGAATTTTCGAAAGCCTTTTTTGTTCCCTCATACCCATTCGACTGTATCCAAAGTTTTGTTGTAATAAACAACTCTTTTCTTGCTATCCCACTTCTTTTTATTGCTTTGCCAACGGCTTCTTCGTTTCCATAAGATTGAGCAGTATCAATCAAACGATATCCTGATTCAATTGCATCGACTACGCTTCTTTCACATTCTTCCAAATCTTTTACCTGGAAAACACCAAACCCAAGTATGGGCATTTCAACACCGTTATTCAATTTTACATACTGCATATTTATTTTCTCTTACAGCCCAAAGGTCTTGCATTGTTTTATCGCCTGCATGGTATATGGATTACGGATTTATCTACCAATATTGCTGATTCGGGGATATGCAAAAGCAAACTTCGGAAAAGAGCCAAAATTTTGCCAACGCTCAGTATCTTGCATCAATATCAATGTTTTTTAATCACTAATGAATCGCTTTAACTCCATACGAGAACTACTCAACACTCTTAGCCGGGGAAATAAACTTTTGGCTGAGATGTTTGAAAAGCGAAAACTGCTTTACAAATATGATTATGCACTTGATATCCTGGATGGAGATAAAGACAATGTGATTAAACTTTTATTGAGCAAGAACATTATCCGACAAAACGGAAATCTTCTTGAAATAGATGACCGGTTTCTAAAATTCTTTGAGGAGATTCTGGAAGTGAATGAGGAAATAAACGCTTCCTACATTAACGAAAACATTCGTCAGGTAAAAAGTGAATACATGCTTTACTACCTGCAATCATCAAGCGACAGCGAGAGATTCAAATATTTGAAAGATGTAAAATCAGCTTTGCGTAAAATCGGAAGAACTACAATGAGGAACATTGTTGATTTGAACCGAAACATTGAAAACACTTTCAAGACCGAACCGAATTACAAAATCAAACTTTCAAAACTTGAAAACCACAAGTTGAAGTTGGAAGCCATTCAGCAAATGATCGTTCAGACAGAAAAATTGTTGAATGATGAACTAACTTTTTTTAAAACAGCAACCGATGAAGAACTTAAACACATCAAGACGGATTTGATTTTGGAATTGACAGAATCAAGGCAGAACTTGATTGAAACCCGAAAGCAAATCATTGAATACATCAATCAGATAAAATACCAAAGCAAGTTCATTGAGAAGCTAAGACAGTTGAAGTATTTGAGAGACCAGTTTGAAATCAAGCACAAGACAGACATCATTGAGATATTATCAAATACTCATTCGCTTGCTTTTGAAATGAAACCATTTTATTCTCTGAAACTTTCTTTGGAAAATTTGCAGCAAGATGATGTTTACAAGCTAATCAAAAAGATTAGTAGCAAATACAAGTCGGGCATCAACACCAAAAAACTTGTTGCTGAAAATTTTTCCGCAGATGATTTGAAAAATGAAACCGAAAAGGAAATTCACATCAACTTGTATGAAGTGAAAGAGAAGTTTGCAGCATCAGGCAAACATCTGTTTGACTACATTTATGAATACCAGTTTCTGAGAGAAATTTCATTTGCCGAGAGAGTTACTATTTATTGTCAAATGATTTCAATCTTTGAAGAGGAATTTGAAGTGTCAGAGAATTTTGAAAAGCACGGCAATATTGAATATGCTTTAGTTTATCCGAAATAAAAACCAACATGAATGTTCCAAGACAAACAGGAGAAATATTTGAACTACTAAGCAAAGGACAATTCATTTGTTCCAACAGTTCTGACAGTCGTATTTCAAAACTCAGTGAAATACTTGACGACACCGAGAACTTTGAAATCCTTTACGAATATTTCTATTCAATCAATTTCATTCTTCAAAAGGGAGACGAATATTATCACTTCTCACGAAAAGATGAGTCAAAAGCGGACTTAGAAAGAAAGTTGGAAGCAGCTTGCAAATGGATTGACATTGTTGACTTCTTCAAATCATTTGACAATGCGTTTGGTTCGGGTTGCAGTTTTTCCCCTGCTGAAATTGCAGTTAAAATAAGTGTTGAAGCGGTTCTGAAAAACAAAGCAGACGGATTAAAAGGCATTCTCAAAATGGATGAGAGAACTCCCTATCCAGAAGTAGTAAATAAAATTGTGAAAACACTTTGTGATGATGGCTTTGCGGAAATAGAAAATGAAATTCTGAAATCCTATAAAGTACTCTCATCCTTCAAGTATCTTGAAGAACTCATAAACAATATCAATATACCAGACGAAGTTCAACATGAGATACCTGAATAAAATCATATTCATCAACAGTGCACGAATACGCTATGCCGAAATAAATCTTAATGGCAATGTGCATTTCATAGGTACACAAGGCGTAGGCAAAAGCACACTGCTAAGAGCAATTTTGTTTTTCTACAATGCAGACACATTTGGTTTAGGGATTCCAAAACAGAAAGCAACTTACACCGATTACTACTTCAAAGATTCAAACGCTTACATCATTTATGAAGTGGTTCGTGATGATGGTAAATTTTGTGTAGTTTCTTACAAGTCGCAACACAAAGTTTGTTTCAGATTTTTTGACGGAGAATACAACAGAGACTTTTTTGTAAGTGAAAGCGGCAATGTTCCAGAAAGTTGGGATGGCATTGCAGAACGGTTGGATGAAAACAAAGTTTTCTATACCAAAAGAAAGATTGAAGAACACAAAGAATACCGTGATGTAGTTTATGGGAATCATGATGGCAAAAAGAATGAGTTGAAACGGTACTCAATTCTTGAAAGCAAGGATTACCAATACATACCAAAAACAATTCAGAATGTATTTCTCAATTCAAAAATGGAGGCTGAGTTCATCAAACAAACCATTATCATGTCTTTGGAGAATGATATTCGGATTGACTTGAACCAGTATGCACATCACCTAAATGATTTTGAAACACAACTTTCTGACATCAGAAAATTCAGAACACCGAGTGCAACTGCACAGGCAGAAACTATTTCCAAACTTCACATTGCAATCCAGAATTTGGAGAGGGAAAAAATTCAGATTGCAAAACACTTGGCTTGGGCTGTAAATAAAAATCAGCAAGAAGAACCTGAACTCACCAAGAGGTTAGGGAAGCAGAATGATAGTGAAAGTGTTCTGCTTTCTAAGTTGAAAAAAATAGCAGATGCTTTTAAAACTAAAGAGGATAAAATCAAAGGTGATATTAGAGTTCAGGAAGAAAATATAAAAACAGTTAGGCGACTGACGGAAGAATATCAGCAGAAGAATATTCAGCAAATAATTTCAAGAGTTGAAAAGAAAGTTACCACTGAGAAAGAGCAAAAAAATTTGCTTAATGAAAAGGAATTGCTTTCAACCCAATTCAAAGAGTTAGCACAAAAATTTCAGGCATTACTTGACCAGTTGGAAAATCAATTAAAAGAATTTCTCAATGCAGAAGAGGCCGCTAAGAATAAAATCAATTCTGATTTTCTCACATTCCAAGCTGAAACGAGAAATGATTTTGAAAAGCAGACATCTGATTTCCGAACAGAACATAAAAAGGAAATTGACATTGCAAGAGAAGATTGGGAATATAAAAAGCAGCTAACTAACAATCTAAAAATTTCAAGAGAAGGAGTCAAATACAAAAACTTTTTTACAGAGCAAATAAAGAAACTTGAAACGGAGATAAAATCGTTCGCTGACGCAATTCAAAAACTAAATTCAGATAACGAAAACTCTATAAGACAAATTGAAACATTTCAAAAGCATTGGGAACTTGAAGAAAGAGAATTGCAGAAAACTTTCGAAAGAGAAAAAGAAAAGTTAGATGAGCAAATCCCGGAATCAAACAGCAAGATTGCTGAGATTGAATCGTACATTGAAAACAGCAAGAATTCTCTGTATGGTTGGTTAACAGAGCAATATCCCAATTGGGAAAAGACAATTGGAAAGGTAATTGACGAGAAAAGTGTTTTGTTCAATACTTCTCTATCTCCAAAACTTTCAGGCAAGTCAAGAGATTTTTATGGAGTGGAAATTGACTTGAATGAAATCAGCAAAACCGTTAAGACTGTTGATGATTATGAAAAGGAAAAATTGGAACTGAAAGGAAAAGTTGAAGGCATTAAAAAATCTATTTCAGCACTGATAGAAAAATTGGAGAAGGATAAAGAAAACCTGAAAAGAAAATATCAGCCGAAAATCCGAGAGAAGAAAGGTTCAATTAAAGAGAACGAATATTCACTTGGGCAAAATCAAACGAAACAATTGGAGGCAACAGTAAAGCGAAACGAATTTATCACAAAAGCAAAATCAGAAAAGGAACTTCAACTTGAAAAAGTTGAATTGGCTATTGCGGAAGCTACAACAGCGGAATTAAAAGCAAGAGATGAAGTTTCAAGAGTTGAAAATGAATTGACGAAATTGATTAAGGGAAAAGAAAGCGAAAAAGAGAAGAAAATTAAGTCCGAAGGAGAAAGAGTAAATCAACTTCTGATAAATGTTGAAGCGGAAATCAAAGTTGAACAGGAAGCTAATAAAAAACGAAAGGCAGAAATAAATTCTAAAAAAGAAAAAGAATTTTCACAGAAGGGTGCAGATACAAGTCGCTTGAATAAAATTGACTCCCGATTAAGCGAAATAAAAATTGAACTTGAATTCATTGAAACCAATAGAGGGTCGGTAGAAAGATATTATTACGACAAGGAACTGTATTTAGACCAAGCCGATAAGTTCAAACAAGAAAAGCAAAAACATGAGAAGCATTTAGAACAAGAGGAAAGGAAATATACTCAGCAAAGAGAAACTATTGCAAAAGAACTTGAAGTTGCTCAGGCGGTGATTGAATCATTGAAAAAAGAACTGGATGCAATTACAGATGATAATGAAGCATTCGGCAACTTTAAAGAACTTGAATTCTTCAAAATGATTCAGGAATATTTTGGCAATCCGAGTGATGAGGATGAAACTCACAAGCGAGTGAAAATTCTTGTTGACGAAATCAAAGAAATTCACTACGAAAAACTTCATAACAGGGTTGAAGAATTAAGAAGGACCACAACCGATTTCTTAGGCAAGTTTAGCGACAACAATATTCTTAAATTCAAGAAGCAACTGACTGACGATAAATCATTCCTTGACTTTGCTCAGAACCTTACTGACTTTATTGAAGATAAAAGGATTGACAGGATAGAGAAAGAAGTCAATGAAAGATTTGCATTGATTGTTTCAACCATTGCACAACAGACAAACAGTTTAGTTTCTAATTCGGGTGAGATTCAAAAAATAGTCGGGAAAATCAATGATGATTTTGAAAAGAAAAATTTTGTCGGTGTAATCAAGAAGATTGAATTGAAGGTTGACGATAGCAAGAATGAAATTGTTCAGTTGCTCATCATGATTAAGAACTACAATGATGAGAATGCAATGGAGTTAGGGAAAGCAAATTTATTTTCAGGAGAAAATCAGGAGAAGAAAAACAAAGATGCAGTTGATTTACTGAAACAGTTTGCAAAGAAAATTGGCGAGTTGAAACGAGATTTCATTTCGCTTTCTGATTCGTTTGAATTGAAATTCAAAATTATTGAGAATGATAATGATTCAGGTTGGGTTGAAAAACTTGCAAATGTTGGTTCGGACGGAACAGATGTTTTGGTAAAAGCAATGTTGAATATTATGTTACTGAATGTTTTCAAAGAAGGTGCGTCAAAGAAGTTTAAAGATTTTCAACTTCATTGCATGATGGATGAAATCGGAAAACTTCACCCGAACAATGTGAGAGGCATTTTACAATTTGCTAAGGATAGAAATATTCGTTTGATAAGTGGTTCACCAATAGAAAATGATGCAATTGCTTTTGACCACATTTACAAGTTGAGCAAAGACGGGAAAAGTATTACAAGAGTTAAACGAATTCAAACTCAGTATTCAGAAGAATGAAATTATCAATTTCAATAGCGGAAAATCTAATTACAATGCAGAACGGAGAAAAAATTCCTTTCAGCAAAGTGAAACATTCTATTGTTGAAGCAATGATTGAGAACGGAATTTTGAAAAAACAAATCATTGGAAGAAGCAAAGCATTGGTATATCTAACAGACAGAAACAAACTTAGTGCTTATCTGCAAAATCATTTGGGCATTGAGAGTTTAGAAAACTATGTTGAAGGACTGAAACGAGAAGATTTATCCCGTGGGGAAGCGATTGACATTTCTTCAAACTCAAAAGTGAAAAGCATCAGAACTTTCAAAGGTTTTTTAGTGAATTGCTTTCAACCAGTTGAAAGTAAATTGAACGGAACACAGTTGACTGTTCAGCCGCAAGAGGGAACATTCATTTTCATTTACGACTTTGAAAACTTCTCCCCTTCTGACAACATAACAATTGTTGGACTTGAAAACCCTGAGAACTTCCGGCACATTCAGAAACAGAAAAAATTATTTGAGAATATTCAACCGCTATTTGTTTCAAGGTATCCGCAGAACAAGGACTTGGTTAAGTGGTTACAGACAATTCCAAATCGCTATTTGCATTTTGGTGACTTTGACTTTGCGGGACTGAATATTTACATTAATGAATTTAAGAAGCACTTGAAGGACAAAGCAAGTTTTTATTTGCCGCCAGACATTGAAGAAAAACTTTCGGTCAAAGGCAACCGAGACAACTACAACAACCAGACAATTCAGTTTGAAAGAAATGAAATCAAGGAACAAAATATTCTTACTTTGTTGAAGCTAATTGAGAAATACAAAAAAGGATTAGAACAGGAAATATTTGCAAAAAATATATAATACCCGAGCATCAAAACACAGAATACAAACAAAGCCGGCATGATGATTAACTGAAATGGGTCCCGCTTTAGCGGGATGCTGATTGTTGCCGGTTCAAAAAATAATAATAATGGAACAGCAAACAGCAATAAAAATATTTGAAGAAAAAAAAGTCAGGACGCTTTGGGATGCTGAACAGGAGAAATGGTATTTTTCTATCATTGATGTAATTGAAATTTTAACGGGCAGCCCAAGACCCAGAAAATACTGGAACGCTCTAAAAACAAAACTAAAAGCAGAGGGAAGTGAACTGTCCCATAATTTGGGACAGTTGAAAATGGCTGCCGGAGACGGCAAATGCGGATGACCGATATTGCCGATTTTATATGCTGGATGCCATTCTTGGAAACTAAAGACTGCCAGATGTTTGGCAATTACAAACAACCCAACTCACATTATAAAGGCATAAAAGCATGGCTTCAATTTCTTTATCTTTAAATCTTATTAGTATAGCATGATGAATTATGGCTAATATCATCACTGGTAAATATTTCGCAGAATATAAAAAGCAATTGTCTGTTGACATTTCATCTGCCATGAAGGAAGTGGATGAAATTGAAATGACACAGCAAACATTTACTTTCTATACATCCGTGGCTGTTATTTCATCGTCAAAAATTGAGGGCGAGAAAATAGAAATTGACAGTTACGTAAAGCACAAAATGCAGAACATCGAGTATTTGCCCGAATTGGTGGAGAAGCCGAATGATTTATACAAGGCATACCTGTTTGCGAAACAACACAAACTCAACCCGGAAATTTTTTTGCAAAGTCATGCGTTGCTGTCACAACATCTGCTGCCTGAAAAATGGAGAGGAGTTTATCGCAAAAACGATATGGTGGTGCTGGAACACAAAACCGGAAGAATACAGTTTGAAGCGGCTCCCTATGGCATCGTAGAAACTGAAATGAAAAAACTTTGGGATGACATGGATGAACTTTTGAAAAAAAAATTGAGTGAGGAGGAAATTTTTTACTATGCCTCATTCATTCATGCAGTATTTGTGGCAATACATCCGTTCAGCGACGGCAACGGCAGGGCAGCCCGGTTGTTGGAGAAATGGTTTATTGCAGCCCATCTTGGCGAAAAAGCATGGTATATAAAGTCGGAAAAATATTACTATCATCATGTAAATGATTACTACAAAAATTTGAACAGGTTGGGAATGTTCTATGAAAAAATTGATTATTCAAAAGCGGATTTGTTCCTACAAATGTTGCCGAAATCTATTGCATATAAAGAATGAAAAAATTGACAAACTCATAATCAACCCGCCTTATGAAAAACAATATACACCCCTACCCGGAATTGATTTCATATTCAGACACATCCGCATGAACATATTTTATTGCCTGCATAGTATACAGATTACGGATTTATCTACCAATATTGCTGATTCGGTAATGCTCATTAATAAGCGGATGAATAAAGCAGTAATTTTGAATTATATTTTGCAAGCGGATAAGATTGTAGCTTGTAAAAATCGAATTCAGACAATTTAAAAATTCCATATTGAGTAAGAGAGCGAATAAGGTAATAAGCCTGGAATTTCGCGGGGATCTGCTTTTTACTAAGGTAATAAGGTTATTTGCTCCGCACTGCTTTAGACCTTATTACCTTAGTAATCTGTAAACGCCCAAACAAAACCAACCTTATTATCTTATTCAACCGTTCACAGTTTTATACCCTTTCACAGCAGAGATAAAACGATAGTATGATGGATAATATTAAACGATTTGAAACAATCAACGACTACAACGCATTCAACAATAATGAAACACTTCATCCGCTGGTGAGTGTTGTTGACTTATCGAAGGCAAGTCCACGTCAGGGATCCAAAATGTATTTTGGTTTCTATACCATATTTTTAAAAGATGTGAAATGCGGTGATCTAATGTATGGCCGGCATACTTACGATTACCAGGAAGGCACACTGGTTTTTTTGGCGCCGGGGCAGGTTGCCGGTGTCAACAGTAACGGAGAAACTTATCAGCCGAAAGGTTATGCACTGGTCTTTCATCCTGATTTAATACATGGCACTTCACTTGGAAAGCATATCCGGGATTATACTTTTTTTGGGTATCAATTTCATGAAGCGCTGCATTTGTCAGAACGTGAACGGAAAATCGTTTTGGACTGTTTTTCAAAAATCGAATATGAATTAGAACATGCCATTGATAACCACAGTAAAAAACTGATCGTATCTAACATCGAATTGTTTCTAAATTATTGCACCCGTTTTTATGACCGTCAATTTATTACCCGTGATAATATACACAAAGGCATTTTAGAAAAATTTGAAAATTTATTGAATGATTATTATCAATCCGAAAAACCGCAAACTATTGGTTTGCCTGCCGTGGCTTACTGTGCAGGCGAATTGAATTTATCCGCAAGTTATTTTGGTGACCTGGTAAAAAAAGAAACAGGAAAAACAGCACAGGAGTACATACAAGTGAAAGTAATTGATGTGGCTAAAGAAAAAATATTTGACCAAAGCAAATCAGTAAGTCAAATCGCCTATGAATTAGGTTTCAAATATCCGCAACATTTTACCCGCTTATTTAAACAACGGGTTGGTCAATCACCAAATGAGTACCGCTTGCTGAATTAGTATAATGCAGATGCAATAATTGCAGCCACATGGATTGGCACTTTTGTATCACTAATAATATATCGCCCGGTTTTTTTTTATTATAAAAAGAATCTGAAGAGAAAACTTCTCACTGCACTTCAATCGGTGCCGTCCACCTGAAGGAACCCCATTCCATCAATAATGTTCCGTGCTTTGTGTCTTTCGGTTCAATAGAAATGGTAAACTCTTCTACAGGAGTGGGAAGTGTTTCACTATTCATTTTTGCCGTGGCCAGGTTGAGTTTCCCATTGTATTCTGTACCCCACTGCCCGCTTTGCTTGTTCACGATCAGATCCACTCCTGTGGTATGTGGCGCTGTCCACAATGTGTATTTTCCGGCAGGTATCTGCATGCCCGCGAGTTTTATTGGCGCTGAGGTCGTAAACTGTGTCGCTGCATTTGCGCCTGTTCGCCATACACGGTCGTAAGGTATCACGTCACCAAGTAATGTACGTCCACGCAGCAATGGCCTGGCATAGTCAACGGTAAATTGTGCATTGCCTATTTGTGCCTGCACAGTATCCCGCACACTTAAGGACTTTACATTACCAGCCTTAGCCTCCTGCGCCTCAAACCGGTCAGCAATACTTTTTACATCAGGTGGTGAAGCGAGACGATTTACTTCCACTTTATATGTCGTTCGGGCACCGGAATAACTAAGCATATTATAGTTGGAATCCATTGTTGCTTCTCCTGTTCCGGAAAGCCAATCGTGTGTAATTTCCACTTTGCCATCACCAAGCGGTGTTACATGAACTCTTCCCAACGGAAACCGGTCGAACTCACGGTCAATATAAAATTGCCGCATCTCCACAGGAGTGCCCGTCGCAAGCTTTGATGCTGCTGCATGTTTCAATGCTGCGGCAAAGTAAAGTTCATAGAGACTATACATCTGCGGCACATGGGCCACTACTATGCTGCCACCTGTTTCGAAATCACGATTCACTGTGCCTGTACTATCTGTTTTTGAAATGTGGACTTTATTATTCGCAACATCGGCGATCACTTTTCGCTCACGCTCATTTGCAGGTTCGCTTGGCGTGTGAATGTCCATTACAAGATGACGAATACTGCCGTCGTCGTTAAGCTTGATCACAGTATGACGTACCCGCACACGGGGAAACCGATCAACTTCATCACTAGTTACAGTATTACCCTGGCGGGTCACACTTTCCATGGAAATAGTATCCTGACCAAGTCGTGTAATAAACCCGTATTGTTCAGTTGGCGACGTGTGACAGGAAGCCAGTAATAGCACTGCACTAAAAAAAATGCAAATCACAAGCAAATTGGCAGGATGGAAATGGGATGATTTCATGGCGTTATTTGTACATGAACAGATATAAAATTGTGCGTTCTCAAACTAACGAATTATTTTATATCAACTTTAAACAAATTGAGCTGTGAATAAATAGTTTGTTTCAATGGTTTATTAACGGGTTAGAAGGCATCATGCAACTTCTTCTGCCAAGCGAGTTTCATATCTCTGCAAAAAACTTCATATCAAGAGTTTCCGAAACGACTTCAAAGCAACCATTAGATTTTCAAACAATGATTTGGGAAAAAAACTGAAATTTATATTAAGAGAGAAATGAGTTTGCACGGCATATTAATAATATACAAAGTAAATAAAGGAGTATGCAATTAGTAAGAACCAATTCTGACAACCCGGATTTTGTATCACTTGTAAAATTGCTTGATGAAGATCTTGCAAAACGCGACGGCGATCAACACTCCTTTTATCATCAATTCAACAAGATCAACATGATCAGGCACGCGGTAGTGGCTTATGAAAATAATAAGCCTGTTGGTTGCGGCGCCATAAAGGAATTAGATAAAGGCATTATGGAAATAAAGCGCATGTATACATTGCCATCAATGCGAGGCAAAGGAATTGCTTCGAAAATTTTAAAGGAATTGGAAATATGGGCAGTCGAATTATCGTACAAAAAATGTGTGTTGGAAACGGGCAAAAAACAACCGGAAGCCATTCAACTTTATCAAAACAACGGTTATCATTCCATTCCCAACTATGGCCAATATGCAGGAATAGATAACAGTGTTTGTTTTGAAAAAGAACTATAAACTCACTTACAAAAAATAAAATAGAATCACTCGATAAACACTTCTTTTTAATAAAGTATCGCCGATGCGCAATTAATGTGAAGATTTCCGCGGAAACGTGGGCTGTCTGTAAAATCTTTACCTTAGTTACAAGTAATCAAAACCATTTATTATGAGACGCCTGCATTTCGTTGTTTATCTTTTATCATTGCTATTAGTTATCGTTTCCTGTAATCAGCAGGAAGAAAGTGCAAGAATGCCCAAACAATACACCGTTGAGCAATTAAGAAATAATACAGCGATGGGAGCAGCGGGGTTTAATAAAGATGAATCAAAACTGCTGGTGGATGATAACAGCACCGGAATCTTCAATGTGTATTTGCTGAATACTGCCGATACAAGCCTCCATCCTTTAACAGCATCTAAAAAAGAATCGCTCTTTGCGGTAGGTTTTTTACCTGGCAGCGATAAATTTATTTTTACTCACGACGAGGGTGGAAACGAAAATGATCATCTTTATCTTATGAGCCAGGGTGATACTGCGGTGAAAGACCTGACACCATGGTCAAACAGTACAAATAGTTTTTTTGACTGGAGCGCAAACAAAAAATCAATGTATGTAAGCAGTAATAAGAGGGACCCAAAGTTTTTTGATATATGGAAACTTGACACATCTACGTGGAAACCTGTTTTGCTATATCAAAATGATTCTAATCTTACTGCTTCACTCATCAGCAAGAGTGAAAGATACATTGCCCTGCAAAAGAATATTACGACTGATAAGAATGACCTCTACCTGTACGATCGCCTGAACAAAAAAATGAATCGTATAAGTAACGATAATGAGGCTACATGGAATGCGGCTGCCCTTGAGAAGAATGACAGTATCTTTTATTATACGACAAATGACGGCAGCGAATTTTCTTACCTCGTTAAATACAATATTAATACGGGCACATCAGAAAAATTTTATGAAGACAAATGGGATGTAATGGGAATGGGCCTGAGTGAAAATGAAAAATACCATACCATATTTGTAAATGAAGATGGGAAAAATAAAGTTCTGTTATATGACCATGCGACCAATCAGCCGATTAATTTTCCCGATATAAAAGACGGCGATGTTCAAAGCATTATTATTTCTCCTTCTGAAACAACACTGGCACTCTCGGTTGGAAGCAGTACCAGTCCTACCAATATCTATACCTATAACATTGCCAGCAAAGAATTAAAACAGCTTACATCTACGCTCAATAAGGAAATAGATGAAAATGATCTTGTAAAAGCAGAAGTCATTCGTTTTCCTTCCTTCGACGGAAAAGAGATTCCCGCCATTTATTATAAACCTTTGCAGGCAAGTAAAAACGATAAAGTAGGGGCGTTGGTTTGGGTACACGGAGGACCGGGTGGACAAAGCCGTGTGGGATTTAATAATAGTATTCAATATCTCGTCAATCACGGTTACGCCGTACTTGCTGTAAATAATCGTGGCAGCAGTGGTTATGGTAAGACATTTTATAAGTTAGACAACAAGGATCATGGTTACGGCGATCTAAAAGATTGTATCTGGGCAAAAAAATGGCTCGCATCACAAGATTATATTGACAGTAATGCGATCGGCATTTATGGAGGAAGTTATGGCGGTAACATGGTATTGAATGCGCTTTGTTTGCATCCCGATGAATTTAAAGTAGGTGTGGATCTTGTTTGGCGTGGCAAACTGGTTGCGTACATTAAGAAGTATTCCTCCATATTGGGAGAGTTTTAAAAAAGCCTTGTATCGAAGAAATGGGAGATCCCAATACAAAAGATAGTGTATTGCTAAAAGCAACTTCACCTTTATACAATTATCAACATATCAATAAACCACTGATCGTATTCCAGGGTGAAAATGATGTGCGGGTATTAAAAGTAGAGAGTGATGAAATTGCAGCCGGTGTTAAGAAAAATGGGGTGCCTGTTGAATATATTGTTTACCCGGAGGAGGGACATGGATTCACCAGAAAAGAGGACCTGGTAACAACAGATAAAAAATCACTTGAGTTCCTCGAAAAATACATGAAGCCAACCCAGGCAAAAAAATAAAATTTTGCTCTAAGAGATACTAATCGCTCCGCCCTACAAATAATTTGCGAAGAAGCGCCATAATAAGAGTGAAAACTGCAGAACCAATTATTGCCCACAGAACAGGAAATGGGCGATGATCAATAGTGATCTCAAAAAGATCGCGGAAGTCCCATTTTTCCCGCGATCCATAAACCAAGATAGGCTCCGATAAACCCAACGACTATTGAAACGAAACAGCCACCGAGGTTGTAACCTGCCAGTGATTGGCCTATTCCCCCGCATATGGCAGCAATGAGCAGAAGAACTAAAAAGCCTATTAATGTCATGGGTTTAAAATTTAATTAAAAGTAGAGAATATTAGTTTCATATCCCTCTTTAATCTCTGCAACCAAAAAGCATTTCTACTAAGCGGAAAATACAAAAGCAATATGCTTGCCATTAACCGAAAAATCTGAATCTAAGACGGGATTTATTCGAAACCATGAAAAAAATTTTCCCAGCCAAAATGAATTTTGGGCCTCAGGAAGCAGGAGATACTTCAATAAGACCCTTATTTGGCCTCGCATGATAAAGTATAAAATTCCTTTTTCATCTTTTTGTGTCTGTAGATGCTGGATGTCGTTGTCCTGTTTTACCTGCGCACTATTCCATTGTGCAGGCACATAAGTTTTTAAAGTAAGAGGAACATCATAAGTGTTTGCATCCAATGAATGGTTCAAATGCACGAGGATATGATTACCTTCTTTATTACTGTTCACAGAGGCATGCATTCTTTCCCGCATGTATTTGACTACATCACTGAAATTAGCTATCCATAAATTGCTTTCATGTTTTTGTATATAATGGAAATAGGCATCCAGTAACTGGTGTGGCAGTGCTTCATATCCCAAGCCATCTACACCATGAAAAACCAACACCAACCATATATTATCGTGAGCCAGCGTGGTATCCACCCATGATTTCATCAGAGGTAAAGGTGTTTTGGTGGTGCCGCCTCGTTGCCATTGCACATATTCTTTATCGGAAGATCCCGGTTGCGTTCTGTATCCGCGATTTATTTCCTGCATGTAAGGATCAGTCATCAGGTTGCGAAGCGCCGGATAAACAGGCAGCGAATATTTCATCGCTCTCGGATGTTCAATTCCAAATGGTATTTCCGCGGTAAAACAATATTTATCTCCCAAGTGATCTCTGATATCTTCTTTACTTTTTTCTAATTCATAAAACATATTTGTAGTATCCAGCACAGCCATGTGCGCATGGGTAACGGTGTGGCTGGCAAATTCATATCCCTGGGATGCATATAGTTTTATGCTGTCCCATGTAAGACCTTTTTCACCGGCCACTTCCATAGTCAATTCATTGCCTTTTTCAAGAGAACCATTTCTAACTTTACTGTACAAAAGATCCGTTGCTTTGTATGCCTGTTCTACTTTGTCGTCTTCAAATAAATTAGCTGTGCTGTCATAAAGTGCATCAGCACCTATGTAACCCAAATATTTTGCGGCCGATTCACGTTCAAAAAAATTGTCAGCATTTGTAGGGACAGTGGCTGTTTCGTCAATGATTTCCTGTACCGGCCTTCCAATAAATTTTCCCTGGTATTTTGATCCGGGAATAGGACCGGTGATAATATAAAACGTTGCAGGAAGTTTTAATCGTTTCATAACAGGCAGGGCATATTTGAATTGATTGATCGAGCCGTCGTCATAAGTAATGGAAACGGCGCCCGTTTTACCATCCTGCCATTTGGTAATTTCTGTCTGGCCTCTTACAGCTGTATTAACAAAAAACAAAAGAAATAGACATGGAAGTTGAAAGATCAGCTTGTTCATTCAATGAAGTTATCAATTTTATTTTTTGGTTATTATTATTCTGATATTTTGCTAAAAACCATCGGCAAAAATTATATGTCGGGGCCGGTATGATTTCATTTGATCTGATTATTGAACTAAAAACAGGAATTCACTCTATTGATTGCTAAATTTGCAGCAAATTAATTTCCTCACTTTTAAAATGAAAAATTATGGAAGAGCTTATTAAAATGATTACACAAAAAGTGGGTATTTCTGAAACACAGGCACACTCAGCGGTAGATACTGTTGTATCTTTTCTCAAAGATAAAATGCCGGCTGGAATCGGTGGCCAGGTAGAATCTTTTCTTAAAGGAGGATCACCCGGAAATATTGCAGACAATCTCAAAGAAAAAGCCGGCGGCCTTTTCAATTAATAATGAAAAAAGAGCAGGGCATAACGCCCTGCTCTTTTTGAATCAGAAGCTCTTTATTCAGCTATCGTCTTGGCAAATGTTTAAGCCGAAAGAATTAACTTAGAAGAATAAACGAAAACCATGAAGTTTGCATTGCTTACAGTTACCTACGGCGGACTTTTTTATAAGGGAACCGCCTTGCCCCTCGAACAACAAATACATAAAGCAAAAGAACTTGGCTTTGATGCACTCGCTATTGAAACAAAACGGCCTGTTGCTTCTCCGCTTGATCTTTCAAAAGCAGACCGCGACCGCATCAAAAAAACAGCAGCAAATGAAAACATTGTTCTGTGCGCCATTGAAAGCATGTCAAATTTTGCGGGCAGATATATGGAAGAAAGAGAAAATAATCTTGCCATGATGCGATTGACATTGGAACTCGCAAAAGATCTCGGGGTTGAACTTGTAAAAATTTTTGCAGCATGGCCTGGTATCATTAATGATGAAGAAGAAGTAGCTGTTTACGGACAATATGAGCGAAGCAATTATTATAAACGCTTATCTTCTGCGGAATTGCGGCGATGGAATCATTGTGTAATGGGCATTCGTGAAATGGCAGATGTGGCTGCTGACATGGGCGTCACGCTTGCTCTTCAAAATCATGGGCCGGTGCTCAGTAAAGGTTATGAAGACACCTTTACCATGATGCGGGAAGTAGATCGCAAAAATCTAAAGCTTTGTCTGGATGCGCCATTGTTCTACGAAAGACAATCTGATGAATATATTCATGAAGCGGTACAAAAATGTAAAACCTATTTAGTACATACACACTACGGGGCATGGAATTTCAGTCAAGCCGCTGACGGCGACATTATACAGGAACCTTCTCCTTCTGCAGGAAACCTGATTAACTATACTGCTTTCATCGAGGAACTCTACAATATTGGCTACAAAGGTTATCTTACTTCAGAGTATTGTTTACCGGTTTATAAAGACCACCAGGTTGCCGGCGTAGAAGAAGTGGATCATGCCACACGCATAAGTTTACAATACATGAAGCAGTTAGTGCATAACACCATCCTTGCCTAAACATGCCAATCATCGAAACGGAAAGATTACTGTTGCGACCATTCACAATTGATGACACAAACTTTATTTTAGAATTACTGAATACGGAAGGTTGGGTAAAATATATTGGCGACAGAAATGTAAAAACAAAAGAACAGGCAACAGCATATCTTGAAAAAGGTCCTTTAAAGAGTTATCAAACAAATGGCTTTGGTTTAAGTCTTGTACAATTGAAGGCGGACAAAACACCGATTGGCATGTGCGGATTGGTCAAAAGAGATTATCTCGATCACTATGATATTGGATTTGCTTTTCTTCCTGCCTACACCGGCAAAGGTTATGCGTATGAAATTTCTATAAAAATTATTGAATACGGACTGAATGAACTTAGACTTGAAAAGATACTGGCGATTACGCTGCCCGAAAATATCTCCTCGGTGAGGCTTTTGAAAAAAATTGGGTTTAGCTATGTAAGAAATTTCCTTTCGAAAGACACAAAAGAAGAACTTTCCCTTTACTTCCGTAGAAAAAGAAAATTACCCCGACCATCATAAAGTATAATGACTGCAGATCAGAATAAATTGGATAATCCTGTTTGGTGTTCTTTGTCAGAAACTCATAAAAATTTTTCGATCGAGTATCCTCATATAAAATTTTATCATCCGGACTATTGTCCATTTGGAGGTTATGGGGCAAATAAAACCGTCTCCAATTATATTGACGAATATTCAAAGTTGACAGATAATTTTTTTATCGTTGGAAACAAACCCGCATTTTCAGATTCGCTAAAACTCAATAACGAATTAGTTTGCAGGCAAATGATACCAGAGTATAAGATTGAAACAGATATCAAAGAAAAAATTATGAAACTGGAAGAAGAACATGCAAATGAATTGTTTCAACTTGTAAATCAAGTGCAACCCGGCTATTTCAGAAGAAAGACTTTTTTATTGGGCAGCTACTATGGAATTTTCAAAAACAATAAACTTATTGCCGTGTCAGGAGAAAGAATGAAGATGAACGAATATATCGAGATCAGCGCTGTGGTCACTCATCCTGAACATACAGGAAAGGGATATGCAAAACAATTAGTGGCTCATACAGCTAATCGTATTTTTGATCAAAATAAAATTCCATATTTACACGTAGCTGAAACTAATACAACAGCGATAAAACTGTACGAAAAACTTAGTTTTAAAACAAGAAGAAAGATCAGTTTTTGGAACCTGATAAAAATCACAGAGTAAGTAAAACCTTAAACGATCATTTATGATTCAACAAACTCCATGGTTTGAAAGGAAATTTGATTTTGGCTTTTCTGTTGGTTGTTTTCCTGTTATTCTTGAAAGGCTAAGAGGGACAATCCCACATCTTGAAAATTTATTAAAAGATATACCTGAACAATCCTTATCCTCAAAGATTGAAGAAAAATGGTCAGTGAAAGAGCAAATTGGCCATCTCTATGACCTGGAACCTTTGTGGTATGATCGTATTGAAGATTTTATAAAAGGAAAAAAAATCTTAAGAGAGGCTGATCTTAGTAACAGAAAGACTGATGAAGCGAATCACAATAAAAAAACTTTATCCCGGTTGCTGCAAATGTTTTCTTCTGAAAGAAATAAACTGATTGAGCGGGTAACAAATATCAATGAGGCAACGGCAGCATTAACTTCCGTTCATCCACGCCTTCATAAACCGATGCGAATGATTGATCTGTTATTTTTTGTAGCGGAGCATGATGACCATCATCTTGCGGTTATCAGAACGTTGATCAGCGCTACTTAACTATCTCCTCAATTACATGCCCGATAGAACCATTTGGCATCTGAATATGCAGTAGTGCGGCCAGCGTTGGAGATATGTCGGTCATATACACTTCACGACTCAGCTTGCCCGGTTTAATATTCCATCCATACCAAAGCAGCGGTATATGTGTATCATAAGGATTCCAACTTCCATGAGTGGTGCCCGTTTTGACATAAGCATCAAACCAACCCGGATTTAAAATAATTTGTATCTGTCCGCTTCTTTTAAAATTATAGCCATTGATCATCATTTCCTGTAATGGTTTTGGAATTGGATATTTTCCAATCATCGACATATCTGCAGCAAATGAAATTCCGGGTTGTCGTTCCAGGTATTCAACCGTTGTCTTTTTAATGGCATCAAAATCCAGGTTTTCATCAGCAATTTTAGTAAGATCAAAATCTACCTGGTAGTTCATGACCGCACGGACAAGACCAGGCGTATGAAATTTTTCATCCAGCATTTTATTAAGAGAATCGGCCGTGCGTCTTGCAAACCAAAAATCAGCGGGTATTTCATGCGCCTGCATAAACCCGATATTATGCGCGGCTCCATGGTCGGCAGTTAAAAAAACAAGATATTGTCCCTTGCCTACTTTTGCATCAAGCATACTGAAAAAATCAGCAAGGTCTTTATCGAGGCGCAGATAAGTATCTTCCACTTCGATTGAGTTAGGCCCAAACATGTGGCCGACATAATCAGTAGAGGCAACATTAATAGTTAAGAAATCTGTTGAAGGTCCCTTACCTAAATGGTAGCCTTCAATTGCTTCTTTTGCAAACTGAAGAGTCAGCGTATTTCCAAATGGCGTGGTGCGAAAGCTTCCTTTACTTCTTGAATATATTTTTTTTATATCATGAGGAAAAGATGAATTCTTTTCGCCGGGAAATAATCCTTCGTAAGACTCTGCATCTTCATCACTTTCCTTGTAAGTGTTGAGAGGATACAAAGTGTTCCATCCTTTTTCGATCAATTGAGCGATATGATTATCATCATTGAATTTTGCTGCCCACGATGGCAGTTCTTTCATGTAATAGGTACTGGTGATAAAATGTCCCGATGCGTCATCCAGCCAAAAAGCTGCGTTCGCAGTATGTCCCGCCGGAAGAATGGAAGCCCTGTCTTTTAAAGAAACTCCAACTACTTTCGACTGAAAATTTGTAGCAAGCCTCAGCTCATCAGTGATGGTAGATACCAATAAATTTCTTGGGGACATGCGGCCATCACTGGCATTGGCAGCACCTACAGTTTCAACCGTGCTGTCATCTGTGCAATAATACCCTTTTCCCGTTAGCTGATCGATCCAGTCATTACCGGCAATACCATCGATGGCCGGAACTGAACCTGAAAAAATTGTACTGTGACCAACCGCAGTAAAGGAAGGGAGATAATTGATCATCGTATTATCACAGGAAAATCCTCCATTGATCAATCTTTTAAAGCCGCCACTTCCATAACGATCATAATAGCGATATAAATAATCCCAGCGCATCTGATCAACGACTATGCCCACTACCAGCTTAGGCCGTTGGACGGAAACAGTTTTTTGAGATTGAGAAAAAGAATAAATAATTGACAGGCAGAAGACAAATAGAGGCCCAATCTTTTTCATATTCGATAATTGAAGGCGTAAATTTAATAGCATAATGGGTAATGAAATTCAGCAGGCACTATTTTTCTTGCACTTAATGATAAAATAATCTTGTATGTCACGATATTTTTTTTCGTTCAGTTTTATTTTTATTTCGTGCGTGGTATCGGCTCAGCGTTCAATTGACGGGATGATACAAACCGAAAAAAAATTTGCCGACACATCTTTATTAGTAAGTACAAAAGATGCATTTATAAAATATCTCGACCCGGAGGGAATTGTTTTTGATAAAGGGAAACCTGTAAACGGTCTTCAATTTTATAAAAATCGTGACAGGATCCCCGGCATTCTTACGTGGAAACCGGAATATGCAGAAATTTCATCTTCGAATGATTTTGGATATACGACAGGTCCCTGGAAATATTATGAAAACACGCCGAAAGAAGATCCTGAAGCGCAAGGTCAATTTATAACGGTTTGGCATTTTACAAAACAAGGAGTATGGAGATTTTTGATAGACTTCGGCATCAGCTACAGTGAAAAGGAGAACAAAATGCCTCTCCAAAAGGCTTATACAAAAAAAGCAAAAGGAAAAAACGAAAAAGGAAAAACATTAAAAGAAAGCGAAGAAGATTTTATCCAAACCTATAATGAAAAAGGTGCAAAGGCATATAAAGATTTTCTTTCTAAAAATAGCAGCCTGAATTATAAAGGCTTTTTACCTGCGATAACATCAAAAGAACAAAAAAAATTACTGGAAGCACGTCCCGAAAATATTCAATATACGATTGTCGGATCGGGTGAATCTTCAAATCATGATCTTGGTTATGTTTATGGAACGGAAAAGATCGGCAATAAAGAAGATGGATACCTTCGCATCTGGCGAAAAGAGAAAAAAGACTGGAAAATTTCCGTGGAAGTTTTGCATTTTAAATGAATGATTTATCCTTAATCTCATTCCTCATTCCCTTTAAAAACCTTACATTTGCGCCGACTTTTTAAAACTGCACGATTAATTTTGAATAAGATCAAAAACACAAAAACTATTTGAATAAGTGAACAAACTCAACAGGTAATGGTCGTAGTTCGCAGTTGACTGCTATCAAGAGGCCCTGTAATTAAACCCATACCCAATATGGCAGATATTTTTGAAAAATTATTAAAGGATTACGGAAATATTGGACAGCACCGCAAACGGGCTCATGGTTATTTTACTTTTCCAAAACTGGAAGGTGAAATAAGCAGCCGCATGATGTTTCGCGGGAAAGAAATGATCGTATGGAGCCTGAACAATTATCTTGGTTTGGCCAATCATCCCGAAGTCAGAAAGACTGATGCCGAAGCTGCAAAACAATTTGGTCTTGCACTGCCTATGGGTGCCCGCATGATGAGCGGCAACAGTGATTATCATGAACAACTCGAAAAAGAACTTGCCGAGTTCGAGCATAAAGAAGATGTGGCATTGCTGAATTACGGATACCAGGGCATGGTAAGTATCATTGATGTGCTTTGCAACCGTCATGATGTAATTGTTTATGATGCCGAAAGTCATGCCTGCATTATTGATGGATTACGTTTACATCCCGGGCATCGCTATGTTTTTAAGCATAATGATATTATTGATTTTGAAAAACAATTGCAGCGTGCAACAGCGCTTATTGAAAAACAAAATGCCGGCGGCATTTTAGTGATCACTGAAGGAGTTTTTGGAATGGCAGGCGACCAAGGAAGATTAAAAGAGATCGCAGCATTAAAAGATAAATATCAGTTCCGTTTGCTTGTTGATGATGCACATGGTTTTGGTACGCTTGGTAAAACCGGCGCCGGTGCGGGTGAAGAACAAGGCGTGCAGGATAAAATAGATCTCTATTTTTCCACGTTTGCAAAATCAATGGCATCAATCGGGGCATTCGTGGCAGGCGAAAAAGATATTATTGATTACATACGTTATAATATCCGCTCGCAAATTTTCGCAAAGAGCCTTCCCATGCCGCTGGTAATTGGTAATCTAAAAAGATTAGAATTATTGCGCACACAACCGCAGATGAAAGAAAAATTGTGGGAGAATGCGATCAAATTGCAAAGAGGATTAACGGAGAGAGGTTTTGACATTGGTAAAACCGATTCAGTAGTTACGCCCGTATACATGAAGGGTGGTGTGGAAGAAGCAACCGCCATGGTAATGGACCTGCGTGAGAATTATAAAATATTTTGCTCTATAGTTGTTTACCCGGTAATTCCGAAGGGGCACATTATTTATCGCCTTATTCCCACTGCTGTGCATAATGATGAAGACATACAACTTACTTTGCAGGCATTCAGCGAAACAAAGAAAAAGCTGGATGCAGGTGCCTATAAAGTAGATCATATTCCCGATATGGCTGAAGTGACCGGCAAAAGATTTGATTACATGCTGGAGAAACCAAAGAATAAATGACAATTCAAAATTAAGAAGATAAAATTTAGAGAGCCTCATACAAATGAGGCTTTTGTTTTAAGATTGGAAACGGCATTAAACTAAATCGATTATACAATTGGCTACCCTTTAAACACTACCGGGCCTGTTCTATTCTCTCTCAGCTTTACCAGCTTTAAATATAATTTTCCCGCAGTTATTTATGATCAGTTTTTCCAATTTCCTTATTTTTTTCACCCGGAAAAAAAATTAAGGCAAGTACCAGCAGTGCTCCAATACCTAAAAATATGTCTAACGGTGCGTACATAAATTTGAACTTTTGAAAGCATCAATTTTTTACTTGTGTAATTTATACCTTGAAGGCTTCTTAATTACTGATGGCGGTCAATGAAGGCAAAGATTCTGGTCAGAATAAACCAAAGATTTAAGCCGGGATTACGATGACATAAAATGAATATTTATATCTGAAAATTCTTTGAAGAATTTTTTTTCTTTCTTTATTTCTCTAAGATCATAAAACAAAAAATCAAAACCAAGCCATAGTAAAAACCAACCGGCCGGTTCCAGCAGAATTTTAACAAAGGAAAGAAAAAAAGAATGCGACGTCTTGAAATTTATATACGAGTTTACCATCATTGTTACAGAACCAGCCAGGAGCAGGATAATTCCCGTTGTAAGTTTCTTACCGAATTTATCTTTTGAACTGTAAAATTGATCTTTGAAAAAGTTCTTGAGACTACTGCCAATTACATTCTCTGAATTTTCGTCCCGCTTGTCTTGTGGTAACAGCAATAATAAATCAGTGATCTCTTCCTTTTTGTATTTTCTTGCCATTCGCAGCTCATGCAGAAAATCCTCGGAGATCTTTCTTTTCAAAAATTGGCGGGAATCAAAATCTGAATAGATATCATCCTAATTGTCGAGCCACAAGCTTAATTCTGACATAGGATGCAGTTAAAAAAGTTGAGACAAATAAGCCCCCGCAATAAGTACCTGCGGGGGCTTTTCAGTAATCAAGGGCCCTTCATTTCACGGCCACATGTTTTGTAATCAAAGCTTTTTTGGCTTCTTCCTTTTTAGGCAGTGAAAGTTTAAGTACTCCGTCCACATAAACTGCTTCAATCTTTTCTTTGTTTACTTCATCCGGTAAAGTAAAGCTGCGGCTAAATGAAGAAAAGTTGTATTCTTCCCTTGTGAATTCTTCTTTCTTTTCTTCTTTCTTTTCTTCAATTTCAGCACTAACGGTAAGCAAGTTTCCATCAATATCAATCTTAAAATCATTCTTTTTCATTCCGGGTACTGCAAAGGCTAATTTATACTCATTCATGTTTTCAATAACATTTACGGCTGGTACATTTAATGCACGGCCCCAAAGACCTTTGTCAAAAAATTCATCCATGGGCATAAAAAAATCTTCAAATACTGATGGTAACAATCTTCCCTTTGGCCTAGCTAACGCTCTTGTTGTCATATAACCTCCTTGTTTTTTGAGTGATAAAGAATTTCAGATACAAAATTATCCGGCCTAAGGAGAAAGGAAAAAGATGACCGTCAGTTAAAAAGATGAATGTGGTCAGACATTCATCAGGGTTATCTTTTTGATTCAATCCTACCTGAAATTGAAGATGTCCTCGTATCTAATTTTTTTACTCGCAGGCTTTAATTTGATGACCATCATGTTTGAAACTGACAAGTTTCAATTTAAAAGGAATCGTTTTTATGCAAGTTTGCACTATGACAATTTCCAGATTACTCGTGACTTTGCTTCTCTTTTTTGCACCACCTTCAAGTAGCTTTTTCCCCTTCGTCTATCCGAAAAACAAAAACTATATTATCCTCTTTTGGTAAATAAATTTTACGAGCAAAATCACAGCAGGCGGCCGGTTCCCGTTTTTGTAGTCTATATTCCCGCCGAAACAAACGATGAAGGAATGATCGACTATTATAAAGATGTTTACAAATTATTGAAGTAAGATTCTGACGGCTGTCATTTTTTTTATTGAAAGGGATCATTGTTCCGCTTTTGTCACTGCACTAATTTTAATCAACAAAAAATTTATTTATGAATAACTTTTCAAAAATACTCGTATCGGTTGCAGCAGGCGCTGCAGTTGGTGCCATCCTGGGGATCCTGTTCGCTCCTGAAAAAGGTTCAGAACTAAGGAGAAAAATGACAGAAAGAGGAAAAAAAATTGCAGATGAAGTAAAAGAAAAATTTGAATTCAAAGTAAATGACCGCAAGGAAAGAGTAGAAGACTTGGCATGAATCAATGGAAATAAAAACATGCCCGGCGTGAAACAAAATTGCAGGAATCTGTTCAGTGAGAACGGAGGGAGTAATCCGATCAATTAATGCAAAAGTTTAAAAACCAGGTTCAATTTACTTCCAAATATTAAAACTGATCGTAAACTTTTTCTCCTGTAATAAACTAAACGAAGTTTCCAGAGCGGTTCATCCTTTTATCTGACGGTGGTCATTACTTTTAAATGGAAATCGTATCAACTTTGTACCCGGTTTTTCATAGGATATTGGATTTAGCATCGGACCGAATGTTTATTCGGCCCTTTCGCTTTTTGCACGCACCTTGCTCTCCTCAATATGTTACTCAACCAGGAAGACATCCATTAAATTGATGCGATAAATATTATCTGTGAGCGACAAAAACCGGCAATTTATGGTCACGAATCACATCCGTGACAAAACTCTTTTTAAATATCAGTGAAAATATAGACCGGTTAAAGGCACCGCTAATCAACATACTTGCCTTTTTCCCGTTCGCCCATTTTTCAAAAAATTGTTTCGGATTAACGGGCAGCCTGAATAAAGTGAGATCAGGAAAATGCCTCGTCGCCAGCTCTTCTATATAAACAACATCGGGAAATTCTTTTTCATGTTCTTCTCTTGCGTATACCAGTAATGTTTTGTTCTTACAAAATTCGGGGAACAAATACGTAAATTGTTTTATCGCATACACTGAATCATCGGTACCATTATAAGCAAGAATATTACTCCCGGGAAATTCAAATTTTTCAGGCACTACCAGTATGGGACATTCCGAATCATGCAATGTATCTTTTAAGCTTTCATTGAGACGATCGACGCCAAGATTTTCATAAAAAGATTCACTGCCGATGATCAGCAGATCAGCAAACCGTGTTTCCTTTTTAAGCCCCGGCAGGGCAAAATCAGAAAAGTTTTTATGTACACGGTATTCTATGCCATGCTTTTGACAAAGTGATTCAAACTTTGCAATATTTTTTTGCACAACTATTGTATCCTCACCTTCGAGAAGTGGAATGAATAAAGAGCCGGCCACTCCTTCAGAATAACTCCATATGTTGGCATAATTGAGCTGTGGAAGAAAAACGCCAACCGCAAGGATAGGTGACTGTTCATTCATATGCCTGGCAAATTCAAAACAGCCTTCTGAAAAATGAGTTCCGTCAAAAGCCAATAATATCTTTTTCATGACAGGGAATTTGTTTGTAAGCTAATTTTAATGAAAGGAATATAGAATGACGGGGAGCAATGTTTTTATTGATTGTCATCAAAAGCCTGTCACGAATATTACAGAAATAAGGGACCACACGTAATCATGGCGCAATAATATTTTTCTGCATTCACTCCAGCTTCTTCATTGATTTCTCCCGTCTGTCAAGTCAAATTAACACCCGGTCTTCTAAAAAAATTTAATTAAACTGGTAATATTTTGTTTTATTATCCCCCTTTTTTCTTGTTGGTCTTTTTTATCTCATTTCCGGTTTAACTTTTACCGGCTGGCCAATTTTTTTTCCATTATATACGGGCGGCTGTGGTTGCTTATGCACATCTGGGTTATTCATCGGTTTATCATTTTTCCGTAAATCATTTATCCTGTTTCTATCTTCCTGTTTCCAATAAACCGGTTTTTTTTCATTTTCGCTAACCCCCCTGATATTGACAACATCTGTATTACGATAAATGCTGCGATAGTAATAACGGGGATAATGGGAAATATAATATTGATGATGCAGCCACGGCCGATAGACATTCACGTTTAATGAGATTACATACCCGGTATATAGATCATAGCCCGCATACAAAGGTGGCAATACCGGAGAGAAGAACCATTGCCCGTTATCCAGGTACACAAATTGCTCGTCAGTTAAATCGTAGTACGCTTCTATATCCGGGAAATAATAATATCTAACGCCTGTGTAATAAGGTGGCGCCCACGAGGGATTTGTATAATGCACACCAAAGGTCACATAAGATGGAGTGCCGCATCCTGGCAAGCCGTATAATGAAATAACAAGAATGGTTACAAAGCTGATTCTTTTTAGAAACTTCATACAAAGAATATTAGTCGCCTACTTTGTGAAAAGGTTTTCGGCTTTTCCTTTTGTCACTAAAGAACGTATATCCAAATTTATTGATAGTGGAATAGCAATGACAAAATCATAATCATCACTAATTCTGACAGGCATCATAGACCTTTTAAAAAACAGGGTATAAATTTGATTTGATCTCAAAAAAAGAAATTGCAATGATTGGGAAATTATCATCAGAAGAAATTGAAAATCTCCTTTATAAACAATGTGTCGGTCGCATTGGATGTCACGATGGAGATTTCGTGTATGTGGTTCCGACAAGCTATGCGTACGATGCTAACTACGTCTATTGTCATAGCTACGAAGGGAAAAAGATTGACACAATGCGGAAAAATCCAAAAGTTTGCTTCCAGGTTGATGAGATGAAGGATATGGCTAATTGGAAAAGTGTGATCGCATGGGGAAATTATGAAGAGTTAACAAATGAGGAAGAAAGAATAAATGCATTAAAAATTCTGGTGAAAAGAAGATTGCCTATTCTTTCCAGTGCCACGACACATCTAGGGAAAACCTGGCCGTTTGTAGGCGAAGGCCACAATGGGCTTAAAGATATCCCGGGAATTGCATTCAGAATTTCTTTAAAAGAAAAAAGCGGTAAATTCGAAAAAAGTTCTGTGTCTCCTTTTCCTACGTACGAATGATCGCTTTCCTAAAAGGGTCGCATTTTTTGTATTAATAATATAACTGCTCATAAAAACGAAACGGATTCAGATCGATCGCTTCACCGGCAAACAAAAAGAACTGAAAAAACAATAAGGACATTGAAAAGAAACCGGACATCTCAATATCTGTATAATGCATTTATCTTAGACAAAGTATCAGGCATATCCTCTTTTTCCAATAAATATACAGTTCCATCTTGTTCGAAAACTTTTAATGCAACAAGATTCATCAAAGAGATATTTGAATCTGCATGTTTACGATTAAGAATCGTTTCCGTGGTTTCAGAATTGTAGATGCCAAAAATATCTGCCCTGTTTTCAAGGAAGAGTGTATCTACCTTACCGTAGAAAGCATTCGGTAGAATTTCTTTTATGGCTGACGAAGTTTTTCCGGTGCCCTTAAATTGCAAATATTGGTCAGCCTTTTCCTGACGATTTCGACTGAAATAAGGCTGCAATAGTTCCCAGGCCTTTTCATGCAATAAGAGCACGTCCATGTCAGCCGGGTTTCCGGAAATATGTTGTGGAAAGAGATTCTGATAAGTGTTTGCCTCCTTGTAAATTGGAAAATGAAAATCCAAACAAGCTAAAACCAATGGAGGTTTTTGATCATCGTGTAATATGGACATTACTCCTTTATCAACTGCCCTGAAATATCGCAATAATTCATCTTTAGACGCAGCTTCACTTTCTCCATGACCATGATAAATGCTGTTTCCCTGCTGTGTTCTGAATTGCAAACTTTTTTGTACATAATCATAACCGACCCTGTCTTCCAACCGGGAGGGTATTAAATCGTCAATTATTATCTCAGTGATGCTATGTCGTGTGCCTTCATAAAATTTTACTTCATCCATTTTTAAGGTCAGGAGGTAAAACAATCCATCACCATTAAACAAGGGCATTAATGGCTTTAAATAATATCCGCTGGAGAGATAATTAAATTCTTCGAAATATACCGGAACAGTATATTTCTCAAAAAAACCTTCAGAAAGAAAAATTGCCAATCCATCTGATTGATGTCTCCAGAACTTACTGTCATTAATCAATTCACTAACCGGTTTCACCAAATTTTCTATTTCAAATATACTCATGCCTCTTCGTTCTAATTTTTTCTTAATAGTCTTCAATTGATTTTTAAGATTTAAAGCATCTTTCCCTTTAAATGTTTCTTCTCCGGCCCGATGAGTGGGTATAAAAATTGAAATGCAAACAGGTTTGCGAACCCTGGATAATTCAATTACAGCTTTCTTGTTTATCATTGTAACCAGTTTTAGAGTTTAAAGGTATTTTTTTACGAACCCAGAATAGAAAAAGTCGATTCATTAATCAGTAAGTCCTTTTATTGGCAGAGGAAAAACAAAATATTCCAGTACATTGCGATGAGCTTTTGAAACATGTCTTTTGAATGAACTCATGCTCCGGTGAATGGTTGACGCATAGTTCTTTCCCAATTTCAAAAGAATAGTTTCAATTTTGGCTAATTCAGTTTTTATTATTTTTTCTCTTTCGAATCTGCCTTTGGAGAGTCTTTGGTCAAGTTGTCTAATATTTTTTTCGAACGCTTTTTCTGCTTTCTGATAAAACCCTGCCAGAAGAGGATCACAAGAAAAAGTTTTGATATGACAAATTTTGATGGCTGCTTTTTTTTCTGTTCTGTCTAAACTGTCATCATTATTAGCGGCAAGTAATGAAACATAAGCCGGAAATTTTAGTAATAACGCTTTATCTCTTGGATTCAGGTCTTCAAAAGATTTCATCTCAATAACTTTAATTTTAATGAATATTTTTGTCGTCCTTTATTTTTATGTGCATTTCGGGGGTATTCACCAATTGAACAGTGGAAGATGCGAATCTGATCTCTCCACCTGTTTTTCCTATTTCTTCCAATATCCTGCTGAATAATTTATCCTTTGTGCTTCTTCTTTTTTGATAACCCACTGTATAACGAATTGTAAATTCAATCCAGTTATCATTTGCAATAAGCGTAACCATGGGTTCGGTGGAAGCATTTTCTATCAGGTATTTTCTTAAAACATTTTTCCACATCAGGTCCGCTTCTTTTGCATAGTTTCCGCAAACTTCACTTGCCAGCGATAAAAAAATTTCCCTGGCTTTCTGGTAATCACTATTATATTGAATAGGTATTTTAATTTCATCCCATAAAAAAGGAAAATCAGCCGAATAATTAAATACAGGTTCTTTAAAAACAAAACTATTAGCAATGCGAACGATCCGTCCGTTATAAAGATCTGCATCCACCCACTGACCAAGTTCCATTACCGTAGTCCGTAAAACGCCGATATCAATCACATCCCCTTTTATACCGCCCAGTTGAACTCTGTCACCAGTTTTATAAAAACCACCCAGCATTATTGCTATCCAGCCTGCGATACTTGCAATTACCTCTTGCAGGGCAAATGCAATACCGGCGCCTGCAATTCCCAATGCCACAGTCAGGTTATTTATTTTATTACTAAAAATTATAAGGATGATCAGTATGGTCACTACATATCCACTAAAAACAAGCAGCTTTTTTGAGCGGTAGCGACGGTCGTTATCTTTAACCCGATTGGAAATTCCGATCTTAATGAAGTTAATCAGAATCCAAAGAGCAATAATGCAGGCCAGGACGAATACGAACTTTCCTAACGTTTCATTAAACAACCAGTTTCTTAATTTTTCGTTCATTGTTTATTCGTTCCTCGTATTGCAAAATTACTCATAGAACCATTCCGACTGAGCTGGATTTTATTTTATTATTGAGTACAAGCTTCAAAGAACAACGGAACAGTGCTTTAGAAAAATGGATATACTTTCCGGTTCTGCCGTGGCAGGGTAGGTCCGCAGCCAGTGTTATTGCACTTTAAGTATTACCTGAGTTCCGGGATAAGCTATTGTACCATCATCTTCAGCCGTTATAAAAAAACTTACCGGTTCAAAAGAGGTCACTGTTTTTAAAGAAGCCTTTAGTGTTTTAGATAAAATGCCGGATGAACTTTTCAGTTGCCCTATGTTTTTGACACCATTTGACTTTGTATCCATCCATACAACATAAACTTTTTTTGACGGCTGCAGCCTATCCGGTTGGGCAAGCCGGATTACACGTATTTCAATTGTATAATTATTGTTTTTATCTTTTTTCCATTTTACAGTTCCTTCTGCGGCCGGGACTACTGATGATTGAGCAAAAGAAATTTTTTTGGAGCAGGCATTTAAGAAAATAGTCATTGCCACAATAACAGGGATAGCGAAAATCCCGCGGGCTGACCCGAAAAATTTGTTTTTTTTCATTTAAATAAATTTAATAGATGAACCCATGCTTTTTCAATGACTAATGAAAGCAATAAAGCTGATTTTGATTAGTTAAAAGTGACTTGACAAAAATTAATATAACCGTTGAGACTCTGGCAGATTCGAAAGAACTTCAATATTGTTGCTCTGAAGTTTTACTTATCAGATTATAGAAAAGATACACAAAATAGTCTTTCTATTTACTTATTTATTTTACCGTTATGACAGTCTTATAGCTGCCATCCCGCTGATATGAATGATCGAAAGAAAAATTTAATTGACTCATCTTTAATTTGAATAAAAGTTACCGATAGGGAAAAATTAAATGATGATTACCGGCAAACAAATATATGATCCTAATCAAAGATTACCATTAAAATATATGCGTAGCAATTCTGACCGTCAGGTACAATCAATAGACGATGATGTGGTGCAGGCTTTTGACAGATGCCTGGTCGGTTTTAGTTAAGTAAATACAAAGAACGCCGGCTTTGTATTCCGCATGTAAAAAATCTGTATCAATATTAGAAGGCAATTTTATTGTTTGAAAAATGCAATTGTTCTCGGCGGTTTCTTTTTCGCAGCTTTCATTTTTCGCAGGCATACTGGCTTGCATTATTGTCAAATAGAGCCTGGTCTTCTTTATATATAAAATAAAGTCTTCTCTTTTATGACTCGGGGCAGCGATTTCAATCTTATAAAAATCTGAGTCTTCAGACACGGCCGAAGCGTAAATTTGACGGGATTTTTGTGATCGATGTAATTCTTTGATCGCTTCTTTTTTCATAAAGGGCAGAGGGCTGTATACACCGGGATAAACGGTATTGGGGAATTTGTTAGTCATAAAAACCTGGATTAATTGAAATACTTATTGCAAAAATCAGTCCATGATAAAAGTAGAATGTCCGGGATGCAGTTTATGGCAACAAACGTCATTGCAAGGCATGATTGAGATTAACTAATAAGTATATAATCTTATCCGGTATTCCCTTTATTAAGTTGTCTATCACAAATTTTTACCGCTCGACAATCAAATTTTAGTGAATTAGGAAAAAATATTTAATTTTGACCGAACGTTCATTCAAAAATATATGTCGCCAAGAACTACAGATCAGTTACAGCAACTACGTGAGAACAAAAAGCAACAGATACTGCAAGCCGCATTAAAGGTGTTTGCCGGCTATGGGTATAACGGGGCTACGATCAATATGATCGCAAAAGAAGCGGGAATGGCCAAGGGGTTATTATATAGCTACTATCCCGGCAAAGAAAAGCTCTTGGAAGAATTGATACTATTTGGTTTTCGAAAAGCCGGGTCTTTAATAAAGGAAAATCCGTCCGGGCAATTAAAAACAAAAAAAGAATTTGCCGACAGCCTGCGCACAATGATCCAGCTTTTCCAACAGGAAAAAGATTTTTGGAGATTGTACACCATGCTTGTATTACAACCCAACCTGGCAGAAAAATTTCAGAAAGAGGCCGGTGGGTTTCTTGAACAGTATCTCGGGGTTTATGCGAATTATTTTAAAAAGAAAAAATCAAAAGACCCGGTAGCTGAAGCATTGCTTTTTGGAGCGGTGTTGGATGGCTTGATGTTCGACGTTATGGTGGCGCCTAAGGACTATCCTCTCGATTCGGTACTGGAAATGATCATAAAAAAATTTGCCTGATAAAAGCATATAAAAATAAAAACATGAAGAGATTTTTTTCTATCGCCCTTTTACCTGTTGTTCTTTCTTTTGGAAAGATCAGCCAACAGCCGAACCCAACAGAAATTGTTAGAAAAGCTAACGATCTTATGCTTGGACGCTCCAGCGAAAGTGTTGCCACGATGACAATAGTTCGCCCTTCATGGACAAGAAGTGTGAGCATGAAAACATGGTCGCTTGGCAATGATTATTATATGATACTCATCGCAGCGCCGGCGCAGGATAAAGGCCAGGTATTTTTAAAGCGGAATAATGAAATGTGGAACTGGATGCCAAGTATCAGCAGAATTATCCGAATACCTCCCTCCATGATGGGGCAAAATTGGATGGGCTCCGACTTTACCAACAATGATCTTGTAAAGGCCAACTCCATCGTGGACGACTATACACATACTCTTCTTGGTACCGAAAATGTTTCCGGTTATGATTGCTATAAAATACAATTGACACCGAAACCTGATGCAGCCGTTGTGTGGGATAAGATCATTGCCTGGATCGCTAAAGACAAATATTTCATGCTGAAAGCTGAATATTATAATGAAGATGGAGAATTGGTCAATCGTGAGGTACAATCAGATATTCGCCATTTTGATGACAGGGATCTTCCATCCAAACTAGTAATGACACCCGTTAAAGAAAAAGGCAAGCAAACCATTTTTGAATTTCAAAAGATCGCATTTAATGTATCGTTGAAGGGAAGTTTTTTTTCGCAGCAGAATATGAAGAATCTGAGATGACAAATAAGAGCTGAACCTGAAACATTTTTAATGCAACAATTTATTAAACTGGCATGGAGAAACCTGTGGCGCAATAAACGCAGAACATCGATCACCCTTGCTTCCGTTTTCATGGCAGTCATATTGGCTATTGCGATACGTTCATTGCAAAAGGGAGTATACGGATCAATGATCACAAACGCCGTTCGCTTCTCCACAGGCTATATACAAATACATGCTAACGGTTATTGGAATGATCAAACGATCAATAATTCTTTTATCCCTCCTTCTTTCTTGAAAACGACTTTACAACAGGATAAAAATATTTCTCTATCAGTTCCAAAATTGGAATCGTTTGCCCTGGCCTCCTCAGGTCCCCATACAAAAGGTGTTGAAATAATCGGTATTGATCCCGTAAAAGAAGATAAGATGAATGGACTGGCCGGTAAAATAATGCAGGGACATTACCTGGATAGCAGGCAGAGCGAAGGACAAGGAATTTTAATTGGAGATGAGCTTGCACAATATCTTCAATTGAAATTGGGCGACACGTTAATTTTATTAGGGCAAGGATTCCATGGTACAACAGCGGCGGGACAATATCCGATACAAGGCATTTTTCATTATCCTGTTGAGCAGTTAAACAATTCACTTGTTTTCCTTTCTCTTCCGGATGCACAATCCCTTTTTGCAGCACCCAACCACTTAACATCGATCAGCCTGATGTTAGAAAAGCCCAATAACATTAATAACACCTCTCACTTCCTGGAACAATCTCTTGACAGTAGTTATGAAGTAATAGAATGGCCGGTTATGAACAAAAGCCTGGTACAGGAAATACAGGGAGATAATGCGGGTGGTATTATTATGCTTGCAATATTATATGTAGTAGTCGCTTTTGGAGTGTTCGGAACTATTTTAATGATGACCCTCGAGAGAAAAAAAGAGTTTGCAGTAATGATCGCTATCGGTATGCATCGTGTAAAGCTGACTACTATAATTATCATGGAAACCATTTTTATCGGCTTACTGGGTATACTGACGGGAAGCGTATTGATATTACCCTTATTACTCTATTTTCACAATCACCCCATCTCATTAACCGGCGCGGCAGCAAAAGCTTACCAGCAATTTGGAATTGAACCGGTGTTACCTGCTTCGCTGGATCCTTATATTTTTTTGTACCAGGGGCTTACCATTTTGGGTATTGCAACTATTTCGGTGATCTATCCTTTGTGGTATGTCAACAAACTTTCAGTGGCTGAAACTATAAAACAATGATGCTATGCTTATACGAATGGCATGGAGAAACATATGGCGAAATAAAACACGAAGCTCTGTAATTATCACTGCAGTGATACTCGGGTTGTGGGGTGGTATTTTTTCTGATGCCTTTATGCAGGGAATGGCAGAGCAACAAATTTATTCAAGTATCCACACGGAGACAGGAAATATTCAGTTGAACAATCCGGGTTACCTGCAGAATCACGATTTGCAAATCAACATTCGCAATGCAGACAGCATTCTCTCTACAATAAAAAAACTTCCCGCAAGTCAGTGCAGCTTCGGCATCAATCAGGTTAACAGCCATGGCATCCACGGCATCAAGTTCTGCAGGAGTGATGGTAAATGGTATTGATCCTTCCGATCAGCAAAATGTCAGTGACATTTCTCAATTGTTGATAGAAGGCGATTATTTTAAAACCGATCAGAAAAACCAGGTAGTGATCGGTCAGCAGTTGGCGGATAAACTACAGGTCAAATTGCACTCACGTATTGTGCTTACCCTGCAAACCACGGAAGGCGATATTATATATGGCGCTTTCAAAGTAAGCGGCATTTTTCGCACACACAACAGCGACTTTGATAAACAAACAATATTTGTTCGCAGACCTGACTTACGTGCTCTTCTTAACTTTCCCGCCAATGCAGCTTCAGTTATTACTGTACTGCTTCAAAACAACAACGATACAAAACAGGTTGCCGATTCTTTACAACAACAATTTTCCGGTTTGCAGGTGCAGACATGGGTTCAATTATCTCCGATGTTGCAGGTTCTGTCGGGAACCATGATGCAGATGACGATCATTTTTGTCGGTATCATACTTAATAGCTCTTGCTTTTGGCATTATCAATACTATGCTGATGGCCGTGTTGGATCGTACCCGGGAAATTGGAATGTTATTATCCATTGGCATGAAGCCTTCAAAAATATTTGGAATGATCATGCTTGAAACTATTTTCCTTTCACTTACCGGTGCGGTGGTCGGAGTAGCTATCAGCATAGTCACGATACTATGGTTTGGACACAAGGGTATTAATCTTTCCGCAATTGCAGAAGGCGCCAATGCGCTTGGCTATAGCAGCATGGTTTATCCAACCTTAGGCGCCGATTTTTATATAAGCTTTCTGTTATGGTAATCGCAATTGCGATCATTGCCGGATTGTTCCCTGCAAGAAGAGCTATAAGACTAAAACCGGCCGAAGCGGTTCGCGGAGATTAATAAAAAGTTTAAAAAAAATTCTATGCCAGTAATTGAAATCAAAAACCTGACAAAGACGTACAACGAAACAATGGTGCCGGTGCATGCGCTGAACGATATTGATCTTTCATTTGAAGAAGGAGAGTTCACTGCTATCGTTGGTCCGTCCGGTTGTGGTAAAACAACATTGTTGAATATGATAGGAGGCCTTGACAGCCCTACTTCAGGAAGTGTAATGATCGATAAAGAAGATATCACAAAAATGAAATCCGGCGAACTGGTTGATTTCCGATTGAGAAACATCGGTTTCATTTTCCAGTCGTATAATCTTATACCTGTTCTTACTGTAAAAGAAAATATTGAATTTATTATGGATCTGCAGCATAGAAGCAGGAAACAAATAAATGACCGGGTACAATACCTGCTTACTGCTATGGGAATAAGTGATAAAATAAATGTGCGCCCTAAATATTTATCGGGAGGTCAACAACAACGTGTGGCGGTGGCAAGAGCGTTGGCTTCAAAACCAAGGTTTATTTTGGCCGATGAACCCACAGCTAATCTCGATTCCAAATCAACAGACAATTTGCTCGACCTGATGGCTACTATGAATGAAAAGGAAAAAGTAACCTTTATTTTTTCTACACACGACCAACGGGTGATGGATAAGGCCCATCGAATTATAACGCTTGAAGATGGAAAAGTGATCAGCGATTCGAAACAGAAAACCATTCATGAAAAAATCAGTTATTAAACTATTCATAGGGTTCATCGCAGTATCGGTGGCCCAAAGTACGAAAGCGCAATCTTTGGCTGACAGCACGGCTACTGTTTCCAAAACACCGAAGCGCTGGTCAGTAACCGGTTATCTGAAAGATCTTCAGAGTATTCAGTTCACTGATATCAATAAAAAATGGACGCTTGACAATCTAGTGCACAACCGAGTGGACGTACACTATTATTCCAATAATAATTTAAAATTTCATGTCGGCATACGAAACAGGTTGTTGTATGGAGAATCTGTACCTATGTATGCAAATAATGACTCTTTACTGAATAATAACGATGGATTTTTTGATCTTTCAAAAACAATTGCAAAGGGAACATCTTTTTTATTACACTCTACAATTGACCGTGCCAATGTTGATTTTACAAAAGGCAAATGGCAGGTAACACTTGGGAGGCAGCGAATCAACTGGGGATTAAATCTTGTGTGGAACCCAAATGATATTTTTAATGCGTATTCTTATTTTGATTTTGATTATGAAGAAAGACCGGGAACAGATGCATTGCGTGTCCAATATTATCTAAACAGCACTTCATCGGCAGAGCTCGCTTACAAACCCGGTAAATCAGCGAATGAAATGATTGCAGCAACTTTGTATCGTTTCACAAAAGGCAGTTACGATATACAGGCTTTGGCAGGTTGGGTAAAGACCGATTATGTATTAGGCGGAGGTTGGTCAGGAGTACTTGGCCAGGCAGGATTCAATGGAGAAATATCAGCGTTCGTGCCACGAAAAAATTTCAAACTTTCACAAACGGTAGTGTCTGCGTCTACAGGAATAAATTATACTTTTCCCAGCAGTTTTTATTTGCATGGCGCCTATCTTTTCAATAGTGCCGGTGCGCTAAGTGCCGATAGCTTGTCAGCAAATTTGTTACTCAACAATGTATCAGCAAAAATGCTGTCGCCTGCGCGTCATTCGTTATTTGCAGAAGCAGCTTATCAATTCACACCCCTTATCCGCGGCGATCTTGCCGGCATCATAGATCCAGCTGATGGTTCATTTTTCATTGGACCCTTTTTTATTTTTTCCTTAACCAATACAATAGAGCTACTTACCGGCGGGCAATTGTTCTTTGGCCCAAAGAACAGTTTGTATGGCAATTATGGAAAAGTTATTTATTTCCGCTTCAAATGGAGCTTTTAGGCTTGCAATTATTTAAAAACTCTCGTGCGCTGATGGTCGTCATTTTTAAAGCTGATAGCCGGCATTGATTAACTATCGCTTCAAGCATAGATTTGATTGAAAAAAATTTTTGTTCAACCAAACTTCTTAATATGAAAACTGATTCTCAGATTCAAAAAGATGTAATGGATCAGCTAAGCTGGGAACCCATATTGACAGCTTCAGAAATAGGGGTGGCAGCAAAAGAAGGTGTAGTAACCCTTTCGGGAATTGTGGATACTTATACAAAAAAAATGATTGCAGAAAAAGCCGCTAAAAAAGTCAATGGTGTTAAAGCAGTTGCTCTTGACATCCGGGTTGGAGTATCGCCAATTTTTAAAAAGGCAGACTCCGAAATTGCCAAAACCGTTCTTAATGCATTGAAACTTCACACGGCAGTAAAAGAAGACAGGATAAAAATTCGCGTTGAAGACGGTATTGTTACTCTGGAAGGTGATGTAGAATGGGAATATCAAAGGAAAGCTGCTAAAGACGCGATAGAAAATCTGCCGGGTGTTCGCGATGTGTACAATTTTATCACGGTAAAACCCACAGTAAGGATAGGCGATGTAGAAAGAAAGATCACAGCTGCATTTCACCGCAGCGCCACCCTTGATGCCGAAAGTATCCAGGTAGAAACAAAGGGTTCAAAAGTGATATTGAAAGGGAGTGTAAGATCACTGGCTGAAAAAGAAGATGCGGAAGAAGCAGCATGGGCAGCACCCGGTGTAATGATGGTTGAAAACAAACTCTTTGTTGAAGAAGATGTACCTGTTTTTTAATTGCATTGCATTGATTAAATACCCTTCTGTAAAGAGGGGTGTTTAATTAAAATTATTTTATACTGTGAAACGCACTTAGGAGATCACATGACAAGAAACTACGAATCATATTTGGAAGGCGAAACTCCTGTTGTGGTTAACTTCCTTGCAGAGTGGTGCCAGCCCTGCAAGTTGATGGTTCCTGTATTACATGAGTTAAAAGAATTGCTGGGTGAAAGAATAAGAGTTATAAGTATAGATATAGAAACAGAGCCGGCACTGACTGAGTTGTATAGTGTACAAACAGTACCAACTCTTCTGATCCTTCATCACGGGCAGGTCTTGTGGAGAAAGAACGGCATTTCTACCTTGCACGAGATACTGGAACACCTGCAACTAATAATTGTCTAGAGGATCATATTCTGCCCTGACACACATCATTTTTTAAAAACACATAATAAAATAATTTTAAAACCATGACTATAGAAATTTATTCTCCGAAATTGAAAGTAAGTGAGCAGGAAGTGGAGATGAAAAAAGAGAAGGTATCTTCTCTCTCTCATTTGAGTGAGAAAGTATCAAGGGCTGAAATCTTCTTAACGGAAGACAACTCATTAAAACCGGAAAGTAAAGTATGCAAAATAAGGCTGGACATTTTTGGAGATACTTTATTTGTACAAAAGAACAGTAATGATTTTGAAAACGCAGCAATAGCAGCGGTAAAGGTTTTAAAAACGCCTCAAAAAGAAATCAGAAAAAAGCAATTTGCCGCCCGACGAAATAACGTCAACGGTTAATGTATAAATTTTTATAAATATCAGGCTATGACGACAACAGATTATCATCTGAGCAAGAAACTGTCAGTTCCGTTTGCGAATGCAGTTGACAAAGTAACTGAAGAATTAAAAAAGGAAGGATTTGGAATTATTACCACGATTGATTTGAAGGAGACATTTAAGAAAAAGATCAACCAGGAATTCAGGAATTACCTGATCCTTGGAGCCTGCAATCCAAATTTTGCATATGAAACCATTCTTACTGAAGACAAACTTGGTGTATTTCTTCCCTGTAACGTGGTAGTACAGGAACATGAGGACGGCGAAACAGAGGTTTCCATCGTTAACCCGGAAGAACTCATGCACAGTGTGGACGATCTGGATCTCAAAACATTTGCAACCGAAGTGAGAGAAGCAATGCAAAATGTATTGAACAGGTTATAAAAACATAAATCACTTTCCGGGAAAATTTACCTTAATTATTAAACGATAAGTTTATCGCAGCAATTCTACTTCAAAACATTTAATGAATCATTAAAAAAGATTTTGTATGAATTTTCATTCTTTAGCTTTTGAAGAAGAGACAGTAATAACTTATAAAAAAATTGATGTCAGCTCGGCGTTGTTTAAACAAAATGATTTAATACCGCGCCGCTATACCTGTGATGGAAAGAACGTAAACCCTTCATTGAACTTTGATCATATTCCAAAAAGAGCGGTAAGCCTTGCTATCACTGTAGATGATCCCGATGCCCCTGTCGAAACATGGGTGCACTGGGTAATGTGGAATGTTCCCATTATACATCACCTGAAAGAAAATGATGCTCCGGGAGTACAAGGCATAACTGATTTTGGAAAGAATATGTATTCCGGGCCTTGCCCGCCCAAGGGAGCTCATCGTTACTTTTTCAAAGTATATGCACTGGATCGTCAACTGGAATTACCGGTTAGTTCCACAAAAGCTGATCTTGAAAAAGCCATGGAAGGCTATATTCTTGGCTTTGGTGAACTGATCGGGTTATACAGGAGAGATTAACTTTCTCAATGAAAATTATTTTAGTCAAAGGGATTTACAGCCGATCTGAAATAACAGGATATTCAATAGGTACAAAAAATAAGGCGGGCTTTTACAAGTCCGCCTTTCACAGTTAATACAGTTTACAGTCTTTTACAACTGTTATTCTGTATTACCCCAATTCACTTCAGTCCCATCCTGGTTAAGTTCTACAGTTTTTATTCTGTATTTGGCCGGGTAGTTTACTGCCTTTTAAACAGCCATCTCCACTTCCTTCTTAACCGACCTGGTCTGAATTGAAACTGGCACAAAGTTAAATGTTGTACACCGGCTGAAGCAATGATTGCAGTCATCATTATTTCTGTTAGTCATCATGAAGCTCATGCACTACCCTTCACTGATGAACATTGGCTTTTTCATTGATGCTTATCATTGAATGACTGGCATTCTTAAAATATTTTGCATTTGATTTTAATGATCTTTAAACTGAAATTGTATGGCACTCTTAAAGGTTCTTGAATTGATGGCTCAGTCACCCATAAGTTGGGAACATGCAGCACAGAAGGCGGTAGACGAAGCTTCGAAAACTTTGAAAAATATTCGCTCTGTATATGTACAGGATCACAGCGCTTTGGTAAAAAATAACAAAATTGATGAATACCGGGTAACGGTAAAGCTGTGCTTTGAAATAGAAGAACAAAATTAAAATAAACCAATGTCTGCCGATCTCATAAATTTTTCCAAAAGAACGTGAAACTTCATTCTGAAATATCGGTGGCACGGTTGGTTCTGTATATCAGTATTCTGTTTTCTATTTCAGATAATAATTCCGAAGAGCAAGATTCACTCAAAGTCCGTGAGACAACCATTTTACAAATCGATTCGACCGATCAACTCCCAATGACAAACGCTCTACCGCGTACAAATGTGCCCCGAAAAACCACAACACAGATGAATCAATACACAATAAAAAACAAGGAGTGCACCTATGGAAGGAAGTAATGCTAAACTGGCGGATGAAGTAGACTCATGGAAAAAGACACTTGCATTTCTTCAGCAGGAAAATACTTTTCAAAAAAATAAATTAGTAGAAACATTAAAATGCGAAGCAAGAGATGAAAATTTCCTGGAAATAGCGGAACAATATCAAAATCAATTTTTGCAGCAGGATGAAGCCTTCAGATTAATGTGGTTTGATGTTGCCGAGCTGGAAAAATTTATACAGGAAAATATTGCCAGGAACAACCACAACGGCAAAGAAGCACACAGCCTGCAAAAAAAATTAAAGAATGAAATAAAAATTTTAGACGATCATTTCGAAAAACTAAAAAGCAATTTTAATAGCTTCCTTGATAATTTTCCTGAACAGAACTTTTACAGATAACTCACTTACCCGATACCAAAATAGAATATCAGCCGGAGTAGGCTTTTACAGAAAATCATACTTCCTTGCCTTATGAATAGGCTTTGTATAAAAAACCGGTTGGGCTTTCTTCACTTCATTTTTTGACACTTTTATATCGGCTACTTGCTGGATAACTTTTCCTGCTGATAACAATTTAACAGGCTGCGGGCTTTCAGAATTGATACACTGGTTGTTTCGCTTCATACTATAAACTTATGCGCCAAAACTAACCCTGGCGGTCGAATGAAAAGAATGATACTTGTCAAAAAAATCAATGATTCAGGTCAGGTGGTTCAGTGCCCAGTCTTCAGTTGAACATATTTTGAAGCCTTGCTTTGTTGCGCAAAACGATATGCCCGTGTTCCATATCAATAATATGTTCACTTTTAAAGTCGGCCAGCGTCCTGATCAGCGATTCAGTTGCCGTGCCGGCAATTGTTGCAAGATTTTCCCGGCTTATATCTATGGAAAAATTTTCTTTTAGCTCGGGGTTATATTTATCCTCCAGCGTAAGTAATGCAGTCGCCACTTTTTTTCGAAGGGAATTATATGCCAACCCCAACAAGTGTTCTTCTTTTTCACGAACATTTTTTGCCAGTAATTTGATGAAGGTTCTGGCTACCTCGTGACTTGAGTTTATCAATTCATCAAAATCGTCTTTAGGTATAATGGCCAATTCTGTCTCTTCTATTGCTTCCCCGGTTTTTTTATAATTTGTTCCTTCCAATAAGGGAGTATATCCTAAAAAATCGCCTTTGCTAAATAACTCAACAACCAGCTCCTTACCGTCATCATTTGTTTTATACGTTTTTACTTTGCCGGATACAATGTAAAACAAGCGGGACGGTCGATTCCCTTCAAAATAAATCACTTGTTTTTTCTTGTACTTATTTGTATTTCTTCCTTCGATCAATCGCCTGATCATATCACCACTTGTTTCCTTACTTTGGTTTGGTTGCAAAGAGTATTGGTGTTTTAAAAGCTCCAATTTTTTCAAACGACTTTCTACAGCATTTAAAAGTTCAGTTCCCGAAAATGGTTTAGTGATGTAGTCATCTGCTCCGGATTCCATTCCTTTTCGAATATCTGATTTTTCCGTTTTTGCGGTAAGGAAAATAAAAGGAGTATTCATCGTTTCCTCGTTTCGCTGAAGAGAGTATAGCACACCATACCCATCCAAAACCGGCATCATTATATCGCAAATAATCAAATCAGGTTTTTCCTTTAATGCCATTTCCACGCCTGCTTTTCCATTACCGGCAGTTGAGACTTTGTAACTGGCAAGTTCCAGTATTTCCGCTGTGTTATTGCGAACATCGTCGTTATCCTCTATCAACAAAATCTTCTTCATGATAGTATGTTTTATAAGAAAGAAATTAATTTCCGGAGTAACTTCATCAATCATCGGGTTGGCTGGTTACAAAAGTTACAATAACTGTAGTTCCTCTATCCAGTTCGCTCTCAAAGTGTACTTTTCCATTCAATAATTCTACATACCTGTCAACGATATGCAATCCAAGTCCCGTTCCCTGGATATTTGTTGCATTAGCCCCTCGGAAGAAACGTTCGAAAAGATGTTTCTGATCCTCAGCAGATATACCAATGCCATGATCTTTTACAGATAAAATAAATGAACCGTTTCTTTTTGTCAAGATCTCAATCACAGAATTTTCATGAGAAAATTTTATTGCATTTGACAAAAGATTCAAAACAATATGTTTTAGCAAGCCTTTGTCCAGCAGAACGGTTTCATCGCCGGAGTGACTGTATACGATCTCCTGGTCCTGTTTAAGCACCGGCTTCATTTCATTGATTATAGTATAAATAAACTCCGTGGTGTTGATCTCCGACGGGCGTACGGAAATTTTACCTTCTTCAATTTTACCAAGCGAAAGAAAATCGTTAAGAATATCCGTAAGAGCATTCACAGATGAAATAATTCTTTCAAGATGTCTTTCCCGTTTTGGCTGTTCTTCCGTTGTCACATATTTAGAAAGTAAATACGCAGAAGAAAGAACGGTGCTCAAAGGAGTTCTGAATTCATGCGACGCCGTTGACACAAATCTTGATTTGAGTTCCCCAAGCTCCCTTTCCTTCTCCAGCGCTTTTATTAACTTCTCTTCGGCTTCCTTCAGTTTGGTAATATTGCTGATAATTATACCTATGTTATGAATCTTATTGTTTTTTTTCACCAATGGAAAAGCCTCGATTGCATAACTGTTGCCGGCCAGGCTACAACCCGGCAGCTCGAAGCCGGAAATAATTTTTCCAAGGAAAACTTCAGAGAGTTCAGATTGAATTTTTTCATTTAGAGAATAAGGAAAAACGGAAAAAATTTTTCTTCCGATTAATTCAGCGGGTGAAACCCGCAACTGTTTATATAACTCGCCATCAGTATAAATAAAATTGAAATCTTTATCAATAATGCTTATCGATCCGTCAGGATAATTTTTTAATAATTGCAAAAAAAGATCATCGACTTCCGGCTCTTTTTTTTCTGACACGGGATACCTGTTTCGCAGTCCTGGGGACAGCAATACTTGTTCAGCCCGTTTTATATTTTTAAGCCATGACATGTCCCGTGAAAATTTTGAAAGCCCTAAACAATTATAATCTTATAAAAAGAAATATCCGGTGACCTTTCTCATATCTGCAAATGATAATGGGCAATTAGAACAGAGCTAAAAACGAGGGCAGTTTTAAAACAGATGGTGTTTATTTACTTAACATTTCTTCTACACCCGACCAGTTTTGGGGTATTCCATCCTGCAGGTACCTGGAAGCATTTTCCATAAACAATTTTATTGTTTGATCTTCAGGATCGGTAGTCAAAATTTCCTGGAAAAGAGAGATTGCATTTTCAAATCGCTGCTCGTGATAGTAACTCATTGCATCGTTAAAAGAAGAGAGCGTTGACAATTTTTTTTCAAATTGCCCTTTGTCAAATCCATTGATGCACTCAACAATATTCAGAAGATTATTTTTTCCTTTTAAACGGACAGTTCCCAACTGTCGCAAATGAAATTTATAATTGCCGTTGATACGTTGCTGTGTATCCTGGCTTAATAAAAGAGGAGATTTATAATATTTGGTAAGACTTTCAATTCTTGAAGCCGTATTTACGGTATCGGAAATAGTGGCAGCATCCATTCTGAATTCATCACCGGTAATCCCCATGATAAGCGGACCGGTATGCATGCCAATACCTGCTTTAATTGCAGGTAATCCTTTTGCAATTCTCTCCCTGTTTATTTCATGAACTTCCTTTTGCATATTGATGGCGGCATTGAGCGCATCATCAGGACTTTCAGGAAAAATGGCCATGATAGAATCACCAAGGTACTGGTTGATAAACCCGTGGTTCGATCTTATTATAGGACCAAGCCTGCCATTAAATGAAGAAACAAAATGAAAGTTTTCTTCAGGAGTCATTTTTTCTGAGAGCGCTGTAAAATCCCTGATATCCGTAAACAGTACAGTGACGATTTTTTCTACCTGGTCGCCCAATTTCACATCTGTGATAGCTTCTTTTCCCAATGAGCGGATGAATTCATTAGGCACAAATTTTTTGGTGACTTCATGAATACGCAAAATAGCTTCTTCTCTTTCCTTCACTTCCCGAATGTTCTTTTCATACAGCATAGCACTTTCAATAGCCGCCGAAGATTGTAAAGCAAGAGTAATAAGTAATTTTAGGTTTGCAGCCGAAAACTGATCCGGGCTTGTGCCCGCCATTATGATAGCTCCCATGATGCGGTGCTTAACTTTCATCGCCGCGTACATCAGTGACTTCACACTGTCGTCAATAATTCCTTTTTCTTTTAAAATAGCAATGTCATTAATAATTTCTGATTGACCACTAAAACCAATTTTGAACAGAAGTGAAACGTTCTTTTTAATTTTCTCTTTATTAAAAAGAAGTTCATCCGAAATAGCAGGAATTTCCAATTGACCTTTGTCATCATTCCACAAAACAATAATGCCGCTATGAGAGTGAATAGAATGCATGCCCTGGTCCAGCGCAAGGCGGGCAATTACTTCGGCATCTATAGTCTGGCTTAGCTTATCAGAGAAATTAAAGATCACATTGATCTCCTGGTAAAGATTAAGTACTTCAGTACCTAAACTTTTCTTCTCTGCCTCTTTTGCCGCCAAATGAGAAAGAAGATTGGCAATGATGATTCCTCTTTCATGACCTTTTACCCAACCCAGTTTTTCGCCATTCAGCATAACAGGAAAAGATGAGGAATCATTTCCCGGGTCACCCATCAGCACTTTTCCATTCTCATCTTCAATCCATATTTCTACATTCAATTCTTTGATGAATGCAATTATATCTGCATTTATCTCGCTTTTTTTCCCTACAATATTTTTTAAGCTTATTCTCGACATGACAGATTGAAGACCAGAATCATTTTATACTAATTAATCCATTTTCAATACCTGCTTCGCTTTAGAAAGAAGCACTTCGGGGTCAAATGGTTTGGTCATGTACACATCAGCGCCTACTTCCTGTCCTTTCTGCCTGTCAAGTTCCTGCCCTTTTGCCGTTAACAAAACAATGAACACGTCATTTAACCCCAGTTCTTTTTTTACACGACGACAAACTTCCATACCATTCATTTTTGGCATCATTACATCCAGGAAAACAAGTTGTGGCTTTTCGGCTTGAATAATTTCCAGAGCCTGTTCACCATTTTCGGCGGTAAAAAAATTCACTCCTTCATCTTCCAGTTCTTCCAGTGTTTGTCCAATTAGCATCCGGATATGTGCCTCATCATCTACAATCAAAAGTTTTTGTTCCATCTTTTAAATTTTTCTATTGCCAATTTTAGTGAAATATTTTTTATTTATTGATAAATCAAAAACAATACATTTTCAAGCCCCTTTTCAAACCGCAGTGATTGAACGATTTCCTGTTTATCTGAAAGGACAGAATTCAGGATAATGATATCTGGTTGCGCGGATATAGCTTTTTGAACCAGTTCTTTTCCATCCGATTCAACAACATGATAGCCCTTAGCCTTCAACACATCTGTTAATGAACGGACCGCCGCACTGTCCTCATCCACCACCATTACTTTTTTCTTTGATTTGCCTTGTTCCAGTAACGAACCTACTTCAGCAAATAATTCTGTTGTATTGATCGGTTTGGTCAAATACCTGTCAACACCAATGCGGTAACCTCTTGCTTTGTCCTGCACAACGGATAAAACAATGATTGGAATATCCATTGTCTGCGGATCGTTCTTAAGAATAGCTGCCACATCAAATCCGTTCATCTCAGGCATCATTACATCGAGGATAATGAGGTCAGGTTTGTTTTTACGAATCGATTCTAATGCTTCTTTCCCATTGGTAGCCTGTTCTATTAAATACCCGGCATCACTAAGCTCCTGTTGCAGCAATGAACGAATGGAATCATCATCGTCTACAACAAGTATCGTGGCATCTTTTCCAATTATCTTGAATTTGGATTGCGCCATTTGTGCCTTTAGCTGTTTCACTAAGTCATCAAGATGTACAGGTTTTGCATTTGCTGATTTAGTGAGCGGCAATGCGAAAGAAAAAGTGCTCCCTTGTCCTGCTTTACTTTCCAGCCAGATGCGACCACCATGATGTTCAACAATTTCTTTACAGATAGGTAATCCCAACCCGGTTCCTTTCGGTTTATCAGTCAGTGTATCACCACCCACCTGCTTGAATTGCTCAAATACTGCCGCATGATCTTCGGGTGCGATACCTATGCCTGTATCACTAACACTTACAATGATCTCATTTTTTTCTTTGAACACTTTACAGGTTACGGATCCGGCATCAGTGAACTTTACAGAGTTAGAAATAAGATTAATAATAACCTGGATCAGCTTATCCCTGTCACCGGAAATATCCGGTAGATCAGAATCAATTTTTTTAACCAGCTTCAGATCTTTTTGTTCAAACAGAGAAGTGGTTGCAGCAATTGCTCTCTCTGCCACTTCTGTCAGGGAAACATCTTCAAAGTTCCATTCCATTTTACCCGCTTCGATCTTCGCCAGGTCAAGTACATCATTAATCAAATGTGTCAACCGTTCTCCTTCAGAAATGACTACACCAAGATTTTCAGAAATCTGGTTAATTGTTTTTCCTGTTTTAGCATCTGATTTATCAACAATAGGAAATATTTTTTCGTCCAATCTTTTCCTTATGATTTTTGCAAAGCCAAGAACAGAAGTGAGTGGTGTTCTTAATTCATGGCTTACAGTAGAAAGGAATGCACTCTTTGCTTCGTTAGCTTTTTCAGCAGCTTTCGTGGCTTCTTCTGCTTCCATTTTTGCCAGCTTCACGTCTTCAAACAGTGTTGCATTACGCAAGGCAACTCCTACAGAAGCGGCAATGGTAGATAACAGGCGCATGTCATCTTCATTAAAGCTGTTCTCATGCTCAGTGCTTTGCACACTCAATACGCCAATTATTTCTTCTCCTACCGGTATTGGCACACCAAGATAAGAGGCAGCCGGTATCCCGATCCTCTGCACACCGAGTTGTGCCCTTAGTTCCTGAACATCTTTATTAATCAGAAGAGGTTCGCCTGTTAAAATAATTTTAGAAGTAAGCCCTTCGCCCAACAATATAGGAGCCATATCATCACCAGACTGATATGGGAAATGAATCATTTTTGTTTTTGGATTCAATAAAGCGAGGTAAACTATATTCGCTTTGAACAGATCTTTCAATTTGTCACCAACTAGTTTTATTAAATCATCAGGGTTGAGCTGTGAAGCCAATGCCCTGCTTATACTATTTACAGTGCTTAATTCAGTAGCTCTTTGTTTTGCTTCGGCAAGCAAGTGAGTGGTCTCATCAAACAGTCGGGCATTCTCTAATGCCACACTCATACTATTTGTAAGTGTTGTAAGTAACCTGATATCAGAATCACTGAAGGCGTTTTCTATATCTACATTCTGTAAACTCACAGAACCCTTTACTACATCACCAACAATCATAGGAACAAACAACGCGGATTTAGGTGGCTGACCGGTAGTGACGCCAGTGCCTCCATGTTGCTTTGAAACTTTTATATAATCCTTTTTTATATCAAGCGGCTTTTGTGTATCGATTAACACCTTACTATTCCAATTGAAGGGGCGTGGCTGAACATATTGTCGTTCTCCTTTTTCTTTTGCATACTGCCAGTGTTCCAACCCGCTTTCATAATCAAAAGTCCTGATAACAACAGTTTGTATGTTGAACAAATTACAAAGGCGATCGCCTACTGTTACATAGATTGCCTGCATGTCCATTTCTCTTACGAGTCCTTCCTGTACACTGTTGATAACGGCTAACTCTCCTGTTCGTTGTTCGGTTTCTTTTAACAGCCGGGTAGTTTCTTCAAACAATCTTGCATTCTCCAGCGCCACACTCATACTATTGGTAATTGTTGTAAGCAGCCTTATATCAGAATCTGTAAATGCATGTTCTTTATCTATATTCTGAAGGCTGATAGAACCCCTTACGATATCACCCACTATCATAGGCACAAATACAGCAGACTTTGGAGGCTGACCTTTTGTAACACCGGTTCCGCCATGTAGTTTTGCCGTTTCTAAATAGTTTTCTCTTATGTCCAACGGCTTTTTGCTTGATACAAGTTCCTTGCTGCTCCAATTGAATGGCCGTGCATCTATCGGGAATCGAACTCCTTTTTCAATAGCATAATGAAAATTCTCAATCTCTGTTTCATGATTAAACGTACGAATCACCAACGTTTGAGTGTCGGGGAATAAACTGCAAAGCCGGTCGCCGACCAATTCATAAATTCCCTGTATATCCAGCTCTTTTGCCAAACCTTCCTGCACACTATTAATTACAGCTAGTTCAGCAGTTCTTTGTTCTGTTTCTTTTAACAGACGATTCGTTTCATCAAAGAGTCTTGCATTTTCCAATGCCACACTCATGCTATTGGTCAATGTTTCAAGTAGTCTGATGTCCGATTCATCAAATGCATTTTCTTTATCAATATTCTGAATACTTATATAACCTTTGATGGTATTTCCACTGAGAAGAGGAACAAACATTAGCGATTTGGGCATTTTAGTATCACCGATAGCTGTAATGCCGTATTCATTTTTTGCCTTTGCTTCAGAACTTATATATATGGTTTGTTTTTTATCAATTAGAAGCTGGCGCAAACTATTAATGGGTCGTGAATCTATCTTATATTTTTCTTGGTGTTCAAATACGTAATTGAAATGCTCTACCCTATCGACAAGATCAAAACTGGCAATAACTACAGCATGTGTATGAAAAAGTTTTTGAACCCGGTCGCCAACAAGATCATAAATTCCCTGCATGTCCAGCTCTTTTGCGAGACCTTCCTGGATACTATTTATCACAGCCAGCTCAGCAGTACGTTGTTCAGTTTCTTTTAATAAACGATTAGTCTCGTCAAAGAGTCTTGCATTCTCCAATGCCACACTCATACTGTTGACTAACGTTGTTATCAGGCTTACATCCGAATTAGAAAATGCATTTTCATGATCGAGATTTTGCAGACTTATAATCCCGGTAACTTCACCTGCAGCAATCATCGGCACATATATCTGTGATTTTGGCGTTTCTCCTATCAGGACCTCGTTACCAAAATCTCTCATAGCTTGCTCTACATTATGATTATGCAATAATAGTTCTCCGGTTTCAATCACATGTTTCCTGAAACCTTTGGGTTCTCTTGCCTCCACTAATGTTCTATCGCCTTTTTCATAAGAGTATTTATCCTCGATCAGGTTCTTCGTTTTATCATAGGTCACAATATCAACAACCTGAGCTTTGAAAATTTTTCGGATCTTTTCTCCCACCAATTCATAAATTGAATCCATATCCATTTGCGCTACCAGGCCTTCCTGCACACTGTTGATAACAGCCAGCTCAGATTTGCGTTGTTCGGTTTCTTTTAATAAGCGGTTGGTTTCATCAAAGAGTCGTGCATTTTCCAACGCTACGCTCATGCTATTAGCCAATGTTTCTAACAGCCTGATGTGTGCCTCGGTGAATGCATGTTCTTTATCTATATTCTGAAGGGTAACATAACTGGTAATTTTATCTCCGATCATCAGCGGGACAAATACTGCTGATTTAACCGGTTCTGTACCCGGCACTACTTCTGTCCCAAACCATGCATAGCCTTCTTCCAGTTTATTGATCACAATTTTCTTTTTTGATTGGATCAAATGAAGTCTAAGCTTGCCCAATGGCCTGGGTTTAGGATAAAACCGTTTTCCTTTTTCAATTATGTATTTAAATTCTTCTGTTTGTTCTTCAAGATTAAAAGTTGAAATGCCAACAATCTGCGCATCAAAAAGGTTGCGGATCCTTTCTCCTACCATATTATAAATGGCATTCATGTCCAGCTCTTTTGCCAAACCTTCCTGTACACTGTTGATCACCGCAAGCTCTGCCGTACGTTGTTCCGTTTCTTTTAGCAAACGAGTGGTCTCATCAAAGAGCCTTGCATTTGCCAATGCCACCGTCATACTATTTGCCAATGTGGTAAGCAGGTTTACATCAGAATCCGAAAAAGCATTTTCCTGGTCAAGGTTTTGTAAACTTATAACACCGGTAACTTCACCACCGGTGATCATAGGAACCAATACAATTGATTTTGCACCTTCGCCTACTATGACAGCCTGGTCGTACTTAGCTCTTTGCTGATCGAGGTCTTTATTAATAACAAGCGGTCTTGCCGTTTCAAAGACATGTTTCCGGAATCCTTTCAGTGGTCTTGGCCCTAATAAAGTGCGATCACCTTTTTCGTAAGTATAACGATCTTCAATGAGCTGTGTCTTTTTATCATAGGTAACTATATCGAATACCTGCGCATTGAATATCTCCCTCATTTTTTCTCCGATCAATTCATAAATACCCTGTATATCGAGTTCTTTAGCCAAGCCTTCCTGCACACTATTGATGATACCCAGTTCAGCCGTACGTTGTTCAGTTTCTTTCAGCAGACGATTGGTCTCATGAAAGAGAGAAGCACTTTCGAGTGCGACACTCATGCTATTGGCAAGTGTAGTTAATAAGCTGACATCTGAATCAGAGAATGCATCTTCCTGGTCAGTATTCTGCAAACTGATAATTCCATTTACTTCACCTCTTAAAATCAGTGGAACAAAAAGATTTGATTTGGTCACTCCACCTATTATCACTTCATTATCGTACTCCTTCATTTTAGTTTCTACATCCCGGTTAATGAGCAATGCCTGTTTTGAATTGATGATGTGTTTTCTAAAACCTTTTGGCTCCCTTGCTCCTAATAATGTCCGATCTCCTTTCTCGTATGCGTAGCGGTCTTCGATTTGGTTCTTCATTTTATCATAGGTCACGATGTCAACTATCTGCGCATTAAAAATGTTACGGATCTTTTCACCCACGAGGTCGTAAATAGATTGCATATCCATTTGAGCCACCAGCCCCTCCTGTACGCTGTTGATCACCGCTAATTCGGAAGTACGTTGTTCAGTTTCTTTCAGCAAGCGATTGGTTTCATCAAAAAGTCTTGCATTTTCCAATGCCACACTCATGCTGTTGGCCAACGTTTCCAACAGCCGAACGTCTGAATCGCTAAAAGCATTTTCTTTATCCAGGTTTTGCAGGCTCACATAGCTGGTCACCTTATTGCCAACTATCAATGGAACACATAATATTGATTTTGGCATATCAGTGCCTTTGACAATCTTGAGCCCAAATTCCGCAAATGCTTCTTCTACATTACTATTGATGAGAATTTTTTGCTTGGTCATGATAAGCTCGTAACGCAGCTTATCATAACGCCTTGCTTCAGGATAATATCGTTCACCTTTTTCAATGAGATAATTGAATTTCTCTGTTCCTCTGTCATGATCGAAAGTTGCAATGATAACTGCCTGGGCATCGAATACTTCACGGATCTTGTTTCCAACCAATTCATAAATGGCTTTCATATCCAGTTCGCGGGCCAGGCCTTCCTGCACGCTATTGATCACTGCCAGTTCCGCTGTTCGTTGTTCTGTTTCTTTTAATAAACGATTAGTTTCATCAAAGAGCCTTGCATTTTCCAATGCTACACTCATGCTGTTTGCCAATGTTTCTAATAAACGAATATCTGATTCACTGAAAGCGTTTTCAATTTCCATATTCTGCAAACTGATGTAGCTATTTACTTTGTCACCGATGATAAGGGGTACAAAGACACCAGATTTTGTCATTTTTGTACCGGGAAGTATTTTCAAACCAAATCGGGCATAGGCTTCTGCATAATTTGTATTGATAACTATTTTCTGTCGTGTGACTATCAGGTGCTGTCTTAATTTATCGTAGGGGCGAGGAGGTAAATAAAATCTTTGCCCATCTTCGATTAGGTACTTGAAATGTTCTGTAGCGGTTTCATGATCAAAAGTGACAATCATAACTGCCTGCGCATTGAACAGTTCCCTGATCCTGTTACCGACAAGATCATAAATGGCCTGCATATCCAGCTCTTTTGCCAAACCTTCCTGCACACTGTTTATCACACCCAGTTCTGCTTTTTGCTGTTCTGTTTCTTTCAATAAGCGGGTGGTTTCATCAAAGAGCCTTGCATTTTCCAAAGCCACTCCCATACTGTTAGCTAAAGTTTCCATCAACCTCACATCGGAATCACTGAAAGCATTTTCTTTATCAATATTCTGCAGGCTCATGTAGCCCGTAACCCTGTCTCCAATCACCAATGGAACATACAAAGCCGATTTGGGTTGTTCAGTGCCCGGAACTTTTTTCATTCCGAATGTGGCAGCTACGTCATCAAAATTCTTATTGATCAATACTTTTTCCCTTGTTGCAATAAGATGCTTTCTTAAAATATTCAGCGGCCGCGGAACGGGATAATAGCGTTCACCCTTTTCAATGAGATAATGAATATGCTCTGTTTCTGTTTTATGATCGAAAGTGGCAATGCCCACTACCTGTGCATCAAAAAGTTCACGGATACGGTTGCCAACCAGATCATAAATTGCCTGGATATCCATTTCCTTTGCCAGCGCTTCCTGCACGCTGTTTATCACAGCCAATTCAGTAGTTCTTTGTTCGGTTTCTTTCAGCAGGCGGGCATTCTCCAATGCGGTACTCATGCTGTTGGCCAATGTTTCCATTAAGCGAACATCAGCTTCGGTAAAAACATTTTCTTTATCTACATTTTGCAGACTAACATAACCTGTAACTTTTTCGCTAATGGTAAGGGGAACAAATAAAGCTGATTTGGGAAAATCCGAACCAGGAAGCACTCTCAGCCCAAATTGGCGATAAGCTTCTTCAAAATTTTCATTAATAAGTATCTTCTGTTTTGTATCAATAAGACTTTGTCTCAATTTATCATACTGCCTGGGCTTCAGATGGAATCTTTCCCCTTTCTCAATAGCATATCCGAAATGCTCTTCACCTGCTTCATGATCAAACGTAGCTATGATAACGGCCTGTGCATCAAAAGTGTCACGAATATGATCACCTACAAGATCATAAATGGCCTGCATGTCCATTTGATTCACCAAAGCCCGCTGAACACTGTTGATCAATGACAATTCCTCTGCGCGTTGGTTCAGTTCGGCAGTGCGTTCTGCCAATAACTTTTCAAGCTCTGTTATACGGGTTGCTTCCTCAATCATGCTGATGTTAAATTAATGTAATGCACCTGGTCCGTCTATCGGAATAGATTACAAACTGTTTTCAACGTGCGGAAAGGATAACTGGTTAGATGGAATCGGCCTTTAAATGTAATTAAATTTTCCGGGGAAACAATTATTGGAAATATGGTCTGAAATATTTTTACTGAGCAAGATAGCCGCCATCCAAAGGATAATAAGCTCCGGTGGCGAAAGAGGCTTTATCGGAGCTTAGCCACGCAACCAATTCGGCCACTTCTTCAGCTTTTCCCAACCTGCCGATGGGGTGTACTTTTACAAGAAATTGTTTCGTTTGTTCATCCAACGCTGATAATAATGGTGTGTCAATAAAAGCAGGCCCTACAGCATTAATTCGAATATTCTTTGATGAGAATTCAAGTGCTGCAGTTCGGGTTAGTCCTACTACACCATGCTTGGCGGCTACATATGCGGCAGAATTTGCAAAGCCTACCTGTCCCAAAATAGAAGACATATTTACAATGGAACCACTGCCATTTTTTAGCATAGCAGCTATTTCATATTTCATGCAATAAAAAACACTATTTAAGTTAACATCGATCACTTTATTCCATCCTTCAATGCTCATTTCAGCAACCGGATTTTGCTCACCTCCTATACCTGCATTATTAAATGCAATATCAAGCTTGCCAAATTTATTGATGGTTTGATCAACCAAATCTTTACAATCATTCGCATTGCCGACATCGGCTTTTATAAAAAATGCAGATCCTTTTAAGATTCAATTTGTTTCAGGATTTCATTTCCGCCTTTTTCATTAATGTCAGACAATACCACTTGTGCACCAACTTGCGCAAACAATACTGCGGTCGCAGCACCAATACCTGAACCTGCACCGGTAACAATTGCTGTTTTGCCTTCAAGATATTTTTCCATAACAAAGATTTGTTTGATCTATATATGAAGAACAATTATTGTACCCGGAGTGTTTAAGGTTTTTTGCAGAGCCTGGTAGTAATTACTCCAGATATTACCAAACATAAGTACCAACTGCGCCGGCATCAAGGCTTGTGGTAACCGTTTTGTTCTGAAAGTTAATATTAAATTGCAGCGAAGTGAGCCCGTCATTCTCAACGATCAATACTTTCTTTCCTGCGGGTGTAACAAAAGCTACGTTTTGCAGACTACCCGGAATATTACTTTGAATTCTTACCGAACCCGGCCGGACAAATTTTGAAGCATGAGCAATAATATAGTAGCCTACATTTCTTGTTACATTTGCTCCAATCGTCACCGCGCCTTTGCATGTAGTGCATCCGCCATTTGTATGAGGACCATAATAGGGATTATTTGCAAGATTCCATTCCAATGCATTTTTACTCCAGTTGCGTGTGGAACCGATCACTATATTCTTCAAATGCCATTGCAGGTCACCGCCAAAGTCACCTGTTGAGGAAGTATATTGTTCTGTGAAATAAACATTTTTATCCGGATGTGAATTGTGTAATGTACTCAATGCGCTGATGTCACCGCCGTATAAATGAAAAGCAGAACCATCTACATATTGTTTTGCTGAATCATCCTGTAAAATATCCAATGGATAATCGGGCCTGTCGCAATTATGATCGTATATAAAAATCTTTGTTGTAATTCCAGCGTCATGAAATGCAGGACCCAGATCATTTTTTATAAAATCACGTTCTTCTGCAGCAGACATTAACATACTCGGGTTGTTACCACCATATAAAGGTTCATTTTGTACTGTGATGGCATCAATGGCAATTCCTTTGTCTTGCATAGCCTGTATATACTTAACAAAATAGTTGGCATATACCCTATAATATTCTGGCAACAGGCTACCGCCTACCGAATTACTATTTGTTTTCATCCAAACAGGCGGCGACCATGGTGAACCCAATATTCTTATAGTTGGATTGATCGCTAAAATTTCTTTCAGAACAGGAATTAAGTTTATTGTATCTACACCCAAACTAAAATGTTGTAATAAAGTATCTGTTTGGCCGGATTGAACATCATCATAAGAAAAAACGGAAACACTCAGATCGGAAGCTCCGATGCTGATGCGCAAATAACTTATTCCAATATCCGCGCTATCCGTTCCAAAAAGTTCTTTTAATAAATTAGTTCTTTCAGATGAACCCATACTCTTTAATACATCTGCACTGCCCCCTGTTAGTGCAAAACCGAATCCATCTATTGATTGATAAGTTTGCGATGCATCTACAGTAATTGTTGGATAGCTATTACTAACAGTTCCCCAATTAAGTGCTACATTTTGCTTTTTAAAAAGATTTTTTTGATCTGTTGTCGTCAGCCAAAAACCAACGTCAGAAGATACCGGTGTGGTGCTTGTGTCTGTAGGCGGTTGCGGGCCACCACCTGAATTGTCGGGGTTTACATTTTTTTTACAAAGAATGAACGATAGAGAAAGCAGGGCAGGTAAGAAAAATATAAAGAATCTCTTTTTTGTTTTCATATTGTCCGTAAAGTATTTAATTAAACTCTATTAATTGGTTAATTATTGATATACCCTTACATAATCCACGATCATCCATTGAGGAAAATAAGTTGATGCGTCAGGGCTACCCGGCCAGGTACCTCCCACAGCAACATTAAAAATAAAAAAGAATGGTGCATTAAAAGGATAACTGTAAGAACCAATATCAGTATTGTTAACGGTCAGATATAAATTATTGTCTACAAGAATTTTTATTTGATCCTGTTTCCATTCCAATGAGAATACATGAAACTGATCGGAAAAATTTCCGGAACTCAGTGTATAATTAGTTCCTTTTGATCCATGATCGGAAGGAGAAGTGCCATAGTGCAAGGTTCCATAGATCTTTGCAGGCTCCTGGCCTAAAAGTTCCATGATATCTGTTTCTCCGCAAGCGGGCCAACCGGCACTGTTAATGTTACTTCCCAACATCCAAAGCGCAGGCCAAACACCTTTACCCTTTGGCAGAATAGCACGTATATCGATACGGCCAAACTTAAATTCTTTTTTTCCCTGCGTTTTTATTCTTGCCGATGTATATGATGAACCGCCATAATTTTCTTTCAATGCATGAATAACCAGTTTACCATCCTGCAGCGTTAAATTATTACTGCGGCTGGTATAATTTTCCAGTTCATTATTTCCCCAGCCACTGTTTCCCGTTTCGAAACTCCATGAAGTCTCGTCTAAAGCAGTTCCGTTAAATTCATCACTCCACGCCAATGAATAACCGGAATAAGAAGTCGGAGCCTCATAACCTGTGTCGTTGAATTTCGCTTTGGAATCATCGTTTCGAATGGTGCCTATTGCTGTTGATTTATCTATTGTAGCATTTGTTGGATTTGAAAGAACAACATCAAACTGATCATCGCCTTCCTCTATGTCATCAGTCATTACGTCTATTGAAATTGTCTTTGATGTTTCACTTGGCTGAAAGGCGATTGTCTGGTTAGCAACGGCTGTATAGTCCTCGCCACTTTTTGCAGTAGCGTCAGCCGTTGAATAATTAACTGAAACAGTTTGCGTAGAAGCTTTGCTCAGCGTAACGGTAAATTGAAAAGTCGTCGTGCCACTATTACCTTCAAACATATTTACATCTGCTATTGAAATTGACGGATCGGTCGGCACGGGTTGCGGGTCGCCTCCCCCACTTTTTTTGCAACTTAGCAAAAGAAATGAGATGAACGGAAGAAATGCTTTGAACAACATAAAAGCTAATTTACTTTAAAATAAAACATAAAGGGGTGATACAGATTACCCCTTCCAGTTATGAGAAACGATTACTCTAATAAAGCGTAAATGTCCGCTAAAAGACAAGAAATTAGTAGCAGAAAAAAATAAAAAGATGGTTTAATTGTTTTTTTAAATTTACTTAGACTTTAATCTCCCGTTGAATAATACAGATTTATCATTTTCTTATTCACAAAAACTAATTGCATGTCATCTACTAACCGGAGAAAATTTATTAAAAACATTGGTATAGGTACTATCAGTGCCGGGTTGGCACCTTCTTCAATCCTTTCTTCAGACGAAAGGAAAGCAAGTAATAAAAATGAACGAGATCAATTTCTATCGGCGCATCATTATAATGGTCCTTATACAGGCGAATATCTAAATAGAATTGCTTTCCCGCTCGGCGGTATTGGTGCGGGAATGTTTTGCATAGAAGGAACGGGTGCTGTTTCTCATATGTCGATAAGGAATAAACCAGAAATTTTTAATGAACCTGAAATGTTTGCGGCTATTTCAGTAAAGGGTTTAAAAAACGGCGCTAAGTTATTGGAAGGTCCTGTTCCCGATTGGAAAAAGTTTGGTCTTCGCGATGCAGGAAACGGATTGGGTGGATCAACAGCTGGTTTGCCTCGGTTTAAAGAAGCAGTTTTCAATGCACGATTTCCTTTTGCAATAATTGATCTCTTAGATCCGGAGCTTCCCGTTCGTGCACAAATAACTGGATGGAGTCCCTTTATACCAACAGATGATGAGAACTCAAGTTTGCCTGTTGCCGCAATAGAATATAAAATCGCAAACACATCCAATAAAAATGTTGATGCCATATTCTCTTTCAATACAAAAAATTTTTTAAGCGTCGATGACGGTAAGAATTCGATCACTAAAATAAAAAACGGTTTTGTTTTATCGGAAGCGGGAACTAATAAAAATCCTTCATTGAAGAGTGATTTTGCAGTCTTTACAAATGATGATAATGTTATTATTGACTATTGTTGGTTTCGTGGCGGATGGTGGGATCCCTTAACCATGGCATGGAATACAATCAACAATGGAGAGACAAAAAGTGCAGACCCGGTTGAATCAGGTGCACCGGGTGCTTCTTTGTATATACCATTTAATCTTGGAGCAGGAAAAGAAAGGATCATAACAATAATGATGACGTGGTATACACCGGATTCTGATCTTACTGCAGGCGCTGCCGGTGAACCAAAAGAAAATTGTGATCCGACCTCGGGTTGTTGCACTTCTCCTGATGTATTGAACCTTGATAAGTATGATAAAAATTTTGACGGGCCATTTTTCAAACCATGGTATAGCAGCAGGTTTAATAATATAAATGAAGTGTCGGATTACTGGCTTCAACATTATGATGACCTGCATGAAAAAACAATAGCTTTCAAAGATGCATTTTATTCAAGCACTTTACCAACTGAAGTAATAGAAGTAGTAGCGGCGAATCTTACTATTTTAAAATCTCCGACCGTGCTTCGTCAGTATGATGGCAGGTTATGGAATTGGGAAGGATGCAGTGATGATTTTGGATGTTGTCACGGATCATGCACGCATGTATGGAACTATGCGCAGGCATTCTCCCATTTGTTTCCGGCTCTTGAAAGGAGTTTGCGCCATACTGAATTTTGTGAAGATCAAAATACTGAAGGCCATCAAAACTTCAGGGCACGGCTGCCGATAAAAGCAACCGATCATAATTTTCATGCAGCTGCTGACGGCCAGTTGGGTGGAATCATGAAAGTATACCGCGAATGGCGAATCAGCGGGGATTATGAATGGATGAAAAAAATGTACCCCATGGTGAAAACAAGTATGGACTATTGCATTCGTACATGGGACCCACGTCATAAAGGTGTGATCGAAGAACCTCATCACAATACTTATGATATAGAATTTTGGGGAGCCGACGGAATGCATACAAGTTTTTATATAGGTGCATTACAGGCAATAACTAAAATGGGAAAAAATTTGAATAATGATGTATCACTTTATGAAACACTTGCAGAAAACGGCAAAAAAATCATGGAGAGTGAGTTGTTTGATGGAGAATATTTCATTCAAAAAATACAATTCACTGGTTTAAATGCACCGAGCCCGGCGGAAGAAGCTAAAAAATCTTTTGGTGGTGAATATTCAAAAGAAGCAATCGAACTTCTCGAAAAAGAAGGACCAAAATATCAATATGGAAAGGGCTGCCTTTCGGATGGAGTGTTAGGATCATGGATCGCAAGTATGTGCGGGTTAAATGATGGAGTAAACTCATCAAAAATCCTAAGTCACCTGAGAGCGGTATATAAATATAATCTCAAAAAAAATTTAAGAGATCATGCGAATCCTCAACGTCCATCGTATGCAGTTGGAGAGGAAGGAGGATTATTACTCTGCAGCTGGCCGAAAGGCGGTAAACTGTCACTACCATTTGTTTACAGCGATGAAGTATGGACAGGCATCGAGCACCAGGTTGCTTCGCATCTCATACTCATGGGAGATGTGGAAAAAGGTTTGGATATTTTACGCACATCACGTAATCGATATGACGGTCGTGTACGCAATCCATTCAATGAATATGAATGTGGTCATTGGTATGCAAGAGCCTTAGCAAGTTATGGCTATTTGCAGGCATTAACCGGGGTTCGTTATGATGCTGTTGATAAAACACTATTCATTGATTCTAAAATCGGGGACTTCACCAGCTTCCTTTCTACGGAAACAGGATTTGGAACGGTAACCTATAAGGAGGGCAAAGCATCTGTAAAAGTAGCTTACGGAAAAATTGACGTGAACAAGATAATGATTGGAGCAAATGCTTTGACAAGCTGATGCTGCACTGTTATTCCGAAATTCTATGTGTCGGTTTAGGATAACCTGGTTGAAATGCATCCAAATCAAAAATTTCTATGTTGCAACTTCCGTTCTCAATTTTTCGAATTGCCTGAAAGAATATCTTTTTTAATTGATCAGGATCAGTCTCAATTCGTGCATTCACTATTATTGATACATGATCTGCAATAAAAGCACTGGACTTCTCAACGCTTTCCCTGTTATTCGCTGTATAGCTAACTTTTTGTTTCCAGTCGCCGCTCTGTAAAAAAAATTTCAAATGACCGATCGGCAATCGCTGAAAAGAAATTTCTTCAAACATCTTTTCTATAAATTCAAATGCTTTATCAATCGCCTTTCGTTTTGAATGAATTTTTACAAAAGCATCTAACCAGGCAAGCGCCGCTTCTCCTTTTGCGTATTTTTCGTAATCAATGTCGAGCGGTTTAAATTGATGAATTGAATTTTCTTCCCGAATAACATCCAGCCATTTTTTTACAGAATTTTCATCTTTTGAATCCTGGAATAATATTTTTTTATCGGGATACTCAGTCTTTAGAGCCAATTGAATTTTATTGATTTCTTCACTTGTAAGATTATCGGCCTTATTGACGATTATTATCGCAGCCTCTTTCAACTGCTTTTTACATATGTATTGAATATTATCGCTCACAAACGATGAACGACCTTCAAGCGAAGAGAGCAATACAGGACCATCTGCAAAAACTGAGAGAGTCAATTCAATTTGGAAATCAGATCGAAGCAATGGCTTAACTATGGTAGCAACCAGGTCGGTACATGATCCTACTGCCTCCGCAAAAATGATATGCGGATGAATGGAACTATCCAAATCGTTGATAGCAAAATAAAATTGTTCGTAGTTACAGCAAAAGCATCCATTTTTTACTTCACTGCTGGGAATTTGAAGGCTATTTGCAAATGCCGCGTCTACCAATTTAGATCCCTGGTCATTCATAATGATGCCAACTCTGAGTTGCTCCTGCAAAAGCATTTTACCTGCAGCTGTAATTGCCGTTGTTTTACCGCTGCCCAGGAAACCACCAACGAGACAAATCTTTATCATGAGACCGCAAAAAGGTTATTAATAAACAAAGGCATTTCTTAGTAATATCTCAGAGATATTCTACGTACTAACGTTAAGAGATATACCATCTTCCCCTGGATAAAACTACACCGGTGAAATTCAATTTATCTGCACCCCAAACTAATCATGATTCTTTAAATTTTTTTTTCGGAATGTGCATCCTCTAATGAGTTGATAAACAAGATCGTTATTTATGCCTGATTGTGGAAATTACTATTATTACCAGTAAAATTTCGTGGAAAAGCTTGCACAAAAAGATAATGTTATTTACTTTGTGCAAGATTTAATCCTGACCCTGAAGAAAAATATTTGATCCGTACATGAAAATGAACTTCCAGGATGCAATGAAACTTACGACCATTCTTTTTTAATCATTGCCCGTTGATTTAGCCCGATCAAATCTGTTTCTTCTTCGAACAAAGGATAACAATCAATCATTATCCTAGAAATACAATTACGATCATTTCCAGTACCTGTGAGCGACTAATAATCGTGAACCCTAATTTTTTTGAAATGAAAACAATTGTACCCTCTAAGAAAGTATTACTGGTGGTTCTTCTTACCACTTCATTAAGATTTGCATTTGCAGATGATCATCTCATCTTTACAAATCCAAATCTGGTTTCCGGAACGCCACTAGAACTAAATGCAGTTTACCGGTTTGACAATGTAATGACTAACGTTTATGCCCTGGTAAGCATTGATAGTTTGATAAACGGAGCCACTGTAGCCGATATTGACGATAATAGTTCCGGAGCTGGTTATACCGACGCACTCCAACCGCGGATAAATATTCCGGGCGATGCCAATGGATATCTTCACGAAGCATACGCGGTTTTCAAAATAACATTTTATAATAGCCTGACAGATGGCGCTATCACTTTGCAATCTGTAGGAGCAACAGCACTTGATATTGACGGGAATAATAACGTTAAAGAATTTGCTGAAATTAATATGAATGGGGGTTCCGCAAAATACATGAGTATCACTCCCGATATTTCCGTAATAAGTTTACTCAATGGCATACTCGGTGGTTTAAAATTCAGAGCCGATAACATTCTCGGAATAGAAAGAGATGGAATTGATACTTCATCTATGGCAAATATGTTTTCTGTTACAAACAACGATGTAAATAGTTTCCAGGCAAAATATGGCGCCAAGAGTACAGAAACCGGTTTAACAACCCGCCAGTTTAGTCTTTACATGAAAGGGTTTCAATATCCAAGCCAGATCACTTTGCCTGTTAAACTGATTGATTTCTCCGCCAAATACAATCAAACAAATGTTTCGCTTGCATGGAAAAGCAGCCAGGAAGTCAACTTTAATTATTATATACTGGAGCGTAGCACAGATGGAAATACGTTTACCACAACAAGTATAATTTTTGGCGCCGGAGAAAATGGGAATGGTGCTGAATATAATTATGTAGACAAATCATTTTCGAACAAGAACAGTTTAATTTACTATCGCTTAAAGATGGTTGATGTAGATAATAAATTCACGTACTCACCCGTCCGTGTTATTCGCCTGGGTCAAGAAAACAGTTCGCTCACTCTAAACAGCTTCCCTAACCCGGTGGAAAATGAACTAAGAGTTACCCTTCCATCTTCGTGGCAAAGTAAAAAAGTAAATATTCATGTATATAATTCCAATGGCCAAATAGTCAATTATGTAAGTGTTTCAAATAGTAGCCAAATTGAAACCATCTCAATGAACGACTTGCAAAAAGGAATTTATTTTATAAAAGCCAGCTGCGGTAATGAAACAGCGGCCCAACAAATTATTAAGGACTAACTATTCAATTTTAGGGTATCAATGTAAACCGGTCTTTTCTAAGATCGGTTTTTATTTTTCCAAAATCCGTGTGTTTTTAGCCGAGCATCTTTTTAAGATAGTTATAACTCATAGTTACATCTTCTATTGGCTGCGGCGCCCCATCTTGTTCCACGAAGAAATATTTCATACCCGATTCATCCGCATTATCGAATATTCTTTTGAAGTCAATAAAACCACTGCCGACTTCGGTAGGATTCATTGTGTTTTTATCCAGGTCTTTTACATGCCATAATGGAAAACGACCGGGATGCAGTTTAAATAAAGCAACTGGGTCTTGTTTCGCTTTTGTTGCCCAAGCGAGGTCCAATTCCATTTTTACTAAATCCTTGTCAGTGTTAGAAAGAATATAATCAAATGGACGATGACCTTCCACATCATCAAATTCGGTTGTATGATTGTGATAAGCGAACTGAACTCCATTTTTCTTACAGGCTTCTCCGGCTTTGCTGAATATATCGACCGCTGTTTTAATTTCATCCAACGTATTAACGGGTATGCTGGAACAAACGAGGTAGCTTAATCCTCCTTCAGCCGCATCATCGGCAAGTTCCTGGTAATTTTCTTTAAGATTGGGCGCCTTTGGCCTATCCTTAAACCGTTCTATCATCTTTTGTATCCTTGCTGAATCTTCAGCGGTCTTTGCCATTTTCATTATTTGTTCAGGAGAAAAAGGTGCGCCACCCACATGTGCGGAACGCCAATGCATACCCGCATCTTTTATCATCGCAGCAAGTTCTTTTGATTTATATCCATAAAAATTTCCTTTTTGTGAACCAGCACTCTCAAGTTCTTTGTAACCGATGGCAGAAAGCTTTTGTAACGTTCCTTTTGTGTCATTCGTCATTAAATCACCAAGCGTATACAACTGAAGGCCTATAGGGTATATATCCTTTCTAAAGGAGAATATTTCCGCTTTGTTATAATATGAAAAAATAAAACTTCCCAATGCGAACATGCCGGATTGTTCTATAAATTTTTTTCTTGTTGTCATAATATATTTTTTGGTGAACGATGAAAAAGGTATTTTATCCTAAGTTCGTAAATTTCTTGTTGATTGATTCAGCAATTATTCTTCCAGTTTTCTATCGTTTACCAAATAGAAAGTAAAAACGATTGACAAAGAATATAGGTTTCAATTCAAATTTTTGTTCAACCTTTTCCTATGAATTTTGTTTTTATTATTTCAATAAAAAGCAATCCCTATTGATTAATTGTCATTTATTTTCACGATATTTTCAACTAAACTATTATTTATATCATGATCTCCGTAAAAGCATACGCAGCAAAAAGTGCCACTACACCTTTGGAACCGTTTCAGTTTGAAAGAAGGGATTTAAGAGAACACGATGTACTTCTTGATATTTTATTTACCGGGGTTTGTCACTCCGATCTTCACCAGGTAAGAAATGAATGGAGTGGTTCCATGTATCCAATGGTGCCCGGGCACGAAATTGTTGGCAAGGTCATTAAAACAGGTTCGCACGTAACAAAGTTCAAACCTGGTGATACTGCAGGTGTCGGCGTAATGATCGATAGTTGTCGTCAATGCAATCCCTGCAAATCTTATTTGGAACAATATTGCACGGAAGGAGTGACAGGCACGTATAACACTTATGAAAGAGATAACAAAACCGTTGCACAAGGCGGATACAGTACCCAGATCGTTTGTGATGAAAGATGGGTTTATCATGTGTCTGATAAATTAAATCTTGCAGGTGTAGCTCCATTGCTGTGTGCAGGTATTACAACCTATTCGCCACTCAGGTATGCGAATGTACAATCCGGAAACAAAGTAGCTGTGGCAGGTTTAGGTGGATTAGGGCATATGGCCGTTAAATTCGCTGTGGCTATGGGCGCAGAAGTAACCATGTTAAGCACTTCCCCTTCTAAAGAAAAAGATGCCCGCAATTTGGGAGCTCATCATTTTATATTGAGCACTGATAAAGAACAAATGAATTCACTTAAAAGTTATTTTGATATAGTTGTTGATTCCGTAAGTGGTAATCATGACTATGAACAATATCTGAAACTGCTTGCCCTTGATGGAAAATTACTGGTAGTAGGATTGCCAAAAGAAGACCCGCATGTAAATCCTTTTGAATTGATCAAGAACCGGCGCTCCATTATCGGTTCAATGATCGGCGGCACGCAAGAAACACAGGAGATGCTGGACTTCTGTGCAGAAAAAAATATCGTTGCTGATATAGAAGTCATTCCCATGCAATATATCAATGAAGCGTATGAACGCATGCTTAAGAACGATGTGAAGTATCGTTTCGTTATCGATATGGCAAGCTTAAAATGATAATATAAGTTAACTTCTCCCTTTATCTTCTTTCTTTTCTTCGGCACCCACCGAATCCAATGTTTCCTGCATATCAAATTCTGCTTTTTTCAGAAAAGAGGCAACTATTTTTCAATGTTTTCTGCCAATAAGAATAATCTTTAAGGCATGCTAAAACTGGCATTGATATATAGTAATGAGGAGGATCTTCAAAATCTGAAAAAATGGATCAATAAATTTAACTGGATAAAAATATCCGGTGAGTTTACCGGCATCACGGCCGCTCTTGCAACGCTCGGACAAGGCGATACAGATCTTGTGATCTGTGATGGAAATAAATCTGAAGAAGCGTTATTCGGCCAAATAATGAACTACCGTTATCTTCCACCATTTATTTTTACGGGAGAAGAGGAAGGACAGTTTATGAATTATAAAAACACGCTGTTTTTTCTGAAGCAACCTTTCTCTTATGACGGGATCAGTTTTGCTCTCAAAAAATATTTGTACTTAAAAGATTACTTTACTAAAGAATCAACCGCATTGCTCGCAGAAAAAAACAAGCAAGCATGCAACAGAAATAATAAAAGATTGATTGTAACGAAAGGCTGTGAATATATACTGATTGACCATCACGAGATCGCCTACATATTTCACCAAGATGAAAAAACAACTGTGATTGACCTAAACAATAATAGATACCTCATTCGTGAGTCCCCGGCCAGATTGAAAAATATATTTAATACGGAGGGATTTTATACAGATTCCTCACACCTGCTGTTAAACATCAACGCGGTAAAAAGTTACATTTCTGATAAACACGAAAAAGTAGAAGTTAAATTTACAAACTCAAAAATTGAACCTCTTGCCCTTGACTCAAAAGATTCGGATAAGTTCAAAGAATGGATAAACAATTTTCAATATGCTGAATCGGAGGGAGAGTGATAAGATAACAAATCATTCTCTATTTTTTTCTTTTATAGATCAGATCATAACCTACTGAAAAAGATTTTCCGTCATCATAGCTGATGTCCTGGTATTGACGGAACTGATCCGGACCCTGGTTATATAAAATATAGTATCCCTTTGCTGTCTTTCCATTTAGTGTTGTTTCATAATCAAAGACCATTGCACTGTCTTTGTAAATCCCGTTTGTATATAATTGATTACCTCCAGCCGAACCGGCATAAAGTTGTGTCCATGAAGAATCTTTCGGGTTGTAAAAATTAATGCTGTGTCCTGATTGAGGAGACACTAAAGATTCAAAATGTTCAATAACTACGCAGCCTCCATCTTCCTTTGTGATGGAACTCTTTCCAATAACAGCATCGGATCCGTTCGAATATACATTCCACTCGCCAACCCAAAAATCCATGTCATGGTTATGAGGATTGCCGAGACAAGGGTATGCATTCACTTTTGCTTTATCGATCACATCTTTGTATGCCGTTGTATTCTTAAAAGAATCGAACATGGACAAACTTTCAATCAGTACAAAATTGCTATACCCTTTATCTACCTCTGTTTTTAAAAATTCCAATGCCTCTTTTGCCATTGAAAGTTTATCATATGTTGCCAGCACATTCGGGTACATGTAAAACTTCAGGCGGGGAGAAGGATTAAGAGAAAACGTTTTTTTATAGTATGCAAGCGCATCTTTATAATTTTCCGTTTGCTGGCTCGCAAAAGCTAATCGTTGCCATAAAATCGGGTTCGTCGATGTATCGGATAGAAAAATTTTGTACAGAGGTATAGCCTTTTCCCAGTCACCTTTGAAATAAAATGAATCAGCTTTTGCAATAATAGTTTGACTTTTTGCAGAAAAGGCAATGAACATTAAAATAGAAAATGCAAGCGCTTTTGATCTCATTGGGGGAAATTTCCCCAAACTATTTCATTTTAGAAAAAGAAAGTGCTCCTTTTGGAAAAAAGCAGGATTTGACATTATGCATGAGAAACGGGTTAGTAAGCATTTAACAAGCCCGGCTTGAGAAGCGGGTTACTCTAATCCATCTTATCAACATGTAACTCGCCCAGGTGTAAACCTTTTACAATTTCAGGATTTCCTTTGTAGTGCAATTTTGCTTCACCAAACGCAACAATTTTAATCTGGTCCGAAACATTCATCTTAAAATCGGCTTCGCCGTATGCCGTAATTTGGCCGGTATTTCCCGTAATGGCAAGACTGTTGATCTTACCTTCTCCATAACACGTGTATTTCTGTTCCTTTACGGAGCCTGATTTTATTTCGAGTGTACTTTCGCCATACAGTGTCGTTTCCATTTTTTGCAAATCCAATTCATTAAAAATTACCGTTGATTCACCATAGACCTTTAGCTTAAACATATCGCCAGTGATCGGGCTTTTGCAAAGCTGTGTTTCTTCGCCACGAATGGATAATGCATTGAGTGTTTTGTAAGTTACTATTGCTGTTACTGAAGTATTATCATACAATGGATACGTTTCCTTATAACCGTTTGAATAATCCTTCTTCTCCTTGGGTAGTTCTTTAGCGCCTTCCAGGTAGATGCGCAAAGTCTTATTATTTACTTCGATATGCAGCTTGCCCGTATCAACTTTTATGTCGCTAATAGTTACACTTTCTTCATCACCCTGCACAAACGTGACTTGTATATAAGGACTTACAATTACTTTACTAAAGGGATCAACCATTTTAGTTTGAGCAGTTGCACAGGTTGCAACCAATAAAAACATTGCGGAAAGAAAAGTTTTAGCAGTCTGCATGGTTATTTTGTTTAATGATATAAGAATATTTTAGGACATAATTTGTATGTAACGATTGAAAGTCGCTGTATGTTACAGGCTTTTTAAGATGATTTTTCAGTGTGCCGGTTGTAATTTATAAATTTCAGACTACACCGCATTTAATAGGTTCCTGTTCCTTCTGTAAATGGCTAAAATTAATTCACCAAAAATTGTGTTGGCCCAGGCAAACCATTTGCGGGTATATTTCGAAAAATCATCTTTATGGAATGATTCATGCATAAATCCCGTTTCTGCGCTTGATGCCACCAATGTTGAAATGCATTTTTTAATCTCCACGTCATCGGAACTGGTAAGTGCCCGCATAACAATACTCAATGGCCAGATCATATCAATTCCGGCATGAGGCCCGCCAATTCCTTCGGCTACTTTTCCTTTAAAGAAAAAAGGGTTGTAAGAAGATAAAACCAGTTTTCGTGTATTTTGATAAACTGTATCTGTTTTCTCTACCGCATTTAAATAAGGAAGTGAAAGCAGGGAAGGTACATTCGCATCATCCATCAGGTTGAAGCTGCCAAAACCATTTACTTCATAGGCATATGCTTTTCCAAATTGAGGATGTGTTGTTGTGGCATATTGTTTTAAAGCATCCCTTACTTCATCCGACAATTCAGAACATTCACGGGCCAATGATGTATCGTTATTTATTTTACTTACCATTTCCGCAGCTTGTCTCAAAGACACAACCGCAAAAAAATTAGAAGGAATTAAAAACGGGAAGATCGTTGCATCATCACTGGGGCGGAACATGGAACAAATAAGCCCAACCGGTTTTACAGGATAGCCATAACCACCTAATGGTATTCCATCCGTTGCCCACGCAGTGTTTCGTTGAAAACTGTAAGGTCCATTCTCATTTTTTCTTTGTTGCTCTTTTAATGTTTTTACAGTCAGCCTGATTGCCTCTTTCCAATTTGTATCAAAAGGGCTTATATCACCTGTTTCTTTCCAATATTTATATGCGAGACGTATTGGATAACACAACGAATCGATCTCCCACTTTCTTTCATGAATGCCCGGTTTCATTTCAGTAATATCGGTTTTCTTCCATTCACTGATCTTCGAATCATCTTTATAAAATGCATTTGCATACGGATCAAGATGAATACATTTAACCTGCCTGTTAATAACACCGGCAATCAATTCCTGTAGCTTTTTATCTTTCTTCATCAATGGCAAATAGGGCCAAATCTGGGCGCTGCTGTCGCGCAGCCACATGGCATCAATGTCTCCTGTTATTACATACGTATCAAGACGACCGTTCGAAACAGAAAAGTCAATAGTGGTGTCTAATGTGTTAGGAAAACAATTTTCAAATAACCAGGAAAGTTTTTCGTTTTTGAGTCCGGCTTTTATTTCTTTGATCACATCTTCAACAGCAGTGCTGGTAAAATGTCTTTCTGCCACTGGTGGTCGTTTAGATTCAAGATAAAACCGATCTTTTCCAAAAAGATTTTTCTTATCGATCATAAAACCTGCTGTTAATGCAGTGGCTGTTTTAATAAATGTTTTCCTGTTGGTCATGAATAGAAATTATTTAAATCAACTAATCTTTAAAACCGGAATAAGGTCTATCGCCCGGATCTACGCCCCAGGTTTTTGAAGGTTGATTACCCATTTCAATAGTGATATTTCCGCCATTCATTATATCCTTATACAAAATATACGATTTAGAATATTGCTTGCTATTGAACGTAATATTCTGAATATATTTATTCTCATTACTGTTATTCTTTATGGTCATGTGAAACATTTTTTCATTTGGCAATGTAAGCGTGGCTCCATTTATAACAGGACTTCCAAAAACAAACACACCATTGGCGGGGTTCACCTGGTAAAACCCTAATGAAGAAAGTACATACCATGCAGACATTTGACCCACATCTTCATTTCCGCAAAGTCCATCCGGTTTGTCGGTATAAAGGCTGTCTAAGATATGCCTCACTTTATCCGCCGCCTTCCCGGGTTGACCAACATAATTATAGAGATAAGCAATATGGTGACTGGGCTCGTTGCCGTGTGCATATTGCCCGATCAAACCTGAAATATCAGGAGGAGCTTCGTCTCCTAAATTTCCTTTGAGCATAAAAAAAGAATCAAGTTTTTCTGTAAATGGTTTTTCTCCGCCAAATAAATTAATTAACCCTTCCACATCCTGTGGTACCAGCCATGTATATTGCCAGGCATTGCCTTCAGAATAATCATGTATTTCACCTCCTCCTGAGAATGGATCAAAAGGCGTTCTCCATTTTGATTCAGATATTCTTCCGCGCATAAACTTTGTTTCGTCATCAAAATAGTTTTGATAAAATTTGGATCGCCGGCTGAAATATTCATAATCTGAATCCTTTCCCATTTTCTTTGCCATCTGTGCAATTCCCCAATCGGCAATCGAATATTCAAGGCCAAGCGCTGCCGATTCATTCGTTGAATCTGCAGGAATAAAACCATATTTCTTTACATACTTTAATCCTCTTTCATCCTGCATAGCAGTTGTCTTCACTGCTTTCCATGCAAGCACAGTATCAAAACCGCGAAAACCTTTCAAATATGCATCTGCCACCACTTGCACAGAACTATAACCCGGCATGGTGTTCGTTTCATTGCCCATCAAATGCCACACAGGCAATTTTCCCTGTTGCTGATAAATAGCCAGCATGGAATTGATCATATCATTTACTCTTTCCGATTGAAAAATGGTATAAAGCGGATGAGCGCCGCGATAGGTATCCCACAAAGAAAAAGTGGTAAGATTAGTGAACGACGCTTTGCGATAAATCTTTTTATCCGTTCCCAGGTAATCGCCATTATGATCATTGAAGATGGATGGAGCAATCATGGTATGATATAAGGCCGTATAAAAAGAGTGAAGACGAGCCGTATCATCCATCACTACATTTATTTTACCCAGTTCATTGTTCCATGCCGCATCGGCTTGTTTTACTACCTCGTCAAAATTCCAGGCCGGGATTTCCGATTGAATATTTTCAAATGCATTTTCAATACTCACAGGAGATATTCCCACTTTCACTTTTATTTTTTCATCTTTTACTGTTGAAAATTTCACCACGCCTCTAACTTTTTTCCCAGATAAAGAATCGCCTGTTTTTTGAAAAGTACTGTCATAAACCAAAAATTCTTTTATTGGTTTTGAAAAAACAGATGTAAAGAAAATTCGCTGATCGTTTGCCCAGCCTTTTGAAAAACGGAATCCGGCAATAGTAGTGTCATTTACTTTTTCAATAAATGTATTCACAGGACTATCCCATCCTATTCCTGTTTCCAAATCAATAATGATCTTTGAATCATTGGACGCAGGAAAACTGTATTGATGAAATCCCACTCTTTCTGTTGCTGTAAACGCACATTTGATATCATATCTTTTTAAGCGAACAGAATAATAACCGGGAACTGCCTTTTCTTCAGCATGAGAAAACAAGGAATAATAACCTGTTTCCGGTTTGCCTGCTACTCCCTTTGCCATTGTAACATTTCCTACAACGGGCATAAATGAAATATCACCTAAATCACCAACGCCTGTGCCGCTAAGATGTGTGTGAGAAAATCCAATAATTGTTGAATCGGAATAATTGTAACCCGAACACCAGTCCCAACCTTCTGATAAATTAACCGGTCCCAACTGCACTGCACCAAAAGGTACATTGGCACCTAAGAACACGTGGCCATGTTGTGCAGTTCCGATAAAAGGATCAACCCACTGAGTAAAGTTTCCATTCGATTGTACTGAATTTATTTTAGTTTCATTACAACCGTAAATTGCAAGTATCAAACAAAAAAGAGGAAATGGTTTGGTGAAGAATAACTTCTTATTGTTCATTGAGATCATATGAAAGAATTATAAGGAAGCAATGTAATGCAATCTCAATATTTATTTGATGATTTTGGTTTCATAGCCGTCTTTAGCTTCAGGTTTGCCCGCCCTGTAAAACTAATTGCTGCAAAGATTGATCAGTGATAGAAAGTGTTTTATCAATCTCAATTATTAAAGTGAGGTCACTAAGCCGTCAAGGGATATTTGTAATATTAGCCTTCTTATTTTTTGAGTAATGAAGCATCCAGAAATTGCCGTATTTATCGGTAAGGCAACCAGATAATGTTCCCCAAAAAGTATTTGCCAATGGGTGGGTCGGTTCCCCATCTTCCGACAATTTTTTATAACAGGTCTTAATTTCTTTTTCCGTAGTGCAATGAAGAACGATAGAAACTGCATTGCCTTGTACGAGACCGTTATCATAGACCATATCTGACCCCATCAGTATGAAATTCTCACAGGTAAGAACTGCATGCACGATCAATTTTTTCACCTTCCGCGGAGTATTCTTTGACAATGGCGATTCCCCCATCGTTTGAAAATGGAGTTCCCCTCCGAGACATTCCCGGTAGAACTCCATTGCTGCACGGCAGTTTCCACTAAATGTAATGTGCGGGTTAAGTGTTTTCATCAACCCCGGGATAATTGAAAGGAAGATGAAGTTGTTGTCTTAGAGACAAAGGCCGCATCTTTAATTCTGTGATAGTAGAAATAGGAAGCTGCTAATATTCCCAGTGCGACAATTGGAACGATTGAAGTTCCACTGAACCCGTCAACGATCAAACCGGAGATAAAGGCGCTGAAAAAATTGAAAGTAAATCCGGCATAGGCCCATTCTTTTATTCTGCTCCGAAACACGGGCAATATCAAAACCAAAGCGCCTGCCACTTTAAATAGCGTGAGCATAACGCGGAAATAATCGGGATAGCCCAAATGACTGATGCCTTGTTTGGCCAGCTCAGTGTTTGATGTAAGTGCAGGTATTAATCCATCTAAGAGACATATTAAACCTGTGAAGATCCAGTAGAGAATTTTGTTCTTTTTCATTGTTTAAATTTTTTCGGTGATTAATTATTGTTTTCTGTATAATTTTTAAAACCGTCAAGGATAGCCTGCCATCCATTTTTTTGCATTTCAACAGAATTTTGATTTTCTGCTTCAAATGATTCTGTGACTTTAGTCTGGTTTCCATCGGAAGTAAAATTGACTTTTACTTTTCTTCCGTCTCCGATGGTGTATTCAATATATTGATTCGGTATTATCACATCAAAGACGCCACCGAAGTCGAACCCGGCGCTGCCATCTTTCGCCTCCATGCGATAATTAAATTTGCCGCCTGCTTTCAGTTCATGCTCGGCTTTGGGTGAATTCCAATCCGGTGAAGGGCAGTTCCATTTTGTAATATCGTCCGGTGTTGTCCAGGTTTTCCAAACTTTTTCGGCAGGAGCATTTACGATAGCTTCCACTGTAATTGTTTTATGTGTTCCCATTTTTGAAATTTTAAAAATTGATTACTCATTTTCACAACACAAAGATGACAGCAGTAATGGAAAATCATATTGTGTGAAAACGACAAGTTTAGGGGTAGATTCCGCCAATAGTATTTCCTACCTTTATTTCCAAAAGAGTGCAATGAAAAAAGTTTCCGTTTACGTTCCTGAAAATGCAGTGATAGAGGCGATCACTCCTCCGTATCGCTTATTCAAGACGGCGAATGATTTTTTAAGATCATCGGGGAAGAAGCCAGTCTTTGATGTGGAATATGTCGGGATAAAAAATTCTGTGTCGGCGAATGATGGTGAATACACTATAAAAACAGACAGGCAGTTGAAAGATGTTAAGAAGACAGATCTGGTCGTGTTGCCGGCTTTATATGGTGATGTGGACGTTGCAGTCAAGGCAAATGCAAAAGCAATTCCGTGGATACAACAGATGTATGCAAAAGGAAGTGAAATAGCCAGCTTGTGCATTGGCGCTTTTTTATTAGCTAAAACAGGGTTGGTAAATGATAAAAAATGTTCAACGCATTGGGCTTATTATAGTCTGTTCAAAGAAAGATTTCCAGAAGTTGAGATCGTTGATGGTTCAGTAATAACGGATGAAGGGAGGCTGTATTCAAGTGGCGGCGCAAATTCTCTATGGAATTTATTATTATACCTGCTGGAAAAATATACCGACAGGAATACTGCTATCCTGGCTTCAAAATATTTTGCTATTGATATAGACCGTAACAGCCAGGCTGCGTTTACAATTTTCACCGGTCAGAAAGACCACAACGACAAAGAAATATTGCAGGCGCAGAATTTCATTGAAAAGAATTATGCTGATAAGATTACTGTGTACGATCTTGCCGACAAGGTAAATGTCAGTCGCCGGAGTTTTGAAAGACGATTTAAGCAAGCCACCAATAACACAGCGATGGAATATATGCAACGTGTGAGAATAGAAGTTGCGAAGCGGAGCTTTGAATCAAGCCGTAATAACGTAACGGAGGTAATGTATAATGTGGGTTACAGCGACACAAAGGCATTCAGGGATGTGTTTAAAAAAATAACAGGTCTCACTCCAATCGAATACAGGAATAAGTACAGCAAAATAACAATACCTGAGTATGTAGAATAACAGATGAGCCGGGAGAAAAGTATTGTTCATCAGTCCTCCAATATACCATTTGTGAATTTGTTGTCAGCGCACTTGACAAAAATTAAAAGCGACTGCTAATCATCGCTTTGCAGCCGCTTGCATTTTCTTGCACTCAAACCCAGTGGAGGTGACCGGAATCGAACCGGTGTCCAAACATATTCTTCAAAAGCCTTCTACATGCTTATTCTGTTTTAGAGTTTCGGGAAGTGACTGGAAACAAACAACCGATCAATTCCTTAGCTGTATAGTCCCGATAGCGATCGGGTCTTTTGCTGCCTGCACAGCCTGGGGCAGCAGCATCCTGTTTTGTTTGTTGATTAAGCGGAGAAGTCGGCAACAGGACTGCCTTCTTTCTCGGCCATAATGACTACCTAATTACTAATTAAGCAGCCATGGCAAATTGAGTATTGCCATTTGTAGTTTTCGTATTCAGATTAGCGGGCTAATTACGCAACGCCCGGCATGCTTATACTCTCAAAGATCTATGCTGTCAAAACCAAACACCCCCGATAAAATTCAAAAATAAAAATTAAAAAAAAATTATTCTCAGCATTTAGAACAGTTCCTGGCTCTCACTCTTCATTCACAATAATCTCACCAACCAAAATTGTTCTGACAAATTTACAAGCGAACAATGACTCGCAACTCTGAACTCCTGGCTTCCACTTATTTTCCCCAGCCAAACCAATCGTTGCCATTTGCGTATAACATCAGCGCCAGCAAAATAACCATGCCAACAACCTGCGCATATTCCAAAAATTTATCGCTTGGTCTGCGGCGTGTAACTATCTCATATAAAGTAAACATTACATGCCCTCCGTCCAAAGCAGGTATTGGCAATAAATTCATAAATGCAAGTATGACAGAAAGAAACGCCGTAATGGTCCAGAATGCTTCCCAGTCCCACCCATATTTCGGGAAAATAGAACCAATTGCTTTAAAACCACCCAATCCTTTGTAACCACCGGTTTTGGGATTCAGAATTTTTTTGAACTGGTCTATATAAAATGAAAGCTCTTCTCCTGCTTTTCTTACCCCTGCAGGAAAGGCGGCAAAAAATCCATATTTAGTTGTGTTCAATTTTAACCAACCTAAACTATCCATTTGTTCGTAATTGCCTCCGGCTCCATACGGATAGAATCCAAGTTTGCCGTTACTATCTACCTGCGCAGGAAAACTCAGCTCTTTGCCATTTCTTAATACGGTAAGTAAAATATTCTCGTTTTTCTTTTCGGCTAATTGATTTTGCAATTCATCAAAATATTCGACACGGTTTGAGTCAACCCCAATGACCTCATCATTTTTTCGCAAGCCCGCTTTATACGCATTTAAAGTATCGGGTACAAAAAACACCAATGCCGGTGTCCTGGGCTCGACAAATCCTGCGACATCTTTGTTCTTGTTCTCCACCAATTGACCTATCAGATTAACTGGCATAACCAGTTCCACAGTTTTTCCGTCCCGTTCAATCGTCATCCTGCTACCCAGCAAAATTTTTCTTCTTAGTTTTTCGTAATCGTTGACCGGTTCTCCATCCACAGAAATAATTTTATCTCCGTTCCTGATACCAATTTTATATAGGGTGCTATCCGCTACATGCACGCCATACTTCATAGAGGAAGTGGGTATCTTTTTTTCTCCCCATGTCATTAATATAAATGCGTAGATCACAAATGCCAGCAATACATTCATAATGATGCCACCAAGTAATATGATCAATCTCTGCCAGGGTGGCTTACTTCTGAATTCATACGGTTTGGGAGGTTGTTTCATTTGATCTTTGTCCATGCTTTCGTCCACCATCCCGGCGATCTTACAATAACCACCCAGCGGTAGCCAGCCTATTCCATATACCGTGTCACCAATTTTCTTTTTAACGATGGAAAACCAGGGATCAAAAAAAAGATAAAATTTATCTACCCTGCACTTAAACCATTTTGCCGTAATGTAATGACCGAATTCATGCAACAAGATCAGTATGGCTAAAGCAAGCAATAACTGACCAGCTTGTAAGCCGGCATGAGACCAATTTATAGCTATTAAATTCATACCCTAAATTTCTAACGGGGCTTTTTAGTTAAAAAATGACTGCAAATATCATTTATATATTTCAGATTGCCGGTTCCGGATAATTGATTTGACTTAGGAATTGTAAGTTTTAACAATAAATCGAATATCGCAAATCGTAAATCGAAAATTTCAGAGATGCATAAGATCGGCCGCATAATGCCGGGCCTCGCCATCGCTTTCAAGATACTCATCGAGGGTGGGTTTGTTAATAAAAGAAACTTTTTCCATCGTCCTTTCGATCACATCTGTAATATCTAAAAAACCGATGCGATTATGAAGAAAAGCATATACCGCCAGTTCGTTGGCAGCATTCATGATACACGGCAAATTACCACCTTTCAACAGTGCTTCCTTTGCCAACACGAGGTTTCGGAACGTTCTTATATCAGGTTCCTCAAAGGAAAGGGAACTTACTTTTTTAAAATCATATCGCGGAAAATTGTTAGCGATCCTTTTTGGAAAGGCAAGCGCATATTGGATCGGCAATTTCATATCCGGCAAGCCCATTTGCGCTTTTATACTGCCATCTTCAAACTGCACCATGCTGTGAATAATACTTTGCGGGTGTATCATCACCTGTATTTGTTCCGGCTGCAGATTGAATAACCATTTTGCTTCGATCATCTCAAGGCCCTTGTTCATCAATGTGGCGGAATCAATTGTGATCTTTGGTCCCATGCTCCAGTTGGGATGCTGAAGAGCATGTTCTCGTTTTACATTTACGAGGAAATTCGGCTTACGCCCAAGAAAGGGCCCTCCGGAAGCGGTAAGAATTATTTTATCAATCTTATTTCTCGTTTCACCAATGAGGCATTGAAATATAGCCGAGTGCTCTGAATCAACAGGAATGATAGGCACACGATTTTCAACAGCTTTTTGCATCACAATATCGCCGGCCACCACTAATGTTTCCTTATTGGCTAAAGCGATCGTTTTACCATTACATAACGCCTGCAGTGTCGGTCTCAAGCCTGCAAAACCAACAATTGCGGCCAGCATAAGATCATAGCAATCCATTGAAGCCACTTCTTCCAACGCACTTTCTCCCGCAAATACTTTAGTATCTGTAGAAGCAAGCGCTTCCTTAACTTCGGCGTATTTACTTTCGTCGCCTATTACAACAATATTCGGGGAGAATTGTAATGCCTGTCTTATTAGTAATTCATGGTTCTTATATGCAGTAAGAATTTCTGCGGAAAATTTACCGGGGTTTGCGTTGATAACTTCCAGTGCCTGTACGCCAACGGAACCGGTAGAACCAAAAATGGCAATTCTCTTTATGTTAGCGTCGGCGGTCATTAAATAATAATCAGTTGTCTGTTACTGGTTAGCAACTATAAGTTATCGGGTCAAGTTCGTAAAATAAATTGAAACTTTTAAGTCGTCGCCTTTGTGATGCGCAAATCAGTTATCTACCCACTGTATCAACTTATCTGCAATTTGCCTGTCGTTACTCAACCTTGGCACTTTGTTTTGTCCGCCCAATTTACCAATTGATTTCATGTAATCAATAAATCCGTGTTTGCGTACCGGGATTATTTTTAGCGGTTCAAGAATATTTCCCGAGACCAGGTCATCATAATAAATGTTCTTTTCTCTCATTTGTGCATCCAGCTTCTTAATAAAAGCTGTCATATCAGCCGGTTTATTTTCAAATTCAATAAACCATTCATGATAACTTTTTCCATCTACATCTTCCACCCGGGGTGCCACGGTAAATTCTGTAATGTGTATATTCTCTTCATTTGCTGTTTTCATTAATGCATGTTCCACTTCTTCTCCGATTACATGTTCTCCAAAGGCTGAAATAAAATGTTTGATCCTACCTGTAACAACCAGGCGGTAAGGTTTTTTAGAGACAAATTTCACAATGTCACCAATATTATATCCCCACAAGCCTGCATTATTATTAATGATGAGCGCATAATTTTCTCCAACGACTACATCTTTTAACTGAATCCTTGTTGGATTCTCATTAAAAATTTCATTTGCCGGAATAAATTCATAAAAAATACCGCTGTTTGAATTTAACAGCAATCCTTCTTCCCGTTGCGAATCCTGGAATGCAAAAAAACCTTCGGAAGCGGGAAACGTTTCGATTGAATCTATTTTTTTCCCAATGCTGTCAAACAATTTTGCTTTGTAAGGTTCGAAATTTACACCTCCATAAACCATCACTGAAAAATTGGGAAAGATCTCCTTTATTTTTTTTCCGCTTTTTTCCATTAACCGGTCAAAATACATTTGCACCCAGGGAGGAATACCGCTGATAAGCGTCATATCCTGGTTAATCGTTTCTTCAACTATCTTATCCAGCTTGGTTTCCCAATCTTCAATACAATTGGTCGTATAAGAAGGCAGTTGATTTTTTCTCAAATAACTCGGCACATGGTGATTGACAATACCGCTCAACCTTCCTGTCGGAATGTCCCCTACTCTTTCGAGTTCCGGAGAACCGGATAAGAAGATCATTTTGCCGTTTGAAAAATTTGAATTCCCCGTTTCTGCCATATAGCAGAGCAGTGCATTACGGGCTGTATCAATATGATTGGGAATCGAGTCTTTGGTGATCGGTATATACTTTATGCCACTTGTAGTACCTGATGTTTTAGCAAAATAGATCGGCCGGCCTTTCCATAAAATATTGTGCTTGCCCGCCTTTATCTTATCAATATAAGGGCGCATTTGTTCATAATCGAGGATAGGGATAGCGCTTTTGAACTCCTCATATGTATTTACCTCAGCAAGATTATGCTCCTTTCCGTATTCGGTATTACGGCCGGTTTTTATTAATTGCTTTAATATACTTTCCTGGTCCTCCTCGGCAGAAAGCATCTCTTTTCGTATACCTTTATATATATATGCGGCGAAAGGCTTCGCTAAGAATGATTTTATTTTAACACGCATCAGCTTCCATTATGTAATAAACAATACAAGGCGTGGTGTGGTTCCCTGCCAAACGTTCATTTGAAAAGGGACACAAATATAATCGAATGAACGGACGCATTGCCTGATTTTGGTCTTCAAAACCCGGTTTTTCTGTTTGCCGGTTGGAAATTTACCCCTACCTTTGCCCGCCCGGAACGATTCCGGAAATCAATTATTTATTGAGGCACGGTCGGACGGGCCTCCCTAATTTTCAAACTATGGTCGCAATTGTAAAAATAGCCGGGCAGCAATATAAAGTTGAAAAAGATCAAACTTTGCATGTCCCTCATTTGCAGGGAAAGGTCGGTGACAAAATCGAACTCCCCGAAGTTTCCTTAGTTGATAACAACGGCAAACTTTCTTTGGGAAAAGATATAAAGGCTAAAATCAAAGCTGAGATTGTTGATCATGTGAAAGGTGATACTGTGATCGCCTACAAACAAAAAAGAAGAAAAGGATTTCATAAAAAGAAAGGGCACAGAACACAGTACACAAAAATTAAAATAACAAGCATCGCATAATAAAATCCGAAATCTGAATTTCGAAATTCGAATTTCTAATTTTAAACATTACTAATCATGGCACATAAAAAAGGTGAAGGCAGCGTAAAGAACGGTCGTGACTCGCAAAGTAAACGCCTTGGCGTAAAAATATTCGGCGGACAACCTGCTATCTCCGGAAACATTATCATTCGTCAACGCGGTACCGTTTATCATCCGGGAAAAAATGTTGGTGTCGGAAAAGATTTTACTTTGTATGCATTAGCCGATGGTATTGTTGAATTCAAAAGAGGAAAAAACAACAGAACATTTGTTTCCGTGAGTGCCGTAGAAGCTTCTGCTTAGCCATCGTTTTCCACATCGCATATTTAAAAAAGTTGAAAAAAGTTTTGACAGTTTAAAAAATATTTTACTTTTACTGTCGATAACAAGTTTTTTTTACTAACCGTTAAATTCAAAAACATGGCTACAAAGAAAAAAGCTGCTAAAAAGAAAGCAGCTCCCAAAAAGAAAGCAGCTAAAAAGAAAGCAGCTAAAAGGAAAAGATAAGTCAGAAAAAACTTATGACGTTATAGTGAGTCCCGGCAAACAGTCGGGACTTTTTATTTTAGCCCCTATCATAAAATCATATCTTGCAAACATGGACAATTACGCCATCGCCGACAATTTCTCGCTGCTGTCCAAACTCATGGACATCCATGGAGAGAATTCATTTAAATCAAAAACCTACTCTGTAGCGGCTTTTAATATAGAGAAACTGCCTTTGCAGCTTAGTGAAACTCCCCGTGAAAAAATTTTCAGCATCAAAGGAATTGGCGACAGCGTCGGGAAAAAAGTGATCGAAATGCTTGACATGGGTGAATTGAAAACACTCAATGAATATCTTGAAAAAACTCCGGCAGGAATTGTTGAAATGCTGAACATAAAAGGAATCGGTCCCAAAAAAATAAATACGATCTGGAAAGAGCTTGAAGTAGAATCAATCGGCGAGCTTTTATATGCATGCAATGAAAATCGTTTGCTTTTATATAAAGGGTTTGGAGAAAAAACACAGAACAACATTCGGGAATCAATTGAGTTTTATTTACAAAACCAGGGAAGTTACCTGTATGCGCAGATAGAAAGTTATGCACATAATATGGATGAAAAGCTATCTGCATATTTCTCAAAAGATAAAATCTCTTTGACAGGATCTTTCAAAAGACAAATGGAAACTATCGACGTATTGGAATGGTGTACCACTGCTTCTTCCGTTGAACTAAAAACGTTTTTTATAGAAGCAGGTTTCGAAACTATAGAAGAAGATGCGGATAATATTTTATTTAAAGGAAAGGAAAATATAAAACTCAGGTTCTATTTAACTGATCCCGCGACATTCTGCAAAAAACTTTTCCAAACCAGTTGCAGTGAAGATTTTTTAATTGGATGGGAAAAGAAATATTCCATTCCGGCTGAAGCAGCAAATGATGAAGAAATTTTCCGGGCGGCAAATCTGCCTTTTATTATTCCGGCATTAAGAGAAAACGATTCCATTCTTATTAAAGCGAAAGAAGACAAACTAAGCAATGTTATTCAAACTTCGGATATACGTTCCATCATTCACAGCCATAGTAACTGGAGTGATGGTGTGAATACAATCGAAGAAATGGCGAATGATCTTGTGAAAAGAGGTTTTGAATACCTGGTGATCTCCGATCATTCGAAAAGTGCATTTTATGCAAATGGATTGACAGCAGAAAGAATTAAAGAACAGCACGCATATGTAAACGAGTTAAACAGCAAACTGAAGCCATTTAAAATATTCAAGAGCATTGAATGCGATATTTTAAATGATGGAAGCCTTGATTATTCCGATGATATACTTGCCACTTTTGATCTTGTGATCACTTCTATCCACAGCAATCTCAAGATGAATGAAGAAAAGGCAATGATGCGTTTATTAAACGCCATTAAAAATCCATATACCACTATACTCGGTCATATGACAGGAAGATTATTGCTAAGCCGAAATGGCTATCCTGTAGATCATAAAAAAATCATTGATGCCTGCGCCGAACATCATGTAGCCATTGAATTGAATGCGCATCCGAGAAGGCTCGATATTGACTGGCGATGGGTTGATTATGCTATTGATAAAAATATGCTGATCTCCATCGATCCCGATGCCCATTCGGTTGACGGCTTTGATCATGTAAAATATGGCGTGCTTACTGCGCAAAAAGGCGGATTAAGTAAAGAACAAAATCTGAGCAGCTTTACATTAAAAGAATTCGAAGAATATCTTGAAAGAATAAAAAAAATAAAAGGAATATAGATCAACATTAGGTGCTACCAACCACCACTTGCGCCACCGCCGCCACCGCCGCCACCGCCAAATCCGCCAAAACCTCCGCCACCTCCACCGGACCAACCACCACCGCCGCCTCCCCCGCCACCCAGCATATTACCAAGTAACATACCCGTCCAAAATCCACCATAGCCTCTTCGTGAAATCATTCCTCCACCTCCTTTGCCGCCACCCCTTCCGACAGCTATGATCATGAAGATGATTATAAAAATGATAATGCCTATTGGAAATCCTTTTCCTTTACCCTGGTGGTATCCTTGAGGAGCTGTGTATTCTCCTGCTGCAGCCTTCATGATATCATCTGTCGCTTCATCAATGCCGCGATAAAAATTTCCTTCCCTGAAATTTGGCGTCAGGTCATTATCAATAATACTTTTTGCAGTAACATCGGGAATGGCCCCTTCCAATCCATATCCAACTTCAATGCGAATTTTATGATCATCCTTCGCAATAAGAAGAACGATCCCGTTATTATGTGCACTGCCACCAACACCCCAGTTGCGAATAATACCCAAAGACACTTCTTCAATCGGGTAATCACCTGTCGACTTCATGATGACAACAGCAACCTGGTTAGATGTACTGTCATCATATGCTACTAAGTTTTTGCTCCAGCGCCTGGGCCTGCTCGGGTGTAAGTGTATTGGTAAAGTCATTCACCAGCCGTGGCGGATTGGGCCGCGGCGGGATAACTTTTTCTATTTGCGCATTACCGCAAACAGCAATAAACAGAACAAAAAATACAAGTAAACGTTTCATCAAATATTATTTGCCGAAAACAATATCATCCGGCAATTCATTTTTATCTGTGTCCTTATCATAAGGAAAATGTGTACACAAAGCTTCCCCGATATCTTTTACACATTGAGAGATACCTTTAGCAATATTATCACGATTAAATGTCTGGATCATTTTTGCCACCTCATTTTCCCAATATGTATCTCCAACTTTCTGATGAATGCCTTCGTCTCCAAATACGGCCAACTGCCTGTCTTTAGTGGCCACGTACACCACCACCGCGTTCCGCAATTGTGTTTTGTACATTTGAAGAGCTCCAAAAACTTCAATCGCCCTGTCAATCGCATTTACATAGCGGCAACGGCTTTCCACAAAAACCCTTACCTCGCCGCTTGTGCGTAGCTCGGCTTCCTGTACTGCTTTTACAACAAGCTCTTTTTCTTCAGTTGTAAAGAATTCTTTTTTCCGGAACAAAGACATTAATCGATTTCGGATTATTTAATATCAAATTTAATATCAGGATTTTTTTCTGATCCGACATCAGCCTTGTAATATCCTTTTTCATGAAAACTAAATATGCCTGCAAGCAGATTATTTGGAAATCTTTTTACTTTGAGATTATAACCTTCTACTGATTTGTTGTAATCCTGCCTGGCTACATTGATCCTGTTTTCTGTTCCTTCAATCTGTGTTTGAAAATCCTGGAAGGCTTTAGTGGTTTTCAGATCAGGATAATTTTCAGCAACTGCCAGTAACCTGCCAAAACTGCTTTGTAATTGCCCTTGCGCCTGCTGGTACCTGTCCAGGCTTGCCTGGTCATTGATATCAACATTAATAGAAGTTGCTTTTGCTCTTGCTTCAACAACGGCGTTCAAAGTTGATTTTTCAAAATTGGCTGATGCTTCCACAGTTTTTATAACGCTGCTGTACAGATCTGTTCTTCTCTGGTAATTAGTCTCTACATTTCCCCATGTTTTTTTAACATTTTGATCAGCAGATACCAAACCATTGTATCCTCCACAACCCCAAACAAAGAAAATCAAAACAATTGCTCCAATAATAAGCAAGGTTAGATTGCGGGTTCCTTTCATGATAGTAAGTTTTAGTGAATATTAAAATTAGTGTTTTTGAAATTTTTGAACCATGAACTTAATCATGCAAAGTAACAAGTTGTTCCGCGAATAGAACAAGATTATCCGGTGAATGGATGTTTTAGCACAGGTGAACGACGAAAAAATCGGCAAATCTTTACTAAGATTTAATGGCCGCAATTCCCGGAAGAGTTTTTCCTTCGAAATATTCGAGCATGGCGCCGCCTCCTGTAGAGATATAACTCACTTTACCTGCAAATCCAAATTTATTGACGGCAGAAACAGAATCTCCGCCACCCACCAAAGAAAAAGCGCCTTTTTGTGTGGCATTTGCTATTGCTTCTGCCACAGCTTTTGTGCCATGTTGAAACTTTTCCATTTCAAAAACCCCCATCGGTCCGTTCCATAAAATCGTTTTTGAATGCAGAATGACATTGCAAAATTGTTCGCAGGCATTTTCGCCAATGTCAAGGCCCATCCACCCATCGGGAATATTGTTACTTGGAGCCGCAGATGTTTCGGCGTCATTCGAAAATTTATTGGCAATTATTGAATCTGAAGGCAAATGAATACAAACTCCTTTTGCTTCAGCTTTTGCTAATAATTCTTTGGCTGTATCCAACCGATCTTCTTCGCAAAGAGAATTACCTATATTTCCGCCCTGCGCTTTTTCAAAAGTATAGGCCATGCCGCCGCCAATAATAATATCCGTAGCTCTCTCTAAAAGATTTTCAAGAATTAAGATCTTGTCTGAAACCTTGGCTCCTCCAATGATAGCTGTAAAAGGTTTTTGTGAACCGTGCAACACTTTTTCTGCACTGGCTACTTCGTTTTCCATCAATAAGCCAAACATTTTTTTGTCAGCGGGAAAAAACTGTGCAATGATAGTTGTAGAAGCATGAGCACGATGAGCAGTGCCGAATGCATCATTCACATATACATCCCCGAGCTTTGCTAATTTCTCTGCAAAGGATTTATCGCCTTTCTCTTCTTCTTTATGAAAACGAAGATTTTCCAACAACAAAATTTCGCCCGGTTGCAGATCTTTCGCCATTTGCTCTGCTTCTTCGCCGATGCAATCTTTGGCAAAAAGAACGGTAGCTCCCTGTAATAATTTCCTGAGATGAATAACGAGATGCTTCAATGAATATTTTTCCGTGGGACCATCTTTGGGTCTTCCCAAGTGACTCATGAGAATAACGCTGCCACCATCTTCAAGAATTTTACGGATAGTGGGAACGGCTGCTTTCATCCTCGTATCATCCGTTATTTCGTGTTTATCATTCAGCGGCACATTAAAGTCAACACGAATCAATGCTCTTTGTCCTTTGAAATTATAAGAAGAAAATTTTGACATAGATAATTTTTAGATGACAGTCGTGCAGATGAAAGATAATAATAGTGCTTATCCGCTATCAGTTATCCGTTATCATTTGTCCTCTATTTAGAGATCAGCCCGGCAAAATATTTTACCGTGCGTACAAGCTGGCTCACATAACTCATTTCATTATCATACCAACTCACGGTTTTTACCAATTGTGTATCGCCAACGGTTTGCACTTTTGTTTGTGTGCTATCAAACAAAGAACCATAGGTCATTCCAATTACATCGCTGCTTACAATCGGATCTTCGGTATAACCATAGCTTTCATTCACTGCAGCTTTCATGGCAGCGTTTATTTCTTCCACCGTAACCTTCTTACTTAAAATGCTTGTAAGTTCAGTGAGCGAACCTGTGAGTACAGGAACACGCTGGGCATTACCATCCATTTTGCCTTTTAAACCAGGAAGCACAAGACCAATAGCTTTTGCCGCACCTGTAGTATTGGGAACAATATTTTGAGCGGCGGCTCTTGCCCGGCGCAGATCACCTTTGGGATGCGGGGCATCCTGCGTATTCTGATCATTAGTATATGCATGTACTGTTGTCATGAATGCATTCACAATCCCGAACTTTTCATCAAGCACATAAGCCATAGGGGCCAGGCAATTGGTTGTACAGGACGCACAACTAATAACCGTTTCACTTCCGTCGAGAATATTATGATTTACATTGAACACAATTGTTTTCAGATCACCGGTGGCAGGTGCAGAAATTACCACACGCTTTGCGCCAGCTTTCAGGTGTGCTTCAGCTTTTGTTTTGTCTGTAAAAAAGCCTGTGCATTCAAGTACAACATCCACATCATGATCTTTCCATGGAATCTGTGAAGGATCTTTTTGTGCATATATCCGAATGGTGTCATTATCTACTACAATTGAATCTTCTGTAGCTTTTACATCCTGGTTAAAACGTCCCTGTGCGCTGTCATATTTAAGCAGATGTGCCAGTACTTTAGGGCTGGTAAGATCATTAATGGCCACCACATCAATTCCTTCCATGTTATAAATCTGGCGATAAACCAGTCTGCCTATGCGTCCGAATCCGTTGATGGCTACTTTTACTTTACTCATGATTCGTTTAAATTTTATTTTAAATTTTTAGTTTGGAGGTGCGAAGTTACAGCATTGGTGTTAATTGGTTTTTATGATTTCTGTAATCTGTAAGGGTGATTTGAACAGGCAGGAAGTAACTGTTTAATAACTAACAAAATCCTGCAATTTTTTGGAATAATACATACGGCAAATAGCTATAAATAATTTTGGCTAAAAAATTGACTACAACTATCTTTGCCGTCCTTTGAAATAAGGGCTTTGCGTTAAAATGGCCCGTTCGTCTAAGGGCTAGGACACCACCCTTTCACGGTGGTGATACGAGTTCGAATCTCGTACGGGCTACAATAAAAACTTCAGTTCAAACTGAAGTTTTTACATTTTTATGGTGTACGTCTATATCATACAAAGTTTATCTGATCAAACATGGTACACCGGAATGGCGATTGATCCTGTAAATCGTCTTAGAGAACACAATGGCGCTAAAAACAGGTTTACGAAAGGACACAGATACTATGCATTATCCTCAACTTGTTTATTCGTTTGTAGTTTGTTTTTTGACAATTTTTACGTCGAAAAAAATAAACAGTTTGACATACAAGTTAAAACGTATGTCGAATAGTTTGCCGGAGAGAAGATCATTTTTCTAACTTGCTGTCCTAAACCAAAGTAATATGGACTTCCAACTTATCGCTGGCAGGCCAGATACAAGCGACCACCTCGTTTTCACTACGACGTTTACCTACAACAATGTTTTTTACAAAGCAGCTCTCGCTGAAACAATTTCATGGGAGGGACACCTTACCGGAACCTACGATGTACTGCTTCAGTCGGATAAAGGAACCCAGCGCCTTACCCTGGTAAAAGACAGTGATGGAGAACATTGGAGAGCGGGAGATGAAATTGAACAGATCGGAGTTATTTCCCAGGAAGTAGTTAACCTGCTTGCTGCAGTTATTAAAGAAGTGCGCAGGTGAAATGATTTTGTTGCTATCAAAAAATTCAACCTGCCTCCATAAAATTCCGGCGGATAACCTCTTAACATAATACTTCTCTCACTTCTTCACCGGCACAAACAACAAAGCATCTGCAGTAACAATACCATCTGTTCCTTTTGTGGTAAGTGTAACAGTTGTTTTGTTTCCTTTTACTAAAGTATAAGCGCCAAGGGAAACCCATTCACCGCTGGTTTGCCCTTCTGCTTCAGCAGGCGCTGAAATGATAACATCTTTACTTACTCCACTATTGTTAATGATATAATGTATTGCTGTTGCTGCATGCTTTATCACAGGCACATAAGCATAAATGGAATAGCTTCCGGGCACTTGTATATCGGGCGTATAAATAATGGTAGCAGGCAATTTTGAAATGGGCATCTTCAACCAGGTAACACCATAACCGCCACCGTTTTCATTTTCCCGTGGTCCTTTTATATGCACATGTACCGCATCATTATCATCAACCAGCACTTCAGGTGTACTGCCATCCATTAACGGGTTTTGCAAAAGCAGTTGCTGCAATTTTTTTACATCAACCTGTTGCACGGTTTGTTTATTATCGATCGCCATACAGGCAGCGGCGGCAGCAGATTGCGCCAGCACCATGAACACGGGTTCCATGCGAATAGAGCCATACGCAATATGACTGGCACTTAAACATACAGGCACATAAAGATTGTTGCATTCATTTGCTTTTGGTATCAAAGCACGATAAGAAATCGGGATAAGGACCAAAACCACTGATCTCCACATTGCCTTCATTCTTTACCATTCCCTTTACCACAAGGCGTTCACAATTGTGGGAGTCCATCGTGTACGCCGCCATAGCAATGCCATCGTTTACAATAATGCGGCCCTGGCAGTTGGCCTGCGTCATAACATAATCACCGACCAACCGGCGACTTTCACGAATGTAGAGTTGAGAAGTGAAATGATCGTTATCGGTATATTCATCTTTCGGATAACCCCACTGCTGCATTTCATTTCGCATTTGCTGAGGCACCCGCGGATCATGACCGATAAACCAGAGCAGGCCTTTTGTATACAGTAAATGTTGTTGCGTGATGGAATCTCTTGTTGCATAACTGCCTTCGGGATAATCGTAGTTCATGCCGATCATATCGGTAGAAAATCCGCCGCGGTTATTGATATCTGTTTTATGGTTGGGCATTGAGCTGAGAATAATATAATCGTTGAGAGTTCTTTTGTCGGGTTGCGCCTGTATGAGCCGCAGCAATATTTCATACCATGTGGAATCGTAGCCCGCAGGTTTTGTGATCGGGACCCTATTGTGCGGATCGTTGCTCAAACAAACGCGGTAATTGTATGCCTGCACCATTTTGTTTGCTGCGCCTGTTGGTGAGAGTTTGTTGCTGCTGATTCCCCAGAGTAGACCGCTGGTAGAATCGCCGGGAATTTTGTAAGGATCAATTCCATCGGGAAACTGGTGACCTTCCATTAACTGCACACCATTGTATGTTTCGTTATAAGTGCTGTTGTCTTCACGACCCACCATGTAACTGACGCCGGCTTTTGCCATAAGGTCGCCTTCATAACTGCAATCAATGAACATTTTTGCAGTAATGGTTTTATTGGTTGATGCAGATGGTGACGATGAATTTTCAATGGTAATATTTTGAATAGCATCATTTTGTTTTGCTGCACCAATAATGCGATAGTGATAAAGCACCGAAACACCTTGCCTGCCGGCAGGCAGGTTTGCTTCTATGATATACTCATTAAAAATTTGTTCTGCAACATGCGGTTCGAATATCCATGTTTCAAACTTTCTATAATACTTTCCGATACGCCTGTAAAAATCTCTTGCAAGACCTGTGACCACATATTTGTTACCGATATCTGTATAACCCAATCCGCCGGAAGTCAGGCCACCCAAGTGTTTGCCGGGTTCGATTAGAATCACTTTTTTATGCAATTTCGTAGCAGTGTAGGCGGCGATCACACCGGCAGAAGTGCCACCATACACACATACATCATATTGGGCGTTAGATTTTATTATTGAAAAAACCGCAATACTAAAAATGAAAACATACTTCATGAGAATAGAATTTATTTCAACACTCCGCTCAACTTCACGACAAATAGTTCAGCAGGTATATCACCAGGTTTTACATTGGAAAGATCAATGACACAATCATTGCCTTTTTGTTTGCATGAAAAAGTTTTATTGCTGCCAAGTATGGTTGCTTTGGCACCCGTTGCAATTTTCAGATCGTGTATGCGCACTTGCGGAGTGTATACAGGAACAATACAATACAGGTCGTTACCTTTTTTGGTGAAGAAGTATTCGATATGCGCCTGATCCGGATTGCGCTTTATTAATTGCGCCACATCATAACCCGCCATAAAACTTTTATCATTCTTCTCGGGCTGTTTGCCTTCACTCCATTGGTAAGAATGTGTCCATGCTCGTGTGCCATAAATGGCTTCCCCATTTATAGCAAGCCAATTGCCGATGTCAGTCAGTCGTTGTTGCATGATAACAGGAATGCGTCCATCTGCAGTGGGCCCAATATCGAGCAATAAATTGCCGCCTCTTGAAACAATATCTACGAGCATGAGGATGAGATCATGACTGCTTTTGTAATCGTTGATTTGTTCATTGCGGTTATAACCATAGGAATGACCGATGCCACGATTTTCTTCCCACACCACGTCAGCATTCATGCCGCTGCCATATTCCGAAGTGCTGTAGGTGCATCCATGATTTTTTTCACGAGTATTGCTGCCCCAACGATCATTTATCACTACATCTTTTGCAACAGGCGAATCATTGAAGAGCCAGGCCAGCAATTCGGGACTGTGCCATTGCGTGTCGGTAAGCTCCCATTCGCCGTCGCTGAAAATAATGGACGGTTTATATTTTGTTACCAGGTCTTTGAACTGTGGGATCATGTGTTCTGTTACGTATTTCGGTTTATCTGTTTGCCATAGTGGATTAAACCATTCATAGAGTGAATAATAATAACCCATCTTCAGACCTGCATCCCGGACGGCATTGGTAAGATCACCGAGCACGTCACGCTGCGGTGTTCCGGTTACTGCATTCCATGGGCGGCCCCAATCACGGTCGGCTTCAGCACTGTTCCACAAACAATATCCTTCATGATGTTTGGATGTAAGCACTACATATTTTGCTCCTGATCTTTTAAAAACATCCGCCCATTGTTGCGGATCGAACATGCTCGCCGTAAACTGTGATTCGAACCGCTGATAGGGAAAACTGGCTCCATAATTTTTTTCGTGGAATGTGGTAAAATCTTTTTGTCCTTCGTGCAAGCGGTACCAATACCATTCTGCATAACTGTAACCGCTATTCTCCATCACCGGCGCATACGAAGACACGGCATATACGCCCCAGTGAATAAAGATGCCAAACTTTGCATCTTTGAACCACGAAGGAATTCCCCTTGTGTTCAGCGATTGCCAGTTGGGTTCGTAATGTTGAGCGATAGAAGAAAATGTGATGACGATAGCAAGCAGCAGTAGTGGTATCTTTTTCATTGGAGAAAGGTAACAAGAGTTTTAGATTAAAGAAGCGGGTGAAAAATAGTCGTGGTAAACTCGGAGGCGCCCGCAAATTCCCCTTGAACAAAAATTGTTTAAGATAAATGCCCTGTGATCCTACCGGAAAGAAACCTTTCTCATCTTACCCGAAGCATTTGTAATATCAACAGCGGAAGCATTTACCGGGATCACCATAAATCTTCCTGATTGGGACAGGAATGAAGCTCCGTAATAAAATTCCTGCTTTTGAATTTTTCCATCATTGAAATGAATAACCGCACTTACATCGTCCGCATTTATATTAATGGTCTTTGGTTTGGCATTCATTTCAAATATTTTCAACGCATCTCTATTCTGACTTGCAGCCACGAGGTAATTACCTGCATTTCCTGTTAACTTAACCAATGCTTTTCCATCTCCCGGAATATAGATACCGCTTTTTTGTAAAGACAGTGGAGTGAACCCGCCGCTTCCGTTACCTCTTAAAAGCAAACCATTTAAAGCATCATAGCGACCAATCGCAATATCAGTTCCATAATCATTTCCACTAATCAATACATCAAGATTACCGTCCCCATCAAAATCATCTACTACCATTCCGTTTAAAACGGATACCTGTGCTTGTTTCGGAAGAGGTATTATTGTAAACTTTCCGTTGCCATCATTTCTTATGTAGCATGATTGCAGCGTATTTGCTTTTAACCGGATCATATTTTTTCTCTGCTCCGGCGGAAAGATCTCATCCATTGTTTTAACGGCAAAAGATTTGTAATCGGGGTATTGTTTCTTCAAAGCAGGTAATCGCTCAATGATCTCATCCCTTCCATTTGCAGGAAATTCTTTTAACTCACCGTTTATGTCGGAAAGATATAGCGAAGGAATTACTTCATATCCGCCGTTGTTTGCAAAGTCACCTGCAGTAACATATACGGGATATTTATCAGTGGGTTGATAAAGGGTGTTTGAGCCTACATTTCCGACGATATAATCTATCCGACCGGTATGACGAAAATCTCCTCCGGCAATCGAATTCCACATACCGAGTTTATTACTTATTCCAGTTGTGGCTGTCACATTTTTAAACTTTCCATTATCGTTTTTTAAAAAGGTGACAGGCATTAATTCACCCGCAAGGATCAGATCGGTTTGTCCATCGTTATCGAAATCCGAGAATAATGCATCGCACACCATTCCTATATTCTTCAGATCTGGTGCGACTTCATTCGTTACATCCGTGAACTTAACTTGTCCATCTTTAGTATCATTCCTGAAAATAAAACTGCTTACCGGTTTTGGATAAAGCCACGGGTCCACTCGCCCGGATACAAAGAGATCCAGTTTCCCATCTTTATTATAATCAAATGCCCTTACACAAAGTTTACTTGTATAGTTTTGAGGCAATGCTAAAGAATCATATTTAAAATTCCCTTTGCCATCATTAATGTACAGTCTGTCCTGGTAATATTTACTTCCTGCTTTTTCCTTGAATCCACCACTTGAAACATACAGATCAGGTTTACCATCACCATTTGCATCAAACAAAAGAACACCTTCGTCTTTAAAACTGCTGGTCAGTATTTGTTTGTTGTAAACATTTTTTTGTATAAACGAACCATTTTTTTGTTGCAACAATACCTGGGCTGGATTAGAAGAATTACCGCCAACGATAATATCATCAAGCCCATTGCCATCAACATCCGCACTGGCCAATGCCGGGCAATACTCGGTGAATTTGTGCGGCAATACCGACTGAACATTAAAATCAATAAAATTAAAATCGGTGTGTTTGTAGCTAACATCAAGCGATTTCGTCACATCGCGGAAGATGGCGCTTGAATCAATATCTGATGCCTGCACAGCCGATACATTTTCTGCATCTTTTATATCTACTGTTAATACCTGGTCGGCTTTTACATCTTTTATCGTTTGTTTTTGTTGGTTGTTCCATGCGACTACAACTGAATCAACAGCCGTTATTTTACCCAATCCAAAATGTGCTCCTTGCTGAACAGACGAGAGATAACCGCGATATGGATTATTTTCAAATTTCTGCATCTTACCATTATCATAATAAATGGTAGCCGTAGCGCCGATGCCGTTTATATTTTCTTTACCTCCCTTAAAATTAACCTGTAAGTAATGATTGTTTGCTGCTTCTTTTTCTTTTAGCGTGTTCCGGTACACCAAAGCTTCACCATTAATATTATTTATTACTACATCCATGGCGCCATCGTTGTTAAGATCCACATAAGCAGCGCCATTTGACAAAGTAGGATCACTAAATCCCCAATTATTGGTTACATCTGCGAACGTAAGGTCTCCATTGTTGTGATAGGCATAGTTGTGTATTTTGATCTCTGGTATTTGTTTCAATATATCTGTCTTAGATGCAAGATTCGTTGCAATTCGACGATAAGTAGTAAAATCATGATCGCTTACATCTTTCGGAAAACCATTGGTAATAATTATATCGCGATAGCTGTCATTATCAAAATCTGATACCAGGGGAGTCCAGCTCCAATCCGTTTGGGCAATGCCGCTCATAAAACCAATATCACTGAAAGCCGGAGCAGCTAAAGTGTCGTTAGCACCAGGTCTGCGACCCTGGTTCAACTCCAAACTATTGCGCACATACTGATATTGATAACCGTAGTTATCAAAATTTTGATAAGTGACGTAATTGCTTGTGGCAATCATCATTTTTTTGCGGTAATTGTCCGGGGGATTCATATCTAGTTCAATGACGTCAGGCAAACCGTCATTATTAATGTCAACTACATCCTGGCCCATGGAATTAAATGAAGTATGTTTGAAATATTCTTTCGTCCTGTTAGTGAATGTGCCATCATGATTGTTGATATAAAGAATATTACTCGAGATAAAATCATCAGAAACATAAATATCTTTCCAACCGTCATTATTAATATCACAAATAGTAGCTGCGTGCCCGTAGCCTTCATATGTTATACCTGCCTGGTCCGAAACATCATGAAAAACAGGATGACCTAAGGTTGGATCCATATCATTTCGAAACAGCCTGCCCCTGTTTGGAGCCTGGACAGTGGCAGAATCATGATGAAACGAAAACACGGAAGAACTGTATCCGTTAGACGCTTCGTTCACCGCAAGATACATGTCCAGATCCCCATCATTGTCATAATCAAAAAAACTAGCCATTGTGGATTGCACATGTATATCCAATCCATACTCAGCAGCCATATCTTTAAAATGAGGAATTCCATCCTTATCTGTCCCCTGGTTTATATAAAGAATGTTCCTTCTTCGCATGGAATCTTTATAAATGGTGTTGGCGATGTAAATGTCCATGAGGCCGTCATTGTTGATATCTATTATCGACACTCCCCTTGCCCATCTTCCCATTCCGTCAACACCTGCTTTTGCGGTTATATCTTCAAACTTAAAATCACCTTTGTTGAGATATAGTTTACATGGCACCATGTTTCCCGTTAAAAAAATATCCTGCAATCCATCGTTGTTGAAATCCCCGATCCCCACTCCACCACCATTGTATACATTTACAACATCCAGCGGATTAATAGAATCGTTTTCTGTGATCTCATTATTAAAATGAATCCCTGAATGCGATGAAGAAATCTTTTCAAATAACGTCGGCTTTTTTGTGTTGCAGGCAAATATCCCAAACATGAATAGTACAATAGAAATTAATTGAAGCAGTTTCATAGATGATCTGTTATAACAGGTAAGATGTTGTAAAGTACGTATATAAATTAAAAAGGCTCTCTGTTGAAGAAAGCCTTTTGTTGAAATTATTTTAATATTTAGTACCCTGGATTCTGTGTCAAATTAGGATTAAGCGCTATGGCGCCCTGCGGTATTGGCAAAAGAGTCCAATTCGGCGTAATGGCAGTATTATATAAACCATGTATTTGCCCATCATGTGTGGGGCCGGGTGCAGGATTAGGAACGGGATTGAAACTGTTAGCTACTCCTCCATTTGCTTTGTTGATAAAATCCACAGCTACATCTGTTCCAGCCCTTAAAATATCAAAGAACGTAGAGTATTCTCCGGATAATTCATGCCTGTATTCACTTAGTACCATTTGCAGGGGATCAGTTATAGGTTGACCGGGAGTACCATCATAGTTTGCACTATCTGCCATAGATGGTGCTATTCCACCCCATGCTCTGTTTCTGACTAATTGAATATCGGCCAATCCACCAGGAACATCGCCCGTGCGAATTTTGCACTCAGCCCTGCTCAACAAAACTTCTGCATATCGCATCAATATTTGGTTTTGATCTCCAAAAATATGTGCCGTATTATCGCTGGGATTATTATAATTGCCCGTAAGATTTGGGTCTCTCCATTTTTTTGCACAAACATATCCTGTACGTTGTTTATCATCTCCATACCACGGCCTGGTTTTAGTTCCAACGGTATTAATAATGGCACCATTATCTGCAGTATATGTTGGATTGTTCGAAGAAAAACCTGCAACCACAGGAGGATAGCCTTTTATTCCACCCCATTTAGCAATAATTCCAGGGCTTTGCAATGAATCGCCAGGACCCACAATTGTGAGATATTTACGTTTGTCTCCTTGCTGATATGAATTCCACAATGCCGGGTTACCGTAGTCATAGCCCTGTTGTGTTATTTCATTTGGCCAGCTAAAGCTGTCTATCCAGCCAAGCTCAGCTCCAGGTGGTTGCCAACTTCCACCCCAATCCTGCGGATCGCCCGGTTTTAAGTAAAACTGAACTTCAAAAATTGATTCATCATTATTCTGATGATTATATTCATTTACATCGGCAAAGTTCGGAAGCAGGTGATAGTTATTAGTGAGTTCGGGATTGTTGAAAGCGGCAAGAGCTCCGGTGTAATCTCCCAACCACATCCTGGCTGCACCGTCATAAGCATACGCGGCACCCTTAGTTGCTCTTCCTAAATCAGCCGCTGGTAATGCTGTTTTTGACCATAACAAAGCTTCTGCCTGTGTCATATCTGACACTACTTGTTGAAACACAGAATCTCGAGAATCTCTGGGTCTCAAACCAAGGTTTAAAGCACCTGTAGTATCTGTTTCCAATGGCACGCCGCCAAAAGAAGCAGCAAGGTAATAGTATGTCATTCCTCGCAGGAAAAAAGCTTCTCCTCTTAAACGGCTTGCTAATGCATGATCAATCACGCCATCTGTTTCAGCTTTGGTAATAACTTCAAATGCAGAATTTGCCCTTGCAATACCGATATAAGATTGGTTCCAGAAAGTAATAAGTCCAACAAAAATTGGTGCAATTTGATAGTTATTCCAAAATACATCCGCACCCCAGTTGAAGAAGTCATGGGTTCCAAAATTTGCCCGATACCAGACACATTTTTTTAGCAGGTCACTATTCTGATATGTATCATAAATGGCATTCACAAGAGAAATCACCTGCTGCGGCTTACTGGCAGCAGCATCCGGAGAAATTCCAAATGTGTTGGTTTGATTTAAAAAACTTTTACCGCAGGCGAGTGGAATAAATACAAAGGGAAGAGCCAAAAGACAAACTATGATTATTATTTTAATTCTTTTCATATCGCTGAATTTGGTCATTATTTAAAATGTTACATTTAATCCAAAAGTGAAATACCTCGATGAAGGGTAGGCTCCGTTGTCAACTCCGTTTTGAGTTGCATTTCCACCCTGAATTCCTATTTCCGGATCTAGACCGGTATATTTTGTAATAGTAAAGAGGTTCTGTGAAGATACATACACCCTTATCTTTGATATCGAAAACCTATTCAACAAATCTGTCGGCAAGGTGTAACCAATTGAAACGTTTTTGAGCTTTAAGAAACTTCCATCTTCAATCCATACACTGGATGGAACATTGTTAATCGAACTGTTATCACCAGGAGTACCAACCGCCCTTGCGTACTTGTTTGATGGATTGGTTGGCGTCCAGTGATTCTCGTAGTATACTATATTTACATTCTCAGATCCAACTCCCCCCCGTCGTGCAAGGCTTTCCAGGTTACTTTCAACATAGTTCAATATTTTGTTTCCGTAAGAACCATAAAAATATAAATTGATATCCCACGCCTTGTAAGTGGCATCAAGGTTAAGTCCACCGTAAAAGTTTAGGTTGAGGGTTTCCGATAGGCACCCTGTCATCAGCGTTTACAAGACCATCTCCGTTAATATCTGCAAAAATTCTATCGCCGGGCACAGCAACAGCACCGGGACGATATATACCACCAGGAGCTTTTGCATTTAAATCATCAATTTGTTTTTGGGATTGATAAATTCCGATTGCTTTATAACCAAAAAACTCTCCCACCGGTTTTCCAATATAGGAACGGGTATATTCATCCCACCCCTGGAAGCCGTTTAAAATTAAGCCGCCAAAATTCGTTACAAAGTCTGTCCCTGATGTGATGCTCGTAAGTTTATTTTTAATTGTTGTTAATGTTAAACCAATACCATAATGAAAATCCTTGTTGCCGTTACCATTATAATTGGCGGCAAACTCAAAACCTTTATTGTTCATACTTCCTACATTGCGGGTAATGAAATTATAACCGGTTTGTGCAGGTGACGCAAGCCGCAACAGAAAATCTTTTGAATCGCGGTTAAACCAGTCAACAGTAAAGGTTAAAGCGCCATGCAAAAAAGCGGCATCAATACCAATGTCTGTTTGTTTATCGGTTTCCCATTTCAGGGTTGGATTGGCAGGCTGAATTTGCGCAATGCCATTCTGGTATATTTTATTAAATGGATAACCGAGATTATCAAGTCCCCCGCCATTTACATTTGATGGATAATTCCCGGCATACAGCGACTGGTATTGGAATAACCCTATCGGAGCCTCATTTCCTACTTCACCCTAACTACCTCTGAGCTTTAAATCAGAAAGCCAAGTCGGCGTCTTTCAAAAACGATTCATTTTTTATTCTCCATCCAACCGCAGCAGAAGGGAATGTTCCATATTTATGCCCTGTATCAAACTTGGAAGATCCATCCCTTCTTACCGTAGCAGTTAGCATATATTTGTCTGCAAACTGATAAGTTATCCTCGCAAATGTTGAAGCCAATGAATAGATGTTTTGACCATTGCCGGTGTTCGTACCCGGAATATTCTGATCAAGGGTTAGATTTGAAACAAGCGATAGATCTCTTGTCACAGTGTTTGGAGGAATTCCGCCGCCTCCCATTCCAGTCCATGTATTTTTTTGGGCAGAAATGCCACCCACAAAATTGATGGTGTGTTCGCCGAAAGTTTTATCGTAAGATATAGTGTTTTCCCATAACCATTCAAATGTCTTGTTTATGGTCTGGTGATAATTTGCAGGGTTCACAATCGTGCCGGCATATTGCAGGCTGGCCCTGTTATCTTCCGGCTGTAGATAAAAGCTTGAGAAATTACTCACATTTGCCCCCAGATTCGTTTTAATTTTAAGACCGTCGTAAATAGTTGCTTCCAAAGAAGAAGTGGCTAATATGTAATTTGTAATATTTTGATACTGGTTCGTCTCAACATTATAAACCGGGTTACCAAAGCCGCTCACAACATTATTAAGAGGGTTGTAAAAACCATAATTGCCATTTGCCGTCTTTAATCTGGTAAGTAAGCCTGCTACCACTGTCCATAGTAGGTGGGTTAGTCGATACATTTAAAAGATTAAACCCATTGAGAGGATTGTTTGCATTTTGGTAAGAATATTTCACGCTTGTTGATGATTTGAGCCATGAAGTCGCCTGATAGTCGAGATTAAGATTAAGACTATACCTCTTAAAAAACGAACCTATTATAATACCTTTTTGATCGTAATAGCCAAACGACATTGCAGCCTGAACTTTATCACTTCCTCCACGAATACCAATCGTATAGTTTTGTGTTAAGCCGGTTCGATAAACAGCATTCTGCCAGTCTACAGTATGAAGCGCGTCAGGTGTACGCCAAATTGGTAACCCATGATAACTGTGAGTTGAATCTGCATCCTCAACCTCATTAGAAAGAGTAGCAAACTGCTGTGCATTTAACAGATCATACTCTTTAGGCTTACTTTGAACACCATTGTATGCATCCAAAGTAACCTGCATTTTATTTCTCAGTCCCTTTTTTAGTGGTTATAATTACTACCCCATTCGCTGCGCGAATACCGTAAATAGCTGTAGCCGATGCATCTTTCAACACATCTATGCTGGCAATATCATTTGGGTTAATATTATTGATGCCCCCGGTTGTAGGATAGCCATCCACAACATATAAGGGATTATTACCTCCGCTCGCGAGGCTTCCAATTCCTCTTATCAATACACTTATGTTCCCTCCTGGCGACGCATCATTGTTTATTATTTGAACACCAGCCGCCCTTCCCTGTAAAGCCTGATCTAAAGTGGTCACAGGAACTTTGGCTATAGTAGTGGCGCTAACACTGGATACTGCGCCCGTTACATCTTTTCGTTTTTGGGTACCGTACCCAACTACAACAACTTCATTCATGCTGGTACTGGCAAGTTGAAGCACGACATCCATTACATTGCCTGCACCAATATTCTCTTCGCTCTGTTGGTATCCAACATAAGTAAATACAAGAGTATTGGAATTTGCCGGAACGTTGATCGAATACATCCCCTCCGCGTTTGTTGTGGAAGAAATGTTTTGACCCTTAACCGAAACAGTTGCATTAGGCAATGGTTTAGAATCGGCGTCGGTTACTTTTCCCGTAATTGTTCTTTGCTGGGCAAAAACCGCCAAAGAAGAGAGAAGAAGAAATGCGAAGTAAAGCAAGTGTTTAAATTCCCTTGCATAAGAAGTGGATTTATTTCTCATACTGCGAAGCTTTAGTTGTTTTTTTAAAACATTTAATAAAACCAGAAATGTATATCGACTAATGACTTAATTACTATCAAACCCTCACCGCTGCATAATAACTTTATATGCTCCCACGCAATCTATAATTTGTCTTCTTTTAAAAAGGGCACTGGCAAGTATCAGTGCCCTTATAACTAACGATTGCTATATGAGACAACTGTTTGGTCCAAATGCACTTTTCTTTTTTCACTGGATTCATAAATAAATACGAATCGTTCTTCCGCCGCATAAATTGAAAAGAACATTCCTTCAAAAATTTACAAATGGTTTGTATGATCAATCGTGAAAGAAATAAGGGGTTTGCTATAGAACTAAAATCAAAAGAGGAAAAGAAATGACAAAGAAATGGCTGTTCAGGATTTCCAGGCTTATCAACTGTCGTTGATATTTTGTTCAAGAATAACCTCATTTGGCAATCGTTTCTATAGCGCTTTCTATCACTTTATTGTTGTCAGAAAATAAGGCAATAGAAATATTAATTAAAATTATTTTTCTTTCCCTTATTAAAATGATACTTTTTTATCTATTAGATATATTTTTTAGTACCATGAACAAAATCTATGAATCGGATCGTCAGGTCAAAATTTTTTCCAAATCCCATGACGTTCTTGTCCGAATTCACCAAAACTAAACTATCCAATTGTAGAAGAGGGTAGTCGTATGTTTCTGATTGGGGTATAAAATGTTAATGGAATCCTGTTTTATTGAACTAAAAAAACAAAACCGCGGAAGAGTCATTAAATATCCTGTCTATTATTTCCGGTTGCGTTGGCCGATTGGTACTGCGAAGGAGTCATATGAAACTCTTCTTTAAAATAACGCGTAAAGATCTTAGGATTATTGAATCCCACTTCATAAGCTATCTCCGCAATATTCATCTGGCTTTTCTCAAGCAGTTGAGCGGCTCTTTTTAATCGCATCACCCGAATAAACTCAATAGGCGACTTACCGGTGAGGGAAAGCAGCTTTTTGTAGAGTGCTACGCGACTGATGAAAAGTTCCCGACTCAGGTCTTCAACCGAGAAATCGGCGTTCTGGATGTTCTTTTCTACAGTCTCCAAAGCTCTTTTCATGAATTCTTCATCGACGGGAGTTATTGTTATCTCGCCGGGGTGAATGTCAACAAGTTTTTGAAATTTCTTTCTCAGTTGCTCCCGGAGATTGAGATGATTCCTGATCCGGGAAGCGAGAATTTCAAAGGTGAACGGTTTGGTTATATAGTCGCTGATGCCGGCATTGAAACCTTCGAGTTCTTTTTCAACGTTTGTCAACGCCGTAAGAAGTATTACCGGTATATGCGAAGTATGAGGATTATTTTTTATTTTTTTGGATAACTCAATACCATTCATTACCGGCATCATGATATCGCTTACAACAAGATCGGGATGAAGATTTTTCACTTTTTCCAATCCTTCTTTTCCATTGGTGGCTTCGATCACATTATAACGGTGTTTCAGATTATCTTTTAAGTAAAAACGAAAATCTTCACTATCCTCAACAAGCAGAATGGTATTTCGTTTTGAATGGTGATTTAATAGCGCCTCACCGCTTTCATTTAAATCAGCCTGCAACGAAGTTGCTTTTTCTGAAATGAGTGATGCTTCTCCACGCTCCGTTGCTGCCTGGTTGTTTTCTCCTGTTTTCAAAGGCAACAAAACGGTGAAACAAGTTCCTTTCTCCAGTTCGCTTTCTACTGAAATGGTGCCTTCATGTAATTTCACAAATTCGTTTGTTATGGCAAGACCGATACCCGTGCCATAGTTATAAGTATTACCGGGTAAGTTGTGTTGAAAATAGCGTTCGAAAATCTTCTTGTGCATTTCAGCGGGTATGCCAATACCGTCATCACTAATTTTTATACATAGCGAAGGCTGGATAGTTCCATTGTTTTTTTCATCAGTGTAAATCATTTCCACGGAAATCTTCCCGTTAGCGTGTGTGTATTTAAATGCATTTGAAAGAAGATTAAATAATATCTTTTCTAATTTGTCCTTGTCAAAAAAAGTTATCACACTTTCATTATTCGATTTAAAACTAAGTTCTATGTCCTTTTTTTCTGAAATGTCAGAGAAAGAACAGGTGATGTCTTTTGTAAACTTGACGATATCTCCCTTTGATAGCTGAAGCGTAAATTTCTGTACTTCCATTTTCCTGAAATCAAGCAGCTGATTGACGAGGTTCAACAGCCTTTTCGCGTTACGCTCGATCAGGTGTAATTGTTTTTTTTGTTCTGCGTCGGAAGACTTCTTGATTACTTTATCGAGAGGGGAAAGAATTAAACTCAAAGGGGTCCTGAACTCGTGGCTCACATTAGTAAAGAATTTTGTTTTCATTGCATCTAATTCCTGGATGCGTTCAGCTTCTTTACGCTGATGTTCTACTTCAAAACGCATTCTTGCCCGTTCAAGAATGATTCTTCTTCCTACCCATAGGGCAGCAATGATCAACAATGCATAAGCAATAAACGCCAGGGATGTACGCCAGAACGGTGGCAGGATTTTTACTTTGAAATTAATTTCCTTTCCCGACCATTTGCCATCTTCATTCAAGGCTCTAAGCCTGAAAATATATGTGCCGGGATCAAGGTTGGTATAAATCGCTTTGCGCATTTTACCATCTGTTATCACCCAATTATTATTGAACCCTTGCAGCGAATAAGCATATTTTATTTTTTCCGGGTTTGAAAAATTTAAAGCTGCAAATTCAAAGGCAAGGATATTTTCATTGTATTTAAGAGTAATGGAAGAAGTATTGGATATTGATTGAGCCAAAACAACTCGTCCACCTATTTTTTCTCCGACCCCAACAGACTTATTGAATATTTGCAGATCGGTTAAAACAAGATTGGGAAGCGATTTATCCGTAACGATATTCCCGGGATAAAAAAGGTTAAAGCCATTAGCTCCTCCAAAAATAATTTCACCGCGTGATGTACTCAATGCAGCATTTTCATTGAATTCCGTTCCCTGCAGGCCATCCAATTCATCATAGTTAGTACAGGAGATGCTGACAGAAGTATCAATATTCTTATCATCAGCCTCCACTTTAATTTTGCTAATACCATTGCTTGTACTGATCCACAACTCGCTTTTATTGTCTTCAAGAATATTTAAAATAGTATTTGAAGGCAGACCTTTGTCCGTTCTAAATGACTGGAATTTTTTTCCCTTTCTATTAAACACATTCAATCCATCTCTTGTTCCGATCCAAATCAGCCCCCTGCTGTCTTCAAGAAGACTGATTATATCATTATTGCTTAGTCCTCCGGGCGCATTTGTATAATTTGCATAATGAATTATGTTACCAGTGACATTATCCAGCACGTCAATGCCATTGTTTGTGCCTATCCATATTTTCCCCTGTTTGTCTTCAATGATCGCGGCAATGTAATTTGAATGAATAGAATTAGGCAAACCAGTGTTGTGGTGATAAAAAATATTATGCTCACTGTCAAACCTGTCTAAACCACCATCCAAAGTACCCACCCACAAATTCATTTTTGAATCTTCAAAAATTTCCCAAACCCTGTCGTCAGAAAGACTGTTTGGGTTTGAAGGATCATGATGATAATGCCTGAACCTTCCATCTTCGTAACAATCAAGTCCGCCAAAATAACTTCCGATCCAAAGCCTTTGCTTATGATCAATCCAAAGACTTACAATCACATTGTTGCTGATGCTGTTTGAGTTTTGGGGCTGATGCAAATATTGAGTAAACTTGTTGTTAGCCCTGTCGAAATATATCAAACCTCCGCCATTTGTACCTATCCATAAATTTCCTTTAGCATCTTCAACAAAACGATTTACGTCATCAAAGCCCAGGCTGTTGGGGTTTGAAGGCTGATGCCTATAAACCGGAAACTTAATAATATTCTCATGATAGTAACTGATTCCCCTTTTGTATGTCCCCAGCCAAATGATGCCGGTGTTGTCTTTGTAAGCTGCAGTAATGCTATTCTGGCTTAAACTCTTATCATCATCCACATTGTTCACCAGGTATTGGATCGAATTATCCTTTTTATTAAAAATATTTACGCCGCCATGATCTGTACAGATCCATATATTCCCTTTATTATCCTGCTGAATGCTAACGATTAGATTGGTATTTAGCCTTGGATACCCGTTATCTTTTTCAAGGTGCAGGTATGATCCTGTTTCAGGCCGATACAAAAGCACGCCTTTTGGATTACCCGATGTAGTGTACACCCATAATTCATTGCCGTTGTCAATGAACAATGAATAATTAGCTGAATCTTTTCCATATATTTTTGAGGGAAGATCATTCTGCAGTACTTGGTTTCCGTGCCTGTCAATTTTTTCTATAAGACCGCTGGAATATATAAGCCAGTAATTCTTTTTATGATCTTCAGTAAAAGACGATAAAGTGAGAAAGGGAGAGTTTGCCTTATACAGGATAAGAGATTTACCCGTAGCAACTACATATTTATAAATAGCACGCTGATTGATCAAGAAAAGAAAATCCCCATCCTCATTTTTCCTGACTGAAGAGACAGAACCTGGAGGAATTCCGAATTTCTTTAGCTGGTCCACAATATTTCTGTCAAATTTTTCTGTAATGGGGTCATAAATATTAAAACCATTTCTTGTTTGAATCCAGAGTTTACCTCCCGGGCCTTCCATTATGCCTTGAATAAAATTATCTGAAAGTGTGTTGGTATCATGAAGATCATGCCGGAATATTTTGAACTCATATCCGTCGTATCGGTCCAGGCCGGACATAGTTCCAATCCATAAAAATCCTTTTTGATCTTTAAAAAAGCTATTGACCTGGTTGTTAGATAAACCTTTCGAAATATCAAGACGGGAAAACTGAAAATTGGTTTTCTGACCTTCTGAATTAATTCGGGTTAGACATATAATCAGCAGCAGTATTGGTATTCTTCTGATCAGATACATAGATCAATAGTTGATGGCAACCGGCAAATAATACGAAATTAAATCCGAAAAAATTAATTCTCAACCTCGCCGATATGGAACGTACTTATCTCTTAACTTAAAATGAATCGATGTTTTTTACACAGCCTTTACTTTTATGTTTGATTTATTCAGACTGCACGCATGTAGAAAATCAAATCCCTTTGATAAATTCAATTCACTATTTCATCTGCCCGGGAATGATACTTTTTTATCCAATCGCAATGCTTTTTCGAATAAAGAATTTTGAATAGCTAAATTGGCGAATCATTTCTAAACTCAGTATTTATATTTATATCATCGCACTATTCTAAACTAAAGTGGCTAGTATCTGTAATTTTCTAAAATAATAAACAATCTGAAATGCCTGCAAAAAAACTTCTCACCTTAATTACATTACTACTTATTTGTATAAAAGGGATCTACTCACAAACCGAAATCAATTATCTTCTTAATGAGCCTATCGACATAAGTCCTGATTTCAGAAATTTCACCAATAGCTATTTTATTGCCGATAGTCTTGTTTCCTTCGATCCGGTTACGATGAAAGGAACAGTTGAATGGCAGCAAAACAAATATGTACGCCGTTTCGCTTTTAATAATGAGCTGGCTGTTTTAAGACCAGACAAAAAAGTTGTTTTTCCTGAAACAGAATATCCCGTAAATCCTGTTTTGCCTTTCAGCATTCAATTTATATCGCTGAGGGCCTTTCGCATCCGGATGAATACGGGACTTGTAGCACATGATGAAACCGATACTTTAATGCTGGTTAAAGAACCCGCTACAGATCATTCATGGAAATACACGAAAACAAACGATGGCTATCTCTATACGAGTTCTGCAGGATCGGTTTTGATCAAAACTTATCCATGGCATATTGAAGTAAGAGACAGTACCGGAAAGTTGCTTACGTCTACTAATAACACTTCGGACAATAACACCACATTTACACCGGTACTTCCGTTTTGTTATGTGGAACGGGCATCTGACTTATCACGAAGCATTGCAGCAACTTTTTCGTTAGCGTCGGATGAAAAAATATTTGGTTGCGGTGAATCCTTTACACGTCTTGATAAACGGGGTCAAAAAATTGTTTTATGGGCCGATGATGCGAATGGCGTACAAAATCCCACGATGTATAAACCCATTCCATTTTTTATGAGCAGCAGGGGTTATGGTATGTTCATGCATACATCTTCGCCGATAACCTGCGATTTTGGCGCCACATTCAATGCTACAAATAGTCTTATGATCGGTGATGACCAACTGGATCTTTTTGTTTTTATCGGAACCCCGAAAGAAATATTGAATGAATACACAAATGTTACGGGCAAATCTCCCATGCCACCTTTGTGGAGCTTTGGATTTTGGATGAGCCGTATTTCTTATTCTTCCGAGCAGGAAGTTCGTGATGTAGCGGCCAAACTCAGGCAATACAAAATCCCCGCTGATGTAATTCATTTGGATGTAGGTTGGTTTGAAACCGACTGGCGAACGGATTATAAATTTTCTCCGACAAGATTTAAAGATCCCGCCAAAATGATAAGTGATCTGAAGAATGACGGGTTTCATATTTCTTTATGGCAACTCCCCTATTTTGTTCCAAAGAACCGTTTGTTTCCGGAGATCATTGATAAAAGACTTTATGTAAAAAATGCAAAAGGGAATTTGCCTTATGACGATGCCATTCTTGATTTCTCAAATCCTGCAACGGTGAAATGGTATCAAAATCAATTGGACACTTTATTACGAATGGGAGTGGGAGCTATAAAGGTTGATTTTGGCGAAGCAGCGCCGCATACAGGAATATATGCTTCGGGTAAAACAGGTTTTTACGAACACAATTTATACCCGCTACGCTATAACAAAGCAGTGGCAGACATCACAAAAAAAATCACGGGAGAAAATATCATCTGGGCAAGATCAGCATGGGCCGGGAGTCAACGCTATCCATTGCATTGGGGAGGAGACGCAGCCAATACATCCAATGCAATGCTGGCAACATTGAGAGGAGGCTTATCATTTGGCTTGTCCGGATTTTCTTTCTGGAGTCACGACATTGGCGGATTTGTGCAAAGGACAGGGGAAGATCTTTACAGGAGATGGGCTGCATTTGGATTTTTAAGTTCGCATACGCGTAGTCATGGACAACCGCCAAAAGAGCCGTGGACTTACAGCAAATCATTTTTGGAAACATTTCGGAACATCGATGACATGCGCTATGTGTTGATGCCTTACATATATGCACAGGCAAAAGATTGCAGTGATAAAGGATTGCCGATGGTAAGAACGTTGTTTACTGAATTTCCTGAAGATCCCGGCTCATGGCTTATTGAAGATGAATATATGTTTGGCTCGCAAATGCTGGTCGCTCCTTTGTTCCTGGATAGTGTTTATGACAGAGATGTTTATTTACCACGGGGAAAATGGATCGATTATCAAAGCGGAAAAGTTTACGAAAATGGCTGGCATCATTTTGTTTCAGGAAATATTCCTGCGATCATATTAATAAAAGATGGATCGGTAATACCAACTGTTAGTCTTGCTCAATCAACAAAAGACATTGATTGGAATCACATCAGACTTTCTGTTTATTCAACAAATGGAAACGCTACGGGATTTGTTTATAAACCAGGTGACGCCGATCTGAATGAAATAAAAGTTTCTTCAGCTAATGGAAAACCGAGATTGATAAATGATCCTTACAATAAAAAAGTGGAATGGAATATCAAAAAGGGTTTAAAATAATTCGTGTGTCATTAAAGAATGTTTAACGAAGAACTATTTATTCGCTTTAATCCGATTAATGCAATTCATCAATGCCCTGAAGTTGTGATAACTTCCTTTCCATATCTGTGCTTTCAAGGCGGTTTTTCGTTGTGGCGAAGTATCCAAACCTTCATCATACCAATCGCCATGCTCGTGATCGATTAAGTATGTCTGCACATATTGCCATTGTTTGAAAAATTTTTGACGATAGTGCATCGGGTCCTTTGGATACATATAAGAAAACATGAGCAATGTATTCAATGCCTCCGCCTGTGCCCACCAGTTTTTACCGGTATATGTAATAGTAAGTCCCGGTTTGTTTTTAAAATAGTATCCTTCGTCATAAAAGCCGCCAACCTTGTCATCCCATCCGTTGTGCAACGCATGGTCGACCATCTTTTTTCCGATCACCAAAGTGTTTGCATCGGGCTTTCCATATAATTCTTCAGATGCTTCCTGCATTAAATAAGCCGTTTCCACATCATGACCAAAAGAAACGTGGTCGATGTAATGATTTTTTTTGATAACGGAATCCGGTGCATCGCGATACGATATCGGTTTCCAGTCATAGGTAAAATACATTTGCAAATAACCTTTTGGCGTAACAATTTTATCACGTATCAATTCAAGCATTTCTTTCAGTCTTTCCTTCACCAAAGGATCGGGCCACACCTTGTATAATTCTGACAGCGCTTCTAAAATATGAATAGAACTGTTTTGATCTTTGTAGCCAAGGTCTGAAGTGCCGGGTACATCAGCCGTTCTTATTACATGGGAGCCATCACGATTGAGATGTTGATAATAACCTTTATAAACCGGGTCGTGACTATTTTTCTCCATCCATAGAAAAGCTTCCTTCGCCAAATTCAGTGCAGCGGTATCATGCGAACATTCGTAATATGCACTCAACCCATAAATGGCAAATGCATTTCCATAAGCTTCTTTAATAGTGCTCTTAGGTGTACCGTCTCTTGCAACCAAATTATAAAAGCCACCATATTCTTTGTCCCACATTTTATCACGCAAAAAATAAAAACCATGACGCGACATAGAAATGTACGAGGTGTCATTATAAAACATGGCCGCTTTTGCTGTTGACCATATATGTCTCGCCTGAGTCACGATCATCTTATCCTGTGCACCCACTGGCTTAAAATCAAAAGAATAAGTACTCATGTAACCTCCATGGAAACTGTCTATGTCACGAGGATAATATTTATCGAGTAATTCCTGTTTTGCCGCATACCGCATTTGAGATTCGATCGTATCAAGATTTGTGGTTTGCGCAAAAGATGCTGCAGATATAAGTAATGTTGCGATTGATAATTTTAGTTTCATTATTTTTTTTTGAACCAACAAGACCCGAAGTTGAAAAAGAAAATCACACTGATCCAATAATCCTAAAAATCATGGTTCAGACATTTATTCGCAGCCAATACAAGGAATAAATAATCCGTAGTGCCGCCACCAAGCACATATTCTCCCTGCTGCCACAAATAAGGAAACGCTAATAACTCAGGAAAATCCGGTCGGATCAATGCGGTGCCTGACGCAATGCCCCCGGGAATATAAGACCAGTCGGCACGATTAAAACCATAAGCCGGTATCATTGAATGTGCGCCAACTCCTGAAGCAAACGATGCCGTATTGCTGCCGGGGTGACAACCTAAAATAAAATTCAATGCAGCGAGCATATAATCATCACTAACAATTTTCGGAAAGGCTGCATGCAAGAAGTATTGTTTATAACCGAAATGCTGAATGTCCCAACCAGCACCCCAAATGTTCGGCCTGTAAGGAACCTGGTAAGGCGTCTGTTTTGCCTGCGATTGAATCGTGTCATACAAAACTTTTACAGCGTTCGTGATTGTGTTGGTGAACGATGCATCATTGATCATTGGTAATACACGGCCAACGATCCATCCGTTATTATTGATCTGCCGGGCAATTAGGTCTTTATTAGACAACAAAAAATCAGCATATTTTTTATCCTTTGTTGTGATGTATAGCTCTGTTGCCAGTTCCACTCTTTGTCCGGGGTATTTTTCTTTCGCATTGTTCCAAACCTCTTCAGCAATTTGCAGGCAATCATTTGCTAATGTATCATTATACCCCTGCCCGACTGAGTCGTTCAGGCGGGCTTTCATTACACGATAAGCTGCAGCCAAAGCTCCTGCAACTTCCAAACTTCTTCCAGGATTATCTTCTGTAAACACCCAGCGATCGTCGGGTGAATTGGGCAAACCAACTTCAGTTGTTCTTTCATCCTGTTTTACATCATTATAAAATTTGTTGTCAGTAATGTTTGCAGGGTCACCAAGCGTTGTGTATTGTCGTTTTGTTGGTTCGATGATGCCACGGTAAAATCTGCCCATACTTTTATAACCACCGACAATAGATAACAAGCCGTGCTCTATTTGTTGCAATACATCGGGCTTACCATCTGGCTTTTGAATTTCGACGACATGTGTTTGCTGATCGATGGTTGTATTGTCATATTGCATATCAAACGTTTCATAAGCTAACGTCAATCCATAAACCGTTTCTGCCTGTGATTCCACACGCAGATCAAAATCTCCCGCATCATGCCAGCCTCCGGCATTTAAACCGGGCACTGTTTCACCAGATTTATATTTTGTAAGAGTAGAAGGCCCCTGTATATACCCATCAAAATGATTGGAATCGATCGGCGCCATGCGTGCATCATCCAAATGGCACCATCCATGCCATACACGATAATTATCATTCACACGCATGTGGCACATTTGCACGGGCAAAAAATATTCAAGCGTAGGCTGCCACACATTTTCTGCAAACACGCTATCACCTATCTGGAAAACATTTGTTGTATCGCTTCCATATTTCACTACATACATGCCGGGTTTTTTAACCTTTGAAAAATCAAATTGGAAATAATGATACCGTAAAAAATTCCCCCAGTCTTTTGGCTGAGATTGCAATACATTTTCATAGCTGCCATTTTCACTGATGCGTAATAATGAAGCATTCGTTTTTCTTTTATCATGCGCATCCGTTTCGATCACTGCAATTTTTTGCTGATTAGGGTGATAGCCTACCTGCGAAACCTGGACAACCGGCGACGACATCCAGGCATCAATTGCATGTGGCGTAACGAGCCATTGAATAGCGCCTTTTGTTTTCCCTTTTTGAATGAGTGAACGAACTACAAACCATCCGTTATTATATTTAGCTCGGCCGTCAAGTAATTGAAGGTCGTTGCCATTTAGATTCTCGATGGTCATTCTCTGTTCCGGAGTTTCAGGTGCTATGGTCAATTTATTTCCAATTGCCATTGGTTTAACCTGTGTGTCTCCATCATCGTCAATATAACTGGGTCCGTTTGGTTGCTGAGGAAAAATTCCAAACGACGAGTCCATGTAATATGATTTTCCAAACAGTATCGAAGGCAGCAGTTCGAAATTGAATCCTACTTTACCGATCCAATCATCAGGCAATGTGTTGTCAAGATCAACAACGATCTTAAATGATTTGCCTGCAGGTATTACATTAATTGTATAACCGAATTTCAGATCGGGATAAATAACAGGATTAAAGCCCTTGCGGTCGATAGCTTCATTCGGGTATTCCATATGCACACTGATCGTACCGGTGGATTTATCAACAACCCGCTTTCCAACCTTGGGTATCGGTTGCCATTGCCCTGGTGTGGGATTTAATCTTATATCGCCATTAGTAGCAACACGCTGTCCGTTTTGTATCACACCAACTCCTCCCTGGTGACCTTCCGGATAAAAATCCCAGGCAAGCATCACGTTCACTCCCTGGTATTCGAGGTATTCTTTTTCATTCAGATGCATTTGTTGTTGCGCATGTAGTTGAAAACATATAAAAAGGAAAACAACAAAGAAAATTTTTTTCATATTAATAATTATTGAGCGGGCATTTTTACTTCATCATGTGCTAATACCTGTGGCAGGTCATAAATTTCTTTTACATGCTGGGTGTTATTGTATGGTTCGTTAATAAATGCATTCCATACAAGAAACCAACTCCATTTTGGTTGTGACTGCAGAATTTTTACCGAAGGCAATTCACCTACTTCAGTTAATGCAACTAATTTCCCTTTGCCCAGTTCAACCAAATCACTATAATCTTTTTGTTCATAATCCATGTGATATACGTCACTACCTAACACATCAACATATTCGTTGCCGGGATAATAATCTTTATAGGCATAAGCTTCATCCCCGGGAATATCTCTTGGACCGTTTGCTCCCCAAACCCACAATAAATTATTCAAATGAAAATGGTTCACATAACGGCCATACATCATTTTCCATAATTTCTGAATGCCGTCTTTCCACTTTTTATCACCCCACCAAAACCAAATGCCATTCATTTCATGATAAGGCCGCCAGAGAATGGGCACATGTGCACTATCCAATTGCTCCAGATAACCTGCGACTTTATCAATTTGTGCCAGCCATCTTTTATTTAACTCCGTTCCTTCAGTCGTCAATTCTTTCCATTGTGCATCGGTGAGTTTTGCCTGCACACTTTCTTTCCATCCGTAAGGCGGATCATCAATCGGCCGGCCCTGGTGCCACATCAGTGTAATGATAAAACCTTCTTTATGTTTTTGAATCGCTTCATTGACTACTTCCTGTCCCGGGTCTTTTGTTCCATGCCATATAAAATCGTTTCCCCAAACAGCAGGATATTTTCCGGTGATATTTTTCACCGAATCTAACCAGCGTTCATCGCCATGCTCGCCACTTAAAATGTATTTACCATTAATGCTGTAGAGATAACTTAATAATTGCCCGGCTTCGGGTGAAGCATTTTTATTTACCGGGGCAAAAGATTGAGCGAGAGAGAGTTGTAAAAAAAATTACAGCAAACGCAAGAGCAGGAAATTTTTTCATATCACTAAATTAACCGATAAAAATAACAAAAGCTCACTACTCCGCAGCAAGCTTTTTTAATTCTAAAAACTCAGCACTATTTATTTGGCAGCGAGGCCCACTGTTCCTGCAGGTAATCCGTTCACCATTTGAACATTATTAAGACTTCCATCCTCACTAACGCTATAGGCACTGATACCGTTACTACCTGAGTTTAGCACATAGAGAAACTTTGAATTTTTACTTAGTGCGGCATCAATAGGTGTCGTTCCCGAAGCAGCCGCAGTAGCGTTAAGTACATTCAACCTGCCGCCAAAATCTGTACTGAAAGAAGAAACATTATTACTACCGGTATTGGTCGCATAAGCGTATTTATTATTATCCGTTGTTACAACCCAGCATGCTGCAGTTTGACCTGCGGCTACAGGACCTTTTACAAGACGAATGTTTCCATTGGGAAAAACCTGATAGGAAGAAACTGTACTGGCATTCGGCGCACCTCCTGCCGCTTCGGAAACAATAATATTTCCAAATCCTCTCTCAGCAAAACCATAAGGTGTAGCATTAGCTGAATTTATAGAATGAAAGGCAGTTGGAATTCCAAAATGATCTACTACATAGGAAATTATTTTATTTTCATTTTTCTCTGTAACAACCAACACTTTTCCTCCGTCTACAAATGAAATCTGTGCAGGTCCTGCGTTATTCGAACTTAACGGCCTTGTTGAATGATGGATCGGATACAATCTTCCGATGAAATCCATCCTGAAACCAGAAATATTACCTGGGCCCCCATCGTTCAATACATAAACCAGATTATTGTGTTCCGTTATACTAATGGGCATAACGCCACCGGAATTAACTGTAGATACCAGATAAAGATTGCTTCCTAAAACACGGAAAGAGGAAATGGTGTTACTTGCGGCATTCACAGCCAGCAAAATTTTATTGTCATTTGTCAATACCACAGATCCTTCACTTCCCAAACCCTGCCCGGTTCCCTTTCCTCCTGTTGGAAAAGCTGCAGAATAATCCAATGTCCCATCATGTTTTCGCAGATACACAATCACTTTGTTGTTATCCTGATTGTCCAAGGTGTACACATACCCTTCCACATGATTATTTCCATGATTACTTTTGGCATGTTCGGTAAGATCATCCTGCGATGAATCCCGGGCTGTAGTAGCGGATTGGGTATCTTTTTGACAGGCTGTAAAACTAAATGCAACTGCAGCGACAATGGTTAGTCTTCGTAAATGTTTCATAATTGTAGGTTTTGTATGTTGTTAATTAAAAATGTTTTTATTTCAATCATCCGCTTACTCCAGGGCAATAAATAGCCAGGCCGCGTTGCAGCATATTTTTTTTGACCAAATCCAACAGACTATTTATGATTCCATATAATGCCGATATTCAAACCGGCACTTGTTACAGGCATCGATCCAATGCCGATGCCTCTTATGGGAATTTGCACAAATGGTTCTATTCTTAAGGCAGTTTGTTTTCCCGTTCTGTATTCATACCCTGCGCTTACAGTAAAAGATGCGACTGCATAGTGACTAATACTTTTATAGTTGCCGGTCATTTTTTCCGGGTTGCCGTTCAGCATAACCTCGTAATTATTTTTTTCTTTTGTAATGATGTAAGAAGAAATTCCCGCCGAAGAAAATATAACCGTTTTATTTCTTTGTAAAATTTCATATTTCAGTTTAACAGGTATTTCCCAAACATTAAAGCGTCCATCCACATTCATCACCTTGGCGCCAGCCGGCATGGAAGGATCCGGTTTTATCATGTGAAAATATTTTCCATCACTGCTGTAATATTTTTTTGAAAACAACAAACCCGTTTCTATCGACAATCTATTTGAAAACTTATAACCTCCTAATAACCCTATATCCATACTGGTCTTTTTCATCCCCTGCCCTTTTACTTCATTTTGTTGAGGCCCTGTAATAAACCCTGCATAAAATTTTCCCGGCTTCTTTGAAATATTTGTAGCGGTTTCTGATTCCGAATTAGCTGTTTGCTTTTTCTCAAATTGTGGTAATTCATCTCTGATTTTTATTTGATGATCGAAATTTGCGTTAAAAAAAGATGTTTGTACTGACGGCTTTTTTCTCAGATTAATATTTGCTTTCAGAATTTCTTTAGCACCTTCCAATTGCTTACCATCAAAATCAACAATATTTTGCTCTTTACTTTTTTCAATAAGTTGACTATTCGAATTCGACTCAAAGTCATTTTCGAACGAAGCCGGTAATGGTCGCTGACCATTTTTATTACCTGTCAAAATTTTTTGTTGATGGTGAATTGAAAAATCCGATTGCGTAAGCAAACCGGTGAGTAAAGCCAGTAAGGAAAAGAACAAGACAAGAACAATATTTCCTTTCCGTTTATTCTTTACCGGCCTGGAAACAACCTGATTTTGTAATGAAGCCGCAATAGCATTCCAGTCACTGCCCGGGTCTTTGACCGGGTATCCTTCACCGGCCCTCTGAAATAATTCATTCATATCGTCATCCGCATACCTCATACTATGGCGCTTTCAATTTGTTTCATACTCGCTTGCAAAAGTGATCGTGCTCTTGACAAACCTGATTTGGATGTTCCTACCGAAATGTTCAGCATATCTGCAATTTCAATATGAGTATATCCGTCTATCACATGCAGATTGAAGATCATCCTGTATTGTGGCGGCAATCCTTTTACGATTGTTATAAGATCTTTATACAGCAACAATTGGTCAGCGTTGGTAGCCTTTGATGGAATATTCCATACATGATCCGGCATGCCTCCTATCTCCGGCAAAAGATTTCCTTTTCTCAGCTCATCAATTGCCGAATTGATCATGATGCGTTTAATATATGCCATCAAAATTTTCTCATTCTCCCCGTCCTCGTGCGTACGCAATTGAAATTTGTGAAAACTATTGAACAACTTTACAAATCCGTCATTCATCACATCAATAGCCTTTTCATACCGGTATATATATCGGAATACAATCTTTAAAAGTATACCCACGATAATTTTCATAGACTACTTTCTGACACCTGTAGTCTTTATCAATACAGCCTTGTATGATTTGGGTTATATTTTCCAAAATCTTATTTAATCAACCGGTTAGAATAAATTATATTGATGACCTGCGTGGTATTGGATTTCCAAGAGAGCCAGTAAACATATTAATACGGACAATCGCAAAAAAGGTTGCGAAGCCACTCAAATTACTTAATGCGGTAAGAGGAGTGTTTACCGGCTTATATTAGCGGCAATAAAATGATGTGACCGGTTTATATTTTCTTTTTCTTCACTAATAGCAGCATAAGCCCGCCAAAGACGAGCATTAAGCCACCCATCCAAAGATTAATGTTATAAGATAAAGATTTTTGATATAAAGCGGTATCACCATTGGTGGCAAATCCATATACTAAAAGAATAATTCCGAAAACAGAAAACATGAGGCCGATTGGGATTTTGATATCTAACATAGAAGTAATTTTTTTACCAGAATAAAACGGATAAAATGATAAGAATCGCTAACACAACCAAAGCTAAAACATGCGTCTTTTTATGTCCTGCTATATGTCCTTCACTGGCTTTTGGAGTAAGTGAATAAACCAAACCTTTCAACTCCTCATCAGTCTTCTTTTGCCTGGTAGCCAAAGAAATTGTTACGGTAAGGAGCGTAGCAGCAACACATGCAAAAATCGCTGTCCAAAAATTCTGAGCCATCTCTACCGGGTAAACATGCAATACACCCAACCATCCCCCCTTCACTAACGTTGTTGCCCCGGCGGGTGCTGTAAAACCGTGATGCATTAAAGCAATAAGGAAGCCACCCAGCAAACCCGTGAAGGCAGCGTGGCCTGTTGTTCTTTTCCAAAACATTCCTAAAAATATCACTGCAAAAAGAGGTGCATTAATCATGGAAAAAATTGTTTGCAAAAAATCCATAATGTTGCCAAACAAACCTGCCAGGTAAGCTGCGGCGATGCTGACCAAAACTCCAAACACAGTCGCCATTCTTCCTACATATAAATAATGTTTGGCATCGGCTTCTTTATCATCCGTAGCCGGTCGAATATAACTTTGATAAATATCGTACGTCCAAACCGTGTTGAATGCAGAAACATTCCCCGCCATTCCCGACATAAAAGAAGCAAGTAAGGCAGTGATACCCACGCCTAATACACCTGCAGGTAAATAATGTTTCAGCAGCATGATAATAGTGAGATCGTAATTCGGTTTACCGTTTTCCATAATGCTAAAACCAGTGCTCGGATTATTCATCAAAACCAATGCAACTATGCCAGGGACTATAATCAAAAAAGGGATAAACATTTTTGGTAAGGCGCCGATCAACGGTGTATTGCGGGCTGCAGTAATCGATTTCGCTGCCATCGCTCTTTGCACAATTAAGAAATTAGTACACCAGTATCCAAACGACAGAACAAAGCCTAACCCTGCCGCAATGCCATACCATTCCACACCAAGAGGATTTGCCTGCGCCGAACCCGTATATTTCCATGTGCTCGTTAAAGCATCAGCAGGCAAATTTCTTGCGGCGGCAATCGGAGCCAGCCCTTCCTTCAATCCATGCCAGCCACCAACTTCCATTAGAGAAAGTACCGCAATGGGCAACAAACCAATTAAGATGATAAAAAATTGAAGCACTTCATTATAAATAGCAGACGATAACCCCCCGAGATAAGTATATGCCAAAACAATTGCGGCAGACAAGAATAAACTAAGGTTGAAATTCCAACCCAATACTTTTTCCATCAACAAAGCCAATGCATACATTGAAATGCCCGAAGCGAGAATGGTCATTATGGCAAATAAAATAGCATTCAGACCACGGGTTTTTTCGTCATAACGCAATTTTAAATATTCAGGAACCGATCTTGCTTTGGAACCATAATAAAACGGCATCATGAAAACCGCAAGAAAAACCATAGCAGGAATAGCGCCTATCCAATAAAAATGTGTCGTCAGCATTCCATACTTGGCACCGGAACCCGTCATTCCCATTACTTCCAATGCTCCCAGGTTAGTAGAGATAAAAGCTAAACCGGTTACCCACGCAGGAAGAGAGCGACCTGCTTCCAAAAATTGCCTGGCGTCTTTCATGTATTTCCGCAAAAACCATCCTATGCCTAATACAAAAACAAAATAGATTATCATGATCATGTAATCTATCAGGTGTAAACTAACTACCATAATGAATCGATTTTACTTTTTCAAGTGGCTTGCAATTGCAATTATTATTTCTAAATGTAGTGTCTTTTTTACTTACTTGCTATTGCTTTGTAAATATTGCTTGTTTAGCTCATCGTAGATCTTTAACATGTCGGTAGACTTTCCTTCTTTATCGAAAAATGCTTCCCATGTATTCAGAGGTTCCCAGATAGCTGAACCTTTTCCGTGACCACCGTAAACATTAAATGCAAGATTATTTACTTCACGTTTTAATTGTGAATACTCTACCACGATCACGTCTTTGTCATAATGCCTTGCCAGGTCATTAAGATTATATCGCAAATCTTCCAGTGTATTGTGCCAACGCGGATAATAAGAAAGACCGATCACATCGAACGGCACTCCGCGCATGATCATATTATCCAAAAAAAATCTTGCTTCATCATTTTGTCCGCCCAATGCAATATGAAGCATGATGCTGATCGAAGGATCAACCGCTTTTACTCCCTGTATCCCCGCGTACACTAATTGAGCAAGACTATCGAGATTGTTGATATGTCCTTCGGGCCAAATCATTCCATGATTTATTTCGTTTCCGATCTGCACCATGTTTGGTTCTGCGCCGGCATTTTTTAATGACTGAATCACATTTTTTGTATACTCAAATACTTTTTGCCTTAGTTGTTCAAAATCTAATCCCTTCCATGCTGCGGGTTTGAATTGTTTTTGCGGATCGGCCCATGTATCACTGTAATGAAAATCGAGAAGAAATTTCATTCCGGCAGCTTTTATTCTTTTACCCATTTTAATTGTATGCTGCAGATCACAAAAGCCCCGTCCGACCGGCCGTCCGGGCGGGCTTTTTTTGGCGAATAACCGCTGTCATTTTCAGGATTCACAAAAAGGCGAAGCCTGATATAATTCAAACCATGATCCTTCAAAATTTGTATCGCATCTTTTGTAACACCATTATCCGAATATTTTATTCCACGATCTTCCATTTGAGGAAGAAAAGAAATATCTGCCCCCAGCATTTTGTCGACAGGCTTTTTGGTGATAATATCTTTTAATGGCGGCGCTCCTTTAACCAATGTTACTTTATGAGGTGAGCCGGGCTGAATGCTATGAATATCGGTTGCTGCACTATATAATTTATCTCCTTTTGCTTCAAAATGTATCATCGATACGCTGGTGCCGGCCTGCAATATCACCTGGCAGTGACCATTGAATAAATGACGTTGCCATGTACCGTCTAATATTTTATCAGGTTCATGACTGCTTGGATCACCATTGCCCACTCCAATGAGCTTCGCATCACCTGTAACTGTGAACTGAATAAGATTATCCGCATCCGGAACCTCACGATTCTGACGATCGATCACACTAATGTTTATAACTACTGCATCTTTTCCATCAGCGATCAAAGTAGTTTTGGAAGGAGAAACGACAATTGTGGCAGGTTCATTTGTTGTTTCAACTTTTGCAGTAAGTTTTTTGCCATCCCTATATCCGATCGCTTCCAATGTTCCAGGCTCATATGGAACACTCCATTGAAGATGACTGCTCCGTGGCATGTCTTTCTTGCCTAAACTTTTTCCATTTAAAAATAATTCGACGTTATCTGCATTGCTGTACACCCAAACATCAATTGGTTGTCCCTCTTTTCCGCCTGTCCCGTCTTTTGCGGGATTCCAGTTCCAATGCGGAGCGATGTGCAATACATCTTTATCTGACCACCACGATTGATAATAGTAATAAATATTTTTAGGAAATCCGCACATATCCATAATGCCAAAATGAGAATTGATATTCGGCCAACTGAAAGGAGTTGGCTCACCACGATAATCAAATCCTGTCCATGCAAACCCTCCGATCCAGTAATCATTTGCAGCCGCTAGTTTCCACCAGGTTTCGGCAGTGCTTGCCCACCATGGAAAACTCATATCCTCATCAGGAAGATAACCCTTGATGCTATCTCTTTCATATTGACCTCTTGTTGAAACAGTGCTTCCCATTTCTGTTCCCAAAACAGGTTGGTTGGAATGATCGCGATGATAATCGCCAACAGCATATTGGCGGTAATTAAATCCGCGAATAGGAATTACTTCATTGACACCCTGGAATACGTTTGCCACATCTGATGCATAAGTGCAAGTGCGGCTTGGATCCAGTTCTTTCTGTTTTTCAACAAGGGCTTGTGCAATGCGTTTTCCATAACTCGTAGTTTGTATTGCAAATTCTTCATTCGCAATTGACCAAAGAAAAACGGAAGGATGATCCCTGTCGCGAAGTATCAGCCGTTCAAACTGGTTTAAATATTCAGGGCTACTATTCAATAAACGATTTTCATCCAACACCAGCATTCCTAAACTATCACATGCATCCAAAAATTCAGGAGTAGGCGGATTGTGACTTGTTCTGTCAGCGTTCACACCCATATTCTTTAAAAGCCTTACCCGATAATATTGCAGGTAATCAGGTAATGCGCTCCCCACACCGGCGTGATCCTGGTGATTACACATTCCCTGGATCTTCAAATGTTTTCCATTTAGAAAAAACCCTCTATTCACATCAAACTTTAAACTGCGAAAACCAAAACGATGTTTTACTACATCGATAATTTTATTTCCTGATTTAACTATTGAAACCACTCTGTATAAATAAGGATCGTCTAAATCCCATAGTCTGATATTACTTAAAACAAGTTTTTGCTTTGCAGTTTTTTTATCATTGATATTTAAAGAAAGTGGTTGTTCCTTTGTTTGAGCTATCAGTCTTCCATCACGATCTGTGAGATAAGAGTAAACCGTGCAGTTAGCCGATGATAAGTTTTGATTCTCTACTTCTGTTTCAATATTGAGTATAGCGCTTTTATTCTGTACATCTGCATACACAAACTGGCCTCCTTCTGGAATATGAACATTATTGTACTCATTTAACCAAACATGCCGATAAATACCTGCGCCTTCATAAAACCATCCTTCATATTGTGTAGCGTCAACTCTTACCACCAATACATTATCATGATCAAAATGAATGTAGTTGGTCACATCATACGAAGCACCCATATACCCACTCATATTATTCCCTACAAAAAAACCATTGAGCCAAATATTTGCATTGCGAAAAATTCCGTCAAACTGAATTTGAAAACGTTTTCCGGAATCAGCACTTGAGATGGTAAAATGTTTGCGATACCAACCGATGCTCGTCTCGGGGAAAAGTCCGCCGACGGGTTTATAACCATGCGATTCTACTTCATGGCTGTTTACATGAACAAAAGGAAGTTCAACAACCCAATCGTGCGGAACATTCAATATTCGCCATTCACTGTCATTGGAACGAGGATCCGCTGCTGTTCCTGACGCGTCTCCTGACTTTGAAAAAATTGTAGCTATGCTATAACTAAAATCTTTCGCGGGATCGGCAGCATTGCCAAAATGAAATTTCCAATTCTCGTCAAAACTTATTTTTTGACGCGGAGATAAATCCTGGGCTGAAGAAGTAAAATGAGAGAGCAACAGATAAAAACTGAATACAAGAAGACAAACAATTGTTCTCATAAGCAAATTTTAAACAATAAATATTATATCTATTTGAAGGCATCCAGCGCTGCAGTTGGCCGGCCACTATTGTCAAACGCACCGAGAGTATATCCCTGCCAGTTATTGTAACATTCAGGCTCCCAGTAAAAGACTCCCAAACCTCTTCCATCCTTAACTGATTTTACTTTAGTTATTAAATCAGAAAGAAAAGATTTGCAGGCATCCGGCTGGTCCCATGGCATACCGACTTCCACAACCATCACATCTTTATTAAACCTTGAAACCATATCATTCATGTTGGCGAGGCATTCAGTATTCAACACTGCCCAATTGGACGTTGAAGGATATAAAGACATTCCAATAATATCCCAATGAGCGCCATTTGATTTCAAGCCATCAAAGATCCACCGGAACAAGCCATTATCAAATCCATTCGAAATATGCACGATCACTTTTATGGAAGTATCAACAGATTTTATCGCATTATATCCGGCGTCTATCAATTGAGCAAAATTGCTCATGCTTTTTGAAGCTCTTCCATCTTCCCACAGCATGCCATCATTTGTTTCGTTACCTACCTGCACCCAAGTGGGAGTAACGCCATTCGCTTTTAATGAATCCAGTACGGAAGTAGTATGATCGATCAATGATTGTTTTAATGCAGCAAAATCTTCACTTGCCCATGCAGCAGGTTTGTTTTGTTTTCCGGGATCGGCCCACCAATCGCTATAATGAAAATCTATCAGCACTTTCATGTCGAGGTTTTTTGCTCTCATTGCTTTTGCAACTACATCCGTCGTATTGCACCAGCCATCAGTTGGATTGACCCATACCCTGAGACGAATAGAATTCATCCCAAGATCTTTTAAGATCTGCATGCAATCCTGTTCGGTTCCTGAACTATTATAAAATTTAATACCAGAGGCTTTCATTTGCGTGAGCCAGCTTACATCTGCGCCCTTTGCAATATTATTATTGACGGGTGGTGTTGTAGTGTCAATTGGCGTAACGGGAGGATCTATATGGCCTGCGCCGGAAGATTTTGAGCATCCAATTAAAATGAGAAAAATGAATCCAAGAATAAGAACAGGATTCATTCTATGAATCAGTCTTGCCATCGTTGGCAAAGTTTACATGAATTCTTTAATAATTCTATGATTATTGCGAGGGATCAATAAATAAATTTGAAATTTTATTTTTTAGTTAATTACTTCTCCCTCCAAGATCATAATCATAAGCCTTTGTGATCTTCACATTTACAAATTCGCCGATCGGTAATACCGATTTGGAATGAATCACTACTTCATTATCTACTTCCACGCTATCAAATTCTGTACGTCCTAAATAGCGACCCGCTTCTTTTTTATCAATGAGGACTTTAAAAATTTTACCAACCTTTTCCTGATTTTTTTCAAAAGAAATTTCCTGTTGCACTTCCATTATTTCCTGCGCTCTTCTCTCCTTTTCTGCCTGCGGAACATCATCAATCAAATTAAAACCCGAGGTTCCTTCTTCATGTGAGTAAGTGAAAATTCCAACCCGATCAAATCGCTGCTGTTGTAAAAACAATTCCAACTCTTCTACGTCATTCAAAGTTTCGCCGGGAAAACCTGCTATCAATGTTGTTCGCAAACAAATTCCCGGAACCGTTTCTCTTATAGCAATTATCAAGTCTTCCATTTCTTCCCTTGTGATCTGTCGTTTCATTGCTGCCAGCATATTATTGGACGCATGCTGCAAAGGCATGTCCAGGTAATTGCAGATATTTTCTCTTTCCCGCATTACATCTAAAACTTCAAGAGGAAATTTGTGCGGGTAAGCATAATGCAGACGGATCCACTCCAAACCTTTCACATCACTTAAATGCTTTAGCAGATCAGCGAGCATTCTTTTTTTGTAAAGATCCAATCCATAATACGTCAGTTCCTGTGCAATCAGCATAATTTCTTTTACACCTTTTCTCACAAGCGCTTTTGCTTCCTGTACAATTTCTTCAATGCTTTTACTGATATGATTACCCCGCATCAACGGAATGGCACAAAACGCACAGGTACGATTACAACCTTCGGAAATTTTTAAGTATGCATAATGTTGCGGAGTCGAAAGTAATCTTTCGCCCACGAGTTCCGATTTGTAATCCGCTTCAAATTTTCTTAAGATCAATGGAAGTTCCATTGTTCCAAACCACGCATCTACTTCCGGGATTTCTTTTTCAAGATCGTCGCGATAACGATGACTCAAGCAACCTGTAACATAAACTTTGTCAAGTTGGCCTTTTTGTTTCAGATCAACCTGCTCAAGAATTGCGTTAACAGATTCTTCTTTTGCTTTTTCAATAAAACCGCAGGTATTTACAATTACAATATTGTGATCTGTTTTCTGATTTTCATGAACCACATCAATATCATTAGCTTTTAGCTGGCCGCTCAGCACTTCACTATCCACCATGTTCTTACTGCAACCCAGTGTGATAATGTTGACCTTGTCTTTCTTTAATGTTTTTGTTTTCATTTTATAGATAAAGAAACCATTAAGAATTTAAGAATAGTTAAGTCTTAATGCTCCTTAACTCCTTAATGGTTTAAAATTGTTTATCTCTGAAAAATGCAGATATCCAACTATTGTCTTTAACTTTTATCTAAACTAAATAAGCTATCCACGAATTCATGTTTATCAAAAATCAAAAGATCTTCGATCTTTTCGCCGACACCGATAAATTTTACAGGTATTTTAAATTGGTTGGCGATGGCGAGTACTACTCCGCCCTTTGCTGTTCCATCTAATTTTGTAATAGCCAATGCTGTTACATTGGTAGCTGCTGTAAAATGTTTGGCCTGTTCCAATGCATTCTGACCTGTTGAGCCATCCAGCACCAGCAAAACTTCATGCGGTGCATCGGGAATTACTTTTTGAATGACCCTTTTAATTTTGGTAAGTTCTTCCATTAAATAGGCCTTATTATGCAATCTTCCTGCAGTATCAATTAAAACAATATCCATTTGTTTTGAAACGGCACTTTGCACCGTATCAAAGGCAACAGCAGCAGGATCTGACCCCATTGATTGTTTAACAATCGGTACATCAGCCCGCTCACTCCAAATTGTCAACTGATCCACAGCAGCAGCACGAAAGGTATCCGCTGCTCCCAACAAAACTTTTTTTCCTGCATTTTTAAAATTGTACGCCAATTTTCCAATAGTGGTTGTTTTCCCAACACCATTTACTCCCACTACAAGAACGATATAAGGTTTTGAAGGCAATTCAGAATGAAAATCATAAGTATTGGCGGAAGGAGCATCTACAAGGATGTGTTCGATCTCATCTTGCAAAATTTTATTTAACTCCGATGTGTTTAAATATTTGTCTTTGGATACTCTTGCTTCAATTCTTTCGATGATCTTTACGGTGGTATCAATGCCCACATCTGCGCCTACCAAAGCTTCTTCTAAATTATCGAGCACTTCATCGTCAACTGTACTTTTACCGGCAATGGCTTTTGTAATTTTTGAAAAAAAATTCTCCTTGGTTTTTTGCAAACCATGCTCAAGTGTTTCCTTTTCTTTTTTACCAAATATCTTATCAAAAAAACCCATGATTACCTGATTTTCCTGGAGCGTCCAATTAAAAAATAAAGAATGGAACCTAAAATAGGGAAAAAGATAACGACAAGAACCCACACTACTTTGTCATTGCCCTCGAAATCACTTCTAAGAATATCTACCAGGGCAATAAGCCAAAAAAAGCAAACAAAAAAAATGATAAAAACTATCATCAATACCCCTATCCCTGCAAATATGCCCATATACTATGTTTTAAAAACAACAAAGGTGAATGCAAACAGGTTTAATGCATTCCATACAATTTTAAAAAAGAAAAGCTGCCCAAAAATAAGGACAGCTAAAATATTTGTAACTCCCCTCCTGGGAGATCGGTATTATTTCTGTGCTAAAAACTCTTTTATTTTGTCCTTGTGAACAATCTGTTCTTTAAATGTATAGGCACCCGTTTTCGGACTGCGAACGGCCTTAATAACTTTTGTCCAGTTCTTTGCTTCAGCTGCCGCTTTCGCATCTTTTGTCTTTATCGCTGTTTTTGCTGCTTTTGCCATGATATTAGTTGCTTAGTTTGTTTGTTGACTGGCTGCAAGCGTTGATTAACTGATCAACGAACCAACCTGTCAACTGCTTACTTAATTTCTTTATGAACCGTATATTTTTTTAAGATGGAATTGTATTTCTTCAATTCCAATCTTTCCGGGTTGTTCTTTTTGTTTTTGGTTGTAATATACCGGCTGGTACCAGGTTGACCACTGTTCTTATGCTCAGTGCATTCTAAAATTACCTGTACCCTGTTTCCTTTCTTTGCCATTTTTGCTTAGTTAAATAGTTTATTAGTTCCCCGGTTGATTGGGTTGGTCAGATTTGATCAATTAATCAACCAATCAATTTTAAACATGTTGACCGTTTGCCCTCATTTCCTTCACCACAGTGTAAAGTCCCTTTTTATTAATAGTGCGAATCGCTTCCGTCGAAACTTTTAAAGTGATCCATTTATCTTCTTCGGCCAGGTAATAACGTTTTTTCTTCAAATTAGGCAAAAAACGACGCTTGGTCTTAATGTTTGAATGGGAAACCTTATGACCACTCATTGGCGTTTTACCTGTAACCTGACATACTCTTGCCATAAAATTCAAAAATTTAAGGACGGCCCGCCCGAACGTACCGTCAGTTGTAATTACACCGAAATTTGATTTCGGTACGGGCGGGCAAAGGTAGGGATTAGTATTGAAAAATGAAGACCGAAAAATGAAAAAAATTTATGGACTTTATCCTGCTTTTAAGCATGCGCAAACGTTTACGCCTTGTTTTTAAAATTACGGAGGTCCTCCGTCATATCTCTGGTCGCCCCTCCTTTTGACAGATTATCCATTTTCAAGTAGCTTCGCACCTCGTTTAAACTAAAAACCGGTAAATCTAAAATCTTAAATATATCATGGCATACGATGTAGTTGTAATTGGCACTGGCCCCGGCGGCTATGTAGCTGCTATCAGGGCGGCACAGTTAGGTTTTAAAACGGCAGTTATAGAAAAAGAAACTTTGGGTGGAATTTGTCTGAACTGGGGATGTATCCCAACAAAAGCACTTTTAAAAAGTGCACAGGTTGTTGATGATATTAAGCATGCGGAATCTTACGGTATTGAAGCGACCGGCAAACCAAAATTTGATGCCATCATCAAAAGAAGCCGCGGAGTAGCTGACAAAATGAGCAAAGGGGTTCAGTTCCTGATGAGGAAAAATAAGATTGATGTGATAATGGGATATGGCAAATTGGTAGCCAAAGGGAAAATAGAGGTAACAGGAGCTGATAACAAGAAACAAACCGTTGAAGCCAAACATATCATCCTGGCTACAGGTGCACGCAGCCGGGAACTGCCCAATTTAAAAATTGACGGCAAAAAGGTGATCGGATATCGTGAAGCCATGACTTTGCCTCAACAACCGAAGTCAATGATTGTGGTAGGAAGTGGCGCAATCGGCGTTGAATTTGGGTATTTCTATAATACACTTGGAACAAAAGTTACGATTGTTGAATTTTTACCGAGGATAGTACCTGTAGAAGATGAGGATATCTCCAAGGAACTGGACAAGAATTTTAAAAAGCAAGGTATTGAAATAATGACCAGCAGTGAAGTGACTTCTGTAGATACTTCGGGAAGTGGTGTAAAGGCGAAAGTAAAAACGCCAGACGGTGAAAAGACCCTGGTGGCAGATATTCTTCTCAGCGCAGTGGGTGTTTCCTCAAACGTGGAAGGTATAGGTCTCGAAGAACTCAGCATTAAAACTGATAAAGGCAAAATATTAACCGACAAATTCTATCAAACAAACGTTCCCGGCATTTATGCCATCGGTGATTGCATACCCGGCCAGGCACTTGCTCACGTGGCATCCAAAGAAGGAATAATCTGCGTTGAAAATATTGGCTTCAATGAAAAAAAATATGAGCATAAACCTGAGCCGCTGGATTACAACAACGTTCCCGGGTGTACATATTGTTTCCCTGAAGTTGCATCCGTCGGCTATACAGAAAAACAGGCTAAAGATGCAGGCTATGAAGTAAAGGTTGGCAAATTCCCATTAAGTGCAAGCGGGAAAGCAACGGCAGCAGGCCACATGGAAGGTTTTATTAAAGTGATTTTTGATGCTAAATACGGTGAATGGTTAGGTACACATATGATAGGATACAATGTGACTGAAATAATAGCGGAAACAGTTGTCGCAAGAAAATTAGAAACAACTTACCAGGAGGTATTGAATAGTATTCATCCACATCCAACGATCAGCGAAAGTGTGAAAGATGCGATTGAGGCTGCATATGGTGAAGCAATACATTTATAATCCAATATGGGAGCGATCAAAGCAGCAGAAGTAAATACAGTCATGTCTTCGTTATAGACTTAATGAAACTGAGGCTGTGAAAAAAATTATCTACCTAACTGTTCTTTTGTTTTTTCTGCACCCGATCTCTGCACAAAAACTTTTTAAACCAAAGATCACTTTAAAATGGGCACCTACAGGTTTAATACTTGGCGATGCAAGTTTCCAGGGTGAATATGGTTTTCTTAAAAAATCGTCTCTTACTGCAAAGATTGGCGTTCCATTGAACCGGTCCTATCATGCAAATTTTGATGGCCGCGATGTGAATATGAGTATGAAGGCATTTTCATTCCTGGCAGGCTACAGAAAATATTTGTCCAAACAAATGCTAAAAGGTTTTTATGTTGAACCTTTTTTTACGTATGCGCATCACACAAGCGATGGAACAGGCGAGGGCAAACTCGACAATCAACCGGTGACAATGGATTTTACAAATGCCTACAATGGAATAGGTGTAGGTGTTCAATTGGGCAGTCAATTTATCATTGCAAAAAGATTTGTGATCGATCTTTTCTTTTTTGGCCCCCAACTTACTTCTTCAAGAAATAATTTCAGAGCTATTGATTACAATGATGCCACAGCATGGAATAGTATACAGGCCGACGAAGCGGAGCAGGATATAAAAGATTTTCTAAATCAATTTCCATTCATAAAAAATAAAGTAAATGTGCAGGTAGATACGCCGAACAAAACAGTTAAAGCCGACTTCAACGGCGCTTTGCTGGGTTTGAGATTCGGAGTTTCTTTTGGTATAGCACTATAGAAGATAAAAGCGCAAAAAAAAGAGGTAAGAAAACCAATTCTTACCTCTTTTTCTTTTATCCGATCTCTTTAATTTGCAAAAACTTTTTTCAAAATATCCGTTGTTCTTGCAACAGGATCTTTACGAATTTTTTGTTCCTCCCGGCCCACCTGGTAAAAAATCCCTGATAATGCTTTTTCAGTTACATAAGCGGCAAGATCTGGATTTACTTTATCACTGCTGAATTTGTTGTAAGTAGTAAACACTGTATTCCAGTATTTCGTTGCATCTACTTTCTGAAGAGAAGTGTCAATTACCGGGCGAAACGCCTCGGTCAAAGAAGCCGTTGTTTTATCTTTTAAATAATTTGTTGCAGCAAAATCACCGCCCTTCAAAATTCCAAATGCATCCTGTATGCTCATTTGTTTAATAGCATTGACAAAAATTGGCGTCGCACTTTTTGCTGCGTCTTCCGCTGCCCGGTTCATGGAAAGAATAGCATTATCAACTTGTTTGCCCAATCCTAAATTCCGCAACGTTTTTTCCACTTTCTGTGCTTCGGGCGGCATTAAAATTTTTATAGCTGCATCTTTAAAAAAACCATCGATAGCGGAAAGTTTATCAGTGCCTCTTTGTGTTCCCAGTTCTAAAGCTTCCTTTAAGCCACTAATCACTTCATCATTAGTAAGATTCCCGGAACCATTTCCCGGAATTTTCTGAACGATTTTATCAAGCCCGCTTTTTCCTGACGAATCCTTTTTAAAAATATTCTTGAATTGGGAATGACAAGAGAAGAAAAATAGGGTTAGAACGGATAAAAAGAAAAATTTTTTCATAGCATGTTTTTGTTACCCAAAAGTACTGCCGCTAAACTTAAAACGCAGTTAAATAAATAACGAAAATTCCCCTTGGAAAATTGCACATCACAAACCGCTAAAAGTCCCTGTCGGCATTGAAGTTTTCAAGCTCATTTGCCACCGCAGTTAAAAAAGTGGCGCCCAGGCTTCCATCAATTATTCTGTGATCATAACTCAAACTCAGATAGGTCATATGCCGGATAGCGATGCTGTCGCCATGAGGAGTTTCAACAACTACGGGTCTCTTTTTTATAGCACCTACGGCAAGAATGGCCACTTGTGGTTGGTTGATGATCGGAGTTCCCATCAGGCTTCCGAATGTGCCTACATTTGTGAGAGTAAATGTTCCGCCCTGTGTATCGTCTGCTTTTAATTTTCCGTTCCTGGCATTATCTGCCAAACTGTTCACTTGTTTTGCCAAACCAACCAAATTCAACTGATCGGCGTTTTTGATAACAGGGACGATAAGATTTCCGTTAGCCAAAGAAGTCGCCATCCCAATATTGATATCCTTTTTCACAAGAATGCGATCTCCATCGACAGAACTATTAATAAGCGGAAATTTTTTAATGCAACGAATTACCGTTTCTATAAAAAGCGGCGTAAAGGTGATTTTAGTTCCTTCTCTTTTTTCAAATTCCTTTTTTACTTTTTCCCTCCACATGACAATATTGGTCACGTCGGCCTCGGTAAAACTTGTTACATGAGCGCTGGTTTGTATGCTTTTCACCATATGCTCAGCAATCAGTTTTCTCATTCGATCCATTTCGATAATCTCAACATTACCGCTGTAACTGGTTATGGGTTGCTGATCATTGGTTACTTCCACTCTATTCACAGGCATTACCATAACTTCTTCACCAGTCCTTGGCTTTGGTTTAAATGTGCCGGATTTCTTTTCATTTATATACTGCAAAATATCTTTCTTGGTCACACGACCTTCATTGCCTGTGCCGGGAATATTTTCAAGTTCCGACATGCTTACACCTTCACTTGCTGCAATATTTAAAACAAGCGGAGAATAAAAACGGCCGTTTGAGTTTGTGGTTTGTGATTTATAGTTTGTAGTTACGTTTACATGAGAGACCGTTTCAACTTCTTCATATTTTTCCTGTTCTTCCCTTGGTTCTTGTGCATCGTGTCTTGCATCTTCTTCTACATTTGTTTTAATCCGCGCAATAACACTTCCGACAGGTACAACATCATTCACATTATATAAAACTTCTTCAACAGTACCTTCGGCGATACTTGGCACTTCCGTATCCACTTTATCGGTTGCAATTTCCAACACAGTCTCATCCATTTTTACATGATCACCGGGTTGCTTATGCCATTTCAAAATTGTGGCCTCCATAATGCTTTCGCCCATTTTCGGCATCACCAGATCAACAGTAGCCATTTTTTATTGCGTATTTAAAATGAATATTTGATTACTTATCGTTTTGTAATTGTTTTATTGTCATTTGCCGGGAAGTCATCATTTTACGACCATAATTCTACTCAGCAATAAAGCAAGCAAACGCTAATTGATTCAAAGATAATTTTTCCATGCAATCCCGTCAAATTCATTAATCCCTGCTATCCAACATAAATTTTCTCAGCATATTCAGAGCAGTATGAGCTGTTTGTTCAATATTCCGTAACCTGTCAAACCTGAAATGAAAAATTTTCGCTTCAGTTTTTTCAGAATTGCCTGCAGCTATCCATACTGTTCCTACGGGTTTTTCTTCACTTCCGCCATCAGGTCCCATAATGCCTGAAGTAGCCAGGCCAAAATCAGTTTTCAATTTTTTAAGAACGCCTTTAACCATTTGCCTCACTACTTCTTCACTTACTGCGCCAACCGATTCAATAGTGCCCGGTGAAACTTCAAGAATATCTTCTTTTACTTTGTTATCATAAGCTACTATCGTTCCTTTAAAATTGCTCGATGCACCGGGATTCATCGTTAATAAGTGAGCAATATAACCTCCGGTGCAACTTTCAGCTGTTCCTACGGTTTGTTTGCGTTCTTTCAAAAGTTTAGCCACCACTTGTTGTATGGTCATATCATCATCGATAACGAACCATTCATTAATCAACGGCCTTAAAAGTGTTGATTGATCTTCTAATTCTTTTTCCAACGTGGTTTTGTCATCTCCCATACCGGTCAATCTCAAACGAACATTTCCATAATGTGGTAAATAAGCAAGCCTAAGATGTGAAGGCAATTTTTCTTCCCAGTCTTTTATTTTTTCAGCCAAAAACGATTCGCCTATTCCATAAGTTAAAAATGTCTGGTGAATTATGAAAGGCATTTTAAAATGCCGCGGAAGCCGTGGCAACACTTCTTTTTTCATAAGACCTTTCATTTCATGAGGCACGCCGGGCAATGAAATAAAAATTTTATTTTCTCTTTCAAACAACATCCCCGGCGCAGTGCCCCTATCATTCATCAGCACCGTACATACATCGGGTACTTCGGCCTGTTTCAGGTTTCGCTCCAGCATAGGGCCAGGCCTTCTGAATATTTTTTCAAACAGATGCTTTATATGCGTTAAAACCTGTTCATTTACGACAAGCTTTCCTCCAAAATATTTACAAAGCAATGGTTTGGTGATATCATCGGCAGTAGGACCAAGGCCACCCGTTATTAAAATAATATCAGATCTTTTACTTTCTTCATCCAATGCATTCCAGATATCATCCCACACATCACCAACTGCCACACGTCGTTTTACCCAAACACCGATTTTATTTAACTCTTCAGCCATCCATGCGCTGTTGGTATCAATAGTTTGACCAATTAATAATTCATCACCAATCGTAATAATAGATGCAACAACCATAATCCCTGATTAAAAAGAAATAAAGTAATTTGAATGCAAAGTAATAACCACTTCAACTATGAAAAAAGTTTTCCTTGTTACCGGTTTGTTTATGTCCGTTTCCTTTTTATATGCGCAAAACATTTCTGAAAAATTGCAAAAAGCGTATCAGCAATTTGAAACAGACCCGCAACTCAAATATGCTGCCAGCTCACTTTATGTTATTGACGCTAAAACAGGCAAGGTTGTGTTTGATAAAAATTCTCAAGTTGGATTAGCTCCGGCATCCACTCAAAAAATCATTACGGCAACTACTGCTTTTGAATTGCTGGAAAAAGATTTCCGATACGAAACCAAATTCGGTTATGCAGGAGACATCAAAAACAAATCATTGCTTGGCGACCTGATCATAAAACCATCCGGTGATCCTACCTTCGGCAGTTCGCGATGGAGCAACACGGCTGACACCAATATTATTAACGAAATCACATCCGCAGTTAAAAAATTAAATATCACAGGATATAACGATATCACCATTGATAATGTTGGCTGGAACTCAGAAACAATTCCTGACGGATGGATCTGGCAGGATATAGGTAATTATTATGGAGCCGGCGCTGCTGCTTTGAACTGGAGGGAAAATCAATTTGATATTATTTTAAGATCCGGAGGAAAAATCGGTGACCCTGTCAGTGTCGTAACCACAAATCCTCATTCTTTTCTAAACATGATCTCTTATGCAAAATCTGGAGCGAAAGGAAGTGGTGACAACGCTTACGCCTATTATCCTTTGAATAATTCAAACGGAATTGTCAGGGGCACTATTCCCATTAATGAGAACGCATTTTCGATATCGGCCGCAAATCCTTTTTCATCAGATCAGTTTAAAGATATTATAGGAAATACGCTTCTAAAAAAATTGAAGATTGGGCAAATACATCATGAAGATCATACTCTAGATACGACATTTATTTTTTCATACTATTCTCCTCCGCTCGATTCCATCATTTATTGGTTCCTTAAAAAAAGTATCAATCTCTACGGTGAGGCTCTAATAAAAACGTTTGCTTACAAAAAAATTGGATTGGGTTCAACGGATAGCGGCGTTGTGATTGTTAAAGATTTCTGGAAACAAAAAGGTATTGATCCCGATGAGCTAAATATCAAAGACGGTTCAGGCCTTTCACCGCAAAACCGTGTGACTACCCATGCACAGGTAGAAGTTTTAAAATATGCAAAACAACAATCATGGTTTCCTTATTTCTACAACGCATTGCCTGAATATAACGACATGAAAATGAAAAGTGGTTCTATCAGCGATGTAAAAGGATTTTGCGGTTATCAAGCTTCAAAACACGGTGATGAATATATTTTCTCTTTTCTTGTAAATAATTACAATGGATCATCCTCTTCAGTAGTTCAAAAAATGTATAAAGTGCTTGATGTACTGAAGTGAAAAAGCCAGGAACAATAGACAACGCATCAATGATGATACGATAGAAAGGGTAGCTCAAGATGCAGCAAAAAGGGAGCAGCAAAACTTCCGGCCCATATTAAAAGAATGACAACCTTGCCAGGCCATGAAAGGTCCTGTAGTATCGTTCTTTGCAAAAGATTTTCAATAGCGGAAACAACTCTGTCCTCATTCGCTGAATACTCGTAAGGCGGCGCGGGGTTTATATTTCGTAAAGTGCTATAATTATTTTCAATCAAAATATTCCTGATTTTCCAATAATCTTCATCAGATATTTCTTCATACGTTTTTTCAAGATTGATCCCCGTTTCTTCAACTTTTTTTGTAAGCTCATCAAATCTTGTATCTGTTCTTAGTCGAAATAACATCATAGCCGGAAAAACAAGCAAAGGATAAAACTCAATTTTTATGGCGAAATATGCTAGAGCAATCGCTGACAGAACAACAAAAACTTTCCCTACGATCTTTGATTCATCTAAAAATAACCGGTTCAATAACTGTCCACCGTCCAATGGATAAATGGGCAAAAGATTCAGAACATTTAAAAATATCAGCAGAGCCGCAGTACTTCTTAAAAGACTAAATGATTGGAATGGCATTTCAGTGATTCGATTCTCGCTGACAAGAAATAATACTATACCCGCAATAATTCCCGGCAGCGGACCGGCCAGTAGAATAATTGCAGATTGCTTTTGCGATACTTCTCTCTTAGTGCCGCTTGCATAAGCACCCAAAAGAGGAATAAAAAATATTCCCAACTCTTTATAGTGAAACATTTTCATGGCAAGAAAATGGCCGAACTCATGAAAAATGACAATGGCAGTAAGTATTAGCAGTAAGGCCCAGTTGGCGCTGAAAAAATAATATCCTATTAAAAGATAAAGTGCCAGGCTTGTAATGGAACGAACCCAAACGTTTCCCTTTTTATTTTCCTGCTCTGGTTTCGGCGGCACGACAAAAGGCGTCGGATTCTCTTGATGCTCCGGATCAGGTTTGAATGAAAAAAGCGGATCGTTCTCCATGCGATAAATTTAATTAAAATAAGGATGAAGTTTTTTGAGCAATTGTTCCGGCATTGTTGTCCGCTTCATCGTTTTTGCTTCCATAAAATATAAAACTATCCGGCCGGTTGCAAGCAGTTCTTCTTTTTCGTTAAAAACTTCATGGTGAAACTCAATTTTGTGATGGACAGGCAGCTCCTTCAAAATACTTTTTATAGTAAGCAGATCATCATACAAAGCCGGCCGCAAAAACCTTGACTGCACTTCGACCACCGGCATAATAACGCCCATTTTTTCCATATCGGCATACGTAAAACCCAACTGGCGAATGGACTCGGCTCTTGCAACTTCATAGTATAAAAAGAAGTTGCTGTGATAAACCACTCCCATCTGGTCTGTCTCGGCATAACGAACTCTTACTTTTATGTTGGAAACGAACATTTTTGTTGTTGAAATTTTTAATTGCAAAATTTCGAAGCCTCAATTTTACAATTTCTTGGTTGAACTGTCGGTCACTTCGCGATCAATCTATCCACACTCAGTTTGCCGGGCCCTAAAAATAACACCGCAATGAAGCCACCCAGGAATAACGTTGCTCGTTCCCCCATACCAAAAACATCGCCATGATGGGCATAAAAAAGAGCCACCGCCATAGCGATAATCAAAGGAATGCAGGCCAGTCGTGTAAATAAACCAAGTATAATAAGACAGGAACAAAAAAATTCTCCAAAAATATCAAGTGACAATGAAGTAAGGGAGCCAAGATGAAAAGGATCTGCAAATGTTGCAGAAAGCTTTGAAAAATGCTGAAGCTTTACGTAGCCATGAGCACCGAGCATAATAGTGCCCATCGTGATACGAAGAATAAATGTAGCAACGTCAAAGGCTGTATTTGAATACTTAGTGCTGATGAGCTTCATAATCGTACAAAATTTGTGTGCAATGTTAAGAAAAACCTTTGAGTTCCATTTTTGCATAGTTTGTACTTATGATTTTTTGCTTCGAAATTTTATTACTCAATGACGTCGGTTTCATCCAACAAATTGTTAAAACATTAACGAGGCATGCGGTTTTCCACAGTTGTTTGGAATGATGTTTGGTCAGCCCTGAAATAATTTGAATATTTACGACGTTAATCCTCCAATCGGTTAAAGGACATTACAACATGAAGACTTATTGCCTCGTTTTTCTCGTCATACTTTTTAGTATTTCCGCGACAGCTCAGCAAACACGTTATTATTCAGACCCGGCAGAAAAGTTCAAAGAAGCGAAAGAATATTTTCAAAAAGAAGAGTATAGCCTTGCTTATCCTCTACTAAAGGAATTGCAGGAATCTATCCGGGAAACTGACCGAATAAACAATGTTACGATGGTGCAGGAAATAAATTACTACACTATCGCCTGCGCATTGAAGCAAAATGAAGGTCGTGCAGAAGAAATGGCCAAAAATTATATTGACTATGACAAGAACAATGCAAGAGTGGAGCAACTGTGCTTTCATTTAGGTGAATATTATTATCGCCAGCAAAAGTTTGGAGATGCCGTTCAATTTTACGAACAATCAAATATCACAAACCTCAGCAACCGTGAAATTGCCGACATGCAATTTCACCAGGGATATTCTTATTTCGTACTTCAACAGTTTGCTAAAGCAAAACCCTTGTTCAATAGCGTACGACAAGTAAAAGATGATCCGAATTATATCGATGCCAATTATTATTATGGCTTCCTTGCATTCAGAGATAAGCATTATAATGATGCCCTGCAAAGTTTTAAGATCGTTGAAAACGAAAAAGACTACCAAACCATCGTTCCTTACTACATAGCGCAGATCTATTACATACAGGGAAAAAAAGATGAAGCGATTGCCTATGCAGGTCAAAAATTAAAAAACGGGGGGGGGTACTATGATGTTGAAATGAATCAATTGCTGGGTCATGCTCATTTTGAAAGAGGAGAGTATAATGAAGCGCTTCCTTATTTAGAAGCTTATATAAGCAAATCCAAAAAAGTACGCCGCGAAGATCTGTATGAACTTTCTTACTGCTATTACCAGGCAAAACAATATCCAAAGGCTATTGAAGGATTCAAGCAACTAAGTGGAAAGGATGATACATTGAGTCAGCATGCCATGTATATGCTGGGTGATGCTTATTTAAAAACCGGTCAAAAGGCAAATGCAAAAAATGCATTTTTATTCTGTGCATCCAACAGCAGCAGCCCGTCACTAAAAGAAGTTTCAAAATTCAATTATGCGAAATTGTCTTATGAATTAGGATACCAGGATGAAGCATTAAATACACTTCAATCTTTTTTAAAAGAATATCCTAATTCAACTTATAATAAGGAAGCCAAAGAATTACTGGTTTCTGTTCTCGCCAATACCAGCAATTATGCAGATGCATTGAATCTTTTGCAAACGATGAACAATCCATCAGAAAATGCAAAGAAATCATACGCAAGAATTTTATTGGGACGTGCTACAGAATTTATTAATGATGGAAGATTGGCGGAAGCAGATGCATTGCTTGATAAAGCATTGAAGGATCCGAACAATGCTGCCGTTCTTCCTTATATTAATTTTTGGAAAGGCGAAATTGCTTATCGCACTGACAAGCTTGATGATGCTATCCGGTATTACAATGCTTATTTAACAGCCGGCGCTCCCGCAAACGGCGAAGCAAATGCTACCAATGTAAAATATAATTTGGGTTACAGTTATTTGCGAAAAGAGAATTACCCGGCAGCTGTTAGTTTTTTTGAACCCGTTGGAAAAAATCCATCTCTGAGTTCTGATCCTATTCCCCAGGATGCATATATACGGACGGCGGATTGCTATTTTATGAACCGCGACTATACCAGGGCAAACGCCATGTATGGTAACGTGATAAGGTTTTCGTGGCCGGCAGAAGATTATGCAACGTTTCAGCAGGCAATGATAGCAGGAATAAAAAATCCAACACAAAAAATCGATTTAATGACAACGATGACAAGGAAATTTCCAACGTCATCGCTGGTAACGGATGCAAATATGGAAATCGCAAAAACATATATGTCGCAGGAGCGGTTCAGAGATGCTATCACATATTTAAATAACATTTTGAAAGAGCAGGGTAATAATTCATTTAAACCGCAGGCGTATATGCGTCTTGGTATTTGTTATTATAACTTAAACAATACCGGTGAAGCTCTTGATCAGTATAAAACTCTTATCAATCAATACCCCAATTCGCAGGAAGCTAATTCAGCGCTGGAAGATGTGAAAACAATCTATGTCGAAAGCGGAAAGCCTGATGAGTATGCAGCCTTTATGAAACAGGTAGGCAAACCGTTGGCTGTAAGCACTGAAGATTCGTTGACTTTCTCTGCCGCAGAAATTCAATATGAAAATGGAAATATCAATGCTGCTCTGAAAAATTTTAATGATTACCTGCAAAAATTCCCTGACGGAGTATACACATTAGATGCAAATTTTTATCGCGGCGAAATTTATAACAGCAAAGGCGATTGGAATAATGCACTTAGCGGCTACGAAGCTGTAGCAGCAGAAGCTCCCAACAAATATGCTGAGAAAGCCGTGCTGACAGCAGCCCGAATTTATTTTTTTCAACTAAAAGACTATGCAAAAGCTGAAACCTATTTTGGCCAGTTGAAGCAAATTACTTCAAACCAGGAAAATAAACTGGAAGCTATGCGTGGTTTGCTTCGCTGCCAGTACGAACAACAAAAATGGACTGATGCAGTAAACAATGCAAAAGATCTGTTGAATCAAAAGGGAAGCAGCAGTGATGATAAAGCGCTTGCTAACATGGCTATTGCTAAATCGTACCAGATAGACGGACAATATGACCTGGCAATTGCAAATTATAAAACGGTGGTAGCAATCAACAAATCAGCATTGGCTGCAGAGGCACGATATGAAATTGCAAATAGTTTGTTTGCAGTAGATCATTTAAGCGAAGCTGAGAAAGCTGCTTTTGAAGTGATCAATAAATCCGGCTCATATGATTTCTGGGTTACAAAAGCATACATATTGCTCGGCGATATCTATTTCAAAGAAAAAGATTATTTCAATGCAAAGGCAACATTCCAGAGCATTGTTGATCATAGTATAAATATGGAATTAAAAACAGAAGCACAAACTAAGTTGAGCAAGGTAATTGAGGAAGAAAGTAAGAATAGCAAGGTAGGGCAATAAAGCCCCTCTAAATCTCCCCAAAAGGGAGACTTGCCAATACACAAAACCAACAGTCAATAAGAGAATAAAAGTTGAAATGCTTAATTACTGAAATTGAAAAACATTCATAGCCCGGCCTCTTCCCTCCTTTGGAGAGGAGACCGAGAGATGAGGCGACTGACAACATAAATACAATAGTACAATGATAAAACGCTTTCAATACAAGTTTTTGTTTCTTGGAATGGGAAGTTTGTGTTTGGGATTTTTTACAAAGGCGCAGGACACAACGAGAAAACACACCGTTGAAGTAACTTCAACTTTTAAGCCTTCACTGCACCAAACGGCAAAGATCAATATGAATGCGACACCGCCGACGGCGGATACATCTAAACCGGTTTTACAATATAGTCTCCCTGATCAAAATTTATTGTTTGATTACCAGCCAGGGAATTTAAAACCACTGGCATTAAATATTGATACCGGGGGAAGATGGGATAATAATAGTTACATAAAAGCAGGCTTTGGCAGCCAAAGAACGCCTTATGCACAGGCAGGTATTTCTTTTGGCGATGGAAAAACAGCCGGTCTGAATATTTATGCAAAGCATGTGGCATCAGAAGGAAAAAAAGATTTTCAGAAATTCAGTCATACAGATGTGGGATTAGATGGATTTTTCCAGACATCTAAAAGCCTGGAATGGGATGCATTGGTGGGAATGAAAAGCGATCAGACATATAAATATGGTTACCAGCCAGAGTCATTGTCTTTTCCAACCGATTCATTGAAACAACGTTTTCAAACATGGTATGCAAGAGTATCATTTCATAATCTTGAACCCACAAGTTTTGGAATATCATATGCCCCAGAGGCGAGGGTCCATGTATTTACCGACAATCATAACAACAGCGAGAGCAATACTTACGTAAACCTGCCTCTCGAAAAAACGATCGGGCAAAATTTTGCCGTTGATCTTGGCCTCACTTTCGATTTGACGAGATATAAACCAGATGGAAAGGTGGCTATTAATAATACAGCTTATTATATTTCTCCTGCTGTAATCTACAGAACACCTACAGTTAACATACAGGCTGGTATTAAGCCAACATGGGATAATAAAAGTCCTAAAATATATCCTAACATCACAGCAGAAATAGGCACGCCGGACAAACGATTCAATTTTGTTGCAGGATGGATCGGGTATATGCGCAAAACAACTTATGAATACCTGGCATCAATTAATCCCTGGATATGGGCGCCTGATATTTCAGATAGTTTTCAGCAGAAAAATACTGGAATCGAGGAACGCTATATTGGATTTAAAGGATCAATAGACGATCATTTTTCTTATAGCACAAAAGCCGGATTCAATAAAATAACAAACCAACCACTGTTTGTAAACGATACAGCAGATGGAAAATCTTTTATTGTATTGAATGAATCCCAGATGAAAGTATTACACTACGATGGCGAAATTGGTTACACCGTCCAGGATAAATTTTCGCTTCGTGCGGGATTCAGTTTTAATCATTACATGAATTTAAAGGACAATGCCAAAGCCTACGGATTATTGCCATTAGAACTGAATGCCTCAATGAGAGTAGAAGTTTTGAAAGATCTTTACCTGACATCGGACTTGTTTGCGTGGGGCGGTCCTCAGTACCGTAAGCAAAACGGCGATCATGCACAGCAAAAAGGAGCTTTTGATTTGAATGCCGGTGTTGATTTTCAAATTACAAAGAATTTGAAAATATGGAGTCAGTTCAACAATGTTTTCAACAAACAATACCAGCGATGGAATCAATATCCTGTGTATGGTTTTAACTTCGTTGCGGGAGTTATCTTTGCTTTCGATCAAAAGAACTGATAATGTATGAAGCGCTTTACAGGTACCTCGTTAAATTCAGGGAAATAGATCTTCCCGGGATCGGTGTTCTTGCTTTGCGCATGCAACCTGCCGGCGCCGAATTCGTAGATCACATTTTCTTGCCACCAAAATATTTTTTTTCGTTTGAAAAAATGGAAGATGTTCCCCCCGAAAAATTATTTTCCTGGCTGGCAGTACATCTCAATATTACAGAACAGGAAGCAGTGATCCGTTTTACTGATTTCATATTTGAAATGAACAGGCAACTTAAAGAGGGAAAGGCTTTTCACTGGCATGGCGTGGGAACGCTTCAGAAAGAATTTTCTGGTGAAATAAAATTTAATAGTGAAAGTAATCTACCCTGGCTCGAAAATGTGGTCGCTGAAAAAGTGATCAGGGAAAATGCAGAACACACTATGCTTGTTGGAGAATCTGAAAAAACTTCAACGCAAATGACTGAGCTGCTACATCCCGGTGAAACAATGAAACGACCTCACTGGTGGATTTGGCCGCTCGCTGTTATTCTTGCCGCTGTTATATTCTTAGGATGGTATTTTTCGGTAAACGGCATTTCGGGTACATCAATCAGTAATAACAAGGTACTCTCACCTGCTGATCCTCCCTTTGGTTATAGCTTGACTCCATAATGTGACTTATTAGCCCAATTTCATTTTACTTTGCGCTTCATTAGCAGCGATGGATACGAATATTCATTATAACAATTGCCCGGTTTGCGGTTCCTCATATATCAGTTACATTTTTTCGTCAAAGGACTATACAGTTTCGGGTAAGGATTTTTCGATCTGGCAATGTGAAAATTGCACGGCGAGATTTACGCAAGATGTTCCCGATGCTGAATCTATCGGCAGTTATTATAAATCGAAGGATTACATATCACATTCCAATACTTCCAAAGGTCTGATCAATCGTTTATACCAGGTCGTCCGCAAAAGAACTTTAAAACAGAAAAGAAAACTTATTTGTAAAGTAACGGATATAAATCAAGGTGATCTTCTTGATGTAGGCAGCGGCACAGGTGCTTTTGTAAATGAAATGCAACGAAATGGATGGAAGGCGGTTGGGCTTGAACCGGATGCAGGTGCAAGGGAAGTAGCTCAGAATATTTTTAATTGTGAACTAAAAAATATAGATGACCTTTTTCACCTTACACCAAATTCATTTGATGCCATTACCATTTGGCATGTGCTGGAGCATGTGCATGATTTGCATAACTACATTCATCAATTAAAAAATTTGTTGAAACAAACCGGAAAGATAATTATCGCGGTACCTAACTACACTTCTTTCGACGCATTTGTTTACAAGGAATACTGGGCAGCTTATGATGTGCCGAGGCACCTCTATCATTTTTCACCAACATCCATGAAATACCTCGTTGAAAAAAATGGAATGCATTTAAAAGATGTTAAACCCATGTGGTTCGATAGTTTTTATGTCAGCTTATTAAGCAGTAAATATAAAAGCGGCAAAACGAAATGGTTAAATGCAATGTGGACGGGTCTCAGATCTAATTTGAAGGCGATGAATGATAACCGAAAATGCAGTTCGGTAATCTATATTATCTCCCGATGATTATTTACTAAATTGAATTTCGTAAAGATCAGGCCATTTCTTACCGGTGATATAAATTTTTTTTGTTGAAGCGTCATAAGCTATTCCATTCAGTACATCTGCATTCGGATCTTTTTTTTGTATTTGATTCCAGATATCTGTCAGATCCACTTTAGCCACCACCTGGCCATTAGATGGATCAATCTTTAAAATATAGGGAAGCTGCCACTGATTCGCATAAATATACCCGTCGATGTATTCCAGTTCATTCAGATTATATCCCAATGCACCTGAATCTGTTACAGAAACTTTTTTTACCAGCTTAAAAGTAGAAGGTTCATAATAATAAAGATTGCTGCTTCCATCATCAACAATAAGGTATGTTCCATCGGTGGTCATACCCCATCCCTGGCCATTATCCGTTGTTATAGTAAGTTCATTTATTTTCTTAAAATCCATGTTATAAACAAAAATCGCCTTCTCCTTATACGTCAATTGGTAAATGGTGTCATGCAGGATGACAATGCCTTCTCCGAAATATTTTTTATCAAGCCCGATTTGCTTTTCAACCTTGCCGGAATTAAGATCAATTTTCATCAACTTTGATTTACCTGAATAAGCAGGATCACCGCTACTTTCATAAAGAGCTCCATTATAAACCAATAATCCCTCGGTGAATGAAGATGTATCATGAGGAATTATTTTTTGTATAGAAAAATTCAAAACAGCCGGTGGATTTGGAGGAGGAGTTCCGGGTGTTTCACTTGAATTACTATTATTACAAGCTAAAAAAAGAGCACCGCTAACAATCGTAAAAATACTTGTGGAAATAATTATTTTCATTTTTTTGTCTTAAATCACACAAAAATAAGCTTTGAGATGAATTAGTTTCTGTTAAACCTCACACGATATTACCGGGACGGTTATTTTTTTTATTGATTAAAATCTTCTTTAAAGAAAAACGGTTTATATTTGAAATTCAACTATCCTTCGAATCCCGCCGAAAGTTATTTCCCCGAAATTGTATCCCTGAAATCCCTTCCATTTTTCCAGTATTCCTCTTGTTTTTCCACGCTGCATGAAGAATTGTGCAAGCGGATCACCTCTAACCAGAATAAAGGAAATATGAGAAATGTTTTACTGGCTTGGTTTGCCGTGACGATTTCTAATTTCATTTGCGCTCAAAGGCAATGTAAATCGTTTGAATATCAAAATCAGTTGATGCAAAAGTATCCTTCATTAAAGGGCACGTTCAGTTCTATTGAAAAATTTATAAAAACTCATTCATTCTTATCGGAAAGAACTCAACAATCAAAAATTATCAAAATACCCGTTGTTGTTCATATCTTATATCACTATCCGGGTGAAAATATTTCTGATGATTTAGTCGCCAGCCAGATAAGTGCATTAAACAGGGATTTCAGAAAACAAAATGCCGATACCACAAAAATTCCGGCAGCATTTAAACCGCTTGCCGCAGATTGCAATATTGAGTTTCAATTAGCCACAGTTGATTTGGAAGGCAGAGCCACTTCAGGTATTATCCGAAAATATACTCCCATTACAAAGTGGACGGCTGATGACAAGATAAAATCTTCGTCGCAGATGGGCGACGACGCATGGGATACAAAAAGCTATTTGAACATTTGGGTAGGAACCCTTGACAGGATATTAGGATATTCAAGCATGCCAGGCGATCCTGCTTATATTGATGGCGTAGTAATAAGCAATAAAGCTTTTGGAATTAAAAAAACCGGCGCCTATAATGAGGGGCGAACGGCTGTTCACGAAGTGGGACATTGGTTGGGACTATGGCATCTGTGGGGCGATAAACTGTGCGGAGATGATAGTGTGGCTGATACTCCCAAACAGGCAACTTTTACCAATGGCTGCCCCTCGGGAGTAAGGACCAGTTGCAACAATGGCCCTAATGGCGATATGTATATGGACTACATGGATTTCACAAATGATGATTGTCTCGTAATGTTTACCCAGGGGCAGAAGAAACGGATGTTATCGCTTTTTCAACCGAATGGGCCACGGTATTCAATTCTTTTATCAAATGGGTTGGGATCTCCTCCCAGTGAAGAGAGTCCATTGCCCGAGGACCCGCCACGTTGGCTGCATATAAAAATATACCCTAATCCTGCAAACACCGAGCTTACTATTAATGTTGAATTTGATTCAAGATGGGTGGGAAAAGAATTAGTTGTCCTGAATGAGCTAGGGCAAATAGAAATGAAAACAATAATTACTTCAAAAATTCAGAATTTAAATATCAGTAATCTGAAACCGGGAATTTATTTTATCTCTGCAAAAAAAGAAAGCGATAAAATTCTCCAGGAGTTCATAAAGCTCTGATGACGTAATTTTCATGTATTCTAATTCAACCAGGCGCTATTTATGGAAATTAACAAGTTGGGAATAAACCCTATTTTATTCTTAAAGTCTTTTTTCTAAATTAGTAAGTATAAAAAAGCGCTATGAAAAGTTTATCCGAAACCTGGTTTGCAGAAGGGTATATTGATTTTGAATTAAAAAAATATACTTTACTGGCATACCTTCAGCAAGTAAACAAATACTTCAATGAAAACAAATTGTACCCGCAACTGGCTGATGTAATTTTCCATTATAATAATCTTCTCGCTTTCAGGGAAAACAAAAAATTTTTACAAGAACATTTTCCCAAAAAACTAACAGGCATTCAAATTGAAAAAATTCAGTTACTATATGAGCAAATGATCGAAGACAATGATTTAATGAAAGAGCTTGAGGAAATTATCAATTATTCAACATCGACGATAAAGAGAACCATAAAAAGCGGTACAGAGATTTATGAATTCATCGAAGATAAGCTTCTCATTACACCAGTTGGATTAATACCACTTGACACAAATGAAGGTTATTTCTTTTTGAGCAATGGTAAAAAAAATACAAGAGTCTATCAGTATCGTCTTTCATTTTTTGAAAAGCATGATGAAAAATACAGGAGTATAAAAACCTCTTATATTGACAACAAACGACGCGGTGTCAGCAATACGTACGAAAGCATTAAAGCCGATCTTATCAAAAGCAGGAATGACATGCCCAACCCGGCGGTATATTCGGTTGAAATAGGTTTAAACTTACCGTTAAATGAAACTCTTCTCCCTATTGCCAAGCGAAGTCTTGTGAAATTTATTACGCAACAAGCCGCGTAAAGAAAGTTAGAGCTACGCTGTCGACGGTTTTGAACGTTTAGACTGCAACCAAATTCTCCACATATGCAGGCACAACGCCAGTAATATTAATCCAAGTCCCAGGAAAAAACTCCAATTTAATTCTTTGCTTTCACCAAATATGGCAAACGCAAGCAATATACCATAAACTGGCTCGAGATTAAATGAAAGGTTTACTGTGAACGCGGACAATTTTTTCAATGCCTGGCCTGTAAGCTGAAAAGCAAATACGGAACATGCCCAACTTAATATGAGCAGCCACATCCAATCTTTTGAGTCGGGAAAAATATAGTGAGTAGGAAAATAACTGAGGTAAAAAGGCATAATAACAGTAAGAGTAACCAGGCCACCGCTCAACTGATAAGTGAGAACCGTTTGAGGATTTATTCTTTGAACAAACTCTCTGAAAAATATCATGGAAAATGCAAGTAATATGGCACAGGTCACTCCGAGTATAATGCCGTCTTTGTATTTCGGATCAAAATGAAAGATTATATAAATGCCGGCGATGACAATAAGTCCCAAAAACAATTCAATCCAGCTCATTTTTTTCCGGACGATAAACGGTTCAAATAAGGCCGTAAAAAAACCGACCGACGAAAAACAAACCAATGCGACAGAAACATTTGCCGATTTGATAGAACCGTAAAATGTGACCCAATGCATTGCAGACAGAAAACCAATACCGGTTAATTTCAAAATATCACGCCACGAAATTTTCTGTAATTTTTTTGTAAGTGAAAACAGGATCCACATCGTTGCGGATGTAATAAACAAACGATACCACACCAGCAAACCTTCATTCAAATGAATCAATCTGCCCAACGGGCCTGTGAAGCCTGCAAGAAAAACAGCGATATGCAATTCGAAAAAAGCTTTTTTCATGATGACCGCAGAACTATAAAATAAAAGTTGAGAGAATCTCCCAACCTTCAATTTTTTGTTTTTTATTTTTTAGTTTGTTATTCTCCCTGTGGCACAACTTTATTTTCTCTCAAAGATTTAATTTCAGAAGCATCACTATTCATTACTCTCTTTCTGTAGTTCTTAAACAAACTTTGCCATCTCAATTTCGACACTCCCAGAATACCTTCTTTTACTATCCCTTTGTTCATCTTGGATGTACCAAGTGTACGATCCTGGAAAAGAATAGGCACTTCCTTTAACTTAAAGTGCAACTTCCAAGCGGCAAATTTCATTTCAATCTGGAAAGCGTAGCCTACAAAAACGATCTTGTCAAGATTAATTGTTTCAAGAACTTCTTTTTTATAGCACATAAACCCTGCTGTAGGATCTTTCACAGGCATCCACGTAATCAATCTTGTATATAAAGAAGCTCCCTTTGAAAGAAAGACCCTGTTGGAAGGCCAGTTAATTATTCCTCCACCTTTTACATAGCGTGAACCAATTGCAAGATCGGCTCCCTCATTTTTACAGGCATTATAAAGACGTGAGAGATCGTTTGGATTATGGGAAAAATCTGCATCCATCTCAAAAATATATTGGTAACCTTTCGCAATGGCCCATTTAAAGCCATGAATATATGCGGTACCTAATCCCTGTTTGCCGGTACGTTTTTCCAAAAACAGTTCATTCTTAAATTTCGTTTGCAGATCTGTGACAATGTCAGCCGTGCCGTCCGGTGAACCATCATCAATAACCACTACGTGGAAATTCTGTTGCAAGTTAAAAATGCTGTGAAGGATCGTAGAAATATTATCCTTCTCGTTATAAGTTGGTATGATAACTACTTTATCCGGCATTAAAAAACTAAATTACTGAAATGGTTTATCAGGTAACTATTAAGCGTTAATAGTGGTTTGTTAAATCTTTTTCAACATTGTCCGCGTATAGATTTCAGTTAGCTTTTGTTTTGTGTGCATGGGAAAATCGCCCTTCATCATCCAATCATAGTATTGAGGTTCGGCCTTTAATACATCGCATACCGGTCGGCCCTTGTGTTTTCCAAAATTAAAAACCTCAATCCCATTTTCCACGGCAAAGCGGCGTGCAAAGTCAACAATTACTTCTTCCCCTATTACTTTCAATACGGAATCGATTGTATTGCCGAGATTAGGGTAACGCTCGAGTTGGGCATTAAAGATTTCGAGAGTAACGACAGCATCGGCCTCAGCGCTATGTGCCCCATCATGAATTTTATCACAATAAAATTTATACGCGGCACTTAAAGTACGTTGCTCCATCAAGTGAAAAATTTTCTGAACATCAACGAGTTTCCGATTCTTGACATCAAAATCCACACCAGCACGCAGAAATTCTTCCACCAGCATCGGTATATCAAACCTATTGGAATTATAACCGGCAAGATCGCAGCCATCAAGGACCTGCTTTAATTCGTGAGCCACCTGTTTAAAGACAGGAGCATCTTTTACCATTTCATCGGTGATCCCATGAAGCTCTGTAACGGCTTTGGGTATAGGCATTTGAGGATTGATGATCTTACGCTTCAATACCTGGTTGCCATCCGTTAATAATTTTACGATAGCGATTTCAATTATGCGGTCACTACCCAGGTTTGTGCCTGTAGTTTCAAGATCAATTACAGCAAGCGGTTTCTTCAATTGGAGAGGCATTACCTGAGTTTTATTTCCGTTTGCAAACGTAAGCTATTTCACTAAGTTTTTGAATTGATTTTATTCGAAAACAGACGTGTTGAAGATTGAAACGTTTGACCGACCTTACCAGTTATACAATTTTCGTATATAAATAATACTACTTACTTTGCCTACTGATTTACGTCTATTTTGTGTTTTATTTTTTATAAATTACTTTACATTAACCACAATAAAAGCACAGAAAAACATAAGGTTTTCATTTTCAGCAGAGGAGAACAGTCAAATTAGTTTTGATTTTTTAGCGTAAACAAAAATGAAATGTATATTTGTAAAATAAAGGACGATCAAAAATCGTTTCTACGCAAACTACTTCCTAATGAAAAACAAATTTTTTGTTCTTATTCTTTTGGCACTGACGGCAATTGCAATCAGTTCCTGTTATTCGTCCCGCAAATCTGGATGCCCCATGAATCCTCAAAATAATTACAGATTCAGAGGATAACAATTACAATTAAGGTTAAGCTATGCATTGGATCCATCTTACCGATGATGACCAGTTACAAAAAATCGTTGTAAGGTCACAGGAAAAGCCACAAGTGATTTTCAAGTACAGCACTCATTGTCATTTAAGTGAAGTCATATTCAACCGCCTGCAAAAAAATTGCTGCCCGGATCATATGGACTTTCATTTTTTAGATCTGATCTCACATGAGGACATTTCTAAAGAAATTTCAGACAAATTTCATGTGGCTCATCAATCCCCACAGATATTGCTGATCAAAGAGGGTGAATGTATTTTCCATGAAAGTCATTCAGAAATTTCTCTGGAAGAAATTATAGAACACGCGGCTGCAACCGTTCCTGCCTGAGATTAATATTAACTACAGATCAGTTACCGGCTTGTACCGGGGAACTAATATTTTCATTACTGACCAGGCGACTAAATAGGCCACAGCACAGATCGCAAACATAATGGTATAGCCGGTTTCAATATGTCCCAATGCTTTATAATGGTCAAATAAAGCTCCGCCCAGTTTTGAAGTTACGACTCCACCCAATCCGCCAGCCATTCCGCCAATACCAACCACAGAGGCCACCGCTTTTTTAGGAAACATATCCGAAACGGTCGTGAAAATATTCGCGGACCATGCCTGGTGTGCAGATGCTCCAATGCCAATTAAAAGTACGGGGATCCAGTAACTAATATAACCAAGCGGTTGAGCGGCTAATATTACGAGCGGAAAAAGAGCAATTAAAAGCATAGCTTTCATTCTTCCATTATAAACTATGTCTCCTCTCCTGATAAAATACATGGGCAGCCATCCGCCGCCGATACTTCCAAACATTGCCATAGTATATAAGGTAGCCAGGGGTAACATAACAGCGAGATCAACGATGCCATATTCTGCTTTTAAATATGCAGGTAGCCAGAATAGGAAGAACCACCATATTCCATCTGTCATAAACTTTCCAAATGTGAATGCCCATGTTTGACGATATCCTAATAGTTTAAGCCATGGTGCTTTCTCCGATGTTCTACCTGCTGTAACTATTGCTACTTTCTCTTCTTCATTATCATTTATATAATTCAGCTCAGCTATAGAAAGACGTTTTTGCTTTTCAGGTTTTTCATAAAAAACAAGCCAAAATAACAACCACAAAAACCCCAGGACACCCATAATGATAAAGGCAGCCTCCCAACCCCAGTTTACCCTGATCCAGGGAACAGTAAGCGGAGCAAGAATAGCACCTACATTAGCTCCTGAATTAAAAATACCGGTGGCAAACGATCTTTCTTTTTTTGGAAAGTATTCGGAGGTGGCTTTAATAGCGGCGGGAAAATTTCCCGCTTCGCCGAAAGCCAATAATGCCCGGGAAAACATAAATCCCAAAACAGAAACAGAAAAAACCGAAATACCCGCCCAGCCAAAAAGAGTAGAGAGCGTTTTACCCATCGGGATAGCAAAAGCATGACTGATGGCAGCAAGTGACCAGATTATGATAGCCAATGCATACCCTTTTTTTGTTCCAAGCCTGTCAACTATCCGACCGGCAAACAACATTGAAATAGCATACACAAATTGAAAGATTGCCGTGATATTGGCATAGTCAGTATTCGTCCAGTTAAATTTTTTCGGATCCGCCAGGTAAGGTTGTAAAAGACTTAATACCTGCCTGTCGAGGTAGTTAACAGTGGTGGCAAAAAATAATAAAGCGCAAATGGTCCACCTGTATTTTCCTATGGCTTGCTGCATGACTTTTATTTTGAATTTTGGTTTCGGGAAAATTGAATCTATTTACTACCTCTTATAGATGCAATTGTTTGTAGTACCTCTTTCGTTAGTTTTTCAATGGTTGTGTAATCTTTTTGTTCCATTAATTTTTTACTGATCAACTTGCTTCCCATTCCTACAGCGCAGACACCGGCTTTAAACCAGTTTTCCAGGTTTTCCTTTGTCGTGTCTACACCACCGGTAGGCATAAATAATAGTTTTGGAAAAATGTCTTTAATGCTGCTGACGAATTCAGCTTTCAATAAATTACCGGGAAAAAGTTTAATGAATCCGATTCCCCTGTTTTCTGCAGCTATGATCTCAGAAGGCGTCATGCATCCCGGCGCATAAAACATATTTCGGCCATTTGCATAATCAACCACATCTGGTATAAAACCGGGGCTTACTAAAAAATCAGCGCCTGCACTTACATAATCTTCCGCCTGCTGCAATGTTTTAATAGTTCCAACACCTAACAGCATTTGCTGCATTTCATTATTTTTTACTTCTACCAATTTTTTAAAATTCTTTAGCGCAGCATCGCCCCTGTTGGTATACTCTACTGCTCTTATGCCGGCTTTATAGATGGCTCGCAGCACTTCTACACTTATTGTTTCATCAGCATTGAAATATAAAGGCAAAATACCCTGTTGCAGAATTTGATTTAAAACATCTTGTTTGGTTGCCATTATTATAGTTTTACTTTAATTACCAGTTTCTTTATTTCTCCGTCTCCTATCATAGGAGCATGTACATCTCCCGGAAAAAAAATTGCAAATTGTCCATCCGTTAATTGAAAATACATATCCGGACCATCACTAAAACAACGAACATCTTTTTCCGGATTATAATCACCATTGGGCGTTTTACATTTTTCTCTCGGCTTCCATCCTATTTGCTCCACGCCGTGAATGCAAAGCTGTATATCAATATACCTGTCATGACATTCGAATTTTTTTGTTGATTCTTCCGCCGTCATTCCCTTTTTATTTGAAATGATTGCTTTTAAATTATCACCATCAATTTCGAAACGCCCGGTTTCTATCTTTTGAAGATCAGTTTTGTTTATATAATCAAATGCTTTTGCGAATAGCGCGTGACTGTTGAAATACTTTGAGGCATTTTGTAAAGTATCGATGATCATATGGTCATTTCTTAAAAGTTGAATAATGAACAGAACGCTGAAGAGTGCGACGCAACGAAAGTTGAATAGTGATCATTCAGCTGGCTAAATATAAATACCCGCCTCAAATTACCGCTGCACTCTTCCTGAAGCATCGCCTTTCATCAGGTCTTTAACTTCGTTTAATGCAGCATGGTTGAGATCACCCGGAATCGTATGCTTCAACGCGGAAGCGGCTACTGCAAATTCAGCAGTATCTTTCATTGACATTCCTGTAACGAGTCCGTAAATGAATCCGCTTGCAAAGGAATCCCCGCTACCCACACGATCCACAATACGAACTTCATATTGGCTTGTGTGATAAAATTCGTTTCCATCATACACCAATGCACTCCAGCCATTGTCGCTTGCACTGTAGCTTTCCCTTAAAGTAGAAGCCACATACTTAAATCCGAACTTATCTTTCATTTGTTTGAAAACACTTTTGTATCCTTCAATATTCAATTTGCCTTTTGTTACATCTGTATTTTCAGGTTTGAAACCAAGGGTTGTTTCAGCGTCTTCTTCGTTACCAATACAAACATCCACATACTGGCAAAGTTTTGTCATCACCTCTCTTGCCTTTTCTTTACTCCATAATTTTTTTCTGTAGTTAAGATCAATGCTTGTGGTAATACCTTTGCTTTTTGCAGCTTTTAAAGCCGCTTCCGCAAGAACTGTGCATTTATCACTTAATGCAGGTGTGATGCCTGTAGTATGAAACCAATCAGCGCCATCAAAAATTTTATCGAAATCAAAATCACTTATCTCTGCTTCTGCAATAGAAGCACCGGCACGATCATAAATCACCTGCGAGGCACGCATTGATGCCCCTGTTTCTAAAAAGTAAATGCCTAAGCGACCACCTCCTCTTGCAATGAACTGCGTATCCACACCATAGCGCCGTAAGTGATTGATAGCTGATTGACCAATTGCATTATTAGGAACCTTTGTTACGAATGTTCCATTTAATCCATAGTTGCAAAGTGCAGCGGATACATTTGCCTCTCCTCCTCCATATGTTACATCAAAACTATCTGCCTGTACAAATCTTTTAAAATCGGGAGTGGAAAGCCTTAACATTATTTCTCCAAGAGTTACAACTTTTTTTGACATATTGATTCTGGGCTTTTATAAATAATAATTTTAAGCAGAAGTTACTTTAGCCGATGCCGGTTGCAATTTCTGCTGCCAGTTAAAATAGTTCTTGGCATTATTAAAACAAATATCCTGTATCACTTTACCGACCCATTTCAGATCATTAGGTAATTCGCCATTTTCAATCTCATCTCCAAAAAAATTGCAAAAAATGCGGCGAAAATATTCATGCCTTGGATAGGAAAGAAAACTTCTCGAATCCGTAAGCATGCCTACAAAACGACTTAGCAAACCCATATTGGATAAGGCATTTATCTGTTTTGTCATTCCATCTTTTTGATCCAAAAACCACCAGGCAGAGCCCCATTGAATCTTTCCTGCTACAGATCCGTCATTGAAGTTTCCGGTCATTGTTGCTATTAATTCATTATCGGCAGGATTGAGATTATAGATAATCGTTTTAGCAAGACTGTTATTTGCATCAAGCTTATCAAGAAATTTTGCCAGTGGTTTCGCCTGCAGAAAAATCGCCGATAGAATCCCAACCGGTATCCCTCCCAGCGTTTGCATCATGCGGGAGTTATTATTTCTTAACGAACCCAAATGAAATTGCTGTACCCATCCTTTTTCCCAATCCCATTCAGCAAAATGGATCAGCATTGCCGATTTGAATTTTCTTTGTTCATCTGCATTCACCATTTTTCCACCATGAATTTTATTAAAAATGGCATCGATTTCAGAACCTGTAAAATCATCGGCATAAATTTCTTCCAGCCCATGATCAGAAACAGAACAACCTGCCGAAGCAAAAAAATCATGACGATTTTGCAGCGCATATAAAAAATCATCAAAAGAAGAAATAGAAATATTGGTCACTTCTTCAAGCCTCTTTATATATTTTAAGATCTTTTGCGGATCGCTTGCATCCATTGCATTATCCGGCCGGAAGGCAGGAAGGATCGGTATTTCAAAGCCATCCTCTTTTAAACTCAAATGATATTCCAGGGAATCGACAGGATCATCAGTAGTACATACAAGTTTCACATTCATTTTACGAAGCAAATTGCGCACGGAATAAGCATTTGTTTGCAGTTTTGCTGAACAGTCATCATATATTTTTTTCGCGGTATCGGGATTTAAAATATCATACACATCAAAATACCGCTGCAATTCCAAATGAGTCCAGTGGTATAAAGGATTTCTTAAGGTATAAGGAACTGTCTCCGCCCATTTTTGAAATTTTTCCCAATCGGATTTATTTCCTGTGCAATACTTTCATCCACACCATTCGTACGCATGGCCCTCCATTTGTAATGATCTCCATACAACCAGGGCTGAGTTAAATTTCCAAACTGCATATCATCTGCAATTTGTTGCGGCGGCAGATGGCAGTGATAGTCAATGATCGGCATGTCTTTAGCATAATCATGATAAAGTTGCTGTGCCGTTTTGGTTTTCAGTAAAAAGTTTTCATCAAGAAATTTTTTCATGTTGCCAGCTTTTATAATTATTTTCGGCTTAAGTTGCCCGTACTGAACGGTACGTTCGGGCGGGCGTCGCACTCTTGTACGTTTTATTCTCTGTTCAGCATCGTAAATTTTTATTCCCGGATAATTTTCAAATATAACTCTAAGTGAATTTATAAACACTGAGATTGATCAATCATAAAGACACACCTCTCTTCCATGGAATAAAATCATCCTGGTTCAGTTAAACTGCTTTAGGAATTATTTCACCGCTTGCTGCTTTAATGCAGTACTCCAATATTTCTTCTCCCATTTGTTCAATTGTCTTTTCTCCTTCAATGATCGGGCCTGTATCAATATCTATAATATCTTTCATTCTTTTTGTTAAAGCAGAATTAGTTGACACCTTAATTGTGGGGCACACAGGATTGCCGGTTGGAGTACCAAGACCTGTTGTAAATAAAATCAAAGTTGCACCGATGCGGCTTTACCGGTTGTTGCCTCTACATCATTGCCCGGAGTGCAAACCAAATTCAATCCTGCTTTTGTCGCTGGCTCGGTATAATCCAGTACATCTACGACAGGTGAAGTGCCACCTTTCTTTGCCGCCCCTGCGCTTTTTATTGCATCTGTAATCAATCCATCTTTAATATTGCCAGGTGAAGGATTCATATGAAAACCGGATCCCACTCTTTTTGCTGCCTCATCATAGTTTCTCATTAATGTAATAAATTTTTTAGCTGTAGTTTCATTTACCGATCGGTCAATCAGTTCCTGCTCTACTCCGCATAATTCCGGAAATTCTGCCAGCAATACTTTTCCACCCAACGCTACTAACAGATCAGAGCAATAACCCACGGCGGGATTTGCAGAAATTCCGCTAAAGCCATCACTGCCTCCGCATTTTACTCCTACACATAATTTATCAAGTGTTGCCGGTTTTCTTTCAAGCTTATTGATTTCGACAAGGCCCAAAAAAGTTTTTCGTATAGCTTCAGTAATTAATTGCTCTTCACTTTGCGATTGTTGCTGTTCAAAAATATAAAGAGGTTTATCAAAATTCGGATTGCGTTGTTTTAAATCGGTAACAAGATCCTGTACCTGCAAATTCTGGCAACCCAGACTCAATACTGTAATGCCGCCTACATTCGGATGATCAGCATAGGCTGCAAGCAATTTTCCCAATATGGCTGCATCCTGTCTTATTCCTCCGCAGCCACCCTCGTGATTTAAAAACTTTATCCCATCTACATTTTTAAATGGCCTGCTGCCATTACTATCTGACGAATACAGCCTGATATCGAAATGTTGAACATTTTCGCCTTGCTTATAAGCTTCGATCAGGTGATGCGTAAATTGTTTGTATTTATCTGTTACGGCATATCCTAATTCATTGTGTAAGGCCTCACGAATTACATCCAGATTTCTGTTCTCACAAAAAACAGTAGGAATAAAAAGCCAGTAGTTTGCAGTGCCTACCCGTCCATCAGCACGATGATACCCATTAAAAGTTCTGTTTTTAAATTTCGAAACATCCGGCGCACTCCATTTATAATTTGAACCACGATATTCATACGGCTGTGCAGCATGTTTTACGTTTGCAGTTGACATCAGGCCGCCTTCCGCAATAGAATTCTGCGCCGTTCCTACCAATACCCCATACATAATCACCTCATCACCCTTATTCATATTTCGCGTAAAGAATTTGTGCTTGGCAGGAATGTTATCCTGTAAAACATAATTTCTTCCCTCAAAAGCAACTGTTTCCCCTTTGGTAAGATTTTTTAATGCCACCAATACATTGTCTTTCGGATGAACCTTTAACACAACCTGCTTCATGCTTACGCAATGGTTTTTTTAGCTACTACATTTTGAATGGTCGCCATCACTCCATTTTTCATCAATGAATAAAGACTTTTTTTTACTGAATCAGCAAAACCGTTTAATGAAGAGAGATCAGTTTCCCACAATTCTTTGTTCGCCAAAACGCTATCCGCTACTTCATTGCCATTATCATCTTTCCATGCATCAGCAAACCATTCAGCACTTTCATCTCTTACAGGATAAATAACACCATTCAACGCTCCCTGGTAATTCCCTTCTTTGTTTTTACTGCACTTCATAAAAAGAAGGTATCCTGCAAAACCCAGGATCATATTTTCAGGTGGATAAGAATACTTTTTGTAATGCTTTCTGAGCAAAGGGACATTCCGCATTTTCATTTTTGAGGAATACTGCACAGAAATATCCAGCCACTGGTGATCTATAAAAGGATTACGAAAACGATCCATCACCTTGTTCGCAAAAATACACGCTTCTTCGTAGGAAATTTGCCCGTCCTTTATAGCCACAGCGATTTCATTAAACAACAAATTATGTATAAACAAAGAAAATAGGGAGTCATTCATCGCTTCCTTTACTGTTTTAAAGCCCGAAAGAAAAGCCAACCCGCAGGCAAAAGCATGTGTTCCATTTAATAAACGAAGTTTTAGCTCCCTGAATTTTTCAATATCAGGCGCAATGACCACACCCTCATCTGATACGGAAAATGACAAGATCTTTTTCACATCTTCATCACCGGTTTCAATGGCCCACAGGCAGAATGGTTCAGTCCTGATCATTAATTCATCCTTATATTCCAATTTTTTTTCTGCTTTTATTAACTCTTCTCCCTTCAATTTTCCCGGAACTATCCGATCGACCAATGAATTGCAAAAATGATTGGCTGATTGAAGCCATTGAATGAATGAAGAATCAAGCTTGTTCATGACGGCAAGTTCTAAGACTATCGAACGCAATTTTTTTCCATTGTCTGCAATCAATTCAGTCGGAATAATGACCATACCACTTTCCTTTGAACCTTTAAAAGCCTTAAACCTTTCGAACAGGAATGATAACAATTTACCCGGAAATGAAGCAGGAGGTGATGAATGAACATCATCATCTGCCAAAGTAATTCCTACTTCCGTTGTATTCGAAATAATAATTTTCAATTCGGAATTATGTGCACACTCCAGCACCTCACTCCAGTTTTGCTTTGCAGATAATACACGACTGATCGACGAATTGATAATAAACTCTTCGATTGTTTTATCGTTTTCAATTCCTCTAACCGCTATTGTATAAAGGCAATTCTGTTTTGAAAATTCATCAGTCCCACCTGTTGAAGTAGATTTTACTACAACAACCCTTCCATTAAATATCCCCTGCCGGTTCGCCTTGTCGATAAAATAATCCGGCAATCCGCGAAGCAATACACCTGTTCCAAACTGCAATATCTTTTCAGGCAAAGAGAAAATTTTCTCATCGGGGATAACTACACCTAAAGCAGTAGAAATATTTTTTAAATTCTCTCTTGATAGTTGCATTGCTTTTATCCTTAACGTCATGTTAATCCATATTTACTGTTTAAAACATGATTCTTATTTAGTTTGCTTAATAAGCCATTTTACCAAGTCCTCGGCTGCGTTAAAATTTTCGTATTCTGCCGGCAGTTTTTTCCCATCCACATATTCGTTATACAACCATGGATCACCAATGGCAAACACAGCCCCCTTTCCAAACTTTGAGACCGCAATGATATCATCAAAACCGTTTTTTAAATAAACAACTGCAGGTGTGTGTACAACAAGCGGGCTTAGTTCTTTAATAAAAATTTTTTTTGTTGTTGGTAAAATCGGGTTATGAAGCGAAATTTTAATCGCACCCTGTTCAAAATTATTGCCCTCAACTTTGTTTTTAGTTTCTTCCAAAAATTGAATACCAAATTTCCCTGCAAGCAGGTTAAAATGTTCAAACTCTGCATTGCCTGCATCATTTCCCATCAGAACCAATACTCCACCTTGTTTTACCCAACTGGTAATTACATCAATATCTTTTTGCTGAATATAATTGGGATGTTCCGTTTCCTTTTCTGTATCGGGATCAACAATGATATAAATATTTGTATTTTTTAAATTTTCCTTTGTTGGCGACGTAGTTAATGTATTTTTTTTTACTCCATACATAGTGAAGATGTTACCAAAGATTGAAAAGCCACTATTTTCTTTATCATCCCATGTATAATGATAAGGAACATCTTTACCAGTAGCATCTTTTTTCCATTCATTATTAAAGTAATTGTCAAGAGTTACAGTTTTTCTTTTGCCCCCTGGTTGAGTAACTGTTATGTAGATTTTATTGGAGGCTGGAATAGTCGTTTGCCTACACAATTGTTTTTTGGCAAAAACATTTATAATTAAAGCAGAAAATCCTACTATAATGATGCTTTTCATATAAAGGCGTTAAGGGGAATTTAATTTAAGTTATACAAATAATAACAATGTCTACTGATATCCGGAACAAGACGAAATATTCCATAATTGTTTACTCAATCGCTACCGGTAATATTTGAATATGATATGAATTCATTTTATATCGGGAACCTGCACTACATCCATATCAGTATATGCCTTGTTTTCCCCAGCCATTCCCCAGATAAATCCGTAGTTTGAAGTGCCGCATCCGAAGTGCATACCCCATGGCGGAGAGATCACTGCTTCGTGGTTAGTCATAACGAGGTGTCTTGTTTCTGTCGGGCGACCTATAAAATGAAAAATTCTCTGTGCTTCGGGAACATCAAAATAAAAATATACTTCCATACGACGTGTATGCGTATGCGGCGGCACTGAGTTCCACACATTTCCTTCTTTCAACACGGTAAGCCCCATTACCAATTGGCAACTTTGAATACCATCAGTATGTATGTATTTATAAACAGTGCGTGCATTGGACGTTACCTGCTCCCCTAAACTTACCGGGGTAGCCTGTTCTTTTGAAAATTTCACGTTAGGATATGTTTGATGAGCAGGCGCCGACAAAAAGAAAAAGACAGCAGGATTTTTTTTATCAACAGAAGAAAGTGACACTTCTTTTGTTCCTCTTCCCAAATAAACACAATCCATTTTTTGCAATTCAAATTTTTGACCATCAGCTTCAACGGTCCCGGAGCCACTAACATTTATAATTCCAATTTCCCTTCTCTCTAAAAAAGATTCCGATTTCAATTCAGGATCGTTTTCCAGTTTCACCGGCTTATTTACCGGCTTCGCTCCGCCGACGATCATCCTGTCGTAATGAGAGTATATATACACGGCTCTGTCATCGTTCATTAAATTCTCACAAAGAAAATTTTCACGCAGATCCTGCGTCGTCATTTGCATGGTTTCTTTCGGACTATTTTGAAAACGTATTTGCATAATGCCCTCCAACTCCCCTAAAGGGGGGCCCGACACACAGCCCTGATAACTGTGATTAGGCTTTTGAATTGTGAAAAAATAATCATTAAAGAACTAAACGTTGAAGTGTGCGACGCAACGAAAGTTTAACCAGGGAACTGAAGTTGGCAACACAATAATTAACTATAAATAAAAACTACCTCCTATATAAATAGCTTGGTTTGATCTAAATTCTTTATAAGAAGCCAGAAGCTTACTCTCACTCTCCGACTCTCCACCACCTCACTATCTCCCCATCCAGCCTCCATCCACTGTCAGTATAGTTCCGTTTACATATTTTGATGCATCAGACGCAAGGTAGACGATGGCGCCCTTGAAATCATCGGGTTCACCCCATCTGCCTGCAGGAATACGATCAACGATCGCTTTGTTGCGCATAGCGTCGTTTCTTAATGCTCCCGTATTGTCCGTGGCAATATATCCGGGAGCAATGCCATTTACATTAACACCTTTTGAAGCCCATTCGTTCGAAAGCGCTTTTACAAGACTTGCCAATGCACCTTTGCTTGCAGCATATCCCGGAACAGTAATTCCGCCCTGGAAACTAAGCAAAGAACAAGTGAAAATAATTTTGCCTGAGCCACGACTGATCATATCCCTTCCAAATTCTCTCGCCAAAATAAAAGGAGCATCAAGATTAACTGATAGAACTTTGTCCCAGTCCTCATCCGGATGCTGCGCTGCAGGTGCACGTTTAATGATACCGGCATTGTTTACCAAAATATCAACCGATGAACTATAATCTTTTACTTGTTCAACAAACTCGTACAAATTTTTTCTGTCAGAAAGATCAGCTTTGAATGCCTTAAATTTTCTTCCAAGTTTATTGATCTGCTTTTCAATTTCACTTCCGCTTAACTGCAACGTACCAGATACTCCAATTATATCAGCACCGGCTTCTGCCAACCCAACAGCCATACCCATACCTATTCCTTTGTTACAACCTGTAACAAGCGCCGTTTTCCCCGACAGATTAAATTGTTTTAAAACATTCATGAAATAAAATTTAATGCAGCAGGCTTACAGCTTGTCTTCCAAATAATTTCCATTCTCCCTTCTCCTTAGTCCAAACTAACATCATTGTAAAATCCAAAGGCACAACCGTTCCATCAATTTTATGTTCCTGGGCCTTGAATAAATATCGAACAATCGATGTTTTATCATTTGCAAAGATGACGGATATTACTTACTGCCGTGTCAGTATAAAATGATTGATTGTGTGTGGCACCATCAATCGCTTCTTGCCTGTTTTGGATTTTTCCGTGAGAATGGCCATAGGTGGCTGTTTTTGCAAACAAATCTTCAAGAGTGCTGCTGTCTTTTGTTCCAAATACTGTATGGCTCAGCAAATATGCTCTGGCTATCACCTCTTTTTCTTCCCGGCCTGCCGGACGGGCAGGCTTATTTTGGGCATTCATTGCCGTCCAAGCAAAAAGAGAGATGATGAAAAATATTTTTTTCATGATGCTGGTTTTATATGATCAAATAGTGATTTCATCAAAATTATTTAATTGCTTCGATTCTGAACCAATCGAAATCTGCATACCCTGAAATAATAGCTACACAATTGTTTTTCGAGAACCTCAAAAAAATTATACAAAAGGCAAAAATCCTTGCCGGCAGTTGATGAAAAGTTCAGAGAAATTTCTTTAGTTCTTCTTTCCACGCCGCATATAAATCATCATACAATTCAGCAAGGCCGGAGAGATCAACTCGCCTGATTGGTTTGAAGTTAATAAAAGCCTGCTGCGGGGAAGAATAAATTCCTGCACCGATACCGGCACCAATTGCAGCACCCACGCTTCCATCATTTTCATAAAGCTCAACGGGAACGTTTGTTGCATTTACAAACGCTTCGGTAAACAGATCGCTTAAAAACATATTTGCTTTTCCTACACGTATCACCGATGGTTGTATTCCGTTCTCACGCATTATATCCAAGCCATAACGAAATGCAAAAACAATTCCTTCCTGCACCGCACGAAATACATGTGCCTTTGAATGTTTGTTGAGATCAATATGCAGCATCTGCGCCCCGATAATTTTATTTTCAAATATTCTTTCGGCTCCATTTCCAAATGGGAGCACCATCAAGCCATCGCTTCCCGGTTTTATTTGCGAAGCCAGCTCATTCATCTCTCTGTAGTTTTCTCCGGACAAGTCTTTCATCCATCTGTTCATAATTCCTGTTCCGTTAATACACAACAAAACACCTAGTCGTTTTGATTCGCTGTTGTGGTTTACATGAGCAAAAGCGTTTACTCTCGAAAACTTGTCTGAAAATAATTTATCGGTTACCGCATAGATTACTCCTGACGTGCCGGCAGTAGCGGCTACCTCGCCGGGCTGAAATACATTTAATGAAACTGCATTGTTTAATTGATCACCCGCCTTGTAACTTACAGGAATACCCGGCTTCAGTGAAAGTTCTTTAGCTACTGGCCCTGATAAATTTCCATGAGAAGAAAAAAGAGGTTTAACCGATGGAAGCAGGCAATGATCAAAACCAAAATAGTTCATTACGTCTTCTGATATAGCATCCTTTTTAAAGTCCCAGAAAATTCCTTCCGATAAAGCAGAAGAAGTTGTTGTGATATCACCCGTTAATTTCATCGCCACAAAGTCACCCGGCAACATTATCTTGTCTATTTTATTATAGATTTCGGGTTCATTCTTTTTTACCCAACCAAGTTTTGAAGCTGTAAAATTTCCCGGGGAATTAAGTAAACATGAAAGACATTTTTCACCGCCTATTTTTTCAAATGCTTCATTACCCGTTTCCACCGCCCGGCTGTCACACCATATTATACTGTCACGCAAAACATTTTGTTTTTTATCCACTGCAACAAGGCCATGCATTTGGTAAGCTATACCAATCGCTGCTATTTGCCTTGGATCAAATTTTTTTGAAGCATTTAATTTTTTGATGGCGCCTTTTATATTTTCCCACCAGGTATCGGGTGACTGCTCTGCCCAACCGGTTTGTAAAGATGTAATGGCGGTTTCCCGTTCGGGATATTGCGCGGATGCAATCCATTGCTGAGTTTCGGCATTTACAACTGATACTTTGATAGAAGAAGTTCCAAGATCAATTCCAAGTAATAACATGTGCTCATTTTAAAGGCCAAATATAAGTTCAGTTGAAGTCATCTTTATCAATCCATTTCAATAATGGCTTTGATTACATTATTGTCAGGATAAAGCAAGCTTTCAAACTTATCTTTTACTTCCTGAAATCTTAAATGATGAGTAATATAAGACAGCGGATTTATCAGCCCTTTTTTTACACTGTTTATCACGAAATCAAAATCTTTTCGGGTAGCATTCCGGCTGCTCATTAAACTTGCTTCCCGTTTATGAAATTCAGGATGGCTAAACCTAATTTCTTCTTTCTGCAAACCGATCAGGATATATCTTGCCCCATGCGCCAGGTATTGAAAAGCGCTATTAATGGCTTTCAAATTTCCTGTAGCATCAATGACAACCGTTGGCATATCACCATTTGTAATTTCTTGCAATTGTTTGGTCACATTACCGCTTGCCGCATTGATCGTATGTTCAATATTCAGTTTTTCGCTGCAAAACTGTAAACGCTTTTCATTTACATCCATCGCAATTACATCACCGCCGGCAATCCTGGCAAACTCCATGGTCCCTAAACCAATCGGTCCCGCACCGATCACCAAAACAAATTCTCCTCCCTTTACATCAGCACGATGAATGCCGTGTGCTCCGATGGCAAAAGGTTCTATCAATGCGAGCTCGTCATAACTCAATCCTCCACCTTTTACCAACGAATAAGAAGGAACAGAAAGATATTCCGCCATACCGCCATCAACATGCACACCAGATACCCTGATGTTCACGCAACAATTAGGTTTGCCATTTCTGCATGCAATACAGTTGCCGCAATTAAAATAAGGAATGATGGTCACAATATCACCGGTAACAAAATCCCCGGCATTGTCAAAGTCAATTAAATCGCCCGAAAGCTCATGCCCCAAAATTCTTGGATAGCTAAAATATGGTTGTGTGCCCTCGAATGCATGCAGGTCAGTGCCGCAAATTCCAATTCTTTTTATTTTGATGATCGCATGACCCGGTTTTAATTCCGGTTCATCAATTTCTGCATATTCAAATTGGAATGGTTGTTTACAAATTAATGACCGCATACCTTGTCTCCTCAAGAGAATTTAAATTCAAAATTATTTTTTTAATTCTGATACGATTAGCTATTGCATTTTCTGAAGGATAATTTTTCAACGGCTGAAAGAAAAGAAAAAGCAAAAGCAAAAATTTTTCTTCATGATGAATTTTTAATTGCTTCCCTTTAGGCGGTTTACGCATTTGCCAGCGCTCTGTCGAGATGAACATATCCTCCATCTACGTGTATCAACTGACCTGTCGTGTGACTTGATCTCGATGACAACAGAAACACAACCATGTTTGCAATCTCTTCAGGAGTTGTCATGCGATTTCCCAGGGGAATCTTTGATTCGATCTCTTTCAATTTTTCTTTAGGGTTAGGTAAAGTCTCGATCCATTTTGCATACAACGGTGTAAAACTTTCTGCGACAACAACAGCATTGACCCGGATACCGTATTTCAATAATTCAACTGCCCATTCTCTTGTCAATGCATTGCGGCCGCCATTTGCCGCTGCATATGCTGAAGTATTTCCCTGTCCCGTTTCCGCTGTTTTGGAACTTATATTTACAATAGAGCCTTTTGATTTTTTTAATTCGGGCAGAGTCAATTGCGCCATCAGGTAGTAATGAACAAGATTTTTATGAAGACTTTGCATGAAGTTTTCATAATTGCCATGCTCCAATCCCACTCCATCATTGATGCCAGCATTATTTACCAAGCCATCGATGCGATCAAATTTTTCTATCACTGCGTTTACTGCTTTTTCACATTCGGATGGTTTGGTTAATTCTGCTACAACCTGCCATGCTTTGCCCTTGTTATTTTCAACAGCCTTCACTATTCTTAAATTATCGTCCTCATTTCTTCCAACAATTACAGGCAAAGCTCCTTCCGCAGCCAGCGCTTGTACAATGCCTTCACCAATTCCTTTAGCGCCACCGGTTACAATAACGATCTTATCTTTTAATTCAAGGTCCATAATAAATTCAATCAGAGATTATAAAACTCAACTGCGTTTCTTCCGAAAAACATATCCTGCTCAATTTTTGATAAGGAGGAAAAATATTCCTCCACTATACTCAAAGTTTCTTCATAAGAAGCTGCCACTAAACAAACAGGCCAATCCGAGCCATACATCACTCTTTCTATACTGAATGCATCCAAAACTATTTCTATGTAAGGAATAAAATCTTCCTGCTCCCTGTCTTTCCAGTCCGCTTCAGTTACCATCCCCGAAATTTTGCAATAAACATTCTCATATTTGGCAATTTTCATAATATCCTTTTTCCAATCTTCTATTTTTTTGTCCTTTATTTCGGGTTTGCCAATATGATCTATTACAAATTTTTGATCGGGAAAGGCAGCGACAAATTTTGGAATATGTTTCAACTGATCGGCATAGACTAATATATCGTAAGTAAAATCAAATTGCCCGAGCTTACTAATACCATTCATGAAAGATTCTTTCAGCATTATTTCCCTGTCAGCTTCACCCTGCAATACATGCCGGAAACCCTTTACTTTTTCAAAGGAATTATAGTAAGCCAATCTTTCTTCTGCATTTGAAGACTGCAAGTCCACCCATCCAACAATTCCTTTTATAAAACTGTGTTCATTTGCAGCATTCAACAAAAATTCATTTTCCGCTTCCGACTGATCACACTGTACCACAACAGAACCATCGAAATCATATTGCTGCAATAAAGGCTCAAAATCTGCGGGTAAAAAATCTTTTTTTATTACAGCCATTTCATCGGTTATCCAGCTATCACGAACAGGGTCAAACTTCCAGAAATGCTGATGAGCATCAATTCGCATAAGCATTACATTTTTGTTTGGCGATTCCTAAGCCATCGACACCTAATTCAACCACATCGCCTGTTTTTAAATATAATGGTGGCTTCATTCCTAAGCCTACACCAGCCGGAGTTCCTGTAGAAATCACATCACCCGGTAACAAAGTCATAAACTGGCTGACATAGGAAACAAGAAAAGGAATTTTAAAAATCAAATTTGCTGTAGTTCCGTCCTGCATCATCTTTCCATTTACTGATAACCACAACCGAAGATTATTTACGTCGGCTATCTCATCTTTTGTTACCAGCCATGGCCCCAGCGGCGCAAATGTATCGCAACCTTTTCCTTTATCCCATGTGCCATTGCGTTCAATTTGAAACTCACGTTCGCTTACATCATTATGCAAACAATAACCTGCGATATAATCCATTGCTTTCGACTCATCAACATAACTTGCTTTCTTACCAATCACAACTGCCAGTTCCACTTCCCAATCGGTCTTTACAGAATTTTTAGGAATGATGATATCATCAAAAGGACCGCACAGAGATGAAGTAGCTTTTAAAAAAATAACAGGTTCCGTGGGAACATTTGCATTCGTTTCTTTTGCATGATCGGCGTAATTCAAACCAATACAAACAATTTTTGATGGTCTTGCGACGGGGCTTCCCAATCTGGTGCCATCCTTGATCTTTGAAAGATTGCTTTGATTTTCTTTTACAAATTTTTCCAATCTTTCCAATCCGCCTGTTTCAAAAAAAATTTCGTTGTAATCTTCACGCAATGATGAAGTATCATACATTGTTTCGTTGATGACCACTCCCGTTTTTTCTTTTCCATTTTCTCCGAATCGTATAAGTTTCATATTGTGAAGATCGTATTGTCTGAATAAAAATCAAAAATGTCTGCCCCTTTGTTCAGTGGGTAAAACATTAAATTAGTAATTATCATTGATGAAATCATTTATTAGTAATTATTACCTGAACACGCATATTCTTTCTCCTTTCTTCATCATTTTTAGGATGCACTATAAGAGGTTGCGAATTACCCACGCCTTTATATTTCATTTTTGCAGCAGGAATACCAAATTGCACTAAATAGTCATACACAGCTTTTGCTCTTTGCCTCGATAACAGGTAAAGGTCTCTGAGATGCGTCGAATCAAAACGGCTCTGATAGTTAACGTGTCCTATGATCTCAAATGTGCTTCCGGGATAAGCTTTTAGTTGCTGCGCAAGTTCTTTAAGATAAGGTATCGATTCCTGGGTCAGGACCGACATATCGGGATAAAAGTATAGGTTTTCCAAGTTAATGACACGTATGGTATCCTTATTATTTAGCGAATCATTGCCAGCCAGGGGCTCATCATTGAGTTTTGCAGTACTGTTTTTTTCCAAAATTTGTGAAGAAGGTTTGTGTGCACATATTTGCACACGACGATTCATCCAAAGTTCAGGTAATTCCTCGCTCTCTCCATGATATCTTACAATCGTGGAGCTTACTGACCCATCGCTAATTGAAATAGTATTGTATATAGCAAAAGCCCTCTTCCTGGATAATGCGAGATTATACCCGGAAGTTCCTGTACTATCTGCATAGCCGGTAATGCAGGTTATGACAGGGTAAGCAGTTAAGAAATGTCTAATTGTGGTGAGTTGGTCTTTGTTTAATTTAAAATCATTGGTTTCAAAGAAAACATTCATGCTTGTATCAGTGTTCTCTTGCGTAAAACATTTGCACCAAAAAAAAGAACAAATGAACAATAACAAGAATTGAAGTTTACTCATTACAAATACGAATTACACGTTTCAATTTATGAAAACATCCGGAATGTAAATGCTGAAAATAATACGATAGCAGCGGGTTCAACACTGTTTAATTATTCAACTTCACAAATCCTCCATCGATCAAATAATCGCAGCCTGTAATAAACGCAGCCTCATCGCTGCACAGGTATAAAGCAAGATTTGCAATTTCCTCCGGCTTTCCCATTCGGCCGATCGGTTGTGTCTTTGATAATTTTTCAAACATCGCTTCTTCCTTACCTGCAAAATTTTTTTTTAAAAATCCATCTACAAAAGGTGTATGCACTCTTGCCGGTGAAATGGAATTGCACCGGATATTGTGGTTGATGTAATCTTTCGCCACCGATAATGTCATCCCCATAACCGCAGCCTTTGTCATGGAATAAGCAAACCTTTCCGGAATTCCGACCGATGCTGCCACTGATGCAAGATTCAGGATCACGCCACCAGTTTTCTTCATCACCGGAATTATTTCATGCATACAATTATACATTCCTTTTACATTTACCCTGAACAAGCGATCCATATCTTCTTCGGAAGTAGTTTCAACAGTGCCCACATGTGCAATGCCCGCATTATTCACAAGAATATCGATCATCTTATTGTTCGCAATTATAGAATCGACTGTTGTCTTTATTTCTTGTTGTTTTGATACATCGCACCGGTGCAAAAACGATTTTCCACCTGCAGCTTTGATTTCGTCAATAACCGCTTCCGCATTTTTATCAATGTCTAAGATATGAACTTCGCTTCCCTGCTTTGCAAATAACACGGCAATTGCTTTCCCTATTCCGCTTCCCCCGCCGGTAATGATTGAAGTTTTATTTTGAAGGCTTAACATTCAGAGTTTTTTCAAAGTCCATTTAGGTCCGCCCGTGCCGGTACGGACGGGGATTTAGGGTAAAAATCTTATTCATCATTCTCCATTTCTCTCCCGGCTTGCTGCCCGGCAATGCCTGCTGATATTTCCACATCAATTTTTCCCATTCCTGCACATTTGTATTTGATGCATCCATTTTTGCCTTTTGCTCAAATGAAAAATCAGCACTCGTTTCCATGATCATAAAAAGCCGGTTAGTTATCCTGTAAATTTCCATTTGCTGAATGCCAGCCTCTTTTATGCTTTGCAGAATTTCGGGCCAAACTTTTTGATGATACTCTTCATATTCTTTAATCAATGCTTCATCATCTTTTAAATCCAATGCAAGGCAATAACGCTTCATGATTGCAACGATTTTATTTTATACCCTCTCAAACCGTAATACAAAACAAAGAAAAAACATATTAACGGAACAACATAAGCGATCTGCATGCTTCCTGTTTTATCAGAGATAAAACCCATTATTATGGGTGCAAGTCCACCACCGATGATCGACATAACAAGAAATGAAGAAGCTAATTTTGTTTCTTCACCCAGTTCTTTGATGCCGAGTGCAAAAATGGTGGGGAACATGATAGACATAAAAAATGGCGAAGCCATCACAGCGTATACCGCAAGATCACCTTTTGCAAAAACACCGATGGTAAGCAACACAACATTTATGAATGCATAAAGACTCAGCAATTTTGATGGCTTGATATATTTCATAAAAAAAGTACCGGTGAAACGACCCACCATAAAGCCGGCCATGGCAATATAACCCCAGCGAAAAGCGGTTTCCTTTTCGGGCATGTTAATTACATACCGGCTGAAACGAACAAAAAAACTTCCGACTCCCACCTGTGCACCTACATAAAAAAATTGAGCGATCACTGCCCAGCGCAGATGGCGATGCCTCAATACATCAAGAGAAAATTTATTTGGTTTTACATCGGCATCCGGCTCTTTTACCTCGGGAAATTTTGTAAAATAAAACAAGAGCCACAGGACAATGATCACACATCCCATTACCAGGGCCGGGATCTTTACGGTATTTGCTTCTGATTGTAAATATGCATTCAACTGGCCATTTGCGCCCATTTGCTGCAGTTCAGCTTTGGAATGTTCAATACCGGAAAGAATGAATTGGCCGCCGAGTATCGGTGCGATAACGGCACCGAGGCCGTTGAATGACTGAGAAAAATTCAATCGTTGTTCCGATGATTCTTTATCACCAAGAAGAGTAACATAAGGATTGGCTACCGTTTCTAAAAAAGCTGCGCCACTCGCCACAACAAACAAAGAAGCTAAAAAAAATACATAGCTGCGTGATGACGCCGAAGGGATGAATAAAAAATATCCTGCTGCAAATAAAGCCAATCCCGCTAAAATTCCTTTTTTATACCCGAACCTGTGCAAGAACAGTCCTGCAGGTATAGCCATTAAAAAATATCCAAAATACACTGACGAGTCAATGAAGGAAGATTGCGTGTCAGTAAGCTGACAAGCTTTTTTTAAATGCGGGATCAGTATTGGATTGAGGTTGTGCAAAAATGCCCAGAAAAAAAATAAACTTGTTACCAAAATAAACGGACCAAGATATTTCTGTGATTTAGTCATGCAGTCGTTTTGTAATTATTTTAAATGGCAATGAAACAAACTTATGCTTTATTCAATTGGTAGTACACTTCATTCCATCTCAACTCATTTTTGAATTGAGAAAGATCAGAGCCTTTACCAATTTTTAAAAATTCTATGCCTGCCATGTCGGCAAAATCTTCCATGTGTTCACTTGCTAAATTTTGACTGAAGCAGGTGTGATGTGCACCACCCGCAAGTATCCATGCTGCACAACCCGTCTGCATGTCGGGATATGGTTTCCATAAAACTCTTGCTACCGGCAGTTTTGGCAAATCATGAACAGGTTTTACCGCTTCCACTTCATTCACCAATAAACGAAAACGATTGCCCATATCAATAACAGAAGCATTGATGGCTGCTCCGCCGGCAACATTAAATACCAAACGTACAGGATCGGCTTTGCCACCAATACCTAAAGGATGTATCTCGCATAAAGGTCTTCCATTCAGCAATACTTTCGCATATCTCCAGCATGTGAGCGCCAAGGACCATCTGATTCTTTGGATCAAAATGATAAGTATAATCTTCCATAAAAGAATTGCCTCCGTTTAATCCTGTTGCCATTGTTTTCATTGCTCTTACCAATGCAGCCGTTTTCCAATCTCCTTCAGCAGCAAAACCATAACCTTCATTCATCAATCGTTGCACAGCAATACCGGGAAGTTGAACCAATCCATGAAGATCTTCAAATGTATCTGTAAATCCTTTATAATTTCCTTCTCTCAAAAATTTACGTAACCCAATTTCAATTTTAGCAGCTTCACGCAAAGATTGATGCTGATCATTTCCTTTTTTTAAAGAAGAAGCCAATTTATATTGAGCAGAATATTCATCGCATAATTTTGTAATAGCCGTTTCTTTTACATTATTTATCATTTTCGCGAGATCGCCTACGCCATGTGTATTTACAGAATAACCAAATTTTAATTCGGCTTCGACTTTATCACCTTCTGTCACGGCTACATAACGCATATTATCGCCAAAGCGAACAAATTTTGCGCCCTGCCAATCATTCCAACCTGCAGCTGCTCTCGTCCATGTCTCAATTTTTTCCAAAACTTTTTTATCCTGCCAATGACCTACCACTACTTTTCTTCTCAATCGCATCCGGCTCGCAATAAATCCAAACTCCCTGTCGCCATGTGCACTTTGGTTCAGATTCATAAAATCCATATCAATTTCACTCCAGGGAATATCACGATTAAATTGAGTATGCAAATGCAACAATGGTTTCTGCAATATCTTCAATCCACCGATCCACATTTTCGCAGGAGAAAAAGTATGCATCCACGCAATAACACCAATGCAATTTTTAGAAGAATTTACTTCCAGGCATAAATTGTAAATCTCTTCTGTTGATTTTAAAACCGGTTTGAAAACAATCTTTACGGGAATTGATTCCGAATCATTTAATGATTTTGATATCGTAGTGGAATGTTTAGCAACCTGCTTTAACGTTTCCTCTCCATATAAATGCTGGCTGCCGGTTGCAAACCAAACCTCTAAAACTTTGCCACCATCCATTGAAGAAGAACGAAGAAAATTCTTCATAGTAATCTGATTTGAACTATTATTTATTTCACTGAAAATTTATACACCGTCACTTCATGATAAGTTTCTCCCGGTTTCAAAATTGTATTGGGAAAAGAAGGTTCATTAGGACTATCCGGAAAATGTTGTGTTTCCAAACAAAGCGCTCCATGCTTCACATATCTTTGCCCGCTCTTTGTGTACAACAAATTCCCGCCTAAAAAATTTCCGGTATAAAACTGGATGCCCGGTTGGGTCGTAAAGACTTCCACATAGCGACCACTTCCCGGATCATATACTGAAGCAGCTCTCTCAAGTCCATTACCGGCTTTGTTCAGTACCCAGTTATGATCATAACCGCCTTTGACCATGTCAATATCTTTCCCGATCGTTTTTGGTGAAGTAAAATCCATAGGTGTTCCTTTTACATCTTCGATTTTTCCTGTAGGAATTAATTTATCGTCCACAGGAGTGTACTTCCCTGCATTCAATTCCAGTTGTTCATTTAAGATGGATGAATCTTCACCCGCAGATAAATTAAAATAGCAATGATTGGTTAAGTTGACAGGAGTTGGCTTATCAGTTGTGGCCGTATAATCAATTTTCAAAGAATTGTCAGAACTCAGTGTGTAGATCACTTGGGCATTTAAGTTACCGGGAAAACCTTCTTCACTATCTTTGCTTAGATAAGTTAATTTCAAACTGCTGTCGCTTAATTTTTCTGCCGACCACAGTACTTTATCAAATCCTTTGTTGCCGCCGTGCAAGCTGTTTCCATTATCATTGGCAGCCAAAGTATAAGTTTTGCCATCAAGAGTAAATTTTGCATTGGCAATACGATTAGCATAGCGTCCAACCAACGCTCCAAAAAAAGGATCATTCTTTTGTAGGTATCCGTCAAAAGAATCAAAGCCTAATACAACATCACCCATCTCTCCATTTTTATCCGGAACCATCAACTTCGTCACCGTTCCTCCATAGTTCAAAATGCTTACCAACATACCTGACTCATTCGTCATAGTATATTCAGTCACCGGTTGATCATCATAAATTCCAAATGGTGCTTCTGTCAGACTTGCTTCTATACTATCTATGTTATTTCCTTGTTTTTGCTTATCAGCATGGTTATTATTATTACAAGCAACAAAAAAAAGTCCGGATAAGAAAAGAATAAAAGATATTAGTTTTTTCATACACTGCTGTTTTGATTTTTATTGACCATAGTATGAACCAGGGCCATGTTTTCGTTCATAATGTTTTTTTATCAAAGCATCTTTTAATATGGATGCAGAAGAATTTATTTGTTCCGTTAAAAAAGCCATTTGCGCAATATTTTCCAGTACGGCACTATTGTAAACAGCTTTTTCAGCATTTTTTCCCCACGTAAACGGTGCATGATTTGCTACAAGGATCATTTCTATTTCTTCATAACCCAATTTCTTTTCTTCAAGGCAATTGATGATCTGGAAACCGGTCTGGTGTTCATAATCACCTTTTATCATTTCATCATCCATCGGAGCCGCACAGGGAATATTCAAACAGTATGATCAGCATGAGTGGTTCCGAAAATAGGAATGTCTCTTTGTGATTGAGCCCATGCAGTGGCATAAGTAGAATGAGTGTGGGCAATTCCGCCAATTTTCTCCCAATGTGTGTATAACACTGCATGTGTTTTCGTGTCCGATGATGGTCTCATTTTTCCTTCTATAACTTTTGCATCAAAATCAACGACCACCATTTTTTTGGGTGAAAGTTTTTCATAAGGAACACCGCTCGGTTTTATCGCAAATGCGCCCAATTTTCTGTCAGCAGCGCTGACGTTTCCAAATGTAAAGATCACCAACCCAAGTTTTGGCAATTGCATATTTGCTTCGTAAGCTTCTTCCTTTATGTGATCGTATTTGTCCATGAATGAGAAAACAAGTAAAATTTAAAAAGTCAAAATTCAAAAAACCTGATCGACTACATTTTATTCTCTGCTATAAATGCGCCCAGTTTTTTGTACTGTTCGTAGCGCTTATTATAATATTCAATATTCGCTCCGTTAGGGTGATATTCCGCGTCGAAACCCTGTCCCATACCGACCATGGCTTCCTCAACCTTTTTATAAATACCAGCTGCTGTAGCGGCAAACATGGCTGCACCCATAGCACAAGTGTGTTCAGATCTGTGAATGCGTATCGGCATATTCATTACATCGGCCATTACCTGCATAATGTAAGGAGATTTTTTTGCAACTCCGCCCAAACCTATAAGACCTTTTACAGGAACACCCTGCTCAACGAAACGATCTGCAATGGCTTTGGCACCAAAACAAGTCGCTTCCACAAAAGCTTTAAATATTCTCGGCGCATCACTGGCTAAATTTAAATTAATAATTGCAGCTTTTAATAATTGATCCGCATCAGGAGTACGGCGGCCATTCAGCCAGTCAACAGCTAATTCATCATTTTCTCTAAGCGGAAGTTTGGCTGCCTCCGCAGATAATGCGATTATTAGTTTATCAGTGATTTCCTGTTTTGTTTTTTCATCATCGCAGAAATGATCGAGTGGCCAACTCAATAAATTTTTGAACCACGCATATACATCACCGAATGCACTCTGACCGGCTTCCAAACCGAGCATACCCGGAATAACAGAACCCGGCACCTGTCCGCAAATTCCCTGCACAAGCTTATCACTCACTTCATCAAGCGGTGCAACAAGCATATCGCAGGTTGAAGTGCCCATTACTTTACTTAAATAGTAAGGTTCGATTTGTCCGCCTACTGCACCCATATGTGCATCAAATGCGCCAACGCCAATAATTAAATCATTCGATAGCCCCAATTTCTTTGCCCATTCTTTACTGATCGTTCCCGCAGACTTATCAGAACTGCAAGTTTCTGTAAATAACTTCGAAGAAAAATCTTTCAGTGAAGGATCAAGAGAAGAGAAAAATTCATCGGAAGGAAGCCCGCCAAATTCTTTTGCCCAAAGAGCTTTATGACCGGCTGAGCAAACACTTCGTTTCATTTTATGTACCTCATTTCCCCCGGTAAGTAAAAAAGGAATCCAGTCACAGTGTTCCACCCACGAGGAACAGTTCTTTCGAATTTCTTTATCTTCTCTTAATATATGAAGCAGCTTGGCCCAAAACCACTCTGAAGAATAAATACCACCGACAAACTGCAAAAAATTTGTTTTGAATTTTTTCGCATGTTCATTTATTTCAGCAGCTTCTTTTGTAGAAGTATGATCCTTCCACAAAACAAACATCGCATTGGCATTCTCTTCAAATTGCGGTAAAAGCGAAAGCGGGGTGCCTGTTTTATCAACTGCAACCGGTGTAGAACCGGTAGTGTCTACTGAAATTGCCTTTACGTTTTGTGCAACATCCCTCCCTGCTTTTTGCAAACAATCTTTTATAGTTGCTTCAAGTCCTTCAATATAATCCAACGGGTGTTGCCGAAACTGGTTAATGGCTGCATTACAATACAAACCCGCTTTCCACCGGGGATAATAAAAAACGGAGGAAGCGATCTCCTCACCATTCAATGCATTTACGAGTACTGATCGAACTGAGTCAGTACCGTAGTCAACTCCTATTACGAAAGCATTTTCGGGCATCAGGTTTGTAAGTTGAAGATTTCTGAAATGGAAATTTCATTAAAATCATTTATAAAACCAATGATATTTTCATAATCTTTAAAATCTCTTTTACTATGAAGGTTGGTAATAACAAAACATTTCATGTTTGCATTCATCGCTGATTCTACTCCTTTGGGGCTGTCTTCAAACACAATACATTCTTCTGGTAACACTGCTAACGCATCAGCGCACTTTAACCATGTTTCCGGATCAGGTTTGCTGTTCGTGACATCGTCAGCACTTACAAAGACGTCAAAATATTTTCGAATATCCAAACCGTCTACTACAAAATCAATATTGAACATAATAGCTGCCGAGCCAACACCAAGTTTTATTCCGGCAGCATGTGCGTCTTTTATAAAATCGGAGAGGCCGTCAATTAACTTTAAATTCGGCCTGAATTCCTGCTGGTACAGTCTTTCTTTTTCAAAACTCATTTTTACTTTTTCTTCTTCAGAAAATTTTCCGGGCAATATTCTTTCAATCAACTCATGATTTTTTCCATAGCACTCTTCTTTCATTTTTTCCATACTTATGTTGGCGCCAAGGGCATTCAGTATCCGGTGCCAGGCAGTAATGTGATAAGGCATATCATTGATCATTGTTCCATTCAGATCAAACAAAAAAGCCTTTACATTATTCATTAGTGTTTTCGCATTTTTTTTCAAGTTAAGTACTAATGCTTTATTTTTTCATTTTAACTTCTTTCGCTGGCAATTCATTTTATTTTTTACGAACTTGTCGGCAAATTGCTGATGTGAAAAAAATATTGACTTTCTTTTTCTTTTTGATGATGCTGGATAATATGCAGGCACAAACGGATACCAGCTGTGATCTTCGCATTAGCTTACTGACCTGTTCCCCAGGAGAAGATTTATATTCATTGTGGGGTCATAGCGCTTTAAGAATAACCGATAGTGCTGCCGGTATAGATATTATTTATAATTATGGCACTTTCGATTTTGATGACCCGGCGTTTTATACAAAATTTACACGCGGCAATTTATTATACTTTGTCTCCGTAGAAAAGCTGGATGATTTTTTACAGGAATATATTTATGAAAAACGCGGGGTAACCGAACAGGTTCTCAATTTATCATGCGACGAAAAAGAAAAATTAGCGGCTGCACTACAGGAAAATGCCAAAGAAGAAAATAAATATTATATATACGATTTCATGTATGACAATTGCACGACCAGGTTAAGAGATATAGTTTTTAAAAATGCGGATGGTTCCATTGAAACAGGGAACATTCGTGAAAAACAAAATATTACTTTCCGCAACATGATCCACAGTTACATGGACAAAAGTCACCAATACTGGAGCAAACTCGGCATAGATATTTTGCTCGGAGAACCATTGGATAAAAAAGTGACAAATAATGAAGCCATGTTTCTTCCTGATTACTTAATGAAAGGATTTGACAACACGACTATAGACGAGAGACCATTGGTATCAGAAAAAAAAGAAATTCTTAAATCAACAATGCCGGTAAGCAAGACTCCTTTCTTTTCTCCCTTTATTGTTTTCGCATTATTATTCTTAATCGTGACTGTCTTAACTTTTCTGAATAACACAGAAAAATTCTTTTCCGTGTTTGACTTTTTCCTGTTTTTTATTTCTGGACTGTTTGGAATTTTTTTGTTGTTCATGTGGTTTGGAACTGATCATCCTGAATGTAAAGACAACTACAATCTTCTCTGGGCTTTTCCTCTGCATACTGTTGTTGTTTTTTTTATTTACAAAAAATGGCGAGGGGTGAGATTTTATTTTCTTTTGAATTCCATTTTACTATTGCTGCTGCTTGTTTCATGGGAATGGTTGCCGCAGGAAATGAACAGTGCTCTCATTCCTATTGTAGCGCTCTTATTATTAAGAAGCTTTAGCCGGTATAAAAATCCCATGTATGTTGACTGAAAAAATACTGAGTTTTCAGCAAAGAAAAATCTTTTACCGGGTTATTGGTGAAGGACCTGCGGTAGTTTTGGTACACGGCGTACCGTTTGATGGTAACCTATGGAACGAACAGTTTAATTCTTTAAACAGTTTCAAACTCATTATACCCGATCTTCCGGGAAGTGGCGCATCCGAAGAGATTGATGACATGAGCATGGAAGGAATGGCTGAAGTATTAAAAGCTATTCTTGATGAAGAAAAAATTTCAGTTGCTTCTTTGATCGGACATAGCGTGGGCGGTTATATTTCTTTGGCCTTCGCAGAAAAATATCCAAAATATTTGTGTGGATTTGGATTATTTCATTCTACGGCTTACGCAGATAGCGAGGAAAAAAAAGTGAGTCGGCTAAAAACCATTGATTTGATAAAGAGTAAAGGCGTTTCTGAGTTTTTAAAAACTTCTGTTCCGAATCTTTTTTCTAAACCATATAAAGAAAAAAATACCGGTATCATTGAAGATTTTATTAAAAGATCAAACAACTTTTCAGTTCAATCACTCGTTTCTTACCAGGAAGCCATGCGACAACGTCCCGATCGTATACCAGTATTAAAAGATCTGCATATTCCTGTACTTTTCGTTGCGGGAAAAGAAGACATTGTTGTCCCGCTGAACGATCTTTTAGAGGAGTGCCATCTTCCTGAAAAATCGTATATTCATATTCTCACCGAATCCGGGCACATGGGAATGATTGAAGAATCGGAAAAAAGCAATTTAATTTTAAATAATTACCTGCTAAACCTGACTTGATTAATCCTAACCTTGACTAATGAAACGCTTCCTGTTACTATTCATCTTATTATCTGCATTATCATTAACAGTGGAAGCCAATCATATAAAAGGTGGGTTTTTTACATATAAATATCTTGGTGCCGGCACTCTTAATCCATCCAATCTTCGTTACCGGGTTACACTCACTGTCTATATGATTTGTTTTCCGACGCCTCAGCAATTAAACAGTCCAATTAATTTCAGTTTTTTTGACGGGCTTTCCAATCAGTATCTCAATGATGTAAGTGTGGCGATAACGGCCCAATATGAATTGGGAAAAGTAACTGATGAAAAATGCATTTCCGGGGACCAGCGAGGTTGTTATTATTATATTGTAGTTTATGATCTGCCAAGTGTCGAATTAGCACCAAGAGCAAATGGTTATACCATTTCATACCAACGGTGCTGTCGAATAGCGGGAATGCAAAATGTGGCCAACTCGAGTTCAGTTGGGAATACATATAGCATTACAATACCCGGAACTGCCGCAGGCCTGGGCTTAGAAAAAAATAGCAGTCCTGTATTTCCGATAAATGATACTGCAGTTGTATGCGCCGGTAGTCACTTCGAATACTCTTTCAGGGCATTTGATCCCGATGGAGATTCATTGACCTACGGTTTTTGTGATGCATGGGGTGGAGGTGATGCTGGAAATAACGCGGCGCCGATAACAGCAAGTCCTCCTCCATACGCGACCGTTCCTTATACATTTCCGTACAATGGCGGTCAACCGATGGGTTCGGGAGTTACGATAGATAATGTAACAGGTCTGATCAGTGGTACCGCTCCCCCTGGTATGGGTGAGTACGTAATAACAGTTTGTGTGAACGAATACAGTCAGGGATTGTTAATAGCTAACTCACGAAAGGAACTACATATAAGAGTTGGCGATTGTGTTCCCATCGCTGCCCAGTTAAAGCCTCAGTACATAACATGCGATGGTTATACTCTGAATTTTGCCAATACGCTGCCCAGTGCTGAAATACAAAATCAATATTGGGATTTTGGGGTCAATAGTTTGTCAAGCGATACGTCTCTTGCCGAATTTCCGTCATACACATATGCTGATACAGGAACTTATACGGTGAAATTAATAGTAAATAAAGGTTTAGCCTGCACTGATTCAACTACAACTCTTGCGAAAGTATATCCCGGCTTTTTTCCCGGATTTTCATTTAACGGTATTTGCGTAAATAAACCGACACAATTTTCTGATACTACAAAAACAGTTTATGGAGTTGTCGATACATGGACATGGAATTTTGGAAATCCTTCGGTAATAAATGATACGTCTGGTTCGCAAAACCCCTCTTACACATTTACATCTGCCGGAACCTATCCCGTGCAACTTATCGTGACGAATAGTAAAGGTTGTATTGATACGGCTACCAACGATGTTACAATAGTTGATAAACCGCCTATAACCTTAGCTTTTCGTGATACATTGATATGTAATGGAGACTTCCTGCAACTGCAGGCATCCGGCAACGGTAACTTTAGCTGGACACCGGGTACAAATATTGCGAATGCGAATACATCTGCACCGACTGTTGATCCTGCTACAACAACTTATTATCATGTTCATCTCGATCAAAACGGTTGCCTCAACGACGATTCAGTGAGAGTAAGAGTGATAGACTTTGTAACGCTAAGAGCTTTTAGTGATACTGTGATCTGCCAGGGAGATGCGATTCAATTACACACGAGCGGAGATGGTTTGCATTTTTTGTGGGCCCCTGCCGGCAATATCGATGACCCAGCATCTCCAAATCCGGTTGTAACTACAAATTCAAACACGGTTTACCAGGTTACAAGCAGTATTGGTCATTGTTCCACTACAGATAATGTAACCGTAAAAACAATTCCCTATCCTGGCACCAACGCTGGACCTGACACAACTGTTTGCTATGCCACATCTGCTCAATTGCACGCAAGTATTGTTGCTTCTGCCTTTACTTGGGCACCCGGCGGTTCATTAAATGATCCTTTTTCCTTAAATCCGGTTGCATTGCCGCAGGAAACTACAAGTTATGTTCTGACAGCCACTGATACGCTCGGATGCCCTAAACCAACAATGGATACAGTGACTGTAATTGTGTTGCCAAAAATAAATGCATTCGCAGGCAATGATACAGCGGTTGTAGTTGGACAACCTTTACATTTTAAGGCCGAAGGTGGCATCAGTTATTTATGGTCACCGCCGATTGGATTGGACAATATTAGTATTGCTGATCCAACCGCTGTATACGATGGAAGTATTGATAGTATTCGCTACCGTGTATTAGTGGATAATGAACAAAATTGTGCGGACTCAGCATTTGTCACAGTTAAAGTATTTAAGACTGCTCCGCAGATATTTGTTCCTTCTGCTTTTACTCCAAATGGTGATGGCGTGAATGATGTTTTCAAACCGATTGGTGTGGGAATTAAGAACATTGAATATTTTAGAGTGTACAATCGCTGGGGACAACTGGTATTTAGTACAAGCGTCAACGGTGAAGGATGGGATGGAAAAATAGCCGGTAAATTACAAGCCACAAATACTTTCGTTTGGATCGTAAGGGGAATTGATTATCTTGACAAACCCTTTTTCAAAAAAGGAACAGTCACTCTAATTAAATAATTTCACCTTTGGTCCGCATCTTCATGAAGACAACCATTTAAAATAATTTCCGTTATTATTATTTGGTTACTTTCTTTCTCTGGCAATTAAGAAAATTCAGGTTTAGATTTGTTGAGGCAATTTATTCTGTTGTCATTAATCTGAATTTTTAATGTAAATAAATTTATTATGCCCCGGATTGTTTTTATAACAGGCGCCACTTCTGGTTTTGGAAAAGCTTGTGCGGAAAAATTTGCCTCTGAAGGTTATGATCTTATTCTTAATGGAAGAAGGGAACAACGGCTTGAAGAAATAAAATCCGAACTGGAAAAAAAATTCAAAATCGCTGTTTGTTTACTTCCTTTTGATGTTCAAAATCGAAAAACTGTCTTTGATAATATTGAAAACCTTCCGGAAGCATGGCAAAGCATTGATGTTTTAATTAACAATGCGGGCCTCGCTCTTGGCAGAGATTATTTCGATGAAGCCGATATGGATGATTGGGAAACGATGATCGACACGAATGTGAAAGGGCTGTTGTATGTGAGCAGGGCGGTAATTCCTTTCATGATCAAAAACAAAAAAGGGCATATAATAAATCTTGGATCAGTAGCAGGCAATGAAGTCTATGAAAAAGGGAGTGTTTATTGCGGAAGCAAATTTGCAGTAGATGCCATTAGTCAGTCTATGCGCATCGACTTATTGAGACACGGAATTAAAGTAACTAATATTGAACCAGGCGCAGCAGAAACTGAATTTAGTGTTGTGAGATTTAAAGGAGACAACGATACAGCAAAGCAGGTGTATAACGGACTTGTTCCTTTAACCGGAAAAGATATTGCAGATATTATTTATTATACCACAACACTTCCGCCGCATGTTTGCATTAATGAAGTGGTGGTGACCTGTCTGCAACAAGCTAATTCAATCTACTTTAATCGGAAATAGTTATGCTTTTTATAGTAGAAGCCGTAGCAGTTCTTAGAAAAACTACTTAAACACCTAAAAATCAAGATGTAAAATTTATTATTCATAATTGTTAGTTTTAAATTTATGATGTCGTTCCAAATCTATTTAAACCCGTTATGAAAAAGCCGTACCTCTTTCTTGGAATATGCCTGTTCTCCTTATCCTCATTCGCGCAGAATGATGTTATAAGAATTCAATCCTGCGATAATTCTTTCATCCAGCACGAAGTTGACAGCCTCAAATCTTTTTACAACAAAGACGGTTTCGTTTTACTGAAAGAAGCTTCTGTAGCCATGGAAAGCGAATATGAATTGCCTGTAGTAGTTCCTCTAACTCAGGGCAGTTGGTATCAATTTGTTTTTATCGGAGATTATTCATCCAAACTCTATGAAGTCAGAATGTATGATTGGGATGAGAAAATGGTGATCTATCAAAAAAAGCAATGGGGCGATGTGGATGGCAACATTATTTCCTATTCTTACATCCCAAAATTTTCAGAATACCACATGATGAAACCGGTACAGGTAAACAAGAAAAAGAAAAATAATTTATGCGGATATGTGATGCTTTTTAAGAAAACAAAACAAGACGATACCGCATCTGCAAACAGCAGATAAATTAAATCCAAAGCTATGCTGCAAACGAAAAAGAGTTCCTTGTGAACTCTTTTTTATTTTAAGAAGACTGTCGAACATGATTACTGATATCAATCCTTCCCTACTGCGCCAGCGATATTCTTACCTGCAACCCGGCTCGTGTATTCGTTACCGGTGCGGTAGTTGCTATCTTAGGTATCACACGGTTTTGTTCAAAGTAGAATTTCAGATTCACCCTGCTGTTCAGCACGTAATCTATAGATGGTGAAATGCGAATTACTTTTTGTCCCGATGTGCCGAATGCCGTATTCTGATCAAGCTTGCTATTGGCAGTTGCATCATCACGCAAACTGAAATTGAATGTAAACGTGACATCATTATCAAGCTTCATTCCTTTGTTACCGATCTTAATATTCTTGATAATCGGTAATGCTTTCTTTCTCCAATTTACACCCAAAGTAATTTCTGTTGAGCGTGTCTCCGCCAATTGATAATCTATTAAACTCAAACTAAGTGTTCTTGATTTTTTATATTCAAAATTGGCTGAAAGCTGGTTGGCAAAAGTTACATCCACTCCTATAAGAGGATTAAACTCCTCGGAAATAGTTACGTTAGGAACCAGGAAATAAGGAATATAACTATTGGTCGAAGTGTCAATAAATTCGGGATAACCGATATGATATGGATCGGCGAAGAGCAGGGCTGTGTTAAAACTATTCATGCTCAAATTACTCTGATAGCCGTGCCTTATTGTAAAGTTGGTAAATATCTTATCTAATCCTTTTATCTTACTTAACCCGCTATAGGTTACATTCCAGTTAGGTTTAGGTAATAACCGTGCGAATGGATTTGATTTGAGATTGGCATTGGAGTTTTTTATCAGCGAAATGCTCATTGGATCTTTATTGGTGTATGCGGCAAGGAACGCCGGTATTATTACATCCTGCGCATAACGGCCATAGCCTTCATAATAACCAGGATCATTAGCAATTACGCCGCCTGGTGAATATGGATTTTTAACGTTTAATCTTTGTGATAAGATAGCCCTGTTTGCCTCAAACTGTTTGAATGTTTCAGAAACAACATTAGGATCAAATTTCTTAAACAAGGTTTGATAAGAGATGTACGAAATATTAAAACTACCCAACGCATATGGATTCAATCTTGTCAACCCTACATTGTCAAATGCACTGGTGTCTTTATAAAGTTCTGAATATTGCTTATCAAATGTTTTTTGAACACTGAGATCGATATTCAAATCACGAATGGGACTAAGCTGCGCCGTAATGCTGATTTTTTGATTATATCGTTGCTGTATGAGTGCATTGAATAATGTATCATGAGTCAGCAATCCTTTAGCACCATAACTATTAATTCTATTACTGTCAGGTTGAAATCCAAAAATAAATCCCCAACCAGGTTCGCTGCTCCTGAAATTGCGTCCAAAAAATTCTGTGCTGTCTAAATACCCCGGCAAGGTGGTTCCCATATCCTCATTGAATTGTATGCCCACTCTTTTGAGAGCAAGTAGCATGCGTCCGAAGAACCTCGTTACTTTTCCCGGTGAAGGCTGCCACTTGGGATTTCTTATCCATTTCATCTTGTTATTGGAAGTATCGGATGGGTTTGCTTTTATCTGTATTCGTTTGGGTTCATTATTTTTTGGAACAGGACCTTCATTAGTGATGATGCGAAGAAGTTTTGATTTATTATAAAGCTGATCAAAATTAAACTCACCGTTTACGTTTCTTGTTTGCCCATTCATAAGCGTATTGCCAAGATTGCGGGCAAGTAATGACGCTGCATCCCAATTATAACTTGCCGTAACGCTTGCACGAATCGTTGTCCAGTCAAGCAACGGAAGTTTTTGAGTGGGTAAAACATAAGAACCGGTTATATCCTGGCTGAAATGCGTGGTTCGTCCTCCATTAAAGAAATTTTTCCTGATCGAATCCTTTTTTTCTTTTGTATCTATTCTTCCATCCGGTTCATCCACTCTTGCATTATTTACAGCAGTATAATCTATATGAATGGATCTTGTAAGATCCCAACTCACTATATAATATCTGTCAAAAAGAAAATACTTATCATAAGTTTCAGGAATCTTATATGGCCCGCCTCCTACATTTCTTGGAAGCGTGGCGCCAAATTGCCTGAATACATCTGCCTTTATTGAAATTAAATTAGGAACATAATTGAAATTAAAATCCTTTATCAAACTAAACCATGGTGATTTGGATTTGATCATTTCTTTAAATGGTTCAACCGGTTTTACCTGCGGCGCATAGTTATATTCAATGGCTCCTCTTGTTCGTCGCAATTCATCGTGCTCAATTAAAGGACTATGATGCTCTGTGCTGATATAGGAATAATTGAAATCAAAATTTGAAATGTCCCACGGCATTGGTTTTCCAGTGCCTGTCCTATTCTTTTTTACATTCGTCAGGGTAATAGTTTTTGTAGTACTGATGTCTGCCGCTGTATTTCTAATTGAATCTTTTTGAAATTTCGAAGAAGCATCATCCAGTTTTTGGTTGAGTTTTACATCCTGGTCATAAGGATCATATTCGGGAGTGCTGGATGTTCGGTTGATACCTGCATATACGGGTATTTGAATCGCAGCATTCTTTGGCAGTAATTTGCCAAAGTCGAGATTGGTCGCCACGTCAAACTGGTAATCATTTTCTTTACTCCGCTCATTTACCCGCTGCTCCAGTGTCCCGAAACCGGCTGTTTTTACACTGCCAGCAAGTGATAGTGTGCCAAGATCTGCAAGGTTCAGGTCTACTCTTCCGATAGCAGCATACCCGCCTTTTTCATCCAGCCGCGACAAGCGAAGTTCATTGAACCAGGCTTCAGCGCAAACAGTTTCCTGTCCTTCATCTTCAATGCCAAGCAACATACCATTTATTTCACCCAAGTTGGGATTACCTAAAATTCCATACACCTTTCCGCCAGGAAGAACCTTTTCATAGTATTGTGATGGGCTGACTCCACTTTTATTTCGTTCAAGTTTTAAATTCACAAGATCCTGCAAATCGAAGTCAAGATTGTTTTCAGCGGGCCAAATGTCCAAAGAGTCGGTTGCTCCCCACTGCGTTACTTTCAAAGGGATTTTTACTTCATAATAATTGCCTGCGAAATCATTGGCTATACGAATCACAGCGTCTACATCTCCATCTTTAAAATGATTACCCGGCGCATACGAATCTTCAATATGAACAAACATCGACATTCTTCCATATTGCCTGAGATCTAAATTCATTGTTTTGAAAACCCCGCGGGCCTTATTACTCAACACATCTTTACTTAATCCACAAACTTTAAAGCTGAGAGCTTGTTCATTCAATAATAACTGAACATTATTATTACTCAATTCCTGTTGTCTTTCTATACCCGGCGGAATTCGGTAAGGAATTGGTTCGCGGGCATCATTTTCTTCCACGTTCACGGCTAATACACTTGTAGATACAGGATCATTCGCAGGCAGGTTAGTATAGTTACCCGTTGAGTCAAGATTAAATTCAAATTTGCGCCATTGGTTTCTTATTAAATTCAAGGTTCCAAAACGACATACTACAGTATCATCGAAATTGGTAAGAAACATGCGGATAAAACGAATGGATTTGAAATCCGAAATATTGCCAATTTTATTTTGAAATGCATCAACAGGAATCCGGAATAAATACCAGTTCTCGTTGCGTGTGTTCCCGTCCGGTAAATGAACGGTTGTTGTTCTTACATCGGTGATAAACGAATTGTTAGTCGGGTTCATTCCCGGTCTTAGGTCAACCCGGTATTGAAAATATTCCTCTGTTTCATTCATCGTGTTATCACGGTTCAGGTCTTCCTGGTCAGGATAAAGTGTTTCAGCGTTTGTGTATTGCGAGTTCGTAGTGGCTACGGGTGAATTGCCCTGCGGATTATTAAAATCTTTGTAGCGGGCAAGTATTCCATCTTTATCGGTGTACGAGTCATCACGATAATTTTTGAAATCATCGTTTGACGGATCTTTTAATGCTCTTTGGTAAATGTCCGAGTTCGTTCCATACGTGGAAGCCAGTGTTGCCAGGTAATTTGCAAATTTTCTATCCTCTGACGAATCGGTCAGTCCATCATAACCCACATCCTGATAAGGCCTGTCTTCAGGATCATTACTAAATGCATTTGTCACCTGCAGAGGATTGTTGGGTACTTGTCCCCAAACAGTACTTGTATCAACAGGCGGTTTACTCTTGGGCGTTGGCAATCCATTTTCGTATTGACGTTTTCCATCTTTCAAAATATCTTCGGATATGTCGCCAAGATTAAAATATAATTGACCACCGGAACTTCCGGGTTTATTAATGAAAGGATCCTGCATCCAAAACTCAATATATTCTATGTTACTGGTTTCAAAATCCGTTTGATCAATATTGCGCATGATGCCGCCAAAAGCTTTTTTAGGATTCAAAAGTTGCCCGGTGCCTGGATCTACATCTGTTCTAAAATTGTAAGGGCCTTTTTCACGGGGATAATAAGCAAGATCGAATGTGGTAAGAATTCCTTCTCCGAGATTGGTTGTTTTTTCAGGAAAGATCTCCTGGTTTAATACTTGCCTTGATTCAGGTTTTGATAATTCAATAAGATTATTACGCAACGGATTGTTTGTATTCGTTCGTTCCTGTAATACGGGTTCAATATTGTACCATGCAATCTTCGCACGATTGTATCCACTTGAAAGATCATTGTTCAATGTAGCTTCAGGAAAAAGAATGTTGCCATTCTGATCAACAGCATTTTGCGGAACAGAAGCAAGCGTCCAGTTGATAAGAGGAAAACGAAGATCGATGCTGCTTCGTGTTCCTTCAAAATCGTCAATATAGCTTTGGCCGCTGTTGCCTTTTCCTATTTGTTTTGGATGTCCCGGAAGCAATGCTGCTACTTCTCCATACGCCGTAATGCTCGACATTGCCTTAGTTGAATAGAAAGGAAGTTTATCAAGCCATTTAGATAAACGGGGAATATCATTTCGATAATCAAAGTCAGCTCCGATCATCGAATTTTTGATGGGGTCTTCTCCATAACTTGTCTTAGTAAAGAAGGGTCTTTCGCCTAATCGAACCATCGTGGCGCCCAATGTGAGGTGTTTATTGGCAAGATAATCCAGCCTGACACCTATATAATTTTTCTGTTGCAATCCAAATGTGGCGTTGTTCTCATATTGCACCTGCACGGGTAATCCTGTGCTTAAAATAGAAGGATTAATAATCTTTAAAGTTCCAAGATCATAATTAATCTCATAGTCTACATTTTCCTGCAATATCTGCCCGCCTGCCGTCACAGTTACTGAACCGCGGGGAATATTATATCCTAACTGGTAATCTGAATTACTGGAGGATGTTGATTTTCCTACTATCTTAAACCGGTTAAGATTAGCATACGTCTGCGCAATAGCTTTGATAGTATCATACAAAGGATAGTAGAGGTATTTATCACGGTCTGCCTGGTTAGTGTAAATAGTATCGAGCGCATGACCGAATGGTTCAAGCACCGGAAATATGATCCGGCTTTGCGAAGAGATAACCGTGAAGCCTTCTATATAGTCAAAAAATCCGTTGGGTTGCGGATCGTTCTGATCGTTCAATCGATCAAGATTTACTAACGTCAATAGTGGTACTCCCTTATCCTGTGGCTTTACGGGGTTTGGAGGCATGTATCGTTTTGTTCCGAGGCTCGGTTCCTGGTATTCAAGATCAAGCTGAAAATCTTTTCTGTCCAATTGTCCATATCCCACAGAATAAACATTCTTCATCATAAGATTCCAGATAGGAAGATTTGGACGTTGCGAAGTGGCTTTTAATAATTTCAGGAATAAGACTTTTTGAGAATTACCTGTTGAATCCGGGGGAACATCCTGCGAAAACTCTCCTACCTGGTGAACTTTTCCGTTGTACGTGTATTGAAAAGCTACTGCCAATACTTCATCGGGCTGCAACTGTTGATTTAAAGAAATGAAACCAATTTGAGGATTAAAATAATAATCCGTTGGCTGAAGTTTCCGCGCAAATGTTTTTTCAAAATCCTGTACAGGTTGAAGACCTTGCCCGGTTAAAACACTTGTAACCTGTGTAGAATTTCTTGCGGAAGGATTATGCAGCGCATTATTGTTAAGACTATTCACAGTATTATCCGGCAATGTATTTCCTCCGCCTTCTCCAAGATCCGCCAATGCCACTATATCTCTTGTATCGGTGGTTGCGCCTGTTCTGTTTGTTACCCAAACTTCAATACGCTGAATCTGTACAGCAGAATTTACAATGGGCAAATTTTTCATTGCCTGGTCATAATGGTTATAGAAATATTGGGCTAAAAGAAAGTGACGATTTTCTTCATATTGATCTGCGGAGAGTGAAAAACTTTGAGTAGCTGAGCCTCCCTGCAATCCTAACGATTGCCTGGTTGATCGCTGGTTGGCTAGTACGGCTGTAATAAATAATTTGCCGAACTGCAACTGAGTTTTTATACCAAATAAAGATTGTGCACCGGGTATCAATGTTCCTTTTGTACTGAAGTTTACATTTCCCGCCTGAAATTCTTTTAATATTTCATCGTCCTGCCCATGATAGTCAAGCTTCAATTGATTTTCATAATCAAAATTTGCAAGTGTATTGTAATTGATGGGCAGTTTTAATTTATCACCAATGTTTGCATCCACTTGCAATTGGGAATTCATGTTGAAATCAAAACCGCCATTCTTTCTTGCTCTTTCCGGCAACGTTGGATTCTTACTATTCTGCCCCTGGTAACCTGCCAAAATATCTACATACCCCGTTGGTTTTATATCGATCTTGCCATTGCCGGTAATACGATTGACCCAGTTATTGAAGAATTGAAATTTGGGCTTATAGGTGCGGCGATTCATGTTGGAGAGTAGGTCCGCACGTTTTCGGAAGTAATCTTCTTCATCTCTTTGTCCCTGCATGTTTATAAAATCCTGCATGGAAAAACCTACCGGTGTACGATAATACTGGCTTCCTATCTTTTCTTCGATATAGTATTGTTTTGTTGCAGGATCGTAAATGATATTTCGTTTGACAAAAGAAGTATCCTGTAAGTAAAAAGGATTTCGGTTAGGATAAGTGTACGGATCTCCATACCGATCATGGATCGGGTAAGGAAGTGTATCGTTGATGGGGTTGCCTGTGGTGTCTAAATAGAAAAAATCAAAAAAAAGTTTGCCTGGTGAAGGAACAAAATAAAAATGCGCATTGGCTTGCAGAAAGAAAGCAAACAAAATAGCCGTACCTACCAGCTTGCGAAGGATATGGATAGCCTTTAAACTCAATTTTTCCTAACCAATTAGTAATGTAGAAATGAAATCTATAAGGTACGTAGTGCTTTTTTAATTAATTCTTCAAGTGACAGACCTGGTTCATGCACTAAAGCTTTTTGAATAGCCTGATCAGCGGCCTGGCGATTGATGCCAAGAGCCAGCAAGGCATTTAACGCATCTGGGTGCAAAGTATTGTGTTTCAGAGCGGCAATATTTGTTTCGGAAGTGACTTTTGCAAGTTTATCTTTAAGCTCCACAACTAACCTCTCGGCGGTTTTTTTCCCAATTCCTTTTATGCTTTCTAAAGTCCTGATATCTCCGTTTATGATGGCTTTTGCTAATTCTTCAGGTTTCATGTATGAGAGCATCATTCTCGCCGTAGAAGCACCAATACCGGAAACATTGATGACTAGCAGAAACATCTCTTTTTCTGCCATATCAAAAAAACCGTAAAGTATATGAGCGTCCTCCCTGATCAGAAGTGAAGTATAGAGTTGTCCTTTTTCAAGATGTTGAATTTTTGAATAAGTATTCAAACTTATCTGCACTTCATAACCCACGCCATTTACATGGATCAAAACCGTTGCGGGAGTTTTATTGACAAAATCGCCTTTTAAAAAACCGATCATAGATGCGAAAATAGGTGTTAGCCGGCAGTCATGAGTAAAGAGTTAGAAGCCGGTTTAAAAATTTTCAAACTTTCTTTTCACGATAAAAGAATCGGATAAAGACTCCTGGCTATTGACTCCCGACTAATTCCTACCTTTGACGCTTAAAAATTTTTCATGAGTAAACTAAATGCTGCGATCACTGCTGTTGGAGGTTTTGTTCCTGAAGATAAATTGACAAATGCGGATCTTGAAAAAATGGTTGATACAAATGATGAATGGATACGTACAAGAACCGGCATTGAGGAACGACGCATTTTGAAAGGAAAAGGATTAGCCAGTTCGGATCTTGGAGCACCAGCCGTACTTGATCTCTGTAAAAAAAGAGGAATTGATCCGATGGAAATCGATTGCGTTATCTGCAGCACAGTTACTCCTGATATGTTATTTCCCGCTACAGCTAACATCATTTGTGATAAAGTGGGTGCAAAAAATGCCTGGGGTTTTGATCTTGAAGCGGCTTGTTCCGGTTTTTTGTATGCAGTGACAACCGGGGCTGCTTTGATCGAAAGTGGTCGTTATAAAAAAGTAGTGGTGGTAGGGGCTGATAAAATGAGCTCTATTGTTGACTATAGTGATCGCACCACGTGTATTTTGTTTGGAGACGCTGCAGGCGCTATTTTGTTGGAACCGAATACTGAAGGTTACGGAATTCTTGACAGTCTTTTGAAAAGTGATGGAAGTGGTTGCAGTTATTTGCATATGAAAGCAGGCGGATCATTGCGACCGGCGAGCATGGAAACTGTAGCCGCAAAACAGCATGTCATTTACCAGGAAGGTCAGCCGGTTTTTAAATTTGCTGTAAAGGGAATGGCAGATATAAGCGCTGAGTTGCTGGAAAAAAATAATTTAACTGGAAATGATATCGCATGGCTTGTGCCTCACCAGGCCAATAAAAGAATCATCGATGCTACTGCAAATCGCATGGGCCTGTCACATGATAAGGTGATGCTGAACATTCAACGTTATGGCAATACAACGACAGCTACCATTCCGCTTTGTTTGTGGGAATGGGAGGCTAAACTTCACAAAGATGATCTTCTTGTATTAGCAGCTTTTGGTGGCGGATTTACCTGGGGAGCCACGCTTGTTAAATGGGCTTATTAAAACACATAGCCGACCATTAAACTGAATTCATTTTTTAAATCAATTAATTCATAGAAGATGAACCTCTTTTGCCCGTGACAGATATCCAATCTTTGAACATGCACGCAAATTCAATCTCTGCAAAACATTTGCTTATATCTTCTTTCTGCTACTTTTGAAAAAAATTTTGAATTCCTTTTTAATCACATAAATAATTATTTGTGGATAAAGATTTTCCGGTTTCGGGATTTGGATCAGTGGCAGTGCACGGTGGTCACACAAAGGATCCTATGTATGCTCACCAGGTTCCGATCTATGCCTCCAGCACTTACGTTTATGATACTGCTGAGCAGGGTATGCGAAGATTCAGCGGAAAGGAAGAAGGATATATTTATTCAAGATGGGGAAATCCAACCATAACTGAAGCCGAACAAAAAATTGCCGCTCTCGAAACTTTTGGTGTCACCGACAAAACCGGTTCTGCACTTAATGTAAAGGGAATACTTCATTCTTCAGGAATGGCGGCCATTTCCACACTAATGCTAAGTGTATTGAAACCCGGTGATAAAATTCTTTCCCATTTTTCTTTATATGGAGGTACTGATGAATTATTGGAAAAAATTTTACCACCATTGAATATTTCTGCTGACATCGTTGATCTCCGGAATTTGAATCAGGCAGAAGATGCCATGAAAAAGGGTGCTTTAAAAATGCTGTATCTCGAAACACCGGCAAACCCTACTATTCAGTGTGTAGACCTTGAAGAACTTTGCAAACTTGCAAAAAAATATAAACTAACCGTTGCCTGTGACAATACATTTGCTTCGCCATATCTTCAACAACCGTTTCGCCACGGCGCCGACTTCGTCATTCATTCAACTACAAAGTTTTTAAATGGACATGGCACAGCTATCGGTGGAATCCTTTTGGGTAAAGACATTGAATTAATGAAAGGTCATGTTACAAAAGTTCATCGGTTGCTGGGTGGAAATTCGAATTCTTTTGACGCCTTTTTATTGATACAGGGAATAAAAACTTTGGAATTGAGAATGGAGCGCCATTGCAGCAATGCTATAGAAGTAGCAAATTTCCTGGAAAAAAATAATACAGTGGAGAAAGTGAATTATGCCGGCCTTAATTCTCATCCTGATTACTCCGTTGCAAAAAAACAAATGCGACATCCCGGGGGAATGCTAAGTTTTGAATTAAAAAAAGGATTGCAGGGAGGAATAGATTTTATGAACAAATTAAAAATGTGTGTGCGAACCGTGTCTCTTGGAACTTGCGATACGTTGTTATCTCACCCGGCATCCATGTCGCATGCAGGAGTACCGAAAGAACAAAGAATTAAATATGGAATCACAGATGGACTAATACGAATGAATGTAGGAATTGAAAATGTGCAGGACATAATAGCGGATTTGGAGCAGGCACTAAACCCTTAAATCCTGTAACGAACCAAATAAAAACTAAATTATGAGAGCTTTAATATTACTACTTCTTTTTTCTGCACTTCTATTTTCCTGCAAAGAAAAAAAATATGATACCATCATACGCGACGGGATGATCTATGATGGTAATGGTGGCGACCCTTACAAAGCAGATATTGCTATAAGCGGGGACACTATCGCATTTATTGGTGATCTGAAAAATGAATCAGCCAGAAATGAAATTGATGCGAAAGGAATGGCGGTTGCTCCCGGTTTTATTAATATGCTTAGCTGGTCTAATGAATCACTGATAGAAGACGGTCGTTCGCAAAGCGAGATTCGACAGGGTGTAACACTTGAAGTAATGGGTGAAGGTGAAAGTATGGGTCCCCTGAACGCAAAGATGAAAGAACAAATGGAAAAAGGCGAGTCAGACATAAAATACAAGGTTGAATGGAATACGCTTGGTCAGTATTTGAACTGGCTTGAGAAAAAAGGGATTTCATGTAATGTGGCTTCTTTCGTGGGAGCAACCACTTTACGTGAATATGTAATCGGCGAAGATGATCGTGATCCTACGCCTGTGGAGATGGACAGTATGAAATTATTGGTTGACGAGGCAATGGAAGAAGGTGCAATGGGTGTTGGCACTTCCCTTATTTATCCGCCTGCGTTTTTTGCAAAAACAAATGAACTGATTGAAATGTGCAAGGAAGCAGCGAAGTATCATGGAATGTATATCTCACACATAAGAAATGAAGGCAATAAATTATTTGAAGCCGTTGATGAACTGACGACAATTGCAAAAGAAGCAAATATTCCTGCGGAAATTTATCATTTCAAAGCAGCCGGAAAAGATAACTGGTGGAAGCTTGACTCTCTTATAAAAATAATTAACGAAGTAAGAGCAAATGGATTGCACATTACCGCCGATATGTACACTTACAATGCAAGCGCCACCGGGCTAACAGCTGCATTTCCACCTTCATTACAGGATGGAGGTTTTGACAGTTTATGGCATCGACTTCAAAGGCCTGCTATCCGTGAGCAAATGAAAAAATTAATGAACACAAATACACAGGACTGGGAAAACACATACTATGGAGCAGGTGGAGCAAAAGGAGTTTTATTATTGGCGTTTAAAAAAGATTCGTTGAGAAAATATATCGGTAAAACCCTTGATGAAGTTTCGAAGATAAGAGGCACATCTCCTGAAGAAACAGCAATGAATTTAATTGTAGAAGACAGCACTCGCATAGGTGTCGCATATTTTTCGATGGATTCGAATAATGTAAAAAAAGAAATTGCGTTGCCCTGGATGAGTTTTTGTTCTGACGAATCATCGCAGGCGCCTGAAGGAGTTTTTTTGAAAACAAATCCGCATCCAAGAGCTTACGGAAGTTTTATACGAGTGCTGGGGAAATTTTCGAGAGATGAAAAAGCTATTCCTTTACAACAGGCAATTTACCAGCTTGCAAAACTCCCTGCCACAAATCTAAAACTGCAAAAAAGAGGAGAATTAAAAGCAGGTAACTATGCGGACATTGTAATCTTTGATCCTTCAAAAGTGAAAGACAATGCAACATTTGCCAGGCCACATCAATATGCGACAGGTGTTGAACATGTATTTGTGAACGGTGTACAGGTAATAAAAGATGGCGAACATACCGGCGCTAAACCGGGAAGATTTTTAAAAGGGCCCGGGTATAAAATGAAAAATTAATAATAAAGAGCTAAATGGAAATAACTATTCGTCGTGCAATGAAAGAAGATTGCACAAGATTACTTGAATTGGTACAGGAACTGGCCACCTATGAAAAAGCACCAAAAGAAGTAACGGTTACTATTGAACATTTTATCGAAAGTGGTTTTGGCGAAAAACCGGTCTGGTGGGCTTTTGTAGCAGAGGCTGACAAAAAAATTGTTGGATTTGCTCTTTACTATATTCGATTTTCTACATGGAAAGGGCAAGCTATGTATCTTGAAGATATTCTTGTAACAAATGAAATGCGTGGAAAAGGAATTGGCAAATTGTTATTTGATCGACTAATTGACGAAGCAAAAGAAAAAAAATTCAACAGGGTCATCTGGCAAGTGTTAGACTGGAATGAGCCCGCAATTAATTTTTACAAAAAATATAATGCTGATATCGATGGAAGCTGGTTAAACTGCAGCATTTATGTTTAGAGAGAAATCACTTATATAAAACCTAATTCACAATTCGCCATTCACTAGCTCACACCTTCTACCATCATCTCTTTATTGATCTTTAAAATTAATCCCTGTAATACTTTACCCGGACCGGCTTCAGTGAAAGTCGATCCTCCATCTGCGATCATGGCTTCAACACTTTGTGTCCATTTAACGGGGCTGGTTAGTTGATCGATCAAATTAATTTTAATTTCATTTGGATCCATTACTGCTTTTGCAATTGCATTTTGATAAACGGAACAAACGGGGTTATGAAATCTTGTCGTTTCAATGGCGGCTTTTAATTCCTCTTTTGCAGGTTCCATCAATGGTGAATGAAATGCGCCACCTACCGGAAGTACCATCGCTCTTTTAGCGCCGGTCGCTTTCATTCTTTCACAGGCTATTTCAATTCCACGAACTGAACCGCTGATCACTAACTGACCGGGGCAATTATAATTGGCAGGCACGACAACTTCATTAGTTTCTTTTTGTACTTCATTGCAAATAGATACTACTTTATCATCGCTTAATCCTAAGACAGCGGCCATTGTAGAGGGTTTCAATTCACAAGCCTTCTGCATGGCTTTTGCACGAACAGCAACAAGTTTCAAGGCATCTTCAAAACTCAAAGTACCGTTCACAACCAGGGCTGAAAACTCACCGAGTGAGTGGCCCGCCACCATATCCGGCCTTGCATTTTCAATACTGCGGTATGCGATGATGGAATGTAAAAAAACGGCAGGCTGAGTTACTTTGGTTTGCTTCAGGTCATCTTCAGTGCCGCGAAACATAACGTCAGAAATACGAAAACCTAAAATCTCATTTGCCTGCTCAAATAGTCTTTTAGAGAAGGCACTGTTTTCATAATGTTCCAGTCCCATTCCGGAAAATTGTGATCCTTGTCCCGGAAAAACATATGCATGCTTCATAAATTCTTATCTTCTACAAACAAAAATGCCATAAAGAGTTTAACTAAAAAAATTTTATGGCATTCCAAAGCAAATAAGTTGACACTCAGGATAACTTGGCTGATATCAGTTTCAAAAATTCACTGCGGGTAGCGTTTTTCATGAACTCGCCGTCAAAGGCCGAAGTTGTTGTTACAGAGTTTTGTTTTTGTACTCCTCTCATCATCATACACAAATGCTGCGCCTCGATCACGACCGCAACTCCTAAGGGATTAAGCGATTCCTTTATTGCCTGCAAAATTTGAGTAGTCAATCGCTCCTGCACCTGCAGTCTTCTTGAAAACACGTCTACTACTCTTGCAATTTTGCTTAGTCCTGTTATCCAGCCATTGGGAATATAAGCAACATGTGCTTTGCCAAAGAATGGTAACATATGATGTTCGCACATGCTGTACAGTTCAATATCCTTTACAAGGATCATTTCACTTACATCTTCATGGAACTTAGCTGAGTTAAGAATCGTTTTCGCATCAATACTATATCCCTGCGTCATAAACTGCATTGCTTTAGCGATTCGTTCCGGTGTTTTCAATAAACCTTCTCTGCCCGGATCTTCACCAAGTAAGGCAAGTGTTTCTTTATAATTTTCGATAAGACCAGAAGTGATCTTATCCTCGTACTGCTCTGTTCTTTTGTAAGACATAATATATTTGCTATTTAGTTCTCAATATTTATCAACTTTTGAATTAACCAACGGGGTATTCCACAAAATTTCTTGGTGTTTCATATAATCTCACCTGTAAATCGAACTTGTGGTCTATATGCGGTCTTAACAGCTTGTAAATAACTATAACAATATTTTCCGCTGTTGGGTTCAAATTTTTAAACTCTTTCGTGTCAAGGTTCAAGTTTTTATGATCAAATCTTTCAACTACTTCCCGCCTGATAATATCCGATAAAAATTTAAGATCTATTACATAACCTGTTTCCTTATCTGGTTCACCAGAGACTTTAACTTCCATTTCATAGTTGTGCCCGTGATAATTCGGAAGAGCACATTTCCCAAATACCTCAGAATTTCGTGCATCATTCCAGGCAGGATTGTATAAACGATGGGCAGCGTTAAAATGCTCCTTGCGAAAAACTGATATTTTTTCTCCCATATTCCAGTATTGTAAAATTAGCGCTCCCTGGATTCAATGATTTGCCCGGTTCAGGACAAACTCATTTCATCATAACGCAAAAATTTAAAAAGAGTTTGCTTCATAGCTGATGCCGGTCATTTTTCTCCAAAATATTCCACATAAATTCGTGGAGTTTCATATAATTTAATGCAATGCAATTTCACTCCCGCAGGTAAATGCGGCTGAAGTTGTTCCCAAATTCCAGCAACAAGGTTTTCTGAACTACACATTTTGTTTTGCATAAAATCCACATCCATATTTAAATTTTTATGATCAAGCTTTTCAATGATTTGTTCTTTGATCAGCACACTTAATTTTTTTACATCCATTACGAATCCTGTATCAGGATCAGGTTCGCTCTTCACTGTCACATAGAGATCGTAGTTATGGCCGTGCCAGTTTTCATTAGCGCATTTACCAAACACTTCATCATTCCTTTCCCTGCTCCAGGCAGGATTATACAATCTGTGTGCGGCATTAAAATGTTCCATCCTGGTTAAATAAACCATAATAAAAAAAATGAGGAGCAAAGTTAAGCTAATGGCGGTTTGTTGCACAATGAAATCAATAACTTTGAAAATTGTATTAACAGTATGAATATTTTATTAGTCGCGGCCACAGCAAAGGAAATCGCCCCTTTCTTTGATTATTACAGCACTACAAAAAAGCCCGGAGACATCGATATATTGATAACCGGAATTGGTCTTACAGCCACGACGTATCATATTTTAAAACAAGTAAATTTAAAAAGGCCCGATCTTGTTATCCAGGCGGGGGTAGCAGGTTGCTTTGACAGGAAAATGTCACTCGGCAGTGTAGTTGTTATAAAAAAAGAAGCCATAGCTGATCAGAGTGTGATAGAATTAAAAAAAATGAAAACGCTTTTTGATCTTCAGCTCGTTCCTGAAAATCAATTTCCGTTTACGAAGGGGTGGCTGGAAAATAACCATTCAATCTTGAAAAAAACGAGATTAAGAAAAGTAAATGCCATTTCTGTAAATGAAATAACTACATCGACACAAAAAACAGAATTCTATGAAAAAGCTTTTCAACCGGTAACTGAGTCAATGGAAGGCGCTGCTTTGCACTATACCTGCTTAATGGAAAAAATTCCTTTCATCCAGATAAGAAGTATCTCAAATTACATTGCCGAAAGGGACAAGAAAAAATGGGAGATGAAAAAATCAATTATCGATCTGAATAAAGAACTTATAAAATTTATTGAATCAATATGAAACTTTCACTTGGCTTTTCGCCTTGCCCCAATGACACTTTTATTTTTGATGCGCTTGTCAATAAAAAGATCGATACAGAAGATTTTGAGTTTGATGTTGTGCTTGAAGACGTAGAAACGCTTAACCAATGGACATTGCAGGAGAAACTTGACGTTACAAAACTGAGCTTTCCGACATTTTTCCGGGCATCTGAAAAATATGTGCTTCTTAATTCCGGCAGTGCGTTGGGAAAAGGTGTAGGTCCTTTATTAATTTCAAAAGAAAGAGATCAAAAATCCAATGTTGAAGATCTTACGATTGCACTCCCCGGCGCTAACACGACAGCCAATCTCCTTTTCAGCTTTGCTTATCCCCAGGCACTCAATAAAAAATTCATGATCTTTTCAGCCATCGAAAATGCAGTCTTAAATGGGGAAACTGACCTTGGAGTTATCATTCATGAAAATCGCTTTACTTATCAGCAAAAAGGTTTGCATAAGGTAATTGACCTTGGCGAGTACTGGGAGGAAAAAATGAAAGTGCCAATACCATTGGGTGGTATTGCGATTAAAAGAAAATTTGAAAATTCGGTTAGCAAAAGACTAAGCATATTGATAAAAAAAAGCATAGAATACAGTTATCAAAATTATCCTTTGATAAGTGACTACATAAAAGATCGTTCACTGGAAATGAGCGAGGATGTAATGCGCCGGCATATAGATTTATATGTAAATGACTATTCACTTGATCTGGGAGCGGATGGTAAAAAGGCCATTGAAATTTTGCATGATGTATACAATGACATGTATCCCAAAAATGCTATTGCCAGCTACCCGATATTCATTTAGCCGCTTATTAAAACAAAAAGCCACCCGGAAAACCAGATGGCACCCTCTAAGGACATATGAAAATTTTAATGGGGCTGTTCAACGATTCCTGCTTTGACAGCATACATCACTAAACCAGCCATAGATTTAGTACCGGTCTTTGTTTTTAGTTTATCACGTATGGCCTCTACAGTGCGGGGACTAAGATCAACAATGTCTGCAATTTCTTTCGTGCTTTTTTCCTCGCACATCAATTTTAAAATGATTATCTCCTTCTCAGTCAATTGAACGTCATGAGGCATGTTTGACTCAATGGTTCTTTTGGTACGAAGACCGTTTAATAAAGCTTTATTGGTAAGATCATTAAAAAAGAATTCCTGCTGATAACAGGTCCTTATCGCCTGGTAAATAGTTTCAGAATCTGAATCTTTTGTCAGGTACGAATTAGCACCTATCTCCATCATTCTGCTGATCATGGAGTGATCATTGTGCATGGATAGCATAATAACTTTAATATCCGGGTACAGTCGTTTGACTTCCGGTAAAGTAGTTAGCCCATCCATAATAGGCATTTGAATATCCAGTAAAACTACATCGGGCTGAATATGTTTGAGGAGATTTAGCAATTGCATGCCGTTTTCGGCCTCGGCAACCATTTGTATATCTTTTCGTGCTGACAGGGAAGTTTTCACTCCGGTGCGGAAAAGGGCATGATCATCAGCAATGGCTACTTTAATTACAGTGTTTGGGTCAAGGTTCTTCATGGGATATTTAATTAATTGGAAAACGAATAATTAACTTCTTTTATTGTTGCTTTTGCGATGCAAATTTCAAAAAAAATGCTGAACAAGCTATAGTAGAACTACGTGATTTGCATATTGTGGAAAGTACCGGGAACATGCAAAAAACGAAAACTTACTAAGAAAAAAAAGAAGGTTTACGAATCAAACAGTAAAAACCATAATGAAAAAATCGGTCATTAATGCTCTTGTCCACATTTGAATGTGGATATATTTTTGTTTCCGAAAGTTGATTGGCACGGAGAACTCGTCTTATTCCTTACCGTCCAATGTCCTAGATACCGTCCAGAAATTTTTTGAAACCCAATCCTTTGAAAGACCGGCGACAGACCCCCGATCAACTTTCCTTTTTTTGGCCCGTTTTATAAATCCAATCCTCGAAACTAATTAGCCGAATACCACTGTTACCGTTACCACTACTATTTGTCTTTATGAAAACTTGTTGGACTTTACTCTTGTGATAGAAGAATCTGTAATTTGATATCCGCTCAGTTCTTCCAAAAACTCTTCACATTTTTTCTGAAACAAAATAAGCCCGCGGGTCTCCGAAAGTAAATTTCTTTTTAGCCGGAATGCTCCAAACTTCTTTCATCAGAAAATCAGATTCCTTTAACAAGGCTTCAGTTTCATCCAAAGAATAAATGTAATCGACAGCCCTTTTTATTTCACTATTTCCATTCGGAGCAATAATTGTTGTTTCAGTTTCTATTCGGGCGGGTTGAAACAGATATTTGCTATCACTTAAATATTTCAAATCACCAATGTAGGACCACGACTTATCTTTAAATTGTTTTATTGCGATTTCGGCAATCATCCACGAATTGAAAATAAATTTTTGCCCTTGGCTTAAACACGACGATATAGTTGAAAACAATTTTAGTGTATCATCTTTGTTCAGAATTGAAAGACTGTTGCCCATACAAATAACCAAATCATATTTGTCAGCAGGTTGGAACTGCATTATATCAGTTTGCATCGTTTTGACTGGTAAGTTTTCCTTTTCTGCAGCATTTGTAATCTCATTTATATAATCAGCAAGATTATCAACAGCAGTTACCTCAATTCCTTTTCTGGCTAAGGCGAGCGCATGTCTTCCATACCCACACATCAAATCAAGCACTTTACTGCCAGATTGTAAGTTTGCCTCTTGTATTAAATAATCAACCTCGGCTTTAGTTAATGCTTCGGGTATAAGAGAACGCCAGATGTCTTTGTAGTAACCATCAAAGAAGGTGTTGTTGATATTTTCCGATGAGTTGCGCTGCATGACAGAGTAGGGATAAAGTTCAGATATTATTCAAGCAATTTATTTCTCATTGCATACATTACCAGCCCGGCAATCGTTTTGGCGCCTACTTTTTGCTTCATGTTTTGGCGAATTGTTTCAATCGTTCGCGGGCTTAGAAAAACTTCTTTTGATATTTCTTCGGTCGTTTTATCCTCCGCAATCAACTTCAGAATTTTAATCTCCTTTTCAGAGAACTTTACAGGATTAGGATAAAATTGCCTGATCGTTTTTTTATGCTGCAGTTTCAGAAGTACAGCTTTATTTACAAGATCATTAAAATAAAAGTCATCATTCATGCAAGTAATAATAGCCTGGTAGATTTCTTCCGGATCTGTAGTCTTGGTAAGATAAGCATTAGCACCCATTTCCATCATCTTTGTGATCATTTCCTGGTCATCATACATCGTAAGAACAATGATCTTAATTCCGTCGTATTCTTTTCTTATCATGCCGATGGCATTAATACCGTCCACTTCAGGCATCCTGATATCCATTAATAAAACGTCGGGCTGTTTTAGTTGCAGTTTATGCATGAGGTCTTTACCATCTTCCGCTTCCCAAAGAATTTTAAGATATTCTCTATCCCTCAAGGCCATCTTAATTCCATCTCTGAAAATTTTATGATCATCGGCGATTGCAACACGGATTTGCTGGGCAGTCATAATTTGGTCTTCAACTCAATTTAATGGGTGATTCAATATATATTATAACGAAAATAACTCTTTTCAGTTATCCTAATGTTACCGTTACCATAATTGGTTTTCAAATTGTTAGTTTTTGAAAGACAAACTATCTAACGTGTTATTCCTAAAAACAAACCGTAATATTACTAAGAATAATTCTAAATATTGATGATAAATATTTTTCGGGAAGACTGGTTTAAAAAAACCTGCGCTATTACTATTGTGAAATTATCATGTGAAATATAGCTTTGAGTTCATAGGGCTCAATAAAATATTCCTAAAGCCGAGATACTAAGCAACGTATACAATGTTCTTTGCGAAACTCTCTCCCTGACTCTCTAATTCTAGGTGGACTCAATTTCTTCTTCACACCTGTTAATAACCATTGTTAGACGTAGATTTCTCAGTAATTTTTATTGATTTTACAATAGTAAATTTACTATAATTACTTAGTAAAACAACCCTTTTTAAAAAGTATGTTTCCTAAGATAATTCGGCTAAAATCATTTACCGTAGTACATTTCAAGGAAATCGCTAGCAGGTTGAAAGATTAGTACCTATTGAGAACGGAGGCAGTTAACGCAATTTTTACACAATAATTGATGCTAAACCCTCTAAATGTATTAAGTATGAAAAAAACACAAAAAATCATCTGGATAGAAGATGGTGGTGGTTCGATTAGTTGGGGCGAAGAATAATAACTTAAAACTATTTCTTTACTCAAGGTTTTTCTATATTTGGAAAAGATTCCGAACTATAGAAAAACTTTTTATTTATAAAACATTTCTTATATTATACCGCCACCTATATTGATCTTCTTCCTATTCTAGTTTTTTTTCTTCTTTTTAGAAAAAGCAAGACAAATAAAAGTCTTTGGATTCTTTGTATATGTGGGTTATTATTACCCCTGATTTTATTTGCATCAGAATTTTTCCCTGAAAGGCTTCAGCATTATTCTTATAGTCTTTTCATCCTTGTTGAATACAGTTTTTTTGCAGTATTTCTTTGGCTCGGCATGCAAAAAAAATTGATTAAACAAGTTCTACTAGTTACTTCTATTCTGTTTTATATTTTTTTTACGATATATACTCTAACAGTAAAAGTAAACGAATTAGACTCTGTTTCGATTGGCATTGAGACAATAATTATTCTGATATTTTCATTCTATTCCTTTTACGAAATGTTGAACGACCCAAAAGTCACCTTTATTAACAACGACTATCGCTTTTGGATTATCATTGGAATGGTTGTTTATTTAGCGGGAACTTTCTTTATCTATATTTATGCGGATACAGTTACAATAAGAGAACTAGCAAAATTCTTATTCTTAACGTATGTTTTTTACATTATTAAGGATATATTTTTTGTGATTGGAATAATTGTTCATTCAAAACGACCACCCGAAAAAAAATCATCGCTTCCATATCTAGATTTTAAATAACCACATAACCTCTATGTTTTTCCTTCAAGCCACCAATACTTCTCAAATTTCCCTCGTGCTTTTTTTAGGCACCTTAGGAATGCTGGTGCTTGTAATCGGCCTTATACTTTTTATAATTTTTCATCAACGTAAGGTTATTCGGTACCAAAGTCAGTTACAGAAAATGGAAATTGAACAGCAAAAAATGATGCTGACTGCGTCCATCAAACTACAGGAAGAAGAAAGGCAGCGTCTTGCTGCTGATTTGCATGATGATGCAGGGCCTTTATTAGCTACAGCAAGACTTTATCTCAATGAGAATTTAGTTAACCAGGACAAGGGAACACAACTACAATCTATCTTCCAGGCGAGGCAAATCATTGATGATACGATTCAATTGATACGCAATATCAGCCATAGCCTGATGCCTCCCACTCTGAAAAATTTTGGTCTTGAATCTGCCGTAAATGATCTTTTCCAAAAAATAAGTGGATCAGGAACCATTAATGCCAGCAGCCGCTTTCATGATTACAGTGATAGGTTGAAACCGGAAAAAGAGCTGGTCGTTTTCCGTATCATTCAGGAACTGATCAATAATATTTTAAAACACAGTAACTCAAGTTTCATTCATCTTACTCAAAATGTGCACGGGGATAAATTTTATTTACGCATTCATCACGATGGAAGAGGAATTGTGCAGTCCGATTTTGAAAAATTAACCAAAAGCAACATTGGATTAGGTCTAAAAAATATCAGCAGCCGTTTACGGGTTGTTCATGGTAATATTAATTTTGAAAAAGATATCTCCCAAACTTATTATAAGATCACTTTGGAGCTTCCAAAAGAAGATCCCTACGAACCCTGACCATTTTAATTGCTACCTTTACAGCATATCTGATAACTATGGGAATCATTAAAGTTGCCATCGCAGACGATCATAAAATCTTCAGGAAAGGGGTAGTTCTTTCTCTTCGTCCATACACTAATATTAAGTTTGTTTTAGAAGCTGAAAATGGCGATGAATTGCTCGCCGGCATTCCGGAAGCTCAGCCGGATGTTATACTGATGGATCTTCGCATGCCGGGTAAAGATGGAATTGAAACTACCAAAGCCGTTAGCAAGCTCTATCCAAATATTTATGTAATCGTACTGAGTATGTATGAAGACGAACGGTTCGTTTATCATTTAATGGAAAATGGCGCAAATGGTTATTTACTTAAAAATGCGGAACCAATGGAGATCCGCAGAGCCATTATGGAAGTACATGAGAAAGGGTATTATCTTAATAATTTCGTAAACCGCATTTTATTAAAGCGCTCGCATGCCAGGCAAAAGGTCGTTCCCTCTTTAAACAGTGAAATCACTTTAAGTGAAAAAGAGAAAGATGTTCTGCGATATATATGTATGGAGTTCACAGCCCAGGAAATTGCTCAGAAAATGGAAATCAGTCCGAGAACCGTGGAAGCGATTAAAGACAGATTAATGGAACGTTTTGGAAGCAAAAACACCGCAGGTCTCGTTTTCTTCGCAGTAAAAAATAACCTGATCGATTAATTCTGTCATCAGATGTAAAATTTCATTTCGGGGATTTCTCCTTCAACTATTAGTTTTCCTTCCGTTTTTGTTTTTATTTCTTCTACACTCATGCCCGGTGCCCTCTCTATTAATTTAAATCCCTGGTCAGTCACATCTACGACAGCCAGATCAGTTACAATTCTTTTCACACATCTTGTACCTGTTAATGGCAGTGTGCAATGTGATAGCAATTTTGATTGACCTTTCGCATTGGTATGCATCATTGCCACAATGATATTCTGTGCACTTGCTACCAGGTCCATAGCACCTCCCATTCCTTTTACCATTTTGCCTGGAATTTTCCAGTTAGCAATGTCACCGTTTTCACTTATTTCCATTGCTCCCAATACGGTCAGATCGACTTTGCCAGCACGTATCATTCCAAAACTCATTGCAGAGTCAAAAAAAACAGAGCCGGGAACAGTTGTGATCGTTTGCTTACCTGCATTAATCAGATCAGGGTCTTCCTCGCCTTCTTCCGGAAATGGTCCAATGCCCAATAAACCATTTTCACTTTGCAAAACCACTTCGATTCCTTGCGAAATATAATTTGCAACCAATGTCGGGATGCCAATACCGAGGTTCACATAATAGCCATCTTTTAATTCTCTTGCTATCCTTTGTGCTATTTGTTCTTTTGTTAACGGCATTTATATTACCTTTTATTGTTGATAAGAAAGGTTACTCAATTATTTTACTTTTCGAACTGTTCGTTGTTCAATTCTTTTTTCATAATTCTTTCCCTGGAAAATTCTATGCACGTAAATTCCGGGTGTATGAATAAAGTCAGGATCAAGCTCACTCGGAGAAACCAAATTTTCTACTTCTGCAATTGTTATCTTACCGGCCATTGCCATCAGGGGATTAAAATTTCTGGCCGTTTCCCTGTATATCAGATTCCCATTTGTATCTCCCTTCCATGCCTTTACTATAGCATAATCAGCATTAAAAGCATATTCGAGTAAATAATCTTTCCCTTTGAAATTTCGTACTTCTTTCCCTTCAGCAACTTCTGTCCCTATTCCAGCCGGTGTGTAAATTGCAGGCATGCCGTACCCGGCCGCAAGACAACGTGTGGCGAGAGTTCCCTGTGGTATTAACTCAACTTCTAATTCACCACTTAATAGTTGTCGTTCAAATTCTGCATTTTCACCCACATAAGAAGAAATCATCTTTTTAACCTGCCTTTTTTGGAGCATGAGTCCAATTCCAAAATCATCCACACCGGCATTATTTGAAATACAGGTAAGATCTTTTACATTTTTTCTGACCAAGGCAGCAATGCAATTTTCAGGAATGCCGCAAAGGCCAAACCCACCTAACATGATCACAGCCCCATCAGTAATATCCTTAACGGCTTCATCCGCATTTAATACAATCTTTTTCATAAATCATTATGACATTAAAATTATGAAAACTTGTAGTTATTACTTAGACGGATGTTTTATACGAGCTTTTTTGGTCATCGAATCAGTTACGAGTTTATGCGCTGGCTCAACAGGTGTGGGATAACCAGAAGGAGATGAGAAAGCATTTTGTCTTTTACCAAGTGAATCTAAAATAGGCTTTAGCCGATCAGGTTGTGCACTATAATAATCAAGACTTTTTTTGAACTGTTCTTTTGTTATTCCATGAATATGAAAAATCTCTTCGTATAATTTTACAGACTCGTCTTTCTTGCTTTTTGTAGAATCTCTTACTAAATAGCCCGAAACATACTGATCCGCACGAATCATGTCCCACATTACTTCCTTCATTTTATTTTCCGATAAAATGGATTTTTCCCGAGTTTTATGAGAACAAGAAAAAATCAAGAAAAGAAAAAATAATCCGACAAAAAATCTCATTTCAATTCCTTATAGGCATTAGTATTTGTAACATCGAGTTTCTCCAATAAATCTCTTGCTCGTTTTCGCACATCAGGGTTTGCCTTACTGAATATTTTTACCAGCTCCGAGCTTTTTCCCTGGAAAAAAAATGGTATCAGCATGGAATTTGGATTATCTGTATTAATCCTGGTAAGGTAATTAAGACAATTTAACATACCATTTCTTGCTTCATCTTCCTTATCATAAAAATTGTCAAGCCCTGTCCGATAATAAGTATAAATAGCATCATGCATTAAGGCAAAACGGCTGTTATTGATATTCTCAGCAAGAAAATAACGATTGCGCAAACCATCAAACTGTTTCCAACCGGATATATCTCTGCCCTCCGGCGCATTATTTACAATATTCCATGCTTTTCGAAAATAGATATCACCTCCTCGTAATGAATAGGAATCGTAATCCATTCCTAAAATGATATATGCGTAGTAAGCCAAAGTAGCCGTGAGATTCGCGGCTTCAGGATCCGAGCCCTGTATTCGGTTTTCATTGAATTCCAATGGTTGAAATTCTATATACCGAAAAGTAAGATTAATATCCTGAAAATTTATCAACGGAGATTCATAAGTTGTATTATAAACAGGCCTGGCTGCCTGTACTGTTAATGTAGCACTATAGGCATTATCTCCAAGCTCTTTTTGGATATTTATCAGGAAGCTGCAATTAATCTTTTCACTTACCTGAAAATTATCGTTAGTCCATTTTCGATTATTGATAAAATTATTCAAAGTGGATTGCAAAGTCTGAAACACTTTTTTATCAACCTGCGTACTGACTTTTTCTGCCAATACCGATATACGTGCCTGTAGTTCCTGCGAATTGCTTGCGAAAGCAGATGAAATTAGGAATATAAAAACCAGGGCTTTTCTATGCATAGAATAATTGAATTATGGTATCGACAATATCTTTAGCTACTTGCTGCTTGGGTTTGGTCTTAAACCGAAACTCTTTTCCGCTCTTTTCAAAAATAGTTATCTTGTTTGTATCTTTTCCAAATCCGGCACCTTTATCATTTAAAGAATTTAAAACAATAAGGTCGGCGTTTTTACTTTTCAGCTTTTTTAAAGCGTTCTTTCTTTCATCAGTTGTTTCCAGGGCAAATCCTACAAGCACCTGTTTACTGTTTTTCTGTTCACCTAAAGCTTTCAAAATATCCGGAGTTTGCGTTAATTCCAATACTATTTTTTTTTCGGTCTTTTTAATTTTTTGCTTTGCCTGCTCCTTCGGTGTATAGTCTGCTACAGCGGCTGCCATAATTCCAATGTCAGCATTTTTAAACGAGTTTATAGAAGCCTCATACATTTCTTTTGCAGTAGTTACTTTTATTAGTTTGATTCCGTTTGGGGGACCGATATGAATGGGGCCGGTAACTAAAGTGACTTCTGCTCCTCTCTTATACAATTCCGTTGCAATAGCTACGCCCATTTTGCCACTTGAATGATTTCCGATAAAGCGAACAGGATCCAGGGGTTCATATGTTGGCCCTGCAGATACAAACGCTTTTTTACCGGCCAATGTTTTAGTCAAAAAAAAATTATCAACAACAAACTGAATAATCTCTTCCGGCTCTGCCATACGACCATCACCAAATAATCCGCTCGCCAATTCTCCTTTATTTACCGGAATGATTTTATTACCAAAAGATTCAATTTTTTCTAAATTTTCCTTTGTTGAAGAATGATTCCACATATCTTCATCCATTGCAGGCGCAACCACCACAGGGCAAGTAGCTGACAGATACACAGCAAGTAATAAGTTGTCGCAAAGACCGTGAGCCATCTTAGCCAGCGTGTTACAGCTGAGTGGAGCAATAATCATCACATCAGCCCACCTACCCAGCATTACATGATTTGCCCATGTTTCCTCACTAAATAACTCACTAAGCACAGGGTTTTTTGAAAGTGTAGATAAGGTAAGCACTGAAACAAAATCCTTCGCAGCTGGCGTCAATGCTATCTTCACTTCCGCTTCTGCTTTTACCAATAGGCGTACCAGGTAGACGATTTTGTAAGCAGCAATACTACCAGTTATCCCAATTAATATTTTTTTCCCTTTTAGCATAGTAAGTGAGCCACAATTATGATAATCTAAGTTTATCAGCAAAACACGAGTCGGCCCTTTTTCATGCCATTAACGCAAAAATAAAACGTCCCGATATATGGGACGTTCAAATAAATTATAATGCGTGTTCACTTTATTGTGGTTAACTGAAAAGATCATCTTCCCCTTTGCGGAAATAAATCTTATCATCAAGAAACTCCTGGGTAGCCAACAAAGCAGGATTGGGCATACGCTCATAAGCTCTTGATATTTCAATCTGCTCTTTATTTTCATGGATTTCTTCGAGGCTATCTGTATGGCTGGCAAATTCCTCAAGCTTATTATGCAATTCCTCCTTTAGCGAAATATTGATTTGGTTGGCTCTTTTTCCAACTATGGAAATAGATTCATACAAATTGCCCGTTTTTTCCTTAATATCACTAAGGTTTTTTGTTTCTACAATGTTTACCGTACCAGAGCTAAGTTGACGTCTTAGTTTGCTCATTGGATAAATTTTTAATATTAGTTTGTGACAAATTTAAATAATGTTCTACATCTTTTGAAAACTTACTATTTGGAAAACGATCGGAAAAGTCATTGCATTCATTAATTACTTTATCAAACCTTTCCTCCTTTTTATCTTCTACGCTCAATTCTGCAAAACGATAGTAAGATTTTATAGCCATAAGCTTGTATTGATCAGCATTGTCCGATTCCGGGTAATTGTTCAATACTTCTCCAAAAGCCACTGCCGCTGCTCTGAATTGGCCTAGATCATAATAAAGCTGTGCGGACTTGTAATCTTTTGTTTCCAGTTTATGATTGCATATATCAATGATCTCATTAGCATCTTTTATACGGGCTGAACCCGGATGTGAGTTTATAAAGCTTTGCATCATTCCGATCGCTTTTATTGTATTGGTTTGATCAAGTTGCGGCTTTGGTGATTGTTTAAAATAGCAATAGGCCCTCATATAGTCCATTTCTTCCGCCCTTGCACTATTAGGGAAAAGTTCTAAATAGGTCTTGAAAAAATTTTCAGCATTTAGATAGTCCCTTTGATAATATGTGCTATAGGCCATTTTATAGTAAATGTCTTCAAATTCTTTACCTGTCTTGTAGTAGGGAACAACATCTTCAAAAAGCTGGTAAGCAAAATTGTATTTCTTTTGTACATAGAATTTTTCTGCCATCCTAAGTTTATACCCGGCATCCTTGCTTTTAAGAATTTTATTAATGCCATGACAGCTTCCCAAAAGGATAACAAACGATAAAATAAAAGCAATTCGCATAAAGGGGGGCAAAGTTAACTGATTAATGCAAATCTTTTATAAAAAATATAGTTCTCCAAAAGCACTTAGTTAAGATTTTTGTAATACCCAAAAAATAAAAAACCCTCCTGTTTGGAGGGTTTTTATCTATCAGCAAAATGTACACTTATTTAGTTCTTCTCAAATTCGGGTGAGGAGCAGGTACTGTGTTTGGACCTTCTTCTCCAGTTGCCGCACCACGCAAATCAACAGTATTGCAATCACCGCCTTCTTGTCCATATTGGAAGATAAACCTGTCTGAACTAATTCCTTCTTTTTCTACCAGGTAATTGATAACCGAGTTAACTCTATCCCAGCTAAGTTGCTGTTCTTGTTTTGTGGAATTACAATAACCAATTACTACTACTTTACATTCAGGATTATTGCGCATACGTGAGCCAACAGTCGCGAGCAAACTTTGAGCATCTTTGTTTAAACTAACTGATCTGCCAGTAAACGTAACACTCGGTAATGCTCCTAACTTAGTTTCACAATCATTATTACCCATTCTATTTAAATAAGGCTCAAAGCAACTTGAATCCGGACATGGACACTTACCAACACCATCAGCATCTACAGGCTGGCAAATAGTTGGAGTGATTTTTTCCTTATCCTTACAATCAGGAACTCCGTCACCATCAGTATCCAAACTTACACCGTGTGTATCAACCGGGCATCCCTGAGGAGTTTGTTCCTGGTCAAATTGGTCTGTAACACCATCACCATCTGCATCAGGCAATATGGGCTTCGGCATAATCATCAGCTTTGGCTTGCGGATTTCGCTATACGCATAATCCAAAGGATTTACCCACCAAAGAGGTTCAACAGATTTTGCACCAAGATTTACATTAAGGCCAATGCTTGCAAAGTTGTAAGCATCATAGTCACGACTTTGTGCTATCTGAGAAGGATTTACTAAAGAATAATTTTCTTGCCATTGCTGACCATCTAACAGGTCGGTTTTAGGTGCCGTGAATTTATCTTCGATAGCTATATTAAAGCGATTGTTTATTTTGAATTCCATTCCCGCACCAACTTCAAATGCAACTTTAAATGGCCTATCCCCTAATTTAGGCTGTAGAGGATCCTGCTCTGCTGCAGTTTCATATTTTTTATCTAATAAATCCTTCAAAGCTTTCAATGCATCTTTTCTATTCGAGTATGTTGCGGAAGTGATACCACTAAAATTATAAGGTTGACCACTTGCATTTAGGGCATCATACTTGGCGAAATAAGTGACAGCAGCTATACCTCCAAATGCGTAAAAATTCAAACCGGTTTTTGCTTTGTGAAAACGAATATTGTTCAAGGTAACGACTCCATGAAGGCCAAGATCCTGGATGTTTGTCTTATAATTATAAAAAATAACATCCTCAATGTAACCGCCCCCTTGACTAGCCGGGTAAGAATAAATCTGTGACAACACAGGATTACGCTTCCAGCCCCCTGAACCGGCGAAGTTTAGCCCTCTTGCGTTTAGCCAGTCGTATTCAAGTCTCATTGAAAATACATAGCCAAACGCCTTTCTTACATGAATTCCAAAGCCGCCGCTTGGAATTCTGGACCTAACATCACCAGAAATGGTTGAAAGTCCGCCCTTAATTCCAATTTCCCATTGGTTACGTGGCTTGGCTGGGAAATTGTAGGTGCCATTTAAAAACTCAGTATGCTGAGGCATTCTTTTGGTGGGAATTACAGATGAATCTTCATAAGATCTAATCTGTCCTTGCGAAAATGCAGAAGAAAATAACAGGCAACATAAGCCTGCTAACAATGTGTACTTTTTGCTTGCCATAACTAAGAATTAAAATTTATTGAAAACAACAATGTCCTAATCGTAGGCAAAAATATAAACTGATAAGTAAATATCAAATTTTAAAATTTTTGCCATAATCGATACAATACTTGAAACGAAGCTCTGTCGTACTGTCAAATACTTTAACCGGTTATCCTTTTAGAAATGTAAATTGCCGCTTTTAATTATGACTTTACCTGTTGATCTTATAGAAAATGAATTGAAAACCTTTGAAACAAAATTCAAAAATGCGGTTAGCAGCCAGGCTCCGATGCTTGACCGCATCATGAGATACGTCGTAAAAAGGAAGGGGAAACAGCTGAGGCCCATGTTCGTTTTTTTATGTGCAAAACTTTGCGGTGAGGTCAATGAATCCACCTACAGGGCTGCATCCCTTGTGGAAGTCCTGCACACAGCTACCTTGATGCATGATGATGTAGTGGATGATTCAATGGAAAGAAGAGGTTTTTTTTCTGTGTATGCGCTGTGGAAGGCTAAAGCGACAGTGCTTATCGGCGATTATCTCCTTGCCAAAGGTTTGCTACTTTCTCTTGATCATAATGATTATAAAGTGCTGCATATACTTTCCGATGCTGTAAGAAAAATGAGCGAAGGAGAATTACTGCAACTTGAGAAAGCCCGGAATTTGAACCTAAAAGAGGATATTTATTATGAAATTATCCGAAACAAAACAGCATCTCTGGTCGCCTCGGCCTGCGCCGCAGGTGCCTGGTCAACTACCAATGACATCGGTTTAAGCGAAAAAATGAGTTTATTTGGTGAAAACGCGGGAATGGCATTCCAGATAAAGGACGATCTTTTTGACTATAGTAGCGACAATGTCGGTAAACCAACAGGGAACGATATCAAGGAAAAAAAATTAACGCTTCCCTTGATTTATACATTAAATAACACGGATCGTAACACCAGGCGAAAAATTATTTTTATCGTAAAGAATGAGAATAATGATAAAAGGAAGGTCCAATACGTTATCGAAAGCGTGATTGAAACGGGAGGGATAAGTTATGCTGAAAAGAAAATGAATGATTTCAAACAAAAATCAATAAGTATTCTGCAGGAATTTTCTGACAATGCGTATAGAAAAGGACTTGAAAATCTTGTAAACTTTGTTACGGATAGAAAATATTAAATTAGAAATTTGTTTTAGGACAAAGCCAAATGCAAAAGCGTTGGACCATATTGAAAGCGGATCAGGCGAAAGTCACTCAACTACAAGAATGTCTCAAAATTCATCCCTCCATTTGCAAAATCCTTGTCCAGCGAAATATTGAAACCTTCGACCAGGCAAAGAATTTTTACAGACCACAACTCACCAACCTTCATGATCCATGGCTGATGAAGGATATGGATAAAGCAGTCGGCAGAATTATCACAGCTATTGAGACACAGGAGAAAATTCTTGTATATGGCGACTATGATGTGGATGGAACTACTTCAGTAGCCTGTATGTACCAATTTCTTCGGAAGCTTCATTCAAATCTTGATTTCTACATTCCTAACCGCTATAGAGAAGGGTACGGTGTGAGTAAGGCAGGAATTGATTTCGCTAAGAAAAATGGTTTCACACTTGTCATCTCGCTTGACTGCGGTATCAAATCGGTCGAATTAGTTGCCTATGCCAGGGAACTGGGAATTGATTTTATTATCTGTGATCACCATTTACCGGATGCTACACTTCCAGAAGCTGTTGCTATTTTAAACCCCAAGCAAAAAAATTGCGCCTACCCGTACAAAGAGTTATGTGGCTGCGGAGTGGGCTTTAAATTAATTACTGCACTAACACAGAAATTAAATCTGCCGGATGAAATGCCGTTTGAATTCTTAGACCTTGTAGCCACTGCAATTGCGGCGGATATTGTTCCCATCACCGATGAAAACCGAATCCTTGCTTTTTATGGTCTAAAAAAAGCAAACGAAGACCCGAATAATGGAATCAAGGCATTGGCACATTTAAGTGGACTGACAAAAAAGATTCATATCAACAATCTCGTATTTATGATCGCTCCACGGGTAAATGCCGCCGGGCGAATGGATGATGCCAGGAAAGCTGTTTTAATGTTTGTGTCAGAAAACTTTGAAAAAGCACTTCATTATGCAGAAATGTTGCATAGCGATAACGCAGATAGAAAAGAAGCAGATGGCAATATAACTGATGAAGCCTTAGCGCTCATCAAAGGAGACGAATTTTTAATTAATAAAAAATCAACGGTTTTATTTCAGCCCCACTGGCACAAAGGCGTAGTGGGCATTGTGGCTTCAAGACTTATTGAACATTATTACAGGCCAACGGTTGTTCTTACACAATCGGGAGAATATGCTACCGGCAGCGCACGGAGTGTTCCCGGTTTTAATTTGTACGAAGCCATTCATGGATGCAGAGAGCATTTATTGGGTTACGGAGGTCATTTTGCCGCTGCCGGCATAACGATTGAAATTGACAAAATCGAGGCTTTCAAAAATCAATTTGAAGAGATAGTTTCAACTACCATTTCTCCGGAGTTGTTGTTTCCAGAGATCATAATTGACGGTGAAATAAAATTTAAAGACATCACATGGTCCTTTTATAATATTATTTCGCAAATGGAGCCGTTTGGTCCGGAAAATCTAAGACCACATTTTCTCGCAAAAAATGTTTTTGATTCCGGTTATTCTAAAATCCTAAAAGAACAACATCTTCGTTTTTCCCTGCGGCAGGACAATATCATCTTTACTGGCATTGGTTTTGGAATGGCAGATAAACTCCCTTTACTGCAAATGAAACAACCCCTGGATATTGTTTTTAAGATAGACGAAAACGAGTGGAACGGGCAAAAGAGCCTGCAACTAAGAATAATTGATCTTCGGCTGAGTGAATGTTCCCAAAACTCTGAATGAAAATTGTATGGAAATACATATTGCACTTCTGGTATGTTGCCATTAACTGGAATATATGGATGGCTTTTTTTATGGTATACGATAATATCCGTGGGTCATTAAAGTACGGTTCCGGTACATTTGGCCCGATTGAGTTAAAAAAACTGACAATTATTAATGGAGAAATAAAAGAAAGCTCGAGGTATGAACCGGTTAGTTTTTATATGCTCGAAAAACTTTTTGATGCCTTTAAAAAAATCTCTGATAACACTTCAATTATTGACCTGGGTTGTGGCAAGGGAAGGATGATGATGGTCGCTCCCTATTTTGAATTCACAAACATTACAGGCATTGATTTCGCCAAAGAATTGTGTGAGCAGGCAATTTGCAACATGAAAAAAAAGAACTGGAATTTCCAAATATCCAGTGGCAGGTAATAAATGAAAATGTTGAGCAGCATGAAATTAATTCAAATGACTCTGTTTTCTTTATGTTCAACCCCTTTAATGAAGATGTATTAAACAACTTTTTGAAAAAATTGGAGGCTTCCTGCACCCGATTTCCCCGCCAGGTCTATTTTTTGTATGCCAGCCCACAATACCAGCAATTACTTTTGAATAATGGTTATGCCATCGTCTATCACAGGCAGAAAATGTATTTGGAAAGCATCATCGCCGTGAAGGACTATTAACCTCATATGGATAATTTCGCGTCATCGTGCTGCTAGTAAATGCGGGCAGATGGAAGCTTTTATAAAAGGCATTCAAAAAAATGCTGTCATCGCTCTGACATCTGACGCCAATCCCCTATCTTTGCGACCCCAAATCTGTTTCGGCAGATTCTCCCCGACCCGTCGGGGTGTCCACTGGGTAAACCCGATTATTAAATTAAAAATCGTTTAATGAACAACTACGAATTAATGGTGATTTTTACTCCGGTTCTCAGCGATGAAGATTTTAAAGCTGAGCAAAGGAAATATGCAACCTTTATTAAAGACGACGGAGGCTCGATAGTAGCCGAAAATGCCTGGGGATTAAAATCACTTGCCTATCCGATTCAGAAAAAAACCACAGGCTTATACTGGGTTCTACAGTATACTGCACCGTCTGATTTTAATGAAAAATTGAAAGTGCAACTCCTTCGTGATGAAAATGTTCTTCGTCACCTTATCACCAAACTCGATAAATACGCCGTCGAGTACAATGAAAAAAAGAGAAGTGGTGTACCAACAGGGACTGAAAAAGTAGTGGAGGCATAAACGATGGCAAAATCAAATGAGATAAAGTATCTAACCGCTATTAAGACCGACAAAAGGGTTAAAAAATACTGCCGTTTTAAGAAATATCATATTCGCTATATAGATTATAAAGACGTGGAGTTTCTGAAAAAATTCTTAAATGAGCAGGGCAAATTATTACCTCGTCGACTCACAGGAAACAGCCTGAAATATCAGCGTAAGGTTTCTGATGCGGTAAAGAAAGCCAGGCAAATGTCATTACTGCCTTATGTAACTGACCTTTTAAAGTAAACTCATTTTATACGGGGTAAGAAATCTTACTGGTAATAAATCAAAAAGTCATGGAAGTAATATTAATACAAGACATAGACAATTTGGGCGGTGTTAACGAAATTGTCAAAGTTCGTAATGGCTATGCCCGCAATTTTCTTCTGCCCCGTAAATTAGCTATAGAAGCCAGTGCGGGAAATATGAAACAACTGGAAGAGAAGATGAAAGTAGCGAGGAAAAAAGAAGAAGTGATGCTGGCAGGAATAAACAGCGTCATCGCCAAATTAAATGAAGCACCTTTGAAAATCGGGGCCAAATCAGGCACCAGTGGTAAAATCTTCGGCAGTGTCACAAGCCTGCAGATAGGCCGAGCTATTCGCGATCAAAAAGGATATGAAATCGACCGTAAAAAAATAACCCTTCCTGATGAAGTGAAGGAACTCGGTACTTACAAAGCCCATATTGATTTTGGAAATGGAAAATCAACCGATGTCGATTTTGAAGTAGTATCAGAATAGAATACTTACAGAAAAATATATTATTTATGACCGCCTGCGCGGGGCGGTTTTTTGTTTATTGTTGGTCTGGTTAACCCGCTCTCGATCCCATGCACGCGATTCAAACGGCCTTTAGAAAGAGTAAAGTGTTCAGAAATAAATATTTGTGAAAGCAATTGGCAAAATAAAAGGCTTTTTTTATAATGTAAATTAATTATCCTTATTTTGTATTGTTTTGGTGTTCTTTTCAGTTGTACAATTTCCTTGAACGTTTCGGTAAATGTTCATTGGCTCATTGTTTTACTGTTGGCACTTATTTTTTTTTTAAATTATCTCACAAATGAACATTTACGTAGGAAATCTTAGTTGGGGTCTGAAAGATCAGGACCTGGCCAACTTGTTTGCACCATTTGGCGAAGTAACCTCAGCCAAAATTGTTACCGACAAATTCACTCAACGCAGCAAAGGATTTGGATTTGTTGAAATGGCTAACAACGAAGAAGCGCAAGCTGCTATTGCGCAACTTAACGGTACGGAGATTGAAGGCCGTAATTTAGTCGTCAATGAAAGCCGACCTAAGCAGGAAGGCGGCGGAGGCGGCGGATTTAAAAAACGCAGCTTTGGCGGCGGCGGTGGTGGCTACAACAAAGGTGGCGGCGGCTACAATAAAGGTGGCGGCTACAATCGTGGCGGCGGCGGCGGTTACAACAAGGATTATTAATCGTTATTGAGTATACATCTTTGTTATTGCAAATCCTCTCACTATGAGAGGATTTTTTTATTTGCATAAAATTTTTGACTACAAGCCACTATCATATTTTTTTTCCGATATAATGAAACAAAAAAAGCTCAATCATCTTGGACTTTTCAAAAAGATCATACGAAAAGGAATTACTCGACAGAACCGACATTCCGTTTGAAGATATCAAACAAAATATGAGAGAGCTTGATTTTATAAATCGGCATCTCGGTGGGCATAAAATTACTATCGATGGTTTTAAAAGCTTTTCCGGAAACATCGGAAATCAAAACAGGTTAAAAATTTCCATTTGTGAAATAGGTTGTGGTGGTGGAGACAATTTAAGAGTAGCAGAAACATATTTTAACAGGCATAAAATTCCGGTTGACCTATTGGGCGTAGATATAAATCCACACTGCATTGAATTTGCTAAATCAAAAAGGTCTAATAAAAATATTCGGTTTTTTGCTTCAGACTATAAACTGATGCAGTTTAAAAGAAAACCTGACATTATTTTTTGCTCTCTCTTTACACACCATTTTGCAGACACAGAAGTAATGGAAATTTTGAAATGGATGAAGGAGAATTCAGTTATTGGCTTTTTTGTCAACGATCTGCACCGCCATCCTTTTGCTTACTATTCAATCAAATGGCTGACTAAATTATTTTCAAAAAATTATTTGGTAAAAAATGATGCTCCGCTAAGCGTCCTGAGAGGGTTTAAAAGAAAGGAATTAGAAATATTCTCACACCACTCGTCGATAGATAATGTCAGTCTGGAATGGAAATGGGCATTCCGTTGGTTACTCATATATACAAATGCAGGAACGAAAACTATATGATGTAGCCATTATTGGCGGCGGTCTTGCAGGTCTTGCACTTAGCATCCAATGTGCAAGGGCCGGTTATAAAACTATTTTGTTCGAAAAAGAAAAATACCCTTTTCACAAAGTTTGCGGCGAGTATATCAGTTTTGAAAGCTGGAATTTTTTAGAAGAATTGGGTGTTCCTTTAAGCCAGATGAATTTACCAGTTATAAAAAAGCTGGTGGTAACAGCCCCAAACGGGAAACAGTTGCAGCAAAATCTTCAATTGGGAGGATTTGGGATCAGCAGGTTTAAATTCGACTTCTCATTATTTAATCTCGCAAAGCAAAACGGTGTTGAAGTAATGGAAGAAACAAAAGTTAGCGACGTAAATTTTGAAAATGATATATTCCATACCACGTATGCGAGGTCGATTGTTCAATCAAAAATTGCAGCAGGCACATTTGGCAAAAGAAGCAATCTTGATATAGCATGGAAAAGGAAATTCATCTTAAAAAAAGCCAGCAAACTCAATAACTATGTGGGTGTTAAGTATCATGTAAAAGCCCATTGGCCGGCTGGACTTATCGGTCTGCATAATTTCAAAAATGGATATTGTGGAATTTCACAAATAGAAGACGATCAGTTTTGTCTTTGCTACTTAACTGCCGCCAAAAATTTCACCCTATCGGCAAATTCAATTCCGGATCTTGAAAAAAATATCCTGGCAAAAAATCCATTTTTAAAAAAAATTTTCTCGCAAATTGAAATTTTATATGAATCTCCTCTTACCATTTCACAGATAAGTTTTGAAAGAAAATCACAGGTCACTGATCATGTACTAATGATCGGGGATGCGGCAGGAATGATCTCTCCGCTTTGTGGAAATGGTATGAGCATGGCTTTGCACGCAAGTAAAATTGCTTTTGAGCAAATTGATCTTTTTCTTAAAGACAGAATTTCACGCAGTCAAATGGAGAAGAACTATATAAAAAAATGGAAAAAACAATTTGACCAACGATTAAGAACAGGACGAATGATACAACGTTTTTTCGGAAGCCAGTTTTTATCGAACCTGCTTATTTCCTTTTTAAAACCTTTTCCATTCTTAACGAAGAAATTGATACAAAAAACACACGGAGAATCATTTTGAACTAACTTTTCAAAAACTTTTGAAAATTTTATAAACGAGTTATACCTTAGCTCTATGAAATTAACAGAAGCCAAACAACAATTTATAAGCAGTTGGGGCGCCTTTGGTACTCACTGGGGCATCAATCGCACTATGGCTCAAATTCATGCTCTTTTATTAGTTAGCCCGGATCCGATGACCCAGGATGATATTATGGAAGAACTCAACATCAGCCGCGGCAATACAAATATGAACATTCGCGAACTCATTAATTGGGGGCTTGTTGACAGAGTGATTTTGACAGGGGAACGAAAAGAATTTTTTTCTGCAGAAAAAGATATCTGGAAAGTTGTAAAACTAATTGTGAAGGAACGGAAGAAACGAGAACTGGATCCTATGCTTAAACTGCTTGATCAATTGGAAGAAGTTGACGGGGACAAGAAGGATAAGAAAATAAAAACTTTCATTGACACCATGAGCGGCATCAAGCGGTTGGGCAAACAGGCAGACAAAACTCTTGACCTGATGATCAAAGCTGATGAAAGTTGGTTTTTAGGAACCCTTATGAAGGTTTTTAAGTGAAATCACCGGAATAATTTTACAGAATGAATGAGACAAAAAAGACTTTGGTTCTTGGCGCATCAGAAAATCCTTCCCGCTATAGTTACCTTGCAATGCAAAGGTTACAATCTCATCATCACCCCGTGGTTGCTATTGGTAAAAGAAGAGGAATAGTAGGAAATGTAGCTATTGACACGGAAAAAAAAGATTGGAAGGACGTAGATACAGTGACGCTTTATCTTAACCCGGTGCGCCAAAAAGAATACTATGACTACATGCTTTCATTAAAACCCAAGAGAATAATTTTTAACCCAGGTGCTGAAAATGATGAATTGGCAAGAATCGCTTCAAAAAATGGTATTCAGCCTGTAGAAGCATGCACACTTGTACTGCTTGCAACCAATCAGTATTAACCATTAGTATCGTAAAAAAAATAATGACAAATAGAAATTCTACGAAAATTTTTCTAAGTGTAAGGGCTTAATTTTTATTTTTTCTCCAAAAATTACTTGTAATACGATACACTAATTTCAAATTTTGTTTATCCGTCCCCTCTTGAAGATCGAGTTGGAGAAATTCAACTGCCGAAATAATATCCTATTAGTTTGTAAATCTTACCAAATGAAAAACCTAAGTATATCCGTACTGACCATTTGCCTTGCTCTAAGCAGCATTTCAGGCTTCGCCCAACTTCAGAAAAAAGAAATACCGCTTAACGAGCCAAATTATAATAAGCCGAAACTGTTTGCTGACCTTCCGGATAAGGTAAGCTTTAACCCTTCTGATTTTTCAAATCTTTTTGACTCGAAAGTTGGCCAATCAGTAAATGTACCGATCAGTGCAAGCTTCGACTTCTCCGGCCAGGTTATTTCAAAATCCGACAAACCAAAATCAACAAGCATTGTAATAGGATTGATCAATCGCCCGGGTGCAAGGTTGATATTTACCAGAGTAACTGACGAAAATAATTCCATAAAATATTTAGGCAGAATAATAAGCCTGAAACACGGTGATAGTTACGAGATCGTAACAGAAAACAACCAGTATTATTTCAAAAAGAAAGGAATCTACGATCTGATAAATGAATAATCCTTAATCCATGTACCAATATATCCTTTGCAGAACCTGAAAATCCGCCTTGTATGAAAAACCGAATCCGATCATCCCTTCTTGCGTTGCCAATGTGTTTAAGCATTATTGCAGCTAAATCACAGGTACCTCTTTATAACAGTTATCCATCCGCAGCCGCGGTAATTTATCTTGACTTTGATGGCCAAACAGTTTCTGGAACAAGCTGGAATGCTACCGGCCCTATTTACTGCGGAGCTTCCGGTCTTACAAATTCTCAAATAACCGAAATTTTCAATCGTGTGGCAGAAGACTATCGACCTTTCACCATTAATATCACCACCGATTCAACAAAATATTTTAGTGCGCCTGCTAATAGAAGAACGAGGGTAATTGTTACCGTAACATCTGATTGGTATGGCTCGGCAGGTGGCGTTTCTTTTGTTAATTCTTTTACATGGGGAGATGACACTCCTTGTTTTGTTTTTTCGGCGCTTTTAAAATACAATACAAAAAATATTGCCGAAGCTATATCACACGAAGCAGGTCATACATTGGGTCTGCGGCATCAGAGTTCTTACAATTCAAGTTGTGCCAAAACTTCAGAATATAATTCCGGCAGCGGAACTGGTGAACAAAGTTGGGCGCCGATTATGGGAGTTGGTTATTCAAGAAATCTTACGACGTGGTATAATGGTCAGAGCACATTAGGTTGCAACGTTTATCAAAATGACCTTGACATAATTACAAGAGAAACAAATGGTGTTACTTACCGGTCAGACTACCAACCTGCATCCTTTTCAACTGCTCCGGATCAAACCTTTATCAGCAACCAGTTTACTACAAGCAGTATATTGGTAAAAAATAGTTACCAGGATGTTTACAAGTTCACGATTCCATCGCTGAAACTTTTTCAATTGAGTGCAATTCCATTCAATGTGGGTTCCGGAAACGCCGGAGCTAATCTTGATTTAAAAGTTACTTTATATACCAGTTCAGAAAACGTTCTAAATACTTATACATCAAGCTCCACTTTAAGTGTAATTATAGATACGACACTGAACACAGGTACTTATTATTTTAAAGTCGAAGGAGTAGGAAACAGTTATGCCCCCAATTATGCGATTCTTGGCTCATACTCTGTGCAGGGAGAAACGATTGACAACCCTTTGCCCTTACACAAGCTGGAATTGAAAGGAACCTTCAATAATGGCAAACATATTCTTAACTGGAGTGTACAGGCTGATGAGGCCATTGCCGGGCAAACACTCGAAGCATCTACAGACGGTAAAAATTTTTACCCCCTGATCCAACCTGGTAGTGACGTGCGGTCTTACGTGTATATGCCGGAGGAAAGCGGCAGCATACTTTATCGGCTACATGTAAGATTTGACAACAACAGCAATCATTATTCAAACACAATAGTAATTAAAGAACCTGGTAACAATTACAAACCCAAACTTGCAAACAGCTTTGTCACTAATGGAATCATTTCTGTAACAAGTCCCTCGGCATTTTACTATACTCTGATTGATTTGAACGGAAAAATATTAAGTAAAGGAAAATTGTCAAATGGCATGAATACAATTGCTACAGATAATATGATCAATGGAATGTACCTGATTCGATTTTCCGATGGTGATCAGCAATGGACTGAAAAATTAGTGAAACAATAACTCCTTTTTGTCCGCCCAAGGCGGACATTAATCCGTGCCCTATTTGTTGGTAAGAGGTTTTTCTATAACTTAGTAAAACCTCTTTTTTTATGAGATGGAGAAAATTTAATGGCGACCCGATTGAATTACCCATTTATCAGGCTGTTGAAAACGCTATAAAACGGGAATCAGATAAGGGCTTCAAGCTAAAAGTTTGCATTGGTACCGATTCACAGGTAAAAGGACAGGACACTGAGTTTGCTACAGTGATTGTCTTTCTTCGTGAAGGGCACGGAGGGTTCATGTTTATCCACAATGAAAAGACGCGCCAAAAATTTACGATCAAAGAAAGAATGCTTTTGGAAGTGGCAAAAAGCATTGAAATCGCTTATGAGCTTTGTAACCTGTTTACCATTTATAATGTAGAAATGGAAGTGCATGCGGACATCAATACTAATCCGCATTTTAAAAGTAATGATGCACTTAAAGAAGCAATGGGTTATATTTTGGGAATGGGCTTTGCATTCAAGGCCAAACCCGAGGCATTTGCCAGCAGCAGTTGTGCCAATAAGATCGTGAATTAGTCTCTAAATGTGCAGTCATATACCATTCTTTCAATGGTTATGCTATTTGTTAGCCAGCAAGTTTTATTAACTGGGTTTTGTAAGTTTTAGTTGATGGTCAGAGAAAACGGGAGCTTTTGCATCCGGCTTCAAAGTGGGAAAATTTTTCATGTATGACTGACCACCATTATAAAGTTGTTCGATTTTTTTTGTCTCCTTCTGGGCAAAGGAAAAAGTGATCAATACCATAATAAATAACATGATTGCGAAATTCCTTTCGGTAAAAATTCCTTTCATAACTAAGAATTAATTCGCCGCAATATAATTGATAAATTCTAAATTCGACACGGTAGTGGGCTATAGCTTTTAAAAATTCAATTGGCAAATATAATTTATAATATCGTCTCTCCCTTCTTTCGTGAGAACTGAGCTAAGAAAAAAATAAGGGGGTTTTTCCCATCGTTGTTGCAGATGCTCCATAAACTTATTTACATTTCTTTCTGTGGCTGCCGGTTTATTTTTGTCAACTTTTGTAAAGACTATTGTAAAAGGAATCTGCCATTCTCCAAGCTTATTGATGAATTCCAGGTCAATTTTCTGAGGGCTATGCCTGCTGTCTACAAGAACAAACAGTGTTTGAAGGTTTTCCCTTTTTCGAATGTATCCTTCAATCATTTGTTCCCAACGTCTCCGGTCTCTTTGTGAGACTTTTGCAAAACCATAACCCGGAAGATCAACCAAATAAGCTGCTATTTCTTTTTTCGTTGATGAATCTGAATATTTAATTTCAAAATGATTTATTAGCTGGGTTTTTCCCGGAGTTCCAGAAGTTTTTGCCAGCTTGTTGTTGTTACAGATCATGTTTATCAACGACGATTTACCCACATTGCTTCTGCCGATAAAAGCAATTTCAGGCCTGTTAGGTGCAGGGCATTTATCAAAAGATGGGCTGCTTGTCAGGTATTTTGATTCAATAATTTTCATTGTACAATTATATTGCGAAGATATAGACACATTACCCTTTAAGCTTATAGAAATAGTTTCGAACGCTGGCAAACAATATTTTTTGATTCGCGGGAATTTTTCAAACAAGCTATTCATTATCTTGTAATCCCTTACCAAAAACTAACTGTAATAATTGAAATATCTTTTTACATTTCTGTTATGTGTCATTGGCTGTTTTGCAATTTCACAGAAGATCAATAGCAGTTTCCAACTTCACATTCATAAAACAACAGGAAAAATAACCATTGATGGCGCCATGGATGAATTAGCATGGCAACAGGCAGAAACAGCAGGAAATTTTTACATGGTTTTGCCGATGGACACCAGTAAAGCAGCAGTAAAGACGGATGTAAAGATGACCTATGATAATAAGAACCTTTACATTATTGCAATATGCTGGTTACCCCGAAAAGAGCCATACATGGTGGAGTCACTGCGCCGCGATTTTGTATTTGGCAAAAACGATAATTTTATTTTCTTTCTTGATCCTTTCAATAATCTTACAGACGGTTTCACATTTGGAGCGAATGCCGCGGGTGCACAATGGGATGGCATGCTATACGATGGCGGTTCAGCAGATCTTAACTGGGATAACAAATGGATATCTGTCGTAAAGAATTATCCGGACAAATGGATATTCGAAGCAGCCATACCTTTTAAGACCATGCGCTATAAAAAGGGAATTACTAAATGGGGTGTAAATTTTAGCAGGCTTGATATAACTGCTGCAGAAAAATCAGCATGGACGCCAGTTCCGAGACAGTTCCCAACAGCTTCACTTGCTTACACGGGTGATTTGATATGGGACCAGGCTCCATCCGGATCCCGGGTTCAATCTTTCCTTAATTCCTTACGTTTTGGGAGGCGTCACAAAAGATTATGAAAATAAAACTTCTGCTCACTACAGAAAAGATATTGGCGCCGATGCAAAGATTGCCGTCACGTCTTCTTTGAATCTTGATCTTACCGTTAACCCGGATTTTTCGCAAGTTGAAGTTGACAAACAGGTTACCAACCTTGATCGCTATGAATTATTTTTCCCTGAAAAAAGGCAATTCTTTCTTGAGAACAATGACCTCTTTGCCAATTTTGGTTACGATAACATCCGGCCATTTTTTTCCCGGCGCATTGGACTTGGAGTGCCCATTAATTTTGGCGCACGATTAAGCGGAAGTCTGAATAAAAACTGGCGCATAGGAGTAATGGATATGCAGACCAAAACAGTTGATTCAACAGGTTTGCCCAAACAAAATTTTTCAGTGATTGCTTTGCAGCGAAGAATATTCAAACGTTCAAATATTCGATTCATTTTTGTAAACAAAGAGTCATTGAACTACAATTGGTCGAGAGATACAAGTAAACCTAAATATTCTTTATACAATCGAAACTTTGGTTTTGAATACAACCTTGCACCTTCTAACAATCTGTGGACAGGAAAGGTAATGCTATTAAAATCTTTCAGTCCCGGCAATCAACAAGGAGAATTTGCTCACGCCGCAAACATTCAGCACAAAAGTCGAAAATGGACACTCTCATGGGAGCATGAGATAATTGGAAATAATTACAATGCTGAAGTAGGTTATGTGCCCCGGAAAAATTACATCAGGGTAAACCCCAAAATATCAAGACTATTTTTTCCCCTAAGCGGGCCTGTATTAAGTCACGGTCCCGTAATTGGTGTTTCAGACTATTTCGATAAAAGTTTTCATCCTACAGATAATGAAAGCTATGTGGATTACTTCTTTAATATGCGTGATCAAAGTGTTTTCGACATTTTATTCGCACATGACTATGTAAAACTTTTGCAACCATTCGATCCTACTAACAGCGGTAAAGACACATTGGCTGCAGGAACAAAGCATCACGCAAACTCCGTCACAGCAACTTTTTTTTCAAAGCCGCAAAAATTATTTACATACGATTTTTCTCTTCGTTACGGCGGATACTATGCTGACGGAAAATTATTGAGCATGATAAGCGATTTTGGTTATCGCTTTCAACCCTTTGTTAGTATTACGCTTAGTACCAGTTATAATCACATTGAATTGCCACAACCATGGAACACTGTTGATTTTTGGCTGTTCGGCCCCCGTATCGACGTTACATTCACTAATAAATTATTCTTTACTACTTTTCTGCAATACAATAGCCAATTAAAAAATATTAATCTCAATACACGGTTGCAATGGAGATACCGGCCCGCATCGGATATTTTTCTTGTGTACACTGATAACTATTATTCTGCTCCCTTATTTGTACGCAATAGAGCCTTCGTTTTAAAATTTACTTATTGGTGGAATAACTAAAACAATAACTCAACCAATATCGCTTAGTTGAGTTATTTGGCAGAGCATTTATATTTTAATAAACAGTATTAAAAAAAATCCCCACTCTGGTAAGCAGGGAATTTCATAGGAACGTCTTCAGCAGGACATTGGACTTCTATTTTGCTTTCATAGGATGGACAAGGTTTTCAGGATTGGATTTTTATTTTGTTTCACAGGAAGAACAACGTTTCAGAATTGCGTTTTTGTTGTTGTCAATTTCTATAATCAAATATAATAGACATCAAGGTGCAGTATTAATGAGGACAGTCATGTCTCATTGTGATTCATCTCAATCGCAGCCAATTGCGGGAGAATAATAAATAAAAATCGTTTACACCCACGTAAACCCTTCATTACGTATCGGCAATGCTCTTGGACGATAGCCTGCCGGCCGCCAATGCATTACATAATGCAGGAGCTACAGTTGGCAAACCTACCTCCCCTACGCCACCAGGATCCTCCCTGCTATCTATAATATAGATTTCAACAGGCGGCATTTCATTATACGTAAGTAATTCATAACTAAAAAATCCATCCTGTAATACGCGGCTGTTACTAATGGTTATTTCTCCTTTTAATGCCTGTGTCAAGGCAAAAGCAAGTCCACCCTGCATCTGGTTGAGAACCCCATCAGGATTTATCACGATACCGCAGTCAATAGCTGCAATTACTCTGACTATTCTGAATTTTTTTGGTGCCAATAATTCAATTTCAATCGCATGAGCCGCATATGATTTGCCGAAAATGAAAGAATGAGTGGCCAAACCGATAAAATGATTTTGCCTGCGTGATTCTTTCCAGCCAATTTTATCAGCTACCATTTTCAAGACTCCCGCTACTCTCGCAGGAGATTGTGTCAGAGTGCCGGGACCATCGCCGGTTTTGAAATCTGACCTGCCCTCTAACATTGACAAACGAAACTCCAGCGCGTCTTTGTTTTGTTGCGCCGCTATTTCATCAATAAAACTTTCAACGGGAAAAGTATTTACACAAATATCAACGGAGCGTAACCAACCACGATTGATGTTGAAATCAACGCCTGTGTAACCCATGTAAATGTTTGGTACATTATAACAAAAGCCGCTGTCGGCACCATCCATTTCAGGAGCTTGTTTGCTATCTGGCCCTTCAGTCATGTATGCAACAGGAGTGCCCAGCACATGATGCTGCCATGCCGCAACTTTCCCATTATCAATATTCGCTTTCAGCAAGTGATAATTTGCTGGGCGATAAGGAGAAAATTCGGTGTCATCGGTTCTTTCCCAAACCAGTTTTACCGGCTTATCGAATTGCTGAGCGATCTTCACAGCTTCTATTGCGAAATCAAAATGCAATCTTCTTCCAAATGCGCCACCTATCAGCTCAAGATTCAACTTGATGTTTTCTTTTTTTATACCACAGTCTTTAGCTATAGTATCAACAGCCCAATCCGGCAATTGCAAGCCTCCCCACAGTTCACAATTTTCTCCGTTCACTGCCGCAATAAAATTCATAGGCTCCATGGTAGCATGTGCTAGAAACGGCTCGGAGTAAGTTGCAGTAATTTCATTTTTACCGGACAGTTTGGTTACATCTCCTTTTTTAAAAACCTCGAACTGTGGCTTTTCATTTGCCTTTGCTGCAAAAGTTTTAAACAGATCTTCAGTGCTTTGATTATTTCGAGTGCCTTCATTCCAGGTAATGTTTAGTAATTTTCTTGCTTTCATAGCTGCCCAAATATTAGTAGCGATCACAGCAACTCCTGCTCTCACATGCATGGGTGCGCCGGTAGCTGTATAGGAAACAACTTTCAACACACCCGGAACTTTTTTAGCGGCGCTATCATCTACAGATACTAATGTTCCATCCAATACAGGGCAACGTTCGGTAACTGCATACACCATTCCATCTATTTTCAGATCTAATCCATATTTGGTTTTTCCTGTAACGATATCTTTCAGGTTAGAACGCTTTTCTGCTTTGCCGATCAGTTTAAAGTCTTTGGGATTTTTTAATATTACTTCCGTAGGTACAGGTAGTTTTGCCGCCCCACAAACCAGATCTCCATACGACATTTTTTTCATATTGATCGTATTCACCACTTCTCCATTATCTGCAGAGCAGGACGCAGTTTTAATTTTCCATTGGTTGGCAGCGGCGGTCATGATCATCGCTTTTGCAATAGCGCCTGCCTTTCGCAGTATGTCATACATGGCGAGTACACTTTGGCTACCGCCCGTATCGTGTTCGCCCGCTTTTAATGTACCATAGGGGGCAATTTCTGTTTTCACATTATTAAAATCAACATCCAGTTCTTCTGCAACGATCATCGGCAGAGAAGTATCTACACCCTGCCCTGATTCCTGCTTTGCCACCAAAACAGTGACCATTCCTTTTTTATCAATTTTCAAATATGCATTTGGCTGAAAAAATTCGCAGTCAGGAAAATTTATCGATGCATTTGCGGGCAGACCAGGCAATAAAAATCCAATGACTAAACCACTTGCTGATAAGGAGGTGATCTTTATAAAATGGCGGCGGTCAATTTTTGTTTTTCCCATAAAATAGTTTGTGGAAGATTATTTATTGAGTTCTTCAATAGCTTCATGGATGGCTTCTTTGATGCGATGATAAGTACCACAGCGACAAAGATTATTATTCATCACCGAGTTGATCATCTCATCTGTCGGGTTTTTATTTTTTTCCAGCATAGCAGTTGCTGCCATCATTTGACCGGGCTGGCAATAACCGCATTGAGGCACTCCAACTTTTTGCCACGCTTTTTGAACGGGATGCGATCCATCTTCGGACAATCCTTCTATGGTGGTGATCTTTTTATTTACACAGGCGCCTACCGGTCGCTGGCAGGAAAACACTGCACTTCCATCAAGGATCACGGTACAGGCGCCACAACTGGCAACTCCGCATCCGTATTTCGTTCCCGTCAGATCAAGCAGGTCGCGAAGCACCCATAGCAAAGGCATATCTGCTTCTGCTTCTACCGTGTACTGCTTATTGTTTACATTGAGAGAAAATGATGGCATAAGTATCATTTGAAGAGGTGAAAAAGAAAATTGCCAACAGGAATTTACGAAAACAGGATGTTTAAAAATTGATTTTGAAAATATATCTTTTTGCGATCACACTCCAAACTGCTGCAAATGATGATCAATATGTTTGTACATGGCTTTGCTCCATTGTTCTTTAGTCATCCTGCCAAAAAAAGGATGGACCTCATTGACGACATTTTTCTCTTTAAAATTGCTCACTAAATTCAGAAAGCTGTTTTTTTCTTTTTCAAAATCTTTTTCCTTTCCTGTCATGATAAAAGATTTGTCAGTTGGCATATCGTGTTTAAAAGGTTTTTCACTGTACATCATTGGTTTGACCAGCGGTCCGACAATTCTTCCGAACAATGTTCGGGGAAGTGTATGTGTGCCGACAGCAACTCCTATTGGCATTTGCAGATGAGCCAGCATCTGGCTTACATTCATTTTGCCCCATTGAGGTTGTGATTGCGGAGTAAGTTTATTGATGCGGTAAATGATTCCCTCTTTGACAGTGGGGTCATATAAATCTTTCAGCTCCATAAACAGTGGTTTGTAAAACCGAATGTACAATAGTTTTCCTTTAAGTAGTTTTGACTATTATCTACAATGGAAAAAGGAAAGATTCTTATTATTGATGATGAAGAGAAACTACGGAGCTTATTGGCCCGCATTATTTCTCTTGAAGGATTTACTGTAAATGAATCGGATACTTTAAAAGCATCTGAAAAGTTTCTGGAAAAAGAATATGCGGATGTCATTTTATGTGATGTAAAACTCCCCGATGGCAGCGGTGTCGATTTTGTAAAGAAAACAAAAGCTAAATATCCGTTAACTGAAATCATTTTGCTTACTGCGTATGCGAATGTTCCCGATGGCATTCAGGCTATGAAAAATGGTGCTTTTGATTACATCATGAAAGGAGATGACAATGACAAAGTAATTCCCCTTTTGTATAAAGCTCTCGAGAAAGTACAATTACAAAAACGTATTCAGCAGTTGGAACAGCAGGTTGAAAAGCGCTATGCATTTGAAAATATTTTGGGTGAATCCCCGGCGATAAAAGAATCAATCAGCCTTGCAAAAAAAGTGGCTCCCACTGATACAACTGTTTTGTTACTCGGAGAAACAGGAACAGGTAAAGAAGTTTTTGCCCAGGCTATTCATTATGGCAGCAAACGTTCGGGAAAAACTTTTGTGGCCTTGAACTGCAGTGCGTTCACTAAAGAACTACTGGAAAGTGAAATTTTCGGGCACAAAGCCGGAGCCTTTACAGGAGCTACGAAAGATAAAAAGGGATTGATCGAAGAAGCAAATGGCGGAAGTTTGTTTTTAGATGAAATAGGTGAAATGCATATTGATCTTCAATCAAAATTATTGCGGTTTTTAGAAACAAATGAATTTATAAAAGTAGGCGATACAAAACCAACAAAAGTAAATGTGCGCATCATTGCGGCCACCAACCGCGATCTGAAAGAAGAGATCAAAGAGGGGAAATTTCGTGAAGACCTTTTTTACCGCCTGAATGTTTTTGCTATTCATCTTCCTTCGCTTAGGGAAAGGAGAGACGACATTCCTGTTTTGGCGAATAATTTTTTAAAACTATCTGCTGAAAGAACCAACAAGCGGATCACAGGCATGAGCAGAGAGTTAATTACTGTGTTACAAAAACAGGAATGGAAAGGAAACATCCGCGAATTGAAAAATGTAATTGAAAGAGCAGTCATTCTTGCTGATGAACCCGAATTAAGGGTTGAGCATCTTCCCCTTGAAATTCGACACTCATCTTTAGAAGCGTCTTCTTCTTTTGATCTTTCGAATATAGAACGTTCTCACATCCAAAAAGTGATGCACTATACTAAGGGAAACAAGACCAAAGCTGCTGAATTACTAGGTATAGGTCTGACTACTCTCTACCGGAAACTCGAAGATTATAAAATTCCTTCCGATTAACCTTTCATTTTGAAAATCATTTTTTCATTTTGAATCGGTTTTTGATTTGACGGACACCCCTTTTTTCATCATTCCGCCAACCTGATTTTCGTAAACCTCTTATGTTTCAAAGATTTGGTAAGATGTTTTAGACATCAACTAGAAACAAGGCATTCCATTTGGCAACTACCTCGTCATGGATAAGACGAGGCTTAAGATTTTTGGGATGGTGCTGATAGTTTGCCTGGTATTGCTGGCTGTATCGTACCTCGCTTACCGGCTATTTCATATGTAATTCAAAAGCAAAAAATATGAACCGAAATAAGACAGCACTACAAATTCAATTGATTAAATAAAAGACTATGCTTACAGTAATTCTCTATTTAGCCGGAATAGTTGCTTTTGCACTATTATTCAAATTCATTGACTGGTTTGAAAAAATTTAATTATGACATTATTATTCGTTATCGCAATCCTGGTTTTTATCTACCTGTGTTACGTATTGATAAAACCGGAAAAATTTTAAGAATGATTATTGAATGGCCAATTGCGAATAGAAATATTTAGTCTGCAGCAATCCACTCATCACTCACAACTCACAATTCACAACTATGACCACAGAAATTTTAGGAATCATTTTCATTTATGCTTTGACCGTTGCGATGGCAATACCACTTGGCCGATACATTGGCAAAGTATATGAAGGCGAGGGAACATGGTTGGACAGGATACTGAACCCGGTTGATAAAGCTTTTTACAAACTGGGTGGTATTAATCCGGCTAAACCAATGAACTGGAAACAGCATATGGTCGCCTTGCCTGTCATCAACCTCGTCTGGTTTATTTTGTCAATGCTTGTATTAATGAATATGAGCTGGCTGCCGCTCAATCCGGATCACAATCCATCTATGTCAGCCGATCTTGCCTTCAATACTTCAACAAGTTTTATAACCAATACAAACCTTCAGCATTATTCAGGGGAAACAGGCCTCTCTTATCTGGGGCAAATGATATTGATGTTGTGGCAATTCATCAGTGCAGGAACAGGCATGGCTGCCTGTGTTATAGTGTTTATGGCAATGAAAGAAAGAACTACGGAAAATCTTGGAAATTTTTATTACTACCTCGTCAGATCATGCACAAGAATTTTATTACCTCTTGCAATCATTGTTGCACTGATACTTGTTTTTAATGGCACACCGATGAATTTTGAAGGCAAGGCACAATATATTTCCATGCAAGGTGATACAGTGCAGGTGAGTCGCGGTCCGGCTGCCGCTATGATCGCCATAAAACAATTAGGAACAAATGGTGGCGGTTATTATGGTTCTAATTCTTCGCATCCACTGGAAAATCCAAACTACTTCACCAACATCGTCGAAAATATTTCGATTCTTCTTATTCCTATTGCCCTGGTATTTGCATTGGGGTATATAATTAAAAGAAAAAGATTTGCATGGGTGGTATTTGGTGTAATGACAGTCGGGTTTTTATTACTTCTGTTTAATTCAGTATACAATGAAATGCATGGTAACCCGATGATCGTTAAAACGGGAATATCGCAACCTCTTGGAAGTATGGAGGGAAAAGAAGTTCGATTCGGATCTGCTGCTTCTGCCTATTGGGCTGTTTCAACAACAGCTACGTCAAATGGATCGGTAAATTCCATGCACGATAGTTTAACGCCTCTTAGCGGAATGAGTTGTTTGCTGGGAATGATGATCAATTCATTTTACGGCGGTGTGGGCGTGGGTTATCTGAACTTTTACATCTTTATAATCATTGCTGTTTTCATAAGTGGATTAATGGTGGGAAGAACACCTGAGTTTTTGGGAAAGAAAATCGAAGCAAAAGAAATGAAGATCGCCTCCATAGTTGCCCTGCTTCATCCGTTGCTAATATTAGCCGCTACAGCTATCGCGTCTTATTTATACGCCCATAATTCAATAGCATACTCAGGCTGGTTAAATAATCCCGGCAATCATGGTTTCAGTGAAATGCTTTATGAATTTACTTCTGCATCAGCAAACAACGGAAGCGGTTTTGAGGGTTTAGGAGACAATACGCAATTCTGGAATATTGCCTGTGGCATCGTAATTCTTTTGGGAAGATATATTCCGATCATTGGGCCGGTAGCCATCGCAGGTATTTTAGCAAAAAAGAAATACATACCGGAAAGTGCAGGCACTTTAAAAACAGATACCAACACATTCGGCATCATGGTATTCCTGGTGATTTTTATCGTTGCCGCACTGAGTTTTTTTCCTGCATTATCGGTTGGGCCTATTGCGGAGTTCTTCGGAATGAAATAATTCAATTGGCAAAAGTGGGATTTAGGAATTTTGAAATTTATTTTTCCAATCTCCCAATTTCAAAATTAAAAACATGGCAATACATAGAAGAAAACAAAGATTGTTTGAACCGGCGTTGATAAAAGAAGCGATTGGGAAATCTTTTACCAAACTAAGTCCGGGATCGATGGTTCGAAACCCAGTCATGTTTACAGTTTGGGTGGGAACACTGATTATGGCAGGAGTGTGTGTATGGATCGGGATGGGTGAAACATCCCAGGGAAGCCTTGTATATAATATCACTATTACTGCCATACTTTTCATCACCCTGCTGTTTGCCAATTTTGCCGAAGCTATTGCCGAAGCAAGAGGGAAGGCACAAGCTGATAGTTTGCGTAAAGCAAGAGAAGAAACTCCGGCAAAGAAAATTTTTCCAGTCGGTGAAATTTTTACTGATGAAGTAAAAATTATTCCTTCCTCGCAACTGCGCAAAGGCGACGTGTTCATTTGCGAAGCGGGTGATGTGATACCGATGGATGGAGAGATCATCGAAGGCATTGCAACGATCGATGAATCGGCGATCACCGGCGAATCTGCGCCTGTTATTCGCGAATCCGGTGGCGATAAATCATCAGTAAGCGGCGGAACAAAAATTTTATCCGACAGGATAAAAGTGAAAGTGACCACATCACCCGGTGAAACTTTTTTGGATAAAATGATAGCTCTTGTAGAAGGAGCTACAAGACAAAAAACTCCCAACGAGATTGCATTAACGATCTTACTGGCAGCATTCACTCTTGTATTCATTATTGTTTGTGTTACACTAAAACCATTTGGCGATTACGCAAATACTGCCATCAGCATCGCTGCATTCATTTCACTTTTTGTTTGTTTAATACCTACAACGATCGGCAGCCTGTTAAGCGCAATTGGCATTGCAGGCATGGACAGGGCTTTGCGGGCAAACGTCATTACCAAAAGTGGTAAAGCTGTAGAAACTGCAGGTGATCTTGATACGATCTTACTCGACAAGACAGGGACCATCACCATTGGTAATCGTAAGGCCACTAATTTTTATCCATCAAATGGTTTAGGCGAAAAAGAATTTGTGGAAATGGCAGTGCTTTCTTCATTGGCAGATGAAACACCGGAAGGAAAATCAATAGTCGAATTAGCAGGAACAAAAGGAATAAAAACGACGGGCAATCGGCAGGGAATGGAGTTTATTGCTTTCACCGCGGAAACGAGAAGCAGTGGTGTAAATCTTCCCGATGGAACAAAAATTCGCAAAGGTGCTTTCGACGCTATTTTAAGTATTGCACAGAAAAATGGAACAACCGTACCATCGGATATAGAAGGACGGGTAAAAACAATCGCACAGAATGGAGGAACACCTTTGGTTGTGGCAAAAAATAACCAGGTAACAGGTGTGATCGAATTGCAGGATATTATCAAGCCCGGAATCCAGGAACGATTTGAAAGGTTAAGAAAAATGGGAGTAAAAACGGTGATGGTCACCGGCGATAACCCTTTAACTGCAAAATACATTGCTGAAAGAGCGGGAGTGGATGATTTTATTGCCGAAGCAAAACCGGAAGATAAAATGAATTACATCAGGAAGGAACAACACGGCGGAAAATTGGTTGCCATGATGGGTGATGGAACCAACGATGCTCCTGCCCTGGCACAAGCTGATGTGGGCGTAGCAATGAACAGTGGTACACAAGCTGCAAAAGAGGCGGGTAATATGGTTGACCTGGAAAATGACCCGACTAAGCTGATAGAGATTGTAGAAATAGGAAAACAATTGCTGATGACAAGAGGAACGTTGACAACATTCTCTATTGCCAATGATGTGGCAAAATATTTCGCCATCGTTCCTGCTTTATTTATTGTATCTATTCCCGGTTTGCAGGCTATGAACATTATGAATCTGCATAGCCCTGAAAGTGCAATCCTGTCGGCAGTAATTTTCAATGCCATCATTATTCCATTATTGATTCCACTTGCATTAAGAGGCATTGCTTACAAACCTATTGGGGCCAGTGCTTTGCTCAGAAGAAATTTATTGATCTATGGATTGGGCGGAATAATAGTTCCTTTTGTTGGCATAAAGTTGATCGATCTGTTTGTCAGTATCTGGTTTTAAAATTTTAAATGATTTATATGAAACAAAATATTCTTCCGGCAATAAGACTGACGCTGGTATGTATCGTGTTCTTTATGGGAATTTATTCTTTAATTATTCTTGCAGGTGCGCAGTGGGCGCCTGGCAAAGGAAAAGGCGAAACCGTAAGTTTCAATAACAGGATTGTCGGATGGAAGCTGTTAGGGCAAAAATTTACAGAAGATAAATATTTCTGGAGCCGTCCTTCCGCTGTTGATTATAATGCTGCCGGTTCTGGTGGAAGCAATAAAGGCCCAACCAACCCGAATTATCTGAAACAGGTTCAGGACAGGGTCGATACATTTCTTGTCCACAATCCAGGTGTAAAAAAACAAGACATTCCTTCCGATCTTGTAACGGCATCAGGTGCTGGTTTGGATCCCGATATTTCCGTGCAGGGGGCCTACGCACAGGTAGACAGAATTGCAAAGGTTAGAAATCTTCCTGCCGACCAGGTTAGAACATTGGTACAAAAACATATTGAAAATCCTTTGTGGGATTTGTTTGGAACGGAAAGAGTGAATGTACTGCAACTTAATATTGACCTGGATAAGTTATAGAACAATACCATCTTTGTGAATTAATTTTTAAATGAATGAAGTAGACGATAAGGAAAAAAGGGTTGAGCAGTTTTTAAAACGGAGCCACACTGATAGTCGTGGTAAATTAAAAATTTATATCGGCATGAGCGCCGGTGTAGGAAAAACTTATCGCATGCTGGAAGAGGCTCACGATCTTTTGGAAAAAGGCGTGAATATAAAAGTTGGCTATGTCGAAACGCATGGAAGAAAAGATACGCAGGCATTGATAGAAGGGTTACCGGTGATACCGAGGCGTGAAGTTTTTTATAAAGGCAAAAAATTGGATGAGCTGGATGTGCAGGCTATTTTATTACTCCATCCCGATATTGTGATCATAGATGAACTGGCTCATTCAAATATTCCCGGAAGCAAAAATGAAAAACGCTGGCAGGATGTAATGGATATCCTCGAAGCAGGCATCGATGTAATTACTGCGGTGAATATTCAGCACATTGAAAGTATCAACGAAGATGTAAAACAGATCACCGGTGTGGAAGTAAAAGAACGGGTGCCGGACAAATTGTTGCAGTTGGCAGATGAAGTGGTAAACATTGACCTTACAGCGCAGGAGTTGATCACCCGGTTAAAAGAAGGGAAGATCTACGATCACACCAAAGTGCAGCAGGCACTAACTGAATTTCTTTCAGCCGGAAAAGATCTTACAATTGCGGGAATTGGCGTTGAAAGAAGTAGCAGGCCAGGTTGAAAGAAAAGTGGATTACGAAATACAGTTGATAAAAAGCGGTTACCGGCACGAGCATTTGCTGGCTTGTATTTCTTCCAATCACGATATTGCTCAACGGATCATTCGTAAAACAGCAAGACTTGCTTCCTACTACAATAGTCAGTGGTTTGTTCTTTATGTACAAACCCCAAAGGAGTCTCTTGATAAAATCTCACTCGCCGATCAACGGTACCTTATTAATAACTTTAAGAATGCGACCGAATTGGGTGCGGAAGTGATCCACAAAAAATCGGAGAATGTGGCAAAAGCCATAATCGAAACAGTTGAAGAAAAAGGGATCACTACTATATGCCTGGGAAAGCCGCATTTAAATTTATTCCAGATCATTTTGCGAACCAGCATATTTAATCAACTATTGAAAACACTTTCTAAAAATGATGTTGATCTTGTAATACTTTCCTGATGGCGACAAGTGTAAAAAATAAGATACGTTTGGGAACACTTTTTCTTTTCCTCCTTTTGCTCTTATCTGGAGGACTTGGCATTTATAACCTCATCCGATTAAAGAATGATGCTAAGATGATTCTCGAAGACAATTATGAATCGCTCGACTATTGTCATACTATGCAAAAGCAATTGGACAGTCTCAACGTCAACCGAACAGTTGCTCTGCAAAAATTCGATGCCCCTTTAAAAAAGCAGGAAGATAATATTACAGAGCCAGGCGAGGGCGATGCAACAGCGACTCTTCGTTCAGAATACAATAAATTAAATTCCGGAGATACTTCAGCGGCAATTATCGCAGACATGCGACAGCAATTGCAATTCATTTTGTCGGCGAACATGAATGCTATCCAAACAAAAAATTTGAAGACAGAAACGAAGGCGGACAATGCACTGACTTATATTTCGCTTATTGGTGGTATTATTTTTCTTGTGGCATTAACTTTCTCATTTAATTTTCCTTCGGTACTTACCAGTCCTATCCGGGATCTTACAGAAGGAATAAAAGAAATAAGTCGGAAGAATTATCAATATCGTATCCACATAAAAAATAAAGATGAGTTTGGGCAAATGGCGGATGCTTTCAATAAAATGGCTGAACGGCTGGAGCATTTTGAAAGCAGCAACCTCAATAAACTGATGTTTGAAAAAAGCAGGGCCGAGGCGGTGATCAATAGTTTGAAAGACGCCAGCATTGGTATCGATAAAAATAATATCATCCTTTTTGCCAACAACCAGGCGCTGCAGATACTTGGAGCAGAGGCTAAAGATATTGTTGGGAAAGCGGCGGGAGAATTTGCAAAGAAAAATGATCTTTTTAGCTTTTTACTAAATGAGAAAAACGGCATTCCTTTTAAAATAGTAGTGGAAGGAAAAGAAAATTATTTCACAAAAGAAATAGTTGAAGTGCAACAGGAAGATGCAAAGAATACGGTAGTAGTTGTAAAAAATATTACCTCGTTCAAAGAACTGGATGTAGCCAAAACAAACTTCATAGCTACCATTTCTCATGAATTAAAAACTCCGCTTGCATCCTCTGACTTCAGTTTAAAATTATTAGAAGATGAGCGTAATGGAAAACTTACAGACGATCAAAAAGAATTGGTGCAGCATTTGAAACAAGATAACCAGCGTATGTTAAGAATTTTAAGTGAACTGCTAAATATGAGCCAGGTAGAAGCAGGTAAAATTCAACTGGAAATTAAATCTGTCAACCCTATTTCTATTGTCAATGACGCCATATTAGCTGTTAATACAGCCGCAAAAGAAAAACATATTCAGTTTCAAAGGAATCATCAAGAAAATCTTCCTGATATATATGCCGATGCAGAAAAAACCGTATGGGTATTGAACAATTTTTTGACAAACGCCATTAAATATTCTTCCGACGGTAGAATGATCACTGTGAGTATAGTTCTGATCGACAATATGATTCAGTTTTCCGTCAAGGACCAGGGAACGGGCATTGCCGAAGAATATCTGCCGAAACTCTTTAATCGCTTTTTTAAAGTGCCCGGTTCAGAAAAAAAAGGTACGGGGCTTGGTCTTTCTATCTCGAAAGAGTTTATTGAAGCACAGGGCGGAAGAATTTGGGTAAATAGCAAACCTGGTGAAGGAAGTGAATTTGGATTCGATCTGCCGGTAGTTCGATAAATATCTTTTATAGTTTCTCTTCGTAATAAGGCACTTCATCATGAGATACTGATTCCTTCTGCTGCCAGTATGCAAGCGTAATTACATGCCCGTTTTTAGTATGAAGCAATCTTCCAAAGATGGCGTTAATAGGATTAAAAGTAACATCCGTAACTCCTACAGTAAAAGTTGCAGGAGGTGGAGGAGGCGCCGGTTGTGCCTCAGGCTGCGGTTGACTACTTTCGCCGGTCGTAACGGCAGGTTTTGGAACAGCAGCAACTTTCGGCGGTGGGGAAACAACTACTATGACAGTATACTTGTTAGCTTCTAACAATTCTTTTAAAAATGCAACTCTTTCTGCTGATGCATTTTTTTCGACGATGGCACATTTCACACCATTCAGTTCTTCGAATTCATGATTTTTATTGATAGTCATTTTTTAAAATTAAAAAGTCAAAATGAAAAAGTAAAAAGTCTAACGCCTTCCCATATTTTTTACGCATTATAGTCTTGGTTTAGCCGGTTTAATCGGCTTTTCAAAAGAGTTAACGCCACGTGTTTTCAATTTCCTGCGAAATACTTTATCACCAGCAGAAACATATAATATGTCAAAATCCGGTCCCCCGAAACAAACATTAGAAGCCTGGCTGCTTGATTTTGGAATAGGAATAATAGCTTCCACTCTTCCCAATTGATCCATGATCTGGATTCCTAAACGTGAAGCAACAAACATTCTTCCGGCCGTATCACATCTTATACCATCAGGCCATGCATTTTCTTCTGTATCCGGTTCATGCAACCAGCCATAATGTTGTTTGTAAGCAAGTGTTCCATCAGGTTTTATTTTATAAATCCAAACCCAATGTGTAGCTGATTCCGTTACGTATAATTGTGTTTGATCAGGAGAAAGCGTAACGCCATTTGGAAATTTCAGTCCTTCATCTGCAATCATTTTTTCCCCGTTGGGCCGGATCAAATAAACCTTCCCTGGTTTCGTTGCTCCATCAGGAACCGTTACATAAATATTTCCATTGTTTGCAATAACCAGGTCATTTCCGGCGATACTATCAGCAATCACGGTTACTTTCTCCTTCGCATCATAACTTAAAATTTGTTTTGTTCCTCCCGCTACATTATATCTTTTTCCATCCGCACCGAAATACGTGCCGCTTGCTTTTTTTGCATCTACATTCAATATAACCAATTTTCCATCCAATCCCACTTTATATGTTTTCGAAGTTGGAATATCCTGGTAAAATACTTCTCCCTTACTATCGGCAGTTGTTCCTTCCGTAAATTGGTATCCTTCTCCAACAAGTTCCCATTCTTCACCGGGTATTAAAAGACTATTCAAATAGTCATTTTTCGAGTTTCCTTTTGCAACAGGTTTAGGCCAATCTTTCCAAAGCCAACGCATGGCTTGTGGAAAAATTGAAGTGCCATGATTTCCATTATGACCATCTTCGCCCCAAACATGATTTACTTCATAACCGGCAAATTCTAATGAGCGTTCCATCATTTCATTTGCCTTCCACCAATCACCGGCATAAATATTCAGATCATTAGTTCCATCCTGTAAAAAAATGCGAATGGGTTTAGGTTCATACTTACGTATCAAGATCGGATAACGATCACCGCCACGTAAACCAACATAGGTGCCAATTGCACTGAACACTCTTGAAAATTCTTCGGGATGTTCCCATGCTGCCGTGAAGGCACAAATGGCACCGCTGCTTGATCCGCCAATAGCACGATCATTTCCATTTTTAGACAAATGAATTTCACGACCATCACTGGTTATTTGTTTTTCAACTTCAGGAAATATTTCTGTAAGAAGAAAGCGACAGTATGCATCACCCAATCCATCATATTCAAAACTGCGGTTGAAACGATCCAGTGAATTGGAGCCACTGTCTGCCAAAACTCTGCCCGGTGTGATGAATACTCCGATCGTAACGGGCATTTCTTTTGAATAAATTAAGTTATCAAATACATTCGGCGCTTTCCATTGAATGCCATCCTGGTTCACATAAACGCAGGCAGGTTTAGAGGGATCATATTCAGCAGGAACATATACCCAGCAATCTCTTGTTGTACCCGGAAAAATTTTAGATTGGTCGAAAGTAAATTTTAACACCTCACCTCTTGGTACATTTGGTTGCAATGTACTCGCTGAATCCTCGGTATAAGTTTCAGCAGGCTGTTGCGCAAAAAGCAACGAGGATAAAAGAAGACCGGCAATGAAAAAAAAATTCTTCATTTTATGTTTTTACTTGACCAAAGAATGAATGTAATTATAAGCACCGCTTGCCAGCCCTGTGATCAAAATACCTGCTATACAAATTGCCATAGCCAGTTTTGGTTGCCAGTTGCTTTTTATTTTTTCGAGCGGATTTTCATTTGCATCCATAAACATGGCTTTAATAACCCGCAAATAATAATATAACGAAACAACCATGTTCAATGCTGCGATAATGATCAATGTATAATTTCCCTTACCTGCACCGGCAAAAAGCAAAAAGAATTTTCCAAAGAAGCCCGCCATGGGCGGAACACCTGCAAGTGAGAACAACGAGATTGCCAATACCCAGGTGAGCAAAGGATTTGTTTTGTATAAACCTTTATAGTCATCCATATTTTCCTTTCCTGTGGTTGCACTGATCAATGAAACCACTCCAAAGGCTCCGAGGTTTGAAAAGATATAGATAAGAATAAAATAAATAACAGAAGAACTGCCTGCTGCAGACTGCGCACTAATACCTACTAAAATAAACCCGACCTGTGCAATGGAAGAAAAAGCAAGGAAGCGTTTCATATTCTGCTGCCGCAAAGCAAAGAGGTTACCAATGATCATGGTAGCAACGGAGATAATAAAGATCATGTTGTACCAGCTATCAGCCATAGAAGCAAATACATTGTAGAAAACTGAGATCATCACAAACAGGATCGCCCCTTTCGAAATAACAGACAAATATGAAGTAACGGCAACCGGAGAGCCCTCATACACATCGGCTGTCCATAAATGAAAAGGCACGGCTGAGATCTTAAAACCAAATCCCGCCAGCAATAAGATAAAAGAAAATATTTGTAACGGGTTTCCATTAAGATGCGTGGTCAATTCTGCAAAACCAAGTGTTCCCGAAGAGCCGTACAACAATGAAATACCAAACAATAACAAACCAGAAGAAAATGCCGATGACATGATAAATTTAAAAGCAGCTTCAGATGAACGTCGTTTTTCCAAATCAAAATTTGAAAGCGCTGCCAAAGGAATCGTTGAAAGTTCCAAACCAAGATAAAACATCAGCAGGTTGGCGCTTGATATCATAAAGAACATTCCCAACAATGTTGACAAAAGCAACATGTAAAATTCAGCAACATGTTTGTGATTCTTTAACCAATGATAAGATTGCAGGGAAATGATCAATGTTCCAAGATTCAGAAAATTCTTTTCCAATGTCAGCAATGAATTGGTATGAAACATATCGCCAAATAAACTTCCGTTTGGGATGTAAAAAAATCCGGAAGCAAGATTGATGAGCAAAAGAATATTGATAAAATTCAACAAACCCTCATTCTTCCAGTTTTTGTTTGAAAGTTTTAAAAACAAAAGAATGAAAATGATGACCGTGATCATCAGTTCAGCCTTCATCAAGTATAAAAAATCATTCAACATATTAAATTCTTCTATCGCTCTTCCAGTAAGAGTCAAATTTATTTTGCAATCACTGCAATCTTATTCATCATGATCTCTGTAGCAGGCGTTATTAAATGGTTTAACCAAAAGGGCGCAACGCCGATAGCCACGATCCCGATTATCAATAATCCCGCGGCCCATTTTTCATTCCATTTTGCATCAGGCAATAACGAATAATCCTTTGAAGCAAGCGGTCCCATGATGGCTTTGCCAACTGCTCTTAATATATATACTGCCGTCACAACTATCGATGCACAGGCTATGATCGTTACAATTCGATAAAAACTATCCGCATTTTCCCAGCCTCCCATAAACACAGTTACTTCTGCAACAAATCCGCTAAAACCTGGTAACCCTAATGAACACAAACCTGCAATTACAAAAACAGTAGATACAAAAGGCATTACTTTCAATAAGCCTCCCAGGTCTTTTAGTTGTCTTGTATGAGTTCTGTCATAGATCATTCCTATACCGGCGAAGAAAAGAGCCGTCATCAAACCATGAGACACCATTTGCATCACGGCGCCGGTGATTGCTGTCTTAGTAAGCAAACCAATACCTAGCAAAACAAACCCGGTGTGACTGACTGAAGAATATGCGTTGATATATTTCAGGTCCGTCTGCATCATAGTAGCGAAGGCCCCATACAAAATGGCAATGGAAGAAAGTACGATGATGATCCATGAATATTGATGTGCAGCTTCGGGCATTAAGAATGTAGCAACACGTAAACAACCGTAACCACCCAATTTCATGGATATACCTGCTAAAAACATAGAAGCGGCGGTCGGCGCTGACGAATGCCCGTCGGGAACCCATGTATGAAATGGAAACAATGCACCAAAAATTCCAAAACCTACAAAAGCAAATGGGAAGAAAAATTTTTGAACAGATAGCGGGATATTCATTTTGGCTATCTGCATAATGTCAAATGTGTGTTGCCCGTTACCGGCATTTGTATGAAAATATAATCCTGCAAGCCCTACAAAAACGAGAGCTGTTCCTGTCATCAGCATTAGCGCCAGTTTCATAGCGCTATATTCCTTTTTACCACTACCCCAAATTCCTATCAATAAGAATTTGGGAATAACAGCAACTTCCAAAAAGAAAAATAAAGTGAAGAGGTCAAGGGAAATAAAAAAACCGTAAGCTCCCATGCTCAGAAAAATAAGCAGAAAGAAAAATTCCTTGCTCATCTTTTCCACATGCCATGACACAAGTACTCCTGCCAAGACAACAAATGATGTTAATAAGATCATCGCTACCGAAATTCCATCAACACCTATATGATAATTGATATTGAGCGGTGCATACCAGGTATAGTTACTTTCAAAAAGCATTGCGGCTTCATTGCCTGATGATCTTTCACTCCAGAAAAAATATAAAAGCACAAAAGCGAGAATGAATTGTAAGGACGATCCAAGCAGGGCAGCCGTTCTCACCTGTTTCAATCCTTTCAGAGGAAGTATGGCAACCGCAGTCAGGAGAGGTAATAATATGAGTAATGAAAGATTCATTTATGTTTAATTATTTATTTCCATAAATACAGGAATATGATCGCCAATAGTACAATGCCTCCGAAGAAGTACAACGCATAGCTTTGAATTCTTCCTGATTGTATTCCTTTGATCAAAACCGAAATTCTTCCTGTTGTCCATGCAATACCATTCATCGTTCCGTCAACAATATTTCTGTCGATCCATGCCGCAGGTCGTCCAATCAGGTTGAAAATAATTTTCTTTGTAACGAAGAGGTATATTTCATCAAAATAAAATTTCCTGTAAGCAGTTTTATACAATCCTCCCAATGATGCAGCCAGTTTTTGCGGACGATCAGATTGTTTGAAATAGAGACTATATGCGATCAAAATCCCAATGATCGCCAAAGCAACAGGTGCGATTGAAAATGTGAGATGCATTTCACTTTCAAATCCTCTTCCATCTGCTGATATAAATTTTGAAAAAGGAATGAATCCGACAAACACAGTTCCAATTGCCAAAACAATTAAAGGCAATTTCATGCTAAAAGGTTCCTTCAGAATGAGAACTATGAGTTGTGAATTGTGAATTAACCTGTTTGCTCCAGAAGATGGAAAAATACAATCGGAACATATAAAAGGCCGTAATGCCAGATGTGATCAATCCTATATAATAAATGATCGAATTATTTTGCCAGGCAGCCGATAAAATTTCTTCTTTACTAAAGAAACCTGCAAAAGGAGGCACACCGGCAATGGCAAGACATGCAACTAAAAAAGCGATATGAGTGATGGGCATTAATTTTCTTAATCCGCCCATATCTTTCATTTCATTGCTGTGAACTAAATGAATAATTGCACCGGCGCACAAAAACAATAAAGATTTAAAGAATGCATGTGTGAATAAATGAAACATGGAAGCTGTATATCCCAAACTGTTTTCTCCACCATAACCCGAAACACCCAGCGCAAACATCATGTAACCGATCTGCGACATGGTGGAGTAAGCCAGCACACGTTTTATATCAGTTTGCGTACATGCAATTATCGCTGCGAGGAATGCAGAGACGGCACCAATCCAGGTAACAATTTGTAAGGAAAGATGATTTATATGAAAAAGAGGGAACAGCCTTGCAACGAGGTAAACGCCTGCCACAACCATTGTGGCGGCATGTATCAATGCAGACACAGGGGTGGGACCTTCCATGGCATCAGGCAGCCAGATATGCAAAGGAAACATCGCACATTTTCCGGCACCGCCGATAAACACCAATGTAAGTCGCCCATGTCATTACAGGATATTCCTAAAAACGATGATGAGACAATGGCAAGATATTGCGGTGAATTTGTGTCGGTCAATCTTTGAATAAGCGTATTAAAATCCAGTGTCTGCGATTGAAAGCAAGAATAAGAATGCCGATCAGAAATCCAAGATCTGCAAAACGTGTAACAATAAATGCTTTTTTCGAGGCAGCAACAGCAGATGGCCTGTCATAGTAAAAACCAATAAGCAAATAAGATGATACACCAACCAATTCCCAGAAAATATAGATCTGGAAAATATTTGAAGCGATTACCAGGCCAAGCATCGAAAAAGTGAACAACGAAAGAAAAGAATAATAAGTGCCGAAACTTTCTTCGCCCTTCATGTAACCCAAACTGAAAATATGGACCATCAATGAAACAAAGGTGACTACGACCAGCATCATTACTGAAATCGGATCAAGAATAATTCCCATATCGATGGAAAGTGAAGGAGAAAAATTTAAGCCAGGAATATTTTATCGGGGTCAATGTTTGATAAACATCATCCACTTTTCCATCAATAAAAAAATAATTGTAAGCGGTGTATAAAGCTAATGCAGCCGAAACCAATAATACCAGTGTGCCAATGATGCCAGAAAAATGTTTAAAGTATTTTTTTCCGAACAGTCCCAGTAAAACAAAACTTGCCAATGGAAGCAGGGGAATTAACGCGATGTATGATTGACATCTGATTCATTCATTAATATTTCATTTCACTTGCATTTTCCACATCAATTGACCGGTGACTGCGATATAAATTAATAATGATTGCTATGGCCACGGCAGCTTCAGCAGCGGCAATGGTTATTATAAAAATGGTAAAGAATATCCCGTCCAGTTTATCAGGATATAAATATTTGTTGAAAACAACAAAATTGATGTTCACACTATTTAAGATCAGTTCAATTGCCATCAGCATGGTGATCATGTTACGGCGTGTAAATAATCCATACATGCCGATAAAAAACAAGGCTGTACTTACAAATAAAATATGTGACATCGGCACACTGCTCATACTTCCGAAATTTTAGTTATACCAAGTTCTTCTTCTTTTTTTTCTTTTATTTGTTCCAATAATTCCTTTTTTGCCTCTCCGTTTGTGGGTGCAGAGGCTTTCATTGCGATCACAATACAACCGATCATCGCTGCTAATAATAACATGCTCACCACTTCAAACGGCAATGCATATCCTCCCTGCTTTGTATTCAGCATTTCAGATCCGATTTTCGAAACAGACCAGTCAAAGCTTTTTGCAGTGGGTTGAAAATTATATTTCCATATTTGCAAAAAGGTCAATCCAAAACCGAACAAAACAGCCAAGGCAGAGGCAATGATTCTTTTCACCGGCTGCTTCGGCATTTCATTCCCCGACTGCTGGGTGAGAAAAATTGAAAAGATAATAAGGACGACGATCCCTCCCACATAAACTATTATTTGTACGGCAGCAATAAACTCAACCTGCAGCCAGAAATATAAAGCGGCAACGCCAATCAATGAAAACAGTAACCAGATGGCCGATCGAAAGATTTTTCTTGTCGTCATGGCAAGAAGCCCTGCACCTAAAATAAAGGCTGAAATAAGGTAGAATATGATGGCTGATGCACTCATAGGCTTCACCCTTGTTCTCCCTATCTATCGGGAGAGGCCGGGCTTTTTGTTTTATAATTTAACTTTTGTAATTAAGCATTTCAACATTTTATTTCTGTTCAACTATTGGCCTCTGTGCGTTGGTGACCTTCCCTATTGGGGAAGGTCGGGATGGGGCCTATTCAACACCCTCCCGAATTTTAGAACCTGGCTTATTTAAAACCTTTGTTAGTTTATTCCTGTCAAAAACACTGTGTTCAAACGATTGCGCCATTTTGATTGCGTCGGTCGGGCAGGCTTCAATACACAGGTTGCACATAGTGCATAATTCCAAATGATAAATAAATGTGTCCAGGGCCTTTTTCTTTTTTCCTTCAGGCGTAATATCAAATTTGGTGATAATCTTGATCGTGCCATTAGGACAAGCCAATTCACAAGCCGTGCAACCGGTGCAGGCATGTTCATTGTTTTCATCGTGCAACATCACCACTTCACCCCGAAAGCGTTCGGGTAAAACCAGTTCCTCGCCGTTGTCAGGATATTGCTGGGTGATCTTTTCTCTTTTATGATGCAGGGCATAATAACCTGTCAATCGCATGCCCGTCAGCGAAGACCGCACAGCACCGAAAACATCTTTTATATAATTTTTTAAAAATGCCATTTCAAAATCGTAATTACAGTTACCAATAATAAATTGAGCATACTGATGGGCAACAAATATTTCCATTCAAGATTCAATAGTTGGTCGATCCTCAATCTTGGAAATGTCCAGCGGAACCACATGATAATAAAAATCAGGAAAAATGTTTTTCCGAAAAACCAAAGGAATGATGGAATGTAATCCATCACATGATTGAAACCTGTCCAGTTGCCAATGTGCAAAGGCATCCAACCGCCTAAGAACAAAGTAGCGCCGATAGCACATACGATAAATACATTTACATATTCTGACAAAAAGAACAAAGCGAACTTCATTCCCGAATATTCAGTGTGAAAACCTGCTGTTAGTTCCGACTCCGCCTCAGCGAGATCGAATGGCGCCCTGTTTGTTTCCGCGGTGACGGCAATAATAAAAATTACAAAAGCGATAATGACAGGAATATGGCCTTTGAATATCCACCATCCATCTGCCTGGGAATTGATAATATCAGAAATTCTTAAACTGCCCGTCAATACTACGATGCAGAGAATAGAAAGTCCTGCTGATAATTCATAGCTCACGATCTGGGCACCACTGCGCATCGCACCCAGCAGCGAATATTTATTGTTGCTTGCCCAGCCGGCCATTAAAATCCCGATGACGGATAACGAAGAGACAGCAATTATAAACAGAATGCCAATATTGATATCCCATATCTGTAACCCTTTTGCAAACATAATAGGTGCGAGGACGACCATAGAGACGATCATCACAATGAATGGCGCCAGGTTGAAAAGAAATTTGTCAACGTTATTGGGAGTCATTCCTTCTTTCACAATTAATTTCAAAGTGTCAGCTACCGTTTGAAACATCCCTCCCGGACCGACACGGTTAGGACCAAGACGAACCTGCATCCATGCCGAAACTTTTCTTTCCATCATAATGAGCACTAATCCCAGGAATGCAAACAAGCCAATCACGCACACTGCAATGATCAAAAATTCGATCAGCATGGCGATGGTCGGATTGAATGTATTATACAACCATTGATCAATAGAATGTGATATGTTTTCTAAACTAAAGCCCATCCCAAATTCATTTGATTTTAAAATTTCTTAATTCGCCTTCCCAAAGGGAAGGAGTAAAGAGTTTTCGATTTAAAAATTTTACAACCATGTTTTTATTTTCATTTGCAGGTTTTGTGCGTTAGCAAGTCCTCTCTTTGGGAGGGTTTGGGTGGGCTTTTACCTATCTATGTCCGGTATTACTAAATCCAATGTTCCCATCATAGCTACCAAATCACCGATCTTACTTCCTCTTGCCATTTGATCTAATGCACTCAGATTTGAAAAACCCGGCGAACGAAATTTTATTCTATACGGTGTCGTTCCACCCTCACTTACTATGTAAACTCCCAATTCACCTCTTGCTGTTTCTATTCTCGAATAAAATTCTCCTTTCGGTAATTTCAATACAGCTTTTGTCTTTGCCTGGAAATCTCCCTCGGGAATATTATCAATCAGTTGTTCAACGATCGATAAAGATTCCCGCAGTTCTTTTAATCTAACCAGGTACCTGGCAAAACTGTCCCCTTCTGTTTCAATGATCTCATTAAACACAACTTTATCATATACTTCATACGGATACAATTTCCTGATATCACATTGTACGCCGCTGCCCCTGGCAGAAGGACCCGTTATGCCATAAGAAACCGCATCCTCTTTTGAAATATATCCAACGCCCTTTGTACGATTCTGGAAGATCACATTGCCTGTCACCAGTTCATCGTATTCATCAATCTTGTTTCTAAAATGCGCCAGGAATTCTTTCACTTTTCGCTGAAAGTTTGGGTGAATATCCGCCATTACTCCACCGGGCACCATGTAATTCATGGTTAATCGCGCACCGCAGGTTTCTTCCATAATGTCATTGATCATCTCTCTCTCACGGAACGCAAGAAAAAATGGAGTCAATGCGCCCACATCCATTGCCATAGCGCCCCACCACAAACAATGTGAAGCAATTCTCGTCAATTCATCCATTAATACTCTTATCACCTGTGCTCTCGGTGGTATTTCAACCTGTAATCCTTTTTCTACCGCCATTGCGCATGCATGATTATTGATATGCGCAGATAAATAATCCATCCGGCTTGTAACATAAATGAACTGGCGATAACCCAGGCTTTCGCACATTTTTTCAATAGAGCGATGAATATAACCAAGATGCGGCTCTACTTTTTTTATTGTTTCGCCATTTAATGTAATTACCAGGTGCAATACCCCGTGTGTAGCAGGATGCTGCGGACCCACATTGATCACAAGATCGCCTTCCACATCAGGTGATGCTGTTACTGAATTATCACTTACTATTTGAGTCTCTCTGTACATAAGCCTCACCTCTCGGTCTCCTCTCCTAATGGAGAGGAGAGGCCGGGCTATTATTTAGAATTTATTCTTTTGTAACTAAGCATTTCAACTTCTAATCTTTATTCAAAAAAAAATTTAACCTAAGTCCCCCTTTAGGGGACAGGGATTTATAGCTTGATCATGTTCACAGTATCTTCAAAATCTTTTCTCAACGGATTTTTCCCTTCCCATCCTTCGGGCAATAACAACAATCTCAGGTCTGGATGATTTAAGAAGTTTACACCAAACAATTCATACACTTCTCTTTCATGAAATTCCGCAGTTCTCCATATTTGTGAAACCGATTCTATCTCCGGTTTATTCCTGTCTAATTTTGATTTTACAACTATAATATGCCTGTATTGAGTCGATTCAAGATGATAGACCATTGTCAAATGTGTTTTCCAATCTACGCAGGTAAGACAAAACAGGTAATCAAAATTTAATTCAGAGGCATAACGAAGCTGTTTTGCAAAGGTCAACCAATCTTTTGCTTCCACGTTTACATTCATCCATTGACCTCCTTCTTCAAAAGTTATTGAAGGAAGAAATTCAGATAGTTTTATTTTCAGATCGTCATTTGTCATAGTACTGGTTACCAGTTTCTGGTTGCTGGTTACCGGTAACAGGTAATCGGCAACCGATAATTATTTCAGTTCCGCTTTGCTTTCATTTTTTATCTGTTCTCTTGTTAAACCAGCTTTTATTTTTTTCTGTAAAGTGATCAGTGCATGAAGCAATGCTTCGGGCCTGGGCGGACATCCTGCTATATAAACATCCACAGGTATTACATGATCTGCACCTTTCACTACCGAATAGGTATTGTAGAAAAACGGGCCGCCGCTTGTAGCACAGGCGCCCATTGCAATTACATATTTAGGATCGGCCATCTGGTCGTATAGTCTTTTTAACACAGGGGCCATTTTATTTACAATTGTGCCGGCAATAATAATGACATCAGCCTGTCGCGGCGTAGCTCTTGCTACTTCAAATCCAAAACGGCTCCAGTCATATTTTGCAGAAGCAGCACTCATCATTTCAATAGCACAACAGCTTGTTCCGAAGACCAATGGCCAAAGAGAATTGGCCCTTGCCCAATTGATCACATCATCGATGGCTGTCACAAGAATGCCGCCGGAGGGAGTGCGATGAACATCACCGGGAAACGGATCAGTTTTTATTTCGGTCTTTACATCCATTTAAGAGCTCCTTTTTTATGGGCGTATAAAAACCCCATAAAGAGAATAAAAAAGAAAATCACAATTTCCACCAACGCAAGCCAGCCAACCTGTTTTACAACAACTGCCCAGGGAAATAAAAAAACAAGTTCTACGTCAAAAATTAAAAAGATAAGGGCAAAAAGATAATAGCCTACGTTAAATTGAATCCAGCTTGGTCCCTGTGTAGGAATGCCGCATTCATAAGGTTCTCCCTTTTGTTTATTGGTAGTGGCCTTTAAGACAAATTTTGATATAAGGATAGCGATACCTGAAAAAGATACGGCTGCAATGGCTAAAACAATGAGTGAAGAAGCACCCATAGGGAAATTGATTTCTGCGAATATACCAAGTCCTCAATAAAAAAAGGACATGATAGTTGTCAATGCAGAGCCTGTCAAAAATCAGAAGTTATTAAGCAGGTAATATTTAGCCATATAATTCCTGGTGAATAGATTTTCTGTCATAACCCATTTCCAGGATTCTTTTTTTTGCTTCATCGATCATATTCTTCCATCCGCAAAGCAAAAAATCGGCAGGTTGCTTTTCTTTAGTAAGTTCTTCATATATATCATGCACATACCCTGTTTTTCCTTCCCATTCTTCCCGGGATAGCGTAGGTACATAATGAAAATCTTCAATGTCCTCCGAGAGTTTTCTCATTTCATCATAATACAAAAGATTGGCTTTTGTCCTTGTTCCGAAAATGAGATATATCTTTTTATGGGGAACATTATGTTCATCGATATAATGCAACATGCTTCTGAAAGGAGCGATTCCGGTTCCTGTACAAATAAAAAACAGATCTTTTTCGATAGGATCAGGCAAAACGAAAACGCCTTGTGGTCCGCGAATCGTCAGCTCACTGCCTTCTTTTATATGGTCAAATAAATATTTGGTACCGATGCCTCCTTCCATTAAAACAATCACCAGTTCAAATTCGTTCGTTCCGTTTGGCCAGGAAGCGATCGAATAACTGCGCCAGCGTTTATTCGGCTTTTCGTGAATGGGAAGATCAAGGGTTACAAATTGCCCGGCTTCGAAATCAAAACTCTCCAGTTCCGGGACAGCGACCCAGAATCTCTTTGTATTATATGTTTCATCCTGAATACGTGTAATTATTCCTTTGCGCCAAGGTTGTACTGCCATGCAGGTTAATTTTTTGGTAATGTAAAAAAGAGAAGCATATTCTCCAAATCAATATCTCTTTTCATGCTTGGCACATTGATTGAACTTCAACAAGCAACACTCATCATAAAATCAGAATTATGAAACGTTTCATTATAATCGGTATAACTGTACTCGCAGGCATTTTATTTATGTATGCCTTTTCCAATAAAAACACAACCTCCATTACTGGCAGAATAAATCCTGTTAGCGGAGCAAATACTGCGCGGGCCGTAAGTGGCAAAGATTCATCTACTTCAACCATCGTGAATGGGATATTTAGCCTTGCAGCCAAACCGGGTCTCTATAAGGTAGTGATAGATGCCGTAGAACCTTACAAAGATGCGATACTCGAAAATATTGAAGTAAAGGAAGGACAAACTGTGGATGTAGGTGAAATTGTTCTTCAGAAACAATAAAACAAAAGCGGTAGATAAACTACCGCTCTTTTAGTAAATGGACAGCAAGCAATCGATCCGTTAAAAGTAACAGAATTTTTTTCCTGCAAAATATTTTTAATAAAACTCTATTCATTCATTACCGGATTTAGTGTTTTTATAGTTTTAAGTGTGATAAAATGTTCTTTCTGTTTCCAGTTGTATACGACAACTATATCATTTGAAGCTATTAATTTTTGAAGGTGGGGATCCTGGCGCACTGGCGATCCCGCTGCTTCAGTGAGCGCAATTTCCACTACTTTATTATTTGTCCTTGGAACCAGCATTTGTTTTTGAGGGTTATTGGGGATATTCCTGTCTGTATATTCCACAGGCGTTTCTTTTGTATTGGCCGCCTTAATATCAAAAAGCCTTCCTTTAATAAATACCTGTATGGGAACAATGTCATACTTTTCTTTAAATGAAAGGAAAATGAAATAATTTTTTTTAGCAGCCACCTTTTTTATCGGGTTGCCGTTTTCATCTTTTACGCCGACAGGTATAGTACCGGGCAGACTCTCCTGTTCAAAAGCAAAAACCTTTATCACCGGATGGCAATAAATATTAAGTGCAACCGCAAAAAATATAAAATAGGGTAAATTTTTTTTCATGAACATTTTATTAAATAGATTTAAGCAAGAATTTGTAGTTTACAAAAGTAATCTTAAAAGAATGCACTATTATTAAGTGAATGATTGCCACTATGAGGACAACACATTTTTCTTTTCTCCTTTATTTCTCAGCAATTCTGATCCTTTCAATTGCAGCTGGTTGTAAAAATTCTTCTTCCGAAAATGAAGATGAGGATAAACTGGAAATGGATGGCACGCAAAAAGCTATCCGCCAGGAATTTTTAATGACCAGGGATCCTGCGCTCAATATGGTTCCTAAGGAAAGATTATTGGCCGCATTGAATTTTATGAAAACGGCCCGCACAACACAAATCAATGATCTTACCTGGACGGAAAGAGGACCTAACAATATCGGCGGCAGATCCAGGGCCATCATGGTAGACAAAAGAGATCCAACAGACAATACAGTTTTTGCAGCATCAGTAAGCGGGGGCCTTTTTCAAAGCACAAATTTCAACAGCCCATCCGCAACGTGGACGGTCGTTAATGATTTTTTACCGAACCTGGCCATTACATGCCTTGTGCAGGATAATACCAATCAAAATGTGATGTATGCTGGAACCGGTGAAGGTTGGTTCAATATTGATGCAATAAGAGGGTCGGGAATTTTTAAAAGCACTGACGGAGGGGTAACATGGAATGTACTTCCTTCTACTATCATAACAACACCTGCCGATTCCACATTTGAATATGTTCAGGATCTTGCTATTGATAACAACGGTGCTGTTTATGCTTCGCTACGTAATTTAACAGGATTCGCAAGAGGTGTAAAAAGATCAACCGATGGCGGTGCAACATGGACACAAGTACTTGGCTTACCTCTGACCGATCATGCTTATACTACCGGCAGGGCTGCCGATCTTGAAGTTGCATCCAATGGTGATGTGTACGCCACGTTAGGAGTGTTTTCTCAAACAATGGTATTTAAGTCAAACTTTGCAGCAAACGGAGCAAACACCGGCGCATTCGGTACCTGGCAGGAAATTACTCCTGTGCATCCAAAAACCACCTATCGCGGAGAGTTAGCAATTGCGCCGTCAGATCCTCAACGACTGTACCTGATGATGCAAGATAGCGCTACCGATATGGTAGATTCTGTATACAGATCAGATAATGGCGGTACAAACTGGAATGCGTTTGCTGCGCCTTCTGCTCTTAATAATGGCAGCAATTCACAAACTTGGTATGATCTTATTGCAGCCGTTGATCCATCGAATCCCGACGTAGTTGTAGTGGGAGGATTAGAACTTGCAAGATCGACGGATGGTGGCTCTACGTGGACAAGTATTTCTTCTTCTGTAAGTGTGCATGTCGATCAGCATGCGTTGGTCTTCCTTAATTCGTCAAGACTATTGGTCGGAAATGATGGAGGAATTTATTATTCGTCCAACATGTCAAATGCAACGCCTTCTTTCAGTCAAAAAAATACTGGTTTTGATGTGACCCAGTTTTATGGTTGTGATTTTCATCCAACCGACGCAAATTATTTTTTGGCAGGTGCACAGGATAACAATACACAAAAATTCACTACTGCAGGGCTCAATTCCACAACCGCTGTGGTGGGCGGCGATGGAGGCATTCCTCATATTCGTCAAACTGATGGTCAATTGCAGATCGCAGCTACTACCGGTAATACTTATTATCGCTCAGTTAACGGAGGCACCAGTTTCGCTTCTTTGGGAAGTACTATCAACAATAGCCGGGGACAGTTTATTAATCCAACAGACTTTGATAACAACCAAAACATTTTATACGCTGGTGATGATGTAGGACAATATTATTGCATAACAGGTCTTGATGCCGCAAGTATTTCAGGAGTTAGCGGAACAATCAAAACTGTTACAGGAATGGGCGACAGGGGTGTTACGGCAATAAAACTTGATCCGGTTGCACTCAACACCGTCTGGATTGCCGCATCCAACGTAGATGCTTCTACAACAGGACTTGCGCCTGTTGTTATGAAAATAACATCGGCAAACACTACTCCTACAGTAGCACTTAATACTACCATTGCGTTACCAAAAGGCGCTTACATTTCTTCTATTGATATTGATCCTTCTAATACAAATAACATATTGATCACTTCGTCGAACTATGGAGTCATTAGCGTTTGGGAAAGTACAAACGGAGGTACAACCTTTTCAAACATTGAAGGCAACCTGCCTGACATGCCAGTTTATTGGGGTTTATTCGCTCCGCTGGGTGCACAGTTAAGTGGCACAACCAGTGGCGGAATTATTTTAGGGACCGACCTCGGAATTTGGACAACATCGGCAGTGAATGGAGTCCTTACGCAGTGGGTGGCAAATAACAGTGGCCTTGCAAACGTACCGGTATATATGATTAAATACCGGGCCGCCAATACTTCTCTCGTCGCTGCCACACATGGCCGGGGTTTGTACACTGCAGAATTAACGGGTGTTGTGACCGGCGTTTCAAACAACGTAATCACCAAAGATTTTATAAAATATATTTCCTCTGATGAAAATCAGTTGCTGATTGTAAGAGGCGGTTTAAATACTTTAAAGATGCAGGTACAGATATTTGACGCGGCTGGAAAATTATTATATAACCAGGAACATCCTTATCAAACATTGTTCATACCTACTTCAAGGTGGAGCAGGGGAAGTTATATAATAAAAATACAGGGTAACAATAGAGAAAATTTTGTTCAGCAATTTGTGAAACGCTAGAAAAAATTCTTAAGGGAATTTTTTCCTTTTTTCATATTCTTTCCGGATGCGATAATTAGCATTGGTAAAAATATAATTCATGGAAAGGCCAATGTAAGAGCCGGTAGAACTGTATCTTCCTTCTGCCAATGGCTTATTTGGAGTATCAACTTCATAAGTTCCATTTACATATTTCGTAAATGAGATGTTAGCAGTGATGGCAAGCTGCATTACATTATTATTTTTTAATAGCCAGGCATGACCTGCATTGACAGGAATACTGATCCAGGGTGCAGCATCATTGTTTGCATATACATCTATAGAAGCCACATTATAAAAATTATTGTTTACATCCATTACAAACATTTCAAAGTCATCAAAATCGGCGCTGGTGCTTATGTTAAACAGAAGGCCGGCATTGGCAAAAAAATATCTTGTGTCAGCATACAACATTCTTTTTTCAAATAAGACTGGAAAACTTAAGATGAGATCAGCGAGATAACTGTCTATGCCATGAAAGCGATAATCTTTTACCAATGGCGGAGAAAAATCATTTTTATTGAATGCAGCATTAAAATTCCTCCCAACTAAACCTGCTTCGGGGCCAATAATCAGTCCATACTCATTATTGAAATTTATTTCGTACTTAAACCCTAACAACAAGCCGGGCGTAGCAGTAGCGTTCACCGGATAATTACCTTCAGTTTCTTCCAGATTAGCTTTAAAATCAGATAACGGGGAAAAATTAAATTGTATATGATTGCCTTTGAAAACAAAATCTTTCAGAAAAGATTTTCTATTGAGACTGATTTTCTGCGCATTCATTTTTAGAGAAAAATAAATAAAAATGGAAGAAATTATTACACGTCGAATGAAAATTCCTTTTTGCATAAGGATAATGTAAGCGATCTTTCAAAATTGTTTTTTCTCCTGGTATTCTCTGATCAATCGTTTATTGGCACCGGTAAAAATATATTGTATTGATAATCCCAAAGAAGCACCATTTATTTTGTAGGTTCCTGACGTATTGGGATGGTTGGGTGTAGTAATAATATAATTGCCCTTAAAAAAATAAGTAGTGCTTACATCTGCCTGCAAACCCACCGACAAAATATTTTGATTATCTAAAACAAACAGTTTAGATACTCCTGCTAAAAAAGTGATCCATGGTTTGCAATTATTTTTTTCAGAAAAAAAAACAGAAAAAATAGGAATAACCTGATTGTTTGAATCAATGATTCCCCCACCGCCTATTAGTAAATCAGGCACAAACCCACTGTACCGGAGATTTAAACCTGTTTTAATAGAAGTCAAACCTTTTTTTTTCGTATTTATTTTTTTTTCAACTAACAACGGTACCCTGACAGCGCCCCAAATATCCTTGTCCCAAATTATTGAATGACCATCTAAATTATATTGACTTAAATCTTCTGAAGGAATATTTGCAAAAAAATTCCATTTGCCAATTATGGCATGGAACCCGGATGAGATGCTTAAGTTTCTATTTACATTATATATATAATCTATCCCTCCATCGTATGCGGATTGCAGTCGGGATTGTAATCTATAATTACCAGTTTCCCTTGTAATTCTTGCTTTGGGTAACACAGAGGCAGTTATTTCAAAACTGAGAATACTTTTTTTAAGAGGCATTTCGTTGTTGTCATGGCTAAAAGAATTAACAAAAATATTTTCCTTTTGTACTTCAAATTGGCAAAAACTAAATTCCGGGATAAGAAACACCAAAAGAGTCAGTATACTCTTTTGGTGTTTTAAACTATACTTCATTGTCGAAGATCATTTTTTTAAAAATTACTATGTTAAGAGCTGTACGTCACCATATCCTTCTGTAGTGGCAAAACTCCAATTACAATTTGGAGTTACTAAAATCAACTAGACATCAAATTGTTTTCTAACACACTTCAGTTGTTTGTAAAAGGCATGATTTATTCTGTAATTTTTAGGATGCCCAAGCTATTACCCACTTATGCTTGACGATAGCATTTTTGGGAAATCTGAAAATAGCGGCAATTTAATTCATCCTTTTTTAAAAAGACAATTTGTGAAGCAATAATAAAAATAATTATGAAGGCTTATCTTTGCAGCCCCCATGAGTGTACAGGATTTGTTGTTGCAGTATCAAAACACTCCCCACCTTTTTCAACTGGCGGACAGGCTTTCTTTTTCTCAACCTGAAAAAATTTATCTTAAAAATCTGCAGGGTAGCTCTACCGAATTTGTAGTGGCCTCCGCATTTCTGCATCCCGCCTGTTCACAACTGAACCATCTTATCATTTTAAATGATGCGGAGGAAGCTGCGTATTTTCATAATACACTGGAAAGCCTCACAAATGCTTTAGACATTTTCTACTTCCCTTCTTCCTTCAAAAACAAAAAAAATTATAGCCTGCTTAACAGCAGTCACGTTATGCTTCGCACAGAAGCATTGACAAAGATTGCTTCTGCACACGGTTCTGTAAATAAAAAAATTTTTGTAACCTATCCCGAAGCTTTATTTGAAAAGGTAATCGTTCCCGGCAAGCTCTCCTCCAATATAATTCATATTAAATCAGGCGATCCGTTAAACACAGAAGAACTTTTGTTGAAGCTTTCTGATTATGGTTTTGAAAGAACCGATTTTGTCTATGAGCCGGGTCAGGTTGCTATTCGCGGCGGCATTCTTGATATCTATTCTTTCGGAAATGATAAACCCTACCGAATAGAATTATTTGGAAATGATGTGGATTCTATCCGCATTGTTGATCCCGAAACACAATTGAGTGAAAGAAAATTGTTGCAGGTAAGCATCATTCCTAATGTGGATACACAATTCCGGGATGAGGAAAGAATTTCCATTTTTGATTTCCTTCCCGAAAAAACAATTGTATGGCTACAGGATTATGACTGGTGCAAGGAAAGATTGCTTGATTATGAAGAAGACCTGTCTCTTTTTCTTCAAAGAAATGAAAGTGCGGAAGTAAAGAAAGACAATATTGAAGAAAAACTGGAAATGAAAAACGTAACTGCAGATGATTTTATATCTGCAAAGGAATTTGAAGAAAAAATTTTAACCCGCCACCTCGTTGAATTCAGTTATCCCCGCCTGAACGGCTCAGTCGGGCAGGAGCCGTCGTCAATCGGTCATCATTACGAAATTGAGTTCAATACAAAACAACAGCCTGCTTTCAACCGACAATTCGATATGCTGATAAGAGACCTGAAACATTGGGAAAGCAAAGGTTTTCAATTACACCTTTTTGCAGAAAATCCGAAACAATTAGAACGACTCTACAGCATTTTTACTGATCTGAAAGCTGAAATAAATTTCAATCCGGTTACCAGTTCCATTCATGGAGGTTTTATTGATGAAGACCTTAAGATTGTTTGTTATACTGATCATGAAATCTTTCAACGCTATCATAAGTATAAGATCAAACAGGCATACAATAAAAGCAAGGCATTAACGCTTCGCACACTTCGTGAGTTACAACCGGGAGATTATGTAACGCATATTGATCATGGTGTAGGCGTATACAGCGGTTTGCAGAAAATAGAAGCCAATGGAAAATTACAGGAAGCAGTTCGCATCATTTATAAAGACAATGATATTCTTTATGTCAATATAAATTCTTTACATAAAATCGCTAAATATACTGGCAAGGAAGGAAGTGTTCCCAAGATCAATAAGCTCGGCAGTGATGTATGGAATCGCCTGAAAGAAAAAACAAAAACCAGGGTTAAAGAAATTGCTTTTGACCTGATCAAATTATACGCTCAGCGTAAGGCGCAACAAGGTTTTAAGCACTCGCAGGATACTTACCTGCAAACTGAATTGGAAGCAAGTTTTATTTATGAAGACACGCCGGATCAAAGCAAAGCTACTATTGATGTAAAAAAAGATATGGAATCTCCATCGCCTATGGATCGTTTGGTGTGTGGTGATGTGGGCTTCGGAAAAACAGAAGTGGCCATTCGTGCTGCCTTTAAAACATGTGTGGATGGAAAGCAGGCTGCCATATTAGTGCCCACAACCATTCTTGCGTTTCAGCATTATCAAACCTTCAGCGAACGTCTCGCAGATTTTCCGGTTACGGTTGATTACGTTAATCGTTTCAAATCTTCAAAAGAAAAAAAGGAAACGCTGAAAAAGTTAGAAGAAGGAAAAATAGATATCATCATCGGCACGCATGCCTTACTCGGAAAAGATGTAAAATTTAAAGACCTCGGATTATTGGTAGTGGATGAAGAACAAAAATTTGGTGTAGGTCACAAAGAAAAAATAAAAACACTACGCACTACGGTTGATTGTTTAACGCTAACAGCCACACCTATTCCAAGAACGTTACAGTTTTCATTAATGGGTGCAAGAGACCTGAGCATTATTAATACGGCGCCGCCCAACCGACAGCCAATTCAAACAGAAGTGCAGGTGTATAATGAAGATATTATCCGGGATTCTATTTATTTTGAAGCCGAAAGAGGAGGCCAGGTATTTTTTATTTACAACCGTATCAACAGCCTTCCTGAAATGGCTAATATTATCCAGGGCCTTTGCCCTGACCTGAGTATTGGTTACGCTCATGGTCAAATGGAAGGCCATGATCTTGAAAAGCGAATTTTTGATTTTATTGATCAGAAAATATGATGTACTTGTTTGCACCAATATTGTAGAAAGTGGCGTCGATATAGCAAATGTGAATACCATTATTGTAAACAATGCGCACCAGTTCGGATTAAGTGATCTCCACCAATTACGCGGAAGAGTGGGCAGAAGTAATAAAAAAGCCTTTTGTTACTTGCTATCGCCGCCGATGAGTACGTTGCCTGCTGATTCAAGAAAACGCCTTCAAACCTTAGAGCAGCACAGTGAACTCGGAAGTGGTTTTCAAATCGCAATGAGAGATCTTGACATCAGGGGCGCAGGTAATTTATTGGGCGGTGAGCAAAGTGGCTTTATGGCAGAAATTGGTTTTGAGATGTATCAAAAAATTTTGGAAGAAGCTATTAGGGAATTAAAAAGAACTGAATTCAAAGAATTATTTAAAGACGAGATCGCAAGACAGGATGATTTTGTACAGGATTGCACAATAGATACGGATCTTGAGATTTTAATTCCTGATGATTATGTAGAAAGTATTACAGAACGTTTATCATTATATCAGCGATTGGATAATTGTGAAACAGAAGACGACCTTCAACAAATGAGAAATGAATTGGTAGATCGTTTTGGTCCCGTCCCTCACGAGGTAGAAGACCTCTTTATAATAGTACGATGCAGAAAACTTGCCGTAGATATGGGATTTGAAAGAATGCTTTTAAAAAATGATTCTCTTAAATGTTATTTCGTCAACAAACCTGATTCGCCCTATTTTGAATCCGGAACTTTTAAACAGATCCTTTCCTTTATCCAGACTCAAACCAACAAGGCGAGATTAAAACAGGTCGGTAAATTATTTCTTCTTATCGTAGATAAAATAAGCACAATGGAAGATGTTTACTTGTTCTTAAAAAAGATGAATGATTTTGTGCGTGAAAAAGAACTCGTTTGATTCATTAAAAGGAGTAAGACGATCATGGGAAGGTAGAAAATATCCGAAACTCCGTGCTTCCAGAGCTTAGAGACGGGAATTAGCCTAAAACTATAATTTCCGCTTTTTTTATATTAGTTTTATTGCAGTAATATTCTGCTATGAAATCCAATCCGATTCCTTTGATTGCCGCTCTCCTGCTGCTGTCATTTCATTGCTTGTCCCAGGCTGATTCTTCTTATCGTTTATTTTTAAAAGGGGGTTCATTTATACCTCAGAAAAATATTGATTCAACTTTTACTCATGAATTTAATAAGAGGGTTGCCCAGTTGGAAGGCCAGTCATTTGCGATCATACAATTTGAGCATATACCAACTGTAGCCGAAAAACAGCAATTGTCAAATTCAGGAATCACGCTTGTTGACTATATTCCTAACAATGCTTATACAGTAACTATTCAGTGGCTCCGTCAGTGAAAAAATTCTACGAAAGGTAAAGGCAAGAGCTATTGTGGAACTAAGGCCCGACCAAAAAATGCCTTTGCCGCTTTCTCTGGGAATAGCTCCCGCATGGTCAGTTAAAATACCGGGCACTGCCGATGTATGGATTAATTTTATTAAGACAGCCTCATTTGATTCTGTCGTTGAAGAATTAAATAAAAGAAATTTCGATGTCATTTTTACACTCTATAAAAGTTATCACATAATTGGCGTACGTGTACCGCTGAAACGATTGAATGAACTGGCGTCTTTGCCTTTCATAGAATATGTACAACCCTCGCCACATGAAGACCAGCCACTGAACAATGTGCACCGATCCGATTCAAGAGCTAATGTTTTAAACGCATCTACAACCGTTGGCGGAAGAAATCTGAAGGGTGAAGGAATGGTGATCGGTATTGGTGACGATGCCGATCCACAATTAAATATAGATTTTACAAATAGAGTAATTACCAGGACTTATGCGCCTCCCGGTAAGTCACATGGAAAGCATGTGGCGGGAACAGCGGCTGGTGCAGGTATTCGTAACGAACTATATAAAGGCTATGCGCCCAAAGCCACAATCATCAGCCAATATTTTTCCGGTATCTGGCAAAATGCGGAAAGTTATGTGAATGATTATGGGATGGCAGTAACAAATAATTCTTATGGTGCCATTGTTGGAGACTGTTCTTACAATGGACTTTATGATCTGTACTCCTATATTTTAGACCAGGAGGCATTTGATTACCCATATCTGCAAAACGTTTTTGCTGCGGGAAACAGTGGCGCCGACATTTGCTCTCCTTACCCTTCAGGATTTAAAACTGTTTTAGGAAGCTATCAATCTGCAAAAAATATTATAGCAGTGGGAGCCACCGATTCAGCGGGCATCATCGCAAATTTCTCAAGCAAGGGGCCGGTAAAAGATGGGAGAATAAAACCAGAAATCTGCTCGATGGGTTATCGTGTGGTCTCTGATGGTAATAACAATACATACTTCTATGATAACGGGACAAGTATGGCAAGTCCGGGTGTTACCGGCGGGTTAACGTTACTATATCAATTATACAAGCAACTTAATAGCGGCAGTAATCCGAAAAATGGTTTGATGAAATCCATCGTTTGTAACAGCAGTCGTGACGGTGGAAATAGTGGCCCTGATTTTTCTTATGGTTTTGGCTGGCTGGATTTAAAACGAGCAGCTATAACAATAGAAAATAACCGGTATTTTAATTCAACAATTGCAAATGGTATTCAGAATGACACATTCTATTACTATTCCCGCGAACGCTGCTCAACTAAAAGTTATGCTTTACTGGAATGATCCTCCTGCGTCATTACTTTCAAGTCAGACATTAGTAAACGATCTGGATCTTACAGTGCAAACTCCGTCAGCTACAACTGTATTTCCAAAAATCCTTGATACTATTCCTTCTCATGTTACAAACGTGGCGACAGAAGGACCGGATCATATCAATAATATTGAGCAGGTTGTCATCAATAGTCCTGTAGCCGGAACTTATTCCATTAAAGTAAATGGTACTTCTATAACTCAAAATTCACCGCAGGAATATTTTATTGCTTATGATCTCGTACCGGATAGTACAATTTTGAGCTTTCCGATCGGCGGGGAAAGTTTTTCAACTACGGATTCAACTTTGATACAATGGGATGCTTTCGGAACCAGTGCTACCTTCAAACTTGAATATTCTACTGATGACGGTGCCAATTGGACAACGATCAACAGCTCTGTCGCAGGAAATCTGCGGCAATTGAAATGGATCCTACCTAACGTTACAACCGATAAAGCAAAAGTCAGACTTACAAATAATATCACAGGTGATATTAGCACCAGCGGCGATTTCACCATTTTAGGATTGCCAACTGTTTCATTAGCGGGCACTCAATGCGAAGGATACATACAGATAAACTGGACAAGTATTCCCGGTGCGACCGACTATGAAGTATTCATGCTCCAGGGAAACGATATGCAATCAATAGCAACAACAACATCTACGACATATACATTTAGCGGCTTGTCAAAAGATTCTGTTTATTGGGTGGCCGTAAGAGCAAGATTGAATGGCAACCCGGGCAGAAGATCAGTTGCTATTTCGCGACAGCCAAATTCGGGGACCTGTGCAGGAACTATTTCTGATAATGATCTGAAACTCGATTCCATAATTGCCCCTGTTTCAGGAAGAAAATTCACTTCTTCCGAGTTAAGTAGTTCAGCTCAAATAAAAATCAGGATCAAAAATCTGGACAACGTCGCTATCAGCAATTTCGATGTAAAGTATTCGGTCAATGGCGGTGCATGGGTCAGCGAAAATGTTTCATCTTCCTTAAACGGAGGCACAACCTATACACATACTTTCAGCGCTACCTATGATTTCTCCGCAACCGGAACATACACGATAAAAGCTGTCGTAGATTATACATCCGACCCGGTGAAAACAAACGACACGCTGACTTCTGTGATAAAACAACTCGATAATCAAGCCATTGATCTCGCTACAGACTTCATAGAAAATTTTGATGCAGCTCCTCAACTGGAATTCAAAACAGCTCAAATGGGCTTAACGAATCTCGATCGTTTTGATTTTAGCAACACGTCCGTTTATGGACGTATCAGGACTTTTATCAACAGTGGTATAGCTCATTCGGGTGATAATGCTCTCACTCTTGATGCTGATCGTTATATCTATCCTTCCACCAATACAAACTATTTATACGGAACCTTCAATCTTTCAACCTATGATGTAGCTACGGACGATATTCGGTTGGATTTTTATTATGATAATCATGGACAGCCATCAAATTCGGAAAATGAAGTTTGGGTAAGAGGAAACGAAACCTCGCCCTGGATATCTGCATATGATTTATTTGCCAATCAAAATGATGCCGGCACTTATAAAAAAACATCCAGCATCGAAATATCAGATCTGTTGAGCAGTGCTGGCCAAAATTTTACCTCTTCTTTTCAAATAAAATGGGGAGAATTTGGTTATTTGCCCGCTGCTGATGTAGCAGATGCGGGTGGCTATACTTTTGATGATATTCATCTCTATAAGGTAACTGATGATATACAAATGATGAATATCGACACACCTGTTGTAAACAGTTGTGCCTTGAATAGTTCAACACCTGTAGAGGTGTCGGTCCGAAACAGTGCAAATACTACAATATTGAACATACCTGTTAAATTCCGTATAGACGGTGGCTCTGTTATTTCAGAAACCATTCCATCAATTGGTAGCAATGCAGCTTTACAGTATACATTTACAGCTACTGCTGATCTTTCCGCATTAGGTGCTCATACGATTGAGGTTTGGGTGGACTATTCCACCGACTCGTATAGAGATAATGATACAGCAAGTACTATTATCGTTAATTCTACAGTGATTACTTCATTTCCATATCTCGAAAACTTTGAAAGCACTAATGGTTCATGGTATACAGGCGGGGTAAAAAGTTCCTGGGAATATGGAACACCAGCTTCTACCAAAATAAATTCGGCTGCAAGTGGAAGCAAAGCATGGAAGACAAGACTTACCGGCAACTATAATGACCTGGAGTTATCTTATCTGTATTCTCCATGTTTTGACATTAGCGGCATGATAAATCCTACATTAAGTTTAAGCATGGCTCTTGATCTTGAAGATTGCGGAACAAGCTTGTGTGATGGTGCATGGATCGAATATTCCACGGACGGGATCACCTGGACCAAATTGGGATCCTTTGGCAACGGCACAAACTGGTACAATAAAAGTTATTCCGGCGATGAATTATGGAACGTTGAAGATTATACCAGGTGGCATGTAGCAACCACTGCTTTGCCAACCGGAATTTCAAGACTGCGGCTTCGTGTTGTAATGAATTCTGATCCTGCCGTTAACAAAGAAGGTATTGCAATAGATGACATACATATTTATGATAACACGATGGGCATTTATGATGGCGTTACACTTGCTTCACCTATTACCCAAACAATTTCTGGTGGCACATCGTGGATCGACTTTACATCAGGTGGTAAACTGGTAGCCTCCATTCAACCCAATTCTCAAAATATGGGCAGTACGGATGTTCAGGCATATATTAACACGGGCTCCGTTCGGCATACATCAAGCCAATACTATCATGATAGAAATATAACAATCAAACTAGCTAATACACTACCAGATTCCACAACAGTTCGATTCTACTTTCTTGATAATGAAACAGAGGCTTTGATAAATGCCACCGGTTGTTCATCATGCAGCAAACCTCAAAGCGCCTATCAATTAGGAGTATCTAAATATACAAATCCCGTTAATCGATCAAACGAAGATGGAACAATTGCAAATGATTTATCCGGCACCTGGTCTTTTATCAATTCTTCAAAAGTTACCAAGGTTCCCTTTGATAAAGGGTATTATGCAGAATTCAAAGTGAAAGACTTTTCAGAATTCTGGCTAAATAATGGAGACCTGTCGGGTTTAATACCTCTCCCTGTAAAAATTCTTTCATTCGACGCACAGAAACAATCTAACAGTGATGTAATTCTTAAATGGAAAATAGCAGATGAACTAAACATTGACCGATACGAGATAGAAGTGGCCAGATCTTCGAAAGATTACCAGTTGAATAATTTTATAAAAATCGGGCAGGTGACATGCAGCGGGAATTCATCCACCACCCGGGATTATGATTTCACCGATGCGGAAAATAATAAATCGGGTGTCAGGTACTATCGCTTAAAGATAATTGGCACAGATGGAAGCTTTTATTATTCAGAAATACGGCCGTTAATTTTCAATAATGAGATAACATGGCAGGTTTATCCCAATCCGTCCAATGGTATTTTCAATTTTGTTTTCCAGCAGAACAGCGGCGAAACGGTGAACCTAAAAGTTTACAATACTACTGGGCAACTGGTTCAACAGATACAAAACCCTGCCACAGGCTTTCTGCAAAAAATAATCATTGATTTACGGGAGACTAAGTTTACCCCCGGTATGTACATCATAGTAGCTGATGGTTCAGGTTCCAGGACCTTTAAAGTGCTAAAACAGTAATCGATCAAAACATAAAAAACAGAGGTGTCAACAGGCACCTCTGCTCAATTATATCTGATCGATGAATAGATAAAATTTAACTACCAACCCTGTTTTGCAATACCTGCACTTATAGCAGCCATTGCTTTTTCTTCATTTACTAGGGTAGTGAGCTTATTACCTTTCCCATCATGTCCCTGGACCATATAAGCACCTTTAGCCGTTTTTGTGATCACAGCATCAAGGACAGGAACGCCTTTTTCTTTAGTTTTTACGTTGTACGCTGTAAGTTGAACGTCTGCCATGGTAAAGATTTTTTTCGGTTAGTAAATACCTGAAATTAGTGATTTTAGCAGTTTTAGGCGGGATAAGTTTTTAACAGCAGAACGTAGAAGGCCTCAAAGGGTTAGCTTCAAGTTAGTTAAGAAGGGAAAAAATTTCTAATGAATTTTACAATTTAGCTTAAAAAACTCTGCATATTCAATTTGTTGATGCCAGACGATGTAACTCTTATATATCAAGTTTTGCATACCTCGCATGGCTTTCAATAAAATCTCTTCTGGGTGCCACTTCATCGCCCATTAGCATACTAAACACACGATCTGCTTCTGTCGCGCTTTCAATAGTTACCATTTTTAAAGTCCTGGTACCAGGGTTCATTGTAGTATCCCAAAGCTGATCGGCATTCATTTCTCCCAAACCTTTGTAACGTTGTACACCTACAGACTCATCTTTGCCTCCACCTATTTTTTCAACAAGAGCCTTACGTTGTTCTTCATTCCATGCATAACCTTGTTCTTTGCCTTTTTTAATAAGATAAAGCGGAGGTTGCGCTATATAAACATAACCCTGCTCGACCAACTCTTTCATGTAGCGATAAATAAAAGTGAGGATCAATGTTGCAATGTGGCTTCCGTCCACATCGGCATCCGTCATAATAATGAGCTTGTGATAACGAAGTTTATTCAGATTTAAAGCTTTGGGGTCTTCAGGAGTTCCGACGGTTACTCCTAAAGCAGTATACATATTCCTGATCTCATCGTTTTCATAAATCTTGTGCTCCATTGCTTTTTCTACATTCAGAATTTTCCCCCGCAACGGAAGAATTGCCTGGAAACTTCTGTCACGTCCCTGCTTGGCTGTACCGCCGGCGCTATCACCCTCAACTAAAAACAATTCACAACGTTCAGGATCACGATCAGAGCAATCGGCAAGCTTTCCAGGTAAACCACCACCGCTCAATACAGATTTACGCTGTACAAGCTCTCTTGCTTTTCTTGCTGCTGCTCTCGCCTGTGCTGCCAGGATAACTTTACTAATGATATTTTTTGCTTCTTTCGGATTTTCTTCCAAATGAGCCTCGAGAACTTTTGAAACGGTTGAATCAACAACTCCCATTACTTCACTATTGCCGAGTTTTGTTTTTGTCTGACCTTCAAACTGAGGCTCGGGAACTTTTACAGAAATAATAGCGCTTAATCCTTCCCTGAAATCATCGCCTTCAATTTCAACTTTTGCTTTATCAAACATTCCTTCTTTATCGCCGTAACTTTTAAAAACTCTCGTTAATGCACGACGGAAACCTGACACATGAGTACCACCTTCAATCGTATTAATGTTATTCACGTAAGAGTATATGTGTTCACTATAGCTGTCATTGTAAGTAAGAGCTACTTCCACTGATACATTGGTAGTTTCATCTCTACCCTCTACAAAAATGATCTTTGGTATTAACTGGTTGCGGCCTGCATTTGCATCCAGCATTTCCACAAATTCAACAATCCCGCCTTCACTGTAAAATGATTTGGAGTAAACTATATTGGAATCCTCTTTCTCTCTCAGATCATTTAATACAATGCGAATGCCTTTGTTTAAAAATGATAATTCACGAAGACGTCCTTCAAGAATATCTTTTTTAAATACTGTAGCCGTAAAAATAGAATCATCGGGCCAGAAATGAATAGTTGTACCCGTTTGATCACTTTCGCCGATCGCCCGCACCGGGTATTCCGGGTTGCCAATTTTATATTCCTGTTCGAAAATTTTTCCATCACGATAAACCAATACATGAAGTTTTTTACTCAATGCATTTACACAACTTACTCCCACACCATGCAAACCGCCGGAAACTTTATAAGAATCCTTATCGAATTTACCACCGGCATGAAGTACAGTCATTACAACTTCCAGTGCACTGCGTTTTTCTTTGGCCATCATGCCGGTTGGTATACCGCGTCCATCATCCTGCACCGAAACAGAATTATCTTCGTGAATATTAACGACAATATTTTTACAATAGCCTGCTAAAGCCTCATCAATGGAATTGTCTACCACTTCATATACAAGATGATGCAAACCTTTTTCGCTAATATCGCCGATGTACATGGCTGGTCGCCTGCGAACCGCTTCTAAACCTTCTAAGACCTGGATACTTTCTGCACCGTAACCATTTGTGGCCGGCAATTTTTCTTCGTTAATTTCTACACTCATAAAAAGGGGAAAATCTCTATATTTTGATCTAAAAAATAAGACCTGCAAATGTACGGAATATAAGGGGCTTAAGGGGGTTTTGAAGAAAGAATTATTAAGGTTTTTTCATCTAAATTGTTAATGATTTTAGAATGAAAAACTATCTCTCGATGCAGGGAACAATCAAAGATTTTTGATTTGACTTAAAAGGGTTATTTTTTTACTATTTGAGCCACCATGTTAGCTTCGGTGCAGATTTTTCCTCCGACATAGACCGTACCTTTCATTTCCACGATACCACGGCGAATCGGTGACAGTAATTCCATTTTTAATAATAGAGTATCGCCCGGCCTTACCATATTTTTAAATTTGCAGTTATCGATCTTCAGGAAATAAGTATCATACTGCCCTTCTCCTGCAAGGTTGATGGCGAGTATGCCTCCTGTTTGTGCTAAAGCTTCTACCTGCAACACACCTGGCATTACGGGGTTATTGGGAAAATGTCCCTGAAAGAACCATTCATTAAATGTTACGTTTTTTACGCCGACTATATGCTTTTCACTTATGTCAATGATCTTATCTACAAGTAAAAAAGGGTAGCGGTGAGGCAGCTTGCTTTCTATATACTGAAGATCGTGTACGGGCGATTTGGTCGGATCATAAGGAGGTGCATTAACATTATTTTTATTTTTTTTAATGTACCGCTTGATTTTTTTTGCAAATTCAACATTGCTATTATGGCCGGGACGATTAGCAATAATATGCGCTTTGACCGGGTAGCCTACCAATGCCAGATCACCTACCACATCAAGCAGTTTATGACGTGCAGGCTCATTGGGAAAACGCAATTCAATATTGTTTAAATAACCTTCACTTTTTACCTCTATTTTTTCTTTCCTGAATACTTTTGCCAACCTTGCCATTTCTTTACTGTCGACCGGTTTATCCACTACAACAATTGCATTGTCAAAATCTCCACCTTTTATCAGGTTATTGTCAAGAAGCATTTCAAGCTCATGCAAAAAACAAAATGTGCGGCAGGGAGCGATCTCATTCCTAAAATCATGGATATGCTTTAGGCCGGCATGTTGCGTGCCCAATACCAGGGAATTAAAATCAATTAAGGTAGTAATAGAATATTCATTTGCAGGTATGGCAACTAGTTCAACATTTTTGTTCAGATCTTTATACGAAATATTCTCATCAATGGCATACCAGGTTTTTTCAGCACTTTGTTCTTCCACGCCTGCTTTTTCAATCAATTGAACAAATGGTTCAGAACTGCCATCGATGATAGGAATTTCCGGTCCACTCAGAGTTATCAGAACATTATCAATCCCCATTCCTACCAGCGCAGCTAACACATGCTCCACCGTATTCACTTTAACTCCGTTGCTTTCCAAAGTTGTTCCCCGACTGGTATCAGTTACCAAATCGCAATCTGCTTTGATAACAGGCTGACCTGCTACATCAATACGTTGAAACTGTATACCGAAATTTGGGTCTTTAGGTTTTAAAACCATGTCGACCATTACTCCCGTATGAAGGCCGGTTCCGGATATGCTCACTTCTGATCCTAAAGTGTGTTGTTTATCGGGATCAAAATCGTTGCCCATGCTTTCAATATAAGGTTTCTTTTTCGTTTCTGTTATCATGCAAACAAAGATAGGGAGAACTCTTTTTAGTAAACATTCATTGAGCCATAAGTTATTTATCGTTGGAAATAAAGAAATTTTGTTTCGGAAAATGAGGTCCGGAAGTTCCTGTCCTTAATTGAATAATTTCTGTCAAGAGGTTCAAGCTACTAATTTTAATTCGGCAAAAATCTAACTGATTCTCTCTGCCATCAATTGCTTAACAAGTGCCTCTAATTCTTTCAACCTTTTTTCCATTTCAGGAAGATTGCGACTTAAAGCCTGGCTGCGAAGTGCCGCAGTATAATCAAACGCCGGTGAACCTGTAACCGCCTTGCCCGGTTCAATGGATTTAGTGACCCCGCTTTGAGCATTAATCTTAGCACCATCACCTATCTGCAAGTGACCTACAACACCTGCCTGTCCGCCAATCATAACGCTTTTGCCAATTTTTGTACTTCCGCTAACACCCGCCTGTGCCGCAACTACTGTGTTGTTGCCTATTTCCACATTGTGCGCTACCTGGATCAGGTTATCAAGTTTGGCGCCTTTCCTGATAACTGTTGAGCCAACAGTAGCTCTGTCAACAGTTGTATTAGCACCAATTTCTACATTATCCTCTACTACAACATTTCCAATCTGCGGAATCTTTTTAAAACTTCCATCCGGCTGTGGAGCAAAACCAAAACCATCGCTACCAATGATTGTGCCGGCATGAATAGTTACATTACTGCCAACTACACAGTCTTTACAAATCTTTACGCCGGGATGAACGATAGTATTATCTCCTATCGTTACGTTATCCCCAATAAATGCACTAGGAAAAATTTTGGTATTGTTTCCAAGTTTTACATATTCTCCAAGATAAGCAAACGCTCCTATAAAAACATTTTGTCCGTAGGCCGCAGTTTTAGCAACATAACTCGGCTGCTGTACACCATTTAACTGCTGGGTCATCATTTCCTGGTATTTGGAAAGAAGAGCAGCGAATGCACTGTAAGAATCAGGCACACGAATGAGAGTAGCGTTTATGTTTTGCTTTAACTCAAGCGTATCGTCGATAATAACAATAGAAGCCTGCGTCGTATACAAGAATTCTTCGTATTTTGGATTGGCAAGAAATGCAAGTTGTCCTGCTTTTGCTTCTTCAATTTTTCCGAAAGATGTCACGGAAGCATTTGCATCCCCTTCAATTTTACCATTTATAAGCACAGCTATTTGTGTAGCGGAAAAGGTCATGTTGTTTGTTTCTGGTTGCTGGTTTCTCGTATGGCTGCTGAAATTTAATTACCAGCAACAAGTCACCTGCAACTAATGACGATAATAACAAATGTAATATTTTTTAACAGGGCCTGCCAGTTGCTGATGAATAAGTGCATTGTCTATTTTTGAAATATCTCTTATGCTCCCATCTTTGAACAAAATATTTATTCTTTCTTCTGTTAAGTTATATGTTGTATTGATTGCTTCACCGGTAAAAACAAAATAACCGTCTTCTTCGGCACTTATATTTAGCTGCTTTATTGCCTCCCACTTTTTTTCTTCAAGCCACTTTTTGTCAAATGGCTCGGCCTGGAATTTTATTTTGAATAATTTCCGGTCAACCAACGAACGACACAGAGTAGAAAGAATTTTATCGGGATGTTTGCTCCAGTTCTTAATAGTACACATTACATCATAATCGTCAAGATTACAAAAAATATCCAAATGCTGTTGAATCTCCGGCTGATTTGTTGAATTATTCAAAAAGAAATTTAAAGCGTCTGTGGCCGCAACTGTAGGTATACCTGCGTTCAAAAGTTCTTTTGCCCTTCGAATAATATTGACAAGAAGCATTTCAGCGCTCATTACGGTTTTGTGTAAATAAACCTGCCAGTACATCAACCTTCTTGCTACCAAAAACTTTTCAATGGAATAGATGCCTTTTTCTTCGATCATCAATTCATCATCTTTTACAACCAGCATTTTTAAAATACGGTCATAACTAATAACACCTTCCGCTACGCCGGTAAAAAAACTATCTCTTGATAAATAATCCATTCGATCCACATCGAGCTGCCCCGAAATCATTTGATGCAAAAAATGCTTGGGATAATTATTCCTGAAAATATCAATAGCCGTTTGTAACTGTCCATTGTATTCCTCGTTAAGCGTTTGCATTATAAGCAAAGAGATCGCTTCATGATTCACATTTGGAATCAACTCCTTTTCCAATGCATGTGAATAAGGACCATGACCAACATCGTGAAGAAGAATGGCAATCCTTGCACCAAGTTCTTCTTCGAAAGAAATATCTGTGCCTTTATTTTTTAATTCAATCAATGCACAACTCATTAAATGGTAAGCTCCCAGTGAATGATGCAACCGGGAATGAACAGCACCGGGATATACCAAATGAGCAAAGGCCATTTGATGAATACGCCGGAGCCTTTGATAATAGGGATGAGAAATTATACTGAGTATAAGCGGATGATCAATCGTAATAAAACCATACACAGGGTCATTGATAATTTTGCGTACGAACGCCATGCTGTTGTCTTTTTGTTAAACCCTTTTCGGGAGAAGTATGCAAAGCTACTATTGCTGGGTTTAATAAACTAAATTTGGATTTATTGCTAACAAAAATTGAAATACGTACGATAAATTTTACAAATGGCAGTTCCAAAAATTCTTTGGGTAGATGATGAGATAGAAAGCTTGCAATCGCAAAAATTATTTTTAGAAGGCAAAGGCTACGAGGTGCAAACCCTGACCAACGGTTTTGATGCAATAGATTTCGTAAAAGCAAATCCCGTAGATGTAGTGCTGATCGATGAAACGATGCCGGGCATTACGGGCCTCGAAACGTTGGCAAAAATCAAAGAAATAAATGGTTCATTGCCGGTGGTGCTGATCACAAAAAACGAAACAGAGAATTTGATGAATGAAGCTATCGGCAGCCAGATCAGCGATTACCTTATCAAACCTGTAAATCCAAACCAGGTATGGCTCAGTCTGAAAAAGATAATTGATAACAGGAGATTGGTCGCAGAAAAAACTACGACAGCTTATCAGCAGCAGTTCCGCAACCTGTTTATGGCACTCAATAGTAACCCGGATTATAATGAGTGGATGGACATCTATAAAAAACTTGTTTACTGGGAACTGGAAATGCAAAAAAGCGACAGCCCCGAAATGCAGGAAGTATTACAACAACAAAAAGGAGAGGCCAACACTGAATTTTTCAAATTTGTTTCTAAAAATTATGCATCATGGGTTAATCCAAAAAGCTCAGAAGGTCCTGTGATGAGTCACTCTTTATTTCAGTTCAAGGTATTGCCACATGTAGAAAAAGGCACACCGCTCTTTTTTGTACTTATCGACAATCTCAGGTTCGATCAGTGGAAGGCCATACAACCCACGTTTGCCGAAAGTTTCAGAATACAAGAAGAAGATACATTTTACAGCATATTACCAACAGCTACACAATATGCAAGGAATGCAATATTTGCGGGGTTGCTTCCCATTGACATTGAAAAAAAATTTCCTGCTGAATGGAAAAATGACGACGAGGAAGGAGGAAAAAATTTAAATGAGGACCTGTTTTTCAAAGCACAACTGAAAAGGTTGGGAAAAGAAGGTCTTCGTTATTCTTATACAAAAGTTGTAAACAACCACGCCGGTCTTGATCTCGTAAACAACATTCATAACCTGCTGAACAATGACCTGAATATAATTGTGTACAATTTTGTAGATATGCTGAGCCATGCACGTACCGAAATGGAAGTTCTAAAAGAACTGGCTGGTGACGAAATGAGTTATCGCAGCATTACTTCCTCCTGGTTTGAACACTCGCCTCTTCACCAGGCTTTGAAAAAAATAGCAGACAAGAATATAAAAATTGTATTGGCGACTGATCATGGAAGCATAAGGGTAAAAACTCCGTACAAAGTTGTAGGTGATAAGCAAACAACCACTAATCTTCGTTACAAGCATGGCCGCAATCTTGCTTACGAGGCAAAAGAAGTACTTGCTTTTCGTGATCCGAGGCAGGCAGGACTGCCGGTGCCTACGGTGAATTCTTCTTTCATTTTTGCAAGAGAAGACGGTTATCTCTGCTATCCTAATAATTATAATTATTATGCAAACTATTACCGTAATACTTTCCAGCATGGAGGAGTAAGCCTTGAAGAAATGATCGTACCTGTAATAAAAATGCAATCAAAATAAAAAATCAAAAGTAAAAATTAAAAAAACTGTGGATAAGTATCAAAGATTTCTGCTCTTTACATACTTATTTTTGACTTTTGATTTTAGTTTATATGAAATATACTCAGTCCACCCTTGATAAATTAGAGAAACTTGTTGAAGAATCTGATTATGTTATTCGCTATGAAAGAGGCACCTTTCAAAGCGGTTATTGTATTCTTGAACAAAAAAAGGTAGTAGTACTAAACAAATTTTTGCAAACCGAAGGCCGCATTAGTACCCTCATAGATTTGATTCCACAGTTGAATGTGTCAAGAGATGTTCTCACCGAGGAATCCAAAAAACTATTTTCAGAGATTACTTCCAAATTTGAGTCCAAAGAAAATAATAATTGAGGCTGAAAGCTCAATCCGTTTTACCATCTTATTTTCTATTTCGTATTTTTAGTTGTGGCTTATCCCTCACTTAAAATAACCTTTCTTGGTACAGGAACAAGCAGCGGTGTGCCTATGATTGCCTGCGACTGCGAAGTATGTACCTCTCCCGATAAAAAAGACAAACGACTAAGACCAAGTATCATGATTCAATCGGCAAAAACTACTTTGGTGGTGGATACCACACCCGATTTTCGTTGCCAGATGCTGAGAGAAAAAGTAAAGAACCTAGATGCTGTTCTTTTTACTCATCCTCATAAAGATCACATTGCCGGGCTTGATGATGTAAGAGCATTTAATTTCTTTAATAAAAAGAAAATGGAGGTGTATGCCAATTCTCTTACAGAAGAAGCCCTGAAAAGAGAATTCAGCTATGCATTTGCTGATAAAAAATATCCCGGCATACCTGAATTGAATTTAAATACGATCACGCTTGACCCGTTTACTGTTGGTGATATTTTAGTTACCCCGGTACAGGTATGGCATTTAAAAATGCCCGTACTGGGATTTCGTTTTGGGAAATTCACTTACATTACTGATGCCAACAGGATCGACAATGATGAAAAGGAAAAGATCAGGGGAAGTGCGGTGCTCGTTATAAATGCCTTGCGGAAGCAGGCTCATGTTTCCCATTTCAGCCTGGGCGAGGCCATTGAACTGGTACAGGAACTGCGTATACCGACGGTCTATTTTACTCATATTTCTCACCAATTAGGGCTTCACTCAGTTGTGGAAGCAGAGTTACCGGAGAATATTCACCTGGCTTATGATGGATTAGTTTTAAACATTTGAGCAAAAAAATATTTTAAACCCTTGTTTGCTTGAAAAAAATTATTTTATCTTGCGTTAACCTTTAACGATTGCTGTATCTCTGAATGTCGTTGGACCACGGTTGCTTGCTAATATGATTTTTTGATATGATGCCATCTCTGCCGATATTATTGGATGAGATGGCATCATGATTTTAGAAACTTAGATTTATGAATTTTCAAACATCTGAACTGACGGAACAAATTGCATATGCTGCAAAAAGTTTTGCAGAACAATACCTCCGTCCGCATGTAATGGAATGGGACGAAAAACAGGAATTCCCTATTCCAGTCTTTAAGGAATTGGGGAAATTGGGAATGATGGGAGTGTTAGTACCCGAGCAGTACGGTGGTGCAGGATTGGGATACTATGAATATAAAGTTGTAATTGAAGAAATATCTAAAGTGTGTGGATCGATCGGTCTTAGTGTTGCGGCACACAACTCATTGTGCACTGGCCACATCATGACATTTGCCAACGAGGAGCAGAAGAAAAAATATTTACCGAAGTTGGCAAAAGGTGAATGGATCGGGGCGTGGGGACTAACGGAACCAAACACCGGCAGCGATGCAGGCAATATGCAATGCACGGCAACAAAAAACGGAAATGACTGGATACTTAACGGAACAAAAAACTGGATCACACATGGCAAGAGTGGAGATGTAGCGGTTGTTATTTGTCGTACTGGGGAACCGAGAACCAGTGGCAATGCCACTGCTTTTATAGTAGAAAGAGGTACACCCGGTTTTGCCGGTGGAAAAAAAGAAAATAAACTTGGCATGCGTGCAAGTGAAACTGCGGAAATGATCTTTGATAATTGCCGAATTCCCGATTCACAAAGAATGGGTGAAACAGGAGAAGGTTTCCGCCAGGCTTTGAAAGTACTTGACGGCGGTAGAATTTCCATTGCATGCCTGGCATTGGGAATTGCCAAAGGAGCCTATGAAGCCGCTTTGCAATATTCCAAAGAACGATATCAGTTTGATAAACCCATCTCAAGTTTCCAGGCAATTTCTTTTAAACTCGCTGATATGATAACGGAAATACAAGCGGCGGAACTATTAATATTAGAATCATGTGATTTAAAAAACAGGGGAGAACACGTGACAAAAGCAGCAGCTATGGCAAAATATTACGCGGCCGAAGTTTCGGTAAAAGTTGCCAATGACGCTGTGCAGATCTTCGCAGGCTATGGATATACAAAAGATTTTCCCGTTGAAAAATATTATCGTGATGCCAAACTTTGTACAATTGGAGAAGGAACGTCGGAGATTCAAAAGATCGTTATTTCAAGAGAGGTGCTAAAAGACTAGATGTATTCTTCTTCATCATTTTACTTCCTGCATTTCTACCAGTCGTCTATAAAATCCATTTTGATTCATCAGGAAATCATGAGTTCCCCTTTCTACAATTTTTCCTTTTTGAAGAACAATAATTTCATCAGCATGCCGGATAGTTGAAAGCCTGTGTGCAATAACAAGACTCGTTCTGTTTTGCATCATATTATTGATGGCATCCTGCACCAGTCGTTCACTTTCCGTATCCAAAGAAGAAGTGGCTTCATCAAGAATTAAAATAGGGGGGTTTTTTAAAACAGCCCGGGCAATTGTTATTCGCTGTCTCTCTCCTCCACTGAGTTTACTGCCACGATCTCCAATGTTTGTGTTATATCCAGCTTCTTTTTGCATTATAAAGCTATGCGCATTGGCCACCTTTGCCGCCTGTATCACTTCTTCATCGGTGGCATCTTCTTTTCCCAGTTTTATGTTGTTCGCTATTGTATCATTAAACAAAATGGGCTCCTGTGTAACAATGCTCATCTGGCTTCGAAGAGATTTCAATGAATAATCTTTGATATTAATTCCATCAATCAAAAGATCGCCGGTTGTAACATCATGAAAACGGGGAACAAGATCAGCCAGTGTAGATTTACCGGCACCGGATGATCCCACAAAAGCAATTGTTTTCCCTTTGCTAATTTTTAAATTTATATCACAAAGAATAGGTGTGTCCGTATATGCAAAACTCACACGATTAAATTCAATAGAACTATTAAAAGATGACAAGGACTTTGGATGGGCAACCTCTTTTATCATTTCATGCTGATGAAGCAATATTTTTATTCTGTCAATACTGGCTGCACCGTTTCTAATATTATAAAATGCCTGTGAAAACATTTTCAGCGAAGGAATAATTTGAGTAAATATGGCAATGAACGTCAAAAAATCTCCACCGCTCAGGTTAAAATTGTTTTGACGCAGAACCATTCTTCCGCCATACCAAAGAACAAAACAAACCGCGGCTATTGCCATCGTTTCAGAAACAGGCGAAGCCAGATCTCTTCTCCTGTTCGCTTTATTCTTTACATGGAATAATCTTTGGTTTTCATCATAAAATTTTTGTGATTGATGCGACTCGGCATTAAAAGCTTTTAATACACGAATACCACCTATTGTCTCTTCGATGATTGAAAGAATGGATCCCAATTTTTCCTGGACCTTTGTGGACACTTTTTTCAGAGATCTCCCTACACGGCCTATCACAACGCCAATAATGGGTAAAAACAAAAGAAGAAAAAGTGATAATTCCGGGCTCAGCTTTATCATTGCGGCAATAAGGACCAGAATTGTTATAGGTTCACGAAAAATAACTTCCAAAAAACTGACTGTTGAATATTCAACCGCATTAAGATCATTTGTAAGACGACTCATTAAGTCACCTTTGCGTTGCTCACTAAAGTATCCAATGGGCAGATTCAAAATTTTGTGAAACATGTCTGCACGCATGTCGTTAATGATGTTATTCCGAATTGGATTCAAAACATATAAGGCGAGATAGGCAAAAAGGTTTTTTAAAACAATTGCAATAACCACAACTACACAAATGGCGGCCAATGCTTTTGCCTTCCCGTCTGGTGTATTCACCAACTCGGTTAGCCAACCGTAAAAGATGCCCAGCGGACCGATCGCAAAACGGCTTGTGATTTGGTTATTGACTGAATCGGTGACTTTAAAGATCACCTGCAAAAAAGGAGCGAGCATAACCAATGAGACAATCGCAAAAACTGCAGAAAGTATATTAAAGAAAAAATATAAACTAACTAAGGCCGGATAACGTTTAATATATTGGAAGATAGTGGCTAAACTTCTCATAAAGGCGCAAAGTAACTAATTTTACAGCATCGTACAGGGATGACGACACTCATGAAATCCAATCAAAGCTGACGAATGATTTAGTTTTAAATTGTATTGATTGATAAATAAAAATGTGAATTATGAAGGAAGGCAAAAGACAAAAACAGGTGGGCAGTTTGATCCAGGAAGAATTAAACAGAATTTTTCAAAGGCTTGGATTGAATATGATCGATGGAGGAATGGTTTCCATATCTTCCGTAAAGGTGACCCCTGACCTGCTTGAAGTGAGAGTTTACCTGAGTTTTTTCCAGGTGGCTGATGCGCAAGTTGCATTGAAAAAAGTCCAGGAGCGATCCAAAGAGATCAAAAGAGAATTGGGAAATAGTGTGCGGCAACAATTAAGGCGCATTCCGGAAATAAAATATTTCAGGGATGAAACGCTGGACCAGGTTTTTAGGATGGAAGAATTGTTTAAAGAACTGGGATTAAATGATAAAAAAGATTCCGCTGATAAATAAACGCTGATTACTTTAAACATCATAAACTGATAAACAATTAAACTCTTACACTTTCTTTTTGCCTGGCGATATTTCAAAGCAAAAAAGTCCACCAATGCGATCAACATCATTGCATGGATAAGTATTGTGGCCATCGTGATGGGAACTACTGCCTTGATTCTTGTATTGAGTGTATTCAATGGTTTCGAAGGATTGGTAAAATCTCTCTACTCTTCTTTTTATCCTGACCTCATGATATCCGCTTCGTCTGGGAAAATAATTACTGTCACCAGCGAGCAACTGCAAAAATTAAGAGGAATAAATGGAGTCAGAAATTTTTCATTGGTGGCTGAAGAAAAAGCTTTATTGCAGAATGGCGATTATCTTTCTATGATTTCTCTGAAAGGTGTAGATGAAAATTACAGGTATGTAACTGGTGTCGAAAACCACGTTATAAAAGGAAATTACAGAATCGGAACAGCAGACGATCCCTTTGTAATATTAGGAGCCGGTGTAGAGAACGCTGTCGGAGTAGAAACTGACAGAAATTTACTTGCGTTAAATGTTTACCTGCCAAAAAATACATCGTCTGAATTAATTGACCCATTACAAAACATAAGTGAGGATTCTATTAATACATCCGGCACCTTTTTAATTCAGCAGGATTTCGATAATAAATACGCCATTACCAATCTTGCATTTTTAAAAAAGATGCTCGGCCTTTCTGCTGATCAATATGGATCCATTGAAGTTTCTTTAAAAAACAAGAATGACGCGAATGATGTAAAGCTGCAACTACAAACAATTTTTGGAAACGGCTATAGGGTACAGACAAGATATGAGCAAAACCAAAGTTTGTATTCGATCATGGGAGCAGAAAAGTGGGTGATCTATGCCATATTGGTTCTGTTGATGATTGTTTTTTCATTTACCATCATTAGTTCACTTACGATGCTGGTGATAGAAAAAGAAAAAGACATTAGCGTGTTGCATGCGTTGGGAGGAAACACAAGCTTTATTCAGAAGGTTTTTCTGAGCGAAGGCTTGTTGCTTGCTATCATAGGTGGAATTGTGGGAATGCTGCTTGCATTATTGCTTGCATGGATGCAGGTCCATTTCAAATTAATTCCACTGGAAGGCGGTTCCTTTTTAATTGACTATTTTCCTGTGCAATTGAAAGCCAGCGATTTCATTTTAGTAAGTATTACCGTTTTGATAATTGCTTTACTCGCTTCATGGATTCCCGCCCGCAAAGCCGCATTAAATGAATTTAGTTTGAGAAGTGAGTAGAATAGAACCACGATTTTCCTAATTAGAAAGGATTGTGAGGAAAAATAAATGTTTAGTTTTAAAAAATTAGATTGATCCCCACACGACTTCACTCTCACCTGCTAAAATCCAATAAATCGTGGTTCTAATAATCTCCAAGTGTTTCCGGCAGTTGCGCTAGGGCCCTGGCAAGTTGTTCATCATTAGGCGCTGTGCCATGCCAGTTGTGATCATTCTCCATAAAATCGACTCCCTTCCCCATAATAGTATGCATCATTATCACTACTGGCTTGCCCTGACGTAACAATGATTTACCGCTTTGAAGAGTAGCGATCACCTCATCCATATCATTGCCGTTCATTTCAAGTGTTATCCAACCAAAAGCTTCAAACTTCCTGCGCAGGTCCCCATGATCCATCACTTTTTCAATAGTACCATCTATTTGCTGATGATTCCAGTCAACCGTGGAAATAAGATTATCCACTTTATGGTGTGCGGCGAACATAATAGCTTCCCATGGCTGTCCCTCATCCAATTCACCATCCCCATGTAGAGAAAAGACCACAGAATCATCTTTATTTAATTTTTTTGCCAACGCGGCACCGATAGCCACACTCATCCCCTGTCCTAACGAACCTGTCGCAATTCTAACACCCGGCAGATGTTCGTGAGTAGCAGGATGGCCCTGGAGACGTGAATTAATCTTTCTAAAAGTGGCCAATTCTTCTATGTCAAAATATCCTGAGCGTGCAAGTGCAGAGTAAAAAACAGGTGAGATGTGACCATTTGATAAGATAAAAACATCTTCCCCGACAGCATCCATATTGAATTTGGGATCATGATTCATGACCTTAAAATACAAAGCAGTTAAAAAATCAGCGCATCCGAGAGAGCCGCCCGGGTGTCCGCTATTAGCGCCATGAACCATTCTTACAATATCACGTCGTATTTGAGCAGCAATTGTTTTTAATTCCGGCATAAATTTTTATTGTTTTGGTTTTGTTTAAACTTTTCGTATCTTATTAATTCCAATTCCTGAAATTAGGTGCAAAAGTGCGACCTTTTTTATAATTCAACTTAAGAATAATCCCGGATTCCAAGTATCCTTAGCCGTTTTTAGATAAGTTTATTAAAAAAAGTTGCAAGACTTTGATAAACTTTGAATAATACATTTATTTTTGTACGACCAAAATCACCTGAATGTTGGATGTATTACTGACAGGCTCAGTTTCGTTCATCATCACCTTTTTAGCCATACCGATTGTACTCCAGATCGCTGAGGAAAAAAAGTTGTATGATGTACCTGATGAAAGAAAGATTCACAAAATTCCGGTACCCTCCCTCGGGGGAGTAGGAATTTTTGGTGGTTTTCTTCTTGCATCTCTTCTATCCATTTCTTCCAAACAAAATTCTGAATTCCAGTATTTCTTTGCCGCTGCGGTAATAATTTTTTTCCTTGGATTAAAAGATGATCTCGTTGTTTTGTCGGCATTAAAAAAATTCGTTGGGCAGGTTATTGCCGCATCTATCCTCATTCATTTGGGCGGTATACGCATCACCAGTATGCACGGCCTCTTTGGTTTTTACGAAATTTCTGACGGATTTAGTATTGCACTGTCCTATCTTACTATTATTGTGGTGATGAACTCGTTTAATCTTATCGATGGGGTGGACGGACTTGCAGGCACGTTAGGATTGTTGTCAGTGGTTCTTTTTGGCATCTATTTCTTTGCTATACAGATGCCGGCTTATTCATTACTGGCTTTTGCCATGGCAGGCAGCCTGTTGGCATTTTTGATTTTTAATCACCATCCGGCTAAAATTTTTATGGGCGATTCGGGATCATTAATGATCGGGCTCGTCAATTCTATACTGGTAATAAAATTTATTGCGGTTGCGGATTCTCCGGTGATAGCTATCCCGGTAGAATCTTCAGTTGTGGTAGGTATCGCAGTACTTATCATTCCATTGATTGATACTCTCAGAGTTTTCAGCATCAGGATTTTTAAAGGCAATTCGCCGTTTACTCCGGATCGCAATCATGTACATCATTTATTATTAGAAAGAGGATTTAAGCATCCGGGCATAACTTTCTTTTGCGTGTCACTTAATTTTCTTTTTATAGCGGTTGCCTATTTCGGAAGATCACTTGGCCCTACATATTTATTACTGGTGATACTTACAATGGTTTTCTCCGGCCTTGGCGTTTTATTTTATTATAAAAGGCCGAAGCAGCATATGTTCGTGGCCAAGCATTTGGACGAGAAAGAAGAGTTTGCTACTCCACCTTCCAAGATTGTTGCGCTTGCAAATAAGGAAGCTGTTGCTGCTGAGCAACAATAATTCGATTTAAATTCTATTGGCTGAGTTATATCTTCAATCTCATTTCTTCTCCCTCCTTTTTATTAGATTTGCTTTCGCTAAAAAAGAATAACATGGCAGAAGATATTTCTCATATAGTTGCTTCGACAGAAGATTATATGAAAAAAGCTATTTCACATTTAGAAACCGAATTAACTAAAATACGTGCAGGCAAAGCCCATCCTCAAATCCTCGATGGCATTGTGGTAGATTATTACGGGTCGCCGACACCAATAAGCCAGGTCGGCAATATAAGTGTAATGGATGCGCGGACGTTGAGTATTCAACCCTGGGAAAAAAATATGCTGCAGCCAATTGAAAGAGCCATTATAGCCGCCAACATTGGAATAAATCCTCAAAATGATGGAGCACAAATCCGTCTTTTCCTTCCGCCTTTAACAGAGGAAAGACGAAAAGAGTTGGTTAAAAAAAGCCAGGGTGAAGGCGAACATTCAAAAGTTGCTATAAGAAATATCCGCAGAGATGCTATTGAACATATAAAACGACTTCAAAAAAATGGCCTGAGTGAGGACGCCGCAAAGGATGCGGAAACAAATATTCAAAACGTAACTAACAAATTTATTGAAGCTGTCGATAAACATCTTGCAACCAAAGAAAAAGAAATCATGGTTGTGTAACAATTACTCAACAAGTTCAGTTTTTTTAATTTCTGTTTTTAATCCCGTTCTGCCGGGCTTGTTTACCAAATAAACACCAAAAAGAATTATTCCGAGACCGATAACTTGTTTAACGGTAATTTCCTCCCCGTCCATTATACCCCAAAAAATTCCAACAAAAGGAATGGCATAAGTAACCAGCGAGGCAAAAAGGCTTCCGGTGCGTTTTATTAAAATATAGAAAATGGCAGTAGCTATGGCGCTGCCCACTATTCCTAATGTAGAAGCTTCAACAATTGCCCATTGTACTGAAGTTTTATTAAATGAAAGTTGAAGAAAATTTTGCTGCCACAAAATAAAAGCGGTGGGGATCGTCATAAACCCGATGGAAATACTGGCGATGTGCAGCGGATTTACCTGTTTCAAAAAATGAGCAACGACATTAATATTAATGCCATAAGAAATTGTGGCCAACAAAATAAGCAGCGAGAATTTGAAATTGTCAAAGCGAATACCCCGCCATGAAAGAAATAGTAAGGTGAGCCCGGCAAATCCGATCACTACTCCGATAATTTTCTGAACCTTAATCTTATCCCTGAAGACTGTAATGGCGATTATAACAACAAAAAGAGGTGTAAGGGAATTAAGTATGCTTGCGAGAGAACTGTCAATATTTTCAGCAATTGCCTTTGCAAACAAGAATGCAGGTAATAAATTACCGGTAACCCCTGATATAATTACAATAAAGATTTTTTGACGATTTACCTTTTTAAGATGAAATAGGGCAAATGGAATAAAAACAATTCCGGCAGAAAAAATTCGGAGGGCCGCAAGTTGAGAAGCTGACAATTCTTCCTTACTATGTTTCATTAAAATAAAAGAGCTTCCCCAAATGATGCTGAGTAACAGAAAAAGCAGCCAGCTTATTACTTTATTGATCGCCACACTGAAAAAGATTTAAATGTTGTAAATCCGATTATGCAAGATCATTGTTTTTAATGTATTTTTAATTCCCAATAATGAGCAGGATCAAGTTAAAAGATATTGATACAAGAGCACCGAAGCAACTGGACAAGGACAAAACCAAAAAAGAGTTGGCGGACATCCTTGCAAATCTCGATGAACTGCAAAATCTTTTATATGCCGAGTCTCATCACTCCTTATTAGTCGTGATCCAGGGGATGGATGCAAGTGGCAAAGACGGTGCGATCAGAAATGTTTTTGGAAAACTAAATCCACAGGGAGTTGAAGTAAAATCCTTCAAAGCACCTACCCCTGAAGAACTTGCCCATGATTTTCTTTGGCGTGTCCATCAACACAGTCCTCAAAAAGGTATCATCCAGATTTTTAATCGCTCACATTACGAAGATATCCTTATTACCCGGGTGCATAAATGGATCGATGACGATATTGCTAAAAAAAGAATGGAAGCAATCAATGATTTTGAAAAATTGCTTCAACAGCATAACAATACTTCAATATTGAAATTTTACCTCCACGTATCACAGGAAGAGCAACTAAAAAGATTGAATGAACGCATCAGGGATCCCAGAAAGCAATGGAAGTACAACGAAAACGATTTTTCGGAAACAAGACTTTGGGATATCTATATGGAAATGTATGAGGATTGCTTCGAAAACTGTAATGATGTTCCCTGGACCATTGTTCCGGCCGATCAAAACTGGTACAAAGAATACACCATAGCCTCAAAGATTTTCGAAACTCTGACGAGCTTCGATATGAAGTACCCTGGAATAAAAAAATGATCATTAAATGGATCAATTAATCAATCAAAACTTTAATTATGGGAATGTTTAAAGAATTCAAAGAGTTTGCCATGAAGGGCAATCTCGTTGATATTGCGGTAGCCTTCGTAATGGGCGCTGCGTTTGGAAGAGTAGTTACTGCGCTTACCGAAGGTATGGTAGCGCCGCTGGTAGGATTACTTTCGGGTAAGGACCTAAGCAATAGCAAGTGGATAATAAAGCCCGAAATGAAAAATGCAACGGGAGCGGTAACGCAGGCCGAAATTGCAGTTCAGTGGGGCGCTTTTCTGACTGCTGTCATCGATTTTCTCATTGTTGCATTTGTCATGTTCCTGATCGTAAGGGCCATTAACAGCCTCAAGAAAAAACACGAAATTCCTCCTCCACCACCAGGTCCGTCTTCAACGGATAAGCTACTTATGGAAATAAGAGATTCTCTGAAAAAATAATTCAGCTTCAGTTATGATGATTAAAAATTTCTGAAGAAATATTTTCCTAATTTTGAATCCCGTTATAATTGATATAGCGGGATTTTATTTTATCAAATAAATAATTCCGGTGAATAATTCCTCTTATCAAATAAAGCTTCCCCAATTTGAAGGTCCGTTCGATCTTTTGCTCTTTTTTATTGAAAGGGATGAGCTGGATATTTATAATATTCCGATCACAAGGATCATTAATGATTTTCTAAACTATATTCATGGCCAGGAGTCATTAAACATCGAACTATCCAGCGAATTCATTCTTTTTATTTCAACCCTTATGCGTATCAAAGCAAAAATGTTGCTTCCCCGCAAAGAGCTCGATGAACAGGGAAATGAAATCGATCCGCGACAGGAATTGATTGATAAGATACTTGAATATAAAAAGTTTAAAGAAGCAGCAGCACAAATGGCAGAAATGGAAGCCACAAGGATGCTGATGATAAAAAGAGGAAACATTCAAAAGGAACTATCACAGATTGGTGAAGAGAGCGGCGAAGGAAGCGAAATACAAACCATTACTCTTTTTCGTTTAATGAAGGCTTTTGAAAAGGTAATGGTAAAGCTTCACGACCGATTGAATAAGCCTATTCATACCGTAGTACAATATAATTATACTATGGAAACCAGTCGTGATGCTATGCTAAGTCTGGCCCAGAGAGAAAAAACAGTTTCGTTTGAAAGAATTTTTGAAGATTGCGAAAACCGGGTACATGCTATTTTCTTTTTTCTTTCTTTACTTGAACTGGTCCAGCAAAAGTTTTTAAAAATAATTATTGGTGAAGGAAGAAATAACTTTATCATTGAATATAATAAACCCGAAGATCGACTGGCTGAATTAGAAGAAGAAATTAAATCATAATTTTAAAACCTTTAATCATGAAACGCTCAGCAACCGCAAATTGGAAAGGTTCCGGCAAAGAAGGCAAAGGAACTGTCACAGCCCAAAGTGGAATTTTTTCCGGCACGCCAATATCATACCGTACAAGGTTTGAAGAAGTTCAGGGTACCAGCCCGGAGGAATTAGTGGCTGCAGCACATGCAGGCTGTTTTTCTATGAAATTAAGTTTTGTGCTTGGCGCAGCAGGCTTTACTCCTGATAATATCGATACAAAATGCACCATTACCTTAGAAAATGGGGCGATTACTGAAAGCCATCTTGAAGTCAGGGCTTCAGTACCCGGCATTGATGAGGCAAAATTTAATGAATGTGCAGCCGATGCAAAAGCTAATTGCCCCATAAGCAAATTGCTGAACACGAATATTACTATAGAGGCAAAACTTAGCCAGGCTGTAAGTGCCTGAGTTAATCTATTAAAAAGCAAATGCCACGGTTTTACCCGTGGCATTTCTATTTTGGACCTTAAGAAAACTAGTCAATACCAAATGCAAACACAGTATGTGAGCCATCCATATCCTGCATGCCCATTCCCATCATTGAAAAAGCATATTCTCCTTTAGGCAGAGGCTTGTCGACCAACAGTTCCCAATATCCATCATGGATCTTTTTCAGACTGAAAGTGTATTTGTCACTAGTTTGGTTTTTGTGCTTACCGAAATACCCTCCGATTTTTTGTAAATAAATTTTTCTGTTCCCTCCGTCTATATCCAACTTGTATAAAGTGATCATGCTGGAAGGATCGCCGCCAAATCCATTAAATGTATTCGGATTTATTCCATTTGCTCTCATCATTGAATCGGATTTTGAATTGGATAAACCCGATGACGTTCCTGTTGAAAAAATAAAAGCGATGTTGTCGCCATTGCCGAAGCGGACAGGCGAAGTTTTACCCTCGATTTCATAACTAAATTCCGAACCTTTTATCATACTTGTTTTGTTTGCTGTTTGCTGAATTTTTTTCCAGACGCACAAGCGAATAGGGAGTTATCTTTTTTCAAAAAGTACACTTCATTGCTGAATTCAGGTGCGGGATAAGTTTGAGCCAGAGCTAAGCGTACCAATAGCTAATAAAGACAAAAGAAAAAATATTTTTTTCATACCCGTTTATTTCTTTTTTGATGATTTACCACCACCGAATATCCAGCCGGCAAAAATTTGCACCACGTTATTTTTTGCATCGACGCTCGGAATGAAACTTGGCGGGGTCCCTGATGATATGGTTGAAGGATCTTTATACAGGTTTCCGAGACTGATATTATATCTTGCTCCTACCATCAAGCCCAGCACCGGGTGAATTTCTATACCGCCGGCAAATCCGTAATCAAACTTGTTATAGTAATCCATTATTTTACCATATGGATTACTGCCGCCACTGCCGCCTGACGAGGTACTGCTGTCTGCTTTTGCATTGATGAGAAATGCCATTTGCGCTCCTAACTGAAGTGAAAAATATTTAGTGATATTGATTGATATCAGTTGAGGCAAAAGAATGTAGTCAAGATCTACATTTCCTGTGTTGGAGTTACTTCTCAAAATTATATCCCTGCCTGGAGTAGATGATCTCATGCCGGGAACTTAAAATCCCTTTTGATTTGGCGGAAATAAAGAACCCAAATAAATACCCGGATCGACTGCTGCTGTTGATCGAAGAGGCATTGGTTACATTGGCAAAATTGAGTCCTCCTTTTAGGCCTATCTGCAATTGCCTAAATACAAGACGGGCATCAACAGCAACGCAAAAATTATTATCTTTCTCATAAACATATTTTTAAAAGTTAAAATATTTAAGGGCATACTCAGTCACTTCTTTTCCAGTCTATGCCAAAAGTGAAAACTGTAAATTCTTTCAATTCCATATTCTTTACCCATATAAAGCCATATTCCCCGCTTCCAGCGGATCGGTGAACTGGACCTGGTAATTGTCATTGGAAATTGATTTCACACTAAAGCTGATTTGTTTTCCTTTTTCTTCTTCTTTGTCATTTAGAAAACCCTCTTTAGAAGTGATTGTAACCACTCTTTTCTGGTCCTCGGTAATGAATTTATATAACTTAATATAGGAGGTAAGGTCAATGACATCGCCACTCGTTTTGATAAAAAAGACAATATTTGGTTTTGCTGTAAATCTCACTTTGGAAGAAACATCATCCATGGAAAAAAATTGTTTTGCTCCCTTCAATCCTAGTGTTTTCTTTTTTGTAAGCAGTTGAGCACTGCTGGTCTCCAGTTTTATCAATTTGTTTTCGTCTTTATCAAAATAGTATGGCTGATTGACGAATTCAGGCGTAGGCAACACAACTTCTGTTTGGACCACTTGTTTGGGCGTTTGTTTTACCGGTGGCTTGTCAACATGTTTGTGGATGATCGTATCATACTTTGTTCCCCTCTTTACAACCGTTGAAGTAGTTTGTGCTACAGATGCAAGAGATAGCAAAATGATCGACAAGTGTAGCAAAAAATTTCTTATCATTTTCAATAGAATGTTTATGAAATTAAAACTACCTGAATCACAGCTCCTTTTCAATAGAACAAAAGTTAGTCTTAATTGATCCGATACAAAATCAAAAATAAAGGATTGCTTTGCCGGAATCAATCCTCTAAAACAGTGATTTCTGTCAGAATGTTGACCGAATCACCCGTAACTGGTATTTTCAATCCATTGTTTGATTTTTTGAGGGAGAAAGCGAACCTTTATAAGGCAACACTTAATTTAAGGTATGTCGAGTTTCAAATCCTATATTTCTATTTTATTTCTTTTATTTCCCTGTTGCCTGCAACTGTGGCGACTTTTCCATTTGCAATTTTTATGATCCGGTGTAATCGCAAATCTGAAAAATACAACTCGCCGGTTTTGCTAAATACAATATCAAGCGGCGTCATTAATTCAGCCGTTTTGATATCTCCTTCCTTGTAAATCGGGTTAGAGAATCTTTTTCCGCATTGTCCTGCGATAACAGACACGGTGCCATCCGGAGAAATCTTTTTTATGCATCGGCTGCCCATGTCACAGGCAATTATATTTCCATCATCATCGCAAACGAGGCCACAGGCATCGAAATGTAATTCTCTGCCATCATGATCTTTCAACGTTGTTACTTCACCCTGAGGTGATATTCTTCTTATCACGAAATACGCATTCTTTTTATCATCAATTCCCTTGTCGGTTACATAAATATTTTTCTTTTTGTCGATCGTGATATATTCCGGGCTTCTAAATGAAGCCATGGAAAGAGGACCGTCTTTTATTGAATTGCCTTTGTTGCCCGCGAAGGTGGTGACTGTTCCGTCCGGCGCAATTTTACGTATGGCATTTGGTTCGGTAACATAGATCGTATCAGTGGCATCGATGGCCATTTGTTTTGGACTGTCAAACTTTGCCATGATGCCTTTTCCATCTTTATACCCGACAGCAGAATTTGGATTACCTGCAAAATCAACGGCAACTCCTCCCGGTGAAATCCTGATGACTTTATTATTCAACCCGCAGACATAAACATTGTCTTTGCTGTCGATCACAAGCCCTGTCGGGTAATAAAAGGCATTGAATGGCCGTGCATTTTGCGCTGCTAATAACATGTGCAAACAGGAAAAATAAAGCAACCCAAAGAAATGTTTCATTCGCAACATGGCTGAGTCCTCACGGCAAACAATTTTCGTATGATTTTTTTAAATAGGTTCGATAATTAATTTAAAACTGTGCTTTATGTCGTCGTCTTGTCGATCATATTCCTGGTGCTGCCTGTTAGCTTTAAATTGGATCTTATTACCAACATTCATGTCTTTCGTGTCTTCATCGCTGAGAGGTTCATCTTTCGCTTCCCCTGTTGGTATATTTAGTTGACGCTTTAAGAAATGGGAATTAGTATGTGCCCCCGGTGTGCCAGGATAGTGAATCTTTCCATTCATGATTTTTACAGTTTTGGGAGCAAATTCTATTGTGATATCAGGCGACGTTTTTGGTTGGTGTCTAATCACCACGCCATTTTCTGTGAGGCTACCCTTGGATAGATCAACGGGTCCCTGGCAACCTGCCGGATCATATGTTATTGTATACTCTGCCGAACGACCTCCTCTGCTTTCATTTTTACAATTTGGTAGTTTTATAAGCGTTGGTTCCGAATTTGTCACATCCGTGATTTCGCCCTTATTGGGGTATAATTTAATCTGAAGGATGGACAGATCTAAAAGCTCGGCGCCGCATCTTAAAATGGACGGTCCTTGGTGTTTAACAGTAACTCTATATTGATCATAAAGCTTTATATCGCAGGCGAAGTGAGAATACTTGGTATGTGGCACGCGTGTTTCTCCAGTCCAACGCCCTTTTTTGTGTTTGGTACTCTGCACCACTCTCTCAATAGTTGTCCTGCTAACGGTCACGACTACTTTTGCATCTGTTTGAGGCAAGAAATTTGGGGCTGTGTATGTTGCACCATATCGGCCTTCCCGTCCTAGTGTTCCTGTTCCCCGGCCACTTACCAACGACCAGCTTATATGATCGCTTGAAAGTGGAAGCGGAGAAAGGTCCTCCATTCCGACCAAAGTCAAATCCAAAGCGAAGCTCTCTCCCACTTTCAGGGTCTTCTCAGCTGGACTCAACTCCATCAGATTTCCATCCACCATTTCTGAAAAATGCGTGATGTGTCCTTTTAATAAGCTCGTTGTGCTATCACACTCCTCGTAATCCATATATTCCCATTTCCCTCTCTTATCCTGGATTGCCATAAAGTGCAATGTGGCAGGACAAATCTCATCTTCCTTTTGTGAATAATGAAAAATGACTTTAACGGGTTTTATAAACTGCGTCCCGGACGGTTCAAATTGGTAACCTTTACCATTTCCATTTGGAATCAAATTGACTACGGGTTGTATGCTGATCATTTTTTTTTCTGTTAATGCACCTGCCGGAAAAATTAATTCCACTCTTCCATCATCTGAAATGATTGTTCCCCCCGCGCCGCCAATTTCTTTGCTTACCGCCTTTCCATCCGGAGCGCCCACCGCTGTGGAATCAGGCAGTTGAACCAGTTTTACCTGCAAGGAGTCCGCCTGTATTTCAGTTGTATCAAGTTGTGCATGTAAATTCAATGAAAAGAACAGCATTGATGAGATCAATATTTTTTTCATAATGTCAGTTTGAATGAGAAAGAAATTTTATTCGCAGTCACCCTATTAAAACTCAAATAATTTGAGTTGGTAGTCAATAGAACAAAAGTTAGACAGCTTTTTGGACCTTCGGTTAAGGTTCGGTTGTGCTTCGGTCATCCTTCGGCCGAGAATAGACGTTCGATACTGAAAAAGCTCTAAGTTCCTTGAGAAGAAATTTCATTTATTGTTTGTCATACCCTACTTCATATTCTGCTCCATCCACCGCGCTTATTCTCAGCAAATACAATTTATCTTTCCAGGTCCTTCCTCCATCTGTACTCTCCTGTTCAAGCCGGATATAACCCGGCTCGGGTTTGCTTTTATCATTGTCGTGCACAAGAGTAATGTGATTACCTTTTATTGAATAAGCACCATCTCCAAAATAGGCATCTGTTACAGTTAACAGTTCATTGGAAGAGGTTGCGTAATATCGTTGAGCAGCAGAAGCACCTGCATACCTTCCGTTGGGTGCAAACACAAATCGATCTCCTGCTGTTGCAGTAGCACTCATCCATACTCCAGCCATTTTTTTCATCATTTCTTTTTCCTGCCCTTGTGAATTCCAGTTTTTGAATTGGAGGCTATAGAAAAATTTTGGCCACACATTAGTAAGATTTAGTCCAAAGCAGTTACTCACTAACGGATCTTTTGATATTCCTGTTATAACTGCTACCTGTTTTCCCAACCTGGCAACAAAAACAAATGCAAAGACGTCGGAGAAATTTCCCGTGCGTGGTTTGATGCCTTGTTTTGTGATAAAGTATTCCCATCCCTGTGGAGAATATCCGCGGATCATCGAAGGTGATGTGTATGTAGTGACAGCCTGGTAATCTCTTCCGAATAATTCGGAAAATATTCCATTCGCTGCTGTCTGCAGATCAACCGTCGCGGGTCGCATGGGTAAAACGGAGATCGTACATCTTTCGCCCGTACCATAAACCGGGGAGGTAATGACAACTCCTCCGTCTCCGTACAGTTTCGGCATCCATCCTGCTGGGACAGTATAGACATAATTTCCCTGTACAGTGGAATTTTTATCAGGCGCCGTATCATTTCCATTCCACACATTGCCTGTGATTACGGGTGCACGCAAATCGAGGTGCTCAAAGAAGACCTGCACTTCATTTACATATTCCTGCCCGGCAACATTGACAACAACACTCATTTCTTTTCCATGACCTGTGATTGCGGAGAGCATACAGGTGTAGGTTATTCCATTTTGTGAAATATCGGCACGGCCGGAAACTGCAGTCCAGCCATCAGTTGTTTTATCCGTTTGCGTTTGAGGAATTGACTTTGCGCCGGTTGATCGCATAATACGAACTGTCCATTCATCCTGGAAATTTTTTGAAGCATCATCGTTTGCATCGCGGCTTGGAAATAAAAATATCTGGCAGAAACTTGTAAGACCATTGTTTGTTTTTGAATTGAAAAATGCGACGACGCCGTTTGAATCGACACGTTGCCATCCTTTCGGCGCAATAAAACTTGCAATGTCGAAGGTTTCGGTTTGCGCCTGGAGCGTTACCGCGGATATGATACTGGCCATCATCAAAATCTTTTTCATTTTGGAGAATTAAATATTTTAATGTTTTTATTTACCTGGGTCTCCGGTTTCACGTCGAGAATTTTATCCAGGTGTTCATACAAGGAGCCGCTTGATGTAAAACCGTTATGAACGCTTAAGATCGTTTTAGCAGAGAGATCGACACTATTCGTTTTGACCTCATCAATTTTTTTGATACCTGTTCCTAACTCTGTATTGAAATTTTGTTCGTATTGAACAGCGCCTTCCCAAATGAATCCCTGGTCTGACGGACGAGTGCCATCGAAGGTGAGGAAATATTGCATTTTTCCGGTTGCACCGAAACCACCCTGGATCGGCCCGGCTTTTAGTTTTTCTCCTCCGAATTTCAGATCCAAACCGGCACCAATAGCAATTGTAGTGCTATGATCCCTGTATGAGTGAACAACATCAGCCACCAGGAATCCGCCAAAATGATATTCCATTTTCTCGCAATCGATCCTGAATGAACCGATTCCCAAATTCAAACCAATATCAATACCACAGTCGGGTTCTTTTATAACATAATCTTCTTCTTCTTTTTTAAAGATCGGCTTCGGGATCACAGAGATTGAGAAAATGAGTTTCCGCTAATTGAAGAAGTTCAGAAAGATAACCGCGCGCTGCATCAGCATAAGCGGCTCTTTGAAAATGTTTATCCGCGGTTTGTACTCTTCCCCAGAAACCATAGTCATTAAAGTATTCCTTATAGACCGGCAGCCAGGTCTTTTGATATTCTGTTGTAACATTTGCCATTGCCTGCATGTACTTATTGCCAAGTTCCAGTTTCTCTGCACAACTTTCAGCACGCGAATAAGCTTTGTTATATTCATCGTACAGCTCGGCAATTTCCTTATGATAAATAGTCTGCGCTCTTCCCAGTCTTGGTTGTTCATCCGCAAGCCGGAGGCTGATCTCCTTCACCATCATGGCGCCTAATTCTGAGAAAGGTGCCGTGCGTACTCCCGAGGTTTTATAGTTTTTGATTTTGTCAATCATCGATTTTTTGCCCAACTCATTTTCACTATCGTAGATATCATCAAATCCTTTTTTTACTCTTTCATCCATTTCCCTGTAAGCTTTATATTCTGCTTTTAATCTCTCTACATCACTCACATTTTCGCATTGAGGCGGGAGATGATATTTGTCTTCATTAAAATAGTCGGTGGGTTTATAATGATCTTTGAGGAGATCCCATAAGCGTGCGTCCGGTTTTAGTTTGTAAAGCATGTGCATAGCGCCATCGGTAAAAGAACCACGCAAAGATTTTTGCACATAGCTGAGAGCGGAAGATTTATTTCCCTTTGCATATTCAATACAAGCCATTGAAAAATTCGCATGCGGGTGATAAGGTGAACTGCTTAAGGATTGCTGCAAATAGGAACCTGCTTTAGTCACATCTCCCAGTGCCATGTAAGATTGACCAATATTGTTTTGTATGGTACTGTTGCCGGGAGATTTATTCAATGCTGTTTGCAACACAGGTATAGCCACCGGTTGAAAACCGCAGGCGTTTAATACGCCGCCTGCATTGCTAAGTATCAAAATATTTTCAGGGTCCTTTTCTGCTGCTTTAAAAGCGCACCAGGCTGCATATTCGCTGGCTCCATCCAATAAATACAATGTTGACGCAAAGGAAATGTCGCCAGCACTCAATGATGAAACATCAGGAAGTTTCCAACCCTGCTCAAGCAACAGAGCTGTGTATTTTTTTTCTACACCGTCAAGATAAAGTTTTAGTTCAGAAGGCGAGAGGTCTTTTGCAGGAATGGCGCCGAGCATCCGCTCATTGCGAGGAGGAATTTTATACCCGGATGAAGTATCCTTCGGGATCATTGCATTAAAGGGAGGGGTAAAAACCGGATGATTTTTTTTAAGCACTGAGTCAGCATATAATCCTGCTTTTTTCCTGATCGCGACCATATCCGGCCCTTTTACAACCATATCGTTCAATTCATTTTCATCTTTCTTTTCTCCATCAAGCATAGCCGTGAGTTTTGAGATGGGAAAATTCGTTTCAAATTGTTCAATGAATTTTATAGAGGCCGTATTCTTGTCGCACCTCCAATACAAAACAATAAATTGAGGAGCCTGCCTCGGCAAACGGGTATCGAAATAAGATGGATCAATGCGAACCAGGTGATACAATGTTTTTTTCCCATCCGGGCCAAAATGTCCTGTAAACTCTCCGACAGTTGCAGTAATCACAGGTTGCTGCATTTCCTGGTCAGGATGTGTTGCCAGGTATTGGTCAATTATTTTTATTTTATCGTCGTAATATTTACTTGATTTTTGAATAGAGGCATCTCTTGTGCGCTGCTGCTGGTCCAATTGCTTTTGTATATCCGCAATTATTTTCTCCTTCATTTCCGCAGTTAGGTTTTTATTATTCCTAATCGTTTCCATATTCTTCTTTTGTGCCTCTTCCCATTGCGCGGGACCGACAATCGTTTCTTTCTCCTGATCGGTCCATTTTTGTTTGAGGGCCAGTAGGTACTGCTTTTGTGTAATGGGAATATAAGGCAACCGGCCATTACGCGTAAGTAACACTGCCCTGTCTTTATATTGACCCATAGTGGTATTCGCTTCCCAGTGGTCTTTCTTATATACAGGCAATCCATTCCATTCTCCATCTGGTTGCAGGAGGCTAAATAATTTCGTCGGTTTGCCACCGATCACCCATTCATTCTGTTCATCCAGGAACCAGCCAAAATTGTTTATGTTCGCATAGATCCATGTGCCGGTTTCACTGCCCAATAATATTTTATTGAGGTTCGTGTTGAAGTAATACGATTTGTACAGCGAGTTAAGAGAATAGGAGGCAGGAGCGCCATTGAATATCGGATGTTGATTAATGCTGCTATACCACGCTGCCTCTATTCCCCCAGGGTCGGGACAAGCTTGCTTCAGTAATTCGGCAACAGACGCTACTTTCTTTAACTCGAGAGAAGATTGACCGCTCGTTGAAAGAGAATCATAGTGCACATTGATGTCACTATGTTTTTCCCATTTGCCTTTTATCTGCAGGATTTCCCCATCATAAGCGGATGGTTGCGAAAGAACGCAGTCACTTAAAAACAAACAGATAAAAAATAAGGATGACTTCACTTTTTAAGGTTTATGTACATGCGTGTGCAAAGCCAGCTTATGATTTGCTTTTTCACACTCATTATCGGAAAACAAGAAATTCAGATGCCAGGGAAAACTACTTCAAACACAAGGGCACGACAATAGAACAAAAGTTAGGATTGAAAGAATGATTCACGTTCTGAAAACTGTCTTTTAATTTTTCATTGGTTTCATCATTCATTCTCTTAAGATAACAGGACAAACATAGCATTACACAGAAGTGAAATCAATCCCCCAAAAACCGGAGATTCCTGAAAAAAGAAAAAATCATAGAAAAAAGGGGAGGAACTGAAGAGTAGCAGAATATTATTTTTGGTATATTCCAATGAGGAAGACCTTCATGCATGAAATTTTTTGCCCGATATTATATATGTTCATTTCTTTTTGTTGCTTCAGTAAATTCCAGGGCACAGGAATTACTGAACAGAGACAGTTTGTTGGGCGTTGTAAAAACTGCGAAAGAAGATACCAATAAAGTTTTATTATTCATAAGCATTGGTCAGCAGTATGAAAATAATTTGCCTGATTCAGCCGCTTACTATTATACGCAGGCAAAACTGCTTAGTGAAAAATTGAACTACACACTGGGTCTTATTAAATACATCAGCAATATTACCTATGTCCTAAATCTCCAGGGAAAACTTGATTCTTCTCTCCGTTTAAATTTATATTCTATTGAACTGGCGCAAAAAATTAATGACCGGAAACGATTGGCATTTGGATTGTCTAATGCAGGAACTTCTTACCTCTACATGGAACAATATGAGAATGCAGTCAATTATTTTTTGCAGGCGATAAAGATCCTTGAGGAATTGGGATTAAAACAATACCTCGGCGTATTGTACAATAACCTCGCTATTTTACACGATAAAATGAGGCAGTATGAAAAGGCCATACAATATTCGGAAAAGGCTATCGCCATTTCCCGGTCATTGAATGACAGCACCAATCTCAGCATTTCATTAAATACGATATCGGCTCCCCTGATCAACAGTAACAATCCTGCTAAAGCGCTGCCTTACCTGCAGGAGTCATTAGAGGTTTGCAGGCTTATCAATAATGTCTATTTACGGGAGGCCTGCCTGATCAGCCTGGGTACAGTATATAAAATGACGGGACAATCTGAAAAACACCTGGCTAATGCTACACAAGCATTGCAGTTGGCGAAAGAACTGGAAGACGAAGACGGTATTGCAGTCGCTTACGGATTATTATCATCTTATTACCTCGAAAAATTACAGTTAGAAAAAGCAAAAGAAAATGCCTTGCTCTCATTACAGGTTGCGCGGAAATCAGCGCAGCCCGCCAATGAAAAAACAGCTCTTTTATTATTATCGGATATTTCATTGGCCCTTCACAAAGTTGACGATTTAGGGAATTACCGGCGGCAACATGATTCTGTCGATGCGGTACTACTAAACCGACAGATAACCCGTAATACACAGGAGCTGGGAAGCTAAATATGAAACAGAAAAAAAGAATAGCAGGATAAGTGAGTTGGAAAAAGATAAAAAGATTCAGGAGCTTTCAATCAGGCAAAAAAATATACTTAACTATGTCCTGATGGGAGCGGCAGCGATTATTCTTATCATCAGCTTACTGGTTTATCGGACTTACAGGCAAAGACAGCTGCTGCAACAAACCAAGATCCAGGAACTTGAAAACGAAAAACAATTATTGGCCACAGAAGCTGTATTGAAGGGACAGGAGGATGAAAGGGCGCGCCTTGCGAAGGACCTTCATGATGGATTGGGTGGTATGCTATCAGGAATCAAACACTCATTAAATACTATGAAAGGGAATATGATAATGACTGAAAATAATGTTCAGTCCTTTGAACGCAGTATTGATATGCTGGATTCTTCGATCCGTGAGATGCGGCGGGTAGCTCATAACCTGATGCCGGAATCATTAGTAAAATTCGGGTTAGATACCGCATTGAAAGATTTTTGCAACGATATCAATAGCATCGGCGGGCTTAAAATAACTTACCAGTCTTTTGGTTTGGAAGGCAACGTTATTGAACAAACAATATCAATAACCATTTACCGGGTTGTCCAGGAACTGGTAAATAACATCATGAAGCATGCACACGCGCTGCAGGCGATCGTACAGGTAACAACCGAAGCAAACAAGATAGCCATAACAGTTGAGGATGATGGTAAAGGATTTGATCCGCAAAAATTGGATAGTGAACGTGGGATCGGGTGGAGCAATATCCGGTCAAGAGTGGATTACCTGAAAGGGAAAATTGATACACGTTCAGAACCTGGTGAAGGAACATCAGTTCATATTGAATTACCACTATGAAGGATATAAAACTTTTTATTGTTGATGACCATTATATGGTGATCGAAGGTATCCGCTCATTGTTGCAGAATGAAGCGGGACTTGAATGGGCAGGCCATGCGTCCAATGCCGCTTCCTGCATTGCTTATTTGCAACAGCAGCAACCCGATGTTATATTAATGGACATCAACCTGCCCGACAAGAGCGGAATAGATCTGTGTAAAGAAGTTAAAGAAAAATATCCATCCGTTTTTATTCTTGGTCTCAGCACATTTAACCAGGAAAGCTTCATCAGTAAGATGATGGATAATGGCGCTTCAGGATATGTATTGAAAAATGCTACCAAAGAGGAGTTGTTAGAGGCCATAGAAACAGTAATAAAAGGGAAACTTTTTTTAAGTACGGATGCTGCCCAGTCATTGCGATCCGCCGCAGATAAACCAGGCATGCCGGTGTATTACCCGAAGAGAAAAGGAAGTCTTGGAGCTGATTGCAGCGGGATGCACCAATGCGGAAATTGCGGAACGCTTGTTTGTCAGCGTAAGCACCATTGATACCCACCGGAAAAATCTTCTTGAAAAGTTCAATGTGAGAAATACCGCTTCCCTGGTCCGGTTGGCTACACAGCAACAAATAATCTGAATGAATGATGATCTGCGGATCGATCGTTTCTAAATTTTTTTTCCGCTTGCTTTCGTCACATCCATCCTGGTAACTGTCGTCAGTCCTTAAAAAACTGAATTTTTAGTTTTTCCCAAGAGCTTTCATCATCTTCATTCAACTCATTGTTTATCTTATCAAGTTGAGCTGACTACCTACCTGGTGTTTCATGTTAAAATCTGTCATTCCTGTGAACAATAGAACAAAAGTTAGTGTGGGCAGACAAAGCAGCTATTTTTTTCCAAAAGCTTTGTTGATAGCTTCCGTTCTGTTTTGTACGTGGAGCTTTTCATAAATGTTATGAATATGCTGGCGGACCGTACTGACGGAAATAGAAAGTTGATCGGCAATTTCCTTATACAATAAACCTTTAGCGAGCAATTGAAGAATTTCATTTTCGCGGTTGCTTAATGCTTCGATCGGAGCCGGGTTTTTTTCCTGTTCGCGAAAAACAGTGACGAGTTTACGGGCTATATTGGAACTCATCGGCGAGCCTCCGTTGTGTAATTCTTTTAGATGCTTCGATCATTTGCACAAGACCCGTATTTTTTAAAAGATATCCGGATGCGCCCGCTTTTAATGCTTCAAAAACTTTTTCATCATTTTCGTATACTGTAAACATCATGAATTGCGTTTGTGGAACTTTATTTTTCATTTCCCGAATGCAGTCGATGCCATTCATGCCCGGCAAACTGATATCCATGATCACAATATCCGGTTTCAGTTTTGGTATAGTATAAACTGCTTCTTCTCCTGTTTTAAATGTATCAAGCACTTTAAATTCCGGGCTTAAAGAAATAAATTGCTTAAGGCCTTCTCTTACTTCGTCAAGGTCTTCAACTATGGATAATGAGATACTCATGTGTCTTCCGAAAGTAAATTTCAAATTAGTTGTCAGCAATAGAACAAAAGTTATGCACCAGATCTATGACACAGGAGCCTTGATTTTTACGATGGTTCCCGTTTTCATTTTGTATTTCTACGGAGCCCCCGATATCTTTCATCCTTTTTTCAATATTTATCAAACCATTGCTGATATGGTCTTATATTTTTAGGATCAAAACCAATTCCGTCATCATGAATAGTAATATAAAGTCCGCCGTCGATCTTTATTTTAATGCTTACATGATTGGCCTGTGCATGTTTTACAATATTGTGAAGGATCTCTTTTATGGAAAGAAAAATATTTCTCCGGAATTCTCCGCTTACAAAGTCAGCTGGTAAAAAATCAGGGGAATCAATTTTGCAATCAATGCCCACTTTGGGCAAGATACTCTGCGGCATAAGACCGGGTATAGGAAATAAGATCGCTGAGTGAATCATTTTTTTCGTTGAGTGCCCAAACAATCTCTCCCATTTTATCGATCATTTCATGCGAGTATTCCCTGATCCTGGTGATATCTTCTTCAAACGGAATTTGTTTTTGTTTTTTTATACCTATCGTCTCACTTAAAAATTTTATCCTCGATAAACCCGCACCAAGATCGTCGTGCATATCGGTGGCAATTCTTGTTCGTTCCTTTTCAATAGCTTGCTGTTTTTCCAAAAGTATTCTCTGCTTTTCCAGTTTACGACGGTAATAAAACCTGATCCCGATTATCAATAATCCCACAGACAATAATCCGACGAATATTCGAAACCACCATGTTTGCCACCAGGGTGGATTAACAGTAAAAGAATAACTGATCGTTTGGGACGGGTATATTGCTTCCGGAAATTCTGATTTTACGTTCAATACATAATTGCCCGGGGAAAGATTTATAAAATTAAAGCTGGGGTTGTTTGAAGGCTTGCTCCAGGTGTTGTTTCCGCTGCCTTCAAGCAAGCAGCTATAGTTGATCGCTTTTTCATCGATAAAAGAAGGAGCCGCGACATTGAATGAAAAATTATTTTGTTTGGATGATAAAGAAGTTGAAGAAGCAAAATATGGTTGATTATTTACCAGGATTGAAGTAAAAATAAAACTGGGTTGAGTCAAAGAAATAGAAGGTGATTGAGGTGAAACTTTTAAAATTGAACCCTCGCCTGTCAAGGCCCAAACAGTATTATCCCTGGTAATAGCGATCTTATTTATGGATTGAAAAAAATTATTATTCTTACTTATGTTCCCGATAATAAACTGTCCATTCTTTTTGAAAACCTTATCCAGCCCCGTTTGAGTGCCTACCCATATTGTATTGTTACTGTCGCAACGGATTGAATACACAAAATTATCGGTAAGGCCATTTTGCGTACTGAATTGTGAAATTTTTTGAAGTTGCAAGCCGTTAAATTCTAACCTGTACACTCCATCGTACCTTGTGCCAATCCAGATATTACCGCTTGTATCCAATGTTATACTACGGGGAGCAAAGTCGGGCAATTCTTTTATATAATCCTTCAATAGTTGTAAATATTGAGAAGGTTGTTCGGGGTGTTCCGCAAATACCATTAAATGATTATTCCGGGTGGCCAACCACAATCTTCCTGCGTTATCGACAATCATTTGATCCAATGAATAACTAACAGGGTATTCGGATATTAACTTTTGTTTGTTAAAAACGAGAAGGTAAAATGCTGAATCATTTTTCCTGGCATATTGAATAACATTTCCATTTCCATCAACCAACCCGCTTCCAAGTTTTATGTTCTCATCAATGCCATTAAAAAGTCGCACGGAAGAATGATATGAAGCTGCTAAATCTTTATTTTCGATACAGATCACTTTATTTTCATCGGCGAGATAAAGCCTTTGCCCCTGGATATAAATATCGGAACCGTTCATTCTTTCGTGAGACAGCGCAAAGGATTTCAGTTGATCCCCGCAAATACGATAAATTATATTATTACTGAAAAGCCAGATTGTGTCATTTTTGTTCGCTATAGTTGTAAACGATCTGCCCGGGCCAATTGCGTTCAAATATTCGATGTTATCATTTTTAATTTTTACAATACCGTCTCCATCCGTAGCAAACCATGCAATACCTTCCCTGTCAATAAACACATCCACTTAAATTAGTTGTCTTTAATCCCTGCCGGGTTGTGAACGTTTTCTTTTTAAGTTTAGGTGTGATCTTGAGTAAACCATCTCGGCCATAAAACCACATATTATTTTGACCATCAAAAAAAATGGAAGAATTTTTTTGAACCATGTTTTGGTATACCACGGGTATTGGTTGAAAACTTATTTTTCCTTTAAGAATAGCTGTTGTGTCTACCAACATTATGTTATTCAAAAGGGAGATCCAGATCCGTCCCTGTTTGTCAGCAGCGTAATTATTTATTTTTGTCTTTGTATCAACATCTAGCACTTTTCGGCTTGATCTGTCATAAAGTATTAGTTTTTCCTTCCTGTCGGAATTCCATAGACTAATGAGAAAAAAATTTTTCCATTCAAGTATATTATCAAGATAAAAGCCCACATCTTTTCCCTCTCTATTAATAAGAGGAAGATGAATAAATTTCTTACCGGTAAACAGAAACAAGCCTTCGTCCGCGGTTATGTACCAGTTACCATCATTACTTTTAAAAAAACGATTGATGATCGGGTAAAAATTATCGATCGTTTTGATAACTCCTATTTTTCCATGTACAAGTGTGTTTAATTTTGGGAAATTTGTTGCAACCAAAAAAGAATCAGGAGCCATTTCGATTACATCATTCACCAATTCATTAGCCAATCCATCCTGCCGCCCATAATTTGTAAAACGAGCGCCGTCATAAATGCTCAACCCGCCATAGGTCAGAAAAAGCATACGGCCTTTTGCATCTTGCTTGATGCTGCGAACACGGCTATTTACAAGTCCGTCTTTTGGAGTATAGTACACAAAAGGATATTGTTGGGCAAAGCAGTGGGTGCTCTGAATAATTATCGCGATAAAAAAGCATGCGAGAAATATCAATTTTCGATGCATGCTTAAATTTAATCAGAATATCGTTATGTATTTTTCGGAAGAAGCCGCCACATTCCTTTATCGCAGATCTATTTTGAATTGCAGAACCTTACAAGTTCTAATACAGCTTTACAAAGGGATTATTCATTTTCTCAAAACCAACGGTGGTCACAGGGCCATGGCCGGAGTATATTTTCGTATCGTCGGGTAATGTGAAGAGTTGTGTCTGGATGCTATTAATCAATGTATCAAAATCGCCACCCGGCAGGTCGGTCCTTCCGATGCTGCCATTAAATAAGACATCGCCGCTTATGGCAAAGCCACCCGTTTCATTGTAGAAGCAAACGTGACCCGGTGAATGGCCGGGAGTGAAAAAGATCTTTAATTCGTCGTCGCCGATTTTTAATACAGAACCTTCCTGTATATAGACCAATTCACCTTCATAATTGTCAAATGGCAATTGCCACATTTGGCCGCTTGCAGGTGCCAGGTCGAGCATCGGTTTTTCCTTTTTATGGATATGTAACGACAAATTCCAGGTGTCGTGAACAAATTTATTTCCGAAAACGTGATCGAGATGGCAATGGGTATTGAGTAATAAGACCGGCCGGAGGGCATTTTTTTCTATAAATTCTTTTAACTTTTCCCTTTCTTCCTGAAAATAGCAGCCGGGGTCGATAATGCAACACTGCTTTTCTTCGTTATAGAGGACATAGGTATTCTCTCCAACTGGATTAAAACTAAACATCTTGACGGTTAACATTTCGGATTTTTGTATTTTACATGCAAATTACAACCTTTACCACTGCATGATTTAGCCGTTATCGAAACGCCGGTCGTGACTAAACTTTTTTTCGCGATGCACGTCTCAGAAAAGCTAAATAGAGATATGAACGTTAAAGAGTGCGACGCCTACCTACCGACAGGCAGGCAACGGCCGTTGAACAGAATTGGTGTCGGCGGAAAATAAAAATTTGTCTTCGCCAAGCCGCGGCTGGCAATAAAAGAACGATTAGGTATACGAAACATTAAGATAGAATATGAAGAAAATTATCAGTTCTGCTTTTGGTCTTGCGATGATGATTAGTATGCATGCCCAGGTAAGTGCAGTTGAATTTGGAAAAAACAGGGTACAATACCAGAAATTCAAATGGAAATATTACCAGACAGAAAATTTTAATACCTACTTCAGCCAGGATGGTCTTGAACTGGGTAAATATGTGGCGCAGATTGCGGAAAAAGAATTACCGTCCATTGAAGAGTTTGTGGAGTATGGCTTGCAACGCCGGGCCAATATTGCTGTTTATAACAATTTTGATGAATACCAACAATCGAATATCGGGCTGGGCATTGACTGGCAAACGACGGGTGGTGTTACCAAACTTGTGAACAACAAAATGATCGTCTATTTTAACGGCAATCATGACAGTCTCCGGTTACAAATCAGGGAAGGAATTGCCAGGGTGTTGGTCGAAAACATTTTATTCGGTGATGACCTCGGAGAGTTTGCTGCCAACCAGGCTTTACTCGATTTGCCCAAATGGCTAACGGATGGGTATATTGAATATGCAGCTGAAAGATGGAGCCCTCAATGGGATAACCAATTAAAATCCGCACTCCTTTCCGGCGATTATAATAATTTCTACCAGTTTGCTTATGAAAAACCATTGTTAGCCGGTCACGCTTTCTGGCATTATCTCGGCGATAAATATGGTGTACCCAAAACAACGTACATGCTGTACCTCAGCCGCATTTATCGCAATCTTAACAGTGCCTCTCAAAAAGTTGCGAAGAAAAAATTCAAAGATGTACTGAAAGATTTTATGACGGAAGAATCCCAGAAATATTACAAAGATATCCGTGGTCGGCGCAACGTTCCCAAAGGACAACTTTCAGTAACGGAAGAAACAGGAAAGAAAGATTATATACGCTTCAATGCAAATCCTGTTCCACGCAGCTTTACTTATGCTTACGTAGAATTCAAGCAAGGACAATATCGTGTAGTGCTGATGGAAAACTTTCTGAACAGGAAAGTTTTGTTGAAATACGGCGCCCGTTCAAATGAAAATGAGGAAAACCCCAACTATCCTATTCTTGCCTGGGATGGCAAAGGAACACGACTTGCCTGTATTTACTGGATGAAAGGGAAATTATATTTGTTTGTATATGATCTTCTCAACAGGATTAAAGTAGTTAAGGACCAGGAATTGCACCAGTTTGACCAGGTAGAGGATATGAATTACATGCTTGATGCCAATACGCTTTTACTATCAGCAGTGAAGGCCGGGCAGTCAGACATTTTTGTTTACAAAATTGATAAAGGAACTACCCAACAGGTAACCGATGATGTATATGATGACCTTGATGCTTCGTTTGTATCCTTCCCGGGTAAAACAGGAATTATATATGCCAGCAACAGGCCGAATGCCACAGCAGCAAGCAGCAGTGATTCATTGCCCGCACAGCATTTTAATATTTTTATGGTTGATAACTGGAATCAATCAGAGTTCAAACAGATATCTCAGCTTACAAATCTCAAATTTGGTAATGCCCGTTATCCTTCCCAATACAATACTTATCACTTTACATTTTTAAGTGATGAAAATGGGATCAACAATCGTTATGCAGGTTTCTTTAAGACTCAAAGAGCAGGATTAGATACCCTTGTGTTTATTGGAGATGAAGTACTTCGTAATCCCGATCGCCTGGAAGTCGATAGTGTTTTAAAAGAATGGAATAAAAATGATATTGACTCCGTCGGGTTTGTTTCTGTCACCATGGACTCTTCCTATGTTTTTCCATTATCTAATTACCAGAGTAGCATATTGGAAACAAGAACGGCGGGTGATAATACCCTGGTAAGTGAAGTAGTAAGACAGGGCGACTTTAAATTTTTGTACCGGTTAAAAGTAGATGAAAATACTTTACGGCGACGCAACATAACAGCAAAACCAACTGAATACATGCAGCGATTGATGGAGCAGCAAAGGTTACAGGAGGGCAAGAAAGAGTTGTTGCAATTACAAAAATCAGATACCACAAAAAAACAAGAAGACTTTTTCCAAAACGAATTTGAAGATGAAAAGAAAGACTCTTCTCAAGTTGGAAAAGTTGTAACCACAGAAGAAATCTCAAAGCCTGAACCCATTTTGAAAAAAGCCAAATTGTTTGAATACCGGCCTCCCAAATATTTTATTGATTATGCAGTAACCGGTTTTAATAATGATGTATTTGGAACCCGCTACCAGCCATATGGCGGAGGAAGCGGACCTATTCAGCTTTCAAATGGCGGCGACTTTAATGGTATCTTAAGAATGGGAACAGCCGATCTTTTTGAAGACACAAAATTTATGGGTGGTTTTCGGCTGGCGACAAGAAATCTCAGTGATTATGATGTACTATTCTCTTTCATGAATTATCGCAAGCGTTTGGATTGGGGCGCCATGGTTTACAGATCAAATGAAGAAGTCGGTATCAATAATTTTTATGATGGGCTTTTGCGTTCAAATCTTTTCCTTATCAACTTACAATATCCACTTGACAGGGTGCGTAGTATAAGAGCCAAGATAGGTCCCCGGTTTGACAGGATCATTGTAAAAGGATCAGACCAGCAATCACTCGAAGCACCTGACAGTAAAAGAACATATGGACAGGTTGACCTGGAATACGTTTATGACAACACGAGTAACCCCGCCTTAAATATTTGGAAAGGCCTGCGCTACAAAATATATTTTGATTGGTTTACGCAGTTAAGTAAAGTATCAAGCACAGACGGCAAATTTCTAATGAATGCAGGCTTTGATATTCGTCATTATCTCCCTATCTATCGAAATGTAATTTGGGCGGTTCGCGGTGCAGGAGATTTCTCATGGGGTAATCAAAAAGTAATCTATTACCTGGGAGGAGTTGATGGATGGATCTCTCCGAAGTTTAATAATGCAAACACTCCCGCACCCGACGTAAATTATGCATATCAATCGCTGGCGGTCAACATGCGTGGCTTTCCTCAAAATGTTGCCAACGGTAATAATGCCCTTGTTGTAAACAGTGAAGTCAGAGCGCCGGTGTTTTCTACTATTTTAAATAAGCCCATCAACAATGCATTTCTAAGAAATTTCCAATTAGTACAGTTTATTGATTTGGGTACTGCATGGAACGGGCAGTTCAACAAAATACAGAGACCAACAGATGTTTATGGAAGCCCTCCGCTAACTGTAAGAGTAAAAGCAGGTGGTATAGGACCTTTTGTCGGCGGTTATGGTTTTGGTGCCCGCAGCACTTTACTTGGCTACTTTGTCCGCTTCGATGCCGCATGGGAAATGAATGGACTTTTCAAAGGGAAGCCGATGCTTTACCTGGCATTAGGAATGGACTTTTAGTCTATTTAATTTTTTATAGATCGATAAAACCTCTCCCGGTGAGAGGTTTTATTTTTTTTATTCGATTAGCCTGCTTCAATAAAGAAGCCCCTCAAAAAATTGAGAGGTCTGCAACCAAAACCAACTGTCAACCATTTTTGAAAATCTCGCTTAATTTTTTCATCGTGTAATAAATAATAACAATGAAAATCGCAAAACACACACTCATGACCCATGCATATTTATAATCATAGGGATTAAACACAAGGTTTGAAATTTCAGACAAAAGAGAAAAAGGATTAATAAAAATATCCCAGCTATTGAAGCGCAGATATCTCCCGATATAAATGCCAAAAGCATTTAACCACATAACGGCACATATTGCAAGAAAGGTAATTGACTTTCCCATTCTCTTCCTAAGAATTACTTCCATTTTTTGAATAGAAATAATACCGAACAATATTCCGTTCCACGAAAAAGAAAGTATAAGAGTAAGATCGAACCAGGAATGCTTGTCATCAATATTATTCAAATGAAAAAGATCTGTAACAATATAAAATGAGTTAGGCATAAAGATCATCCATATAAATATCAAAAGCGCCAGCTTAATCCTGTTCTTTAATATTTGTTGATGAGCTGCTTAAGCCATCCCGAAATAAAATAGGGTACGAATGCGAGGAAAAGATTCCACGCAAGAAATCCATAAGATAAGTGACCACTTATTATTATTTTAATAAGCAGCAATGACAAACTGAAAACACAAGAAACAACCAGCCACTCTTCAATAGTGAAATGGTCGGGAAATCTTGTTTTTATATCCAAAAAATCTCTTTTCATGATAACAGTTTCGGAAGAAAAATTATTAAACCGGTTATAAAGGCGGTTATCGCAGATAACAGTACTGCAGCCGCTGACACATCCTTGATAAATTTTATTTCGGGATTAAAATCTTTTGAAACCATATCGGCCAGTTTTTCAATGGCTGTATTAAATAATTCTGCGGCCCATACAAAGCCTGTAACAAAAAGAATTGCAACAGCCTCTCCTTTACTAATATTCAAAAATATAGCTGTGGCAAATGCAAGTATAGTCATCAATAAATGGATAATGGCATTATGTTGAGTTGAGAAAAATGTATTTAATCCTTCAAAAGCATATCGAAAACTTTGCAGTCTTGCTTTTATCGAAAATGAATTTCGAACACCATTTTTTATTGTCAATTCTTTTTTCATCATTTTAAATTTTACCATTGTATTTTTCTTGAATAATACATAACAACAGCCAGTGTTAAAAACAGTCCAACGCTGCCGAGTAACAAAGCATAATCCTGTAATTGAAGAATTGTGAATATATAAGAGTATAATAAAACCAATACAAGAGATAACAAAACGGAAAGCTTAGTGGACTGCAATATTCCCCGTACAAACCATGTGACCAACGCGACAGTAGCAGCGGTTGCTATAGCATAAGCGCCATTAAAACCGATATATTCCGAAAAAGATAATAGTAGGGTATAAAAAAGAATCAGGGCAAATCCAATGAGAGCATATTGCACCGGGTGCACTGATTTCTTATTATTTGTTTCAATTAAAAAAAATGCGGTAAATGTGAGCAGTATACAAAGTATCGCGTATTTCACCGAACGCATTGTTTTTTGATAACCATTAACAGGGATAAAAAGATCAACACCAAACGAGGCTGAGCTTAAATCATAACTATCATCTTTCCAGGCTTGCGGAAAATTTCTTGTATGTGAAAGGCTTTTCCACCGTGCAGCGAATCCCTTTTTCGAGATATCAGAGGTGTCAGGCAATTGGTTTCCGGTAAAACTTGGATCAGGCCAGGTAGATTGCATTTGCAGGGTTGTTTGTTTTCCAACCGGTGTAAATAGCAATTGTTGGGATCCGTTGATATTGATTTGCGAGGAAAAAGAAAATCCAGATCCGGCTTGCGCTTCATTAATTGATACGGGTGAAAGAAAACCATTTTTTAAAATAGCATTATTGATATATGAGGGGGATAAGGTTAACGTCGAGTCGTTCCATTTTACCTGTAGTTCATCTTTTAGTCCTTTTGCATCCGTCACATTCAAACATATATATGCTTCATTCCAAATTAAATCCGATGGCGAAAGATTTAATTTGTCTAATGGCAAGGCTCCAAAATTTCCATTGAAATTAATCAGCGATGAGTAAAGCATTACTTCATAAATACCGCGATATCTTTTTACCGGTCTTACTGTAGTTTCAATATTTAAATTATCAGGTAAAAAATAAGCAAGTGATTTAATTATGATTGGTTTACCCGAACCATCTGTTGATGTCCTTGTGTAAGGCATAACGAGTATTGGGCCTATTAGATTTTGGCTATTGGCCCACTTACTACTTATTTCAGTCGCTGCTTCCCTTTGCCTGGTTTCTCTTTCACGGATAAGATCCTGTACGAAAGATGCTGGTATCAGTAAGAGCAATGCCAATACGCCGATGACTAATCCCTTAACGATCAATTTACTTTTTTGCCACACACTTTGAATAGCAGTTTCCATTTTATTTGTTTTGTTTATTGTTGAAATATGCAAAGAGCAAATGAAGCAGTATTAAACCTGCGCACACAAGCCATGCCACCAGAACCATTGTTGTAAGATTTGATTCTCTTTTTTCAATTTCATTCAGCGAGCGACCAACTGCGACGAAACCAATTTGTGGCGAATCGACTGCTTCCAATACCACTGCCATTCGAACACCGCCCTTGGGCTGCCATGTAAAAACATCTTCAGCATGTTGATTTGTAAATTGAAAAACACCCTGTGGCATTTTGGGTATTTGTCCGTCCAGCAAACCCGTGGATTGAACAGGAATTCCGTTCTTATCATATAATGTTTTAAAAACAGAAAGACTACGGGAAATTTCAATGCTGTCATTCGTCATCCATCGGTCGAGGGAGCGATTGCTCTCTATAGCATTTTTGATATCGAGTGCGATCTGCAATTGCGGATCATTCGCTCCTGAGCGATGTGCCTGCTGAACAGTAACATAAACAAGTCCGCATAAAATTGTTACAAGTATCAAGGCGGTTAAATGTGAAGTAAAAAATGTTGCTTTCATATTTTATGTTTTAAAAGTACTTTGCGTTTCAAAGTATAGGTTCAAAAAAAATTACTTTACTCCCTTGATCATATTTTCCAGTGCAGCAATGTGATCAGAAAAAGCCTTTTCACCAATTTTTGTAATGGAATAGGTCGTATTTGTTTTTCGACCGATAAATCCTTTGTGTACCTTGATATATCCATTGTCTTCGAGGTTTACAAGATGCGTTGCCAGGTTTCCATCCGTCACTTCAAGCATTTGTTTCAGATCATTAAAGTTTACCTCTTCATTTACCGTCAACACACTCATTACTCCCAACCGGATGCGATTATCAAAAACTTTATTTAAACCTGTTATCGGATTCTTCATAATTGTGTCGTTTGCCAAATGTCATGGTTATTCACCGGGTACGGATCACTAACCATTGACGATTGACTTTTCATATTTCCACCACATGATCACTCCGTAAATTATATGTAATACACCAAAACCTGCAGCCCAAAAATATAAGCCATATCCCGTGAACTGTGTATTGATCAAACCAAGGATAATTTCCATAAAACCGAGATAGCGGATATCCGTCAGCGTATATTTACTTCCATTCACAAGAGCAAGCCCGTAGAATATTAAAGAAGCCGGGGCTACAAATTTCCACTCACTATGCTGGAGCATGGCAAGAATAAACAACCCGCCCGCCGATAACGGAATCAAAACATTCCACATTAATTTCCTTGATGTAAGATCCCAAACAGGTAACTGGTTTTGTTTAGCTCTCCTATATGTGAATATAAAAGCGAGAACAAGTGCTGCAACCAGCACAACAGCTGCAACCAAAAGCAATTTAAATTTCAACTCTATAAATTCTTCATTATTGTATCCGCTACCGTGGTTGTACTTAAAATAATAGCCATTAAGAATAGTGCCCCCAAACCAGGCTCCGGCCAGGGCACAAAGGCCGGCTGCCACGCCACTTAGCCCGCTTAATGAAATAAAGCGGGAAGATCGTTCCATGATGCGTTTTATATCATTGATCTCCTGTAAAGTTTCAGATTGCCCGCCAGGGCTTACCGGGTTTTGATTGCTCATAAAAAGCACTTTGTAATACAAAGTAATAAGTAAATTTTTACTTTTCAAAATATTTTTGTCAGGCATTTGACATTTAACAGGATATAAAATAATCGACCCCACCGGATCGTTCTTTATCTTTGTCCTTTGTGTATGAGAAGATTGGAATTATTTTTTACTCTTTGTTTTCTTATCCTTTCAACTGTTATTTATTCCCAGAAAAAAATTATTTCAGGACAAATAAGGGATTCGCACAGTGACGAGCCGGTTCCTTTTGCTTCGGTTTACTTTAAAGGATCTACCGAGGGAATGCTCTCCGATTCTGCGGGAGGTTTTCTTTTTAACTTAAAACACTGGCCCTCCGACACTCTTGAAATTACCTGTGTGGGATACCAATCTTATAAATTGTATATCGACCCGGCTAAAGATTCGATAACTGCCACCATAGCTATGGAAAGAGGAACATTTAATGAAGGAGTAGTGGTAAAAGTAAGAGTGAACAAAGGATTGCTTGTTTGGAGGAGAATCGTGAAAAATAAACCAAAGAATGATCGCTACCGTTTTGATAATTTTTCCTACGAGTTGTATAACAAACTTGAGATCGATCTTAAAAATTTAAACTTTAAAGGTCTTGCAAAATTAAGACCGCTGCGACCGGTTACGAATTTAATAAACAGCAATATTGATTCAACGGAAATGCCCCCCGTTTTGCCTACTTATCTTACTGAAGCCCTATCAGATTATTATTACCAAAGAAAGCCACAACGACGAAGAGAGATCATTAAGGCAGCGAACACAAATGGAGTAGAAAATGAAAGCATCGTTAAATTCCTGGGCGGCATGGATCAGAACATTGATATCTATGACAATTTTATTCCCGTTTTTGACAAACAATTTGTAAGCCCGGCAAGTGACAATGGTGATGCTTATTATAATTACAGGGTGGCTGACACGGAGTTTATCAGTCATCACAAATTTTACCATCTCATTTTTACTCCAAAACATCATGGCGAAAATACTTTTGAAGGTGATGCCTGGGTAAACGATACAACTTTCGCGATACAAAAAATGAATTTGCGCTTGGGGAAAGATGCGAACATAAACTTCCTGGAAAAACTCAGTTTGATACAGGAATATAAACTGATCAACGACAGTACATGGTTTCTCTCAAAGGATAAATTTGTTGCAGACCTGGCGCCTTTCGGCAAAGAATCTTTTGCGTTTGTGGGAAGAAAAACCACCACATATAAAAATGTAGTGATCAATGATAGCTCAGTGACAAATGAACTGGCAAAAAATAAATTGCAGGAGGAGATGATCACCCGCCCTGATGCCACGAAAAAAGACACGGCATTTTGGACTGCTTCCCGGCATGATACACTTAGTAAAAATGAAAAAGCCATTGTGAAAATGATCGACACCCTGATGAATGCGCCGGTCTTTAAACGATTTACGAACACTATCAACTTTATCGGTACCGGGTATTTAAACGTCGGAAATTATCAACTTGGTCCCTGGTACAATTGGTACACTTATGATTCATGGGAAGGATCGAGAGTGAGATTCGACCTGGGAACGAATCACAAATTCGATCGGAAAATCTGGTTGCATGGATACCTCGCTTATGGTTTTGGAGATCAAAAGTTCAAAGGAAAAGCAGAGGTATTTTACCTGGCAAAAAAACATCCGCGTCTTTACCTGTACGGTTCTTATACAAATGATCTTGATTTTGGACAAAGCTATTATGGTGAAGTATCTTCTGATAACATTTTTGCTTTGGCAATTCGCAAACCGAATATCCCGCATAAGTATATCAATGTTGAAGAAAAAAGGTTTGAATTTTTTAAAGAAACGGAGTCTGGTTTTTCCGTTCTTACCACGGCTCTTCATAAATCATATACTCCTTTAAAAAATTTACCGCTTAAAGATTCATTCAGTATTACAAATGGGGGTAACCCACTTACGTCATTTGAGGTTGGCGTTCGGTTCCGTTTTGCCTATCTTGAAAAATTTTTAGAAAATAACTTTTTCAGAACCAGTTTGGGTAGCCCCTACCCCATCACTGAGCTTTATATCACTCATGGAATTTCCGGGATCTTAAAAAGCAGCTATAATTACACCAAAATATCTGCGAGTGTGTATGACTATTTTAAAATACCTCCCTTCGGAAGTGTCTATTACAATGTTTTTGCCGGCAGAACCTTTGGCACTCTGCCGTATATGTTTTTGGATATTCACCCTGGAAATGAGTTATACTATTATAATAAGTATGCATTCAACATGATGAATAAATATGAATTCATCAGTGACCGATATGTAGGGATTAATGTGGAGCACAATTTTGGAAATGGTATTTTTCGCCTTATTCCTAAATTAAAATTCCGACAGTTTTGGACAGCAAAAGCTTTATGGGGTAGCCTAAGTCCTTCTAACATTGCGCTCAATTTTAAAACGGGAAGTAATTTTCAAACGTTGAATGGTAAAACTTACCTGGAATTAGGTACCGGCATAGATAATATTCTACATGTTTTTCGTATAGATTTTATTTGGCGTGTGCTTCCGGCAACAATACCTAAACAAGGAGACAAGTCTTTTGGAATCTTTGGAAGTTTCCGGTTGAGCTTCTAATATCTTTTATTTACTTCCGAAAAAATTGATTCAACAATTTCGCCAGGCGATTTTGAAATATCAACTGTGATTGCATTTTCCGGAATTTCCAATGCATCGAATTGAGAAGCCAATAGAGACGGAGGCATAAAATGTCCTTTTCGTTCCTGCATTCTTTTTTTGATCAAATCAAAACTGCCTTGAAGAAATACCCAGTAAACCGGAACTGAAATCCCTCCGGATAAAATCGTTCTGTACTTTTCTTTAAGCGCCGAACAGGCAATGATAGCTCCATTTTTTTTTGACTCCTCTTTTGCCTTCTCATTTAAACGAATCAGCCATCCTTCTCTATCTTCATCGGTTAAAGGAATTCCCGATCTCATTTTTTCTTTGTTCGCTATCGGATGAAAATCATCGCCATCAAAAAAAGGCATATTTATTTTTTCACTAAGCTTTTTGCCTATCGTCGTTTTACCCGAACCTGAAACACCCATGATATAAATTATGCAGGATTTCATCGATATCTTCTCGAAAATTTTTAATCATCTTTGTTCAGAGATGAAAGATAATTCTCAAAATCTTCATCAACCTGATCTTTGTCAAAATCTTTGTTCCAGTCTATAATAGTCGCTTCGTTACCGGTAGATAAATCTGCGGGATTTAACGAATAAGGACCGGCAATTGCCAGATAATAGCTGTCTGAATAATAAACCTTGAACAAATAAAATTTTTGTTTTTGTCCCTTGTAAAAACCCGTTTTCTCTTTTACAAAATATATCTCGGGAACAGTACCATCATCATACTCGTTGCATAATTATAAATTATGTTTTCCCCAATTGCTGCTGAGAAAGATATTCTCTGGGGAATAATTTTTCTTTACCAAGTTCTTTAAGCTCATCATATAAGTCGGACCTGAACTGATCACTGGTGGCAAGTGTAAAAAGATCGACGCGATTAACGGGTTGATTATTTTTTAAAAGAGCAACAATACATTGCATTCGCAATCCCTTATCTCTTACTTCTTCAAATTTTCTTATTAATTTGTAAGATTCAGGTGTATTTGCAACGCCAAGTAATTTAACAAGATCATAATATTCGTATGCATCTGCTTCGAGATCATCTTTAGACCTTTCTAATTGTCTCTTTGCCATTTCAAAAATGGGTTCTTTATACTTCGAAATAATATCCCGATTAATAAAGTTGCTATCTAGCAATGAAGTGGTAAGACCGGCAATGGATTCAAACATTCCTTCATTTGAAATAGTAGAAAGTATCTCGGGAAATAGTGTCCGGGCCAGTTCAAGAGAGTCATAAAAGTAGTAGCGAACATAATAAGCGTTTTCAATTTTTGGCGGCTGATTGACTAGCAACTCTTTTAGTAAACGATACGACTCATTTGTTTTTACATAGGAGAGATAAGAAATGAAAAAAGGTTTAAGATATTCCTGTTGAATCTCTTTATAATTCTCTTTTATGAAAGAAAGCATTGTATGATCGCTGTCAAGAGATTCTATGATATTGATGATTTCTGCATTTATATTGTAATAATAGCTGCTGTCAAAATCTTTATACTGAATCAGGGTTGCCTTTTGCAATAATGGAAGATCCTCTTTATTAAAGTCAACTTCTTCAAAAGCCTTTTTAGCTTCTTCGAATTCTGTTGAATCCTGTGAACCAAGAGCTGTTAAAAGCGCCGCGGGTTTACGCTGGTATAATTTTCCTGTTGCAGCCGAAATGTTTTCAAAACTAAACTCATTAAAAAGCCTTTCATAATTTTTACTTTCCACTTGTTCTTTTGGCAAGAAACTATAAATGTAATAGAGAGTATCACCATTTAACAGTATTCTTACGTTTTTAAAGTTTTGATTTCCTTTCGTTGCAACAAGCCCCTGAATTCCTTTTAAGCTTCTATCATTTAAATTTTGCGAGTTCAGTAAAGAATCATTCCAGCCTGTAAAATTTTTTAATTTTTTGCTGAATAAAAGGCTGTCGTTTTCTACCCAGTAAAAAGAAGGAATAGCTTTTTTCTCAATGTAAACAGCGGTAGCTGTTGAAGAATCGTAAACATAAAATTGATCTTTTGAAAGATATGGTCTTACTTCCGAAGGCGACCATAGTGTAAAACTATGGTCAGGCGCCATAGCCATATGCCAGGATGAAGTGTGAACAGGTAGTAGTTTGAAGGATGAAAAGAATTGATCGACCTCATTTGAAATTTTATCGGGATAGTAAGAGGCTATAACATAATAACGCCTGTTTCCACGGTTCAACATGAGCGTTTTCATATTGAGTGTTCCATCATCTGTTTTTTCTTCGTAGAGTGCCTCAAAAGCGGGAAACCCATACCGGGATAGATGTTTCATGGAAAGTAACTTGATATCCTCATTTTCCGTTATAGACGAAACTACTTTTTCAAAATATGCAGAATCCTCGTCAGAAAAATAGCCGGGTTTGGCTTCACTTAAAATTATTGAATAATAGGCTCCTGAACCCGCCATATCAATACTCTCATATTCCTGCTGGTACCAGGAAATATTTGGTTTCATTTTTTTCTCTTTGTATTTACCTGGCAGCATAATGGAAAATCCATTCCTTTCAAATACATAGTTCTGCCATTTGGCGGAAGTTTTTTCAGGAGAGTTAACTTTTCGTGGTAAAACTTTAAAAGAATTAAAGAAATAATCAGGATCTTTTCCGAACAGGGCCTCTCGTTTCAAAGAGTATACATAATTAATTGCAATTTGACCGCCGGTGAAAAAGGTCTGCATTCGGAAAGGTTCATCTGCATCATCGGAAATAAACTCTTTACCATTGATTCCTTGCTTTACTATATTCTTTTGCTCGAGCTTTGATAATTTGGTTTTATATCTTTCAGACAGAGTATTGATAAGACTGTCACCTTTATTCCGTTCCACTTCTGCCACAGGAATGGCCATCGTGAAATAATACCTCATTGAACTGAGATCATAATTTGCTTTTAAACCGAAGGGCAAATCTTCAAACATTTTAATCGAATCCGGTTGAAAAGGCATTTGCACAACATAAGAACTGTCTCCTTCATATACATTCACCCATGGAATAGTGGCCGCTTTATACTTATAATCTCCGGGAGCAATTTTCTTGTCTGTATAAACCGGCGATACAGTAAACCCCCTTTTTCTTAATAAGCTAACAACGCCCGAATCTCCGGGTAAATGAGCAGCACCTATAGCAAAAAGACAACTGCGAATATGTGCCAGACTGTCAATCCGACGACTCATTTTCGCATTGCGGCTAATAAGTATGAAATCTTTATCCCCTTGCCAGATTTCTTCGGATTTATCAATCGCATCGAGATCTTGTTTGAGATAAGTTTTAACCATCCATTCGAATCTTTTGTTTACCTCCTTCTTGTCAGCAAAAATTTCCTCCAGCTCTTCTTCGGGACTTTCATTCTCTATTTTAGAAAATTGATCTTCAAAATCCTCTATGCCACCTACCCATTTACCCTGTTTACGGGCTATATCAAAAAGATAAGCATCCATAAACGTAGGCATTTCTCCCTGCAAAAATTTTTGTTGTGCCCAATCAGCCTCTTTTTTAATTTCCTTTTCGGTGATCTTGTCGATAGGTTTTTTGAACTTCCTCTCAAGAGAAGTCTTGTACCGATCAAGAATTCTTTCATCGACATCATTCACTATATAACTACTTTCACTTTCATCATTTTGCTTGTTAAATAATTCATTCAAATATGTAGTCATCAGGTTTGTCATATCCAGCTCGGCAGCAAATCCTTCGCATTGTTCAAGGCTATGATACAAGGAATCACTGAAATAGAAAACCCTTTTATCAGTAATATGCATTGTTCCGAAAAGATACGAGGGCTTAGATAGACCATTTCCCGTAATACGCCATAGTAAAGAATTGCACTGCGGTTTAGTCGAATTCTGCGCCGAAACTGTTGTAACAGAAAAGAATAAAAATAGTAGAATAAGGTTACGTGGCATGGTACTGATTTTTACGAGAGTAAAATACAATAAAGAGCCCTATATTAAAATGATAGGGCAACTTTTTATTTCATGAATAAGTGATATTCTCTAAGGAGCATAATAAAATGAGGGATTTAATTTGATATAAAAATCAGTAGGTATTAGTATTCCTGATGTTGTATCATAATTAATATTTTATTTACCTTTCTCAGAACTTATAACTTAACACTAAAAACGATTCGCATGCCTTCTCATTATATTCTTGCACTTGACCAGGGTACTACCAGCAGCCGCAGCATGGTGTTCGATAACCAGGGGAATGTAATAAGTGTTGCTCAAAAAGAATTTAAACAAATCTATCCTCAACCCGGTTGGGTGGAACATGATGCTGAAGAGATCTGGAGCACACAATTTGGAACGATGGCCGAAGCAGTTGCCAAAGCCAATATTACCATGAAACAAATTGCAGGGATCGGCATCACCAACCAAAGAGAAACAACAATAGTCTGGGAAAAGAGTACAGGTAAACCCGTTTGCAATGCGATCGTATGGCAGGACAGAAGAACAGCCGCATTTTGTGATAAACTAAAAGCAGATGGCTTAAGCGAAATCATTAATCAAAAAACAGGCTTAGTGATCGATGCGTACTTCTCTGCCAGCAAATTAAAATGGATATTAGATAACGTAGCCGGGGCAAGAAAAAAAGCAGAAAATGGTGAGCTGGCATTTGGAACCGTTGATTCCTGGCTTATTTGGAAAATGACCGGTGGAGAAATTTATGTCACCGATGTCACCAATGCTTCACGAACTATGTTGTTGGATATTCATACGGCTGAATGGGACGATGAATTGCTAAAAATTTTTTCTGTACCACGATCAATGCTTCCTGAAGTAAAACCTTCCAGCAAGATTTATGGAGTTACCGGCAACATCATTCCTGATTCACGCTTACCCATCGCTGGCATTGCAGGTGATCAGCAGGCAGCATTATTTGGGCAAATGTGTACGCAACCTGGCATGGTAAAAAATACTTATGGTACGGGTTGTTTTATGCTGATGAATACAGGAACCAAAGCCATCGTTTCCAAAAATAATTTGGTTACTACCATTGCATGGCAGATCGACAATAAAATGGAATACGCTCTTGAAGGAAGCATTTTTATTGCAGGTGCAGTAGTGCAATGGCTTCGTGATGAATTGAAAATTATTCGTACCTCGAAAGAAGTGGAAGATCTGTCGGCACAGGTTCCGGATGCAGGCGGTGTTTATCTTGTTCCGGCTTTTGCAGGTTTGGGTGCACCTCATTGGAATCAACATGCACGGGGAACTATTTTTGGTCTCACCCGTGGCAGCAATAATGCTCATATTGCAAGAGCGGCCATTGACAGTATTGCCTATCAAACTTATGATGTGCTTAAAGCGATGCAGGCCGATGCAGGCATCAGCATTTCGGAATTGCGTGTAGATGGCGGCGCTACGGTGAATAATGCTTTAATGCAATTCCAATCTGATATTCTTAACTGCAAAGTAGTGCGGCCAAAGATCACAGAAACGACAGCGCTTGGTGCAGCCTATCTTGCCGGGCTTGCTGTTGGCTACTGGAAAAATATTGATGAAATACAACAACAGTGGCAGGTCGAAAAAACTTTTTCTCCGCAAATGAAAACAGGTAAAGCAAATGAACTACTTAATGGTTGGCAACGGGCGGTTAAGGCTTCGATCAGTTGGGCCAAATCGTAGATATGACGAATTGGAAAATATTATTGCTACCAGCTTTTGTATCACTAGTCAGCTTCTGTTGCGTCGCACTCTTTTACGTTCCGTTTTCATAGCAACAATAAAAATTACCTTCAGAATATTACCTATCTTCCTTCAAACATTCTTTGCTTTTGAAACGAACCGAAATAATACAACAATTGCAATCCACCCATGAATGTGATATCTGTATCATTGGTGGCGGAGCAACGGGTTTAGGTATTGCAGTGGATGCTGCTTCGCGAGGTTATAAAACTATACTTGTCGAAAAATTTGATTTTGCAAAAGGCACTTCATCACGCAGTACAAAACTGGTGCATGGAGGTGTTCGCTATTTACAACAGGGAAATATAAAATTGGTAATGGAAGCACTGAAAGAAAGAGGAATTCTTTTAAAAAATGCTCCTCATCTTGTAAAGAACCAGGCATTCATTGTTCCCAACTATAAATGGTGGGAAGGCCCCTATTATGGAATCGGCCTGAAGGTGTATGATTGGATGGCCGGAAGTCTTGGCTTTGGTCCTTCACAATTTCTATCAAAGGAAGAAACTTTATCGCTTGCTCCCACGTTGGACGCAGATGGTTTACGAGGCGGTGTGCTATATCACGACGGCCAATTCGATGATGCAAGACTGGCGATTCATTTAGCTATGACGGCAACTGATCACGGAGCTATGATCATCAACTATATGAGCGTAGAAGGACTAATGAAAGTGAATAAAAAAGTTTGCGGGGTAGTCGTAAACGATGTGTTGTATAACACTTCATACGATATAAAAGCGAAAGTAGTGATCAATGCAACGGGAGTGTTTACAGATTCTATTTTAAAAATGGATGATGCAAAAGCGGCACCCCTACTTACCATGAGCCAGGGAATTCATATTGTTCTTGATCGTGAATTTCTTCCTTCCGATACGGCAATTTTAATTCCGAGAACCGATGATAAAAGAGTGTTGTTCGCTGTTCCCTGGCACCATAAAATAATTATAGGAACCACTGATACGCCTGTCAAAAATGCATCACCGGAACCCGTAGCTCAAGAGAAAGAGATCGATTTTGTTCTTCAGCATATTCAAAAATATTTGACCAAAGACCCGACCCGGCCCGATATTAAATCTGTATTTGCCGGCTTAAGACCACTGGTAAAAGGCAGTTCCAAATCAACTGCGGCTTTATCAAGAGATCATCACATTACCGTTTCTGATTCAGAGTTAATAACCATTGCCGGTGGCAAATGGACGACTTACCGAAAAATGGCTGAAGATGTTTTAGAAATTGCCATTCACAAAGCAGGGTTGAAAGAAACAGAATGTAAAACCCCCGATCTGCATATTCACGGATATCAGGAAGAGACGCGTTTTGATTCTCCGCTTTATTATTATGGATCTGACAAGGAAGATATCCAATCACTAATTCAAACTGATAAAACACTATCTGAACAAATTCATCCATTACTTCCATTTATCAAGGCGGAAATTATTTGGGCCGTTCGGAATGAAATGTGCGTGAGGGTTGAAGATTTCCTGGCAAGAAGAACAAGAGCATTATTGTTGGATGCAAAGGCTGCTATTGAATCAGCGCCGAGCGTTGCAGCGATCATGTCAAAAGAATTAAATAAAAATGAAGATTGGATTCAGAATGAAATTGATAATTTTATATTCTTAGCAAAAAACTATCTTCCGGCTACAAACCACGAGCTATAAACCACAAACGATTGCTTATGTCTCCATTTCTTGGTGAATTTATCGGGACTGCTTTGCTTATTATTCTTGGCGATGGTGTTGTCGCCAATGTCGTTCTTAATAAAACAAAAGGGAACAACAGTGGGTGGATCGTTATCGCTTTTGGGTGGGGAATGGCTGTTTTTGTAGGAGTATATGCCTCTACGCATCTTGGTGGCAGCGGACATTTGAATCCGGCGGTAACGTTGGCCGTTGCATGGTTCGCCAATTTTGACTGGAATAATGTGCTTCCATATATTGCCGCTCAATTTGCGGGAGCCTTTACCGGCGCAGTCATCGTTTGGCTTGCTTATAAAAAACATTTTGATGAAACAGCCGATGCAGATTTAAAGCTTGTTGTATTTTGTACGGAACCTGCTATTCGAAATGCGGGTTATAATTTAATTACTGAAATCATCGGAACATTTGTTTTGGTTTTAGGCGCATCATTGATGTCAAAACCTGAAATAAAAATGGGAACGCTGGAAGCTTTACCTGTTGGCCTGCTTGTTTTGGCAATTGGCTTATCGCTCGGCGGACCTACCGGTTATGCGATCAACCCTGCAAGAGATCTCGGTCCGCGTATCGCACATTTTCTTCTGCCGATTCCGGGTAAGCGAAACAGTGATTGGGGTTATTCATGGATCCCGATAATTGGCCCGGTGATTGGAGGTCTTTTAGCCGCATGGATTTTTACTTTTATAAAAATATAATTTCCCTCTCCCTGTCAGAATTCATTATTGCTTTGATGGAAACGAATCACAAGCCTGCAAAATGTCCTCAGAGGCAATTTTGATTTCTTCTTCTGAAATCATTAAAGGCGGAGAAATCCGCAAACAATTCGCAGCAAATAAAAACCAATCTGTCAATACACCGTTTGCGATACACATGTCAATTATTTTTTTATTCGTTTCAAAAGAATCAAATTCCACTGCCAGCCATAAGCCAAATGAACGAACAGATCTTATTTTATCATGAATAAGCAATGATTTAAACAGCTCTTCTTTCTTCTTTACTTCTTTCATCAACTTCTCATCAAGCAATACTTTCATAGCCGCCATACCGGCCGCACAACAAACGGGATGGCCGCCGAAAGTGGTGATATGACCTAATACAGGATTGTCAGTCAATACAGTCATTACTTTTTGATCAGCAATAAAAGCACCCAGGGGCATGCCACCGCCTAACGCCTTTCCCAATAATAATATGTCCGGCACAATATCAAAATGTTCAAAACCCCAGAGTTTTCCTGTTCTTCCAAAACCGGTTTGTATTTCATCAAGGATCAGCAATGTTCCGGTTTCAGCGCATTTTTTTCTCAATGCCTGCATCCAATCTTTGGAAGGCGCAATAATTCCCGCCTCGCCCTGAACAGTTTCAACAATTACACAAGCTGTTTCTTCATTAATTGAATTGATTGCCTCGACAGAGTTATAATCAAAATGAAAAATGCCGGGTAGTAACGGACGAAAAGCATTTCTCCAATATTCATCACCAATAATACTCAAAGCTCCCTGTGTTGATCCGTGGTAAGAATTATTGAAAGCAACGATTTGAGTTCTGCCCGTAAATCTTTTCGCCAATTTCATCGCACCTTCCGTAGCTTCTGTACCCGAATTGGTGAAATAAACCGAATTGAGAGAGGCCGGCAAATGATCAGTCAGCAGCTTTGCATATTGTACCTGCGGTGTTTCAACAAATTCACCGTACACCATTATATGCATGTAAGCATCCAATTGATTTTTTATAGCCTTAATTACTTTGGGATGCCGATGACCTACATTCGCCACATTAATGCCGCCGATAAGATCAATATATTTTTTTCCATTCACATCATATAATAGTGTGCCTTCAGCTTTTATGATTTCTAATGCCAACGGAGCGGCCGAAGTCTGCGCCACATGTCTCAAAAAAATTTCCCGTTGATTCATTACAGCAAATTATTTCACGCAAAGAACGCAAAGGCGTCTCAAAGGCGCAAAGAATTTATCTAATTTACGTAGCATCAAAAACCCATAATCGCAATCATTCATTATTAATCATTAATTTTTAACTACTATGCCTGTTATACTTCCTGTTGAAAATAAAAGCCCGCAGTTTGGAAAAAATTGTTTTATTGCTCCAAATGCAACCATAGTTGGTGACGTGATCATGGGTGACGATTGCAGTATTTGGTTTAATGCCGTAATACGGGGAGATGTAAATTTTATCCGTATTGGCAATAAAGTAAACATCCAGGATGGGGCCTGCATTCATTGTACTTTCCAAAAAACAACCGCCATCATCGGGAACAATGTCTCAATAGGCCACCACGCAATCGTGCATGGTTGCACTCTTCACGACAATGTATTGATTGGGATGGGAGCTATTGTTATGGACGAAGCCATTGTACATAGTGACACCATTATTGCAGCAGGCGCCGTTGTGTTGGAAGGCACTGTTTGCGAAGCGGGAAGTATTTATGCCGGGGTGCCGGCCAAGAAGGTAAAAGACATTTCGCAGGATCTGATCCATGGCGAAATAAATCGCATCGCCGACAATTATGTAAAGTATGCGAACTGGTTTCGCTAAGAGTAATTTTTTATTTTATACTTCATCGTAGTTTTCCTATTTACCGCGCAATTTATTATGAGTAGTTTCGTTAAAGTTTCAGTAGTTTATGAAAACCTTTCGTTCCATACTGATGTTGGTTACCCTGAGTTTCATATTGTCGTCATGCAGTATGTGGAACAAAGTATTCGGACCAAAATATGGCTGCCCGAGTGATGGAAGAAATGTTGGTGCTGAAAAATTACTCTCAGGTGATATGAGCAAGAAGGAAATGAAGAGGGCCAACAAGGCAAAATTCAGAGGAGATTAAGAATCCTGATGCAGCTTTTTCTCGTAAAACAAAGTCCTATAATTAGGATCAAAAATCAATAAACCGTTTACTATGAGTCTTGCCCTACGAACTACCCTGGGTTTTACTGAAGCTGTCATTGATGATGATGGTGGATTGAAACGCTTCTACCAGGTTGCTGACATTTTAAGTGATGAACTCCGTATCAAATTCACCAACAAAGAAGATGATTTTGATTCGATTGACTGGGAATTCAGTTTTCATGGTCATACCCTCACTTTACATTACAGTATTTACACCGGTGTTTCTATTTTTCCTTCACGCACCCGCGACGCTATGAAAAAAGACAACCGTGCCGTTGTTGAGCTTGCCAGTGTGCTTGAAAAAAAATTGATCGATTTCAATCTGAACAGAAATATTGCTTAAGAAGAGTTCCATTTTTATGTTTCCAGCTTCATAGCTTCGATTCAGCACCTGTTGCGTCGCACTCTTCAACATCCAGTTCGCTACCCATCTTTTCTTTTTACTGTATTTGCTTCAAGACAATTTCTCGCACCTGATCTGACGGAATTCTTTCCTGTTGCATAGTATCACGATAACGGATAGTAACTGTATTATCCTGCTTTGTCTGCTGGTCAACTGTTACGCAAAAGGGAGTGCCGATTGCATCCATTCTCCTATAGCGTTTACCGATCGTATCCTTTTCTTCATAAAAACAACGGAAATGAGATTTGCAATCATCCATGATGGTCCTGGCTATTTCCGGCAATCCATCTTTTTTTACCAATGGCAATACAGCCAATTTCATCGGGGCAATTTTTGCAGGAAATCTTAATACTACACGGCTATCCTGTTTGTCCGCTGTGCCAAGGTCTTCTTCGGCATAAGCTTCGCTCAGCATCATCAATATCGTTCTGTCAAGGCCTATGGAAGTTTCAATTACATAAGGAATATAATTCTGGTTGATCTCATTGTCGAAATACTGCATTTTCTTTTTGCTGTATTCCTGGTGATTCTTCAAATCGAAATCAGTGCGGGAGTGAATCCCTTCCACTTCTTTGAAGCCGATCGGAAATTCATATTCTATATCACAAGCGGCATCCGCATAATGAGCAAGTTTTACATGATCATGAAAACGGTATCTTTCTTTCGGAATTCCCAGGCTTAAATGCCATTTCATTCTTTCTTCTTTCCAGAACTCGTACCACTCTTTTTGTGAACCCGGGCGAATGAAGTATTGCATTTCCATTTGCTCAAACTCACGCATGCGAAAAATAAACTGGCGGGCTACAATCTCATTTCGAAAAGCCTTGCCGATCTGTGCAATTCCAAAAGGAATTTTCATCCGTCCCGTTTTCTGCACATTCAGAAAGTTCACAAAAATGCCCTGGGCCGTTTCGGGACGCAGGTAAACAATATTGCTTTCTTCTTCATTGGCCACACTTCCCATTTGAGTTGAGAACATCAAATTAAACTGACGAATTTCTGTCCAGTTGGCCGTTTTACTTATGGGGCATTTGATTCCATAATTAATAATAAGTTGCCTCAACCCTTCGAAATCATCTTTTGCCAATAATTTATCCATATCATTTAATAATCCATCCGCCTCATTCTCTCTTCCTTCAGTACGCATTTCTTCGGCTTTACCTTCTATCAAATGATCCACACGGTATCTTTTCTTGCTGTCTTTGTTATCGATCATCGGGTCATTGAAATTGTCAACATGACCGCTGGCTTTCCATGTAGTAGGATGCATAAAAATAGCCGCATCAATGCCAACTATATTTTCATGCAACTGCGTCATATTCTTCCACCAGTAATCTTTTATATTTTTTTTCAACTCACTTCCCCACTGGCCATAATCATACACTGCTGCCAATCCGTCATATATTTCACTGCCGGGAAAAATAAACCCGTATTCTTTGCAATGCGAGATAATTGTCTGGAACTTTTTTGAATCTGTTGCCATAAGCGGCAAAGATAAGAGTCAAATAATCATAAGAATCACTGGCCGTTTTCAGCCAATGCTTTTTTCGATTGGACTTCCACCTGTTCTACCCACACCGCATAATTATTCGGATATATCTGTGAACCAGTTTCAATTGCGTACTCTCTTGTAAAGGACGCACCAAAATATAGAATCGCAGAAGAATAGTAAACCCACAACAAGACAATGATCACAGAACCCGCAGCTCCATAAGCCGTCGACATAGTGCTATGCCCCAAATAGTAACTGATAAGGAATTTTCCGGCCATGAAAAAGAAAGCAGTGGTAAATGCCCCAACCCTTACATGCTTCCACTGAATACGGGCATCCGGCAGCACTTTAAAAATAAGACCAAAAACTACAGCAGTGATCAAAAAAGTAACGACCAGGTTGATAACATATGCAACAATGACCGTAATATTTGGAAAATTTTTAAGCAAATTATTAATGAGTATATCCATGGCTCCGTTTACAATAAGAGAAACCAGGAGAATAAATCCAAGACTTATAATCATTGAGAAGGAAAGCAGTCGGTTGAAAATGAATCGCCAGAATCCGTGACCCTTTGGTTTTGCTTTCAATTTCCAAAGAGTATTAATAGAATCCTGTATTTCACCAAAAACGCCGGTTGCTCCAATGATCAGAGAAGCTAAACCGATAAAAGTTGCAAAATGACTGTTGGAAGAGAATAAAGATGTTTGCATAGTGTGCTGGATGCTTTGGGCTGCATCTTTACCAATAAATTTTGCCATTTGCCCGTACAATGAACCTTCCACTACTTCACGATGATAAAAAAGATCACTTATCCAGATGACAATAATAAGGAGACCCGGCAGTGAGAATATAGTAGAGAAAGCCAGCGATGAACTCAGTTTTAAAACATTGTTGGAAAAAAAATCACCGAAGGACCTCTTAATTACGTTCCATGTTTTTTTTGGCGCCATAAACGGAAATATGATCATGCCTTTAATTAATCATACATAGTGCCAAACAGAAGTTTCAATACTGTGTCAAAGATGTTTCAGAAGGTTTTTAATTAGCAAAGGGTTACTTTAATTTCTTATTTTGTTGATGTCTCTCAGCATCGCGAATATTTTTCTTCTCAAGGTTCTTTTGCAGTGCATCCGTAAGATTGACCCCCGTTTGGTTGGCTATACAGATAAGTACCCAAAGAACATCGGCCAGCTCATCGGAAAGATTTTTGTCCTTATCAGTTTCTTTAAAAGACTGGTCGCCATAAATACGACTCATTAATCTTGCTACCTCTCCTACTTCTTCTGTAAGAATAGCCATGTTTGTAAGCTCACTGAAATAACGAACCCCTGTTGTTTTGATCCAATGGTCTACATTTTTTTGTGCTTCCTGCAGAGTCATAACAAATTTTTTAATTTACAAATGCAATTTAGCATGATTATTGCCGTTTGAGGCGTCCCGCACTTTCTGAAAACTACCCGAATAATCTTTATTAACCCAGAATTTTTGTATTCTATGATGTATCCATCCATCCGTAGGTTTGCAGTTATTGCTGTTCTTTCCTGCTTTGCAAGTTTCTCAATGGCACAGGACCCCAATCCGGGTCCAAAGGATAAACCTTCTTCTGAGCAAAAATCCGAGGCAAAGCCTTTTCGTGTATTAACGAATGGTCAGCGCATAACGATTCAGAGCAACAAAGACATTAGCAAGATCATTGTGTGGACCTCAAGTGGCGACCGTTTTGTGGAACAGACAAACGTAGAAGCTTCTACTTACAACTTTACAGTTCCTTCCAAGGAAAAAGTTGTTTTCATGATGCTGGAACTCGAAGGCGGAAAAAGGTACACGCAGAAAATAGGTGTCCAATAAGGGGAGTGAATGGCGAATTGTCAATATTCAATAAAAACTAATTCGCGGTTTACTAGTTCACTCTTTATCCTTTGTATCTATTGTAATGGTTACCGGTCCGTCATTAAGTAGCTCTACTTTCATGCCCGCTCCAAAAATCCCGGTTTGAATCTTTTTGCCAAGATCGGTTGAAAGTTGCTGTATCATTTTTTCATAAAGAGGAATTGCTATTTCCGGCTTGCTGGCTTTAATGTAAGATGGCCGGTTCCCTTTTTTTGTTGAAGCATGTAATGTAAACTGGCTTACCAGCAAGATATCACCATCAATATCTTTTAAAGAAATATTCATTACCCCGTTTTGGTCATCAAAAATCCGGAGGTTGACGATCTTACTACTGAGCCACTCGATATCTTCGAAACTGTCTGCATCTTCAATACCAAGAAATACTAAAAGCCCCTTGCTGATCTGCCCACTAATTCTCCCTTCATTAGTTACGCTGGCTTTTGTTACTCTTTGAATGACGGCACGCATAATTGAGTTCCAGGTTTGTCGTTTATTGTTTGTGTTTAATTTTGAACTTCATGCTTAAGACGGAAAGATACGACCCGCAAAACCGCAAACAGCCAACCATAAACTATAAACTTCCATGATCGATGTAAGCAACGAAATAAAATTTCAGACTACCAGAAGCGGCGGCAAAGGCGGCCAGAATGTAAACAAGGTGGAAACCGCTGTCATTGGCTTTTTTCATATCGAATCTTCGCTGGTGATATCACCGGAACAGAAACAAATTCTTCTGCAAAAACTTTCTAATCGCGTCAATGCTGAAGGTTTTTTACAGGTAAAATCACAAATACATCGCACCCAGTTGGCGAATAAAGAAGAAGTGATTGAAAAAATAAATCGCCTGATCTTTGATTCTTTAAAAAGAAAAAAAGCAAGGATTGCCACTAGGCCGAGTAAGCAATCAAAGGAAAAAAGGCTGGAATGGAAAAAAAGAAATGCCGAGATAAAGTCCGGGAGAAAAAAATTCAGGCCAGGTGAATATTAATTCAAACTTCAATCCTTAATTCTGAGTTGTTCTTTTTCCCCTTAAACTTTCCAAAATCTGCTTTTGTTTTTCTATTTCCTTTTGCTGGTCTTCCTGGTCTTTTGAGTTCTGTTCCAAATCGCTTTGTAGTTTTTTTATTTTCTTTTCCATACTATCCTGGTCATCTTGCAAGTCTCTTAATTTCTTTTCTGCCTTCGCTATAGTCGTTTCCTGGTCCTTTATTTTCAATTCAAGATTGAAAGCATCTATTTCGGGAACAAGATTATTTAAAAATGATTTTGCCTTTTCAATAGTTTCATCATCATGCGCATCCAATATATTATTGCCGTCTTTATTAATGATCAGGTATAAAGTGGCTTCATCTGTTCCTTTACGGCCTTTTTGATCTACTTTAAGAATATAGTCGCAATTGGAACTGCTGATATCGCTAATGACTGCATTCTTGTAATTTCTAAAGCCCTTTGAACTATTAAAAAGTCCTTTTTCCTGTTTTGCTTCCAGACCCATTCTGTCAAGTTTATCGACAAAAGCTCCTTCCACGGCGTCCGGCGAATAGGAATAATTGATAATGATCGCAGATTGTTTTTTCTTATTGTAGTCCACTGTGCCTTCATAAGCCTGCCCCGAAGAGTATGACACGAAAAGAAACGTGCAAATAATGGCTGTAAATATTTGTCTCATAGCAGAAATTTTTATAAAGATAGGTGCAAGCGCTAAAATGGTTGCAATACTGTTAAATGCCTGCCGGACTAAGCAAATCCGTTTCCAAAAGTTATTTTTGTTCGAAATCTATAATTCTTGAGTGTAAAAAAACTGGCAGGGCAAACTATCTGGTACGGAGTCAGCTCCATCGCTGCACGGTTCATCAACTATTTACTCACTCCTTATCTTACCTATAAATTCCTTGAATGGCAGTACGGCGAAATGAGTATTATTTATGCGTTCATTCCTTTTATGAATGTGATTTATACTTATGGAATGGAAACAGCTTTTTTTCGATTTGCCAATAAAGCTGACGAAGAAAAAGTTTACAACAGCACGAGTATCTCCCTGATCTTTTCTACCGTTCTTCTTTCTTTTCTTTTAGTTATACTGCAACACCCATTATCAGTATTATTACAGATTACCCAACATCCTGAATATTTATCAATATCGGCCGCTATCATCGGGCTGGATGCTTTGACTACTATTCCTTTTGCGAAGTTGAGACAGGATGCAAGACCGGTAAAATTTGCAATGACAAAAGTGGGCGGTATTCTTATCAATATTGCCAGCGTTTATTTTTTTCTTAGCATTTGTCCTAAACTGGCGACGGACCCAAATAGCTGGGTACATTTATTTTTCAAAAAAGAATGGGCCGTCGGATATGTATTACTTGCCAACCTGATTCAAAATATTATTGTGTTACTGTTACTGTCAAAAGAATTTTTAGGATTCGAGTGGAAGTTTGACAAAACACTATGGAAAACAATGATGATATATGGCCTGCCATTGGTCATTGCAGGCTTTGCAGGAATGATCAACGAAACCTTTGATCGCATCATGCTGGGATGGTGGGCCCCCGTGAAGACTGTGCAGGCCGCCAAAGCGGAAGTAGGCATTTATGCAGCATGTTACAAATTATCCATTCTTGTTACGCTTGCGGTGCAGGCTTTTCGCATGGGAGCCGAACCATTTTTCTTTAAGCAATCGACGGAAACGAATGCGCAGAAAGTGTACGCAAGAGTGATGAAATTTTTTGTAATAACATTATGCCTGATGTTTTTACTGGTAATGCTTTACCTGGATCTATGGAAAGAATTTATTCGTAACCCCAAAATGTGGGTAGGTCTGAAAGTTGTGCCGATACTTTTACTTGCTAACATGTTTCTCGGTATTTATTATAGCCTGAGCATTTGGTATAAACTAAGTAATAAAACGTCAGCGGGTGCATGGATAACACTGGCAGGTGCCATCATTACATTGGCTATTAATTATTTTCTTATCCCGTATTTCAGTTATATGGCTTGCGCCTGGGCCACGTTTGCTTGTTACGGCAGTATGATGGTGATCAGCTATGTGTGGGGACAAAAAGAATATAAAATTCCATATGCATGGAAAAAATTACTTGCTTATATAGTGATCAGTGTTTTGTTGTATGGGCTCCACAAACTGTCAATTCATTTCTTTTCTTCCGGCCTATTTTATTACGCCAGTGCCACAGTAATATTTGCAGCATTCACCCTGTTTATTTTAAAAATTGAAAGGAAAGAATTTCAGCGTCTGCCGGTTATCGGAAAATTTCTCACTTCAAAAGTGAGCTAGTGCATTTAATAGACCTTAACTATTCACACGAACATTGATCGTGTTTCTCATCATTTGTAAAACAGTATTTTTTATAGCCTCTGCATCGTATGCACATTCTCTTTGCAATTCTTTTGGAGAACCATGTTCTATGATCGCATCAGGGATACCAAGAATTTTTATTTCATTTTTATAGCCATTCTCATTGGCAAATTCAAGAACAGCACTTCCAAAACCACCAACCACTGTTCCGTCCTCCACGGTAATGATCTTTGGATAGTTGGTTAACGCTTCGTGCAATAATTCTTCATCAATCGGCTTTGCAAAACGCATATCATAATGTGCAGTATTTAATCCGTCATTTTTCAGATCTCTTATCGCTGACGCTGCAAAATTTCCCGGATGTCCTAACGAAAGAATCGCAAGTTCCTTTCCTTCTCTTAATCTTCTCCCTTTGCCAATTTCGATTTCTTTCATCTCGGTTTTCCATTCCGGCATTACGCCTTCGCCTCTCGGATATCGAATTACAAAAGGATTTTTTGTAGAATCAAGTTGTGCTGTGTACATCAGGTTGCGAAGTTCACTTTCATTCATTGGCGCACTTATAATCATGTTGGGAATACAGCGCATATATGCAATATCATAAGCACCATGATGAGTGGGACCATCTTCACCAACTAAACCCGCTCTGTCCAAACAAAATATTACCGGCAAATTTTGAATGGCTACATCATGTATCACCTGGTCATATGCCCTTTGCATGAATGAGGAATAGATATTGCAAAACACTTTCATTCCCTGTGTGGCCATTCCTGCGCTCAGTGTTACTGCATGTTGTTCAGCAATGCCCACATCAAATGCACGATTGGGCATTTTCTCCATCATGAATTTTAATGAAGAACCCGAAGGCATCGCCGGAGTAATACCAAAGATCTTTTCATTTTTTTCAGCAAGTTCAATGATTGTATGTCCAAAAACATCCTGGTATTTTGGCGGCTGCGGAATATCGTATTTCTTTTTGTATATCTCGCCCGTTATTTTATCAAACAATCCGGGCGCATGCCATTTGGTTTGATCTTTTTCTGCCAGATCAAAACCTTTTCCTTTCACAGTAAGAATATGCAACAATTTGGCCCGGGAATTTCTTTAAGATCTTTTAAAGTATCTACAAGTTTGGTCACATTATGCCCGTCAATAGGTCCGAAATAGCGAAGCTTTAATGCTTCAAACAAATTGGCACTGCTGCTCACCATTCCTTTTAAACCTTCAGTCAGTTTATGAGCCATGGCACGGCTGAAATTTTTACCTACCGGTAATTTTCCAAGCAGTTTCCACACATCATCCTTTACTTTATTATAGGTAGGAGAAGTAGTTATATCAGTCAGGTATTCTTTTAAGGCGCCTACATTCGGATCAATACTCATGCAGTTATCATTCAGAATGATCAGCAGGTCTGTGTCTGCAACACCTGCATGATTGAGACCTTCAAAAGCAATGCCCGCTGTCATCGCTCCGTCGCCGATCACTGCAATAGTTTTTCGGTCGTTCTCACCTTTGTATTTTGCTGCCATCGCCATGCCTAACGCAGCAGAAATGGAAGTAGAAGAATGTCCCACTCCGAATGTATCATACTCACTTTCGCTTCTTTTCGGGAAACCGCTTATCCCTTTATATTTTCTGTTGGTGATAAAATTATCGCGTCGGCCGGTCAGTATTTTATGTCCATATGCCTGGTGGCCAACATCCCAAACTAGTTGATCGTAAGGAGTATTATAAATATAATGCAGCGCAACAGTAAGTTCTACCACGCCAAGGCTGGCTCCAAAATGACCTCCATGTACACTTACAATATCAATAATATATTGCCGAAGCTCATCAGAAAGCTGGTGAAGTTTTTCGCGGGGAAGTCTTTTCAGATCGCCGGGTGAATTTATTTGTTGTAATAATTCTCCTGCCGTAATTTCCATGATACCAAATTAACGTGTAAAATTACATTTTTAGTGCCGGTATTGTGAATATTCGTTAGAATTGCGACTGGTCGCAGGTTTTCATCAAAAGAATCATTTTTAAATATTTTTTTGCTCCATTTGTAAGACTTATCTTCCACTGGTACATTTACAGTGTACGGCGAGAAGATCATTAGCTAATTTGCCGGGTCATGAACAGTGCCAATTCAAGATATTGGTTTTGCCAGGTTGCTGGTTGGGGTATGGTGGGCATCATTATGCTGTTTTTTGCGCATGCTTACCAGGTACCCATTTCCAATGAAGTGCTTTTGGGACGAATGGTAGTTGTCGTTGTTATAGGTATTGGAGTGACCCATATCCTCCGGTTATTTATCAAATGGCGGGGATGGATCATGCAATCAGTTGAAAAAGTGATCCCGAAACTTGTGATTGCGATGATCATTACTTCCCTTCTTTTTAGTCTTTTAGTTTTGGGGGCAAATTATTTATTTAACCTCGCGGTTGATAGCAGTAAAAAGTTGAGTTTTCTGGCAAGACTTTCCGGTTCCACCGTTGATAATGGTCTTTTTATTTTACCCTGGGTTTTAATCTACTATTTCTATCATTTCATTGAAAAAAGCCGTAGGCAACAACTTGATACATTGCAACTGGAAAGCCTGATCAAAGAATTAGAGCTAAAAACAATCAAGGCACATATTAATCCTCACTTTATCTTTAATTCCCTTAACAGCATCAGAGCATTGATTGATGAAAATCCGTCAAGAGCAAGAACAGCCATTACTGAGCTAAGTAATATTTTAAGAAGCAGTATGCAGGTAGATAAAGCAGAAACAGTGAGTTTTGAAAAAGAACTTAATATAGTAAAAGATTATCTTGCCCTCGAAAACATGCGTTTCGAAGACCGTTTACAGGTAGAATATGATATAGATGAAGATACTTTGGACCAACAGGTTCCACCCATGATGTTGCAAACGCTTGTAGAAAATGCCATTAAGCATGGAATAAGCAAACATATACGCGGCGGAATGATCAGGATCATTTCTGATTTTAATGACAAATATCATGAGTTGGCGGTTCAAAATACCGGCAATTTAAACGGAGGATTGAATGGAGAAGGATTTGGTTTATCAAGCACTCAAAATCGCCTCGGTTTGCTATATGGTGACAAGGCAAGTTTTGAAATCAAACAGGTGACCCCCTCTACCGTGGAAGCAAAAGTGCTTATTCCCGTACAAATGAGTTAAACAAATTTACATGAGAGCAATTATTATCGATGACGAAAGGCTGGCAAGAGCCGAGCTGCGCAAACTATTACAGGATTTCCCTGAAGTGGAAGTGGTGGATGAAGCTGCCAATGCGGAAGAAGGAATTGAAAAAATAGAAGCGCAGAATCCTGATCTTATTTTTCTTGACATTCAAATGCCCGGCAAGACCGGCTTTGATATGTTATCAAGTCTTGAAAAATCCCCGAATGTTATTTTCACCACGGCATATGATGAGTATGCGTTAAAAGCATTTGAAGTTAATGCGCTTGATTATTTACTAAAGCCGGTTGAACCCAAACGCCTGGCGGATGCTATTCAAAAATTACATTTTATAGAAACAAAAGAACCTGTCCCCAATGGAGAAAATATCAACCGCACCATGCTCACTGAAAATGACCAGGTCTTTGTAAAAGACGGTGAGCGGTGTTGGTTCGTGAAGCTGAACGATATCCGGTTGTTTGAAAGTGTCGGCAACTATGCCAAAGTGTTTTTTGGCGGCAACAAACCACTTATTCTGAAATCTCTGAATGCTCTGGAAGAAAGATTAGATGAAAAAATGTTTTTTCGTGCCAATCGTAAACATATAGTTAACCTGAGATTGATCGAAAAGATTGAACCTTATTTTAATGGTGGTTTACTGCTGGAACTAAAAGGTGGTGAAAAAATTGAAGTAAGCCGTAGGCAAACGGTGAAGTTCAAAGAAATGATGAGCCTGTGATCAAGGCAAAATTCAAAATTAAAAATGCAAAACGTTTTACATTCTATAATCAAGATGAAAAAATACTTAGTACTGGGGTTGTTGCTGGCGACAACCTCTTTTTTATTTGCCCAATCGAAGATTGATAATATCATCAACTCGAAAGAAGCAGAAAGAATTGAAAAGACTTTATCATCAGACGATATGCGGGGAAGAAGGGTGTTTACTCCTGACATAGACAATGCAGGCGATTTTATTGCAGATGAATTTAAAAAGATAGGATTGCAAACGTGGAATAATAGTAAATCCTACAAACAGGAATTTACAGTCGTTCGTCCGAAATTGATCAGCCTGTCTGCGTCATTCGATGGAAATGAAATTGACGAAAAAAATATAGTGGCAGTTACCTGCCAGCCTCAACTGCACATTGATGAAAATTCCGGTTATTTATTTGCCACCATTAAAGAAGGCGAGAATTTGTTTTCTGCTGCATCTGCGTTGATTAAAGCTGATAAAAATGTGATTGTTCTGGTGGACAGCAGTTTTGCTTCCGGTTTTTCGAGACTTATTTATTTGAAAAGATCAATTTTTAAAACAGATAAAAATTTCGTTTTTCTTTTAGCGGATGCAATTCCAAAAAAATTTACCATTGAAGCAAAACATGACATCGCGGAACAAACGTTGGCCAATGTGGTAGGAGTGCTGCCGGGCAAGAGCCTGCCTACCGGACAGGCTGGTAAGAAAAATGAATACGTGATTTTCTCCGGTCACTACGATCACCTTGGAGTTGGCAGACCTGTTAACGGCGATTCAATTTACAATGGTGCAAATGATGATGCATCGGGAACTACGGCTGTGATCATGCTGGCCAAATATTTTAAAGCGCTTGGTAACAATGAAAGAACAATTGTGTTTGCTGCTTTTACAGCAGAAGAAGTCGGAGGTTATGGTTCCCAATATTTTTCAAGACAATTCGATCCGCAAAAGGTTGTTGCTATGTTCAATATTGAAATGATAGGAACGGAAAGTAAATGGGGAAAGAACTCGGCATACATTACCGGTTATGAAAAAACGGATATGGGTCAGATTCTTCAAAGAAACCTGGAAGGCACGGGCTTTACATTTTATCCTGATCCATATCCTCAACAACAATTGTTTTATCGATCAGATAATGCAACGCTTGCGAGACTTGGCGTTCCCGCTCATACTATCTCCACTTCAAAAATGGACAGTGAACCAAATTATCATAAAGTCAGCGATGAAATCAGTACGCTTGACATGGATAACATGGCGATGATCATAAAATCTATCGCTCTTAGTTCAAAAACAATTGTGGCAGGAAATGATACACCGACGAGAGTGAATGTGGGAGAGTTGAGATAACTGAATAGAAATACAGAAAGTATAGGTGTGTGACACAACAGGAGTCGAGGAGAAATCTAAATGCTGGCTAAAAAAATATATTTTTAAATTTTCACCGGCACCGAATGTACAGCAGTACTCATTTCTTTTATTAGCGAAGAGTCTTTTTCAATAGCATTGCCGACAACAATTACATCAGCACCTGCTTTGCAATTGCGATATGCCTTTTCAGGTTCAATAATGCCACCGCCAATGATCAGGGGAACTTCAATTTTTTCGGCGACAGATTCTATCATCGATTCGGTGATCGGTCGTTTAGCGCCACTGCCAGAATCCATATAGATTAATTTCATCCCCAGCATTTCACCAGCCATAGCTGTACACATGGCGATTTCATTTTTGTCGTGCGGAACAGGCGATGCGTTGCTGATATAGGAAACCGTAGTAGGTGCGCCGCCATCGATAACCATGTAGCCGGTTGATAAAATCTCAAGGCCGGTTTGCTTTACTAAAGGTGCAGACACTACATGCTGGCCAATTAGTAATTCCGGGTTACGACCCGATATAAGCGACAAGTACAATAGTGCATCCGCATATTTGCTAAGTTGCGTAGGACTTCCGGGAAACAGGATGACAGGAATGGAGCAATTATCTTTGATATGCTTAACTACATCATCCAAATGATTACTGATCACAAGACTGCCGCCTACCAAAAAATAATCAACCTTCGCCGCTGCAGAAAGACCCATCAGTTCATCCAGCATAGAATGATTTACTTTATCAGGATCGATCAATACTGCAAATGATTTCTGCCCGTTCTTTTTTCTTTCTTCGAGTGATTTGTAAATTTTTATCTTCATCTAATTCCCGTTAGATATACAAAAATGCAAAAAAACTACGGCTTTATAGTTTTTAATAGTCAGAGTTTACTTTAGATGGAGGAAGGATAACCGGCTACACGAATTTAAATTTCGAAAATTTCTTTTGCAAATAACTACAAAAACGCCTGATAAAAAATTTTAAAGAATCAAATTCTTAATGTTACCAGTTTTTTATTTTTAAGTTACGGTAAAGTTACTTGACAGGCAAGGCTTTCAACCGATGAATTAGAGAAAACACCAGCAAATTCAAGGCTTTCAAGGCGTCCAGGTTCAAAAATGCGTGCTGGTTTTGGCTTTCAGAACGTGAAAATTTTGAGGAAAATTTTTTAAAAAAACACTATGAATTTTCCAAAACTTTTTTTGATCAAAAATGTTGAAAAAAAAGGAAAAGCAATACGATTGGGCATTTGGATTGCTTATCCACAAGGTGTGAATATTTGAAGGTTTGAAATAAAAGATGATAAAAATACTTTCGTTATCACCTCTCGCCGCAGAGAGCCCAACCAAACCCAACTAAATTCTTTTTAATTATGGTTACCAGAAAACAAAGTTCCGCCCGGAGCGGATTGCAGTTTCGTCGTCGCTTTACGAAAGATGATGTAAATGTCTTCGACCAGTTTGAATATGATTATCGCACCAGTGTCATTCGCAATCCAAGTGGTGAGATTGTGTTTGAAATGAACAATGTAGAAGTTCCCAGGCAATGGAGCCAGATTGCTACCGATATACTTGCCCAAAAATATTTTCGCAAAGCCGGCATACCGCAACCGGATGGTTCAACAGGTCGTGAAACAAGTGCTAAACAAGTAGCTCATCGTCTCGCTAATTGCTGGAAAGTGTGGGGCGAACGTTATGGTTATTTTGCTTCAGAAAAAGATGCACAGATTTTTTACGAAGAATCAGTGTATTCTATTTTGAACCAAATGTGTGTTCCCAATTCACCGCAATGGTTCAATACAGGTTTGTATGAAACATACCGCATTAAGGGAAAACCACAGGGACATTATTATGTGGACCCTGTTGACGGAGAATTAAAAAGATCGACATCAGCTTATGAACGTCCGCAACCGCACGCCTGTTTTATTTTAAGTGTTGATGATGACCTGGTAAATGAAGGCGGCATTATGGATCTATGGGTTCGGGAAGCAAGAATTTTTAAATATGGTTCCGGCGTAGGAACAAATTTTTCTAATCTCCGTGGTGAAGGAGAAAAATTAAGTGGTGGCGGTACATCAAGCGGCTTGATGAGTTTTTTAAAAATTGGTGACAGGGCTGCAGGTGCTATTAAAAGTGGTGGAACCACCCGCCGAGCTGCCAAAATGGTTTGCCTCGATCTCGATCATCCCGAGATCGTACAGTTCGTGAACTGGAAAATGGAAGAGGAGAAAAAAGTATCTGCGTTAATCGCCGCAGGTTATGCCAGCGATTATGAAGGGGAAGCATATAAAACTGTGTCCGGTCAAAACTCAAATAATTCGGTTCGCATTCCCAATTCATTTTTTGAAAAATTGCAAAGTGATGATGATTGGGAACTGAAAGGGAGAATGGACGGAAGAGTAATGAAAAAAATTCCCGCAAGAGAATTGTGGAACCAGCTTTCCTATGCAGCCTGGCGTTGCGCCGACCCGGGAACACAATATAATACTACCATTAATGAATGGCATACCTGCCCTGCCGGCGGAGAAATAAGAGCATCTAATCCCTGCAGTGAGTACATGTTTTTGGACAATACAGCATGCAATCTTGCTTCCGCCAACCTGATGAAGTTTTATGATACTGAGAAAAATATTTTTGACGTAGAAGGTTATGAATACAATTGCAGGTTATGGACAACTGTACTGGAAATTTCTGTGCTGATGGCACAATTCCCATCCAAAGAAGTAGCCCGGTTGAGTTATGAATACAGGACGCTTGGTTTAGGTTATGCAAATCTTGGAACCTTATTAATGGTTAGCGGTATTCCTTATGACAGTGAAGATGCAAGAGCGATCGCCGGGGCACTCACCGCTATTATGACCGGTATCGCCTATAAAACTTCCGCAGAAATGGCCGGTGTACTGGGAGTTTTTCCAATGTATGAAGAGAACAAAGAGAATATGCTTCGCGTCATGCGCAATCATCGCCTCGCTGCATATGATGCAGATGAGTACGAAGGCCTGAGTATAAAACCACAAGGCATCAAAGCACAATATTGTCCCGACTATTTATTAAAAGCAGCATGCAAAGCCTGGGATGATGCTGTAGAATTGGGAGAAAAAAATGGATACAGGAATGCACAGGCCACAGTGATCGCTCCTACCGGCACTATCGGTTTAATAATGGATTGCGATACCACCGGTGTTGAACCTGATTTCGCATTGGTGAAATTTAAAAAATTGAGCGGAGGTGGTTATTTCAAAATAATCAATCAATCAGTGCCTCTCGCGTTAAAGAATTTAGGGTATAGCGAAAAAGAAAGAGAAGCAATCATCAAATACGCAGTGGGCAGTGCAAGCTTTGCTGGCGCTCCTTATATTAATCACCAATCGCTGAGTGAAAAAGGATTTATTGCCGAAGAGATCACCAAATTAGATAATGCTGTTTCTGCTGCCTTTGATATTGCTTTTGTTTTCAACAAGTACAATTTGGGTGAAGAATGCCTGCAACGTCTTGGCTTTACACCTGAACAATACAACAATTTTGAATGGAGTCTGCTGGAAGCTCTTGGATTCAGCGACGATGAAATTGAAGCCGCCAATGATTACGTGTGCGGTACGATGATGCTGGAAGGAGCTCCTTATCTGAAAGAAGAACATCTGCCCGTTTTTGACTGTGCCAACAAATGTGGAAAGAAAGGCCGGCGTTATATTCACGCTCATGGTCACATTCGCATGATGGCTGCCGCCCAACCATTTATCAGCGGCGCCATTTCTAAAACTATTAATCTGCCTAATGAAGCTACCGTAGAAGAAATTGCTGATTCTTATTTACTGAGCTGGCAATTGGGTTTAAAAGCCTGCGCTCTTTATCGCGACGGATCAAAACTTTCACAGCCGTTAAGCAACAAGAGTGATAAGAAAAAGAAATCAGTAGATGGAAGTCAGAAGACAGAAGTCATTAAACAGGCTACAGCAAATCAGCAGCTCGAATCGCACATCGTTGATCTTGGAAAATTAACGATCGATGAATTGCTGGAAGAAGTGCAAAAAAGGGTTCAGGCATCTCCTGATACAAAATTAAAACGCAAACTGGCGAGTATCGTTGAACGCCGTTCGTTGCCGGCCAAGCGCCGCGGCTTTACACAAAAGGCCAAAATCAACGGACAGGCCATCTTCCTGCGGACGGGTGAATATAGCGATGGCACATTGGGTGAAATTTTTATTGATATGGCAAAAGAAGGCGCTACTATGAGAAGTATGTTGAACTGTTTTGCCATCGCTATTTCTATTGGTTTGCAGTATGGTGTTCCATTGGAAGAATTTGTTGACAAATTTGCTTTCACAAGATTTGAACCGGCTGGTTTCGTAGAACATCCGAATATTAAATCAACTACTTCCATTGTAGATTTTATTTTCCGTATGTTGGGTTATGAATATTTAGGTCGTACAGATCTTGTACATGTGTTAGATAAACCAGAAGTACTGAATACAGGAACTGATGATTGGGATGATGTGCCTTCCGGCCTGGAATATGAAAAAGAGCCGGAATTATCCAGTATAAGAATTGTAAGTCCTTTGGCAAATGGAGTTCAACCGGTAAAAGCGAAAAATGTTACAAAAGCCGAAGCGGGATTGAACGCAGCAAATGCTGCAGCCAAATCAATGCAAAGCGATGCACCGGCTTGTAATGTTTGCGGCCATATAACTGTGCGCAGCGGCACTTGTTATAAATGTTTGAATTGCGGTAATAGTATGGGTTGCAGCTAACCTTATCTTGTCCCTGTGTTGGTGTAGAGTGGGAGTTGGAATGGTGAAAAACCCAGATAAAGAAAGTACCCATTAAAAACGAAACCCCCGTTAAGTCGGGGGTTTTTTGGTTTAAAATAAATTTTATTTTATTTACTACACAATTTAACTTACGAATACAATTTTATTTTATACCCATCAAAATATGCTTATGAAAAGAAAAATCGCTATGATAACCGTTTTGTCCCGTTCTATTTTCACAATTATTACTTCCTACAAGTATTTGACGCATAAGGTATGAAACTGTTTATTTTTCTGCTTTTTTTATTTATTACTACGGGAAATGGATTTTCTCAATTCTATCCTTGTAACCTCTATTTTCAAAAAAAAATTATTTGCCCGTATGTATAAATTATTATCCGGAAGAACAACCTGATAGCATAAAAATGTATTTTACTAATGCTTTTCAACAAAGAAAAATTGAAGTAATAACGAAGGAAAAAATGCAATTACTGTTTAGGAAAGAAAGTGAAAGAATATTTAGCGTTATCAGAAGTAATAGGAGCGGGTCAGAATCAATTCTTGAACAAGCAGAAAGGTTGCAGCAGGCAGTTTGTAATTCAGTAGCAATAAGCCTTCGGTCTAATAGTATGAATAACATAGACTCTATAAAATGGAAAAATTCCGTTTTGCCAATTAATCCTCAAAATAAGGTCAGTAATGAGTGGTCATTTGTGAATATAGATAGTTTAAAGAAACTACCATTTAAAAAGATGATAGACGCTGTGGTAGACAGCATTATTGATTCTAATAAGCTTAAATAAATTATGAAAACTATTATTTGTGGTATTTTTTTATACTTCTTTGTTTCTACTCTTTTCGAAAAAATGAAATAGTAATATTTTCGTTAGTGAAATTCCAGGGTAATATGTTGCTTACCTTTATCTCAATTTTATTATTACTCCTTTATGTAACATGACTAACTTTCTTAAACGCTTTGCCTGCACACTCGCAATCGCACTAAGTTTTTTTGCAGCCCATTCACAAAAACAATCGAAAGGTGAAATCATTTATCATCTTTTTCAAAGAAGTTTTTATGACAGTGATGGTGATGGCATCGGCGATCTGAATGGCATTCGTCAAAAACTGGACTACCTGCAGGATCTCGGAGTTACTTCCATATTACTTCTCCCTTTGTATGAGTCACATTATTACCATAACTATTTTGCCGTTGACTTTCATAAGATCGATCCCGAATTTGGAACGATGGATGATTATATAAAGCTGGTAAAAGAAATACATCGCAGGGGAATGAAGGTTTACATGGATATGGAAATGCAATACATTACGGAAGACCAGGTATTCTGGAAAGATTCCTATGGCAATCCAAAATCAAACTACAGCGACTATATTTTGTGGGACGATTCAGCCAATAAGAAGCCATCCAGTATAATTTATGGTCTTACTGAATTGCCGGCTTATGATGGAACTAAGAGAAAGGTTACTACAGCTAATTTATACAGCAAAGGTTTTCAGGAATACACTTACGACGTTTTTAAATATTTTGTCGATCCGAATAATGATGGAAAATTTGATGATGGTGTAGATGGATTTCGGCTCGACCACATGATGGATGATCTCGATTTCAAAGGAAGACTGACTGATCTTTTTGAAAAATTCTGGTCGCCACTTTTTACACGACTAAAAGAGATCAATCCAAACCTTTGTAATGTAGCAGAACAAGCCATCTGGTTTTCCTACGGCAATGAGTATTTCAAAAAAGGAAATGTGGATCGTGTTTTCGGATTTCAATTGATGGCTGCCATTGCCTCTTTTGATAAAAACATGATTGCTGCAAAAGCTGATAGCACTTTGAATATGATCCCCGACGACAAACAAGTTGTTGTATTTATCGAGAATCATGACATGCAGCGTTTCGCATCTCTTGTAGACAGAAATCCGGGAAAAGAAAGAATTGGCGCCGCATTGAATTTACTTATCGGTGGCATTCCGTCAATTTATTACGGGCAAGAGTTAGGGATGTTTGGAAAACAAGCGAACGGTAAATATGGATTGACAGATGCGAATGACATTCCCGTTCGTGAAGCTTTTGAGTGGTACAAAAGCGATGAAGGCAAAGGCATGGCAATATGGTATAAAAATACCGGTCCGTGGTGGGACAATACTAATCTGAAACCAAATGATGGCGTTTCTTTGGAGGAAGAGAGAAAGAACCCCAACTCGCTATATAACTTTTATAAAAAGATGATTCATTTGCGGCAATCTCACTCTGAATTGATCAATGGAAAATATCAGACGTTATCTAATAACAATGACAAAGTATTTTCATTTTTAAGAAAAGACAAGGATGCGATTTGCGTAGTGATAAATTTATCCGATCAAATGCAGCAAGCGACTGTAGACATTTCCTCAGAGAAAGTGAGGGCACTCGATCAATTGTGGGGAAATGAAAAGGGAAAAATTTCCGGAAATAGTTTATCAGTTTCGCTCCCGGCTTATGGTATTGAAGTATGGCGACTGCAATAGCAAACGATTGTGTAGTAAAAGTTCTAAATATAAATACGCATACATTTAGGGAATTCTTGCCTTGCACTATTTCAACTGTACATTAATTTTGTGACACAAAAAATCCGAACCATGAGACGAAAAAATATTTTTCTATTCCTTTTGTTGATAGTACTACTTGAAGCGTGTAACAGGGCTATGACTACTTATGAAGCTGCCAATCATCCGCACGGCAGGCATTGCCACAATCTAAAATAGCAATCGCCAAAAAGTTATTTGGTTACTCACCACCAAACAGATTTCCCACGGCTCCTTCCAGCATTGGGAATTTTTCTACAACAAAATTTTTGATAGTTTCAATGGCTTTTTTTGCCTGGTCTTCTGTAAGTCCGGCCTCTGCTTTTAACTTTTCGATTAATTCCTGCATAGATTTGTTTTAATTGCGGTGTAAGTTAGTAGAAATAAAAAACGCCGGAAATAATCCAGCGTCATAATTATTTTTATACGATCATTAAGCTACTTTTAGCAAGCTTAGTTTGCTCTTATCGAATTTGCGTTTTGCATAATCGAGATCGAGCACAAAACTTGTTTCCTTAGTAGAGGGTAGCTCAAACATTGCATCGGTCAAAATGCCTTCGCAAATACTGCGTAAACCTCTTGCTCCCAGTTTATACTCTACCGCTTTTTCTACCATAAAATCAAGCACCTCGTCCTCAATAGTTAATTTTATTCCTTCTAACTCAAACAGCTTTTTATATTGCTTCAACAAAGCATTCTTTGGCTCAGTGAGAATAGCACGAAGTGTTGCAGCATCCAAAGGATCAAGGTGGGTAACAACCGGCAAGCGACCCAGCAACTCAGGAATTAATCCAAACGATTTCAGATCCTGAGCATTTACATAGCGCAGCAGGTTCTTCTTCATATTTTCCTGCAGCGTTTTATCAACATTGAATCCGATAGTGTTTGTTTGCACACGACGGCCTATAATTTTATCAATACCGTCAAATGCGCCGCCGCATATGAATAAAATATTTTGCGTATTGATTTTTATTAGTTTTTGTTCGGGATGTTTTCGGCCTCCCTGCGGTGGCACCAGCACATCTGTTCCTTCCAGTAATTTCAGCATTCCCTGCTGTACACCTTCTCCGCTTACATCGCGGGTAATCGATGGATTATCTCCTTTCCGTGCGATCTTGTCAATTTCATCGATATAAACAATACCTCTTTCCGCACCGGCTATATCATAATTGCACACCTGCAAGAGTCTTGTCAAAATACTTTCTACATCTTCACCAACATATCCGGCTTCAGTAAACACTGTAGCATCCACAATGGTGAAAGGAACATTCAACATTCTTGCAATACTTTTTGCAAGTAATGTTTTCCCCGTCCCCGTTTCACCGACCATAATGATGTTGCTTTTTTCGATCTCAACATCATTATTATTCTCTGAAGATTTTTGTTGTAATCTTTTATAATGATTATAAACTGCAACAGCAAGCACTCTTTTAGCTTCATCCTGACCTATCACATATTCATCAAGGAATTTTTTTATTTCGAGCGGCTTTTTTACAGTAAGCTTGAAAGAAGAAGCAGTTTTTTCATCGCGGATTACTAATTCCTGTTCAATAATTTCACGGGCATGCTCCACACAGTTTTCGCAGATATGACCTTCCTGCCCGGCAATAAGGATTTTGACCTCATCCCGGCTGCGACCGCAAAACGAACAATGTAAAGGATTTTTTGCCATTTTAAATTTTAAATATGATACGGACGATCATTAGTAACGATTACAAAATTATAAAACCGTCCTGACAAGAACGGTTTTATTTGCCTGAAGCCCGTAAAAAACTAGCTAACAGGCTTTTATATCTTATCAATAACTTTATCTACAATGCCATATTCCACCGCTTCTCCGGCATCCAACCAATAGTCACGATCAAAATCTTTCATAATTCGTTCAATAGTCTTGCCACAATTTTGCGCTAATATCTTTGCACCAATTTCTTTCACACGCTGTGTCTGCCGCGCCTGTATTTCAAGATCGGCACTCACACCCTGGATATATCCCCCGAGAGATGGCTGATGAATCATTACCTCGCCATGCGGATAAATAAAACGTTTGCCTTTTACTCCTCCGCTCAGCAAAATACTGCCCATAGAAGCTGCAAGTCCCATGCAAACGGTACTGACGGGGCTTTTCATCATCCGCATGGTATCATATATTACCATACCGCTTGTTACGACCCCACCCGGACTGTTGATATAAAATTTTATTTCTTCGCCCGTTTTATCGGCATCCAGTAACAACAGTTTGCTTACCACATCCTTTGCACTTTTATCATCTACCACTCCCCACAGATAAACACTGCGGTTATCAAAAAATAATTTTTCCAGCTTTTTGCTGAACATCATAATGTCCGACTTTGGTCTTTCTTCCGGAACTTCTTCTTCATCATCTGCCCGCCAGTTGTTGTATAAAAAATTTTTCCGAGACATAAAATTTATCGTTTGTTATTTAGATTTTAATATTTCTCACTGCAACTTTCGTTAAAATCGAATTCTGTGACTAATCTTTTTTCTCTTTCTTAGGATTTACCAGCAATACTTCATCAACCAATCCGTATTCTTTTGCCTCCGGAGCAGTCATCCACTTATCACGATCGAAATCCAATTCAATTTGCTGGACTGGTTTGCCTGTATGGAAGCTTACGATATCATATAATTCTGTTTTAAGTTTCCTGATCTCGTTTACTGTAATCTCAATATCGCTTGCTTGTCCGCCAATGGCACCACTCGGCTGATGCATCATTATCCTCGCATGTTTTAATGCAGCCCTTTTACCTTTAGTACCCGCACCAAGAAGTACACATGCCATTGACGCCGCCATACCGATACAAATGGTAGCTACATCAGGAGAAACATATTGCAATGTATCGTACACACCTAGGCCGGAATAAACGCTTCCTCCCGGACTGTTTATATACATGTTTATATCCCTGTTACGATCTGTTGAGTCGAGAAATAACAGTTGTGCAGTTACGATATTAGCCACCTCGTCATTAATCGGATAGCCAAGAAAAATGATACGGTCCATCATTAACCGGCTATATACGTCCATTACGGCTACATTCATAGGACGCTCTTCAATAATATTAGGAGTGAGAGCCGTTACAAGATGTGAAGCATATCCATGCAAAGTATTACTGGAAATACCTCTGTGTTTCACGGCATACTTTTCAAATTCAGAATTAAAACTCATATAAAAAGTTTAGGATTTAAGTCACAAAGTTTACGGGGTTTAACTGGAAAAGTGACGGTCTGTATTTACACATACTTAAACCCTTAAACTTCAACGACTGAACTTATCAAATATCCGTCCAATTGCCAAATCCACAAAATTGGTGACAGGTATTACATTAATTAAGACGATTTGACACAAAATCTTTGATTAATGTTCGTGGTGATGCTGATGTGTTTCTATCATTGCAGTAAATTCTTCAGCACTGATTTCTTTTTCTTCAGGTTTTAGTTGGCCTTCTGCCCATTCAAGTATTTTCTGGCTTTGAAGTCGGTTGTAAGCATCTTCAATATACTTGCGATCTTTCATCATCTTCTCTACATAATCTTTCACCCAGGGCTGCTCTTCTTCGGTTGCACCCATGCCCATATATCCGAAAAGTTGCTGTTTTGCAAATCCACGAATTTCGTCAGAGGTAACCTGTATATTATGCTCCGAAACTATTTTATCCGAGATCAGTGTCCATTTCAACTGGTTGATGAAAACGGGAAACTCATTTTCAATTTCTTCATCTGTTTTAGTTTTATCTCCCTGGGTTTTCATCCATTTCTTAAGAAACTCTTCCGGGAATTTTACTTCTGTATGATCCAATAATTCATGATAAGCCTGGTGCTGCAACTGGCTCTTTGCCTGGCCGTCCCAATAAACCTGAATTTCTTCCTTGATTTTATTTCGAAAATCAGCCTCGGACTTTACGTCCCCGTTTGGATAAAGCTGGTTAAAGAATTCTTCATGTAACTCTCTTTTTTCCAGGAGACCGATTTTGGTGATCAGTACCTTAAAGTTTTTATCTCCGACAGATTCATCCTCTTTATTCAAACCAAGATCACCGATGATCCATTCCCGTTCTTTATCTTCAAATCCCGTTTTTAATTTTAAAATTATAAAATCATCTTTTTTCTTACCCATCAGATCGTTCCTGATACCTTCAGCAAAATATTTAACCAACAAAGAATTGTCTTTAGAAATTCCTGCAGGTACATCATTTGCATTTTCATCCACTTCACTAAATGTGACATTTAAAACGTTTTCTTCTGAAGTCACACTTTCCTCATCTTTCATATTTCCATACCTGTTTTGGAGACGCGAAATTTCGTTATTGATCATTTCATCGGTCACCTGAACTTTATACCGTATGGTTTTTGTTTTATCGAGCTCTGTCAATTTGAGATCCGGCTTTAAACCAATTTCAAAAGAGAAATGATAGTCCGCAGGGCTATTCACGTTGAGTTGGCGAAGATTTATTTCATCGGGCAACGGTTGAGCAAAAATTTCCAGCTTCTCCGTCTCTATATACTTTACTAATTCACGGTCGACCGACCGAAGCACTTCATCCGTAAAAAGAGAATTACCATACATCTTTTTTATCAACCCTGCAGGTACCATACCCTTCCGAAAACCCGGAATATTTGCCTTTTTACTATACTCTTTTAAAGATTTTTCAAAAGCGGGTAGATAGTCTTCTTTTGATAATGACAAGGTCAACTTGTCATTTAACAAACCAATATTTTCTCTTGTAACTGTTGCCATAACTTGAACTTAATCCCTTTTGGGAAGATTTTTTTAAACTTCCGTCGAAGAGTGAGATTTAAAAATGTTCAATAAAGAATCCGGCGTTGAAGAGTGCGACGCAACAAAAGCTAAATAGAATTATCAATGCCGGTAACACAATGATCAACTACGTATTTTAAGAACTTCAATCGAATAATAATATTCAAAAACTGTGCGGGTGGAGGGACTCGAACCCCCATGCCTTGCGGCGTCCCGACGCTACCGTCGGGATATTTCTGCCAATTCACCTGCTCAGAGTTTGAAAAAATTTGTAAAGCTTTCCTGCTTCTCACCTCTCAAACTCTTTAACTCTCGTAAACTATTTCTTGTGCGGGTGGAGGGACTCGAACCCCCATGCCTTGCGGCGCCAGATCCTAAGTCTGGTATGTCTACCAATTTCACCACACCCGCGATGTGTTTTCATCAAATCTTCTAAAGTTCCAAACGTTAAACTTCAAAATCGGGCTGCAAATGTAGGTCAATTCAACTAAAGAAAGAGGCTGCTTTTGTGTAAATTTGTTAGCTATGGAAACTGTTGCGCAATTGCCTAAATATAACCTGACTGAGGAGCAGGAAAAAAAACTGATCCTTAGGGAATATCGTGCCCTGCTGCGCAGCCTCAAAACAAAATTAAAGCCCGGTGACAGAAAAACTATCCGCCTTGCTTTTGAAATGTCCGCAGATGCGCATAAAACTATGCGCCGCAAAAGTGGTGAACCTTATATTCTGCATCCGTTGGCAGTTGCGAGAATTTGTGCGGAAGAGATTGGCCTCGGAGTTCGATCTACTATTTGCTCACTTTTACATGATACTGTCGAAGACACTGACATTTCTTTGGAAGATGTTGAAAGAGATTTTGGAAATGAAATCGCAAGAATTGTAGATGGTCTTACAAAAATTTCAAACGTCATTGACGTTAATGCTTCAAAACAGGCGGAGAATTTTAAGAAGATCTTACTTACACTTACCGATGATCCACGTGTAATATTGATCAAGCTGGCCGACCGACTGCACAACATGCGTACGCTCGACAGTATGAAAAGGGAGAAACAATTGAAAATTGCTTCAGAGACAGTGTACGTATATGCACCGCTTGCTCATCGCATGGGTTTATATAATATCAAAACAGAGATGGAAGACCTGGCGATGAAATACCTGGAACCGGAGACATACAGAGAAATTGCGCAAAAGCTTGCGGAAACCAAAAGAGAACGCACGAAATTTATAAATGAATTCATTAAGCCATTAAATGAAAAACTGATCAGGACTGGTTTTGATTTTAACATTTATGGCCGTCCAAAAAGTATTCATTCCATATGGAATAAAATGAAGAAAAAAGGTGTTGCTTTTGAAGAAGTTTATGATCTCTTTGCTATTCGTGTCATATTAAATTCACCACCTGAGAGAGAAAAAGAAGATTGCTGGAAAGTTTATTCGCTGATAACAGATGAATATACTCCTTCTCCCGAAAGATTGAGAGACTGGTTGAGTAATCCCAAAAGCAACGGATACGAAGCTTTGCACACAACGGTGATGGGACCGGAAGGAAGATGGGTTGAAGTTCAGATACGAACAAAAAGAATGAATGAAATTGCTGAAAAGGGGTTGGCCGCACACTGGAAATATAAAGAAGGAGGAGCCGATGAAAGCCGTTTTGATAAATGGTTTCAGCAGATCCGCGAAGTGATATCCACAGATGGCACTGACAGTATCGATTTTCTACAGGATTTTAAAACTAGTTTTCTTGCAGAAGAAATTTATGTATACACACCAAAAGGTGATGTAAAAATGCTGCCTATCGGTTCCACCGCACTTGATTTTGCCTTTTCCATTCACAGCGAAATCGGAGGAAAATGTATCGGAGCAAAGGTGAATCACAAATTAGTTCCCATCAGTCATAAGCTGCGGAGCGGAGACCAGGTAGAGATCATTACCAGTAACAAACAAAAGCCATCTGACGACTGGCTGGGTTTTGTAGTGACTGCAAAAGCAAAAGGCAAAATAAAAGATGCGCTGAAAGAGGAAAAAAGAAAGATCGCTGAAGATGGAAAACATGCGTTGCAAAAAAAACTCGAAGGGATGGGAGCTGCTTTTGCACAGCACAATATCGAAGAATTGATGAATTGGTATAAGTTAAGTTCTCCTCTCGATCTCTACTACCAGATTGCCATTAAAAACATCGACCTGAAAGATCTGAAAGAATTTAAGGTAATGCATGGCGATAAACTAGAGTCACCAAAACACGATAAACATTTACAGGAAGCAAAACCTGAGATCACTTCCCACAATACCAAAAAAAGATACAGAGCTGATCATTTTTGGAGAAAGCAGCGATAAGATCGTTTACAATCTTGCCAATTGCTGCAAGCCTATTCCGGGTGATGATGTATTTGGTTTTGTAACGACAGGAAAAGGATTCACCATTCACAGAACTAATTGCCCGAATGCGGCTAAATTGCTGTCCAACTACGGACACAGGGTAGTAAAAACAAAATGGGCAAAGAATAAAGAAATATCATTTCTTACTGGTTTGCGGATCGTTGGGCTGGATGATGTAGGAGTAGTGAATAAGATCACGAACCTGATCTCGGGAGAAATGAAAGTTAATATTGCCGCTATTACAATTGAAGCCAAAGAAGGTCTGTTTGAAGGGAATATAAAAGTATATGTTCATGACAAAGAGGAACTGGATGAGTTGGTTAGCAGATTGAAAGCACTCACCGGCATACATTCGGTTGATCGTTTTGATACCGAAACCGTTTAATTTATCAAATGATTTATTCACATCTATAAATATTTCAAAAAAGCCATTATTCAATGGTTATTTTTGCGCCTCATTCAATTCAACATCTAAAAATCCAATAACTAAATGGTTGATGTAATTCTCGGACTGCAATGGGGTGATGAAGGGAAGGGAAAAATTGTTGACTTCTTCGCAAAGGATTATGATCTTATAGCAAGATTCCAGGGTGGCCCAAATGCCGGGCATACACTTTATGTAAATGATAAAAAAATTGTTTTACACCAGATACCTTCCGGTGTTTTTCATGAAGGAATAACGAATCTTATCGGCAACGGAGTGGTGCTTGATCCGGTAACTTTAAAGAAAGAATGTGAAATAGTATCTTCTTTCGGAGTTGATTTAAAGAAGAATTTATTTATCGCCGAGAGAACCCACCTGATACTTCCTACTCACCGTGCGCTTGACAAAGCTGCTGAACTATCAAAAGGTAACGATAAAATTGGTTCCACTTTAAAAGGCATCAGCCCGGCATACATGGACAAAACCGGCAGAAATGGTTTAAGAGTGGGTGATCTTTTAGATAAAAATTTTACAACCTCCTACATCAAATTACGCCTAAAGCACCAGAAGCTTCTTGATAACTATTCATTCAATGAAGATATCTCGGCATGGGAAGAAGAATTTTTTGAAGCTTTGGAATTTTTAAAACAATTGAATATTGTAAATGGTGAGTATTTTATCAATGACAGGTTACAACAGGGAAAACAAGTTTTAGCAGAAGGGGCACAGGGTAGTATGTTGGATATTGATTTCGGAACATTTCCTTTTGTAACCTCATCGAGCACAATAACAGCAGGAGTATGCAGTGGTTTGGGGGTAGCGCCGCAAAAAATTAAGGATGTGATTGGCGTAACAAAAGCGTATTGTACACGGGTTGGTGCAGGTCCCTTTCCCACTGAATTGAATGATGAGACGGGGGAAAAATTGCGACAGACGGGTAATGAATTCGGCGCGACTACGGGAAGGCCAAGACGTTGCGGATGGATCGACCTAGTGGCTCTTCGCTTTGCCTGTATGATAAACGGGGTAACCAAGCTCGTAATGACCAAGGCCGATGTACTAGATTCCTTCAAAGAACTCAAGGTATGTACCAAATACAAGCAAAATGGAAAAGAGAAGAATGAAATACCTTTCCAGATGACGAGAATTAAGATTGAGCCCGTGTATAAAGCCTTTGGTGGATGGAATCTGCCTACCAATGCAGCGAAATCTCTTCGGCAATTGCCTGAAGCGATGAAACAATACGTTGAATTTATAAATAACGAGCTTGGAGTTAGTATTGAATATATCTCAAACGGCCCCGGGAGGGAACAAATAATCCCTTTATTTGATAAGTAAAATTTTCATGAAAAATAACTTTAAAAAATTTGGCTAATTAAAAACTTCGCTGAAATTTTACACTTATTAATCCTATTAAGACTATGGCGAGTAAATCTGACAAGGACAAGAAATCCTTGGGAAAAACTAAGGCTGAATCCGGAAACGAGCCGGAAAAAAAACCATCCCCGAAATCGAAAAAACAATTAGAGGACGATGAGGATGATTTTGAGGAGGATGACGAAACAGAAAAGTTGGCCGCAAAAAAAGGCAAAGCTCCATCTTCTTCAAAAAAGAAATCTGCAGCTGAAGATGATGACGATGATGATGTAGAAGAGCAAGTTGATGATTGGGAAAAGGTGGACGAAGAAGAAGACTGGGATCCGGATTTTGAGGAGTTTGATGTTCCCAAATCAAAAGCAAAAAAGAGTACCGGCAAAAAAGCCGCGGATGATGACGAAGATTTTAAATTGGATGACGAATTCAAAGACATGGATCTTTTTAATGAAAGCGATTTTGATGAAGATGACGACGATTTCTAATTTTTCTTTTTTATAAATTAAAACAGGCCAACCAATACCAACTGCATTTTTTTCCGTGCAAATTTTATGGAAGTAAAGAACAAAGTGCCAGGCCGGTTACACCGGTTTGGCACTTTCGCTTTCTTTAGTAGTCAAAATTATTTACCGCCTTCGTCCAATGGTGCCAGCAACAACCTCATCGATTCTTCGAGTATCTGATTTTTTTTTGCATTAAACATATCCATCTTTTCCGCGGGCAACCTAAGCCCGAATTTTCCGCTTACAGCGATTTGCTTATCGAAATCAGGATTGTAGCGATTGAAATCCGAAATATCCATAATGATATTCTTTGTTATTATAAGGGAGTTATACTTGCCACTGATAGCCTGAGTCCTGGAATTATTCACTTCTTCATCTGTAAGTATATTTTTCGTTTGAGCAAGCTGCAGATCTTTTGCTTCATCCTTTGTGATGGTGGTTATGCCGCCATCTCCTTCCATGATATAATGAGTGGCAATAAACTTCTTCACATGATTCCTGCTTTCTTCAGGCAAATAATATTGGAGATCCCAAAAATCATGACTGCCACTTTTTTTAATAGCATAATTTACATTGCCTGCGCCGCCGTTGTAGGCTGCAATTACCAGCAACCAATCTCCATAAATGGAAAAGAGGTCGGAAAGATATCTTGCCGCAGCATTCGTGCTTTTTTGATAGTCTGTACGCTCATCAACGTAGTGGCCCACTTTAAGACCCATCTTTTTTGCAGTAGCCGGCATAAATTGCCATGGACCTACTGCTCCTGCCCAGGACAACGCATTAGACTTTAAGTCAGATTCGATAACAGCGAGATACTTTAATTCTCCTGGAAGACCATGTGCAGTGAGAATTTTATCCATCATATCAAAATATGGCCTTCCCCAGTCTTTCATCTGCTCCAATTGTTTTGTATGCTTATCCATATAATCTTGTACGAAACTGATGGCACGTGGATTTAATTGAATAGAGTAGTTGTCTGCCTTTTCAGAATTGTTGATGAATATATCTTTGAAATCCCTGATTGGATCGTTTAGAGCAGCTTCACTTTTGGCTGAATCATTGACAATTGTGGTATCGCGAATGATCAAAAAGGAGTAATGTGTATGAAAATTATTTGCCCGCAACAGTATGGCCAACAGGCTGAAAAAAACTGACAACAATATTTTCCTGGCTACGTTCATGGCGTTACTTTTCTACTCAACTTAATTTTTTTGTTGTTCCCGCAGATTTCGCTCAATTGTCGCTTCAAAAATAACTCAGGTCTTTTTATAAGGAGACTGCATTAACCAATTTGAAACTTTAAGTAAAGATAATTCATTAAAATTTTTAGTCATTACCTGCAGGCCAAAAGGCATGCCAGTGCTATGTTTATAAAGCGGAAGTGAAATAGCGGGACAACCCACCAGGTTCGCCATTACAGTAAAAATATCGGCAAGATACATAGCGATCGGATCGTCCATTTTTTCTCCCAATTTAAATGCGGGAGTAGGTACATTCGGCATCAGGATAAAATCATAGTCGGAAAAAATATTTTCTATTTTTTGCACGAGCAATTTTCTTACCTGCTGAGCTTTTGTAAAATAAGCATCATAGTAACCGGTACTTAATACAAAAGTCCCAAGCATAATTCGTCTTTTTACTTCTTTTCCGAAACCCTCTGAGCGATTAAGCTTATAAAATTCGACAAGATCAGAAACCGTTTTTTTTGTTCTATAACCATATCGTACTCCATCAAACCGGGAAAGATTGGATGAAGCTTCTGCTGTTGTCAAAACATAATAAGCAGGAACAATGTAATCCAAGTAGTCAAATTGAAATGGTTCTACCGTATCTCCGTCATTCTTTAACTCTTCAATAGTTTTTTTTATTGCTTCCGATATTTCTTTATCGAGGCTGGAATGTTCAAGTGCCTCGTTAAAATAGGCAAACCTGTACTTTTTGCTCTCATCATCTGATAGTAAAGAATTATAGGTGTTGACTTTTTTGGGAGAAACTGTAGCATCATATTCATCCTCCCCGGCAATTACTTCAAGAATCTTCGCTACATCTGTAACAGTTTTGCCAAATATTCCAATTTGGTCAAATGAGGAAGCATAAGCGATAAGTCCATAGCGTGATATTCTGCCATAGCTTGGTTTCAACCCAACTATACCACAAAAGTCTGCCGGCTGGCGAACAGATCCGCCGGTATCGCTACCTAATGAAACCATACAAAGACCTGCTTGTACTGCCACCGCCGATCCGCCTGAAGATCCTCCCGGTACCCTGCTTTCGTCTAATGCATTCAGCACTTTTCCATAGGCCGAATTTTCATTCGTAGATCCCATAGCAAATTCATCACAATTACAATTGCCAATGATGATTGCCTCTTCTTTTAATAATCTTTCCGTAGCGGTGGCAGAATAAATTGATATGAATTCATGCAGGATTTTCGAGGAAGCAGTAAGCGAATGATTTTTATAAGCGATAACATCTTTCAGGCCAACAATCACTCCATGTAATGAACCCATTTGTTCGCCTGCATGTCTTTTTTTATCGAGTTCTTCGGCCTTGCGCAACGCTTCCTCCGCATACACTTCGATAAATGCATTTAGATGTTTTGAATATGTAATTCTATGAAGAAAGTATTCAACTGCTTGTTTGCAGGTTATATTTCCCTTTTTTAATTGGGCATGATATTGCTCAATGGAAGAGAACTCAAACAAAAGATGTTATCCTTTTAGAAATAGTAATTTGCCTTAATCAGGGTTGAGAAGTTGTGTTTGTTGTGCTGGTATTTGGCTCTTTCTTTATATCGTTGACATTATTCTCTATTTCCTGCCTTACATTGTTTTTTGCATCGTTGAATTCCCGTACGCCTTTTCCCAGGCCTCTCATTAATTCAGGAATCTTACGACCACCAAATAACAATAAGACAATCACAAGAATTATGATAATTTCCTGTGTACCCAACACACCTAAAAGATTAGTTTGTATCATATTTTTTGAATTGAAGATTCAAAGATACTAAGGACTCGAAAACAATTCAAGAATAATCGCATATTAACCAAACTACAACGATTAACCGGAAATCCTTACTGACCTATTATAGTAATTATTCTGCAGAAGTTGCTTCAGTCACCAGTCTTTTTTCCTTAATTCTCGCACTCTTTCCACTGCGTTTACGCTGGTAGAAAAGTTTAGCACGGCGAACATGGCCTGTTTTATTCAGGACGATCGATTCAATATTCGGAGAGAAAAAAGGAAACAGTCTTTCTACGCCTATGCCATCACTAATTTTACGAACCGTAAAAGTGGCTGTATGACCCGATCCCTGCCGCTTGATCACATCACCTTTAAAAGACTGAATTCTTTCTTTATTACCTTCAATGATTTTATAATTAACGGTAATATTATCACCGGGCTTAAAGTCAGGAAATTCTTTTTTGCCAGTCAATTGTTCATGTACAAATGTAATAGCGTTCATGATCTGAAAATTTTTAAGGAGGGCAAAGGTAAGCGAAAGATTTAAGCAGGAAATTTCGGAATTTTCAAGAGCAAATTCGAACTTAATCTTAAACTTTTCATTTACCTGGCTACATTCACCGCCCTTTTTTCCCTGATCACCGTTACTTTTATCTGTCCCGGAAAAGTCATTTCGTTCTGAATTTTTTGAGCAATTTCAAACGATAAGTTTTTCAGAGTCTGATCTGTTACTTTATCTGCTTCAACAATTACTCTTAGTTCACGGCCGGCCTGGATCGCATAAGCTTTTTCTACCCCGGTATAGGCATAGCGCCAGGTTTTCCAGATCTTTAATTCTTTGCAGATATTGTTGCATTATCTCTCGTCGTGCGCCGGGTCTTGCGCCACTAATAGCATCACAGGCCTGTACAATTGGGGAAATCACATATTGCATTTCCATTTCATCATGATGTGCGCCGATAGCATTCACAACGGCAGGGTTTTCTCCATATTTTTCTGCAAGCTTTGCCCCTAGCAAAGCATGGCTCAATTCAGTTTCTTCATCAGGAACTTTACCAATATCATGAAGAAGACCGGCCCGTTTTGCCAGTTTGGGATTCAATCCCAATTCGGCAGCCATGGTCGCACAAAGATTTGCTGTTTCCCGGCTATGCATCAGCAGGTTTTGACCATAAGAAGAACGGAAACGCATTCTTCCGACCATCCTTACCAGTTCTTTATGTAAACCATGAATGCCCAATTCGATGACGGTTCTTTCGCCGATCTCCATCACCTGTTCTTCAATTTGCTTACGGGTTTTTTCAACGATTTCTTCAATTCGCGCCGGGTGAATACGTCCATCGGTCACCAGTCGTTGCAAACTTAATCGGGCAATTTCTCTGCGAAGCGGATCAAATGACAGAAAGGAGATGGCTTCAGGCGTATCATCCACGATCAGATCAACACCTGTGGCGGCTTCAATGGCCCGGATATTTCTTCCTTCACGGCCAATGATCTGACCTTTTATTTCATCGCTTTCCAGGTTAAAAACAGTAATGGAGTTTTCAATCGCCTGTTCGGCAGCAGTACGCTGAATAGTTTGAATAATAATTTTCCGGGCTTCTTTATTGGCTTTCTGTTTGGCTTCATCAATGATTTCCTGTTGAATACCAAGCGCCTGTGTCTGGGCTTCATTTTCAGGCTTTCCACCAATTGGGTTTTGGCTTCTTCAGCGGAAAGACCTGCAATTTTTTCCAGCCGGCGGATATGTTCTTCCTGGTGTTTTTCCAGTTCGGTCCGTTTGATATTGACCAGTTCTATCTGGCGGTTCAGATTTTCCTTGATAGCCTCATTTTCCTTGATCTGTTTATCAAGGTTATTTTCTTTCTGATTGATAGTTTGTTCTTTTTGCCTGATGCGGTTTTCGGTTTCGCCCATTTTTCTGTTGCGTTCCAATACTTCTTTATCATGCTCGGCTTTCATTTGCACAAATTTTTCCTTGGCTTCTAATTCCTTTTCTTTCCGGATTGTTTCTGCTCTTATTTCAGCTTCCTTAATTATGGTTTGCGATTGGAGTTCAGCTTCCTCAATCTTTTTACGGGTATTTTTTGCAAAAATGAATTTACCCGCTAAAATACCGATGATCAATGCGGATACACCTATTATAGCATATATGACGTTTGGATCCATGAAGTGTTTTTTTAATTTGTTCCGGGATAATATTTTTTTTGATTTTAATCATCATCCAGTAAAATAATGGCTTTTGAAGCAAAACCGCTATCCGGCGAAGATACAAAACGGAGTTGATTGAAAAGAGGTAAGAAAATCTATGTACACCCGACCAATACTAATTCCTGCGAACCTGAATCGTTGAAGTTAAGAGTTATTGAGATGGCTCTCAAGCAATCGCTCTATTGTTTCCAGTTGCCTGGTGATACTGTCTTTTTCAACCTGGTGGAAAGTGGCAGCATTTTGCTCCGTGGCAAACCAAAGTAATACCATGGCTATATAATCCTGCATATCCTTGCCGGCAAATTGTGTCTTGTATTCAAGAATTTTTTCGCTGATCGTTTTTACAGTCTTTCGAAGTACTTCTTCATCTTTTGGATCTATTCTAAGCCTGTAACTTCTGTCTCCAATGACAACGTTCACGGGAATTAATTCACTCATAAGTTGCATTTTACAAATTGATTATTTAACTTGACCCTTCCATGCCAAACACCACAGCTAAGCCTTGAAGATCATCTCCAAACCATACCTATCCTGAAAGCATCAACTAAAAACACAATCATGTTTGCCAAAGTTAAGCCAACAGTATTTATTGACTCGCTCAAATTTGAGTTGGAGGAAAAAGGAGACACTTCCTTAAAGGCAATTTTAAGAGATGACAAAGGGTGTGTTTGCAGCACACTTGAGACTCCTATGCCGGTAAAAAATAACGAACTGGTATGGAGAGGGTTGAACAATCTTCCTTATGGCGTTTATACGCTGGAGCTATTCCAGGGAAGCGATGAAATGAAAATGAGATTAGTAAAAAGAGTTTGATCTATTCGCTAAGCAGGGTAATACATCTATCTATTTCTTTTATGTAGGAATTTATTCGCTTCTCAAACTCCTTTTTATCGCTCTCATCCCAGTTGCCGGAACTGATCTTTAATACTTCTACCTGCTGTTTTAAGGTTTCAACAGTTTGAGACTGTTGTATAGATTGCTTTGCCAACTTGTCTAATTCCTTTTTTAGCATACCATTTTCCTTTTGCAATTCCTGGTATTGCTTCAGCAATCGTTGTAACTTTTCCTGTATTCGTTTTATATGTAGTTCAAGCTCCGGCATCAATTCTCAATATTTTCGCTATTTCCTTATTTCAGCATTCAAATCCTTTTCAAGCGCCATCATAATCGTATTCATCATTTCATCAATTTCTCTATCAGTCAGTGTTTTTTCTTTATTAAGGAAGGTCAAATTTATTGCCATAGATTTTTTATCCTCACCTAATTTATCACTTTCAAAAACATCAAACAATTTTACACCCTGCAAATAATTTACACTCAGCTTTTGTACTGCCTTTTTCACCTCTTCATATTTTGTTTTCCTGGGTACTATCATTGCAAGATCACGATACACAACAGGGAACCTGGGTATTTCGTCAAGCTTTAGATCGTTGTGTTTTGCCAGCAGCACTATTTCGTTCCAATTGATATCGGCAAACAAAACCGGTTGCCTGATATCGAACATTGTGAGCACGGAGTTTTGTACTTCTCCCAGTTGAACCATTACCGAGCCATTGATACGTATTTGCAAAGCCGGCGATAATCTCTTATGAGTGAAGATTTCCAGTCCATCAGATTTTACACCCATCATGTTTAATATACCATTGAGAACTCCTTTCAAAAAATAAATGTCCGTTTTATCACTTTTGCTTCGCCAGCCATCCTGCCGTACATTTCCTGTGATAAAGAGGCAAAGATGATCTGATTCATAATATTTGCCGGGTGCAGTAGTACTGTAGGTTTTTCCGAAATCAAAAAACTTGAGATCATTATTTTTCCTGTTCAGATTATATGCAATTGATTCCAATCCTGTTTCCAGCATCGAAGGCCGCATTATATTCAATTCAGCACTGAGACTGTTGAGCATTTTTACTGATTCCTCCAATTCTATTTCATCAAAATAAGCTTCATTGGTAATTGAGTTGGTCATGATCTCATTAAACCCAAGCCCGACCAAATAATTCGCTATTTTTTCATGAAAAACCTCCGAAATATAATTCTCATCTACAGAAGGTGTCATAGTTATGGAAGAAGGAATTTCGATATTGTCCAAACCATCTATGCGAACAATTTCTTCCACTATATCAGCCGGCAGGGAAATATCCGGCTTATGCAAAGGCACAGCCACAACCAATTCATCAATTCCTTCTTTTACCAGTTCAAATCCCAGGCTTCTCAAAATATCTTTTACTGTGTCAGGATGATAATTTTTCCCGGAAAGTTTTTTCAGGTAGTGGTACTTTAAGCCAACTTGCAGTTTTTCTTTTGGTTCAGGATACACATCTACAATTTCCGAAGCTATTTCACCCCCGCAAATTTCTTTAATCATTTTGGCTGCACGCTTCAACACGTTTACCGTATTGCTGATATCAATTCCTTTTTCAAATCGGCTGGCAGCATCAGTTCTCAGGTTATGCCGAAACGATGTTTTTCTGATGTCAACCGGGTTAAACCAGGCACTTTCAAGGAAAACATTTTTCGTTTTATCTGATACACCACTATGCAAACCACCGAATACACCGGCAATGCAAACTCCTTCATTTGCATCGCAGATCATCAGGTCCTCCGCACTTAGTTTGCGTTCTTTTTCATCAAGTGTTACAAACTTTGTTCCTTCCGGCAAATTTTTTACAATGATCTCATGACCCTTTAGCTCGTCCGCATCAAATGCATGCAGCGGTTGACCAGTCTCATGCTGTATATAATTTGTAAGGTCAACAATATTACTAATAGGTCGAACACCGATTGCTTTTAACCTCTGCTGCATCCACAAAGGCGATTTACCAATATTAATGTTGGTAATGGTTACTCCGGAATAACGCTGACATGCCTTTTGATTCTTTATAGCTACACGAATTGGAAAAGCATTATTATCTGCTTTGAAACCATTGCTGTTTAATATTTTTGGCTTAAGCGATTTTTTATCGTGATGACTTAAGTAAGCGCACACATCTCTTGCCACACCCCAATGACTCATTGCATCCATTCGGTTAGGAGTTAATCCAATCTCATAAACCCAATCGTTATACAAATTAAAATAATCTGAGGCAGGAGTGCCTGGCCTGGCATCAGCACTTAATACCATAATCCCTTCGTGAGATGCGCCTAAGCCAATTTCATCTTCCGCACAGATCATTCCCTGGCTTTCGACCCCGCGAATTTTTGCCAGTTTCATTTTGACGGGGTCACCATTAACAGGATAAATTGTAGCGCCTAGTTTTGCTACAATTACCTTTTGTCCAACAGCCACATTGGGAGCACCGCAGACAATTTGCAACGGATCAGATGAATTAATAGTGACAGTGGTAAGAAAAAGCTTATCTGCATTAGGATGTTTGATGCAAGTCAACACTTCACCTATCACTAATCCTTCAAGGCCGCCTTTTACTTCTTCATATTTATAAAAATCTTCTACTTCAAGACCGATCGATGTAAGAATGCGACTTAATCGTTCCGGATCAACTGTTATTGGTAGGTATTCGCTCAGCCATTTATACGAAATTTTCATATCCTGTTTCTTGAATTAGTCCGACATTTTTATGGGGTGACAAAGATAGAGGAAAGAGAGGTATGGTTTTATGTAGAAAGTCACGCTGGCAACTTGCGGCAGTCTCTGATTTCTTATTACTCCCGTAAATTTAACTTTGCAAACTTTCCTGCGACTATTAATCTTTTATATTTTAATGGATCCTTTATACATCAATAAAGAAAAAATCGCCGAGCTGTTGCCGATGAATGAATGCATTGATGTAATGAAGCAGATGTTTTATTCGTTAGCAAAGCAGGAGTGTGCTCAACCTTTGCGTTCGCTAATGTGGCTGCCTGATAAAACAGGTTTATTGGGAATGATGCCCGGCAATGCAGAAACTTTAGGTATAATGGGCATTAAGGTCATCAGTGTTTTTCACGGCAATGCGGAAAAAGGTTATCCTTCTCACCAGGGAGTCGTTATTTTATTTGACGCAAAAAATGGTCAGCCCCTGATGTTTTTTGATGCTGCGGAAATTACGGCTATTCGTACGGCAGCAGCCAGTGCTGTAGCGACCAGTTTGCTCTCAAGACAAAATTCAGAGATCCTTGCTATCATAGGATCGGGAGAACAGGCACAAAGACATATCGAATCCATGTGCCTGGTACGAAAGTTAAAGCAAATAAATCTTTGGAGTCGTAATGAAAAGAATGCCATTAAACTTGCTGAAAAAAATTCCAATAAATCAATTCATATAAAAAAAACTGTTAGAGAGGCTGTGAAGGACGCCGATATTATCTGCACGGTTACTTCCTCCAAACAACCGGTTGTAATGGGTGAGTGGATTTCAGAAGGCACTCATATAAATGCTGTCGGTTCAAGCACTGCTTTTTCCAGGGAATTAGATACCTTGGCTATTGAGCGCTCCAAATTGTTTACCGATTGCTACGAGTCACTTTTTAACGAAGCAGGTGATTTTATTATTCCAAAACAAGAAGGCAAAATAACTGACCATGACGTGAAGGGTGAATTGGGTGAAGTATTGATGGGAACCAGGAAAGGAAGAGAGTACCCAACAGATATTACGATTTTTAAATCATTAGGAATTGCCAGCGAAGACATTTTTTCTGCCTGGCATATTTATAAAAAAATAAATTCTTAGTAATGAATGATCTTACAAACAAAGTGGTTTATATCACCGGTGGAAGCCGCGGTATCGGGTTTGGAATAGCAAAAGCGTTGCTGGAGATTAAAATGAAAGTCGCCATTTCCAGCAGAACTCTTAATGCAGCGAAACAAGCGGCTAAATTGTTAAGCGACGACCCCTCAAATGTGCTCGCACTCGAATCTGATGTCACAAACCTCGCCTCTGAAACTAATGCCGTAGAAGAAATAATTATGCACTTTGGCAAATTGGATGTTTTGGTGGCGAATGCCGGTGTAGGGCATTTTGCGCCCATAGACAAAATGAATGAAGAAGATTGGAAAACGACAATTGACACAAATCTGACGGGTGTATTCAACAGCGTAAAAGCAAGTGTGGAGGCATTAAAAAAATCAAAAGGATATATAATCACGATAGCAAGTCTTGCTGGCACTAATTTTTTTGAAAACGGCGCGGCCTATAACGCAAGTAAATTTGGCCTGGTAGGTTTTACGCAGGCAATTATGCTTGACCTGAGAAAGTATGGTGTGAAAGTATCTACGATTATGCCCGGCTCGGTGGCAACCCATTTTAATGATCATGTTCCGGGTAACGCTGATGCATGGAAGATTCAACCGGAGGATATAGGACAAATAGTAACCGATCTGCTTAAAATGAATCCCCGCATTCTTCCCAGCAAAATAGAAATACGGCCATCTTTACCCGTAAAAGGGTAATGACTGTGACTATCTATTTTAAAAAAAAATTGAAAATAGTCGAGCTTGGCATCTGGTTTGCTGCAAGTAAAAAAATTTTCCGGAAAGCTGTACCTGAATTTCCCCTTAAGAACCTGTAGGTGTTTTCTCTTCTTGAATTATTGATCGAACCGAAATTATTTTAAGGGTTTAGAATTTCAGCAATAAGTTGGTTTTATTAGAGTGCGTGGTAAAATAATCACCTGTTGGTAGACGTTTATTGTACAGTTGGTGGTTAAAGAACAACGATTAGAATTGGTTGCCATTATAAATTAAAAATCCCATATCATGAACCGCTCTAACTGTAAATATTTCTGCCTTTTGAAAGGGAACTGGCAAGAGAGATTTTTCGAACTGATTGAATTATTTCAAATCAGCCTGCACAAGAAATTTGCCATTGGGGTTCCGGAAAATTTAAATAACGCATATAATCGTGTTGTTATTTATGGCATTTCCGAATCAGAAGATCCAAACTTTAATAAGGATTTTGAAATAACTGATGAAGAAATTTTCAATTCTTTTTATAAAAATGAATCGCACTGTTCTAAAGATGAGGGCAGTTATAATGTAGTATCGAAATCAGAAGGCTCTCAGGTTGATTTTTTTGAAAATCAAGTGCTTTATAATTAAGCCTGAAGGTAAATTAATAAGAAGAATTATTTAATTCTGACCTTTCTTCCTTTTGTAAAATTATATTTATTCTTTCCGCCGCCGCCGTCAAACACGAGTTTAATATTATTCGCTTCGTGGCCTTCCATCTTAAACTGGTCGTCGCCGTCCAATCCTTTTATATAAATAACTTTGGTGTCTCTGGGATTAAAACTGCGGTCGTAAATTTTTGGGGAAGCAGTTTGTCCGCTATAATCGTATATTGAAATATTGATTGAATCACCGTAATTTTTTATCCTAAAAAGCTCAGGTTGATCGGAACCGCTGATAGTTACTTTTCTTGCCAGGTAAGAATAATATTTCATCGCGTTTTTTAGCAGACCGTTGCGCCGTGACTTGAGTTTGTCGATGATATTGTCGCCACTAATTGCATATATTTCCCTGGGCTGCTTTTTTATCGCAGCTTCAATTACTTCGTCGGCAACATTTTTCTGAAAATCTTTAATGATACTCTCCCATTCATTTCGGTCCAATTCGTTTAAAAGAGCCTGGTCCATCTTGTGAGATTTTCGACTAAGTTGTTTTATACCGGTGCTTCTCTTCTTGAATCCTTTTAAATATGGAAGGCCAAAAAGGGCGATGAATTTTATTAATATTCCATTTGAATAAAAGAATGCCTGGTCACGGTCCCTGGGGAGAGGAAAGAACAGGGTTTTGCCTGAAGATGTATCAGGAACCCATCTAAATTGATCAGGATGTCTGTCCCAATCAGCAACCAGCCAGTCAATCAATCTTGCCTTAAGCAAGTCTTTTTGATCCACTAAATAATGATTGCTCTGTTTCAGTTTGTTCATCATCTCATCTGTTTCCAAATCAACTTCAGAAACGGGCTGTCGGTTAACTAAAATGCAAACTTTGTTCGCCATCACGGGTCTGAATTGGCCAAGAGCGGAATCATCCGGCACAAAATACAACTGCTGAGATCCGGCGACAACTCCCGATGCTGTCGACAGAAGAGGAACAGATAAACCTGCATAGGGATAAGAGGCAGAGATAACGCTTTGCACCATTCTTTTTATGAAAGTTTTTCGAATAATACCTGGCAAAGTTTTACTTACATCTTTATCTACGGACCGTAATGCCCAATCTCGTTCATCGCTGTCATTTAAATGCAAACTCTTTGTCTCCATCCCTCCTCCCAGTTTATCAATTGTAAACTGTTGTTCATTTTTTTCTACCTCAAAAACGGGCATCTTAACATGCTTCCTCCATTCTTTCCTGTAGTTAGACCCTATTAAGATCCTTTCAAACAACGAAGGATGATTGTATTTCACAGAAGCGGCAACAGTGATGGAATCAGCATGTCTTGTAAGAGGCTGTGAAATGCATATTTTTTGAAAAATATTTACCGAAAGAAAAATAAGTGCGCACTTCCGCAAAATGATTGAAAATTTTAATTTTTTAATAGGGATGATTGTCAGCGATACAGTGACTCGAAATTTATGCCAATGAAAAAAAATTCATTTAGTCACTTGTGCTTTCCTACCATTCGTATACATGCTTTCCTGCAAACCAGTAAGTTCTTCAAAAACAAAAACTGATGCTAAAGACATCACACTGTTGCGACGGTGAGGAACTGTTCAACAAAAACTACAGCTGTTACCAAAATTTTACACAAGATGGGGTTGGTTCCGAGTTAGGCGGCGACTCTGACAAAATCAAAAAAATTACCGGTTCTTTTTTTTAGTAAGAAGAAAAAGTAAAATCGTTATTATAACCAAACCAACGGATCCGTAGATTATATAACTCAGTGGCATCATGAAATTATTGAAGGTAAAAATATGAATTGTCTTTGTTTTCGAACCTGATCCTTAACAAAGTTCATTGTGGTAATTTATAAACTGTTTATCTTTAAATCCTTCTATTCTCGCTGTTTTTAAACCTTTCCGATTCATTTTTAAATTGCCACTTAATCTGAAATTAAATCTATATGTCACTAACAACCACCAACGTTTCCGGAAGATTGTTTTCCTTAGACGCTCTTCGGGGCTTTGACATGTTTTGGATCATGGGTGCTGAAGAAATTTTTCATGGTCTTTATAAAGTCACCGGTTCGCCTTTCTGGGGCACTATTTCAAATGAATTGACGCACCCGGCCTGGAATGGTTTCCATTTTTATGATCTTATCTTTCCTCTTTTTCTTTTTATAGCAGGTGTAGCGACACCGTATTCTGTCGGTCGCGAATTGGAAAAAGGAAAAACACGACAACAAATGCTATTGCGTGTTATCCGGCGGGGTCTTGTTCTGGTATTACTTGGAATAATTTATAACAACGGACTTGAGCTAAGACACATTTCAGAAATTCGTTTTGCAAGTGTTTTGGGACGCATTGGATTGGCTTACATGTTTGCGAACATTATTTATTTGTATTCGAAACAGAGAGCACAAATAATTTGGTTCTTTGGTTTGATAATTGGCTATTGGTTATTACTAAAATTCACTTCTGCACCTGGTTTTCCAAGAGGAGACTTGAGTATGGAAGGGAATTTTGCTTCGTACATCGATCGTTCCGTATTACCGGGAAAATTATATCTTGGTATTCATGATCCCGAGGGATTAATGTCTACTATTCCTGCTATTGCAACAGGATTGTTAGGCATACTTACCGGTAGTTTTTTGAAAACAAGTTCCATAGCACCGGCTAAAAAAGCATTATGGATGGCTGTTGTCGGGAATTATTTTTTGGGGATTAGCTCATCTCTGGAACTTCGATTTTCCAATTAACAAAAATCTATGGACCAGTTCTTTTGTATTAAATGTAGGTGCATATAGCTTATTGCTGCTGGCTCTGTTCTATTATATCATCGACGTTCGCGGGTACAAAAAATGGGCATTCTATTTTAGAGTTATCGGTATGAATTCGATCTTAATTTATATGTCGTGGCGATTTATTGACTGGGAATACACAACCAATGGTTTTTTCAAATGGCTGGGACAATGGGTAGGAGATCCGTGGAATATTGTTGTGATGGCAATCTGCTTTGTAATGGTCAAATGGCTTTTCCTGTATTTCATGTATCGAAAGAAAATTTTTCTCCGGGTATAATAAGCAAAACATCCCTTTCGACCGTTTCTTTTGCCGCTTGAGTAGATTTAGAACGACTGCTGTAAATATTATCAGTACATTTTTGGTGACAATAATTTTTTTACAAAAAACAAAAATTATGAGAAAATTTTGTGTCACCCGAACTATTCCTTCATTGCTGATTGTATTCAGTTCGCTGGTCACCACCGCTCAACAAATTACCACACCAAGAACACCAAGTCCTGCTGCAACCGTTTCTCAAACAATTGGAATTTCAACTGTCACTGTAAGTTATTCCAGGCCTTCAGTGCGGGGTCGTGAAATTTGGGGTAAGCTTGTTCCTTATGGATGGAATGTGCAGGCATTTGGCGCGGGAAATTCCGCACCGTGGCGTGCCGGAGCAAATGAAAACACCACGATAAAATTTACACATGATGCGAAAGTAGAGGGTCAGAATGTACCTGCCGGGGAATATGGACTATCCTTCGTAGTGAACGAAGATAATACCGGCGAGGTGATACTATCAAAAGACAGTCGCTCATGGGGAAGTTTCTTGTACGATCCAAAACTGGATCTTATGCGGGCCAAAATTCAAACACGTGAAATCCCTTTTACCGAAATGCTCACTTATGATTTTATCAATAACACAAAGAACTCTTCTGAACTTGTGTTGAACTGGGAGAAAAAACAGTTTCCTGTAAAAATTGAATTTGACGTTGACAAAATAGTAATGGACAATGCCGCCGAAGAATTGAAAGGTCCTACAGGTTTTAGCTGGCAGGGCTATACAAGTGCAGCTAATTATGCGTTGCAAAACAAAATAAATTATGACGAGGCGTTAACATGGATAGATAAGGCAATTGCAATGAATAATTCATTTGCCACATTAAGTTTAAAATCGAATTTGCTGAAAGCAACGGGTAAAAATGAAGACGCTGATAAAATAATGAATGATGCGATTGCCATCTCCACGGAAAATGAGCTGAATCTTTACGGATACCAATTATTGAACAATAAAGAATATGACAAGGCCATTGAAATATTTACCCTCAACACAAAACGCTTTCCAAAAAGCGCAAATTGTTTTGATTCTCTTGGTGAAGCTTTTGCAACTAAAGGCGATAAGAAAAATGCGATCCTGAATTTTAAGAAATCACTGAGCATGAATCCTCCCGCCAATGTAAAAGCCAATTCAGAAAAATTTTTACAACAGTTAGGTGCTTTATAAAAATCATGTCATAGTTCGTAGCAGCACGGACTATGACATTTCGTTATTTTTTATTTACCAAAACTAAATGTATATCCTGCTCTTACGGTGCCTGCTCCTATTTGGTTCTTTCCGTTCGCAGTTCCTTTCTGAATATTCAAAAAACCGTAGTTGCCGCCCCCTTCCAGGAATATTTTTCCGCTTTTTAAATTAAGAGCAATACCAAGATCTCCTTCGATACCAAAATTTCCTTTGTGCAGATCACTTTTAATATCCTGCTTATTGTCGAATGACTGAGGGCCTTGTTGCGTATTTTCGGTTATATTTTCCTGCATAGTTTTATCTGCATAAATATCGCTTGTGCCGCTGGTAACCTGGTGCGCAGAAACAAGCAATCCTGCAAATGGTCCTGCTTCTATATAAAAAGACCACAAAGATTTTGTACCAAAAGGCAAGTGCAATTTTGCGAGTTCACTCAGCATTAGATAGTTCATTTTTGCTTTACTGGTAAAGTTTGCATATACCACATCGGGTACTGGTCGGTTTTGATAAGTAAAGTACGGTGCAAGATTATCCGGTGTCGGTAGCGCCTGGAAACCATTTTTCTTTCCTCCTTCCGCGCAGTATTCCAGTTGAGTTGAAAGAGAAAAGCGTTTTGAAAATTGTGCTTCATAAAAAAGGGCAAAATCGGGGCCTAAGGCGGAACTATAACCCGTGTTGATTTCATTGTTTTCAGAACCGCCGGATGTAAGATTAGGAATACTGATGCCGGCTTTTAATCCTAAATAATTCTTTTGAGCTTGTGATTGTATACAAAATAATACCAGCAGCAAGCAAAATCCGAAGCAATAATAATTTTTCATATCAGAAGTAATAAGAGGTTAGGAAAACTTAAATGCAGATTCAAAATTGACATATAAAAGTAGCACAATAAATCAGGTTTGTTTTTGTCATTTTTATAAATCTTTCTGCCCGTTCATAAAAACTTCTCTTTAGTCAACAAAACGATGGGTATATTTGATATCAGCTCAATCGAAATCCATTTTATTTAATCAATAGTTTATTATGAAAAAAATACTTTCCCGGACAGCTTCATATTCAGGAATCATCATTGCTCTTATTATCGGCGTTTCATGCAATCAAATCAGTTCATCATCTGCAAATAGCGATCTGCTCGATCAGTCAGGCATTGATTCAACAGTTCGGCCGCAGGATGATTTTTTTCATTATGTAAATGGCGGTTGGATCAGGAAAACGGAAATACCTGCATCAGAATCATCCTGGGGAGTGGGTGCCATTCTTTATCAGAATACCAACCAAAACTTGAAAAACCTTCTTGATTCCTGCGCCAAACTAAATGCAGCTAAGGGATCCAATGAACAAAAAGTAGGTGATTTCTATACGAGTGCAATGGATTCTGCGGGCATCGAGAAGAAAGGATTTTCACCGTTGCAGACCGATATGCAGCGCATTTCCTCGATTCAATCACTCAATGATATACTTCATGAAATGGCCTTTGAATATAACATGGGCGTTAGTTGCCTGGTAGGATTTTATGCAAACCAGGATGATAAAAACAGTGAAGTGATAGCGGCTCATTTTGATCAATCAGGACTCGGGCTTCCCAATAAGGATTATTATACAAAAAAAGATTCTTCCACTTTGCGTATTCGAAAGGCTTACGTGGATTATATCGAAAAAATATTAACACTTGCTGGCGATGCGCCTGCCGCGGCAAAGCAGGAAGCAGCTTCAGTAATGAAAATAGAATTTGCACTTGCAGACGCATCTAAGACGCCCGTTGAGCTAAGGGATCCTAAAGCAAATTATCACAAAATGAGTGTTGCTGAACTCGGGAAGAAAGCGCCTAATTTCAGCTGGACGGAATTATTAAACCAATTAGCTGTGAAACAGGATAGCGTTTTGGTTGGACAACCGGCATTTTATGTAGCGGCAAGCGGTTTACTGAAATCTATACCCGTAAATGAATGGAAGAGCTATTTGCGTTTTCATTTTGTCGACAACTTCGCTCCCTATCTCGATAGTCGTTTTGTAAATGCAAATTTTGAAATGAGCAAATTGCTTACAGGTCAAAAAGAGTTGCAGCCAAGATGGAAAAGGATGACCGCTCTTACTGATTCGCAACTTGGCGATGCGCTGGGACAGTTGTACGTAGAAAAATATTTTCCTCCTGAAGCAAAACAAAGAATTTTAGAATTGGTAAATAATCTGCAAGAGGCTTATAAGGAGAGGATCAACCAGCTTTCATGGATGAGCGATGCAACCAAGCAAAAAGCTGTTATAAAATTAAATGCTATTGCAAAGAAGATCGGCTATCCTGATAAATGGAAAGATTATTCTTCGGTAGAAATCAGCAAAGATGATCTTATTCAAAATCTGAAAAACACAGGACATTTTTCTTATGAGTACAATGTAAATAAAATCGGTAAACCTGTTGATCGTTCGGAATGGTTTATGACACCGCCTACGATTGACGCGTATTACAATCCGTACACAAATGATATAAATTTTCCTGCCGGAATTCTTCAGCCCCCATTTTTTTATGCTAATGGAGATGACGCGTTGAACTATGGTGCAATCGGAGTAGTGATTGGTCATGAAATGACTCACGGCTTTGATGACCAGGGAAGCTTATACGATGCAAAAGGCAATCTGAAAAGCTGGTGGCTGCCTGCCGATTCGGCCAACTTCAGAAAGAAAGCTGATCTGGTGGTACAGCAATACAATCATTCGGTGGTTGTTGATACGCTTCATATTAATGGGGAATTGACACAAGGAGAGAACATCGCCGACATCGGAGGAGTATCCATTGCTTACGATGCTTTCAAAAAAACAGAAGAAGGTAAGTCAGATAAAAAAATTGGAGGATTAACTCCTGATCAAAGATTTTTTATGGCTTATGCGGAAATATGGAAAACCAAGTGGAGACCTGAGAGAACAAGAAGTCTTATAATGACGAACCCCCACTCCACTCCTCAATACCGCGTTAATAATCCTGTTTCTGATGTACCGGCTTTTTATGATGCATTTAATGTAAAAGCCGGCGATAAAATGTATGTACCGGATAGCCTGCGTGCCCAGGTTTGGTAATTTGGTTTCTGTCTGAAAATTAAATAAATAACTGCCCTGCTTCAATTGCCTGAAACGGGGCAGTTGATTTTTAGAAAAAATTTCGGGAAAGAAAGCGAACAATAAAGCAACTCCATTTAATAAAACTCAGCATAAGTTTCACGTTACCTGTTAGCCAAAATTATTTTCATCGGCACTTGGGCCATAACTTCCGGGAATTGGTATGTTCAACAATCGCAGGTAAACACCAAGCTGTGCACGATGATGTATCTGCTGGCTGAGCGACATGCGAATAATCTCAATTTTTGGATTCACGCCATAGATATTATCTCCATTTCTCAATGTCCATGGTTTGTCTAACAGTTTTTCATTTTCGGGTATGAGCGTAGATAATCCGTCCTTGTACCTGCTTTCAAAATATGCGACTAAATCTTCGCTGTTGTTGATTGATGGCTGTTCGTACGGCTTTGAAAAATCAATTTCGTCGGTTGTAAATGTCATGTGTATCCACCCGGGAAGGTCGGCAATGTGGGTCGCCAGCCTTTTCAGGTCCATGCTTTTGGGATGAGGCTTGTAATTGAAGTGTTCACCAGGAACCCGTGACAGCATTTTACGGGTTGTAGTTCCTTCTTCGACAAATTGCTGTTTAAAAAAATCGATAAATGTCATAGTGTTTTGTTTTATGAATCAAAGAAACAACCCGCCAGTGACAGCCCTATGTCAGCAGCAATTGACTTTGTTCGATTTTTTTCAAAATATTTTCTGCTATTTCAATTACCATGTCGTTTAACAATGCAGGCTCAACAATCCTGGCATGATCGCCAAACAATATATACCATCTTGCAAAGCCTTTCAGTGAGCCGGTCAGGAAACTCATTCGTACGTAGTCACCCACCTGTTCTTCATTAACAAACCCGCTGTAATATTTTTGTTCTCCCAAATACTTTACGACCTCGGGTTCAACATCAATTATTACTTTTTGCACTTCTCTTTCTTCGGACATGTTATTTATGAAACTTTGCAACGGAGGATGCTCCTTTGAGATCATCTCATCAGTAATAATTAGTTTACCAATTTTATCAGTCCGAAAATTGCGGTAATCATTTCTCATTTGACAAAAACCGATCAGGTACCAATGAGTACCCATGTAATAAATTCCGACAGGTTCTACTTTACGCTGAGTGGTTTCATTTTTTTCAATAGAAGTATAATTGATGTCGATCACGGAAGAAGTGCTTATTGCTTTCAACAGCGTTTGAAGGTGTAAATCTTCAGGCGGCTGATGCATGAATGTAGGATGAGTCATTACTGCAATATGCTCATCAATTTCTTCGATATGATCTTTTTCCGTTAATCTGAGAACAGCCTTAATTTTATCAAGAGCAGAAGTATAATGTTTGGAAATACCTGCATCTGTTTTCGATTGCACAAGTTTCGAGGCCGTTAACAGTGCAGAGGCTTCTTCTTGGTTAAACATAACCGGCGGAAGTTTATATCCTTCCATGAGTCTATAACCTGTTCCCGCTTCGCCGATAACAGGCACACCTGCTTCTCCAAAGCATTTATATCCCGGTACACTGTACGCAGGCTGATTGAAAATTTATCAGCAATATCCCGGGCTTTTACCAATCTTTTTGACTGCAGCTGTATAAGAATGGCCGCCAAACGATCTATCCGGTTCATAGACGATAAAGATAATCGATGATGAGCAGAAGACGGCCCTGATGTCTACCGCTCTCAATAGAATAAAAGAAAAATTATTATCCCGGCAAGAATAAAAGGGTTGAAAAAAGTAAGAATGCCGGCAAATATTCCAAACAATCCGCTCATAAATTGTTGATCCCAGTCTATATGTGTTTTTCTTTTCTTTATCGCTAAAGCAAGCGAAATGATTCCATCAATCAACACGTAGCTGCCAACAACAATTACAATCAATGAAATCACAATAACCGGCCACGTCAATACCAACACCGTAAAAAGCAACAGGGCAGTAAACTTTAGAGAAAAAAAATGATGATTGGGAAGGCCACGCATATCGTTATCATTAGAGTATGATGAGTGTACAAATAATATGACCTAAAAACTATGCCAATGAAAAAGCCGGGTTCAAAATAAAACCCGGCTTTAAACACTCAAATTCATCCTGCACTAATAATATTTAACTTCATGCCCTTCCTTATTCATATAGACTTTGTGGTTACCCCATGATAATTGGAAAAAAATACGGTTGGGTCTTTCAATTCTGTAAACGTTGTAATTACTGGAATGATATCTTTTTCTCATTCTGTCTTGCACTGCCTGCGGAAGGTCATCACGATCCCAACGGCTATCCGATTGAATAAAGCGACCTCTTTTATCGTAATATACATTCACATACTTCTTGTCCTTGTTTCGATACATGGTATGCCATTCATTGTTTTTCATACTCCATGTTGTATTATTATAATCCGGATGATCCTTTTGAAAAGAATGACGTACGGCGTCCGGCACATTCCTTTTCTCTTCCTTATGCTTCTGTGCAAAAACAAATGTAGTTCCCGCACAAAGGGCAATTGCTAAAAGTATCTTTTTCATATTAATCTGTTTACCTTCTATAAAACAAGGATTGCGCCAAAGCATTTATTTTAAAAGAATCTGCTTTATATAATACAATTACAAATAAAAAAATTTATGAAAGCTTAGAAGTGAACCAGGAAGATAGTAGTCTATCCTGCAAATTTTTGAAGTTCGATTGTGCTGTGATGGATACTATGATGTATCAGTTCATGCTTGATCTCGGAAACCACTTTCATTTTTTCGTCAAAACTAAGTTGCTCGTCAATTGCCACGTGAGCTGTTAGTGCATTTTCAGTTGTACTCAGCGGCCATACATGCACATGCTCCACGTGCTTTACATGAGCCACCTGCAAAATGATTTTCTTTATGTCTTCCAATTCAATGCCCGAAGGAACAGCATCTATTGTCATTTTAAAACTGTCTCTTAGTAATTTCCAGGCACTGATCAAAATTATCAGCATAATTGCCAACCCTATTGCAGGGTCAAGCCAATACCACCCGGTGTAAGTTATTAACACTCCGGCAACCACTACTCCAATTGAAACCAGCGCATCTGTCAAAAGATGGACGTATGCTGTTCTTATGTTCAATTCTTTCTTTCGGTTTTTGTAGAATAAAAAAGCTGAAATGCTATTGATGACAATTCCAACTGCAGCTATCCACGCAATGACACCACCCTCCACATGCTCCGGCTTAAATAATCTTGCTACAGATTCAAACCCGAGAATGCCTATGGCAATGAACAGGATAACCGCATTGGCAAGAGCAGCAAGTACCGTTGTTTTTTTGAAACCGTATGTGTATTCAGGATTCGATTTTTTGCCAGCCATCTTGAAAGCAACTAACGACAGAACAAGGCTTGCCACATCGCTGGCATTGTGTCCCGCATCGGTAAGAAGGGCCATGGAATTGTAAATCAATCCGCCGATTATTTCTGCCAAAACAAATGCTACATTCAGGCAAATGCCAATGATAAAGGGCATGTTGTTGCCACGCTCAAAATGGAGATCGTGCGAATGATTATGATGCTGATGATCATGTGCCATGCCAATGGTTTAATTTTATCCTGCTTCCAACTTAAAGAAACCCCTTGCTGCAAATGCATACTAAAAATAAATTAAGTTCATGACAACTATTATTTCCATTCTTCGTGGAATCAATGTGGGAACAAGAAAAGTGCTGATGGCAGATTTGAAAGTATTATATGAAAAGCTTGGTTTTAGGGAAGTGCAAACCTACATCCAAAGTGGTAATGTTATTTTCAAAACAGGGGAAACCCCGTTTGATCAGCAATTAGCAAAAAAGATTGAAAAAGCGCTTAGCAAGCAATATGGCTTCGATGTACCTGTCATTAATCGAACCGTCGAAGAACTGAACAAAGTAATTTTAGCGAATCCTTTTGTAAAAACCAATGGAATAGATATTGCAAAACTTCACGTTACCTTTCTTGCCGGTAAGCCTGAACCGACAAATATCAAACTCATCCGGGAATTTGATTACCCACCCGACAAATTCACAATCGAAGGCGGCGAGGTGTATCTGTATATACCGGGAAGCTATGCCGAAACCAAATTGTCAAATAAGTTTTTCGAAAACAAACTAAAAATATCTGCCACCACGCGTAACTGGAAAACTGTAACAAAACTGGCTGAACTGACAATGGCGAAGTAGCTGCTCCGGCGCATTACTTATTTCTGGCAAAATTTTTATGCCTTTTTTTCTTATCATGGAAGGACCGGATATCGTAATATTGAAAGAAAAGGTCAAACACTTTAAAGGCAAAAAGATCCTGCGTGCATACGGTTATGCCAAATTAGATCACAAAAAAATCATTAAAAAGAAAGTCATTGACATCAAAACCTGGGGTAAGCATTTACTGATCTGCCTGAAAAAAGATCTTACATTAAAAATTCATTTTGGGCTTTTTGGTATTTACAGAATCAATGACCCGAAAAAAGATGTAAACGCAAGTCTTTCCCTTCATTTCACGAACGGTGAATTTGATTGCTACATAGCTCATCCGAAACTGATTGAAGAATATCTTGACGAAATATATGACTGGCAGTTGGATGAGTTTTCACGTAAATACGATACCAAAAAGGTAAAAGAAACATTACTGCAACAATCAAAAGAAAAACAAATCGGCGACCTGCTGCTTGATCCGGATATTTTTGCTGGTGTCGGTAATATTATCCGTAACGAATCTTTGTATCGGGCAAAACTGCATCCAGAATCGAAATTGGGAGCGATTCCTTCACGTACATTGACTACTCTCATCAGGCAAACGCATGACTACAGCAAGGTTTATTTGAATGCTTCTAAAAAAAATGAACTTGCAAAAACATGGAAAGTATATAATCAAACAGAATGTCCGCAGGGTCACAAAGTAAAGAAAAAGCCCACGGGGAAAACGAAGCGAAATTCATTTATTTGCGATCAATGTATGAAGAAGTACTCTTGATAATAATGAACTTTAATTATCCACTTCCTTTATATTCGGCCGGTTATCGTTTTCATCCCGACGTTCATACTGAATTTTAAATTTTGAAAGATCAGGTTTATATTTTCGCTTTCGCTGAAGTTCATAATTATAGATTGTGTGTCCCAGTTGATATAAAAAAGGATACCCAATGGAATCGTAATCGTATTTATTGTCGTTTAAAACTCCGTCACTGTTTACATACAGCGTGGTGCTTAACATGAATTCAACGTTGTTTGTAAAATCAGCCACATAAGAAACATCCGTTAAAAAACCATAAGCCCAACCCACTTTATTAAAAACACGAATCCCTTCCGGCAAGTGATGCGAACCATCTTTAAAATAAAACTTCACATTACTATCATAAAATTTGCTGGTATCGTATTTAGGATAATTAGTTTCTGATGGAAACTGTGACAAATATTGATATAGAAATCTGTAATTATCCTTCGCTAAATTAAATCGCCGTTGTTTCGGAACTGAAGTTGGAAATAAGACAGATTGTAAAATTTGCTGCAGGTCTCCCAATGAAATATTATTTGCAGTTGTAAAATCAATGGGCTCATTAATAAGACTGTCATTTGAATCATAATGAGCTTTGCCCATTTTTATTAATGAAGGAAAATTAAATGAATCGGTGTTATATGCGGCGGGCTGTTGGTAAATGAGGTTTCCATCGTCATGAATAAACCGAACAGGATTGGTGTGACGATTTTGTTCAAGTGTAAAACCCATGAATTCCCTTGTGATGCGAACATCGGAATAGCCTTTATTATGAAGCGATCGGTTGATTCGCTGTTGTCCCACAAATTGGTAAAGCCGGTTGTATGCATCATTATCACTCACAAGAAATGCTTTGCGAATAAACTGTGCAATTGACGGTAATCCATTTTTAGCGCTGGTGTCTTTATATAAAGGCACTTGCTTTTCATAACTGCTGTCAAACTGCATGGCTGTGTACTTATTTACCCCGCGTATATGCATTTCATTCAATTTTTCCAATGCGAGCAGCGACAAAGGAAGTTTTACAGTCGAAGCCGGGTTAAAATAAAATGCCGGATCATAATTGAAATAGTAATTTTTAAACGAAGGCTGGTTGTGTTTATCCCTGTTGATTTGGGTGTATATTATTTGAAGCCTGTACGTTTGCGGATCATGCAGCACTTGCTGAAATATCTCATTGTGATTCGTCTCTAAAATTAAATTCAATAAACTGTCACTTTTAGATTGAGCTGCAAGAGAAAAATGTAAAAGAAAAAAAATGGAGGCAACCCAAATTCGCATGACAGGTGATTAAAAAATAAATTTGAAGTTATTCATATCGTGGTTATGAATAAAAAAATACTCAACTTTCTTTGAGCATTAAAATATTTTGCAACTCTTAATGTCCTCTTCTCTTTCTTGTTGCTGCTGCTTTTTTTGCGGCTTCTGATCGTTCACGGGGTCCTTTTGTTTCTGCTGTTTTGCGTGCTGCCGCTGAGCGTTCGGATGGAGAACGTTGCTTGGCCGCATTATGAGTCTGCCGCGACAAAGCTTCATGAGATGCTGCACTTCGCGGTTCACGCTGCAACGCTTCTTCTCTTGCTCTTGAGCGGGAATGAGAAACCGGCTCATGCCTTTGACCTTTTTCATATTCTCTTTCGGCGTTTCTCCGCGTCTTTTCTGAGGTCTTGCCTTTTTTGGGAGGTTTTAGATTTACGCCGGCACGTCTTGCTTTCGACAGGCCGATAGCAATTGCCTGCTTAGCCGAACGGGCTCCATGTTTTCCTTTCCGGATGTGTTCCATCTCTTCGTGAACAAACTCGCCGGCTTGGGTACCCGGAGATTTGCCTTTACGTTTGTCACGATTTGCTGCTTCTATGGTTTTCTTCTCTGGCATAAACTGTTTTTTTGTAAATTATACAATAGACATGCCAATACATTTTTGCGACCTGTAGAATTAACTGGCATAAATTTTAACGAGATTCAGTAACCGTATTTATAGAAACTAAAAGCGTAACCATGGAAAATGAAGAATTAGAAAGATCCGCAACGATAGCAGGAATGGTCCTGTTAATTGTAACCTTCGTGATGGGAATCCTGGGTTCATTTTAATAAAAAAAGAAAATCTTGTTTGTGACAATGAGAAAGCTCATGGAAAAACCATGAGCTTTGCAGGAAACATTCATAATTCCTTTTTACCTATTTACATTCTTTTCTTTTAAAATATTCCCGTCTTCGTCAATCAAAATTTTCTTCTTGTTGTATTGATCTTTGAGCATTACCTGGTAAGTCATCCTGTTGTCTTTTCTCATTTCCTTATTTATGGATGAGATAGTATAGCCGGGATATTTATCATAGATCATGTCAGTAACATCTTTAGGAAGTTTTTTGTAATCGGCCATAGAATACGTACTTCCTATCCAATCACCATTTTGATCATACCAGGCATAATACTGATCGTTGTTAAGATCGAACGTTGCCACATAATCACTGCTGTTCAGCATTGGCCACCCCGCCATATCCCAGTCTATCGGCGTATGTTCTGCGTCATAGGTCGACCAGGTTACATTACCGGCATTTGGATATTGATTGTTAAAGGATGCCTGCACGGAAGAAGGCGCCGTGATTCCAACTGTTGAACGATCTGTTACTCTGTATGAAGGCCCGCAGGAAACAAAGGCAACTGTACCGAGGGCCAGGATCAAAATCTTTAGTTTCATAACATTAGGGTTTTTAGAATATGAGATAATATTTTTTCATCGATAATACCCCAAACATATTGCCAGAAGGAAACACAACAGCTCGCAGATAGTGTAATAAACTGGTGAAATTTCTATCGACAAAATATGTTCTAATTGAAGTATCTTAAATAAATAAATCAGGGATGTCCTTATATGAAACTATTCTTCTTTGCATTCTTTATCATGCCTTTCCAAACCTTTTCGCAGGATATTACCGGAATTTGGACGGGTTCATTGCAAATAGGTGATACAAAACTTCCATATGAACTGATAATAAGTGGAAAGAGCAATAATTTAAGTGGATACTCCCTTGTAATCTTCACATTTAATAATACCGAAAATGTAGGAATTAAAACGATGGAAATAAAAGTAAAAAGAGGAAGTATCTCAATTGAGGATGGCGAACTCATCTATGACAACTATACAACCGCTGGCAGAAAAGTAAAGCTTTACGGTACCCTGGCATGGGTGGGTAAAAATCAGAGCATGACTTTAGCCGGTACCTTTTCTACAAGATCGATGGATATGAGAGCCCCGAGCGAGAATTCTTTTAAAGGAACAATTTTTCTCCAAAAGAATAATCCAAAAACAAGAACACGATTAATTTCCAAGCTCGCAGACATGGATCTGTTAAAAGAACTTTCATTTGTTAAGCCAATCGTAGAAAAAGAAGAAAGTGCTATTCATATAGAAGAAATCAAACCTTCACCTATACAGTCTGTCCCAAGAAAAACTAAAATTATAAGGGCAGTTCTATTTCATTCTGATAGCTTGTTGATAAGCTTATATGATAATGGCGAAGTTGATGGGGATACTGTAAGTGTAATGCTAAACAACAAGGTTCTCATTTCGAAACAGGGGTTAACCGCAAAGGCAATCACTACAACTATTCCAACATCTGAACTTGGCGATTCGTCTGAATTAATTATGTATGCAGAAAACCTTGGACGTATTCCACCTAATACCGGTTTGCTTGTCTTACAAGATGGAGATGAAAGATACCAGATAAGATTTTCAGGTGATCTTCAGAAGAATTCAGCCATCATCCTGAGAAAGAAACATTAATTCAGGCGCACATTTCTATTTTAAAAGCGAGACTGAAATATTTATAATAGTGACCACCCTGGTCCATCGAATCCGCATGCCATTCTTCGCCGGTAAAGGGATTTTGCATACCGGCAGCAGCCTCACCTAAGGCGATCATTCCATTATGGGTATGAATTCGAAACGCATAACTTTCATCTTTATGCAGCGGCATAGGAGGAAAATTGAAACGGATCCATTTTTCTTCATCTGTTTTTTGAATTTCCACTGTTGAACTAACCAGTTGCGGCCCCCAATTTTTACTTTCTGAATCAAAAGCATGTAGCGTTAAGATCACTTCGCCCGGGTTTTGAACCGCAGCAGAATATAGCTGGATATTATTTAATTCACCGGAAGCGGGGCAATTAAATGTTTGACCGGCAAAATGGTCCGTAGGATCTGTTTGCAAATGACCGACCCAAAGGGTAGTATTATTTTCTAACTGCGTAATGACTGGACGGGGTTGGTAGGTAGTTTTCATGGGTTTCATAAAAAAGAAATTTTAATGTCAAAGAATACAGGAACGTCGCAGACATTTACCTTAACTGATTTTTATCTCTGATTATTGTGCCAGATATTAATATCATAAAATTTTAAGAGAAAGGGAGGTGAAAGGAAACGAAATAAATAAGTATAAGTATATCTCTTACCTAAGATAAAAGACCTAATTGTTTGAGAATTCAAAAAAATGTTTGTGCATTGAATCCTGTGTATTGAAGTTCCGTAGGTATTTAGGAGCAAATGCTTGTTGAAAAATTCACTCACAAAAGTGAAAAAATGCAGTATTGAAGCGTGTTACAAAAAAATGACATTAATTACGGAAACAAGCAAAAGCCTGCCTGGCTTGAATTTTATTGAGAAAATAAAGTGGATTATATTCCCCAAATCAATGAAGATGCCATTCTGGGGTTTTTGAATCATGACCAAAAAATGAGGGATGTTTTTTTTATCACAAAATATGTGAATTAAAATGAGAGCCAGGTGCTTATTTTTTTTAAATTGTGGATGACCATGAAAAATAAGATGAATAAAAGAGAGATCGCTGTGGAAAAACCTGTGAAACCAAAGTGAATAAGAAAAATTTTTTTCGAAGAACTTTCTCCTTTTATATTCGCTCAATTGACTGAAAGGGCAAATATTCCGATAACACAGAGATAAGAATTTAATAATATAAACATGGAATTTTACCTCATGGGTCACTGCCGGTTGGCAGATTTTTTAAACTTTATGCGTTAACCTATTTATTGTTTGCCGAACCTACGATGGATCTTACTAACCTGAACAGAGACAGAAAACGGCGGAAATCATCCCTTGACCTCAGTACCATGGTGTATGGCAAGGTGCCGCCTCAAGCTAAAGACCTTGAAGAAGCCGTATTAGGCGCTACTATGCTTGAAAAAAATGCATTTGACACAGTAGCTGAAATCTTAAAACCCGAGTGCTTCTATGTAGAAGGTCATCAGCGCATATTTCGATGTATGCAAAGCCTGGCGCAAAAAAGCCAACCTATCGACATCCTTACAGTAGTGGAAGAACTCAGAAGTAAGGAAGAACTGGAAATGGTAGGCGGCGCTTACTACGTTACGAAGCTTACGAACGCGGTTGTTTCCTCGGCCAATATTCAAGCCCATTCAAGAATTATCCTTCAAAAATTTATTCAGCGGGAATTGATTCGAATCAGCGGTGAAATAATCGGCGACGCTTATGAAGACAGCACTGATGTGTTTGACCTGCTTGACGATGCCGAGAGTAAATTATTTGAAATAACCAACAATCACCTGCGCAAGAATTTTGACACGATTGATTCTGTATTGGTAAAAACTATTCAGCGCATTGAAGACCTGCGTCACAAAAATGAAGATGTAACAGGCGTGCCGAGTGGTTATGCATCATTAGACCGGGTAACATATGGCTGGCAGAGTACGGATTTAATTATTCTTGCTGCCAGGCCATCCGTGGGTAAAACGGCACTTGCATTGAACCTGGCAAGAAACGCTGCTCTTCATCCAACCAAACCTACACCTGTTGCAGTATTTTCTTTGGAAATGAGTGCCGGCCAATTGGTGCAGCGCATACTTGCTGCTGAAAGTGAAATATGGCTTGAAAAAATTGCAAGAGGAAAACTGGAAGAGCACGAGATGAAGCAATTGTATGCAAGAGGTATTCAGCGATTAGCCCAGGCTCCTATATTTATTGATGATACACCGGCTCTGAACATTTTTGAATTGAGAGCAAAATGCCGTCGTCTCAAAAACAAACATAATATTGGGATGGTGATCCTCGACTATTTACAACTAATGAGCGGAACGGGCGAGAACAGGAACAGCAACCGCGAACAGGAGATCAGTAACATTTCAAGAAATTTAAAAAGCCTGGCGAAAGAATTAAGTATTCCGATTATTGCTTTATCACAGTTAAGCCGTGAAGTAGAAAAACGCGGCGCCAAAGACGGGACCAAAATGCCTCAATTAAGTGACTTGCGTGAATCGGGAGCTATCGAACAGGATGCCGACATGGTAATGTTTCTTTACCGTCCTGAATACTACGACATCACCACAAATGAAATGGGTGAAAATAATCGCGGCGAAACACATGTGCGGATTGCGAAACACCGTAACGGTTCCCTGGAGACAATAAAGCTGAGAGCATTGCTTCACATTCAGAAATTCATTGAAGACGATGGCGGTGATTTCAATGGGATCGGGCTACCGGGTAATTGGAAACCCGTAAAAGACGACGACGGCCCCAAGCTTTACATTCAGACGGAAAGTAAAATGAATGATATCTCAGGCGATGAGGATCCGTTTTAATTAATAATTAAAAATGAACAATGATTTTAAAAAGGCTTTTCTTTTGAAAAGTCTTTTTCTTTGTATACATGAATCTGCCATTTTTTTATATCGAAGAGTATGATCCATCACAAAAACAAATTGTTTTAAATGAAGATACTTCAAAACATGTCGTACAGGTTTTGAGAAAGAAACCGGGAGAGAAATTAAATCTTACAGACGGCAAAGGCAATTTGATCACGGCTGAAATTGTCGATGACCACAAAAGAAAATGCGAAGTCAAAATATTTGATTCACGATTCACGACTCAGGATTCACGACATATTACAATCGCTATTTCACTTCTGAAAAACTCAAACCGTTTTGAATGGTTCCTGGAAAAAGCTACTGAAATCGGTATTCACGAAATTATACCATTGATCTGTGAAAGAACAGAGAAGCAAAAATTCCGGGAAGATCGTATGAAAAATATTTTAACAAGTGCTATGCTTCAGTCGCAGCAATGCTGGTTACCGGTTTTACATAATCCAATTGATTACAATTTAATTTTTCGCCAGGAAGAGATAATACAATCTTCACAAAAATTTATTGCTCATTGTATAGAAGAACAAAAAAGAAACCTGGTTGATCTTGTAAATGAAACTCTTCCTTCTCAAATTATTTTGATCGGCCCCGAAGGAGATTTTACTAAAGAAGAAGTTGAGCTTGCTGTTCATAATCACTTTGATGCTGTATCACTTGGTGATACAAGGCTGAGATCAGAAACGGCAGGAGTTGTAGCAGCAACATTAGTGAAATTTACATAACCGTTATCAAAACAAATCTTTACATTTATCCCTTTAAACAAAGTTGTTTAATCCACCGTTAATGAATAAAAGGAGAATTGTTTACCGGCGCGGTAGAAGAAAAGAAAAATATTTTTTTGCAAGTTTTGTAATCTTATTTTCCTTACTTGTTTCATCCTTCAGCGTTAAAGCTCAAAAATCTTTATCACGGGTACGATCTTTTGCACTTGTAACCGGAGTAGGAAATTCAGTGCACACTACCGTTGATCGATACGAGGTCCTTTATTTCACAGGGGATTATTCAAGGTCTTTTCGTACTCCTACCAATTCTTCATTCTTAAGTTATTATTTTGAACCACAGTTTAACTTGGTCCGTACAATGGAAGAGAGGCCGGATTATGAATTTGGACTTAATGGAGGCTTGCGACATTATAGCCGGGTAAATGCAAATCTTTATTTCTATCAAATGCTGGGTTCCGGGCCGCATTATATTTCCGCTGTTTTACCCAAGCAAGCCAACGGTTTTATTTTTTCGGATAACCTGGCCGTGGGTATTTACAAAAGAATAAATAAAAATTATTTGTTTCTTAATTTACAGGTTGGCATACGTCATATCTCCAATGCGGATCTGAAAAGGCCCAACCGCGGAGTAAATTCATTTAATATCTTAATAGGCATTGGAAAAATAAAATGGGTAAACTCCAATAAGCAACTTTTTGATAAAACTGCTTCAAAATAGACCCCTACTATTTCTCTTTTTCCTTTTCCATCACCGGTTCATTCAATTCAACCAAATGCTGCCTGAGTCTTTTTCTCATAACCATGTTTAGCAGTTCAACACAAAATGAAAAGGCCATTCCGAAATAGATATAATTTTTTAAATGGAGGTCTTCCGCCTTTTCCGAATCCCAGCCTTCGATCACGAGACTGAGGCCTATCATTACTAAAAAGGAAAGAGCCAGCATTTTCAATGTAGGATGTTTATGAATAAACGCTGAAATTTTTGGACTAAATAGAAACATGATGATCATAGCTATGACCACGGCGGCGATCATCACTTCAACACGCTTTGCGGTTCCGCCGGCTGTAAGAATACTGTCGAAAGAAAAAACAGTATCAATAAGTATGATCTGCACAATAGCTTGCCCTAATCCTAATCCTTTTCTTTTTTCAGCTACAAGAGTTGGATCTTCCCCCTCCAGTTTTTTATGTATTTCACGAACGGATTTATAAATAAGAAATAGGCCGCCCACAAGCATTACAAGACTGGAAACATCAAAACCTTTATCAAACAGCGTAAGCAAAGCTTTTCCTTTTTGCGCCAATAACCAACCCAATGCTAAAAGTAAAAGACTGCGAATGAGGATGCCCCCGATCATCCAGGCCGTTCGTGCTTTTTTTTCATTTCCCTTTTCAAGCTGGTTAATAATAATGCTGACAAAGATCACATTATCGATTCCCAAAACGATCTCGAGAATAACCAGGATAAAAAAGCTGATTATGTTTTCAGAACTAAACAGGTGCACCATCTTATTAAATTGAATTTTACGAGGCAATATTAAGTATTCTGCAAATTTTTTTGACGATTGCAGGGCCTTCATAAATAAATCCCGTCCAAACCTGCAGCAATGCAGCTCCTGCTTTTAGTTTTTCTTCTGCATCGGCAGTGGTAAAAATTCCGCCGCTGGCAATAATCGGAATTTCTTTGTTTGTTTTTTCAGAAATGTATTTTATTATCTCGGTTGATCTTTTTTGCAAGGGTTTTCCGCTTAAGCCTCCCGCTTCCTGGTTGCCGACACCTGTTTCCCAAACAAGCGCGTGACGGCTATCGTTGTATTGGTTGCCACAATTCCATCAAGTTTTATTTCCACCGCAAGATCAATCACATCATCAATTTGTTCTTGCGTTAAGTCAGGTGCAATTTTTAAAAGTATAGGTTTGGGATTTGCCTTGCCATTGTTGATCATTTGCAGATGAAGTAAAATTTTTCGTAACGATTCTTTTTCCTGCAGTTCACGAAGGCCGGGAGTATTTGGAGAACTTACATTCACAACAAAATAATCTACATAAGGATGAAGTTCATTAAAGCAAATTGCATAATCTTTCCAGGCATCTTCATTAGGAGTGACTTTATTTTTTCCAATGTTACCGCCGATGATCATTGGTGAATTGTGAGTGGTGAGTTGTGAATGCGTTTGCCTATTGACGATTGCTTAATTCCCTTTTTCTCCATTTACTTAATCTTTCCGCCACTGCTTTTACGCCGTCATTATTAAAACCCATCCGGTTTATAAGTCCTTTATCTTTTGGCAGGCGAAATACTCTTGGTTTGGGATTCCCCGGTTGCGGCAATGGCGTTACGGTTCCTATTTCAACAAAACCAAAACCTAATGCTTCCAATTCTTTTAAGTAAGTGGCATTTTTATCAAATCCTGCTCCAAGGCCGATTGGATTCTTAAATTGAAGATTCAAAAACCGGGTAGCAAGTTTTGAATTATGAGGAGTAAGAAAAGACGATATTAATTTTCTTATCGGCGATAAAGCACATAAGATCTTCAGGCAGCTCATTGAAAAATAGTGTGTCTGTTCGGGAGGAAAGAGAAAAAAAATGCTGCGAAGTATTTTATACATATCAGCCCGCGAAGATAAATTAACTTTAATGGTTTTGGGATGATTTGCACACTGTCTAACTTTGCTGAGCAGGATTCAGAACGCTGAAGTGTGCGACGCAAGGGACGGTGAGGGAATTGTAAAAGCTGGTAACAAACCATCATTTCAAATTTTATCAGATTTAAACTTATAAGTTGAGCTAACTTTTGGAACATTTAAACTTGAAATTTTTTAAACTTTTTCTATGCAGGAAGCTTATATAGTAGCAGGCTACAGAACCGCTGTAGGAAAAGCAAAACGCGGAGGTTTTCGATTTTATCGTCCGGATGACCTGGCCATTGATGTGATAAAAGGATTGATGGCATCTGTGCCGCAACTGGAAGCCAAACGTGTGGATGATGTGATCGTAGGAAATGCCGTGCCTGAAGCTGAACAGGGATTGCAGGTTGGGCGAATTATTGCCGCAAGAGCTTTGGGGTTTGATATACCGGGAATGACGGTGAACAGGTATTGCGCCAGCGGATTGGAAACGATTTCGATCGCAACAGCAAAGATCAGAATGGGAATGGCCGATTGCATTATTGCCGGCGGTACTGAAAGTATGAGCCTTGTGCCTACAGCCGGTTGGAAAACAGTACCGGCTTATTCGATTGCAAAAGATGATCCCGATTATTATTTGAGCATGGGATTGACGGCAGAAGCAGTGGCGAAAGAATATAAAGTTAGTCGTGAAGCACAGGATGAATTTTCCCTGCATTCGCACGAGAAAGCAATCAATGCTATTAAGAATGGATATTTTAAATCAGGAATTCTTCCGATCAATATCGAAGAAGTATATCTTGACGAAAAAGGAAAGAAGCAAAAAAGAAATTATACAGTTGATACAGATGAAGGGCCAAGGGCAGATACATCACTGGAAGTACTGGCAAAATTGAAACCGGCATTTGCAGCAAACGGTGTTGTTACCGCAGGCAATTCTTCTCAGACTTCCGACGGCGCCGCATTTGTAATTGTGATGAGTGAGAAAATGGTGAATGAGTTGGGATTAAAACCAATCGGTCGCTTGGTAGCTTGTGTGTCTGCAGGTGTGCATCCGCGAATAATGGGAATTGGTCCTGTTGCTGCCATTCCAAAAGTAATGAAGCAAGCGAATATGAATCTTTCTCAAATTGATTTGATTGAATTGAATGAAGCTTTTGCTTCGCAATCACTGGCCGTGATTCGGGAAGCAGGATTGAATCCTGAAATTGTAAATATCAATGGTGGTGCGATTGCATTGGGCCATCCGCTTGGTTGTACGGGTTGCAAACTCACGATTCAAATCCTGAATGACATGAAGCGGTTGAATAAAAAATATGGAATGGTTACCGCTTGTGTCGGAGGCGGGCAGGGAATTGCAGGAATAATCGAGAATATTGGATAAAAAAAACTTGCTTCTTAACCAGTCATCGATTCATTCACAAAAGTCGTTTCAATTCCTGGTTGTCTAACAGAACTTTTCCCACTTTGGTTTTTGCAGCAATCAAAATCGCTTTTGCCAATTCCACCGAGGTGATGACTTTCGCCGGGGTTAATATTTTAAATATTGGATAAAAGAAATAAAAGACCTTGTAGAGAAAAGGAGCACGGGGATTTTTAGTTATTGGTTGAATCCCTCCCGGCCGGACGATGATCAATTTTTGAAAAGGCATTTCCATGAGATCTTTTTCAGCCTTGCCTTTCACTTTTCCAAATAAAGTCCTGGCTTTGCCTGTTTGATCTGCACCATCACCGCTTACAAAAACAAAAGTTATTTTAGAATTGGCTGCAAGCATTGCTTTTGCTGCGGCAATGGTGTAATCATACGTAATAATATTGTATTGCTCTTTGGTCACCTGCAATTGCGAAACGCCGAGGCACCATGCGCAGACATCAACGTCGGCAAACAAAAAGCTCACCGCAGTATAATCCCGGAAATCTTTATGAATAACTGTTTTGAGTTTTGGATGCTGAATATCTAATGCTCTCCGCGTTAATGCAACGACGGCGCTAACCGTGTTATCGGCCAATGCCTGCCGCAATAATTCCGAGCCGACCATTCCCGTGGCGCCGGTGATGAGGAGTTTCATTTTTAAAACGTTGCTTAAAGATACGTGGAAGGATGATGGATTTTTATTTGAAAGTTAAAGCTTGGCTTCCTGGCACATAGCTCACAAACCAGGAATAAATGATGTTTCCGGCAAGCGGAGTTTTTATTTTGTTTTAACCAGTGATTTCTTTTTCTCCTTTGCTTTCGATCTTTCCAAATTTTCAATCACCCTGAACTTGACAATATCCTTTACCAGCGCCAAAGGAATTGGTTTGTCAATCGGAAACTGGATAGCACCTTTTGAAGTTTTGTATCCGGACAGTTCTTTTTTAAAAACTATTATAGGAGAACCGGTCGGATAAAAACCAATATGTTCTTTTAAGCGGCAAACCAAACCAACATTCCGTTTAGTTTAAATGCCGGCATTTTATAACTGATCATTTCTTCTGCTGAGGGAGCAGTCTTCTTTATCGTTGACCTGAGTTTTTGCAAACATGGCCTGAATGCTTGCAGGAAACATTGCAATATATTCGTCAGTATTAGTAAATGTCGTTTTGATTACTTGCATATCAATACGATTAAAATTTTATTCCAATATATCACACATAAAACCTTTCCCTATAACGAGGTCTTTGATTTTTTCCGGCATAAAGATATTTCCTTCTACACGAAGTATTTTATCACAATCGTGAAGATCAAAATTTATTTTATTGCCGGGGAAATGCTCAAGCAGCAGGTCGATGATCTTGCTTGCCTGGGTAGATTCCTCCACATTTGTTTTAAATACTTCGATCATTTTTTAAAATGATTACTTCTGCGGATATGTATAATTGACCATCCATTGAACCCCGTACTTATCGGCAAAGTCGCCATAGTAAGCACCCCAGAATGTATCCTGCAAAGGTTGTCCTACCTTTCCGCCGCTTGAAAGGGAATTGAATAATTTGTCGGCTTCCTCCTTGCTTTCGGGTTCAAGAATAATGTGCATATTATTTCCTATTGTCAGTTTGAAACCCATTTCTTCGCAGGCATCTGTTCCCATCAGTATGTTGCCATTGCCGATGGGCAGAGAAATATGCATGATCTTGTCACTGACAGAGTCGGGAATTTTTTCTCCTTTACCAAACCGTTGCACCATACTGAATTCGCCGCCGAATACTGATTTGTAAAAATTAAATGCTTCTTCGGTTGTGCCCGGAAAATTTAAATAAGGATTTATTGCTTTCATTTTTATAGTTTTTAGTGGTAATAATTCTATTTTTTGTTTGGAGATTCCAGCAGCACCAGGCATCGTACATCTTTTGAATTCGGATATATTTCGAGGCAGTACCCTTTTTCCTTATCAATGCGCGGATCATTCAAAAGTTTTTGAAAGGTTCTGCCAATCGCGGTCTCATCTTTTTTCCAATCTTCCAAATATTCGCTGATGTACTTACCTTTTCTTATGGTGAATGTTTCCAAACCGTATTCTTTAGCTTCACCGGGATGCAATTGACTTGCTGCGGCGTGATAAATAATGCCTCCGTTTTTATCGCCCCAGGAAATTCCGTATAATCTTCTATCGCTTGAAGAAGGCAATTTCGATTCTAATATCTTATACGCTTGTCCTACTCCATGAGGAAAAGTTGTTGCTTTTACGCAGGCAACTTCAATATCGTTGGCAATAAAATATTTTTCCGTTGATGCCATAAGTATGTTTTTTATTTCCTCTTTCATTGCCTCACCTCAGCAGCAAGTTTCATTTTTTTATGCCAGTAGATATAAGACAAAATACCTGGTATAAACCATATCAGCATAGTAAGAATCAAAGGATCAAATTTTTTAGCCACTGCGATGCCTGAATACACAGCAGCTACCAGGTCAAAAAACAAACCGGCATAAGCCCATTCTTTTATTCTTTTAAGGCCGGGGATCAGAATAACAATTACCCCGATCAATTTGGCCCAACCGGTAAACGGGATAAAATACTCCGGGTATCCCAGCATATCATGAATTAATTTGATTGAATCTTCATTGACCACTATGCTTGACCAGGCTGAAAAAAGCATTAATGCGCTAAATAAAATTGTAAAGATCCAATAGAGAATGTTGATGGTTTTTTGTTTCATAATTTTTGGTTTTGACTTTATTGCTATTTCCGTAGTGCAAATTCTACTTTTCCCCGTAAGCCTCCTCCAATTTTTTGATCTCAATTTTTTTCATCTGCAACATTGCCTTCATCACTCTCCGAGATTTGTTTGCGTCTTTATCGCCCAGGTATTTGATTAAGACTGTTGGAATAATTTGCCATGATACACCATATTTATCTTTCAGCCAGCCACACTGTTCGGATTCGGGAACGGCTGAAAGTTTTTTCCAATAGTATTCGATTTCATCCTGCGTATTACAGTACACCACAAACGAAATGGCTTCATTAAAATTAAAGTTATGTTCGCGGGCACTGTCCATTGCTGCGAATTGCTGTCCCTCAAGTGCGAAGTCAGCGAACATCACAGTTCCTTCTTTATCCGGTAGCTGCCCTGCGCCATAGCGAAATATACTTCCAACTTTGGCATTCTTAAATATTGATGTATAAAAATTAATTGCATCTTCAGCTTTGCCGGCTACCTTGCCCACAAACATCATCGACGGAATAATTTTCTGCGGCGCATCCCCTGACGACGCAATAAACTGCCACGACAAACCATATTTGTCCTGTAACCAACCATATTTTTCACTGAAAGGATATTTATCCAGTGCCATCAGCACCGTGCTTCCATCGGAAAATTTATTCCATAAATCCTGCACTTCATCTGACGTTTTACAATTAACAATAAATGATATGGCAGGAGTAAACTTAAATATAGGTCCGCCGTTTATCGCGGCAAATTCCTGTCCTTCCAATTGAAAAGATACTGTCATCACCGATCCCTTCGGCATATGGGCCGCCTTTGCTCCTGCTTCATCATAGCGGGCCATTGTTCCTATCTTTGAATTTTTAAAAACAGAAGTATAAAACTTTACTGCTTCTTCTGCGTCGTTATTAAACCATAAGAATGGGCTAATCTTTTGCATAAATTTTTCTCCTTTTATTTTATTAATTGTCGGTAAGTTACTCTTCCGTATAAAGCAATATCAGTCGTGGCAGTAAGATCAATGGCGTCCCGGAAAATTTCATCGTCGATAATGACCCAGTTCATTTCTTCAGCTGCACCTGTTACGAATCCATCGGGCGAAATATTCATAAATGAAATTATCTTTCTCATTTTTCTTTTTTTTCCAAAACAACTTTTTGGATCTTCCTTAATTGATGATTGTGCCTCTGAGTATGATAGATCACAAAGTATAATGTTTCCAGCCGGGTGATCTCTCCAAAAATCCTGTGATTAATTATCTCAAACAGCTCTTTCTTTTCAGCGATTTGTTTTAGCCGATCAATGGACTGCGTCAAGTTTTCGATAAGAATTTTTCTTTCATACATATCACGGGTTGGTAGAATAAAATCAGGAGAATTCAATTTCTTCGAAAAATTTAAAAAGATCGACCTGATCCTTTCAACGCCAGAATCCGGTTCTCTTTCACATTCTTTCCCTTCTGCCGATAATTGCTCGTTGATATCAACATTTGACAATGTTACATGCTCCGCCACCTGTGCCGCTGTCCAACTGCCCTCATAAGGAATGGCATTTATTTCCTGCTCATTAAATAATGAAACTAGTTGAACAAATTCTGCAGTTGCATCATCAAGCAGTTGAAATAATTTTTCTGTACCTGGTTTATCTTTTGCCATAATTATTTTTATTCTTCATCACAAACCTACGATGTATCTAAAAATATTGCAGGGTGCAAATACGGCAATCTGGGGGGTTGGTTGCGACAAGGGGATTATTTATCTTTTCTTGGGAAAAACGGTTTTTTTTCCGTAAATTTTTTTGAAGTCCGCGATACAATATTGAAATAAATATAACCGGGCAAGAAAACTTTATCGTGGCTTTGTTACTGCTCTCACGGGGTATATTTCATAGTGGCCAATTGCATTTGCCGGATCACCGGCTACAATTTGCTTTAGCGGTTCTTCATTATCAACAGCAATTACTGCTATTCCAAAACCGCCTTTTGGATCCATAACCGGACCAAAAACAATAAGCGTTCCGTCATTTAAATAAGGCGACCAGTAAACAATATGCTGCTGCATAATATTTCTTTCATCCGCCGTCATATCCAACGTAAAGCTGAGACGTGACGGATTTAGCTTAAGGAAGAAATGCTTTTTTTCACTACTCATGTAATAAGATTAAAATTATTTAAAAGAAGTAGTTATAATTTTCTGAATCTGCAATCATTCTTCATCTATATCTGGTAATCCCTGCGCTTCCATGGTAGCATGTTTGCTTGGTTTCCCTTTAATATCCATTCAAAAGCCACTGCTATTGACGCACCAATAAAAGGCCCCAAAATATATATCCAGCTTGTATTAAAATTTCCCCTTACAATGTCGGGTGCAATCGAACGAACGGGGTTCATAGAAGCACCTGTAAGCGGCGCTGCCCAAAGGCCGGACAATGCAATATATCCACCGATAGCAATAGCGGCATTATGACCAATATTTCGCGGACCGGAAGCGGTTCCCAAAATTGTATTGACGAGGCCTGTAGTCAATAGTATCTCAATCAGCAATGCCTGTAATGTGGATATATGCATGTTTGGAACTGTTGCGCCAATGTTTCCGAGGTTGCCAAACATAGTTTTCAAAAAGATCGTTGCTAAAATGCCACCGGCCAACTGCGCAAATATGTAGGCGGGAACTTTTTTCCATGGGAAATGCGATCTCAATGCAAAGGCAAAAGTAACAGAAGGATTTAAATGAGCTCCGCTCACTGTTCCCATAAAATAAATACAAACCATTACCATAATCCCCGGGGCTATCACCCTCATAGCAAGAGTAATTTCACCATTTATCTTTGAAACCACGACAGCGCCACACGCTACCAACACTAATAAAAAAGTTCCCCACATTTCTGCAAACAATCGCCGCCACTCTCTGGACGGATCAAGAAATTCCTGTGATTGTTTTTTTGCTTCCTTGATTTTTAATTCTGAAGGTTTCATCAGTACATTTATTTTCGGTTCGTAGAATATTAGGTAAAATGTTTATGTTAAATATAACACAGTTAGTGAAATGGGGATTGAAGATGGCATTTTTTGTATTACGATTTTCTTCTAACTTTGCTATCGCTAATGAAACCAACCCGGCTTATACAAAAAAGTTTTGCAATAATTCTGTTATTGGTATTCGCTCAAAAAGTTGGCGTTGAACTTTATCTTCATAACTGGCTTCATGCGAATAAATGTAAACAGGAACAACCTTACCAGCAGGATAAAACAATAGTAACCTATTCCTGCCATTGTTTTGATGATTTTACAATGCCTTTTACCGGTGAGCCGGAAAAAGTTTCGCAGCCAATTTCTTCGGTAGAATTTGAATTTACTTCTCTTCAAAAAATATCAGTTCCATTTTCTTCTACATTTTTCTTTTCCCTGAGAGCGCCTCCTGCCTTTTCGTAATTTTTTTACATTGATAATCCTGAAATAACTCCATAGAGTTTCTTGATTATTTTGAACACCTTTTATTTTATCAAAAAAATGTACAATGAAGAAAGTAATATTATTTATAATAGTCGCTCTAAATACATATATAATTGGGCATTCACAAAAAAATGCAGCTCATATTCTTACAGGAAAGGTCATTGATGCAAAAACCGGTGCCGCAATCCCAGAGGCAAACATTTCTATTCCAGATATTAAGATTTATGCAGTTGCTGATAATAATGGTATTTATAAAACTCCACCTGTTCCATTTGGTACTTATCTTGTCGAAGTTTCATCTATAGGATATAAATCTGTTTCGACAAGCATTTTTTTTAATGGCAATATTACTCATGATTTTAAATTAGAAGAAAATTTTACAGAATCAAGCGAAGTGGTTGTAACCGGTTTATCAAGGGCCACCCAGATAAAAAGAAGCCCCGTGCCCATTATATCTGTAGGCCATGATTATCTTTCGAGCAATTTAAGTACAAATGCCATAGATGCCATTTCAAAACTGCCAGGTATAAGCGCTGTTACTACAGGACCAAATGTATCGAAGCCTTATATACGTGGTTTGGGATTTAATCGCATTCTCACTTTGTATGATGGAGTAAGGCAGGAAGGTCAGCAATGGGGCGATGAACACGGAATAGAAGTAGATCAATATGGTGTTCAGAAAGTTGAGATCATCAAAGGCCCTGCGAGTTTGAGTTATGGTTCAGATGCATTGGCTGGTGTTGTAAATCTTATTCCTGTATCACCGGCACCTGAAGGAAAAACAGTCGGTGATATTGTTGCGGACTATCAAACTAACAACAAATACCTTGGAGGCTCAGCCATGTTGAGCAGTACACATCATGGTTTTGAATGGATGGGCCGCATTTCACATAAGCAGGCTACTAATTATAAAGATAAAGTGGATGGCCGTGTTTTTGGAACGGCATTTAATGAAACAGATGCCAGCGCCTTTTTAGGACTGCATCGTCAATGGGGTTATTCCACGCTCAATTTTGTTTTGTTCGATGATACCCAGGAAATCCCCGATGGAGGTCGTGACAGTGCCACCCGCAGATTTACAAGACAGATAACTGAAGAAGACACAGTTCGTGAAATTGTTTCTGATGAGGATCTTAAGTCTTATAAAATTGAACATCTTCATCAAAGAGTGCAGCACTACAGGGTTTACTGGAACAATAATTTTATTCTGAGTAACGGAGGCCGTATTGGGGTAAACCTTGCGTTTCAAAGAAGTGTTCGCAGAGAATTCAGTCACCCGGTATTGTATAAAATTCCTGGCTTATACCTCAAGCTTAATTCCTACAACTATGATATAAAATATTATCTGCCGGATCTTAATAAATGGATCATTACAACAGGCATCAACGGCATGTACCAAACTAATGATGTGACAGGAGGAACTGAATTTGTAATTCCTTCCTATCATCAATTCGATTTTGGTCCTTTTGTAATGGCAAGAAAAACTTTTGGAAAATTGGATGTCGCCGGGGGTATTAGATACGATATCAGATCCTTTAAAAATTTTGCACTCTATAGTGCACCCGACCCTGTAACAGGTTTTGACTCGCCTGTTAGTGCCAACACTCCGGGAGCCGACACAGTTTTTTCAGATTACAATAAAACATTTGCCGGCATGACAGGAAGTGCGGGGTTGACTTATAATTTCACTGATAAATTTTCAATCAAAGCCAATATTGCCCGTGGTTTCCGTGCTCCGAATATTTCTGAAATTTCAGCAAATGGTGTTCACCCCGGTACAAATATTTACCAGTTAGGCAATCCGAATTTCAAGCCTGAGTTTAGTTGGCAGGAGGATGCCGGGCTCTTATACTCTTCGAAACAGGTAGAATTTATGCTTGATTTTTTCAATAACAACATTCAAAATTATATCTATAATCAAAAGCTTGTAAATCCTGATGGAACTGATTTGATTTTAGTCCCCGGAAATCAAACTTTCCAGTTTGAGGCAGCAAGGGCGCATTTATACGGTGGCGAAGTAAGCCTTGATATTCATCCGATAAAAACGATTCATTTCGAAAATAGCTTATCCGTTGTGTATGGGGATAATAAAGGTGTAAAGGGAAAACCTCTCAACCCTGATGCAAAGTATTTACCATTTATCCCTCCTGCACATGGCATTTCTGAATTAAGATTTGATTTCAGCAATAAGGCTGCGCATATTGTAAAAGGTTTTATTAAGGCCCAGGTGGAATATTACGCAGCCCAAAACAGGGCCTATCTTGAATTTGGCACAGAAACACCGACCCCCGGTTATGCTCTATTCAATGCAGGCACAGGTTGCACATTTACTAACAAAACCGGTAAACCAATTCTTAGTGTGTACATAATTGGTAATAATTTATTTGATAAAGCCTACCAGGATCATTTGAATCGGTTAAAATATTTTGTCTGGCAAACAGATGCGGGTTATACTGTTCCTGCACCTAATGGGGGCTATGGAATCTATAATATGGGGCGAAACATCAGTTTCAAAATTGATGTTCCATTGGATTTTAGTTCAAAGTAATTTTTTAAGCAATTTAGAAAGACTGCTTATAATAAGCGGTCTTTCTTTCTACTCTAATCATTAGATATATCTTAAATTTAATGTTGCTCACTTTAAGGACGGTTGATCAGTCAAAAATTTCCAATGAGAAAAATTTTTTTCACGTGCATATCAATGCTGTTCATTAGCAGGTTGATTGGCCAGGACAGTACCGCAGGTATTCCATGCGAACCTGTTTTAAAAATATATCCTATTCTCTGGCAACAACAATCCGCAGAATATCGGGCTTTGTGTTACCAGGCTTTTAATATCGCCACTTTACGTCTGAAAGAAATCGCTAAAAGTAAAAAACATAATAAACACTTCGCTATTATTACCGACCTGGATGAAACAATTCTCGACAACAGTTACCTGCAGGCAGAATTAATAAAAAAAGGATTGCTGTTTACAGAAGGGTTTTGGAAGCAATGGACAAATAAATCGGCAGCCACTGCCGTACCCGGAGCAGTGGAATTTTTACAAATGGCTAAACAAAAAGGAATAAATATTTTTTATATCAGCAACAGGGATACTGATGAAGTAAAAACAACTTTAATTAATCTGCAAAAATTAAATCTCCCTGACGCTGATACGGCTCACATGCTTTTTGAATCCAATACATCTTCTAAAGAAATAAGAAGACAAATCGTAATCAAAAACTATAAAATAATAATGCTGTTGGGCGACAACCTGAATGATTTTACACAGGCATTCGAAAAAAAATCAGATGACGACAGGAAATCTGAAACAGATAAAGTTCGTGAAGAATGGGGCAAAAAATTTATTGTTCTTCCTAATTCTTCCTATGGTGAATGGGAAAATGCGATCTATGATTATGAAAGAAACTTAACGCCGGCACAGAAGGAAATAAAACGAATGGAAAAATTGAGTGGCATCCAACTGTGATTAGTATAAGAGACTAAAATCTCTCTTCTAATGACGTAGTTCTAATCATCAATACGCTGTTATGTTTATTGTAACTTCTTCAATTATTATCAATAAGCCAATCACTATAGTGTTTGGCTTTATGCTGAATGCCTCTAATTATCCCAAATGGATTACTGTGCTTAAATCCGTAAATGCCAAGGAAGATTTTAAGGTGGGAATAAAGTTTGAGGAAATCACCGTTTTCTGGGGAAAAGAAAAATATAGCAAAGGAGTAATAAAAGAAATTGTTCCAAACAAACTTATTAAAACGGAAATTACAGAAGTGGTTTCTGGTCCGAAGCTTTTCCCCGTTTGCTGCCTGGAATTATCAGAGGAAAATGGAGCGACAGAAATTCTATGGACGACTATTGTAAGAACCAAAGGGATGGCGAGGTTTTTTGAGTTTATACTTCCCAGACAATTTGAAAAAAGTATGAATGAATTTTTACGAAATCTTAAGCAAATATTGGAAAATGTTTGACCTGCTTTCACAAGTAATTCAGCGCTTTTCTGAATTACTTATCTTAATATTTGTTTATCGTCTCCGTGATTTCAAACTGCACAAAATAAAAATGAACATTGCATGCATATCTCCGTCAATCACTTTCTGCTAAATTTTTCGTAGCATTTTCTCACTTATGATTAACTAAATTTGATTATTAATAGA
>CAWCNR010000003.1:0-208051 GCA_963796995.1 uncultured Bacteroidota bacterium
GCAAGTCCGTTTATCGTTGTGGTGGCTGTATTGCCTGTGATGTTACCGGGGTTGATCGTCCAGTTGCCTGCAGGTAATCCGCTCAGCACTACTGACCCGGTTGCTACCGTACAGGTGGGTTGCGTGATCGCTCCCACTACAGGGGCTGTTGGTGTCGGTGGCTGTGCATTGATCACTACATTGGCTGATGCAGGTGAAGTACAGCCACCTGCATTGGTAACTGTAAATGTATAGGTGCCTGGTGCAAGTTTGTTAATCGTTGTGGTGCTGATTCCTGTGTTATTACCCCGGGGTTCATCGTCCAGTTGCCAGCAGGTAACCCGCTCAGCACTACTGACCCGGTTGCTACCGTACAGGTGGGTTGTGTGATCGCTCCCACTACAGGGGCCGTTGGTGTCGGTGGCTGTGCATTGATCACTACATTGGCCGATGCAGGGAAGTACATCCTGCTGCATTGGTCACCGTGTAATTATAGGTTCCCGGTGCAAGATTATTTATCGTTGTGGTGGCTGTATTGCCTGTGATGTTACCGGGGTTGATCGTCCAGTTGCCTGCAGGTAACCCGCTCAGCACTACTGACCCGGTTGCTACCGTACAGGTGGGCTGCGTGATCGCTCCCACTACAGGGGCCGTCGGTGTCGGTGGCTGTGCATTGATCACTACATTGGCTGATGCAGGCGAGGTACATCCCGCTGCACTCGTGACTGTAAAGTTGTAGGTGCCTGTTGCAAGTCCGTTTATCGTTGTTGTGGCTGTATTGCCTGTGATGTTACCGGGGTTGATCGTCCAGTTGCCCGCAGGTAACCCACTCAGCACTACTGACCCGGTTGCTACCGTACAGGTGGGTTGCGTGATCGCTCCCACTACAGGGGCCGTCGGTGTCGGTGGCTGTGCATTGATCACTACATTGGCCGATGCAGGTGAAGTACATCCTGCTGCATTGCTGACTGTAAATGTATAGGTACCCGGTGCAAGATTGTTTACTGTGGTTGTTGCTCCCGTTCCGTTTGTTGTCACTGCACCAGGGTTCATCGTCAGTGTCCAGTTGCCTGCAGGTAATCCGCTCAGCACTACTGACCCGGTTGCTACCGTACAGGTAGGTTGTGTGATCGCTCCCACTACAGGGGCCGTCGGTGTCGGCGGCTGTGCATTGATCACTACATTGGCTGATGCAGGCGAGGTACATCCTGCTGCACTCGTTACTGTAAAGTTGTAGGTGCCTGTTGCAAGTCCGTTTATCGTTGTGGTGGCTGTATTGCCTGTGATGTTACCGGGGTTGATCGTCCAGTTGCCTGCAGGTAACCCGCTCAGCACTACTGACCCGGTTGCTACCGTACAGGTGGGTTGTGTGATCGCTCCCACTACAGGGGCCGTTGGTGTCGGTGGCTGTGCATTGATCACTACATTGGCCGATGCAGGTGAAGTACATCCTGCTGCACTCGTGACTGTAAAGTTGTAGGTGCCTGTTGTAAGTCCGTTTATCGTTGTTGTGGCTGTATTGCCTGTGATGTTACCGGGGTTGATCGTCCAGTTGCCCGCAGGTAACCCGCTCAGCACTACTGACCCGGTTGCTACCGTACAGGTGGGTTGCGTGATCGCTCCCACTACAGGGGCCGTCGGTGTCGGTGGCTGTGCATTGATCACGACATTGGCCGATGCAGGCGAAGTACATCCCGCTGCATTGCTGACTGTAAATGTATAGGTACCCGGTGCAAGATTGTTTACTGTGGTTGTTGCTCCCGTTCCGTATTGCCTGTCATGCACCAGGGTTCATCGTCATGTCCAGTTGCCTGCAGGTAATCCGCTCAGCACTACTGACCCGGTTGCTACCGTACAGGTGGGTTGTGTGATCGCTCCCACTACAGGGGCCGTCGGTGTCGGTGGCTGTGCATTGATCATTACATTGGCCGATGCAGGTGAAGTACATCCTGCCGCACTCGTGACTGTAAAGTTGTAGGTGCCTGTTGCAAGTCCGTTTATCGTTGTTGTGGCTGTATTGCCTGTGATGTTACCGGGGTTGATCGTCCAGTTGCCCGCAGGTAACCCGCTCAGCACTACTGACCCGGTTGCTACCGTACAGGTGGGTTGCGTGATCGCTCCCACTACAGGGGCCGTTGGTGTCGGTGGCTGTGCATTGATCACTACATTGGCCGATGCAGGTGAAGTACATCCTGCTGCATTGGTCACCGTGTAAATTATAGGTTCCCGGTGCAAGATTATTTATCGTTGTGGTGGCTGTATTGCCTGTGATGTTACCGGGGTTGATCGTCCAGTTGCCTGCAGGTAACCCGCTCAGCACTACTGACCCGGTTGCCACCGTACAGGTGGGTTGCGTGATCGCTCCCACTACAGGGGCTGTCGGTGTCGGTGGCTGTGCATTGATCACTACATTGGCCGATGCAGGTGAAGTACATCCTGCTGCACTCGTGACTGTAAAGTTGTAGGTGCCTGTTGCAAGTCCGTTTATCGTTGTGGTGGCTGTATTGCCTGTGATGTTACCGGGGTTGATCGTCCAGTTGCCTGCAGGTAACCCGCTCAGCACTACTGACCCGGTTGCTACCGTACAGGTGGGTTGTGTGATCGCTCCCACTACAGGGGCCGTCGGTGTCGGTGGCTGGGCATTGATCACTACATTGGCCGATGCAGGCGAAGTACATCCTGCTGCACTCGTGACTGTAAAGTTGTAGGTGCCTGTTGCAAGTCCGTTTATCGTTGTGGTGGCTGTATTGCCTGTGATGTTACCGGGGTTGATCGTCCAGTTGCCTGCAGGTAACCCGCTCAGCACTACTGACCCGGTTGCTACCGTACAGGTGGGTTGCGTGATCGCTCCCACTACAGGGGCCGTCGGTGTCGGTGGCTGTGCATTGATCACTACATTGGCCGATGCAGGTGAAGTACATCCCGCTGCATTGGTCACCGTGTAATTATAGGTTCCCGGTGCCAGGTCTATTTATCGTTGTGGTGGCAGTATTGCCTGTGATGTTACCGGGGTTGATCGTCCAGTTGCCTGCAGGTAACCCGCTCAGCACTACTGACCCGGTTGCTACCGTACAGGTGGGCTGTGTGATCGCTCCCACTACAGGGGCCGTTGGTGTCGGTGGCTGTGCATTGATCACTACATTGGCTGATGCAGGTGAAGTACATCCTGCTGCACTCGTGACTGTAAAGTTGTAGGTGCCTGTTGCAAGTCCGTTTATCGTTGTTGTGGCTGTATTGCCTGTGATGTTACCGGGGTTGATCGTCCAGTTGCCCGCAGGTAACCCGCTCAGCACTACTGACCCGGTTGCTACCGTACAGGTGGGTTGTGTGATCGCTCCCACTACAGGGGCTGTCGGTGTCGGTGGCTGTGCATTGATCACTACATTGGCTGATGCAGGTGAAGTACATCCCGCTGCATTGGTCACCGTGTAATTATAGGTTCCCGGTGCAAGGTTATTTATCGTTGTGGTGGCTGTATTGCCTGTGATGTTACCGGGGTTGATCGTCCAGTTGCCTGCAGGTAACCCGCTCAGCACTACTGACCCGGTTGCTACCGTACAGGTGGGTTGCGTGATCGCTCCCACTACAGGGGCCGTCGGTGTCGGTGGCTGTGCATCGATCACTACATTGGCTGATGCAGGCGAGGTACATCCTGCTGCACTCGTGACTGTAAAGTTGTAGGTGCCTGTTGCAAGTCCGTTTATCGTTGTGGTGGCTGTATTGCCTGTGATGTTACCGGGGTTGATCGTCCAGTTGCCTGCAGGTAACCCGCTCAGCACTACTGACCCGGTTGCTACCGTACAGGTGGGTTGCGTGATCGCTCCCACTACAGGGGCCGTCGGTGTCGGCGGCTGTGCATTGATCACTACATTGGCCGATGCAGGTGAAGTACATCCCGCTGCATTGCTGACTGTAAATGTATAGGTACCCGGTGCAAGATTGTTTACTGTGGTTGTTGCTCCCGTTCCGTTTGTTGTCACTGCACCAGGGTTCATCGTCAGTGTCCAGTTGCCTGCAGGTAATCCGCTCAGCACTACTGACCCGGTTGCTACCGTACAGGTGGGCTGCGTGATCGCTCCCACTACAGGGGCCGTCGGTGTCGGCGGCTGTGCATTGATCACTACATTGGCTGATGCAGGCGAGGTACATCCTGCTGCACTCGTGACTGTAAAGTTGTAGGTGCCTGTTGCAAGTCCGTTTATCGTTGTGGTGGCTGTATTGCCTGTGATGTTACCGGGGTTGATCGTCCAGTTGCCTGCAGGTAACCCGCTCAGCACTACTGACCCGGTTGCCACCGTACAGGTGGGCTGCGTGATCGCTCCCACTACAGGGGCCGTCGGTGTCGGTGGCTGGGCATTGATCACTACATTGGCCGATGCAGGTGAAGTACATCCTGCTGCACTCGTGACTGTAAAGTTGTAGGTGCCTGTTGCAAGTCCGTTTATCGTTGTGGTGGCTGTATTGCCTGTGATGTTACCGGGGTTGATCGTCCAGTTGCCTGCAGGTAACCCGCTCAGCACTACTGACCCGGTTGCTACCGTACAGGTGGGTTGTGTGATCGCTCCCACTACAGGGGCCGTCGGTGTCGGTGGCTGTGCATTGATCACTACATTGGCTGATGCAGGCGAGGTACATCCTGCTGCACTCGTGACTGTAAAGTTGTAGGTGCCTGTTGCAAGTCCGTTTATCGTTGTGGTGGCTGTATTGCCTGTGATGTTACCGGGGTTGATCGTCCAGTTGCCTGCAGGTAACCCGCTCAGCACTACTGACCCGGTTGCTACCGTACAGGTGGGTTGCGTGATCGCTCCCACTACAGGGGCCGTCGGTGTCGGTGGCTGTGCATTGATCACTACATTGGCCGATGCAGGTGAAGTACATCCTGCTGCATTGCGTCACTGTAAATTTATAGGTTCCCGGTGCAAGATTATTTATCGTTGTGGTGGCTGTATTCCCTGTGATGTTACCGGGGTTCATCGTCCAGTTGCCTGCAGGTAACCCGCTCAGCACTACTGACCCGGTTGCTACCGTACAGGTGGGTTGCGTGATCACTCCCACTACAGGGGCCGTCGGTGTCGGCGGCTGTGCATTGATCACTACATTGGCTGATGCAGGCGAGGTACATCCTGCTGCACTCGTGACTGTAAAGTTGTAGGTGCCTGTTGCAAGTCCGTTTATCGTTGTGGTGGCTGTATTGCCTGTGATGTTACCGGGGTTGATCGTCCAGTTGCCTGCAGGTAACCCGCTCAGCACTACTGACCCGGTTGCCACCGTACAGGTGGGCTGCGTGATCGCTCCCACTACAGGGGCCGTCGGTGTCGGCGGCTGTGCATTGATCACTACATTGGCCGATGCAGGTGAAGTACATCCTGCTGCACTCGTGACTGTAAAGTTGTAGGTGCCTGTTGCAAGTCCGTTTATCGTTGTGGTGGCTGTATTGCCTGTGATGTTACCGGGGTTGATCGTCCAGTTGCCTGCAGGTAACCCGCTCAGCACTACTGACCCGGTTGCTACCGTACAGGTGGGTTGCGTGATCGCTCCCACTACAGGGGCCGTCGGTGTCGGTGGCTGTGCATTGATCACTACATTGGCCGATGCAGGTGAAGTACATCCTGCTGCATTGGTCACCGTGTAATTATATGTTCCGGGTGCCAGGTTATTTATCGTTGTGGTGGCTGTATTGCCTGTGATGTTACCGGGGTTGATCGTCCAGTTGCCTGCAGGTAACCCGCTCAGCACTACTGACCCGGTTGCTACCGTACAGGTGGGCTGCGTGATCGCTCCCACTACAGGGGCCGTCGGTGTCGGTGGCTGTGCATTGATCACTACATTGGCTGATGCAGGCGAGGTACATCCTGCTGCACTCGTGACTGTAAAGTTGTAGGTGCCTGTTGCAAGTCCGTTTATCGTTGTTGTGGCTGTATTGCCTGTGATGTTACCGGGGTTGATCGTCCAGTTGCCTGCAGGTAACCCGCTCAGCACTACTGACCCGGTTGCTACCGTACAGGTGGGTTGCGTGATCGCTCCCACTACAGGGGCCGTCGGTGTCGGTGGCTGTGCATTGATCACTACATTGGCCGATGCAGGGGAAGTACATCCTGCTGCATTGCTGACTGTAAATGTATAGGTACCCGGTGCAAGATTGTTTACTGTGGTTGTTGCTCCCGTTCCGTTTGTTGTCACTGCACCAGGGTTCATCGTCAGTGTCCAGTTGCCTGCAGGTAATCCGCTCAGCACTACTGACCCGGTTGCTACCGTACAGGTGGGCTGTGTGATCGCTCCCACTACAGGGGCCGTCGGTGTCGGTGGCTGTGCATTGATCACTACATTGGCTGATGCAGGCGAGGTACATCCTGCTGCACTCGTGACTGTAAAGTTGTAGGTGCCTGTTGCAAGTCCGTTTATCGTTGTGGTGGCTGTATTGCCTGTGATGTTACCGGGGTTGATCGTCCAGTTGCCTGCAGGTAACCCGCTCAGCACTACTGACCCGGTTGCCACCGTACAGGTGGGCTGCGTGATCGCTCCCACTACAGGGGCCGTCGGTGTCGGTGGCTGGGCATTGATCACTACATTGGCCGATGCAGGTGAAGTACATCCTGCTGCACTCGTTACTGTAAAGTTGTAGGTGCCTGTTGCAAGTCCGTTTATCGTTGTTGTGGCTGTATTGCCTGTGATGTTACCGGGGTTGATCGTCCAGTTGCCTGCAGGTAACCCGCTCAGCACTACTGACCCGGTTGCTACCGTACAGGTGGGTTGTGTGATCGCTCCCACTACAGGGGCCGTTGGTGTCGGTGGCTGTGCATTGATCACTACATTGGCCGATGCAGGTGAAGTACATCCTGCTGCATTGGTCACCGTGTAATTATAGGTTCCCGGTGCAAGGTTATTTATCGTTGTGGTGGCTGTATTGCCTGTGATGTTACCGGGGTTGATCGTCCAGTTGCCTGCAGGTAACCCGCTCAGCACTACTGACCCGGTTGCTACCGTACAGGTGGGCTGCGTGATCGCTCCCACTACAGGGGCCGTCGGTGTCGGTGGCTGTGCATCGATCACTACATTGGCTGATGCAGGCGAGGTACATCCTGCTGCACTCGTGACTGTAAAGTTGTAGGTGCCTGTTGCAAGTCCGTTTATCGTTGTGGTGGCTGTATTGCCTGTGATGTTACCGGGGTTGATCGTCCAGTTGCCTGCAGGTAACCCGCTCAGCACTACTGACCCGGTTGCTACCGTACAGGTGGGTTGCGTGATCGCTCCCACTACAGGGGCCGTCGGTGTCGGTGGCTGGGCATTGATCACTACATTGGCCGATGCAGGTGAAGTACATCCCGCTGCATTGCTGACTGTAAATGTATAGGTACCCGGTGCAAGATTGTTTACTGTGGTTGTTGCTCCCGTTCCGTTTGTTGTCACTGCACCAGGGTTCATCGTCAGTGTCCAGTTGCCTGCAGGTAATCCGCTCAGCACTACTGACCCGGTTGCTACCGTACAGGTGGGCTGCGTGATCGCTCCCACTACAGGGGCCGTCGGTGTCGGTGGCTGTGCATTGATCACTACATTGGCCGATGCAGGCGAAGTACATCCTGCTGCACTCGTTACTGTAAAGTTGTAGGTGCCTGTTGCAAGTCCGTTTATGGTTGTGGTGGCAGTATTGCCTGTGATGTTACCGGGGTTGATCGTCCAGTTGCCTGCAGGTAACCCGCTCAGCACTACTGACCCGGTTGCTACCGTACAGGTGGGTTGTGTGATCGCTCCCACTACAGGGGCTGTCGGTGGTGCCGGGGCGTGCATTAATTATAACATTAGCCGAAGGCAGAGACGTACATAATGTTGCAGTGCCAACGGTAAAAGTATAAGTTCCGGGTGCAAGATTATTTATAGTAGTGGAGCTTCCGGTTCCGTTTGTGATCACTCCACCAGGGTTCATCGTCAGTGTCCAGTTACCTGCAGGAAGATTATTCAGTGTTACTGATCCTGTTGCTACCGTACAGGTAGGCTGCGTGATCGGACCCACGGTTGGAGCCGGCGCTGCCAATGGAGCCGTACTAATAGACGCCACAGTAAGCGGCGATATACATCCGCTTCCATTCTTTACCGTCACATTATAGCTATTGCCTGCCGTCAAACCGGTAAAAACACCTGTTGTGTTTGTATAGTTAACTCCATCTATACTATAGCTGATGCCGGCTCCCGGCGCAGGAGCACTTACTGTTATAGTCCCCGTTGAAACAGTACAGGTAGGTTGTGTGACCGTAACGGTAGGAGCAGCAGGCAACGGGTTGACCTGATCATTACATGATTAACTAATGTGTTACGTACAACCAGATAGATATTCGTTGCAATGACAGTATAGGTGCCGCCGCAGTTTGCAATCCAAAACTTATTGCCGAACCGGTTCCGGCAACAGGCGACCCAACAGGATTTCCATTTACTCTAAGCTGATAACTTACGCCAACTTGTGATACCATTCAAACCAACCGCAACACCAGCTACCTCCTGCACAGAGACTTCCTCCTCCGTTAGACACTTGTTGTAATGGGTACTGCGCCATTAGTAATCGTTACACTTCCGGTCATATTTGCCGGACAGGCAGGAGAGCCACCCCCTGTAGCAACAACGGTATATGTTCCGTTCAATTGATTGCCAAAACTTATGGCAGACCCTGTACCAGCAACAGGAGCACCCTGGGCTACTCCTCCTTTGTAAAGCTGGTATGTAACGCCTACTTCTGAGCCACTCAATCCAACAGGGAGGCCTGTTCCGGGAGGACAGAAAGTACCGCCACCGGTAACATTAAAAGCTGCCGGTGGTTGGTTTATTTTAAAAACCGTTGCAGTACGGCAATCAGGTGTATTGGAGCAAGCCGCATAAAATGTATAACTGCCTGGCGTGTTTCGGTTACCGCCTGGTAAAAATAATAGTCGGGTCAAAGGAAGCACCAAAACCAATAGGAGATCCTCCCGGCCGGGCCGGTAAACCATTGGGGTGTTCCGGCTCCTGAACAGGTGGAGTTCATAGTGAGATTACCTGAACCTCCGGGGCAAATCGTAATGCCTGTCGTAGTTGGCGGAGTGGCATTGGTCAACACCACATCATCCGTTGATGACGGACAGGGTGCATTTGCTATTGTCCACCTCAGCGTGACACTTTGTCCTGCCGCTAAACCAGTAACAGTGGAAGTAGGTGATAAAGGATTTGTGATCGTTGCTCCGTCCGCAGAACTACTGTCCATGTACCTGTTCCTACAGTTGGGGTATTGCCGGCAAGAGTGAAACTACCACTGTTGCAAATTGCCTGGTCGGGACCTGCATTTGCGGCGGTAGGCGGCTGGGTTACATTCACTGTAACATTTGATGTAGCCGGGCACCCATTCTGCGCGGTATAAGTGACGGTATATGTAGTAGTCTGCGTAATGTTGGAAACTGTACCCGGGTTCTGCACATTAGAACTATAACCCGCCGGTGTGGAAGACCATGAATAAGTCCCGTTACTGGTTGTATAAGTTAATGTAAGTGTCCAACTGTTGAAGACCCCTGTGAACCCCGTATTTTCCTTATCGACCATGCGGAGAGTCCAGCATCCGTTGGGATTGATACCGGCATTACCGAGCAATGAGTTTAATGTCCTCCGGACCCCGCCAAAACGGGCCGGTAAGAACCGGTAAACGGTGCCTGTGGACAATTACTGCCATGAGCGCAGGGTACAACGCCTCCCGCCGCATCGGAGAAGATCGTATTGGTAAAGTTTCTCCCTGTACCACCCTGGGAGTTTACCAATGGAATGACCCATTGGGGATTATAAATCTGGCTATAAGTTGGATAAGGAGCGCTCGGCGTATTTTTTATAAAAGGAGGTTTAAAACCGGCTCCGCAGGCGCCTGCAGCATTCGGCGCTACCAGGTACATTTCCACTTCCTGGTCACGCTGGTGATCCACATTTACCGTAACGGTAATATTTGTAACCTGCGCCCAGGTAACGCCAGGCGGTAAGGTAATATTCAATGATCGATCGAGCGGAACCAATGTATCACTATTCTGGAATGTGCCCCTTACGCTATTGGTTGCTGACACAGTACCCGACCCCGTAGCAGGCCCTGCGTTGCCAGGGTAACCGAGCCACCGGAACAGATCGTTGTAGTTTTCAATCCAACCGTACCATTCAGATAAGCATTTACACCTGTGGGTGCGGGATTAACCGAGATTGGATAATTGACAGAATTGGAACAACCGCCGCTGGTAACCGTATAAGTTATCGTAGCTGATCCGTTTGCAGTAGATGATGCCGTTACCTGGCCTGTACCCGGATTTACAGTAACATCAGGATTATTGCTCGACCACACACCACCTCCCACACTACTGCTCAGCGTAATCGAATTATTTTGACAAACACTGGTCGGGCCGCTTATCACCCCTGCATTGGGTGGAGCGAGCACATTTACACTCGCTACAGGAATATTTGCACATCCATTATTGGATAAAATAGAAAACTGTACTGTTTGGGAAATACCGGTATTATTTATTAATCCACCATTAATTGTAGTGGAAGGATCAAAACCGGGACCTGTAGGATCCATTCCAACAACTCGACATTCTTATCTCTTATCCAGTTAAATTGCAGTGCCACCCTGATGTAACTGCCCCCGATGGTGATTGTGAATGGCTGGCCGGAACAAACCGTTGAAGGGGATGGTGTGGCAGTAATAGTGGCGCTTGTATTAACTGTAACCGGTCCGAAATCACAGGAAGTTGCCCCTCCGGCATCAGTTATATCAAGATGAAGTGAATAAGTGCCAGCACTAGCACCAGCATTTATTGTGACAGATGCAGAGCCATTTGTTGTGCCGGTGATTGGGTTGTTAAGGCTTGCATTTGCGCCTCCCGTCAGATTGGTTATACTCCACGTGTACTATAAGGTGGTGTGCCGCTTGAATGTTGTACGAATAGTTATTATGTAGTTGTCCCGGAACATACAGTGAGCGGCCCTGTCTATTCCGTCACAAACCGGATCGGCCAGCGTAATACCGGTGAATGAACTTAACCCGGTACTCATTATATCCTGTTGCCGTCAATGTATGAGCAACTGTATTGGCCGGGTCATATTTTACCCATGGCAATGCACCCGAGTATTTTCCCATTTTCATTCCCGCTTCACTGCCTACCACATCCGATGCCAGGTAGGTTGCCGTAACACTATAAACCGGGTTATTAATGCCACTTGTATTGATGGTCCAGTAGCGGTTGAGATAACCGGTAGTACTGGGATTGCTGGGATGTTTTACGGGGACGGTTTTTATTCCCGCATAAGCACCCGGGGCATAGCTGCCTGCTGTGAAACTCAGGCTAACGGGCGCATACCCGGCAACAGATGAAGCAACAGGAAAGAAATAAGCAAAGCTGAAAGTAAAATTCTTTCTTAGCTCCCCGTTGCCATTCGTGATCACCATTCCGTTATTGGCGCCAAGTGTTCCCGCAATAGCAGGAGCTGATGCACCGATAATAAGATTCTGATCATTCAGTGTGAAAGGACCATTCAGCGTCAGCAGGTTTTTAATGGCCAGGTCGTAAGCGTTGCCATTAATGGTAACCAGTTGCGCAGAAATGTTTGCACTGAGAAGACTTAGGTTATAAAGGGATGTGCCCGCATCAATTTTATAGTTACCCGGGTTGGTGCCAAATTGAAAAGCTCCACCCGTAATTGATTTGCTTCCTCCTGAAATAATATTGAGATCCACCGGTGTGGCGGCTGTACTGGCATTCTGGAAAACCACCGTTCCGTTATTCATGTTAAGGGTGGCACTGGTGGACATGTCAAATGAGCCTGTATTGGAAGCGTTATTGCCAACAGTTGCAAGGTTGATCGTTCCCCCCGTAATGGAAACGCCCGACGAAGGAATTCCGGTGAGTGCTGCTCCGCTGGCAGTATTTTCCAGTCTGCCCGAAATATTTACCGTTCCCCCTGAAACATCGAAATAACCTTTGTTTTGATTATGGACGCTGTTCCCGGAACTGTTTCCAAAATTTGCAATACCGGTGCTCACGCGGACCCATCCGTCATTGGTCACTGTAAAATTTCCTCCGTTCAGTGTTGCACCGCGTACCCAAATGCCTCCCGTAGCGGGTATGTTTGGCCCGGCAATTCCACCAAACTGGAATGTCCCGGTCGTCATTTCAAACAACCCGTTTGTTATAGAAAGTGTACCGGTATTGGAAATAGCTCCGGTGCCTGTCGCTTCCAGGACAAACGTGGGGTTTGTTCCTTTATCAACCACAATATTATTAAAAGCAGAAGCAGAATTTCCACTGATAGAATTATAGGAAGATGCAGACCCCGTGAACGTTACTGTTCCGGAACCCGCATTAAAATTTCCATTGTTTATCCAGTTGCCATTTACATTAAGATTGGTACCTGCATTAAAATCGAGCGTACCATTATTGTTGATCGTTATATTCTGGCAAACCGCGTTGGGCACATCTACTGTGATCGTAACACCTGATGAAATGGTTACAGCATCACCTGCGGTTGGTGCAACGCCTCCTGACCAAATCGTTCCATCGCTCCAGTTACCGCTTGCAACGGATGCGATCGAGGCAAAATGTTTTGGAGAATGATCTGCATCATTTAGATACTGGGCGTAATAATAAAAGTTACTCCTGACCTTATAAGCGTTTGATGCAGGTCCGTCGAAAGGTGTTGAAAGAAAATGTTGATCCAATGGGCAAAAAAAGAGACAAGTACAAAAATGATGGTTGAAAATATAGTTAGGAGGTGGCGTCGCGGGAATTTTATTTTCCCATGAGCACACAAATTTTCAATCAGGCCGTGGTTGCGTATAAAATGCTTCATCAAAAACTCTTAAAAATGATTTTAAGGTTTTCGCAGGAAAAGATTGGGATCAGAGGGATTAGATTTTCAGAGCCTGATTAACCATATGATTGCGGTCAGCACATACTCATTATTCAATTTGCAATCTGATTCTTGGAAGGATAGTGGAGAGGAAAAAATTTACCGGCTTGTAAAATTTTTTTGTTTCGTGGTTAAGATGGTAAGAGGTCGGTCGGCGTTTTCGTCAGCATAATAATTTTGGTTTAATGTCAATAAAAAAGTTTCGCTAAAGAATTGGGCTTACACTCGTGGCTGTTAATGGATAGGATTTGAAGAAGTTTCTCGTTGGTCTGATCAGGGCATTTTACCTTGATCAGTCCACAAGCTAAAAAAACTTTAGCGAATTTTATACGAAAATGACAGGAAAAGCGAAAATATTTTTTTTATAGCCGCAAACCGCTTTTTGCAAACCCCGGGACTTTCTTATCCTCCTCTCCCGAATTGCTTTTGTGAATGGTAAACTGTTCCCGGTTTTGCCCGTAAAAAGATAAGAAAACATCCTCGCTGGTTTTCCACACCGTTTTTACGAGGCAAAAGGTTTCTGTTAAGGGTACGCCGCGGCTTATGACTATGTGATGATCTCTGCCTTTGTCAAAGGGCACCCATAGCTCAAAATTCCGGATCTTATTTTTTTCAATCATCCGGTTCAGCTCTTCAAAACGACCTAACCAGTTTCCTTTGAAAAGATAGTAATACACAGTCTCCGCTTCTTTCATAAAAAGGTTTTCGCAAAATTGGCAACAAAATGGATGACTGCGTCTGATATAAATGGGAAGAATACCTGATCTTCGTTAGCATCTGCAACAAAAGATGGGCAGCACACCCATTTGACTATCTCATTTATTTGACCTATTTGACCCATTTGACTCATTTGACCTATTTGACTTATTTGACCTATTTGACTATTTTAGGACTAGACAAGGACTAGACATGCTGTATAGATGCAGTATGGATGAAGCATACCAAAGGCAAGGATAGAGTATGGAGAGTGCGTCATTCCTGTTACTGCAACATCATTTCAGGGATAGTACTTTTTCAATAGTATCCAGTTCTTCCTGCGTATAATCAAGATTATGTAAACAACCGAGATTGTTTTCCAGTTGCGCTATGGAACTTACACCCACCAACACGGTGGTAATTCTTTTATCTTTCAGTAACCACGATAAAGCCATTTGTGCCAAACTCTGTTTCCTGTTTTTTGCAATCTCATTCAGTTTACGGATTGCATTCATCTTTTCTTCCGTGATCTCTTTTGACTGCAAAAATCCCCACGACTTGGCCGCTCTCGATCCTTCCGGTATGCCGGCAAGATAGCGGTCGCTCAACATGCCCTGTGCCAGCGGGGAAAAAGGAATGCAACCCACACCATTTTCTTCAAGCACATCAAGTAAAGATTTTTTTGTCGCTGCATGCGGTTCTTCCACCCAGCGAACGAACATCGAATATTTGGGTTGATGGATCAAACATGGAGTTCCTAAACTTTTTAAAATTTGTATCGCTCTTTCCACCTGTTCTGCATCGTAATTCGAAAGCCCCGCATACAATGCTTTTCCTTTTTTCACAATACTGTCAAGTGCCATCATTGTTTCTTCCAGCGGCGTATTGGGGTCGGGCCGATGCGAATAAAATATATCAACATAGTCGAGTCCCATTCTTTTGAGGCTTTGGTCACAACTGGCAATCAAATATTTTCTTGAACCCCATTCACCATAAGGGCCAGGCCACATCAGGTAACCTGCTTTTGATGAAATGATCAGTTCATCGCGCAGGTAACCCGGAAAATCTTTTTTTAGAATGCGTCCGAAATTTTCTTCAGCCGAACCGGGGGGCGGACCGTAATTGTTGGCAAGATCAAAATGGGTGATGCCTTTGTCAAAAGCGTGTCGTATCACTTTTCGTGCATCTTCAAAAACATCCACGCCGCCGAAATTATGCCACAGGCCTAATGAAATGGCGGGCAACAGCAAACCGCTTTTTCCGCAGCGGTTATATTTCATATCGGCATACCGGCTTTCTGAAGGTGTGTACATACAAACAGGTTATTAAATCAAGATTTTTTAGAATGATTGAAGATATAAAACTTGAATTAAAAAAATTCATGCAAAGGCGCAAAGAAACGCAAAGCATACATAAGACTTGGCGGCTTTGCAAACTTTGTTTCTTTGCGAGAAATAAAATTTTACGAACTTAGATAACCTAATTTCTTTTTGACTATTGACTATTGACTATTGACTATTGACTATTGACTATTGACTATTGACTATTGACTATTGACTATTGACCATTGACTAATGTACGCTATCGTTGACATAGAAACCACCGGCGGTTATGCTGCGGCTCACGGCATCACGGAAATTTCTATTCACATTTTTGATGGCAACACAGTCATAAAAAAATTTGAATCACTCATTAATCCCTGCCAGTCCATTCCGAGATATATCCAGGCCATGACAGGTATTACCGATGAAATGGTGGCGGGGGCTCCTGTATTTGAGGAAGTGGCACAAACCGTATATGAACTTTTGCATGATAAAATCTTTGTAGCGCATAATGTAAATTTTGATTACTCTTTTGTAAAAAGCCACCTGGTGGCTTACGGGTATGAATACAATGCAAAAAGACTTTGCACCGTACGGTTAAGCCGAAAAATTTTTCCCGGCTTTCCTTCTTATAGTTTGGGCAATCTCTGTCATTCGTTGGAAATAGAAATCGAAAACCGCCACCGGGCCGGCGGCGATGCAGAAGCTACGGTGAAAGTTTTTCAGAGATTATTGCAGAACGATTCACAGCAACACATTACTAAAAGCTTACAACGCAGTTCAAAGGAACAAATGTTGCCGCCGAATGTTCCCAAAGAACATTTTGACAGGCTCCCTTATTTACCGGGAGTATATTATTTCCACAATGAAAAAGGAAAGATCATTTATGTAGGCAAAGCAAAAAACATTCGCTATCGTGTCAACAGCCATTTCAGCAATAACCTTGATACCCGGCAGAAACAGAATTTTATTCGTTATACATACGCCATCAGTTTTCAAACCTGCGGCACGGAATTGATGGCTTGCATTCTTGAGTCATCTGAAATAAAACGTCTCTGGCCTATTTTCAATTTCTCTCAAAAAAAGTGGGAAGATATTTATGGCATCTTTTCGTTCGAAGATCAGAACGGGTACCTGCGGCTCGCCATCGAAAAAAATAAAAAGCGTCTCACTCCTGTTCATAGTTTTCACTATCTCGTAGATGGTCATTCCATTTTAAGAAAATTGATTCATGAATTTCATTTATGCCCGCGGCTGTGCTTTATGCAAAAAGACAGTGAACCTTGCGGAGACGATTGCACCGGCGCCTGTGAACAAAAAGAAAAACCGCAAGACTATAATAAACGTGTGCAACAGGCTATAGACTCGTTAAGTGCATGGCCATCCTTCGCTATCGTGGATAAAGGATTGAATGGAAATGACAGGTCATGCATCCTGGTGTTGAACGGGAAACTGTATGGCATGGGTTATATACCGGGAGATGCACAGGTAAGTGGTACCGAAGAACTGAAAGAATATTTACAACCTTATAAGGAAAACAGTTTTATACGAAATCTTGTAAATGGTTATGCCGCAAGATATCCTTCAAAACTGGTCCTGCTTAATCAAGCCACTGAAAATTTTCATCAACCGGCATTTGACTAAAAACTTTTTCAGCTTGTGGCGGGGGCAACGCTAATTTTCTTTCAAGTGTATTGATCCATGCACCTTCCACCGTGAGTATAGCGGAAATGGTATCGCCGTTTTTAAAAATATTATGCCTGATGCTCCATCGTGAATAATCTCTTTTTGCTTTTAATAAACTAAGATCAATGGTGATGCTGTCACCATCACGGATCTCTTTTTTGAATACACATTCTTCCCGGAACAAAATGGGGCCAAAATTCAATTGTTGTATGATCTGCGCAGTAAGATCAAACTCTTTTAAAAATTCAATCCGGCAAAATGCGCCCCAGTCATAATACACGGAATGACGCAAATGAAAATTAGGATCAAGATCAGACCATCGAAGCTGGATCTCTTTTATGTACTTTTCCATTAACGGTAATGTTTTTTGAAATTGTAAAAGCCAAAGGATGCGATCGTGCTCAGCACAAAAATGGCGTACCATAAAACCTGGTAATTAAAATGCTGAACAACCTGCGATCCGAAAGTGGGAGCAACTATGTTGGCGCAGGCAAACGCCATGCTGTACAATGAAGCATATTGTCCCCGGTTATGTTCATTACTTCGGCTTATCCAAAAAGCATTGATAAAAGGAAACATCAGCATTTCACCCACGGTAATAATCAGCATGGCGCAAACAGCCAGTGTCAATCCTGCCAACGGAAGGTTTAATATAAAATAAGAAACACCCATCAGGAAAGCCCCGAAGGAAATATATTTTACAGGTGACCGCTTGCCTTCAAGTTTAAATACCAATACCATTTCTGTAAGCACGATGATAAATCCATTCAATCCTAACAAAAGGCCGATAACCGGCTTGCTGAGATCCAAATGTTCTTTATAAAATATCGGCAACAAACTAAACACCTGCAGAAAACATAAACCGGACAAAAAAACAAAGAAAGAAAATCGCAGGTACACCGTATCCTTCCAAACAGATGATCCTTTTTTTTCCTTGTGATCTTCTTTTCTTTTTATAGTAACCGGTGGCAATGCAAGGCGTAAAAAAAAGGAGGCGAGAATACATGTTAATCCATCAACCCAAAACAAATATTGAAAAGACAACAACCCACCTACCGCCGGGCCAATGGAAAATCCCAGATTGATAGCAAGCCTGTTCAATGAATAAGATCTTGTCCTGTTTTCCGGCTGGCTATAAAATGCTATCGCCGCTGCATTTGCGGGGCGGAATGCTTCACCCACCACTCCGATCACAAACATGCACCCGCCTATCTGCCAGAAAGTTTGCATACGGCCCAACACAATAAACAGCAATCCATTTATTAACAGACTCCAGAATTGGATCTGCGAAAAACCGATCCTGTCCGTAAGCTTTCCTCCCAACAAATTTCCGAGTATGGCGCCTGTTCCAAACAAAGCGATCTCCCACCCTGCCTGCGCAATGGAGTAATGCTTTTGCTCACGCAAATAAACCGTCATAAATGGCATGACCATCGTGCCGGCACGGTTCACAAAAATGACCAGTGACAGCCACCATGTAGCCGCTGACAGGCCGAGGTAAGCATTACGATAAACAGCAACGGAAGATTTAATCATCATTAACGAAATTAATTGATTGAAGGCTCTTGATTTATTCTCCTAAACTTTATTTTTGCTGCGTATCAAAATTCTATTCATGAAAAGAATTGCTCTCTGCTGTGTTTTAGGTTTTTGGGTAATAGCAATGCATGCTCAAAATAATACTGTGAAAAAAACAGCAAAACCGGCCCCGAAAACTTCGCCAACTACTTTTCAATTAAAAACCCTGGAAGATTCCGCCAATTATGCTATGGGACTTAGCATTGCCAATTTTTACAAGCAGGAAGGCGTTACAAAAGTTAATTCTTCAATTATAACCAGGGCTATCAATGATGTAATGAATGGAAAACAAGTGTTGCTGAATGATATGCAGGCAAATAGTTGTATGATGAGTTATATTAACAAACAACAGATGATGAAATCAAAACCCACTATAGATGCCGGTGAAAAGTTTCTTGCTGAAAATAAAAAGAAACCCGGCGTTACCACCACAGCGTCCGGTCTGCAATACGAAGTCATTACCCAGGGCACCGGCCCGAAACCCACTCCTGATGATACGGTGGTTTGTAATTACAAGGGAACATTTTTGAATGGAGAAGAATTTGATAACTCATACAAAAGAGGAGAGCCGGCCGAATTCCCGGTAACACATGTTATCAGGGGATGGACCGAAGTACTGCAGTTAATGCCCGTTGGTTCCAAATACAAAGTATACGTTCCTTATCAATTAGGTTATGGCGGTGGTGATTATAACAGCATTCCCGGGGGTTCAATGCTGACATTTGAAATCGAATTGCTGAGCATAAAAGGAAAGTAGGAAAACAAGACACAAGGTTCAAGGCACAATTTCTGATCATTCATCACTCATAACTCCAACCGCATACATCATACTTCATTTGAGGTTTCCTTTCATTTCATCAATCTGCCACTTGGTACCGAGCACAATTACTTTCATCCCTGTTTCTATTACGATGTCTGATGGAGGGTTGATCACAAATTTTCCTTCACGATTCTTAATGCCAATGCAATTAACCCCTGTGCTTTTCCAGTTCATCACATCTTTCAGAGTTCTGTCTTTAATTTCATTAGGTAAATAATCATAATCGACTGACTCGATGTGAATCGGTTCGCCTTCTTCTCCCGATAAAAAATCGATGAACTCAATCACATCAGGTTTTGAAACCAGGGTGGCCATATGTGTGCCACCGATTCTGTCCGGCATAATCACATTATGCGCTCCCGCTTTTTTCAATTTAAGTACGGAACCAGGATTCGAAGCCCTGCTGATGATTCTTATGTTATTGTTTAGTGCATGTGCTGAAAGAACGATAAAAACATTATCAGCATCATCGGGCAAAGCAGTAATAAGAGCTGTGGATTTTTCAATGCCTGCTCTTTTCAGCACTTCATCTTCTGTGGCATCGCCCAATAAGAAAACCAGGTCCGGATGATCATTTGAAACCCGTTCCATTCTTTCTTCACTTTTTTCAATGACAACAAAAGGCACATTGTGCATTTTTAAAGTCGATGCAGCTTGTTGTCCGTTTCTGCCGTAGCCACAGATAATTACATGACCGTGTAACCTGTCAACTGCTTTCATAATCTTTCTTGTTTTAAAATATTTATTGATCTCTCCGCTCGTTACAAATTGGGTGATACGTGTAAGTACAAATGCAAATGATGCCCAACTGGCTATCAAAAGGAAAGTAGTAAACATTCTGCCTGCATTACTAAGTGGCTTCACCTCTTCAAAACCGGTTGTAGTTACAGTTATCACCGTCATGTAAAAACTTTCCATGAGATCATACTTCTCAATCCAAATAAATCCGATTATACCCGTAATAATAATGGCAAAAAGAATAATAAACGGTTGAAGTAACCTGTATGTCCAGCGTGTCAAGAAATTAATTTGTGATAAAAGTACAGAATGGAACCAGAATTATAAACCTGCCTTGGTCATGTTACCGGGCTTCTATTCTAATTGTCTTCTGAAGACTTTGCCCGATTTCAATTCCGCCTTTGAATAAGTTCAACTTTTCTTTATTTTATTTTCCGCCCATTCCATTGCCCGCTGGAACTGTTCTTTTTGAGTCAGATTGGTATTGTCCAGCACGATCGAATCTTTCGCCTGTTTCAAGGGGCTTATCTCCCTGTGTGAATCGATATAATCTCTCATTTCGAGATTAGCTTTTACTTCTTCGATGGTAACGTTCGGATTTTTATCAAACAATTCTTTAAATCTTCTTTCAACTCTTACGGAAGGATCCGCCGTCATAAAAATTTTCAATTCTGCCTTAGGAAAAACAACTGTTCCAATATCTCTTCCGTCCATAATGATGCCCTTTTGCTTTCCCATTTTCTTTTGTTGCGCCACAGCAAATTCCCTGACCTCTTTAATAGCTGCGATCTCACTCACTTTTTCGGCAACCACAAGGTCACGTATTACATATTCCACATTTTCTCCATTGAGATATATTTCAGTTTTATCTATTGCCGGGTTGTTTTGAAATTCAATAGTGATCTGTTTTAAAGCTTTTTTTACTTCCTTTTTGGTCGTCCAGTCTACATGATTACGCAAAAAATACAGCGTAACCGCCCGGTACATGGCGCCGCTATCCACATAAACGTATCGCAGCGCTTTTGCAAGTTCCTTTGCAAGTGTGCTTTTGCCGGTGCTGCTCCAACCATCAATTGCTATGATGATCTTTTTCATGGGTACAAAAATGAAGACAATTCACCGAAAAAAAAACCGGGCATGAAAAAAGGCCATCCGTAGTGCGGATGGCCTTTTCTAAAACGACGTTCCATTATGCTTTCGACTTCTCTTCTACCTTTTTGAAAGTAAAAGTGATTTTCTGGTTTTCTTTGTCAAGATTCGCCACCAAAGTATCACCTGCTTTTACATGCAAGCTTAGTATTTCTTCAGCCAGCGGATCTTCAAGGTATTTCTGGATGGCCCTGTGCAGAGGTCTTGCACCAAATTGTACGTCATATCCCTTCTCTGCCAGGAAAGATTTCGCATCTTCTGTCAATTCAAGGCTGAAACCAAGATTGCTTAACCTCTTCATCACACCTTTCATCAATATATCGATGATCTCGAAAATATTGTCCCTGGTAAGTGAATTGAATATCACTACATCATCTATTCTGTTCAAAAACTCAGGCGAAAAAGTTCTTTTCAACGCCTTTTCAATGATGGCCTTATTGGCTTCATCTTCATTTTGAACTCTTGATGTAGTAGCAAAACCTACGCCGGCGCCAAAATCCTTTAATTGACGGGCACCAATATTTGAGGTCATGATGATCAGCGTGTTCTTAAAATCAACTTTTCTTCCGAGACCATCCGTCAACTGACCGTCATCCAATACCTGCAAAAGAATATTGTAAATATCCGGATGCGCTTTTTCAATTTCATCGAGAAGAATTACACTGTAAGGTTTGCGGCGAACTCTTTCCGTTAACTGGCCACCTTCTTCATAACCTACATAGCCCGGAGGTGCACCAATCAACCTGCTGACAGTGAATTTTTCCATGTATTCACTCATATCGATCCGTATCAGTGAATCCTCTGAATCGAACATATATCTTGCTAATGCTCTTGCCAATTCTGTTTTACCTACGCCGGTCGGTCCAAGGAAAATAAATGTTCCGATAGGCTTTTTAGGATCTTTCAAACCTACACGATTACGCTGAATAGCTTTTACTACCTTCTGAATAGCTTCACTCTGCCCTACTACCATCGCTTTCATATCATCAGCCATTTTACGAAGCTTTTCACTTTCCGCCTGTACCATTCTCTTCACCGGAATGCCCGTCATCATGCTTACCACTTCTGCGATCTGCTCTTCGCCTATGGGATAACGTTTATGTTTACTCTCTTCTTCCCATTCGGCTTTCGCTTTTTCCAATTCTTCGCCGAGACGTTTTTCTGTATCACGCAATGAAGCGGCTTCTTCAAACTTCTGGCTTTTTACCACTTTATTTTTTTCATTCTTTACGTCTTCTATCTTTTTCTCAAGCTCTACAATATTCGGTGGCACATTGATATTTTTTAAATGAACTCTTGCACCTACTTCATCCATTACGTCAATTGCTTTATCCGGCAAAAGACGGTCGGTAATATAACGGTCGCTTAGTTTTACACATGCATCAATAGCTTCATCATCATAATTCACATTATGATAGTCTTCATATTTTGATTTGATATTGTTCAATATTGTGATCGTTTCTTCTACAGATGGAGGTTCAACCATTACTTTTTGAAACCGGCGATCCAAAGCGCCATCTTTTTCAATGTACATGCGGTATTCATCCAGAGTAGAGGCACCGATACACTGCAACTCGCCTCTTGACAAAGCAGGTTTAAAGATATTGCTTGCATCCAGCGAACCACTGGCGCCACCTGCTCCGACGATCGTATGAATTTCATCAATGAAAAGAATCACATCACGATTCTTTTCCAATTCATTCATAATTGCCTTCATCCTTTCTTCAAACTGGCCACGGTATTTTGTACCGGCAACTAAAGCTGCCAGGTCGAGAGAAATAACTCTTTTATCAAATAAAACCCTCGATACTTTTCTTTGAACAATGCGCAAGGCAAGTCCTTCCACGATTGCGGTTTTACCTACACCAGGCTCACCAATAAGTATAGGGTTATTCTTTTTTCGGCGGGAAAGTATTTGTGATACTCTTTCAATTTCTGAGTCACGACCAACGATGGGATCCAGCGCATTCATCTCCGCCAGCTTGGTAATGTCGCGACCGAAATTATCAAGTACCGGTGTTTTACTTTTTGCTGTTCCCTGCTGCCGGGATGATTTTGACTGCGAATATTTTTTTTCATCATCAAAATCATCGTCATTTTCTTCGGAGTATTCTGAGCGAACATCGTTTGATTTTACAATGCCCAACTCCTGCCGGAATAAATCGTAATCCACGTCAAATTGATTTAAGATTTGTGTTGCAATGTTTTCTTTATTCTTTAAGATGGAGAGCATCAGGTGTTCGGTTTCTACGGTGGTGCTTTTTAAAGCTTTCGCTTCAAGCACAGTTACCCGGATTACCTTTTCGGCTTGTTTTGTTAACGGAAGACTATTTATGTTGGCAATATTTTTACCGGTCTTATCCTTTACAGCTAATTCAATTTCTTTGCGTAATTCATAGAGGTCGACATTGAAGCTTTTAAGAATACGGATGGCGGTATTGTCACCTTCCCGGATCAAACCGAGCAGGAGGTGTTCGGTACCGATAAAATCATTTCCCAACCTCAACGCTTCTTCCCTGCTAAACGAAATGATCTCTTTTACTTGTGTTGAAAAATTGTTATCCATTTTGGGTTAATTGCTTGTTGTACAATAATAACGAATATTTTTGACTGTTCTAAATTTCTATTTATAAACGTATTGTTGATAATCTTGTTTCATGAAGGTCAAAATAGATACCAAAGAGAAATTTCATGTCATCACGGTGTTGGAGACCAATTTATCTGCTACTATGACAGAAGACATGGCCGGTAACTTACTTTCTTACCTCCAATTCGACATCAAAAACGTAGTGCTCAACCTTAAAGAACTCAAATCTATAGACAATATTTCGGCGGAAAGGTTAGTTAAGGTTCAACAAAAGTTTTATGATAGCAATGCGTCGTTTGTAATATGTGAATTGCAGCCGCAGGTAGAGGAGCGTCTTGATAAAGACGAGTTGCTGGAACTCATGAATACAACACCTACTGAGAGTGAAGCCGGTGACATCATCCAGATGGAGGAAATTGAAAGAGAATTACTCGATGGCGGGGAGTTTTAGATTTGATTTGTGGAATTAGTTTACCGGCTGCAGGCTATAATTTAGCTTCCCTTGCACACCTGCTTACTTTCGGTTCTTTATTCAGCTTTTTAGATCATGCATGCATCTATACAAAAACATCTTCGCCATTTTCTCTCTGACAAACTGGGTTTGAAAATTTCGTCATTTCAATTTCATTCAGTCGGCGGCGGCTCCATTAACGATGCCTGCCAGCTTACGATTAATCATAATATCAATTTCTTTTTGAAAATAAATTCGGCTCAAAAGTTTCCCAAATTTTTTCTAAAAGAAAAAACCGGGTTGGAGTTTCTTGGCAAACAAAAACTAATTCATGTGCCTGCTGTAATTGTCTGCGTTGAAGTTGACAACTCCCAGATTTTATTGCTGCAATGGATTGACCGGGGAGTTAAAACCGAAAAATTCTGGAAGCAGTTTGGAGAACAGTTAGCTGCACTGCATCATGTGACCCATTCGCATTTTGGCTTTATTGAAGACAATTACATGGGTGCTTTGCCACAAACAAATGGCCGGCAAAAAAGTTGGATTGATTTTTTTATTAAATCAAGACTTCAACCACAAATTGAACTGGCAAAAGAAAAAAAACTACTGCAGGCAAAACATCTTTCCGCTTTTGAGATTCTTTATCCAAAATTGACGGAAGTATTTAATGAAGAAAAGCCTTCCCTTCTTCATGGCGATCTCTGGAGCGGCAATTACATGTGCAGTCAAAATTCCGAACCTGTTTTAATCGATCCTGCTGTTTACTTTGGTCATCGCAGCATCGACCTCGCGATGACAACTTTGTTCGGAGGATTTGACAGGCAATTTTATGAGTCATATAGCTATCATTTTCCATTCCCATCCAATTATAACGAGCAATGGGATGTTTGCAACCTTTATCCATTGCTTATTCATTTAAATCTTTTTGGATCAGGTTATCTTGGGCAAATTGAAAATACTCTTACAAAATTCAGATAAGCCAAAACGAAAGCAGTCGGTTAATTTTTCAATTTTGACTTTTTACTTTTTAATTTTACCCATGCTCGGTGTTACAATTCTTGGAAATAACTCGGCAGTTCCGGCTTTTGATCGTCATCCTACCAGCCAGGTAGTGACTATGAATGGCAATCTCTTTTTGGTTGATTGCGGCGAAGGTACCCAGATACAAATGATCAAATATAAAATCCGGCGCAGCAAGATCTCCCATATTTTCATTTCACATCTTCATGGCGATCACTATTTCGGCCTGGTTGGTCTTATAAATAGTTTTGGATTATTGAACCACCTCCAGGATCTGCATGTGTATGCTCCATCTCCTTTGCAGGAAATCATAGAATGGCAATTGAAAGTGGCAAGTACTATTCTTCCTTATCAATTATTCTTTCATACAATTACCAAAGAAGAAGTATTGGTGGATGAAGAGAAATTTACTGTGAAATGTTTCCCCACCACTCACAGGATCGAATGCTATGGTTTTTCTTTTCATGAAAAAAAGAATAAGCGGAAATTACTTCCTGAAAAAGCAGGGGAATATGGTATACCCGTTTCCTTTTATGATAAATTAAAAAACGGGGAAGATTTTATAAAGCCGGATGGCAATGTTGTAAAATCAGATTGGGTAACTGAAGCTGTGCCACCCGGCAAGACCTATGCTTTTTGCGCCGACACAAAGTATGATGAATCGATCATTCCGCATATAGAAAATGCAGATCTGATCTATCATGAAACCACTTATCTCGATGCCCTTAGAGAAAGAGCTGATCAACGTTTTCACAGCACTTCGAAACAGGCGGCATTAATTGCTAAAAAAGCGAACGTAAAAAAATTACTCATCGGGCATTTCAGCAGCAAGTATGATACACTTGAAGAATTTGAACAGGAAGCAAGAGAAGTTTTTTTAAATACCGAACTTGCCCTGGAAGGAGTCACTTATAAAATTTGAAAGTTCACAAGTTTCAAAGTTCCGTTGTTTTTTTGAGACATAACTTGTAAACGTTGGAACTCGTCAACAGTTGAACTATTTCGCCATCAACCATAAATAAAAAAGAGGAAACTCTTCTCTCCACGCCGATTCGGAATGTTTTCCATCCGGTCTTACATTGCTTATCATTCTCGAGTTGGAAACTTCTCTCATTTCTTCAAAGGCCTTTTCCATATCAGGTTCCATCGTTTCACCTTCCTGGCCGCCGCAATAAAAATAAATTTTTGAATTAACCTCTTTACCCTTCTTCCGGATATCATCAAAAATTTTCGGACCTATCCAAAATGCCGGCGAAAAAACACCTGCTCCTCCAAACACATTCGGATATTTCAACACCGCATACATTGATATCAATCCTCCCATTGAACTGCCGGCAATGAAAGTATTCTGCCTGTCTTTAAGCGTCCGGTATTTTTTATCGACAAAAGGTTTCAAAGTATTGACTAAAAAATCAAGATACAGATCACCTTCTCCTTTTCCATATTTCTCCATATCATAAGGGCAATATTCGTTGATCCTTTTTGCACCGCCGTGATCGATTGCCACTACAATAATTTCTTTGCTGTGAGAGCCAATCGAATCCAATGTTTCATCAACACCCCACTCGCCGGCATAAGCTGTTAATGCATCAAAAACATTTTGTCCATCCTGCATATATAAAACCGGAAATTTTTTTTGAGAACTCAAATAGTCCGGCGGCAGATAGATCCAAATTCTTCTTGTTCGTTTTAGTTGCGGTATTACAAAAGCGGTATCGATAATCTGAACGTTCCTGCTTGCGGTACTGACCCGGCTTTTCTTTAAAACCTGGTCTGCCCACCCATCGATTGCTATATTGATTGTCGTATCAGACGAAAGTTCAAAAACACGATTAGCAATATCAACGCCATTTTTTTTGCATTCTACTTTATCCCAGCCACCTCTCGTCGTTTTAAATTCATAAATACCTCTTTCAAACTTTTTCTCAATGAAATAATTTCCCTTTCCATTTTTTTGCAAAACGAAATTTTCATCCTTCGGATTCCAGCCATTGAATGACCCGGCTAAATATAAATTACTATCGGGAGAAGAAAATTGAGGAAGTGAATCAATGGAAATATGCACCGTATACTGGGCTAAAGAGGAATACGCTAATGCTAAAAAAACAATTGAAACAATTGTTTGCCTGGTCATAATTCAAAGTAAAGAAAATTTACGCTTCATGATTTTTATAAATTTTGTTTACCTTAAGTGTCGAACCAACTGCTCCACCATTTATGAAACAGATACTGCTTTCTGCTATTAAACTTTTTTTGCCATTCCTCTGCTTAGCTCAACAACAAGTTTCTTTGAAGGTCACTTCTTCACCAGGACGTCCAAAAATCGGATTGACTTTAAGCGGCGGAGGCGCAAGAGGCCTTGCACACATTGGTGTATTGAAGGCTCTTGATTCTGCAGGTCTTAATGTTGATTATGTTACCGGCACAAGCATGGGAAGTGTGATAGGCGGACTGTATGCAGCCGGTTATTCCGGAAAAGAAATAGAACAAATTGCAAAACATATCGACTGGGATATGTTATTCACTAACCGGGCCTCATTGCAGTCTTTTATTATGGAAGAAAAAAATGAATACCAAAAATATGCTGTGGAGCTTCCCCGAAAAAACAAAAAATTTCAATTGTCAGGTGTGCTTGAATCGCAGGAGTTATGGCTTAAGTTCAGTGAATTATTTTTCCCGGTATATGCAACAAAAGATTTTTCAAAATTCCCGAGAGGGTTTCAATGCATTGGAGCAAATATTTCTACGGGTGAACCCGTTGCATTAAAACATGGAGAAATTGTATCGGCTGTTCGGGCCAGCATGTCTATACCATCCATCTTCCGGCCGGTGGAATGGGACAGTCTGAAGTTGGTAGACGGGGGAATTGTAAGAAATTTTCCTGTGAAAAATGTAATGGAAATGGGAGCGGATTTTGTGATCGGCAGTAACGTTTCCGGCGATCTGTTAACCACTGAAAAAATCAACGACCTGTTTGAAGTCATTACCCAGGTTACATCTTTCCAGGAAGATAAAGATCTGAAACAGGAAACAAAACTTTGCAACGTTTATATTTTTCATCGGTTGAAGGGCTATGGAACAAGTGATTTTTCTTCCACAGATGAAATCATTAAAGCAGGAATTGAAGAAGGAGAAAAGTTCTACCCGGTATTTAAAAGAATAAAAGATTCACTGGACGCTATTTACGGACCGGAACCCGGGAGACCTAAGTTTGTTCGGCCCGCATCTGTAAAAATCAGCGACTATGAAGTGCGGGGATTGAAGGCTACTACGGCTAAATTTTTCTTTCAAAGAAATAAAATAATAAGAAACCGGTCATACACACCAGAAGAACTTGCGGAAGGCATTCGAAAAGCTTTCGGCACCAACTACTACAGCCGGATCACTTACTCTCTGCAACCGCAACCCGACGGCACGGCAAAAATTGTTTATGATGTCGTCGAAAATCCTTTGACATTCATCAAGCTCATTTTAAACTATAATAGTTTCCAGGGAGTAGGATTGGTAGCCAATATCACTGCACGAAATTTATTGAATCAATATTCGCGAAGCATGCTAACGGTGAATATGGGGGATAACATGAAATTCCGGGCCGAACATCTTCAGTTATTTGGGGTTGAAAAAAACAGATCGGTAACAGCTACCATCCTTGGAGATATTCTTAACAATTTCCCTCTGTACACAAACTTTACAAAACAAGCCATCTACCAGCTTGCCAATTTAAAAGGAGATATTTTGTTTGGCACCGCATCAAAGAGAAAACTATTTTTCGGGATAGGCAGCAGTTTTGAAGTTTTACACTATAAGCCGGACCATGCTTCTGTTTTACAAATAAGAGGAAAAACAACTTTTCTCAACTCATATGTCGTCGGCAAATTCAACACGTTGACAAATTCGATCTATCCTGAAAAAGGAACCAGGATTGAAGTAAAGGCGGGTTATTTGTATGACCAACAACCTGACTTTGAAGTTTCCAATCATGGGCAAGCGGTGATGAATCTTGACTCAATGGGTCTTGGAAACGAAAACTTTGCTCATATCAATTTCAATATTGAACATTATATCCCGCTTGTTAAACGGCTTAATTTACTTACGCAAACACAGATGGGAATAAATTTTTTAAAAAAAGAAAATTTATCAAACGGCTATTTTACCGGGGGTATGACCAGTACTTTCAGAAATCAAATTCTGTTCGTGGGGTTGCATGAAGCTACCGTAAATACAAACAGCATATTCGCGGCACGTATATCTCTGCGATATCGTCTTTTTTCGAACGCTTATCTTTTGGCCCATTTTAATATGGGAGCTTATGATTTTGCAGGCAACAAAGAATGGAAAGATGCAAGGTTTCTCAGCGGGTATGGATTGACGCTGGCCATTCATTATTTAGGCCCGTTGCAAATAAGTGTAATGTATAGCGATCAATTTAAAAAAGTGCTCTCGTATGTGAATTTAGGAATACCGTTTTGAGATCAGACATTTTTCATCAATTCAATAATTCTTTTCAGTTGCTTTTCGCTAACGGGCCATACCGGCAAACGAACACTGTCGCTGCAAAGTCCCATTTGTGCCAAATAAGCTTTAACGCCACTAGGACTTCCTTCCACAAACATCGATGATATAATGTCTGTGTATTTATAATGTAGTACCAATGCCTCACTAAATTTTCCAGAGAGACACAAACGAACCATTTCAGAATATTCTTTCGGGTAAGCATTTGCAACTACTGAGATGAGGCCGTCAGCCCCGCAGGCGATCATGGGTAATGTAATCAGATCATCACCGCTTATAACCATAAAGTCTTTCGGCTTATTCTTAATGATATACATTATCTGGCTAAAGTCACCACTGGCTTCTTTGGTTCCGAAAATATTTTTACACTCGCGGGCAATTCTTACCTGTGTATCGGCGGCTACATTCTGTCCCGTGCGACCGGGAACATTGTACATAATAATTGGAAGTGGTGTGTGGCTATCCAACATTTTATAATGTTGAAAAATTCCTTCCTGGTTCGGCTTGTTGTAAGCCGGAGAAACAGAGAGAATGGCATCATATCCTTTTAAATCAAAAGTTTTAAAGCCATGCAAAACTTCATTGGTATCATTACCTCCTATACCGGCAACGAGTGGAGCGCGGCCTGCAGCCGTTTCATTGACAAATGAAAAAACTTTTTGTTTTTCTTCACCATGAACAGTTGGGCTTTCGCCTGTGGTTCCGAGAACGACGAGGTATTCAACTTTTCCGTCGATCCAGAAATTAATAAGATTACGAAAGCTGTTCCAATCAATACTTCCATCAGCATTAAATGGGGTGATTATTGCAATACCGGTTCCCCGAAATTTTTCCTGCAAAAACATTTTTATATTGAATGATTAAATTGACAATTGTTGAATAGACTTGCAAAAGTACAAGAGTGCGACGCAACAGAAGTTAAATAGTTATTCAAGCGCCGGCACAATAAGAAAACTACATCTCTTCTTCCCAGAATCCCATGCTGCCAAATTTCTCTATCCGTCGCTTGACCCGCTCTTCGGGAGAAAATTTTTTTAGATCTTCCAGAACAGGCAACAAAAACGATTTTAAGATTTGTGCGGCCTGGTCATAATCCCAGTGGGCACCACCATCGGGTTCGTCAATAATTCCATCGATCAATCTGAAACTAAGCATTTTTTCAGCAGTCAGTCTTAATTGTTCGGCCGCTACTTCCTTTTTTTCCCAGCTACGCCACAAAATCGATGAACAACTTTCCGGGCTGATAACTGTATACCAGGTATTTTCCATCATATACACACGATCGCCAACCCCAATTCCCAATGCTCCGCCACTGGCTCCTTCCCCGATGATCACACAGACCACAGGCACTTCCAGCCGAATCATTTCATAGATGTTTCTTGCGATAGCCTCGCCCTGTCCGCGTTCTTCTGCTTCGAGGCCCGGATAGGCGCCGGGAGTATCGATAAGAGTAATGATGGGTTTATTGAATTTTTCTGCGAGCTTCATCAGCCGAAGAGCCTTTCTGTAACCTTCCGGGTTGGCCATTCCGAAATTGCGCATTTGCCTGGTCTTTGTATTGATACCTTTCTGTTGACCGATTATCATCACCGTTTGCCCATCCAATGAAGCGAAACCACCGACCATAGCTTTATCATCCCTTACATTTCTATCACCATAAAGCTCAACAAAGTTGGTGGTCATCTTTGCAATATATTTTAAAGTGTACGGGCGATCGGGATGACGACTTAATTGAACTTTTTGCCAGGGAGTAAGATGTTGAGTGATTTCCTTTCTCTTTTCAAGGATGCTGGCCTCCAGTTTTTGGATGGCATCCCCCATATCCACCTTTGTCTTTTCGGCGGTATGTTTTAATTTTTCAACTTCCTCAATTAGATCCTTAATTGGCTTTTCGAAATCAAGAAACTGCCTGTTTGCGTTAGATGGCATATTTTTCTACAGATAAAGGAGTAAAATTAGGGATTATGAAATAAACAGGCGGTGATTAGACAACACGAAAAAAGAAAAGTATTAAGAGCAAATATCCAAAATTGACATTTGCGAGAGTGGCTTCATAACCACGCTGCTTTAAAAAATGATCTTATAAAAATCTTTCGGCACTTCATTTGCTGCAACTTTTTGTTCCTCTTCAATTAAATGACTACGAAAATTCAAATAAACGGATATATAAATTGGCGTATATTTGGCTTATTGTAATCCTCCCTGTAGGATGGTTAGGTTGCCTACGAAACCATTAAAAGTCTGTAAGGGGCAATTTTCTCCTCCTAAATAATATATAAATTTTGATGGTAGTTTTTAATGAAGCATAACAAAGCTTCTATGAAAAAAGTAGTTTATTAAAAATTTCAAACAATTTTTTTATGAAAAGGATTTTTACTTTTTTGGCGGCTTTATCTTTCTTTTCTGTGGGAAAAGTCTTTTCGCAGGCTGATTCCTGTGTTGTTTTAGGATGTGCCGGAAACTATGGTACACAAACTACTGATAATGCTTTACCCGCACTATCCGGCGGTTTTCCGGGGAGCTGCTATAGCGGAGGAACCTACAATCAGATTTTCTGGCAATTTGTTTTTGTTGATCCCGCCAACGGTCCGACACAGGATTATGCACAGACATTTGGACCTACAGGTGGTGCTGCTCCACTGGACATTGACTGGTCCGTTTTTGATATGGGTAACACCGCTCCTACATTAGCAGCTATTACCTGCCCAATCGATCGGACGGGATGGATAGAAGTCAGGTGCAGTGGAGCAAATAATTTGGGTATTCCATCCGGCCCAGGCATTGATGGTGCCCCCTTAACTTTAGTTGCTGGTGAATATTATGCAATTGCGATCATTATAAATAACAATGGTACTGACGCTACTGGTGATCCTGCTTTTCCTAATTTCAGTTTTACAGTTGGAACTCCTACATTGGGAGGGCTTGGATTGACAGCGGCAAATTGTTCTACCTTAATAGCCTTACCCGTAAAATTAAATTCGTTTAATGCCAGGGTGAATAACTGCATCGTCAACCTGGATTGGACAGCCGGCGTAGAATCAAGTTTCCAGGATTATGAAGTTCAATACAGCACTAACGGATCCAGCTTCCAAACGCTTTCAACATTACCGGCAAATCCAATGAGCAAGCAATATTCATTCACGCATAGCACTCCTGCACAAGGCAAACTATTTTACCGGTTAAAGATGAAGGACCTCAATGGTAATTTTGATTATAGCAAAACCATTGCAATGAACCTTAATTGTAATAAGAGTGAAATAGTTGTCTATCCCAACCCTGTAAGAGATAAATTAAATGTCAACATTACGAATGCCCGGGACAATGTAACAACTGCCAAGTTGTTTGACAATACAGGAAAAATGGTCTATAGTGGAAAAATGATCAGTGGTACCAATATGATTGATATGACAAACTTTTCAAAAGGCATTTATCTATTAACTTTAAAGAATAGATCGGAAGTACAGAATATAAAGATTATTAAGTAACCTGAATTGCACAGAGTAAATAAAGGGTCTCAATTAATTGAGACCCTTTATTTTGTACTGCGTACTTACGCGCTGTTGCCTACACTCAATGAATAGAATTCCCCGGTAATTTTCTAAAAAAAACTACTCTTGTATGAAAAGTTCTTATCAATGTTGCAATGAAAGGAAGTTTCTTTGTGAGCCAGTAAAGATGTTGAAGACGCCCACCCCCATACTTAATAAAATATTTTTCAACAAAATATGCATTTTTAAATTGATTAAGAACGAGGTCATTGATCTTTGTTTTGGTATAATAAGTAGTCTTGTTTTTGAGATATTCATAATTAGTCTTGGCTACTTTTTTAAACCCGAATCCTTTTTGATACGAATTTATTATGCCCCAAAAGGCCCAAAAGGTTAGGTAATTTTATCCCCTAAAAATCCCCGCAAATGGAACAAATACGTGGACTTCAATAGGCCGGTACCTTGATGGGAAAAGATGCAAGCTGCAACCACCAGGTTTTAAAACTCTGTATATTTCAGCCAGTGCCTCGGGATAATTTTGAACATGCTCAAAAACCTGGTTGCTGAAAATATAATCAAAAGATTCATCATTCATATGGGATCCTGTAATTGGCCATGTCGATCTTTTTGAAAATGATTTCACCTGGTTCGACAAGCCGTTCCTCATTGCATTTGATCTGCGTGGCGTCGAAAAAACTATCAATGTCACAACCATATGCCTTGTACCCCATTTTCCTGAAAAAATATACCTCCTTGCCTGCCCCGCAGCCAAAGTCTAATACTTTATCAGATCCGGGTTGTAACTCAACACCCGAATCTTTCAAGATGTTTCGATGGATTTCAACAAATTTTTGTGACTCTTTATCTTGATTCATATTATAGGGGTTAGAATTATAGTTTTATATGCTTTGTCCAATATCAACCCACAAGCCTTACATTAGTTTTTGTCTTCAAAAAACTTAAGATTAATTTTCGCGGACCTGTGGATGATATAAGCAAACCAAAAAAGCAACACCGGAACGATCAATGTAAACACACGTGTTTCAGAAGAGATTAAAGAACAAGCGCCCAGGTACAGCAAACTAAAAAATAATAAGAATCGTATCGAGTAGATAATTTTTCTCCAATTTCTTATTGTTGGAACAATACAGACCAGGATCATGGTTAATAAGATCCCATTCAATGGAAATACAAACAATATTTTTGAACGCTGCACGGCATAAGAGAAAGGATAATGAAAAAGGATCCTCCCAATATTATAAAAAATATTCTTTGCATATTTAGCCGGGTGTTCCTTTATGTTCCTTTCCGCAATTTTTTTAAACACATCATCACGCTCCAGCCCCCGCGTATTTCCAATCTCTTCAAAGTCTTTTCCATGATGGGCCACTAAAGAATCACCCGCATCAACGACGTTGTAATTGCCCATTCCAACAGTTCCACGGGTAAGATCACCTTTCCAGTCGCCGTATTCATCTTCATATGGCGTGGTCATCCAGTACAAATTCTCCTGGCCCGTACCCCAATAAAAAACCCGTCCCGTTAAATGATAGGTGTAGGCAAGGTAAGGCAAAGTAGTAACGCAGGCAATTAGGATTATCAATATCCCTTTCCTGTAATTAGGCACAGTTCTTTTTAGTAGCCACATAATGCCGCCGACAAGCAGGAAAAAAAACAGGACATACCCAAAGATCACTTTTGTTAACACGAGATATCCCAGGACCAAACCCGAAAAATAAACATACTCTTTTGTCCTGCGGGCGTCCGTTGAAACAAATGCTGTCGTTAAACAATAGATCAGCAAGGAGACCAGGAAGATTGAAAATGGTTCATAGGAAATTGTTGACATGTATTGATATCCGATATAATAACATCCCCAGAACAAACTCACGATTAGTGCCAACCTGAATGAGACTACTTGTCGCAAAGCTTTAAAAAGAAGAACAATTGATAAATAATGTGTAATGGCATTTAAAAGGGTTATGCAAACAAATGGCAAACCGAGTGCAACAAAAGGCATTAATATGATAGGATAGCCCGGTCCATTTCGCAAATCTATATTTGGTGCCGGTGGTGAATAAAATCCATGAAGTAGATTATGTGCGTACATTAAATATCTCGGCTGATCACCCGAAACACCATCCGTCATGAAAACTAATACGTATGCAATAAACAATAATAAAAATGGAGAAAAAATCAAAAAAGGATTTTTTCTCAGTTTAGAGATTTGCATTTGCTTTTCGAAGTATTTTATTCAAGATATTTGGGTTTGCTATATATGCTAACATTCATAATTTTCTATAAGACGTCTTTCGCATCTTCCGTTTGCTTTTTTATTGATGTATTAAGATGAAATAATTCTTCAAAGTATCTTTTACTTTGAAGGGATAAAAAGCCAAGACTTAAAAACTGGATAGCAGCTATAAAGGTAATCCCGCCTACAATAAAAGATTGCGGGTTCTTTTTAAACTGAAGGTAAAGGCTATAGGAAAAAGGATCGTCCGTTCCGGGCGATTGCAGCCTTGCCAGTTTTATATCAGCCAGTGTATCATGCAAAAGCCAAACTAGTTCATATAACGATAGCAACATTAATATCGCACCTATACCGATGAAAAAGATATATGGACGAAAAATAAATCCCGACATGATCCCTGAAAAAAAACCTCTAACTATTCTCATACCTGATGTTCTCTTCCCGGAAAATTTGTTTTGTTCAGTCCAGTCCAGATGAGCTGGTATTTCAACAATTCTCGCTCTTAAGATCATTGCCTTGTACATGATTTCGGGATTAATTTCATAATCCTTTGTTTTAAGATTCAGGGTTCTTATGAAACTTTTCCGATATGCCCGGACCATGCCGGTGAAAGTATAATATTTATCTTGAGCGGACATTCTCATAAACTTATTTACCCATTTGCTCATAATCCTTCTTAAAAACGGCACCGCAGTTACTTTACCACCTTTCATATAAGGTGAAGCCACTACTATATCCGCAGAGGATTCAATAAGTTTGTCGACCATTTCTTCTATATACTTCTCTGAATAGCTAAGGTCAATGTCTAATACCACAATTATTTCACCTTTAGCATTACGAAAACCTGTTTGTAATGCATGCCCTAAGTTGAGATTGACCGGATGATGAATTACCCTGATATTATCAAGGTGATTTGCCAATCCGTCTGCTATGACAGCAGTTTTATCTTTGCTCCCGTCGTTAATCAAAAGAATTTCCCATTGATATTTTGACGACTTATTGTTCATGTACTCAATAACTTTGTTCACATTTGCTTCAAGAATCGCTTCTTCATTATAACACGGTAGAACAATACTTATGAATACTTTATTAGGTGAATCCATATTTCTAAATATACTTTCTTTTATGTTAAAGATTAATGGATGAATTATTTTTTCATTTACGACTCTAGTTCAGGTTAACTAAAATATTGTTTGAAAATTCCGACATATTTGTTAGCTCAAAATGTTTTTGCAAGGTTCTGATAACATATTTAAAAACTCTCACTTTCCTTTCAGTTTTCAAATTCATGCCTGGGAAAAAAGCTAACGCTTCAATTTTATCCCCGCCGATGAGATCAAGTGGATGCAGTAAATAGCTGGGCCTTGTTGATGTGAGTTTACAAAGAAAAATTGCTGATTTTAAATATGCTTTCATTAAAAAAGGTGAAATTCCATCCAGATAAATCAAATAACTTAAATGAAATGGTATCCGAAAAACCGGAGTCGTCGTTACCGGAATTTCCAGAAGTTTTTTGTCATCCTTTAAATGATGGTAGTATGGCTTATTACTGCGTAACCCATCTTTGAATTTCCCGAATAGTTCTTTGCGTCCCTTTTTTTCTTCTTTTGAAAGATCAGACTTCCAGAAATAATACATTCTGGCAAATGGACCAAGCCATGTAGGCAAAGTCGAAGCATCATATAAATACTCTCTTTCTCGCAATACTTCAAGTAAATCCGCACTCCAGCTAAAACCGGGGCCTCTGAAACCAATCGGTCTATGCCCCGTTACATTGCTGATTGCATCTTCTGCGGAAATTATTTCTTCTTTTATTTTATCATAGCTATATGTTTGAAGCCATGACTCATGATGATAGGAATGATTACCTGTTTCATGTCCCCGGTCCGTAATCATCTTAAGATATTTTTGATTCTCTTCCGATTCAGCATCCTTTCCAACAATAAAAAAGGTGATCTTCAGATTCAGTTCATCTAGTACGTCCAATATATGCGGAATAAAAATGTCAAGATAAGATGGATACTTTTCCCAGCCCTCATCTCCATGGATTTTCATGTAAGACCATTGATTGTCGAGATCAAGCGAGACACAGGCCATTCGCTTCTTTTTAACCTTTACCATTTAATATTTCTTTTAATTTATTTTCCGCTACTTGAATCGTTTCATTTACGTTAAGAGTCCCATTAATAATTTGCGCGGAATTAATGATGTAATAGTTATCAAGTGAAGTAAATATGCCGGGCAGTTTTTTTGAATAATCTAATGTCGGTAATGTAAAAACGATATGTGCCTTAGATACTCCCCAGAACAAAAGATCTTTCTCAGAAATATCCGGATACATTTTAAATAAAGCTTCAAGAAAAGTTTTTTTGATATTGGCGTCATTAGTATCAAACAAAGGGTCATTTGGATTTACATATTTAGGAAGATACACCAGGTTATTACCTTTCACTTCAGACTTATCAATAAGTGCCGTCATTTCAATTATGCCCGTAAAAGGTGTCCAGTCTTCCGTTATATTGGTAACGTAGTAATGCGAAATAGGTTTTTTAAGCATTATCGACGGGCATATAACACCCAAATATTTAATATCCTGATGTTGTTTTTTTTCATTTTCATTAAGCTCTTCAGCTATTGAAACAGATATCCTGGAGGGAAGTGTAGATATTACATGATTGAAAAGTTGTGATTGATTGTTGGCCAGTTTTACTTCCAGTAATCCTCCCTTCTTCCCGACAGAAGTCACTTTTGAATTATATTTGACGCAAACACCTTTTTGTGCAAGATGCTCAATAAATTTTGAATTGATTTTTTCATACCCCCCTCCACTTACATATCCAAACATTTCCTTCTTGAGACCGCTTTTCCGAGCAGCGTACATGCGTTGAATAGTTGCCCAGATAAATGCAGCTGAAGTATCTTTATAATTATCACCAAGCTTTGCTTTTAATAAAGGAAGCCAGATTTTTTCAAAAACTCGCTTTCCTGACCATCGAATGAGCCAATCGGCAACCAGAATATTTTCCAGTCGTTGCCAGTTTTTTATTTTGGAAGCAGCAAAAATTGTGAGTCCCAATCGGAACTTGTCGATGATGTTGATCGGTGGAAATTTGAAGAACTCCACAAGATTTGACATGGAATATAACTTCCCGTTTGAATAAAATCCCGTTTTTGTTTCAACCCATTTTAAATCTTTTTCTAACCCTATTTCGCCAAGAATCTTTCTTGTATTCAAATCAGACATGAGGATAACGTGATAATATTTATCCCATATAACCCCGTTCATCTCCCATGAACTGGCAAGACCTCCCGCCTTGTCGGCAGACTCATAAATAGTAACCTTATATCCTCTTTGTGAAAGTCTTAAAGCCAGGGTCATTCCCATAATGCCGCCCCCAATTATTGCCCAGGATTTTTGCTCTCCCATAATTAATTCATAGAGTTGATAATAGTAACCATTTTTTGAGTTACATCCGAACCAAAAATTTGGTTTTGTTGCGCAGGCCTTTTAAATGAAGAAATTTTAGAAGCAATCATCTTGTCAGCCGGATTAATTAATAAATTCCATTTTTCTTCTACAGTTTCCACCCATTCCGTTTCTGTACGTAGAGTAATGCATGGCTTTTGTAAAATATAAGCTTCTTTTTGAATGCCTCCCGAATCGGTAATTATCTTCTTAGACGAATATTCAAGTCTGATAAAATCTAAATATCCTAGCGGCTCTGTAATCATAATATTCAACGGTATCGAAAAAGAAAATTCCCCAAGCATTTTCTTTGTTCTTGGATGAACAGGAAAAATAATTTTATCATTCAATTCCCCTAACTCACCCAGCAAATGTCTCAACACATCAATTCTATCGACATTATAACTTCGATGAAGAGTCAATAAATTATAATCTACACCTTCAAGCTTCAAATCACATATTATAGAGGATTTTTTCAGAGCGATCTGGATATTATTTTTCATAGTATCCACCATGATGTCCCCGGTAAAATATGTATTCTTTTCAAGCCCCTCTCCTTTAAGAATATCTACAGATGCTTGAGTCGGTGCAAAAAGATATTTTGAAACATGATCAGATACGATACGATTTATTTCTTCCGGCATATCCTTGTTATAACTTCTCAAACCCGCTTCAATATGCACAATGGGGACATTTAATTTAGATGCAGCTATCGCTCCTGCAAGTGTAGAATTTGTGTCGCCAAAAATTATCACAACATCAGGCTCCTTTTCAACCATAGCTGATTCCAGCTTTATCATCATTTCACCCGTTTGTGACGCCTGGCTTCCGGAACCAACACCTAAATGGATATCCGGTTTTCTAATTCCAAGATCAATGAAAATTTTTTCAGACATCAAATAGTCATAATGTTGCCCGGTATGAACAATTAATTCTTCATGTATACCTGTTAAGGCCGATGATAGCGGGGCCAACTTTATAAACTGGGGACGGGCACCTACGATTGAAAATATTTTCATCCGGAAAAGGATTTATTAAGCAGAAATGCCTTTTGTACAAGACTGCTTGAAAAACCATTATAAACAGGCACCGCTTCAATTTTATCTACGTCTGCAATCTCACAGCCCGTTGAACATGTTTTTGCTAATCGTTGTACATCAGCAAATTTTACTTTATTATAATCATCATAAGCATAATTAGTATTGTAAAAATTGATAAGATTCAAAAGCTCGATGGCTAATCCCTTTTCCATAGCCTGGAAACTTTTGTACACAAAATCAACAAAATCCTTAGAAGGTTCTTCCATGCCTCTGCCAACACCTGTATATTTTATTGATTTATTTTCAAACTGTTTTCTTTTGTAAATATTACAGGCATCCACAACTCCCCTGATGCTTTTACCTGAAGCTATCTTTTCAAAATTGTCAATATATTCTTTGTGTGCAGAGCACATAAAAATATAATCAGTTCCTTCAAGTGCTTTATTAATGTCTTGTGTAAAATTATTTTGTTGGTTGTATTTTAGAAGATTCTGATCATCGGATTTAACATAAGGATCATGCATAATATATTTTACGCCATTATCTCTAAGATAGTTTGCCAATGTGAGAGTTGGTGAATTACGCGTATCCTCCGAATTGAAGCGATAGGCAACCCCTAAAAGAGCGATTTCTTTATCCCGAAGATTTCCAAAAACTTTTTCTGCCTGGATAAAAGTATGTGATGGTGACTCATCGTTAATCAATCTTGACGCAAGAATAAGACTATTTGAAGTATCAATCCCTGTTTGGATATTTCTCCACCAAAGTAAAATCCCATCCTTGGGTAAACAATGCCCCCCTACACCGAGCATTGGGATCAATAAACCGCCGCTTGGTACTGCATTAGGATCTTTTGTTGCAGCATCCGATTGAGAAAGCATATTATTTACTTTTTCTCTTACATTGTAAAAATCAATATTGTTATCATCACAGTATCTTACTATTTCCGTAGAAAAAGCAATTCTCACATCTCTGTAAGCATTTTCAAGTGTCTTTACTATCTCAGCTGTCAAACTATTTGTTTGAAAAATTTCGCCGTTTGTTACTATATGCTTATAAAGTTTGGATATAAGCTTAGGCGTTTCCGGATGTAATCCTCCCGCCAGCTTATCTGATTTTTGAATTCTTTCTACAAGTCGTCCCGGCATTACACGATTGGGGCTATTTCCCAGGAGTATATCTTTTCCTTCTTCTAATCCATATTTTTTAAAGTGTTCCCTGAATAAAGTATCCATGGTCGTTGGAGCTAAAGTGGATTCAAATATTACAAGCGGGGTTTTTGAGGCTGGCTTCTTTTGTAGTGCCTCTCCTAACTTTTCAAGTGCTCCAAACATCGGTCCGTAATCAGGCTCGAAACTTCTTTTTATCTGTCTGAACTGAGACAAGAATGACATCCGCGTCTGAAAGAACAGAAAAATCTGAGCTGGCTGAAAGAACGCCGGCTTTTACTGAATCGTGGGTAATGTCATCAAGATTTGGTTCAATCCCTCCTATCACAGATTTACCACTGTTAATTGCATCGACTTTCCATCCCGAATTCACAGAGTTTCTTTGAACTACCACAACCTTTGCCGGTTGATCGGTTCCGACCTTAATTCTTGCATGTGCTAACATACTAGCCATCGGCATTCCTACAATACCGGGCCCTATAACTCCGATTTTTTCAATTTTCCATGTTTTTTCCTGAATAGGTGCTGGCTTTAGTTCCATTTGAAATTCTATTTGTTTGATTAAAAATTTATTTATCGATAAATTGATTGTACCATAATTCTAATGACAAAAGCCCCCACAGGCCTCTGCTGAAAGGTTGTTCAGAATTAACGAGTTTCTCAATGTATTTTGTATCCAAAATATTTCTTTCCTGCGCTCTTTTTGACAATAAAACATCAAGAATAAACGGTTTGGCTTTGTTTTTTGACCAAATATGCAGGGGAACCGGAAATCCCATTTTGTCTTTACGATTCATGATCTTTGGCGGCATTATATCTTTTATTGTTCTCTTTAATAAATATTTCATTTCACCGCCTTTGAATTTCATTCTCGCCGGCATTCTGGAAATAAGGTCCACTATTCTCCGGTCAAGAATCGGAACTCTCGATTCTATAGAAACAGACATGCTCACCCGATCTTCAACCTGTAGTAAACCTGGTAGACTTCCAAACATATCAAAGTGAGTCATTTTATTAAAATAACTCTTTGTATCCGGGTTGTTGAAATAACACGAAAATCTCTGAAATATTGTATCATCGCAACGGTGACGTAAAAATTCCGGGTGCAAAAAATTCTTTGTTGAACCCATTCTATTAAGCAGATTGTAATATCTGCGATCCATTGACTCGAAAGCTCCATCACTCCAGAAGCTTTTCACCATAGGAATGTACTGTCGAAGAGAAGGAAGGTTTGGAAGGATTGATTTTAAGGACACAATGTGCTCCTCCTCTTCATTTGACTCAAAGATTGCACCTTTTATTGCCTGCTCCAGATAAGCCACCATATACCTTGCATAACCACCAAATATTTCATCTCCACCTTGCCCCCCGAGTATTACCTTGACGTGCTGAGAGGCCAGTTTTGAAACAATGTATTGAGGGAAAAGACCAGGTCCTGCAACAGGTTCATCAAGATGATAAATTAATTTAGGAAGAACATCAATAAATTCATCTTCGGTAGGAAAGACTTCGAAAAGCTCCGCGTTTGCTGATTCAGCCGCTATCCTTGCGTACTCTAATTCGTTAAATTCAGGGCCCTCTTTAAATGCGCCGCTGAAAGACTTAATTTTTGTATCGACAAGCTTTGAGGCCATTATGGTGACAAATGACGAGTCAAGGCCCCCACTTAAATATGTCCCAATGGGAACATCACTTCGTAGTTGTTGTGAAATTGTCTTTTGAAGAATCTTTCTTAGCTCAACAATAAAATATTCTTCAGTATGATATTGATCTGTTTTGAAATCAGGTTCCCAATATTTTACCGTATTGATTTTCCAGGATTTGAGATCCAACGTCATGAAGTGACCCGGTTGAACCTTGAAAATATTTTTAAACATGGTCCCCTCGCCCATTACAAATTGGAAGGTGAGATATTCGTACAAATTCTCGGTATCAACTATTGCAGGTATATCAGGATGGGCAAGAAGAGCTTTTATTTCACTTCCAAATAATATTTTTTCTTCATCATGGTACCAGTATAAAGGTTTTATTCCAAAATGATCTCTCGCAATAAATAATTGATTTTTTTTCCGATCAAAAATGATAAAAGCAAACATTCCGTTTAGGAGGTTTACGAATTTATCGCCAAGTTCCAGATACATATGAAGAATTACCTCAGTATCAGAAGTAGTCGAAAACTGGTGACCTCTGCGCTTTAGATTTTCCTTAAGTTCAATATAATTATAGATTTCTCCATTAAAGACAATAGTACAATCTTCAACTGTCATAGGTTGGTGACCTGTAGACAGATCGATAATTGAAAGCCTTTTATGGAAAAATCCTAATGGTCCTTCTTCTAACATACCCTCTTCATCAGGTCCACGGTGATTAATAACCGATGCCATTTTTTTTAATACAGTGGTATCAATTCCAAGCTGGCTCTTATTTACAATTCCTACAAAACCGCACATTGCTTTAAAGATTAAGAGGTATAAGAAAAAAATAAATAGCTTAAACTTTTCAATAATTATTGCGCTCTAAAATAATATCTAAAATCAATATCCTTTAATATCTCCAGTAAAAACCTTATACATTGTCAGAAATATAACCCGGGTATCCAACCAAAGACTCCAGTTCTCCATATACCATATATCGTATTCAACGCGTTTTTCCATGTCCCACATGGTCCGGGTTTCGCCCCTAAAGCCATTTACTTGTGCCCAACCGCTAATGCCAGGTTTCATAAATTGTCGAACCATGTACTTATTAATCATGGCTGAATAATCATTTGTATGCTTTAACATGTGCGGCCGAGGTCCTACAATACTCATATGGCCCACTAGTACATTTAAAAACTGCGGGAATTCATCTAAACTCGTTCGCCGTAAAAAACTTCCAATTTTTGTAATGCGGGGATCGTTTCTGGAAGCCTGAAGTGTGTGCGATTCCTTATTCACCTTCATGCTTCTGAATTTCAAACAGCCGAACGCTTTATTATCCTTTCCACTTCGCTTTTGAACAAAGAAAATAGGTCCCCCGGACTCAAACCATATTAACATGCCAATTAGAGGGATAAGCCATGAAAGGATAAAAATAGCAACGAGTGAACTAATAATTACATCGTAAAGACGTTTTTTGATTCTATTTGAAACGTCTTCAAGTGGTTCTCTCCTTAACGATAAAACCGGAATATTTCCAAAATAGTCAATATAGACAGGAATATTAGCAAAAAAATTGAAATTAGGAACTAGTTTGAATCTTATACATGCCTGCTCAGCTTTTTGTATCAGCTGATATATGTATTCGTCCTGCTCTGGAGATATTGTAGAAAAAATTTCAGTGACTTCAAATTGTTTTGATACTTCAATAACATTTTTACGGCCTCCCAAAATAGGGTAGTTGGATAATTCGTGTACTTCCTGCTCATCTTCACAATATCCAATAATTTGGGTATTTATTGGTTCTTCTTCTAACTTTTGAACAAGACGTTTAGACATATCATTGTAACCGACGATCACAATCTTTTTAGTCAGGTCTTCTCTGTTGCGGAAATAATAAAAAAGGAAAAGGTAGATTAACCGATTTATAAAAATCAGTACTAAAGCAGTAATGAAAAACGTCAGTATGAATGATCGGGAAATATCGGGTTGCTTGGAAAGGAAAAGATACATCATGACCAATGCAAGGAAGTAAATATATGCCCTCAATGTTTGGCCACAAAATGGCTCAAACGACGAAATATATTTCTGAGAATAAATAGCACATAACCATCCAGAGATTATCCAGGAAAAATTCATAAACATTAACAGGTACAAATATTGAACTTCCAGGGTAGGAATTGTTTTAGTGGCAAGAAAATTTTTTGCAATTACAAAGGCAGCGTTAACCATCAATAAATCCAGGAAAATAAAAGCAAATCTTGTTAATTTAAAAAATGGCTGGTTCATAAATAGATTATTTCATCCTCGTAATTGTGACAAAACACACCAAATTCTTGTCAAATGATCAATACGTTTATTTTGGTTCCTTTTTCAGACGTTTACCTGTTTGACTAAACACTTTAATATGATCATCGGCAACTTTTTCCCAATTAAACTCTGTCAAAGCCCGCCTCTTTGCTTTCGTAGCAAGGTCTTTCAAAAGAGGATAATTTTCTTCAGAAAAATTTATTCTTTCGGTAAGTGAGTTAATATCTCCTTTCCGAAACTTTAAAGCAGTGTCCTGAACCGCAAATTCATTTTCGGGTATATCACTAACTATCAATGGGACACCCAATCCCATTACAGAGAGTACTACAGGAGATAGCCCTTCTACATCCGATGGTTGAATATAACAAAACGAGTTCACCATTAACCTGGTAACGTCCCCCCCATACACAAATCCAGCAAATACGATATTATTATTTACTGCCTTTTCACGCAGCTTCTTTTCATATATTGAAGGATTAGGGGATCCACCAACTAATACAAGTTTCTTATTTGACTTTGAATTCAGGAATGCCGGAATCAGATAATGTAAGCCCTTGTCAGGTATGAATCTCCCAACAAATAAATAGTATTCACCCTTACTTAGCTGATATTTTTTTAAAATGCTGTCATCGTCAGAAACCTCTTCTACCTCACTTCCAAAAGGGATATATTGAAAGATTTTGTTGAACTTTTTTTCATATAATTTTTTAGCAAGGATATTATCAAATATTACTTCATTGGGAAAGTGGGCAGTTATATAGGCAGAAAATTGCAAATATACTTTTGCGTACCATGGCCACTTATCTCTTTTCCAATCAATTCCATCCTGGCTAATGAAAACCTTTTTCCCAAAAAAACGCAGAGGTAAAGCCCATACACTATTGCCACCATTTTGAATATGGACAATATCGGCGGTGTTGTGAATAATAATATCAAATGTGCACTTTAAAGAATGTAAAAAAGTGTCAAAACCTTTCTTACTTACCGTTTTAAAGGTTTTAATTTTTACGCCCTTGTAATCTATGACTTTTACAAACACTTTTGGATATCGTCTATTATACCCAATGACTGAATGACCTCTCTGAACCAGCCTTGGATATAGTTCCATAGCAAATTTATCAGCGCCGGCAGCCCCTTCACAGGGAGGAAGAGTTCTAAAACCAAAAGCAGCAATTCTTAATCCGCTCATACTGATTAATCTAAATAGTCGTGGTAATAATGAGTAATATATTCTTTTAATGCTATTTTCCAATCTCTCATTAAATTGAGATTTCGTATATCTAATTTGCAATTAATGAGTCTTTCGCTGGCAGGTCTCTGAGCAAAATATATATCCTTATAGTAATCAGACTGTACTGGAAGAATTTTTATTTTTTCGCGAAGTTCCAAAATATCAAGTAATGTTTCAGCTACTTCAAGACGGCTCGTTTGTCCACCGCAAACCATATTGTAAAGCCCCCAATATCTCCCATTCAACAGCGCCTTAACGTTTTTTGCAAAATCATGAGTATAAGTTGGAGTACCATCTTTATCATTTACGATAAAAAGTTCCTTTTTGCCTTCCTTTATTTGTTTCATTAATTTTTGGATGAATTTTTTATCTTTCTTTGGACCAGCGCCCATCATCCACCCTGCCCGGCAAATAAGATGTTTCCTTACATTCTCTTTTACAAATAATTCTCCCGCGTATTTAGATCTGGCGTAGTGCCCAAGCGGGTTGGGCAAATCCCAATCATCATAAAACTCCTTACTCCCATCAAATATACCGGCAGTACTTATATATAAAAGTGGAATGTTCAATTCATCCGCTAAGTAACAGGCATTTTCAACTGAAATTGTATTTGTTCTATAAGTTTCAACAACATTTTTCTCGCAAAATTCCAAATCGGTAAACGCCCCAAGGTGAAAAAGATAATCAGGCTTAAATTGTAAAACATCATCGCGATAGGAATCATAATCCCTAAAGTCAAGATAACTTAGCCATTTCTCATTCAGATCAATATCGGTACATTTTAATTCAAATTCATCTTTGAATTGAGTATAAAAGGCCTCCCCAAGCATGCCTCCACATCCTGCTAAATAGATTTTCTCTTTTCCGTTTGTCATAAAAACTAAATTGTTACGTATTAACGAAATTCAGAAGTAATTATTCTCGATTTTACGATTTTAGCAGGCACCCCGGCGACAATAGAATAAGGAGGAACATCCATATTTACAATTGCCCCCGCTGCAATTATGCTTCCTTTTCCTATCGTTACACCATCTAGTATCACTGATTGGGTTCCCAACCAGACATCATCTTCAATAACAACTCCTTTTCTTACCGTAGGTTGTTTAATCATTGGAATGTCCGTTTTTTCAAACCCGTGATTCTCGGAAAATATGGACACATTTGGGCCGAACATAACGTTCGAACCTATAGAAACACATCCTCTTACTTGGATGAAGCAATTTTGCGCAATTCCCACATTGTTACCAATAATAAGTCCTTCACCTAGTTCTCGTAAAACACCCGTACATTCAATTATTGTGTTTCTGTGAATTGAGACATTATCACCTAAAATAATTCCCTGCTTTGATAATGCATTTATTTCCACATTATCACTTATAAGAATCATTCTTCCGGTTTTAATCTTACTACAATGCCTTATTTTGCACCTTCTGCCGACCAGTAAAACCCCGTCTGATTTTTGTAGCCAAATTCTAATCCACAATCCTCTTACCAAAGCGAGGGTCTTATCCCAAAGAATAACTGCTATATCGTGTGATGAGATAGTGGGATCTACCTCATAATTTTCTTTACCCAGTCGTTGAATTATTTTATTCAGGATTTTCATTTATAATTGTTAAAGAGAAACTTTCAAATCCGTAAATACTTTTGACAAATTCTCTTCAAACCTTCTATAATTTGTTATTTCTCCTGCATGCTTGCAGGCATTTCTGCCAAGCAAAGTAAGCTGGTCTTCAGACAAAGAAAGCATGTACCCTAATTTGGCAATAATTTCTTTCTTATTTCCTGGTTCGAATAAATAACCTGTCTTTCCATCTATTACCAATTCTGGAATACCACCTATGCGTGCACCTAATACTGGCTTGGCTAATAATAATGCTTCTACTAAAGAGTAGGGAAGATTCTCATACCATTCACTGGGTACGACCATAAATTCTGCTCCCTTTACGTAACTTAAAGCTTCTTGTTTCGGCTTTCTCCCAAGAAAAAAGACATTCGTAATGTTATTTTTCTCGACAAAATCTTTTAGCTCAGGCAATGCCTCACCATCCCCAATTACATATAAATCAGTGTTTAGCTCCTTTACAGCCTCAACTAATGTAAATACGCCTTTTACCTTGAGAATATTGCCAACATAAACTATGTATTTTCTCTTAGTATTTTTTTGTGGTAAGATCCCTCCCAGAGTGGATACGTCAAAAGGATTGTACAGCGCAATTATTTTTTTTTCATCGTATCCGAATTGAATAAACTTATCAGCAATAAAACTGGAAGGACAAAGAAAACAGTCAACATATTTGTAGGGATCGAGCCATTTGTTTACATAGCTCTCCATAGCCGCCACCGAGCTGGCGAAAAAAGATCCCTTTTTACATATGTGGGTAATACAATTGTAATATCTTTCTCCTTTGCATCTTTCGCACACCCTATTATTACTGATAAATGTGGTATTAGGACACAAAATGGAATAATCATGCAATGTCCATAATATGGGAATATTGTGCTTTTTAATTTCCGGTATTATACTCCCAGGGGTTAGGTAATGATGAATATTATTCAGGTGAACAATATCAATTTTATTTTCAGCCAATAGTAACCTAATATTTCGTTTGGCTTCCGTTGAATAAAGCGAATTTCGAAATACTTTAACTGCCGAAATAGGGTTTTTATTCCTGTTGAGGTTTTTATAATCAATGTTTGACACAAAATATCTGGCGAAAGGAGTATTAAAATTCCGGTCGTCCTTCATAGAAAAGGGTATCACCTCGTGACCTCTGGATTCATAAAACCTGCAGATATTATCTATGTAAGTCCAATCCCCTCCAGAAGGATACCATGTCCAATTTACAATAAGAATTTTGCTCATACAATAATGTAAAGAAACAATAGAAGTTTAGAAATTGAAAATTGTCGACTGAAATCAGGAAATAGCAATTTGATTCCTGTGCCTGTTTACTATTTCTGTATAGTCAGCCGCTATTGTCTCAGCCATAATATCCCAACTAATTTCAGCTGATCTTCTCTGAGCACCATCCTTAAGCTTATAAAGCAAATCTTTACTCAAGATCAAACTTTCCATAGCATGATGGAAGCCTTTGATACTTTCTTCTGGTGAAATAAATGGGATCTTTATCCCACAGGTTTCGTCTATTGCTGTACTCATTCCGAAAGCATCGTGGCAAATTACTGGCAATCTCATTGTCAGGGCCTCTGTTATTACGCTGGAAGTTGCCTCCTGAATACTAGTGTGTACAAAAAAATCAGATTCACCCATTAATTCAAAAACTTTTTCATGACTTACTTCTTTTATCCATTCGATATTATATAATCCGAGCTTTTTAGCCAGATCTGACATTGGTTTTTCAAGAGGACCCTTACCTATTATAATAAACTTTATATTGTTCTTCGTTTTGTCACTTAAACCAAGAGCCTTTAGTAAAATATCAGGTGCTTTATACTCAGACAGTCTTCCACACCAAATGCCTTTTAGAAGCTTATTGCCCTCTGACGATTGTATTAAAGTATTCGAATGAGGATATGTCCCTACATCTAACATAATTTTTACTTTTCCATTCGCCTTTTTTCTAAGCCTATCCGCATCACTTTTAGAAAAAGTATAAATGACTGCGGCCTTTTTATTCGCCTTTCTTATTCTTTTCACAAACCTGAATTGATAGCGATTTCCCATCGACCGCATAATTGCCAGAATCTTGGACGAGACTGACAACTCTTTTCTAAATGCTTTAGGAAAAGTGGCCGTTCCTCCTGTTGGTCCCCAAATAAACGGTATATCCAATCTCCACATGTACCCAGGCTCACGAAAAGTAATTTGAGTTAATTGATGAACAATATCAAAACTTATTAACTTATGCATTTCCTTAGCCTTCTTCAAAGCAAACTTCTGCCAATGCTTATATCCCCAATAATACAAGGGAGGTAATCCAATGGGAGTTAATTTCCTAAAAAAAAAATTCAATTTTGCGATCAATTTAAAAATTAGAGGCTTGTCTATGTTAATACATTTTAGACCATCAATCGGTGGATTCTTTTGAAAATATTCATCAATAACTTCAACATAGCTTGTATTTCGAAATTGACTTCCACTCGCATAAAAAACAGTTACATCATGATATGTACTCAATCTCGTTACTATATTCCAGCCCACTGCACTTTCGGAACCTTTTATTGGAGAAAATTCATGGGCAATTATCAAAATTTTCAGTCTGCTGTGCTCCACTTTTGCTATAAATTTATAAGGGTAAGTATTCAATCTGTCATCTCAATTCTTACCAAGTGCAAAATTATTTTTTATGACGCTTTCATAAACTGATATATATTCATTTACCATATTATCGATAGAAAATATAGTTTTGACTCTTTCTTCTCCTGTCTTACCAAAATTCTTTCGTAATTCGGAATCGTTCAGGAATATTTCTATTTTTTTCACAAGATCTGCAGTATGAAAAGGCTCTATCAAAAAGCCAGTTTTTGAATCCTCCACAATCTCATTAGTACCGCCGCCCCAACTAGCTATTACAGGTTTTGCAAAAGCCATATATTCAAGTATGGAATTGGAAATACCCTCTCCGTGAACTTTTGCATTTGTTGTCAAAACACATACATCACAAGCATTGATGATGGATTCAACATCTGTTTGCCTTCCCAACATTTTTATCGATCCATTCAAGTCTTCTCCTGCCTTTCTTGACAGACGTTCAAAATTTTTTCCATCCCCTACCGCAATAAATTCAACATCCTTTCTTTTTTTGCATAGCATTTTTGCTGCTTCCATGAATGTATCATAATCTTTTCTATCTCCAAATGTCCCAACCATTAAAACCACAAAACTGGAATTTATATTAAATCTTTTCTTTACTTCACTTGGGTCTTTCGTATTTCTTTTTCTTTTAAAGTCAAACCCATTATAAATACATATACTTTTCTCCGTTGGCGCAGAATACGCTTTTAATCCCGCTTTTGAATTCCCGATTATGATATTTGAGAAAAAAAAAGTCAGCTTAGTCCGAGGCCAAAATCGATTAAAAAAATTATAATTTCCCGGCGCATCCGCAACCATTCCATTTATCAATTTTATATTTAATAGTCTACTGGCCGGAATGGAATAGATTGCAGTCATACTATCCCAGCAATGAATGATATCCGGCTTAAATTTTTTGCAAATTTTATAAAACTTATTAAAAATAGAGAGGTCCTTTCTTGTTCTGCGTATCAGGTAATGAATCTGGATACCCAATTCAAAAACCTGTCGGTAATGAACCTCATTATTCATTAATACAAGTTCAAATTCAATATCAAACCCAGACTTAATTCCTCTCATAAGCTCAACCAGCCTTCTTTCTTTTCCACCGGCTATTAAGCCATCTATAAAAAAAAGCACCTTCATTACTCCTTCATTTGTTTTAGCCATTCCTCAAACCAAAGTAGAGACCATATTCGTGAACTAAATTTGTCCATTATTTTATTATCCCCTCCTGTCAGTGATTTTATATAATCCCAATTAAGATAATCCATAAGCAATGGTTGACCTGAAAACAATGTATCATTCACATATTCTTTCAGGCTATCTTTAAACCATAACGAAAGAGGAACTCCAAATCCTGCCTTCGGCCGATTGATAAGCGCTTCCGGCAAATCTTTTTTAATAGATTGCTTGAAAATATATTTTTTTTCGCCATCCTTTAGTTTAAGATTTGAGGGTATTTTGAAAGTTAACTCAGCAAATTTGTGATCCAGCAACGGAACTCTTACTTCAAGTGAATTCAACATACTGGCACGATCTACTTTTGTCAATACATCATCAACCATATAGGTTACCATGTCTAGGTATAAATGGTTAGACAGAAAATCATTTTTATCTTTTTTTGACAAAATTTCCTCTTTAATATTCTCTGGCAAATCCGCGTATTTGAAAGTGCCATCGGAAAGTATTAGCTTTTTTCTTTCTTCCCTTGACCAAATGCATAAATGTGCTCCAACATAATTCCTATTCTTTGATAGAAAATATGCAAACGTCTTTCCTGGAATATTATCAGGAATTAGCCGGGTCAGATTTCCCCAAACAAATTTGTTTACAAAGGGAGGCGTAAAATTGTATTTATAAATCTTCTGTAAATAAGGATAAATATTGTAACCGGCAAATAGCTCATCACCTCCATCCCCTGACAATGCCACCGTAACATATTCACGGGCAAATTTCGAAACATAATATGTAGGAATCACCGAGTGATCAGCAAAAGGTTCATCATAAGCCCTTACTAGTTTTGGTAATAAGCTTACCGACTCTGGTTCCACAATTTGCTCATGGTGTTTACAATGGTATTTTTGGGCAATTTGTCTGGCAAATTCTAACTCACAGTGCTGCTTGCTGCTAAAGCCAATTGAAAATGTTTCGATAGGTATATCAGTGTTTCTTGCCATTGCGGCAACTACCGCACTTGAATCGATGCCCCCACTTAAAAAAGCGCCTAGCGGAACATCAGATATCATATGAAGGCCAACGGATTCTGAAAGGCTGGCATCAATTTCCTCCATCCATTGTTTTTCTGACTTAGAATAATCTGGTTCAAATTCAATGCTCCAATATCTCTTAATTTCAAGGTTTGCCTTTCCCTTAAGCGAAATATTTAAATAATGTGCTGGTTGCAGTTTCTTTATTTTTTCATAGATAGACAGATCGCCGGTTATATACCCAAAAGCAAAATAGGAGTTCAATGCTCCATTGGACAGCTTTTTGTTAATATCCCCTTGCTTTAAGATAGATTTAATTTCAGAACCAAAAATAAATTTTTCATCATCTGCATAATAATAAAAAGGTTTAATTCCAAATCGGTCTCTAGCGCAAAATAATTGTTGTTTATTGTTGTCCCAAATGGCAAAGCCAAACATACCACGGAGGTATTGCAGGCATTTTGTTCCGTATTCTTCGTATAAGTGAAGAATAACTTCTGTATCAGTAGCGGTTTTGAAAACGTACCCCTTTTGCTTTAGTGCTTCGCGATGCTCACGATAGTTATAAATCTCGCCATTAAATACAATATGTATATTTTCATCGTGATTTGATAAAGGCTGATGTCCCGTACTAAGGTCAATGATACTCAAACGCCTGAAAGCCAGTCCTACATTCTGTTGAATATAGTAGCCTTCATCATCAGGACCACGGTGATGAATAATATCAGCCATTTTCTTCAAAATGGAAGGTATTACTTTCCTTTCCTTATGAAAATATACGATACCTGCAATTCCGCACATTTGAATTTATATTTGAACGATTTAATTTAAAATACTTAAAAATCTGTCGGCTGCCGTAGAATAACTATGAAATTTTTTTGTATACATAGCAAGTTCACATCTGTCAAAATTAAAAGAAGTATATGATTCGATGTATTCTTTCATTTTACTCAAATCCCCTTTACAATAGATACCCAAATTATACTTATTAAAAATATCCCCGGGGTTTACTTTAAGTGAAATAACAGGAACACCTGCAGCCCAGGCTTCCAAAAAAATATTGGGAAATCCTTCATAATTCGATGTATTGATTAATGCCCGTGAATTCGCAATCATCTGTACGGTTTCCGCATGGCTTAAGCTACCTTTAAAAATTACATTTTTATTTTTGTTTAATTTATCCAAAAATTTTTCGGATTTACTGTCCCCTGGCTTTCCAACTATGATAACCTTGCTCTTTTCATCCAGAATATTTAATAACTGGAAAAGGTTCTTAATTCCCTTAATAATTGTCAGGGTACCGACGTGAATAAAATAGTCCTGTGAAGGGCTTGAAATTGTCGGTAGTTCGGAATCGTCTATAATATTCGGGAACAAAACTACCTTACCTTTTATCAAATGAGAGCGAATTCTTTGTCCTGAATGCTGAATAGTAATATAATCCGCCCTTTTTAATAGATAATGAAAAATAATATCGTTGGGTAGTTCCAGGGTAAGAAATCTGAATAAATTAAAGTTTTTCGAGTACTTGTATTTTATTTTATCCCGAATACTCAGCACGTCAATGTCATGGGCAATCGCCAAAATAAATTTGTTATTTAACTTTTTAGCTGTTTTATAAGAAAAGTAATGAAAATATGTTCTCATACGGCCATAATAATAATCTGCCTTTTGTTCAATCAAACTCTTTTTTAAGGCGGGGATACGGTATAAAAATAACCGTACACCTCTAATTCCACGGTTCCAACCGGGTATATTAATCAATTTGATACCTTCTTCTGTAACAAAACTTTCATCAGAATACGGATCTATAATAACAACCTCATGCCCGTTGCAAACCAAAGCTTTTGCCAGCAAGGCAATTTGAAGTTCAGCGCCACCCTGAGTCTTTCCCTTTAAGGCCTTTGAGATATTTCCCAGAAAACAAAATTTCATTTATTTCTGCTGTGTATTGTGACTTTATAAAAGATCGGAATAATTTTTATTCAGTACAAAAAGATTTTGCCCATAGTTAGCAAACAGTGTTAGCAGGCGGACAGATCGTCATATTCTTTTAAATTCGTCTTCACGGATACGATTCCCTATAACGCAGTTTTTATGCTAAAATTATATCCTTATTAATATTTCAGGTAATATTAGACATAAAACAGAATGACCCCGTTATTAAATCTTTACTCATTCAAGTTTTGAGTGAATTTATATAAGAAAGGATTCTTTGGGACTGATACCTATAATTAAAAATTCCATTTGTCAATTCTTTTCCCTTCAAGCCAATCTCAAGGGCATTCTCATAATCTTGATATACAAATTCCAATTTTTCTACCAATTGTTTTAGATTGCCTGGTTCGATCAAAAATGCATTTTCGGTATCTTTCAAAAAATCGGATACTTCCCCAACATTGACTGAGATAACCGGTTTTCCGGTGGCAAGAAATTCTGTCAATTTGGATGGGTATGATGCATCTGATTCTAAATCTCTGCTTCTTGTCATAACAAGGATATCAGCGTTTGTTATATATTTCAATATATCCATTCTCGATAGGAAATCCAGTAGTATAACCTTCGACTCAATTTGGAGAGTTTTTATTAGACTAAGTATCTGTTCTCTACCATCCTGTGTACTAATTCCTCCCAACACCAAGAAGAATTCAGGGTGATAGCGGTTAAAAATTGCAAATGCATTAATGAGCAAATCAACATTATCTCGTTTGAATGTAAGTGAGCCAAAATAGCCAATATATTTTTCGGGAAAAGGTCTTTCTACTTTTTTAATAAAGCCAGATGGATCAATCGTGCTAGGTACCTGCAATAATTTCCTTTTACTAACTCCGTGGTTGCCGTAAAAATTAAGCAGGTAACGTGAAATACATAATATGCCGTCACAAAGACGACTTTCAATATACAACTTGATTTTCCCGCTTATCTTTTTCCTTTTTCCACCTTGATGAAAACGCAATGGATGTTCACTTGCCTCAACAATTAATTTCGCTTTAAAAAATTTACAGAGGATCCAGGCAAATAAATGAGTACCTAGCAAATTTGTCCAGCTGTTAATCGCGATAATTTTATCTTCCTTGTTGATCTGTTTCAGCAGGGAATATGTTTTGAAATACTTTTGGAATTTTTTCCAATTACGGTAAATGAAGTATTTACTTCTTTTTTTTTCGCTAAAAGAATAATAATAATTTATTCCCCTTACGAATCCGTTATCATTGTCAGAGTACCTGACAGTAAAACATACAACTGATACATTGACTCCATTTTCCTTAAACCCCTTTGCATAAGTATATACCCGATTCGTTGCGGCTCCTCCTTCGGGGAAACTGAAAAGATCGCCAAAAATTATGATGTGCATCTTGAAATACTCCCTGCAATTTGTAGAACCAAATGATTTAAAAAATCTCACCGTACTTGCAATTCCCACCTGTCAGAATCGTAATCGTAATAAATATTATAACTTTTATACCAACTAAATATCTTCAATCGCCTTAAAAAACCGCCGGAAAGTTTATTATTTTCAACAAAAGTATTACTAAGAAAAGCCTTTAGCTTCATTTTAATAGGTGTCGCAGATCTGAACTTTTCAAACAAATCCTTAGCCTCTATTTCGTAAGTATTATTCTCGTCGCTACCCCGCCTGATATCATGATATCTGAAACCACCTAAAATGGTATTGACATAATACAACGAGTCATGACGAAAAAACTCAAGCCATAAATTTAAGTCTCCAGCATATTGGACATCTAAATTCAATTTACTCCCTGCTTTATTCCATAAGCTTCGTTTCCAGAAAATTGATTCCTGTTGCAGCCACTTATATTTCCCACAGATAACATCATATATGTTTTTTTGTCGGGGGCAAGATATACTTTGAGGGGCAATACCTTTGCTCAGATTTGTCGGCATTCCGCTAATCCACTCTACGTTATTATTTAAGAATACTTCTGCAATCGTTTTAAAGGTCCATGGATAATAAATGTCGGAGCTATTTATCCATCCCATAATATCACCCGTAGTAAGAGAAAATCCTTTATTAATAGCATCATATTGTCCTTTATCTTTTTCACTTACCCAATAAGTAAGTTTATCAGCGTATTTCTTTATTATCTCAACACTTTCGTCTGTTGAACCACCATCAATGACTACGTATTCTAAATTCGGATAGTTTTGATCAAGCACCGAGCATATCGTTTGTTCCAAAAATTCTCCCTGATTAAACGAGGGTGTAACAATGCTTATTTTAGGAAAATTCATTTCTAGTCCGAATTAAATGTGGAAATCTAAAAAGTATTTTACATTCAAGTATTTATTCTTTCCCTGTCTTAATTAAAAAATTTTATATCCGAGTAGCAAAAATTTCTTTAACAGCATTTTCAGGCATACTCCGAATTCTTTTAGAATAACAAATTCCTACACCTATCCAAACCAACAGATAGTTCAGAGTGAAAGTGTGAACAGTAGCAGGATATAAGTCAATTATCCATAACAATATCCATACAGCAGCTGCTTTCGAAAGTATGTTCCGTGAATAAAAAAGTCCTTTAAAAACTGCGGGCAAGGTTATAAGCAACAACAATACAAGATTGATTAACCCTCCCTTCAAAATAATATTTAGGTAATCCGTTTCTATCATACTCCGATAGTCGGTATAGCCGTTTTCAATTGTAGCGTCATCAACCCCCGGACAATAATATTCTCCCATCATTCCCTTACCAACTACCCAATCCATGGTATTCATATCGTCATAGAAGCAATCTTCTACCGCCGATCTGGTATCTTCAGTTAAGCGACCGGCAATCAAACTAAAAGTCCCCGTTTTATGGGCATTGTAAAATTTAAGTCCTGCTAAAAGCATTGCCGCCGCTAAAAACAAAGAAAGCACCACCGTAGAAAATTTTACTTTATTTCTGGATAGATAGATAACATAGAAAATCAGCAGATAGCATATATTCATAAACATAATCGCTCTTCTTCCCCTGATCAGCGCCAACAATAAGGCTAGTCCAATGACAAAAAATGCAAAAGCCTTTCGACTATTAGAATGATAGATATATGTGATTACTAAAAATCCACAGGGAATACTTAAGGTCTTGGAAAAAATTTCCATCATTTGCTGACTGGTCAGATTATCGCTCGGATCTTTCAGCTCACCCCAATAGTATAAGCTGTAAGCGATAAATAGAATGCCAAGAATAACAATGACCGTAAAAATTTTTTTTAAATAATAAATGTTTTTGGGGAATAATAGTATAGTCGGTACAAAGTATGGCAATATTCCATACCATGCATTAAAAAAAGCGTCAAATAAAAATTGACGATCAAACTGAAACCCCCTGTAAATCGTAAAACATAGCCAGCCGCAATAAAAAATATAAACTCCCGCCAGGTATTTATTTTCAATTTTAAATTGAACAAGGCTGGTTGCTCCGAATAAAATAAAAAGAAGCCCAACAAATTGGACCTTGTTTAATACAAGCTCATATGGCAATACTGAAAAAAGTGTATACGCCGCAGTATAAATAACAAAACCAATCCAGAAAAAATTAAAAGCTCTTAATTCCTTATCGCTAACTTCTATGCGATAAAGATTTATGTCTGAGGGATCAAAAAAAGAATATTTTTCTAACGTTTTCATATTTCAAAAGACAAAATAAAGTATCCATAGTTGCATCAGGTGGGCATAATTTTCGATTTTGCAAATGACTATATTTCCGTGTTATATTTATAAATAAAGGATTCCACGTCAAAAAAAAATCTTTCCACGTCAGCTAAGTGCTCCTCTGGAAAATCCCACCATTTTAGCTTCAATAATCGATCAATATTCTCAGGAGAAAACCTGTATTTGATAATCCGTATAGGGCAACCCACCGCTATGGCATAAGCAGGTATATTTTTAGACACAACTGCACCCGCCCCAATGATTGCACCATCACCAATTTCCACGCCGTCCAGAATTGTTACATTTGCTCCGACAAAAACATCGTTGCCAATTATTATTTCTTTCCTTTCTTCAATCTTGTCTGCTACAGACAATGTTCTCCCATTTTGTGTGCGTGTAGAATAGAACATTGGTGAAGTCGAAATTCCATCGGTAGGATGTATACCCCAACCACAAAAAAAATTTGGCCCAATAGAACAATATTTGCCAATTCGGGCAATAGAAACAATAGAATTAGGTGCGATATAAGTAGCCTCACCTATTTTTACTCTGTTTAGTTTAAAAGGAGGATAAAGTTTCGTCAATGGATGAACAGAAGAATCTGTTATAGAGGAGGCGAAGTAAGGCCAGTAAATATTTTCGTTTTTCAAAAGATTTAATTCAGGAATCAACTTAGAAAAAACTGAGAAAAACAGTCTTCGGATTATTTTTTTCATTTTTCCTGCCATTTTACCGGGATATTTATAAACCCTAAGTCTACATTATTGTAAATAGCATTTTTACTGCCGGTTTCTTCTATTGAAAAACTTATGTATTCCTCATTATTATCCAAAAATTTCACATTGGGTACATGTAGCATTGATTGAAGATAGTACCTGCCGGGCAGTAAAATATGTTTGGGAATCATTGCCATATGCCTGCCTTTACAACGGGAAATGATATGGTGCTCAGAAAAAATAGGATTAAGATTCTTATCCCTCACAATAAAAGTGAGGGTACTTTCATTATTTAGCTTTTTACCATTAAGCTCAAAAAGACAACATACATCGTCAGAAAAAGAAAAAGTATTTACAGGCTGAGTTCCATCCCTGGTCAGGAAAATTTTTTCAAAATAGACATCCTTCTCAGTGTATGAATTCTTCAAAACATAAAATTCGCTACGGAAAGAGGTGGTAATGTATGAATCAACAACTTTGTCAATCTCAGAGTTTTCAGAAATCTGCCCACCATTTAGAAGAATTCCCTTATTGCAAAGTTTAGATATAGCGGCCATATTATGACTTACAAATAAGACTGTTCGCCCCTCTTCTCTGCTCACATCCTGCATTTTCCCAAGACACTTATTTTGAAATTGACTATCTCCTACTGCAAGTACTTCATCTACAACCAATATTTCTGATTCCAAATGTGCGGCTACCGCAAATGCCAGCCTTACATACATCCCACTCGAATAACGTTTGACAGGTGTGTCAAGAAACTTTTCTACGTCTGCAAAGTCAACAATTTCATCGAATTTTCTTTTTATTTCTGTTCTTCGCATGCCCAAAATGGCTCCATTCAAGTAAATATTTTCCCTCCCCGTAAGTTCGGGATGAAAACCAGTGCCGACTTCCAGCAGGCTGGATATTCTTCCCTTAATACTAATTATTCCCTTGCTGGGTTCTGTAATCCGACTCAACACTTTTAAAAGAGTCGACTTTCCGGCCCCATTTCTGCCAACAACACCTATTCTGTCTCCCTTGTTCACTTCAAAACTTACATTTTTCAACGCCCAAAACTCTTCTTTCCTCGGTGCAGTCTTGGGTTTGTTATTTATTAATTGCCCTGCTGAATGAAATAGCTTTTTTGTATTTTCTGTGATTACATCACGCAAGGCAGAATAATTCCCCTTTTGCTGATGTTTTATAATATATCGCTTACCTAAATTCTCAACTTTAATTACGGTACTCATTATCTCCTATAAATTAATAGCGTTAATGAAATCACCCAGATCAAAGATGCTTTTGCGTCAGATAATATCCGCAAAAGATCTTTCTGTTTTTCTAAAATACCAGACACCAAGGAGCATTAACAAGAGGGTTACTCCCAGGGATACCAAGTATCCATTAATATATATTTGATTCGGATCTCCTGTAATTGCCCATCTAAAACCATCAATTACTCCAACCATTGGATTTAACGAATATAAAAGCCTCCATTTTTCAGGCACGACATTACTACTAAATCCTACCGGAGAAATATATAAACCAAATTGTACAACAAATGGGACAATATATTTGAAGTCCCTATATTTTACATTTAAAGCAGCTACATAAAAACCAGACCCAAGCGAGATAAATAATGCCTGAATGAGAAACAACGGTAATGTGATAATCGTCCAGGGAGCCGAAAAGTGAAACCAGAACATTAGGCCTATCAAAATCACAAAGGAAATGAGGAAATCAACCAAATTGACCATCACGGTACTGGTAGGAATAATTACCCTGGGAAAATATATTTTAGTAAGCATGTTAGAGTTACCGATAAGTGAGTTGCTCGCATCAGTAAAAGAGGTTGCAAAAAACTGCCAGGGAAGCATTGCCGCATATACGAGAATCGGGTAAGGTACTCCGCCGGAGGGAAGCTTAGCGAGTCGGCCAAAAATCACTGTGAATACCAACATGGTAAGGAAGGGGCGAAGGAGGCTCCATGCCAATCCAATAACAGTTTGCTTATAACGAACCAGGATATCCCGCCAGGCCAGAAAAAAGAAAAGTTCGCGATATTGCCAAATATCATTCCAATAATTCCTGCTGGAGCGTGCTTCTTCAATTACCAAATCGTATTTTTCAACAGTTGTACTTTCTATCATTTTACTTAATAATAAATTCTTCAAATGAACCTCTTAAGGTAAGTTTAATAATTTGCCCGCTATAATAATGAAATATTGACATATTCACAACAAAAGGATCACCACAATAAAATAAATAGAAACGAAAATACTTGAGGATTATTAGTGCGCTTTACACTTAATTCCCCCTTTATTTCGGTATTAGAAACAAATTAAAAGGAATATGTTTGCTATTTAGCGGCATGCAAGGGGTAGCTCATATTTATTTCTCCCGGAATTACGTGCTGTATTACCTTCACATTTGTAGTTTCTACTTCAGCGTACATCATGTATCCTAAAGAAGGAAGCGCCACTTTAATGGTTTTGTTTTTTATAGTTAATACATGCCCTTCTAATTCCATGAGAGGCCCGTTAAGAATTTGTATTCTGTCATTTACGCTAATTGGAGTTTTTTCGAGTTTTATATTTACATGTTCGCTTAAAAATCTTTTAATTACTTCAATTTCAGAATCACGAATAATTGCGGGTTTGCCCAGCCAGTACACGACATTAATCACCCCGTGAGTCTGTTTTAACGATGTAGTTTCAGAATCTGAAATTCTAACAAATACATACGATGTGAATAAGGGTTCGTGAACGATTTTCTTCCGATCGCTCCAATTACGAATCACCTTATTAATCGGGCAATAATTTTCGATCCGTTTGCGGGTCAAGATTTCAGATACTCTCTTTTCCCAACGAGGCCGCGTATAAACGGCATACCACCTTTTGTTTTCAGTCATAAAACCGGGTTTGATGTTAAGTTTCTTTTAATTAAAAAGAAATTAATATTTACCGGCTTTTCACATTTTGGAATCAGTTGTCTTAGTTTTTACACGGAAAAGGCTACGCCATTATCAGTTACATAAGGTACCGAACTGAAGCTTATAAAAAAATTAAATTTTGCCCAACACTCAATCGCTGCTACGATAAACTTTCTCTTCTAATAATCTTCCTTTTTCTTTTTTCCCGATGAATATACCCGTATCCATAACCATAGCCATAGCCATTGGTACCAAATCCCCTGGATCTCACTCCATTGAAAACTATAGCCATATTTTTTAACTCATTAATTTTATTGTTCGCATCCAATCTTTGAATTGAGACTTTACGGGTATGTTTATGCCTGACCACATATAAAGTAGCATCACAATAAGAAGATAATACATAAGCATCCGATAAAAGCCCCACCGGAGCAGTATCAATAATAATATAATCAAAGGTCTTTGAAAGATATGATAGCAGTTCCGGCACCTTTTCGCTCATTATTAATTCCGATGGATTTTCAGGAAGCCATCCGGCCGGAACAATAAAAAGATTGTCATTGACAGGGGTACGTTGAATAATTTCATCCGCGTCAGCTTCACCCAAAAGGTAGTCCGTGAGGCCCTTGTTTACAGAAGTCACATTCAATTTGTCAATCAGGGTGGGGTTACTGAGGTCAAATTCCATCACTACTACCTTTTTCCCCGCCATCGCAAGTCCTATTCCCAAGTTGGCTACTATAAAACTTTTCCCCTCACCTGAAACTGTAGAAGTAATTTGTAACCTTTTCCTTTGCCCGTTAAGTCCAATGTAAGGAAGTGTTGTTCTCAAATTGCGAAACTGTTCTGCAATAAAAGTTCTCTTACCGTCTCCAATAACCAATGGATCCTTGCTTTTGGTATAAACAATTTCTCCAATCACAGGAATAGAAGTATATTCTTCGATTTCCTGTCGATAAAGAATCGTGCGTTTAAACATTTCACTGATTGTAATTAATCCCACAGCAACTGCGAAACCTAAAAATACAGCGATTATGTAAATAAGCTTTTTCTTGGGGCTCACGGGTGTCTCCGACGTTTGCGCTTTATCAATAACTCTGCTATCTCCTATAGATGATAAAAGAGACAGTTGCGTTTCATCGCGTTTTTGTAATAGAAAATTGTAGCTGTTGGTTTTAATATTTTGTTCTCTGCTTATTTCTACTAAATCCTTTTCTTTTTGAGGTATTGATCCTAAGATTGAAGCATAATGATCATTGGTTGAATTTAAATTATTCCGACTGGTTTGTAAATTATCCCGTTGACTTTCTATATTCTGCAGGATCCCAGGCTTCATCTTTTCAATTTCGTCCCTTATATTAACAACAGCAGGATTATTTTCTCCCATCGATCTTTTGAGTTTTTCATACTCTAATTGGTCGTCGTAAAGCTTACCCAATAACTGTGGCAATGTGGGATCACTGATGCCCAACGTGGAAGGCATCGCGTTATTGGTGTTATTTTTTGCCTTTACATAATTTTCTACCTGATCCAAAACAGCAAGCTGAAGATTCACATCACTCACTTTCTGATCATTTGTACTTACATTTTGTAAAAAGAGAGCCCCTTGAGAACTAATGTCAATAGCTCCTTTATCGGATTTATATTGCTTCATTGTTTGCTCTATCGAATCTAATTCGTGACCCACTACCGCTAGCCGTTCATTTAAAAAAGTCAATGTATTATCGGCCAACTTATTTTTTTCATTTGTGGCCGCATTATCGTAGACTGAAATCAATTCATTCAAAATATCTTCAGCACGTTTGGGAACTTCATCAAGCAGTGAAAGGTCTATAACTGAAGAAAGCTTACTTGCCGGTTCGACATTTATTTTATCGGCAAGGGAAAAAGCTATTTTTTTAGGATTCTTCAACAAGAAATATAAAGGTCTTATGCTCCTCCCATTTTGAGGAACAAACCGCAAGACACCATATTGCGTATTTACCCACTGATTTAAGAAATATTGATTGTTTTGAATGATAACTTTTCTTGATGCAGAATCATAGTTAAAAAAGACCTTATCTGCTGTTTCATGTATTGAATCAGGAGTTAGCGCCTCGATATAGATCGGAGAACTGGTATACGCTGAAATATCTTTTATATCACCTTTTTCAAAAACAGGCGCATACAAATGCAGTTTCTTGACCACCTGCATCATTAATGCCTTTGATTTAAGAACCTCTATTTCGTTCTCTATTATTTTTTTTGCAGAAAGAAGATTTATCGATTCAATAATCCTTGAATCATCTTCACCTTTTTTTCATCTTTAATTAAGATAGTAGCTGTCGATTCATAAACAGGATTTTGATAACGCAGATAAAGCCACGCTCCTGCTACACCTAAAAACATAAACAACAAAAACAACGGCCAATAAGGAGAATACTTAAACAATAATTGCTTTACAATATTCTCTTTTGTGGTGGTCCCTACATTTTGAAAAATAGGCTGCATAGAGATTCAAAGATTATTTAACGACACGATCAATTACAATTGCAATTACAGACAGTCCACTAAGAACTGCAGGAACCCACTGCTGGCCTCTGCCTGTGCTTGCAACTTTTGATTTATTAGGTTCTACATAAACTACATCGTTTGATTGTAAATAATAATAAGGAGACGATAAAAGCTCAATCGAGTTTAAATTGATTCTTTTAATTTCCTTATCACCGTTTTCCTTCTCCCGGATAACAAGAACGTTGTCTCGCCTTGCATATATGGTCAAATCTCCTGCCAGCCCAATTGCTTCCAACAGCGATATTTTTTCGCTAGGGACGTCAATTGTGGTCGGATTTTTTACCTCACCAAGAACTGTAACCCGGAAGTTTAAAAACCTAACACTGACAATAGGACCCTTTAAAAGTTGTTGATCCTGCAACTTCTTTTGGATAACTTCCTTTAATTGCTCCTTTGTAAACCCTTCTGCTTTAATATTTCCAAGAATTGGAAACTGAATGTTCCCGTCAGAGCCTACCAAGTATCCCAGCACCTCGGTCGATAGCCCTGTACTGGCAGCTGGTAAAAGATTCGGGGCATTAAATACTTCCGAAGCTTTGGGATCTAAACTGCTAACTGTAATATTTAGTAAATCATTCTTTCGAATAACTGTCTCAGGCACGGGTGTCCTAGATGTAATGGTAGTATTGTTCAAATCATTAAAATAAATCGCTTTTTGAGTATTGACGCAACTGGTTACAGATAACATCAATAAAGCGAGGATAAACAATGCATGCCTGTTACAAAATTCAAATTTCATAATCCTTTAGATAAATCTGCAAAATTTAGTTTAATATCCATTTTTATACAAATGGCGTTTCTAGGAGGACTTAGCAGGAATGACGGCTTTAGAGAGGATTAGGAAAGGAATCTTAAAATTAGAACTAAACAATAGACTATCAAATCTTGCCCAAGATAGTAATTAAACTGAAATAAGAGTAAAATCCAGCTATTTTTTTTGAGACGGAATATCCTGCATCTGAATCGGGCTGTCTTTTAATACTTCCATACAATTAGAAGAACGCTCAATAAGGTTTCCGATTAAAAAATAAAATAGTTCCTTGTTGGCAAGTTGAACCATCAAATAATTATCAGGCTAATCTTCAAGACCGCTTAAAAAAATCGGCGTAAAAATTTCGGAAATAGATTCTGCAAAAAAGATGTTCGTAAAATTACGACAGATTAAATCGTAGTCTTTTCATTCGTATTTAAATAGCAATAACGAATTTAAAATAATTACTTATCGACAACAGAAGCTAACCCCTAAAAATTTATAATTCAAATCAGTTTTGATAATCAGGTGCCTGGAATTCCGTTAATTGATCGTAATTAATTTTTTACTTGAACCTCTACAGATGTTAATACCTGATCAAACTATATTAATGTTATGGCACCATTTTTGTCTCCCAGAAAACGTTACAGAACGCGATGATGTAATGAGATAACAATATCCTTTAAAACCAAATTGCCCTTTGTGAAAACTATCTCCTGCTTCTTAATTTTCCGATGCTTTTTCATACAACTTGAAATTCTTCTGTTAAAAACTGGATCAATCCGCATTTGCAATCCTTTGAATTCTGTTTCTGCTTTTTTTCAGCACTACATTTTTCCAACGTTTCAAAAAGTTGTTGCAAAAACAAATCTTACAATGCAGCGGCCCGTTTTAATATATCCACTTTTTATTGTGGAAAACATTCAATACGGGGTGGAAAAAAAAACATCCGGGATAAGGCTAACAAAATATAGATATAATACCTTAATCTTTACAATATCCGCTAGAGGATTCCAATAAAACTGCTAACTACTAACTATGAAAAACCTGCTAACCTCCCTACTTCTTTTTGTCAGTCTGACATTGCTTTCAAAAACTGGAATGGCAACTACCTATTATTTTTCTTCAACTGATGGAGACGATTCCAGAACAAGTGCCCAGGCTCAAAATTCAGCCACTCCATGGAAAACTATTGACAAACTAAATTCAATTTTCAGTAGTCTTCAGCCAGGAGATCAAATACTTTTTAAAAGAGGCGATGCTTTTTATGGAAGTGTTAATGTAACGAAATCCGGAACGTCTGGTTCCCCAATAACATTGGGTGCCTATGGAAGCGGGGCAAAACCTGTAATTACTGGATTTAGCAACATTTCTTCATGGACATCCATAGGAAGTGGGTTATATGAGGCTGTTATTTCCGCCGGGCTTTCCACCTTAAATATGGTTACATTAGATGGAGCATTCCATGAGATGGGAAAATATCCCAAAGGAAATGCAGGATATTTTACAATAAGTTCTGGTGGCACTTCTTCAATTTCAAGTTCAGGAATATCGGGTATCCCTAATTTCACCGGTGGCGAAATAGTGTGGCGGCCCTACCATTGGGTATTGTGGAGAGGGACGATAACCTCCCAATCATCCAGTTCCGTAAACTTCACAGCCTTTCCTTCAACTTCCGGAGGATCAACAGAAGCCGCCCAGGCTGGTTATGGATTTTTCTTCCAAAACCATCCTAACGCATGTACATCTTTGGGTGAATGGGCATACAATTCAGGTTCCCGCAAAATAACAATGTACTTTGGAGGCAGTGGACCGGGTTCGCATTCAATAAATGTTTCTTCAATAGATAATATCATCTCGCTTTCAGGCAGGAGTTATATCACTTTTGATAACCTGGCCATAACCGGAGCAAATAGTGAATCCTTTTATCTTGCCAGTAGTAATAACATAAACATTAATTCATGCGATATTTTGTTTTCAGGTCATGATGCAATCAATGCCAATAGCAGTTGTAACAACATAAGTGTTACCAATAGCACTATTAATTATGCCAATTTCAATGGCATTTTAGCAGGAGGATCTCCCTCTTGGAATATAACAGGAAATAACATTACGAATATCGCATCAATTGCGGGAATGGGTGGATCCGGTGAAGGGCAGTATTTTGGAGTTAGAGATGTTGGAAACAACTCCGTGGTAAAAAATAATAATATCATTAATGTTGGTTACAATGCAATAAATTTCAAAGGGTCAAATATTATCATTCAGAACAACTATGTCGATTCGTTCTGTTTTGTGAAAGACGACGGAGGTGGAATATATTGCGGCGGTAACATTAATTTTTTGGGATCCAAGGTATCCGGAAACATCGTATTAAATGGCCTGGGAGCATTAACTGGAACTCCTGATAAAGATTCAAGAACGCATGGCATCTATATCGATGATGGCGGCTATAACGTAGAGGTCGCAGGAAACACCGTTGCTTTCTGCGGATATTCAGGAATTTATGCACATAATAGTCACGATCTCAATATCCATGATAATACTCTTTTCGATAATAAAACTGCGGGAATCAAATACTATAACGATGCCAATACTATAGGTAACATCACGCTGTCCAATAATATATTTTTTGCCAAAACAGCTTCAGAATATGTTTCGTGGGCTTCGGGGGGATCAAGTAGCCCGGCAAAGTTCTTTGCATCAGCCGATAATAACTATTGGTGTCGTCCTTTAAATGAGAATAATGTTTTCCAGATATTGGTGCCCTCCGCGAGCTCATATAGTCTTTCCGGATGGAAAAGCTTTACTGGAAAGGAAGCAAATTCTAGAACTACTCCAATTACGGTATCAGACGCAGGTAAAATCAGATTTGAATACAATTCGGGATCTTCAAACAAAATCGTCAATCTCGGTGCCACATATATGGATGTTACAGGGAAGAACTACACGGGGTCTATAACGCTTGCCCCTTATACTTCGGCGGTACTTTTATATGTTTCAGGAACGATAGCCAATCAATCTCCGGTAGCCAATGCCGGTGTTGATCAGAATTTTTTTTTGCCTGCTAATTCTACTACACTCACTGGCAGCGGTACTGATCCTGATGGAAGCATTGCTTCTTATCAATGGACTAAGATCTCTGGACCATCACAGTTCAGCATCGCCTCGCCAACACAGGCTCAAACAGTAATCAATAATCTTGTACAGGGCGTTTATCAATTTGTATTAACCGTAACAGACAACCAGGGAGCTACAGCAAAAGATACTGTAAGTATAACTGTAAATGCTTCCTCCAATCAATTGCCTACGGTGAATGCCGGCCTAAACGTAAGCGTTACATTGCCTGTAAATAGTGTGACATTATCGGGAAGTGCTTCCGATCCCGATGGTACCATTTCTTCTTATCAATGGACAAAGATCTCCGGTCCTTCTCAGTACACGATAGTATCGGTGGCTAATGCATTAACAGTAATTACAAATCTTGCTCAGGGTGTTTATACATTTGAATTAAAAGTAACTGACAATTCTGGAGCTACTGCAACGGACGACGTTCAGGTTACGGTGAATGCTGCTGCACCAAATTTGTCTCCTTCGGCTGATGCAGGGCCCGATATTAATATTACATTACCTGCAAATAGTGCAACGCTGAACGGCAGCGGCAATGATCCTGATGGCACCATTTCTTCTTATCAATGGACAAAAATTTCTGGCCCTTCTCAGTACAATATTGTATCGGCAACTAAGGCTCAAACAACAGCTAATAATTTAGTTCAGGGCGCTTATAAATTTGAATTAAAAGTAACAGATAATTCAGGTGCTACAGGAAAAGATACTGTAACTGTAACCGTCAATGCCGCACCTAATCAACCACCGGTCGCGAATGCAGGCGCAGATATAAACATTACGCTACCGACTAACAGTGTTAAGTTATTAGGAAGTGGAACTGACGCGGATGGAACTATCGTTTCCTATCAATGGACAAAAATTTCAGGCCCGTCGCAGTATAACATAGTATCCCCTTCGCAGACACAAACTACCGTTAACAATCTGGCTCAGGGTATTTATAAATTTCAACTGATAGTAACCGACAATTCAGGCGCAACGGCAACAAGTAATGTTCAAGTTACAGTAAATGTTGCTCCGGTAAATGACCCTCCAACGGCCAACGCGGGCCTCGATATAAATATTAATTTGCCGGTCAATAGCGTAACTCTGAATGGCAGTGGCGATGACCCTGATGGAACGATTAGTTCTTACCAATGGTCAAAAATTTCTGGCCCATCACAATACAGCATTGTGTCCTCAAGGCAGGCACAAACAATAGTAAATAATTTAGTTCAGGGAGTTTATCTTTTTGAGTTGAAAGTAACAGACAATTCAGGTGCGACTGCAAAAGATACGGCACAAATTATAGTCAACCCGGCCCCGGTCAATCAGCCTCCTACGGCAAACGCAGGACCTGATATAAATATAACACTGCCTGCTAATAGTGTGACATTTAATGGCAGTGGTAATGATGCCGATGGTACAATTGTTTCTTATAAATGGACTAAGACTTCCGGACCTTCCCAATACAATATTGTATCACCAACACAGGCACAAACTGTAATCAATAACCTGGCCGAAGGAGTATACACATTTCAATTAAGCGTGACAGATAACCAAGGTGCCTCCGGGAACAATAGCGTGACAGTAACAGTTAATCCGGCTCCGGTTAATCAACCTCCAATTGCAAACGCAGGACCTGATATAAATATAACACTGCCTACTAATAGTACAACATTAAATGGCAATGGTAATGATGCCGATGGTACAATCGTTTCTTACAAATGGACTAAGACTTCTGGACCGTCCCAATACAATATTGTATCATCAACACAGGCACAAACTGTAATCAATAACCTGGCCGAAGGAGTGTACATATTTCAATTGAGCGTGACAGATAACCAGGGCGCTTCCGGGAACAATAGCGTGACAGTAACAGTTAATCCGGCTCCGGTCAATCAATCTCCTACTGCAAATGCAGGGCCTAACATAAGTATAACACTGCCTGCTAATAGTGCAACATTGAATGGCAGTGGTAATGATGCCGATGGTACAATTGTTTCTTATAAATGGACTAAGACTTCTGGACCGTCCCAATACAATATTGTATCACCAACACAGGCGCAAACTATAATCAATAACCTGGTGGAAGGTGTATACACATTTCAATTAAGTGTGACAGATGACCAGGGTGCTTCCGGGAACAATAGCGTGACAATAACAGTTAATCCTGCTCCGAATCAGTTGCCTACTGCAAATGCGGGACCTGATATTAATATTACATTACCTGTAAATAGCGTAACGCTTAATGGCAGTGGTGAAGATCCTGATGGCACCATTGTTTCTTATCAATGGACAAAAATTTCAGGGCCTTCCCAATATAATATTGTAGCACCGGCCAAAGCACAAACAACAATAAATAACCTGGTGCATGGTGTATACATATTTGAGTTAAAAGTAACAGATAATGCCGCTGGGGTTGCGACATCCACGGTAACAGTAACTGTAAATTCTGCTCCCAATGAACCGCCTTCAACTGATGCTGGACAGGATATAAACATCACATTGCCCATAAACACCGCAACATTAAATGGTAGTGGTAATGATCCGGATGGCATAATTGCTTCCTATCAATGGACCAAAATTTCGGGACCTGGTCAGTTTAATATCAGATATTCCAATCGGTCAAGAACCACCGTAAGCAATTTGGTGGAAGGTGTTTATTTATTTGAATTAAAAGTAACCGACAATTCAGGAGCAACTGCAACAGATACTGTTCAGGTAACAGTAAATGCCGCTATACAAATTCAAAATCAACCACCGACTGCAAATGCAGGTTCTGATGTAAATATTACATTACCCGTAAATAGTGTAACACTGAATGGAAGTGGCAACGATCCTGATGGAACTATTGCATCATATCATTGGACAATGATCTCAGGCCCCAACCAATATAGCATTGGATCTCCCGACAAAGCAAGTACAGATATCAATAACCTCGTTCAAGGCACATATATTTTAGAACTGGAAGTAATTGACAATTTGGGCGCTACTTCAGCAGACACCGTTCAAATAACTGTTAATGCTGCGGCAACTCCAAATCAACTACCTATAGCTGACGCCGGTAATGATATTACCATTACTTTGCCGACTAATAGCACAACCTTATCAGGTAGTGGAACTGACCCTGACGGAAGTATTGCTTCTTATAGGTGGACTAAAATTTCAGGGCCTTCACAATACAATATCACATCATTCAACAGGGCACAAACAACCCTGTATAATTTGATACAAGGTGCGTATGTTTTTGAACTGAGGGTAACCGATAATTTAGGAGCAATCGGAAGAGACACAGTTCAAATTACCGTAAATGCAGCTCTTCCTAACCAGGCACCCGTTGCAGATGCGGGTCCTGATGTAAATATTACATTACCTGTAAATAGCGTAATCTTAAATGGTAGTGGTAGTGATTCCGACGGTACCATTGTTTCATACCGGTGGACAAAGGTTTCCGGCCCTTCTCAATTCAATATAGTTTCATCGACAAAAGCAAAAACGACAATAAATAATCTCGTTGAGGGAATATATAAGTTTGAATTAAAAGTCGCAGACGATTCGGCGGCAACAGGAGCAGATACAGTGCAGGTAACCGTAAATGCTGCCGCTCAGCCGCAGAACCAATCTCCAACAGCAAATGCCGGTTCCAACATAACTATTACGCTTCCGTTGGATAGTGTTATAGTAAATGGTAGCGGCAATGATCCTGATGGCACAGTTGTTTCGTATAAATGGACAAAAATTTCAGGACCATCTAACTATACCATAGTGTCTTCTTCCAAATCAAAGACAACAATAAATGGTCTTGCACAGGGAACATACAAATTCGAATTAAAAGTGACGGATAATTCAGGCGCAACCGGGGCAGATACAATACAAGTTACAGTAAAAGCTGCAGCGTCCATAGAGAATCAGGCACCATTAGCAAATGCAGGAGATGACATTAACATCACACTGCCCGTTAACAGCGCCATATTATCTGGCAGCGGCTCTGACCCTGACGGAACTATCGCTTCTTATCAATGGACTAAAGTCTCCGGCCCTTCCGGATTTACGATGACCTCTTTGAATGGTGCGCAAGCGACACTGAGTAATCTGTCAGCAGGTCAATACTTTTTTAAGTTAAAAGTAACGGATAATTTAGGAGCAGTCGCAAGTGATACAGTGAAACTCACAGTAACCGAAAAATTAAATTCAACAGCAAAGATTTATCCTAACCCTGCCACAAACCAAATCAACATTAAGATCAATTCTGCTACAAAAACGGACAGAACAAGTATCCGGATATATGATTCTAAGGGCTTATTGGTTTATCAGGAAAGTTTTGCAAATGGGCAGCAAACATTGGTAAAACGAATTGATGTTAGTAAACTGACAAATGGAGTCTACTATGTCGAATTGAATGTTGATGCTAATAAGATAATGACATTGATGTTTGTAAAGGAATAGAAACAAGAAATATTAAGCAAGATCGAAAAGCCGTTCAATTAATATTGAACGGCTTTTCTCTTTTCACCTTTGCGTAAAAAACAGTCTTCTGAAAACGACCAATCCAAATTCATCTTTTCTGAAACAATTTTGCCTAAAAATGTTTTTACTGAAAAATCAAAACTCTTATCTTTGCCTCCCTTCTGAAAATAGGATCGGTTCAGCTACAGAAAATCAATGCGACGAGCGAGCATTAGATTTTTAAGGTCCTGAGGAGCATAGCGAAATCGGGATTGGTTGCAGAAACATCGATCGACAGATCGGTTAGAAGCAAAAGTTCTTTATCATGTTTTATAAATATTAAAAAGGATCGGTAGTTCAGTTGGTTAGAATGCTGCCCTGTCACGGCAGAGGTCGCGGGTTCGAGTCCCGTCCGGTCCGCAAATTAAAATTGAATCAAACCTGCTGAAGGGCAGGTTTTTTTTGAATCCCTTCCGATCTGAAAACGATGAACGCACGTAATCTCATGTCATGGTTCATTAATGTAGGTATCGCTTTTCACGTCACAAGTGAAATCCTCGTCGAGGTCAACCTATATCAGGACAAGACACCCTTCTGCATCCCGCTTCTCACCTCTCACATCTATCATTCCTCATTACTCACCCCAAAATGCCCCTAAAGTGGTATTGACTTCGGTAGGGCCTGCATCGTACATTTAGTAATAGTATCCTGTCAATTCTTTTCTTTCAACAATAAAAATTTCAACCATGTGTGACTCAAATTCCAATTGCTATTGCCAGTATTCAACACCGCCCTGGTGGGTTACCATGGGCTACACACCTCCGGCCAATGCAGGCCATGGCTCCGTAGTAGTGGCGCAACCACCGGGAACGGTAGTAGCACCTCCGCCTGCCACCGTAAAACCGGGCACACCCGCAAGACCCACCTTTACACCCGGCTCGGCTCTCGGTACCGTACTCGGCAATACCGGCAGTGCTGTGGGCAATGCGGTAGGCACTGTGCTCGAAACACCGATCAATGTAGTAGGCGGTGTACTCAGCGACGTCGCCGGTGGTGTAGGAAGCTTGCTGGGACAAATATCCTGATTCACTTCTTAAACGGATCAATATGATCGAAGAAAAAAAATATCTTTCGCTGTTACAGGTTACGGTTCCTCCCGCTACCGCACTCACGGTAACTGCACAGGTTAAGATCATGGAAATACTGGGCATCATTTCAAATCCTGACCTGGTAAAATCTGCTGACATTGCAGTGGGAATGATTCCCAACGATACGCCTGCCACACTTCATGGCCTTATGATATTGCTGAATAATTTGGTAAAGAATCATCCAAAGTCAACGAAGGCCCATCATGATAAACTGGCCGACGTGATGAAAGATGTAGGCAAGCTGACCGATGCGGCGCTAACTTTTGGTGATTTTTTACCTATCTGCTCGGCAGTGATGAATGCAATAGAAAAAGAAAAAAATAAAAAGAAAGTTCAGGCACATCGCCCTGTTAAAAAAGCAGCTGCAAAAAAGTAAACGGAACTTCTGGCTCACGTTGGCGCCCGTGCCGAAATATAGCATAAACCCCGTTTGCGTGGATGCAAAGAGTAGCTCCGGAAGTTCAGTTGCAGCATATGTATTTCTGAACAATAACAGTAACCGTAAACGTTTCACTCAGTTATAATAAAAAAATCTACCGATGCCGGTAGATTTCTTTTCTTTGTAAGTACCTGTCTTTTAAAACATGAAGTAATGTTCCTTTACAATCTGGCCACGCTCAACTTTGAATACACCGATTTCAGATAATGTGGACCGTGCCCCTGATCGTTTATCTGTCGTGTCTATTGCAAATTTCACCGAGAACCAATTATCGGCTACTACAGGAGCAGATGCTTTTATATTATGCACTTCAAACTGCTGCGACAGCCCCTGGCCTTTTTTCTTTAAGCCTTCCATACCTTTTCCGCGGCCAATGTCGCCGGTAAACCCTTCTTCGATGCTTTCAATATCAGGACTGTAAAGTTCAGTGCGGAGTCTGCCGGCATCATCTGTGTTTCTCCATTGCACAAAGTGGCGGGCGATCTCATCAATTGTCATTTTTGCTTCTTTGGTTTCCATCGTTTTTCTTTTTTATCGTTAATAATGGTACAAAGGTCAAAAAACCAAAAACAAAAAAATTGTACAAACCTGCTAATCTTTAAGTACAAAAAAAGGAGTGACTCCAAACATTTTATAAAACACTTTATTGAAATGTGAGGAATCCGAAAACCCAACATAATGGGCGCATTCGGTTAGAGAGAATCCTTCTCTTGATTTTAACACTGCCAGCAATATTTTTTTCCAAAGAATACATTGGTGAACAGATATTCCCAACTGCTTTTTAAATAAATGAGCAAGCCTGCTTTCTGATAAAAATAAAACTTTCGATAATTGAGAAACGGATAGTTTAAGATCGGTAACCGGGGAACTTATTATTTGAATACATTTAGAAATTCTGAAGTCTAATGGCCTTGTAGTATTTGTTTTGGCATTATGCAACATCCGTGAAATATCGAATTCCCCGTTTTTATGGAATTGATTTAATTGAGTCGGATCAACAATTATATTTTTCTGTGACACCAAATCATATTGTTGCAGGAAATACATCCCGATTTCTGAAAGCGGATCTAAAAATAAAAGATTGCAGGTAGCATTTATGCAATTGAAACTGTGGGGAAGATTTGAAGGAATAATTACACTTTCAATGTTTGCATATTCAGAATGACTGGTTGTTATACTGAATAAGCCTTCCGTAGCGAATACAATTTCAATGGCATAATGAGAATGCCTCATGGTTTCGTAACTGCCTTTAGTAAATACTGCGTAGCCCTTATCAATATCAAATAATTCAACAGGCATTTTAATTATTCTATTAAACGTACATTAACCGATATTGTATTGTTGCAACATGATCCCTGAAAAAGTTCCGAAAATGTTTGTGTGCAGAACAAAAATTTGACCACAAATTTCTCCATGTTCATACCAGGCACATTGGCTTTTATAACGCCAAGTTTCGCTTGGGGGAATAGGAAAGGGAATAATGCAGAAAATGAAAAAAATATACCGGGCAAAAAGTCATAATCTGCATGATGAATCGCCTTTTGGCATAGTAATAGCGCCGCTTGATAAAATTAGTTTCCAGGCTTTCCCTTAACCCGCCATCATGAATAAATCCCGTCAGCTTGCTGCTATCATGTTTGCCGACATAGTAGGCTATACCGCGATGATGCAGGAAGATGAAGAACTGGCATTTGGGCTGCGACAAAAACTAAAAGATAAACTGGAAGATGAAGTAAATAATCATGGCGGACGCATACTGGAATTCAAAGGCGATGGCGCCTTGTGCAGTTTTAACAGTGCCATCGAAGGAGTAATGGCTGCACTCAATCTGCAACTGGAAATGCAAACGACTCCGCTTGTGCCATTGAGGATTGGCATGCATACCGGTGATGTATTGGTGGATAATGATGCTATTTATGGTGATGGAGTAAATATTGCCTCCAGGATGGAATCGTTTGCTGTGCCCGGCAGCATTTTTATTTCGGGGAAAGTATATGATGATGTAAAAAATCAAAAAGATATTCATGCTGTTTCGCTCGGGAAATATTCATTGAAAAATGTAAAAGAAGAAGTGGAGATTTATGCGATCAGCAATCCGGGGATACATATACCGGAACTGTACAGCCTGGAAGGCAAGGGCAAAAAAATTTTACAAAAGAGTGTGATGGTATTGCCTTTTGTAAATATGAGCATGGAAGCGGAGCAGGAATATTTCAGCGATGGGCTTACCGAAGAACTTATTTCAAGTTTATCAAGGATTAATGACATCCGCGTGATATCGCGAACCACGTCGATGCAATACAAAGGAACAACAAAGGATGTAAAAACAATCGGGAATGAAACCGGCGTGAGTTACCTGTTAGAAGGAAGTGTACGGAAATATAAAGATGACCTTCGGATAACGGCGCAATTCATAGATGCGAACAAAGACACTCATCTATGGGCCGAGACCTACCGCGGTTCGATGGAAGATGTTTTTGATATACAGGAAAAAGTATCTGCAAAAATTGTAGATGCGCTGAGAATGCAATTGACCCATAGGGAAAAACAGAGTTTACAAAAACGCTTTACTGAAGACAGTGACGCCTACCAGCTCTACCTGCAGGGTCGCTTTTTCTGGAACAAAAGAAGTGAAGAAGGATTGAGAACGGCGATCCGCTATTTTGAAGAAGCATTGGACAAAGATCCGAACTATGCTTTGGCATGGGCCGGGCTTGCCGATAGTTACATGCTGATGGGTGAATACACGAATATTTCGAGAAGAGAATTTTATCCCAACCAAATGGAAGCTGTAAAGAAAGCATTGGAAATTGATGAACATCTTGCCGAAGCTCATATATCACTGGCCATTTCGTTAATGCTGAATGAATGGGACTGGGCAGATGCCGAAAAAGAATTTAAAACCGGGATTGATCTGAATCCAAACTATGCAACCGGCCATCACTGGTACGCACAATGGTTATTGTATAAGGGCCGGTTTGATGAGGCTCTGAATGAAATTTCCGTAGCTGTTGAACTCGACCCGGTATCACAGGGAATACTTAAAGATAAAGGCATACATTTTTATTACAACCGTCAATATGATGAGGCCATTGAAGCCGGACTAAAAACGCTCGGGCTCAGTCCTGGTTTTGCTTCAGCCCATCGTCTTCTTTCTCTCGCTTACCAGGGAAAGGGTTTGTTTAATAAAGCAATCGCAGAGAACCAGAGATGGGGAGAGCTTACCGGCAATAAAATAAAAACGGATGTTTCTCTTATCCAGATCTATGCGGCTGCGGGATTAAAAGCGGAGGCGGGAAAAATGATCCGCGATATAGAAGCAGGTGAGTTGGGGGCAAATGATAATCGCGGTATGGCACTGGTATATACCGCACTTGGCGACAATGATATGGCTTTTAGCTGGCTCGAAAAAAGTTTTGATATGCATGAAGAATCTTTGTGCAACATTCAGGTTGATCCGAAGCTGGATGCTCTTCGCTCAGATTCCCGTTATGATTCACTTGTAAAAAGAATAGGCTTATTATCTGCCCCGCGGAATTTAGAGACATAAGAAAGCAGTGGCACCCTCATGTTGCAGTTGGTAAGTTCAAAGGGTTGTAGCCGATCACCCCGGAAGATCGGGATAAACTCTAACCATGATGGGTTGGTAAATGATTATATCAGGCTTGGTATTAAATTGCTTTTAAAATTTTTATTTTACTTAATCTCAGGAAGTCAGTGATGCAATCCGCTGTTTCTTCAAGGTTATTATTTATTAAAGAATTTGGAATTCTTAAAGTAAGATATCCTTTTTGAAATGAATAAAGTGTTCTCTTTAAATCTGAAAGTGCCTGTTCGCATTTATGATTATGGTGTGGGCCATCTACTTCAATGTTCACCTTAGCATCTACCACGGCAATATCTATTGTTTTATGGCCATCAAATTTTTCCAATTCAGCTGGCAGTCCTCTTGATTTTAAAGACAAATACAATTCAATCGCCTCTGATGTAATCTTAATTGGTTTAGTTTCATACCATTCCTGGCAAGGAATACAGAGGGGGTATTTGTATTTATTGATTGAAAAATCGTAGACTTTTTCATCAATATGACGATGGCAGTGCAAGCAAGTATTTAATTTTTCGTCGTATTTTATAAAAAGGGATATTGGAAGAATAATAACGGCTATGATTGATATTTAGTATGCCACTTCAAAATCACGCAGGCGTTAAGCATGAACCATCGAATTATTTCGAATTCACTAACAACTGCCATACATTAACGTCAAGAATTTTTGCTATTGAGATAGTTGTGGAACATCGATGATGCTATTGTTGGAATTGGATTAATAGCGTCGTTCTTATCTTTGCAAAAAAGCAGGAAGCACGGGACACAAAAGCAAACCTCCTGCTTAATTGTTACTGTAGTTTTATTTTAATTTCTTCATACGCCTGTTTAGTGAATGAAGCGCATCTTGTCCATACTTACGCTCACTATATTTTTTTCTCAACGGGTAATACCATGTTCTGCGCAATACGATTGGAAATTGAGAAAAAATGAAGATGGCATCAAGGTCTACCGCGGGAGTGTACCTACTTCCGCTTTTAAAGCTATCAAAGTGGAATGTACCCTCGAAGGAACTATAAGCAGCCTGGAAAATGTGCTGAGCAAAGTAGACTTACAAAAAGAATGGGTATATCATAACAAGGCAGCACAAATATTGAAGAAGCAGGGTCCTGATGATTTGTATTATTATTCAGAAACGGTGATGCCATGGCCGATTGTTAACCGGGACGCCGTAGTGCATTTGGTGATTACGGACGACACAGTGCACGATGCACTTACTGCAATTGGCACAGGAGTTCCAAAGTATATACCTGAAAAAAAGAATAAAGTAAGAGTGGCACATTCCCTTGTTCACTGGTATGTCACAACACCGGCGCCAGGTAAGATTCATATTGTCTATACTATCGAAATTGATCCTGGTGGCAGTCTTCCTGCCTGGTTAGTAAATAAGTTTGCGGACAAAGGCCCCTATGAAAGTTTCAAAAATCTCGAACAGCTTCTGGAAAAGTAACCGCTGCGATCCTTTAAGTTTCCGGTCCGCTGTAAACTCCATCACTACCGAATTCTTTCGATTAATTCATAACAAATAGCCGGTTCTTTGATTCGGACAAGAGTTTTCTTAATAAAGGGAATGCCGGGGATGCTATTTAAGAAAAGAATGTTGTAAAGTTTTTCAATTAATTTCGATTACTATAAAAAATTAATACACTTCTTATGGGCAAGAAAATAAAAAAAGAAACACCGGGCTCAAAGCAGGATGAAAAATTCCCTTTGCCCGTCTACAAGAAAGAAGATGATATTTACAACCAGGAAAAGGAAGAGCCATTGGAGGATGAAGAAATTTCTGCAAAAACGAAACCAGGCGAACCCGACCAGGATATTGGAGAAGATCTTGACGTGCCAGGTGCAGAATTAGATGATGCGGATGAGGCAATCGGTGAGGAAGATGAAGAAAATAATTATTATAGCCTGGGCGGAGATGAACATGATAACCTGGAAGAAGACAAAGGATAGCCAATCATTTTTTTGGAACGTTTAAGTTCGGGAGCAGTAAAGAAGCGTGGCAAGGATCTCTTCAATTAAAACATCATGAACAGCCGGCAATATTTGGTTAGTGTTGTCAGAAAAATCACTCCTAAAGTTGTGACGATGGGTAAAAGTGCACGAAAGTAAGATATGGTGTAACTTAGAGAAATGAAGGAGATACGTGATATTATCGCCGCGTTTGATGAAGCGCAAAAGCTGGAAATGAAAACTGCTTTAGCTACGGTCGTTCATGTAGATGGCTCTTCATATCGTCGGCCGGGGGCACGTATGCTTATAAGAGAAGACGGCCAGTTGACAGGAGCAATAAGCGGCGGTTGTCTTGAGCGGGATGCTTTAAGGAAAGCGTTTCTCGTGATGCTGGAACAAAAATCAAAATTGGTTACTTACGATACCAGTGATGAAGATGATGCAAAACTGGGAATGGGCCTGGGATGCAATGGCATTATACAAGTGCTTATAGAACCGATTGACTTATCCGACCGGAACAATCCCATCCAATTATTGAAAGCTGTTGCTAACACACGTCAACAACATGTTTTGATTACTTTGTTTTCCCTGGAAAGAAAGCGTGATGCCCAACACGGAACGTGTTTACTTATTTCTGAAGATGGTCGTGTTTCAGGTGATGTATCTGTTCTGAAAGATATTTTAATAAAAGATACTCAAAAAGTTTTCCGTGGGAAAAAATCATCATTCAATAATTATAATACAGATACCAATAACCAGTCGGCATTTATCGAATTAATGAAGCCACCCGTTCATATTGTTGTGATTGGTGCAGGAAATGATGCAATACCGTTGGTTAAAATGGCGGACATTCTTGGGTGGGAAACGACAGTTGCCGATGGACGATCTGACTATGCGGATAAAAAAAGATTTGTTTCTGACTGCCAGGTAATAGTTTCAAAACCTGAGCATGTTCTTGATAAATTAACAATCGATGATCAGACCGTTTTTTTATTGATGACACATAATTATAATTATGACCTGGCTATGCTTCGGGCTCTGTTGAAAAGAAAAGTGACCTATATCGGGTCTCTTGGACCAAGAAAAAAACTGGACCGGATGATCCAGGAATTAAAAGAAGAAGGTGAATCATTAACTGCGAAACAACTCTCTTCGCTGTACGGACCTGTCGGGCTTGATATAGGTGCTGAAACATCAGAAGAAATTGCTTTATCAATTTTAGCAGAAATAAAAGCCGTGCTCTCTTCAAAAAATGGTCAGCCTCTCAGGCAAAATGCCGGAACGATACATTCCCGTTCAGCATTGCTGATTGAAGGTCTTGATATTTCCAAAAAATAAATACTTCAAGCGAATTGGATAATGATTTTAAAATAAATAATTGTGCAACCATACTGCTTGCAGCCGGTGCTTCTTCCCGCCTGGGCAAACCCAAGCAATTGTTGCTTTATAAAGGAAAAACTCTTTTACAAAACGCTTTGTCAGCCGCAATAAGTTCCCGGTTGAATCCAATCATAGCTGTTTTGGGTGCTGATGCAACGTTCATCGGGAAAAAAATTGAAGAAATAAACATTCACATAGTATATAATCCCGAATGGCAGGAAGGTATTGCATCTTCAATCCGGCATGGTATCCAGGAATTGGAAAAAATAGCTCCGGATGCCGATGCAGCTCTTATTATGGTTTGTGATCAACCACACATTTCATCTTCTTTGCTCACTGACTTGCTTACGGCACAGCAACAAACAAAGAAGCCGATAGCAGCTTCACAGTACAACGGTGTCGCAGGCACACCGGCACTTTTTCACAAAACCATTTTTCCTGAATTGCTGTTATTAAAAGGAGACAAAGGCGCCGGTAATATTTTGAGACAACAAGTCAGCCGGGTTGCCACGGTTCCTTTTCCATTAGGAGTAATTGATATTGATACCACTGATAACTACGAAAAACTAATAAGTGATATTTAAAAGATTGAATGTTTCAGAGAGTTTACAAAAGAAAATATTTTTGATGAAGATTTAAATCAAAGGCGACAAAATGTTTTTGATTGACGAAAAATGGAACGAATGATCATCGATAAATATAACCGCATTCACGATTACCTGCGCATTTCTTTGACGGATAACTGCAACCTCCGTTGTTTCTATTGCATGCCGGAAGAGGATTATCATTTTACGCCTGCACCGCAATTAATGCAGGTTGACGAAATTGAATCACTGGCAAAAATATTTGTACGCCTTGGTGTAAATAAGATCAGGTTGACGGGTGGGGAACCGCTCGTAAGAAAAGATGCAGATAAAATAATTCTCTCCTTATCTAAACTTCCTGTAAAACTTACGCTCACAACCAATGGATCAAGATTACATGAATTTGTTAATGTCCTTGAAGAAGCGAACATCAGCTCATTAAATATTAGTTTGGACACTCTTCAACCCGAAAAATTTCAATTGATCACCCGAAGGGATCAGTTCAAAAACGTATATGATAATATTCAGCTTTTGCTCGAAAAAAATTTTCATGTAAAAGTAAATATGGTAGTGATGAAAGGATTAAATGAGTCGGAGATCAATGACTTTGTCGAATGGACCAAACATGAACCTGTTCACGTTCGCTTTATCGAATTCATGCCTTTTACAGGAAACCGGTGGACAAGCAATAAAGTTTTCACCATGCAACAAATGCTGGATATGATCAAAGAAAACTACGAGATTATTCGGCTGCAGGATGAAAAACATGATACTGCCAAAGGATATAAAGCACCGGGGCACCAGGGAACCTTTTCCATCATTAGTACCATGAGCGAAAATTTTTGTGGCAATTGTAATCGTATGCGACTAACAGCAGATGGCAAAATGAAAAATTGTCTTTTTTCCAAACATGAAGTTGATCTGTTATCAGCATTAAGAAACGATGAAGATGTAGTCCCGCTTATTTTTAAAAGTATCAGCAACAAAGCAAAAGAATTAGGCGGACAGTTCACGAAAGATTTCGAACATCTTCATGCAGAAAATATTCATAACAGAAGCATGATCACCATAGGAGGATAGGCCCCTTGTCCCCTAAAGGATTGAAAAAACAAATACATGATTTCCGTCACTGAAGCCAAAAAGATAATACAGGACAATACGAAGGTACTTTCCCCGGCAAAATTATCTCTGATGGAATCGGTCGGATTAACATTAGCGGATGATGTATTCGCAATAACTGCTGTTCCTCCTTTTCATCAATCATCAGTAGACGGATATGCATTTTCTTTTGATGACTGGCAGCTTCACAAAAAATTAAAAATTTCCGGTGAGGTTGCAGCCGGGAGCAAAGAACCTGTTACCCTTTCTTCACAAAGTGCATCACGAATTTTTACGGGTGCACCTGTTCCGAAAGGAGCCGATACCGTAGTGATGCAGGAAAAAATCAGGATTGAGAATGATGAATTGATTATTGATGATAAAGATCTGAAAGCCGGGAGTAATGTACGACTGAAAGGTTCAGAGATACAGGCGGGTTCATTAGCTCTTGCAAAGAATAGTGTATTGACTCCCGCCGCCATTGGATTTTTGGCAAATGTTGGATACCCAACAGTAAATGTTTATCCCAATCCTTCCATCAGCATCATTATTACCGGAAATGAATTGCAGCAACCGGGTAATACTTTACAATATGGCCAGGTATATGATTCCAATTCATCTACACTGATTTCAGCACTGCAACAGTTGAATCTTAACAAGCCTGAAGTAGTTTACGTAACAGACAAAGCTGAATCAATTACCGAAGCATTGGAAAATGCATTGCAAAAAACCGATGTGGCGCTATTGACAGGAGGCGTTAGTGTGGGTGACTATGATTTTGTTTTGCAGGCGACAACAGACTGTGGCGTTGAAAAACTTTTTCATAAAATAAAACAGCGACCGGGTAAGCCATTGTACTTCGGCAAAAAAGGTAATAAACTTATTTTTGGTTTGCCGGGCAATCCTGCATCTGTACTCACTTGTTTTTATCAGTATGTTACTTTGGCCTTTGAAAAAATGAGCAGGAGAAAAAAATTTTTACAGACTATTCGTGCGCCGTTGGCCGAAACGTTTCATAAAGCCGCCGGTCTCACTCATTTTTTAAAAGGTTATTATGACGGTGAAACAGTAACACCTTTAGGCGCACAGGAATCTTTCAGGCTCAGTTCTTTCGCAAGAGCCAATTGCCTGGCACAAATTGATGAAGACGTAACGACATGTGAAGAAGGAGAATTAGTTGAAGTACATTTATTGCCGGGTTAATTTTATCAGTATGGAAACCATCATCATTTTTTATGCGCTGTTATTCCTCGTCGCATTTTTATATTCATCAGTCGGACATGGTGGCGCCAGCGGCTACCTGGCGCTGATGGCTATCTTCAGTATTTCGCCGGAAGTAATGAAGCCAACTGCATTGTTGCTGAACCTGTTTGTATCCATGACCTCTTTCATTCAATTTTATCGTGGCAAACATTTTAAATGGAACATATTTTTACCCTTTGCTTTAGTTTCTGTACCGATGGCTTTTGTAGGTGGGTTGATAACGGTAGATGCCAATATTTATAAAAAGATACTTGGACTATTATTACTCATCCCTATTATTCGCTTCCTGTTCTTCGCCAACATTACCGTGGACCAAATAAAAAAATCAAACCTGTTCCTATCATTGATCATAGGCGCTTCCATTGGCTTTTTCTCGGGACTTATCGGCATTGGCGGAGGAATTATTTTATCTCCGATTCTTTTATTGTTGAAATGGACAGACATGAAACAAACTGCAGCAATCAGTGCTTTATTCATTTTTGTGAATTCATGTGCGGGCCTCGCAGGCCAACTCACCAAAGGAATCCATTTTAGTCCTGATATGCTTGGATACGTGGTCGTAGCTTTTGTCGGTGGGTTGTGTGGAGCATATTATGGTTCCATCAAGTTTGGACATACTGCATTAAAATATATGCTTGCCGTTGTGCTAATGGCAGCTACTTATAAATTATTATTCGCTGTTGCATAATTCAAAGGTTAAGTAAATTTGATGTTCCAATAAAAAATCGATGCCAATAAGCATTATCATATTCGGGCAACTTACTGACATAACAGGGAATTCGTTGTCATTGGATGATGTTCCGGATACAGACACTCTTGTAAAAAGACTGAATAAACTTTACCCGGAATTCACCAACAAAAAATATGTGATAGCAGTAGACAAACAGGTTATAACAGCAAATACGATTTTAAGCAAAAACAATACGGTAGCACTATTGCCGCCTTTTTCCGGCGGATGAAAAAAACATCAAATAGAAAAGCAGCTGACAAAGCAGTTAGTATGAAAGAAAGAAAGCCAAAAAATATTTTTGTACAAGGTGCGATTTCCGCTGCTTTTATTGCTGACAGTGTACAAAAGCATAGCAGTAAAACTGAGATCGGCGGTCATAGTATCTTTCTTGGCCAGGTGCGTGCCGATTCCATAGATAATAAAAAAGTAGCTTCAATAGAATATACGACGTACGAAGAAATGGCTCTGGAAAAAATGCATACGATCCGGGAAGATATATTTGCCAAATACGATCTCATTTGTATGCATGTATATCATAGTCTCGGAAAAGTAGCTGCGGGTGAAATCAGTTTGTTTGTATTTACTTCATCTGCACACAGAAAGGCAGCCATCGATGCATGCGAAGAAATTGTAGAAAGAATAAAAACAGAATTACCTGTTTGGGGAAAAGAATTGTTTGAAGATGAGAGCTATCAATGGAAAAGCTAAGGGAGAAAGAACTGAAAAGAGAAAAAGAGTTTATGGACACGAACACTTTGACTGGCCCTACTCCTTAACTTTAACATAGAATGGATTAAGGATGGATTTCATCGCGTCTTCAATAATGATCGCAAATGATTCTCTTTATCTCCTTTAAAAAACTCTTTATCTCTTAGCTTCATGGTTAATATCACGCAAAAATCAAACACACTTCGACAGGCAATTGCTTCCGCGATATTAAAAGTATCGAAGCAAGAAACAATTGACGCTGTTCAGCAAAAGAAAGTTCCCAAAGGAGATGTATTTGAATTTTCAAGAGCAGCAGGTTTGCTTGCCATAAAAAAAACCAGTGATGTCATTCCCGATTGTCATCCGCTTCCTGTTGAATACGCTTCTATCACACATAAGATAGATGGCATGAACATCATCATTACAGTTGAAGTGCATACAATTTATAAAACCGGTGTGGAAGTAGAAGCGATGCATGGTGCAGCTATCACTGCGCTGACTATGTATGACATGCTGAAACCTGTGGACAAAAACATTGAAATAGCAACCATAAAACTTGAAAGTAAAAAAGGTGGCAAAACAGATTTCAAAAAAGATGTATCAGGCAGCTTGCGTTGTGCAGTAGTTGTTTGTTCGGACACGGTTTCAAAAGGTGACAGCCAGGATAAAAGTGGCAAAACGATTATAGAAAAACTGGAACGATTTAATTTATCAGTAGGAAAATATGAAATCATTCCTGATGAATTTTCTATTATCCAGGAAAAAGTAAAAGAATTAAGTGAAGAATACGATCTTGTTCTTTTCACCGGTGGTACAGGATTGTCACCAAGAGATGTAACTCCTGATGCTATTGCACCATTATTGGACAGAGAAATACCCGGCATTATGGAAGCCGCAAGAAACTATGGCCAGCAACGAACTCCATTTGCGATGTTGTCTCGTGGCATTGCGGGCTTTATAAAGAACACACTTGTGATCACATTACCCGGATCACCTGCGGGTGCTGGTGAAACAATAGATGCATTATTCCCTCAGATCCTTCATGTATTTCGGGTAGCGAAGGAATCGAGACACTATGAGTAATTGCAAATTTATGGATACACACAACCGGACGGAGGTTAGAAGGATAAAAACTCTATAATATTCTCTCATTTTTAGGAAATGAATGCATTTATCTTAGTTCAGTAAAAACAACGCTCGGATTGGCTTTTATTCGTCAGCATTCTGTGCCTTGCAAATGTGCTTGGGCCTGTGTTAACTAATCGCCTTCAATCTTTGTCGGGTAGATAAAGCTGGTATTTGGAAACAAAAATTTTGCTAAATAGTCCGCCCGTAGCATACTTAACCAGATATTCATGTTTGTCGGCAGCAATGATGACACCTATTAATTCGTTGTCACCTCCCGTATTCTCTTCGTCTTTAAAATAATTTAAATAAAGATTAAACACGCCGTGCGAAAATGGCATAAGATTTTTGACTTTCTATTATGTTTTTCCTAACTGTGGAACAAAGAATTAATGGGCCTGGTTAGTTCACTGAAATATGTTCAAACGGGAATTCTTATAGCACTTATAGTAGCAATTTTGGTTGCGTTTGCATTACCATTTACTTTTAAATCAGTTGAAGAATATCTGTCTCCCGATCTTTTTATCAAGACGCATAAATCCTAGCTGCTGCCGCAACCAAAATCGAAAGCATCGAAGGAAATGATATTCGGATCGGTAATCATCATATTTCCGCTAGCAGAAATGAAAAAGATCGGGTAATGGAAAAATTACTGAAAGGAAAATTTCTGAAAAGGTAATTACGTTGTTTTATCAGCCACCGCATTGAAATAATTATCAACCGCCACCGGATCTGCAAAGAAATGTCTGCCGGAAATAATTTTCCCATTTTTAATTGTCCACAATACTGAAACATGATGATCAATATTTATCCCGTCTTCGCGATTAGTTTTTATATGCTGGCTTTCTATAAAATAATTTTCTTTTTCGGCAACGATCAATTTTTCAATCGCAGGTCTGGATTTACTCATGATACTGCCCATAATGTCAAAGAATTTGATCACCTCTCTTATCCCCTTTTTCGTGCCTGCAAGTTTGTGGCGACCTAAAAAATACCAAACCACGTCGTCAGCCATTACTTCTTTTATTTTTTCAAAGTCACGCTTCATGTAGCAATCGAAGAATTTGTTGATGATATCTGCGTTTGTCATGTTATTGATTTGTGATGTATGCAATATCGTTTCATGAACTATTAACTAATTTTATACCAATCATTTTAGACATTCCCAGATGAAATCCTTTTCAGCAAGAATATTTAAGATCGGCATCAATCCTTATGTACTATTGCCGAAGGAAATTTTGAAATATTTATTTGCGGAAGCTGGCAAAGAAAAGGGACATATTCCTGTTTGCATTGCGATCAATAAACAACAATTTGATCAGACTCTCGTGAAGTATAGCGGCAAATGGCGTTTATACTTAAATACACCCATGCGTAAAGCCGCTAAAAAGGATGTTGGGGACTCTGTCGGGATAAAGATCCAATACGATCCAAAAGATAGAAGCATTCCTATACATTCAAAATTTGATGCAGCTTTGAAAAAGAATAAAAAAGCTAAACAAGCTTTTGAAAAATTATCTTCCTACAAACAAAAAGAAATCTCAAGATACCTCCATCATCTGAAAACAGAGGAATCGCTTAACAGGAATATAACAAGAGCCATTAATTTTCTCAATGGAAAAGAACGATTCATTGGGAGAAATCACCCGGGTGAATAAAAAGTTTCCCGGCTAAGATCAGCGGGAAATGCGGAATTTATCTGGCAGCAATATTGCAGCTAAAGGCAATATACTATTCTGAGGTAATGCAGTGAAAATGGGAATTCCAAATCATTACTAAAATCAAGTTCATGAACCTTCTTGAATTAATTTCCAAATTCTCGGTACTAATGGCAGTATTCTGCAGTATACTTATCATTATTGATATTGTAAACGGCAATAAGCAACATATGATGATCATGAATTTTGTTTGGCCTATTACAGGTTTATATGCGGGGCCATTGGCTGTACTCGCTTACTACACTATTGGCAGAAAATCCACACACAAAGCAATGATGGCTGCAAAAAAACATGGCAAACCAATACCTTCTAAGCAGAAACCGTTTTGGCAAAGCGTATTGGTAGGTGCATTGCACTGTGGCAGCGGTTGTACACTGGGTGATATTGTCGCCGAGGCCTTTCTCCTCCTCGTTCCGGTTACCATTTTCGGAAGTGACCTTACCGGATCATGGACCATTGATTTTGCATTCGCATTTCTTTTGGGAATTATTTTCCAATATTATTCCATCAAGCCAATGAAAAATCTTTCTCCCCGCCAGGGATTGGTCGCGGCGCTTAAAGCCGACACTCTTTCTCTTACCGCATGGCAGGTTGGTATGTATGGCGGAATGGCGATTGCCTTTTTCCTCATCTTCCACAAAAAGCTTGAAGCGACCGATATACTTTTTTGGTTTGTGATGCAATGGGCCATGTTGCTGGGTTTTGTCGCTGCTTATCCCGTCAACTGGTGGCTAATAAAAAAAGGAATTAAAGAGGTGATGTAAAGAACGCTATTCAAATAGTTTCCATTAAATCCATAACTTCAGCAGAGCTTGATTTTAAATTTCAAATGAGTAAAGACCAAACAATAGATCTGCTGAAATTTCTTAAACCATTTGATAAAGAAATAACTGAACTGGTTCTTTGGTTAAGGGAATTTGCGTGGGATATATATCCTAAATCCAATGAACTGATTTATGATAACTATAATGCACTTGCCATAGGATGGTCACCCACCGACAGAGTGGGACATACTTTTTGTTCCATTGCCGCTATGCGTACCAATAAAAATGTTCATTTTGGTTTTTACTGGGGCAGCGAGATTTCAGATCCTGAAAAAAAATTATTGGGTGAAGGAAATCAATACAGGTATTTTCTTGTAAAAAGTAAAAAAGAATTTCCAAAAGCCTACATCAAAAAGCTGGTAAAAGAAGCTTATGCAAATTCTTTTGCCAAGATTAAAGATCCAAAACAGATAATGGAAGGAAAAACCATTGTAAAATCTATTTCTCCAGCCAAGCGAAGCAAGAAAAAGATTGAACCAATTAAAAAGAAAAAATAAACACAATATCACCTGCTTTGCCCAACCGATATTGAAAACAATTTTGCACAACTGAAAACAAAACATTTTTGCTTCCGATATATTTGCAAAATGACAGAAGACTGAATATAGCCGTGGGTTCTAAAACAGAACAATACGAATCACTGATTCCGCAGATCAGGGGCCTATTGGATGGTGAACCGGACCTGGTAGCAAATCTTGCAAACGTAGTAGCAGCTCTTAAAGAACAATTTGGATGGCTATGGATCGGGTTTTATTTGGTAAAAGAAAATGAACTAGTATTAGCTCCATTCCAGGGACCAGTTGCATGTACCCGAATTCAGAAGGGCAAAGGAGTTTGCGGCACGAGTTGGAAGGAAGAAAAAACAATTATAGTTGCCGATGTTGAAAAATTCCCTGGCCATATTGCCTGCAGCAGCTTGTCGAAATCAGAAATTGTAGTGCCTGCTATTCGTGAAAATAAAGTTGTTGCTGTATTGGATGCAGATAGCGGCCATCCCGATCATTTTGATGAAACAGACAAGATCTATCTCGAAAAAATTGTGGAGCTTATTGAATTTTGAAATCAAAAAGGTTTCTATAGAAAAAGCGCCCCAAAAGAGGCGCTTTTATTTTATGAGAAGTGGTCAGTAACCTAATGTCATTTCTACTCTTCTATTTTTCTTACGGCCTGCTGCAGTTTTGTTGTCAGCTATAGGGTTATCTTGTCCATGTCCTGTAGCGGTCAACCGATCAACATCTATTCCTTTCTTTACAAAATAATCTTTTACTGAGTTTGCCCTTTTTCCGCTCAGTGTTTGATTTATTTCAGCTGTGCCGGTATTATCTGTATATCCATCAATAGAAAGTTTTAGGTCGGGATTGTCCTTGAGAATCTTTACTACTTCATTCAATCCTTTGTTAGAACTCGCTACTAATTTAAAACTGCCGGTGGCAAATAAAATATTTTGTGCCGCGTAATCAACTTTTTTCTTCACTTCTTCCTTAATGGCAGGACAGCCCTGGTTTTCCGGCACCCCGGGTACAGTCGGACATTTATCTTCTTCATCATTCACGCCATCACCATCGGTATCAGGAACAGGGCAGCCCTGGTAACGAGCAACTCCTGGCACATTAGGACACTTGTCTTCTTCATCGTTGATACCGTCTTTGTCTGTATCAGGGATCGGGCAACCCTGGTAACGGGCTACTCCGGGAACCGTTGGACATTTATCATCATCGTCATTAATTCCATCTTTGTCCGTGTCAGGAACAGGGCAACCGTCATATTTTGCCACACCCGGTTGTGAAGGGCATTTATCCTTATCATCAGTTATGCCATCGCCGTCAGAATCTTTAGGTTCAACAGACGGAACCGGGGGCACCGGTTTTGCTTCTTCTTTTTTTTCACCCAGCAGGCCATAAAAACCGATACTATGCAAGAAATGATAATTTGACGTTTCATTACTTACCGGAACACGATATTGTGAACTGATATTGATACCAGCTTCATCAAAAAGGTTTATTCTCAGGCCTAATCCCATCGGTATAAAAGCACCATAGTAAGATTTATATTCGCTGGCTCCTACTCCCACGGACGCATAAGGAATCACCCAATAGTCTTCTGTTAAAAGTTTAAATTGGGCAGAAGCATCGGCTTCCAATAAAAAATAGTTACCTCCTAAAGCGGGTTTGTTGCGAAAAGGATAATCAAGAAAAGTTCCGTTTAATGTGGCTGCAAAATCTATCCATGGAACGAGTCCTTTGGCATACGTCACACCAAAGCCCGGAGACATTTCTCTGAATTTTGCCCACTGTTTATCTCTTAACACCGATGAAAGAGATGTATTGCGAATGCGTTGAGCAGTTGCAAAGTCAGTAAGGCTAAAATTAATTCCCAGTGATGGTTGTCTGATAGTACCTTTTGTTTGGCTGAGGCTTGCAGTAATCAAACAATACATAGCAAACACAAGGGCCAGTATTTTCTTCATATACAGATAGTTTAGTTTAGTCGTGAACAAAAATAAACGCTAAGTTCAATATCTTAAAAAATATTATCACAATAGTTATACAGTGATCAAAGTGGTTTTTTTCTTCCCAGTACTTCCACTTTTACTTTCACCAATCCATCCAGCAGACCGATCTTTTGGGCTGCCCCTTTAGAAAGATCTACCACCCTTTTCATCCGGTAATGAAGGTGATCATTAGTTTTAACGATTACTGAACGGCTATTGCGCAAATTGGTCACTCGTATCCATGTTCCTAAAGGCAAAACATTACAAGCCGCCGTCATCTTTTTTTGTCTGAATATTTCACCGTTTGCTGTTTCGCGGCCTTCAAACTTATCTGCATAATAGCTGGCCGTACCATACAGAACCTTTGGCGGTTTCGATAGTTTTTTTTCCGATTTCGACTTTTCCTGTCCTACGACCGAATTCAGGCATAAAACAGAAAAAGCTACGTAAGTAAAAAATACCTTCATTCTAAAAAGTTTATGAATAATATTTCTTCCGGCTAAAATTCTTGTCGATTGCTTAATCCAGGTTGTACACAACTTGCTATGCGGCAATAATATTTACATCATTTTTTTGCAAAGTACCTGTCTCCCAGCATGCGGTCCTCATTATAGATGTCTGTGTAAAAAATAATTTTTCCATTTTTCCCTTCACATGTAAAATAACGAATGAATAAAGGGATCCTGTTTCTTACAGGAATAAAATGCTTTTCTTTTTTTGTCAGCCACTTTTGCACTGAATCTGTTTTTGTAAAGGAATTACCCCCCAGTGATTTTACATACATGCTATCATTGTTGAGAATATAGTCGCTTAGTTTCTGCCACTGCTGCACACGTACGCAGCCATGACTCAGAGCCCGCATGGATTGCGCAAACAGGTATCGTTGATTTGTGTCATGCAGATAAACTGCATACTTATTGAAAAAATTAAATTTCATTACCCCTAATGCATTATCGTCACCGCTACCTTGTACTATTCTGTAAGGAATTCCTTTTTTGTATTTGGACCAGTCTACAAAGTAGGGATCCACTTCTTTGTTTTTTTCATCAAGCAAACTAAAACCCTTTTTTGCCAGGTAGCCCGGATCTTTTTTTAATGCCGGTAAAAATTCTTTTACAATGATACTTTGCGGCACGCTCCATTGCGGATAGGTAACCAGTTGACTAATGGAACTGGTTAATTCGGGTGTACGTGTCAATGGCTTTCCGATCACAACCTTTGAGTGAATCATTTCTGTATCATTCACCATTAATTCCATATAATAACCCGGCAGGTTTACCCACACATATTTATCAGGCATCTTAGCCGGCAACATTTTATACTTATCAAGGGTTAATGCAATCCGGATAAATTTTTCTTTGTCTGTAAGATTGAGTGAGCGAATTGTTTCTTCACCCGCCTTACCATCTACCGTCAATTTATTTTCTTCCTGGTATTTTTTTACAGCCTTTGCAATTTTTGCTTTATTAAAAGAAGTATCAACGGAATCGATCAACCCTCCTTCAAATAATCTTTGCTGGAGAGCAATTTTAAACTTTGCAGTATCATAAACAGGGTAAGGGACATATGTGTAATCTTTAAAAGTCGCACTGTCCAAAAAACCGTTTATTGCGTTTTTTAATTCATGATAGCCAGTGGCAGTTGGCTGCAATGAATCAATAACATCAGTTATTGTATTTGACTGGACAATTTTATTTACTTGTTCCTCAAAAAAATCTTTTGTAAGGGTTGAATCCGTACGAAGGGTCATACTGTCCCGTTGCAGCCGTCCCATTTTCACATCATTGATGATCTGGAGCAATGCATCGGTAAGAAGCACATCTGCTTTTGACCAAAGAACAGCATCTTTTCTTTCCCCACCAGAGTCCGAAACTTTTTCATCAATAAAAGAAATATTGCTGTAATGATAGTCTTCGGGAAATAATCCATATAAGCGGGAATCACGAATAAACTTTATCAACGCTGCACCGGCAGGTGTCCAGCTTGTATCCCTGCTCCACCTTGCTTCATCGTTGTCGTTATCATACAAATATTGAAGAATATCGGGCTGCAAAACAGAGATTGAATCCAGTTTGCCCGCATTATCAGCTATCTGCTGCACTACCTTTTTAATGATGCCGGGTACTATTTCATTCATCTGCTGAGGTGTACTCACTAACTCATGCTGCGGAGGTTTTGTTTTGGTTCTGCACGAATAGCAAAGGCCAAGTAAAACAAGCATGATAAATAAAATTGCTCCTCTCTCAAAAGTCCTGTTAAAAAGAAACTCTTTGTAGCGTTTTGTATTTAATTTCATCCGAATAAAAGCTTCTAAACCCACCAAAATAATGAATCGTTTCAATATTCAAATAATTATTCCATTCATTTTTTTAATAACGCCAATATTAAGTTTATATGCTCAAAAAGATTTAAAAGTGATAAAAAAATATTCTGAGTATACACAATCGGTTAAAGCTGACAGCATGAAAACAATGGCAGAAGTAAAAACAAGGATACCCGATATTAAATATGATCTCCGGTATGCGACTACTAACAATTTTATGCACAAAAAATTATACGCACAGGGTAAAACAACTTTTTTACGGCTGCCGGTAGTGAAAGCTCTTGCTAAAGTGGAACAGGAGTTAAATACAGAAAAATTATCATTAAAAATTTGGGATGCATACAGGCCTTATAGCGTGACTGTGCAAATGTGGAATTTAATAAAAGATGATCGCTACGTTGCTGATCCGAAAAATGGCAGCGGGCATAATAAAGGCATTGCAGTCGATCTTACCATTATAAATAAAACAACCGGAGTTGAATTGGAAATGGGCACCGGCTTTGATAATTTTTCCGATACGGCTCATGCAGATTTCAAAAATCTTTCAGAAGAAGAATTAAAAAACAGGACTCTGCTAAAAAACGTTATGGAAAAATATGGTTTCAGGCAATTGGAAACAGAATGGTGGCACTTTTACTGGAACCAACCTGACTTTGAAGTATTGGATATAGATTTTGGAAAATTTAAAAAAAATATTAACTAACTCCATTTAAAAATTTAATACCGCAGATTGGCGATTTACTTTTTACTATTCACTATATTCGCCGCCTAAAGTTCTTTGCGAACATGATCAACAGGCGAAATATCCGGGTAAAAGTGATGCAAACTCTGTATACCACGGCAGCTCTCGAAAATGAAATCAAACCCGGTGAAGCAATAAAAATTTTACAAAGACATTTCGAGCAAACAAGACAACTGTTCATCTATCTCATCTTTTTTTTATCAGAAGTAGGACGCTATGCTGAAACAGATGCACAAACCCGCGGAGCCAAGCATTTGCCCAGCTATGCGGATCTTCACGTAAACACCAAATTAGCCGGCAATGAAATCTTATTAAAGATCAATAGAGATCCTTCTTTCAACGAATTTCTGAAAAAGGACAAACCAGAGCAATTCCTGGATAAAGAATTAGTAAGAAAAATCTATCATGAATTTGCGGAGACAAAGGAACACGGGAATTATATTGCGCATGCAGGCAGGGAAAAAAAAGAAGAAAAAGATATCCTGGAATTTATTCTTGAAAAATTTCTGCTTGGCAAAGAAGTCTTTTTGTCACATGTAGAAGAAAATTTCAGCAACTGGGACGATGACGGTGAAATGATAATACAGTTGCTGGTGAATTATCTTCAAAAACCGGGCAGCTACGATTTTAAAGAAATGATCAGTCCGGAGAAATGGGAATTTGCCAAAATTCTTTTAGAAACAGTTTTAGAAAAATCTGCACACCTTGAAAGTTTTGTAATTCCCAAGCTTAAAAACTGGGATCCCGAACGTATTGCTTTGCTGGATATGATTTTGATGAAAATGGGAGTAGCGGAATTTTTATATTTTGAAACCATTCCGCCAAAAGTTACCATTAATGAATATATAGACCTGGCCAAAGAATACAGTACATCTCAAAGCGGCCAGTTTGTAAACGGAATTCTCGATAATATTCACAAAGAACTGGTTCAGGAAGGAAAAATGCATAAAGTGGATTTCAGGAAAACCAATTAGGATGGTTTTTTCTTCCGCCGGTAAATACATTTAATCTGTCAATAAAGGGAAACCGACTACCTTTGCATCTCTCAAAAATGAAGGAACAATGAAGAAATTACTTGGAGTATTGACGATTGCAGCAGCACTTATTGCCTGCCAGGTAAGAACATCGAAAACTGCCGGCGAGCAACCTGTTGACCCCGCTACGGATTCAACCAACTTTACCACTATTCAATGGATCGATTCAACCTACCAGGATCTTGGAACGGTGAAAGAAGGTCCGGAAGTTGAAATAGCTTATAAGTTCAAAAACACAGGAGATAAAAATTTAGTTATTGAGAATGTTACCGCCGGCTGTGGATGTACCATTGTAGAAAAACCAAAGGAGCCTTATACGCCCGGTCAAATTGGAACAATCAAAGCTAAATTCACTACGCAGGGGCACACGGGAATGAATGATAAATCCATTTATGTAACGGCAAATACTAAAAGCGGCACTCATAAAGAATTAAAATTTCGAATTGTTGTGGAGAAAAGTTAAATAACAAATATTCACTTATAAAGAATGGCGTCACTTAAATCAAATTAAAATGAAATCAAAATTTTATTATCTCACTATTATTCTTACATCATTAGCATTTACTGCATGCGTAGACCAGAATGCATCAGGCGGGCAAGGAAAAGGCTCAGCGGGTTTGGGGCCATTGATATTTTTACCGTTGATGATCCTTGTTTTCTGGTTATTTTTTATAAGGCCGCAGGCAAAGAAAGCCAAGAATCAAAAAAGCTTTGTAGAAGGTTTACAAAAGGGTGACAAAATAGTAACTATTGCAGGGATTCATGGCACTATCAATAAAGTAAATGAAGATGGAACCGTGAACCTTGAAGTAAGCCCTGGTAGCTATATTAAGATTGAAAAGAATGCCATTAGTATGGAATGGAGCAACCAGTTAAATAAAACCGGAACTGCAGAAAAAAAATAGAACTGAACCACGATTCATAGGATCTTATAAATTAAGAGGAAATTGAAAAAATTTTCTCTTTTTTATTAGCATGTCTAAACAAAAGTAATCTTCATATCTTTCCTTTCAATCCTTTCAATCATTTAATCATGGTTCTAAAAATAGGATTAACAGGCGGCATAGGCAGCGGCAAAACAACGGTAGCTAAAATTTTTGAAGTGCTTGGTATACCGGTTTATTATGCTGATGAAGGCGCTAAACGACTCATGAATGAAGATGAGAATCTGAAAGCCGCTATTCAAAAACGATTTGGCGAAGACTCGTATAAAAATAATGAACTGAACAGAAGCTATCTCGCAAAAAAAGTTTTCAATGACCCATTGCAATTAGAAATTTTGAATTCTTTAGTTCATCCTGCCACAATTAGTGACGCGACCGCCTGGATGAATGCGCAACAAACGCTCTATACTATTAAAGAGGCAGCGTTGATCTTTGAGTCCGGATCTGCAGAACAATTAGATTACGTTATCGGAGTGTATGCACCACTTCAGTTAAGAATAAAAAGAACGATGGAACGGGATAAATTAACTTATGATGAAACGGTGAAAAGAATGAGTAACCAGCTTGATGAAAATATAAAAATGAAGCTTTGTGATTTTGTCCTCACCAACGATGAGCAGCAATTACTGATACCGCAGGTTATTAAACTTCATCGACGGTTCCTGGAAATGGCAGAGGAAAAAAAAAATCTACTTTAATTTTGCAAGCGCCGTTTTTATTCTTTTAAATCCTTCTTCAATCTTATCCAATCCGTTGGCAAAAGAAATGCGAATGCAATTATCATCGCCAAAAGCATTCCCCGCGACAGTGGATACATGAGCTTTATTAAGCAGGTACATGCTCATGTCCGAAGAGGAGCGAATTGCATTCTCTCCATCTGTTTTTCCAAAAAAGGATTTTATTACCGGAAAAATATAAAAAGCACCATCGGGTGTTGCGCATTCAATGCCGGGAATTTCTTTTATTAACTCCATGACTCTTTTCCGGCGCTTTTCAAATTGTTCCACCATTTCTTTAGTTGGTCGCAGGTCTGAAAGTAAAGCAGTGATTGCGGCACGTTGGGTGATGGCATTAGCGCCGCTTGTAAATTGTCCCTGTAATTTTTCGCAGGCTTTTGCAACCTCGGCATTCGCAGCTATATAACCAAGCCGGTAACCCGTCATTGCATATCCTTTACTTAAGCCATTAATGATGATCACCCGATCTTTTACATTGTCAAACTGAGCAATGCTTTCATGTTTGCCAATAAAATTTATATACTCATAAATTTCGTCTGATATAACAAAAATTTTCGAATGTCTTTCAAAAACATCAGCCAAAGCTTTTAATTCCTCTTTGGTATAAACCGTACCGGTAGGATTACAAGGAGAGGAAAAAATAAAAAGTTTGCTGTGTTCAGTTATATTTTTTTCAAGTTCTTCCGGCGTTATTTTATAACCGTTATTAACAGAAGTTTTTATTAATACCGGCGTAGCTTCTCCCAATCTTACAATTTCAGAATAAGTGACCCAGTAAGGGGTAGGAATAATAACTTCATCACCCTTATCAACAATAGCAAGCACCGTATTGGCCAGGCTTTGTTTGGCGCCTGTAGATACCACAATGTTTTCGGGTTTATAATCAAGATTATTATCTCTCTTTAATTTTTTACAAATTGCTTCACGAAGGTCGGGATAGCCCGCAACAGGAGGATAATGACTCCAGTTATCGTCAATTGCTTTTTTTGCCGCTTCTTTTATATGTTCAGGTGTATTAAAATCAGGTTCACCCAAACTAAGGTCAATGATGTCAATTCCATTCGCCCTTAACTCACGACCCAGTTTGGCCATTTTTAAAGTTTCAGGTTCATTGAATCGTTTCAAACGTGGTGATAGCTCCATGGATAAACAATTTCGCCCGCAAATGTAAAGGAAAGCAACGAGGTAAAAACTTCGATTTATTCACTCCATGATGGATCATCCCTATATCAAAGGATTAAAAACTATAGAGTGAGAAAGAAGATAAAAGCAGTTTTTGTCCAGAAGATATTGTCATAATTTAAAGACGGAAATTGCAGACAATATATCAGTAAGACGGTACAATAAAACAACAATCAAAATTCTATTTTCATCCCCTCTACCTATTTGCCTCGGAGAGGTTATTGACCAGTTAAAAAACGCAGAACTATAAGGCTTTTTGACACCCGAAAACCCTATCTTTGCACCTCTCTAAAAAAAACCATAAACACCTCATCCGCAAATGATAAAGCGGAAGGCAAAAATATAAATTCAAATTCGTATGCAACTGAAAGGTTTGGTTCGCTTCTTTACGATTGTTCTCATACTCGTTTCTGTTTACATGCTTTCTTTTACATGGTTCGTGCGTAGCCATGAAAATAAATTAGAGTCCCGTGCAAAAAGATACGTAACTGCTTTATATCCCCAGGCAAGAGGCGTTAAAAATCCCGAAGACTATCCCGATACAATTAAGGCTGCTTATGATGCACGTCTGAGGCGTTTGGAAGACAGTACCAAAGATGTTGTATTGACTTACGGCCTTAACGGACCAATCACTTATCAAAAAGCAAAAGAAAGCGAATTGAATCTTGGTCTGGATCTGCAGGGAGGAATGAACGTAACTCTGGAAGTTGAGTTGACCGGATTATTAAAATCTATGTCAAACAATTCAACTGACCCCACTTTCTTAAAAGCATTGGACAACGCCAATCAAAGGAAGGCAAATAGCAGCGCCGATTTCATCACCCTTTTTTATGAAGAATATCAGAAACTAAGTCCAAATGGAAGACTTGCATCCATTTTCGCAACGGCCGGGCAGGACAAAATAAAAATCACTTCCAGCAACTCAGAAGTAATTTCTGATATAAGGAGCGAAGCAAATGATGCCTTCAATCGCACCTACAAAATATTGTCCACACGTATTGACCAATTTGGCGTAGCTCAACCCAACATCAGTCCGGATCCCGATCGCAAAATTATAAATGTTGAATTGCCGGGTGTTCGTGATAGAGCCAGGGTTAGAAAATACCTCCAGTCAACCGCTAACCTGCAATTTTGGCTGACCTACAAACCGGATGAAATTGCGAAAGCATTTGATGAAGCCAACAAAGATTTTGATAACTATATTAAAGGAATTGACACCACAAAAATAGATACTACAAAAGGTAGTGTTTCAAGCGACACAACCAATAAGGCCGCTGTCAATAACCAGTTAACCAATGGAAGGAAAAGATCTCTCACTGAATTTATCACGCCTACAAGAGCTAACGGTATCGGACTGGTAAAAGTAAATGATACTGCGCTTGTACGGGAATATCTCGAATCTCCGCAGCTTAGAAAATATTTTCCACCGGATGCCTGGTTCGCTTATGGAATTCCTGAAAATAAAAATGGAAAAGTCAGTACTTCGGTTCCGTTGTATGTAATAAAAACCAATGGAAAACAAAAAGCACCTATTGAGGGAGAAGTCATCACTGACGCAAGGCAGGGATTTGAACAGACTACCAGCAAACCAAATGTGAGCATGACGATGAACAGTTCCGGCTCCAGGGACTGGGAAAGGCTTACAGAGACAAGTTTTAAAGAAACTAGGCCGATAGCCGTAGTACTTGACAATATTGTTTATTCAGCGCCGGTTGCTTACAATGGTAAAATATCCGGTGGCAACACTGAAATCAATGGTAATTTCTCACTTGAAGAAGCACAGGATCTTGCCAATATTTTAAAAATCGGTAAACTCCCCGCTCCCGCAAAAATAGTTCAGGAGCAGGTTGTAGGTCCTACTCTTGGTAAAGATGCAATCAATGGTGGTTTGAAAGCATTTGGCCTTTCTTTTGTCGTTATCTTTTTATTGATGTTGGTTTACTACAACAGTGCCGGTTGGGTTGCCAACATTGCCTTAATATTAAATTTACTTTTTACCGTTGGAGTGTTGACAGCATTAGGTGCTACTCTTACAGCACCGGGTATAGCGGGTCTTGTGCTTACTATTGGTATGGCTGTAGATACCAACGTAATTATTTATGAACGAATAAAAGAAGAATTATCAAGGGGCAAAGGATATATACCTGCTGTGAACGAAGGTTACCGGCGTTCATTGCCGCCGGTTTTAGATGCCCACGTTACAGTTTTACTTACGGCAATTATTCTTTTCTCATTTGGATTAGGACCTGTGAAAGGTTTTGCCACTACCCAGATTCTCGGTATTCTCTTGTCCTTATTCTGCGGAATATTAGTGAGCAGGTGGGTGACTGACTGGTTCACGAGCAAGAAACGTCACCTGCAATATTTTACCGGTGTAAGTAAACGCATTTTCCAACATGCCAATATTAAGTTTATTGAATACAGGAAAATTGCATACGGCATTTCGGTAATCGTGTTAGTTCTTGGAATCAGTTCTTTCTTCCATGGTTTTGATGAAGGAGTTGAATTTAAAGGAGGAAGAAGTTTCCAGATCCGTTTCGCTGACAAGGCGCCTGTTGAACAGATCCGTAACGAACTGAAAGTTAACCTGGGAGAATCTCCTACTATAAAAACAGTAGGTAATGATCGAACTCTTGATATTACAACCTCTTATCTTATTGACGATACAAGAAGCAATGTTGACTCACTAGTCGAAGTGCAACTTTACCAGGGATTAAAGAAATATCTTCCTGCGGGGTTAAGCTATACCCAGTTTGATACAAATAATAAAATAGGTTCCAAGAAAGTGTTACCAACCATTTCTGATGATTTAAAGAAGGGGGCAGAAAGGGCGACCATTTTTGCATTATTAATTATCACCTTATATATTTTCATTCGCTTCCGTGATTGGAGATATTCTCTTGGAACCATCGTGGCCCTGTTGCATGACGTATTAGTTACACTTGCGGTTTTTTCTTTTGCACGAAGTATTGTTCCTTTCCCGATGGAAATAGACCAACATTTTATAGCGGCAGTATTAACCGTGATCGGCTTTTCGATGAATGATACAGTAATTGTGTTTGACCGTATTCGGGAATATGCCCGGGAAATGAAAGGTGCTACAAAGGAATCGATTATTAATAGTGCTATCAACCATACATTGAGCCGCACAATTATGACATCTCTTACGGTGTTCCTTACTATTCTAATCTTATTCTTAGTGGGAGGAGAAGTAACACGAGGATTTGCATTTGCAATGTTGGTCGGTGTTATCACAGGAACTTACTCTTCGGTATTTGTGGCAGCCCCTATTTTAGTGGACCTTGCAAGGAGGAAACCCCTGGGTAAAGCAGACACTGTAATAGAAGTTAAGCCAAAACCTTCGGCAAAACCTGCTTCGAAGCCAGCCCCTGCGAAGTAGCGCTGAACCGCTATTCGATAGAAAAAGTTTTTATAGAAAATAAAATGCATCCGATTAGGGATGCATTTTTTATATGAATTAAATATTTTTTAATTCCCCCATTCGCCTTTTGCAATCCAACCTATCTATGCAGAGTTGGCTCACACAGCGAAACTTGTTCCGCATCCGCAAGTTTTACTTGCATTTGGGTTTTTAAAAGTAAATCCGCGGTTGTTTAAACCATCCAACCAATCTATCTCCATCCCGTATAAATAAATTTCATGTGCCTTGTTCATGATACACTGTATATCATTTGCCATAAACTGTGTATCATTTTCCTGTTTATGATCAAATTCTAAAATGTAAGTCATGCCTGAGCATCCGCCGCCCTTCACCCCTACTCTTAATAATTGATTTGCATCAAAGCCCGGTTCCGACATCAATTTGTGTATCTGTTTTATCGCACCTTCAGAAAAATTAACAGGCGCCGTTGTTATCGTTTCCATTTTGCAAATTTACGCCATTGAAAAAGCAGTTCAAAGATTAATCTCAAACCAAACATAAACGTTATATCTTACTTTTGGTATTAAATCAACTCTGCATGGATACAGCAACTATAAGCCTCATTATTTCAATCATTGCGTTTATCATTTCAATATCTATCTTTTTTATTTTAAATAAAAAACAAAACAGTGCTCCCTCTGAAGGAGGGGATGGATTCAATTCACGTCCGCTCCAGTTGCAGGCCTATGAACGCCTGGTAATGCTGGCGGAAAGGATTGCATTACCCAATCTTATCAGTCGGGCGAATCAACCAAACCTAAGTGCAAAAGAAATGCAGGTATTACTCCTGGAAAACATCAAGCAGGAATATGAATATAATCTGACACAGCAGATATATGTGAGCCCTGTTGCATGGGAAGCAATAAAAAACCTAAAAGAACAAAGCATGTTAGTTATAAACCAGGTCGCTTCCGCATTGCCACCCGGCGCGACTGGGCTTGACTTAAACAAGATTTTGTTGGATGTAATGATGAAACAGCAAAAAGGCCAATTGCATTCCATTGTACTGGAGGCCTTGAATTATGAAGCGAGAAAACTTATGAAATAGTTTGAAGTTTATTGTTGGTGGTTTGTAGTTATTAATATTGAGAATATGACTGATAAAAAGAGATATGCAGACTCCGGAATAGAAATCAACACAGTTTATACTGAACCACAAACTACCAACCATCAGCCACAAACTGAGTTGCCCGGGCAGTTTCCCTTCACACGGGGTATACAACCTGACATGTACCGCGGCAGATTATGGACCATGCGGCAATATGCCGGGTTCTCCACAGCCGAGGAAAGCAACAAACGATATCATTATTTATTATCCCAGGGTGTAAATGGTTTAAGTATTGCATTTGACCTTCCCACTCAAATTGGCTATGACAGTGATCATTCCCTTGCTGAAGGCGAAGTAGGAAAAGTGGGAGTGGCGATTGATAACATTGAAGATATGCAGGCGCTTTTCAATGGAATAAGACTGGAAAGTGTCACCACTTCGATGACGATAAATGCAACAGCTTTTATTCTTCTTGCATTGTACATAGCTATAGCTAAACAACAGGGTGCCGATCTGAAGAAAATTTCAGGTACGATACAAAATGATATCTTAAAAGAATACGCAGCAAGAGGCACATATATATATCCTCCTAAACCTTCAATGCGCATCATAACTGATATTTTCGAATGGTGCAGTACTGAATTGCCGTCATGGAATACAATTTCTATTTCCGGCTATCATATTCGGGAGGCGGGTAGCACAGCCGTGCAGGAAATTGCTTTTACATTAAGTAATGGTAAAGCTTATGTAAAAGCTGCTCTTGACAAAGGGTTAGATATAAATGTTTTTGGTAAACGGCTTTCTTTCTTTTTCAATTCACATAACAACTTGTTTGAAGAAGTGGCCAAGTTCCGTGCTGCACGAAGAATGTGGGCAAAAATGATGAGGGATTTAGGTGCTGTTGATCCCAAAGCAATGATGCTTCGTTTTCATTCGCAAACGGGAGGAAGCACATTGACGGCACAACAGCCGCTTAATAATATTTCAAGAGTTACGATTCAAACTTTAGCTGCAGTCCTTGGTGGTACGCAATCATTACATACAAATGGTTATGATGAAGCGTTTAGTTTACCTACCGAAGAAGCCGCATCGATCGCTTTACGAACCCAACAAATTGCCGCCTATGAAAGTGGCATTGCTGATACAGCAGACCCACTCGGCGGCTCCTATTTCGTAGAAGCTTTAACGAGTGAAATTGAAAGCAAAGCCTGGGAATTGATTGAAAAAATTGATGTAATGGGAGGAAGTGTGCCAGCTATTGAACAAGGTTTCATTCAAAATGAAATAGCGAGAAGCGCCTATGAATACCAGCGCCAGGTTGAAAGCAAGGAAAAAATTATTGTCGGTGTAAACAAATTTCAGCTGGACGAAGAACAACCTATCAATATTTTTAAAGTAGATGATTCTATCCGGCAAATTCAAATACAAAAACTTCAACAGTTTAAAGATAGCCGTAACATGGCCAGGGTGGATCAATGTCTTCAAATACTTAATGACAAGGCAGCAGGCGGCGAAAATCTTATGCCTGCTGTAATAAATGCTGTAGAGCAAAAGTGTACACTTGGCGAAATAGCTGATGAACTGAGAGGAGTATTTGGCGAATACAGATAATTACAGGTAATTCTTTCGTAAAGTAGTTGCTTAAATAAAGCAGCTCCGATCAATCGATCAGAGCTGCTTTTAATAAACCCACAATTTGCTATTCTTATAATCCCGCAAACGCGGAACTTTAAGTCATTAACCTAAGTAAGCTTTTAAGGCATTACTATAACGAGCTTTTTGCAAACGCTTAATGGCTCTTTCTTTAATTTGACGAATACGTTCTTTGGTGAGATCGTACTTCTGGCCGATCTGTTCAATGGTAACACCATTTTCACCATCAAGTCCAAAATAAGCGTTCACAATTTCAGCTTCTCTTGGGGACTAAGAGATTTTAATACACGACGAATTTCATTACGCAAGGAATCTTTCATCACATCATCATCGGTATCATCACCGCCTTCCAGTAAATCGCCCATAGCTACATCTTCTGCTTCGTGAACCGGAGCATCTAATGAAGTATGGCGGGTATTGCTTTGGAAAATGTTGTTGATCTCAGTTTCACTCATTTCTAACAATTCGGCTAATTCTTCCGTAGAAGGCTCACGTTCATGTTCCTGTTCAAAAGCCATATACGCTTTATTAGCCTTGTTGTATGTGCCAATTTTGTTTTGAGGCAGGCGGACTAATCTACCCTGCTCTGCCAACGCCTGTAGAATGGACTGGCGAATCCACCATACAGCGTATGAAATAAATTTAAAACCCTTGGTTTCATCGAAACGCTGGGCTGCTTTAATCAATCCGAGGTTGCCCTCGTTGATCAGGTCGCTAAGTGAAAGACCCTGGTGCTGGTACTGCTTAGCAACAGATACCACAAAACGTAGGTTGGCCTGCACCAATTTGTCCAAAGCCTTCTGATCACCCATTTTAATGCGCTGGGCCAGAGTGGTTTCTTCTTCAGGAGTGATCATCGAAATCTTTGAAATTTCCTGCAAGATACTTTTCTACTGCCTGAGAGTCGCTGATTTGTGATCTGGGTGGCAATTTTAAGCTGTCTCATAATAATGAATCTAAGTGTTTAAAGAACAACTAATAAATGACAGTCGTGGTTTGCAGAAAGTTGCAAATGGATAGTTAATGAAAAATTTTACCGTCCGTGACTATCTACAAAAATACGCTGCAAAGTCCGAATCTCATAATGGTTGGGGATAATTTATCATAACAAATTTTGTGCAACCATTATTTATATAGACAGAATTTCTGAAACCCTCTATAGACGGGCATTTTGTCTTTGCGGACTGTAAAGAAATACTTTTATTGTCAGACTGAAGTTTTGCGGACATCACACTTTTGGCACCAATGCCCTGCGCCTGAGAAGAATAAAAAGCAAAAACCCAGCTAAAAACAGAAGTGTTGAAATCACCTCAGCCTGGGTAGGATGAAAACCAAATAAATCCATTCGGTTATTCACCCTGATCTTTTCAATAAAAAATCTTTCGATTCCATTTACCATAAGATAAACAGCAAATAAGGTTCCGGGTATTTTCAGTTTTTTTCGAAGTGCCCAAAGAATTGCAAATAAGAGCAGGCAAACTATTGTTTCATAAAATGAAGTCGGAAAGACAGGAAGAGGGAGATGATTACAGTATTTTTCATCAATACAACCCGGTATCCGAACTCCGTCATCATTTACATTGTGAGGAAAATCGTAGGCGAAAATCCAATTGGGCAAAAATCCGAGTGATGATGGCTTTTTTAATTTCTTACTTGGAACTGCCTCAATCACACCATAGTTTCTAATAAAAAAAGTGCTGTTGGATTCCATCACACTACGAAATTGACCCGGAGCAGCAGCAATGATTTTGCCATTTTGAACTATGTAAGCATCATTATAAATACCCCAATCTCCATCTCCCGCAACCTGGCAACCAATTCTACCTATCGCATAGGCCAGCATTAAACACGGAGCGGCAGCGTCATTTAAATGCCAGAAACCAATTTTATGCTTTTTTGCATACAGCCAAATTGCAACAGCGGCAAAAATCAACCCTCCGTAAAAAGTCAATCCCGCCGGAGAAAAAATAAATGAAGACGGTTCCTTTAAAAAATCGCTCCAGTTTTCAAATATGTCAAACAACTTTGCACCGATCAAACCAAATACGAGAGCGATAATGGTTATTTCCCCTACTCTGTCCTGGGGCCAGAAACGAATCTTTCGCAGTTCAGGCTTGGGAAGCTTTTGTTTATTTTTTTCCCACCATTTTATACCCGCAAATACGAGCCCGAGAACAATGCCGGCCGGCCAACTTCCCAGTCCTGAAAAAATGAACGCCTGCGGATCATTAGTGACAGAACTGTTCATTATAAAAAGAGCTAAAATCTTATAACCAAGAACAAATCCAAGTAAAAAATTTAAAAGAAGTTCTGTTAGAGAAGCAGGCTTGCCGACCATTACATTTATTTCAGTAGGCTGCAATAAGCCTTCCTTCGCTTTTCTTTTTAATTCGGCGGCGAGGGTGACTGCGGCCAATATAAAAGCCAGCGCTACAAAAAAACCAAAAGAATTAATAAAGCGAAGTGGTTTCCAGTCAATCTTAAACAAGTCTTTAAATGCGTAATACAGGTTTGGATACATCTGCAGATTCCGGATTTTGATTTAAGGAAGCAATGTTATGAAATAAATCAATGATTTTTACATTAATTAAAATGCCTCCCGCAAGAGAGGCATTCCCTAATCAAATAAGCTAACTAATTACAATATTGCTCAAAAGCGCTGATAAGATTACGGGCAATTACTTGAGCTGGCCTGCCTTCAATCTGGTGTCTTTCTATGAAATGAACAAGTTCACCATTTTTAAATAACGCTATTGAAGGAGACGACGGAGGATAAGGCAATAAGCGTTCGCGAATCTTTTTAATCGCTTCTTCATCAAAGCCGGCGAAACTTGTTGTAAGATAATCCGGTTTCTTTTCTGTATTGGCAATAGCCATTAACAGACCAGGACGGGCAGAACCTGCAGAACATCCGCAAACCGAATTGATCATTACCAAAGTAGTTCCTTCTTTAATCAGTTGTGCATCTACTTCCTCACCTGTCAAGAGCTCGGTAAAACCATTGTCTGTCAGCTCTTCTTTCATGGGCAATACGATTTCTGATGGATACATAAAGTATTTTTTAATCTTTTATTCTAATATCAATAACGTGCAAAAGTAAAAAAAGTTTTAGAAGCGCTTTTTATTGAAACTCTGGCAGTAGATATTCACTCAAGCTGCAATTATGACTGACGGAATTTGATAATTGTGCATTAATAGGCAGAAAAATTCTGCTGGTACATCATTTGAAAAAACAGAAGTGATTTAAAAATTTATTTAACCGCAAAAACATAACAGCTATGACACTTGTAAAATTTAATAACAAGCCAACTAACTGGTTTCAGCCTCCTCGAAAATTTCTTTAACGAAATTCCAACAGTATTTAGAGACGATTTTGCATCTAATATAAGAGGGGCTATTCCGGTAAATATTAAAGAGATAAAAGATGCTTATCAGGTAGAAGTAGTAGCTCCTGGTTTTGAAAAAAATGATTTTAAAATAAATCTTGATAAAAATATGCTGACTATTTCTGCTGAAAAGAAAAATGAAGTAAAAGATGAGAACGAAAAGCAAATCCGTAGCGAATACAGCTATCGTTCTTTTAACCGGTCTTTTACTTTGGATGAAAAAATTGATGCAGAAAAAATTGAAGCAAAATACCTTAATGGTGTTTTAACATTAAACCTTCCGAAGAAAGCGGAAGTCAAAGCTTCAGCAAAAGAGATTTCAATACAATAACTTATTCGAAGACTTTCTCATAAGCAGTTGGTTTTGGTTTATACCCCTCCGGATTTCTATCCTTGGAGGGTTTTTTATTTTTGGGATTCGTTAATAATAGCTTTCGGGCAAATGAACTAATATTGCACCTCTTTTCTACCCTTACAAAGAATCAAGATGAGAAAACCATACTTGTTTATTTCCATATTTCTCATTTTTATCGGAAAAATATCCAGTGCCCAGGTCACCGATACTGCATCTATACTGAGGCAGGATTCATTATTATATTTACGAAAACCACAGGACTCGGTTTTGCGCATAACAAATTTAAACCCTTACTTTACGCAGCATGTTGATTCAAGCCTTTCCTATCAATTTCAAATCAATCGGAATCCGGCAGACTATCATTGGTATCTCGAAAACTCGCCGGTAGGGGTTAAAATTGACAAGGACAGCGGTTTATTGACTTTTAAGGCAGAGAAATCCTATTTTTTATCAGGGAAGTTAAAATATGATTTTCCGTACAAGGTTAACATCGGTGTTCAAAGTCTTATCGATCCAACAGAGAAGGTGGATACATCTTTTACTCTTCTTTTTTTCAATACCGATATAATTCCTTCAAAAGTAAAACCGACGGTTTCGGGTACTTTATATGTTGACGAAGGTGAAACAGTAAGTTTTAAAGTTCAGTGCGAAACAGGCAGCTTTCCAATTGAAGATATTCTTTTCAGCAGCAGTGTCCCAATCAAAAACTTTTCTCTCGTCACAAAATGTAATGATGAATTTAACTGGACTCCTGACTACGGTTTTGTAAAAGGAAAAGATTCGACTATTGTCGATTTAAGCTTTGTCGGATCAAATAAATTTAAAGTACGCGACACAGCTATTGTTCATGTTGTAGTAAAAAAGGCACTAAACTATCCTGTAGCTCTTGATGAATATGACAAGGCAGTTAACAACGTGAAAATTTATATCCTTCAGTTAAAATATACATTTTTACAGTTGGATAAAGGATTGAAAAAAAATAAACATGCCCGCACTACTTTTGATCTTACTGGCGCAAGCACAGCTTTAACCGGCACGATTTTGAACACTTCAACTAGTCCCGATGCCCAAAATGTAGGTAAAGTGTTACCAAGCGTGGGTGTTGCACTTGTGCCAATTAAGGAAGCCGCCGTGCCTGCAAAGGTCGTGGACCAGAACCAGGCATCTCTGATAAGATCATCTATTAAAAGACTCGAGTATATGCTTACGGATAATGGATTGGCAGGCGGTAAAGATCCGGACATTGTTCAAAAAACTACGAAGCTCAGAGACGAACTAAAGCAGGCCCAAGTGCAACTTATAGATATTCCCGTTGATATTGAAACAAACGATATGACGGCTGAGCAGTTAAACAAATATTTTGATAGCCCGAAAGTGAATAAAAAATACAGGACAAAGAGCAGATAATCATTCGCACGGCTGCCTGCGCCTTGTATCGACCAGGTACTGAATTTTCCATTGACCATTGATAAAAATTAACTGGAACGAATCAACACCGCAGTGACTAAACTTTCCTTCAAAATAAAATTTATAAGGAGCCCATACCATCGCTAAAGGACCGTCAATTTTTAATGATTCAATCAAGATTCTTTCATCTGCCGCGCCTTTTTTGAGACCGCTTATTATTTTGGCAAACTCTTCCACTCTATCAGTTTCAACAATTGTATTTCCTTGTTTATCCTTTCCAACGCTCTGCAGAATGGCGCTGTCTGCAAAAGTTTCAGAAATCATTGCCGAGTCTGAATTTTTCATTCCATCAAATAACTGTTTTATCACTGCTTTAACAGAATCTTCAGCGTTCTGAGCGTCACAAATAGTAACGAGTGAGAGGATTAACGAGGATAAAAGTGTAAGTGTTTTCATTAATTAAATTTTCGGCAAGTTAATTGTCCCACTAAAATAAAAATCTATTAATATGAAAAAGTTTAGAATTATACAGACGGCCATTTTAGCATCATTTGTAAGTGTACTCATTGGTTGCGGATCTGCACGAGGATATCCCTACGATCACACAGGAGCTTCCTTTTCATTAATTCTCGGCCGCGGGTCCGGAATACATCCGGACAGATACCCGGATGGCAGTTACTACTATCGCAACCCGCAGGGTTATATCTATTGGCAAGGGCCCGACAATCGTTTTTACCTGGATCAATCTTATTTAGGCAAGGTCCATTACAATAAGAGAGAATATAATGATTGGAAGAGACATCATGGCCATCACCATAGTGATCGTAACGAAGATCATGACAGGGATCATGATCGCGGCCATGGAAGACATCATTAAATTTCTTAACTGAAACAAGCCCTCTGTTGCAAAATTCTGTGCCGGTTCACAAATTTTAGCTTCAGGGGCTTAATTTTTACATATAGCCGAGAATTTTCAGCATACTCTGTGCTGTTTGCTCTTTAGCATAAAGCGAATCGACCAGTTTCCCGTTTTTATCGTAATTAATAAGCACATGCTTTGGCGAAGGAATAAGACAATGCTTTATACCGCCATAACCACTGATCTGATCCTGGTAGGCACCTGTATGAAAAAAGCCAACATATAAAGGCTCGCCATTGTTTATTTTAGGAAGGAAAACTTCATTAATATGTTCTTCGGAATCGTAATAATCATGACTGTCGCAAGTCATTCCGCCTAATACCACACGCTGGTATTCGGCATCCCATTTATTAATTGGTAAAAGTAAGAACCTCTCTCCTATGCCCCATGTATCCGGCAACGTAGTTATAAAAGAGGAGTCGATCATATACCATATCTCACGATCATTCTGCATTTTTTGCGCAACCACGCTATATATGTGCGCCATACTTTCACCAACTGTGTAACTTCCAAATTCTGTATAAATATCCGGCATGGGAACTTTGGCTTTTTTACAAGCCGATTTAATGTTACCGACAATTTCATTGATCATAAATTGATAGTCGTACTCAAAACCCAATGAATGCTTAATTGGAAATCCACCGCCTATATTGATCGAGTCAAGTTCAGGACATATCTTTCGGAGCTGACAATAAAGATTAATGATTTTATTCAGTTCGCTCCAATAATAAATATCATCTTTAATACCCTTGTTCAAAAAGATATGCAGCATCTTGAGCTGAAACCTGCTTTCATATCCCTCAATCCTGTCAACATAAAATTCCAGGATATCTTTCGCCCGAATACCCAATCGCGAAGTATAAAAAGGAAATGTGGGTTCTTCTTCTGCTGCAACACGAATACCCAATTTAAAAGGAACTCGCACCGCTTTAGCATATTCCCTGAGTTCTTCTTTATTGTCTAGCACAGGGACAACGTTGTCAAATCCAGAATTTAAAAGACCGGCAATTCTTCTTGTATAATTTTTTTGTTTAAACCCATTGCAAATGATCTGGATATCTTTTGTGATCTTTTTTTTCTCGTACAGTTTTTTTATAATCTCGATATCATAAGCATAAGAAGTTTCCAAATGTATTTCCTGCTTGAGTGCCTCTTCTACCACAAAACTGAAGTGAGAACTTTTGGTGCAATAACAATAATAATATTTACCCTCGTACTTATGTTTTTTAAAAGCCGCGGCAAACATCTGCTTTGCCTTTCTTATCTGCATACCTATTTTTGGCAGGTAACTTAGTTTCAGCGGTGTACCATATTTATCGATCAACGCCTTCAAATCGACTCCATTAAATTGCAGGTAACCATCTTTTACTTCAAATCCTTCCTGCGGAAAATTGAAGGTCTGTTGAACGAGGTCATGATAAGAATTTGTCATTGATGAAATAATGGGTTAACAGGAGTAATCTTTTTTGCGGAAACAAATGTAACAGTTTGAAATTTTTCAAAGAGAAATTTTTTAGTTACCTGCCTAGGTAACTCCAATTTAGCCGCTGTTAGGCCGCACGCTGACGCCTATGATCTGCATCCCAATAGTAATCCCCGGGACACTCGTGCTTTTATTTTTTTTATTCAACAACCACGAAACCGGCATTCTCTTTTGTTGTAAATAAAAAACCGTCCAGACATGTCAGGACGGCGCAGTTGTTCTCTCACGTAAAGCAAGATCTTTATTTAACCTCAGCCACAAGGTTTTTAAAAGTTTCTGGATTGTTCATTGCGAGGTCAGCCAGCACCTTGCGATCGAGATCAATTCCTTTTTCATTTAATTTATGAATGAACTCCGAATAAGTTAAACCTTCAGCACGTACCGCCGCATTGATACGAGCGATCCACAGTTGGCGGTAGCTTCTTTTTTTCAGCTTACGACCAACATACATATAGGTCATACCTTTTTCCACCACATTCTTGGCAACCGTATAAACATTCTTACGCTTGCCGTAAAAGCCTTTGGCTTGTTTGAGTATTTTTTTTCTGCGGGCTTTACTGGCAACCGCATTTACTGAGCGAGGCATATCTGAATAATTTTAATTTGAAATTTTTGATTTACCTACAAACATTACCTTAACCTGAGAAGGCGTTTTACAAAATCTAAATTTGCTTTTGCAACGCTGCCATCCTTGCGAAGATTACGTTTGCGTTTCTTTGATTTTTTTGTCAGAATGTGACGCTTGAAGCTCTTTTGATGAGTGATCTTTCCGGTGCCGGTCACTTTAAACCTTTTTTTGGCACTGGAATTTGTTTTTACCTTAGGCATTCTACACGCATTTTTTGTTACACCCTTGAGGCGTTCCCGATCAGTCGGGACTCTTGTCGAACCTCTTCAGGCAATTATTCCGGTAAATTTGAAAATACCGTTCCCATTTCAGGGGTCGCAAAGATAAAGGTTTCAAGCCAAGCTGCAAAAGATGAAAGAATTATTCGGGGTAACCTTACCTTGCAAATCTATGCTCAGGTTAACAAATATTTCACTTGTTCAGTTCAAGAATTATCAAAACTGGTCAGGCGCTTTCTCCGGAAGAATCGTGGGAATTTCGGGTCGCAACGGAATCGGTAAAACCAACCTTCTCGATGCTATCCATTATCTGTGTTTTACCAAAAGCTATTTTACGAGGATCGATGGAAGTAATATTATGCGCGGGCATGACGGATTCAGGCTTGAAGGCGATTTTGAAATTTGGGATCAGCCTGAGAAAGCGGTCTGCATTCTGAGAGAGACGGGAAAAAAAGAATTTTGGATAAACGACCAACCTTATGAAAAATTTTCCCAACACATTGGCCACTATCCGTGCGTAATCATCGCACCGGACGATATACAGATTATAACCGGCATCAGCGAAGAAAGAAGAAGATTTATCGACACCCTATTGTCACAACTAAATGCGGAATACCTGCAACAGCTTATTACCTATAACAGGATTCTACAACAACGCAATGCGTTATTAAAATCTTTTTCAGAAACAGGAAATAAAGATCTTTCACTTTTATCGGTTCTCGATGAGCAATTATCGGTGCCCGGTGAAAAGATCTTCGAAAAGCGAAAAGAGTTTCTCGTTTCTTTTTTACCCCTTGCAAAAAATCTATACACCGAAATCGCCAACCAATTTGAAAATGTGACCTTATTCTATAACAGTGAATTGATCAATGCCTCCTTTTCGGAATTATTAAAAGCAAACCAGGCAAAAGACATTCTGTTGACGAGAACTACCAGCGGCATTCATCGTGATGACCTGGAATTTAATTTGAATGAACAGGCGTTTAAAAATATTGCTTCTCAGGGGCAAAGGAAGAGTTTACTATTTGCTCTCAAACTCTCGGAGATGCACGTATTGAAAAAAGAAAAAGGTTTTGCCCCAATTTTGTTGCTGGATGATGTTTTTGAAAAGCTGGACGAACAAAGAATAGCAAACCTGCTCCAGCATGTTTGCCTTGCAAACGAAGGGCAGGTCTTTATTACCGACACAAACGAACAAAGATTAGAACAACAATTGAACACACTGACTTCCGACTACCAGGTAATTCATTTATAATCGAGATAACCTGCGTCGGAATTTCAATGATCTATTTTTTTAACTTTGGAGCATGGCAGAATATTCATTAGGCGATGCAATAAAAAAATTTTTGAATGAAAGCCGGATCAAAGGTGGTATCCAGGCATTGCAAATTGAAGACGTTTGGGAACAAATCATGGGAAAGACGGTAGCAAGATATACAGACAAGATAAAAATCATTGGCGACACTTTGTTTATTTCTACCCAGGTCGCACCCTTAAAACAAGAACTTGTTTTCCAAAAAGAAAAAATTATTCAACGTGTGAATGAAGCGCTCGGGCAAAAAGTGATCAGTAAGATAGTCGTGCAATAATCAGGCAAGCATATAAAATTGATCTTCCACAGCATCAAAAACCTGCATCCGGTTTTCCACTACTTCATAAATAATATCATCGGAGGAAACGACCCCTCTAAAATCAAATCCATCAAACACAGGAAGAAATCTGACATTATGTTGCCTCATTGTACGCATGCATTTTTCCACCGTGTCATCAATGGTAACAACAGGCAATCTTGTATTCATTATCTCGGATACAAAAGTTTTATCTAACAGCTTTCTCCCAAAAATGATCTTCGTTGCAATATCATGATCAGTGAGTATGCCCAAAAATCTTTCATCCTCGTCTACCACTATCAGGTGATCAATATTCTCCGAACGCATTTGCTGCAAGGCATCAGTAATAAGTGAATTGGGAGAAACAGTATGCAAGTGCATTTCCTTGCGCTTAAGAATGGAGGTTATACGTTCCATGGTTTTCAATATTGCGTCTTTGTCACAGGACTTAGACAGATTAGTAATTTAAATATCTGCTTCTTCTCCAGTGGAACAGTTAGAGTAAAACTAATGGCGAATAACAATTTACAAAAATTAAACCACGAAAATGCTGATGTGAAAAAAAACATTTAATGTACAGTGACCCGTGGATCAATGATGCCATACAGAATATCTGAAAGAATATTAATAACTATAAAAAAGGTGGCCGACAACAAGACTGAACCCATCACCACAGGAAAGTCCAGCTTCTCCAAAGCATCTACGGTCACTTTGCCAATTCCTTTCCAACCAAAAATATATTCAACGAAAAAAGCTCCTCCCAGCAGCTCCGCAAACCAGCCTGTAACCGCTGTCACAACGGGGTTCAGAGCATTACGCAAAGCATGTTTCCAGACGACCACCCGTTTACTCAACCCCTTTGCATAAGCCGTTCGGATATAGTCCTGGTCAAGCACATCAAGCATAGCGCTTCGGGTTAGCTGGGTTATTATAGCAAGAGGGCGAATACCCAAAGTGACGGCAGGCAATATCAAATTCCTTAATACGATATGCTTTTGACCGGTAACATCATCGATGTCAAACCAATTACCGGTAATATGAAGGCCCGTCCACGAAGTAAACATAAAGCCAAAAACGTAGGCGATAAGAATCCCTGTAAAAAATGAAGGAGCCGAAATACCCACCAGGCTGGCAAATACCGAAGATGTATCAAGCCAGGTATTATGCTTTACTGCTGCCAGCACTCCGAGGGGAATACCAAGAATTACAGCAAGCAGCATTGCGGTAAAAGTTAAAAGCAGCGTTCCGGGGAGAGCTTCCATTAAAATTTGCCCAACTTTTCTTTTTGACTGATAGGAGCGACGGAGATAAGGAAGTTTCAGCCCAACTTTTGTATTACCCCCGATAAAAATACCCGTAAGATTTTTCTTTTGTATCTCGTCGTGATTATTTATGGAAATGGGTGAAACATCATTAAGATATAAAACAAATTGTTTCCACTTCGGCTGATCAAGATAAAGTTCCTTTCGAATGTTTGCCTGTGTAGTGGAGTCCCCTGTTTGCCCCATTACCAATCGCGAAGGATCACCAAAACCCTGGAATAAAAAAAATACAACTATCACCACTCCTATTAATACGAGCAATCCATACAGAGTTTTTCGGATAATGTATTTAATCATAGAGATACCCTATTAAAAACAATGCCGCCAAACCAGGTTCGCTTTCTTATTTCTCCATCACGGCAAAGACTGCATGGCTTTTTTAATTCTTTTATATGGCCATTTATTTACAACAGTTCCTTGTTTCAATAAATAAAGACAAGGATTGGTACGTGCGGCTGTTCGAATAACCGTAAAGTCACATTCAAAAATGGAAATATTAGGAAATGGAGTTCTTTGTAAAGCTACTTCAGCATCATTAACTGAAGCAGTTACAATGTAAACCGGGATATTCTTCTGGTCGGCCGCTTTTTTTACTTCTTCAAAATCTTTTTCCCAGTTTTCAACCGGAGTTGAAAAATCTTCACAGAACAATAAAAGACAATTAGGCTCAGACAAAATAGCTTCAGCAGAATCATTTCCGGCCGAGGTTAACAAAGCGAATCCTTTGATGGCCGGCTCGGCGTTTCCTTTGCGCACAAGTTTATCAACCCGGTCTTTAAAAGTGTACGTGTTTAGGTCGGAAGGAAGTTGAACAGGCGAAAACTCAAATTGCTTCCCACCTTTCTCATATATAAACCTGATTGCAAAGCTATCCGGCACTGAGCCGGGAGGCGGTTTCATTTTTTCCGGAATACTATTTCCTTTCTTGAATGGCAGGCAATCAACAAATGGTAAATAATTTAAAACATACCATTGGATGGCAAAACTCACTACAGTTGTACCGGCCATTATTCCAAAATTTGTTTTTGAAGAAAAAATGGGGCGTATGTATTTTTTATTTGCAAACAAAAAAATGATCAGCAAAGTCAGCACGATATCTTTCAAAAAAGAAGTCTTTGGTGTAATTGGCAGGCAATCACCGAAGCATCCACAATTGGTAAATTTGCCTGAAGAGTAAGCATAACCGGTCAAAAAAGTAAAGAACAAGGTCAACAATAATAACAGCCAACTAAAGATTTTCATTCTCCATCCCAACAGCAGGGCCACGCCTGCAATGATCTCAAATGCTATCATGAATATCGAAAGCGACAGGGAATAGTCGTGAAGAAAGAGAAAAAAGTTGATCAATATATTTTTTAAAAAGAAAGAACCATGCTCCAGGCCCGAATTCCAAATCTCAAAAAACTCCTTCATTTTATAACTTAAGCCCAGCGGGTCATTGGCCTTTACAAGCCCTGAAAAAATAAAGAGCACACCTACGATAACCCTTACTATATTAAGAAGTAATTTCATTTAAGAGTGGCTATTGTTTACAAATAAAAACGCAACGGCTATCTTTAGATTCAAAAGTAACAACAAACATTTAATGTTTACGCTAAACTGCAAAGGAAGGTTATTGGTGATTGACAAACCTATTGTGATGGGAATTATAAACGCCACCCCCGATTCATTTTATGAAGGCAGCAGGTTTACGCAAACAAACGAAATTTTACAACAGGTCGAAAAAATGATCAATGAGGGTGCTGATATAGTTGACATTGGAGGGCAAAGTACGAGGCCAGGCAGTGAGAAGATGTCCGAAGAACAAGAATTGAAAAGAGTGCTTAATGCAATTGAAACAATTCATCAGAAATTTCCGGATACAATTATCTCAGTGGATACTTATTATGCCAGTGTGGCAAAGAATTGTGTGGATGCGGGCGCAAGCATAGTAAATGATATAAGTGCCGGGGCGTTAGATAATAAAATGCTTGAAACAATTGCCATGCTTAAAGTGCCATACATAGCTATGCATATGAAGGGAACGCCGCAAAACATGCAGCAGTTTGCGAAATATGATGACGTGACAAGCGAGGTACTCGATTTTTTTATTCAAAAAAAAGAAGAGTGCCGAACGGCAGGGATTTTCGATCTTATCATTGACCCGGGATTTGGATTCGCAAAAACAACGCAGCATAATTTTGAAATAATAAAAAAACTTACGGTGTTTAAAATACTCGAACGCCCTGTAATGATTGGCGTTTCGCGAAAATCATCTGTTTATAAAACACTTGGCGTTTCTGCGGAAGAAGCCCTGAATGGAACAACCGTTCTGCACACCATCGCATTGATGAATGGGGCAAAAATTTTAAGAACACACGATGTAAAAGAAGCAAAGGAAACTATAAAGCTTTTTGAAATGGTCAATCGGAACTAGCAAATATCTATTCAAAAAGGTAAAGGCAAAATAAAAAGCAACCTCAACAGATTGCTCTCTATCATTACATCAAGTCGGATCTCATTTAATAAGCGCTCAATGTTCAACCTCTATTTTCATAAAGTCAGATATATGGTGGAAATAATACAGGGATCTGGGCTCATTTCAAGAGGGCGGAAAAACTAATGGATGTTGGATTAAAAACGGAGCCGAACTAACGGTCAGTTAGTTCGTAAAAACGGGCCATTAAAATAATGGAAGACACAAAGTTCCGTAATTTATCGTTACAACAATTATTTTTTTCGTTGAGTTGTATCAACTTTTGTTGACGGCATAGTTTTCATTTCAGATTTATCTTTTACATCAACCAACTCAACTTCAAAGATCAAATTTTCGTATGGCTTGCCTCCCTGGCTTAATGGATTAGGACCATAGCCCAGTACCGCAGGAATATAAAATTTTGCTTTCCCGCCTTTTTTTAATAAACGAATTCCCTCATCCAGGCCGGGAATTACCTGTCCTCCTCCTACAAGAAACTGATAGGCTCCTGCATGATGAAAAGAGCTGTCCATGTTTGTATCAAAAACCTCCCCATCAAAAGTGCTTCCTCTATATTTCATTGCCGCTAATTTTCCTGAGTCAGCCTGGGGACCTGAACCGGGATTAAGAATTTCAACATAAACCCCGTTATTAGCCTTCTGGGCATTTATTTTATGTGCCGCTATATAATCGCCTATTGCCTTTTCTTCTTTTACTTTTTCACCGGCATTTTCCTTTTCCTGCCTTGCTTGTTCTACTACCATTTCCTTTTGTTTGTCAGCATTCAAAAGGCTATCAGAAGTAAATAGATCAGTAACCCTGAAACTAACCGTTATCCTGTCTCCCCTTTTCATGAACGGGGGAATGGTAGGCATTTGTCCTTTCATTATTAGAGAATCAACCAGCATGACAGCTACTGCACTATCTCCTTTATGTAGCATGACAAACAATTCCGAAGGAGTGTATTCATCACCTTTCAAAGCCTGGACAGTAGGATAAGCAGGGAATTTACCAAAGTTAGTTTGCAGAACAGAGTCATTTAATTTTTGAGTAAAGTATAATTTCAAAGTATTACCGGCTTTTGCTGTTGGGCCTTTCGAATCTTTTGTAGAGATTATCTTATATAGCAAGCCGCTTTTTGTTTTTTTATAATCCAATTGACCACATCCGGCAACAAGGAGTGAAATCGCCAATAAGGATAGTAACCAGGTTTTGTACTTCATTTAATTAATATTTATTGTAATAAAGATTCGTTTTCTCTCATGGCTTGTTTGAACTTCTTTATGGTTTCTGCAAGCGAATCACTGCTGCGGCCGCCTGCTGCGTTGAAATGACCGCCGCCTTCAAAATATTTCCTGGCAAATTTGTTACAATCAAAATCACCTTTGCTCCGGAAACTCCATTTTCTTTCTTCGTCCCTGTCAATTACCAATGCTACCAATTTCATTCCCTGTATTGTCATGGGATAATTGACAAGGCCTTCGGTATCGCCTGTCTTAATATTATATTTCAGAAGATCAGATTTGGGGATCGCAATTAATGCAGTATTGTATTCGTAAAAAATTTCCATCCTGTTCAGGAGAACATTGCCTGTAAAGCGAAGGCGATTCTCCAGGAAATTATCATATAAAGCCTCATGAACAGGTGTATGAAGCAGCCCTTTGTCTTTTAGATCGGCCACTAACCTGTGCACATTAGCAGAAACGCTTGGAAACCGGAAAGAACCCGTATCAGCCACCACTCCGGCATAGATACATTCTGCAACCTCAGTGTTTATCTTGTCTTCATAACCCGAAGCGAGAATAAAATCGTAGAGTAGTTCGCAGGTCGAGCTCCGTGTGGCATCACTAATCCCGTAATCAAAGCTTTCTTCATCGGGTTCTATGTGATGGTCGATCATTATTTTTGTACAATTGAGGGCTGCCAGTTTTGATGCCATGTTTTTAGTACGCCCGAAATTATTAAAGTCAAGACAAAACAGCCAGTCGGCTTTATCGAGTTCAGCATTGGCCTTTTGCTTTTGCAACTCAAAGTCTAAAACCTTTTTGGCGCCGGGCATCCAGTTTACCCAGCCTGCCCAGTTGGTAGGCGATATTACAGTAACCTGGTGACCAAATTGGATAAGAAAATGATAAAGGGCGAGAGAAGAACCCATTGCGTCAGCATCCGGTTTCTGATGAGTGGTTATCACCACATTTACCGGTTTATCAAGCAAAGGAAATATTTCATTAACCGTCTTCATTAAAGGCAGCGAAGATAAGATTTGTAGGGTATAGTTGTCGGGTGATTTTTCAGACACCGTTAACCGTTTCCGAAATAAGATTTTAGTCAGGAACTTTATTCCCGGCATCATTATCCGTAAAATAAATTGAAGGAAAAAACGACTTCAATTCTATTTTTGGAAATTTAGTTGTCATAGCAATGAGCAACTTCATTTAAAAAATTGACTACTCTCATATTTAATTACTAATCAAAAAAAGAACTTAGGTTCTGTAAAGGAGGTTTTTATGGGAAGAAGAACAGAATCTTTCAGCATTAATGGCGAGCAATTGCTGAAAAAAATAAAAGAACTGATCGCCGAGGGCAATGTGAGAAAGATAACAATTAAAGATAAACACGGAAAAGAATTAATGACTTTTCCGCTGACAGTCGGTGTCGTTGGAGCGGTCCTTGCGCCGATACTTGCAGCAGTGGGAGCATTAGCCGCATTGGTCGGCGAATGTACTATCGCTGTAGAAAGAGAAGAATAAAAACAAAAAGGAATGTTATGAATCCGATGGAAATTTTTCAACAGGAAGCGCCGGAAGTGGCAAAAGCTTTTGATGGCCTTATTCAATCACTTGTTGATTCAAAAGGACTCGACGAAAAAACCAAACAGCTTATCTATATCTCAATGAAGGCTGCACAGGGTGAAGAAACTGCCGTAAAATTTCATGTAGCTATGGCCGTAAAATTGGGCGCTACAAAGCGTGAAGTGGTTGATGCTATTTTAATGACTCTTACTGTTTCCGGCATCAGGGGAGTGGCAACCTGCTTGCCCGGAGCAATAAAACAATTTGAAGAACAGTTTTCAAAGAATTAGCTACCAGGTTTTGCTGCCTGCAAAAGAAAATTCAGTATAAGTAAAACTGCAGTAAAGCGATAAAGCGGGGCGTATTGATACGATTCGTTGATCGCTGATTTTCTTTAGAACCGTGGATATTTTCACAGCGCCTTTTAATACAAACAATCAAATAATTTTTTTTCATTAGTTGTTCACAGTAGGTGAAAACAATTATAACATTTAACGACATAACTTCTGTACATTTACTCAAAATAGTTTCATGAACATTTTTGTAGCAGGTCTGCCCTACGACCTCGACGATGCCGAACTCGAAGAGATATTTGAGAAATTCGGCAAAGTGAATTCGGCTAAAGTAGCCATGGACAGAGAAACAGGAAAAAGCAGGGGTTTCGGTTTTGTAGAAATGCCCGTTGAATCAGAAGCAAAAGAAGCTATTGAAGGTCTTAATAATATTTCTCTCGGTAAAAAGCCTCTTGTGGTAAAAGCTGCTGAAGATCGCCAGGGAAGTAGCAGCGGGGGTGGAAGTGGTTTTCATGGAGGGAGCAGGGGCGGAGGTGGTTATAATAAATTTAATGACAATCGCCGTCGTTACTAATCAGAATTCTATTTCTCCTAACTTTTTCAGTCCATACATAATGCAGGTTACATGCATTGCCTGCACGATTTTATTTTCTTTAAGTAAATTTTTTAGTTCTTCAATGCTGAATAGTTGAACTTCTATTTCTTCATTATGATCTAATTCCTGTTCCTTAGTTTTTTCTCCGCCTGTTGCCAAAAACATATGCATCCAATTGCTGTTAGTAGAAGGATTGGGAGAAATTTTTCCGAGATATTCAAATTTTGTAAAAGTATAACCGGTCTCCTCCGTAAGTTCTCTTGCAATTGCTTCTTCTAAATTTTTATCTGTATCATCTACACACCCGCCGGGAATTTCCAGGCAGTCATCGTCAATTGCATGACGATATTGACGCTCCATCACCACCTTTCCGTCTTTGGTTAATGCAAGAGCGGTAACCCACGTAGGAAATTCATATACATAATAGGGATCAACGATCTTTCCTTCCGGAGTTTCACATCTGTCTTTTCGAACAGTAAACCATGTGTCTCTAAAAAGATATTCAGAAGAAAGAATTTTCCATTTCATATTACTGGTTGCTGGTTATTGGTCGCTTGTAACTGGTAACCAGAAACAAGGAACCAGAAACTTTTTTACCAACCCATTCGCTCTCTTAGAGAAATGATATGCGCCACATGATGTCTTCCATGCCATGCATAACTGCCGAGCAATGTCCATAATCTAATTGTCTTTTTCTGTTCCGGATGAAAAATAGTTCGGTTGTTCCATTCATCATCGGTTACATACTTCAATGCCTCGTACCAGCGCAGATGTAATGCATGCAATAAAGTAAGAGATATATTGATGGGAAGTTTTTGCACGTCATTCATTTCAGCCCAAAGTTTTTGATCATAGGGTTTAATAACAGGGTTATCTTCTGTAAGTGCGAGTTTGAAACGGCAATAAGCATTCATATGACTGTCTGCCACATGATGCACCAGTTGATGCACTGTCCATCCTCCTTCACGATAAGGAGTGTGTAACTGATCTTCATTCAAATTCAGTACAGCATTCTCCAAAGAATGCGGAAGAAATTTAAGATCAGCCAGCCATTCTACTTTTTTTTCAATAGAAAATGGTTGTGGCTCATATTCTCCAATGGGAAATCGTGGGTCAATAGCCGTTGTATGCATAAATTGAAATTGATAAATTCCGGCAAGGATCAGTCTTCGCGAAGTGAATGACCTGTTAAATGAATGAATACATCTTCAAGATTTGCTTTCTTCACTTCCCTGGGTCTTTCAAAACCTGAAGCCACCAGGTCATCTATCATCTGGTCAGGACTGCTTAATGCAATAATTCTCCCCGAATCAACAATCGCTACCCTATTGCATAAATATTCTGCTTCGTCCATGTAATGAGTCGTGATGATCACGGTGGTGCCTTTATCGCGAATTGTTTTTACCAGTTCCCACAAACTTCTTCTTGCCTGCGGATCAAGACCTGTTGTGGGCTCATCTAAAAAAATAACTTTAGGATCATTGATCAATGTGGTGGCTACTGAAAACCGTTGCTTTTGTCCACCACTTAATTGTTTAAATTGAGATTTTGCTTTTTCGGTGAGGTTTACCATCTCCAGCAATTCCATAGGCTCAATATTCTTATTATAAAGGCCGCAAAAAAGTTCGATCAATTCAACTAAGTTTAACCCGGGATAATAGCCACTCGTCTGTAGTTGCACCCCTATTATTTTTTTGATCTCATCCGGTTCTTTATCGAGATCATGCCCGTCCACAACAACTTTACCACTTGTCTTTTCCCGTAAAGTTTCTATGATCTCCAGCGTGGTTGATTTTCCTGCGCCATTAGGCCCCAGCATTCCGAAAATCTCATTTTCATACACATCAAAACTGAGTCCTTTTACGGCTTCAAAATTTCCATACTTCTTAAACAGGTCTTTTACAGAAATAATTATTCTCTTTTCCATAGAGCAGCAATTTACTGCAAAAAGTTTTTTCAGGCATCCGCAATATTTTTAGCCCGTCTTTTATAAGAAGCGAAAATCTTATCAATAGCAATCAATAAAAAGCCAATTGCAATGAATACAATTGTTAATCCCAGGCAATTCAATATTACTTTTTGGTAACCTGATTTATTAAGATCAAGAAAAGGATAAGGATAGAAATCTTCAATGTGTCCGCGAATCATTGCGTAGAACAAATAAGCAACGGGGTATAGCAACCACGCAAAACAATTTTTCCATTTTAATGAACCCTTCTCAATAAAGAATATCCAGTAAACAATAAACAAAACCGGCACGGCAACATGCAACAATTCATCAGCCAATAGTTGAAGGCCGCTTGGTTGCCACAACCGTCGCAGTATGATATTATAAACAAGGCCAACTATTAAAATGTACAGAGTAATAGCTGTTGCCGAAGACGGCTTTGATAAAAATCTTCCTGCCGGAGAACTTGGTTTTATTAAAACAACTGTAAGACTAATGGCCACCATAAGGTTAGTCAATATTGTGAAGAAAAGAAAAAATCTTCCTACCGCTTGTAAAGGGGTCATCCCGTTAGCTGGTGTGTTGTCAACCAAAATATACAGTTGAAGAATCAACGCAAACCAACAGGTGATTGAGATGATCAATCTGAAAAAAACAAGTAATTTTTGTTTACTCAAAGCATATGATTTGTTATAGAAAGATAAGAACTTAACAGTTTAAAGAAGTTTTGAATTCCAAAAGCGGTATTCACTTTATTTTTGAATCATGAAACAACTATTCACCCTGCTTGCGTTAATTCCATCTATCGCATTTTCTCAAACTTTTACGCCGCAGGAAATAAAAAGGTGTAAAGAAGAAGCACAGAGAGTAACAATAATCAGGGACAATTGGGGCGTACCGCACATTTACGGCAAAACAGATGCTGATGCAGTGTTTGGATTATTATATTCTCAATGTGAAGAAAACTTTCAGAAAGTGGAGGAAAATAATCTTGAAATGCTGGGCAGACTTTCTGAAATAGGAAAAGCTGGATTGTATGATGATCTGCAAATGCGGTTGATCTATGACAGCAGTGCTGCCATCGCAGATTATAAAAGATGCACTCTATGGTTTAGAAAATTATTGGATGCTGCTGCAGACGGTGTAAATTATTTTCTTTACAAACATCCTGAAGTAAAGCCTGAAGTTCTGAAATACTTTGAGCCGTGGTTTGCTTTGATGCGCACAAACGGGAGCATTTCCGCTACACAAACAGGAGGCCTGACTTTACAGGACATGAAAAATCTTTACAAAACCAATGATGCTTCCACATCTTTTACTAAAAAAGAAATACCTGTAGAAACAGGATCAAATGGTTTTGCAGTCGCACCATCAAAAACACTGTCCGGGCATGCAATTATTTACATTAACCCGCATGTAACGTTTTATTACCGAACCGAAGTACAAATGGCAAGCGATGAAGGATTGAACGCATACGGCGGTGTAACGTGGGGAACGTTTTTTGTTTTCCAGGGCTTTAATGAGCATTGCGGATGGATGCATACTACAAGTTATGCAGATGTAGCTGATCTCTATAAAGAAAAAGTAGAAAAAAGAGGCGACACCTTATTTTACTTGTACGATGGGAAATGGCTTCCAGTAAAAACTAAAAAGATCACGATTGACTATAAGCAAGGGAATGCAATTAAGAGGGAAAGTTTTACTGTGTACGGCACTGGCCACGGGCCGGTAATGGGAAGCAGAAACGGGGATTGGTTAAGCCTTAAAGAAAATAATCGTTCGCTAACTGCTTTAATGCAATCATGGCTGCGTACGAAAACAAAAGGATTTGAAGATTTCAAAAAAGTAATGGATATGAGGTCGAACAGTTCTGACAATACTGTTTTTGCGGATGACCAGGGAAACATTGCCTACTGGCACGGTAACTTTATTCCGAAACGTGATGAAAAATATGACTGGACACAACCGGTTGATGGAACTACGTCTGCTACCGAATGGAAGAGTCTCCATACTTTAGATGAAATGGTTCATGTATATAATCCTTCAACAGGTTGGATCGAGAATTGCAATTCCACACCATTTACCGTTTCAGGAAGCGCCAGTCCAAAAAAAGAAAATTATCCTTCGTATATGGCTCCGGATGCTGAAAACTTTCGTGCGGTAAACGCAGAACGTTTATTAAGTAATGCCAAAGAACTAACGATTGATAGAATGATAAAAGAGATCGGTTACAGTCATTATCTCTCTGCATTTGAAATTTTACTGCCCCCACTCTTTTCAGCCTATGATGAATTGTCTTCTGCTGATTCTCTAAAACAAATTTTATCAGAACCGGTCTCCTTATTAAAAGCATGGGACAAAAATTCTTCTGATACTTCGGTAGCAACGACATTGGCAATTGAATGGGCAACAAGGGCGATGAGAAATTCTTCATCAACAGAAAACCTGCCTGCCGGCAAGGCAGGATTAAACTTGCTTTTTGAAACAATGAAAGATTTGAAACAAAGATTTGGTTTATGGAAAATTGCATGGGGCGAAATAAATCGTTACCAGCGTGTGGCGAATGGAGAAAACTTTGATGATAATAAACCAAGTTTGCCATCAGGACTTGCTTCGTCTGCTTATGGCTCTATACCTTCTTTCGTTGCACGACGTTTCCCGGGTACTAATAAACGTTATGGATTTTCAGGAAACAGTTTTATTGCCTGTGTTGAATTTGGGAAAAAAATAACTGCAAAAACAATTGAAACAGGAGGCCAATCATTTGATCCTTCATCAAAACATTTTACCGACCAGGCACAAATGTTTCTCGATGGAAATTTTAAAGATGTGCTTTTCTACAAAGAAGATGTGATGAAGCATGTTGAGAGAAAATATCATCCGGGAGAGTGATTTGTAGTCAACTTTTTTCAGGACGAGACATTACAGCAGTTAAAACACGGCTTGCGTCAGCCTGCATTTTGGCAATACCCCTGTTGTACGTTCGCCCTTCGTCTTGGTAATTTGAATTGGAAGTCTGTGTCTACCGTGGCAGGGTGTGTCCCGGAAGCGCTGGAACAAGGCAGGCTCTTTTGCAAGGTTGGCTTTTGTGTGTCGGCTTTGTGCGCCTTGCAAATGTGCTTTCACCTGTGTTAAGCTTTCTGCTTTTTGTCAAAGAACAATGACGCAATTAAAGCTATTCCAACAATAACATCAACGATGTTCCATAATTGTCTGCCCAATGCAATTTTGATTAAGGGTTGGAATAAAATTGCTAGCGCAGCATATATAAATGCAAATGTCTTGTCATTTTTCTCAAAACTTTGATATGCAAGAAAAGCAAATCCTATTAATGCAGCGAATCTTACCAACTGATAATAGCTGTACGGTAAATCAGCCAAACAAATAAAAAATAGAATTGCTAAAAATATTTTTGTGAGCTTAGTAATCAAGTGATTTTTTTATTCTTCTAAATAAAGTTTCTGTTATTTCTAAACGTTTCATATTTCTTTAGCTGTCGCTCAGATATAGAAGGCGGATTAGTCTTTATTGCTTCTTCCAAATGTTTTTGCTTAATTTTTGTCCGTTCCTTCAAAGCATTTCGTGATGCTTCATTCACTATGAATTTAATATCGCTTGCCACATAAAGGTTTGTGAGTTCTGCCAACTTATCAATATCAATATCTTTCTCTGTTGGTCTGCCCAAAAGGTGTAGTTGAAACATTTCCTTTCTTGCTGTTAAGTCAGGCGGTGCTAAGTAAATGACTTTATCCATTCTTCCGGTTCTTAAAATTGCAGGGTCAATCTTTTCCGGTCTGTTAGTCGCTGCAATAATGAAAATGCCATGTTGATGGCACTCTGTCATTTGAGCCAAAAACTCATTCACTTCTGACGCATAACTCTGGCTTAAATTTCCTTCTCTGTTGGGGAGTATTGCATCAACTTCATCAATGAAAATTATTGTTGGTGCTTTCTCTTTTGCTTCTGTAAAAAGTTTTGCAATTTTTTCCTGTGTTCCGTGAACATAAATGCTTGCAATATCAGAAGGTCTAAGTTCAACATAATTGTAAGAAATTTCTTCGGCAAACTTTTGAGCAATAAAAGTTTTTCCGCAACCCGGCGGACCATAAAGTAACATTCCATTTGGAATAGAAACTTTATATTGCTCGTAAAGTTCTTTATCGTTCAATGGAAGAATGATGTCTTGATAGAGTGTATCTTTCAATTCACTCATTCCGGCAATCAAATCAAAACCTTTTCCTCTCTCTTTTATTTTGAAAGTTGCTGAACGAACCTCCGCTTTTTGCTCAACTGATTTTCCATTTGAGCTAACCATTTCAATTTTCGGTTTGATTTCTTCTGTATTAGCCCCCTAAATGGCTGGACTAAATTTGAAATTAAATTTAGTCACTTAAATTTAGGATTATGTCAAAGAAAAGAAGACAATTTTCTGTAGAGCAGAAACTGCAAATCATTCAGGAAGCCGACCAGGAAGGCGTCACTCAAACGCTTCGTAAACACAATCTTTCTCACAGTGTTTTTCTTCGATGGAAAAATCAGTTCAATAGTGGTGGTGCCGGGTCTTTAAAACCGCAGTACAATAAAATGGATCCAGAACTCAGGGCCTTGAAAGAAGAAAATGCCCGTCTCAAAAAGATCATTGGCAATCAGGCATTGGAACTTGAATTCAAAACCGAGCTTTTAAAAAAAAGCGATGCCTACGAACGGAAGCTGAAGGGCTTGTAAGAACTTTTATTCTCAAGGGAATATCTGCAAGGTTGGTGCTAAACTGGTCGGGAATAGGAGCCAGTAGTTTTTATTATAAAAAGTCAGGAGGACATAAAGGAATAAAGCCAAGCACGCATAGTGTCAATAGTGATGGCGAGCTCTTTGAAAATACGGTTGTGGTAAAAGATATTGAAAAAACATTACACCAGGAGTTCTGTTGTTATGGCTATCGCAACATGACGGGTGAACTGAAAGATCTTGGTTGGATCATCAATCACAAAAAGGTTTACCGGCTTATGAAAGAGCATAAACTTCTTTATGGAGGAAGAATCAGGCCCGAGCCTTTTAAGCGGAATTTTATTCGCTTTAGAACACCTGTTGCTACCCGGCCACTACAGTACTTGTCTATGGATATCAAATATGTTCATATCCATGGCTCTGGTCGAAACGCGCTGCTGTTAACTGTTATGGATATTTATTCCAGAAAAGTACTGATCCATTTACTTCGAAACAGTATTAAAAAGGGCGATGTGCTGGTGATGCTGTCACTGATGTTACTGGAATACAAAGCTGAAGGCATGACGCTGAGAAATGATAACGGATCACAGTTTATTGCAAATGCAGTGAGACAATATCTAAAAGAAAAAGGCATTTACCAGGAGTTTTCTCATGTTGCTACTCCTGAAGACAATGCCTACATCGAGGCCTTGCACTCGAATCTGCAGCGTGAAGTGATTGACCGATTTGAATTTGATTCCGTTTATCACGCTCAAATGATCATCGATCGGTATTACAGATGGTACAATGAAAAAAGAAGACATGGATCACTTAATGGAAAAACTCCTCAAACCATCTGGAACCGCTATTTTAATCCTAACCCTTTTGAATACTAAAAACTACTAAACTACCTTTGGAAAACTGTCCAGTTTATTGGGGGTTGATACACTTCTTTCACTGTATCGTTTAATGCAGTTAAAAATTCATCAGCAGTTTTATAGCGTTCCTCAATGTCTTTTGAAAGCGCTTTAAGAATTACATAATCAAGATATGGAGTACAGGCATCATTATGCAATGATGGCTTTTGTATCTCCTTTCTCCTTGCAGTGATTACCATCGTTGTGATTTTCTCTGTGTCATCATCTGTTCCTTCAAAGTCATATTCCCAAGGATGCATTCCTGTTATCATCTTATATAAAATAATCGCTGATGAAAAAACATCGCTTGTCGGTAAGTAGGTTCCAAAAAAACACTCAGGAGCAAAATAGATGTAACGACCTGCTGCATTTGGCAATTTTGAAAGTTGGTCAATAAGATTGAGCCAAACCAAAATCAGAAAGCATTGCAATTGGCTTTTCTTTCTCGTAAGACAAAAGAATGTTGTCAGTGCTTATGTCTCTGTGAACTATTGGTTGTGGTTGCTCTTGAACAAACTTCAAACCTGTCAACAAATCATTTTGAATTGAAAGGGCAATTGGAATTGGTAGTTGGATTTTTCGTTTCAAGAATTGAGTAAGGGTTTCACCTGAAATAAAACCCATTGTGATGAAAAAATATTTCTTGTCTTGTCTGATGAATGAGTTAGTTTCAAAAACTCTGACTATGTTGGGATGAGTTAGTTTTGAAAGAATCTTTGCTTCTCTTGTAACTGTACCAATGTCTGTCTTGCTTACATAATCTTCTTTGAAAACTTTCATAACCTGCACACCCAAATATTTGTGCTTAACACGATACACTTCACCAAATGCTCCTTGTCCTATGAAAAACTGAATTTCATAAGTGTCATTGATGTTTTCACCCTTTGATAAAATATGTTCCTTTAGTGATGGCACAAAATAAAAATTTTAATATCCCAATCCTCCTTCAGGTTCTCTTGGCGGTGGTGTTCCTTCTGGTAATAGTGAAAATAGTTCACCGACAATTTGTTGAAGTTTTGCCTTTGATGGATTTGTTACAATATTTTGTTTCGCTTTATTCATGAGTTGGGTTGCTTTGCTTCGATTAGTCCATGCAGTTGTATCAAAATTATCATCCAAGTATATTATAGAACCAATAATATAACCTAACTGCTGAAAGTTAATTGAAAAAGCAAGAGAATAATAATTACTGATTAAATCTTTTGCTGCCTTTGTATTTTCATTCCTGACAACGACCTTCGCCTGCTCCTCCAATTGTGAAAGAGCTGAGGATGTTTTATTATCACCATATCTTGTGTTTACTGTTCTTGACATACTCTAAAGCATCTTCCATATTCTGGCTTCTGTTTTTGGAAATTCATTTTTGGATTGCTATGATTCTAATTCAATCATTACTTTTCGTAATTCTTCCATCACTTGTGTTCTCGTGTTTGGATTTCCTTTTCCGTTTTCAAATAATTCTTGAAGTTGCTGTATTTTTTCTTCTGCATTTTCAGAATCAATTGAAGAAAATTCTGCTTCAAGATTTTTTAAGAATGTATAAGCAGCTTTTATTTGTTTAGCCACTACAACTTCATCAATTGCATCTTGCTTGATGTCTGGAAATGCAATTGGTATTGTGTCGTTCAAATATGGAATATCAATTGACATAGAAACTCTCTTTAACGGTCAATTTCAATCGAAATTTCTATTTCACTGTTCTTTGGAAGAAAGCCTGAAACATTATCCCCTGTGAGAGTGTGCTGGCAAACAAAATCTCCATAAAGTGCTCTTGAATTTGGTTTTCCTTGCCAAACTACAATATCAATTTTGTCATTGATTTCACCGGTTCTAAGGTTTGTCAAAGGTTTTGAATTTGTTCTTTCCTTTTGCGGGAAGTGTTGTGTCCTTTTTTAGCCCATCTAATGGAATAAGAAGTTGTTTCCCTTTACCAAAGTTGAACGCTTCGATGCAAATGTCATAGGGTAAAGTTGGATTTGCAATTTGTATTGGAAGTATCTGAAAATAGGAATGTTCACACTTCAAAATATTTCCTTGCTCATCAAATAATGTAACATTAAAACGGTTCACTTTTTTTTCTTCTAAAAGAACGTCAATTATTTCAGCATCGTCAACCACTTAAAATTTCCGCTTGACCAACCTTTATCGCTTCTATCCACTTGGCAAAATATTTTCTCCGGTAGTTTCCCCAGATAAGAAATGCGATTGATTTTTATTCCCAATTTCACTTCGAGTTCAGGAGATGATTCAGGATACTTCAACGAAACTTGAATTCATATCTGCTGCAACTCCTTCCATTAATTGGATTATTTCTTGTTGATGCAAAAATAGCAGCTCCTTTTGCCACTACTGTCATAGGGTCAACGGAAGAATCAATCCTACATCCAAGTTGTTCTTTAAGCATTCGTCTTAAGGTTTGCGACTTGGTCGGTCCGCCTACAAGAATCAATGGATTTAGCTCACTTGCTTTTATGTTGCGACTTTCAATTACTTTTTTGGTTATATCAAATGCATTAATGATAGTTTGGCTCTACAATCTTTTCAAATTATTCCAGAGTAGCCTTTGGATAGAAAATAAATTGTTTTCTTTATCATACTGAATTCCTATGTCCTCAAAACCATAACTGGACACAACATCGTTAGAAGAAAGTTCAATCTTAATATCTTTTGCTAACCTTTTTAGAATTCAATAAGTAAATCAGTTCCTTTCCATTAAATATCGGTCAATTTTATATTCCTGTTTTATTGCTGGTAAAAGAAGGTAGTCAACAATTGCGTAGTCAATATTTTTACCGCCAAGTTGATTATTACCATCTGTAGTTTAACTGTGATTATTTCCTCTAAACGTTCACTAATGCTGCATCAAATGTTCCCCCTCCAAAATCAAAAACCGTCCGGTCGCCATCAGTTTTATGCGTTGACAATCCATACGCAATCGAAGCTGCAATAGGTTCTTGTAGCAACTTACAATATTTGAACCCTGCTAACTCGGCAGATTTCTGTGTTGCATCAATTTGATGTTGCTTAAACAGTGTAGGGACTTGAAAACAATGGAGTTGACTTTTGCATTTCTGAATAAAAACAATGTAAATTTTTCTAAAAGTTCCGAAGAAAATTCTTCTGGTGAAAAGGAGCGATTTGCATTTGAGCATTCATATTTGATAGTCGTTCCCATGTCTCGCTTGAATTCAATGAAAGTATTTCTGCTTTATGATTTTTGATTTGCCTGAAAATCCTTGAATGCTTTTATAGCATCCGCACTTAACTGGTTGAATGCCTTTTGCCCGACAAAAAGAACTTGCTTCTTATTTATGTGAACACATGATGGAGTAGTGTCCGTCTGTGTGGCTTCATCACTTTTGATAATGGTAATCTCACCATTGTCCATTTTTGCAATAGCTGAATTGGTGGTGCCTAAATCAATACCATAGTCAATTTTTTGTACTCCATTCTTAAATATTTTAATTTGAATTAGTTGCCTGTGCTTACTTCAATTTCAGCCATCTGAATCGCTTCGTGATTAAAATTTATTTGCGGTTTAATCACCTTTGTTATTATTCTTTCGCCCGGATTCAAGTTGTCAGATGGAATGAATGTAGCTTTTACAGAAAGTCCATCATTAAATTGTTTGTTTATCATGTCAACTATTTCGTATCCTCCTTGATTAAATTCTTCTTAATTTTTCCAGGTTTGATTAAAGGAATAAGAGATTTATCGTCCGTCTTAATGGAACTTATTCTTTGCCGCAATCTGATTAATTTCATACCCAACTTTCAAAGGTAATTTATGGTCTGATGTATTTGCAGTTGCTCCATTTGTTTTTCGTTCTTCTTTCAAAATGCTTAATTGAGTTTGCAATATTTCTACAAGTTTTGAATCAAGTTTGATTGCTTCGTTTTGCATTGCTTCATTCGTCTTTGCAATTTGTGAATCAAGATTTTTTGTACTTGATGAAAGCTTGTTTCGCAAAACGAAAAATGCAATCATACTCAACAAAGCAACTCCTAAGATGCCGATTATCCAGTAAAGAGTTCTATTACTGATTGTCTGATTAATGTCCTGGATCTGATTTTGCGTTTGCTTGCTTGCAGTGGAGACATTGGTAACTGTGATGTGCAATGAATCTGCAATCTGCTGAATGTTTGATTGAGCGACTGAAAGCTGCAAGGTCATACTATCAATATGTTTTTTCTGATTTGCATTTGATTGCTGCAAATCAGTGTTGCTTTTTTCAAGCGATTTTATTTTGCTTGTAAGTTTGGAAATCTCCGAATGAAATTCTGATTTTGTTATTATTGAATCTGTAGATTGTGCGAACACAAAAGCACAAAGTCAAAACCAATAATATTGTGAATGAATATTTTTTCATTTATTATATTTTATGCGGAAGGTTTTGAAAATTGCCATCCTTCATTAAGCATTTTGTTTAATGTAGGATAACTTCTTATTGTTGATTGGCTTGTGTCTTTAATGTTTGCTTTCGATGTTTTCTGACTTTTTAAAGCTTGTCCTACAATCCATCCTATAATACCTCCAACAAGTAAACCTGCAAACCAGTACCCATCAGCTACTATACCAATAATTAATCCCACCACAGCAAAACCGATAAGAGCAAAAGTGGAGCTATCGGAGCTTTGGCTGTGTATTTTTTGGCATTCGCTGCATCTTGAAATGCTTACAGGAATATAAGAAAACTGAACTCTTCTTGGGAAATGACTTCGGTAGGTTTCCTTATAAATGGTTATTTCAAATTTGCTTGTTTCTTCTGGTGGATTTTTTTCGCAAAACCAACAGCTATAATAAGCTTTATTTTCAATGTAATGCCTGCAAGTGTCTAAATTCTCTTTTGCTCTATCTTTTACCCGTTGAGTCGCTGCTATGCTTAATGCATATTCGTACTCTTGCAAATAATCCTCCTCATTTCTGATAGCTTTGACATAATCAATTTCCCCATTTGCTGTTTTGCAAGTATTAAATTTTTCTATTCCACATTTTACAATTTCCAGAGAAAGCTTATCAGCAATCGTTTGATATTGGTAGTCTTCAGTGCCCAATATTTTTCTTAAATAATCAATATCTGCTTTTGTATTTTTCACCAAATCTTTCCCCGCAGTAGTAGCGTCTTTTGCTGAGGTTTTTCTTATAGTCTTTGATGATTCGATTTCCTTATCAATATTTTGAATTTGTTTTGCAACAAATTTATTAGTCAGGAATTGCCTTGCCTCAAGTGGGAAGTTTGCAAAAGAATTTATCAGTTCATTAATAGAAATTCCATCTTCTTGTTCAAAAAAAGGTTTACAAATCAAGTATGTCGTTTATGTAAAAATGAAGCACCTTTTCTGAACTATAATTGTATCGCTCTCCTGCAATCATCTTTGAGTATTCATCCATGTTTCCATTTACGAAGATATTTTTAGCTAATGCAATTCCTTTTTTGAAGTGGTTCAATTTAAAAGTTCCTTTTGATGAAACAAGCGAAAGCGCTAAATAAAGATTTGATAGATTTTTGATGTTGCTGAAAGTTTTAGAAGAGACATTTAATCCTTCACCATACGTTTCATCTTCTACAAGTTTGCAAAACCTGAAATTTCTGAAAGAGATTTTTTGATTGTTGCTTACTTTAAAGCCGAAGTAGCTACCAAAGAAGGGTTCACTTTGCACGGTTTCAACATGAGTGTCATTGATGTAGAATTCTAGTTCATTTTTAATTTTCTTAATCATGATATGATTGCTTGACCATTTTCTAACAGCATCGCATTTCTGCCAAGCAATAATTTTATGGAATGCCCATTCCACATTTTTGCTGAAACAGTAATAGCCATTTGCAGCTAAATCGAACATAAAATAACTCCCCTTCTCCCTTCCGAAAATTATTCCATACCCAATATTATCGACTCCGTCTCGCCATTCTGTATCAACCTCAATAGTCCAGTTTTCACTATAATTGAGGTCTGCATGTACAACCGGAATAGATGAACTTGTTTCTTTTTTTCTTTCAATAATATATTCCTCTTCATTTTTTTTGAGACAGTGATCTTCATCATCTTGTTCTGACCAACTGGAAGACTGCCTTATTAGGTTTTCATGCAAAACGACCTGCTTATAAACTTTATGTTTATTTGCCAATGCTGACTTTTCCCAAATGGCAATGGCTTTTTCTGTATTACCTTCTTTGAGAACTTCAAAAGCAATTTCATCTACACTATTATTTTTCCAAAACCAAAATAATGAGTAAAGAAGTTTGCTCTCGGTTTGTTCGATTTGTTTTTTTGCTTCTTCAATAGCAAAAGGGGTTCTTTCAACTATTGGTAAAAATGGGAAATCGGTGTCAAGCGATTTTACTTTTCCCATTTCTGCATAAGTCGCTAGAGAATTGATTTGCCTTGCAATTTCTCTCTCGCTTGCAGTTATTGGTAAACCAAGTATTCGATATGGGTTGTTATTGATAAGGTTCATATTCTTAGAGTAAGTACTAAAATAGAAAATTATGGCTTTTCCGGAGATTAGGTGCGGTCGGCAAAATTTAGCTCTTTTGCAAGGTTAGCTTTTGTGTCGGGCTTTGTGTGCCTTGCAAATGTGATAAATGTGGGTTGGCTTTCAAAAAACAAAAAATGTGGGTTGGCAAAAAAATAAAACTTCTTACGTTGGGTCGTGCTGTGGCTTGTATGTGTCATGTCGTTAGTTTGGTCTTTAAAGTTGTGTGCCTAATAGTGAGGTGTCGACATAGGCTTGCAGGTAACGTGTGTATACCGCTAATATACGCTACTAAAAATTTTAAAACAATCCTCTTAAAAAATATCATCATCGCAGGAGTGAGAGCATTAAATTGTTTCACTCTTTTTTAAGTATCTGCATCAGACGGCGGTTAAGATAAAGTTTTTCTTTTCCTGCAATTTCACTTTTCAAAAAACCTTTGTCTTCAAGATTTTTTAAATAAGTTCCTGATGTTTTGATGTTACCAATTCCTGCTTTTTCCAAAAATGCCCGCTTGGTGTAAGGCAATCTGAATAATACTTCTACCAGATCTTTCGAATAAACTTTAGGTAACTCTTTTTGAATTTGACCGCTCATTGTTTTTATCTCTTTTTCTATTTTTTCGATTCGGTTTCTTCCGTTCAGGGCAGTTACTTCTATCATGTCCAGCATGTAAAATATCCATTTCTCCCAGCTATTTTTTTCCGTTACATTTCTCAGGTTCAGGTAATACTCGTTTTTATTTTTAAGAATATAATTGCTTAAATACAACGCTGGCAAATCCATCAATCCCCATAATTTCAAATAGAGTAACAAAATTATTCTTCCTGTTCTTCCATTTCCGTCAAAGAAGGGATGTATTGCTTCAAACTGGTAATGTATCAGTGCCAATTTAATCAAATGATCAAAATCCCCACTCACATTCATAAATTCTTCCAAAGATTTTAATTTATCCCTGATAATGTTTTCTCCCGCTGGCGGTGTGTAAATTATCTTTCCTGTTACAGGATTTTTTAATTGCGTTCCGGGAATATTCCTGATGCCCGACCTGTTTTCTTTTATTATTTGCATAATATCAATAAAAAGATTGGTAGATAAAACCGGTTTTTTATTTAATTGTTTTATTCCATACCATAAGGCATCTTTGTAGTGTATGACTTCTTTTGTGGCTGGGTCTTCGATTTTTTTATCTGTCACAGATGCTTTAAAAAGTTCATCCTGGGTAGTAATAATATTTTCGATGGCTGAACTTGCCTGTGCTTCCTGCAGATTTATCGTATCAATGAATAAATAGGGATTGGGTAAATTTTTTATCGCCCCTTTTAATTCTGACAATGCCCTGCTTGCTGAAATAACTTTTTTAAGAATTATCTTCGATTCTATATCAGCCTTAGGTGGCAAATCGGGCAACGCATTGTAAGGCTTTAGCGGATCATGCTTCATTTTTGGCTGTTTTGGAACGAGGGCAAAATTTACCTGCGTTTTTTGAACGAGGGCAAAAATACACAAAATTTGCCTTCGTTTTATTTTCGAGGGCAAAACTTACCCTCGAAAAAATATCTCTTTTTTTGAGGGAATGTTATATGTGGGATAAAGATCAGGATTCTCAGGAACTTTCATTGCCTGCCGCCTGTTCACCTTGTTGTCTTCTCAATTCTTCTAATTTCTTTTTTCCGTAAGCAAGTCGTGTAATTGTTACAAATAAAACCGGTACAATAAAAATTGCCAATGATGTAGCAGCAAGCATTCCGCCAAAAACAGTCCATCCAATAGTGGAACGTGCAATGGCTCCTGCTCCTTTTGCAAAAGCCAGGGGCAAGACACCTAAAATAAATGCAAAGGATGTCATCAGGATGGGACGCAAACGCAATCTGACTGCTTCCAGCGTAGCCTTAATTAATTCCATTCCGGCATCTACACGTATCTTGGCAAACTCCACAATCAGGATTGCATTCTTTGCCGACAAACCAATTAATGTTATCAAACCGATTTGAGAATAAACGCTGTTACTTAATCGTGGAATAAATGTTAACGTGAGAATGGCTCCAAAAGCAGCAAGAGGCACTGCCAGTAATACTGAAAAAGGAACCGACCAGCTTTCGTATAAGGCTGTTAAAAATAGAAACACAAATACAACAGATAACGCAAAAATGTAGATCGTGCTCGAGCCTGCCTCAATTTCCTGTTTGCTTAACCCTGCAAATTCATATCCGTAACCCGCAGGTAACGTTTTAGCAACTTCCTGTAAAGCCGCAAGAGCCTGGCCGCTGCTATAACCCTGTTTAGGGCTTCCATTAATTTCTGCCGCACGGAACAAATTAAAATGCGAAATGACTGACGCATTCTCAACTATTTTGTAAGTTGTCAGTACACTTAAGGGAAGTAGTTTGCCTTCCTGGTTTCGTACATAATACTGATCAAGGTCTTTAATATCGCCGCGAAATACCGTGTCGGCCTGCGCTACCACGTGAAAGTTTCTTCCGTAAATGGTAAAATCATTTACATACCGGCTTCCCAAAAAAGTTTGCATGGTACTATATACATCAGAAATAGAGACGCCAAGTTTCTTACACTTGTCTCTGTCCACATCGACCTCGTATGCGGGAGTTTTTGCAGTAAAATAAGAAAATGCTCTTTCGATTTCCGGCCGCCGGTTCAATTGACCAACGAAATTGTTTACCACTTTTTCAAATGTCTTTAGATCATCATTGCTTCGCTGCTGTTCCAGTTCAAAAGTAAATCCCGCCGTTTGACCAAGGCCGGGAATGGCCGGTGGTTGAATGACAAGAATGTTTGCTTCTTTGATCGAAGCGAACTTCCTGTGCATTTCGGCCATGATGCCTTGTATTTGTTCCGACTTCCTTTTCCGATCACTCCATGGTTTCAACATGCAGAAAATGGTGCCGCCGTTTGATTTGAAAGCAAATGAAATCACATTTAATCCTCCCAGAGCTGCAAAGTGATCAACACCATGAATAGTTCGAATACTATCCATCATCCTGTTGAGCGTTTCGATGCTCCGTGTTGTAGAAGATGCTTCAGGAAGTTCATACGTAATATACAATCGCCCTTCGTCTTCAGTTGGAATAAAACTTGTTGGTTTAGCTTTGAATAAAAAATACGTACCCACAATTATGCACAGCAACACGATCAGTGCATACCTGCTGCCTCTGATAATATTTTTGACGGCGGTTGAATATTTATTGACTCTACGGTCAAACCAGCTATCGAATTTGTAAAAGAATTTATTTAATCCTTTTGATCGCCTTGTTAAATGCCGGGGACGCAACATTAATGTACACAATGCAGGTGTGAGTGATAATGCAACAAACGCGGAAATAAGAACAGAGATCGCAATAGTGATAGCAAATTGCTGATACAACCTTCCTAATATTCCGGGAATAAAACCCACCGGGACAAAAACGGCTGCTAATATTAATGCAATGGCAACTACGGGACCCGAAATTTCTTTCATTGCTGCGGCAGTCGCTTCTTTTGCAGATAATCCTTTATCGTCAACATAATGCTGAACGGCTTCCACCACAATAATAGCATCATCAACCACAATACCGATTGCCAGCACAAAACCAAACATCGTAAGTGTGTTGATGGTAAATCCCAGCAATGAAAAAAAAGCAAATGTGCCAACAATAGATACCGGGATAGCAAGAATGGGAATTAATGTGGATCGCCAGGTTTGTAAAAAGAAAAATACAACCAATGTTACCAGGCTCAAAGCTATCAGCAAAGTTTTCACTACTTCATCAATAGAAACTTTTACCACCGATACTGTTTCAAACGGAACTATGTAATCTACATCTTTGGGAAAAGATTTTTTTAATTCCGCCATCGCTTTATACACTCCGTCTGCTGTTTCCAGTGCATTGCTCCCGGGCGCCTGGAAGACCAATAAAAAAGAAGATCTTTTCGTATCAACATACGAATTACTGGCATAGCTGAATTTGCCAAGCTGCACACGGGCTACATCTTTTAAATAAACAATCGAACCACTTCGCGGATCCGATCTTACGACAATACTATCAAATTGTTCAGGAGTGCTTAGCCTGCTGTTTGTAAGCACAGAATATTCGAAGGCTTGTGTATTTTGTTGTGGCGGTGCACCAATTGTACCGGCAGCAATTTGCAGGTTTTGTTCCTGCAGCGCACTTACAACATCAGATGCAGTTAATCCTTTTTGAGCCAGTTTATCCACCTGCAGCCAAATACGCATACTAAAATCATCGGCTCTTGTAAAAACATCTCCCACACCTTTCACCCGCAGCACCGCATTCTTCACAAAAATATTTGTATAGTTATCTAAGAATGCTATATCATGTGTTCCTTCAGGAGAAAAGATACCCACAACCATTAAAATGCTCGGATTGCGTTTCCTGGTAACAATTCCCAAATTTTTTACATCAACTGGCAAGGCAGGGGTAGCAATGCCCACACGGTTCTGAACATCCAGCGCACCGGAAGTAACATCGGCGCCTACATTGTAGGTAACCGTAATTGTACTTTGTCCGCTCGACGTACTGTTGCTTTGAATATAGGCCATCCCCGGTGTGCCGTTTACCTGCGTTTCAATAGGAGTTGTGATCGTTTGCTCCACCGTTTGCGCATCAGCGCCATTATAATTAGCTGAAATGTTTACAGTAGGAGGACTAATTTCAGGATACTGGCTTACAGGTAAATTTAAAATAGACAAAACTCCCAGCATTACAATGACGATAGATATAACAATAGCTGTAACAGGGCGTCTGATAAAAGTGTCGGCGATCATGGTTAACTACTTGTTGCTGGTTACTTGTTGTGGATTATTTCCTGCCGGTGTTATTTGCACCCTGGCGCTGTCTCTTAATCTTTGAAAACCTTCTGTAATAATTTTATCACCTTCCTCCAATCCTTGTTTCACAATTACCTTATCATTGATTCTTGTGCCTAAGGATACCCTGTGTTCAATAGCCTGGCTGCTGTCATTTACTACAAACACAAAATATTCTCCTATCTGTTCGATAACTGCTTTAAAAGGAATTAATAGCAAACGCTGTCCTCCGGCATTATTCTTCACCTTTACATTTACATTCATACCGGGAATCAAAATATTTTTTGAATTTGGAAAAATCAATCTCGCCTTAATGGTACCGGTCTGCGGATCAACAGCACGATCTATAAAAGCAATCTTGCCGGTTTGAGGATAAACAGAATCCCCGGGCAATTGCAAAGTGAATGTTGAATCTTTTTTATTAAAAACATTTTGTTTTAATTGTTCAAAACGGGGAATTTCTTTTTGATCCACTTCAATATCAACTGCCATCGGATCATCAGAAGAAATAGTGTTCAATAAAGTTTGATTGGCTGTAACCAATGAACCAATTTTTACCTGTGAAATACCAATTGTTCCTGAAAACGGTGCACTGATAGACGAATACTTTACTGTTGTTTGTACATTCCGAACATTCGACTCTGCGGCCTGTACCTGCATTTTAGCACTCTGCAGATCTGCTACTGCGTGGTCGTAAACTTGCTTTGCAATGGCATCTTGCTTTAACAGGTCTGCATAGCGGTCAGCATCTTGTTGCGCTTTGGCCAGGTTCGCTTTTGTTACATTTAAATTGGCAGTAGCCTGGTCCAAATTTGCCTGGTATTGCTGCCTGTCAATATCATACAGTTTTTGCCCTTTTACTACATGCTGTCCATCTTTAAAAAAAATTCCTGTTATATAACCGGTAACCTGTGCCCTTATATCATCCTCTTCCAATGGTGTAACAGTGGCCGGATAGTCGTTGTAATAAACAGCAGTTTCTTTTTGCACAACTTCAGTTGTTACCGCCGGTGGCGGAGGTGCCTGCGTATTATTTTTCTTTTCACCGCACGAAGCGATCAACAGTGAAGCACTGAAAGAAAGAAAGAATATTGACAATTTATTTCTCATACCCGCATAATTGCTTTTATAATTTATTTTGTGTTCAATCACTGACCTAATGTTCCCAAAGCCTTTTCTACATCTATCTTACTTTCCAATAGTTGATATAATGCTGTATAAAGATTTAATTCTGACGTTCGCAAATCGCTTTCTGCAATTATCATATCAATATATGCTTTAATACCCTGCTGGTACTGTAACCTGATAACATTATACACATCTTCGGCTAATTGCACATTTTCTTTTAATGCATCGTAATTTGCAAGGTTGCCTTTGTATGCAGCCAATGCTCTTGCATAATCTGTCCTTATGATATCTTTAAAATATGCGATAGCCCAATCTAACCTGTCGACCTGCAATTGCGCCGTTCGCACCTGGAAAACTCTTTTTGTTCCCTGGAAAATGGGGAAGCTTAATTGTAAACCAACATTTGAATTGGGGAAAGACTGGTTATATAATTTTCCAAAACTATTATTCAGGAAATTAAAATTGTAATTACCATATGCAGACAAGGATGGTAAAAAACCCCACTTATAATATTTTAAATTGTACTGCTGCAAATTTTTCTCCGTCTGCAACAATCGGTATTCGATCCTGTTGTCGTAGTTAATTTGCTGAGTAGTGTCGAGAAAGATTTCGTTTTCGAGTTGTGCAGTGTCATACTGAAGTTCTAATGCTGCGCTATCCGGATAACCCATTAACTGTCGCAGGTAAAAATATTTCGCTGTCAAAAGTTCCTCTTGTTGTCTTCGCTGTGCGTTTGCATTATTTAAAGAAATGGTGGCACGTTTATAATCAGTCTTGTCAACGATACCACCTTTATACTGATTGTACGCATCCTGCAAACTTTTATTCAGTCGACCAATATCTTCATCAAGCACCGAAACCTGTTTTTTAGTAAGAAGTACATCATAAAAAGCTTTACTGACGCTTGCGGCGACCCCGATTCTTGTGCTATCTGTTACCTCGCTGGCTGCTTTTTTTATATCACCGGAAGATCTTAGTGCCAGTAGCACGTCCCTGTTAAAAATATTTTGAGTAGCTCCAAATTGAACTGCAGAATTATTCTTTGTTCCGTTAGAAACGTAGTTTCCTCCGAAATAAAGGGTCGGGAGTTTCACGTTATATTGGTAGGAAGCATTCAGATTTAGTTGAGGAAACCAATCAGCAAGTTTGCTGTGAATGGTAGCGGCGGCGATCTTTTCATCAATCAGCGATTGCTGAATAACGGGCTGATGTTCCAGCGCATATTGCACACAGGCCGGAAGCGTTGCACTCGGTAATGTATCGTTCGAGGCTGGTTGGGCAAAAACATTGAAAAAACAAAAAGCAGACGCAGCAGTGAGAATTAAGTTTCGTATCATTCGTTGGCCAAAATATTTGTCAATTTCAGTAATAATTTTTTGACAGCAATGATAATACCCGAAAATTTTTTCAACGGTACTGATTCCTTCACATTCGCCATTGTTTCTCTTCCGTCCGGTACCAGACCTATTATAACATCTTCGGATAGGGTTTGTTTATATTTGTTCCAGTTTAAGAAAAATTAAGTTGTTGGGGCGAGCCATGTCTGAAACAAATTCATATCCACGAATTCCTACTTCAAGAATCGAAGCTTTCAGTGATGGTATGTTTGCCATTATTATTACAATAATGGTACTTGAACTAAAACCGCCTCATGGAAGCAGTTGGACAGATATAAAATCAATTATGCCTGCTTTAATCAGTTATGTAATGAGTTTTTTGTTTGTTGGCGTGTATTGGGGAAATCATCATCACCTGATGCTTGCTGTAAAAAGACTTTCTTCAGGCATTATGCTTTCCAACCTCAATTTGCTTTTTTGGCTTTCCCTCGTTCCATTTGTAACCGGATGGGTGGGAGAAAATAACTTTGCATCGTTACCAGTTGCCATCTACGCAGCATTGCTGGATATTTGTGGTCTCTCTTATACAATTTTGCAGAAAATGATTGAGGCCTGTCATAAAGATCTTCACCTAAAAGAAAATTTTAAAAAACACTCCAGGAAGGGAATCCTTTCGTTGCTTTGCTATACAACGGCCATACCCCTTGCTTACGTTAATTCCCGCATTTCTATCATTATTTTTTTTACAGTGGCTATTTTATGGCTTATTCCGGATAAAAGCATTATTATGAAGAATGACAAATTTCCTGCTACTCATTGAAAAAGAAAAACAGTATTTTTATTCGGATGTAGAAAGGATTGCTAACAATGGCAGAAATTCAAACCACATATTATCATTCGCCTGTCGGGCTTTTAAAAATTTCCGGCACTGATAATTACATCACAGAAGTTGTGTTCAATGACAAAGTGCAAAAGACCGATGGCGGAAAAAAGAATTTATCGCCCATGCTCATACAATGCGTAGAGCAATTGATCCAATATTTTAATGGGGAACGGCGGGTGTTTGAATTACCTATCAATCAACAGGGCACCGCCTTTCAACAGGAAGTTTGGAATGAGTTAATGGCGATCCCGTTCGGAAAAACTATTAGCTATATCGAACTTGCCCGCCGAACAGGTGATCCAAAAGCCACAAGGGCTGTAGCAAACGCTAATGGAAAAAATAATGTTGCCATCATCGTTCCTTGTCATCGGGTGATCGGCGCAAACAAAGAGTTGGTCGGTTACTCCGGCGGATTGTGGCGAAAGAAATGGTTGCTGGAACATGAAATGAAAGTGGCTTATGGAGTGCAGACACTTTTTTAAAAAGTCAAAAGTAAAAATTCAAAAAGTTAATCAAGGAAGGTTCATATTTTTACTTCATTGCAATTCTTCATTCGTAAATGCAAGTGGCAATAATTGACTTGCTGATTTTATAACATACACCTTTCCTTCCATCCCTGCCAATAATAATCTTACCGGCTTTTTCATTCTGGCCTCAAACTCCTGCAAAGATTGACGACACATGCCGCATGGAGAAATCGGGTGATCGCTTTGTACAACTTTGCTTTGATAACTGACAGCCATCGTTTCAATAGGTGTACCAGGATAAAGAGAGGAAACAGAGCCTAACAACACACGTTCTGCGCAAATGCCCACCGGGAAAGAAGCATTTTCCTGGTTACTGCCGGAAACAATTTTTCCGTTGGTGAGTCTTGCAGCTGCTCCCACATAAAAGTGAGAATAAGGTGCATAAGCATTTTCAGTTACACTGCGGGCATGCTTCAACAATTCCTGGTCTTCTTTGCTTAACTCATCAATGCTTTCATAAACATCAAATGAAAATTCGAATTTTCTCTTTTCCATAAAACGTATAAAGTGTGGTGTAAGACCATCCAATTGCCTCGATAGTGAACCCGGTATACCAATAATCTATTTCACTATTTTGAAGAATCTGTCCCATCTTGGGCCATGTCCCCAACTGAGCCAAATGATGGCCGCTTTACCTACAATATGATCTTCCGGTACAAAACCCCAAAAACGGGAATCCTGCGATTTGTGACGATTATCTCCCATCATCCAATAATAATCCATCTTAAACGTGTATGTGTTCGCTTCTTTTCCATCGATAAAAACCTTTCCATCTTTTTGCTCCCAGCTATTTTTTTCATACACTTCGATACACCGTTTGTAGAGATCAATATTTTGAGGGGTCAGGGGAATGGTCGCTCCTTTCCTTGGGATCCAAACAGGTCCGAAATTATCTATCGACCAATTAAAATATTTAGGATCATATGGAAAAACTTCACTGGTAGAATCAATCTCTCTTGTAATGGAACTATCAATAACGCCGGGAATTTTCTTTAATATTTCAAGCTCAACCGGTGTAATATTGATACGATAGAAATAGCCCATGCCTGGAATAAAATCCGGGTCCTGGTCGTCCTGGTTCAGCCGAATACCTGCATCCTTTAACTGGTCCTCATACATCATAACATTTTTCGTCTTAAAATCGTAAAAAGTAGCAGACGTAGGCGAAACAAATGCGGGCTTGCCATTTACAAACAAAACACCATTTACAATCTTTAATGTGTCTCCGGAAATCCCAACGCACCTCTTAATATAGTTATCTGTTTTATCGACAGGATGAATAGCCAGGGGATAATCTTCAGGGTCGTTCAAAATAGATTGATCCGCCTGAGAACCCTCACCAGCCCTTCGCTTAATATCGTAATAGGGAATGGCAGATTGAAACTCCGGTTTGTTTATCACTGTATCCCCTTCCGGAAAATTAAACACGACATCGTCATTTCTCTTTACCGGGGAAGGCCACCAGCGTGTGTAAGGAAGCTTTATTAATGTGCTATAAGATTTCCAACTGGTGCCGGGAATATAATTATGAATGAATGGTATTGATAAAGGAGTATTCGGAAGCCGCGGACCATAACTCAACTTACTTACAAAAAGAAAATCGTTTACCAATAAAGTTTTTTCCATAGATGCGGATGGAATGGTATACGCTTCAAAAACAAATGTGCGAATAAGAGTAGCCGCTACAATAGCAAAGATGGCCGCATCAAACCATTCTCTCGTGGCCGTTTTCTTGTGTTTTTTTAAAGCTTCGGGTCCGAGATATTTTACTTTTTCATAAAAGGCGAGATATGGAAAATATAAGGGCGCCAGTAATGAGGCCAATATATGTGAGCCAATAGAAAATTTTCCATACAACTTTACAAACTCAATAAAAATACCGGGAGTGATGAACCAGCCAACCACAGGAATAAATTGCCAGAATACCCAATGTCTTGGTCTTTTGGCAAGGGTTTCCATGATCCATGTATTATAAAAAGGGATAAAAGCATTCCACGCAGGCACACCTGCTTTTTCAAACAATTTCGTCAAACCGAAAGAAGGTAAAAAGACAAGCAGCAGTTGAATGAGATAAATAATTAACAGATCCTGTAAAGGCATATCCTTAGTTTAAGCGGGCAAATTTATTATAATAATTGACGAACTGAAACTTATAATCTTCAAAGTTTTGCTAAGATGCACGACTGGTTTATTGCTTTAGGCAAGATAAGGAACAAAGCGGGAATAAGTTAATCAACCAATAATCTAATCAACTGATAAACCAGAAATCCTACTTGGGCACAACATAGTTCTTGACATCTTCCGTTGTAATGGTCTTTCCGGAAAGTATAATCAATCTTTCCACTACATTTCTCAGTTCACGAATATTTCCTGTCCAATCATAATTTTCCAGCAATTTCAAGGCATCATCGTCCATCGTTTTTTTAGCAATGCCATAGTCTGTACAAATATCTGTGAGGAACTGATCGACCAGCGGCGGAATATCATCACGTCTTTCATTCAAAGAAGGTACATGTATAATAATAACACTGATACGATGATATAAATCGAGACGAAAAGTCTTTGCTTCAACTTCTTTTAAAAGATCTTTATTGGTAGCGGCAACTACACGAACGTCAACATTAATATCTTTATCCGCTCCCACCCTTGTAATTTTTCCTTCCTGCAATGCACGCAGCACTTTTGCCTGTGCATTCAAACTCATGTCGCCAATTTCATCCAGGAAAAGTGTACCGCCATTTGCCTGTTCAAATTTTCCGATCCTTTGTTTAATAGCGGATGTAAATGAACCTTTTTCATGTCCGAACAATTCACTTTCGATAAGTTCACTCGGAATTGCCGCGCAATTGACTTCTACCAAAGGGCCTGTTGACCTGTTGCTCTTTTCATGTATCCATCTTGCAACAAGTTCTTTACCGACACCGTTCTCGCCGGTTATCATTACCCGTGCATCAGTAGGCGCTACTTTATCAATTGTTTCCCTGATTTTTAAAATCGGCGTCGATTGACCAATCATTTCCTGCACCTTGTTCACTTTTTTCTTCAACACCTTTGCCTCAGAAACAAGATTGCTTTTATCCATCGCATTGCGAATGGTAATTAACAGGCGATTCAGATCAGGCGGTTTGGAAATGTAATCGTAAGCGCCGGTTTTTACAGCTTCAACAGCCGTTTCAATATTACCGTGGCCCGAGATCATGATAATCGGAACATCCGGGTTGCTCTCTCCCGCTTTTTGTAAAAATTCAATGCCATCGATCTTGGGCATTTTTATATCGCACAAAACAACATCGTAGTTTTTTTCCTTAAATTTTTTCAACCCTTCTTCTCCGTCTGAAGCTTCTTCAATCTTGTAGCCTTCAAAAGAAAGTATTTCTCCCAGCGTTTTCCTGATCGATTTTTCGTCGTCGATGATCAATATTTCTGCCATTAAGTAGAACAGTTTTTATTTAGGGTGCAAAAATAACCAAAACCTTCCACCCTTAACGGGGAGTTTTGCATTTTCAAACTTGTTTTGAATATTCAAAAATATAAAAAGGCTTATTGCAAAAATTAAAATCAGGAAGAAAGACTGATCTAAGTTGTCCTTTAGGGAGACAGAGGGTAAAAAAAGAAGCCGGATAGAAATCCAGCCTCGTATAAAATCCAATATCCTATGAAAAACCATAACAAAGATGTATTTTCTTATTGAAACGCTGCATTAATCTTATCTAAATCTTATTAACATAGTGTAAAGAAAAAAACCCGGAGAGATTCCCCGGGTTTTTTAAACATAACGTGAGTTTTATTTATGCAAATACATTACTTCTTTTACCAGTTTTACCGTTTTGGGCACATCGGGCAAAGCACTCGCTACCAGGTTGGGCGCATAGTGCAAAGGTGCGTCTGCCGCCGTGATGCGGCGAATAGGAGCATCAAGATAATCAAACCCTTCTTTTTGCACCTGGTACGTTATCTCTGAAGATACAGAACCAAAAGGCCACTGTTCTTCAACGATTACCAGGCGGTTCGTTTTCTTTACACTTTCCAAAATTGTTTTCCAGTCCAGCGGACGGATCGTTCTCAGGTCAATCACTTCGGCGCTGATATTTTCTTTCTCCAATTCGGATGCAGCAGCCATTGCCACGTTCATCATTTTATTAAAAGATACAATCGTTACATCATTTCCTTCTCTTTTCACATCTGCTTTTCCCAAATGGATGTAATATTCGTCTTCAGGAACTTCGGACTTATCTCCGTATGAAACTTCACTTTCCATGAACAATACCGGATCTTCTTCATATCGGATCGCTTGCTTCAACAACCCTTTTGCATCATAACCATTGCTGGGTGAAACAACTTTGATTCCCGGAATGTTGGCATATAAACTTTCATATGCAGTGGAATGTTGAGCACCCAATTGACCGGCAGAACCATTTGGTCCGCGAAAAACAATCGGACAGGATATTTGCCCGCCACTCATCGCAAGCATCTTGGAGGCCGTGTTGAGTATTTGATCCAAAGCAAGATTCGCAAAGTTCCAGGTCATAAATTCCACTATAGGTCGCAATCCGTTTTGTGCAGCGCCTACGCCTATCGCCGTAAAACCCAATTCTGAAATAGGTGTGTCAATTACTCTTTTCGCCCCAAACTCAGCCAGCATACCCTGGCTTACTTTATAAGCGCCGTTGTATTCAGCCACTTCTTCACCCATTAGAAAAACTCTTTCATCTCTTCTCATTTCTTCTACCATTGCTTCACGAAGAGCTTCACGATATGCAATTTGTCTTGCCATCCTTTTTATCAATTTTAGGATGGCAAAAATATGTGAGAAGCCGGATAAAACCTAAACTGGTTCCTTGTTGTTAGTTACTGGTTACAAATCTTTTCTCAAATAATTTCAGTTGTTCGTACCGGCAGGCAACCAGAAACCTGCAACCAGTATCTTTGTTGAAATGGATAAGAATCACTACACAATTATAATTATAGGCGGAGGACCTATCGGGTTGGCCTGCGCCCTGGATGCTCAAAATGCAACACTTGATTACCTGGTCCTCGAAAAAGGATCTCTCGTTAATTCATTATATAACTATCCGGTTAATATGACCTTTTTTTCTACATCAGAAAGACTTGAGATCGGTGGAATTCCTTTTGTTTCCAATAATCCAAAACCTACAAGACCCGAAGCACTGGAATATTATCGTCGGGTAGCATTGTCGAGGCATGTAAATATTCAATTGTTTGAAAAAGTTTTGGAGGTAAAGGAGCAAGGCACAAGATTCAAGGGACAAGAAACCAACAACCGGCAACAAGGAAATTACAAGGTAATAACAAACAAGAATGAGTATACCGCAGAATTATATAATTATCGCAACAGGATTTTATGATATCCCTTACAAATTAAATGTGCCGGGTGAAGAATTACCCAAGGTGACACATTATTATAAGGACCCTCATTTCTATGCTTTTCAAAAAGTGCTGGTGGTTGGAGCCAGTAATTCTGCAGTAGATGCCGCATTAGAAACATGGAGAAAAGGAGCTGAAGTAACAATGGTGGTACGAGGAAGCCAGATCGGCGAACGGGTAAAATATTGGGTACGGCCTGATATTGTCAATCGGATCAATGAAGGATCGATCAAAGCGTATTTCAATTCAACTGTAAAAGAAATTCATGAACACAGTGTGGACATTCAAACACCGGAAGGTCCCGTTACAGTTGAAAATGATTGGGTGATCGCTATGACCGGTTATCAACCCAACCTGGATTTTTTAAGAAAACTAGGGATCCGGTTATCAGACGATGAAGTAAGAAAACCAGTATACGATGAATCTTCTTATGAAACCAACGTAAAAAATATTTTTATAGCGGGCGTTATTTGCGGGGGGATGAATACGCATCGCCTGTTTATCGAGAACTCGCGGGAACATGCAGAAAAAATAGTCAGGACAATAAAAGAAAGAGAACAAAGCTGATCTGTACACCAAGGCATCCGTGTAACATCATCGAAAAAAATACAATATGGTAAAGATAATTTTCGCACGAGGGTTGTAATACTCCTTGGGGCTGATAACAATTTTTTAAAGAAAAAGCCGTTTTAATGCATTGTGAGAATACGAAGTAGTTAAGTGTGATTTGATCTAATATCCTTGTTCTGATGAAATCCAAGCCAATTTCCTTTATAGGAACTATCCTGCTAATCCTCTTTTGCCACTACACCAGGGCTCAATCTATTGGTGCAAATGCTTCTGCCGTTTGGATTACTGACTGTAGCCAAAGTGCTTTTCTGAATACCACCGGTTCGATTGGTTCATCAAATTTGCCTTCAGACCTCGGTGTATATACACAAAATTCCGGTTCACTTATTCTCAGCGGCGCACAAGTCAATACTTTTAAAAATCCCGCTTCATCCAATGTTTGCTCTGTACGTATGTATTATAATATACATCTTCAAAGCAATCCTGCAGGTTCATTCACTTCCGTTGACCTTCCTTTGTTAGAAGGTTGTAATGGATCCAATCAATACCCTTCAGATGGAAGTGCATGCTCTTTGGGCGATCAGAGATGGCAAAACTTTTTTAGTGATATTGATCTGACTGCCCGTGCTCCCGGAAATTATGTACTTGAAATTTATTATGAAATATCCGGCTCCAATACCACCATCAATCTATGCGATGAAACTGTAACACAAAACAACGGCGGAGCTAACTACAAAACAAACTTCACTATTCAGTCACCTAACCTGTCAAGTACAAATCCATCATCCTGTTTTGGCAATGAAGGATCGATCACAATTGGCGGACTGGCTCCCGGCGCTACTTACCTGTTAAGTTATACAGGCAATGGTGTTGCTATAGGCCCGGCTTCGTTTACCGCGAACGGTTCGGGACAAATTATTATCACAGGTTTGAAAAAGGGATTTTATTCTGACTTTGTTCTCCAGATCAATAACTGCGAAACGAATCTATTTACAGGAATTATTTTATCAGATCCGATATTCATTCCGAAATTTAATCCAATCCCTCCGTTTTGTGCTGGAACCCCGGCACCTGCGCTGCCAACCACATCAAACAACGGGATCGCAGGAACATGGAATCCGGCAACCATCGACAATCAAAATTCAGGAAGCTACACTTTTACTCCCAATGCAAATCAATGTGGAGCATCGGTTACAATTAATGTAACGGTAAATCCAAGGACCACGCCGACATTTAGTTTCGGCACGAGTTTATCAATTTGTGCAGGTGGAACTGTACCAACTTTGCCGCCAACATCGCAAAATGGAATACCCGGGACATGGAGTCCTTCCACAGTTGATAACCAGAATTCCGGAACCTATACATTTACACCCAATGCAGGACAGTGTGCAAATCCAACAACATTTAATGTAACAGTAACTCCTAATATTACACCAACATTTAGTTTTGGAACCAGTTTATCAATTTGTGCCGGGCAGGCTGTTCCCACGTTACCTGCTACTTCAGACAACGGAATCACCGGAAGCTGGAGTCCGTCAACGGTCGATGATCAAAATTCAGGAACTTATACTTTTACACCTGGTGCCGGGCAGTGTGCTACAGCTACTACATTTGATGTAACAGTTAATCCCAACATTACTCCCACATTCAACTTCGGAACAAGTCTATCTGTTTGTTCAGGTGCAAGTGTGCCTACTCTCCCAACAACATCTCAAAATGGAATAGCAGGCACATGGAGTCCTTCCACAGTTGATAATTTAGTTTCCGGTACCTATATATTTACACCTGATGCAGGACAGTGTGCAACTTCAACTTCTTTTGATGTAACCATCAATCCAAATATCACCCCAACATTTACTTTCGGAACCAATTTATCCATTTGTACCAATGGAGCTGTTCCTATTCTACCGACCACTTCAACAAATGGGATAACGGGACTCTGGACGCCTTCTGTTGTCGACAATCAAAATTCAAACAGTTATTTATTTGTGCCCACTGCCGGACAATGTGCAACCACTGCAACATTTAACGTGACGGTAAATCCAAACATCACTCCGACATTTAGTTTTGGAACCAGTCTTTCGATTTGCAACGGAGGTACGGTACCGACTTTGCCGGCAACTTCATCCAACGGAATAATCGGAACGTGGAGTCCTTCTGCTGTTGACAATCAAAATTCGGGCACTTACACATTTACTCCAATGGGAGCACAGTGTGCAACAACTGCGACATTCGATGTGACGGTAAATCCCATTATCACTCCAACATTCAGCTTTGGATCTACTTTATCAATTTGCGCAGGTGGCAGTGTGCCAACTTTGCCAATAACATCGCAAAATGGTATTACAGGTACTTGGAGTCCTTCAATCGTCGATAATCAAAATTCAAATATTTACGAATTCACACCGGATGCCGGGCAGTGTGCAATGACCACATCTTTTTCGGTAACAGTTGCTCCCAATATTACTCCTGCATTTAGTTTTGGTACAAGTTTATCAATCTGTGCGGGAGGATCCGTACCCTCATCGCCTGCCACATCCGATAATGGAATTACAGGAACATGGAGTCCTTCTTCGATCGACAACCAGACTTCAGCCACATACACCTTTACTCCGGATGCAGGACAATGTGCAACCATCGCATCGTTAGCTGTGACTGTAAATCCAAACGTTACACCCACCTTTAGTTTTGGATCAACACTAACTATTTGCGCAGGTGGAACTGTACCGGCATTACCAACAACATCAGATAATGGTATAACAGGAACATGGAGTCCGGCAGCAGTTGACAATCAAAATTCTGACACGTATACATTTAACCCTGATGCGGGGCAATGTGTTACAGGATCAATAACATTTTCCGTAACTGTTACTCCTAATGTAATACCCACATTCACCCTCGGTGATACTTTAACCATTTGCAACGGTGCAACTGTTCCAGTATTACCGACAACATCAGATAATAGTTTAACCGGTACATGGAATCCGGCAATTGTTAGTAATGCAACAAGTGGCACTTATATTTTTAACAGTAATTCGGTATCATGTGTTGTACCAGATACATTTACTGTAATTGTAAATCCCATCATTAAACCAACGTTCAATTTTGGAGCTTTCCAATCTCTTTGCATTGGTGCAACAGTTCCTGTATTGGCTGATACATCTGCAAATGGCATTGCGGGTACATGGAGTCCGGCTGTTGTCGAGAATGCGACAAACGGCACATATATCTTTACACCTGATGCTGGACAATGCGCAGATACCACCTCTTTTAAATTAGAAGTAAATGCAGTACCAACGGTGGGTGTACGAACAGATACCACGGTATATGATGGAGATTTTCTGCCTGCATTTAATTTTATTACCAGCCCGGGTGCTACAATCAATTGGACAAACTCAGATCCATCTATTGGCTTGCAGGGTTCAGGCATAAACAGTGTTCCTTCATTTACCGCTACAAATATGAGCAACCAGGCGGTAACCGCCACTATTACTGCAACACCTGTGATAGGAGGATGTACCGGCTTAACACAGAGTTATGTAATTAAAGTGCTCCCGCTAAACAAAGATGTGTTTGTACCAAATGTTTTCACACCAAATGGTGATGGTAAGAATGACCTGGTGTTTGTATACGGCAACTACATCACTAAAGTTGATATGCACATTTTTAATCAGTGGGGTCAACAGATTGCAACCATCACTAACAAAACACAAGGCTGGGATGGAAAATATAAAGGAACACCTCAACCGGTTGGTGTATATGTATATATATTAAAAGCAGAATTATCCGACGGGCGAACTATCAACATGAAAGGCTCAATAACCCTATTACGATAGAAATAAATTATTAATGATCCGTACCCTATAATGAAAACAAACTGTCAAATGTTCTGTATAAAATGAAAAATAAACCTACATATCGTGCCGGGTGGATAACAACTTGTTTGTTGCTGCTGATTACCATCAGAACAGTGGCACAAACTGATCCGCACTTTACACAAAATTATACTTTCCCCATGTACATCAACCCTGCGCTAACAGGCAGCAGCGATGGCGAATACAGGGCTTCTGCTATTTATCGTAGCCAGTGGGGAAGCATATCTGATCCATACCGCACTATGGGAATATCATTTGACACACGTACCAATAATAATATAGCACTTGGAATAAATTTACTCGATCAATCAGCCGGCGACGCAGGCTATAATTATTTGAGCACTTATGCTTCGGTCGCATACACCGGGGTAAAATTTGGTAAAGAAAATACCCAACACATTGTATTGGCCATACAAGGCGGCATCATTAACCGGCATGTAAACGAATCAAAATTCAAATGGGGTGAACAATGGAACCCCATCACCGGATACAATGCTTCGAACCCGACTACGGAAACTTTCGCAAAAACATCTGCGACAACTTTGGATATTGGGGCAGGTGCTTTGTATTATGATGCAACACCTGATAAAAAAACAAATGCATTTGGTGGCTTTTCCGTTTTTCATATCAATAAACCAAAAGACCCGATCGTATCTGCACAAAGCACTGAATTGAATACGATACCTGTGCGTTTTGTCTTACACGGAGGACTGAGTTTTAATCTGTCTGAACGTGCCAGCATTATTCCGCATGTCTTATACATGCGCCAGGGCAACGCAAGCGAAACAATGTTCGGGACCTATGCACAATTAAATGTAAATGCTGAAACGGATGTGATGATCGGGGGATATTATCGTTTCAAAGATGCAGTGGCACCATTTTTCGGATTCGACTATAAAGATTTCGTCGTGGGATTTAGTTATGACATAAATACATCCAAATTAGGCGCCACGAGCAGAAACGTAAACAGTTTTGAATTGAGCCTTTCCTATGTTAAACGCACAGGTACAAAAAGCATTCTTGATTTTGTTCGTTGTGCAAGATTATAATTTGAATTAAAATGAATATTTCATTCTGTATACAAAAAAAATTGTCAGCTTTCAAAAAGAACATGAAAGTACCCGGTAAATTTTTGCTGGTGGTAATGATATGCACCGGTTGCCTGCAATCGCAGGGACAAAAAAACAAAAGCACAATACAATTAGCGGATGAATATTTTGCAGCAGGCGAATATTATACCGCAGCGAACTTATATGGTCAATTTTTGAATCCTTCCAAAAAACAAAAATCGACAAGCGAATTTCCTTTGAACATTAAAGGAAGAAGAAATGCAACCCCTTCAGCACATGTATCGAAGAATGATATACTTTATAAGCAGGCGGAAAGTTATCGTCTTGCCAATTACTGGCAGGACGCAGCAACTTCCTATAAAAAATGTATTGATGAAGATGCCACAGAATATCCTGATGCTGTTTATTGGTATGCCGTATGCCAGCGAAGCCTCGGGCATTATGATACTGCATCGGAAAGTGTAAAACAGTATTTGAATCTTAATGGTGATCATACCTATAAAGATGCCGCGGAGGAAGAACTGCAAACACTTCAGTATATACAACAACAATTGGCAAGGCCTGACTCTGTTTTGGTGACCACAAAAAAAATAGATGCACCGAATAGCAATGTAAAAGGAATCTTTGCTCCAGTGCATCTGACTGGTGATCAATTTCTGTTTACCAGCACGCAAACAGATTCCGCGCAAATGAACGGCGTTAATCCCTATCACAGCCGTTTATTTTATACCACATTAAAAAATGACGGCCTGGAAGAAATGATGCCGGTGGAACTTTCTTCGTCCGATCCTGTTATCAACCAGGGTGCGGCCGCTATAAGCGCTGATGGAAAGTTTTTATATTTCTCCGAATGGAAAAAAGAAAAAGGTCAAATCATTTCATCAATATATCTTTCAACAAAACAAACAAATGGCTGGAGTACCCCGATTTTATTACCGTGGGTCAATAAAGAAGGCTACAACAGCAAACAACCTTTTTGTACCCCTGACGGAAAATATTTATTCTTTGCATCTGATCGTCCCGGCGGCTCAGGCAAGTTTGATATCTGGTATGCACCGATAAAAGATGACGGCACAACCGGCGGACCTGTGAATGCAGGAACATCGATAAATACAAATGAAGACGAACAAGCTCCTTTTTATCACAGCACCAGTAATACTCTTGTATTTTCATCCAATGGACACAAAGGAATGGGAGGTTTCGATCTGTTTGCAGCAAAAGGTTATGAAACAACATGGAAGCAACCTGAAAATTTAGGATATCCTGTCAACTCTTCAAGAGATGACATTTATTTCTTTGCACCGGAAAAGACAAGACTTTTGGCAAATGCAATCGTTAGTTCCGATCGCGGACAAGGATGTTGCCTTGAAACATACAACATAGTAAAAGCTCCAAAAAATAAAAAGCTAACCGGAAAATTAAATGATTGCACGGACAATGCACCTCTTGCTGATGCAGATGTAATTTTAAAAGATGAATCAGGGAAAACATGGAAGACCACAACGAATGCCGAAGGCAAATACTCATTTGATCTTGGAACGGAAACGCACGACAATCTTTCATTATCGGTTAACAAATACTCATACCTCGACACAACATCTGCTGTGAATATTGAAAACGCCGATGAGTCTGATCTTCTTGTTGACAAATTAACCAATGCGGACCTGTGTATTCAGCAAAGACCAAAACCAAAACCGGTAGAGATCGTCATCAAAGCTGAAAACGTGGTGACAGTTTATTTTGATTTTGATAAAAGCAATTTGAAACCGGAAGCTCTTGCAAAACTTGATTCGATCTATAACGTATTAGTTGAATACCCGTCTGCTACCATACAGGTCTCCGGATATACCGATGGTTTAGGAAGCGATGCTTATAATAAAATTCTTTCTGACAAACGGGCTAAGGCATGCGCCGATTATATCATCAGGAAAGGAGTTGATGCAGCCCGTGTAAGCTTTTTATCTTTCGGCGCTTGTTGCCCCGTAGAAATGGAAAAGATCATGGGTCGTGACAATCCTGACGGACGTAGCCGCAACCGCCGCGCATTGATCAACGTAAATAAAGAATAGAAAGGGAAATTTTTTTGTAGGTGATAGTCATTTACAATTGAATTGTCTTTTTCATTAGCCAATCCGTTTGTACATCATCCCCGAGGATGAATTCCTGTTCTCCGAATTTTTCAAAGCCCCATTGGGTGTAAAAATGAATGGCACGTAGATTTTTTTCCCATACGCCCAACCACAAAGTATCTCTTCCTTTTTGTACGGCCACATCATGGCAGGTCTGCATTAATTTTTTCCCAACTCCTTTTCCGATGGTATGCTGCACGGAATAAATTCTCGCAATCTCAATGCAGGAATGGTTAACAAGTTCCATCGGAACAGAACCCTGCCGCATTTTTACATAGCCAACCGGTTCCTTGTCCATATAAGCAAGAAAGAAAATAAGCCACGGTTCTTTCACCTCTTCAATTAATTTTTGCCGGGTAAACTGTTCCTTCATGAACTTATCCATATTTTCTTTTGTGTTGAAGGGAGCAAAACTTTCATAAAAAGTTTGGCGGCTGAGATCAGCTATTAATTCAGCGTCCGTTTCGGACGCAAAGCGAATGGTTATATCGGGAAGTGCAGGCAATTAAATGTTTAGTATAATGTTCAAAAAAAATTGAAACCATTTATTACGAATTTACTTGCTTTTAGACTGCAAACATTACATAAACAAACACTACGAGCAATGAATTCTGATGGCTTAGTAGAAAATAATTTATTTTTAATTCTGAGTGATGAATAACCAGCTTTCAAAAGAATTGGATTCATATAAATTAATTTTCCTTCATGCGCATTTTAAGAACAAACATTTCCGTAGCGATCGCCTTATTTTGTTCCCATTGCAATTTTGTTTTTGCACAGGCTGATAACAAACTGCCTGTAGAAAAAATTCTGTCCTTAGCCGGCAGTCAATACCAATCTTACCTCAATGAGTTTCCTGATACTGCTCTTCATCTCTACAGCGTCAATACAGATTCCTCTGTATTGGCTGTTACTTATAAAGAATGGACAAGCGGATTTTTCCCCGGCTGCCTGTGGTATTTATACAAATTCACGAATGATCAAAAATGGAAAGAAGACGCAGAAAAATGGACAAACAGCCTGGAACCCGCCAAATGGTTAACCAATACACACGATCTCGGCTTTGTTTTATTTACTTCTTTTGGTAATGGCTATCTGCTCACAAAGGATAGCTCTTACAAAAATGTTTTATTGCAAGCTGCACGATCGTTAAGCACAAGATTTAATCCTACAGTCGGCAGCGTTAAGTCGTGGGATGGTGGTTCATGGCATTATCCTGTGATCGTGGATAATCTTATGAATCTCGAATTACTGTTCTGGGCTACACAAGTTTCTCATGATACTTCCTTTTATCATATTGCCATTACACATGTAAACAATGATCTGAAATACAGGTTTCGAAAAGATGGAAGCACTTATCATGTATTGGACTTTGATCCAACTACCGGGAAACTATTGGCAAAGAAAACAGCGCAGGGTTATAGCGATTCATCCTGCTGGGCACGGGGGCAGGCTTGGGCGATCTACGGCCTTACTACGATTTACAGGTACACGCACAATAAAGAATATTTACAATATGCGGAAAAGGCAGCAAACTATTTTATTCAACAAATAAATAAAATACCTGATCATATCCCTTACTGGGATTTTAATGCGCCTGGTATTCCCAATGAAGAAAGAGATGTTTCCGCCGCTGCGATTGCTGCCTCTGCCCTGCTTGAACTAAGTCATTACGATGACCGGGTAAAAAAAATCTACTACAATACGGCAGTACAAATTTTAAAAAGTTTAAGCTCCGAAAAATATTTAGCTAAGGCCGGAACCAATCATCATTTCCTTCTAATGCATGGCGTTGTTAATAAACACGGAGGAACCGGGATTAATGTACCTCTTATCTATGCAGACTACTATTTTTTACAGGCGCTCTGGCGCTATCAGCATTATCAAATCAAATGATCAGCAAATTTGGTAACAGAATAAGTTAACGATTACTTTTTAACTTCATTTCGTCTTAGAAGCTATTTAAATTTTTATATTCTGCCACAGATTACCCGGATTTTCACAGAAAATATTTCTTCATATCTGTGTTTTTCCGTGTAATCTGTGGCATTGGATATTAAGAAAATCATTTCTATACAGTTTCGTAGAAAAATCACATTGATTTCTTCACGAAAATATTTCTGAAAATAAAAAGCATTTCAGTAATTGGTATCTTTAATTTTTAAAATAAAGAAATGAATCACTCTTCTAAACGAAACAAGCTTGCCGTACTAACTCTTTTTTCAGGTTATTTTTTTCTTCCGTTAATTACTTCCGCCCAACAATGGACGCCATTATTTAATGGAAAAGATCTCACAGGCTGGCATCAACTAAATGGTAAAGCCAAATACAAAGCAGAAAACAATGAGATCATTGGTGAAACGGTTGCAGGCACACCCAACTCCTTTCTTGCCACCGATGCTACTTACGGTGATTTTATTCTCGAACTGGAATTCAAAGTCGATGATGATATGAACTCAGGGATCCAGGTAAGAAGTGAAAGCAATAAAGATTATAACAATGGACGTGTGCATGGTTACCAGGTTGAAATTGATCCATCCGACAGGGCATGGACAGGTGGCATTTATGATGAAGCCAGAAGAGGTTGGCTGTATCCTTTAACTTACAACGCCAACGGTCAAAAAGCTTTTAAAAAAGATCAATGGAATAAAGTTCGTGTTGAATGTATCGGCAACACGATCCGTACATGGGTGAACGGAATTCATACAGCTTCGTTAGTGGATGATATGACACCGAAAGGATTTATTGCATTACAGGTTCACCAGGTGGCTGATGAATCCAAAGCCGGCGAAACTATTCATTGGAAAAATATCCGGATACAAACAAAAGATCTTCATGCAACTTCCCCTGATCATATTTATGTTGTCGAATCTTATTCCGAATACATTATCAACCGAAGAAAAATATAATAAAATTTCATTGCTCTGGGATGGCAAAACAACAAAGGGATGGAGAGGTGCTTATAAGAAAAATTTTCCTGACAGTGGTTGGGTAATTAACAATGGAGTATTAACTGTTTTAAAATCCAACGGGCAACAGGAAGGAAGAGGCGGTGACATCGTTACCGACAAAGAATATCACGCATTTGATTTTGAGTTTGATTTTAAATTGACTCCCGTTGCCAATAGCGGTGTGAAATATTTTGTGAAGGAATCGTACGACGTAAATGGTGAATCCGCAATTGGATTAGAATACCAGGTATTGGATGATGAAAGACATCCCGATGCGAAACTTGGAAGAGATGGTGACCGCACCTTATCTTCTTTATATGATATGATACCAAGCAAAAAACCAAAAGAGGCAATAAAACCAATTGGCGAATGGAATCATGGTCGCATTATTGTTTATCCTGACAATCATGTAGAACACTGGCTTAACGGGTACAAAGTATTGGAATATCAAAGAGGTTCAAAAGAATTTAAAGATCTCATAGCCATCAGCAAATATAAAAATTGGAACAATTTCGGTTTATGGAATGAAGGTCATATTCTTTTGCAGGATCATGGGGATGAAGTTTCATACAGGAGCATTAAAATAAAAGTCTTATAAAATATTCGGTCGTTATACATGTCATAATTAATTAATGTATTTTTTGAAAAAGATTTGTCAACCAAAATGATAAGCTATGCCATATTCACGCAGAAAGTTTATTAAACAGTCAGCTGCAGCGGCGGCTGCTACCTTTATTGCAGGCAAAGGATTCAGTACTAAAAGTTATTCCCGAATATTGGGAGCAAATGACAGGGTGCGGGTAGGTGTTGTCGGTTTTTCTGACCGCTTTCGCAGTTCTCATGTTCCGCCATTCATGCAGTTTTATAAGGAAATGAATTTTGATATGGTAGCCGTTTCCGATCTCTGGAAAAAAAGAAGAGAGGAAGGTGTTGCTTTTTTAAAAGAAAAAATGGACCATGATATTACCGGCTGCAGAAATAATGATGAACTGTATGGGTTGAAAAATATTGATGCAGTTTTTATCAGTACAGCCGATTTTCAACATGCACTACTTGCTAAGGATGCAGTGATGAATAATTGCGACGTTTATTGTGAAAAACCGTTTGCCGAAACTATGGACGACAACCGGGCTGCTCTAAAAGCAATCAAAGCCAGCGATCGAATCGTTCAAATTGGTTCGCAAAGAAGAAGCGGAACAAATTATATGGCGGCCGCCGATTTTATTCAATCCGGAAAGTTTGGACCCATTACGATGGTTGAATTGACATGGAATGTAAACCAACCGGGCCGCTGGCGCAGACCCGAGCTTGTTGCTCAATGCTATGAAAAGGATCTTGACTGGAAACGGTTTTTACTGAATCGCCCTTATGAACCATTCGATCCGAGAAAATATCTTGAGTACAGGTTGTTCTGGCCATACTCTTCCGGTATGCCGGGGCAATGGATGAGTCACCAAATAGATACGGTTCATTGGTTCAGCAAACTGAAACATCCGCGCAGTGTAGTTGCTAACGGCGGCATATATATGTGGAAAGATGGAAGGCGAAACTGGGACACTACCACTGCTGTTTTTGATTACGGCCCAAGTGATGATCCAACTTCAGGTTTCCAGGTTGTATTTTCTTCGCGTATGCATAACGGCGAAGAGAACCCCTCAGAAATTTATTATTCCAATGGCGGAGAGCTGAACCTGATAACAAATAAAGTAACGCCAACAGGTGGTCTTACCCAAAAGGCAGCCGATGCAATGCACATGCAGGCAAATTTGTTACCTGAAATTAATTTGTCAGAAGTAGCAGAAAAAGTAGTGGCGTCTGCTAATACAGGTGGAGACGTTCTCACCACAAATCACATTCATAACTGGATGGAATGTATAAGATCGAGAAAACAACCGAACGCCCCCGTTGAAGCCGGTTATTCTCATTCCATCGCAAATATTATGACGAATGCTGCAGTACACACTGGTTATAAAGCAACATTTGATGAAGCGACACAAGAAGTAATGGTGAATGGAAAGGTGTTTAAGTACTGACAAAACTTTATTGCGGCGTATTTGATACTGCCAATTTCAGACCCCTTGTTCTTCTTTGGATCCGTTGGAAAAACGCCAGCTCGCATCATTACTGTTTAGTTTCACTGCTATCACTATTGCGAACTTTAAAGATATTTATCAATGTAATAACTGAAATCTTTACATCCCTACCGTACCTGCCAAATGAATGGTCCAATAAGCAGAATTACCAATTTGCAGGTTCATGATATAAATATTCTCGCCACCAAATCTTCCGTCATTGGAATAAGGGAAAGCCTTGTCCTGTGTCCACTATTGTTGCTTTGTCAAACCTATTTGTTAGATAAACAGTATCCGTGCTTTTGCAAATAATGCCTATGGGTAATATCCCATTTTGAAATCGTTCTATTGATGGCACACAACACTATAATTGCCAAACCCAGACAATGATAATATTTTTAAATCATTTTTCTATTGCAGTTTCTACCGTCTACAAGTCCTCATTCTGCACGGTGCCCAACGCTAAATAGTCTTTGTCGCTATGCCCTGGTGGCATAGCGATACAAATCCTCAACACAAAAATTCTTTCGCACACGCAACGCTTCTTTACCGTATCATCTTCGTACCCTCTTCGCTATTTCTTCGCTCCGGCTTCGGTCGGAAGCGAACAAGACACGAAGGAGAAGCGAAGCGGTACCGAAGCGCAACCGAAGAAATCAGTACTAATACGCAAATTTGGTTTTTGCACTTCTACGCAGAAAATAAAAGCATACAAAAGCAACATACAGCAATGTGCAGCACATGTATGAAATAGAAAGTGACACAGCGCATACAAAGGCAAGCGCCGTGCCGCTGATACGAATCATCCTGTTTTTCAGTTTCTATATTTCCGCAACGGAAATGCGGTGCTTAACTGCCGGAATAATAAAATCGGCATTATCTACAATACCATTTCCTGGAATTTTTTATTATGATACAGCAGGGGAATACACACGCAGGCTACACCTGCAATAATAATGATGCCCATTAGAAGGTCTTTGAATTCGTGATTTAGTTGAGGCACATCAGAGCGGTGAACGCTGCCCGTCATCCAGATAAAAAGAACGGCAAGCAATACAAACAATAAAATAAAAACAATGTCTGCCTTTTTAAAAGCGGCTATCAAACCATAATAAATAAGACCTATCACGAGAAAGAAAAACATTATGCTGAAAATAATGGTTGATACATTTATGAACGAGGTTAACGGGTAAGCGGTCTCGGCACGAAACACTATATCATAAGCCAAACAAATAATAGTAGTGAAAAAACCAACAAACACAGATGTCATCATTGCATTGTAAAAGGGCGATTTGGGAAAGTCTTGTTCCATGATCAAATTGATTTAGTAGGTTAAGGGAAAGAAGATATATTCTGTTTAACTAAATATTCTATTCAATAAAATATTTATTTTTCGGCTGCGAAGTTACGAATAATGTTATCTCTTCTTCGCTGAAAAAAGATAACAAAACTGCTTTACGATGTATATTTATATGTATGCAGGTATAGAACAATAAATATGAGATCGATTATCATTTTATTTTTTCTCTTTTCTTTAAGTCAGTTTCCTCAATTGCTGTTTGCGCAACCGACGCACAAGCTCAGGGTAATGGTGTTAACAGATATTGAAGCCGATCCCGATGATGCTGAATCGATGGTTCGTTTTCTTACCTATTCCAATGAATGGGATGTGGAAGGTCTTATTGCCACTACTTCTATTCATCAAAAAACAAGAGTGGCGCCTGAGAGTATTGATAAAATCTTGCGTGCTTATGGTAAGGTGCAACCTAATCTTTTGAAACACGAGAAAGGATATCTTTCTTATGATGCATTGAAAGTAAAAGTAAAAAAAGGATTGCCTGTGTATGGAATGGAAGGTGTGGGCGAAGGAAAAGATTCGCAGGGATCGGGCTGGATAGTACGAGTATTAAGTAAGTCTGATGAACGACCTGTGTGGTTTTGTGTATGGGGCGGTACCAATGTATTGGCGCAGGCGCTTTGGAAGATACAGCATACAAAAAGTAAAACTGAAGCAGAAAAAATATACAGCAGGGTAAGAGTATACACTATTTCAGACCAGGATGACAGCGGACCGTGGATAAGAAAAAATTTTCCAAACATATTTTACGTGGTAACACCCGGTTACAACTATGCATATGCCACATGGCTGGGGATGTCGTTTCCTTTTCCCGGTTCTGATAAAGATGTCGTTTCCAATAACTGGCTTGCAAAAAATATTCAGCAGGGTCATGGTCCTTTGGGTGCTGCTTATCCTGATGTGGCTTATGGAATGGAAGGCGACACACCATCATTTTTAAATCTTATCAATAATGGGTTAAGTGATCCTGCATATCCTAATTGGGGAGGATGGGGAGGCCGTTATGAATTTTATCTTCCGGAATTCCATGACTCCAATACAGGAATGTTTAAAAGGGAAAACTGGCCGAAAGATGAACCTGAAACAAGAGCCATCTGGACGAATGCTGACGATTCAGTTTTATCGCCAGTTGATAATAAAACCTATGTCAGTAACCAGGCTACAATATGGCGATGGAGAGAGGCATATCAAAATGATTTTGCAGCCCGCATGCAGTGGTGCACAAAATCGTATAGAGAAGCTAACCATCCACCTGTTCCCAAATTAGCTCATCCTGATTCCTTCAGTGTACGGTCCGGTGAAGTGTTTCATTTAAATGCAGACGGCAGTTACGATCCTGATAGCGATTCGATAAGCTTTTTATGGTTCCAATACAGGGAAGCAGGAACTTATCCCGGTATCGTGAGTTTTAAACCTTATGCTGCCAACCTGTATAATTTACCGGTAACGGCACCGCGGGTGGATAAACCCCAAACGATACATTTCATTTTGCAGGTGAAAGACAAAGGGACACCCCCACTAACAAGGTATAAGAGAGTTACAGTAACTGTGCTTCCTAAATAAAAGACGGGACAAATTCTGTTGATGAAAGTCTGACACAGAGTAATGTTCATTCTCCCTTTTATATAGATTTCTTCCTGCCACTTGCAAGTAAAACTATAGCTCCTGCCACCACAGCCACACCACCTGCGTAGTTGGGCCAGGCGATCGTTTTCTTTTCTTTTTTATTTATTTCTACGGGCCCCACATCAGCCACTTTTTTGTGAGTAGTAAAACTAATGTTGCCAAATACCAGCATTAAAATGCCAACAATAATGAGTATAATTCCAAAGGTCTTCATATAAACTTTTATACTGATGGAATAAAACCGTGCCAGTATGATAATAACAGAAAATAAGTAACTAATGAGAAAATCGGATAACTATGCTTGCAACGAAATCCACACTTTTTATTATTGATGAATGTTATAGTGGGAACTGCCATCGTTAAACCGATTTACAATGTATATTTATGTACCGTCAGACCAACCAACTGTAACAAAAAAATTTGCAGTTATGAACAAAGATATCCATGCATACCACAAATCGCTGTCGGCGGACAATAAAGCCATTTGCGCATTACTGTTCAAAGAAATTGAAGCCAGCATGCCGAAATCAGAAAATAAAATATGGCACGGGCACCCCGTTTGGTTTTTAGAGGGCAATCCCATTGTTGGATACAGTAAACTTAAAGACGGAATTCGCTTATTATTCTGGAACGGCCAGTCATTTGACGAACCAGGCCTTAAGCCGGAAGGGAATTTCAAAGCAGCAGAAGTACGTTATACAACTGCAGAACAAATTAGTACCAAAGAACTGAAGCGCTGGCTCGGCAAGGCAAAAAAAATTCAGTGGGATTATAAAAACATCGTTAAACGCAAAGGCGTGTTGGAAAGATTGAAATAGTTGAAAAAAAGTTTTAGAAACTACTACAGATGATAAAGAATGTAAAAATTACAAACAAAGAACTTCTGGCTGAGTACAAGTCTAAACTATGGAAGATCACCTATGAGTATGTAAAGAAAGATGGTAGTCAGCAAACACAAAGCCGAGCCTTGTATGACAGGGAAAATGGTGCAACTATTATGCTGTATAATACGGCTCAGAGAACAGTATCCTGACAAAGCAGTTCAGGCTTCCTACACTTTTAAACGGCAATCCTGGCGGCATGATGATCGAAGCTTGTGCAGGTTTGCTGGATGAAGACAATCCTGAAGAATGTATAATACGAGAAACGAAAGAAGAAACAGGCTATGAAATCTCGGAGGTCAAAAAAATATTTGAGATATACATGTCGCCCGGTTCAGTTGCGGAATTGCTGCATTTTTTTATCGCCGAATATTCAAAAGAAATGAAAATAGCAGAAGGCGGCGGCCTGGAACATGAAGAAGAGAATATCGATGTGTTAGAAATGAATATCGACCAGGCAATGAGAATGATTGAAACCGGTGAGATAAAAGATGCGAAAACAATACTATTGCTTCAGTATATAAAGCTTCATAATATTTTCTGACATTAAGGATTTTATCTCGAACCAAAGGGTTGGTGCTGATTGACAACACCTTCATTATTCTTTGCAGGAAATAACAAAGCACTGGTGATCAAAGAAATTTTCTAAAAAAGAATTGAAAAAGGAGTGGTAAAAATGCCGGCATAGAGTAAGGAAAAGGCATTCCCCTTTTAAGAAAACTGGCAAGTTGAATAGGTATCCAATTGCTATTGCTCGGTTGGTTTCTGTATATTGACAGCATCAACTGAAGCGGAAAAACTACGCTATCAGTAATTGATTCTTAATCTTTAGTCAATATCTTCTTTTGTGCAAAAATAAAACCACTCACTTATATTTTCACAACAAAAGCTATCTTTAAAAGTTTGTCAGGAGAAACAAGGTCAAAGAATTTTATATGAAAACAACTTTCTAACGGTTATGGTGAGAATGGAAACTACTTTATAGTTGTTATCAATTGCAATTACCCCCCTGTCAAATACACGATGAAGATTCGGCAAAGCATTTTGCTGTAAAGGAAATTTAGTCATTTGTTTAGTGGACGAACCAATAACCAAAAGTGCATAAAATTATTTTCCCGCAAAACAAATTCATACAGCTCTGTTGATGTTTTCGTAACTTAACTGACTCTTAAATGCTTCACCATGGCTTCTTACGCATTTAGCATTACTGAAGAGAACTGTGAACGGGGACATGTTAATGTTGCTCCTGCACTAACGAAAGCAATTTTTAATTTGACAGGAAAAAGAATCAGAGCATTACCTTTTAATATTAATTACATTTAGTTCTTAAAAATTATAAACGAAACCAGATTCATTATAATTAAAGCATTTAGATATGCCAGTCTATCGTCTTAATGTCAATGATCAAAATTTTACAGTAGATGTGGATGACGATACTCCCCTGCTGTGGGTATTGCGTGATGAGTTAAATCTTACAGGTACCAAATTCGGATGCGGCATTGGAGAGTGTGGTGCATGTACTGTTCATTTCAATGGAAACCCTGTACGCTCATGTTCTTTCACAGTGTCTGCTGCTGTAAAAGGAAAAATTAAAACCATTGAGGGATTATCACCGGATGGATCACATCCTGTACAACAGGCATGGGAAGAAGTGGATGTTCCTCAGTGCGGTTACTGCCAGTCGGGGCAAATTATGTCGGCTGCGGCATTATTGTCAAGAAAATCAAATCCAAGTGATGCCGATATTGACAACGCTATGTCGGGAAATATTTGCAGGTGCGCCACTTATAAGAGAATAAGAAAAGCGATTCACGTTGCTGCAGAAAAGGGAGGTAACAAATGAAAAACCCAACTCTTACAACATCGAGAAGATCATTTCTGAAAAATACAGCGCTTGCAGGCGGAGCATTATTAATTGGGTTTGATCCTGTTCCGCTCTGGTTCCGTATTTTCTTTAAATAAAAATTCTTTGAACGGGCCGGGTGATGTCTTGTTTCAGCCAAATGCATATCTCCGGATCGGAGCTGATGGAATAGTTACCATTATGGCGCCTAATCCTGAAATAGGACAAGGAGTAAAAACTTCTCTTCCTTTATTGGTTGCTGAAGAATTGGATGTAGACTGGAATGCAATCAAGGTGGAACAAGCGGGATTAAATACAAAAAGTTTTAACCGCCAGGTAGCGGGAGGAAGCGGTTCTGTTCGTTCCAGTTGGAAAAGTTTCAGAACAGCAGGCGCCACAGCAAGAAGAATGCTGGTTGAAGCAGCAGCAGCGGGTTGGAATGTGCAGGCTGATGAATGTTCTACTGAAAAAGGGTTTGTAATTCATAAATCAAGTGGTAAAAAATTGGGTTATGGAAAACTTGCTGAAAAAGCTTCACAGTTAAATATGCCTAGTGATGTAAAGTTGAAAGATCCAAAAGATTTTAAATTGATCGGTAAGCGGATAAATAATGTAGACAATCCAAAGATTGTTAGAGGCAAAATGGATTTCGGCATTGATACCAAAAGAGAAGGAATGTTATATGCAATGGTGGCCAGGCCACCGGCATTTGGAAAAAAATTAAAATCATTCGACGATAAAGCGGCTCTGGCAGTAAAGGGAGTAAAAAAAGTGGTACAGGGCGATAATAAAGTGGCTGTACTCGCTACTTCAACATGGGCAGCAAGCAAAGGAAGAGATGCATTAAAAGTGGAATGGGAAGATGATGGTAATTTGGATAATACAACTGATCATCTTGAGGCGTATAGAAAATTGGTTACACAAACAACCGACAAACCAAAAAGAAATGACGGTGATGTGGCGAATGCTTTTCCAGGTGCGGCAAAAATTATTGAAAGAATTTTTATTGCACCGATCCTTCCTCATGTTCCCATGGAGCCGATGAATTTTTTTGCTGATGTACGGGATGATGGAGTAGAACTATATGGACCGACACAAACTCCTGCAAGGGCACGAGGTGATGTTGCCAAACTTCTGAATATTCCTGAAGAAAAAATTACAGTGGGTCTTTCAAGAATGGGCGGAGGTTTTGGAAGGAGATTGCAATCAGACTATGCAGTTGAAGCAGCCGAAATATCAAACCTTGCGAAAGCGCCGGTAAAAGTTATTTGGACACGTGAAGATGATATACAGGGAGGATTTTACAGACCATCAGGAATGTATTCGTACAAAGCAGCATTGGATAAAAACAATGAACTGATCGCCTGGCAACTGAATGCGGCAGCGATCAATTCAGGAAATGCATCAAGAGAAAATAGTTTCCCTGCCGGTGCGGTTCCTAATTTCAGAATTGACAGTCATAACCTCGAATCAAAAGTTACTGTAGGTCCATGGCGTGCACCGAATCATAATTTCATCGCCTTTGCAGAAGAAAGTCTGCTCGATGAATTGGCTCATGCAGCGGGTAAAGATCCTGTTGCGTTTCATTTGGAACTTTTGGATAAAGTCAAAACGAGCCCGGCAGGAAGAGTGGAATATGATCCCGAAAGATTTAAGGGAGTAATAAAGATGGTAACTGATATGGCCAGCTGGGGAAAACCATCCAATGAAATTTACCAGGGATTTGCTGCACATTTTTCTTTTAACACTTATGTAGCGCAGGTAGCCGAAGTCTCTGTAACCAATAATAAAATAAAAGTGCACAAAGTTTATTGTGCTGTTGATTGCGGACAGGTAGTTAACCTGAGCGGTGCAGAAACAGAAGTAGAAGGAGGCATCACTGATGGCCTGGGAGTTGCACTTCATGGAGCGTTGACAATAAAAGATGGCAAAGCAGTCGAAAATAATTTTGACCAGTACAATCTTATTCGCATTAATGAGGCACCCTCTATTGAAGTAAAGTTTGTGGAAAATAATATTGATCCAACAGGATTGGGTGAACCGGGCTTACCTCCTATTGCACCCGCCGTTTGCAATGCAATTTTTGCTGCTACCGGAAAAAGGATAACGAAACTGCCGATTGATCTTGCTAATGAAGCATGAATATGATGTATACAATTTCTGTAAGATCGATTTTAAAGCTACGACATTGCGATAATGGGAGGGTTGTATGTAATTTTGATAGTCAACCATATAGCTAACCTGAAATATTAAAATGTGGTAAACCCCTTCCCCAAAAACATATTGCTCTATATTTACGTTATTAATAGGTACTAAAGCTTATAAAAATGGAGTCTCATACATATAAGTCCAGGATATCAGAAACTTTTGAAAATGTTAGGAAACTTTCTTTCGAGGAAAAGAAAGAATCTGTATTTGATGAAGCAAAAATCAACAAATTATCAGACAAAATTCTAGAGTTTAAAAGAATATTTACCGAAAAAACAAATAAAATAAACTCTCTTGTTGAAAAAATTGAACAAATAACTTGGTTTAATAATTTAGATAATGACTCATTAATGTCAATTAATGATTTGATTTCATCAATAAGAGACTTGCACTCTTCTCTATTAAGACAATATATTTCCCTAAATTTCCTTCGCTCCAAAGGAATTGCTAAAGAAGAAATAAAAAAATTTAAAGCTTCAATAGATGATTTAAAAGATGTTGCAGCTGACCTTGATTCTAGATTTTTCTTCTTGCCAAATATCACTGATTTTCAAGAAACCACTAAAGAACTTTCATTGGTTTAATGACAATACTTTGCATTGAAGACTTTAAAGTTCAATTTGAAAAGTTAAAGAAAAATAACTCTTACTCATCAATTGAAAAAGACATTGCAGAATATTTCTTCGATAAAGATATCCAGCAATTAGCTTCCGGAAGAATGAAAAGGTTTATTTAATGTTCCTTCATCCAAAGACAGGTTCTTTAGGGTACGAAAACATTACCGACGCCTCTAAAGCTTTATTATACAAAAAAGTTTTGGAATGTATTAAGACAAATAACTTATACGAAGTTACCAATGAAAATAATAAACTAAACTTCAAAAAAAGATAAACACTACACACAATAAAAGTATTGCTACAAGTGAGGACAAAGAGATAACTACGCACTCGCCACAACAATTTCCTGTTCTTTCAATTTGCGAATTTTTATCCGCGAATGTTTTACTGCAATCATCGTTAAGATGGCAGCTATAAATAATGACCCGGACATGAAAATATAAGATGCACCAAAACTTCCAGTAACTCCATTTAAATAACCGACAAAATATGATCCGGCAAAAGAACCCAATGCGCCAAGACTATTGATCAATGCAATGGCGCCTGCTGTTACATTCGACGGTAAAATTTCAGGCATGATGGCAAAGAAAGGTCCGTAAGGTGCATACATCACTGCACCTGCAATTACCAGTAAAGTAAACGAAAGCCAGAAATTGCTTGTTCCTACCAGGTAAGAACCATAAAACGCAACAGCGCCGATCAGCAGGAAGGGCCAGACAAATATTTTCCTGTTCAAAGTTTTATCTGAAAAATAAGAAGCAACAAGCATCGCTATTATAGCGAATAAATAAGGAACTGCAGACAGCCATCCTGTTTCAACAATGCTCATGTGAGGAGCTCCTTTAATAATTGTCGGCAACCACATTACAAAACCATAAACACCGATGCTCCAGAAAGCATATTGTAAACAAAGAAGTATGACCGCTTTTGTTTTAAACGCTTGCCAGTAATTCTTTACGGCCTTGATGTCCTTTTGTTCTTTTTGGAGAGAAGCTTCTAACGCATCTTTATCACTTTGCGATAACCACTTTGCTTCTTTGGGTTTGTCATTAACAAGATGCCACCAAAAAAATGCCCATATGATAGCGGGTACACCTTCTAATATAAACATCCATCGCCATCCTAATGAATTAACTAAATAACCTGACAGGATTGACATCCATAAAATGGTAACAGGATTCCCGAGAATCAAAAATGTATTCGCCTTTGAACGTTCCGTTTTTGTAAACCACCTGCTCAATAAAATGATCATCGAAGGCATCACCGCACTCTCAACAACTCCGAGCATAAAGCGAATAGCGATCAGAAAATTTACATTCTTCGTCATACCCGTTGCCATCGCACAAACACCCCATAGTATCAGTGACCAGAAGATCAATTTTTTTGCACTTTTTGTCGCAGCATAATGCGTGCCCGGGATCTGGAAAAAAAAATAACCCAAAAAAAACAAGGAACTTAACAGGGAAGATATCGTCGGTGTGATGTGCAGGTCTTTCGCCATACCACCTGCAGTACCAAATCCAAAATTGGCCCTGTCGAGGTAAGCGAGACTGTACGTAATAAATACTAGAGGTATTAACCGGTACCAACGTGTTTTCGATGTTATCATTTCAATAAAAAATCTTCACTGGTTGATAAACTAACTAAAGATCCTGTCGTGCGATCTTAACTGGTCCCATTCAGTAGTAGGCACAAAGAATGATTTATCATCCGGGTGCAAATGTTGTTTCACTACTTCATCATTCAATTCAATTCCTAATCCGGGTGCACTTAACGGAAGATTGGCAAATCCTTTTGTGATGAGTTGTCGTCCGTCAGTTGCTTTTACCAAACTCTCCCACCACGGCAGATCAATGGAATGATGTTCCAGCGCCAAAAAGTTTTGCGTAGCAGCCGCACAATGAACACAAGCCATAAATGAAACCGGCGTTCCCGCCTGGTGCATCGCCATTGCTACTCCGTGCTCCTCTGCATAATCGCCAATATGTTTTGTTTCCAACAATCCTCCAGATGAGGCAAGATCAGGATGAACTATATCAACGGCATGAATATCGATCAGCGGTTTAAAATTGGCAAGTAAATAAATATCTTCACCCGTAAGCATCGGTGTATCCAAGGTATCCGACAATGTTTTCCATTGATCGGGAGAATCCCACGGTACCACATCTTCCATCCATGCCAACCTGTATTTTTCCAATTTCTTACCGAGACGAATTCCATTATTCAAATCAAAATGACCGTAGTGATCAGATGACAACGGAATATCATACCCCAGCATGTTTCTGACATTCTCGACAAGCTTCGCCATTTCATCAAGACCTTTATCAGTAATCTGTATTTGTGTGAACGGATGTCTTGTATTGGAATAACTTGTCGGTCCCCAATTTCCCCATTGTTGCAGGTCGCCCTGGTCGTTTTCCCAAAATTTTGCATTAACCAGCGCACCGGGAATTTTGCTGATCTCATTAATACCGAGATCCATTTTCAGCCAGGTATAACCCTGGTCATTGATTCGATAGTCCATCAATTTTCTTTGTTCCTCGGGAGAACCTGCCTCCGGAGTATCAGCATACAACCTGATCTTGTCACGATATCTCCCACCCAATAATTGCCATGCAGGAATGTTGTAGGCTTTACCACACAGATCCCACAAAGCCATTTCCACTCCGCACACACCGCCTGCCTGCCGTGACGGGCCACCAAATTGTTTTATTTTTTTAAAGATCAATTCCACGTTACACGGATTCATTCCAAGAATCCTGCTCTTCAGCATTAATGCATACCGAACGTCCGCACCGTCTCTTACTTCTCCCAGTCCATAAATTCCCTGGTTGGTATCGATGCGAATAATTGAAGTGCGTCCGAGCACTGTTGTTGTTGCGTAGCGCAAGTCAGTAATTTTTAAATCAGAGGGTGCGGAAGAACGATTGACTTTTTGTGTAGTGTTTGCAATCACTTCTTCAATTGGAGAAAACATGAATGCACCTCCCAGAGCGATCCCGCCTAAAGCCGATTTTTTTAAAAATGTACGACGCGGGTTCTCAGGAATATTTTCATTGTTTGAACTATTTGATGACTCTGTTGCCTCAGGATCTTTTAATCCTAGTTTTGATAAAAAATTTTTTGATGGTGTCATGATCAATTTTTTATTATTGAATTATTAGTTCTAATTGCAGATTGCCAACCGCCAACTGGCCTACCATGTTCTTTGCTTCATGTATTCATCCAATTCCTGTCTTGTCATAGGCAGATCTTTTTTAGCATCCAGCCATTGCAGAAAATCTTTTTTTATTTCATCGTTCCATTGCTGATCTATTTGGCCGGGTGTATATTTTTTTTCACGCAAACGCTGATGGCCGAAGTCATCTTTCAACTCAATAAATTCAGAATTCAATACAAGATCTTCTACCATCGATGCAGGAATGAAAATCGTTCCCGTTTTTTTTGCAAGAACTATATCACCGGGTAAAACGGTTGCTCTTCCAATACGAATCGGAATATTAATGCCGGTAAGCATCATTTGTTGAATGTAGGATGGATCGGATCCTTTTATCCAGGTATTGAATCCATTGATCTGTTCAAGCCCTTCAACATCCCGTACAGAACCATAAAAAATAACCCCTTTATGTGAGTGCGCATAAATCGAATTTCCTAAGTTATCACCGATCAAAGTCCCGTCGACAATTTTTCCATAGCTGTCCGCCACATAGATATCACCATCTTTCAGTACATCAATCGGCCATGAGTTGGTGCCACCTATGCGGCCTTCTTTTTTACCCTGATCTTTGATCAAATTATCTACATCGGGACGAAGCGGCATATATTGTGCAGTTACCACCCGCCCAACCATTACCGAATCAGGGCGAAGAATTTGCCAATCTCCCTCGTATTGATTTTGATAACCCTTGTTTCTCAAATAACCCCATGCTTCTTCCATGGAAACATTTTTGAGACGCTCCAAAAATTTATCCGCCACTTTAGGACGTCCATCGGGAAAACGTTCACCTTTCCATTCAGGCGTATACAATTTGATCTGGTCTGCAGTTGGTGTTATTTGAATTTGCTGTGCATGAATGCAACAATAAAAGAAAATAAAAATGAAAAGATTTATCGTTTTTTTATTCATATAGCTGCTTATTTTTAAATTAGCAATGAAAAGAAAAAAGAACAACCTGCATATAATGCATATAAAGAAAAGTCGCGGGAAGTGATATTCATAAAGCAAGTCGTTTTGAAAAAGTGGTTCTATGCAGAAACAATTAACTTCTTACAAAGTATTTAAACCTTGAAACAAAAAACTTCCAATAAAAGCCAGCGATGGATTTTAAACACAGAAGTTTCAAGCGTTCAAAAGGTTGAAAAGGTTTAAATGGTTGCTGCAACTTTTGAAACGTTTGGAACTTTTTTCAAACTTCTTAAACTCACTTTAATTCCACACGCTTTCCTTTTTTTGCAGCTTCATAGATGGCATCAATAATTTTTAAATCACGAACTGCTTCTTCACCATTTACAGGTACTACTGGTTTTTTATCACGTAAAATAATATCAGACATTTCTTCCATTTGCACGGTCTGATGCGTCACAACCGGTTGCGTTAATTCGCCTTTATTGGTGCGCCCCTGGATAGGTCCGTAACCAGTAGCAGGATTTAACTCAGCAAATCCTTTTTCGCCTACCATAAAAAAACGGTCCAGATAACTCATGCTGTATGTTGACAAGCATGATGCCACCGCCCCACCGGGAAAACCAAGTTCAAACTGGATTGTTTCATCCACACCTTCTTTAAATTTTTCGGGGTTGTTTTTCGTTTCCTGGGCCGTAACCCAAATTGGTTCTTCTCCTGTCATATAGCGTGAACCATTCACCGAATAAATACCAATATCCATCATCGCTCCGCCACCTGATAGTTTTTTATTCAATCTCCATTGCGTTGGGTCGCCAATTGTAAATCCTGAAAGTCCCTGGAAAAATAAAATTTTCCCAAACTCGCCATTCGATCGCATACGAATAATCTCCAGTGTTTTCGGTTCGAAATGCATCCGGTAACCCACCAATAACTTTACATTTGCTTTTTTACATGCATCGACCATTTCCTGTCCTTCTTCTGCATTCACGGCCATCGGCTTTTCGCAGATGACATGTTTACCAGCCTTGGCTACTCTTATTACTTCATCGTGGTGCAATGCATTTGGAGTGATCACATACACTGCATCTATATCAGGGTTGTCTTTAATGTCATCAAAATTTTCGTAGTTGTAACAATTTTTTTCGGGAATATTATATTTCTCCTGCCATCCTGGAATTTTAGAAGGAGTTCCGCTGATCGCTCCGACCAGTTTTGCCTTTTTACATTCCCGCATTGCTTCTGCAACACGGGTGCCATAGCTCCCCAATCCCATAATAGCGACACGAAGTATTTTTTCATCATCTGGCTTAAATGTAGTTTCTTTTGTCTCTGTTGTTTCATTCAAATGCAAAAAAGGAAGAACTGCAGTTGAAAGAGTGATCTTCTGCAAGAAATCGCGGCGGGAGGTCATAAGCAAGTTGTTTAATATAAATATACTGATGTTAAAAATATTATCGGCAACAGGTTTCAGAAAGATCCAATTGCTGTTCTTGACGAAATGTTTTAAAAGTTATAGTTATTTGGTTTCTATACCCGCACTTTTAATTACTAACCCGGATCTTTCTTTAAAAGCCTGTGTGGTTCTTTTAAAATCGTCATCACTTAAAGGGCGAACAGCGTCTTCAATAATATATGTTTTGAATCCTTGTTCAAGACTATCCATTGCTGTAAAATAAACACAGATATCGCCGGCAAGACCTGTAAGAAAAACTTCATCTATTTTCTTTCCGCGCAAATAATCAGCAAGCCCCGTGGACTTCCGGTGACCGTTGTCATAAAATGCACTGTAACTGTCAATTTCAGGATCGGTTCCTTTTCTGAAGATTGCTTCCACTCTATTCATATTAAGCTGTAAAGGAAAATCAGCACCAGTGCTTCCTTGCACACAGTGGTCGGGCCAAAGCGTTTGTTTTAATCCATTCAGATCGATCACTTCAAATGGTTTTTTCCCGGCGTGATTGGAAACAAAACTTTTATGATTTTTCGGATGCCAATCCTGGGTTGCTACAACCAGATCAAAAAAATTTTGCAGTTTATTTACTATAGGAATTATTTGATCTCCATCTGCAACAGGCAAAGCACCGCCCGGTAAAAAATCATTTTGAATGTCTACTAAAATAATAGCTCTCATTCTGCTACTTTTTTATATTCATGCCGCAGATCATCTCTCAGCTTCATCAATTTTTTGCTGAGGCCCACTTTATAAATATGAGGGTTTTCAAATCGTTTATACTCCAGTGGTAAAAGAGCTAACCGCGTTTGTACGTAATCAGCAATATCTTTCAGGGATCGAGTTGGCAACAAACTTTCCCCTCCACTCATAACTTTCTGCATGAGTGGCTGCTGTTTAAAAATTTTTATATCCAGAATTTTTTCTGCATTAAAGGGATGATACATCCTGCTTTGCTGTTTCTCATCAGAAAGAATAATTACATCTGCGCCATAAAACATTTCGTTTTTGTCTACTACTCTGACAACTTGTTTTATTCCGGGCAATGTAATTTTTTCTAAAGATTCGGATAGTTTCAAACGAGGTTTGCCGCAGGCCATCGAAAGTTTATAGACTCCATCCAATGCGGCATCCGGTTGACCGGTTGCCAGTCTTGTGCCAACACCAAAAATATCGATCGGCGCTCGTTGTTCTTTCAAACTTTTTATTACATATTCATCGAGTTGATTTGATGCGACAATTTTTATATAGTTCAAACCGGCATCATCCAGCATCTTTCTCGCCTTTCTTGAAAGATAGGCAAGGTCGCCACTATCCAATCGAATGCCTTCTGCTTTATACCCTTTTTTTTCCATTTCCTTTGCAACAATAATTGCATTTGGGATACCGCTTTTTAAAGTATCGTACGTATCTACAAGAAATATACAATCCTCAGGACGGGAGTTTGCAAAACACCTGAATGCCTCCAGTTCGCTATCATAGGTTTCAATAAAGGAATGCGCCATTGTACCCACTGCTGTAAGTCCGTATCGTTGCGCTGCGGCCACATTGCTGGTAGATTGAAAACCACCAATAATTGATGCCTTTGTTGCGAGCATGCCGCCTAAACCTTGTGCCCTTCGCAAACCAAAATCGCTTAAGATACTTTCACCTGCCACGTATTTCATTCGCGAGGCTTTTGTTGCAATAAGCGATTCGAAATTTACAATATTCAAAAGCAGGGTTTCGACCAGTTGAGCTTCAATGATACTTCCTTCTACGCGAAGGACAGGACAGTTTGGAAAAATTATTTCTCCCTCCGCGCAGGCATATACTTCACAATTAAAATGAAAATCTTTCAGGTAATCAATAAAAGAATCGTGGAATTTCAGTTGTTTCAGAAAATAAATATCCTCATCCGTAAAATGCAGATCTTTTAATATATCCAGCAAATCTAGCAGCCCCGCGAAAACAACATAACCGCCTTTGGAAGGAACTTTCCGGAAAAAATAATCAAAGCAGGCTGTATCATTCTTTTTGCCCTCTAGGAAATAAGTTTCCGCCATGGTTATTTCATAGAGATCTGTATAATTTCCCGTTATTGAAAATGACAACATTAGCTGGCTTTTGATTTCAAATTAAACTTACTGCCTAAAGGTACTAAACGGTCGAATTAGCTATCTGGGGCAGGTATTTGAGTGATTTATTGATCTTTGAAAAATCATTCCCGTTATTTGGCAAATAACCTTTGGACACTTACCTTTGCCGTCCTCTAAAGAGGTCAAAAAAATTAGAGAAATTTTCAGAATATGGCTAATCATAGTGCTACAAAAAAAGATGTTCGCCAGGCTACCAAACGCCGGGAAAGAAATAAGTTTTACGGAAGAACCACCCGCAATGCTATTCGGGATCTGAGGGCTGCAAAAGACAAAGAAGCTTCAGACAAATTACCCGAAGTTATTAGTATGATTGATAAATTGGCTAAGCGTGGTGTGATCCATAAAAATAAAGCTGCCAATTTGAAAAGTAAGCTGGCTAAAAAAGCGACAACCAAATAAAACTGCACCATAAATTCTAAAAGGCATCTCGTATGAGGTGCCTTTTTATTTTGTATCATGGTTTGCTTTATTTTTATTGCTTAATCGAAACGAATGAAAAAATTTTTGTCCGGGTTTCTTCTTTTGTCAACTCAATTTATTTTTTGCCAAACTATTACTACAAAATTTGAACAATCGAACGGAAAGCTAAGTCCCACTTACTACGAGATTGTCGACTGGTGGAAAAAGTTAGATCAGCAATCGCCTAAAGTAAAGATGCTGACAATGGGAATGTCAGACGCGGGTTTTCCCTTACACCTTATCGTGATTTCTAATGACGGTGACTATAATTTTGAAAACATACATAAGAAAAATAAAAGAGTTATCCTGATCAATAATGGCATTCACCCCGGCGAACCTGACGGAATTGATGCAAGCATGTTACTGGCGAGGGATATAGTGATCAACAAATACAAACTGCCTTCAAATGTTGTGCTGGCAATTATACCTGTATATAATATTGGCGGTTGTCTGAACCGCAGTGCAGATTACCGTATCGATCAGAACGGGCCAGAAGAAAAAGGATTTCGCGGCAATGCTCAGAATCTCGATCTCAATCGGGATTTTATAAAATGCGATTCAAAAAATGCAATATCTTTTACAGAGATTTTTCATGTAACAGACCCGGATGTTTTCGTAGATAATCATGTGAGTGACGGTGCCGATTACCAACACGTCATGACATTACTTACATCACAACATAATAAACTCGGCGGAGTAATGGGAGAATACATGGATAAAGAATTTGAACCGGCTTTATATACTTTAATGAAGGAAAAAGGTTATGAGCTGGTTCCTTATGTCAATTCGTTCGGAGATACACCGGAGAATGGCTGGCCCGAATACTGGGACAGTCCAAGATACAGCAGCGGGTATGCCACGCTTTGGCACTGCTTTGGCTTTACGCCGGAAACACATATGCTGAAAACCTATGAGCAAAGAGTTAAATCAACTTATGCATTGATGCAATGTTTTATTGAGTTCACTTCAAAGAACAGTGATAAGATAAAAGAGTTAAGAGATGAAACAAAACAATCAGTAAAGACGCAGGCCGAGTTCCCGATAAGTTGGCAATTGGATCGCTCTGAATGGAAGGAAGTAACGTACAAAGGTTATGAAGCGGACCATAAACCCAGTAAAGTTTCCGGGCTGCCAAGATTGTATTATGACAGAACGAGGCCGTTTGAAAAGCAGGTAAAAATTTTCAATTACTTCCCTCCAAAAACCTTTGTCAAAAAACCAAAGGCATATATTATTCCGCAAGGATGGTGGCAGGTAGTTGATTTGCTCAAATTGAATAAAGTTGAAATGCAGCCATTGAAAAAAGATACTACTATTGAAGTAGAAGTTTATCATATTGATGATTATAAAACTTCAGCCCGCCAATATGAAAAGCATCACTTGAACAGTAGCGTAAAGATCAGTACCGAAAAGCAAAAGATGAATTTTAGACACGGCGATTGGTTTATTCCCATGAACCAGCCAGCTAATCGTTTTTTAATTGAAACACTGGAACCGCAAAGTGAAGATTCTTATTTTGCCTGGAATTTCTTTGATGCAATTCTTGGACAAAAAGAGGGCTATTCGGGATATCACTTTGAAGACATTGCTTCTGAGTATCTAAAAACTCATCCCGATTTACAAACAAAACTGGAACAAAAAAGAGCCACTGATTCCGCGTTTGCAAAAAATGCAAATGCACAATTGAATTTTGTTTTCCGAAATTCTCCCTATTTCGAGCCTGATTATTTGAGATATCCTGTGTATAGAATTATTGATTAGGAGGACTTGCAGTAAGGGAATTATTTTCCTTTTTTTTTGAAGAGCGAATTTTAAAACCGTTATCCCTGGCAAAAATTTGTTGCGCTTTTTGCATACCGGCAATAACAGCATCTTCCTGGCTTATCACCTTTGACATTATCTGCTGTTGTATTTGTCGTCCTTCCGGGCTAGTCTGTAAACCATAATTTTTATAACTCGTATAAATGTCCTTCATGTAACTGAAGTATTGTAACGCCGCCTTCTTGAAATTTTCTCCCTGCTTAACACCGGGTGCAGGCTTTCTCTTAATACTTACAATAATAGAGTCTATCTTATTTTCCATTTTGTTGCTTACGCTCACAATGCTGTCGTACTGAAATGATGCGAAATATTCTTTTAAGGCTGGCTCGGTATTATCTATGCTTTCACTAAGAGTTTTTTGCTTTTTCACAATCATATTATTATAATCCATGGCTTTTTTTGATTTGCATGAGCACAAGCCAATCGTTATTGCAATGACAAGAATCGCTTTTGACTTCATAGTAAAGAATATTAAACTTCAAATAATTCCTATTCTACCCACTTCATCCCTTTTGAAAAACAAAAAGCCTTCCAGTTTCCTGAAAGGCTTGAGTAAATATGGCAGCTACCTACTCTCCCGCATTGTGGTGCAGTACCATCGGCCATGAGGGGCTTAACTTCTCTGTTCGGTATGGGAAGAGGTGAACACCCTCGGAAAAACCACCATAAAAAGATGGTGATCAGCAAAAAGCTAATCACTTAATAAATTAACATATTGGTTTGTTAGACAAGCATAATAAAAAAAATTAAAGCGTACGGGCAATTAGTACTACTCGGCTTTGATGTTACCATCTTTACACCTGTAGCCTATCAACGTCATAGTCTCTGACGGCCCTTAAAAGGAGACTCATCTTGAGGAAGGTTTCACGCTTAGATGCTTTCAGCGTTTATCCTGTCCGTACATAGCTACTCAGCATTGCACCTGGCGGCACAACTGATACACCAGCGGTACGTACGACCCGGTCCTCTCGTACTAAGGTCATGTCCTCGCAATCTCCTGACGCCCACCACAGATAGGGACCGAACTGTCTTGCGACGTTCTGAACCCAGTTCACGTGCCACTTTAATCGGCGAACAGCCGAACCCTTGGGACCTTCTCCAGCCCCAGGATGTGACGAACCGACATCGAGGTGCCAAACCTCCCCGTCGATATGAGCTCTTGGGGGAGATCAGCCTGTTATCCCCGGAGTACCTTTTATCCTTTGAGCGACGGCCCTTCCACACAGAACCGCCGGATCACTTTAGCCGACTTTCGTCCCTGCTCGGCTTGTGTGCCTCACAGTCAAGCACCCTTTTACTAATGCGCTCTTCGTACGATTACCAACCGTACTGAGGGTACCTTTGCAAGCCTCCGTTACTCTTTAGGAGGCGACCACCCCAGTCAAACTACCCACCATGCAATGTCCCCCGCAAGGGGTTAGACTCTAAGGAAACGAAGGTTGGTATTTCAACGACCGCTCCACCCTGGCTAGCGCCAAAGCTTCAAAGCGTCCCAACTATGCTACACATCGTTTACTCAAAATCAATGCAAAGTTGTAGTGAAGGTTCACGGGGTCTTTCCGTCCCGTGGCGGGTAACCGGCATCTTCACCGATACTACAATTTCACCGGGCTCGTGGAGGAGACAGTGTTCAACTCATTAGACCATTCGTGCAGGTCGGAACTTACCCGACAAGGAATTTCGCTACCTTAGGACCGTTATAGTTACGGCCGCCGTTTACTGGGGCTTCAGTCAGAAGCTTTGGCTTGCGCCGAACATCCTTCCTTAACCTTCCAGCACCGGGCAGGTATCAGGCCCTATACTTCATCTTTCGATTTTGCAGAGCCCTGTGTTTTTGTTAAACAGTTGGTTGAACCAATTTACTGAGACCCACCGAAGTGGGTACGCTTTATCCCGAAGTTACAGCGTCAATTTGCCTAGTTCCTTCTCCACGGCTCACCCGAGCGCCTTAGAATATTCATCCCGTCTACCTGTGTCGGTTTGCGGTACGGGCTGCTATACTCGCTTTTCTTGGAAGAACTTTCATCACTGCGCTTTGCCCGAAGGCTCGGCTCAGCTATTCCGTCAGCTTATGTGACTAGCATTCTTCGTCCCTTTCATTGTATAGCAGGTGCAGTAATATTAAACTGCTTTCCATCAGATACCCCTTTCGGGTTTTCCTAAGGACCCGACTAACCCTGATCCGATTAACGTTGATCAGGAACCCTTAGACTTTCGGCGATGGAGTTTTTCACTCCATTTATCGTTACTTATGCCTACATTTTCTTTTGAAACCGCTCCAGCATACGTCGCCGTACACCTTTAATGCTGTTTCAATGCTCCCCTACCGAATACACAACAAGTGTGCATCATAGAGCTTCGGTTCGTAGTTTGATGCCCGATTATTTTCCGTGCGGGGCCTCTCGACCAGTGAGCTGTTACGCACTCTTTAAATGGATGGCTGCTTCCAAGCAAACATCCTGGCTGTTATAGAAGCCCTACCTCGTTTGATCAACTTAACTACGTATTAGGGACCTTAGCTGCTATTCTGGGTTATTTCCCTCTCGGCCACGGATCTTAGCACCCGCAGCCTCACTCCCGGAGATATATGTTAGCATTCGGAGTTTGTCAGGGTTTGGTAGGCGGTGAAGCCCCCTAGCCCAATCAGTAGCTCTACCTCTAACATACTTCTAAATCCGAGGCTGTTCCTAAAAACATTTCGGGGAGAACGAGCTATCTCTCAGTTTGATTGGCCTTTCACCCCTATCCACAGGTCATCCCAGAACTTTTCAACGTTAATGGGTTCGGTCCTCCAGTGTGTGTTACCACACCTTCAACCTGCCCATGGATAGATCACAAAGTTTCGCGTCTGCCCCCACTGACTAAACGCCCTATTTGGACTCGCTTTCGCTACGGCTCCGTTACTTAAGAACTTAACCTCGCCAGTGAGGAGCAACTCGTAGGCTCATTATGCAAAAGGCACGCCGTCAGTTACTACTATTCCGAAGAATAGCCTCACCTCCGACCGCTTGTAGGCACACGGTTTCAGGTACTATTTCACTCCCTTGTTTAGGGTGCTTTTCACCTTTCCCTTACGGTACTGGTTCACTATCGGTGTCTGAGGAGTATTTAGCCTTACCAGATGGTGCTGGCAGATTCGAGCAGGATTCCTCCGGTCCCGCTTTACTCAGGATACCACTCGTCCTCATCAATTTTTGCTTACGGGGCTATCACCCTCTGCGGCTTAACTTTCCAGAAAATTCAGCTTGATGATGATTTCTAAATGTGGTCCTACAACCCTCACTCCGCACGCGGAGTAAGTTTAGGCTCTTCCCTTTTCGCTCGCCACTACTCGGGGAATCATTATTATTTTCTTTTCCTCCCGGTACTTAGATGTTTCAGTTCTCGGGGTTGGCTCTCTTTCGAGTGCTATATCTTCAATATAGCAGGTTGTCCCATTCGGAAATCCAGGGATATAATGCTTGTGTGCAGCTCCCCCTGGCTTATCGCAGCTTACCACGTCCTTCATCGCCTCTCAGACCCAAGGCATCCACCATGTGCCCTTAGTTGCTTTAAAAAAATTAGAAACTAGAATTTGTTATTCTTGTAGTTGTTACCCGACCACATCAACTTCAGACCAACCAAAAAATGGTGTGTTCTAAAAAATGTGATCGATAAATTATTAGATACTCGTCTAACAACTTTCCCAATATGTCAAAGAGCTGATCAATTTTAAGATTTTAGAAATCTCAAATTGACTTGTTGATGTTAAGATTGCGAATCTTCAGACCGAAAGTCTACACCAAGTTTGAGAACTAGTGGAGGATATCGGATTCGAACCGATGACCCCTAGCTTGCAAAGCTAGTGCTCTAGCCAGCTGAGCTAATCCCCCATAGGGTCATTGGAGTCTTTAAGCCTTTAGTCATTCAGCACTCTTTCAAAATTGACTTATTGACTTATTGACTTGCTGACTTATCAACTTTAAGTAGACCCGAGCAGATTTGAACTGCTGACCCCTACATTATCAGTGTAGTGCTCTAACCAGGCTGAGCTACGGATCTGTAACTGTAGCCCACTTATTAGCGGGTTTACATAAAATGTAAAAGAACTGGACATAACAAATTGAAAGTTTGGGGAAACAACAGCTGTAAGTTTACAGCTCTAAAAAGGAGGTATTCCAGCCGCACCTTCCGATACGGCTACCTTGTTACGACTTAGCCCCAGTCACTAGTTTTACCCTAGGCGGCTCCTTACGGTTACCGACTTTAGGTACACCCAGCTTCCATGGCTTGACGGGCGGTGTGTGCAAGGTCCGGGAACGTATTCACCGTATCATTGCTGATATACGATTACTAGCGATTCCAGCTTCATGGAGTCGAGTTGCAGACTCCAATCTGAACTGAGAGATGTTTTTTGAGATTGGCTTCACGTCACCGTGTTGCTGCTCTTTGTACATCCCATTGTAGCACGTGTGTAGCCCTGGGCATAAAGGCCATGATGACTTGACATCATCCCCTCCTTCCTCACGTCTTACGACGGCAGTTTCACTAGAGTTCCCAGCGTTACCTGATGGCAACTAGTGATGGGGGTTGCGCTCGTTGCGGGACTTAACCCAACACCTCACGGCACGAGCTGACGACAGCCATGCAGCACCTTACAGACTGTGTATTGCTACAAAATGAGCTTTCACCCACGGTCAATCTGCATTCTAGCCCAGGTAAGGTTCCTCGCGTATCATCGAATTAAACCACATGCTCCACCGCTTGTGCGGACCCCCGCCAATTCCTTTGAGTTTCAATCTTGCGATCGTACTTCCCAGGTGGGATACTTAATGCTTTCGCTCAGACACACACAGTATACCGCGTATGTCGAGTATCCATCGTTTAGGGCGTGGACTACCAGGGTATCTAATCCTGTTTGATCCCCACGCTTTCGTGCCTCAGTGTCAATTTTCGTGTAGCCAGCTGCCTTCGCAATTGGTGTTCTATGTCATATCTAAGCATTTCACCGCTACATGACATATTCCACTGACCTCCACGGCATTCAAGACTACCAGTATCCACGGCAGTTTCTGAGTTAAGCTCAGAGATTTCACCACGGACTTGGCAATCCACCTACGCACCCTTTAAACCCAGTGAATCCGGATAACGCTTGCACCCTCCGTATTACCGCGGCTGCTGGCACGGAGTTAGCCGGTGCTTATTCATCTGGTACCGTCAACCACAAAAGAATTCGTGGGTTTCTTCCCAGATAAAAGAAGTTTACAATCCAGAGGACCTTCATCCTCCACGCGGCATGGCTGGTTCAGACTTGCGTCCATTGACCAATATTCCTTACTGCTGCCTCCCGTAGGAGTCGGGCCCGTGTCTCAGTGCCCGTGTGACTGGTCGTGCTCTCACACCAGTTACTGATCGTAGGTTTGGTGGGCCGTTACCCCGCCAACTGCCTAATCAGGCGCACACCCATCTTAAAGCGCCGGAGCTTTAATAACAAAGTGATGCCACTTCATTATGTTACGGGGTATTAATCCGGGTTTCCCCGGGCTATGCCCCACTTAAAGGAAGGTTGTGTACGTGTTCCGCACCCGTTTGCCGGTCGCCAGCATCTGTATTGCTACAGACCTGCTGCCCCACGACTTGCATGTATTAAGCCTGCCGCTAGCGTTCATCCTGAGCCAGGATCAAACTCTCCATTGTAAATGTTGTTTGATACTGACATTATTAATTCAAAGAATTAACGTGTCAAATCGAATTTATTTCGCTTGACTTACCTATTGTCCCGAATTAATCGGGACATGCTGTTGCTTCCCAACTTTCAAAGATCTTTTGGCTTTATTTGCCATCCCGTTTTTACGGGAGTGCAAAGGTAAGAGCCGGATAATTATCAACCAAAACTTTTTAAAAGTTTTTGATTGATTTTCAATTTCTTTAAGAGATACCTACGAAAAAAATTTAGGACGGACTGCAAAAATACAGTATGGTGATTTCACAGCAAATTTTTGCTATGAAATTTGTTCACATTCGCCACAAAGTTTGTTCAGCAATTGCAACCAATACTCACACCTGATGAATTTTTCCAAGAGCTAATCCGTTTCATTTTTTAAAAGCGGGAGGCAAAGATAGGTAGCAGCAATTTATCAACAAATCTTTTTTGTCACAAAACCCTAAGCATACCCGAAACACACGTCCTGCATGGCTCTCACGGGTTAGGGAATTTGTTCATTGTTTAAAATAATCATCTACAAAGTTTACATGCACCAAAAAAAGACCCTTAGCCGGCGCCGCAAATGTGGCTTTTGTACAATCTTTTTTTTCAATTATTTCTTTAAACTCCTCCATTGACATTTTTTCCCGGCCAATTTTCAGCATAGTTGCTACAAGCGCTCTTACCATTCCTCTCAAAAACCTATCAGCCCTAACATAAAATACCAAACAATCTTCCTTCCATTCCCAATCGCCTTCGCTAATGTGGCAAATAAAAGATTTTACCTGGGTATTACGTTTTGAAAAACTTGTAAAATCCGTATGGGCTCTTAATATTTCAGCAGCTTGTTGCATCAATTCAACGTTCAATTTATAAGGAAAATAAAAAGCATCTTCTTTCAAAAACGGATCTTTGTTTTGGTAAATAAAATATTTGTATTCCCTGCTTATAGCATCGAATCGACAATGGGCATCAGCTTTTACGGGAAGCAAATTTTTAACCACTATATCGTCGGGAAGGATTGCGTTCATTCGGTATAAAAATTGAGAGTTTAATTCGTCTTCAAAATCAAAATGGAAAAAATTCTGCAGCGCATGTACTCCCGCATCTGTCCTTGATGAACCGGTCAGCGTTACTTTTTGCTTCTGTAAGATTTCAAAGGCTTTTTCAATCTCTGCTTGTATAGAATTTGCATTTTTCTGAATTTGAAAACCACTGTAGTTTGTTCCTTTATAAGCAACTTCTAAAAAATAGCGAGGCATAGGAACAGTTATTAACGCAGAAGCAGGGCTTTGAAACGATTAATATACATTTCATCATTAAGTTCGGACTGAAGAGAAGAAAAACTCTCCATATCGGATGCATGATTATAGGAGGCATTAAAAAAGTTATACTTACCGGCGTTTGAAAGAAAGAGCGAACTTAAATGTCTTATCTGTTCCGTTGTAAAGCATTTCGTTCTGTAATATTTTTTTGCTTCATCAATCATTCCGTCGTCGTCCGATTTACCAGCCATTTTTCTTCTTAGTTTCAAAAAATCATCATTTGCGGCAATCGCTTTGCAATCATTTCTTTTTTCAACCGAAGAAACCGGTTTGTCATTTTCCGCTTCTTCCTGAAGAGGTGTCTTTTTTTCTCCTGGTTTAGAACTATTAACTATTCGGGTAGTGTCAGAAGAGAAATCTAAAAATTTCCTGGTTTCATTTTGTTCCACCGGCTTTTCTTCTGTGGAAGCGACTGACTTATTCTCATCAACCGGTATTAATATTCGCACTGTATCTGTTTCGCCATCAGGATATTGATCCGTGAATACAGATTCAAAGCCTTCGCTACTGGCGGTACCTGAAATTTTTTTTACCAAAGACCTTTTATATACTTCCGGGATTTCATTTGCGGCTTTCTCTTCAACTAATGATTTATCCGCATCGGCTGGCTTATTGTTTGTCATTTGCTCAGCCTTCGAATTATCAATGGCAGTAGAAATAGTTTCTGGCTTTTTTTCTTCTTTAACAACTGCTTCGGTGACCTGCGGCTTCTCTCCTTCTTCTTTTGCAAAGACCGGATTTTGTTTTAAAGTCGGATCATCCGCCGCTTTTGACAGCATATCAGTAAATGCATTAACCGCAGAGCCTCCCCTTTCATCGGAGTGAAATGTCGACTTTGACGCAGACGAAGACATCTGAATATTTAGAGACTGAAGATCAAAAAGTCCCCACCCTTTGTCCCCGAAGTTTTTTATCAGGTATCCGTGATCTTTTTTATTAATGGCAGCTGTGAAATCAAAATCACGATCCTGGCCGGGAAACCCAATTTTTAAATTGTATGTGCTGTCGATTAACCCGGGAACAATCAAATAGCCAGGCGAAGTCGAGTTATAAAGTCTATCATTAATCCTTATGAAAAATGGATTCCCATTATCGGTCTGCAAATAGATAAAATATATCCTTTGAGCATTTAGCAAAGAAGCGACCATGGCAAAACAAAAAATCAACAGTATCCTTTTCATATCAGAGATTGATTTTCATTTCAAATTTATACCAATTATCACTATAACAGCCTGTTAAATAATAATGCCATCCATAAAATTTACATCATACTATAACTCTATCCTTATAATTTTGTGCTCCTCAAAAATTAAAAATGAAGAAACTATTCATCTGCATTCTATTAATTGCTCCAGGTTATTTGTTGATCGCGCAGCCAGACAAGCAAACTGACACAAGCTGGAAAAAAATTTACAGAGCTACCGCGACAAAAATTAATGATCTTGTTCATTCAAAACTGGATGCAAAATTTGATTCTGATAAATCATATATGTACGGTAAGGTGTGGATAACCCTGAAACCACACTTCTACGCTACCGATTCACTACGTCTTGATGCCAAGGGAATGGATATACATAAAATAGCCGTTGTAAAAAATGGAAAGGAATTTCCCTTAAAGTATGACTACGATGGCTGGCAATTAAAGATTCATCTTGATAAGACATATAAGGGCGGCGAACACTACACAGTTTTTATTGACTATACTTCAAAACCGAATGAAGTAAAGGTGCAGGGAAGTGCTGCTATTACTGATGCCCGGGGTTTATACTTTATTAATCCCTTGGGTAAAGAAAAAGATAAGCCCACTGAAATCTGGACACAGGGAGAAACGGAAGCAAACTCAGTATGGATACCTACGATCGATAAGCCTGATCAAAAAATGACCGATGAAATTTCAATGACGGTTCCTGCAAAATATGTTACGCTGTCAAATGGCAAACTGGTGAGCCAGAAAAAAAATTCAGATGGTACAAGAACGGACTACATGGAAAATGGATCTGCCTCATGCGCCTTACTTATTATTTATGGGTGTTGGCGATTATGCGATCATCAAAGATTCATATAAGGGAAAAGAAGTAAGCTATTATGTAGATAAAGAATATGCTTCGGTAGCGAGAAAAATTTTTGGCCATACCCCCGAAATGATCGCCTTTTATTCAAAAATAACCGGTGTCGATTATCCGTGGGTAAAGTATTCACAGATCACCGGGCATGATTATGTAAGTGGTGCCATGGAAAATACGACGGCTACCTTACATTCCGACGCGGCGCAACAAGACGCCAGGGAGTTAACAGATGGAAATGATTGGGAAGATGTAATAGCGCATGAATTGTTTCACCAGTGGTTCGGCGACCTGGTAACCACTGAGAGTTGGAGCAACATTACTTTAAATGAGTCGTTCGCCGATTATAGTGAAACGCTTTGGAATGAATATAAATATGGAAAAGATGCAGGTGAACAAAAAAACTACCAGGACAGATTAGCCTACTTAGCCAATCCGAATAATGCAAAAAAAGACCTGGTTCGTTTCTATTACAGGGATAAAGAAGATGTATTTGACCAGGTAAGCTATCCAAAAGGCGGCGCTATTTTAAACATGCTTCGCAATTATGTTGGAGACAGCGCATTTTTTACTGCATTGAATCTTTATCTCACTACAAATAAATTTAAATCCGCTGAAGCGCAGCAATTACGTCTTGCTTTTGAAGATGTAACCGGGAGAGATCTGAATTGGTTTTGGAACGAGTGGTACTATGGAGCCGGTCAGCCCAATTTTGATATTAATTATAGCTATGACGATGCTGCAAAAAAAATTCAGGTGATTGTAAATCAAACTCAGGATAATATTTTCAAATTGCCGGTTGCGATAGACGTATATAATGGAACAAACAAAACGAGGTACAACGTTTGGGTACAAGACAAGGCAGATACGTTTTTATTTGCGTCCGACACAAAACCTGATCTTGTAAACTTTGACGGCGATAAAATTCTTTTATGTAAAAAGAAAGAAAATAAAACACTTGATGAATATCTTTTTCAATATTCTCATGCTGGTAATTATGTTGACAGAAGAGAAGCGGTTGATTTTGCATCTAAACACCAGGATGATCCGAAAGCAGTCGCTTTATTGAAAACAGCATTAAAAGACAGGTTTGACGGCATAAGAAAATTTGCGCTAGACCGTCTCAATATGAAAAACGAAAATGTAAGAAAAGAAGTAGAACCTATTCTGCTTGACCTTGCCAAAAATGATCCAAAAAGACTTGTGAAAGCAACAGCTATTGAAAAATTGAGCACCTATGAGAATCCAGAGTATGAGCCTTTGTTTAAAGCGGCAGTAAATGATTCTTCCTACACAGTCTCTGGAAATGCATTGGAAGCATTGTCGGAAATCGACAGTACCTCTGCAGTCAGTGAAGCCAAACGTTTATCAGCTCAGCCTGCAAAAGGAAAGCTCGCCTCTGCTATAACTGCTGTCATGATCGAATCGGGCGATGAGTCTTCTGCTGATATAATACTCAAGAACTTTGAAACAATGCCCCTTTCTCAAAATAAATTTAACCTCTTACAATCTCTCGGCGATTTCCTTGCCAAAGCTCAAAATATCGATATTTTCAAAAGAGGGGTTGATGACATTGTCACTTTCAGGGATGCCATACCTGGTGCATTTAAGGATCAAACAGATCCTTACATCAATGGAATACTTTTAAAAGGTTTGGCGACAAAGAAAAAAGCAGCTGGTCTTACAGAGCAAGCCGATTATATTCTTACCAAGTTACCTGCAGAAGATAAAAAAGGATTTTAAATAGAATAAGATTCTGCTCAAAAACCTTTCCCGGATCGGGAAGGTCTTTGTTTTTCCTATGATACCTATAATCACCTTACATCGTTTCAATGTCATTTATGAAGGTTTCACTCCAGTTCTCCTTGTTGGCTATTTTGCTATTAATTAATTTTATCGCAAAAAGATTCTATGGCAAGAGTTAAGGTTGAATTACCGGCTAAATTTTCTTTTGAAACGATCATTCCCATCCGCATTACTGATTTAAATTATGGTAAGCATGTCGGAAATGACACGATACTATCTATTCTTCATGAAGCCAGAGTTCAATATTTACATCATTATAATTTTGGCGAACTGAACTTTGGCGGCGTGGGATTGATAATGAGCGATGCTGCCATTGAATTTAAAAGTGAGATATTTTATGGCGAAAAAATTATAGCATCTGTAACTGCAAGTGAGTTCTCAAAATTTTCTTTTGAAGTTTACTATAAACTTGAAAAAGAGAATAACAATAAGAGGAACCCGGTAGCCATAGCAAAAACCGGCATGGTATGTTATGACTATTCAGCAAAAAAAATTGTGGAAGTGCCGGAAGAGGCACGAAATAAATTATCCGATTGAGTTAATCTTCGCTATTCCAAATCCGCCAACTCTCCTCTGCCTGGTAAACAAGCATATCATATCCATTTTGAATCATAGCTCCTCTCTTCTCGCCTTCTTTCAGAAATAAAGTCTTTTCAGGGTTATAAATAAGGTCAAACAAAAAATGCTGTGCAGTTATAGCATCATAAAGCAATGGCAGAACTTCATTGACATGGGGGTACATGCCGACAGGAGTTGTATTAATGATTAGTGTACTCTTTTTAATTACATCTTCAGTTACCTGTTCATAAGTGAGGTTATTTGCTAAAGATTTCCTGGAAACACATTGATAAGAAATATTTTTTCTCTTTAAAACAAATTCCACTGCTTTGGCAGCTCCACCCGTTCCCAATATTAATGCATTAGTGTGATGAGGCTGAAGTCTGCTGGTTATTGATTTTTCAAATCCCGATACATCGGTATTATAGCCAATTAAGTTTCCGTTTCTGATCTTAATACAATTACATGCTCCTATCTGCCTGACTATTTCATTAGTTTCATTTAAAAACTGCAAAACAGATTCTTTATATGGAATCGTTACATTGATGCCTTCTAATGTTGGATTGTCACGAAGAATTTTTGACAGAAGGTTGATGTTATCCAATTGAAAATTTTCATACACACAATCCTTTATTTCTTCCCGCTTAAATTTTTCGGAAAAATAATTTTTGGAAAAAGAATGTGTTAATGGATACCCGATCAGCCCAAAGAGACGCATCAGCTTTTTTCTTTCAAATATAAATTGAAAGTGTCACCCCGTAAACCGATTCGCATAGACTCAAGCGGCAAAACTTCTGAAGGAGCGATATTGCCGAGATTTACGTTGCAGCCTAATAATTCTATAAAATAAAGTTGCTGACCTTTTTGCGGCGCTTCCCATAAAATTTTTTCGCCCGGGATTTGGGTAAGAATTTCATTTACTAATCCCTGGCGCACTTCTCCATTGTCTCTGTATAACCCAACATTTCCTGCTTCCCTTGCTTCAGCAATTACATAAGAAGCTCCGGCGTCAAGTTCAGCACGCATCAATTGGATCCACTTATATGGTGGCATTATATTCGCCGCATCCTTACTGCCCACTTCACTCAATACAGTTCCAAACTTTGTCAGCTTTTCAATATATCCGCATTTTTCAGCATGAGGAATAGTTATAGAACCATCGCTCACCTCCATATATGTTATTCCAAAATCTTTGCAGACCTGTATATAGTCGTCGAATTGATTGCGGATCAAAAAAGCTTCAAACAAAGTACCCCCGAAATAAATAGGTATGTCGTAAGATTTATAAACTTCGAGTTTGTCTTTAAGATTAGGTGTTACAAAAGAAGTCCCGAATCCGAGTTTTACAACATCTACATGAGGATGAGAAACACTTAAAAAATTTTGGACGTCGTTCACACTTAGTCCTTTGTCCATCACCATAGTAATACCGGCACTTCTTGGCTTTAGATGCCTGTCGGGGATCTGAGATAAGTTAAAATTCATCAACAATATTTTATTTTAAGCCGCGCAAAAATAAGGAAGAAGATTGATGCCGCAAGTGATAATAATCAGGTGAAAATTAAAGGTGAAAAAGGTTTATAATTTTTTTGAAACCTGATTCTTTACTTTAAATAGACTTATTCCTTTTGAATTTTGCAAGTATATCCACCACCTGCTGATTTTGCAAGATAGAAGGATTTAGTTCCACGAATCTTTTCAAAAGCCGTGGAGCTTTTTCCATTGCTCTTTCGAGATATTGAATCGCTTCTTTTGATTTTCCTGTTGAAAATAAAATGTGGCTAAGATAATACATGAACAAGGGTTTACCCTGAGTAACCTGCAAAGCGGCCATTACCTGTTCCTTTGCTTCCTCTAAAAAATCAGCTTTATACAAACATCTTACAAGCGCTTCCCAACCTGTTGTACTTTTTGGTCGTATTCTTACAACATTTGAAAGATATTGAATCGCCTCCTTAAAAGCACCTACCTGGAATTTACATTCGCCCATCAGTAAATTATATTCAGGTTGCAGTTTATGAAATTTTAAGGCATTCTCCAGTTGTTTAATGGCGCTGGACCACTGTCCTTCATTATAATAAGTGCAGGCAATTTTATAAAAGATCTTACTGTCTTCGGCGTTCATGTGCGAAGCCTTGCGATAGTAAAACCTTGCCTGTGCATAATTATGGAGCCTGTCATAGCAATGTCCGATTGCTTCGAAGATCACATCTTCCGGCTTCGATAATTCCAGCACCTTTTGCAATACTTCAATGGCCTCTTTAAATTTTCGCAAACGAATGTATGCGTCGCCCATGTTCCTGTATGCATAATCAAATTTTTCATCAATAACTATTGCATATTGATAGGCGTCTATTGCTTTTTCGTAGAGTTTTAATCCCTGGTACGCCGCAGCAAGATTGAACCATGCTAATTCATTATAAGGGAAGTCATCGATTATTTTCTTATGAAGTTTAATGCTCTCTTCGCTACGTCCTGTAAAGTCTGTCCAGAAACAAATTTTATACAATGCCTCTTCATTATTCGGATCCTGATCGAGAATAAGTTTTAAGCAATCAAAAACCTTGTCAAACTCTTCATAGTCGTCGTACACATCAGCAAGTTCAAACAACAATTCTACCTTTTCTTCTCCTTCAAATAAATGCAGGGCTTTTTCTAATAACTCTACCGCTTTTTCCTGCTGATCGAGCGCAAGCCAGACATCAGTTTTTAAAATATAAAGATTTATATCGCCGCCATCAAAAAGTTCAGCCTGTTCAAGAATGGCTAATGCATCTGTATACCGTCTTAAGGAAAGTAAAATATCTGCTTTTTTAATAAGAAGTGAAGAAGAGAAAGGATATTGTTCCTGAGCCAAATTCTGAAGCCTCCAGCGCTTTTTGAAGATCTTCTTTTTCATCGTAAAACTCAATGATCCTTTCGAAGGCTTCCTCATCGAGGAACTGATGACTGCGACCCGCCTTCAAATCATCATATTGTCGTAAAAGCTCACTTAAATTCTCTCTATTTTCTCGGTCGGGATTTTCTTTCATGAATCAGGGGTTTAGGAAAATTACCATATAAAAATAAAAAAACACAGTATTCAGTAACATTTTTTAAATTTGCCCGTTAAATAAATACTAAAAGTTGTGATAGACGGTTGTATTTATGATTATTTTTATTTTTAATTTTGTAGGGAATGTCAATTAGCCAATCAACCATACTAAAAATCGTGAGGAGAGTTTTCGCAGTTTGCGTTTTGGCGGCTATAACTGTGAGTGCTTTTGCAATATTGGGTGACAAAGACAAAAATGTAAAGAAACAGAATCGCTCCCTTCTTACGAACCAGAATTTTTCAATCAGGCCGGGCACCTTTTCACTAAAATCAAATTACAATTTTAGGGGTGATCATATCATCAATAGCGAAAAGCCTACTCAGTACATTAAGTTAAATACAGTACTTACTTATCAGAAAGGAAATACGACCTATATAGTTCCGCTGAAGAAAAAAATCTACATCACTACGGGTAACGCCGGCTTTACTATCAGCCATTAATTATTTATTTCCTCGCTTTACTTTCCTGGTAGGATAATACTCTGAAACCTTTTATTGGCAAGTCAAATTTTGATGCAGGTACGGGATCAAAACTGATCTTCGATGCGGTGAAAGTGACTTTGTTTGTACCTAAGTTTGACTCGTACTCCAAAGCGAGACCGGGAAGAGACCGATTACTATATTGAAAGTCCTTATTCTCAGGAATCAGGTCCGTGGTAAAATAAACGGTAAATGTTTCACCATTTTTTAATTTGCCCATCGCTTTACGGCAATTATAGCCCGCTATCGTTTTGTAGTCATTTTCATAAGTAAATAAAACACTGTCGTATTTCCGGTTTGCTTCCGTCCAGTCTCCCGGGGTCATGTTGATCATGTATTTTTTGTCACCATATTCTTTCAGCACCGTAACCTTTCCCGATTTACCATCTATAATAGTGGACTGGGTACCAAATACGCTTACCAATTCAGATCGACTCATCTTTCCCTTTACATAAATTGTGTTTGTAGCTCCATCAAACCCATCGGCGAATTTGGGATTTGCATCGTTTGTGTTTACTGTAATGTTGTAAACAATACTGCCTTCTGAAAACTTTGTTTGCCCGTCGTTAATTAAGAAAAATAAAAGAAAGCCTGGTAATATTGCGATTCTTCTGTTCATACTAATAATGAAGTTGCAAATAAAGACGTAGCAAATTAATCAATTAGTTGCTTTGAAAACCGTGACAGGCGCTTCTCACCCGGAAGTTATAAGTCAACGCTTACCTTTTTGTTGTACTTCTTTTAACTTTTTTTGCTGTGCCTGCATCTGCTCCATTCTTTCCTGCCATTTTGATTTTGCTTTTGGCTTTTTCCGGTTTGCTTCCATTTTCGCCAGTATTTTATCATGATCAATAATGTAGTTCTGAATTACAAACTGGATAATCAGGGTAATCAGGTTTGAAACCGTGTAATACCAGGTCAGTGCAGAAGGAAGACGATTGAATATGAACAGAAGAAAGAATGGGAAAATGTACGGCATATACTTCATTACCGGGTTTGATTGATCCGGCGACATGCTCATACTATACAGCGATATCAGAAAACTTGTAATTACTGCAGTAATTGTAAAAAGACTAAGATGACTGCCGATCAAAGGAATATTTGCTCCGAAATTTATTACGGAATCGGAAGCGGAAAGATCTTTTGCCCATAGGAAACTCTGACCTCGCAGAGTTATGCTTGAGCTGAAGAAACTATAAAGCGCAAAGAAAATAGGTATTTGCAACAGAGCTGGAATACAACCTCCCAAAGGATTTACGCCCGCTTGACGAAACAGTTTCATTTGTTCCATACTGATCTGCTGTTGATCACTTCCGTACTTTTCTTTTAGTTTGGCGATTTCAGGTCTCAGCACTTTCATTTTTGCACCACTGAGATAACTGGTGTAAGTCAAAGGAGAAATTACCAAACGAATTATAATCGTCAATAAAGCGATCGCCAGGCCCAGGCTATTACCCGTTAAACCTCGAACCATGTCAAACACAGGCATAATGATATACCTGTTTATGGGCCTTACAAACGAATAAACTCCCTGCCCCAAATTGATCAACTTTTCGAAACTCATATCATGTTGCCTGAGCATCTTAAAATCTGCCGGTCCGTACAAAATGCTGAAAGGAGCAGAAACGGAACCTGTAACCGGTAACTGAAGTTTCAAATTCGCTGTCGATTCCATAACTGTCTTTGTACTGTCAGGCGGAATGGTCCATACCATATTTCCTGATGAAAAATTATTTTTAGCAACTAAGAAAGTACTAAAGAACCGTTGCCTGACACCAATCCACTTTACAGGTTTATCAAACGTGATACTGCTTTTACGACCAATGGTGTGATAATCAAAATCACCATCCATCATGTAGCCAACCTGGGTATTTTGCTTTTCAAAACTGATATCTGATTCCTGCTGTTTTGCTTCATATTGCCATGTCAAATTCAGATTTCCCTGGGTCAGGAGTTTATCGGCTCCATCCATTGAAATAGTAAAATCGATCATGTAATCATCGGGCCTAATCGTGAATTGATGATGAATAACGGGGCCGGTACTATCTGGCGTTAAAGTATAGGTTATTACCTTACTACCGTCGGCTTTGGCAACAATGGTATCAAGCCGAAAATTCAAGTCGGAAATGTAGATGCTTGAACCTGACAAGGTGTTTATAGGATAATCTATCTTGTCAAAATTTGCGCCCGCAAGTTTTACCGGTGTGCTGTCGGGACCATTGTAGTCGTTCAATGCAACTTCTTTTGGTTGGCCGCCTTTACTGCTGAAAGTAATTGTCAAAAGCTTATTGCTTATTGTGTCGACAGTTTCTTTTGCATTTATAGCTTCCTGATAAATTCCACCGGTTTTAATTTTTGCAATTGAATCATTTTTTTGAGTCTCCACCTTCAATGCAGTCGTATCTACTTTAGGCCTGTTGGCATTGGCGATTGAATCCTGAGTTGCCTTTTCTTTGCGAAAGGTTGCCTGCTCTTTACTGGTCCACCAAAAATACCCGATAAACAAAACGGCTAGCACAAGGAAACCTACTATAGTATGGCGATCAAAATTCATTCATCATTTTTTAAGAAGGGCAAAGATATGATGTTACGGATTAAGAGTTGCGACTTAAAAGTTAGAGAATTAGTAATAGAATCAAGGCCTCGCCACTTGCCGAAAATTCTGTAATCGTGGCGCTCCGGTAACCGGGATATACCGAAAATAAAATAATGGGCTGCTTAATTATTTCGGGAGCGCATATTAAATCATTTCACTTTGAAGTAAAGGATTTTTGATTGAACCTTTCTTCTCATGAAATTCTTTGGCGGCTCTCACAAAATGCACAAACAAAGGAGCCGGTTGTTCCACTGTGCTTTTTAATTCAGGGTGATATTGAACCCCGATAAAGAATGGATGGTTAGGAAGTTCAACAATCTCTACCAATCCTGTTTCAGGGTTTGTGCCGCTTGCCATCATACCATGTTGTTCAAACTGCTCAAGATAATGATTGTTGAATTCATAACGATGACGATGACGTTCACTTATATGAAGGTTTCCGTAAATTCTATAAGCCAGCGAACCCGTTTTTATATCACATGGATATGCCCCTAATCGCATGGTTCCACCTTTCATGGTAATTTTTTTCTGCTCTTCCATCATATCGATCACAGGTTCCTTTGTTTCAGGCATCATTTCCGTAGAATGTGCATCGGTAATCCCTAAAACATTCCGGGCAAATTCTATTACTGCCATTTGCATACCCAAACAAATTCCAAAAAACGGCAGGCCGCTTTCTCTCGCATATTTTACGGCTGTTATCTTTCCTTCAATGCCCCTGTTACCAAAACCAGGCGCCACTAAAAGACCATCAAGCCCTCCTAATTTTTCCGCTACATTTTCAGGAGTTATAAATTCTGAATGGATATACTGCACCTGCACTTTGCACTCATTTACGGCGCCTGCATGTATGAATGATTCCAGTATAGATTTGTAGGCATCCTGCAATTCAACATACTTTCCTATTAAGCCGATCGTAATCTTTGCCTTTGGATATTTTAATTTGTCCAAAAACTCTTTCCATTTTGTAAGCTCAGGTTCATGATAATTGTTCATTTGCAATTTTTTCAAAACAATCAAATCAAGTTTTTCATGCATCATTACCACGGGAACTTCGTAAATGGTGTTTGCATCAGCAGCCTCGATCACGGCCTCCGGTTTTACATTACAGAATAAGGCAATTTTTCTTTTCAACTCCTGGTTCAATGGCAATTCAGTTCTGCATACAATCACATCAGGAAAGACCCCACTTTCACTCAACATTTTTACAGAGTGCTGGGTAGGTTTTGTTTTTAATTCTTTTGCCGCTTTTAAATAAGGAATCAATGTAAGATGAACCACCAGCAGATCTTCTTCCGGCAGTTCCCATTGCAATTGACGAACAGCTTCTATATAAGGAAGACTTTCGATATCACCTACCGTACCCCCGATTTCAGTGATAACTACATCATAATTTCCGGTTCTTCCCAGTTCCGTCATCCGCCTTTTTATCTCATCGGTTATATGGGGAATTACCTGCACTGTTTTTCCGAGGTACGCTCCTTCCCTTTCTTTCGTGATGACCGTTTGATAAATGCGGCCGGTAGTTACATTATTAGCCTGTGACGTATGGATATTCAAAAATCTTTCATAGTGGCCAAGATCAAGATCCGTTTCAGCGCCATCTTCAGTTACATAGCACTCTCCGTGTTCATAAGGATTTAAGGTTCCCGGATCCACGTTAATGTAAGGATCAAATTTCTGAATCGTAACTCTAAGACCCCTTGCCTGCAATAACTTGGCGAGGGATGCTGCAATGATTCCTTTACCCAAAGAAGAGGTAACACCACCGGTAACAAAAACATACTTGACCATATGATAGAATAATTTAATTGCGCCTTTTAAAAAATAATTATGGTGCGGGCAACATATCATTAATCATCACCTGTTGCGTCGCACACTTCAACTACATCAATTCTGCTCAGCTATAAATTAATCTGAAATTTTAATCCAACTTTGACCAGCGGAAATCCCAATGACCATCGGGATAAGGAGGTCATACAAAACTAAATCAAATTTTCGTTATTGTAAAAAACTTATCCCATCATTGTGGATAAAAGCCTTTTATTAAAATCATCAAAAGAGTTTTAAGGTGGTAATCAATTTATTTCTATTTGTTTTTCAAACAGAATAATTGATGTGAGGATTTATTTATCTATGACAGAGATGCCTATTATTCGAAGATGGCACCTTCATTTTGAACGCTTTTACCCACGCTTTGGTATGCACCATCCATACAGCATCCATAGAGGAAAGTGCAGGCAAGGTTATCTTTGAGCGGTTCGTGCTAAATGGTGAAAACCTGGTTTAGAAAGGTGTGGAAACACCCTTTCAGAAAAGCAGAATTTTTCGTTTATTGCGAAGATGGCAAAACAAGACGGGACAATAAAAATTATCGGAACGGTCAGTAATGTTTGTTTCTACAAACTGGATGATAAATATTATGCCCGCAGTAAAAGCTCATTAACAGGAAAGCGGGTAAAAAAAGACGCTGCTTTTAAAGAAACGATGAAATATGCAGGATGGCTTGCAAAGGCTTCTGTAATTGCATCTGCTGTTTATCGTTCATTACCCCAAAAAAATAAAGGAAGAAAAATTTATCAACGCCTGACCGGAAAGGCAATAAAAATGCTGAAAGAAGAATTAACAGAAAAAGAAATATCGAGCAGGTTAAAGAACTATATGCGGAACTGATTATAGAGAAAGATGAGCAGATTGCATCATTTGAGAAGATGCTTGAGAAAAAATAAAAAATGTTTTACTTTTAGAGATATACTTTTTGCATAAGGAGTATATGGTTAATGGTTTCGGGACTCTTTTTTAAGAGTCCCGATTTATTTATGGCAATAGCATAAACATTTCTATTAATGAAGGCATTAAATTAAAAGAGGTTCAGCCATCGCAAAGCGGATATGCAATCCGCCGCTGATCTGAACCCCGGAGCTAAAGATAGAAAATAATCTCTTTACCATAAAATTTGTACCTTTTAATTGTCCCCGTAGTTTGCCTAATTTATGACCTTTCAATTCAAAGTTCAGCTTCCTGGTATTTGCAGGCCACCGGTATGGCGCAGACTTATAGTACCGGGACATTTTAGCTTTTTCAAACTTCATGAAATTATACAGGCAGCGTTTGGCTGGCAAGATTTTTTTGGTATAAACCCTTTTCGCTTCCAGCCAAAGAATGCCTTTGAACCTCTGATTGATGCGAATGATTATGAAGTGGAAAATTATTTTGTTTGCGCTGACGACAAATTTATAAATGGCATTATTTATCGCCCCTTTCAACAACTGGATGCCAGCGAAACAAAACTTACTGCTATATTTAATTCGATACAACAAAAATATGTTTACACCTGCGGGCTTGGTGAAAACTGGAACCACCTGATTACTGTTGAAAAAATTACGGAAGCGGAATGGCTGCGTGCCGCATGTGTTACTGGCCGCGGAGCCTGCCCGCCTGAAGATTGCGGCGGATCAAAAGGCTATGCACGGTTGAAAACAATTATCAATGATCCTTTGCACATGGAGCATAAAGAAATAAAAAGATGGCTGGAAAAAAATGAAGGAACAAGCAAATGGGATGCTTATGCTTTTGATCATGAAGAAGCAAAAAAGCGGGTAGCGGCTAAAGGAGCTTTTGAAATATTTTTATCAAAGTAGGTTTGCGATCTTATAAAATTTGTACCTTAATTCTCCTGATAGTTTAGCCACTGAGTAAATTCTGGAACGAACTATTCTGCACTCTGATTAGTAGCATAGAAAAAAAAGCGACTTTGATATAATCGCAGCTGCTTTAAATGTCATTGATTCAAAAGAAAAATATAAAAACTATTAGCAAGAATAAAGCTCTTTGTCAGTAAAGACAAAAGCGGGAATTGGGAATTTGGGAATTTGGTGTTTTAGAGTAACAAAAATGCCCCCGATAAACGACGAGGGCTGCGTAAATGATTTCTCAACGGAAAAATCCTTATTGTGATTTGCTTCATTGCAAAAGTAAAACTTAGTTTATAATAAAAGCGATATGAATAAAAAAATTTTGGGTCTTGATTTAGGTGTTACTTCGATTGGATGGGCTATAATCAGCGAAGAAGAAGAAAAAAAGCGGTCAATTCTTGGTTTAGGTAGCCGTATCATTCCCCTAAGTACAGACGATAAAGATGAATTCAGTACGGGTAATGCAATTTCAAAAAATCAAAAACGCACAATTAAACGTACACAACGGAAAGGATATGATCGCTATCAACTTCGAAGAAGCTACTTAACAAAGTTCTTGATTGAAAATAACATGATGCCTGACAAAAGTCTCATGGAGCTTACCTCTTTGCAGTTGTATGGATTAAGAAATAAGGCCCTAAAAGAAAAAATTGAATTAAAAGAATTAGGCCGGATATTCTATCATCTGAATCAAAAAAGGGGATATAAAAGTAGCCGCAGCGATGCCAATATGGATAAAAAAGATACAGAATATGTAGCGACTGTTAAAGGCAGGCATCAGCAAATAAAAGATGCCGGATTAACTGTCGGACAATACTTTTATAATAAACTCCTTGAAGATAAATATTACAGAATAAAAGAACAGGTTTTCCCCAGGGAAGCCTATATAGAAGAGTTTGATGCTATTTGCAATGAACAGAAGAAACACCATGCACCACTAACCAATGAATTAGTTGACAGAATCAGGAATGAGATCATTTACTTTCAGCGAAAACTAAAATCCCAAAAAGGGCTCCTTAGCGTATGCGAGTTTGAAGGCCAAAACAGAAAAGACGAAAAAGGTAATGTACTATTCACAGGGCCGAAAGTAGCGCCAAGAAGTTCGCCCCTATTTCAATTATGCAGGGTTTGGGAAAATGTAAATAATATTTCGCTCAAAATAAAAAACCCAGAAGGCTTTAAATATAAATGGGCTGATTACTTTCCCACCCTCCAACAAAAAAAAGAAATAGCGGAATACCTTAACTCCCATACTCTGCTTACACATACTGAGCTATTGAAAATATTAGACCTTAAAAGGGAAAATGTCTATCTGAATAAACAACTCGCAAAAGGTATAAAAGGAAATACAACATATACTGAAGTCGAATCTAAAATCAAAGACAAAACTTTGCTTAGTTTCCATCCATTAACAAAGCAACTTAATGATAAAGCGATTTTGGCTGATAAAAAAACTGGTGAAGTTTTAGCTGAGATAGAAAAACAGGTAATTGATCCTCTCATTGAAAAAGAACAATTTTATCAGCTATGGCATACTATTTATTCTATCAAAGATATTGATGAGTGCAAAAAAGCATTGCAGGAAAAATTTAGCCTCACTGATGAGGAATCTGAATCACTGGCTAAAATAGATTTTACAAAACAATCATTTGGTGATAAGTCAGCCAAAGCCATGCGAAAGATATTGCCTTATTTAATGCAAGGTTACAATTACGCTGACGCCAGCAGTTTGGCTGGCTATAACCACAGCGACAGTCTTACAAAAGATGAGCAGGCCAATATAAGCACTTCGGATACCTTAGAAAATCTTTCCAAAAACAGCTTGCGCCAACCGGTAGTTGAAAAAATATTGAACCAGATGATTAATCTGGTGAACGCAATCATTGAACAATATGGCAAACCGGATGAGATAAGGGTAGAATTGGTCAGGGAATTAAAACAAAGCAAAGATGAACGCAATGATGCCGATAAACAAAATTCATTAAACAAAAAGCTGAATGAAGAAATTGCCAAAAGACTTCGTGAGCTCGGGCTACCAGAAACAAAACGATTTATTCAAAAATATAAGTTCATTTTTCCGGCACGGGATAGAAAGTGGAATGAAATGCAGAGCTCTCAATCAATGTATTTATTGTGGTGAATCATTTAAACTTGGCGAGGCATTAGCAGGTGACAATTTTGATGTAGACCATATCATACCCCAGGCATTGCTTTTTGATGATTCGCAAACCAACAAAGTACTTGTGCATAGAAAGTGTAATACTGATAAAACAAATGCTACCGCGTATGACTATATAGCCACTAAAAGCGAGGGGGCATTAGCAGCTTATATTAGTCGCGTTGACGACTGGTATGCAAGAGGTGTATTTTCCTATAGCAAGATGCAACGGCTAAAAACATCTTATAATGAATACCTCGAAAGAAAAAAACAGAAAAAGGAAACAGAGACCGACAAAAGGCTTTGGGAAAATTTCATTGATCGTCAGCTAAGAGAATCGGCGTACATAGCCCGAAAAGCAAAACAAATTTTACAAAGGGTATGCAGCTATGTATATAGTACAGAAGGAAACGTAACCGCCAACTTGAGAAGACTGTGGGGATGGGAAGATGTGCTATTACAACTTCAGTTACCCAAATATAAAGACCTGCAGTTAACAGAAATAAAAGAGTGGCAGAGCGATCACGGAAAAAGAAAGCATCAGAAAGAAGAAATCAAAAATTGGAGTAAGCGGGATGATCATCGTCATCATGCCTTAGATGCATTAGTGATCGCCTGTACAAAACATGGTTTTGTATCAACCCCCAATAAACTGGACAGTTTTCCAAAGGTAGTTTAGTAGTTTTTAGTATTCAAAAGGGTTAGGATTAAAATAGCGGTTCCAGATGGTTTGAGGAGTTTTTCCATTAAGTGATCCATGTCTTCTTTTTTCATTGTACCATCTGTAATACCGATCGATGATCATTTGAGCGTGATAAACGGAATCAAATTCAAATCGGTCAATCACTTCACGCTGCAGATTCGAGTGCAAGGCCTCGATGTAGGCATTGTCTTCAGGAGTAGCAACATGAGAAAACTCCTGGTAAATGCCTTTTTCTTTTAGATATTGTCTCACTGCATTTGCAATAAACTGTGATCCGTTATCATTTCTCAGCGTCATGCCTTCAGCTTTGTATTCCAGTAACATCAGTGACAGCATCACCAGCACATCGCCCTTTTTAATACTGTTTCGAAGTAAATGGATCAGTACTTTTCTGGAATAAATATCCATAACAGTTAACAGCAGCGCGTTTCAACCAGAGCCATGGATATGAACATATTTGATATCCATAGACAAGTACTGTAGTGGCCGGGTAGCAACAGGTGTTCTAAAGCGAATAAAATTCCGCTTAAAAGGCTCGGGCCTGATTCTTCCTCCATAAAGAAGTTTATGCTCTTTCATAAGCCGGTAAACCTTTTTGTGATTGATGATCCAACCAAGATCTTTCAGTTCACCCGTCATGTTGCGATAGCCATAACAACAGAACTCCTGGTGTAATGTTTTTTCAATATCTTTTACCACAACCGTATTTTCAAAGAGCTCGCCATCACTATTGACACTATGCGTGCTTGGCTTTATTCCTTTATGTCCTCCTGACTTTTTATAATAAAAACTACTGGCTCCTATTCCCGACCAGTTTAGCACCAACCTTGCAGATATTCCCTTGAGAATAAAAGTTCTTACAAGCCCTTCAGCTTCCGTTCGTAGGCATCGCTTTTTTTTAAAAGCTTGGTTTTGAATTCAAGTTCCAATGCCTGATTGCCAATGATCTTTTTGAGACGGGCATTTTCTTCTTTCAAGGCCCTGAGTTCTGGATCCATTTTATTGTACTGCGGTTTTAAAGACCCGGCACCACCACTATTGAACTGATTTTTCCATCGAAGAAAAACACTGTGAGAAAGATTGTGTTTACGAAGCGTTTGAGTGACGCCTTCCTGGTCGGCTTCCTGAATGATTTGCAGTTTCTGCTCTACAGAAAATTGTCTTCTTTTCTTTGACATAATCCTAAATTTAAGTGACTAAATTTAATTTCAAATTTAGTCCAGCCATTTAGGGGGCTAATACAGTTTCATCCAGCGAATGAATACTCTTAACTCAAGCGAAGTACGAAATGAAATGAATAAAGCTGTAGAACTTGCAACAATAGAATATAAAGAAAAACATACGCTGCTCCAAAATTATCTTGTTCTTCAACGACCATTCACAACTCAACAAGTAAAGGATGAACTTGATAAAGTATTAATATCTTTTAAGCCAGGTAAAAAGGTGGCCGGTGTCGCCAGCAGAAAAGCCAGAATAAACGGCAAAAAGCAGATAGTGCAAAAGAGTATTATTGTTCCGAGAGGGTCCTCTTAGCGAAGAAAGTGTGTTCGGAAAAATCAAACGGATTGAAAAAATCAAGCCATTAAAATACTTGTTTGAAAACCCACATCTGATTTTTAAGCCTTCCATTAAAGAAAAAGTGGAAGAACGCATATCTACTCATGATGGTAATATCAAAAAAGCATTAGCCTCGTTAAAAAAAGAGCCAATTTATCTGGATGAAGAAAAAACAAAAATTCTTGAATATGGTACCTGTTATAAAGAAGAAGTTGTAATTAAATATCCAATCACATCCATCAAAGCAAAGGATACGGAATTTATTATTGACAAAAAAATAAAAGAAATAATAGAAGAAAGGCTAAAGAAATTTAATAACAAAGAAAAGGAAGCATTTAAAAACCTTGAAGAAAACCCTGTATGGTATAACGAAGTCTTAAAAATTCCGATAAAGACAGTCAGAATGTTTACAGGCTTGTCCTCAGTAGAACCTATTAAAGTCAAAGACGATAGAAACAATATTGAATACTACAAATATGTTAAGCCCGGCAACAATCACCATATTGCTATATACACGGATGAAAAAGGTAAAATGCAGGAGCACCTCTGTTCCTTCTGGCATGCAGTTAGAGAAAGAAATATTTTACTTCCTGTTATTATTAAGAACCCAAAAGAAATGTGGGATAAAATTTTAAATAACAAGAAGAATTACCCGGAAAGTTTTTTGGAAAAGCTGCCAAATGACAAATGGCTATATGAAGAAAGCCTACAGCAAAATAAAACGTTTATTC
>CAWCNR010000004.1:0-561695 GCA_963796995.1 uncultured Bacteroidota bacterium
TTTTTTAATAGGCTGGTTAAAAAAACAGGAAGAAACACAATCAATAAAATGTATTGGCCACCGGATCGTTTATGGCTTTCAGTATGCTCAGCCAAAAATCATTGATGAAAAGCTCCTGGAAGAATTAGATCGAATGAGTTTATACGATCCTGATCATCTCCCCGCTGAAATTGAAATAATAGAACTGTTTCAAAAACATTTTCCTGATCTGTTGCAAGTGGCTTGTTTTGATACAACTTTTCATACATCACTTCCTTCTTTCGCTAAGATGTTTGCTATTCCAAGAAATTTTTATGAGAGAGGTATTCAGCGTTATGGCTTTCACGGAATATCCTATAGCTATTTGATGGAAGAACTTAAAGAAAAAACTGGTGACGTATATAATAAGAGAATCATCTTGGCGCATCTTGGCAATGGTGCCAGTCTCGCGGCAGTTAAAAATGGCAAATGCATTGATACTACCATGGGATTTACACCTGCCGGCGGAATTGCAATGAGTACAAGAAGTGGTGATATTGATCCGGGAATCGCCTGGTATTTTATGAAAAATGGAATGGACGAAAAGCAATTCAATGACCTGGTTAATCACAGATCCGGTTTACTTGGTATTTCTGAAACGAATTCGAATATGCATGATCTCCTAGCAATAGAAAATGATGACACAAGAGCAGCAGAGGCGGTGGCTTTATTTTGTTACCAGGTAAAAAAATCTATCGGTGCTTTTACTGCAGCTTTGAGCGGACTCGATGTTTTGGTGTTTTCGGGAGGTATTGGTGAAAATTCTTCTGTCATTCGTTCTCGTATTTGTGAGGGACTTCTTTATTCAGGCATTGAGCTTGATGAAGAACAAAATAAAAAGAACGCATTTCAAATTTCAATGGAAGCCAAAGCTGTAAAAGTATATGTGATCCCGACTAATGAAGAATTAATGATCGCTAAAACCGCTGCTCAAATCTTTCAAAAATTGAAATTGACAATACAATAACTGTAAAATTTTTAGTGATGGAAACACACAAGATTGCCGCCGCTCCTAAAGAAGAGTTATCGCAGGAACAACTAAACAAGATCAATGCGTATTGGAGAGCTGCCAACTATCTTTCTGTAGGCCAAATTTATTTACACGACAATCCCCTGTTAAAAGAACCTTTAAAAGCAGAACATGTAAAGCATATGTTGTTGGGGCATTGGGGCACCACGCCGGGACAGAATTTTATTTATGTTCATTTAAACCGTGTCATTAAAAAATATGATCTGAACATGATCTATGTATCGGGTCCCGGACACGGCGGGCCTGCATTGGTTGGTAACACTTATCTCGAAGGAACATACAGTGAGATCTATCCAAACATTAGTCGTGACGAAGCGGGTCTAAAAAAATTGTTCACTCAATTTTCATTTCCCGGTGGTATTCCGAGTCATGTGTCACCGGAATGCCCTGGTTCTATACATGAAGGTGGAGAACTGGGATATTCTTTGAGTCATTCTTTCGGTGCTGTTTTTGACAATCCCGGTTTAATTGTTTGTTGCGTAGTTGGAGACGGAGAAGCAGAGACTGGTCCTTTAGCTACATCATGGCACTCGAATAAATTCCTGAACCCTGTAACCGATGGTGTAGTGCTGCCGGTTCTTCATTTGAATGGATATAAAATCGCTAACCCGACAATATTGGCAAGGATCAGTAAGGAAGAATTAGAAAATTTGTTTCTCGGTTATGGCTGGAAACCATATTTCGTTGAAGGCAATGAACCAACGGAGATGCACAAAAAAATGGCCGCAACATTGGACCATGTGATAAAAGAAATAAGAGAGATAAAAGAAAATGCGGTTAAAAATAATGAAGAGCGTCCGCAATGGCCAATGATCATTTTGAAAACGCCGAAAGGATGGACAGGGCCAAAATTCGTAGATGGCTTACCAGTCGAAGGTACATTTCGTTCGCACCAGGTTCCTTTGGCAGACATTCATAATAACCCCGAACATTTAAGACAGCTTGAAGAATGGTTGAAAAGTTACAAGCCGCAAGAACTTTTTGATGATAAAGGAACTTTGATCCGCGAATTGGCTGAACTGGCTCCAAAGGGACAAAGAAGAATGGGCGCTAATCCAAATGCCAATGGAGGATTATTGTTGAAAGCTCTTCGCATGCCGGACTTTCATAATTATGCACTCAAATCATTGCGCGGCGAAATGGGACCAGGTGATACAAAGGTGTTGGCAAAATTTATCCGGGATGTAATCAAGTTAAATGAAGAGCAAAGAAACTTCAGGTTGTTTGGCCCCGATGAAACCCTTTCGAATCGGTTGAACTCTGTCTTTGAAGCAACCAACCGTCAATGGGAAGCTGAAACGATTAACACAGACGAATTTCTTAAAAAAGACGGAAGAGTAATGGAAATGCTGAGTGAACATCAGTGTGAAGGTTGGTTGGAAGGTTATTTATTGACAGGCAGGCATGGATTGTTTAATTGTTATGAAGCATTCATTCATATTATAGATTCCATGTTTAACCAACATGCTAAATGGCTTAAGGTAACGGCGCATCTTCCCTGGCGCAAAAAGATCGCTTCACTAAATATTCTTCTATCTTCCCATGTATGGCGGCAGGACCATAATGGTTTCACGCACCAGGATCCGGGTTTTATCGATCATGTCGCGAATAAGAAGGCGGAAATAGTTCGTGTGTATTTACCACCGGATGCAAATTGTCTTTTATCAGTGATGGACCATTGTCTGCGTAGCGAGCATTATGTAAATGTAATAGTGACGGGTAAGCATCCATCACCGCAATGGCTTTCTATTGAGGAAGCAGTTATTCATTGTGCAAGGGGGATCGGGATATGGACCTGGGCCAGCAACGATGAAAATTCAGAACCGGATGTAGTGATGGCTTGCGCAGGTGATGTACCAACACTTGAAACACTTGCAGCAGTTTCTATTCTGCGTGAAAAATTGCCGGAATTAAAAATAAGGGTCGTCAATATTGTGGATCTTATGAAGCTGCAACCGGAGACTGAGCATCCGCATGGATTGAATGATAAAGATTTTGACGCATTGTTTACTGTTAATAAACCTGTGATCTTCGCTTTTCATGCTTATCCGTGGCTGATTCACAGGCTGACTTACCGGCGTACCAATCATCATAATATTCATGTGCGTGGTTATAAGGAAGAAGGTACGATCACTACACCGTTTGATATGACTGTATTAAATCAACTGGATCGTTTTGATCTTGTGCAGGACGTAATTGACCGACTGCCCCAATTGGAAGATCGGGCAGATTACCTGAAACAGGAAATGAAAAATAAGTTAATTGAACACGGTCAATACATCAGGGAAAACGGGCTTGACATGCCCGAAGTGCGCAATTGGAAGTGGAAAACATTTAATAATTAAGAGTCGATAAAAAAATAAATTATAAAGAATGATCAAACCTATTGAAAATCTTCCCGACAATATTATCGGCTTCCGATATGAAGGTGAAGTAACAAACGAAGACTATAAAACCGTCCTTTATCCTGTAGTTGAGGCAGCATTAAAGAAAACGAAAGAGCTTAAAATGCTGCTCGAAATAACAGAGAGTTTTGCAAAATTCACTTTGCACGCGGCATGGGATGATGCAGCGATCGGGTTTAAATATTTTCGCGATTGGAAGAAGATTGCCTTTCTCTCCGACAAAGAATGGCTGAATCACACCATAAAGGCTTTAAGTTTTCTTACGCCGGGTCAGTCGAGAACTTTTGCGACCAACCAAATGGAGGAAGCGATAAGTTGGTTAAAAGAATAAAGGAAAAATAAATCATCCTTTCTTGATGGATGTCATTTATGATTATCGTTGAATTGGATATATTAATGTTTGTATGACTAAATCTCTTAACACAGAAGAAGTTCTTAAAAATCAAAATACAAACTTATCTACGGGTTTAACTACTGCGGAAGCAAAACAAAGAATAGAAAAATATGGTCTCAATGAGATTCCCGAAAACTGAAGAAAGCACCTTCAAAAGAATAATAAAAAGATTTTGGGGGCCTATACCCTGGATGATAGAAGTGGCGGCAATTTTATCCGCCATCGCTGCAAAGTGGGAAGATTTTATCATAATCACAATATTACTGCTGGTAAATGTTGCTGTCGATTTTGCCCAGGAAGCAAAAGCATTAAGCGCCTTAAAAGTGCTTAAAGAAAAACTTGCAAAGAAAGCATTGGTAAAAAGAGATGGGGTTTATCAGAGTATTGAAGCCAAGTGGATTGTTCCCGGCGATATAATAAAATTGAAGATCGGAGACATTATTCCTGCCGACGCTGTTGCAGTAAAGGGAAATTATGTGCAGGTAGACCAGGCAGCATTGACCGGCGAATCACTTCCTGTCAATAAAAAAACGGGGGAAGAAGTTTATGGAAATTCCATTGTAAAAATGGGGGAAATGGAAGCAGTGGTGACGGCTACTGCCATGAATACTTTCTTTGGTAAAACAGCTGCGCTCGTTGTAAAAGCCACCAGGACACAAAAAAGTCATTTTCAGAAAGCAGTTTTAAAGATTGGCAATGGCCTTATTTTGTTAACGATTGGTCTCGCCATTCTACTTATCATTGTTTCACTCTTCAGGCACGATCCTATTCTCGAAGTGTTACGTTTCATTCTTGTTCTTGTTGTGGCTTCAATTCCTGTTGCATTACCTGCTGTGTTGTCTGTTACTATGGCTATCGGTGCAATGAACCTTGCAAAAAGAGAGGCCATTGTAAGCAGGTTAGCTGCTATCGAAGAGTTAGCAGGTGTCGATGTATTGTGCAGTGATAAAACAGGAACCCTTACTCAAAATAAAATGAGTGTTGCGCCTCCGGCTTTATTTAATGAATTTACTGAAGATGACTTGTATGAGTATGCAGTGCTGGCTAGCAGGAAAGAAAATAATGATCCCATTGAAACACCCATTTTTGAAAAATTTGATGAGAGGAAACTGGATGATAAGATCGCGGCCTTCAAACTCGAAAAATTCATTCCTTTTGATCCCATCATAAAAAGATCAGAAGCAGAAGTGGCATATGGAAATGAAAAATGGGTGGCTGTTAAGGGTGCTCCGCAGGTTATTGTTCGAATGTGCGAACAGGAGACTGCAAAGAATAAAATAGAGAATACCGTCCATGATTTTGCTGTCAAAGGTTATCGCACACTTGCTGTGGCAATAAAAAAAGATCCCTATAAAACATTTTCGTTTGTAGGTCTTATTCCTTTATATGATCCGCCAAGAGCAGATTCAAAAGCAACAATAGCACAGGCAAAAGAACTTGGCCTAAAAATAAAAATGATCACCGGCGATAACCAGGCAATTGCCCGCGAAATAGCTTCGCTTCTCGGTATTGGCAGTAATATTCTTGATACAAGTGAACTGCGAAATGATGGAACGATCAAAGAATTATCGACCCTTGCAGAAATCATTGGCTCCACTGTCGCAAAAAAACTTTCTCCTTCTATTAGTAAAGCAGAAATTCAGGCATTAAATGATGATCTAGTAGAGCAGGTTAGCCGAAAGTTTAATTCAGTTAATTTGCCACACGGACATATTCGCAAACATGAATCTGAAATTATTGAAGTAATAGAAAATGCTGATGGTTTTTCACAAGTATTGCCGGAAGATAAATATTTCATCATTGACAAACTTCAAAAAGCTGATCACATTGTGGCTATGACAGGCGACGGTGTGAATGATGCACCGGCTTTAAAAAAAGCGGATGCAGGTATTGCTGTATCCGGAGCGACAGATGCGGCAAGAGCGGCGGCAGATGTGGTGTTGGTGGCACCCGGTCTTTCCGTGATCATAAATGCTATCCAGGAAGCTCGCCTTGTATTTGAGCGAATGAAGAGTTATGCTACTTTTCGTATTGCAGAAACGGTAAGAGTAATTCTTTTTATGACCTTATCAATACTTGTTTTTAATTTTTACCCGGTCACTGCCATCATGATCATTCTGCTGGCATTACTAAATGATATACCGATCATGATGATCGCCTATGATAATGCACAAACAAGTAAATCGCCTGTGCGTTGGAACATGCCGGAAGTGATGACAGTTTCTTCGGTGTTGGGCATTGCCGGCGTTATAGCTTCATTTCTTTTATTTTTTATTCTTGAAAAAATGGGCTTTTCCCAATCGCTTATTCAAACGCTGATCTTTTTAAAATTAAGCGTTGCAGGACATTCCACTCTCTACACAACACGTACCAGTGAAAGGCATTTTTGGAAAAAACCATGGCCTTCTCCCAGGTTATTCATTCCAACCTTTTCTACGCAGATCATTGCGACTATAGTTGCCGTATTTGGGTTATTTATGACGGGAATTGGCTGGAAAGATGCAGCATACATCTGGATATATGCGCTTGCCTGGTTTTTAGTAAATGATTTTCTTAAAGTATGGACATTTAAATGGCTCAGAGCGAATAAAGAAAAAGAAGATTCAATTGAATGAGAAGGAAAAATTTTGTCTTTAAATTATTTTTCAACAAAATAATTTCTATGCCCGCTAAAAAAGTATTATAATAATTTGGAAAGGGAATAAAACGCTTCGATTTTTTTAATTTTGCCCTGATGTATTTGCTGCGCTTTATTATTAATGCTTTTAAATAGTTGCCAATGAATTCAATGTGGGATTATATTCTTTGGGGTAATTCAATAAAAGACTGGGCGATTGCAGTTGCAATAATTGTTGGTTCGTTCATTATCCTTCGAATTGTAAAGGCTATCGTGGTTATCCAGTTAAAAAAATGGGCAAAGAGAACAGAAACCACTATTGATGATTTTTTGGTTCTTGCTATTGAAAAATATGTAGTGCCGTTTTTTTATTTGCTGTCTGTTTATTTCGGCTTGTCTTATCTTTCCTTCAACGCAAAGACCGAGCAGGTGATCAACATCGCTATTCTCGCTGCCGGAACTTTTTTTATCATCCAGCTTATTACTGCCCTTATCGGTTATTTCGTTACGAGTTACATCGGTAAACAACAGAATGCAGATGTAAAACGAAAACAGGCTCGTGGCATTATTATCATCGTCAACGTGATTATATGGATAGTCGGAATTATTTTTCTCATTGATAATTTAGGCTATGATATTACTACGCTCGTTGCCGGCCTTGGAATTGGTGGTGTAGCTATTGCGTTGGCGGCCCAGGTAGTTCTTAAAGACCTGTTCAGCTACTTTGTTATATTTTTTGACAAACCTTTCGAAATAGGAGATTTTATTATTGTTGGTGATAAAATGGGATCGGTGGAATATATCGGTATTAAGACAACAAGAATAAGAGCATTGGGCGGAGAGCAACTCGTTATGTCAAATACCGATCTTACTGACTCTAGAGTGCAGAATTATAAAAGGATGGAACAAAGAAGGATCGTTTTTTCAATAGGTGTGACTTATGAAACTCCCTCGGAAAAACTTAAAAAAATACCCGGCATAGTAAAGGGTATAATACAGTCCCAGGATCTGACAAGGTTTGACCGGGCGCATTTTTCTACATTCGCTGATTTTAGTCTCAATTTTGAATTTGTATATTACGTACTGAGCGCAGACTATAATATATACATGGATAAACAGCAGGCTATTAATCTTGCGATTTTTGAAGCTTTCGAAAATGAACAGATTGAGTTTGCTTATCCCACTCAAAAAATTTACATGGACAACACCGGCGAACAGCCACCGGAAAAGGCGTCGATCCGAAATTCGAGCAGTTAAACTTCATCAAGTTTGCTATGCATTTCTGTTATATGGCTCATCGTGTCTAACAATGAAATGATCATTTGAGGTGTATGAAGATTGTATTTTGCAAAAGAGGCATCGCTTCCTATTTTAAATGTAAAAGCCTTTTTGTTGTCTGCTAAAACACGAAAGAAATCTTCATCTGTCAGATCATCGCCGGCGGCAAGAATAAAGTCATATTCTTTTTGTGAAAGAATATTTTTTACCGCTTTTCCTTTATCAATACCGCGGTTTCTAACTTCCACAATTTTATTTCCCCTGATCACCTGCAAGCCGAGATTGTGTGCAAATTGGTTTAATTCAGTGATCAGTTCAAACGCTCTTAACTTTCCTTGTTCAGAATTTGCATTCCGGTAGTGCCATACCATTGAAAATTCCTTTTCCTCTACTATAGAATTGGGACATCGTTTTACATATCCTTCCATGATTCTTCCTAAAGTAAGTTTCCAATCCTGGTTATCCGTGATGTAATTGTGCCATCCTGAATTAGTACGTTTGATAGCGGCGCCGTGCTCTGCAATAATATTGATGTTCCGTGTTTGAAACCAGTTTTCCAGCGTATGACTATCCCTTCCGCTAATGATGTAAATTTCATTCTGCGGAACGGAAGAAATGGTTTCGAGTAATTCAAGTAAAGCGGGCCCCGGAATGGCGTCTTCCGGCAACGATGAATGAGGAACCAGTGTGCCGTCGTAGTCCAGGAGAAATAACCTTTTTTCTGCTTTACTGTATTCATCAAACATCATCAGTTTTGAGATATCATCAAGGAATTTTATTTGAAAATCCTGCTGCTTCCTTTTTATATTTTTTAATTGTGTCAGAAAATCTTCGGCCCAGGCATCTACATCATACTGTTTAATTCTTGTTTGCATTAGCTCTATTCGCCTGTGCTGCTCCTCTTTGCTCATTTCAAAAGCTAACCTGATCTTCTCCGACATTTCCTTTGTATCGTTTGGGTTGATAATAAGCGCTTCTGTCAGTTCTCTCGCTGCACCGGCCATTTCACTAAGCACCAATACTCCCTGCATATCTTTTCTGCTTGCCACGAATTCTTTTGCCACAAGATTCATTCCGTCCCGCATCGGCGTTATCATTGCCACATCACAACTTGTGTACATGGACATCATTTGTTCAAAACTTAAAGTAGTGTATTGATAAATGACAGGCTGCCAATGCACATTTCCTATTTTACTATTGATGTTGCTGATGCTTTCATCTATCAGTTTTTTTCTTTCGGCATATTTTGAGATCGTATCTCTCGAAGGCACGACAACAAGAATGAAAACCACTTTTTCGTGATAGTCTGGATTATGCAAAAGAAAGTATTCATACGCCCGCAAACGATTACTTACGCCTTTTGTATAGTCAAGCCTGTCAACCGAAAAAATGATCTTATTGCCCCCGAATTTTTGCAGGATGCTTTCACGTTCACTTCGAATTTCAGGGTCATCATAACCATTATTAAAACGCTCATAATCGATACTTATCGGAAATATATCCGCTTTGATCAACCTGTCATCATAACGGATATCAGTCATTTCATGATCGAGACCCAGGACCATTCTTGCGCACTCAAGAAAGTGAGCGGTATAGTCCATCGTATGAAATCCTATCAGATCTGCTCCGAGCATTCCGCGCATAATCACTTCCTGCCATTTTTTGGGCATTAACCTTATGATCTCATAGGAGGGAAAAGGTATATGAAGAAAAAACCCAATGGTAACACCGGGAACTTCTTTTCTTATCATTTCTGCTAACGGTAATAGATGGTAATCATGGATCCAGATAAAATCATTCGGCCGGATATTTTTTATCAGCACACTTAAAAATGCTGAATTAGCGTCTATGTAACTGTCAAAATCTTTCAGATCAAATTCTGCGTAGGAAGGAAAATAGTGGAACAGCGGCCACAAAACTGCATTGGAAAAACCATTGTAATACCTGTCATAAGTCGACTTAGTTATAAATACCGGCAAGTAATCAAACTCCGCTGCCGGAATGGTAGGTTCGAACTTTCGACCATACTTGTGCACTACAGCCTGGAACTCCCACCCATGAAATATTGGAAAAATTCGTATTATCTGCCGCATTATTTTTTATAAACGAATTAATAGCGGTTACTAATCCCCCGGCAGATGGCTTGACCACCAATTCTCCATTATGTGTTTCTATGTTTACAGGTAACCGGTTTGAAATAATGAATAGTCTCTTTTCGTACATAGTAATTAGATTTAAATAGGTGTTTAAAAAATATAACTCCCGGTTCCAAAGGACTCATTAAAACAGGATTAGAATTCCATTAAAACTTATGCGGACGAAGAAACTAAATAACAGAATTTCAGGTTTCTTTTTCCACTATCATTGGCTTTTCTTCTTCATGTTGAATGTCATGTGCGTAGTCAACGCTTAGGTGATCATATAACGAATGCTTGTCAATGACAAGAGAAACGAAGCTTGCGAACATGCCTGCGAGCATCAAGTGAAAAATTAAATTATGACGATCGGTCATTTCCAGGACAAGAATTGCGCATGTAAACGGTGAGCGGGTAACGCCGGTAAGAAAGCCCACCATTCCTGCAAGAATAACAACATTAGTGTTTGAAGCAGATAAGTGCATCCAACCCGACAAAACGGAGCCTATACTTGCTCCCGCACTTAAAGAAGGTGCAAAAACGCCTCCGGATGCGCCTGTAGTAAAACATAGTATTGGACCTATGGAACGAAAACCGGCTGAATACCATGGCACATATTTATCATTTGTAAATAAAGTTTTTGTCATTAGGGATTTTCCTGAACCCAATATCGTTTCATCCAAAAAATAAGCAACAAGAGCTATGACCAGTGCACAGCATATTACATAGAGCAAGTGTTGTTGCATTTTTTTAAAGCTGCTTTTCCACCGTAATAATTGTAAGATTGCTTTTGCAGCTGCGCTTCCTGCAAGACCACTGATAACTGCGGCAAGAACCACAGCAAAAAATATATAAGAAGAAATGTGCGAGACATTCGGATATCCGAGATACAAGTAAGGTCCCAATAAGCCCTGGGCGGTGAGACCGGCAATGATAACGGCGGTAAAGATGGCTGTTTTAAAATAGTTGATGTGTGTCTTGGTCAATTCTTCCACAGCAAATACAATTCCTCCAAGAGGCGTGTTAAAGGCAGCGGCCAGCCCGGCAGCGGCGCCAGTCATGATCATATTTTTTTTCGAAATCTTTGGCCACCATTTGGGAAGCCACGAATGTATTTTTCGAAAAATTGACCCGGCAATTTGTATAGTAGGTCCTTCACGTCCTATCACACCGCCGCCAAAAACCATAATAAGGCTGGAAAGAATTTTTACAACGATGATACGAATGCTAAGTAGTTTGTTGACCTTATTTAAATATTTTGGTGTGGCCAGTTCTATGGATGCCATTATCTGGGGAATGCCACTTCCTCTGGAATAAGGGGCAAATCGCACAACCACCCACCATGAGAGTACAAAACATACCGGAGTTATTATAAATAACCACCATAAATGATGAAGAACGATGTAGGACGTCCCCCTTTCTGCATAAGAAAAAAGTCGGGTATACAGTACAGCTAACAATCCTGTAAGCAATGAAGCAACCCAAAACGGAACGGCCTGAAGTAAATTATTTTTAAGCTGCTCATTTCTAATCTTGTCGAATATTGCCTTAGAAACTGATCTGAAATTCTTTACAAAATTCATTAAATCTCAATTTAATCTATTCCTTTTCTTATTTTGGTTCCCTGATTTTTTCAAAATTCAATTATCTGGAGGAATGTTTTTGTCCTCTAATGAAATTTTAATTTTATTCTAATTTTACTCAAACAATGCTGAGCTAGATTGAATTTGATAATTTTAAAAAAATAACCGGTGTTTCGTGTAAATGTAAATCAATAATAAGAGGCAAAAATAATTTTATAACTTAAATCTATACACATGAATTCAGAAACGGAGACTTTAAAACAACAATTATTAAAACTTACAAAAGAGCTTCTCGACGGAACTGAAAAGAAAAGACCTATGCACGAACTCGAGGAAATCCGTCAAAAAATATCTGATATTTCTTTAGCGATAAGCGCTGATGACCGTAAGATCCATGATATTTATTAGCCACAAAAGATAGAATTAGGCACATTTTTTCCGAATAAAATAGTAATACTTTAGGATCGTAACTTTCCGTTACGATCTTTTTTTGCGAAAATAAATTTGCAAAAAGAATTCATTGTTGATTTGTTTGCACAGGTTGTTCCCGATAGTGGAGGAAAATCAAAAGTTGAATTGTTTTCGCTGAAAACAGGCAATCTTATTAAAAAGGGAATTTACTAAGGTGGGTTCGACGCGGAAGGTTGTACTTGAAATCTTAAAGATCAGCGATGTAATGAACAACGCGACGATTGACGGCATCAAGTTTAATACAACGGTCGTTAATAAAAATAACGGCACAGAAACTAAATTTAATTACCTGGATTCAGATGAGGTGGATGCATTTCTCAAATCTGCAAAGTTTCTTTTGTCTTCTTTAAGTACGCCGGGAGACAACTATACCGAATATCAGTTTGTAAGCCGCGGGGGCCTGATGGCAGGGGTTTATTCGTCAAAAAGCGGATGGAACTATTATCTTAAGCTCGATAAAAATGACCCTGGCTCTTATGCATTTGTTAGCAAAGAAGACTTCCAGGACATTACGAGAACGGTTGAACAGGCGAAAAATAGACTTTGATATGAGCATTTATTTATTTTTGTAGTTAGCCTTTAAGGGGATATGCAATAAATTTGTCAGCATCCCGGAGCAGAACCTTTTCCATATTCCGGCATATGTTGTTTTGATTTGCCTTACATACTTTTTCAAATTGACTAAGAAAAGCTTTTACTTATTAGTCGCTTTGATTCATTAATAAAAGTGACTTTTTTTAATCTTGAGTGCCGTATGTAATGCTAATAAAACTTTATCTTTTTTAAATAATCAAATTTTATTCTGCAGTCACTGAAGTGTTTGCAAGTTGTTCGGCTGTAATTTCTTCTAACTGACGTTTTCTTGTTTCTACTCCGAAAAAAATAATTGACAAAGCTGCCAATACAAGCGGAACGGCCCCGATAATAGCTGTTGCTGCGATGGATGGCGGGGCAACGGCAAACACTACAAGAGCGATAACCAGCACACCGCCAAATTTGCCAAAACCTGCAACCAGGCCGCTCCCCCGCGAACGTACTCGAGTTGGATAAATCTCGGCGGCATAAGCAGAAAGAATAGATATCACAGAGCTAATGCCCCAAATAGGGATAATCAGTAACACATAGAGCCATACTTTATGCTGTACAATTGTATTGCCTGCAAATAAAAAACCCAGCATAGATGCCGCCGTTAAAAGTGTAAGTGCTATAATTGTTTTTTTACTGCTCCAGGCACCGTAAATCCATGCTACAAGGAAATTGAGCGGAAAACCTATCAAGGCTGCATTACGCAGTATGGCAAAAGAATCTGCACTTGTGAATCCAAGATGCTGCAGATTCGAAGGTATCCATAGTTCAAATCCAAATTCAACAAATCCCCCTCCCAATGCAAGCAATGCTACAGTAGTTGTAATTCCTAAAAAAGGCGGACGAAAAAGTTGTTTGAATTGATCTTTGATCTTTGTTTCGATATTGGTTGATAAAATTTTTTCTTTAATAGCAACTGCACCGTATCGCTTCATTACTTTTTGAGCTTCTTTAAACATGCCGTGATTGAGCAGGTATCTTGGTGATTCAGGAATCCAGCGATTTAAGAAAATAAGCATGAAGCCGGTAGGAAAACCAATAAGCCAAAGTATTCTCCATGTATAATGCGGAACAAGCCATGAAGCTAAAGCACTTGTAATAATATAAGCACCTGCAATATCACCGCCGATAAGGACCATTAGCCAGCCTCTGTGTCTTGCAGGGATACTTTCCGCCATAAGTGTAAAAAGAATTGGCAACATACCGCCAACACCATAACCCATTAACAGGCACATAATGCAATTCATCCAAAACTGGGGCATGCAACCACACGGACTTGTTGCAATAAAAGTTATGCCTGCCATAAGAATGGAAGATCTGCGCCCAATTTTATCACCTAACCATCCCCATAAAAAAGAACCTATTACAGTTCCTGTAATTCCACACAAAGGGAGTAACGCAACAGGAATAGTTCCGCCGGGATTGACAGGTGATTTAAGTCCATATTCTCTTGCCATGCCGGGCACAACAAATGACAGGATAGTTGGCTTCATTACATCCAGGGTAACTGCAATAGCCATAACGAATAACAAGCCGATATGCGTTTTATTAATAGGTGCATCATCCAACGCACGTACTTTAAGATTATAATCGGTATTTTCTTTTGCGGCTGAAGGAGGGATAAGGCTGTACAACGTAACAGCTAGACCCAATACAACAAGCACCATTCCAAACCACATGCCGGTACTCATGGACATACCAACCAGTCGGTAACCCATATTGGCAGCATTGGTGTACATAGGAAGCTGAAGCGCTACGCCTCCGGCGACGGATAAGAAGCCAATCCAAAATGCGAACTTACTTCTGAAAGTAATTTTTTCGTCTGCGTTATTCGGTTTAAAAATTTTCATTCCTATATTTTTATTTGGTTTCGCATGTTTTTGCAGAAGCATTGCTTCTTGAATCAGGAAACTTTGTTGCCAACCCCGCAAGAAACAGGACAAAGAGAACACGGTTCAATCCAACAGGCCGGGCAAGCCTTTTACTTTTTCACTTTCATTCATTCTTTCATGATGGTATGGCACACCACCTTTGTTGACCTTCTTCGTTATCATGAAAAATATAATTATGCCGGCAAGAAAACTTGCAATTGAAAAGTATAACAATTTACCTGTAGGATGAAGTATCAGAATAGCACCAATAAACTGTGCAAGAATTACTGTACACAGCAAATATACAAGATGGACCTTTTTGACTTTGCTTGCAACGAATGCACCCAACGGAGCACCGATCATTACTACAGGAATGCAGACTTTCCAGTAACTAAATACTACAGGCTCTATATCTTTCATAAAGATGAGATGCAATAAAAAACCCATGATGGAGTCTGCAGCCATCAGGATCACGGAAGTAGGCGTTGCAATTTTTTCTGATAACCTATACTTCATTGTTACATAAGAAAACGTGCAAATATTAATTCCGGTTCCTACAATGGAACTGAGCATACCGCCGATAGCTCCGATAATTATCATTTCAATTTTTTGCGATGCACTTAGCTGCGGCAGTTGTTCATGAACATCTCTTTTTCGAAAACGATTGACAACGAAAAGAGCAATGCCAAAGCTTAGCCAAAATGAAACGAATAACATTTTAGCATAAGGTGGAGAAGTATATGGCGCAATAAAATAACTGCCGAATACGATGCCCGGTAAACCACCTATAATAGCATACAACAGGTATTTTTTTTCGATCTTAATTCTTTTTGAAATGATCCAAAGGGTTGCTGCTGTCATTCCGATACTTTGAATGGCCAGTGTAAAGTTTCTTGCTTCAGCCGGGTGAACTTTAAAAAGTAGCGTCATAACCGGGAAGGCTACGGCACCACCGCCTTCAGAACTGCTTCCCGCAATGAAAGATCCTGCTACCATCGTAATCGTCATATAGTAATAGTGAACAAAAAGCCTCCATCCGCCGGTAGACATCATGTAAATAAACCAAATGATATACACCAGTGAAACGGGAGCAAAAAATAGCAGCATACGTTTCCTGAACATTTGCTTTGGAAGAAATTGTAAGGTATCCGGTTTCGCAGGCGGATTACTCATTAAACGGATGGTTTTCGTTTCAAAAGAAAATTATTTTGCGTCAGCGTTTTTGTGTTAAACTTCAGGTCAAGAAATTTTGCTGCTGGTCCCACGAGGAACAGCGCATAAAAAGGTGCGTAAATAAAACTGTTTAGTCTTAGAATAAATTCCGCAAAGGCGACAAGAAATGCAACCAATATCTGCCCTCTTTTTGTAGAAACAGATGTTGGCGGATCGGTCATCATAAAAAATATGAACAACTGGTACATCGGACCGGTAAGCGGCGAAACTTCTGCCAAAAATGTATCACCCGTGATAATACTTCTGAGATAGGCAAAAAAAACAAAACTTAAAACATAGGTAACAGTAACATGAAGTCGTTTTGCGCGGTAAACAATAATGCCAGCCCCAAGATCCATATCACGGCCATCGCCAAAAAATTACTTCCCCATTGAATGCTTAATCCTGCCACATCCATGGGCACAAAAAAAAGCATCCATGAAACACCAAAGTTGGAGGGGTTCCATAAATGTTTTCCTTTATAACGTAAGACATACTTAGACAAAATTGAAAAGCAGCAGTAACAATATATGGCCAAACCGTAGTTGACCGTATCAAAATATCCAACACTGATTCCGGAGATGTAAGCGCTTGCAAGACTTTTCCATTTACCTACAATCAATCTTGCCAAAATGATCTCGGCAATCATCGCTGTGCAAATTGATACAATAACGATTCGTATATAACTATCCAGCATGCCAAAGCTTAATTGCCCAATCAATAAAAGCAAGGTGATAAATGCTGGTGGCACATATTGGAAAAAGCCCTTCGGTTTTTTAATTATCCATGGCATAGTGATATTCAGATGTTTATTATCTTTTATCCGTGTTTGTGAGCTTAACCGTTATCGGTTTTATTGTATTTTTATCTTTCCTTCTTTAATTGAATAGAGTTGATCAACTTGCGGGTTGGTAATGATCGTTTTTTGCCGGAGGCCAATAGATCGTTACCTGGTCTACTTTATTAGTTTTTCCCAGCCCGAAATGAAGCCTGTGTTGGTTTTGTGATGAGAATCCTATGCCACCGGTGACGATCTGAACTTGTTTTTTACCATCCCACTCTACTTCCACTTTCGCACCGATCGCATCAGCATTGGAAACGGTTCCCTGCAAATCAAAGTCTATCCAATGATTGCCATTGCTTACTCATTTTTATAAACGATCGGGATATTATTTTGGTTGGCCACAATAACATCTAGCAACCCCTGTTCCATAAGTCTGCCATAGCAACAGAACGACCGTCATATGTAGCGGGAGGGCAAACTTTTCCTGACACATCTTCAAATAAACCATCACTGTTGTTCAACCATATTTTGTTTTGCTCATAACCGGATTGACTTTTGCCTTCCATATCCGGCCAGTTTTTAGCATCGCCTATAATGCTGCGATTGCCACCGGTCACTTTCGAATAGTCATACCAGTAAGAAGTATTTTTCTTGGCTGATATAAATCCGTTGGCAACATAGAGGTCCATATACCCGTCATTATTTAGATCCCCAAATTGTGCTCCATAACTCCAACCGGCATTTTCGATACCGGAAATTTGCGCAAGGTTGACAAACGAAGGGTCAGCAGTACTTTTAGTTTTTAATTGCCAGTAATTATTACCCTGTATTAAAATACCCTGCTCGGTAATATTTGTGGTATAGACTCCTAATGTTCCCTCATTATTAATATCTCCAAATGAAGCATTCATCCCGCTTTTAGGAATATGCCCAATACCAGCCTGTTTTCCTTTTTCAATAAATTTTTTGCCACCTTCATCTTATGTAGAATTCATCCACATTATAATCATCCGCGATATACAGATCAGGATAACCGTCTCCATTAAAGTCGGCCGCAGCTGCTGCAAGTGTCCATTTGGTTGATGTTAATCCATATTCATCAGTTACATCTTGAAATTTTCCGTTGCCCATATTTTTCAAAAGATAATTTCTTCCGCCATTATTTGCATAGCGGAAACTTTCAGGCATTATCCAGGTTGTGTTTAAACTATCCAGGTGAAAATTTTCCTTATAGTAACCAGCGATGAATAAGTCTAGTAATCCATCGTTATTAAAATCAAACCAAACTGCACAATTGGAATTTATCCATGTCGGTAAGCCACTCCCTTCTGTAACATCCACAAATTTTTTCCCATCTACATTTTTAAATAACTCAGGTTTACCCCATTTGTATACAAGAAGATCTTTATATCCGTCATTATCAAAATCTCCCCACACACTTCCCATAGAAGCGCCGGTTCCTTTTTTATTTACATCTGCTACTCCTAACGTTGCTGCAACGTCTTCAAATTTCCCGTTGTGCAGGTTGTGATACAAACTATTCATGCTGCCTGTGCCGCTATTAGTAAAATAAATATCATTCCATCCGTCGTTATCATAATCACAAACAGAAACCGATGCCCCCATTGACGCGATCTGCATTTTTATGTGGTTAAGTTTAGGATCGACATCAGGACAAGTATGTCTGAATTCTATATTCGCTGCTTTATTTACCGGTTCCAGGTAAAACCCAAACTTTTTTAAAGCGGTTTCTTTTTGCCCGAATGTGGAATAACTGTTTGAACCAAATCCCCTGAAGCGGGATGCGATCAATGTTGTTATCAGCAAGCCGACAAACAATACAGTAGCAATTACTCTCGCAAGCTTTCTCGTTTTCATCTAAAACAAACAATTTTTATGTGCTGATGATGGGTAAAGTTATAATATTACATAGAGAGTTATACAATTACGTAGAGAAAATAAATAACAGTCTTTGTCACAGTAATATCATTAATTAACTTCGCCTGTTATTAGAAACTCTTTTCATGCTTAATCGATCTGCTTCGTATTTTCTTTGCTTCATCATTTTTGCTTTATTCATGGTAGTATTCCAATCCTGCAAAACAAAAAATGATAAAGCCGAAAATAATACCAATCCTAACGCATTGGCTCTTTCATATTTAAATGAAAACAATTTTGATCAGGCAGAAGCTGCATTTAAAAAAGCTATTAAAACTGATCCAAACAATATTTTTAATTATACCGATCTGTCATTGCTTTATTTGACTGAAAACAATTTTGATGAAGCTGAAAAACAAGCACGGGCAGGTTTAAAAATTCAGCCAAAGGATATTGATCTCAAACTGATCTTGTCTGAAACCCTGATCAGAAAAAATGACAAAGCCGGCGCAGAAAAAGAGGCGAAGGAAATTTTAACCCTTGATTCTGCCAACGCCGCTGCTTATTATAAGCTCGCAAGATTGGCTGCTTCAAACAATAATGATGCTGGTGAAAAATTCAATTTACTTAAGATATTAAGTGTTAGTCCATCCAATATCGCGATAAGGCTGCAATTGGCTGAATTGCTGGCTGGGGAAAACAAAGCTGACTCTTCGCTTTTTTATTTACAAAGTGTTAAGAAGATTACGCCGGATTTTTCTTTGGTCGCAGATACTACTTATAAAAAAGCAACTGCGTTGTTACAAAACAACAAGTCGCAACAGGCGGTAACTTATATACAAAAATTTCATAAGTTCATTGAGGTTACCCGGGATTATGCGCAAAGTATGCAGGAGATAGAACTGCCGAAATTGCCTGCAGGCTATTCTGAATTCACGGACAGTCGCTTTAGCCAGGCCGGCTTTCAAATAAATAAAAACCCTTCCCTGGCGGATATACAATTTACAGATGCAACGGCAAGCCTTGGTTTATCCGTTGATGCTAATTTAAATGCTACACATTCTGTGTTGGCTGTTGCAGATGATGACGGCACTGGCAGCATGTATGTATATGCGAGCTTTTTCCATACAGGCTTATCGTCTTCAAAGCAATATCTTTTTGCAAGGGACATGGGAAATTTCAGAAATGTTACATCTTCAGCAGGTATTGATGCTAACGGAGAGGAATTGGCAGCGGCCTTTGCCGATTATGATAATGACGGTTTCCAGGATCTTTTTATTTCTACCCGAAAAGGTATTGTTCTATACAAGAACCAGGGAGACGGCACTTTTTCGAGAATAAAAAAAGATATTGGCTTAAATAATATTAATGATGGTAATAAAATTTTAATTGCCGATTTCGACCAGGATGGTGATCTTGATCTGTATGTTGCGTGTGAAGGTGCAAATAAATTTTTTCGCAATAATGATGACGGAACTTTTACGGAACAGGCGAAAGTGATGAACCTGTCCGCAAATGAAGCAGGAACGAAAGACATGGATTTTGGAGACTGGGATTTTGATGGCGATCTGGACATAGCGGCTGTGCCTGCAAATGGTTCTGTGGAGTTATTTAATAATGACAGGCATTCTAAATTTGAAAACCTTACTGATTCTTTACAGCTTGAAAATGGCGGCTACAACGGGAGTGCGGTAGCATTTGGCGATTATAACAATGATGGAATGCCTGACCTGTTTATTGCAGGCGGCAGATCAGGAAACGCTTTTTTATTAAAGAACACAGGAACTCATTATATGGTAGATCCTGTTTCGAAGCTTTTTTCCAATTCATTAAAAAATATAAATGTTTCCAGTGTAGCCTTTACAGATTTTGATGATGACGGGCACGAAGATATTTTAGTTGCCGGTACAAGTACCGATGGTTCAGCAGGCATTCAATTATTTCATAACGATACAACAAAAGGATTTAGTAATGTTTCGTCAATGCTTCCGGCAACCATAACGCAGGCGCAGCATATCGATATAGTTGATCTTAATGTAGATGGCGATGATGATATCTTTTTAACAGGACCCGGTGGACTTTATCTTATTAGAAATGACGGTGGTAATTTGAACCACTTTATGCAAATGCAATTAACTGGTCTTGCCTATGGCAATAATAAAAATAACCGTTTAGGCATTGGCGCCCAGGTTGAATTAAAATCCGGTGATCTGTATCAATTGAAAACGATCAAAAGATCATTAACGAATTTCGGAGTTGGTATGCGTGATTCATTGGATGCGGTACGCATTATCTGGCCGAACGGGACACCTCAATTTATAAAAGATCCTTCCGCGAGACAGAAATTAATTGAAGAAGAGAAATTGAAAGGCTCCTGCCCGTTCCTTTTTGCATGGAACGGCAAGAAGTATGAATTTGTAAAAGATATGTTGTGGAGAAGTGCATTGGGGATGCCTTTAGCAATTCATGGAGCAGATACCACTTACGCTTTTTCCGGCCCATCCAAAGAATACCTGCTCATTCCGGGTGAAAGCCTTAAACCGAAGGATAATAAATATTCAATTAAAATAACGGAAGAACTTTGGGAAGCTGTTTACTTTGACAAAGCCGCGTTGACTGCAGTTGATCATCCTGATTCAATTAATGTTTTTGCTGACGAGCGTTTTGTAGCACCGCCTTATCCCGGTAAAAAAATATTTAGCATAGCTGATAAACATTATCCTGTTAAGGCTACGGACGGCAATGGTGATGATGTGCTTGATAAAATAAAAACATACGATTTTCAATATATATCCAATTTTAATTTAGGCAAGTTCCAGGGGCTTGCATCGGATCATGATCTTGTACTTGATTTGGGTAATAAAGCTTCAAACGATCAACTTTATCTTTTCCTGAGAGGTTGGATATTTCCAAGTGATGCCAGCATTAATACCTCGATGGCACAGGCAAGTAAATATCGTCAACATCCGCCTTCATTACAGGTAATAGATAAAAACGGAAAATGGAAAACGGTTATTCCGAATATTGGTTTTCCAATGGGAAAGGATAAGATGGTGATTGTAGATCTTTCCAAAAAATTTCTTACACCTAACGACAGGCGAATAAGAATTCAAACGAACATGCAGATATACTGGGATGAGATTTTCTTTTCAAACGGTTTATCAAAAGCACCGGTTACCATGAATGATCTTACCATGTTGAATGCAAATATTGCTTACAGGGGTTATTCAGCAATGTATACAAAAGGCGGACCATTCGGACCGCACTGGTGCGATTATTATAATACAACCAAAGGTCAAAAATGGAGAGATCTCACGGGATATTATACCCGTTACGGTAATGTTTTGCCATTGCTGACGAAAGCGGACGATGAGTACGTCATTGCAGATGGCGGTGACGAGATAAGTATTGACTTTGATGCATCCACGCTGCCGCCTCTGCCAAAGGGATGGAAAAGAGATTTTCTTATTTACAGTGAAGGTTGGGTTAAAGACGGTGATCTGAATACAGCATACGGACAGACAGTTTCACCATTACCTTTCCATAATATGCCTTCTTATCCCTATACTTTTAAGATAAATTATCCTTCGGATGCTGAACATAAGCAGTACCAGGAAGAATACAATACAAGATTGATCAATACGGACAGATTTAAGAATGCGTTGAAACCGCAAACTAAAAATGCTTTGGCCGGAAATAAATAAGTGATTAGCTGAATCATAATTCCGCTACAGTATGATGGTACATGTTTTTAGATTTTGGATTTAACAGACCCGCAGTGTTGTAAGGGTTTATTCTTTCTCTTATTCCATTGGCAAACCTTTTAATGTCCGGCAGAGATATTTTTTCCTGTTGCGTTATTTCAATAAGATCTTTATATGTAGCATCCGCGATCTTTTTTACTTCAGCGTTATCTGCTTCAAGAAAATATTTTACCGGAATATTCTTCAGGCGTTTTTGTTCATACAAGATCGTAAATGTAAAATACAGCATAGACCATGCATTAAAAAGCGGGAAGTGTTTCATTGTTTTATAACAACCGCCAACAAGCAGGTCAATCAATTTCAGCTCTTCAAAAATCGTTTTTTCATATTCTTTTAATTGATCGTATAATGGCTGATCAAAATTGGAATTTGCCGATAATAGTTCAACAACTTTTTCAATGCCTCCCAATGAAAAAGCAATACCCGTACTGAAAAGCGGATCAACGAAGCCAACCGTATGTGGCATGGCTACCCAGCCTTCTCCAAAGCATGTTTTCAATTTTCTTTGTAATCTTTCGGAACGCAAAATGCTTCCCGGCTGAGATGAAAGCCTGGCATCTTTAAGTATACGATCTATGTCAGGATATTTTGCCCGCATAGCATTCCATATTTCCTGTGTTTGCATTGCATGCAGTGAAGCATCATTGCCATTTAATGCAAAGCCCCAGCTTGTGCGTTCGTTGTTAAATCGCAGTGACCATATCCATCCTTCGTCCAACACATGATGCAGGGCAGAGTTATCCGCGTCGTAAGGATAGTCATTGGTCGAAATATTTTTCTCGTGCAAAATATCCATCCACCGTGGCAGGTTATCAAAATGAGAGAATACGGCAAATGAGTTGGTAAGAAAACCTTCCGCCGAAGATTTTACGGAAAACAATTTATCGGCCAGTATTCCATTTCCTGTTGCATCAATAAAGAATGATGCATGAATGACCATTGCGTTGCTGTTATGGTTTGCATTAAGCTCCCATTGATTATTTTTTCTGACGGCAGATATAATTTCTGTTTCATCCAAATAATCAATACCTGCTTCTTTCACTTTTGTTACAAGAAAAGCATCGACGTCTGCACGTAGCCAATTGGTATCAGACAGCTCATTGCTTATGCTTGCCGCAACCAGCAATTCGTTACAATGATCCTCATTTGTCGAAAATGTTTTACCGGGATAATGTTTGTAATAACTGAACCCCCTCTTTATGCCACACACAATTTCAGGATGTGTTTTTTGCCAGCTTCCATATCTTGAAAAATCATACAACCATGGTAAATTGTATTTTGATGAAAGCGAACGCAAGATCATATCAGCAATCGGCGTAGAAGATTCGCCTATGGCAAACCGGGGATGACTGTCTTTTTCAATCAAGCAGATTTTAAAGCCACATTCATTTAAGCAAAGTGCCGTCAATGTGCCGGCAAAGCCGGCGCCTGCTATCGCGATATCATAGTGATGAGATGGATGAGGCATAACCAGAATTACAACTGCATTCTATTTGAGGAAGAATTTTTTGTGTGAGATTCATTTGCTCAAGACGATGCTTTCTTCCATTAAAACAAAGCGAACATTTAGACAGAAAACCAATATCCCATGTATCAACAAATACCTGTCCCTGCTTTAATGATAAAGCTGTTTCAAAAACTTCTTCCAGCATAGCTAATGTTGGTGGTATATAATTATTTTCTTTCCATAGCACATCCATTACTCCATTACCGGGTCTTACCGGGATAACCGAACACCGGGCGGCACCACATTCAAAAGCAAATTGTATTGACCGTAACGTCCAGACAATGCTTTCTTCAGGATCAGTTATGTAAGGAGGGTTCAATAATATAAAAGCACGCACATTAATTTTGTGCCGGGTTAAAAAATTAGCAGCGTTCTTAAAATCTTCCGGGGTAAGCTGTTTATTCAATCTTGGTAAAACACCAGGGTGAATCGTTTCCAAACCCATCGCTATTTCAAGCTTGCCATTAAGCATCTCATTAAGCTCAATACAATGGTTATTGCAAAGTTTTGGATGATTTTCTACAACAACTCTTTTATAATCTGCAATGCGATCAATAATGGCTGGATATTCTTCCGGTGAGATGGCTTTTGTGTCAAAAAAATTCCCATTGTTATATAATTTGATAACATCTGCATGTGGTAATCTTTCCAGTGCATAATCAATCTGCTTACCAATCGCTCCTAATGGAGTCGCTTCATCCAGTGTATTTTTCCATAGGTCGCACATCAAACATTTAAATGTACATTCCTTACCAGAAAGAAAAATGGTATTTACAGTTTCAATACCGCCGGATAAACCTGGTTCTTCTTCATGCAGAAAGTGATAGGGAATAAACGGATCTACTTTATTCTTTTTGGAACGAAGTTCAATAATTGTACGGCTGTCGTACTCATCATGCATACAAAGAATGGAAGTAATTTCTGTATTCTATTTCATTGCCACCAAAAACTTTTGAAAAGCCATCTTCAGACACGGCACCTGCCTGGAATCTTCTTTTTTCAAAGACGGGCATGTCAAAACCGGTTACAGCTTTTACCCCCCGGCTTACTATTTCTCCTTTTAACGCATACAATGCTTCTTCTTTCCAGTCGGTGAGTGCTATGAACGGAATTCCTTCTGCAATTTCAATTACATTCGGTAAAGCATAAGGGCTGAAACCTTTGAAGTCCATATTTTTTTGCAGGGGCATACGAACGAACATGGCCACGGCTTTGTCCGCCTGAGTAAGTGAGTGAATGTTTTATTTTATCGACGCCCCATCCTTCCTGGTAAAGCATCATATTATTTAATACGCTGCGTATAGTCAATTCTGGATTTGCCTGTATCGGATAGTCTTTTAAATTCTCGTCGCCGCCATCGCCGTCAGCAAGGTACTTCCAGTCGGGATATAATTCTCTTATCTTTTTGCAGAGCGCCATTGCCATTGTCGCGGATTCAAGGTCGAGTGATTTATAGTCTTCAATAATTTTTATTGCCTCTTTATAATTGATAGCTGATAGGGGCACCTCAACTACCTCGAGGAAAAGTGATAGGCCAAGTTTGTCCATAAACTGATGTGCCTGCTCTGCATCAGGACCGCCGTTTACAGATAACGTAAAGGCTTTTAATCTTTGTGGCGACATGCCAAGTTTTAGCATTAGATGATATAATACTAAAAACACGGAGCCACTATCTATGCCGCCTGAAAACAAAACACCGATGGGTTCTTTTTCAGGAGTTGACAATAACCATTTCTGGCATTCATTGGCTAACGTTTCAATATATTTTTTGCCGATAGCATCGATATCTGCGGGAAGCACATTTCTTTCCGGCTCAAAAAATCTTGTATAGACAGGATTGGGGTCAGGGCACCCGATCACCTCAAGCTTTACCACGTGATGTGCGGGCACCATCCTCGTATAGGAAGGGTGAAACTGGTGGTGCAGTTCTTTTTGTTTGAGAAATTCATAAATCTCATCCATACGTTCAGCTACAATAAGCAACGGTCCCGAAACCTGTTTTGCAAGAAAATAACGCATAGGTCTGCCAAGTGAACGTGCCATAAAAACCTGTTGGCCCACTTTTTCAACTATGGCAAACTGACCGTCAATTTTTCCTACAGCGACAGGATCACCGCTGATGATGGCTGCAGAAGCTTCTTCCTGCGTCATGTTAAAAATAATGTTGCTTTTATTATCAAGCAGACTCACAAAATCTGTTACATACTGTGGCATATATCATGATTTACTATTGCGACAAATGTAAAAATTATTATGTGATTAATTTATATAAATTCGATCCTTAGCTTAATGCGTTGCATTATTTAATAAAAGCAAGATTCTATTAGTGCAATACAGGTGTGCTTTAATTTTTCTTTGAGCCTTTTTTAACCTTTATCCATGCTTTTATGTGCACCGGAAATCTTTCCGGCTATTTATTCTTTTCTTTTTGTTCACTGTTAGTTTAAACGCACAAGTAACGACAAACAATTTGTCAGGTGTAGTAACTAATGCAGAGGTCCAGTCTTACTCACCGAATAAAAAACCCGTAAACATTTAATTTGCGGGTTTTTGTAAAAAAATAAGAGTATGGAAGCGGTGAGGGAGGGATTCGAACCCTCGGTACAGCTTTAAGGCCGTACGACGGTTTAGCAAACCGTTGATTTCAGCCACTCATCCACCTCACCGGCTAAATTTGCAAGGGCAGCAAAAATAGAATGAATGAAGGAAAATCCCAAAGAAAAGATGATCAGAAAAATGAACGCTGAAGAGTGCGATGTCTGCCTATCGGAAGGCAGGCAAGGAACGCTCAATAGTATTAGTCGGGCTACATGTAATTATAACTTATGTCTCTTTATTGGGTAAAGAAGAAAACCTGTGATGTAGAGAAAATTTAAAAAGGCGTTTAAAAAAGTAAGGGCAATTATTTTGAGATCGAGCCAGAAATTTGCATTGCGAATATATTCAGCATCCCAGTGATAACGCATAAAAATATTGTCGTAGTCAGGTGTAGGTCCGTGATGCCCTTTTACCTGAGCCAGCCCCGTAATGCCCGGGCGAACAAGTGCCCTGAATTTATAAGAAGGTATGACAAAAGAAAAACGATTGCAATCTGAGAACATGTGTGGTCGCGGACCAATAACGCTCATATCGCCAATGAGAACGTTGATGAATTGAGGGAACTCATCAATATTTGTGCGGCGTAAAAGTTTTCCAATTTTGGTGATCCTGCAATCATTTTCTTCCGCCTGCCGTTCATCGGCTTCTTTATTTACAATCATGGTCCTGAATTTAAAACAACGAAATATTCTTCCGTTCCTGCCGACACGCTTTTGTGTAAAAATTACGGGACCTTTTGATTCAAAGAGAAGCAGTAAACTGATTAACGGGAATAACCAGCTTAATACTGTGAGAATAAAAAGAACAGAAAAAATGACATCAAAATATCGTTTGAAAAAATAGAAAGTCTTTTTTGAGCTGGTGTAATCTTCGACAAAAGTAGTTTCATTTTTTGGCGAGATTTTCCGGATGGGTGGCTCAAATATGAGACTGTCGCGGTAGCTCATTTTATGCAGGTGCAATAAGTGATAAAGTCAGATTTTCTCAGATTGCTTTCCTGAAATCCAATCGCTGAAAATTCCCGAATAGTTGCCCGTTTGATATTAGTTTCTGATCGCGGTAAAGTTTATTTTTATCTGCATGATTCCGGCGATCAACATACATAAATTGGCAAAAGAAAAAGCAGAGTTAAGTCTTTTAAAGACACTTATCTATTTTGACATTTTTAATTATCCGCTCTCTGAACCCGAGATCAAAACTTTTTTGAATTGCTGTTTATCTGGAAAGGAATTCAACTCTGCGTTATATAATTTAGTTTGCAAAAAAATTGTTTTTAAGAATAAAGAATTTTACTCCCTTCACGATAGTGCTGCAATGATAGAAAGAAGGCTGGAAGGAAATCTTCGTGCAAAAAAGCTATTGCCCAAAGCTATCAATATCGGTGCATTTATTTACCGGTTTCCCTATGTCAGATCTGTCGCTATATCCGGGTCTCTTTCCAAGAATTATGCAGATAAGAATGCAGACATCGATTTTTTTATCATTACAAAAGCCAATCGCTTGTGGATAGCACGAACATTTCTACATCTTTTTAAGAAAATCACTTTTTTATTCGGTAGGCAACATTTTTATTGTATGAATTACTTCATTGATGAAAAAGCATTGCTGCTGCATGATCAAAATATTTATTCAGCAACGGAGATCGTTACATTAATTCCGGCGGCCGGAACCTTAGTTTTAAATGATTTTCTGAATGCTAATGCATGGACTAAAGAGTGGTTGCCGGGTTACGAAAAGCAATTATACATTGGAGAACAGCGCAAAAATTTTTGGTTAAAAAAGATCCTGGAAAATTGTTTTAACGGAAGTATGGGTAACAAAGCTGAAAATTTTCTTTTTAAATGGACAACCGGGCGCTGGCAAAAAAAAGGAAGGCTTGGTCAAAAAAACTTGAAAGGCAAAGTGATGAATCTTGTTACAGGCAGACATTTTTCAAAATCAGATCCGGGTGCCTTTCAACAAAAGATTATATCGATGTACGAAAATAGAATTGACGAGATTAAAAATAATTGGCCCTGCTATTTTGATTAAAATTTTTTTCTGGAAGAAATAATGTAATAATCGCCGATCGATCTCCACAGCCATTTTGATCTCCATTTTTCTTCCAGTCGCTTAAAAAATTTAAATGCTTTTGAATGCTGTTCGACGAAACCCTCGATATATGAAGGTGGAACGAATGTACACAACCCTTCGATTTGTAAAATGTCAAAATCAGTTTTCAGATGTTTGATTATAAATGAGGGATTGTAATACCAGCATCGGAAATATTCTCCTTCGGTATGAGCTTTTCGGCCTTTATTGCTAAAAAATCTTCTAAATGCTGTACCGAATTTTCCTTTGAAAAGAAGGAAAAATTCCCAAAGACAAAATTTTGGAAGTATAACAAGTGTGATGGCTCCGCCTGGATTAAGAAGTGATGAAAAAGACTGCAATACTTTATCCAGTTCGTTGGTGCAATTAAGACCTGCGAAATTGGAGAAGATGAGATCATAGGAGCTTTTATTTTTTAGTTCATTTAAGCTGGTAAAGGAGCAAATTTCAGAACTGATATTTTTTTCAAGCTTTTTATTTTTTACTTTTTCGTCCAGCTTTTTTAGCATTCCTTCGGAAATATCCGTTGCATGTACGTGATGCCCTTTTTGCGCAAAATAGATAGCGTCTTCTCCCGTGCCGGCATTCAGTTCAAGGATCCTGCTTTTCGGGTTTATAATTTTTTCGACATGATCTCTCACTCTTTTTCTCTTGTATTGGATAATTGTATTGCCTGAATAAATTTTATCAAAAACGGCGGATTGCTTATCAAAAGCGGCTACTGTTTTTTGTTTATACATTATTTCAACAGGGTCGTTCATGCGGAAATATTTTTTTCCAGGATTGATAACTTTTGTTTGGCAAAAAAAGCGGCAGGCGCATAATAAATAAGCGATGCCGCTTTTTTGAGCATAGCCGTAGTAACCGTCACTGGTTTCGTCAGGATCTGTTTTATATTTTCAAGGGCGATATGTTTGCGATAAGTTTTGTGTACATAACTGTGCAGTTGCTTGTAGAATGAGGGTCGGTATGTATTTTGGAACATCAATGCCAGCTCATCCGAATCGGTCCAATTGGTTTTTTCTTTCAGATCAGCTTTTACTTTTTCATAAAATAAAGTGCCGGGCAGGGGATAAGAAACTGAAATGCCAATTTCATGCGGCAATAATTCATTGATCATTCCAATTGTGTTTTTGATATCTTCTTTCGTTTCTCCTAAATAGCCGAACTGGATAAAAAAGGAAGGATGAATTCCATGTTTCTTTAACAAGAACGTTGCTTCATAGATCTGTTTTACCGAAGTACCTTTGTCCATTGCGTCCAGAATTTTTTGTGATCCGCTTTCAGCTCCCGTCCACACATTTTCGCAGCCGGCTCTTGCAAGGTCTTTGATATATTCTTCCTGTACCAAAAGGTCCGCTCTTGCCTGTATCTTAAATCTGAAACGGAGATTTTCTTTTTCTACAAGGTCAGCAAATGCGTGCACCCAGCCTGGCTTTAATCCAAAAATATCATCGCAAAACCAGATGTGGTCAAATCGAAATTTTTCTTTCAGCATTTTTATTTCACTTACTACATTTTCCGGTGACCTGGAATTGTATCGATTACCGTAAATAGGTTTGGCGCACCAGTTGCACTTAAAGGGACAACCACGGGTGGTCCCCATGTTCATTGAAAAATAACCTTTGTGTGTCATCCACATTTTTCGATAAGGTTCCATATCGATCAGATCCCAGGCGGGAAACGGTAAACTGTCCAGGTTTTTCATTACACTGCGTCTCGTTGTCTTTATCACCGCGTCATTTTGTTTGAAAGCAATTCCCTGGATGGAAAAAAGATCATTTTGCTTTTGAGAAATTTTATTCACCAACTCCAGCAAGGTCACTTCTGCTTCACCTAATAAGATAAAATCTGCCCCTTCGTTTAAGTATTGTTCATAATGATCTGTCGAATCTGAACTTGAGACAATCACTTTACTCCCTTTTTGTTTTGCCTGCTTTATCATTTTGAATGCGGCTTCACGCATATTCGTAAGACACATTTTTGTGAGGTAGTTGAAACCGTCATCATAGATCACAAAAAAATCAGGGTTGTACTTTTCTATAACAGGAAGAATAGCTTTTGCATCTGCATCAAACATGGAGTCATGAAAAAAAACCTGGTAGCCATTTTCTCGCATCAATGAAGCGGCGTATAGAGTTCCAAGCGGAGCGTAGGGTTGACTGGTGGCCCATTGCTTCGGATCAAAGCGAAGAAAATATGAGTGAGTAAACAAGATGCTGCTCATAACATTCAATTGGTTTTATCTTATGCTTGCACGGGGTGGAAGATTAAGGTAGCAAACACATTTTGTACAAGTGCTGTTTGTATCTATATCGAGATTTTTTCTAAAGCCGATAGCTTCCCGGCTATTTAAAATTTTTTCCAAAGAGCTATTCCTGATATTTCCCATCGGCTCATGAAAAAAACAGGGCCGCACTGTGCCATCAGCTTCTATTACCGTTGACACCCAGGGAGCATTACATTTTTTAAAGGGAAATGGACCCAGGTTGAAAAAGGCTGCATAATATTCATAGATCTTTCTAAGCTTGGCAGGAGATTCTGCAATAAAATGCGATTCAAAATCTGCACCATGATTTTCAATGATTTTTTCAATCTTATCTTTTAATTCCGCCAATTCATCCTTATCAGGTAGGATTTCATATTGCCTTTGTTCGCTCCAAAGAACCTCCCGATTGAAAGCATGACTGCTTATATCAGCCGGTAAAAAACTAATTTGATCCAAACCTATTTCTTTTGCAGCATCAATAATGGAAGACCAGTGCCTGAAATTCAACCGATGGATAACAGTTCTGCCGGTAATTTTGATTTTTGGATTTTTACTTTTGATTTCCTGCACTCCTTCTTTCAATTTTTGAAATGCGTGGGGAATATTCCGAATACGATCATGGATATCTTCGTTTCCATCCAGTGACACAATTATGTTGTCAACCCAAAGCAATAATTGCTCGGCATTTCTCTTTAATGTAAGACCTGTTGAAAGCAGGGTGATCTTTATGTTTTGCCTGTGAAGTATTTCACAGAATTTAAAAAATTTTGGATTTAGTAAAGCTTCACCTCCCGACATTACGACTTCTTGCGTCCCAAATTTTTTCAAAGAAGAAAGCAGACTGAGGATGTCTTTTTCGTGCAATTGTTTCAGATTTTTATTACCCTTCCATATATCACACATCACGCACTGGCAATTACAGGCGCTATGCGGCATTAGTATCACAATGGGTAAAGCCCTGACAACATCGGTCTTCAATGTGCGATAGCGCTGAAAGCTGTGATATAATGATTGTTTAACCATAATGATATATGCATATCCAGGGAAATGGATTTTTAATTGCGAGTTTATTGATAAGGAGGTTGGGATTGTAAAGGATCTTATGATCGAATGGTTTCAGTTCATCCACGCAATGATGGAAATAATGTTTGGGCATTCCTGAAATTTGAAGCGAATGATAATATTGAAGGGTGCGGGAACGGGCAGCTTCAAGTTCAGAAGATCTGTAAAAATGTGAATCAATGATGTGAATTTCTCCTTCTTTTTTCAGCAGTTGTATCGACATAGGAATAATTTCATTCAGGGAAGGAAAATATTGGATAGAAGCGGCGAACACAATTATGTCAAATTTTCTTTGGTGGATATTTTCATCAATGATCTCTCCAAAAAGGAATTCAAGATTTTCGATAGAAGCGAAAACTCTTTTAGCCTGGTCAACTTCAGTTTTATTGATATCGATACCGACAACATGACTGCCTGGAATTTTTGAAAGCTGGTAACTGAGCCAACCATTGCCACAACCTACTTCAAGTATATTTAATGCTCTTTTTTTATATGAGAGATATTGAGATAATCGGTTAAGTGAATTTTTCCTGATCAGCCATTCTTTATAATGTGGATGTGATTTTTTAATTAGTGGTAGCTGTCTCACCTGCTCATCTGAATAAAGACGGTTCTCCTTTTCTCTTACTGCGAGATAAATATCTTCAAAACTGTCAGTAGCGACCATTATACTGATTCAATGCTGTAAATAAAATTTGTTTCTAAAATATTTTGTTTGACGAAAATGTTTTTCATAGTGAATCCGTTTTCCTTCGCGATCGATTCAATCATATTTATATCACAGCCATCACATAATACCATTAGAATTATTGTGGCGGAATGAATATAATTTTTCAATTGAGTGAAAAGTTTATGGAAATACTCCCCGTTCCGGCCACAGTTCCATGCATAGTCTGCATGGGATTCCGGATCTTTTTTATAATAAGGAGGATTAATGGCGATAACATCAAATGGTTCCGGAGAAAGATCATCAAAAACATCCGACTCAAGCACATTTATTTTCACACTATTTTTCGCACTATTTTCTTTGATGCATTTTATCGCAAGGGGATTGATATCAGTAGCAGTGACCTTTGCGCCTTGCTTTGCCGCATAGATAGAAAGAAAGCCACTTCCCGCTCCCGGTTCTAAAAATTTTTTATTAGCCAGCGACAAATTTTTTAATTGATCTAAAAGCAAATGTGTGCTGAAGAAGAACCCGGGATGAAAAACAGAGGCAGGAACCTGCAGATAAATATCTTTATAATGATAGCCTCTTGTTTTTGAAAGATACTTTACAAGCAAAGGTTGCCATGTGGATCCCACGATATATTTCACGGTATTTCTCATTGCTCAAAACCCTTCGATTTCAGGTTGACGATATTTCCACAAAATTTGCAGCGCTTTTAATTCGTAAGGTTTCCAATATAAGCCGGTGCGGTACCTTACTGAGGACAGCAAATGAATAAACCTCCTTTTGAATTTATTAAGTTTTACATCGGATACTGTGGGGTAGTAACCATTCAATACAGTTTCAAAATCTTTTATCTTATCAATCATTTCTGCAGTCAGCCACGGCGTCAATGGATTTTTCCGGAGATCAAATGATTCCCAATGAGGACCGATCCAGTCTTCGAGATGTTCGGGAAAACGAAATCCTGTTTGTAAAACCTTATTATACATTTCTGAACCTTCCGTAGGCACAGGACTATATACGTAAATAACTATCTCTGTTTTTGGATTGATGGATTTTATTTCTTTAATGAAAGCAATATCCTGGTCAATTTGTTTCATCGCCTGTTCAGGTGTATCAGCGGGTGTGCCCAATACGAATGAATATTCTGGGATGATATCAAACTTTGCCATGCGTGCGGCGAATGCCCGCATCTGTGCCGAAGATTGTGTTCCGCCTTTGTCCATTTTTTTCAGTATCTCGTCATTTCCTGTTTCCGCGCCAAAGAATATCATTCGGCATCCTGCTTCACGCATCAATGCCAATGATTCGTCGCTGTATTTGTCAATCGTATCAATTCTTCCTTCGCCCCACCAAATCATGTTTTCATTTCTGATGAGATGAGAAAATTCAACGACACGTTTTTCTGACACAAAAAAATTGTTATCATGAAACTCAATTGCATTTCCTCCGAATTTTTCTTTTAGATATTTAATGTCTTTATAGATGAGTGAGGCTGATTTTCCTTTCCACCTTGCATTGTAAATGGGTACTACCGCACAAAACGAACAGGTAAACGGGCATCCAAAACTTGAGTGGTAAGCAATGGTTTTCGTGCCGAGATAAGTTTTGCCAAGATATTTTTGAACAGGATAAAAATTATTTAATTTTTCATAGGGAAAAGGAGGTAGCTCATCCTGGTTGTATAATTCATCCTTTTTAGTTTTGATGATCTCGTTTCCTTTTTTAAAAATCAGGTTGCTAATGTCATCAATAGGTTCGTTATTTTCTAATGCTTTTAATAGTGAAGGGAAACATTTATCACCCGGACCGTTTACCACAAAGTCTACGTAACCCGAATTCAAAACAACTGTGGATTGATTAGAGGCAAAATATCCTCCCCAGATAATCTTAATCTCAGGGAACAACTGCCGGATTCTTTTTGAAATTGGTATTGCCTGTTTTAATTGCGGGCCGGGCATGCAGGTAAGACCAAAATACCCGAACATTCCTTTTTGCAGGTGATCAAATATTTTTTCGGCAGGATCTTTTTCCATATTTCCATCAACAATCACGTACTCAAACAAACCTTCAATAGACGCAGCTATTGAAAGGATCGAATTAGGAATGCGGGGTTTTGAATTAGCGCTGCGGGGGTTGAATAATAAAACCTTCTTCATCAATTATCTGCCGATTGTTTAATCATATCGGGTTATCGCAGGAGGAAGTTGCTTGAAATGTGATGTTTATAACGCCACGTGGCATACGAATTATGAATATGGGTCAGCGTGGCCGCCACAGTTGTTATTTCTTTTTCATTAATGATCTTAAACAGGAGCAGTTTATGGATCCCGTGTGTAAAAGAACTCTCCAGTTCAAGCTCTTTATATGAAATCAATTCTTTTGGTAAGGGAAGCTGAAGTCTATCAGAACAATTAGCTCCAAAATCAAAAGCAGATTGTTCTTTTAGCGGCTGCATGTGGTTTTTCCCCAAGGAGTAAACTTTTTTATAAGCAGACACATTCATATCCGAGAGTACAATTCGCTTTATAGATTCCACTTGTTTGCAGGCCAGTCCTTCGTGTCTTAATGAAATGATATACCTGTCGGTGATCTTGCCATGCAGGTCTGTGGGAAAATGGTTGTACAAATCATTCTCACCGACCGTGATTAAACAGATCTTTCTTGGGGCAGCATACGCGATTTGAATCTGTGTATAAAGATTGTCATTGAGAAATACATTTCCTGTTTTCCGGTTATAAAGCCGGTTATACAGTTGAATAACGGATTGGTGAAAACCGGAAATAAAATGGTGCGCACCTCGTATTCCTTCGAAAAACAGGACTGTATCATTATCGACTTCAATTTTATTAATTATTCTCAGTGACAGGGAGGCGATAGCATCCTTTTTTTCCAATTTTTCGTTTGGTTGTAAGGACTTGTGACTGAAAGTCAGTTTAATGTTTTGCTGATCTGGGTCGATGCCCGGGTTATTACGAGAAAAAGCAAGTATTAAAGAGCAATAACCAACGAACAAGTGCAGATCAGTGACATCATTGATGACAAGATCGTTCTTAACCTGGTAGATATGAAGGGAGTTTGGGAAGGATTCTTTAGCTAGGCAAAGGTATTCCTGCCGGTAATGAAGGCCGTTGAGTTTAGTAAGTAATTTTTTTGCCGGGTTCATAGACTATAAACTAAATCGAATTTATCAATGGCGAGGTTGCTGCCGAAAATAAGTATCGTCATGCCCACCTATAATAGGGCGCAACTCATTGGAGAAACAGTCAAAAGTATCCAAAGGCAGACCTATTCAAATTGGGAATTGATCATTGTTGACGACGGTTCTGATGATAACACGGAAGAGATCATATCGGGAATAAATGATAACCGGATACAGTTTCATAAAGCCGGGCGAATCGCCGTAAACGGAAAAATAAAGAACATCGGCATAAAAAAAGCGGCCGGCGAGTTGATCGCTTTTGCTGACTCAGACGATCTTTGGGCAGAAACGAAACTTGAAAAACAGGTCGAAGCATTCCAGCAATATCCGGCTGCAGGATTTTCGATGACGGGCGGGTTCAATTTCAAAAATATTGATCAGCCGATTGATTTTTTTTATAAGCAACGAGAAGGATCACTGTATGGAGATATTTTTATTCGCATCTTTAAATCTGAAATTTCTACAACAACGCCTTCTTTAATTTTCCGGAAAGAATGTTTGAATATTGTCAGGAGTTTTGACGAAGCAAAATCTTTTTCCGACATTGATTTTATCTTAAAGCTTGCCGGCCAATTCAAAGCTGTCATTCTTTTTGAGCCGTTACTTTATCGTCGCCTGCATAGCGGTAATGATAGTGGAAGAAACTGGATAAAAGGATACCTGCTGGGAATCACGATGATCCAATTTTATAAGAAGAAACTTCCTTTACCTGTCGTTCATGAGGCGCTTTTTAAATTATATATAAATTTTGGTGAAGATTGCCTGTTGCGTAAAAAAAGAAAAATGGCAAGAAGTAATTTTTTTCGTGCATGGTCACATAAACCTTTCAGCATTGTTCCGTTAAAAAAAACAGCAAAGGCCGTTTTGCAAGAGATAATAAATTATAGCGGAAATGATTCCGTAAAAACTTCGGCCAAGCCATGGACGAAAAATAAACCACCCAAAAGGATTCTTGCTATTCGGTTGCAGGCAATGGGTGATGTAACCATTACACTTCCTTATTTGCAACATCTTCGTCATTCACTGCCCGGCACAACCAAACTCGATTTCTTAACGAGAAAGGAGTGTGAGGATATTCCAAAGAATGTTTTTCTTTTTGATAAAGTCATCTCAATCCGGGGAGGCAGAAATCTTAAAACACAAATCCTATATGCATTGTTTCTTTTGCCCAGGTTGTTGTGGCGACGGTACGACATAGTGATTGACTTGCAGAATAATGAATTGAGTGACATAATTAGAAAGACAATTCGTCCCGCGGCCTGGTCAACATTTGACCGTTTTTCTCCTGCGGCGGCAGGTGAAAGGACACGATTGACTATTGAGGCAGTTGGTTTTGGAAAAAATGAAATCAACTCTAAAGTGCGAGCGGGGTCTTTTGCTAATCTTCAAAAAATTTCGAATGGCATAAAGCAAAAAGAACCCGCTCAGACGCAAATCGCCTCTGATTTCCATTTTAAAAATCATTTTGATTGCAATACAATTCTTACAAAAAATGGATGGGACGGGATAAGTGAGATAGTAATATTAAATCCGGCCGGAGCATTTTCAACACGCAATTGGCCCGTGGAAAATTATATTTCTTTTGCAGAGATATGGTTGAATAAATTTCCAAACACTCAATTTTTGGTTTTGGGAACTTCGTTCATTAAATCAAAAGCAGCCTTTTTAAAACGAAAGTTGTGTGAACGAATGATCAGTATAATTGGAGAGACGACGCCATCCGAGGCTTTCGCTATTGTTCAAAAAACAAAATTTGTATTGAGTGAAGACTCAGGCCTGATGCATTTTGCATGGGTTTTGGGAATTCCAACTCTCGTACTGTTTGGCAGCACGAGGAGTGATTGGTCACGACCGTTAGGTGAACGCAGTTCTTTTCTTGATTCTTCAGATCTGCCTTGTGGCAATTGTATGCAGGAGATTTGCAGGTTTAATGACGTACATTGTTTAACCCGCTATTCGGCTGAATTCGTTTTCAAAAAAGCATTATTGGTCTGTAAACAGAAAATTTCCACAAACGATTTGACACAATCCTCCATCAGAAACGGGGTAACGGATGAATGATCGGGATCGTTATTTTTCAAAAGCTCAAGTCCTTCTCTTATCATTTCTTCTTTTGTTTTTGCAATATGCCAATGGGGAATTTCTTGTTGCATCGGCTTGCAAAAACTTATTACGTCTGCCCGTGAATACAATGCTTCAAGACAAACAACTCCAAATCCTTCGTAAGAAGATGGATGTAAAAAGATTTTTGCTCTTTGCATGAGTTGAAGTACTTCGGCATGGGGCAATTCACCGGTCAGCGTTACATTGTCTTCAAGTTTTAGTTTGGTTATAAGCGAGTGTAGTTTTTCTTTTTCGGTTCCTTCGCCGACCAATAGAACTTTTACTACGGGAATTTGCTTTTTTATTTCGGCGACAGCTTCTAAAAAAATATCATATTGCTTCAAAGGAATTAAAGATCCGGCACCCATAAGATCGATATCTTTTTTTGGGAGAAAAGCATCAAAAGAGCTTTCGTCAATTCCCGGGGGTACTACAAATTTGGGCTTTACACCATGGTTCTTTTCAAATTCGTTTTGCAGAAAATCAGACAGCGCTATTAATTCGTTTACATTTGGGGGAATAAACTTTGGATATTTATTTTCTTTTTTTGCATCCTGCCCAAGCAACCAACAATAATGTTTGATGCCATATTTCTCGCCAAATTTTTTTCCAACATAAGCACACTCATTATACCAAAAGCTAAGAAGCCCTACTATATTAGTTTCAGCGTGAATTTTTTTTAGAATGGAATTTATTTTTCTCCTCAATGACAGCTTTGTGAAGCCTCCTTTGTTTCTCCCGTTAAAAGGGAGCACTGTAATGCCAAACCAGTTATAACTGTTTTCATGATAGGGATATTGAAAACTTAAGACAACGATCCTGACATCAGGAAGGATTTCCTTTAGCGTTCGTACAAAATTCTGTTGTAATGGCAAACATGTCGTATCGGCTTCAGACTTGGGGAAACCGGGTGTAAGAATAATAAAAGTTTCTTTATTGCTCATCGAGCGAAACGATTTTATCGCAATATGAAAAACTCTGTTTATCGTGACTGATCATAATTACCATTTTTCCCCCGGAAGATAATTCCCGTAGATGTTTTAACAGTGAGATTGTCGAGCATTCATCTAACTCATTAAATGGCTCATCTAATAAAATAAGATCGGCATTTTTATAGATTGCCCTGGCAATGGCGATACGCTGTTGTTGTCCCCCGCTGATATTTTTTCCGTTTTCGGTGATGGTTTTTTCGATTCCTTCGGGGAATTTGGATAAAAACTCATTTAGCCCTGAAACTTCCATTGCCTGTTGCAACTCTTTTTTGTAATACTTTTCTTCTTCAAGGGTAATATTTCTCCGAACACTATCATGAATAAAAAAAGATTGCTGCCTTACATAAGATATCGTTGGCCAATATTTTTTTCTTTCTTCGCTGTTAACGTCGCGACGATTTACAATGATTTCGCCGGAACATGGCGCCAGGAAACCTAATAGTAAATTCAGAATTGTAGTTTTTCCTTTTCCAGAGTCACCGGTGATGCCGACAAATTCTCCCCTTTTTATTTCAAAGGAAAAATTGCTCAGCACTGGTTGGGCACTATAGCAGAAACTTACATTTTTGAATTCTAAAGAATCAATTTTGTCATTAAGAGCTGTTTGATTCGCTTTGATTTCTTCTTTATTTGGCGACAGGTCATTTATAGAAAACTCATAAGCTCTCATTTGCCCGGAGATGTTGATCATTTTCACAATGCCGGGAATGATTTTATAAGCAGCGGCCATAAAAGCGCCAACGGTTATCAACGCACTGCCGTCATTATTACCGCTCCATTTGGCGATAGCGATGAGAATGAAAAGGCCAAGCACAGCAAAAATTTCAATAATTCTGCCGGGTATACTTTGAAGACTAAGTGACTCAAATAAATGATGACTGAATTTTCTTCGAACAGTCATAAACCGGTTCAGGAAAAATTCATTCCTGTCATAAATATTACTTTCAACATAGCCCTTTAATGCATCGAGTAAATATTGGAATGATTTCTCATTGGTTGACTGAATTTGTTTTTTGGCAGCGGTAAGGCGTTTCTTAATAAAATAAAATACCAGCACGACGGGTGGTAATAAAATCAGCAACAGGAATAAAAACAATTTTGCATTGAATAAAATGATTGCGGTGATGGTGAGTGTAATTAAAAAAAACTGAGTAATGGTCTGCTGAATGCCTGAAAGCAGGTATTGGCAAAATTCAAAGGGCTGTATGCTGATCTTGCGGATAAATTTGGATGAGTCAGTGGTAATGAATTTTTCAAAATCTGATTGCTGGTAGTTGGACAGGTTATTGTAAGAAATTCTTATTGCAACCCCATTGATGAATTTGTATTGTGCCTTTACTATAAAAAACCCGGCAACGTTTTTCAATCCAAAAGCAAAAAAGAAAACGGCAATGAACAGGGCAGAATTCTTGTCGGCCAGCCAACCCGGTAAAAAGCGGGGGCTGCTATGATCGGGTTGAATGTAAAATTTAATGATCCACAACAGCAAGGCAAGGGAAAGAATATCGATGATGCTGATCACAACGTCAAGTGCACACAAAATGGCGAACCGTTTTTTTTCTTTTTTGTCAAGAACGCGCCATGTATTTTTCCAAATGGTTTTCACTTATGATTTTTATTTTTACCTCCGTAGAAGAATAATGGAAAGAATAGGAAGATGAAAAGTGAATACTGTGATTCCAACACTGATTCTGTAAAACTGTATGCAATGAGCAAAATGGTAACAAACCTCAGATCGTTTCTTTTTCCTCGCAACACCATTCTCAGCAGCGACAAACTCATCAATAAAAAGAGCAAAAGCCCGATCAAGCCGGTTTGGAGTAATGATTCTAAAAATTCATCGTGTGTATTATAACCTATAAATCCCTTATCATGTTTTTCCGGCGAACCAATATACATGTCTTCAAACGTGTACTTCTGATTCAAACACGTTTGAGCATCACCGACGCCAACACCTTCTATCCATGCTTTTTTTTCATTTAATATTTGTGGTACAAACCGCCATTGAAGGAGCCGGAACTCGAGACCATTGAAGTATTCTCCCGGGTCATATTTTTCTTTTTTGAGAAAATTGAAATTCGTTTCTGCAATATCCCGGAAACGGTTATTGATGGCATTGGGTGTGGAAAAGATAAGCCCGGAAACGATAACAAGACCTATCATCGAAAAAGTAGCAAATTTTTTGTTGACAGATCTGTTTATAAAAGATCCGACCATTGTGAAAAGAAAGTAGACAAAAAAGAAAACGATAACCAGTTTTGAGGAGAGCAGGAAAAGAAAAAATAAAAAAAAAGCGACCAGGAAAAAATGAAAATATTTTTTGAAAATAAACTCTTTTCTTTTCAGCATTTCAAACAAATGCACAAGACCAATAAACACAAGAATTGAAAACTGGATGGCATGCCCTGAATAGATCGAAACAAGGGTGTGATAAAAAAACACGGAGGAGTTTCCCGTGTTCGCATAATTTCTAAGCGCATATCCAATTGCAATAAGGCAGGCTGTGAAAAGGATCAGGGTATACCATCTTAAAATTCTGCACCTTACTGTTTCGTCAATATAATCGCAGCAGCCAAGAGTAAAAGGTATAATGATCAGCCCTGATTTCAGTTGGATATTTCTCCAGCCTTCATGCAGATTGTTTGTATATACCAAAGAAAATAACTGGGCAAGGAAGAACAGGCAGCAGAAAAAAAGAAAATAATTTTTTAACCCCGAATAGAAGAAGTGGTTCTGTTCTATTTTGTTTTTTATCAAACCTGCAATCAGGATCAATACTATGGAAATACTTGTCACGGCCCGGAAAGAAAAAAAGAGACTTGCAATGAACGTTATATACAAGACAAAAAGAGTCGTCGCTAAAAGGGTTCTTCCGGGTTTATTCATTTTCTTTTACTCTTTGTTTCAGGCGGTATTCAACATATTTTATCAATGAGAAAACATAGGCGATTGCGAGGCATACAAATAGAGCCACAGCGATTGAAACTGTCAAACTCCTGCTAACGGGGGTGCTTAGCGGTATGAATTCCTGCAGCACCTGCACTGCGCTTAGAAATTTCAGTTCAGCTTTATAACCTTCAATTCTTTCACTCATACCAACCAATTCTTTATTCATGTCAGCTATGTTCATTACGAGCGAAGAATTTTTTTCTTTACCTGTAAAATTTGCAATATTGTCCCTGGCAGAATCGAGCTTGCGGGTCTCTATTGCTAAGCTGTTGATTAGATCGGTGAGATATTCTTGCCTGGCCGCTAACTTTCGTTGTGCGTATTGTGTGTTATTTAAACCATAAATGATCGCATTTTGCAATTCAGGAAGAACAGTGTTGTCTTTTACTTTTACATCCACATAGTAGCCGTTTGGGTTTGAAGAGGAGTAATCTTTTTGTATTTCAGCAGCATCAAGACTGGCTACTTTGTTTATCACTTCTTCACGGGTGTTAAGCATTTTGGAAAGTAATGGGTATTCACTGCGTTTCAATAACCGGTCCCAGTAGCTAATGATTTCGATTTCTTCCTGGTTGGTGAGATAAGAGGAATGAAGAATGATCCGCGATTGGTATAATTTGGGCGAAAAAAAATATCCCAGGCTTCCCAACAAAACACCGGCAATAACAGCAATGATGAATATCAGTTTGAACCGGCGAAAAAACAGGTAGGTTCTCTCCAACAGGTTGATGAGATCAATATCATCGGGTGGCGCATATAGCTGAGGCGTTTTTGTGGTCATAGTCTTGTGGTTGCCGGGTCTGTTTATGTATCGGATGCCGGATTTATTTAGTTGCTTTACAGGCAACCATTCTGTTGGATTTCAAGATTGAGATTAGTACCTCAATCATTGTCGTCTTGAAAACAAACAGGTATTTCCCCTTTGTTTTTGTCTATTTTTTTGTGAACTCGGTGGCTCTTCCCTTTGGGTTAACATATACGGCTATGCTCGCCCCTTTTTTTTATACATGGATATTATTAAAAAGAAAAAAGGAGATCATTCTTCCGTTTATTGCCATTCTTGCTCCCTTCATTTTGGTCCAGGTTCTATATGTTGACCTTATAAGAAAAGTTTATTTCTATTCCCTGCTTAATGTTTGCCTGGTTTATATTTTTTGCCAGGCTGCTTACACTTTTTTAAAACTCTGCCGGGATGTAGAAAAAATATTTAAGAAACTGCTTATCATGAATTTTATTCTTTGCCTTTTGGCTATGATTTTATATTTCACGCCGTGGTACCGCATCATGTGGATGGAACAAAACCTTACCGAAGGTGTAAACAACTTCAGGCGATTAAAATTATTCACATACGAGGCATCTTATTATGCTACTTTGCTGGTGCCCTTATTTTGTTTTTACATGATTCAATACCTTTTTGGACAGAATAGGATCAAAGGAGGGCTTTTGCTTTTAATGATCCTTCTTCCTTATGTCTTGTCTTTTTCATTTGGAGTAATAGCAGCCCTGGTAATTTCAGGGCTATTCACTTATCTTCTTTATTTCCGTTCATTGACAAAAAAGCGAAGGATATTAAACGGGATCATTTTTAGCGGAGGGTTTCTTTTACTGGCAGCCGCGGTCATTTATTTTTTCTTTCAAAACAGTTTTATCGTTTTACGATTGATCAATATTTTTTCAGGAAATGACAGCTCAGGTAAAGGCAGAACACTCGACGCCTTTATTTTGGCGCAAAAAATTCTTGCCAAAAGAGACGACTGGTGGGGAGTGGGTTTAGGTCAAATAAAGATCATCGGCGTGGATGTTGTCAGAAATTATTATTTGTACAGCAGGGATTTTGTTGCTACCATACCAAATGCAGCAGCAGAAACATTTACCATTTTTGGTTGGATAGGTTTGTGCCTGAGAATATTTATTGAGATTTTCTTTTTCTTTCACACAAAAGTTTGGCGAAACTATTATCGCCTTTGGCTCTTCCTCTTCATATTCATTTACCAGTTTACCGGCAGTTTTATTACCAACATTGTTGAATACGTGATCTGGATACTTGCCTTCACAAATATTTTTGATCAATTTGATGTAAAAAATAAGAATTATACGGCTTTGGCTACAGATGGCTGAATGACGAGATTGGTTTGTCCAAGTGCATCCAGCATCAGGGCTTCGTAATCGTCAATAATTTTTTGCTGATCATAAATTGTCCTGATCTTTTCGAGGTTTATTTTTTTCCATCGCTCAAGTATTTGCGAATCTTTCGTAGTATTTATGATTGTTGAAACTTCATTGGCATTGGGGAAATAGTCAGCCTCATTCTGCAAAACTGATCTGTTGAATTTATTGTTATGCGCTGAGATGCGGCAGCCACAGGCCATTGCTTCGAGCAGGGAAGGATTGGTGCCTCCAACAGAGTGACCATGAAAATAAATTGAAGAATGAAAGCGAAGATTGTCAAGCTCTACCTGGTCATAGATAGCATTTGAGAATTTTATCTTGGAATGACTGTAGACCGTCGTAATGTGTTTCCCAAATTTATTGGTGATGTTTCCAATTATGAACAGGGGGTACGGATGCTTTGAAGCAAGGTATCCTTTAATGATCATTTCAACATTATTTTCCGGTTCCATCCGGGTGATCATTAAAAAATATTGATGCGGCTGCAAATGATATTTTTTTAATACAGAAGCATCCGGCTGGCGAAAAATATTGGCGCCATATGGAATATGGAATGGTCTCTTGTTGTAAGTTCTTAAAATATATTTCTGCATTTCCGGTGAATCGGCAATCATTACATGAGCATTTTTTACTGCGAGTGACTCTGCCCATTTTAAAAAGCGTTGTGTAAGTTTATTATACTTGCTACGCTTCCACTCCAGCCCGTCCATATTTACAACATGAATCGTTTTTTGCGACCATCGCCAGTGCCATACGGAATCGCTGGTATATCCGAGATGGAGAAGTACATCAAAATCTCTTTTGCGGGAATCGGTGATACAATTCCAATCATAAGCAAACTGCCCGGCAGTCCCCAGCTTATTTTCCAGGTCCCTGCAATGAATGATTTGCACGCCATGCCATTCACTTTGAGTGTATGGATGAAGGTTAGAATTATAAACAAAGACGTCATGCCCCTTTTTTACCAAACCGGCGGAGAGATGTTCTGCAAATTGTTCAAATCCGCCGTATGCATTCGGGATGCCTCTTGTGCCAAGGATTCCTATTTTCATTCTAGACAGGTATTAGTTTTTTATAGGCTTCGGCAGTGATCTCCGCCGCCCGTTGCCATGTATGCCTATTTAAAATTTTTGTTTGCAAATTTTTCCGTGAATCTTCACGGGATGCTTGTTGCACTGCCTTCAGAATTGAAGCCGGATCAGATGGCTCGCAATAAAATGCGTCATTTCCAAAATATTCACGGGTATATCCGCGGTCGGTGATCACCACATTGCATGCCATTGCGGCGGCCTCCAAAGTAGACAGGCCGCAGGTTTCAAACCAGCTTGGCAGCACATGAACTTTTGCTTTTTTATAAACTTCGACAAGTTCTTTTTGCGATAATCTGCCGGTGAAAATGACGTTACGTGCAGCGATGTCCCTGCATTTTTGATAATATCTCTTTTGGTTAGGGGCTGCATCCCCAATTATCATTAAAGTGTAGTCAGAATAATTAAGAGCCCGGATAAGGTTATATTGATTTTTTAATCCTTCAATTCTTGCGGCGCAGATCACGAGACTATTATCCTTTACGCAATCATCGCCGGGCACGAACAAGCTATCGTCTATTCCATTCGGCACGATCGAAAATGGCTTAATGACCGAATAGCTTGTTCTTAAACTGACTTCTTCCGCCCGGGAGTTTGGTAATACAATCGATGATTTTTCCAGGATTTGCCGGATGGATCTTTTCTGGCCTTTTCGTAAATATGATTTACTTCTTAGCACATCTTTTTTTAATAACCATCGCAGGATCGTTTTCAAATATTCATTCGTATCTGCAGAGAAAAAATGAAAAAGAAATCCCAAAACTCCTTCCCGTTGATATTTATCATATTCGCCATAGTTAATGAGATTGGGAGAAATCACAAATGGTTTTTTTGCTTTGCGGGTATGATACATTATATCGGAAGGTCTTGTGATATTGGAAAAATGAAGCAGATCATAACTATCATAATTGATCTGCTCATTGGTTAAACATATATCCGCATGCACGCCTGTTTTTTTTAAATACCGGACCGTTTGCTTTATCTGCTCAGTGTCTCCGCCCGGAACGTGGAATAAAGTTGATCTTGTAATAAAAGCAACCCTCATGAGATTTTTTAGGTCAGTTATTCCTAAGTAAACGGGGAAAAATGAAAAAAAGATGCTTTTCTTTGCAGCAATTTTAAACGTACTACTTATGCGGAATTATCTTATTACCGGGGGCGCTGGATTTATCGGCAGTAATCTTATCAGGTACCTGTTAAAATCTGAAAAAGATATATCGGTTACCACCATCGATGATTTTGATCCTTTCTACTCTAAGGAAATTAAGGAATTAAACATTTCGGAATTTTCAAAAGATCCCCGTTTTCGTTTATTGGATATTGACCTGGCAACCGTGGATGGTAAAAAGCTTGCGGAAAAGATCAGCGAGCCGGTTGATGTGATTGTTCATCTTGCCGCCAAAGCGGGAGTGAGGCCCAGTATTCTTAATCCCGTTTCTTACCAGCAGGCAAACGTGATCGGCCTCCAGAATATGCTCGATTTTGCGAAAGAAAAAAAGTGTAGGCAATTCGTTTTTGCATCAAGCAGCAGCGTGTATGGAATTAATGATCATTTTCCATGGAAGGAGGATGAGCAACTACTGCCTATCAGCCCTTATGCCATGACCAAGTTGGCTGGAGAAATGCTGGGCCATGTGTACAGTAAGTTATTTGACATAAGATTTATTGCGTTACGTTTTTTTACTGTATATGGGCCTGGACAAAGACCCGATCTCGCCATTCATAAATTCACGAAAATGATCGCGACTGATAAACCTATCACAATGTATGGAGATGGAAACACGAGCAGGGATTATACATTTATTAATGATACGGTGCAGGGTATTGTGGGTGCAATGAAGTATGATAAAACAAACTTTGAAATTATCAATCTTGGGAATAATTATTCTGTTTCATTGAAAGAGCTGATCAGTTCTATTGAAAAAGTGGTTGGAAAAAAAACCGTGATTGAACGACTTCCGGAGCAGCCGGGAGATGTGCCGAAAACTTTTGCGGATATTTCCAGGGCAAAAAAATTATTGAACTATCAACCCACAACAAAATTGGACGACGGATTAAAGAAGTTTTATGAATGGTTTACGCAGAACAAGAGTGTTTTAATTAAATAAGTCAGAACTAGGATTTATGGGATTTAAGAGATTTAGAGGAAATCTTAAAAATTATTTACATCACCATTCACCATTCACTATTTATTATTTGCTACTACACTGTGATCTCCAAAGATGGTTTTACTTCCTGTTTTGCATGGTAAATTTTGCGAACTGTATACGTTTTTTTGTTTTGCGATTCGAAATAAGTACGAACGCTGATCTCGGCGAGTATCCCGATTGTGATCAGTTGTATGCCGCCTAATAAAAATATCAGGCCAAGGATCAGCAAAGGTTTTCCCCAAATATCATGTCCCATTATTTTTAAAACAAGCAGGTACAGATTTATTATAACGCCTATACCAAGACTAATAAAACCAATAGTTCCAAAAAGATGCATTGGTTTTTGAATGTACCGACGAAAAAAAATAACTAAAATAAGATCCGACAAAACCCTAAAGGTGCGACCGATACCATATTTGCTTTTTCCGAATTTTCGCGGATGATGTTTTACATCCACCTGTGTAATCTTTGCTCCCTGCATTTTTGCAAGAACAGGAATAAAACGATGCATCTCGCCGTACAGGTTTAATTCTTCTGCAATTTCACGGCGAAAGATCTTTAACGTGCATCCATAATCTTTTATGTGCACACCCGTCATTCGCTGGATAAGTGCATTGGCAATTCCGCTTGGAATTTTTCGGAGAAAGAAACCATCTTTCCTGTTTTTCCTGTTTCCCGCTACTACATCCCAATCTTCAATTTTTAATACGTCAAGCATGCCGGGAATATCTGAAGGGTCATTTTGCAGATCTCCGTCAAGCAACACGATATATTTTCCGTGGGAGTAATCTATGCCCGCCATCATTGCAGTACTTTGTCCATAATTTTTTCTTAGCTCCACCAGTACTGTTCTTTCGTCGGCGTAATTCAATATTTGCAGTTTGGTTTTATCTGTTGAGCCATCATCTACGAGCACCACTTCATAGTCGATCCCATCTAAAGAGAGGCGAATACTTTCCAACAAAGGCTTTATATTCTCCTCTTCGTTCATCAATGTTATGACTACTGACAGTTCTTTCATACTTATAATGTCAAAGATAGCATAGGTTTTCTGATCCGTTGATCGGCCAATTAGACAGATACTATCGATAACAGGCAGTGATAAAAAACCCGGCGTACGACCGGGTTTTGATTGTAAGAGTTGGGTTTTAAAATATATTCCCTATTCTACCTTCACTTGTTTCCTGATTAACGCTCCTTCTCTTGCTTCCATCAGAAATTTTCTTTCCTGTAAAAGGTATCCGTTTCCTTTTTCGCAAAAATGTACTTTCAGGTTTTCAATGCTGATGGGATTTCCGTCTGGTATGTCAGCAATATTACAGTGCCCTATATCGTGTCCGTCAATTATAATTACAAGACCGCTGCCGATAGCTTCCATTTTATTCCCTTCCAAAATAAGCATGCCCGTATCTTCACCCAAGCCAATGCCAATGCATTGAGGATTTGTAGCAACAGCCTGCGCCAGTCTTCCAAAACGTCCCCGCTTTTCAAAATGCGAATCCACGATCACATCATCAATAAAGCCAAGACCTGTTGTAATTTTTACTTCACCTTTTAAATGAGCCTGGGTAGCATTGCCTTCATAGATCATAGTATTACTCATAGCCATTGCACCGGCGCTTGTTCCGGCTACCACAAAATTTTCGTTTTGATAACGATCTAAAATTATATCAAGAAAATCTGTACCTCCAAATGTTGCACTCAACCGCAGTTGATTGCCTCCTGTGAACATCACCGCATCACAATTACGGATACGTTCCAAATATTCTTCCTTTATTGCATCCTGCCTGTTGCGTATTGGTAACACACTCACATTTGTACAGGAAATTTTTCCAAAGGCATTCAGGTAATTTTCACCAACCTCATTGGGAATGACGGATGCAGTTGTGATGATCTCAATTCTTACAGATGGTCCACCCGCTTCTTCCACTATACGTCGCAAAATTCCCAGCTCAAAAAAATTGAGATTATTACGTGATATCTGTCCTCGCTCCAAATCGGTTCCCTTATCTTCAGCGCCGCCAACTGCTATAAGTTTTCCTTTTGGGTATTCCATTCATCGGGGTTTGATTAGCGACAAAAATACTTTAAAACACTTTAACGAAGGAGTGTAACAAACAAGTATGTGGAAATGTGGAGAATATTATGAAACCAACTTTTGGATACTATTTGGTGTCACTCCCGCCCGAACATATCGTTCGGTACGGGCGGGAACTTGTACATTATGTAATTCTATTTGACATTTTTTGTTTCCAGTTTTGGCTGAAGTAAAACACAACTATTCCCGCAATGGCAATTAAACTGCCCCACAATGCGAACCAACCCGTAGACACAAATAAAAATAGCCAGATACAGATTGACAAAATAACCGGAACGGGATAGAGCCACATTTTGAATGGAAGATTTTTGGTTCCCATTCTCTTCCGCAGCAACACGAGTCCAACTGTTTGGCCAATAAACTGAATGATTATTCTCATTGCCAAAATAGAATCAATCGCCTGCGAAAGCCGAAACAACAAACTGAACAGAAGACCAAGTGCACATAAAAAAATTAAAGAAACATAGGGAAAGTTTTTAGTATGATGAAGTTTAGAAAAAACATTGAAAAAATTTCCATCAACCGCTGCGGCATAAGGCACTCTTGAATACCCTAGCACCACAGAAAATAATGATGCTAATGCGATCCATAATATCAGCGCTGTAATAATTATTCCCGCCTCATGTCCATAGACTCTCTCCATGAAAAGGCTTGCAAGGTGTTTCTCACCGGGTTTTACTTCCTGCCACGGAATTACACTCATCACACTTATATTCATCAGCAGGTAAAGCGTAGCAATACCGGTAATAGATATAAACATACTTCGGGGAATATTTTTTTCCGGTCGTTTTATTTCTCCTCCTAAATGACAAACATTATAATAACCAAGATAACTGTACACTGTTTTTACAGAGCCCTGCCCGATGGCGGCCCAAAAAGCGTATTGAAAAAAAGATTGATTGCCAGAAGGAAATAACCGGATAGAATGCTGAGCATGCGTTAACCCGCTCACGATGATCCATAGAACAGTTAAAATAACGACGATCCAAAGTGCAACAGAAATTTTTCCGATTGTTTCAATTTTACGATAAAGCAAAAGAAAAACAATTATCACAAGGCCGCCTGAAACTAATTTTTGGTGAATAACATTCAGATCGACAATATAAGTAAGATATTGGGCGAAGCCGATAGCGCCTGATGCAACAACCAAAGGAGCTTGTATGCAAGTTTGCCATACGAATAAGAAGCTCATCAGCTTCCCCCATTTTTCGCCATAACCGATCCGAAGAAAATTATAAGAACCTCCGGCCAGTGGATAAGCGGCGCCCAGTTCACTCCATATCATCGCGTCTACAAAAGCTGCGAAAGCACCAAATATCCATGCCCACAAAAACAGTCCATGGTGAAAATAGCTGACTACGAACGGCATCACCACAAATGGTCCAATGCCTACCATATCGGTCATATTGATAGAAGAAGCCTGTAGTAAATTTATTTTTCGGGAAAGATGTGGTAAAGACAAATTTTGTTGTTGTTTTCAGTTTTATATTGTGATTAAATGTAGCCGCAAAAATGCATATTATTTTTTAATACTTTGGAGCATGGCTCTGGATATAGATCCCCAGCTAAGAACTGGACGATCTCGGGAAATTAGCCAAAGTTGCCTAAATTGAAATTTTAAATAACCAAACAGTAAGAAGAAGCATTATTATGAAGATGAAGACTTTTCCCTTTTGTATAAGAGTTTCGATTTTTTTTCTTTTTATAGCACCACAGGTAAACGCACAAAGATTTGATTCATTATTAAATATTCTGGACGCACAATACCCTCAGGAAAGAATATATGTGCATTATGACAAGTCTTACTACAACCCGGGAGAAACCATTTGGTTTAAAGCCTATTTGTTTGCAGGATTCCTTCCTTCACAGATCAGTTCAACAATGTATGCTGAACTCATTAATGATAAAGGTCAAATGCTTGACCGGAAAGTAATGCCTGTAGTGGGCTCAACGGCCGCATCCGGATTTGATTTGTCTGACAGTCTAAAATCTTCATTGATATATATTCGTGTGTATACTTCATGGATGCTGAATTTCGATTCTTCTTTTATTTATGTAAAGCCTATCCACATAATTGTTCCCACAAAAACTGTGAAGACTAAAAAAACGCATTCCTATTTATTGAACTTTTTTCCCGAGGGAGGCGATATGATAGCGGGGCTTGAATCAAGAGTTGCTTTTAAAGCAACGGATGATGAAGGATTTCCTGCAAAAATTAAAGGAGATATTGTTGATAGCAAATCACAGAAGGTCGCTGCCTTTTCCGACACTCATGATGGCATGGGATATTTTTTATTTACACCTGTGGCCGGTGAAAAATATAAAGCAGTTTGGAAAGATAACAATGGCAAAACAGAAGAAACAGCTCTGCCGGAGGCAAAACAAACAGGTCTATTGCTCAGAGTTGATAATGGAGGTAATAAGCTTTCTTACACATTGCATCGTTCCGCCGACGCTCCTTCCAATTATAAAATGTTATACGTCGTGGCCCAGATGCAGCAACAGCCGGTCTATATGGCAAGGATCAACCTGACAGCAAATGAATCCGTAACGGCACCCATCAATGTAGGATAGTCTTCCGGATGGTATTATGCAGGTAACCATATTTGCAGAAGATGATCATCCCGTGGCTGAAAGACTTGTGTTCGTTAACCAGGGCAATTATTATTTTATCACAGATCTTCACGCAGAAGAAAAGAATATTACCAAAAAAGGAAAGAATTTATTGCAGATAGATGTAGGAGATACTTTGTTAACCAATCTTTCTATTTCGGTAACGGATGCCGGGGTGAACCCGCCTGATAAATCAGAAGAAAATATTTTTTCACATCTGTTACTCACCGGAGATATAAAAGGGTTTGTTTACAATCCCGCTTTTTATTTTTCTGATAATTCGGATTCTGTAAGGGCAGATCTTGATCTTGTAATGATGACAAATGGCTGGCGGCGATTTAAATGGGAAGATGTCATTGCCGGTAACTGGCCCGTGATAAAAAATTTTCCGCAATCATTTCTTACTGTAAAAGGAAATGTTTTTGGATTAACGCCCGTCCAATTGGCCAGCAGCCCGGCGCTATCGCTTATTTTATCAACAAAAAAAAATAGCGGAACTTTCCTGGCTGCACCCGTAAGTAAAAAGGGTGAATTTGAGATACCGGGATTACTATTTTTTGATACGGCCCGCATATATTACCAGTTCAGCAATGATAAAGACAAAACACTTACTTCCACTGCAACCATAGATTTTAAAAACAACTTACTTCCATACAAAAATGATTCATTGGCAGAGCTAAATCCATTTTTAAAACCGGTAATGCCCGATACGATGGTTCAAAAAAAGAACGCAACACTGAATAAGCTGCGGCGGGAAGAGTTTGTGGAAGGCATAAAAGTAAAAGAACTGGAAATTGTGAAAGTTACTGCTCACGCAAAGTCGGCCGCGCAAAAAATGGACGAAGAGTACTCTTCAGGTTTTTTTAGTGGGAGTGATGCGCATATTTTCGATGTTGCTGATGATCCTTTTGGCCGTTCGTCAATTTCAGTACTGGACTATTTACAGGGGAAAGTGGCTGGACTGCAAATAAGCTCAAACGGTTTTTCAGGGGCATCTGTAACGTGGCGTGGCTCACCCACTTCTTTTTTCCTGAACGAAATGACCACTGATGTATCGATGATACAATCGGTTTCGATGAGCGATGTAGCGATGATCAAGGTATTCAATCCTCCTTTTTTTGGAGCGGCGGGTTCTGGTGCCGGCGGGGCTATTGCCATCTATACAAAAAAAGGCGAGCAGCTTTCTAACTCCACAAAGGGATTAGATTTTGTTAAGATCAGCGGGTATACTCCGATGAAAGAATTTTATTCACCAGACTATAGCCAGGATGCTGATGTGAACAAAGACGATTACCGCACCACTTTATATTGGAACCCTGACCTGATTTTCGATAGATCAACCAGGAGAATAATGATTCCTTTTTATAATAGTGATAATTGCAAAAAAATACGTGTGGTGATTGAAGGAATCAATGATGAAGGAAAGCTTACACGAGAAGAAAAGTTCTTTGAATAATTCTATCGTTAATTCGTACCACGCTTTGGAACCGTGGCACGAATATTCAGCTTTTTACAAACTCAGTAATTCCTTCTACCAGTAAATCAAGGTTGCCAATTGTAGTGTACACATTGGGAGTGACACGAACACCATGAATATTTTCCCATTCAATGCCTACTGTGTGAATTTTGTATTTTTCAAAAAGAAAAGAATCAAGTTCGCCGGGTTTTTTCCCCTCAATACCAATGTTACCAATGGCGCAACCCCATTTCGGGTTCGTGGATGTATTTAATTTTACTTTCGGCAGATCTTTTACTTTTTCCATCCAGTAATTTTTTAAATAGCATAGACGTTTTTCTTTCCTTTCGCTTCCTATCATTTCATGAAACTCGAGCGCCTTGCCGATCGCTTGTTCAATAAAGAAAGGTCTTGTGCCCAAGGCCTCAAATTTTCTTATATCATCTTTCAGCGGGTCATCTGTTGCGAACAATGGGTAAATGTTTTTTATCTTTTCTTTTTTTACATAAAGCATTCCGCTGCCGATCGGTGCAAACAGCCATTTATGAAGACTGGTTCCAAAATAATCGCAATTGAGTTCGGGTATTTTAAATTCAAAATGAGCAAAACTGTGTGCACCATCTACTACAACTTCAATTCCTCTTTTATGTGCTTCATCCGCAATTTTTTTTACAGGTAATATTTGCCCGTTCCAGTTTATGATATGAGTAACATGAACAACTTTTGTTTTTGGCGTAAGAGCTTTTATATATTGTTCCGCCAAATAATTTTCGTCTTCACTGGGTAACTCAAGGTTTATCCAAACCAATTTTATACCATCACGCTTTTCTCTTTGCTTGTAGGCGTTTATCATATTCGGATAATCCTGTTTGGCCGCCACTACTTCATCTCCGGGTTTTAGCTGCAAACCAAAGATCACGGTTTCGAGTCCTTCTGATGAATTGCGATTAATGGCAATTTCTTCTGTGTCACAACCGGCAAGTTTTGCAAGATTTCTTCTTAATGGTTCTCGTCCCTGGTCCAGTATCCGCCACATGTAATAACTGGGTGCTTCATTGCAGTAATCATAAAAACGTTTCACGGCTTCCTGTACAGGAATAGGAGCGGGCGAAACGCCGCCATTATTAAGGTTTATTAAACCCGGTGAAACAGTAAATGATTGCTGAATATAATACCAGAAATCTTCTTCAGTAGCAAGATCTTTTGGAGAAATTCCTTCCGCATCTTTCAAAGCTTTTTCAATATTACGGCTCCATGCCGGTTTTGTAAGAGAAGTGAGAAAAGCGGTAGCGGAAATTGTTCCCACTTTTTGTAAAAAGCGGCGACGGTTGGTTGCAGGCATGACGATCAATTTAGATTTAAATGTACCAAAAAAAGCCTCACATTTTTCTTAATTGCTGAATAAAGAACGGGACGTACAAGGGGGCGATCCTGACAAGTCGGGACGGGCTGCAACTGAAGTTGATAGTAGCAATGAAGTTGGCTACATAATTAAAATCACCTAAAACTATATAGTATCGTAAAACTACATTGGAGTTTAAGTAGCGACCCGGCTATTATTATAGTATTGTACTGTCTTTAATAAATTAACAAATAATAGCTTTTTATTAGCTTAATTTTATGATGGTTTTTCACGTAGTTGGACTCTTATAATAAAATTGTGTTCATATGAAAATTTTACATAAAAATTTTATCCTGTTGCTGGCAGCGGCAGGATTTATGAGCCCGGCATTTGCTCAACGCGGTGGTGACCATCATGGCGGCGGTAATCATAGCACGAGCAGCGGCAGTCGTCAAAGTTTTTCTTCGCCTCGCCAGGGTTCTTTTAGCCGAAACAATTCTTATTCCCGCCAAAGCAATTCTTCTTTAGGCAGGCAGAACAGGCAATCAGGTTTTACGTCACCAAGACAAAACTTTCAGCCGGCGAACAGGGATCGGGGCAGGCTTACTTCTTCTAATTCTTCCCGGAACCGGGTTAATACTAACAGTAATAATTCCTTTGTTCAACGTAATGAACGAAGAAGTTATCAAACAAGAATAAATAACTCTTACCGGAATAACAGTATTGCCAGATATGATAATTACAGGCACAATCGTTCTCCTTACAGGTATGGTTCATACCGGTACAGTTATGCTCCGCGACGCTATGCATATGCGGGATACCGGCATTTTTCCATTTTGCCCAGAACATTCATTTCTATACATTTTGGAGGCTATCCTTATTATTACTACAATGGCTTATTTTATAGCTATTACAGTGGCTTCTATGAACCCGTATACGCTCCGTTCGGGATATGCGTAGGCTCTCTTCCCTTAGGCTATTATTCTTTTTACTGGGGAGGCATTCCTTATTACTACTATGAAGGAGTGTATTACCGCAATCATGGTGACAGCCAGTATGAAGTTGTAGATGCACCTATGGGTGCAGTGGTTTCTGCATTACCCAAGGGCGCAAAAGCGGTAGCGGTAAACGGCGAAAAATTTTATGAATTCAATGGTACCTACTATAAGGAAGGTGTTAACGATAAAAATGAAGTGGTGTACACCGTGGTAGGTAAAAACGGAGAGATAAATAATTCTGATGATTCGAGTACTGATGCGAACGTGCCTTTGCACGTGGGTGATATTGTATCTGCCCTTCCGGAGAACAGCAGGGAAGTGACCATCAATGGGCAAGTTTTATTTGTTTCCCCTGATAATCTTTATTTCAAACAAAGAGATGATAACGGTACCACAAATTATGAGGTTGTAGGATCCGGTGAACAGGATCAATAACATTTTTTAACAGATTTTTGTTTCACTGCCGGTCAACCGACCGGCAGTATTTTTGTGTAGACATTTTGGATTATAGGGTGAAGCCAACAATTATTTAGGCGATTGAACATTATAATCAGAATTGTATTTTATCGGTTATAGTTCAGTAATTTTTATAAATCAAGACCATGAATAATACTACCACACAATCCTTCCCCAAGGAACTAAATTCAGAATATAGAGCTACAAGGACCTGCTTTGAAAGAAATCCCGAAAAATTATTTGGATACAAGCCTCCTGGCGAAATTGATTTCGCGACATTCAAACATTTTGCACCGAAAGCCACAAAAGAATTGCTGAATCATTTTGAAGATAATATGGAAGCTGCCAGGAAAGCATTGCGTGAAACCAATGATGAATCATTGCAATCGCAATTTGTATTAAAAACTAATGGCCAGAATTTACTGCTCCAAAGATCGTTGATATTGGTGTTACACTAAACCATTGGGTACATCATCGTGGTCAACTAACTATTTACATGCGCATGAATGATATTGCTGTTCCTTCGATTTACGACCATCCGCAGATGACAAAAATTTTGCAGCATCCCAATAATTTTCTCCTGAGTCGTACCGGTGTTCATCCAAACAACTGCCTGTCTTTGTAATAAAGATCATCAGGATCATAGTATCTCGGCACCCAGGAGTCGTCGCTATTCAGGATCATTGGTTTTGGTTTTTTAGTTTTTGTTGTAAGCACAAACTTGTCCCTGAAATGAAAATGATCCACGAGGCCGACTGCCTCAAGCGTGAAAACAGTTACCAGGTCATCATCATAGATAGCGATCAGGTTATCACCATTGGCAGCTTCGCCACCGGCGGCAAGGTTGGATGAGCCGCACCATACCACCGGGTTATTTCCATTAAATCCGCAAATCACAAACTTGTGATGTATCTGGTGAGCATTTCCAATACTTTGTTCTTTATCAAATGGCGGAGGTAGTTCGGCAGACGCTTTTCCTGTGACAAGCAGGCCATTTTTTCTTCCGGGTCTGTATAAAGAAATACCTCCGGGAGAATCGGAGATACCGTAACTAAAAATTTTTTGGTTGCTATGGATTTTCCTGAGAGCCGGTAGCACATCGCCACCTCCCTGGCTTATGCCCATTACTGCAAAAAATACATTCTTTTTTTCCGCTTTTATTCGCTGCGCAATTTTTTTGAGATTTGATGAGGCAAAGGCGGCCTGATGGGGAGAGAAGCTAATATTCATCTTCGGTAGCCCATTTGCCTTGAAAGAAAAGAGTTTATTGGCAAATTTTGATTGGTTGAATTTTGATGAAACATTTTCTGTCCATGCTTCATTAAAAACATCTGAATAAAGTTTTGCCAGTTCTTTATTATTAAATACCAATACATGATTAGAATTGATGTATAAACCCGTCACTGAAAAATTAGTTGAGCCTGTCAGGACTTTTACCGGGGTTTGTTTTTTTGATACAATGAAGATTTTATCATGCGCATAGCGGCCAAACCTTCCCCGTTTTAATTCAGCAGGAGCTTTTGCTTTTTTATCAAACTCAATTTCAAAAAGGTCCTCGTCTTTGGTGTTGGTTTTTGTGTGATGCAATGAAGCGTTGTCAAGAATAATGCGGATACGTCCTTCTTTAGCAAGCCGTAGAAAAAATTTGAGAATGTCCGGTTCGTTCAGATCGTAGGCAAAAACATCGAGCGACAGATCTTTGTCATTTATTACCTCATTTACCATAGCAAATACTTTTTCTCTTGCGGTATATCCCGACCAATCATATTCATCCAAAAAACTAAAACTTTTCCCCTTATTATTTTTCCCTGCGCTTTTTGATGTATCAAATAGTAACTGTTTTGCTTTGGGTTTAAACAAAGCTTTGTTGCCAAAATGATTTACGAATGCCTGCGATTGCACGAAACCTCTTGTAAAACCTGTATCGATATTTTTTTGTGAATACGGAGCCACTTCAATCGAGACGGAAACGGTGAGGGAAGAATCCAACGGAAGCATCTTGCCATCTTTGAAGTAGCGCGGTGTAGAGGAATATTTATATTTTCCCAAATGAGGATTTAATCCCTGGTGAAACTGGCCTATCACATGCAGCCACCTGTATTTCTGTATCGGCGCATTGATGCTTGAATAGGCAGGCTCGTTTATATCCTGAGCATGTTCTTTTGGATTCTCAAACTGCAATTTGTTATACAGGTAGTATTCTTTTTTGCCGTCAGGCTTACAGGCAATAGTAAAACCTGCAAGATTTTTTGACTTACTTTTTAAAAGATCAAAAGCAAGTAATGTTTTTGCATCTCCGCGATAGGCTTTTACGGAGAAACCATTTTTGGAAGCAGGGACAAACATTGATTGTGGTTAAATAGTTAACAATAATTGTTTGAACTGGACAGAGCCTTATGTATTGCCAGGAAAACGATTAGTAGGGAAACAGGTGCAGATAAAGTTATGAAAATAGATCTCTTTGTAAATATTATTATTCTATGAATCCTCTTATTTTGAGTGAAGCTGCGAACGAAAATTAATTTTTTAGAAAATCTTTCTTTTGTACATTGGTGATATAAACATCTGTAATGGGTTCTCTCAATGCCGGTACTAAAGAAACATTCCGTGTTGAAGCATTCAGTGACGGAGTTTTTGCCATATCAATCACTCTCCTTGTACTCGATATTCATGTGCCGCAGGTGAAAGGAAATGAGCTGTTACTGCCGGCATTACTACAACACTGGACTAATTATCTGGCTTTTCTAATCGGTTTTTTTACTATCCTTATTTGCTGGATCAATCATCACTGCATGTTCGAATATATCAGGAGAACAAACAGCACACTGCTGATGCTTAATGGCGTGAAATTGCTGGTAGTTTCATTTACTCCCTTTGTTACTGCTGTTCTTTCAAAATATATAGGTACGCCGCAACAAGCAACCGCCGTTAGCATTTATGCCTTTAATTTTTTGCTGATGGGCCTTGCTATGTTTTTGATTTGTGGTTATGCCTGCCGCCACCAATATGTAAGTGAACCTCCCAAAAACCGAAAGGCATTTGTAAAGTTGTATGCATTTGCGGCTATCTTATCTGCGACTATATTCCTGGTTTCATTTGTAAGTACGCTTTTTGCCCTGATCTTATTTTTCGTGATGTTCCTGATTTTCATGTCACCAAAAACTGTGGTTGCTTTTCTTGAGAAAAGACAGGGTGAAAATGAACTATCGCCTTCTGTAATTCAATCACTGGAACCTGAGCAGGTGAGTTTGTAATTATTGCAGTGAGTCAGCCTTGCAAATAAAGGTCGTTTGTAATATCTGTAGAAATTTTAATTTGCATCCGCCTTTTCAATTCCGAATTTAATTCCTTAATCTATGGCTGAACAGGAAATCATCAAGCACACCAAAAAGTTATTTGGCATCTGGAAAACTGAAAACAGTTTTTTGCATAAACTCGCCGAGTTTATCACAGAAATTTTCATCATCGTATTTGCCATCACTCTTTCCATATATTTTCATGATCGCAGTGAACTAAAACATCAGCAACATGAGACAAAAGAATTCCTGCTTGGTCTGCGAGAGGATTTGAAAACTGATATTAAGGAAATGAAAGACGATAAAAGTTCATATCAGCTAAATGGGATGATATTTAATTATATCACGGGACGAAAACTGACTGGCCAGTTAAGTGCTGATACTATAGATAAATACAGTAACTGGATATTCAACATCACGGGCCTGATACCCAATAGCGGAAGATTTGAGGGTTTTAAATCGGCTGGTAAAATTGGTACAATCGAGAATAAAGAGTTGCAGAATTATATTATGGACCTTTACCAGGAAGATATACCAAGTCTGATCTCAACTACTAACACATATACACTCAAAAAAGAAAAACTGTTTGAATGGATTAATCTTACCAGGAAAAGAACAACAGATACCACGGATAACCTGTTAACAGTATTGTCATCTGATGTTGCTTACAACATTTGCAAGACGCTTACTTTTGTGCAGCAAATTTTAGATCGCTATGATGTTTGCATCAATAAGATCAAACCAATTATCGCTGATATTGACAAGGAATACAGAACGAAAAAATCATCTTAGAATTGCACTTCTTTCTATATAGGTGACTTATTACGCAACCAAAACTATGAAGCCGCCATTCTATTTACCACGTAGTCGATCCATTTGATGTTTTAATAAATAAACCTGGAAGCCGATGGTGAAAGAAAAACCTCCGCTGCCATCAAAGTCCTTGTACTTTGTAAAGTCATAACCGGCAAGTATATCCAACGAAGCCTGCTCACCTGCAAATATGGCCACGCCGCCACCGATGAAAAAGTTAATACCATTGTTTGAAGAAGAATTTCCCGGCACCTTTACTTTTTGACTTAGATAATTAATGCTGCCATGAAATATGGGCCGCACATTACCATTAGTAAAATAGTAACGTGCAAAAGGGCCCAGGCCAAAATTGGTGACTTTTGTATTTCCTGCTTTGGAATAGTCCAGCATAAGGTTGCCGCCTACGGCCAGGTTGTTGATTACAAACATACCGGCATTAGGCTCAAATGCAACTTCTGTATTATTCTTTGAAGTATTAAGGCGTATGCCACCGCCGACCATCCAATCCTGTTTTTCAGTTTGTGCGTTGGCGTTTGTTACCATAATAATAAGCAAAACAATAGCGATGAATTTTTTCATAGACCGTAGTTTTAGAAGCCAAATTTAGCAGATGCCCGGCAAATATTTTTTTATTTGGCAGAATATATGTCCATTGTGTCTTGGATGTAGTTGAAACCGAGAGGTACCGATGAACAGGCAATTCTTTTATTCCCGTGTAGCAGCTACTTGATTCCGCTCTTCAGCATTTAAACGGTAGTAGAGTGAATTGAGATAGATGATCTCCGCTACAAGGATAATGATAGTCGCCAGTAAATAATACAAAGTGTCGAGGTTAAGATGAATCAGCGTATAAGCCAGAAAAATCAATGCAGTTACCAATAACGAAATACGTATAGGTAGTTTAATGTTGCGTACTATATCCGGATATTCGAGCAAACCCATCATGCCGCTGATACAAATAAAATAAGTTGCCAACGAGTAACTTAAAACTGCATACAACGAATGAATGGTGTCATTCGGATTAAACAAATAAGTGAAACAGGCTGCAATTAAACCAAGAGATATCAATGCAGGTATATAAAGCAACTCCAGTAAGCTTGCATTGAGAAAACCTTTTTTCGCCTGCCGGTTTGATGTAAGTGTAAAAAATATCCACCATAGTGCAAAGACAATGATAATTCCCAAAGCGAAATTCAGCCAACTTAAAAAATCCGGCAGAACAATGCTGCTGATCCCATTCACAACACCCAGCACTACTTCACCGAAAACGATTATTGTAAACAATCCCAATCGCTCAGACATGCTGGACGAAAGATCGATATCGAGTGATGATCGTCGCAGCAATTGGCGTGCGATGAATGGTGGTGAGTAATTAAATACAACGACCAGCGACACGATCCATCTTAAATGCACAAATGGGAGCGCAAGGCTAAGACCCATGAGTGCAAATGAAGCCAGGTAAAGAATAGTATAGGGTTTGTTGTACCGCCGATGATTCTTATCATAAAAACCAACGCTCCACCACATATATGTAATATAGAGTTGCATGATCATGAGCACAACCGTTGTATTGGCATATCGCTTACCCGGCGACTGATCGATTGTAATAGCGAGAGCCGCAATGATCATCATTTGCCAGAGCGTCATCAACCGTGTGCGCAATCCTTCATTGCCATGCAGGTCGTGGTACATACTTCCGTTTAACCAGCCCCAAAAAATGAGCAAGAAAAAACAGGCATATTCCAGGAAACCCGCCGTGGTTATATGGAGCGAAAAATGATGCGTGATGCGGGAAACAGCGATTACATAAACGAGATCATAAAAAAGTTCGAGCCAACTGATCCTGCGTTCCTCTAAAGGCCTGTCAAATTTTTTGGGTGCTCCCCACCATGCGGGTAAACCTTTGCTTTTTTGCATAAGCAGTGATGATTTAGATGAAATGCAAAATGGATACGCCTGCAAAATTATTGAATAAGCCCGGTCTCCTGCCGAAGGTTATATTTATCTAAAGCAGATGCTTGCTGATGCCGTCCCCTGATACATTTTATTTCTTTTAACAGCATCAGCAAAGTGGAATCAGTATATTGCCATTTATCAAATAAAATGTAAATAGCGTTGAGAAATTTTTTCATCGCAGGCAATTGCGCCTAATTTAGTTGACCGCTAATTTTTAAAATATAAAGTATATGCCAACAACCACATGTGAAATCGCAGGTGCTGTTTACCAGTTAGACTATACCAGGATGCCTTCGAAAAGAGGGATCTATTATTTTGGAAAAATACACAGCGACCCTGTTACAGGTTTTGCTTTCACTGCGCTGAATACCGGCGGCAATGAATTTGACGACAGCCGTGAACCACTTCACAAGCAGGAAGCGATCGTGAAGGCTATCAACAATCACGAGAGCTCTGTATAGTATAGCAGCAGCTAAAAAAACCGCAGGGTCTTATTGAAAGCCCTGCGGTGCATTCATTGCCTGTATCGCCAATGAATCAAAAGAATTTATTCCGTGGTTTCTGCTCAAATAAGTTATCAACGAGTTGCTGATCGAAGTGTTTTGTAACATCACCATTGATATTGTGGTAAACAGCACTGATAAAAATCGTTTGTGCAGCGTTCAGTATCGCCATAATAATGAATATGCCCGCAATAGCTAAAGCTATACCCAGGTAAGGATTGACGGAAGCACCAAGAAAAAACAGTGGAATACCAATTATAAGAAATGCAAGAAACTGGATAAGGGCAAAACTAAATCCTGAAGCAAGGCTTTCACCCCATTTTTGTTTCATGATCTGCGCCGAACGTTTGAATGCACCAACAGGGCCTAAGTTTTCATAAGCAATAACAGGAACCACAAAAAATGTAGCGATACTCCATACAATGCCAATAATTCCGGTAATGATCTTCCCGATGATGCCTGTATTTTCCTGGATAGCTCTGAGAACAAGACCCACTGTAGCGGCAAATACAGCCCACGAAAAAATAGCCCCGATGCGGCTCATACTAAATTGTAGTCCTGCCCGCACACTTACCTCTTCACCTTTGAAGTATGAACGTGTACAATGAACAAGCGCCATGTTGAAAAACACAACAATGAAATAATTTACCAGGTAAAAGAGAAAAATCAATGCATAATACTGCGTCCGGTTATTCAATTCACCGAAGTTTTCCAGGTTCCATCCGTTACCTGCAAGTGACGCAACAATAAAAGAACCTATGATCAATGCTAAAGAAATACCCGACAATATGGGGAAAATGATCAGTTGTTTGTTGGCTTTTAAAATTTTGAAACTGCTCATCGTGAGTTTCCAGCCATTTTCTAATTTTTCAAAAAAGTTCATAGTCTTTAGTTTTGGTTTAAGTGTCTATAAAGGTTAAAAAATCTTTTTTACCTCCAAAGTTTTTGCCGGTGTATTATTTTGTAATGATTATATGAATCTTGTTTTTACGATGATTTCTTACTATTCAGCATTTTCTTTAAGGATACGTTTACGCAAAGCGAGCACCAATTGTATATCTTTTTCGCGAAGCCTGCCTTCCCGGTTGGGAGGAAGATCAAGGATCAGTATGTTATCCTGCGCGGTTGCTTTTTTATAGATATGAAATAATTCAGCCACGGTTTTATAAACAGTATCGGTTGTATTATAGAACCATTTTTGACTGATGCACACTGTTGTTTCCCATGGCATATAATACAAGTGACCATTATGAGAAAATAATTTTGGATCAGGATCGGCAGGCATATACGGATCACCCATCCTGAAATCACTGGGGAAATATCGGATCGGGTAACCTGTTTTCTGCATTGTGGGTAATAAAAATGAAGAATCGGGATCTGGATTATCCGGAGTTCCTATCGACCAGTTCACACCAACCTGGCATTGAGGTGCCATCTTTTTTACGGTTTCATAGATCTCCGCAATTGGCCAGCGTTCTCTTTTCTTTTCCCATCCCGCATCGAGCCATAGCTCAACGGGCTTCGTATATTTATTTATGATGCTGATCAACTCTTTAATTTGATTAACCATGTATTTATTATAAGCATCATCCAAAGATGTATCATTCACGTTTGCATTTTGATGGCGGTCCCAAAGTGAATAATAGATACCCATGCTGATACCATATTTTTTACAGGCTTGCGCACATTTTTCAATCACATTTGTTTTGTTGCCTGAAGATCCTACATCGTAGTGGGTGTATTTGCTGTCCCAAAGACAGAAACCATCAACATGTTTTGTTACGAGTATCACGTATTTCATTCCAGCTTCTTTTGCAACATGTATCCACTGATCAGCATCTACCGTAGTTGGCCTATACGATGACGTTGGCTTTGTCCCATCTGTCCATTCTTCATCATAAAATGTATTGATGCCAAAATGAATGAACATGCCGTACTTTCTTTTTATCTGCGCCAATTGATTTGGGCTGGGCTTGTCGGAAGGCTGTGGTTCTTTAACTGCTTTTTGTGAAAACAAAATGTCATTGGCGGTAAGAATAAACAAAAACAAAAGAGAAAGTTTCGCCAGCATACCCAAAAATAGCTCTTTGCTGCAAGAAGCAAGAAATGAACTTTCTGTTTATCCCTAAATAATATTTCTAATTCCCTATAGAAGGTGCAGAGGGTTTTGAGAGGAGATCGTCATTGTTTATTCCCTTCTTCTTCGAAACATTTTCTTTCAGCTTTCCGAAATTCCACGTGAGGTTCAATACGCCCCCACGTCTTATTGTTGAAGTAATATTATAATTATAAAAATTCTGATCCTTTGTGATGATCTTATAGTCGTGTGTTTTTTCAAACCAGTTCACGGCGCGGAGAGAGATATTTATTTTCCCTTTTAAGATCTTGTAGTTAAGTGCCACATTGTTCCAGAAATAAAATGGATAAGTAGTTTGAATTGTTTGAGGATCTTTCCAGAATCCAATAAGAGTGCTTGCGGTGAATTTTTGAGTGAATTTATATGTTATGTTCGTAAAAAGCTGGCCTCCAAACCCGCTATTGGTTTGTGATGTGTTGGAATTATTTTTTATGCTGCTGTACTGTACGGAACCATTTGCAAATACACTGATCTGCCTGCCGATCTTTGAATTCAGATTTAGATCAAGGGTTGACAGAAATTCTTTTCCTATGTTAAGGCTTGTGGTTTTCGTAATTCCTGTCGCAGGATCAAAAGAGGAATACTGCAAAATCTTGTTACCGCTGTAACTGCCTTCCAGGATAATTCCGGCGAATGTATTTCCCTTTGCCAATCGCAGTTGCGTGGAAACTGCATGAATGGTTTGTGCATTCAGGTCAGGGTTGCCGTACGAGATATTCAACGAATCATTGTCAAAAACAAAAGGATTAAGATCGTAGATATAAGGCCGCTGCAATCTTTTTACATAGCTAAATACCAAAGTGGTTGTTTGATTAACATGGTTAGTGAATATGAGATTGGGTAATATGGTAGTATAATTGCTTTTTACATTCGTATGCGAAGAAACAAAATTGCCATCTACATTCGTATATTCTACCCTGACTCCAAGACGAACTCCCCATTTTTTCAACTTAAAATTATAGGTGCCATAAGCACTGAATATATCCTGGGTGTATTTAAAGAAATCAGTGTTCGATGGATTCACTTTGTAATTTGATACCGAATCATATTTCACCATGCTTTCAAAATCGGAGCTTGCTCTGCGGATTATCGCTTTTAACCCTGCTTCCAATTTGGTTGTTTTTGTAAGCGGTAGAATGTTATCTGCCTGCATTGTATATTGATCATTGATAGCATGACTATTATTAATGAGATAACGGTTACTGCCGCCGCCATCCTGCACGCTATTCAATTTTGAATCGTTCTTTCCAAATTCACCGAGAAATCTAAGACTAAATTCCCTGTCCTTATTTTGATGGTAATGCCTGATATAATCACTTCCCATATTTACACCCGGATTATTGCTTTTATTGTTCAGATGATAGTTGCTGATTGTAGATGGATCGGAAGCAAAGTCTGTTGTGATGGTTTGATCCGACACATTCTTATTTGACCAGCTATTAATGTTAGTATAAAGCGTAACGGTATTCAATGTATCGATATCATAATCCAGTTCCGCATTGCCAAAACTCCAGCCTGAGCTGGTGCGTTGGTCGCCATCAAGCGATCTGCGTGAATAAACGGTTGGCGTGGCAGGAACGGTAGTACTGATATTGTGTTGCGATATAGGATTTGAATAACCTTTGCTGAGAAAAACGCTGAATCCGAACTTTCCGACTTTTGCATTTGCGTTGATGTTGTAGTTGCTCACCTTATCACTCGTTCTCTGGAACGTGGATACAGTTCCATTATAACCTATCACTTTTTTCTTTGTTATAATATTGATAAGGCCACCGATCCCTTCTCCATCATATTTTGCAGAAGGGTTTGTGATCACTTCTATTTTTGAAATAATCGTTCCGGGAAATCCTCTCAATGCTTCTTTTATGTTATTGGCAAACATGGATGTTTCCCTTCCGTTGAGCAACACTTTGAAGTTAGCCTGTCCATTCACTTTTACATTATCATTCCCATCAACCGATACAAAAGGAGTTCTTCGCAATATATCCAGCGCAGTTTCTGTTTTACTGGTAGGATCATCTTCTACATTGAAAACAATTTTATCATCAGCCTGCTCTATTAACGGCCGTTGTGCTTTCACTACTACTTCTCCAAGTGTTTGTCCCTGGCTGGATAAAATGACCTCATCGATCTTCATGTTTTCCGCAGAGGCAGTAACTGTGATGCTCACTTGTTTTTCAGCAAAACCGGTATGAGTGAAAGAAAGTATATAGTTACCCGGCTCAGGCTTATTCAATTCAAAGCTTCCGTTTTCTTTTGATAAAGTTGTTTTTAAAGCGGCGGTTTTATTTTGTTGCAAAAGACGGATAGTAACAAGAGACAACGGCTTGCTGCTGTCGGAAACGGTACCGGTCAATTTTAAATTTGACTGTGCATACAGCAACCCGGGCAGCATACAGAGGCTGGCGATCAGAAAATTTCTCATAGCTATACAATCCCGTTATTAATGGGGCAATAAGATTAACGAATTGCTTCGTAGTTTAAAAAAGGTTTGTGATGAAAGGCAGGAGTTGAACGATATGAGGTAGTAGCTTAAACCCGCCAGGTCGGATTTTTACATTATAAAAAAGAAAGAGTGGAATTGGAGCCACATCGTTTCAATTCATTAAGTGGCGCCAGCCATATCGGTGAAATGTTTTAGTGCTTTTTAATTTCATGACACCGTCTACCGAGCCCGTTATAATTCCCGTTGTACCGCCCTGCGTTATGGTTTGAGTATAACCAGAGCTTATTTTTACCAGGAGTATCGCCTGACCATGCAAGTTTGGCGCCTGTATCACCAGTTGGAATATTACCTGAAGGATCCGGAACACCCAATGCTCCCGTGATCGTAATAGAGTCTGAACTGTTGCGCACATATGATGAAGTATTGCTCGGAACGGGCGCTGACGCACTGAAAGGAATATCCGTGTTATCGATGAGAGCATTGTCCACATAAGTCTTTACGTTTAAAACAGTGTCTATCGAATAGCCAAGACCGGTGCTGTTCATCTGGTTGGAAGTAATGGTTATAGTTCCAACATTGTCGTGGGTAAGATAGTCGGTTACAGTTACTGTTTTTAGCTCATGCCCGCTTTCATTTACCGTTACGGTGCTTTGTGTATGGGCCTGCATGCCGACAAAATCATAAATACCCGGAGTTTACTTCTTTAATAATTTAGATTGAAACCGTAAGAAAGTCCCATCGCAGATAATACGATCTTACTCATGATCAGGTAAATCACAAAATATACCACGATCATCGTAATAATCGAAACGACAAAATAACCAGCATGCTTATCAGCAGGGGTTTTTTTCAGCTTCGGCATTCCGACATACAACAGGTAAAAGGCATATAGTCCGGCTAATGCGCCGACCAATGCAATTGGCGGATAGATTGCGAGAAGCGCTCCTATCCATGCAGGAGTGTAAGAATACGCCACCAGTTGAACGGAGCGACCCATATTTTTTTCTGATCCAAAGTTTGGAGCAAGAGCATCGATAATAAATGCACTGATAAATACACCCGCTATTGCTCCGATTAAAACATTTATGGCATAATAAATACCCCATGTTGTACTTGCATAACGAAACAGACCGTAGTTAAATCCGATAAGACCATAACCGATAAATGCAGCCACTGCAGCCGCGCCGGCGAGGAGTAAAACATAGCCGGTAATTATCTGTCCGGTATTTGGTTGTTCTAATGCAATGACGTCCCATTCTTTATTTGGGGATACAATGATGTTCTTTGCACGTTCAATTGGGTTCATAACAGTTAGTTTTAGTAATAATAAATGTAAGGAAATGCTTTGACTTTTACGAAATGAAAATCCTGAGGAGAAGAATTGAGCAGGAAAACAAAGAAGGAAAGGAATTAGCCCCGTAAATATGGCAGGGAGTGATTGAGAAAAATCTTTTGAAAATTTCCAGGGCGGCTGGACGGTTTCATACGGATACCAGATTTTACCAATTTCCCCGCCTGTACGGGATCTTAGTTATGGAAAGTAAAGAACTACCTGTTTTGGATAGCCCGGTAAGCTTGGCAGAGAGTGTTTAATAAAATTTTTATACTAAACTATGAGAGTACCAATAGAGAACGGATCAGGTTTATTCAACCAGGTATTAGATTTTATTAAGCTCCCTGCCTTACCGGAACAGAGTTTAAATTTTTTTAAAGAACTGGTTTTTTAGATTAAGGTTAAGATTGAGGTCCGGTTTTAGGTTTCAATAGTTAACCTTCGCCTTACTCCTGAACTTAACTATCTGAATTCAATTTTTCCTGTTGTTAAATATTCATCATTTGAGAAAACATGATACATATATTCACCTTTTTTCAGGTTGACGATCGTTCTCTTTTCGCCGGCCTTCATTTTATAGTTCAACACCATGTTTCCATTTATGTCAAATACAAGAAAATCTATTTCGCCTTCATTAGTGTTTTTGGCTATCACATGCATAGATTTTCTCAATGCATCAGGATAAACCCTGACCACATTTTGATTTCTTAATGATCTTTCCTTTCTTCCCGGCTTTTTCTCATCGTCAAATTTCTTTTTGCTGATGGATGTTGCGGTGGGATTGTCTGCAGCCATCAATCTTGTTTGCGAAAAACAAAATATAGAAGCTGATGCAATAACGGCAGGTCGGATCAATAAAGAAGCAATTTTCTTTTTTTTCATAAGGTAGTTTTTTGTCAAGGGTGGAAAAGCCTTAATAGAATTTCGGGCACCTCAGTTGCCTGGCTTCGGCGCCATAAGGTTTGTTATTTAATCTCCATCCTAACCGGATAATGGTTGAGAAAAAAGCATCATTTTGTTTTGGATCACCTCTTTGTTCTCCTACAATAGCACCGGGTCTTGAATTAGCCCAGGAATAGGTACCGCGGTAATTTAATTCCTTTGCCAGCGCCGCATTTTGCGGAGAAAGATATTGGTCAAATAAGGCCGGATCAATATAGTTTGTGCTCACGTCATCTACATAATCTGTAAAGAGCTTTCTATGTAATACTTCCAAACCAATGAACATGTTTTCTTTCAAGTAGTATTTAACTCCAAAGCCCATCGGAATTTCCATTTGGGTCAGCTTATACACTTTTCTGTCAGGATATTCAGCAAAACCCTCACCTTCCGTATGGAGCGGTTGCAGGGCTACCCAATTACCATTATCATCTTTTGTTTTTGGATTAAAATGATACATGCCAATACCAATAATACCATAAGGGCGAAGTTTGCCAGCAAGGCCATCATATCTTTCAATAAAAACAGTTGGATAAAATTCTGTGGCTATGTATCCTTCCGTTAAGTTGCTTTTGAAATTTAGATTGCGTTGAAGCCTTGTTACTTCATCGCCTCCTTTGTTGGGGGCAAGCTTATCATCTCCTTCAAGCACTCCTATGTTCGCTGCAATGCGAAATCCCAGCCACTCATTAGGCGTTACGTTTACAAAAATTCCTTTTTGAAGTTTAGTTAGGGGAAGGTCGACATCTTTTATAAATGGCCTTCCGATACCCTGGCTGCCTCCCAGGTCACCTAAAAAAATTAACGGGCCAAGGCCAACTCCAACCTCTACTTTGCCACCGGCTGTAAGCGATTGTGAAAAAGATGTGTTGAAAGAAGAAAGGGCAATCAAAGCAATCAATATTGCTCGTACATGGGGTACAATTCTCTTCATAGATACTAGATTTTTCGGTTCTCTTATTGGATTAACGACCGAAAAATAGAAAAGAAACCCAGCAAATCAAATGAGAGTGAAACTATTTTTTTATTGTGTAAGCTGTTTAAGTTTTTCTACTTAGAATATTTACGTACTCTTTCTTGTCTTATCATTTCAATATGTGGGATACCATCTTCAAGATATGTTTCGCTGCACTGTATAAAACCGAACGACTCGTAAAATTTTTTCAGGTATAATTGTGCTCCGAGCTTGATAGAGTTTTTGCCAAATAAATTCTCCAGCTGTTTAATTGATTGTTGCATCAAAATTTTCCCGATGCCTGCTCTTCTTACTTTAGGCGATGTAACCACTCTGCCGATAGACGGAAATGAATCGTATGCAATCGATACGGGAATTATTCTTGAATAGGCAACGAGGTTTTTATTTTTCCAGCCCATAAGATGATATGATGATTGGTCTTTATTGTCCGCATCCTGGAAAACACAATTTTGCTCAACCACAAAGACTTCGTTTCTTAGTTGAAGAATTGCATACAATTCATGTGGCGTAAGCTCATCAAACTTTTTTAGTGTCCACTTGATCATCTTCCGGGCGTTGGTACTACAGGCAATCCTTCATTTCCATCCTCACTTATAGATTGCACTGCAAAAAAATAATTGTCTTTTGAATAAGGCAAATCAATTTGGGTTTCGGAAGTAAAAAATTTTTTTTGCCAGACCGGGCTTGTTGTTTCTCTCATTAAGACATTATAGCCTTTTACTTTCCCGGTTTTAGGTGCTTTCCAATTCAAGCGTCGTGAAATTTGTAAGCCTTCGCACTTCCATTTTTACTTCCTGTGGCATTGATGGAGATTTGGCAAGATTAGCAAGATTGCAAAGATTCATGCATGTATTCTTCCGCAAATATTCAAAGTCGACAAACTCCGGAAGATCGCCATATTGAATACCATTTTCTACTCTTACATCCTGGTGCTGGTGATGATAGTTTTCATCCATTTCAGTGATGCGAACAGCCGGAAACCCACGCTGTACATAAGGTGAATGATCACCTCCTCTTAAAAAGCGATCATTGCGATAGATCATTACCACTTCAAGATTATCTACATATCGTTCGCCAATTTCTTTTACATATCGTGCCAGTTGTCTTGCTTTTCCATCATTTTCCAAACCCAGGTTACGGATATACAGAGCTGCTCTTCCCGTGTCAGCAACAGAAAAAGCTTCACTGAATACACGAACCTTCGTATTGTTGATAATATTTGTTTCGTTGCTGTTATTACTGCCCATTATGTCGTTGTTTAATACGGCTTCAATATTCCAGTTTTCTTTTTTTGCTTTTTCAGCCATGTACGTTGATCCAAGCAATCCTTGTTCTTCTCCGCTTACCGCAACAAAAATTATCGTTGCAGGAAAAGAATTTTTGCTCATTATTCTTGCACATTCTATTACAGCGGCTGTGCCACTTCCATCATCATCGGCACCGGGCGCATCACCCGTGCTATCCATTACATTGGTTCGCATATTATCAAGTGGCCACTGATAATAAATATGCGGTCATCATTTGGATCAGTTCCTTTAAGGGTAGCTACTACATTTCCCAATACAATATCCCGGTTCACTCTTCTCCCATCTTTCTTATAAATGGTTGTATCAATGTAGGCAGTTAATCTTCCGCCTGATTGTTTTGCAAATTCATTGAAGCGACTAAGCACCCATTGTCTTGCTGCGCCAATTCCCCGTTTTGAATCGGTTTGAGTGCTAAGCGTATTTCTCGTTCCGAAACTTACAAGTTTTGTAATGTATGATTTCAATGAATCAGCGGATACTTCTCTCACCATTTTTTCTATTTGCGGATCTTTTTGAATAGTGGTTTGAGAAAAAATAAATGATGAAATAAAAGATGTGGTAAAGAGTAAAAAAAATGTTCTCATTGCAAAATAGTTTTGAAAGAATAAAATTAAAGGAATCAAGTGTACTCGTTATAAAAACATTAATTTTAATGCAAAGGATTGTTATGCCCAAAGATTTAAGTACAGTTCATCAATTGGTCGGTGAGATTTTTAAATGGCCATCGAAAAATGAGGAATGGGATCAATATAAACTAACAAAAGATCAAATTGATTTCTTTAATGAGAATGGCTATCTCGCCGGGGTGAAAATGCTAGATGATTATCAAATAGAATTTTTAAAAAACGAATTAGCTGAATTCGCAGACATAAACAACCCGGGGCATGAGTTGTTTTATGAATTTCATTCCAACGAATCTACTGATCCCTCAACTATACTTTTTCATGCATTGGGTGCATGGAGAATAACTCCCGGTTTTCATGATGTATTATGGAATCCCCGATTTTTGGTAGCGGCCAGTCAATTGTTGGGAAATAAGCCTGTTCGTTTCTGGCACGATCAATTATTTTCTAAGCCTGCAAAAAAGGGTGGAGTAGTAGCATGGCACCAGGATTATTCTTACTGGACGAGAACTAAGCCTGTGGCACATTTAACCTGTTGGTGTGGCCTCGATGATTCAACAAAGGAAAATGGTTGTCTTCAATATATCGCAGGCAGCCAGAAATGGGGGTTACTTCCCAAACCCGTTATCGCCGGTGAACTTCATGGCATAAAAGATTTTTTAAACGAAGAACAAAAAAAGCAATTTGAAAATCCGCAGTTTGCTGAAGTCAAAGCGGGCGAAGCTATTTTTCATCATTCACTTACATTACATGGCTCCGGCGAGAATAAAAGTGATAAACCAAGAAGAGCATTTGTAATAAATGTTTTTGCTGATGGAGTGGTTTCAGATTCGAATGATACATTACTTGAAGGAGTTCCTCCTGTAGAAAAAGGAGAGAAAATGGATGGACAATTTTTTCCATTATTGTATAATCCTCAATAGTTCAGTATTGATTTTTCAAAAGTAACGTAGTATTAATTTGAGCGACAGTTTCGGGTATAGTTTAAAGGTTGAGAATTTAAGTATAAATCGTTCAGGTCACCCTGTGCTTGATGCAATTTCTTTTTCTCTTGATCGAAATGAAAACCTTGCGATAACGGGTCCATCAGGGAGCGGCAAAACATTGTTGGGGCTTGCTCTTGCTCAAAAAATTTTTTACCAGGGTAAAATTCAATTTGCTGACAGTTTAAAAAATAAAATTTCCTGGATCGAGCAGCAACATCATTTTAAAAATCTTCAGCATACTAGTGATCTGTATTATCAACAGCGATTTAATGCATACGATACCGAAGAAACAGAAACGGTTGCTCAGTCACTGGGAAAAGACCTGGAAGTGGCCAAAGAATTATTTCACGAAATGAAAATTGAGTATTTGACGAATGAACGATTGATCCAATTGTCAAATGGAGAAAATAAAAAACTCCAATTATTAAAAGCAAGGCTCGAAGAGCCTTCCGTTATGATCATGGATCAGCCTTTTATCGGGCTTGATAAAGAAATAAGGGAGTGGCTGCATCGACCAGTTTGAAAGCTTAATAAAAAATGGAATATTGGTGATACTAATTACTTCGCCTGATGAAATTCCGCGCTGCATTTCGAAAGTTCTAATCCTGGAAAATGGTAAGCTAAGTTCGTTTGAACCTTTGTCAGAATACAAAAGGCATTTTGGAGAGTATGAAACGATTGCCAAAAGAAAGTTGGATTGCAATCGTCTTCCGAAGAATTTGAATGAAAAGGTGGCAAATGAGTTTGAGGCAATGATAGAGATGAAGAATGTTACCGTTCAGTATGGTGATAAAATTATATTGGATAACATAAACTGGAAAGTAAACAATGGCGAACGATGGTTATTAACGGGTGCCAACGGAGCAGGCAAATCAACTTTATTGAGTTTAATAAACGGTGATAATCCAAAAGCCTATGCAAATGACGTTTATCTTTTTGGGAAAAAAGCGTGGCAGTGGTGAAAGTATATGGGATATAAAGAAGAAGATCGGGTTTATCTCGCCTGAGTTACATCTTTATTTCAATCAGTCATCAACTTGCTTTGAAACCGTGGCTTCCGGATTGTTTGATACTATTGGTTTATTCAGACAGATTTCCAATGAAGATGCGAAGCTTGTTGATCAATGGATGGAATTCTGCGGTATAAAAAAGTTTCGTGATAAAAGGATTGGCGAACTTTCTTTAGGAGAGCAAAGAGCAGTGTTACTGACAAGAGCATTGGTTAAAAATCCTCCTTTGCTGATATTGGACGAACCTTGCCAGGGATTAGATACAGAGCGAAAAGAAGAATTTCTTGAACTGATAAATGAAGTTTGTATTCGGGGAAATAAAACAATGATCATTGTATCACATTATGAAAACGAAAGACCGGCGTGTATTTCTCATTTTATAAAACTGGACAAAGGAAAAGTAGTCGAAATGAAATAAGCGTCAGTAATTGTATTTTTCTTTCCAGAGATTTTTCAGAAATTTTCTCAATTCTTCCTCTCTTGCATTTTTACCGGGATCATAAAATTTTGTTCCTGCAATTTCTTTGGGTAAATATTCCTGGTTTGAAAAATTGTCCTTCATAACTATGTGAATATTGATAATCTTTTCCATACCCAAATTTTTCATCAATCGTGTTGGTGCATTGCGGATATGTAATGGAACAGGAAGATCGCCATGCTCTTTTACTGCACTCATTGCTTCACCAATTGCAGTAGTAGCTGAATTACTTTTAGGACTGGATGCAAGATAAATGGCACATTGTGATAAAATGAGTTGCGATTCTGGATACCCAATTTTATTCACAGCTTCAAAAGTTGCATTGGCCATTACAAGTGCAGTTGGGTTTGCATTGCCAATGTCTTCGCTGGCAAGTATCAGCATTCTTCGTGCAATAAATTTTACATCTTCACCTCCTTCAATCATTCTTGCCAGCCAATAAACCGCCGCATTAGGATCACTGCCGCGCATAGACTTTATAAATGCGGAAATAATATCATAATGTTGCTCACCTTTTTTATCATAAAGTGCTATTCTTTTTTGCGCAACATCCATCACAAGATCATCTGTCACTATTACATTATTTCCTTTCGATTCTACTACAAGTTCAAGAAGATTCAATAGTTTTCTGGCATCACCGCCTGATATATTGATCAGTGCTTCTGTTTCTTTTAATTCAATTTTCTTTTTACTTAAAATTTCATCTGTTTGTATAGCATGATGCAAGAAGCTGAATAAGATCTTTTTCATCCAAAGGTTTTAATACATATACCTGGCAGCGGCTCAGTAAAGCGCTATTCACTTCAAAAGAAGGATTTTCAGTGGTGGCACCAATCAATGTAATAATTCCTTTTTCTACGGCACCCAGGAAAGCATCCTGTTGCGATTTATTGAAACGATGGATTTCATCGATAAAAAGAATACAGTTGCTTTTTGTTTTTGCTTCTTCAATCACTTCTCTCACTTCTTTTACCCCGGATGAAATAGCGCTGAGTTGAAAAAAAGGAACTTTCAAAGTGTTGGCAATAATATGTGCAATGGTTGTTTTTCCTGTGCCCGGCGGTCCCCACAGGATCATAGAAGGAATTTTTCCGTGCTCAATCGCTGTGCGCAAAATACTTCCTTTGCCGGTCAAATGCTGCTGGCCAACTAATTCATCGAGTGTTATGGGGCGAATTCTCTCTGCTAACGGCGTCATAAACTTCAAAATGAATAATGAAGTTATGAAGAAGTGAGAAGCTGTAGCGTGGAAATCTATGAGCAATTTTTTTGAAAAAATCAGCTTGGTTAAATCCCGGGATAACGGCTGATAAATTATTTCAAATCCAGTTTTATATTCAACTCATCCAACTGCTTCTGATCAATTGAAGAGGGAGCATCCAGCATCACGTCACGACCTGCATTATTTTTTGGAAAGGCGATAAAATCGCGAATACTTTCACTGCCGCCAAGAATGGAGCAAAGGCGATCAAAACCAAAAGCAATACCACCATGGGGGGGTGCGCCATATTCAAAAGCGCCAAGAAGGAATCCGAATTTATGAGTAGCTTCTTCTTTACTCATTCCCAGCGCATCAAACATTTTTTCCTGCAGCTCTCTTTGAAAAATTCTGATCGAGCCACCACCAACTTCATTTCCGTTCAATACCATATCGTAGGCGTTGGCCTTAATGTTTGCGTAAGGATGCTCCAAATATTTTTCAGGATTCTCAATAACATGATCGTTGTTGATCATTGTATCAATATGTTCCGGCTTAGGGGATGTGAAGGGATGATGACGTGCCTCCCAGCGGTTGTCTTCTGCACTGTATTCAAAAAGTGGAAAGTCGAGTACCCAAAGCAATTTGAATTCGTCAGCTTTTCGCAAACCTAAGCGACGTGCCATCTCAAGTCTCAATTCACTTATTGCTTTTCGTGTTTTTTCTTCAGCACCTGCAAGGATCAGGATGAGATCGCCGGGATTTGCGTTGCAAAATGCTGCAAGTGTTTTTAATTGTTCGGTATCAAAGAATTTATCGAAACTACTTTTGTAAGAGCCGTCTTTGTTCGCCTTTACAAAGGCTAATCCACCCATCCCGATCTGCGGACGTTTTACCCATTCAATAAGTTCGTCTGTTTGTTTGCGTGAATATTCAGAAGCGCCGGGAATACAAATGGCAACTATTGTTTCTGCATTACTAAAAACGGAAAAAGATCCGCCCAAACCTTCGCCGAGGGGAAGGGCTTTTTTAGATGGGTCTTTTATCTCGAAAACGGAGTAAGGAGTTTTGAGATTAGTGATCTTCATTTCAAACCTTGTGTCCGGTTTATCGTTTCCATAGTTCCACATAGCATCATCCCAACTCATTCTTTCAATGGGTTCTTTATAGTCTATATTTTTTACTTCTTTGAAAATGTGTTTGATCATTCCTTCAAACATATTGAGAATGTCTTCCTGTTCCACAAAGGCCATTTCACAATCTATTTGCGAAAACTCGGGCTGGCGGTCTGCCCGTAGGTCTTCATCGCGAAAACATTTTACTACCTGGTAATAGCGATCATAGCCGCTTACCATTAAAAGTTGTTTGAAAGTTTGGGGTGACTGAGGTAAGGCATAAAACTCCCCCGGATTCATTCTCGAGGGCACCACAAAATCTCTGGCACCTTCCGGCGTTGATTTGATTAGAAAAGGAGTTTCGATATCAATAAATCCTTGTTGGTGCAAATAGTTTCGTGCAGCACGGTTAACGGCATAACGCAATTCCAGGTTTTTCTTCAGCGCATTGCGGCGAAGGTCCAAATAGCGGTATTTCATCCGAAGATCATCTCCGCCATCTGTATCTTCCTGTATGGTAAATGGCGGTACGGCAGATTTGTTTAAAATTTTAAATGATATAATTGCAATTTCAATTTCTCCCGTAAGAATATTTGGATTTTTGTTGCTGCGCTCCTGTATTTTGCCTTTTGCCTGCAGTACGAATTCACGGCCGAGAGGATTTTCATCTAATTGTTGATTCAGTTCCTCACCAAATAATAACTGGGTGATGCCATAGCGGTCACGGAGGTCAATGAAAGTAATAGAACCAAATTTGCGAATAGTTTGTACCCACCCGGCGAGTGTCACCATGGTTCCGGCATCTTTGATCCTTAATTCTCCACAGGTATGAGTACGATACATTAATTTATTTCAGGTTTAGATTGACAATTTTTGACTTGTGAGGCGTTTGACATTTCCCAATTTGTTGCTAAGCGAACTGAACTTGCCTGGCCCGCAGACAGGGGTTGAAGAGTGCAACGCAACGGAAGTTTAATAGTAATTCTTCAGCTGGTACAAAACTTCAACGGCGGCAAAGATAGGGACTGTTGAAATTCGATTTTAAGTCGATACTGCCTGAATTTCAAGGTTATTTTAATTGGATTGAATAAGATTTTGCGCCGATCAACGTTATTATTTGTGTTATACAAGCCCGCTCTTGCAAAATGGCAGGGGAATGTCTATTTTTAAGCCCGAACCGTTACCCAATGCGAAATTTATATAAGAAACTACGGTACATAATAAACGGAAATCACGAATCCCCGGTCGCTGCTGAGCAAGTTGTTTTGGTCAGCGATTCCCAATTTGAATCATATTCTAAAGTTGTAGGGAGCCTGATTCCTTATTTTAACGATCTTCCTGAAGAAGGGAAAAGACGGTTTGTACAAAGAGTTCACCATTTTAAGTTGAAAAAGAAGTTTCATTTTGTAGGCCTGGAGCGAAATGAAGACGCAACAACACTCGTTAGTGCGTCGGCTGTACAAGTGACCTTTGGCTTAAAAAATTATCTGCTCACTCATTTTGAAAACATTCATATACTGGCAGACGCCTACAGAATGGAAAACGATGAAGAATTGTACGTAGGACATGTAGCGCCTGAAGGAATATATCTTTCATGGAAGCATTTCCTGTTTGGCTATATGAAACAGAACGATAATGTAAATGTGGCGGTGCATGAAATGGCGCACGCACTTTTATACAATAACTTTTTTGCTCCTTATGGTATCGATACGCATTTCAGAATGAACTATGAACATTTTTCAACCACCACCGGTCCTATACTCGCAAAAGTGATTACCAACAGGCACAGTTATCTACGGAGTTATGCTTTTAGTAACCTTCATGAGTTTTGGGCTGTAAGTGTTGAAGCTTTTTTTGACAATCCTGATGGATTAAAACTAAATATGCCGGAGTTGTATACCTCTTTATGTCGTGTGTTGAACCAGGATCCTTTGTCAAGAAATAAAATTTTAAATCCCTCGTACGATAATGGCAGCAAAGGTTCTCATCCATAAGACTTCAACACAAACACTCATTTATTTTCCTGCGCTAATATTCTTTTAAATCTGCTGATGTTAGCTAAAGGATCAATTTCCATTCCGTAAATAATATTTTGTGCCAGTTGAAAGGCAAAGAATGGCGCCAGCGAACATCCCTTTGTTCCCATTCCATTCAGTATCGCTATATTTTTTTGATGAGGATGAAAACCCACAAAAGGTCTTCGCTCCAGGGTAGCCGGACGTATTGCTGCCTGGTGATCTAAAATTTTAAATGGAAGTTTGAGCCATGCCTTAAGATGACGTTCGGCCTGTTCGAAAAATTCTTTGGTTGGTTCGGCGTTCGGAAAACTCCATTGGTAGTTTGAGCCCATCCAGAATGTTCCCGGATTTTGAAGAGGAGCAAGAATAAATCCTTTTTTGTAAATAAAATGATCCGGCAGATTCGGAATTTCCATAATCAGCACTTCACCTTTATTCGGAGCAAACGGGAGTAGTTTAAAAAAAGAATTTTCAAAACTGCTGAGACCATCGCAGAAAATGATTTTTTCTGCTTCGATATTTTGATATTCAATGGAATTTTCTTTGATAGCCAGTTTTTCAAAAACAAAATTTTCTTCTAGTAGTTGATCATTGCCGTTGAGTTGTTGTTTCCATGCCGGTAATAATGATTCAAGATGAGCTGTGTAGGAATGGCGGATCTCTCCACAACCAAGATCATAGTTAAAGAAAGGATTGAATTGATTTTGTTCGGGAAAAGGGCGAAGATATTGCTCACCTTCCTCCATTCTTTCCATGAATACCAGCCGTTGATGCGGATTAGGGAAAAAGTCAATTATATTCTTTTGAGAGATGGCATTGATCCCGAGAAAATTTCCGATCTCATTATACGCCTGATGCGCAAATGAAAGAACCTGCTCTGCCATCCAGACTTTTACCATTCTTCTTCCTGTAACGGGATTAATAATGCCGGCAGAAATTTTTGAAGGCGTGACTGATTCATTTTTATCGATCACGATAAAGCTTGCATTTTCTTTTTGCAAATAGTAAGAAAGAAAAGTTCCGCAAATTCCCTGTCCAATTATTAAATAATCCACTCGCATTTTTAAAATGTGTTGGGTTCCTTCATTAAACCACTGATTGAAATTAGGGAAAAGCTCAGAGCATTTAGGAGACAAAGTCCCGGTGCAGTTCTGAAATCGAAAAGGTTTAATCGCTGGCCTGTTAATTTTTTTGAAAGTTAGTAACGGTTACGATAGGAAAAATCAATAGTAATCCTTTAACAAACTTTCACTCCTGTGTAGGGTCTATTGCTTTGTACTAAAAACAATGATTATGAAAACGACATTTACTCTTTTAGTTACGCTGGCTCTTTCAACCTCAATTTTTGCTGCAGGAAGCATTAGACCAACCAGCACTTTAACTATAAAATCAGTTGAAAAATCAGCCATCGTAGTGATAGTTGATGGTGAACGTTATGATCTTGGATTTAATTCCATAATGATCAAAGATCTTGCTCCGGCTTACCATGATGTCAAAGTTTACCGGGAAAAATTTAATAGCCCGGTCTATCGCACGGACAAAGCGTACGATGTATTATTCAGCAGTTTAGTGCTTCTTAAACCAAGAACAAATTTGATGATCTCGATTGATAGCCGTGATGTGATTACGATGAATGAGACAAAAGTGAAAAGGCAAAAGTTAGTCGACAACTGGAAAGGCACCCCTTATTATGACAACACTAATTATGCGGACAATGATAATTTTTCCAGGGCTATTAACAAGGATGATTTTAGTCGTGTATTGTGGGCAATAAGTAAAGAAGGTAAGGAAACAAATAAAATGCTTTCTGCTGAACAGATCATTAACACCAACTATTTTTCCTCAGAGCAGGTAAAATATTTACTGCAGTTATTCGATTCCGAGAATAACAGGCTTGAATTGGCAAAACTCGCATATAGTAAAACAGTTGATCAATACAATTATTATACTATAAATGATATTTTCAAACTTGATGACAGTAAAGATGAACTGGCCCGTTGCGTTGCCTCTTATTAATGGAAGGTTTCCGAAATAAAAAAACCTCTTCAAAACGAAGAGGTTTTTTTATTTTAATTTGTTTGTTGATCATTTCTTCATCACTTCTGCCATCGTCTTGCCTATATCTGCAGGGCTTTGAACTACATGCACACCGCATTCGCTAAGAATTTTCATTTTTGCAGCGGCAGTATCATCAGCACCGCCAATAATGGCGCCCGCGTGACCCATACGTCTGCCCGGAGGTGCAGTTTGCCCGGCAATAAAACCAACTACTGGTTTTTTATTTCCGTTTGCTTTGATCCATCTTGCTGCTTCTGCTTCCATGCCGCCACCAATCTCGCCGATCATTACAATGCCATCTGTATCCTTATCATTCATGAATAATTCAACAACATCTTTCGTGGTTGTTCCAATTATCGGATCACCGCCAATACCTACGGCTGTTGAAATTCCGAGGCCGGCTTTTGCAACCTGGTCAGCGGCTTCATAGGTTAAGGTTCCGGATTTTGAAACGATACCGATCTTGCCTGGTATAAAAACAAAGCCAGGCATGATACCAACTTTAGATTCACCTGCTGTAATTACTCCGGGACAATTCGGACCAACCAATCTTGTCTTTGTTCCCTGCAAATAATTTTTCACTTTCACCATGTCTTGTGTCGGGATACCTTCGGTAATGCAAACAACCAAACCGATTCCTGCTTCTGCAGATTCCATCACGGCATCGGCGGCAAAAGCGGGGGGCACAAAAATGATACTTACATCGGCGCCAGTTTGTTTAACGCAGTCAGCGACTGTATTAAAAACCGGCCTGTCAAGATGAGTGTTACCACCTTTACCCGGAGTTACTCCTCCTACTACGTTCGTTCCATATTCTATCATTTGCGAGGCATGAAAACTTCCTTCAGTTCCAGTAAAGCCCTGCACTAAAGTTTTGGAATTCTTATTGACAAGAATACTCATAACTATTTTTTAATTCCGATAGTTATCGGGATGGCAAAAGTAAGAGTTAATGAGCAAAAATGTTGTGATTGATGTAAATCCGAAGGATGAAAATTATTTTTTGTAACCAGCACAAGCATTCTATTTGGCTTTTGTTGCGTCGCACACTTGTACTTCTTCAGTTCTATTCGGCAATTTTTTTAAATTTTAATAATAGCCCAAGGTCAGGGAGCCCCAATAGCTTTGCCACTCAGCTTTTTCATCGCCATCAAGTCTTTCCATTTTTATACAACTGATCATCCATTCTCCATCATGTGACATATCAAAACTAAATTCTCCTTCATCATCGGTTGTATAATATTGTTCGCTTACAATGTCTTCGGCCTTATGCCATACCTTCACTTTTGCGTTTTTCAGTTTTTCGTTTTTAAAGAGAATCTGCACTTTAAAGTCTTCCGGAGAATCTATGTTATATGGGTTAGAAGCAGGAATAATATCGAGAAGCAAGTTTGTTTTTTTATTATATACATTGGTAAGTCTTTCACCCACCTGGAATATTGTCTTTGCACATCGGTGATAGTTTTCCGATCCGTTTTTTGAAGCTTCATTATTCTTTTCCCTGTAATCCAAAGCATCTGTCAACCCTTCTTCATGCAGGTAATCATTAAACTTTTTTGCTTCCAGTTCAATAAATGAATTTTTTGTATTAAGAGTCATCATCACTGTTCCTTCATCGATCATTGCCAATTGCAATGAATCACCATCATCCTGTCCAAAGTCTTTACTGAGATTTTTATCAACAGCATTGTCATAGTATAATTGCAGGCTCTTTATTCTATCTTTATTACCGGTCCAGTTTTCTCCGTTAAAATTGTCTCCCAGAAGGAATTTAATGTTGACCGGTTCGGTGCGCTTGTAAATAAACTTATCCGGTTGTAACCAGAATTCGTGACCTGAGACATTTCGTACAAAGAGGATAAGCAGTAAAAAGGTTATCTTTTTTTTCATTATTCATCTTCATCTGTTGGAGGAACAAGGCTCGGAGCATCTTTGTCCGTTAATTCTTCCATGTTTCGCTCGTTTGAAATTTTTCCTGTTTCTTCCAGCATTCGCATATCCTTGGCATCCTGCAAAAATTCAGAAGCGAAAATAAAATCATTTAAGCGCTGGTTCTTGCTGAAAATAATTTCCTTTTTATTTCCTTCCCACTCCTTTTTGCCTTCGTACATATAAATAATATAATCACCATTTTCCATCACGCTGTTCATGTCGTGGGTATTGACTACCGTTGTGATTTTATATTCAGTGGTTATTTCCCTGATAAGTTTATCTATAACCATGGATGTTTGAGGATCGAGCCCTGAATTAGGTTCATCACAAAAAAGATATTTAGGATTCAGCACAATGGCTCTTGCGATACCCACACGTTTTTTCATTCCCCCGCTTAATTCTGCCGGAAATTTTTTGTTGGTGTCTTTTAAATTTACTTTTTCAAGAACTTCGTTCACCCTGTTTAATTTTGTGCGATAAGGATCTTTGGTGAACATGTCCAGTGGAAACATCACATTTTGTTCAACAGTCAGGCTGTCAAAAAGAGCGGATCCCTGGAAAAGCATACCGATTTCTTTTCTAATGTCCGTTTTCTCTTCCAATGTCATCTCGGTAAAATTTTTCCCGTCATAAAGAACTTCGCCGCCGTCGGGATGAAATAATCCGACCATGCATTTCATTAAAACGGTTTTTCCGCTCCCGCTCGTTCCAATAATAAGGTTACATTGTCCCGGTTTCATTACCGCACTTACATCCTGGATAACTACTTTGTCCCCAAAACTTTTTCTTATGTTCCTGACTTCAATCATATTTGTCTAAACGATCCTGTTTACTGACTAGGTAATAGCAAAGCAGCAAGTATATAATCCGCAAATAATATCATTATACAACTGGTAACAACTGCTTTTGTACTGGCTCTTCCGATTTCAAGGGAACCACCCTGCACGAAATAACCAAAATAGGCAGAGACGCTGGAAATTAGAAAGGAAAATGTATAAGCCTTTACCAATGCAAAAAATACATTGTAAGGAAGAAAGCCTTCCAGTAAGCCTTTATCATAAACCGTATTGGAAATTATATTAGCTGAAGTGCCGGCCAATCTACCGCCCCAGATACCTAAAACAGCAGCAATAACAACCAACATAGGTATTACAAGAAGGGCCGCCAATATCTTTGGTAAGATCAGGTAGGCTTTTGTATTTATTCCCATTATTTCCAATGCATCAATTTGCTCACTTACCCGCATGTTTCCAAGTTCACTGGCAATTTTACTGCCTACAACGCCGGCTAATACAATACAAATTAATGTGGGTGCAAATTCAAGTATGACAGTATCACGTACAATTTGTGCAATTGCTTCTCTTGGAATAAGAGGACTGACCAATTGATAAGCCGTTTGAACTGTGGACACAGCTCCCATAAAAACCGAAATTACAACTACGATGCCCAGGGATCCTATTCCAATGTCAGAGCACTGATGGATAAATTCCTTCCAATACATTTTCATGTTCTCCGGTTTAGAGAACATTCCCCTTATCATTAAAAGGTAGCGGCCTATTTCACTAAAAATGGTCATATTATCAGGGTGTAAAATACAAAGTTTATTAGTTTGGAACTTCGCCAGGGCCGATTAATAAACCAATAAACTTTTAAACACCCATATCCCGGTTTGTTTTTCTAAATTTTTTCCACCAACGCGATCTCTTCACAATTTCATCAGTGGCTGTTTGTGATTTTATTTGAGCATCCACGACAGCAATGAGAGCCATGTTGACTATGCTGCGCACTGAACTGCCCAATTGTAGAATATGAACCGGCTTCTTTAAGCCCAGCAAAATCGGGCCAATTGCATCGGCAGCGCCAATTTCCTTCAATAAATTATAAGCGATGTTGCCTGCTGCAAGGTTTGGAAAAATAAGCGTATTTACATCTTTATCTCTTAGTTCACAGAAAGGATAGTTTTCTTTCATCATCTCATTATTAAAAGCTACGCTGGCCTGCATTTCACCATCTACAATAAGCGACGGAACCTTTTGTTTCACAATTTTCCTTGCCTCAGCCATTAGCCTTGCTTCAGGAGAATTGCTGCTGCCAAAATTTGAGTAACTCAACATAGCAATTCGCGGCAAAATATTAAAGTTGCGAACTTCTTTTGCCACCATTAGTGTAATTTCTGCTACTTCTTCTGCAGTAGGATTAAAATTTACTGTTGTATCACCCAAAAATAGTGGTCCACGCTTTGTGAGCATGAGATACATTCCTGCTATTTTAGCGACTCCATCTTCTGTTCCTATTGTATGCAGGGCGGGGCGTATGGTATCGGGATAATTTTTTGTAAGACCGGAGATCATCGCGTCGGCGTCGCCGCACTCAACCATCATACAACCAAAATAGTTCCTGTCACGCATTATCTTTTTTGCTTCATAAGCATTGAAACCTTTTCTGCCTCTTTTTCGGAAAAATATTTCGGTGTACTGGTTCCTTTTTTCTTCAGTTGAATCACTCCGCGGATCAAGAATAGGAAAGCTTTCTATATCTATGCCATTGGTAGCTGCAATATTTTTAATGTTATTCTCATCACCTAATAAAATAGGATAAGCAATGCCATCATCAAATACTATTTGTGCAGCTTTTAAAATTTTTATATTATCCGCTTCTGCAAAAACAATTCGTTTGGGATCGCGGCGGGCTTTGTTGCCGATCACACGCATTACCTGGTTATCCAGTCCCAATCGTTTATTAAGGTCGTTTATGTATTGGTCCCAGTTTGCAATGGGAAATTTTGCCACGCCACTTTCCATAGCCGCTTTTGCTACTGCAGGCGCTACGGTTGACAGCAAACGCGGATCAAGAGGTTTGGGAATAATATATGCTGGTCCAAATGAAATTGTTTTTTCTCCATAAGCGAGGTTCACAATATCAGGAACAGCAGTTTTGGCCAGTTCGGCCAAAGCCTTAACGGCGGCCAGTTTCATGTCTTCATTAATTTGCCTTGCCCGTACATCCAAAGCACCGCGAAAAATATATGGGAACCCTAATACATTATTTACCTGGTTAGGATAGTCGCTTCGACCCGTGGCCATGATTACATCTTTTCTTGCCAGTATTGCATCTTCCCAGGCAATTTCAGGATCAGGATTCGCCATAGCAAAAACAATAGGATTTTTTGCCATGCCCTTCAGCATTTCGGGCGATACAATATTTCCTGAACTAAGCCCGATAAAAACATCGGCATCTTTCATCGCTTCCATCAAAGTCATTTCACCACTGGCGTTTGCATATTTCTGTTTCATTTCTTCGAGGTCAGTTCTTCCTTTATGCAATACCCCCTTTCTGTCAAACACTAAAAAATTTTCATGCCTCGCGCCCAGCGCTTCGTAAAGCATCATGCAGGCCATGGCCGCAGCTCCTGCGCCGCTTACAACAAATCTTGCTTTTTCAATTTTCTTTTTTTGAATTTCCAGGGCATTCAATAATGCAGCAGAGCTGATAATAGCAGTGCCATGCTGATCATCATGCATCACCGGAATATTCAATTGTTCTTTTAATTTCTTTTCAATGTAAAAACATTCAGGTGCTTTTATATCTTCCAGGTTAATACCGCCAAAAGTCGGTTCCAATGCCTTTACGATCTGCACAAATTTCTCAGGATCTTTTTCATTGATCTCAATATCGAAAACGTCGATATCGGCGAAAATTTTAAAAAGTACACCCTTGCCTTCCATTACCGGTTTACCGGCTTCAGGCCCAATATCGCCCAGACCCAATACAGCCGTTCCGTTGCTTATTACTGCTACTAAGTTTCCTTTGGCTGTATATTTATAAACATCTTCAGGATTGGCAGCAATTTCTTTACAGGGAACTGCTACTCCCGGTGAGTAAGCCAACGAAAGGTCCCGTTGTGTCTTTGCCTCTTTAGTGGGGACCACTTCAATTTTTCCGGGTCTGCCTTTTGAATGATATTCGAGAGCCTGCTGTTTGCGTAAGTCTTTTTGCATAGAAAATTTTTAATTGTGCCTGCCAAAACAAAGTGCAGGTTTGTAGTAGGTTATTGTCTTTGTTCATCGCTTTTCACAACCCAACTACATCAACTGAGACAAGAGTAAAAACTTTTGTCTTGTTATGCAACAACAAATTTGGGGATGCAATGTACAAAATAAAAATTCGGTAAAAGATGAGATAAGTTAGCTACTGTTTCGTGACCATCACTTCGGCTTTGTAATCAGAAAGAACAAATTCTTTTCCTGTTTGCGGATAGGGTTGCAAACTAAGAAATTCAATTTTGTATCCCATCAAACTGGTATCAGAAGGGTAAAGCAATGGGGAATTTTTTGGAGACAATGTCAGATCATGTTGACTACTGTTTATAGCGAATGAAAATTTAACGACAGCAGTCCCCTGCCAGATGCATAAAGCACCAATTGGACAGCGTGAATCCTGTAACAGCGAATCAAAACAAATTTTCAGTTGATCATTTTTATGATTTGTTTCACCGCAGTTTTTCCAGAAAGTAGGTGTTGCTGAATTTAGTTGAATTTTTTTTGTATTGTCATTCAACGGGATATTCTTTTTGCAAGTAATGAAGGCTAATGTAAACACGGTGGATAGGAAAATGGCAATAAGTCGCATAAATCAATTTGGCATTCTGACAACAGTTTGTATGATACCGTTGCATCGCATGGCAATCATTCAATATTGCTTCCCAACCATGCCATGATACCTATTCCGATTTCAATAGCATTTTCGTCAATATTAAAATAAGGGGTGTGTACGCCGGCGCTAATACCTTTTTCTTTATTGGCCGTACCGAGGCGGTAAAAGCATCCGGGTATTAATTGTGAGTAATAACCAAAATCTTCGGCCCCCATACGCATCTCGGTTTCCTCTACATTTTCTTTGCCCATAAATTGTTCCGCCAGCCATCTTGCTTTTTCATTCAATGCTTCGTTGTTGAATACGGTCGGATAACCTTTATCAATATTTAGATCTACTTCGCCGCCCATTGAATGTACGAGGTCAATGGTGGTGCGTTCAATTAATTCATGCGCTTTTTTTCTCCAATCCTCGTTCATGGCTCTGAACGTGCCCATTAATTTTACCTGGTCAGGAATTACGTTGGTTGTAGTTCCGCCATTGATTGACGTAATCGAGAGAACCGATGGATCAAACGGATACCGGTTGCGACTGATGATCTGTTGCAGACTTACGATGAGATGGGATGCAATTAATATTGGATCAATGCACGTTTGCGGAGAAGCAGCGTGACCACCTTTGCCCTTGATAGTAAAATATAATTCATCGGCACTTGCCATAGCCTGGCCATTGCGAAAACTTAATTTGCCTGTTTCTAACAGCGGATTTACATGCAAACCAAAAATGGCCTGTGGTTTTGGATTTTCCAGCACTCCTTCTTTGATCATGATGCTTGCTCCGCCAGGGTTTTTTTCTTCACCAGGTTGAAAGATCAGTTTGATCGTTCCTTCCCAATCATTTCTTAATTCATTCAGAATTTTTGCGGCACCCAACAGGCAGGTTGTATGTACATCATGTCCGCAGGCGTGCATGATACCATCTTTCTTTGATTTGTATTCAACTTTATTCCCTTCTTTTATCGGCAAGGCGTCCATATCTGCACGGAGAGCAATGATTTTTTTACCCGGATTTTTTCCCTGTATCAATCCTACCACACCAGTCGTTGCTTTTATTTCAAACGGGATTCCAAATTCGTTTAATTTTTGCTGAATAAATTTTGAGGTTTCAAATTCCTGGTAGCTCAATTCTGGATTGGCATGAAGATGATGGCGAATTTCAATGAATGCAGGAGCGTATTTTTTTGAAAGGGTCTTGATTTTTTCGATAAGCATTTTCAAAAATAAACAATCCCTTTTGCACGGCAAGAGACTTAAAAAAGGAGTACCAATGAATAGTAGCTGATTTTACTCAATAATAATACAAATACGAACCACATCGCAGAGCTGCTAATAAGCTATTGTTCTACCGTTTCATCTGCATTTTTATCTGGATTCACTTCAATGATATCATTCATAACAAAAACGCCCCTGGGAAAATACGGATCCAACTTTTTCTCATAGTCCTCTGCATCTTCCCTCTCTTTGAAATTCCCCGCCTTTAATTTGTAATAAGGAGATTGATAGACAAGATATGATTTTAGTTCAGGGAAGTATTGATACAACTTTGTTTTTGCATTGATGGCTTCTTCACGGTTGTTTGTATTGATCACCAGCAACCGGAATCCTTTTGACATTTTTCTGGCATCACGGGTTGTGATATCATTGATCTCGATCTGCTTTTTTATTAAAAGATCAACTCTTGGATCTTTATGTATGACCACTGAAGATGTGTCTTGTGCAAGAATTGAAGAGCTTATAAAAACGGCAATGGGCAAAAACAATTTTTTCATAATCACTAAAGTTGCCAAATAGCTGTCAAAAACCTGACCAAAAATTATTAGGTTAAGGTTAAGATTGAGTTTCCGAATGTCGGTTATTACTGCAATTTCTTGATCCGCTATCTTAAGCTTAGCCTCAACCTTAACCTAAGCTTTAACCTCAACCTCTTAATATCCACCCCCGCCGCCACCTATATTCTCAATCGGATGCCACGTAGTCTTAATTTCCTGGGTATCCAGGATATAATAAGGCGACTGACCTTTTTCACTTAACCAGTTAATGTTATTGTAAAAATGAACTCTTTTTACGTTTCCTGCAGACCCTTGCTGAATTTCTTTTTGGATCAATTCATCTTGTCCGCAATAAATTACTGCATTTACATCCATGTGCGAAGCGAATTGTGAATATAATTCCGACGGTTTACCTGTTAAGATATTTACCACTCCGCCGGGAACATCGGACGAATTAATGACTTCAGCAAAACTTACTGCACAAAGCGGTTTTGTTTCGGAGGCAAGAGTGATACATGTATTTCCTCCTGCAATGACTGGCGCAATTACTGAAATCAACCCAATTAATGAATTCTCTTGTTGTGCAATGGCAGCAACGACTCCTGTTGGTTCCGGCACTGAAAAATTAAAATGCGAGGATGCAACGGGATTAACTGCGCTGAATATTTGCTGATATTTATCACACCATCCTGCATAATAGATCAACCGGTCAATAGACAGAATAACTTCTTTCTGCAGCTTGTGACTTACTTACATCCTGCTTCATTAATTCTTCAATGAACTGTGCTTTTCTTCCTTCCAGCATTTCAGCTATACGATATAAGATTTGCCCGCGATTAAAAGCAGCTCTTGCTGACCAACCTTTAAATGCATTCCTTGCAGCAACTACTGCATCACGAAAATCTTTTCTTGAACTTAAGCATATGTTTGCCAATTGTTCGCCTTTGCTGTTTGTAGCAATGTAGTAGCGACCAGATTCGGTCCTGGGAAATTGTCCGCCAATATATATTTTATAAGTTTTTAAAACTTCAAGACGTTTTTGGGACGGAGTTTTCTCTAACCCGTTTTCACTGATGGAAAATGTTGATTTTTTTTCGAAGGTCTTACCCATTTTTAAACTTTTAAATAAGCAGATAAACCATGCAGACCGCCTTCTCTGCCAAAGCCACTTTCTTTATACCCGCCAAATGGTGATGTCGGATCAAATTTGTTATACGTATTTGCCCAAATTACACCTGCTCGCATTTTTGATGTAAGGTTGAAAATCTTTGAACCTTTATCTGTCCATACTCCTGCACTCAAACCATATGGAGTGTTGTTTGCTTTTTCAATCACTTCTTCATCTGTTCTGAATGTTTGAATAGCGAGCACTGGTCCGAAAATTTCTTCCTGGGCGATGCGATTGCTTTGCGCTACGTTGGTAAACAAAGTAGGTCTGCAGAAAAATCCGCGATTGGGAATGGAACAGGAACTTTGATACATATCCGCTCCTTCTTTTTTCCCGATGCTGATATATTTGTTAATGGTTGCTAATTGTGTTTTTGAATTTATGGCGCCAATGTCTGTATTTTTATCCAGGGGGTCACCCACAATAAGCGTTTCGATCCTATCTTTTAATTTTCTTAGTACAATATTGTAAACGGATTCCTGCACAAACAATCTTGAACCTGCACAACAAACATGTCCCTGGTTAAAATAAATTCCATTGATGATTCCTTCTACTGCCTGGTCAAGTGCGGCATCTTCGAAAATAATATTAGCTGCTTTGCCACCTAATTCCAGTGTAACTTTTTTATTTGTTCCGGCAATCGCTTTCTGGATAATTTTTCCTACTTCCGTTGAACCCGTAAAAGCGATCTTGTCAATGTCAGGATGATTTACGATATCAGCACCTGTTTGACCATAACCTGTAATAATATTTACTACACCTTCAGGTAAACCTGATTCCTGTATGATCTCTGCAAGTTTCAAAGCCGTCAACGGAGTTGTTTCTGCCGGCTTTAACACAACGGTATTTCCCGTTGCCAATGCGGGGGCAATTTTCCATGCAGCCATCAGCAAAGGAAAATTCCAGGGAATGATCTGCCCCGCAACCCCGAGCGATGAAGGAACACGACCGGGAAATGCATATTCTAATTTATCGGCCCAGCCTGCGTAGTAAAAAAAATGGTTTGCAGCCAATGGCACATCCACATCTCTTGATTCACGAATAGCTTTTCCTCCATCCATACTTTCGATCACAGCAAATTCTCTCGCCCGTTCCTGCATTATTCTTGCAATGCGGAAAATATATTTTGCTCTTTCGGCAGGCGATGTTTTCTTCCACACTTTTTCGTAGGCATTTCTTGCAGCTTTTACCGCTTTATCAACATCGGCGGCATTGGCTTCGGCTATTTCTGAAATTTTTTCTTCGGTAGCGGGGTTGATCGTTTCAAAATATTTTCCTGAGGAAGGCTTTACAAATTTCCCATTGATAAAAAGATCATATTGATCTTTTAGTTTTATGTGCGTTTTGCTTTCCGGTGCCGGTGCATATTCCCAACCCGTATTGAATTTTAATTTGGGTGCGCCGTTGCTTTTTGAAGTTGATTTCTTTGTTGTATCCTTTGGCATTAACAATCTTTTTATGTTACCAGCGAGAACAACTTTATTAATCTTCCATTGCGTCGCACACTTCAGCGTTCTGTAATTCTACTCGGCCTCACCTCCCTCCCTCTCCAAAAGAGGAGGCGGTACTGTATATTCTTAATCAACTTTTTTGCTCTACCACATCAACTTCATATCCTCTACTCAGCATTTTCGAAAGGCATAAACAAAAATCATAGTTCTCGAAAAGCGAGGCTTGTGCTCAGATGGCCTTCCCCTTTGGAGAAGGTCGGGATGAGGCTTTAATCGATCGCAAAATAATCTGCGCTCTGATAAACTCCTGTTTTTTCTTTTACCAATTGCATTAATACATCATTTGCCAAACTGCTTGCTCCAAAACGGAACCAATGATTATTCATCCAGTCTTCTCCAAGAACTTCATTCAGCATTACCAAATAATGAAGTCCAGCTTTTGCTTTTGAAATTCCGCCGGCCGGTTTCATACCGATCATTTTTCCTGTGCTGTAATAATAGTCACGAATTGCTTCCAGCATGACCAATGTTACAGGCATCGTCGCCGCCGGTTGAATTTTTCCTGTTGATGTTTTTATAAAATCAGCCCCTGCATACATCGCAATATCACTTGCTCTTCTTACTTTATCCAATGTGCTCAATTCGCCTGTTTCTAATATTACTTTTAATCTTGCTTCACCACAAGCTTCTTTAATTGTAGCAATTTCATCAAAAACAAAATTGTATTCTCCCGCCAGAAATTTACCTCTCGAGATAACCATATCCACTTCATCGGCGCCTTCATTCACCGCAAATTTTGTATCCGCAATTTTTACATTTGGTGCTGCCTGCCCGCTTGGAAATGCAGTGGCAACTGACGCAATTTTTATTTCCGAACCTTCAACAGCTTTCTTCGCAACTCTTACCATGGATGGATATACACAAACTGCAGCTACTGTCGGCAAACCTTCATAAGTATCCAATAAATGCCTTGCTTTATAACAAAGCTGTTTCACTTTGCCGGGTGTATCTTTTCCTTCCAACGTAGTCAGATCGATCATGCTTAACACGAGTTTTAATCCTTCTACTTTAGATTCTTTCTTAATGCTTCGTTTTGGTAAATCGTGAAGCTCTTTCCTGCACACCTACCTGGTCAATTCGCGGAGATAAGCCGAAAATCCGGAACAATAATTCTTTCTTTTATCAGGCTCATATTTTATTTTTCGCCGACTCCAAAAGTAGAACTATTTACGAGAAGTATGGAGGGCAAATGTCAATAGAAAAGTAGATTAATTTTATAGAATTGCAAGGAACTATGTTCCTGGCAATGACTATAGCTTTATTGAAGTTTTGCAAATTTGAATTTTTGTTGTTATTTGGGATACTTCAAATAGCCAGGGTAAACACTAAATTGACTCTGGAAAGATCTTAAACCAATATGAGGACTCATTTTTAATTGTCGGAATTGTATTAGCTAGATTGATTAACTATTCATGCAGGAGCCAATCTTCCAATTTAGCCGATTGTAAAGAAAGTTATGCAAAAGCTTTACAAATAGTTTATTCATATTATTTAAATCATGACTCTTCCAGTTTGAGACAAGCATTACCACTACTCAATCGAAGCGTTCCATGCGCAGAAACCAAAACACAAGCGATAACCTTGAAAGTTTCGGTTTTTTCGCTCCTTGGACTGTGCAGTGATGCCATTAACTTCCTGGATTCTCTGGATGAAAGTGATTTTGACAGGCAATACAAAAAAGATATGTATTTAGCTTTTTTCAGGGCCAGGATATATCAGTCAAAAGGAGAGCCGGAGAAAAAGTGATTCTATACTGGCGAACGCCACTAGGGTTCTTCAGCATTATATTGACGCTTCTGAAAAGTTTGATACTTTGGCATACGGGGATCTATATTTCATTAAATCTTTCTTTCTGAAAAGGGACGAATATCTCCGTGACCTGGATTCTGCATCGAAAAAAGATCCGCAGCACAAGCTGCTTTATGAAGCGTGGAAAAATCAAACCGAAGATAGTACTACTTCTGTGCCCATGAAAAGGGACGAGGCACCTTGAAGGCGGTTCTGAAATAACAATATTGCAAATGAGACCGCAATTTGATTTTAACAATTATATTTACTTGACAACAATTTATGTTGTTAATAAAACTATTTGAAATTAATGGATGTATGGTCACTGTTAGTAATTACTTAATTTTAATGCGAAGGAAAAATTTTGGTTTATCGTCCTATCGGGAAACTTTTTATTCCATTTTTAATGGAAAAGTTTTTTTGATGCTATCCTTTTTTCAATAACTTCAAAAAAATTATCTGCTATGAGAAAACTGAGAATTATCTCGGGAATGGGAGCCTTGTTACTATGCGGTTTTGCCAAAGCACAGGTTACCTTTCCTGTTAATGGAATCACAGATCCGCGAACGGGCTGCTATGCCTTCACCAACGCAACCATTGTAAAAGACGGGCAAACTACATTGAACAATGCCACACTCGTTATCCGCGAAGGAAAGATAACGGCTGTAGGAACCAATGCATCCATTCCGAAAGATGCAGTAGTCGTTAACTGCAGTGGCAAGTACATTTATCCTTCGCTAATTGACATTTACACTGATTATGGAATTCCTCAGCCGCAACGCCAGGAGAGCGGTAGAGGATTTAATTTTTTTGCACGACAACAGTTTGAGTCTGCTACAAAAGGACCTTACGATTGGAACGAAGCAATACGGAGCCAGGTAAACGCCTCGGATATTTTTTCTGCTGACGAAAAAGAAGCAAAATCATTGCGTGATATTGGTTTTGGCTCCGTGCTTACACATCAAAAAGATGGTATCGCAAGAGGAACAGGTGCTTTCGTAACATTGGCTGATGAAAATGAAAACCTTGTTGTAGTAAAAGACAGGGCATCGGCAAATTATTCATTCAGCAAAGGAACTTCGACGCAAAGTTACCCAAGCTCGATGATGGGAAGTGTAGCTCTGCTCAGGCAAACTTACCTTGATGCACAGTGGTATAAAACCAAGCCGGCGAAAGAAGGAACGAATATCAGTTTACAGGCGTGGAATGATGAACAAAATTTGCCCCAGATCTTTGAGTCCGGTGATAAATGGAGCGATCTGCGTGCAGACAGGATAGGAGATGAATTTGGTGTGCAATATATTATCAAAGGAGGCGGTGATGAATATCAGCGAATAAATGATATTGCCGCAACAAAAGCATCGTTCATATTATCCCTTGATTTTCCAAAGGCCCAGGAAGTGGAAGATCCCAATGATGCAAAATATGTTTCTTTAGGAGATCTGAAACATTGGGAATTAGGCTCCCACAAATCCTGCTGCATTAGAGAAAGCAAATATTTCTTTTGCCTTGACTACCGCTGATCTTAAAGATGTAAAACAATTCTGGACAAATCTGCATAAAGCAATTGAATATGGACTAAGTGAGAGCAGAGCTTTCGATGCATTAACCAAAACTCCTGCTGCGATGCTGGGCATTTATGATAAAGTGGGAAGTTTGGATGAAGGGAAACTTGCGAATTTTTTGATCACTACAGGTCCGCTGTTCAATGAGAAAACTGTTATTATCGAAAATTGGGTGCAGGGCGATAAATATGAAGTAAAAGAAGAAGCATGGACAAATGTAAGTGGCACCTACAATCTTGTTCTTAAAACGGAGAAAGGCCCTGTCAACTATACATTGGATGTAAAAAGTTCAAACTCCGCTGATGTGATCGGAAAAGATACGCTTACCGGGAAATTCAGTTACGATGGAAAACTGGTGAAGTTGAGTTTTTCAACGACTCCTTCAAAGAAACCCGAAGGCGGAGAGAAAGAAGCAATGGGAAGATTCAGAGGTTCTGGTGGCAGAAGCGGCTCCAGTTATCGCTTAAGCGGCGTAAATAATGGTGATGTCTGGGAAGGAAATGGAGCAGATACGGCAGGAAATTCATTGACATGGACTGCAACTTTAGTTAAAGCAAATACACCTGTGGACAGTTCAAGGCACAAACCGCCACTACATCTTGGCAAAGTAACTTATCCTTTTGGCGCTTACGGATGGGATTCATTGCCGCACCAGGAAGACTTGCTGATAAAAAATGCAACTGTTTGGACAAATGAGAAAGAAGGAATATTATCAAATACTGATGTGTTGGTAAAAAAGGGGAAGATCGTACAGATCGGTAAAAATTTATCAGATGCTTCGGCAAAAATCATTGATGGCTCGGGTCAATATTTATCACCGGGGATTATTGATGAACATTCTCATATTGCAGCCTTTTCAATTAATGAAGGCGCACACTCCGTTACTTCTGAAGTCCGTATTGCGGATAACTTAAATCCGGAAGACATTGAGATCTATCGCCAGTTAAGCGGAGGCGTTACTTCATCACATATACTTCATGGCTCCGCTAATACGATCGGCGGGCAAACACAATTAATAAAATTACGTTGGGGTGTAAATGACCAACAACTGAAATTTGAAGGCGCTGATCCTTTCATAAAATTTGCTCTTGGAGAAAATGTAAAGAGAACTGCTGCCACGCAAGGCAACACACGTTACCCGGATACACGCATGGGAGTAGAGCAAATACAAATGGATGCATTTACAAGGGCTGCTGATTATGAAAAACAAATGAAGGAAGCGGAAGATGCCGCAAAAAAGAAAGGAGGAAGTACTGTATCGCCTGTTCGCCGCGATCTGCAATTAGATGCCCTTGTTGAGATCATGAATGGAAAAAGATTTATTACCTGTCACTCATACGTGCAAAGTGAAATAACAGAATTGATGCGTGTAGCTGAAAAATTTGGTTTTAAGATTAACACGTTCACGCATATTCTCGAAGGATATAAAGTAGCGGACAAAATGAAAGCTCATGGCTCCAATGCTTCTACCTTCTCTGACTGGTGGGCATATAAACTGGAAGTACAAGATGCAATTGCTTACAATGCTGCTATCATGGTAAAAGAAGGATTGAATGTGTGTATCAATTCTGATGATGCCGAACAGGCACGCCATCTTAACCAGGAAGCAGCCAAAAGTGTGAAATATGGTGGTTTAACTGAAGAAGAAGCATTTAAAATGGTGACTCTTAATCCCGCGAAAGCTTTGCATGTAGAGAATAGGGTAGGAAGTATAAAAGTTGGTAAAGATGCGGATCTTGTTTTATGGAGTGATAATCCTTTAAGTGTATATGCAAAGGCAAATAAAACAATTGTTGACGGTATCGTTTATTTTGACCGCGACAGGGACAAGGAAATGCGCAAACAAATAGCCAAAGAGCGTAATCGCTTAATTCAAAAAATGATGGCTGAAGGAAGAAGCAACCCAACCGGCACTATGCCTGCACGCCCAAGTTTGCAACTTGTATTGCATTGCGAAGATTATGAACATAGTGACGGCTTGTTTGACACAGATAATTATGATGACATCAACGGTCAAAATCAATAAAAAGAAAACAATGAAAAAAATATTCATCATACAAATATTTTTCCTTTTTGCAATTACGGTAAAGGCACAGGACGACGTTTATCCCGTTGCTGCACAAAAAGGAACATTTTATATTACCAATGCCACGATTCACGTAGGCAATGGAACTGTTATTAACAATGGCATTATTAAAATAACAGATGGAAAAATTATTCAGGTGGGCGAAAGCATTTCTACCTCTGGTGGGGATGTTATAGATGCAAATGGACAACAAGTGTATCCCGGCTTGATTCTTCCTGAATCTGATCTTGGTTTGAAAGAGATAGCCAATGCTGTTCGTGGTTCAAACGATTACCAGGAATTGGGTGAATGGAATCCTGACGTTCAATCGGCAGTAGCTTATAACACCGATTCAAAGATCATCAATACACTAAAAGCTAATGGTATTCTTTTGGCGAATGTATGTCCCACCGGCAGTCTTCTTGCAGGTACGGGTTCGGTAGTGCAGTTAGATGCCTGGAACTGGGAAGACGCTTTATATAAACGAAGTTCAGGAGTTGAATTTTATATGCCAAGTCTTATCAACCGCCGCGGACGGTTTGCACGATTTTTTCAACAGGCACAAACTGATCCTGTGAAAGAAGGCCTGGATAAGATTGAAGAGGTTAAGAAATTTTTCCGTGAAGCAAAGGCTTATTCGCAGGAAACAAATCATAAAGAAACCAACCTGAAGTTTGAAGCATTAAAACCGTTATTTGAAAAACAGGAAAAACTTTTTGTTCATGCCGAGATCGTAAAACAAATGCTGATTGCTATTGATTTTGCAAAGGAGTTCGGTATCGATGTAGTTGTTGTTGGTGGAAATGAGAGTTGGCAGATTCCTGATCTTTTGAAACAAAATAATATTTCCGTTATTCTTTCACGTGAATACCGTTTACCTGAAACAGAGGACGAAGATGTGGATCAGCCTTTCAAAACACCTTATATGCTTAAGCAGGCCGGTGTGTTGTTTGCATTGAATGATGATTTTGATGAAACCCGTTATCGCAACCTTGCTTTCAATGCAGGCACTGCTGCTGCATATGGATTAAGCAAGGAAGAAGCTTTGCAATCCATTACACTGGACGCAGCAAAGATTCTCGGTATTGCTGATCGCACCGGTTCTATCGAGGTTGGTAAGGATGCGAACATTGTTATAAGCAAAGGTGACATTTTGGATCTGCGGACCAGCATTATCACTGCAGCTTTTATACAAGGCCGCAAAGTGAGTTTGGAAAATAAACAAACTCAGTTGTATGAAAGATATATGACAAAGTATAACTTAAAATAAAAAAGTGGTAGAATAGATTTCATGATATTAATTGGGGTGATTATTAATCACCCCAATTTTTTTCGTTTAACTCAAAGTGCTATTTGAATTTATTTTTTTGTCAATTGATCCGTAAATAAATATCGCTTGTCATTTTTTGCCTCTATTGATTTTGTATCAACATTGATATACATTACCTGCACTGCTTTACTATTATTTACCGCTGTCCATTCGGGTACCCCTAAACCATTTGGATTGCCCGTTTTAATGAAGTTGGCAAAAAAAGATTCCATTACTTCTGAAACTTTATAGTCTTCGGGCTGCCAGTCGTAAACACGATTTGTGGGCAAATTGCCGAGAGCATATTCTATTTCAGCAGAATGAACGGCGCCCTTTGCAGGAGGCATTTTAGGTGCTTTATTTGCAGAAGAATCTTTTATCACACCGCCTGCAAGCCCTGCTGTTGCATTGCCCATTTCCGATCTCATCTCTGGTCTTGGACGAGCATACAAATAGCGATACACAGGTTTGTCACCTGTTTTGCTTTGGACATCACTCCATTTCCATGTACTATAGCCTATAAAGCGATCGCTTGCAAGATTTGTTGCTGCCTGCTCCGCTTCTTCATCGTTCGATGCATCGTAAACGGCTAATGCTTCTGCAGATTTGTCGCCATAAAGTTTTTCCACGGCTTTTTTGTAATTCTCGAGCGTTGGCTTTGCCGGTCCTAATATCATTTGGTATACCATCTCCTGCGAATTCCATCCAACAAGCAAGGGCACATGTGCCTGTTCGCCTTTTTCATAAATTTCAAGAGGGGGTTTTGGAAAAAAATATCCATCCACGCAAACAGGAAATGTTCCGAAGCCTGTTTTGGCGGTGGTTTTCAACAGTTCTTCTGCTGGCATGGCACGAAGCTCGGTCAATGAATTTTTGTTGATGCTTTTACCGAAATCGTGGCCAGCTTTTTCCGCTTCCTGCAAAGAAGCGGTTGGCCCGCCAAGTAAAGAACCGCTTTCACCAATGGCACCCGCAATAATTTTTCTCGACAGGGGAGAAGCCATTAGTGCACTTACTGAAAATGATCCTGCTGATTCCCCGGCAATAGTTATTTTTTTGGGATCGCCGCCAAAGGCAGTAATATTTTCTTGAATCCATTGTAAAGCGGCGCTCTGATCAAGCAAACCATAATTACCCGATGCACGATGCGGCGATTCTTTTGTTAACTCAGGATAAGAAAGGAATCCAAAAATGCCCAGGCGATAATTTACGGTAACAGTAACAATTCCTCTGCGTGCTAAACTTTCTCCATCATATCTTGGCTCAGAACCATCGCCGGCCATATATCCACCACCGTAGAAATAAACAAGCACAGGTAGTTTTTCATTTCCCGATTTTGCCGGTGTCCAAACGTTCAGATACAAACAATCTTCGCTCATTCCATCGGAACGAAAGTTCATATCGCCAAAAACATTTAATTGCATGGCACGCGGCCCAAACTTATCGGCTTTACGAACACCGCTCCAGTTCTCTACAGGCTGCGGTTCACGCCAGCGAAACTCTCCCACAGGGGATGCTGCAAAGGGAACTCCTTTAAAAGTTTTTATTCCTGATTCATTTACCCCTTCAAGTACACCATTTTCAGTTTTTACACGTGGGGCATCGCTATTCAGTTGCGCAAACGTTACTGATGCCGTAAGTATGGATATCAATAAAAAGAAAAGAATTTTATTCATAATTATTAATTTATTTGAACAATTTTCTTCAAACGCCTTTTATTGTGCTGCCTGCATTTCATTTATCTGTGTCTGTGGCGCCAGCACTTTATGATCTTTTTCGGTAACAATTTCTTTAGCAAGATTGAATGTTGCAGTTTGTTTTATATTTTGGCACGAAGCACCAATTTTTACATAGTACATACCTGCATCCGCTATCCAGCTTTCTTTACTTGTATTGTAGGATGAAAGATCTTCCGCAGATATCGTAAATGTCATGGTTTGCGATTCTCCCGGCTGCAACAATTTTGTTTTTGCAAACCCTTTTAATTCTTCCGCAGGTTTATCTATTGCATTTGCCGGAGCACTGATATATAATTGAACCGCTTCTTTGCCGGCAACGTTTCCTGTATTTTTTATTGTAACAGTTGCTGTGATCTTATTGGTGAAAGTGGTCGAGCTTAATTTCAAATCACTGTAATTAAAATTGGTGTAAGAAAGTCCATAGCCAAATTCATAAGCAGGTTTTACATGAGATGTATTGTAATAACGATAACCAACATAAATTCCTTCTTCATAAGTTACTTCAGCGGGAATTTGCCTGAAACCGAAATTACCAGTAGAAGCCTGGTCAGGAAATTCTTTGCCCGGGAAATTTTTTGCAGAAGGAACATCTTTGTATTCCATCGGGAATGTAGTTGCCAATTTACCTGATGGATTTACTTTTCCGTTCAGCACATTGGCAATAGCGTTCCCGCCTTCAAGGCCGGGTTGCCATGCCAGTAAAATCGCATCTGCGTCATCTCTCCAGCTTGCTACTTCAATCACGCCGCCAATATTCAACACGATAATTACCTTTTTATTTTTTGCATGAAAAGCATCAGCAATGTTTTTGATCAACAAATGTTCTGTGTCGGACAAATTGAAATCATTTTCCACTTTTCTATCCCTGCCTTCACCCGCATTTCTTCCGATAGTTATAATAGCTATATCAGTTTCGGAAGCCATTTTATCAAGCATATCCTTATCGGGTATCAACTCAGGAGCAGGTGGAGTGGGGTTCATGAATTCCTGCATGAAGGATTTTTTAGGATATTTCGAATTTTCATCGGCAAGATATTTTGTGTAAGCATTTTTTATATCATCATTGACCTTCAAACCTGAATTCGTTAATCCTTCCACAAGTGACACTGTGTATGCTTTATTTACATCCCCGCTTCCTGTTCCGCCTGCAATGAGGTTATAAGATGTATTACCGAATACTGCTACTTTCATTGTGTTTTTTAATGGAAGCGCATCGTCATCATTTTTTAATAGCACCATTCCTTCTTCTGCTGCTGTGCGTGAAACCTCTGCATCTTTCTTCAGGTCGGGTTTATCAGAATATTTGTAATTTTTAAAAGAAGGAGATTTAAGAATGATGTTGAGAATTTGTTCAATATTTTGATCTAAAACTTTTACACTAAGTGAATCATGCTTTACTGCATCAAGAATTCTTTGTGTTTGTTGAGGAGTTCCGGGCATCAGTAAATCATTGCCCGCTTTCATTTGTTCAACAGGGTTTCTGCCGCCAAACCAGTCAGTCATTATAAACCCTTTGAACCCCCATTCCTTTCTTAAAATAGTTGTAATCAGATCATATTCTTCTGAAGTGTAAGTGCCATTAAGTTTATTGTAAGAACTCATCACTGTCCATGGCTGTGCATCTTTCACTGCTATTTCAAAACCTTTAAGATAAATTTCTCTCAGTGCTCTTTCGCTTACAATCGTATTGACGGTGTTGCGATTTGTTTCCTGGTTGTTTGCGACAAAATGTTTTATAGAAGTCCCCACGCCATTGGATTCAATTCCGTTTACAATTGCCGAAGTCATTTTGCCTGCTACAAGCGGATCTTCAGAATAATATTCAAAGTTTCTTCCGCCAAGAGGATTACGGTGAATGTTAAGAGCAGGTGCAAGCAGAATATCAATTCCGTAGTCTCGCACTTCACTTCCAAATGCTACGCCTACTTTTTTTACAAGAGCAGTGTCCCATGTGGATGCCAGCAATGTGGCGACAGGAAAGGCAGTAGCGTAGTATGTTTTCGAGCTGTCATTATCTCTTATCGGATTAATTCTTACACCGGCCGGTCCATCTGAAACAACGATAGAAGGAATACCCAGTCTCGGAATCGCAAAGGTTGATCCGGCTGCGCCCGGCACTTTTTCTTTCGGCGGAGCTTCGTTTCCCTGTTGTCTCATGCCCGGCATATGAAATCCATTGCCCACAACGAGTTTGGCTTTTTCTTCCAAAGTCATAGCAGCAATAACATCTTTAATAGGACTTTTTCCTAACTGTGGCAAAGGTTTACCGGGTTGAGCCGATACAAATAATGCCGTAGATAGTAAAAATGGTAAAAGGAGAAAGAGTTGTAAATTATTTTTATTTTTTTTCATACAGCGATTCATTTAATTGATAATTTCATTGCGTCAACATGACACAATGTTAAATCTATTTTCCGAATCTTAAATGCCCTTTTTGAATTTTTTTTGAACATCTTTGTAAAACAATGACTAAGAAAAGCATAAAGGATTTTATTATAAACGAAGAAGAAGTGTATCTGCCCTCGCTTTCGCTCGACTGTGTGATATTTGGATTTCATCAAAACCAGTTGAAAGTGTTATTGCTGAAAATGAAGAACGCAAAACAATGGTGTTTGCCTGGGGGATTTGTTTTTAAAAATGAAGACGTGGACCAGGCAGCCAAAAGAGTGCTGAAAGAAAGAACAGGTCTTTCAGAAATATTTCTTCAGCAATTCAATGTATTTGGAAAACCGAAAAGATCTGATTCAAATTTTCACCGGGAAATTTTAAGGAAAGATGGAATTAAATTGAGTGATGATCATTGGTTGTTTCGCCGCTTCGTTACGATTGGATACTATGCACTGGTTGAATATTCGCACGTCGATCCGAAACCGGACGGGTTTTCTGATTTCTGTTCCTGGCGCGATGTGAATGATCTTCCCCTCTTAATGATGGATCACCGGCAGATAACAGAAAAAGCGCTGGATATGCTGCAACTTCATTTAAACTATCATCCTATTGGCTACAATCTTTTGCCGTTAAAATTTACCATGCCTGAATTGCAAAAATTATATGAAACCATTTTAAACAAACAACTGGACAGAAGAAATTTTCAAAGAAAGATTTTGAGTTATGGAATTCTAAGGCGTTTGAAAGAAGTAAAAAAGGGAGGAGCTCATAAAGCTCCCTATTTATACAGTTTTGATCTGCGTAAATATCAGAGGGCATTAAAAGAAGGATTACAGGGTGGTTGGTGATTAAACATAGGAATTAATTACGGATTTCAGTAAATTACAGCAATAATGCTTCGTCTATGAAGCAGATCATATCATATTTATTCTTTCTTTTTTTACTACCGTTCACGATCTCGGCACAGAAAGTTGTATCTATAAATGTTGACGCTGGTATAAATCCTGCTACGGCAGAATTTATTCATCATGCTATCCAGAGATCGGAAAAAGAAAAAGCGGAATGCTTAATTATTCATCTCAATACTCCCGGAGGCTTACTTCAATCTACGAGAAAAATTGTGGGAGATATTATGGAATCATCTGTGCCGGTTGTGGTATATATAGCTCCTGCCGGTGCCGACGCCGGTTCTGCAGGAGTGTTTGTTACGTTATCGGCTAATATTGCAGCCATGGCACCCGGAACAAATATTGGTGCCGCACACCCGGTGACGATGCAGTCAGAGGATAGCATCATGTATGGGAAACTTACTAATGATGCGGCCGCTTTTATCCGCACGATCGCAAAGAAGCGAAATCGAAATATTGAGTGGGCCGATAATGCAGTTCGCCGCAGTTATTCTTATTCCGAGACTGAAGCCCTTGAAGATTCCGTTATCGATCTCATCGCAAAAAATGATGCAGATCTTTTGAAAATGATAGATGGAAAAAAAGTGGAACTGACCTCTGGCATGGTTACTCTTCATACTGCATCAGCAAAAATTGAAACGTATGAAATGAGTTTCATTGAAAAGCTACTCAATATTATCAGCGATCCGAATATTGCTTACATACTCATGATGCTCGGATTTTACGGCATTATGTTCGAGTTGTATAGCCCGGGCGCAATTCTTCCGGGTGTTATTGGGGTTATTAGTTTGATTCTTGCTTTTTATTCATTACAAACTTTACCTGTAAATTATGCTGGTATGGCTTTAATTATATTTGCTCTGCTGCTTTTTGTGCTTGAGATAAAAGTGACGAGCCATGGTGTCCTGGCGATCGGCGGAATTGTTTCGCTAATCCTTGGCTCCATGATGCTGATTCGTACCGGATCAGGCGAAGTGGGAAGAATATCCTGGACGGTGATCATTTCAGCTGCAGCCGCTACTGCATTGTTCTTTCTTTTTGTGATAGGATTGGGGATAAAAGCGCAGCGCATAAAACCTGTTACGGGCCCGGCTGCTATGACAGATGAGATAGGAGTAGCAAACGAGTTATTAAATCCTTCGGGAATGGTGTTGATACATGGAGAACTCTGGCAGGCAGAATCTTTGGCAGGTATTATCAATAAAGGAGAAAAAATCCATGTCAAGGATATGAAAGGATTTAAGTTGTTTGTAGAAAAGGCAGATTCTTAAATAAACAAAATAAAATTTATGCAACAGGTCCCCGTAGTGACAATTGTAGTAGTACTTTTTGCTCTCATTATTTTATCAAATGCGATACGTATTTTACGAGAATATGAACGCGGTGTCATCTTTCGGCTTGGACGCTTGATCCGGGCAAAGGGACCCGGAATAATCTTTTTAATCCCTATCATAGACAAAATGATTCGTGTCAGTTTGAGAACGATAGTTCTTGACGTGCCGCCACAGGATGTCATTACCCAGGACAATGTTTCGATCAAAGTAAATGCTGTTGTTTATTTCCGTGTGCTTGATCCTCAAAAAGCAATTGTTCAGGTTGAAAATTTTTTAGCCGCCACTTCACAAATTTCTCAGACAACGCTACGCAGTGTATTGGGGCAATCTGAACTTGACGACCTGCTATCACAAAGAGATAAGATCAATCATAAATTGCAGCAGATCATTGATGCCAATACCGAACCATGGGGAGTAAAAGTTTCAAATGTAGAAGTGAAACAAATTGATCTGCCACAGGAAATGCAGAGAGCTATGGCCAGGCAGGCAGAAGCAGAACGTGAACGACGTTCAAAGGTAATTGCTGCGGAAGGCGAATTCCAGGCTTCACAACGTTTATCTGATGCCGCAAAAATTTTAAGTGAAAATTCAAGCGCATTAACGCTTCGTTATTTGCAAACATTAAGAGAAATTGCTACGGAAAAAAATTCAACAACAATTTTCCCGGTCCCGATCGATCTTTTGAAGCCATTTTTAAAACTTGGAGAAAAAGAATTGACTTAGTTAAGAAAGTTGGGTAATAAAGATTGTCTATTTTTTATTCCATGCTTTGCGAAGAAAATGCAGCCAATTTGCATGCATCACATTGTTGATATCATCATCATTATAACCTCTTTTTTTAAGCAACAATGGAATTTTTTGAAGATCAGCAATAGTCTCAAGGTCGTAGGGACATTGTTCTTTACCAAAACCTCCGTCGAGATCTGATCCTATTGCCGCATGATTTGTGTTACCAGCGATTTGGCAAATATGATCAATGTTATCAATTACTTTTTCGAGGTTGCAATTCATTTCTTTGGGTATGGATTGCCAGCGGACCCAATTGGGTACGAGCATCCATGCATCAAAAGCGCTGCCGATCACGGCGCCTTTCTCAATTAAAATTTTTATTTGTTCATCACTGAATTGCCTGTTGTGATTTACCAGCGCCCTGCAATTATTGTGGCTAGCCCACACATGCCCGTTAAAATGATCTATCGCTTGCCAGAAAGCATCATCGCAAAGATGTGTAGCATCTAAAATGATATTTAAGCTTTCCATTTCTTTCAGCAAAGCCAAGCCCTTTTCATTCATTACGCCGGATGAATTTGTACCATTTGCGTATCGCCCGGGCCCATAGTGAGCAGGTCCAATCGCCCGCAATCCATATTCGTATGCTATGTGCAGGTAATCCAATGTTATCAATGAATCAGCACCTTCCAGACTCAAAATATAACCGATTGATTTTTTTTCACTGTCATCATTGTTCCAATATGCGAGTTGCATTTCCAGTGAACGGGCATCTTTTACCTGCATCATTTCACCTTCTTCTTCCATTGTTTTATACCATGCAAGTTGGGCTTGCGTTTGCGCCCATGCCTGTTCCGGTGAATTCCATGCAGACATTAAATTTTCAATGGCTATACATTTTGCAATTTGCGTGGCAACTACTAAACCGACATTTCCCTTGCGCAGTTCTTCAAACGAGACAACTCCATTGCCACGGTCATGCTTATCATTCATTCCTTTTTCTCTTGAGCGAATTTCATCAAGCGGTTGTTTCAGGTCCCTGTTCCATTCCATTGCGTTCATTGCAAGATCAAGATGCGCATCAATGATAAACATGCTTCAGGTTTAGTGTTTGAAATTTTATTTCTTAAAATCTAAATGGCTATTTTTCTATCTCTCGCTATGTTTTTCCATTCACCGGATATTTTTCCATTTTCAATTGTAAATACTCTTTCGTATAAAGCAACTGTTGGGCAAATGTGATAAGGAATTCCATAGAGAACATCACCTGTTTTGTAACTATGATCTTTTGGCGCCTCGCATACAAGATGCTCTTCACTTTGACTCACGGGGACAAGATCAATAGTGTTCAAAAAAAATATCCGTCTGCTGATCTCATTTTCGGATGCAACGGATTTGTGTCCGAGATCAGTGCAGATTCGTGTGAGCGATGGGAGCGAAATAATTCTTGTTACCAAAACAGCAGCGGGAAGAAAATTTTGTTCCGGACAGAGATTGAGATATCCTTTATCCCAATATATAAAAGTACCCGGGCTACATTCCACATCTTTCCTTTTCGCATGAATAGGGAAAGTAGGCGAGCCACCTGCAATGATGTTAGGAACAGTAATTCCGATTTTCAATAACTTTTCTTTTAACTCTTCAACTGCTTCAAACGCCTGGTCGCATTCTTTTGTCCTTTCATTAATATCGTTATTTCGAATATGCCCGTCATAGGCATGCAGGCCAGCGAATTTTGTTCCTTTTGTTATAGTACAAAATTTGCATAACGCTATAGCATCCTCACCCGGAACTATTCCGGTACGATTCATTCCAAGATTGAGATCTATATACACCGGAATTTCCAGTTTATTTGCGGCAGATGCATCGGCTTGTTCTTTGGCAGCAGTAATATTATCTGTGAGACAAGAAAATTTTGTTGCAGGGAATTTTTTTATTAATTCAATGAATCGTTTAAGTTTTGGTCCCAATGGCTGATAAGCCAAAACAACATCAGGCGCTTTTATTGATCCCAGCATTTCTGCTTCAGCAATAGTAGCGCATTTGAATTTTGTAATTCCCGCATCCAGTATCAGCTGGGTCGCCTCAGCAGATTTATTTGTTTTTACATGTGGCCGCAGGCAATCAACATTCCTGACCATGCCGATGGCTGTTTGAATATTTTTTTTCACTCTTTCGGGGAAAATAACAATTGAAGGCGAATCAAGCTTGTCAATTTCTTTTATATGATACCATTCATTATTCATTTCGCGTCATGTAATTCAAAAATTGCTTCTATTTCCACAGCTACATTTCCGGGTAAAGAGCCCATGCCCACTGCGCTTCGGACGCCTTTACCATTTTCTTCACCCCAAAGCTGAACAAACAATTCACTGCAACCATTGATGATCAATGGCTGATTTTCATAATCAGGTGTGCTGTTTACCATTCCGAAGATTTTGATCACTCTTTTTATTGGATCAAGATTTCCAAAATGATCTTTTATGGATGCAAGAATAGCAAGCCCACATTGACGGGCTGCCTTTTTTCCTTCTTCGTCAGAAATATCTTTTCCAAGTTTTCCTTTTATTGAGCTTCCATCCTTGTTGATCGAAATATGACCTGATACATACAAAAGATTGTCCACAACAAGGCAACGTTTATATATGCCCTTTGATGTTGGAATGAATGGGAGGGATAAATTCAGATCAGAAAGTTTTTCTTCGATAGCCATATTTTAAACTTCAAAATATAAATGATAATGTTTACTACAACCGGGATTAAACGATGCTCCGCAATTAGGGCATTTATTACCTGAGTTTAAATATTCATGAACAGTCATTTCATTTTTACAAACTCCGAAGAACCGCTTTGGTATCAAATTCATTTTTCTTCCACACTTCACATACATGATCGCTTTCTTCTTCATGGCATTTATAACAAGGATAATATTCATTACAGCATTTGAATTTTATGGCGATCACGTCAAGATCCGAATGATAATGGGTACAACGTGTATAATTATCAACAACCTTGCCTTTCATCAAATTGCAGTTTTCAGTTCAATCATCTTCGAAACTTCACTCCATATATCATTTGAGATTTCTTCTTCGGATCTATTTCCATCTGTGATAAAAATTTTTTCCTTTCCCTTAAGCTTTTCAAACGCTTCAAAGTATTTTTCTCTCACTTTTTTTAAATTATCAATCGTCTCATAAAGTTCTGTTGAGCTTCGCCCTTTATTCAAACGTTGCATGCTGTTTTCCGGAGATATATCAATATAAACGGTCAGATCAGGCCGGAGTAATTCGGCACTTAGGGAATTAGCCTCAATGACCCAATCCATATTCATATGAACACCGTGATAGGCATATGAAGAGAAGTAGTAACGGTCAGTGATCACTGAATAGCCTTTTTCCAGTTTTTTCAGAATTCCATCCGTCTTGTTTGTAAGATGGTCGAGCCGGTCAGCTACATACAGAGCTGCTATCGTTCTGTGATCCGCTTCCATTTTATGTTTAAAAATATCTTTGATGATTGCACCAATGCGACTTTGAGTAGGTTCTGCGGTGGTATAAACATCGAGACCATGTTCTTTCAATTTACCAGCCAAAAGTTTTACCTGTGTGCTTTTCCCGCTTCCGTCCAAACCTTCAAAAGCAATAAAAGAATTTCTTTTCATAACTGGTTTTAAAGATACGGGTAAAAAAAATTTAGCGGATCACAATTGCAATTAAAAGAGACATGTTTATTGCTGGTGGAAACTTTCCCCGATAAATTTTAACGCATCTACAATGCCTGTACGCCAATACGTCCAATTGTGTGTACCGTCACGAACACGAAACTCATGAGGCACCTTTTTTTCTGTGAGCGCAATATGCAGCAGGCAATTTCCTTTCGTAAGAAAATCGTCATCGCCGCAGTCAATCCAGTAAGGCACCTTCTTTAGATCGGTAACAGATTTTGCTTCAACTATTTTAAGAATAGAATTATCATACCACGACTTATTTAAACGATCTTTTCCTTTTAAACCACGGCCAAACAATTGCCCTAAAACAGTTTCATAGTTGATATCAGGCATTGTTGTCAAAGCCTTGTCATCCCAGACGGCGGCACTAAGGGGAGCAGCGGCGGCAAACAGTTCTGGATATTTTAATGAATAGATCAATGTACCATAACCTCCCATGGAAAGTCCGGCAATGCCGCGATATCTTTTTTCCGCTTTGATACGATACATTTTCTCGATGGAAGGCATAAATTCTTTGATAAAGAAATCCTCATAGTTTTCTTTTCCATCATAGGAATTAATATAAAAACTTGAATCGGCATTTGGCATTACAATGATCATAGGTGGTATAGAACCGTCGGCAATTGCCTTATCAGCATAGCGATTGATCTCTCCAAATTGTAACCAACCGGTATTATTATCTGTGTAGCCATGGAGGAGGTACACGACCGGATAACTTCTTTCAGAATAGTCATAATCAGCAGGAAGGTAAATGGTATATTTTACGTCTTTATTAAGAATGGAACTCTGTATTGTTTTTTCTTCAATTACTTTGCCCATTGGCTGAGCAGTCACAAGATTTATTAAAAGAATTCCGAATAGACCACATATGATTTTTTTGAAATTATTCATAAACGGAAAGTTTTGATGTGTAAATGTAATAATGATGGGCAGAAATTTATTTTTCTCAATAAAAAAAGCTGCCTGGGATAGACAGCTTTTTTAAGTTAACGCCATGAAAATATTATTGCTTTACAAATCTTTCTGCAGCTATTAGTTGATCACCGCTAATGATGTCAACATAGTAAATACCGGGAGCAAAATTCTTTACTTCATCCAATTGAAAGGTATTCAGGCCTGTGTTGGATGTAATATTTTTCATCATCAGCTGCTGACCACTCAGGTTTTTAATTCTTACGATCACAGATCCATTTTTTTCAGCCGTGTAGTTAACACTGATGCTGCTGGTTGTTGGGTTAGGAAATAATTTAAATGAAGCAGTTGATTTTGCAGCATTTTTTACCACCCTGGTTTCTGTGTATTTAACCTCTCCTGTTATGCTTGTTCCTTTTATCCTGTAGTAGATCGTGGCATTCTGCATGTCAGCATTGTTGTCTGTATAACTGTACACTGCGTCAGCGTTAGAAGTTGTGGTTTTGATTACATTAAAATTGGAGTTATCGTAACTTCTTTCTATTTCGAATTTCATATCAGCTTCATATTCTGAGGACCAAAACAGAGTTGGCTGATCCTGCACTGTCTTTACATAGAAGTAATTCCATTTTACCGGTAAAGGCGTCAGGTTGGCTGCGCGATAAATTGCTGAACAACCTGCAACGATTTCATTTGTATCAGGAATTGCAAATGAACGAAACACTGTATTATGGTACACTGTTCCATATTGCGTATCGAAGATCTGGCTGGAGTTTGTACGGGTAGCATCAAAAACGAAAATGCTGTCAGTTGTATTACCAGATTTACCAATTGTACCTGAGGTATAAGTGGAACCAGTAAAATAGAAGTACCCGCTTCCTTTTATTGTACTGTAATTGGTCATTTTTACTGCCTCAACTTTTGAACCGGGATTGGCTATAAAAGTTCCTGAATTGTAAAATTCATCTGCTGAAGTGCCTGTTGTTCCCACCCACAGTATGCCATTGTTTTGAAAAGTTCCATAATTGGTAAATCCTTTTTTGGTAACCATTTTGCAACTGTTAGTATAACTTGTTCCACTACTGAAAACAAGGTTTCCCTGGGGATCGATACTGCCCTGGTTGTCCAATTGACCACCCCACAAATTAAAATCACCACCTACATTAATAACATCTTCGTTAATGATCTTTCCATTGCTGACATTGAAGTTTCCGGCAACACTTGTCGTTCCTTCGTTTGTAAAATCAGAACTGGCAGCGTACATAGCAAATGTGCTTCCTATTATAAGAGTTCCTTTATTAAGAATAGAAGAGTTGTCACTTAAACTAAAACTACCGCTGATAGTTAAGGTAGCACCGTAATTATTTGTTATGTTTTTTGCATTGCCTGAATAAAGAGCGAGATCACCTTGAAAATTGAGCACATAGTAGTTGTCTATATAAAAATTGGCTTGCCCGCCGAAACTGTAAGTGAACGTTGTTATCCCGTAGTTAACGATCTTTCCGTTTGGAGTGTTAATATACGAAGGTTTGAAGGTAGCATTGGAATAAACGACTACAACAGCGCCATTTTTGAATGTATTCAACGAGCCGGTATATGTGCCGTTGACAATCTTTAAGGTATCGCCATTGTTAAGATTATAAGATTGAGTGGTGCCGTTATTTGTATAAGTATTAGCACTTGCAGAAAAAGTAAGAAAACTTGCGAGGATCAAAACCGCAGTTTTACATAGGGTAGATTTCGAATACATTGTTTTTCAAGTTTTAGGGTCGGAATTAATAAGCTTTCTCGGTAACACTCTTTAAGTCTCTAAATCTATTTCTTATCAACTGATAAAGTAATTACTTACTAAAGCTGTCGCAAAAGTAGTTCGGGATTTACGATGTTGCAATAGTAAACTTACGAGATACATGAAAAAATACTGTTCATTCATCCGTAGTCTTTCGCACAGCCTTATTCATCAGGCATTAATGTCGGGTATTGAAAAATAATGAAAAAACTTATTTGATAAATGTCAATTGAAATCCAATTTGACAATTTATAAACCTTCCTCAGTTGTGTCTTGAATTTAAAAAGCAAATGATCAAAGACTATATTTAAAATCTAAGAATATAATAACAAAAAAAAGCATCAAAAAGCTAACCCTTGTCTCACTGAACGTATCTGAAATTATGATGTTCCCCAATATTTACTCCTGTTACTCCTGCGTTTCTCATTTCGTTTAGAAAAAAAAGTAAAAGCAGCCATCCAGACAATGAACCGGGGGATTTTTACTAAGTGTGATGTACTGATAAATCAAAAGGATTATCTAAAGAAAATACCTATTGTTACACTAAACCCGTCATTGTAATTTTAGCCTGTCCAAATGATCCTTTGAAAAAAGCCGTCCATGAAAACCAATCGACGCTGCATACAGACTTTGAGAAAGTATATTTATTTACTTTCAGTTTTTTTGTTGAATTCTTTTTTTGTTTCCGCACAAAATATTGATTTCGGTAAAAGTTTTATTAATGTAACCAAAGGGACCAATGGCGGTACTATAGAGCCCGGTGACACACTCGAAATAAGAGCATCATTTGTCGTTCGGTCAGGAACCTTTGACAGCTGCGGGTATTTTGATGCGGTTCCTGCCGGTACTTCTTATATACCCGGTACTATCCGAGTGCTAACTAATGAGGGTAAAATTTATAAGCAATTTACTGATGCGTATGGCGACGATTGCGGTTATATATCTTCATCCAATATTAGAATCAATCTTGGATATGTTGCCGGTAATCGACCAGCTACTGCTTTTAGGCGAGGTAGGGTAGTCAATACTCATAAACCCTCTTTTTATGGAGGTACCTGCATAATGGTTGCTTCTTTTCGTGTCGTTGTAACCGCTGGTTATGGTACTATTGTAAACATAGGTACTGGGTCTATGACCTATAAAAGCGGTTCCAGTTCTGTAAAAACATTTACATTTCCTACTAACAATGTAATGATCTATCCTAATTACGGGATTTGTTCTAATACTGTAGGCGCTAACTCTCTCGGTACTGAATTCAACGGAACATTCGGGTCAGGTAAACCCAGAAATCGCGGTACTTCCGGAAATGTACCTCCCGGTTACACATATAGCACTTTTACCAGCAACATGCCCAACGACTATTATTACGGAGTGGCAAACAATACGAGTACTGACAATGGATACACTACTTCAAATGCGTGGCCGATACCGGACGGTAGTTCTCCTTCTCACCGCGTATTTTCTGTTTGGGATATTGTAGGTGATCATACAGGAGCTGCATCTCTTACGCTGGGAAATCCTGCTGCTGATACAGTTGCAAATCCAAATGCCGGATATATGCTGGTGATCAATGCAGCTTATCGTATCGACTCTGCATTTCAGCATACCATTACTGGCCTTTGCCCAAATACCTACTATGAAATTTCATGTTGGCTCAGAAATATTTGCTCTAAATGCGGATGTGATTCAAATGGCAAGGGAGCTACAGGTGGGGCCGGTTATATACCGACTGGTACCGGCGACTCTTCAGGCGTATCACCGAATCTCACATTCAATGTAGATGATATCAGTTATTATACAACCGGCAATATCCCTCATACCGATACGTGGGTAAAAAAAGGATTTACTGTACTAACTGGGCCTTCACAAACCAGCTTCACTGTAAAATTTTTTAATAACGCTCCCGGTGGTGGCGGAAATGACTGGGCACTTGATGATATTTCTGTGGCAACCTGTACTCCCAATCTTACTTTGCTTCCCTCCGAAAACCCAATGGTATGTTCAGGAAACATTGTTGATATGAGTTGTACTGTAAAATCATACTTTGATAACTACACTTACTATAAATGGCAAAAAAGTACTGATAATGGTGTGACGTGGATTGATGATGGTCCGGCAGGGGGGCCCGAAACCCCAACATGGAATGGAACCAATTGGGAATACACAGTAGCACATCCAACATTTGTTGCGAATGCGCCGGACAGTGGAACAAAATACCGGACTGTAATAGCGACTACAACATCTAACCTGGGTAATTCGAGTTGCTCTTTTTCACAATCCACTGTAATTACTTTGTCTGTCCTGGATTGTGGTCCGCCATTAAGCACTGAACTTATTTCTTTTACAGGCAAACTAATTGATAACAAAGTTCAGCTGAACTGGACCACCTCCAGGGAAGATGAACCTCTGCATTTTATAGTGGAAAAGAGTCTCGATTCAAGAAACTTTATTTCAGTTGCCTCAATCAATAATTATAATAACGGTGAAAACATAAATCTCTATTCATTTACTGATCCTGATACAGCGAACAATATTGTATATTATCGTTTAAGAATTACGAATAATGGCGGCAAGAACAAATACAGCCGCATCATTCAACTGGACCGCAAGAATAATGCGAACACACTTGCTAACGTTATTAATCCTTTTTACAATAAACTTCAGTTTGATTTTAATACCGCAACAAATGGAAGAATGAGTGCTGAACTGATAAGTCTCCAGGGGAATATTCTTAAGAAAAAAGAATTTAATCTAAATACAGGAGTAAACAGATTATCGATTGATAACACTGATGCATTACCTGCAGGTGTGTATATTTTGAGAGCAGAATTTAATGGCAAGATCATTCAACGAAAAGTAGTTCGGCTCAATTCAAATTAAAGCAAAACCAATAAACATTTTAAGGAGTTACTTTATCTCCATGTCCAGCGCTTTTATATACCCTTTATTTAAATAGCAATTCTCAAAACGGCAGTTAACTAAAAATTCAGCTAGCACTTTTTTTATCGTCGCTGTATCATGCGGTCTATATTCTTGAATTTCTTTAAAGCTGCTGCGGCTTGTATCTGCATAAGCCGAAATTAATTTGTAATCATCGGGTTGCTTAAAGCTGACCATGCAACGTGTGTTAGATATTTTTTTATACGGCCAGAAATGCCAACCAATATTATTGCTATCGAGCATTTGATGAAACTCGTTTATCCATTCATCTGTGTTTTCACCGGTCTCTCCGCAATATATCGGCACGTTGTAGCGATCTCTGAAATCAATATATGGTTGTACTACCTCTTTTGTTGGAGAAGTCCAGTATTTATGAAAAGTGTAAACCATATTATAGTCAAATGGTTTTCCAAATACTTCAAAATTGGAATCCCACTGAGCACCACCAAGAAAAATGATATGTTTTTTATCAACAGTGCGGATTGCAGCTGTTATTCTCTTGTATAAAGGCTCCAGTTTGGGGTTAAAAAAACTTGTATCAAAAAATGGAGGAATAGGCTCATTTAAAAGATCATACCCCATTATGATTGGTTCATTGGCATAATGTGCCGCTATTTGTTTCCATATATCAATAGTGAGCTGCTGCGCTTCCGGGCTTTCAAATAAAAAAGGATAACCATAACTATCATCAATGTTATCGCCGGTCTGGCCGCCTGGTGCGCAATGCATATCCAGGATAATATATATACCTTCTTTTTTGCACCATTTTACCAAAGAGTCTACAATCCTGAAAGCCCTGGTAATACCACTGCCGCCGAGATAATTTTCATTAGTAAATAGGCGATAATTAAAAGGCAGTCGTATTGAATTAACTCCAATTGTTTTTAGGAAATGTATATCTGGCGGCGTGATGTAACTCTTCACATATTGTTGCCAAAATTTTTCTGTCTCATAAGGCCCGATAAGTTCAATAAGCGCTTCATTGATCAATCGGGCTGAGGTAGCTGTTTTAAAATGAAACATATAGCCTTCCGGAACCAACCAGTTGCCGAGATTGATGCCTTTTATTAAGAAGGGTTTGCCATCTGCTGCTACAATTTCTTTTCCTTTAGTATGAAGAAAAGATTGAGCAGATATATTCACGCATATCCAAAGACCAAAAAGAACTGATAAGAAACGTTTCATATTATATTTATTAAATTAATTCAAATGCCAGGCTGTTTGAACTTCTTTTTTCAATATTTAAAACTTTTTGCAATGACTTTGAGCAAGTATTCTTTTTTATCATTATTATATTCCCAAAACATGACACCTGCCAGATGATTATGTTTTACATATTTGCATTTGTTTTTTACTGATCTTTCATTATCGTAAGAAATGAACACATTGTTATCACGATTAAAAAGATAAGGTGCGTTGGCTGCATCATCCCAATATTCGGTATAACCATTTTTATTCACCAGGCTATCTTTTATATAAGTATAGCCGCCTCCACGTGCAGGCTTTAACGCTTTTCTATATAAACCATTGTTATCGACCGATTCCATTTGCCAGCCTTTCCCATAAAAAGCGATTCCCAATACAATTTTGGAGGGGGGTACGCCTGCCGCTATAAATTCCTGTATAGCTCTGTTAGCGGAATATTGATTGGTGTCGGGGGATGAAATATATAAATTGGTATGATGACCCGAGATAGTATCTGTGCCATCCGCATAATCGTATGTCATCAGGCTTATATAATCGGTATACAATTGCACTTTCTCCATTTGGGTATGGTCAATAAATTTCTGAAATCCACCAACAGCTGTTGTTGCATAATATTTTCGATGTGTTATATTACCAAGGCTGTCCAGGCCTTCTCTTAAATTCTTAAAAAGTAAAGTATAATGTTGTTTGTCTTCGGGTCGATAAACATTATCGTCACCTTTCATTCCCGGGTATTCCCAATCAATATCAATACCGTCTAAATTGAATTTGGAAACAATTGCCACAGCACTCGAAGCAAAATTTTTAGTTGAAGTATCGGTAAGGACTGCATCGGAAAAATTTTTACTCCATGTCCACCCTCCGACAGAGATCAGTATTTTCAGGTCAGGCTTAATTTTTTTCAATTCGCTTAGCCTCCTGAGATTAGTGGTATCCGTCTTTTCGTTATGGAGCCATGCACGATTATCTTTTATATCTACAAAGGCGTAATTAATATGCGAAAGTCTCCAAACATCTATGGAGTCTGTATTTACCAGACCTCTGAAACCTCCTACATACGCTATGATAACCGGTTTCGTCTTAAGAGCAGGCGAGGAAATTAAGCCTGCAATAAATAATATCAGGCCAAAATTGTAAATGGCTTTTTTCATTTTTTCTTTGGCTGGCGATTGTAAATAAGTTTTGACCCAATTTACATTTAATAAATTTATTTTACAGTGATTTATCTCATTGCTGAATTGTAACCGATATTTAAATGCATTGAATTATTTCACGAAACATAATTATTATGAAACGTTCTTTCTCACGCCGCGCCTTTGTATATAATTCGTTAAGTGGTTTAAGTTTATTGGCCGTTCCGGAAGTATTAAAAGCGTCAGCCAACAAATCTTCTGAGAAAATAAAGATAGTGTGTATAGGTGGTCATCCTGATGATCCTGAAAGTGGTTGTGGCGGTACTCTTGCAAAATTCTCTGCCGCAGGCTATGATGTTACTGTCATTTATCTTACAAAAGGAGAAGCAGGAATTCCCGGTAGATCACATGAGGAGGCGGCTGATATCCGGAGCAACGAGGCAAGAGTAGCTTGCAAAATTTTAAACGCAAAACCTGTTTTTGCCGGACAGATAGATGGTGGTAGTATTGTAGATAATGAATGGGTGGAAAAAATGCAACAGTTAATTGCAACTGAAAAACCTTCTATTGTTTTTACACATTGGCCTCTTGATTCGCACAAAGATCACCAGGCTGCAAGCTTATTAACGATACAAACATGGATTCGATCGCCCGAAAAATTTGAACTCTATTTTTTCGAGGTATGTGCCGGCGAACAAACAATGGGTTTTCATCCCTCCGACTATGTTGACATCACTGATGAGCAGGAACAAAAACGCAGAGCAGTATTTTGTCATGTCAGCCAGGATCCCGAAGGCATCTATAATTGTGGTCATGCTTCTATGGAAGATTTTCGCGGAAGAGAATTAGGTGTGAAGGCGGCTGAAGCTTTTGTGCATATGACGGGAATGAAAAAAGGTAGCTTACCGGAAGTATAAAGTACCCATTTATACTTAATTGGTGGGACAAGGCCAAAAGAATAGTTCGCTGTAATTCGTAAGTATAAAAAATGTAATTCAGCTTTTCTTTCTGTAACATACATTTGCAGACTGTTTTTCCCATCTACCTTTGTCTTGCTCAAAATTGAAATATTCCCTTTAAGATTGCTTGCAATAACTTTGACAATAACTTTTATAATTAAATCATTGACGAATGAAAAGGATTTTTTCAATTGCTTTATTACTCATTGCAATTAACCTGCACGCACAGGACAAGACTGTAAATGATCTGAAAGCAGAATCAGAAAAGAAAATTGAAAAGGATGCTTCTGATACTATTCCTCAAACCTGGAAGAAAGGAGGATTGATCAATCTGAATCTGTCGCAAACTTCGCTGAGCAATTGGGCGGCAGGAGGAGATGATTTTTCCTTATCTGTAAACGCCATGGTCAATTTATATGCATTTTATAAGAAAGGAAAATCAAGTTGGGACAACACATTTGATTTCCAGACCGGCTATTTAAAAACCACAAGCCTGGGTGGCAGAAAAAATGATGATAAACTTGATCTCCTTTCCAAATATGATTATGCCTTTGCCCCCAAATGGAATGTCGGTGCTCTTTTTAATTTTCGCTCGCAGTTATTTAAGGGATATACCTATGATAATAATATAAAAAATTTCTCTTCCGCTTTTTTATCCCCTGCTTACTTCATATTAAGTGCGGGCATTGACTATAAGCCAAATGATAATTTTTCTGTTTTTATTTCACCCGTTACGGCGCGATTGACGCTAGTCAAGGATGATAGCATATCGTTTAAAGGATCATACGGTGTTGACGCAGGTGAGCATGCCAGGTTTGAATTTGGTGCTTTTCTTTCGGCCAGCTATATAAAGAACCTTAACAGGATAGTTTCTTACAATGGGAGGCTTGACCTCTTTTCAAACTATAGCCATAATCCCCAGAACGTTGACATGATCTTCTCCAGTGTATTTGCAGCCAAGCTTTCCAAATGGCTTTCTGCTACATGGAATATTGATATGATCTATGATGATGATGTTAAGCTGTTTGGTCCCAACCATCATTCGCCTGCGTTACAAATAAAGTCTCTTGTAGGTGCGGGACTGCTTGTAAAATTTAAAGGATAAGAGTTGTTAAGAAAGTATTTAAAGATAAATTGACATTACAACAATGGTATATGAAGATTCTTGAAATAAAAGTTTTACGCGGACCAAATTACTGGAGCATTCGCAGGCCGAAGCTGATACAGATGAAACTTGATTTGGAGGAAATGGAGCAACGGCCGACGAATAAAATTCACGGATTTCGTGAAAGGCTGGAAAAATTAATTCCGACATTATACGAACACCGCTGCAGTGAGGACAAGCCAGGGGGATTTTTTCATCGTGTTGATGAAGGTACATGGATGGGACATGTGATCGAACATATTGCTCTGGAAATACAAACGCTTGCAGGAATGGATACGGGTTTTGGTCGTACACGGAACACAGGCGAAAAAGAAAATGTTTATTATGTGGTTTTCGATTATATCGAGGAAGATGCCGGTGTGTATGCTGCAAGAGCGGCTGTAAGAATTGCAGAGGCGTTGGCTGATGATAAACCATATAGTCTTGAAGAAGATATTCAGCGAATGAGAGAAATTCGTGAGGATACGAGGCTCGGTCCATCCACGGGTTGTATTGTAGAAGAAGCGGCAAAAAGAGGAATACCATATATACGATTGAATGCGCAGAGCCTGGTACAATTGGGTTATGGTGTGCATCAGAAAAGAATTCGTGCAACAATTGCTTCAACTACTTCAAACATTGCTGTAGATATCGCGGGTGATAAAGAAGAAACAAAAATGTTACTGGATGCAGCGCAAATTCCCGTACCAAAAGGAACGGTCATACGAACGGAGGAAGGCTTGAAAGATGCTATTGAAAGTTATGGGTATCCTTTGGTGATAAAACCCATCGATGGAAATCATGGAAAAGGAAATACAACAAATATTACGACGTATGAACAAGCCATAAAAGCATTTAATGCTGCAAAAGAATACAGCCGTTCAGTAATCGTGGAAAAGTTTATCACCGGGTTTGATTTCAGGGCGCTCGTGATCAATTACAAATTTGTTTGTGCCGCATTGCGAACGCCCGCTTCGGTGGTTGGTGATGGTGAACACAGTATTCAGTGGCTAATTGATGAAACGAATAAAGACGCGAGGCGTGGTTACGGTCATGAAAAAGTATTGACGCAAATAACAATCGATCAGTTCACTCAAAAAATGCTGGATGATCTGGGTTATACTCTGGAAACAATTCCTCCGAAAAATGAATTGGTGATTTTAAAACCAACGGCAAATCTTTCAACAGGTGGCACATCAACAGATGTAACGGATGAAGTACATCCTGCAAATATTTTCATGTTTGAAAGGATTGCCCGTATTATCGGACTTGATATTTGCGGCATTGATGTAATGACCACGGATCTGCAAACTCCTGTTTCAGAAAATGGCGGCGCTATCCTTGAAGTAAATGCGGCACCGGGTTTTCGAATGCATCTCGAACCGGCACAGGGTCTTGCAAGAAATGTTGCCGAGCCGGTTATTGAAATGCTTTTTCCCAAAGGCAATGCCGGAAGAATTCCGATTATCGCTATTACCGGTACAAATGGAAAAACAACCACTACAAGAATTACGGCTCACATTGCAAAGAGTGCTGGGAAAAAAGTGGGATATACAACAAGTGATGGTGTCTACATACAAAATCAAATGATGATGAAAGGCGATTGTACGGGTCCTGTTTCTTCGAAGTTTGTGCTGAAAGATCCGACTGTTGATTTTGCTGTGCTGGAATGTGCACGGGGAGGAATTTTAAAATCAGGTCTTGCTTTTCAGAATTGCGATGTAGCTATCGTAACCAATGTGGCTGCTGATCATATTGGGTTGGGAGGTATTCAGAGTATTGAACAAATGGCAAAAGTGAAAAGAGTGGTACCTGAAACCGTTTTTCCTCATGGTTATGCTGTACTGAATGCGGATGATGATCTCGTTTACGAGATGGGAAAAGACCTGGATTGCAATGTCGCACTGTTCAGTATGGATGAAAATAATCCGCGCATAAAAAGACATTGCAGCAAAGGTGGCCTGGCATCTGTTTTCGAAAATGGATATATCAGTATCAAAAAAGGAAATTGGAAAATTCGCGTGATGCCTGTAAAAGATATCCCGATAACTTTTGAGGGAAGGGCCTTGCATAATATTCAAAATTGTTTACCGGCCGTATTGGCCACTTATCTTTTTCGTGATATAACCATTGAAGATATTCGCTCAGCATTAAGTTCATTCTTGCCTTCTTCATCTCAAACGCCCGGCAGATTAAATTTCTTTTATTTTAGAGATTTTACGGTACTCGCCGATTTTGCACATAACCCTCATGGGTTAAAATTGCTTTGTGATTTTATAAGCAAACTTGGTTATCAAAAAAATATTGGGATCATTTCAGGAACGGGTGACCGGAGGGATGAAGACATAAAAGAACTTGGTGAAATTTCAGCGAAATATTTTGAACAGATCATTATACGTTGTGACAAAAATTTACGCGGAAGAACGGCTGATGAAATTATTGGCCTTTTAAAACAGGGTATCGAGAAGGTGAATCCGAAAATTCCGATTATGATCATTCCTGATGAAAACGAGGCTCTTGAATATATTTATTCGAATCATGATAAAGGAGCTTTATATACTATAATGTGCGATGTCGTAGCAGGTGCTTTGGATAAATTAAGGGAGCTGAAGGAAAGAGAAGGGAATGAACTTGCAGCGATCAGGCATTAGATTTTTCATACATAAAACATGATTCTCGGTTGCTCCTAATAAAAGCAAAATCCTTTTGGGCTAAAAGGAAACAAGGACTATTTTTGCCTGCCCGTCCAGTCAGGCGGGCACTACTTTTGGCCTATGGTGTAATGGTAGCACTACAGATTTTGGTTCTGTCTGTTGAGGTTCGAATCCTCATAGGCCAACGAGCAGAAGGCACAAGAAACAAGGCACAAGTTCTGAATCTAAAAGTTCGCATCTTGTGCCTTGCTCCTTGAATCTTGCGCCTTCATCACTGCCCTGTGGTATAATGGTAGTACGTCAGATTCTGGCTCTGAATGTCAGGGTTCGAATCCTTGCAGGGCAACAAACCTGTTGATACGCATTTTAGTATTGGCAGGTTTTTTTCTTATTCTTAACTTTTGATTAAAATTTTCAATTATAGAAAGATTATTTTTTCTTCTGCTAATTTTTATAAGCTATTCAGCTTTTTCACAAGATTGCAGCAGCTATTACTATTTTCAGAACAATAGGACGGTGGAGATGACAATCACCAATAAGAAAGGGAAAGAAACCGGTAAAATGGTGTATGCCATTTCAGATGTAAGTAAAAACGGAGATACAGTGTCGGCAACAATAAACTCTGAATTCTTTGACAAAAATGGTAAGACTGTTTCTAAGCTACCAGCAGTATGCAATGTGATGGTGGCATAGTGATGATGGATATGAAGATGTTCATACCGGCGGCTCAACAAGAACAGATGGGAAATTATCGGCAACAGGTTCGACTACCTATCTCGAATACCCTGCCAGCATAAAGGAAGGAGATCAATTAAAAGATGCTTCTTTTTCCATGGATTTTAAATCAAAATCCGGGTTGGGCGGTCATATTTCTGTTGATATGACAAACAGAAAAGTTGCAGGTAAAGAATCAGTAACTACTCCGGCAGGTACATGGGATTGCTATAAGATTATCTACCATAGTAAGATAATTTTCAAAATGGGAATTGGAATACCAATTAATTCTGATGTTACTGAATGGTATGCTCCCGGTTTTGGAGTGGTTAAGTCAGAATCGAATGGAGGTGGAACAGAAATCACTGCAATAAAATAATCTTGAAAAAGTAAATTGAAGGAACTAGAAATTATTTTTCGCCTCTTTTAATGAAGGGAGTTGCTGATCTTTTTCTGAAATGATGATCTTGTGAGGAGGAATTTTCCAATCGATATTTAGCATCGGGTCATTGTAGCAAATTCCAGCTTCGCACTCTTTATTGTAAAACTCATCACATTTATAGAGCACTTCTGCCTTTTCACTCACTACTGAAAACCCATGAGCGAAGCCCTTGGGAATAAATAATTGTTTTTTGTTTTCTGCAGAAAGCTCTATTGAAAAAGCTTTGGCATAAGTTGGAGAATTTTTGCGAATATCTACAACTACATCCAGGATATTTCCCTTTAGGACCCTTACTAATTTGATTTGTGCATACGGATTTATTTGATAATGCAACCCGCGTATAACTCCATATGACGAACTGGATTGATTATCCTGCACAAATCGAAGATTGATATTTTCCTCAAGGAAGTTTTTTTCATTATAGGATTCAAAAAAGTAGCCGCGGCTGTCCTCGTAGACTAAAGGTTCAAAAATTAAAAGTTCCGGAAACTCCGTTTTATGGAATGGCATGCTATAAACTCCAATAGTTTCGTTTGCTAATCTTATTTCTATATATACCTTTCAAATCAGCAATCAATCCGTGCTGTTTTGTAATAGCTGAAAAATAATTTTCATCAAGGTTAAGATAAGGTTCATGAGGTACAGTAATAATTACTGCATCGTATTCATCAGAAAGTTTTTTAGAGAGTCCAAAGCCGTACTCGTGAACTAATTCATCAGAATCTGCATAAGGATCTTCCACGTCTACGTTTACAAAAAAGGCTTTTAGTTCTTTTACTACGTCGGCTACTTTTGAATTGCGTATATCACTCACATTTTCTTTAAACGTGGCACCCTTGATCAGAACCTTTGATGACTTCACATCACCACTATATTTTATTATATGTTGAATTACTTTTCTCGCTACAAAACTTCCCATATCATCATTGATATTTCTTCCCGCAAGGATCACCTGCGAACCATAACCCATTTTCCTTGCTTTATAGGTAAGATAATAGGGATCCACACCTATACAATGTCCGCCTACCAGGCCCGGTTGAAACTTCAGGAAATTCCATTTCGTTCCCGCTGCTTCAAGTACCTCATAGGTATTGATATTCATCATATCAAAAATGATGGACAACTCATTCATTAAAGCAATATTCAAATCCCGCTGGGTATTTTCAATGATCTTGGCCGCTTCGGCTACTTTTATTGAAGAGGCTCTGTGAACACCTGCTTTCACCACCAACTCATAAACTTTTGCAATTACTTCAAGAGATTCAGCATCGCAACCTGACACAACTTTCACCACTGTCGTTAACGTGTGTTTTTTATCACCCGGGTTAATACGTTCGGGAGAGTAACCCAATTTGAAATCAGTCACATTTTTAAGGCCAGATAATTTTTGAATAATAGGAAGACAATCTTCTTCTGTACAGCCGGGATATACTGTCGATTCAAACACGACATAATCTTCCTTCTTGATTACCTTACCAACTGTCTCAGAAGCTTTTTCTACAGGAATCAGATCCGGGACATTGTGCGCATCAACAGGAGTGGGCACAGCCACAATAAAGAAACTGGCTTCTTTTAAAACGTCAAGAGAATTGGTATAAATAATATCACAATTTTCAAACGCTCCTTTCGATAATTCGTTACTCGGGTCAATACCCTGTTTCATCAATTCAATACGTTTCGCATTAATGTCGAATCCGATTACTGATAATTTTTTAGCAAACTCAAGAGCAATAGGCAAGCCTACATACCCCAGCCCAATTACTGCAAGTTTTTTCTTTTTCTCAATGAGTTCGTTGTACATGTAATAGTTTGCTTTTAATGTTCCCTGTTACTACTCACAAATTCTTTTGGTTGCTTATTCCATTCTTCAGAAGAGAGAGACTGAAAATAGTCATATGTGATTTTCAAACCTTCCTTTCGGCCTATCAAAGGTTGCCAGCCTAATATTTTTTTAGCCTTTGTTATATCCGGTTGTCTTTGTTTTGGATCATCGACAGGTAGTGGCTTAAATGCAATTTTTACTTTTTTCTCAGTTAATTCCAGTACTTCTTTTGCAAAATCAAGTAAAGAAATTTCCCCCGGGTTACCAATATTTACGGGCAAGTTATAATCACTCATGAGCAATCGGTAAATTCCTTCAACTGTATCATTGACGAAACAAAAGCTCCTGGTTTGCGAACCATCTCCAAAGACTGTCAGGTCTTCACCTCTAAGAGCCTGTCCAATAAAAGCGGGCAAAGCTCTTCCATCATTCAATCTCATTCGTGGGCCGTATGTGTTAAATATCCGAACGATGCGTGTATCTACATTGTGAAAAGTGTGATAAGCCATGGTAATAGATTCCATAAAACGTTTGGCTTCATCATACACTCCCCGCGGGCCTACGGGATTTACGTTTCCCCAGTATTCTTCCGGTTGCGGATGCACTAACGGATCACCATACACTTCGCTGGTCGAAGCAACCAGTATTCTTGCGTTTTTTTCTAATGCAAGACCAAGGCAGTTATGTGTTCCTAACGCACCAACTTTTAATGTTTGAATCGGGATTTTTAAATAATCGATAGGGCTTGCCGGAGATGCAAAATGCAGTATGTAATCAAGTTTTCCGGAGACATGGATAAATTTTGATACATCATGATGATAGAACTCAAAGTTCTGTAATGGAAAAAGGTGAGCTATATTTTTTATGTCTCCGGTGATCAGGTTATCCATTGCTATAACATAATCACCTTCTTTAATAAAGCGATCACAAAGATGTGATCCAAGGAAACCGGCCGCTCCGGTTATTAGAACTCTTTTATTCATTGTGGCTATTGATGGCGGATTGTTTTCCGCCCGATACTTTCATAATAAAAGCCGAGATCTTTCATTCTTCCCGGTTCAAATACGTTTCGTCCGTCGAATATCACTTTATTTTTCATAATTGCACTCATCTTTTCAAAATCCGGTGTGCGAAATTCACTCCACTCCGTTGCAATGATTAAAGCATCACAATCTTTGATAGCATCGTATTGGCTTGTTACAAAATTTATCTTATCGCCCAAAAGCTTTTTCATGTTGTTCATCGCTTCAGGATCGAATGCTGTTACAAGACTTCCCTCCTTTAGCAATTCATCTATAATATATAATGAGGGCGCTTCCCTTATGTCATCAGTATTTGGCTTAAAGGCAAGCCCCCACATGGCAATTTTTTTATTCTTAAGATTATTGCCGAAATATTTTTTTATTCTTGGCACCAAATAAATTTTTTGTTTTTCATTCACCTGCATTACCGCTTCCAGTATTTTAAAATTATACTCTGCTTCATGCGAAGACCTTACGAGTGCATGCACATCTTTGGGGAAACAACTGCCACCATATCCAATTCCGGGAAATAAAAATCTCTTGCCAATTCTGTCGTCGCTTCCAATCCCTCGCCTGATCATGTCCACATCAGCCCCCAATTTTTCACAGAGAATGGCTATTTCATTCATAAAAGAAATCTTCGTGGCCAGGAATGAATTGGCAGCATACTTAGTTAATTCCGCAGATCGTTCATCCATAAAGATCAGTGGATTACCCTGGCGAACAAAAGGCGCGTACAATTCATTCATAATTTTTTTTGCCCTGTCAGAAGTTGTACCAATGACCACACGATCAGGTTTCATAAAATCTTCCACGGCCAACCCCTCTCTCAAAAACTCGGGATTCGAAACAACATCAAATTCTGTTTTGCAATTTGCAGCTATCGCATTATAAACTTTTTCTGCAGTACCAACAGGCACGGTACTCTTATCAACGATTACTTTATAGTCCGTGATTATTTTGCCAATATCTTCGGAAACTTTTAAAACAGCTGATAAATCAGCAGACCCATCTCCATCAGGAGGCGTCGGTAATGCCAGCATAATAAGCAATGCGTCCTTTATGGCTTCTGCCAGGTTCGTAGTAAATTTCAGCCGCCCTTCACGATGATTACGGAGAAATAATTTTTCAAGCCCGGGTTCATAAATTGTTATTTCTGCATTAGAAAGTCTTTTTACCTTTTCCGCATCAATATCAACACAGGTAACTGCGTTTCCCGTTTCGGCAAAACAAGTCCCTGAAACTAAGCCGACATACCCAGTGCCAATTACTGCTATTTTCATTTTAAATTTATTTATTTACAAATGAGAGTACTTTATCTGTAACATATTTTAGTTGTTCTGTGTCCAATTCTGTGTGCATCGGAAGTGAAATTACTCTTTCAGTGAGCCAATCTGTTACCGGCATGTGTAACGATGCGGAATTAAATTGAGCAAACATTTTTTGGCGATGAGCCGGCACAGGATAGTAGATCATTGAAGGGATGTTTTGCTCCGCCAAATATTTGTGTAACTCATCCCTGTTTACATCTTCGAGAATTAAAGTGTATTGATGAAAAGCATGACTACTATACGGAGCACGAAAAGGAATTTTAATTTTCAGGTTGTTTGCTAAAGCCTTATCATAAAAATCGGCAGCTTTCCGGCGTGCTTCAACATATTCATCAAGATGTTTGAGCTTTTCGTTTAGTATGGCCGCCTGGATACTATCAAGCCTGCTGTTGCAACCGACCATTTCATGATAATATCTTTTCGATTGTCCATGGTTAGCTATCATCTTTATTTTAACGGCCAATTCATCATCATCTGTAGACAAAGCACCACCATCACCGAATGCCCCTAAATTTTTTGAAGGATAAAAAGAAGTTGCGCCAATGGTACCAATAGTTCCCGATTTCTTTTTTTGTCCATTGCTGAAAATAAAATCAGACCCGATAGCCTGGGCATTGTCTTCAATTATATATAAGTTAAACTCCCGTGCAATATTCATTATCTCTTCCATCGGTGCAGATTGGCCATATAAATGAACCGGAACTATCGCTTTTGTTTTAGAAGTAATAGCCTTTTGTACGGCAACAGGATCTATGCAAAATGTTTGCGGATCTACTTCCACGAATACCGGGGTTAATTTAAGTAAAGCGACTACTTCGGTCGTAGCAATGTATGTAAATGACGGTGTAATTACTTCATCGCCCGGCTGCAGGTTCAGAGCCATCATCGCTATCTGCAAGGCATCCGTTCCGTTAGCGCAGGGAATCACATGTCTTACACCAAGATAGTTTGCAAGATTCGCGGCGAATTCCTGTACAATTTTTCCGTTTATAAATGCAGAGCTATCGAGAACTTCCTGGATCGCCTGGTCTATTGTGGGCTTTATTTTCTTATACTGTGTTTGCGTATCCACCATTTGGATTGATCTCATTCCGTGTTGAGTTTAAAGTGCTACTATATGCTCGAGACCTTTTTGGCACGCTTTCAAAGGGTGCAATTTATAAAGGCGGCGCAAAAATAATAAATATATGCAGGTTATACAATTGCATTTACTTTTGCGAAAATTAGAAAACTTGTCGATTTTTTTTTACAACATCTTTCTCTTTTTCTATCCCTTAGCTATCAGGGTATCTTCAATTTGGAATGTAAAAGCAAGAAAATGGCTGAATGGAAGAAAAAATATCTTCAATGAGGTCAGCATGCAAATGCAAAAGAGTGATGTTACTAAAATCGACGAAGTGGTCTGGATACATTGTTCTTCGCTGGGAGAGTTTGAACAGGGGAGACCTTTGATAGAAAAAATAAAAAGCAAGGCGCCAGCAAAAAAAATCTTACTTACATTCTTTTCTCCTTCGGGTTATGAAGTAAGAAGAAATTACCCCGGTGCCGATTATATTTTTTATTTGCCGATGGACTCAAGAGGGAATGCGAAAAGATTTATCGATCTTATCAACCCATCACTGGTGCTTTTCATAAAATATGATTTTTGGTATTATTATCTTAATGAATTGAAGAGAAGAAAAATCGATTGCCTTTTGGTTTCTGCCTTATTCCGCGAAACGCAAGGTTTTTTTAAGTGGTACGGAGTATTTCAAAGAAGAATGTTGATTTGCTTTACTCACATTTTTGTGCAAAATGAAAAATCAAAGGCATTATTAGAAAAGATAAATGTCAACAATTGTACGGTTAGTGGGGATACAAGGTTTGATACCGTGGTGGAAATTGCCAACAAATTTGAACCATTCAAAATTATTGAAGAATACATTAGTGAAAAAAAATGTATTGTAGCAGGGAGTACATGGAAAGATGATGAAGAAGTTTTGAAAAAGGTCTTTGAGGATTTAAGTGATTACGGTCTGAGGTTAATTATCGCCCCTCATGAAATTCATGAATCGCATCTTGCTGAATTAAAAAAACTCTTTCCTCATTCAGTAAAATTTTCTGACCTGACGATCAAACCTCAACAACAGCCGAATGTTCTGATCATCGATAACATCGGGATGCTTTCGCAATTGTATAAATATGCTTTTATAGCTTACATTGGAGGAGGCTTCACGAAAGATGGCATTCACAATATTCTCGAAGCAGCCGTATATGGCAAGCCGGTGGTGTTTGGAGTAAACTATAAAAAATACAAAGAAGCAATTGAACTTATCGATCGGGGAGGAGCAAAAAGCTTTTCTGATAAAGATGAGCTTTTTCGAATACTGAACTCACTTTTAACGGACGAAAAGGAATACGATGAGTATTGCAGTACTTCCAAAAAATATGTACGGGAAAACCAGGGAGCCGCAGAAAAAATTCTTCATTACATGGAAGAAAAGCGTCTTTTGACAAAATGATAAAAATGGGTCACAATCTCATGATCCTTATTCCATCCCAACTTTACTATTAGTTCCCTGTTGATCCAATATTCGGCTTCGGGAAAAATATGAAAACTGTTTATTGTTTTAATACTCCGCTCATACATTGGTTCATCACCGCGGAAAAGATCATTGATAAAAACAAAACGGTCATTGATCCCAATTGCCTTTCTCAGATCTTTGATGGGCTCATGTTTCAATACTTCCACTACTTCGGTTTTTTCCTGTTTCAGCCGGTCGTTCAGTGATTCAGTTTGATGGTTCACTAACTCATTTATTTCCTTTATTCCTTCCTGGTGCGACAAAGTGGGAGTTTCAAATATCGGGTCGAATAATAAATTAGAAGGTTCTGTTTTCTTTGGCGAAGTAACCCTGTTTTTTGGGATAGCTATTTCTTCTTCAATGACCACTTTCTTTTCGGATTTAATACTCTCATTGTGCTGCGTTAATTCTTCAGTCACAGAAATATTAAGAGTCTTGGGGAGCATCACAGCTACTTTTGAAGTGCCGAGGAAAGAATTGCCATTGACCTGCAATTGATACAACTCATTTTGCAGCATTTGAACAGTCACCAGCATTTGAGACGGACTGGCATTTTTGTCAGCTTGCTCTTTTAGTTTGCTAATAAGGATCTGGATTCGTTCCATGGATTTATGCTACTTTTGGCGCTTTAGGAAAAAGTTATTTAAAGTTACAAACTGTTTGCCAATAACGACAGCCTAATCCCTTAATGTAATTATTTTAACAATGTTTATCGAACCCCAAATAAAGGGTGAACGCCGAGGGTGGATAGAAGTGGTTTGCGGCTCAATGTTTTCGGGGAAAACGGAGGAATTGATTCGGAGGTTAAAAAGGGCAAAGATTGCCAACATGAAAGTTGAAATTTTTAAACCGGTTATTGATGTAAGATTTGACGAGGTAAAAATTGTCTCCCACGATACCAATGCTATTCAATCTACTCCCATTGACAATTCACAAAAGATATTATTGTTTGCGCAAGGTGCGGATGTAATCGGAATTGATGAAGCTCAATTTTTTGATGAAGAATTGCCTAATGTATGCGATCAATTGGCCTTTCGGGGAGTTAGAGTTATTGTAGCCGGACTTGATATGGATTACCTGGGAAATCCCTTTGGTCCCATGCCAAGCCTGATGGCCAAAGCCGACTACGTGACCAAAGTGCATGCTATATGTGTGAAATGCGGAAACATAGCCAACTATTCCTATCGCAAAGTTCCTAATGATGACCAGGTAATGCTGGGCGAAATGGACGTGTACGAGCCACGTTGCCGCATATGCTATAACCAGGGAATGAATTGAGATCAATTAATCACATATTCACTCTTTTTAAAAAAGATCTGTTACTTGAAGTGAGACAACAGTATAGCTTTTATGGCGTGCTGCTATACATCGGTGCCACTATTTTTGTTTTATACATGGCTATTGAAAATCCCGAAAGCGATGTTTGGAATGGCTTGTTTTGGGTGATCCAGCTTTTTATTTCCATTAATGCTGTGGCAAAGAGTTTTTTACAGGAGAGCCGGTGGCGGATGCTTTATTTTTATTCGATTGCAGGGCCAAGGGATTTTGTGTTGGCTAAGCTTTTGTTCAATTCATTGTTGATGTTACTGATGAGTTTATTGAGTCTTGCATTATTTGCTTTATTTCTTGGCAATCCTATACAAAAGGCCGGTGCATTTATCGGCATTGTTTTGCTGGGTGGATGGAGCCTTAGTCTGGTATTCACTTTCCTGGCGGCTATTGCGGCCAAGGCCCAGCAAAACGCCGCTATCATGGCAATTCTTGGTTTCCCTCTGATTATTCCGCAACTTTTATTATTAATGCACTTGTCTAATGCCGCGTTTGATGAAACAATGAAGATGCCCGTTAACACCATTTTTCTGCTTATAGCACTTGACGCAATGGTTATTATTCTCGCCGTTATTCTTTTTCCGTTTTTATGGAAAGACTGAAAATAGCATCAATCGTTATTTAGACCGATTAATTATTCTTTCATCATTATTTTTTCCTTCTTATTTTTGCACCACTTTTTTAAAAACGATTGCTGGCCCGTCGTTGAATTTGTCTGACAATGACTGCCAATGCTTAGAACAGTATGCATAAATCATGGTGGAAAATATTGTGTGTGATCTTGTTGCTCTACGTTTTTATTGCAGGTTTTTTGATGGATGTTCCCCGGCTGCCAGCTTTATCTGAAACAATCCGCAATCTTTATTTTCATGTCTGTATGTGGTTTGCAATGATGATACTTTTTACCGTATCAGTTGTTTATGCTATAAAATATTTACGCACTAATAAGTTGGTGAATGATATCTATAGTCGTCAGTTTGCCGCGGTTGGAATTGTGTTCGGGGTATTGGGTTATGCTACCGGCACTATTTGGATGAGCTATACATGGGCAGATCCCAATAATAGTTCATTTCAATCTTTTGGAGCGGTGGCAAGAGAACCGAAACTCATTGGTGCAGCTATTGCCCTGCTTATCTATTTTGCTTATACGGTGCTTCGTGATTCCATTTCTGATATTGATAAACGGGCACGAATAACCGCTGTGTACAACATATTTGCTTATGCTCTTCTTTTTCCTACGATATGGATCATTCCAAGATTACTGCCGAGCCTGCATCCCGGGGGAGAAAATGGAAACCCGGCATTAGATACAAATGATATAGATAGCCGCATGAGGTTGGTTTTTTATCCTGCCGTTATTGGATGGACGCTATTGGGAGTATGGATCACCACTTTAAAAATTCGCCTGAACGTTTTAAAAGAAAAAAGACTGCTTCAATGAGAAAAATAAAATCTTTGATTGCTTTTATCAGCTTGTTTTTTATAAATGTGGTTGGTCGTGCCCAGGCAGATGGAAATAAAGTTGATATGGCTGACACTATGCGAAGTAATGGCCGGATATATGTAGTAGTAGCAGTAGTTGTTGTGATACTGATAGGACTAATTATGTATGTAGCGAGACTCGATAAAAAGATAACCAGGATGGAGAAGGAAATAGATAATAAAATCAAATGAATACTTAAACTTTAAAAACACAAACAAAATCTCATGTCAGATAAGCACTATAGTTTTTTTGAGAGCGTAAATACAAGTTTCGATAAGGCAGCAGGATTTACAAAATGGGACCCTGGTATTCTTAACCAGATAAAGGTCTGCAACGCAGTTTATCAAATGAAATTTCCCATTAAAAGAGATGATGGACGAATTGAAGTAATTGAAGCATATCGTGTTCAGCACTCGCAACATAAAACACCCTGTAAGGGGGGGATTCGTTTTGCAGCCGAAGTAAACCAGGATGAAGTTATGGCTCTTGCTGCATTAATGACCTACAAATGTGCCATTGTAAACGTACCGTTTGGAGGAGCGAAAGGAGGTATTAAAGTTAGTCCTGCAAAATATTCCCCGTACGAACTGGAAAAGATTACACGCCGGTACACCGCAGAGTTGATCAAGAAAAATTTTATCGGTCCCGGTACTGATGTTCCGGCCCCGGACTATGGAACCGGCGAAAGGGAAATGTCCTGGATTCTTGATACCTATTCAAGTTTGCGCCCCGGTGAGATTGACGCAGCAGGATGTGTAACAGGGAAACCTGTTACACAAGGTGGTGTTCGTGGTCGCCGTGAAGCAACGGGTCTTGGGGTATTTTTTGGTTTACGCGAAGTTTGTTGTATGCCGGATATAATGAACGAAATCGGGTTACCACTTGGTGTGGAAGGGAAAACGGTCATCGTCCAGGGATTGGGAAATGTGGGTTATCACACAGCAAAGTTTTTTCAGGATGCTGGTGCAAAGATCATAGCACTTGCAGAATATGAAGGAGCAATCAGCAGCGAAAATGGATTGAATGTGGATGATGTTTTTCAACACCGTAAAAACACTGGAAGTATTTTAAATTTTCCCGGCGCAAAAAATTTTGCGAAGAATTCTGAGGCGCTTGAAATGGAATGTGATATTTTAATCCCCGCCGCACTGGAAAATGTAATTGATGGAGAAAATGCACCTCGGGTGAAGGCAAAAATAATTGGTGAAGCCGCCAACGGGCCGTTAACGCCGGAAGCAGACGAAGTTTTTGCTAAAAAGGGAACGGTCGTAGTACCTGATATGTATCTGAACGCAGGTGGGGTGACGGTATCGTATTTTGAATGGTTGAAAAATTTAAGCCATGTCAGGTATGGACGCATGGAAAAACGCTTTACAGAAAACATGAATGCTCATATTTTGGGTCAAATGGAAGCACTTAGTGGAAAGAAGGTTGAAACAGACGAAAAAGAATTTATTATGCATGGAGCTGACGAAGTAGACCTGGTGTATAGCGGTCTTGAAGAAACGATGATAGCAGCCACCCGCGAAATTGCAGAAATATGGAAAAATAACCCGGATATCCCGGATATGAGAACCGCCGCATTTGTGGTAGCTATTAATAAAGTAGGGACCAGCTACGCTGAACTCGGAATATTTCCATAGTGTATTGAATCTGCCACGCGGAAATCTTTTTAAACCAATCATTTTACTGAATGGTTTTTTGTTGGCTTCATATTCAAATGTCCTACCTTGCTCCAGTTAAAAATATTATTATGAAAAAGATATTTTTTGTGTTGCTGATTTTAATAGTCGTAAAGGCACAAGCTCAAAGTGTAGACGATATTATCCATGCATACTCTGATTCCATGGGTGGGTTGAATAATTTTAAAAACGTAAAAACTGCTAAGTTATCAGGTACAGTTACCGCACAGGGAAACGATTTTCCTCTCACCGTACAGATAGTGAATACAAAGGCAATGCGTGTGGATGTAGACGTGATGGGTCAATCAATAGTCAACTGCTATAAAGATGGCGCAGGCTGGAAGATCAATCCATACGATGGTGCTCCATCTGCAACAGATGTCAGCGGCACTGAGTTGGCGGATTTTAAAGATCAAAGTTTCCTGGCAAGTCAGTTAATGGATTATAAGGATCGTGGCTACAAAGCAGAATTGTTGGGACAAGAAGATGTAGATGGAAACAAAGCTTACAAGATTCAATTGACGTCGGCAGATAATACAGCATCCACTTATTATATTGACCCCTCCACTTACATGCTTATAAAGTTTGTCGGCACAAGAACCGTAATGGGTCAGGATATGGAATTGGAGTCTTATTTCAGCGATGTAAAAGATTTTAATAATCTTAAGTTCAGCATGTCAAGAGTTATAAAAGCGGGCGGACAAACATTACAGGAACTCCATTTTGACAAAGTAGAACTGGATGTACCTATAGATGAAAAGATTTTTGATAAGCAATAATAGTGACTGCAATAAGCGAATGAGTATTTAATTATACCTATGAGTTCCATGAAGGCATTTGCTGAATGAGCTCCAGGTCAATTCCTTTTTTCTTCCATCCGTAAGTGAAATTGCCGTTAGTAATGACGAGATACGGAACAGGAATGCTGATGTTGTATCGCAATACCTGTTGTAAAACGGCGTCATTAAGATGAATATCTTTTGCTTTACATTCAATCATCATCCAGGGCTGGTGATCTTTATTATAAATAAGAATGTCAAATCTTTTTTTCAATTCACCCAATATGATCTCTTTTTCCACGGCTATAAAGGCAGCGGGATAATGAAGTATTTGAACGAGATATTGAATAAAATTTTGTCGTACCCATTCTTCTTCATTTAAAATCAGCCATTGCTTGCGGATAGCATCAAAGATTAACTCATTTCCATTCTCTTTTTTAAGCTTAAAAGCAGGTTCGGGGAAATTAACTGCAATCATTCCCAAAAATAAATTTTTAAATTAGCAGAATTTTATTTCAATGAAAACAAAAGAAGAAATTGTACAAAACTGGCTGCCACGATACACCGGCGAAAAACTTGAAAACTTCGGAGAATATATCCTGCTGACGAATTTTAGTAATTACGTGAAACTTTTTGCCGAATGGAACGGCGTTAAAGTAAAGGGCATTGATAAGCCTATGCAATGTGCCACGGCTGAGGATATTACGATTATTAATTTCGGAATGGGAAGCCCTTCAGCAGCCACTATAATGGATTTACTCACTTCGATCGAACCTAAGGCTGTTCTTTTTTTGGGCAAATGCGGTGGACTGAAAAAAAGAAATAAGCTGGGCGATCTTATTTTGCCAATTGCTGCTATTCGGGGTGAAGGAACTTCGGATGACTATTTTCCGAAGGAAGTACCTGCCTTGCCTGCATTTGCTTTGCAAAAAGCTGTATCCACTACAATTCGTGATAATGCGGTTGACTACTGGACAGGAACCGTATATACCACTAACCGACGCGTATGGGAGCATGATGACGATTTTAAAGAATATCTTCAGGAAATAAGAGCTTACGCGATCGACATGGAAACAGCGACTATTTTCACTGTAGGTTTTTATAATAAAATTCCAACCGGGGCTTTGCTGCTGGTGAGCGATCAGCCTATGATACCTGAAGGCGTAAAAACAGAGGAAAGTGACAAACAGGTGACGGCAGATTTTGTAGAACGTCATTTACGGATCGGCATTGATTCTTTAAAACAACTCATCAATGATGGGTTAACGGTAAGGCATCTTCGTTTTTAGATCTGCATAATCTTTGCTTCAAAAAGATAAACCGTGATAATGAAGTTTTTTTTATTGATATCGTCTCTGATCCTGGTAACTGCGTCAAAGGAGAAATGCGGTCATAAAGACAATGATAATAAGACGGCGACTTCACGGTGCTATAAGGGAAAACTGGAAATAAAAGGGCCATGCATGAATTATACGATCAGCATGGCAGGTAAAGATTTTGACACGTCACTTGTGGTAGCAAACTGGACAGATGAAAGTACCGGCAAGGCGTATAAAAATGTTTTTGCATTAAACAGCCGTTGTACTTTTCCCGGTACTATCAACCAGGGTGATGAATTTTATTTTAAAATTGATACAACGACCGTTCAAAATTGTTTTGTGTGTTTGATCTATTACCCGGTTCCTCCTAAAAAATTATCCATAAAAGTGATACCGGGACCTTGCCCGTAATGATTTAGCTAATGAAACCTCTGCTACAGGTAGAAGACCTTTCGATTGATTTTATTTCTGAAAAGAAAATAACACAAGCTGTAAAGAATATTTCTTTTTCGGTAAATAGAGGCGAGGTCACTGCAATTGTTGGAGAATCCGGTTCCGGTAAAACAGTTACTTCACTTTCAATTTTAAAATTACTTCCTTCTCCGCCGGCCAAATATACTTCAGGTAAAATTCTATTTTCTGATGATGGCGAAAATGACGTTGACCTGCTAACAAAAAGCCAAAGGGAATTAAAGAATATTTGTGGTAACAAAATAGCCATGGTATTCCAGGAACCTATGAGTTCTTTAAACCCGGTATTTACCTGCGGATACCAGGTGACAGAAGCCATACTTACGCATAAAAAGGTTTCAGTTCAACAAGCCAGGCGACAAACCATCGAATGGTTTTCAAAAGTTCAATTACCTGAGCCGGAAAAAATCTTTCATCGCTACCCTCATCAATTAAGTGGTGGACAAAAACAAAGAGTGATGATTGCGATGGCCATGTGCTGCCATCCTTCATTATTGATCTGTGATGAACCCACGACGGCTTTAGATGTAACGGTGCAAAAAACCATTCTGCAACTGATCCGTGAATTGCAAAAAGAACAAAATATAGGTGTCATTTTTATTACACATGATTTTGGGGTAGTAGCCGAAGTGGCCGATAAAGTATTAGCTATGTACCAGGGAGAAATAGTGGAGCAAAATTCTATAAAGGAAATTTTTGATCATCCGCGGCATCCTTATACAAAAGCGCTGCTTGCCTGTCGGCCATCCAATCATGAAAAAGGAGAACGATTGCCTGTGGTCAGCGATTTTTTGAATGTGAAAGAACAAAGCAGGAAAAATGAGGTGCAGGAACCAGGTGCTAAGCAAATCGTTTCAATTCATGCGCCGAAGTCCGGAGTATTGATGCAGGTAAAAAATTTGTCTGTTTGGTTTCCCTCAAAGAAGAATTTCTTTGGAAAGACTCTTGAATTTACAAAAGCCGTCGACGACCTAAGTTTTGATGTTTATGAAGGAGAAACGCTTGGACTGGTCGGTGAATCGGGATGTGGTAAGACAACACTTGGAAGGACTTTGTTAAGATTGATTGAACCTGTTTCGGGGAAAATTATTTACAGGAATGATGATCTTGCGCAAAAGAAGGGTGATCAATTAAAATCATTGCGTAAAGAAATTCAAATCGTTTTCCAGGATCCTTATTCTTCTCTCAATCCGCGAATCACTATTGGTTTAGCTATTTCGGAACCTTTGAAGGTGCATCGCATTTTCCAAAAGGCAAGAGAAAGAAAGGAGAAAGCAATAGAGCTGTTGAAAAAGGTTGATTTGGAACCCGAATATTTTAATCGGTATCCTCATGAGTTTTCCGGCGGACAACGACAACGAATTGTTATTGCAAGAGCATTATCTCTTGGCCCTACATTCGTTATATGCGACGAACCTGTTTCCGCTTTGGATGTAAGTGTGCAGGCGCAGGTTCTGAATCTTCTCAATAATCTGAAGCGAGAATTCAACCTCACTATAATTTTTATCTCTCATGATCTTTCAGTAGTTCGCTATATAAGCGACAGGATTATGGTGATGAACAAAGGCAAAATCGAGGAAACCGGAAATGCAGATGACATCTATCATCATCCGCAAAAAGAATACACCAAAAGATTAATCGAATCGATTCCCAAAGAGGAGATAGTTAATTTCTGAAGCGGATCGAAGAGATATCATCAATACTGTTTTTTGAAACATCATAAAATTCTTTGGCGCTGTTCCTGCGGGAGTAAAGCATTTTTTTCAATTCCTTATTTAACTGCATCGAAACAGGTTCGCTGACATCCAACTTTGAATCGGTAAAAGAAGTAAAGTCATAATAGCCTGTTTCATCATCATCGTCATAGTCGTCATCTGAATCGGGAGACGGAAGTTTTATTTCGAATTGTTTTAAATCCTTTGACAGCAAACCAACGGTCGCAAGTTTCCACATCGGATCATCTTTCTTGTCTTTATACTTATAGAAATAAATGTACCCTTGCCTGGTATTAAATTCCGTCGATAACTTATCGATAAATACTACAGAGTCCGGCTTACCGTATGGTTTTGAATCGATCAATTTACTTTTAGCAAGGTCAGCCTGGCTGTTATATTTTTTGGGAAACAATTTTAATTGATCCATGTCTTCAAGATCACTATAAAGCAAATACCTGTAGTCGTCCATGGCAGCAAAATAATTCAACAAACTATCCGGAACATCCCTTTTATTTTGTATCATCAGCATCATAATGCCGTACTTTAATTTTTTATCATTTGATTGCAGCAAATGACCAAAGAACAGCGGCACATTTTCATTGCTTTTCCAGAAAGGTAAAATCAGTTTTGCATACAGTGACAGCTTTTCATTACCGAAATCAGTACTCTCGTCATCATCATTGTCATCTTCATCGGTATTCACATTTTCCTGCGATGCTTCCTGTATCAGCTTTCTTTTTTCATTTATGATCTGTTTTCTGAATTCCTGTTTTGCCTCGATCAGAAATTTACTGAGATAGCTATCATAGTCGGCGGGTTGAACAAGGTTGCTGTCAACCATTCTTCCCAGTAATCTCATTGTTTTCCATTTGTAGTCATCCAGGTTCACCAATGGTAAAATATCCGGCAGAATAGTACGTGTAAGCTGGACAGAATCATATAACTCATCCCAAAAATCACCATTGTCATAATTGCTGCCATCCCAAACATGGGTATTCAGATTCAAATTGAAACGACCGTAATTCAAATTATTCTGATAATAATTATACTTGTTTGCGTTAGTTTCAATGATGGGTGGTTCCTCGGTTATGATATCTTTAAAAACATTGAACGCATACTGCGTTTGTTGTTGCAACAAACTTTCCAGTACAGCGTACTGTACTTCCACAGTATCCTCTTCAGCGTAATAAAGTTTTTTTAGAAAATCAGCACTTGCCTTTGTGTTTATATCTCCCAGTTTATTGATCAATGATTTTTTGGCGTCGAGATATTGTTTCTCGGACCAGTTCAAACAATTTATAGCCTTTTCAAGGTTGGGCAGATCGCTTGAATCCAACTTTAGCTGGTCTATCACTTTCACGGCTCTTGTATGAGCGGATGTATCATTGCTGAAATAATCATTGAAGAAAGCGACGGATTTCTTTTCAAATGGATTGAAACCTTTCAGAGTATCGCCGGGAGTAAACGTTTCAAAAAAGTTTTTTACAAAAGAACTGGGCGCTGTAAGCGTATCTCCTTCAGCAGCGACTAAAAATCCAATGCCATCTTTATAAAAAGTCTTTGTCCATACCAGGCGGCTGCTGTTTGTATCCGACAATTGAAATTCCGTTATTTTCCATTTACCAGGTATTTCATATTTCTTTTTGCTGCGAATGATCCATGATCCTTTTTTGGTAATCCTGTTTTCATTTAATCCTGAACTGTCATCACTGTAGAAGTATCGCCCGTTACGGAAAAGAGAAACATATATTTTTTCACCCGTGCTGTCATTTTCAACAATGTTACTTTTAAAACTTCCCCAGGGAAAATAGCCGTCGTCAGCATCATCGGCATCATTTGCAGCATACGACGAATAGCTATTAGTGCCCGGAACAGTGATTTTTATTTTTTTACTTTCAGGATAGTACGTGGTCTTTACCGAATAGTACAGGGTCGTATCCTTTTTTTCAAATGGTTGTTTATAGTCAAAAGGCTTTATTTCAAAAGAGTTTAGAAACTTTTGCATATCTGCACTTTCTTTGGGTCCATGCGCTATCAAAGTATAGTAATGCGGTCCCTGGATGATAAAACGGGTGCACAATACGGAACCATTTTTATGTTTGTATTTACAATCAAGTGCAGGATAGCCTTTCCATGTAATAAATTTTCTGCTTATTTCTTTACTGATAAATTCAGAGCCGGAAAAACTTTCATCCAGTAAATTAAGATCAAACGTATCTTCTTCGGCAAAGCCATAGTTGTGTATATCTGTTCTTAAAATAGTATAATTTGCAGCAGTAGTTTTATCATAGGCTTCATATTCCCAGTTTGTGTTTTTTAACACAAAAGGTTCATGGGGAAGGTCAACAGTGAAGCCGCCATAAGCGGGCTGATATTTTTTCCATTCCGCTGCAGTGTTATATTCCTTCAATTGAATACTTCCGAAAAAACGTTTGGCTTCTTCGCCGTCTTTCACATAATCACCATTTCCGCTCATTTTAAAAATGATCACTTCATAAGGCGTAATGAGGATGTTGTAGCGCTGTACATCACCACGGCGTGTGCGATTTGTAATATCAATTCCCGGGTAACCATTCAACATGATCTCTTTTTTATTTAAGATTTTACCGGGAATATTTTCATATAGTAAGCTGTCAATTTTTTTTCTTACTGTTTCTTCGCTGCTGCCCCAAAGTCTGCTGTTAGTCGGTATCCTTGTTGCCATGTAATAACTGCCATTCGCCATATCAGCATATTGAAGCTGGTCAAGCACACCGTCTTCATTAAAGCGATAAAATTTTCCGGGAATATCCACTTTGAAAAATCCATCATCTGAAGTTTGTGTGCTGAAAGCAACGGGTACATGCAATTTTTCAACCATGTCCTTTTCGTAGCCATCTCTTTCACCCATATAAATGGGACGCAGTTTATAACCTTTTCTCCTCAGTATTTCTATCACTCCCCGGTTACCGGGCAAGTGTGCTGCTCCTACGCCGACAAATAAAGCCGACCTGCTTTTTAAAATAGAATCGATAGAATTGGCCTGTAATAAATTTCTGTCGTATAAAAACTTCTCGTCAAAGGCATCCGAAAAACTATTCATCCTGTTGATAGAATCAAGAAGGTCAAGATTGCCCGTTCGATAAGCTTCCTGCAATTTATCTGCAGAATAGGCATCATCAGAATTATAACTTTTTTGTTTACGACTTTTTTCTTTTGCTGCATCGCGATAAGCCTCCATCATCAGCTTCATGCTTTCCTCGTATTTTTCTACGCCGGCTACACGCTTACCCATTTTTTTACCAACCTGGTAAATGTACATGTCGAGATATGTGTTCTCTTCAAAATCACTCGAGAAGTCAGAATAGTTGCGGTATAAAAGATTGTTGATGGTGGAAGGCCGGCTGTACAAGGCTGCTTCAATTTGTTTTTCATACCCGTCAAACTGCAGTGTGTGGATGCTCAGATAATCATCCGGCATTTGCTTAAAATTATTTAAGGGATAACGAACTCCCGAATAAGATGAGTTATCGCCAAGATCATACTTTACAAGATCTTCCTGCCACGATTCAGGATTTGTTTCCAGGGCCACTACATCCACGCTTTTAACAGCGAGGTAAAAGGAATCGGGCAAATGAAAAACCATTTTGCTGCTTACATGCATGGTGCCAAAAAGATAGGATGGCCTTGAAAGGCCATTACCTGTAATCTCCCAAAAAAGGCTTGGATACTTTTTAAAACTATTTCTTGTTTGGGCCTGCGCATGCAGAATAAGCAGGGACGCAAGTATGGGCAGTACAATTTTTTTCATAGCAATGGCACTATTCTCTATTAATCAATCATCAAATGTAAGATGCAATTTCGGGGAAATATCATAAACACCCCGTTATAACGACGGCCTCACCCGTTTTAGTTTCTGATGAACAGGCTATTAAGCAGAAATTTGTAAAAAAATCCGCCCGCTTTAAATTAAAAAAAAGACGAGTTCAAAACGAACTCGTCTTTGATAATAATAGGTTAACAATTAAGCTACATGCTTTGGTCTTTTCGCAAGGATATATTGAATGCCTTTATCAGTTAAATAAATAACTGCCGGTGAATGAGGAATGACTTCGACGAGGTGTTCAGAGAACAGCTCATCAATGTATTTTACACTTTCGTCCCATGGAAAATTCTGCCGTACGATAACTTCGTTTGGATAAACAATGCTGGAAGTGGGGTCAGCATCGTTCTTGACAATCTCATAGATTGTCTCAAGAGTCAGATACCTGTTCTCCATTTTGCTCAAAGTTTAGGGATTTTTACTTAGCATAAATCATTCCAAATTTTAATATAAGGCTGGTTATCATCCAATTTTACGAGGGAAAGACCAACTTTTTTTTGCAAAAATTACTTTTTGCTGCTAAGAAGCCATCAGTTAACCCGCTTGTACGGCATGAGCACCGGGTTGATAACTCCCCGCGACAGTTCGGAAAGCAACATTCAAACGGTTCCAGCAATTAATGGTTATGGTAGCTATTGTGAGGTCGATCAATTCGTCCTCGGTAAACTGTTTTAAGGTTTCCTCGTAAACTTCGTCAGGAACATCATTTCGGGTAACTGCCTCTGCCCAACCGAGGGCGGCCCGTTCTCTTTCGGTGTAGAAAGGTGCTTCCCGCCATGCTGCTATTGTATAAAGACGTTGTTCCGTTTCTCCCTCAGCCCGCAGATCCTTTGAATGCATATCAAGACAGTAGGCGCATTTGTTCATTTGCGATACTCTGAAATCAACCAGGTTCAACAGTGACGGATCGAGTGAAGACTTTGACAGGTAGGCACCCAGTCCGAAAAGAGGTTTCAGGGCATTATACCCTTTTTTCTGAAGATTAATTCTTTCTTTCATTTCAAATTCTTTTAAATTTTCAAGTAATACATTCATGACGAACAGGGAAGGAATAATCCGGACAATGAAAAAGAAAGGAATGATAATTCACTTTATTCACAATCACATCACATTAGCATTTTTACCACAAAGTAGTATTGACTTTGGTATATGAATAATCTTATCTTGCAACTGTTAATAATATTTACGCACGTTTAAATTTGAGTACTATGATCAAGTTACAAGTTATCGGAAACTTAGGTAAAGACTGTATTGTAAACACAGTGAATGGAAAAAATGTAATCAACTTTACAGTGGCACACACTGAAAAGTTTCGCGACAGCCAGGGCAATAACCAGGAGAGGACTACATGGGTAGACTGTGCTTACTGGACAGACCGCACCGGCATTGCACCTTATCTTACAAAAGGTAAACAAGTTTATGTAGAAGGCACACCTGAAGTAAGGACTTTTACAAGAAACGATGGAACAGCAGGTGCTTCTTTATCATTGAGGGTCCGCGAAGTTCAATTGCTGGGTGGGCGAGGCGATACAAACGGTTCGTCACCGGCGATGTCAACTTCAGAATCGTATTCCTCATCGAAAACATCTATTCCAAATGCGGCTGACATTAGTGAGCCCATTGATGATCTGCCGTTTTGATTGTACCAATTTATGTCAACGGAAAGCCTCTTAATGTTAAGGGGCTTTTTTATTGCAGTTATTTTCTAACTGTACCCTTGTGGCTTGTGCCTTGTTTCTTGTTCATTATTTTTGTTCATGGCTGAAAAATTATTTTCCTATCAACAATTATTTGATTTTACAAAAAGCATCCTGCTGAAAATTGGTTGCTCTGACAACGATGCAGATTTAGCTGCAAAAGTTTTACTGTCTGCAGATATTCGTGGAGTTGATTCGCATGGCGTGGCAAGATTAAGTGGTTATGTACGGCTGTGGGAAATAAAAAGAATAAATACAACTCCTTCTATAAAAATTTTACATGAAACACCTTCCACCGCAGTGGTAGATGGTGACAGCGGCCTCGGGTTGGTGGTTGCACCTTTTGCAATGAATGTAGCCATTGAAAAAGCAAAGCAGGCAGGCACGGGGTGGGTGAGTGTACAGAACAGTAATCATTTTGGAATTGCCGGTTATCACGCTATGATGGCCCTGCCATATGATATGATCGGTATGGCATTCACCAATGCAAGCGCACTGGTGGCCCCTACTTTTTCCGTTGAGCGTTTGCTTGGCACAAACCCGATCTGTGTTGCTATACCTGCAGGTGAGGAGCCACCTTTTGTAGCAGACATGGCTACTACAACCGCCGCCAATGGAAAACTGGAAATGCTTCAACGAAAAAATGAAGATGCACCCGTTGGCTGGGTGCAGGATAAAGAAGGCAAGCCGTCTGCGAATCCTGCCGAATTAAAATCAGGCGGTGCTTTGTTACCTCTTGGTGGCGACAGGGAGCATGGAAGCCATAAAGGCTATGCACTCGGCTCTATTGTTGATATTTTTTCAGGCATACTAAGCGGCGCCAATTATGGTCCGTGGGTACCGCCGTTTCCTGCATATGTTCCCATGCCTGCCGAACAACCGGGAAAAGGCATCGGCCATTTTTTTGGTGCTATGCGTATTGACGCCTTTCGGCCTGCTGATGATTTTAAAAAGGAATATGGACAAATGGATAAAAAGATTTCGTTCTGCCAAAACAGTTGAAGGGCAGCAAAGAGTATTGATACCCGGCGATCCTGAAAGGGAAATGGAAGAGTTGAGAATGAAAAACGGAATTCCCCTTCTGGAGTCAGTGGCTAATGATTTAAAACTTTTGGGTGAAAAGTTTGAGGTTGAGTTTATTTGAATGAAATTATAATAGCAAACATCCTCCTTCACTTCGTGAATTCTTTGTGGCCGTTGTGACCAAAAATGCAGGAGGCAAAAGGCCCCATCGGGGCCAAATGTTGGTAGCAATTTATCATGATGATATTTCCAAAGCCCCATCGGGGCGAAATGTTTTTATATATCTGTATTGTTGCAATGATCAATGAAAAAATATATCGCTCCTACGGAGCTTTTTTTCGTGGTGCTTTCTTGCGGCTATCAATATGTCGCCCTTTCAGGGCTATGTTCAATAATACATTAAACATTCTCCCACACCCTTAGCGCTCTTTGTGGCCGTTGCCACCCAAAATACAGGACACAAAGAACACCGCGAAGCGCAACGGACACACCACGCAGCAAAAGCATTCTTATTTTACGTCCTTTAATATTATTGGTGTTTCTAAAAGGTCACTTGTATCGGGTTGTGTTACTTCTCCGCTCCATATAAATTTTATCTCTTTATCTAAACCTGCATATTTGACAATTTCCTGGCAAGCTAACGTGAACTTTCGTTTATCATCCGGACAACTGGCTGAAGTCACGAATTTATATTCGGTCGGCGTATTTGCTTCCAGGGAAAAGCCCTCTGCATCAGTCGGAATATCTTTACAATCAGATTGTCTCTGCATTTGCCAATATCCTGATTCGTTGATAAGTTTTGCAAGACGATTAAATATTTTATTTCGAAATAGGAATTGATTTGCTGATATACTGAAAAGGAACACTATCATATACGGTCATTTTTTCCCGTAAGTGCTGATAGTATGAAATGTCATTCATTTTTGGATGTTTCTGTAAAAGTGAATCAATAAGAAATGCATATTCAGGAATCATTTTTTTCTCTTATGCTATGGCAAAGTACCATTCAGCCCATGATAGTTCTTCCTGTTCCTTGTTGTTTAGTTTTTCTTTTAATGGTATGGTGGCACAAGTCCCTTATAAGCTTTCTGACCGTAATTCTATTTTCTGTAAGCGTAATTATGACTGTCTGAATCGTCCACCCGGAATATAATAACCTAAATGTTACCTGCCCAAAGGCCGGATGCTGAGATTGGGTTCATTATAATATTTCGGAAAATAACTTAGACAAGTATGGCACATATCGTCATAAGATTCAACCATCCAAAGTGTGTCAACAAACTGCGTTTTCCCTAAAAGAATATAGTTATAATCTTGGGAAATTTTGTCAACCGAAAGGCTTTCTGTGCCTTTGTTATCTTAAAGGTTTTATCATCGCTGAATGGCGAGATTTTTAAAGCATTCTCTTGGATTTTCGATTAGAATCATTGAACTTCTGCCCAAGCGCTGTAGTCGTCCAAATTAAAAGACAAATATAGAGATGTCTCATAAAATTCGTGTCCAACACTCTAATTTAAACCATAAGTTCTCATCATTAAAACAAATCTTTAAAAAAAAGCAATTCCACCATCATCAAAAAAGGCTGCACGTCTGCAGCCTTGAGGATGTTACTGATTGTTACCCTCATGCCTTATGAAGGTATCGTAAGCTCGCCGGTGAATGCACTGTTGGCAATGTCTTTACCATTGGCAGAAATAAAACCCACATAGGTCTGCACCGTTTCTCCTGCAAAGGCGGCTACATTCATTGTGTCGCTGCCTGTACTGCGGTCTGCACCAATGGTAGTAAAGATGCATTGATTGCGTGCAGGGCAATAGGCTACCAGTATGCTTTTGTCGGTAGCGGCTGCCTTTCCTACACCTGTATTATCCGTCCAGCTATAAGCTATCTGCGTACCTGCACCCAGTGCGGCCTGCGGGTCCGTAGCATTCGGCAGATCGCCGCGGCTTACCAGCGCCATGCTGTAGTCAACAGTGTACGTGGGATAAGTGCCGGTAATGGCATGCTTCAGCGTATAGCTGAGTGCATTGTTAAAGCCACTCATTTTTACGGCAAATTCGCGGAAGCTTGTACTCAGCAATCCCGTCATCGGTTGCAGAAAAGCTACCGTAGTGGTAAACTTTGCCTGCTGATCAAGCTGCGGTTGTGTGAACGTTGTTCTCCTGGAAGTGGTTTGGCTGCGCAGGTAAGGAATGCCTTTCCAACTGCCGCCGATTACGGTACCTACTGTGCCCGACACGGGGCCAAGGATACCTTTGTTAATGATTCCCATAGTTAATGGTTTTTAAATTAAGAAATTGGGTTTAATGCAACAGCACACCACCGCTAACCGGTATGGGAAGTATTGCCATTGCGGAAAAATAGAAACCGAAAAAAAGAATGATTAGTATCAGTTGCATGGCGATTGCTTTTGTATGCACTGTGCTGCTTTTTATTTCATGCATGCGCTGTGCATTGCTGCATGTTGCTTTTGTGTGCTTTTATTTTCTGCGTGAAAATGCAAATACAGATTTTGCGTATTAATACTGATTTGTTCGGTTGCGCTTCGCTACCGCTTCGTTTCTGCTTCGTGTCTTGTTCGCTGCTGAGCGAAGCCGGAGCGAAGAAATAGCGAAGCGGGTACGAAGAGGATACGGCAATGGTACGGCGGAGAGGCGAGGAGATTTATAATTTAAGATTGATGATTTAAGATGGAGATAATTTTTTTAACCACGGAGGCACAGAGGGCACGAAGGAACACAGAGTGGGCTTTGTGCTACTTTGCGCTTTTGTGTCTTTGCGGCAACAATATTTTTAACCACGGAGGCACAGAGGGCACGAAGGAACACGGAGTGGGCTTTATGAACCTTTGCGCCCTGGTGACTTGGTGGCAAGTGAATACAAAAGCTGGATAATTTTTTTAAAACCGTATAAGAATATCCGTTATTTTTATTTACAGAAATTGTTTTCAACCATTAACTTTAAACTAACTCCTTATGAACCCTAACCCGCGAACAGGCAGCGAAGAAAGACTGCCCTACAACAGTTCTGAAGATTACCTGCACTCTGTACACAAACAGGAAGAAGAAAAAAATGCAGCAGCCAATAACATGGATGTGTGGCTGGATAAGCAGGACATACTGCAGCGTATGCATATAAGTGAGCGCACCCTGCAGAAGTGGCGAACGAAAAAAATATTACCCTACTCAAAAATTGGCGGCAAAATATACTACCGCGAAAAAGATGTAACAGCCCTGCTGGAAAAGAATATGCATTGAGGGGAGGCTTACTAAAAAGCAGAATTCCATTTTATTTCATGGCGATCAAAACGAACAAAGAAAATGATTGGCCAAAGCTTACTTTTTGCTTTCTAATTCAATTTTCTCAATATCTTTTTCACTGATGTTTTCATTTTCTTCAAGCATGAGTAAAGATGAATTAATCACCTTATGCCGATGTAATATCTTCCCGTTTTTTAAAATGACTTTTACTATCTGGTAACCCATTCCGCTTTCAGGAAGATTGACAAGAATATTTATGAAGTTGTCGGATAATTTCAGACTTCTGCTTTGCATAACAATACGTTTAATAGGGCGTTTGCTTAATAAAAGTTCCATTAGCAGTTCCATTGGCAAAATATGCTTCCTTTCCGCCGCCTCGTTTTCCATTTGCCGGCTGTACAGTGCCTCTTTGCAGTGTATCTGTTTTTTTTGGCTGAATGTGAAAGGCAAATTTTATTTTATCGTCGTTGGGTAAGGCATACCGCTCTACTGGATCATCGTTCGAGGCTTTGCACTTTAAATAATCATCCATGGTGGTTGTATAGCTGCCCGGCCGGAGACATTTATTTATTTTATCTATTCTTTTATCATCGTCAAAGGCGGAAAGACGAACAAAAATTTCTTCTCCGTTGGCATTTTCAACCGGATTGTCAATTGCAGCACCTTCATTTTGATTTTTATTTTCATTAAGTACATTGCGAAACTGTTTTTCGTTTAACACTGAAATTGCATTCAACGCAATAGAGTCTGCACTTAGCTTTATGGAAGCAATTCCTTCATTAATGACTTTACGAATATTATCTCTTTCATACTCGTTCATTTCTATGACAACTTCCGAATTAAGAACAAGAAATCTTTCTCTTATATAACTTCCTTTTTTGTTTGCTTCTACAACCTGGTAGCCCATTCCAGTTTCAGGCTGGCTGAGAAGTTCATTTTCCTGTGCGAAACTTAGTTTAAAATACATAATGCAATTTACGATAATACAAAATTGTATGGTCACAACTTACACCCATCGGATAAGCTTCTTTAGCTCATCACTATAAGGCTACTGCCTGCGCAAGCGTTAGTGAAACTCAATTTCAATTTCCACATCATTCAGATGTTGGGTAATGTATGATTTATAGTTATAGGCATCTTCCAGGAAATCGGTTAATGAAAACTGATCGCTTATGTGCCGTTCATTGGTTTCAAAATAATAAGCGTAATAAAAAGTAAAATGACTTTTATAAAGATCATTTGGAGGAACACCATCAATGAAAGAGACTGCCTCAACCTCTAATCTAGCATTTTCAAAATAAACATTCCATGTGCGGTGATATGGGGTATTGCGAATCACTTTCCGTTCCTGCAAGTCACGATCATAAACATCAATCGAAGCGTTCCACATTGCTTTATATTGTTGGCTGTTGAAGTCTTGAAGGAAGCCAAGGAGTAACCCGGCATCCGTTTTTTGAAATTCATAAGTCAGTTTTTGCGATGCCACAAACTGTACAAATTCTTTTATTGCTTTAAGATCGTTGTCAGGAATTGTCATTACCCCTCCTCCACAATCTTTATTTCATCTTCGGTAAGGCCGCAGAGTTGGTAAACCAGGTTGTCAATCTGCCTGTCAGGATTATGAACATCTTTCAAGTGCTTGACAAAATAATTTTAAAGGAGTATTATTGTTTGAGTTTGTGGGAGGGATTAAAGTGTCTGGTTTAATATATGCAATGAAAGCACTCATATACTTCTTCATATTGTTGTTGTTTGTTGGTTGCTCATCGAAGCACGGAGATTTTGAAACTTATCTCTCGCAAATTAAAAGCGTATCTACTCCTGTTAAATTTTGGACACTGGGGTATACTGACAACAAAATGAAAAGCATTCCTGATGAACGCCTATTTGACAAGTATAAATATTGTTACGCTAATGAGACCTTCGGTAAAATTTACAATGGCAATAAATCTGTAGGAATAATATATACTGTATACGGCGATATGTATGTTCCCGTGTTAGTCACTTATAGTAATAAAGGAGAAAAAGTGGATTCTATAAGCCTGTTTGATAATGCATCAGGATTTAATTTGGAGAAGGAAACAATGGTATCGGTAACGCTCTTTCCGGACAAAACAATAAGAGAAATAAACAGCACATTTACCTGGACCTTAAATGAAGCTAAAGACGATAGAATTCCCGGCTCAGATAAATTGAGTATAGATACAATAACTTATTTAGTTAGCGATGATGGAAAAATTGAGAAAAGACAATCACATTGAGGAAACCATGTATCATGTTGAGCGAAGCTATATAGAGAGATTCCGCTAATTGAAAAATTAATTTAAAGATATTATCATTGTTTAGGTGTGGGATTAACTATAACTACGGTTAACCATTTGTTTAAAGATGCCGCCTCTGCCCAATTTACGAACGGGGATTTAAAACAATTGAAGTGCTTTTAGATTGTCAGCTTATCTTTGCATCCCCAAAAATTATTATTCAAGTATGAAGGTCATGAAGTTTGGTGGTACGTCTGTCGGTAAGCCCGAGCGTATGCACCATATTGTTAACCTGGTTACATCCCAACAGGAACCAACCCTTGTAGTGTTGTCCGCTTTGTCCGGTACTACAAATGCATTGGTTGAAATTATTTATAACATCGCAAAAGGTGACCGCACTTCAGCCAAACAGAATATTGATAAACTGGAAGATCACTATCGCAATTTTATTAAAGAATTGGTGAAAGAACCTGCGGCCGTTGAAAAAGCTAATTCAATTGTTTCCGAACATTTTGAGTTTCTCAATATTATTTTAAAGATTTCCTTCAGCGAAGCGTTGAGTAAAGATATTTTGGCGCAGGGTGAATTGCTCTCCACAAAATTATTTTGTACTTACCTCGAAGAGCAAAAGACAGATCATGTATTGTTGCCTGCTCTTGAATTTATGACCATTGATTACAATGATGAGCCACAGATAGGCAGCATTAAAGTGAAGCTGACCCAGTTGCTGGCACAGCATCCCCAAAAGAAATTATTCGTTACACAAGGTTATATCTGCCGTAATGCAAGGGGAGAGGTTGACAATTTAAAAAGAGGAGGAAGCGATTATACCGCTTCGCTGATAGCGGCAGCCATCAGTGCTTCTGTTTGCGAGATATGGACAGATATCGATGGCATGCACAACAATGATCCGAGAATAGTTAAGAAAACAATTCCTGTTGAGCAATTAAGTTTTGAAGAAGCTGCAGAACTTGCTTATTTCGGTGCAAAGATCCTTCACCCGGCTTCTATATGGCCGGCGCAACAATATAAGATACCGGTACGGTTACTGAATACAATGCAGCCCGAGGCAAAAGGAACATCGATCGTAGAAAAAGCAGGTTCAGTAGGAGTGAAGGCGGTGGCAGCAAAAGATGATATTATCGCTATCCGCATCAAAAGCAGCCGCATGCTGCTGGCTTATGGATTTTTGAGAAAGGTGTTTGAAGTGTTTGAAAAATACAGGACATCTATTGATATGGTCACCACCTCTGAAGTGGCTGTTTCTTTAACAATAGACAATGACACTCATCTTAAAGAAATTCAAAAAGAGCTGGAGCCTTTCGGCGCATTGGAGATAGATGAAAACCAGGTCATCATTTCAGTAGTAGGAAATGAAATTGCAAAGACGGTGAATATTGTTAAGAAATTATTTGAATCCATTCAGAATATACCTGTCCGCATGGTTTCCTATGGTGGCAGTCCGCACAATATTTCTTTATTGGTTCCTGCAGCATTTAAAACGCAAATTCTTCAGCAGCTCAATAAAGGAATGTTTAACCTGTAGAATCACCAGACCTTAATCGCACTAGTCGGAAAGAGTTTTTTATGCAGCAACTCCTTCTTCCTCCTCATCTCCTTTGAATGTGTAAATGGCGATAACACCGCCGCCTCCATTGCCAATGGCGCCGACAAAAGGCCCTTTGATGATTTTGATCATGGCAATGTCTGCCACAGAAAGATCATTCAGAAAATCGGGACTTACAGGTATTTCATCTACGAATACGCTGGCGATTGTATTACGAATAACAGGAACAGGCGTCATATTCCATGTGTAATAGATCTGCAATCCAGCCACACGTCCCTCGAGCCAGTTTAAAATATTCCGATAGCTGAGAGAAGATTCATTGTTGTTGGTTAAGTCAATAATAGTTCCATCGTATGATCTGAATAAACCGCTACAATATTCATCGTTTAGCTTTTGCCATTGCGATATATGGTTGTCTCCGTTATATTTTTGAGCAAATGCCATCATGGTAAAAACGATAGCAAGTACTGATAACACAATCTTTTTCATTTTCCATTTCCTCCTTACATAAGTTACGAAAGAATTGTGTTAGCAGATAGTTAAGTTGGTAATGCTAAAGATTGCACACCTGCCTGCCGGACAGGCAGGGATGAGCACGGATTAAAAAGTAAATTCCATTTCTGCAAATCTGTGTCATCTGTGGCAATAATAAATAAAAAATCAGGAAGGAGATATGCCGAAACTATCTTATTAAATGAAAATTAAAAAGCCTTCCCGAAATAAAGAAGGCTTTCAATTTCCTATTAATCTTTTTAATCTTATAAATCCTAGTTCAGACACCTGTTCTATACTACCAGCATAGCATCGCCATAACTGAAGAAACGGTATTTATCTTTTATCGCTTTTTTATAGGCTTCCATGGCAAGATCGTAACCTGCAAAGGCACAGGTCATGATAAGCAGGCTTGTTTTTGGTAAATGAAAGTTTGTAACCAATGCATCAGCTATATTGAAATCATAAGGCGGATGAATAAAAATATTCGTCCACCCTTCTGAAGGTTTTAAAAGCTTTTGTGCTGTGAAAGATGATTCGATAGCCCTCATGGTAGTAGTACCGACGGAGCAGATGCGATGCCCGTATTCTTTTGCACGGTTCACAATTTTACATGAAGTATCATCAATATGATAATATTCTGCATCCATTTTATGTTTACTCAGATCTTCCACTTCGATGGGCCTGAAAGTGCCAAGACCGGTGTGAAGGGTTACTTCCGCAAAACGAATTCCTTTTATCTCTAAACGCTTAATCAATTCGCGGCTAAAATGAAGACCGGCAGTAGGAGCGGCTACAGCGCCTTCGTGCTTTGCATACACTGTCTGGTAGCGTTCTTTATCTTCTTCATCCGGCTTGCGCTTGATGTATTTGGGCAATGGAGTTTCGCCTAATTTTTCAAGCATGGCACGAAACTCTTCTTCACTGTTCTCCCATAAAAAACGAATAGTGCGTCCGCGGCTGGTCGTATTATCAATTACTTCGGCTACCAGGTCTTCTCCTTCACCGAAATAGAGTTTGTTACCTACCCTGATCTTCCTCGCGGGATCAACGATTACATCCCAAAGGCGATTGGGTTTATTTAATTCACGTAAAAGAAATACTTCGATCTTGGCTCCCGTTTTTTCCTTGCGGCCGTACATGCGGGCCGGAAAAACTTTGGTGTTGTTTACGACGAACACATCCTTATCATCGAAATAATCAAGAATGTCACGAAAATGTTTGTTCTCAATTTGACCGGTGTGGCGATGGACCACCATCATGCGGGCGTCTTCTCTTTTCCTGGTCGGGTGCTGTGCAATAAGATTTAATGGAAGATCGAACTTGAATTGTGAGAGCTTCATGGATTAATTTTCTTTTTTGGGTTCCGGCTGCAACGCTCTCCCGCATTTGCGGGATTGCGACGCTCCGTTTAACTTTTGGATCCCGATAGTTATCAGGACTGTTTGATTTAATTTAATTACACCCTTTGACAAGACCAGTGAGGCATACCGGGAGGAGATTAACCGAATCCGGTCTTACGGCACCGGGTCAGGTCATTAGGGAACTTTTAAAGTGCGCAAAAGTATAACATTTATGGCGGAAAAAAAGTTTTATTATTCACAGATGTAGATGAATCTTTTTAAAAATATTGTCTTTTCTCCTTGTCTCAACCATCTTAATAGCACTCTACCTCGGACACAGCAACCTGTTTCATATCATGTTTAAAATTTATCCTGATGCGGGAAGCAGTTACTTTATCAAAATTGATCGTGTTCACCGTATTACCAATGGGGGCGCCGGGTATTTCATCCTTTATTTTTACAGGTGTCCATTTATCGCCGTTTTGTACTTCTATAGAAATACTGTTGGGTGGGGCAAAAGTTTTGTCATCAGCATATAAATAAATTTTTACACTTGAGATTTCATGCGGTTTTCCAAAACTGTCCATGTATCCCGGATCTTTGATCCAGCGACCTTCGTAGATATGATGCATGGTAGCCGCATTGATGGTGCAGTAAGGATCCCTGTCCCACGCTACATGATTGATAAATTCTGTGATGACATAACTGTTGTCACCTACATGGCGAATATGAGCCTTGTACATTTTCCAGCGGTTATAGTATACCTGTTCGATCTTTTTGTCTGAACATTCGAAGAATGGAATATTATCCAAATACCATTGAGCATCTTCATGGAAATATTCGTTGGCTAATTTATCGTGATCGAGTATTGGATATTTTGTTTGATGAGCACAGCTAATTAAAAGAATTATAATTGCGAGGGAAAGTGAACTCTTTAAAATCATTTTGCCCATATTCACCTGCCCGCCTATCTTTGCACATGGCAACAAGAAATAACCGCCTCTCCCAAGCTCCAGGGCAGGCTTCTTCTCCCGACAACAAGAATGGAAAATTTTTTGGCGAAGGACTGACATTTGATGATGTGCTGTTAATGCCAGCATATAGCCAGGTGCTTCCCCGTGATGTAGATATCACGACTCGTCTTACAAAAAATATAAAGTTGAATGTGCCCATGCTGGCCGCAGCCATGGATACAGTGACCGAAGCTAACCTTGCTATTGCGCTGGCGAGAGAAGGTGGTATTGGTATTCTGCATAAGAATATGAGTATAGCCATGCAGGCAGAACAGGTGAGAAAAGTAAAAAGAAGTGAAAGCGGTTTGATATTGGATCCCATAACTCTTAAAAAGGACGCGACTATTGGCGATGCCCTCAAGTTGATGAGGGAAAATAAGATTGGTGGCATTCCCATTATTGACAAAAATGGAAAGCTGGTTGGAATTCTTACAAACCGAGATCTGAGATTTGAAGATAACCCTGAAAGAAAAGTAAGTGAGTTGATGACAAAAGAAAACCTGGTCACTGCTCCTGAAGGCACGGATTTGAAAAAAGCAGAAATAATTCTCAGAAATTATAAAATAGAAAAACTCCCGGTTGTGAATCGATCAGGAAAGTTAATCGGCTTAATCACTTACCGCGATATTCTTCAACTCTATAGTTTCCCTAACGCAGTAAAAGATGGTTTTGGAAGATTGTTGGTCGGGGCAGGCATTGGCATTACAAACGATATGCTCGATCGTGTAGATGCTTTGCAGAATCTTGGTGTTGATATCATTACTTTGGATAGTGCTCATGGTCATAGCAAAGGAGTGATCAATGCATTAAAAAATGTAAAAACGAATTTTAAAAAGATAAATGTAATTGCCGGCAATGTGGGAACAGGTGCAGGAGCAAAGGCATTGGTAGAAGCGGGTGCAGACGCAGTGAAGGTGGGAATTGGCCCCGGATCAATTTGTACTACAAGAATTGTTGCCGGCGCGGGTGTGCCACAGTTAACAGCAGTGATGGAAGTAGCAGCAGCATTAAAGGGCACCAACATATCGCTCATTGCTGACGGTGGTATTCGCTATACGGGTGATATGGTAAAAGCATTGGCTGCGGGTGCCGATTGCGTAATGATGGGAAGCATTTTTGCCGGTACGGAAGAAAGCCCGGGAGAAACGATAATATATGAGGGCAGAAAATTCAAAGAGTATCGCGGCATGGGATCTCTTGGTGCCATGAACCAGGGCAGCAGTGACCGTTATTTCCAGGATGTGGAAGATGATGTAAAGAAATTTGTTCCGGAAGGCATAGAAGGTCGTGTGGCTTATAAAGGGTTGGTAAAAGAAATAGTGTACCAGTTTGCAGGTGGCCTTCGTGCGGGTATGGGTTATTGCGGCGCAGCGAATATCGGCCAATTGAAGAATGCAACATTTATAAAGATCACCAATGCAGGTATGAAAGAGAGTCATGCGCATGACGTGGAAATAACAAGAGAAGCGCCTAATTATTCAAGGAAGTGATTCAGATCCTGGTGACCTGCTGTTAAGTTCACTTTTACACGAAGCTGGGTTTAGTCGTTATTGTCAAACAATGACTGTTTAAATTTTTGATATAAAAAAGAGAGCACCAACAGTAAAGTTCCAATAACAATATAAGCTGTGATCTTTTGAATGGTTGAAAATTTCGAGCTGTCAAAAATTACCAGTTTGCCTAATGTAACAGTCATAAGTAACACAGCAGTAATCCTTGACCATGATTTATGTTTATAAAGCCCGAAAGTAAAAAGTATAACAGCCAGCGCCAGCCATAATAATGTTACAGCTAACCCGCTCCATTCAAAACCGATAAACAATGAAAGAAAGATGATGGCCTGTATCGCCATAGATCGTTGCAAAACAATTTCAGACGGAAAAAATAAATAACTAAACAAGGCAAGTATCAGCATCAAAACAAATATCCAACCTGTAGTTGAAGCAAGATGCGTTCCGAACTCACCATATCCGAAGACGATCAAACAAGAAAAATAAAAAGCAATATTGTTTGTTATGATTGCCTGGATATCTCCCGCATTTAATGTTTCTGACTTTGCGAAACGATGAGCCAGTGCACCTATGGTGAACAATAAATAAAAAATTAATGACGAAAGAAATCCCGACCAGAAATCCTTTGGCCCGTATCTGAAAGATCCCCAGAGAATGAAGAGCGTCCATGATATGAGCAAGGCGAGTCGGCTCATTAATCTCCATTTCTTTTTGAAAGAAAGATAAACAACGCCTGCATTGATGAGGATGATATACGAAAAGAAAAGATCGGCTCGTCCTGTATTGGCGCTGATCAAAAAAGGGATTCCGTAGGCGCCAACCATTGCCAGTACAGCTATCTCCTGTTTGTTATAAATGATAGATTCAAAAATGGTATAAATAGTAAAACAGATCATTAACAGGAACGTAATCCCCAAAGAAAAAAATCCATAGTAGACAAAAGCTGCATAAGTGGTGAAGTAAAGAGAAGCCATTGCGCCACTGAACAATATTGCACTGAATAATTGATATTTCTTTTTCAGTTTCCATGATAATATGTACAATATTACTCCTGCTGCATAAGCAAGCGCAATCCTTGAGGCTTCGGAAATTAATTGGCGGTCGATTGCATATTTTACTCCTATTGACAGACCGATAACCAGCACAATAATTCCAACCAAATGAATGATACGAAGACCGATAAAATTTTCAAGACGAAAACTTTTGGAATTGATTTTTGCAACTGCAGAAGCGGGAGGTATTTTTTTGGGTTGTAGTAAGTTTAATTCGTTTTGCAGGGCAACCAGCTTTTGCCTGGAATCCTGAAGCTGTTGGGAAAGTTCATTAATTTGCTTTTGCAAACCTTCTATCTTCTGTTCATCATCCATTTATAAAATTGAATACAAAAATTAATTGAACAAAAAATAAAGATAAGAACCTTTTCTACTTTCATAGTGATAACAACTTTATATGAATCAAAATCAAAATAGAACAAATGGAGCACTGATTTTTTGTGTACTGATCTTTCTGTTTGGTAACGGAAAAGCAATTGCTCAATCAAAGCAGGGCCATGATGAAATTTATCGCCCGCAGATTCATTTCTCACCTGCAAAGAACTGGATGAACGATCCTAACGGATTGGTCTATTATAAAGGTGTCTATCATTTATTTTTTCAACATCATCCCTATAGCAACGTGTGGGGGCCCATGCATTGGGGACATGCGATCAGTAAAGACATGATACATTGGAAACGTGAACCTATTGCTCTTTATCCTGATAGTATCGGGATGATCTTTTCCGGCAGTGCTGTAGTTGATAAAAATAACACTTCGGGATTTGGTAAAAATGGAAAGATTCCGCTGGTAGCCATTTTTACGCAACATAATGCAAAAGGGGAAAAGGAAGGACGAAATGATTTTCAAAATCAAAGTTTGGCGTACAGCCTTGATAATGGAATGACCTGGACAAAATATGCAGGTAATCCTGTTCTTAAAAATCCAGGCATCACCGATTTTCGTGATCCAAAAGTGATGTGGTATCAGCCGGAACAAAAATGGATAATGACACTTGCGACTAAAGATGACATTAGTTTTTATTCGTCACCTGATCTGAAAAATTGGGAAAAGGAAAGTGAATTTGGAAAAGAGATTGGTGCACACGGTGGGGTGTGGGAATGTCCCGATCTGTTTCAGTTGAATGATAATGACAGCAAAGTTTGGGTATTGATAGTAAACCTTAATCCTGGCGGACCTAATGGAGGTTCGGCTACGCAATATTTTATTGGTGATTTTGACGGGCATAATTTTTCTCCTTTTGATAAGGACACACGGTGGCTTGACTACGGTCCCGATGAGTATGCAGGTGTTACATGGTCAAACACGGGTGAGCGAAAAATATTCTTAGGATGGATGAGCAATTGGTTGTATGCAAACAAGGTTCCTACAGAAAGGTGGAGAAATGCCATGACCATTCCGCGTGAGTTAAAATTGAAGCATGTGGGGAATAAGATTTTCGTTGCTTCGGAACCTGTCAAAGAATTATCGGCCATTCAATCAAAACCTACAGTTATTAAAAATATTTCTGTTTCAAAGAAGCTAAATATTTCCGGGTTAACCGGCAATGTTAAGCTGCCGTGCCGGTTAAATTTTACCATTGATGTGTTGAAAAATTTTTCAGTGGTTCTTTCAAATGAAGCAGGAGAGAAGTTGACAATTGGGTTTGACAAAAAAGAGAACAGGTATTTTATTGACAGAACAAAGTCAGGCAATACAAATTTTCAAAAAGACTTTGCTGCCACACATACAGCTCCACGTCTTTCCAATGATGGTAAGATGAATATTTCATTGATCATAGATGTGAGTTCGGTTGAACTATTTGCTGATGATGGATTAACTGTTATGACTGAAATCTTCTTTCCAACCAAAGCATACGATCAAATTGATATTGTATCACCGGAAAATATCAAGATTAACAAACTTGAGTACGTGAAGCTGATTAGTACCTGGTAATTTTTTTTATTAAAAATTAGAAAACTTAATCGCTAAATAAATAATAGCCATTCCTAAGACTGTCATGATAGTTGTTCCCAGTGAAGGGTGCTCGTGCTGGCTTTCAGGTAACAGATCGCTGGCGCCTATATATAAAAAGAAACCGCTTAATGCTGCCAATACGAGCGAAAAGGTTGTTTCTGAAATCCTGAAAAAAAATGTGGAGATCACGCCAATTACCGGCGCAATAGAGTCAACCAAGAGCCACCTGAAAGCATTTTTAGTTTCCCCCTTATCTTTCAAAACGATAATCACCGTATTCAAACCGTCGGAAAAGTCATGAGTAATGACGGCAACCGCTACAAAAGTGCCAACGGAGGGAGATACCTGGAATGCCAACCCTATTGCGATGCCATCAAAAAAACTATGAATTGACAAACTTCCCGCTCCAAGATTGCCGTGTTTTTTCATTTGCATTTCTTTTGAATGAAAATGCAACAAGGCCATCCTGTCGAGGATCATGTAAAGAAGAAAACCAAGTGCCGCAATCGTAATGATCGTATCCGAATTATAGTATTTATTACCGAGCGCCAACGCTTCGGGCAGCAAGTCAAAAAAACTTACCGCAATAACTGCACCGGCGCTAAAGCCAAGGATCAGGTGTAGTTTGTCTTTAAAGCGTAATGCAAACAGACCACCGACAAGGGTTGAGAAAAAAGTTATGACAATAAATACAACTACCATTTCTGTACAATTTTGAATCTTCTGTTACCTCCGACGGAAGCACTTCGTATTTCCTGTTATTTCCAAAGGTTATATAAAATGAGAAATTAATTTAAAAATGCTATTAAAAACACCAAATCATTAAAAAATTCTTTTCACCTTTGCAGCCTTTCGGACACTTGATGTAAATAAAGGGAAGGCGATCTTGTTTGCCCGTGAACTATGAATGATAAATAAATCATAAAAACGGCTGTTAGTTGACAATTTCTTTTTCCTGATGAAGGAAATTGCATGGCAAATATTTTAATATTTTTAAAAGATGGAAGCACATAAGAAACTGGTAATTGGTCTTTTTGGATTTGGAACTGTAGGCGAAGGCCTTTACAGGATATTAAAACAAACTCCCTCACTGCAAGCCAGTATAAAAAAGATTTGCATAAAACACCCTGAAAAAAAGAGAAATGCTCCAGCAGAGTTGTTTACAACCAACAAAGATCTGCTATTGAACGATCCGCAGATAAATGTAATTGTTGAAGTAATTGATGATGCCGATGCGGCTTTTCGCATTGTGACCAAAGCCCTGAGAAATAATAAAGATGTAGTAAGCTCCAGTAAAAAAATGATTGCAGAGCATCTTCACAAGCTTTTACAATTGCAAAAGCAAACAGAAAGATCTTTTTTATATGAAGCTTGCGCCTGCGCATCTATTCCTGTCATCCGTAATCTTGAAGAATATTATGATAATGATCTTTTACACTCCATTAAAGGCATTGTAAATGGTTCAACCAACTACATTCTGACCAAAATATTTGAAGACAAACTGGAATTTAAACAAGCTCTTTTGCAGGCTCAGCAACTTGGATTTGCAGAAAGTAATCCTGCCCTTGATATTGAAGGTCACGATGCAGTAAACAAGTGGGTGGTGTTGCTGGCACATGCCTATGGTATTGTGGAAACCACTCAAAATGTCCTCTTCAATGGAATTCAGAACATTCAATTGGGTGACGCTACTGTGGCCAGGGAAAAAAATTTCGAAATTAAATTAGTAGCACAGGCTAAAAAATTGCAAAACGGAAAAGTGGCAGCTTTTGTGTTACCGCAGTTTGTAAGACATGATGATCATTTAGCGTTTGTAAAAAATGAATACAACGGAGTGGTTATCGAAAGTGGTTTCGCCGATCAGCAGTTTTTTTATGGCAAAGGTGCCGGAAGCTTCGCTACCGCTTCGGCTGTGCTTAGCGATATATCTGCGCTTCGCTATCAATACAAATATGAGTATAAGAAGTTGTATCATCATCGACCGCACCAGTTACACGATGATATTTTCCTCAAGGTATATATAAGCTTTGATGACTGGGAAATAATTCCACGTGAGCAATTTGAATGGATAGAAGAATGGCATGCAGAGCAGGATAGAAAATACCTGGTGGGAGTAATTGCTTTTGGACAGTTAAAGAATAGCGATTGGTGGAAGCAGAATAATATATCACTGATCCTGGCTCCTGAGCCAATTATAGAAGATATTGAAATATTGAAATTGAAAAAGAAAAGTCTTGAATTAGCAGGTATTTTTTAAGATTTTCTGTAAAGAAATTTTCAAAGTGGTTTGCAAATGCAGCCCTTTTTTTATTTTTCCTTTTCTTTAGTTTTTTTCTCGGAATACATTTTACTCAATCCTGTTAAAAGATCGCTTGTAATATCAAAAGTGCTGTCTTTGTAAAAAACAATACCCGGTTCGTCAGAAATAATAACAGCGTATTTTTTATCCTTATTATAATCAGTGCAGAATTTTCTAATCATAGAAAGGATTTCCTGTTGCGTTTGAACGTAATAAGTTTTATAATCCTGGTCGAGATTGTTTTTCGTATTTTTTATTGTTTCTTCTAACTGGGATAGTTCATTAGAAGCTGCTTCCAGTTGTGAATTGTTCATTGATGGTTTACGCTGTTGGAAACTGACGAATTTTTGTTGATACAAATTCTGAAGACGATCCATTTCGGAATTGATGTGGTCTTCCTTTTTTTCAAGCCGTTTTTTCCATTGTTTAGCCATTTCAAAATTTGCTTCTACAGAATCCATTTCAAAATAGCCAATATTGCAACTACCGGCGGCCATGTCAATATTTGGCTGTTCTTCCGTTATTTATTTCGAACAGGTGTATTTTTTTTACTTACGGAATTGAAATGAAGATAAAATAATACACCAACAGCTACCAGCAACACGAGATTCAATATGATTAGTATATTTTTCATCATTTCGTTTGGTGCAAAGTAAAGACGATTACATGCTCAAATATAAGCATTACGTTACTTTAGGAATCCATTAACGTCACATGTACTGGTATGAGTTTTCAATCGTTTGCGAAAAGAAAAAGGAGCGGTCATTCACCGCTCCTTCACATTGTTTTTTATTTATCAATTATTCTTCTTCGTCAAATGCCATTGCTTCGCTTGTAGTTTGCAGTAATTCATATTCTTCTTTGCTTCCCACTATCATATTTTCAAATTCACGCAAACCTGTACCGGCAGGTATCGGGTGACCGGTGATTACATTCTCTTTCAATCCCAGCATATCATCCGTTTTACCCTGGATGGCAGCAGTACTAATACCTTCGTTGTTTCCTGGAAGGAAGCAGCAGAGATCCAGCTTTGTGTACCCAGAGATGCCTTGGTAATACCAAGCAATGTCGGTGCAGATGTTGCAGGGCTCGCATCACGGAATTCAACCAGTTTCTTATCGTTGCGGCGAAGAACAGAATTTTCTTCCCTGACTTCACGAAGACTTACAATTTGGCCGGCACGCAATTTGGCTGATTCACCGGGTTCAGTTACCACTTTCTTATCAAAGATGAAATCATTCTCTTCAGGAATTCAAACTTATCTACAAGATCATCTTCGAGGAACTTGGTATCTCCCGGATCAACAATGCTAACCTTGCGCATCATCTGGCGAACGATCACTTCAATATGTTTATCATTGATCCTTACACCCTGCAAACGATAAACTTCCTGGATTTCATTCACAACATATTGCTGTACGGCAAACGGCCCTTGGATAGAAAGAATATCCTGCGGCGATATTTGTCCGTCAGACAATGGTGAGCCTGCTTTTACAAAGTCACCATCCTGTGCAAGTATCTGCCGGGTCAATGGCACAAGATATTTTTTCGTTACGCCGTCTTTTGCTTCGATAATGATTTCGCGGTTACCACGTTTGATAGCACCCATCGTTACCACACCATCAATTTCAGAAACAATAGCAGGATTGCTTGGGTTTCTTGCTTCAAACAATTCCGTTACACGTGGCAGACCACCGGTGATATCTCTCAGCTTACCCAACACACGGGGTATTTTTACAATTACCTGTCCGGCTTTCACTTCATTTCCTTCATCCACTACGATATGGCTTCCTGTTGGCAGGTTATATGATTTGATCTCTTTTCCTTCAACAAGAATAGAAGGGATCTTTGTTTTATCCGGGTTTCAATAACTACTTTTTCACGGTGACCTGTTTGTTCATCAGCTTCTTCACGATAGGTAACACCTTCAATTACATTTTCAAATTTACAGTACCGTTCATTTCAGCAACGATTACATTGTTGAAAGGATCCCATGTGCAAATCATATCACCTTTATTAACTTTCTGTCCGTCTTTTACAATCAGTGTAGCACCATAAGGAATATTATTGAGTAATCAGCAGGCGATCATTCTTTGTATCAATGATACTAACTTCACCTGTACGGCCAATCACCATCTGTACTTTTTCACCTTCATTATTTTCGGTAGTTACAGTACGCAAACCGTCAAACTGAATGGTTCCATCAAATTTTGCAGGTAAAGTAGATTCAACTGAAGCAGAACCTGCCACACCACCCACGTGGAATGTACGTAGCGTAAACTGTGTACCCGGTTCACCGATTGACTGTGCTGCAATAATACCTACAGCATCTCCTTTCTGCGCCAAGGTACCTGAGGCAAGATTCTTACCATAACATTTTACACAAACACCGCGTTTGCTTTCACAGGTAAGCACGGAACGGATTTCAACCGTTTCAATACCTGCTTCTTCAATATGTTTTTGCGATTTCTTCGGTAATCTCTTCACCGGCTGCAACGATCAATTCTTCTGATTGCGGATCGATATACATCATGCAAGGAAGTACGTCCAATAATTCGGTCGCTATAATGGTTCAATAATATCTTCATTATCTTTTAATGCGGTAGTGGCAATACCACGCAATGTGCCGCAATCTTCTTCGGTAATCACCACATCCTGTGCCACGTCCACCAGACGACGGGTAAGGTAACCGGCATCGGCTGTTTTCAGGGCCGTATCGGCAAGACCTTTACGGGCACCGTGTGTAGAGATAAAGTAATCCAATACATTCAATCCGCCTTTGAAGTTGGAAAGGATCGGGTTCTCGATGATCTCAGAACCGGTGGAACCGGATTTTCTTGGCTTTGCCATCAAACCTCTCATACCGCCAGCTGCTTGATCTGTTGTTTGGAACCACGGGCGCCGGAATCAAGCATCATATACACCGAGTTGAATCCTTGTTTATCATTGCTCAGTTCACGGATCAATGTTTCAGTGATCCTGGTATCGACACGGCTCCAGATATCAACGATCTGGTTATACCGTTCATTATTTGTGATGAGACCCATGTTATAGTTATCCCATACTTCATCTACTTCACCTTTCGCATTTTCCAGCAGTTCTTCTTTAATATCAGGAATGATCAGGTCATTAATATTGAATGACAAACCACCCTGGAAGGCCGTGCGGAAACCAAGTTGCTTGATATCATCAAGGAACTTAGCTGTCTTTGGAACATTCGTGATCTTGATAATATCGCCGATGATCTCGCGAAGATTTTTCTTCGTCAGCAATGCATTGACAAAACCAACTTCTTCCGGACAAACTGGTTGAATAATCACACGGCCTACTGTGGTTTCAATCAGTTTATGTTCCAGCAACACCGTCATCGTTCACGGATATTTGCTTTTACTTTGATCAGGCATGCAGATCAACATTACCTTCATTATAGGCAATGATCACTTCTTCAGCTGAATAAAATACTTTGCCTTCTCCTTTTACTTTTTCTGTCTCAGTTGATTTTCTTGCCTTTGGTAATATAATACAGACCCAGTACCATGTCCTGTGAAGGAAGGGTGATTGGTGTGCCATTCTGCGGGTTCAGAATATTATGAGAAGCAAGCATCAGTAACTGTGCTTCCAGCACTGCTGCATTGCTCAACGGAACATGAACGGCCATCTGGTCACCATCAAAGTCAGCGTTGAACGCAGTACAAACCAGCGGATGCAACTGGATGGCTTTACCTTCGATCAGTTTGGGCTGGAAAGCCTGGATAGACAAACGGTGAAGTGTCGGGGCACGGTTCAGCATGACGGGATGTCCTTTCAAAATATTTTCAAGAATATCCCAAACAACAGCTTCTTTTTTGTCAACCAGTTTCCTGGCAGACTTCACTGTTTTCACAATACCTCTTTCAATCAGTTTACGGATGATAAATGGCTTGAATAATTCAGCCGCCATATCTTTTGGCAAACCGCATTCATGCAATTTCAATTCGGGACCTACCACGATAACCGAACGACCAGAATAGTCAACACGTTTACCAAGCAGGTTCTGACGGAAACGACCTTGTTTACCTTTCAGTACATCGCTCAGTGATTTCAACGCACGGCCACCTTCTGCTTTTACAGCATTTGATTTACTTGAGTTATCAAACAAGCGAGTCAACTGCTTCCTGCAGCATACGTTTTTCATTACGCAGGATCACTTCAGGAGCTTTGATCTCCAATAATCTTTTCAAACGGTTATTACGGATAATCACACGACGATAAAGATCATTCAGATCAGAAGATGCAAAACGACCGCCATCCAGAGGAACCAAGCGGACGAAGTTCCGGTGGAATAACAGGAATATATTGCATCACCATCCATTCAGGACGGTTGGTAATTCTTGTATTGGCATCACGGAAAGCTTCAACAACACTTAAGACGTTTCAGTGCATCTGCTTTACGTTGCTGAGAAGTTTCAGTAGCAGCTGCATTACGCAGATCAAATGAAACTGGTCAAGATCAATACGCTGCAAGCAGATCATGCACAGCTTCAGCACCCATCTTGGCAATGAATTTATTCGGATCATCATCAGGCAGATACTGGTTTTCTTTTGGCAATGTATCCAGAATATCCAGGTATTCTTCTTCTGTAAGCAGATCACCATAGTTCTGACCCTTATCTGCACGGATACCCGGCTTGAATCACCACATATCGTTCGTAATAAATGATGCTTTCCAGTTTCTTGGAGCTAACACCCAGAAGGTAACCGATCTTATTCGGCAAGGATTTGAAATACCAGATATGGACAACAGGAACCACCAGTTTAATATGTCCCATTCTTTCACGACGCACTTTTTTCTCCGTTACTTCCACACCGCAACGATCACACACAATCCCTTTATAGCGGATACGCTTATATTTTCCGCAAGCACATTCATAATCTTTTACCGGTCCAAAAATTCTTTCGCAGAACAAACCATCACGTTCAGGTTTGTAAGTACGGTAGTTGATGGTTTCGGGCTTCAACACTTCGCCATAACTTCTTTCCAGAATAGAATCCGGAGAAGCCAGACCGATAGTAATCTTTGAAAATGTTGGCCTCGGACGATTTTCTTTTTTAATGCCATATGAAGCCTTAATTTATTTGATTATGATGATTATGAGAATATGATCCATCAGTATATTTATTATTTTCCAGAAGACTTGAGCGATTTCCCCATAATCTAAATCCTTTAATCGTGGTCTATTCGAATTTCAGGTCCAGTCCTAATCCTCTCAACTCATGCACCAGTACATTGAATGATTCAGGAATACCGGCTCTCGGAACATTATCACCTTTTACAATGGCTTCATAGGTCTTTGCACGGCCAATGATATCATCGGATTTAATCGTCAGCAATTCCTGCAGAATGTTGGATGCACCATAAGCTTCCAGTGCCCAAACTTCCATTTCACCAAAACGCTGACCACCGAACTGTGCTTTACCACCCAATGGCTGTTGCGTGATCAAGACTGTAAGGTCCGATTGAACGGGCATGCATCTTATCATCCACCATGTGATGCAGTTTGATCATATAGATAATACCTACTGTTGCTTTCTGATGGAAACGTTCACCTGTTTCACCATCATACAGATAGGTATGACCAAATGTCGGAAAACCTGCTTCTTCGCAATACTCAGCAATTTCATCCAGTAGTTGCTCCATCAAAAATCGGAGTAGCAAATTTAATTCCCAGTTTCTGACCGGCCCAACCAAGAACAGTTTCATAGATCTGACCGAGGTTCATACGGCTTGGTACACCCAAGCGGATTCAATACAATATCAACCGGTGTTCCATCTTCAAGGAACGGCATATCTTCCTGCACGAACAATCTTGGCAACAATACCTTTGTTACCATGACGACCCGCCATTTTATCTCCCACTTTCAGCTTACGCTTAACAGCCAGATAAACTTTTGCAAGTTTCAATACACCTGCTGGTAATTCATCACCAATTGAGATGTTGAATTTCTCTCTTTTGTATCGTCCCAGTTCTTCGTTGTATTTAATATTAAAGTTGTGCAAGCAATAGTATTGATCTGCTCATCTACTTTCTTATCACCAGTCCATCCAAGCGGATTTACATTCTGGTAATCTATACCTGTAAGATTTTTTGCCGTGAACTTTACTCCTTTACCAATCAATATTTCTCCAAAGTTGTTACTTACTCCCAACGATGTGTGATCTCTCAACAAAGTCTGTAGCTTTTCAAGCAACACTTCCTTCAAGTCTGCTTCATTCTTTTCATGCAATCTTTCCAGTTTATCCAACGCAGCTTTTTCTCTTACTTTAGCATTCTTATCTTTTTTTGCTCTCTGGAATAATTTTTTGTCGATCACAACACCTTCTACACCATTTGGTGCTTTCAGAGAAGCATCTTTCGCATCACCGGCTTTATCACCAAAGATGGCACGCAACAATTTTTCTTCCGGAGTTGGATCACTTTCTCCTTTAGGAGTGATCTTACCAATGAGAATATCACCTTCTTTAATCTGCGCACCAATGCGGATGATTCCGTTTTCATCAAGATCTTTAGTTGCTTCTTCAGAAACATTTGGAATATCAGGTGTCAGTTCTTCTTCTCCCAGTTTCGTATCACGAACTTCCAGTTCATATTCCGAAATATGAACGGAAGTAAACAGATCTTCTCTTACCACTCTTTCACTGATCACGATCGCATCTTCAAAGTTGTAACCTTTCCATGGCATGAAGGCCACTTTCAGATTTTTGCCCAATGCCAGTTCCCCATCCTGAGTTGCATATCCTTCAGTAAGGAAATCACCTTCTTTTACCTTTTGTCCTTTCTTTACAGCGGGCTTCATATTGATAGAGGTTTCCTGGTTTGTTTTGATGAACTTGGTAAGTCTGTAAACTTTCAGATCATCTTCAAAGCTCACCAGCTTTTGACTTTCGTTTCTATTGTAGCGAACATGAATTTCATTTGCATCCACATATTCAACACGCCGTTTCCTTCAGAATGAATCTGAATTCTTGCATCGCGGGCAGCCTTTCCTTCCAAACCGGTTCCCACAATAGGAACATCAGGACGAATCAACGGTACAGCCTGGCGTTGCATGTTTGATCCCATCAAGGCACGATTGGCATCATCATGTTCAAGGAATGGAATCAATGAAGCACTCAAACCCACGATCTGGTTAGGCGCCACATCCATAAATTCTACATCTGTTTTGTCCAAGATCGGGAAGTCACCTGTTTCGCGGCTCACAACTTTGTCTTCTACAAAGTTTCCTTTATCATCCAAAGGCGAATTTGCCTGGGCAATCTTTGCTGAATCTTCTTCTTCCGCACTCAGGAAAGTTAATTCCTTCATATTCACTTTACCATCTTCCACTTTGCGGTAAGGCGTTTCAATAAATCCCATCTCGTTGATCTTTGCATGAACACAAAGAGTGGAGATCAAACCGATGTTTGGACCTTCAGGGGTTTCAATGGTACACAGACGGCCATAATGTGAATAGTGCACGTCACGAACTTCAAATCCTGCTCGTTCACGGCTCAAACCACCGGGCCCAAGAGCGGAAATACGACGTTTGTGAGTGATCTCCGACAATGGGTTTGTTTGATCAAGGAATTGTGATAATTGTGAAGTTCCAAAGAAGGAATTGATCACGGATGAAAGTGTTCTTGCATTGATCAGGTCAACAGGAGTGAACACTTCGTTATCACGTACATTCATTCTTTCACGAATTGTTCTTGCCATACGTGCAAGGCCAACTCCAAACTGTGCATATAACTGTTCGCCAACAGTACGTACACGACGGTTACTGAGATGATCAATATCATCGATTTCTGCTTTACCATTGGTCAGGCGAACAAGATATTTGATGATCTCAATAATATCTTCCTTCGTTAATGTCTTTTGATCAAGCGGAGAGTCAAGACCAAGTTTGCGGTTGATCTTATAGCGACCAACTTCACCAAGATCATAACGCTTGTCGCTAAAGAATAATTTATCAATGATACCTCTGGCTGTTTCATTATCCGGAGCATCAGCGCCGCGCAGCTGGCGATAGATATGTTGAACAGCTTCCAGTTCACTATTAGACGTATCCTTATTTAACGTATTATAGATGATCGCATAGTCTCCGCCGACATCTTCTTTCTGGATGAAAACACTTTTCACATCCATTTCAACGATCATATCAACAGCTTCCTGGTCAAGAACAGAGTCACGTTCTAGAACCACTTCGTTTCTTTCAATCGACACAACTTCGCCGGTATCTTCATCCACAAAATCTTCAACCCAGCTTCTTAATACACGGGCAGCAAGACGACGGCCGATATATTTTTGCAGTGCTTTTTTATCTCCATGTACTTCATCAGCCATTCCAAATAATTCCAGGATATCCTTATCGGTCTCATAACCGATTGAACGCAACAAGGTAGTTACCGGGAATTTTTTCTTACGATCAATATATGCATACATCACATTATTGATGTCTGTCGCAAATTCCATCCAAGCACCTTTAAAAGGAATTACCCTTGCCGAATAAATTTTCGTTCCGTTCGGATGTATCGACTGTCCAAAAAATACGCCTGGTGAGCGATGCAATTGGGAAACCACAACACGTTCTGCGCCATTGATGACAAATGTACCTCTTGGAGTCATGTAAGGGATATTTCCAAGAAATACATCCTGAACAATTGTCTGAAAGTCCACATGCTCTTCATCATTACAGCTCAAACGAAGCTTTGCTTTAAGGGGAACGGCATAAGTCAATCCACGTTCCATACATTCCTCGATTGTGTAACGTGGCGGATCAATGAAGTAATCTAGGAACTCAAGGACAAATATGTTTCGTGTGTCAGTGATCGGAAAATTTTCGCGGAACACACGGAACAAGCCCTCAATGTTTCTCTTGTCGGGTGTTGTTTCTAATTGGAAAAAATCTTTGAACGATTGGATTTGAATATCCAAAAGATCTGGGGCATCTGCAAGATGCTTGATTTTTCCAAAGTCGATCCTGTGATTTAATTTTGTTGAAGACATAGAATTGATAACCGGTTTTTTAAAGAGTCAATAACGCACAAATCACTTTAGGCTTCTTTCTATTGTGAAAAAAGCCTATGGCAATCAACTATTTAACCATGATTAGTAACGTCAAAATGTATTTGGCCAAATTAAAGGAACGCAAAGGTAAGGAATAAACATATACAAACAAGAAAACTTTGCTCACAAACATTAAGCCATAAATACCACTTTATGGTATTTTAAAATCCGGATTTGAACGTAGATTAGAGAAACCTTATTTATGAATTTAGGACAATTTCTGAAAGATTACTTCACCTTTACAAGGAAGGAAAGAATAGGGTTAATAGTAGTGCTGGTGTTGATCTGTGTTGTTTGGTTTTCTCACAAATTTATTTCATCTCCGAAGCTTTTGACCACATCTTCTGATACTACATGGGTGACTGCAGCAAAAAAATTGGTTCACATTCAGGAAAATCCGTCGGACAGTTCTATGCCGGATAATAAAAATATTGACAAAGTGGCCTACGATAAATCTGTAGATAATCGCTCCAGCGGTTCGGGAACTGAATTATTTTATTTTGATCCGAATGCTTTGTCAATTGAAGGCTGGAAGAAATTAGGAATTAGTGAGAGGACAATCGGCACTATTCAAAAGTATTTGAATAAAGGAGGACATTTTTATCGAAATGAAGATCTGAAAAAAATTTATGGCCTTAGCATCCGTGACTATGAAAGATTGGCACCATATATCAAAATAAATGCTACCAAAAGGTTCGGCGAGAACTATCCAAATAATAACTATAAAAAGGAGCAAGCAGAATCAAATAAGGCTTCTAAATATCATTCAATTGATATTAATACTGCTGACACATCTGAATTTATTTCATTACCCGGCATTGGAAGTAAACTGGCTTTGAGAATTGTGAATTTCAGAAACAAGTTAGGAGGATTTTATTCGGTCGATCAGATCAGTGAAACATATGGCTTAGATGATTCTGTATTTCAAAAAATAAAATCTTTGCTGGAAGTTAAAAGTACTTACGTAAAGAAGATCAATATTAATACTGCCACAACAGATGAAATGAAATTACATCCGTATATAAAGTGGAATCTTGCGAATTCCATCGTCGAATACAGGAACCAGCATGGGAGCTACAGTTCGTTAGAAGATTTAAAAAAGATTTCCTTGATAACTGACGACGTTTTTGATAAAATAAAATTTTATTTAACGCTGTAAAATAAAAACCCCGACGCAGTCGGGGTTAAGAATTTTAAAGAAAAAAGAGTTAGGCTATTTCTACCTCAGCTCCAGCTTCTTTCAGCTTGTTAGCAATATCATCTGCTTCTGCTTTAGCTATGCCCTCTTTCACATTCTTTGGAGCGCCGTCAACAAGTTCTTTAGCTTCTTTCAAGCCTAAACCAGTTAAATCTTTTACCACTTTAACTACGTTCAGTTTGTTTGCACCTGCGGCTTTCAATACCACATTGAAAGAGGTCTTTTCTTCGGCAGCGGGAGCAGCACCACCGGCAGCAGGGCCAGCTACAGCAACTGCAGCAGCTGCTGGTTCGATACCGTATTCTTCTTTAAGAATTTTTGCCAGTTCGTTTACTTCTTTTACTGATAAGCTTACTAACTGTTCAGCGAATGATTTTAGATCTGCCATTTTTTACATTTTTAAAAACCGCCTTCATATTCTTTATTGAATCCGGCGGAAGGTTTATAATAATTGTCTTCACCTATACCCGAAGACTTGGGATTTTATTTTTAATTAAGCTTGCGCTCTTTCTTCCAGTGCTTTTACAAGGCTGGCCAATTTCCCTCCCGCATTTAATGCAGAAATAACATTCTTAGCTGGTGATTGCAATAGCCCTATAATTTCACCAATAAGATCTTGTTTACTTTTTAGAGCGGTAAGAGTGTTTAGTTGATTATCCCCCGAAAAAACATCACCATCAATAAAAGCAGCCTTTAAAACCGGCCTTTCGTTATTGATTTCTTTACGAAAAGAACTGATGATCAGCGCAGGTTCTTTTGGGTTTTCGGAAAACATCAATGCTGTTACCTTATGTAAAGCATCATATACCTCGGTATAGCGTTGTGAATCCAAAGATTCAAGCGCTTTTTTGATGAGGGTGTTTTTCGCCACTTTCATTTCCACTTTTTTATTAAAACAAGCACGGCGCAGTTTACCCACTTGTGCTACCGTCAGAGATTCTGTATCGGTAACATAGAAGTTGTTATACTGAGAAAATTTTCCTTTCAGTACTTCAATCACTTCATTTTTTTGATCTTTAGTCATAACCCTTTATTTGTTATTTCAAGCTGATCCGCTTAAAGCGAAGCAGCAAAAACTTTTTTAATGAACGAATCCTTTTGTATCAACGGATATGCCCGGGCTCATACTACTAGCCATACTTATGCCTTTTAAATAAATCCCTTTGGCAGAGGATGGCTTAGCTTTTATTATTGCATTTAGTAACTCCTGGCTATTTTCAGCAATTTTTTCCGGAGCAAAACTCACCCGACCTATTGATGCATGGATGATACCTGCTTTATCAACTTTAAAAGCAATTTTACCGCCCTTTACATCATTTACTGCCGCAGCAACATCATTGGTAACTGTGCCGGTTTTTGGATTGGGCATTAAATTGCGCGGTCCAAGAACTTTACCCAGCTTACCAATCTTTGGCATCACAGATGGTGTTGCAATCACTACATCGATATCAACCCAACCACCTTCTATTTTTTGGATGAATTCATCCAGACCCAACAAAATCTGCACCGGCGGCTTTTGCATCGCCTTCTTTATCAGGAGTGCAAAGTACCAGTACCTTTTTTGTTTTACCGGTTCCGTGCGGCAGTGTGACCGTACCACGAATGGCCTGGTCAGCTTTTTTGGGATCGACTCCTAAACGTATATGCAAATCCACAGAAGCATCAAATTTTGTGGTGTTGACCTGTTTGACCAACGATGATGCTTCATTTAACGAATAAGCTTTATTTTTTTCCAGTTTGCCTTCGGCAACTTTTCTTTTTTTACTGATGGATGCCATCTTCAATTCGTTTTAAAAATTGTAAAGAATTAATTTTCCCACGGGGCTTCACCTTCAACAGTTAAACCCAGGCTTCGGGCGGTACCTGCAACCATTTTCATGGCGCTCTCAATAGTAAAGCAATTCAGGTCAGGCATTTTCTCTTTAGCAATAGCTTCAACCTGAGTCCAGCTTACTTTACCAATTTTGGCACGATTACTTTCTTTCGAACCTTTTTGAATTTTTGCGGCTTCCATCAACTGAACAGCTGCCGGTGGGGTTTTGATAATGAAATCAAAACTTTTATCAGAATAAACAGTGATGATTACGGGAAGTACTTTGCCAATTTTGTCCTGCGTGCGTGCATTGAATTGCTTGCAAAATTCCATGATATTAATTCCCTTGGAACCCAATGCAGGACCTATTGGAGGGGCCGGATTTGCCTGGCCACCTTTACACTGCAGTTTTACAAAACCAGTGATTTCTTTTGCCATTTTTTTCGATTTATTGGTTCAAACGACCTTTCGTCCATCTTACAGGGTTACTAGGTCTCCCAAATTCCTCTCCCGATAGATCGGGATGTTAAAAGAACTTATTGGGGCCGCAAAGATAGGGGGATTAGCTGAATGAGAAAAGAATCGGGACCTATTTATTTCGCCCGGTTGTCAAAGATTTAAACAGAATCAGGCTATCTCCAAATTGCTTATCATAGTAAGAATCCAAATGCTCAATCTTTCGTTCGCCCAGGTATGGCTTGTAGGATATGTAAATTTGGCCCGGCTGCATAGCAGTATCATACTGCATCAATTTGCCCGTTTCTTTATAAAAATAGTAAGGCACCTGGTAACTTATTGCGGGAGGTAATACAAACACAGGCACATTTTTCCATTTGTAAAATGTATCTATAAACACAATATTAAGATCGAGTGGATAAGCCGGTCCCCAAAATCGAACTTCCTTAAAATTATTTTTTGATACAAGAGCAGTGGCCAAAAGTTTATAATCAAATTCTTTTTGTCTTTTCAAAGGCAAACCAACAGTTGCATATATTAGTCGTAATAAAATTATTCCTGTAAGAAAAAGCCATATCCTGTATTCTGCAAATTTGAAATATTGGAAAATGAAAACAAGTAATATAGCACCAAGCAGGGATGTCTTCCACCAGTCAACCTGTTCAAAAAAAGGTAACGCGATCATCCCGACCAAAATCAAAACAAAAACAAATCCCGAATATTTTAGCCAATTATTAAGCTGATTGGGATAATTTTTTTTCACTTGATCATACACATGCACTATTATATTCATTACAAAAGGGATGAAAATTATGATATAGCGTGTTTTTGGGGCTCCTGTGAGCCAATAAACTCCGATGTTAAGCGCAATAAATAGCAGTGAAAACTTTACAAGAGGATTATGGCTTAATCTAAAACGATGTTTCTTTAATAAGAAGAGTAGTAACAGACACCACGGGGCTAATTATCTTAGGAGCATCAATGGATAAGTAAAGATTTTATAAAATTTTCCAACAGATTCTTGTCCTATTGCTGATTTTAAAAGTGTTTCTTTCAGAAGGTTTAGTAGCAATACGGCCGGAGAATTATGAAAACTGTATGCATATAAAAATAAAAAACTCAATAAAAGGGATGATGTAATGCCCGCAATGTGTTGTGGCTTAAAAATTATTTTGATAGAACGTGCATAGATGCAAAGGGCAACTAATGTCAATAGTTGGAATAAGATCGACGGATAACCTTTTGTAAAAAATCCGACTGCACATACGCTCCAGGACCATATGAAAGAGAGAAATATTTTCGCTTTTCATGAAACCAGAATATTGAAGTGACCTGTAAATAAACGATAAGACTGTAAAATACGTCGATCTCAGCGCCGTTTGAAAGCCAATAAAAGTAAAGGTCTGCACAAGTAATTGTGAAAAAAGCCGACAGTGCGGCTAAGTTTTTTCCCAAGTATCTGCGGGAAAATAAATATTGGCAGAGACCGAATATGAGCAAACTTATTACCGATGGAAGCCGGCATATAAATTCTGAATCCGAACCGGTAATCTTCATAAACCTAGCCATTATCCAGTTAAACACTGGCGGTTTATTATAGTATGACCAACCCATTGTATGAGGTTCGATAAAATTGCCACTCTTCAGCATTTCCATAGCAACAATAGCACGGCGGGGTTCCTCAACCCGAAGGTTAAGCTTGCCAAGATTGATAAGAACAGACAAACAATACAGCACAGCCAATCCCGGAAACAATAACTTTTTATATCGTACCCATGGCATATAGGTGGGTGTTCTATCCCTGGAGAGGCTGGTTTTTCAGACTTCTGCATTTTGCAAAACCGTCTTTGGTGGGGCTACTTAGTTTTATTTCTTTTCTTAAAATTAAGATAATCGAAGAAGTAAATTACTTTAAGAGAAAGATTATTGTTTTGATCGCCTTGTAAAGTATTTTCAAAATTCTTAAAATAGCCCGGCTCAATCATATCATCAAAATTAACAACGGCATTTTTCCAGACGATATTCAAAAAGCTTCCAGGAGCAAATTGCCAGGTATAGGTCATGTCAATATTAAAGAAGTTGACATTTTGATTTTCATTTTGATTGAATGAAGAATTTTTTTGCAAACTGCCGTCTTGTTGTAAAGTAAAAAATTCTTTGTAATCAACTTTGCTCCAATAATGCCTGATTCTCGCATTAATTCCCATTTTGTCATTAAAATTATATTTCAGTGCGAGTATATTTTCAATTGTATTTCGGTCACGTCTTCCGAAAATTATATCGCTTGTGGCATCATCTATCGTTGCGAAACCCACATTATCTGATTGAGGTTCTAAAGACATATTATGGGATATAGAAAACCTTTTATTAAAGCGAAATTGCTGTTGAAAAGTGAAGAGACATCTTTTGCTTTTAAACATATTTCTTCTCGCATAAAAAAGTTCAGCATATGCATAATACCTTTTCGATTGATTGGATTGAAGCCAACCATCAATGAACCAATCGCCCCAACCTTTGAAGACCCGATCTTTTACGTGAGGTTCGTCAAAGTTGTTGTTATCGGGCTCATACCCAACTATTGCTCCTGCATACCAAAGGTTTTTAAATTGAGTGTTAGCATTGATATTAAAATTCGCATTGCGGTAAGCAGACGATTGAAGCCGCCGCGAATAATAAGCATTTACATTAATCCGGAAATTATTATACCAGCTTGTGGGTTTCAACCAATGGTATTGCATCCAAAATGAATGATCGAGATAATTTTGTAATGTAAAATACCCAAGATCATTGCTGCTGTATCTATCATCACTAAGATCCTGTTCAAAACGAAAATTCAGATTACCGCTTGTTTTTCCAAAATAGATACTGTGATTGTAACCTGTTTGAGTTTTTCCACCAGGCAAATAATTTATCAGGCTACTCGTTGATAGTTTACCTCCTGCATTCCATGTATTTGTTTTGTCATTCAAATCGAACAAAGCGGCTGAAACATTCGCATCGTAATCACTGCCATTTCTCAGTACATCCGTGTTCACAAAGCTTATACTTGAATTGTGTTTTAACGATTGGTCCAGCACTATGATATTATAATTCGTTAAAGGGCTGGTTTGAATCTTTCTTCGATTTTTCAAATCGTCTTCCACTACTGCATATTGGGGAGCTGTAAGAGCATTTAGAAAACCAATTCCTAATCCACCCTGAAGTCGTCCGGAGATTTTAGTGGCGTTGATCAACTTAGTTTCAATTGGATTTTTTATAACATGCTCATTGCTGTTCATATAGTTGCCCACGTCGTCTAAATGAAGTGGAACACCTCCTATGCGTCTTGAATAAAATAAATTCCCTTTTCCAAAAAGCTCTGTTCCTTCAGTGAAGAAGCTTCTGTTTTCATTAAATTTTACTTCAAAAGGTGTTAGATTAAGCACTTGGTTATCGCTTTGCACCTGGCCAAAATCGGGGATCAATGTCAGGTCAAGCGTAATAGCCTGGCTTATTCCATATTTCAAATCCATTCCGCCATTAACAGAGGAAGTCCAATTTTTTTGACCGGGAGTATTAAAAGGGTAGTGGTTAACATACGTTGAAAAATAAGGTGAGAATTGTAAGCGCAATGGTGGCTTAATGTGTGAAATATCTGTCCATAATGCTTCCTGAGTGAGAAACCCATTAATATTGGGATCGACAGGATTCCATGTAAATTGTTCTTCAGTCTTTCTTCTCCTGCGGGTAATATTGAATCCCCACGTTTGAACGTCCTTTTTACCAAACCGAATAGCAGAGTAGGGTATAAACATTTCAAAACTCCATCCATCATTATGTATCACAGCACCACTTTGCCATACGGCGTTCCATGTAAAATCCTCGGACTCGCCATTTGACGAGGGGGGAGACATTTTTGCATCCCATTGTTCATTTAGGGGAGTAACAAAATATTCAAATCCATTTAGCTTATCGTCATATGTATCGAAAATGATTCCCACATAATCATTGGTTCCAAAACCATCCCGACCCGCTAATTCCCTCGCTATGCTGTCTTTTTTATTTTCATGGCAATAACCGCCAAAATAAATTCCATTATCATCATACATTAGCCATGCTTCTGTTCTGTTACTGTAATCTTCTTTATCACCAATTTTTGGTCGAAATTCAACCAGGTCGGTCATCATCGCTGCATCCTTCCATGCGCTGTCCTTAAGGAGACCATCGATTTTTACAGGAAGAGTAGTTCTTTTCGCAGGTAAAAGCCGGGGAGCCGGGGATTGGCATAAAACGTAAAAAGGTATATTAAGTGCAAGGATCAATATTGCAGTAATTGACTGCAGCGAGAGATTCTTTTTCATTGATCGGGTTGTGGCTGGTTTATACAGATTTTCTACTACTAAATTAGACGTAGAATAAAAGTTTTCGTTACCGCTTATCCAAACTATAAGCTAAGCGCTCTTTTTAGGAAAGCATTAACGATATCTCGCTTTTTCTAATTTGAATATCTGCGGCGGAGCTATAGATCAGCTGATTTTTTCAACCTGCATGTAATTAAGTTCTACAGGGGTGGAGCGACCAAATATTTTAACTGTGACTTTTAGTTTTTTCTTTTCATCATTCACTTCTTCTATCACGCCATTAAAATCATTGAACGGTCCTTCTATGATTTTAATAGTTTCACCCACAATAAATGGCTCACTCATACTTAAGCCACCGGCCTCTGCCATTTCATCCATTTTCCCCAGCATTTTATTTACTTCGGCTTTGCGTAAGGCAATTGGGTTTTCCTTTCCCAGGAAGTGAATAACGTTAGTTGTATTTTTTATCGTGTCCCGAAGGTCATCACTAAGTTTACCTTCGCCGATTTCTACCATTACGTAACCGGGGTAATAGTTTCGTTCCCGCATTACTTTTTTACCGTTTTGTACTTTGTAGACTTTTTCAACGGGCAAAAAAACTTGTTTCACTATGTCGCTCCAGCCACTACGTGAAATTTCTTTGTCAAGGTATTCTTTCACCTTGCGCTCTTTGCCGCTTACTACACGCAGCACATACCATTTGGTTTCATTTTGCTGGGCGGTATCTTGAGTATTTGTTTCTTCCATCGTTTAAAAAAAGAATTTATAGACTTGTTTTAAAACATTGCCCGCTGCGAAATCCATTACCCAAATCATAGCGGTTATAATCAAAGTAGCGGCCAAAACTACCATAGTCGATTGCTGAAGCTGAGCCCAGGTGGGCCAGGTAACTTTCTCCATTAGCTCCTTGTAGCTTTCCGCGAAATATGTTGAAATTTTATTCATATTGTTTGATATTGAATGTTCAAAATTATCAGGCTCAAAATAAAGCCTTTTGTTTAATGTTCAAATTTTGCACGGGCAGAGAGATTCGAACTCCCATCAACGGTTTTGGAGACCGCTATTCTGCCATTGAACTATGCCCGTAAGAAAGCTAAAAGCTATCCCGACTGGTCGGGACAGCTTTTAGAAATATGTAGCAAAGGTAAAAATCTTTTGCCAAAGCCTCTGCAATTAGGGCTTATTTTAAGATTTCAGTCACTTGTCCCGCACCTACAGTACGTCCGCCTTCACGAATAGCAAACTTCAAACCTTTTTCCATGGCAATCGGCTGAATCAGTTTTACGGTCAATGATGTATTATCACCGGGCATTACCATTTCAGTCCCTGCTGGTAATTCTACTTCACCAGTTACATCTGTAGTGCGGAAATAGAATTGAGGACGATATTTATTAAAGAAAGGTGTATGACGTCCGCCCTCTTCTTTACTCAATACGTATACTTCACCTTTGAATTCAGTATGGGGAGTAATAGAACCTGGCTTACAGATTACCATTCCACGACGAATATCTTTTTTCTCAATACCACGTAACAAAAGACCTGCATTATCACCGGCCTCACCTTCGTCAAGGATTTTGCGGAACATTTCCACGCCGGTTACAACAGAGGTAAGCGGCTGAGCAATCAAACCAACGATTTCTACCGGCTCACCAGTTTTAATTCTTCCTCTTTCAATACGGCCGGTAGCAACGGTACCACGACCTGTAATCGAAAACACATCTTCAACTGACATAAGAAACGGCTGATCAACAGGGCGGGGAGGCAACGGAATATAATCATCTACTGCCGCCATTAATTCTTCAACCGCTTTCACCCATTTTTCTTCACCTGCCAACGCACCGGTAGCAGAACCTTTAATGATCGGAGTGTTATCACCGTCAAAACCATAGAAGGTAAGAAGATCGCGTATTTCCATTTCCACTAATTCCAGCAATTCAGGATCATCTACAAGATCAACTTTATTCATGAACACAACCATACGAGGTACACCTACCTGGCGGGCCAAAAGGATGTGTTCTTTAGTCTGCGGCATAGGACCGTCGGTAGCAGCTACCACGAGGATAGCGCCATCCATTTGTGCAGCACCGGTGATCATGTTTTTAACATAGTCAGCATGACCGGGGCAGTCCACGTGAGCATAGTGACGATTCGCTGTCTGATATTCAACGTGAGCTGTATTAATGGTGATACCACGTTCTTTTTCTTCAGGCGCGGCATCGATCTCATCATATTTTTTTGCTTCTGCCAAACCTTTTTTTGCAAGTATAGAAGTAATAGCAGCGGTTAAGGTAGTTTTACCGTGGTCAATGTGACCAATCGTTCCCACATTGAGATGCGGTTTGTCCCTTTTGAAGGTCTCTTTTGTTGCCATTGTTTATCCGTTTTAGGTTGTTTTTACAAATTTAGATTTTATATCGCCGGCAAGATTACTACTATTTAGCTTCTCTTGCGTCGCACACTTGTACGTTTTGTTGTCTGCTCAACTGAACCGTCGATGAGTTCCGATAGCTAACGGAATGAACTCACGATCTTCCCGAACTACCGGGGTGCTTAATCAATTCACATAAGCTCCTTGAGCCGTTGATGAGAATTGAACTCACGACCTTCCCGATCCATCGGGATGCTCGATCAATTCGCACAACTCTCTGATGAGCCGTTGATGAGAATTGAACTCACGACCTTCCCGATCCATCGGGATGCTCGATCAATTCGCACAACTCTCTGATGAGCCGTTGATGAGAATTGAACTCACGACCTTCCCGATCCATCGGGATGCTCGATCAATTCGCACAACTCTTTGATGAGCCGTTGATGAGAATTGAACTCACGACCTTCCCGATCCATCGGGACGCTCGATCAATTCGCACAACTCTCTGATGAGCCGTTGATGAGAATTGAACTCACGACCTCTTCCTTACCAAGGAAGTGCTCTACCACTGAGCTACAACGGCTGGTATGAAGTTGTGAGTTACTCTCACATTTTTTATTTAAAAGAACTTTCAAACCTGATTTTACATCGAATTTTTTCTTTATTCACTCAGTATCGAGCGGAAGACGAGGTTCGAACCCGCGACCTACAGCTTGGAAGGCTGTCGCTCTACCAACTGAGCTACTTCCGCAGATCAATGTGCAATTTGCAATGAGCAATTTGCAAAGTAAAGAACTAAAATTTGACAATTGCCTTTTAATGATTGGCAATGTGGGCAAGGATGGATTCGAACCACCGAACTCCGAAGAGGGCAGATTTACAGTCTGCTGCCGTTGGCCACTTGGCTACTTGCCCGAATTAAGTAAAAACTCAAAAGTAAAAATTAAAAAAATGAACATTAGCCGACTCACTTTTGATTTTTGACTTTTCACTTTTAAGAGCCACTTGTCGGAATCGAACCAACGACCTACTGATTACAAATCAGTTGCTCTACCGGCTGAGCTAAAGTGGCATTTTTCATCAATTAAATGTCCGCCTTTGCTCAGGCTACAGCGGATAAGACAATAAAGAACTACCCCCCAATTTTGGGAAGGCAAAGGTAAAGGAATTTGTCAATTGAAAAATATTTTGGAAAATTTTTTATGCTGAAAATCAAAAGAAAAAGACCTCTTTTGGAGGTCTTGAAAATATTGTCTTTTAAGCGGCTTGTTTTTGTTTTTTTCTTTTTATCTGGTTTACGATTGATTCAAATGCATCGTCAAAGGATTGCTCAAACGATTTACTTGTTGCTTTTACAAATAGGTGTTGTCTGGGTACCTGTATTCTGATTTCTGCGATTTTGTCTTTGATCTTGTGTACTACATTGTCGAGTTTCAGAAACACATCTACCTTAATGATGCGATCGTAAAAGGTGTCAAGCTTTTTCATTTTGCGGTTAATGTGGTCTACCAATTTTGTGTCGGCATCAAAGTGTACTGTCTGGATGTTAACGTTCATATAATCGCATTTTTTTAACGGTGAAACAATAAATAAAGAGCTTTTAGTTAGTTAAATTTCAGACCATAGGATATGTTTTTTTATTCTTTATGAAGTTACTGTTATTAGCCTTTTTTTCCAAAGAATGCTCCTGATTTATTTATGCGCAAAAAAAATATTTAAGCTTTGGGATGGGCTTTTTTATACACATTCTTTAGTTTCTCAATTGTATTATGTGTATACACTTGTGTGGCGGCGAGACTGCTGTGACCGAGTAGCTCTTTGATTGCATTGAGGTCGGCTCCATTATTAGCAAGATGTGTTGCAAAACTGTGTCTTAGCACATGAGGGCTTTTTTTATCCAGCGTTTTTACTTCAGTACTTAAAAAGGACTTGACAATGAGATAAGGATATTTCGGATACATTTTTTCTCCTTTTTCAGTCACCAATAAAATATCAGCCGTATTCTCAAATTCCTTTTTTTTATATTGAATATATTCCTTTATCCCGATCGCAATTTCATTGCTGATTGGTATAATTCTTTCTTTGTTCCCTTTACCCAATACTTTTATTTGCTTTTTATGAAAATCAACCTGGCTTTCTTTAAGATTGATTAATTCGCTTAGACGCATACCCGTATTATAAAATAGAGTTATCAGCATTTTTGTGTTCAAACCTTTCCAACTTTCTGTATTTTTTAGAGACTCAATTAATTTGCCGGCATCCTCAACCTTGATGAAATCAGGAAGTCGTTTGCCGATTTTAGGACTTATAATTTTGTCTGTGGGTGTATTTTCTAAAAGCTCTTTTTTCAGGAGATATTTAAAAAAGGATTTTAAAGAAGATATTTTTCGATTGATGGTTTTTGAACTAATATCTTTTTCTTTCATAGATGCCAGCCAGCTGCGGATGTGCGTATGCCTGATCTCACTTAGAACGACTTTTCCAAATTGGAACTGCAGGTAGTCAAAAAACTGCATAAGGTCATCGTGGTAAGACCGGATGGTATGAACGGAATATCTCTTTTGGTATTTAAGATAATCAATAAAAATCCCGACTGCTGATAAGTTGGTTACAGGCATGTCACTTCTTCAAAGGTTACGTATTCAAATAAAAGAAGATAGCCACAAAGCTATTAAACTTTGCAGCTATCTCTAAATTCTATTCAGTATTATCAGACTTCTATTTTTCCGCTGGCTATTTTTTGTTTATAAACAGCCTTCAGCACTTGGTTACGACGCCTTACCGAAGGCTTTGTGAAACTCTGTCGTTCCCGCAATTGAAGCAGTACTTTAGACTTCTCAAATTTCTTTTTATACTTTTTAAGTGCCTTGTCTATGTTTTCGCAATCCTTTGAATCGATAATCAGCATAATTTGTGTATACCTCCTCAGGTAATTTTTAGGGAGGCAAAGATAATGGGTTAAGTCTGAAATATGAAATCCGAATATAGGATTTGGAATTTGATAATTGGAATCTGAGCTTTGTTCGATGTTTACAGGAATTATCGAAACAATGGGGATTATAAAAAATATTATCCTGGACGGAAGCAATAAGACCTTTTGGATTGAATCCTACATCTCGAAAGAATTGAATATTGATCAAAGTGTCAGCCACAGCGGTGTCTGCATGACTGTTGAACAAGTTGTTGAAAACAGCCACAAAGTGACCGCTATCGAGGAAACTTTACTTAAAAGCAACCTGGGTTCGCTAAAAAATGGCGATATAGTAAATCTTGAGAGAAGTCTTAGATTGGATTCAAGACTCGACGGACATTTTGTGCAGGGACATGTGGATACAACGGCGAAATGCATTGGCAGGCAAAAAAAGGAGGGAAGCTGGGAGTATGAATTCAGTTTTTCAAAAAAGTTTGCCGACTTGGTAATTGAAAAGGGGTCGATTTCCGTAAATGGTATCAGCCTGACTGCTTTTGAGGTAAAAAAGAAAAGTTTTAAAGTAGCTATTATTCCATATACTTATGAGCATACCAATATTAATACAGTGAAAAAGGGAGATTCTGTGAACATTGAATTTGACTTGATAGGGAAATATATTCTTCAGGAAATTATCTTTGAAAGTATAACTGTTTTTTTTATTATGGGGGCTTAATTTATTACTTATAAAGTAACTGTTATTGAATATATGCCATTTCAAACTTTGTCCATAATTGTACCTTGTTTCAATGAAGAGAAATTAGTAAGTGAGGTTTTAAAAAAGATCATTTCTACGAAATTAGACTGGGATTTGAAAAAAGAAATTATTGTAGTGGATGATGGGTCCACAGATAGGTCAGTTGCGGCTATTGAAGATTTTATTCAAAAAACAAAATATCCGATAAAATTAATAAAGCATCTGGAAAATAAGGGTAAAGGAGCGAGTATTAAATCTGGTCTTAATCATGTAGGTGGAGAAATAACGATTATACAAGATGCTGATATGGAGTATGACACTTCGGAGTATAATAAATTGCTTGGTCCAATCATAAAAGGCTTTGCAGATGTGGTATATGGATCACGATTTCGCGGAAGTGAGCCTCACCGGGTTTTATTTTTTTTTCACACGGTTGGCAATAGACTTCTCACCTTTTGGTCAAACATATTCACTGGCCTTAATCTTACTGATATGGAAACCGGGTTTAAAATGTTTAGAACAGAGATTATTCGAAGTATAACTTTATATGAAGATCGTTTTGGATTTGAGCCAGAAATAACAGCAAAGGTTAGCAGGATGAAAAATATCAGAATTTACGAGGTGGGCATTTCGTATTATGGAAGAAGGTATGAAGAAGGTAAAAAAATACACTGGATTGATGGAATGAAAGCTCTTTACTGTGTCCTTAAGTATAATATTTTTTACAAAAAATAGTTTACAATCAAAACATTTTTAGATCTACTAATTAAAATTTCAGTTTCATAAGTCATTAAATTGCCAATGAGAAAAATATTAGCCTATCTGCTATTAATACTTCTCGTAAATGTCTCATTTCTTTTTTCTCCAAAACAAAAGCAAAAAGGCCCTAATGCCCTTTGCCCTCATCAATATATAGACCTAAACCGTTTTATGAGGTTCCCAATCAATTGCGATAGCTATGTTTTTGTAGGAGCATCAATAAATCCGTCATACTTACTTCAAAAAAAATTTGTACGCCAATCAAGACCTCTTTACATATTAACAGGTACCGTTTTCGGGTACACAATTTACTATTCACTATATCCTTTTCGTTCTTTACTTGGTCCATATCTTAAAAAAAAATTTTCAAAAGAATATTCAGAAAGGGAAATGAAAAAGGCATTTATATACGGGTGCTTTTATGCGGGATATATTTTTATCAACATCATTATTCTTATTCTTTCTTTTCTTCTGTTTGAAAAAATCACCAGCTATTTCGCTCCTTTAAAAATAGATTCAACAGTATTCATTACGCTTTTGTTTTTGCTTGTTTCGAACCAAATTTGTAAGGATTATTTTTGGGCACCGCATCAGCAAATGTTCAATATTTTTTCTCCTTTGCTTTGTATGTATGTTGCTATTAAATTGTTCAATCATCGATTTCTGTTTCAAAACATTTGCTGGATAACATTCGGAGCTGGCTTCATGGTTCTGCTATATGGTAATTTTCTTTTATTGCTGCCTACTATCCTTTATTTTTATTATCAAAGCATTCATATAAACCGTAGCAAATTTTTGCAAATACTTTCCCTTATACTTTTATTTTTTGGCCCTACGCTCTTATGGATCCTTATTTTAAAATTAAGCGGCACTAATTTTTACAGCTATGAAACAGATGTATTCAGACAATTTGTTTGGATTTCTGATAGTTTTCAAAGCGGGCTAAATAGTTTCTTAATTCAGTTTGGGAAAAATATATGGGCTTTTATACAGACATCCGGTGGTTTACTGCCAGTAATTATTTTAATAGTTTTTGCACTCGTTTTTAAAAGAGGTAATAGGTTAACTACGGATGATAAGAGCGGGAAAATAAGACGGGCTCAAGCGACAATCAGGTTCGTTTTTTTATTATTTGCCTTGTTCCTATTAATGCTTGGTTACTATGCTGATCGTCTAACGTTTTCTCTGCTTCCTATTTTACTTTCTTTTTTTATTTTTTACACAAAAAAAATTCACTTCAAAAGGTCAGTAAAAATTTTCATCATTGTCTTGGTCTCAACCTGGCACATTTACCTCATGCTATTCAATGCTCCTCACTTTTCAGATTATTATTTTTACAGGTAAGAGTTAAATCGTTTTTTTTTGGAATATTAGCATAGCTTTAGTTAAAGTCAAGCACTGTAATAATGATAATGAATAAGAAGTCAAGTCAGAAGCATATTCCTGCTCTGGATGGAACACGGGGACTTGCGATTTTGGCTATAATTATGTATCACAATTTTGGACTCGGGGATCAATACTATATTGGATGGCTTGGAGTTGATCTTTTTTTTGTGCTTTCGGGTTATTTGATTACAAACAGCTTGATTAATACTCTACCAACAAAAAATTATCTCCGTAATTTTTACATTAAAAGAGTTTTAAGGATATTTCCCATTTATTATCTTGTTTTATTTATCTTCCTGATTTTTTTTCCACTTATCAGTTTTCTAAACGATGAATTTGGCTATTACATAAAACATCAATTATGGTTTTGGTTCTATCTTCAGAACTGGCTGCTGATATTTAATTTTCCCAAAGGCGATGGGTATTTTAATCATTTTTGGTCATTAGCCGTCGAGGAACAATTTTATGTGATTTGGCCATTTATAATTTTATGGCTTAAGAAGGAAAAAAGACTTTTGATATTTTTGATACTTGTTTTGATTAGTCTTATAGCTATCCGATCTTCTTTGTGGCTGCTCCAAATTGATCATTTTAATTATACACTTTTTTACCGTTTTACGCGTATTGATGGTATCTGTGTAGGATGCATCATTGCTGTTATAAAGAAGATGCGACCGGATTTTTTAGAGAGAAATATAGCGGCTGTGGTTACCTCCCTGGCGATATTGAATTTTATCTTCTATTTTCTGAATCGTGATAATCAGTTTGAATTTCCGTACCTGGCATTTGTGGGCTATACAACTTTTGCTTCTATGCTTGGACTACTTGTTAATCAAGCCACAGTTTTAGAGGATGGACGATTTGCACGGGTATTAGCAATTTTCCCTCTTCGTTATGTCGGGAAAATTTCTTACGGTTTTTATATTTTTCATCTTCCTTTGTATTTACTTCTTTCACCGTGGCTAAAAAGGAGTATAAACTTTTTCTTTAGTAAAGAACTCAACGCATTTTTTGTATCACTCGCTGCTACTTTAATTGCTTTTTGTATTAGTATTGTGAGCTACCATATATTTGAAATGAGATTTCTAAAACTTAAGACAAGATTTAAATAATTGTTGAATTTCGAGTGTGGAAAATAATTATAGCTTCAATACAAATGATAAAACTGGTTTTGAAACGCTTAATAGCTTATCAAAAGCCGAACGATTAAATAATTGGATATTTGATACAATTAAACCATTCGTTTCTGGTAGTATTTTGGAAATAGGAAGTGGGATCGGAAACATTTCTACTTTTTTCATTCGTAACAACTATAACATCTCATTATCAGATATCAATTACTGCTATCTCAATGAGCTTAAAAAAAAGTATAAAGATTCGCTAAATGTAAAAGACATCGTCCGCATTGACCTTGGAGCAGATAATTTTAAAAGTGAGTATGAGCATCTAAAGGAGAGTTATGATACAATTTTCTTGTTAAATGTCCTTGAACATATCAAGGACGATTATAAAGCTATTGAGAACAGCTCCTTTTTGCTAAAACCAGAGGGAAAATTGATCATATTGATCCCTGCACATGCCTTTTTGTTTTCAAAAATGGATGAACAACTTGGACACTATAGAAGATATAGCCGTAAAACCATTTTGCAAAAAGTTTATCAACCTAATTTTCTCATGAAGAGGTTAATTTATTTTAATGCTCTTGGGATAATAGCCTGGTTGTATGGTAAAATTCTAGGATTAAAGAAATTACCTTCTACAGAAATCTCTTTTTTTGATAAGCTGGTTTCGGGTGCTAAAGTTTTAGATAAGCTCCTTTTTAATAAGGTGGGGCTATCACTTATAATAGTTTTGGAAAAAAAGCCTCTGCCTTAATTAAATAAATGCATCAGTTTTATGCTTCAAAATTTACTTGAGATAACTTATGTTTTGATAATCTCAATGTTATGGGGGTTTCCGATAGTTTTTGTTTTCAGGAAGAATAAGTCGAAATATTTTAAATTCAGCATTGAATGCATTATGCTTTCTTTTTTCTGCGGTATAGCTCTAATTTCTTTTGTTGCCTCAGTTATTTCGATATTATCACCGCTGTCGTATAAACAACTGATAATTCTTTCTCTTCCCTTTATTTTTATAACTCTGAACATAACTCGAAAAATAAGATTGGATGCAAATGAAATAATAGTTTTTTTTAAGAAGAAGAATTTTTTTTATATAAGTTTTTTTATTGCCTCAGTTTTACTTTTTATCATATTAAGTAGTGGCAGACCTGTAATGGAAGATACAGATCTTTATCATTTGCAAATTATAAGATGGAATCATGAGTATGGAACTGTTCCGGGTCTTGCAAACATCTTTCCTAAATATGGCACTTATTCCAACTGGCTGCAACTTATAAGCTTTCTCTCTCTTCCAGTTACTCATCAAAATTTTCTTTTCTTAAATGCTTCGCTAACTATTTTAATTTGTTTTTATCTCCTATATAAAATTTGGTATCACCAGCAGAAAACCAGTGTACAGAACTATATGTTTACTCTTTTATATCTTTTTATATTTCTTTTTATGCTGCTTGAATGGAATTTATTTCGCGGTACTTCAAGTTCAACGAATTTTGATTTCATTGTTACAAGCCTAATTAGTTTTGTTCTTATGACAATGTTAGAAGAGTTAGCGGTGGATGATTATTCAAAGCAATTCCGTTTATTCCCTATCGTTTTGATAGTTGCTGCAATTCCTTTTTTTAAAATGACAGGCGGTTTGTTTCTTTTGGTCTGGATTGCATATTTAGTTTTGAGAAGAACCAAATTGAAAGATTATCTTGTGTTCATTTTTGCAATCGGTTTATTCTCTATACCATTTTTTACAAGAAATTATTTGCAAACAGGATATTTTTTTTATCCCTACACTGTTTTTGCACCTTTCTCACCCGACTGGCAACTGCCGTTAGCTATGGCGAACAAGCATGTTGACTATATAAGCCTTAGCAATAAATTTCTTAATCACCAAATTCCTATGAAAGCCTGGCTTATTCCTTCGACGACGGTATGGATAAAAGGGTGGCTTTCGCGATTAACCAAATTTGACCTTGCTTTAGTTTGTATTACTATTGCAGGAGTACCGCTTTCATTTTTTTCTTTAAAAACTGGAATGTTAAAGAATATGAATAAAGTTTTTGGACTATATACTGCTTGCCTTATAAGTCTGATAGCATGGTTTTTTTTAGCACCGGATCCCAGGTTTGTCTATGGACTTTTACTTTTCACTGGTTTTTTGAACTATGCAATAATTCTTTCACGATTTATCGGCAGGATTCTAATTTATCTAACATTTTTGGCAACTTTAATAGTGATTGTTATTTATGGTTCAGGTAAATTTAGAATTGACAATTTAATCGACCCTGCTACAATTGTTTCCCCTCCTTACAAAGTACTTTTAATAAATGGAACGAAATATAACTTACCTGAAAAGATAAACGACAACTGGAATAGAAGATGTTACTACACAAATCTTCCGTGTATTTATGAAATGAATCCTTATCTTGAGGCAAGGGGCGCTTCAATAAAAGAGGGCTTCCGGATGAATAAACCCGACTCAAATTTTGTACTTCATTACTATTATTAGGAATGAACAAAATCTTTAAAATACTTTATAAAAATCCACTTTTATTATTCTTCATATTCCTGGTTATAGCATATCTGCCAATTTTTCTGCCCTTTTTTCATTTAAAAAATGATCTTATAACGCAAAACCTGCCTACACGCTATTTTATTAGTGAAAGCCTTTATTCAGGATACTTTCCTTGGTGGAATCCATATATTCATTTTGGCATTCCGCAGTATGGAGACATGAATAATGGTTTCTGGAACCCTTTCTTATGGATAATCGCGAAATTTTTCGGTTATAATATATGGACGATAACATTTGAGGAAATGCTCTACGTATTCATTAGGGGAGTTAGGAATTTATAAAATATTGCGAGAACTGGAAATTATAAAGGGAATATCAATTCTCCTTGCCTTGTCGTACATGAGTTGCGGTTATATAACAGGTCACCTGCAACATTTTTGCTGGATCACGGGTACTGCCTTTTTTCCGTTTGTATGTTTGTTTTTTTTGAGGATCAATAAAAATCCAGTTCTAAAAAATTTTATTTTCGGGTCATTTGCTGTTTTTCTCTTCATTTCATCTACACACCCAGGTCTTATTATCGGGGCTGTTTATTTTTTTATTTTTTCTCTTTTGTTCATTTTTATTTTCAGAAAATCTTATTGTCGAAATTTATACCAGCCGAAGTTTTGGCTTGTTAATGCCGCTTTTCTCTTGTTAAGCTGTATTTTTTCAATAGTTGTAATTATCAGCGACCTAGATGTTTTGCAGCATATTTCGAGGGGTACCAAAGTTAGTTTATCTCAATCGCTTCTCAATCCAACGACATTTCAGTCTTATATTTCCATCTTATTTCCTTTAGCGGTAAACAAAACATCTTTTTTTTCTACAGACATTTCAATGAGAAATGTTTATACTGGTTTAAGTTCGGTGGTTGCTTTTATTTTTTTATTTAGATATTTAAATAGGAAAATTCTTATAGCTGTTTCTGCCCCTCTTCTGTTTTTTATTTTCCTTTCCGCAGGGGGGATTTTTGAAAATATATTTTATTATACTCTTCCATTGCTTGGGTATGTGAGATTAAAAGGAGAGTTTACCTATTTCGCTATCATGATTATGATTTTGATGTCGGCTTTTTCGTTGCAATATTTTATACAAGATCGGAACTTTGAATTGCTACGAAAAAAACTCAGCAAATACCTTATTGTTTTTTTTGTGTTGGTGGCGATTATAGCAATCGTTTTTACAGTATGGCGACATTCTTCAGTCATCTATCAAAGATTTTCTTTTGGAAATTTCAGGACGACTATAAAGACCTTTCTGGATGATTTAAGTTTTAGTGACCTTTTATTGCTAAATATTTTTATACAGCTTTTAACCCTGTTTCTGTTAACCAAGAGATATTCAAATTCCAGGTCAATTTTTATTTTGAGCTGTAATCTTATTCTTATTACATGGCTTGGTCTTCCTTTTACTGGCTTAGGAATGGAAAGTAAAAAAGTTATGAATAAAAAGATGATGGTTGAGCCTCATGGACTTCATCCACAACGACTTGTGTCGTTAAGTCAAACAACGTTTCTTGATTCTTCGCTTGGAAAGGAATTATGGTTGCTCGGGAGTTACAGTAAAAAAATTGGTTATCCCGAGGAGGAGCGATACCCTGTTCAGCTAAATACTTCTAAATTTTTTTTTCAGGATTCGATGCTGCACAATTTCATAAACAAACAGGCCTTTCTCTTTCTTGCAAGGGATACAACTATAAGTTCTGTTACAAACTATGACTCCAGCTTGATTAAGATAAATGAATTCGGGCCGACTCACTTGAAGATTATTGTAAACAATACCAATTTTAATTTTCTTATTTTTTTACAAAATAATTATCCTTATTGGGAGACTTTTTTGAATGGGAAAAGAATATCTCACTTTACCGCTTACAAAACTTTTATTGGTTTGGCTTTACCAAATGGCAGGCAGGAAATTGAATTCAAATTTAATCCATCACCAATACGAAAAGTATTAATATTGAATATCGGAATTATACTCGTCGGTTTAATAATTGCATTTTTACCACGTATAAAAAGTCGCCGCATATCTAGCTAAAATCTTCCCACGCATCTTGGCTATGTATCAATCTCAGACACCTACTTGATTACGTTAGAAAATCTTTATCTTATTAAGGGTCTATCTCATCAGATACATTTTACCATAACCTTTATTGAAATACTTGTCTGTATTGTCGTCTGTTGCCTTGTATTTATCGAGTGATTTGCCATTGAGATTTGTTACAACGCGATACAGATAGATTCCATTTGCTAATTTATCACCATATTGATCAGTTCCATCCCATTTAAACTCCGTTATATTTCTTCCAATATGCAAAGGGCCTAATTCATCTTTGGTAATTTCTTTTACAATCTTACCTGTTATAGTCATGATCTCAATTTTGATATTTTGTGGTACCTCACTACCGGTAAGAGTGAAGACAAACGCCGTCGAAGTAGTAAATGGATTTGGATAATTAAGCATATTTGAGATCATCGGTTTATTGATAATTTCAAATTGAATATGGTATGCAATATTCCCTGCCTGGTTATTACTCTCATCCTTACCAGTAATGATTAATTCATAGTCCCCATCCTGTTCGAAATATGGAAGAAAGTTAATTGAGGCAGTATTATCATTATTTGGGGCCGGCCCTGCAGGGCTAAACTGTAATGTATCATTGCTAAAATAGAAGTTATGAAGGGTGCCGTCAGGGTATCTGACTTTTATGGAGACTAAAGATGTATCAGTCAGCACCATCCATTTGGCCTCGTCTTTCAATTTCACTGAAATATGAGGTTTGGAAGATACAATATCCTTATTCAGAATGTGCTGCCCATCAAACGTTACATCCAGTAGTGGATTCAGGCTGTCCGGTTTTACATAAAAACTCTTAAAAGCGAAATTATTATATAGATATTGCTCGGGTTGGTCGTTATCAGGGTTGAAATCTATATATAAGTTATTTATACCGGGAATACTTTTTGTATCAATGGTTGTACTTAAAGTTAATGTGTCACCAGAACTTAGAGGTTGCTGTCTGGATATGGGAATAGATTTCGGTACATTATTTTTGTCGGTTACTATCATTTTTACCTTTAAACTATCAAAAGAAGCGTCACTAACATTCTTAAATGCGATTTTGAAGTTCAGGGGTTGCCCCACGTCAACGACAGTATCCATTTGGAAAGAAATATTGGGTGCAATCGCCCCCTCTGGCACGGGGATACAATTTAGTCTCCAATAATTTATTTGATAAGGCGTATAATTGGCGGTATCAACATTTCTCATTTTTAACCTGAGATATGGGTAAATAGTGGGATCAACAGATGTAAGATCAAAATCCTGAGAAGACTGATTAAGATCCTGGTATAAAAGTATTTCGTTTCCCGCCTGATCTATTCCGTATACCTCAACCGTGGGGTTATCGCCTATTGAGGCATCCTGCGTAGTTCCTCTCCAATGCAATTGTTTCCATTGCTTGGCGGGGCCGAATATGGGAGAAGTGATATATCCTATACTATCTGGTGTTTTGCAATTCACATTTAAAATTATTTTATCATAATTTCCCTGCGAAAAAATGAACTTTGGTTGAAAATGAGCCTGATCATTTTTTTTGTAAGCAAAAGTCCAGCATCGAGCCCGGTTAAATGAATCGAGAGAAGTAAAGCCACTGGTGATTAGTAGATCGTACAATGTGTTTCCGGCGCCATATTGGGGCACGTCCTGTGCCTCCCACGTGCTTGGATAAACATTGCCAGCGTCTGTTGAGTTGACGTTTGATTTTATAATCACATATGATCCGTCCGGCACCATATTCGTTAGAAAATCATATGCCTTTTTTCGTGAAGCGGAGTCAGAGTCAAGAAATTCGAAATTATATTGCGTTCCAGTATGACATGCCGAATTCAGACTACCATATAAACCATGTCCTCCTGAATATATATTTTCCATAGGTTTAAAAGATCGACCGTCAAAAACAGTAATAATTATTGCTTTTGGAGTACAACCACCATTAATTGTTTCTTCATTATTAACTGTCATGGCAAAATCTGCCAATGCTGTTCCTCCGGTAGGATAAATAGCATTACGGATAAGCAAGTTGTTGGTTACCGAATCAAAACTCCATGTTCGACTTGTCGTATCCAGTATCATATGTTGGGTAGTAGATTTTAAATGCTGAAAATAATGAGATTGGCTAAACCCATCGTCACTATTAGGTAAGTAAACAAATGAAGCTGAATTCCATAGTGGTTCACCTATCGCAGGTATTTGTGCCACTCTCCAATAATATACCATGCTATCTTGAAGAGTTATCGTGGGGTTAAACTCAATAACGCCTCCAGGTGAAGTAATTGTTTTGGAAATTTTAAAAGGCGAATTGAAAAGTTCGGTGGTATCCAATTCAATGCTGTATTGAGCAGAAGCTGCAAATGGATTTGCTGTAGATGCTACCAATCTCAGATTTTGGTGATTGACAATAGCAAAATTATACGGATAAACGGGCCTGGCTTCATCATCATAGATAAAAACATCTTTTGTAATCGAGTTATTGGTTTCATACAACTCATCAACGGTATTATCTGCATCAACGGTTATTGTGATTTTATTTTGTCCCTTATCCCTATTTGCGACTATAGGCACATCAACAGAAATAGAATCAATATATCTTATCCCGGGAATTGTATCTCTTTTAATCACTTCTGTTATATTATCAGGATATGTGCGTTTGATTTCTACAATAATGTTACTGTCTACAGCTTTGCCAATATTCAATATATCAGCGTCTATCCTAAAGCTTGATTCGGCAACAGAAATGATGGAAGGTGAGATTTTAACTAAAGGATCTTCGATTACATAATCAGGTTTAGATTGTGTGTAATATTTTAGAGCGGGATCACCATTTAAAGATATTTGCTCACAATGAACACGAGCATAAAAATCATTTTGAGTAGTAACATTAAAGGTACCCCGAATACCTTCCTGTATTATTTCCCCAATTGTTTTGCCATATTTTGAAAAGGTGATGGCTTTGTAAGTATTGCTATTAAATATGTCAAGATATTGAACTATGCCTAAGCTGGTTGTAGCTAAAAAGGCAACAGAACCTTTATCAGGGGTCAATACAAAGTTTTCAGATATCGTTGGTTTCGTTAAAAGTCTTGTCTGATCAAAAGTATAAAGATTACCAGCATTACAACCCAATGCCATAAATATGGGGTATTTTCCTGTGTTATCATATGCAGTTGGATCATCCAGATTAAAGTCAAGCACTGAAGCTGCTGAATGACCAAAATAAAGTATGATGCCAATACCTTCCTTGAATAATGTTTTTAATTGCTCACTTGCAAGATTCTGAACCTGATCTGGTGACGATTTACTAAAAGAGATTACGTTGCCACCAAACAATGTATCAGAGATTATGCTTTTATAATTTAGCATCAATTGGTCTAAGATTGTCTGCAAATTAGCATCATCCGCTCCGGCAACTTGTACAACATTTTTCATCCAGGCCTTATCAGCAATATAAGGAGAGCTAATTGTCTGGGTCGATTCGTAATCTTTTACTTTTTTTAAATAAATGGATACTTCAGCCGGCGTTATAACGGAAAGGCGCCCTATTGGTACCGAAGGAATTTCACTTCCTTGAAAGCAGCTAAACAGGTTATCAGAGGCAGGGTTTCCAAATGTAGGTACAAGATTAAGTGCTTGAAGATTAGCTTTGGTTGTTGTATTGGAACTGCTTTCATTATTCCTATAATCTACGTAATTAACACCTTTGCCGACCAAAAAAACGAACTTTGGAGTAACAGTGTAAGTATTCAGAGCATACTGAATAAAATTTTTAATGGAAGAAGGATGTTTTTTAATTCCAAATGCAAATTGATCAACAAGCTGATCAATATCGTAGATTTTTGCATTATAACTACCGCCTGTGGCAGAGCTGCGATACATCCTGTAATCATCTACTGGATTGTCACCGTTTGTGCCATTGTATAACATCTGATTTGAAATAATAAGATAATCACCTTGATTGCCCGGTAAGGCGTAGTTTATAAAACTTCTTGACTGAAGGGACGTAATGAAATTAATATTGCTATTGTCTTCGCTGACTAATACAAGTTTTCTATCGATAGCTGAGGGTTCCAGGACGATTTGTGTATAAGATGGATTTGAAATATCTGCCACATATCTTTTCCCGTTTGTAAGATCATATAATACTGGAGCTGTAGAACCCTTGTTGAAATTAGTAATTTGGAGATAGTTGCCATTTATGTTTGCTGGTAATACAAAGGGAAAACTTTTGAGATTGTCAAAATTAAATTGCCTCGGATAACTGATTTCATATTGAGCGACCACCATTCTATCTCCGCTTGTCGGGCAATCATTAATAACTTTTATGGTAGCAGTATTTGATGTTATTAGCGAGAGAGGAAAGGGAATTTGGTACTTTACATAGTTGTAATAGTCCATCGTTTGTTGTACAACTTGGGTGTTATTAATAGTAACCCTAAAACTCCTTGTATTTACCGCATTGCCTGCTGCATTAATACTAAATGTTGGGTCGGGGCCCGTGGTATATACTCTTAAGTTACTATGTGTAACACTTAACGACGCGCCTGTTCCAATATTAGCTGAAGTATATCCTTCATCTTTATCATACGTGGATGAGTATACATACGAAGTTTGAACAACCGCAGAATTGCCAGCATTAAGTTGGTTCTTAAAATAGTTTCCAAGCGTATACATAAAGTATGGCTCAGGTGCAAGGGTGTTACCTGCGATATTATTAATTGTCGTTGCCAATCTTTTATTTGCGCTGCCGGGATTTACTGTTAAAAAATAAGATGCTGTGTCGGTTTGTAGACTCCAATGATCATTTAACTGGTAGTCAGGATTAAGATATAGCTGCTTATCAGGTTTGCCATCGTTCATTTCGCCCCAAAATTCAATATAATCGCTGCTGCCTAATGCACCTGTGGCAACTGAAGTATATAAAGGCATTTCCTGTCCATTTCTCCAAAGTTGAAAATCTTCGACGGGCGTACTGCCTAAACCGATTGAATTGAGTGTTGATTGAGTAATTCTATAAACGCCATTAGCGCCTAAGTTGAATTTATAGTAAGTTTTGTTATAATCAATCCATTCATTATTGTACACCTGGCCCTTTGATACAAGACCTGAGCATATTAATAAAGAAAGTAAAATTCTTTTCATGGACTAAAATGTTTAGGTACAGACTATTTTTTCTTTTTGTTTTTATCGTTAATGAGATCAAGTCTTAAAGAAAAGACATGAGTAAATAAAGGGTTTGACTGGTTAGCGAGATTAGCAAATGCATAATCTATAGTTACATGCTGAATTTTAAATCCTGCTCCTACACTGGGTTGGTATATCCACACCTTTTTTTGATTGAGTGTGTCACCGTCTGCAAGTGCTTTTTGAAAATTATTAATACCTCCGCGCAGGTAAAATATATTATGAACATCCAATTCTAAGCCAAGCTGAGGATCAATGCTTATTGGATCGCTGCTGATAATAGTATTTCTTTTTCCATCAAATGTCACATCAAAATTTGCTTCAGCGAGTAAGCTCAATTTTTTACTTAATTTAAAATCTCTTGCGGCTCCAAGTATCAATCGGGGAGCGGTAAGTTCAGTTGATTTAACGGGAATATCATTTTTGGTGAGATATAGCGCTTGTTTTTCTTCATCCGTAAAGCTGAATGACCAGGAGTTAAATGTTGTAGTTATATCTCTTCCTGTAATTCCAAATTTCCATTTGCCTGTGAATATTTGCATACCTCCATCTAAACCAAATCCCCACGCTTTTGCAAATTTTCCAACGCTGCGATGAATGACCTTTGCATTTAATCCAAATTGGATATGCTTGTTTTCCGTTTCCTTTAATTTTTGTGCAAACGAAAAAATAAAAGCATAATCTGCTGAAGAAAATGCCTGGATGTTATTGTAGTTTATTGATCCATCGGGTTCAACTAAAAACAACGTGTTCATGATATCATCCACTGCAAATCGCAAGGCCGAAATTGCTATGGCTCTTTTGTTATCTGATACCGGAAAAGCAATACTTGCGTAATCATATTTTCCAATACCCGCGAAATATTCTGAATGCATCAGGTTTACCTGCGGATAATCTTGTATGCCTACTAAACCGGCGGGGTTCCAATAACCGGCAGTTCCATCTTCAACGGTAGCAATTTGTGCGCTACCCATTGCAAGTCCCCGTGCTCCGGCGCCGATATTCAAAAATTCGTTAGAGTATTTTCGGAATTGAGCAAAACCGGAAAGAGAAAGAAAAGTCATTAATAGGGACAGGTGGAATGGACGCAGTTTCATTCTTTTTATTTTCGGATAAGCGATTATTTTATCAGGCTTTCAGTAGGGTAACAGGCGGCTTCAAAATTACTCTTTACCCCCCGAAATACATAGTATCTCAAGAGATTAAGTATAGAGATTGTAAACGAATAAGTTAGAAAAATATTGCATGATATTTAACGGCTTTGCTTTCTGACTTACTTTTGCCGAAACCATAAATTAATAATGAGTTTAATCGAGGAATTAAGATGGAGAGGCATGATACAGGACATTATGCCGGGGACTGAAGAACAACTAAATAAAGAGATTACTTCTGCCTATATTGGTTTTGATCCGACGTCTGATAGTCTTCACATTGGTAGCCTGGTCCCGATTCTTTTATTGGTTCACCTTCAAAGAGCTGGTCATAAACCGATTGCTTTAGTGGGAGGAGCTACGGGTATGGTAGGCGATCCAAGCGGTAAGAGCGAAGAAAGAAATTTATTAAGTGAAAATGTTTTACGTCAAAATGAGAGAGGGGTAAAAAGTCAACTGATGCAGTTTCTTGACTTCGATTCATCAAAGCCTAATTGCGCAGAGATGGTGAATAATTACGATTGGTTTAAAGAGATGAGTTTTCTAAGTTTTATTCGTGACGTAGGAAAGCATATCACCGTGAATTATATGATGGCAAAGGACAGTGTGAAGAAGAGAATCGAAGGTGAAGCAGGGATGAGTTTTACAGAATTTACTTACCAGTTGGTCCAGGGATATGATTTCTATTGGCTGTATATGAACAAGAAATGTAAACTCCAGATGGGCGGCAGTGACCAGTGGGGTAATATCGTAACTGGTACAGAACTTATTCGTCGCAAGGCCGGTGGTGAAGCCTTTGCATTTACCTGCCCGTTACTTACAAAAGCAGATGGTGGTAAGTTTGGAAAAACAGAAAAAGGAAATGTGTGGCTTGATCCCAATAAAACTTCACCTTTTCAATTTTATCAATTCTGGTTAAATGCAAGTGATGCTGATGCCGAAAAATGGATCAGGATATTTACTTTTTTAACACTCCGGGAAATTGAGGCTATAATCAATGAACATGAAAAAGATCCTGCAAAAAGAATCTTGCAGAAAAGACTGGCTGAAGAAGTGACGACCTTTGTTCATGGCAATGATGAGTTAGAAAAAGCGATTGAAACAACGCAAAAACTTTTTTCATCGCAAAATCAATCTGCGGGCTCATTAAGCATAGACGATCTGGAGGGAATGGATGGCGTAATTAAGTCTGATTTTTTTAAACACAAAATTGCTAACGGTATCGATATCGTGAGTTTCCTCGCCGAAACAAATATCTTTTCAAGTAAAGGAGAAGCAAGAAAAACAATACAAGGAGGCGGGGTTAGTATTAATAGAAAAAAAGTAGATGATGTGCAAATGACGATTGATGATGGTTCGTTGCTGCACGAGAAATATATATTAATACAAAAAGGAAAGAAGAATTATTTTCTTGTAAAGCTCGTTTAATCCTGATGATGGAACAAAGCAATTTCCATTTACTTTTTCCTTTATAATACTTCTTAATCCTCCAATTTGATTTGTTGCCTGGCAACAACAACTCTGTTTAGTCAGGAAATTACCGGAGTTGGCAGAAAGATTAAAATACTTATCTTGAATCAAAAACCAACTTTCCATGGCAGAAGCTACAGAGGAAATTTTAACCGACACGCACCACGCGGCTTCATTCAAACGATCTCTCGGCCTGGTAGATTCAACAATGATAGTCGCGGGTTCGATGATTGGCTCGGGTATCTTTATTGTAAGTGCGGATATAACAAGGCATGTCGGCAGTGCAGGTTGGCTCATTGCGGTTTGGGTTATTACCGGGTTTATGACCATCACCGCTGCTGTAAGTTATGGAGAGTTGAGTGGCATGTTTCCCAAAGCGGGAGGGCAATACATTTATTTAAAGGAAGCTTATAATCCATTTACAGGTTTTTTATATGGCTGGAGTTTTTTTGCAGTTATACAAACAGCGACGATTGCGGCAGTCGGTGTTGCATTTGCAAGATATACTGCTTTCCTTATACCTGCAGTTGGCGAGAATAATATTCTTCTGGATCTTGGATTTATGAAGATTTCTGCAGCGCAGGTATTGGCAATTGCGCTTATCTTTTTTCTTAGTTATACAAACACAAGAGGTATTAAAGAAGGAAAGATCATTCAAACATCTTTTACGACTGCTAAGTTGCTTGCTTTATTTGGATTGATTGTATTTGGTTTTTTCCTGGCAAAAAACAGTTTCTGGCATCAAAACTGGCAAACCGCCTTTCATGCAACACAAAACCTTGGGATTAATGGAGAAGGTAAAATGTCTGCAACCTGGCAATCTATTTCAGGGTTTGTTTTGATAGGCGCTATTTCAGCATCAATGGTAGGATCCATTTTCAGCAGTGATGCATGGAACAATGTTACATTCATTGCCGGTGAAATCAAAAATCCTAAACGCAATATTGGCCTTGCTCTTTTCATGGGAACATTTATTGTGACCGTTATATATATCACGACAAACCTGATGTATATAAATGTATTGCCGTTGCAGGATATTGCCTTTGCACAAAATGATAGAGTTGCCGTTGTGGCGTCAAATACTTTTTTTGGAAATGAAGGAGCTATTATAATAGCTATACTCATCATGGTTTCAACGTTTGGTTGTAATAATGGATTAATACTGGCCGGAGCAAGAGTATACTATGCAATGGCAAAAGACGGATTATTTTTCAGAAAAACAGGACAGCTTAATGAAAAGGCTGTTCCTGAATTTGCTTTGTGGATACAGGCAGTAATGGCAAGTATCTTATGTCTGAGCGGTACCTACGGCGATCTTTTGACAATGATCTCTTTTGTCGTTGTCCTGTTTTATATACTCACGATCATCGGAATTTTTATACTTGAGAAAAAAGCAACCAAACATTGAACGCCCATACAAGGCTTTTGGATTTCCGGTTTTACCGATTATGTATATTACTTCTTGCTATTGTATTTTGCGTCGGGCTTGTGTCGGCTGCTCCCAAATATTCCCTGTATGGCTTAGGCATCGTACTGATTGGTATTCCACTTTATTTTGTTGCAATAGCCACACGGAAAAAATAATTCACCGAATTTTGCTGCATGGAAGATTTTCAAAGACTGTTTGAATCATTCACTCAACTGCGAGTCGGGGTGATCGGCGATGTAATGTTGGATACTTATAATTGGGGAAAAGTAGAGCGCATCTCACCCGAAGCGCCGGTGCCCATTGTTTCGCTTGACAAAAAAGAATATCGAATAGGAGGAGCGGGAAATGTTGCGCTCAATTGTCATACCCTGGGCTCCCAGGTTTTTATATTATCGGTTATTGGCGATGATACAGACGGATTATTGCTGGAAGAACTTTTTGAAGAGAATTTGATCGATACTTCTTATCTCGTTAAAAGTTCTTCAAGAATTACCACTAACAAAACAAGGATCATTAGTCGTAATCAGCAAATGATGAGATTAGATGCAGAAGTTACAACTGATCTTGAAAGGCGTGATGAGGAAATGCTGTTGCAACAGCTTCATCTACTCATCCAGACAAATGATCCGGATGTCATCATTTTTGAAGATTATAATAAAGGAGTATTGACAGAAAAAGTAATCAGGGAAACAATCAATATTTGTAAAGAAGCCGGTGTAATAACTGCCGTTGATCCAAAAAGAAAGAACTTTTTTTCTTACCACAATGCCGATATTTTCAAACCTAATCTTAAAGAGGTAAAAGAGGGATTGAATCTTCTTTTTGAAGAAGCAAATGTTTCGTTGTTGAATAAGATTCACCTGGAGTTAAAAAATATTTTGAATCATAGAATTTCTTTCATCACCCTTTCCGACAAAGGTATTTTTTATCAGGAGGATGGAGATAGTTCACTGATTCCTTCACATTTCCGGAATATTGCTGATGTATCAGGTGCAGGGGATACTGTAATTGCCGTTGCAGCGCTGGTTTATGCAGTTACCCAGAATGTTCATCTCATGGCCGAGATGGCAAACATTGCCGGCGGATTGGTGTGTGAAGAAGTAGGAACTGTAGCCATCGATAAAATCAAATTGCAGAGCGAGTGCGAGTTATTACTCTCCTGATCAACTTTTTCTTTTTACCAGAATTTGTTGTTATTGAAAAATTCCTGCTTTGCGTTAACGTTCATTTAAACATTTCGTAAAAAACTTGGAAGCTATTTGTTTGTAAAGTGATTAAATTCGGCAGCAATAATTTCGATCGATAGTATGTCAAAATTTACGTTAGCTATACACGGAGGCGCAGGTACCATTCTGAAAAAACACATGACCCCCGAGTTGGAAACTGCCTATATCGAAGGCCTGAAAATTGCCCTGGATGCTGGTTATGCGGTGTTAGAACAGGACGGAGCCGCAGTGAATGCGGTCAAAGCTGCCATCGTGGTATTGGAAGATAATATTCTTTTCAATGCAGGTCGTGGTTCAGTGTTTACGAAAAAAGGTGTGCAGGAAATGGATGCCGCAATCATGAACGGTACAACACTTGACGCAGGCGCCGTAGCAGGCGTTCGTAATGTTCGTAATCCGATTATGCTGGCAACGGAAGTGATGCTGCACAGTAATCATGTTTTTTTAAGCGGCAAAGGAGCTAATGATTTTGCAATAAAACAGGGAGTGAAACTGGAACCCGACGAATATTTTTTCTCGCAATTTCGCTACGATCAATGGAAGTCTATTCGTGATTCTGATAACTATTCTCTCGATCATACTCATCAGCGACTGGAAGAGTTGATGCGTGATAAAAAATTCGGAACTGTCGGAGCCGTTGCCTGCGATCATGAAGGAAATATTGCTGCCGCTACCAGTACCGGCGGAATGACCAATAAAAAATACGGCCGTATTGGTGACAGCCCCATTATCGGTATTGGTACTTATGCTAACAATAAAACATGTGCCATCAGTTGCACAGGTCACGGTGAACCATTTATACGATCAGTCGCGGCTTATGATGTTAGTTGCCTGATGGAGTATAAAGGACTTAGCTTAAATGAAGCTATGGATATCGTGGTAAATGAAAAATTACCCAAAATGAATGGTGAAGGCGGTATGATTGGCGTAGACGCTCAGGGTAATCATGCTATGATTTTGAACAGCGATGGTATGTATCGTGGCTTCAGAAACAGCGATGGAAGCAGTGAGATTGCTATCTATAAGTAGCTGCAGGTTGTTTGCTGCGGGTAATTTTTTTGAGTCCGGCTTTTATAATTCTTATCATCTTCTGTTGCGCATGCTGACGCTTTCGGTCAGCATCCCGACATTTCATCGTCGGGACACTTGTATCGCAACAATTCTATGCAGCAATCAATTTTTGCGCATAATTCTTATCTTTCCTTTAAATCATAGTTCTCTAATGAAAAAGAATGCTGTCATAGTCGCAGGTGGCACAGGTTCCAGGATGGGAGGCGATATCCCCAAACAATTTCTCCTGATGAAAAATAAACCCGTGTTGTATTATTCTTTAAAAGTTTTTTTAGAAGCATATGACGATCTTAAAGTAATTCTTGTATTACCGGCTTCCTTTGTAGATATGGGCCAGGAAATAATCGATGCTTCTTTTGATAAAGAAAGAATCCGGATTACGATCGGGGGTGATAACCGGTTTCATTCTGTACAAAATGGGTTAAAATTAATAGAAGATGAATCGATCATCTTTGTGCATGATGCCGTCCGTTGTTTGGTTTCAGTTGATGTTATTCATCGTTGTTATGAATTGGCTTTAAAAACAGGAAGCGCCATACCTGTAGTCCCATCAAAAGACAGTGTAAGAATTTTGAATGAAGGAGAAAGTGAAGTGATAGACAGAGACAAAGTAATGTTGATTCAAACACCTCAGACTTTTCATAGTAAAATATTGTTACCCGCCTATGAGATAGATTATAAAGATAAGTTTACTGATGAGGCGACCGTAGTAGAAGCGTATGGTTTGAAAGTGTCGCTCACGGAAGGGGAGGAGACGAATATTAAGATCACGAGACCTATTGATCTTCTTATTGCCGAACAATTTCTGAGTATTAAATGGTAAGTACTAAGATTTCGTCCATTTCAAAAACCACGGTAACCTATTCCATCTGATAGCGGGATAAATTTCTTTAGTTGCTCCGAAGCCACTATAGAATAAAGCAAGGCTTTCAATATCGGATCCTTCAAAATCGAGAACCATCTCCTGGTTAACATGGTCTTTTATAAAAGCATCAATCAATGCATGGGAGGCCCCGGTATTCCTGCTGCCCGGATGATTGCCCGCTAAAATATAATAGGCTCTTTTATGGGAAAAGAAAAACACGCAGGAAGAAAGCAATTGATTTTGCGAGTCGACTATACCATAAGCAACTGCTTTATTTTGGCTGGCCAGGAACTCAAACAATTTTTTAAACCGGTCATAGTCATCATCAGTAAGTGCGACTTTATTTTTTAGTTGATCTTTATTTAGCTCAATTATTTCTTTTATCGAAACATTTTTTTTGACACTGCATCCTTGCTGAAAAGCTTTTTGAATATTTCGTTGATGATTCTCACGGTAGCCCATATAAAGATCATCGTAGTCTTTATTTAAAGGCAAAACGTAATTTGTTCTTTGGATCAAGAATTGAGCGATCAAATCAGGATTAGAAAAATTGTTGGCATTCAACGAAATTTCAATAAGCTTAAATTTATTAGGAATACGAAGAATGAATTCTTTGATGATCTCATCGGTTAAGTTATTTCTCCGTTCGCCCGAGTCATCCGGACAGGCGAAAATTCCCAGGTTCGCTGTAAATGGAGGCTGGTACAAATAATATATGCCAAACTTTTTATTCCAGGTTAGCGGCATAACAGCTTCATAGTTTTTCAACACCAGTCCATCCCAGTGCTTAGCCATGTGGTCAAGATAAAATGAATAGCCGTAGATCAACCCATTCCCGGCGTTCTCAATGCATTTATCCCACCGGGTTTTGTCAATCTTAGCGTGTGGAAGATATTGTATGTGGATTTCACTCATCAGAAAGGAATGTTCTTATCTATTTTTTTCAAATTAAAATTGGAGATATCGATGCTGAAGGAAATCTTCTTAAAAAACCTGTTCTTTTTTTCCAGGATTGACTGGATATAATTTTTATAAATGCTGCTATAGATTAAAGGAACATAAATATTGACGGTGTTCTTTAAAAGAGAAACCTGGAGACCTCCGTCAAATAAAAAGCGATCAACTTCTGCATTTTTTTTCCAGGCTTCTGCGTATGTACCGATGTCAGCAAAAACTTTCAATGGAATTTTAACGGGTAAAATATTCAATGGATTTATTGCAGAGGGAATAGAAGATGTGAAGTTAGCTGCCATCAGCCAGTCATCCGTTTGCCCAACCGGTGAAGCCAATAGGTCCGTCTTTATTTTAAAACTACCATCTCTCATCATCATCTGTTGACTTGGTAAGCCGTCAAATTTATTGCGACCCATAAAGTAATCACTATAAGTATAATCCTGGTAGCCATTGGCTCCCGTCATGTTCAAATGATAACGTTCGGTTGCAAATTCTTTTGTGATTGTTTTTGAAGTTGTGTAAAAAAATTTACCTGCAAAAAAGCGAACATCCAATCCGCCATTTTTGGGATAGTTGAAAAAATAATTGCCGGTGAAGGCCATTCTGACAAAATCCTTTGACTGCTCAATCTTAAATTCTCCACTGTATGGGTACAGAGCTCTTGAATTTTCAATTGCAAACAGAAGCTGGTTAAGATTCCAGTAGCCTTTTGTTTTGGTAACTCTTGTAACTATGGCTGGCGGATTAGTTAATGTATCCTTAGAAAAATTTAACCCATCTTCACCAATAAAATATGTTTTCCATTGAATATACCTGTGAAAATGACTGCGTGGATCTTTTTGTTTGAAGGTGAAACGAATTCCCGGGACAATTTTTTGAAAACCTATGTAAATTTTCTTTCCGCTGGAATCGGTGTACTCATTTTCTGTAAATGTTGAACCATTTAAAAACAAATCAACTTTTCTGAAAACATTATCCGGGTAAAATGAATAATCCAGTTTGCCGATACCGGTGAATTTTTTTGAGCCAAAAGCATACAGAGGAGCAACGAAAAAATTAAACTTATTCAGAGGTAGTTTTACATTGGTTAAAAATATACCTGCCATGAATTTATCATAGCTGTTTGCACCAATGGCCGGACCGATTGTAATAAGATTTTGATAATTGTTATTTAAGAAGCCCGGGAAATATCCTGGCCTTAAAATAAAATCGACTTTTGTTCCGCTTCGATGCTGATTCGGAAGAACACCTTTGTTATTTAAATAAGAAAATGCCGAATCAAGATTTCGGCTGGTACTTTCCTCCATTACTGTTTTGAAATCGGCAGGTTGCGGATGTTTGAATTTCCATTGATCGTAATAATTTTTCAGTGCTTTGTCAAAGGGCTCCTTTCCAATTTCTTCTTCCATCCAATGCAGCCACTCTGACGTTTTATAGTAAGCGACAAGATTATAATTTATTTCATTGAAATTTTGGGAGGTGGTTTCAATAGGTTGATCCAGTTTTTCCGCCGCAATGGTTTCGAAAAAAGTTCTTTCTTCTGCAGGCGTTTCTTTGTAATACTTTAAAAGGTATCGATGCACATAAAAGCTATTAATACCTTCATCCATCCATGGATGATCTCTTTCATTTGTGGCCAGTATTCCATAAAACCAGTTATGGCCTATTTCATGAGCAATGGTAATGTCCAGTTCTTTTGCAGACGAAGCAGGAGAAATAACTGTAATAGTAGGATATTCCATTCCCCCGCCAAAACTTTGAGGGCCTTGCACTACGCTAACCACATTATATGGGTATTCTCCAATTTCGGAAGAATAAAATTGTACGGCACGTTTTGTATCATTCAAGCTATTTTGCCATGTTTCTTCTTCCTGCGGTGTATAATAAGTATATACATCGATGATCCTGGAATCGGAAAGCTGACATGTATCGTGATCTACGATGAAACGCTTGTCTGCAAACCATGCAAAATCATGAACACTGTCTTGTATATATCTCAGGGTTTTTGTTTCGGCAGATGAAACCGGGAATTTTTGGAAAGTGGTTTTTACAATACCGCCTTTTGATTTTGTTTTTTGTTTGACCGGTGTCCACGAAAAATTATTTCTTGTTAGTAGCCATTGTTTCTCATCCCGATAATTATCGGGATCATTTTGTAACTCACCTGTGGCTGCTATTACATAATTTTCAGGGGCGGTGATCCGTACATCAAAATTTCCGAACTCACTGTAATATTCACCCTGGTCAAGGTAAGGCATCGGGTGCCAGCCATTTTTATCATATACCGCCGATTTCGGATACCATTGGGTAACCTGGTAGCTTTGACCGTCGTGACCACCCCGTGAAAAATTATAGGGAAGCTGTTCATGAAAGGGAGTGGACAGGATAATTTTTTGATGAGGTAATAAGGATGACGGAAGAATTACCTTAACGATGTCACTATACAAAGGATGATCTTCTACATTACATGTTACATCGTTTGCCTTAAAGTCGAGCCTGTTGATATAGCCTCTTTGATCTTTGTCAGAAAAGTAAAAGCGGGTATCGCCATTTAACAGTGTTTGATCTGTATAAGCCGTCCTGTCATTTTTATAAGCATTTGGCCAAAGATGAAGCCAAATGAATTGTAAAGTGTCAGGTGAATTATTTATGTATTCAATTTTTTCGAAGGCATCCAGGCTATTGTCTTTGTCATTAAGCGTCACATCGATCGTGTAGTTAACCTGCTGCTGCCAGTAGTTCAATTGGCAATTGGCAATGAGCAATTGGCAAACGGAAAGAACAACAAGAATTGATTTTCTCAAAGGCTGGTATTTCAATCAAAAATAAAATCCCCGCCCGACCATTGCAAATATTTCTCAGAATTAAAGAAGGCGGGCAGGCAAAATCTGCGATGTAAAATTCGCGGTATCTTATTTTCCTTTTCCTAAAAAGATAATTCTTAGTGTGTGGATCATGATCTTGAAATCCAACGCGAGGGAAATGTTCTCAATATATAAAAGATCAAACTTACTTCGTTCAGTCATTTCATTGACGTTTTCCGCATAGCCAAATTGAACCATGCCCCAACTTGTAAGGCCGGGTTTTACTTTCAGCAGATATTTATAATAGGGGAAAAGTTCTACCAGCTGATCGATGTAAAATTTTCTTTCGGGCCGCGGACCCACCAGGCTCATTTCACCTTTTAATATGTTCCAAAGTTGCGGCAACTCATCCAATCTCCATTTTCTCATTACTTTTCCCCAACGGGTAATTCTCGGATCATTGTCGCTGGAAAGCAATGGCCCGTTTTCTTCTGCGTTGGTACGCATAGATCTGAATTTATACATCATAAAAGGTTTTCCTTTATACCCAATCCGCTCTTGTTTATAAAGAATCGGGCCTTTTGAAGAAAATTTTACTCTTATGATCACATATAGCAGAAGAGGTGATAAAATAATGAATCCAAATATTGCAGCTATAACATCCATCAAACGCTTTATATTTTGTTGCCACTCGGGCATTAAGCCTGTCTTGAGATCAATGAGCATGGCTCCCATTACATTACTTGTGCGAATAGAGCCTGAAAGAATATCAAGGGCATCCGGAAGAATTTTTACTTCCACATTTTTCTCACTCAGACGGTTTACGATGTTTTCCACCATTACGTGTTCAGATCTTTCCATGGCCAATACAACCTGGTGTATGTTGTTGCTATCGATGATTGACTCTAACGAGTCGATGGTGCCGAGCTTTTCTAACGTGCCCGGTACGCCATTTTTGCCAGACAACGTTATGTAGCCTTTATAATAATATCCATCACTTCTAAGATTTTTTTCAGTTTGATGATAAATTCTGTTTGCTCTCTCTGAACTGCCGATCATCAGGGCATTGAATTGAACAGTGCCATTGAGTAACTGGCGTTTTGCAATATTCAGAAATATCAACCTTCCTGCAAACGTCAGTGTAAAATGAATTCCCAGGAGACTAAAAAAGGCAGCGTAATAATAAGAATAGCTATTTTGAGTGTCGTCGAAAATAAACAGGAAGAAAAGGATGATACAACCAATAAGACTGCAGATAAATGTATTGGTGAATTCAAACAGCCTTGATTTTTTATACAAAGAAAGATAAGCACCCGCAACAGCATAGAGCATCAGCCAACCTGCGGGAATAAAAATGATACCCGTCCACAACCTGTCATTGATGCGAAGGCCAGATCCGGAAAAAGTATATTTATGCAGTAACCATTCCCGTAAATAATAGAACAGGCCCCATGCCAATGAAGCCATTACGAAATCCATAGCGGCATATAAGGTTATTGGTATCTGGTTATTCTTATTCATGTGTCAGCCCACTAACACGTTGTTACCAATCTTTTTCAGAATTTGATGGGCCACTTCCATTGCTAACAGGCCATCAATTTCTGATACAATAGTTTTTGTATTGTTGACAACAGCATTTTTAAATTCTTCCAGTTCTCTTTTTATGGCATTTACTTCCGGTACTACAGGATTGGCGATCGCTAATGTTTTTTTGCCCTTTGGTGTTTCAATGTCAAAAGCAAACACGTTTGAATCCTGCGGTTCTTTTTGTTTAATGATCTCCGTTTTCTTATTTAAAAAATCTATTCCAATGTATGCATCTTTCTGAAACAGCCTCATCTTTCTCATTTTTTTCATTGAAATACGGCTGCTGGTAAGATTGGCCACACACCCGTTATCAAACTCGATACGTACATTTGCAATATCAGGAGTATCCGTCATGACGGCCACACCGCTTGCTGAAATATTTTTTACACCACTTTTTACAATACTTAAAATAATATCGATGTCATGAATCATGAGATCCAGGATCACGCTTACTTCCGTACCTCTCGGATCAAATTGAGCGAGGCGATGCACTTCAATAAACATAGGGTTTAACTCCATATCCATTACGGCGAGAAAGGCAGGGTTAAATCTTTCCACATGCCCGACCTGCAGTTTAATATTTGATTCCCGGGCAAGTTTGACTAGCTGCCGGCCCTCTTCCATTGTATTGGCCAGGGGTTTTTCTACGAAAACGTGTTTGCCTTTGCGAATAACTTTTTCACAAAGGTCAAAATGAAAATTGGTGGGTGCCACTATATCGAGAGCGTCGCACGTTTCTATGAGGGTGTCAGCGTCGAGAAATCTTGGTAATTGATATTTTTCTGAAACTTCTTTGGCGGTATCGTCATTCGGATCATAAAAACCGATCAACTCTGTTCCTGCAATTTCCTTCCAGTTGTTCAGATGAAATTTTCCTAAATGACCTACTCCAAAGACTCCGATTTTTAGCATGGGGCGAAATTATCTGCTGGTAAAGATAAATATTCATATCACTCATGAAAAAGAGATTTGGAATCAGGAGTTCAGAATCGGAGATTTTTTTAGATAATTTTTATTGGGACTATAAATAAAAAGACAGGTTCCGTCTTTTATTGTATTGATAATTTCAGTGTGTTTTGATAAGGGTACAGCAGGGCAACCCCAACTTCTGCCCAAGAATCCAAGTGAATTGATCGCGGATTGATTTACATATGGAGCTCCATGCATTACAATTGCCCTGTCGCGGGCATTATCATTAATATTTTTTTCGATGCCATCAAGACGCAGGGAATATCCATTGTCGCCGATGTAGGTTTCAGCAGTTATATAAAAGCCGGGGCTGCTTTTTAGTGAAGATGTTTTATTTGAAAATGACCGTGCCCATAGTTTGCCGGAATTCATACCATGTGCCACGAGTGTGTTAAATAAAACCTGTTTATTCTCCAGGTCAAGAACATATAACCTTTTTTTGTTGCTCGGTTGGCTAAAATCAATGATGGTGATGATATCATTTCTTTTTAAAGCACCCTGGTCCTCTAATTTCTGTAAACCCCGGATGGCTGAATTAAAAGTGGTTTGTTTCAAGCCCGCTTTGTCCAGGTGCATTTCGTTGAATAATGCCGAAGCGTTTTTTAAATTGTTTGTTTTACTGTAAGAAGATGCAGCGCTTGTTTCCTTTAAAGAGGGGGAGCTTTTTGCCGCGGCAGAAACAAATTGAACAGCTGCTAATACCAGGAGAAGGATGATTGGCTTTTTCACGGGATGCATTGGCGTAAATATTAAAATGGGTTTAAAAAAATTTAGTTCGGATAAAACTTTTGGCTCGTTAGAATCTGGCTGTATACCGAAATGTTTTTTTACAAATGCCCGGTCTAAATTTTTGAAAAGCAAAAATAAGATTTATAATGGTGTAAAATACGTGTATGAGGATCGTTTATTTGTTTTTAACGAAATGACAAAACATATATAATTTTAAGAATAAAAAGAGCTTTAAATATTATATCTGAATAATCTTTCAACTATTTTATTTTGATGAAACCAACGATCACTATCGAATATTGTTCTAAATGCGGCTGGCTATTACGGGCGGCTTATATGGCACAGGAAATTCTTACCACGTTTACTGATGATATAAAACAGGTAGTGCTGCAACCGAGTGAAACAGGAGGATCTTATAAAATTTTTATTGATGATACAAAAATATTTGACCGGAAAGAATACAATGGTTTTCCTGAAATAAAAGAGATCAAACAACTTGTTCGCGACATAGTAAATCCGGAAAAAAACCTGGGCCATGCCGACAGGAAATTATAAAGAAGTAAAGTGAAACGGGAGACCGCCCGGGGAGAGCTTAGTAGAAATACGTGCATTTGATACACTATCCATGCTTTATCTATGCTTCATCCGTACTGCATCTATACAGGTGAGAGGGTGAGATTATGAGAGAGATTGGTAAACCTTAGTAGCAGTCATTCTTTTAGTTAACCTTATAAGATAGTTTGTTGGGTGATATTGAATGGTTTCGAATAAGGGTGGCCGCTTTGAGCGGCCTGGCGGATATTGTGTCAATGACCCCAGGCACCTCATTCCGACGACCCGTGATGGGAAACATTATGCTGATACATAATTGTAGTTGCAGATGGTTGTTGCAGTTGGCATCGTCGGCAACTAGTTTCTAATTTTATAACAGTCGGTAAGGCGACCGACAGTAACCCTCTTCGGGAGTGACCAAAAGTAATATGATGACAGGCCGCTAAATGTTAGCAGGAAAAATATTTAGCCAGGAATACAATTTCAAGCAGACAGTCATAATTTTATATTTCCCAAATCCATCACGCAAGTTTTTTTGTCTTACCAGTTTACAAAACACTAAATGATCATTATATGAAAAAGAAAATAGTACTTGTTGCCTTTTTTGCAGTTGTGTCTGTGTCCGTTGCCTGTGCACAGGATATTACCGGTCACTGGACAGGTAAGGTTATGGATCAGTATAATATTGCTTACGATTTCAAGGTTCAGGGTGACAGCCTCACAGGAAAAGATACTCACCCTGATGGCTCGGTGTCGGATATAAGTAATGGCATCATTAAGGGCGATGCACTTTCATTTGATGTTATGATACAGGGTGCAATGACGCACGTTACCGGTAAAGTAAAAGACAATATAATAACACTAAACTTTTCTGTGCAGGGGAATGATCTAACCATGGACTTAAAAAAAACTGAAGAACAACAGTAAAGCCACTCAAACATTATTCGCAACGACCGGCTGCAACCTTTCGGGAGAAAAGACCAGCAGCCACATGGCTCTTTGTATTATCCCGAATTTGTGAGAAAGATCAATGCATGATAAAATTTCTCTCTCAATATTACAGGCTCTTTACAATTTCCAAGGCTCTTTTTACATGCTCGTCCGGTGAGATCTTATCTAGTTTCGATGAAAAGACAGCTACAATGTTATCATCTTTATTGATGACAAAGGTGGTCCGCGGAATGAAACCGTGAGTAACGTCCTGGCCCCGTATATCTTTAACACCAGCCATTGGAGCTGTCACCTGCAGGCCATAAGTTGCTGCAATTTTACCGTCGGGATCTGACGCTACCGGGAACTTGCCCGCACAGTAATCCGAATCAGAAGAGAATAAATTCAACCGCTGAATATCATCTGCAGATACACCGATAATGGTAGCGCCTGCCGCTGTAAATTGATCTTTGAGTTCAGCAAACGTATGCGCTTCCAGGTCACAGCCGCCTGTGTAGGCAGAAGGATAGAAATAGACCACAACAGGTCCTTTGGCAAGCGCTTTTTTTAATGAAAAATCAAAATCCTTACCGGCCTGGCTGGCCGTGGCAGTAAATTCAGGAGCGGCAGATCCCTTTGACAACATCGTCAATTGGGCAAAGCAAGATTGAGTAATAAAGAGCGGGAAGCTGAAGATTAAAACAGGTAAATAACAATACTTTTTAAACATGGTTGGTTTTTTTTACTTAATAACATCACTAACAAATTTAAATCGGTTTCTGTTTAAAACGGTTTGTAAATAAATCCGGATGCCTGTTGGCATCCCCGCTAAAAAATTATTTTATTTTTCTCTTTCTTCGATCCATCTTTCTATTGCCTGCTGCACCTGTGTAAGATTGTTTCAAATTTCTTCATCGGTAAAGCGAAGGATACTGAAACCAGCAAGTTGTAACACATTATCTTTTTGAGCATTTCTTTTGTGTGCTTCATCACCCAAGCGAGGAATGACAAAGGGGTAGACAATGAGATTCCTGCCGACAAGTCGGCATCGAAATGACAGACAGCAACAAGAAGCACAGTTTTGTTATGACGAGATACGCACCGGGGCAGAGGAAGTTTGTTAAAGTAATGAGACGCCGTTTAGATCTGTTGTCAGCACTTCACTCATATAGTCGAAATAAGGTCTCAGGTTCCGGAACGTTTGATTCATCTCCTTCATAAAATCATTGCTCAATAATTGCTTGTCGGTAAAACTCCTGGAAAAATAAAATTGTTTGTGCTTCAACAATTCTATTGCAGGATTATCTTTTGAAAAACCCTTTGGTGATGTAGCCACCATTTCACCTTTCAGTTCACCAAAGCTGTTCACTATCTTTTTATCTGCCAGCATTTTTTTCCAATCAGTAAAATTCATATCAATGTCTTTCCTGATCCGAAGCAGATCTTTCGGATCAGGAGAGAAGAATCCCCCCGCTGCCATGGTTTCTCCCGGCCCGATCTGAAAATAATAGCCGCCTCTTAGTTTTTTTGTAGCCCTTTTAAAATGTCCTGCCCAATAAGATTTATAGGGTGATTTATCTTTCGAAAACCGGATGTCCCTGTATATACGGAAGAGACTGTCTTTAGCAGTGCGGGTTTCTATATTATCATGCCTGCGCATTTCTGATAAAAGAGCATCAACAAAAGCAAGCACGTTCTTATGAGCTGCTGCATAAAGGTTTTTATTTTTATTAAACCATTCCCTGTTATTATTTTTTGAAAGCTTTTTCAAAAAGTCCAGCGTGGAAGTATTAATCGTTATTGCCATGTTTTTTGAATACTATTTCGCACCCAATTTAAAAAGAAAACCGGTCAGAGAATAAAAAGATATGTTTCTTTGATCTCCAATTTCTGTAGTAGTTTATGCATCGTGGTTGACTTGAACCAAATCCAATGAGACTGTTTCGGATAAGCGAGATTTGAGGAAAACCCCGCAACGACGCGACAGCAACACGAAGACCCGGTGAAGACCAACCAGGGCGCCAGGAAAATATTCAGCATGGAATGCAATTTCAAAAAGACAATCATAATTTTATATTTCTCAAACCCGCCCGGGCAAGTTTTTTGTCTTATCAGTTTACAAAACTCTAAATGATCATTATATGAAAAAGAAAATTCTATTTGTTGCATTCTTTGCAGTTGTGTCTGTGTCCATCGCCTGTGCACAGGATATTACAGGTCACTGGACGGGTAAGGTTATGGATCAGTATAATATTGCCTACGATTTCAAGGTAAAGGGTGACAGCCTTACAGGAAAAGATACTCACCCTGATGGCTCCGTATCGGATATAAGTAATGGCATCATTAAGGGCGATGCACTTTCATTTGATGTTATGATACAGGGTGCGATGACGCATGTTACAGGTAAAGTAAAAGATAATATCATAACACTAAGCTTTTCTGTGCAGGGAAATGATCTGACGCTGGACCTAAAGAAAACTGAAGAGCAACAGTAAGGATACCCAAACACTATACTGGTATATAATTATAGTTGCAGATAGCCTGAACTGCAACTAATTTATAATTGATCTGGCCGGGAAACTACAATTGCGTCCTTAACCCGGATCATTTTATTTACAAAACATTGCGTCGTGAAAGAATTGTTCTCCATTTACTCCGTGGGACATTTTATAAATGAACCTGCAAACTCAACAGATTTCGAAATTCTTCATTTCGAAAATATGAAAGAGCCTGAGGTCGACAACATTCATAAACATTCTTTCTATGAAATTATCTGGACGGAAAAAGGTAAAAGCAGGCAAACCATTGACTATAAACAATACGATGTGCTTCCGAACAGCATATTCTTTATTTCACCCAACCAGGTTCACGAATTTGAAGAATGGAAACCCTTAATTGGAGGGACCATCTTGTTTACGGAAGATTTTTTTCTACTGAACAATTATAATAAAGACAAACTTTTTGAGATCAGTTTTCTTGATAACTTTTATGCAAACCCCTGCATCAATCTAAACAAGAAAGATTTTGATGAAGTAAAACGTACTATCCATCAAATTTCGACAGAACAAAAACGAAAGGACAAGAGCAGAACTATAACGCAGTCATTGCTGCACATCCTGCTCGCCCAGGTACAACGCTGTGTAGACAAAACAACGGCGAAAACAATTTCAAAGAAATATCTTATCGTTTATAAAAAACTAAAAAATCTGCTTGATATACATTTTGCTGAAAACAAAAGTGTGGCATTTTATGCTGACAGGCTTAATATCACACCGCACCATCTCAACCTCGTTGTAAAAAATGTTACAGGTAAAACAGCAAGTGAAGTATTAAGAGCAAGAAGCATTTTGGAAGTCAAGAGGCTACTGACATTTACAGATAACACTATTTCGGAAGTTGCTGCCCGGCTTAATTATTTTGACAGCTCCTATTTTGCCAGGATGTTTAAATTAGAAACGGGAAAATCCCCAAATGATTTTAAAAAAGAAATGTCCGATAAGTACCGAACAAGATAGCTTTTGTTATAGCAGGCAGGCATTTGCGCTGTATAATTTTGTGTCATTCATTTAAAAATAAAATTTATGGCACAACAAACAGAAAATTGGACAATAGATTTCAGTCACAGTAAAATCGGTTTCAGCGTTCGGCATTTTGGAATAACAGAAACCGAGGGGCAGTTTAAGAAAGCTACCGCTATCATCGCCGCAACAAAACCCGATTTTTCAGATATAAAGTTTGCTATCGATATAGATGCCAATAGCATTGACACAAGCGATGCCCAGAGAGATGCACACTTAAAATCCCCTGATTTTTTTGATACGGAAAAATATCCAACTATTCATTTTGAAAGCGGAAAGATGGAAACAATAGAGAAAAATAAATATCGGCTAAACGGCAACTTAACGATCAAAAATATTAGCAAGTCTATCGCCTTTGATATGGAATTTGCAGGAATAGTACCAAAAGATCCCTTTGGCAACACTAAAGCTGGTTTGGTGCTGAATGGTAAAATCGACAGGAAGGATTTTGGTTTAATTTGGAATGTAGCACTTGATCATGGCGGATTTGCGGTAAGCGACGCCGTTAAAATTTATTGCCCGGTTCAACTTTTAAAAGTGGCCTAATAGTATAAAGCCGCTTATGAAAGATCAAGCGGTTGTTTCAGCAACCACCCACCTGTCTGAATAAAAAGAATAGGCAAAGTGAACTACTTGTAAGCTGTCGTTGGCGTGCCGCCAACGGCTATTCTTTGATATGGCTTAACTATGAAAAACGATCATCGCCTGGTAGATAAAATGAAGCGGATGACCATTGATAATTTCCGCTGTAGTTGGTATGAGGCATGGGTTTGTGTTTAGCCTGCCAACGACCCGAACTCATTTCCCCATTTAGGTTGTTGGTACGCTCTGCTGCATGGCTTGGCTGCATATCAACGGCTGCTGTGATTGGAACACGAGGCTGGCTACCAACAAAGGCAAGGATAACATATCTGGCACTTTTACAAAAAAATTTCAACCTGTAACCCACCGGTCTTTTATTGCGTCAAATGCAATATGATAAATGCATTTGTCAGAAAATTCCTGCTTATTCTGGCTCTTTGCCCGCTTATTCATTTTGCATACGGCCAGCAATTTAAAACGCTGGATTCTTTAGCCGCAGAAATGATCAAAAATCATTATGTAAAAGGAATTGCGATCACTGCTGTGCATGATGGAAAGATCGTTTATGAAAAAGGTTTCGGCTATGCAGATGAAAGAAATGTAATGAATGATAACACCCGGCTTTACATTGCTTCAAATACAAAAGCCTTTACCGGTCTTGCCATGGCGCAATTGATCAGCAAGGGTTTGATCCATCTTGACGATCCATTGAGTAAATATATCGCTCCGGAATATTTTCCTGTCAGCATCGCTGTTGACAGCATTTTCATTCAGCAGGTCCTGTCACATACACATGGGCTTTCCAACGACCCGCTTATATTCCGCACTGCTTATTCAGGGGAGTACCCTGATGACCTTCGTGAATTATTGAAGTTTACCACCTACAGAAAAGGAAAGCCTGATCATAGTTTTCGCTATTCTAATCTTGGTTATATACTTGCCGGAATCATTATTGAGCAGGTAACAGGCAAATCATGGAAACGATATATTGATGAAAAAATCCTGGGGCCATTGGATATGCTACAAACAACGGCTCTCCTGCCGGTAAATGAAACCGTGGCCTTACCGTATCGCTTCGACAGTGAACAATTAAAACTCAAAAAAACCGGGAACACACTGCATGCGGCCGGCGGGCTTTTTTCAACAACTACAGATCTTGGCAAATGGCTTTTGCTGTTAACCGGTACCGGACCGGGTAATTTTATGAACGATACACTCAGGGAATTGTATGAGACCACGCTTACAGATGCAGAACAAAGCATGGGCCCTTTTACAGTTACCGGTTACTCCTTTGGCTGGGCACAGGGACGGTTTTTCGATGTTCCTTTGCGCCTGCATTTTGGAACATTCCCCGGCTATGAATCCTTTATGTCTTATATACCGGGAAAGCAGGATGGTGTTTTTGTTTTTGTAAATGAGTCAGAAGCCGGTATCCGTGTTGCAGGCATGTTAGCTGCTGTCTATTATGCATCAGTATTGAAGAATAACAATCCTCTTAAGACTGCTGATCCATTTTTATCTGTCATTGAAAAAACAAAAGCAGGCTATAAATCTTTTGATGCACAGTTTATCAATGCAGATAGCAAGGCATTATCACCGGGCATTTATACCAGCGATGAATATGGTACACTGCAGGTATCACGATCTGCCGGTCATTATATTTTCAAATTGGGGGAATTGGAAAGCCCGGCTTTTAAAGGAAAAGAAAATAATGAATTACTGGTTGAATGGACGCCGGGAATCATTGAACATCTTTTTTGGGAAGAAAAGAAGAGCGGTTACCGGTATGATGACTTTGGCTTTTTTGCAAAACGTGGTGAGTAATCAGGCGGAAGGTCAATCTTCAATAGCCGTGATGCGTTTTGTGTCAGCCCGGGGTCTTCATAGCAGAGCTTTGTGAAGAGGGAGACCCCGGGATTCGATTCAATAGGTCACTTATGTGAATCAGCTTTTCATATTTCTTTATTTCTTTTTCATAGAAAGATGCACTGGAATATTCATAGTCTGCAAAATCATTTACCAGTTGCCATTTTTTGGTAACAGGATTATGATGCATGTAATCAAGTTTTTGAAAAACAAATTCTGTTGAATAACATTCTTTGGCATCGAAACTGTCTTCAAAAACTTTGTGTACCTGGCCTTTTTTGCTTTCCCTTTTCTTTACTCCACCATGCAGAATATCCAGCAGGCTGTTTGCTTTCTTTTCTTCTAATCTTTTGATTATTTCATAAGCGGGAAATCTTTTTGCATTGCCAATAACTATGTTCAATGATTTTGGCATTTGAGGGAAATGCAAAAGGACATGCACATGATTCGGCATGATGACATAACCTGTTACATGAATATTATTTTTAGAAAGACTATCAAACCACTTGTAAACGGCATCATAGCCATTTGTTTCCTGGAATAGTGAGAGCCACCTATAGCAGGTGAATGTTACAAAATAAATGCTGTTGGGTTGCTGATCATGTTGAAAACGGACAGGCATTCTTAAAGGTAAACAGATATTACTCTTTGAGTCCCGGGGTCTGCCTATTACAATCTTTACTTCTGACTACCTGCGGGGCAAGACCCCGGGCGGACCAGCAAATTCCAATGAGGGGCGCAAGGATTTTTATGAAGATATAATGCTTGATCATGGCCTCGCGGAATTATACGGAGTAAGGGCAAGCGACCGACTGCAACCCTTCCAATGAGAAGTTACGAACAGCAACAGCAGGGGCACGCACCGTGGCGACCTCGCTATTGTCACAAACATAAATCAAGGCCGCAGTATAGATTCAGGAGGGAGGAGAAAAATGAATAATAGAATTTAATCTTCGTGTAAAAGCGTTGTCAATATTCTTTTTCATATTGGTGGCGAGGATGACGAGCCCTTTGTAATTCTCAATTCGTTGCAGCAGGTAAGTAACTTCCTGGTTGGCATATTTATCATGAGCATCTTTTATATTGGTTCGCTTTCCAAATAAGGCATCTGCTTCGTCAAAGAATAATATCCAGTTTTTATTTTCCGCTTTATCAAATAGCCGGTTAAGTTTTTTTTCTGTTTCGCCGATATACTTTGATACCAATTTGGAAAGGTCGACCTGGTAAACGTACCTGCTATGTTCACCGGCGATCAATGCAGCCATTGCTTTAGTTGTTGCAGGCGGGCCATGAAACAATACCCCGTAACCTTGTTCAATGGATGAATGCTTCAACCGGTCTTTTATTTCTTCTACCTGTTTTAGTGCGGCAGCATCCAAACGCAATTCCTTCCACGACAGGTTGGTGGTGAGGGGTGATAATGAAGGAGGGATCATGTTTAAATATAGGATTCTTTTTTTGTAATGACTGCTGCTAACCGTTGCCGCTCGGATGCCGTGATGCGTACCTGCATTTATTACAGTGTATGGAGATCCCGATGGATCGGGACAAGCTACGCACCGTGGTGCACTCACTTATTATTACAGGCACGAACTAAGACAGTGGCTATGCCGCTGCACCCATTAAGCGGCCAACAACATGTTACCTATTATTGAAAAGTTGCGTGGGGGCACGCAACTTGGCATTCATTTATTGCGGACACGAACCAAGGCAGCAGCAACCTCATTTATTATTGCGGATACGAACCAAGGCGGTAGCTTTCGAAACCTATTGTGATCATGATACGCGATCGCTGACCAGGCTATCGAGCTGTAACGATATTTGTTTATCATGACTGATCTGTCCAAATCCATTGCCTGATGCTAAAACGCTTACAATAACTAACAACGATATTTTTTTCATTCTTTAATTTATGTTAAGGGTATTGAAAAGAACTACTCAATATTTATAATGCTTTTTTTAACTATAACGTTGTACCTCTTCGCAAGCTCAACTCTTTTTTCAAAAAAATTTTCTCTGTGGACTCTGCATTGTGCAGGCATTGAAGCGCAGGACGACCCCACAGTTTTAGTTACGAGGGGTCGTCGCTCTGCACATGCCTTTGCCGGCAAATTTTTCGTAGATGAAAGTGAAAACGCCGTGAGGGCGGAAAGACCAAAATCCCCATGGAAGGGGATCTTGAATCGAGGAAGGGTTTAATGGAATGGCGCTCAAAATGAAGCGAAGTAAATTATTCTGATTTTTTATAGTCGTGTGTCACTTCCATTTCACCATCTACTACTTTAACTTGTTTAATAGACGTTTTATCTTCCATAGTTATCAGGTAAGCTGTTTTATCTCCAACAGTAACTTCTACTATATTGCTAATGCTAAAATCATAATATTCACTTTTTACCGTGTGCCGAACATCTTTAGGTAATAAATCTTCACTCAAATAACGAAGTGTACCCATCCAGGTTCCCTTTTTATTATAATAGACCATTGTATGAATACCATCCTTTATAAACTTTGCGACGATACCGTCTTTTGCGGGAACCCAGGTTTCACCATTTATAGTTTTAAATGCTTTATGAAAACTTTTTTCAGCCTTTGTATTAAGGGAGCCGCCCGGTAATTTAATGTCAGACTTTGTCGCAGCCTGATTTTTTGGAGAATCGGTAAAAACCAGATCATTTTTGCTGTTTTGCGCATAGATGCTGCTTGTTGTTACGATGGTAACGATTATTGCTGCAGCCAATGTTAGAGAAATCTTTTTCATTTTTTAAAAGTTTAAAAGTTATAGAAATTGATGATAGTTTCATAGAGATACCCAGGACAAAAGAACTTAATTAGTTTTCAGAAGGTTGGGATCAAAAAGATCCTGGCGCCTAAAAAGATGAAAGTATTTTGTAAGAAGAACTTTTTTGAAGCTTAAAAAAATCGTGATTAATTAGTCGCAATAGCAAGAAAAACGGAAACATTTGGTTATTTAATTTTGATAAGTTGCTAAGTGCAGAAAAAAATATGGATCAATAGTTGTCATATTTTCAGGTGAAACTGATGAACTGCTCAATTCAATATGTACAAACTGCTCTGCCTGGTTTACCCGCCATACACACATTGTTTTTCGATCGCTCCTTTCAAACATTTCGGGAAACATTTCAAAAAGCAAACCTGACCAACAAGCTTTTTCTAATTGATCAGCTGCAGAATTTTTTGTTTCGTTGCGGGCCGCATCATCCCATTCGAATAATTCTCTTTGTGCAAAGGAAGTATTGGTGAACAGAAGCATTTCTTGTGCGATTGTCTGTGGGCTCATAATCGTATTTTTTTATTTCAACAATTTTTAATTGATAAAAATTTGTCGTAGCCTTGAATCGAAAGGAAACAGGCAGGTTCAATTTTATTTTACTTTTGTTTTTGTTAACTTAGGAGGAGAACAACTAACTGTGAATTTTTTTAAACCATTTCTTCTGCCGGATGATCGGGAAATAATCGACAGCATCAAGGAAAACGGAATAGAGAGGAAAACAGGAGAGCAGCGGCTTTTTAACCGCTATGCTTACTTTATTAAACAAGCCATTAACAAATTTTCGCTATCCCATGAAGATGCGTTTGATCTTTACAGTGATACCATAATATCTGCTATTGAAAAGATAGTTGGCGGTTCTTTTGAGGGACGATCTTCTCTAAAAACCTGGTTGTACCAGATTTTCCATAATAAATATGTTGACCTAATACGAAAAAAGTCGACTAATAAAAGCAGTGTTCATCGAACTTTGTCACTCTCCGATTCACTTTTTCAGGTCGCTGACAATTCAAAAACAATTGTCCAGCAGCTGGTAGATAAAACAGATTGGAAAGTGCTCAAAGAAAAGTTGAACCAGGTTGGAGATAGCTGTCGCCGGATGTTGCTGCTTTGGGCGGATGGATACAGCGATAAAGAAATCGCCGTTTCGATGGAATATAAAACATCTGATGTGGTTAAAACGAGCCGGTTAAGGTGTTTGGAGAGATTAAAACAACTATATCATACAACTTGACCGAAAAATCATGCAGGAACAATATGAATATATTGAGGCATACTTTAATCAAACGCTGAGTGATGATGAGATAAAAAAATTTGAGCAGCGAATTATAGAAGACAAAAACTTTGCTGAAGAAGTGGCTTTTTATTTTTCCGCCAAACATGTTTTGAAAGAGGAAGTGAGCAAAGAGAAAAAAGAATGGTTCAGGCAATTGCTGGATCAAAACAATAATTTTTCAAAAGGCAGTCCCACACGGGTAAAAAAAATGTGGATATACAGAACCGCAGCAGCAGCCGCAATTATTGTTTGCCTTTTTTTCGCCTGGTATTTATTCTTTTCAAGATCAGCATCACCTCAGCAAATGGCCGAGAGTTATATGGATGAAAATTTAAAAACACTGCCTGTCACCATGGGAACCCGGCGTGACAGTATTCAACACGGGTTGAGTTTATATAATGACGGAAAGTATGATTCTGCAATACACCTGTTTGAAACAATCATTCAAAAAGACACAGGAAATTATTCGGCAAAAAAGTATTTGGGAATTGTTTACCTTACGATAGGTAACTACGACAAAGCCTTAGAATATTTCCAGCAGCTGCAAAAATATTCCCTCTTTTCAAACCCAGCCATATTTTACCAGGCCCTCACTCTAATGAAACGTAATCAGCCCGGTGACAAACAACAAGCAAAGCAATTGCTGCAGCAGGTAGTAGCTAATGATCTTGAAGGAAAGGAAACTGCGCAGCAATGGCTAAAGAAATTATAAATCTATTCTTTCATCTTTAATATAGTCTTATGAATACTAAAATAAAGTTGATCCCGGTAAATGTTGGAAACACATTTCCTGCATCATGGGACGCGGAATTTACACAAAAACCTAAAACGGGAGAAATTGAAACTAAAAAAGCGAAAGTGGAGAAGTTTATGAACAATGATAAAAAACTTCAGGTTGCGAGACAAGGTAAATCATCCCGTTTTGTACTTGTTTTCAAGTGGAAAAGAATAAACGATAATCCGGTAAAATATAAATTGAAAATTTCTTTGCGATCGGATAAAAGATTTCGTAGCGATGACGGAAATCAAACACCTCCTATACCTAAATCACCGCCACCACCGCCACAATAAATTCCTGCTGGTTTAAAAATCACTTTATGAAAGTTCTTTTTACAAAAAAGTAACTTAGTAGACAAAGTTACCGGAATCAGATTTTCAAAAGCTTACCCGGCCGAAAGGTTGAACTACCGCCTCTTACTAATAATTTGAGTATGAATGGTTGCACTATTAATGGCGTACTTGGGAAGAAATTAGTCTTGTGCTGTGTGGGATTATTGTCACTATTTTTTATTCGTGCGCAATGTCCTGAAAAAGACTCACTATTAAAAAGGCTTATTTTTTTTAAAAGCTCTACTGATATTCCACCCGCAGAACAGTTGGAAGAATTACTTAACTATGAACTAAGGATAAAGGCTTGTTCTTACAACAATGACACCGTTTATGCATTATTGTTACAGAGGATTGGCGTGATGTATTCTCTTCAATCAGATTATTTGAAGGCATTACAATACATAAAGCAATCCATTAAAATAAATACCCCGGGCCCCGCTAATGTTTCAGTAAGTATTAGGGATCTTATCAGGTCTTATTATAATTTATCTGTTGTTTATGATAAATTAAACAGGACTGTTGAAAAAATTACTGCTATCGACAGTTGTGTGGCTATAGGCCTAAGAACAGGAATTATAGATCAATATTCATTATATCCGCTTAAAGAAAAAGTAGAATATCTCTTCGATATAGGCGACTATCAACGTGCCTTTACTACTGTCGAGCTAGGCGAATCCATTATAAAGAAATATTTACACGGTAATGATAGCATTGATTACATTATAAATTTTATGGTTTGGAAGGTAAATGCACTTTCACTTGATTTTAAAAATTATAATCTTGCTGAAAAGATCATCGGGGATAAAATTAAAGACTGCGAATTAATTAGTGCGAAGCAATATTTGGGGAATTTGTATGAGCAATTGGCAATGGTGATGTCGGAGAAAGGGGATTTCACAAAAGCTGAATTTGATTTTGAAAAAGCTTTTCAATTTCACAAGAATGACTACTACGATCTGGGTTGCGAGCAAACATTGACTAATCTTGGGTATTATCTTTTTTTTAAACAAAATAAGAATTACAAAAAAGCAATCAGTACTTATAAAAAGGCACTTCAGTATATCAATAAAAATAAAACCCCTAATAGTGAATACTCCATTGAAACCCTGAACATATTCGCCAATATTGCAAAAGCCTTCATTGGGCAGGGACATTACGATTCTGCATTTTATTATTTTCAAAAAGCTTTTGATCAGATTAAGCCAGGTATAAACGAGGAAGGTGTATTGCACAGTCCATTGAATGAGTTTGTGCAGTTCAAAACAATGGGACATATTGTAAACTTATTGATTGGTAAAGCCGATGCTTACTTAAAACGATTTAAGGATACAAAAAACCATATGTTCGCAAACGAAGCGATTCGCATTTATAAAGTTTCGGACCTATTTATTAACAGGATAAAATCGGAACAATCGGAAGTTTTATCTAAACTTTTCTGGCGCAATAACACGCATTTATTATATGAACATGCGATTGATGCCTGTTATCTCACAAACAATCCGGCTGATGCACTCTTTTTCTTTGAAAGAAGCCGGGCGGTGCTTTTAAACGACCAGCTTAATGAGCAACATTGGATGGATGTAGGTGACATTCTGAAAAACACTCAATTAAAAAAGAAGATACTGCTATTAGAAAGAGAATTGAATGATACAGGATTATCTTCTGGGAAATATGCAGAGATTCAGAGAGAATTATTTACTAAAAAAATGGAGTTAGATCGGCTGGTTGATGTTATTAAAGCTCAAAACCCTTTATACTACCAGGGCTATTTGGATTCAACGGTTGTAACTCCGCAGGATATACAAAGAAATTTATTGAAAGATCACCAGGCCCTTATTGAGTTTTTTTCGGGAGATAGTAACATTTACTGTTATGTAATTACTCCACAAAAAATTGACTTAACAAGAATAGATAGATATGCTTTTGACAGCACTACTCGCATGTTCAATTTATTTGTTTCCGATTATGATTTACTGAACCGGCATTTTACTGAATTTTTAAATACTTCAAATTATTTATACCGGCTCATTTTTCAAAAGAACCCGGTACCTGCCGGACGCATTATCGTTTCCCCCGATGGCTATTATTTTCCTTTTGAAGCGTTGGTTACAAACAATTCTGCTGGTGTTCATTATTTTCTTTACGATCATGCAGTAAGCTATACCTATTCTGCAAGGTACCTGATGAATTGGTTTGCACTGAATTCTACTTCTCATTTTCGGAATTTTATTGGTGTGGCACCCACTAATTACTTTCCCGGTGCAAATTTAGCATCTTTACCAGGCAGTGATCGATCTTTGAAACAACTTAAATCTTATTTCAGTTATGCGGAAAATCTTACTTCGACAAAAGCTTCGAAAAATAATTTTCTCCAACAATTTTCAAAATATAAAATTATCCAGTTATATACACATGCAGTTAGCAACAGTAATGCGGGTGAACCTATAATTTATTTTGCTGATTCTGTTTTATATCTATCAGATCTTATCGGCGAAAATAAACCGGTCACAAGGCTTATTGTATTATCTGCCTGTGAAACAGCCAGAGGCAAATTCTATCAGGGTGAAGGAGTGTTTAGTTTTAGCCGGGGTTTTGCGGCACTGGGAATACCATCTTCTGTTACAAATTTATGGTCTGTTGAAAACGAATCAACTTACAAGCTCACGGAGCTTTTCTATAAATACCTGGCAGAAGGTTTCCCGATTGACATAGCTTTACAAAAAGCAAAGGAAGAATTCATTAAACTTGCTCCAAAAGAAAAAGTGTTGCCTTATTTCTGGGCTTCACCTATTCTTGTGGGTAAAACTGACCGGATCGAATTTAAAGAAGCATTTAAGTGGAAGACTCTTTCTTTTATGGTAGGAGCAGGCGCACTACTTCTTTGGGGATTGTTTAAAATGAGAAAAATATTCTCTGCCTTCTTTTAATTACCGTGAAATGGGTAAGAAACGATTATTAAAAAGATTAGAATTATTTAACCAGAAAACATTTCAGAATTTGTTTACCTTGGATTAATTACTGCGGCAAAACTATCCCACATTTCCACCTTCACAAGTCCACTCTATTAAAACAATTACCTCCCGATGATATGTGAAGCATGATATTAGTTATAATGGAGAAATTATGATTTTAGTTAACTTTTTTTGTTCATAATAGTAAATCATAAATGGGATAATCCTAAAGGATCATATTAAATTTAAGTTAGATGGCAATACCCCGTAAACGGTTAAATATTCATTTAAGGATCTTAGAAGATCCTCCCCGCTCTCTTTCTGTTAAAAAGATAGTCCGGGCAATGGAGGAAGTTTATAACATAGCCGGTATTGATATAACCCTGGCATCAAAGAAAACTTTAAATAATGTAAATGATCTGAATGATCTTGATGTGAGTATCGATAATGATCATCCGGCTTGTTCGGGGGATAATCTAACGGATGATCAGATTCGTTTGGCACGTTTGCGGGATACTATACCCGAGGGGGAACCAGTGGTGTATATTTGCAGAATAATATCTGATGCTTTTACTGGTTGTGCGACTCATCCCAAGGGTATCCCAATGGCTGCCATTATAGCAACTGCTCCTCTTTACACTCTAGCACATGAAGTAGGACATTTACTTGACTTACACCATACATCGTCATCACGGAACCGGTTAATGACCGGCTTAGGAACTATTAGTTTGAACCCTATTCCCCGGCTCGTACCTTCAGAAATTAATAAAATGCGCAGAAGTCCTTTGCTTAAATGAAACTAAAAACTTAATAAATTGAATACAGAGCAAATTATAAAGATACTTGGCCCGGATGAGCCGGAATACTCGTCTATTGTGGGTCAACTTAATGAAGAGGATTATGCAATGCTTAAAAAATTAATAAAGAATGAAGATATTACTATTGCAGCCAAAGCAATTATTTGTTTAGGTTGGAATGGGTCAAAAAAATCGCTGGGCGCTATCAAATATGCAGCTAAGAGTGAAAACCCTGTTTTACGATTAACCGCAGCACAAGCTTTAAGCAGGATTAAGGAAGTCAATAAAAATAATAAAGCAATCAATTTGATTAGTGAGTTACTGGATGATAAAGATGTTGGTGTAAAAAAATTTGCATTAAAAACTATAGCAGTTTCTAAGATTTCCAGCCTTAAAGGAAAAGTGAAACAGCTAAGTATTAATGATCCGAAAGAATTTATCAGATCATTAGCACAAAAAGTCTCTGACAAATTGGAGCTAGCCGATAATAATCCCATTCATTAATAGCTACGCCGTCGTTGGTATCAGGCATGGGTTTGTGTTTAGCCTGTCAACGACCCGAACTCATTTCCAATTCAGGTTGGTATGCTGTGCTGCAATGCCTGGCTGCATAACGAAATATTGAGCGATTCCCTTCAGATTTTATGTTTCAGGTGAGTTCAAAAGAGTTTGAAAATTTGAAATCACAAATCGTGACATCAAGCTGAATGCCGTGATGCGTGCCTGCCTGCCGGTAGGCAGGCCTTCACGCATCACACATATTAAATCTCCTGAAGTAAATCTTTCAGAAAAGGAAAATTCTTTTCATTTAATTCATAATATCGGGCTGATGAATATTTATAATCACATGGATCTGTTGCTAAATTCCAATGTTCTTTCAACGGATTGTTGTGGAGATAGTTCAATTTTTGCATCGCTACTTCACGGGTAAATAGCGGTATGGCTAACGAATCCCTTTTTCAGAATTCATAGTTTTTATTTTCTGCATCTACTTTAAATGCTGAAAGCTTTTCATTTCCTTCTTCCCGTAACATTTTCTTGAATGTATGAGCCGTGTATTTTAAAAATGAGCCTTGTGGCGATTCTTTTCCATTTGGTTCATTCACACGCCATATCAGGTGAATGTGATTAGGCATGATGATGAAGGCAAATACATCGATCTTGCCTTCATCAGTTAAATATTGCAATGAATCAATGATGACGTTCTTACACTCATCTCTTTCCAATAAGTGTTGCCAGTTATTTATTGTTGCGGTCCAAAAATATATTTCACCTCTGTCAATATGTGATTTTCGCTTGGGTTGAAATAATGATTTGTCCATTCAATAAAGCTAAGTTTATTTTTTGGAGACGCCGTGATGCGTGTCTTCACGCATCACTGTGTTTGCTTATGCCGGTGCGTGAGGACACGCACTGGGGCGACCGGAAAAAGTTGCGTGGGGACACGCAACTTGGCATTCATTTATTATGGACACGAACCCGGGCGGTGGGAAATAAGAAGTTAATGGAGGAAACTGATAATAAAAAAGAAAAGATCGCAGCGGAGGGAAGCATAAGGCTTTCTTCTCCGTACCATATCATTAATACAGTTGAATACATTCTGGAACTGTCTGTAAAAGATGGAAAGTATAAATACAGAATTGACAGCGTTTATATAAAACAGGCGGAGCGGGGCGGAAAAACGACCAGAACAGCTTCGGAAGATCTATTAAAAGACATGGAAGTAAGCGGAACAGTATCCGCAAATGCAGAAAAACAGTTGAACGAAATTGATATGCATTTTCAAAAGTTGCTTTATCTTATTAATGCAGATATGAAGAAGCCCGTTGTTGTTAAAAATGCCGGATGATTCCTCCGAGTTGCTTCCGATACCTATTGGGATCTTTCACCCGCAACTTGTCCCGATAAAATCGGGATAGCCTGGCGCAACCCTAAATTATCGGGACAGGCATCAACAAAGTTCGTTGACCCTTTCTGAAAACCAATAAAGGCAAAAATTAATTAGCTTTAAGAATGATTGTTCTAAAAATTATAGTATCAATGGCTACAATCATCACCTTTACTCAGGCAAGAGCACAGGTTACCAGCAGAGAAAGAAATACAAGCAAGCAAATTGTCATAAGGGACTCTGCTTCTGACAGAAAAAAACTAATCGAAGAGAAATATGATTCACTCATTAATAAATGCCGAAGTCAGATCATAATGGTGTCATTTGAAATTGCCGGACTGCAAAAAAAAATTGAAAATTTGAAAACCCAGGTAAAACAATCAGAACTGGATTATCAGAATTGGTTGAAAAATGCCTCGGGAAATTTAAACCAGGAACAAATACAGGTACAATCACAGCAAAAGCAAAAAGAGCTCGATAAGAAAATCAGTGATCTGAATATGCAGATCAATACAACAAAAAAAAATATTAACACTAAGGAGGTAGTCATTAAGCAGCTTAAATCGCAAAACACACAATTGGAAAAAGAAAAAGCAGCGGCCCTGAGTAAATCATAATACTATTGGTTATTTACACCGCAGTTGCTGTTGAGCATTGGTTTGTGTGCAGGCCTCAGCAACGGCCGGGCATTGTGTCTCCGTGGGGTTTGCATAGATGGCAACTGTATCATTCAACAAGTTTGGGATGCAACCCCACGGTATACGGCATTCCCGTTATTCATTTATTAATTGTTATTTCTTCATGCATCGGGCTCGGCATGGGGCCAGACCCCGATGAGACATCCCCCGCTATTTGGGAATTGAGAAGACCTCGCAAGGACTTAGATATACACCCCTGTATCGGAAAATTTTAACGACTAATTTTTTACGCCGTGGCGGGTGTTTTCCTCCACCCGCCACCGATCTATTGTTCAATCCTGATGGTGAGTAAGAAATCCCCAATTATCATTTCCTGTTTCATAAAATAAAGCTGATGAATATTTGTAATCTTCAGGTAGTTTACAAATTCCAGCTTTTACCTGGTTCCAATGTATATAATCCAGTTTCTGATGATAAACTTTATGTGTTCTTAATTCAATGCTTAAAGATCTTCGTTTCCAGAACTGGTATGTCCTGTCATTTGCATCTGCTGCGAAATGTGTCAATGCTTCCTGATTATTTTTTTGCAGATCGAGTTTGATTTGTTGTGCTGTGTATTTTAAAAAATCTCTTTGCACATGTTGCGGATGTACCAAGGGTTGCATTTGCCATATTAAATGAATATGATCTGTCATAATAACGAATGCAAATAATTTGATGCGTTTATCTTCTACCAGGAACCGGAGACTGTTTATGACAATGTCCTTATACTTATCATGTTCCAATAATTTATACCAACCTTTTATACTGGCGGTAAAGAATTGAGGAAATTCTGTGATGAATGCAGGCATTCGCTAATTTAAGAAGATAGTTTTTAGTTTGTATGGTTGTTTCTATTTACGCCGTGGCGGGTGTTTTCTTCCACCCGCCACCGTGCTTTCTTAATTTTTTTATTTGTAATGAAGATTGTTTATCTATTGTGTGGTTGGTGAAGAAAAAACACCGGCCACGGCGTAGCGGCGTGTTATTTACCGAACACCCGCAAGGGCGGAGAAGATTTTTATTTACCGAACACTACGGATAGCGGGGTAGGGAAGGCCCCGCATGGACTTAATACTACATAACTATTTATTGTATTCCTCTTTTCCTTATATTTATTATCACTAATTAAATAAGCCATCATTAAAATAAATTGTATGCAAACTTTTTACATAAAAAAAATTACAGCCTTACTGATCATTGTGCTATCAGTGACAATTTTGGGGGCTTGTAAAAAAACGGGATCTGCAAAAGAAGGCTATACTCCTGAATTCAAAACATCGGCCAAAGCAGTTGCCGAGCCAACCGGAAATTGGGTTGATAGTTGGGCGGCATCGTTTCTATCGACTACAGTAAACGGTTCAGTGCAGGCAGCACCATCGTTCAAAAACCAAACGTTCCGGCTCAATGTATTCTCGAAGCTTGGTGGTACCCAGGTCCGGGTGAAGCTTACAAACAAATTTGCAACAAATAGTCTTACGGTCGGAGGCGTGCATGTTGCATTGCGTTCAACGGGCAACTCAATTACAGCCTCAAGCGACCGGACATTGAAGTTCAATGGACAACCAGGTGTTACTCTTGCCCCGGGTGCAGAAATATGGAGTGACCCGGTCACACTTACCATTGCACAGCATGTAACTGTTGCGATCAGCGTTTACATTCCGGGAAGCTTCAAGCCAACAACGTTCCATCCGACCGGATTGCATACAAGCTATATTTCAAAGACCGGTAACTACACTTCAACAACGACGCTTCCACTTGCAGGATTTTCCAATACTACCACACAGGTAGTAATAGTTTCGGGCCTGCAGGTATGGGCGCCAACAACAAGCAAAGTCGTTATTGCTTTTGGCAATTCAATTACTGACGGTGCCGCTGCTACGAATAACGCTAATGGGAACTGGCCGGACATCCTGTCCAACCGTTTGGGTGCTTCGTTCGCAGTGATCAACATGGGCATCGGATCCAACCGGGTGGTATCTTCTGACCTTGCGGGGCCATCAGGTGTGCACCGTTTTGCTGATGATGTGCTTGCACGGGCAAATGTCGGGTATCTCATTTTACTTGAAGGCATCAATGATATTTCATACGAACATGCTTCTGCAGCTACCATTACTAATGCATACGCAACGATTGTTGCCCAGGCACATGCCGCAGGTATTAAAGTCTATGGTGCAACGTTGCTTCCTATTGGTAACTCCACTAAATACACGGTGGCTAACGAGGCGACCCGGCAGGCAGTGAACACATGGATACGCACAGCAGGAAACTTCGATGCTGTGATTGACTTTGAATCAGTGGTTAAGGATGCGACGAAAAACCCGCTTCGCATCAAAGCCAACTGGACAGGTGACTATGTGCATCCAAATGCTGCAGGGTACTCGGCAATGGGAAATTCTATTCCCACAAACCTCTTTAACTAGAAATAGGTAAGCAGCCGGAATGGCGAAGCAACATTAAAATGAACGAATGCCTTTTCTCATACGGCATACTTCAAAAAGAGAAAGTTCAACCAGAATTATCCGGAAGAATTTTCTTGTCCTTTCGGGGTCTTCTAACACTTCGATTATCGGAAACGGTCTCAGCGGGGTTTGGCAATGCCAACCCCGATGTATAAAGCATCTACAGCAATCGAAAATCAAGAGGCTCATAGTTTTTTACTTTTCCTGTTTCATAAAATGAAGCGCTGCTATGTTCGTATTCTGTATAATCATTTACTAATTGCCATTTTCCGCTTACCGGATTAAGATGGATGTAATTCAACTTCTGGTTAAAGAACTTTTCATTATAAATAGCTTTTGCGTCAAATGAATCAATAAATGCTTTATGCAGTTGTCCCTTTTTCATTTCTCTTTCTGATACTTCTGCAGCCAGGTAATTCAATATATCCTGCTTTTGCATTTGTTGCAGCCGTTTTATTATTTCATAAGCCATAAACCGTTTTGCATTGCTTATAATCTTGTTGAGGTTAAATCCAGCTTCAGGAAAATAAAGTATTACATGAAGATGATTAGGCATAATAACAAAAGCTGTACTACAATGTTTTTGTCGTTTTAAATGATCAAACCATTTGTACACCATATCATATCCATTTACCATTTCAAATAATGGCAACCAATTATAGCAGGTGAAGGTGCAATAATACATGGTGCAACTATCATTATGTTTCCATTTTATAGCCATAAATTAAATGTAGGAAGATTTCTTATTCGCCGGGGTTGGCTTGGGCCAAACCCCGTCGGGACAGCCGCTCATTTGCGGAGGTAGAGGAAGAAGACCCCGCAAGGACTTAAAAAGAGTTTGAAAATTTGAAATCACAAATCGTGACATCAAGTTGGGGTGGAATTAGAAAACTTCCTTACGCATTTACAGAACAGGGGGTCAGTATGCTTTCGGGTGTGCTAAATAGCGAAGTAGCTATCAGGGTGCATATTCAAATTATAAGAGTATTGGCTAAAATGAAAGAAATGCTTCTTACTCACAAAGACATTTTATTACAATTGGAAAAGATTGAAGCCAAATTGACCAGTCATGATGAAGATATAAAACTCATCTTTAAATATCTTAAGCAACTGCTTACACCTCCGCAAGAACCGGGAAGAAAAATTGGATTCAAAAGGAATGATGAAAAATAAATTGGCTAACAGGACCAGAATCCAATAGCTATCGGGTGACAATAACAACATTGGTTTCAAAAATTTTAAACGTTGAGCCACTACGCCGTCGTTGGATGAGGCATGGGTTTGTGTTTAGCCTGCCAACGACTCGAACTTATTTTCCATTTCGGTTGTTGGTACGCTGCGCTGCCATGCCTGGCTGCATACCAACTTTAGATTTGCTTCAAGTAATTTTTAATAAGACTTATTACTATTATTACCTTTCTTTTTTGATTCTTTTTTCTTTGTGAGTAATCATTTTTTGTTAACAACTACAATCATTGCTGCCTGTGCACTAGAACATACCAACAAAGTTATCAGGCTTATCCTGTTGATATAGACAGGCAGTAATTTTTATGAGTTGCTTCAGATAGAAATTCAGGCTACGGGCCTATTATTAAGGTTTTAAAGAATACTCATAAAATGATTGTGGAATAAATATTACATTATGAGCTATCAATTTTCAGTAGGCATTGATGTGTCTAAAGCAACTGTAGATGTTGCGATGTTGAGCAATACCCAACCTGAGCTGGTTCACCACAACAAATTTGCAAATAGTGAAGCAGGAGTAAATGATCTTTTTAACTGGCTTATAAATATTCCTGGATTTAACGAAAAGCAAACTATTTTTTGCATGGAAGCAACAGGCTTGTATTGTTATGTTCTTACAGAACAATTGCACCGGAAAGGAATGGCAATCTGGATTGAAAATTCAGTACAAATAAAACGCTCAATGGGGATAGTAAGAGGAAAGAATGATAAAACTGATGCCATTCGTATTGCAAAGTATGCTGCCAGGAATACCGATCGGATTAGGCTATGGAAGCCCGTTAGAGAGGTTGTGGAAAAAATCAGACAACTGTCAACGTTACGGGAAAGATTGGTGCAAACGCAAAAGAAATTACTTACTCCTATAGAAGAATTGAAAAACTGCAGGTCGTTTAGACATGGCTCGCTTACTGGAAAAAAGTATAAGTAAGTCTATCCATGCCATTGACAAGGATCTACAAAAAATTGAAACTGAAATTCTTTCTTTGATTAACAAAGACGAATCGTTGAAAAAATTATATTTACTCGTTACCTCTGTGGTTGGAATAGGTTTTGTCACCGCCATTAACCTAATTATCCACACTAATGAGTTTACTTCGTTTACTGATAGTAGAAAACTTGCCTGCTATTGTGGAGTAGCTCCGTTCCCATATCAATCAGGCACCAGCATCAGAGGAAAAACCAGGGTGCATTCTATGGCTAATAAAAAATTAAAATCGAATCTTCATATGGCTTCTCTTTCAGCAGTGAAACTCGATTATGATTTGAAAATTTATTACGAAAGAAAAGTGGCAGAAGGGAAAAGCAAATTGAGTGTACTAAATGCTGTTAAATGCAAAATGTTAGCAAGAGTGGTGGCTTGTGTGAATAAACAAAAAGTATATGTGAAAAGAACAGCTTAAAACATATTTGTTTTTGTCATAGAAATCAACGGCAAAAGAATCCGGTAGCTATCGGATGACCAACAGCAATGTGGGAGAACTACATGTATCCAAAATAAAAAAGAGCTACCAACGCAGCTCTTAAATGCAAAAACATAAAAGAGGATCAGTTAAGCGCTGCTTCTTTTTTGTTTTCGGGTAAACCAATTGCAGCCGCTTCATTTACTTCATAACAAAAATTAGTGGCCAAACCCTCTGACGCTGCATCAAGGAATTGTTGAAGTTGATCAGCACTCCCTGCCTCCCAAATACAAGTGCCGGTTTTACCATCCTGAGATGGAAAAACAGACAGAACACTGGTACCGGCAGGTGTATTCCCGACAACCGATTGTGCTTTTGCCCAGAAAGCCTGGGGATCTGTAATGTTGGTGTGTTGCGCTATTACTAACATAACTTACGATTTATATCCGCTCCAAAACAATTCAGTAACGGACGTGGTTAAAAATAAATACACAAGAAAAGAGATCAAACAGAAAAGATTTCACCGAATAACAGATCAGGTGGTGAATTTTAGAGGATGAAGTAAATGTAGTCTTTTCTTTCTTCAACTGGGGTAAATATTCTGTTCCCTTATGTTTTTAAATTCATCGGGGCAAGACCTCGGGCGGATAGGAAACCCTGCGCCGTCGTTGGTATGAGGCATGGGGTTGTGTTTAGCCTGCCAACGACCCGAACTCATTTTCCCATTTCGGTTGTTGGTACACTACGCTGCATGGCTTGGCTGCATAGAAATCAACGGCTGTTGCGATTGGAACACTATGGCAGCTACCAACAAAGGCAAAACTCATTTCCCCATTTCGGTTGTTGGTACGCTCTGCTGCAAGGCTCGGCTACATACCAACAACGGCAAAAAATAACCACATGGGAGCGACATGACAAATTCAATGGAAACTTCTTGCGACTTGAAAAAGAAACCAAAGGCCGATTAAAATACACACTATTCCAACATATATATAATGAAAGCGTGTACCTCTTCCTGAGGTTGGAAAACCTTTCTTGTTTAATTTATCTTCTGGGGTAACTTTCCTTGATCCTTCCTTTATGAGCAAGAAGCCGGTTAACAAAAGCAATGTTGCAAAAACATAAGTAAAAATTTCTTTGTATGCGACGTTCATAATTTTAGGTCTAGGTGTTTAATGTAAGTTCCCTTCAAAACATTTTCCAAAAAATGGATAACATCACAAAGTCAAAGATATTTCAATAGCCATGATGCGTGTCCTCACGCATCACTTCTCTCGTTACTTGAAAAAGTTGCGTGGGGACACGCAACTTGGCATTCATTTATTGCGGACACGAACCTTTAGGTTTGTTTTGAGATTAGTATCTAAATTTAGCTTACTATTATTATTACTTTTCTTTTTGCTACTTTTTCTTTGTGAGTAATTTAAAAATGTTAATAACCAGCAATCAAAAACTGTTGGGGTGAACTATGACACGAACTAGCCTTCAAGAGCTATCCTTGGATAAAGACCTCTGCAGTTTTTACAGGACGCATCAAATAGAAATTCAAGCTAACCAGGCTTATTATTAAGGTTTCAATGAATAGCCTGTAATCTGATTGCAACAAATTTGTTCTTTATGCATTACCAGTATTTTATCGGAATGGATATCTCCAAACATAGTTTTGATATGGCCATTCTTTCTACAAGCAGCCCTGAAGAAATTTTTCACAGTGCATTCAGTAATGACACAAAAGGATTCGAAGAAATGATGAGTTTTATAAAGGTGACGATATCGGAGTTTGATTGTAACAAAGCATTATTTTGTATGGAAGCTACTGGCTTGTATTGCAATGCTCTTCTTCATTTTTTTCAAAGTCAACAAGCAAATGCCTGGGTAGAGAATGCAATTCAAATTAAACGTTCACTTGGAATAAAACGAAGCAAGACAGATAAGGTTGATTCAATAAGCATTGCGAAATATGCCTTTAAAAATTCAGAACTGGTAAGGCTTTGGAGGCCATCAGGTGTTGTACTGGAAAAATTGAAACACCTGGCTACGCTTCGTGAACGGATGGTAGTTACGCAAAAAAGATTGATAACACCAATTGAAGAATTGCGAGAAGCAGGTCAAGAAAAAATGGCCGAATACCTTCGCAAATCAATTAAACGATCTATTACTGCTATTGATGCCGATTTGAAAAAAATAGAAGAAAAAATAAAAGAATGCCTCAAAGAAGATGCAAGCCTGGATCATTTATTTGCTTTGATAACTTCAGTTGTAGGAATTGGTTTTGTAACAGCAATCAATCTTATCATACATACTCAGGGATTCAATGTAATGTGTGATAGTAGGAAACTTGCCTGCTATTGTGGTGTGGCTCCGTTCCCGTATCAGTCTGGTATAAGTATCAAAGGCAGAACAAAAGTCAGTCACATGGCCAATAAAAAACTCAAAACAAATCTTCATCTTGCTGCTCTTAATGCTATCCGGTTAGACCCGGATCTAAAAGCATACTATAACCGAAAAGTATCAAATGGAAAATCAAAAATGGGTGTTATCAATGCGGTTCGTTTTAAATTGTTAGCAAGAGTAGTGTCGGTTGTGAAGAACAACAGGGTATATGTGAAAAGAACAGCTTAAAATAGATTTGTTTTTACCATAGAAATCCAAGGCAGCAAAAAATTTACAAGTAAGCAGATAATTGCTGTCATCGAAAAAAATGAACATGAAAGTCGCCCGGGAGTGGATGTTAAAAATATTCAGGGAGCAGGGTCAGAGCAATAGCAGGAATAAAAATTACCAACTTTGGAGACAGGACAATCAACCCCAGGAATTATATAGTCCCAAGTTCTTTTTTCAAAAGCTCAGTTACATTCATAATAACCCGGTTGTTGCAGCTATTGTTGAAAAACCAGAGCATTACTTGTACAGCAGCGCCAAAGATTATTTTGAGACAAAGAAGTGCGGGTTGCTGGATGTTTCTTTTTTGTAGCCTTGTAGTTACCATGATATTTTAAAATAAAGAATGTTGGCCTTAGTTTTTAACTAAGGCCAAACAAGGTAACATGAATATCCCGTGAGGACGGAAATTTTTTAACGCTGTGGTTGAGGAACACTAGCACGACATCCTGTATAAACTTCTATACAAACCCACCAACGGATAATATGATAACAATGAATACAAATTGGGTCTCCGACTACAACATTGTCCCTGGCTACAGCAGGCCGTTGATCCGACTACATAGGCAAATATTCTTTGCCAGCCTTATCTTTTGCGATCCATCGGTATATTTTTCCATCTTTTACCTGGGCTATAATCGAATATCCCGGTTTAGTTACAAATACATTTTCACCTTCATGAAGCTTGGTCGATTTTTCTTGTTTTAATAGGTTATATGTTTTGGAATTAGGGGACACCTTTTGTTGTTGACCAAAGGATAACTGCGTTAAGCCGATAAGGGCTAAAGTTAATAGGAGTTTCATAAATTCTATTTTTTATTGTGCTTACTCTTTTAATGGTTTTCAGCATTCCCGATTTCGATAAGCCGGCTGTAGGACCAAAATAGAACCATACACAGCAAATGAAAAATTGAATTCTGCGTGTGGAAAATGGGAAGTTGCATTTTTTGCAAAAGAAGGAGGGATCGGAAATTTTAACGGCGGCATGTCGTAGGATAAGCTATCTGGTATGCATTTTTTATTAAGATCGGATAAAAGAATTTATTGTATTTTGGTTTTCTGCTGTTATTGATGACTTGCTTATCGTTTGTTCCAACTGGGGCAATGACAGCAACGGACGGAAATACTACCGAAGGCCAGGAATGTTGGCCTTAGTTTGTAACTAAGGCCAAACAAGCAAAGCTTGTTTTCCATGCCAGTCCTGCCGGACTGATGGTTAGTCATAACTTGTCCCGCCGCAGGCGGGAGACTAACCATAACATCCTATGTTTTTTTATTTCTTATTGATTTGGAACACTACGGAGAACGGGGGAACCATTAAGTGACCCACCTTTAGACTTGGATCTCTTGCTCAATTTCAATTTCATTTGCAACCCTAATCAAATTATAAACATCAATTTCGGCATTTAAGACTTCAAAGGAAACTGCAATAGCATAGGGAACTTTCTCGAAAATATTTTTTTCCCACCCCTGATGACCTACAACAGCTAATGAAAATTGCTCTGGCATTTGATAAGCTTTTAGAATCGTCCAATCTTTTTGCAAAGAACTATCTTGTCTTCGCAAGCCATGAACGGAGCCCCAATTCACATTTTCCCGAATGCACCAAGGAATGTTTTTGGCATCATCAACCGGATCTTCTATTTCATCGCCTTCAGTATAATAGCTAACACGACCTTTAAATTGACCATAAGATTCTTCAAACTTTGAACTTGTCCAATCAACCCATGTTGATAAATAAGATTTGGTTCTTCTTCTTGTTCTGCGTGGTTTCGCTGTGTATGCTAAAGTGACTTCCATTAAAATATCGAACTCACTTGCCACACCTCTGATTTCTTCAGGAATTACTAAAGTGTATATCTCTGCTTTTTTAGCTGAAATCTCACTCTCCGCAACAAGTGTGATTCGCTGCTGCGAATTCTGGGTAGCTCTTATTTTATCCGGTATTCCATATCCGTACATTCGGATATTTGAAACACTTGGATGTCTTATGAGATTTTCAGGCAAGCGAGCCGATTGTGCAACCAATGATCGCATCAAATTTGCAGAAGCATTGGGGATTTCATTTTAATATTTTACCCGCTATATGAGTAACCTTACCCGCTGCGTAAGAAGTGCCCAAATCATGACCAATTGCATTACCGCCACCAAGAGTGGTTTTTACAACTTCAATAGCACTTTCAGAATTAATACTGATAAGAGGGTTTGCATTTTTTTCTTTAATGAAATCACCACCGTATTCAACAACATCTGGTTTTATCATTCGCCAAAGGCCAGGACCTGTTCTTGTTAAAGAAGATGGCTGATCTTTTTCAGCGAATGATTCAGTATCAACATCATCAAATTTTTGATGAGCAACAGAATCACCGTAAGAGCAAAACAACTTTGAGCAGGGTTAGAAATTCTACTTGACTTTCTTAGAAGATACTCTGGATAGTTTCGGCCTTGTTGCAAATGCTCGGTAATACCGGGGTTATTAAGAACAACATTACTGCTTCTTATATTTCCTGTTGAAATAATGAACAAGGAGTCCCTCTCATGCGATAAAGAATCAATAGCTGTTGACCATTCTGACATATGCACAGTTTTGCAAGGGTGGGTTGAATTGACTGAAAGATTAAAAATTTTTGTTTCTTCGAAAAATCATTTACAACATCCTTCATCAACTGAGGAGGATATGTATCAACCCCCAATAAACTGGACAGTTTTCCAAAGGTAGTTTAGTAGTTTTTAGTATTCAAAAGGGTTAGGATTAAAATAGCGGTTCCAGATGGTTTGAGGAGTTTTTCCATTAAGTGATCCATGTCTTCTTTTTTCATTGTACCATCTGTAATACCGATCGATGATCATTTGAGCGTGATAAACGGAATCAAATTCAAATCGGTCAATCACTTCACGCTGCAGATTCGAGTGCAAGGCCTCGATGTAGGCATTGTCTTCAGGAGTAGCAACATGAGAAAACTCCTGGTAAATGCCTTTTTCTTTTAGATATTGTCTCACTGCATTTGCAATAAACTGTGATCCGTTATCATTTCTCAGCGTCATGCCTTCAGCTTTGTATTCCAGTAACATCAGTGACAGCATCACCAGCACATCGCCCTTTTTAATACTGTTTCGAAGTAAATGGATCAGTACTTTTCTGGAATAAATATCCATAACAGTTAACAGCAGCGCGTTTCGACCAGAGCCATGGATATGAACATATTTGATATCCATAGACAAGTACTGTAGTGGCCGGGTAGCAACAGGTGTTCTAAAGCGAATAAAATTCCGCTTAAAAGGCTCGGGCCTGATTCTTCCTCCATAAAGAAGTTTATGCTCTTTCATAAGCCGGTAAACCTTTTTGTGATTGATGATCCAACCAAGATCTTTCAGTTCACCCGTCATGTTGCGATAGCCATAACAACAGAACTCCTGGTGTAATGTTTTTTCAATATCTTTTACCACAACCGTATTTTCAAAGAGCTCGCCATCACTATTGACACTATGCGTGCTTGGCTTTATTCCTTTATGTCCTCCTGACTTTTTATAATAAAAACTACTGGCTCCTATTCCCGACCAGTTTAGCACCAACCTTGCAGATATTCCCTTGAGAATAAAAGTTCTTACAAGCCCTTCAGCTTCCGTTCGTAGGCATCGCTTTTTTTTAAAAGCTCGGTTTTGAATTCAAGTTCCAATGCCTGATTGCCAATGATCTTTTTGAGACGGGCATTTTCTTCTTTCAAGGCCCTGAGTTCTGGATCCATTTTATTGTACTGCGGTTTTAAAGACCCGGCACCACCACTATTGAACTGATTTTTCCATCGAAGAAAAACACTGTGAGAAAGATTGTGTTTACGAAGCGTTTGAGTGACGCCTTCCTGGTCGGCTTCCTGAATGATTTGCAGTTTCTGCTCTACAGAAAATTGTCTTCTTTTCTTTGACATAATCCTAAATTTAAGTGACTAAATTTAATTTCAAATTTAGTCCAGCCATTTAGGGGGCTAATACAGATACAATGCTTCGGGCAATGAACAATGTTCATTTAATACTCTCGCATTTTGAAGCCAAGCCCTGTGCTGATGTATACCTTCTTTCGGTATAATGCTACCAAATAAAATATTTCCTGCAACCTTGGTGCCATGGCCACCCGAATTAACTTCATCTGCTATTGAAACATTGCCCGGAAGATAAGATTTTGAATTTGCAGTATCAATTGCGTCAGAAATTAGCCGATGATTCTCCTGCAAGCCACTATCAATAATACAAATCTTAGGATCGCCCTCATTCGGAGCAACGAAATCTGCCTCTATTAATGACTCTTCTCTCGTTCCGTGATTTAAGTAAGTAAGAGCATCATATTCAGTAACATCAAAAAGATATTGATAGTTAAAAACCAAATCCTTTAAAGCTTTTCCAGCAATACGGATTCTGCAACTAAAACTATCATCGTAACCAACGAAAGGCGACATTATTTCTGCCCCTAATTCCACCAAAAAAACTTGCAATTCATCCTGACGTTGAATTTCAAGTTCTCCTCTATGAATTTCAAGTTCGCTTTTTTTATCCTCCCACTTATTATAGCGACGTTTAAAAGACCTTGCAGACTCATCCTTCTTTGGTGAAGGAGGCTTTGGTATTTTTACATAACATGCAACACTAATGTCTACAACAATTGCTTCATCATCACTAATCGCTTCCCATTTTGCTCTTAATTCGTCTGAAAGGATTTGGTCAACTCTCCATTGGTTCCCCTGGATAATATTCCAAAGTTGAGCTGCTTTATCTTTAAACTTTCCTTCTACTGCAATAAATTTGTCAATTTTTTCTTTCAGGCTTTTGAAATTGTCAACAGAAGCTCCAATAATAAAGCCGTTATCTTCCTCAGCTATTACTTCAATACCAAACGAGTATAATGATTCGGGATCAAAAAGATTTGTATCAACTTGAAGAAATACAGGAACAATTTCTTTATTGGGTAATTCAGGAAGACCTTGTTCCTCCCTGGAATTATTTTGAGTATCCCAATCTTCGGCTAACTTATTTGCAACCTTCTTGAGTGATTTGCCATGAATTTTTCTATTCTGAAGATTATTATATGTGGTTTCAGCAAGAGTTTTTTCGATTGGAATGCCCTTGTGTTTGTATGCAGCTGAAATTTTCTTAGGTAAAGGCAGATGAGGGAATTCGGCCATAATTATTTTCGCTTATTAAAAACAATATTTTCGCGGATGGATCTAAAAAAATATTTTTCCTCTAAAATCTTTCTTCCTTCAATTACAGAAATTTTGGCTGCGTCTTGAGCAATTTTTACAATTAAGGCAGCCGAGAATCCTTGTAGTTTTTGTGCAATTGAGTTCCACTTAATAGATTTATCCTTATTAATTGCAGACAAGGTATGCTGCAACAATCTTACAATTTCTGCTTTTGAAGGCTTGGGCATTTCGATAATTTCATCGAAGCGTCTGAATAAGGCAAAGTCAATGATTCCTTCAAAATTTGTAGTAGCTACCAATATACCCGGTGCATCATAATCCTCTAAAAGATTAAGTAAAATATTTACAATCCGATGCATTTCACCAACATCATGTCCCTTTGATCTTGCTTTTGCAATGAAATCGAATTCATCCAGCAGTAATACACACGGAATAGTTTTAATTGATTCAAATAATTTCTTAAGATTAGTCGCAGATTCACCCAGATATGAAGAAATGATTGCTTCAAAACGAACTTTTAAAAAAGGCAGACCAATGTTCCAAGCTATCCTTTCAGCTGTCATACTTTTACCACATCCTGGGGCTCCATATAATAGAATTTTTTGTTTAGGTTTTAATCCAAAATTTTTTAATCGTTCTCTTGCGGCATACTCTTTCTCTATAAGATGAATTTTATCATCGACCTCTTTTGCTAGAACCATTTCGTGACGAAGTTTTTCCCTTTCAATGTGAGTTGCAAGAGGAATATTATATCTCTTATCTGTCGGAATAAATACTCCTTTAGGCAAAATAGATTTTAATTCACCATGGAAAACGGAATACGAATGAATATTTTTATTCAGAATTTCTTTCAATTTATTTGCAAGCTTTGAATGACCTTTTGTATTTTCTTCATCTATAATCTTATTAGCAATCTTTACGATGTCATCATTTTGATCGCCTTCGATCGTTCTAAATAGCCGTAATAGTAAATCCTGATTCATTGGGTTGTTTGTTCTCTTAAATATACAATTTGACCGTAAAAGTAGGATGTGGAAATATACAATTTTGTGAATAATTAGTTACAAAGAAAATAAAGTGAACATTATATCGACGCAATGAGAAATTTAATTATTGATTTGTTTGTGAAGGAGAGGAGTCAGTAGATTTAACAGTGCACGAGCGATACAACGGAAATCAAATAGAATATTTAGTACTGCCATAATAAAAAACCTCGACCTTAATGAATGCTTAAATAGATTGCTTCGGCTTCGCCTCGCAATGGCGACGTTTAATTATGCTTCCTTCCCATGGCAATGCTTATACTTCTTCCCACTACCACACGGACAAGGATCATTTCTTCCGATCTTGGGTCCAACTTTTATCGGCGCCTGTTTTACGGCTACATCAGTGCCGCCGCCACCGGGTTCAAACTTATCTCTTTCATTGGCTGCATAGTCCTGCCCCGCACGGTCCACTTCTTCTTTGTTTGCACGCAGCTTACTAAGGTCTGTTTTTTCCTGGCGGCCCTCTCTCAGTTGCGCATTCTCCTGCTGTATAGGAATGGATGAATGACAGAGGAAGGAAACAATATCCTTGTTCAGTTCTTCACTCATTTGCCTGAACCGAATTGAAAGAGCGGGGGCCATTATAAGCTGTCGGGTTAATTGAGTAAATTTGTTTGAAATGAAAACCGTTACACTTAATATTGACCAGTATACCAAGCCTCAAAACCTTGCGGGAGAATTAAAGAAGAAAAATCTTCAGAAAGGCGATGTGCTTGCCGTTAAATCGCTGCTCGATGAAGAAATGGTGCTGCTGATTGTGCTGGTTTCATTGGCTTTTTTAAATGAAAGGAAACCGGACTATGCAAATAAAATGCTGAAAGATATTTTTGGCGATAAAGACAGCCGTGAAATACAAAAAGAAATTGCTGATGAATACGAAATTGAACTGGAGCTGGAAACTTCAAACGATACAGGCTGTAAAATTCAGTAAACAAAAACTTGCTAAAGCTTATGGAGAAGATGAACCGGAATATGATGAAACTATGGTGAAGGAACCCAATGAAGATTACAAAAAATGAAACCAGGCGCCATTGTATTAACTATCATCCCACAGGATAATCAGCAAAAGAAAAGACCTGTCCTGATCTTAAAAATACTTCCGAAATACAATGATCTTCTTGTCTGCGCAATTTCCTCTCAACTGCATCAGCTCATCCCTGATTTTGATTTGATCATTAAAAATGATCATCCTGCATTTTCTGCTACGGGTTTGAAAACATCAAGCCTGGTCAGGTTAGCTAATCTTGCTGTATTGTCAAAAGAGGATATAATAGGAACTATAGGGTATTTGCCGGAAGACTTACATGAAAAATTATTGAAGTCTTTAGCAGATTTTTTACTGGGGGATTAAAAAAATAAAAGTACCTATCAGTGTAAGTGCTATTGTCAATTGTCAGTTGTGTCCTTCGACAGGCTCAGGATGACAAGGCAGATTGCTTCGTCGCGGCTCAACACAATGTCTTTGCTTCGCTCCTCGCAAGACGAAGCCCTCCGTTGGATTATGCTTCTTTACCGTGACAGTGTTTGTACTTTTTCCCTGATCCGCAAGGACAAAGATCATTTCTCCCGATCTTGGGTCCAACTTTTATCAGTACCGTTGCCACAAAACTATTGGATTTTTGTTATTGTTCAATCGCGGAAAGCATTTCTGCAAAAGCATCAATAGAAAGAACAGACAGGTTGGGGAAAGAAATGTTTTTCAAAACATCAAAATGATGATCTTCAGTTACAATGTAATTTGCCTTCCCGGCTACGGCGCAATCACAATATTTATTATCATCCGGATCAACATTAATCAGATTCCATTTATAGTGAGGGATTAAGTATTGAACATTGGGCAATTCTTTTAATAAAGCAATAAAGGTATTAGCAGTGGCATGACCATATTTATTCTGAATAATCTCTTCATATTCCAGCACAATCTCAATAGTAACTGCCAATGAAAATTTTCCCGCTACGAGTGATTGATAAATGATGTGCCACGCCGATCTGGATGTAAGGCACATGACCAGAACATTGCAATCAATTACCACTACCATGTTCATGCCCGTTTACGAAAATGCTCTTTCTTCCATTTTTCAAAAACAGATTGAGCATATCCTTTTTTGTCAAAAGCTTTATCGGCTTCACGGGTCACTTTTTCGGCAAGATAGGTAACGAGTAAAGATTTTATTTCCTTCAAATCCTCTTCGCTTTGTTCCTGCGAAAACAATTTCAGGATTTCCAGTTGCGTATTATTCAATGGAGTTGACATATAACCATTTCTTCAAAATTAAAAAATATTTTTTGGAGGCTCAAGCTTCCTTGCCATGATCCCGCAGTTGCGGGGGACTTCGTCGCTTCGTTCCTCAGCAATTAAGCTTCTTTCCCATGGCAATGCTTATACTTCTTCCCACTACCACAAGGACAAGGATCATTACTTCCGATCTTCGGGCCAACTTTTATCGGCGCTTGTTTTACGGCTACATCAGTCCGCCGCCACCGGGTTCAAACTTATCTCTTTCATTGGCGGCATAGTCCTGCCCCGCACGGTCCACTTCTTCTTTGTTGGCACGCAGCTTACTAAGGTCTGTTTTTTCCTGGCGGCCTTCTTTCAGTTGTGCATTCTCCTGCTGTATAGGAATGGATGCATGACAGAGGAAGGAAACAATATCCTTGTTCAGTTCTTCACTCATTTGCCTGAACAGGTTGTAGGCTTCAATTTTATAGATCACCAGCGGATCTTTTTGTTCCAGGTATGCTGTTTGCACACATTGCTTCAGATCGTCCATGGCACGCAGGTGTTCTTTCCATGCATCATCAATCGCTACCAGCGTAATTGTTTTTTCCAGGGCTGCTGGCTATTTCTTCACCATTGGTATCAAGCGTTTTATCCAGGTTGGTGAGTACATTGATGCTTTTGCGTCCATCGGTAAAAGGCACCACCACATTTTCAATATGATTGCCCTGGTGAGGCGTATATTTTTGAAAACAGGCACGGACTGTTTTTTCAGTTCTTCTTTTTTGTGCTCATAATTTTCCGTGGCTTCCACATAGAGATGATCGATGAGTGAGTTGGTATCTTTTGACTTGAATGTTTCTTCATCAATTTTAGTATCGATACCAAAGTTCACGATACAGGCCAGTCTGAAACCTTCAAAATCATCTTCCTTCTGAAAACCACCTACCAGTCTTTCGGCCACCATCGAAAATGCATTGTCGATATCCAGTGCAAGCCGTTCGCCAAACAAGGCGTGGTTGCGTCGGTTGTAAATAACATTACGCTGGTTGTTCATTACATCATCATACTCCAGCAACCGCTTCCGGATTCCGAAATTATTTTCTTCCACTTTCTTCTGCGCCCGCTCAATGCTGTTGGTGATCATGCTGTGCTGGATCACTTCGCCTTCTTTATACCCCAGCTTATCCATAATCCGGCAATACGTTCACTGCCAAACATACGCATCAGGTCATCTTCAAGGGAAACATAGAACTGCGTAGTACCGGGATCACCCTGCCTTCCGGCACGGCCACGCAACTGCCTGTCCACACGGCGGCTTTCATGTCGCTCCGTACCAATGATGGCGAGACCACCGGCTTCTTTTACACCGGCGCCGAGTTTGATATCCGTACCACGACCGGCCATGTTGGTGGCAATGGTAACAGCGCCGGCCAGACCTGCTTCGGCCACTACTTGTGCTTCACGGGCATGTTGTTTTGCATTGAGCACATTATGCGGAATCTTTTTTACCTGCAGCATACGGCTGAGCAATTCACTTACTTCAACCGAAGTGGTACCAACAAGTGAAGGACGGCCTGCATTGCGCAGCGCTTCTATTTCATCAATAACGGCTTTGAATTTTTCTTTTCTTGTTTTATACACAAGGTCCTGCCTGTCGTCCCGGATCAACGGCACGTTGGTAGGAACGGTCACTACATCCAGTTTATAAATACTCCACAACTCACCGGCTTCTGTTTCGGCAGTACCCGTCATACCGCAAGCTTATGATACATGCGGAAATAATTCTGCAGGGTAATGGTGGCATAGGTTTGTGTGGCGGCTTCGATCTTCACAATTTCTTTTGCTTCAATGGCCTGGTGCAAACCATCACTGTAGCGGCGGCCTTCCAGAATACGGCCCGTTTGTTCATCTACAATTTTAATGGCGCCATCCATCACTACATACTCCACATCTTTTTCAAACAGCGTATATGCTTTTAATAATTGCTGTGCGGTATGTATGCGATCTGCTTTCTGCGCATAATCATTCAGTAACTCTTCTTTTCTTTTCAGTATTTCATCTTTATCCAGTCCTTCCTCTTTTTCCAAATCAGCAAGTTTGACACCGATATCAGGCAGGATAAAGAAATCAGGATCTTCACCTGCTCTTGTGATCATGTTCAAACCTTTATCGGTAAGATCGACCTGGTTATTTTTTTCATCAATGATAAAAAGCAATTCTTCATCAATGATGTGCATGTTGCGTTGCTGATCCTGCAGGTAATAGTTTTCCGCTTTCTGCATTTTTACTTTGATGCCGGGTTCGCTCAGAAATTTGATCAAGGGCTGTACTTGGGTAAGCCCCGATAGGCACGCAATAAATTCAGCCCGCCTGTTTTGGGATCATCTTCTCCTGCTGTCACTTTTCTTCTTCCATCGTTCAGGTTGGCGCGGATGATTCTTTCCTGTGCTTCGACCAGCTGCTGCACACGTGGTTTTAAAATATGGAACTGTTGTTCATCACCTTTGGGCACAGGGCCTGAAATGATCAATGGCGTTCGTGCATCATCGATCAATACGGAGTCAACTTCATCCACCATGGCATAGTGATGTTTGCGCTGTACCATTTCATCGGCGGAATGCACCATATTATCACGCAGGTAATCGAAACCAAATTCATTATTGGTTCCATAAGTAATATCTGCGAGATAGGCTTTTCTTCTTTCTTCGCTGTTGGGTTGATGCTTGTCGATACAATCAACTGTAAGGCCGAGCCATTCAAAGATGGGGCCGTTCCATTCCTGGTCACGATTGGCCAGGTAATCATTCACTGTAACGATATGTACGCCTTCACCGGCAAGTGCATTTAGGTAAGCCGGTAAGGTAGATACCAATGTTTTTCCTTCACCGGTTGCCATTTCAGCGATCTTTCCCTGGTGCAATACAACACCACCGATCAACTGCACATCATAATGCACCATGTTCCAGGTAATTCTGTGCCACCGGCTGTCCAGGTGTTTTTATAAATGGATTTATCGCCGTCAATTTTTATATATTCTTTTTTTACACTCAGGTCGCGGTCGAGATCTGTAGCGGTGGAAATAATTTCTTTATTTTCTTTAAACGTCTTGCAGTTTCTTTTACTACGGCAAATGCTTCCGGAAGAAATTCAACAATACTTCTTCGATTTTTTTATCCCGGTCTTTTTTCAGTTTATCCACTTCCTGGTAGATGGCATCTTTACCCAGCAGGTCATTATAGGGAAGCGCATCCGCCTGTTTGTTTTTGGAATCGATCTCATTATCGATATCCTGCAGATGTTCTTTTATGCGCTGGCGAAACCATTTGGTTTTGTTGCGCAGCTCATCATTGGTCATGGACTGAAAAGAATCAAAATGCTGGTTGATCTCGTCAACGAGGGGCGTTATCTTTTTTACATCTTTCTCCGATTTACTACCGCCAAACAATGAGGAAAATAATCCTGACATGATATAAATACGTTTTTCTGATTTTAATTTTTTCTCAGTGGTTCTTCGTGTACTCTGTGTCTCTGTGGTTAAAATTTACCACGGAGGCACAAAGGGCACAGAGGATCACAGAGATTAAGAGATGTCAAAAACTGGGCAATAAATTGATTAAAAGCCAATTTGACAGAGCTAATCCCGGTTACCGATAGCTATCCCATTTCCGGGTCAGCAAAGATAGTTATAACTGGGGAGTTAAGACCTCATCCCTGCCTGCATCGGCTTTCGCAAAGCTTCAGCGGAGCAAAGCCGGCAGGCGGGCTATTATCCCTCTCCTTTGGAGAGGGTGTTGAGCGAAGCGAAACGGGAGAGGACGAAACAAAAGAGGGAACAATGCCATCTATTGCATTTGTTGATTTTAATGAAGAAATTTATGGTCATAATTTTTACAAGCCACTAAAAGAACCACAATGAAAACAATTAAGCTGCTGTTGCTTGCATGCTTTGCAACGGCATACACATTTTCCCAAACAACAGGCCGTATCGAAAATCTTAAAGATAGCCTGGGGAACTTCATACAACTATGTAGGAGAAATTAAAAACAAACAACCCAACGGTTTGGGTGTTGCCATCTATTCCAACAATACTGCCTTGCGCTACGCCGGGTATTTTGTGAACGGGCAGTTCAATGGCAAAGGCGCACTGGTTTTTGCAGATGGAAGTTTTTTGAGCGGGGAATGGAGCAATGGAAAACTGGAAGGCAAAGGCGCTAACCTGAGCAAGGAAGGCGACCTGTACGTTGGCGAATTTGTAAATGGTAAAAAAGAAGGCAAAGGCTTTTATATATTCAATGATAAAAGCTTTGTCATCGGCAGCATGAAAAATGATACCTACGAGGGCAGATGCATTTTTGTAAATGCCACCGGTACTACCATTGCGGATAATATTTATTCCAACGGGAAAAAGAATGGTACGGGCTACCAGTATGAAATGTCTTCAAAGAAATTGTTTGAAGGCAGTTGGTCAAACGGTGATTGGGTAAATGCAGGCACTGCTTCTTACATTAGTTTTTTAAAAGATCCAAGGTTTTATTCTGAACAGACCGATAACCAGATACTGATCGGCAGTGTAAATGCAACAAGTAAAAAATTAGAAGACACTTCATTTTTTTACGACCTGAAAAAGAAAGAACGCTATTTTGGTTATAATGAAGACGGTTACCTGACGGACGGCGTCATCGTGAGAGACTCCTCCATTTTTATTGGAAAAAGTAATGATAAAGGCGCTTATGGTCCCTGTAGCCTGTACAAGGCTAAAAAGTTTTACGATGAAGGGATCTATGAAAACGACTTTTATGAGCGGGAGCCGTTCACTGAGCATTAATCTTGATAAAAAAACAGTTTATTTCGGCAATTCAAGCGACGGTTATTTTTCGGGCAATGCATGGTTTGTGAATTCATACAACGAATTGCACAGCGGAAATTTTGATGACGGCAAATTTACCGGTGACGGATATATTGTATTCAACACAGGTAAAACAGTGAAGGGAACATTTGATGACGGCCATGCAATTAAAGTTGTTTCTTTTACTGATGAAAACGGAGCTCCCATTGATATGAAGCCAAAAAGTTTTGAAAAAGCGTTGAATCTTATAGCAGGTGAATTGAGGAATGAGCTCGTTCCTTTTCGCGGACCCGAAGATACTACGCTGTATGACGATTATTTTTCTGCTGAAAAAAGCATAGTCAGTTTTCCGGGCAGTGTAGGCGCCAATTATGTATTCGAAGATTATGGATTTTACATTGGCTACTTCGCCGATTTTTATAAAGGCAATAATTACCAGGCTGCGAAAGCGCAGTATGAAAAATTATGCAAGGATATTGTTGCTTCCAGCATCAGTTTAAAAAATTCTGTTCCATTCAGGCCGGGAGGAACAATTGAAGAAGCTAAAGAAACAGGTACGACACGAACCAAATTCAGTTTGCCAGTTTCGGATCTTTCTTCGTACAGCATTTATGCTGAATTAAAAAACGACAAAGGTCAATACACAGTGAGCTTGGTTGCGGGTGATGTGGTGTATGATGATCAGAAATAGAAAAGATCAGTAAGTCATAGTAGTCAAATAAGGCAAATTGGTCAGATAGGTCAAATAAGTCAATAAGCCAAAAGGGTCATATAGGTCATATTGGAGGAAATTCTTCTTGTATGACCTATTTGACTTCTATGATCCCTGACTCATCAAGCTTGTATCCTGTTGAACCGGTATATCGAAAACCAGATAAGGAGTATCATCGTTGCGGACATTACGGCAAAATCAAGCGGCAGGCTGAAAAATGTGATTGATTGACGAGACAGGCACGCATAGAATCCACTGCGTACGTTAGCGGGTTGGCGTAAGCAATTATCTTCATCACTTTGGGTACATTATCCAGCGGGAACAAAGCGCTTGATAAAAAGAAAAGCGGGATCACTAAAAAATTGGTGATCGCCATAAAACCCTGCATGTCGTTTACCACAGCGCCGATACCTGAACTGAAACTTACCATCGTGACAGCAAGCATGGCCATTACAAGCAAGCTGAGCGCAAACATGCTCCAGCTATAAGGATGAAAACCGAAAATCAAGGCAATGAGAAAAAGAACAATACCCTGTATCACGGCAATAGTGGCGCCACCGAGTGATCCGCCCAGCATCACTTTTAACCGTGACACCGGCGCTACAAGCGTTTCTTTTAAAAAGCCAAACTGTTTATCCCACATAATATTTATTCCCCAGAAAATGGAAGTAAATAAAATGGTTTGCGCCACCACACCCGGAACCACAAACTGTATATAGCTTCCCCTGCCTGCCTGCTGAAACAAAGCATTAAAGCCAAAACCAAGTGTAAGCAAATACACTAAAGGTTGCACTACACTTAATACCATTCTTAACCCGGAACGCCTGTAGCGTTTCATTTGCCGGAGCCATAAAACAGATACTGTATTCATAAATTTTATTTTTACCTCACTCTCATCCCCTCTCCACATTGTGGAGAGGGGTGCCGGGCCCTGCGAGGCGGGGTGAGGTGTTAACGTCTCCTGCTTGCAATCACATTTCTTATCATTTCTTTTCTGCCATCAGCGGTGGTCAGTGTTTCATCACGCACCGTTTTGCCGGTAAGTTCGAGATAAGCAGCTTCGAGGTTTTCAGTGCCTGTTTGATTTTTTAATTCTTCCACATCACCCATTGCTACCAGCTTACCATGATCAATGATCGCAATGCGATCAGCAATGGCTTCCGCTTCGCCTAAATAATGCGTGGTAAAAAATATGGTCATTCCTTCTTTTTCATTCAACTTCTGAATATAATTCCAGAGCAAGTTTCTGGTTTGTGCATCGAGACCGAGCGTTGGTTCATCAAGAAATAAAATTTTAGGATGATGCAACAACCCGCGGGCAATCTCCAGTCTTCTTTTCATACCACCGGAAAATGTTTTTACAATAGAGTTACGCCTGTCCCATAGTTCTACTAATTGCAGCAGTTCTTCTGTTCGCTTCATCATTGTTTTTTTATCGAGACCATAAAGCACTGCATGCAACTGCATATTTTCAAACGCCGTTAGTTCATCATCGAGGCTGGGGTCCTGGAAAACGATACCAAAAACTTTGCGGGCTGCGTCCTGTTCGGTGTTTACATCATGACCATTTAAGAATAACGATCCTTCAGTAGGTCGCAATAAAGTAGTGAGCATTTTAATGGTGGTACTTTTGCCTGCACCATTGGGACCGAGGAAGGCAAAGATCTCGCCCGCCGTTACATCAAGGCTTACAGCATCAACGGCGAGTACTTCTTTAAATTTTTTGGTTACATTCTTTACGGAAATAATTGGCTGCATGAGTCGGTTTATTTATAGCTGACGATTGAAATGATTTTTTATTGGAACAGCAGGGAAGCAGCCAAATATATCTATAGTTCTGTGTTCAAAATCAGTTTATGAACTATATTTTTTATGCCGAACCTTACCAATCATTTTTACGTTAATCAAATAAGTCCCTGCGGCTTCACCTGCTGGTTTGTTTGTAAAAATATCCGGCATGATTTATTCCGGCCAGTCCATACAGGCGAACATAAAAAACAGGCGGCTGAATTACGAAAAACGCCGGTAAGAAGTTTTAGTACTTATTATTTATCCAGTTAACTTATTTTGCAAGGGATAAAATAAAAAATCGATCTGAAGTGAGACCCTTTTATTTTTTAACCACATGTTCCCTCGTCATTTTTGCTTCCTGCACCTATCATGAGGACAGGAACAAAAACCAGGATGGTGCAGCACCTGTTTTTTTTGATTACAAGATAAAAGGTAATGAGAGAGACAGCCTGGTAACGGTATATCTTCAATTTAAAATGTATGGGCCGAATGGAATGGCGACGGCTTTGGATGATCCGGAAGGGCTAACTCTTGATGGTGAAAAAGTTCCTGCCGGTAATGCCAAACTTACGGGTACTTATTATGAAATTCAAAAACCTGCTGACGGATTTACCGGCTCTCACACCATTATATATACAGACGCCGATAAAAAGCAGTATAAAGAAGAATTCGAATACCGGCCATTTGGTTTGCAGACAGATGTTCCGGCTGTTATTCATCGCGGAGATATAAAATTTGATTTTAATGGTCTTGATTCGACAGATTATATACGGGTAACCGCTACAGATACATCATTTCGCAGCCGCGATATTATCGAGATTGATACGGCGGTGAATGGAAAACTTATCATTCCGGAAGAAAGATTAACAAACCTGGTAAATGGTCCTGTTGTGCTTCTTCTTTCAAAAGAAACAAAAACAACTGTCAAAGACGGAACGAGGGCGGGAGGAAGAGTTGTCGTGAACTACGGTTTGCAGAGAGAGTTTGTGCTTAAGGACTGAGAGGGGGGCGGTTGATCAGTTGATTAGTTGATTTGGCAAATGAGTCATATAAGTCAAATTAGTCAAATGGAAAAGAAAGATGACTTTAAAGGCAGGCCATATTATTTGACTTTCACGATGGAATTTCAAGTGCAAGGTGTTACTTTTGCGGCGCTATAAAATAACCAGTAACAGGAAACCAGTAACCAGATATGCCCGGTCAACTTAAAGAGGTTCGTAACAGGATAAAATCAGTGCAAAGTTCGCAGCAGATCACCAAGGCTATGAAGATGGTGAGTGCGGCAAAGCTGCGTCGTGCACAGGATGCTATTATTCAAATGCGGCCTTATGCAAAAAAATTACAGGAATTACTGAGCAATATTGTAAGTAATACCGAGGGCGGTGTGGGAATGAGCCTTGCGGCTGAAAGACCGGTAGAGAGAGTGTTGCTTATTGTTATTACCAGTGACCGCGGACTGGCCGGTGCTTTTAATTCCAATCTTATCAAGCTGGCCAAGCAAACGATCAGTGAAAAATACGCGTCACAATTTGCCAAAGGCCATGTTACTATCTGGAGCATCGGTAAAAAAGGGTATGAAAATTTTTTGAAAAATAATTATAAGGTTGATGCTACGTTCAAAGATATTTTTCTCCATTTAAAATTTGAAGAAGTACAAAAGGCGGCGCAGGCGGCGATGAAGGCTTTTGAAGAAAAACTATTTGATGCGGTGGAGATCGTGTACAGTGAATTTAAAAATGCAGCCACGCAACGGTTCGTGGCAGAAAGATTTTTGCCTATACCCAAAGTGAAAAGGAAAGAAGGAGCTACTAAAGCAGATTTTATTTTTGATCCCGAAAAAGAGCAACTGATCACGGAACTGATGCCCAGGATCCTCAACACTCAATTATATAAGGCCGTTCTCGATTCGAACGCTTCTGAACATGGCGCCCGCATGACGGCCATGGATAAAGCCAGCGAAAACGCCAATGAAATTTTGCGTGCGCTGAAGATCTCTTACAACCGTGCAAGACAGGCTGCCATTACAACCGAACTGAGTGAAATTGTGGGTGGCGCTGCGGCGCTGCAGGGATAAAAGCCCCCTGTCCCCCTCAAGGGGGAACCCAGGTCGATTCATGCTTTTCTTCATCACACGATGTTAATAATTGAATTGCCTAACTTCAGTTCTCTGATTGTATTTTCGATCTTTGGTAATGTCATTCTGAGCGAAGCGAAGAATCTCAAATTCCAGAGTCTTTGAGATGTCTCACTTCACTGCGTTCCGTTCGACATGACAAATAAAACATACTATGGAAATAAACAACCTGATACCGCATATTGAAGCGCTGATCTTCGCCAGTGATAAAGCATTAACCACTTTGGAAATTGTTGAGCTGATCAACAATGCTTTTGGCTTTATGGAAGAAAAGATATCACTTGACCAGGTGGAAGCAGCAATTGACGGAATTGTTGAAAAATACAATTCAGAGTTTTATCCTTTCGAAGTAAAGCAAAGTGGCGGCGGCTGGCAGTTCCTTACCAAGAAAGAGTATCATAAAACGATTGCCCAACTGAATGGCGACAAGTTTTTAAAACGTTTATCGGCAGCGGCACTTGAAACGCTTGCCATCATTGCGTATAAGCAACCGATCACAAAAGGAGAAATAGAAGCGATCCGCGGAGTGAACAGCGATTATACGGTACAGCGTCTACTGGAGAAAGAATTGATCATTATCAGTGGCCGCAATGAAAAGATGCCGGGTCACCCGCTGGTGTACCAGACCTCAAAGAATTTCATGGATTATTTCGGGATCAATTCTGCCGAAGATCTGCCAAAGATCCGCGAAGTATTGGCGGAACAGATGGTTGAACCTACTTACATAGAACAGCCCGAACAAAAAACTGAAACTCCAGATGAAGCTTCTTCCGGAAATTCTGCATTCATAGTAGGCGAGAATGGTGAACTGATCGTGAATAATGATGAGGAACCGAACGGGGAAGAGAGTTAATATTCTCTGTTAGTTCAATTTTTACCACGGAGACACGGAGGACATAAAAGAAACACGGAGCTATTTTGGATAGCTGCGAAATAACTCTGTAACAAGTGAGATCGTGCTTTTGGAAATATTCTCGGTATGAAAGTTTATCAATAAACCTTTTGGTTTTTCTGCCAGTTTCAAATAAGAAAGTAATTGTGCTGAATAGACAGGATGCATTGTCTCGACTGCTTTTAATTCTACAATTATTACATCTTCAACCAACAGATCAAGCCTCAGCGGCTCGGCTAAATTCTTTCCTTTGTAGTTGATCGGTACAGCAACATGCGATTGAAATGAGAGATCATTTCTCAAAAATTCATCCATCATGCAACTATGATATACTGATTCCAAAAGACCCGGCCCAATATGTTTGTGTACTTCAATAGCACAACCAATGATACGATAACTGATTTCATTAATGAGTTTTTGTGTGATCATACATAAATATATCTTTAAAAATTGTTTCTGAAATTTACCACAGAGGCACGAAGGGCATACAGAAGCACGGAGGGCATATATTTTTTCTCTGTGTAGCTCTGCATCTTCCTCCATGTCTCCGTGGTAAATAAAAATAAAACTTATTCAGTTTTTTTATAAGAAGCAAAGTAAATTCGCTGATTATGTCAGAAAGTTTACCAGGGCAGCAATTGATCGATATTGCAAAGGAGTTCGGAACACCTGCTTATGTATACCACGCAGAAAAGATAAAAGAGCAGTATATAAAGTTAACGGCTGCCTTTTCCATTATTGACACAAATTTTTTTTACGCCTGCAAGGCATTAACCAATGTCAGTATTTTAAAATATATCAACTCACTTGGGTGCGGCATTGATTGCAGCAGCGTGAATGAAGTAAAACTGGCTATTCACGCAGGTGTGCCCAAGGAAAAAATTCTTTACACTTCCAACGGAATTTCGTTTGCAGAAATTGAAGAAGTAGCAAGTTATGGAGTGCATATCAATATTGACAGTCTCTCGAACTTTGAAAAATTCGGAAAGAAATTCGGGAACTAGTTATCCCGTTGGTGTAAGGATCAGGCCCAATATACTTGCAGGAGGTAATCTTAAAATTTCAACGGGTCATGAAAAAAGTAAATTCGGAATACCGGTGGACCTGCTTGGCCAATTGCTCGCTGTTATTGAAAAATATGAAATAAAAGTAAAGACACTTCATATACACACAGGCAGCGATATTAAAGATGCTGATGTGTTTGTGCATGGCATCAAGGTCTTGTCGGAACTCGTGCCTCACTTCCCCGATCTTATGGTCATTGATCTTGGCGGCGGTTTTAAAGTGCCTTATGAACCCGGCGACGAAGAAACAGATGTGGCACACATTGCAAAAAAATTGAAAGCCTATGTCGAGTCGCATCTTTTTGTGAACGGAAAAAAATACCAGTTGTGGTTTGAACCGGGAAAATTTTTGGTGAGCGAATGTGGTTATTTAATTACGCAGGCGAATGTGATAAAAGATAACGGCCACCAGGTATTTGTCGGAGTGAATAGCGGGTTGAATCATTTAATTCGCCCGATGATGTACGACGCCTATCATCATATTGAAAATATTTCCAACCCCGAAGGCCAGGAAAAAGTATACACGGTTACCGGATACATTTGTGAAACGGATACGTTTGCTTCTGATCGTTTATTACATGAAGTAAGGGAAGGTGATTATCTTGTTTTTTACAACGCAGGGGCTTATGGTTTTGAAATGTCTTCCAATTATAATTCGCGATACAAACCTGCGGAAGTGATGGTTAAGGAAGGAAAACCTTTTTTGATCAGGAAGCCGGATCAGTTTGAAGACATATTAAGAAACCAGGTTGAAATTTGATAACATAAAAAAAGTTTCATGAAAAAGATCGCTGTATTATTGATAACGTTGACCACTTCTTTTTTTATACATGCACAGGACCTGGCTCAATTTCATTTATATAAGCCGGAAGAAAATGCAGAGCAGCAAGTTTCCCGGGCTGTCAAGGAAGCAAAGGAAGAAAATAAGAATGTATTTATCGAGGTCGGTGGCAACTGGTGTATCTGGTGTATGAGATTCAATGATTTTATTACGAAGGATGAAAAAATTGATTCTATAGTCAATGCGGACTACGTGGTGTATCATATGAATTACAGCAAGGAAAACTTCAATGCCAGGTTGCTGGCGAAGTATGGTTACCCCCAGCGATTTGGTTTTCCTGTTTTTCTTGTATTGGATGAAAATGGCAAATTGATACAAACGCAGAATTCATGGTACCTTGAAAACGGAAAGAAAAGTTATGATCATGACAAGGTCATAGAATTTTTTACAGACTGGAGTCCGTCAGCACTGGACCCCAAACAATACAAAGAGCAATGAATGCAAACACTTCAGCAGTTTTAAAAATGCTGAAGCATCCTGTAAAGTCCAGGATGTTTTTACTTTCACGTTTGCCTAATGCATTTTTTGCTGGTGTAAGAATAAAAGAAATAGATGAAGAGCATTGCAAGGTTACCGTACCTTATAAATGGTTTACGAAAAATCCTTTTCGTTCCACGTATTTTGCCTGTTTAAGCATGGCGGCAGAAATGAGCACGGGAGCACTGAGTATGATGCACTCTTATAAAAGAAGTCTGCCTGTATCCATGCTGGTGGTAAAAGTGGAGTCGGAGTATTTTAAAAAAGCCACAGGCAAAACGGAATTTGTTTGCAGTGATGGCTTGCTGATAAAAGAAGCAGTTGAGCAGGCAATTGCAACAGGGGAAGCGAAAACAGTTAGAGCAAAATCTGTCGGAAAAAATGACGAAGGACTATGGATCGCAGAATTCTACGTTACATGGTCGTTTAAAGTAAAAAAGTAAAAAGTAAAAAGCAAAGGATAGTTATGAAAATAGCATTTCACGGCGCGGCAAGAACTGTAACCGGCTCGAAACATTTGGTTACGTTAAAGAGCGGAAAGAAAGTTTTATTGGATTGTGGTATGTTCCAGGGAATGGGAGGGCAAACGGATGCTCTGAACCGTGAGTTTGGTTTTGATGCAGCGCAAGTGGATGTAATGATACTGTCTCATGCACATGTGGACCATTGTGGGCTCATCCCGAAATTGGTGAAAGAAGGTTTTGCGGGAAAAATATTTTGCACGCCTGCCACCAACGAACTTACAAAAGTATTGCTACTCGATTCTGCAGAGATACAGGAAGACGATGTGAAGTATGAAAACAAAAGAAGAGCGGCCAACGGTCAGCCGTATCTCCGTCCATTATATACAAAAGAAGATGCGCAGGAATCATTTGATCATTTTGTATCGGTCGAATACGGGCAATGGTTTGATGTTATTGATGGCGTGCAGGCTTTATTCACCGATGCGGGCCATATAATAGGCAGCGCCTGTGTTCATTTGAAGATCAATGAAGATGGCAAAGAGCGCCGCATTACTTTCAGCGGCGATGTGGGCCGCTACCGCGATGTGATCCTTAAATCACCCGAAACGTTTTCGCAAGCCGAATATATTTTGATCGAATCCACGTACGGGAACAGTTTGCATGATCTTACGTTTACTACACCCGATATGTTATTGCAATGGATCGACAAAACCTGTTTGCAGAAAAAAGGAAAGCTTATTATACCCGCTTTCAGTGTAGGCAGAACGCAGGAAATTTTATATATACTAAATCAACTGGAAATCGAAAAACGCCTGCCTGATCTTGATTATTTTTTGGACAGTCCTTTGAGCATTGAAGCAACGGATATTGTAAAAAAATATCCTCAGTATTTTAATAAAACACTTCAAAAAGTTTTAGAGACAGATAGTGATCCTTTTTCTTTCAAAGGACTGACATATGTAAAAACAGTTGACCAGTCAAAACTTTTGAATTTTCGCAATGAACCCTGCGTGATCATTTCAGCCAGTGGTATGGCGGATGCCGGAAGGGTAAAGCATCATATCAGCAACAATATTGAAAACAGCCATAACTCCATTTTGCTTACCGGCTATTGCGAACCTAATTCTTTGGGAGGAAGATTGATGGCAGGGGAGAAAGAGGTTGGGATTTTTGGTGTGCGGCACGAAGTGCATGCGGAGATCGGCGCCATAAGAAGTATGAGTGCACATGGCGATTATGAAGACCTTTGCCAATGGCTGGCCTGCCAGGATCCGAGACAGGTTAAAACTTTATTTCTTGTTCACGGTGACTATAATGTTCAAATGGATTTTCAACAGCGCCTTCTGAAAAAAGGTTTCATGGATGTACAGATCCCCGAGCGGCATTTTGAGACCGGCTTACCATAAATCCTGTCAATACAATCCAGGCTCACTTTTGGTTGACAACACTGAATTTTTTCGTGATGGTCTAAAACTTGCGGCCTGAAACCTTCCCCGGACCAAACTTTCACAATGCTTTAATAAGCCTGGAGGAATTTTTTCCGTTTAATAGAGTGACAACAATTGAATCACTAAAAACGCAACTTATGAAAACAGTGAAGTGGAAATTAATTGGAAGCATTGCGGTATCGGCATTAATGATCGTGGGCTGTTCGTCTCCTGTTCACGTGGAAAAAGATGACAGTGTTGACCTGAGCAGTTACAAGACTTTTGCATGGGTTGATAAGGGAAGCAAAGACGATAAAGATAAAGATCGAAACAGGAGCAATGAATTGATGGAACAGAAGTTTAAAGAAGCTGTTTCAAGAGAATTAACAAAAGAAGGATGGAGAATGAACAGCAAAGATCCTGATGCTCTGATCAGCTATGACGTACTCGTGGAAAGAGGCAGCCGTTCTCAGAATGACCCCGTTTACAGCCGCCCATTTGTTCGTAGCTTTTTATAACCCCTATGCCCGCCGTTTTTACAGCGTGTATTATCCTTCTCAATTTATGGGTTATAATGATTATGAAACATCGATCAGAGAAGGAACCGTAACGATCACTATGACGGATACGAAAACAAGCAAAGAGATCTGGCAGGGTTGGACCACCAATGAAGTGAACAGTCATAACCTTACAAGTAAAGAGATCAATAATGCGGTGAAATCAATTTTCCGCAAGTTCGATGTAGCGAAAAGATAAGATTGGATTCGTATCCGGACGGTTGAAAACAACCCCTGCAACAGGCAGGGGTTTTGTTTTGTCAACAGATTCTCGGCAGTTGTTCACCGGTCAAATAGTTTACTATCCTGTGGCCACCAATGCGACTTTTCAAAACAACTTTCCCCGGGTGATCTTTGGTAACTTCTCCGATGATCCTTGCATTCACGCCGTTTTCATCCTGCTGCAGCATTTTTAAAAATTCTTCAGCGATCTCATTTTTTACAATGGCTAAAAAGATTCCTTCATTGGCTACATAAAGTGGGTCAAAGCCAAGCATTTCACAGGCACTTTCAACCTGTTCGTCAATCGGCATTGTGGTTTGATTTATTTTAAATCCGAGTTTTGTCAATTCAGCAATTTCATTCAGTACGGAAGCGACACCGCCTCTTGTGGGATCGCGAAAGAATTTTATTTGCTCTCCGAAAACATCAAGCAAACTCTTTGTGACATGATTGAGCGGAGCTGTATCACTCAAAATATTTGTTTCAAATTCCAATCCTTTTCTTACACTCATGATAGCCATGCCATGCGTAGCGATGCTGCCGCTGACAATAATTTTATCCCCGGCTTCAATGCGATTGTGGTGAATCTTTGCCTTTGGATGAATGAAACCAACGCCTGACGTGTTGATGAATAATTTATCTCCTTTTCCTTTTTCAACAACTTTCGTATCGCCGGTTACTATTTTTATATTTGCTTTTTGCGCTGCTTCCTTAATGCTGACTAAGACATTCCAAAATTCATCCATCGTTAATCCTTCTTCAATAATGAATGAAAGTGAAAGATATTTCGGAATGGCTCCGCACATAGCCAGGTCATTTACGGTTCCATTGATCGCCAGTTCGCCAATGTTGCCACCGGGAAAAAAGATGGGAGAGATGACATAACTGTCCGTACTGAATGCGACGTTTCCATTCAATTCAAAACTGGCGCCGTCATGCTGCTGATCCAGCCATTCATTTTTTAAAACATCAAATACACCGCTTTGTAAAAGTTTATGTGTAAGCAACCCACCGCCGCCATGACCAAGAGTGATCACGTCAAAATCAAATTTCGGTATGGGGCATTGTAGATTCATTTAGTTTAAATTTTCTTATCGTGAATCGTGAGACGTCAATCGTGAGTTAGGGTTTCAAGCACTAATGTCTCACGCCTCATGATTCACATTGCTGTAATGATAATACGCTGCGCAAGCACCTTCACTGCTTACCATTGGTGCGCCCAGGGGGTGTTCCGGTTTGCATGCTTTTCCAAAGTTCGGGCACTGAAAAGGTTTTTTTAATCCTTTCATAATTTGACCGCTGATGCAATCTTTATTTTCTTTTGCTTCGGGAATATCGATCTTAAATTTCAATCGTGCATTGTATTTTTTGTAACGATCATTTACTTCATACCCGCTTTTCGGAATGGAACCGATCCCTCTCCAGGTGCGGTCATTTATTTCAAATACTTCATCTATCGTTTCTTTAGCCAGACGATTGCCTTCTCTTAAAACAGTTCTTGCATATTGGTTCTCTACTTTCCATTCTCCTTTTTCTAATTGTTGTACAGTCATCAAAATTCCCTGAAGTAGATCAACCGGTTCAAATCCTGTAACCACGATCGGCGTTTTGTATTTTTCTGCGATGGGGTAATATTCATCAATTCCCATAATGGTGCACACATGACCGGCAGCGAGAAAGCCATCGATCTTATTTTCTTCATCACTTAAAATTGCTTCCATAGCAGGTGGCACCAATACATGTGATGCCAGGATCGAATAGTTTTCGATTCCCATTTTATCTGCCTGCACCACGCTCAATGCATTTGCGGGAGCCGTTGTTTCAAAACCCACGGCAAAAAAAACAATTTCTTTATCTGGATTTTCTTTTGCCAGCTGCAATGCTTCAATAGGCGAGTAAAGAATCCGTACATCGGCGCCGGTTGCTTTTACTTCCAGCAAACTTTTTTTTGAACCGGGTACCCGCAACATATCCCCAAACGAAGTGAAAATAACATTTGGTTGTTGGGCCAGCCAGATAGCCTCATCAATTACGGAAACACCGGTTACACAAACAGGGCAACCCGGGCCATGCACCATCGTAATTTCTTTTGGCAACATTTCGAGAATTCCATTCTTCACAAGGCTATGTGTTTGTCCGCCGCAGATCTCCATCAGCGTCCATGGCTTTGTGGTGATGCGAAATATTTCTTCCAAATAGTCTTTTACTAATTCAGGGTCTCTATATTCTGATAAATATTTCATGGGCCCATCCCAATTTTATAAAGTTGTATCATTTATTCTTTCGCCTTCCCTAAAGGGAAGGAGTCAATTTCTTTTTTTCAAGATTCTAAACCGCCCTCCAGGGGATTTAGGGGTTTCATTTCATCCGTTTCTCCCATCTGGTGTAAGTATTCAAATGTTTTCTGCGCTTCTTCTTCATCAATTCTACTGATAGCCACTCCAACATGCACCAGCACATAATCACCGGGAACAGCTTCCGGCACCATGCTCAGATTTACATCTTTGCTGATTCCTCCGAACGAAACCTTTCCCCGGCGAAAGACCTTATCTTTTTGTTCGTCCACATAAATTATTTTACCGGGAATAGCTAAACACATATTGGGTAAACTTGATTTTTAAACATTCGTATTATTGGAATAAGATATCATGCTAAAATTATTACATAGACATCTTAAATACTTGTGCGGAAAGTCAAGACGGCTTATGATTCTTGTTACCCTGCGCCTTTTGTTATTTATTTTTTAGATTAAGGTTGTACTGGATGGCCAGTCGGCCTAAAACGGTTGCCAAACCAATTTTGTCGCCGGGATATCGTAAGACTGAAAGTGGATTAACATAAGTTACTTTCTCCATAACTCTTACTTTTGTCAGAGGCAATGACGCTCCAAATTGCCCGTTAAATTTTATATTATTTAATTTATAGCTATAGCTCAACACAGGATCTGCGGTAATTCCCCAAAGGCCTTATAGCTTTGTGGTAAGTCACTGTACGAGCCATCAAAAAATTCAAACTTAGTGTATTTGTTATAAGACAACCTGAGAGCTGCTGTCCATTCGTGTTTGGCTCCTTCCGCGGAAATATTTATTTGTGAGAATACATTCCAAAAATTAGCCCATGTGCCGTCACCCGGATATTCAATATCAAAATACCAATAGTTTTTCACGCTGTAATAGCCTGCGCCTGCATAAGTTTCCAGGATGCCGTGCGGCCCACATTTATAAAAAAGGCCAAGCCCAGCTTTCAGCACACGATCATCTTTTTTAATATTGTTGTGACCACCCAATAACATTAACCTTTTCTTGGTGCCCCTGTCGTAAGTTCCTGCCGTAAACAGGGCAAGATGATTTGTAACCGTGTACGATAAGTTCAAATCGTAACCGCCACCGCGACCTGCAGAAATATGCAACTGATTTTTTTGATCATGAATCGGGATAATCAATGCTTTGGGAATATAATATTCTTTTTGAGCGAAAATTGATGCTGACCCGAATAAAGAAAATACAATCAGTATTGAATAAAAAGAAATATTCTGATGCTCATAAGTTACCCTGGCCGGTTTGGGCTCTGAAGTTAATATTTAAGGCAGGAAGATGCTATGATGTTAATCAACCGGAAAGAGTCCCAATGGTATTATTTATCAATATTTGGTAACCAGTTTTTTTTCTTCTTTGTGGAATGTTTGCAGACTTTTTTTGTACAATTCATAACAGGCAATTTGTCCAAAGCCAATACATTCATCATTGGGGCTAAGCTGTTGGTGAAAGTATAGTTCTTTTTTTTGTGAAAGCAATTCAATGATCAGTTCAGTCAGCAATTCATTTTGAAATACGCCGCCACTAAAAGCAATTTTATCTATTGAAAAATATTCGCTGATGTTTTCTATTGCTTTTGCAAGCGAACAAAATATTTTCCAGGCGATGAAAGACGTTTCTTTCCTTTCTTCCAAATCTTCTAAAATATAAGAGAGCATCACGCTGTGATCGATGCGTTTATTGATCAACGGCAACGGATAATATTCGAATGAATAATGCCTGTGCTTCCAGGCTTCGGCTTCCAGTTTCATGGCTGCTTCACCTTCGTACGAATTATGCTGGCAAATGCCTAATACAGATGCAAGTCCATCCAGTAAACGGCCCATGCTGCTGGTTAGTAACTGGTGTGGCTGTTGAATTCCTTTCTGGTAGTATTTCCATTCTTCGTCGGAAAAATGTTTTTCCAATATTTTTTGTTTGGCAGTAAAATTTTTGAAAAGACTTAATGCGGATAACCTGGGTTCCCGGCTCATCTTATCACCCAGCAATTGCGAAAAATAATCGAGATGAGCCACACGATCCATTTGTCCTTCCTCATAAATAAAAATTTCTCCTCCCCATATTTGTTCATCATCACCATAACCGGTGCCATCCCATACAATGCCCAGCACAGAATCTCCGGTCCTTAGTAAATCATTTTCTGCCAGCACTGCCCCAAAATGCGCTTTGTGATGTTGAATGGAAGTAATAGGAATATTTTCTAGTAAACCTTTTTCTTTTCCATTCAATGAAACAAAATACCCCGGATGCTTATCAATAAGGATCCGGCCTGGTTTTGCCTGCAATAGTTGCAGCATGTGATCAAGCGTTTCTGTGTATGCATTTTGAGATTCAAGATTTGCCTGGTCACCCAAAAACTGGCTTGTATATAAATTGTGATGATTAAGAATAGCGAAAGAAGATTTCAGTTCACCTCCCATAGCCAGTACCGATTCGTTTGAATATTGAAAAGGGTTCGGATAATAATTGGGAGCCAACCCGCGACTTCTCCTTAAAATAATTTTTTGACCGGTTGACGTAAACTGCATCACACTGTCATCCTGCGGTGCTACTATTTCACGATCATAAGTGAGAATGTAATCGGCAATGTCATTAAGCGAACTCAGTGCATCATTGTCTTTATAAATGATCGGGGAGCCGCTGACATTACCACTGGTAGCAATAAGCGGTTTATCAAAACTTTTTGCAATCAATAATAACAACGGTGTATAGGGAAGCATGATCCCTATCTTGGTTAAGTCGGGAGCGATAAGATCTGGGCAAATATTGTTGCCGCTACGTGTTTTTAGTTTGCAAAGAACAATAGGGGCGGATTTGTCCAGCAGCGCTTCAATTTCAATTCTGTGTATTTCCGCATCTGCTTTTGCCATTTCGACATCGGCATACAACAATGCAAATGGTTTAGCTGGACGATGTTTTCTTTTACGTAGTGTGGTTATTGAAAATTCATTTGTCGCATCACATAGTAACAAGTAGCCGCCAATTCCTTTCACCGCAATGATGCCTCCTTCATGAAGAAGTCGATTTACCTCTGCAAGAATTACATTCTGTTCAGTATTTATTTCTTCCCCGCCTGCATTATACAAATGCATGGGTATGGCACATTGCGAACAGGAAATGGTTTGACTGTAATGCCTGCGATTGTGTACATCATTATATTCTGTCGCACAATTTTCACATTCTGCGAGCGTCACCATTGTTGTATTTTCCCGGTCATAGGGTAAACCGGTGATGATGGAATAACGGGGACCACAATTAAGGCAGGTTGTAAAAGGATAATTATACCAGCGATTGTTATTTTCCGAAATTTCTTTTTTGCATTCAGGACAAATGGCAATGTCAGGCGTTAGTAATAAATCGGGTCGGTTGGCCGGAAAGCTTTCTTTGATTATAAAGGATGAAAATTTTTTTGAAGCAATTTCATGAATGCGATGATCCGTGATGATCGCATTTACCGGGGCAGTATTGATGATCGCATGATAAAATTGAGCCGCCATGCCCGGTGTGGCATTGAACTCAATATGAACTCCGTCGTTTGTATTGCTCACCCATCCATCTATTCCCATTTTTTCAGCCAGCTTGTACACGAATGGCCTGAAGCCTACGCCCTGTACCTGGCCGTTGATATGGATGTGATAGGTTGTCATAAAAAAATTACAGCACCGTTATCGGGTGAATTCGTTTGAACAACAGCCAGTCATACCATTGTTCCATTCCTTCCCCTGTCGTGCAACTTAGTTCGATAACAGCAAGCTTTGGATTTACCTGGTGCAGATATTCTTTAGTTTTTTGCATATCAAAATTTACATAAGGAAGCAGGTCGGTCTTGTTTATAATGCAAAGGGTAGATGAATAAAACATATCCGGATATTTCAAAGGCTTATCGTCACCTTCCGTCACACTCATGATCACTACTCTTTCTTTTTCACCAAGATCAAACATGGCCGGGCAAACGAGGTTACCGACATTTTCAATGAACAAGCACAGAGTTTTCGGTTGGTTTCATTCCTTCCAATGCATGAAGGATCATGTGTGCATCAAGATGACAACCCTTGCCTGTATTTATTTGCGTTACTTTGGTACCTGTTGCATGAATGCGATCGGCGTCATTACTAGTTTGCTGATCTCCTTCAATAACAAAAAAATCCAACTGGCTTTTCATACCGGTCAGCGTTTTTTCCAACAGGGTTGTTTTCCCTGATCCCGGTGAGCTGACTAAGTTTAAAGCCAGTATATTCTTTGCTTCAAAATAGCCACGGTTTCTTTCTGCCAGCAAATTGTTTTGATACAAAATGTCCTTTTCAATGTCAAGCGTAGTTTTTTGATGTGAATGGGTATGTGAATGTCCATTCTGTTTACCATTATGAGAATGATGTGTATGATCATGAACATGGATCGTTGCATGGTCATCTGTTCCGCATCCGCATGTTGCACACATTTTCGTAGATTTTTGATTTCTAAAAATTGTTTAACGCTTTCTTATCTTGATCTTTTTCTTTTCAATTTATAAAAACTGACTAAAAAAAAACTTGCCATTAAAAAACTCCACGTGAATATGGCATGTTGCGGTTCAACGAAATAATGAGTGATGGTATATCCATCAGTAGATCCATGACCGGGATGAGCCAAACAAATAAATGGAATCGATATAATGGCGAATACCATGATCAAAAGCTTTTTCATACTATCATTTTTTGCGCTGTAAATATTGATAATAAGAGGGAAACGCAGGATAAATTGCATCATAGTTAGAGATGATATTCGTCATGGCAGTCTTGCAATAGCAAAACGCAAGATGCAGGATACAAGGAAAACCGGGAATTGTTGTTAACATTCGCAACTGAAAGGTTACCGCCATGTTCATTGTTACGTAGTAGCATGATAAATATCATAATTCAGATTGCATGTTGTAAATAGCTTAGCGGCCACTCCATCAAGAGGAAGAATTATGAAAAATGATTTGCCTCTTTTACAAGCCGGTTTTTGCACTCTTCAACCAAAAAAACTTTTAAGAAGATAGTTTATGACTGATCCTACTATAACAGAATTTAAAGAACCTGCACGAACTCAAATGCTCAATAGGCTATGGGAACTTCAGAGATCAGCGGGACATATTAGTGATGAAGCTGTCAGGCAACTTGCTGCCGCGTACAATATTTCTGAGATCGAAGTGGAAGGTGTAGTTTCTTTTTATCATTTTTTTCATCACAGACCTACGGGTAAGTACACCATCTATCTTAATAATAGTATAGTGTCCGACATCAAGGGATTCAACCGTATCAAAGAAACTTTTGAAAGAGAAACAGGTACCGTGTTTGGTTCGGTTGATCGCAGCGGGACGTTTGGTCTTTTCCTCACACCTTGCATTGGTCTTAGTGACCAGGAACCTGCTGCATTGATAAATTTTTATCCTTTCACCAATCTGAATGCGATCAAGGTAAAAGATATTATTTCAAAATTAAAGAACGGCGCCACACCGGAATCTATTTGTGATGCACCGGCTGATAATATCCGGTACACCCCCGCCAATAATAAAACTGTTTTCTTTAAGAAATCCTTCGCCGGGGCAGCGCTGGCAAAACTGCAAAAACTGGGACCGGAAGGAGTGATCAGCGAAATAAAAAATTCAGAACTCGCAGGTCGTGGCGGTGCCTATTATCCTACATGGAAAAAATGGGATGCGGCAAGAGTGCAGCCGGCTAAACCAAAATTTGTAGTATGCAATGCCGATGAAGGAGAGCCCGGAACATTTAAAGATCGTGTGCTGACGAATTCGCAGGCAGCTTCTTTAATTGAAGGCATGATCGTTTGCGGTTATACAATTGGTGCATCACATGGCATTATATATCTGCGTGGCGAATACTGGTGGCTGAAACCAAAACTGGACGAAGCCATATACCAGTATCATGAAGCTGGGTTGCTGGGTAAAGATTGTGGAAAGATCAAAGGGTTTGATTTTGATATCAGGGTACAAATGGGCGCCGGCTCTTATGTATGCGGAGAAGAAACAGCATTGCTTGAATCGCTGGAAGGAAAACGTGGTGAGCCGCGTACCAAATGGTTTTTCCCGGTTGAAAGAGGGTATTTACAAAAACCAACTGTTATTAATAATGTAGAAACGTTTTGTGCGGCTGCACGGATTATTGAAATGGGAGCTTCGGAATATTTGAAGCTCGGCATTCCCGGTTCGCCCGGTACTAAACTTATCAGTGTGTCCGGTGATTGTAAACTTCCCGGCATTTTTGAAATTGAATGGGGAATGACGGTAGCCGAATTGCTGGAACTCTGTGAAGCCGATGATCCTTATTACATGCAGGTAAGTGGCCCTTCCGGCGAATGTATTTCCATTAAAGAAAAATTCCGTCGCATATCCATGCTCGACCTGCTGGCAAGAAAAGATCTGAGGTGCGGCGGTTCATTTATGATCTTTAATAAGCAACGTGATCTTGTAAAAGTGTTAATGAATTTTTCTGAATTCTTTAAACACGAATCCTGCGGTATCTGCACGCCATGCAGGGCCGGCAATTTTATTATTCAAAGAAAACTGGAACGATTGAAGAACGGACTGGCAACAGAAAATGATCTTCATGAATTGAAAGATTGGGGAGTGATCATGAAAAACACAAGCCGCTGCGGGTTGGGGAAAACTGCGACTAACAGTTTGATCAATGCAATGGATAAGTTTCATGATTATTTCGCCGGCAAGCTGGATAAAAATTTCAATGGATTGAATCTCGAATTTGATATGGATGCAGCTACCAAAGAGTATGAGAAATATAAAATATGAATGTTGAATCGTCAATTGTCAATTGTGAATGGTGAATAATTCACGTTTCACGATTAAGGATTCACGAAAAAGAAATTAAGTCTGAACAACAACAATATTTATGGCAAAAAAGGTAAATATAACAATAGACGGAAAAAATATACAAGCGGAAGAAGGTAAGAACCTTGTTGTCGTAGCAAAGGAAAATGGAATTTTCATCCCGTCACTTTGCTATTACGAACACATCGAACCTCCGCTGGGCACTTGTCGTGTGTGCACCTGCAAGATCAATGGAAAATATGGACCGGCTTGTACGGAAAAAGTAACGGAAGGCCTGGCAGTTGAAGTAAATAATCCTGAATTAAAGGATACAAGAAAGGCACTGGTGGAAATGATGTTCGCAGAAGGAAACCATGTTTGTCCCGCTTGTGAAAAAAGCGGTAACTGCGATCTGCAGCATATGGGTTATGAACTGGGCGTTTCTTCCACACGTTTTCAGCATTTATTTAAAGATCGTTTGATTGACTTCAAACCCAAGCGGTTGATCCTGGAACACAATCGTTGTATCAAATGCCTGAGATGTGTTGTAGATGTGTTGACGGATGACGGCAAAAAAGTTTTTACTTATCAAAACCGCGGTAACGAAACTTTTGTAGGTGTGGATTATGAACAGGAAGCTAAATTGTCCGAAGAGCAAGCCATCAACGCGATGAATATTTGCCCGACCGGTGCTATCATCGTAAGAGGCGTAAGCATAGCGGAGCCGTTTGGCGACAGGAAGTTTGATCTTGAATCTGTACAGCAGAAATACAGTCAGCAAATGCCGAATATTAAAAAACCTGCTGCGATGAATAAAAAAATAATCGCAACGGTTTCTTTGGCTGGTTGTTTTGGTTGTCATATGTCCATGCTGGATATAGATACAGAGCTACTCGATCTGATTGAGTTGGTTTCATTTGACAAATCGCCGCTTACTGATTTTAAAAAATTTAGGACACGCTGTCACCTCGGCATTATTGAAGGGGGTTGCTGTAATTCGGAAAATATAGAGACACTTCGCAATTTCCGGGAGCACTGCGATATACTTGTTGCAATCGGCGAATGTTCTATCTGGGGTGGTTTGCCCACCATGAGAAATTCAATTCCGTTAAGTGAATGTTTGGAAGAAGCTTATTTGAACTCACCTACACATGAGCCGGGCAATAACATTGTGCCTTACCATGAAGATCTTCCAAAAATTCTGGACAGGGTGTATGCCTGCAATGAGATCGTGAAAATTGATTACTACATTCCGGGTTGTCCGCCGGATGCTAATTATATATGGAAGGTGGTGAAAAATATTTTATGGGGAGAAGAGTATTCGATCCTTTATTCTGAATTTAAGTATGATTAGAGAACCATGATTTGTTGGATTAAAAAAGATTGAAAGGAGAATTGGGAATAAATAAAAGCTGCCGTTCGAACGAGGTCTTTTTGCCTCATGTCACTCAAAATTTTTTTAAGTTCGGCAAAAGACCTCCGCTCACACGAACAAATGCAACGCTTTAAATGGTTAATGTGTCAAATCGTTTGGAACAGATTTAATAAAAAAATTTTGATGAAGCAAATTTGCTGGAATATTATTAAAACGCTTTTAATTGGAATCTTGTTTTCTTCCTGCAAAAAAGATACGACACCAAATAAAGCAGCATCTGAATATTTTCCAAATAAAGTCGGCAATTATTGGGAGTATGAAGTATATGATTCAACCTCGAATTACCCTGATGTCAAAAATTATATGGTAAAAGTTACTATAGTGGGAATTAAAAAACTCGCAGATGGAGTTGACGCATATATATGGCAGTATGAATATCCCTGGGGGAAGGATTTTAATTATGTAAGAATTGTTGGAGATACAATAAAAGTTTTTGACACATTATATTCATCAAATGAATATTATTTGAACTTTCCACGACAAATATTTTTGGTTCCCTTTGATGATGAGCAAAGATGGGATGGGAAATTGCTTCTAATTGACAGCTTTCGTGTTACAGTTCAGCCTACAATTAATACCCTGTATAATTCTTTCAAGAATGGTTTCCAAATTTATCATCACTATGTTGGGCCTAATATTGAATATAATGATTGGTACTATTTCACCCCAAATATCGGGATGGTAAAAATTGATTATGATCGTTACAATCTTGGCCCTCCTTTCAAAATATTATGGCAATTAAAAAAATATTATCTAAACTAATTTTTCCAAAAACAATATGAGCAAAAAAATTACGATAGATCCTGTAACACGAGTGGAAGGCCATGGCAGGGTAACAATACATCTCGATGAGTACGGACAGGTGAAAGATTCTTTTTTTCACATTGTTGAGTTTCGTGGCTTTGAACGGTTTCTGCAGGGGCATCCTTACTGGGAAGCGCCTGTGCTGGTACAAAGACTTTGCGGCATCTGTCCCGTCAGTCATCATCTTGCAGCAGCCAAAGCAATTGATCAAATTGTTGGTGTTGACCCAAAAGATCTTTCACCTACGGCTACGAAATTGCGCAGACTGATGCATTACGGGCAGGTGTTTCAATCACATGCTTTGCATTTTTTCTATCTCGCTTCTCCTGATCTTTTATTTGGCGTTGATGCACCTGTTGAAAAAAGAAATATAGTAGCTGTTGCCGTTGAAAACAGGGACCTTGCCATCAAGGGAATAACAATGAGAAAATTCGGGCAGGAAATCATTAAAGCGGTTGCGGGAAAAAGAATTCATGGCATTCTTGCTGTGCCGGGTGGTGTGCACAAAACTTTTACAAAAGAAGAGCGGGAATATTTTTTAGATGGAAAAAATATCGAGAACATAGATACGATGATTGAATGGTCACTGGCGATGGTTGATTTTATAAAAGGTTATCATGAAAAGAACCGAAAGTTTGTAGATGAGTTTGCCCAATTCCCATCCGGTCATTTGGGAATGGTGAATAATGAAGGAGGTTTGGATATGTATGATGGTAAATTAAGAGCCATCGACAGTGAGGGAAACATTACGCTTGATGATATTTCTACTGATCTTTACCAGGAATATTTTTCTGAAGCGGTAGCTCAGTGGTCTTACATGAAATTTCCTTACCTGAAAAAAATAGGCAGAGAAAAAGGATGGAACAGGGTAGGGCCGCTTGCGAGAATGAACATCTGCAGTTTTATTCCTACTCCATTGGCTGAGAAAGCAAGACAGGATTTTATTGCATTCACGGGAAAGCGGGTAAACAATAGTACATTGTATTCTCATTGGGCGAGATTAATCGAAATACTGCATTGCGCAGAACAAATGAAAATGCTTTTGAATGATGATGAAATAATGGGAGATGACCTGGAAAGAAAAGGCGTATCGCGGTTAAAAGGAATCGGGATCATCGAAGCGCCGCGAGGCACACTTACTCATCACTATGAAGTGGATGAAAAAGGAATGATAACCCGCTGCAACCTCATCGTGTCTACTACCAATAATAATGATGCACTGAATACCGCGGTAAATTGGGTAGCTAAAAATGTGATCGACAGAAAAGGAACAATTACGGATGGTATGCTGAACCAGGTGGAAGTGGCTATCCGGGCTTATGATCCGTGCCTTAGTTGCGCTACACAGGCAATGGGGAAAATGCCATTGAAATTTGAATTATATAATTATGACGGAGAACTGGTGGATGAAAGATTTAAAGATTGATATAAATAAAACACTGCTCATCGGTATTGGCAACAGCGGTCGCAGTGATGACGGCCTGGGGTGGAAATTTGTCGAGATGATCAGCGGCAACGGGTATGATTTTATAGATTATGAATTCCGCTATCAATTGCAAATAGAAGATGCAGCGTTGATCAGTAAGTACGATACGGTTATTTTTGTTGACTCTTCCTACGATAAGTTCAGAAATGGATTTGAATTGAAATCGTGTATTGCGGCCAGTCATTCTTTTTTCTTTTCTCACGCACAAGCGCCAGGTGCTATTCTTTGCCTCGCCAACAGGCTTTACGACAAATTCCCAAAAGCTTTTATACTGGGTATTACCGGAAAAGATTGGGAATTGGGTACACAGTTGAGCCAGGAAGCAGAAAAAAATCTCCAGGCAGCTTTATCATATTTCGAAGAAGAGTTTTTGCCAACCATTCAGGGTGTGACTTACCAGTAACAGCTATTTTTAACTCAACGGTGTTGTAAAAAAATCTAACAGTTGTATGTTTGGTATTTTTGTTTACTGTACTGTTAAGACATATCATATTAGTGGTTGACTTCAATCATTAAACGCAGGTTTTTTCCTCTCTACATTGCGTTTGTTTAAACAGAAAATTCTTTTCCATGTTACCGCTTATAAGCAGTTTGTTTATACTTCCTGTCGTAGTTAGTGGTTTAATACTGGTGCTTCCAAAATTCCTGGCAAGAATACTCGTTATTACCACAGCTTTTATATTGTCCGCCGTATCTGTGTATTTATATATTTCGGCGGGACAGCCGCTTCATTTTGCAGTCCCCTTTTACATAAACCATATTGCAGCAGCAGCAGACCTATTGCTGCTGCTCTTTTTTGCATGGATAGCTATCCGTCGCAAGAGTGCATTGGTTGGCGTAATGACCATTTTGCAATTAGGAGCCTTATTATATCTGCTGAAGGAAAATGCGGTCGAAAGTTCCGTACAATTCATGGTTGACAAGCTGAGTATTTTTATGTTCCTGTTGATAAATGTGATCAGCAGTATCATCAGTATCTTCTCATTAAAATATATTGATGAAGAAAATTGCAGCAACTTTCGTAAAAAATATTTTCTCTCTATTCTTTTCTGGTTTATTGCCGTGATGAACCTGGTTGTATCATCGGACAACCTTGAATATTTCTTTTTGTTTTTTGAATTGACCACACTGGCTTCATTTTTACTGATCGCATTCAGAAGAGATAAGACCTCTGTAAAGAATGCGCTCACTGCCTTATGGATGAATCAAATCGGCGGACTTGCCATTTTAGCCGCTATATTTTTTATTCATTATAACAATTACGGTGAAGCTACATTTAGCAATGTATTGGCTCATGGTTCATCTGCCGCAATACTATTGCCGCTCGCTTTATTAAGCATCGCTGCATTGATCAAAGGGGCGCAAATGCCATTCAGCAAATGGTTGCTGGGCGCCATGGTTGCTCCCACACCGGTGAGTGCTTTGTTGCATTCATCTACTATGGTAAAAATTGCTCCGTTCATTATACTTCGTTTATCACCTGCTTTAAAAGGCACACCCGTTTCCTGGGTCATTATCGCACTTACCGGGTTTGTATTTGCCGCTTCTGCCATCGGTGCGTTGGCGCAGGATAATTTTAAAAGAATACTGGCACACTCTACCATTGCTTTACTCGCATTAATGATCATGATGGGTGCGGTAGGAACACCGGTTACTTTAATTGCCGCCTTAACGCTTATTCTTTTTCATGGTATTTCAAAATGCATGTTGTTCTTAAATGCAGGCATCATGGAACGAGTGTTTCATTTAAAAGAAACTTCAGACATGGACAGGCTGGGAGAAGCGGGGCCGTTTACATCGTTCGTGATCACCGTTGGTTTTATGTCGTTATTGCTTCCTCCTTTTGGCGCTTTTATCGGAAAATGGTTCAGCATCGAAACATTGGGCGCCCTCGCTATTGATAAAAAAATTTTAGGGGCGATCGTTATAGTGCTGATCGCTTTTGGCGGCGCTGTTTTGTCATTATTATATTTTAAAGTCCTGGGTTTGTTAATCGCAAGAACAGGTAACCGCGATAAACTGAAATTTGAAAAAGAAAGTCCATATTACTCTGAAACGACATTTATTTTGTTAGGACTGATCATTGCAGGTGTATTGGGTTTTCCATTTTTGATGAGTCATTATTTCGCTCCTGTAGTTTCACAAACTTTGAATTTACCTGTCGCCGTAACTACTGAAGGATGGAACATGCATATTGGCTCCATGGTGTTGCCGATAGTTCCTTTGCTGATCGCTTTTTTATTATTACCGGCCACTATTGTGCTGGCTATGTTTATCAGGTTTAAAAATGTGGACAGGGTAAAAGAATATACCTGTGGCGAAAAAATAGATTATTCTTTTTCGGCTCTTTATTTTTCAACCGATAAAGCCACTCCATATTTTACTGTGATAGGTATAATATTTTTCTTAGTACTAATCGCGATAGTGTTATAAAGTAAAAAGTAAAAAGTAAAAAGTAAAAATGTAAAATGTAAAAATTGATATGGATCTTTTGATAAAAATATTGCTGATCGTTCTCGCCCCGGTGATTGGTGGGTTCTTATATGGGATAGAAAGAATTGTAAGAGCACGTATGCAGAGAAGAATTGGCCCGCCATTGCTGCAACCATTCTATGATTTTCTCAAGCTGGCTGACAAAAGAAAAATGATCGTTCATTCTACTCATGCGTTTTTAGGCATTGTTCATTTTTTCTCTTTATGGTTTGCTTTGGCCGTTTTACTCCTGGGTGGTGATTTGATCCTTGTTATTTTCTTACATCTTTTATCGACTTCATTACTGATTCTCGCAGGGTACAGCACACGTTCTATATTCAGTCATCTTGGTGCGAACAGGATCTGCCATCAGTATACTGGCATACGAGCCTGTCCTGATCCTGATCGCTGTTTCTGTTTTTATACAAACCGGGAGTTTTGAAACCTCGTCCATCTTTAATTACAGCGAACCGCTTTTATACAAATTGCCATTAGCCTTTATTGCATTGTTATTGATACTACCGATAAAATTAAAAAAATCACCGTTTGATGTAGCAGAAGCGCACCAGGAAGTAACAGGTGGTGTAGAGCTGGAATTTTCCGGAATTTTTTATGAAGCCGTGTACACCGCTAAATGGCTGGATCAAATATTTTGCTATACACTGGTTTATCTTTTTGGAGCTAACAACCCTGCATTGGGATTAGGTCTTGTGTTATTTGCTTTTCTATATGTGAATGCACTTGACAATTCTTCTGCAAGGGTAAGCTATAAGCAAATGTTGAGGTTTGCATTGGTAGTGGCATTGCCGGTAGCGTTTATAAATTTATTGTTATCCATTTTACAACATACACTATGAAATTAAATTCTTTCAGAAAAAAATCACCGTGGATCCTGCATTACAATGCCGGCAGTTGCAATGGATGTGACATAGAGATACTCGCATGCCTGGCTCCTAAATATGATATCGAAAGATTTGGAATAATCAATACCGGTAATCCCAAACAATCAGATATTTTGTTAGTAACCGGGCCTGTCACCAAACGCTCACGTGAAAGACTGGTAGAGATCTATGCACAAATGCCCGAGCCTAAAGTGGTGATCAGTTGCGGCGCCTGTGCAAGTACAGGAGGCGTTTTCAGAGGAATGTATAATTGTGAAGGCGGTATAGATCAGTACATTCCTGTAGACGTATATGTATGCGGGTGCGGTGCAAGACCGGAACAAATCATTGATGGTGTAGTGCAGGCACTGGCAATACTGGAAAAGAAAACAAAAGAATTAGAAGTGTCGGTGAGATTGAAAAAAGATCCGATAAAAGAGGGAGAACAATTAAACAGGAGAAATATCGCAGCAGAAATTCAGTTAAACCATTAAGGAGTTGAGGGACATTAAATCTTATCAATAGTTTAAACAATTTTAATGAAACGGGTTGAAACATCCATAGAAAATGTAAAGAATGATATCCGGAATTTTTATCATCCTGAATTGCATCACTTCATTGTGATGAATGCCGTTGAGCTTGGAGAGAAATCCGATAGTTGCCGGATTGAAGTGCAATGGTTTTTTTGTGATTATGCATCTCCTAGTGAGATCACGGCTTTTTGTGCGCAGGTAACACCGGATGCTGAAATTCCCTCTATGACGGACATCATATCTTCTGCATGGGTGGCAGAAGCCGAGCTTGTGGATCTGATCGATATAAAAATTGAAAACACTTCAAAAGGATTTGTATTAGAACCCGATTTTGAAACAGGACCATTAAGAAAGAAAAAATAAAATGTCAAAACAGTATGAAATACCGGTAGGTGCGCAGCATATTTCATTGCTTGAGCCGTTGCATTTTAAATTTACTACGGAGAATGAAAAAATAACAGATACTACGGCCAATATATTTTATGTGCATCGCGGAATAGAAAAAGCCTGTTGTACAAAATTCAAATTCCGGCAGGTAAGTTTCGTAGTAGGCCGTGTGTGCGGCTTGTGTTCCATCTCGCATACAACTGCCTATTCCCAGGTTGCAGAGAAATTATGAAGATAGAAGTTCCGCGGAGAGCAAAATACTTAGGATGCTTGTGATCGAGCTTGACAGGATACATTCTCATTTACTATGCCTGAGTCATGTGGCTGAGAATTCAGGCTTCGAAGCCCTGTTTATGAAAACGATGCAGTACCGTGAAGCTTTTATGGAATTGCTCGAAGCGGTTTGCGGCAATCGTATTCAATTTGATTTTTCAATTGTAGGTGGTGTTGCCAGGGATTTAAAACCTGAAGTTGGCCAAATGATACTGGACCGGATGAAAAAATTCAAATCACAATTGGATGAACTGGTTGACATTTTTCAAAATAACTGGAGTTTGTCGCTAAAGAATAAGAAGGCGGGCGCAATTACCAAGGAGGATGCAATGCGATTGAATGTGGTGGGAGTATTTGCAAGGGCCACTGGGTTGGCCATAGATGTGCGGGATGTAACCGAAGATCTGCTGCCCTGGAAAGAAGCGGGATTTGAAATCGTAACAGAAACTGCCGGTGATGTGTATGCCCGTAACATTCTTCGGCTTCGTGAAATAAAAGTTTCCATGCAGATTATTGAAAATATAGTTAACGGATTGCCTGAATCAGCGCTTATCACTGAAACAAAAGCTTTTCCTGAAGGTGAAGCGGTGGTGAGGCTCGAGGCGCCGAGAGGGGAACTGTTTTATTATGCAAAAGGAAACAAAACGCAGTTCCTTGAACGTTTAAAAATTAAAGCGCCTACGTTTTCAAATATATCGGCTATGGTAGAAGGATTCAGAGAAAATGAATATGGAAGTGTGCCGGCGATCATTGCATCGTATGATCCATGTTTTTCATGCACGGCACGATGAAAAAATATTAGTAAGATGAAAACATTCTTCAAAACAATAGGGAATTTATTCAGAAAGCCGGTTACTACTAAATACCCCTTTGAGAAAACTTATATCCCGGATGATTATCGTGGTGAAATTGTTTTCAAAGAAGATCTGTGTATCTGGTGCCGCCGCTGTGAGTTGGCTTGCCCCCCGGGCGCCATTGTTTTTTCGCAGGATATGGAAGGGAAACAAACGTATCACTACAACCGCGCCGTTTGTATTTTTTGTAAAGAGTGTGTGCGTAGCTGTCCTAAAGATGGAGCCCTTTTTCAAACCAATCATCCTGCGGCGTTTGCATTGAAAGAAGAAAACATTAATAACGGGTGGAATATTTTATACGAAGAGGCTTTAAAAAGCCGCGAAGCCTATGCGGCGCAAAAGAAAAAGCTTGCCGCCGCAAAGAAAACTGAAGAGGCAAAATAAATTATCATGCACGAATTGTCCATAGCACATTCTATTTTATCCATAGCTGAAAATGCAGCTCCGAAGAAGGACCATACTATCGTGACAGGTGTCGGTCTGCAGGTGGGAGAGCTGAGCGGAATTGAAATAGAGCCGCTTCAGTTTGCTATGTCTGTGATCAAAGAAAATACAATTCTTGAGAAAGCAGATCTTAATATTGAAGTGATAGAAGGTGAGGCCGAGTGCACTCAATGTAAAAATATTTTTCCTGTTCATCATTTTGGAACCTGTTGTCCTCAATGCGGCAGTTATTTCATCAATATATTAAAAGGCCGCGAAATGAAAGTCCTCAATATTGTTGTAGACGAAGAATAGCCCTGCAATACCAAAAAATCGGGCTATTCAAAATATAAGCGTGACAATGGAATGCGGAAGGCTCGTTTCTACAACCGCCTTATTTCCTATATACATCCTGTATGAAAATTTTTCGTTTGTCGGGTTCATTACAATTACGGCCAGTTTGCCATCTGTATTCATAAAGGCAGTGGTCAGCAATTGTACCCGATTGGAAGAACTGATGATTCTTTTTGCTCCGGGGCGAATGAATTTTGAAAAATGACCGATATAATAGAATGAGTTCATGTAGTGCAATGTTCCTTCTTTTGTTTTTGCATGTATGGGGGCAAAACAAAAGTTACCGACATGATTGGGACCGCCCTGTTCATCAAGCAATATATTCCAGTCTGTCCATGCCACGGCGCCGTTATTGAAATCATGGATCATGTTGGTGCCATAATTTTCTCCCCATTTCCAGTCATCAATGGTTTCCCAGCTAAAAGGAAAATTACAGGCTTCGGTCAGCATCAATTTTTTGGAAGGAAAAGTTTCCGCTACTTTTTTCACATTATCAAACTGCCATCCGCCGTTCCAGCTCTCATACCAGTGAAAACCGATGCTCCATACATATTTGGCAGCCTGCGGATCGTTCAGAATAGTTGATGCACGGTGATAGAGCAAGTCACGATTGTGATCCCATGCGATTAATTTCTTATTGCTTAAATTATTTTTTTGCAATGTCGGTCCGAGAGCATTTTTAATAAAATCCCTTTCTTCTTCTGCAGTATAAATGCACGATTCCCATGTTTGCTTTGCCATCGGTTCATTTTGCACCGATAAACCCCAAACAGGAATTCCATTTTTTTCCAAAGCATGAATATATTTTACATAATAGTTAGCCCATGATTGATAGAATTCAGGTTTTAAGTGACCGCCATGAAGCATGTCATTATTGTCTTTCATCCATGCCGGTGGGCTCCAGGGGCTGATGAAAAAATTTATTTTACCTCCTGATGCAGCAATTACTTTTTTAATTAAAGGGATCTTAAATTTTTGATCGTGTGAAATATCAAATGTTTTCAGGTCTTTATCCCCATCAGCTACATAGGTATAAGAATCGCTGGAAAAATCACAACTATTCATATTGATACGTCCGATTGTATAGCCGATTCCTTTTTTGGGATCGTAATAGGCCTGCAGCACTTCAGCTTGTTTGTCTGCAGGAAGTTTGGCAAATGTTTCGGCCGCGGCATCCGTCAATGCGCCGCCTATCCCTATAAATGTTTGAAAACTGTGCGACGGATCTACAAATATACTGGGCTGTGTTTCCAGCGGCTGATCAAAATTCTCAAATGACAAGGTATCTGTTGGCGTCAGTTTATAATCAGTTTTTTCCGCGGTAGTATAAACAATAACTTTTTTTTCCTGGGTTGAAAAAGCTTTTTGTGCCTTAATGTTTGTGGTTAGTGCCAGTAAAAAAACAAAACCGAAAGAAATTTTCATCATGACTAAGCTGTTTTAAAATATGATCAATATATCTTTTTTGCAATGTACAGGCCGGTGAGGAAGAAAATTATTACTATTAAAATAATCTTATTGCCAACTATCAAATAAATTGTACGTAAATATCCTTTTTTTTTAACTTTCGCGATAAAAAAACAATATGATTCGCATCACTTTTTTTCTGACGATTATATCAGTATTCTCTTTTGCTTCTTCCAGGGCACAAAGTTTATACATGCCGCGGGATATAAAACAGGCATATGAAAAGGGAACAAGGTCAATGAATGGTAAACCGGGAGCAAATTACTGGGAAAATCATGGACGATATAATATTACTATAACGGCTATGCCGCCTGATCGCAACATAAAAGGAACAGAAACCATCACTTATATTAATAATAGTCCTGACACACTGCGAAACGCCAACATCAAACTTTTTTTAAACATTCATAAGCCCGGAGCGCCAAGAGACAATGGTGCGTCACCGGATTATCTGACAAGTGGTGTACACATTGATGAATGCAAAGTGAATGGACAGAACGTTCCTTTGAGAGATGATCGCTTTGTTTTCACCAATATGGGATTGAGATTGCCAAAACCATTAATGCCAAATGATTCCATGCAACTTTCTTTTGAATGGCATTATGAAATTTCTATGCGCAGCGGTCGTGAAGGAATGATCGATTCCACTACCTATTTTCTTGCTTATTTCTATCCACGGGTAGCTGTGTTTGATGATTACAATGGATGGGACCGGATGCCATTTGTAGAATCGCATGAATTTTACAGCGACTTTAATGATTACAACGTAACCATCAATGTTCCTAAAAATTTTATTGTCGTGGGAACGGGAACACTTCAACATCCTGAAAACTTATTGCAGCCGATTTTTTTAAAACGATATAATGAATCATTTACTTCCGATCCAACTGTGAATATTGTTACGAAACAGGATTGGCAGGCAAAAAATGTAACTGCGCAAAATGAAATGAATAGCTGGCAATTCACCGCTAACAATATACCTGATATGGCATTTGGCATCAGCGATCATTTTAATATGGGATGGTTGCAGCGTAGTTGTTGATGATAAAACGGGGAGAAGAGCCGGCGCTTTTGCCTGTTACAATGATACGGCTGTCGGATTATCATCATGTGGCGCAATATGCAAGACATTCACTTGACTGGCTTTCGCACAACTGGCCTGGTATTCCATATCCATATGAAAAAACAACGGTGTTCCAGGGTTATGCAGGAATGGAATATCCTATGATGGCAAATGATGAAACGTATAGTGATACATTGTTTTCCCGTTTTGTTGCCGAGCATGAAATTGCGCATACCTACATGCCTTTTTATATGGGCATAAATGAAACACGTTATGGTTTTATGGACGAAGGATGGGCGACGACTTATGAATTGCTGATCGGCAGAGAAGATCATGGGAAAAGAAAGAGCTGACAATTTTTATAAGCGATTTCGTGTATATGGCTGGATAAATGATCCAAGTGCCGGGGAAGATATGCCGATTGTTAGCGCCGGGGGATGATTATACTGGTGACGGCTCTGGGAAATAATGAATATGGAAAACCATCATTGGGTTATTTGGCTATGAAAGATCTGCTGGGCGATGAGCTATTTAAAAAATGTTTACACGCATATATGGATCGCTGGCATGGCAAGCATCCCATTCCATGGGATTTCTTTTATACATTCAATGATGTATCAGGAAAAGATCTCAACTGGTTCTGGAATAACTGGTTTTTCAGCCATAACTATATTGATCTTGCTATCAAATCAGTTACTAATTCAGGCGATAGATATTCAGTAACTATTGAAAATATCGGAGGCATGGATGCGCCGGTGGATGTAGTTGTCAATTATACTGACGGAAGCAAAGAAAGTTTTCATCAAACACCTGCAATCTGGGAAAAGGACCCGCAACAGGCTGTGGTAAAAATTTCAGTCGATAAGAAAGTGCAGTCGATCAATTTGGATGGAGGCATCTTCATGGACGCAAACACCAGTGATAATGTTTGGAAAGGGAAAGCCTTTTAATAAAATATTTTTCCCTCTACTTAGCTACTCACAAATGAGTAGCTTTTTTGTGACCGAAACCCTTGTTAAAAACCTTTTCTGCAAAACTTTTAACGGAAATTGGCCTGATATTGCTGTATCTTTTCACCAATTCTTTATAATAATTCAACAATGAAAATATTTTTATCAATTATTTCAATTACTGTTATTCTTTTTTGCTCATGTGGAGGTATGAATCATGTACAGGAACCGGAATACAGGAGTATTCAAAATGTACGTTTGATCACATTGGGACCTATTCAATCTACTGCAGGAGTTGATTTGATTTATTACAATCCGAACAAATTTGGCGTACAGGTGGCAGAAGCGACAGGCGATGTTTATATTGATAGCAGTTTTTTGGGAAAATTTCAATTGAACGACAAAGTACAAGTTAAAAAGAGATCAGAATTCACTTTGCCTGCTTTAGTAAAAATAGATATGATCAGTTTGCTGAAAAATCATCGTGACCTGTTGCAAAAGAAAGAAGCATTGCTTACGATCCAGGGAACTGCCGTGGTGAAGAAAGCTGGGTTTTCAAGAAATGTGCCCATCAAATTTGAGCGAATGGAAAGTGTGGATAGTATTAAAGCGATGATCTCGACTGAGAAATGATCTGCTTGCACAACGCATCTATGTCGCCATCGTAATGATGACCTCCCGGCATTTTAATGATCTTTTTATTTTTTATCGTTAGCTGATCGAAAGGAAAATCTTTTTCATCATCACCGGTGATGATCGTTACAGGTTTTGAAATTTTGTTGATCTCGGCCGGCACACTTTCCCCTTCATTTTTTCCCCAACCCATCATTTGCAATAAATGAATTTCAAAATTTGTTTTGTCTGAAGGCGATAAAAGAAAAAGATGATTTACTGTAGCGGAAAAGCCCGGAGAAAAATGAGTAAGAATAAAAGGAGCCACGTCTGCACCAAAAGAATACCCGATGAGTAAAATATTTTTTTTCTTCCAGTGTTTGTTTGAGTCAATGACCGCCTGCTCAATAGCGTTGGCTGCTTCCTGCGGCTTTTTCTTACTCCAGAAATATTCTTTTGAATTTAAGCCCATAACTGTGTAACCGGACTTATTAAGGGCCTTCATAAAAGAAACAGAAAACTTATTAAAACCGCCATCACCTGACATATAAAATATCAACGGCTTTGTGGTATCCGTACTTTTGTAGATGGAGAGCGGTAAGGGTTTTGATTGCGCAAAAGATAAGCAGCTTAAACTAAGAACTACAACTAATACAATTATTCTTTTCATTCCATTCATTAGCGTGAAGAAAGCTGCATGGCTTTGTTTAATGCAGCGGGTAACTGAATAAGATCAAAATCGTTTTCATACACAAGATATTTATTTACCCATGTAGTAGCATATTTTTCTTTGAACTCACGAAGACCCGTGTAGTGCCTGAAGCGTTTAATTTTTTCATAGGCATATCTTATCAGGCGTTCGGCGGTGTTCTCTGGTTGCTCGATACCTGCCATCGGCACTAATCCAAGATTCAGGTATTTTAATTTTTTCCCTCTTGCATATTTTACCAACTCAATGATCAGCGCATCCATGCAGCCTCCCGGCGCATCGGCCGTTTTTCTTATCAGGTCGTAAGTGCATTCTTCAGGAGCAAAATCGGGAATAATATTTAAAAACGCTTTTAAGTTATCCAATTCATCACGAATGATTATTACATCTTGTTGCGTAATTTCTTTTTCATCAAATACTCCCTGCGAAAAGACGATCTCTTTTTTTTCATAATGTAGTAACCATTCATTGGAAACCTGTCTCAATTCTTTCACCAGTTCTTTTTTCAACGGGGCATTGCAAATAAAAGTAGTATATCCTTTTTTCTGTAAGCTGTTCAGAGCATTACGAAGCGATTTTTTTTCTCTTCCTTCCAAACTAAATTTATCAAGCTCAAGCACTGCTTCCTGACCGATCAGCAATTTTCTTTTTTTGAGATAATTAAAATAAGAAATTCCTGTTTCATCCACGCGATAGAAAGCTGTTTTTAGCCCCATTTTGCGGCAATGCGTGTCAAACTCCTGCAACACGGGAATTTTATAATCATCTGCGCAAACAGGCTCTTCCAGTACAATCGCAAAACCGTTTGCAATGCGATAAGCGATAAATGCTTCGAAATGATCTGAAAAATAAAATAGTTTATCGCGGTACGTTTTAAAATGATCTACGGGTGAATCACCAAAACGTTCAACGAGGTCGTGCGCTTTTTCCATAGAAGAAGGTGCGTGATGCCTGCGGTTGAAATAGGGCTTTACCATTGTAAATGCCAGGAAACTCCATGCAATGAAACCAAGCGTATGCGACATCCAGATAAATTCATGACCAAAACGAGTTGCAGGTCTCAGGCCCTCATCATTCATCAGCAAAAAATTCTTGCCGGCAAACAATAGTGATTGCCTCCAGTTAAAATCAATGCCGAGGTGTCTCTTGTCAATAAAATAGAAACCGATAAAACCGAAAATAAGAACGGCAAGAAAGATCAGTAATGTTGTTTTTACACCTAACTGGAACAATTGCCTGTTACTTTTTAAACGATATTGTTTCATACTCAGCAACAGGACTATTATAACTGAAGCCGCCAAAATAGATTCTTCATAATCCAATGCTTTGAAAAAATTGCCAAACAACGATAAGACAGAAAGTACCATGGCAAGTATCCATGCATTACGCTGGCCCTGTATCAGAAATGCTGCAGTTACTAACAGTATTATCCCAACCAGCAGTACCATCACATTGGTCGCATAGATAGAGCTGAAAGGGATAAATTTATGCAGCAATTTTAAACGACCTGCAAAGGGAGGAGTAATTACCGACAAAATATTAATTACGCCCAATGCAAAAACCAGGAATGCAGGAAACACCCTTGCGAAAATGTGGCGACCGTGCCACAAATATGAAAAGATGCCGGCCACCAATGGCAACCAAAATTCAAACAAACGGTAGAGTATAGTTATGGCAAGCGCATTCACCGGTGTATATCCATACAACGATAAAATATATACCATGGAAAGTTCAACGGCGCCTAATCCTCTCAAAAACGGTGATATGATCATTAGTAATACCGAAATGATATAAGCAATAGCGCTTGCTGATAATGATGCCGGCAATCCCAAAGCACTGGCGGCAATAAAGATGTGAAGAATGCCGCAGCACTCAACTCCTAAAGATATCAGCACAGTAGAAACAAAATCCCGTGTAGATATATTGGCTGAAAATAATTCGTCAATGGAAGGAATGAACTTTGGAAATTTTTTCTGCACCCATTGATAAAGTTTTCCTTTTTGCTGAAACGAACGAAATATCCAAAACGCTGCTGCCAGTATCAAAAAAAGTATGATGAGACTTTGTCCTGTGTGCAAAATATTTTTCGCCTGGAAAAGAGAATAAATCAAAACGGGAACCCCGACGATGAACACGGTCAACAGTCCCACAAAAGCATAAATACCGGATGCCTGGTGAACCTGCATTTTTGTTAAACCGTTTTTTCGGATACTGTTGGGAGAGTAAGCCAGCGAACTGATACCGCCTGCAGGCAAAAACACACTCAGGAAATTTCTTTTCAAAAAAAGTTCAATGGCATTGCTCCATGAAAGCCTTGTGGCAATAGCTTTGAAAGAGGTCACGTACATGCCGCTTTGCAGCAGAATATAAAGAAGGGTAACGCTTACCCCTAACCAAACCCATACGGTTTTTGCAGTGGCAATATGATGCGTGATTGAATTGAGTTCCTTTCTTTGGGATCTGAAAAAAAAGATCCCTACCATCAGGAACAGGATCGCTAAAATTTCTCTCCAGTAGGTTTTACCGGTCTTCTGAAATTGATAGAGCAGTTTTTTTGCCATAGAAACGGACAGCAAAGCTATCTATTCCCTTTGGTGTTTGCTAACTAAAAGCATTAATAATATGTGAATGATAGAAAGATTTTATTCTTCCATGACCACTGTGAGGGAATAGGGTGGTAAGGATATTGGATAATTGCCTGTAATTTCTTTTTCGACAGGCGGAAGCTCCAATGAAGGATGACCATCCGCTCCATTAGCCACCCAATGATATTGAAGACGGGAGTATTGAATGATGTGGGATGAACTTAAGCCTGATGTTTTTTTTGTTGACTGATTCAGGATGCTTAGATCAATATTCCATGTTTTTTTAGGATCCTTATTGACCAGTACGATCGACCATTTATTTCCCGGTCTTCGAATGGCATAAGAAGTTACCAGTTCTTGTTTTTGTGCATTAAGAATGTTAGTGCGGGACGGATAAATTTCCGCCAAAGAGTCTTTTGGTATCGCCCAAAAATGTGTGAGCATATTCATGCCATAATAAGCGGCGGTGTGATAGACAATTTTTCCAATGTCATCCATGGCAAACAACATATTATTTCCCCAACTGCAATTATTGTATTCATCAAGAGAAGTTGGCTCGTATCCATAGAGAAAAACTTTGTTCGCACCAATCGTTAAAAATTTTCCAAGTATATCGGCGTACATCAAGGCACCTTCAATTGTTACTTCAGCTTTGCCGCTGTGTGCAGAGTATCCATATTCTGTTATATAAATGGGTGTTTGAGAAGGTAAAATATTTTTCTGCAGATCGGTTACTGCATCAGTTATCATTTCGGGATTGGCAGCCAGTTGCGGAGCGGTCGGTGCGCAAACATCATCAAAAGGATACCATTCAAAACTGAAAAAATTAAAATCATTAAGATGATGATGTTCTTTAAGGAATGATAGAAAATATCTCGTCCATTTTTGTTCTGTAAACGAATATTCATCTTCAGGCGTCGTAGCAAGAGAAGCAAAACCGGGGCCACCCATTTTAATTGATGTATCTATTTTCTTCATTGCGTTGGCCCATTCACAATAGAGAGCTGCATAATCCCGCGGATCTATTAGTTGCCCTTCGGGTTCTTCTCCCATTTCAAATTCTTTTACATTATAGTTTCTTTCTTTAAGGTAATTAAGTAAAGAGACCATATTTTCCGGTGTGTCGTACAGCAAAGCAATCGGCATCAAAACGGGTTGGTCATTTACCAAACCGCTTTTAAAGAATTTATCAATACCCGCCTGTTCAGTATTTACGTCAAGATCAACTGCCCGATGCCACGGATCGGTAGAGGAAGTATGGATCACGCTTTGGCTCTCATTGTCTTTTGCGTGCTTTACATAGTCGTGAAATTTTTTATTTGCATCGAGCAAGCCCACTTTAATTTCTTTGATTGCAAATCCAAGTTGATCACGAATATCTTTTGAAGTTGTTTCAGATGTCCCTGAACTCTCAATCATGATTATTCGTACGAAACGCACTTTTATAACTTTTGAGGAAACAACTACAATATTGTTTTCGCCCTGCTGGTCGGTAATATTTCCATTTGAGAAGTCGTGCCACAGATCGGGCTGTAACGGATCAAAATAATCATTTCCGATATCACTTGCATAAACCACTTTATAAGAAACAGCAAAAGGATTTCCCCAATGGATCCGGATAGCATTGACAGGAAATAACTTTCCAAGATCAACAACCAGCCATTGCGGATGCATCGAATCCGGTTCATTTGTAAAATGCCGGTCGAGATAAGGATTGCTTTTCCAGAAAGTACCGGTATCACCATCATCGATCATACTGTAACTATCATCGTTTGCCTGGTCATGCGTGTTTCCACGCCGCGGCAATTTATATCCGTTACAGATTTCGATATCACCTTCGTAATCACTATCCGATGTCCAATAACCTTGTTGTTTTCCCGCATCACTCCATGAACCATACGGATTCCAATGCCACGCTTCCACACCCAACTCTGTGCGAAGGCGATAGGCTAATGGCCCGAAACTCAAGCCACGCATAGCTTTTATATTTTCTGCTGAAAGAATGTTCTGAATATCGCCCTGGCTATGCCCGTCAAATGCAGCCCCGATCGTTTGAGAAGGAATAAAATAATTTGCCGCTTTACCCGGCGAATAAATTATCTGCACATTGCCTATATGGATTGAAGCTTTTTGTGCGTTGGTAACACAAAAGAAGAAAAGAAAGATGGATCCCGCGATGCGTTTCATTTTATCACAAACTTTTGCGAAGATAGGCGGGCAATAAGTTATAGAAATAAAAAAGCCCTCCCGACTTGTCGGGAAGGTCTCTTAAACCAATCAACCAATTATGATCAGGCGGCTTTGCTTTCAACAGCAACCTGTTTCACAAATTCCACGTTTGCATTGATGGTTACGTCTTCGCTCAACAGAATACCGCCTGTTTCGGAAACCATACTAAAACTTACACCAAAATCTTTGCGGTTAATCTTACCGGATACAGAAAAACCTGTGCGGGTATTGCCCCATGGGTCTTTGGTTATGCCACCGAATTCCACATTCAATGCAATCTTCTTACTGATACCACGCATCGTAAGCGTTCCATAGAGTTTGTAATTTTCATCATTTATGTTTTCCAACTTATCACCTTCAAACACCAAATGCGGATGATTTTCTGCATCAAAAAAATCGCCGGTTCTCAGGTGTGCATCACGCTGTTCGTTATTGGTTGAAATAGAATTAATGTCTGCTGTAAAATGAACTTTCGCAGTACTAAGGTCTTCACCCTCGGTTTCAACTGTTGCATCAATTTTTTTGAAGCTTCCAGTTACCCAGGACACCATCAGGTGTTTTACTTTGAAATGAATTTCAGAATGTGTAGGATCAATGATCCATTTTGTAGTTTCCATTGTATTAATTTTTGATTGTTTACTGTTTATTTTTTTTAAAATGACAGGTGCGAAACCTGCGAGTCTTATTATTTCTGTCGCGGTTTGAATGGCTTCTTCGTCGTTGCCATCGATCGATAATTCTTTGTTCGCTTGATTCACTTCGTTTAATCCTGATACATTTACTACTGTAGCACCTGGTAATAACTTTTGCAGGTCTTCGCTTAAAAGATTGATCACAATCTTGCGGTTGGTAAATGGTTTTATTTTTTCTATTAACTCTTTTTCACTGACCGCAACAACCGGTATAATAATATCTGCTTCCCAACTTGCATTCGCAACGCAATTCATAAAATCTATGTCCGCTAAAGGAGATGATCTTTTTATTTCACGTACAAGTGTGTTTAATTTTTTTTCGTTGTAATCGAAAAGTAACAGGCGATCATTAGCTTTCGCCAGGCTTTTTGAAAAAACAGATCCGATCTTTTCTGTTGCTCCAATGATTGCTATTGTTCTTTTTGACATCTGCTTTGTTTTTGTTACACAAAGCTACCATCACGGTAAGGGTGGCTCCAATGAGGTTTGATAAGAAATCAGGTTGATGAATGATAAGAGAAAGCATTGATGTATGTCAAGAGACAAGGTGCAAGGAACAAGGATCAAGGCACAAGAGACAAGGAACAAGAAGCAAGGCACAAGAAAGAATGCTGCAGTGCTTTTTACTTTTGATTTTTTACCCTGCCTGCCGGCAGGCAGGTTTTTACTTTGAAAAGCTTTATGCTTTTTTCAAGGTCATTTGTTTCCGTATGCGACTTAATGTTTCGGGAGTAATGCCAAGAAAAGAGGCAAGCATGTGTTGTGGTATGCGTTGAGGAAGGGTTTCCGGACACGCTTTTACCAGTTCAGTATATCTTTCTTCAGCAGTTTGATGTAATGAATTGGCCAGTCTTTTTTGTGTAGCTATTAAGCTATTCTGCAGGAGAATACGGAAGAAGTGTTCAAATTTTGGAATTTTTCCCAGCATTTCTTCTTCTGCCTGTTTGGTCAGGAGGAGCAATTCTGAATCTTCGAGTGCATCAATATTATATTCTGAAGGCTCCCCGGTAAGATAACTGTATTGATCTGTGATCCACCAACCTTCAAAGGCAAACTGCATGATATTTTCTGAGCCTTTTTCACTTACTGTGTATGATCTCAGTAAACCCTTTTCTACAAAAGCGACATATTTGCTTACGTCACCTTCCTGCAAAAGGTATTGTTTCTTGCGGAGCTTTTTCGGAATGAAAAAACTACGGCTTAATTCTTTTTCCTCTTTAGTGAGTGTAATTTTTTCGTCAAATTTTTCGAATAGTAGTTCAAACATGGGATGAATTAAGAAGCAAAAGTAATTGTTGAATAGAGCATAATCAAAACTTCAGACAGGAGTCAGCACTACCAATGACCTTTATCATTCAAAAATCCAGCTTTTTTTCATTGCTTGCGAACAAACTCCCAAATCATGGATAAGGTTATTACTGATTTTATAGAAAAACAAAAAGTCGCGTCAATTTGTTGTCTTAACGAAGAAAATAATCCTTATTGTTTCAGTGTATTTTATGCATTTGATCATATAGAACGCCGGTTGTATTTCAAATCTTCTTCTTCTTCTAATCATGCCCGGTATCTTAATCTAAATAGTAAAATAGCAGGAACAATTTTGCCTGACCGGTTAAACATGCTTGCTATCCGTGGCATCCAGTTTACAGGCTTTATTATGGATGGAAACGTAGCATTAACTCACCATGTTTCTGCAGAATATCATAAAAGATATCCTTATGCGTTAGCCATGCCCGGTAAAGTTTGGGCCATTCAGGTGGAAACGATTAAAATGACTGATAATACAATTGGCATTGGTCATAAGATCTGCTGGCAAAGAGAAGATTTGTATGAGGATATTTGTTAAGCGAACAGTCCACTATTTTCCTGTTCATTCGATAAGATCGGTAATGGCTTGTTGTATAAAATCTGACAATATAGGCACGTCTTCTTCTTTAATTTTCCAGACCACGCTGTAATCAATCCCAAAATAATCGTGTATGATGCGATTGCGAAATCCAATTATTCGATACCATTCTATTTCCGGATGAATCGATTTAAAATCTTCAGGAACCCGTTTAGCTGCTTCACCAATAATTTCAAAATTTCTGACTACTGCATCAATGGTTTTATCATCTTTGATAAAATCGTCAAAACTCATATCATTTGTATAAGCGATGATTTTTTGTGCAGATTCCAATATGTCTTCAAGTAAAAATTTTATTTCCCGCTTAGACATAAATAAGATCGGGTTCAATAACGGTGAAATATTTAGGTTTTATTCCCTTTCGTGATACGAGATCAACCTTCAGTTGTAAAAGCTGTTCGAGTTCATCAGCAAGATCAACAAAAGCGAGGCCGATGGGTTTCGAAAAGTCAACCATTATATCTACATCATTTTTATCCGTATTGGCTTCATTGCGGCTGTATGAACCAAAAAGGGCCAGATCCTTTACTCCATATTTTTTTTCAAGAGAAGGCTTTGCTTTTTTTAGGATTGTAATTATCGTTTGTTTTTCAGACACAGAGCTAATTTACAATTTATTCTCAGCATTTTTGTTCACTGGTTCCATCATTTGCCTGTTCATTTTAACTTCAAACTGATCCCGCCCATCAGCCAGCGGCCGGGTAACTGCGAGCCTAAAAGATCCTGGATGTTGTTGTTGGTAATGTTATCCAGTTCAGCAAATACAGTCAATCGTTGTTGACAGAGAAAAACTCCGGCGCGGCCATTTACAATAAAATAATCAGCGGTGATTTTTGCGTTGATAGCCGAAGCCATCTGCGGCTCTCTTTGTTTGTAAATACCATTGAGAGAGAGTGAAATAATTTTATTTGAATATTCAAGACTAAAGTTGGTGAGAAATTTTGCATGTGATGAAATATAAAATGAAGGAACCGCTTCACTGGTTGTTGTATGAAGAAGAATGAGCCCGAGAGTTCCTGAAAATTGTTGCTGGTGAGTAAAGGTCTTTGTGTACTGGATATCGGTTTCGGCTCCTGTGGTGTGTACCTTGGCGATATTGCTTGCCAGCGCATACGTACCGGTTGGAGATAAATTGTCTTTGCGTGGCATCTCACTGTAAGGTGTCGTTACCCAGTCAATCACATTTTCCTGGTCTCTGCGGAAAACCGTTGCTGATATCCTTACATTCCTGATGGCAAAAATATCTGCACCCGTTTCATAGCTCACGGAACGTTCGGCCTGCAAATCAGGATTACCGATACTTCCGCTGGTGACAAGCGCTTGATTGTAATTATTGAATCTTTCTGTAAAGTCTGCCTGGCGGATTGTTTTGCCGATACTTGCCCGGTACTGAATTTTTTGCTGTCTCCAAGAAAGGTTTAGCTGCGGAACAAATTCTGTTCCTGCTCTTTCATCCCAATCAAGCCGCAGGGCAGGGGAAATAAAAAAATGATCAGCTATATTTTGATTCAGGATAGTGAATAGGGCCGCCTGTTTTACATGATGATCTCCACGGTCATTGGAGCGAATGGTGTTGTTGAGAAACTGGGTGCCGGTGGTAAGATTTGTTTTTGCACTGAAACTATGTTTATAGACCACTTCAGTCTGGATCAATCCTGATTTATTATTATTCGGTGAAATACCAGAATTGAAACTGTACGCATCCTGGGTGTGCCTGTAGGCTGTATTAAAACTGAATTTGTTTTTCTCTTTTTCATACACAAGCTGCACCTGGTTCCATAAAGTTTTTACTTTTTCATTTGCCGTATCTGAAGTGTAGGTAGTATAAAAATTTTGCGCACTGAATTTTCGCTGGTCATAAGCGGTGCGGAGCGACAATTGCCAATTTGAATTAAAATAATGATTCAATGAAGCGGATGCAGTAATGTTGTTGAAATATCCTCTTGTTCCTCTCTGCGGTTGACCATTTGTATTATCTGATAAAATACCGCCACTCACTGCCGTTTTTTTATTGTGATAAAAAAAACCGGCATTGGTGTTGATTAATGCATACTCACCGGCCGTGACAGAAGCGTTGATCGCTTTTCCCTCACCTTTCATTTTTGCTGAAAAAGTTTTAGTGATGATATTGATGACACCACCTACGGCATCACTTCCGTACACAGCCGAAGAAGCGCCTTTCAAAATTTCAATGCGGTCAATCTCCCCGGGAGCGATCGGAACATAACTGTTGAAGTGGCCGGTATTGGGATCATTGAGGCGAACACCATCCAGCACTACCAATACCTGCTGAAAGGTAGAACCACGGATCACAATATCGGCTTGTGAACCCATCGGTCCCCGTTGTTGTATCTCGATGCCCGGCAGGTAGCGCAACAGTTCATCAATGGAATGAACGGGAAGCTTTGAAAACTGTTCGCCTTTTATAATGATGATGTTTCTTCCCGTCTTAGAAATATTTTCAGGATAAAGAGAAGCCGTCACTGTAACAGGATCCAGTTCTGTTACGTCTTTTGTTGTCTCCTGGCTATAAGAAATAATGGAAACGGAAATAATCAATAAGCACAATAAAGTTTTGGAATAACATTTCGTATTCATCAGGCCGTTGGTTTTTAAATAGCAGGCGCAAAGTTAACGGCTTGTGGGTTTCTGCTATTTACCAATCATCAAAACAGTTTTGCTGCCGTGTACATTTTCAAATCGTGATTGAGTCCTGGAGCAGACAACCATTCAACTTTTCTTTTACAAATTCAGGCGGCCTGCAGGCTTTCCTTGACTTTGTATCCACAAATGCCAGTATTACTTTTGCTTTATTGATAAGTTCCATTTCTTCGTTGAATAACCGGTAGCCTATTACCAGCCTTGCTCCTTTAAAAGAAACAATCGAAGTTTCAATAGTTAATTTTTCATCGTAAAATGCTGGTTTAAGAAATTCCATTTGCATGCTGATGACAGGCAAAAGAAAACCTTTCTTCTCAAGTTTTTTGTAAGGAGTTTCCAGTTGCCTGAATAAATTCCATCTCGCGGTTTCATAATATTTCATGTAGTTGGAATGATGAACAATTCCCATCTGGTCAGTGTCGCTGTAAACTACCCGCATTGTTGTTACATAAGGAGTCATGTTTTTTGATTTAACAGGAGCAAATAGTGGAGAAAATTTTTTTTATTTTAGATTTTATCATAAGATTGGTTTGCATTCAACTTTTGCAGGATGATTCCTGTTCTTTCGTGAAAATACCAATGCATCTTTCACGCATTCATTCATGCATTCGCCGCACCGTATACATTCCTGGTTTTCGATCACACTTATTCTTGTATCGTGAGTGATCGCATTTATTTTACATCCTTTGCTGCATTTTACACAGGAGATACAATTTTGTTTTACGGCAAGTACAGAAGCGCCGGGAATTTTACTGATCCATCCCAGCACCAAACCCACGGGACAAGCAGTTTTGCAAAATGGCCGGTACATAAAAAGTGAACTGGCGATCACAATAAACACCAATATCCAACCGATCATGGTTGGAGAGTAAAAATTAAAAATGGCTGCAAAAGGATCGATTTCTTTATACAGGTTAGTGCCGGTGATGAGCAGTTGTATGATCAATAACACCAATGCAACTGTCCTGATGATGCGCATTATCTTTTGTGCGCGGGCCGATTGAAACAATTTAAACGACGATGTTTTAAAAATAAATTCCTGCAAAGCACCGAGGTGACAGATCCACCCGCAATACACCCTGCCGAACAAATAGGTAATGGGAATCAATCCGGCGAACAATAGTACCGATCGCCATTTTATAGTCACGCCTGACAATAATAGAATGCCGTGCTGAAAACTTTGAATGGAACAGGGACATGCTCCCCGATAAAATCCGAATATCACAATGGAAAGAACAAGAAACAAAGAACGCAATTGCCGGGTGCGTTTAAATCTTACTAAAATGCCGGCCAGCGCAGTAAACACTAAAACAGAAGATATCCATATTATCTCGGTGGAGTTTGTTTTGTTATCATGCAGTTCATGGGTTGTTGATGGCGAAGAAAGAGACGTGATAACAGAATCTGTTTTAAATTCTTCAAATTCATCAAAAGCTTTGGCTGCGCTGTCCTGTGCATAAGAAAAATGAAGAGCAGTGAAGAGTAACAGGAATAATATCAGCCATCGCTTCCCGGTCATAAAAAATTTTTCAGTCGCTGTTTAACTTTCGGTAAGCAGGGTCAGCAAACCTTTGCCCCCGTCTTTTTCACATGTTCTTTCGGCGGTGATAACAGCTTTTCCTTCGGCATCGCTTCCGATTTTTATTTTGAGCTTTCTTTCCCATGTTCGCCCCGTTGTGTTCACCCATTTGGTGGCGCCGGTGATCTGTGAACCAGATACACGGATATCTGTTTCATCCAAACTCACATCACAATTGCGATGCTTTAGTATTACGGTAATTTTCACCACAACAATATCACCCGCTTTGTATTTTTCTTTTTGCACGCCTTCAACAGTTACAATTATGTCACAGGCCCTGGCTATGGATGGAAGGAAGAACAATAATGCAGATGCAAATACTATTTTGAGCAAGGTTTTCATAAGCTCTCCTTTGTTTGACGCTATTCTTGCAACAAGCATTTTGGATGGCAATAAAATTAGGAAGGTTGCCTTAGAATAAACATGACATAAGTTACAGTTGAATTATTAAAGATGCCAGGGTTATGAATGTTTTCGGTTGATTTTATTGCCGATTTTCAATTCGCACAAAGCAGTCCTGTATTGTCATTCCGGTCGCAGCGGGGAATCTCACAAGGATGAAAATACAGTTCCTTATCATTCACATAAAATCTCCATCGAGCGGTTTTTGTACCTTTGACCACGAAAAATAATTTATTGAGATGACTGAAATCACCTGTTCAAAACATATTCCTGCATAAATTTAGTTTGATGAAACTTCACACCATTTTAGGCGCAGGCGGCGCCGTAGGCAACCAGTTATTTCCTCTTTTGCAGGAGAATCATCGAAGCGTGCGGCTTGTTTCACGAAACGCCGAGCCTATTGCGCATGTTGAAGCCGTTCCAACGGATATAACAAACTACGAGCAGACACTGGACGCTGTGAAGGGTTCTGATACTGTGTACCTGGTGGCCGGTTTGGCTTATGATATCCGGGTATGGAAAAAAAGCTGGCCAAAGATCATGACCAATGTAATTGATGCCTGCAAAAAACATAACAGCAAACTCATTTTTTTTGATAACGTATATATGTATGGCAAAGTGGACGGAACGATGACGGAAGAAACTCCTTTTAACCCCGTCAGTAAAAAAGGAGAGATAAGAGCAAAGATCGCCACGCAGTTATTAAATGAAATGAAAGCCGGCAATATCAAAGCAATCATTGCCAGGTCGGCGGATTTTTACGGACCCGTTGGTTTTACCACCAGCGTGCCGAACATGCTTGTATTTGGAAATTTAAGAAAGGGGAAAAAAGCGCAGTGGCTGTTAAATGCAAAAGCAGTACACTCGTTTACTTATGTTCCTGATGCGGCGCAGGCATTGTGCGTTCTCGCACAGAGCGAGGGTGCCTTTGGACAAACATGGCACATGCCAACAGCCGCCAACCCGCTGACGGGAGAAGAATTTATTAAAGAAGCGGCAAAACAAATGAATACGGATGATAAGTATTCTATCATCTCAAAAGGAATGATGCGGATCGGCGGATTATTTGACCGGGCCATTAAAGAATCGATCGAAATGTCCTATCAAAGCCAGTTTCCTTATTTATTTGATTCTTCAAAATTCAACACGACCTTCAACTTTGAGCCGACCTCTTACCCCGAAGGAATAGAGAAAACAGCTAAGTGGACGCTGGAACAGAAATTATAAATAATAAACATAGCTACATAATGACCTCATGATTGCTGGTATGATACATAAAAGACATGTGACATACCAACGGCGTAAAAATTTTCTTCGGTGATACTCCCAATTCAGAAGCATTCATGTAAATTGTAATGGTCGCAGATCACTTTTATTGTGTGGTATCCCCCTGGTCATGCCGGCATCAGGCCTGTTAAAAAATAAACAAATGAAATCATACATACCCATCTTTCTTTTTTTATTTTTTGCTACCGATAAAAGAAAACCGGGAAACCCACTTGATCATTTACCAAAGAACATCGAAGTATTAACTCATTTTGGTGAACGTGCCGATTTTTCACCCGATAACAAGAGCATTGCATTCATGGCAAAAAGTTTTGGAGATGCGATGGTCATTGATCTGAAAACACGAAATATAAGTTGTCTTACCTGCAATGTTCCCGGCGCAGTATTCCTTCGCGTGATGCACCTCTCTACCGGGGATTACATACTGATCGGTCCCGATCATTTTGAAAATATCAACATAAGTCGTTCGCGGGATAATGAACTTTGGTTCCTTAGTAAACAACCGGGATCCAAACCCGTGAAGCTTGGACAGAAAATGAGTGAAGGCGCTGCTGTCTCAAAGAAAAATTTAAAAATTGCTTTTGCGGAAACGCAGGCGAGTGATCTGCCGGAAGGAGCGTCGCGGATCATCATCGCTGATGTTGATCTTTCCGGCTCTGCGCCAAAACTCATCAATAAAAAAACAGTGTATGAAAGTAAGGACAGAAGTTGTGTACTTGAGGCCCAGGATTTTTATGATAATGATACAAACCTTACGTTCACTTGTTACGAACCAAACGGGCTGGCATCAGTATGGGGTATCGATCTGAAAACAAACGAGGCAAAAAATTTTTCAAATGCACCGGGGAATTACAATGAAGTGGAAGGAATTTTTCCCGATGGCAAATACACCTGCGTGGAAAGCGATCATCAGTGTGACTGGCTGGGTGGTTTACGCGGCGCATCCAATATTGATATATGGGAACTAAAACTTGACGGCATAGGAAAAAATTTTGTGCGTCTTACTCACTTTAATGATTATGAAGGCGGCAAGGCATCCAATCCTGTTATTTCTACTGACGGTAAATACATGGCTTTTCAATCTGCCAAAACAACTGACGCCGCCGGTGTGGGTTATGGCCTGCTGCTGTACCGGTTTTAGAAAATTATTTTAAGCTTTGTCTCATGAAAATAAAGCCTGTCATTTTCACTTCACTACTTGTTTCAAGCCTGTTTATTTTTATTTCCGCCATACATAAACCTGCACCGCCTGCGGTAAAACATTATCTGTATGTAGCTGTCCCCGGCATTCGTGATTACCTGGGCTACGGTGGTCATGGCATTTTGGTTTTTGATATGGATGATCATTTTCGTTTTGTAAAACGAATTGCTACAAAGGGTTTTCATCCCGATGGTTCTCCGTCCAATGTAAAAGGAATTGCAGTAAGCATTCCACTCAACAGTATTTTCGTCAGCACCATCGAATCGTTGCAACGAATAGACCTTACCACCGGCAAAATGACCTGGGAAAAAAAATTTGAAGGCGGCTGCGACCGCATGGCCATTTCGCCCGATGGCAAAACCATGTACCTGCCTTCTTTTGAAAATACTTTCTGGAATGTGGTGGATTGCGCCAGCGGCGACGTCATTAAAAAAATTGAAATAAACAAAAGAGCACACAATACTATTTATGGACTTTCCGGCCGGCATGTGTACCTCGCCGATATTGCTTCGCCCTGGGTGTATGTGGCTGATGCAAAAAAAAATGAGATCATAAATAAGGTCGGGCCTTTTGATAATTTCGTTCGCCCATTTACCATCAACGGAAAGGAAACACTTGTATATGTTACCGTAGACAGCCTGCTTGGTTTTGAAGTTGGCGATCTTACCACCGGTAAAAAATTGGCGCATGTGGAAGTGCAGGGATGGAACGCCGGCCCCGTAAGAAGACATGGCAATCCAAGCCACGGCATTGCACTTACTCCCGATGAAAAAGAAATCTGGCTGGCTGACGGGCACAATATGCGCATTCATGTTTTCAGCGCGGCCCCTCCTTATCAACAATTAACTACGATTCCCTTGCAGGATATGCCGGGCTGGATCACCTTTAGCATTGACGGAAAATATGCATATCCTTCCAGTGGCGAAGTGATTGAAGCAAAAACAAGAAAAATAATCACCACGCTGCAGGATGAGTTTCACAACAATGTGGAGAGCGAAAAAATGCTGGAGATAGATTTTGCAGGAGGCAAGGCAGTGAAAGCGGGGAACCAGTTTGGGATTGGCGGTGTGAGATAATTTTCTTCTGCTGACCATTCACCCCCCACCACTCGCTAACTTGAGCCATTCAAGAATCGATCGAAATCTCCTGCCAAAACCAGTTTCCTTATTTATTTGATTCTTCAAAATTCAACAGCGCCTTCTACTTCGAACCTACCCCTTACTTTGAAGGAATAGAGAAAACAGCAAAGTGGATGCTGGAGCAGAAATTATAAATAAAGTTGCATAGCAAACTCACACTCCAATCTTAATTAAACACTAACCGGAGTAAATGTTTAAATTTATCTTGAAGTCTACGACAACATAAGAAGATCATTGAGAATTGAAATTTATTTAATTGGTTTATATAGAATGAATCTCAGTTTTGATATATCAAATGCTACAGGATATACAAGTAATTCACAAATAGCACGGATAATTACTGAATCATGGGTGAAAATAAATGTCTTTTGCCCATCTTGTGGTAATGACAGATTAACTCAATGCAAAAATAATAGCCCAGTTGCTGATTTTCTTTGTGACAGTTGTAAATCAGAATACGAGCTAAAAAGCAAAAATGGAGCTTTTTCTCAAAGGATTGTAGACGGAGCATATCAAACGATGATTAAACGAATAAGTGCAGAAAATAATCCTCACTTCTTTTTTTTGAATTATTCATTGAAAGACCAGGTAGTTTCAAATTTGCTGGTTATTCCTAAACATTATTTTATTGAGGATATAATTGAAAAGAGAAAACCATTAGGTGTTGACGCAAGAAGGGCGGGTTGGATAGGCTGCAATATTTTGCTTAGTAATATACCTTCTACAGGGAAAATTTTTTTTGTTCAAAATGGAATCTTCAAAACAAAGAAATCTATTCTTGATACTTGGGCAAAAACTGCATTTTTGGCTAATCAAAAGAAAGATAATCGTGGATGGGCAATAGAAATAATGAGACTTGTTGACAAAATTCCGTCAAAAGATTTTACATTATCTGATATTTATGGATTCGAACAATATTTAAAGAAAAAGTTTCCTAATAACAACTGGATCAAAGACAAAATACGACAACAACTACAAATATTGCGTGACAAGGAGGTTTTGGAATTTAAAGGGAACGGCAAATACAGAAAACTTTAGTTTATGGATAATAAACCGCAAAATCGAGTCTTAATAATTATTCGAGGAGGAACTCTTCAAAAAGTTCTTTCAACAGACAAGCACTTGCAAGTTGAACTTTTAGATTACGATGACGAAGAATTTGCCGAAGGAGAAAAATTAGAAATCAAGGTTGAGTCAAAGACAAATAACCTGATTGAAGTTTATTAACTTTCCTTGAATAAAAAGATAGATTCAAATAACTTAATAGAGATTAGCGACAGGCAGGCAACAGGCGATGATAAGAAATATTACAGCCGGTTATTTAAAAAAAACCTTCCCACCTAATCATTTTCTTTTCCTGTGCGCTTTCAAAAATTAATTTCAATCCCCAATCTTCATCAGTGGGCAATTTGGGCAATTGAATAATGCCGATCTTATTTGCTGTTGTGTAGTTTATTAAGTCGGCGGGATGCTGCCGGGCGATTGACCCGGCTTTGCTGTTTGTCTACCACAAGCTGCTGTTTATTGACAGCCGCTGCGTCGGCTGCGGTTAATTAAATATTCTTGTATGACCATTCTCAAATAACCAGGGAACCAAAATCACCGGCCGAATGACGAAACTCAGGTAAACTATTTAACAAAGTTTCGATATTAGTTCACCGTTTTGCATGTATCGCCCGGGAGCAAATGTTCTTTAAATCATCTTGACCAGCAATAAAAAAGAAAAAATGAGAAAACTAATACAATTCGGGGAAAATGTGGACGGGTATAACATTCGTGTTCTGAATGAAAGAGAGATCAGGGCTGCAGCGGGAATACTGTTTTTGGCCACGTTCTTTTCATTAATGGAGATCGTTTTTAAAGACAATTTTTTGCCGATAAAATATGTGATAACCCTGTTCCTTACTGATTTCATTATACGTGTTTTTATCAGCCCCCGGTTTTCACCTACATTAATAATCGGTCGTTTGATCGTGAGGAACCAGGTTCCCGAATATGTAGGCGCCAAACAAAAAAAAATTGCATGGATAATTGGCGTGGCTTTGTCGGCAACGATGTTCATTTTTATGGTAGTGGTTAATTCATATAGCCCGATAACCGGTATCATCTGCCTGGTTTGCCTGGTGTTTTTATTTTTTGAATCGGCTTTTGGTATTTGTTTGGGGTGTAAGTTTTATTCATTGGTGTATAAAGACAAAGCGCAATACTGCCCCGGTGAGGTTTGTGACGTAAAATCAAAACACGATATTCAAAAAACATCCGGGCTTCAATTGTTCATCGTCCTTGCATTTATTGCGTTTACTGTCTTTACGGCCTTTTTATTTAATGGTCAGTTTAGCAAAAAGCCTTACGACTTGTTCGGCATTTTTGCGACAGCGCAGACTAAATAGAGAAATTTAAAATTTTAGAATGGCGGATGAAAAATACGATAGGGAAGAAAAAACAAATTCACTCAAAAGGAATGCAATTGCCCCTATGATAAACCCGGCATTTCAGAAAAAAGAACTTCTTCAATTTAAAAGTGTGAACGATGATAATGAATTGCCCTGCTCACATGAAAAAAGCGCATTAGAGAAATTTTTTTCTCCCTTCCGTCAAAACATCATCGGTCACCGGCAATTTTTTGAATCACCTTTTGGGAAGAAAGAAATAATCTATGCGGACTGGACCGCAAGCGGCAGGGCTTACCGGCCCATTGAAGAATGTATTCAAAAAGAGATAATGCCCTTCCTCGCCAATACACATACAGAGACTACCATTACCGGCACTTTGATGTCCAAAGCTTATGAAGAGGCTAAGGCGATTGTTAAGAAACATGTTCATGCAAACAGTGATGATGTATTGCTTTTTTGCGGCAGTGGCATGACAGGCGCCGTAAATAAGCTGCAAAGGATCATGAGCCTGAGAATGCCTGAGCGGATCACTGATTATATGAAAAAGGAAAGTGGACTTCAGTTGGATGAAAAACTAAAGCCCATCGTTTTTGTAACGCATATGGAACATCACAGCAACCAGACCAGCTGGCTGGAGACCATTGCCGATGTTGAAATAATTAAGCCGGATAAAAATGGAAACGTTGATTTAGAATATTTCAGGAGTTTATTAGAAAAATTCAAACACAGGAAAAATAAGATAGCCGCGGTTACCGCTTGTTCTAATGTGACGGGCATTCAAACTCCCTATCATGAAATTGCAAAACTGATCCATGAATATGGCGGCTTATGTTTTGCAGACTTTGCCTGTTCTGCCCCTTATACAAATATCAATATGCATCCCCAAAAAAAGGATGAACATTTGGATGCTATTTATTTTTCGCCTCATAAATTCCTGGGTGGCCAGGGTACAACAGGTGTTTTACTTTTCAATAAAAAAATTTATAAAAACAGGGTTCCTGATCAGCCGGGAGGAGGCACTGTCGTATATACCAACCCGTGGAAGGTCCATGAATATATTGCTGATATAGAAAGAAGGGAAGATGGCGGCACTCCTCCGTTTTTGCAGGCTATAAAAATAGCGATGAGTATTCGACTGAAGGAAGAAATGGGTGTTGAAAATATGCTGCAGCGGGAAGAAGAAATGGTGCACATTATTTTTGACAGGTTCTCAAAAATGAAAAATGTTGAAGTGCTTGAAGGGAATAATAAAAAAAGACTGGGTATCATTTCATTTATTGTGCAGGGAGCTCATTATAATTTGATCGTAAAAATTCTGAATGACAGGTTTGGCATCCAGACAAGAGGCGGCTGTTCCTGCGCCGGCACATACGGGCACATGCTGTTGCATGTTGATGAGGCCCGGTCTTATGAAATATTGAATTCAATCCATTCAGGAAACCTGTTGAGCAAACCGGGATGGATCAGGTTATCTGTTCATCCAACCATGACCAATGCAGAAATTGATTTTATTATGGATGCGATTGAATTAACAGCATCCCATTTTCAGGAGTGGATGAAAGATTATATATATAATCCGGAGTCCAACGAATATTCTTTCAAAGGATTTGACACAAGGGAGCAAAGCATGATCCAGGATTGGTTTAATGCTTCCGTCTTTCACCCCGATCGTCGAAAATAGCAGGTGGGGGACAAAGTATTCTTCATATAAAACAAAAAAAAGTTTTTAGTTCGGACACAAAGAACACGACGAATCACAAAGTACACAACGCAATTAATTACCGGAGCATCTTTGCCCTTCGTGTGTCACCTTGTGTACATTGTGGCAAGCTTATTTGTAATTATTATTTAATGGTCAAAGAATTTTCTCCACCCCTTAACTCATATCGTTTTCCTTTCCACAATAAATAACCCAGTGTGTTGGATGGAAGGGTGATCGATATTTTCCAGTTATTATTCATCTTTTCATAACTCACTGAAATATTTCCGTTCGGGTGAGGAATGGTTCCGCTTGCATGAGTGAGTGAACCTAAATGGGGAACGATCTTTATTTTTTTGAATCCCGGTGAATCACTGTCAATACCCAGCACGATGCGGTATAATTCTATATTAGGGCTTGCTCCCCATGCATGACAGTCGGAACGGGTGTTGTTGATGTCAGAGATCTCCGCCCATGTGGTCATGCCCATAGCAAGATTTTTTTTCCATACATCCAGCCAGTTCAAATAATCACTCCCCAATCCTGCTTTGGTCAAAGCCTGGTACACATAAAATTTGAAATAAATGGTGGCTTGTGTAAGCGAAGTATCACTGATTATTTTTTTTGCGAGTGCATTAGCGTCTGCACCATTTACTACGCCTGTTAAGATGGCTAATGAATTTGTATGTTGTGAGAAAACATCTTTATCATCGGTATCAGCAAAAAGTTTTTTCGAATCATCCCAATATTTTTTTTGAATGGTTTGTTTTAATTGCATAGCCGCGGCTGCATATTGATTCGCATATTCTTTCATGCCCAAACTGTTTTCCATTTCAGCGGCCAGTTGGTAGGCCCATAGCAGTTGCAGATCAAGAGCCGCAGAATTGCCATCTTTTCCAAATGGAGCCATTCCTGAATCCCATCCCTTTGTTCCGCACCAATCAGTAAAGTTCCAGTATGGTAAATTTTTTAATGACGCATCCGCCTGTTGGTATTTATGAAAGAACCACAGCACTTGTTGTATGCCGGCCAGTTTTGTTTTTACAAATGCTTCATCATTTCGGTACATCCAGTAATCATGTATCATACCGATCCACCATAATGAGAACGGCGGAATCTCCTGCGCATTGGCAGTAGGGTAGCGGCTTAATGTAGCGCCTTCAGCCATACGGGAATCATCCAATAAATTAATAGCATTGCGCATCAGCCTGTCGTCACCACTATTGTATAATGAAACCAAACATTGGATGCGGGTATCACCTACGTATTGCAATTGTTCATAGTAAGGGCAATCCATGTACGTTTCCTGTGCGCAGGAACGGGCCGTGCGCCAGCCTGTTTCCAGAATTTTATTCAATGTATCATTGCCTGCATCAAAGCTTGCATTCATTTTAAATGGATAGCCTGTAAATATTCCATAGAGATCGTCAATAGTAATAGGTTCATCTTTTGTGGTTACCTGCAATTGCATATAACGATAAGTGCGCCACCAGAGCGAAGTAAATTCCTGTCCATCGCTTCCATCCGATACCAGGCTGTCTTTTACACCGATGAATTTTTTTCCTTCAATTTCATTCCTGTTTCCTTTTTGATGAAATGTCCTCCAGTCTTTTTCATTGGGCTCGATGACATACAGACCTTCCGCATAACTTAAGGTAATGCTTGCATCTTTGCCTTTACTGAATTGAAGAACAGGATAAGCATCTGTTTCATAACCCTGGTCGAGTAAAATGGAAACACGGGTGTTTGCAGGAATGATGAACGGGCTTTTTTGTGCGGGAAAATTTTCCGGCAGTTGCGCCACATCTGTTCGCCGCACTTTTTGCAAACGTTGCGGTGTCAATTCCATTTGAGGAATGGCTCTTGGAACAAGCATCCATCCCAAACCATAACCAAAAACTCCTTTGGGTAATCCCTGCGTGACCTGGTGCGCAGGTAACCAGTTGTCATCGTCAAAGTCAGCATCTTTCCAATGTTTCAAACTCAAATTATAATTGATCGTTTCACCGGGGCCCGCCACATAATAACTGTAAATGATGGTGGGTTCTTTGGCGCTATAGCTACTGTCCCTTCTGCACTTCCATGTTCTATTTGTATTGACGATTTTTTCATTTTCGCTATTACCTTGTACAATGAAACCTGTTTGATAACTGATCTGTGCTTCAGGCCGCATATCGCCATAATTCCAGGCAACAGCAGCAATTACATTTTTTCCTGTTTGTAGTTGCGGAGCAATGTCAACTGTTTCATAATTCCAGTGATAGATCTCTCCGCGGGCCGGACCTAAGGAAACAAATTTTCCATTCACAAATAATTTGTACCGGTTATCTGCAGATACATGTACGATAAAAGAAGAAGGTTTTGTATCAAGTGTAAATGTTTTTCTGAATTGGTAAACGCCATAATCATGCAGGGGTTCATTGGGAACACTGATCCAGTAAGCTCCCCAGGGCTTTAATAAAAGATCATTGGTTTGAGAATGTGAATCAAGAAAAAAGAAGATAGAAGACAGAACACAGAAATTTTTAAGCAGGAATCTTAATGACATAGCAACTGTTTTGATAAGGTAAATGTATTAAGAAATTTATGGCCTGCATTACGAAACATTCATTAGGACTGTGTAAATATTAACGACATAGGCACAATTGGTTCACATGCTATTTACCTGTGTTATGTTTTATTCACGAGACCTTTTAAGTAAGGGCTGGTGATCTCATTTTCTATCATGTCTTGTGTGCCTTCAAAGTTTTGAAGTTTCATCGCCACATTTTTCATGGCTTGTATAGCAATTTTTAAAAAGCCGGGTCCCGCACTCACTCTTGCGACTCCCATTTTATTCAGCACATCCAGTTTTGGGATTCCATCCATGATAAGAATATTTACAGGCATGCTTAATTGTTCAACAGTTTTTTTTATATCTTCTTCACGGTTCATGGTGATGGGATAGAAACAATCTGCACCCGCTTCCTTATAAGCGAATCCTCTTTTTAAAGTTTCTTCAAGTTTGGATTCAGGGGTATCAAAATCTTTTCCGCGAACGTACACATCTGTTCTTGCGTTAATAAAAAGCGGTGTTCCCAATTCGTTAGAAGTCTTTTTTATTAATTGGATATTTTCACATAGAATATCTAGGGGCAATAGCAAGTTGGTTATTTTATCGCTGTCTTCGATATTAATACCCACTATTCCCGTTTCAATAAGTTGCCTGATGTTTTCTTTAAGTTGAATATTGTTTTCTGCATACCCGCTTTCGATATCTGCAGATACGGGAATATTTACACGGCTTGCAATTTTTTTCAAAATATCCAGCAGGGAAGTGAATGATATTTTTTCTCCGTCGTCATATCCATTTGCATAGGCGATAGCCGCACTTGCTGTGGCCACGGCAGGAAAAGAAATATCCTGTAAGAGCATCGCACCTAAAGGATCCCAGATATTAGGTAATATCAAAAGTTTCCCGGAATGGTGAAGATCGTAAAACTGTTTTGCTTTTTCCTGCTGTTGAAGTTTGGCCGCCTGTGTCATTTTGAAATTTATTTATTAAAGTTACTGCTTCATTATTTCAGTCAATTGTTGGCGCAAGTTGTTTTTTTCTGACCGGAGGCCGAAGTTCGGTAGCTACCCCGATCCTGTTCCATGCATTGATCGTAATAATTGCCATTATGATCTCCGCTGTTTTTTCTTCGCCAAATAATTCGATGGCTTTCAGGTAAGTTTCATCAGTAAGGCCATACTGATGTATTAAAGTGATTTCTTCTGTCATTTTAAACAGCAGTTTTTCTTCTTCAGAAAAAATATTGCCGGCCTCTCTCCATGCACTGACAAGTAAAACTTTTTGCAGAGGTTCTTCCAGTTTTAATGCATCGTGAGAATGAGCATCTACGCAATAAGCGCAACCATTGATCTGTGAAGCACGGATCTTGATGTATTCCCTGTGCGATTTGTCAAGAGAAGATTGATCTACAAAATTGTCCAGCGCATCCATTGCTTCATATGCTGCAGGCAATACTTTGCCCATGCTGATTCTTTGTTTCATCATTTTATTTTTTAAGGTGATTAAATATGATACTGATCGTGACTGTTGAAGAATGCTTCCCGTTCATCGGCATTTAATTTCAATTCGCCGTTTGCAATTTTTTCAAGACCTCTGAAAAACTCTTCGCGGTTATTTGCGCCGGTAAAAATGAATTGCAGCCGGCTGCCTGGTTTGAGTGGTTTAAAGCCATGAGGTGTCATGGGCGGAATGATCGCGGTATCACCGGGGTAAAACAGGTGTTCCTCTTCGTTCAGCATAAAAGAAAATTCACCTTCCATCACGGTGAATATCTCCGTCATCTTTTTATGATAATGCGTATTGTATTCCAGTTGCGTGTTTGGATAACGACCTTCATAAAAACCAAGGTTGCCCTGCGCAGGATAAGAGGAAAGGTGAAATATATACTCACTCGTGAAAGTTTTAACGCCAGTTTATCGGCAGAGCGGATAATAATAGATTTCTGAAACTTCATACATTTTTATTTGACGTTAGACAATTCAATTGATGAATGCGAAGCTCCGTTACAGAGCCGTCTATAAAGAATAGAGAATCCCGGGAAAAGCATGTAAGATTTACAAAGCAAATTTTTGCTGGTAAGATTTGGGGGAGATCTGTGTGTGTTTCTTAAAAAAGTTTGAAAAATAAAATGGATCGTTGAAACCTAATTGATAAGCCACTTCTTTTACCGACAGGTTTTGATAGATAAGTAAACGTTTTGCTTCCGAAGCGATCAATCCGTAAATAACATTTTGGGCGGTTCTTCCGGTATGCAGTTTTGATTGTTCATTGAGTTTTGCTTCGGTGGTGCCGAGCATCTTTGCTATCTGCGACAGAGAATAGTTTTTTTCGAAATTACCTCTCACCGTTTCAAGAAATTTCAGAAACAAAGCATCGGGCTTCCATATTTCATCGCCTTTTTCAACTTTCGCTCTATTGATCTCCACCAGTATCAATTCAATCCGGGAATGAACAGAGACCAGGTACTGGTATGGTTTCGATTGAAGTTCTTTCTTTATAAATTCAAGTTGTGTTTGAATGATCTTGTGATTGGAAATCCTGATCACTTCATTCAGAGAAAAATGGCAGAACAAACCATTATGAAAGATCAGTTCAATGTCATTATCATTCTTACAGAAAAAATCAAGTGTAAATTCCAATATAAAGCCGTCGGCTTTCTGATAGCTCTTGAAATAATGAATTTGCCCGGATGTGATCGTTAGTACTTCATGTTCTTTTAATTTCAATTCTTTTTCATCTACAACTACAGTAAGCGCTCCTTTTGCACACCATACGAGTACATATTTTCTTAATCGCCTCGGTTTATTAATGTCCGGGTATTCATCAAATTTTTTTATGTCAATCATTCGTATTTGAAAGATGTTACTAGTAAAACCAAAATCATGCAAAGATCACTAAATTTTTATTTGCAAGGAGAAGATGAATAGATGTTTACAAATAGCCCGCGCAAATTTCCGTCAATAAATTACCTTAGGCATCACAAAAATATTTTTTATGAAAACGATTGCCAACCATATTCTGTTAACTTCGATTTTTTTAATAAGTATTATGACAACTGTCAATGCACAAAATGATGACGGTAAGATCCGCGTCATTATGATCGGGGCGCATCCCGACGATTGTGATGAAGACGGCGGCGGCACCGCTGCATTATTTGCGCAAATGGGTTATGCTGTAAAATTTGTTTCGGTAACAAATGGTGATGCCGGCCATCAGACCATGAAAGGAAAAGAACTTGCCAAAAGGAGATTTGCCGAGGCACAGGAAGCCGGGAAACGTTTGGGTGTCACCTATGATGTACTTGATAACCACGATGGGCTACTGATGCCAACACTTGAAGTGAGGCTGGAACTGATCAGGAAAATTCGTGAATGGAATGCAGATGTTGTGATCGCTCCGCGTCCGAATGATTATCATCCCGATCATCGCTATACGGGTGTGCTGGTGCAAGACGCTGCTTACATGGTGGCTGTGCCTGATATCGCTCCTGATGTACCTGCATTAAAAAAGAATCCTGTGTTTTTATATTACCAGGATCATTTTCAAAAACCAAATCCTTTTCAACCTGACATTACCGTTGATATTACATCAGTGTATGATAAAAAAGTTTCCGCATTGGATGCGCATGTATCGCAGATGTATGAATGGCTGCCCTGGATCGGGCATTATCTTGACCAGGTTCCAAAAGATAAAGATGAACGTATTGCCTGGCTGGCAAAGCAAAGGGCGGGAACGATCACTCCTGAAATGAGAACATCTCTGGAAAAATGGTATGGAAAAGATAAAGCTGCGAATGTGAAATATGCCGAGGCATTTGAGATCTGTGAGTACGGCGCTCAACCAAATGATGATGAAATAAAAAGATTGTTTCCTATGCTTGGGAAATAAAACACTAAGAAATTGCATTGTCGGATTCTCAATGGGGAAAAGAATGGGCTTATCATTCAAACATATTGAGCAAAAGTTTAGAATATGAGAATCATTTTACATTGGGCTTATTGTTTGTTTCTCATATTACCCGGTTCTCTTCCTGCACAATCGCCGGATACGGCCACGTGGATAATTAAGAAAACAAAAAATTTCCAGGTTACAGGTGATGGCAGTAGTGCTAACTGGAATGACGCTACCTGGTTAACATTGCCACAAAGAGGTGGCGAAAACGTTTCATACCTGACGCAAATAAAATTGTTATACTCCGATTCAGGAATTTATTGCTTGTATCATTGTGAGGACAAAAAAATTACTGCAACATTAAAAGAAGATTTTCTTGACCTGTGGAATGAAGACGTAGTAGAGGCATTTTTCTGGACAGATGAAACAGTACCTATCTATTTTGAATATGAACTTTCCCCGCTTAATTATGAGTTGCCAATTTTAGTTCCAAATTTCAGAGGAGATTTTCTGGGATGGAGACCGTGGCATTATGAAGGTAATCGCAAAACACAACATGCAACTCATCTTACTATGAAGGACAACCTGGTCACCGCCTGGACGGCTGAATTTTTTATTCCGTACAGACTTTTGAAACCTTTGCAAAATGTACCACCTCAAAAAGGAACGAAATGGAGGGCCAATTTTTATCGCATCGATCACGACAATGGCGCCGCAGAATGGTCGTGGCAGCCAGTTCGGACTAACTTTCACGATTATGAAAGATTTGGTACAATCGTATTTGAATAGTGAGACTTCGGAAGGGCACACTTTATCTAGTTCTTATTTAAAAAATTCTTCAGCGTTGATTTTCCAATTGACATGATCTGCATTATCAAAATTTACATGTACCCGGATTATATTATTGTCAACAAGTTTTAAATTATACGAATCATAATCTCTGTATAATACATATCCACCCCATGTCCACGGATGATCGCCGGGAACATAAACGTAAACGTTATGCGAGGTATTCAATGGACCTGTTGAAATGCCTGAAATAGTTTTTGCGTCTTCATTCCAATTCACATCTTCTATTTCAACCGCACCCTGCAAAACATGGCGATCAGTTGAAACAAATTGGGAGCCACCGGTTTTTTCGTGCAATGAAAGTAAAGTAACGCTCCCCGGCTGAACGGTAACTTTTAATTCGCCGGTTATTTCTCCAACGAAATTGATGTTTCCAGAAATCAAATGCGAGATAAGTCTTTCCCGGCTCCAGCCATAATCTTTTCAGAGAAAATTTTTTATCCACAGTTTCTGTTAAGCTTGAATTAAAAAACGCAGCAATAGTCCATTCTCCAAAAGGCTTTTTTATTTTCAATGCAAAGACAGATTGCATCTCTCCATCAAAAAGATCGACAGGAGTTGCAGCTTCTCCAAACGAAGGCGTAATTTTTTTAAGTATTTCAAGTTTGTAGGGATCGAGTTCAATTAGCCTGTCGCCAGAGATCATGTTGCCGCCACTTAGTGCAATAATTGTTGCGGCCGCTTCGGCCTGCTGATTATTTAAGAGGTTCATGCAAATATGATCGGCATCATTTATTCTTGTTCTTTTATGAAAATAATATCGCTTAGCCGCAGCTGATGCGCTGCTATCGGGATGAAGAAAGTAGGTATCCCATGCTGCATCTGAAAAACCATAATTGACATCCGCCTCTATACGCATGCTGTCAATCAATCCTACAGTAATTGCACCCGGGCCGCAATCAAGTATATGACATTTATCACCGCCTGCATTTCGCATTATTTCCATTCCTTTTCGATAGACTTCAGCCGCTGAAACTGTAGGATCATAATAATGATCAGGAGCTAAAATAGACCAGGCAACAAAATCAATTTTGATCATTTCATAACCCCAATCGTTGACAATTCTGTCTACGAGATCATACAACCATTTTGCAGCTTCAGGATGAGTGATGTCGAGGCAATATCTTTTTGGATTTTCATCCGCAGGTGGTTCAGAACCTTCGGGCCAGTTGCCCACACGCTTTGGACTGCCATCAGGATTTTTTAATAACCAGTCAGGATGTTTTTGAAATACTTCCGTTGGTTCAGCAATAACGTAAGGCGAGATCCAAAGACCGGCTTTAAAACCATACTCTTTAATTTTATCAACCAGCCATTTCATTCCGTGGGAAAATCGTTCATTGCCTTCCCATTCGCCATGCCATCTCTGGTATCCTTCATCCATTTGAATATACTCAAGTCCATATTGCTTTAAATGTTTTGATGCAAACTCTGCATTTAGCAGCACTTCCTTTTCTGAAACATTTGCCAACGTATAAAACCAACTGCACCAGCCGTCGACTATTGAATTGGTTCGGGCATTATTTATTTTGCCCATTGTTGCTGCATAAGTTTCTAAGGCTTTGTAAGGAGTTGAATCGATGTTGATCATTACCCGGTTTGATCGAATTGTTTTACCCGGTTTTAAAACCAATTCCGGTGCATACACAGATTCAGTAAGAAATGAAATTTCATCATCGCCGGTTTTAGAGATCAATAAATTTCCCAGGCACAGATTGTTTTCGAGATATCCGATTGCGATTCCTTCTTTATCATAACCACTAAACAAACCAGCATTCCACCAACTATGTATCGTTTCCGTTTGCGATGAAATTAAGCCATTGGCAAGCTTCACACCTTTTTGATCACCCGATGTAACAGCATCCTTATTACTTCCAAATTCATGAATCGTACCGGTGTCGTAATACATTTCTCCATTTGTAATACACTTTGAAACACCGGGTACATTAAATATTCCACCTTCGCTTTTAATTACCCGAATGGGTTCCACGCTGTGAATGATGAGATCTTGATGAGAGACATTTTTACAAATCGTTTCGATGGTAATAGCTTGCAAATTATCATATAATGATAAATGAATTTCGAGGTCTGATTTTTTTTCTTTGTCCTTTGAGTGAACAATCAATTTTTTCCCGGTGCCAAGTTGGTCTTTGAAAGAAGTAGAACCCAAACTATATTTATAATCATCCGGTGAGACATGTCGTTTACCTCCTTTAGAATTTATACATGTCACACCGTTTATGAGTAGCGGATATCCATTGGTTCTGTTTATATCGATCTTTCCTTTTTTTCTGTCGAATGAAATAATAAAGTAATTATTTTTTATTTCGTCTTCATTATTTCCCGACCTGTAGGCATCGATTGAATTAGTAATAGCGAGTGAAGCCCCCGCCAGGGATAAGTTTTTTATAAAATCACGACGTTTTTGGGGTGAAGCCATTTAAAATATATTTTTAATTCAAGCGATATCATTATGATTCACTTGCTCCATAGTTACAGGATTCATTTGGTAAGTGAGCACCTGCCCATTTTTTAAGACTTCTGCAAAGCGTCATGATAAGCTGTTCCCCGATGTCGGCGATCACCAGCTTTGATAAATTTCTCTTGAACCGGTGAGATACATATCCTGGTACCCGGCCATAGCTTCTGTCATCTTTTTCATGGCTTCTGAGTTTTGTTTGTATTTTTCAAAATTTTCCTCAAAAGCAGCGAGACTTTCATACTGTGTTACCATAACTACTCTGTTGTATTGACCACTCAGGTCAGTCATGATGTTGACCAATTCACTATTGTCGGTCATAGCATCTTTGAACTTTTTAGCAAGTTTGGAAGCATTGCCCGGTTTGCAGATAAAGATATCATGTACGATAATCATAAAATTGTTTTTTATTAAGTGAGTGTTTCAGGAATGTTGTAAAGATCTAACTATTATCTTTCAATAACTCTATGCGAAACGGCAAAATATAAGGTTGATTGCAACAAAAACTTTCGACGGTAAGAACCTTACAAATGGATGTTATTTGGATTCCGTCCACTTCTTTCCATCAAGAACCTGGGCTCTGCCATCGCAAGAATCTTCAATAAGTGTAAGAGTAAGAATATCGCCTTCAAGACTGATCTTATATTTACCCATTGTGTCAAGGCAAGCATGCTCTCCACCATAGTCTGCCAAAGTAAGGGTATCTCCGTCTATTGTACATTTTGTAAGCACCATAACATCTCCATTACTGTTGGTGGCAAAACTGGAATCCGCATGAAGATGAAGGGTGAGTGTATCATTAATTGGGTCCCCAAAAAATGCCTTCCAGTTTTTGTTGTCGATGGATTGTGCATGAATGGCAAGAGTGGCTGAAGTGATGCAGAATAATCCGGCGAATAAGATGATCTTTTTCATAAAAATTTTTTAGCGTGATGAATTGAAAAAAATTGTTGACGAGGGTTTGAAGTTGAAGACTCTAAAGCTAAGCAATCGGCGGCTACAAAAATTAAATTTTTCTTTTCTTCTTGAAGCAGTGCTGCGATGAAACAATTCTTTACATCTTGGCTTCGTGCAAACCCATCTCTCCAAAGCATAATGGTGTTTTGTTTTGCATAATGCAGTCTGCAACATCATCCATTTGTGCGGCCTGTCGATTTTTTCAGAGAAAAATATCCGGCAAATAGAGGTTACTGAAAAAAATGATTGTAGTTCGAAACTTATTTTTTCACATCTACATTTACGCTAGTAGCCAATTGACTGCCATAAGAGCGATGTAACCCGTCAGCAAATTGCAGGGTAAGTTTATGTTTGCCTGGCGACAATGAAAGCGTTGTTTTTGTTTGACCCTTTCCATAATGCAGGTGCGTAGAATCCTTCGGGACCATAGTACCGGATGCCAATGAATCTTCCGCATCAATGAAAATGTGAAAATGTCCTGAACTCTGCACGACAGGACCCGCTGTATCCACTTTCATATTTTCAACTCCCATTTCGACCGTTACGGGGGAGGTGACAGTTTGATTATTTTTTAAATTTTTGAAAAAGACTTTTGCGCCCGCTGGTACAGATGGTAAATCGGGAACAGAGGCCATTGTGCTGCTCATAGTATCAGCACTCATGTTTTTATTGGCAGTGTCTTCGGTTGAACTTGTGTTATCGCCTGAATTGTTACAGGCAATTAAAATGGTGGTAAGCAATGGAATCAAAAGTTTTCTGTACATAGAAAAGAATTTTATCATTTAAAGGTACAGGTATTTAATTTTATGATTATCCCTCACAAAAAATAGAAGAGCAAAGAATGTTGTTGGAAAACGACATAAAAAAGAAAAGACCTCAATTTTGAGGCCTTTTCTTTTTTATATAGAGTATGAAAATTTAACCATGCTTACCGTGCCTTCTGCCGTTATTGTTGTTATTATGTTGCTTTTGCCGTCTTTGTTGAACAGGATTATTTTTTTGCTGATATCCTGTCTTTGCCGATTGGTTCTTTGTTGTTGTTTCATCTCCGTTTGACGCCGCTGAAAATTATTCTGCTCTGCCTGCTGACGTTTTTCCTGCTGCTGCTTCATTTGGTTCTGCTTTTGCCTTTGCTGCACATTATTCTTTTCCATCTGCTGGCGTTTTTCTTCCTGCTGTCTGCGCATTTCGTTTTGACGTTGCTCAAAGGCATTTTTGTTCTTTTGTTGCTCCCTTTCTATATTTCTTTGTTCCTGCTGTCTGCGCATTTCGTTTTGACGTTGCTCAGAGGCATTCCTGTTCTTTTGTTGCTCCTTTCTCTATATTATTTCTTTGCTCCTGCTGCCTGCGCATTTCATTTTGTCGGTTAATATCTTGCTGGCGACGTTCGAAAACATTTTTATTTTGCCGTTGTTCCCCGTTTTGTACATCTCTTCTCTGCATCTCAATTTTTCTTTCTCTTTCGTTATTTACTATCTCCTTATTCCTGTCCTTAAATGCGTTTCCATTTTGCCGGTTATATCTTTCGAAATGTCTTGGCGTAATATGATGCTCATCTCTTCTCTCAATCCGCGGACGGAAAACATTTACTGTATTTCTTTCAATATGTGTTCTGCCCGGCCTTGAGGATTGACGAAGGACGAATGGATTAATTCTTCCTGTATATCTTTCTACATCGTTTCTTCGCGGACCAGTCACAAATACGTTGTTTGTTCGACGATAGTTATTGATAATCGTAGTGCGGTTTATGATCACTGTATTTCGACTTGGAGGTAAGCAATAATCATAAACACGTGGCGACATCATGTAATTTCTCGGTACAAAACACCAATAATCATGAGGAGGTGAATAGACGCCAAAAGAAAAATTGACTCCTATGTTAACGCCTGGTCCCAAAGGAGCCCAACCATAATAATCGTCACCGGTTCTCCATTCTACCCAGGCTGGTGACCATTCATAGCCGGGTATCCAAACCCAACCATAAAATTCATCATATAACCAACGACCATAATGGAAGGGAGCCCATCCCCACTCGTAGTCGGATGCCCACATCCATCCATAATCTTCTGTCCATAACCAATGACCTCCTGAACTGTAAGGACGAAAATCATTACCGTAAGGATGCCATACATAACCATATTCGGGATAATCGATCCATTGGCCGTAAGGGCTGAGGTCGTCATAAAATGTCTGGTACGAAACACTCGTTTCCTGTGCTGATACCGGATTTCGTGCTGCACTAAATAATACTACTGCAAGTACCATTGAGCACATTTTAAGAATTCGTTTCATGTAATATTATTTTGTTTGTTTGTAAAAATCTCATCATGTTATTAGACGGACGAATTCCCTGCCAGCTTAATTCAATTATCATGCTTTTACATTTCGTTATGTGAAGATTAGCTTAAGAAATTGCTGAAGTAAAAGCAAGAGAAAAAAAGGTAAATCTTGTTTTTTTGCTTCCGGCGTGTTAATTTTATTGCCATGAAGGCCATTCTCCGTAAATACCGTCAGTTCTACGCCATGCCGCAAGAAGTTTCTGACAAATTTGTATTGTCTCATCTAATTGTATTTATCGTCTTCTTATTTACGCTTGGTTTTGCAGTGAGCCAGGTGATCATTTTTTTGGTTGGTAAGTAACATCGTTATAGCTGATCTTTTCGTTTGCCGCTATCTTCGCAGAATTCCATGCAAAAGGATTATTACAGTATTTTACAAATTCCACCCCATGCAACAATCCCAGAGATAAAACAGGCGTACCGGCGCCTTGCCCTGTTGTATCATCCAGATAAAAATTCGGGGGATCCTTATGCGACCGTACAGTTTAATGAAGTAAAAGAGGCGTATGAAGTGCTGACCAATCCTGCTAAAAAAGATATCTATCTCCAGGAACGCTGGTACAATCAAAGTATTAACAGACGGAGAACTGATGAGGCAGTAACACCGGTTTCAATTCTGAAGCTTAGCCTTGAGCTGGAAAAGTATGTTTCGAAGCTGGACGTGCATCGAATGAACAAAGAGAGCCTTTCCCAGTATACTGATGAGTTAATTTCTCCGGAAACAGTTCAGATATTAAAGCAGTTTAATGACGGCGGCATCAATGCTGAGATCATTAAAAATATTTTGAAGGCTTTAGAACCGCTACCATTGAAATATACGGAGCCTTTGTTAGCGAGACTTGAGACCCTGGCCGGAGACAATGCGGAGATGCTGCAAAAGACAAAAAGTTTTTTAAAAGACCATGAAAAGCGATTCCTGTGGCAGAAATACAAAACTGTTTTAATGCTCCTGTTTACAATATTAATTTGCCTGCTCATTTATCTTGCGGGCCGGTAACAAATTTTTTGCCAATTCATTTTTAATTTTTAGTTTCCCTGTTGCTTTTCCACCCTGTCAAATCTCCGGAACCAATTTTTTTATTTACCAACCAAAAAAAACAATTATGAGAAGACGATTGTATTTGTTCTCCGCACTCTTTATTGTGGCATCTGCTTTTTATATAGCAGGGTGTAATAACAGCTCTGAAGAAAAACCACTCGTCGCTTCAGAGACAAAACTTATGTCGCAGGATGAAATGATAAAAATGGGTGGGTACATTGTAATGACCGGCGGTTGCAACGATTGCCATTCTCCCAAAGTAATGACGAACATGGGACCGGTTGTTGATTCTACAAAATTATTATCGGGACATCCTGCCAATGAGCCACTGCCCCCAATAGATGTCAAAGCAACCCAGCCAGGTAATTGGGTAAATTTTGCACCTGATCTGACAGCCTTTGTAGGCCCGTGGGGGATTTCTTATGCAGCTAACCTGACTCCCGATTCTTCAACAGGAATTGGTGCATGGACCGAAGATCAATTCATTAATACTTTAAGAAATGGAAAGCATTTAGGAAATGGGCGTCCTATCCTTCCTCCAATGCCCTGGGATGTGTTTGGTAAAAAAACTGATGAAGATTTGAAAGCGGTTTTTGCTTTTTTAAAATCATTGCCGGCAGTTAGCAATAAAGTACCGCCACCTGTTGCTCCGCCTGATGTAATGAAGATGGTTTCTAAAAAGTGATTCGATAAAATCAGAAAATAGAAAACGCCTCAGCTGGAGCGTTTTTTTATAATCGCTGTTATTGATTGTCTTATTTTATACTAGCCATTTGTCCATACATTTCTTCTCTTAATTGATGTATGCGTTCATCCTGTAAATACTCATCAAAATCCATCAGCCTGTCGATAGCGCCATTAGGTGTTAATTCAATCACACGGTTGGCAACTGTTTCCATAAATGTATGATCGTGTGAAGAAAGAAGAACAATGCCTTTAAAATTCACTGCACTTTCATTAAAGCTTTGAATACTTTCCAGGTCAAGGTGATTTGTTGGTTGGTCAAGAATGATGCAATTTGGATTTTGAAGCATCATGCGACTTATCATGCAACGGACTTTTTCACCTCCGCTCAACACTTCCGTTTTTTTCATTACGTCATCACCGCTGAATAACATTTTTCCGAGGAACCCGCGAAGAAAAGGTTCGTCTACATCAGTAATATAAGGTGGCACCCATTGACGAAGCCAATCCATTAGTGTAAGATATTCAGTAAAAAATTTACTATTTTCTAATGGCAGGTAAGCAGTAGTAATCGTTGTGCCCCATTCATACTTGCCACCATCCGCATTTGTTTCGCCATTGATGATCTCAAAGAAATTAGTTATGGCCAACGGATCCCTGCTGTAGAATGCTATTTTGTCTCCTTTGTTTACAGTAAATGTTATGTCATCAAAAAGTACACGGCCATCAATCGATCTATTCAACTTTTCGACATTTAAAATTTGATTTCCCACTTCCCGTTGCGGCGTAAAAATTATTCCCGGGTATTTCCTGTTGCTTGGTTCAATTTCTTCAATCGTCAGTTTTTCCAACGCCTTTTTTCTTGCAGTCGCTTGTCTCGACTTGGATGCATTTGCACTGAAACGTGCAATAAAATCCAGTAACGCCTGTCTTTTTTCTTCCACTTTTTTATTCTTGTCACCCAGTTGTCTCGCCATCAATTGCGATGATTCGTACCAGAAAGTATAGTTGCCTGTAAATATTTTTATTTTCTGCCTGTCCACATCAGCCACATGTGTACATACTCCATCGAGGAAGTGACGATCATGGCTAACGACCAAAACAATGTTTTCATAATCAGCTAAAAAATTTTCCAGCCAATTAATTGTTTCAATATCCAAACCATTTGTCGGTTCATCCAATAATAAAATATCAGGATTGCCAAATAATGCCTGTGCAAGCAACACACGCAATTTTAAATTTGATGGAATATCTTTCATCAGGCTTTGATGAAAGGAATCATGAACACCCAAACTATTTAACAGGTTGCCGGCGCCGCTTTCGGCCTCGTACCCGCCTATTTCACCAAACTCAGCTTCAAGATGAGCCGCCTTCATTCCATCTTCTTCATTAAAATCTGCCTTTGAATAAATTTTTTCTCTTTCATGCATGATGTTCCATAATTTGTCATGCCCTTTTAATACCGTATTCAAGACGGTAAATTCATCAAATTCAAATTGGTTTTGTTTCAGTACAGCCATTCTTTCCCCGGGAGTCATCTCAATAGTTCCTTTATTGGGTTCAATTTCTCCACTGAGAATTTTCAAAAATGTAGATTTTCCTGCGCCATTCGCACCAATGACTCCATAACAATTCCCTTTTGTGAAATTTAAATTCACTTCATCAAACAAAACCCGTTTGCCAAAAGAAAGAGTTACATTTTTTACGCTTATCATTCTCAATTTTTTTTGAAGCGGCCCGCCCGAACGTGACACTATTCATTAATTTCCAAAAGTAGGTTCGGAACGGGCGGGCAAAGGTAAGCCATTATCGTGTGCATGCGAAGAGTTAATTAGATGGATTTGGTGCAATGTAACAAGCTAAGTAATTATGAGCTTCTTTTGCCTTTTCTACCGGTAGGAAGGCCTTGCACACTTGTACTTTTGAAAGTCTAATGAGCATAAAAAAGCTGATCAGGAATCGATCAGCTCTTTATTGTGCGGCAGAGGAGATTCGAACTCCCACAGTCTTTCGACCGCTACCACCTCAAAGTAGTGCGTCTACCAGTTTCGCCACCGCCGCAAAGAAGTTGGCAAATTTATAGAAAGTTTCAGAGTTCACGAGTTCTTTGAAACTTGTAAACAAAGGAACTATTTCTTCAGTACGATGCGGAATGTCGTTCCCTTTCCGATTTCCGATGATTTTACAAATATTTCTCCTTTATGATATTGGCTAATGATCCGTTTTGACAAACTCAGGCCCAGACCCCATCCTCTTTTTTTTGTGGTAAATCCGGGATTAAAAACACGCAACATGTTTTGTTTGCTGATACCTTTACCCGTATCACTGACGTCGATATTTATTGAATCGGGCTGGTTGAGAATATCGATGGTTATCGAACCTCTTCCTTCCATAGCATCAAGTGAATTTTTCAAAAGATTTTCAATAACCCAGTCAAACAGCGGCTCAGAAATTTTTGCACTGATCTCCTCCTCGCCATGAGTGTTGATAGTAAAATTCACTTTATCACTGGCACGTTTACGCACATATTCCGTCATGTTGCTGATTTGTTTTACAATATTACTTTTCTCCAGTTGCGGTTTACTGCCAATTTTTCCAAAGCGATCCGATACAAGCCGAAGGCGGTCTACATCTTTTTCCAGTTCAGGAACAATCTTTTCATTTCCCTGGGTTTGCTTTAGCATCTCTACCCAACCTTCCAGTGACGAAACAGGCGTGCCTAATTGATGAGCTGTCTCTTTTGCCATGCCAGCCCACACCTGGTTCTGGACCGCCCTATACCGGCTGCGGAGAGCAAGAACGGTAACTATAATAAATAAACCAACAATCAATAATTGAACAAGCGGATAATATTGTACTTCGCTGAGCAAAGCAGTATGCCCGTAATAATATTTGTTGACTTTGGTGGAATCTAACGGATCTTTCCAGATTATCGGGTCGTTAATGGCTTTCAGGGATTTTAATTTATTGCGAACATAATTGTTGTCCGAGACGACTTTTGCTGAATCAAGATTCCTGTGATCAAGAATACTATCTTTTTCATTGGTCCAGATGATCGGTATATCGTTATTATCCTGAATTATTTTTAATGGAAGCCTTGTATCACCGAAATTATTGGGATTTAAAAGAGAAGTGGAAGCTTCAACCCATTCCTGTACCTTTTGCCTTTCCTCATTTGCAATTTTATTTGCCAGGTACTTTGAATAGAATATGGTGCCTGTTACAATTAAAATGGCTATAAATGCCAGTAAAATACGCCAACTAAAAAACTGCCTGTACATAGCGGAAAAGTACAAATTACAACTATCAAATTCCAAAAATGAGTGAATTTAAAAAATTATGATGCGGAGAGCCAACTGTTTTTACTTTATTTGTGATTCGTTAACCGGACGATCGTGACCGGGTTATTATTTAAAAAAAAGTTTTCTTTTTGAATTATCAGCCAAAGGTTGCCATTGTAATTCTGAACTGGAACGGGAGAAATTATCTTGAAAAATTCCTGCCATCGGTTTTAGCTACTACCTATTCCAATTTTGAAATTATTATAGCAGAGAATAATTCCGATGATGATTCACTTACATTTCTGGAAGAAACATATCCCTTCTTAAGAATTATTCGTTTGCAGGAGAACTACGGATTTGCAAAGGGATACAATGAAGCATTGAAACAGGTTGAGACTGATTATTACGTTATTCTGAATTCCGACGTAGAAGTGACACCCGGCTGGCTACAGCCAATGGTCTCTTTGCTGGAAGCTGATAAAATGATCGCAGCGTGTCAGCCGAAACTCCTCTCGTATCGTGAAAAAGATTTCTTTGAATATTCAGGCGCCGCCGGGGGATGGATCGATAAATATGGATACCCGTTTGCCAAAGGAAGAGTTTTTGATATATGCGAGAAAGATGAAGGGCAATATGATGACTGCTCGCTGATCTTTTGGGTAAGTGGCGCCGCCATGTTTATCCGGTCATCGGCTTTTCATGAAGTAAAAGGGTTTGACGAATATTTTTTTGCGCACCAGGAAGAGATTGATCTCTGTTGGCGTATTCAATCGCAAGGATATAAGTTGAGTAGTTGCCCGACATCTGAAATATATCATGTGGGCGGAGGTACTTTGCCAAGGGGGAATACCCGAAAAACATACCTGAATTTTCGCAACAACCAGATCATGCTGGCGAAAAATCTTCCCTGGTCTGAAAAATGGTGGAAAATTCCGTTTAGAATTTTTTTAGATGCTTTGTCTGCGATGAAGGGATTATTAAAAGGAGATTTCGGTTATTTTTTTGCCATACTCAGGGCGCATTTCGGTTTTGCGAAATGGATATTTTTTAAACAACATGAAAGTGTATTTACTGAAAGAAAAAATAAACAGCTCCACGGTGTGTACAGACACAATCTCGTATGGGCATATTTTGTGAAGAAGAAAATATCTTTCAGCCAATTAATTAAAAATGGTTTTTAAATTTTTTAACTGAACCCCTATTTTTGCATCAAAATAACATCAATGGATCATCAAAGTGAAAGACAACAGGAATTCCAGGAAGAACTTAAGAAAGTTCATGATCGTGATTTTGCACACAACTGGGTGTCTTCTTCAGCCTTTCTTTTTTACCTGCAACTAGCATGTATTGCCGCGGTCTTGCTAGGTGGATGCTATAAGTTGTATGAAAAAAGGTACAAGGGAAAACCTGACGTGGAAGTTCCTGCAAACACTTTGTACACTCCCAAATACAAATAAGATTTCAGACTATTACAACCCAAAAAAAGCGACTGTATACAGTCGCTTTTTTTGTGCCCCAGGCGGGAGTTGAACCCGCACAGGCCTTGCGGCCCACAGGATTTTAAGTCCTGCGTGTCTACCAGTTTCACCACCAGGGCAAAAAAGTTTCAAAGTTCACAAGTTCCAGAGTTATTCTTCGTAGCGTCTAAAACTTTTTAAACCTTGAAACCAAAAAAAATCCTCCGCCTACACAGCAAGAGGATCAACCGAGCGGAAGACCGGGCTCGAACCGGCCACCCCAACCTTGGCAAGGTTGTGCTCTACCAAATGAGCTACTTCCGCAGAAAAAAAAGAGCTAAACAGGGGTGGCAAAAATAGGAAATGAACGGATATCAAAAAAATTTGGATCAGCTGTTTTTTATAAGTGCTGTAAAAGGTTTTCGGTCATTTTCTCCGCTTTATTGAGAAGTGTAGTTTTCTTATTCTTCGCACCCGCTTCGATTTTTTTAACGGCGTTGTATTCTTCCGTGTCTTTTGGCAAGACCATTTTTCTGAAGTTTTTGAGATTGGTTATTAAAACTTCCTGATCCTGTATGTTTCCAAGATGATTCAGAATTTTATCGATTGATTTCATTTGCGCATTTGATAACAGTGGATTATTTTCAAAAATTTTCAGGCGATAAAAAATATCTTTCAGCGCCTTTCTGATAAGATGTGACTTTTCTTTAAAATGCCTGAGATCATGTTTTATTTTTTCAAGTGAAGAGAAGATGGTTTCCCTCAACATTTTTAAAATTTCTTCGACTGTAAAATTTTCAAGATCGACGTTTATCTGTTTCGTTAATTCATTCAAATCATTCATGTCGTATTTTGCAAGAGCTTGTTTACAATATTTCCCGGTTTGATTCTGCAGGGTTTGCAAGTGAGCGCATAAAAAATCTAAAGATTGGTTGTTTTTTTCTGCAGATGACAATAGTAATTGCCGGCTCATTTCAATATTCCGATATCTCCCCAATACAGAAAACAATCTGCTTGTGCCGGAAAAAAAATTTTCTGCATCTTTTTTTTCAACGATCGACTGGTACAATTTAAAATAGGAGCGTAGTTTTTTTATTGCCACTCTCAGATCGTGTATAGCCGTTGAATCTAACGTTTGCTGCAGTATGAAAAGATTTTTATTAAAAACTTTTAATTCAATCTGCCAATGCCTTAATATGGGATTACTTCCAGGCATTTTTATCTAAAGGTAAATTATCTTTTAAGCTCCGAGCTTTAAGGGAAGAATGCTTTCTTCTACAAATAAATGAGAATAGATATCAGACTCAAGATCATGGAGCAAAGCATAGCAAAGTTTCATCCATCCCGAACCATCGGCCGGAGGAATGTATTTATTGGAGAGAGTTTGAATCTGGTGGAACAGTTTAGAAATGTCTTCATGAATTAAATGAGCCTGGCTCTTCAAGGAAGAGTAATCGTAAGGGACTGTTGTATTTTTTTTTATGGCAGGAAAATAAAGAGTCTCGGAATCGGTAAGGTGTTGTTGTAATAACTTTCTTATCTCATTGAAGTGACTTCTTATTACGGAAAGTTCCGGGTGATTTCTAATATCCTGCATAGGTAGAAACTGGAAACACTGGTTCAATGATGAAAGGTTTCTTTTTTCAGATGTGTGATATTTATCCGAAACAAAATTCATCACTTCCACGGCATTCAGGTTTTTTAGTTCCTGCTGCATACTTCTTTTTGTCTTTGCGATTGCCATATTGTGAGTTTCTTATTCAAAAATAAAAGCTTAATAAACGTGAGCAGATGACCGGAACAGAAGCAGTTTATGATTTTTATCAGCGTTGCGGGTGGGGTAAATCATGGCCCAATCCGAGATTTTTTTGCCAATCAGCAACTACCCACTTTCTACCTTTTTCAATTGCGTCCTCACCGGAATCTTTTCAATTCTTGGGAGATATTTAGTGTCTTTTAATTTTTCCGACCATGATTTTTTTATTTTGGTTGCCATGTGCTTCGTTTGGGAAAAAAAGTAATAAAATTTTCTGCTGCCAAGAGATGAGAAAAGTCAGTATGAGATATGATTTAATAAAAGATATTATTGTCCAAACTGGTAGGTGTATTTGATTTTTCCCATCAATTCTTTATTACGATTAAAATTGGCTTCAGTAGTTTTTAATCCCATATCATTGTAGGCATATCTCCATATTATGTAGCCAATGTCTTCTGAAGATAAAGTTGTGATTTTTTGAGTTACCTGGTCCTTGTCAGAATATTCAAACATATAATCAGGAAGAAGCCGCTGAGCCTTGACATTGTAGCGAACAATGTCGGTCAACCTGTTTTGATCATCATAATAGTAATAAGTTTTTTCGCGGCTTATTTTATGAATGAAGGGTAACTCCTCAACCACATTGCCCTTATCATCAAGTGTAAAATGAATGTCGGTGCTGTCGTTTTTATTCACTACCCGAAGCATTCTTAGTGGTTTGCCATCTGCATTATAAAACCACTGGTGCACCTCATCGACATAAACGCTATCATTGGGATCGCTCACTATGTTTTCGATAACGAGGGGATTATTTCTATCATCATAAGTGTAGGTCGTTGTCGATACAAATGAAGCCGTACTATCAGAAACAGTTGTTACAAGATTTTTTGAGTTGAAGTAATCATATTCAGTACTTGTATCTCTTTTATTCCTGCTGTAGAGTTTTAAAAGTTTTTGATCAGGATAAAAATTGTGTACTTCGGAAAAGTCATCGTTTTTGATCCCAGTATTATCGAAACCGGAAGCTTCGGCTGAAATTACTTTATTGTCCTGGTAGAGCTGTATGGTCCTGTTGAGGTTTCTCGTGCCGACAATATCGTTGTAATAATATTGTGCGCGGAGACGAATTGAAATGGTAAGAATTAAAACTGCAATTAAAATGTTTTTCATGAAGCCAGATTTTCTTTTCATCATCAAAAATAGTTGAATTGTTGAGTAACAAAAACTTCATGATACCGGTGTAGCAGGAGGAGCGAAGTTTTCGCCTCAATATATCCGGTTTCCGGCAGACTTACTTTTTTATGACGGATGAGGTGTTTATTTTTAGCAAAAATTTATTGTGAGCCACGGACCTGAACGCGAAGAAAAGAACTGCCTGAACTGCGGAGCCACCGTTGTTGGGCGTTATTGCCATGTTTGCGGGCAAGAGAACCTGGAACCAAAAGAAAGTGTATGGCATTTGGTTACACATTTTTTTAATGACATCACTCACTTCGATGGAAAGTTTTTTACTACTCTTAAAGATCTTTTGCTCAAGCCGGGTTTTCTTTCCCGTGAATATATGAACGGGCGAAGAGCGAGCTATCTGAACCCGGTCAGAATGTATGTGTTTACATCAGCCATTTTTTTCCTGATATTTTTTTCTTTTTTTCAAAAAGATGATGTCTTTAATGCGACACTGAATGGCAAAACTCTTGAAGCGATCAACAACATGGATTCAACTGATTTTGCAAAGTTTACTTCTCACATTAATGAAGAGTTGGATAAACCGGCTCTGCCGATGACAAAAGAAGAGTTTAAGAGATATTATGATACGACGATGAATGCAGGTTTTCATGTGGGGGGAGCAGATTTCAAATCCAGGAAAGAATATGATTCATTATTGGCCACCGGCAAACGAAAGGACGGTTGGATCACCCGCCAGTTCATTTATAAACAAATTGCGATCAACGAAAAATATAAGAATAACCCGCAGGAAATTTTATCTGCATTTGCGCACACATTCGCACACAGTGTCCCTCAAATGCTGTTTATCTCGTTGCCGCTGCTGGCTTTAATTTTGAAACTGATGTATGTAAGAAGAAGACAATTTTATTATGTAAGTCATGGCATCTTTAGTATTCATCTTTATGTATTCCTTTTTATATCCATGTTAGTTTTGTTTGCCGTTTCGCGGCTTAATGATAGCTTACATTGGAAAGGGCTGGATATTATCTCAACCATCCTGGTAATTTGGTTGTTTTTATATGAGTATCTGGCTATAAAAAATTTCTATAAACAGGGATGGATAAAAACCTTTTTCAAATTTTTATTGGTTGATATTTTGTTTTCGGTCGTAATTATATTCCTATTTGCAATATTTATCTTGTTCTCATTTTTTAATATCTAGTTATTATGATAAATAATTTGGTTGATGAATTTGTGAGATTAGTTGGGATCATGGATGAGCTAAGGGAAAAATGCCCCTGGGATCGCAAGCAGACAATGGAAACTTTGCGTCATATGACCATTGAAGAGACTTATGAGTTAGCTGATGCAATCACCGACAAAAACTGGCCGGGAATAAGGGAAGAATTGGGCGACCTTTTGCTGCATATTCTTTTTTATTCCAGGATCGGGAAGGAGCAAAAGCAATTTACTTTGGAAGAAGTCATCAACGGAATTTCGGAAAAGCTGATTGTGCGGCATCCTCATATTTATGGCGACGTAAAAGTGAAGGATGAAGAAGACGTTAAAAAGAACTGGGAGAACTTGAAATTAAAAGAAGGAAAAAAATCGGTGTTGAGCGGTGTCCCCGTTTCGCTCCCTTCCACAGTAAAAGCTATGCGCCTGCAGGAAAAAGCGAAGCAGGTAGGTTTTGAATGGGAGACTAAGGAACAGGTTTGGCAAAAAGTAGAAGAAGAGATAAATGAATTACATGTGGCGGTAGCAAATAAAGAAAAAGATAAAATAGAAGATGAATTTGGCGACCTTATATTTTCCTTAATTAATTACGCACGATTTTTGCAGATTGATGCGGAAAATGCCTTAGAACGGACCAATAAAAAATTCATCAACAGGTTTACAAAAATGGAAAGCGAAGCGCTGAAAAAAAGTAAAAAACTTGATGAAATGACTCTCGACGAAATGGACGCCATCTGGAACACCATCAAACAGCAAAACAATACTTGAAAAAAAGCTTACGACATATTTTATTTTCCAGGTACAGCCTGCTGGCCCTCGCTATAATTTTTTTCGGACTTTCCTTTGTCTCCAATTATTATTTCACACGTATCTCGGCCGTTGCGCATGAAAAAAAATCATTGACTCATTACGTCAGAAAAAAGGAAGCGGATTTCAAACAATTTACTTCAGATTCTAATCTGCTTCGTAAACTGATATTGAACAGGGAATCGCTGAATGAATTTAAAGTTCTTGAAAATAAGGGATACGGAATCTATATAGTAGCCGAATCAGTTTTTGGTGATCAGCAAATGATCTTTTGGAACAACCAGGATATTGTTCCCTCGATGTCAAGTTATAATCACAATGACGGGGAATATTTCAAAAAAATGGGAAATGGATACTACGTAATAATAAAGAAATATTTTTCACTAAATGGCATGACCAACCGGTTGTGGGCCTATGCATTAATACCCATCCAATCGAAATATTATATAGAAAGCGAATTTTTGAATGACCGGTTTGCCTATAGCAAGACTGCCAATAAACGAATTATCATTAGTGCAAAAAAAACCAATTATCCAATCCAATCTTTCGATGGAAAAACACTTTTTTATATTGCACGGAAGCCCGTAAGCGCCATTCCTTATAATGATTTTGCGACGGTGATCTTAAAACTGCTTTCCCTGTTTTTCTTTTTCATTTTTGCCTATTCACTGGCAGAGTCCGTGGCGCGGAAAAGAAATAGTCAATGGAGAGGCGTGCTTGTATTGATAACGATTCTTCTTGTATTCAGGTTGAGTATATACTTTTTTCCTTCCATATTTGATTTCAGGCAATTTGAATTATTCGATCCCGACACTTATGCCACTAACCTTGTTAACCGTTCGCTTGGCGATCTGCTGATCAACTCACTTATTTTTTCATGGATCACTGTATTTGCTTGGTCCAAGTTGGGCAATAAAATGGATTTATTGCGGCGATTTAAAAATAATATTTGGAAATGGACTATCGGTACAATTTCTTTACTTGTACTTGTTCTTTCTACTTTTTTATTGGCAAGCACTATTGATGGCCTGGTGACAAACTCAAATATTTCTTTTGATGTAACAGATTTTTTTAGTCTCAATAAATTCAGCGTAATCGGTTTTGTTATTCTGGCAAGCCTGTCGCTGGGCTATTACTACTTTACTCAACTTATGTTCCGGTTCATATTACCGGTATTTGAAAAAAGAAAAACACTGATCTATTTTGGTATAGCATTAACAGGTCTTGTTTATCTTAGTTTTCGTTCCGATGATCCCCAGGTACAGTTTTATATTCCCGTTTTGTTGTGGCTGGTGGGATACACATGGTTGGTGAGCCAGCGGGGATTCGTCATCAATCGTTTTCATATTAATGTTGCGGGCATCATATTCTGGATATTTGTTTTTTCTGTTTCGATCTCCGCAATCATTATTACAGAAAACAGGTTAAAAGAATGGAATGGCAGGAAGACGATGGCTGAAAATCTTGCCAGCCTGGATGATGAATCGAATGAGCGATTACTGAGTATAGCTCTCACTGATCTGGACAACAGGTTCCTGGCCGGTAATTTTCATCGCTTTTACGATGAAGAGAATGGCAGTGATTTCAGGGATAGCATACTAACAACAAGTTACAGGGGATACGTTAATAAATATGACACCCGCCTGTATGTATTCGGATATACAGCCAGCGATTCGGCGTTCAATCCTCTCTATAATGAGGACGACCTTACTTACGAGGATTTAAATAACATCATTTCTGTACAAGCTAAGCAAAGCGCCACCGTAAAGGGACTTTACTCTTACATTGCTTCCAGTAAGATCACATATATTACAAAAAGGCTTGTAAGTGATAAGCGGGAAGATACACTTGGAGCCGTATTTATTATTTCCACTCCGAAAACCACTACAGCCAATGCACTTGAAGCGACGTTATTTAAAGAGCCAAATGATAAGGACCCCAAGGAATCTCCTATTTATTCATATGCTATTTACCGAAAAAAAAATCTTGTAGAGTCCTCGAGTAAATATCCTTTTGCTACTACTTTGACAGACGACCAGGTGCCGAACCAGGAAGTTGAAAAAAGGAAAAATGGTGGTTTTGATGAATTGTGGTATAAGGATAGTTCGGGTAAAGTGATCGTGCTGGCCCGCAAGGGCAATTCGATTATTGAGGCTATTACTTTGTTCTCATACATTTTTTGCTCGTTTCTTTTTTTGGTCACCTTCATCCAGATGATCTCATTTCTTTTGAAGGTGGGAGTAGACCGATCAAAACTCAAAAATATTTTCCAGGTTAATATTCGCACACAAGTACAGAGCACCATTATTTTTATCAGCATTCTTTCTTTTTTTATTATCAGTATCGCCACCATTTCTTTTTTCATCACTCGGTATAGCCGAAACAATACTGATAAACTGAGCCGTACCATGAAAGTGATGATAAATGAAATGAAGAAAAGAATTGCCGACCACAGCGTTTTTGATGATGTGACAAAAATTTATGATCCGGGTGCCAATGATGAATTAAAAAAATTGGTGAATGAAGTGGCAGACATTCATAATGTGGATGTGAATGTGTATGACCTTCGCGGTAATCTCCAGGTTTCTTCTCAGGAAAATATTTATGATAAAGGAGTTTTGAGCAAACAGATGGACCCTGAAGCGTTTTTTCATTTAAGCAGATTGCGTGAAGTGGAACGAGTGCAGCAGGAAAATATAAGTACCTTATCGTATCTCAGCATTTATGCTCCAGTCAGAAGTGAAGATGGAACAGAATACGCGTATCTCAATATTCCTTATTTTCTTTCACAATTTGAATTGCACCAGGAAATATCCAATTTTTTGGTGACGATCATCATCCTTAATGCATTTATTTTTTTAACAGCCGGTGTTATCGCTTTGTTTATTACCAATCGTATTACCCGTTCCTTTTCTCTCATTGGTGAAAAGATGCGTGCGATAAACCTGGGAAAAATAAATGAGGAAATTGTTTGGAGCAGAAATGATGAAATAGGCGAATTGGTAAAAGAGTATAATAAAATGGTAACAAAGTTGGAGGAAAGTGCTGAAGTGCTGGCACGAAGTGAAAGGGAAGGTGCGTGGCGGGAAATGGCAAGGCAGGTGGCACATGAAATAAAGAACCCATTAACGCCAATGAAGCTGAGCATTCAATATTTGCAAAAAGCTATTTTAAATAATTCTCCTGATGTAAAAGAATTAACAGCGAAAGTGGCCCATACACTGGTTGAGCAAATTGATCATTTATCAAAAATTGCTTTTGATTTTTCCCAGTTTGCCAATATTGGAAACACGCAGGTAGAATTGTTCGATGTGCATGAAGTGATCCGCTCACTTAAAGAACTGTATCAACGAAGCGATGTGCAGGTAAACTGGGAAGCAGCTCATGACAAGGTAATGCTGAAAGCAGATAAAACGCAAATGAACCGGTTGTTTACTAATCTTTTTCAAAACGCAGTGGAAGCCTGTGATGAAAATAAAAAATGCGTGATCGATGTAAATGAGTTGAAAGAAAACGGGAGTATCGTTGTAAGTATTAAAGACAACGGGGAAGGGATTCCTATTTCAATGCAGTCAAAAATATTTGCACCGAACTTTACTACTAAATCTTCAGGAACAGGTCTTGGTCTTGCCATGTGCAAGAGTATTGTAGAAAAAGCGCAGGGAAGAATCTGGTTTGAAACGAAGTTAGGAGAAGGCACTGTTTTTCATGTTGAACTGCCTGTGGCCAATTAACTTTAATTATCCTGTGCGGATTTAATGATATCAAGTATGTCCATGAAATTATCAGGTGAAGAGCTGGCCGGTGATTGAGCAATTTTATCTCTCCATTTTTTTATCTGGTCTTCACATCGTTTGAATTCCTCGGAATTTCCTTTTGTATAGATACATCCCAATGTTTCGGCTAATTTTTTTGAAATGCGGATCAGGTATCCATCAGGGTTCAAAAACATTAAGTAAGGATCACCGTCGGAAACTACCGAATGACTGCCGGGAATATTTCCACGCAAAGCCGTTTGTTGAAAATTACTCGCAAAGGAAGCATTTGAATTATCAATTGCTGGATTTACAATTTGCGTCATGTATCCTGTAGTTTGTGATTGATTTCTTTTTTTCGAAATGGTTGTCTTTGCAATGTAGCTTCCTTCTTTTGGCAAATTGTTGGTTACAGCCGGGGTTGGTTCGGAAGAAGATTTATTCTGGCTGTCAGGAGCAATTGTTTGAGAATTTTGGGGAAGCACTGTTTTGACGGCAACAGGATGATCAGTAGTTCTGCGGTTAAAAAATTTTATTGCGCCAAATGCAATCAAACCAATAATGCTGGCAGCTGCTGCATACCTGGCGAAAGGAATAATTTTTCGGTTTGAAGAATCTCTATGAAGATCATCTCCTTCATTTAAAGAAACGTAAATTTTTTCCCACGATTCAGAAGGCGGATCAATTTCAACGTTGTAGAGCTTAGCTGCAAATTCAAGCGGGTTATTTTCTAGCTCATCAGCAATTTTGTTCCAAACGGCACTGGGAGGAGTTAGTTCAGTTTCGTAAAGGTTTTTGGGAAATTCGGCGTGTACTTCATCATCTAAGGCCGCGGAAATATTATTCCACGCCATTTCCGGCGGGTTCACTTGATAGTTATACAATTTTCTTTTCAGCTCTTCACTCATAACCCTACTTATTACGTTCCTCAAGAAATTTCTTCACCAGGTCCTGTAATATCACTTTCGCTCTTGAGAGTTGTGATTTGCTGGTTCCTTCGCTTATCTTCAGCATATCGCCTATTTCCTTATGCGTATAACCTTCCACAACGTACAGATTAAAAACGGTCCGATAGCCCGGTGACAGCTCCCGTATGAGCTTCATAATATCTTTTTCAGCCAAATTATCCAAGACGGATAAGTATTTGGCCTCTACCGTAGTTTCATGTTTCTCTGTGATGGGCTGCTGGTAAGTTTTTCGTCTGAAATGTTCGATAGATGTATTCACAAATATGCGCCTGATCCATCCTTCAAAACTGCCTTCTCCCCGGTAACTATCCAGTTTCTTATATACTTTAATAAAACCTTCCTGTAATATATCCTGCGCTTCTTCCGAATTGCCTGCATAGCGAAGACAAACTCCATACATTCTCGGCGAAAACCTGCGATACAATTCTTCCTGCATTCGCCTGTCTCCCGCCAGGCATCCCTTTATGAGGTCGTGTTCCGGGATAATTTGGTTGCGTGGTGTGTTCAAAATTTCGTTTTATTGTTTTTTCCGCTCACTTCCGATAAATATGCTATCAGCTTATCCATAGCTTTTTTCCTGTGACTCAATTTATTCTTTTCCGGTATATCCATTTCAGCAAATGTATGAACTGATCCATCCGGCACAAATATGGGATCGTATCCAAATCCATTTTTGCCACGCCTTTGATGGATAATTGTTCCTTCGCAGCGTCCTTCAAATAGTTTTTCCTGTCTGTCAATTATTAATGAAATAACTGTTCTGAATCTCGCTTTACGATTCTGTGAGTTTTCAAGTTTTTGCAAGAGCTTTTCTATGTTTTTGTCAAATGATTTTTCTTCACCGGCATACCTTGCACTTTTTACTCCCGGCTCTCCGTTTAAAGTTTCTACTTCAAGGCCGGTATCTTCACTAAAGCAATTCGTTTTAGTAAGTTGATAAATAGTTTTTGATTTATTGCCTGCATTTTCTTCCAGAGTTGGGTATGGTTCGGGAATATCAATGTCGATACCTGCTTCTTCTAAAGTAATTATTTCTAAATCTGAATTTTTAATTGCGGATCTTATTTCATCTACTTTGTGCTGATTGTTGGTAGCAAAGATTAATTTGGACATGAAAGATTTTGAAGTTATAATGAGTTATAATCAATCTATATTAAAGTCAACTTTATTTACACGCCAAACATTTTTCGCAGGCTGACCCACAATTTACTTTTCAAAATTTTATCCGCTTCTATTTGTTCAAGAGTTGGCGCATGCAAAAACACACAATTATTGAAAGGTTGTATTTGGAACTCAGGAAAGTTTATGGGCATTTCAAATTCAGTTGGTGTTGTTCCAAATAAGATAATATTGGTGCTTTTAAATTTTTCCTGCACATTCTTATACATCTTTGAAGGCGCTTGGGCAATATTAAGTATGGCGATGTCTCCTAAACCTAATTTGCAAGCTCCCAAAATTGAAGTAAGAAAATTCAAAGGTTCATCCGGCAAATAGGTAGCGTGCACATAACTTACGATCAGTAAAATATTTTTTTTATACTGGCCCAAATATTTCCATTCATCATTTAGCTGCTTTTTTTCAGCGTCTGCGTTTTTTAAGGTTTCACCCATTAAAATTTCGTCGGGTTTCGTGGTAATTTTATTGGTGCCGGATTCAACCAGGCTGGTTTTATACAAATCAGCAATAATAAATGGGTTTAATTCTATTTTATTGAGTGCCATAAATGATATTGATCAGGAAAGAGTCAGCTTTTTTTTCGTTTCTTTGCTTTGCAAAATAAATTATTTATGATAGAGGCTATGGATATTTCAGTAACAAAAATTCAACGGAGTAAATTAAAGGATATTAATTTGGAAAATATTCCGTTTGGCAGATACTTTTCTGATCACATGCTGATCGCCGATTATAAGAACGGGGAATGGACAAATGTTGAAATAAAACCTTACGGAGCTTTATCACTTGAACCGTCTGTAGTAGCTCTGCATTATGGCCAGGCTATTTTTGAAGGCATGAAAGCGTATAAAGATCAGCATGGAAATGCTTTTATTTTCAGACCGCATGATAATTTCCATCGATTTAATATTTCTGCAGTACGAATGAACATGCCTGAAATCCCGGAAGAAATCTTTATTGAAGGGTTGCGCCAGTTGATTGAACTCGATAAAGAATGGATCCCAGCTAAAAAAGATCATTCGCTGTATATAAGACCATTAATGTTTGCGTCGGATGCTGCATTGGGTGTAAAACCATCCGATACCTACAAATTTATCGTGATGCTTAGTCCCACCGGTCCTTATTATGCTGAGCCGATGAAAATATCTGTTGAGGAAAAATACACACGGGCTGCTCCCGGTGGTGTAGGATTTTCCAAGAATGCCGGCAACTATGGAGGCAGCATGCTGGCCGCCACTACGGCAAAGCAAAATGGATACGACCAGGTACTGTGGACAGACGCATTCGAACATAAGTGGCTGCAGGAAGTTGGAATGATGAATGTGTTCTTTGTTATAAATGGGGTAGTTGTTACTCCTTCACTTGAGGATGGATGCATACTGGCAGGAGTTACCCGTGCCAGTGCAATTACTTTATTAAAGGAAATGGGACTGACCGTTGAAGAAAGAAAGATAAACATCGATGAACTGATCCAGGCGCAAAAGCAAGGGAATTTTAATGAGGTTTTTGGTACCGGCACTGCCGCTACAATTGCCATGATAAGGGAACTTAAGTATAAGGATCACGTAATGAAGTTTGATATTTCACAATGGAAAATTGCCTCTTCACTGAAGAAGTCAATTACAGATATCAGGGAAGGAAGAAAAGAAGATACACATGGATGGATGTGGAAAGTTTAAACTCAACAGGGCTAAAGAATTCTAAAACTGCAATCGTAAATTTAAAATCTTTCCCCTACCTTTGCCCGCCCGTTCCGAATCCTAATCTGGTAGGTTTCAATATTGCCGGAATGTTCGGTCGGGCCGTCCAAAAATTAAAAATAAAAGGTCCAGAATGCCTACAATTCAGCAATTAGTACGTAAAGGAAGGGATATTATCAGGGCAAAAAGTAAGTCAAGAGCTTTGGATAGCTGCCCCCAACGCCGTGGAGTATGCACACGTGTTTATACAACCACACCTAAAAAACCCAACTCAGCTTTACGTAAAGTAGCGAAAGTTCGTTTGACCAATAAGGTTGAAGTGATCGCATATATTCCGGGTGAGGGTCATAATCTCCAGGAGCACTCCATAGTTTTGATACGCGGAGGCCGTGTAAAAGATCTTCCCGGTGTTCGTTATCATATCGTGCGTGGCTCGCTGGATACGGCAGGTGTGAAAGACCGCAAACAAAGCCGTTCAAAGTACGGTACCAAGAGAGAAAAAGCTGGTAAAAAATAATTAACAAAAAGAAATTTTAATAACTCATGCGTAAAGCCCAGGCAAAAAAACTTCCCTTAGCACCGGATCCAAAATTCAATGACAAGGCGGTTACCCGTTTTGTAAATAACCTGATGTGGCAGGGGAAAAAAAGCATTTCTTATACCATATTTTATGATGCGCTGGAAAAAGTGAGCAAGCAAACCGGTGAGGACGGATATGAAGTTTGGAAAAAGGCCCTGGCTAATGTAACTCCGGGGGTTGAAGTGCGCAGTCGCAGAATTGGCGGTGCTACTTTTCAAATACCTTCTGAGGTTCGTTCAGACAGGAAGATTTCGTTGAGTATGAAATGGCTTATAAGGTATAGCCGTGAAAGAAATGGCCGAAGCATGGCAGATAAACTGGCCAATGAAATTGTAGCCGCAAGTAAAGGTGAAGGTGCTGCGTTCAAGAAAAAAGAAGATACTCATCGTATGGCGGAGGCTAATAAGGCTTTTGCTCATTTCAGGATATAAACTTACAAGAACATGAATCCTCGGAGCCATCTGCACAACGCGGGTGGCTTTTTGTTTATGCAGGCAGACTTGCTTTAAATAAAAAAGCCGTCACGATATGATATATTGTAACGGCTTAAGTTCTTTGTAATAACAATTACATGTTACCGGACGAAGGCATTCCATTGTCTTCGGAAGATGGTCCTCCCATTTCTGATGAGGTTTCGGGAGCCATTGGTTCTTCCATTGGTGCGGGAGCTGGTGCAGGCTTGGGAGTAGCGGGTTTTTTAGGAGCCACTTTTTTCTTGGGAGCTGTTTTCTTTTTAGCAACCTTCTTTTTCGGTGCTGCTTTTTTCTTTGGAGCTGCTTTCTTTTTGGGAGCAGTTTTTTTCCTGGGCGCCGATTTCTTTTTAGCAACCTTCTTTTTCGGTGCTGCCTTCTTCGCTTTTTTCTTCGGCGCTGCTTTCTTTTTAGCTACCTTTCTCTTTGGCGCTGCTTTTCTTTTAGCTACTTTTTTCTTTGGCGCAACCTTCTTTTTTGATTTCTTTTTTGCTGCCATACAATAATGGGTTTTGGTAGTTTTTAATTTTTGAGATGAAGTTTGTAAGGAAATTGAAGTTACAAACAATGATATGTAATAACAAAATTTTGAATGAAGTTTTCTTACTATTTTTTAAATGTCTGTGTTCAACAGAACATGCATTTCGCTATTACGATTTATTTTATGGAAAAATATTAGGCTGCTGATTCCATTGCATCTTCGCAGGATAATGAATGGGTAAGTAAGGGTTGGCATATAATTCGGACGGTTAAATTAACCGCGAGTTAATCCGGCAAATTCCACCGCTTTTACATACCTTTGCGCACCCAAATCATTAAATAATTATCGTTGATCGGAGTTTGGAAGATAGAGGAATAACAATGCCTGCCCGCCGAGAGGCATCATTAGAAAAAGATTTGGGAATGGTTTAAAAAAATTACAATTAACAATAGTCATGGCTGATCTTAAATTTCAAAGAAACTTCGGAATTGCCGCACATATTGATGCCGGTAAAACGACAACAACTGAGCGTATACTTCGCTATACAGGTATGATCCACAAAATCGGCGAGGTGCATGAAGGTGCTGCCACTACCGACTGGATGGAACAGGAAAAGGAAAGAGGTATTACTATTACTTCTGCGGCGGTGAGTTGTCAGTGGAATTTTCCCACGGATAAAGGCAAACCGACTGCCGATACAAAAAAGTATTCTTTTAATATAATTGATACTCCCGGTCACGTGGATTTTACCGTGGAAGTTGAGCGCTCTATGCGTGTGCTTGACGGTTTGATCGCATTGTTTTCGGCCGTAGATGGTGTAGAACCACAAAGTGAAACTGTTTGGCGCCAGGCCAACCGGTACAATGTTCCGCGTATTGGTTTTGTCAATAAAATGGACCGTGCAGGCGCCGACTTTTTAATGGTGGTGAACCAGGTAAAGGAAATGCTTGGTTCGAAAGCCGTACCTCTTCAATTGCCAATTGGAGCTGAAGATAATTTTAAAGGCGTGGTCGACTTAATAAAGATGAAAGGTGTTATCTGGCACATGGAAACAGAAGGAATGACCTTTGACGAAATTCCCGTGCCTGATGACATGAAAGCAGAAGCTGATGAATGGAGAGCACACTTAGTTGAAGCAGTAGCTGAATATGATGATAAATTACTGGAAAAATTCTTTGAAGATCCTAAGTCGATCAGTGAAGATGAAATTCATGAAGCGATACGCAAGGCTACTATCGATTTGACCATTGTTCCTATGCTTTGCGGTTCATCTTTTAAAAATAAAGGGGTGCAAACCGCATTGGATGCTGTTTGCCGTTATTTGCCCAGTCCTGTTGATGTTGAAGCTGTGGAAGGTATCGATCCTGATACAGGTGAAACTGTAAAGCGCAAACCTGATCCAAAGGAACCTTTTGCTGCTCTTGCATTTAAAATCATGACCGATCCTTTTGTGGGTCGCCTGGCTTTCTTCCGTTGTTATTCAGGCCATTTGGATTCCGGTTCTTATGTGTTGAATGTAAGAAGCGGAAAGAAAGAACGTATAAGCCGTATCATGAAAATGTTTGCAAACAAGCAAAATCCGATCGATTTTATTGAAGCCGGTGATATTGGTGCAGCTGTCGGCTTTAAGGAAATAAAAACCGGTGATACTCTTTGCGATGAAGATCACCCAATCGTTCTGGAAAATATGTTTATTCCCGAACCGGTGATTTCTGTTGCCGTTGAACCAAAGACCCAGGCTGATGTAGATAAAATGGGAATGGCAATTGGTAAACTGGTTGAAGAAGATCCAACGCTGCGGGTAAAGACGGATGAAGAAACAGGTCAGACAATTTTAAGCGGAATGGGTGAATTGCATTTGGAGATTATCGTGGACAGGATGCGAAGAGAATTTAAAGTAGAAGTAAACCAGGGTGCTCCGCAGGTTGCATATAAAGAAGCATTTCAGGCCACTATTGAACATCGCGAAGTATTAAAGAAGCAAACGGGTGGCCGTGGGAAATTTGCCGATATTGTTTTTGAGTTAGGGCCCGCCGATAAGGAATGGAAAGCAGAAAATCCCGACAAACATTTTCAATTCGAAAACAATCTTTTCGGTGGATCAATTCCAAGAGAATATGTTCCGGCTATCCAGAAGGGTTTCGAGCAAGCCATGTCAACAGGCGTGTTGGCAAGTTATCCTGTTGATAATATGAAAGTGCGTGTCTTTGATGGAAGTTTCCATGCTGTTGATTCTGATTCAATGTCGTTTGAACTTTGTGCTAAAGCCGGTTTTAGGGATGCGGCAAAAAAAGCAAAGCCTGTTTTACTGGAACCGATCATGAAAATTGAAGTGGTTACTCCCGATCAATACATGGGGGATGTAACCGGTGACCTGAACCGGCGTCGCGGTATGCTGGAAGGAATGGATAGTCGTGCAGGTGCACAGGTGATCAAAGCAAAAGTTCCTTTGAGTGAAATGTTTGGATATGTAACTCAGTTAAGGAGTTTGTCTTCGGGTCGTGCATCAAGCACTATGGAATTCTCTCACTATGCACCGGCGCCAGCAAATATTGCTGAAGAAGTGATAGCAAAGGTGAAGGGGAAAGTAAACGCATAGGCGAATTTGCAAGAATATTTCATTTATAAAATCCTGTCGGTCCGATAGGATTTTTTGTTTTCTTTACTTAAACTATTTTTTAATAAATCATTGCAGATGAAAGCCCGTTTATCTATTTTTATCAGCAACGAACCTGACTACCATGAGTAAACTCTATCCTCTGAATTCGTTTTCAGGGATCAAAACTCTTTTGCTTTCGGCATTTATTTTTCTTTCTCTGCATTGCTTCCCGCAACCCTCAATCACATCGTTCAGCCCCGTTTCGGGACCCGTTGGAACAACTGTAACAATCAATGGCGCTAATTTTAGTACTACTCCGTCAAACAACATTGTTTATTTTGGGGCCGTAAAGGCAAATGTAACTGCTGCAACAACAATTTCACTTACTGTTACTGTTCCTGCCGGCACTACTTATCAACCAATAACTGTTACGGTAAATAATCTTACAGCTTACTCCAATAAACCATTCAACGTAACATTTACAGGTGCGGCGCCAGAGTTTACGACCCAGTCTTTTGAAGAAGTTGCTCATGTTGATTCAATAGAAAATACTGAAACTACAAAATATGCGATTGGGGATTTAGATAATGACGGAAAGATAGATGTTGTTACTATAGATCGGTTAAGTAATACGATGTCGGTTTACAGGAATACAACCACAAGTGGAATTATCTCCTTTGGGTCAAAAATTGATTTTACTACAGGTCAGAGCCCGAGGTCTGTAACAGTGGGAGATATCGATGGTGATGGGAAACTGGATGTAGTCATATCAAATTTAAATGACAACACTGTTTCTATATTTAGAAACACCACATCAGGCGGAGTAATTTCGTTTGCTTCAAGAGTTAATTTTGCCACAGCCACACAACCTGCCGCTATTTCGATAACTGATTTGGATAAAGATGGAAAGCCGGATCTTGTAGTTAATACAATTAACCTGCAGGGCTATGTTTCGGTACTAAGAAACACAAGCAACAGTGGAACGATTTCTTTTGCATCTAAAATCGATCTTCAATCGGTAGGTGGATCAATTGAGGAAATAAGAACTGCCGATATGGATGGAGACGGTAAAGCTGATATAGTTATTCCAAATTATGGACTGAATAGCGTTTCTATTTTTAGAAACACAAGCCCGGTTGGTTCTATTTCATTTGCAGCAAAAATGGATATTGGTTTTTGCTGTAATAATCCATTTCAATTGGAAATTGCTGATTTAAATGACGATGGTAAGCCCGATCTAATAGTCAGTTATTACCTAAGTTATAATGTTTCTATTGCCAGGAACACAAGCACAGTGGGTTCCATATCCGTTGCATCATCCGTAAATTACTCAACAGGAAGTTATGTAGATGGAATTTCGATAAACGATTTAGATGGAGATGGTAAACCGGATATTGCAATTTCTAGTGGGGTTGATTCCGCATCTGTTTTTAAAAATATCAGTCCAGTAGGAGGTGAAGTTGAATTTAATCCAATGGTGAAATATGGTTCCCTATGGGATTCACCAATCTTGTCAGCCGATTTTGATAATGATGGAAAACCAGATTTTTCGTTTAAGAGCGGGATTTATCGAGTTACTATCTGGAAAAATAAAACTACAGAACCACAGATCACTTCTTTCTTTCCCGATTCCGCTGGCCAAGGAATGACTGTAGCTATTAATGGGTATAATATTTCAAATGTTGACTCTGTTTATTTTGGCGGTGTTCCGGCTACATCCTTTACAATAGTGAATTCCACCACCATTACCGCCATTGTAGACTCTGGTTCTTCTGGCGATGTAACTCTCGTTACTTCCTATGGGATAAAATCTCTGCGCGGCTTTACTTTTGTTCCTCGCCCCACTATCTCATCTGTTAGTCCATTGCTGGGAGGTTCTGGGTCAATGATCACTCTTTTAGGTACAAATCTTTCCAGTGCACTAAGTGTAAGGTTCGGTGGTGTCCCAGCCTCTTCTTTTGTAATTGTTTCCGCTAATGAAATAACCGCTGTTGTTGACACTGGTTCCTCCGGCACTGTCAGTGTTACGACTCTTGGCGGATCGGCGATTTTTCCAGGCTTTATTTTCGTACCTCTTCCGGTTATTGACTCGTTTAGCCCTTCTTCAGGAGGTCCCGGCACTGTGATCACAATCAACGGAGCGGATTTCACCGGAGTTACCAGCGTGAGTTTTGGAGGAATTCCAGCACCTTTTACAGTTGAATCTCCAACAAAGGTTACAGCAATTGTGGCAGCAGGTGCATCAGGAAGTGTGTCTATAATAACACCTGGAGGAACGGGATCATTTATGGGGTTTACCTATATTACCCCTTCGGTCCCGACCATTGCATCATTCACGCCTACCTCCGGGCCAGTTGGCACATCTGTAACGATTTCTGGAAGCAATTTTAATTCATTACCCGGCAATAATATTGTTTATTTCGGAAGCGTCCGCGCAATAGTCAATACATCGTCCACAAATCAAATCACAGTGACAGTGCCATACGGTGCAACATATCTTCCTATTTCTGTCTTGAACACTGCTACAGGACGAAGCGGATTTTCATCAATGCCTTTCATTATCACTTTTCCAGTTGAGGCTGTGAATTTTGACTACCATCAGGATTTTCCTTCAGGAGGATCAGTTTTGTCAGGCCCCGAAGGTGTTGCCCTTGGCGATTTTGACGGCGACGGTCGACCAGATATTGTGGTTGCTAACATTGACCAAAACTCTATTTCAGTGTTCCACAATACAACTGTTGACGGCATGTTATTTTTTCAAAAATCCGATTATTCTACAAATGCAAATGATGTGTTTACCGGCGATTTGGATGGTGATGGCAAACCTGATATTGTCGTGGTTGAAAACAATTTGACAATATTCAGAAACACTAGTGTGATTGACACTATTTCTTTTGCTCCTAAAATTGAGCTAACAACCGGATACGAGCCAGTATCAGTGTGGATTGCAGATATTGACAATGATGGATTAGCCGACATTGTTACAGCAAATCAGATTGACGGCACCGTTTCTGTCTTTCGCAATATTGGTGGACCGGGATATATTTCTTTTGCCCAGAGAGTTAATTTTTCGGTAGGCGCAAATCCTTCCAGTTTATCAGTGAACGACTTTGATGGAGATGGTAAGCCGGACATCGCGACATCGAATACCGGTAGCAATACGATATCAATCCTTCGGAATATGGGCGCCACTGGAAATATTGCATTTGCTAATAAAGTTGATGTAGCGACAGGAAACAATCCTTCAAGCATATGTTCCGCGGATTTTGATAGAGACGGTAAGGTTGATGTGGCGGTGGCCAACAGGTATGATAATACAATCTCTGTCCTAAAAAATTTCAGCACTGCAGGCAATATTACATTTGCCCCAAAAATAGATTATTACAATAGGTATATTGTTGGGTCCCAGCAAACAAAAATTATTACAACAGATTTAGATGGAGATGGCAAAACTGATCTAGCGGTTAGTTCTAATATAGATGTTCAGGTTTTCAAGAACATGTCTATATTAGACAGTTTATCATTTGCCTCGCTATCCTATAGTGCATTTTTTACAAGTGGCATACAATCATGCGTTGCTGCTGGCGATCTTGATATGGATGGGAAGCCCGACCTTTCCGTAACTAATTACTCGGAAGGAAACATTTCGGTACTTAGAAATAACTCACTGCCTGCTCCAACAATTACATCATTTACTCAAACAAGCGCTTACCATGGAGCTACCGTAATCATTACGGGAACAAATTTTTGGGGTGTTACTGATGTTAGCTTTGGAGGTGTGCCTGCTATCAATTTCGATGTCTATAATTATACGACATACATGGTCATAGAAGCCAGAGTCGGTGAAGGGGCAACAGGAGATGTCACTGTCACTACACCCGCCGGTACTGCAACGGCGAATGGGTTTACATTCATTCCACCACCGATGATCAATTCTTTTACCCCAACACATGCCAGCCAAGGAGATACCGTCACGATAAGAGGAAAAAATTTTTATGATTTAAATAATGGAATATCCGGAGGGATCTCTGTCACTTTCGGAGGAGTTTATGAAGCAAGTTTTGTATATGGAGATTCAACAACAATTGTTGCTATAGTAGGGGCAGGCGCATCGGGAGATGTAACCGTAATCAACCTGGCCGGCTCAGGTAGTCTTTCTGGATTTACATATGATATTGTTACTGCAGTTGGGAATGTCACCGGCAATTCAAATGATTTTAGAATTTATCCCAACCCAGCAAAAAATTATTTAGTTGCAGAACACCCTGCTTCAAATAAATCGGCCTATATCCAATGTGTGGATATTGCTGGCAGAATTATCAAAACTGTTTTAGTAAAAAGAAATGATATTAAAACCGAAATAAATACTGAAAATATGTCTTCGGGAGTTTATAGAATTGTTTGGAGTGATGGAAACAGATCATTTGCCAGAACAGTAATGATTTCAAAATAACGAGGCGATAGATTATTATTTGTAAATCCGGCTTAATCAACGGGATTTTTCTTTTAACAAAACGTTGTTGCAAAATCGAGCAAGCCCTTAGCCGGCTGGGTTTTGAAGGCACTATCTTTGCGAAGATAGTTTTCATTAGCCCCGTTTTTAAAGTCCGGCAGGTCCGTTCGCGGAATATGAAAAACACTTGCCCTACTAAGAATTAACAACAATAACAACAATGTCTCAACGTGGGTAATGGACTGGAGGGACTCGAAAGAGTCCCTCTTTTTATTCTTTTAATGGGTCGTGAAACACAAATATTATTCCCCAAATGGATGCCGCAACCGTTGATAAATAAAAAAGCAGGCTAACCACAAGCGCAATTTGAGGGTTCAAATGAAAATATTTTGCGCCTTCTATAAATACAACTTCTCTCGTGCCTAAACCTCCACCCAATGAAACAGGGAACACGGCAATTACAGCAGCGATCAAAAAGATAAAAAGCCATTGTGGCTGATCAATAGGCAAATGAAGCGATAATAAAATACAATAGACACAAACTACCTGGGTTAATTGCACAACCAAACCCCACATGAAAGCCGGCCAGAAGCCGGGAAGAAAGTCTTTAAAATAAAGACGAACGACGAAGTATAGTACAATGACTGCAAGGATTGAACCTACGATAAGGATGACATCATACAGGGTTTTATCAAGAACAATTACTCCATATACTGACATAATTATTCCCAATGCGAGCAATCCGCTGAATCTGTCAAGCAAAACTGCTGCAGAGGTTTTTTTATATGGGGCATCATATTTTCTTTTTAGTAAGACAACTTTATAAGCATCGCCACTAATTGAACCGGGTAGAAAAAGATTATAAAACATCCCAAGCCAATAAAGTTTTATATTGTTCCATTCAGGCAGACGGATGCGGATATTGCGGAAATAAATATTTAAGCGAAATGCTGAGAAAAGTTTAGAAAGCATCAATAAGACAACCGCGACAAATAACCAGCCCCAGTTTGCTTTAAGAAAAGCATTTTTAGCTGCATTGAAATCAATTTTTTTGGAGATGTACCAGAAGCAGATAACAGTTACCCCGATCTTCAACAGCAACTTTACATACTTGCTTAGTTTTGATTCCTTTTTAGCAACTGCTTCTTCCATTCAGTTTTTCGGTTCGGGTGAGATAGCTAAATTAGCTTGCAGATAATCCGTGCAAGTAAACATAAAACAAATGAATAAAAAAATACTGTTGTCTTTTGTAGTAATTACTCTTTGTTCCGTGATAGAAGCGCAAATACCTAAACGAGTAGTTGCAGAAAGGAGTATAAAAAAAGGAATGATTATCACACAAGACACAAAAATTAAAAGGGCTGTCTATAAACTGGATGCTGATCAAAATCTTGATCAACCTGTTATTTTGATAGAAGGGCTCCAGGTAACTGTTGATTTTAATAACGCTACTCTGCAGGGAAGTAATTCAAAAAAAAATCCTGATGAATATTTTGGTGTCGCTATTATCATTAGTGACAGAAGCACTCATGTTACCATTAAAAATTTAAAGGCAAAAGGATACAAAGTTGCCTTACTGGCGAAAGGTGTAACAAGCCTTACTCTTGAAAACTGCGATTTTAGTTATAACTATCGCCAACATCTGAATAGCACACAAGAAAAGGAAGATATTTCAGATTGGTTGAGTTACCATCACAATGAAAATGACGAATGGCTTCGATATGGAGCGGCTATCTATCTGCGCAATTGCAATATGCCGATCATTCGCAGTTGCAAAGTTACAGGTGGCCAAAATGCATTGATGATGGCAGGCTGTAACGACGGGTTAATTGTTAACAATGACTTCTCCTTTAACTCCGGTGTGGGTATCGGAATGTACAAGTGCAGTTATAATGAAATTGCTTATAATAAAATTGATTTTAATGTTCGCGGTTATAGCGACAGCGTATACAATCGGGGGCAGGACAGTGCAGGTATTTTAGTATATGAGCAGAGTAACAATAATTTGGTTTATAAAAATTCAGTAACGCACAGTGGGGATGGATTTTTTTTATGGGCCGGGCAAACAACTATGGATACCGGAAAGGGCGGATGTAACGATAATATCATTTTCGGAAATGATTTTTCCTATGCTCCCACAAATGGGGTGGAAGTTACATTCAGCAGAAATAAGATTTTAAAGAATCGCATCTTTGAATGCGATAATGGAATTTGGGGCGGTTATAGTTACAATACAGAAATAGCCAATAATCAATTCAGAAATAATAATGTCGGGATTGCAATTGAACAGGGGCAGGATAATGACATTCATCACAACCTTTTTTTCCGGGATAAAACTGCGGTAAAACTTTGGGCAAGGAAAGAGCAACCCTCAGACTGGGGCTATGCAAAATATCGCGATACCAGGAGCAGGAATTACAAACTGTTGCAGAATAGTTACAATGAAAACAAAACAGCCCTCGATATAATTCGAACGGATTCTCTTGACATTTTCGGAGATTATATTTCCAATGTTGATCAATATTTAAAAATTGATTCAACAGTGACGAATCTTGATACAATACAGGATAATGATTTATTATATAAATTTTCTGTTGATTCAGCCATTACCGGCCCGGCCATTGAAAATCCAATCGATCCTTTTAAAGGAATGGGAAAGTTTGCAGGAAGAAAAAATATTTTAATTACTGAATGGGGGCCTTATGATTTCCGTTCACCAATAATCTGGAACACGAACCCAACAGGCACCTCCGACCTTCTGCAATTTGATATTAAAGGCCCGGCCGGAAAATGGAAAATCAAATCTTATAAAGGCATTGACAGTTTTTCTGCAAAAAGCGGAACAGTACCCGCGACGATAACTGCAAAGAAGCTAAAAGAAGAAAGAACAGATATAAATATTCAACTGGAATACATAGGTGAAGAAATAAAAACTCCTTTCGGCGAAGCGATTCCTAAAAGCAATCCTTATCTTTTTTCGTTTGAGAAATTTTTTCAACCCATTAACTGGAGAGTAACGTGGTATAGCTTGGACACAGCCCTTTACAATCCTCTTAAAACCGGGCAACTAGTTGCTCCTAATATGAGATTGAGACCGGTTAAAACAGAAAAAACTCAAAAGCTTAATTATGCCTGGTGGGGTGGGATAAATACAGAAGAGGGCAAGGTTCCTCAGTTTATTACTGTGGCGGAAGGAACAGGCAATTTTGAGAAGGGTAAATATGAGATTGGCGTGACATGGGATGATGCTGTACGAGTATATGTGGATGACAGCTTAGTGATTGATGAATGGGATCCTTCAAAATATGATTTCGATGAATCTCCCCACAAAATGATCGAAATAAGCCTCGGAAAAGGTACCCACCATTTTCATGTTGAGCATATTGAATTGGGTGGATTTGCTGCTCTTGATTTAAAAATTAAAAAGATCGGGTAAGTTGTAATATCTCTGGGAACAAAACTTTTCAAAATTGGCTCTTAAATCTTTGTCTGTTTAATTCCATCCACTTATCTTTGCGCTCCCAAATTCAAATGGGAAATTTCACACATGTCGCAGAGAATCAGAATCAAATTACAATCTTACGATCATAACCTGGTTGATAAATCAGCGGAAAAGATCGTAAAGACAGTGCGCAGCACAGGTGCGGTAGTTACAGGACCTATTCCTTTACCTACCCGTAAAAAGGTCTTTACCGTGCTTCGCTCGCCACACGTAAACAAGAAGAGTCGTGAGCAATTCCAGTTGGCTACACATAAGCGTTTGCTGGATATTTATACTTCTTCTTCACGCACTGTGGATGCATTGAGCAAATTGGACCTGCCGAGCGGTGTTGAAGTAGAAATTAAAGCGTAGCAATGCCCTAACCCTCTAAAGGGAGTATGGCAAATTAGTTCTTATAAAATTTTTTAAATCATCTCTCAACTCTCGTGAAGAGAAGAAAAGAGCTCTGATATTTTTAACTCTCTCAACTCCGTTTTCGGGGTTGGTGGGCATAAAAACAAGCCATTCAGGGTTTGTTTACTGCCGGTACTTCCGAGAAAAAGGAAAAGGTCGGTGGCAAACGGGGATTGAAGCCGGTCCGCTTCCAACGGACACGTACAAGGTTGTCCCAATAATCCTGCAGGCATAAATTGTACAAACATGAAAGGTATTATTGGAAAAAAAATTGGGATGACCAGCATCTTCGACCCCACGGGCAGGCAAACAGCCTGCACCATCATCGAAGCAGGTCCTTGTGTAGTTACGCAGGTAAGAACTAAGGACAGCGATGGTTATAGTGCCCTCCAATTTCTTTTGGCGATAAGAACGAAAAGCACTCCAACAAATCTGAAACAAATCACTTCGCCAAATCAAGTACTTCTCCCAAAAAGTTTGTAAAGGAATTCCGCGATTTTTCCATTGAAAAAAATATTGGTGAAACTATTACGGTTGACATTTTCGCCGAAGGTGAGCAGTCGACGTAGTTGGCACCACAAAAGGTAAAGGATTCCAGGGTGTAGTAAAACGCCATGGTTTCAGTGGCGTGGGTGGTCAGTCTCACGGTCAGCATGACCGATCAAGAGCACCCGGCTCAATGGGTAACTCTTCTGATGCAAGCCGTGTAATGAAAGGTGTACGTATGGCCGGTCGTATGGGTACTGACAGGGTGAAGCTTAAAAGTCTGAAAGTGGTGAAAATATTTCCGGACAAAAATTATATACTGATCAGCGGTTCCGTTCCGGGTTATAATGGTTCAATCGTATTAATTCAGAAATAATATGCAAACAGAAGTTTTAAATATAAAAGGAAAGAAAACCGGCAGAACAGTTGAATTGCCTGACGAGATATTCGGTGTTGAACCAAATGATCATGTGATTTATCTTGCCGTTAAGCAATACCTTGCTGCACAGCACTTGGGCACTCATAAGGTAAAGACCCGTGCTGAAGTGCAGGGTGCAAGCCGTAAACTGCATCGTCAAAAAGGAACGGGCGGAAGCCGTAAAGGAAATATCCGTAACCCATTATACAAAGGTGGTGGTACGGTATTCGGTCCCAAGCCTCATGGATATGATATCAAGCTGAACCGTAAAGTGAAAGATCTCGCTAAAATTTCTGCACTTTCTCATAAAGCAAAAGAAAATTCAATTGTGGTTGTTGAGGACATCAACCTTGATGCTCCGAAGACAAAAAGATTTGTTGACATGCTTGGAAATGTGAAAGGCAGATGGAAAGAAAATTTTGTTTGTGATTCCTGAATACAATGACAACTTGTATTTAAGTTTTAGAAATGTGCCGGTGGTAAATGGCATTTTACTAGCGATATGAATACTTATGATATCGTGAATGCCGACATAGTGGTATTTACAGAAAGTGCAGCAAAGATTTTTTCTGAAAAAGAAGAAGAAGTAGAAGCATAATTAAAAAATTTTAAAAAAGAAAGCAATGAAACTTTCTGATGTATTGTTAAAGCCGATCTTAACCGAAAAAGCAAATGCGCAGCAGGACAAACTGCGTCGCTATGCTTTCAAGGTAGCTAAGAAGGCAAATAAACTGGAGATCAAAAAAGCTGTTGAAGAATTTTATGGTGTTAGCGTTGTCGATGTAAATACTTCAACCAGCCCGGGAAAAAATAAAACCCGTTTTACAAAGGCAGGATTTATTTCCGGGCAAAAACCATCTTTCAAAAAAGCTTTTGTAACTGTAGCAGAAGGCGATACAATTGATTTGTACGCTAATATTTAAAAAGTAAAAATTAAAAAGTAAAAATTAAAAAATCAAAGACATGCACTTCAATTTGACTTTTAATTTTTGACTTTTGACTTAAGATATGGCATTAAAAAAATACAAACCGGTCACAGCAGGCACTCGTTGGAGGATAGGGAATGCTTATGCAGAAGTTACTACCAATGAGCCTGAAAAAAGTTTGCTTGAAACTAAGAAGAGAAGCGGTGGACGTAACTCTTCAGGTCACCTCACCATGCGTTACATTGGTGGTGGCCATAAAAAGAAATATCGGGTTATTGATTTCAAGCGTAACAAAAAAGATATTGAAGCACGGTAAAAACAATCGAATATGATCCGAACCGTACTGCTTTATTGCGTTGGTAGAATATACTGATGGTGAATTAAGATATATCATAGCCCCTCAGGGTTTGCAGGTAGGTACTAAAGTTATAAGTGGTGACAATGTAGCTCCTGAAATCGGGAATGCATTACCAATGAAGAATATGCCCCTCGGTACAAATATTCACAATATTGAAATGCAACCTGGACAAGGTGGTAAGATTGGCAAGAAGCGCCGGAGCATCTTCGCCAGCTTACCAATAAGGAAGATAAGTATGCTATATTGAAAATGCCAAGTGGTGAATTGAGAAAAGTGTTGATCAATTGTTATGCGACAGTGGGTGTTGTAAGTAATAGTGATCATAGCTTGCAGAGCATGGGTAAGGCCGGTCGTAATCGGTGGAGAGGAATTCGTCCACGTAATCGTGGTGTGGCAATGAACCCGGTTGATCACCCAATGGGTGGTGGTGAAGGAAAGGCTTCCGGTGGCCAGCCACGTAGCAGGAATGGTCAATATTCAAGAGGTTTGAAAACACGTAAACCACATAAAGGAAGTGATCATTTGATCATTCAGAGAAAGAATGGAAGCAAATTAAAAAAATAAAAATTTAAAATAGAAACATGGCTCGTTCGATTAAAAAAGGTCCTTATGTAGCCAGTCATCTTGAAAAAAAGGTGTTGGCAATTAATGAAGGCAAAAACAAAAAAAGGTGATTAAAACATGGAGCCGTCGTTCAACCATCACGCCGGATTTTGTGGGTCACACATTTGCGGTGCACAATGGAAATAAATTTATTCCGGTGTATATAACTGAATTTATGGTGGGTCATAAATTGGGTGAATTTGCGCCTACCCGCCAGTTCAAAGGACATTCAAGTAAAAAGATTGAATAATAGTAAGAGTTTAGAATAACTCTGAATCAAAATTGAATAAATGGAAGCAGTAGCAAAACTGAGAAATTATCCGACATCACCCCGCAAAATGCGTTTGCTTGCTGACCTGATCCGTGGTCATAAAGTGGAACGTGCACTGGCAGTATTGGAGCATAATCCTAAACATCCCGCTGTGCCTTTGCGCAAACTGGTGCTGAGTGCTATTAATAACTGGAAACAGAAGAATGAAGGTGGTGACGAAAGCGAACTGGTTGTGAAAACAATTTTTGTAGATGGCGCCAGGACATTGAAGCGTATGCGCCCGGCTCCGCAAGGTCGTGGTTACCGTGTTCGTAAACGCAGCAACCATGTAACCTGGTAGTTGATATAAAAACAAGTTTATTCCTGAAGAAACAGCAGAAGATGTAAAAGAAGAGCAGGAAGAAAATGCAGCTGAGGTTAAAGAAGCAAACAAGAAATCAGCAAAACCAAAAAAAACGGCTGCTAAGAAATCAGCAGCGCCAAAGAAAAAAGCTTCTGCAAAAAAAGCAACTAAGAAAAATAAATAATAAAAAACAGGAACCAGGCTCCAATAAATTGAGATTTGGAAATTGTTTCTTGGAATTAAAAATAAAACATGGGTCAAAAAGCAAATCCGATTGGTAACAGGTTAGGCATCATCCGCGGATGGGAATCTAACTGGTATGGTAATAAAAAAGATTTTGCCGTTAAGCTGATCGAGGATAATAAGATCAGGACTTACCTGAATGCCCGTATTAACAAAGGTGGTATTTCAAAGATCGTGATTGAAAGAACATTGGGTAAGCTGATCATTACTATCCATACTTCAAAGCCGGGTATCATCATTGGTAAAGGCGGTGGCGAAGTAGACAGGATCAAAGAAGAGCTAAAGAAACTACAGGTAAAGATGACGTGCAGATCAACATTCTTGAGATTCGCCGCCCTGAGCTGGATGCTATGATCGTTGCTGATACCATTGCGCGACAGATTGAAAATCGTATCAACTATAAAAGGGCAATTAAAATGTCCATTGCTTCTGCACTTCGTATGGGTGCAGAGGGTATAAAAGTAAAAGTGGCCGGTCGTTTGGGCGGTGCTGAAATTGCCCGTACAGAAGAAATTAAGCAGGGCCGCGTGCCTCTTCATACTTTTCGTATGGATATTGATTATGCGAACGTGTTTGCATTAACAGTGTATGGAAAGATCGGTATCAAAGTTTGGATATGTAAAGGCGAAATATTAACGAAGAGAGACCTGAATCCAAATTTTGTTGGAGGTAAGAGTGAAGTAAGCGACAGAAGGGACAGAAGAGATCATGACAGGAGAGACCACGATAGAAGAGATGACAGAAGAGGAGATAGAAGGGATGACAGGAGAGGCGGAGGGAATAGAGGCGGAGGCGGTGGAAATAGAAGCGGTGGTGGAAGCAGAGGAGGTGGTGGAAGAAGATAAAAAGTTGCCGGTTACGGTTACCGGTTTATAAAAACTAATAGTCACTACCGGCGACAGGAAACTGGAAACCGGTACAAACAAACTGATATGTTACAGCCGAAAAGAACGAAGCACAGGAAAATGCAGAAGGGTCGTATGAAAGGCGATGCAAAACGCGGGGCTACTATTGCTTTTGGTTCGTATGGATTAAAAGCATTGGATCAGCATTGGTTGACTGACCGCCAGATAGAAGCAGCCCGCCAGGCATTAACCCGTCATATGAAGCGTGAAGGAAATGTATGGATCCGTGTTTTTCCTGATAAACCGATTACCCGCAAGCCACTTGAAGTGAGAATGGGTAAGGGTAAAGGTAACCTTGAATTCTGGGCAGCAGTAGTAAAGCCAGGCCGGATTTTATTTGAAGTGGATGGTGTAGCTGAACAAACAGCAAAAGAAGCACTGTTATTGGCTGCAGGAAAATTACCAATCAAAACAAAATTTATTATAAGGAGAGATTTGGTGGCATAATTGGAAAATTTTCCGATTCCCTGCCTAACGGCAGGCAAAATTTCAAAATATAAACAACGATGGCAAAGATAACAGATTTTCAAAAAAGCATTCATGGTATGAACGAGCAGGACCTGAAAGCGAAGATCAAAGAAGATGAACTGCGGTTAAAGAAATTACAGTTTGCTCATGCGATTTCACCGATAGAGAATCCAATGACGATTCGCAATCTGCGCCGTGATGTTGCCCGTTTGAAAACCGAATTAAAAAAGAAAGAACTCGAAGCTTAAAATAAAATAAAATGGCTGAAAGAAATTTACGCAAAACAAGAATCGGTGTTGTCACCAGCAATAAAATGACAAAAACGATTACTGTTGCTGTAGAAAGGAAAGTAAAACATCCTATCTATGGAAAGTTCGTGAAAAAGACAACAAAGTTCCATGCGCATGATGAAAAGAATGAGTGCAGTATTGGGGATTTGGTTAAGATCATGGAAACTCGCCCGATGAGTAAAACAAAAAGATGGAGATTGGTCGAGGTCGTGGAAAAAGTTAAGTAGTTAATAAAAAAAGAATAAAATGATTCAGCAAGAAAGCCGTTTAAATGTCGCGGATAACAGTGGAGCTAAAGAGGTTCTTTGTATCCGTGTACTGGGTAACAGCGGCCAGCGTTATGCAAAAATTGGCGATACTATCGTAGTTACCGTGAAAGATGCAATACCTGCTGGTGGAATAAAAAAAGGAACAGTGACCAAAGCAGTTATTGTGCGCACCACCAATAAATTGCGCCGGAAGGATGGCTCTTATATACGCTTTGATGACAATGCTGTAGTACTGCTGTCTCAGGCTGACGAACCAAGAGGTACACGCATATTCGGCCCGGTAGCAAGAGAGCTTCGTGATAAAGGGTATATGAAAATTATTTCCCTGGCTCCGGAAGTTCTTTAAATGAGGCATGAGTGATCAATGAGGAGCAGGGAACAGAAAGCAGAAGAGTGCGACGCAACAAAAGTTGAATAGAAAACAGAACGTTGATTTAATAAAAAATAAAAAGTCCCTTTAGGGATTTAGGGTATGAAAACGAGATTTAAACCAAAGTTCAATATTAAGAAAGGCGATAGCGTAGTGGTTATTGCCGGCAATGACAAGGATCTGTCAAAGCCACGTACTGTAAAACAGGTGTTGATAGCTGAAGGAAGGGTAGTTGTAGAAGGGGTAAATATGATTTCACGTCATATGAAACCTTCAGCACAAAATACCCAGGGTGGAATTATTAAAAGGGAAGCTCCCATACACATCAGCAATGTAATGTTGTGGGATGCGAAGGAAAAAGCCGGTTCAAAAGTGAAGAGAGAACGCAATGAAGATGGAAAAACAGTTCGTATATCAAAAAAATCAGGGGAGGTAATTAAGTAATGGCAACTACAACTTATACTCCGAGACTAAGAAAAAAATATCATGACGAGGTGATCCCTGCTTTAATGAAAAAGTTTGGATATAAAAGTATCATGCAGGCTCCCCGGCTTGAGAAGATAAATATTAACCGTGGTGTTAATGGCGCCGTATCTGACAAGAAACTTGTTGATGTGGCAGTTGAAGAATTATCAACTATCAGCGGGCAAAAAGCAGTTAGCACGATGTCTAAAAAAGATATTTCAAATTTTAAGTTGCGTAAACACATGCCCATTGGCGCAAAGGTTACGCTGCGGGGTGAAAAAATGTACGAATTCATGGATCGCCTGGTAGCTGTTGCATTACCACGTGTTCGTGATTTCAGAGGAGTAAATGAAAAATCTTTTGACGGCAGAGGCAACTATACATTGGGAGTTACAGAACAGATCATTTTTCCCGAAATAGATATTGATAAGATAACTAAGATAACAGGGATGGATATCACATTTGTAACAACAGCAAATACCGATGAAGAAGCGTATGAACTGTTGAAAGAATTGGGAATGCCTTTTCGTAACATTAAAAAATAATTTAAACGCAAGGAGATTCTTCGCTGCGGCGATTTCATCGCCTTGCTCAGAATGACAAATAAAAAATATGGCAAAAACATCAGTAAAAGCCAGGCAAAGAAAAAGAGAAGCGATGGTAAAGCAATATGCTGAAAAGCGTGCTGCTTTAAAGGCCGCCGGTGATTGGAAAGCATTAGATGAACTTCCGAAAAATTCTTCAAGAGTTCGTTTAAAAAATCGTTGCCAGATGAGCGGTCGTCCAAGAGGATATATACGCTATTTTGGAATTTCCAGGATAGCTCTTCGTGACATGGCTTTGAACGGTAAAATACCGGGGTTGAAAAAAGCTTCATGGTAGAGAAGAGTTGCCAGTTACCGGTTTCAGGTAACGGGCAACAGGAAACAACTAATTAAAAAATATTCAATCTTAAATAGATTATGGTAACAGATCCTATAGCAGATTTTCTGACAAGAATAAGGAATGCACAAATGGCGGGACACCGCATTGTGGAAATACCTGCTTCGAATTTAAAGAAGCGCATGACCGAAATCTTATACAACCAGGGCTATATTCTGAAATACAAGTTTGAAGACGACAGTAAACAGGGTGTGATCAAGATCGCTTTAAAGTATGATCCGAGAACGAAAGAACCGGCTATTCAGACCCTGGAACGCATCAGTCGTCCGGGTTTGCGTCAATATTCCGGCCCTACTGATCTGCGCCGGGTGAAGAATGGACTGGGCGTTGCTATTATATCTACATCAAAAGGCGTGATGACAGATAAGGAAGCAAAAGCGCAAAACGTAGGTGGTGAAGTTCTGTGTTATGTGTCTTAAATGAAAAAAGTCAAAATTCAAAAGTAAAAATTGTAAAGTGCTCATATTTTTAATTTTTACTTTTTAATAAAAATGATAAACTGAAGTTATGTCTCGTATAGGTAAAAAACCGGTTACTGTTCCAAATGGTGTTACTATTACCGTTAATAATGATAACCTGGTAACAGTTAAAGGTCCCAAAGGTGAATTGAAACAGCTTGTCGATCGTGAGATAAAAGTGGAAGTGAAAGATGGACATGTCAATTTCGTGCGGCCAACTGATCAGATCCGTCACAAAGCTCTGCACGGATTATATCGTGCTCTGGTTGCCAATATGGTTAAAGGAGTAACTGAAGGATATAAAAGGAATCTTGAGCTGATCGGCGTAGGTTTTAAAGCATCAAACCAGGGAAACGTAATTGATCTTTCATTAGGTTACTCTCACAATATAATATTTGAAGTACCTAAAGAACTGAAAGTAGCAACTGCCCAGGAAAAAGGTCAAAATCCAACTATTTCACTTGAAGGGATCGACCGGCAGTTATTGGGACAGGTAGCAGCAAAGATTAGGGGACTACGTAAACCTGAACCTTACAAAGGGAAAGGCGTTAGGTATGTAGGAGAACTTGTTCGTAAGAAAGCGGGTAAGACTGCTGGTAAATAATAAGCTAATTTGAAAATATTAATATGAATCCGAAAGTTAAATCGCAAAGAAGGCGAAACATTCGTTACAGAATTCGAAAAAAAGTCGGTGAAGGAACAGCTCAAAAGCCACGTCTTTCCGTGTTCAGAAGCAACAGCGAAATTTATGTGCAACTGATTGACGACAGGAACGGTCAAACTCTGGCTTCTGCTTCCTCCAAGGATAAAGATATTTCTGCACAGAAAGGAACAAAAGCAGAAAAGAGCAAACTTGTTGGTACTGCCATTGCCAGGAAAGCAACTGAACTGGGATTGAAGGAAGTAAGATTTGATCGCGGTGGTTATTTGTATCACGGTCGTGTGAAAGCGGTAGCGGATGGTGCCAGAGAGGGGGGATTGCAATTTTAGACCAGATCTAAAGTGGCTGCTTTGAAATGTGAGTCCGAAATCTAAAATCAAAATTTTAAATAGATTAAATGTCAAAAGCAAATTTAAACAGAGTTAAGCCGGGTGACCTTGAGTTGAAAGAAAAAGTGGTAGCTATTAACCGTGTGGTAAAAACGACAAAAGGCGGACGTACTTTTAGCTTTTCTGCTTTAGTGGTTGTTGGTAATGAAAACGGTGTGGTAGGTCACGGCCTGGGCAAGGCAAAGGAAGTGCAGGAAGCAATTACAAAAGGGATCGAAGATGCAAAGAAAAACCTGGTTCATGTTCCGGTAATGCACGGAACTATTCCGCACGATCAGTGGGCTAAAGAAGGTGCTGCAAAGATTTTGATCAAGCCTGCGGCTCATGGTACAGGAGTGATCGCGGGAGGCAGTATGCGTGCTGTACTGGAAAGTGCCGGTGTGCATAACGTGTTGGCTAAATCATTAGGCTCTGCAAATCCTCACAACGTGGTAAAGGCAACCTTCAAAGCACTGACTATGCTGCGTGAACCTATTTCTGTAGCCAAAAGAAGAAATATTAACTTGAAGAAAGTGTTTAACGGTTAATAGTTATAAGTACTACGTTGTAAGTCGAAAGCTTACAACCTCTAACTTAAAGCTTACAACTCATAAAATGAAAAAGATAAAAATAACTTTGGTAAAAAGCCCGATAGACAGGCCAAGCCGGCAGAAGCAAACGCTGCAGGCACTTGGCTTGAATAAAGCAAACGCAAGTAAAGAAGTGAATGCGACGCCCCAGATACTTGGAATGGTTCGCAAGGTGGACCATTTGCTAAAGGTGGAAGAAGTTCAGTAAAATAAAAAAGTAAAACTCAAAAGTAAAAACCTTAATACAGGCTGTTTTTCAAATTTTTACTTTTGATTTTTTAATTAATAATGCGAGGGGTGATTCCCCGTTGAGTGCAAAATCAAAACAAATGAAATTACATGAATTAAAGCCTGCAAAAGGCGCAACTCACAAAGAAAAGCGTATCGGTCGGGGTGATGGGTCCGGTCATGGAGGAACTTCAACAAAAGGTACTAAAGGTCAGCAAAGCCGTACGGGGTATAAAAGAAAAATGGCGCATGAAGGCGGCCAGATGCCTATCCAACGTCGTATTCCCAAGCGTGGATTTAATAACGTTCTTCGTGTTGAATACAAAGTATTCAATGTAGGGCAGGTGGATCATCTGACGGAAAAATATGCGATCAAAGAGTTTTCGTTGGAAAATCTTTATATCAATGGTTTAATAAGCCAAAACGATCGGGTAAAGATATTAGGCAATGGTGAAATAAAAACGAAGCTTGCTTTTAAGGTAAATGCGGTAAGCGAAAAAGCAAAGTCAATCATTGAAGCGGCAGGCGGCTCTGTTGAAATAGTTAAATAGGGTCATCCAGGCTAGGTGACTCATGGCTTATGATAGGCTTGAGTCATTTTAAATTGGTAAATTGCAAGACTGGTTTTATGAATATGGAAGAGAATGTACAAGAGTGCGACGCGTGCCGGTAGGCGACAAACGATAAATAGAATTACTAAGCTGGTTACAAAAAAATAATTTAGGTTTTTAAATCTGTAAATCTCCCGTGAAGAAATTTATTCAGACACTTAAGAATATCTGGAGTATTGAAGAGTTGAGAAATAAGATTCTTTATACTCTTTTACTGATACTTATATTTCGTGTAGGGGCGCACATAGTTTTGCCTGGCATCAATCCTACACTTATGCAGACGAGCAGTAATGCTAATAATGGTATTTTAGGGTTGATTGATGCTTTTTCCGGTGGAGCTTTTAACCAGGCTTCCATTTTTGCATTAGGAATTATGCCCTACATCTCCGCATCCATTTTTATGCAATTGATGACGGTGCTTGTCCCCCAATTTCAAAAAATGCAAAAAGAAGGCGACAGCGGTAGAAAAAAGATCAATCAATATACCCGCTATATTACAGTTGCAGTTACAGCCGTTCAGGCTTCTGCATATGTAGCCTATTTAAAGAGCATACATGCAGAAAGCCTTATACCAGGGTATGCGGGATATTTTTGGTTATCTACAGTAGTTCTTCTTACTGCAGGAACTATGTTTGTAATGTGGATGGGCGAAAAAATTACGGACCGCGGACTGGGCAATGGAACTTCACTTATTATTATGATTGGAATTCTTGCTGCTTTACCGCAGGCTTTCATCCAGGAATTTGCCGCCAAATCAACCCGTCCGGGATTTATCTTGGTCTTCATTATTGAAATAGCGATATTAATTGCCATTATACTTGGATGTATTTTATTGATACAGGGCACAAGGAAGGTCCCCGTAAATTATGCCAAACAAATTGTCGGCAACCGGCAATTTGGAGGAGCAAGACAGTTTTTACCTCTCAAAGTCAACAGTGCGGGCGTAATGCCCATCATCTTTGCACAGGCTATTATGTTTTTACCAACGTTGTTTAACTTAAGTAATGCGGTAAAACAATCGGAAACCGGCCAGGGATTGCAAAGAATATTTACCGATCATACGAATGTTTGGTATATGCTGATCTATGGAGTTGTAGTTATTGGGTTTACATTTTTATATACGGCTTTAATATTTAATCCTAAGCAAATCTCAGACAATCTGAAACAAAATAATGGATTCATTCCGGGAGTAAAGCCGGGTCAGCCAACGACAGATTTTATTGGTGGAATTATGGATAAGATCACTTTTCCGGGCGCAGTATTGTTGGCTATTATCGGCATCTTGCCAGGTATTGCACAGTTACTCGGCGTAACACAGGGTTTTGCCCGGTTTTTTGGCGGAACGTCATTATTGATCATGGTTGGTGTTATACTTGATACTTTGCAGCAAATAGAAACTCAATTGCTCATGCGTCAGTATGATGGTTTAATGAAAAGTGGCCGACTACAGGGAAGACAAACAGCTACCACGGTACAGATGTGATGAGATGAAATGATTTTAGAAAACCTGGTGAGTTTGCTTACCGGGTTTTTCTTTTTAAAAAGAGAAAATTCTTAGGAAATTTGAATTCTGATAAATGATTATTCTAAAAAATAAAGAAGAAATAGAATTAATGCGTCAAAGTGCTATGCTGGTAAGTAAAACTTTGACAGAAGTGGCCAAAGTGCTTAAGCCCGGAACTATCTCGATGATTTTGGATAAAATGATCGGCGAATTTATTCGCGATCACAAAGCGGTTCCTTCTTTTTTAGATTATCGTGGTTACCCGTTTAATTCCTGCATATCGGTGAACGATGTGGTGGTGCATGGATTTCCTAATAATGAACCTTTGCAGGAAGGTGATATTATTTCCGTAGACATCGGGGTAATATTAAATGGCTGGCATGGCGACCATGCATATACATTTGCTATCGGTGATCCCGGTGAGGAAGTAAGAAAATTGATCAGGGTTACAAAAGAATCATTGTATAAAGGCATTGAAAAGGCTGTTGCCGGCAACAGGGTGGGAGATATTTCATTCGCAATCCAGGAACATACTGAAAAAAAATATGGTTATGGAGTTGTGCGGGAACTGGTAGGCCATGGACTGGGAAAAAGTATGCATGAGGATCCGCAGGTTCCCAATTACGGAAAAAGGGGCAGCGGGCCAAAAATGCGTGAAGGCCTGGTGCTTGCTATTGAGCCTATGATCAATTTGGGTACTAGGAAAATTTATACAGAAGAAGATGGATGGACAGTAAGAACCGAAGATCACAAACCTTCTGTGCATTTTGAACACGATGTATGTGTGAAGAAAGGCAAAGCAGATATTCTTTCCAATTATACGCCAATAGAAGAAGCTGAGAAAGCGAACGTAAATTTATTTTCCGACTATTAGTATTTTACAGGAAAATAAAAACATGCGATTAATAAGTTTCATTGTTTTTTGCTTTATTTCTTTTATTACAACTGCCCAGACATACAATCTGGAAAAGATTCGTTCTTACCGGGAAAGCAACGAAGAAGAGATATACAATAATTTCATTTCTTTTTTAAAAATCCCGAATGTTGCGACGGACACTGCAAACATTGATAAGAATGCTGATTTTCTTTTGCAACTCATGAATGCAAAAGGTATCGGCAATGTTCAGCTACTAAAATCAAATACAAAAAATGTCCCTCCTGTTGTTTATGGTGAAGTAAATGTTCCCGGAGCAACCAAAACAATTGTTTTTTATGCGCACTATGATGGACAACCCGTAAATGCCGCTTTGTGGTCGAACAGCCTTAATCCGTTTCAGCCGCAGCTTGTCGATGGTCGGATAGATGAAAATGCTTCGATTCAATCCAAAGTGAATTTTCCCATGGATAATAATTGGCGAATTTATGCCAGAGGTGCGTCGGATGACAAGGGCGGGGTGATGGCAATTCTCAGCGCTTTCACTGCCATTAAAGAATCGGGAATAAAATTTCTCTACAACATTAAATTCTTTTTTGAGGGAGAAGAAGAGCAAGGCTCTACTCATCTCCGTCAATTTCTTGAAAAATATAAATCGCTGTTGCAGTCCGATCTCTGGATCATTTGTGACGGACCGGTTCATCAATCTGGTGATAAGCAGGTTGTTTTCGGTGCCCGGGGCGATGTTCATCTTTCTTTAAAAGTGCATGGCCCCAAAAATCCATTACATAGCGGGCATTATGGTAACTGGGTACCTAATCCCGTAATGGTCTTATCAAAATTATTAGCCTCAATGAAGGATGAAAATGGAATGGTTACTGTTAAAGGGTTTTATGATGATGTCATTCCTCTTACATCTACCGAAAAGAAAGCGTTAGTCAATATTCCTGATGTAGATAAAGAATTGAAGAAAAAAATTGGGTTTGCTCAGGAAGAGATGAAAGGAAAGGGTTTGATGGAGAGTATTAATCTTCCGTCATTGAATATAAACGGGATTGAAAGTTCCAATGCAGGCACGATACAAGCCAATGTGATTCCCGTTTCCGCCACCGCTGTCATTGATCTGCGATTGGTTGTTGGCAATGACTGGAAGCGACAACAACAAAAAGTAATAGACCATATTACGAGCCAGGGTTTTTATATAACGGAAAATGAACCCACTGATGAAGAAAGGAGTAAATATCAGAAGATAATTCGGGTAACAAGAGAAATCGGGTATAATGCAGAAAAAACGTCAATGGACTGGTCGGTGGCAAGATCTGTGACAGCCGCTATACAGCAAACAACAAGTAACCCCGTTTTGCAAGTACCTACTTTGGGAGGCAGCCTGCCATTACAAGATATTGTTGAAACCCTCGATACAAAATTTTTGATTATTCCTATTGCCAACTATGACAATAACCAGCATGCCAGCGATGAAAATATTAAACTCGAAAATTTTTGGGAAGGAATTGATATGATCGCTTCTGTTATGATGATGAAGTTTTAATGGGTTGTTTATTTAATTGTGGTTTTAGCCGTGCATAACTCCATGCAGTAAAAGGAAAGAAAATAATCAATAGCCATGACAATAAGTTGTGCGTAAGAATAAATGCAATTATTGTAATGAGAATGACAAACACAGGGTAAATAAACAATAGCAACGCCATTAGCACTGAATCATAGTGATCATTATTCCATGTTCTTTTATAAGTGAATTTTTTTATTGGTAAATAAAGTGGCGCATGTACAAGAAATCCTGCAAGGGCCGGTAAGAATAAAATTATTTTTGTAAGTACTGAAGACTTTTTCCCCAATACTTCTTTTTGTGTCTGAATATCGCTTTTGTCAATTTCAAAAACAAGTTGGCGTAATTGCTTTTCAAGTTTATTATTAAAAGCCTGGTTTCTTTTTCCATCCGCATGATCCATGTCAAAATCATGTTTGGAGATCATTTCTCCAAAATTTATGAACAAATTTTTTCCGGATCTTCTGAATGAACTGTAATTGATTCCTACCGGCAGAACTTCAAGGGGAATATCTTCATCCCAACTGCTAAAAGCTAAACGTGCCGTTCCCTTTCTTAATGGACGAAGATGCCATTCATTAATACATTTGGCTTCACTAAAAATTAAGACGATGCCATTGCTTTTGAATATTTTCTTACATGCTTCAAAAGTTTGATAGTTAATGCCGAGGTTTTCTACTCCTTCACTTGTCCTGTACACTGGTAAAATTTTTAATGCAGTCAATAGCTTTATATAGAAAGGCTTTTTAAACACGTCACCTCTGGCAAGTGAGTAGACGGGATGTTTAAATAGATCTGCAATTATTGCAGCGTCAAGGAACGAATTAGGATGATTACAGGCAAGCAATAGAGGCCCCTTCTTCTTGAGCAGTTCGGGTTTATTAATAATGATACGACGACAAAATATCAACAATGCCAGCCGTACAAGAGGCTTGAGGACGTGGTAGAGCAATCAATAATTTTAGTGAATATAATAAAAGGGAAGAAATATTAAAATCAATCACTTTAAAAGCCGGTAGCTATTTGCAATTTGAAGGTAATAAACTGAATTCAGTTTTATGTTATAATTTGCTCACTGGCGCCAAGGAGTAAAATATTTAGCCGTGACACTGTTTAAATACATTTCGAGAGTCAGCAATTTTAAATTCAAATTTCTTAAAAAATCATTCGGCGATCGTCAATTTAATTTATTGGACGTGGGTGCGGGAAATCATTCAGCTTCAAAAATCAAATCTTTATTTCCCTCTTGCGAATATTATGGACTGGATATGTCTAAAGATTATAACAACAGCGAGCAGGATTTTCGTAGCATGAAAGGTTTTTTTGAATTGGATCTTACCCTACTTGATTACTCTGCGATCCCCGACAATTATTTTGATGGAATTTGGATGGTTCATGTTATTGAACATCTTCATAACGGTGACGAGGTGATACCAAAATTGATAGAGAAATTAAAGCCGGGTGGGTATTTCTATTTGGAGTACCCCGGCGAAAAAAGTCTTCACCTGCCTTCGATGAAGGGCACGCTTAACTTCAAAGATGACCCCACCCATGTCAGGTTGTATTCAATCGCACAAATGCAAAGGATTTTTAAAGCGAATAACTGTAAAATATTGGCGGCGGGAGTCAGAAGAAGTTGGTGGTATATTATAACCATTCCTGTCCGGGTTGTTGCTTCCCTCATACGAAAAGGATATGTCCAGGGCAATATTTTTTGGGATATCCTGGGATTTGCCGAATACCTTTGGGTGCAGAAAAAAGCTTAAAAGTTGAGCGTTTATTAATAAAATTCAAGATTAAAAAGATAATTATCCGCATAGGTTATTTCGTTGCTACTGAATAGCAAAAACTTCACACTTCTACCCTGAAACTTCAGACTTTTCGCCTATCTTTGCTGCCCCGATTTTTAAACCCATCGGGTATTAAACATGTTTGAAAAATCTATTATTAAACAATTAAACGCTGATGCACAGGAGTCTGCGGCTGCTGATTCAGCAGAAGCAACTACAGCGACAACAACTGCACCTGTAGAGAGCCCGGTTGAAACGGCTCATGATGATTTTGACTGGAGCATTGATAAACGTAATGTCACAGTTTACAATGATGAAGAGAAGAAGAAGTACGACAAGGTTTATGAGAACACTTTCGTTGCCATTAGTGATAGCGAATTGATTAAAGGAACTGTTGTGGGCATTACAAAAACTGATGTAGTGCTTAACATTGGTTTTAAAAGTGACGGGTTGGTGTCTCTTAATGAATTTCGCGACACCCCCGGACTTGCTGTGGGCGATGAAGTGGAAGTGATGGTGGTGGAAAAAGAAGATCGTGAAGGTCATTTGAATTTAAGCCGCAGGCAGGCACGCATTACCCGTGCATGGGAAAAAATTGTTGAAGTGAATAAGACCGGCGAGGTAATTACCGGAACGGTTACTTCAAAAACAAAAGGCGGATTGATCGTGGATGTATTTGGAATGGAGACATTCTTGCCGGGTTCGCAAATTGATGTGAAGCCCGTAACTGATTACGATCAGTTTGTGGGTAAGACAATGGAGTTTAAGGTTGTAAAAATTAACGAAGCAATTAAAAACGCCGTTGTATCTCACAAGGCGCTTATTGAAAGCGATATTGAAGCGCAACGTGCACAGATCATGAGTAAACTTGAAAAAGGCCAGGTACTTGAAGGAACTGTGAAGAACATCACAGACTTCGGTGCATTTATGGACCTCGGCGGTTTGGATGGCCTGTTGTATATCACAGATATTTCATGGGGACGTATCTCTCATCCGGGTGAAGTGCTGAAACTTGATCAGAAGATCAATGTGGTGGTGCTTGATTTTGATGATGAGAAAAAACGTATCAGCCTTGGCTTAAAACAATTGACTCCTCACCCTTGGGATATTTTTCCGGAAAATATCAAAGAAGGTGAAATCGTAAAAGGCAAGGTGGTTAATATTGAAGATTATGGCGCTTTCCTTGAAATTCTTCCAGGTGTGGAAGGCCTGGTTCACGTAAGTGAAATTACATGGTCTAATTCTCCAATTAATGCAAAGGAATTTTTCAAGTTAGGTGATGAATACGAAGCGAAGATTGTAACGCTGGATAAAGAAAATCGCAAGATGAGTTTATCTATTAAACAACTTAGTGAAGATCCATGGAGTACCATTGAGACCAAATTTCCCGAAGGAAGCAAGCATACCGGTTTGGTAAAAAATATCACACCGTATGGAGTGTTTGTTGAATTGGCTCCGGGTATTGGCGGTATGATTCATATCAGCGATCTAAGCTGGTTGAAACGCTTCAATCATCCTTCTGAATATACAAAAGTGGGTGAGAACATTGATGTGGTAATTCTCGGCATCGATAAAGAAAACCGCAAACTCCAGTTAGGTCACAAACAATTGGAAGAAGATCCATGGAATACCTTGCAGGATACTTTTGCTATCGGCTCTATTCATGAAGGAACAGTAATTCGCAGGGATGATAAAGGTGCGTTGGTTCAATTGCCTTACGGATTGGAAGGATTTGCTCCTGCCCGCTATTTAATGAAAGAGGATGGGAAAACCGTCAGTGCAGATGAAACTATCCAATTTATGGTGATTGAGTTTGATCGCAATGAAAAGCGCATCGTTCTTTCTCATACTCGCATTTGGGAGCAAAGTAAGATAGATGAAAAGGAAGCTGCCAAAAAAGAAGCACGGGTTGAATCAGAAAAAACAAAGAAAGCTGTCAAAACCATGCAGAATAAAGTGGAAAAAGCAACCCTGGGTGATCTGGGCGCATTGGCAGAAATTAAAGCAAAATTGAAAGAAGAAGAAAAAACAGACGAGAACAAAAAGAGCGAATAATAACTTATAGGTTTAACTATAGAAGCGTCTCAAAAATGGGACGCTTTTTTATTTCCCCTTCTTTATAAATTATTTTTTGTGGAATTCTCTCTACAGAATCACGGGTATTTACCCGACTTTCTTTATATATTTTTTGGTACGTTTTTTAAGACACTTATTATGACGACAATTTTTATATCGTACTCTGTAAAACTTATCCGTCCCCAAAATTGTTTTTAGATGTTTCATTAAAGAATACTCCAAACTTTTCAGATAGTTAGTCAGGTTTATTAATTTCACAGGGCTCCTTTCCAGGAGCCTTCTTTATGCATTTATACATTGAGTAATAAATGCAGGATTAGAATTTGGAATTTGTATTTTGAGATTGCTATGTCTTCTTTTTCCGAGAAACTGAAAAAAATCAGGATCATCAGGGCGCTGGTGTATGCTATTGTAGGAATTGTTTCATACCCAGGCCTCGTATGGGTAAATAAATTAAAAATTTCAGGAACAGAATATATAAAAGACCTTCCGAAAGGGAACGTCTTATTTGTAAGTAATCACCAAACTTATTTTGCGGATGTGATTACTTTCCTTCATATTTTTAGCGCAGTGAGATGGAGAAAGAGCAACAGGCTTGGAATTCCCTATTATCTATTGAATCCATTTACAAGTGTATATTTTGTAGCAGCAGAAGAAACTATGAAGGGAAGTTGGATCAGCCGTTTTTTTGCAATGGCAGGTGCGCTTACCGTCAAAAGAACATGGAGAGCGGATGGAACAGAAATTCGTCGCGGACTTGATCCGTCTGACACAAGGAAAGTGACAAGAGCATTAAAAAATAACTGGGTGATCACTTTTCCGCAGGGAACAACCAAACCATTTGCACCTGGAAGAAAGGGAACGGCATTTATTATCAAGCAAACGCAACCGATAGTAGTTCCTGTTATAATCAGTGGTTTTTGGAGAGCTTTCAATAAAAAAGGATTGAAGTTTAAAAAGAAGGGATCACAGCTTTCTGTGGCTTTTAAGGAACCACTTGAAATAGATTATGATGCGGAGCCAGAGAATATTTTAGAACAGGTTATGAACTCCATTCAGCAGAGCAAAAGATTTATGATGCAGGGAGCTCACCATTGGGAGACGATGGATAAGTGAAGCTCCGATTTATTCTTTTACAAAAAGTGCTTTTAGTTCCGCGGCGTCATCCGGATGCATCTTCCCTCCCAATATCAATCGCAACTGCCTCCTTCGTAAAGCGCCATCAAATAATTTTTTGTCTTCGTCTGTTTCAGGAATTAATTGGGGCACCGGTTTTGGCCGGCTGCTTGCATCAACTGCCACAAATGTATAATAGGCTTCGTTGCTTTTATATTTGTACTGTTGCACATGGTCCTCTCCCCACACTTTTAAATGAACTTCCATTGATGTATTAAATGCTCTCGTCACTTTTGCGTCAATATGCACGGTATTGCCTATTTTAATCGGATTCTCAAAAGAGATATTGTCAACAGAAGCTGTTACAACAGGCGCATTGGAATGTTTTTGAGCGGAAATAGCCGCTGCAATATCCATCCAATACATTAACCGGCCTCCCATCAGGTTTCCAAATACATTGGTATCGTTGGGAAGAACTATCTCGGTCATTATCGTTTGACTATGTGATGATTTCCTTGCTTCCATTTTTAATTTTTTACAAATGTAAGAAGCTGTCTATTGAATAAATACATTTTAGACCGGAGTCATACCAACCGCTGTTTTACATCAATTGTAATTTCCAATGTGGCAATTACCTTTGCCACCATTAAATTTTCATCATGGAACCCACTTCCACTATTTCTTTTGATAATACAGAAAATGCATTTGCTTATAAATCGGATAAAGAATTAAAGAAAGCACGTTTTCTTTTTAAATCGATGAGCTACCCATGGTTAGTAAAACTGGGAACAAGAATCACTCCATGGACTATTCGTGTAGGGCTACCGATCAAAGGAATGATTCGCAAAACTATTTTTAAACAATTTGTTGGAGGCGAAACATTGGAAGAAACTGCTAACGTAGCTAAGAAACTCGGCAACTATAATGTGCAGGTGATTTTAGATTATGGAGTGGAAGGGGGTCACAGTGAAGAAACATTCGATCGTGCAACAGATGAATTTATAAGGGTTATTAACTATGCCGGTACACAACCCAATATTCCATTTATGAGTGTGAAGGTAACAGGTATTGCAAGGTTTGGTTTGCTGAAGAAACTTGACCGTTCTGCTGAACAAAATGCCGGGTCATTGATGAAAAGATTTTCAAAAGCTCTTGAAACGCTTACTGGTGACGAGAAGGTAGAATGGCAAAGAATCCAGGACAGGCTATTTCGAATTGGTAAAACTGCATCTGAAAAGAATGTCGGTGTTTTCATCGACGCTGAAGAAACATGGATACAGGATCCGGTAGATGTGGTAACCATTCTAATGATGGAACAATTCAACAAAACAAAACCTGTTGTATACAATACGCTGCAACTATACCGGCATGATCGCTTACAATTTTTAAAAGATTCTTATGATGCTGCACTCCAAAGGAATTTTATTTTAGGTGCAAAGCTGGTTCGTGGTGCTTATATGGAACGGGAAAGAAGGAGAGCCGTGCAAATGAATTACCCGTCTCCTATCCAACCTGATAAAGAATCGACAGATAGAGATTTCAATGCCGCTATTGAATTTTGCATTGATCATCTTAATCAGATCGCATTGGTTGTTGCATCGCATAATGAATACAGCAATTTATTAACCACTCAGTTACTTCAGAAAAAAAACCTTCCTCTTGATCATCCCTATGTTCATCTTTCACAACTGTATGGGATGAGTGATAACATTACTTTCAATCTTGCAATTGCCGGTTGTCATGTAAGCAAGTATTTACCATTTGGCCCCATCAAAGATGTGGTTCCTTACCTTATGCGGCGGGCACAGGAAAACACTTCTGTAAAGGGACAAACAGGAAGAGAACTTGGGTTGATTAAAAAAGAGATGAAGCGAAGAAGGCTTTAGATTAAGGTTGAAGTTTGAGAGAGAAAGATTAGAATAAAAAAGGCCGAGCTTTTTAACTTTTAAATTTTTACTTCTTTTCCCCATTATCCTCACAATCCTGTTTTATAAATCTAAAAAAATCGTGGTTCTTTTTAACTTGCATGCATGCAACAATATCTCGATCTGCTTCAATATATACTGAATAATGGTGTAGAAAAATCCGATCGTACGGGTACGGGTACAAAAAGTTGTTTCGGATACCAAATGCGGTTTGACCTGCAAAAAGGTTTTCCGCTGGTGACCACAAAAAAGCTTCATCTAAAAAGCATCATTTACGAATTACTTTGGTTTCTGAAAGGTGAAACCAATATAGCCTATCTGAAAGAGCATGGTGTGAGTATTTGGAATGAATGGGCCGATGAGAATGGAGAACTCGGTCCTGTGTATGGCAAGCAATGGCGCAGTTGGGAAGGTGCCGATGGAAAGATCGTTGACCAGGTAAGTGATCTTATTAAGCAAATCAAAACAAATCCGGATAGCCGCAGATTAATTATCAGTGCATGGAATGTTGCTGATCTGCCCAAGATGGCTTTGATGCCATGTCATGTTTTATTTCAGTTTTACATTTCCCCCTCCTTTGGAGGAGCCAAAGGGAGGTTATCTTGCCAATTATACCAGCGCAGCGCTGACGTTTTTCTTGGCGTTCCCTTTAATATTGCTTCTTATGCGTTACTTACAATGATGATTGCCCGGGTTTGTGACCTTGAACCTGGCGAGTTTATTCATACATTCGGTGATGTGCACATTTATAATAATCATATGGAACAAGTGAAGCTGCAATTAAGCCGAAAACCTTATCCATTGCCAGCTATGAAAATTAATTCTTCTGCAAAAAATATTTTTGATTTTAAGTTTGAAGATTTTACTCTTGAAAATTACCAGTTTCATCCTGCCATCAAAGCGCCGGTGGCCGTATAGTGCTTTTAAACTGATTTTATTTTTCTTAATGACGCATTGACCAATGATAATCTCTTTTATAGCTGCAGTTTCAGAAAACAATGTGATCGGAAAGGATAACAAACTTCCGTGGCACTTGCCAACAGACATGAAGTACTTTAAAAACATTACCTGGGCAATGCCTGTTATCATGGGTCGAAAATCTTTTGAAGCATTGGGCAAGCCATTGAAAGGAAGAAGAAATATCGTTATAACAAGAAATAAGAATTGGAAAGCCGAAGGAGTGGAGATCGTACCAAGCATTGACCAGGCAATTACTTTGGCCGCACAGACTGATGCAAAAGAAATTTTTATCACCGGAGGTGCTGAAATTTTCCAGGCAGCGCTTCCATCCGCTGATCGCATTTACCTGACTCTTGTTCACGGTAATTTTGATGGTGATGCTTTTTTCCCGGAAATGAACAAAGATGAATGGGAAATGGTAAGCAATAAAGAATGTGAACCTGATGAAAAAAATGCTTATGCGCTTTCCTTTCAGGTTTGGGAACGAAAATAATTTAAAAGTCAAAAGTGAAAATTCAAAATTGAATAACTTTTTACTTTTACCTTTTTACTTTGAGTGCATGTATTCTTCATTTCAACTTGCTTTTAAGTATCTCAATTATTACCTGACAGCTTCAAATGGCAAAGGGCATGGCATTCATTCGCCATTCGTTTTTGATTTTATCACAAAAGTTTTGAACGATAAAGAAAACTATACTGACTATGAAGCAATCGAAGGTCTCAGAAAAAAATTATTGAAAGATGCAACTATTCTTTCCGTTGAAGACTACGGCGCAGGTTCATCTTCTTCAAAAGCAAATCAACGTTCTGTAGCGTCAATAGCGAAACATGCTGCTAAATCAAAGAAATATGCGCAGCTTCTGTACAGGGTAGTAAAATTTTATCGGCCCAAAACAATTATTGAATTAGGAACTTCTTTAGGCGTGACTACAAGTTATCTGTCTATGGCAGATCGAAACTCTTCGGTTATCACAATGGAAGGTTCGACAGAGATCGCAAAAATTGCCCGGCAAAATTTCCAGGCATTATCACTTAATAATATAAAACTTGTCGAAGGCAATTTTGATTATACATTGCCCGCCATACTCTATCAATTGCCGGTTATCGATTTAGTTTTTATCGATGGCAATCATCGTCGTGAACCGACTGAGAATTATTTTCGCTGGCTGCTGGCAAACTCAAATAGCGAATCTGTTTTTGTTTTTGATGATATTCATTGGAGCAACGAAATGGAACAGGCCTGGAATAATGTCAAAGAACATTTTGCGGTCCGGTGTACCATCGATCTGTTTTTTATAGGAATTGTTTTTTTCAGGCAAGAGTTTAAAGAAAAGCAGCATTTCATCATTCGATATTGATCTTACTGTATGCGATTTATTTTCTCTGCAATATTTTTTTTGAGTTTCTCTTTCCTGTATGCACAGGATCTCAGTGAATATAAAAGAGAAATTTTTGTAAAACAGGATCCGCAGCTTCCTTATCGCATTCTTTATCCGATGTCATTTGATACATCTAAAAAATATCCCCTGTTGATTTTTTTACATGGTGCCTATGAAAAAGGAAATGATAACGAATCGCAATTGGATATTGGCGGTCGTTATTTTTTAATAGACTCAAGCCGTCGAAATTACCCTGCTGTTATTATTTTCCCCCAATGCCCCGCAAGTGATCTGTGGGCTTATTTCGATACAGAACTAGATTCACTGGGCCAGTTAAAGCAGGTAATTTTTCCTTTCCGTAAAGAGCCGACAACTGTCACATATTTATTAAAACAACTAATAGATAGTTTGCGAAAGCTTTCATTTGTTGATACAAACAGGGTTTATATTGGCGGATTATCACAAGGCGGAATGGGAGTCTTTGATATGGTGGCAAGATATCCTGATATATTTGCCGCAGCTTTTCCCATTTGTGGCGCCGGAAAAGTTTCTACATCATCTAAATTTGCAAAGCAAACAGCTTTGTGGATTTTTCATGGCGAAGATGACGATGTGGTGCCTGTATATTTCTCACGGCAGTTTTATCATAAGCTCAAAAGGCTTGGAGCAGATGTTAAGTACACAGAATATCCGGGTGTTAAACATAACAGTTGGGTCAATGCTTTCAGGGAAAAAGACCTGCTCCCATGGCTTTTTAGCAAATCAAAAAATGAGAAATGATATTCACAGAATGATATTTATCAATTGCCTGACTCATAATTTTCTTTACTTTGAACTTTTTTAAGAAACGGATATGACGATAGGACTGTTAAAAGAGCCGGCACATGAAACCAGGGTCTCGTTGCTTCCCGAAGCGGTGGCAGCATTAATTAAAAAAAACCTGGAAATACTTGTAGAGCCCGGTGCCGGTGAAAAATCTTTTGTATCGGATGATGAATATGAAAAGGCAGGCGCAAAGCTTTCTCAACGCCACGACATAATTAATTCATCACAGGTAATACTTACCATCCATAAAATCTCTCTTGAAGACGTAACGTTGATGAAATCAAAAGTAGCCATTGGCGTGTACCTTCCTTTGTATCATATTCCACGTATGCATGAGTGGGCTTCAAGAGGAGTTACGATCTTCAGTCTTGATATGCTGCCACGTACTACCAGGGCTCAAACAATGGATGTATTGAGTTCCCAGGCAAATATTGCAGGTTATAAAGCAGTGCTTGTTGCTGCAGATTTATATTCAAGATACTTTCCCATGTTTATGACTGCAGCAGGAACAATTGCTCCGGCAAAAGTGCTTGTGCTCGGCGCTGGTGTGGCAGGCTTGCAAGCAGTTGCTACGGCAAGACGATTAGGAGGTGTTGTGGAAGTGTTTGATACACGACCCGCGGTAAAGGAAGAAGTGATAAGTCTTGGTGCAAAATTTATTGAAGTGGAAGGTGCTGCTGATTCTTCAAAAGCCGGTGGCTATGCGGTGGAGCAAAGCAAAGATTTTATGAAACGTCAAAAGCAAAAGATCGCGGACAGTATCATGAAGTCTGACATAGCGATTACTACTGCCCAGATACCTGGAAAATCAGCGCCTTTGTTAGTAACGGCAGAAATGGTGGAAACAATGAGAAAAGGTTCTGTGATCATTGACCTTGCCGCTTCTACCGGCGGTAATTGCGAATTGAGCAAGAACAAAGAAACAATCATGCATAAGGGAGTTACAATTGTCGGTAATTCAAACCTGGCAGCAGGCATGCCTTCCGATGCAAGTAAATTATATGGAAAGAACGTTTTGAATTTTTTACAATTGATCGTCGGCAAAGATGGCAATCTGAATTTGAATTGGGATGATGAACTGGTAAAAGGTTGCTGCATTACCCATAACGGCGAAGTGATGAATGAAAGAATCAAAACAATGATTTCGAATCTGCCTGTTGGTAAAGAAGGTTTTGAAGGATTGTAAAGATAGTTATGTGACGAGCTTTTGTATTTTATGGCATCGCCTTTTGTGCTTGCCCGTCCGTAGCTAAGCAAAGGTGGATTACTCACTTGTACGTTCAGTTCTTTATTCAGCAATTGATAAAATCATTAGAGTATTCAAGAAGTAAATTTTATGAATTCAATCTTAACATGGATAACCGTTAATCAGCAGATGATCTACATTGTCATCCTGATGATATTTGTAGGCATTGAAGTTATTGGACGAGTGCCAAGTGTGTTGCATACTCCGCTTATGAGTGGTGCCAATGCCATACATGGCGTAGTAATAATCGGGGCCATTATTGTAATGGGTACTGCTGAATCAGACAATTATCTAGCATTGATCCTGGGGTTCGTTGCAGTTATATTGGGAACTCTGAACGTAGTGGGTGGTTTTGTGGTCACAGACAGGATGCTGGAAATGTTTCGGAACAAAAGAAATCCGAAATCAAAATAGCGAAATCCGAAATGGAAGAGCGAAAGAAAAAATATGATTTGGAAGAAAGGACTGAAGAATTTTCATTACAAATAAGAAATTTTTGTTTAAAACTTAAAAGGGATATAATCAGTATCGAATATATTAAGCAACTGATAAGGTCTGCAGGTTCTGTTGCTGGTAACTATATTGAAGCGAATGAAAACCTTGGTGATGGCGATTTGAAATTTAGAATAAAGATTTGCAGAAAAGAAGCAAGGCGCCTAAACTTTGGCTAAAGCATATACTTAATTATGGTAACGACGAACATGAAAAAGAAAGATTGGAATTAATTCAGGAAGCTTTTGAATTGGAACAAATTTTTGGTGCAATTCTAAAAAAGCTTAATAAAGGGGTCGGTAAAGAATAATTATTCAAACAGTTTCGAATTAGTTTTTCGGGTTTCATTTTTTAAATATTCGGATTTACATTATGGGATTACACATACTTACACTTTGTTATTTAATAGGGGCAGTTACATTCATTCTTGGATTAAAATTGCTTTCTAGTCCTGCGACGGCGAGAAGAGGTAACCAGATCGCGGCTACAGGAATGACAATTGCTATTTTAGGAACGATTTTTTTATATCGCGATAATGCCGGTCATGCTCTGCATAATTACGGCTGGATTTTTATGGGAATTGTGATTGGCGGAACCATCGGAACGCTTGCTGCTAAAAAAATAAAAATGACAGCGATGCCGGAGATGGTGAGTATGTTCAATGGCATGGGCGGAGCATGTGCTGCTTTAATTTCTATTGTGGAATTTAATCACATGCTTAGAGAACCGCCGTTTTCAGGTACGACAATCTTTTCTTCTTTATCATTACGTGTCGACATGGCGTTCCCTTACGGAAAAATTTTGATCATACTTCTTGGTTTGATCATCGGTTCAGTTTCTTTTGCCGGAAGTATGATTGCCTGGGGCAAACTAAATGGAAAGATCAAAGACATTGCATTCAAAGGGCAGCATATTTTGAATATTGTGGTTTTGGTCGGATTATTTTTTCTCGCAGCTTATTTATTATTTGATCTCAACGGATCAAATGCTTTCCTTTTATATATTGTTTTCGTCCTTGCTTTATCATACGGTGTCCTTTTCGTTATGCCCATCGGTGGTGCAGATATGCCGGTAGTCATTTCTTTACTTAATTCATTTACCGGTGTTGCTGCGGCCTGTGGCGGATTCTTGTACAATAACAAAGTGATGCTTACTGGGGGTATTCTTGTAGGTGCGGCAGGAACGCTGTTGACTATGTTGATGTGTAAGGCTATGAACCGTTCATTGGCAAATGTGCTGATTGGTTCATTCGGTGGTACCACTGCTACAGCAGGTCAAAAGCAACAGGGTTCTTATAAAGAGATCAGCTTGAGCGATGCGGCTGTAGTGTTGGCTTATTCTAATAAAGTAATGATTGTTCCCGGTTATGGCCTGGCTGTAGCGCAGGCACAGCATGCTTGTCACGATCTTGAAAAATTATTGAACGAAAGAGGTGTTGATGTAAAATATGCAATTCACCCGGTTGCGGGTCGAATGCCCGGTCATATGAATGTATTGCTTGCCGAAGCTGACGTGAGTTATGATAAGCTGGAAGAAATGGAACAGGCAAATGAAGAATTTCCTTCAACAGATGTTGTGCTCGTGCTTGGAGCGAATGATGTGGTGAATCCTGCTGCAAAAACAGATCCTTCTTCGCCTATTTACGGAATGCCTATTCTTGATGTGGAACAGGCTAAAACAATTATTGTAAACAAGCGTACCATGAAACCCGGCTATGCCGGAATAGAAAATGAACTTTTCTTTTTCAAAAAAACATCTATGCTTTTCGGAGATGCAAAAAAAGTATTGCAGGATCTTATTGCTGCGATAAAACAACTTTAAAAAAAATTGCTGCTGATTGCGAGATTATTTTTTCTGTGTTCATCTGTGCAATCTGTGGCTATAGAATCTTTAAAGCGATTGCACTCCATACTTTCTCTGGTAAGCAATCAAAAAAGAGATTACTTCACTATATGTTCTTTTTCCTGCGGGCTGATTGTTTGCCTCTAAATATTTTCCATAAATCCAGGTAATAATGGGTTCAATAGGTGTTTGGTATTTTTTGAAAAACCTTCGCAACTGTTCATAATCTTTTTTTACCTGCGTATGAAGTGAGTCAAGATATTGTCTTGCTCTAAGGGAATCATAACTGTATAGCTCATTGATACTGTAATTGTACATGTTAAAATAGACCGAGTACCTGAAGACAGAAGATGGATGTAAACGGCAGGCAAGAAAACCGGCAAAATTGGCTTCATTCTCTTTTGCATAACCAACCTGGTGACCAATTTCATGGCAGGCAACAAAAGGTTGTTCAAAAACCGGAATGGTTGTATTTACCTGCCCTTCTCCGGAGAAAGGGTTGTAATACCCTTCGAATCCTAAAATATTTCCTGCATAACTATAGATGGATGGTTTGACAGATTTTGGTTCATAGTTTAAAAAAGGATATTTCTTTTTTGCCAGTTTATAGGCTTCATAACTTTCATGAAATAGATTTCTCTTTTTATAAAAAGAGTCTCTCTGTGCAGGTTTTAAAGAAGAAGCATAGTAATTCAATCGTTGTTCCAGCACATTCGTCAATGTATCCAGTTCAGCTAAGCTATAGGTGCTCATTTTTAAATCAAGTTGCTGAGCAATCCCTTTCCGGCTATAATTAAGCCCCCAAAGCAGGTAAAAAAGAGCATACACAAAAAGAAAAAAGAATATCACCTGCTTTAGTCCATTCAAAAAATATTGGCGGTTGAATTTTCTTCTAAACAGAACTTTCAATAGTTGCCAGGTTTTTACCAATATCACCAAAATAAAAAAGCCGTAAATAAGATCGCCGATACTAAAAGGTATCCAGCCAAATAAAAAACGTTGAATCTTCGAGATAACGGGATAAATGCCGTTCGAATAATATTGTTCTATGAAGCCGGGGTATGTTGACGAGAATTTAATAAGAATGACAAGGAGAATAAGCGCAACCCAGCTCCAGGACTTCATCAATTTTTCTAAAAACGTTCCAAGAAATTGCCGCAATGAATTAAAATTTAATCTATCTTCAGAATCAGGGTATTAAATCAAATTGAAAGGGCTAAATTAATTCAAAATCGGTCTAAAATTTTGCAATTTATCCCCTACCTTTGCGTCCCCTTAATTAGTCTTTCGGGAGCTGGTTTATTGGGAAAAAAGTTGAATGATGAGTCATAGAAGGGAATATGAGATAGCATTTGTGGGGCTAAAACCCGGAATCCACGAGTTCAACTATGAGATCAGGGATAAGTTCTTTGACGAATTCCAGCAACAGGATTTCAGGAATTGCGATGCTCATATAAAACTGTCTCTCGACAAAGAGAACGGTTTTATGCTGCTCAAATTTGAGTTAAGCGGCTCCCTGGAAGTAACATGCGACAGGTGCAATAGCAATCTGCCCATCGATCTTTGGGATGAATTTAATATCATCGTAAAAATGGTTGAAGAACCGGAAGTGATGAATGAGCAGGAAGATGATCCCGACGTGTACTATATTAGTCGCGGAGAAAGCCATATAAACCTGGAAAACTGGATATACGAATTCATAAACCTCAGCATTCCGATGCATAAGACCTGTAACTATGAAAATATGGATGGGCCGCATTGCAATAAAGAAGCGAGAGAGCTGCTGAACAAAATGGAAGCCGAAAAAGAAAAGAAAGAAAACCCGATATGGAAAGGGTTGGAGAAATTTAAGGATTTAGAGAATTAACTACGGAATAATTAATAATTAATAGTTATTAATTGATATAAAAAGAATTTTTAAATGTCAATTATTTAGATATGCCAAATCCGAAACGCAGACATAGTCAGCAAAGAAGCGCCAAGCGCAGAACGCATTACAAGGCTAAAGCAGCTACATTAACCACTGATGGTACAACAGGAGAAACTCACGTAAGGCATCGTGCCCATTGGAGTGAAGGCAAGCTGTACTATAAAGGCCGTGTAGTTGCAGACAAGAATGCCGAAAAGAAATAGTAATCAATAATTATACTTGAAGATTCCAAATTCCAGTTTAAATTTATTGGAGTTTGGAATTCGATTTTTAAAATTGCTGATGAATATTTGCTTAGATATAATGGGTGGCGATTTTGCACCGCTGGAAGCAGTAAAAGGTGTATCGCAATTTTTGTCTGAGCAAACAAACCCGGCCCATATTACGCTTGTTGGCGATAAGCCACAAATCAAAAACCTCGTTCAGCAATTTCAAATTCCTGCTGATAATATCTCGATTGTTCATGCAGAACAGGTGATTGACATGCATGAATCTCCCACAAAGGCTTTAAAAGAAAAACAAAGATCTTCCATCTCTATCGGATTTCATCTTCTCGCTTCAGGAAAGACAGATGCATTTATCAGCGCCGGTAATACCGGCGCCATGCTGGTGGGTGCATTATTTAGTATAAAAGCTATTGAGGGGGTTTTAAGACCGACGATCTCAAGTGTGATCCCAAAGGAACATGGAAAGACGGGAATAATATTGGATGTTGGCTTAAATGCCGATTGCAAACCGGAGCAACTGAACCAGTTTGCGGTAATGGGTTCTGTTTATGCCCAGCAAATCTTAGGAGTTGACAATCCCCGTGTGGCTTTGCTGAATGTAGGGGAGGAAGAAGGAAAAGGAAATATTTTAGCACAGGCTACTTATCCTTTGCTCAAAGAAAACAAGCACATCAATTTCATCGGCAATATTGAAGGACGTGATATTTTGTTTGATGTTGCGGACGTGGTGGTTTGCGAAGGGTTTACGGGTAACGTGGTATTAAAACTTGCGGAGTCGTTATATGAAGTAAGTGAGAGAGAGAATTTGGAGCATTCGTATTTTGATCGCTTCAATTTTGAAATTTACGGTGGTACGCCCGTGCTTGGCGTTGCCAAGCCGGTTATTATAGGTCATGGTATATCTCACGCAAAAGCTTTTAAGAATATGATCATCCTTGCTCAGAAAATGATTGGAAAAGACCTGATGAATAAAATGAAAAAAGAATTAGAGCAATAAAAGCCTTGACACAGTAACGATTCAATAATCTATGAATGCAAAAAATTTTACTTCTTCTCTTTTGTTTTCATCTTTCTGGTTTTTGTTTTTCACAAACTGATTCTTCCCTTTATGCTCCGATCGAAACCCGCTATTATTTTGACTGGGGGAATAATAAAACTTCTGTTTTACTAAGTCAATATGGTTCGAGAAACGATATTGTATTGATCCATTTGCATGATGATGAAAACGCTTCTCTTGAAGCAGCACATAAAGTTTTGGAACAGAGCGGAGGTTTGCTCATCCAGCTTGAAAACAATGGTAAACGATTAATGACCTTTAAAAAAAGCGGGCGGGTATTTTTATTTGATCCTAATCGCATCTTTACCACAAAGGGCATACAAAAGAATTTACATTTTCTGAACAGACACGTTACATCGGCTTCGATCAGTTCCTTAAAAGCTTTTGCTGCATTTATTCTAAATAAGATTCCCGGTTCGGTTACAACATTTATTGCTCTTCATAACAACGACAACGGAAAATATTCTATAAAAAGTTATCGGGGTGTTCGCTGGCGGGATGCTTTAAAAGTGCACATCAATCTCAAAAATGATCCTGATAATTTTTTTATAGTAACCCGTAATACTATGTTTCAAAAAATGAGGAAAGCGGGTTTCAACGCTGTTCTTCAAAATACGGTTAAAGCAACAGACGACGGGTCATTGAGTATTTTTTTAGGTCGTAAGAGAAGACCATATATAAATGTAGAGGCGCAACACGGCAGCACAGAGGAGCAAACTAAAATGCTCGGGTTCCTTTTAAATAATTTATAACGGCTTTCCGTTGATAGCAAACTTTTTTACCACATAGTCTATGTGATAACTATTTGCCTATGCTTCTAGGTGGTGAAAGTTGCCGCGAAGACGCTAAGACATAAGTAACGCTAAGAAGTCTTTGTGCATCTTTACTCCTTAATGGCAACACTACAAAAACATTAATGAGAGAAACTATGATCCTTACAACTCTTGCTTTGTAAAAATATAATTGGTGAGCAGGTCTTGAATTGAAAATATAATTTATTCTTATTATCATTATTATTTTCATTATTATTTTCATATTTTTGCATTCTCCCGCTCTATTTAAGCCCTTATTCTTCATCTTTAAAAACCACGCGATGAAAAAAATCCTTTCTCTGGTTTTATTTATTCCCATTTTCGGAATGAGCCAGAACCAAACAGTTATCAATGCCAGCCGTTATTTTCCCAAGGCAGACAAAGTAATGGAATTTGAAAAAGCTCTTGTTGCTCACATCCAGAAGTTTCACAGCGGTGACTGGAAATGGAGAGTGTATGAAATTCAAACCGGCCCGGATGCAGGAGGTTACGAGGTAATAGAGGGACCCAAAACATGGGATGAATTTGATAAACGCGGAACCCTTGGCGCCGATCATACGAATGACTGGAACAAAAATGTTGCCATCTATCTTACAGATAAGTATTCTTCGGGGTACGGTGAATTCCGTGAAGATCTCAGCACCGCACAGCTACTGGCATATACAGATAAGATCGTCGTTACGCATGTATTGCCCAAGATCGGTATGAGTAATGTGGTAGAATCCGACATTAAAAAGATAAAAAAAGCATGGGTAGCCGGCAGTTCAACGGTTGCAGTTTATGGATCCGCTGCATCCGGTCGCTCGGAGTATGATTTAGTATACCGGTTGAAAGATGGATTGAAAGAGTTGGGAGCTGACTATCGCAAACCGATAAAAGAAAGATATGATGCCGCTAATGGGGAAGGGACTTTCGATATTTTTTTAAAGAGCATCAACGAATCCTCAAAGGATGTATGGTCTGAAATACTTTATTACCGGCCAGAACTCAGTGCGAAATAAAGAACTATAAATTTCACGCAAAGACGCTCAGTTTTCGCAAAGAACGCAAAACTTAGCGTCTTTTTAATTTCTCTTTGCGACTTTGCGTGAAAATAAAAAGCTTCCAAAAAAATCAGAGGGTCATTATTAATTCAACTAAGAAACATTTTCAATGACCATAGTTATAGATACCTGAATTAAGAAAACTCATCTCACATCTGCCTTTTTGCCTCACCCTATCATCTGTTCTTAATCAGAAGACTCTGCGACCCTCTCCTTAAGTAGGGGGAGTCGGAGTTCACGATTTGCTGATTATGGGGTGAGCTCTTGTTCTAAACAAAAAAGCTTCTCAAAAAAATCAGAAAGCATACCCCAACCCCCTAAAGGGACTAAGAAAAAAACTTTTCGCAGATCGAAGAGTTTAAAAACAAAAAAGAATTTTCAATAAGCGAGGACTGTGCGTTGCCAAGTCTCCCCCTTAGGGGGAGATTTAGCGGGGGCCTACATTCTCGATCACCATCGCACTGGCGCCGCCACCACCGTTGCAGATTCCTGCGGCTCCATACTTTCCTTTATTTTGTTTTAAAACATTGATGAGCGAAACAATGATCCTTGCACCACTCGCTCCTAATGGATGCCCCATTGAAACAGCACCACCATTCACATTCACTTTTACAGGATCAAGTTTCATCAGTTTAATATTTGCAATGCCGACGACACTGAATGCTTCGTTCAATTCAAAAAATTCAATGTCACTCATTTTTAACCCGGCCTTCTGCACTGCTTTTGGAACAGCAAGACTCGGCGTTGTAGTAAACTTTTCCGGAGCCTGTTCCGCATCTGCATAGGAAACGATTTTTGCGATTGGTTTTAATCCCAGTTCATCCGCTTTTTCCTTACTCATTAAAACCAATGCGGCTGCGCCGTCGTTCATCGTGCTTGCATTAGCAGCAGTCACTGTTCCTTCTTTTCCGAATGCGGGTTTCAGTCCCGGTATCTTATCAAATTTTACATTCCAGGGTTCTTCATCTTTTTCAAATTTGATCGTTTCCTTTCTCGATGGAACTTCAACCGCCACTACTTCATCTTTGAACTTTCCATTGTTCCATGCATTCTGACTGCGGGTATAACTTTCGATGGCAAATGCATCCTGTTCTTCACGACTGATCTTATGTTCGGATGCGGTAAGATCCGCGGCACATCCCATGGCATAACCATGATAGCAATCAGTTAACCCATCTTTCGCAAGTCCATCGATCAGTTTCGTATCTCCGTATTTATTTCCCCATCTCAGGCTTTCCACATAAAAAGGAACAGCGCTCATATTTTCCATTCCGCCTGCAACAACAATATCGCTGTCGCCCAGCAGAATGCTTTGCGCTCCCTGTGCAATGGCTTTCATTCCGCTTGCACACACTTTGTTTACCGTAGTGCAGATGACAGAATCAGGAAGCCCGGCATATTTTGCTGCTTGCCTTGCAGGCGCCTGGCCCAGGTTTGCCTGCAGCACACAGCCCATCAATACTTCATTCACCTGCTCAGGTTTGATGCCGGCTCTTTCAATTGCTGATTTAATAGCAACAGCTCCGAGTTTTGTAGCAGGAATATCTTTTAATGAACCTCCAAAACTTCCTATCGGTGTTCGGACTGCCGAAACGATATATACTTCTTTCATTGAAATTTATTTGAACCACAAAGTTAAGAATTATGGGGCCAGCTGTTGTACTACTATCATCGTCTGTTGTGTCACTCACTTCATCGTTCTGGAATTCTATTCAGCTAAAAGTTCGTGAGGACACGAACCAAGGCGTGAAATAAATTAAATTTGGAATCTTAAAAAGATGAAAAGATTGATGCCGATAATAATATTATTTTCCACAGTAAGTTATGGGCAAATGTCTGGCGATTCATTAATTAAATACTCTTACACATATATAGGTATTGGGGGAAAAGGAAATTTAGGTGCTTTTGGCACCTGCTTTTTTATTAAATCAGACAACAACCTGTTCTTTGTATCTGCCAAGCATAATTTGTATGAATGTGACTCTGTATCTAACACAGTAAAGCCACAATTTAAAACGGCTTATATAATGACACTTTCCGACCTTTCAAATAGTATTTCTTTTACAATTCCAGAGAAGCCTTCTCCATGCTTAGCGATGGACAAAGACACCGATTTAATAGTTATTAAAATAAATCCGTACTATTTAAAATATGTAAATACCGTCGAAAGTTTCATAATCCCCCCAGTTAAAAACCCGGGAGAGATAAGAATATATGGTCAAGGGTTTTTTAGCCGTGATTCTATAGTTGGAATTGATAAACAACATAGTTTGATCTTTCCTAAAGGAAGTTATACATATTATGGCAACTCTCCTACTGAAGATAGTTTATATATTGATACTGTACATCACTTCGTTGAATCTAGAGAAGTTGATTTGGATATTTGGGCAAAAGGATTTTCAGGTTCTCCCATTTTTATTGAGGACACAATAACTAAACAATGGCGTCTTTGTGGTATGCTAATTATAGTATATCCAAAATCAAAAAATAAAATCAGCGCATTTGAAATGGTTACCCCAAATGATATGCTTCAGAGGATCACAGAATATCAGTGACCCAAGCTCTTCAAAGCTTGCAGCTTCATAATCTTATTTTATCGCAATTTGATAATTCTGCGAAACAAAATGTTTCGCAGAGGTACGCCGTAGTTCCTATCCTCACGAACCGATTTAGCTGAATAGAATTACAGAACATACAAGGGTGCGACCTCGAATTGCAAATTATTGTTCCCCATTTTCATTTAGTAAATTTGCTTTATGACAATGATAGCCACAACCCTCAACTACAATATTCCGTTCATAGTTTCAGACGTACTTTTTACTTCTGAAGATGGTCGTGACGGTATTCAATTACCAACAAACAACTTCCCAATAATTCCCTTTTTAAAAGACCCGATTGGCAAACCTCATTACTTGAAGCAAAAGCTTTATATCCTTCAGCCAAATGTTTGTGTCGCAATCGCAGGTGTAGAGAAAGAGCTGGAGCGTTTCATAAGTGAGTTTCGTACTCGGTGCAAATATTACAGCGATTTCAGTACAAAGAAGGTTACAAGAGAACAAATCATGGATTTCTTAAAGGAATACAAGCTTGATAAAACTCTTCCTGAATCGGGGTTTCTAATTTCACATGTTGGATATGATGAAAACGATAATCCAGAAACCTGGAATCAATTCATTCGTGGAGATTGGGGCCAAATAGAGGATGATATATTCGAAGGAGCACTTGCTTTTGGCTCTGGCAAGAAAGAATTTTTCAATCACATCAAGCAACCAATGAAGATAACTTCCAGCCACGAAAATGGAAACCTTCATCGAGCAGTACAAATGAATACGACATTTGTTTCAAGGTTGTTAACCATTGAAAGAGTAACATTGAGCAATTTGCATAATGCTTGGGGTGCTGGATATGAGATTGCTTTTTTCAATGGTTCATCATTTAAAAAAATTGATAACATTGCTTATGTTATATCTCATGGAGAATTTAATTCTACGGGAGACATTGGAATACCTATACCAAGGTTAATACTGTATTATAATTACTATAATGATAATCTTATTATTACTTCGGTCGAACTCTATGACATAACTAGGAGCGACAGTGATGCACATATGCACTTTGAGTCAACCAAGTTTTCTGTAAATGTTTTTCTCGTGCCAAGTATTGAGTGCAAGGAATCTGATCCTCCTATTGAAATACCTGATGATTTTTCCTTTTCAACTTCTTCTGTCTCGGTTGGGTATGGTATAATCACACCATCCAACGGTGTTTACAACCCTGCATTCTATACCATTAGTAAAGATGTTACTGTAAATTTTGTCCAGAACCAACACGTCAAAATCAAACTACATAAAGATCTCAGTGATATGGTTAAGGCTGGCGCACAAGGGGCGTTTCCAAATATCATTAAAGAAATCTCTTGAACGATTAGTACCCCTGCTGTGCTTAGTGTTCAATAAAATAAAAAATGATCGAATGTTATCGGGAGATTGTATCTCCGGATCAGCTTTGAAAAAGCTGTAAGCTCTTTGAACGGCGTGGTCGGTGTTTTTCCCAAGCATTCGACGTAGACATGTAAAATTTTTTTACAAAATGACTATTAAGCTATGCCTGCCATTTTGTAACTTTATCAGCTAATTATCAACCAATGCTCATTAACGAACTCAAAGAAATCATTGATAAAGTTGGTCAGCTCAAAGAGGATGATCAAAAAGCAATTGCAAAACTTTTAGAAGAAGAGTTGCAATGGAACAAGAGCATTCAATCTTCGCAAAACCATCTTTCCAACCTTGCCAATGAAGCACTGGAAGAATACCGCAAAGGCAAAACACAAGAAAAAGACTGGTAGTGAAATCTGTTACCACCACAAGATTCAGAAAAGCCTTTGGAAAATTGCCAACTGATATACAACAAAAAGCAAGACGAGCTTATATCACATGGAAAGAAAATCCTGATCATCCTTCACTTCATTTTAAACGAATTCACGACACATAACCAATTTTTTCTGTACGAATAAGCTTATCATATAGGGCCATAGGAATAAAGGAAAAAGATGTGATGATCTGGTTTTGGATAGGTTCACACGAAGAATATAATAATCTTGTCGGGCAATTGTAATGTCATGTCCTGGTTTCGTGTTCTCACGAACTAAAAACCGAATAGAATTGTTGCCGTTTGCTTTTTAGCTCCCGTTGGCGTCCATCGCCATAGCAAAGCCGTTTGCGAGGACGCAAACGACAGCTCAGAATATTTTTTGTCCACGAGTGCCGGTCTTCCACACGTCATTGCGAAAAAATCAGCAGAGCCTTGTGAGTAGAGATGTTTTGAAGCAATCTGAAAGCAACTGTCGGAGTCATTAGATGACTTTCAGATTGCTTCGCTGCGCTCGCAATGACGCTCTTCGTCTCGTTTCGTGCCTGTGGCGGATTCGAAAAAAATAATTCTATTGCATATTCTTTCTGAAAGATAAATCTCTTGCAATTTAATTTTTCATTTGCCGAGTCAATAGCTCCACCGTTGTAGTGCGGCGGGGAGGATTATCAAAAAAATCATACAATATTTCTTTGAACCATTGCGGCCGGTCCACATAAACAAAATGAGTGGTGCCCGGCATAATACATAACAATGCGCCCGGGAATATTTTTAAATATTTCAATCGTATGCTCAATACGGATAGCATCCCTGTCGCCGGCCATAATAAGAACATCGCTTTTTATTTTCTGAAGATCAGTTACAGGAATATGCGGTTGCTGCACCAGCAGCAGGAATTGTTTGTACCGAATGCTGTCTGTTTTAGCCTGTGCTTCCATAGCATCTAATAAAGGAAACAAGCCGGGTTCTATTGCTGTTGAATCAGGGCGAAGATTGGCCCCGCTGGCCAGCAATTTTTTTACTTTATCAGGATAATGAATAGCAAGCAACAACCCGACAATACCTCCATCGCTATGACCCCAGATATAGGCAGAGTCGATACCGAGGTGCTGCAATGTTTTGTCCACATCATCCGCCATTTGTTCGTAGGTAAGGGGACCTGCGGGGCAACCGGATTTTCCATGACAACGATTGTCGAAAGCAATCACTTTATATTTTTTTGAGAACTCTTCGATATAATTTGCCCGGCCACGGATAGAACCGCCATTACCATGCAGTATTACTACCGGCTTGCCTTCTCCATAAACTTCATAATAAACCTTTACTCCATTATTATTATAATAGGCGCCCGCCTGCGGATTGTTTCCATAATTACTATTGTTTTTTCCTGTGCAAGGCAGGCAACAGAGATGAAAAAGCAGAGCAATGGAATGATGAAATGTTTTCGTCTCATAATTTTTATTGTTTGGTTGATCGGAAAATATCTGTTCAATGGGTTTGCTGGTAGTTTCGTTTGACGAATGCGTTGAAAGAAAGGTTACAGGCATCTCTACGCCATGGTTCGTGCCTGTCCCGATTTATCGGGATCCTGCCAAACCGATTTATTGCAAACTCATCATAACGTCATTTTGCCATTGTTGGATGCCTGCTGCACTTAGGTTTAACGAAGCGTCACCAACAAAGATTTTTTTTGCCCGGTGTGATGGTCGTCCATCCGTCATTGCAAAAAAATAATTCACGTCTTATGTTGGTAATCTGAAAGCAACAGTTAGAAAACTAATTTTAATTTAGATTGCTTCGTCCGCCTTCGCTTCGCTCGGCGTTCTCGCAATGACGTTGTCTGAGTACTTATCACTCGATTCTCACATCTCTCACCTGCTCACAACTCTCACTCTCTCTCACTATTGATGATCGTCTTAGAATTTATTTCTTCGCCTGCATTGCTTGTTTAAAAAATTCTCCTGCAGGAGTTAGATCATAGTTCCCAGGATTTCAGCATTGCGTGGCCCCCATTCAGGATCAAACACCCACGCTATCCAACTAATACCTCTGCTTTCTAAATATTTTGTGATCTGGTTGCCATAATGATTCGGACCAATTGTGTCACTTCGTTGTACACCAAAACCAATTTCGCTAGCGATAATAGGGTAAGTACTGGCAGCAAAACCAAAATCTTCTTCCCATTTTGGCGGCCATGGCTCCTGTCTTTTGAATGGATATGGATGAGTAACATATCCTATTCTTGTCGGCATTGATGGGTTCTTCACGTAGAGGTGTAAGATCATAAGCCCAGTCAAAACCTGCAACCAAAGGAATTGTTTCCGTATCGAAAGATCTTATGAGATGAATCATATCTTCCATCATTTTTTTCCAGTCACTCCATCTGATACTTCCCAGTTGCCCGCGGTAGGTAGTAGGTTCATTGAATAATTCATAAAAGGCGACTGTATTGTTTCCGCTAAAATGCTTTGCAATTGTTTCCAGAACTCATAAGTTTCTTTTTGGGTAGTATTGTACATCGGGTCCTGGAATAATTCCATTTTTAAATTACCGATAGTGTGCCAGTCAATGATAATATACATTCCAAGATCGGTACACCATGCAACAGCCGAATCAAGTAACTGCAAATATTTCGCGGGAGTTCGTTCTCTCCACGCAACAGGATGTACAGGAATGCGAACGAGCATTGTTCCCATCTCTTTTACTTTTTCAAAATGGTTTTTATTCCAGTGTCCCTGGTGATCTACTTTATCAGGATCAGAAATAGATAATCCACGGAAGAAGATCGTATCCCCGTCTGCATTTACGAATTTGTTTTTGTAAACATGGATCAGTGGAAGTGTTTTCGCTTTCGGATTTTTGCGTGGTTGACGTGGAAATCCTTCATTCCACCACGCACGATACTCTGTTTTGGCCGTATTCTGCGCACGGGTATGTGGCACATAACTCAAATAAAAAAACAAGTAGACAGCAACAGACAGTTATATATTTCTTTTGGTTCATCATAATAAGCAGTTTAAATGATGGAGAGTAATAAAGGTAATGATGGGAGTGTAATTTTAAGAAGCTTATTTGTTCCTGGTGATGCCCCGGTTTGAAAGAAATTTTCACGCAAAGTTGCAAAGGAACTAAGTCGCAAAGGAAAGATATTAATTAAGTACAGCCCTGGCATCTTTGCCCCTTACGTTGCTTTGCGAGAAATGGAACTAAGACACTAACTTGTTCTTCGTATTTTTAATAAAATATATAACTCAAATTGCTTTGACAATGAAAAAAAGAATACCTCAGATTTCTAAAATATTCTTTCTAATGATTGCATCATTATCTCTGCTTTCATGGCATTCGGGTAAAAAAACGGAAAGGGAGTTTTATCAATTAACAGCGTATCATTTTAAAAATGCCGGGCAGGAAAAGGCTTTGGACAATTATTTTCAAAACGTCCTGTTGCCGGCGCTCCATCGATTAAAAATTGATAATATCGGTGTTTTTAAATCATGGGCAAACGATACCGTTGAAGATAAGCTGATATATGTATTCATTCCTTTTAAGTCGTGGGATATGATCACAAAACTTCCGGGTGAATTAGCAAAAGATGCTGTTTATAATTCCGCGGCAAAAGATTTTCTTGACGCTACGTACAATGATCCTCCTTATTCCAGGAAAGAAGTGATGCTATTAAAAGCATTTCCATTAGCGCCGCAAATGCAATTGCCAAACCTAAAGGCCGCAAAAAAAGAAAGAGTGTATGAGCTTCGCAGTTATGAAAGCCCTACGGAAGAAAAATTTGCAAACAAAGTTCAAATGTTTAACCAGGGCGATGAAATTGGCTTGTTCAAAAAACTAAACTTCAATCCAATCTTTTATAGCGAAGTAATTGCCGGCAGCAAAATGCCAAACCTGATGTACATGACAAGTTTTGAGAATAGGGCGGACAGGGATGAACATTGGAAAGCATTTGGAAATGATCCATATTGGAAAAAACTTTCGTCAATGCCGGAGTATCAAAATAATGTGTCACATATCGATGACACATTTCTTTACCCAATAGAGTACTCGGATTTTTAATCGATCTAAAACTGGTTATCAACGCACTGCATCAGTTGAAAGATTGGGGACAAAATAATTTATTCTTAAACCAATAATTGGAATGCATTTTGGTTTATAAGAGTAAAAGTTAATCTTATGATACCCTTTTGGATTTTTGGTTTATTGATATTGTTAACAGCATATCTATATTTAATCAGTTGCACTCCGGAATCACCGGTAAAAAAGCATTTTTCAAGATTCGTTACCTGGTGCAAGGACAAATTGAATAACTCAACTATTGATTACCTGGAATAGTATTTTATTCAAATCAATTTTTCACACCACCCATATTCAATTCTGTTTACTTTCTTTCATTTAAAGAAATGATGTAACTTTCTCCTATCGCAATTGTATGAGTTTAATCATTATCGAAAACAATTTTTTTGATTAAAATCGTTGTTTAAAAATAGAACCATGGCACGCAGCCACCATCGTCATAAAAAACATCATCCGCAACCACCCCATCCTGCTTCTTCAAAGCCGAGACGTAAAACAGCAGCTACTGTATTTATTATTTTTCTTGGCATCTTCGGTTTGGGAATCGGTTATTTTGCCTCCGGCACCATTACAGCATTGATTGCCGGCGCTGTCATTGGCGGATTAATCGGTTATGTTGTTGGTCACAACCTCGATAAGATGGCTATTAAGAAATAGATTTAAATCATTTGCGTTTGCTTGTCAGAAATTTCATGCAATTAATTTGTGCAATAAAAAAATTAATCCTGTAAATTGACGTCTCATTGCTCACCCCCCGATAAATATGGGGATAAATTTATTTCCGCATGGGAGATTTCCAGGTTAAGAAACAATCCAAAAAATATGATGCAATAATTGTTGGTTCAGGTGCCGGTGGCGGAATGGCGACTTATGTATTGGCAAATGCCGGTTTAAAAGTTTGCCTCATCGAAGCAGGACCAATGTATGATCCTGCAAAAAATTCCTGTCAATTAAAAAATCCCTGGGATTCACCACGCCGTGGCGCCAGTACAAAGTTTCGTCCATTCGGTGATTTTGACGGATGCTATTGGGGATGGGAAATAGATGGTGAACCTTATACGCAGGCAAAAGATACAGGAGGATGGAAATGGGAATGGTGGCGTGCAAGAATGTTGGGCGGACGAACCAATCACTGGGGAAGGATCTCTTTACGGTTTGGCCCCAAAGATTTTAAACGAAAAAGTATTGATGGCCTGGGAGATGATTGGCCGATCGGTTACGATGATGTAAAACCTTACTACGATAAGATTGATCGTTTGCTGGGAGTATTTGGTACGAATGAAGGGTTGGAAGATGCGCCCGATGGAATTTTCCTTCCTCCACCCAAACCACGATTGCATGAATTATTTATAAAAAAATCTGCAACCAGTATTGGTGTTCCGGTTATTCCTTCACGACTATCGATTCTTACAAAGAAAATTAATGATGATCGGGGGCAATGTTTTTATTGTGCACAATGTGGTCGCAGTTGTAAAATATATGCAGATTTTTCTTCATCATCAGTCCTGGTGATACCTGCACTAAAAACCGGAAATGTTGACCTGGTGAATAACGCGATGGCAAGAGAAGTATTGACGAATAAAGAAGGACTTGCTACGGGAGTTTCATATATAAATAAAGATGACGGGCAGGAATACCAGGTAGAAGGAAGAACGGTGATTCTTGCAGCCAGCGCCTGCGAAAGTGCAAGACTATTGTTGAATTCAAAATCACAACGCCATCCGAATGGTCTTGCCAATTCGAGCAATGTAGTTGGTAAATATCTTCATGATTCAACCGGCGCAGATATGGGAGGAATCATTCCCGAACTCTTCGACAGGAAAAGATATAATGAAGATGGGGTAGGTGGTATGCATGTATATTCTCCGTGGTGGCTGGATAATAAAAAACTTGATTTTCCCCGCGGATATCATATTGAATATGGCGGAGGCTTTGGAATGCCGCTCTATGGATTTCAATGGGGAATTGAAAATTTAAATGGCACATACAAAGTAAAAGGAAAACAAAAAGAAGCCGGTGGTTATGGAGCTTCTCTTAAAGAAGATTATCGGTTCTTTTTTGGTTCGCATGTTGGCATGGCTGGTCGTGGTGAAGCTGTGGCACGAGAAGACAGCTATTGCGAAATAGATCCGAATGTGGTTGACAAATACGGAATTCCTGTTTTGCGTTTTCATACCGAATATACTGATTATGAAATAAAGCAGGCAAAACACATGAAAGAAACTTTCGCTGAAATTCTTCATGCCATGGGAGCGGTGATCACATGGGGAGGTGATGATGGTCCTCACAATAATTGGGGCTTGCATAACCCGGGCAATATTATTCACGAAGCAGGAACAGTTCGTATGGGCAATGATTCCAAACGCTCGGCATTGAACAATTGGAGCCAGGCGCATGATTGCAAAAATTTATTTTGCGTAGATGGCGGCCAGTTCGTTAGCCAGGGGGATAAAAATATTACATGGACAATTCTGGCTTTGAGTATGAGAGCAAGCGAACACTTAGTTGATGAACTGAAAAAACAGAATATTTAAGCAAAAATGTAAAAGTTCATTTCGATAAATACCTTTTTGACTTTTAACTTTTGCATTTTGAATTGGAGTTTTTAATCGCAAACAATATGAAAACATGGATCGTCGTCAATCATTAAAATTACTTGCCACCGGAGCCATTGCAGCTCCGGCTGTAATTGCTGGTTGTAAAGAAGAAGATAAAAAACCTGAAGTGGCCAAAGAACCGCAATTCAACCTTGATCGGAATAAGGATGAATTAGAGCATGAGAAAAGTTTGCTGGCAATGGGAAGATTTTTTACCGATCACGAAATAGCAACGATTACCGTATTGGGAGATATCATCATTCCGAAAGATGAAGTGAGCGGTAGTGCCAGCGATGCAAAGGTGCCTGAGTTTATCGATTTCATTGTAAGAGATATGCCGCAGCATCAAACTCCCATGCGTGGTGGTTTGCGCTGGCTCGATATGCAATGCCTGAAGCGTTATGATAAAACGTTTGTTGATTGCAACAATCAACAACAAATTGAAATGGTAGACATGATTGCTTATCCCAAAAAAGTAAAAGACAACCCTGAATTACAACCTGGCGTTTCTTTTTTTAATTTAATGCGCAATTTAACAGCTACAGGTTTTTATACTTCGGAAATTGGTGTAAAGGATGTTGGTTACATGGGCAACACTCCTAATCAATGGAACGGAGTTCCTGATGATGTATTGAAACAATATGGAATGGCTTACACCGAGAAAGAATTGAAAGAATGTGTAAGCTTCGATAAAGCATAAATTGCTACTGGCCCGCTTTTTTATTTTGTACCTTTGTAAACAAAAAAAGATCCCATGCCAACATTTATGGAACATATTGAAATGATGCCAGATGTTAGATCGGGAAAGCCTTGTATAAAAAATACAAGGATAACTGTGGGTGATATTTTAAAATGGTTGGGTGCTGGTATGTCTACAGATCAAATCCTTGAAGACTTTCCGCAATTAAATAAAGAAGATATTCTCGCAGCAATCAACTTTGCTGCTTATCGCGACCAGATAACTATTGTTAGCCCCGAAAATGCTGCATGAAATTACTTGTTGATGAAAATTTGTCCTGGCGCATTTGCAAATTACTAACGCCTCCATTTGAAAAAGTGATTCATATCAAAGATGCTATCGGCAAAGCAAAATCAACTGATTAGGAAATTCGGGAATATGCCAAATCAAATGGGTATGTTATTGTTACCTGCGATGATGACTTCATAAAATATTTGGTAAGTCATGGCTTTCCTCCAAAGATTATTAAGATCAATCTCAGCAATCCTTCTTATTTGCAGGTTGTTGCAGTTATAAAAGAAAAGTATGATCACATAGCGGAATTCAATTCGAACAATGCAACGGGGCTGTTTGAAATATATAACTAGCCACTGACTCCTGATAAATTTTACCAAATCTATTTTTACTAAAAAATTTCATCCATAATTTTTAATAACAGTTGTGAATAAGTAACTTTAGGTATTGAGTAATTTAATTAGTTATTTTAGAAACTATAAAAATTAACACACACGTAAGCAGCGAAATCCGGTAGCGATCCACCCCCGTTAACGGCATTATGAAAACTTAAATTCAATTGAATTGACAGATACGATCATCAACCTTGAAACCGTAAACCCTATAGAGTTCTTCGGAGTAAATAATGGTAAGCTCGACATCCTCAAGAAAAAATTCCCGCTTTTAAAAATTCTTTCCCGCGGTACACAACTCAAACTCAGCGGCGCTCCCGAACAGGTAGAAAATGCCAGGGAAAAAATTGATCTCATTGTGCAATACCTGGAGCGTAACGGGCACATGAGTGAAAATTATTTTGAGCAAATACTCGGTGGTGATGATGCCGAGACCATTGACCATTTTATTGAGCGTAATCCTAATGATATTTTAGTGTTTGGTCCTAATGGCAAAAGCGTTCGTGCAAGGACGGCTAACCAGAAAAAACTCGTGCAACAAGCGGAAAAAAATGATATTGTTTTTGCAATTGGTCCTGCAGGTACAGGTAAAACTTATACCGCTGTTGCGCTTGCGGTGAGAGCTTTGAAAAATAAGCATGTGAAAAAAATTATTCTCACCCGCCCTGCCGTAGAGGCAGGCGAGAGCCTTGGATTTTTGCCCGGCGATCTTAAAGAAAAAATTGATCCGTATCTGCGTCCGTTATATGATGCTTTGGATGATATGATCCCTGCAGACAAGTTGGGATATTACATGAGCACACGAACTATTGAAATTGCACCTCTTGCTTACATGCGTGGACGTACACTCGATAATGCTTTCATTATTTTAGATGAAGCACAAAATGCAACTGACCTTCAGTTGAAAATGTTTTTAACCCGTATTGGTGCAAATGCAAAAGCGATCATTACCGGCGATATAACACAAGTTGATCTGCCGCGTAATCAGCGAAGCGGATTGCGGACCGCTGTGCGCATTTTAACCAACATTGATGGCATTGCTCATATTGAGTTGGATGAAGACGATGTCGTTCGTCACAAACTTGTTAAACACATTTTAAGGGCGTATGAAAGAGAGAGAAAAGATGAAGAAAAAAATTTTGACCAGAAATAGTTATCATTAAAAACTCAGATAGTAATCTTTTAATAGCTCCTTAAATTCAATCGTATATTCTTTATTATCATCCCAGATTGAAATTTCATCAATAAGCGTTTCTAATTGCTCTGAACGTGTTGTTCTTCCATAAATCATTACTCTGAAATAACTGTGACTTGTTGATTGTCTTACGAGGACAAGTTTTTTAATATGGAGATCCTGCTTTAATAAAATTTTTTTGAATTCTTCATTCCGTTTGAAAGGGAGTAAAAGATAAAAATCGCCCGAAGGAATTAGATTCAGTTTAATAACATTTATCAATTCTTCAAGCAAAAGACCTGAATGGTGATGGGCAATATTCTTTTTTTCATTTAATGATTTTATTTCATTTTCATAAAAGGGAGGATTGCTGATGATAGCATCATATTTCCGGCGAAAAGAAAAAGCTTTTAGCATCACCATTTATAATATTTATACTGATCGAACATAGGGTGAGCCTGCTATATTTGCTTTGGCCTGCTCAAAAGCTTCATTGATCGATTTCAATTGTATCAATAGTCGCTGATCGATTTTTTTGAGCAAACATCAAACTTAGCAAACCTGTCCCTGCCCCGATATCCAGAATATTTTTTACTTTTTCAGTTTTACTTTTTACTTCCCGTGCTGCCCATGCCCCAAACAAACAGGCATCAGTGGTTACCTTCATCGCACTGCGATCCTGGTGAATGGTGAATTGTTTGAATTGAAAATAGGAGTTCGACATAAGGACTAAGATACAAGGTACAAGGGTAAAGATTTTATGTGTGAGCCTTGCTCGCTGTTTCCTGTGCTGTCACCAGCTTGCTCTGGCACTTGCGGTCACTGACAAATCAGTAAAATTCTTTTTCTGAAATTTATAATACGCCGTAATGGCGATCATAGCTGCATTATCGGTACAATATTCAAAAGCGGGTATAAATGTGTTCCAATGATTTTTTTCTCCAAGTTCCCGGAATGCGTTACGAAGTCCGCTGTTAGCTGATACACCGCCGGCAATGCAGATATCTTTCAACTGTGTTTGAATGGCTGCCTTTTTTAATTTTTTTAATAAAATACTTATGATCCTTTCCTGGATTGATGCACACAGGTCGTTCAGATTTTCATCAATGAATTTTTTTTGCTCTTCAGGTGATGCAATGTTTTCTTTTTTATAAATATGGCTTTTGCCGGCGTTTTGTAAAAAATAAAGAATAGAAGTTTTCAATCCGCTAAAACTGAAATCCAGTTCAGGAATTTGTGGCTCGGGAAAAGAGAATCTTTTTGCATCGCCCTCTTTTGCATATTTATCAATCAAAGGTCCACCGGGATATGGAAGGCCAAGCAATTTTGCAGATTTGTCGAACGCTTCACCCGCTGCATCGTCAATTGTTTCCCCGATCACTTTCATCTTTGCCGGAGATTCACATAAAACAATTTGGGTATGACCACCGCTTACTGTCAAACATAAAAAAGGGAAAGCAGGCTTAGGATCATCGATTAAATTGGCCAACACATGCGCCTGCATATGATGTACGGCAATTAATGGTTTGTTCAATGATAAAGCCAGCGATTTTGCAAACTGGCTCCCTACCAATAAAGAACCGATTAATCCTGGTGATTGGGTAAATGCAAAAGCGTCCATTTCTTCCAGTTTGCAATTCGCAGTTTGTAAGGCTGATTCAACAACGGGTACGACATTTTGCATATGCGCCCTGCTTGCCAGTTCCGGCACTACGCCCCCGAATTTTTCATGAATTTTTTGACTCGCTGTAATATTTGACAAAATTTTTCCATCGCGACAAACCGAAGCTGATGTTTCATCACAAGAAGATTCTATGGCGAGAATTGTAGTCATACAAGTCAAATGTGTCAAAAGTTAAGCGCAAATTAGTTCACAACTTTAACTTGTACGACAGACTTATATGACTATTTACCCCGAATTGCTGCCACCGGATCCATTCTCGCTGCTTGTGATGCGGGGATAATACCTGCGAGTTACGCCTACAACAATGCAAATACTGATAGCTGTAATAAGATTGCTTGAAGAAATAAATATGGGAAAATGAAGAAGACGTGGATAATATTTTCGTAAGAACAAAGACAAGAAACAAACCCATCAATCCGCCTACAAGGCAAAGGAACGCGGATTCTAATAAAAATTCAGAAAGAATGACTCTTTTCTTAGCACCCACTGCTTTTTTCAACCCGATCTGGCCGGTACGTTCTCTAACTGTTACAAACATAATATTGGCGACACCAAACATTCCCACCAACAGTGAAATACCGGCAATAATCCAACCGCCTGTGTTTAAAGGACCAAAAATATTACTCACGGCTTCACTGAAATCATTTATATCATTTAAGGCGAAGTCATCATCCTGTGTTGGGCTTAGTCTGTGAATGGCCCTCATCGCTCCCTTTAAATCATCTTTCAATGCCACACTTCGCAGATTATCCTTGCCCTGTACCAGGATTACCGGGCTTGAGTTGCGGGCAAACATAATATTTCGACCAAACTTATAAGGCATGATCACACTTTCATCAAAGCGCCACCCGCCAATCATAGACTGTCCTTGTTTTTTGATGACACCAATCACTTCCAATTTCTTTCCTCTGACTTGCATCAATTTGCCGACAGCTATTTCAGGTGAAACGAATAATTTTTCGGCTACTTCATTTCCAATGATCATTACAGGGTTTCCATGTTCAAATTCAGAAGAAGTAATATTTCGGCCATATCCTATTTCAACCGGTTGAATATCCTGGAATTCTTCGCTAATGCCATATAAATTCACATTTGAAAGAACATTGTCTTCATAACTAACATTGTCGTTGGCATTAATATTAAAAGCAACAAATTTTGCACTGGGTGTTCTTTGCTTTTATTTCTTTTACTTCTTCAAATTTTGGTTCGGGACGTTTTACATATCGCCACCATGGATAGTCTGGCCCGCCACCGGCAGTATAATCCCATTTATCAACATAGATGGTATTCTTTCCCAGGTCTTTTATTTGATTTTGAATATTATGTTCAAGGCTGTTTACTGTAGCCAAAACGCCAATAATGCAAAAGATACCAATGGTAATACCGAACAATGAAAGAAAAGTGCGGAGCTTATTTTTCAAAAGCTCCTGCATGGCCATTCGAAAACCACTTGCTATAATTTCAATACTTCGGCGCATAGTGCAAATTTACACTATGTGGCCTGAGAAGTGAAAGATTTTTATAAAAGGAGGCTTTGGTCCTTTGAATTCGGGTTAAAGGGGAAAGAGGGTAAAAAACCCAGGTTAAGTTCCCCTAATACTTCTTCCGCCACTTACTAATGCTTACCTTTGCAAACTTAAAAAAACGTCAGGACGGTAGAAAAATCCTTTATTTTTCAAACCAGCAGGCGACCGAATCAAAAATGAAATACCAGGAGGAAATACAACGGCGCAGAACCTTTGCCATTATCTCGCACCCGGATGCCGGTAAAACTACCCTGACGGAAAAATTGCTGCTTTTCGGCGGCGCCATCCAAACTGCAGGAGCAGTAAAGAGTAACAAGATAAAAAAGTTTGCGACCAGTGATTTTATGGAAATTGAAAGACAACGCGGAATTTCTGTAGCCACGTCCGTAATGACTTTTGAATATAAAGGAACGCTCATCAATCTTCTTGATACGCCGGGCCATAAAGATTTTGCTGAAGACACGTATCGAACCTTAACGGCTGTGGATAGTGTAATACTTGTGATTGATAGTGTAAACGGCGTTGAGGAACAAACAAGGCGTTTAGTGGAGGTTTGCCGAATGCGTGATACTCCGGTGATAGTCTTCATTAATAAAATGGATCGTGATGGGAAAAACCGTTTTGATTTGTTGGAAGAAATTGAAAAGGAATTAAAGATTGCCTTACACCCAATGACATGGCCTATCAACAGCGGTAAAGAATTTAAAGGTGTGTATGATCTGTTTGATAAAGACCTGCTGCTTTTTTCGCCAAACACAAAAGCTGCTGATGAGGATGCGATGCAAATAACTGATCTTTCAATACCATTGCTTGATGAAAAGATAGGGGAGAAGGATGCTGCTATTCTTCGTGAAGACATTGAACTGGTTGACGGCGTGCACGGAGAATTGAATGTAAATGATTATCTCGCAGGCAAGGTGGCTCCGCTTTTTTTTGGAAGTGCGATCAACAATTTTGGCGTAAAGGAATTATTGGAAACTTTTATCCGTATTGCTCCGTCACCGCAATGTCGCCCCACTTCGCAACGAGAAATTTGCCCAGGCGAAGAAAAATTAAGCGGCTTTATTTTTAAGATTCATGCCAATCTTGATCCCAAGCACCGTGACAGGATTGCCTTTATGCGAGTTTGCAGTGGCAGATTTGAAAGAAATAAATATTATCATCATGTTCGCCTGGATAAGGATATTCGTTTCAGCAACCCGTACAGTTTTTTGGCAAGGCAAAAGGATATTATTTAAGAAGCGTTTCCCGGCGATGTAGTTGGACTTATTCGATACAGGCAATTTCAAGATTGGTGATACACTGACAGAAGGAGAAGATTTTTATTTTACCGGCATTCCTTCTTTTTCGCCCGAGATATTTAAAGAAGTAGTGAATAAGGACCCGATGAAAACAAAGCAACTTGAAAAAGGCTTGCTTCAATTGACTGACGAAGGTGTGGCTCAGTTGTTCACCCAGTTCGGAGGAAATAAAAAGATCATTGGTTGTGTTGGTGAATTGCAGTTTGAAGTAATTCAATACCGGTTGCTGCACGAGTACGGAGCTTCGGTTCGAATTCAATAACCTGCCTTTTTATAAAGCCTGCTGGATCACTAGTTCGAATCGACAAAAATTACTGGAATTTACGAGGTTCAAACCAGCTAACATTGCTGAGGACAAGGACGGGCATTTGGTTTACCTGGCGCAAAGTGAATGGTTCTTAAATACCGAACGCACCAATAATCCCGCAATAGAATTTCATTTTACCAGCGAAATACATAAAGAGACTGTGTAGACAGTTATCTTATTAAACCGAAAGTTCCTTTTTTAAAAACTTTACCACAAAATGTTTTTGCGGTTATCAGGTAAACATAAACATCCGGATTTTGCCTGATGTCGTCGTATGTTCCATCCCAGCAATCTGTTGCATTGGTTCTGTGAAAAATCCTTTCTCCCCATCGGTTATAAATAAGCAAAAGAAGAATAAGGCTTGTCTCATTTACATTGGGTATGGTAGCGAGGATAAATTTATTTAAAATTTATCATGCCTGTGTAATTATGCGGTGAGATTTTTTTCAGTTCTTTTTTTATCTCCTCTTTGATCTTTAACCCATCGATAAATTGGTGAATTGATTTTTTATCAATTCGACTTTTTCCTCTTGTCAATTGTTTTAATGCTTCATATGGTTCGGGATAATTTTCTCTTCTTAATATAGTTTGAATAGCCTCGGAAACTACTGCCCAGTTATTTTCAAGATCTGCATAGATTTTTGAATCATTAATGATAAGACTGTTCAGACCTTTTTCGATTGACTTAAATGCTATTAATGTATGAGCAAGTGGCACACCTATATTACGAAGAGTAGTTGAATCAGTCAGGTCTCTTTGTAAGCGGGAAACTGGTAGTTTAGCAGCCAGGTATTCAAATATTGCATTCGCCATGCCAAGGTTTCCCTCCGCATTCTCAAAATCGATTGGATTTACTTTATGAGGCATGGCCGATGAACCTACTTCATCTTTTTTAGTTTTTTGTTTGAAATATTCCATTGAAATGTAGAGCCACATATCCCTGCACAGATCAATGAAAATATTATCGATGCGTTTTATGCAATCAAAATGGGAGGCCAGGTTATCATAGTGTTCGATTTGGGTCGTGTATTGAACTCTTGTTAGACCAAGTCTTTTTTCAACAAATTCATTTGCCAATTTTATCCAATCAATTTTTGGAAATGCTGCATAATGCGCATTAAAATTTCCGGTCGCACCACCAAATTTTGCCGTGAATGGAATATTGATCAACTGGTCAACCTGGTTTTCAATTCGTTCGGCGAATACCATAATTTCTTTTCCCAATTTCGTTGGACTTGCCGGCTGGCCATGCGTATGTGCAAGCATGGGAATATCACTCCATTCTTTTGCCAGCAATTTTAATTGTGTATTCAGGTTGAGCAACGCCGGAAGATATTCATATTCGATACTGTGTTTCCAGAGCAAAGGAATTGCAGTATTGTTCACATCCTGTGAGGTGAGACCAAAATGTATCCATTCTTTTATTTCAGAAGAACCTGTTTTTGCCAGTTCATTTTTAAGAAAATATTCAACTGCTTTTACGTCATGGTTTGTTTTGTATTCAATTTGTTTGATCTCCTGGGTATCTTCAAGACCAAAATCGATTTGTAGTTTTTTAAATTGTTTGTTTGTCTTATTGGAAATCTTAAGAAATTTTTTGTCTGCCAAAAAAAGAAAATATTCAATTTCAACGAACACCCGATACTTGATCAGTGCATATTCGGAGAAATATTCATCAAGATGCTGAACATGTTTTCTGTAACGGCCATCGATAGGAGAGATAGCGGTAAGCGGAGTTAATTCCATGATTTGATTTTAAAGAAGTGCTGTTGTCCTTTACCTTTGCTGCCCTGCCTACCGGCAGGTGGACACAAAAATAATTGAATTTGAATAAGAAGGTAAAAGTTGGTATTGTAAGCTACATGAATACCCGGCCTTTGGTGTACGGATTAAAACTACCGCCAATAGATGATGAAATCGAACTTGTAGAAGAGAATCCGGCGAGGTTAGCAGAATTGCTGATGAGTAAAGAAATAGATGTCGGACTTATACCTGTCGCCGTAATACCGCAGTTAGATAAGTACTTTATTGCAGGAGATTATTGTATCGCTACGGAAACAGAAGTGGCGTCCGTTTGCTTGTTCAGCGAGGTGCCATTGAATAAGATCAAAAGGGTTTACTTAGATTATCAAAGCCGCTCATCTGTCGCCTTGTTAAAATGGTTAATGAAAGAATATTGGGGCATTCATCCTGAAATCCTGGAAGCAACAGATGATGGTTACAGAAAAGAGATCAAAGGAGCAACGGCAGGGCTTGTGATTGGAGACCGTGCTTTTGAACAGCGAAAGATATCTACTTTTATCTACGACCTTGCTTCTGAATGGAAAGCCGTTACCGGCTTACCCTTTGTTTTTGCAGCCTGGATCAGTAATAATCCTTTGTCTCTGGAATTTATTCAGAAGTTTAATGATGCCAATTCGATTGGGCTGGACCATATAGATGAAATTGTGAGTGCCCAAAAATTTGAATTGTTTGATCTTAAAAAATATTACACCCTTCATTTAAGTTATAAATTGGATGAAAGAAAAAGAAAAGGAATGGAGCTATTTTTGAAAGTCATCGAAGAAAACAAATTTTACTAGATTCATCTTTCCTTAATAAAACAGGCTTATTGGATGAAAAAAATTATCAGGCGTTTTTTAAACCGATTCGGGTATGATATCATAAAAACGGATGACCGGCATATTTCAAAAAGTACGCGGGAAAAAAAAGTGCAAGTCGGGAAGTTCCAGTTATATATGCCTGCAAATAATGTTCAACTTGCACATTATAAAATGTACCCTGATTTAAATAGTCAGTTAAGCAGGCTGGCTTTAATTATAGCAAAAAAGTACCCGGATATGACTGTAGTTGATGTGGGTGCTAATGTCGGTGATACCATTGCTGTTCTTAAATCAGCTATTGATTTGCCGGTTGTGGGAATTGAGGGTGATGATCTTTCTTACCAATTTCTTGAAAAAAATTGTAAGCAGTTTACCAATGTTACGACCATTAAGACCTTTCTTGGTGAAAAGAAACAGGATATAAAAGCAGAACTAAAAAGGGCAGGGTGGAATACGACAATTATTCCTGTGGACAACGGAAAGATAATCTCTTTCAGAACATTGGATGAAGTACTGCAGGGAGAACAATGTAGAGCCGGCGGGGTCAAATTGTTAAAAACAGATGTGGAAGGTTTTGATACTATTGTTTTGCGGGGCGCCTATGATACAATTGAAAAGCATAAGCCTGTTTTATTTTTTGAATACAACAGAGACAGAATGAAAGATATTGGCGAAAATGGATTGTCAACTCTTCTTTCATTTGAAAATTATGGGTACAATAAAATAATTTTTTTCGATCATATGGGAAGACTATTAATAAGTACATCTGTAGAAAATAAGATTGAGATCACTTACTTACACGAATACGCGGTTGGTAGAAACAACCTTTTAGGTTATTATGACATTTGTGTCTTTCACAAACAGGACGATGATATCGGGGATGAATTTCAAAGGGTAGAAAGGAAATATTCTCTGGAACATTCATAAAACGACCTTTCTTGGATGACCATTTTTTGAATATAAAAAGTAGCGGGGAGGTTCATAAAAATTATCAGGAGTAAAGGGTCCTTCAAAATGTTTGTCGGCTAAATCTTCCCTAACAAAGAAAGCATTAACTCCGGCAAAAGAACAGGCGACCAGTTTATATCCTTTTTCTTTTGCAAGTTTAGAATATGACTCGAGGCTGGCTCCAAAATTACTCGTCCTATCCCAAAGAGTTCCTGGTTCATACTTTACTATAAAATCGGTTCCTGGTCTGAATATGGAGTTGTATTCTATGATAACTACTCTTGGTTTATAATCTGCAATTGCCTTCCATACATGATAATCATTTCTGTCTATATCTATTGACAATAAGTCAAACTCGTTAGGGGTTGACGTCTGTTTAAATAATGATTCAATATTTTCTGCAGTAATAAAACTTTGAATAATTTTTAATTTGCCATTTTTGATCAGATTGGAAAACGATCGTTCAATGGAAAACTTATTTTTTTTGTTTCCGTCTATCCACAGTCCACTCCATCCCTGATAAAGCAAGTAAGTGCTGTTCGTTTCATTGCCATCTTCTACCCCAAATTCAACAAAATATTTATTCGTAAAGCCAATGCGGTTAAATATTTCAGCTATAATGCCATCTTCGCCAAATTGTGAGAATGCCTGGAATTCATATTTATTCAAATATTTGGATGACAAATATTTTGAATTGTTGTACAGATTTTCATTGAGATAATTTTCAATCTCAATTTGTGTTAGATTTTGAATTCTATTATCAATTTGTTTAAGGGATAATGCCTTTCTTAATTTATCAAAAAAGTTATTCAGCATATTGTGGTTTAAATTAGTTGACTGAGGAAACCAATTAGACTGGTTTATGAATTATTTAATTGGCGCACTATTTTTTCGAATTGTGGTTGGTAAGAGAAATCGTATCCGTATTCTCCTTCCGGTATTACGTTCGGACATTCAAAATACACTTCTAATGCTCTCTTTACTTTTAGTGCTTCTGCAACTGCAAATGGAAACGATTGATTCCCGATAAAAAATCTGCATCCGGCTATAATTTGTGCCAGCTCAAGAAAATTCGTCACGTTGCGATATTTTAAATGTGGAATCATGGTTTTCATGTCTTCAAATTCATCTGGCAAACCCAGGAAGGTAATGCTGGGATGCTTTTTGAGAAAATCGTAACGGATACCCGGTGCCCTGTATCGAAAACTTCTGGAAATAATGATTTCGTTTTTAAAACTTGTATCAGCATTTACAAACAACCACGGCTTTGAAAGATCTGCTGTGATGCCATAGGCAAGAAAATACCAACGACAAATGTGCCCCATATTGTAATCAAAGGGCAACTTGCGAAACTCATCGAGATCGTAATCTATCTTTTGATTTGTATAAATATCGCAAGTAGCAAAACCGTTTTGTGATAATAGCAATGGGGCGAGCCATTCTACACTTTTGTCGGTGAGTATTTTGTTCTTATTATAATGCTGCATGCTCTTCTTATATAATGATTTTTGATTAATAAGAAGATGAAGGCAAATTTTTTTTTCGCCGGCAAGTACTTTCATGGCAGGAATGGCATAGATGATATCCCCGATCAGGCCACTATGCCTGAAATGAACTGCGCTTGTATCCGTTTCTGGATAAAGCTCCGGTTGCCTCGCTTTTTCTAAAGCCCTGGTGAATAAATTCCTTTTCCCGTTACTTTTAAATATGGCAATATAAAGTCTTTGTAAAATGTTCAGGCCGTTCATAAGTCATTTATAAAATAAGTCTCAAAAGTAGAAGTTTTTGGCTCACAGTTTAGCCTGGTTGATAATCAAGTTACAGCTCAAAAATGTTATAGAAGGAAATTCGTTATTTTGCCAACTATCCATTGTGTATGCTGAAGAAAATTGACTTGCTGTTTTACTATTTGGTGAAATACCCATTTTATAAAATATCTTTCGCAAAAATAGGTTCACGTTCCCGTCTTATACAAACGACTGTTGACGGGTATAAAAGAATCTTCATTGGATCGAAAGTATATATTAATAGAAGGACGTGGCTGGCTTGTATGCCTTTAACAGGAAATGATAAGTGTACTCTTTCAATTGGCGACGGAACTTATGTAGGAAGGTTTTGTCATTTTTATGCTACGTCAAAAATTGAGATTGGCAGAAAAGTACTGATCGCTGATAAAGTTTACATTGCTGACAATTTGCACGGGTATGCAAATGTAAATCTGGCCGTCATGGATCAACCGATTAGGCAAACAAATGAAGTGATCATTGGAGACGGAGCATGGCTTGGTGAAAATGTTTGCATCATTGGTGCCACTGTCGGCAGGCAAACAGTTATTGGCGCCAATTCAGTTGTTACCCGGGATATACCGGATTACTGTGTGGCAGCCGGCTCGCCTGCGAAAATAATCAAACGTTATTCCTTCGAGAAGAAGGATTGGTTGAGAACTAATGAAGCCGGTGAATTTCTAATATAATCTAAATGAAGAAAATTTTAGTCACAGGCGGGGCAGGTTTTATCGGGTCCAATCTTGCCCTGTATCTCCGATCAAAAGGTCACGAGGTTACTGTGTTGGATAATTTGTCAAAACAGGTCCATGGTGATGAACCGGAAAGGACTTCTCCACTATATAGATCAATAAGGAACAAAATACATTTTATTAAAGGAACCGTAACCTCTAAAGAGGATTGGATAAAAGCGATAAGCGAAAATGAAATAATTGTTCATTTGGCTGCGGAAACTGGTACGGGCCAATCAATGTACCAGATCAGTCATTACACTGACACAAATATTGGAGGCACAGCCAACATGCTCGACATGCTGGCAAACAACAAAACGTGTGTGAGAAAAGTTATCGTTGCATCTTCAAGAGCGGTTTACGGAGAGGGAAAATATTTATCATCAGAATTAGGACAAGTCTATCCATCGCAAAGGAAAGAAGAAGATTTAAATGCAGGTAAATTTGAAATCACTTACCCAGGCACAAATTTGCCCTTGGAGCTCGTCGCCACAGATGAAGAATCTCTCCTGCATCCCTCTTCTGTGTATGGCATCACCAAACAAACCCAGGAGCAAATGGTGATGACTGTATGCAATTCTCTCAATATTGCTTCGGTCGCACTTCGGTATCAAAACGTCTACGGACCAGGGCAGTCTCTCAGCAACCCTTACACAGGCATACTTTCTATTTTCTCAACACTGATAAAAAATCATCAACAAATAAACATCTTCGAGGATGGTAAAGAAAGCCGGGACTTTATTTTTATAGAGGACGTGGTGAAGGCGACGGCATTAAGTCTTGAAAGGGACGAAGCCAACGGACAGGTGTTGAATGTAGGTACAGGAGTGCCTGTTACCGTTTTGAATGTCGCAGAATCATTGATGAAGAATTATGGCATCGAAGTACCATTAAATATATCGGGCAATTACCGTTTGGGCGACATCCGACACAGTTATGCTGATATTAGTAAAATCAAAAGTCTGCTTGACTTCAAACCTTCGGTAAGCTTTGAAGAAGGATTAAAAAAATTTATAGGCTGGGTAAATGACCAGGAAATAAGCATAAGCCGGTATGAAGAGTCTATAAATGAAATGAAGAAGAAAGGGCTGATGAAATAAACAGTTTGTATGTCTAAAATTGGTTTAGTAACAGTTCTGTATAAAAGTGATGAAGTATTAGAAGATTTTTTCAAAAGTATCTCCAGGCAAAGTTATAAGGACTATATACTTTATCTTATTGATAATTCCGTAAATAATTCTACAAATAGTTTAATCGCTCAACTTGCAGAGGATTTTCCTGTCAGCGGGTATAACCACGTTAAAAACGCAAACAATATTGGCGTAGCTGCCGGTAACAATTTAGGCGCAAAGCAAGCATTCACGGATGGATGTGATTACGTTCTTTTATTAAACAACGATATTGAGATAGAGCAGGATTTTGTTTTTGATAAATTGATTAATCTGTGCGAGAAAGAACAAAAGACTATGGTAGTACCCAAGATTTATTATTATGACAGCAGAAGGATTTGGATGGCGGGAGGATACTTTGACAAATGGAGGGCACTCGGCGTCCACTTTGGATATAATAGACGGGATAGCCCCAAATATGATATTGCTAAGTATGTAAGTTATGCGCCTACCTGTTTTATGATAATTGCCAAACAGGTTTTTGAAAAAACAGGATATGTTGATGAGAAATATTTTGCCTATTACGATGATGTAGATTTTGTATTGAGGGCATCTAAAAATGCGTTTCATGTCTATTATGAGCCTTCCATTTATATTCTGCATAAAGTATCTTCATTGGCAGGAACCTCCTCGCCTTTTTATGTATATTATTCAAACAGGAATAAGATATATTTTATAAGAAAAAATTTTGCCGGGTTTAGAAAATATTTTGCCATTGGATACACGTTGCTATCCCGTGTTGCTTTTTATATTCGCTACAATTCCATTAAACGGAAAAAATTAGTTGCAGGTCTAAAAGATGGCTTTAAACTTTCTTTAGAAAAGAATAAACACTCGAGTCATTTATAAGATGCAAAGGCTTATTTTTTGCGTGAAGAACAACGGTATTACAAATTGTCAACTACTTTCCTCACAATACTTCGCCAATAATAATACTGGTAATAAGATGAAGGAGTAACCTCATTATCGTTTATGTTTTCAACGATAGCCTTAACAAAAGCGGCCCAATCATCATTCGGCGCCACGATTAGTTTTTTGCCGCAAATATCCCGGTGAATGCCCGCCGCGCCTGTTTCACTCGTAACTACTGTGGTTCCAAAAGCGATCGATTCAACCATTTTTGTCTTGATACCGCCACCACTTTGAACAGGATTTAAAAAAAGATCGGCTCCTTTAAAATAAGTTTCAATGTCATCAACAAAACCCGCATATATGATATTTTTATCAGCATAATCTTTTAGTTCGTTAAGTTCAGCAGGGAGCCGTTTTCCGCAGATAATAATTTTATATTTCAAACTGGCGTGTTGTAGTAATACCGGAGTTATCTTTTCCAGGATAACTAAGACAGCATCTAAGTTGGGCTTATAGTCAAGCAAGCCATTGAAGAGAAGAATTTTTTCATCTTCAGCTATTGAATAATTTACTTTCACTATTTGATTGCATTCTCTTTTATCAGTGGGATATTCGCTAACCTCAACGCCAAAAGCAACTTCTACACATTTCTTTTTTTTTATTTTCCATTTTTCAATAGCAAATTTTTGATCATCCGGCGAAACAAAAAGTATTTTATCTGAAAATTTGAAAAACCATTTCTCATATATTTTTAAAAACCACCACCACCATTTGCCTGTCGATTGGAAACGCTTATATTCTATATTATGAATGTGAAGTACCGTTTCTATTCCTGTTCTTTTTTTTATGATAGTGGCAAGCCATGCAAAATATGGATGTTCCCAGATAATAGCATCGAAATGATTCTTTACGATGAGTGAAGTGATTCTGGAAATAAGGCTCGTATCGGAATATCGTTTAAGAGCCTTTCTTTTTAAGAAGGCAAGGTGCTTGTATGTTTTTACAAGAGAAGTATCATTTTCTGTTACGCCGATAACCGTAAGGTCAGACACTCTGCCAAGATGATCAAGAAACTGGGCAATGGATTTTTGCCCGCCAGAGAAATACGGCACATATTGGTAAGAGACTATAACAAGAATTTTCTTCAAGCTAAACGGTTAATACATGATGCATCTTAAGTTAGCCACCAGCTTTTTGTTGCCTGCCTTTCCTCCATGCCATAAATAATCCTCCCAGGAACAAAATAAGAATAAGGTATGAAGCGATATAGGCAATTGTAATTCCTTTCTTATAAGATGCGGGCTCAAATATAAATTTGATCGCATGCTGACCGGCGGGTATTGATAAGCCACGCAGTACATAATCTGCTTTACAGTAGTCAACCTTCTTACCATCGATATAAGCATTCCAGCCGAACGGATAATAAATTTCACTAAACACCGCAAACTGTGGTTTTGTGCTGCTGAATGAATATTGCATGGTATCGTTATCAAATTTCGAAAGCTTGATCGTTGCAGCAGAATCCCATTGGGGTTGTGTCACGGCATTGCCAAATGTTTTCTGCACAATTGCAGTATCTCTTAAGTGTGTTTCGCCGATATCCTGTATCTCTTCAACGGGGCCATCAACAATTTTTACATCCTTTACAAGCCAGCACGAGCCATAGGCGTAAGGATTTGGTTCTAATTGCTGCTGATTTGTCTGCGGGTTGGTGTAGATCACATACTTCACATTTAGCATGTTCAGTATATTTTGATTTGGCATGCCTAAGAAATATTTGTCAATCATGTCCTGATAAATGCGCAGTTTAGCAGGATGATAACCACCAACGGATTTATGAAAATAGGATGTCCTGGATTCCGTTGTCCAGTCAGGAGCACTGTTAAAAACCCTAAAATCAGGATCCTTATCCTGGCGGATTTGTTGATCAATTGTTGTAGGCGTAAAGTTTTGAGAAAGTAATTCGTCAGGTGAAACAAAATTGTCTTCGTTTAAATATTCCTTATCTATGGCAATTAAGTCAATAGTGCTGATCAGGCCCAATGAAATTATAACCAGCATAGGCTTGACAACGTTTCTTACGTACAGGTATAAAAAGCCAATAACCAATGCCGCAAATCCGAATGTTCTTAGCAATTGACCTCCAAACATGCTTCTTCGATCTGCCTTCATTCCCGAAATAATAGCCCGGGCAATTTCATTATTGCCTGTTTTTGGATCCGTGTACCCCTGTAAAATTCGTTCATCAATTGGTGCACTATAGTCCATCATCAGGTACATAAGAATCAATACAGCGAACAATCCTCCTACTGTGTATAAGATTTTTTTGAAATCAGCCTTTAATAATTCCCTGCTTTTTTCCCTATATAAAATGTATTGAAGTCCCAGCATAGCCATTATCGGAATGGCGAATTCAGCAATCACCAAAGTCATTGATGGCGCTCTGAATTTGTTATACAAAGGAAGATGGGTAAAAAGAAATGTATTGAATCCCGGCAAATATTTTCCCCATGACATCAATATAGATAATACCGTAACCCCCAATAATCCCCATCGTAAGGGATGTTTTACAATCACAAATCCAATTAGCGATAAAAGACAGACGACAACCCCTAAATAAGGTGGTCCGGAAGTGGTTTCACTTGGGTCAGACATACCACCCCAGTACTTGGGTAAGTTTGTCGCAACTTGCATGGCAGAATTGTCGGGGATTCCCTTGTCTGTCAGTTTCTGAACAACGTGAGAATTTTCATCCAAAAGCTTGGCACTGCTGCCGCCAAATGCTTCTGGCATTAATAAAACGGTAGCTTCCGGTTTTGAAATGCTCCATCTTAATGCATAGGATGTATCAAGCCCTGTTGTCTTTTCCTGTTTGACAGTATTGCCTTCGATCGAGATATTCTTGCCTCCGCGCATTGTAGCTTTAGTATACTCGTACGAGGTCAAAAGTGCAACGGCGCATCCCGCTATTCCAACTATTGCAGTTCCGATAGTGATGGCTCCGGCAATGACCATATGCTTCCATTCTTTTTTTCTTATCCCGTAAATCAAATATGCAATAGTAACTGCAGCAGCAACAAGTAAAAAATAATAATTGATCTGCGGATGATTTACAGCAATTTCCAAATATGCGCCAAGTGTTGTAAGAGACAAACCAAGCCAGTATTTTCTCTTGAAAGTAAATATCATTCCGGACAGCAGTAAAGGCATAAAATCAATTGCAAACATCTTTGATTCATGACCCACCCCAATGATAACTGCATTATAAGTTGAGAAAGCATAAGAAAGAGCTCCGAATATTCCGATAACCGGGTTTAATCTCAGTGCAATGCAGAGAATGTAAAAACAAATACAAGCTAAAAAGAAAAAATTCATCGGCCTGGGTAACCACAAGCTCAAAATCTTTGTGAAATCGGGAAGAATACTCTTTCCTTCCATCGCTACCTGGTAATTCGGCATTCCGCTAAAAAGATTTGGATTCCATAGTGGAAAATGGCCGTGCACGGCCTTATATTCAAAAGCATTTTGTGCCATTCCTTTCCATCCATTGATGTCGTGTTGGTTCAATACATTTCCTTCAAGAGCAGGCTTACAAAAAATAGCTGTTATTACTATAAAAATGACAATGGCAACCAGGTGAGGCAGCAATTTTTTCAAAAATCCGTTTTTCATAAAAACGTCGATGTATTATGGCAGCAAAATAAGACTATTTTAGTCGGAGAGAAAAATGAAGGTAAAAAAGGGGAAATTCAAAATTAAAAGGTTAAAAAGAGGGAATTTATTTTGAATTTTTACTTTTGATTTTTTAATTGCGGTATAACAAACTTACTGCATAATTTAACCTCTCGCCTATGCGATGGCTTTTGACATTATCACGCCTGGCTTTTATCTGCAATCTTTTTTTTCTCCTGGCGTTTTCACTAAGACTTACTGACTGGATCAAAAACGAACAAATCACTTCTACTGTTTTAATTATTGGATACGTGTTCGGCTTCCTGGTAAACCCCGCAACAAATATTTGTTACTTTTTTTTAGCACTCGTTGCCAGGAAAAAATTATTGACAATGCCTGCATGGCTGATCGTTGCCAATGTTTTATTTTTAGTGATCGACGCATTTTATATACTTTACATCAATAATCATTCATGATACATAATATTTTAAAGGATAAACCGACTAAACTTTTCCTGGGTTTTACTGCTTTTTTTTGCTGCAATGCGTTGATTGCCGAAACGATTGGAAATAAAATATTTTCACTTGAAAAACTTTTTGGCTTTCATCCGGTAAATTTTACTCTGTTCGGGCAAGGCGGATTGTCATTCAATCTTACCTGCGGCGTTTTGTTGTGGCCACTTGAGTTTGTGATGACAGATATTGTAAACGAATACTACGGACCTAAAGCCGTGAGGCGAATTTCATACACGGCTGTTTCACTTATTGCGTATGCTTTTTTTATGTTCTATCTGTCGATGGGGGTACCACCCGCAGATTTTTGGTACACAACAGCGGTGGCAGACGGAGTGCCAGACATGTCGAAAGCTTACAATTCAATTTTAGGCCAGGGTATGTGGATCATAGCCGGAAGTCTGGTTGCTTTTATGGTAAGTCAGATTGTTGATGTAACTGTTTTTCATCATATAAAAAAAAGGACAGGAGAAAAAAGAGTATGGCTTCGAGCAACGGGTTCCACAATTGTGTCTCAACTGGTAGACAGTTTTATTGTTTTATTTATTGCCTTTAAAATCGGAAAAGGATGGAGCTGGCAGTTAGTCTTGGGAATTTGTGTAATGAATTATATTTACAAATCTGCTATGGCTATTATTCTTACGCCTGTTATATATGTTGTTGAGAGAAGAATTGAAAAATATGTTGGTCACGAAACAGCAGTTAAAATGAAAAAGGCAGCGATGGGACAGGAGCAGGACGCATTTATGAATATACCTACGGCTGGCTAATCGAACTTCTCTTTTATCAATGCAGCGACAACTTTATCAATTGGAAGTGTGACACTATCGGATGAAAAATTTTTCATGTCAATAAACCTGAATGTTTCCGTCATCCTGATTTTATTATATACTTCCATTTGTCGTTCATCAAAATCAAATTCTTTTGTGCGTAATGGAACCTTGATTTCTTCTAAAGCGTTTGCAGAATAATAAATGGAGATGATCTGGTGAGCCGGATTGAAAGCAGATACCTGGTAAAAATCAGTCGTATAAAGGTGTTCACCAATTTCCACTTCAAGATCCATTTCTTCTCTGAATTCTCTTTTCAGGCAATCTCTTGTGCCCTCACCGATTTCGAGACCTCCTCCCGGAAATTTTGTGTAATAACTGCCGCGAATGTATTCGTCGCTTACCAGTATTTGTTTTTTTTCATTGATCAATATACCATATACACGAACATTAAAACTTCCCGGTGAATTCGCCTGATTTTCCATCTATATTCCTGAAATAAATTTTATCAAAGTTCTATGGTTCCTTCAAAAACTTTTTCTGCGGGTCCGCTTAACCAGATGTTGCTGTAATGACTATCATCAATGCGGTCGAATTCAACAGTCAATGTTCCTCCAAGTGTTTTTACTTCTACATCATTAAAACCATTTTCATTATGATAACAAATCAAAGCTGCAGCGGTAACTCCCGTACCACAAGACCATGTTTCATCTTCTACTCCCCGTTCATAAGTTCGTACCAGTATTTTATCCTCATCCTGCAGTTGCTCCACAAAGTTTACATTAATGCCTTCTTCTTCAAACTCTTTACTGTAGCGAATATCACGCCCTTTTTTAAATACATCGGTATTCATTACATCGGGCACCATTTTTATATAATGCGGAGAACCTGTATTGAGAATAAAATCACCATGAAATTTTGAAACATGATTTACATCCTGCATTTTTAAAGAAACAATTCCGTCGGTATCAATTTCTGCTTCGTGATCGCCATCTGCGGCTAAAAAATGATAAGTGCTTTTGTGAATACCCAGTTCATAGGCAAATTTTATCATACAGCGTCCACCATTGCCGCACATGCTGCTTTCCCTTCCATCGGCATTGTAGTATTTCATTTCAAAATCGTAGCCTTGTTTTTCATTCAGGATCATCAAACCATCACCGCCTATGCCGAAACGACGATCGCACATGTGCCGGATATGAGAGGCAGTCAGAGTGGGATATTCTTTTTCCCTGTTGTCAATAATGACGAAATCATTTCCCGTACCCTGGTATTTGTAAAAGTTAATTTTCATAGTTAAATGTGATCAGCAATGATATTTAAAACTTTTTTTATCAGCTTATCTATAGTTGTTGCTGCGTCTTTTGAGAATTCTTTTGTAATGCGATTGGCCACAATAGCATTTAATGAAAGACACTGATGACCCAGCAATTTTCCCAAACTATAAATAGCCGATGTTTCCATTTCAAAATTAGCGATTCGATGCTGACCAAATTGAAAATCGGTCAAACTGTTTATTAGCTCAGGATTACGGATGCCTAATCTCAAAACTCTTCCCTGCGGGCCATAAAAACCCGGGCAGGTGACCGTGATGCCATGAAAGAAATCTTTTACAAAATGTTTGATCAATGAAGCACTGGCTCCGGCAATGTAGGGATAACTCATCTGGCCGTGCAATTGTGTATGTGTAACAAAAGAGTGAATCAATTGTTTTTCTTCTTCGTTTTGCTCAAGCCTGTAAAAGTTTAACAGGTTATCGATACCTAAACCATGAGTGCCTGCGACATGACCGTCAACCGGAATATCTTTTTGTAAAGAACCCGATGTGCCGATACGAATAATATTGAGCTGTGTAAGCTTTGGTTTTATTTCACGTGTTTTAAAATCAATATTTACAAGTGCATCAATTTCGTTTAAAGTAATGTCAATATTGTCGGTGCCAATGCCCGTTGAAATAACAGAAATTCGTTTTTTACCAATAGTGCCCGTATGTGTGATAAATTCACGGTGATGAGATTTTATTTCAATTTTATCAAAATACCTGCTTACGAGGCTTACCCGCTCGGGGTCGCCTACGACAATAATGTTGGCGGCAAGTTCTTCAGGAAGAAGGTTGAGGTGATAAATAGCTCCCCGATTATTAATGATCATTTCTGACTCTGCAATACGGCTCATATTTATTCGTTCATTAAAAAATAACAGCCAAAAAACTTATCTTTGGCCGCTTTCAGGTTCAAAACTAAAATCTTAAATCTGAAATCTGAAAATTATTAAAAAGGTCCTGTGGCCGAGTGGCTAGGCAGAGCTCTGCAAAAGCTCCTACACCAGTTCGAATCTGGTCGGGACCTCTGAATAAAAAAGAAAGAATATGCAATATCCTGCTAATTGTCACTTAGCAGGATCTTATTTTTTTTGTGACGTGCATTATTCGATCACATAAAAGGTATCGTTAACGTTAAAAGATCAAAAATAATAGTGAGCAAGGGCAAAAGATCTTCTTTACCCGCTCAGCTTTTGCTGCCTACCACTTGCAATAATTACCCGTTTTATTTTTTGGGTTTACTAACCGCAAAATCATATAACATACCGAAGGGAAGAAAACTCCTGCCGTATGTGAAAAGCCGGCCGTGAGCATTTTATAACCTCTCTATCTTGCGGCCCGGAAAAACATATTTACTTATAATAAATTTTTTCAACCATTAATCATTAAACAGAACAATTATCCAATGTAAAATTTAGAATTATGAAAAAGAATTTTTTTATTTCCATCGTTGGAGCAGGCCTGGCACTGGTAACGTGTATAACGGCTCATGCTCAATTTGCAGACAGAAGTCTGAAGTTTTTACCTGCCATCGATTCTCCTGAAAAGTCAGTTGAAGCTTATAAGTCGGAGAAACCTGATTTCAATCCGAAAGTTGCGAGAAATTTTTCAAGAGACTTTAAAAATGCATCTGGTGAAAGCTGGATCAAACTTAAAAACGGGTATTATACCATGTTTACTCTCAATGGTATTCACTACATGGTATTTTACAATAACAGAGGGCAAAGGTTATATACGATCCGGAACTACGATGAAACAAAGCTGCCTAAAGATGTAAGACATGTTGTAAAAAGTACGTACTATGATTATGCGATCACATTAGTGCAGGAGATTGAAGACGCTGCAGGAACGATCACGTACCTGGTACATCTTGAAGGAAAGACCGAACTGATCAACCTGAGGGTGCAGAACTATGAAATGGACGAGTTTGAAAAGTACATTAAATCGGAATAAGGGAACAATGATCTTAATACGGTTCGTTCAAAAGCAATGTTCTGGTGGTGAACATTTCACAGCCTTCTTTTCTAAGAAGGCTTTTGCTTTCGTTCGTTTATCCGCCAGTTGCTGCAGCTTGATTTTTTAATGATTAGTCTTTACGATACAACCCTGAAAAACCCTGCAACTCCAAAACAATTTAGTTTTGGGGAAGCTTTAGTAGCAGAATACAATTGTCCGCTGAAGAACAAGATGCAGGATGCCTGGAGTCATTTAAATTACCTGGTGTATGTTATTGAAGGAAGAAAAGTGTGGCATACGGCTCATGGATCTTATGATCTCCGGAAAAACTCCTGCGTCTTTGTGAGAAAAGGCGCCTGTATTGTAGAGCAATTCTTTGACACTCCACTTTGCCTTGTCATCGTTTTTTTGCCTGATGATTTTGTCTGGAAAGTTTTAAAGTCACGTTATTCACCGATTCATACTCCTGGTAAAAAATTCAACTCAGTGATACCCGTGGATAAAAATAAACCGCTGGATGCTTTTTTCAATTCCCTATCCGTCTATTTCGACAGTCTGCGTGAACCTGATCCATCGCTGGTCGAATTAAAATTTATCGAATTGGTTTTAACGATTGCAGATAATCCGCATAATGCAGAACTTCTTTCTTATTTCTGTTCTTTGCTTGCCGGTCCGCGATCTGTTTCCTTACGCCAGGTAATGGAAGAAAATTTCTTTTATAACCTCGGGCTGGAAGAATTTGCCCGGCTAAGTAACCGCAGCCTTTCTGCATTCAAAAGAGATTTTTTAAAAGAATTCAATACCACTCCCGGTAAATGGTTACTTGAAAAGAGGCTGCATCATGCCATGAACTTGTTATCCAACCTTGACAAAACAGTCAGCGAAGCGGCGTTTGAAAGCGGGTTTGAAAATCCTTCGCACTTCAGCCGCAGTTTCCGAAGTTATTTCGGCATGGCTCCCACTTCTGTAAAATTGGCTGCAACAGCCTGAACTTTTCAGTCACATCTATGGACTGCACAGTAATGCTCCCCGCTCCACTACAGGATATTTTTGCTCCATCAATTAATTAATTATTTAAAAAAAATCAAGATGAGAACAAAAGAGATCCAGGGAAATTTATGGAGCACAGCTCCCTCTGATTGGGCAAGATATTTTGAAGCGAGCTTCTTGCCGATGTATAAAAAAGTGTTGGAAGAAATCAAGCTTACTGAAGATACACTGCTGTTAGATGCAGGTTGCGGCGCCGGCCTTTTCAGTTTCATGGCCATTCAAAAAGGGGCGCAGGTTATTGGCGTAGATGCCGCTTCGGGGCTGCTGGAATTATGGCGTGAAAGAAATCCCAATAACAATTGTCTGGAAGAAGATCTGGAAAACCTTCCTTTTAGCAACAACGGCTTTGACGTCGTTACCGCATTCAATTCACTTCAGTACGCCGGTGATTTTGAGAATGCATTATCAGAAGCAAAGCGGGTATTAAAACCCGGTGGCCTGTTGGTAATCGGCATCTGGGACAAACCAGAGTATAGCGAAGCTACTCATGTACTAAAAGCCATTAGCACACTAGTGCCTCCGCCTCCGCCGGGTACACCAGGGCCTTTTGCATTGTCAGAAGATGGAAAACTGGAGAGCATTTTTGCAAAACATGAATTGAGTATTGTGCATAAATCCAAAGTAGGTTGCCCGCTTTTTTACAACGATCGCTTTGAGGGAGTGAAAAGTTTTATGTCAACAGGTCCTGCTGCCGCAGCCTGCAAACTGAACAGGGAATCTGTGGTGAAAGAAAAAATATCGAAAGCATTGAAACCTTTCGCACTTACAGAAGGCATGTATCATTTACAAAACTCTTTCCTGCTTTTCATTGTCAGAAAATAAAATATAATCTGGACAAACTCTGGTTCATGAAGCTCCCGGGAAACCGGGAGTTTTCAAACCAGAGATAAGTTTATGCAAGGAAGATTTGAATTAAAAAATTATATCCAACAACACGTAACAGTTATGGGAAAAAGCATTGACAAAACGAAATCTCCTATGCTGCGGCATGAACCCATCGACAGTGATGACTCAGAAGTTTCCACCGAATCACGATTGCTTCAGGCCTGTGAAGCCGTGGTTGGTTGGAAAAAATATTCTGAAGACGGAAATAAAATGGAATTAATTGCGTCGTATCCTCATCCCTGGAATGAAAGGGAAAGAATATTGATGTTAATGAAAGATAGGCGGAACGCATCACAAACTTCAATTTCCATTGATCTTTTATTATTAGATCAGGAAAGAAGCCAGGTTTCCTCCTCGTGCATATATCCCGGAATCTTAGGATCACCACAAGAGCATCACGACTCTCTTGCCATCTCACCTGCCATCCGGTTTGATATTGCCAGGTGCATGGAAATATTACTACCTGCCGCAACAAAAAGAACAGGCATTTTATTAATAGAGCCGTCAGGAAATAAAAAACAAAAAATAAAATCGGCTCTTTCAAAATACAACGAGCTTACCTCATCTGGTATAACCTGTCCTGATATTGGTAATATTGAATTTACAGAAGCAGGCAGAACATATATGTTTGAAAAAGACAGTGCGGGCAAAGAAAAATCAGCAGGCTTACATGTCATTCATGAAATTGATAAAATACTGACGAATAAGCCAGATGAAATTTGCATTTCGGAGTCGCGGTATTTCAGACAAAATGGATATGATCACAGGAACTGTGAGTTCATGTTGACTTATGGGAACATACAATCGTATGACCAGGCATTAAATATTTTAAGAACAAGAAGAGTGGTAATACATCTCATGGAGGAAACAAGATGGCCGACCGACTGGAATAAGATGAACAAATTAACGGGAATGATAGACAGGAGAGTTTTATTCATGAGTTGTGACTGCATTTAAAAATTCAACAATTTATATTGATCTTTTTAACTAGCGATGGGAAAATGAAAGTGACCGATGGAAAAGCGGTGCAATTGTGAGCTTGTTATTCATATTATCTTGCACCCGAAATAAAAAATCATTAACCTTAAACCTTATCAAATGAAAAGAAATGCACTTCTTTTATTATTGATCTTAGTAACGCTTAATTTGTTTGCAAAAACAAATGGAGATAAAGTTGATCCCTTAATTGAAAGCAAATTCAAACAGGAATTTGGGTCTTTAGTGAATGTTTCCTGGAAAATTGTCGAGAGCGTTTCGATAGCTAGCTTTACTGATGACGGACAGGAAAAACAAGTATATTATTCAAACGACGGTGAAATCATTGGCTTTGGAAAAACAATAGGCAAAAGCCTGTTGCCGGTAAGAATCAGCCGGGCCATCCAGACCCGGTTCAGTAAGTTAGTTATTCAAACGATTTATGAGTATGAATCCAAAGATTCACCTACCTGTTATTTCATCAGGTTAGTTTCACCCCGATTTTCTTTAATCATTACGGCAAACGAATTTGAAGACATCAGAACTGTAAAAAAGGAAAGATCAATGTGATCAACGGTCTTAAAACTGTATTATTGACTGCCGGTAAAACGGGCTGCTTCATTTCTTTCCAAAAAAATATTTCGTGCCTCAATACTCCTATCGGTCAATTTGAAGATACGAAAGGAAGGATCAGCTTTCCCTTTGGTATGGGGTGGAAAAAATGAAGTTGCGGGTGCTAAAATGTACAACGTGTGTGAGTATCTTTAATTATAAAAGGCCACGGCTGCACCAATGAGACTGCGCAAAATTTTTCTTTTAACAGTAATTGCTGTGTATGGTGCAGCTTTTAATTCTACTGAGGCGCAGGACCTGGATGAAAAAAATTTTACGCTGTATACACGGCAGCAGGGTCTTTCTCATGATAACATAACAGGATTAGCACAGGATTCGACTGGCTATTTATGGGCAACTACTGCATATGGGCTTAACCGTTTTAACGGAAATAATTTTGTCCAATTTCACAGCAGTAATGATACCCTATCACTGCCTTCCGAATATCTTTCAGGGTTAGTTTGGCTCAATAACAGAACACTGGCTGCATACTCGCAGGGTCTTCACATCATAGATACCCGAACAGGCATAACCAGGAACCTTTTGATCCCTTACAGGGACAAACAATTTCAGTACAAGTTCAACGGGGTAATGGCCGTGAGAAGCAGTCCTGCCGGTGACATACTTATCGTCACCCGGTCAGGATTTTATCATTATGATAAAACCTATCATTTAATTTTTCGTTTTGATTATTATAAGGACGAAGAAGTATCCAAAACCCCATTTGCGTTTGGAAGAAATGTTTTATCCATAGATGATCACCGGTTTGCTATCATTTCCAGTGTTGGCATTTATTATTACAACGCTGCCAACAGGCAATTCAAAAAAATGGACTCTGCCGATTGCCCTGCATTAAATGAATTCCGGAACTACCCGTCATATGAGGATCACTTTTTTCAAAAAGGTGCTGGTCGTTTCCTTGTTGTAAACCCTTACTCGAACGATCTCATTTACATTGATATCCTCAACCATCTTCGTACAGTTTCGCACATGGCGCTGCAGTCAGCAAAAAATGAATTTGATTACCGCTCCACATTGGTGAATGGCAGTGATAACTTTTTATATTTAACAGGAAGCACTTCCGGATTTTATAAACTAAGACTTGATACATTGTCGGGCGATATAACATTTTATCCAAAAAAATATTTTCCGTTCTATTCCTGTAACTACCTTTTGGAAGATAGAGATCATAATTTATGGATCGCCACGAATAAAGGTCTGCTTAAACAGGATAAAAACCGCATGCAGATTCAACAAGCCATTGTGCCAGTTTCATTACAGGATTCATTTCCTGACGGCATAATAGATGATATCTATGCTATCGATCAAAAGCTTTACGTAGCTACCAGGGGTAAAAGTGGGTTATTGGTTTATGATAAAGATCAACTTCATTTTAATAAAAGGATCAATTTTGAAAAGCTCACCCGTAATCCCAATTCAATTTATTCGCTGACTGCAACCGATGGCGCCGCCTTATTTATTGGAACAAACGGGCCGCTCTTTTCATTAAATATTAAAACAGGCAACATTAGCGAGATTTTTTTAGAAAGATGGAAGAAAACCGGAAGTTGGATCGCAGACGTGACTAAGGACCATAACAATGATATATGGATAGCCTCGGATGATATTTATAAATACGACACAAAAACAAAGAAAGCATTGCTTGTATTAAATAATGAAGAAGTTTCAGACAAAATTCAATGGCCGGCAAAGATTAGAGAAGATGCATCAGGAAATATGTGGATCGCTGGTCATGGTTTGATACGATATAATACCACAACAGGAAAAGTGGACCGGATACTGGATTCACTTCCTTACATCAGGTTTCCGGACAACCAGGTTCCGTGTTTCGCAGCCGACCGTTTTAATAATCTCTGGATCAACAGCAACCACAATGGACTCGTTTGTTATAACATTGAAAAAGGAACGTTTCGACATTTTACAAAGGATGATGGCTTAATGGATAACGATATTTCCTCGATGATCGTTGTACAAAATAAGTTGTGGATGGCGAGTACTGGCGGAATTTCCTGTCTTGATTTGAGAACATTTGTGATCAGCAGTTTTGGAAAAGATGATGGATTCCCCGAGGTTCCTGTAGCAAAAGATTCAAGGTTTTTTTATGACAGCACTTCTAACCAGTTGTACATAGGATTTACCAACACGATTGTAAGGTTTGATCCGGGTATTGTTTTCAAACGAAGCCAGCCACCGCATCTATTTATTGAAAGTATCATCACCAGTGATCAAAAGAAAATTCTTTTCCCGGGTGAAAGATTCAAAACACCCTGGCGAAAAAATCAAATTACGATTACAATTGGCAGTATCAACTTTTTTACCAACAACGGTCAGCGATTTGCTTACATGTTAAAAGAAGATGGTTCGAACTGGCAGCAATTGGGTACGCAAAACGTGTTCAGCATATCTAATCTTTCTCCGGGTCATCATCATATTGAAGTAAAATTATTCTCAGCAAGCAACCGATGGCCGGAGCAGGTAAAAGAAATTGAAATTATCATTCGCCCTCCATTCTGGCAAAGAACATGGTTTATTGTTACCGGCATATTAACGCTGATGCTATGCATTTACTTGTTTCATAAATGGAGGACAGGTGTTGTCAGAAAAAATGAACAGGCCAAAACACAGATGCAGTCGTTGATAGCAGAGGAATATAAATTTCAATTTGAGGTGGAACAGATATCCAATTACTTTTCGTCATCGCTCGCAGAGAAAAAAAATGTGGATGAGATCCTCTGGGATGTAGCGGGGAACCTCATCGGCAGAATGAACTATGAAGATTGTATGATCTATATGTGGAATGCAGATAAAACGCGAATGATTCAAAAAGCCGGTTTCGGACCAAAGGGGGATCCGCAGGCCATTTCTTCGCAAGTATTTGATGTATTGCCAGGGCAGGGAGTTGTCGGATATGTAATGAATACTAAAGAATCGTTACTGATCACGGATACACGAACCGATCCACGCTACAGAGTTGATGATATTAAACGCCTCAGCGAGTTATGTGTTCCCATTATTCATAACGATGAATTAATTGGCATTATTGATTCAGAACATCATGAGGAAAGCCATTTCAAAGAAAGAGATATTAAGATATTGACAACGATAGCTACTCTTGTTGGTAATAAGATAAAACAAATACAATCCGAACAATCGCTGGAAATAAAGCAACGGGAAATTGCTTTCATCAATCAGCAACTGGCCGAGGCCCAGCTTTCAGCTTTACAAACGCAAATGAATCCGCATTTCATCTTCAATTCATTAAACAGTATCAAGGGAATGATACTTAACGACGAACGGCAGAAAGCTTCAAGATACCTGAGCAAGTTTGCCCATATGATACGCATCACGCTCAATCAATCCAAAGAAACATTTACCACACTACATGAAAATCTCGAACATCTCGAAAATTATCTTTTGATGGAAAAACTTCGCTTTGACGATTCGTTCAGCTTTACGGTAACTGTAGATGATCAGATTGACAAAGAAGAAACACTCATTCCCACTTTAATCATACAACCATTATCTGAAAATGCGATTTGGCATGGCCTATTGTGCAAAGAGGGAGATAAAAAGTTAGCGATCCATTTTTCGCTGATTGGCGAAACCATTTGCTGTGTTATTGAAGATAACGGAATAGGAATAAAACGTTCCATGGAATTAAATCAGCAAAAAAATCCGTCGCATAAATCTGTCGGTCTGAATAATATTCGCAACCGGATAAAAATAATGAATGAAAAATATCATGCCGGCTGCACGCTTGAAATAGTCGACCTGCGGGATATTGATAAGCGCAAATCAGGAACCCGTGTTATCCTGCGATTTAATATAATTAATTATAACCCTCAATTATGAGAACGATTCTTGTTGATGATGAACACGATGGTATTCGCACGCTGAAAAAATTACTGGAATTGAATTGCCCGGAGGTGGAAATAGTGGCCACCTGCTCAAATGTTGCCGAGGCATTACAAAAGCTGGAAGAAATGAAACCGGAATTGGTTTTTCTTGATGTAAGAATGCCCGGTAAAACAGGATTGGATATGCTTGCTGAACTCTCTGAAATTGACTTTGAAGTAATCTTTGTTACGGCGCATAATGAATATATGCTGCAGGCTTTACAATTCAGCGCGGTTGATTACCTTTTAAAACCAGTGGACGAGGACCGCTTACTGGAAGCCGTGCACAGAGTTGAAAAAAGATTGGAGGAGAAAAAAAATTCAGCGCAGGCGCAAATTCTGCTGCATAACATCAATAAGGCAGGTCATCCTTTGGAAATGCGACTTTGTCTTCCCACGCAAAAAGGATTTACTATTTTAAAACTTGAAGATATTGTGTATTGTGAAGCGCAGCGGAGCTATACAATATTCCGTCTGGTAAATAATAAGTCCATCATTATCTCAAAGCCATTATTCGATTACGATAAATTACTGGCCGATACTGTTTTTCTTCGTGTACATAAATCTTTCCTCATTAATCTTATGCATGTAAAAGAGTACCTGCGCGGCGAAGGTGGTACTGTGATTATGAGCAATGGAATGGAAGTGGAAATAAGTAGGCGAAAAAAAGAACAATTCCTGGAAAAGATCAAAGAGTTTTTTAAGTATTGAGGATTTAATTATTCCTGGAGAGAAAGACCGTGTTTATGCAAAATTCCCTGTAACTGTTTTCTTGCTTTTGACAGATTTGATTTGGAAGTACCAATGGAGATACCTAGTTTTTCAGCAATTTCATCATGTTTCATTCCATCAATGATGAACAGGTTAAAAACTAGCCGGTAAGCAGGAGAAAGGTTCCGAATGGCAAGGAATATTTTGTCACAATCCATTTTTTGAATCGCCCCCTCATGCAGAAAAGGCAACCGGTAAATGACTTCATCCAGGTCAACGATAACCTGGCGGCTATAGCTTTTTCGGTAATAATCGATAGCTGTACAAATAACTATTTTTCGTATCCAGCCTTTGAAGGAACTGGTAATATCAGTGTATGCCGGTTTATAAGAGTGAATTTTTTTGAAAACTTTTAAAAAGCTGTCATTGAGAATTTCCATCGCATCCTGATGGTTGTTTGTATATCTTTCGCAGATAGCCATTGCATAACCATAAAAGGAGCCATAGATAGTCTCCTGGCTTTTTCGGCTGTTCCTGGCACAGGCATCAACGTGATATGTTATTTGTGCTGCAGATAACAACTTGGATGGTTTTTTTTGTTGAAATTTTCAGAAAAAAGTTTTGAGCAGGAAAGTTAGAGACAACTTTAAACGATTGATACGATCATTTTCCGATCGGGGTTAGTTTTCTTCCAATTGGAATTAATAAACAGTTGTTGGACTACGGCCGGATGTTTATTTATCGAAACGGTGTCACTCACCAATTGTTTATTTATTTGTTGCCCGGCCCCTTTTGGAAAATTATAGTTGCCGTTTGGAAAAAGCAACCCCGATCAGTACTTATACGATCTATCTTGGCATCGCAAAAAATGCGGAAATTATTTGCTTACAAATGATCCGCACATTATTTCATTGATTATAAAAATTCTTTTTTATGAAAAGTAATGACAGCCTTAACCCGGCACGTCGCCAGTTTTTAGGAACAATTGCCAGCGGAGTCGCAGCTCTTGGCCTTTCTTCCATCGTTTCCCCTTTATCTGCACAAACAAATAATTTTCCAGGAAATCCTGGTGATCCGGATGAATGGTTCAAACAAATAAAAGGCAAGCATCGAATTGTATTTGATGTTCCCCAGGCGAATGAAATTTTCCCTTTTGCATGGCCGAGAATTTTCCTGGCTACCAATGCTGCTACCGGCACACCGGAAAAAGATTGCAGTATAGTAGTAGTGCTAAGGCACCAGGGCATTCCCTTTGCAATGGAAGATCGCTTGTGGGCAAAATATAATCTCGGAGAAGTGTTTAAAATCACTGATCCAAAAACAAACAAACCATCAACCCGCAATCCCTTCTGGAAGCCTAAACAAGGGGATTTCCAGGTTCCTGGTTTGGGTGCTGTTCCTATTGGTATTAATGAACTGCAGGAAAGCGGCGTATTATTCTGTGCCTGCAACATGGCAGTAACAGTATACAGTGCAGCTATCGCTGAAGCTATGCATCTGAACGCTGAAGAAGTAAAAAAAGATTGGTTGAGTGGAATATTGCACGGTGTGCAGGTAATGCCTGCCGGAATATGGGCACTTAATCGTGCACAGGAAAAAGGATGTTCGTATTGCTTCACAGGATAGTCTTCAATCTTTCATGTAGGGTATTACAGAGATGCATTGTAAAATTTAGATAAATACAGCGGGGATCAACTTCTATAAAAGTTTTCATTGAACAACCAAAATGGCAAGTTTGATCCCCGCTATAAATATCTCATCCAAATAATCTTTCAGCCTTACAAAAAATTAGCCATGAGAAATTTTCTTCTTTGTGTTTTTATTATGATACTGGTAATAGGTAGTCTTTCAATATTCATCAACTACGATACTCCCCAAACTACTCATTCCAATTGGAGTGATCCGGCACAGGAATCATATATAATGGGACTTCTCAGGTGAAATTATCGCAGATCATTCAGGAATTGGAGACTTATTCGGCCTCGTTAAGTATTGGCTTGCTGCTTGGATTTATAGGAGCGGGTGGATCAATAGTGACAATACCGGTATTTGTATATGTATTGAAAAAAGATCCTGTCTCTTCCAGCATTTATTCCATGTTTGTTGTCGGAATATCCAGCATGGCCGGCTGCATCCCTTCATTAATCAATAAGCTGATTGATTTTAAAGTGGCATTTGTGTTTGGTCTTCCTTCTATAGCTGGTGTATTTATTGCAAGGAAAATTATTTTTCCAAGGATACCTGCTGAACTATTTATCATGGGTTCATTTTCTGTATCGAGAGATTTTCTTTTCATGCTCTGTCTTTCCTCCGTAATGTTTTTAGCAGGTTTAAGGATGCTAAAACCTTTTGCCGGGATTCAAACTGCAAACGATGACAGGCCTGTAACAGCGCTGCTCATGCTGCGGGGATTTCTTGTAGGAATTTTTACAGGCTTATTAGGTATAGGCGGAGGTTTTTTAATAGTTCCCGCGTTGTATTTTATGGCTAAATCACCTTTAAAAAAAGCTATCGGCACTGCTTTGCTTATTATCACCTTCAATTCACTGTTCAGTTTTTTGAGTAGCTATAACTCAATCAATATAGACTGGCCTTTACTGATAAAATTTTCATTGGGAGCTATCATTGGAATTACTATCGGCACTGGAATTTCTAAAAAAATTTCAGCTGATTATCTCAAAAAGATTTTCGGTTGGTTCATTTTCAGTATGTCTTTATATATTATTTACAGACAATTTTTTTTTAGATAGTTACAATCACGGCTCTGTACGCCGTTATCTTTCTTCAAATAGGATTACTGTTCGGCAAACGCTCTTTCGTGATTTACTGCCGGGTACCAAATAGTGAGAGAATCTGTAATCCTTGCTGTGTCTGCTGGTGTTGCCTTTATTACAAAATAAAGTTTAAAGGTCACGGAGTCGATGGTGGACATTTTGATAGGAATTCCTCCTTTCTTTAACATATCGTAACGATAAAAAGCCCTTCTTCTGTTAGCCTTTTCGATTACAAAACGGTAGTCGCCGCTGTTCACTGCCGGAGATTTTTTTTGCAGCGCTAATGTGTCATTATTAGTGGGAAGATATTTAGAAGTATCACTCACAGGTAAGGTTTCTTCTGTTGTTTGTTCCTCACTTCCGTTAGACGACGAATTATGTTTATAGACTTTGTAACCTGCCCAAATAATTACACCGGTAGTGGCAACAATGAGTATGGCGAATAGAATTTTTTTCAATAAAGGTGCGTTGTCGGATCGCGGCTTCAACGATTCGTACGTGGTTATAGACTCATCTGAGGTGGAAGTAGCTGATAATTCCTTTATACCCGTTTCTTTTACTTTATCGATCAACAAATGATCAGGTATAAATTCTAATTTCCCCGTTTGACTTTTTACTAATGTTCCTATTCCTTCTATTTGAAATGGTTTCCCGATGTTTAAAAACTCTTTCGCCATGTCAAGGTAAGAGCTGAGATCCGAGGAAGCCAATGCTTTCATTTTACCAGTTTGTGAAGAAATGACACTTATCAGGTTCGCATCTTCTTTCACAGACGTGTCATATTGAAAACTGATTCCTTCGGACAGATGTTGCTCGTCCGTATTTACTCTCGCAGAGGGATCAAGGAGAAAGGTGCCGACGCCGGCAAGATCCAGTTTTTTTTGTTCGTACAGGTATTGAGCTAAAAGAGGTGCGAGTTTCAAGGTCTTGGATTTTTGTTCTGCACAAGATAAACAAATTGTATTACGGGTACAATACGCGACTTTCGATTACAGGTAGACAGTTAACCGGATATAAATTCAGGATTATCTTTGCGGAACTATGTTTACACAGGGCGAAAAGGAATTTATTGACTATTGGGAACAGAACCGTCTTAAAAAAAAGAAAGTATTAAAACAATTGTCTGTCGGGCTTCCGTTGAGCGTTGTTTTTGTTGTGGCGATTTTTATCAATTTTTTTGCCGGGTGGGACAAACATGCTCAGATGGTTATTAATACAGATCCTTCATTGGTGATTGTGCTTCTTATCGGGTTAATACTTATTGTCATTTTCATGGTGATATTTTCAGCAAGGCATCGGTGGGATATGAATGAACAACATTACCGTGAACTGCTTGCCCGAAAAGAAAAAGATTCATAAAGTTTTTATTTAATGCAGCGTATCATTTCCGTTGGTGGTCATTTGCTCAAAGTTTAATTCTAAATTTTTACCAATGAAAACCTTTTCTCTGATTTTTATAGTGTGTACAGCTTTCTTTTTATCAGGTTGTTTAAAAAACAGTACTCCATCAACTTGCACTCCCACACCTGTTGCAAGTGAGGAACCTACAATAATCAGCTTTGCTGCAAACAACGGTATTAATGCCACAAAACACAGCAGCGGGCTGTATTACGAAATAGACTCGCTTGGCACAGGTGCCATACCTACGGCTACTTCAATAGTGTATGTAACTTATACCGCTAAGCTTCTTAACGGGGCGGTTGTCGATCAACAAACAAATGCGGCCCTAACCGGGTGGACGCTTGGCGGACTCATACCGGGTTGGCAAATCGGGCTTGAGTTGATAAAGAAGGGAGGAAGTATAAAACTTATCGTTCCATCTTCTCTTGCGTATGGTTGCCAGCCAAATGGTCCTATACCTGCTAATTCCATACTCTATTTCGAGGTCCATCTAGTAGACGTACAATAGAAAGTCACCGGTTATCTTTTTTGATTGGTTTCTGCAAAAATTTCAGCAAGGAAACCATCCTAACTTTGCGTCATGAATCCTCATGACTCAGACCAGCCGATCTCGGTGTTTGATATTTTCAAAATTGGAATTGGTCCGTCAAGTTCACATACGCTTGGCCCCTGGCGGGCTGCGCAAAAGTTTGTCGAATCTTTGAAAGAGAAGAGTCTTTTAGATAAAGTGATAAGCGTGAAAGTTTTGCTTTATGGATCTTTAGCCAAGACAGGGCATGGTCATGGAACAGGTGTGGCGGTACAACTTGGATTAAGCGGCGATGATCCCGTTACTTTTGATGTTAGCCGGATCAATTCCAAAATAAATGACATAACCTCGATGAAAAGAATTGTTTTGGGAGGACTTCATGAAATTAATTTTGATCCCGGAGAAGATATCGACTTCCTCATTACTGAATCTCTTCCTTTTCATCCAAATGCATTGACGTTTTTGGTCCATTTGGGAAATGGTAACGATATTTCTGAAACTTATTATTCTGTGGGTGGTGGTTTTGTAATTAAAGAAGGAGAAAAAACCTCGTCGTCAGGAACAGTACAACTTAGCTTCCCTATTCAAAAAGCTGAAGACCTTTTACACTGGTGTCGTAAAACCGGGCTGGCTATTTATGAAGTAGTGATGGAAAACGAAATGACATGGCGATCAGAAACAGAAACAAGAAAGGAATTGATAAATATATGGGACGTGATGAAAGAATGTATGTTTCGCGGTTGTCATACTTCCGGAATTTTACCGGGAGGATTGAATGTAAAACGCCGGTCGGCTGACCTCAATAAAAAATTATTGGGCGGCAAAACTTTTTCTAACTATGATGAATGGATCAAAGCGATTCGGTCTGGTGGAAATAGTTTTAAATATACTCTTGACTGGGTAAGTTGTTTTGCTCTTGCTATTAATGAAGAAAATGCTTCTTTCGGAAGAGTGGTTACCGCACCGACGAATGGAGCAGCAGGTGTGGTGCCGGCAGTGCTGCAATATTTTTTAATTTTTGCAAATGATCGCGATAGTCATCGGGATAACGAGGAAGAAAAGATCATACAGTTTTTACTGACAGCCGCAGAGACCGGAAGTATTTTTAAAAAAGGTTCTACACTTTCGGCTGCCATGGGAGGATGCCAGGCAGAGATCGGCGTTTCATCAGCTATGGCTGCCGCCGCACTTACCGAATGCATGGGTGGTTCACAAAGACAGGCATTGATGGCCGCCGAAATTGCAATGGAGCATCATCTTGGTCTTACCTGCGATCCGATTGCAGGTTTAGTGCAGGTTCCGTGCATTGAACGTAACACGATGGGTGCCATCAAAGCTATTACCGCTTCACAATTAGCACTGCAAAGCACTCCGGATTTTGCAAAGGTGTCACTTGACGGAGTTATAAAAACTATGTGGGACACAGCAAAAGATATGAATACAAAATATAAGGAAACTGCAGAAGGCGGACTGGCTGTAAATATTCCGCTTGGATTGAAAGAATGCTGACTCATACAATATTCATCATCGTCGGAAGAAATCTTTCTTTTTAATTTTTGATGTTCAACGAGGCGTCATTTCATACGCTTCTCCCTGCTGAATTTCTCGCTGAGTTGGTTTATGCTTGTATTTAAAAAGCAAAAGGAATAAAACTGCGACTACCAAAGCGTAGATTGAAAAGGTTTGCCATATTCCATGCCAGTTGCGACTCCCGTCAGCATCTACAAAATATTTACCGATTACCCATCCGCTTGCTATGCTTCCTATCCAGGCGCCTACTCCATTAGTCATCATCATAAACAAACCTTGTGCACTTGCCCTTATGCTGTGATCGGTAGTGGTTTCAACAAACAGTGAGCCTGAGATATTGAAAAAATCAAAAGCCATTCCATAAACAATACAGGAAAATATAATTAATGCTGTGCCAAAAGCTGAAGGATCACCATAAGCAAACAAACCAAATCGTAACACCCAGGCCAGCATCGAAATTAACATGACCATTTTAATTCCAAACCGCTTCAGAAAAAATGGTATGGCTAAAATGAACAATGTCTCTGACATTTGCGAGATGGACAAAATAATCGTTGAGTATTTGACAACAAAAGAATCTTTGTAAGCAGGAATATTTCCAAATCCACTTAAAAAAGAATCACCATACATATTGGTTAATTGCAAAGCCGCTCCCAGGAACATTGAAAAAATAAAGAACAAAGCCATTTTATAATTGGCAAAAAGCTTAAACGCTTTAAGTCCTAATTGTTCAATGAAACCGGCATCTTTTGAAATAGATTTTGGCGGAGGGCATTTGGGCAGAGTAAATGCGAATACGCCTAAAAATATTGCGGCAACTGCACCAATGATAAACTGATCCGCATTTGCCTTGCTGTTGGTAAGATTCGTTGTCCACATGGCAACAATAAAGCCTATCGTTCCCCAAACACGAATGGGCGGAAATACTTTTACTACATCATGACCTTCTCTTTTCAAAATTGTGTATGCAATTGCATTCGAAAGTGAAATTGTAGGCATGTAGCAAATCATCGCACCGAAAATGACATAGAACAAAGTATCGGGATCGTTTACTCTCGGAACATACAATAAGATTAACCCATACACAATGTGAAGAATACCATATAGCTTTTCAGCATTCATCCATTTGTCGGCAATGATGCCGGTAATGGCGGGCATAAAAAGCGACGATAATGCGAGAGTCGAAAATATTGCTCCGAATTCGGGAAAGCTCCAGCCTTTTGCATTCAAACAATAAGTACCTATTGTGATCAGCCAGGCACCCCATACAAAAAATTGAAGAAAACTCAGGATGGTTAGGCGCAACTTAATATTCATGAAATTTCTTTTATTTAAAAATAAAATCGCAGATGTTTAGGTCAACATCTGCAAATAAGTAATTAAAGCCAACCAAACACAATTTTGAATCGATAAGGGAAGATAGGAATTTTAGTTAATTGAATTTATTTTATACAAATTTCTTATTCGGTGAGCAAAGTTGTTAAACCGAAAACAAAATTTTGGGTCAATGAGTTTTGAAATTATTTTACCCAAGCCTGCAATTATTCAGTATCATTGTATTTACTAAACTTCAGAGCCATTCATTTATTAACGTTAAAAGGAAGTCTTTTGAAAAAACGTATCCTCGTTCCCCTCATTCTTCTTTTTTCAAGCTTTATTACCTTCTCTGTCAAAGCCCAGGATGAACCGTTGAAAACACTGAATATTCAGCAAAAAAAAGGAGGCAGCCGACCGCCCAGGTGCTATACTATGGAGGCTATGCAGGAAGCTATAAAAAAGGATCCGACATTACCGGAAAAGTGGAAAATTGAAGGACAGCGACAATACAATTTATATTTGCAAAAACAACAACAGCTTAGCATCCGCGCAGAGAAAACGCAGGCAAACCCGATTATCATTCCGTTGGTGTTTCACCTGGTCGATGATGCTTCAACACTGGCTTCCATATCTGATAGAGATATTATTGAGCAAGTCGAAATTCTCAACAGGGATTATAATGGGAAGAAGATGGATGAATACCTTAATGTAATTCCGACGGAGATTGCGGCAAGAATTGGAGATGTTCCTATAAAATTTGTCTTGGCAAGAAGAGATCCCACCGGTGTGCTGACAAGCGGTATCGAACGCAGAGCTAATACGACACCTGATCACATAAGTATAAAATCATTTGCTACGGGAGGATTGGATGCATGGGACAGCAGTAAATATGTAAATGTATGGTGCGGCACATTCACCGGTTCGGATGCGGGCCTGTTGGGAATTTCTACATTTCCTTTTACAACAAATGAAGGACCGCAGGGCGTTGTCATCGGCATCAAAACACTTCCGTATGCCGGCAATACCTCCCGTAATTACTATCCGTCATATTCAGAAGGCTCTACACTTTCTCATGAAATAGGACACTATTTTTATTTGTGGCACACGTTCGGAGATCAATCCACATGTAACAATAACGATTTTCAAATTCAAATCGGCTGGCCTTTGCCATCAGGCGCAGGTCCGGAAGGCGATGACACACCTGAAGAAAAAGGAACAGGCTCTGACAATTTTGTGTACGGTAACCCAAGTATGAATTATAAAGATGGGTGTGCTTCCGAAAGTTTTGGAATGATGTATGGTAGTTTTATGAACTATTTTGATGACCGTGCCATGTTTATGTTTTCAGATGGTATGAGAAAAAGAGTGGAAGGATGCATCAATTTGTACAGACCTGGTTTATTAACAACTAATGGGGCTACTCCTCCTGTAGTGGTTTCAGATGCATTTTTGGTAAGCGTTTCGCCATACGGTAATCGTGAGCGCAGAAGTTTTTTTGTTGACAATACTCCTTTGCAGGCTATTGTAAGAAACAACGGAACAAGCACACTTTCATCTGTCACTTTAAGTGTCGCAATAGATGCCGGCGCACCTGTTACAACTGTTATTCCTGTGAATTTAGCAGTGGGCAGCGATACGACGTTGGGTCTTGGTGATATTTCAGGTACAGCAGGCAATCATACCTTGTCTATATATACTTCTTCCCCCAATGGAGTTGCTGATGATTTTGCTAATAATGATACCCTTAATTCCTATGTAAACATAGAAACGTCTACCGCCACTCTTCCATTATCAGAAGATTTTAGCTCATCCACGTTTCCGCCGGCAGGTTGGCAAGTGTGGAATCCCAATGGTGGTGCCACTAATACATGGACAAGAGATGCAGTTTCAGGCTACACAAATGCCGGTGCTGCTTTTTTTGATGATTATAACATTAACGAGATCGGTACACTGGATGAACTAATAACTCCTGCCATAGACCCCGGGACCAGTACGAATGTGCAGTTAAATTTTAAAGTTGCTTATGCTCCTGTTGATGCAACAGACGTTTCCACGTGGGACGGTCTTGAAGTATATGTTTCCGGTGATGGAGGTAAAACCTACACACTTGTTTATAAAAAAACAGGACTTCAACTTGCAACTGCGCCGGTAACAACTGATTCGTTTTCGGCCGCTCCATCGGAACCATCAAAATGGAGAAGTGAAACAATTATTTTAAGCCCCTATGTGGTAACTGGTCAAAAAATGATCGTTAAATTCCGGAATGTGAATTCCTATGGCAATGATCTTTATCTTGACGACGTTGACATTTCTGCTATATGTGCAAGTTGTACACGTGATGTAGAAGTAGTATCCATCGATAATCCAAGAGGAGCAGAATGTACCACAAGCATCACGCCTTCCGCAACAATAAAAAATAAAGGTGTTGAAAATATCACTGCGTTTAGTATTGCCTATAAAATAGATAATGGAACTGCTCAAACAGCAAATGTAACCGGGATCAATCTTGCCAAAGATGAAACGATAACAGTGCCATTATCAACAACTTTTGATCTGGCAACGGGGCAACACACTATTACCGTTTACACTTTTAACCCGGTATCATCTATTGGAACCGGTGATCTTGTTCCATCAAATGACACTTTGAGCAAAGGTTTTGGAATTGCGGGAACAACATCGGCTCCTTTGACAGAGGGATTTGAATCAGCAAGCTTTCCTCCTGCGGGATGGGTAGAAGTGAATGCTGACGCCGTCACTACGTGGGCAAGAACGACTACTGGTGATAATAGTTCTGCATCGGCTTTTGTAAATAATTACGATTACAATTTTACGGGAAGAGTAGATGAACTCTATACGCCACAAGTGAGTTATTCAGGAGTTGACTCTGTATCTCTTTCTTTTGATGTGGCCGCTGCAGGCGTTACAAATGGTTCACCCACTGACACGCTTGAAGTATTGCTGACAAGAGATTGCGGAAATTCGTTTACTTCAATTTATAAAAAATGGGGAACGGATCTGCAAACAGCAGGAAATGTAACCGGGGAATTCGTTCCCTCATCTTCTCAGTGGCGAACAGAGACAGTTGACCTTACAACAATTGCACCCCAGGGGCCCATTCAAATAGTATTCAGAAATACAAACAACAATAAGAATAATATTTTTATCGACAATGTAAATCTCAAGACAAGAATATTGCCCGCACGATTAAAAAAGGAAGGACTTATTGTTTACCCCAATCCATTTAAAGATCAGTTTACTGTATGGCATTATCTGCCACCAACAACATTGAAATCCATTTCAGTATTTAATTCGGTAGGGCAATTGGTATGGTATAAATTGTTTGGCGGAAATGCAAATAAACAGGAGACCATTGATCTTAGTGCAAGATCAGCCGGCGTCTACATAGTCAGGTTGGCTTATACTGATGGCGGTCATGATACGTCGATTAAAGTGGTGAAATACTGAGCGACTCACCTGAAACAATTTTTTTTCCCGGTTAATAAGCTTCAGCCCGTTTATTGATAAACATCATTTTTTTGACGAACACCATTCTTAACTTTGTGCAAAATTTTTTATGGAACAAGCAACAGGGCAAAGTTTATATGCGGCGGGAAATATATCAGCAGATCTGCAGCATATTGCAAAAAAAGTTTTTAATGGCGAAAGAATCAGTGATGAAGATGCTTTGCTTCTTTTTGAAAAAGGTTCACTTCCCTTTGTAGGATCGCTTGCCAATTATATCCGTGAAAAATTGCATGGTGATAAAACTTATTTCAATCGGAATTTTCATATCGAGCCAACCAATGTTTGTGTTTTCAGTTGCAATTTCTGTTCTTATTCACAATTATACGCTCATCGCGAAGAAGGGTGGGAGCTTAGTGCTGATGATATGCTCAATATGGTAAAGAAATATGATGATAAACCTATTACTGAAGTTCATATTGTGGGGGGTGTTCATCCTAAACTCAACATTGAATTTTTTGCCGGTGTTTTAAAAAAGATAAAAGCACATCGACCGGAACTCCATATAAAAGGGTTTACGGCGGTCGAATTGGATTACATGTTTCGCAAGGCGAAGATGAATACTGAACAAGGATTAAAATATTTGAAAGAGGCCGGCCTCGATTCTTTGCCGGGCGGCGGTGCAGAAATTTTTGACGCCGACATAAGAGCAAAAATTTGTGCCGATAAAGTGGATGCAAAAGGGTGGTTGCAGATTCATGAGACAGCCCATCGGTTAGGAATGCATACCAATGCGACTATGCTGTATGGCCATATAGAAAATTATCGCCATCGTGTTGATCATATGAGCCGGTTAAGAAACCTGCAGGACAAGACACATGGGTTCAATACATTTATTCCGCTCAAATTCCGCAATAAGGATAATGATATGAGTAACATACGGGAAAGCAGCATTGTCGAAGACATGAAGATGTATGCAATTGCCAGGATATATTTAGACAACTTTCCTCACCTGAAAGCGTACTGGCCAATGATGGGAAGACAGAACGCACAGCTCAGTTTATCTTTTGGTGTCGATGATATCGACGGAACGATCGACGATACAACCAAAATTTATTCAATGGCCGGAGCCGAAGAACAAACACCTTCGATGACCACGGCAGAAATAGTTACCTTGATCAAACAGGTAAAAAGAAAACCTGTTGAACGGGACACTTTATATAACGAGATAAAAGATTACAGTAACACCGATATAAAAGAAATTGAAATGAATGCTTCACTCAACTGATAAAAAATATCTTCATTAATACTTTATTAGTGGTAATAAAAAAACTCCATTCTTTGAATGGAGTTTTTCTTTTCAATAAGACTAATGACTTATAAATGGGCTTCAATTTTCTTTACAAAATTTCCTTTAGGTTGGGCGCCGACCAATTTATCAACTACCTGGCCGTTTTTAATGAACAGGATAGCCGGAATGGAAGTAATGCCATAGTTCATGCTTACCTGCGGATTGTAGTCCACGTTCACTTTGCCTACATTTATTTTACCCGCATATTCTTTTGAAAGGTCTTCCATGACCGGACCGATAGCACGGCAGGGACCACACCATTCAGCCCAAAAATCAACCACAGTTAATTTATCAGAGGATAGGACTTCGCTCTGGAAGTTTGAATCATTGAATTCTTTTGCCATATAATTGTTTTAAAAATTTTATTAAGGACTGCAAATTTAACCCCAAATGCGATAACAGGAAGTTATGACATCAATATGTGATTAACTTGTCATTAAGCGACCTTTGGTTATTGCTAAACTGCTAATCTGTCCAGTTATAGTATTTCTTAACGTTTCAGGGTTGAAAAAGTTCAAATGTTAACCAGTTGTAACCTGCACGTCAAACTCGGGTTTATTTTCAAGGAACTCAGTCATTTCATCATTCATCTCAAATCCGCTGTCAAGAGTAAGCAAACTTATTTTCAGGTGATTTTTAGGTTCACTAAAAGTAAATTTCAGGGTAGCTGCACCCGGGTGGTTTCTAACGTTTGTTTGAATAAAATTTACTACATCATCTGTCACGTCTTTGGGATGCACTTCAATATGTAGTTGCCTGGTGAGATTTCTTTTAAGCGTTTCCGCCATCGACACCGAATTAACTCTGAATTCAAATTCCGGGCGATTATAGCGTTGCCTGAAAAACCCGGTAAGAAAGACAGTGCTCGCTTGTTGAAGGAATGGAGAAAATCGTACATAGTCTTCACTCCATAAAACAATATCTGTTTTTCCTGAATAATCTTCAATCGAAAAATTGCCATACTTATTTCCCTGCCTTGAAATTTTATGCTGCGCATCAGTCACCAACCCAAGCAACCGGAATTGCCTGTTGGGATTAGGTTGTTTTGCAATGATCTCTTTGAATTCATTAAAGTCAGCAATGGGGGTGATGCCATAATGCTTCATTTCAAATTTGTGATGATCCAGAGGATGACCACTCAAAAACATTCCCGTGATTTCTTTTTCATGGGTCAATTGCACGATCAATGGCCACGGCAAACAATCCGGTAACCTGGGTGGCGGGATTTCCATTGTGATGGGCAGATCACCAAATAATGTGTTAGTGGCCGTTGCATTTTGTGTTTGAATTACTCCGCCGTACCGGATGATGCGTTCCAAACCTGTGATCGTTTCTTCAGGTGGTATATGAAAGTATTGTGCACGATGATGTTCCGGGAAACAATCAAAACCGCCCGAGTAAGCCAAACTCTCCAACGTTTTTTTATTTACCGTTCGCTGGTTAATGCGTTTGATAAAATCAAAAATGTTTTTAAATGCTCCGTTCTTTTTTCTTTCTTCAATAATACTTTCCACAGCGGCTTCACCCACTCCTTTCATTCCTCCCAAACCAAAACGAATTTCACCGGCTTTATTGACTGCAAAACCTTTTAACGATTCATTGATATCAGGCCCCAGCACTTTTATGCCCATGCGTTTGCACTCTTCCATAAAAAAGGTGATCTTGTCAATACTGCCGGCATGATTTAATACCGCAGCCATGTATTCGCTTGGGTAATTTGCTTTTAAATAACCGGTTTGATAAGCTACCAGTGCATATCCGGTTGAATGAGATTTATTAAAACCATATTGTGAAAAGGATTCACAGTCACTCCAGATTTTTTCTAATTTTTCCTGCGGATGCCCGTTTGCCATACCGCCATCGATAAATTGTTTTTTCATTTTGTCCAGCACGGCCTTTTGTTTTTTGCCCATTGCTTTGCGCAATACATCTGCATCGCCTTTGCTGAATCCTGATAATTTTTGGGATAACAACATTACTTGTTCCTGGTACACAATAATACCATAGCTTTCTTCAAGGTACTCCTGCATATCGGGCAAATCGTATGTTACTTTTTCATAGCCATTCTTTCGTGCAATATATTGAGGAATGTATGCCATCGGGCCGGGCCGGTATAAAGCATTCATGGCAATTAGATCACCAAATTTATCTGGTTTTAATTCACGTAAATATTTTTGCATGCCGGGGCTTTCAAACTGAAATGTACCATTGGTTTCAGCCCGTTGGTATAATTGAAAAGTTTTTTCATCATCAAGAGTTAATTCATCCAAATTAATTTCTACTCCATAATTTTCTTTTATAAGATCGAGTGCATCTTTCAAGATAGTAAGTGTCTTCAACCCGAGAAAATCCATCTTAAGCACACCGGCATCTTCAATCAAGCTTCCTTCAATTTGCGTAACCCAGAGATCGGAATCCTTTGCTGTGGCTACCGGAATTAATTCAGTAAGGTCTTTTGGAGCGATGATAATTCCCGCCGCATGAATGCCTGTATTTCTGACTGATCCCTCCAAACGCTCGGCTTCATGGAGCACAGTAGACTCCATTGTTTTGCCATTATATATTTCACGAAGTTTTTTTACGTTTTCCAAATCATCTGCGCCCAGTCCTTCTTTTTCAATCAATGATTTTTCTCCGTCTTTTGGCGAAATGGGAGCCTGCAACAATCTTCTCAATTCAATGCCCGGTCGCTCAGGAACCAATTTTGCCAATGCATTTGATTCAGGCAAACCAAGATCCATTACTCTTGCCACATCTTTAATACTCATTTTCGCCGCCATCGTACCATAAGTAATAATTTGTGCGACCTGGTTCTTTCCATATTTTTTTATTACATAATCAATAACTTTTTGCCTGCCCACATCATCAAAGTCTGTATCGATATCAGGCATTGATTTGCGATCAGGGTTTAAAAATCTTTCAAACAGCAAATTGTATTTTATAGGATCAATATTGGTGATACTAATGCAATAGGCAACTACAGAGCCTGCAGCGGAACCGCGGCCCGGTCCCACAAACACACCGATCTCACGACCGGCTCTGATGAAATCACTCACAATTAAAAAGTATCCGGCAAAGCCCATTGTTTTAATGGTGAACAATTCAAAATCTATTCGTTCACGGATATCTTCAGTTATTTCATGATAACGTTGCCTGGCGCCTTCATAAGTAATATGTTTTAAATATTCCCATTGATTCAGGTTATTGTCATCATGAACCTGGAATTCTTTTGGGATAGGGAATGCAGGAAGAAGAATATCTCTTTTGAGGTTTAACAGGTCAATTTTATCAATGATCTCGTTTGTATTATCAATGGCATGAGGGAGATCATCAAAATTTTTACTCATTTCCTCCGTGGTCTTGAAATAGAATTGGTCATTCGGAAATGCAAATCGTTTGTTCTTTATATGAATATCATCGTCGGTAAACTCTCTGAGCGCAGGGGTTGTCAATTTTTCACCTGTATTGATGCAAAGCAAAATATCATGTGCATTGAAATCGGATTGATCTACATAATGAGAATCATTGCTTGCAATAATTTTTACTCCATGTTTCAGCGCAAACTTTACCAGCACTTCGTTTACCTTATTCTGTTCGGCAAGGCCATGTCGTTGCAACTCGACATAATAATCTTCACCAAAAATATCCAGCCACCATTTGAATTCCTTTTCAGCTTCTGCTTCGCCTTTCTTTAAAATTGTTTGCGGCACCATATGCGCCAAGACAACAAGTTGTGGCGATCAATCCTTCATGATATTTTAAAATAAGTTCTTTATCAATACGCGGATATTTACTGTACATCCCTTCAATAAATCCAAGCGAAGTCAGCTTTACGAGATTGCGATAGCCTTGTTCATTTTTTGCAAGAAGTATCTGGTGATGACGCGGATCTTTTTCTTCCTTTGAAAAAGTTTTACGATGACGGTCTGTCGTAATGTAAAATTCACACCCGACGATCGGTTTTACTTTTAGCTTCCCGTTCTCATCTTTATGTTTGTAGCTTCGGCTACAAATTCAAACACGCCAAACATATTGCCATGATCACTGATGGCAACGGCGGGCATGCCATCCGCAATGGCTTTTTTATAAAGGGACTGAATAGAAGCAGCTCCGTCTAAAAGCGAAAACTGTGTATGTACATGTAAGTGAGAAAATTTCATAATGTCAATTTGCAAATTTACCCCCGGTGACTATTTAACTCGTCATCTTTTTGTGAAAGAGTAAATGATATAGCAATGTTAAAAAAATAAACCCTTCACGCTATCATAAGCTGATTACTTATTATCACAAGTTTTTCACTTGATCAAAGTCATTAATAAAGGCAATTTTTGATGAGAGACCCCGTTTAGGTTGACAGGATAAAAAAACAATTATACATTTGCAAATTCGGCTTCGGGCGGGCACTTCAATAAAATATTCAGAAAGAGAACCAGTATGATAAAAAATTTTTTACCGGCCATCGCTTTTATCACCTTATTAGCAAGCTGCTCCAGTATGAAACCACTGGCATTTACCGCCAATAAACAAGCCACTGCTTCTGCGAATGATAATAAGAAAGAGATCAGTTTCCTGGATATTTCTTCAGACAATACAGATATCGAAACACCGGCAGAAATTAAAAAAGAAACACGGTCGTCATCTAAGAGATCAGCAAAGCCGGTAGAAAAAGCGTACTCTGATAATGATAACGCTGAAGTCGAAAAGGCTTCGGCGCTTCAATTGAAATATGCCGGGTTGTTGAACACCGAGGTAACGGAGATACAGGATATTCCTCTTTATCAGACTATCGATGATTGGTATGGCACCCGTTATAAATATGGCGGCACTACCAGGAATGGAATTGATTGCTCCGCCTTCGTTCAAACAGTTTTTATTTCTGTGTTTGGAATCACTCTTCCGCGAACCGCAAAAGATCAATATAAAGCTACACGCCGTATTTCCCGTACAAAATTGCAGGAAGGTGATCTTTTATTTTTTAACACTACAGGCGGTGTGTCACATGTAGGTATTTATTTGCAGAATAATAAGTTTGTGCATGCTTCTGTTTCGGGAGTAACCATCAGTGATATGTTCGAACCTTACTACGTTAAGCATTTTATTTCTGCCGGAAGGGTAGAAGGACTTACGAATGCTTCCGCTTCCCTCAAACCCTGATCCCCATTCTTTTTTTAATAGTATTCCACACAGGCGCAATGTCGGGTGAAAGCCTGAGATAAACAGCACCGGTGCCATAGAGAATACAAAAAACAACACTGCGCAGGAGAAGTCCCGGCAGACCATGTATGTTCCGAAATGAAAAATAACAGGCGGCAAAGCATACGCCTGCGAGCAAAATCGTATAGAGTGTTTGAATGGAAAAAGGAAACAACCTGAATTTTCGCCAGAGAAAAATAATGCGGATGATGTTGTAGATCGTAATGGAAATAAGACCGGCAAAGGCCGTCCCTACAATATCATAGTGCTTCGTGAGTATATAATTTAAAGGCAGCATGACCAATAATAATACAACGCCACTGGTCATTTCAAACCGCCAGTAAGTAGATGTGCCTATTATTTGTGAATTCACTCCTGTTCCCATGTCTACAATTTTTGTGGCTCCCAGCAAAAGAAAAACATAAAGCCCGTTCAAATAACTTTCTTTTAAATGAAAAGTATTAACCGCGTCGATAAAATTGATGACGATGAGAACATAAAGGCCACAGGCAAAAACCAGTTGGTTTATAGACGACCGCTGATAAATTCTTTGAAGCGTGTCTATTTTTTTATCCTTCCACGCTTTGGATAAATGAGCAATGGATGCGGATATAATTCCGCGTTGCGGCGCTTGTATTAAACTGGCAACATTTTGCGCAAGGGAATAGATCGCCAGTTTTCCCAGTGCATCCGGAAGCACGGCGCTGATAACAAGTGAATCAAACACCTGCGATATTGTCAATATCAACAAGCCGGCATATACATACGAGCATAAGCGTACAATGCTTTTAAAAAATCTTCGTGTGACCTTGCTGATACGAAATGTAAAATGAATTTTTTTTGTAAAGACCAGGTATAAAAAAAGGATCAGGGCGATACCGGGGTACGTAAATGAAAAAAGTTTTATAAAAAGGTCATAGTTCTTAATAACGCCGAAAAAGAAAAGTAAAATGATGACGGTAGTAAATAATCGCCATTGCACTTCGCGAAGAAAGTTTGTAAATATGGATTTATGCAACTGCCAGGCGTACGCTTCAAAAATGGTATAGATAGTTAAGCCAAATCCGAGAACGAATATCCAGTTGTAGTAGGCAACGATTTCCGGCGAATGCGCCATGTATTTTCTTACTACAACTTTTTTGAAAACAATGCCGGCAATTATCACAAGTATAAAACCGATAGTGCTTACAACCACCGCCCAGGTTATCAGGTCATTCTTTTTGCGGGGGAGATGTTCATTATAATAAGGGAAGAATTTATAAATGTAAGAGGGCATCGCCAGGTTTGAAAAAGCCATCATCATAGTGGCGATCGCAATGAACGCATTATACAATCCAAATTGTGTGTCTGTAAATATTCCCTGTTTGGTAAATAAATAGACGTTCACCAAACCGATAGCAAAGCCGATATAGATCACAAGGGAAGAAATGATGCTTTGCCGGCGGATAGTGCTCATTTCATAAAGGTAAGTTGTAGAGGGAGAGTGAAGAGTAGGCTACTGAACTTTTTTTACCGTGATATAAAAGTTCTTGTCTATCGAAAAATTATCCTTCATTTCAGGAGTGGCTTTCATTTCTTTCCATTCCGTGGTTGGCTTTATCCATTCATCTGGATGGGCGATTCGTACAGGCATATTAAAACCATCTATGCAATTTGTCCAGCGGTAAGAAAGTTTATCTCCTTCAATTTTATATTCAAGTACAGGAATTTTTGTGGTGCGCAAATACTGGTCAAAGAATTTTGAAAAATCTATTCCTGATTTCTTGCTGATATAATTTTCTATATCCTTTGAGTCAACCGTTTGGTGATAGAACGTCTCATTCAATCCTCTCAAGATACTTCTGAACAGTGAATCGTTATTGATAACCTGTCTTACCATATGCATAATATTGTTCCCTTTATTATACATATCGCCACTCCCTTCTTTATTTACTCCGTACGGGCCGATAATGGGCCGGTCATTCCGTATTGTTCTTCTTAATCCCTGCGTGTAAGCGTCAGCCGCTTCCTTTCCATATTTACATTCTACAAAAAGAGTTTCTGAGTAATCCGTAATACCTTCGTGTACCCACATGTCGGCGATGTCTTTTGTGGTTATATTATTGGCAAACCATTCATGCCCGCTTTCGTGAACAATAATATAGTCCCAGTTTTTTCCCCAACCGCTTCCTGAAAGATCCCTTCCCAAATATCCATTCATAAATTTATTTCCATAAGCTACCGCACTTTGGTGTTCCATGCCCAGGTGAGGCGTTTCCACAAGTTTATAACTGTCTTCATAAAATGGATAAGGTCCCATCCAGTATTCAAAACATTTCAACATATCATCTACCTGTTTGAACTGTTCTTTCGCTTTATCGAGATCATAGTCAAGCACCCAATAATCACAATCCAGTTTTCCTTTTTCGCCTATATAATCTTCATGCCATGTAACATATTTCCCGATGTACGGAATGATGTTGTAATTGTTGATAGGCGATTTTACTTCCCATGTCCATGTGGTGGTTCCATCACCATTCGATGTTTTTTCTTTTAATCTTCCGTTACCTACGGCAACCAAAGTATCGGCAACTGTTATGTTTAATGTGGCCCCGTTGTCCGGTTCATCGCCCTGGTAGTCTTTGCATGGATACCAAACGCTTGCACCCAACCCCTGGCAGGCCACTGTCATCCACGGCCGGCCCAATGCATCTTTTGTAAATATCCATCCGCCATCCCACGGCGGGTTCACTGCTATCCGTGGATTGCCATGATAAATGAGGGTAATGGAATGTTCGGAATTCTTCGGAGTTTTTGGAAGAGGAATATGCCACACATTTCCTTCATTATAATACGGCCTTTTCGGATAATTGATATACAGCTTTCCGTCATAATAAATAGTATCGATCTTTAAAGGTTGCTGAAGATCGATCTGCATGTAGTCGGTGTGCTTATCTTCAGTTACTTTATAATCGATCGTCGTCTTGCCTGTAATTGATTTTGCATCGTAATCGGGTGTTACATGAAGATCGTAATGCGTCACATCCCACCATTCTCTTTCCGGGCCCACGCTTCCGCGCAATGTATCCTGGTGTGTGAATACTTTCTTATGATTTAAAGGTTGCGCGGAAACATGAATAATGAACAGTGAAAAATTAATTATTATTAAAAATAGTTTCTTCATGCGTTTGGGGTTAAGAATAGTTGCTAAATTAGGCCGTGAGATCGTATTTAATAAACCACTTAACAAAATTTTCTGCTTTCTTCTGTATTGTATTTTTTGTCGTCTGTCTTTTTTCCTGTTCTTCAAACAATGAAACTAACAAAAACATTTTTTACTACAATGAACAGACAGGAATAGAATCGCTTGACCCGGCATTTGCCAAAAATCAATCTATTATGTGGGCCGTTCACCAGTTGTACAATACACTGGTCGAGATTGATGACAACCTGCATATTGTGCCCTCCGTTGCGAAGAGTTGGGATATTTCGGATGACAGGCGTGCATTTACTTTTCATTTGCGTGACGATGTTTTTTTTCATGATGACGCTGCTTTTTCCGGCGGGAAGGGAAGAAAGCTCACGGCAAAAGATGTTGTCTATAGTTTTAAGCGCATCATTGATGATAAAACCGCCAGCCCCGGTGCATGGATATTTAATCGTAAAATAGATCCTGCGGACGGATTCACTGCAATTAATGATTCAACTTTTCAGCTTAAACTCATCACACCTTATATACCCATATTGGGAATTCTTTCGATGCAGTATTGTTCTATTGTTCCCGAAGAAGCCGTTGAAAAATACGGGAATGACTTTCGAAGACATCCTGTTGGTTCAGGCCCGTTTGCTTTTGTAAGATGGGAAGAGGGACAGGCGCTGGTGCTCGGGAAGAATAAAAATTATTTTGAAAAAGACAGCCTTGGTAATCGCCTACCATACCTGGATGGAGTGAGAGTAAGTTTTTATGACAGCAAGGCCACAGAGTTTTTATTGTTCAGGGAAAAGCAACTTGACTTTATGAATGATATTGAATCATCATTCAAAGACGAAGTGCTCACCAAAAAAGGAGAATTGAGAAAAAAGTGGGAGGGCAAAATTGTTTTACAAACACATCCCTATCTCAACATCGAATACCTCGGAATTTTAATGGATACATCCAATGAGTTGGTAAAAAATTCTCCTCTGAGATTTAAAAAAATACGACAAGCCATCAACTATGGTTTCGACCGGAGAAAAATGATCATGTATTTACGAAACTCGATAGGCATTCCTGCCGAATCGGGTTTTATACCGATGAGTCTTCCGTCTTTCGATTCAACCAAAGTGAAAGGATATTATTATGATCCAGCAAAGACAAGAGAGTTGCTGACGGAAGCCGGTTTTCCGAACGGCAAAGGATTGCCGGTTATTAAATTACTAACGATACCCATCTATTCTGACCTGGCGAGTTTTATTGCCAAGCAACTGGAAGAAGAAGGAATTCCTGTGCAGGTGGACGTGGTACAAAAAGCCCTGTTGCTTGATCTTACAGCCAATTCAAAAGCATTATTTTTTCGCGGAAGCTGGATCGCCGATTATGCGGATGCGGAAAATTATTTATCCGTTTTTTATTCAAAGAACCCGGCGCCACCCAATTATACACGTTATAAAAACCCGGTGTTTGATGCCCTGTTTGAAAAAGCGTTGGGAGAGACCAACGATAGCCTGCGTTACCAGCTTTACCGGCAGGCCGACCAGGTAATGATCAGCGATGCGCCGGTGGTTCCTTTATGGTATGATGAGTGGATCCATTTTATACAACCCAATATCAAAGATTTTAATGTAAATGCCTTCAATCTTCTTGAATTAAGGAGGGTAAGAAAAATGACTAAATAATCCCTGATATTTTTTTTGAAGGCAATGGCCTGATTTGCAAGTATGTTTCCGGGTATCTTATTCCTAACCCCGCGACCCGCTTGGATATCTACGGAATCAGCTTTAATTTAGCGTCTTAATACAAAGCTTGTTTTACAAGCCATTTCCACTTCCAAGATCCCTTCAAAAGCAGTTCACATTTTATCCTTCTGAGACCATTCGTGATTTCCAAACTAAAAAAATTGTACTCATGAAAACGAGTGGACTTCGTAATTTAATTTTAAAAGCAGTTTTGCTGATACTTTTTTGTTTATACTTCCTCCTTGTATTCAGTAAACCCGTCAGTGCTACGGTTACGTTACCAATTTATAATGGAAGCTTATGCTTTAATCAATTGGATTCCCCGAAACCCGACCCATTGCCAAAGCTTCTCAGTTTTGAAGGTCTTTCATCAAATAAACAGGTGAAGCTGAACTGGAAGTTTGAAACAACGGAAGGGCTTGATGAATGTATCGTAGAGCGGGCCGATAGATCGGGAGCATTCAAGCCCATTGCTTATTTCTTTATGACAGAGGATATTCATATTCCCGATCTTCATTACACGGACAATGTTCCAAAAAATAAAATCTATCTCTACCGGTTACAGTTAACGGGTAAAGACGGCGATAAACAATACACCAAAACTTTGTCCTTTGATGTGGGCAGCCAGGATCAGAAACAATCACTGGATTACCCGGTAGTTACAGAATAAGTGCTGATCAGGATTTTACTTTCAGTTTTTCTTTGAATACTTTTCTGAATTTATCCAGCTTGGGCCTGATGACAACGGAGCAATAAGGATTCTTGTCCTTATTGTATTCATAATAATCATGATGATAATTCTCGGCGGGATAAAATTTTTCCATATGAACAATTTGCGTAACGATCGGCTTATCCCATGCGCCACTTTTGTCTAATTCAGTTTTATATTTTTCTGCCAGTCTTTTTTGTTCATCATTATGATAAAATATCACGCTGCGGTATTGCGTACCGACATCATTGCCCTGCCTGTTCAAACTGGTAGGATCATGAACTTTAAAAAAAACTTCCAGCAATTCGTCGTAAGAAATTTTAGAAGGATCAAAAACAATTTGCGTGCACTCGGCATGACCGGTTTCACCGCTGCAAACTTCCTTATAGGTTGGATTCAGGGTGTGTCCGCCGGCGTAGCCGGGCATTACAGAAATTACTCCATTCAATTCTTTAAAGATGGCTTCTGTGCACCAGAAACAACCGGTACCGAAGGTTGCCGTTTCATTTGTATTCATAAAGAAAATTTGAGCATGCAAGTTACGAAGCCCTGGTTTTAAATATGGCATCGCAATGAAAAGTGAAGCCTGGTTAGGAAGCGAATAATTTTTTCCGGCTATAAGCCTGTGCTAAGTGTAATCGTCCAAAAGTTTCTTTAGAATATCTGCCTTGCTATTGAGTTCACTGCTCTCAATATTTGCGAGGGAAATAACATTGGGTAACGCTTTATATAGCTCCGGCAATTTTAAAATTTCAACTATTTGTTCTTTTATCCATTTGTTATAAGCAATCGGGTAAATTTTATGTTTGATAAACAGCGTTTGCAAAAATTTTTGAAAGGCCACGTATAACCGGTCGAACGCCTGGAAATATAAACCCCTGTTTGCAAATACAGGAATGTGTTCTAACTCATACATACAAGCCTCTTTTGAGAGAACGAGCCGCTGCTCTTGCAGGGTGGTTTCATAATAGGGCAACCACTTTGATATTAATTTTAAAAAATACTCGCCCTCACCGGCCAGTGGTTTCGAATAGTATAACCTGTTCCCGATCTCAACTTCAAAAAAGTCAACTCCGCCACCTTCTTCCCATATCCCGGGTTTGAAAACACCGTCAATGATATCCAAATGTATTTGTGCAAATCTGCCCGATGCTTTAAATCGGTTTAATGTTTGGTCGGAGTTTAAAAGATCCTGCCAGGCATTTTCCAGGTTCTTAATTGATGCAGTGGTTGTGGATGGCGCAACAAGGATCGCAAGATCTATATCACTGTCTTCAGTTGCTTTTCCTCTGGCAAGAGAGTTGACCAATAAGATCGTGTCAACATCCTTTTGCCCGGTAAAGAAATCTTTTACAAGGTCAACAACCTGTCGGTGTAATTCTGTTGGAAAATTCATACCAGTTTGCCCGTTAAATGAATGTAATTAGTTTCCGTTGGGTTCCAGGTTTCATGTTTCTGGAGTTTGATCTCCAATATATGATATTAGGTAAAACAAAAGAAATTTTCAGGTAGTTGTGATATGGCTGTTTTGTATCGGATTGTGAAAGATAAATTTTAAATTGTTTCTTCACGCAGTATATATATACAATGATAAAAGTAAAATTGTCCATCTTGATTATTGGCGGGTTGCTGTGCATTGGCTTGCATGCACAGCCTGTCTTTCCATTACACCAAAGTGACGACAAACGATATTTGGTTGATCAAAACGATAAGCCGTTTCCTATTCTCGGACGCACGGCATGGTTCATCATTTCATTGCCCGATACTTCACTGCATCATTTTATAGATAATACATTGGAGCATGGGCACAATGCCATTGAAATGAGTGTGCTCACACACTGGCTCATGGGCAATCATGCGCCGTTCGATGCCAACCACCAGCTTCCGTTTTTAAAAACAGTTACCGGCGATAACTGGAACGGAAATTTTGTTTATAAAGATTACAGAACAGAAAGCCCTGACTTGCTCACACCTAATGAAGCGTATTGGAAACATGTGGATTCATTGCTCGCTTATTGCGAAGCAAAAGGAATATTGGTGCTGATGTTTCCTGCTTATGTAGGTTACTCCAGCGACAAAGAGGACCAGGGATGGATGAAAGAATTAGTGGCGAATGGTCCTGCAAAAGACAGCGCTTACGGAGCATGGTTTGCCAACCGGTACAAGAACAGTAAAAATATTTTATGGATGCTGTTGGGTGACAAAGGCCGTTTCACCCCCGAAGAGGCGGCTGCGGAAGCCGCATTGATAAAAGGGTTGAAGAGTGTGAAGCAGCAGCAGTCCACGCAATACACGGCGGAATCACAAAGCGGCGAGAATGCGGCAGACAATCCGCAGTTCGGAAATGAGATGACGATGAACGGAAGTTACAGTTGGGACAGGCATGTGCCCATTCCTTACATCACACGCAAAGCCTATGCGCATCAACCGGTGCTGCCTTCTTTTTTGCTGGAAGAACCGTATGATGAAGAAGGCCCCGACGGCAATGATTATAATCCCAATGCCATTCAACCGGTGCGAAGGTTCCAGTGGTGGGGATGGCTGAACACGGTGGGTGGGTACATGAGCGGCAACGGCTATGTATGGCAGTTTGTAGATGGCATATGGCAGCAACACATCAATACACAGGCCGCACTGGATATGATGCGTATGAATGCATTCATCCGTTCCATTCATTGGTGGCAACTCGTGCCGGGTGGGTTAAATAAAATGCCGGAACCGATCTTGAATAACACTGCCGACACCGCTGATGCATTTGTTTCTGCCGATGCCGCACGTGATGGTTCTTTGTTGGTTGCCTACATTCCTCCTGCGCACAGCGGCAGCATTGTAGTGAACATGCAACCATTGCAGAAAAAATTATTTGGTTACTGGTTCGATCCCACTAATGCGCAATACATACCGGTAACAGAAAACCTGGCAACTGGTAAACCAACGATCGAATTTACTCCTCCGCACAAAAACAGTAAAGGCGAAAATGATTGGGTGTTGTTGGTAACCACGAATGAGAGAAAGTAAATTATTATTTGGTGGGCTTTTGTGTTTCATGGCATCGCCTGTTGCGTCGCACTCTTGCACGTTTGGTAATTCTATTAAGCATTTTCAACCTATTATTGGTTTTCACTGCACAGATAATCGGCCTTGCGTCACTTGGTAGCCAAAGTGGTCGAGTTCCTACCATTTTATTAAAGTTTCTAAAAATTTTAAAGTAATACTTTTTTATTTAGTAATACCTTTTTATATTTGGAGTCTAAAATTAAAAAGTATGGAAACCTCAGTTTTAACGTCTAAGGGTCAATTATTAATTCCTAAGCGTCTTCGCAATAAATACGGGATCAAACCCGGTGTAAAGGTTCTGTTTGAAGAGACAGAAGGTGGTGTATTGGTAAAACCTATCAATGAACAATATTTTAAATCTTTTCGCGGCATGCTTTCTTCAGCGAGGAAACTTAAGGAAGATATGAAAGCTTATAAAGGAGAAGAGAAAAAATATGAAGACAGAAAGTTAAACCTGCATAAAAACAAATAATTCAGTATGGCAAAATTTGTATTAGACAGCTATGCTCTGCTTGCTTTCTTCCGTGACGAGGCGGGTGCAGATGATGTTGAAAAATTGTTGAATGAAGCAGCCGAAGATAAGCATGAATTATATGTTACTGTTATAAATGCAGGCGAAGTATATTATATGAGTTGCAGAAAAGATAGTGTAGCGAAGGCCAACCAGGTTTGGGATGCAATGAAAAAATTCCCCTTGCATTTTATTGAAGTCGATATGGATCTTTCCCTGGCTGCAGCAAAAATTAAAGCAAATTATAAGTTGTCCTTTGCAGATGCTTTTGCGGTCGCTATTGCCATTCAGAAGAAAGCGACCCTGTTAACCGGCGATGATGAGTTTGAAAGTGCTGCGAAAAATTTGGGCTTTAAAATAAAATTTATATAATAGAAAACTTCCACAAGGTTTTTATTTATGGCGAGGATGGTAATTATAAAGTCACAAACTATGCTGAGTTATTCGATATTGATTTAACGAAGAAAATAGTATAACAAAGCGCCGAGTCCACGGCTACACACAAGCCTTTGGTGAGACGTCGGCTTGCAACCTGATTTTTGGGAACACTCTTCAAAAAATGAAAATGAATGGAGTATCTTTAATCTTATGTCAGAATCAACAAATCCGACTTCCAAAAATATCGATCCAATGTATCCACATTCGGGATTTTTTGTTTTATCGAAGAACAATCCCGAATACCCTTCTTTTGCTGATAATGTATATCTATTGATGCGGGGTTTTAATGCTATTAAAATAAGCGGCCCAATCTCTAATGCCCAGGTAATGATTAAATGGAATTTACACCGTCAATACAGCACTGATCTTTGGTCGTACGAAAATGAAATCGATGACACGTTAGTTTTTCCGTTTAAGGATAATAATGGAACCATCACTTTTGAGGGAAAGGCTAAAAAAACAGACGCATCATGGGAGGCAAAACTAGGGTTTGAATTCATTAATCTTACACAAGAAGAAATTAATGAATTGATGGATGAGAGCTCCTGAATCTCCCTTCCTTTACAAAATAACGTATTAAAATTTCATTTATGGCCAGACACGTTCCCCAATATGGTGTTTTCATTATTGAGTCAATGGATTGGAAGAATGAAAGAAATGGAAAGCTTTCCGGATTTACTCTTAAAACTATTCTTGATCTATCAGATATTCCTAATGAATATTATTATATCAGAACGAAGGTCGAACTGAAAGAAGTAATGAAGGAGTTTAAGAAATCTGATTTTTTCTTTTTACACTTAGCTTGTCATGGAGATTCTAATGGATTGGAATTTACTATCGATTATCTTGATTTTGACATGTTAGGAAAAGTCATGGGTCCGTTTTTAAAATATAGAAGATTATTCCTTTCAGCTTGCAATGCGGCATCCCCTGCCTTTGCGGAACAATTTATTCCGCGACATCATTGTTATTCAGTTATCGGCTCGCCAGATTCAATAGATTATGATAAGGCGGCCATTCTTTGGAGTTCCTTTTATTATCTGATGTACATTAATGATCAAAAACATATGTATCAGAAGAACCTAATTCCTACATTAGAAAACGTTACCCGCCTTTTTCAAGAGTCTATAAATTATTACTCGATTATAAAAGACACATTGGAAAAAAGCAAAACACATTTACGTGAAATTCATTTTAAGAATGGATATCAACTAGTTAAAAGATCTCTAAAGACAAGGTTCGAAAATTTATACTGGCACGAACGGTTTGACTGACAATTTCCTCAATCATCATCTTTCTTCCATAGTTCTCCGCAGCAACAACCGGAGTAAGGAGTTTTCCGATTGCCCATAAACTTACTTCTTTCTATTTTACGAAGGCAGAACACTATAAAATGGCCTTTCTGATTTTACTCATATTATTTGTTGCCGTAATAATACTTATAGTAGCTGTTTCGTCGAATGATGCGAATCCCGACCGTCCTCCAAAATATTTAAGTCGTCGTGATTATTACAATAACGTGTATCTTAAATCAGATGCATGGAAGCGGAAACGCTATGTAGTACTCAAACGAGATAATTGGCGATGCGTATACTGCGGTGGCCATGCCACTCAAGTCCATCACTTAAAATACGCAAAAAGGAACATAGGAAAGGAACCAATCGAATGGCTTGTTTCAGTCTGTAAGTCTTGTCATGATTACTTACATCATTAAGGAATTAGCTATTCTTTTACGTCATTGTTGGTATGCAGCATAGCAATGTGTGGTAGCGTACCAACAACCTCCCGCTGTAATTAGTGTTTCATCAAATAATAAATAATCGAACGTTATCCGGAGATTGTATCTCCGGATCAGCTTTGGAAAAGTTGTAAATCTTTCTTCCATAGTTCTTCGCAGCAACAAGTGGAAATGAAGTAACTTCCTGTACAAAAACTGCAGGAAGCTTCCGCCATGGCAGATGTTCCAATAAAATAACACGCCGTGGTCGGTGTTTCTTCCGCTGGCCAGAAATAAAATCATTATCTTTCTGTACAAGAACTTTCGCAAAGCAGAGTTTAGGCGTAACAGACAATCGCAGATAAGCTATGCTATATAAGTACATTCAACCGAGTCCTTTCCTATACGACTTTGTAAGAGATTACTTAGTAGCTCATTTTGTTTTTGAAAAGAATGAGGTCATTCCATTTAAACCGTATGCACCTAAGCCCGAACAAGGCATTACCTTCTTTCCGAGAGGCTTTGTCTCCATTGCCGATGAAAATAATAGGTCAATCATGAAGGCACCGAAAGTATCCATTTTCGGGCAACAATTATCAAGGTATAACTTTCATCTTACGCAGGAGTATTTGATGTTGCGGGTGCATTTTTACCCTGGAGCATTATACCGACTATTGGGCATTCCACTCTATGAATTTACGGACCAATATTCTGATGCAGCCACTATCATAAACCGGGAAGTGGAGGATGTAAATGATAAACTGGCCAATTGCATCAGCTATGAACAATTGATTCAAGTGATAGAAGCTTACCTGGCTGAAAAGATTAAAAAGTCCAAAGACCACTATCTTATTGATGACATTGCTGCTTGCATGTTGGCTTACCCTTCTAAGTTCTCTCTGGACTATTTGGCAAATCAAGCTTGCCTTTCACCAAGACAATTTAATCGCAAGTTTACTGAAAGACTGGGTATAGGACCTAAGCTCTACAGTCGCATCATACGCTTTTACAAAGCCTATCAATACAAAGAAAAGCATCCGCAAGCAGACTGGCTATCCATAGCAGTGTTATTTGATTATGCGGATTACCAGCATTTAGTAAAAGATTTCAAGGGATTTGCAGGCGTAACACCGGCCATATGGATTAATGAAGACAACCGCTCCCCCGAAAGAATTTTGAGGTTAGAATAAAACTTGTCTTTTTTATACCACTTTCACCAGTTCAGTTGAGATTAGGTTTGCGTTCTAAACTATTTAAATATGGAACGAAAACAATTCTTGCTGACTACTTTGGCAGCCATACCTGCTTTTGCTTTAGCTAAAAATCCAGGTAATTTCAACAGCACTAGAGAACCATTCATTGTGCGTTCTGGTAACAATCGGTCGGGAGAAACAATGATGAAATACATGGGTGTTCATCCCAATGATGTCGTCATATCCAGAAAGGACACTGACGATAACTTAAGTGTATTTTTGTTTACAGGCTATGGAAATGCAGGCACTCCGCTGCATGTACATTTTAATCAGGATGAATTCTTTTATGTTGTAGAAGGGAAATATCGTTTTGTATGTGGCAAAACGACTGGTGAGTTGAATGCAGGCGATACTATTTTCCTTCCCCGGAACATTCCGCATCAGTGGTTGCAAATTTCTGAGAACGGGAAATTAATTTATGCGGTAAACCCTGCTGGCACATTGGAAGATATGTTCAGAGAATTGAACGAGTTGAAAGCTCCACCAACGGAGGATGAATTAAAAGCAATCCTTGCAAAACATGGACAGCAGTTGCTTGGGCCTCCTTTGAAATTATAAAGGCGTCTATGTACAAAACAACGATGATTTATAAGGCGCAAAGAAAAGTAATAGCCAACTAAACTGCTTGCAGGAAGACATAATTGTAACAGATGACTAGTGTTAATGTGCCTGACACAGTGCTTGCCAAAATAGCGGCTGACCAAAGCCATTCAACAACAGATTTTCTAGTGAATAATAGGACTATATTTGTGCAGACGGAACTCCGAATACCGCTACTTCGGCAGAAGTGGGACCTTGTAGACAACTTGTTTGAAATGATAACATCCTAACACTTAAATTTCATTGTTAAAATGAAACAAGCGTTGATATTTTTTTTAGCCTTTTGCATATCAGGGAGCTCTGCCTTTTGCCAGGGAGTGCCACTTTGGAAAACGCTTCCGGATGCACCTCCTATGCCACAGGCTGATGAAAGCGGCCTTGCACCGGTTAATGACATTAAAATGTATTATGCCATATTTAATAAAAATGGTAAAGAACCGGTTATCCTGCTTCATGGTGGATTCGGCAGTTCGGATGTGTGGGGTTTTGAAGTACCGCTTTTATCTAAGACGAACAAAGTGATTGTTATTGACAGCCGGGGTCATGGACGAAGTTCAATGTCGGATAAACCATTGGGGTATAACTTAATGGCATCTGATGTAATCCAACTCATGGATTATATAAAAATAGAAAAAGCCTCAATAGTGGGCTGGAGTGATGGAGGCATCATTGGACTGATCCTTGCCTATAAATATCCGGAACGGGTAAATAAACTTTTTACCTATGGCACCAATTATAATCGTTCCGGATATAAAGATGAACCCCTTGATTCTGCATTGGCAGCCCGTTTTATGGCAAGGGCACAGGCAAATTATCGTACGCTTTCACCTACGCCTGATAGCTTTGCAGTATTTCGAAAAGCCCTTGGGAAAATGTATAGTAGTGAGCCGGATCTAAACCCTGCAGAGATTAAGACTATTAAAGCACCCACAGTTATTGCTTGTGGACAATATGAACAATTTATAAAGCTTGAACATTTTCAAGACCTTTCACATCTTATACCCAATGCCAGGCTTGTTATTCTGTCAAATATAAGCCATATCGGTCCGCTGCAAGATCCAGTCCAATTTCATCAGGCTGTCGTGAACTTTCTTGATGGTAATTAGTGTAGTGTTACTCAAACTGGATAGTAAAATATTTTCGTCCTTGCGGAGCCTCCCCCTTCGCCTGCGTTCGTGTCTATAATATCTTTCGCCATGTTTCGTGTTCACACGAAACAATCTTTCTTACCCAGTTCTTCGCAGCAACAGCGGAAATAAAGTAACTTCCTGTACAAAAACTGCGTGAAGCTGCGAGTTGGCAGCAACCCGTGATAAAAAATTAAATCTGAAAATGTAAATCTTGGCAGAGAAACAAAATAATAATAAAACCGGTTTAAGAAATACGGCTCTCATAGCTTTATTTGCAGGGGTAATCGGCTCACTCTTTTTCATGTACCGCGATGGCCGGAATCAAAGTTCGATTATCTTAATTCTGCTTTTCACAGCCTGGGTATCTTCACCTTTTGCAGGTCTTTATATTGACTTAAAATTTCTTATCGTTGGGCATCTAATGCTCAAAAATTATTTTACTGGTTTGTAATAATCCTGGTCATTTGTTCTTTGATCGGTTATAGTGGTTTACTTATCCCTCTAACCGTAAAACCTGCTTTCATTTATCTTGTTATTCCGCTGGCTTCATGGATACTTATTGTGATAGCTATACTGGCAGCAAGACGGGTATCCCACAGAACGGGGAAATAAGAAATCCTCAAACCCATTTCTTCACTAACAGCACAAATAGAATAATCATCCATAAAAATTATTTTTTCCCCTCGACGAATGTCCGATACCTGAAAGTTTGCGAGCCGATATTTCACGGCTGGTGAATAGAGAATCTGGAACTTAATTTGCAAGAATAAACTACTATGGAAAAAAACAAATTACTGAGAATGGACAATGTCGGCATTGTTGTAGCATCACTCGATAATGCCATTTCATTTTTCACTGAGTTAGGACTGAAACTCGAAGGGCGAATGAAAGTTGAGGGAGAATGGGCCCTTGGTTGTCATTGATCGCTCGATTAACAAACGAAACATCTCTACTTGTTCCATCGGAACATTTGATGGGTAAGGAAAAACTATGGATAGCACGATTCGTCCCGAAGGGACGATTGGAGTTACTTTACTCTCAGTAATTACCCATCATTTGCTCCAACGGAGCAAGAAAATCTTCTTCCTTTATTCTTCACACCAATCCACCAACGGCGAACAGGCAAAAGAAAAATGGATTAACTTTTGAATAAGAACCCAAATAAAACGGCAATCATGGAAAAAAACAAATTACTAAGAATGGACAATGTCGGCATTGTTGTAGCATCACTCGATAATGCCATTTCATTTTTCATTGAGTTAGGATTGAAACTCGAAGGGCGAATGAAAGTCGAAGGAGAATGGGCCGGCCGTGTTACCGGGCTGGGTAATCAATCCGCAGAGATAGCTATGATGGTTACCCCGGATGGTCATAGCCGTCTCGAACTTTCGCAATTTATCACTCCGCCAATCATCTCAGATCACCGTAGTGCTCCTGTGAACTCCCTCGGCTACCTGCGTGTTATGTTTGCTGTTGAAGATATTGATGAAATGGTAACAAGGTTAAGCAGGCACGGCGCTCAGCTTGTTGGTGAAGTGGTTCAGTATGAAAACTCGTACCGGCTATGTTATATTCGCGGAATCGAAGGGCTTCTTATAGGGCTTGCTCAAGAATTATGAATGTAGAATGATGAATTATGAATTACAAAACATCACGCCACATTCATAATTCATAACTCTTAATTCTAAACTCTGAACTCAGTTCATCGATTCATAACTCATAATTCAACATTCATAAAATGGAATTCAACCCAAACAACAATATTATCAAACTTTGTATTCAAGCCATGGGCATGGAAGAAAAAGGAAATGCTGAAGATGCAGGCAAACTATTTCTGCAAGCCTGGAACGAAGCGACAAATGACTTTGAAAAATATATTGCTGCTTATTATGTGGCCCGGCATCAAAAAAATATTTCCGACAAATTAAAATGGCTTGAGATGGCTTTGCAGTTTGCATTAAAAATAAATGATGACAGTGTTAAGGCAGCTTTTCCTTCTCTATATTCAAACATTGCCAAATGTTATGAAGATTTAAACGACACCGGCAATGCAAAAAAGAATTATGAATTAGCTGAGTTGTTCACAGGCAATCCATCTGATACGGGTCCATTTTATCACGGAACGAGAGCAGATATGGAGGTTGGCGATCTGCTCACTGCCGGCTTCGGCTCTAATTACAAATCCGATCTCGTAATGAATCATATTTATTTCACAGCCCTGGTTAATGGAGCAGGACTTGCTGCGGCGTTAGCTAAAGGCGATGGACCGGAACGGGTTTATATAGTTGAACCGACAGGGAGGTTTGAAGATGATCCGAATGTTACAAACAAAAAATTTCCGGGCAACCCGACACGTTCCTATCGCACCGATGCACCATTGAAGATCATTGGCGAAACAACAGAATGGGAGAGAATAACACCCGGGCAACTTCAGCAATGGCGGGAAAAGTTAGCTAATGTCAGGGGAGATATTATTAATTAATTTCGAAATGCCCGTGTGATTGGCGGTTGCTGGCCAACAAACGAAATATTTCTCCCATGTTCCATCGGAACATTTCATAGGTAAAAGCAAACTAAGCACAACACGATTCGTCCCGAAGGGACGATTGGTACTACTCATCTTTTAGCAATTACTAATCATTTGCTCCGATGGAGCATGAAAATATCTTCTCCAAAATCTTCATCACCAACAACCAGAAAAGTTATAACTTTCTCATATCAGAAATTAATAACAAGCAAAATGAAAAATGAAAAAATTTTCAAACTGGTATTCGCAGGGGTCTATCCGCATTATCTTAAAAAAACGGAAACCAAGGGGCGCACCAAAGCTGAGTTAGATACCATCATTTGCTGGCTGACAGGATATACTCAAAAACAATTGCAGCAACAGATAGACAGGAAAGTTGACCTTGAAACCTTTTTCGCCGAGGCGCCACAGATCAATCCAAATGTTTCAAAAATTACAGGTGTCATTTGCGGGTATCGTGTGGAAGAGATCGAAGACAAACTCATGCAAAAGATCCGTTACATGGATAAGCTGATTGATGAATTGGCAAAAGGAAAGACAATGGAGAAGATCTTAAGAAAATAAGGATTAAGTTAAAAGTGAATTGAAAATAAATTTATACGCTCAACTCATAATTCTGAACTCTGAACTTTTTATCAGCATCTTTCTTCCATAGTCTTTTATTTAGTTTTAGGCTGCCCTTTCAGTCATCACCTTCACTTTTCGGCTTACGATCCTGTTTAAATGAATTATTTTTATAGTTGCAGCAGATGACTGTATAACTTTTATAAGCACTTAATCTTTCTATATGAAATATGCTCCTGTTCAAAACTATATCAATGGAAAATTTGTTGATGCGTCCTCACTCAGAACGCTTGATGTTATCTCCCCGCTTGATGGCAATTTGCTTTCCAGGGTGCCCATGTCAACAGCAAAAGACCTGGATGACGCAGTGAAGGCTGCCAAAGCCGCATTTCCAAAATGGAGCCGGACACCAATTAAGGAAAGAGTGCAGGTTTTCTTCCGCTATAAATATTTATTGGAAAAACATTTGAAAGAACTTTCAGAATTAGTGCAGGAAGAAAATGGAAAAACATTCGGTGAAGCTACTGCCGAAGTTGAAAAAAGTATTGAGCTGACAGAATTTGCCTGCTCCTTACCACAATTAGTAACCGGCGAAGTATTAGAAGTAAGTCGTGGTGTAGAATGCAGAACGGAACATGTACCGCTTGGAGTTGTTGCAAGCATTGTGCCTTTCAATTTTCCAAGTATGGTTCCCAACTGGACAATACCGAATGCCATTGCCCTCGGAAATTGTATGATCATTAAACCATCCGAGAAAGTTCCATTGAGCGTTGCAAGATTGGCAATGCTTCTAAAAGAAGCCGGTTTGCCCGATGGAGTTTTCAATGTGGTAAATGGTGATAGCGAAATTGTGGAAGCCATTTGCGATCATCCCGGTATTGAAGCCGTTTCATTTGTCGGTTCTACCAAAGTGGCGAAAATAGTTTACCAGAGAGCTACCCATAATTTTAAAAGAACCCTTGCATTGGGCGGAGCCAAAAATCATTTGATGGTATTGCCCGATGCAAAGACCGATATGACCGCACAAAATATTGCAGCCAGCATGAGTGGTTGTGCCGGTCAGCGATGCATGGCTGCCAGCGCCATGGTTGGTGTGGGTAATATTGATCACATCATTGATAAAATTTGCGATGAAGCTAAAAAAATTATTCCCGGAAAAAATCTCGGAGCTGTTATCAGCAAAGAAGCAAAAACAAGAATTGAAAAATATATTACGGAAGCGGAGCAGCAGGGAGCAAAAATTTTAGTGGATGGAAGAAATGCAAAAGTGGAAGGAAAAGAAAACGGAACCTATGTTGGCCCCACGGTGATTGATTATGTAAAACCGGAAATGGCTGTGGCCAAAGAAGAAATTTTTGGACCTGTTATCAGCATCATGCGAACGGACACAGTAGATGAAGCATTGGCAATTGAGAATGCAAATCCTTATGGGAATGCCGCATCGGTGTTTACACAAAATGGCGGATTGGCAAGATATGTAATTGATCACGCCAGCGCCGGTATGATCGGTGTGAATGTAGGCGTGCCGGTACCAAGAGAACCTTTTTCATTTGGCGGGTGGAATGAAAGTAAGTTTGGTGTAGGTGATATTACAGGAAAAAGTTCCATCGAATTCTGGACAAAGCTGAAGAAGAGTACAACAAAATGGAATCCTGAAGCTGGTGTGAATTGGATGAGCTAGTCTGAACCATGATTTGGGTAGATTTATAAGATTGTGAAGAAAAAAAGGATTAGAGATACACAATCTCTAAGGTCAAAAATTGTGACCTTAAAAAAACAAAATAATGAAGATCATCAAAAGTATTCAGAACAGAATTTATGAAATAAGGGGAGAAAGAGTAATGCTTGATTTTGACCTGGCAGATCTTTATGAAGTTCCGACCAAGGTTTTAAACCAGGCAGTCAAAAGAAATATTAAGCGTTTCCCTGAAGATTTTATGTTCAGGCTTACTTCGGAAGAGTGGCAGAACATGTGGTCACAAATTGTGACCATATATGAAAATCCTGATCCAGGGAGGTCACAAACTGTGACCACCTTGCAACAAAGCCGACGTAAAGACAATATGCCCTATGCATTCACAGAACAAGGCGTTGCCATGTTAAGCGGAATCCTCAATTCTGATAAGGCAATTGCCATGAACATCGCGATTATGCGGGCTTTTGTTGAGATCAGAAGAATATTGATTGAGGAAAGTGATTTAAGAATACAATTAAAGCAAATAAAAGAAAGATTGGGTGAGCATGATGCACAATTGAACCAGATATATGATGCAATGGAAAACCTGTTGGATGAAAACGCAGCGCAAAGAAAATGGGATGAAAGGAAAAGAATTGGATTTAAAATAAGTTGAGCAGAATTCGTGAGAAAAAAAATAAAATATGATTGCCAAAGAAGACCTTCTGAGTTTGTTTCGAAAAGAGTTTGCAACAACGCTAAGAGTAATGCGTTCATACCCGAAGGACCAAATGCAGTTTGCACCGCATGAACGATCACAAACAGCAAAACGTCTCATGGCAACCTTTGTGTTTGAGATGTACCTGCTGCGTGCATACATGCTCGGAGAGAAAATTGACCGTGCCGTATTTCAACAGTATGCAAAAGAAACTCTTGATGAACTCATCGCTGATTTTGAATCCGAGACAGCTGCCGTCATTGACCGTATTCAAAATCTTACTGATGATGATCTGCGAAAAACAGTTCAGTTTGGTGGCGCCACATTTACTGCTGATCGTTTTGCACTCATGATGTTGTTCGATCAGATCCATCATCGCGGTCAATTGTCGGTGTATATTCGTTTGGCAGGAGGCAAAGTGCCATCGATTTACGGGCCATCTGCTGATGATCCGAGCACTAATCTTTAGCAAATATTTTAAATGTTGAATGATAATTGCTAAATGTTTCATTCAACATACAACATTCAAAATTCAACATAATGATAAAATCAGTTTCGGAAGCCCAGGACATTATCCGGGATAGTATGGATTACACATTGTTTTCCTGGAGCAAGCAAAAAGGAATTAACCCGATCGCTGTCAAACACGGTGAAGGGATTTACCTCTACGATCATGATGGCAAACGCTACCTTGATTTTTCTTCAGGATTAATGAATGTGAATATTGGCCACGGTAACCAACGTGTGACTGAAGCTGTAATGAAACAAATGCAGGAAGTAAGTTATGTGACGCCCGGTTGTGTTACAAAAGTTCGTGGTGAGTTGGGAAAAAAACTGGCGGAAATATGCCCGGGCGATTTGAATAAAGCTTTTTTCACATTGGGTGGTGCCGACTCTATTGAGAATGCGATAAAATTAGCAAGACTATATACCGGGAAGCATAAAATCCTGAGTCGTTATAAATCTTATCACGGTTCCACAAATGTTGCAATGTCTGTAAGTGGTGATCCCAGGAAATTACCTGTGGATTCGCAACAAGCTACCAACTTTGTTCATTTTGAAATTCCTTATTTGTATCGTTGGGAATATGGTGAAGATAATTTGTTAAAGGAAAGTGTTTCGCAACTGCAACGAATCATCGCCTATGAAGGGCCGGGGAATATTGCTGCCATTTTGTTGGAAGGTGAATCAGGTTCTTCAGGTTGTATGAAATATCCTAAAGGGTACCTTCAAAAGGTAAGAGAGATTTGCAACCAAAATGGGATCCTTCTTATTATAGATGAAGTGATGAGTGGTTTTGGAAGAACAGGAAAATGGTTTGGATTTCAGAACCACGACATAGTACCTGATATGATCGCAATGGCCAAAGGATTAACCTGTGGTTATCTTCCTTTGGGTTGTTTGATGGTATCAGATAAAATTGCTTCCCGGTTTGATGATGCTTATCTTCCTATTGGTCTCACCTATTCCGCTCACTCGGTAAGTTGTGCTGCTGCAATTGAAGTATTGAAAATTTATGGGGATGAAAATTTAATTGCCAATGCAGCAACGATTGGAAAATATATGGATCAGCAGGTAGAAAAATTAAAAGATAAGCATCCATGCATCGGGGATTTTAGAAATACAGGTCTGTTAGGTTGTATTGAATTGGTAAAAAACAGGAAAACAAAAGAACCGATGGCGCCTTTCAATGCGAAACCTGATGAAATGATAGTGATGAATAAAGTGGCAGCAAAGATCAGGGAACTGGGCATGTACACTTTTGTAAGATGGGGTTTTGTTTTTATTGCGCCTCCATTAATTGTAACAAAAGAACAGGTTGATGAGGGACTGAATATTATCAGTGAGGCGATAAAGATTGCAGATGAAAGTTATGTTGAATGATAAATATTGAATTTTAAATGATGTTGAGTGTCTTCATTCAACATTTAAAATCCAACATTCAAAATAATATGGAATGAACGAAGACCAAAACTACCAGATATGAAATTTATTCTTTCTTTATTATTCCTAATTAGCGTTTCCACATTCGGTCAAACCAAACGAGCAAGAGATTATGGAATTCCATTTGAAGGAATACCGGGAAAATACAATGCGATCACAGATGTGGCAGGTGTTACAGTAGGACAGGTAACCATCATTAAAGGCGATGGCCCGCTGGTTAAAGATAAAGGCCCGATAAGAACAGGGGTTACCGCAATACTGCCAAGAGGAAAAGAGTTTGCACCGTGTTATGCAAATTGGTATACATTAAATGGCAATGGTGATATGACCGGAACACATTGGCTTCGGGAATCAGGGTTTTTAGAAACACCTGTGTTAATTACAAATACAGGTAATGTTGGTACGGTCCGCGATGCAGCATGGAAATGGATGAATGATCATCACTATTATAAACCTTTCATGGGAGACTACTGGTATGCTTACCCGGTTGTTGCCGAAACCTATGATGGCTTATTTAATGACATTAATGGCCAGCATGTAAAAAAAGAAGATGTTTATAAAGCATTGGACAGTGCAAAGTCGGGTTCGGTTGATGAAGGAGGCGTTGGCGGAGGTACCGGTATGATGTGTTATGGATTTAAAGGAGGAATCGGCACATCATCAAGAATTATCGATAAGGCATTTGGCGGTTATACTGTGGGCGTACTGGTGCAGGCCAATCATGGCGGACGTACACAGTTAACTATATCGGGTGTGCCGGTTGGTAAGGGGTTAAAAGATACTTTGCTTCCGAAATTTGATGATGCTACAAGTATGATCGGTGTGAAACCGGAAAACGAAGTTGGTTCTATAATTATTATTCTTGCAACAGATGCACCTTTACTTCCCGGTCAATTAAAGCGCCTGGCTCAGCGAATCCCTCTCGGGATGACAAGAACCGGTGGCATTGGTGGAAATGGGTCGGGAGATATTTTTCTAGCTTTCTCCACAGCAAACAAGAATGCCTTTAGCCTTGACGAGGAGGAACAGGTAACAACGATGCCGAATGAATACATGAATGCATTGTTCACGGCGACAATCCAGGCAACTGAAGAAGCTATCATCAATGCATTATTTGCCGGTAAAACTTTAGTAGGTATTAATGGACACACCATGTATGGTTTGCCAATTGAGTCAGTATTAAAGATCATGAAGAAATATAACAGGCTTAATAAATGACAACAACCGGAAATAATAATTCTTCTCTCATCAACGAGGATCTAGCTCCTGTCCCATTTGAAAAAAGAAAATGGGGAACATGGAACTATGCAGCGTTGTGGATCAGCATGAGTTTATGTATTCCCACTTACACGATGGCAAGTTCCATGATCAATAACGGCATGAACTGGTGGCAAGCCATTCTCACAATTTTTCTTGGCAATGCGATTGTTCTTGTCCCGATGCTGTTGAACGGACACGCAGGGGCGAAATATGGAATTCCCTTTCCCGTTTTTGCAAGAGCAAGTTTTGGAACAAAAGGCGCTAACATTCCCGCGATGCTTCGTGCTATTGTTGCCTGCGGCTGGTTTGGCATCCAGACATGGATCGGCGGTGAATCATTATATCATTTGATCAGAGCCTGGAAACCTTCATTGGCAGAAATTGATAGTGTGAGTTTATTTCCGCAGGCGCTCCCGATGATCTGCTTTCTTTTATTCTGGCTGCTCAATATGTTTATCGTTTATAAAGGAGTGGAAATAATCAGGAGGCTGCTTGTTTTCAAAGCCATCTTTCTTCCATTAGCCGCATTATCTTTATTTGCATGGGCAGTTGTAGCAGCAAAGGGATTAGGGCCCATCTTAGAACAGCCATCAAAATTTTCAGACCCTTCAGCATTTTTTAAATTCTTTTTTCCTGCACTGACTGCGGTGGTTGGATTTTGGGCAACACTTTCACTGAACATTCCGGATTTTACCCGGTATGCAAAAAGTCAGAAAGCACAGATTGAAGGGCAGGCTATCGGCTTGCCTCCGTCAATGACTATGTTTGCATTTGTTGGCGTGGTAGTTACTTCTGCAAGCGCTATTATTTATGGAAGCCCGGAATGGGATCCTGTGAAACTGGCCGGAAGATTCGACAGTAAGATCATGGTAACACTGGCGATGATCGGAGTTATCATTGCAACATTGGCTACTAACATCGCCGCTAATATTGTAAGTCCTGCCAATGATTTCTCCAATCTTTCACCCAGGAAAATCAATTTCAGGATCGGCGGATATATCACGGGGATTGTTGGCATTTTAATTTTCCCATGGAAACTATATGCTGACCCGCATGGATATATTTTCACATGGCTGATTGCTTACTCCAGTCTGTTGGGACCACTCGGCGGAATTCTGATCATCGATTATTATTTTATCAGGAAACAAACACTAAGTGTAGATGAACTTTACCGGCATGACGGGCAATACAAATACAGGAATGGATTTAATTTCAAAGCGATCATTGCTTTATTGATCGGTATTCTTCCCAACCTGCCGGGATTTTTATTGGAGGTGAAATTGATTTCTCCCAATGCATTTCCTGTTTGGATATCTAATCTGTATAATTACGCCTGGTTTGTTGGATTTTTTGTAAGCGGAATTGTCTATTGGCTCTTAATGCGAAAATTCAGAGTCAAAAGTTATGAGTTTAAAGTCGCAACGGAAACTCATAACTCTTAATTCTAAACTCTAAACTTATAACATGTCAGTATTAATTAAAAACGGAAGGATCATCACGGCAGATGCAGACCAGTCAGCTGATATTTTTATTGAAGGCGAAAGCATCGTTGCTGTCGGTAAAAATCTAAATGTAAAGGCAGACAAAGAAATTGATGCTTCCGGCAAATTGGTTTTTCCCGGCGGTATTGATCCGCATGTGCATTTGGATATGCCTTTCATGGGAACATTTTCCAGCGACAATTATGAAACTGGAACAAGAGCAGCATTGTTTGGTGGCACAACGATGGTGATCGATTTTATTTTACAAAAACAAGGCAATTCTTTACATGCCGCATTGGATGAGTGGAGGGGAAGAAGCGACGGCAACTGCGTAGGCGATTATAGTTTTCACATGGCGGTGACAGACTTTAATGATAAGACAAAAGAAGAAGTAAAAGATTTTACAGATAAAGAAGGCATCACTTCTTTTAAAACTTTCATGGCATATAAAGGTGCACTGATGATTGATGACAGGCAAATGATAGGATTGATGGAAGAAGTTAAAAAATGCGGCGGATTAATAAATGTACATGCAACAAATGGCGATATGATTGATTATTTAATTGCCAAGCACAGGGCCGAAGGGAAACTTTCTCCATTGTACCATTATTTATCGCAACCGGAAGTAACGGAGGCAGAAGCCAGTGAAAGATTTATTGACATGAGTTATTATACCGGTTGCCCCGGTTATATTGTTCATCTCACTTGTGAAGGAGCATTGAATGCAGTTCGCAATGCAACAAGAAGAAATCAGAAAGTTTTTGTGGAGACCTGCATTCAATATTTACTTCTTGACGCCTCTTTGTACGAAAAGAATTTTGAAGGAGCCAAATGGGTGATGAGTCCCCCACTGCGGCAGAAAAAAGACCAGGAAACATTATGGGCAGGAATCAACCAGGGATTAGTACAGGTTGTTGCAACGGATCATTGTCCTTTTAAATGGGAACAGAAGCTGATGGGCAAAGATGATTTTTCAAAAATTCCCAACGGACATCCTGCCATAGAAAACCGGATGGAACTTTTATACAGCGAAGGTGTTAATAAAGGAAGGATCACTTTGAATAAATATATAGAAGTAGCCTGCACGAATCCCGCAAAGATTTTTGGCATGTTTCCCCGCAAAGGGGCGATCGCTGTTGGTAGTGATGCCGATATCGTGATCTTTGATCCGAATGAAAAACATACACTATCAGCTAAGACGCATCATATGAACGTTGACTATTCAGCTTATGAAGGTTGGGAAGTGATGGGGAAAGTGAAAACAGTTTTATTAAGAGGAAAAGTAGCGATCGAGAACAGCCATTGTCATATTGATAAAGGATACGGTAAATTTATAAAGAGGAATAAAGTTTCTCAAATAGTTTAGAGTTCAGAGTTAAGAATTTAGAGTTATGAAGAATGAATCTAAAAGTGACAGTATAATAGCAAAAAAGGCTTACTCATTTGCATTAGAGATTATCAAATTATACAAGCAATTAATAGCTAACAAAAAGGAGTTTGTATTATCAAAGCAAATACTTCGCTCAGGAACTTCCATTGGCGCCAATATCAACGAAGCTTTAGCTGGTCAGTCGAAAAGAGACTTTATACATAAATTAAGCATAGCATTAAAGGAAGCCCGGGAAACTTCTTACTGGTTAAATTTATTAAAGGACAGTGATTTCATAACGTCGATTGAATTTGATAAATTGAATTCAGTCTGTAATGAAATAATCAAAATATTGAACAGTATAATAATAACTACTAAAGAAAAATATTTCAGGACAAAGTGATACAAACTCTTAACTCTTAGTTCTAAACTCTAAACTGAGCGAAATGCCACGAATTATCAAATCCGGTCTCATCCAGATGTCTTTACCAAAAACAGAAGGCGAAGGAACCATTGAGGAAATAAAAGAAGCGATGGTGCAAAAGCACATTCCGTTTATTGAAGATGCTGGAAAGCAGGGTGTGCAGATACTTTGCCTGCAGGAAATTTTCAATACGCCGTATTTCTGCCCGGGGCAGGATAAAAAATGGTATGCATCAGCGGAACCTATTCCCGGTCCCACCACTGAACGCATGGCTGCGTATGCAAAGAAGTATAACATGGTGATGATCGTTCCGACATATGAAAAAGAACAAGCAGGAGTTTTATACAATACAGCAGCAGTAATTGATGCTGATGGAACTTATCTCGGTAAGTACAGAAAAAATCATATCCCGCACACTTCAGGTTTTTGGGAAAAGTTTTTCTTCAAGCCCGGTAATTTGGGCTATCCTGTTTTTCAAACTAAATATGCAAAAGTGGGCGTTTACATTTGTTATGATCGTCATTTCCCCGATGGAGCAAGATGTTTGGGGTTGAACGGAGCTGAGATCGTTTATAATCCTTCGGCAACTGTTGCAGGTCTTTCTCAATATTTATGGAAACTGGAACAACCGGCTCATGCAGCTGCGAATGGATATTTTATGGGATGCATCAATCGTGTCGGCATAGAGAAGCCGTGGAATTTGGGTAAATTTTATGGCAGTTCTTATTTCGTTGATCCAAGGGGACAAATCTTTGCGCAGGCATCAGAAGACAAAGATGAATTGCTGATAGCAGATTTTGATCTGGATATGATCGAAGAAGTAAGAAGTGTGTGGCAATTTTTCAGAGACAGAAGACCGGAGACGTATGGGAAACTCGTTGAACTCTGAGTGCAGTTTAGAGTTTAAAGTTTAGAGTTGAGAGTATGATCAATTTCATTCAGAAAATCTAAACTATAAACTGCCAACTCTAAACTCTTAATTCTTAACTCTAAACTAAGCAAATGATTGAGAGTAACAGACTAACAGAACAACAGTACCAAGAAAACTTCGCCGACATTCATCCGCCGTTTGAAAATAAGACTGCGGCGGTTGTCGAAGCGAATCGTTGTTTGTTTTGTTATGATGCGCCCTGCACCAAAAGTTGTCCAACGCATATTGATGTTCCCAAATTCATCAAGCAGATCACGACAGATAATGTAAAAGGTTCGGCGCATACGATTTTCACTTCAAACATCATGGGAGCCGGTTGCAGCAAAGTTTGCCCTGTTGAAAAATTATGCGAAGGAGCCTGTGTTTATAATTTATTGGAAGAAGAAGCCATTCCAATTGCAAGATTGCAGCGGTACTCTACTGAAAAAGCGATGGAAAATAACTGGCAGCTTATTTGAAAGAAAACCCTGCCCCCCAACAGGGGTAAAGAAAGTTGCGATTGTCGGTGCAGGCCCTGCAGGATTAAGTTGTGCTCATACTTTATCAAGAGAAGGAATTGATGTCACCATTTTTGAAAAAGAAAGAAAGGTGGTGGCCTGATGACTTATGGCATCGCAGCATATAAAGTCACGCCGCAGTTTTGTGAAGATGAAGTGAATTATATCACTTCGATCGGCGGCATTGAAATAAAATACAACCAGGAACTGGGAAAAGACTATTACACTGGCACAATTAAAAAAAGAATTCGATGCTGTTTACCTCGGTATCGGTGTCGGAGTAGCCAGGCAATTGGATATTCCCGGTGAAAAACTGGAAGGTGTTGTTGATGCGATCAAATTTATTTATGATTTAAGAGATAAAGGATATTCATCCATTCCCGTTGGTGATAAAGTTGCGGTGATCGGAATGGGAATGACAGCGATTGATGCAGCTACACAGGCAAAACGTTTAGGTGCAAAAGAAGTGACATTGATTTACCGCAGAACGCAGGATGAAAGCCCTGCACGAATGTGGAATTGAATATTGCCAAACTGGATGGATGTGAAATCATCTGGCTCGCAGCACCTATCAAAGTAAAAGGTCGAAGGGAAAAGTAAACAACTTGTTTGCAGTAAAATGAAATTAGGTGATCCCGATGCAACAGGCCGCCGCTCCCCTGTTGATACCGGTGAAACATTTACTCTGGATGTTGATATGGTGATCAAAGCAGCAGGACAAGTGCCTTTTGAAAAACTAGTTAAGAAATAGAAAATCGAAAACAAAAAGGGGAAAATTAATGATTGATGAAAATTGTGCAACAAATATCAAAGGAGTATTTGCCGGTGGTGATGCAGTGAATGGTGGTAAAGAAGTGGTGGATGCTGTGGAAGATGGGAAAGATGGAGCGGCTTCGATATTGTAGTATCTCAGAGTTAAGAGTTAAGAGTTGAGAGTCGTCAGAGTAAAGAGTTATAGCCTCTAATGTTCACGCCTTACTTTTAACTCTCAACTCTAAACTGATAAACAGTAAGAGTTTAGAATTAAAAGTTTCGAGTTAAGAGTAATAATCTTCAATGTTCACGCCTTACTCTTAACTCTTAATTCTAAACTTTAAACTGATAAAGAATGAGAGTTCAGAGTTAAAAGTTTCGAGTTAAAAGTAATAATCTTCAATGTCCACGTCTTACTCTTAACTCTTAATTCTAAACTCTCAACTTAAAATTTATAACTCATAATTTAAATGACATGGCTGATATAACTTCCAACTTCCTCGGCATTCAATCTCCCAATCCCTACTGGCTGGCGAGTGCACCACCGACGGATAAAAAATATAATGTACTCCGTGCATTAGAAGCCGGCTGGGGCGGTGTAGTTTGGAAAACACTGGGCTCGCAGGTAAAAAATGTTTCGTCACGATATTCTGCGGTGGATTCAATGGCGGACAGAGTAATGGGCTTTAATAATATTGAACTCATCTCCGATCGTCCGCTGGATATTAATCTCAAAGAAATTGCAGAAGTAGTAAAATAATTTCCCGACAGGGCCATGGTCGTTTCATTGATGGCGGATAATGATAAAAAAAGCTGGCATGAATTAATAAAAAAATAGAAGACACCGGCGCACATGGAATGGAATTGAATTTTGGTTGCCCGCATGGAATGACGGAACGTGGAATGGGCGCCGCCGTAGGACAAGATCCTGAGATCGCCTGCATGGTGGTGGAATGGGTGATGGAAGCAGCCACCATTCCTGTCATCACCAAACTCACTCCCAATGTACATTCCGTGGTGCCCACAGGACGTTCAGTGGTAAAAGCAGGAAGCAATGCGATTGTCACTAATCAATACCATTCAATCGGTCACGGGGATTGACCTCGATACGCTTGTTCCCAATCCGAATGTCGGGGGCAAATCTGTTTTCGGTGGTTATTGCGGCCCGGCAGTAAAACCTATTGCATTAAAAATGCTCACCACCATTGCGCAGGATGAGGTCACCAAGTAAAGTTCCCATCTCCGGTATCGGCGGCATCAGCACATGGAAAGATGCGGTGGAGTTTATGTTGCTCGGCGCCAGCAATGTGCAGGTATGCACGGCTGCCATGAAATATGGTTTCCGCATCATTGATGATCTCTGCGAAGGATTGAACAACTGGATGGATGAAAAAGGTTTTAAAACACTCAATGATTTTATTGGCAAGTCGGTGCCCGCCATCACGCATTGGGAAGATCTCGACATCAACTATCATCATATTGCCAAGATCAACCAGGATAAATGTATTCATTGCGGGCTTTGTTATATTGCCTGCGAAGATGCTTCGCATCAATCCATCCGCCTCGATTATGGCAAACCTTACAACACGTACACCGTGAAAGATGAGGAATGTGTGGGTTGCAATCTTGTGCAAGCTCGTTTGCCCGGTTGATAATTGCATTACTATGGAAGTACACCGCAAAGGCGATGAATATTTAAACTGGAAAGAATTTCAGCGAAGAGGATTGCCGTTGAATGATCACTAGAAGCCCCATCCCGACCTTCCCCAAAGGGAAAGGCCACCAAAGCACAGCCCTGATAGTAGAAGATGTTTTTATTTGCTGGGAATTGCACTGATGCTGATGTGGAAGAACAAAAAGTTTGGATTTGTACTGAAGCACCGCTCTTTCCCTATTGGGGAAAGAGAAGGAGATAGGGGCCTTGTTTGCCCGGTTGATGATTGCATTACTATGGAAGTGCACCGCAAAGGCGATGAATATATCAACTGGAAAGATTGGCAGAAGAGAGGACTGCCATTAAATGACCACTGATATTGTCACCCTGAGCTTGTCGAAGGGTGAATTGGATAGAGTTCCAAAAGAGAGGATTGCCATTGAATGATCATTGAGAGGATTATGTAGCCAGCGTTCCGTTCATTGAACATTGTCTGTTGCTACGCTCAGTTCAGGGTTCTGTTTTCATGGCATCAAGTAGATTTTGTTAATTGAAACTTTATTTATCTTTCGGGTTAAAGCGTATTATCATGAAACAATGGCAAATAAATAGGACAGTTTTCAAAGTAAGTGATTTTTTATCTTGGCAAAAAATGGGTAGCCTTGAATTAAATCCAAATTTTCAAAGACGTCCCGTTTGGAAGAAAGGTGCAAAGTCTTACTTAATTGATACAATTATTAGAGGGTATCCAATTCCAATAATATTTATAAGGGAAAAGCAAACCGATGTTTTTAAACTAGAGCCTGTAAGAGATATCGTTGACGGCCAACAAAGACTGAGGACATTAATCTCTTTCATTATGCCGAAGGCATTAAAAGATTATAACCCAGAAAAGGATGATTTCAAAATTTCACGATCCCATAATCGAGAATTAGCAAATAAAAGATTTGATGATCTAGATAGAGATTTAAAACAGCGAATACTTGACTATCAATTTAGTGTTAATGTCCTACCAGCTGATGTTGAAGATAGAGATATATATCAAATTTTTGCCAGAATGAACTCTACTGGTTTAAAGCTGAAGTCCCAGGAAATAAGAAATTCAGAATACTTTGGTGAATTCAAAGCCTCAGTTTACGATTCTGCTTTGAAATACCTTTCTGAATGGAAGCAATGGAAAATTTTTACTGATGATAATATTTCAAGAATGGATGAGGCAGAACTGACCTCAGAATTTTACAGCCTAATGCTGAAAGGATTAACTGGGAAAACTCAAAAAGCATTAGACAATTTATATAGAGATTATGACGAGATATTTGAGGAGAGAGACATAATCGAATACAGATTTGAAGTTGTTATGGATGCTATCAGTGATTATTTAAACAATTCGATACCTAATAGTGCATACAAAAAGAAAACAATATTCTATATTCTCTTTGCTACCGTTTATGACATATGTTATGGCCTGAATTCGAAATTAAAAACAAAAAAATACACTAAACTAACCTCACAACAGGTCAATAATCTAATTCATATTGGTGAAGATATCAAAGAAGAGGGCGTTCCTGATAATATTTTAGATGCAGCAACAAGAAGAACTACAAATATCCAAGAAAGAAAAATACTGCTTAATTATTTTAAAAGTCGAGTAAAATGACAGCTAAATGAGTAAACAAGCACAAGAATTATCCAATAGCTTGATTGGTCATTTAGCAAATATTGAAAAAACAAGAAAAAAAGCTGAGGAATTGTTTGCAAGCGGCCAATTGGTTAAAAGGGATGTTGATATTATTTATGGTGGTCTTTATATTGAGGCTGTTACGTCTTTTGAAAGATTTATTGAAAGTTTATTTTTATCATTACTTAGCGGAAGTGTCGAACATTTATCCAAAAGAGTTAAGGCTAGAGTGACCTTTGATTCAGTTGAATTAGCTAGATCTATTCTTGTAGGCGAAAGAAGATATTTGGACTGGTTTCCGTACGATAATACAATTAAAAGAGCAAAGGCATATTTTAAAGATGGCTTGCCGTTTTACGGGTTAGACAAAGGAAGAGACGTGACAATTCATCCAAGCTTGGATGGAAAAATTAAGCAAACTGTCGAAAAACTATTAATCATTAGAAATGTCTTAGCGCATAAGAGTAGGCATGCATACCATAGATTTGAAGACAATGATCCCAGGAACTGCCCTTCCTGCTCGGGAAAAAAGCCAATTGGCTTTCTGAGAGGACATCACACAACAACACCGACAATACATCACACATATCAGCAAATAATTTCTGACATTAAATATATTTCCCAGTTAATTACATCAAGAGGTCTTCATTAGGTTGTTCAATTTATTATTCGCCTCAGGGATGAGCATCGTATCTTTAAGAATTGTCAATAAAAGTTTATGAATATTGCAAGAAAATTAGCAGAAGGTGTAGCAGGTTGGCTTTTTTATGAATTTCATAGTAGACGGTATGAGTTATTTTCTGAAAAATATTTAACTGCGCCTATTGGTAACATTTTACACGGTCAATTTGACCGTAAAGTTATTGCCGAATATAATCATCCTATTTTAACACAAGCTAAAAAGACACCTGGACGACCTCCTCAACTTGATTTTGTAATTGTTGACAAAGGAAATATCACAGTTGCTGTTGAATCAAAGTGGATAGGACAAACATGGTTATAAGCGTCGCTGATGTTATGTGGGACATGATAAGATTAGAGTTGATTGCAAACTTAACTGGGGCAAAATGTTATTTTGTTTTAGGAGGACAAAAACGAAAATTACATATACTATTTGAGCACGAACGTTTTTTAGAAAAAACACAAGACGGAAGGACTCGGCCAGTTTTAAGATTACAAAAAGGCATAAAAAAAGCTTCTCTTCGGATTGCTACTCCGATTCCAACTGGAGGAGAAATTATCAAACCACGAATGCAACAGTATCCAAATATTGAAATGCCAGTGTTGTTGGAAGTGATTATCCAGAGTATTATCCTAAAGAATGTAGAAAAGATGACTATCAAGTTTATGTTTGGGGAGATACTATCGCTGAAGAAAAATAATAGATTTAAGCCTCTAAAACATATAAACATTATCAGTAATCACCATGGCCTTATTCATGTTTACGCCAAAAAAGATTCCCCTGCTGTGCTTAGTGTTCCCCGCTTTACTTAGTGTTCTATAAAATAAAAAATGATCAATCGTTATCCGGAGATTGTATCTCCAGAATAGCTTTGGAAAAGCTGTACATCTATCTTCCCTAGTTCTTCGCAGCACTAAATAATTTTCGTTTTAATTTTACCGTTATTTATAGAAAACCGCAATGACTCTTGAGGAAGCTAAACAAGTTTTTGATAAAAGCAAGGCAGACGATTGGCTGTTTCAAGGAAACTTCTGCTAAACAATCTGGACAGGCAGTAGTTGTAGAAGTAAAAAGAAAGTCTGATTCAAAAGAAGGAGTATTTCGGTATTTAAAAAGGCACAATTAAGAGGATATAAAAAGGTTTCAGAGAGAAAATTCTAATATGACTGATGCGACATATAAAAAAACACAAAAACATTGTAAATATTCTTGACATATTCTGCTGAACACCCTTATTGGTATATAAGCGAAAGAGGCGAAGATTTCAGGACATATTGGGAAAAATTTAAGGACGATAATATTGATAATCCCGATTTAATAGTTGAAAAGGCAGTTGAAATAATAATGAAATTGCTTGATGGGCTTAGTCTGATACATAGAGCAGGTGTTGTGCATAGAGATATTAAACCCGATAATATTGTAATTGTAAATGGCGAGCCAGTACTGATTGATTTTACGCTAATTTATGATGAGAAAGAAGATCGAATCACACCTGATGACCATCCTGTTGGCAATATTAGATTTAGTCCAGATCAAATGATGTATCGTAATGAAGAAATACTTCCTTGGTTTGACATTTATATGTTATCACAGCTTCTTATTTGGATGGTGGCAGAAAGATCCCCAAAGGATGGTTTAAGCCTTTAGATTGGAGATTCGTAAAATATCCACAAAACATTAAAGAGGAATATCTCACAAGTTCCAGAGCCCTGACAGCCCTTTGTAGTGATGATCCGGCAGGACCCAGGACGCTAATGAAATGATTGCCCTAATAAAAAATCTGTTTTCAATTTCTTCTGCCCGGCAAACTCAAGCGGATTCCAAAATTGATGGAATACTTGAGAGAATCAAACAAGGAAAAGCTAAATCATTACTTGTAAGGACTACTGATATTGGATACTTTGAAACTAGGGTGCCAATTTTTCAAAAATTCATGTATGAAATAGTTGATTTTTTGAGACTTCTTGAAAAAAAATATGGAGTCTCATTATCAGTAAGGTTAAGCAATGTATTAAACCTGCCAACGTGGATTTAAAAAATTAAATCAACTACTAAATTTTCTAAAAACGAAGACATTCCTTTGTGTAACTTTCGTTGCAGTGAAAAAGAGGCAGGTTATTTTCAAATCAATTTTCACTTTTATTTCTTCTCACCTAATAGCCCGAAAATTAAAGATGGTAGATCTTTTATTTCATACACATCATAATCCATTGAGTGAAGACTTTTTACCATTTACGCTTAGAATAAACATAACGTTTCAGAATCCAGACGTATAAAAAGGAAAAAAAATGAAATGTTTTATATCGTTATGGATAAAAATGGTGGCATATACAAATTTGACAACAAGTTTCAATCAAAATCATCAATTACTATTCAAGAATTATTCAATATTATTGATACATGGGTTAGTGATCCTGAAAACTGGGAGACTATTCAGTAATCTCAGTCCAGTTGTCCTTAGTGTCCCCCGTTGTGCTTAGTGTTCCATAAAATAAAAAATGATTTTCGTGCTTCCGGAGTCTCCCCCGCTGTGCTTAGTGTTCAATAAAATAAAAAATGTTCGAATGCTATTCGGAGATTAGATCTCCGGATCAGCTTTGGAAAGCTGTAAGATTTTCTTCATGTAGTTCTTCGCAGCAACAACCGAAAAAAATATTTCTCGCAAAGAACGCCAAGGAGCCAAGACGCAAAGGTTTTTCTTAGCGTCTTATAATCTTTGCGCCTTTGCGTGACATCTCTTTAAAATCCTTAACTTTCTGTTCAGGGACTTCGCTAAAGAAAGTTATTTGTATTGGCAAAAAAATAACACATGGCAAAACCGAAAGCAAAAACTACTGAGACAACAAATAGTGTTTCAGCTTTTGTCAAGAAAATTGAAGACAAACAAGAACAAAAAGATTGTCTTGCCATAATAGAGATCATGAAGAAACAGTCAGGGTTTGATCCTAAAATGTGGGGGCCTGCCATCATAGGTTTTGGAAGTTATCATTATAAATATGAAAGCGGTCATGAAGGAGATGCTCCTTTAGTGGGCTTTTCTCCAAGGAAAGCAGAATTTGCTCTTTACATTGCAAACTTTGATGGAAAGGAAGAGTTACTCAAGAACTTTGGAAAGCATAAGACAGCCAAGGCTTGTGTATATATTAAAAAAGTGGAAGACATCAATGTTGAGGTTTTGAAAAAATTGATAGCGGGCTCAATTAAACATTACCGGGCTAAGTACAAGTAAACACTCTGTATAAAACATAAGCAGGATTGCGCCTGTGCCCGGTACAGGACGTTTCTTCCATAATTCTTCGCACCAAATAAAAAAGCCTTATCTTTCATATACTCACACTATTTATAATCTGCCCATCTAAACTCAGCGCCTGTTGGCATTCGCATCACCGGTAAGAGAATATATGCAGACAAACAGTAGAGCAGATAACTATTGATGCGTTTCTTTTTGAGTTAGATAAATAACATCGATTGTATCAATAAATCAAAAGGCAACCCGTACTTGCCCGCAAGGTCGCCAAAGCCGAACAGCGACACCAAATAAATAACAAGGCCAGGGATGCTGAAAACTGTTTAGAGTAAGCACTAACATTAAATTTTTTAAAATGCCAACAGTTGTAGCTCGCCATAAGGTCGGGAATTTTGACACATGGCTGAAAGGGCACCAGGACAGGGTAGAATTATTTTCAAAATTTTCATCAGGGTTCAAAACGTTTCGGGACACTGATGATTCAAATGCAATTGTTATAGTTGCAGAGGTTTTTGATATGGATGGAATGAAGGCTTTACTGAGCGACCCGGAAGTAATGGAAAAAGTTGCCAAACAAAAGCATACGGTCATCGAACCTATTACCGTTTCGATGCCCGTAGAGGTATGAGATTGCGTGTCTGTTTATGAAAAGGATTTTAGATCAAAAAAGCCAGTGTATCATTGGCTTTTTTCTTTCATGCAAGGTTCGGTGAACAGCTAAAAAGAATTACTAAATGTACAAGGGTGCTCAACCCCGCTGAATATCGGGATGGAAAGAATTCTTTGACGTTTGCGGCTTTCTGTGAAGATTTATGCATCTTTCTTTCATTGTTCTTCGTATTAAAGAAGGAAATACCCCGATAATGAACAATCTTTGCGTTAAATAAACAAACATGATGGAAAATGTCATTAATGTTGCAGAACTCGATCAATCGCTAAAACAATCATCTGACCAGATTTTTCTTATTGACTTAACGAGGAAAGAAGATTTTGCAAGAAACCATATTCCCGGATCTGTTAATATTCCGGCAGAAGATTTAAGAAATCGGTTTGCTGAAATTCCTAAAAACAAAAATATTGTCGTTGCATGCAGAACAGGTTCGACGAAATCCGATAACGCCTTGCGGCAATTGCGTGAATCAGGGTTTACTAATGCAAGGAAACTGACCGGGGGCACCGCGGGTTGGTTTCAGTCTTTTAAGTAAAACGGCTCCTCAAAGAATTATATACACTGCTGTAGTATTCAATTATCAGCATCTTCCTTCCATAGTTCTTCGCAGCAAACAAAAAAACCTTACCTTCCAACTGCTCGCACTATTTATAATCTGCCCATCTAAACTCAACATCTGTTGCGTCAGCATTATCGGTACTTGAATATATGGTGGCGGAAGCTGGGTATGGGGACGCAGACAACAGCAGAACTGATAATTATTGATGAGTTTTTCTTTGCGTTGGATAATAACAGCTCGTATAAATAAATTCAAGAGGCAACCCGTACTTGCCATATCAAGTCGCCAAAGCCGAACAGCGACACCAAATAAATAACAAGGCCCGGGATGCTGAAAACTGTTTAGAGTAAGCACCAACATTAAATTTTTTAAAATGCCAACAGTTGTAGCTCGCCATAGGGTCGGGAATTTTGACACATGGCTGAAAGGGCACCAGGACAGGGTAGAATTATTTGCAAAATTTTCATCAGGGTTCAAAACGTTTCGGGACACTGACGATCCAAATGCAATTGTTATAGTTGCAGAGGTTTTTGATATGGATGCAATGAAGGCTTTACTGAGCGACCCGGAAGTAATGGAAAAAGTTGCCAAGCAAAAACATACGGTCATCGAACCTATTACTGTTTCGATGCCTGTAGAGGTATAAGATTGCTTGCCGGTTTATGAAAAAGATTTTAGATCAATAAAGCCAGTGTATCACTGGCTTTTTCTTTTATGCCGGGTTTAAAGAAATTTATTGACAACTGTTTTCTTTTACAGGGGTTCAGGTGCATCTTTAAATTTTTTATACTTTCCCAGCACAGTTCCGATTTGGTAAATGATTGGAATAATTACTTTTTTTACAAATGCGGGCAACTCAATTAATGCATATTCATTTTTATACCTTTTGGTAAGATATGCAGCGTCGAAAGGCTCTGGTCTTTGTGAAGCTGATCTTTTTCGTGCATCATACAGTGTCGAAAGAAAAAATATGATGCTGTTTGCAGGCTTTATCCAGCTGGAAATTACCATTTCCTCATCGCCGGCATTCCAGAAACGGTGAGGGGTGTTCCTGTAAAAGGTAACCGATTGCCCTTCATCAAGATATTGAATTTCTTTTCCGGCAATCTGATAGCACATTTTTCCTTTGATCAGCGTAAGACCTTCGTCTTGTTTAAAGTGGACATGCGTAGGCGGGCCCGCTTTAGGTGCGCAAAATCCATCTGCAATTACTTTATCTCCGTCGGGTTCATGAATAATTTCTTTAAAAATTATTTTTTCTCCGTGACCGCTGTCTATCGTATGGGGTAATGTAAATTTCATAATTTATTTTTTGAATGAATTATTCAGCATTAAATGTTCAGTAGGGTTAATCTGATGAAGGCTGACTGTTGCTCCTGCTGTGTGCTATCAACAGCAATACAAAACCAACACACATAAAGCTCCCTCTTACAATACTTAATATGAACCAGGTATTGCCTTCGTGCAACAAAGCAGGAGTGTGCGGAGAGTTAATGCCTAGAGCAGCAAACCTTAATAATTCAGGTACGAAGTACATAAAAGTCGCTATGATCGCCAACAGGTATATACCCGAAGACACGAGCAGTAACTTTCTTCTTGCCTTTAAACGCCAGTTCAAGACCAGTGTGATGATCGTTACAATAATTGCCAGGGGATGTACCAGCTTCCATACAAGACCGTCGTTGATACCATACTTGCTTTTTATCAGTGCATTTGACTGAGGAAGATTAAAGAGGTAACCCGGGAGATAAGCGATATGCGAATAGACGAACGCACCAACAATAATTGCCCAGCAAAACAGGGCGGCCATTAAAAAAAATTGTCTTGTTCTTGTCATCTTAATGGTTTTTAATGATAGGTACAGGGCAGGTAATTTTTTATGAGCCTATTTCAAAAGTATGTAATTTTGGACAATGTCCAAATTAATATTAAGCACCGAAGAAAGAATCGTATCAAGGGCACTTGAATTATTTAATGAGCGGGGCATAGAATATGTTGGGTTAAGAGAGCTTGCCGCAGACCTTGGCATGAGAGTGAGCAACATTACCTATTACTTTCCCACAAAAGATGATCTGGTATTTCGGTTGTCCGGGGATCTGGCAAAGCTAAACTCCCAAACGATTTTTGAAAATAAGAACCATACAATAGATACTTATTTCAAATCCCTTGATAGGATGCTGACCAATCAAATGCAATACCGTTGCCTGTTTTTAAGTTTTGTGCATTTGATGGAGAATAATAAAAGAATGCTGACCCGGTATAAGAAAACTGAGAAGAACAGGTATGGTGCACACCGGGCAAATCTTATTGTTCTTGCCCAATCAGGATATCTTTTAGTTAAGGAAGAAAAAGTATTTGATTTTTTAACATCCTCACTGGCAATTATTCTGCGATTTTGGATCTCGGAGGCCCGTGTGTCTTTTAAGCATTTAACAGGCGAGCAACAAAAAAATCATTACTTGTCATTGGTAGCGCAATTGCTTTTGCCATACGCTACAAAAAAAGGAAAACAACAATTGCAGGCTCTGTTGCAGACCCGGGACAGCAAAGCAGCTAAGAACAAAGAATAATTCGGCGTTCCATTGTTCTTCGCAGGAGCAATCGGAAAAGTCTTATCTTTCATCAACCGGGACAAATACATCGTACCCGAACACACCCTATACATCCTGCTCTAAGCGATCTGCCCTTTGAAAGTCACTCGTTAAAGATTTACCGTTTAATTATAAATACATCTCTATGGCAGATATGGACACCGTGAAAAATATGCTTTCGCATTTCGCACTACTTGATGAAGATGATTTCAATCTTTCGCTTCCGTGCTGGAAAATACAGGCCTATAAAAAGGGCGAGATATACAACCCCGTAGGAAGCATTTGCCGGTATCTTGGTTTTACAATGGAAGGTTATTTCAGATCTTACCTGGTCGGTAAGAATGGTGAAGAGATCAACCTTTTTCTTTTTCCTCCTCTTGGAGTGGTGGTCACTTACAAAAGTTTTATTCATCAAAGCCCCTGCGAGTATAATACAGTGGCCATGACAGATGCCCGCGCCATTTGCATTACATTGGCAGATCTGCAATCGCTGTATAAAAAATCACATGGCTGGGAACGTTTCGGAAGACTGATGGCTGAAAAAGCATTTGACATTGCAGTTGATCGTGCTGAAAGTTTCGTTTTTAAATCAGCGGAGCAACGTTATATCGAGTTGGTCGAAATGCATCCTGATATCATTGACAACATTCCTCTTTATCATATTTCTTCTTATCTCGGCATTGCAGGCCCATCGCTCAGCCGCATACGAAGAAGAATTTCACACAGGTAATATGATTTTAACCCAGGTTAAAGTTTTTACGGATTTATTGACTCACATTTAGACAATCAATTCATCAATCACAATTAAACCAAAAAAAATGGAAGCAGCTGTAATGACCAACAAAGACCTTGCACAGGCAGTTTATGATTATTTTGGACAGGGAAATGTCCAGGCTATTCTTGACATGTGCACTGATGATATCAAATGGACCTGTCCCGGGCCAACTGATATACTCCCGTACGCACAGGTATTCAAAGGTAAAAGCGGAGTTGCGGAATTCTTCAAACAAATTTATGCGAACAAAGATTTTCCCAAATTTGAAATCAATGAGTATATCTCAGAAGGCAACAAGGTTGTTGCCTTGGGGCACTGGGATGCAAAATCAAAAAAGACAGGTAACCCTTATTCAGGAGATTGGGCTATGGTATTTCATTTTAAAGATGGAAAATTACATGAGCACAAAGAATATTATGACTCGTATGGCGAGGCGATGGCTTCCAAATGATGAAAATTAATTCGCGTTACTTTGGAATCCGTCCCGACAAGTCGGGACGGATTTTTTATTCCAAAATGCGGCGTAGATAATTTATTTGCCCCATGTGATAATTTAAATGCAGTAACAATTGCATCAGTACATAAATGGTGGAAGTTTTTGGTTTGTCAAAAAATATCGGGAACTCACCTTCCATTTGTTGTGACGTAAGTGCCTTCAGTGTTTTATTGATCATAATAATAAGCTCTTCCAGGTGGGCTATAAGAATTTTTCGTTCCACTCCTTTTTGAATAAATTCCTGGTCGCGGTTACGTACATAACCGGTATTTCCCAAGGTAGTTCCTATAAGGTAATTCGTGCCCCCGATGATATGCAGTACAAGATTGCCTGCTGAATTCTTTACTTGCCCTTCAGTTCTCCAGAGGTTTTTTTCATCTTTAAATAATTTCACTTCTTCGATCAGCCTGCGAATGTCTCTTTCATAAAATTCTGCCAATACATTGTTCAACATAATAATAGTTTTACAAATAAAATTGCTTTGTTGCTTTAGTTGATTATTTTTTTTGAATTTTAAAAGAAGCAATGGTCCTTCCATATTTTGCCTCTCCGGCAATTTTAAATCCGGCTTTTGAAAAAGTTGACGGGTATCCCGTAAATGAATTGGGTGATTGTCGCGGGTACGCCTCTAATAAATCAGCACCGCCTTTTTTAGCGTAATCGACCGGCGCCTTTATCAATGCAAGCGTGATACCTTTTCTGCGATAACCCGTCTTAATGTAAAAGCAGGAAATACACCAAACATTCGAACCGTAATTAAAGTTCCCATACCCGTTTTTAATAAGCCATGAAAGGTACTGCCTTGGTGTAAGCTGGCACCAACCTACCGTCGTGGCACCCAAAAAAGCAAGTAATCCAATTGGGTTATTTGTAGAAATTATTTGCTGAAGATCGGTTTTGTTTAGTGATCTGTTTCTCTTGTGGTAGTCCGGCCCAATTCGCCAATACATACACCAGCAACCATTGCAGGCGCCTTGTTTTCCGAAGAGTTTTTCCAAATCGGGTAAAAGTTCTTTCGTTACCAGGTGAATCGAGAGCTGCATTTTTAAAAAGAGTTGATTTGGATAATATGATTTCTATGAGTCGTCTTTTCGAAAATAAATATATCTACTGATCTGTCAATAAGCTTCGGCATTCAATTAAACCAAACCGCATATCCTTTTCTTCGCAGATCCCAGGCAAGTTTTTCTTCCATTTTCAGTGCCTGCTGTCTTGTCATTGGTTTTATATTCAAATGATCGTACAGGCTGGGTCGCAGGTAGGAACCGAATTTCCGGACTATAGAAGACGACAGGTTATGACCTTTTTTATTTCTGTATCCTGACTTATGTTGTTTAAATCTTTCCGCAGGAGTCTTGCTCGTCATGCCAACATAAAGACATTCGAGCACTCCGTTAAATTGTGGATTGGCTGCACGAAAACGGTAGTTTTCTGAAAATACCTGTTTCTTTAACTCGATAACGTAAACGCAATATTTTAATGCCGGCAATCTTTTAGTGTTTTTTGATGCTGGTAAAGATAATGTTGAATTTTAGACCTGTCTGCATGCTGAAACTTTAGGGCAAGCACCCGTCAGCCAATTGGTAGATATAAATAATTTTCTTCATCGTTCTCTTTTTCTTTATGAGCATCATTCATTTACCTAAAGCATTAAGCAGATATTTCTCTTCATTTCGTATCACATATAATTGAGTGGTTATTGTGAGCAACGGCAGGATAGAAATGTTCGACACGTTTCCGGAGAATAAAGCCAAACCATTATGCACGTATCTAAATTGGTGTTCAATGCAGTTGTCATCAATAAATATTTTGAAGCATGACTGTCACAAAAAAACGCCCGGGTTGTCTAATGTGGAAATAATAGTTATTAATTATGAAAAAAGATAAAATAATTTATTGGACCTCTACAGGAATTGTAAGTGCTGTCATGGTGTTTAGTGTGATCAACTTTACTTTTATCGATCGCTACCCGTTTCCGGAAGGGGCTTTTGTGCACCTCGGATTACCTCAGTATTTTAAGATAGAACTTACCGTCGCAAAAATATTGGGACTATTCGTATTGTTAATACCCAATCTGCCTGCTAGAATAAAAGAGTTTGCCTATTTTGGTTTTGCAATTACTTTAGTTTCAGCCTGCATTGCCCATTTTTCCACTGGCGATCCGGTCGTTCCATTTATAGTGGACCCATTAGGGTTTCTGTGTATACTGGTTGTTTCATATTTGTATTATCATAAACTGGAAAAAGCAAATAATAAAAAAGATAAACGAATAAGTAGCCGGTTGTACAATCAAAAAATAACTGCCGAAAAAAATATTTATATGCATTAATGCATAATTTGTCACAAAAGTTAAAACTCATTTGTCTTATAGGTTATGACAAAAACGGATACATTTCTTGAATACAAGTCATTGCTTTTTTCTGTTGCGTACAATATGCTGGGTGTTGTCGCTGATGCTGAAGATATTGTTCAGGATACTTTTGAAAAGTGGCTTGCGATTGATGAAGCTACTGTAATTCATCCGAAATCTTACCTGGTAAAAGCAGTTACCAATAAATGCATTACGCATCTTGACAAAATAAAAAGGGAGAGAAAAAGCTATATCGGCCCCTGGATACCGGAACCTTTGATAGCAGATGAAACGCAGGCTGCTCATAAACGTGTTGAAATGTTTCATCCTTTATCTATTGGTATTATGATGATGCTTGAAAAATTGTCTGCCCGGGAACGGGCTGTGTTTTTGCTGAAAGAGATATTTTCTTATGACTATGATGAGATCGCCGAGATCATTAATAAGACAAATGATAACTGCAGGCAGATATTTAAAAGAGCGCATCAGCATTTGAAAGATGACCGGCGGCGATTTGAAATTGATATGGCAACCCATGAACGTATCTTTAAACAATTTTTACATGCATGCAATGAAGGCGATATGGATGGATTGATAACATTGCTGCAGGAAGATATTGAAATGGTTACTGATGGCGGCGGTTCTGCACTCACAGTGAATGGGCGCACCATACAGGCGTTACGCAAACCGATTGCCGGTAAAGAACATGTCGCAAAGTTTGTGATCAGTATTGTGCAGACTGTTCAGCAACTTGTTCCCGGGTTTACAAGTAAACCTGTTTTAGTAAATAACATGCCTGCGCTTGCATGTTTTACAAATGGCAAACCTCTCAGCCTTATTACACTTGAAATAAGAAATGACAGTATCTGCAACATATATGTGCACAGCAATAAAGAAAAAATAAAAAACCTTGTATACCTGTCACAGTAATGCTTCATGGATAGTCTTGTGGTGAGAAATTAATTTATGAAGCTTATTGTTTTTGGATCAACAGGTGGTACAGGAATGCAGATTATTCAGCAGGCGCTTAACGCGGGGCATTTAATTACAGCAGTAGCAAGAAATCCTGCTGCGCTGAACATTCAACATAAAAATCTTTTGGTTATTAAAGCAGATGTACTGAAGCTACCGGGTTTTGAAGCGGCAATGCACGAACAGGATGCTGTGCTTTCAGCATTGGGTTTCAGAACTGTTAAAGATGTTACCGTGTATTCACAGGGAGTTTGCAACATAATAAGCGCTATGAAAACACATCATGTAAAGCGCATATTGTGTGTTTCAGCCGCTGCTGTAGAGACCAACCCGAAGCTTTCATTTATTTACCGCATACTCACCAAATTGTTACAGCGCATTTTAAAAAACCCGTACACCGATGTGTTGCGCATGGAAAAGCAACTGAAGGAAACCGGGCTTGACTGGACGGTTGTTCGCCCGCCCAGGCTTACCAATGGAAGCCTGAAAGGTAAATACAGGTTTTCAGTGAATGAATGGTTATCGCATTGTGTAAGTATTTCAAGAGCCGACCTTGCGCATTTTATGCTTCATCATATTGATGATTCGAATACTTATAAATCTATTATCGAAGTAGCTTATTAAAATATATATTATGGGAACGTTATTACAGATCTGTTTAGTGCTGCACATTGCGGGCATTGTTTTGCTGGGCGGAACAACATTGATAAATTATGTTATTTCAAGGCAATTCTGGAATTGTATTGGGACAGACAGGAACAGGGCCGTAGTTATCAACTCGACCACTTTGGGTTTTGAACGAATAACCGGTATTGGGGGAATGCTCACTATCTTAACAGGAATTGGAATGGTTCTTATATTACACGGAGCTGTTGACTCCCAGCTTTGGTTTCGTATAAAGATGGTGCTTGTGCTTCTGATCATATTGAATGCTTTGCTTTTTGCAAGACCGCAAAATATAAAACTGAAAAAAATATTATCAAGGGGCAATGACGCGGGTAAGGACCTAAGTTCAGTTAAATCAAAGATGAACTTGTACTATGCATTTCAATTGATGATGTTGCTTGCCATTTTTGTTTTAAGTGTATTCAGATTTAGTTAAGATGACCATCACTTATTAGAGCCATGCCCCCGATTCGTCATAAGGTGGCGATAAAAAGACATAGTAGCATTGGTTTTGCACCTAAAAAATAGTGTTGCATTTTGAATGGTTTAATTAAAATATCCTTAAGCAATGAATGATTATTAACTGGGTGGGTACGTCCGCAATTGCTGCAGACATGTTGAAGTTTGCATTTTGTTGTCTACGTTCTTGCCAATAGAAATACTTCTCCGCTTGCAGGTAAAAGATCGTCGGTTCTGTTCATAAAATAATATTGTTCCATATCTTTTGTAGATATTGTTTTTGCCTCTTTAAAACCTGCTTTTCCTGCTAAATCCAATATTTCATTTGGCGCAAAAAAACTTATCATTGGAGTTCCGGCTGCACGAGCACCTTTCTCCGCCATTTCCTGCATAGGTTTGTCTTCCTCATCCAGCAGAGTCATCGGTAAATAAAATGTCATGGCAAGTGTTGAGCCGGGTGCAAGCGATGCTATTTGCTGCAGCGTAGAAGTAATGGCATCTTTTGTAAGATACAAACTCACTCCTGTGCAGGAAACAACAGCAGGCTTGCCAATGTCAAACCATGCTTTCAATAATTTCTCCCACCAGGATGAAATTTCAAAATCAACAGAAACAAAATGCAACCATCGCGGGATGTCGAAACCAACTTCAATTAATCGTTGTTGTTTCCATGTCTGTGTGCCGGGTTGATCAATTTCATATACCTGTAGTTTGGAAGCAACATCGGGTCTGCGTTGCGCAAACGTATCAAGCCCTGCACCAAGAATAACATACTGGCTGATTGCTTGTTTGCTTTCTTCAATAACGAGGTCCTCAATAAAACGGCCACGGGCCACAACAGATGCCCGCAGTCGTTTTGTAAATTTCATATCAGGACGTTGGCGCCAATCATCCTTCGGTGCTACCAGTTTTAATCCTGTCTCGTCTTCAAGTATATGTGGCTTTGCGTCAACCTGGACATGCAATGCTCTCCATAAAGCAGTTCTTACGGCTGTATTATCCGGTTCTTTTATTTTTTTGTTTTGTTCCATATTCAAATCGGCACTCCAAAATTATCAATGAGATTCAGCTTTTGTACTTTAGAATATTCGCCTGCACTTACTCCTTTGGTGTTGGGATTCGTCCGGCTTTGCCTGCCGCAATACGTGTATTAGCGCCAGTCATTCGCCAACGTGGGTTTATCAAATTATTTTTTCGCCTGGCTGCTAATAGAAAGATAATTCCCGCAAGTAAACAAAGTAATAAGGATGACAGTGAATCTTGTGGTCCGTTTACACCTCCGGTTAATAAAGAATTACCCGAAATTTTACTGGTCAACAATCCCTGTGTTAAAGAACTGCTTGGATTGATCCCTCCAAAGATGCCGGGTTCTGCAAGATCCCAACCAAAATGTAAAAAAACAGGAATCCATAAACTACGCCTGAACACGTAAGCAGCAGGAAGCAAAAAGCCTGCCTGCATAGCCGTGGCGCCAACAGATACCGGGGTAGCCCCTTTAACATTTATATGAAGAACAGCAAACAGTATTACAAAAATAATCAGTGCAATTACAGTTCCCGTTTGCTCTTCCAGTAAGCGAAAAACCACACCTATTATTATGATTTCCGCTACAAACCCGGCTGCTAATGCAAAAGCAATCGGAGATAACAATGTTGAAAACGGGTTTATCGTAACAACCGAAAAATTTCCGAATAAACAGATAAATAAAATGAAAAGCGATTGCAATATAATACCCGTCAAAAAACCGAGGATAATATTACTACCCGCTTTTAAAGCGCTCAATTCATGAATGCGTCTTTTTTCATACGCTCTGAAAAGAAAAATGTAACATGCTGTAACGGCGGTTGCTTCTGTTATTGCTACGATGAGTGCTTTTGTATCATCATGCAAATTTGTTTTGTCAAGTAAGGAAGAGCGTAACCATTCTATGAAAGCGACCAGTGCAACAATAGCAATAACACCTGCAATCATTTTTGTTAAAAAGAAATGCAATGCTTTTTGTAATGGCGTTTGGTTTATTGCACTACGCACTTATGAAATTTTCTTTTCTATTAGCCAGTGATGTCCAAATGGATCTTCAATTTCTCCCTGGCGATAGCCATACTCATAATCTGTCGTTGGTGACACTTCTTTTGCACCCGCCTTGATCGCATTCTTCATAACGGCATGAACGTCCTGAACAAATAGACCAACTATGCACGTTGTTCCATTGTGTTTGCCGGGAGAAAAGAAGTAAAGTTTCGTTACTTCATGTATGTGAAATATAGTTCCGCCAATAGATAACTCTGCAACATGAATGCTGCCATCATCATTATATAAACAAAGATTTTCTGTTGCGCCAAATGCATTGGTATAAAAAGAAATGTCCTTAATGCCATTATTGATCAAAAGCTGGGGAGCGAAAAATGGTTTATCCTTATTGGTTGTCATTTTGCTTTTTTATTTCTTAAAGTTAAGAATCACCCGACTTCAATTGGCACCTGCATGAGGCTGCTTTGATAATTTTAAGATCGAAAACATAGCTTCCAGTTCATTAATTAGTTCTGTATCGGTATCGAAGCCACTGGTTTTGAATCTAAGTATGCCATTCTCGTCAATTATATATTTTGCAGGTATGCCATTGGGCTTGTACGCAGATGTGATTTTGTACTTTGGAGAATTGAGTTCCGTTGGTTCGTCGATCAATACGATGAAGGGATAATTCCTTTTTTCAATAAAGCTTTTTACTTTGGCCAACGGGTTTGCGTCTTGTTCCTCCACGTCAATGAAAAGGAATGCTACCTCGGGATGTTTTTTTACCATTAACTGCATGGCAGGAAAGGATGCAATGCATGGTATGCACCATGTAGCCCAAAGATCCAACACTACAATCTTACCCGAAAAATCGGAAAGCTTTACTTCTTTGCCGTTAATGTCTTTTAAAGAAAAAGCCGGGGCCGTTTCATCCAGCATTTTTGTTTTTAGTTCTTCAGCCAGTGTTGCCTGCACATTTTTTTGCAGGCTGTCCAGGTAAGCGCCCAGGTATGCATCACTGCCTTTTTCAGAAATATAAATGGACTGCAATTGTTCTGTCATTCCTTTATTTAATCTTCCACGCCTTGCCATTTTTAAAAGCAGTTGTTTGGCCTCATCTTTTTTGCCTGTTAATTCCAAAAGTTTAGCATACCGTTCCACCGATGTGGGCACTCCTTCGTCGGGATCGCCGGGGAAAGCCATTTTTTGATAATGAAGCGCTTCGTCGTATTTATTTAATGCGAATAATGACTCGGCATACGTATCGTAATAAGGATACTGGGCAAAATTCATAAAGCGTGCCCAATCCTCTTTGGAAAAATCTTTTGGCCGGGCAGTTGTATCATTTTTGATCGATTGGTAGAGCGTCAGCGTCCTTTTGGCGATCAGGTTTGCACGGGCTGCATCGACAGTATCATTCAGCATTTTACTTGCAGCCATATTCATGAAAGAAGTTTGATTGAATTTATTACGCATCAAACCAATATATTTTTCAAATTGAGCGTAGTTGCGATTCATTGCAAAATTTACAGCCGCGGTTCCATACAACACATCGAATGTCTCGGCATCTTTATTTTTATCAAGCCTGTAATCTTTAATGACCTGGTTCATCATTACCACCGTTTTTTGAGGGTCTTTTTCTTCTGAAAGCCGGTGCATCGCACTGTCCAGTCCGGATACCTCCTGTGCATATGCGCTGAACCCTGTCCATAAAAAAACTACAACAAACAAACTATTCAATTTCATATCCGATCATTTTATTACAAACAAAAATAAAGACGCTGGCTGTTGAAAACAAAATAGAACCACTAAATGGGTGTTATTGTACATTGCATGCTAACTCCGGGATGCGAAAGAGCTGATACCGGGGAACGATTCAATCTCAAAGCTGTGTTCGCTATAATGCCGAAGAGCAATACCCCGACAGTTTTCGTTTTCCAGACGAATGTTGCCTGGAGTAAATTGTTTCCTTTTGTTAGTTTTCAAAATTCTGTATTCGTTTTCCGTTTTCTAAACGTTCTTTAAACTGTCCTTTTGTATATTCCGAAATGACCTTGGTCCAGAATATTTGAGCCGGTTTATTACTGTCTTTTTGATACACTTCCCATTGTCCCTTATGTAAATTAAAAACTTTGATGGCAATTGCTTTACCAATTCCTTCATGCCTGTACTTTTTCAAAATAAAAAATTCCGCTATCGAAAAATAACTTCGGTCTTTTGAGCTGATAAATTTTACGAATACAAAACCAACATATTTGTCATCCTTCTTTATTATATACGGGAATTTATTATTGTCTTCCTTCCAATAGTCGTTTAAATCGGGATAGGGCGCAAATAATCCATTGTCCTCGACATCATATCTGACATACTCCGAAAAATCGTAAATGTAAAATTGCATCAGGTTCTCTATTACAATTTTATGATCATTTGTGGCTTGAAGCAAAGTGAGATCCATTGAAAGTTATTTAAACATAGCAGATAGTGCTTCTTTCTCTCTCATAAGTCTAATCTTTCCTTGCCAAATAGTAATTTCTGATGTTTGGTAATACTGTCTTTAAGTTGCAGCCAACGGCAGGTACTCTAAAATAATTTGTTCTTTGATGTCCATTTTAAGTTGATTTTTAGTCAACCTATTTCAGGACGAGACATACCATTTACTCTTTCAGCAATGGCATTTTCATAAGGATCGCCGTTTTGAGTCATGCTGATGAGTGCATTGTTTTTTGTTAATAAGGATACATATTCTGTGCTGCAGTATTGCAGACCGCGATCGCTGTGATGCATTACGATTGCATCGGCAGGTTTTTGCACCAATGCTTTTTTTAGTGCTACTGCAGCACTGCTCACTTTCATATCATCGCTTACATGAAAGCCTACAATTTTTCTGCTGTAGGCATCAGTGATCAAAAACAGGTAGGCAAACCGGTGTTTGAGCGGAATGTAAGTGATGTCGGCTACCCAAAGCTCATGGGCTTTCAGTGGCGTGAAATCCTTAGCCAGGTTGGGATAGCGGTGAAGACGGTGTTTGCTCATGGTAGTGTATACATTGCGCTTTTGTTTACGTACCAGTAATTTATTTTCTCTTAATACATCAAAGAATTTATCTCTTCCGATACGAATGTGATGTTGTGTAAAAAATGGTTGCAGTTCCACAAACAGTTTCCTGCCGCCACATCGTGGTTGTAATTTTCTTATTCGATCTACTTCGTTTATAATAAGACCATGCTGCATATTTCTATGAAGTGTTTTGTTTTGATGCTTATGATATGCCTGAGGCGAATAACCCAACAGCCGGCAAATGGTTTGTAAGCTTACAAACGGATTTGCCTTTTTCATTTCCTGGACTGTGGGCTTCCAGGCTTTTTTCTGATGGCAATATGAAGTTTTTCTTCGGCCACATTGATCATGGTATCCAGTGCATCGGCACGAAGCTTTTCCCACTGAAGTTGCTTTTCTAAAAGAGCAATCTTTTTTTCGAAATCCTGCCCGGTCGGATGTTTTTTGGGGAGTCGTTTTTTTTCCGGAGAGTCCATATCTCTAAGGTAATGGTTTTGTTGTTTGGTGGTTCGCTCCAAACCATGAATGCCCTGGTAGATTTGTACCCATTTACAAATCGTAGTACGGCTAATGCCATACTTGTCCTGAAGTTTTCTGTATCCACAACCTTGCTGTAGATACTCCTGAATGATTTGTTCTTTGATGTCCATAAAATGGTTGATTTTTAGTCAACCTATTTCAGGACGAGACAAACAAAAGCTGATGAAATGCACGTCAGCCCTGCTTTTAGCAATACCAATGTAAGCTGCGGTTGTTATCCGTCGGAATATATACTCACAAAAATTTCATAGAGTTGCTTTAGGGCGAGTAAATACTGGTTCAGTAGCGTCGTCCAAGTATTTTCAAAATCTTCAACTGGATATTTAAGTTTAAAGTATTTGTAACCAACTAAAACGTCTCTAATATTGTCACCATGGATTGGGTAGCCCTTTCGTATATAGCCGATGTGCTTTAAAATTTCTGTGATGCTTTTGTTTTGTTTGCCTATGGATGTAAGGAATTTGTCTAGAAGTGAAACGGGACCAATTGTCGCGTCTTTTTCTTCTAATATTTTTCTCAAAATTGAAGCATTGATATTTCTTGCTGTTTGCCCCAGAGATGCGATTCTGTGAAAATATTCTTCCTCACTTTTTGCTGATTTAAAAAAATCTAGGAGATTCCGTTCTTGATCGAGTAATAATAATTTTTCTCTATGGGTTGCAGAAAATAATGCATTGATTATATCTCTTGACTCGATTATAGAGGCTGCAAGTTTACTATCCTTTATTTCTTGGTAGAGAGCTTTTTTTTCGGGCTCAATCATAAATTCTTCCAACTCGGTTACCACAAAATCGTTTGGGTCATATGGACAAACTGTCGGCTGAGTTGATGTTAGCAAGACGACCTCTTCACGATCATTTAATGTCCCTTCTTTAAATTTCTCAACAATTGCTTTCTTCGCAAACTGTAAAAGTATTTTTTCTGCATCTCTCGATCCTTGTTCATAAAAATCCAATCCCCATGTCATGGTTAAAACGTCAGAAGCGAAAACTTCAATGGTTTTATTTTCTGTTTTACCATCGTTATGAATAAGGTCATAAAAATATATGTAGCCGAACTGTAGGCGGGAAGCCGGTGGAATGAATAATGCATTCTTAAATTTTACAGTAACTTTTTCCATGAGGTTTAATCGCAGCTTACACTTAAATATACGCCAGTAAATCCGGCGATCATAAATTTTACTCTTTTAAAATCAACCATTTGCTATTCGCAATTCTTATTGCAGTTCTGGCAATGCAGCATTAAATATTTCCTCGTTCGCAATTCATATTGCAGAAAGATTTCGTAGATCACCATTCTATCTTACCACTTCGCCACAAATCATCCAGTGGGCTGACTATATTTACAAACTGCTCTTTTTTTACATGGAGATATTGTTCGGTAGTTCTGATACTAAAATGCCCGAGTAAATCTTTGATATACCGGATATCAATTCCCTTTTCAAGCATGTGTGTGGCAAAACTATGGCGTAAGGAATGAATGCCCACCTGTTTTGATATCCTGGCTTTCTCTTTGGCCAGGTAAAAAATCTTTTGAATGGTTCTTACCGGGTATGCCTGGCCGGTTTGTTCCGATTCAAAAAGGAAATACACCGGTTTGGGTTTATATATTCTTATATAAGCTCTCAGTATGTCCAGCAGCACAGGGCTCAGGTTTACATACCTGTCTTTTTTTCCTTTGGCATTTTCAATGCGCATCTGCATCCGTCCGCTGTCAATATCTTCAATCCTTAATGCCGCTAACTCGCTTACTCTTAAACCGGCGCTGTAAGCTGTAAATAACATGGCTTTGTGTTTAAGATTGCTCAGGGCATTAAACAATTTTGCCACTTCGTTTTCACTAAGCACTTTGGGCAGGATCAGTTGTTTTTTGGGCCGGGGAATTTCCCAAAAGAATTTATCCCTTTTCAGCACCTGTTCATAATAAAATTTCACCCCGTAGGATTTAAAAAGTTTGATATCCGATTTCTTAAATAGATTTTCCCATTACCAGATTTAAGATATTTTTCTCGTCTTGTTGCATCTTGCTGATTTAAGCAACCTTCAAAATAAACTAACCGAAAGGGGGTTCTACTTTTTGTGGAAATTACTTTTCCTTCATTATGGTCAGTGATTCGCTTTCTTAGGTTAGATGAATAACCTGTATAAAACCTACCATCGGTTTCGCTCAGCAGAACATAAACATAATAGTACATATTGTTTACTTTTAAATCCAACGGGGTAAAATGCATTAATTCTGCTGTGCAGTGTATTTTCTTTCAGTTGCAGCAATTCATAACAATATACCAGGTATCTTTTCAAATGCTGTGGCTCCAGGTCATCGGCGGATATTTGTTTTAGCATTCCCAGCAGGTGGCTCATCTCCTGTAAATAAGTTCTTATGGTAGAAGAGCTGTATGCTTTTAGCTTCAATTGCTGCTCCATCATTGGTAATACATGAGCGTTTATTTCGTGAATCCTTCTGTTTTTATAAATTGTTATGTTGCGGTTTGTTTTTACCGGGTAATATGTCATTTCTTTATCTGTAACCGTTCGCTGAAGCATCAATGGTCTTTCAGGTTTCACCGGCATATTAGCCTGTCCTGCTGAAGCAGATTTTTTCTTCTTGTCTGCCAGGTATTGATGAAGCGCTGATTGGTCGATAGCCGCCAGTCGTTTTATGACCGGGTATATTTTATAATAATTCTCTTGGGTTAATGGAGTGTACCAGCATTTGTGTGTGTTACTAAACTTTGCCGCATTCGTTTTTTTCAATGCCTCTTTTATTCCGAAATCGATATCGAAATAAATGCCGATGCATTCTATGCCCCGGTGATAAATGGGTTTTAAAATTATTTGCTTATCCATGATTTTTTGTGTTCTTGTGCACACTCCGTGCTTCTCAGTCACAGTGATAAACCTGCGCTGTTAAATTCATTGGCTTAAAAATCAGTGCTTGACCTAAGTGAGGGTATTCAGTGGGAAGGGACAAGGTATAATCAGTATTTAAATTACTTAATATTTTAAAACCATCCACATAAAAATTAAATCCGAAATTCGTTGCCCAAATTTTACATCGATTGAAACTATTTCCCACATCCGCATATATTCAACTGGAGTTTGATAAGATCAGGTCCTTATTGGTAGCGCATTGCGCCGGTGAATATGCCAAAGAAAAAGCAACGGAACTCCGCATTCACACCAAAAAAGAATTTATTGAAACGGAGCTCCGCCAGAGCCATGAATACAGGGAACTGTTGCAAACCGCTGCTTACTTTCCCAATGATTATATACTCAACCTTTCAAAAGATCTGAAACTTTTAGGTATTCCCGGCGCTGTGCTCACCGGCGAACAATTCATGCAGTTGCGCAGGCTGGCCGAAAGCATGGAAAAAATCTTTCGCTGGTTTGATAATGAAAGAAGAACTGCTTATCCCGGTTTGACGAAATTGATCGAAGCCACACATTATGAAAAAGCTATCCTTAAAATGATCGATGACGTGTTGGATGAACAGGGCCAGGTAAAAGATACAGCTTCGGATGCATTGCGTAACATCCGCATGAACCTGTACCGGAAGAGAAATGAACTGAGAAAAGTTTTTGAAAGAATAATATCCAAACTAAACAAACAGGGTTACCTGGCGGAGATAGAAGAAAGTTTTATGAATAGCAGGAAGGTGGTGGCGGTGTTTGCAGAACAAAAAAGAATGGTAAAAGGAATTCTGCACGGCGAAAGTGATACACGACGCACTGCATTTATAGAACCGGAAGAAACGATCGGGTTGAACAACGAAATATTTTCTTTGGAAAATGATGAGCGAAAAGAAGTATACCGGGTATTAAGAGAACTGACCAATGATCTTTCAAAATATGAACCGCTGCTTTCTGTATGGTATGCCATCATTGGTGAATACGATTTTATCCGCGGCAAAGCAAAACTGGCGCTGGATATAAAAGGTGAATATCCTTTGATCATGGATAAATCGCACATTCATTTGGTGCAGGCTTATCATCCGCTGCTTTTATTATATAATCAAAAAATAAATAAACCCACCATTCCTCTTTCGCTGACGCTTGATGAACGAAACAGGATATTGCTCATCAGCGGCCCCAATGCGGGAGGGAAAACGGTTAGTTTAAAAACAGTGGGTCTTTTACAAATGATGGTGCAGGCAGGATTGCTGGTGCCTGTTCATCCTTCATCTGAATTCGGCATCTTCAAACAACTGATGATCCATATTGGAGACACACAGAGTTTGGAATTTGAATTGAGCACCTACAGCAGTCATTTGCTGAACATGAAATATTTTATAGAAAATGCAAATGGCCGCACCTTATTTTTTATTGATGAACTGGGAAGCGGCAGCGATCCTAATCTTGGTGGCGCTTTTGCTGAAGTGATACTGCAGGAATTAATAAAAAAACATGCATACGGAATTGTCACCACGCATTACCTCAACCTAAAAATAATGGCCAACAAAACGCCGGGCATCATCAACGGCGCTATGGCTTTTGATGAAAAACACCTCCAGCCGATGTACCAGCTTGTCGCGGGCAAACCCGGAAGTTCTTATACATTCTCTATTGCGGAAAGGATCGGCATGGATAAAAACCTGATACAGCGTGCAAGAACACTCGTGGATGAAGAACATTTTCAATTGGACAAACTATTGAATCGCACAGAGCAGGATCTGCAGAATTTGCAGAAGAGAGAAAAAGAATTAAATGATCTCTTAAAAGAGAATGAACGTTTGAAAAAGGAAATGCAGCAGGTGATGAATAAAGAAAAACACCAGCAACAGGTGGAACTTTTGAAACAACAGAATAAGATCAGCGAAGAAAGGATCGCTTATCTGAAAGACATGGAGCGTAAATTAAAACAGATCGTGGTTGAATGGAAAAAAGAAGAAGATAAGAACAAAGTTGTCAAAAATATCCAGGCATTGTTATTTAAAAAGAATGAGCAGAGAACACAGAATAAAATGCAGAAGAAGATCGAATCGAAATTTGAACAGGTGGGTGGCGAAATAAAAAAAGGAGACAAAGTGATGATGAAAAAAAATCACCAGGTCGGGCAGGTGATGGAACTACGCGGTAAAAGAGCCGTGGTGCAAATAGGGTTATTACCTATGCAGGTAGAATTGAATGACCTTATTGTGGTAAAAGAAAAAGAAAACAAGCCCTGAAAATTGCCGGTGGTATAATTCTTGTTGGTTAACGATGCCCAATTCTGATTCTATGAAAAATAATATTGTGCTGACTGTTGTGTATGTAGTTCTTGCATTGATCCTGGTATTTGTTTCGTTCTTCTTTCTTGCCTGTAATAAAAAAGAAAATCCTGTTCCCGGTCAGCAACAATCAAATTCCTGCAACGCTTCCAAAGGCGAGGCAGAAAACATTCAAATTTTTCCTTCCGATAATCCATGGAATAAAGATATTTCCAATGAAGCTGTGGATCCCTACAGCAGCCAGATCATCGCGAATTTTTCAACCAGTTCTCTTAAAGCAGACTTCGGCAGCGGCACCTGGCAGGGTGCGCCGATAGGTATTCCTTATGTTGTCGTCTGTGGTGATCAGCAAAAGATAAATGTAAACTTTACTGACTATGGTGATGAAAGCGATGCCGGTCCTTATGCCATTCCTTTGGATGCACCGGTTGAAGGAAATGGTACAGGTGATGCACATGTTATTTCGGTTGATATGCAAAATGGAATTTTGTACGAACTGTTCAATGCTCATGTAAATAAAGATCATTGGAATGCTTCTTCCGGTGCCATCTTCCATCTTAATTCCGATGCATTGCGTCCCGAAACATGGACATCGGCTGATGCAGCGGGTCTTCCCATTTTTGCAGGATTAGTTCGATATGATGAAATTCAAAAAGGAGAGATCGATCATGCCATTCGTTTCACTTTGACCAGTTCGAATGTAAAGCCGGCATATATTTATCCTGCCCGTCACAAGGTCAGCAGCAGCGGCGGACAATATTCATTACCCTTCGGAGCCAAAATAAGATTGAAACAAAATTTCGATGTCAGCACTTACTCAGCAACGAATCAGGTTATTTTAAAAGCCATGAAAAAATATGGTTTGATACTAGCCGACATCGGGAGCAATATGTATGTCAGCGGCGCTCCGGATGAACACTGGGATAATGACGATCTCCACGAATTGGGAAAAATAAAAGCTTCCGATTTTGAAGTGGTGAAATTCAATAATTAAAAAGCGTTACTTCCGCTCTCAAAAAAGTCCGGTTATAATGTTACCGGCTGAAATGAATATAATCGTTCAGGTGATTGATCGTTTCCTGCTGTGAAAGAATAGTTTGCTTTACCACATCGCTTATAGAAATGATTCCCGCAAGAGTTTCCTTTTCAAAAACGGGCAGGTAACGAATATTTTTTTCAGTCATCAGTTGCATACAATATTCAACTGTATCGTCTGGTTTTACGGGAGGCAGGTCTGTACTCATGATCTCTGCCACTTTTGTATCGTGAGAATTTTTTCCTTTTAAAATTACCTTACGTGAGTAGTCTCTCTCTGTAATAATTCCAAGGTATTCACCGGCGTCCATAATAAGAACGGAACCTATATTTTTTTCGGCCATAATTTTCAACGCATCGATAACGGGTGCGTCGGGAGTAACGGCGATGGCTGAAACGCCTTTGCGCATAAGAATGTCGGAAACTTTGTTCATGGCAAGACAGATTTGTTTTGTTGCTTAATTTAAGAAAAGATACATCACCGGCAAAAACATTTTTTATTCTTACTATCTTGCAAAACGTTCATGGACCAAAAACCGGCAACTATCAAGGAGATCGCCAAACGGTTAAACGTTTCGGTTTCAACAGTATCAAGGGCACTGCACAATCATCCAAGCATCGGTTTGCATACACGAATGCAGGTAAAAAAGCTTGCCAATGAATTGCATTATGAGCCCAACCAGGCAGCTATTTCATTTAAAAAAGGCAGGACATTTACCCTGGGAGTCATTTTACCCAATTTGGGCGAGGAATTTTTTTCAATGGCGATCAATAGTATTGAAGATACAGCTTCAAAAAATAATTATACAGTACTGATTGGCCAGTCCCACGATGATAAAGAAAGAGAAAGGAAAATTGTGGAAACCATGCGCAGGCACCGGGTGGATGGCATGCTTGTTTCTATTTCAAAAAATACGGATAGCTATGAACATTTTGAAGAGTTGAAGAAATATAAGATACCTGTTGTTTTTTTTGATCGTGTGCCGGAATCAAACGATGTGTACAAAGTTTCCTGTTCATTGAAACAAAGTTCGATCGACATGGTGGACTGGCTGGTGAAACATTCTCTAAAAAGAATAGGATTTATCAAAGGGCCGGGCAGCATGTCTTCGACCGATGAAAGATTGCAGGGCTACATACAGGGACTTGCAAGGCATAGTATCCGGGTCGACGGGAATTTAATAGTGGAAACCGATCTTACTAAAACGGGGAACATAGAAGCTATTAAAAAATTACTTGCACTTAAGGATGTTCCTAACGCTGTAATTGCCTTTAATGATTACGTAGCTTTTGATATGATCAGGTATGCACGGGAAGCAGGATATAAGATCAATAAGGATATTTATTTTGCAAGCTATGCTAACCTGCCGGTCACACATTATCTTAATGATCCGCCGGCTGTTTCCGTAGAGCAGTTTCCCCAGCAGCAGGCAGAAAAAGCGACCGACATATTATTAGAATTGATTTATGCAAAGGATTCGCCCATCGAAATAGAAAATAGAATTGTGCTTGAAGGAAGGTTAGTCGTGAACCGAAATATTGATATTCCTTAAGAGCAATTTTTTAAACACAATTTTTTGAAGCCTGCCCGAAATAGAAGATTGATCTTTTATTGGCGAAGCCTGCCTTCGCTAAAGCTTCGGCAGGCGAAGGCGGAAAGAGAGGGATTCGAACCCTCGTACCGACTACGTCGATAAACGGTTTTCGAGACCGTCCCGTTCAACCACTCCGGCATCTTTCCTTTTATATATGTAATAATAATATCTGTTCACACTCATTGTATTAAAATACTCTGCAATCTTATTTGTTTTTGAATGAATATTAAAATTCAAACAGCATATTTTAATATGTTTGTATTTTGTTAGCGATAAATGGAGAATGTTACGAATACAAAAGTAAACAGTTCCCCAGGTATATTTGCTCTGATTAGTAGTCTTAATTATTTTCATCCCTTAAGCGAGGGGATTGAAGAGTTTTTGGAGAAGAATACTTACTCATGCACATTTACTAAGGGAAAATTGTTGCTGAAAGCAGGCCAGGTTTGTGAAAACATCTATTTCATAAAAAAGGGCGCAGTACGTGGTTTTATTAAAGAAGGGCACAAGGATATCACGACGTGGATCACCGCGGAAAATGAAATGGTAACTTCTATTTCGAGCCTGGATAAAAAACAACCCGCATTGGAAAATATGCAGGCTATTGAAGATTGTGATGTGCTGGCGTTTAGTTATGTCAATCTCCAGATACTGTATGAACAGTTTCCTGAATTCAATATTGTGATCCGCAAACTATTGCAGCAGTATTACCAGGATGCTGAAAAAAGGGCTTTTATTGCACGGCTTACAAATGCGGAAAGCAAGTATCGGTACTTTAATATAAATCACAGCAATCTTGTAAACCGGATACCTTTAAAATATGTCGCTTCATTTTTGGGAATAACTTTGGAAACATTAAGCCGCGTAAGAAAAAAGATTTCTACGAATAAATCCTGAATTATTTACCAGCTCATAACCTTCTTTATAAAAGGAACCAGTTCATCTGCCATTTGCCGATGCTCACTTGTGTCAGGATGATTGCCGCAACCATTATGATATCTTTTCGAAAAAAAGAATTTATAGACTTTATCATTTCCATTTTTATTTTCAAATGCTACTATAGAAGAAAGATAATTTTTCAAAACAGGAAGCAGGGTGGTATCCGCCATGGGGCTCGTTAGGCAAATGATCGTTGCCTTTGGATAATCACTTCTGAGCCTTTCGATAAATTGTACATAAGCACCGCAAAAAGCAGTTGAATCCTGTATGCCATCATTCTGACCCAGGCAAATGGTAACAACATCGGGTTGATATTTACTAAACTCCCATTTCTCTGTACCATTGCGCAGATCGACGTTGTCAAAAACCGACGGCATTGTAATTGCCAGGTTACAGCAACTATGTATCATCCCAATGCCGGATACTGATGTTATGTGAACCTGCGCATTCAGTTCTCTTGCAGCTACCATACCATAGCTTAAGTAAGCATTATGCTGATCGTACCATTGACCTTTCCCGCATGGGACTTCTGAAAGATCATCACTCATTCCGCAGGTAATGGAGTTACCGATACATTCAATTTTTTTTTCGGGTTTTGGAGGAAGCGGCAACAACTGAGCACATTTTAACCCGACAAACTGGAGATAACCAATTCCATCTTCTGTATTTTTATAAATCGCGATGGTATGAACACTATCTGAAAGTTTCTGCGGTACAATAATTGAATTTGTTTTGCCGGTTGTTTGAAGCCGCACTGCTTTATCTTCATCGATTACTATTTCAATATAGTTGTGATAGGAATTATTTAGCACTTCGTCGTTCAATAAAACTTCGCAATAGTCTCCTTTGAATTTTGCTTTTATATACACACCCGAAGACCAGAACTTTGGTTGGGCGGGATCTGAGAAATCAATGCGCCCTGTGTATTGGAAATACGGATTATCCGCACGGTAAAAATTTATTTCCTGGTTCGTGTTTCCTGTTTGTGCGCACACACTCCCAATGATGAATACGAAAAGAAAAGAAAAAATAAATTTGCTCATCGTATAAAGATTGATTTTACGTTTTTTTATTCTAAATAAATGTTCTTACACCGGATGAATTGTAATCTTCCCGGAATTCCTTTGGTGTGCAGTTCTTTTTCTTTTTGAAGATCCTGTTGAAGTTTGACATATTGTTAAAGCCACATTTGTAGGCGATTTCATTTACGCTTTGCGTGGTGTCGATAAGCATGCGTGATGCGTGGCCAAGGCGTATTTCGCACAATGCATCAACAAATGTTTTACCGGTTCTTAATTTAAAAAAGCGACTCAGGGAGACTTCAGTCATCGCGGCTATTCGTGCTGCTTCAGCCAGTGAAACATTTTTATCAAAATGAGTGTTCAGGTATTTCATTACATTTTCAACGCGTCGGCTGTTATAAGAAAAAGTTTCTGTATTGCTGAATGAAGCATCTGAGAGTATTCGCATATTTCGCGACGTGGAAAGATCATGTAAAATAGACATTAGTTCCAGTACGGAATCGAAGCCGCGTTTTTCCAGGAGCTTAATTAATCGGGGCATGATCATTTCTGTTGCCTGCCTGGAAAATAAAATTCCCTGTTTTGAATGTTCAAACATGTTTTTGATAAAACTCATCTGGTTCCGGTTAAGAAACTTTTCATCAAACAGATCCCTGTGAAACTGTATGGTAATTTCTTTGATCTCTCTTCCCTTTGATTTATGGGTCATCCAGCAATGCTGAAGATTTGGTCCTGCTAATACCAGTTCCAGGTCATCTATCACTTCAATGTGATCACCAATGACCCGTTTGGCTCCTTTAGCATTCTGAATAAAATTCAATTCAAACTCTTCATGATGATGAAGAGGAAAATCAAACTCATATTTTATACGGGAAAAAACAGTGAAGCAGTCGCTTTGCGTCAACGGAGTGATCTCCCTCAGGATGCTTTTATTCATACAGCAGGCAATTTGGTATAGGTAAATTATGAAAAATGTTCAATAGTGGATTAAAAAGTATTAAAAAGAGGGTTAAAAAATATGTAATGAAAAACCCACCAGCGAAGATTTGCGAAAATTTGAAATCAAAAAAAATATTTTGAATGGATAAAATAGTATCAGCTCATAGAATGATTAACGAATAATTTTGCGCAACGCATTAGCTATCTGGGAAATACTAATCCGCAAAATTGGTTTACTATTGATATGATATACCTCCTGTTTCTTTTAATATGGGGCAGCGAGTTATAATTATACATTTTAAGATTTTATTGAAGCAAACCGATTAAATGTAATAGTAAACCCGGTCGCTGTGAAATGGAGATAGCAGAACCAGTTTTTTTTGAAGATGGCATTTATTTAAAGTTTAATTCACGCAATGAAAAAAGCATCCTGCATATTTATTTCTTTCCTCTTTATCGGTTTCTTAATGGCTCAAAAGGTTGAATTACCTGCCGACAAAAAAGCGACAAAAGAAACAGTAGCGCTTTACAATAATTTGAAAACACTATTGAACAAAGGCATCATGTTTGGTCACCAGGATGACCTGGCCTATGGAGTTGGATGGAAGTACGAAGCGGGACGAAGCGACATCAAAGATGTAACAGGAGATTATCCCGCCGTGTATGGTTTTGAGTTGGGTCGGTTGGAATTAGATCATGCTGTAAATATTGACAGTGTGCCGTTTGATAAAATGAAAACATTTATTCGACAGGCATATGATCGTGGCGGTGTGATCACATTAAGCTGGCATTTGAACAATCCTCTTACAGGAAAGACTGCATGGGACCCGGCGCCGGGTACAGTTGCTTCCATTCTTCCGGGAGGAGAAAAAAACGAATTGTATAAAACATGGTTGGATAAGGTGGCTTCTTTTATGCTTGATCTGAAAGGCAGGCACGGCGAATATATCCCGATTATTTTTCGTTTGTTTCATGAATTAAACGGAAGCTGGTTTTGGTGGGGAGGTAAAAATTGTACACCCGATGAATTAAAACAACTTTATCGTTATACCGAATCATATTTAAGAGATGACAAGCATGTACACAATCTTCTCTATGCTTATAATACCGACAAATTCTATTCGCAAGATGAATACCTGGAACGATATCCCGGTGACGAATGGGTTGACGTGATTGGGTTCGATTACTATCAACGAAATAAGAAAGAAGAATATTTGCAGGAAATAGGTAAGATGTTAACTGCGCTTGAAGCGATAGCTGCTGAAAGAAATAAAATTCCCGCCTTGACAGAATTTGGTGGCAACTTATCTGATTCAACATGGTGGACCGGAACTTTTCTCCCTGCTTTAGACCATCATAAAATTTCATACGTATTGGGGTGGAGAAATGCCGGTAAACATCCTAATGGCCAATTTGAATTTTATGTTCCTTATGTAGGGCAACTATCCGCAAACGATTTTGTGAAATTCTATGAGAATAAAAAGATACTTTTTCAAAAAAACGTGACAAAAGAAAAACTATATCAATAGAAAAAATGTTTTGTATGATCAGTGGATTAACGAGCTGATCCTGGTTAACAGTATATAATTAATAAACCTCGGTGAAACTACAAGCGATTGATATTGCCATTCTCATTTCTTACCTCGCAGCCATGGTAATGATCGGTTGGTTGTTGAGAAAAAAGGCACGGGTAAATAAAGAAAGCTACTTGCTTGGCGGAAAAAAGTTGCCATGGTATTTGTTAGGCTTGAGTGATGCTTCGGACATGTTCGATATCAGCGGTACCATGTGGATGGTTGCTCTTTGTTTTGTGTATGGAATGAAAAGTATCTGGATTCCCTGGCTGTGGCCGGTGTTCAACCAGGTATTCAATATGATGTTTTTGGCAAAATGGCTTCGACGTTCCAATGCAGACACAGGAGCGGAATGGCTGGCAACAAGATTCGGATTTATTGGTAAAGGTGTAAAAGCATCACATACGGTAGTTGTTGCTTTTGCATTGATAGGTTGCTTTGGATTTTTGGCTTATGGATTTGTAGGTCTTGGAAAGTTCATTGAAATTTTTATTCCCTGGGATGTTGTCAAAGACTATGTGCCTTTTCATATTGCTCCGCAGTATGTGGCGCATTTCTACGGAATAGTTTTCACTTTATTCGCAGTGTTCTATTCTGTATTGGGCGGTATGCATAGTATTGTGTTGGGTGATCTGATCAAATACATCATTATGACCATTGGTTGCATTTCTATTGCAGTAATCGCAATGATTCATTTGGATGGGAATAAATTGAATTTACCGCATGGCTGGGCAAATCCTTTTTTTAACTGGCATTTGAATCTTGATTGGTCGCATATTATTCCCGCAGCGAATAAAAAGATCAGTGATGATGGCTTTGGATTGTTTGGTTTCTTTTTTATGATGATGTTGTTCAAAGGAGTATTTGCATCACTTGCAGGGCCAGCTCCAAACTATGATATGCAAAAAATATTGTCATCACGTTCACCAAAAGAAGCATCAAAGATGACGGGTTTTGTTTCGATCATATTATTACCTGTTCGTTATTCCATGATCATTGGGTTAACCGTGTTAGGCTTATTATATTTTAACCAGATGAATCTTTCCAATGGAACAGGCGGAGTCGATTTTGAAAGAGTGCTGCCTGCTGCCATTAATGATTTTTTACCTGCAGGTATTTTAGGTATTGTGCTTACAGGGTTACTTGGTGCTTTCATGGGAACTTTTTCGGGGACACTAAATGCGGCCCAGGCTTACATTGTTAATGACATTTATTTAAAGTATGTAAATCCGCAGGCACCCAATCGTAAAATAATTTCCATGAATTATTTGTCAGGAATTGTGGTGGTTACGATCGGAGTCGGCCTTGGATTTTTTGTGAAGGATGTCAACAGCATCTTGCAATGGATAGTAGGTGCATTGTATGGCGGGTATATTGCTGCCAATGTACTTAAATGGTACTGGTGGAGATTCAATGCAAATGGATTTTTCTGGGGAATGGCGGCAGGGATTATTGCTGCATTAGCATTTCCGTTTATTTTTCCGGATACATTACCACTATACGTATGGCCGTTGTTGTTTTTAATTTCAATTATTGGTTGCATTGCAGGCACGTATAGTGCACCGCCCACTGATAAAGAAGTCTTGAAAAAATTTTACAGTACGGTGCGGCCATGGGGCTTTTGGAAACCGATACACGAGGAAGTAATGGCAGAAGATCCCAACTTTCAACCGAACAGAAGATTTAAACTGGATATGTTCAATGTGGTGTTGGGAATTATTGCTCAATGTTGCCTGACCATTTTACCGATGTACGTAGTATTGTGGCTCAAGCTGCCATTGTTGGTAACCATTTTAATATTGGCAGTGATCGTGATCATATTAAAAAGAACATGGTGGGATAAACTGGAAAACTAACAATTTAAAGACAATGCTTGATTCGTTTTTATAAAACTCTTATTCAGCCAACTAAAACATGACGAGATGAAAAAGAATTTTGATAAGCGATTAGAGGAGCTGCAGCAATCACACGAGGAATTAATCAGGAGAACAAACGAAAAGAAAAAAACAGGAAACGGAATTTTTGAACGGTTTGAATACCCCGTGCTGACTGCGCAGCATACTCCTTTATTCTGGAGATATGATCTGAACGAAAACACCAATCCGTATTTAATGGAACGGTTTGGTATCAATGCAGTGTTCAATGCTACTGCGATAAAATGGAATGATAAATGTTTATTAATTCCAAGAGTGGAAAGCGTAGACCGCAAATCATTTTTTGCTGTAGCCGAAAGTCCGAATGGTATTGACAACTTTAAATTTTGGGAAAGGCCTATTATAATTCCGGCAAGTGAAAGCGATGATACAAATGTTTATGATATGCGTATTGTACAACATGAGGATGGCTGGATATATGGCATATTTTGTACAGAACATCATGACCCCGATGCTCCTGAAGGAGATCAGTCTGCTGCCATTGCACAATGCGGGATCATCAGGACAAAAAATTTTTTGTCGTGGGAACGATTAGCCGATCTGAAAACTCCATCGCCTCAACAGCGTAATGTGGTGTTGCATCCTGAATTTATAAATGGTAGGTATGCATTTTATACGCGACCTCAGGATGGTTTTATTGAGACAGGAAAGGGCAGCGGCATCGGGTTCGGTTTGTGTGACAGGATCGAAGAAGCGATCATTGAAAAAGAAACCGTGATAGATTACAAACAGTATCATACAGTATACGAAGCAAAAAATGGTTTGGGCCCTTCACCTATTAAAACGGAAAAAGGTTGGCTACAGATGGCGCATGGAGTACGCAATACTGCTGCTGGTCTGCGTTACGTATTATATTTATTCCTGACCGATCTTCATGATCCTTCAAAAGTCATTTATAAACCTGCCGGATATTTTATAGCGCCACAGGGCGAAGAAAGAATAGGCGATGTTTCCAATGTAGTTTTCTCCAATGGTTGGATAACTAATGATGACGGAACGGTGTTGATTTATTACGCATCTTCCGATACACGTCAGCATGTGGCAATCTCTACCATTGACAGGTTACTGGATTATGTGATCAATACTCCCGAAGATGGATTAAGAAGTGCTGCTTCGGTGCAAAGACTCAATCATCTAATTGATAATAATTTGAAAAATTTGCAGAAAGACAACAATGAGGAAATTAAAATTGAAAAAAGAATTCGCATATGATCAGTCGTTAGTTTCAGCGGGCATTATTCCGAAAAAGGATAATGCACTTTTTTCTCAAAATAATAAGATGATCAAAGAACTTGAGCAGTATAAAAATGAAATGGAAATTGAATTGAAGGAAATTTTGTCCTGGTGGATGCAGCAAACTGTTGATGAGGAGAACGGAGGATTTGTAGGAAAGATCGACCATGATAATAAAATTTATCCCGAAGCCCCAAAGGGATCAGTTCTGAATAGTCGCATTCTATGGGCTTTTTCAGCCGCGTATAATCAAACGGGGAATAAGGAATATTTACAAACTGCCGAAAGAGCATTCAACTATATTCTTGAATATTTTATTGATAAAGAATACGGCGGTGTTTATTGGACAGTTGATTTTAAAGGCGATCCCCTTGACACAAAAAAACAGGTCTACGCCCTTGCGTTTGCTATATATGGATTGAGTGAATATTATCTTGCCTCAAAAAATGAAGCGGCAAAACAAAAAGCACTTGAAATACACAATGACATCATAAAGCATAGCTACGATAAAAACTATGGCGGCTACATTGAAGCGTTGACGAGAGATTGGAAAGAAATAGAAGATTTGCGCTTAAGTTCTAAAGATGCAAATGAAAAAAAATCGATGAACACACATTTGCATTTGCTGGAAGCGTTTGCAAATCTTTATAAAGTATGGAAAGACGAATCATTGTGCAAAAGGGTGATTGAGCTTATTCAAATTTTTATTGATCATATCATTGATAGTAAAGCGCACCATCTCATTTTGTTTTTTGATGACCAATGGAAGCGCCGGTCGGAGATTATCTCTTATGGTCATGATATTGAGGCAGCATGGCTGATCCTGGAAGCTGCTGAAATTGTTGGAGCGAAATCTTTGATAGATGAAATAAAAAATATTTCAGTGAAGGTCGCTGCTGCTGCCGCAAAAGGACTTGATGGCGACGGTGGTCTGTGGTATGAATATGACGTTGTCCAAAATCATTTGATCGCTGAAAAGCATTCATGGCCGCAGGCTGAAGCTATGGTTGGATTTTTTAATGCCTGGCAACTGACAGGTGATGAAAAGTATTTGAGCCGCTCGTTAAGCAGTTGGCAGTTTGTAAAAGAGCATATGGCGGATAAAGAATTAGGCGAATGGTATTGGGGAGTTAACGCGGACTATTCTCCCATGGTGCAAAAAGAAAAAGTAGGATTATGGAAGTGCCCTTATCATAATAGTCGTGCATGCATGGAAATAATAAAAAGGGTCAATAAGCTGTAATTGGCACCAGGTCAGGATTGGAATTTGTAATTTAGAATTATACACTATACAATTTTAACTCTTTCCACTCATGAAATTTTCGAAACAAAAAATTTATTATTTATTCCTTTTAATTCTTGCTTGCTTTTCATCTGTTTCTTTATTAGCAAATATTCGACTACCTGCTATTATTGGCTCGCATATGGTTCTGCAGCAAAAGAGCCAAATTACTATTTGGGGTTGGTGCGATGTATCAGAGAAAATAAAGCTAAAAACAGGATGGGATACGACTACTTATACATTTACCGGAACGCCGTCAGCAAAATGGGAAATAGAGTTAAATACTCCAACTTCAGGTGGTCCTTATCAAATCACGGTTGAAGGCAATAATAAAATTGTGTTGGATGATGTTTTGATTGGGGAGGTATGGGTTTGCAGCGGGCAAAGTAATATGGAGATGAATGTTAATTGGGGATTGCCTTACCAGGATGAAGTGGCCAATGCGACTGATAAGGAAATTCGTTTTTTTTATATTCCCCGCACAACTTCTGAATATCCGCAGGATGATGTAGCAGCAAAATGGGTAGTTTGTACTCCCGATGAAATGAAAAGTTTTAGTGCAGCCGGATATTTTTTTGGAAAAACGTCTTCGGCAGCATTTGAATGTGCCGGTCGGATTGATCAGTTCAGATTGGGGAGGTACGCCCGCTGAAGTTTGGACGCCTTCAGATGCAATAAATGATGACCCGGTTTTGAAAAAAGCTGCAGCGGAACTTAAGCCCGTTCCGTGGGGACCCATTGCGCCTGCTGCTACATACAATGCAATGATCTATCCCATTATAAAATATTCGATTGCCGGTGTGATCTGGTACCAGGGCGAAGCAAACGTAGATGCTGCATCGACTTATCATGAGCTATTCAGCACAATGATAAAATCATGGCGCAAAGCATGGCAAAAAGAATTTCCTTTTTATTATGTGCAAATAGCCCCATTCGCAGGCTATGGTGATAATAGTTCTTCCGCTTTTTTGCGTGAAGCACAAACACAAACTCTTTCTGTTCCAAAAACGGGAATGGTCGTGATTACCGATCTTGTAAATGATATCAACAACATTCATCCCAAACTAAAAAAGGAAGTGGGCGAACGTTTAGCAAATTATGCTTTGTTAGAAACCTATGGTAAAACCGGCCTTGTTTATAAAAGCCCAATGTACAAAAGCATGAAAATAGAAAAGGATAAGATTCGAATTAGTTTCGAGAACGCTGAAAATGCCTTGCCTGCCGGCAGGCAGGGATTAATGGCTAAAGGCGATACGTTGACTGAATTTTTTATTGCCGGTAGTGATAAAAATTTTATTCCGGCTCATGCAAAAATTGATGGAAACACAGTTGTGGTTTGGAATGACGAGATAAAAAAACCTGTTGCGGTTCGATTCGGCTTTCGTAATGCAGCAATGCCGAATTTATTCAGTAAAGAAGGTTTACCAGTGAATCCTTTTCGTACAGATGATTGGAATGTGCAAATTACTGTAGGTAAAAAATAAAATTGCTTGATTATATCTGCCATATTTAAAAATTAAATCCAATGACTGCTCAAATTTCGAAGTCGATTTTTCTCTCTTTTTGCTTGTTTTGTTTGACCATAATTTGTTTTGGCCAGAATATTGGTGTTTTTGATAGCCATAGTGATATTGGCGATGTGCTTCACAAAGGTTCTGCAAACTATGATGCCGCTGCTGATACGTATAACATCGCTGGCTCAGGAACTAATATCTGGTTCGGCCATGATGAATTTCATTTTGTCTGGAAGAAAATGAAAGGTGATTTTATTTTGCGTGCCCGTGGAAAGTTTTTGGGAAAAGGAGTTGAAGAGCATCGCAAATATGGCTGGATGGTCAGGCAAGGTCTTGATACCAGTTCTGCAATGGTGGCTGCAACTATACATGGCAACGGTCTTACTTCTCTTCAATACAGGAAAGCTCCGCATACCAATGTGGAAGAAAAACAGTTTGACATCCAGGCGCCTGATGTGATCCAGTTGGAAAGAAAGGAAGATACTTTCATAATGTCGGTCGCTCATTTTGGAGAAACGTTTGTCACCCAACAAATTTCTGATGTCAAACTTGATGGAGATGTTTATGTGGGCCTATTTATTTGCGCTCATAATAAAGATGTGGTTGAAAAAGCAACTTTTGAAAATGTGAGAATTGTGATTCCTGCGCCCAAAGATTTGGTTCCATATAGGAATTATCTCGGAAGCAATATAGAAACGATGGACGTGATGACAGGAAAGAGGAAAATATTGTACTCTGAAAATGTTTCATTACAAGCGCCCAACTGGGCAAAAGATGGCAAGGCGTTAATCTATAATTCTAGTGGATCGTTATATCGTTTCGATCTTAAAACCCGCAAACCCCAATTGCTTCCGACAGGAAATATTAAAAATATCAACAACGATCATGTAATTTCTTTTGATGGAAATATGCTCGGAATAAGCGCAGCCGGTCCTGATGGAAAAATAAGTTCTACAGTTTACACAGTTCCCATTTCAGGAGGCGAGCCCAAACTAATTACACCGCTTCTTGGTTTATCTTATTTCCATGGATGGTCGCCTGATGGCAAGTGGTTGACGTACACCGCCAAACGAAATGATGATCCGACACCTGCAGGATTTGATATTTATAAAATTCCATCTAAAGGAGGAAAGGAAATACAACTTACCTCCGTAACCGGCTTGGATGATGGTCCGGAATACAGCCCGGATGGAAAATATATTTATTTCAATTCAGTAAGAAGCGGATTGATGCAACTGTGGCGAATGAAACCAGATGGAAGCGATCCTGAACAGTTGACGAATGATGAATACAATAACTGGTTTGCACACGTTTCACCTAACGGCAAATGGATTGTTTGTATCTCGTTTTTAAAAGAGGAGGTGAAGCCCGACGATCATCCTTTTTACAAGCATGTTTATTTAAGGATGATGCCTGCTTCCGGCGGGCCGCTAAAAGTGATTGCTTATTTGTATGGAGGACAAGGAACGATCAATACACCATCCTGGTCGCCGGACAGCAAGAAAATTGCCTTTGTGAGTAATACACAGATCAAATGAGTGATGATGATCAGTAATGAGTAGAATCATTTTTTAATTCGTGATAAATAAAGAAATTAGTCGCCAATAAAACTAAAACGCTGTTATGAAATTTAATAAACTTTTTATTCTTCTGTTTTCGTTATGTTTTTCTCAATTTGTTTTTGCACAGAAATTAAATCCTGCAATTGAATCGAAGGTGACCCAGCTATTGAATAAAATGACGCTGGAGGAAAAAGTCGGGCAAATGGCACAGGTTGCTATTGATGCAGTCGGTAACGTCGATTATTCAACTCAAACCTATACTGTTGATTCTGCGAAACTGAATGATGTAGTAGTAAAATATAAAGCCGGATCACTATTAAATACACCTCCGGGTGTTCTTCTTTCACCGCAGCAATGGAATGATGTATTAACAGACATACAGAATGCCGCGAAGAAAACTAGATTAAAAATTCCCGTTTTGTATGGATTGGATGATAATCACGGAGTGAATTACGCATCGGGAACAACTTTATTTCCGCAGGAGATCGGACAGGCTGCTACATGGAATCGTCAACTTGTTCATGATGGTGCTTCTATTACCGCTTATGAAAGCAGGGCAGTGGGTGTGCCATGGACTTTTTCTCCCGTTCTTGATTTGGGAACAAATCCCCAGTGGCCGCGTATTTGGGAAGATTTTGGAGAAGATCCTTATTTGTCTGCTGAAATGGGAGTACAGTTCGTAGAAGGTGCACAGGATCCTTTGGACAGCAAAGAAAAAGTTGCCGTGAGTTTGAAACATTACATGGCCTACTCGGATCCCAAATCAGGACAAGACAGAACTGATGCATGGATACCCTGAAAATTATTTGCGCGAATATCATTTGCCTCCATTTGCCGCGGCAGTAAAAGCAGGAGCAAGAACCGTAATGGTGAACTCTGCATTGATAAATGGAATCCCGACTCATACTAACAAACATGTACTTACTGATATTCTAAAAAATGAATTGCATTTTACCGGCTTTATTGTTACCGATTGGCAGGACATTGAAAATTTATACCGCAGGGATAAAATAGTCACATCTGTAAAAGATGCGATCAAGCTAGCTATCAACGCCGGCATTGATATGTCGATGATCCCTTATGACTATAAAGAGTTTTGTACCGATTTAATTGCATTGGTAAAAGAAGGAAAAGTTTCACAGGCAAGAATTAATGACGCTGTGAGAAGAATTTTGAGAGTGAAATTTGAATTGAATCTTTTCAATACACCTCTTACTTATTTTAAAGATTACCCAAAATTTGCAAGCGCAGGAATTTCAAAAGGCGGCCTATAATACCGCGGCTGAATCAATCACGCTTTTAAAAAATAATAACGTTTTGCCGATCAGGTTTTCTTCTTATCCTCTCCCGAGGATTTTAGTTACTGGTCCAAATGCTAATTCGATGCGTTGTTTGAACGGTGGATGGACTTATACATGGCAGGGAGAGAATACAGACGAATTTGCCAAACAATACAATACAATTCTCGAAGCTGTTACGAAAAAGTTTGGCGCCGGTTACGTAAAATATGTACCGGGAGTTGAGTACAAGCAGAAAGGACAATATTTCGAAGATAGTGTTATTGATATTGATGCGGCGGTGAAAGCCACAGAAGATGCTGACTATATTTTGGTTTGTATTGGTGAAAACAGTTATACTGAGACACCCGGCAATCTTGTTGATCTTACTTTATCAAAAAATCAAATCGCACTCGCCAATGCAATGATCAAAACAGGCAAGCATGTAATTCTTATCTTAAATGAAGGGCGGCCAAGAATAATAAATGAAATTGAACCTGGAGCCGCTGCTATTGTTGATGTATATCTTCCGTCAAATTATGGTGCGGATGCACTGGCAGATATCCTTGCAGGCGATATAAATCCATCGGGTAAATTGCCGATCACATATCCGCGATACACCAATGACCTTGTGCCCTATATTCACAAACCATCTGAAGGAGGTGGTAATCCGCAGGGAGGGATGTTCAGCCCGCAATTTCCGTTTGGATATGGATTGTCATACACAACTTTTTCATACAGCAATCTTTCTATTAGATAAAAATAGTTTCGGGCCGGACGAAACAGCAACCATTTCTGTTCGGTTAAAAACACCGGCTATGTAAAAGGAAAGGAAGTGGTTGAATTATTTATTTCTGATTTGATCGCTTCATTCACTCCTGATGTTAAAAGATTGAGAGGATTTGAAAAAATTGAATTGAATGCCGGAGAATCAAAGACAGTTAATTTCAAAATTCCGATGAAACAACTTGCTTATATCGGACACGGATAATAAACATCACCTTGAAGCAGGAGATTTTAAAATTAGATCGCCAACCAATCCGCGAAGTTTAATGTGACGAAGACAATTGTTTTTTGATGTGATAAAATGTGAACTATGAAAACACACTTAATTACAGGAAAAATGTTTTTTCTGATTGCTTTTATTTTGTTTATAGCGAGCTGTGATAAATACACTCCTCGGACGGTGGAGGCAACGGAAATGGTAATGGGAATAATGCAAGTGATACAGTCGCCGTTGATCCGGCAGTGGCTAACACAATCGGATTTTTTTTAAACGACTGGCAGGCAAAATCATTTACTGTTCCATCTTATACCGATACAACTATTCCCACTGTAACCCAACCGTTACAGTTACTGTCGATGCATCAAAGATCATTACCAAAATTCCGACGACGGTTTTCGGACAAAATGCCAACAGTTGGATGACACAGATTGTGAGTGAAAACACCCTGATGAATCATCTTAAAAACCTTCAACCTGGAATTATTCGATTTCCCGGTGGCAGCATTAGTGATGTTTATTTCTGGAATCAAACAAGCGCAGCTCCTTCCGACGCTCCTGCTACATTACTTGATGCCAATGGAAATGCAATTTCTAATCCTTATTGGTATGGAAAAAGAAATGATAGCTGGACGATCTCTGTAGATAATTATTACCAGCTTTTACAACAATCGGGCAGCACAGGTATTATTACCGTAAACTATGGCTATGCAAGATATGGTATAAGTGCAGATCCCGTTGCCGCTGCTGCGCATCTTGCTGCTGATTGGGTTCGTTATGATAATGGCAGAACAAAATATTGGGAGATCGGTAACGAATGTAATGGCGTATGGGAAGCCGGTTATCGAATCAACACTGCTGCTAACCAGGACGGCCAGCCAGAGATTATTACCGGAGCTTTATACGGGCAACATTTTAAAGTGTTTGCTGATTCAATGAAAAAAGCGGCCCAGGAAATTGGAAAGACAATTTATATAGGAGCTTATATTTTAGAGGCGCAACCTCAATCATGGCAAACACCGACAGATCAAACATGGAATACGGGTGTATTGAGCCAGGTAAAATCATCGGCAGATTTTTATATTATTCATAGCTATTACACGCCTTACCAGGAAAACTCGAATGCTAGTGTTATTTTAAACTCCGCCAAAGACAATACTGCTGCAATGATGAATTATGTAAAGACAAGCATAACTAATTCAGGCGGTACAATCAAGCCTATTGCGCTGACAGAATGGAATATCAATGCAGAGGGTTCCAAACAGAAAATTTCTTTTGTAAATGGAATTCATACAGCAATTCTTTTCGGAGAAGCATTAAAAAATAATTATGGTGAAACGAGTCGATGGGATCTTGCAAACGGATGGAGCAATGGGAATGATCACGGCTTATTTAATATAGGTGATGAACCCGGAGTAGCAATATGGAATCCGCGACCTGCATTTTACTATATGTATTATTTTCAAAAAATGATCGGTGATCGTTTACTCACTTCAACAGTTATAGGAAGTAGTGATGTGCTTGCTTATGCTTCTTCATTTAGTTCGGGAGAAAAAGGAGTGATACTTGTAAACAAAGGAACTTCATCAAGTGCAATTACCCTCACATTGAAGTATGCAACTGCAGGCAACCGATTTTATTTTTATGTATTGACCGGGGGAACGGACAATGGTGAGTTCTCGGGAAAAGTTCTTGTGAACGGAAAAGGGCCTACAGAACCCTCCGGCGGACCGTCATCAAATTACACAGCTATAAAACCTTACTCTGCGACAACACAAAATGGAATTAAACTTACATTGCCGGCAAGATCGGTAGTGTATATGGTGATGGATAAAAAATAGATTACGATTTACAGACAGCTTCCCCTCTATTGGAGGGGCGAAATGAGTGAACTTTGAAATAAAACGACCGGGGTGGGTATAAGATGAGACGAAAGATCATTTCATACAATCCAATTCTCAAAGAACTTGCAAAGAAACTTCGTCAGAACATGACCTTTTCTGAAGTAAAACTTTGGAATGAATTAAAGAATGGAAAAATGCTTGGATATGATTTCGACAGGCAAAGACCAATTGGAAATTATATCGTAGATTTTTATTGTAAAGATCTGTTGCTTGCTCTTGAAATTGATGGCATAACTCATCAAGATGAAAAAGAGATTTCAAAAGATAAGATTAGACAGGAAGAATTAGAAATGTTAGAAGTTAATTTTTTGCGATTTGATGCGTTGCTTGTTGTAAATAAAGTTGAGGCTGTTGTGAAAGAAATTGAAAATTGGATAATAGAATTTGAATTAAGAAATGGTGTCGAAGAGTTTGTAAAAAGGAAAAGAATGCAGATGATGCATCCGCGATCACGAAAGAGGAGATGACCCACCCCTGCCCCTCCCGGGAGGGGAGGCAAACGCACGAGGCCCGCTTTTCGAAGAGTCCGCTATGATATCATTCATTCATCTCAAGGACAGAAATAGTGAGGGTGTAAAAAGAAGTGAAATAATGAGGGAAGACTTATCTACTCATTGCAGAGACGAATATCCCCTCCTACGGAGGGCGAAATTAGTGGAGATGCGAATTAAAACGATTGGAGTAGGTCCAGACTGAAATGACCAGGCCAATAAAAAAATTTTAAAACAATATGTATGAATAAAAAATACTTTTTATTTGTCTGCTATTTATTAGCTGCAAAATTTTTGCTCAGAAATTTGAAGGTATTGCACTAACCCCGCCAATGGGTTGGAATAGCTGGAACACTTTTCAAACAAATATCAATGAACAACTGGTGAAAGACGTTGCTGACATAATAGTTTCGTCAGGCATGAAGGACGCGGGTTATACTTATGTTGTATTGGATGATGGGTGGATGGCAAAAGAAAGAGATCCAAAAACGGGTGATCTTATTCCCGATCCGGAAAAATTTCCAAACGGCATGAAAGCGCTGGTAGACTATGTTCATTCAAAAGGATTGAAGTTTGGATTATACAATTGTGCCGGAACAAAAACTTGTGCAGGCTACCCGGGCACAAGAGGATATGAATACCAGGATGCCAGGTTCTATGCTTCGCTGGGAATTGATTATTTAAAATTTGATTGGTGTTATTCAGACGGATTGAATGCAAAAGAAGCCTACAGAACTATGAGTAAAGCATTAAAAACCGCAGGCAGACCAATTGTGTTTAGTTTATGCGAATGGGGAACTCATGATCCATGGCAATGGGCAGCGCCTGTTGGACATTTGTGGAGGACGACAGGAGACATCTCAAATCTTTTTGACGGGATTCTTGATCATGGTACCTGGCAACAGCAAGGCATTATGCGGATTGTAGATTCGCAGGATTCAATTCGCAAATATGCAGGTCCCGGTCATTGGAATGATCCGGATATGCTCGAAGTAGGAAACGGACTCACCGATGCGGAGAACAGGGCACATTTTTCAATATGGTGCATGTTGGCAGCACCGTTGATGGCAGGCAATGATTTGCGGAAAATGAGTGACGAGACAAAAAATGTTTTGACGAACAAGGATGTTGTTGCTATTGACCAGGATTCTTTAGGTATTGAAGCTTTGAAATATAGTGACAAAGACAGTTTGGAAATTTGGTGCAAGCCCTTAACTAATGGTAATTGGGCAGTTTGCTTTTTAAACCGAAGCAGTCAGCCAAAGCAAATCGAATTTAACTGGCAGAACGAAATAGTAAATGATACTCTTTCAAAAAGAGAGTTGAATGCAAATACAGAAACCTATCATCTAAAAGATCTGTGGTTAAAGAAAGATCTGGGTAACACAAAAAAACCGTTGAAGACTAATATCGCATCACATGATGTGTTAGTGCTCAGGCTTAGTAAATAAAACTTTTATGAACAGGCGAAAATTTATAAAAAATACAAGTGTAACCGCTGCCGGAATCATTCTTGCAAGTTCAAATGGCTTTGCAGAGCCCAGACCCAAAAATAAACTGCCTAAATGGAAAGGCTTTAACCTGACCGACTTTAATACGCCGAATCCGGCACTCAACCGGAAACATACAACCGAAGATCATCTAAAATGGATGAATGATTGGGGGTTCGACTTTATCCGCCTTCCGATCGCTTATCCTTATTATTTGAATTTTGATCGCAGTAAAAAAATTACACCCGAAGAAGTTTACAATATTAATGAAGAGGCGGTTGATAAGATTGATAGTTTGGTGCAATTGGCAGACAAACACAATCTGCATGTTTGCCTAAATCTTCACCGCGCACCCGGCTATTGCATCAATGCAGGTTTTAACGAGCCGTACAATTTATGGAAAGATGAAGAAGCACAAAAAGCATTTTATTTTCACTGGAACATGTGGGCAAAGCGATATAAAAATGTATCTTCTAAAAAAATAAGTTTTGATCTGCTGAATGAACCGAGTATGAGAGATGATATGAATGATCAGCATTCACCCAGTCATCCTATCCCGGGAGAATTGTATCGGAAGGTAGCAAAGAAGGCAGCAGAAGCCATTCGTAAAGAAAACAAAGATCATCTTGTTATTGCAGATGGAAATAGTGTGGGTAACGATCCGATTCCGGAAATTGCTGATTTGAATATTGGTCAAAGTTGCCGCGGCTATTATCCTCATCTTATTTCGCATTACAAAGCGCCATGGGCAAATAAAGATCCTGAACATATGGAAGTGCCTGTTTACCCCGGAACGGTAAGTGGTCAGATGTTGAACAGGGAAATGCTCGAAAATTACTATAAGCCCTGGATTGAAATAAAAAATAAAGGAGTGGGTGTTCATTGCGGTGAATGCGGGTGCTGGAATAAAACACCTCATGAAGTTTTTCTTGCCTGGTTTAATGATGTGACCGATATTCTAACAAGCAATGATATCGGTTTTGCTTTATGGGAGTTTATCGGTGACTTTGGAATTTTAAATTCGGGAAGGGCCGATGTGGCTTATGAAGACTGGTATGGCTACAAGTTGGATAAGAAATTGCTGGATTTAATTCAAAAGAAATAAGCTTGGTCGTTAATATTACTTAAATAGCTCAGCCCGGCCTATTCATTCATTACTATTTTTGACAATTCTCCAACCACAGATATAAGAAGTATTAAATACATCCTTTAGAAATGATAAAATCCTTGCAAAATCGAAAGTGCTTCATTACCTTAGCCTTGCCTCCATTGGCGCATTGATGGCCACTTTCGGCTTCCTTCCTCTGAAATTTGTATTCCTTTGAAGAAACTGTTTTGCAGTTGCTAATTTTTTTTAGCGATTCCTTTGAAAAAACACCAGTTATAAAAAAAGTTTTTTAATAAAGGAATATTGATGTGAGTACTCGAGGACTACAAACAAGTACATTGTTTCCAGCAGAAAAAAGAGCAAAAATTTTTCAAAGGGAAAAGGTTTGTTGTTTAATTATTGTGGTCTTGTATAGCATCACATCATTTGCACAACCGGGTGATGGCGAAATTAAACTTAACCAGGTTGGTTATTATCCAAACTCCTCCAAAATCGCCGTAGTTGCCGGCAAAACAAAAACACGCAATTTTTGCGTTGTTTCCGCAGACGGAAAGGATACGATATATGGCGGACTTTTAAATGACGAGAAAAGATCTGCTTATTCTTCTACAATTACACATGTTGCGGATTTTAGTTCGTTCACAAAACCGGGAAAGTATATTATGCGTGTTGGTAATAAACAGTCATTTGTTTTTGAAATTAAAAATGCGGTGTACGCGGAACTGGGAAAGGCTGCACTGAAAAGTTTTTATTATCAGCGCTCATCTATTCCGCTTGAAGAAATATATGCCGGAAAATGGAAACAGGTGGTAAGACATTCCGGCGATGCAATCTCTATTCGTCCTTCTGTTTTTACGGACGATCGTGGCACCATCATTTCTTCGCCGGGCGGATGGTATGATAAAGGAGACTTTAATAAATGTATCGTAAACAGCGGCATAACAATGGGCACTTTGCTTTCTGCCTATGAGGATTTCCCGAATTATTTCGATACACTGACTACAATCATTCCTGAAAGCAACGATAAAGTTCCTGATATCCTGAATGAGATATTATACAATCTTCGCTGGATGTTCACTATGCAGGATCCGTACGATGGCGGAGTGTATCATAAATGTTCAAATCTCGACGGCAAAATAAAATCCGGTCATACGGAATTTCAAAACGTAGCTCAGAAGAGTACAGCAGCCACTCTTGACCTTGCTGCTGTAATGGCCCAGGCAGGAAGGATTTTCAATAGTATGAGAAATCAATTGCCCGGTTTAGGGGACAGCTGTTTAAGAGCTTCCGCTGGTGCGTGGTTCTGGGCGCTAAAGCATCCAAATATCGCAGACGAAGAAGAATTGACCGATAAAAAACTCAGACGGATATCATTTACAGATGAAGATGAAATGTCATTAAATGATGAATGGATATGGGCAGCCGCAGAGATGTTTATAACATCAAAAAATAAAATGTACTTCGATGTTGTGGAGCAAAACATTGGCGATTCGGCCAGCCTGCCGTCAATGAACAGTGTGAGAATGCTTGCTTATTATTCAACGTTGCGGTATGAGAGTAACCTACCGGCATATACCAATGAAGTGATCGACGTAATGAAGCACCGGCTATTAAGAATAGCGGATAATTATTTACTCAATATTCCGGCAAATGGATTTGCTACTGTAATGGGTCAATCCAAAGGAGATTTTATGTGGGGAAGTAATTCTGTGGCTGCTAACCAGGCAATTTTATTAATCAATGCTTATCGTCTTACGGGTGAGCAAAAATACGTTTATGGTGCTTTAACTAATCTTGACTATATTCTTGGAAGAAATGCAACCGGATACTGTTTTGTTACAGGTTGTTTTGGCGCCAAATCTCCCATGCATCCATACTATCAAATTTCTCAACTTGATAAAATTGATGAACCTATACCGGGTTTGCTAGTAGCAGGGCCAAATTTACAAAGAGATGATAGGTGCCATTATCCTTATACCGATGCTGAGACTTCTTATCTAGACAATAATCGGGCTTATTCAAGCAATTCTGTTTCGATCGACTGGAATGCATCATTAGTTTACCTGGTAAATGCGGCGGAAGCGCTGCAATATCAATTGGGGTTTTCAGCAAAAGAACATAAAGAAAGTTACGCTTCATCTTCGGGCGGCAACGAAAAATAATATAAAGCAGGCTAAGGCTTAACTCACTGAATAAAATACTACATTAATGGTATTGTCTTGTCAACACTACCGGCTTAATATTGTACCGGTTTTTCATAGGATATTGGATTTTACACCGGGGTTGGATTTCTATCCGACCCCTTTTTTACTTTTGCAAAAGAAGGATGATTCAAAAAAATATTTTTAGCAATGACAACATCGAAATATTATATCGTGCTGAATATTAAAACCGGTAAGGATTTTTACTGCTTCGGAAAATTTTTCCTTGGCAGCGACATGAATTTTGCCGACAACATCTTTAGAAAATTAAAGGGCAATAAGAAAGTGGATAAGAATACTCTTCTTTATTTTGAATTAACGGAAACCAAACATGAACTGCCGCAAAACATTCAAATGATCGGTTGTACACTTGATGAACTGGCGGAAAACTGTAAAATAATTACTAAGGAAACCTTCCGGTTTTTTAACATGGAAGAAATATAAAATCGGGTGCTCTTATTGAATAACTATTTTTTGCGTTATTGTTCTATCCTGATTTTTTAATTGTACAACGTAGATACCGGAACTAATGGTTGGCGATATAGGAATGCTGACTCTTCCCGTTTTTCCGCTCAGATTTTGTTTTAGCATTACAGTTCCGTTCATGCTCACAACTTTTAGCGAAGAAAAAGGGTTATTAAGATAAACATTTATAATGCCCGTATTGACCACCGAAGGATTTACAAAAAAAGGTGTCAGGTTATTGACATAATAAATTACCGGTTCGGTGTACAACCACCTGCCGTTTTCATCCTCAATTTTTAATCGGAAAAAGGCGCTGTCATTATACGAGACAGGATATTCAAATTCATAAGAGTTACCGTTAAGACTGTTTGTAGCGGGGATAAAACCAAGATTATGATAGTACCGTCCGTCAGTGCTAAACCCTATTTCGAATTGTCGTAAATTTTCTTCAGAAGAAGTTTTCCAGCTTATGGTTACATTTCCATTTCTCGAATCTGCCTTGAAGCCGGATAGTTGAACTGTTTGCAGACCTTGCCCATTTATAGTAAGCGATATAAGTATGGAAAAGAAACTGAAAAGAAACTTATTAAAAGTAGTATGTAGTCGAATTATTTTCATAGATGAAATTTTAAGTGAAAAATGCATCTGCCAATATTTTTTGCAAATCCAGTGCCTGAATCCATATGAAATAACTCGCAAGTGCAGCTTTCCCTGTATCTGTAAACGCTGGTTTTCTTATAACTTTAATAAAAAGATCATGAAGCGTTATAAATTTTTTATCGGATTGTTTATTGTCACCGTTTTAAGTTTATCCTTCAGTAGATATGGTGACGAATGGCAGAGCTTGTTTAATGGAAAAGATCTTAGCGGTTGGGATACATATTTAGGGCCGCCGCTGGATGATGCAGGTAAAATGTTAAGCAATACGCCACTTGGATTAAATAACGATCCCAATCATGTGTTTACGATAGTGAAAGATGACGGTGAGAATGTTATTCGTATTTCAGGTGAAAACTGGGGAGCAATTTCCACAAAGAAAGAGTATGAAAACTTTCATTTGCAGTTAATGTTTAAATGGGGTTCCTTGTCATGGGGGCAAAAGAAAAACAAAAGAAAGGACAGCGGTCTTCTTTATTTTTCAGTAAGGAAATACGGAACTGATTACGGAGCGTGGATGCGGTCACAGGAATTTCAAGTTGAACAGGGAAATTGTGGTGACTATTGGGGAGTCGCCGGCGGCATGGAAGATATTCCGGTGTTAAAAAAATCTGACAGTGAATATCTCTATAACCCGGTCGGACAGATGCAAACTTTTAGTGCAACAAGTAATGTGGGCAGACATTGTATTAAGCAGGGAGATGCTGAGAAAGCCATTGGCGAGTGGAATGTACTTGACCTTTATTGTCATGGCGACACAAGTGTGCATGTAATAAATGGAAAAGTGATGATGGTGCTTTATCATTCCCGGCAATCAGATAATGGAAAACTAAGTCCGCTTACAAAAGGAAAATTGCAAATTCAATCCGAAGGTGCCGAGGTATTTTATAAACAAATAAAGATTAAAGATATTGACGCGATACCGCCTGAATTTTTAAAACAATAATTTTAGCGTATCAGCGTGAAAGTGCCTTTGAGTTCAGGAAATTTATCGTGCTTAAAAATAATTGCATATACATATACGCCGGAAGCCTGCGGTTTGCCATTGAAGTTCCCATCCCAGTCAACACTTGTTCCCTCTGCATGATACACAAGTTGTCCCCAGCGATTGAACACATTTACCTGTGCATTCAATCCTATATCTAAATAGGGAATACGCCAATGATCGTTTTTGCCATCACCATTTGGAGTAAATGCATTTGGAATATAAATACCGGAAACCACTTTCACCTGTACCTTGTCCTGGCTGGAACAACCATAAGCAGATTCTACAAAAAGTGAATAGGTAATATCCGTAGGAGGAGAAACTGTCGGATCGAGCGAACTGGAATCATCCATGTACAAAGCAGGTGACCAGTTAAAAGAAATATTTTCACCTTCGGCCGTTGCCGATATAGTAACGGGATTATATCCTTTTATATATACACGATCAGGTCCTGTATCCACTTTGGGTTTGGGATGCACATTTATGATCAGTAAATTGGATGATATGCGGCAAGAAGTAATTCCTGCCACTGAGGCATCAACCACAGTAAAGCGATACCAGTAACTTCCGGGTAGGGAAGCAGGCAACCGAAAATAATTGGTTGTTGTTGCGCCGGCAATATCATGCCATGTCATGCCTGAATCATTACTTTGCTGCCATTGATAAATAGGGGATTGGTATACCGAAGAAGCATTTCCGGAAAAACTGTATTGCGTGGCATCGCCTTCGCAAATATTTATTGTATCGCTACTGCTTTGTATTGTGGCTGTTATTTTTGCACCGCAAGGCCTGAATGTGATGTCATCGAGGGCAAGGTCATTACCATTTCCGCCGGGCGAATTATTATTCATGCGCAGCACTATGGTAGCATTGTTAGCAGGAGTCGTAAAAAGAAAACCGTATTGTTTCCATTGAGGACCTCCTGTAACCGGGATATCTCCTGAATCGAATGAAGCAAGAATGGTTCCATCGGGTTGTTCAATATGAAAAGTAATGTTTGGTTTGATGCTAATGACGGGAACCATAACATTCATTATCCAGGCGGAAAATTCATAAGTAGTATTGGGACATAGGTCAGTAACGGTAGTAAGAAAAAAATCTCCCGGGTCAAAGGAAGCATTTACAAGCATAAAATTTCCGCCGCCTGTATGATCTGATGAAACATGCTGCCATGTGTCGCCGAAACAATTGGTGATTTTATTGGTGATGGTGTAATACCCGTCGTCGGGACAAGACGAAGATGTATAAGTGTACCCCGAACTGGGAACATAAGAAGAAGGGCCACTGGCTCCGCTTCCGAAAGTCAGGTTTACAACGGGATCACCCAGGCTTCCATTGCATATTTGTGATTGACCTATAAAAGGAAACAAAAGCAGAAATACAATTTGCAAAGATTTCAAACGTACGGGATTATTTAAAAAACCAGGGACCAAAACCACTTATGACTTGTTTAAAGTAAATCGTTATAATTAATTGAATGTTGGAGTTAGCAGGTGACAGATTTATTCAATCGTATTACAATTTGCCTGATACGATATAATGCGATAACAAAATTACTTAACGGTGACCATAAGTGCAAGCAATAGCTTCCTGAACTTATCAGTTAAACTTAATCGTTGACTTATAGTGGAGTTTCAACTCAAAACCCTAGAGGGTCTTCAGCACATTATTCATGTTTCTGACGGCATCTGCGCTTTTATTAAAGAATGCCTGTTCTTCTTCATTCAGGTCAAATTCAATAATTTTTTCCCAGCCGGTTTTGCCTATTACAACAGGAACCCCCATACAAATATCTTTTTGACCATATTCACCGTTCAGTGACACACAGCAGGGAATTAATTTTTTCTCATCACGAACGATAGCTTCGACAAGAGTGGCGCCTGCAGCGCCTGGTGCATACCATGCAGAAGTGCCGAGGAGTTTTGTTAATGTAGCGCCACCTACCATTGTGTCAGCAACAATTTGTTTTTGCTGATCTGCATTTAAATATTTTGTAACCGGAGTGCTGTTCCATGTTGCAAACCGAATAAGAGGGATCATTGTAGTGTCACCATGTCCGCCAATTACAACAGCGTTCAAATCTGCCGGACTGCAGCCAAGATGCTGGCTTAGTTGGTATCTGAATCTTGAGCTGTCTAAGATTCCTCCCATCCCGATAATCCGATTCTTGGGCAAACCTGTTGATGTAAGTGCCAGGTAAGTCATTGTATCCATCGGGTTACTGATGACAACAATAATAGCATTGGGTGAATGTTTCAAAATGTTATCGCAAACGCTTTTCACTATTCCCGCATTTGTGCCGATCAACTCTTCACGGGTCATACCTGGTTTTCTTGGAATACCTGAAGTAATAACAACTACATCACTGCCTGCAGATTTGGAATAATCATTTGTAACACCTGTAATTTTTGTATCGAAACCGAGTAGTGCGGCCGTTTGCATCATATCCTGGGCTTTTCCTTCGGCAAGACCTTCTTTTACATCAAGCATTACTAACTCTGTGCTTAATTCTTTCCTGGCAATGTTATCTGCAACGGTTGCGCCAACTGCGCCTACACCTACAACGGTAATTTTCATCTCAATTTTTTTTGGATTAATAGAGGTGCAAATGTAATGGTGAATAGTCAACAAGCAATGGACAATTAGCAAACATTTCGGCTTGTTAGAAAAACATTCCCGCTTTCAATTGAATAAAATTTCCATCTGCAGAATTGCAGTAAGTACCTGTTAAAGCAATTTTGTTGAAAGGAATCAATATTAGTCCCGCGCCATAACCCGTATGCCACTTGTCTGATCTTTCAAGCGGCTGCCATACTCTTCCATCATCATAAAATGCAAGAAGACCCACCTTTCCATCGTAGAAATTATTTTTTACACTCGTTATCCATCGCAGCTCATTGTTGTTATAAAAAATTGTTTTGCCGTAAAATCGCTCCCTATCATAACCTCTTAAATTCACAAAGCCGCCTAATTTATTTAAATGATAAATATCGGCGTCGCCAAGTAGTGCAGCTGCTCCTGCCCTGGATGCAATACTGAATGATCTTCCTAAAGGAATGTATACGGAAAGTGCCGAGGCCACGTTAGTAAATGAACGGTTTGTTTTTTCAAGATTTTGCAGATAATCAGCCGCTAACAAAAAATCAACGCCGGCAGTAGGGAAAACATTATTATTAACCCTATGGAAATGGTAACTGCCTTCGATGCCGCCAAATTGGTTACCAGAAAAAACAGAGGAATCCGGTAGTTCAACTTCAGATAGAAGATATCCCCCACGCTGCTGCATTTTTACATACTGATAGAAAACGGAAACATCAAATGAGTTGAATGACCCGGCTGCAACATCAAATCCAACACCTCCGTAAAATCTTGTACTGTAAGTGCGGTAAAAAGTTCTTGATGATCGGGTTTTTTCTGTTTCATTACCGGTGCCGAAATAATTTTCGACAGAAGGAGCATCAAGTCTTGTTTTTAAAACAAGATCAACAGGCCCAAGTAAATGATAAAAGTTCCCCACATAACCTACATTAAAACCAGTTCTAATAAAACCATAGTTGGCACTGAGAACATGTTGTTGGGAATAATCTTTCTCTTCCGCTTTTGGGTTATATTGAATGTTGGCGCTGACCCTTGCGCCTGTTTTAGAAAACAAAGACATCGGATCATTTTCAAAAACTTTGTATGCCGGCGGGCTGAAAAGGGGAAGCATGGAGAATTTTAATTTTTTTACTGGTCTTGAGTTTAATTGAAATATTTTTTCAGCAAGCCTTTTAAATTTAGAAGATGAGTCTGCTGAAGTTGTTTGTGACTTTGCACTGCCCATTAAAATTAAAACCGCAACAAATAAAATAACTGCTTTTAGTGGATTAAGCAATTTTGCTAAATCAGAATTCATGATCAATAAATAATGCTAAAAGGTTACAAAATCATGCCAGCCTTGATTTATCCTTTTTGCATTTAGAATTAGCTATTTACCAATTAAAATCATTTTTAAATAAAATAGTCGTGCCTGAACTTATTTAAAAACGTTTATCAGGTCATCAATTTTCATGGAGCCCTCAAAAGTGGTGAGGAGATTCCCCTTTTTGTCATACATAGCCAGGTAAGGCATAAAATGAATTTGGTAAAAAGTAGGAAGAGTGAAAGAAATATCCTGGCCTACGGTAATATTTTCAAATCGGTGAAGATTATAATTTTCGTAGAAAGATTTCATTGCGTCAAACGACATCATAGTTGCCATTACAATTTGCACATCTTTTAGTGCGTCAATATGTTTTATAATTTCTTCGGTTTCATGTTTGCAATGGTCACAATCAGGATTGAAGATCATAATGAGAACCGGCCGGTTTTTTTTAAGATCATCTTTTGTGAAATAACTACTGCTGTCAACTTTCAATAATTTAAATGCAGGAACGGTGGGAAAACGTTTATACGGAGCTTCTAAAGAGTCCTGCTGGCTGAACGAGGCTACGGCAATGAAGATCAAAGTTGACAACAGAAATATTTTTTTCATACAGCAAAGAAAGGACAATAAATCAATATAAAAATCACCACTAAAGCAAGATTGATTGCTTCATTGTACTTTGCCGGCTAGTGCTCAAATCTTATCTTTGCGACCTCAATTTTTAAATCAATTATGGCAACAACAGCAGACATCAGCAGGGGTATGATCATCAAATTGGATGGCAGCCTTTATTCAGTTGTGGAATTTGGTGAAAACAAAACGGCACGTGCCGCCGCTAAAGTGTGGGCAAAATTAAAAGGCGTGGATAACAATCGCACCATTGAAAAAACATGGAATAGTGGGGACACTATCTTTCCCGTACGGGTAGAAAAAAAACCATACCAGTACTTATACAAAGATGATACGGGATACAATTTCATGAATACAGAAACCTTTGAACAGGTAAGCCTGCAGGAACAGATGGTGGACGCTCCGCAATTCCTGAAAGATGGACAGGAAGTAAGTATATTAATCAATACCGAGACGGACGTGCCCATGAGTGTTGAGTTGCCCGATAAAATTGTAGTAAAGGTTACCTATAGCGAACCCGGTCTTAAAGGAGATACGGCAACCCGCACTCTAAAACCTGCAAAAGTAGAAACAGGTGCTACAGTAAATGTTCCTTTGTTTGTGAACGAAGGTGAACTGATCCGTGTGAACACCAAGACAGGTGAATATGTAGAAAGAGTAAAAGAATAATTGTGATACCCGGGTATTATGTCGTTAAGAATAGGGTTTTTTATTTAAAATCATAATCCTAAAAATCATGGTTCAGATTTCCTATCTTAGCCGTTCTGTTTTAACCAAACTATTCTTACTAAATTGAAACACATGGATTTCAAGCAAATTCAGGAGTTGATCAAAATGATCAACAAATCTAATATTGGTGAACTGACAGTGGAGCTAAAAGATTTCCGGATTACCATAAAACAAAAAGAAGAACAGATAACGCAGGTATTATCTGCTCCTGTGCAAACGATACCTGTACAAACCCCAACCATTCAACCGGCTTCCCAACCACAAACAGCTCCCGCCACCGAAAAACAAAAAACGCAAGCTGAATCTTCCGCAGAAAATTATGTAACCATTAAAAGCCCGATGATCGGTACATTTTACCGGCGCTCCGGTCCCGACAAAGCTGCTTTTGTTGAAGTAGGCGATGAAGTAACGCCGGGCAAAATAGTTTGCATTATTGAAGCAATGAAACTGTTCAATGAAATTGAAAGTGAAGTGAGCGGAAAAATTGTAAAAGTCTTAGTGGATGACTCTTCACCGGTTGAATATGATCAGCCGTTGTTTGTGGTTGACCCTTCATGAATCAAAGTAAAAAGTCAAAAGTAAAAATTAAAAGGTTCTCATTTTGACTTTTTAATTTTTAATCATTAATTATCTGGTGTGTTCAAAAAAATACTAATTGCAAATCGTGGTGAGATCGCATTAAGAGTTCTACGTACTTGCCGCGAGATGGGAATAAAAACAGTAGCTGTTTATTCTACTGCTGATCGTGATAGTCTCCATGTAAAATTTGCCGATGAAGCCGTTTGTATCGGTAAACCTCAAAGCAGTGACTCGTATCTTAATATTGCTCACATCATGGCGGCTGTTGAAATTACAAATGCAGACGCTATTCATCCGGGTTATGGTTTTTTAGCAGAAAATTCGAGGTTTGCGCAAATATGCAATGATCATGATATAAAATTTATCGGGCCTACGGCGGAAATGATAAACGCTATGGGTGATAAGATCACTGCTAAAGAAACAATGATAAAAGCAGGAGTACCTGTTGTTCCGGGCGGTGAAGGTTTATTGCAAAGTTTGGATGAAGCGAAAGGCCTCGCCAATGAAATGGGTTACCCGGTTATTTTAAAGGCTACTGCCGGCGGCGGTGGCAAGGGTATGCGCATTGTGTGGGAGGAAGCTGATATGGAAAGGGCATATAATACGGCCAAGGCTGAAGCAGCGGCAGCATTTAAGAATGATGGCATTTACATGGAAAAATTTGTAGAAGAACCGCGCCACATAGAAATACAGGTAGCAGGTGATCAATATGGAAGCGTTTGTCATTTAAGTGAAAGAGATTGTTCTATTCAACGTCGTCATCAAAAGTTGGTTGAAGAATCGCCTTCTCCATTTATGACAGATGAACTGCGTTATAGAATGGGTGAAGCCGCAAAGAAGGCTGCTTCTGCTATTAACTATGAAAGTGTAGGTACAATAGAATTTTTAGTTGATAAAAATCGCGATTTCTATTTTATGGAAATGAACACCCGTATCCAGGTAGAACATTGCGTTACTGAAGAGGTGATCAATTACGATCTGATTAAAGAACAGATCAAGATTGCAACCGGTGAAAAAATTACCGGCGAAGATTATTTTCCGCAAATGCATTCTATTGAATGTCGCATCAATGCAGAAGATCCTTATAATGATTTTCGCCCTTCGCCTGGTCGTATCACCACGCTGCACCAACCCGGCGGACACGGAGTGCGGGTTGACAGCCATGTGTATGCCGGTTATGTCATTCCTCCTTATTATGATTCAATGATAGGTAAGCTTATTACCATTGCCCGCACAAGAAATGAAGCTATCGATACTATGTACAGGGCCTTGAGTGAATACGTAATTGAAGGAATAAAGACAACCATACCTTTTCATTTGCAACTTATGCAGGACGAACGTTTCCGCAGTGGCGATTTTAATACCAAATTTTTAGAAGGATTCGAATTGAAATAATTCTCTGCCGTTTCTTTAATAGTTCCCTGGCTCTAATTCTCTTAATCAATTATTAGTTTTACAATAAATTGAATGGCATGAGAATTTTTCTTTCCGTTTTGTTCGTTACTTCTATCCAGTTAATACAAGCTCAATCCGTAAATAAACTCCACTATAAAGCGATCCTTGTAGATACGCATAATGATGTACTTTCTTCTTCAGTATTGGAAGGAAAAGATATTTCCCATCGGTTAACCACAGGTCAAAGTGATCTTGACAGGTGGAAAGAGGGTGGAGTGGATGTTCAGTTTTTTTCTGTATGGACCGATAAAACACCTCGTAACAAAGAGGGTTTTTTTAAAGACGCGAACCAGGAAATTGATTCGCTGGAAATAATTGTTTTGCGAAATCATTCAAGAATGACTTTGGCAACGAATTATAACCAGGTAAAGAAAGGGGTACGTCAAAATAAATTTGTGGCTCTTATCGGTGTGGAAGGTGGTCACATGATTGAAAACGATTTGACAAAACTTGATAGTTTATACAAACGCGGTATGCGTTACATGACGTTGACATGGAACAATAGCACAAGCTGGGCAACCAGTGCCATGGATGAAACATTACATGCAGACAGTTTACAACGTAAGGGTCTTACGGAGTTTGGAAAAGAAATTGTTCACCGCATGAATGAATTGGGTGTGATGGTCGATCTCTCTCATGTGGGAGAGCAGACTTTTTATGATGCGATTGCTGCGACTACAAAACCTGTTTTACTTTCTCACAGTTCCGTTTGGAATATTTGCCCCGTATTCAGAAATGTCAAAGATGATCAAATTAAAGCAGTGGCAAAAAATGGCGGAGTTATTTGCGTTAATTTTTATTCTGGTTTTCTTGACAGCAATTTTGCAAAAAAAATGGATGAATTGGAAGGAAGCGAAGGAAAACGAATCAAAGATTCTTTGGGACAAAATTACGATGCGGCAAAATTGAATGAAGTATGGGCGAAATATTTTTCAGATCAATTAGAACCTTATCGTCCCACCATTTCAAAATTAGTTGATCATATAGATTACATTGTAAAACTAGTTGGTGACGACTATGTCGGTATTGGTTCTGATTTTGATGGCGTCTCATCACTTCCAATCGGCATGGATGATGTAACAAAGTATCCGCTTATTACTGCCGAACTAAAGCGGAGAGGCTACCCGAACAAGTCAATTAAGAAAATTCTTGGAAGAAATGTGTTAAGAGTTATGAAAGCGAATATGGGGAAGTAAAAATTCGAAAGTACAAAACAAGCCTCCCACGTTTTGTGAGTTTCTAATTTTCCTTTTGACTTTAGAAAAAGCCCGTCTCACCGAAAAGGCTTAACAGGCTTACTTCTCATGTCAGTTCTGAAGCACATTTATCTCAGGAATAGAATTTCTCTATATTTTGGCAAATACCATTCACGATCATCAACCAAAAGTTCCAGTTTGTCTACATGATATCTTATGTCATCAAAAAATCTTTCTTTTACCTGGCTGCAATAGGCAATAGCCCTGGTCCTGGTATCTTCCATGTTATTACATTCTCTTCTTGCCTGGATCATTTTCTCAACGAGTTCACTTATTTTGCTAATGTGTTCCGAAATTTTTTCCAGAATATGTTTTTGATTGACATATGCCGACTCGGCAGCACCTGATTCTTTTAATCCTTTCACATTATTTGCCAGCAAATTTTGATAACGAATAGCTGCCGGCAAAATTTGACTCGTTGCCAGTTCTCCCATGATACGTCCTTCTATTTGCACCTTCTTAATATATTTTTCCAATTCAATTTCGTGGCGTGCCTCTAACTCTGCATGAGTGTAAACGTGGTTATGTTCAAACAATTTTTTTGCTTTGTCAGTGACCATAAAATCCAAAGCAAGCGGTGTTGTTTTCACATTTGGCAAGCCTCTTTTTTCCGCTTCTTTCTCCCATTCATCACTGTAATTATTTCCTTCAAACAAAACTTTTTCGCTGGACACAATGTATTGCCTGATAACATGCATAATGGCAATTTCTTTTTTCTCCCCTTTATCAATTAGTGTGTCTACATCACTCTTGAATTTTTTAAGTGTTTCAGCCAAAATAGTATTCAGCGTAGTCATCGCATTCGCACAGTTGGCTGAAGAACCCACCGCTCTAAACTCAAATTTGTTCCCTGTAAATGCAAATGGAGAAGTGCGGTTACGGTCTGTATTATCCATCAATAATTCAGGAATGCTTTTATGAATATCAATTTTCAACATGCTTTCATCCTGTTCGTCCATCTTATCGGATACTCTTTCTTTAATATCCTGTAAAACTTTTGTGAGATATTGCCCTATAAAAACAGAGATAATGGCGGGTGGTGCTTCATTGGCGCCAAGCCTGTGATCGTTCGGTGCCGAAGCAATAGAGGCTCTTAGCACATCAGCGTAATCGTGAACGGCTTTGATTGTATTCACGAAAAAAGTAAGAAACATCAGGTTTGTCTTTGGCGTTTTGCCCGGTGCCAGCAAATTAACTCCGGTGTCAGTCGCCATGCTCCAGTTATTGTGCTTTCCACTTCCGTTAATGCCTGCAAAAGGTTTTTCATGCAGCAATACTCTTAATTTATGCCTGCTTGCAACACGTGTCATTATATCCATTAACAGAGTATTATGATCGACCGCAAGGTTGACTTCCTCATAAATCGGGGCACATTCAAATTGCGAAGGAGCCACTTCATTATGGCGGGTTCGTAATGGAATACCAAGTCTGTAAGCCTCCTCTTCGTAATCTCTCATAAAGGCATACACTCTTTCCGGTATAGAGCCAAAATAATGATCTTCCAGTTGCTGTCCTTTCGCCGAGCTATGACCAAATACTGTTCTGCCGCAAAGGACGAGATCAGGACGGGCATTATGCAAACCTTCATCGATAACGAAATATTCCTGTTCCCACCCAAGCGTTGCTGTAACTTTTGTAATGTTTCTATCAAAATAGTTACACACATCTACCGCCGCTTTGTTCAACGATTCCAATGCTTTTAACAGCGGCGATTTATAGTCAAGTGATTCACCAGTGTAGGAAACAAAAATGGTAGGTATGCAAAGAGTTTTGCCCTGCCCGATTTCCATAACAAATGGCGGCGATGATGGATCCCACGCCGTGTATCCTCTTGCTTCGAAAGTTGCACGCAATCCCCCACTCGGAAAAGAAGAAGCATCCGGCTCCTGTTGAATCAAAGCATCTCCTTCGAATTGCTCAATAGGAGTGCCATCGCTTTTAATTGTAAAAAAGGAATCATGCTTTTCTGCTGTTGTTCCTGTGAGAGGTTGGAACCAGTGAGTGAAGTGTGTCACTCCCTTGCCTTCGGCCCATGCCCGAATCCCGTTGGCAATTTGGTGGCCCACATTTCGGTCAATCTTTTGACCAGCCTTAATAGATGAAACTAAACTCTTAAAAGCTTCATCACTTAAGAATTGACGGGCGGTTTTTAATGTAAATACATTTTCTCCAAAAATAGCTGTGATCTTGGTTGATCCCTGCACATTTGCTTCCTGGCTAGTGCTCAGGTTATTAATTGCATTGAAACGAAGTGACATGATAAAGTATATTTTAATTCGCTAAATGTACCGAAAATTCAAAAAGGGCAAGCCGATAGCTTACCCTTTATTAGTTTAAATGGAATGAGCTCTTAAGCGACTTTTACTGCAAACTCAACTTCTGCAGTTTTAACTGTCTTTACGATTCTTGCTGCTACTTTGTACGGATCGGCAGCGCTATTGGGACGGCGATCTTCCAATCTTCCTCTCCAACCTCTTTCAATCGTGCTAATTGGAATACGAATAGAAGCACCTCTGTCTGAAACACCATACGTAAATTCATTAATTGCCGCTGTTTCATGTTTGCCTGTTAGGCGCATATGATTATCCGGCTCCATATACCTCAATATGTTCCATGATTACCGGTCGGAAGGATTCGCATATTCGTTCAAACGTTTCACGTCTTCCTGCATTTCTCATTACACCATTTGAGAAATTAGCATGCATGCCACTTCCGTTCCAATCGAGATTACCTAAAGGTTTGCAGTGCCAGTTAATGGATACACCATATTTTTCGCCAATTCTTTCGAGAAGATACCGTGCAACCCACACTTCATCTCCCGCTTGTTTGGCTCCTTTTGCAAAAATCTGGAACTCCCATTGGCCCGTTGCAACTTCTGCATTGATTCCTTCGACATTAAGACCTGCATCCAGGCAGGCATCCAAATGTTCTTCAACTATTGCACGTCCATATGCATTTTTTGCTCCGACGGAGCAGTAATAAGGACCCTGGGGCCTGGGAAAGCCACCTTCAGGAAAGCCAACGGGACGATCTGTTTCAGGATTCCATAAAAAATATTCTTGTTCAAATCCAAACCAAAAATCATTGTCATCATCTTCTATCGTAGCTCTGCCATTTGATTCATGTGGAGTACCATCAGGATTTAAGACCTCGCACATTACCAGGTAAGCATTTTTTCTTTGAGGATCCGTAGTAACAAAAACCGGCTTCAGCAAACAATCTGAAGATCCACCCGGCGCCTGTTCTGTAGATGAACCATCGAAAGACCAAATAGGGGCGCCTTCTAATGTGCCATCATAGTCTTTTTCAATTTTTGTCTTGCTGCGCAGGCTTTGGGTGGGTTTGTAGCCATCAAGCCAAATGTATTCGAGTTTTGACACTGACATAGTCTTTATTTTTTATTTTTTGTTTGAATTTTACTCTGCAAAAGAAAGGATACCTAATGGTTTTTTCAATTTTTTTTTGAAAATACAATCATTTTTATAAATAATGTGGAAAAAATATGAATAATTTTATACTAAATGGTCAATTTATGGTAAAAGTCGCTAAAATTATTATAAATAATTTTATTTTTTAATGTTTGGAAAGAGGACATTGTTAACTCTTTTCCAGTCGATTCCACAAATAATCGGAGTGAATAGCAAAGGAAGGACAATACTTCTATACCTGACAATTGCTCCAAGATTATTTACCACGTATCCAATCGTTATTAAAATAGAGAAGGAAAGAAAAGCGCTGAAGTAGATAAAAATTAAAGAGTGAGGTGAAAGCTTGGTTTTCCTTTTCCAGAATAAAAATGTAAACACGATGAAAAGTAAAATATCGGTTTCTGCCGCGGCTGCCAACGAGAGAATGTGTGTAACGTCAGAAAGGTAGGGTCGGAGCATAGATAAACTTATTGCTTGCGGGATATTCTTTATAAAACTGTAAAAGGTGGGTTCCAGTTTCTTCATCGGCACAGATGAATTCCCGACTAATGCAACAAATTCTCTTTGCTTGGTTACTACCGCCTTCGGAAAATCGAAATTGGTATTTATGTAACCCGCCATGAAAAAGAAAATCACGAAAGCGAGGTAGCAAATTCCAAAAACAATAAGCGGTTTTTTATTAAACTTCTGGGAAAGCAACCAGGCGATTAGTGCGGGCGCCAGTATCACAATAAGAAAATTTCGAAGTGCCACTACCAGTGTCAATCCTAAAAGGATAAAAATTATATTGGCTAAAGAAATTTTTTTTCTTTTCAACCCGAAATAAATATTGAAAATAATCAGGCTGAATCCCAGGAATAGCAAACCTTCTTTATGCAAGCCGCTGGTCCAATAGAGAAAAGATGGGATCAAAAAAACTGCAATCAATACCTGTAATTTTTTTCCCGGGAATACATCATTCATTACCCTGTAAATAGCCACCGGCCCAAACATGCTGATGAACGAATAGAAAATTACATTGATGTAATAGTTGCCAAAACTGAAGATGTTAAAAATGGAAAGTATTTTGATAAAAAAATTTCCTTTCAGATCATTCCAGTATGAATTGGTGCTTGCAAAGAAATTTTGAAACACCTCCGTTGTAAGGATCATGGAAAAGATTGGTAAAATATTCATGAGGGTTGCCGTACAAAAGCCTGGTATTCCTATAATACTATTATGATGATAGCTCCATGTATCAACCATTTGAGCATGATTCGCCATAATAAATTCCCATCCAACCATAAAAAATGCCGGCCATTACTTTCAGCAAAAAAATAATGATCAGCTGGGATTGGCTTAACCCGGACTGGTTAAAAAATTTGGTTTTGGTGACAAGCCATGCAAATAAGACAAGATAACCGGCAAAAAGTAGATACTCCAACAGGATTGTTTAAGCGGCGCAAAATATAATATTATTAATGAGATAAAAATACGATAGTGGAATATAAAAACTGGTTAATAATAAACTATTGCACTTTCTTAGCTTGCTATTCTTATTTCATCCTTAGTTATTTTTGCCTCATGGAAATAACTGTAAAGACAGCGCAACAATTAAGACTTACAGAAGAAGAATTTGAATTAATAAAACAAAAACTTGGTCGTATACCCAATTTCAATGAACTATGTGCTTTTTCCGGAATGTGGAGTGAACATTGCAGCTATAAAAATTCTATTAAATGGTTGAAAACTTTACCAAGAGAAGGCGGCCGAATGCTGGTAAAGGCAGGTGAAGAAAATGCAGGTCTTATGGATATTGGTGATGGACTTGGAGTAGTTTTTAAAATTGAATCGCATAATCATCCTTCTGCAATAGAACCATTCCAGGGAGCGGCAACAGGAGTAGGAGGAATTCACCGGGATATTTTTACAATGGGTGCGAGACCGATTGCAGCACTGAATTCACTTCGTTTTGGAAAACTGGAAGAAGATAAAACACAACATCTATTATCAGGAGTTGTTCATGGTATCGGTCATTATGGAAATTGTTTTGGCGTACCAACCGTTGGCGGTGAAATTTATTTTGATCAATGTTATCATACCAATCCCTTGGTGAATGCCATGAGTGTTGGTATTGTTAAAGACAGGGGAAACAGTTTCTGCCACTGCCAAAGGGAAGGCAATCCGGTTATTTTTGTTGGAAGTGCAACAGGAAAAGATGGAATCGGCGGGGCATCTTTTGCTTCTGCAGATATTACTGCTGAAAGTGCTGAGGAATTGCCTGCTGTGCAGGTAGGTGATCCTTTCCAGGAAAAGAAATTGTTGGAGGCCTGTCTTGAAGTAATACAAACCGGTGCGGTAGTGGGTATGCAGGATATGGGTGCCGCAGGAATTATTTGTTCTACATCAGAAATGAGTGCAAAAGGCGAATCAGGAATGCGAATTGATCTGGACAAAGTTCCAACAAGACAAAAAAATATGAAAGCATGGGAACTGTTGTTGAGTGAAAGCCAGGAAAGAATGTTGTTGGTTGCAAAAAAAGGAAGAGAAAGGGAAGTAACAAGATTTTTGAAAAATGGGATCTGCCGTGTTCCGTAATTGGTGAAGTAACAGATGATGGCCTTCTCAATTTTTATATGAATGGAGAACTGGAAGCTTCCATTCCGGCAAAAGAATTGGTACTTGGCGGTGGTGCACCTCAATATGAACGTGCGTATAAAGAACCAAAATATTTCGCAGCGAATAAAGAAGTTCGATCCTGCTTCCATATCGATTCCTGAGGATTTAAAAGAAATTGCCGAAGCAATAATTGCACTTCCGTCCATTGCATCAAAGCGATGGATATATACACAATATGACAGTATGGTGGGAACAGTTAATGCTTCTACTAATACACCGACTGATGCAGCGATAGTTGTGGTGAAAGGAACAAAGAAGGGTATGGCTGTAACAACTGATTGCAATAGCCGGTATGTATTTGCTGATCCTTACAAAGGTACAATGATAGCGGTTAGTGAAGCCGCAAGGAATATTGTATGCAGCGGTGGTCAGCCATTGGGTGTTACCAATTGTTTGAATTTCGGAAATCCTTACGATCCCGAAGTTTATTACCAGTTTGTACAGGCCATTAAAGGAATGGGAGACGCCTGCCGCAAATTTGATACGCCGGTCACCGGAGGTAATGTAAGTTTTTACAATCAAAACCCTGAAGGACCGGTTTATCCTACTCCAACAATCGGAATGGTAGGGTTGCTGGAAAATATTAAAAATAAAATGACGCTGGATTTTAAAGAAGAGAGGTGATGTGATCTATTTGATCGGTAAGATCACCAATGATATTAATTGTTCGGAATATCTTCATAAAATCCGGAAAGTAGATTTTTCGCCGGCACCATATTTTGATTTAGAAGAAGAATATGATCTGCAGAAAAAAATATTCCAGTTGATTGCAAAACAGTTGATCAGGTCGGCACATGATGTAAGCGAAGGTGGATTGTTTGTTACTCTTTGTGAAAGTGGATTCAATCGTGAACTTGGATTTTCCATACAAACAAAAAGTACAATTAGGAAAGATGCATGTTTGTTTGGCGAAGGGCAAAGTCGTGTAGCGGTTACAGTGTAAAATTGAAAAAGTAAAAGAGTTTGAAAATTTTATGCAGGGTTTTCCCTGTGAACAAATAGGTGTAGTATCAACGGGTGAGATTGTTGTTGATGGAGATTTTTGGGGAACAATTGACTGGTGGCAAGAAAAATATGATACTGCCATTGAAAATTATTTATCAAAGGAAGAAGCTGGTTCCGCTCTTGCAGCCATTTAATCGGTAACTTTTCAATCATTGATTTTTTCATCATGGATCGCAACTCGGTTATTGTAGTTACAGGCGCTGCCGGATTTATCGGCAGTTGTATGGTGGGTTATCTTAATAGGAAAGGATACAACAACATTATTATAGTTGACGATTTTACCAAACAGGAAAAGCTGTCCAACTATATTGATAAAAAAATTATTGCCCGAATAGACCGTGAAGAGTTTTTCAATTGGCTTCGTTTCCATCCCATCGAAATAAATTTTGTTTTTCATTTAGGCGCCCGGACAGATACCACAGAGTTTGATTATTCTGTTCATGAAAAATTAAATGTCGAATATTCAAAACGAATCTGGACATATTGTACTGAAAAAGGGATTTCTCTTATTTACGCATCATCCGCTGCTACGTACGGCCGTGGTGAACTGGGTTATGAAGATGATCATGATCTGGTTGAAAAACTGAAACCACTCAATCCTTATGGAGTTTCAAAAAACGAGTTTGACAAGTGGGCATTGAAACAAAAGAATTGCCCTCCTTTTTGGGCGGGGTTAAAATTTTTTAATGTTTATGGGCCGAATGAGTATCACAAAGGGAGAATGGCAAGTGTGGTTTTTCATGCCTTTAATCAAATAAAAGAAACAGGGAAAGTAAAATTATTCAGATCACATAATCCTCAATACAAGGATGGAGAACAATTGCGGGATTTTATCTACGCCGATGATGTAGTAAAAATCATGTACTGGATGATGAATTTAGTTGACAATAAAAAGGATCAAACATCGGTGAATAATCATTTGGCATCAGGCATATATAATGTGGGTACGGGAAAAGCAAGAACTTTTAAAGATCTTGTTACCGCTATTTTTACAAGTATGAAGGTTGAACCCAAAATAGAATTTATAGATACCCCGGAAGACATCCGTGATAAATACCAGTACTTTACTGAAGCTGAAATGCAGAAGCTAAAAAATGCAGGATATCATGAAGAATTTTTTTCTCTTGAAAACGGAATATTTACCTACGTAAAAAATTTCCTTTTACCCCGCAAATATTATTGAATAAGGAAAATCGAATTCACATTAAGGGAACAACACGCCGTCGATCACATAAATTGTCCCGTTACTTGCTTCTATATCGGGCTGTAATACCGGTAATCCGTTAACGAATAGCTTTCCGTTTCTTTTTGAAATGATCAGTTCATCTCCAGCAAGCGTTTTTAGTTTTTGACCGTCCTCTATATCTGCGAAACTTACCCGGCCAGCGACAATATGATCACTAAGAACATTTGACAAATCATCTTTTCTTTCATTTATCCAACTTTCAAATGTACCCGGAGGCAAATTTCTGAACGCCTGGTTTGGCGGAACAAATATTGTAAAAGGTCCCGGTTTGGTTAGCGTTTCAATTACTCCTGATGATGCCAATGACTGGGCTAAAATACTATACGAACTATCCATCTGAATATTTTCGGCAATGGTTTTCGAAGGTTGGAACCTGCTTGCTGAAATAATTGTAGTTGATGACTTTAGTTTATCGTTATTTTTATGAGCACTTTCGTTATGACATCTTATTGATAAACCGCAAAGGAAAATCAATATGCAATGAAAGATTATTTTATTTCGCATAAATAAAACACAAGTTTAAAAAATTTGACGGATGAATAAAAAAATAGCTATTATTGGTGCAGGAAACCTGGGGACAGCCATTGCCGAAGGATTGCTTAAAAGTAAATTCAGCAAACCATCAGAAATTATAGTTACCCGGCGCAATGTTTCTATCAATCCATTAAAAACGCACGGCATTGATATTACAGACAACAATAATGCCGCAGTCAAAAAATCTGATGTGATTATACTTGCTGTAAAGCCATTCCAGGTGCTCGACTTATTGAAAACCATTCAGAAAGAAATTACCGAAAAAAAAATTATTATTTCCGTTGTCACCGGCATTACCATGCAGGAAATTGAAAATACGATCGGTAAAAAAATTTCTTTGTTCAGAGCGATGCCCAATACGGCAATTTCCATTCGGGAAAGCATGACCTGTCTTTGTCATGTTCATGCAAAAGAAACAGACATAAACTATGTACAGGAACTTTTTCACAAATTGGGCAAGAGCAGTTTTTATTGATGAAAAATTAATGGAAGCCGCTACTATTTTGGGTGCTTGCGGCACGGCCTACGCAATGCGGTACATTCGTGCCAATATACAGGGGGGAATTGAAATTGGTTTCGATGCCGCCACCGCTTCACTGATTGCCGCGCAAACTGTAAAAGGTGCTGCAGAATTATTGTTGGTGAAAAAATCTCATCCGGAGCAAGAGATCGATAAGGTAACGACACCGAAAGGTTGCACTATTGCAGGCTTGAACGAAATGGAACATCGTGGTTTTAGTTCTTCATTGATCCGCGGCATAGTTGCGAGTTATCAGAAGATTGCGAAGGAGTGAACCCCAGCCCCTGATGCGGAGTATTAAAAGCATCACAATAATTTTGTAACTTGAAAAAAAGTTTTTTATGAGCAAGCTGAAAGACGAAGTACTGAAATTGCCTGTAGAAGAACAGTTTGAAATATATAATACGCTTCAGGAAAAGTTTGAAGGATCGGATGAATTTAATTTAACTCCCGAACAAATGGAATTTATCAATGAGAGATTAGAAATACTTGAATCGGGAAATTATACTTCTTATACTATTGAAGAATTAAAAGCCCGACTCGATGCGCTGCTTAAAAAATGACTTTCCGGTTTGAACTCTTACCACCTGCCATTCTTGATGCAGAAGAAGCATTTCTCTGGTATCAGGCTATTTCACCACAATTAGCTGAGAGATTTCAGAAGCAATTGGAATTTTCTTTAGATGAAATTCATTCCAATCCTCTTTCATGGCATTTATTGAACAAGAAAGCGAGATGTAAAAAGGTAAAACGATTCCCTTATTTGGTAATTTTCGCTATTAAAAAAGATATGATAAGTGTGGTCGCTATCATTCATGAAAAAAGAAATCCAAAAATCTGGAAGCAAAGAATTCGAAGAAAATAATTTTTTTGATTGAAATAATGTAAGCCTTATTGTTTCTTCTTTTTGTGTATTCCAAATTCATCTTCTTTTAATGAGAAAGTAAGTATCACATCATACAAAGACCGGCTCCTATTATAATAAACTGCACGGGCAATGTATATTTTTTAAATCTCACAAAAGACCGTCTCCGGCTAAATATGAGTTTGGTATGTTTTTCTGTGACAAAATCAATACACGGAATCATTGTAGGTGATTCAATCGTTTTATGTCTTTTAGTTATCTTTATTGTATTTGTTATTATTACCGTCAACGTTTGTATTTGAGTCACCCCCTTGTGCCAACTTAATTAGTTTTCAATGCAGAATTACTTCAGACGGTTAATAAAAAATTATCACTGCTTATATACCACCCCATCTTTCATAACAAAAATAACTTTTCCAAAAACATTTGAATCCTTTAAGGGATCGCCATCTACCGCAATGATATCGGCAAACTTTCCTTTTTCAATGCTTCCTACCTGATCTTTCATTCCCAAAAGTTCGGCTGCATTTATTGTTGCTGCTTTAATAGCATCCATTGGTTTCATTCCTGCTTCTATCATATAAGTAAATTCAAGCCAGTTTTTGCCATGAGGATAAACGCCGGCATCAGTGCCAAAAGCAATTTTTACTCCGGCTTTATATGCTTTGGCAAAAGTGCTTTGTATTTTAGGTCCGATTTCAATCGCTTTCTTTGCAACAGATGGCGGAAAATAATTGGGAATCTTTGCCGAATCCGTAACTGATTTTCCGGCAATAATAGTGGGCACATACCATGCGCCTGTTTTTTTGAATAATTCAATGCATTCATCGTCCATGAGCGTTCCATGCTCAATGGAAATAACTCCGGCACGAAGTGCTCTTTTTATTCCTTCCGCTCCATGAGCATGAGCCATCACTTTTAATCCATAATCGTTGGCTGTTTGCACAATAGCCCGCATTTCATCTTCCGTGAATTGAGCACCGCTGCTATTGCTTGAAATATCGAGCACCCCGCCCGTGGCCATTATTTTTATTACGTCAGAACCTTCTTTATATCGCTGCCGAACTGCCTTCATACATTCGTCTACGCCGTTTGCTATGCCGATCTTGGGCCCGGGATCTCCCATCAGGTCGCTCCGGTATCCATTCGTTGGATCGGTGTGAGAACCTGTAGAACCAATGGGTGTTCCCGCGGCAACAATACGCGGACCTTCAATCCATCCCTGGTTGATTGCTTTCTTTAATGAAATAACAATGCTGCCACCGGCATCTCTTACGGTGGTAAAGCCGGCCATCAATGTTCTTTTTGCAAACACTACACTCCGATAAGCAAAATCCACATCGTTCAACTGAAATTGTTCCAGGTAAGTTTTAGCATTGATTTGGTCACTCAAATGCACGTGGCAATCGATCCATCCCGGCGTTACTGTTTTCGTTTTCAGATCTATTGTTTTGTCGTTGGCACCGGCGGTTGAAAAACCATTTTCAACCGAAACGATCATATTTTTTTCTATTACAATTGTTACCTTCTCTTTCGGCTCATTAGAAATGCCATCTATTAACGAGCCGCACCAGATGTACGTTTTTTGGGCGGAGAGATGCAGTGCGACAATTGAAATGAAAAAAAGAGGGAATAATTTTCTCATAATAAATTGGTTGGTTGGCTAAAATACAAAAAACAAAAAATAAAATCTGTTGATTTATAAAGCGATGGCAGCTAATATCAAACACTTTACATAAATCCGATTTAGAGGCAAGATTTTTGCGAAATCATCCGCTGAAATTATTTCGAATGAAGTATGAAGATATTCCGGACAAAAAATGGTGGAAGGAAGCGATCGTTTACCAGGTCTATCCAAGGAGTTTTAAAGACAGTAACGGAGATGGGATCGGTGACTTGAGGGGAATAATTTCGAAACTCGATTATTTGCAAAGCCTGGGAATTGATGTGGTCTGGATCAATCCCGTTTACACTTCGCCCAATGATGACAATGGTTATGATATCAGCGATTATAAAGGCATCATGAAGGAGTTCGGAACCATGAAAGATTTTGATGAACTGCTGGAAGGCTTGCATAAAAGAAATATTAAACTGGTAATGGACCTGGTAGTAAATCATACCAGCGATGAGCATGAATGGTTCAAGCGATCAAGAAGTGGCCGCAACAATCCTTATCGTGATTATTATCATTGGTGGCCGGCAGAAAAAGGAAAACCGCCGCATCGTTCCAGCTTTTTTGATGAAAAAGGAAGTGCGTGGCATTATGATCGTGAGACTAACTCCTTTTACCTGCACATTTTTTCTGTAAAGCAACCTGATTTGAATTGGGAAAATGAAAAGGTCAGAAAGGAAATTTATGAGATGATGAGATTTTGGTTTGATAAAGGGGTGGATGGTTTTCGCATGGACGCCATTACATTTATCGCAAAGGATACAAGTTTTCCTAAACTAACAGAGGAAGAAATTCAAAAGCGTTACGGAGAGTGGTCGGTATATTATGCTTCCCGTCCACGCCTTCACGACTACTTGCATGAAATGAACAGAGAGGTTTTATGCAAATATGATGTTATGACGGTAGCTGAAGGGCCCGGAATTTCGCCGGAAGAAGCTCACAAGATTGTTGATCCATCGAGACACGAGCTGAATATGCTTTATCATTTTGAAGGCATGGGAATCGGATATGTTTTTGGTGAATTTAAAAAGGTTGATCCAAATGGCTATGACCTGGTACAGTTTAAAGAGACATACACAAAATGGAATGATGTGTTTGCAAGAAAAGGTTGGGGAACAATTTACCTCGGTAATCATGATCAGCCTCGAATGGTGAGCCGGTGGGGAAATGATTCTCCTGAATTTAAAGATCCTTCAGCAAAAATGCTGATCACATTTTTGTTTACGATGCATGCCACGCCTTTTTTCTATAGTGGCGATGAGATAGGCATGATCAATATCCGGTTTGACAAGATTTCAGACTACCGGGATATAGAAACGCTGAATATGCACAAGCAAATAAAAACTAAGAAAGGCGATCTAAAACAATTTTTGGAGAATCAGAAGGAATCGGCAAGAGACAATAGTCGCACACCTTTTCAATGGAATGCTACACAAAATGCAGGCTTTACCAAAGGAATACCCTGGATAAAAGTGAATCCAAACTATATTGAATGCAATGTGGAGTTGCAGGAAAAAGATCCGAACTCCGTTTTGAATTACTTCCGAAAAATGATAAAAGTTCGCAAAGCAAATCCTGTTTTGTTGTATGGATTTTATCATTTGCTGGACAAAGAACATAAACAGGTGTATTCATATACCCGTACGCTGGATGAAGAAAAATTCTTAATTCTTTTAAACTTTTCAAAAGAGAGCCTTGATTATAAAATACCAGGTTCTTTCCGGCATGATGAGGAAATATGGATCAATAATTATGATCGCTGCGGGCAATATAAAGACAAGATCCATTTATTACCTTACCAGGCCATCGTAATGAAAGCAATAACCAACGACTAAACATATTCCTTTGAAAAGTATCTGTAAATCTTAAATAACAGTCGACCTTTTAGAATTTTAAATTCCGGAAGCGGTGTATGAGATACAAGCCTGAAAATGCAACGACGTGCTTTAAAACCTCGCAGCTTATAGCAGGTTTAAATTTATCTTCATTTTTTTTCGCGCATTTCACACATAATATTTTAAGTGTATGAGAACCCTTACCATCTGCTTTTTTTTAATGGTTTCTTTGTTGGCAAACGCCCAGCAGGATACTACCAGGGGCGTTCCAAAGCTTTTGCAACTTTCGCTGGAAGAACTGATGAATGTAAAAGTAATTACCGCTTCCGGCTTTTTGCAAACAACGGCAGAAGCACCTTCGACGGTCACCGTTATTTCGGCGCAGCAAATTGCTGAAAGAGGTTACGAACAACTTGAAGATGCGTTGCGTGACGTGCCCGGCATCGATATGATTCATGTAAACGGGTATGTTCCGACGCTTATTTATTTCAGAGGTATGTATGGCGCGGAAAATCAAAGAGCACTCCTTATGATCGACGGTATTGTGGAAAACAATATTCTTGGAAGTAATGATATGGCGGGACCGGCATACAGTCTTCATAACGTGCAACGCATTGAAATTATCTGGGGTCCCGTCTCGGCATTATATGGAGCCAATGCATTCGGGGGAGTGATAAATATCATTACAAAAAAAGGAGCAGATATAAATGGTGTGCATGCTGAACAAGGCTTTGGCAGTTTCAATACTTCTTTTGAAAAAATTGATCTGGGAATAAAGAAATCAAAATTTGAATTTAATGCTTCAGGTGTATTATATAACACGGATGGCCCGAAGTTTACCAACAGGGATCCGAATTATTCAGCTTCCTATGTTCACAATGCTTATTCTTTTAACGGCTCTTTGAGTTACTATTCTAAAAAATCAAAAACAACTTTAGGGTATCGCACGTACCGGATACCGATGGGATGGGGCACTTACTCAAACAGTCCGACTATCTATCTTGGTCTGCCGCCCCAGGGAAATAGCAACGTTGGATTGGTAGGCGTTCTTCAAAGAGATATAAGAGGAGAAAGATCCGGACTGGATGATTCCTACCTAAGAACATGGTTTATGCAAAATGAATTGAAGGTCAATCAAAAATTAAATGTTTTAAGTCGCGTCATCTACCGTGAAACCGGAACCGGTAACGATTCATATATTTATGTAACGGCTGATGGAACCAAGATGCTCAGACTTCCTATTACTTCGTATTCGAACAGAATTTCAGGAGAGCTTTCGGCTAATTACATTTTATCAGAGAAGCATAAATTTTCAGGAGGTGTGCAATTTTCCCAGGACAACGTAGAAGCAGGAGCCCGTCAAGCAACCATTGATTTTAACACTGTTTATTTACTGGACGGGCAAGATACTTTATTGAATTTGTACGCTACATTTTTACCCCGGGTTTATGATATCCGGAATAATTTCGGAAGCTATTTGCAATATGTGTTGAATACTAATCTGCTCAAAAAAACAAGTTTTACTCTCGGTGGCCGTTATGATCATAACAGCTATTTTGGGGATGCCTTAAGTCCGCGGATCGCCATTGTAAATCAACCCTCGAAAAAACTTACTTTCAAACTCCAGTTTGGTAAAGCTTTTCGTGCTCCGACCAATTTGGAAATATACCAGACACCGGGCCGCAATTTTACTTTGAAGAAAGAAAAAATAAGAGCCTACGAGGTGAATGCAATTTATTCTCCTTCAAATAATCTTCGTGTGCAATTAAACGGATTTCGAAATGAGCTTTCAGATGTAATCATTATTAGTAATCTTTCAGGATTAACTCCCGATAAAAATCCCGGAGTTTTTACTATTAATGGTGCAGAGGGAATTTTAGATGTTGTTGTTTCGAAAAATATTACCGGGTTTGCCAATTTCACCTATCAGCATGCATGGGGTAAAAATCTGGTCACGGGTAATTCGGGAAAACTTCCCGGCGTAGCAAGCACTAAGGGAAATGCGGGGATGACGGTACATGTATCTAACGATCTTTTTATTGTGAGCCTGAGTGGAAATTGGGTTGGCGACCGTAATTCGCCACGCACAGATCCCTATGATACAGTGAAAGGATACTTTTTGGCAAACTGTGTTATCAGCACGGGAAAATTATTTAAAGACAAAGTGACGGCAAGTTTAAATATCCATAACCTTTTTAATACCCAATGGCTTGATCCGGGTTTTCGAACAGCGGATGGACTTTTGTACTCGACGGTTTTAGAGCAGCCGGGCATCAATGGGCTGTTTAAGATTAGTATAAGCTTATAGATTTCAGACCACCTGTTGAAAAAATGAGCAAAGACATTTTACACATACCAAAAGGATTTATATTGTTTGTGCTTTGCAGCCTTTTTACAAAGGCAAGTTCAGCGCAGGCAAAAGAGCGGGAGGCCGATCTGAAAGCCGTATTCATTTATAATTTTACCAAATATGTAGATTGGGGTACGACGACACAGGGTGATGACTTCGTGATCGGTGTAATCGGAAGTTCACCTGTTACAGAATCTTTAAAAGAAATTGCAAACGGCAATGCCGTGGACGATAAAAAAATAATTATCCGTAATTTCAGCAAACCAGAAGATATAAGCTACTGTCAAATTCTTTTTATTCCGAGGAACCTTCCTTTTTCACTGGAGTCAATACTAAAAAAAGTAAACAATGGAGTGCTTACTGTTAGTGAAGAACCGGGTTATGCCCAGTCGGGAACAGCTCTCAACTTCTTCATCAACAGAGAAGATAAACTTAAATTTGAGGCCAATGTAAAAGCGATAAATTCCGAAGGACTTAAGGCGAGTTCACAATTACTGAAGCTCGCTATTATCGTTGACTAAAAAATCTGAATTTCTTTTTTGAAATTGTTCAGGCTGCGAAACATATCGATAAGGAATAAACTTGTACTGATGCAGGTATTTACCAGCATTATTGTACTGGGCAGTTTTTTTGTCGTTTACATAATCACCGATGTGCGTTCGTATAAGATCAGGAAGGCGAATAGCATGCTTAGCCTGGCACAGGTGATTGGCACTAATAGCGTTTCCACACTCGAGTTCCAGGATAACGAGGCAGCAAACCAGGTGTTAGTCGGTTTGCGAAACATACAACCTGAAATTGTTTACGCCGCTATATTCGATAAAGACGGAAGCCTTTTTGCAAGTTACCGGGCTAATAATGACAGCTTCGCGATACCCGAGGCATTGAACAGAAAGGAATCAGTTTTTTCCGGGCATTATCTTTTTGTACGTGAAGACATAAACAGCGGGCATAGTTATTTGGGAAAAGTTGTTTTCCGCGTTGAACTGTCAGAACTGGAACAAATAAAACAATCAGAGTTCAACGTTGCAACCATATTATTGCTCATTGCTTTGGCTTTTTCTTTTGTGATTGCCCTGGCTATACAAACATATGTCTCGAAAAGATTATTCACACTGGTGCGAAGCATGAAAGAGGTTAGCAAAACAGGTAACTATGATAAAAAGATAACCGATGATGGTAAAGATGAAATAAGTACTCTGATTTATGTATTTAATAATTTATTGCAGCAGGTAAAAGAAAACCAGCAACGAAAAGATGAGTTTATAAGCATTATAAGTCATGAATTAAAAACTCCTCTTACAAGCGTTAAGGGATACCTGGAATTAATGGATACGATGGAAGACAGGCAACCTAATAAACAATTTGTGCAAAAAGGACTGCAAAATGTAAAGAAGCTGGAAACACTGATCAGGGATTTACTGGATGTTTCTAAAATTCAGAGCGGACAATTGCAGCTTAACGTGAAGGAGTTTAATCTGGACGATCTACTGGAAGAAACGATTGACGCCATTCAAATGGTTTCCACAAGTCACCAGATCATTTGGGAAAATCACTTGAATGATGAAATAGTGACTGCTGACAGGCACAGGATAGAGCAGGTATTAACCAATCTTCTTTCTAACGCAATTAAATATTCTCCGGGTGAAAAGCGGGTGTTTGTGGTCAGTAAAAAAACGGATTCAGAAATAATAATAAAAGTCAAAGATTTTGGAATAGGTGTTCCCAGGGAAGAACAAATAAACATCTTTGAGCGCTTTTACAGGTCAAAAGATATGTCGGTGACGATTTTGGGATTCGGATTGGGATTATATATATGCAAGGATATTATTACCCGCCACGATGGTAAGATATGGGTCGAGTCTGAAGAGAGAGGCTCTGCATTTTATTTTACACTGCCGTTAAAGAAAACAAATGACGCCATTAATATAAAGACGGTAAAAGCAAAAACAGTCGATTAAATTTCATTTTTTGCATTCAAATTAATGCCTGAATAAAAGCCAAGGTCTTTATTCTTTAATAATTTGGTCCAGAAAATAATTTGGCCCGTATGATAGGAGAGATGTTCCGTGACATGAACAATAATGCCGATGCCGGAATAATAAAAGCCCTGCACTTTTCTTTTCCTTAGAAGTTCTTCAATCGAAATATTTTGAATGATATTTTTGGCTTCTTCAACCGTATCCAGAAATTTTTTTTGCAACGCAGCTTTGGGGTAGCCGCCATCAGCAGAAAATTCTTTGTCTCTTTCTCTTATGTCTTTTTTGTTTCCCAGTGATGAAACAGCATATTGCCTGATATTGCCGCATAAGTGGAGAATGATGTTGCCAACACTATTTGAATTTTGATTGGGCCTTTTCCAGGTTTCCGTTTCTTCTAACTCACTAAGACAACTGGTAAGCTTTTTTGTACTCTCATCTATTCGATGGATAGATTGGTCTATAAATTCTTTTGTAAATTCTTGTATCATGGCTGTAATTTTTTAAGTGGCCCCAATATCCGGAATAAAGATTTGAGCTTACCTGATCAAAAGCAGCTGTTCAAAATTATTAAATCGATACTTTTGAAATGCTTTTTTATTGAAATAAGTTGATTACACGTTGCAATACGATGTTGCGATTCGCGATAGACTTTTCATCTCTCACTAAAAACAAAGACAATGTTTAAGAAAGCAGTTATTATTATATCCACTTTGCTGATTACTATTACCGTTTATGCCCAACAAACATTTACTATAACTAAAGAGAAGATCAAACTGCAGTTTCTTATTGATAAAGAAGGTGTGCCAACATATGCTGTTTGGTTTGACAATAGGGAAGTGATCAAAAATTCTTCGCTGGGCTTTTCATTAAATACAGATAGTGCGTTTTACAAAGACTTCAAATTGATCAACGTAGAAAAAAAATCTGCGGATGAAACCTGGAAACCTGTTTGGGGTGAGGTCAGTAGTATCCGCAATAATTATGAACAGCTCTTGATTCACCTGCAACACAACTCTGGTAAATTGCTTGATATTGTTTTTCGTGTGTTTGCAGATGGCGTAGGATTTCGTTATGAATTTCCCAGGCAGAAAGACCTCCGGTATTTTATCGTGGAGGATGAGTTTACACAATTTCATATGGCAGGCGATCATAAAACATTTTGGATCCCCGGTGATTACGATACCAATGAATATAGTTACACCACGAGTAAGTTGAGTGAAATAGATAATCGTCCTGTTGTGGCGGCCGCTACCGATATTGCCGTAAGAGTGGCTCCTGATCCCTTTGCCGTGCAAACTCCGTTAATGATGAAGACGAGTGATGGTTTGTATATAAATATTCATGAAGCATCTTTGAGAGACTATCCCTCAATGGAATTACATGTTGACAGGGAGAATTTCATGTTAACCTCAAAGCTCGTTCCTGATGCATATAACAATAAAGCTTACCTGCATGCACCGGCTCATACGCCATGGCGAACTATTATTGTAAGTGATAAGGCGACCGATATACTTGCTTCTAAAATGATCTTAAATCTCAACGATCCGTCGGTTATCCAAAATACATCATGGATCAAACCGATGAAGTTTGTGGGCGTGTGGTGGGAGATGCAAACAGGTAAAGGCACATGGAGTTACTCTGACTATCCTGATAGTACTGACAATAAAGGACAATTAATTCCTAATGGAAGACACAGCGCCAATACAGCCAACGTAAAACGATATATTGATTTTGCCGCGAAAAATAAGATAGGTGGTGTATTGGTAGAAGGATGGGACATCGGTTGGGAAGATTGGTTCGGGAACTGGAAAGAAAATGTTTTTGATTTTGTTACCCCTTATCCGGATTTTAATGTGAAAGAAGTTACAGACTATGCAAAGGCAAAAGGGGTCAGTATGATCATGCACAATGAAACATCCGGTTCTGCCACCAATTACGAACGCCAGATAGATACTGCTTTTCGCTTTATGAAAAAATTCGGATATCCCGCCGTAAAAACGGGTTATGTGGGAAAGATCATTCCACGTGGCGAACATCACGATGGTCAGTGGATGGTGAATCATTACCAAAGGGTTTTGAAAAAAGGTGTGCAATACCATATTATGATCGATGCACATGAACCGGTACGTCCTACAGGATTGCAGCGCACTTATCCAAATTTTCTCGCTTGCGAAGCAGCAAGAGGAAATGAATACAACGCCTTTAGTAATGGCAATCATCCCGGGCATGAAACCATTCTTCCTTTTACGAGATTAATGGGTGGGCCGATGGATTACACTCCCGGTATTTTTAAATTAAAAGGATATGCACCTGCTGCTCCTCAAAGGCAAGTGCATACGACGCTTGCCAAGCAACTGGCTTTGTATGTAACAATATACAGCCCTCTGCAAATGGTTGCAGATCTTCCTGAAAATTATGACGCAAAGCCCGATGCCTTTCAGTTTATAAAAGATGTACCTGTAGATTGGGATGATACCAAAATACTGGAAGCGGAGCCAGGTGATTATGTTACCATAGCGAGGAAAGAAAAAGGAAAAGACAACTGGTTTATCGGGGCTATTACCGACGAAAGTGAACGCAGTTCGACTATCTCCCTGGATTTTCTTACAAAAGGAAAAAAATACACGGCGATTGTTTATGCTGATGCAAAAGATGCAGACTGGAAAACAAACCCTGAAGCTTATACCATTAAAAAGATAACAGTAGATAATAACAGCAAACTGGAACTAAACCTCGCTCCCGGCGGAGGTTGTGCAATAAGCATAATGAGTCTTTGATAAACTGATTTATAAAAGCAATTTTTAAAAGAAGTTTTGAAACACTCACTATGGAGAATTTCTGAATGATAATACAGAATTAATAAATGGCTTCAAAAATGGGATAACCGGTCAATAACCGATTTTACTTTTGTTGGACATATTTGTAAATCAGTAACTTTAGCTATATAAAAACTAATTAACAACGAAACTATTAAAAATGAAAAAGCTTGCATTATTGACAACGGCCACCCTGCTTCTCTCTTCCATGCTTTTTGCGCAAGGTGATAAATCAAAACGGCCAAGCCCACCGGCTACAGCAACAGGCACAATAGATGGGGCAACCATTACAATTGATTACAGCAGTCCCGGAGTGAAAGGAAGAAAGATTTGGGGTGAATTGGTCCCTTATGATAAAGTTTGGAGAACCGGGGCCAATGAAGCCACCATATTCCAAACCGATAAGGATATTAAAGTTGAAGGAAAAACTTTAAAAGCTGGAAAGTATAGCTTGTATACAATTCCAGGGAAAGATGACTGGGTATTCATTTTCAATTCTCAAACGGGTCAGTGGGGAATAAAAGATGAAGCCGGAACAACCACTGAAGATCCAGCAAAAGATGTCTTACGGGTAACTGTGAAATCAGAAAAATCTGAGACCTTTAATGAAAAAATGAAATTTGTGGTGGGCGAAAAGGGATTCGCTCTTGAATGGGAGAACCTTAAAGTGCCTGTATCAGTAAAATGATTTGATTTACAAAAAATGATAAAGCCTCTGCGGTATTGTGGAGGCTTTTTTGATTTGAAAAATTTACTTTTTGTCTTGATACAAAAAGTAACAAAAAAATCAAGGCAAAACGACAAATGACCGGATGTTGAAACTTCTGTTTGTTTTGCCAGCGACCTATCTTTCCAATAAATGCGAGTTGTGATCCCGATGCATCGGGCTTATCATGCCTGTCCGTCCGCAGCAAAGCGAAGGCGGATAGCTTAGCTCTTATACAACTGGTGATTAGATTGTAGGGTACATAAAGCTGTTGTGATTTGCTTTCAAATTATCATGTAGCTTAGCTCTTATACAACTGTCACGATAAGGCAAAGCAGCCGACGAACAGTTGTGATTTGCTTTCAAATTATCATGTAGCTTAGCTCTTATACAACTAGTGTCTGTAATAGCATATTACATGTTCGCAGTTGTGATTTGCTTTCAAATTATCATGTAGCTTAGCTCTTATACAACCGATGCAGTGTCTTGCATTGTCAATCTTACTCGTTGTGATTTGCTTTCAAATTATCATGTAGCTTAGCTCTTATACAACAATCATTAGATACATCATAGCATGTTAAGCAGTTGTGATTTGCTTTCAAATTATCATGTAGCTTAGCTCTTATACAACTCAACATGCACTGTTAGTACTGATGTAGCTACAGTTGTGATTTGCTTTCAAATTATCATGTAGCTTAGCTCTTATACAACCTGTGTACAGCGTTAACAGCATTTACGATTGTTGTGATTTGCTTTCAAATTATCATGTAGCTTAGCTCTTATACAACCTGAAAGTACATGTCATAATTCATGTTGCAGGTTGTGATTTGCTTTCAAATTATCATGTAGCTTAGCTCTTATACAACATCAGATTGATAGTGCAAATCAATCATATTAGTTGTGATTTGCTTTCAAATTATCATGTAGCTTAGCTCTTATACAACAATAACCGTATAGCGTCAGCTGATGATCATGTTGTGATTTGCTTTCAAATTATCATGTAGCTTAGCTCTTATACAACATCAGTGCATGATTATTCACGAACACTAATCATGTTGTGATTTGCTTTCAAATTATCATGTAGCTTAGCTCTTATACAACATCATAGATCTTCATTGCAATGAGTCCATGTGTTGTGATTTGCTTTCAAATTATCATGTAGCTTAGCTCTTATACAACTCAGCTGATAACGGACGATCAATGTTATCGTAGTTGTGATTTGCTTTCAAATTATCATGTAGCTTAGCTCTTATACAACTAATAATCGTATCATGTAATCATTGCACTTAGTTGTGATTTGCTTTCAAATTATCATGTAGCTTAGCTCTTATACAACACTGACAGTTATCATTGACGATCATGCAATTCGTTGTGATTTGCTTTCAAATTATCATGTAGCTTAGCTCTTATACAACAGCTGATCAATGCTCAACAATTGCTAACTTGTGTTGTGATTTGCTTTCAAATTATCATGTAGCTTAGCTCTTATACAACATGCAACGGATCAGTAGCTATAATGATCTGTGTTGTGATTTGCTTTCAAATTATCATGTAGCTTAGCTCTTATACAACATGCATTACGTATCGTTATCAACTGCTTATGTTGTGATTTGCTTTCAAATTATCATGTAGCTTAGCTCTTATACAACTGCATTGCATACATATCGATAGCATGACTGTGTTGTGATTTGCTTTCAAATTATCATGTAGCTTAGCTCTTATACAACAATCAATATCGATAGCATAGTACGCAAGTGTTGTGATTTGCTTTCAAATTATCATGTAGCTTAGCTCTTATACAACATCAATCAGATAGCATGCACTGATTATCAGTGTTGTGATTTGCTTTCAAATTATCATGTAGCTTAGCTCTTATACAACTCAACGATCAAATGCCGATGAAGTTAACTGATGTTGTGATTTGCTTTCAAATTATCATGTAGCTTAGCTCTTATACAACCGTGATGCAAATGGTTAGTCAGCAATATCATGTTGTGATTTGCTTTCAAATTATCATGTAGCTTAGCTCTTATACAACTCGATTACAATGTCAGTCACTGATACTTGCAGTTGTGATTTGCTTTCAAATTATCATGTAGCTTAGCTCTTATACAACTGAATATCAGTAGTATACCGATGGATCATCAGTTGTGATTTGCTTTCAAATTATCATGTAGCTTAGCTCTTATACAACTATATATGTCAAGCATTATAACGTATTACCAGGTTGTGATTTGCTTTCAAATTATCATGTAGCTTAGCTCTTATACAACTATTACGTTGTATAATCAGTAACTGTCAGTTGTTGTGATTTGCTTTCAAATTATCATGTAGCTTAGCTCTTATACAACATAGAACTATCGGATGACGATTGTAACATTCGTTGTGATTTGCTTTCAAATTATCATGTAGCTTAGCTCTTATACAACAAACTATCAATGTTCATGATCAGATTGTACAGTTGTGATTTGCTTTCAAATTATCATGTAGCTTAGCTCTTATACAACTATGGCCAATAGTCGATCTCAAGTGATTATGTTGTGATTTGCTTTCAAATTATCATGTAGCTTAGCTCTTATACAACTCATAATTCAATGAGTCAATATCTACATGTTGTGATTTGCTTTCAAATTATCATGTAGCTTAGCTCTTATACAACATAATATCGATATAGTTGAATCGATATATGTTGTGATTTGCTTTCAAATTATCATGTAGCTTAGCTCTTATACAACCGTATTGCTATATGTTAATCACCGGTATCAGTTGTGATTTGCTTTCAAATTATCATGTAGCTTAGCTCTTATACAACTCAATATCAGTAGTGCACTTATACTGACTTGTTGTGATTTGCTTTCAAATTATCATGTAGCTTAGCTCTTATACAACTATGATTATCAGATATGTAATCCAATATCGCGTTGTGATTTGCTTTCAAATTATCATGTAGCTTAGCTCTTATACAACATAGTCAATCTATATTCCATCACAATTGAGTTGTGATTTGCTTTCAAATTATCATGTAGCTTAGCTCTTATACAACTGCCAATCTATTGCTATATCATGAGACATGTGTTGTGATTTGCTTTCAAATTATCATGTAGCTTAGCTCTTATACAACAATCAATTTTCAGTGTCTCAATTGCTGATAGTTGTGATTTGCTTTCAAATTATCATGTAGCTTAGCTCTTATACAACTACATGCGAACGTGTATCCCAGCGTTATAGTTGTGATTTGCTTTCAAATTATCATGTAGCTTAGCTCTTATACAACTGATGCATCATGACTGTCTACTTGCATTATCAGTTGTGATTTGCTTTCAAATTATCATGTAGCTTAGCTCTTATACAACCCAATATATTATTTGCACTATAAACGATGGTTGTGATTTGCTTTCAAATTATCATGTAGCTTAGCTCTTATACAACATGCTACTTCATGTAATTTACGGCATCGTTGTGATTTGCTTTCAAATTATTATGTAGCTTAGCTCTTATACAACAGTTCCCTTGTACAATGATCACATTAATGTTGTGATTTGCTTTCAAATTATCATGTAGCTTAGCTCTTATACAACCTGTATTGCATGATCTGCAGATCATGTACTTAGTTGTGATTTGCTTTCAAATTATCATGTAGCTTAGCTCTTATACAACCGCATGACTTGACATATATCTGACTTATATGTTGTGATTTGCTTTCAAATTATCATGTAGCTTAGCTCTTATACAACTGTTAATTATTGCATGATCTATTAGATGCTGTTGTGATTTGCTTTCAAATTATCATGTAGCTTAGCTCTTATACAACTATTTCCGTGATGTCGATCATCAGCCTTCACAGTTGTGATTTGCTTTCAAATTATCATGTAGCTTAGCTCTTATACAACAACGACTAAATACTTGCGATCAGTAGATGGTTGTGATTTGCTTTCAAATTATCATGTAGCTTAGCTCTTATACAACACGATTCCTGTACAACGCACCATATCATTCACAGTTGTGATTTGCTTTCAAATTATCATGTAGCTTAGCTCTTATACAACCGAATGACCCGTGATTCACAATGAATACATGTTGTGATTTGCTTTCAAATTATCATGTAGCTTAGCTCTTATACAACATGATATTATTGATATTCCATACTCGCATGTTGTGATTTGCTTTCAAATTATCATGTAGCTTAGCTCTTATACAACTTAATCTAATATAGTAATCATTTCGATGGAGTTGTGATTTGCTTTCAAATTATCATGTAGCTTAGTTCTTATACAACCGTTTTCGCTAAAAGCCTTGATAGCACTGCATTTGAGCTAAGTTTTACAATTAAAAAAATGCCTCTGCGGGGGCATTTTTTTTATTCCTGCACTTAAAACAAAGTCCCAGAGGGACTGCCTGTTTATAGAAAATTGTAAATTGAGAAACCGGCTCCGGAAGAGCCGCCTCAAA
>CAWCNR010000005.1:0-167582 GCA_963796995.1 uncultured Bacteroidota bacterium
AGTTTTTTTTAAAATTGAAAATAATCCTAGAATAAAACAAACAAGGATATTAGCAACAATTAAATCACATCCGCTGACGCTTGTAAAGCATGATTTCTTAGAGCTTTAAGCCATGTGGACCTAACCAAATCATGTACCGTTTTCAGCTTCATAAAGTAGTTTAAGTAAATATTCATTTCTATCAAACTCAAATTTGGGACGCAGCTTTTCCAAATTAAAACCTCTCCCGCATTGTATTAATTGTAAAATCAAATATCTAATACAATGCATTTACTTCTTAATTGACCAAGTTGCACGAACGCTACAATCGAGTAGACGGCCTCACCACTTGTAAGTGATGAGGTGCGCCTCTCACACCACTGTACGTTCGGGTCGCGAATACAGCGGTTCATTAAGTTGCGGAGATGTTTGAAAATAATAATCGAGCATGGATTGGTAACCTCGTTTTCTTAATCGTTCCAGCGTAATTGTTGTCACCAGTATCGGGCTTTGAGCTACAGCCCACCCTCCCATTCTTGTTCTGCTCCACACACTGGCATGATAATAATCCACTCCTAAGCGAATCAGATTTTTCTTCTTTCGTTCTATTTTCTTCCACTGATGCCAGATGCAATAGCGCAGCCTGTTGCGAATCCAACTGTCGAGGTCTTTAAGTTTGCCGTGAATGCTTGCCATGCGGAAGTAATTCACCCATCCTCTGCCAACTTCTTTCAGTTGTGCGATGCGCTGAGCTACACTTGATGGAGTTGTTTTGCGTGTAATGGTTCTCAGATTTTGTTTCAGATTTTTCCAGCTTTTGTCGCTTACTACTAACTGGTATTTTCCTGTTGTCCCTTTCTGATACGTTGGAACAAACCGATGTCCCAGTATCCCGAACTGAACAGGTTTGCGTAGGCCGCTTTTTTCACGGTTAATGGACAATTTTAGTTTGTTCTTCAGAAAAAGAAAAACTGCATTGCCCACTTTGCGTGCTGTGCTTTTGCTTTTAGTATAGATACTAAAATCATCGGCGTAGCGTACATACTTCAATCCTTGTTTTTCCAGCTCACTATCCAACTCATGCAATATGATGTTGGACAGCAAAGGACTTAAAGGACTGCCCTGCGGCACACCTTTTCTGCGTTTGATCAGCTTGCCGTTAATTAATATCGGCGCTCTTAACCATTTGCGTATAAGGCGTAAGGTCAGACGGCATTTTACCTTGCGGTACAACAATTGCAGCAGCAGGCAATGATCTACTTCATCAAAGAAACTTTTCAGGTCAATATCAACAATATGCTGATACCCCTGGTGAATGTAATTCAGTGATTGTTGTACACATTGCTGTGCGCTTTTGTTTGGCCTGAATCCATAGCTGTGCTCTTTGAATTCAAACTCGAATAATGGTGTGATGGTCTGCGCCACGCTTTGCTGCAGCCATCGGTCAACCACCGTTGGAATACCCAGTAAACGGGTTTTACCATTGCTCTTGGGAATGGAAACTCCCAAAATAGATTGTGGCAGATAACTTCCTTTGACCATGCGCAGAGCAATGGCCGCTCCATTGTTTTGGATGAAGCTTCTCAACTCTTTTACCTGCATTCCATCCACGCCTGCTGAGCCTTTGTTGGCCAGCACTTGTTTGTATGCAAGATGCATGTTCCTTCGGTTGATTACCTGCTCAATCATCTTACTTCTTTTGTTTCTCTGTTTCGCTTAATGCATGGCTGTATAAAAACTCCATGCAACATTTGAAACAACTTAATGTTCAGTCCTTCGCTGTTTTGTGAGACCTCCGTTCTTTCCAACGGCTCGTTACCAACAACTACTATGACCTCTGCTGACTTCCTTTCCCGACTTGTCGGGATTAGGATCTCCCCCGGTAAGATAAATAGCCTTCGGATTACTACTGCTGCATCTACATAACTGAATTAATCATTTGGGACTTTGTAATGATGTGCTTACTCATCCATTCAGTTATGCCTCTTATGCAGTTCCTGTTCGTCAGTGCAATCTTTTGCAGTCCCGCTTACTTCAGATATAACATTACTGCTATCACCCTTGCGGCTTGCTAATGTTTTCCCGATAGCTATCGGGACACATAAGAGACTTTCACTCTCTGGCTTTCTCATTTCTAAGAACTATATTTATCATTCAGGGCACACACAGCGGCTTTGTGCTATGCTGGCAGACAGAATAAACATCATCAACAAATCGCTTATCAGCTGTATATTCGGCTGACCGACCGCAGATGAACAAATGAATAAAACTTGTACATTAGTTTTCCAATCGGCTTCACTCCAGGCTTACCGAACACAGAATATCAGCACAGCAGAAAGCCGATAAACGTTAGTGGCAATGCCTATGGGGTAGCAGGTTTTATAGTTGACAGGTAACGCCACGCTGGACTTAATTCTATTGGGCTGACCGGATGATGGCAACCGGGCTGAAGGATCACAGATGAGCAAGCCAGCTTTCTGTTCTTTGGTGGGGGTTGACTTTGGAAATCCGGGGGTGACGAATCACGGATGAACAACCGGAAACTTTAAATCAACTTCAAATCATCCCAAACCTGACAACTATCAACTATTGCTTCAATTGTTGCAAAATCAATATCATCTTTTGCATTGACGGGAAGTGGAATTTGTATTTTGTCAGTTTTATTCAGATAGCATTTTCGACCGTAAGAAAATCTCCATATCTGACTGTTTAACTGAGCAGTTATAAACAGAATAACTTTTGTACTTAAATTTTTATTCGGGCGACAAACAATGACATTATCTTTTGCCGCAAACTTATAAGTATGATAAAAGGAACTCATCGGCCAACTGCCATCGGACGCTATCGTTACACAGTTTTCAAACAAGTGATTATGAATGTCAAAATAACCTTCTGTTCCATTTTCTATTGTCTTACAAGAAATCAAAGGTATTGTGCCGGGGTCTAAATCACCGCTTACATGAATAAACCCTGTGTTAACATAGCTAAACAAATCTTTTAACCCAAATATCTTGTACTTAATATTTGAAGTAAATGGCTTTGTCTTTTGTGATTTTGAAAACTTTAGAAAAGGATTATTTATTTGCTTTGACATAATTAAGAAAGACACCAACTCTCTTACAATTTTATCAGCTTCGTTGACGGTTTCAGAAATTGAAGTAATGCCTTCATCTAAATAAGCCTCCGGTATTAATTCTAACTGCCTATCAGAAAAATCAATCGGCTTATTAATATAGAATTTAGCTTCATTGGCTGTAAAATTTTCTTCTTTGACAGCTTTTGATAAATACTTTTTTATTTCCTGCAACTCGTCTTTTGCCTTTGAAGAAGAAAGCCTTTTGCCTTTGCTCTTTACAAACCCATCATAGCTGACTTTTGCCCAGAAAACCTTTTTTGTTGTTGGATGTGGGCTTCCTTTTTTAATAAAAATTCCAAGTGTTCTAACCCCAACAGGATAAAATAAATCTTCCGGAAAAGTTACAACTGATAAGACAGTATGATTTTTCAATAAGTAATCTTTTCGCCACGCTAATTCTTCGCCGCCTTTTAACAAAACTGACATTGGCAAAATGGCAAACAAAACTCCGTCATCTTGCATTTGGTTAAGTGCCTGTTGAACGTAATGGTATTCTTTTTTCTGACCGCCTTTTTGTGCAAATGGAGGATTCATTAATGTTTTAGTAATGGGCGGTATCCGAGTTTTCTTTTCCGAATCAAGATATTCTGCAATTGGAACTCCGTTTTCGCTTGTTAAATTCAACCACTTGTTAAAACAATTTCCTTCTATAATATTATTTTTCCCATCGCCTCTAAAAATCATATTCACCAAAGCAAGCGCAACAACAGGGTCTTGCTCTTCAATCCCATAAATTCCATACTTTTTGAACAACTCAAATTTTTTATCATTTTTACTTTTTCTTTGTACTTCATCTAAAGCAGCTACCAAAAAACCGCCAGTTCCACATGTTGGGTCAAAAACTAAATCATCATCATTAACATCCAATACTTCAGCAGCGAATCTTGTTAAGTGGCGAGGTGTTAAAACAATTCCTATTTCTTTTGCGCCATTACCATATTTTAAAAACACTTCGTAAAATTTACCCAACACATCCTTACCGGATTTCATGGCCGACCGGATATTCAATTCAAGTAATTCCTGAATAGTTCTGATTATCGCACCCTTAAACTTGACATGATTGTCCTCGCTTGATGGTAAGTCAATTTTTATAAACCTGGCAAAGTCTTGCTTCTTATGTTTTTTGAGCATTAAATCAACCCTGGAATTAATTGATTCGATTAATAAGTGCGGATTAACAGATAAATCAATATTCGATCCTTCTGTTAGTGCTAAAAGCAACGCCGAAATAACTCTTGCTCTGTAATCCTTGTTTATTGCTCCGTCATGTAAAATCTGATTGATACTTTCCGCAGCATGTAAAAATTCTTTTTCATCAATTTCAAAATCCTTTATGCTTGCAGAATTAGTTTCAAGAATTTTATCAATTTGGGTTTTAGAAAGTAATCCTGTTACCTCAAACTCATTTTCAGTAATAACCTTCCATTTGCCATTCTCCAAATATTTACTCTTTGCAACAAAACCTTCGAAATCGTTTCCGGCGAGACCGGTTATGAATAATGCTTTAACGTGTTTATCCTTGTTTAATAAATCTGCATAATCCTTTTCAGCCTCTTTAAGAGCTTGTTCAAGTTTCGACCTTACGTTTTTCGCTTCAATGACATACAGAACTCCTTTATTAATCTCAATTACATTTTCAGGTCGCTGGTTCTTTAGATACTTAGCGACAGTCGGAATGTTTTGTGATTCTTGCTGAGTAAAAACCTGTTGCTTAGACCATCCTTTTTTAGACACAAACTCATTTAGAATATGTGTATAGGCATGGACTTCGGAACGTCTGGTTGGCATTGGTTTCAAGTTTTAATGGGCAAATATATCAAGAGTTCGTGGAAATACTAATTTTGTTGGCAATTTTTATTTACTTTTACTAAGACAAGCCGCCCCCGGTAGGACGGAGACGGCTATTTATAAAACATAAAAGAAAAAACAATGTCCAGATTTACTACAAGAGTCGAACTCTACGGAAACCCAAGTTACGAAACTTACAAATCCCTACATGAAGCTATGGAAAGAAAGGGATTTTCTCGAAAAGTAAAATTGGGGGAAGTAACCTATTGGCTACCTAACGCTGAATACACATTGGAAGGTAATCAAACTACCGTTCAGGTGTTAGAGTTAGCAAAGCAAGCCGCATCTTCTGTATGGAAAGATTTTGGCGCAATGGTTACTCGAACCGAAGTACAAAGAGAGTTCTATAACCTTCAAAAGGTTTAATACTCATCTTCCTTTCCCCAATGAGTCTCACTAAAAGCCCTGTGCGGCAGCCGTGGACTCATTGGCATGAAGCCCCGATCCCGCAGCCGCAATAATGTTTCTTTATTCAACATGATGAGTCCCTCCCATTTCCTTACCAGTAATATGTCTCGTCCTGAAATAGGTTTACACAATTTGTAAATTTAAAACAGGAAGAAATGGAAAGAAAATTATTTCAGCCGCATTATTCGCGGGAATTTAAGCAAAAAGTTGTTGAAGAATACCTGGCAAGCAGATGTACTAAAATGTTTTTGATAAGGAAATACAACATTCAATTTAAAAGTGCTATCCAGACATGGATGCGAACATTGGGGTATAATGATCCTGGCACACAGTTGCAAAGGCCTAAATTTGGGCAAATAATTTTTACTTCTTTGTCTAAACAAAAAGAGAATACCACAGAACCATCAAAGCTTCAGGAAAGAATTCTTGAATTAGAACATCAGCTTGAAGACGAAAAGCTTCGGTCGGAAGCTTATGCAAGAATAATCGAGAAGGCTGAAAAAGAGTTAAAAATTTCCATCAGAAAAAAAATCGGCACCAAGTGATCCTCGAAATGAAAGGCAGTTATCCGTCCATAAGCCTGGAGCGGTTATGTCGGTTACTTGGTATTACACGGCAGGCACTATACCGATATGGTTGGCGAAATGAACAATCAAATATCGAAGCTGAATTAGTCATCCAGCGAGTTCTTGAAATACGCAAATGCCATCCTATTATCGGTACACGTAAATTGTATCTAATGCTTCAACCATTCTTCGCAGAGCATCAAATAAAAATGGGCAGAGATAAGCTGTTTGATCTGCTGACGGCTTATAAACTATTAGTAAGAAGAAGACAGAGAAAAATCTCTACAACTCAATCCTATCACAGGTTCCATAAGTATCCCAATCTGATAAAGGAAATGGAAGTTATACACATAAATCAATTATGGGTCAGTGATATTACCTATTATAAATTGGCCGGGAAATTTGTGTATCTGAGTTTTGTTACAGATGCTTATTCCCGTAAGATCATTGGGTATCATGTAGCAGAAACATTGGAGGCTGTTCATAGCCTGAAAGCATTACAAATGGCTATTAATAACTTGAATTTCTTAACTCACAATAAAATTGTTCATCATTCAGACAGAGGCATTCAGTATTGTTCTGAAGGATATGTAAGCTTGCTTGAAAAAAATCACATTCAAATTAGCATGACAGAAAATGGAGATCCATTAGAGAATCCGATAGCCGAACGTATAAATGGAATTATTAAAGATGAATACCTGAGGCAGTATCATTACAACAATATAAAAGAACTAGAAGAAAAACTCAGCTTGGTTATTCCGCTTTATAATAATGAGCGGCCACACAGTAGTTGCAGTATGTTTACGCCGGCTAAAGTATACAAACAAAACCTGCCAATAGAACGGAAGTGGAAAACTTATTATCGGTCTAAGAGTTCAACAGCGGGGCCTTGAATATTTTTTGACAAATTTTCTTTCGCTGTTAAATGGCGACAAAAATTTGTCAAAAAGCTACTATCAGCTAACTTCAACTTTTAGTTCTTTAATCAGTATGTAAACCCTAATCAGGATTATCTTTAAACCTGTAAACTTATTTCAGGACGAGACAATAATTTTTAATTTCGGGGAGGAGACTCATCGGCAAAGGAGCGCCAAGCCGTTGCCGTTGTACGCCACTTCAATGAACAGTTTATTTTTCGAAAACACATTTTACAAAACGCAAAATATGGTTAGACTTTTAATAATGCTGACATTAATTCCAAGAATCTCAATTTGCCAAGACACAACCTGCAACAATATAGCAGAGAAGACAGATAGGTTTACAGATAAAAAAGTGACAGCGTTTGTTACCGAAATTCGCATTGGCGACTCCTCGCAGAATCAAGCCACAATTTATGCATGGTGTACGAAAAGAAATGGGATAATGAATAACCCGATATTTGCAATTTCAGTTTGTGACAAAGAATTAATTGGAGTGCGTGAAGCCGGGCGAGTCATTTTATTGTTTTCAGACAATTCGAAGGAAACGGAAAATAACGAATTGAATTTTAACTTGGATGGGACGTTTACTTTCTCATTTATGAAAGGAGCCGCAGTGACAGACCCGAATTCTGCAAAAAAACTAAAGAAGCTTTTATCAAAACGCATTATAGCAATAAGACTTGAAGGAATCAGCAAAACTCACGACATTGACTTGACAAAAAAAGAGACCGATGAGCTCATGCAAGATCTAAATTGTTTATACGACAAATGGCTGTAGATAGTGCAAAGAAGCGGCGTACAACACGTAGTGACCGACGCACAACTACTACGTCAAAAAATTTTCTAAGAAAACTTTTTCGGTTTCTGTAATAAGTTTCAGCTAAAAATAAATTTCCTTCCCCAATGAGTCTCACTGAAAGCCCTGTGTGGCATCTGTGGACTCATTGGCATGAAGCTCCGATCTTTGCAGCTACAATGTTGTTTTTTGCCGCCGCTGGTATGTCGCCCCGGTTTTTTGCAGAGCCTGCCAACAGCCGGCATCAGTTAATCACGAAAACTGCCTGTTCAATCAATCATTGTCGGTACACGCTTGCACAGGCCTGCGTTACATATCTACTACGGCGTAAAGATGAATTGTTATTTTGCTAAAAAGCCTTCACCATTAATAGTTTTGACATTTTTTTTTGAAATTACCCAACTATTTTTGGCATTGACTATATCTATACCTCTAATTAAAAATCTAAAAATATTTGTGAATGATTGGAGGTATTTTATTTAATCCACTAATGAAAACGATTATCATCTCTTTCCTGTTTCCTTTTTTATTGGCCGGCAAAATATCATGGTTAAACAATATGGATGATGCCATGAAGCAGGCCAAAGAAAAGCATGAATTTATTATTCTTACTTTTTCGGGTTCCGATTGGTGCGGCCCCTGCATTAAAATGCATGACGAAATTTTCGAAAGTGATGCGTTCAGCCAATATGCAACTAAACATTTGATACTTGTCAATGCTGATTTTCCACGATTGAAGAAAAATCAGTTGCCGTCTGATCAGAAGAAGATAAACGAAGCCCTTGCCGATAAATACAATCCGAAAGGAAATTTTCCATATACACTTTTATTAGATGCAGATGGCAAAGTGCTGAAAGTATGGGACGGCTATTTCGAAGCCGGACCAGAACGCTTTGTAGAACAAATAACCAATGAATTACTTGGCCGAACAAATTAAATCCGCACAGCTACGTCTTTTTAAAAAAGAAATGCTGCTGATGGGTAACCAGTTTGAGATCACTGTGGTTACAGAGGATGAGGAATGGGCCTATGAAAAAATTGAGGAAGGTGTAGACGAAATAAAGCGTATTGAAAAAATTCTGACAACTTATAAAGACGACAGCGAAACCAATCTCATAAACAGGAACGCAGGTATTCAACCGGTAAAAGTAAGCGAAGAAGTTTTTCAGCTAATTGAACGAAGTATTCGTATTTCAAACTTTACGCAGGGATCATTTGATATTACATATGGCTCTATTGATAAAGGCCTGTGGAATTTCGATAAAAATATGAAGTCTTTGCCCGATCCGAAGAAAGCAAAGAAAATGGTAAGACTTATAAATTATAGGAATATAATTCTTGATGAAAAAGAGCAAACAGTTTTCTTAAAAGAAAAAGGCATGCGCATTGGGTTTGGTGGCATCGGGAAAGGTTATGCTGCGGAGATGGCAAAAGATGTGATGAGACGAAATGGTGTGAATAGTGGTATTGTGAATGCCTCAGGCGACTTAACCGCCTGGGGCTTTCAACCGAATGGCTTGCCATGGACGGTTGGCGTTGCACATCCTGACGCAGCTCACCTACCCTTTTCTTATATGAATATTACCGATATGGCTGTAGCCACTTCCGGTAACTATGAAAAATATGTGATCATCAATAACAAAAAATATTCCCATACCATCAACCCGCGAACAGGCTTGCCTGTATCCGGTATAAAAAGCGTGACCATAATTTCTCCCAATGCAGAATTATGTGATGCATTGGCAACACCTGTAACAATTATGGGAATAAATGCCGGCCTTGACCTCATCAACCAGATGAAGAACGTAGAGTGTATTATAATTGATGACGACAACAAACTTTACATGTCCCGAAACATTCATTTATCATGGGTAAATCTTTTGGTATGACAAATCGAATAGCTGTAATTCTTTCCTTTCTGTCTGTTCTATTTCTGATGGTAGCCTGCACTCCTGTTAAAGAATATCAGAAAAACAGGCTGAATGATTCGGAAATGCAGTTATCCGCAAGAAAGATTGAAAAAACAGAAAATAGTTTTCAAACATATCGTGAAGCATCTTCGGGAGCCAACGGTGGTAAAACCGGGGGAGGATGCGGTTGCAATTAATTGTTAGCAATTCGTTCAATAAATATTCATCGGTCAGATTAAAAAACTCTAAGTATTAAACATGAGAAGAATTTGTTTATCTGTTGTCGGGATGTTTTTGTTGTGTTTTCGTTCATGGGCACAGGATACTCCTGACCCCACCGATGATTACAAGAGCATGACCTTAAAAGTTGAAGATGTAAATATTGTTTCGGGATATTATTCACAAACCGGCAATCATTCCCCGGTCACGGGCGGCATCGGCACACAACAGTTAACCGATGTATCCAACTCGATCGAACTAAAGTTTTTTAATTACGACGTATTTGATCACAAGCACACGTATAATATTGGAGTAGGAATCGACCATCACACGGCCGCTTCCTCAGCCTACGTTTCAAAAACCGGTGCATCAAGAACAGGCGGCACAAGAATTTATCCTTCATTTAACTGGCAGGTAGAAAATGAGGAAAGAGGAACGACATTTGGATTGGGCGCTTCTTACTCTCATGAGTATACTTACCAGTCGTTTGGCTTCAATATTCTTTTTGCAAAAAAATCGAAAGACAATAGTCGGGAGTTTAATGCAAAGGGTAATCTTTTTTTAGACAAGGTAAAATTGGTGGAGCCAAGCGAGTTAAGACCGGAGCCGGTTGTTATTACATCAGCAAGCGGCAGAAATTCAAAAAGCGCAACTCCTTCCAGCCCAAGAAATACATTTGATGCCTCGTTTTCGCTATCACAAATAATTAATAAGCGAACGCAAATATCTTTTTTAACTGATGGTGTCGTGCAGCAGGGATATCTTGGCCTTCCTTTTTATCGTGTTTATTTTAATGACAACAGTGTGCACATAGAAAACCTGCCGAATGTGCGATTAAAACTTCCGCTTGGAGTACGATTGAATTATTTCCTGGGAGATAAAATAATTCTGCGTTCTTATTATCGATTCTATATAGACAACTGGGGTGTCACCTCGCACACTGCAAGTTTGGAAGTGCCTTTTAAAATAACACCTTTCGTTTCCATCAGTCCCTTCTATCGCTATTACGTTCAATCAGCAGCAAAATATTTTGCTCCTTATGGCACTCATACCGCTGCTGATAAATATTATACCAGCAATTATGATTATTCAGCACTTTCCGCCGACTATGCCGGCATAAATTTCAGAATCGCGCCGCCTAAGGGAGTTCTTGGGGCAAAAAATTTCAGTGCGCTTGAAATACGATATGGTTATTACAAACAAACTACCGGGCTATTGGCCAATAATATTTCACTGAATTTAACATTCAAGTAAAACCAATACTGGCCTTGATTTCAGCCGATTGCGGGTAAAGAAGCATAAAAAGTTATGTGTAAGTAACACAGGTCACATAAATTAATGCTGCTGTCTTTTATTTTCGAAACGTTTATCAATTAAAAATGTTAAACGTTTTAAAATTTTACCCAACCAAATTTTCCCGGCTGTATGTCTTTAAATGAAACACACCAGGATTTGCCAGACGGCCAGCAGCTTATAATCAAAGGATGTATAGCAGGTGACAGGGCTTCTCAACAGAAGTTATATAATCTTTATGCCCGCAAAATGATGGGAGTTTGTATGTGGTATGCCCGAAACAGGGAAGAGGCAGAGGAAATTTTGCAGGATGGGTTTATCAGAGTGTTTACTTACATAAACACATTTAAAGGCGAAGGATCTTTGGAAGGATGGATAAGACGGATAATGGTAAATGCGGCTTTGCTTAAGTACAGGAATAAATCTCATCTACGGGCAATTGTAGAATATAATGCCGAGGAACATGATGTAAAAGAGGCTGATTCTGTTATTGGAAAACTTGAGGCCAAAGAATTGGTAAAGCTGATACAAACCCTGACACCGGGCTACCGGATGGTTTTTAACCTGTATGTGATGGAAGGCATGAAACATAGGGAAATAGCCGAAATACTTGGTATCTCCGAAGGCACATCCAAATCAAACCTGGCAGATGCGAGAGTTATATTACAAAAAGCACTTGAAGTTAAAAAAAAAGTAGCGGGTCTTTAAAACGTTTAGCCTATGGGTAAAAGTTTACAAAACATGGACGACATTTTTAAAGAAGCTTATGAAAAGTTTGGTGAAGATCCATCGCCGGATGTGTGGGAAAAGATCAATGCCGGTCTTGATAAAAAAGATGCAGTCTCTTATAGAATAATATCAAGAAACTGGAAAAGGGTTGCCATTATCCTGATATTAATTGTGAGCGGATTTATTTTGTATGAATCAGGTATCGTGAAAACAAGTTCCCGACATCAGGAGCAAAATGCGCCGGTAGCCGCAGATCAACAAAAAATAAACAGCGATAAAAATAATAACGAAGCAAAAGGTGACGTAGCAACAGAAAAGGATCAACTGTTGGAGGAACATACTACAGATAGATCAAAAGTTTCTTTAAAAAAAAATAATCCTGCTGCTAAAATAAGTGATGGAACGATAGCAGAGGGAAATAAAACCTTTCAATCTATCTTACAGCAGAAAAAAATAAAAAATAAAAATATTTCTCCCGGCATAAAATCGCAAGCGGCGAAACGAAATAACCCGAATGAAAACGCAATGGTTGCCTCCTCTCACACCGAAGTAAAACAAAAGCTTCCGGCAAGTGACGAAAATATTATTAAAGAAAAAATAATCCTTGCTTTACATAAAGAAGTTCATGCTGAAGAATTACCCGGACAGTTAAGCTCTGTACATAATGACTATTTCCATATCCCGGGTAATGCTATTGGTGACAAAAAACAAATGCGGAGTAATAAATTCAAGCCTTATTGGAGCGCAACTGCCTTTACATCTTATGACCACGCAAACTACAGATTGGAAAATGATTTTCAAACAGTGCAAAGCATCAAACACGAAGAAAATCACCAACCATCTTTTTCAACAGGTATGTTATTAACACGACAGCTATCAGCTAAATTGGGAATACAGACGGGACTTGTTTATTCAAAAACCTCGATTGGTATTAATCCGAAAAAAATATATGCATCGAACGATCCGGGTGGAACAATCTCTTATAAATATGTTTCTTCTTCCGGCTACGGATATGTGAAACCGAATTTTGGTGCGGCACCTGCAATTGGCGACAGCCTTGAAGCAACAGAAGCAAAACATTCAATTCATCAGGTAAGCATTCCCTTCGAAATTAAATACACGGTCCGGAAAAATAAATTGGCAATCTCATCTGGTATTGGCATAGCCGGCAATTTTTTAACCGGCGAAAATATTAAGACAGAAGTGGAAGATGGTTCACACAAAGAACCAGTTTCAATAGATAGGCTTAGTGGTACTCGTTCTTTTAACTGGTCTCTTCTCGCGGACGCAGATATACAGTATAAACTTGCCGATAAAATGTCACTGGACTTTCGTCCATCATTTCGTTATGCATTATCACCTATTACGAGATATAATGTAGTAGAAACCTATCCCTATAGTTTTGGAGCCGGTCTTGGAGTTACGTACAAGTTTTAAAAAACTTTCCTTTTATACTAATGCGGTTTACATCGAAGGGTAAATTCTTGCAGCCCAGCCACCGCCATTAGATAAATGAATTTTCAATTTATCTTTTGCAGAAACATCAATCACTTCTTTTTTATAATCAGTACCATCGCGGTCAGCATTAATTCCATCTTTAAAGATCTCTGCTTTATAATTTCCATCTTTCAAAAATGAAAAATCGATGGTTATATCTCTTGCATCCCAATTACTCATAGCACCTGCATACCACGTAGTCACCTTTTCGTCTTGCCACTACTGCATATTCGCCAACCTTTCCATCAAGAGCAACCGTCTCATCAAAAGTTGTAGGAACAGAAGAAATAAAATCTACGCTTTCCTGTTCACGCATATAAGCAGTGGGATTATCGACAGCATTTCAAACGGCGCTTCATACATTATATACATTGCCAACTGGTGGCAACGTGTACCCTGGCTCATCGGCATTGCGTTGATGGGGCGAAACCCATCTTTTGTTGCATTGCGCATTGCACCCGGCGTATAATCCATCGGCCCTGCAACCATGCGAATAAAAGGAATGGAAACATCATACGTAACCTGGTCATCATGCCCCCATTTTAATTGTTCCATTCCCTGTACGCCTTCCAAATTTACTACGCTCGGATAAGTCCGGAGTAGGCCTGTTGGTTTATATGCGCCGTGAAAATCTACCATAATTTGATATTCAGCCGCTTTTTTTGCGAACTGGTAATAGAATTGCACCATGTTCTGATCATCACGATCCATGAAATCAATTTTAAAACCTTTCACTCCCATTTTCGAATAAGTGGAAAAAGCTTCATCCATTTTCTATCCAGCGGATAAGAACCCACCCATAACCAAACACCAACATTTTTCTTTGCTGCATAATCGAATGATCTCCCGCAAGTTGATGTCAGGAACGATCTTCATAATATCCCTGTCATCAGCCCAACCTTCATCCAGCAAAATATATTCAATATGATTGGCGGATGCAAAGTCTATATAATATTTGTAAGTGTCAGTGTTGATGCCTGCACGAAAATCAACATGAGAAATATTCCAGTCATTCCACCAGTCCCAGGCCACTTTGCCGGGTTTTATCCATGAAACATCCTCCACTCTTGATGGAGAAGCCAGTCGATATACCATATCATTATTCAGAAGATCTTTATCAGCAGTGCTGATAACTACAATACGCCAGGGAAAATTGCGGGTGCCCTTTGTCCTGGCGATATAATCAGCTCTTTTCATAACAAATGCCTGCACGGGATTCCGTTCGTTTTGTAATTGAGCTAATACGTAGGGCGCAAAATCACCGCTAAACCAGTGCCTGTTTTACCATGGTTAAAAACATACCGGGATAATCTTCCAGGTCAGCTTCTGTGATGACGGCTTTTTTATTGCCGGGCAATTCAATCAATACCGGTGCAAAAGCAACGGTATCTTTCACAAATTGTGAGAGCTTAATATGCTGGTAAGTATTTTCAAATGAACATTCATACTTATCCTGATTATGCGGATCATTCGAATACGGTATGTAGCGCATAATCATCATCGGCAAAATTAAAATTGGCTTCCTCTGATTTAACAATAAGGCTGTCTTTCCTTTTTGTAAAAAACCGGTAAGCAACTCCGTCATTGTATGCCCTGAAGATAACTCCGTAATCTCCTTTGCAATTAAGCATAAGTTGACTGTAATTGTCTGCCACAGTATCTTTTTTATAATTGAGCGTCGTTATCTTATCATCGACCTTTAAAATTTTGGAATTTGCTATCCTCGGATTTTGACCAAGTACTTCTCCCGTTTGAAGTGTTAACGAGATGGTTGATGGTACAATGATCGTTTGGGATTGATGAGTTACGCTCCATTGCAATTGTTCTCCTACTTCAACTTTTAATTGAATATTGCCATCCGGAGAATTTATGGTAAACGTTTTCGTTTTTTGGGCCTGGCTGTGGAAACTGATAGAAAGGGCTGCAATGAAAAGGAAGTTTTTGGGCTTAAGCATGTCAGGATAATTTAGATATTGTGAAGATAATCTTTTTCACTTCTTTTCCCGGTCGTCAAAAAACAGGTTACGATAAAAGTCAATGAATATAGAGGTTTTGAAATTTATTCTGCGAAGTAACCATTCAATGAATAATTTTGCAGAAGAAACGATAGTGAATGGACGTTTAAAATATTTTTAAAATAAAGCTATTGAGATGAAACCATTTGAAGATCTTGATGCAAAAGAAAAAAACCTGTTATTAAAATACCCGGCCTACATTTCATTGCTGGCAGCAGATAACGATGATAGCCTGGACGAAACGGAAAAAAGAGCCGCCATAAAGTTTTGTCACATCAAAACTTTCTCATGCGTTCCCCTTCTTACTGATTTTTACCACGAAGCAGAAAAAGTTTTTGAAAAAAATATCACCGATCTTGACAGAACCCTTCCAAAGGAAAAATCAGAAAGAGAGGAAATAATAAAAACCGAATTATCCAAAATTGAGAACATTCTTTTAAAACTGGGTACAGACTATGCACTTGCCATGCATCGAAGCATGCGGTCTTTTAAAACACATATTTCAAAAGCCCACCGTAATGCGTTAGAGTATTTTATATTTCCACTGCCTATAAAAGGTGTAACTGATTGATAAGCTCTTCTTCAGGGCATCTCTTCAATAAAAGACGACTGGAACGCAGGATATCCATATGATATAAATTATCTTTCCGTTTATTCTTTTTCAGTAATTTCAACAAAACAACTTATTATGGCATTGATAATTGTAGTTGGAATCATCGTTCTCGTCATTATCTGGATGACAAGCTTATATAATGGGCTTGTAAAATTGCGCAACCGCCGTCAGAATGCTTTTGCCGATATTGATGTGCAGCTTCGCCAGCGTCATGACCTGGTTCCTCAACTTGTAGAAACAGTCAAGGGTTATGCTACTCATGAAAAAGACGTTTTGTTTCATGTAACGGAGGCCCGTGCTGCTGCTATGAATGCAACAACCATTAATGATAAAATTGAAAAAGAGCAGCAACTCACCGCCGCATTGCAGGGCTTAAAGGTATCACTGGAAGCCTATCCTAATTTAAAGGCCAATGAAAATTTTGCAAAATTGCAGGACGAATTGAGTGATATTGAAAATAAACTGGCCGCTTCCAGGCGCTTCTTTAATGGCGCTACTACTGAATACAACAATGCGGTGCAAACATTTCCCGGTAACATGGTAGCCAGAAATTTCGGATTTAACCCTGAAATGTTTTTTGACCTGGGTACTGAAGGCCGCAGGCAAATGGAAGAACCTCCAACTGTAAAATTTTAACCCTATTCCTCAAAGAGGAGTTAGAATATTATGCACTATGTAGGTCTTCAACATCAAATTGCCCGCAATAACCGCAACTCCCTTTTTTTACTGATAGCATTCCCCGCCCTGCTGCTGGGAATGTCGTACATTTTTCTTTTTCTGATCAATAGGCAGGATACAGAAACGGCCAACGAACATTTTCTGATGGCAATGCCTTTTGTGCTGATCGGTGTAGGCATTTGGTTTTTGATAGCCTGGTCTGCACATACTGTTATTATTCGAATGGCGACACATGCCCGCCCTTTGGAAAGAATGGAAAATAAGAGGGTGTATAATCTCGTAGAAAATCTTTGCATAGAGAAAGGAATGAAGACACCTGCTATTTATATCATTGATGATGATTCACTCAACGCGTTTGCAAGCGGCATCAATGAAAAGACTTACTCGGTTACTTTATCGAAAGGAATTATTGAGAAATTAAACGATGAAGAATTGGAAAGTGTCATTGCACACGAATTGACACATATTCGTAATCACGATACAAGACTCCTTGTTATTTCCATCATCTTCGTCGGCATTTTTGCTTTTCTTGCGCAAATGGCGTCACGTTCTTTATATTTCGGTGGAAGAGGGAGAAAAGGCGGTGGTTATTTTATGCTGATCGCTATTGTAGTAACGGCTATATGTTATTTCCTTTCTTTGTTCTTACGGTTTGGCATTTCAAGATCAAGAGAATATTTGGCCGATGCCGGATCTGCAGAGTGGACGAAAAAACCTTATGCACTTGCTAATGCTTTGCGAAAAATAGACAACGATCCTTTAATAGAAGCTGTGCACAGTAAAGATGTGGCTCAACTTTTCATTGATAATCCGCAAGTCCATAAAAAAAGTTTTTTTGATGGTTTGTTTGATACTCATCCTCCTATTAAAAAAAGAATTGAGTTATTAGATCAGTTTGTGTAGGAGAATTGTTGAATAAAAAAACATTATCATCTTTCATCTGTCCAACCATGATTTAACCTCTTTCCGCCTGCAAACCCCAGTGTTCAGGTGAACGCCAAAGAGCAGACAGAAGTAAGTCTTTCATGAATAAAAATTCTTTCGGCAATTTATCATACATGCGTTCAAACAATTCTTCATGAGATAAAAGTTCGTTTTTCCATTTTTCCCTGTCGATTTCCATTAGCTTTCCAAATGATTCTTTGCTGAAATTTTCCAAACCCGTCCAGTCTATATCTTCATAACGTGGCATCCAGCCAATGGGGCTTTCAACGGATGAAACTTTACCGTTTATTCTTTGCACTATCCATTTCAGTACCCGCATATTTTCACTGAAGCCGGGCCATAAAAATTCATTGCCGCCATTTTTTCTAAACCAGTTCACACCAAATATGCGTGGCGCATTCGGAAGATCACGTCCAAACTGTAACCAATGATTTACATAGTCGCCAATATGATAACCGATAAAAGGAAGCATGGCAAACGGATCACGGCGAATTTTTCCAACTTCACCCAGTGCAGCAGCCGTCGTTTCACTGCCCATTGTTGAAGCAAGGTAAATTCCAAAACTCCAATTGAAAGATTGATACACCAAAGGAATCGTTTTGCTTCGGCGACCACCAAAAACAAATCCGCCAATGGGTACACCTTCCGGATTATCCCATTCGCTGTCAAGAACAGGATTTTGAATAGCAGGCGCAGTAAACCTTGAATTAGGATGAGCCGCAGGTTTGCCGCTCGATGGAACCCATGGTTCTCCCTCCCAATCGATCAAACCTTTCGGAGGCTCCGGAGTGAGACCTTCCCACCATACATCTTTGTCGGGTGTGATAGCCACGTTTGTAAAAATCGTGTTGGCACCCATCGTTGCCATTGCATTCGGATTGGTCTTATAATTCGTTCCCGGCAACACACCGAAATATCCTGTCTCAGGATTGATCGCATATAAACGTCCGTCATCTCCTTCATGAATCCATGCAATATCATCGCCCACTGTAGTTACTTTCCAACTGTCCAATCCTTTTGGCGGCACCAGCATAGCAAAATTTGTTTTGCCGCATGCACTGGGGAAAGCAGCGGCGATATATGTTTTTTCTTTTTCCGGAGATTCCACTCCCATGATCAGCATGTGTTCAGCTAACCAACCTTCTTCACGACCGATCGCTGATGCAATTCGAAGGGCAAAACATTTTTTTCCCATCAATGCGTTACCGCCATAACCACTGCCATAAGAAATGATCAATCTCTCTTCAGGAAAATGCGAGATATATTTCGTGTCAGGATTGCAAGGCCATGTAGAATCTTTCTGCCCATTTTCTAAAGGAGCACCTACAGTATGAATACATTTTACAAATTTTTTGTGCCTGATATAGGGAAGCACCTGCTCGCCAATGCGTGTCATAATATGCATACTAACCACCACGTATTCTGAGTCTGTAAGCTGCACGCCGTACCTGGCGTATGGAGAACCAAGAGGTCCCATGCAAAACGGGATTACATATAAAGTTCTTCCCTGCATACTGCACATCAAAAGGTTGTTAAGCTTTCGTTTCATTTCATCAGGCTCCATCCAGTTGTTGGTGGGCCCGGCATCTTCCCTGCGACGACTGCAAATAAAAGTGCTGTCTTCAGAACGTGCCACATCACTGGGATCACTGAAGCAGGCAAAACTGCTGGGACGTTTTTTAGGATCAAGCCTGATAAAGGTTCCTTTTCTGACAAGTAAATTACAGAGCCGGTCATATTCGTCTTTGGAACCATCACACCAGTGAATGGAGTTGGCTTCACATTCCTGAGCAATGCTCTTCACCCAATTTTCCAGTTCTTTCTTTGCCGGTGCGTCTTCATACGCAATAAAATTAGTTTGCTGTAACATAACTATATTTTGCAATGGTGAAAATAGCAAGCAAACGTTTTAGGTTTCCTGCATTGACTTAAAATCGGCCATCTTACCAAAGTTGTATTTCGTACAAACAAATAACAATGGCTTACATCATACCCATGAATGATTTTTGTTAGCTTTTTGGAAATGTGTAAGGGAGATTAATAGAAAAGCTGAAAAAACTATTTTTTCCCCTCCAGCATGGGAACAAATGAAAACTGGTCAAAGACTTCTTCTTTCAATGCACCATTTTCAAGTTTTGTAATACGCATCATGCGTTGAACTTCGCCGGCGCCTACAGGTAATACCATCATTCCTTTTGGCTTTAACTGTTCAATTAATTTTGGAGGAATTTCAGGTGCCGCTGCCGTGATCAGTATTTTGTCAAATGGTCCATAGGTAGGTAACCCTTCAAAACCATCACCATAAAAAAATTTAATGCTGGGGAATTTTTTGAGATAATCAAACTTTTTATTTGATTCAAACAATTTTTTTTGTCGCTCAATGGTATAAACCTGTGCTCCCATTTGTGCGAGTACAACAGCCTGGTAAGCGCTTCCGGTTCCAATCTCCAAAACTTTATCAAAAGGTTTTAGTTCCAGCAGTTGACTTTGATACGCAACAGTATAAGGTTGAGAAATGGTTTGACCTTCACCAATTGGAAAAGCCCGGTCTGCGTAAGCGGCCTCATCGAAAGCGGAATCAAGAAAAAAATGGCGGGGAATATTATTGATAGCTGTTAAGACGCGTTCCTCAGTGATACCTTTGGCCTGTACAACTTCTGTCAGTTTTTTTCTAAGCCCTTTGTGCCGGTATGTATCTTCTATAGGTCGCATAGGCTTGCAATTTAATAAATGAATGATAGTTGATAGGCTTTTATAATATCTGCAAATTCATCGCCAAATAATGCCTGTTTAGCGAAAGAAAAACCAAATCGCTTTTTTCTCCCGTTACTTCGTGCCCGCAATCAAAACAATACTAACCCAACCATATACATTACAAACCTGATTAAGACCATCCACCCCAAGAGAGCGGCACTGATGAAGTGCCTTTTTTTTGGTCTATTCTCTAATGCAGTTTCCGATATTGTACTCAAATGATGACTTATTTTCGCAATTGAAAGTTTTTCAATGACGATTGTCACATCCCATATCATACTTGCAGTTGGTTGGATCTTGTTTTGCGCACTTCATAGCATTTTTGCTTCTTCAAAATTTAAGGGGGCAGCAGAAAAATGGATGGGTGATCACTACAGTTTTTACAGGCTTTATTATACGATTTTTTCTTTTGTGAGTTTTGCTGCCGTATTGATATACTTGTTTTTGATGCCGTCATGTGAAATTTTCAAAACAAATGAAGTGACCATCATTGCAGGATGGGTTGTTTCGTTTTCAGGACTTATCATCATGAGCATTTGCATTTTGAAATATTTTATGCAATTAAGCGGGCTGAGAGAATTATTTGAAAATAAAATGAGCGATGAACTAATGATCTCCGGTATTCACCGGATGGTTCGCCATCCCTTGTACACAGGAACTTTTATTTTTATCTGGGGTTTGTTTATTCTTTATCCTTATGTAAGCACTTTAATCATCTGATATGATCATCACAGTCTACACCTTGATAGGTTTACACTTCGAAGAAAAAAAATTGGAAAAAGAATTTGGAGAAAAATATCGTGTATACAAAAACCAGGTCCCAATGCTGATCCCAAAGATTAGCCACAGATAACACAAATTTTCACAGATGCTTAAAATATATTTCTTTCTGTGCACATCCGTGCAATTTGCGGCAAAGAATTATAGTTTCAATTCCCCGATTATTCTTTGAATTTTATCCTGTAAATGTTTTTGCATCGAATCAAACTCATCCATTGAATTCAGCTTTGCATTTACACTAAAATAAAATTTGATCTTTGGCTCAGTGCCTGAGGGCCTTGCAGAAATTTTTGTTTCATCAGCCAGTATAAATTGCAACACGTTCGATTTCGGTAAACTAATTGCCCATTTTTCATCAGTAGCAAGGTTTCTCCCCACTCCTTTTTCATAATCCAGTAATTCTATCACGGGCGAACCATCCAGGATAGACGGCGGATTGTTTCTGAATTCTTCCATCATCGCGGCAATCTGTTTTTGACCGTCCATTCCTTTTTTGGTAATAGAAATCAACTGCTCAAGGTAAAACCCATATTGTATGTACAGATCAACTAATTTTTCAAACAAATTTATCCCCTTCTCCTTTTCATATGCCGCCATTTCACAAAGAAGAGCCACAGCGCTTACAGCATCCTTATCCCTTATCTTATCTCCTATCATTAAGCCAAAACTTTCTTCGCCACCGATCACATAATTTTCTTTCCCCTCCTTTTCACGTATCAACTCTGCTATCCACTTAAAACCCGTAAGCACATTATAACAATTAATACCGCTGTGTTGTGCTATTTTATCGATCATATCTGTGGTTACAATGGTTTTGATCACCATGTCATTTGGCTTCGCTATTCCCTTTGCCTTTCTTGCTTCGATCATATAATTAAATGCAAGTACGGCAGTTTGGTTTCCATTCATCAGTACCCAATCGCCATGATTATCTTTTATGCCGATGCCTACGCGGTCAGCATCCGGATCAGTTCCCAGCAAAATATCTGCATGCAACTCTTCCGCATTCTTCAATCCAATACTCATTGTAGCTTTTTCCTCTGGATTCGGATAGCCAACAGTCGGAAAATTTCCATCCGGCTCCGCCTGTTCTTTTACAATATGCACGTTGGTAAATCCAAATCTCTTCAATACTTCAGGAACCAGTTTTATACCGCTGCCATGAATCGGTGTATACACTATTTTCAGGTTATGTTGTTTTTTGATGATGTCCGGGTATACACTTAAACCTTTTACCATTTGCATATACGCTTCATCGACGTCTTTTCCAATGATCGTAATATTTTCAGGATTGCCGCTCCACTTTACGTTATCTATCGAAGCAATCTTTTCTACTTCTTTGATCACATTTTTATCATGCGGAGGTACGAGTTGCCCCCCGTCGGTCCAGTAAGCCTTATAACCATTGTATTCTTTCGGATTATGAGAAGCTGTGCACACCACACCTCCCTGGCATTTTAAAAACCGGATGGCAAAAGATAATTCCGGCGTGGGTCGCAAACTGTCAAACAAAAAAACTTTTATACCATTTGCAGCAAAAACATTTGCCGTAGTTTCAGCAAAAAACCGGCTGTTGTTACGGCTATCATGAGCAATAGCTACTTTCACTTCTTCATTGGGAAAACTTTGTTTTAAATAATTGGCATACCCTTGCGTGGCCATACCAACCGTATATTTATTCATACGATTTGTGCCCACACCCATAATTCCCCGCAAACCACCCGTTCCAAATTCCAGGTCTTTATAAAATGCATCGGCAAGTTGGTCGGGGTTTTCTTTTTGTAAATTTTTTATTTCATCTTTTGTTTGCTGGTCAAAATTTCCATTGAGCCACACATTGATCTTCGATTGAATTGCTGCATCCATACAAAAAGTTTAAAGTTTGATGTTTAGGGTTTGAAGTTATGAATTTTAGTTTTTCTATTTGATACAGCCGATGAAATGTATTTTTGTTTTTTATGAGGTCAGCATTTGTACAAAGCCCGGCTCCTGTTGCGTCGCACTCTTCAACGTTCGGTAAAAAGCCGGTCGTTATTTGCTTCTTTCTTTTCTTCTGTGTCTTGTGCATTGAGCCTTCTTTCTTGTTTTCACAGGATACTATATCAAATAAAAATCGTGTCCTTCTTATTTCAGGAATTAACGTAGTTGGTTATGGCGGTTCACTCATCATCCTGAACAATGCCTGGTACAAAAATTATCCGCACACTTCCTTTCACACTTTCAATGATGATAAAGAATGGCTGCAGGTTGATAAAGTGGGGCATGCTTGGACTGCTTATAACACCGGCAGGGCTTTCACTGCTATGTGGCGATGGGCAGGCTTGCCTCAAAAAAAATCAGCGTTGATCGGTGGTTTAAGTGGCGCCGCTTACTTAACCGTGATTGAATTCCTGGATGCACACTCTTCTCAATGGGGTTGGAGCTGGGGCGACATTAGTGCCAACATTTTTGGATCAGGACTTTTTATCTCGCAAGAATTACTATGGAAGGAGCAAAGAATTCAATACAAATTTTCTTTTCATCACAAAGACTATGGCGAACAACTTTTAAATGAAAGAGCTAATGATCTCTTCGGAAAAACCTGGTATGAAAGAATGTTGAAAGACTACAATGCACAAACCTATTGGTTCAGCGCAAACCTGAAATCTTTTTTTCCACAAAGCAATTTGCCCGCCTGGTTAAATGTTTCTTTCGGCTATGGAGCCGACGGCATGTTAGGAGGATTTAAGAATATATGGGCCGATGCAAATGGAAATACGATCAACAGGTTTGATATTCCAAGGAAAAGGCAATTCTATTTAGCTCCTGACATAGATTTTACAAAGATCAAGACAAATAAGAAATGGGTAAGATCGATCCTGTTTTGCTTAAATGCATTCAAATGTCCTGCCCCTGCACTGATGATCGATTCAAAAGGAAAGTTTAAGGCTTATCCGATTTATTTTTGAGAAGCTAAACTAAATAAGCACCCCTAACTTCATTTCCATCAACCTCTACAAAAATATGTTCCTGCAAAGTAGTGGAAATGGAAAGGCCTACGTAATCCGGTCGAACCGGGAAGTTCTTATAGCTTCTTTCTACCAAAACCAACGTTTGAATTTTCCTGGGTTGATAATCAAGGAAGGGCTTTAATGAATAAAGCAAAGTTTTCCCGCTACTCACTACATCGTCAATCACAATAATCACTTCATTATTAAAATCCATTTGCTTGCTGAGGACAATCTCTTTGGGCTGACGTTTATCGAGGGAGATGCTGATGAGTTCTGTTTGCAAAGAAGAAATATCGGCAAGAATTTTCTGAATGGTTTTGGCAATTACGCTTCCATTCTCAGGTATCCCGGCAAGAATTACTTTTTTTTCGTCAATATTATTTTCAAGTATTTCATATGCCATACGCTGCAGTTTTTTTGCAGCTACTTCTTTGTTCAAAATGTATTTTCTGTTCGTCATTTTTTAAATTAGTCAAACAAAACTAATTTCTTAAAACAAATAAACCTATAATAAATTCTATCTTAGGCTTGTAATTCTTCAATATGCTGATCGTTCCGCAAATCCTGTTTATTGTTCTCGCATTCTTTTCAATATGGCTTTTCAGCAAAAATATTAAAAGGATCAGGAGAAATATTTTACTTGGTCACGATGAAGATTACAGCGACCATCCTTCACAACGATGGAAAAATGTTTTCCTGCTTGCCTTCGGCCAAAAGAAAATGTTTCGCAATCCTTTGGTCGCCGTCATGCATTTTTGTATTTACGCCGGATTTATCATTGTCAATATCGAAGTGTTGGAAATAATTCTCGACGGCGGCCTTGGCAGTCACCGGTTATTTTCAAAAGCGCTTGGTGGTTTTTATACTTTCCTGATCGATGGTTTTGAAATACTGGCTGTGCTTGTACTTGCAGCCTGCGTTATTTTTCTAATTCGCAGAAACGTTTTAAAAATAAAACGATTTATCAGCCACGATCTTGACGGCTGGCCAAGAAGTGATGCCAATTATATTCTCATTACAGAAATTATTTTGATGACGCTGTTCCTGACTATGAATACCAGTGACAGGGCTTTACAGCTTCGCGGTTACGAGCACTACACCGACGTAGGGAGTTTTCTTTTCTCAGGAAGGTTTGCTCCTTATTTTCAGAATACCAGTTCGGCTACCCTGACGGGAGTGGAAAGAACTTGCTGGTGGCTGCATATTACAGGCATTCTTGCCTTTTTAAATTATTTACCTTACTCAAAACATCTGCATATCCTGTTTGCTTTTCCCAATGCCTACTACACAAGACTGCTGCCGAAAGGTGAAATAAAAAATATGCCGGCTGTGCAAAATGAAGTGCTGTATGCCATGCAACCGGAACTTGCGCCAACTGATGTTGCCGCTCCTTCAAAATTTGGAGCAAAAGATGTATTTGATCTGAGTTGGAGAAATTTACTGGACGCCTATAGTTGTACAGAATGCGGAAGATGTACCGCTGCCTGTCCTGCCAACATCACAGGTAAGTTATTGTCGCCAAGAAAAATTATGATGGATACGAGAGATAGAGTGGAAGAAGTGGGAAAGAATATTGATAAGAATGGCGAATTTAAAGATGATGGAAAAAATCTTCTTACTTATATAAGCATAGAAGAATTGAGAGCATGCACGACCTGTAATGCATGCGTGGAAGAATGCCCTGTTTCTATTTCTCCTTTGGAAATCATTTTGGAATTGCGCCGCTCTTTAATAATGGAAGACAGTAATGCCCCGCAGGAATGGAACGCGATGTTCAGCAATATTGAAAACAATTTTGCACCGTGGAAATTTAGTCCTGATGAAAGAGATAACTGGGCAGAACAATAAAAATTATTAGCGTACAAGTGTAACGTTCCCTTTTTTGAAAATAATTTTTCCTGTAAAGTCAATACCCTGCGCTATGTACACGAAATTCCCCGTGGCTTGCGGCTGACCATTGATAGTACCATCCCAACCTTTACCAATTTCACTTGTACTAAAAACCAATTGTCCCCAACGATTATATACCCTGAAATAATTAAGTTGTTTGACGCCTACAGGAATAGGACGAAGAAGATCATTAAGGCCGTCACCATTTGGAGTAAATCCACTGGGAACAAAAATATCAGGACCTGTTTTAAATAATGTTACAGTGATGGCATCTTCACCATAACAACCAGTTGGATCAGTTGCACGAACAATATAAGTTATGGTCTCGTTCACTATACTTTGATTTAGTATAGCAAGCGGGTCCGAAATGCTTGTAGAATTCAAACCGGTATCAGGCGACCATGTATACTGATTTGCTGCCGAATCATTAGTGATTGCGTGCAATTGCAAGGGTTGATTGGCTACCACCACGGTATCATTTCCTGCAAATACAATTATAGGTGGGGAAACATTCACATGAAAAGTATCCGTTAATACATTAGGACATCCTGAATTGGTGACTGCAAGCACATAATCAGTGGTTGCGGAAGGTGTAGCTATTGCATGAATATCGAAAGGATGTGCATTTACATTTCCGTTTCCCTGGTTCGCTAATGAATTTGAAGGACTCCATGTGTAGGAAGTACCAATATCAATAGTAGCATTAAGGTTTACAGATTTGCCATAACAAATAGAGGAAATATCAGGATCTGTAACGGCACTTGGAAAAGGCACATTGATAAAATGAACTGAAGCAACTGAACTTGTATCTGCCGGACATACGCCACTTTTTACAATAACACGATATTGAACATCTGCATTTATATTGTTGATGCTGTAAACAGGATCATTTTTAACAGGAGAAAAATTCGACCAGTTCGTATTATCAGTTGACCGTTGCCAATTCACAATGTCGCCTGTATTTCCTGTAAGAGAAAAAGTGTTGTTTTGATTTTGGTTCAGACAAATAGTTACATTATCAGGAGTTAAAACGCCGCCTATTGTTTTCGGGTCAACTACAATTGTTGCTGCATCGCTTGTATCAATACTGCATGAACTACCATTTTGCACCAACGCTCGATAAATAGTCGTCGTATTCAAATTTTGGGCATCATAGCTTGCACTTGTAACAGGAATAATATTCCATTGACTGCCATCAGTAGAAGATAACCAGTTCACTACATTTCCAACCGATCCGTTTAAATTCAAAGTCGTACTGTTTGTTCCCGCACAAACTGTATTATCACTCAATACCTGGCCTGCAACAGTTGGAGGCGATGTAGAAACAGTAATTGTATCATAAAGATCAGCACAATCGTTTTTTTCGTTAATCGTGATCATACCTCCCGTGACTCCGGGTGTTACATTAATAATATTGGAGTTGTTTCCAGAATTGACAGTCCATCCTGCAGGCACTGTCCAGTGGTAAGAGGCACCTGCTAATGCCGGAACGGAATAAGTTGCAATGCTATTTATACAAGCGACAGGATTACCACTTATTTCCAGCCCTGCACAATTATTTCGAAGAGCAATATATGCATACGCGAAATGAGCACCGGGCGTGCAGTTATCAGTTTCAAATGCCAGGGTCACCTGCTGCCCGCGATAGGGTGAAAGATCGAACGTAACTTCTGTCCATCCCTTTGTCCATACATCCTGCAAATAAGTTCCCGTATTACCTGCCTGTCCCGCATGCGATAAAAACAGAACAGAGCTATTAGTAAATCCATTGGCGAGTGCTGCAGCGGTATCCAATGTCGCTCCCACGGAGCCAGTTCCTCCGCCTGCATCGTTAAGCGTAGGAAGGTAATAGTGTGGTGAAGCACAAAGAACAACATTTCCGTTTGCAGTTAAAGTAGCCTTGAACATGGGTTGTTCGTTGGAATTGTGTGTGCCATTTTCCAACACCATAGCATAGGCATAAGTCATCGTGTATGGCTCTGATGGAGACCCTGCAGGCACATTAATAATATAGGTAACAGACCTTCTGAAACCGCCGGGGTTAGGAACTGATCCATGAAGATCATACGAATTGGAAGTTGATCCCAGCTTTATGGAGAATCCATAAGAATATCCATTGATCACGGGAACTGTTGGAAAGCCTCCATAAAGGTCACTGGTTGATGTAGTGATGACCTTTATACCTTGTGCCGATATGCTGTATTCAGGTATCACTGAAACACCATTATTGGGTGCAGGATAGTTTTTGCTTGCTCCATTTACAAGACCTGTTTGCGCAGACCAAAAAGATAAATCACCCGACGAAAAATTAATATTTGCAGGGCAGGATTGGTTCTGGGAATAAACAGCAAAAAACATAAACACACCTACCGTACACATCAAACATGCTATCAATTTATGGCTCATACGCATTAAAAAGTTCGAACTCAGGTTATTTAGAGTAAAAGTCAGCGGTGGAGTTTAATAAACATCCATATTAAAAACGACCGACTACTTTTCTTATTTTACGATCGTTTATTGATGACAACAGTAGGAATGACAAATTTGTTAAAGGTTTATTATTTTGATTGGTAGGAACGGTAAAAAGCCATTTTGAGTCGAAGAATGAAAATTTATTTTTCATCAGCACTGGGTCCATACATTCCCGGCACGGGCACATTCAATAAACGAAGATATACGGATAGTTGGCCCCGATGATGAAAAAGATGGCTAAATCCCCAGCTTCTGATAGCTATTTTCTTTGGCAATTCTCTTCTCATTTGGTCGCCACGACGCACTATCCAGGTTTTTTCAAAATCTTCATCTTTCATAGTATTAAGATCAGCAATTGCCTGTTCGAGCTTATCATGAAAGATCTTTATCAATTCATCCTTTGTTTGTGCAACCTGCGGGTTAAATCCTCTTGCGGCAAAATCCCAGTCATCAATAGTAATGATCCTTGATATCCAATGAGGTATTTCTGCAACATGAGTGGCAAGCCGACCCAATGTAAATGATTTTTCGTGAGGCCTCCAGTCGTTTTTTTCAATTGGAACTCTTTCCAGTATTTTCTTTGTCGAGTCTGATTCGTATCTAAGTTCAGCGATCAATGCATCTTTATAAGCCATAATATTTTGTTTAATTACAGTCTGCAAAACTAATTTATTTTCATTCCATGCGCCATTTCTTCCGGATGTTCCAGTTTATGAACAATATCTTTCTTTCTGAAAAATATTCTCCAAGCCTGGATCAACGCCGTAACTCCAAAAATTCCGCCTATCACCCAACTTAAGATTTGTTGGTTAGAATTTAATTTTTCAGCCACCAGTTGTCCCCCGAAAATAAAAAAACAATTACCGGCCAATGTGCCAAGCCCGATGCCGATGATGTAAAAGTTATAATGACTGCTTTTAGGCAACAATACTTTTTTCGTAAATAATACTGTACTCCATCCAAACCAAAAAGGAATTTGTACCGGATTTACCGCACACATCGTAGCACCTAATACAAAGCGCGGCAAGGTGCTGCTGAGAATTACGTTTCCCCCCGATTTTGGATGAAGAGCAGAATAAAAACTTGAAATAGCAAGCGCCAGCACAATGACTAAAGTAACCCATTCCAGTATTCTGAAAATTTTTGTTTGTTTTCTTATCCAATCAATTCCCACAAGAGATATCCGCACATAAATCATTTCAACCAACAAAGAACCAAAAGAGAACAAGAGTGCTTGTGTGTAGCCATCTGTAATGGCTATCTGCATAGCCGCCACATTTAAAGTTCCTAATGGCAGCGTGCCCAAAAAACTTATGAACATGCCCGTAATAAAAATTCTTGCCAGTGGGTGCATCGGGCAAAAATAAGAGGAATGTTCAAGAAATTATATTGCAAAAAGCAACAAACCTTGAGTAGAATCTGTAGATAAAATAAATATATTTCTACCTCCAAAAGCAAAAAATTGCTTTTTAGTTAGCCTTTGCAATTACAGAAAGTGTAACAGTGAGATCATCAGAAAGTGAAATGCTTCTTCCACCTACGCCAAAATCCCTGCGGTTCAATTTAAAAGTCCCTTCAAAAAGATATCCACTATCCTTTAAAGTGGCTGTAAAAGGAAATTTCACTTCCTTAGTGACTCCTTTAATAGTTATGTTACCGAACATATACCAATAGCCATCTTTATTTGTTTTTGTAATCCTTGAAGACTTGAATAGTATGCGGGGAAAGTTCTTCACATCCAAATAATCTGATTTGCGCAGATGATTATCTCTTCCTTCAATATCCGTATCAACTGTAGTTGCATCCACGCTTACATCAAAATCAGCAGTGCTAAGGTCAGCAGGATCAAATTTTATAGTGCCAGTTACACCTGTAAAATCACCGCCGGTAGCAATACCGAAATTATTAATGACAAAATGAATCTTTGATCCTTCGTCAACAGGAATATAAGATTGGGCAGCTATTAAAACCGAGAAATCAAAAAATGAACAAATAAGTAACAGTCTTTTCATAATTATTCTTTTGTCACGCATTTAAAAAGCAAGAACGTTTTTTACATTATTATGGTTGCTTACAAAATACTGACTTTATGATTTTTCTTCTTCAGAAATGAACGGGAGATAAGAAATTTTATATTTCTTAACGTTTGATGGAGATCAATCAAATTTTTCGAGCATCTTAAAATGACGTTTTGCATCATTTAGAAATTTTCTACCTCGTTGAAATTCCCAATAAGGAGTACCGTTTTTATGATTATACCTGCTTATTTCATACAGTGCTTTCCAATGTCTCAATAATTCACGATACGCCTGGCCAAGTTTCATTCCATTATCATAAATATGATTCGGCTCCGCTCCGCATCCGTTAAATTCAAGAATCGAATAATTCCCATCTTTCAAATCTTTAATGGATTTACACTTTATATCATACCTGCCATAATAAAATTTGTGCGTATAATGACTCAGGTCATCAAAGACCTTTAATAATTTTTCATCGATCTCATTTTCCAGGTTGATAAATCTTGCCCCGCGATTGTGATTACCGGCATAGGACAAATAAAAATGCTGGTCTTTCGGCAAGACCCGATCAAGCCTGTGCTCATGACGATGTTTCATTTCTTCAAGACGGTACTTAGCCCGGGGATGTGCACATATTAATTCCCATAATGTGCTTTTACCATCACCATATACTTCAAGAAATTCTTTTTGAATAAATCCTGTGATCACTCCTTTTTGCTCCGTGGGATAACGATAATAAAACACGCTGACCTCAATGGGAAGATCTACCAGGTCCTGCACAATATATTCTACAGGTATACGCTCATGATATTTTTCAAGCTGATCTTCGTTTTCAATTTTGCGAAATAAAATACCTTTCATACCTACGTCCGGCTTCACAATAAAAGGATAATCAAATTTTGCTTCAAATATCCTTTTCTTTACCTCTTCAAATGAAAGATCATGCAAAATGTAAATCGTTTTGGGGTGAGAATCGGGTGGCAATTGTTCATACATTTCTTTTTTACTTTCACCTTCAAAGCCTCCGAACGTAATAGTAGGATTGGATGAACTGAAAAACCAGAATGATCTTGAGCGGAGACAATACCAAAACCAGATTGGGCCGATAGGCGCATACAACACAAAAAAAGGCCATAATTCCCAATTTAACACCTTCTGAAAAAACTTCTTGACCCGCATAGTTTAAAGGCAAAAATAACTTTATCATCAATAAATAATTAGTTTTTAAGTATGATTAAAATCAAGTGCTTACTTTTAATAAACAAAACACTGTTATGAGAAAAGTTTGCCTCGTTCCCTTTTTTACTTTTATTCTCGTTATGCTTTCTGCAAGGACATATTCCGCTACAGTCATTGCGCCACACCCCGCTAAAGTTGAGATGACGAAAAACAGTTTGTCAGTAATGCTTTCTTTAAAGATCAAAGACCTTGAAAAAATAACGGGTAAAAAATTATCTCTGAAGCAAAAAATAGAATTAAAGATTTTAAAATTTACGCTTCATCAACGACTACGCAACCATGCGTCACGAAAAGAAGGATCCGATAAAGGGCAACTGGCTTTGATTCTGGGGATCGTTGGCCTGGCTTCCCTTTTAATTCCGTATGTAGTTATCGTGGGATTGCCCTGTGCTATTGCTGCCATCATTCTTGGCTACTCCGCACGAAAAGAAGATCCAGGTAATAAAAAGGCCAAAGCAGCTCTGGTATTAGGCTGGATTACTATCGGGCTTTTTGTTCTTGCCCTTATTCTTTTTGTTGCAATATTGGCATCCTTTGCATGGTATTAATGTAGTGTCGTAACTTTAACTGTTAAATGAAAGTTCTAACCGTAGCCGAGCTTTTGTCATCAGGTAATACTCCGGATATCTTATTTTGGGTGGGATGTTCCGGCAGTTTCGATCAACGTGCACAAAAGATCACCAAAGCATTTGCAACAATTTTAAACAAAGCAGGAATTAAGTTCGCCATTCTTGGAAAAGAAGAAATGTGCACCGGCGATCCCGCACGGAGAGCAGGCAACGAGTTTTTGTTTCAAATGATGGCCTATCAAAATATTCAAACATTAAATAATTATGGAATAAAAAAAATTGTAACTGCCTGCCCGCATTGTTTCAATATTTTCAAAAACGAATACCCCGCTCTTGGAGGAAAATATGAAGTAGTGCATCACACAACTTTTCTGCAGCAATTGATCGATGAAGGGAGAATAAAAATTAAAGAAGGCGGATCTTTCAAAGGCAAAAAAATCACTTATCATGACAGTTGTTACCTGGGAAGAGCAAATAATATTTATGAAACACCCCGCAAGCTTTTGGAAGAACTGGATGCTGAATTGATCGAGATGAAACGCTGCGGCAGTAAAGGATTGTGTTGCGGAGCTGGCGGTGCACAAATGTTCAAAGAAGAAGAAAAAGGAACCACAAGAGTAAATTTTGAACGAACAGACGAAGCAATTTCCACTGGAGCCAAAGTGATCGCTGCAGCTTGTCCTTTTTGTAATACCATGCTTACAGACGGGGTAAAAAATGCCGAAAAGGAATCGGAAATAAAAGTGATGGATATTGCTGAACTGATTGCGGAAAATATCAAAGACAACGAAACAAATTAACAGGTCAGAATTTTAGAGAAATGTAATTTTGTCAAATGAATATTGAATATAAGCACCTTTTAAATAGTAGTTTTCATCCGGACTCAAGAGTATGGATTTATCAATCCAGCCGTTTATTCAGTATGAGTGAGGCTTTAGAGATTGAAAAAATTCTGAATCAGTTCACTGATAACTGGCTTTCGCATGGCACACCGGTAAAAGGAGAAGCTCATTTATTTTTTGGGCAATTTGTTGCGCTGATAGCTGATGAAACAGCAACTAGTGTAGGCGGATGCAGTACCGATAGCTCTGTAAGAGTGATAAAAGAGATTGAAAAGACATTTGGTGTAAATATGTTTGACAGAACAAGTCTTGCTTTTGCTATCAAAGAGAAAGTCCAGTTGTTGCCAATGTCGCAATTACAATATGCCATTGACAATGGGTTTATCTCAGGAGAGACTTTATATTTTAATAACCTGGTGCAGTCAAAAGAAGAACTTGAGAATAATTGGATCATACCGGTAAAAGATAGCTGGCTGGCTAAAAGAATTTCTTTTGCCAATTCTGTTTCCTAAACTAAATTCACTTTGGGTAATATGTAAGCGGAAGTAGCTCACCTGGTAGAGCGACAGCTTCCCAAGCTGTAGGTAGCGGGTTCGAGTCCCGTCTTCCGCTCTCTCCTTCTTAAACTATAAACTATCCTGCCAGACTGTCACAAACAAGGGGCTTTTGATTATCTTTGCACTCCACTAAATTTTTTAAACGAACTTCTAAAATGATGCTTGATTTTGTGGCCGATAAAACGCATGATGAAAACCGGCAGGGAGAAGCAGTTACTCCTTTTACCGGGGACGTAAACGAATATCGAAAGAGGTTCTATATAGAGAGCTATGGCTGCCAGATGAACTTTTCTGATAGCGAGATCGTGGCATCCATTCTAAATAACGAAGGGTTTGGCGCCACACGTAACTATGAAGAAGCTGATTTGGTTTTATTAAATACCTGTTCTATTCGTGAAAAAGCCGAGCAAACTGTCCGTAAAAGACTGAGTGAATTTCAAAAAGTAAAAAACAACAAACCGGGATTATTGATCGGTGTATTGGGATGTATGGCGGAAAGATTAAAGTCAAAATTCCTGGAAGAAGAAAAGTTAGTTGACATAGTTGTAGGCCCCGATGCGTACCGTTCACTGCCCGCATTGGTGCAGGATGCAGAAACTGGTCAGAAAGCTGTCAATGTTTTACTGAGCCGTGATGAAACTTATGCAGACATTTCACCGGTTCGCCTGGATAGCAATGGTGTTACGGCTTTCGTTAGCATTATGCGTGGTTGTAATAATATGTGCTCATTCTGTGTTGTTCCATTTACTCGTGGAAGAGAAAGAAGCCGGGATGCAGCATCGATCGTGAATGAATGTAGTGAACTATATGAAAAAGGATACCGGGAAGTTACTTTGCTCGGTCAAAATGTAGATAGTTATTATTTTATTGATGAAACAAACGATGAGATAATAACGTTTGCAAAACTTCTTGAAAAAGTAGCGCTCATTTCGCCACAATTGAGAGTACGTTTTTCTACCTCTCACCCTAAAGATATTACGGATGATGTGCTTCATGCAATGGCGAAATATGAAAACATCTGTCGCTATGTTCATTTACCTGTGCAAAGTGGTTCTACCAGGGTTTTGCAGTTAATGAATCGTACGTACACAAGGGAATGGTACAAAGCCAAAGTGGATCGCATTCGTGAAATAATTCCTGAGTGCGGAATTAGCTCAGATGTAATTGCAGGATTCTGTACAGAAACGGAAGATGATCACCGGGACACTTTAGACATTATGCAATATAGCCGGTATGATATGAGCTACATGTTTGTGTACAGCGAAAGACCCGGCACATTAGCAGAAAGAAGATATGCAGACGATATTCCGGCAGAAATAAAAAAAAGGAGATTGACTGAAATAGTTGAGCTTCAAAATCGTCTTTCTTTAGAAAGCAATAAAAAAGATATAGGGAAAGCATTTAAGGTTTTGATAGAAGGCAATAGTAAAAGAAGTGCAGATGATTGGATGGGAAGAAATACACAAAACAAAGTTGTAGTTTTTCCAAAAGGCAATGCGAACCTTAAGAAAGGAGATTATGTTATCATTAAAATAAAAGATTGTACACAAGCAACATTATTAGGTGAAATAGAAGATTAGAAAGGAATATTAAAATGGCAGACATACAAAGTATAAAGAACAGGTTTGGAATAATTGGCAATGCGCCGGAACTTAACTATGCTCTCGAGGTGGCCGCACAGGTTGCCGGTACGGATCTGACTGTACTTATTTTTGGAGAGAGCGGCGTTGGAAAAGAAGCTTTTTCGCTTATCATACATTCATTATCGGCAAGAAAACATAATCCATTCATTGCCGTAAACTGTGGCGCCATTCCGGAAGGAACAATAGATTCGGAATTGTTTGGTCATGAGAAAGGTTCTTTTACCGGTGCGGTAGATAGTCGCAAAGGATACTTTGAAACCGTAAACGGTGGTACCATATTTCTTGATGAGATTGGTGAAATGCCTTTGGGCACACAGGCACGTTTGCTGCGTGTATTAGAAACGGGAGAATTTATTCGTGTAGGTTCTTCCAAGGTTCAAAAAACAGATGTAAGAGTAATAGCAGCAACCAATAAAGATCTTCTTGAATCAGTTCACGATGGCAAATTCAGGCAGGACCTTTATTACAGGTTAAATACTGTTCCTATCAGGGTACCGGCGCTGCATGACAGAAAGGATGACATTGTTTTATTATTCAGAAAATTTGCTGTTGACTTTGCAGAAAAATATAAAACAGCTCCTGTACAGTTGGATGATGACGCTAAAAACCTGTTAATAAATTATAGCTGGCCCGGCAATGTTAGGGAATTGAAGAATATTGCAGAACAAATTTCAGTTCTTTCCCAGGATAAACAGGTGAATGCAAGAGCACTTACAAAATTTTTACCTGAACATCCGAGCAGGTTGCCCGTGCTGGCGCACATGAACGGACAGGGTAGTCATGAGTTTGCAAATGAACGAGAAATTCTTTACAAGCTTTTTTTTGATATGAAGAAAGATGTAACAGAATTGAAAAGAATGTTTCTTGAAATTCTGCAAAACCCAAATGGTGTAGCCCAAAATCAAAATCTGCTCAATCAATTAAAAGAATTAAAGCCGCAGGAATTGATGCAATCTGTAACGCAACCCGTGCTGCAACCTGCGCAACCCGTATTGGTGCGTCGCGATAATATACAGGAGCACGAAGATGTAGAAGAAAGCCTGAACATTATGGATAAGGAAAGAGAACTGATCATAAAGGCTTTAAAAAAACATAAGGGTAAACGTAAGGATGCTGCCCTCGACCTTGGAATCAGTGAGAGAACTTTATATAGAAAGTTGAAGGAGTATGATATTGAAGAATAGACATTGAATAATGAGCCACTATGCCGACTATCAAAAAGATATTTTCTCCACTTTCTTTAATTTTCGCTTTAAGCCTGTTGTTTTTTTTGAACAGTAATTGTCACGTTTCATATGGACTGCGCAGCGTGTCTATTCCGGATTCTATAAAAACAGTAAAAGTAAATTTTATAGAAAACCGTGCCCGGTATGTAAACCCCTCGCTCAGTCAAAATCTCACGGACAAATTGCGTCAAAAAATAGTTGGCCAAACAAGACTCACGCAAACAAATGGAGATAATGCAGACTGGGAGGTCAGTGGCTATGTTAGTGACTATTCCGTAAGCACTGCCGGTGTTTCGCAGCAAAAATCATCTATAAACCGGTTGAATGTTGCTGTTCACATAACCTTGTTCAAAAGAGCTGCGAATGACCAGGAGGATTTTGATGTAAGTCATTCTTTCGATTTTCCTGCCGACCAAACTTTGCAAGCCGCTGAATCCAGTCTAAATAATGATATCATACGTGATATGACGGATGAGATATTCAATCATATTTTTTCCAATTGGTAATTGTATTTTGCATTCATGAATACCGCTGATGAACTGGTAAGATCATTGTTTCAAAAAGAATCGTTGAATGACTGCAGCCTTGAAGAGCTTCGGGCCATTGCAACGCAATATCCTTATTTCACTCCTGTTCAGTTGTTATTAGCAGAAAAATTAAAGTCATCGAACGAAGTTCTTTACAAAGAAAAAGTTCAAACACTTTCACTGCATTTTAATAATCCTCTTTGGCTCGATTTCTTGCTAAATGGCTATCAAACAGAAACAGTGGAAAAACCAGCAGATGAAAAGAAACGGGAAACTGTAGCCGAAGAAAACTTAACGCTGGAAGAGCCTAAAATTCTACAACCGGAATCGGAGTCCGCATCAAACGCTTTAGAAAATAACATTGATACAGATCTAAATGCCCATGATCTTGTGGCTGAAAAAGATTCTCAACTTCAAGATCAAGAAAATTTAGAAATCGCTATAGATGAAGAAAGAGCAGAATCTGTAAATAATGAGCCGGTTAATCAGGAAGCCAATGACGTGTTAGAAAGCGACCCGAATTTAAATGAGCCTGTGATTGATTTGGTTGAAGAAAAACAGACCGATACTGGCGCACCTGTTGAAGAATCTGAAGGGAGGTCGGAAAATTCACAACCTGTTGTGGAAGAGAATGCAAACGAAAATGGAAATATTAGTACTGAGATTCATGACGAAGAGAGACCTGGGATGGCAGAAGAAACCGAAGAAACTGTAACGGAGACTGAAGAAGAGCAAATGGCCGAACCGGATGAAGATACCAATGAAACTCCCCTCTCTATTCACTTACCTGATCTGAACGCTGAACCAACTGGAAATGAAATCAGCTTTGAACCTTACCATACCATTGACTATTTTGCTTCCCAGGGTATCAAATTCATTTCAGAAGAAAAGCCTGCCGATCGTTTTGGACAGCAATTAAGAAGTTTTACCGATTGGTTGAAAGCAATGAAGCGCCTGCCAGAGGCTGAGGTAACAAAACTTTCCGATCTTCCTTCTGAAGAAAAAGTGCAGCAGCTTGCCAGTCATTCTTTAAACGAAAAAGAAATAGTTACTGAAACAATGGCGGAAGTATGGCTGAAACAGGGAAATAAAGAAAAGGCGATCGAAATTTATAACAAATTAAGTTTGCTCGATCCCCCTAAATCTGCTTACTTTGCATCCCTCGCTGAACAATTAAAAAACAGTTGATATGGTAATTTTATTTGTGGTATTAATAATCATTGCTTCAGTTGTGCTTGGTTTCATTGTTTTGGTACAAAACCCAAAAGGCGGCGGACTCACCGGGAGCATTGCAGGTTTTAGTACCCAGTTTATGGGTGTAAAGCAAACCACCGACGTACTTGAGAAAGGGACATGGTTATTTGCCGCGATTATTGGCGTGCTTTGTCTTGTTTCCAGTCTTTTTATTTCCGGCTCCGGTTCAGTTGAAGACAAAACCAAGGATATTGGCAATCCTACTCAACAAACCGCACCGGCTCCTACGCAGGGAAATTCCCCGGTTCAGCCATCAAAATAATTTTTTATAAAATATTATTTCAATACCCTGCCATTCGGCAGGGTTTTTTATTATTTTTCCGGCTGCGGAAATCGATGTCGCAACGCTTTGAACGATCGAACTTACTGTTTTGAAAAGGTATGCGTTTCAAACGATCATCTGCAGTTACATTGATCTAATTTGATTCTATGAAAAAAATCGTTGGATTATTTTTTCTCATCATTGCCATAGTTGCCGCCATTACTGCATGGAAGGTTTTTGGTCCCGGCGTAAAGCAACCACAGGAGAAATTTTTTTATATCAGGACAGGGTCAGTTTATGGAAATGTTGTTTCCAATCTCGTTGATCAAAAAATTATCCAAAGCAAAAAATGGTTTAATCTTATAGCTAAAGCCTTAAAGTATAAAATCATTAAACCCGGCAAGTATGAGATAAAAAAAGAGATGAGTCTTTTTAATCTTGTACGGATATTGAAGAACGGAAGACAGACACCTGTTAATCTTGTCATTATTAAATTCAGGACCAAAGAAGAATTTGCCCATCGGATCGGTAAGGAATTTGAAACGGATTCTTTGCAGATGATAAATTTTTTAAACAATAACGATTCGCTCAGGCACTACGGGTTAGATACGAACACGTGGACTTGTGCCATCATTCCTGACACCTATACTTATTTCTGGAATTCTACGCCCACAAGAATTTTTAATAAACTTCATCTCGGCTCACAAAAATTCTGGACAGAACAAAAGATTCAAAAAATAAAGGATGAAAATCTTAATCCGACAGAAGTCTATATTCTTGCCTCTATTATTGAAGAAGAAACAAATTCTAAAAATGACAAAGGCAACATTGCGAGTGTCTATATCAATCGCATAAATAAAGGAATGCCGCTCCAGGCGGATCCCACTATTAAATTTGCCATGAAAGATTTTAATTTGAAGCGTATATACGATAAATATTTAAAGGTGCAATCACCTTACAATACTTATGCAAATCCTGGTTTGCCGCCTGGTCCTATTTGCACACCATCTGTTGAAACTTTAAACGCAGTTATCAATGCGCCGAAAACAGACTATATTTATTTTGTGGCGGACAGCGATCTGAATGGTGGCTCTGTATTTACATCGAGTTATAACGAACATAAAAAATACGCGAGACTATATCAACAGGCACTGAACACACAAGACTCCATCAGGAAGACCAGGCAAAATAATCAGTAGTGTTGTTACTTACCTACATACGTCAAAAGTTCAATTCATCGCTCCCTGTAAGTTGGACGGTAAGGCAAAGTAAAAAAATTTGCCTGCCGGGATTCCACGGCATTCCGCTGTATGATGTGGTACACTTTTTCTTCAAACAGGTTCGTAAAGTAGGGTTAACGGAAAGAACGGCAGCCATTTCATTCAACTTTGTAATGGCCATCCCTCCTATTATTATTTTTCTTTGCACGCTGATTCCTTATCTGCCTATTTCAAGGCAATTTGTTTGGCAGCTTCATGGCATCATACGAGATGTGGTACCGGGAAAAGAGAATAATACAGCTATTATAAAATTCATTGATGATTTTATCAAAAATCCGAAGAACGGTTTATTGTCTCTCGGGTTTTTGCTTGCACTTTTCTATTCTTCAAATGCCATAATGGGCATTATGCGGGCTTTTGATAAAAATTACATTGGTTTCAAAAAAAGATCACCGGTTAAACGCAGGATAGTGGCACTTCAGCTCACCTCCATTCTTTTTATATTGATGCTCGCTTCTCTTTTACTGCTTGTAATGCAAAGCAACGTTCTAAAATGGCTCGGAATAAAAAATTTAGTAGTAAGAGAGATTATTGGCAATATAAGATGGGTTGTAATCGTACTTTTATTTCTCGGGTCCATTTCTTTTATTTACCGACATGCTTCCTTTGTTCATAAACGGTGGAAACTAATTAACCCGGGCTCTATATTAGCCACTACCCTAATGCTTCTGTTTACGATTCTTTTTTCTTATTGGGTTAACCATTTTTCAAACTACAATAAACTGTATGGTTCTATCGGCACTATTCTCATTTTAATGTTACTTATTTACTTTAACTCACTCGTTCTTCTTATAGGGTTTGAACTAAACGTAAGCATTAATTCACTCAGGCACGAAGCGGAGGAAAGGAATAAAGTAGAAATGAACGGTAACAAGACAGCCTGATTTTTGCCGTAATTTGAACCACAAGATCTGTCGGATGCAGTATTAAAGACCCGGGTTGACCTTGTTCAGCTCATGAGTTATCACGTCCTGTCAACGGCAGGATTTTTTGTTTAATAAGAGCAGATAATTTTGTACATCGCGATAAACAAATTTTAATTATGAAACGACTGATAACATATGTTATAAAATGTGTTGCAGGTGTATTGATCGCTTTTTTGCTGGCGCAATTACTGCATTACAGTGATTACATCTGGTGCCTCATTTCAATTATGTTAGTTCTGTCACCAGATGGCAGCGATGCCCCAACCCTTGCTGTAAACCGCATGAAGGCTAATCTTATCGGCGCAGGCGCTGGTTTGGTAATGCTGCTAATTAACCCCGCAACAGTGATAATGGTAGCTGGAGCGGTAGTAATAACCACTATTGTTTGTTACTATACAAAACTGGAAAATTCTACCCGCACCGCTTTAGCCGCAAGCATTATTGTTACTCTTCATGAAAGTGGAAAACATATATGGAATGTTGCCCTCGAAAGGATAATCGCTGTAATAGCCGGATGCATTCTTGGAATAGTTATAACATATGTTTTTCATTCCCGCTTTATTGTAGGTCCCGCTGAAATTTCCTCACAAGGGGAAGCATGATTAAAAAAAAACAGGATTTTATGGAAATGCCGGGGAAATGCATCATTATAATGTTCAATTACCACATTACTTAACCTAAAAACCGGCTTATGAAGCTCCCTCTATTTTTCAGCCGCCTTCTTGTAATCATTTTCTTCGCCATCATCAGTTATAGTCTTACAGGCAGTATTGCAGTCCGAAGTACAATGGGCATTATCCTCGCCATCATAAGCTTGGGTGCTGCAATCGTTTTTCTTTACCTGCTGCCTAAACTTTACCAGCAGCCAAATGAAGAAGAAAACTATAGAGAGTAATTAGATTTATTCAGGCTTGAGCATTGCCTTTATTTGTTGCTCTAACTTTTCCCGCGAAAGTTGTTCGTCGAAAAATTTGTAATAACCGGTAGCATTATTTACAAAAAGACTTGACGGCATATTTCCCATCCAATTGCTGTCTATCTTAGGGCAGAAGTAATCTGTATTCTCTTCATTAAGCCAAACAACAGGAGCATAGATATTGTGCTTTTTTACACAGGCGGCTATTGTATCCGGGTAGGCATTTTTAAGATCAAGACTTACCAATAACAAAGAAATCCCCTGCGGTTTATATTCTTTTGCCAGTTCCTGGAAATAAGGTATCTCTTCCAAACATGGCACACAAAAACTCGCCCAGAAATTTACGATCAACGGTCCTTTGCTTTCTTTAATTGCTTCAGTAAGATCTGTGATTTTAATTGATCTTACTTGCTGCGCATTTGTACCGATTACAAAAAATAAAAATGTTATCGCAAAAAATATTTTCATATATAATTTCAAAGCTAATCTAATAATAAAACTAAATTTTGTAACTAAAATCACCCTTATAATATGTAAATACCTTTTTTACCTTCCTGCGGATCGAAACCAAATACCATTTTCAACAAATCGATTGTGAAAAATTTTAACTGGAAAAAATTACGAGTCAATCATCAGACAGTCACATCGAATAAAGGTATAAATTTTGTAACACAGACATGAATATTAATCATATCAATGATACCAGATCACGGTGATAACGATCAACTGAAAAGATTTCATATTCAGATTGGGGAAAAAATTGCTTATATAGAAATAATTTCCTTAACCAATTCTATTTGTTCTATAGAAATTGAGGGGCAAAATCCAATATTTATTACAAAAGTCAGGGATAAAAACAATAAACCTTCCTGGATATCGATTCCACAAGGTAATGATGAGTTGGCAGCGTCTGTAGGGAAATATATAGAGGACTTGATTCATTTTAACCGGTAAATAAATAACCCATCTTCTCTGAAGTATCTCACTTTTTACTTTGATAATAATTAACCTTCCTCGGTGCAATTTCTTTAAATTTGCATCCCGATTCGGGTGGTGGCGCAGCCCGGTAGCGCATTTGCATGGGGTGCAAGGGGTCGCTGGTTCGAATCCAGTCCACCCGACTTAGAGAAAAAAGGGTAGTCAATACAAAAAAATTGATTACCATTTTTTTCGGGCAGTAGCGCAGCCCGGTAGCGCACTACGTTCGGGACGTAGGGGTCGCTGGTTCGAATCCAGTCTGCCCGACTCAAAAAAATAAAAGAGCACTGAAATAATGCTCTTTTATTTTATAGCTAGCTTTTACAAATTAATTGGTATTACTTGAACCTCCCGGCGTAGATACCTTGCGTGCACTTTGCTGCAGAGTTCCATTTGCAATATAGCGTATCTGCAGGCTGTCATTACCCGTCGAACCAGGAACACCTGCCAGCAGTACCGTGTAAGCTTTTTGTTGCTCCAATGTAATAGTGCGGCTGGCATTGATTGTTCCGCCGTTGTTAACTTGTATCGTTACATCTCCCGGCGTGACTGCCGTAAAATCGGATACTGAAGCATAGGATGCATTATTGTTTGCTACTTCATCGCCGTTAGCCGTAATAGTGACCGCTGGTGATGAAGAATCAGAAATAGCGTTTACATACCTGACGTACGCCTGGGATGCATCATTGAGGCTGTCAAAATTATCATTCACTATCACATTTTTGTAACTGCCATTGTTGCCAACTACAAACAATGAATAATATTTCTGCTGTTCAAAATTGTAAGTGGATGAATCAATCGGCGTGTTAGAACTGTAATCATAAGTTTGTACCAACCGGTTACCTGAATAAATATTCAAATAGTTGCCCGTGTAGCTTGTAAAAGACAGAGGCGAACTGGTAATCGGGTTTCCCGACAAGTTAATGCCGACCGCTTTATCCGGCGCCAGGTTAAAAGCCATTAATCCTGAAACCGGGCCGTTGTTGTTGTCACTGTTATTATTTTTATCACAACTGACAAATAAAAGACCTGCAAAAAGAACACAAGTAATGGGTAACGCATAGCGAAAAAATCTCGATTTCATACGGTATATATTTTTTTGATGAATAAACAGACCAATAATGGCGGCGTTAACAGATAGCTTTGGAAAGACGTAGTAAATTGGTAAAAATTATGCCAGTATCTGCAATGGACAAGCCCGCCAAAAAAGCTTAAGCCTGCTTTAACAGAGTTGCAGTATATATTATCCATTTTTTCAAATCAAAAAACAAACTTTATCTTCGCGCCTTAATGAATATTCTCATTAAGCAGGCACTCATCGTTGATCCCACTTCTTCCTTCAACGGCCAAACCACAGATATTTTTATTGAAAACGGCTTTATTAAACAAATAGGGAGAAAACTTTCTGTCAAGGCTGAGAAAGAAATTAATATTGATGGCCTGCATGTTTCTCCCGGATGGATGGATGTCTTTGCAAATTTTGCTGATCCAGGATATGAGTTCAAAGAAACACTTGAAAGCGGAGCGCAATCTGCAGCGGCAGGAGGATTTACTGATGTCATGGTAATACCGAACACGAATCCCGCTATTCAAAATAAATCTGGAGTAGAATACATTATTCAAAAAAGCAAATTATTACCCGTTAACATTTTTCCAATCGGTGCCATTACAAAAAATATAGAAGGAAAAGAATTAGCTGAAATGTATGATATGCAAATGAGCGGTGCGGTTGCTTTTAGTGATGGTATCAATTCAGTTCAGTCTGCAGGATTGCTTTTGAAAGCTCTTCAATATGTAAAGGCTTTTGATGGGGTCGTCATTCAATTACCTGATGATAAAACTATCAATCCACAAGGTGCGATGAATGAAGGAATTGTTTCCACACAGTTAGGCTTGCCTGGCAAGCCTTCTATGGCTGAAGAACTCATCGTTGCACGAGATATTAAACTGGCGGGATATGCAGAATCAAAAATTCACTTCACAGGCATAAGTACAAAAAAGTCTCTTGAGTACATCAAAACCGGAAAGGAAAATAGCGCGGTTAGCTGCTCAGTTACACCGTATCATTTATTTTTTTGTGACGAGGATCTTAAAGATTATGATACCAACCTGAAAGTAAACCCGCCACTAAGAACAAGGGAAGATCGGGATGCTTTAATAGAATCAGTGCAGAACGGCACAGCAGATTGTATTGCTTCGCATCACCTGCCACATGAGTATGACAGCAAGGTTATGGAGTTTGAGTACGCCAAATACGGCATGATAAGCCTGGAAACCACCTACGCTGTGCTAAACACCGTCCTTGAAAAAATATCCCAACAAAAAATAATTGAACTACTTTCGGTCAACCCGAGAAAAATTTTTCAAAAGGAAATTCCGGGGATTCGTGAAAATAAAAAGGCTTGTCTTACTTTGTTTCACCCAAGGCAAAAATGGACTGTCAGGGAAGAAGATATAAAATCCAAATCCCGTAATTCACCATTTATCGGCAGAGAGCTAACCGGCAAAGTCATTGGAATAATCAATAAAGACCAACTATTTTTGAACCAATAAATTTTTTTTATGGAAGAAAAAAAAGTGATGACTCATGTAACCAAAGGTTTGCTTGTATCCCTGGTGTTAATAGTAATCGGTATAGCAGGATATTTTACAAAACTGGCTGAACAAAGCTGGTTTTCCTGGCTTTCTAATGGAATAATGTTTATAGCTGTAATATGGGGCTGTATTACATATGCCAATCAAATGAACGGCCAGGTAACTTTTGGAAATGTTTTTAGTCATGGTTTTAAAATGTCCGTTGTCATAGCCCTGATTTTGATCGTTTGGGTTTTGTTGGCGATGTTAGTCATCTTTCCGGAAATGAAGACCAAGGCTCTTGAAATAGCCCAGCAGAGAATGGAAGAACGTGGTAATCTTTCCGACAGCCAGATTGAGCAGGGCATGGAGTTTACAAGAAAATTCTTTCTGCCGCTGGCAATTGGCGCCACCTTATTGGGTACTCTTATATTTGGTGCAATTGCATCTTTAATTGGTGCCGCAGTTGCTAAAAAGAAACCGGTTAATCCTCTTGATCAAATGAGCATGTAAATGGATATTTCCATTGTTATTCCTTTTTTAGATGAAGCTGAATCGTTACCGGAGCTAACGGAGTGGATTGAACGTGTGCTTGATGAAAATCATTTATCGTATGAAATGATTATGGTTGATGATGGGAGCAGTGACAACTCGTGGCAGGTAGTTGAAGAATTAAGAAAAAAAAATCCAAACATTAAGGGTATAAAACTTCAGCGCAATTATGGGAAATCTGCCGCACTCAATGAAGGATTTCGTGCAGCGCAGGGCGATATAGTCATAACAATGGATGCCGATCTGCAGGATAGCCCGGGTGAAATTCCTGAATTACGCCGAATGATATTGGAAGACGGTTATGATTTGGTGAGCGGATGGAAAAAAAGAAGGCACGACCCGCTGTCAAAAACTTTACCCTCCAGGTTTTTCAATTGGTTCACTACAAAGGTTTCTAAAATAAAGCTGCATGATTTCAATTGCGGACTGAAAGCCTATAAATTAAAAGTTGTAAAGAGCATTGAAGTGTATGGCGAAATGCATCGCTACATTCCTTTGCTGGCAAAATGGGCCGGCTTTAAAAAGATCGGCGAGAAAGTAGTTGAGCATCGGGCAAGAAAATATGGCAAATCAAAATTCGGAATGGCCCGACTGATCACCGGAGGCCTTGATCTTGCTTCTATTTTGTTTGTAGGCAAATATGGCAAACGGCCAATGCATTTTTTTGGAACCTGGGGCGTATTTGCTTTTTTTCTCGGGCTTGTTATTTTTATTTACCTCACTATATCCAGGTCTTTTTTTGACAAAACAGGAGTTACACAACGGCCTCTTTTCTTTTTTGCAATCCTTGCGATGATTATCGGTACGCAACTTTTTGTCACAGGCTTTGTTGCTGAATTGATCTCGAGAAATGCTCCCGGCAGAAACGCCTATCTTATAGAAGAGAAACTGGGATTGTAATGCAGAAGATCATCATCATAGGGCCCGCACATCCGCTACGGGGTGGATTAGCTACGTTTGATCAAAGACTGGCAAAAGAATTTAACGACCTCGGGGATAGCTGTTCTATTTATTCTTTCTCGCTGCAGTATCCGGGTTTTTTATTCCCGGGCAAAACACAATATAGTGCTGAGCCCGCGCCAAAAGATCTAAAAATTTTTTCTGCCATAAATTCCATTAACCCCGTCAATTGGATAAGAGTCGGAAACCGGTTAAAAAAAGAAAAAGCCGATATTATTGTAGTGCGCTATTGGCTTCCGTTTATGGGACCTGCTTTAGGAGCCATTCTCCGGGGAGTAAGAAAGAACAAGCATACAAAAATTGTTTGCATTGCTGATAATGTCATACCTCATGAGCATAGGCCGGGCGATAAAAGTTTTACAAAATATTTCCTGAAATGTTGTGACGCTTTTATAACGATGAGCGAAAAAGTAATGGATGACCTGAAAAAATTTCAGCAACACAAACCCATTCGTTTAGTTCAGCATCCTTTGTATGATAATTTTGGCGAACCCGTTTCAAAAACAGAAGCGAGACAAAAGTTGAAAATTGGTGACGAAGGAAAAATAATTCTCTTTTTTGGATTTATTAGGAAATACAAAGGATTAGATATTTTGCTGGATGCAATGAGTATTTTAAAATCACAAAATCTAAATCCCAAATTCCAAATTCCAAAACTTATTATTGCCGGTGAGTTCTATGAAGACGAGAAACCTTACCGGGAACAAATTGATAAATTAGGAATTCGTGACAATGTTGTTTTACACACTGAATTTATTCCTGATAGTGAAGTAAAGTACTACTTATGTGCTGCTGATGCAGTGATACAACCTTACCGGAATACAACGCAAAGCGGCGTGACACCTCTTGCTTACTATTTTGAAAAACCGATGATCGTCACAAATGTGGGCGGGTTGCCTTCGCTTGTACCAAATGAAAAAGCGGGATTGGTTGCAGAGCCGAATGCAGAATCGATTGCGGACGCTATCCTTCACTTCTATCAATTAGGAGAAGATTATTTTATTCCTCATCTTCGCACCGAAAAACAAAAATTTAGCTGGGAAAATCTTGTTAACGCAATAAAAGAATTAAGTAAAAGCTAAACCCAGGTTTTGATTTTTACTTTTGAATTGATCATGATATACCGAAGCAAAGCTCCGTTAAGAATAGGATTAGCAGGTGGTGGAACCGATGTAAGTCCGTACAGTGATTTGTATGGAGGTGCTATACTTAATGCCACCTTATCACTGTATGCGCATGCTACAATTGAACCAACAGATGAAACCGGAATTATCTTCAATTCGATCGATCAAAAAGCAGAGGAAAAGTGTGAATGGAATAAAGAACTTTCGGTGGATGGAAAATTGATCCTTTTAAAAGGTGTCTACAACCGCATTCAAAAAGACTATGGCATTTCTGCAAAAAATTTTCGCCTGACAACTTTTGTTGATGCCCCTGCCGGCTCTGGATTGGGAACTTCTTCCACATTGGTTGTGGCAATCATTGGAGCATTCGCTGAAATGTTGCGTCTGCCACTGGGCGAATATGATATTGCCCACTATGCTTACGAGATCGAAAGAAAAGACCTTGGGCTTGCCGGAGGAAAACAGGACCAGTACGCCGCTACCTTTGGCGGAGTGAACTATATGGAATTTTATGATGATAATAAAGTAATAGTAAATCCTCTTCGCATCAAGCAACAATATTTATTTGAGCTTGAAAATAACTTGTTGCTTTATTACACTTCCAAAAGCCGTGAATCAGCAAAAATTATTGAACAACAAGCCAGCAATGTAGTGGCTAAAAAAGAAACATCCATTGAAGCCATGCACCAGTTAAAACAGCAGGCTCAAATGATGAAAGAAGCTTTGTTAAAAGGTCGGCTGAATGAAATTGGTGAGATATTGGATTTCGGCTTTCAGCAAAAAAGAAAAATGGCTGCCGGAATAAGCAATGAATTGATGGAAGAAATCTATGATGCAGCGAAAGCTGCAGGAGCGACAGGCGGAAAAATATCCGGTGCGGGTGGCGGCGGATTTATGATATTTTATTGCCCGGCAAATACAAAGTACGATGTGGTGAAAAGTTTAGAAAAATTTGGCGGTATTCATCGCGGTTACCAATTTGTGGAACACGGACTAACATCATGGACCCTTTAGTCAGAACCACGATTTATTAGGTTAAAAAAGAATGAGAAAATATGGATAAGATTAAAGATATTATACAAAATTCGATAGATGTAAAGCAAAAGGTTTTGCAGAGCGAGGAATTAATTTTTGCAATTGAAAAAGTGGTTAATGTAGTTGCCACAGCTTTTAAAAACGGGAACCACGTTTATTTTTGTGGAAATGGTGGCAGTGCCGCTGATGCGCAACATTTGGCTGCTGAGTTTTCCGGAAGATTTTACATTGACCGTAAAGCATTGCCCGCAGAAGCTTTACATTGTAACACCTCCTACCTCACTGCCGTGGCTAATGATTATAGTTATGATATGATTTATTCCAGAATGATTGACGGTATTGGAAAAGAAGGTGACATATTAATCGGGTTATCTACCTCCGGTAATTCAAAGAACATTGTAAATGCTTTTGAAAAAGCGAAAGAAAAAGCGATGACAACTATTGGTTTTACTGGAAGCACCGGTGGAGCAATGAGATCTTGCAGTGATCATTTAATAAATGTTCCCTCGAATGATACGCCACGCATACAGGAAAGCCATATTCTCATAGGGCATATTATCTGTCAATTGGTGGAGGAAAAATATTTTGCTCAATAGCTTATGCCTGTTAAAGAATGCATCATATTAGCGGGAGGTCTCGGTACAAGACTTCGATCAGTGGTGTCTGATCTTCCAAAATGTATGGCGCCCGTGGCTGGACAACCTTTTCTGAAACATGTCATTCGTTATTTACTGTCACAAGGCATTGAGAAGTTCATTTTTTCTTTGGGTTACAAGCATGAAGTGATTGAAGATTTTTTAAACTACGAATTTCCAACTCTTAATTACCAGGTTTCGGTAGAAGAAGATACTCTTGGCACTGGTGGTGCTATACAATTATCGTGTAAAAGAACAACTGAAAAAAACGTTCTTGTTGTAAATGGCGATACGCTTTTTAAAGCCACAATTGAAACAGCAGCAGCATTTCATATTGAAAACAACGCCGAATGTACTTTGATGCTGAAACCTATGAGAAGCTTTGATCGCTATGGGGCGGTTGACCTTGATAATGATTTTACAGTAAAAAAATTCCTCGAAAAGCAATTCTTCGAAACCGGTGATATCAATGCAGGGGTTTACATTTTGAATGTTGAAAGTTTTCTTGACAAAGACCTTCCCGAAAAATTTTCTTTTGAAAAGGATTACCTGGAGAAATTCTATCCCGATCGAAAAATCTATGGAATGATACAAGACAGTTATTTTATTGATATTGGTATACCCGAAGATTTCAATAGAGCACAGGAAGAGTTAAAACAAATTCCATTGCATGTTGAAAACATAGATTTTGGCTGGACACTTTTCTTAGACCGCGATGGAGTCATTAATTATGAAAAGGAAGATAGTTATATTTTAAACTGGGACGAGTTTGAATTCTATCCCGGTGTAACGGAAGCTATTCAAATTCTTTCTAAAAAATTTGATACGATTTTGGTTGTCAGTAACCAGAGAGGTGTTGGCAGAGGATTAATGACGGAAGAAGACTTATTAGATATTCAACGACGAATGAAAACCAAGATTGAAGAAGACGGCGGTCGTATTGACAAAATTTATTATTGCATCGCTTCAGAAGCAAAGCATTTCTGCCGGAAACCAAATCCAGGCATGGCTTTGCAGGCCGTAAAGGATTTTCCGTCAATCGATCTATCCAGAACAATAATGGTAGGTAACAAACCCAGCGATATGCAATTTGGTCGCAATGCGGGAACTTACACAGTTTACTTAAAGACCACTCATCCGGAGCATTCATTACCACACCTTGATATCGATCTTGCCTTTGACTCACTGATTGATTTTGCCAAAGCTTTGTAAAATTTTAAGAATAAATAATTTTTAAGAGTTTTTACCGTTATCTCCCCGTCCGAACGGAATAAAAGTTAGTCTTTTTTTAAATAATTGTCCGGGCGGGCATCCGGATTCCACAGTAACTTCGCCCTTATGCATTCAATGAGGATTTTTGGAAAATTTTCTATTCTTTTAATAATCTTTATTTCATCGACCGGGATAATCGAGGCACAAAAAATTCTTCCTTCAGACAGAAAAAAGTTAGAGCTAAAGGAAGATTCATTAAAAACATTGGCTGCCGATATAATCTTAGACAGTCTTACAGCTGAACGAATGCGCTCAGACAGCCAGTTTATAAGAACATTAGTTCGTGCCTTGCAGATAAGAAATTCATTTTACTATCCTTTTGATTCGGTACAGGGAGTTTCAAAATTATATGCCCCGGACAGTACATTCAGAATTTTTACCTGGAACATTTCTTTCGATCAATATTATTCAAGGCAACGAGGTGCTATACAGATACGAACAAATGATGGCTCACTTAAATTAATTGCTCTCCGTGACTTCTCTGAGTTTACTCCTGATGCAATGGACTCTGTTCGCACGAAAGAAAATTGGATAGGCGCAGTATATTACGATATAGTTAAAACCACTTATAACGGTAAAAATTTTTATACGCTGATCGGTTTTGACAACAACAGTGTAATGAGCAATAAAAAATGGATCGAGGTATTATCTTTTGATAAAAATGATCAGCCTGTGTTCGGAGGGAAGTATTTCACTTTTGAAAACGATAGCATAAAACGAAATCCTCAATATCGTTTTAGTCTGGAATATAAAAAAGATGCCCGCACTATTTTGAGATACGACTCCGATGATAGCCTGATAATTGTTGACCACCTGATCTCTGAAACCGATGAACCGGAAAATAAATGGACCTACGTTCCTGATGGAGATTATGAAGCATTTAAATGGCGAAATGGAAAGTGGGTGCATATAGACAAACTATACACATTTAAACTAAAGGAAGGTGAAGCACCGGTAGGTGATCCGCTTCTGGATATAAAAGGAACTATAAATGAGAAAAAACTGGAAGAAAAGTCAGAGCAGAATAAGGTGAAAAAGAAAAACCATTAAAGCCGACAATCTATTCATCCAATTTCAGCACTGCTAGAAAAGCCTCCTGCGGAATTTCCACATTTCCGATCTGCCGCATTCTTTTCTTCCCTTCTTTTTGCTTTTCAAGTAATTTACTTTTTCGGGTTATATCGCCACCATAACATTTTGCCGTTACATCTTTTCGCAATGCCGAAATAGTTTCCCTCGCAATGATCTTTGCTCCTATTGCCGCCTGTATCGCAATCTGGAATTGCTGACGTGGCAATAATTCTTTCAGTTTTTCACAAAGTTTTCTTCCAAAATCCTGGGCACGGCTGCGATGGATCAGGGCACTCAACGCATCTACTTTATCACCGTTCAATAAAATATCCATCTTTACAATATCACTTTCCCGATAACCGATCGGGTGATAATCGAATGAAGCATAGCCACGTGTCTGTGATTTTAGTTTATCATAAAAATCAAAAACAATTTCTGTCAAAGGCATTTCAAAAATCAACTCCACTCTTGTTTGAGTCAGGTAGTTTTGATTCAATAAAATGCCCCGTTTGCCCAAACATAAGGTCATAATGTTCCCGATATATTCCGGTTTGCTAATGATCTGTGCTTTAATAAAAGGTTCCTCAATACGATCCGTTTTTACCGGGTCGGGAAATTCAGTTGGATTATTGACAGTGATCTTTTCTCCTTTTGTAGTATAAGCAATAAAACTTACGTTCGGAACCGTGGTGATTACTGTCTGATCAAATTCTCTTTCCAATCTTTCCTGGATAATTTCCATGTGCAGCATTCCCAAAAAGCCACAACGAAAACCAAAGCCAAGTGCCTGTGATGTTTCTAATTCAAAAGTTAAAGATGCATCATTCAGCTGTAATTTATCCATGCAATCACGCAGCTCTCCAAAATCTTCAGTGTTTACCGGAAAAATTCCGGCAAATACCATTGGTTTCACTTCTTCAAATCCCTGTATCATTTGGGGATCAGGGTTATTTGCCAGCGTGATAGTATCGCCCACATTTACTTCCTTTGCATTCTTAATACCTGTGATGATATAACCAACATCACCACATCCTACTTTAGGCTTTTCCGTCATCTTCAGCTTTAAAATACCTACTTCATCAGCTATATATTCTTGTCCCGTTGAAACAAATTTTACTTTGTCACCCTTCTTTATACTTCCATTTAAAATTCGATAATAAACAATAATGCCGCGAAAGGAATTAAAAACACTGTCAAATATCAACGCCTGCAAAGGAGCATTTGGATCACCGGCAGGAGGCGGTATTTTTTCAACAATGGCTTCCAGTATCGCTTCAACGCCCAAACCTGTTCGCCCGCTTGCCATTAAAATTTCTTCCGGTTTACATCCTATGAGTTCAATGATCTGGTCCTTCGTTTCTTCGATCATCGCTCCGTCCATATCAATCTTGTTGATCACCGGAATAATTTCAAGATCATTTTCAATGGCAAGGTACAGGTTCGAAATAGTTTGCGCCTGTATACCCTGTGTTGCATCTACGAGCAGCAAAGCGCCTTCGCAAGCCGCCAGGGCACGGCTTACTTCATAACTAAAATCCACATGACCGGGAGTATCGATTAGATTTAAAATATATTCCTTTCCATTTTTATGTTCATAATTTATCTGGATGGCATGACTTTTAATCGTTATTCCTTTTTCACGTTCAAGGTCCATGTCATCAAGAACCTGGTCCATCATTTCACGATCACTAATGGTATGGGTACTCTGGAGTAACCTGTCTGCGAGGGTGGACTTGCCATGATCAATATGAGCGATAATGCAAAAATTGCGGATGTCCTTCATGTACTAAACTCTTCAATTTTATAAGTGTGCAAAGGTAATCAAAAGCTATGAGCATTTTGGAATCAACACGTCCGTTACGGGGTTTGCAGTAAATAGGTTCGATAATTAAATGACCACTGGGTTTCCGGGCTTTATTATTACGGGTTCTCCATTTTCATCTTGTCTAAGTTCTTTGCTGGTTTTCCGGCTTCCATCGTGACTCCATCCCGGCGGTCCGAAAACATAGAGCAATTTGTCTCTCCATCCGATATCTTTTCGCAACAGATCCTTGTGAATGCTATGCCATTCGTGAAAAACAATATTGATGGGAGTTTCCTTTTCAATTGGCTTAGTCAGACCATATTTCAATGACTGATATTCTTCAACGGCCAGTTCAGGTTGAAACGTGCCAAACAGTTTATCCCAAATTATGAGAAACATTCCCATGTTCATGTCGAGATATTTTGGATTGGAAGCGTGATGCACCCGATGATGGGACGGGGTAACAAGGACATATTCCAGCCAACCCATTTTTTTGATAAGTTCCGTATGAACAAAAATCCCCCAGATTTGCGTGGCGGAATAGATAAATGCTATCTCAATGGGTTTAAAACCCAGCAATGCCAACGGAATAAAATAAATAAAGCGATACAACGGTTGAAAAACAGATGAACGAAAACCGACAGAAAAATTTAATTGTTGCGAAGAATGATGCGTCACATGAACCGCCCAGAATAATCTTATTTCATGATCGAAACGATGCAGCCAGTAATAAAGAAAATCTTCCGCCACCAGCAATACTCCCCAATACACAATTATGTTTCCAAAAGAAATTATTCTGTAATGATAAAAATAGCTCAGTATAAAAAGGTAGACGCCTCTGACAAAGAGATCAAGAGAAGCATTCAATAACATGAGGTATATATTTGCTGCCGTATCCTTCCATTTATAGATCTTTTTATGGTGATAGTTACTTAGCAATAATTCCACTCCAATAATAACTATATAAACCGGAGTGGAAATAAGTATGAGAAATTGCTCGTAAATAGCTTGCATATTAACAGTAAAAGTAAGATTCACCCTTAAAATGTTCAGTACCTTGCATCAAATTTTGTTTTAAACTCCATGAGCAAAGATCTACTAAATAACTGGCAAAAAAAATCGGCTGAAAGGCAAAAAGTTTATACGCAATTTTTACAAAGAGCCGACAAAAATAAAGTACTGAAACAATTGCCCGCCTTACATGAGGAAGCCTTTTCAAAGGTTGATTGCCTTCAATGTGCCAATTGCTGTAAAAATTATTCCCCACGGTTCAAAACACCAGACATCAAACGCATAAGCAAACATTTGAAAATGCGGGAAAGTGAGTTTATTGAAACTCATTTAAAAGTAGATGAGGATGGAGATTTCGTTGTAAAATCGACCCCCTGCCCTTTCCTCGGCGCTGACAATTTTTGCAGTATTTATGAACAGCGACCATCCGATTGCCGGCGCTTCCCTTATACAGATGAAGACGTTTTCATCAAGCGGCAGAAGTTAACTCTAAAAAATTCGACCTTTTGTCCTATAACCTACTATACACTGGAAAAACTATTGCAAAGTGAAAAATGATCAAGGCTAGGCTGTTAATTCCTCATAAGCTGCCTGCAAGGGTCGTTGCACTCCATCTCCCTTCCATTGTGTTTCAAATGGCAGTTCTGTTGTTTTTAAAATCTCTTCTTTAGTTTTTCCATCTTTTATTTCGCCCTGAACAAAATTTAAAACTTTACCAAGATATTCGGCAAAGGCTTTAAGATCATCTTTTGTTCCTGTTACATCGTAACCATCGCCGGCATGACCAAAAGCAAAAATAGTATCGTTGCTGAACTGATCTGTAGCCTTATCCAATGCAACGATCCAATTCTTCATACTTGCTCCAGCACTTCTGTCAACAAACGGATGACGACGATTGAACATCAGATCACCCATGTGTACAATGTTCGCATGCTCGAAATGAATAATGCCATCACCGTCCGTATGCCCGGTGCCATGATAATAAAGACATATTTTTTCGTTTCCTATTTTTTCACACCATGTATCGGTAAATGTCCGGTCCGGATACAATTGTTTGTCTTCGATTTTCTGAGCAACAGCTACATTTTTTTGATTCTTTAAAGAATTTTCATGAGCCAATACATTTTCCACAATGCCTTTGAATGAAATATTACCTGAAGTGTGGTCCATATGATGATGTGTATTGATGAGAAGCTTAAACGGTTTGTCACTTCGCTTTTTCAATTCGGTAATCAAATGCTGTGATTGTTCGGGAAATTCTGCGTCTATCACTACAATTCCTTTTTTCGAAAGCAGGAAAGCAATGGTGCCGCCCTTTTCCGTGAAAACACCGATATCATTTCTCAGCATTTTGATTTTCCATGGATCATCAAACATAGCTGTAAATATTTTTTGCTGTGCTATGGTAAGTGCTCCAAGAGTGAAAGCAGATGATTGGATAAAATTTCGCCGATTCATAATGAAAAGTTTATAGATTTTCGTTTAAAGTTTTTCAAAAAAGCTGAATAGAAATACCGGAAGAAGAAGTGTGCGACGCAACAGAAGTAAAATAGAATTACGAATGCTGGTTACACAATCAATACTCTAATTTACGTAAACTTGGCGCTTTAAACCATGTGGCGATCACAACGAACAAAGTCATACAGCCGCCAAAGACCACGGAAGGAATAACTCCCATTATTTTTGCCGCTACTCCACTCTCAAATTGGCCCAGCTCATTACTCGAACTAATAAACATAGAATTGACGGACATAACACGACCACGCAATTCCATTGGAGTTTTTAATTGAAGAATAGTTCCGCGGATTACCACGCTTATTCCATCGAGCATGCCGCCGATCATTAGTGCTGCAAATGACAGGACATACCATTTTGACAAGGCAAAAACGACAATGCAAATTCCAAAACCGGCCACAGCTAGAAATAATTTTCTTCCATGCTTTTTCTGAAAAGGTGCAAGAGTGAGTAATACAACAATACAAATTGATCCGATGTCGGAAGCTGCATTCAGCCAGCCAAAACCCTGCGGCCCTACTTTTAAAATATCTTTTGCATAAACAGGTACCATCGCAACCGCTCCGCCAAATAAAACAGCGAAAAGGTCAAGCGTCATGGCACCTAACACCTCCTTTGTATGAAATACAAATTGCAACCCTTCTTTCACGCTTTCCCATGTTCGCTTTTCAATCGTTTGCAACAATGCTTTTTGCTTGCTTAGTTGTGTAAGAATAACGAAGGCAAGGGCAATAAGACTACAAATAGCGATAAGTGTTCCGGTGTTTCCGAGCGCCGCAATTAAGAATCCTCCAACAGCATGGCCGGTGACAGATGCAGTGAGCCATGTTCCCTGGCTCCAGGTAGTGGCATTCTGTAATGTTTTTTTAGGAACTATGTAAGCAAGCAATACAGTAAACGTTGGGCCCGTAAATGAACGGGTAATACCGCTGCAAAAAATAACTCCGTAAATACAAATAGCGATCCTATGATTGCTTAGATGCCCTTTTATAAAACCGGAAGAAAGAAATAGTAAAGCGGATGCGCAACATAAATAACAGAAAATTCCTGTCAGCATTAATCTCTTTTTTTCGCTGAGGTCAATAACATGCCCGGCATATAAAGCAAGTGAAACAGCGGGAACAACTTCGGACAAACCAATAAGACCAATAGAAAAAGGGTCCCGGGTCAATCCATACACCCACCAACCCACAAGGGTGCTCATCATACGCAAAGCCATGATGAAGAAAAATCTGCCAAGCATTAAATTTTTGAATTCCGTTATCCGGATCGCCTCAAAAGGAGAAGTTTGGTTTACCTGGTTGGCCATGTATTGTTTTCAACAGCGGAGCAAAAATAAAACTTACAAACCAGATTATGGAAGGGTTAGATAATACTGGCCATGCACATATTCCTTCTCCAATGCATCGGTAATCACTTTTAAATGTCTTTCGTTGCCAAGGAAATCTGCATTGGATGCATCAACAAAAATTGTTTTTACATTATGTTGCTTGAGATAATTGGTGTAGGTTTCCTGGATATTAAATAAATAATCGTCGGGGATATTTTGCTCATAAGAGCGATTACGCTTTTTGATATTTGACTGAAGTTTGGAAACAGGTGCGTGCAGGTAAATCAAGATGTCGGGCTGAAGTAATTGCTGGTGAATAATATCAAATAGACGCTGGTATAATCGAAACTCATCTTCCGGCAAAGTGACCTTCGCAAATAAAAGGCACTTGGTAAAAAGATAATCTGAAACAGTAATGTTTTGAAAAAGATCTTTTTGTTGTATTAATTCTTTCATTTGTTTAAAACGCTCAGCCATAAAAAAAAGTTCCAGTGGAAATGCATACTGGTGTTGATTTTCGTAAAACTTGGAAAGAAAAGGGTTATCCGCAAATTCTTCCAGCACAAGTCTTGCATTATAATGTCGTGAAAGCAGGTGAGCCAATGTGGTTTTTCCAGCGCCTATATTTCCTTCAATTGTGATAAAGTGATAATCCATTGTTACTGGTGGTTATTCATCGGTTATTTCTGGCCTACGAAAGCACAAAATAAATTAAATGACGGTACATAAATTTTATTTTGAATAATTGTGGAAAAATCAGGAATATTTCTTTACCTCAAGTTTATCCGGACATTCTTTCAACAATTGCGAAATTGATTTTTTAAGAATGGGGTGTTTAAATCCGGGAGCAATCTCTTCAAGAGGAACTAAAGCAAATCGCCTGTTTTGCAATTCAGGATGAGGGATTTTCAAAAAATCGTCACTATATTTTTCATCATTAAATAGCAGTATGTCGATATCAATAATGCGCGGTCCATACTTTTCGGCTCGTTCACGTCCCATCCCGATTTCAATTTTCAAGATCCTTTTCATCAATTCTTTTGCATTCAACTCCGTTTTTATTTCAATTGCCTGGTTTAAAAAAGCAGGCTGATCAGTCCTTCCCCACGCCGCTGTTTCATATAAAAAAGATGAGTTCGTAATAATTCCACAATTCTTTTCAATCAGCTCTCTTGCTTTGGCAAGATTTTCTTTCCTATCACCGAGATTCCCCCCTAACAATAAAAAGGCATTATTCATATTTGTCATTCAAGGCATCAAATATCTTTATTTTTGGAAACTAAATATTTCAACATGAAAAGCTTTTTCAAAATATTTCTTGCGTCACTATCATCATTAGTAATTTTTTCCCTGATGGTTTTTTTTCTTTTTATAGGATGGGTGGTAGGGCTTGCATCAAAAGAAAAACCCAGGGTAGCGCCTAAATCAGTTTTGGTTCTCGACTTAAGTCAGAATTTTAAAGAGCAACGGGTAGAGAGTCCACTTTCTCCTTTCAGCAATAACACAGCATTAAATGTACCGGGTTTATTCGACGTAGTGCAATTAATAAAGAAGGCGAAAAACGACAAAGATATAAGCGGGATCTATGTTATCGCTAATTCAAATCCAAATGGGTTTGCCAGCGACGAAATGATCAGGAAAGCTCTGATCGATTTTAAAACCAGCAAAAAATTTATCATTGCTCACGGTGATGTCATCTCACAAAAAGCTTATGATGTAGCAAATGTTGCTGACAAAATATATCTCAATCCCAGCGGCAGCCTGGAATGGGTTGGATTCAATGTGAGTTATATTTTTTTAAAAGGTCTTTTAGATAAATTAGATATTCAGCCGCAAATATTTTATGCCGGAAAATTTAAAAGCGCTACAGAACCTTTCCGCACTGATAAAATGACGCCGGAAAACAAATTGCAAACAACAGTATGGTTGAGCGACTTCTACAACCATTTTTTGTTAAACACATCATCAGCCAGAAATATTGATACAGCTACTCTTTTTCGTTTGGCCAATGAAGGAAAGATCCGGACCGCACAGGATGCCGCGGATAATAAATTGGTTGACAAGTTAGCCTATGATGACCAGGTGAGAGATGATATAAAAAAAAAATTGGGAATAGGTAAATACGAAAAAATAAATTTCATTTCGATTAACAATTATGCAGACGCCGGTTCATTTAAAAAAGCCGGCAGGGATGCCATTGCCCTGATCTATGCTGAAGGTGATATCGTTGATGGCAGCAGCGATGAACCCAATATAATTGCAAGCGAGAACTATGTAAAGTTAATCCGCAAAGCGAGACTTGATAAATCTATTAAGGCAATTGTGTTTCGTGTAAACTCCGGTGGAGGCAGTTCACTGGCAAGTGAAAACATTTGGAGAGAATTGTATTTAGCCAAACAGGAAAAGCCGGTGGTGGTAAGTTTTGGCGACGTGGCAGCTTCGGGTGGTTACTATATTTCATGCGCTGCAGACAGCATTTTTGCTGAGCCGAATACGATAACCGGATCCATCGGTGTATTTGGTATTATCCCGAATATGGAAGAATTTTTCAAAAATAAATTAGGCGTTACGTTTGATGGAGTAAAAACTGCACAGTATGCAGATGCTGGTGTGCTTCATCCTTTGAATGATGAAGAGAAGAAAATGATTCAGCAAAGCATTGAAAATACGTACAGTCAATTTAAAGAACGTGTAGCGCAGGGAAGAAAAAAAGATACTGCTTACATCGAAAGCATTGCCCAGGGAAGAGTATGGAGTGGTGATGATGCAATTAAGATCGGGTTAATAGACCGCTTTGGCGGACTACAGGATGCCGTAGATTGCGCGGCAAGAATGGCAAAAACTAACGATTACAGGTTAAGAGAATTTCCCGAACCTCAAAACATTTTTGAAAGAATATTCGGCTCATCTTCGGATAATTATTCCCGAAAAATGAAAGAAGAACTGGGGGAAGATAACTACAAAATCTTCAGAGAAATGATACGCACCAGGCAAATGATCAATACCACACAAACCCGTTTGCCCTTTCAATTTTTAATTCATTAAACGATACATTTGCACCTTAACTAAGATAAATGGCCCAGTTCTATAGTCAGCGAAAAGCTTTATTTGCAATTACGAAGGCGAGTTTCAAATCGATTTTCAAAAGTCCATCATCTACTTTTTTCAGTTTATTTTTTCCCGTTGTACTTATTGTGATTTTCGGGTCGTTGGGAAGTGGAGGAGGCATTTCATTCGACGTGGCAATAGATAAAAGTTCAGACACAACAAATAATATTTACCAGGCGATCACACATTCTCCTATATTCAATATTGAAAAAGGAACAGAAGCTGAAATAGAAGACCAGTTAAAGAAAGGCCGGATGACGGCGATACTCAATATTCAGCCAACCGATTCCGGTAAATATGATGTACATATTAAATCATCATCCGCCAGCCAGAGAGAATTACCGCAATTGCAATCAGTGCTCAATGGAATGATAAACGACCTTAGCCAACAAAAACATCCCATTGAAAAAGTTGCAAGTATTTCCAATTCGCAAGTGGAAGGCCGCACGTACAGGCGAATTGATTTCTATCTGCCGAGCATGATTGGTTTTTCTTTGATCGGTTCTGCAGTGTTTGGTGTGGCATTTTTGTTTTTTTCATTACGGGAAACACTTGTCCTGAAGCGAATGTATGCTTCGCCGGTTAGTAAAACGAATATTGTTCTTGGAGAAAGTCTTGGTCGTGTGTTTTTCCAATTGTTGATCGTAATTGTATTGATCTTGTTTGGCAGGTATGCTTATCACTTCACCCTGGCTGACGGCTTTATTACTTTTGTCGAGTTATTGGTGTTAAGTACTCTTGCCCTTATTGTATTCATGGGCTTCGGGTTTTTTATCAGTTCGGTATCAAAAAATCAAAATGTGATTCCGATCTACGCCAACCTCTTTATGTTTCCCCAATATTTTTTATCGGGAACTTTCTTTCCAAAAAATGTATTGCCGCACAGCATCAGTTGGCTCATTGAAGCGCTGCCATTAACAGCCCTCAATGATGCACTGAGAAAAGTTGCTTTTGAAGGTTCGCATTTGAATGATTGCTGGAAACAAATAGGAATTATGGGAGCATGGGGAGTTATCATCTATGTATTTGCAATCTGGGTCTTTAAATGGGAATGATTTTTTTGGTTTCAATATTCACGAACCCACAAGTTTGTGCCAACAATTAGCTTTTGGAACTTTGAGACGTTGGAACCCGTGAACTTTACAAAATGAAATTTTTGAAACTAATTATAGCGAGTATTCTTTTTATCGCAATCGTAATTACAATCATTTCCCTTTTTATTCCTTCGGATGTTCGTGTATCAAAAGCAATTCAAATTAATGCTTCAGAACAGGCAGTCTCAGAACAAATCAGCAATCCAAAAAATTGGAGAAATTGGTACCCTGGTGCTGACTCATCAAAGTTTTATTATGAAAATGATGTTGTAAAGGGATTGGTGTTGAATGAAACAAACCAACAATCTATTGTGCTCACCGGGAAGAAAAATGATGAGGTGATAGCAGCATATATATTACCAAACAAAAAAATTCCAACAGGGTGGCAATGGATACCTGCTACCGATTCTAATTCAGTGACTGTGCAGTGGTATATTGATTTTCATTTGCGTTGGTATCCGTGGGAAAAATTCACCAGTTTTATGTTTGAAAAAGTTTATGATCCACAGTTGAAGCAAGGGCTGGAAAGTTTAAAAAAGATCTTGGAAAAACAACCTTAAGAGCGCTTTGCAATTTTCTTTTAGTAAAGTTCAGCCGACAATTACATCTATTTAAACGTTTGAACTATTATTTCGAAAACTAAGATCGCTTTTATAGTTCTCGAATTAATTGTAATTTCTCACTCACAAATTCTGGATAACGTCCAAAACCTTCATGAAGCCAACCACTTTTTTACAGGTTTTCTCGCTTTTCGCTTTTCTTTTATCCGAAGCCCGGCAGGTTTCTGCGCAGACAACCGCTATAAAAATTGATTCAACAGAAATTTTCAATCTGGTTGATAAAGCAGAGCTTTTCTTCGAAGCGTCTAACTATGATTCTGCCATTTTTTATACAAACAAAGCAATTAGTCTCAGCAGAAAAAAACAATATCCTTATGGCGAAGGATGGGCCTTGATAAAAAACACGGACATACTGATCGATAAGGGAGACTACAAAGAAGCCGCTGCTAATCCCACGTCGGTAGAAAATATAGGTACCTCATTGAAAGACTCCCTGATCATGGCTATTGCTTACCTGCATATGGCCCAGCTCAAAATGTACGAGGAAAAACCGGATGAAGCGATTTTACTTTTTCAAAAGGCTTTCAAAACAAAACTGGCAAGAATTAATTCTCCTTATTCTGCACTTGCCTATAACGATCTTGGTTTCACTTATGGGCAAAAAGCAGAGTACCAGCAGCAGGCTGATAATCTTGTAAAAGCATTGAACATTTATGAAAAGATAAACGATGATGAAGGAGCCGCCATGTCACTCAGCAATGTAGCTTCTATGTATTATAATTTGGGAGATAAACAAAAAGCCATTGAATACCAAAAAAAATCGATTGAAAAAAGAAAAGAAACCGATGTCGAAGGGATGGCGATCAGTTATTGCAACATTTGCCAAATGTATATGCAGGCAGGCGACCTGAAGGAAGCGGAGCATTACCAGCAAATGTGCCTGAAATACTCCAGCCAATCGAAATTTGAATCAAGAGTTGTTATGGGATATATTACCGCAGGGCTGCTTGCTAATGCGAAAGGAAATAACAAAGAAGCATACGAGTTGGAGAAAAAAGCGATCAGCATATTGGAAAGATCGCATAGCGATGATGTGATGCTGGCGACACGTTATATATCGGCAGCTATTTTGGCCGGAAATATAAAAGAAGATTCACTAATAACACTTGGATATTTTCAAAAAGCAATGGAGCTTTCTCAAAAATTAAACATCCGTGAAAATTTAAAATCCATTTATTATTATAAAACGATCTTTTTTAAAGAAAGAAAAGATTTTTACAAAGCTTATGAAAATTTTAAAAAATATATTTCTTACCGTGACAGCCTTAACTCCGAAGAAACAAAAAGAACTATTGCAGAAATAGAAACAAAATATCAAACGGAGAAAAAAGATAATGAGATTACAAAACTGAATGCCGATCAGAAGATAAATCAACTGGAAATAGATAAACAAAAAGCGACCATAGCCGGCAACATGCTCCAGGCTCAAAAAAAACAAAACGAGATTGGTCTTCTTGCCAAGTCAAAAGAACTTCTGGATATCAAAATAAAACAACAAGATGAGCAGTTGGAAAGAAATCTGCTTATAGCTAAAAATAATGAACAACAACTCCAGCTTGCTGGGCAGGAAAAGAAGCTCCGTGAAAAAGAATTGCAGGAACAGAAACAACTCCGCAATATTATGATCGTAGGCATTATTCTTTTATCACTGCTTGGATTGGTATTGTTCAACCGCTACCAGTTAAAAAGGAAACTCCAGCAACAAAAAGCATTGCTCGATGTAAGAAATAATATTGCGAGGGACCTTCATGATGAAATTGGCTCCACACTTACCAGTATAAAAATACTCTCGGAGGTTTCAAAAAATAATTTACAGAAAGATCAGCAAAAAGCTAACACACTTTTGCAGAAGATCACGGAACAATCTTCGCACATGCAGCAAAGCATGAGCGATATAGTTTGGGCTATTAAGCCCGACAATGACAAACTTGAAAACATGGTGATAAGAATGAGAGAATATATCAGTCACACACTCGAACCTAAAAATATCCGAACACAATTTACCATTGATGAAAAGGCATTAGACAAGAGTATCGGGATGGAACAAAGGCGTGATTTTTTTCTCATTTTTAAAGAAGCTATTAACAACGCAGCAAAATATGCTGATTGCAATCTCGTAAAGATCGATCTTACATCAGTAAATGATAATATCAAAATGATAATTGCTGATGACGGGATTGGCTTTGATGTTCAAAGGATAACTTCTTCCAACGGTTTAAAGAATATGCAATCGAGAGCAAATGCTTTAAGAGGGCATTGCTCTGTTAGTTCTGTAGCCGGTAGCGGAACAAGTATTACAGTGGAAGTGCCGGCTACATGATGATGTAGGTTCTGTACAGATAATTATTTTTATTTTGTCAATATGTCTATCAGGATTTTACTCTACGACGATAATGAAGCATTAAGAGCCAGCATGGAAGCTTTAATAGCTGAGGAAGCCGATTTTGAACTATTGGCAGCTATGCCCAATGCTGAAACAATTGAAGAAGATATACGGGAACTAAAGCCCGATGTGGTGTTGATGGATATCGACATGCCCAAAGTAAGCGGGGTACAAGCTGTTCGGAACATAAGAAAAACAGATAAGCAACTTCCCGTTATCATGCTCACTGTTTTTGATGACAATGAAAATATCTTTAAAGCTATTTGTGCAGGAGCTTCCGGCTATATCTTAAAACGATATGCTACAGAAGAGATCCCTTCTGCTATCCGAAACGTTTTGACCGGGGGAGCTCCCATGACGGGAACTGTAGCAAAAAAAGTATTGCAAATGGTTCCACAGGCCAAAACAAATAATGAAGAAAAAAATAATCTCTCAAAAAGAGAAACAGAGATCCTTCAATTTCTTGTAAATGGTTTCAGTTATAAAATGATCGCCGCAAAACTTGATATCAGTATCGATACGGTTCGTTTTCATATCAAGAAAATCTACGACAAACTCCACGTACATTCTGCTACCGAAGCGGTTTCAAAAGCTTTGAAAGACAAACTGATCTGCCTTCTCCTGTTCTAATCAATTTGTGCTACATGATGATGTAGTTGCAGGCGCATAAGTGCAATATTAGTTTGCACTCAAATTGATCGCCGCCCATGAATAAAATAGTTAACCTGGTATTCTTTATTACTATTTCTCTTTTTGTAAGGGCACAGATCAATACTAAAGACAATAAACCATTTGGTACTCCCAAACATTCCTCAAAAGGCTCAATGTCTTTCAAATTCAACGGGCAAGTATACGAAGCCGATCCGGCACATGCGAAAGGATATGCAATGATACAGTCGGGGTTGGGTTATATAAACTGCGCCAATAGTTCGAAAGGAATCCTGATCGGGTTGGAATTATTTATTAAGGGAAAGGGAAGCTATTCTATTAAGGGAGACAAAGACGGAAAAGTAAATTTTACAATCAATGACGATATGTACTGGATTAAAAATGCCGGCGATTATCTGAACGTTGAAATAACGGGCACCAGGCAAATAGGTCAACTGCTTTTGTTAAATGGCACGTTTGAAGGAATTGTGGAAGACAAAGAAGAGCATAAAGCGCAGATCACTGAAGGAAAATTTTCAACCGAAAGTCTTTGATATAAAATAAAAACTACCACATGAAAAAACTAATCATCCTTGCGGCGGGTATATTTTGTACGCTTTCTGTTTTTGCCCAATTGACCAAACTCAAACCCAGACCAAATACACTGCCATCTCCTAAATTAAGGGTTTATAAGCCCGCCGATCTGCAGATCTCAGGAATAAGATTCGTTTCAATCACGAAAGATGCCTCAAAAGATATTTATCTAATCAATGTTTCACTGATTATTAAAAATGCAGGTGAAATGACCTCCCAAGCAGGAAAACTAAAAGGATTTAATACAGTTGGGTTCCACGAATACAAGGCGCCAAATCATCCGCCCATGAAAAATATTAATGATTGGAACAGCAACGCCAGTGCAGCAGTGCCATCACCATGGACAGTTTGCTATAATGATGCTGCCTTTCCCTCTATAGCGGGTGGAGCCAGTATCAGCCAGGACTTTCAATTTGAAATGAGATCAGGTGATGCATCAGCAAGCAAAGAGAAATTCTATTTTCTTGTTTTAGCTGATCTCTATAACAGCACTAAAGAATCAAATAAAGACAACAATTATTCGACAGCAATCTTTATAACCCCACCTGCACACTAATAATAATTATAAAAGCGAAAACCATGAAACAACTCTTTTTCTATTTACTCTTTTCAGCATTTGTCAACTGCAATAACCAGGGTATCTCATCACAAGGAAATACCGATAGCAGCAAACAAGCATTAACTACAAGCAGTGTTGCCGATAATGTTCCTGCTGGTAATTGCGGTTCTTTGATATTCTTTCAAAAAGGTGCAATAGTACAGGGAGCCACCTACGATTCAACCGGAAAAGAAATCGGCAAACAAACTACAACAATAACGGATGTAAAAGAACAAGGTGGTGAATTGGTCAGCAATATAAAACTGGATATGAGCTCCTCTTTTGGAAATCATAGTATGAATGCAGAATACAAATGCAATGGCAATAGCTTCTATATGGATCTGAAAACAACAATGTCCAATTTCACGGCATTGAAAGGCGCTACGATCGAATCTTCATCGCTGCAATTTCCTATTCAGCTCTCGGTTGGGCAAAATTTACCGGATGCTTCTGTAAGCATCTCTATGGACAGGGGCAGTATGAAAATGAAAACGACAAGCACACATACCGACCGAAAAGTTGAAAAAATCGAAAAGGTTACAACTCCTGCAGGAACCTGGACTTGCTTCAAGGTGACATCGACAATCAAAGTCACAACTGATATGGGTAGTATGGGGAAACGAAGTGCACCGTCACAAAAAATGATTGCATGGTTTGCACCTGATTTTGGCATTGTAAAAACAGAAATGTATAGCAATGATAAACTGGCTACACGTTCTTTGGTTATTTCTGTAAAAAAATAATTATGAGAAATAAAATAAAAAACCCGGGAATATTTTTAACAATTTTCTGCCTGCTTTCAAATTTTATTCTGAAAGCCCAGCCGTTTAATTTAAATGATAACATACAGCCTGTTGAGCTAAACCTGGCGGATTATAAAAAAGATGATCTCAAAGCAAAAGGAAGGATCAATGTGACAGAAATTACTCAGATGAAGGATACACTTTATTTTTTTGCAAGAGGGTTCAGCATGTATTCACCGGCGTATTTCTGCATTACAGCAGAAGACCCTTCATCTCCTATTCAGGTTACACTAAATAAAGAAAACTGGCACCAGGCAAATAAAACAGGAGAAACAAATGATAAGGGATTCTGGGAAGCTTCCTTTAAAACCGAAGGAGATTTCGGCATTATGGTAGTCCCAAAAACCAAACCTGCAAAATATGTATTACTGACATGGAATGGTGGTGAGGCGAAAGAAGTTGGCATTAGTTCTCCTTTTTCTGATTCAGCCTTATCAAAGACAAATGAAGGTTTTTTGAAAAAAAATCTCCTCTACATAATTGGCGGTGTCGTTTTGTTACTGGTAATTTTCTTTATAGTATTTAAACGCAAAAAAGATAAAGCATGAAAAAAATATTTCTTTTACTCCTTTTTACCGGCATTGCATTTATTGGCAGATCACAATCTGACAATACAGATGCACAGGTCGATGCGATCAACCAAATGGGACAAGATGAGATCAATAATATTCAGCAACAGGCAGGTTCTGATGCAACTGTCAACACAAGTATTGGAGAAGCCCTGGGACATTTAAACAATTTCCTTAGCATTGCGCATGATGCACAGGATCTCTACAACAGCTCACGTTCACTCAGTAATGGTGAATGTGCCCCCGATTTCAGTACCAGTGCAGATGCTATGATGCCTACAAGCTGCAAAACTGCAGACTGCCAGGAATGCTACACGAAAGCGATAAATGAATTGACGTTTGTGCGCAGGCAATTAGGAAGATTGAGTTGCATTTACCAAAACACAAAAAATTTCAACAATAGTGCCATAGCATTTGGTGACAATGCAAGCGGCATTCATGCAGTTACCGGTCTTGCCTGGCAAAATGCCCGTGCAGAGATAGTAGCTGAATACAATCGCTTTAAACAAGTATATGATGACAAATACGAAGGAATGATGGGTTCACTCGAAAAAGCGTTAAAAGCAATTGGTGAATGTGAGAATCAGTATGGTCAACGAGATTGGTACCAGCGCTTTGGCTTTATCTATTTCCAATTTATGCAGGATAAATATAAAAGAACAGACTAAAAAAAACATCATGAAATTATACACAACAGCTTTAAGAAACTTTCTTGTGGCATTAGCACTGTGCTTGTTTTCATCAATAAATATATGGTCGCAGAATAAACTTCTAAAACCTGCCATTAAACCCATTACTTCCCCACAAACCGAAAAAACAATCGCCTTCAGGGCAGCAGCTACCTATATTGGAGGTGAGCCAATAGCCAATAACACAGAAAAGAAAATAGACTTCACAGGTGTTTATTTCGATGAAGACAAAAACTTTTCTGTTGCCACCGGTGAATTTGCAGCACCCTCTGACGGTATCTATCATTTTGACCTGAGAGTAGGCTGGTTGCAATTTAGTTCACCAGGCATGATAACCATTTTGCTGAGGACTAATTTGTATTCACAAATTGCCTATACATCTGTACAAACATCTTCAACAACACAAATATTCGATTCCAATGTTGGAGCGCTATTAAAATTAAAAACAGGTGATATTGTGAGCGTCCACATCTCACAAAATTCAGGAACACAACAAAAATTTCAACAGGTCATCCTGAGCGGGTTTAAAGTCAACTGATATTACTATGAGACATATATTGATCCTGCTTTTTTCAGTCAACATCTTTTTGTACTCATCGTCCCAGGGAAAATATGCTCCAAGCCTAAAAAAGCTCATCGGCAAAACTTTTACTGATGAGAAAAAAATTCCGGGATTGACCGGATACAATTTCCGGGAAGGCACAATGATCACTGACATCAATGACCCGGAACCACAGTTCCTAGATGTTTTATTGAAGGGATCGAAGGGAGTAGTTGTATACAGCGCAGTGACGGATACCGTTCAAAATATTCACCAGGTGATAGATATTATTGAAGTGCGCAATATTCCTTCGGGATGGGAAATTAAAACTGTCAGGTGCCAGGAAGGAGAAACGGAAGGTCAAATCATAGTTGCGCTTGTAAATCCGGGAAAAGAAGAATATGCTAAAACAGTGAAACAAGCCTGGCTTTGCGATCGCGACAAGATAAAATTTGAAGCAATCAGCACAAAGAACATAAAATGTCTCAATGAAGGACAAGACTGAACAATTCATACTCATTCAAAACATTAAAACACACACAATGAAAAAAATCATTTCCATTTTATCAATCATGGTATTTGCAATGGCAGCAAATGCCCAAAAAGATCCGGTGAAAAAATTTAAGCCAATTTACAGACCCATCAGGCCGATGTACATAAAATTGGATTCGACCATACAGTTCATACCATCTACTGTTGGTCCTTATTGTCCCACAAAATTACTCGGTGGCGACAGGGAATTCGGCGGCCACGGTCCTGAAATATGGGCATGGATAAAACTTAGTATTGAAGGAGGGAATCAACTTTTTGCAACAGTTTACCTGCATGCAAGAGAAACACAAAGTGACTGGAGCGAAACAGAAGGTACATGGAAAAAACTTCTTTATACAGCTCCATCTGGATTCACTATTAGTCAAATTCTCAGTGGAAAAAATTCCGACGTTCACTATATAAGTAAACCGGGAATGAGTGCTTTCTCGCCAGCTGCACTGAGAGAATTGTTGGGTGGAGCATCAGGCACTGATGTTCCTTTTACCGATGATGGTCTGGTGACACGCTGGAACATTGTAGGAGATACAATGGGCGATGATATAAGTACTGACCGCAATTGCAATGATGACACACAGGTAGCTATTCAATTAAATCCTGTAAAGCTTCAATTACACAGAAAATAAAAGGCGGTTGTTTCAAAATAAAACCCTGCCTCAACAGCAGGGTTTTTTTGATTTTATATAAAATCCGTTTTATCCCATATTATGAAAAACTTTTTGAACATCCTCATCCTGTTCCAACCGTTCGATTAGTTTACTTACATCTTCAACCTGGACATCATTTAATGGAACAGTTGTAGTGGGTATCCATTCAACTTCTGCGCTAATTGGAGTAATGTGTTTTTCTTCCAAAGCTTTTTGCATATTGCCAAAATCGGTAAAGCCGCAACGTGCTACTAATATTTCTTCGCCATTTTCGCCTATACTTTCACCCAATTCTTCCAGGCCGTGATCGATGAGGTCTAATTCAATGTCATCCATATTGATTCCCTCCAGCTTTAATTTAAACACCCCCATTTTTTTAAATTGAAAGGATACGCTCCCGCTATTGCCGAGTGAACCACCGCCTTTGTTAAAATGAGATTTTATATTTGCCACTGTTCGTACATGGTTGTCGGTTGCCGTTTCCACAAGCAGAGCGACACCATGAGGACCATAACCCTCATACAAAATCTCCTCATAGTTCTCGATTTCCTTTCCCATTGCTCTCTTAATCGCTGCCTCTACTCTATCTTTCGGCATGTTCACAGCTTTGGCATTTTGAATGCAGCGGCGGAGAGCAGGATTGGTATCAGGATCGGGACCGCCGGCTTTTACAGCAATAGCAATTTCTTTTCCAACGCGGGTAAATTGTTTTGCCATTCTGTCCCAGCGGGCAAACATCGTAGCCTTTCTTACTTCAAAAATTCTTCCCATGATCAAAAACTGATTAAGTCAAGTTTGTCAAAATAGTCAAATAGATTTATTAAGTTGAAGCGTCACCACAATATTTGCAAAGAAACTCTTTGTTTGAATTCCCTATCCATAAGGAGAGGAAATAATGGTGAAGCCGGGCTGCAAATTTACAGCAATGAAAGTAAAAGAAAAACTGCTTTGCCGGTTATAAGCAAAGCAGTTGTCTAAGAATTATTCTTTTTCAAAAGGTTCTTTCGGTCTATCGGGGTCGTGCGGTATTACTACTTCGCCATGTCTTAATTTACTATGATGCCGGCTGTATCCAAAATAGATTAGAAGGCCGATGATCAGCCAAACAATCAACCGTATCCATGTATCGCCCGGCAAAAACACCATCATAAATAAACAGGTAGCTATTCCTAATATCGGCACAACCGGCACCAACGGAGTACGAAAAGCTCTTGGCGCATCGGGCATCCTTTTTCTCAATACCAATACTCCGAGGCAAACAAGGATAAAAGCGAATAATGTTCCGATACTTGTCATTTCACCTACAACTCTCGCCGGAACAAATGCGGCAAATAAACTCACAAAAACAAGAAACAGTAAATTACTTTTTGCAGGTGTTCTGTATTTGGGATGAATGTTTGAAAACACTTTTGGCAATAAACCATCCTGGCTCATACTAAAGAACACTCTTGATTGTCCCAACAGCATGACAAGAATTACTGAAGAATACCCGGCGAGGATAGCAACAATAATGGCCCTGTTTAACCATGGATAATCAGGAATCATCACTCCATTAGCGCCAACCTTACCCATATGATCGATCGCCACAGCTACCGGTGCAATTCCATCTTTTCCTTTAAATGACTGGAAACTTGTGACACCTGTCATTACGTGGGCGAATAAAATATACAATACAGTACAAATCGCCAGGGAACCTAAAATACCAATTGGCATACTTCTCTTGGGGTTTTTTGTTTCCTGCGCCGCGGTGGACACCGCATCAAAACCTATGTAAGCAAAAAAGACTATTGCCGCAGCACGAATAATACCACTGAATCCAAATTCACCAAATGTGCCGTTATTATCAGGTATGTAAGGATGGTAATTGCTTTTGTTTATGTAACCCCAGCCGAGGAAGATAAAAACCAATACCACGGTTACTTTCAGTGTTACTATAACAGCATTCACCTTAGCACTGCCGCTGGTTCCTCTTATCAGCAGTAAGCTCACTAGGACAACAATAAACACGGCAGGAATATTTACTATACCTCCATCCCACGGGCCACCCATCATACTTACAGGCATATGAACCCCAAACCCTTCCATAAATTTTCCGAAATACCTGCTCCAACTAATACTCACGGTAGCGGCTCCCACAGCATATTCCAGAACAAGGTCCCATCCGATTATCCATGCAATAAATTCTCCCATGGTAGCATACGAATAAGTGTACGCACTTCCGGCAATTGGTATCATTGAAGCAAATTCTGCATAACATAATCCGGCGAAAGCACATCCCACTCCTGCTACAATAAATGAAATAGTAATAGCCGGACCCGCATTATTGGCTGCAGCCATACCTGTAATGGAAAACAAACCTGCGCCAATGATAGCTCCAATTCCTAATGCGATCAAAGACCATGGGCCCAATGTTTTCTTTAAACCTTTTTCGCTATCGGCCGCTTCGGCCATAAGTTTATTTAAAGGTTTTTTGATAAACAAACTCATAAGTTGGTAATTATTAATTTAGAATAGCTCGTAAAGTAAACAATTATTTAATTCGTGCATCAATTCTTTTGCAAAAGGTATATTGCGATTAAATGTTTTCACTCTTAAATATTTTTGCCGATTTTCGGTACTATTACAAATTTCTTTATGGCTAAAAAGAACCAGCTAACTATTTTTATTCTCATTGCAATGATCCTGGGTGTTTTGATTGGATACATTGTTCATGAAAACAGTTCTGAAAAATCTATTATTAAATTCTCTGACAATATAAAACTGCTGACTACCATTTTTCTTCGCCTGGTACAAATGATCATTGCCCCTCTTGTATTTTGTACATTGGTTGTTGGCATTGCAAAGCTTGGCGATTTAAAATCGGTAGGACGTATCGGCGGCAAAGCACTTCTTTGGTTTGTATCTGCTTCATTAGTTAGTTTATTACTTGGATTATTTCTTGTAAATCTTTTTCAACCTGGTCATGCCATTGATCTAAGTAATGCTGATGTGGGCGGAGCAAAAGATCTGATCGGTGCAACCGGCGAATTTTCATTATCCAAATTCGTAGAACATGTTTTTCCCAAAAGCATATTTGAAGCAATGGCCAATAATGAAATATTGCAGATCGTCGTCTTCAGTATTTTCTTTGGAATTGCCGCCACCGCGCTTCATGATTTTGCAAAACCTGTAATAAAAGGTTTGAATGCGGCTTCGCATATTATTTTAAAAATGGTAGGTTATGTAATGTGGTTTGCTCCTTTAGGAGTTTTCGGTGCTATCGCTTCGGTAATCGCATTAAAAGGTCTTAAGGTTTTCAACTTTTATGGCCAATATCTTTTTTATTTTTTGATTGGGATTTTGCTGCTGTGGCTTGTTCTGTTATCGGTGGGTTTTCTTATCCTGCGCAACAGGTTGCCATCATTATTACAAAGGATAGCTCAGCCTTTGCTGATCGCTTTCAGCACCACGAGCAGCGAAGCAGTTTTTCCTAAATTAACAGAAGAACTGGAGCGGTTCGGTTGTCGCGATAAAATAGTAGCCTTTATATTGCCACTCGGTTATTCTTTCAACCTTGATGGCAGCATGATGTATATGACATTTGCAAGCATTGCCATTGCCCAGGCGTATGGGATTCACATGGATTTAGCAACACAACTGACAATGCTGTTGGTCTTAATGCTGACAAGCAAAGGAGTGGCAGGTGTGCCGAGAGCAGCTTTGGTCGTAGTTTTGGCAACTTGTTCCATGTTTAAAATTCCACCCGAAGGAATTGCATTAATATTGCCAATAGATCATTTCTGTGATATGCTGAGAACGGCAACAAATGTGATAGGAAATGCACTGGCGACAAGTGTAGTAAGCAAATGGGAAGGAGAACTGAGTAGTACGTAAGGCCTCCAGGATATCTCAGGAATAAATTAAATTTGTTCAAATTGAGGTTATGAATTTTGAAAGAATATCTGTTAATCCAAAAGTTATGATGGGCAAGCCTTGTATTAAGGGAACAAGGATTACTGTTGAACTTATACTTGAAAAACTTGCAGGGGGGGCTGATTTTGATTATTTATTACAAGCCTATCCCAGGTTGACAATTGATGATATTCGGGAAGCCATCGCTTATGCTCATGCTGTGCTTACAAATGAAAAAATTATAGAAGCTCCTGAAGCATGAAAATTATAGCGGATGAAAGTGTAAACTACTTATTTGTTTCGAAGCTGCGGCAAAAGGGTTTTGAAGTACTTTCGGTCGCGGAAAACTATCCTTCCATTGAAGATGAAGCTATATTGTCCATTTCTTTACATCCTCAGTCTATTGTGATAACGGAAGATAAAGATTTCGGAGAATTAGTCTTTAAACACAAAAAAGAGTTTATTGCAGTTATTTTGTTGCGGTACGATGCACCAGAAACGAAAATTATTCTTGAACAATTGATACAAATACTTGAAAAGAATTTTAAAGAATTAATAAACGCATTTGTCGTTATCACGGCTCAAAGAACAAGAATAAAATATTTATGATTTTTTACTTATTAGATAGTTTTCGCTGGCAGGAATTGTTACAACCCCAGTTTTACGTTGAAAACGGCGGTCTGTGGTTGTTGCTGTTTGTAATATTTGCCGAGACGGGTTTGTTTGTTGGATTCTTTTTGCCCGGAGATTCGCTTCTATTCGTAGCAGGAATTTATGCGCACAAATTAGACAATGGAGGCCCCGGCCTCACGCATCAATTTTTAAAACTGTTTGGTCTTGGCGGTATTCAAAATGAGTGGATGGATCTTTTTGTACTTTGGGGATTGATCTCATTTTTTGGTGTATTGGGAAATGCAGTCGGGTATTGGACAGGGCGAAAAATTGGTCCGGCTATGTACCATTGGAAAGACAGGTTGCTTTTCAAAAAAGTTTATTTATACCGTGCCCATGAATTTTATGAAAAGCATGGAGCCGTTGCAATTATTGGCGCCCGGTTTCTTCCATTTATCAGAACCTTTGCTCCTATCGTAGCCGGTATTGTGAAAATGGACAGAAGAAAATTCCATGCATGCAATATTGTAGGCAGTGTGGCATGGGTATTCACTATGGTGTTTGCGGGCTACTTTTTACAAAAATGGATCCTCGAAGAGTTTGACTTTGATCTTAAAGATCATCTTGAAATTATTGTTCTCGGTATTGTTTTAGTAACAACAGCGCCGATAATTATTAAGCTGTTTAGCCGCGGCGGCAGACCTCCTCAAAATGAATCTGCAAATACTAATCTTTAGAAGCACGAAAAACACTTATTGCCTGGTTATTTTTTATTTTTGAAATAAAGCTTGCTATGAATAAGAGACAATTGGGCATTTTATCATTACCTGTTATCGTTGCAGCATTGGGTTACTTTGTCGACATTTATGATCTTCTTTTATTTAGCATTATCCGGATACCTTCACTAAAGTCCTTAGGTTTGAATGACAGCCAGATCGCCAGCAAAGGGCTTCTCATTATTAATGTGCAAATGGTTGGCTTGCTTGTTGGCGGAATTATTTGGGGCGTACTTGGAGATAAAAAAGGAAGATTAAAAGTTTTATACGCTTCCATCATTCTTTATTCAATCGGGAACATAGCAAATGGCTTCGTACATACAGTTGATCAATATGCAATGGTCAGACTAATAACCGGCATTGGATTAGCCGGCGAGTTAGGCGCAGGCATTACTCTTGTAACAGAACTGTTGCCGAAAGAAAAAAGAGGAATTGGTACTTCGATGGTGGCAGGAATTGGTTTAACGGGAGCTGTTGTTGCATTTTTTCTGAAAGAAGAATTTCCGTGGCGCACCTGCTATTTTATTGGCGGTGGTTTAGGTATTGTTTTATTGGTGTTGCGGATAGGTGTGCTGGAATCAGGCATGTTTAAAAACATTCAACACAAAAGTATTTCCAAAGGAAATTTCTTTATGCTTTTTTCCAATGGAAGAAGGTTAAAAAAATACCTAAGCTCCATTCTCATTGGTTTGCCTACGTGGTACGTAATAGGCATATTGATCACTTTCTCTAAGGAGTTCGGAACTAAAATGAATATAAAGGGAACGATTGATCCAGGCAAGGCTGTGATGTTTGCTTATGCCGCTATATCGGTTGGGGATGTGCTGGCGGGTTTTGTTTGCCAATGGTTCAAGAGCAGGAAAAAAGCTTTATATGTTTATTATGTAATTATTGCGATCAGTATATTTTGGTTTTTTAATTTACAGGGAGCCAGTGTAAACACTCTTTATGTTGTAAGCGCTTTGTTAGGATTTGGTACCGGTTTCTGGGCGATATTTGTGACGATGGCTGCTGAACAATTTGGAACGAACATTCGAGCCACCGTGGCTACAACTGTTCCGAATATGGTGAGAGGTTCTCTTATACTGGTTTCGATACTTTTTACACAACTGCAAAAAGGAACAGGTTATGTGGAAGCAGGATGGATAACAGGAATTGCAGTAATGATAGTAGGTATTATTTCAGTAATGCTTGTGGAGGAAACCTATCATAAAGATCTTGATTATATTGAAGGCGAATTTGCAAGCTCTCCTTAAAATTTTCTTACTGTTGCAATAACTATGAAATTTCTCATCATTCGTTTTTCTTCCATTGGCGATATTGTGCTTACAACACCGGTGATCCGCTGCCTGAAAAAACAAGTAGCCGATGCGGAAGTTCATTACCTGACAAAAGAAAGTTTTCATTCCATTGTTGAACATAATCCTTACATAGACAAGATACACCTGCTTTCGCATAGCTGGGAACTAATGATCCACGAGTTAAAACTTGAAGAATATGACCACATCATTGATCTGCATCACAACCTGCGTACGCTAAGAGTAAAACAATTGCTGGATAAACCTTCTTATTCGTTCAATAAACTAAATATCCAAAAATATATTTACGTCAATTTGAAATGGAACGTCATGCCCGATGTTCACATTGTTGACCGTTACCTGGAAACAGTTGAACCTTTTGGTGTAAAAAATGACGAAGCCGGCCTTGATTATTTTATATCCGAAAAAGATGAAATAAAAAGAAATGATATTCCCGCTTCTCATCTTGCCGGATATATAGGTATCGTTATCGGTGCAGCGCATAACACAAAAAAATATCCCGTTCATAAGTTAAAGGAATTATGTGCAAGACTTGATCACCCTGTTATTCTATTAGGAGGAAAAGAAGACAGGGAAAATGGAGACGAGATCGCTTCTGCGGATACCATAAAAGTTTATAACGCCTGTGGCAAGTTCAATCTTAATGAAAGTGCTGACCTTGTAAGAAAAGCGAAGGTTATCGTCAGCAATGATACGGGTTTGATACATATAGCTGCAGCCTTCAAAAAACCAGTCATCTCGCTCTGGGGAAATACAGTTCCTTCGTTTGGAATGTATCCGTACTATGGAGCCTCACCCCAACCCTCTCCAAAGGAGAGGGCTTTCGGGCACTCTGAGATGTTTGATATTTTACAGGTAACTAAATTAAAATGCCGTCCCTGCTCCAAAATCGGTTACAATAAATGTCCGAAAAAGCATTTCAAATGCATGGAGAACATTGAAGTGAGTGAAGTATTAGAAGCAATTCATGCGAGATTATGATTACATGAATTAGTCTATCATTTATCAACTTTCATCTATCATCTCGCTTAGTTCAAGCCAGCGCAGTTCTTTACTATCGAGCAAACTGCTTATCTCACCAATTCTTTGTGAAAGTTGCTGAAGTTCTTCATAAGGCAGGTTGCCATCATTGAATTTTTTATTGATCGCTTCTTTTTCTCCGGTAAGGTTCGCAATCTCTTTTTCAAGCAATTCAAATTCTCTCTTATCTTTGTATGAAAGTCTTTTTTTTGAGTTGGCAGTTTCCAGTTTCAAGTTGCCCGTTTCTTCTATTGGTAACAGGGAACCTGTAACCGGCAACTTCTCATCTTCTTGCCGGAATGAACGATATTGCGAATAATTCCCGGGAAAATCTTTGATCACTCCGTCGCCCTCAAAAACGAATAAATGATCCACAAGCCGGTCCATAAAATAACGGTCATGAGACACGATAAGAAGGCAACCTGCAAACTCGCTTAAAAAATTTTCTAATACGCCTAATGTCGGCAAATCAAGATCATTGGTCGGCTCATCAAGTACTAGAAAATTCGGATTGCGAAACAAAATAGAAAGCAAATGAAGTCTTCTTTTCTCACCACCGCTCAAACTGCTGATATATGTGTATTGCTGATCGGGAGGAAATAAAAATAAATTAAGAAACTGTGAAGCGCTTAAAGAGCCACCGGATGCCAAAGGAAAATTTTCAGCAATATTTTTCACAAACTCGATCACTCTCATATCCTCTTTTACGTGCAAACCCTGTTGGGAATAATTTCCAAAGATCACCGTTTCACCTACATTTACCTTCCCGCTGTCAGGTTGCTCGCTGCCCTGAATAATATTAATAAATGTAGATTTCCCTACTCCATTTTTCCCAACCACTCCTATCCTTTCTCCTTTTTTAAAATTATAGTCAAATCCTTTCAAAATAATTTTGTCATCGTATTTTTTATAAACCTTTTTTAATTCAACTACTTTCCCTCCCAGCCTGTTCATTTTTGTCTGCAATTGCATCTGAGCTTCTTCAATTCTTTGCTTCGCCTTTTTTTCTACTTCATAAAAATTATCCTGTCGGCTTTTACTTTTCGTAGTTCTTGCTTTTGGCTGCTTTCGCATCCATTCAAGTTCCTTCCGGTAAGTATTTCTTGCTTTATCAATACTGGCACTTTCGCTTTCAATCCGTGCCACTTTTTTTTCAAGATAGTTTTCATAATTACCTTTATAAGTGAACAGATTGCTGCCATCCATTTCCCATATCTCTTCACAAACTGAATCCAGGAAATACCTGTCGTGCGTAACGAGCAGCAAGGTTACATTCTCTTTGTTCAGATACCGCTCAAGCCATTCCACCATTTCTACATCAAGATGATTGGTAGGTTCATCCATGATCAATAAAACATGCTTGTGCTCAAAACCAATGTCAATTAAAGTTCTTGCAAGCGCCGCCCTTTTTCTCTGACCGCCGGATAAATTTTTAACAGGCTGATTAAGATGATCGATATTCAATTTACTCAACACCTGTTTTACTTTAGCGTCAAAATCCCAGGCATTCAATTCATCCATTTTAATAATTGCATCGTTCAATCTCCGGGAATCATTTTCTTCACTTGCCCATTCATATTCTTTTATAGCATTAATAACCGGGTGCTGATGATCGAAAATGTTTTCAAGAATAGAAATTTCTTCTGCAAAGGAAGGCTCCTGCTCGAATAATGCAATATCTACATCTTTATGTACCCAGACTTTTCCGTCATCAGCCGTTTCTTTTCCGGCTAATATCTTCAATAGTGTGGACTTTCCTGAACCATTTCGGGCTACTAATGCGATCTTATCTCCTTCTTCAATATGAAATGAGATATTTTCAAAAAGAGGCTTAATTCCATACGATTTGGTCAATTCTTCAACTGATACATAATGCATGCCTGCAAAGTAATTTTAAAATATGAAAATGAGAGTGGACGGATATATAAAACTTCAATTATATGGAAGTGGCTGGCATAGTTTTTTCATTTAATGTCAAAACGGAAACTATGACTACAAATCTTATTGAAATAATTCAAAAAAACCTTAACTATCCATCCTTAGAAAAAGTGGATCCGAATACACAGGAAATTAAAGATTTTAAAATAATGCCCGCGAAGCAAAAGTTGTCGCAGGCTGCCGTTCCTGCGGTGTTGGCTGCCATGATAAAATATAGCGATGGAGAAAAAGGAATCGATCTTTTATCAAAAGATGAAAACAACGGGTGGCTGACAACTATCTATAACGGAAAAGACAAGGAAGCCATACAACAAGTGGCGGAATATGCCGGTGTAAGTAATGATGAAGCCAAAGGAACGATGAATGATACTTCCAGCGAGACGGTAAAGATTGTGAGAGAACATATAAAAACTCCTGATGCTGAAAAATTAAGATCATTTATGGACTCACAGCGCCACAGCGTTCTATCGCACTTACCTGCTGCATTGAGGATGGGCGATGTTTTAAACGAAGAGACATTTGATGACAGAACAAATAAAATGGAAGGCCCTGTGTCAGGTTTTTTACACAGGATAGAAGATATAATTTAAGCGAATAGTTACAATGCCATAAGGCTGCATCCCCGTATGTCGCTGTTATCAAGCCGGCCGAGCACTTCAAAACTTCCGTCACTATAAAGCTTACCAGCATCATCAGTGGCAATAAAGGAGCAAGAATAAATGTTTGCGAGATCAATAACGTTAATAGCGCCGGAAACTATCGGGTCTTGTGGCCTGAGTGTTGAATTATAAATACTATTGACTGTTAACTCCTGGCTACGGACTTGAAACGGGTCTTCTTCATCTCTTATTAACACTTTCATCCACGGCGGGCAATGAAAAATTCCGTTCTCCTTAGAATAAGCCTGAGATAACAACTCCGTCATTCCATATTCCGAATGAATATGATTGACGTGAAACCTCTTTTTCAAAATTTCATGTAGTTCATGCCTGATCATTTCGTCCCTCCTCCCTTTCATACCTCCCGTTTCCATGATCACCGTATGTTCCAAAGGCAATGAATACTTTTCTGCAAAATCAAGCAAAGCAAAACTCACACCGACGACTAAAGTTTTTTGTTTTGCTGATTCAAGCCCGGTCAATGCAGAAAACAATTTATCATGATCATATAAGTAAAACCCACTCTCTTCATGTCCACTTTTCCGGATCAGTTCTTCAACCATAAATACCAGTGACGAATTCCGGCCTGCCGGCAAGGCAGGTTTTCTTTCCAGATAAGAGGGTAATAAGCCAATTACGCACCAGTTCTTCACCGAACCATAAAAGAGTTCAAAAGCCCTTAAAAAACTTTGCCGGTATATTTCAATATCCTTCACATAATGATGGCTGTTTATTGTTTGCGTTGTACCGCTACTCTCGAAAATAACCTGTTGTTCAAACTCAGTGGTTTTTACCCGGTGAGTTTTGAAAAACTGGATAGGAAGAAATGGAATTTGGGAGAGAGAATTTACCTCAAGTGGGTCAATCTTCAGCATATCGGCATAGGCCTTGTATATAGAATTGCTTTGGTACTGAAACTTGAAAACCTCAATGGCAGTCTGCTCAAAATTATCCGCGGTTATTGAGAAAATTTTATGATACCATTGATCAGGCATAGTTGGGTGGAAAGTATGTTTAATCGTAAATTTGAAACAAATCTATTTGAATGCGCCCGATTTCTGTTGTCCTGTTTTTGGTGTTGCTTACAACTGGCTGTACAAAAGATAACTTTACTACAAAGCCCCAACTAAAAATAAAGAGTGTAAATTCTACTGAAATAGCCGGTGATGAGACGCTGGAGTTTACCATCCGGCTTACCGATAAGGAAGGTGATTTTTCATCTTTCTTTGGGATATCAACCTCAACACCCGGCTGTTCCGCCAGTGATTTCGCAGACTCAACTCTTTTTGAAATTCCCGGTGATTTTATTGACTCAAAGAACAAGGACGGCGACATTGTTCTTGACCTCACAAAATCTCAAAGACACAGCAACCTTTGCCCTGGTCCGGGTTCCACATTTAAGACGGACACGACTGTTTTTAGTTTCTGGACGAAAGATAGGGCGGGAAATGTAAGTGATACGGTACGATCAACGCCCATTATCATTCATCCGTAATTGTTGATGATAAATTAAAATGGTTTCTTTCTTTCGCTTTTTTATTTACAGTAATCTTTTTATTGCCGCCTGTGCTGTTTTAATGGTGAACCAAACCTATGATCTGCTTCTCCATTCATCCAATGACAAATACTACCTCGGATTTTCGTTTTCCGCAACAATTTGCAGCTATAGCTTTCACTGGTATCTTACTTCACAGTCATTGATTGAATCACCCAGGATTGAATGGTTGAAACGACGAAGAGTATTTCATCTTATTCTCTTTTTTCGTAGGGTTAGCAGGTTCTTTAGTTTTCTTTTTTTATCTTTTACCACATTGGCATTGGCTTTTACTGTCTGCTATTATTACTTTCCTGTATTCAGCTCCGAAAATTCCGCATCCCTGGTTCAGGGCACTTAGAAAAGTGGCCATTGGGAAAACAATTTTCCTTGCTTTTGTCTGGATGTACGTGACAACTATCTTACCCGTTATCATTAGTGGCAACCAATTTACTGTTCCAATAATTTTGTTCAGCGTCAACCGCTTCTTTTTTATTTATGCTATTTGTATCATGTTTGATTTCAGGGACCGGGCAGACGACAAAGAGACCGGCATTCGCAGTATGGTAACTTCATTCAGTGAAAAAGGAGTTGACAGGTTATTTTTTACTTCACTCCTCATTTCCGTAGTCTCAACTGTTTTTTTGCTGAAATATAATTTTTCCATGGCAAGTATTGTTTTCCTTTTAATACCGTGCATCATTGCGGCATTAATATATGACTATGCAAAAAAGAATTTTTCCGATTACTTATATTATTTCGTGATCGACGGATTAATGATGTTTTCAGCATTATTAATGGTAATCTTTCGTATTTAATTAATTTTGGCTGACTATTGAAGAGTAGTGATCGGAACGTACAAGTCCCGATGATAAATATCGGGATGCTGACCACAAACGTCACCATGTGCGACCAAGGGCAAATGGAATTTCAAAAGCTGATTAAAAAAACTAAAAAATGGCAAAAGCAAAATCTCCAAAATCAAAGCAAAGAATTCTCACGGATGAATCCATGCAATTTTTTCGTCAATATATAAACAATGCCTCGCCGGTTGGTTTCGAAACATGGGGGCAAAAATTATGGTTAGAATACCTGAAACCGTATATTGACGAATCTTATGTAGACCCCTACGGAACAGCGGTCGGCATCATAAATCCAAAGCATAATTTTAAAGTTGTAATAGAAGCACACGCGGATGAGATCAGCTGGTTTGTAAATTATATCACTGACCAGGGATTGATCTATTTAAAAAGGAATGGAGGCGTAGATCCCTTAATTTCACCGGCCCAGCGGGTATTGATACATGGTAAAAAAGGACCTGTGAAAGCTGTGTTTGGCTGGCCTGCAATTCATACAAGACATGGAAATGATCAAAAAGACCCGCAGCCGAAAGTGGAAAATCTATGGCTGGATTGCGGCGCAAGAAACAAGAGAGAAGTTGAAGCATTAGGAATTCATATAGGCGCTGTAGTTACCTACCAGGAAGGTTTTGATGAACTGGCAAACGATAACCTTATCGGGCGTGCATTTGACAATCGTATTGGCGGCTTTATGATTGCTGAAGTAGCAAGACTGCTCAAAAAGAATAACAAAAAGCTTCCTTATGGTTTGTATGTGGTAAACGCGGTTCAGGAGGAAATAGGCCTGCGTGGCGCCGAGATGATCGCGAGAAGAATTAAACCTAACATCGCTATCGTTACCGATGTAACGCATGATACCACCACACCAATGATCAATAAAAATATTGAAGGCGACGTAAGTTGCGGCAAAGGGCCTTCACTATCATATGCTCCCGCTGTGCACAATAAATTACTTGCGTTTGTAGAAAAAGTTGCGATACAGAAAAAGATTCCCGTGCAGTGGAGAGCATTAAGTCGAAGTACAGGAACTGATACAGACTCTTTTGCCTATGCCAATGATGGTTGTCCCTCAGTACTGATTTCAATGCCGTTGCGATACATGCATACACCTGTAGAAATGATTCATAAAGATGATATAGAAGATACTATCAAATTAATGTATGAAACCCTGTTAGTTTTAACGCCGAAGACAAATTTGAGTTATATGTAACCCAACCAATCACCAACCAATTCGCTCGCCAAACTTTTTTAATCCAAAATATTTATTCAATTGGAGATTTACTCCAAACTGGCTGTATGCAGTATTATTCTGATAATACGCTCTGGCATAACGGATCTGAATTTTATTAAATAATGCGCCTGCTTCTACAGAAAAGCCATTTAATCCATTTCCGCTTTTATCAATATTCAATTCTTCACGACGAAGATGATTATATCCCAATGAAAATTCTAAATGATCACCGATATAGATTTGGGAAGCAATTACGAAATGCCGGAAAATTTTATCAAAAGTGAATTTCCTTTGATTACTTCCCGACCCGAAATTATTATTGTTACTGAACGTAGTATCATTATAACGGGTATCAAACTGATAAAGATGATCGGCTGTAATGGAAAATCCAAAAGGCGCATCCGCCAGTCTTTTTGATACACCGGCAATAAGATCAAAGGGCAGGTCTTCAAAACTTCCGTTTTCATATTTCCTTAATTGAAATCCCATGTTTCTTGCAAGTACCGAAGCAGAAAACAACTTAGCAGTATCGCTATACAAAACGCCTACATCCATAGCGATGCCATTCGAACGGTATAATCCATAATTCGAATTAACAAACTTGACCGTAGCTCCATAATTCCATTTCTCCAAATAACTTCTGGAAGCAGAAATCTGCATAGCCCAATCGGTGGGTTTCATTGAACCAAGAATATTACCACTTGCATCAGTTTCATCAATACTGCCATAGTTAAAATAATGTACTCCCCACAGAAAATTTGTATTTAATTCAGAACTGTGAAATGCCAGTGCCAGATGATAGGTGCTAATGCCGGCATAGAAGCTGTTGAATACCGCGTTCATTTGCGTATGCATGGATGAGACAAGAAGTGCAGGATTATAAAACGCCATGCCGACATCATTTGAAGTTTGAGAAACATTGACACCTCCCAAACCCGTCAATTGCGGCGTATTAGGCAAATTCAAAAAATTAAAAGCAGAGCTTCCTCCCAATGTTTGTCCATTGGCAAAAAAAGCAATCAATAAAGCCGGTATGAAAATTAACGATCGCACAGATCACGAATTTGAGAAAAGTTTCGGGAAGAAGTGAGTGTTTCTTGCGTCTGACAGGTCTATTTTTTAGAATACTGGCAAATTGCCATGCAGCGGAAAAGAATACGGTAAAGCTGAAACTCCTCTATAAAAATAGAGGAGTTTCGTTTTAACCCTTAAAACAACCAACATGAAAATTCTTACTATTACAACAACATAAAAAATTCAATTTTGGTTGCCTCCGGCATAAATTTTTTTAGTCACCGATTGCGAGTTCCAACACCTCCTTCATCGCTTTGACATAATGAAATTTAACTCCTTTGATATATTCCGGGTTAATTTCTTCAACATCCTTTTCGTTCTGTTTACAAAGAATAAGTTCTTTCAAGCCGGCTCTTTTTGCCGCCAGTACCTTTTCCTTAATTCCCCCCACCGGCAACACCTGCCCCCGTAACGTGATCTCTCCCGTCATTCCAAGATAAGGTTTGATCTTTTTCCCGGTTACTGCTGAAGCGATTGCCGTGAGCATGGTTACACCTGCACTGGGTCCATCTTTCGGCGTTGCTCCTTCTGGTACATGAATATGAATATTCTTTTTTTCAAAGATCTTCGGATCAATTCCGTATTTTTTTGCGTTGGATTGCAGATAGGTCAACGCTGTACTGGCACTTTCCTTCATTACATTTCCAAGATTTCCTGTTAACCGTAGTTCACCTTTTCCATCGCTCAAACTTGTCTCAATAAATAAAATATCCCCGCCAACGTAAGTATAAGCCAGCCCCACAGCTACTCCGGGCATGTTTGCATTTTTATACATATCACTGCTGAACCTTGATTTTCCCAGAATCTTTTCGAGATCTTTGGCATTCGTCAGCTTGAAAAGCTTTTCGTTCATGGCAAATTCTTTTGCCTCATACCGCATGATGGCTGCCAAATTGCGGTCTAATTCTCTTACGCCGCTTTCTCTTGTATAATCCTGGATAATTTTTTTAATGATCTCATCACTGATCTTAAGGTCCATGCTTTTAAGACCATGCAACTCTTTTTGCTTAGGCACAAGATGGCGTTTGGCAATTTCAACTTTTTCTTCGACTGCATAGCCACCCAGTTCAATAATTTCTAACCGATCACGCAAAGCAGGTTGAATGTTTTGAAGATTATTTGCCGTGGCAATGAACAAGACTTTACTTAGATCATATTCCAGTTCAAGATAATTATCATAAAAACTATTGTTTTGCTCGGGATCTAAAACTTCAAGTAAAGCAGAGGATGGATCGCCGCGAAAATCATTTCCAACCTTATCAATCTCATCCAGAATCATTACCGGGTTTGAAGAATTCACTTTCCTGATAGATTGAAGAATTCTTCCCGGCATAGCACCAATATAAGTTTTGCGATGACCGCGTATTTCACTCTCGTCGTGCAAACCACCTAAACTTAATCGAACATATTTTCTGCCGATAGCATTTGCAATGCTGCGACCTAAAGAAGTTTTACCAATTCCCGGAGGTCCTACGAAACAAAGTATCGGACTTTTCATGTCGCCTTTCAATTTCAAAACCGCCAGGTACTCCAGGATTCTTTCTTTTATCTTATCCATTCCGTAATGATCATTGTCCAATACTTTCTTCGCTTTTTTTAAATCATAATGGTCTTCTGTATATGCTTGCCAGGGAAGATCCAGCATCAGGTCCAGGTGATTGTATACTACTGAATAGTCTGGCGTGCTGGGATGCATCCTCTCTAATTTTTCAATTCCTTTTTTAAACATTTCCCTTGCAGCATCAGGCCATTTTTTTGTATCTGCATTCTTCTGCATATCCCTAATTTCCCGATCATTTGTATCACCACCCAATTCTTCCTTAATACTTTTGAGTTGTTGCTGAAGAAAATATTCCCGTTGTTGTTTGTCAATTTCAGTTTTTGTTTTGTTCGTTACCTTATTCTTTAATTCTGCAAACTGCAATTCCGTTTGCAGCAATTTCATCAGCAGATCTGCTCTCTCACGAATATTATCCAGCTCAAGCAATTTTTGTTTGTCCTTGATGTCCGTATTCAAATTGCCCGAAACAAAATGAATCAGGAATGATGGACTTTCAATATTGCGAAGAATGATTGCGGCTTCAGAAGGAATGTTGGGTGACAATTGAATGATTTCTGCCGCCACTTCTTTTATGTTGGCAACATACGCGGGAAAATCAGGATCATTCGGAAGGTCATCATCCACCAAAGATTTTATGCTTGCCCTGAAGTAAGGATCTTCTGTCACTATGCTTTCTATACAAAATCGACTCTTGCCCTGTATTATGACTGTTGTTCCTCCATCAGGCATTTTTATCAGCTTAATAATTTTGGCCACAGTTCCCACATCTTCCAAATCTTTTTTTTCAGGGTCCTCTATACTACTGTCTTTTTGCGCTATAACACCAATCAATTTGTCAGTTTTATAAGCATCATTTACAGCTTTGATGCTTTTATCCCGTCCAACCGTTATGGGTAAAACCACACCGGGAAAAAGTACCGTATTTCTGAGGGGCAACAGGGAAATTTCTGCGGGGACTACAATCCCATCCATGCTTTCGCTATCATTTTCATTTAATGGAATGATGGGAATAAAATCCATTTCATCTTCATTCTTCTGGAAAAAGTTTTCAAAACTCATTTATTTTTCTTTAGACAATATGACATCCCGAAGGCCGGGAAGGGTAAAAATAATACAGGATGGTATAGTAGTCAAGTATTATGCCTAATGAAAGAGACCCAAAGTCAAAAATAAAAAGTAAAGCTTTGAGGCTTTTTCGAATTTTTACTTTTTACTTGTTAATTGAATAAAAAAAGTCCCGCATTAGCGGGACGAATTCAGTAGGTGATTGAGTTTTAAAAGGCAATCCCAGCGGATAATTGTACTACCTGATTTTTCCACTTATCCTGATTATCGATGTCATTAATGTTGTTAAGACCGACAAGATAACGACCGGTAAGTCTCAAATTAGCTAACTTAAGTTGTACACCGGCAACCATTGAAAAATCTCCTTTCTTGAAAGCATCTGCGCCATTCTGCAAAAAGTTTTTGTCCTGGCTCATTAAAACAGCAAATTGAGGGCCTGCCTGAATATGCAGTGGACCCATTACCTTGTAATCAAGCAGAAGAGGAATCGAAAGATAATTAAGCTTCACTTTGCTTTGACCTGAAGAAATCACATTCTGATAAATCGACTTGTAATTGCTATCCAGTGTAGATGAATACTGATTGAACAAAACTTCTGGTTCAAATGCAAATCTTTTTCCTAAGCCAATTTCTGCAAAAGCACCAACGTTGTAGCCGTATTTAAATTCTTCCTTAAAAGATTTCCCATCTACTTTGGTAATGTTGGCACCACCTTTAATACCAAGATGAAATTGTGCCATCATCAATTGTGAGATGAGGAGGGCTGCGGCGAGACTAGCAATTCTTGTTTTCATATTTGTTTATTTGGTTCGAAAAAATTGACCAAGTTTAATGCCAAAGGAAAGTCATTGTAGTTAAAATCCATTAACTGATTTTTCTATTTCTAAAAGAATAAACATCAGCAACTAAAATATATTGTATAGAGCTTGTGAAGGTTTTGCAAAACCATGGATGAGTCGCTAAAAAATAAACCCGCCGCTTACCGAGACAAGGCTGGTAAATTGTTGGTCAGTTGCGGGAAAATAATAATCAAGTATTAACTGCGGTTGTATATAAAACTTACCGATAGAGTATTCAGTTTTTAAATAGAAAGTAAGGTCAAGCGGCTGGAAATATAACTTATTATCGAGGTAAACATTTTCACTATTGTATAGGACATTTGCACCAGAACGCTGCAACGTTGCATAGCTATTTGAAGTTTGATTAAATCCGAATTTTTGTGAACCACTTGTGAAAGTCAACTGTGGCGAAATGCGAATGTGATCATTATAAGTCAACACATCGAGCCAGTAAAAATCATGACGCACTGAAGCAACTATTGAAAAGTCGCTCACCGATTCTTTAGTGTTTATTCTCGTAAATCCGTTTCGGCGTAGTTGTAAAGAAGTAATATATTCCTGCCGGTCCTGGTAATCTGACCGGCTACCCCAACCATAGCCAACGCCTATCATTGGTTTGAACCACAATCTGCGATAATTAAAGTAAGCATACAATTCATTCTGCAAAGGTGATGTGTAGAAAGGAAGTGAATCTTTTGTGAAATATCGTGTATAAGAAATCCCAGCAGCAAAATTTCTATTTTCGAGATAATCGTAAGACGGGCTAACAGACAGTTGATAAAACCTGAATTTATTTTGATCATTAACAAAAGAACCTACGCCGGTTATTCCCATCCCATTTTTATTGTAGTAACCAATAGCTGGTGTTAGTGTTAATTCGCGGGTCGGTTTTAAAAAAAAATCACTCTTACTTTCGTAATTATAGTAACCGTTTTGAACCGAAAATGCGGTCAACACATAATTATGGGGTGATAAAATAGAATCAAGGAATTGTTCCAGTTCATCAAAAGATATGTCGTCATAATTTATAGAAGTGTCTATGATCGGTGGTTCAGGTTTGTTCAATACCGTATCCTTTGGGTTAACTTGTGCAAATACAGCTATCCCCATCAGGTGAAGAACCAGTATTAAACTCCATTGTTTATACATTCCGCAGTTGAATTATGGCAACACAAAATACCGGATGCGACAACTTTTGACCTTGAAACCGAAAGCAAGTTTAACGATAACCGTCGCTGTTTGCCTAAAACGAATTGAATGTCAGTTTTATTGAGCCTGATTCAAAAACGTCAGATCAATTCTATAACCGTAATCTCGGGAAGAATGCCAACCCTGCCGGGATAACCTATAAACCCGTATCCGCGGTTTACATACAATCTCTGCTTTTCTTCCTGGTAGAGACCAGCCCATTCCTTATAAATATATTGAACAGGGCTCCACCGAAAACCGGGAATTTCCACACCAAATTGCATTCCATGCGTATGACCGGCCAGCATCAGATCAATATCGCCATACGTCGGTCTTACCTGCGCATCCCAATGTGAGGGATCGTGGCTCATCAGAATTTTAAAAGGATAATTTTCTGCACCGGCATAGGCCTTATTCAAATCACCGTATTTAGGAAACCGCGCTTTCGCACTCCAGTTTTGTACACCTATCAGCGCTATTTTATCATCATTTCTTTCCAACGCTACATGTTCATCCAACAATAATTTCCAGCCGAGTTCCGCCTGAATGTTTTTGAGTTTATCAAGATTCGCTTGCTGCATGGGAGTTAACAAATGTTTTCCTGCTGCTTTCTCTTTTCTGAAATGTTCGGCATCACGGTCTGGCCATGCATGATAATCGCCATAATCATGATTGCCCAAAATGGAATAAACGCCCATGGGCGCTTTTAATTTATCAAAAACATCCATGTAATCATCCATCTCATCGGCGATGTTATTTACCAAATCGCCCGTAAATAAAATCAGGTCCGCATTCTCTTTTAAAATCATATCGACACCTCGCATTACTGCATGTTTGTTTGTAAAACTCCCGGAATGGATGTCTGACACCTGCACAATTTTTAGCCCTTTAAAACCGGCAGGCAAATTTTTAAAAGCCATTTGTTCACGATGAATTCTATAGCGGTATTTATTGCTAAACCCGTAAATGAGCGAACTGAATAATCCGCCACCCACAAGCGTTCCGGTCCAGCTTAAAAAAATGGAACGTGATATCTTAACACCCTCTTCCATTGTTTCCCCTTCGGTATTGGAGAAAAATACTTTACCGACAACCCACTGAATTCCGCGACGAAGATCATCTACAAGAAAAAAAACTGAGGCTACAATTTTCGAAAAAAATAAACCGATGATGATTGCAAAAAAAGTATTTCGCAATATCCGGTGTTGTTGTGCAAATTGTAAATAAGGAAGAATAATCAAAATAGTGATAGAAAGAACAGAAATCGCCCAATAAGAAATGTGGATAACCAATCTTGTTTTTGAACCGGCTGATTGCGTCAGCAACTTTACCACCTGGAAAACATAAAAATCCAGCGCCAGCATAAAAACAATCAAAACCCACCAAAATGGAGAATTGCGCATCACAAAGCAAGATTATGAAGAAACAGACGAATGAAAAAACAATATATTCTAAAATTTTATTTGCAGAGAACCCGAGCCAGCTATAGTGGGTAACCTTTTACAATATTAAACTCATGAAGTGTTATTTTTGTTGACACCAATGAAACCAATATATAATGAAGTTTACATACTACGGGCATTCCTGTTTTTCTGTTGAAGTAAACGGTAAAAAAATTCTTTTTGACCCCTTCATTACGCACAATGAATTGGCAAAAGATATTAACATTGCCGATATAGAAGCTGACTATATATTGCAATCGCACGGACATGTTGACCATATTGCAGATTGCGTAGCCATTGCGCAAACTACAAATGCAACAGTGGTTTGCAGCTGGGAAATTCATGAATGGCTTTTTAAAAAAGGAATTAATAATACTCACCCGATGAATACAGGTGGCAAGTGGGACTTTGGCGATTTTCGTGTTAAATGTACCGTAGCGCAACATAGCAGCGGTCTTCCCGATGGCAGTTATGGTGGCAACCCGATGGGGTTTATTGTGTATACGGACGAAGGTAATTTTTACTACAGCGGCGATACTGCGCTTACGCTCGACATGCAGCTTATTCCACAATGGGCAAAACTAAATTTTGCTGTATTGCCCGTAGGTGACAATTTTACAATGGGCTATGAAGACGCGATAGTGGCAGCTAAATGGATCAATTGCAAAAATGTGATCGGCGTACATTATGACACGTTTGGCTTTATTAAGATCGATCATGAAAAAGCAATAAAGGCCTTTGAAAAGGAAAACATAGAATTGAAACTGCTAAAGATCGGACAAACAATTTCAACCTGATGATCATATTTTACCGGCAGAAAAAAGTACCCGACACAATTTTATGCAAACCAGTCATTCGTGTTTTCAACTGCTTGAAACAAAATACAAACATTGATCATTATAATTAAACTTCACAAAGAAGTACTATGGGAAGAGTAATTGGAGTTGCCAATCAAAAAGGTGGAGTAGGAAAAACTACAACAGCAATAAACCTGGCTGCAAGCCTTGCCGTACTTGAATTTAAAACCCTGTTGGTAGATGGTGATCCGCAGGCTAACAGTACCACGGGTGTAGGCTTCGATCTGCATAATGTAACACACAGCCTCTATGATTGCATGGTGAATGAAGCCGGTGCAAGAGATGTTATTTTGAAAACTGAGATACCTAACCTTGATCTCATTCCCTCGCATATTGATCTTGTAGGTGCAGAAATTGAAATGATAAATTATCCGAACCGGGAAATGGTATTGAAAAATATTATTGAGCCGGTTAAAAACGACTATGACTTTATCATCATTGATTGTTCTCCGTCATTAGGATTGATAACAGTAAATGCTTTAACCGCATCCGATTCTGTAATTGTGCCTGTGCAGTGTGAGTTTTTTGCCCTGGAAGGTTTAGGCAAACTTTTAAATACCATTAAAATTGTACAAAGCCGGTTAAATACTTCATTAGAAATTGAAGGAATATTGATGACCATGTATGATGGCCGCCTGCGTTTATGTAACCAGGTAGTAAGTGAAGTGCGCCGGCATTTTGAAGATATCGTCTTCAATACTATTATTCACCGGAATTCAAAACTAAGCGAAGCTCCCAGTGTTGGGAAGCCGGTTATTTTATATGATGGCAACAGTAAAGGCTCAGTAAATTATCTCAACCTTGCCAAGGAAATTCTTCAAAAAAATAACATGACGAAAATGACGCAGGAAGAGAGGATTTTGGAATTGTGATCTTTGCTGCAAATGTTCAGAGTAGAGAACTGATCCATAACTTTGAACCCCTGACTCATAACTGAACTCATGAACAACAATCCAAAACAAAATAAAGAAGCACTGGGTAAAGGTATCCGTTCCTTACTGCAAAGTATAGATGAAGATTTAAAAACGAGCACTGGTCATTTAAAGAACACAGCGGTTGAAACAGCGACCAGTGTCAATCGCATTGGTGTAAATGACATCGAAGCTAATCCCAAACAACCGCGTCGGGATTTTGATGAACAAACTTTGCAGGAACTGGCAGCCTCGGTTAAAAAGCATGACATTATCCAACCTATAACCGTCTCAAAATTACCTACGGGAAAGTATCGGCTGATCTCGGGTGAGCGTCGGTTACGGGCTGCGAAGTTGGCTGGCCTCAAGGACATCCCTGCTTACGTAAGACAGGCAAATGATCAACAACTTTTGGAGCTTGCCTTACTTGAAAATTTACAAAGAGAAGATTTAAATGCAATCGAAATTTCGCTGAGCTACAAACGGATGATGGATGAATTGGACCTGACGCAGGAGCAAGTAGCCGAATCAATGGGAAAAGATCGAAGCACTGTTACCAACTATATTCGTTTATTAAAATTACCTCCGGATATCCAGGTAGCTGTTCGCAATGGAGAATTAAGTATGGGCCACGCAAGAGCTTTGATCAATGTAGACATGATCGACAAGCAGATCTTCATTTTTAATGAAATAAAAAATAAAGGTCTTTCAGTTCGGCAAACCGAAGCATTGGTGCGCAACCTGTACAAACAAAGCGGTGTTGTTAAAAAAACAGCAAAAAGTTCCATGCCGCATGGTTTCCAGAAAATTGAAGATAAATTAGCGTCCCATTTCAGTACACGAGTAAAACTTAAACACAGCCGCTATGGCAGCGGGCAGATCAATATTGAATATTATTCAGTGGAGGAGCTTAATAATATTCTTAAACAAATGGATATTTCAATCGACTAAAGCAGCGTGCACAATTTTCATGCAAAAGAAATACAAACTATTCCTTTCATTTTTTATTTTATTGTTCTCCGTAAACTCAGTTCTGCAGGCCCAAAAAGTTGATACACTTACAGCCAAAGATTCAATCCCTGCGGCAAAAGTCGATTCACTGATCAACTTACAACATCGCCCTCGCAAAGCAGCTATTCGTTCCGCCATTCTTCCCGGGTGGGGACAAGCATACAATAAAAAATATTGGAAAATCCCGATCGTTTATGCAGCTTTGGGAATTACCGGGTACATATTTGTTGATAATATTAAAACGTACAAAGACCTTAAGTTTACCTATTTGGCAAAGTATAAGGCCTCTCTGCCAGTTCCGGATTCTGTTGATTATCGCAAAATAAAACCGCAGTACTTAGCACTTAGTCTTGAGTCGTTGCGACAAAATCGAAACCAGTTCAGACGATATATAGATTATTCGGCGGTATTCTTTGTAATATTCTGGGGGCTTAACGTTGTTGACGCTGTAGTAGATGCGCATTTAAGGGCATTTGATATTAGTCCGGATCTTAGCATGAAGGTGAAACCAGCCTACAATCCACTGACAAACTCAGGAGGCATCAGCCTTGTTTTTAATTTTCGACATTAGCCTTGAATTGGCCGCATCAACCTCCGTAAACTTCCTGTAGATGTTATTTCATTAATTACATTTGCACAAATTCATTTCATGAAAATAGCTTTACTTGGGTATGGCAAAATGGGAAAGGCGATTGAAGAGATAGCGCTTCAACGGGGACATGAAATCGTTTTGAAAATTGATGAATATAATATCTCTGATTTTACCAAAGAAAAGATGAGCAAAGCGAATGTTGCTATTGAATTTACCGGTCCTCACAGTGCTTATGAGAACGTAAAAAAAACCCTTGAGTTCGATATCCCGCTCGTTTGTGGTTCCACAGGCTGGCTGGATAAAATGGAAAGCGTAAAAAAAATTTGCACGGAAAGAAAAGGAAGTTTTATCTATGCAAGTAACTTCAGCGTTGGAGTAAATATTTTTTTTGAGGTAAACAAAAAACTTGCTTCCTTAATGTCTGCACATAAAGATTATGAACTGCAGGTAACGGAAATTCATCACACCGCTAAAAAAGATGCACCCAGCGGAACTGCGATTACCATTGCAGAACAGATACTTGAAAATCTTCCACGTAAAAAAAGTTGGGTCAATCAAATCAGCGATAACCCGGAAGAGCTTGAGATCATCAGCGAAAGAACAGACCCTGCTCCGGGCACACATAAAGTGAAATATTCATCTGCTATCGATGATATAGAGATCATTCACACAGCGCACAATCGGCAAGGTTTTGCTCTTGGCGCCGTGATGGCGGCGGAATATATACAGGATAAAAAAGGCATCTTCACCATGAAAGATGTATTGAATTTATAATTCACCCACACCAGATATAAGATATACAATTACCTAAAGCATTTCATCACTTTATATTCTGCATCATATCATTTGTCATCGCTACCAGGTCGTATTCTTCCTTCCAGCCCCAGTCTCTTCTCGCCACTGAATCATCGATGCTTTGAGGCCAGCTTTGAGCAATGGCGAGACGGTAATCGGGATTATATTCAATTTTAAAACCGGGAACATGTTTCCTGATCTCAGCAGCAATTTCCTTCGGAGCAAAACTCATTGACGAAAGATTGTAAGAAGTGCGAATGGTAATTTTTTCTGCAGGGGCTTCCATTAATTCTATCGTCGCCCTGATCGCATCGGGCATATACATCATGGGCAAATAAGTATCTTCCTGTAAAAAGCAGTTGTATCTTTTTTCCTTTAAAGCTTCATGAAAAATTTCTATAGCGTAATCAGTCGTACCTCCTCCCGGCGCAGATTTATAAGAAATCAAACCCGGGTAACGAAGACTTCGAATATCTACTCCGTATTTTAAATGATAATAGTTGCACCAAAATTCACCGGCATATTTGCTGATCCCGTACACCGTCGTAGGTTCTATGATAGTTTGTTGCGGACAATTCTTTTTCGGCGATGTAGGACCAAACACCGCGATCGAAGCTTGGCCAATATACTTTTTGAAGTTGTTCGTCTTTGGCAATCTCAAGCACGTTCAGTAATCCCTGCATGTTCAAATGCCATGCGAGATTGGGGCTTTTTTCACCGGTAGCTGAAAGAATAGCTGCCAGTAAATATATCTGCGTAAAGTTTTGTCGAATTACCTGCACATGCAGCATTTCCTTATTCATCACATCAAGGCTCACATACGGACCTGTACCATGGAGCAATTCATTTTCTTCCCGAAGATCCGAAGCAACTACATTTGACGCCCCGTATATTTTTCTCAGCGCCAGGGTTAGCTCCACTCCTATTTGCCCCGATGCACCGATTACAAGAATTTTTTCTTTTGCCATAAAAAATAAGTCGCAAGATAAGTGAAACAAGGTACAAGGCACAAGATTCAGGTATTCAGGCCCAAACTTCTACTTTAATGCTTGAGCAGGTTCTTTTGAATAAAATTATTTGAACTTTATTTTAATACCGGCACCCCCTAAACGGAACTTGTCTATTGTGTCCTTATCCTTCGTTCATGTTTCTTGTGCCTTGTACCTTGTTTCCTGAACCTTACCTTTGCGCCATGAAAAAATTCTTGCAAGAGCTTTTTTCCGATCAATCATACGACGAAAAAAATTTTTTTCTGATCGCCGGGCCATGTGTGGTAGAATCAGAAGAACTGATAATGGAAGTTGCAGAAAAAGTTTCCGGCATTTGCAAGAACCTTGGCATCCCTTATGTTTTTAAAGCTTCCTATCGCAAAGCTAATCGCACAAGCGGATCTTCCTTTACAGGTATTGGAGACGAAACTGCTCTTGAAATTGTAAAAAAAGCCGGAGAACGATTTCAGTTACCCACTACTTCCGATATTCATTCCTCTCAGGAAGCAGCTATAGCTGCCAAATATGTTGATATTTTACAGATACCCGCTTTCCTCTGTCGCCAAACCGACTTGTTGATTGCAGCCGCTGAAACGAATAAAATCGTCAATGTAAAAAAAGGGCAATTCTTGAGCGGAGAGGCAATGAAATTTGCGGTTGACAAAATTCGCGATGCCGGCAATGATAAAATTTTACTAACAGAAAGAGGAACTACATTCGGTTACCAGGATTTAGTAGTCGACTATCGCAATATTCCTATTATGCAATCACATGACGTGCCCGTCGTCATGGATTGCACGCATTCGCTTCAGCAACCTAACCAAACAAGTGGTGTTACAGGTGGCAATCCTCAAATGATCGGCACAATTGCAAAAGCTGCCGTAGCTGTGGGCGCTGACGGCTTGTTTATCGAAACACATCCTAATCCCTCCATTGCAAAAAGTGATGGAGCGAATATGCTCAAACTTGATCTGCTTGAAGAATTATTGAAGCAGCTCGTAAAAATTCGCAAGGCAGTTGTGTGAAGTATAAAAAACAAAAAGGATCATCAAAAAATTTCATGATAATCCTTTTAATCAGGTAAATAATAGTTCTTTTATCTCAGATCCACTACTTCCACACCCGGATAGTCATTTTTATTAAATACAAATTTTGAATCGGGTATGTTAGCCTTAGTATTTAAATTGGTTACGGTATATATATACCGGTTACCTTCTTTTTCTAAAACTTTTGTGCTGTAAATTGTCTTTGCCTTTTTATCGATCATTAAATAAACCTTATGAAAAGGTTTTGTTTTGTCATTAGGCGTCATTTCAATTTCCTGGATCGTCCTGCCTCCTATTTTACTTTCACCATTTAACTTATACAGGAAATCTTTATCGTAGAAATTTGTAAATAATTTTTGAGGAGTTATTGCATTATTTGACGCATCCAATTCAGTTATGGTCACCTCATTTGAAGATTGATCGTACGTCCATACCGTTTTACCATCACAAAAAATTTCCTGGCCCACGAAGCTAACCCGGTACTTTGGTCCTTTCATATATATAGTTCCTTTTTTAGAAGAAACCACTTTGCTATCTGAATTTTCCACTGAATAAGTAAAATTTGCCTGGACCGCTTTATATGATTTAAATTTCGTGCTTACTGCGTCAAGAATTTTCTTCGCGTCGGGATCATTAGTCGGTTCTTTTTGTGCAAAAACATGACCTGCAATCGTACCTAATAATAATAACAAATAAAATCTTTTCATTCGCATGGATATTTTTACAATATATTCTGAATATTTATTATAAACTTTATTTGGCGGACAAAGATAGCGTTAAATTTTTAGGATGATAATTAGCCTGGAAAGGTTGCGAAAACAAAAGGGTATTTAAAAAATTAAAAAGATCTTTAACAACTATCCTTGTTATAAAGTTTGAAGAATTTCATTGAGTTCCGATTCCGTTTTTACTAACACATCTCTTGCTTTACTTCCCTGGCTCGGGCCAACAATGCGAAAAGCTTCCAGTTGATCCATCAATCTTCCCGCACGATTATAACCGAGTTTCATTCTTCTTTGCAGTAGTGAAGTCGAACCAACCTGGTTCTGAACAATTAACCTTGCAGCATCCTCAAACAGTGGATCACGGTCATTCAAATCGAAATCTTTTCCTTCAAGATCTTTTTCGTCAACATATTCCGGCAATAAGAATGCCTGCGGATAGCCCCGCTGGTCCCCAATAAAATCAACTATCTTTTCGATTTCAGGTGTATCAACAAATGCACATTGCAAACGTGTTATTTCGCCGTGATGGGAGATAAGCATGTCACCTTTACCGATCAATTGTTCGGCGCCTCCCATGTCGAGAATAGTTCTTGAATCGATCTTTGAGGTTACTTTAAATGCAATACGAGAAGGGAAGTTTGCTTTGATAGTACCGGTAATAATATTTACAGAGGGTCGTTGGGTAGCGATAATCAGATGAATGCCTACGGCACGGGCAAGCTGCGCCAACCTTGCAATGGGCATTTCAATTTCTTTTCCCGCTGTCATGATCATGTCCGCAAATTCATCAATTACTAAAATGATAAAAGGAAGATATTGATGCCCCTTTTGCGGATTCAATTTGCGTTTGATAAATTTCTCATTGTACTCACGGATATTTCTTGCACCGGCTTCTTTAAGAAGATCGTACCGGTTATCCATTTCAATACAAAGTGCATTAAGTGTATTGACTACTTTTTTTGTATCGGTGATGATAGCATCTTCTTCGCCGGGCAATTTGGCAAGAAAATGTTTTTCAATTTTGTTATAAAGACTTAATTCAACTTTTTTTGGATCTATTAAAATAAATTTTAACTGCGAAGGATGCTTTTTGTAAAGTAAAGAAACGAGGATAGCATTTACTCCGACAGATTTTCCCTGCCCCGTTGCACCGGCCATCAACAAGTGAGGCATACTTGCAAGGTCAACAATGAAGTTCTCGTTATCAATTCTTTTGCCGATAGCAATGGGAAGACTATAATTATTGCGCTGAAATTTTTCAGAAGCCAGTAAAGTTTTCATACTCACTATGCTCTTTTTTACATTGGGCACTTCAATACCAATAGTTCCTTTTCCCGGAATCGGGGCTATGATACGGATACCGAGAGCGGCAAGGCTTAGTGCAATATCATCTTCCAGGTTTTTAATTCGTGAAATTCTAATACCAGCAGCCGGAACTATTTCGTATAATGTAACAGTAGGTCCAACCGTAGCGCTTATTTTTTGAATTAAAATATCATAGTTTTTAAGTGTATCAACGATTTGGTCTTTATTTTCCTCCAACTCAGCCGGATCCTGAACTATTCTTTCACTGCCATGTGTTTCCAACAGATCAAGACGCGGATACTTATAATCTCGCAGATCAAGTGTGGGCTCGTATGGCGGCAAATCCTGGTATGTTTTTTCTTTTGGTTCCGTTTCCGTTTTCATGTCTGCTTCACTGGAAGTTTTAATTTCTAATTCCAATTCTTCAGAAAGCTTTTCCCGTTTTTTTATTTTAGTCTGACTTGCAAAAGAATTGTCGGGCGAAAGATCATGCTGATGCATGATGTCCGCAACTACTTCTTTTGTAACAGCGGGGTCTTCAAACGCTTCATTGGCATCCTTTTCATCCTTTTCAATTATTTTAAGATCGTTGGCCGGTGGCATTCCATTCGATTCGTCCGTTGCTATAAAAAGCTTTGCGTCTCCTTTTAAAGAATTGCCTTTTTTTGCTTCAGCATATAAATCATTAACTGTTTTTCCAGCCGCTATTATTTCCTGTTGTTCGCCCGGCTCTTCCATTTTTTCTGCTGTTTGCGATTTTCGCGGCAATTTGAAAACAGGATTGAACTGCCAGATAACATAGGCAAGAAAAGCCACAAAAAGCAAAGCTGCAGTTCCTATCGTTCCTATCATGGTAATAAGCCAATTGCTGATCATGGTTCCGACGGAGCCGCCGAAAGCGAAATCATTACTTGCAAATAAAAATGCCAATGATACAGAAACTACAAGTACGCCCACCACCACGTACCTGAGGTTGCGCCAAACAGAAAAAACTTTTTTACTAAAAAGAAAATTTATGCCGACAACGAAAAAAAATGAACAAATAAAAAATGAAGCGATGCCAAATCCCTTATCAATAAAAAAATAGGAAACAAAGGCCCCTACTGTTCCTAACAGATTTTTGGCCGAAACAGATGTGTCAAAGATGGAATGATTCAATACCTGCGACTGATCTTCCTTCCACGTAAAAAAATAGGAAATAAATGAGATAAAAAGAAATATCGCAATGAGAATGAAAAATGCTCCGGTGATTTTCCAGGTACGTTCATCTTTTGCCAATTTCTTCAGGTCAATCTTTTCTTCCTTTTCGGGTTTCAGATTAGTGGCTGCTTTTTTTGGCTTGTCCGAAGGATTCTTTTTGGATGCTTTCTTTAGCTTGTTAGGCATAAAACAAAGGTAATTAATTAGAACGCAGAATAGAAAGATTAACGGTAAAACCAGCCGGACATAGACTTTGCTTTCCCTGAATTGTTATATCCAATAAATACCCCCAAAGTTGTATGCCCTGTACTATTAAAACAGGAGGCTATATATTATTTTTGTTAAAAGACCTACTGGTTATCAGGAAAACCAAACACGGCTATGAAAAGGAAACCTGCTGCCTTTCTGTTTTTAAATTTTTTGCTGCTGGCTTTCTTTGCTCTCAGTTATAATAAAAGTTTCTGCCAGGTTGTTCCCGATTCCTCGATCATCAGATTAAGTGAAGTTGTCACGTACAAGATGATTCGTGATAAAACGGCTGTCGCATTTCTGCCGGTGAAATCCTCCCTGGATTCGACGTACGCTAATCTAAAATTTCAAAATGGATCCCTCTACAAAAAAGATGTTCCTGCAAAATTTGTAAACAAAAAACTGGTCCTTCGTTTTTATTTATCAAACAGCGCTGACCTTCCTGATTCTGTTTGGTTTTTCCCGGGCTTTTATTATTCTTCAATACAACTCTTTAGGATGTCAGGCAGTATGCTAACCAAATTACCTGTTATTGAACCTGATTTTCCAGACAGCATAGGCTACAGGTTGATAACCCTTGCGCCGCATGACTCCATAATATTTCTGGCAGAATTACATCTTGTAAAGACATACACGAACTATATCAAACCACGAATCATTCAAAAACCGTATTTGCCAGCTTTTTTATTCGAATTGACATCGACCAATTTTTATGTAAATATGGTCACCTATATTTTTTGCGGTCTTTTACTAATGATGATCCTTTTTTCCGCGGCTAATTATATTATGGGAGGCAATGAAGAATTTCTGCTGTACACAGGCTACGCTTTGTTTTTAGGAGCAATGTTATTTACAAAAACCTATTATGATTTTAAAATAAGCCATGATGTATTTTTTATGGAGGCTTACCTGGATTTCGTAATGCAAAGCATCGGCATCATTTTCTATATGGCCTTTATGCAAAAATTTCTTTCCACGCGTTCAAAATATCCTTTTCTGCATAAATTATATAAAGCAGGAATATTCGGCTTATTCATTTCCATAACACTATTTTCTTATGCCTATTTCTTTACAGACAATTTCATTTTTTTGAATGGAACTGAAAACGTCACCAAACTAATACTACTGTTGATGATGATCGTTTTTCTTGTTTACTGTGTAAAACAATGGGATAGTAAATTGCTGCGATACCTTTTCTGGGGCAATCTGCTTTATTTCTTTTTCGCTTTGCTTTCCCAGTCACTTATATTGCTTGGTCAGTTCTTCGGGCATTTGCCCTTTGTGTTCAATTCGTCGCTTTTTTATTATGAAGTGGGCCTGTTCCTCGAACTTGTATTTTTTCTTGCCGGCTTAAGCTATAAAAACAGGAGACAAATTATTGACCAGACAAAAGAAAGAGAAAGATTAAAAATGGAAAATGAACGAAAGGAATTTGAAAAACAAATGGCCGTAATAACCGCGCAGCAGGATGAACGAAATCGAATCTCAGCAGATATGCATGACGAATTAGGCTCGGGGATGACGCATATACGATTGATGAGTGAGATAGCAAAGAACAAAATGCAGCAAAATACTCCTGTAGAAATAGAAAAGATTTCACAGTCTGCCGACGACGTGCTCAACAAAATGAATGCGATCATCTGGAGTATGAACAGTAAGAATGATTCATTGGGTAACCTTGTTTCATATATCAGGGCATATGCTACGGAATATCTTGACGGCACACCTGTAACCTGTGAGGTAAATATACCAGATGACATTCCTGAAAAGGAATTAAGCGGTGATAAAAGAAGAAATATTTTTCTGTGCGTGAAAGAAACATTGAATAATATGCTGAAACATTCGGGAGCAGATCAATTAACAATTGATATTACAACAAATGCCGAATTGATGATTAAAATTATTGACAACGGAGCGGGAATCGAACTTCAAAATATTCGCCAGTTTGGAAATGGTCTTCAAAATATTGAACGGCGAATGAAAAGTATCGGAGGTAACTTCGAAATAAAAAATAACCATGGAACAGAAAGCATACTGATTCTTCCCTTATGATCACACTTTTCTGGATACACCTATGAAAAAACTAAGCCATCCGCAAATAAACAATAAACCGCCAACAGGCGTGATGATGTCTACCAGCGTGGGAACCACTTTTCCCGAAGCGTGTAAAGCAGTGATCAAATAAAGTGACCCTGAGAAAAAAAGTATTCCAAATATAAATAGATACGCAGCCCATTGTATCCAGTTATTTGGCCTGCGCTCATACACAATAGCAACCACCAACAATGCAAGCGTGTGGTACATTTGGTATTGAACACCGGTTTGAAATACCATAACTGCATCCGGGGAAACAATTTCCTTCAATCCATGTGCACCAAAAGCTCCCAGGGCCACAGCAACGACTCCAAAAAAAGCGCCTAATGATAAAAAAGTTCTATGCATGAAAAATTTTTTCAACAAGATCTTCTAACCTGACCGCCTCTTCATCTATCACCATCTCAGCCTGCTCATAATATATTTTACGATCGGAGAATTTCTTTACTATAAATCCTTTTAACTGCTCATCAGTGAGATTACGGATCAAAGGCCGTGTTTCCTTTTCCTTAATCAACCTTTGAAAAAGTGTATCTATCGGAACATTCATCCAGATACTTGTTCCGCACTTGTTCATGTATTCAATATTGTTATAAAAACAGGGAGTGCCTCCTCCGCACGCCATTACAAAATTCTCATGGCTCTCCGTGACAATGTGAAGAATGTCTTTCTCCAAAATCCTGAAGTACTCTTCTCCATTCTCTGCAAAAATTTCTGTTATGGATTTCTCTTCGTGAGAAACGATCTGTTCGTCAAGGTCAAAAAAAGGAATGTGAAGTTTTTCACTTACCAATTTTCCCCAATGAGTTTTTCCGGAGCCCATAAATCCGATAAAGAAGATTTTCATAACTGAAGTATGAAATACGATATAAGAAGTAGGAATTAAGATTTCCAGTTTTGAAATAACTTGAAAATCTTCGCTCCTATTTCTTCGCACACACCAAAAACTGTTTGATACTTGTCCTTGTTTATATATCCGCAATCTTTCGCAAAAAAGATCCATGCTTTTGTTTCCTCCACAGAGCCCATAGCATAAATTAGGTGTTTTTTAAATTCATTTTCATAAATACGTTTGCCCCATCCTTCTGCAATATTTGCCGAGATTGATCTTGATGACCTTACAATCTGATCTGTTAAAGAATAACGTTCTTCTTTTGGAAAATTTCTTGATAAAAGAAACACATCCATTGCAAAACGAAATGAAATATTAAAAATCTCCAGATCAGACAAAGTTTTAATCATAAAATCATTATAATAATTCTATTTAAAAACCCATACTTCTTATCTCATACTTCATACCCCCTTACTTGAATGCATCCAACCCGGTGATGTCGTGACCTGTTATCAAAAGATGAATATCATGAGTTCCTTCATAGGTAATTACACTTTCGAGATTCATCATATGACGCATAACACTATATTCTCCCGTAATGCCCATGCCACCCAAAATCTGCCGGGCATTTCGAGAAATGTTGGCAGCAATTTCGCAACCATTCCTTTTAGCCATTGATACTTGTTGCGGAGTTGCTTTATTTTCATCCATCAGCACGCCCAATCTCCAGTTCAGCAATTGAGCTTTCGTAATTTCTGTGATCATTTCAGATAATTTCTTTTGCTGCAACTGAAAACCGCCAATAGGTTTATTAAACTGTATCCTTTCTTTTGAGTAACGTAAAGCTGTATCATAACAATCCATGGCAGCCCCGACCGTTCCCCAGGCGATGCCATACCTTGCTTTGGTCAAGCAACTCAATGGCCCTTTTAATCCTTTTACATTCGGAAGGATATTTTCTTTGGGAACCTTTACATTATCGAAAACCAATTCACCAGTCGCGGATGCACGCAAACTCCATTTGCCGTGAGTTGTTGGTGTTGTAAACCCTTCCATTCCTTTTTCCAATATCAATCCCTTCACTTCGCCCTGTTCATTTTTGGCCCAAACTACTGCGACCTGGGCATATGGTGCGTTGCTGATCCACATCTTAGAGCCGTTCAATATTACATGATCACCTGCATCTCTAAAATTACTCAGCATGCCTCCCGGATCGCTTCCATGATCAGGTTCCGTTAGTCCAAAGCATCCGAGCCATTCACCCGAAGCCAATTTGGGCAAAAATTTTTTTCGCTGTTGTTCGCTTCCATAAGCATAAATGGGAAACATTACTAACGAACCTTGTACTGATGCAGTGGACCGAACACCACTATCACCCCGTTCCAATTCCTGCATCATCAATCCATAACTAACATAGTCTAAACCGCCACCTCCGTATTCAACAGGAATCGTCGGACCAAAACATCCGAGTTCACCGAGTTGTTGAACGATTTGTTGCGGAAACTCTGCCCGTTGCGCATAATCTTCAATAATGGGAGAAATTTCTTTTTTTACATAACTGCGTACAGCCTCACGAATATGTTTTTGCTCTTCAGTAAGTAACTCATCCAACTGGTAATAATCCGGGCTTGTAAAAAGATCTGTGCGGGCAGCCATAATCTATTGTTTGAATTAAAGCACCGCAAAGGTAAAGGATAAGAAAATAGAGCAGAGATAAAAGGAAATAATAAATGTCAAACCAACATTTATATTTTGCAACGATAGGTTTATCTATTTAACATCAAGTTGGAGAAGGCTTTCATCTTCAATAAAACCTTCGATTTCATCGCCCACAACTAATTCTCCCACCCCTGCGGGAGTGCCGGTAAAAACGAGATCGCCGATATTAACAGAGAAGAATGTAGAGATGTAAGAAACAATCGTATCAAAACTATGTATCATTAAATTGGAGTTGCTTTGTTGAACCAACTCTTTGTTTTTATAAAGGCAGAAATTAATGTCTTTTTTATTTTTAATATTCGGGAAAAGTATCCATTTGCCCACAGCGGCTGAATTATCCCAGGCCTTTGCCTTTTCCCAGGGCAATCCTTTTTCTTTCAATTGATTTTGAATATCACGGGCTGTAAAATCAATGCCCACTGTAACAGCGTCATAATATTTACTGGCAAACTTTTCCTGGATATATTTTCCGTTCTTGCTGATTCGCAAAACAAGTTCGCATTCATAATGAAGCTCATTCGTAAACTCGGGATAATAAAACGGCGTATGAGGTTGCAATAATGCACTCTTTGGTTTCATGAAAATAACTGGTTCATCAGGTATTTCATTACCCAATTCTTTGGCATGTGCAACATAGTTACGGCCTACGCAGAAAATCTTCATACATCAGGTGGTTTTAAGTAAATACATCGGATACCTTATAGGGTTGTTATCCCATATATTCAGGTTTTCATTAGCTAAATTGGATTCTAACGAGAGAATCTTTTGGGTTGGGGTGCTAAAATAAGTAATACCTCTCATTAAACATAAAAAAAACTTAAAAGACCAGGGCATAGAAAAAACGGTTATCATACAGCAAACTCTTTGTTATTTACCTGGTTCATAGCCGCTGTTATTCCGACAGTTGCGAAAGTCTCAATGACCTCGACAGACTTATCAATTTTCAATTTAAGAAGAGGCTCTTCTTCCTTATTCCATTTACCTAATACAAACTCAGATTGCATGCCTTTGGGGTAGCCATTGCCTATCCCAAAACGAAGCCTCGGGTAATTGGTTGTTTCCAATGATTCATGTATACTTTTTAATCCATTATGACCGCCATCGCTCCCCGATGGACGAAGACGAAGCTTATTTAACGGCAAAGCCAATTCATCTACAACCACCAAAATGTTTTCGAAAGCAATCCTTTCTCTATCCATCCAATATTTAACAGCCTTCCCGCTCAAGTTCATGTATGTAGTCGGGCAAATACAAAAAAAAGATTTGCTCTTCCATTTTATTTCTGCTGTATAAGCCAGTCTGCTGGTTTTAAAAATACCACCGTGTTTTGTTACAAATGCATACAGCACGTCAAATCCAATATTGTGACGCGTATGAGCATATTCATTTCCAGGATTGCCTAAACCAACGATAAGAAATTTCATTCTAAATTTTCAAGCGTTCAAATATAAAGGTTACAATAGATTAAGGGAACTAAAAATTAATTAGTTTAAAGAGAAAACCCCGTCGGTGCCGACAGGGTTTTGCGTCAAAATATAAAAGACTATTTTTTTGCGGCTGTAGCCGGAGCAGGTGTTGCAGACGCAGTTGCAGCAGCACCGGCAGCAGGTGTTGCAGCAGCAGTTGGAGCAGCCGCTTCTTCTTGTTTAAGTTCACGGGTAAGTGTAACAGACGCGATAGGTATACGCGGCGAATTCATAATCTCATAATTTTCTACCTGCACATCCTGCACCCTGACATTGCCATTGAGTTCAAGATTGTCAATATTAACCTCTATGTTCTCCCGCAAATACTTTGGATAGGTCTTTACTTTGAAAGATTTCATTTTAATCCGCAGTTTGCCTCCTTCCTTTACTCCAACAGGACTACCGACAAATTTTAAAGGAATATCAGCAATCACTCTTCTATCCTCTACAAGTTCAAGTAAATCCACATGTATTAATTCATCCGTTACCTTGTTAAACTGAAGATCCTTCATAATACATTTATAGGTTTCTTCATTTAGCTTTACCTCTGCAAACTGAAAGTCCGGTGTGTACACTAATGACTTAAATGCGATGGCAGGAGCGGAAAAATTAATCTCCTTTGCACCTCCGTAAATTACACCGGGCACAAGTCCCCGAGAGCGAAGTTGGCGGGTGGCTCCTTTGCCAAGTTCGGTCCTCAGTTGTCCTTCGATTGTAATTGTTTTCATTTTATGATTGTTTATTTTTTACTTCTGTTTGCGAAACAGTGATTGGCATTAACCCTTTCTCTGCGAATGAATAAATAAGCTTGTGATGCTTTTATTCTCATATGCATTCCTGATCGCTATTGCAAAAAGTTCGGCAACGGAAAGTACTTTAATCTTGGTTGTTCGCTTTTTATCAATCGGAATTGTATCGCAGATAACCAATTCTTCCAACACACTATTTTCAATATTCTCGTAAGCGTTGCCGCTTAATACCGGGTGAGTAATTAAGGCCCTTACACTTCTTGCACCTTTTTCCTTTAAAAGAGCTGCACTTTTTGCCAACGTACCACCAGTGTCACAAATATCATCAATCAGCACTATGTCTTTATCGCTCACATCACCTATCACCTGCATGCTGGCAATTTCGTTTGCCCGCTTGCGATGTTTGTCACATATTACCATTTCAGCCTCGAAATAGCTGGCAATTTCCCGAATGCGGTTGGCTGCTCCCACATCGGGGGCGGCAAAGGTAAGGTTTTCCAGCTTCAAATTTTGTATGTACGGGATAAAAACTGCTGAGCTGTCAAGGTGATCCACAGGGATGTCGAAATATCCCTGGATTTGAGGTGCATGAAGGTCCATTGTTATTACCCTGTCAGTTCCGGCTGCCGTCAGCAGATTAGCAACAAGCTTACTGCCAATGGCCACACGTGGCTTATCCTTTCGGTCCTGCCGCGAATAACCATAATAAGGAATCACAGCTATTATTTTGTAAGCCGAGGCTCTTCGTGCTGCATCGATCATTAGCAGCAGTTCCATCAAATTATCAGTTGGTGAATGGGTGCTTTGGATGAGGAAAACGTAATCTCCTCTTACACTCTCAAGAAAAATGGGACAAAGTTCCCCGTCGCTAAATTTTTGAATATTAATTCGGCCTAACTGGCACCCGTATCGTTTACAAATTTGTTCGGCCAATTCCTGGGAGCCGGTTCCTGAAAAAATTTTTGCGGAAGGTTGCATTTGCATGGCTGAAAAGGCGAAGGATTTCATCAATGGGATCATTATCCTTCAGCGCGGCGAAGATATAAATTAACAGCCATTCAGACCGAAGTGGTCGAAAAATTAATTCTCCGGAAATTCAGTTGTGCAACTTATTTGACGACAGAAATGGTAGCCGTTGTAAAACCATTTGAAGGAGAGGCCTTCTGTTCTTTTTTAGCCACTTCAGTTTTGTTTGCGTTGCAGCTGTAAAAAATGGTTGAACAAATAAAAATCGAAAAAAGAAGTACGACTACATATACACCGGCAAAGAAAAGGATAGGATGCAACGCTCCCATAGCGGTTGAAGTTTTGCGTCTCATAAGGATTGAATTTTAAAGTTTTTCAAAGGGTCAAGCTTTTCGGATAATTCAAAGAAAAATGGCTCAACTATGCGATAACGTGTAATTTAATTTTCAAATTGCGCTATTTTCACATTTGAATTATTTAATAATAAAAATATTTACTTACCCTTATCCATGCAAGAGCATAAATACTCAATCAAACAATGGGCAAAAGACGACCGGCCAAGGGAAAAATTACTAAATCATGGTGCTGCTCATTTAAGCGATTCAGAATTAATCGCTATTCTTTTGCATCACGGTACAAGAGATAAGAGCGCGGTTGATCTGGCAAAAGAGATCATCCAGTTAGGGAAAAATAACCTCAATGAACTTGGGAAACTAACCGTAAAGGAATTAATGAAGATTAAAGGTATTGGGGAGGCAAAAGCCATAACTATAGTTGCCGCATTAGAAATAGGAAGGCGACGACAGGCAGGTAATTATCTCCAAAAACCTGTAATGTCCACAAGTCGGGATTTTGCTAATTATCTGCAGGTACTTTTTCAAGATCACAACCGTGAAGTATTTGCAGTGGCCTTTTTAAATCAGTCGAACAAGATCAATCATATTGAAATTATCAGCGAGGGAGGGATAACGGGAACTGTAGCTGATCCAAGAATCATTCTGAAAAAAGCCCTTGAAGAAAATGCGGTAAGTATTGTTCTCTGTCACAACCATCCTTCCGGAAGTTTAAAGCCAAGCAGGCAGGATGAAGAAATTACAAAGAAAATAAAAGAAGCTGCCACATACTTTGATATAAAAGTGCTTGATCACATTATTGTAAGCGACGCGGGCTATTTCAGTTTTGCCGACGAAGGAATTTTGTAAGATGATAATTCTTCAGGTGACGGATGATAATAATAACAATTATTAGCCCAACGATTACGATTAAGTATTCATTGTTATCTATTATTTATGCTTGCGCCGGAGGTCCTCCAAAATTAAAAGGGATCTGGACTTCTTCAATGTCTTTAATGGGACCGTTTGCGGCCTCGTAGCGACTGATATTTTCAGTAAGGGCTTTCATCAATCTTTTAGCATGTTGGGGTGTAAGTATCACACGACATTTTACTTTACTCTTCGGAGTACCCGGCATTACATTTACAAAGTCAATTACAAATTCTGAATGCGAATGCGTAATGATGGCAAGGTTAGCATAGTTCCCTTCTGCTACTTCTTCAGAAATTTCAATATTGAGTTGATTTTGAACTTGAGGCTGATCGGGCATAATGTATTTATATTACTGTAAAAGTAAGAACATGATAGCACTAAAAAAAAGAGCCATCTTGCGATAGCTCTTTTTTGATTTTGCCGAAAAATTATCTTGGTCCTTTATATGTATACAGTTCATCGAAACTTACTCTATGCGGAGTAATTACGGACGGTTGGTCCATCCAGTATTTTACACTTAAATTTTTTGTGGATGCATCCCATAAATTTGTTCCTGACGGGTCAAGTGCAGCAGACCTTCCATTCCCAGAAGGTTGTCCATAAGGATTTGTTACACTTACAACCTGATCTGTGTTAGGATCAAATGTAAATTCCATTCCGAAACTGCCATAATAGCTCCAGTCGGGTCCGCTTAAAATTTGATGTAATACATAGTCATTAGCCACATCCCATACTATTACAGAATTGGGTCCCGAGGTACGCAACTCTACATCCCAGGGATAATTTCCTGTAAGACCGGCATTAGAATAATCCACCATTGTACCGGTAACACTATATTTTCCGTCGTATTTATTTTTTACACCAATCTGATAAAGGGCATTTTCTAAACTACCATTGGCCACAGCATTTGTTCCGGGGTCCGCAATCGAAATACCCAGTGCATATTGTTCTGAAAGGTCTAATTGGCTTTGATCCACACTAATTCTAATTTCCTTTATTGCTTCTCCTGGTGCAAATGTAATATTGCTGATATCTGATAAAAGCGTATATGCATTCGAAGGCATTTCTAAAAATCCGGTTCCATTTGCTGTATTGTAATCATCAATCAAAGTTGGATCAGATTGTAATTTCACATTTAACGATTGATTTAACTCAGCCTCATTATTTGGATATCGACGCAGATCAATCAAAATAAATGTGTCATTGGTCGGCTTAACATCACGGGCAAAAGTTATCAAACCATCAGCTCCAATAATTTGCACCACTTGCTTCCTATTAGGTTCTGTAGAATCCGCTTTATAATAATCATCCTTCTTCACGCAGCTTACAATTATCACTGCAAGCAGCAAGAATAGCAGAGATGTATTAATTAAAAATTTTAAATTTCTCATATTGAAATAGTTTATAAGTTTTAATTTTTATCCCACCAGATTCTGCCCCATTGAGAGTCCGGCAATCCATTAACTGTATATCTTCCCGCAGCATCTGCTACATTGTTCGCATTGTAACTGTAATCATTCGTTCCGTAAGTTGTTCTTCTCGGGATTCCTGTTGTTGTGCCGGGCGCCGGCGTAAGAGAAGGGTAACCTGTGCGACGATAAACATCCCACCCTTCCAAACCATTTGGGAACCATGACACCCATTCCTGCGTGGCAATTTTTTGAGCATCAGGAACTCCCAAACCTGAAATATAACTCGTTGCACTTCCTAAGCCCCATTGATCATAACTCGCCTGTATGCCGGCAGCAAATAAAGTAGCTGCATTTTCAGATGTCCATCCGAGTTGAGCCGCTTCCGCCCTTGCCAAGTCGATATTAGCAGCGCCGATTACTACTAAGGATGCATCCTGTTTTTGATAACTGTGATCAGGATCACCAGGTGCAAGTTTCAGTATTCGTGCCCAATCGGCATTTGCTCCTGCAAATGCAACCGCATCATCTCTCGTTAATCCGTAAGGGAATCCAACACTTGAAGTCGCATATATACCCAGCCTGGAATCGCTTGTAGAAGACAGCTGATCTATCATCGTTTTACTAACCGCATAGTCAAGGCGTTGAGTTAATACATAATAATTATAAGTAGGATGAGGAAAACTGCCACCGGGATAGTTAATCACTACATTATCGCTATTACTTGAAATAACTCCAGCAGGATCGTTTAATGCCGCCAGAAACTCAGTCTTTCCGGTTGCAGGATCTACTTTTTCCATATTCAAGGCAAGAAGCAAGCGTAAGGAGTTTGCATATTTTTTCCACTTACTTACGTCACCGCCAAACACTATATCACCCTGCACGGTAGCACCATTATCATCAAACTGACCAACAGCCTCAGTAAGTTCTTTCAACAAATCCGCGTAAATGGCTTGCTGATTATCATACTGGGCTGAAATAACACCACTGTTTCCTTTTAATGCATCAAAATATGGAAGATCTCCTACTGCATCAGTGAGCATTTTAATGTAATGTGCTTTAATAATGCGGGAGATTGCTATCTGATTTTGGTTAGATCCGTAAGCTGCAGCCGCGTCAGCGGTTGCCGGATCAGAATTGTAATTAATGATATTCTGCAAATCTTCAAGCACGCCTGCATAATACCCATCATAATTGTAGGTAGGCTTATTATAACGGGAAACCTCTGTATACTGCGTCTCTGAAAAATACTGGGCGTAAAGTCCCGAACCAGTATTTATCCCGCCTGCGTCAAAAACCAATTGTGCACCCATGTTTGATTCCACATTTGTTAGCAATGCAGAAGTAATTGGGGTAGTTGTTTGGTTGGGGTTGTCATTAAGATCCTTAAAATCCTTGATCTTATCACATGAAGAAACAGCCAACATAGACGCTATTCCTACACCCAAAATAATTTTATTATAGTTCATTATTTTGAATTTTTTAATTAAAAGAGGACTTTTAAATTGAAGCCAACTCCGCGTGTACCAGGGAATTGACCGTCTTCACCATAAACACCTGAAATTTCCGAAGGATCAAAATTTCTTGATTCTCTATATATAATAACAGGATTCCTGGCCACTGCTGTAACAGTAATTCCTTTCAGCCAGTTTACCCCGAATTTCTGAACAGGCAGGTTATAACCCAGGCTAATTTCCCTGAGCTTAACATAAGTTAAGCTATGAACAAAATAGTCCGCAATTGCATTGCTGCCTCCCAGGTTGTGGGAATAACTTTGTACATCTACGTACATATCAACAGGAGTTTTTTCGTCAACTGAAGACACGCCTACTACATGTACTCCTCCTCCGATTGATACATCGTCTCTCACGTTCCATCCTTTATCATTGGTGGCTGCTGTTGGTGCTAACAATCCTGAATAAGTTCCCCACATTTCAGACAGGGAGAAGAACTTACCGCCAAACTGGTAGTCGAGATTAAAATTCAAAACAAAATTTTTGTAAGTGAATGTATTTACCAGGCCACCTGTAACCTTGGGTACTACAGTTCCAAAATCATGATTCTGTTCACCTACATATAACCCTGTGCTAGGATCCACCTCAACAATACCATCTGCATTTCTTTTAATAGCAGTACCTATTAATTGTCCCCACGCTTTTCCTTTTACCTGGTAAACTTTAGGAGGCACAATCCCACTGAAGGCGGCACCGGTTGATATCTGTACACGGTTGCCTGCGGTGTCGGTTTCCTTAACAGGATTTGACATTAACTTACCAAATGTTTTAGTGATATCCCATGAAAAATCCTTTCTCGCCATTATTCTTGCATCAATTACTACTTCTATACCTGTTCTTTTAATAAATGAAATGTTCGTAAGGTAATTAGTAAAGCCACTGTAACCTGAAATAGGCACACTAAAAGGAGCATTCTGAGACGTTTCATTATAGTACACAACATTTAACCCATACCTGTTATTCTTAAATTTCAGGTCCACGCCGGCTTCATATGTAGTAATAAGCGATCCCTGAACACCAGGATCGATTGCCTGGTTGGGAGTTGCCGTTAAGAAATTGTTACCCCATTTATTTTGATTGATCGTATAAGTGAAATTAACTGAATACGGATTGATGCCTGTATTAAATCCGGAGGTTGGTTTCTTACCCCAGCTTCCAAAGACTTTACCAAAGCTTAACCATGGTAATGCATCTTTCGTTAAATCACTAAAGAAAAAACTTAACCCTGCTGAAGGAGATAGCAGCCTGTTATTTGTCGGTAATAAGGTAGAATACCAGTCATTTCTTATTGCAAAGCTCGCATCTACCATTTTATTCCATTCCACATCTCCTGCTGCAAAAGCCGCACGATTTTCCCATTGATTACGGTTATTAGTTAAAGTAGGCTGGTCTTTGGAATTTGAAATTGCATATAAGCCCGGCACATTTAATCCATTCTTTGTAGCCATCTCTGTCGAGTACCATTTCATGCGACTGTCCGATCCACCAGCATTGACATTTACATTTAACTTATTATTCAAAAAGCTCTGAGTATACGTAGCAACTGCATCAAAGGATGTAATATTAGGATTTAAAAGAGATGTACCCTGTGTCGTACCAGTTGAGTAAGCTGCCTTCACACCGGTTTGAGTAGCGCTGGCCTCTAGTGCAGAGGGGACGATATTTTCGTAAAAGCGTGTAATAGAATTTCTGCGGACTGTACCTGTTACCTTGAAATTATTATTCAGTTTATAAGTAAGTGAAGCATTTCCTGTAAGATAATCCCTGCTTTGTTTGTTGTTTATTAATTCGAAATAGGAGTAATAATTATACCAATAGTTCCCTTTGTAAACACTATTTACAACTCCTGCAGAACCGGGGTTAGCACCAAGGTTCCAGCTTGGATAGGTTCCGATTGGTGTCGTTACATCTTTATATTCTTTCAGCTTATTCATGTCCAAATCGCGATGGAACCAAGAGCTGAATGAACCTGAAGACTGATTAGCATATCCATCATTAAATTCTCCCTTTATGATAGTGTTACTGTATGTTATATTAGATGATACAGTAAAATGAGCGCTTAATTCGGTAGTAAATGTTGCGAACAAAGTGTTTCTATAAGACATTGAATTAGGTATCATGCCTCTCACAGACTGGTTAGTGTAAGAAATTCTAAGCCCAGAGCCTTGCCAGCCTTTTGAAAAAGCAACATTGGTATTTGATGTAATTCCAGTATTATAAAAATCACGTGCATTATCAGGTTGAGGAACCAGTCTTGCAGTTTTTCCTGATTCAGGATTATTGGGATTCCATGCATACCATGGAATGTATTCCTGTCCGACCATTCTTGGTCCCCAGCTCGCATCATCCGTATATTCAGGATAATACTTACCGTCTAATGATTGCCACGCGTCCGGCATACCCGGCTGCCACGTAAATCGGGTTAAATCCGAAGAAGCACCACCTGCATACTTATTTTGATAGATCGGCAAAATATAAACTCTGTCAAAGGTCATACCCTGGTTGACTTCTATCGAAGTTCTGCCTGCTGCCGCCTTTTTAGTATTAATTACGATGGCACCGCCTTTAGCAATGTCGCCGAAAAGTGTAGTAGCATTAGCTCCTTTTAAAACTGTCACATCCTGAACATCGTCAGGATTAATGTCAAATGAACCCGTAACCGATCCGTCAATTACGTAGATAGGTGCAACATCGCCCGTTAGGTCCAAACCTCCTCTGATCCTTAATGCACCCTGGTTGTCGAGTTTCATTGGAGATTGTCCCCTAAACTGAACGCCGGCAATTTTTCCTGCGAGTGCACTATTGATATTTGTTTGCGGAATGATATGTAATTGTTCATCCCCAATAACCTGTGAACTATAAGGTGTCACTCTTTGCGAACGTTTGATACCAAAAGCCGTCGTTACAACAACTTCTGATAATTGAGTCGCCGTAGTGGGTAATGTAACGCCAACCACATCTCCTGTCACGGTAACAGTCTGCGAAGCATGACCAGCTGCCGTTACAAGCAATTTTGCCCCTTGTTGAATTTTGATTGAAAAAGAACCGCTAGCATCGGCTTGCGCCGCATTTTTGGTTCCCACTTCCTGAACAGTGGCAAAAGGAACAGGCTCTCCCTTTTCGTCCTTAACTACGCCACTTACAGTTCGGGTTTGGCCCAGCGCAAATGTGCATAGCAACATCAGCACTGACAGCAGTGATGCAAGTTTTCTCATGTGAAAGACAATTTTAGTTAAATGCAATAAGTTTTCAATGTAAACCGTCCATCCAAAAGGATAGGACACTCAAAAAGAGACAGTCCTGACTTCTGGAATGCTGCGCAAAAGAAAGAAATTTTTAACAATTAATAAAAAAGAAGAATTTTTTACCTAGTATTTCCGGACCGGCCATAAATCAAAAAGCTGTCATATCAGACAGCTTTTTTGATTCTACAGGGATAAAAAAACCAAAAATTATCAAACCACAAATTGGTGATTACATCATCTCCGCCAATGGCTGCCGAAGCGGGTTCATAATTTACTCCATTTACATTTTGCGCATTCACAGGATAAGGAAACTGCAAAGGAATTGCAGAAAGAGCGTCTACCACGGGGAGTTAATTGAAGATAATCCAATCCTCTCCACTCTATCCAGGCATATAAAAAGTGATCCATTTTTGGATCCCTATTTTTCTTTATAGGTGCTTTAAGACTTAACTAAAATGGTTAGCCTTTCAAGGAAAGAAAAAATGTGGCAAAAAATAAAATAAGCAGTTAGCCAGTCGAGTAAAACAAATAAGCAGTTAGCCGTGGAATATTAATGACAAGGCCATAGTTCAATTTGCTGCGCGATCTTAAAAAATTTTTGCACCCCAATCACATTAAAAAAAATTTAATGCTGACTATTTAAAATTGCCATCGCCCTTCGATAGTAATTTCGCTGCGGTGATCATCGGCAATTTCGTCTAATCCGCTTCCGATACTGTTTTGGTCTGAATAAATAGTTTGTGCCCACCTTAGCCAGAATGATAAATTTCTCCTTAAATCATAGTTCATATTAATATAATACCGATAACCTTTATTGAAGAAAGCAGGAATAGAATAACCATATAAAACATCATTCTCATAGGCATATATCCTCGAATTGTATCCATCAGTTTCAAAATATTGCAATCTTATATTTCCGGAATATGGTTTTAATAATGGCCGGTATAGAAGATCAAAAAAACTTAAAAACCCATTTTCCCGGTTACCACCTTTTTCATCGTACCATAACATTTCAATACGTTCACGAAGTGTAATGACCGAATTGATTCGATAGTTTATTTGTGTGCGCCAGTCTTGTTTTGGAATCATCACTAAATAATTTGTAACTGCTATGTTACCGCTTTGATTGATTTCTTTTGATTTGTTTTTAAATCGCGAATAAATTTCCAATTGTTTATTTGGAGTGAATGTTATCTGTGCCAAAAAATCTTTTCCATAACTGGGTGCATCCACTAAATATTTAAGCCACGGAAAACGATAAAAATCCGCGAACATGTCCAGCCGCCATCCGGCCAACGGTCTTATACTTACCCCGGCATAGATACCGTCTTCATTTGTAGGATATGTATTTTCAGTAAAAGCATTTCCATAAACAGACTGGTATTTTTTGTCAATGGCTCTTTGAACAATTGAAAGATCAACCCTTGGATCAACACTTACCAACAGTCCATTTATAGTTGCCTTATTAAAATTTTTATCAATGGCGGTTTCACCAAAAAAATGAAAATTGTTATGAGTATAACTGTAGTCAACACTAAGGTTACTCCAACTCTTTCCTCCGATTGCAAATAAATTATAAGGCTCGTCTCTTTTAACCAAAGGCAACGAAAAATTATATGCAACACCATTAATGCTTATGTGCCAGCTCCGTTGCCTGTAAGTCAGGTTTCCGCCAAAAGCAAATTGGCGTAGATTATTTCTGTCATCAATTTCGCTTTGCGTACGATGGTAACCCGAGTTCTGAAATGACGAAATAAAATCTTCCCTGTTCACCGTATCGGCTACAAAGTTTGCGCTTAGTTTACGAATGGAGGCAAAAGCCGTGGCTTCGACCTTTCCAAATTTCATAGTGACACCCGCACCACGATGAAAGTAAACCTCACCTGAAGAACTATAAGGTCTGAGTATAGCTGATTGCCTTTTTACGTCCATAACATCAGCACTTTTTGAAAATGCAAGGCTTTGCCATTGGATCAAACCCTGTCCCATATTTACCGTAAAATCTCCCAGCGCCAGTGCCTGTATCTTTCCGATCTTTCGGACAAATACATGAAAAGAATAAAAATCAAAACCGTGCTTCTGTACACCTTTAAAAAACTGTTCACCGGCATCTTTATCGCCAACGATCCCAAATTGCAAAAGATTTTTATATTGATAACGATAGCGGAAAAATAATCTTTCCCTGCTTCCTAAATATTTTGTTCCTGATGTCGTATTATCAAAGCCCTTTGATTTTTCCAGGATTTCAGAATAGCGAAAAAGCATGCTTTGATCTCCAGCTTTAAATCTCGTTTTAAGGTCTTCGGCGGCCGATACTGCGTTACTTACAGTTACATAAGGCAAAACTTTTTTTATGATTCCAACATCCCAGGCAGGTATAGATTGTAATTCATAAATACTGATAAGTTTACCAAGAAGATTCCGGTAAGATATAAGATTATCAATTTGCAGATCATTAAGAAAAATCAATTCCTTTAATTCATTTGCATCAGCAATATTTAAATTAAGTGGGTGCTTTTTAAAATGTTCGAGTTGTTGTAAATAAGAATCATCATTTATCTCCTCCTGTTGTGCATCCGTTAAGTTTTCCAGTTTCTCTTCGGTGGCGGGTGGAATCTCCTGTTCTGAAGAGAGCAATGAAAAATGAATAGTAAATAATATGATAAACAGTTTTTTCATTGATAAAAAGAATTCAATTACTCCCCTTTGGGGGATGGGGGCTAAAGAGCAGCAATATGCCGGGAGTAACCCCTAGTTGCGGATGATAGCTCGCTGTCGCGTCAAATCGCATAGCCTTCCATCCAAACCCAATTCCGAAATACATTGTTGATGTAGCCGCAGAAACGCCTGCCCTTGCCAGTAGTTGCGGAATAAATTTATATTGTAATCCTGCATTTACATTCACTGGTTTATCTTCCTCTTTTTCCACTTCTACACTCATAAAAAATTTCTTTGAAGCTTCGAAGCCAACACCTGCCGAGTAAATGGAAGCAAGCTTTTCGTCTTCATTTTTACCTAATTTTCCCGGCACAGGATTGTATACATGCAAGCCTGCATTTAAATTATCAGTAAGATGTAAGATCGTACCCACTTCAAAATTTATTGTGGATGCATTTCCATATCCGGCCACACGAACGTCATAATAATTAAATTGCACACCAACGTCCACTTTGCTTCCCAGGCTTCTTGCGTAAGCAAGTCCAAACTGACCCTCGTTATAATCCGAAAAACCATAATACCGTGCATCCAATCCAAAATTTCCAGAAGAAGTCGGCAAAGCAATGGCAGCATCATATAAACCAAGCTCATTTAATAAAAATCTTTTTTCACCGTAAATACCTGCTGTAGCATTTTTGATTCCGGCAAGTGATGCCTGGTTTGAATGAAAAGAGAAAACATCGATGTGACTGTTGCTGTAAGCACCCAGCCCAATATACGAAGCTGACACAGGGCTGCGAACAGTCTGAGAAAATGGGACCAGTGGAAAATAAAGAAGCAGGAAACTTAGAAAAATTCTCACAGGCAGTTTTGGTTTAATATTTCAATATACACCAAATTTCAAATATTAAATTCCATCCTTTGACAAGTTCAGGATGACAATTCCATTTACCTTTCGCATTCCCCATTCCCTATCTTTGCGCCATGCAAATTTTAGATGGGAAAAAAGCAGCTCAGGCTATAAAAGATCAGTTGAAATTAGATACAGCGCAGTTGTCTGTTGAAGGAAAAAAATCGCCTCACCTCGTAGCTATTTTAGTGGGCAATAATGGAGCAAGTGAAACATACGTAGCTGCTAAAGTAAAAGCATGTGAAGAAGTTGGATTTAAATCAACGTTAATACGATTTGAAGAAAGCGTCACTGAATTACGACTGTTAGAGCAGATAAGGGAACTAAACAGTGATCCTGATGTAGATGGTATTTTAGTTCAGCTGCCATTGCCCAAACATATATCAGATGAAATGGTGATCGATACAATTGATCCCGATAAAGATGTGGACGGATTTCACCCCGTAAATGTTGGAAAAATGGTGCAGGGCCTTCCCGCATTCATTTCAGCTACACCTTATGGTATCATTCTGTTATTACAGTATTATAAAATTGAAACAAAAGGAAAGCATGCGGTGGTGCTTGGTCGCAGTAATATTGTTGGCAGACCTATCAGCATTCTATTAAGCAACAATTCTGATTCGGGAAATTGCACCGTCACCATTTGTCATTCACAAACAAAGAATATAAAAGATATCTGTTTGCAGGCCGATATTATTGTAGCTGCATTAGGCAGACCTGAATTTGTGACCGCTGATATGGTAAAAGAAAACTGTGTTGTGGTCGATGTAGGAATTACAAGGGAACCTGATTCTACAAAAAAAAGCGGTTTTAAATTAAAAGGGGATGTGCAATTTGAATCGGTGGCTCCAAAATGTTCATGGATAACACCGGTGCCCGGTGGCGTGGGTCCTATGACAATTGCCGCGCTGTTAAAAAATACTTTCCACGCATGTAAAATGAAAAACTGACTGAATTGTTTAATTGTTGCTCATGTATCCAAATAATTTAACCATTAAGAAACTAAGAATAGTTAAGGTTTAATGTTCCTTAACTACTTAATGGTTAAAAAATAAACTAAATGTTTACCCCAAAAAGGAAAAGAAATATCATTAATATAATAAATGAAATCCGGAATCATACATCCTAAATCCGAAATTGTATCTGTGCTCCCCATCATGGAACACTTCTACACTTTACAGGGAGAAGGTTATCACCAGGGCAAAGCTGCTTATTTTATCCGGCTTGGCGGATGCGATGTCGGTTGTACATGGTGCGATGTGAAGGATAGTTGGGATGCGGAGAAGCATTCTCTATTTAGAATTGAAGATCTAATATCGAATATTGAAAAAACACCGGCAGAAATTGTCGTTATTACCGGCGGCGAACCATTGATGCATGATCTGACGGGACTCACGAAAGAATTACAAAAAGCCGGACTTAAAACACATCTTGAAACTTCAGGAGCTTATCCGCTATCAGGAAATTGGAACTGGATTTGTCTGTCACCCAAAAAATTCAAATTTCCCTTACCGGAAATTCTTCCACAAGCAAATGAATTGAAGGTTATCATCTTTAATAAATCCGACTTCAACTGGGCGGAAAAATATGCAAGCCCGGTTTCGCCCGAATGTAGATTATACCTGCAACCGGAATGGGATAAGGCTGCACAAATGACTCCATTGATCATTGACTACATAAAAGCAAACCCCAGATGGGAATTGAGTTTGCAGATACATAAATATATTAATGTGCCGTGAGAGACTAAAGCTGTTAACTACAGGTGAAAATCAATTACAATACACTAATTTCAATTTTCGTGGAATAAAAATTGAGCTGATGCGTTTTTACTAAACTGATCCTTTTATCAATGAAAACTGTACGAAATTTTATTAGCCTTTTTATCTTTTTCCTTCCGGCTTTCAACTGCCTGTTTGCTCAATACGATCCGCTGAAAGTGAACAAAAAAGCTTTTACGCTGTACACGCAGGCGATACAAAAAGCAGAAGCCGGTAATTTTAATGAAGCTATCGATATTCTTAATCAATGCATCAAAATAGAACCTGAATATGTCGACGCATATTTATCATTAGGTGGCATGTATGGAGAAATAAAAGATTATAAGAACAGCACCGATAATTATGAAAAAGCATTTGCCATAGATTCAAATTATACAAACGAATATAAGCTGCCTTATTCCATTGATCTCGCCGGGCAGGGAAGATTTGAAGAAGCGCTGAAAACCATAAATTCACTATTAAGCAGTGAAAAAATAATACCTGCAACAAAACGTGCCGCTGAATACAGGAAAACAACTTATGAATTTGCTGTTGACTATGCAGCCAAACATCCCAACTCTTCTTATCAATTTACCCCGATGAACCTGGGGGACAGTATCAACACAGCTGGTTCAGAATACTATCCTTCTATTACTATTAATGACAGTTTATTTGTTTTTACAAGAAGAGGGGCAGGCATTCGCGAAGATTTTATAGAAAGCACTTTGCTTCCAAATCATCAATATGGAAAAGCAAAAATTATCAGCGGAAGTATAAATGAGGAACCGTCGAAAGGAGCGATAAACATTTCACAGGATGGACAATGGCTGATCTTCGCCGGAAACTTCCCGGGAAAAGGAGCGGGTGGATTTGATCTCTATATTTCCTATTCAACTCCGCAGGGTTGGAGTGAGCCTATTAACATGGGGCCCGGCATCAATACTGAATTTTGGGAAAGTTCTCCGAGCCTAAGCCCTGATAAAAAGACTCTGTATTTTAGCAGCAATCGCCCCGGTGGTTATGGCGGCAAAGATCTGTATGTTAGTTACCGCGGTGCAAATGGAAAATGGAGCAGAGCGGAAAATATGGGCCCGCTTGTCAATACCAAAGGCGATGAACTTGCACCATTTATTCATGCAGATAATAATACTCTTTATTTCACCTCCGACGGTTTACCCGGATATGGAGGAAGCGATCTGTTTATGATGAGAAGAAAAAATGTTACGGAATGGAACGCTCCCGAAAACCTGGGTTATCCCATTAATACGATCGCAAACGATGGAAGCCTTTTTATTACTGCAAATGGAGTGGATGCCTACTACGCAAGTGACCGTGCCGACAGTCGCGGCGGATTGGATCTCTATCGTTTTGAATTGCCACTTGGCGACAGGCCCGCCAAAACACTGTATGTAGAAGGAACCGTATTTAACGTAAAAGACAATAAGGGCATTCCGGCTACAGTAGAACTTACTGATAATGCAACCAACGAGACTGTCTCAAAAGTGCAAACAGATGAAACGGGTTATTATTTCATCACCTTGCCTGTTGGGAAAGATTATACGTTTAGCGTGAACAGGAAAGGGTTTTTATTTTATACTGATTTGTACGAGCTAAGCAAAGAAAAATCCGACAGCACTTATAAAAAAGATATTGGTCTGCAGCCTATAGAAATGGGGGCATCGCTTGCTTTTAAAAATATACAGTTTGAAACAAATTCTTTTGAATTAAAACCTGTGAGTTTCATCGAGCTTGACAAACTTGTCCAACTGTTAAACGATAACCCAACATTGAAAATTGAGATCAGTGGTCACACCGATAATGTCGGAGCACCGGCAGATAATCTCGCTCTCTCAAACAATCGTGCAAAATCTGTTGTCAATTATCTTATCGGTAAAGGCGTTGCTTCATCGCGATTGGTGGCAAAAGGATATGGCGAAACAAAACCCATCGCCGATAATAACACTGAAGAAGGAAAGGCAAAAAACAGGAGAACAGAGTTGAAGGTGATTGGTCAATAGATAATAAATAAAAGTGAATAGATAATAATTATTTTCGCTAAGCAACTTTTATCTTTTATCTATTAGTTTTTATTTTGACCACTGATTTGTTATACCAACTTGCCCTGACAGAAGTACCAAACATCGGTTGTGTACGTGCAAAAATTTTAGCCCAACATTTTGGTGAAGCCGAAAATATCTTCAAAGCTGAAAGATCAATTTTGGAAAATCTTGAAGGAATTGGAAGTGTGCCTGCAAAGAGCATTAAAACCTTTACTGATTTTTCACACGCTGAGGAAGAAATAAAATTTCTTGAGAAATTTAAAATTCAATCTCTCTTTATTACTGATAAAAATTATCCGCAGCGGTTATTGAATTGTTACGACTCCCCTACCCTTTTATTTTACAAAGGAACTGCTGATTTGAATGCATCGAAAACCATTTCCATTGTTGGTACCAGAACCCATACGGATTATTCAAAAAAAATAACAGACAAGTTAATTGAAGACTTATCGGCTCAAAACATTTTGATCATTAGCGGAATGGCGTATGGAGTAGATGCCCTTGCACATAAAGCGGCTGTTAAAAATAATTTACCGACGGTTGGAGTGCTCGCACACGGACTTGATCAAATTTATCCATCTGAACACTCTAATCTTGCTAAAGACATGTTGAAAAATGGCGGTGGTTTATTAACAGAATTTCGAAGTAAAACAAAACCCGATAAACATAATTTTCCTACCCGCAACAGGATTGTAGCCGGAATGAGTGACACAACGATTGTAATTGAATCAGGAATCAAAGGCGGCAGCATGGTAACAGCCGAGCTGGCAAATGGATATAACAAAGATGTATTTGCATTTCCCGGAAAAGTAACCGACGGTAAAAGCGCAGGTTGTAATTATCTTATAAAAAGCAACAAGGCAATGCTCCTTACAGATGCACAGGAACTGATTGAAATAATGGGATGGGAAGAAAAGAAACAAAAAACAAAATCCAAATCACAAAAGGAAATTTTTATTGAGCTATCCAAAGATGAAAAAATAATTATTGATATTTTAAATGAAAAAGAAACCGTACACATTGATGAAATAAATTTACGAAGCGGATTAAGCAGCAGTGCTATTGCTGCCGCCATCTTAAATTTAGAACTGCAAAATGTTGTGAACGGAATGCCGGGAAAGCTGTACAGGTTATCCTGAAATTCCGGCAACTTATCCTCCAAATCCCGTAGACTGTACATTCCAACTGCGCATTAATGAATGCAATCATTCTTTTTTGTACCTTCTATTGATTATTCCAAAACCTGACTTACAAATGAGATCTTTTGCAGGCATATCATTGATATCAATCCTGTTCTTTCTTTGCAACATATCCTTTGCCCAAAGCAATAAAATTGACAGCTTAAAAAAAATTCTTCCGGGCCTTAAGGACACGGCCAGAATAGAGTGCCTTCATGCATTAGGAGTTGAATACTGCTACCAACGCAAACTGGATTCGGCCTCTTATTATGCAAACCTGGTTTATGAAGAATCAAAAAAAATTAACTACATACGCGGTATTGCTAACTCCTATAGGCAGAAGGCCTGTATTTCAATCAATTTGGGGGATTATTTCGAGGGCGAACAATTGGCTCATGACGCCATTGACTGGTTTAGCCGCACCTCCGATAAAAGAAAGATAGAATATGCATACAAGGCAGTTGTTTGCGCACTATTTAGCCAATACCGCTATGATGAGGCATCCCCATACCTTGACCGCTGGTTTTATTGGGCTGAAAAAAACGGCAACAGGGGAGCGATGTATGACATGCTTGGATTTAAGTATGAAAATTACCGGGATCTCGGGGAATATGATAAGGCTTTTGAAGCCTTTGAAAAAAGTCAACAGCTCAATATCGCTTTTAATGGCAAAAAAGATACACTGACAGAATTTTATACACTTGCCGAATTACAAAGAAGGCTTGGCAATTACGCGGTGGCCTTAAACTATTATCGCAAGCTGGTTGCTAACACGGACCTTCAACATGCAAATATCTGGTTGAGGATAAGTTATCCTGAATTATTTGCCTTAAATGGCAAATTTGATTCAGCTCAGTATTATTACAACCTGATTGACACAGCCCAATTAACGAATGACGAGCTTGCCTTTTACCATGCCAGCATTGGTGAATTTTATCTGTGGCAAAAAAAATACGATAGCGCAATCACCCCTTTACTGAGAGGTTTGGAATATTATCGCAAAGTCATTAACATTAATTATCAAAAAAGATCTTTGATCGATATTGCAAAAACATATTCTGGCTTACAAAAAGACAACGAAGCCCTGGCCTATGTTCGTGAGGCTTTGGATCTTTCTATTCTCGCCCATGCAAAGCAGTATATGCGGGATGGATATGAGATCCTTTATGAAATTTATCAGAAGAGAAATGAGCCGGACAGTGCTTTTGCATATTATCAAAAATATGTAACACAAAAAGAAATAGTGGCGAATGACATGGTAAAAGGAAAATTTGCGGCGTACAATTATGAGCAGCAAATTGCTTTGCTGGATAATGAAAAAATAGTAGAGAAACAAAAATTACAAAGAGAAAAAACGAACCGTAACATCCTGATCGCTGCATTGATAATAGGTTTGGTGCTGGCTGTTTTCCTAATCAGAAACGTTCAATTAAAAAGAAGAAAAGACCAGTTGCAGCATTTAGTGACAAAAGCAAATGCTCAATTGGAGAACAGGAGAAAGGAGCAACAGCTTGTAGAAATACAGCAACAAAAAGGCGAGCTTGAAATGCAGGCTCTCAGGGCACAAATGAATCCTCATTTCATTTTCAACTCTCTTAACTCCATTAACATGTTCATCCTTGAAAATAATAGACTGCAGGCATCAGAATACCTTTCCAAGTTTTCAAGACTGGTGAGATTGATCCTTCAGAATTCGCAGGAAGCATTTATTCCATTGGATAGAGAATTAGAGGCGCTTGAGCTATACCTGGAACTTGAATCATTACGATTTGAAAATAAGTTTGAATATAAAATTTCAGTAAACGATGAAGTTGATACAACAATGTTAAAAGTTCCTCCTCTAATCATTCAGCCTTATGTTGAAAATGCGATCTGGCATGGATTAATGCACAAAAAAGAAAAAGGCCATCTTGAGATTGAATTATACCTGAACGAAGAAATATTGTTTTGCAAAATCACGGATAATGGCATTGGCAGAAAACAGGCGGCCGAATTAAAGAGCAAATCTACCTTAACACACAAGTCAATGGGAATGCGTATCACGGCAGATCGCATTGCAATGACCCAACAAAAAAATAAATCAGGCGCTTGCATTAAGGTTAAAGACCTTGTGCTGCCAGATGGAAGAGATGGAGGGACTGAAGTGCTCTTGAATATTCCGGTTATGGAGTGAGCTTCGAAATAAAACTACTAACTGTTTTATGATGATAAAACAATTGTTCAAAGTAATTACCCTCAGTGCATCACTCCTGCTTATGTTGCAGGTCGCATTCCCTCAAAGCAAAACAGTTACCGGCAACGTGATCGACAGCAAAGACAGATCGGTTTTATCCAATGTCTCGGTAATTGCAAAAGGCACACACACAGGTACACAAACTGATAGCTTGGGTAATTTCCATCTTACTGTTCCTCTATCTGTCAGAACACTAACAATCTCCGCTACAGGCTTTTCACCACAGGTCATTAATGTAGACACCTCCAATTTTGTGGAAGTTGTGCTGGTAGGCACTGCTACATCGCTGGATGAAGTGGTTGTTATTGGATATGGAACAGCAAAGAAAAAAGATCTTACCGGGGCAGTAGCGTCTGTTTCCGAAAAAGATTTTAATAAAGGCATTTTTACTTCTCCTGATCAATTGATCCAGGGTAAAATATCCGGAGTGCAGATAACTTATAATAATGGTCAGCCGGGCGGTGCCGCAGCTATAAAGATCAGGGGTAATTCAGCACTTACAGGTACAGGTCAGCCTTTGTATGTTATAGATGGCGTTCCGTTAGACGGGAGATCTTTCCAGGCCGGCAACAATCCGCTGAATTTTATTAATCCCGGTGATATAGCAAGTATTGATGTTCTCAAAGATGCTTCTGCAACGGCTATTTATGGCTCAAGAGCTGCTTATGGAGTTATTATTATCAATACAAAAAAAGGACAGTCAGGCCCTCCGAAAATAACTATTGCGGCTTCTGCAGGTGTAACTTCTATTTTGAAAAAAATACAAGTATTGAATGCGGATCAATTCCGGCAAGCCATTCAATACTATAATGTAAATCCGGCATTCGATAAAGGTGGTAATGTAAATGCTTTAGATGCCATTTTGCAACATGGCTTTCAAAGTAATTATACAATAGGCATCAGCGGAGGGAATGAAAACGGGAAATACCGCATCTCTGGCAATGCGCTTGGACCAGGATGGCATTATTAAAAATACTGGGTTTAAAAAATATGGAATTGATCTTTCAAGTAGTTTTAAATTCCTGGAAAGTAAAAAGCTTGGAGTAGAAATAAATGTTAATTCCAATCAATATATTCAGAATGTTCCGTTGCCAGATATTGGCAATTCAGGAATCATATTTGGAGCACTTAAATGGAATCCTACCGAGTCCTTTAGAAATGCTGATGGAACTTTCAAAAAAGTGGATGGTGCATTTAACGCAGCAGCAGCAACAGAATTATTAAAAGGCAATTTGAAAGTTACTACGCTTTTGGGAAGTGTTTCCCCATCTTATAAGATAACTGATTGGCTCGAATACAAATTATTATTCAGTATAAATTATAATACCGGCATCGCACGGTCTTCAGTAAATCAGGATATAGTCCCGCAGGGTAATCCACCTGGTTTTGCCACTATAAAAAATTATGAGCTTACGACAAGCCAGATCACTCATACATTACATTTCAACAAAAAAATATTGTCCGACCTTAACCTTGATGGCGTTGTAGGATATGAGTACACTCAATTTAAGAATAAAGGATTTTCATTAACCGGCCAGGGAGTAGCTGGCACAGGCTTTGGCAATTTCGGATTGGACTATACAAACTATATTCAGTATTCAGATTTGAATGGACGCAGCATATCTTCCTTTGCAGATCCGACTTCACAGTTAAAATCTTTTTTTGGAAGAACTATTTTCAACTATAAGGAAAAATATTTGCTGACTGCAACATTCAGAGCCGATGGTTCATCAAAATTCGGAGAAAATAACAAGTATGGCTATTTCCCATCTTTTGCAGCAGCATGGAACATCAGTAATGAAAAATTTTTCAAAGTAAATTTTATTAACTCACTCAAGGTACGTGCAGGCTGGGGTAAGACAGGCAACCAGGAATTCCCTGCGGGCTCTGCGCAGGCGAGGTATTCTTTCTTTGATGCTGGTATTATAAGACAGGTAAACAATCCCAATCCTGATTTGAAATGGCAGTCAGATCGCCAATATAATATTGGTCTTGACTTTTCAATATTAAATAATAGAATTTCAGGCACCCTTGATTATTTTAACAAGACCACTACTAATTTATTATTCCCAAGCCCTCCCATTCAACCTGCACCGCCAGATGCAACGCTAAGATGGATAAATCTTCCCGGCAAAATTCAGAACAAAGGGCTTGAAGTACAAATAAACACATCAATAATCGACAGTAAAGATTTTGCAATTGACTTAAATATTAATGCAACATTTCTTAAAAATAATGTTTCAGGCCTTCCCTCTCCTATATTCACTGGTTTTATTTCAGGCCCCATTCAAATAATCGAGAACGGTTTTCCAATGAATACTTTTTTTACCAGGAAATTTTTGGGATTTGATAAAGATGGTTTTTCAAATTATGCGGACAGTGGTGCTACTTTCTATCATGTTGGTAATCCTAATCCGAAAGTTTTATTGGGTATCAGCCCTTCTCTTCACTATAAAAAATTATCACTTACAGCAAATATGTATGGAGCATTTGGTCAAGATATTTTTTTCACCCCTCTTATGTTTGCCTTGAATGTTGGAGGAATCAATATAGGAAGCAATATTGGATTGTCTGTGTTTAAAAACCCGGTGAAAGAATCTGTTGCCAATCCTTCGCAATCACCTTCGTCAAGATTTATATTTAAAGGAAATTATTTTAAAATGGCAAGCCTCACGATTAACTATGCGTTAGGAAATGTGAGGAATATTCTTAAAGACGTCAATATAAATATAACAGGACAAAATCTTTTTATCATAACAAAATATCCTGGCTTTAGTCCTGAAACAAATGCTGATGCAAGTATAAACGGCATCCCTTCTCTTGGAATTGATGCACCGCATTACCCATCGTCAAGAACCATTATTTTTGGATTAAGCTTTTCGCTATAAATAAATAAGTACCGACCATGTTTCGAAAATCATTGATAAAGTATATAGTTCTTGGAGCAATACTTTTAAACAGTTGCACCAAGCTACATGAAAATTTCCTGGGAGACCTTACACAGGGCCAGGTTGGCGGTTCGGGTACAGCGAATACGGCTATTCTGGTACAAGGTCTTTACAATTCCCTTGAATCTGTATTTACGGATCACCTTACTGTTTTTCCACTCCAGGAGCTTTGTACTGATGAAGCAATAGCGCCAACAAGAGGAACAGATTGGGATGACAACGGTGTATGGCGGTCTCTTCACCAGCAAAAATGGATATCAAATAATGACAGAATAAGTAATTGTTTTAAAGGCTTAAATGGGTTAGTTTATTTAGCAACAGATATATTAAGATATAATACCACAGCACAGGAACAAGCTGAAGCAAGATTTATCCGTGCATGGGCTATGTATTTAATTCTTGATTTGTATGACCAGGTGCCTTATCGTGATCCCGGTGAAAGTTTAATTAAAGCTGCCAGAGTAAGAAAAGGCGTGGATGCACTTAATTATATTATCAGTGAAATTAATGCTGTACAATCCAATTTACCTGATGGTCCTGTTTACAAAGCCAATAAATACGCTGCAAAATTTCTGCTGATGAAATGCTATCTTAATAAAGCAGTATATGAAAACCGATCAAACCCCGTATTCGGCGCAGCCGATATGAATAAAGTAATAAGTCTTGCCGATGAAATAATCAACAGCAATGCTTTTTCATTCAGCGCAAACTACTTTGATAATTTTGCTCCTGATAATACCGCCATCGGCAAGGAAAATATCTTTACACTGTTAAATGTTGCAGGTTCAACTCCAAATAACAATGTGTTTTTAGCCTGGATAATTGGGTTGCATTATAGCCAGGCTCCCGCTACTAACGGATGGACTACTTTATCTGTTTTTTATAATAAGTTTGAACCAATCGATAAAAGAAGAGGCGTTGTTTATTCCAGTTCCGGTTCGCCACCTAATCCCTCTAATGAAATTAACGTAGGTTTTCTTATAGGCCAGCAATACGATTATTTTACCGGCGATTCGTTGACAGACGGTACAGGGGCTCCTTTAATTTTTACCCCTGAAGTAAAAAATATTGAAACCGGATCAAATCTCCAGGTGACGGGTATTCGAGCTATAAAATATTTTCCTGATTGGCCCAATTATTTTAGCCCTGATAATGATTTTGTTTTTTTCCGTCTTTCAGATGTATTGCTTATGAAAGCTGAAGCAATAGTAAGAGGAGGAACCGGAACTATAGCAGGTTCTTATGGAGATAATGCTAAATCGATAGTAAATGCTATTCGTACTTATCCATCAAGAGGAGCTACTTCATTATCTTCGGTTAGCCTTGATGATGTATATAATGAAAGAGGAAGAGAACTTTGGTGGGAAGGATGGCGAAGACAAGATATGATCCGGTTTGAAAAATTTCTTTTGCCCTTCCAGGAAAAAAATTATCCGAGTGATCCAAAATATTTAATTTTCCCTATCCCTGATGATCAATTAGCAGTAAATCCAAATCTAAAACAAAACCCGGGATACTGAATAATAGTTATATAAACTCATATTTAGCAAATATTTACCCGTATGCAACGGCTCCTCTTATGTTTATTCCTGTTTCTTTGCCTGCTTTCGAAAGATATTTCAGCACAGGAAAAACCGTTTGTCTTTAACCTGGTTAGTGGCAGTAAGGATGTTACGCTTGGGAAAATATCCTGCATTACACAGGATACGTGGGGCTATATGTGGTTTGTTGATCAAGGCAATAATCAAGTTGAAAGATATGATGGTTACAGGATGAAAGTTTTTAAAAATAGTCCTTTTGACGCCAATTCAATACGGTCCTACGGCTTCGAAAATATTGCAGCAGATTCTTCGGGCAATGTATGGTTACCTTTTCCGGGGTATGTTGATAAAATAAATTCAGCCAGCGGTATTGTTACACACTATAAACTAAAGATTGCGGGGGGCGAAGCTATTATTGTAGATCACCTCGGTATTGTATGGGTAGGTGGAAGTGATGGACTTTGCCAACTTGATCCTAAATCAGCTAAAGCCATTTACTATAGTCATAGTGATAAAGATTCAACAACATTAAGCAATGGGCAGGTAAGAGTGCTATATGAAGATAAAGAAGGAACAATATGGGTCGGTAGCGGTAATCCTTTTGGGGCGGGTAATGATGGTGGCTTAAATAAACTCAACAGGGCAACGGGAAAATTTAGCCGTTACATTAACAATCCTGCTGATCAGCACAGCCTTATTAATAATAGAGTGCGTGCAATTCTTGAAGACAGCAGGGGTACTTTCTGGGTAGGTACGCAGGGCGATGGTTTACATATCATGGACAGAAAAACAGGAACATTTGAAAGGCTTACATACGATCCCAAACATCCCGAAAAATTAAGCAGGCCACCTGTAAAACAAGGTGATTCTGCAGACCATATCACATTCATTAAAGAAGATATTTCCGGTAATATTTGGATTGGAACCTATCTCGAAGGCATAGAAAGATATGATCCACTTACAAAAAAGATAACCCATTTTATTGCAGATATTACAAGCGTTAACGGCTTTCCTGACAGTACAACATGGACGGCTTTTACTTCACGAGATGGCACATTATGGATTGCAACAGAATACAGTAACCTGTTGTACCGCCTCGATCCTTTTCGCAAATCAATTACACATATTTCTACCGGAGAAACAGCAAATAGCTTTGTTGAGGATAAAAATGGTTATTTATGGGTGGGTACCGAAGGCAATGGCGTTTTCAAATTTGATCAGCATTATAATGTCATAGCCCATTTTATTCATAAATCGGCAGATTCTTTAAGCCAGACTGAAAATCATAATATGATAAGTGTCGCATCGGATCCCGATAAGATTTGGGCCGGATCTTATTCTGGAATCAGGATCATCGATGATAATGCCAATACTATGTATAAGCTTAGCAGTAATAGTGGCTTATTTAAAGACCGATTAAATTATGGCTTTGTGAGTGTTTTACAGGATAAAAAAGGAGTAACCTGGTTTGCAACGTGGGGAGGCGGCTTATTAAGGTATGACGCCACAGATGGTTCGGTTAAACAATTTCTTCCGGACCAAAAAGATTCAACAGCTATCAGTTCAAACAGTTTAAATCATCTTTTAGAAGACAGGCAAGGCAGGTTGTGGGTTTGTGGGCTGGGTGGTGTAAACAAAATGGATCGTGAAACAGAAAAGTTTAAAAATTACATACCGCTGACTTTCATTCCATCCGTCTACCAGGATTCAAGAAATAATATTTGGGCCGGCACAGAAAAAGGTCTGTATCGCTTCAACGAAAAAAGCGACAGCTTTTCTCCTTTCTTTGATCCATTGACAGATATTAGTATCCTCAGTACAGGCGGCATTATTGAAGATGATAATCATAATCTTTGGCTAACCTCCCCTTCTTCAATTATCAAACTCATTCCGTCTACGAAAGAAGTCTTTATCTATGGAGAGAAGTATGGATTTGGCAAAAATAGCCTGGTTATCTGGGGGAAGTCTTTCAAGAATAAAAACGGGCAGTTGTATATTGGTAATGGTGACGGGTTTTCAATATTTTATCCACAGGAACTCGAAATAAAAAGAAACTTTAAAATTTGTGTTACAGATTTTTTTATCAATAACATTCCTGTTACGCCAGGTACGCAAAATTCAATTGAAAAACCGGTTGAAGAATTGAATGATTTGGATTTAAAATACAATCAGAACAACGTAGGATTTAGTTTCTCAGCAATGGATTACCGAAACCCGGAAACCGTTCAATATTTTACTATGCTTGAGGGCTATGATAACATATGGAGAAAGGTGACAGATGAAAAAAGCTCGCATTATTTTAACCTGCCTCAACGCCGATTTATATATCACATAAAAGCATTTAATAAAGATGGGGAACAGGCTGAAAAGATTATAGTTATTATTGTTAATCCTCCCTGGTGGCAAACATGGTGGTTCAGGATTTCTGCCATTGTTCTGCTCGGTGCTTCGTTCTATTTGCTTATCAGGTGGTGGCTTAGCCGGAAATTCAAATTACAGATCGAGCGTTCTGAAAAAGAAAAACAATTAGCAGAATTAAATCAGAAAGCGACAGAACTGGAAATGAAAGCACTTCGTGCCCAAATGAACCCTCATTTTATTTTTAATTCCCTCAATTCCATCAACATGTTTATCCTTGAAAACAATAAACTGCAGGCGTCTGAATATTTATCTAAATTTTCAAAGCTTATACGATTGATCCTTCAAAATTCACAGGAGGCATTTATCCCTTTAGAAAAGGAATTAGAAGCACTTCAATTATATCTTGAGTTGGAATCGCTAAGGTTTGAAAACAAGTTTGACTATAAAATTGCTGTTGATGATAATACTGGTACAACCATGTTGAAAGTGCCGCCCCTCATTATCCAGCCCTATACGGAAAACGCAATCTGGCATGGGCTAATGCCTAAAAAAGAAAAAGGGCATTTAACAGTTGAGGTATACACAGAAAATGAAACACTGTTCTATAAAATAACTGATGATGGTATCGGAAGAAAAGAATCAGCAGCATTGAAAAGTAAATCTGCATCAACGCAAAAATCAATGGGAATGCGCATTACCGCAGATAGAATTGCTATGCTACGGCAGCAAAATAAGACCTCTATTACAATAACCGATCTCGTGCTGTCCGATGGTAATCCGGCGGGCACCGAAGTATTGATCAAAATACCTGTTTCTTATGATTAAAGCGATCATCATTGATGACGAAATGCATTGTCGTAAAACTCTGAGCATATTATTGAAAGAGTATTGTCCCGATGTGCAGGTTTTAGCGCAATGTGATAATGGCGAGGACGGCGTTGCAGCAATAAAAAAACTGAACCCTGATCTTGTTTTTTTAGATATTGAAATGCCCCGCATGAATGGCTTTGAAATGCTGGAACAATTTCCTGAAATCTCTTTTGCAGTTATTTTTACTACTGGCTATGATCAGTATGCTATCAAAGCTTTTAAGTTCAGCGCCCTTGATTATTTATTGAAGCCAATTGATCATGAAGAATTAAAAAAAGCCACGCAGAAAGTCAGTAAGCAATCACCACATCCACTGACACAACAACTGGAAATCTTATTGCAAAGATTAAACCACCAGCCATCTGCCATTAATAAAATTGCGCTTCCTACCATGGAAGGACTGCAAATGATTCCAGTTGATTCAATCATCAGTTGCGCATCCGACCGTAATTACACTACAGTTTTACTCAAGGGTAACAAAAAAATCATTGTTTCAAAAATGCTGAAGGACATAGAAGAAATGCTCGACGAATATTCATTTCTCCGGGTGCACCATTCCTATATTGTTAACTTGAATGAAATTAATAAATACGTAAGGGGTGAAGGCGGTTATTTGATCATGAGCGATAATTCCTCTGTAGACGTTTCCCGCAGCCGGAAAGAAATATTGCTTCAAAAATTACAACCAGGCAAGCACACTTCTTCCGAATCATAAAACAATCGTTTACCGTAATCATCCAATTGTCACCCATTTCCCCCAGACTGTACATTGTAGCTGGCTTTTAGTTGTTTGCTGAAATATGTTTGGTATAGAAATTTTATTACTCACTTTTTAAATACCAACACAATGAAAAAGATTTTATCAGCGCTTGTAGTCCTGGTAATTGGAACCTCCGCATTTCCCCAAAGCATAAAGAACAGTGTGGCCTTTGAAAATCCTGAAGTTTCTCCGGCTGTTTCTGTAAATGAGAACATGGCTCCTGCTGCCATGAGCAAGGCGGTAAGAAATTTTAAAAAGGCATTTAAAAACGTCTCCAATGGCAAATGGTACGAAATGCCCGATGGATATCGGGTAAACTTTATTTTAAATAATATCCGCTGCCGGCTTGACTATGACAAAAACGGTAACTGGCTTCACACGATCAGGTACTATGATGAAAAACAATTACCGGTAGAAGTAAGACGTCTTGTTGTCAGCAGTTATCTCGATTATAATATCAGAACAATTGAAGAAATCAAAGTCCCGAGTAATAATATGTTCTATGTTATCCACCTGGAAGGGCAAACAGATTGGATAAATATAAAAGTTGCCGATAATGAAATAAATGAACTGGAAAAGATCAAAAAATCATAACAGCTTTTTAGAAGCATACTTACTATAATCCCAATTATAAAATAACTACACTAATCGTTAGTAGTGATGTTCACAAGTTTGAACATCGACCGGCCTTCTTTTTCAAGAAGGCTTTTTATTCTTTTGAGTACAACGGAATTGTAAATGTTAGCGAAATCAATTTGAGAAGCGGCTTAACCAGCAGCGCTATTGCTGCCGCCATCTTAAATTTAGAACTGCAAAATGTTGTGAACGGGTTACCGGGGAAAATGTATACTCTTGCTACTCTTGCATAGATGCTCAGTTTTCCTCCAAACCCTTACTAATATTGGTAACTCCCGGTTTCAGTTTTGCATTGATAATTTTTCCTTCTGTTATATTTACCGATTCACCTTTTGAATTAGTAGCAGGTCCTGAAAATGTCCCATTTACAATTCCCTTTACAGTGTCTACTTCAGTAATATTGAATTCTGCACCTTTAAAATGAAAACCATTCATCGGGTCAGAGTAGTCCGGCAAATAACTGCCATGAGAATTTTCTTCCAGGCTGCCCTGGCCAACAATATATTTTCCGGGTAATGCACCATTAAGATTTATATTGATGGCTCTCTTGTCAATATGCATGTCACTCACAATATTTAGCCAGGGACTTTTTGTTTTCTCGTCCCATACAAATCGCTGAACAATCCAACCAGCCGTTTTCACTTCATTACCATCTACCTTAAACGTTATCGTATTGTCACCGGATGCAGCATTTGCGGTTTCGCCCGGAGTCTTTTTATCTGCAGTGTCGGAAGTTGCCTGGTTATTATTATTGCAGGACATAATAAGAAGCAGACCAAGCAAAAAAGAGAGTGCCCGTTTCATAAGCAAATTTTTTGCAAGTTACTGAAACCGTAAAAACCTCTCATGATACCGATTCTCTATTCCATTTCGGCAAGCTACAGCATCGTCGTATATTTGCAGCCCCGCCCGTCGAAGTTAGTGACGAAGGCGGGTTGCATTTTTTATGAGTCAGAAAGGAAAAGTGTTGGTGGCTATGAGCGGCGGTATAGATAGTACTGTCACTGCTCTTATGCTTCATGACGAAGGTTATGAAGTAGTAGGGATTACTATGAAAACATGGGATTACTCGAGCAGCGGCGGAAGTAAAAAAGAAACCGGCTGTTGCAATCTCGATAGTTTTAATGATGCCCGCATGGCGGCTGTGCAGCATGGCTTTTCTCATTTCATATTAGATATCCGTGAAGAGTTCGGCGATTTTGTGATCGACAATTTTGTAGAAGAATATTTGGCGGGCAGAACTCCCAATCCTTGTGTTCTGTGCAATACTCATATCAAGTGGAGAGCCTTATTAAAAAGAGCTGATGCTTTGGGTTGTGATTTTATTGCTACCGGTCATTATGCAAAAATTCATCAGCATGATAACGGAAGATTTGTGGTAAGTAAGGCCGTTGATGAAACAAAGGATCAGAGCTATGTATTGTGGGGACTCCAGCAGGATCTGCTGAGCAGAACATTATTACCACTTGGAACTTATCGCAAAACAGAAATTCGCCAAATGGCATTTGACTATGGCTATCCTGAACTGGCAAAGAAAAGTGAGAGTTATGAAATTTGTTTTGTCCCTGATAATGATTATCGCGGATTTTTAAAGAGAAGAGTTGAAGGGCTTGAAGAAAAAGTGAATGGAGGAAATTTCGTTGATAAGCATGGAAATATTTTAGGTCAGCATAAAGGTTATCCTTTTTATACTATTGGCCAGCGCAAAGGATTGGATATTGCTTTTGGCAAACCAGTGTTCGTAACAAAGATTGATCCGGACACGAATACAGTGATGTTGGGAGATGAAGAAGATCTTGATCAAAATGAAATGATGGTTGGAAAACTTAATTTGATAAAATATGAAGCCATCACACCGGGCATGGAAGCAATAACTAAGATCCGGTATAAGGACAAAGGAACTTTATCAAATATTTATCCCGAAAACGACCAGATAAGAGTTCGGTTTTATGAAAATGCCAAAGGCATTGCTCCCGGTCAGAGCGCCGTATTTTATGAAGGAGATGACGTGATCGGGGGTGGGATAATCCAGCGGGAAAGCAGAAAGCCAAACGCTTAATGCAAAATGAGAGACTACAAAAAATATGATGTCTGGAAAAAGGCACATGAACTCACACTATTCACATACAGAGAGATTATTCCTAAGTTTCCGAAAACAGAACTATTTGAATTAACTGCACAGATCAAAAGAGCAGTATATTCAATTCCTCTAAACATTGTTGAGGGCTGTGGCCGCTATTCGGATAAAGATTTTGCTCACTTTTTGGATATGGCATTAGGGTCCGCGCATGAATTAGAATATTGTGGATTGTTAGTTTTTGACCTTGGTTTTATTAATAAAGTCCTTTATGATCAATTGAATAATCAAACTAATGAGGTAAAAGCGATGCTTATTAATCTGATAAAATCAATAAGAAATGGCAGTGGATCGCATTAGGCTTTTAGCTTTACGCTTTGAGCCTAAAAAGACAATAAAGACTTCAGCAATACGTTTTTAAGCGGGGAACTATGACTCCCCGCTTTTTGTTTGTAGTTTTAAACTTCACATTTGTACCGTAAAAACTTCTACTCCATCTTATGAGAATACCCCGGCTTCTCAGATATAGTCTCTTCATTTCTCTATTGATTTTTGTTTTTTCGTGCAAGAAAAAAGATGCAAATTTTGATGATACTGATTTTCAAAAACAGCGTTTGACGGAGCTCACCATTCCGCTCGAAAAAGGAAAATATATTACGTACCGGGTCGACTCAACTGTATTCACAAATTTTGGCCGTACCACAGAAGTACACAGTTATCTTGTAAAACACATCGTTGATACACTCATTACCGATAATTTGGGCAGGCCCAGCTACCGCATTTTCACCTACCTCTCAGACACTACAGGAACAGAACCCTGGCAACCGAATGGCTCTTATTTTATAACGGTGCTTGCTGACAGAGTAGAAGTGATCGAAGACAACATGCGTATTATCAAAATTCATGTGCCGGTGCGGGATGGGAACACCTGGAAGGGCAATACCTATCTTGCAGAAGACCCCTATGGCGCAGAATACAATTTCAGCAATGATGATAATATGGCTGACTGGGATTTCTTTTTTGACGGAGGACTGCAATCATCAGTAACGATACAGGACACTACTTACGATAACGTGTACACCATTACGGAGAACAATGAAGTAGACCCGGTTCTCGACCCTTCTGACTATGGTTCTGTAAATATCTCGCAGGAAATGTATTCAATGAATATTGGACTTGTGTACCGTGAACTCACTATGTGGGAACAACAACCGAATCCCTCGGGAAATCCTCCCAACATAACTTATGATCCTTACAGAATTGGATTTGGAATAAAAATGTGGATGGTAGACCATAATTGACAGGAATTGTTTAGACCACAGGAAAGTTTTAGAGTCTTCAATATTTTATCTTTTTCATTTCTCTTTATATTTGAATGAGTGCTCTAAAGAAAAGCTGATGAAAAACATTTTAATGGTTCTTCTCGCCTCTTTATTTTTTTCCGGCTACTCGAATGCACAGCTCACCCGCTACCTAATTAAATTCAAAGACAAAAACGGAACGGCTTACACCTTCTCGGATTCCCTCGCCTATTTGTCACAACGTGCTGTCGACCGGAGAAACAGGTATAATATTGCAATAGACAGTACAGATCTGCCGGTTAATTCTTCCTACATCACGCAAATAAAAAATGTTCCGAACGTAACTGTTCTTAATATTTCAAAATGGCTGAATGCGGTTACAATTCAAACTACTGATGCAACTGCTATTTCAACAATAAATAGTTTCTCTTTTGTTCAATCAACTTCAGGTATTGCCGCACGAATGGTGGAACCGGGAAAAACTGATCGGAAATTTGAAAGCAACTTTATTCCTGTTACCAATTTAAGTTCACGAACAACCGGCACATTAACCGACTATTACAATTATGGAACAAATTCATTCAATGAAATTCATTTGCACAATGGCGAGTTTCTGCATAATATCGGTTTAAGAGGGCAGGGAATGCAGATTGCCATGCTGGATAATGGTTTCAATAATTACACTTCTCCTTCCTTTCACGCTTTCGATAGTGTGAATGCAAATAACCAGGTTTTAGGAACCTGGGATTTTGTTGCCCGTGAACAAAATGTAACCAATGATGGCAATCATGGCATGTCGTGTTTTTCGACGATTGCAGGAGACATACCGGGACAGTTTATAGGAAAAGCTCCGCAGGCAAATTTCTGGTTGTACCAAACCGAAGACAATTCAAGTGAATATCCCATCGAAGAATTCAACTGGGCTTGCGGTGCGGAGAAGGCGGACAGCAGCGGCGCAGATATTATTTCTTCATCCCTGGGTTATTCCACCTTTGACGATACAACCCTGAATCATACTTACGCCGATATGGATGGCAATACCACCATGGCAGCTATTGTGGCCGACCTTGCCGCCAAAAAAGGAGTGCTTGTATTTATTGCCAATGGTAATAGCGGAAATGATTCGTGGCGTTATCTTATCACTCCCGCAGATGGTGATAGTGTGATTGCAGTAGGAGCTGTAAATACAAGTGGAGTGGTAGGAAGTTTCTCAAGCTACGGTCCTTCATCCGACGGACGAATAAAGCCTGATGTCGCGTCTATTGGCGTATCTGCGCTAATTCAAACTGCCGTTGGTGGTTTAGCTTTTAGCAATGGAACTTCATTTGCGAGCCCAAATATGGCCGGGCTTGGAGCCTGCCTCTGGCAAGGCTTTCCGGAGTTCAATAACATGAAGATCAGGAATGCCATCTGGCAGGCCGGAAGTATTGCAATGACACCGGATGACAGGATCGGTTACGGAATTCCGGATATGAAAAAAGCTTTTGAAAGTTTGTTAATTGATTTTTCATCTGCCAATGGTTCCGTTGCAAATTGCAAAACCACTCTCAACTGGACGACGAAAGATATTTCCGCAATGAAGTATGAAATAGAGAGAAAAGCCTTTGGAGAATCCGATTATACAAAAATTGCCAATGTGCCTGCACAACAAAACATCATTACTCTTTCTAATGATTCTTACCAGGCAACAGATACACTTATTAATGTACAGGCAGGGACGGTGAGCTACCGTATTCGCCAAATATTAGATTCATCCGCTTCAACATTCACTGCTGTATATATTGACACCGTAAACATTGATCTCGCAGCTTCATGTGTAACAACAGGAATAGATCCGGTAAATCCAAACTCAAAAAACATAATGATCATTCCCAACCCGGCTCATGATCAATTTACGCTACGAATAGCCACTAACAACGCAATTCCTAACCTGCTTATTCGCATTGTCGATATGAGAGGAAGTTCTGTTCTGCAATTTGCGAGGTCAAAAGGAAGCGGTACACAAAATTTTGATCTTCCTGTTCAGCGTCTTACAAAAGGTAAATATACAGTTGCGATTTACGATGGCGATCATTTTCTTACAGCAAAGGAATTGATCAAACTATAATTCTTTTCTGAATAAAGCTGCAAACATTGTATCTGCTTTTCGATCGTAACCTTTTAGTAATTCTTGTTTTACCAATCTTACTTTAAATGTGTCTTCTATATATTCAACAACTTCCTCGTTTTCTTTTTTAAAAACAGAACAGGTTATATAAACTAAGAAGCCATTTCTTTTTAGGTGAGAAATGGTATTAGTAACGATTTTCTTCTGGAGACTAGCGTACTGCTCAATCTTTCTCTCCTCAAAAAAATAAAGTTGTTCTGGCGTTCTGCTCCACGTACCTGAACCCGTACAAGGTGCGTCACAAATAATTAAATCAAAATTGCCGGTTCCCGGTTGCTGGTTATTACTTAAGTCGGCAACGAATGACTTATATCCTTTTATTCCTGCTTTTGCAAATCGCTTTTTTAAATTTAGGAGAATAGATTCTCTTATATCAGAAACAGTAAGATGAATGTCAGGATGGATATCATAAAGCAGCAAAGATTTTCCACCACTGCCAGCGCAACAATCCCAGGCTGAAATCGGCAATGGGCAGTTGACAATCGCCAATTTTAAAAACTCCGCTGTTTGTTGTGAACTATAGTCCTGGATAATTGCTTCTCTATCCAGTTCAATAGTGTTCTCGAGTTTTGAATTGTTCGCTAATGATAAACATGAAGAATCAATTTCTTTAAAATCAAAACCAGCATCACGTAATTTTTTCTTTACCATATCTTCATAGCCTGGTCGTAACCGCAAAAACAAATCAGGTTGTGCAAAAAATGATTCACAAAACTTATCATGATCAATTCCTTCGCTTAACTCATTCTTCCAGGGAAAGACATCGGCAATTAACAATGAAGAATTAATAATTAATAATTTGCTTCTGACCGGTAAATCAATCTGCTTGTTCCAGCCAGGTTTTAATTGTTCAAGTATTTCATTCGGCTTTTCAGAACATAAAAATAAACCTGCCAATGTTCGTTCTTCAAGCCCTTCCCTTTGGGGAGGGTTGGGTGGGGCTGATTTTCCTAATCTGAAGTAACAATAGCATAAGTGGCTGATAAGTTTTCTGTCCCGCGATCCGTGTTTCTTATTTTGAGCAAAATATTTTTTTAAAAAAGAAGTAAGAGGCTCTTCGCCCTTGTATTGACCGATGATTTGTATTGCCGTATTCAAATAAGAATGAAAATGCATGTACAAATTTACCTGCGGGGAGTAAGTTTTTCTGCAAAATCATTGATAGTAGTAGGAAATATTGGTAACTGTGTTATCAGGCATTAAGGTAACAACAGCCGTGCTTGGCTTATTGTCATTGTTATAATTATAAATAGTAGTTACAAATTGATCATCAGAAGAACCATTAGAGTCACTTGATTGCTCACTTACAGGGTTATGGGGCGAAATCCATTCAAGATCACCACCCAGGGCAATTCCTTCATTGCCCAAAAGAAGAGGACTTGTTTTTGTGTCATAAGTAATTTTAAGAGTCACCCAAAATGTATCTGATCCAGTTGAGTCAATATCATGAATTTCGAACTGGGTTAGATTTCCCCCGGAGGAAAAAATATAATTTAATTTACCTGCATAATAAAAGTCATTTGCAGTACCGGTGGGGCTTTGATATACATCTTCCTGAATAATTTTTCCGGAAGCATCATAGGTAAATATGGAACTGTCGGAAAGAACGGAACCAACCACATTTACATTTAGCACACGTGACGTATACCGTGAAGAATTATAGTGCATCACGGTAGTTATACTATCAATACCTACGGAAAGTAAATCAGCATCAATGATGGCATAGTCGGTAACGACGCCGGAGGCATTTCGATGAAAATGAAGTACCTGATCCACTTGGTCACCCTGGTCTGTACCCGTTTCTTTCACGCTTATCAGTCTTTTATGAGCATCATAGCCATAAAGAGTAACAAGGGAATCAGTACCGGTTTTCTTTACAACTTTCACCAATAAGCTGCCACTGGTATTATTATTTCCACCGCTATTATTATTGTTCGTGGAAAAACTACCTTCTTTTTGACAAGAAAATAAAAAAAAACAAATGACAGCGGAGAGTAAGATTAAAATTCTCATAAGTCGGTTTAATTTTTTGCAAAATAAGAAAACATGAGAGCAAAGACAAACATTCAGAGTACTTTTATATTATCCGCTTCTCTGAAATAACTATTGATAATAATAGGAAATATTGGTAACTGTATTATCAGGGATCACATTGATTATCCCGGTAGTTGGTCTGTCATTACTGTTATAAGTGTAAGTAAAAGTTGCTGATTGATCATCCGCTGAACCGTTAGAGTCCTGAAGTTGTTCGCTAATAACATTGTTTGGTGAGATCCAGTCAGATTGACCCAAAGCAATAGCTTCGTTGCCTGCATAGGCAGGATTCACTTTTGAATCATAATTAATATTAGAAGTGCTGGCTGTAAAAATTTCAGTGCCTGACTCGTCAAAATCATGAATATCAAAACGGCTTATATCTCCTCTTACGGAATATGTATAATTGAATTTGCCGGAAAGATAAAAATCGCTTCCATCGCCGGCAGGGCTTTCATAATAATCTTCTTCAATGATTTTCCCGGAGCTGTTATATACAAAAGAAGAACTATCCAAAAGCGTATAACCGGGAACATTCACATTAAGAACGTAAGAAGTGTACCTCGACGAATTTGAGTGTACAACTACAGTAATGCTGTCAATTCCATAAGACACCAAATCCGCATCGATAATAGAATAATCGGTAACCATTCCTGAAGCACTCCTGTGATAATGATATTCAGTATTGATCTGATCGCCTTGCTCATCGACACCCACTTTTTTCATGCTGATTATTTTCTTGCTTGAATTATACCCGTAAGTTGTAACAAGGGAATCCGAAGCAGTCTTTAGTACCATTTTCACTAATAAACTACCATCCGTATTATTGCCGCCACCATTGTTATTGGTAGTCGTACTCCCATCAATTTCTTTCTGACATGAAAATGAAACGAAACTCATTACGGCCAGTAACAATACTATAATTCTCATAAGCCGGCTAATTTATTATAAATAGAAAAATGCTACAATTCCAGTAAAGTTTTTACAGGGTCTTTGCCAAACAATAATTGATCTGGGTTTTCAAGCAGTTCTTTTACCCTGACCAAAAAACTGACACTTTCCCTGCCATCGATAATTCGGTGATCGTAGCTTAACGCCACATACATCATTGGTCTTATCACAATTTGCTTATCAATCACGACAGGCCGTTCTTCAATTTTATGCATTCCCAAAATAGCAGATTGGGGGATATTGATGATAGGTGTACTCATTAAAGAACCAAACACACCGCCATTGGTTATCGTAAAAGTTCCTCCCTGCATTTCTTCAAGAGAAAGTTTATTTTCTCTTGCCTTTGTTGCTAATTCAACAACCTTCATTTCAATTTCCGCCATGCTCAGGCTTTCCGCATTACGAATAACTGGTACTACTAATCCCTTCGGTGCAGATACGGCAATAGAAATATCACAAAAATTATGAGAGATGATGGAATCACCATCGATATAAGAATTTACCGCCGGCCATTCCTGCAATCCATAACAAACAGCTTTGGCAAAAAAGCTCATAAAGCCCAAATTCACTCCGTGCAGTTCTTTGAATTTGTCTTTATACTTCGCCCTGATATCCATGACCGGCTGCATGTTCACTTCATTGAACGTAGTGAGCATGGCCGTTGTATTCTTCGCTTCCACTAACCGGCGGCTGACAGTCTTCCGGAGGTTACTCATCTTCTCCGATTTCTCTCCGCGGCTGAATAATTCCATGCCGGGTTTTGTTCCCGGGTGAGTCAGCGCTTCAAGCACATCGCCTTTCAAAATTTTACCGTTAAATCCGGAAGGATGAATAGTTTTAGGATTCACTTTTTTATCGGTAATAATGGCTGATGCTACGGGAGTAGCTTTTGTCGTTGATTGCCCGTCGCCGGTTGCCTGCCTGGCTGCAATAGTTTCTGCAGATGCAGGTTTTTGAACAACCGGGTGTTTTACTTCGATCTGTTGTTCGGATTTTTGCTCTTTACCATCCGCCTCTGTTTTTTTTGCAGCAGGTTTATTTTGTTCTTGTGCCTTGTCACCTGTGCCTTGTTCCTTCTTTCCATTTTCATCAATCGTCGCCAGCACTTCACCAATCTTCAAAGTATCACCCTCATGGCCTACAGTTTTTAAAACGCCTGCCTGCTCTGCATTTACTTCAAAAGTGGCTTTTTCACTTTCCAGCTCTGCGATTACTTCATCTCTTTCCACATAATCGCCGTCATTTTTCAGCCATTTAACCAATGTTACTTCATTGATCGATTCTCCTACTGTCGGAACTTTTATTTCAATCATACAAGTTGTTTCTGCTTTTTGATTCAGGCATTGTGTTAACATTTCAAACTATCCTCTAAATCGAAAATGCCGTTTCGATAATTTCATTTTGCTCCTGGTGATGCACTTTATCAAAACCCGACGCAGTAGATGCACTCGGCTGCCTGCTGATGACTCCGTAGTTAAGACTTTTCAGATTCATCTGTAGAAAACTGGCGGCCCCCATATTCAATGGCTCTTCCTGCACCCAAAACCATGTGGCTTTGTTATATTTATTATATAAATCTTCGAGTTGTTTAAAAGGAAGCGGATATATCTGTTCCAATCTTACGACTGCAACATCTTTCCGGTTTTCCTTCTGTTGTCTTTCCGCAAGATCAAAATATATTTTGCCGCTGCAGAACAAAACTTTTTTCACTTGCGAAGCATCATCTGCAAATGGATCGTCGATCACTTCTTTAAATCTACTGTTAATAAATTCTTCCACTTTCGAATAGCTTCCCGGGTGTCGCAAATTTGCTTTCGGTGAAAAATTGATCAATGGTTTCCGGAAAGGCCAGTTCAACTGACGTCTCATCACATGAAAGAAATTGGCAGCCGTTGTCACATTTGTCACTACCATATTTAATTCGGCGCACATTTGCAAAAATCTTTCTATCCTTGCGCTGCTGTGTTCAGGTCCCTGTCCTTCATAACCATGGGGCAGCAACATTACCAATCCGTTCATACGGTTCCATTTTTGTTCTGCACCTACGATAAATTGGTCGATCATCGTTTGTGCACCATTGCAAAAATCACCAAACTGTGCTTCCCATAGCACCAATGCATTTGGATTTGCAAGCGCATATCCATATTCAAAGCCAAGTACACCATATTCACTGAGTAAAGAATTATAAATCCTGAAATTGCCCGTCGCATGTGGAATTTGACTTAACCGGTTATAAGATTTATCAGTGTTTTCATCACGCAACACCGCGTGGCGATGTGAAAAAGTGCCACGCTTTACATCCTGCCCGCTCATGCGCACATCTTTTCCATCCACCAGCAAACTTCCGTATGCCATCAATTCGCCGTGGCCCAATCAATCTTTGATTCTGTGTCAAACAATTTTACTTTATCCTGTAAAATTTTTTCTATTTTTCTAAGCGGCTTGAAATCTTCGGGCCATTTCATAATGGCATTAAAAATATTTTTAAAATTTTCTTCGCTGATAGCGGTTACAGGTGATTGATCAAAATCTTCAGCAGTTGCTTTCCGCAAACTTCTCCACCATTGTTCCGGCTTTTGATAAGTATAAGGAAGATGATGTTGCTTTACTTCATCCAAACGTTCCTGCAGATCAGCCCAGAATTTCTTTTCCATTTCTTTGGCTAGCTCCTGTGCATCGGCTTCGCCATTTTCCAGCAGGTGTTTTATATATACTTCCCGGGGGTTAGGATGCTTACCAATTACGTCATACAAATGTGGCTGCGTAAATTTTGGATCATCACCTTCATTATGTCCATGGCGGCGATAACAAACCATATCGATGAAAATATCAGAATTAAATTCCTGCCGGTAGCGGGTTGCGATCTCGGCACATTTTACCACAGCTTCAGGATCATCTCCATTTACATGCATCACGGGTGCCTGAATTGCAGATGCGAGTGATGTACAGTAATCAGAACTTCTTGCATCATCAAAATCTGTTGTAAATCCAATTTGATTATTGATAACAAAATGAATCGTTCCGCCTGTATAATAGCCATCCAGTTTACTCATCTGCAGCACTTCATACACAATGCCCTGCCCTGCTAACGATGCATCGCCATGAATAAGTATAGGAAGAATTTTATCAAAATCGGATTTATACATTACATCAGCCTTGGCTCTCGAAAAACCGATCACCAGCGGATCTACCGCTTCCAGATGCGAAGGATTGGGAGCAAGTTTTAAATAAACTTTTTTATTCCCTGTGGTTTCAATTTCGCTGCTGAATCCCAAATGATATTTTACATCACCGCTTCCCATCGTTTGATCCGGAAGGGCGTTTCCTTCAAATTCATTAAAAATTTGCTGGTACGTTTTTCCTATAATATTTGCAAGCACATTCAGCCTTCCCCTGTGCGCCATTCCCATCACCACTTCCTGCACCTCGTTTTCCGCAGCAAGGTTGATCATTGCATCGAGCGCCGGAATGGTCGTTTCACCGCCTTCCAGTGAAAATCTTTTTTGCCCCACGTATTTTGTATGAAGGAATTTTTCGAATATCACTCCTTCGTTCAGTTTATCAAGAATGCGCTTTCTTTTTTCGAGAGGAAGGGGATCGAAAAATTTCTTTTCAATTTCATTGGTCAGGAAATCAATTTTCTTCTGATCGCTGATATATTTGAACTCAATCCCTACATTGGATGCATAACATTTTTTCAGATAGCTAAGAATATTGCGGAGACTGGTTGTTCCTAAACCAATAAGACTGCCTGCATGAAAATTTTTATCAAGATCATTTTCAGTAAATCCAAAAAAAGACAGATCAAGATTAGCACCTCTATCCTTTCTTTCTCTGATCGGGTTTGTTTTAGCGACCAGGTGTCCCTTATTGCGATAACCAAGTATCAGCCGGTACACCTGTATCTCTTTCATCCAGTCAATCTGCTCAGTGGAAACAGTTGTAGTAGCAGGACTAGTAATTTCTTTTTTTTCTTTTACTGCAGTTCCGTTTCCATTTATGGGATGTATGGTGCTGACGGCGAAATCAAAACCTTCAAAAAATTTTCTGTACTCAGGATCTACAGCTTGAGGGTCTTTTACATAGTCCTGGTACATGTTTTCAATAAATTCAGGGGACGCATTGGTGATATAGGAAAAATCTTTCATCAAAATTTAATTGGAGAACAGAATGGACTGCAAATATCGTTCAAAAGCTTGAAATGAAAATATTAGAGGTGGTAGACAGCAAATTACAGAAGCAGTCTATTTCCATGGGCAGGGAATGCCAAAAGGAGTTTCCTTGGTACCTCTGTATATTAAAGATAACTCAAAGGTTTTAGGTCTTATTGATGCCTGGTCGAGTTTTGAAATTGTGACATCATAGGATAATCCTACCTGGAAATCTTTATAAGAAAAACCCACGTATGGTATCACCGCATTTTTTGACCAATACCACATACCAGCGTTAAGAATAATATCCGGGTCCTGGGGCAAATAATATCCAAGCCCGGCTCCGAATGAATAATAGGTAGCCTGGTCCTGGAACTGGTAAATTGTATTTACATTCAGCACTACAGAACTATTAAGATAAGTTTCAAAATTGGCATGCACTACTTTTCGCATAGCCAGGCGCTGGTTTGGATCTTGTAAAAATGTTTGCTTGGGTGTATTTACATGAAAAGCTGCAGCTCCCAAATCAAAATTGCTGTTCTCAGAAGTAATGCTATAAACAAGCCCGGCATTGGCAGAAAAAAAGCCTTTCATATTTGTTAAAGCACTCTCACCCGAAGGTAAATTTTTATCAAACCCTGAATATCCTGCCCATTGTTCTTCCCAGGTCAGCCTGCTGAAATCGACAGTCCTTTTTCCGTAAGTCGCTCCGAAGCCTGCCCCAAATCGATGTACTACCTCGCCTTCTGATAATACTATATTGTAAGAAATATTTGCAGAAGCATATGTGCTTTTCATGATTCCGTCCATTGCATAGTCATACATCAGCATCCCTCCTATACCCAGTGTATTTTTCTCCTCGTGCACGTTTGGAATTTTGTTTTGTAAAACTTTGGTATCATAAGATATGGTACCCGTGGCATACGGGCTGGCCGGTCCTATCCATTGATCCCTGAAATTGGATATCACCCGCCAGTCAGAATTTATTCTTGCGGTCAGGGCCGGGTTCACATTTAACGGTGAAGAAAAAAATTGCGAAAAATTAGGGTCTTGCGCCTCTGCGCATAACATCGCGATTAATAAATTGATAAGTAGAATTGCTCGTTTCATAACCTTGTAATTTTAGTTACCTCATTAAAATAGAGTTACCAGAAAGTTTATACCGCACTCCGTCCACGCCTGTGGCATCTACGATCCATGTATACACATCCATTACCTGTGGCACGCCATTGAATGTTCCATCCCAGCCCTGGCCGATTGTGTTTGTCTCAAACATCAATTGTCCCCACCGGTTGTAAACCCTGAAATATCTGAATTCTTTTATGTTGATAGTTAAAGGATACAATTTATCGTTGTGCCCGTCTCCGTTGGGCGACCATGCAGTGGGTACCACCAGGCTTGATTGCAGGATAGGAATGTTGTCACTTATTACTACAAGTACCGTGTCAATAGTGGGACACTTACCGTTTGGTGGTGTAATGGCTATGGTATATTCAGTTTGCTGATTGTAATTGAATGTCGGTTTTTGTACGTCATAGAAGTTTAATCCCACCGGCGGCTGCCATGTATACGTATCATTAATTCCCAGGTCACGGGCACTTAATTGTACCGGCGTATTTGAAGTGGCCGCTACATTGGGATAACGTATACCCGCAACCGGTGTGTTCACATTCACGACTACCTGTCCGGATGCGGCAGAAGCACATCCGCCTGCAGATGTTGCAGTAATGTAATAAATACCGCTTTCGCTTACAGCCTTAGGATCGGGAACCGGTATGGTGCTGGCAGCATCTGCCCAATAGGTATAACTCAATCCCTGGTCACTACCTGCAGTAATAGCCGCGTTGGTAAGGTCGATCGTTGCAGGTGAACATACCTCGGCAGGGTTAGTGATAACAAGATTTGGTGTGGCAACTGTGTTTATAATAACATTTACAGGTTTTATTGTACTGCAACCACCGGCTGCTGTAGCCTGTATATAATACACTCCGCTCGCAGATATGGAATTCGAATTGGTCAGTGGTGCTGTGGCTCCTGCATCCTTCCAGTATGTATAAACGAGATTGGGATCGCTGCCTGCAGTTACACTTGCTGCAGTTAAGTCTACAGTATTGGGCGAACAAACGGCAGAAGGATTACTGACAATTAAATTCGCAGATGACAGCGTTACATTTAATGTCGTTGTGGAATCACAGCCTGATGATGCTGTCGTTGTATAATCATAGCTTCCTGCTCCTGTGATATTGATACCGTTCCATACAAATGGTACTGCATTGGTGCAGACTACTGTATCTACACTTGCTGTTACCACTGAGGACAGTGTTACATTCAGTGTTGTTGTGGAATCACAGCCTGATGATGCTGTCGTTGTATAGTCATAGCTTCCTGCTCCCGTGATATTGATGCCGTTCCATACAAATGGTATTGAGTTTTGACATACTACTGTATCCACACTTGCTGTTACCACTGAGGACAGTGTTACATTCAGTGTCGTTGTGGAATCACATCCTGATGATGCTGTCGTTGTATAGTCATAGCTTCCTGCTCCCGTGATATTGATACCGTTCCATACAAATGGTACTGCATTGGTGACATACTACTGTATCCACACTTGCTGTTACCACTGAGGACAGTGTTACATTCAGTGTTGTTGTCGAATCACATCCTGATGATGCTGTCGTTGTATAGTCATAGCTTCCCGCTCCCGTGATATTGATGCCGTTCCATACAAATGGTATTGAGTTTTGACATACTACTGTATCCACACTTGCTGTTACCACTGAGGACAGTGTTACATTCAGTGTTGTTGTCGAATCACATCCCGATGATGCTGTCGTTGTATAATCATAGCTGCCTGCTCCTGTTATATTAATGCCGTTCCATACAAATGGTATTGAGTTTTGACATACTACTGTATCCACACTCGCTGTTACCACTGAGGCAAGTGTTACATTCAGTGTCGTTGTGGAATCACATCCCGATGATGCTGTCGTTGTATAGTCATAGCTTCCTGCTCCCGTGATATTGATGCCGTTCCAGATGAATGGTACTGCATTGGTGCAGACTACTGTATCTACACTCGCTGTTACCACTGAGGACAGTGTTACATTCAGTGTCGTCGTGGAATCACATCCTGATGATGCTGTCGTTGTATAGTCATAGCTTCCCGCTCCCGTGATATTGATGCCGTTCCATACAAATGGTATTGAGTTTTGACATACTACTGTATCCACACTCGCTGTTACCACTGAGGACAGTGTTACATTCAGTGTCGTTGTGGAATCACATCCCGATGATGCTGTCGTTGTATAGTCATAGCTTCCTGCTCCCGTGATATTGATACCGTTCCATACAAATGGTACTGCATTGGTGCAGACTACTGTATCCACACTCGCTGTTACCACTGAGGACAGTGTTACATTCAATGTCGTTGTCGAATCACATCCTGATGATGCTGTCGTTGTATAGTCATAGCTTCCCGCTCCCGTGATATTGATGCCGTTCCATACAAATGGTATTGAGTTTTGACATACTACTGTATCCACACTTGCTGTTACCACTGAGGACAGTGTTACATTCAGTGTTGTTGTCGAATCACATCCCGATGATGCTGTCGTTGTATAGTCATAGCTTCCTGCTCCCGTGATATTGATACCGTTCCAGGTGAATGGTACTGCATTGGTGCAGACTACTGTATCTACACTCGCTGTTACCACTGAGGACAGTGTTACATTCAGTGTCGTCGTGGAATCACATCCTGATGATGCTGTCGTTGTATAGTCATAGCTTCCCGCTCCCGTGATATTGATGCCGTTCCATACAAATGGTATTGAGTTTTGACATACTACTGTATCCACACTTGCTGTTACCACTGAGGACAGTGTTACATTCAGTGTCGTTGTGGAATCACATCCTGATGATGCTGTCGTTGTATAGTCATAGCTTCCTGCTCCCGTGATATTGATACCGTTCCATACAAATGGTACTGCATTGGTGCAGACTACTGTATCCACACTCGCTGTTACCACTGAGGACAGTGTTACATTCAATGTCGTTGTCGAATCACATCCTGATGATGCTGTCGTTGTATAGTCATAGCTTCCTGCTCCCGTGATATTGATACCGTTCCATACAAATGGTACTGATTGGTGCATACTACTGTATCCACACTCGCTGTTACCACTGAGGACAGTGTTACATTCAGTGTCGTTGTGGAATCACATCCTGATGATGCTGTCGTTGTATAGTCATAGCTTCCCGCTCCCGTGATATTGATGCCGTTCCATACAAATGGTATTGAGTTTTGACATACTACTGTATCCACACTTGCTGTTACCACTGAGGACAGTGTTACATTCAGTGTTGTTGTCGAATCACATCCTGATGATGCTGTCGTTGTATAGTCATAGCTTCCTGCTCCCGTGATATTGATACCGTTCCAGGCAAATGGTACTGCATTGGTGCAGACTACTGTATCTACACTCGCTGTTACCACTGAGGACAGTGTTACATTCAGTGTCGTTGTGGAATCACATCCTGATGATGCTGTCGTTGTATAGTCATAGCTTCCCGCTCCCGTGATATTGATGCCGTTCCATACAAATGGTATTGCAGTTGTTGACATACTACTGTATCCACACTTGCTGTTACCACTGAGGACAGTGTTACATTCAGTGTCGTTGTCGAATCACATCCTGATGATGCTGTCGTTGTATAGTCATAGCTTCCCGCTCCTGTGATATTGATGCCGTTCCATACAAATGGTATTGAGTTTTGACATACTACTGTATCCACACTCGCTGTTACCACTGAGGACAGTGTTACATTCAGTGTCGTTGTGGAATCACATCCCGATGATGCTGTCGTTGTATAGTCATAGCTTCCTGCTCCCGTGATATTGATACCGTTCCATACGAATGGTACTGCATTGGTGCAGACTACTGTATCCACACTCGCTGTTACCACTGAGGACAGTGTTACATTCAGTGTCGTTGTGGAATCACATCCTGATGATGCTGTCGTTGTATAGTCATAGCTTCCCGCTCCCGTGATATTGATGCCGTTCCATACAAATGGTATTGAGTTTTGACATACTACTGTATCCACACTCGCTGTTACCACTGAGGACAGTGTTACATTCAGTGTCGTTGTGGAATCACATCCTGATGATGCTGTCGTTGTATAGTCATAGCTGCCCGCTCCCGTGATATTGATGCCGTTCCATACAAATGGTATTGAGTTTTGACATACTACTGTATCCACACTCGCTGTTACCACTGAGGACAGTGTTACATTCAGTGTCGTTGTGGAATCACATCCCGATGATGCTGTCGTTGTATAGTCATAGCTTCCTGCTCCCGTGATATTGATACCGTTCCAGGTGAATGGTACTGCATTGGTGCAGACTACTGTATCTACACTCGCTGTTACCACTGAGGACAGTGTTACATTCAGTGTCGTCGTGGAATCACATCCTGATGATGCTGTCGTTGTATAGTCATAGCTTCCCGCTCCCGTGATATTGATGCCGTTCCATACAAATGGTATTGAGTTTTGACATACTACTGTATCCACACTTGCTGTTACCACTGAGGACAGTGTTACATTCAGTGTCGTTGTGGAATCACATCCTGATGATGCTGTCGTTGTATAGTCATAGCTTCCCGCTCCCGTGATATTGATGCCGTTCCATACAAATGGTATTGAGTTTTGACATACTACTGTATCCACACTTGCTGTTACCACTGAGGACAGTGTTACATTCAGTGTCGTTGTCGAATCACATCCCGATGATGCTGTCGTTGTATAGTCATAGCTTCCTGCTCCCGTGATATTGATACCGTTCCAGGTGAATGGTACTGCATTGGTGCAGACTACTGTATCTACACTCGCTGTTACCACTGAGGACAGTGTTACATTCAGTGTCGTTGTGGAATCACATCCCGATGATGCTGTCGTTGTATAGTCATAGCTTCCTGCTCCCGTGATATTGATACCGTTCCATACAAATGGTACTGCATTGGTGACAGACTACTGTATCCACACTCGCTGTTACCACTGAGGACAGTGTTACATTCAGTGTCGTCGTCGAATCACATCCTGATGATGCTGTCGTTGTATAGTCATAGCTTCCCGCTCCCGTGATATTGATGCCGTTCCATACAAATGGTATTGAGTTTTGACATACTACTGTATCCACACTTGCTGTTACCACTGAGGACAGTGTTACATTCAGTGTCGTTGTGGAATCACATCCCGATGATGCTGTCGTTGTATAGTCATAGCTTCCCGCTCCTGTTATATTAATGCCGTTCCATACAAATGGTATTGAGTTTTGACATACTACTGTATCCACACTCGCTGTTACCACTGAGGACAGTGTTACATTCAGTGTCGTCGTGGAATCACATCCTGATGATGCTGTCGTTGTATAGTCATAGCTTCCCGCTCCCGTGATATTGATACCGTTCCAGGTGAATGGTACTGCATTGGTGCAGACTACTGTATCTACACTCGCTGTTACCACTGAGGACAGTGTTACATTCAGTGTTGTTGTCGAATCACATCCCGATGATGCTGTCGTTGTATAGTCATAGCTTCCTGCTCCCGTGATATTGATACCGTTCCAGGTGAATGGTACTGCATTGGTGCAGACTACTGTATCCACACTCGCTGTTACCACTGAGGACAGTGTTACATTCAGTGTCGTCGTGGAATCACATCCTGATGATGCTGTCGTTGTATAGTCATAGCTTCCCGCTCCCGTGATATTGATGCCGTTCCATACAAATGGTATTGAGTTTTGACATACTACTGTATCCACACTCGCTGTTACCACTGAGGACAGTGTTACATTCAGTGTCGTTGTGGAATCACATCCCGATGATGCTGTCGTTGTATAGTCATAGCTTCCTGCTCCCGTGATATTGATACCGTTCCAGGTGAATGGTACTGCATTGGTGCAGACTACTGTATCTACACTCGCTGTTACCACTGAGGACAGTGTTACATTCAGTGTCGTCGTGGAATCACATCCTGATGATGCTGTCGTTGTATAGTCATAGCTTCCCGCTCCCGTGATATTGATACCGTTCCATATAAATGGTACTGCATTGGTGCAGACTACTGTATCCACACTCGCTGTTACCACTGAGGACAGTGTTACATTCAGTGTCGTTGTGGAATCACATCCTGATGATGCTGTCGTTGTATAGTCATAGCTTCCCGCTCCCGTGATATTGATGCCGTTCCATACAAATGGTATTGAGTTTTGACATACTACTGTATCCACACTTGCTGTTACCACTGAGGACAGTGTTACATTCAGTGTCGTTGTGGAATCACATCCCGATGATGCTGTCGTTGTATAGTCATAGCTTCCTGCTCCCGTGATATTGATACCGTTCCAGGTGAATGGTACTGCATTGGTGCAGACTACTGTATCTACACTCGCTGTTACCACTGAGGACAGTGTTACATTCAGTGTCGTCGTGGAATCACATCCTGATGATGCTGTCGTTGTATAGTCATAGCTTCCCGCTCCCGTGATATTGATGCCGTTCCATACAAATGGTATTGAGTTTTGACATACTACTGTATCTACACTCGCTGTTACCACTGAGGACAGTGTTACATTCAGTGTTGTTGTGGAATCACATCCCGATGATGCTGTCGTTGTATAGTCATAGCTTCCTGCTCCCGTGATATTGATGCCGTTCCATACAAATGGTACTGCATTGGTGCAGACTACTGTATCCACACTCGCTGTTACCACTGAGGACAGTGTTACATTCAGTGTCGTTGTGGAATCACATCCTGATGATGCTGTCGTTGTATAGTCATAGCTTCCCGCTCCCGTGATATTGATGCCGTTCCATACAAATGGTATTGATTTTGACATACTACTGTATCCACACTCGCTGTTACCACTGAGGACAGTGTTACATTCAGTGTCGTCGTGGAATCACATCCTGATGATGCTGTCGTTGTATAGTCATAGCTTCCTGCTCCCGTGATATTGATGCCGTTCCATACAAATGGTACTGCATTGGTGCAGACTACTGTATCTACACTCGCTGTTACCACTGAGGACAGTGTTACATTCAATGTCGTTGTCGAATCACATCCTGATGATGCTGTCGTTGTATAGTCATAGCTTCCCGCTCCCGTGATATTGATGCCGTTCCATACAAATGGTATTGAGTTTTGACATACTACTGTATCCACACTTGCTGTTACCACTGAGGACAGTGTTACATTCAGTGTCGTTGTGGAATCACATCCCGATGATGCTGTCGTTGTATAATCATAGCTTCCCGCTCCTGTTATATTAATGCCGTTCCATACAAATGGTATTGAGTGTTGACATACTACTGTATCCACACTCGCTGTTACCACTGAGGCAAGTGTTACATTCAGTGTCGTTGTGGAATCACAGCCCGATGATGCCGTCGTTGTATAGTCATAGCTTCCCGCTCCTGTTATATTAATGCCGTTCCATACAAATGGTACTGCATTGGTGCAGACTACTGTGTCTACGTTAATATTCTTTGTCTGTGGTTGTGGATCTATCAGAATATCTGTCGTTGAAGAAATACAGTTGCTGGCATTTTGAGCTATTAGAGAGTGAGGGCCAGGAATAATTCCAACATAACCTCCTCCCGGGTAAGGCACAAACGGTCCTCCGTCAAAACTGAAGACAAGACCTGTTGTAGTCGAAGTGATTGTTATCGTTCCTGTCGCTACAGTACAGGTAGGATCTATAACATCTACCGTTGGTGCAGCTGGCGCAGAAGCGACAGGATTAACGACTACTGGAACCACAACGGATATGCATCCGCTGGAATTCTTTACCGTTACCTGGTATGTATTCGGGGTGATGTTAGTAAAGATGCCTGTAGTATTAGTATAATTAACGCCATCGATACTATATGTTAATCCGGCACCAATAGGGTCAGTAACAGTAATTGTTCCGACAGGCGAAATACATGTCGGCTGCACCGCAATTACTGTGGGCGCAGCAGGCGTCGTAGGCTGATTTTGCACTGACACCGATAAATTAGCAATACACCCACTTGCATTCTGCACGGTTAACGTATATGTGTTCGGTGATACATTATTGAAGTCTGTTGATGACTGGAAGTTCACTCCGTCTATTGAATATGTATACTGTGCTCCCAGCGGTGCCGTCACGGTGATCGTTCCTGTTGCTACTGTACAGGTAGGATCAACAACTGTTGCTGTTGGTACAGCCGGTGCAGACGGTGCAGGGTTCACTGTGATACTTGCAGATGAAGAACATCCTCCTGCATCCTGCACGGTTAATGTATAGGTGTTCGGTGATACATTATTGAAGTCTGTTGATGCCTGGAAGTTCACTCCGTCTATTGAATAAGTATACTGTGCTCCCAGCGGTGCGGTCACTGTGATCGTTCCTGTTGCTACGCTACAGGTAGGATCAACAACTGTTGCTGTCGGTACAGCCGGTGCTGATGGTGCAGGGTTCACGGTGATACTTGCAGATGAAGAACATCCTCCTGCATCCTGCACGGTTAATGTATATGTGTTCGGTGATACATTATTAAATATTGCCGATGCCTGGAAGTTCACTCCGTCTATTGAATAAGTGTACTGTGCTCCCAGCGGTGCCGTTACCGTTATAGTTCCTGTTGCTACTGTACAGGTAGGATCAACAACTGTTGCTGTCGGTACAGCCGGTGCTGATGGTGCAGGGTTCACGGTGATACTTGCAGATGAAGAACATCCTCCTGCATCCTGCACGGTTAATGTATAGGTGTTCGGTGATACATTATTGAAGTCTGTTGATGCCTGGAAGTTCACTCCGTCTATTGAATAAGTGTACTGTGCTCCCAGCGGTGCCGTCACCGTTATAGTTCCTGTTGCTACTGTACAGGTAGGATCAACAACTGTTGCTGTCGGTACAGCCGGTGCTGATGGTGCAGGGTTCACTGTGATACTTGCAGATGAAGAACATCCTCCTGCATCCTGCACGGTTAATGTATAGGTGTTCGGTGATACATTATTGAAGTCTGTTGATGCCTGGAAGTTCACTCCGTCTATTGAATAAGTGTACTGTGCTCCCAGTGGTGCGGTTACCGTGATCGTTCCTGTCGCTACCGTACAGGTTGGATCAACAACTGTTGCTGTCGGTACAGGTGGTGCTGATGGTGCAGGGTTCACGGTGATACTTGCAGATGAAGAACATCCTCCTGCATCCTGCACGGTTAATGTATAGGTGTTCGGTGATACATTATTGAAGTCTGTTGATGCCTGGAAGTTCACTCCGTCTATTGAATAGGTATACTGTGCTCCCAGCGGTGCCGTCACGGTGATCGTTCCTGTTGCTACTGTACAGGTAGGATCAACAACTGTTGCTGTTGGTGTCGGTGGTGCAGACGGTGCGGGTTCACTGTAATACTTGCAGATGAAGAACATCCTCCTGCATCCTGCACGGTTAATGTATAGGTGTTCGGTGATACATTATTGAAGTCTGTTGATGCCTGGAAGTTCACTCCGTCTATTGAATATGTATACTGTGCTCCCAGCGGTGCCGTCACGGTGATCGTTCCTGTTGCTACTGTACAGGTAGGATCAACAACTGTTGCTGTCGGTACGCCGGTGCTGATGGTGCAGGGTTCACTGTAATACTTGCAGATGAAGAACATCCTCCTGCATCCTGCACGGTTAATGTATAGGTGTTCGGTGATACATTATTGAAGTCTGTTGATGCCTGGAAGTTCACTCCGTCTATTGAATAAGTATACTGTGCTCCCAGCGGTGCCGTCACGGTGATCGTTCCTGTTGCTACTGTACAGGTAGGATCAACAACTGTTGCTGTCGGTACGGCTGGTGCAGACGGTGCAGGGTTCACTGTGATACTTGCAGATGAAGAACATCCTCCTGCATCCTGCACGGTTAATGTATAGGTGTTCGGTGATACATTATTGAAGTCTGTCGATGCCTGGAAGTTCACTCCGTCTATTGAATAGGTATACTGTGCTCCCAGCGGTGCGGTCACTGTGATCGTTCCTGTTGCTACTGTACAGGTAGGATCAACAACTGTTGCTGTCGGTACAGCCGGTGCTGATGGTGCAGGGTTCACGGTGATACTTGCAGATGAAGAACATCCTCCTGCATCCTGCACGGTTAATGTATATGTGTTCGGTGATACATTATTAAATATTGCCGATGCCTGGAAGTTCACTCCGTCTATTGAATAGGTATACTGTGCTCCCAGTGGTGCGGTCACCGTGATCGTTCCTGTTGCTACTGTACAGGTAGGATCAACAACTGTTGCTGTCGGTACAGCCGGTGCTGATGGTGCAGGGTTCACGGTGATACTTGCAGATGAAGAACATCCTCCTGCATCCTGCACGGTTAATGTATAGGTGTTCGGTGATACATTATTGAAGTCTGTTGATGCCTGGAAGTTCACTCCGTCTATTGAATAAGTGTACTGTGCTCCCAGCGGTGCCGTCACCGTTATCGTTCCTGTTGCTACTGTACAGGTAGGATCAACAACTGTTGCTGTTGGTGTCGGTGGTGCAGACGGTGCGGTGTTCACTGTAATACTTGCAGATGAAGAACATCCTCCTGCATCCTGCACGGTTAATGTATAGGTGTTCGGTGATACATTATTGAAGTCTGTTGATGCCTGGAAGTTCACTCCGTCTATTGAATAAGTGTACTGTGCTCCCAGCGGTGCGGTTACCGTGATCGTTCCTGTCGCTACCGTACAGGTTGGATCAACAACTGTTGCTGTCGGTACAGGCGGTGCTGATGGTGCAGGGTTCACGGTGATACTTGCAGATGAAGAACATCCTCCTGCATCCTGCACGGTTAATGTATATGTGTTCGGTGATACATTATTGAAGTCTGCTGATGCCTGGAAGTTCACTCCGTCTATTGAATAGGTATACTGTGCTCCCAGCGGTGCCGTCACGGTGATCGTTCCTGTTGCTACTGTACAGGTAGGATCAACAACTGTTGCTGTCGGTACAGGCGGTGCAGATGGTGCAGGGTTCACTGTAATACTTGCAGATGAAGAACATCCTCCTGCATCCTGCACGGTTAATGTATAGGTGTTCGGTGATACATTATTGAAGTCTGTTGATGCCTGGAAGTTCACTCCGTCTATTGAATAAGTATACTGTGCTCCCAGCGGTGCGGTCACTGTGATCGTTCCTGTTGCTACTGTACAGGTAGGATCAACAACTGTTGCTGTCGGTACAGCCGGTGCTGATGGTGCAGGGTTCACGGTGATACTTGCAGATGAAGAACATCCTCCTGCATCCTGCACGGTTAACGTATAGGTGTTCGGTGATACATTATTAAATATTGCCGATGCCTGGAAGTTCACTCCGTCTATTGAATAGGTATACTGTGCTCCCAGCGGTGCGGTCACCGTGATCGTTCCTGTTGCTACTGTACAGGTAGGATCAACAACTGTTGCTGTTGGTGCGGTGGTGCAGACGGTGCAGTGTTCACTGTAATACTTGCAGATGAAGAACATCCTCCTGCATCCTGCACGGTTAATGTATAGGTGTTCGGTGATACATTATTGAAGTCTGTTGATGCCTGGAAGTTCACTCCGTCTATTGAATAAGTGTACTGTGCTCCCAGCGGTGCCGTCACCGTTATAGTTCCTGTTGCTACTGTACAGGTAGGATCAACAACTGTTGCTGTTGGTACGGTGGTGCAGACGGTGCAGGGTTCACTGTAATACTTGCAGATGAAGAACATCCTCCTGCATCCTGCACGGTTAATGTATAGGTGTTCGGTGATACATTATTGAAGTCTGTTGATGCCTGGAAGTTCACTCCGTCTATTGAATAAGTGTACTGTGCTCCCAGTGGTGCGGTTACCGTGATCGTTCCTGTCGCTACCGTACAGGTTGGATCAACAACTGTTGCTGTCGGTACAGGTGGTGCTGATGGTGCAGGGTTCACGGTGATACTTGCAGATGAAGAACATCCTCCTGCATCCTGCACGGTTAATGTATAGGTGTTCGGTGATACATTATTGAAGTTTGTTGATGCCTGGAAGTTCACTCCGTCTATTGAATAGGTATACTGTGCTCCCAGCGGTGCCGTCACGGTGATCGTTCCTGTTGCTACTGTACAGGTAGGATCAACAACTGTTGCTGTTGGTGTCGGTGGTGCAGACGGTGCGGTGTTCACTGTAATACTTGCAGATGAAGAACATCCTCCTGCATCCTGCACGGTTAATGTATAGGTGTTCGGTGATACATTATTGAAGTCTGTTGATGACTGGAAGTTCACTCCGTCTATTGAATAGGTATACTGTGCTCCCAGCGGTGCCGTCACCGTTATAGTTCCTGTTGCTACTGTACAGGTAGGATCAACAACTGTTGCTGTTGGTGTCGGTGGTGCAGACGGTGCGGTGTTCACGGTGATACTTGCAGATGAAGAACATCCTCCTGCATCCTGCACGGTTAATGTATAGGTGTTCGGTGATACATTATTAAATTTGCCGATGCCTGGAAGTTCACTCCGTCTATTGAATAGGTATACTGTGCTCCCAGTGGTGCGGTTACCGTGATCGTTCCTGTTGCTACTGTACAGGTAGGATCAACAACTGTTGCTGTCGGTACAGCCGGTGCTGATGGTGCAGGGTTCACTGTAATACTTGCAGATGAAGAACATCCTCCTGCATCCTGCACGGTTAATGTATAGGTGTTCGGTGATACATTATTGAAGTCTGTTGATGCCTGGAAGTTCACTCCGTCTATTGAATAAGTGTACTGTGCTCCCAGCGGTGCGGTTACTGTGATCGTTCCTGTTGCTACGCTACAGGTAGGATCAACAACCGTCGCTGTTGGTGTCGGTGGTACAGACGGTGCAGGGTTCACTGCTACACTGGCTGATGAACTGCATCCTGCTGTATTTTTTACGGTTAATGTATAAGTATTCGGTGATACATTATTAAATGTCGTTGATGCCTGGAAGTTCACTCCGTCTATTGAATAACTGTACTGTGCTCCCAGCGGTGCCGTCACCGTTATAGTTCCTGTTGCTACTGTACAGGTAGGATCAACAACTGTTGCTGTTGGTGTCGGTGGTGCAGACGGTGCGGTGTTCACTGTAATACTTGCAGATGAAGAACATCCTCCTGCATCCTGCACGGTTAATGTATAGGTGTTCGGTGATACATTATTGAAGTCTGTTGATGCCTGGAAGTTCACTCCGTCTATTGAATAGTATACTGTGCTCCCAGCGGTGCCGTCACGGTGATCGTTCCTGTTGCTACGGTACAGGTAGGATCAACAACTGTTGCTGTTGGTACCGGCGGTGCAGACGGTGCAGGTGTTCACTGTAATACTTGCAGATGAAGAACATCCTCCTGCATTTGTACGGTTAATGTATAGGTGTTCGGTGATACATTATTGATAGTCTGTTGATGCCTGGAAGTTCACTCCGTCTATTGAATAAGTGTACTGTGCTCCCAGCGGTGCCGTCACTGTGATCGTTCCTGTTGCTACGCTACAGGTAGGATCAACAACCGTTGCTGTTGGTGTCGGTGGTGCAGATGGTGCAGTGTTCACTGTTACACTTGCAGATGAATGAACATCCTCCTGCATCCTGTACGGTTAATGTATAGGTGTTCGGTGATACATTATTAAATGTTGTTGATGCCTGGAAGTTTATTCCGTCTATTGTAAGTATACTGTGCCCCCAGCGGCGCAGTCACTGTGATCGTTCCTGTTGCTACTGTACAGGTAGGATCAACAACTGTTGCTGTTGGTGTCGGTGGTGCAGACGGTGCGGTGTTCACTGTAATACTTGCAGATGAAGAACATCCTCCTGCATCCTGCACGGTTAATGTATAGGTGTTCGGTGATACATTATTGAAGTCTGTTGATGACTGGAAGTTCACTCCGTCTATTGAATAGGTATACTGTGCTCCCAGCGGTGCCGTCACGGTGATCGTTCCTGTTGCTACTGTACAGGTTGGATCAACAACTGTTGCTGTCGGTACAGCCGGTGCTGATGGTGCAGGGTTCACGGTTACACTTGCAGATGAAGAACATCCTCCTGCATCCTGCACGGTTAATGTATAGGTGTTCGGTGATACATTATTAAATATTGCCGATGCCTGGAAGTTCACTCCGTCTATTGAATAAATATACTGCGCCCCCAGCGGTGCGGTTACTGTGATCGTTCCTGTTGCTACGCTACAGGTAGGATCAACAACCGTCGCTGTTGGTGTCGGTGGTACAGACGGTGCAGGGTTCACTGCTACACTGGCTGATGAACTGCATCCTGCTGTATTTTTTACAGTTAATGTATAAGTATTCGGTGATACATTATTAAATGTCGTTGATGCCTGGAAGTTCACTCCGTCTATTGAATAACTGTACTGTGCTCCCAGCGGTGCCGTCACCGTTATCGTTCCTGTTGCTACTGTACAGGTAGGATCAACAACTGTTGCTGTTGGTGTCGGTGGTGCAGACGGTGCGGTGTTCACTGTAATACTTGCAGATGAAGAACATCCTCCTGCATCCTGCACGGTTAATGTATAGGTGTTCGGTGATACATTATTGAAGTCTGTTGATGCCTGGAAGTTCACTCCGTCTATTGAATAACTGTACTGTGCTCCCAGTGGTGCAGTAATTGTGATCGTTCCTGTCGCTACCGTACAGGTAGGATCAACAACTGTTGCAGTTGGTACAGGCGGTGCTGATGGTGCAGTGTTCACTGTTACACTGGCTGATGAACTGCATCCTGCTGTATTTTGTACTGTTAATGTATAAGTGTTGGGCGATACATTATTAAATATTGCCGATGCCTGGAAGTTCACTCCGTCTATTGAATAAGTATACTGTGCTCCCAGCGGTGCCGTCACGGTGATCGTTCCTGTTGCTACGCTACAGGTAGGATCAACAACTGTTGCTGTCGGTACAGGCGGTGCAGACGGTGCAGTGTTCACTGTTACACTTGCTGATGAACTGCATCCTGCTGTGTTTTTTACTGTTAAAGTATAAGTGTTCGGTGATACATTATTAAATGTCGTTGATGCCTGGAAGTTCACTCCGTCTATTGAATAAGTATACTGTGCTCCCAGCGGTGCAGTCACTGTGATCGTTCCTGTTGCTACGCTACAGGTAGGATCAACAACTGTTGCTGTTGGTGCGGCGGTGCAGACGGTGCAGTGTTCACTGTTACAGTGGCTGATGAACTGCATCCTGCTGTATTTTGTACGGTTAATGTATAAGTGTTGGGCGATACATTATTAAATATTGCCGATGCCTGGAAGTTCACTCCGTCTATTGAATAAATATACTGCGCCCCCAGCGGTGCGGTTACTGTGATCGTTCCTGTTGCTACGCTACAGGTAGGATCAACAACCGTCGCTGTTGGTGTCGGTGGTACAGACGGTGCAGGGTTCACTGCTACACTGGCTGATGAACTGCATCCTGCTGTATTTTTTACAGTTAATGTATAAGTATTCGGTGATACATTATTAAATGTCGTTGATGCCTGGAAGTTCACTCCGTCTATTGAATAACTGTACTGTGCTCCCAGCGGTGCGGTCACTGTGATCGTTCCTGTTGCTACACTACAGGTAGGATCAACAACTGTTGCTGTTGGTACAGGCGGTGCAGATGGTGCAGCGTTCACTGTTACACTGGCTGATGAACTGCATCCTGCTGTGTTTTTTACAGTTAAAGTATAAGTATTCGGTGATACATTATTAAATGTTGCCGATGCCTGGAAATTTATTCCGTCGATTGAATAGCTGTACTGTGCTCCCAGCGGTGCAGTCACTGTGATCGTTCCTGTCGCTACTGTACAGGTAGGATCTATTACTGTTGCTGTCGGTACAGGCGGTGCTGATGGTGCAGGGTTCACTGTTACACTGGCTGATGAACTGCATCCTGCTGTATTTTGTACTGTTAATGTATAAGTGTTGGGCGATACATTATTAAATATTGCCGATGCCTGGAAGTTTATTCCGTCTATACTGTAAGTATATGGTGCCCCCAGCGGTGCAGTCACTGTGATCGTTCCTGTTGCTACGCTACAGGTCGGATCAACAATTGTTGCTGTCGGTACAGGCGGTGCAGATGGTACAGGGTTCACTGCTACACTGGCTGATGAACTGCATCCTGCTGTGTTTTTTACTGTTAATGTATACGTGTTCGGTGATACATTATTAAATGTCGTTGATGCCTGGAAGTTTATTCCGTCTATACTGTAAGTATACTGTGCCCCCAGCGGCGCGGTCACCGTGATCGTTCCTGTTGCTACACTACAAGTCGGATCAACAACTGTTGCTGTTGGCGTCGGTGGTGCAGATGGTGCAGTGTTCACTGTTACACTGGCTGATGAACTGCATCCTGCTGTATTTTTTACAGTTAATGTATAAGTGTTCGGCGATACATTATTAAATGTTGCCGATGCCTGGAAGTTTATTCCGTCTATACTGTACGTGTACTGTGCTCCCAGCGGTGCGGTCACTGTGATCGTTCCTGTTGCTACGCTACAGGTAGGATGAACAACTGTTGCAGTTGGTACAGGCGGTGCTGATGGTGCAGGGTTCACTGTTACACTTGCAGATGATGAACATCCTCCTGCATCCTGTACGGTTAATGTATAAGTGTTTGGCGATACATTATTGAAGACAGTCGATGCCTGGAAGTTCACTCCGTCTATTGAATAACTGTACTGTGCTCCCAGCGGTGCGGTCACCGTGATCGTTCCTGTTGCTATGCTACAGGTCGGGTTCACAATAGTTGTCGTTGGTGCGGGTGGTACTGCATTTACAATTACAGTTGATGCTGAAGAACAACCGGCGGCATCCTTTAAAGTCAGCGTATAGCTGCCTGGTGCTACATTACTAAATACAGTGGATGCCTGGAAGTTCACTCCATCTATCGAATAAGTGTACTGTGCTCCCAGTGGTGCGGTTACTGTTATTGTTGCTGTAGTTGATGTACAAACCGGGGCCACATCTGCAGTCGGCGGCGGTGGTGCTGAAGGTACGGTGTTGACTGTAATGTCAATAGATGAGAGCAACCACCGGTGTTTTGTACCGTCACTGTATAATCACCGGGCGGTACATTATCAAATTCAGGATTTGCCTGGAAGTTAATTCCATCTATTGAATAAGTGTACTGTGCTCCGATTGGTGCGGTTATCGTGATCGTTCCCGTTGGTACTAAACAGGTCGGATTCACAGTAAGTACTGAAGGAATTGGCGGCACTGCAGTCACTGCCACATCAATCTGTGCCCGTGGACCCTCGCAACCATTTGCATTCGTCTGGCTTACCCAATAGGACGTAGTTCCGGGCGTTACGGTTGATGGAGTTGGTGCAATTGCACTTCCAGTGCCCCCTGTTGCGGAAGTATACCACAATAAGTTTGTTCCTGTTGCTGTCAAAGGCGATGTAACTTCTCCCTGGCAGTAATTGATATTGCTAACAACCGGCGCCGTTGGTGTCGGTGGCTGTGTATTGATGACAACATTAGCGGACACAGGGGAAATACAGCCGGATGCGTTAATCACGGTAAATGTGTAAACCCTGCCGCAAGATTGCTGATTGTCGCGGTTGTTCCTGTGCCGTTTGTTGTCACTGCACCAGGGTTCATCGTCAGT
>CAWCNR010000006.1:0-85560 GCA_963796995.1 uncultured Bacteroidota bacterium
TCTGCTGGTTTGGCTGGCGATAGTTCTTGTAGTGATCCTTATTTGATTCTACAGGCGACGATAAAAATCCCTTCCGTTTTTATAGACGAGAGGGATTTTTGTTTTTTTGCAATTAGGAAAATCTATTACTACTGGAAATTCATTTATACTTTAAACAATGTCCATGGCATATACAAAAGAAGTAGCCACAAAGGGAAGAAGGAGAGTTAACCAGGGCCAGTGGCTGTAAATAGCAAACAAAAGTGCTCCCAGGGATGCAAGGAAGATAAGCCATGCGATGCCACGATGTTTTCTTTTTTGACTCATGCTTAAAAAGTTTTCGCAAAAATAAGGTACTGAAACGAATTTTGAGTTTAGGATATTTAATTGTTTATTTTTTGTTTTCGTAACAACAATGAGAAACATGCCAGCAGAATACCCGTTAATGCAATCAACCATTTTAGCGCAACAATATTGTGGTAGACTGTGAATTCATCGCCTATATCCGGATCAGACAGCCATTTCAGTAAATAACTGTTCTCAACAATATCAAAAATCCACGCAATGGGCTGCAGCACCGCCAATGCAAAGCCGTTATATTGGCCTTCATGATAAAAAGAAAGCACTCAATTGTCTCCGGGATGCCCCGAAAATTATTCAACCCTTTATAATATAGTTGCAGATTCCGCTTTTTTAAATATTAAAGACGATCCGGAGTTTATTGCCGTAGTGCAAAAAATGAAGAAAAATTCGAGGCCCTGTGAATTTGATCCGCGGTACAAAAAGTTTGATTTCTTTATTGGCTTATGGGATGTGTATATTGGAAAAAATTATGACAATAAAGTTGCTGTGGATTCTGTCGTTCGTGAGGTATCCGGGTGTTCAATAAAAGAAAATTTTCGTTGATTATCTTCAGCGTTTCGGGGTGTAAGTATGATCTATTATGATCCGGGATCTCAAAAATATATGATGTGCTGGACGGGAAGCAACGCAGACATCCGGACGTTTCATGAGACCAGGTCTGCTACCGATACTGTCGAGTTATTGGCTGTGACAAACACAAATGCCAATGAATTTGTTCACCGCAGAATGCTGGTTGCCTTTGATCCGCAAAAGCAGTCTATTCATCAATTAATAGAGAATTCATTTGATTTGGGAAAAACATGGGAGGTTGATTGGGATGCCATGTTTATTAAAAGAAAAGAATGATCAGTAAAACATTTTCTTCTCAATTTGGAAATACTTCTTAATAATTTTCACTGATCATTCTCCTGTTCTGTTAAGTCATTGCGGTCAGATCACAACTTTTGGTTTGTCTTCTACCGTTACTTTAAAATAAGTATGATCACCTTTTTTTATTGTGGCAAGGATCAGTTTATTGAAATCAGAAGCTACGAAGTTGCTGTGCCCGTCAGCAGACTTCATTGTTCCTTTGATATATGTCAGTATTCCTTTGCTGTTATAAGTGGTTTGGTCAAAATTTAATTCAATCCCTTTTTTCTTCATTTGTTTTTTAAATTCATCGAGCTGCTGCTCGGTTGTATTTTTTGTGATGGTTACCAGGACGTCTTCATTTCCTGTAATGCTGTATCCATAATCATCGATGACAGTGGCAGTACCTGGTGTTGCGACTCCCGGCGCAATTATAGTAGTTCCAGTATTATTTGTAACCGTCGTGGCTGCTACGGTTGTTCCGACATTGGTACTTATGGCCACGGGTGCTATTGTTTCAGCGGTTTCTCCGCTTACAACTATGAAGAAAATTATTTTGCCATAATTTTTTTCGAACTGTTGTCTTTGCGAAGAATCCGTGAGATCATATTCTTCAGTTTTTCCGTTTCTTAGATGTATCACTGCTCTATTATCTGTTATTTCAAAATTGTCACTCACCTTAGCCGGGTCTGCCTCATCATTTGTATTGTTTATGGTTGGCGTTGTATCTGAGATAACAACATGGGTGGCTTCATAGGTAAGCGCCTTTATTTTTTCATTATTCGGTTTTTCCTTTGCTGAAAGATTGTGGAAGCTTTTACTGCGAAATGCTACCAGTAGTATTCCTGCCAATGGCAACACAAAAAGGAATTTTAAAATGTGCACCCTGGCGGTTTTGATTTTGTTCATCATGGCTATACGTTTTTTAAGTGAAGAAAAATTGAATTTTGAGGCTATACTGAATTGATTGTTCCCTATTACTTTCAACAAGAGATATTGATATTCTTTTCGGTCAATTCCATTTTCCAGCACTTTCTGATCAGCAATGAATTCAAGATTTTGCCGGATGCAATGGCGCAATAACCACGCAAACGGGTTATACCAGTTTACGACGCAAAGCATCTCGCTCCATAAGATATCAATACTATGTCTTTGTTTTACGTGTACAAATTCATGACGGATAATTTCTTTTATTTCTTCAATAGAATGTAAATGATGATTTATGAACACGGAATTTCCGAATGAGAATGGAATAATGTCGTCATTTACCTGGTACACTTTTATGCCTTCCTGCAGAATCAATTTGGCATTCCTCCTGATCCTCAGGAATGAGAAATACTGGATGAGCAGTTTTATCGCCAGTACAAATATGCCTGAAGCAAAAACAAATAATATCCAATCCCATTTATTCCATGTCCCTGCACTGATGGGCACTGTTGCTGTTTGACCGGTTGACGGACCGTTGCTGTAAAATCCAAGATGTGGTATTAGCTTTACGACACTGTTATCCTCCAGTAAATTGTTTTGTAAAAGCGGCGTGATATTGATCAGCGCAATTAAAAAGGATAAGATGGAATAGCCCAGCAAATAATACCTGTTCCACGAATAGAAAGTCAGTTTGCGCAGGGCAAAATGATAAAACAGGTAGAGGACGGCAAGGCTTATCGACAATTTAAGAATATAGAAGAAGAAAAACGGCATAATAACAGGTTTTTGAAATTAGCTATTTCGTTTTTTCAATCAGGTCAATAATTTCTTTCAATTCTTTTGCAGAGATCTTTTTTTGCTTAACAAAAAAATTAACCATCTCTTTATAGGAATTATCAAAATATTCTTTTACTACTTTTCCCATGAACTTTCTTTTGTATTCCGCGTCACTGATAAGAGGTTTGTAGAGGTAAACATTACCCACCAACCGGCTTGTGAGGTATCCTTTTTTTTCCAGGTTCTTAACGATAGAAGCCACCGTTGTATAAGGAGCAGGCTCATTCATATTATCCATGAATGCTTTCACGTTGCCTTCGCCGGTGCGCCATATCGCCTGCATTATTTTTTCTTCCGCGTGGGTTAATTTTTCCATATCTACGAAGTTTTCGTAAATCTACATAAAATTCGTAGATAGGCAAATTTTTGTTTTTACATTGTTTTATTATTGGGTGAACGGCAATTGGGATTAATGAACGGCTAACCGGAGTTTATCAATATTGGCTGCATGCGTCCTCACGGAACAATCAGCTTAAGGAATTCTTCTTTTTTTCTTCTCGCCACATCAATCACATCTCCGTTTTGCATTACCACCTGGCCGCCTTCGCCGCGAATGTATTTTTTTATTTGGGAAAGATTAATAAGGTGTGAATGATGAACGCGGTAAAACCGATAGGGCAGAAGCATTTCTTCAAAATCTTTTAACAGGCGGGTGACGAGGAGTGTATGCCCGTTCATAAAATATAGCTTAGAATAATTGGAGCTTGATTCGATGCGAACAATGTTCTTGATGTTAATAAAATCCATGCCATCACTGGTTGGGATCGCAATTTTATCTTCCTGTGATTTATTTTCCTGGAGGCTTTTCCTCAAAACATTCAGCTTTTCCTGTACCTGTTTATTGTGTTGTATCATTAGCCGGTTGACCGCATTTTGCAGATCTTCTACAGAAATGGGTTTGATAAGATAATCAAATGCGCTGATCCTTATCGCGTCAATGGCGTAGTGGTTATAAGCAGTTGTAAAAATTATTTCCGTATGTATATCATTAAGTTCTTCCAGCATGCGGAAACCATTTATACGAGGCATTTCTATGTCAAGAAATAGAACATCAGGACGGTGATGCCGTATGAGGAAGATGGCTTCTTCAGGCTTCTGGCAGGCAGCTATTACTTTTACATCCGGGCAAAATTCAACAAGTTTTTGTTTAAGATTTTGCAGGCTGCTTAGTTCGTCATCTACTAATATGGCTTTTAAAAGTTCCATGGCACTTATACAGCTTTTATCGTGATTTCTACTTTTGTTCCCGAAGGTTCATTGTTCTCATCAAACAGGTCGGTAATCGCTATCCGTCCATTTGCATTTTGTTCTTGGTTAAAAATATGTATGCGCTGTTCGGTGATTGTCAGTCCCAGGCTTTTATGGTTTGGCTTATTCTTGTGATTGTATTGAGCAGAAAGCTGCCGGCCGATTCCATTGTCCTCTATCCTGTAATGAATATATTCTCCGTTTATAAAAGCATCAACGGTCAGCATCAGGTCATCTTTTTCACTATGGGCTAAACCGTGCACGATGGCATTTTCTACATAAGGCTGAATAAGAAGAGCAGGAACACGATAGTCACCGTTTAATAAAGGATCCACATTCAGTTTGAAACAAAATTTATGATTGAAGCGCAGTTGTTCGAGGTCAACATACAATCGAAGCGCTTCCATGTCTTTTATGATTGGAATGAGTTCGTTGCGGCTGCTGTCAAGGATCATGCGTATCAATCTTGCAAATTTGTTAAGATAACTACTGGCTAAGCGTTTTTCATTTTGCATCATGAAGTTTTCAATGCTGTTGAGGCTATTGAAAATAAAATGCGGATTCATCTGCGATCTCAGTGCCATCATTTCAGTTTCCGCAATTTTTTGTTTGAAGGAAGCTTCACGCCGGATCTGCATGATGCGACGACGTACCAGGAAGGCGGTTAATGCAATTACGAGTGCCAGGCCTGAAAGCTTAAACCAAGTGGTTTGCCACCAATAAGGTTTCACGATGATCTTTACTTCGTCCTCATTGCTCAGAAATTCTCCCGCCCTGGTTCCACCCTTAACATGCAACGTATAAGTGCCTGGTGAAAGATTATAAAAAGCTAAGTGACCATTTTCATTTTGCTGCCAGCTATTGACTACACCATCCAACCGGTAGTAATAGCGATCATCGCCGTCATAATTTAAAACAGAGAAATCGAGTGCAAAACGATTTTGCCCGGGTTGGATTGTGATCTGTTTTTCACCTGACGAAGTAAAATGAAAAAACCGCGGAGCATCCATCACTGTGGCATCACTAAAATGTACCGGTATATTTTGATTGGGCCGGTTTAACAATTCGGGAGGATAAATGCGCAATATAAATCCCTGCAGGGTCATATATATGGACTGGTCATTTCCCTGTTGAAACAGGCCTGCCGCATTATTTGTCATTCCTTCGGTATTACTTAGTTGCCGTACCTGGCCGGTTGAATGCAAAATATAATAGATACCTCTTTCAGTACATAACCATGCGTTTTGCTGTTGATCAAAAATAATTCCTGATACTTCCACTCCTCCCAGCATTTCATTGCTTGCATAATCCTGTACAATCTTTTTTGATTCAGGATCGAAAATGAAAAGCCCTGTGTAGGTACCTATCCATAGAATCCCTTTGTTATCTTCAGCCACCCATTCAAAACTATTGCTGTGCTGCTTCAGATCCTGTCCCTGGAATTTAAAAACTGAAATAAAATTACCTGCCTGCGGATCGTATTTTAAAAGACCCTTGCCGACAGCTGTTACATACAATTCTTTTTTCCTGCTGAGAAATATAGTCAACAATTTTGGCGGAACACAATCATTGCAAGGTGAAGAATTGTTGAAGTGCTTTGTAAATTTTCGTGCCAACGGATCAAAAATGTAAATTCCGTTTGGACCATTATTCCTTGTTCGTATCCACCAGTGATGCTCATCGACCTGTGTTATTGTTCGCAGCCCTGTGCCGTCATCAGCATCAGGGGGCTTATACAGGATAGCTTTTTTTGATTGAAGATCATAATGAACAAGGTATTCATTGGTGGTGAACCATAATATGCTGTCTCCCTGGCTGCATATATAAAATGGTTTTAGTGAATCGGAGAGTAAAAAATATCCTTTGCTTGTTTGAATATTTTTAACCGTTTCCTGCAGAACACCTTCTTTGTTAAAAAAATAAATACCGCTTTCTGTCCATCGTGTCATCCAATACCCGCTTGAAATTTCACACAGAGAATAAATCCAATCCGAAGTAGCAGTAGGTAATATTCCGGAAGAGTTGGAAATATTCCAGAGATCAAAAAGCTGCCGGGAAGGTTTTGCATAGCAAACACCCGCTTCTGTTGCCACCCACAAAATATTCTGGCGGTCAACAAAAACATGCTGAACCGCATTTTTTGTTAGAATTTGCTGAGGAAAATATCCAAGGTGAAAAGTATACTCTTTATTTTTCAGGCTAACAGGATCAACCAAAATAAGACCATGATCAGTGCCCAGTACTAGCCATCTCGCATGGTGCTGGTCCCACCACTCGGTGATGGAGAAAACAACGTTAGTTGGGCTTGCCAGGGTAACCGTAAAATTTTTATCATTCTTTGGATCAAAATTTATTAGCCCGCCACCAAATGAGCCAATCCAAAACTGATGATTTGAATCCTCGAAAAAAACCGTGATATTTCCTTTAAAAGGGCCAAACCTTTTTGCCATATGCATTGATTTTTTGTCAATAAGAAATACATAGTTTGAAGAGCTGCCCCACAAATTACCCTCTTTGTCCTGCGTTATTGTTTCATACGATTCAATCTTTTTGTTTTCAAAATCTCTGACATCTTTAATTCCGGCAGAAAGCTTCTGGTATTGTAGCAGGCTGTCAAAATAGTATATGGATGATGATGTGGAAAGCCACGCGGAATTATTTTTACTGATAGAAATATTTGCATATTGATCATTGTCAAGACTGGTTGTATCGCCCGGGTTGTGTCGAAAATTTTTGAAAATGCCGGTTTTTTTGTTGTACACACTTAATCCTTCACGTGTAGTGATCCATAAATTATTTTCTCCGTCGGCTGCCATGCTGTGAATGCTATTATTTACAAGTGAATTTTCATTTGCAGGGTTATAAAAAAATCGTTTTACACGATAACCATCAAAGCGATTTAGCCCGTCAGAAGTGCCGATCCAGATGAAGCCATCTTTATCCTGTGTAATGTAACTTACATTGTTGTTCGATAAACCTTCTTTTTCAGTGAGATAATTGAACTGGATGTTTGGAAATTGTTGCGGGTGAACTGCATTCCAGCAAAAGACACAGGCCATATATAGCCACCAGGCTTTCAAAAGTTTTTTGTTTATACTAAATATAAAAAATTGGGACGTATGTCTCTTGAAATTTATGGTTACCCGATGTCAAAATCATAAAGAAATTTTATAGAATTCCTTTTTATTTTGAAGGAACATCGAAATCGCTTGAAGGGAAATTCATATCAGGATTAGCCTCCATTAGTTGTAAACTCCCACTCCCTGTTAGCTTTTGCTTTTTTGTTTCACCATGAAAAGTACTCTTCATTTTTACCAATCCCCCCCACTGCAATATCGTTCCATTTATAGCCATTCCCGGCAAATCAGAATTAATGCTTTTAAGTATGTTGATTAATTTTAGATAACCGGGAACTTGTTTGCTCATCCAATAATCTTCCGCAGCGTTCTCCCCTTTATGCTGAAGATGAGTGCAGCTAAAAGAATCTATAACTTCCTTTCCTACCACTGTAACTTGCATATCTCCGCCTGTTTTGCCACCAGTAATAAGTATCTTAGATTTATGAGTAAGATAATTATAATATACACACTGATCCGGCTTGGAAAATTTATAGAATATAGCTACATGGCTCGTTACACTACTTCCTCTTTCATAAACGACCTCATACTTGACACCAACTAAAGAATCTATTTCAATGTGAATGCCTGTACTCATATTTACAGGACCGCTCGTGGTGCCTCCTGTGTATACTAGCAATACGCCATTCCCTTTTTTCATTCCAATTTTAGTATGTTTTGGTTGTTTCGGTACTCCCTGGCCTGCTGAATAAAGAGCTATCGACAATAAGAGTAAAAGAATTTTAAATTGTTTCATGTATGAAATTTTAATCTGAATCATGGCTCCTATCAGTACAGGCAAATAGTTTTTTATCACTTAATTGTATGCTGGGCTGAATAATTCGTCATAAATAGCAACACGAATTATTCTGTTTAGCTTTCAATCTTTTGCTAATTTGAAGGAACATCGAAGTCGCCGGAAGGTAAACCTACATTCGTGCTCCAGTGACTAAGATGTAAATCAAAATTCATGCTTCCCCCTTTGCTTAGATCGGTATAAGTACTTTTCATCTGTACCAGCCCGCCCCATTGAAATATGGATCCATTTATAGCCATTCCCGGTAGATCGGAACTAATGCTGGCGAGTGTATTGATTATTTTTGAAAAACCGGGAACTTCTTCGCTCACCCAATAATAAGTAGTTTGATGATCAGACTTTTTAATCTCGGTGAGTCGGGTACAGTTGAAACTATCTACTTCCTCGGTACCTACAACCTTGACCATCGAACCAGTATCTGCTGTTGTATCATCGTTAATTGTGGATTCATGAGTTAGAAAATTATAAAATATGGTTTGATAAGGATTGGAAAATTTATAAAACAATCCAGTATGAACTACTGCAGTCAGCCCTCTTTTTATAAGCACCTCATAGCGGATACCTATTGAAGAGTCTATATCAACATGGGCGTCTATATTCAAATTTATTGGACCGCTCATTTTCCCGGCATATTGCAACACCACGCCATTTCCTGGTTTAATCCCAATTTTAGTTTGCTTAGGCGTTACTTGGCCTGCTGAGTAGAGAGCTATGGATATTAAAAGCCACAGAATTTTAAATTGTTTCATAAGTTTATTATTATTGATTTAAACCAGCCATAGCCATTGCAACTCAAAAAAGTAAAATGATATTACGTGCGGGTTGCTAGGGTCACAACCCGTGTAAAAAAATTCAACCCGGCAAGAAAATCCAGGACTAAAAATGCTTTATTGTTTTATAAATTCTACTCTTCGGTTGTTTGCTTTCCCTTCAGATGTTGAGTTGCTGGCTACTGGCTGAGATTCACCTTTGCCGTCTGTTTGAAGTCTTGACGCATCAATACCAAAATCTTTCGCCAGGGAATTTTTAACAGACTCAGCCCGCCGTTTTGAAAGAGTAAGATTGTCTGCATCACTTCCGTCGGAGTCTGTGTGACCAACTATTTTCACTTTTACTGTAGAATTTTCTGTAAGTACGTTTGCAATATCTTTCAGCACACCATATGATTCAGGTTTGATCTTGTCGCTGTTTACATCGAATAAAATACCACTTGTTACAAATTTTCCTTCGGTTATCAATTTGCTTCTTGTGTCGGGTTCACCCACGGCGAATTTTATATTGCTAAGGAGATACCGATCCTGATTTTTGAAATCGCCATCTACCAGAAATAATAAGGTAGTGTATGGCTTATTGATAGGAAATGCACGGGGGAGGTCGTAAATTTTATCTTCGTTCAGATAAACTCTTATACGTTGTTTTTGCCGCCAGATGGAAACGTGTACGTGGCGATCCCCCTTTCCTTCTTTATTATTGAATTGGGTTACGGTTATCTGGTTTCTCATGATGCTTTTTGCATCTTCAAAATCTTCTGCAAAAGCATAGCCGGTGTTTGCGCCACCGGTTGGCTGCACACTGAATTTTACGCCGTCTCTTTTCCCATCTGCCATGTACCAGTTATCAAGAAGGTCTTTACTGGTGTTTGGTCCTGTAAGAAAACAAACGGAAAGAGCCGGTGAATAATCGTTATAGTTTTCATTGCAACTAATGTCATATTCCAAAGTGAAATTATCAGGGAGGCTTTTAATGTATTCTGGAAAGAATTTTCCCGACTTAGGGAGCATCAGCCAATGCCCTTCACGGGAAGATGAAGTCACTACCTCACCGGTTGAATTTGTATTCCAGGTAGCGGGGAAATCCCCGATGGCATCTTTTGAAAAATCATCGTAAGCCAGTATTTTTTCACCAGGAACAAAATCAAATTTACTGTAGGTATTAAAGCTTTGAGTATCTTCTGCAGCATTGCCGCTTTTGGGATTGTTGGCTTCTTTTGTTGTGTTAGCCTGGGTGGAATTTGTGCTTGCCGTGCTAGTTGAACTATTTTTATCGTCCGAACTATTATCTTTTTTCTTTTTCTTCTTGTGATCAAAGATTTTACTCAGTATTTTATCAGTGGCTTTTTCACCTGCATTTTCCGTTACGGTTTTTGCTCCTTCTTTTACACCTTGCGCAGCTTGTTGCTTCAAAATATCACTTGTTGATTGTGTATAGGCCATCAGCGTGGAACCTGTAAACAACACACATAAGAGAATCGGTCTCATACAAAAAAGTTTAAAAGATTTTGAAATCGTTTCATTAGTTTACATAGGTATTGCGGAGGGTGGATATATGTTGAAAGGTCTAATCGTTTTTAAAAGATGCTATTTCCGATGTGGAAGATTATCCTAAGCTATTAATCTTTTTATATCGGCCGGATTGGGATTGAGTAACTGGTAGAGGATATTCAATAAGTGGCGTAAAGAAATATTAGGAGTTACGAACAATTTTATATTGGCCTGTGGAAGTAAGTTTTTTTGGCAGAAATACGTTGTCGTTTATTGTATGGTGGGAGTGATTTTTGCGAACTCACCCGCCATTTTATTTAGTTCGTCCGCAGAAATTGTTCTTTTATTATCGTCAACAATAATCCTGTAAAAGAATTTGACTGATTCACCTTTCTTAAGGCGAAGGTTTTTTTCGCTTTTTTCGTTAGTGAAGATTCTTTCTCCTAATGGATTAGCAGCAAACAATCCGTAACCACGTGCATGCCAGAAAGTGGGATAGTTTGGATTACCGGGATGGTCGATGATAGCAATGGTAACTGAATCATTTCCCATTTTGCCATACATCTTACACCAAATGGCCCGTGTACTCCAAACATCATCCCCTTGCTTACCTTCACTGGACAAATAATTGCCATTCGCAATATTATCATTGCTCTTTTTTACAATTGTTACGTTTCCTTTATCGTCGGTAAACTTTTTATCTTCTGTAGAAGGGATCTGAAGTTCATGAGCAACTCTTAAACCCAGCATGCCATCTTTCGCATCTTTGAAAAGTACGTCCGTATTTGCTTTTAAAACAGTTGTTCTGTCAATGATGCGCTGATGATCAGTTCCGCTGAATTCGAACTTTGTTGTTTCTTCGAGCAAGACGTCATTTTGTTGATTGGTCCAGTTCGCATGATAAGATAAAACTCCGTCTTCCGCTTGAAGAATTTTGTCTGTTTTTATCCAGCCGTATAAATGTTTTTTTTCAGCAGGGATGGCATAGGAGTTATTCCAAAAGTCCAAACCATTTACATTTTCATAGGTAAACCAAAGCCCGAGGTGATGAGGATGATCGGTTGGTTCACCGGGAAGAGGGTGGATGGGAAATCCTCTTGTCACCATGGTGCCGTTGGAATTATATATCGGGTAGAGTACAGGTTTTTCCAAAGTATCAGGATAAAGAAAACTTGTGAAAAGTTTTTGTCCGATGAAAACATCGATTTTGTTTTGATCGCCTTCTTTCTCGATTTTTACTTGTTCGCTCTCCGCCATCGATGAAACGTAAATTCCCATGCACATAGTAAAAAAGATATTTTGCTTCCAATTGTTCATAAAAAATGCATTTTAATCAAAACATAATGGTGGCATCATATCTTCCAATCCACAATTTCATTTGTCCATTCACTTTTATAAGGAGTTGTGATCTTTATATAATTGTCGGTATAGCCTTCCATCATTTCGTTTTTGTTATGAGATTCAAACAGTACTTTTCGAGTCTGCCCCACGTGTTGTTCGGTGAAGTATTGCATCTTCATAAAAGAAAGATTGCGAAGTGTTTTATTTCTTTCATGACGGATATTCATCGGAACAGAAGGTTTTATTGACAACGCATGGGTATTGTTTCTTTCCGAATATGTAAAAACGTGCAGGTAAGAAATATCAAGTGAATGAAGAAAATCAAAAGTTTCTTTGAAATCTTCATCTGATTCAGAAGGGAAGCCCACTATTACATCAGCACCTATTGCACAATACGGCATTACCGTTTTAATTAGGTTGATGCGATCTGCATATAATTCTCTTTTATATCTTCTCCGCATTAAGCCGAGAATTTTATTGCTTCCGCTTTGCAGAGGAATGTGAAAATGGGGCATGAATTTATCACTGTTAGCAACAAATTCGATGATTTCATTGGTAAGTAAATTAGGTTCGATCGATGAAATGCGATAACGGTGAATGCCATCAATTCTTTCTAGTTCCTGTATAAGTTCAAAAAAATTTTCCTGGAGATCATTTTTGCCAAAATCTCCGAGATTAACACCAGTCAACACAATTTCTTTTATTCCTTTCGAAGCGAGATGCTCGACATTTTGTACTACATGTTTGATGGTGTCGCTTCTGCTTTTTCCTCTTGCCAAAGGGATAGTACAAAAAGAACAGTTGTAGTCACAGCCATCCTGAACTTTTAAGAAAGTTCTTGTGCGATCATTAATAGAATAAGACGAATGGAAATCTAAAACTTCTTCAATATCGCAACTGCAAATTTTTGCTGAATCTCCTTTGCTTAGTTCTTTAATATGTTTGGTGAGATTAAATTTTTCTGCAGCTCCCAATACCAGGTCAACTCCGGGAATTTCTGAAATTTCTTTTGGTTTTAATTGGGCATAGCAACCGGTAATGACAATCAAACTTTCGGGCGATTTTCGTTGAATGCGACGAACCAGTTGACGACATTCTTTGTCGGCATTATCGGTTACGGAGCAGGTATTGATCACATAGACATCAGCCTTTTCCTCAAATTCTTTTTTTTCGAATCCTTCACCTGAAAGCATTCTTGACAGAGTAGAAGTTTCCGAAAAATTAAGCTTGCAACCAAGTGTGTGAAATGCTACGGTTCTCGCTTTTGCCATAGCCGGCAAAGATAGTTATTCGATGACGGATGAAATGAATAGGTACGGAAGGTTTGGAGAAAACAGTTGACTGAATTAATTGCAATTTATTCACAGGCGTCTTAGTAATTTGCATAAAATTTAAGTATGAAGAAGTGGAGCGTTAGTTTGTTGGTAGCGATGACATCGATGTGCGGTTTTTCGCAGCAGAAAAATGGAAAAGATTTTAACACTTTGTTGTGGCAGATAAGTGGCAATGGTTTGAAAAAGCCGTCTTATCTTTTTGGTACAATACATATGATCTGTTCTGGGGATGCCCAATTGAGCGACAGTCTTAAAACGGCTATTGAAAACAGCGACGAAATTTATTTTGAAGTGGACATGGACAATATGTTTGAGATGCTGGGAGTAATGAGAAAAATGAAGATGCGTAATGATACAACGTTAGCCGATCTTTTAAGTAAAGAAGATTATGAAAAAGTAAAAAAATATTTTGAAAGCAATGAAACAATGCTTCCCTTTTCAATCTTGGAAACGTATAAGCCTTTGCTGGCTGCATCCATGCTAATGGAAGGAAGTACAGAGTGTGAGACACCTGAAGCTATGGAAGAAGTAGTTATGCAGCAGGCAAAAGAAAGTGGCAAAAGCATCAAAGGGCTTGAAACAATGGCTTATCAAATGAGCATCTTCGACACGATTCCATACAAACTGCAGGCTATACAACTTGTAAAATATGTCGATGAAGATGGAAAAGACAGCTCGGATAGTAAGGAATACCAGCAATTGATGCAGGCTTACAGGGACCAGGATCTTTCAAAACTGGAAGAATTAACGAAATCAACTGACCTCGGAATTGCGAATTTTACAGACATCCTGTTATACAATCGAAATAAAAATTGGGTAGAGAAGCTAAAGACAATCATGGCTGATAATTCTGTTGTTGTAGCAGTCGGTGCAGGACATTTGCCCGGCGAAAAAGGCGTTATAAATTTATTGCGAAAGGCCGGCTACACTGTAAAGCCCGTCCCAAATATCATTATGAAATCGAGCCAAATATGATTTGAAATTCAATGCCGGATAAAACAATGCTGGCAAAACTTTGGCGACAGAAAAAATGTTTTCTGCTTAAATCCTTTCCAGGTTACTGAAGAAAAAATTGCCCTCAATTATTGCATTTTCATCGCTGTCGCTTCCATGAACTGCATTTTCTCCAACTGAAGCAGCATAGATTTTTCGAATAGTTCCTTCAGCGGCCTGCGCAGGATTTGTAGCCCCAATAAGATCACGAAAAGCAGTCACTGCATTTTCTTTTTCAAGAACAGCAGCTATAATCGGGCCGCTGCTCATAAATTGAACAAGCTCGCTATAAAAAGGCCTTTCCTTGTGAATGATATAAAACTCGCCTGCTTTTTCAGGCGAAAGTTTTGTCATCTTCAGGGCAACGATCTTAAAACCTTCTTTAATGAAACGATCTATTATCGCACCGGCATGACCATTCTTCATAGCATCCGGTTTTATCATTGTAAATGTTTGATTACTCATAATTTCTTTTTGCGCCGCAAATTTATAAGAAAGTTGTGAGGTGAAAAGTGAAATGTTTGCGAAAGAGATTTTACAGCAAATTTATTTGTGGTTACATTTGCCATCCATTTGACCCTATAGTTAAGTTGGCAGAGCATCCCGGCGTTTCCATCGGGAGGATTGGGGTTCAAAAAAAGAAAAAATTTGACTCTGTAGCTCAGTTGGTAGAGCAGCTGACTCTTAATCAGCGGGTCTAGGGTTCGAGTCCCTACAGGGTCACTGATTTATAAGTTTATCGGATAAATAAAGTTTTCTGCGGGTATTTATTCTTTTGAGCTGCAAATAATAAAAAAGATTGGAGAAGAATTTCTGAAAATTTGAGGCCACCGTGACTCCACCTGTTAGCTAAGCTAACAGGCGGGTCGGATTGTTTTAATCTTTTCATGGATTTGGACTCGGCGGCTGGACAGTCAATTATTGGCGTTAACCTAAATTGTTTTCCATTGGATTGGATGTTCTAAGGACGTTGGATCTTAATGATACTTTTCAAGGATATGTTCTCGGTTTTTCAGTTGGACTTGGTTTCCCTAGGATCGGTTTTGGTTTTTTCATTTCCTGGAAAGGAAGAAGTTGATCGATATTGGATTTTTGGTTTTAGTTTTTCAGGGATTTGGATAAATTCTTAGGACGGTTTGGACATTGGACAGATTGATGCTATATCAATCAACTTCTGGTACAAAAGTATGTAGGGCTTGTTAAATCGTATAGAGCAGAAATGCCCTTTTTTATTGCGTCAGTATTTACCGCACTTTAGGTATATCATCGATGAAGTTTGAAGGAGTATCACGAAAATAGTTTTAGTATAATTACTATTTTCAGTTTAATATTCGGTTGTTTAAAGTCATCCGTAAACAATACAATACTGTCATAAATTTTGGTTGCTATTTGCCAAGAGCCTGTATCACGTCATATTTGGTTACAATATGAAAGTTGCCGATTTCATCTTTTGCGAGAACGGCGCCATTTTCTTTATTGATAAGCGAACTTAACTTCTCAACCGGGGTGTCGAAAGCGACAATAGGATAGGAAGGTTCAATCACTGATTCAATTGTAGAGTTTTTTATTTCCGGATCATCAAATATTTTTTGAAATAATCCATTTTCGCTGATTGCACCTACAGGTCCGTTCCCATTCATGACAGGTATGTGTTCAATGTCATATCGCTTCATTAATAAAACGGCGTCAGAAACTGTTTGTTTTACTTCAACAGTTACCAATTTTTGCGAACCCCTGGCATTCACGATGTCTTTAAAAGTTTTTACATCCAAAAAACCTCTTTCGATCATCCATTGATCGTTATAAATTTTGGCAACATACCTGCTTCCATGATCATGAAAAATACAAACCACAAGATCATCTTTCTTTAATCGGCTTTTCAATTGCACCAGTCCTTGTAAACAACTGCCTGCACTATACCCGCAAAATATTCCTTCTTCCTTAGCCAGTCGTCTTGCCATTACTGCCCCGGCTTTGTCGGTAACTTGCTCAAAATGGTCAATTACACTCATGTCATAGTTCCTGGGAACAAAATCTTCTCCGAAACCTTCACTAATATAAGGATGCACTTCCTTCATGTCTACTTCACCTGTGCGAAAAAATTTTGTGAGTAATGAGCCATATGCATCCACCGCCCAAACCTGGATATTTTCATTTTTTTCTTTTAAAAACATACCCACACCCGTTATTGTTCCGCCTGTACCCGCTGTGCAAATAAGATGGGTGATCTTTCCGTCAGTTTGCCTCCATATTTCAGGACCTGTAGTCTCGTAATGCGCCTGCCTGTTGGCAAGGTTGTCGTATTGATTACAGAGAAAAGAATTGGGAATTTCTTTTTCCAGTCGTCTTGCTACGGAATAGTAACTTCTTGGGTCATCCGGTTCCACATTTGTGGGGCACACAATTACTTCGGCTCCCACGGCTTTTAAAATATCAGCTTTTTCTTTTGATTGTTTGTCGGTAGTTGTAAAAATGCATTTGTATCCTTTCACGCAGGCGGCAAGTGCCAATCCCATTCCTGTGTTACCCGAGGTACATTCAATAATGGTTCCGCCAGGTTTTAATTTCCCTTCTTTTTCTGCCACTACGATCATCTTTACTGCCATACGGTCTTTTATCGAGTTACCCGGATTGAAATAATCCACCTTTGCCAACACGGTACACGGAAAATCTTTGGCGATCTTATTGAGTTTTATCAGCGGGGTATTGCCAATCGTTTCAAGGATGTTGTTTTTAATATCCATAGCATTCTTTATGGCTGTAAAGTTAAGAATTTGGTAGCCAGCTTGAGTGGGTCTATTGAGCTCCTGTTGCGTCGCACACTTTTGCTGTTGTATCTCTAATCAGCTTAAATTTTTAATAGTTCGTTTTACATTAAAAAGAAAAACCCTCTCTTTCGAGAGGGCTTACCGGACCTGATGAAAGAATCATCAAGCTTCTTTCTGGATCTTTCTCTTCCTTGATTCTAAATACCTGTCGAGCAACATTAATCCAAGTATTACATTTATCATCATAAAAACGTTTACGTAAGTATTATTAAAGAACTTGCTGAAATCAAATTTGCTGATATCCACGGGTAAATTATTGTCGCCTTTAGCATTCCAATCCACCTGCCCGAAACCATAAATTAAAAACCCAATGATCATTGCGACGAAAAAGACCCCAATGCCCCAGATAATTTTATTGTTTATATAAGATTTTGTAGCAGGTGCAATTTGATATTTTGCAATTTCCTCCATCACATTTTTTGTAAATCTTAAAGAAGGTTCCTCAAGAGTTGAAGATTGTACCAATTGGTGGATCTCTAACAATTCCTGGTATTTCTGTTTCCATTGCTGGTTTGTTTCCAGTAATTTTTCAATAGAAGATATTTCTTCAATGGAACTTATTCCATCAATATATTCCCACAATCTCTCTTCTATGTTTTTATTTTCTTCCATATTAAATGGTTTATAATTTTTAATTCAAATCTTTGACCTCTTCTGCAAAATATTTTTCCATTTTTTCTTTTAACCTTCCCCTCGCTCTGTGTAACCTTACTTTTGCCGTATTTGCTTCAAGTCCCAATATCTGGCTAATTTCTTCTAAAGTTTGTTCGTTTTTATAAAACAAAGTTATTATCTGCGCATCATCAGGGTTCAGCATGGCAATGGCCTGGTTTACCATATTCACTCTCGACTTTTGTTCTACCTGGTTGGCGTTAAATCCCGAATCCTGGCTATCTGCTACCTCAAAAGTCCTCTCATCATCCAGCGATTGAACCTGCAGTCGCTTTTTTCTTAAAAAAGTGATACAGGTAGTATTGACAATTGTATAAAGCCAGGTACTAAATTTTGCTGTCCCTTTAAAATCTGCCAAAGAACGATAAGCCTTAACAAAAATATCCTGGGACACTTCCTCAGCGTCTTCCCTGCTTTTGGTAAAACGTAATGTAAGTGTAAAAACATACGATTTATAACGTTCCACCAGTAAAGCATAAGCATCATGGTCACCTTTCACCACCTGGCTGATGATCTCAATATCTGAAGGTCCGGTTGACATTCTATCAATATGACGACAATATTAGTTTTGGGGTTACACAACTAAGATACAAGGTAAAAGGCGAAATGACTATGATTAAAAAGCAGGCGTTTGCTTATGTAACCTGTTTAAATAAGTTGTAGTCTCAGGTATTGTAGGCGATTTGATAAAAAGTTCTTAAAGACTGTAACCTGATCAAAAAGAAGGTAGTCAAAGAACAAAACGAACAAAATACATTAACAATAAAAATTTATTTTATGCACGGCGAATTTTTAATACCAATCGTAATGTTTGCGGGAGGATTTGCTATGGTATTCGGCATTGTTTACCTGAAAACCCGCCAGAACCTGGCAATGATCGAAAAAGGGATGAACCCTAAGGAACACGTAAAAAGATCAGCACCAGGATACCTTAAATGGGGCATGCTGCTCATTGGAGCAGGAGTAGGATTGCTTTTGGCCTTCCTGATAGATACCCTGATGATTCCTCGTGAAATAGAACCTGTAGCTGTTTACTTTTCATTGATCGCAATTGGCGGAGGACTAGGGCTGGTGGCTTCTTACAAAATAGACAAAAAGGAGTTGGAGAAGAGTAACCCGTAACAACTGTGGATTTCCATCGAATTATATAACAGGATGGAAGCAGGTCTCAAAGTACTTCAGTCAACAAAATCTGCTCGACTTGAAAAAAAAGTTGAGGGGTTTTGTTTAATTTTTGCCCCGTTGCTATTTAGTGCTTCTACTTTCTTTTGGCAAAATGGTGAATATGGAATCAAGGCGGCAACTCTTATTATCCTTTCAATGTTTTTATGGATCCCAGCTCTTATCGGTCTTTTTTCGTTGATAAAGGACAGTATGCCACGCTATGCCGTTTGGGGTTTGTGGATTGCGGTCTTTGGATGCGTTAGCGGAGTTTGTTTCGCTTTTCTAGGGTATTTAACTACAGTTTTCAATATTTCGCATTACCAGTATCTTGATTCATTGTCAAAATACCCGGTTACCTCTCAAATTTTATTATTTGCATCCGGACCGTTATTCCCTTTAAGCATATTGATACTTGGAATTGTTTTATCATTCCGGAGAGTGGTGAATCCCTGGGTTGGTTTGATGTTTTGCTTAGGTGCTATTGCATTTCCTCTAAGCCGTATTCCACGTATTGAATGGATAGCTCATTTGGCAGATGCGTGCCTGTTTATTCCTTGTGTAATTATAGCAATGAAAATTCTAAGAAACACGAAGGCTGTTGCCTATTAAGACCGAAGATCACTTATTTGCTATGTCAAGCGCTTCCTTCACATCATCATCATTCATATTTAATACCTCGAAAAAGCCTTCATTTCTCCATTTGTATCGTGCGAGATATGCTTTCAATCTTTCCTTGATTCCTTCTTTATCTCTTTCGGAAATATTTTTCAGGTATATCGTATCCTTAAGTGCGTAATTCACTAATTGGGTCCATGCATTATTTATATCCGGAAACTTTTGCGCAAAATCAATGGCCGATTTATATTGACTGAATTTTGACATATTGCGCACATAATAATTATAGACAAAGTTGTTGAATGTTGTTTCTAGGTATAACTGCGTTACATCTTTTTGAATGTTATTTGTGTCAATGGGCACAAATACATCGGGCATAATACCTCCTCCGCCATATACCGGTCTTTTATCAATCATAGTTCTGTATACCTGTCCTTTATTTATTTTATTTGAGTCAGCGTATAATAACTCTCCATCTTTATATCGTTGCCAAATGTCTTCCATGTATTCCTTTTTCCCTTTATCGTATGGTCGTTGAATACTTCTGCCAACGGGTGTGTAATACCTTGCCACTGTTAGTCGCAGTGCAGAACCATCACTTAATTGATATTGCTCCTGTACCAACCCTTTTCCAAATGTTCGCCTGCCAACGATAGTTGCCCTGTCCCAATCCTGCAAGGCACCCGAAAGAATTTCACTGGCACTTGCAGAAAGTTCATCTACAAGAACGATTAATTTCCCTGTTTCAAAAACACCGGGACGTCTTGCCGAGTATTCTCTTTTAGGAGTATTGGTCCCTTCCGTATAAACGATCAATTTATTATCATCCAAAAATTCATCAGCGATCTGGATGGCCTCTTCCATTAAGCCGCCGCCATTTCCTCTCAGGTCAAGGATCAATTTTTTCAGCCCTTGCTTTTTCAGGTTTCCCATTGCTTCCATAAATTCCGCATAAGTATTTTCTGAAAATTTATTCAACTTAATATAACCCGTATTCTTGTCGATCATATAAGCAGCATCCAGCGAAGGCACAGGTATTGTGCCGCGTGTAATAGAAACAATCAACGGTCGGTTGTCCCGCAATACAGTCAGGTCAACTTTACTATCGAGGGGACCTCTCACCAGGTTCTTCACTTTATCGGTTGTTACAGTTTGCCCGACTATTGGCTGATTATTCACTTTTAAAATACGATCAGCCACCTGCAAACCTGCTTTATCACTGGGCCCACCCGGCAAAACATATAATACATTAACCGTATCATCGAAAATGTTGAATTCAACGCCAATGCCTTCAAAATTTCCCTGGATATCCTCGTTCACTTCTTTCAGGCTGCTGGCCGGAATATATACCGAATGCGGATCAAGCCCGTTCATCATTTGCTGTATAGCGCCTTCTTCCAGTGTATCAATATGAACAGAATCTACATACCTTGACTTTATCAGTTGAAGCGCCTCTTCGAGGGAGGTTTGTTTGTTAACGGCAAAAAATCCTTTAGCAGTGCCTGTTTGTTTGTGAAGATTGAACCCAAAAAACATCCCGGCTATCATCACGATGGAAAAAATGAGCGGTAGCCAAACCTGTAATTTTTTATTATTCATCTCTTTGCTTTCTTTGTAATTTGATTGCAAAATACTGGATTTGCCTTTAACGACTGCCAGTATTAATTTATTACAACAAAACTTTTGGTGTTATTGTTTCAAACACATGGCCACAACTAAACTAATCGTTGATAGCGGAGCCACAAAAGCAGAATGGCGTCTGCTTGCCGGTTCTCGTAAAAAAACAATATTTACACAGGGCATCAGTCCTTATTTTTTAAATGGTCAACAGATCCATGATCTGTTGTTAAAGGAACTAAGCCCGAAGTTGAAAAATATTTCCGTCGATGAAATCCATTATTACGGCACAGGCATGCGGAATCCAAAAAATGTTGCATTACTAAGAAAATCTTTAAAAAAAGTTTTCCCTGCTGCTGACATCGGAATAAACGACGACATGTTATCGGCTGCCCGGGGCCTGGCGGGCAACCGAAAGGTGATCGCATGCAATCTTGGAACCGGATCATTCTGCTGCTATTATAATGGTAAAAAAATTATTAAGAGATCGCCGGGTATCGGTTATATATTAGGCGATGAAGGAAGCGGCGCATACCTGGGAAAAAAAGTTATCCAGCATTATCTCTATGAAATTTTTGATAAGGACATCAGGAATAAGTTTGACAAAAAATATAACACTAGTCCTGTTGAGATACTTGAAAACGTTTATCGCAGGCCGCTAGCAAACAGGTATATGGCTTCATTTTGTTTTTTCTTGTCAGAAAACAGGGGCCATTATATGATCGAAAATATAATTGAAGATGGGTTGAATGATTTTTTCTTTGCCCACCTGCAGAAATATAAGGAAACCTCATCAGTGACTATTAGTTTTGTAGGAAGTGTAGCTTTTGTTTTTAAAGATATATTGAAGGAACTCTGTCAAACTTATAAATTTGAATTAGGAAAAATAGTCCAAAATCCTATGGAAGGATTGGTTGAATTTCATAGTTGATAAAAACGATATGGGAGAATTTTTAAAAATCACCGAACGGGCTTCTGCTTATCACCATCTTGAGAAAATGACTGTTCTTGAACTTCTGCGTCACATCAATGATGAAGATAAAACAGTTCCATTTGCCGTACATGAGGCAATACCTCAAATAGAAGCATTGGTGCAGGCTATTACTGATAAAATGCTGATGGGCGGAAGGCTATTTTATATCGGTGCTGGTACAAGCGGCCGCCTGGCAGTTGTAGATGCAAGTGAATGTCCGCCTACCTATGGAGTTCCTTACGGATTGGTAGTGGCCGTCATAGCCGGCGGTGAAAAGGCAATCACAACTGCTATTGAATTTGCCGAAGACGACAAAGAGCAGGGATGGAAAGATCTGCAGGCGCATGATATTTCCGACAAAGATGTTGTCGTAGGTATTGCAGCAAGTGGTACTACGCCTTATGTAATTGGTGCGCTGGAGGAATGCAGAAAAAGAAATATTATTACCGGAAGTATTTCCTGCAATCCAAACTCTCCTATAAGTGAAGCGGCCGATTTCCCGATTGAAGTGATCGTGGGCCCAGAGTTTGTTACGGGCAGCACAAGAATGAAAAGTGGTACTGCGCAAAAACTGGTATTAAATATGATCTCTACTTCAGCGATGATTCAGTTAGGTAGGGTAGAAGACAATAAGATGGTAAATATGCAACTGACCAATGAAAAATTGGTGGATAGGGGAACAAAAATGGTAATGGAAAGAACCGGGATGAATGATTATGATAAAGCAAAAGAAATATTGTTGAAATTTGGAAGTGTAAAGAAGGCAGCAGATTCAATTAAATAAAGTGCAAATGCGGCGATATACAAATTCGTGGAAAAATAAAATATGTCATTCGCACATTCGCACAACTGCAACATTAGTAAATGACCTATGCACGACATTGAACCTTTTTATAACTGGCGACATATATATACAAGCGAAGAGGATGAACGATCGCCTTTTTATGGAAGAACTTATTCTGAATTCGAATACTCGCAAACCATTTACAATTACTACATACATCCTCAATGGGACGATTTTGGCTCCCGCACTCTCTATCTTAAAGTTTTAATGGCGGATTATGATGAAAAATATGTTGTGATAGAATTAATGGGAGAGTGGAATGACGCAATTGAAAATGATATTATGGAGTTAAAACGTGAAGTCATTGACGTATTTGAGAAAGAAGGTATTTATAAATTCGTTTTAATTGCTGATAATGTTTTGAATTTTCATAGTGATGGTAAAGAATATTACCAGGAATGGTATGAAGAGGTAGCCGATGAAAACGGCTGGGTAGTGATGATTGATATGCCCGAAGCTACTCAACATGATTTCAAAAAGGCAAAACTCAACCAATACATTGAATTATACGATCTTCCAAATTGGCGCACTTATAAGCCCTTTCATTTATTCAAAAAAATAGATAATGAACTGATGGCAAGGTTAAAGGCGTGACAAGAATCATAAAACTTTTCCTACTTATTTAACGATCCGATAGTATTTTTGCGGCAAATTTTTTTACATCCTCCGCAGAATATTATGAAATGGTCTGAATTATTCACTTCCTCGGTTGGCAAAAAATTCGTAATGGCAGTTACAGGGTTGTCCCTGATCTTCTTTTTGATTGTTCACGTAACCGTAAATGCCTGTATGTGGGCCGTGGTTTTTGTACCCGGCGATAATGGTGAGATATTTAATAAAGCTGCTCATTGGCTGGGGCAAACATTGGTTCCAAGAGTATTGGAAATAGGATTGTTTGTTTTTATCATTATTCATATTATACAGGGTTATGTCCTTGAAGTGCAAAACAGGCAACGAAGAGGAATTGGATACAACGTAAAAATGGGTTCGAGAGGAAGTGCCTGGTACCGCAAATCAATGGGCTTGCTGGGAACATTGATTTTCTTGTTTCTCATTGTTCATATCGCCGATTTCTGGATACCATCAAGATTCGGCGGTTTAAATGAAGTGGTTTACGATGATTCGCCCGGAAGAGTGTACCATAATTTATATGGGAAAATGATGATAGTATTTCAAAACCTCTGGATCGTTATTCTTTATGTGATCGGATGTATTTCTCTTGCCTGGCATTTGATTCATGGCTTTCAAAGTTCTTTCAGAACATTGGGTGTATCGAACAAAAAATATCTTGCTATTCTGAACGGAACGGGTTGGGCATTTTCAATCATTGTTTGCCTCTTGTTCGCCATGATGCCGGTTAGTGTTTATTTAGGATGGGTAAAATAGTGGGTGATAGTAACGAGTGTAAGCTATAATTGATGAGGAGTATTGGTTATTGAAAGAAGAAGAAGAGAAAATCTAAATAGAAAAGTAAAAACTATAATTTTTTGATTTTTTACTTTTTAATTAAATGTAACTATGTTAGATTCAAAAATTCCGGAAGGGTCGTTGAGTGAAAAATGGACGAGTTACAAAGGGCATTGCAAGCTGGTCAATCCTGCCAATAAACGCAAGATGGAAGTTATCATAGTCGGTACAGGATTGGCCGGAGCTTCGGCAGCTGCTTCTTTAGGCGAATTGGGCTATAGTGTTAAAGCATTTTGTTTCCAGGATTCTCCAAGCCGTGCACATTCTATTGCTGCACAGGGAGGAATCAATGCGGCCAAAAATTATCAGAATGATGGTGACAGTGTTTATCGATTATTTTATGATACTATAAAAGGCGGTGATTACAGGTCGAGAGAAAGCAATGTTCATCGGCTTGCTGAAGTAAGCGTGAATATAATTGATCAATGTGTGGCACAAGGAGTGCCGTTTGCAAGAGAGTACAGCGGTGTATTAAGTAATCGCTCATTTGGTGGCGTGCAGGTGCAAAGAACATTTTATGCGGCAGGGCAAACAGGTCAGCAGTTATTGATCGGTGCTTACCAGGCACTGGAAAGACAAGTGGCGTTAGGCTCAGTAAAAATGTATGCCCGCCATGAGATGCTTGATGTGGTTATTATTGATGGCAAATGCCGCGGCATTATCGTTCGCAATTTAATTACAGGGCAACTCGAAAGATATTCCGCTCATGCTGTTTTACTCTGTACCGGTGGGTATGGAAATGTTTTTTATCTATCCACCAATGCCATGGGTTGCAATGTGACAGCAATCTGGAAAGCGCATAAAAAAGGCGCTTATTTTGGCAATCCTTGTTTTACGCAAATTCATCCAACCTGTATTCCTGTAACAGGCGATCATCAGAGCAAGTTAACGTTGATGTCTGAATCGCTGCGCAATGACGGACGTATATGGGTGCCAAAAAAGCAAGGAGAAACAAGAAAAGCAAATGAAATTCCGGAAGATGAAAGGGATTATTATTTGGAAAGAAGATATCCGGCATTTGGAAACCTGGTTCCGAGAGATGTGGCTTCAAGAGCAGCAAAAGAAAGATGTGATGCCGGTTATGGAGTTGGTACGTCAAGGCAGGCGGTTTTTTTGGATTATAAAGAAGCTATTTCACGCTATGGCAAAATGGAATGCAGCAAATTAGGAATTGAAAATCCAACCGAGGAACAAATTCGTCATCATGGAATTGAAGTGGTAAAAGAAAAATATGGCAATCTTTTCGACATGTATGAAAAGATCACCGGTGAAAATCCCTATGAAGTACCTATGAGAATCTATCCCGCGGTTCATTATACAATGGGTGGTTTGTGGGTAGATTATGAGTTGATGAGCACCGTAAAAGGGTTGTATGTGTTGGGCGAAGCTAATTTCACTGATCATGGTGCAAATCGTTTGGGCGCTTCTGCATTGATGCAGGGATTGGCTGACGGATATTTTGTAATACCCTACACTGTAGGAAATTATCTGGCTGATGAAATAAGAAATGCAGTCCCGCCAACTACTCATGAAGCATTTGATGAAGCAGAGAAAAAAATTGCAGACCGTATCAACCAGTTGATGAATATTAAAGGCACACAAACTGTAGAAAGTCTTCACAAGAGACTGGGAAAAATCATGTGGGACAAATGCGGTATGGCCCGCAATGCAAAAGGCCTGCAGGAAGCAATAAAAGAGATCAGGGAATTGAAAGAAGAATTTTGGAAGGACGTGAGGATTCCGGGGGAAATAAATGAAATGAATCCTGAATTGGATAAAGCGCAGCGTGTAGCCGATTTTATAGAATTAGGAGAGTTGATGTGTATTGATGCACTGAACCGGAACGAAAGTGCCGGAGGTCATTTCAGGGAAGAATACCAAACACCGGAAGGCGAAGCATTAAGAGAAGATGACCAATATATGTATGTAGCAGCGTGGGAATACAAAGGCGAACATGAATGGCAATTGCATAAAGAAGAATTGAAGTATGACGAAGTGAAACCAACCCAGAGAAGTTATAAGTAAGAATTGTTGAATTGAACAATTATGGAGCACTATACAATGAATCTCACCTTAAAGGTGTGGAGACAGAAAAATGCAAATACGAAAGGCAGATTTGAAACGTATGAAGTAAAAGATATTTCTTCAGAAATGTCTTTCCTGGAAATGTTTGATGTGTTGAATGAACGATTGATCCGTGAAGGAAAAGAACCCATTGCATTTGATCATGATTGTCGCGAAGGAATTTGCGGAACCTGTTCTATGTATATTAATGGTCGTCCGCATGGGCCATGGCACGCAACTACCACTTGTCAACTCCACATGAGGGCTTTTAAAGATGGCGATACAATTGTGGTAGAGCCGTGGCGTGCAAAAGCATTTCCTGTAATCAAAGATTTAATAGTTAATCGCGGCGCATTTGACAGAATAATACAGGCTGGTGGTTTTATTTCAGTAAATACCGGCAGCGCTCCCGATGGGAATGCTATTCCTATTGAAAAAGAAAATTCCGATAAAGCCTTCGCTGCTGCTGCCTGTATTGGATGTGGTGCATGTGTTGCTGCGTGTAAAAATTCTTCTGCTTTGTTGTTTGTGTCTGCAAAAGTGGCTCACCTTTCATTGCTACCACAGGGCGATCCTGAAAGAAAAACAAGAGTTGTCGCCATGATTGAGCAAATGGATAAAGAAGGTTTTGGAAGTTGCACATTTACCCAGGCTTGCGAAGCAGTTTGCCCCAAAGAAATTTCTATCACAAATATTTCAAGACTGAATAAAGAATATTTAGTGAGCGGATTCAGTGAAGAAAAATAATTTATCTTATTAAGGTTAGTCTCTCTCTTTTTGTCAAATCTCCTCGGTTTGCCGCTTTTTACCTGAATTAACAGCTGGTAATAACTTAAAAGGCAATAAAAGCCCGGATTTTACGATTTTACCATAAACTCACTGTTTTTGAAGCAATTGAGCCGGATATTATTGCTGCTTTTAATACTTCTTCCATCTCTTTGGAGCAGTGGGCAATTGCCTACTCAAAATGAAAACAGGCTGTCGAATCTTCGTATAAAGAAAATGGTTGTTGCGGACACTATGCGGCTCGACACGATCAGTATTGTTCCTAAAACTTTTTCAATTACCAGCATTCCCGGTTCAGACTATCATCTTGATTTTATTGATGCGATTTTGTACTGGAATAAAAAGCCAACGGCAGACAGTGTAATCATTACTTATCGTGTATTTCCTTTTAAATTAAATCCTGTTGCCCAGCATTTGAGCTATGACAGCATTTCAAAAATTCCATTTGTCATTCCGCTGAGTTTTAATAATAACAATAATCAATACGGCTCTGCAAAAGGAATGTTTGATTTTGGCAATCTGAATACTTCCGGATCATTTGGCAGACAAATATCTTTTGGCAACAGCCAGGATGCCGTACTGAACTCAACTCTTAACCTGCAAATGCAGGGAATGTTAGGCGATAGCATTGAGATCCATGCAGCAATCACTGATAACAATATTCCAATACAACCCGATGGAAATACACAGCAGTTGAATGAGTTCGACCAGGTGTTTCTTGAATTCAAAAAGAAAAACTGGCAATTGAATTTGGGAGATATTGACATACGCCAGGATCAAAGCTATTTCCTGAATTTTTATAAACGATTGGAAGGAATTTCATTTGAAACCAAAAACCGCATTTCACGATCTGTCAATTCAAACACTTTGGTAACCGGTTCCATTGCTAAGGGAAAATTTACAAGAAACGTTTTCCAGGGACTTGAAGGAAACCAGGGACCTTACAGGCTTACAGGTGCCAACAACGAATTCTTTTTTATTGTGCTCGCAAATACGGAAAGAGTTTTCCTGGATGGAGAATTGATGCAACGGGGCGAGGACCAGGATTATGTGATCAATTACAACACGGCAGAAATAACTTTTACTCCTAAAAGAATGATCACAAAAGATTCAAGGATACAGGTGGAATTTGAATATGCCGACAGGAATTACATGAACGCCAATTTGTATTTGTCACAGGATTTTGAGATCAGTAAAAAATTGAAACTTCATTTAGGAGCATTCAATAATAGCGACGCTAAAAATTCACAGATCAATCAAACGCTGGATGCGAATCAAAAACTTTTTCTTGCAAGTATAGGCGACAGTGTGCAGAATGCATATTATCCAAATGCTTCGCTGGATACATTTGCGGCTGATAAGATTTTATACGCAAGAATTTATGTAAATAGCGGCGCAAGTGTAGACTCTTTTTATCAATACTCTACCAATCCCGATAGCGCTATGTACAATCTTTCATTTGCGAATGTGGGAGATGGCAAAGGAAATTATGTTCCGGATCTGAATGGCGCCAATGGAAAAGTTTACAAGTATGTGGCACCTGTCAATGGCATGAAACAGGGAAGCTATGAACCCGCATTGCTTCTTGTAACTCCCAAGAAACAGCAGCTACTCAACCTGGGCATTGACTATGCGATCAGTAAAAACACTTCATTAAAAACAGAAGTGGCAATGAGTACTTATGATGCCAATACTTTTTCTAAAATAAATAATGGCGACGATGCAGGTTATGCAGCAAAATTTACCCTGATTAATGCATCACCATTACGAACCAGGAGATCGCAGAATTTAAAATTAATTACCGGCTTTGATTACGAATACGTGCAGGATAAATTTAAACCGCTTGAAAGATTAAGGCAAGTTGAATTTACAAGGGATTGGGGCCTGCCACTGGTTCTTAATCCGGCTACCGAAAACATTATGAAAGCTTCGGCGGAATTAAAAAATAAATTCAACAATTCCATCGGCTATCAATTCACCAATTATCACAGGAGCGATAATTACAACGGTTTTCAAAATTCGGTATTGCAAAAAGCCAATCTGAAGGGTTGGCGATTCAGTAACCAATTTGTCATTACCAATTTTAAAACATTAAATACGACAGGCTATTTTTTCAGACCAACAATTGATGTAAGCAAAGAGCTGGATAAACTCTGGGGACTACGGTTGGGCGCCACTTATTCGCTGGAGCAAAACCAGACAAAAAATAAAATAACAGATACACTTGATCTCACCAGTTTTTCATTTGATACTTACTCGGTGTACCTGCAGTCCAACCAAAGAAGAAAAAATAAATATGGAATTACTTTTTTTACAAGAACTGATAAATACCCGCTTTATAAAGGGCTTGAGAAAGGCGATAAAAGTTATAATATAAATGTACAGACTGAACTGGTGAGCAACGAGCATCATCAATTTTTATTGAATGCAACTTATCGAAAACTAAAAGTGCTGAATTCCCAGGTTTCAACAGAGAAAGATGATAATACAATTTTGGGGCGTGCAGAATATATAATGAATGAGTGGAAAGGTTTGTTAACAGGAAATGTTTTATACGAAGTAGGAGCGGGGCAGGAACAAAAAAGAGATTTTGCATATCTCGAAGTACCTGCAGGAACGGGGCAATATGCATGGAATGACTATAACAACGACGGTGTGCAACAGTTGAATGAATTCGAGTTGGCTGCATTCCCTGACCAGGCAAAATTCATTCGCATTTTTACACCGACAAATGAATTTGTAAAAGCAGATTACAATACATTAAACTATAGTGTTTCTTTAAATCCCCGTGCGGCGATGAATGTTTCGGAGCTACATGGTTTTTCGAAGCTGATCTCAAAAACTAATTGGCAATCTTCCATGCAGATATCCAAGAAATCGATTGCCAAAACAGATTTTCAGTTTAACCCTTTTAAATATGGATTGAATGATACGGCGCTTATAACATTGAGCACAGTTTTATTGAACACTTTTTCATTTAACCGTTTTGGCAGCAGTTGGGGATTTGATATAAGTAATTTACAGAACAGTGGAAAATCATTGCTAACCTATGGATATGAAAGCAGGAAATTAAATGACTGGATAATCAAACTAAGAATTAATTTAAGCCGTTCTGTCACTTTCGAGCTCAATACAAAAAAAGAACTCAATTCTTTGAGTACAGCCAATCCGCAATTCGAAAATAGAAATTACAAGATCAATGAACACCTGGCTGAACCAAAAATAACTTTTATACGCGGTACAAGTTTTCGTTTTATAACCGGCTATTCATATGACAATAAGAAAAATGATACGGCTTTTAACGGAGGACAGAAAGCTATTTCAAATGCTTTCAATTTAGAAACAAAATACAACGTGCTGAGAAGCGCTTCTGTGGGCGCAAAGTTTACACTTAATACAATTGATTTTACTTCTACTCATCCAAATGATGTGAACACACTGTAGGTTATACAATGCTGAATGGGTTGCTTCCCGGAAAAAATTATATATGGAACTTAAATTTTACCAAAACCTTGATGAATAATCTTGAATTGCGTGTAGAATATGAAGGACGAAGGCCGGCGATTCAAGAACAGTTCATCGGGGAACGGCAAGCTTGAATGCAATATTTTAGGCCTATCCCGACCTTCCCCAAGGGAAGGCCATCCACCCACAAACCCCTGTTACGTTTCTTAATAAAGATTGTTTACTCCTTCCCTTTGGGAAGGCGGACTAAAATATTTTTCAAATTAAAGACATCGGGATGGGCCTCACACATTAAACCTGAAATGCATCACATCCCCATCTTTCACTACATATTCTTTTCCTTCAATTCTTAATTTGCCTGCATCACGGCAAGCAGCTTCAGAACCATATTGTATATAATCATCATAAGAGATCACTTCAGCTTTAATAAATCCTTTTTCAAAATCTGTATGAATAACACCGGCTGCCTGCGGTGCTTTCCATCCCTGGTGAATGGTCCATGCGCGGACTTCCTGTTCACCTGCCGTGAAGTAGGTAAATAGATTAAGCAACCTGTAGGCCGAATGAATCAAACGATCTAATGCCGGCTCTTCCATCTTATATTCTTCCATGAACATTTCCTTATCCGGGCTTTCCAGCGAAGAGATCTGCTCTTCAATGGAATTATTCATAATGATCATTTCAGAATTTTCTTTTTTGATCGCTTCTTTCAATGCATCAGAAAATTTATTTCCCGTATGCATGGAAGCTTCATCTACATTAGCCACATACAGTACAGGTTTATCTGTCAATAAAAAAAGATCGGCAATAGCTATTTTTTCTTCTTTGGTTAAACCCAGTTCACGAATATTTTTTCCTTTTTCAAGATGAGCGTAACATTGTTTCAATATTTCCAGCTCGGCTCTTAGTTTTACATCACCCGTCTTTGCCAGCTTTTCTGTTCGCTGAATTTTTTTCTCAACACTTTCCAGGTCTTTTAACTGGAGTTCTGTATCAATCACATCTTTATCAGCTATAGGATTGATCGGTCCTTCTTCACGTAAAATATTTTCGTCTTCGAAACAGCGGACCACATGAATGATGGCATCCACTTCCCGTATATTTGCCAGGAATTTATTTCCCAAACCTTCGCCTTTACTTGCACCTCTAACCAAACCGGCAATATCGACGATCTCAATTTGTGTAGGCACGATTCGATGCGGATGAACCAACTCCGCCAATTTATATAATCGTGTGTCCGGCACATCCACTAAACCCACATTTGGCTCAATGGTGCAGAATCGATAATTACTTGCCTGTGCTTTTGCACTATTGCTAACCGCGTTAAATAAAGTTGATTTACCCACGTTGGGAAGACCCACTATGCCTGCTTGCAATGCCATGTTCAGTCTATGGTTTGTAGTTTTTTGTTTATTGTTCCGGCCATATTAATTCTATTAAGCTGTTGTTGCGTCGCACTCTTGTGCTGCAACAATTCTATTCAGCGTAGCCGATTTTTTCAGGGCGCAAAGATAAGAGAGAAGCAGGAATGAGGTGTGTCAATTTCACTCATTGTCCGGCGGAACATTTATCACAAGATCATTCAGGTAAGATTTCCCTTTAATATTATGTGCTTTCCAGCGAAGATTCCAAATACCTCCTTGCAGCACGGAAACGTTTTTATATCCCTGGTCTTTTAACCATTTTGCTGATTCAAAAATTTGTGGTTGGGAATTGAATCCATAAACTACTACAGGAGTATCTTTTGATTTTGGAAGGGAGCTGCTCGTACTTAATTCAGAAAAAGGAATATTGATCGCTCCTTTTACCTGCCCGATATTTTGCCAGTAATTCTTTGAAGTGTTGTTAAATTCATCTTTTGATCTTAAATCAATTAACACGAAGTCTTTTTTGCCGGTAATCATTTTATGGAGATTATCTGCCGGGAGCAAATTATAATTAATAAACCTTGTCCATTTTACCTTTGGTTTTTCAGTCGCATTCGTTGCATAATCTATCCAACCATCCATTCCAGTAAACAAAATAGTCACATCTTTATAACCTTTATCCATTAATAATTTCGCAGCTTTGGGGCTAACGTCTCCAAATTCATCAACCAGTAAAATAGATTTTACCGGAATGTTTAAAGATGCCGAAGAAAGATTTTTAAAAGGAATATTTACTGCTCCATCAAAACGACCTTCTGCTTTTGTTCTTTCTACCGTCGAGAGTTCCCTTGAATATCGAATCGCTTCTGAGATCAATTACATAATAAGATTTTTTATTTACAGCAAATTCTTTGGATGAAATTATCTTATAAGGAACGGTTGTTACAATTTCGAACCCGGCACACGGATTTGATTCGATTCCTTGGCTATAAAAATTAGTTAAGCCACCGTTTACGTTGAAAACTTTTGTAAAACCGCTGTCGGCAAGTAGTCGTGATGCCCGGCGACTGCGCTGGCTGTGCGAACAATAAATAAAAAGAGGTTTGTCTTTGTAAGGCAATAATTCTTTCCAGCGCATTGGTAATTCGCGAATATCAATGTGCAGTGCATCCTTGAGATGACCGATATTCAAATCTTCCGAGGAAGAAAGTGTATCATCAAACTCTCCCTGGCTGCGTACATCGAGCAATGTATAATCATGATCAGCTATTAAGGTTTTACAAAGTTCCTCAGGGAAAACTGTTGTATATTTTACATTGTCCGCTTTGAATTGTGCATAAGTTGTTGTGATGGTAAACAAGCATGCGATAAAAAGTAAACGGCGCATATAAAATGGGTTTGATTATATACAAGGTATTTCAATTTTCCGGATCGGCTTGCTGCAATTGATGAAAGGGCTTTCGACTACATGAACAGTTGAAGGAAAACATTAACTTCAAAGCTTAAATTTCAAATTCATTTTACATGGCGTTAAGCAGAATCTGGGCAGCATTTATTATCGTTTCTATTTTTGTTGCATGTTTCAAATGGATCGCATGGAAGGACAACGATGTTTTTAATCGAATAGTTGTAGGCAAGGCAGATGATGTTTATGGATACTGTCTCGTTGGTCACGTGAATGCCGGGAATATGACGCAAGATAGTTTTGCGAAAAAAATGAATCTCATTGGACTTTCGAAGAAAGATAAAGTTGTTACCAGCAAATATCTTTTTACGGATGATCTTTTCTCTGATTCTGCTAAAATTCTCAAGAGTCAAAATCCTTCATTGATCACAATGACATACAGCCAGGCATTAAAAAGAATTCAAAAGCCTGTTGATGGTATCATTGAAACCTGCTGGACGGCGGTAAATATTGCATTGAAATTAATTGGCATCATGGCCCTCTTCATGGGATTTATGAGCATTGCTGAAAGGGCCGGCGGAATCAGGCTTTTGTCAAGAATCATTGGGCCTTTTTTTACAAAACTATTCCCTGAAATACCCAAAGGGCATCCGGCTATGGGTCATATGATGATGAATTTTTCCGCAAACTTATTGGGCCTGGATAATGCAGCCACTCCTTTCGGATTAAAGACAATGGAAAGTTTGCAGGAGCTTAATCCCAACAAAGCGGTGGCATCGAATGCCCAGATCATGTTTCTTTCTTTACATGCTTGCGGACCGACGTTAATACCTGTTAGCATTATTGCTGTCCGTGCTTCTGCGAATGCAGCGAATCCGACTGACATATTTATTCCCTGCATGATCGTAACATTCGCCGCAACGCTGGCTGCCATGAGCGTTGTATCTTTAAAACAAAAGATAAATCTTTTTCAACCTGTCATCTTACTGTGGGTATTGTCTATCTCTGCTATTATCGTATTGTTAGTATCATATCTTGCTTCACTTGATGCCGCCGGCCTTCAATCTTTTTCGGGATTATTAAGTAATGGGCTCATACTACTTATCTTTCTCTTGATCATACTTGGCGCTTTGTATAAACGGATTGACATTTTCGATGCATTTGTAACTGGTGCAAAAGGCGGATTTGAAACTGCTGTAAAAATTATTCCCTATCTCGTCGGTATGTTGGTAGCCATTAGCATGCTGCGTACCAGCGGCGTTTTTGATCTTATCATGGATGGAATGAAAAGTTTCTTTGTATGGATTGGTACAGATACAAGGTTTGTAGAAGGATTGCCAACTGCATTGGTTCGACCGCTTAAGCGCAAGTGGCGCAAGAGGAATGATGGTGAGCACGATGACCACTTACGGAGCTGATTCTTTTGCAGGAAGATTGTCAAGTATTATGCAGGGATCGTCAGATTCTACCTTCTATGTAGTGGCTCTTTATTTTGGAGCGGTATCAATTAAAGATACACGCTATTCCATCGGTGCTATGTTGCTTGCAGATTTTGTTGGCATAGTCACATCTATATTACTTGCTTATTTATTTTTTGGATGATCAGTATAAATAAAAAAAGGATGCTCAAAATATTTTGAGCATCCTGTGTCTTTGAAAGTAATTTTGATATTATTATCGCTCCCGATTTCCCGGGAACGTTTCTACAACTCGATTGTGTCTGAAAATAGACTAATCATAATTACCAGTTATTGGAGGTATCCGTAATATTCATCGTCTGTTGCACAGTCCCACCAAACAGGCATACTCCAGATATTTGGATCAGCAGCATGTGCATTTAAGGCAAGTGTATTTACCGAATTGTAATTTATTTCATAGGTTGGAGGTTAGCTCCAACGGCGCATCCAATACCTGGGGTCTGTTTTGGAAGCACCTGTTAATTGAGTCTGTGCCTGTAAATAATGGCCCTCTGTCATACCCGGGATAAACAACACCAAAACTACCTACGTTGCCGGCACTAAAATTAAACCGGCGCATATCATTCCAGTTTTCAATACTGCAACCCATTGCAAGATATTTTTGTAACATAATGTCTGACATTGTCAAAGCACCTGAGCTTGGGCAAACCGCATTGCTTCCCAAGATATGCTGTGATATCGTTTTGATCCATGGGCGCCATATCAGGGTTAGTCGCAGTATAACCTGCAGACTGCCATTCGGTTAAGTTTAGCTTGCATCATATCTAATGTGCGCCTGGATACCTTCTAAATATGCTGTATAAGCATTAGCATTATCACCTTTTCTCATATATACTTCTGCCTTGATAAAGCACATCTCATGATAAGTCAAAATCTCCTGGTCGGAAACAGGGCGAACCTGGAATGACCCCGTGGAACCAACGGCTCTGGCATTAAATGCAGCTGTTGAAGGATACCAGCTAACATCCAATGGGCGCTGGGCGGGTATTCCTGATGTAGCAAGAGAACTGCTCCGCAGATTTACATAAGCAGTATCTCCTGCAAGTATGTAATTAGTACTGTTTATATACATGGAGCCTGCCACATAGGTTACTGTTACATTATTCCCATTAACAGTGTAAGGCCGCCCTGCTGCAACCTGGTCAGCAATAAAATTTGCACGGTCTGTTGCATCAGCAATGGCATATGTTTTATTGACATTGGTAGTAGCATAACTTGTCAGTGCAATAGAAGTGGCACCGCCTTTCAGCAAGCCGTGTTGCCGGTACCGTAAGAGTCAACACCTTTGAACGGTAGCCATGAATTAGATATTACTTTACCATTGGCGTCAAGCTTAATATCGGTCATGATAGCAGGTACAATTTTGCTCATCCGGGGATCTGTAACTCCGAAACCACGCATATTAGTCAGCAAATTGTAATAGTACTGGGAAATTCGTTGGTTACTGCCATAAGCCGCATAATCCCAGTTTCCGTTTGTTACAACCGGATCACCGTACAAATAATCGGTTATGGAATTGTTGTTATAGCCGGGTCCTACAACATTGTCGGCATTTGACTGCGGACCTTGAGATAAACAATATAAAATAGAATCTGCATTATACAAATCCGATTTTTTTGACAGTTTAAGCATGTAGCGGGCTTTTAATCCCCAGCATAATTTTATCCACTTGCTTACATCGCCGCCATTCCACAAATCTCCGGTAGCAAGTGCAGGCGCTCCGGCATCCTGCGTTTGACTGAACAGGCTAATAGCTTCATTCAATTTTGCCATACATCCGTTAGTAAATAGTTTTACCGTCATCAGGTTTGGGGCTTGGATTCCCCGTTGCCGCCTCTGTGTAAGGCATTTCGCCATACAAATCCAGCATTTCCATAAAACCCAACGCATGGAATACATCAGCCGCAGCCATATAATGATAGGCGCCTTGTTTCTGGGCGGAATTATACAAGTCAACCACATTGGAAGATACTTCTATAAACCATGTTTGATAGGGGGTCGTAACATTGCCGGTAGAGCATTGCCATGTTGTGCTAAGTGTATTATTGATTACTATTGTTGCTATAGTAAACTCCCGCCTGGCATGAAGTACGCATATTGGTAACACCTGATGTGTACTGATAGAAGTGTTCAATCCAGGGCAACCGGTTTTGAATTAATACACTTTGATTGTTTGGATTATCCGGGTCTGTATTAACATCCAGCCATTTTTTACATGAAGCCGAACTTAATACGACTATGCAACCCAAAATGATATATTTTATATTTTTCATAATTTATTTTTTTGCATTAGTTAAAATGTAACATTTACTCCGAATGTGAAACTTGCGACTGCAGGCACTCCTAGGTAATCAATACCTGTAGAACCTGAACCTCCTGTTCCTCCTGATGCACTCACTTCAGGATCCATTCCTTTGTAGTTTGTCCATGTAAGTAAATTGGTGCCTACTGCTGTTGCTGAAATTCCTTTAATAACTTTTTGATTCTTCAACAGACTAGTTAAATCATAAGTCAAAGACAGAGAACGCAGCTTCAGCCAATTTACCGAAGTAATAAAATTCATGGAATTGGCTGCATAGTTTGCCCAATACCGTTAATCATATTTGCGCCGGCAGACAGTTGTACTACCAATTGTATAGGATTGGCTTGCTTCGTAGGTTTGGGAAAAATCAGCTCCCGTCTGGCTATTGACCCCGGTTACAGGTTACCGATTGCCTGTCATTCAATAAAGTTTTTTTGCTTAAACCGTTTAAGACCATAAAGTATTCGGTACCGTTAAACACATCTCCGCCTTTTCGGATATCAAGAAGAAATGATAATGTAAATTTCTTGTATCGAATTGTATTATTAATGCCGCGCAAGGAAATCCGGTTCACGATTACCTACAACAGGATTAGTTAGCGTTAATCTTATATAATCCCGTTGTAGGATCTACCTGGTAGCGGCCATTAGCAATTTCTTTTCCATTAGCATCGGTTTCACGCAAATAAGGGCTACCGGTCATCCCAAGGAAGTATCCTCCGTTAGGAATAGATGCCGCTTTCACTGTTCCGAACTGAGCATCAGTTGGATAAAAATAAGCTATACCTGGAAGGAAATCTCCTAACCTGCCTTTGTTATAGGAGAAATTCACCGTTACATCCCATCCAAAATTCTTTTGAGACTACTGCTTTGCCTGTAAGCGCGATTTCCATTCCCTTGTTAATAACAGAGCCGGCTATTGAGGGAGCTGAAAATAAACCCACCGGATTGGGCCAAACGTGGTTGCGCAATTTGATTCTTTGTTTGACTATGATAGTATGTATAATCTAAACCGATACGACCATTCAAAAATCTAAACTCTCCTCCAACTTCCCATGAATTTTGAATTTCTGGTTTCAAGTATGGGATTACCTGCATAATACTGATTACCTACGCCTGTATAACCGCCAATAGTGATCGGTGGATTTACATAAGTATTCGTAGCATATGCGTTGGCATCTTTACCTACCTGTGCCCAGCTTGCACCGAATCTTACCAAAAGAAAGAATGTTGCTGTGAGGTAACAATTCCGTAAAAACAAAAGAGCCACTAACAGAAGGATAAAAATAAGATCTGTTTTGTATCGGCAATGTGGATGACCAGTCATTGCGCCCTGTCACAGTGAGATATGCGATATCTTTATAAGACACACCAACTTCTCCATAAGCTCCAACTAAACGCTTTTTAGTTGTTCCATCAATAAAAAATTTATTTGTCGTTTCCATATTACTGAAGCTGATAGTACCTGCAGTAATAAAGTTATATCCCCAATGCTGTTGATTTACCCATTCAGTGTTCTCTGAAGTGGTACCCAACATGAGGTGTGTGTCAAATCCACCAAATGTCTTATGAAAATTACTCATCACGGTTGTCGTAATGTACGTATAGTCATATAGATTTTTGCTCAGACGTCCGTTTTGATATAACGGGATCACAGCAGAGCCTGGGGCCACGTAAGTATAATCATTGGTGTTATACTGGTCATACCCCAGCCGTGCAGTAACATCCCACCAGTTGGCAATTTTAAAATTGCCGTTTATGCCACCTGTGATACGCTTTGTTTGAGATGTTAAATTATCTTCATTAATGATCCAATAAGGATTGTCAATATCGTCTTCCAATGGAAGTGTTCCTGCAAATTTGCGATATTGTGTCCCATCTGGATTTATGTAATTCTTCATATTGAATGTTTGAGGCCAGCTATATATAGCCCCCATGGTTCCATTGCCGCCGCCGCCGTACAGACCGGCATTAGTTAAAGTTCTGTTGGTTTTAGCAACAGAATAAGCGACATTCGCATTCAAGGTCAAACGGCCATATTTTTGTTCACCATTGAAACGAAAAGTCGTTTTATCATAACTCGTGCTGGGAATAATGCCTCTTTGATCAAAGTTGGATCCCGATAAATAGAAAGAGCTGTTTTTCGTACCGCCTGAAACGTTTACGTTATTATCATACACAATTCCGTGTTGAAAGAAATTACCAATATTATTGTAAAGAGTATCTGTCGAAGGAAGCTTTTGGTCCCCATGAACTATATGAGTTCAAGTCGTTAAAAACGCCGTTAGCATCATACGAACCAGTTCCAAATTTGGTTTGAGCTTCAGGCAATTTATTCGCCCAGGATGTACTTATTTTACTCGTGAAATTAACCTTCACACTACCTTCCGCTCCTTTCTTTGTAGTAATAATAATAACACCGTCAGCTGCACGCGATCCATACAAGGCAGCCGCCGCGGCACCTTTCAGAACCGACAGGCTTTCAATATCTTCAGGGTTGATATCCATAACACGGTCTGAGTAAGTTGTATTCCAACGCGACAAACCATCGGTACCCGTATTACCGGTAACTGTAGTTGAGTTATCATAGATGATACCGTCAACAACAAATAACGGCTGATTTTGCCTGCTTTCCGATGTCGAGTTACCACCGCGAATTGTGATGGATGCACCGGCGCCCGCTGCACCGCTAAACTGCGTTACATTTACACCGGGAGCTTTACCAACTAAAGAATTGATGATATTAGTATTTTTATTTTTCATCAATTCCTGCGAACTCAGGTCAGTAACGGAATACCCCAATGCCTTTCGTTCTTTTTTTATTCCCAATGCCGTTACTACTACTTCATTGAGTGAGGCGTCCAGTTTATTAAGGGTAATGCCGATCGAATTATCGGTGCCCACTTTTACTTTTTGCGCCTGGTACCCTACATAGGTAATTTCAAGTGTTTCACCTTCATTCGCCTGAATTCGAAAACTACCATCTGAGCCGGTTGAAGTAGATCTGTTTGTACCCTGCACTCTGACAGTGGCACTGATCAGCGGTTCATTGTTTTCACCAAGAACCTTTCCGGTTATCGTTCTTTGCTGAGCATACGTATTAAACGTACACAGAAGAACGATAACTGTTGAAAGCATGAATTGCAAAATTTTTCTCATAGCAATTTGTTTAGTCTTTAAAAAATATTAGAGCGTTTTTTTGTATTGTATGCTGCTTTGTTTTTCATACTGATTAAGAATTACATAATTTCAATTCCAGTCTGCAAATAAGGTTTCAAAATCGGATCATTTGGAGGCAATTCTGTTATTAATACATCTGTATCCCGTACGTCGCATATTTTAATCGGCTGAGTGGTATTGATCTTTTCCGAAATAGTGAGGCTAACAACTTTTTGCGAAGATTCAATCATCGTTTTTTTTATTTGCACTACTTCCCAATCGTTGTCTGTTATTCCATGTGCACGATCAATTGCATTAGTTCCTAAAAAACACAGGTCGGCTTTTATCTGTTTTATTTTGTTGATGGCATCTCCGCCGGTTGTAATTTTTGAATTTTTTGAAATCTTATCACCAATCACAATTACATCAATATTCGGGTGATCCATATATTCCAGAATAGCCGGAATGCTGCCGGTAATAAATGTTGCCTTTAATTGCGGAGGAAGAGATCTTGCCAATTCAAGAATGGTACTACCACCGCTGGTTAATATGAACATCCCATTCCTTATCAGTGAAATCGCTTTTTTCGCAATTGCGGTTTTTTGCTGGTATGAATAGACAGTTTTAGGGGTATAAAATAACTGGTTGAATGATGGAGACAGAGCTCCTCCGTGAACCTTAATGAGTTTCCCGTCATCGGAAAGTTCCTGCAAATCTCTCCTGATGGTATCTTCTGAAACTTTAATTTCCTGGCATAAAACAGAGGACAATACCTTGTTGTGCAGGTTTACCTGGTGCAGGATATAAGCATGTCTTTCTCTTTTAAGCATTGATTAGTTTCAATATTGCATAATAAAAATAGGAGAAATTCCGGCATAAACCTGCAAAAGATCGAAAAAAAACTGCAATAGTGAAAACAAAAAACCACCTGCCCGACTAACAGGTGGTGACACAGAGAATTTCTTTCAACTATTTTGGGAAAGTAAATCGTACAGAAAACCCAATAGCCGCTGGTTCAAAATTGATGTCAGAAACAAGATTTAATTCCGGTTTCCAGTCGAGCGACAGGTTAATGGGAACACTTGCAAATTTATAATCAAGGCCTACTGCCCCCTGTGCACCGAAATAAGTTGTATTTACATTCTTCGCTTTGTTTACATCATATTCTTTTCCAAAACCAAGATAAGCACCGGCGCCATAATACCACTGAAGACCAGGTGTGCTGAGTGGTTTATGAATTTCATAAAGTGCACCAAACGAAAGAGGATCACTGAACGAAAAGAAACCTTCGATTGCCGCAGTTTCATTTATAAAATGTTTTATCGTGATCGCATTGCTGATGATGGGCATATTGTTACTTAGCCTGATACCGATTGCCGTTTTATAATCCGTGCTGTTCGCCGATGCATTACTTACTTCCTGCGCAGATAATGAATTGAGTGCCGCAAAAAAAACAATGCAGAGACAGGAGGACAATAATTTTTTCATGGTTATATTTATTTCGTTTTTAACGAAAATGGTGCCATCAAATTTTAAACAAAATGTAAAAAAATTTACAAATATGTGAACTGTGAAAGTCTTCTAAATTTTTTATGCAGAGAAATAGTTGTTTGATGGCGCTAAAAATTTATTGGTAGAGTTCATACTTGGTTTTCGGTCTTTTGTCTTCAAGCCATTCAAAGTTTTGTAAACGCAATTCTTCGGGAGATTTTGCACGCATGGGCCATAGCGTTCCTTTTACAGCACTTCTGAAAACAGCTTTTTGCAATGTTCTTCCCTGGTCCGTTGAATCAGGCGAGAAATAAATATCAATGATGTCGGAAGTGGACTGATTGACGCCGGTGAAGGAGCTGTCTTCGTTTTGTATATAATAAATACATTCAGCAAACCCTCGTGCTCTTGCCGAATCGATAGAACCATTCGTTAGGTAGCCATCCATTCTGAGGGATTTTATCTGGTTAAAAAAATCCCCCTGTACCTTGCTTATTAACAAACTATTCTCAAAAGCTTTTATCCGGTCGGCCTTTTTATTCTTTGTGTAAAGTAAAATCGTATCTCCGGTTATCTGGCTTCCCCTGGACCATACAACAGGATCTTTGTACAAACGAAAAACCGAATCTTTAAAGGAATAAAACATGCTATCGCAAATCGATTGAACCGAGTCAGAAAATATTCTCACATGATAGAAGGCCTGGAAATACTGGTTCGTACTATCTTTTGCCGTCGAATCAATAGTAATTGCCTTAATAACTGTACTCTTTTTTAATGAATCCTGCGTTACCGAATCCTGTGTTACTGAATCCTGTTTTAGGAAAGCCTGGTTTGTTGAATCCTGTTTTATTGAATCCTGGTTGGAATATAAATCCGTTAATCTTGCAGAAAATAATGTATCGGCTGAAATATAGATTGAGTCTTGATCCTGCTTAACTATCATCAATGGTTTATTGAAGGCGAGAAAAGTTTCGGTTTGGTTGTTTGCAATGATCTCTCCTGCAATAACCGTCGTGGATTGCGCTGTATCAACGATGATGGCATTTCCTGTGATCCGCGACATATGTGTGCTGTCATTGGTCTGTATCAAATCACCCGTATATCTTCTTGCTCCGTCCTGTATAATGGGTCTTTTCCCAAACTCGGCTTTTTTATTTTTAGTGTCGTAATAACCTTCACTGGTTACGATGGTCCTGTTGCTACTGTCCTTTATATATGTTCTTGCAATAAACCGGGCAACTTCTGATTCGGTGTTATATAAAAGCGAATCTGATCGTAAAGTATAGGCCGGATCATTGAGCATTACATTTTTTTTAAAATAAATGTCTTTCAGGTCCGTGTAATAGTATCCTTCATCGCTCGTCAATACAGATTTTTTATTGTTCACCACTTTCCCGCCATTTGTATAAATGCCAAGCTTTGTATCTACATCATATTCCAAATTATCGGTCGTGAGCAATGCTTTGCCATCGGTAAGGCTTACATTTTTTTGTAAGTATGCTATTCGCTTGTCGGTTAAATAACGCAGGTAATCGGAATAGGCATTTGCCGTATCCGCATCATTGATATGCACATGACCGAAAGCTTCGAATACATGGTTGTTGTTATTGATAATGCAGCTATCGCAATAAAATAAAGTATTCTCCTGTTTTAGCTTTACATCTCCTGTAAGTATTTGTAGTTCGGTGCTGTCATTAGGTTTTAAGAATTGAAGTTTGTTTGCATGGAGGATATCTACTTTTTTTGTCGTATCTGCAGAGTTATTTTGCGACCATGATTTTTGAATGCCGGAAAAAAAACAGCATAGTAAAAAGAAATAGATCAGTTTTGACTTCATCATTTGTTAGCTCTTTCTGCAAGAGAGTCTTTTGGAAGCGGTGAAGTTAGATATCCGCCTTTGTCCTTTTTGCCGAAAACAGAAAAATTAACGTAGCGTTTAGGATGCGCTTTAATATCATCAATTAATATTTCGAGACCCAGTGAAGTATTTTTGAGATTGTCGTAAAGTTTAGGATCATTCATTAGCAAGCCAAGGGTTCCGTTGTTGTGATTGATCTTATACATGACTCCACTCAATTGGCTGATGGTTGCCTGCACTGAATCCATTGTTTGTTTCAGGTTAAGATTGGCAAGATGCCGCGTAGCGGCATCCACATTTCTCAATATGTCGTTAATGGTATCCTTATTGTTATTAAGATTACCTGTCACTGCGTTTAGATTTCCGATTGTTTTTGCCAGCATACCTGTTTCCGTATTCAATAATTTTTCAAGCGATGCAGAAGAAACAAGAAGGTTGTTGATAATGCCCTGGATATTATTTTTTGTTGAAGGATCGAAAAGCTTGTTGACAGAACCCAGTACCCCTGTTAAAGAATCTATTGCAGTACGGGCCTTTTCCAAAGTTGGTGAAACCTGTGAGGTAAGATCTCCCAACAAACCGTTTGTCAATTTCGTTTCAATAGTGTCACCGTTTTTCAAGTAGGTATTTGCGTCTCCAAGTTGAATATTTATATACGCCGTTCCTGTAAGGGGCGATGAAATAAATGCTACAGAATTGGATGGGATGTTTATATTGGTGATAATATTGATTGTAACAACTATTCCAGACGCATTCTTATCGGTGAACTTTTTATCGTAGACTTTCCCGATGGCGTTGCCCTTTATTTTTACATCATTGGATTTTTCAAGCGATCCCACTTCGTCAAATACGGCATAAATTTTTTTGCTTCTTTGAAAAACATTATTTCCTTTCAAAAAATTAAAACCAAGAATCAAAAGCGTCAGCGCCACGATGGTCAGGAGGCCTACTTTTGTTTCATTACTGATCTTCATGATTGTTATTTTCGGGTAAGGCTTTGTAGCAAAACTGAAAGCGGCAAATTAACTAATTATTTTGAGAAGGTATAAATTTACAATCCCCCCGATTGTGCATTTGAATAACGACTGGATAAGTTTTTAAAAGGCCTTCTTTTGTCCCGTGACCCGGCGTGACTCAAGTTTTTCTTTATAGCTTTTTAAAGCATTGATAATATTGGATACTATTTCGTCCTGCCCCTTTTTGCTATTGATATAATCCTCTTCTTTTTTATTTGAAATAAACCCGATCTCAACTAGCACGCTGGGCATTCCTGTAGCCTGGAGTACCCATATTCCTTTATCATTGCGTTGTTTCACTCCGCCGCGAAAAACTCTTCCCTGGCTTTGAAAACCTTTTTCAATAAGATCGGCAAACGTGAGGCTTTTGCGGAAATAATTTTGTGCATACACCAGCATTCTCGCTCTTTCGGTGGGATCAGATGGATCGGGTAATGTAAGATTGGAGGTGGAATCAATTTCACCATAGTAGTCATCATTTTTGGAAACTGAATTCACTTTGTCATCACTTTTGCTTATTGCCCATATATAAGTTTCCGTTCCTTCTGCAGGATTCGGCGAGGTCCAGTAATGATATTGACGGATTTTCCTGGTGTACCTTTTTTTCCCCTTTCTTACAGTTACTGTTTTATACCCGACAAACTTTCGGTGTTTATGTGGCGGAGCTGAATTGCAATGGATAGAAATAAAAAGATCTCCTCCTGATTGATTGGCCAGGTCGGCCCTGTATCTCAGGTCCTCGGTCAGGTTTGGTTTATTACCTGCATTTGCATCGGTAGTCCTTGTGAAAATAATTTTTGTATCAGGAAATTCTTTTTCTATGGCTTTACCCAGTTTTAGAGATACGGCAAGGGTCACATTCTTTTCATAAGAATAACTTCCTTTGGCGCCGGTAAAATCGCCACCATGCCCCGGATCGATCACGATCGTTTCCAGTACATTTTTTTGGGTTTGACTGAAACTAAAAGAACAGAAGAAAACAGATGCGGAAAAAAGAACTAAAGCAAGTGATTTTTTTTTTATCATCTGGATTGGATTAAGAACAAAACAAAATAGTTAAAAAATATTTTTTTCCTTCAGGGCAATCATATCAAGAAATGCGGAGGCATCTTTTGCTGAAGAAGGCCCGTTGTTTTGTGTATTGCTGTTTATCGTTTGTTGTTGTTGCCCCAGCCAGCCGATATATTTCTTCACGGCTCCGGTAATGCATTGGGCAATTTCCTGCTGCCCCCCCTCGCTGTTCAGGTAATCTTCTTCTTCCTTGTTCGTAAGAAAACCTGTTTCTATAAGGACACTGGGCATGGCTGTGGCCTGCAATACCCAAATGCCAACCTGGCGTTGTTGCTGGCCACTGCTCGTTCTGCCTGCTTTTACAAATTCATCTTCCACAAAGCCGGCAAGCGTAGCGCTGCGTTTAAAAAATTGTTTGGTTTTTACAAGAGCAAGGGCAATAAACTCAGGTGAATTGGGGTCGATATCTCCATAATTTTCCTTGTAGTTTTCTTCCTCCATTATCGGGGCGTTTTCACGAACCGCAACTTCTTTGTCGTCATTCTTATGAGCACCCCATATATATGTTTCGGTTCCTTTCCTGGGATTGGGCGTCGACCAGTGACGATACACCGGAACTTTCTTTGTTACTTTTTTCCTGTTTTTTCCTTTCCCGACATAGTAAGTCGCCGTCCTGGTTCCGATTCTTTCACTATGCTGGGTTGGCGGCATCGCATTGCAATGGATAGAAATAAAAAGATCGCCATGATTTTCGTTAGCGATCTCCGCCCTGCGATGCAGTTCTACAATATTTTCGTCGGTTCTAGTTTCTATAATATTTACATCCGGCAATGCTTCGTGTAATTGTGATACCAGTTCTTTCGATATGGAAAGGCAAATGTCATCTTCATAAGAGTACGTTCCCTTCGCACCATTATGTTTTCCATTAGGCATCAGGCCATGCCCTGCATCCACAATGATGGTCCGTAGCACTTTTTGTTTGTTTTCTCTGTTGGGTATAAAAGAAAACAAAGCGATCGTAAATGAAATAAAAAGAATAACCAAAATGGTTTTTTTCATCATGCCGTAAATTATTTATAAGTTCTGAACACTCCTGGAAAAAAGAGTTTTGCCTGAATCTTCACAAATTGTTAGAGTTGTTGAAAATAACTGCTAATATTAAAGAGCTATTTTTGTTTAACCCGTATGAAGCAACTGCGCAAATTTAGATCAAATTATTTTTCAGCGGGGATACTGACTGCTGTCATTAGCTTATTATTTTATTCACTAACGTGGAAAACTGCGGATGCCCGTGTATCAACAAAATATTTTTACACCACTTTAACAACTCAGCAGGACACTGTAAAGCCCAAACTAAACAACGATTCATTGCAAATTAAAAAAGATAGTTTAAATGATTCAACAGTTGCAAGTACATTGATCGATACACTTCCCGGTGAGAAAATCGATACATTCTCTTTCAAGGTCTCAAAAGATTCGCTGGATGCTCCTATAAATTACGAAGCGGAAGACTCGGCAGTTGTGCTGGTGCAGGATAAAAAGATATTGCTATATGGAAAAACAAAAACAGATTACAAGGATATAGAACTTACCGCACCGAAAGTGGAACTGGATCAGCAAACGGAAATTCTAACGGCATATAATCATGTGGACAGTACGGGTGACATCATAGAAAGAGCAAATTTTAAACAGGGAGAAAGTGAATTCCAAAGTGATACCATACATTTTAATTTTAAAACTCAAAAAGGATTAACTAAAAATACTTATACTGAAAGTGGAGGCGCATTCATACATTCTGCAATAGCGAAAAAAGTGAGCCCCACTACTATGTATGCAAAAAATGGTGTGATGACAACCTGCGACCTGGATGATCCTCATTTCGGATTTCATTACAATAAAATAAAAATCATCAACAATAAGCTCGCTATATCCGGGCCTATTCATCCTGAGTTTGAAGGTGTGCCTATCCCCATCTATCTGCCTTTTGGAATTTTTCCTTTAACTAAAGGAAGACATTCGGGATTTATTGCACCTACTTTTGAGACCAACGAGCAGTATGGTTTGGGACTCGTAAACGGTGGCTATTATAAAGTGCTGAGTGATTATTGGGACGTAGCCCTTCATGGCGACGTTTATTCTTATGGCGGGTGGCGGGCTACTATTTCACCTGAATATCGAAAACGATATAAATACAATGGCGGGTTAAATTTTACTGTTCAATCTACCAAACTAAATTTCAAAGGCGATCCAGATTATTCAAAAAACACCAGTTATTCTTTTACCTGGCATCATACTATGGACAGCAGGGCACGACCCGGTACTAATTTTAGTGCAAGTGTGAATGCGAGTTCTACTAAATTCAACCGGTATGTTTCGAATAATCCCGTGTTGAATTTTCAAAACCAGCAAACTTCTTCCATTACTTATTCCAGGACATGGGGAAACAGGTTTAATCTCACATTAAGCGCCAATCACAACCAGAACAACAACCTGCACTATATATCATTGAATTTGCCGAATGCGGGATTTACTGTAAGCACTATTTATCCTTTTCAAAGAAAAGAAGCAATCGGTACTCCGAAATGGTATGAAAAAATCGGCATTGGATACAATGGTACTTTCAATAACTCTGTTAGCTTCTATGATACGCTCTCCTATGGAAAAAACGGCGTTAAACCATTGCTCAAATATTTGCTTGATACAGCGCAATGGTCATACCGGCAAAACATCCCGATGACGCTCGCATTACCAACACCGCCGATTTTAGGTGGTGCTGTGATTATTACTCCCGGTTTTTCTTACAATCCAAATTTTTTGCAGAACCTCACCACTTATCGCTGGGATAGTTCGGCAAAAAAGGTAGACACCATTTATCGCAGAGGTTTGTTCCTTGAACACCAGGCAGGTTTTTCCCTGAACATTAATACGGCGATTTACGGAATGTATGAATTCAAAAATTCCAAAATAGTAGCCATTCGCCACACCATGCGTCCGACTATTGGCTTTAGCTATACTCCTGACCTGAACAAAAGATTTCTGCAACAGGTGCAGGTGGATACTACCGGCCGAAAAATATTATACAACCAGGCAACGGGAAGGGTGCTTTCTTATACCGGGGGAAGAAGAGCTGCGTCTATAAATTTTACATTGGACAACAATCTTGAAATGAAGGTTAGGTCTCCAAAGGATACGACGAATAATGGAATAAAAAAAGTAAAATTGATAGATGGCTTTGGCCTGACGGCTAACTATAATCTTTTGGCGGATTCCTTTGCGCTCAGCAATCCTATGTTTTATTTTCGCAGCAATCTTTTTCAAAAGATAAGTATCACTGCGAATGCAACATTAAATCCTTACGATTATGATGCAAGAGGTTTGCCGGTGAACCATTTATTCTCCCGCAACGGTAAATTTAATTGGGGAAGATTAAGCAACGGTAGTGTTTCGGTATCTACAAACTTTAAAAGTAAGCCGAAGGATCCAAAAGTAGAAGAACAAAGAAATAAACAACTGAACGATATCATGCAGGATCCAAATCTTGTAGACCAACAGGGCCTGATGGATTATATGCAGCAAAACCCCGGTGATTTTGTTGATTTTAATATTAACTGGAGTTTGAATCTTAGTTTAAGCTTATCATTTTACGATCGGATGAAATCAGATTATAGCGGTTTTGAAAAGCAGCTTACTTCCAGCATAAATTTCGGGGGCAATTTTCTTCTTTCACCAAAATGGAATCTCAATGCAAACGGATATTATGATCTTACAACAAACAAGCTGCAAATGTTTACGATGAATATTTCCCGCGACATGCATTGCTGGGAAATGACTATCAGCGTCACACCGGTTGGCCTTTATCGGTTCTTTAGTATAAATATAAGCCCGAAAGCTCCCATTCTACAGGATCTTAAGATCAATCGCACAAGAACCTTTACGAATTTTTAAATTGTAAATCGGGGATGAATTCTTGCAAGTCGTCAATAAAGGCCCGAATCGAAATAACAACTAAAGAACTAATATCGCAATAATCAAAGCAACGATTGACAACAAAAGGTTGTCACTAATGAAAAATGTATGATCAAAGAGCTAAAAGCATTTATTCCAATATTAACCGTATTATGTTTTTTCAGTTGCAGAAAAAATACATCGGATCAACAAACCATTTCCATTCCTAATGGAGATTTTGAACTGTGGGATAATATGCCCAATTTATATAATTGGCAAACAAATAGCTGCCCGGCATGTGTACCTCCCTATGAAACATATATTGTGCAGAAGGTAACTGACGCTGCCCACGGAAATTATGCAGCAAAATTCATTTACAATAATATTTATCGCAGCTACGCAATGAATAAATTTTCAATTCCGGTGCATCCGGATTCATTGATTGGATACATAAAATCAAACATTGCATCTGACGACACGTCGGAAATTCACATTGATTTATTTTCAGGAAATAATATTGTTGATGGAGGAAGCTACTACGAAACTTCATCTACAGTTAACTATAAAAAAATAGAAATTCCAATCTCGCAGAATTCATCAGTAACAGATTCAGCATCTATAAAAATTGTTGGCGGCAAAAAAGAAACCACAGACCTGTATGTTGATAATTTAGTATTTCTCAAAAAAAGTTGACAGCGGGGCTCAACAATTAACGAAGATGCGATGTGTAGTAATCTTTCATCAATTCAAAAACATGCTCTTTCAGTGTTTCCGATGAAATAAAACCTTTTGGAGAAACGGGTGTCAAATAATGCAATTCAATTTTTGCGGGCCAAAAGAAAAATATTTTTCTTGGCAATACTTTGGCTGTATTAAAGATCAGCGCAGGTAAAATCGATTTACCCGACTCGAAAGAAAGACGAAAAGCGCCATCGTGAAATCGTTGTAAAGGTTGTGTAGTTTTATTTCTTGTGCCTTCAGGATAAATACACATATGTAATCCTATGTCAAGCACTTCTCTCATTTTTACATAACTCATCTTGCGACTTTCTTCTTTTTTCCTGTCTACAAGTACACTTCCGCGTTTATATATTATGCCGAATAAAGGAATCTTTGACATTTCAATTTTTGCAATGGTTTTATTAGCGCCGGGCATAAAAGGAACGGAAACAGGTACGTCCATCATCGAGTTGTGGTTATAAACGATAACATAATTTTCTCCTTTCTTAAAATTCTCCCTGCCTTTCGCCTTGAGACGAAGACCTGTAAGAGTAAAAAAGACATTCATCCAGGCCCGGTAAATCTTATGCATGGCAAAGGATCGTTTCGGTTCTTTCCACAAACCGGTTATCCAAATGGGAATAAGAACAATAAGCAGCGTAGAAATAAAAATAATAGCTGCCCATAGTGCAAAAACTCTTCCCAGGATATTTTTAATGAAACTCATATCCTTTAATATCTTTAAAAATTGTTTGTTTTAATGAAGGCCACTCATTTTTCAGTACACTAAAATAAATAGAGTCGCGGCGGCGGTTATTCCACATCGTCATGTGGCTGCGCAAGACACCTTCTTCCTTTCCACCGATCTTTCGTAATCCTTTTTTTGCTCTTTCATTCAATACATCAGTTTTAAATTCCACTCTTTCGAAATTCATTTGTTCAAAAGCATAACGCATCATCGAATACTTTGAATGAAAATTAATTTCTGTGCCACGAAATTTTTTCCCTAACCATGAAGAACCAATTTCTGTTCGCAGATCATGAGGGAAAATATTCATCAGGCTCATGCTGCCCGCAATTTCTCCCGACAGCTTTTCGATAATGGTAAAAGGTATCCTTGTTCCGGCGGCTCTCTCGCGAAACGCCGCATCCATCCATTGACTCAAAAATTTTTTCTCTGCAAGATTCGTTGCAAAATATTGCCACATATCTTCATCCCGGGCAAGCGTATAAAAATTTTCAAAATCCGCCACTTCAACAGGTCTCAGCAGAACTTTGTCGGTTTCTAATTGAAGTTCAGTTGAAATCATAGTTTAATATTCTTCCGGCAAAAGTAAATGAAGCAAATAATGTTTCTAAAACTCCCCTTTAGGGGATGGGGCTCACAGATTCCAGTCAATAGGGTCAATTCCATTTTTTACCAGGTATTCATTTGCTTTTGAAAAATGCCTGCATCCCAGAAAACCGGTAACGGATAAAGGAGATGGATGAGCGGCTTTTAAGATCAAATGTTTGCTTTCATCAATCAAAACTGTTTTTTCCTGTGCAAATTTTCCCCACAACAAAAACACAACATGTTCTTTCAGATCTGAAATTTTTTTGATCACTGTATTGGTAAATTCTGCCCACCCGATTTTTGAATGACTCATTGGGTCACCCGCACGAACCGTAAGAGAGGCATTTAATAAAAATACACCCTGCGTGGCCCATTTGATTAGATTACCATTGGCGGGAGTTTTCACGCCAATATCCTCGTACAATTCTTTAAAGATATTTATAAGTGAAGGAGGCGGCGGAACGCCATCCTGCACAGAGAAACAAAGACCATGCGCCTGCCGGGGACCATGATAAGGGTCCTGGCCAAGAATGACCACTTTCACTTTATCAAAAGGCGTTGTATCAAAAGCATTGAAAATTAAGCTGCCGGGCGGATAAATTATTTTTCCCTGTGATTTTTCTACTTTGATATGATGAACAATATTTTGAAAATAAGGTTTATCAAATTCTTCTTTTAAAATTTTTTTCCAGCTTTCATCAATTTTTACATCCATAAGCTTGAAATTTTGATTTCGCAATTCAAAGTTTTGAAGTTATGAAAACTAAATTCGATTTGTTAAGCCATGTGGTATTTCTTTGTGCTGATAATTTTAAATAAAAAGCCGGGGTGCTAACCTCGGCTTTACATGAATAATCCTTAAGATTTTTATTGATACACGACGACCAACTTCGGGTGTTTATCGGGATATGACGTTGTATAGCTTGAAACAAAAATGCGGCTATTTAAAGTCACTTCGTTTTGAATCTTTAAAAAGAAACCATAATTGGCACTGTTATTAACCATTGAGCTTACCATGTTCGTTACGTCGAGGTTTAGGTCTAAAGTTGATTGATTTGTGGAAGGAACAACTATTTGATTTGTTGTCGAAGTCGAGGGTTGGTTAGACCAATTGGTAGTTCCCGGCGACCAATCAGACGTAATTTGTTGCAGGAGCATGGAATTATTTGTTCCGAAATTTGCATCGGTAAGGTTGCCATTAAGTGTAGGACTTGGATAGGAATACAAATAAAGGTGAGCACTTACTATTGTTGCACTCGCCGGGATGCTGCTAAGGTCAAACTTAATAGCTGCTCTGATAGTGTATGGAGTGCCTCCATTAGTCCAGGCTTCTATCGGTAGGTCGGTATGCCCGGCGCCGCTTTGATCCACACCGTTCCAATTTAAATATAGGAACTCATTGGAATTATTAGCAGGCTGCAGTGTTGCCGTTTGGGTACCACCAACGACGTTTATAATAACTGTATCTTTTGTCGATAATCCAAAACTATTTGTTACCTCCAGTTGGAACTTATATGTCCCATTGACAAAGCCCGATACAGATGTAGTACTCGAACTGGGATTATCAATTATTGAATTATTTGGTCCTGAAATCTGCGTCCAATCATAACCGGTAATAGTTCCTTTTTCAGTTGTTCCGGATCCGGATAAAACAAAAAAGGCTGCCGGCAGTTGTACGGTTTGGTCTGCCCCGGCGTTGGCAACCGGAACTGCTGTTTCCTCAGCCACTACAGTAACGGAAACATTATCAGTCGCTGTTAATCCGTCGTCGTTCGTTACCTGCAATTGGAATACGTATGTGCCTGCAATAAATCCGGAAACGGAAGTTGTCGCTGAAGTTGCATTATTAATTACAGGACTATTTGGCCCTGAAACCAGGCTCCATGTGTAATTTGTAATACTCCCCTGGGGAGTTGTCCCGGATCCAGACAATGTAAACATACTTGCAGGTAGCTGTACGGTTTGATCATTCCCGGCATTAGCTACCGGTGGTTCTGGTTGAGGCGCATCTTTTTTACAGCTGAACAGTAACAAAGTACCTAATAACAGGAGAGCAGTAGTTTTCAAGAATAATCTCATAGTAGTGGTATTGAGGTTAATGGCTTATTATCGGCGCAATATAAATCATTTTTTTTTACGACTGCAAGAGTCAAAAGTCTATGAATATTAAATTGACTTAAATCATATTTCTATCGCAATACTTCCCCCAATAAAAACTTGATAATAAGATTAACGCAACATCATCTTTGTCAACTCTCAATAGTAACTCTAACGAAAGCAGCCTGGTTGTCATCCGTACTTCAATTAGTTTCGGCTAAATAATTGCGCCTTGAATAGTTCAATCTTTTTGATTCGAAGTAAAAGACATTATTGATAAGCGAGTACTAATTTAGACTGTTTGATGAGGGATAAACCGGAAATTATTTTAATAAAAACAAATTTCAACTCTTATTTTTGTTTGTCTCATAAAATTACTTTTAGCCTGTTTTATTGTTATCTTAAAAATGAGTAAATGAAGCTTTTTATTATACGTTATACTAAAATTATTTTTATCTATTTACGACTGCATTTAATCTTCAATTTTTTTTCAGGGCTGTTTGCAAACCTTTTTTACCTTACTAAATTTTCGATATGGGCAAAGAAAAACAGGAAAATTGTCTATAACGATTTTCCCAGTAAATGGGATTACAATAAGCGGTTTCAATTGTACAAATGGGTTATTGACAAGGAAAATTTAGCAAACACTGTTATTAATTATATTGAATTTGGGGTCGCAGCGGGACATTCCTTTCGATGGTTTGTACAGCAAAACACTGATCAACAAAGTCGGTTTTATGGGTTTGATACATTTACAGGATTGCCGGAAGATTTCGGTGTCTATAAAAAAGGGAAGTTTAATATGAATAATGAGGTACCGGAAATCCCGGATCTGAGAGTAAAGTTTTATCAGGGTTTATTTCAACAAACCGTCCCTGGGTTTTTGTTGGAATTGAACCACCGGCAGAGAAATGTGATAATGCTGGACGCAGATATATATTCCGCAACTCTTTATGTTCTTACAAGTATGGCCCCATTTTTAAAAAAGGACGATATAATTTTCTTTGATGAATTTGCCGTACCAACTCATGAGTTTAAAGCATTTTATGATTTCTCGCAGTCCTACTATATTAATCTTGAGTTGATTGCTGCAGCTAACAATTATTATTTCTCTGCTTTTAAAGTTGTATAGCTTCGAGGTGATTTTGTTCAACATGAAATTTTCAAGTAATTTGCCTCCCTTTTAATAAGGTCCGGTAGCTCAGTTGAATAGAGCAGCAGCCTTCTAAGCTGCGGGTCACAGGTTTGAATCCTGTCCGGATCACTAAAAAGCCTCCCCATGAAATGGGGAGTTTTTATTTTATGCCTTATCCTTGCTGTTACATTCTTTTCAGTTTTAAATTAAATAAATATTATGTTGGTTCAACGCCGGACATTGAAAGGAGAATGGAAGAACACAACAGGGGGAAAGAGAAGTTTACCAGTTTGGGATTGCCCTGGAAATTAGTATATGTGGAAAAATTCGAAAACCTTTTGCAGGCGAGACGTCGGGAGCACTACATCAAAAAAATGAAAAGCAGAAAATTTATTGAAAGCTTGATTAGCTCAGCTGAATAGAGCATCCCGATTTCTAATCGGGAAGGTCACAGGTTTGAATCCTGTCCGGATCACTAAAAAGCCTCCCCATGAAATGGGGAGTTTTTATTTTATGCCTTATCCTTGCTGTTACATTCTTTTCAGTTTTAAATTAAATAAATATTATGTTGGTTCAACGCCGGACATCGAAAGAAGACTGGAAGAACACAACAGGGGGAAAGAAAAGTTTACCCGTTTGGGATTGCCCTGGAAATTAGTATATGTGGAAAAATTCGAAAACCTTTTGCAGGCGAGACGTCGGGAGCACTACATCAAAAAAATGAAAAGCAGAAAATTTATTGAAAGCTTGATTAGTTCAGCTGAATAGAGCATCCCGATTTCTAATCGGGAAGGTCACAGGTTTGAATCCTGTCCGGATCACTAATAAAAGTCTCCCAATGAACCGGGAGCTTTTTTATTTTATGTCGTCTGCATGTTGTTATATTCTTTTCAGTTTTAAATTAAATAAATATTATGTTGGTTCAACGCCAGATATCGAAAGAAGACTGGAAGAACACAACCGAGGGAAAGAAAAGTTTACCCGTTTGGGATTGCGCTGGAAATTAGTATATGTGGAAAAATTCGAAAACCTTTTGCAGGCGAGACATCGGGAACACTACATCAAAAAAATGAAAAGCAGAAAATTTATTGAAAGCCTGATTAGTTCAGCTGAATAGAGCGTCCCGATTTCTAATCGGGAAGGTCACAGGTTTGAATCCTGTCCGGATCACTAATAAAAGTCTCCCGACGAACCGAGAGCTTTTTTATTTTATGTCGTCTGCATGTTGTTATATTCTTTTCAGTTTTAAATTAAATAAATATTATGTTGGTTCAACGCCAGATATCGAAAGAAGACTGGAAGAACACAACCGAGGGAAAGAAAAGTTTACCCGTTTGGGATTGCCCTGGAAATTAGTATATGTGGAAAAATTCGAAAACCTTTTGCAGGCGAGATGTCGGGAACACTACATCAAAAAAATGAAAAGCAGAAAATTTATTGAAAGCCTGATTAGTTCAGCTGAATAGAGCGTCCCGATTTCTAATCGGGAAGGTCACAGGTTTGAATCCTGTCCGGATCATCAATCAACTCTTCAGCCGCCAGGGAGTTTTTTATTTCCGTGCTTATTTCTCTTTTTCATTCGCTAAATCCTCAAATAATTTTTCAAAAATTCTCATCTGTTTGTGTACTTATTTCCCATTTTTCATTGAAAAGACATTTTTTTTAGTTTAACTATCCCCGGTACGATTATCGTTACCGTTGTTGTTGCTAAAAATATTTACTGAACAAAATCTGCAATATGCCAGGACAGGTAAATAAAGAAACGCAAACAAATCCTTCCGCCCCGTTAACAAAAAATAAAGGACAGTCAAAGCAGGAATCAAATACTAAAGATCCTGCAGAAACTATGAAAAAGGGACGTGCAGGTAAACCCAATGAGCTGGAAGATGACCATCTGCATTACCGGCAGGATGAAGAAAAACCGGAAGGATTAAGCCCCCGATAAATTTATTTTATAATCATAAAAATGACAATCATGGAAAAAAACATGGAAAATCTGGAACAGGAAAATTTGAGAAGAAATGGTACAGCCAATCGTGGCTTTGCGTCAATGGATCCCCAAAGGCAAAAAGAAATTGCAAGTGAAGGAGGAAGGGCGGCGCACGAAAAAGGCACTGCTCACGAATTCGATTCGACAGAAGCAAGAGAAGCTGGCCGGAAGGGTGGTGAAGCCGTTAGCAAAAATCGCGAACACATGTCTGAAATAGGAAGAAAAGGTGGCCAGGCTTCGGGCGGGCGCAGGCGCAATGAAGACGAAAGCCCAATCTTATAGTTGTATATCTGAATATAGTTGCCGGCGAAGCCGGTCAAATACATCAATCGCGACTTTGTATTCATAAGAGATGGTCGATGACGTGAAACATTGAGCCGGGTGGAGAGATGCGCAGGAAACAGTAGGGCACAAAATAAAATTCCGGCGATGAGGGGAATTGACCGAAAAGTTGCAGAAAAGAAGATGCGTGATTGCAAAGTCGGGGTTTAAAACAGTTCTGATATGTCGGGACTGTTTTTTATTGCTCTTTTATTACTCTCAATTTTCATTTGACGCATATTCGTTTACTTTGAGTCATCTTATTTTTAAGTATGTCTCAAAACTTCAATTACGGAATAGATAAACTCACTGCATCAAAAGCGATTGCTGTTGCAACAGGAAAAATAAAAGCAGTTTTGCCGGAAGATGCAGTCAAAAAGATCCGGTCATCGCATCAATACGTTCAGCAAATAGTTGACAACAACAAAACAGTTTACGGGATCAATACAGGTTTTGGAATTCTTGCTAATACAAAAATATCAGAAGAAGATACAACCATCCTGCAGCATAAAATTTTACAAAGTCATAGCGTGGGTGTTGGCGATGCTATCCCTTCTGAGATCGCAAAGCTCATGCTCATTACAAAAGTACATGCGCTGGCACAAGGTTATAGTGGAGTAAGATTGGAAACCATCGAAAGAATTCTTTGGCATATAGAAAACGATATTATCCCGGTAGTGCCGGAAAAAGGAAGTGTAGGTGCATCTGGTGATCTTGCTCCTTTGGCGCATTTGTTTTTACCACTGATTGGTTTGGGAAAGGTTGTTTATCAAAACCGGGAACAGGAAACCGGGAACATTTTAAAACAATTTTCTTTATCACCTATACAACTTGGACCCAAAGAAGGTCTTGCTTTGATCAACGGCACACAATTCATTTTATCATTTGCTGTAAAAGCAGTGCAGCGAATGCATAATTGTTTGGAAGCCGCGGATATTATCGGTGCCATGAGTTTGGAAGCACTAACCGGGAACAAAAGCGCCATTCGATGAACGCCTGCATGCAGCTTCGTCCTTTTGCAGGAAATAAATTAGTGGCGCAACGGTTAAGATTGTTATTGAAAGATTCTGCCATCATGCAAAGCCATGTTGATTGCGGAAGAGTGCAGGATCCTTATTCACTCCGTTGCATGCCGCAGGTGCATGGAGCCAGCCGCAATGCATGGCTGCATTTGAAAGAGCTTACAGAAATTGAATTGAATGCAGTTACAGATAACCCGATTATTTTTTCTGCAAACGATACAATAAGCGGTGGAAATTTTCACGGGCAACCATTGGCGCTCCCGCTTGATTATGCATGTTTCGCTGCTGCCGAGACAGGAAACATTTCTGATCGCCGTTGTTATTTATTATTGGAAGGAAAATGGGGTTTGCCGATGTTGCTGATGAAAAATGTTGGATTGAACAGCGGCTTCATGATACCCCAGTACACAACGGCTGCATTGGTAACGGAAAATAAAACGCTTTGTTTTCCTGCAAGTGCGGATAGCATTCCCACTTCACTCGGGCAGGAAGATCATGTAAGCATGGGAAGCATCAGCGGAAGAAAATTGAAAAAGGTATTCGATAATCTTGAATACATTTTGGCGATTGAACTTATTAACGGCTTGCCAGGCTATTGAATTTCGCCGCCCGTTAAAGAGCAGTGAGATTCTTGAATTTGCTCATGAACATGTGCGGCAATTTGTAAGCTTTGCTGAAGAAGACAGGATCTTTGCAGACGATATTGAAAAGATAAAAAATATTATTGCCGATTTCAGTTTTGTAGAAAAGGTAAATGAGTTTGCTGACATCGAAAGAGTATTTCATTAAATGAAGGATTTAATGAGTTTCAGTAAGGCCTCATCCCGACCTTCTCCTTAAGGAGAAGGCCACCCTCCCACAGCCCTCACTTATTGAGATGTTCGTTATGAATCGCAGTTTTTTAGAAATGTTGATCAGGGAATTAAAAGCCGATGTGGTAGTTATAAAGTTCACTAAAGATTTACAGCACCGCTCCCTCTCCGCAGGGAGAGGGAGAAGGAGAGTGAGGCACAGACAGTTTCTCCGTTCATCTCTGTCTTATCTTTGTGTCTCCGTGGTTATATTTTCTTCTTAATAGTATAATCTTCCCAAATCATGGTTCAGACAATTTTTATTTTGATTTCATGCAAAGGCGCTAAGACAAAATACAAAAGACGCTAAGTAACTTTGCTTCTTTGCAAAACTTTGCGACTTTGCGTGACTTATCTTTTTAATCTTAATAATCTCCCACAAATCATGGTTCAGACATACGACCCCATCAAATACAAAACCCCCATCGGTACAAAACTCAATTGCAAAGGATGGATACAGGAAGCGGCATTAAGAATGTTACTCAACAATCTTGATCCCGAAGTGGCAGAAAAACCGGGTGAATTAATTGTATATGGCGGCAGAGGAAAAGCAGCAAGAAATTTTGAAGCGCTTGACCTCATCATCAAAGCGCTCAAAGAACTCAACGACGATGAAACCCTGCTCATACAAAGTGGAAAACCTGTTGGCATCATGAAAACACATAAAGATGCACCCCGGGTTTTAATAAGTAACTCTAACCTGGTTCCCAACTGGGCCAACTGGGAAGTTTTTGATGAGCTGGAAAAAAAAGGGTTGATGATGTACGGCCAAATGACTGCCGGCAGCTGGATATACATCGGCAGCCAGGGAATTGTGCAGGGAACATATGAGACTTATGCTGCAATAGCTGACAAGCACTTTGCTTCTGTTGCCAGTTCCAAGTTACCAGTTACCGGTAACCGGCAACCGGCAACCAGCAACTCGTTGAAAGGAACCCTCAACGTCACCGCAGGTCTTGGCGGTATGGGCGGCGCACAACCACTCGCTATTACCATGAATGAAGGCGTAGCGCTCATTGCAGAAGTAGAAGAATCGAGAATTGATAAACGGATTCAAACAAAATACCTCGATGAAAAATGTACGGATATTGATGAAGCAATTGACAAGGCACAGGAATACAAGGCCCGGGGCATACCGAAAAGTATTGGTGTCCGTTGCAATGCCGTTTATTTATTAGAAAGACTGGTTGAAAGAAATATTATTCCCGATACACTGACCGATCAAACATCGGCGCATGATCCGATCAGTTACTGGCCGCATGAAATTTCTTACGAGCAGGCAAAAGTTTTACGGGAAAAAGATCCCGAACAATACATTGAATATTCTTATCGCAGTATGTACCGCCATGTACAACTGATGCTGCAACTAATGGACAAAGGAGCGATAACGTTTGATTACGGAAACAATATAAGAGCAAGAGCCAAAGAGTACGAAGAAAAAAATTTATCCGAAAATCCGGAATCTTCGAAGAACCCCCCTTTGGGGGGCAGGGGGGCCGTTCTTTTTCCCGGCTTTGTGCCGGCATACATACGTCCGCTCTTCTGCGAAGGAAAGGGGCCATTCAGATGGGCTGCACTCAGTGGTGACCCCAATGATATAAAAGTCACTGATGATACCGATCAGGAAATTATTTCCTCAAAACAGATCACTCATGCGCTGGCTCGATCTTGCCGAAGAAAAAATCGCTTTCCAGGGATTGCCTGCACGCATTTGCTGGCTGGGGCAGGGCGAACGGGAAAAAGCGGGACTTGCTTTTAATGAACTAGTAAGAACAGGAAAAGTAAAAGCACCGATCGTAATTGGGCGGGATCATTTGGATACAGGTTCTGTGGCAGCCCCAAACAGTGAAACAGAAGCCATGCTTGATGGCAGCGATGCAGTGGCTGACTGGCCCATATTAAATGCATTGGTAAATACTGCAGGTGGCGCCTCATGGGTTTCATTGCATCATGGCGGTGGAGTAGGCATGGGCTATAGCATTCATGCGGGCATGGTCATCGTTTGCGATGGAACTGATGATGCAGATGAACGATTGAAAAGAGTATTGCGCAATGATCCGGGAATTGGAGTGATTCGACATGCTGATGCAGGATATGAAATTGCTAAGCAAGTAGCAAAAGAAAATGGTTTAGACTTGAAGGAAAGAATCAATTCTTAATTCTTCATTATTAATTCTTAATTTTTTTTGGTAACCAGCGACATTGCTACTATCATCACCTCTTGCGTCGCACTCTTGTACGTTCTGTTAGCTACTCAATAAATATATTAACGTTATCAGGTGGCCCAATAGACCCAAAATAGGTAATTTTAACTATGGCGAAGAATGCTGTTTATTCAACAATTATTCCCTATCATTATGAACAAAATAGTGAATTAAAGAAATTATCACTATTGTTCGATAAAATATACTTTAAGAAACCATCAGTTAAAGTAATGCCATCTGATGAAATCGGTGATGATATAAAAAATAGAGACACAGTTGTTCTAATTAATAATGAACTTAAATTATACGAATTTTTGCAATCATGTAAAATAATCGAAGAATACGAAAGCATCCCTGCAACGAAAAGCCAAATTACTTCAGAAATTGAATTGCAATTTATTTCTGGTTATTTGAAGGATTTAAAGGAATATTCTAAATCACCGATTTGGAAGGAGGAATCAAATGTGATTTATGAAAGACTTCAAAAGGCCCTTACTGTACAAGACATTCAAGCAAGGGTTGACGCAGTTGCGTTATCCCGTATAAGCAATTCAGAGTTTTATCCTATTCTAAAGTCAAATAATTTTTTTACCAAAAAAGGTAAAAAGACAGAGGTTGTTCACTTCACACTAAATCAGATTCCAGAACCAACGGCAAATACTTCATGGGAGCAAATAATTGAATTTAGAACTGATCAAAATGTAAAAAATAAATATTTGGCATTAATACACTGGATTAATAAAAAGGCTGCATCCCTTTCTCCTATGAGTGACATTCAAGAAGAATATGAGTATCTATATAGCGATTACCTAAAGCATTTTGAGTTACATCGAATGAAATATGGGTTTTCAACTATTGAAGTGCTTGTTACCGCTGGAGTAGACCTTCTAGTCTCTCTAGCAAGCGGTCACTATTTACCCGCAATTAAAAATCTGATGACTATGAGACTATCAAAAATTAATTTATTACAAGAAGAGGCAAAAATCCCTGGGAAAGAAATAGCTTATATCTATCATATAAATCAGAAATTTTCTGAAAACTATTCAGCATCGAATAATTTAATTTCTCCTTTTAAATTATAATTATTCTAGAAATTTGTTTTTGAGGTTCTCATTTTTATTTATCATGCTCCATTTTTTTATAGGGCTTGAGTAGTAATGTTCCAATTAAACCTAATGCTACCAAAATATCTACCACATTCCAAATAGTTCTTCCCAATGCCACTTTAATAAAAGGCTGAAACAATAAAGCCAGCGCAACATAAACAATCACTTCGACATTTCTTTTTTGTTCATAGCTGAAATAAGCCAATAATGCAAACCCGATCATGCCTGCAAACCTTACCATTTGAAAATAGCCATAAGGCATATTAAATAAACAGCCAATAAATAATGCTGAAAGAGTTATTTTTAAAATAGTTTGCACAATATCATTTCATTATTTATATGCTATCGGGTAACCTTCTTTTTTCCACTTTGTATTTTCTAATAGCATTTTTGATCACACCAAATCCTATTGTAGAAAACACAATTAATAACAATAAGCCCAAACCTATTCTTCTCCATAAAAATTCGCCAACAGTATTAGCTTGTCCAGTCATACCCTTAATACGATTAATTTCCGGTTTATTAGGGAGATATTCAACTTCAATGGGAATAGGGCTTTCATTCGCCTCACTTAAATATCCCGATTTTGGATTCTTATCTGATGAATGACCTTTGATTATTTCACCTGCCTTGGTGGTAAATGTGTAATTAAAATAAACATTAAAAAATGTTCCTCCGCCACCGGTTTCTGAGTCAGCATAATCTTCATATTCTTCTGAGTGAGTAATGAATCCGTTTGCTGTTTCCGATTTCGTTATTAATAAAAATTCATAATATGGATTTATTTTTAACGTATGGCCAACAAACCAAAATGCGGCAAATAAAGCAAGACCTCCCCCAAAACAATTTCTACATAAATCAAAAATCAATTTACCTTTTGGCGTTAATGACTCTTTATATGTTTTCCAATCGAGTGTAAAAGCTATAAGCACACAAACAATAGCGTCAATAATCCGCCATGTAAGCTCATTGAATTCAAAATCAATAAATGGATTGAACAAAATTGCCACGACGCCAAAGAAAATTAAACTGACAACTATTTGCCTCGAAGCATATGCAAAATAAAGTGATGAAGCAAAAGCAATCCAACGGAGAAAAAGTGAATAATAATGTTGTTCAGTAAATAAGCCATAAATAAATGTTACGATAACAGCCAGTTTCAAAAGTCGCTCAAAGAGCTTAATCATTGGTTACTAATTGAAAAATTATGCTTTATTCGGAGTAGTTTCTATTATCAAGATTAAATTTTGTTCTGCATAAACCTTGTACATCTCTTCATCGTCCATTAATCTAATTTTGAAATATTCTTCTTCGGCTGAATCAGCAACCGCAAACCCTGCTGTCCGGAGTGTTCAGATTAAATAAAAACTTTCCGAATGCTATCCGGAGTTTCTAACTCCGGATCAAGCCTAAAAGGCTTGGAAGAAATATATAATCATTTAAATTTGAGCATGACTGCTGGTGGCTATAAGATCAGAAATAAGAAAGAGATTCATTTTGTAACATTTGCCGTAGTGGAATGGGTAGACGTGTTTACAAGAAAAGAGTACAGAGATATTCTTATTGAAAGCCTGAAGTTCTGTCAAAAAGAAAAAGGATTATTGCTACATGGATGGTGCATCATGAGTAATCATGTTCATTTAATTGTGTCAGCCAAAGATGAAAATCTTTCAGATATTCTCCGCGATTTAAAAAAATTTACAAGCAAGCAGATTATTGCTTCCATCATCAAAAACGAAACAGAAAGCCGAAGAGAATGGATGCTCTCTATATTCAGGAACCAGGCAGAGAAAAACAGTCACAATGTAAATTACCAGTTTTGGAGACAGGATAACCAACCCAAAGAATTATACTCGCCGGCATTTACCGTGCAAAAATTAAATTATCTGCATAATAATCCTGTAGAAGCAGGGTTGGTGGAAAAAGCGGAAGATTATTTATATAGCGGCGCAAGAAATTATGTTTATGGCAATAGCAGCGGGCTTATTGAAGTTTTGAGGATCTGAATCTTCGATGGCTTGAGTTGCAAACTCAAGCCAGCATTTAGAAATTTTCTTCATTAATCAGAACACCCCTGTAAAATAAAAAAAGATGTTGACGGGCAGCCAACATCAGCTTTGTCGCTCATAGGAGCGTTATTCAGAAAAAAGTGGTTGCTTTCGTTTTACCACAGTAAGCAGGTCATTCACATTAATAAGGCCTTCTCCTTCATGCACTAAATTCTGACCGAAATAAACCTTATTGTTCAGTGAACGATACTTTGAAAGTGTGAGCAAGGGTTCTTTGTCTTTTATTCCGGTTGCTTGGTCAATAGTTGGAATAGGACAGCGGGCGCAGGGTTTAGCAACTGTAAAATTGATTTGATTAATTGTGATCTTCTCAAATTCATCTTCTTCAAATGCCTGGCCTCCTGTAAAAACAATGTTCGGTCTGAAACGATCCATTGAAAGTGATACCGGCATTCGTGCGTTCAGATCTTCTAATGAAGATTGCCCTATCAGCAAAAATGGATAAGCATCCGAAAAACTTGTGATCTCATTATTGAAAGCATATTTTGGATCAACCATTCGGCGTGTTGAATCGGGCATATAAACAAGCCGGCAGTCAAGCGACAATTGTTTTGAAAACCACTGGTCCGCTTCTTCGCTTACTAATTGTGCCATGCACCTGTCATCCCATATCTCAACCGTGATCGCTTCATTTGTTTTTGGTTGAAACGAAATGTGCAATGAGCAGGAAGATTGTTTGTGCTGAATGACCAAACCATTATCTTCAATACGAACCTGCAGTAAGGCAAGAGAAGAATTTTCCCTTTGCGATATGAATTTGTTTTCATGGTCGACAAGCATCCAGCGACGATCATGTTCAAACCCTCTTGACGTTACCCGTGCAGATAAAACAGGGCTTCCTCCCAACGATTTAACCGGGTAAATATATAACTCACTAACTCGAAACATAAAATATAGCAATCAGAAAATGATAAGATTAAAACTCGCATCAAGATAAGTTATTCTCGCAAGCCATGTCTCCCAACGCACAAAGGCTTTTGGAGACACGGCTTACGATAAATTAATGAAAACAATAGTTTGCCTGTTATTTTTTTTGCACGTTATTTTGACTACAAAACGAAAATACTATGGCCGGCCACGAGGATTTAAAAAAAACAGTGCTTTGGATCGTGTTGGTTGCCTGCCTGTTTATTGACACGAAATTCATTCTCTTTAAAAGATCGCCGAACTATTACAAAAATTATTTTGCACACGAGTATAGCCGCAACACAATTAAAGAGGGCTGGAAGCATGCTAATCTCAAGCCCTTTGCCACTATCTCCTTATTTTATAATAGCAGGCGACTGAGAGAAGAATATAAGGTTGATAATATCGGTGGAAATATTATCGGCTTTATTCCGCTCGGAATTTTGCTGCCCATAATTTTTCTTTCATTAAGAAAGATCTGGAAAACTGTTCTCATAGTATTCTGCATAAGTCTTTTATTCGAAACCACGCAGTTGCTGACAGGTTTAGGTGTTTTTGATGTAGATGATCTTATTTTGAATACAGCCGGCGGAGTGATAGGCTACATTATTTACTTAATTATAAAAAGGATCGCTGCCGCGTAATTTTTTTATGCCGACGTTGGCAGCCTGTCCTGACTTGTGTGGGGATTCGCGCCGACGTGTAAATAAAAGAAGTTGGGGAAACGCCGACATCAGCCTTAGCACATCACAAACTGTGATAAGATTTCCTCAGCTACTTCGATTTACTTTTCTAAGGGTCGTTCTATTGACAAATCCGTCATGTAACTATTAGTACTTCACTTTCGTTAAACGGATATTTGAAATTAAAAAGCCAGAAAATGAGAGAAATAGAAAACAAAATACCACTAAAAACCGCCATCAAAATAGCAATGGCCGGGTTTTCAGTATTTTTTTCCCTTAGCACGAAAGCACAAAATTATGATTGTAATTGCGGGCAAACTTTTGATAAATTGATTGAAAAACTGGAAGCCAACTATATTGGTTACCATTTAAGAAAGGCAGAGATAGAAAATGAGTATGAAGCCCGTAAATCTCAATTTAAGTTGTTGGCAAATCAAACGCAACCAGATAATTGCACCAAACTATTGCAGGAGTTTTTATCTTTCTTCAAGGATGGACATTTATTCGTAGCCGAATATCCCAAATTTTCGGAAAAAGACATAGAAGAAACAAAGGCCAGTATAAAGGAGAACCTTTTTGATATAAATGCGGTCAACAATTTTTCCGGAGGCACTATAGAAGGGTATTGGACCGACGGGAGCTCAAAGTTTGCAATAATAAAAAACACAAACACCAAAATTCCTTTTGAATATGTTGCCGTGGTAATTGCATCCCAGGATACTTCCAAGATTGGTGAAATGAAATTTGCGGTAACTACCTCCGGGAATACATGGGAAGGTGTTTATTATACCAATGGTTATGCTTCCCGTTACGTGAAAGTTACTCCATACAAAGACAACAGCTTGCTTTCGATTTGGGGTGGTATTGTATGGGGCAGATTACAGATGAAAGATGGAGACATGTTTGATCCTACAGCCCCAACCTTTCGGAAAATTGATAAAGAAACTGCAGTGCTTACAATTCCGTCTTTTCTTATTGAAGCAAAGGAGTTTAATAAAGTGCTACTGGCTAATGAGCAAGAATTTAAAAATATTAAAAACCTGATCATTGATATTCGAGGCAATACTGGTGGAAACGGTATTTATTTTGATCTGCTAAGCATTTATTACGAAAGGCCTGCTCAAAATGAAAGAGGCTTTGCACTTTCTTCTGAAGATAATATCACTTATTTTGAAAAATTTACATCTAACGCTAAGGACGATCCTTATGCCCCTGTAGTAAAAGAAATGAAAGAACAAAAAGGAAAGATCGTGCAGGGGCCTGATTTTGGTCCCTTAGAATTAAAGCCTGTAAAAACCGTTATTGAAAAAGTAGTTATTTTAACTGACAGGAGTAATATGAGTGCAGCCGAAACATTTGTTTTATATTCAAAAGCAGTAAGCAGCAAAGTGATAACAATGGGCGACAATACAGGTGGCGTGGTTGATTACAACAATGTCAACCTTATAAAGCTAAACTGCGAAAAACATGGAATTTATTTTGGTTACCCTACTTACACGCTTAACAAAAACATTGTCACCGTGGGATACAACAAAACCGGTATCCCTCCTGATATAAGAATAGACACTTCAGTAAAGGATAAGATTGCTTTTATTTTAGCTACCTGGAGAAATGAAAAATGATCTTTCATAGATTATGCCTCACTCTCTTATTCCTCTCCATTTGGAGAGGGGCGGTGCTGTGTGCTGATCCAAACTTTTTGTTCTTGCATTTCAACTTTAGAAAATAGCCAGGCAATAAAATCATCTTCAACAATCGGTTCCTATCTATATAAGGAATCCAGAAAGGGATTATATCGTCATCATATTTCTGTGATCATGTTAGCGTCCACGCCGACGTGAAATAATGGATGTTGGCGTCTAGACAACATCCGCATTCCTTGCAAGCCGTGTCTCCCGAAGCCTGGCTTTCGCAGAGCCGGGACGCGGCGTCATAAGGACCGCAATGAATCATCGGTAACAATAGTTTGCCCGTTATTCTTTTTGCCCGTTATTTTGACTGCAAAACGAAAACAATATGGCTGGCCACGACGGGCTAAAAAAGACAGTGCTTTGGATTTTACTGATTGCTTGCCTGTTTATAGACACAAAATTTATTCTGTTTAAAAGATCGCCGCACTACTACAAAAACTATTTTACACACGAATACAGCCGTAACACAATTAAAGAAGGGTGGAAACATGCTAACCTAAAACCATTTGCAACCATTTCTTTGTTTTATAACAGCAGGCGAATGAGAGAAGAATATAAGGTTGATAATATCGGTGGAAATATTATCGGCTTTATTCAGCTCGGAATTTTGCTGCCCATAATTTTTCTTTCATTAAGAAAGATCTGGAAAACTGTTTTCATGGTATTCTGCATCAGTCTTTTTTTTGAAACAACGCAGTTGCTGACAGGCCTAGGTGTTTTTGATGTTGATGATCTTATTTTAAATACAGCCGGGGGATTTATTGGGTATCTTATTTACTTAATTATAAAAAGGGTTGCTGCTGCATAAATTTTTTTTATTGTTTTTATGTTCAAAATCTTTTATGAAACGATCTGATTTTTTGAAAAGCTCCGGTGTGATCATCGGAAGCACTTTTTTACCAAACCTGGATTTTGCTGAAGAAAATAAAAAGTCCGCGATACGGTTCGCTCATCTTACTGATATCCATCTAAAGCCCGGCATCGTGCCGGAAACCGGCATGGCAAAAGCTTTTCAACATGCACAATCATTGAAACCCGGTGTTGAGTTTATCATCAATGGCGGCGATTCCATTATGGATTCTTTAGAAGCCGATAAAGCAAAAACGCAAACGCAATGGGATCTTTTTCATTCTATTTTAAAAAAAGAGAATAGCCTTCCCATTTATCATTGCATCGGCAATCATGATATATGGGGCTGGTTTATAAAAGAGGATAAGCCTGAAGCGGATACGCTTTATGGCAAAAATTGGGTAATGCAAACGCTGGCGATGCAGCGTTTTTATAGTTTTACAAAAGGGAACTGGCATTTTATCGTACTCGATAGCACGCAATTGAACCCGGCAGGAGGTTATATAGCTTACCTCGATGATGAACAACTGGATTGGCTGAAACAGGAACTGGAAAGATCAAAAGATAAATTCATTTGCATTATTTCACACATTCCCATTCTTTCTATTTGTGCAGGTTTATTTTTTAATAAAACGGAAGCAAACGGCGATCTGAAGATTCAGCGCAACCTGATGCACACCGATTTTATTGCTTTGAAAAAGATCTTTTTGAATTATCCGAATATCAAATGTTGCATCAGCGGGCATATTCATTTGCAGGACGAAGTGGAATACGTCGGCATAAAATATTTCTGCAATGGCGCTGTTTCAGGCAATTGGTGGGGCGGAGCATTCCAGGAATTTGATCCCGCCTATGCAGTGATGGAACTGTACAATGACGGGAATGTGAAAAGAACAATAGTTAAATACGTGTGAACGCCTACTTCGATTTATCTTTTCTAAGTAGTTCAGCTATCCCGTCCGATTCTGTCATAAAACGAAAGGTGCCAAGTTGTTTATTTTTATACGTCGTCAGGCTGGTTGTCTTCGTGCCTGCTTTACTGAATACAGTTTTAAAAACCCTGACTCTTTGTGGGTCTGACTTGTCAATGCCGATAAACTTAAATGATTTGAGAGTGCCAAATCTTTGTAAAGTCGACTCGGTGCTGTCATTGTTCCATAAAAATTTAATTCCTTCAGTTGGAAACATTGCACAGATACTATCGCCCTGGCCTGCATTATAAAATCGTTGGAACTTAGCCATAGCATGTTCGTAGTCGGTTTTTGTTTGTGCAGTAACTGCAACGGGAAGTAAGAATAAGAGGAGCGCAAAAAGTTTCATAGTCAAAATTTTAAGGTTTCTAAAGATAATGATTCCCTTGCAAGCCGGGTCTTCGCTTGCGAGACACGGCTTGAAATAAAAGCACCTTAGCTGGTAACATAATAAATATGTTACTGCGCACCTCCCATAAATTGAATTGATAATTCAGTTTCCCGTCTTGCCCTTTGACTTTTTTTCTTTTAAATAATCTTCCCGGATCTTCAATAAATCAATTTTAGAGCAGTCGGTAAATAATTGTCTTATCAAATCCAAAGGCATTTCTTCCGCAGATCTGAAGTTGATACAACCCTTTTGAAAATTCGCTTTGTGCAGGAGTGCTTTGTATTTTGCGAATAATGTCTTTGATCCATATATGGGCAGGACGTGTAGAGACATATAATTCTTCACGCCGGCAAGTCCATATTTCATCATGCCTTTTCCCTTATAAATAATCATTTCTTTTCCCATCATTGGTTCAACCACGGGGACAACAGTCTTGTCCTCCTCAACAATTATTGAATGAATGGCTGTCATAATACTTTGCCTGTCCGAAGGCTGGTTTGATATGTACTGCCCGATTTTTGTCTCCATCTGGTTATTTTCTTCCCGGTGTTTTTGATTGTAAGTGTAAAAGTAAATTGAAATGGTGAACTACGGGAAGCTATGTCCGGATCATGTCTTCCTCGCAAGACACGGCGATTTAGCAATTTAAAAATTTATCTTTTTATTTCCCGCAAAGAAAAATAAAGAACAAAGACGCAAGGTTCTTATTTAGCGCCTTATCATCTTTGCGCCTTTGCGTAAAAACCTTTCTCTGAAAAAAATAAATCTGTTTCTTTTTACTTCTTTAGTACAGAAAAATCTGCAGTAAGCCCGGTCATGTTTTTTAGCGCATCTCCAAATTCCTGCTGCATTTCGGGCGACATATTTTTTACACGTGCATAATAGTGATTGGCACCCGGCACGACAAACCTTTTCGCATTTACCTTATTGGTAAAATCAGGTTCGCAGGCTGTCCAAGTATCCCTGCCGCCATAGATGTACAATATATTATTACCACTCGTAGCAAGCCATGCATTGATCTTTTTTTCAAATCCCGGATCATAAGGATGCCGCGGAATGTCCGGCGGTAAAATAGCTGAAGTGGGATTTGTTGTCGTGAAATAGTGAAGATATTTTTTAAATGGTGTGATATCATATCCGTAATATCCTGTTTGCCATGTCATATAATAATGAGTATTATATCCTTCGTTCTGCTCGTCGGAAAAGTTGGCAATATAACTTCCAAAAACTTTATACACACTTTCCAGGTAACTGTCAAGATCAGCATTGGTGGGAATGTCTTTTTCTTTCAGCATACTGATCTGCCAGAAAGAAAAAGGATATTCAAGAACAGTATATTCAAAAGCCTGTCCCACACCGCCAACTGCGGAGTAATGTAATTGTCTTTCAGGAAGCGGTATTTTTTGTATTGCTTCTTTTTCGTGCTGCAGCAAAAAGATCTGCAGGTTTCTTATTTTTTGTACGCAGGATGGTCCACCGGCTGTATCAAGAAAAGCATAAATTCTTTTGTCTTCGATATCATTCGGCATTGGCGCCACATACGGAACGGAGAGATCTACATCATCAGGATAAAAATATCGATAGATCAATGTGGTTTCGCCACCACGACTGATGCCGGTGCTTATCCATTTGGAATGATACAAGGAGTGAAACACCTGGTTGATGTGATGCAGGTCGGCTGTGGCCTGCTCGAATGTGCAATACTGCCAATCCAGCGAATCGGGTTTTGATTGATTAAAATAGCGGAACTCAATGTCTATGTCGTTGCAATTTAAAATGGTTTGCAGTTCACTTACAGGCGGCCTGCCATTATAACCTTCCGTTTCCATCACCATTGGTTTTGAAAAATTTTTGTGCAACAGTTGCAGGTGCTGGTAAAAAAATCCTTTAGAAGTATCGTTGTGATCAACAGGCTGCTTTATAGCCAGTTTATATTCGAGAGTGTAAGGATCATATATTACTGTTTTGCTGATGACCCTGACATCTTTCAATGTTCGTAAAGTACTGTCCACGGTTGTTTCATCTGTCTGTGCGAAAGAAAAAGAAAAACTAAACAGGATGACTGAGAAACAAAGAGTATGTATGGCTGAGTGTTTAAATAGTATAAATATTTTTTCTTTCATGATAGTGGTTATTGAAATGATTAATCACGGCCAATTTAATTTATTTGTGAGCATTGCTTAGCAGTACAAGAAAAATTTATTACAACTTTTGCTCACTTTTCCCGGCCGGTCAATATATCTTCCAACCTTTTTCGCTTTACATAATTTTCAAAACGAAATGATTGGGCAAGCGCTATCACCTGATCATCGGACAAACCTTTGAACAGGTTACAATACTCAGGCAGCAGCGCTTCGGAGATCAGTATATGCCTTACAAGCAGGGCTATTTCGCCTTTCGCTCCATGCGGATACGCATCATAAGTTGGAAATTCTTTAGTAATAAAATCTTCCAAAGGGCCTATCACATTCCTGATATTTTTATCGGTGCTTCCCCATGCATCCGCTCCGAGCGAATCTTTGCGATGCAAAAATGGTGTGACCAATTTCATATACGGTGTGCTATCATTTTGATGCATGATGGCTTGCAAACCCATATCCTTATACAACCAAATACACCAGCTTACTTTGTATTTATTATAATAAGCCAACTGATCTTTTAATACCTGGTAACGCATTTCATCCTTTTTGCGGATCGCCGGTATATACAGGACCAAACTCACCTACCCAAAGCGGCACATGATGAGAGAACATGAATTCGCTTTTCTTCAAGAAAATCTTTTTCCAATGTATCCTTGTCATAATAATGATCGCGGGTGATGCCGGGATAATCTCCGCCGAAAATGAAACCGGGCATTGCATAATCATGATTGGTGTAAACCACGTTGTCCCATATCTCAGTGAATTTGTCAAATTGAGTGGCATACTTATCACCTTCCAAAAAAAGTATATGGTCCGGGTCTATCTTCCTGATGGCATCACGCAATCTTTTGTAATAAGGAAAAAGTTTTTCACCTGTAGGATCGGCCGGTTCGTTCATCACATCGTAACCGGCTACCCAGGGATTGTCTTTATAACGTTGAGCAATCACTTCCCAAAAATGCAGGGCCCTGTCCTGGAAATCCTTGTATATCCAGAACCTTGCTATATGCGTGGGATTATCGCTATGCCAGTGCTGGTTTTGCGATCCCGGAAATGCATGCAGATCAATAATGGTATAAATATGATGCCGCGCACATAGATCGATTACTGTATCGAGGTAAGCGAATGATTCTTCTTTAATGACACCGGGATTCATGTCATCTTCAAAAAGATGGTAGTTGATGGGAATGCGAATAAGGTTCAAACCCAGGCTTTCAATATAAGCAGCATCGGGTTCAGTGAAATAGCTTTTGAGAAATGTATCGAAGTAGAGATTATATTTTTTTTCTCCCAATACTTTTTTCAATCCCTCACGCATGGCTTCTTCATTGCCGGTATAGCCATCAATGAAATTTTCCATATGGAGCATCCCGCCCAATCCAAAACCGCGTAAAAGAACCGTATCGCCTTTTTGGTTAACGATCTTATCTCCCGAAACATGTAGCCAGTTTTCATTTGCTGCACTCATTTGTGTTTTATTTTTATTGGAACAAGCTGATAATAGAAAAAGAAGAACGATGAATGGCAGTAAAAAACTTGTTTTTCTCAATGTTAAGCAGTTTTATAAGTAATAGAATTAATTACAGATGAAGATAAGAAGTTTTAAAAAGTGAAATTTAATTCTTCAACAAAGCTATAGTCTATGCTCATGTTGGCAGCCTGTCCCGATTCATATCAGGATCCCCGTTGGCGTAAAATAATTTAGTTTATTTGAAGGCACAGTCAAAAAGGAATATTCATTGTCTGCATGAACGATGCAATCAAAAGAATATATTTGGATAGCAATTGCTTTGCCTTATTGAAATATGTTCGACCGTTCTTTAAGAAATATAGCACTGAGTGTTATTGTATTGTTGACAGCAATAACTGCAGCGGCACAGAAAGTGAATGAACCTAAACCATCATTCCAGGATTGGGTGAGATCCTTTGAACCATTTCGTATTGCAGGAAATCTGTATTACGTCGGCACATACGATTTGGCTTGTTACCTCGTTGTTACCCCAAAGGGAAATATATTGATCAATACAGGTCTTGCGGCTTCTGCCAAACAGATAAAGAAGAACATTAAAACACTGGGCTTTCGTTTCAGCGATATCAAAATATTGCTAACCACGCAGGCGCATTTCGATCATATGGGCGCCATGGCTTTTATCAAAAAGAAAACGGGGGCGCAATTTATGGTTGATGAGAAGGACGCTGCTATTGCGGAAGATGGCGGCAGTTCAGATTATGCACTGGGTGGGAATGGCAGCACCTATGAACCCGTAACTCCTGACCGATTGCTTGACGATGGAGATACGATCCAACTGGGCAATATGAAACTCATCATGCTTCATCATCCCGGCCATACAAAAGGTTCCTGTAGTTTTTTATTTGCTGTAAACGATGAACGCCGATCATACAGTGTGCTTATTGCCAACCTGCCCAGTATCGTTACCGATAAACCGTTTGCTGCTATCACGAGTTATCCCGGAATAGAGGATGATTATGCTTATACGTTCAGGGTGATGAAAACTATTTCGTTCGATATATGGTTGGCTTCTCATGCCAGCCAGTTTAACCTGCATACAAAACATCAGCCCGGAGATGCGTACAACCCGGCTGCCTTTTTTGACCAGCCCGGTTATGACGCCGCACTAAACGACCTGCAAAAGAAGTTTGATGAAAAACTCCGGCAATAGCATGTAGTGTTCCAATGCTTCATTAAGCTGTGTTTACATATTCCGTCACACGAACCTCCTTGTTAACCATTCTTTCTTTTAGTATCCCCCTCATTTGGCGATAGGCATTTAGGACTAAATAATTATTTTATTTATTATATTTGTTATTATTAACAAAAAAAGGAAATAATTTGACATGGATTGAGTTCAGGAATGCATTGATCGAATACAAGGTTTTTTCAGCCGGAGATGCAAAGAAGTATTTTCCGGAATTTGACACGAGGCGGCTTCATGAGTGGCAAAAGAAAAACTATATCCGCAAACTCATTAATAAATGGTATCTCTTTTCTGAGATACCATTAGATGAATTAATGATGTTCCGCATCAGCAATTGTTTGTATCAGCCTTCGTATATCTCGCTGGAATCGGCCCTGGGTTTTTATCATTTTATTCCTGAAGGGGTGTATAGTATACAAGCTATCACAACACGCAAAACGGTCGCTTACAAAACGACAGCAGGAACTTTTAACTATCGGACGCTCAAGCCCGCTTTTTATTTTGGCTACCTCATTCAACATAAAGATAAATTACCTGTGTCTGTGGCTGAGCCCGAAAAAGCATTGCTTGATTATTTCTATCTGAACAGCAGTCTTAATACTATAAAAGATATGGAAGCATTGCGTCTCAACTATACAGAATTGCACCAAACAATTAACTGGAAAAAATTACATGAATATGCAAAGCTCTTTAAAAGTAAAACGCTTGACAAAAGAGTAAAATATCTGAAAAAAATATCGCTTCATGCTAAACCTGCCTGAAATAGAAAAGAGTTACCCTGAATCGTTGAGGAAATTCAAACGATTTATTCTTCGCGAATACCTCCAGCATAAAATTCTGCAGATTATTTTTGATAGTGACTATGCCAGGCAGCTTATTTTCCTGGGAGGCACTTGCCTCCGTATTGTATACGGCAACAACCGTTTTTCAGAAGATCTCGATTTTGATAACCTGGAAATGAAAGAAGATGTATTTGAACAAATTTCTTTGCTTATCCGAAGGCAATTAGAACAGGAAGGATATAGTGTGGAAATGAGAACAGTTTACCGGGGTGCCTACCATTGTTATATCCGCTTTCCAGAGCTGCTTTATAAAGAAAGCATATCCGGCCGTCCTGAAGAAAAAATATTGATTCAATTGGATACAGAATCGCAACATTTTGATTTTATACCGGAACGACATATCCTGAATCGGTTTGATGTTTTTACTACAATTTTTATTACGCCATTGGATATATTACTGGCGCAAAAATTTTATGCTATTGTCAATCGTGCAAGAAATAAAGGCCGTGATTTTTTTGATGCGGTTTTTCTTTTATCTCTGATTAACCGTCCTGATTATGACTATCTGAAACTGAAATTGAATATTAGTAACGCAAGCCAATTGAAAGACGCTGTGTTGACTAAATGCGATAAGATTGATATGAAAGAAATGGCAAAAGATGTGCAACCTTTTTTATTTGACCCGGCTGATGTAAAAAAAGTTCTTGCTTTTGAAGAATATATAAAGCAGGTTTCATTGAAATGAACATTTAGCCGCACTAAAGTTGGTGGTTTCACTAATCGCCCCGGACAAAGCATTAACCTTTCTTTCCATGATGGCGTTGATTGCAAGATCTCAACTAAGAACTACATATTCAATCTCTCATTTGCATTTGACGAGATTATTTCTTTTTCCATTTTAAAAGTTTCTGCCCTGAATGATTGTGTATCGGTATAGTACCGGTCATAGATGCACCCCCGGTTCTCAAAACAAGTGATACACTTTTTTTCACTGCAGGTTTCCTGTTCCGCTGTAAGCGGGTCCTGTAAATGTTTCGTTGAATTTTTCATGACTGTAAGCTTTATGATGCAATGTTAAAATGCATCACTAACGGTAACCACTGTAAAAGTTATGAATTGAAAAAACCGGGTGATGAATTGGTGAGGAGAAAAGAATTTATAAAGAAATACCCCGCTTTCTAAATTTGTGTAAACAATTTTTGAGAAATGTTGTTGTTATCATTTCAAGACAATTGCTAAATCATTAAACTATCAACAAATGGAAACAGTAGCAGTACAGCCCGAAATGTTTGTAAAGATGGCAACAGCAGAGTGGGAGAGGCAAAATAATAATTTCAATAAACTTTTATCGTCATTGCCGGATGAACAATTGGCAAAGGAAATTGCTCCCGGCAGAAACACGGGCCATTATCTTGTTGGTCATTTAATAGCTGTCACCGATGCTATGCTGCCGATACTTGGTTTTGGCGAAAGAGTATTTCCTTATTTGGAAAACGTATTTCTAAAAAATCCTGATAAGTCAGGATTGCAAAAAACTCCTTTGCCTGAACTCAGAGAAAATCTAAAAGTGATTAATGAAAAACTTAATGAACATATCCGTTCTGCTTCTGCCGCAGAATGGTTTACACGTCATATGGCCGTTAAGGAAGAAGATTTTGCAAAAGAGCCGCATCGCAATAAGTTAAACGTCCTCATCAACAGGGCAAACCACATGAGCTACCATTTGGGTCAACTGGCTTTATTGCAATAGCCAGGAAAACACAGCCCGATTGTAATGCACCGCTGATTATTTCTTATTCTATAACCGGATGATGAATTGATAAGAGAAGGGAGAAATTTAAAAAAGTGAAAGTTGTAATGACGGATCTTTTTTCATTGCGACAGTCTTTGCTGAACCAATTGAATACACAGCCGTTTCCCCGTATCGTGAGGCTACTACGATGGTTACATTACCGCGATGTTCGATTGAAAATGCTTTCAACCAATTCGGGTTTGTTATTGTTTTTTGAAAGATGAGAAAGAATCAAATGGCTTAATTGTTTTCCCTTGTGTCTCAAAAAGAGATCGAGTGCCTGTGCATTGGACAAATGCCCATGATCGCCACTGATGCGTTTTTTAAAAAAGCTGGATATCGTCCATTCATCAGCATATCCTCACAATAATTTGTTTCGAGAAAAGCAGCATGACATTTTTTAAAATGACTGATCACATTCCTGCATGGTAAACCAATATCTGTAAAGATGCCGATGTTTATTTTGTTGAATGATACCATGAAGCTGTGCGGATCGCTGGCATCATGAAATTTTGTAAATGGTGTCACGGATAACGAACCAACGTTTACGGGTTGTTGCGCTGTGAACGAGTAAACAAATTTTTTCTCAAGAGGTAAGTCACTTGAATGTAAAGTGTCCTGTGTGATATAAACAGGTAATTGATATTTTTTAGATAATCCGCAAACACCGGTGATATGATCGGAATGTTCATGAGAAATAAAGATCGCTTTCACCAACTTCATCGAAAGGTCAAGCTTCTTCATTCGCCTTTCTGTTTCCCTGCACGAAATTCCCGCATCGATCAATACAGCTTCAGTATTGTTGCCGATATAATAGCAGTTGCCATTGCTTCCTGAATTAAGCGATGTAATGAACAGTGACATGGAAGACCGAAGATAAAATATGATTTTCTTTTATCCCGGTTCTTATAATAAAAAATATTTTGTAATGGGTAACTTCTTAAGGTATTCAACCCAAGAAGTTTGTTGAAAACCCGCCTTCTGTCTATGTTTCGACAAGCTCAACATGACAGAAGGCAGTCAGCCTGAGCTTGCCGAAGACCTGTGGGGTAACAATTTCCCTGCTTAACGTACCATAACTTAATATGCGTTTTAAATTTATTTTTCTTTCGGTTTTTTCGCTATACCATCATAAATATTCTGTAAGGAGGCCAGGGATTGAATATGATAATGGGAAATTCTCCCGCCATTTTTTTGCCCGCACTTGTTTTTGCAAATTTACCATTTGTTTCATCTCCTTATACGTAAAATGTTTCCGGTATATCCAGGTGATGGCATTGTTAAGCCGGCGTTTCCCATCGCCATTGGTGAACTGTTGCATTAAAGTATCAGCCATTCCGGCGGATATTTCTTTTTTATTCTTATCATCACTGATCTTATAAATGATCACTTCATCAATACTAAAGCTTTCCCTTAGCTTCCTGAACTCTATTATTTCACGGGTCAGTTTATCATCGGTGCATTGGATGTGTCGGGAACAAATGTTTTTAGCTCCATCATCATTTTTTCAAATACTATAGGAAATTTTTTGTGTAGTATCCTGTTGTGCAAAACAATAATGGTATTTGGTAAAAGACAAAAGAAGTAGTAATAGCTTTTTCATAACCTGTAGTTTTGATTCAAACTGAAAAGATAGATAAGCGGTCTGAAAAAAATGTTGACCTGCATTATATTTTGAAAAATATTCCGTTGAATATTGCAAAAAGAAATTTCCAAATTTTCTTATTGTATATTGAACACATGTTTCGACGATTGCCAATCCTGCTGCTTATTTCAATAAAACCATTTGCCCAGGATGCGGAAATATTCAAACCTGACTCCATAAAAAAAGAGATCGATGCCGTACAAATCACTTCATTCTTAAAAATAGACGGTGTATTGAATGAACGGGAATGGCAAGCTTGCCGAAACCTTCTCCGCCCTTTACCGAAATAGAACCCTACCAGGGCAAGGCTGCCGATTTTGCCACACAGGTAAGAGTGCTTTATAACCGCCACTATTTATATTTTGGAATTTTCTCGCAGGACTCACTGGGAAAAAAAGCCATACGTGCCATCGATTTCAAAAGAGATTTCAATCCCATGGCGCATGATCTTGTTACCATCACTTTTGACGCATTCAATGACAAGCGCAATGCCATGTGCTTTGCCACCAATGCCTATGGAGTGCAGCGGGATTTTCTAAGTTTTGATGATCTTTATTTTGATGAAGACTGGGACGGGGTATGGCGTGTACGCACCACCCGCACTGATTCCGGGTGGTATGCAGAAATAGCGATACCCTGGCAAACACTTCGCTATCCGAAAACAAACGACACCACCCAAAACTGGGGATTGAACCTGTACCGCAACCGGAGGACTCACCAATGAGATCACCGCTTTCTCATCCTTTCCCCGTGTATTCACTGTCTCCAGGATGGACTATGCAGGTGTGCTGAAGAACCTGCAACCGCCTCCGCCAAAAACCAATATACGTTTTGAACCTTATGTGCTTAGTTCATTCAGTCATTACAAAAATTTTGATCCTTCTGTCAAACCGCATCAAACAGAATATAAAGCGCGGAGGCGATATTAAATGGGCCATCAACACTAATGCTGTATTGGATCTTACTGCTAATACCGATTTCGCACAGGCCGATGCGGACCTTCAGGTAAATAATATTACAAGATTCTCGGTTTTCTTTCCTGAGAAGCGGCAATTCTTTTTGGAGAATGCCTCGCTGTTCAGCCCCTTCATTCAAATGGCGATAGATGGTTCGGGCGGCGGCATGCATTTACAACCTTTCTTCAGCCGCACCATCGGGTTGGATACACTCGGTAATCCCATTCCCATTGTAGCAGGCGGAAGATTTGTGAACCGCTCCGTAAAAAGAAACTATGGCGCTATCATAATGCGGCAGGAAGAAACGGACAACAGCCCCGCCACTAATTTTTTTGTAGGCCGCTATTCGCAAAACTTTGGTCAGCAAAACCGCATCGGTGCATTAATGTCTGTAAAGAATACACCTGTTGGTTCCAATATCGAAAGCACGATTGATGGTTTCTTTCGGTTGGGCGAATCGCAATCGCTCAATACTATTTTCACGCACAGCATCAACACCAATACAAATAAACAGGGTTTTGCAGGAATTGCCCAGTATTTCAATACCACCAATCATTATAAAATATGGTTTACGCAATCCATCGTTACCAAAGATTTCGATCCGGAGATGGGATTTGTTTCCCGCAAAGATGTGATAGGTACTACGCCGGGAATGAACTGGTATTACCGTGGCAGCAAACTTCCTTTCAAAAAAATACTCCGTGCCTTTGAGCCGGGATTTCTTCCTGAATTTTACTGGCAGGCCTCTACCGGAAAATTCATTGAACGGAGTTTATACTTCTGGCCCATCTGGCTCAATTTTCAGAGCGGCGCTTATTTCGGTTATTCAATCATTCCTGTATTTCAAAGACTCACGGAACCGTTTCAACCTTTGGGAGTGAATATTGCAGAAGGGGTCTATCATTATTTTTTAAATGAAATATATTTCACTACCGATCCTTCAAAGGTCATTGCTTTTGCGGGCGATTATAAACGGGGAAGTTATTTTGACGGGCGCATAAAATCTGCCGACTGGAAACTGCAGTTTGCACCCATTCCGAATATTTCTTTGCTGGCAGAGTTCAACCGCAATCATTTTATGGATGTGGGGCAGCCCAAAAGCAATGAAACCGTTGATCTCTACATTATCCAGGGTCGCTTCGCACTAAATCCGCGGCTGCAGCTTACCGGGTTCTATCAAAAAAACTCGATCGATCATTCGCAGAATTATAATATCCGCTTTTCGTGGGAGTACCAGCCGCTGTCTTACATTTATTTTATTTACAACCATGCAGGCTTCAATACTCCGCTGCAGCTAAAGCAAACCGAGGACCATGAAATAATAAAAATAAGTTACCTCAAGCAGTTGTGAATTTTATATATGGGCTTCTCGTTAGCAGGGGATCTTTGCTACTGTAAATCGTCAGGCACCATACGTATTTACTATGCAGGTTGCCGCCTAAAAATTATTTTTGATACTGTCATAGAATGCGGGAAAGAGAATTTCTTCATGGCTTCTATTTTGCATAATTTACTTGATATTTCCATTTCTGCAAATCGTAAATACAGCGTTATGAAAAAAATAAATTGTTTGTTTTTGACGGCTGCCTGCCTGATTTGTCTTCCAGCTTTTAGAAAGAACAGCCCGATAACATTTGTGAATAGCACAATATGCAAACACATTGAGATTGCCAATAACATCTTTCACTTTTCGTACGATTATGATGATGACGGCCGGCTCACACACATTATCAACTCCACGTCTCACAATAAAACAGAACACAACTACAGTTATGATGCAAACGGGCATTTAAAAGATATACCCGGCATACTAAAGGCAACGTATAATAATAAGAATGGCAAACTGGACCAGGTAATAGTTACTTATAATAACAGCACAGATACAATCGCCTTTGTGGATAATGATGTTGAATTGGTAACCAGCATGGATAAGCAAGATGCAGGTGTTTACAGCATAACGAAATCTGTATATGCGTACGGAAACAAAACTCCGAAGGGCAATGACCCCATATCTATCCAATCGAAAACAGATACCTACCGGGACGGTAAACATGAAACTACTTCCGATGACATGTTTTCTATTACCTATGCACCAGATAAAATTATTATGTACAATTCTAATCCCGTAAATCGATTCATTTGTGTATCCCCCTTTACAATCGGGTTACCTACGGGCTCCATCATACCGGAACAGCATTTACCGGCTCATATGGAAATCAGCTCGGTATTGACAGAAGATGGTAAAAAATTACCACCGATTAAAATGAGTATGGATTTTTCTTATACTTATGATTCTGCGGGCCGGCCAGTTACGGTTAGCCGTTCTAAAACAGTGAACGGGCACAAAATGAAAACCGATCTGTTCGTAATTACCTATACCTGCAATTAAAAAGATTAATCAAAAGCTAATTATGATATTCGTTTTTCGTGGGAGTACCATAAGTTACCTCAGGCAGTTGTGATTTTTATGTACGGGCTTCTCGTTAGCCAGGGATCTTTTGCAAAAGTTCTTGCGTGGACTCAATATGATAAGGACATTACCGGGTGGATGTATTTTGTTTTATAACTTAAAGTCTCCTTCGAATGTAATTACAGCTTCTCCGGAAATTAATACTTTATCACCTGTAAGTTCAGTACTCATGATGCCGGTCCTGTGCGAAGACTGGAAAGCATTCAATTTGTTTTTACCAAGTTTTGTCGCCCAATATTTAGTGAGGAAGGTTTGCACACCACCTGTTACCGGGTCTTCATTCGTTCCCGCCCACGGCCAAAAATACCGGTAATGAAAATCAAACTGGCGACTATCGGAAGGCGCTGTTACCAATACACCGTTGATGCCGTGATGTGAATGGAGCAATGCATTAAAATCGGGCTGCAGGGCTGATAGCTTTTCCGCACTATCTATTTCAAGTAAAATAATTTTGTTATTAGGGCTGTACCTCTTGTTCACTACAACTTCTATTCCCAATGCTGACAGCAATGGGGCAGGCACTTGCACAGGCTCTGTATCATACACAGGAAATTGCATCACTATCTTACCGTCGGCTTTGCTGATTTTCAACTCTACATTATCGCAGTTAAGAAAACTAATGTTATCAAGCTGCGTGTTCCCGAATAATATTTTTGACGCAGCCAATGTAGCATGGCCGCACAGCTTAATTTCTTTTTTAGGAGTAAAAAAGCGGATGGAATATCTTCCGGTCCCAATGTTCCTGATAAAGGCAGTTTCGGAAAAGCCGATCTCTGTTGCAATACTCTGCATGGTTGATTCACCTGTTTCTGCTTCTGCCAAACAAACTGCCGCGGGATTGCCTTTGAATTTTTCCGTAGTAAATGAGTCAACGAACCAGGTCTTCATTTTTATCGGTAATATTTTTTTGAATTAGAATCGTTGTTCTGTTCATCAACAAGCAAGATACTTTTTATCCTTCCCTTCATAAGCCAGATAAGGTTTTGTTTCAGTTAATAGACTTGTACAGATAGCGGCTGGCAAGCTAATTTATGACATCCAACAAAAATAAACACATAGTGAGTAAGATGAAAACAAGGGGAGATTCCGGAGTTTCGATTGATGTTTCAAATTTCAGGATACCCTATCCAAATTAATGATCCGTTACTGATGCTTCAGTCCTGGTGTGTCTCATCCTCACAAAAGAACTTGTCTATAAGTGAAAGGGGAGTTAATATGTAAAAACATTATCTTTATTAACCTCTGTCAAGCATATATATGCCTATCTACATGGATGTACATATAGTTCCTGGTGTAAAAGCCAGGGATGTTGCTGAAGCCCATAAGAAGGATCTGCTTCACCAGCAAGAATATGGCTGTAGAGCCATGACCTATTGGGTGGACGAAAAGCGGGAAACCATATTTTGCCTTGTCGAGGCTCCCGAAAAACATGCGGTGGAAGAAATGCACAGAAAGGCTCATGGATTAATTCCGCATAAAATAATCGAAGTAAGCAGTAATATAGTAGAATCTTTTTTAGGAAGGATATATGACCCGGAGGAAGTTCAAACTTCAGATGAAGGCTTAAAAGTTTTTAGCGATCCCTCATTCCGCATTTTGGTAGTTACTAAAATGACTGATCCCGTTTTATTGCAACACAAGCTCGGAACCGATAAAGCAAATGAATTGCTAAACCAACACAATAATGTTATAAGAAAAAACCTGGGGCAGTATGAAGGCAATGAAGTGGAACATGGAGGAACTGGGTTTATTATTTCATTTACATCCGCTGCAAAAGCAGTTTCATGCGCTTTAGCTATTCAAAAAGACATGCATAATTTAAATGCTGATGCTATCGGGTTTAAAATTGCCATCAATGCCGGTGAGCCGATTGAAAAAAGCAACAAGTTATTTGGCGATACGATTCAACTGGCGGATTATTTGTGTGCCATTTCCAGTCATACCCGGGTTGCTATTGCATGTTCTGTGCAGCAGCTTCTGTCAAAGGATTTATCAAACAAAGGAAATAATTTCCTGTGCTTAACTCCTTACGATGAAACCCTGCTTAAGCTTATATTCAATAAGCTGGAAGAGAATTATCAAAACCCTGAATTTGATGTTGATGATTATTGCAGAGTGATGGCAATGAGTAAATCTCAATTGTACAGGAAAACAATGTCGCTAACGGGTTTATCACTCAATACACTTTTAAAAGATTTCAGGCTTCAAAAAGCAAAAGAACTAATGAAGAAGCAGCACCACAATATTGCGCAAATAACATTTGATTCAGGATTTACCAGTGCGTCTTATTTTACCAAGTGCTTTAAAAATAAATACGGCCTTCTTCCAATGGCTTATCTCGATCTTCTGCACTCATAGTTTTGGCTGGTTCAATTTTACTATTTATTGAACGATTTATTCTACATCATTTACCATTTGTTGAATGATTTGTTATAGCCTTACGCTATATGGCAATAGTATCTTCAATTCATCTTCTAACTTTTAAAAACAAACGCAATGAAAACGATCACCAACCGATGCAGCCTGCTTATTGCAATTCTGCTTTTTATGGGTTATGCCTCTCCCGCTCAAAAGGCATCAGCAATTAATGATTCTAAAACTGTAAACGCAACTGAAATGAAAACTTATCTTATCGAGAGGGACATCCCCGGCGCCGGAAAACTGACTCCCGAACAATTAAAAGGTATTTCACAGACTTCCTGCAAAGTGCTCAAAGAAATGGGGCCAAAGATTCAATGGATACAGAGTTATGTAGTCGGCGACAAAATCTATTGCGTGTACAAAGCCGAAAATGAAGAATTGATCAGGGAACATGCAAAAAAGGGAGGTTTCCCTGCCAATGTCATTATGCAGATTGCTTCGATAATTAGTCCGGCTACCGCGGATTAACCTGTGTTTCAAAACCAGGTTTCCTGGTTCCCTTTTTCGTTCGTTCACGATTTTTTAATCTAAAAACAAAAACGATGAAAAATTTTAATAGCGGCGCCATGCGCTGCCAGGGGAACACTTTTTCCCAATACCCCATATTTCGCAGTGTTACACGCAACATTGGTTTATATTCCTGCCTGTTAATTTAGCTAAACAGTATTTAGTCTGTCCCGCCTTGTCGGGGCAGACTTTTTCA
>CAWCNR010000007.1:0-898050 GCA_963796995.1 uncultured Bacteroidota bacterium
GGGTGTTATTGTACATTGCATGCTAACTCCGGGATGCGAAAGAGCTGATACCGGGGGAATGATTCAATCTCAAAGCTGTGTTCATATAATGCCGAAGAGCAATACCCCGACAGTTTTCGTTTTCCAGACGAATGTTGCCTGGAGTAAATTGTTTCCTTTTGTTAGTTTTCAAAATTCTGTATTCGTTTTCCGTTTTCTAAACGTTCTTTAAACTGTCCTTTTGTATATTCCGAAATGACCTTGGTCCAGAATATTTGAGCTCGGTTTATTACTGTCTTTTTGATACACTTCCCATTGTCCCTTATGTAAATTAAAAACTTTGATGGCAATTGCTTTACCAATTCCTTCATGCCTGTACTTTTTCAAAATAAAGAATTCCGCTATTGAAAAATAACTTCGGTCTTTTGAGCTGATAAATTTTACGAAAACAAAACCAACATATTTGTCATCCTTCTTTATTATATACGGGAATTTATTATTGTCTTCTTTCCAATAGTCGTTTAAATCGGGATAGGGCGCAAATAATCCATTGTCCTCGACATCATATTGACCCGTCCTGAAAAAAGTTGACTGGTTTATTAATTAATCCTGTTATTGGTTTACTAAGATAATTCATCCTGAAATAGGTTAATAAGAAAAGTGGTTGGTGGTGCGTGGCAAAAAATATTTTTGTAGCCTTTTATAGCTAAAGAAAATATTTTTTTGTGCAGGCCTATGATAATTTCTGCATCGCCGGTTCATGAGCTTTTCGTTTATAATAATAATTTTTCCATCGTTTTATTTGTGGTCCTTTTTGCGTGTGCACTTCATCGGGTATCTGCCAGTTGAGACTTGCATGTCTGCGTTTGTAGTTGTAAATGGTGATTCCTCTTGCAATGTGCCGCGAGGCGTGATCAATAGTATCGTAATAGTTGCTGATGAGCTCGGTTTTTAAAATACCATTTACTCTTTCAGCAATGGCATTTTCATAAGGATCGCCGTTTTGAGTCATGCTGATGAGTGCATTGTTTTTTGTTAATAAGGATACATATTCTGTGCTGCAGTATTGCAGACCGCGATCGCTGTGATGCATTACGATTGCATCGGCAGGTTTTTGCACCAATGCTTTTTTTAGTGCTACTGCAGCACTGCTCACTTTCATATCATCGCTTACATGAAAGCCTACAATTTTTCTGCTGTAGGCATCAGTGATCAAAAACAGGTAGGCAAACCGGTGTTTGAGCGGAATGTAAGTGATGTCGGCTACCCAAAGCTCATGGGCTTTCAGTGGCGTGAAATCCTTAGCCAGGTTGGGATAGCGGTGAAGACGGTGTTTGCTCATGGTAGTGTATACATTGCGCTTTTGTTTACGTACCAGTAATTTATTTTCTCTTAATACATCAAAGAATTTATCTCTTCCGATACGAATGTGATGTTGTGTAAAAAATGGTTGCAGTTCCACAAACAGTTTCCTGCCGCCACATCGTGGTTGTAATTTTCTTATTCGATCTACTTCGTTTATAATAAGACCATGCTGCATATTTCTATGAAGTGTTTTGTTTTGATGCTTATGATATGCCTGAGGCGAATAACCCAACAGCCGGCAAATGGTTTGTAAGCTTACAAACGGATTTGCCTTTTTCATTTCCTGGACTGTGGGCTTCCAGGCTTTTTTCTGATGGCAATATGAAGTTTTTCTTCGGCCACATTGATCATGGTATCCAGTGCATCGGCACGAAGCTTTTCCCACTGAAGTTGCTTTTCTAAAAGAGCAATCTTTTTTTCGAAATCCTGCCCGGTCGGATGTTTTTTGGGGAGTCGTTTTTTTTCCGGAGAGTCCATATCTCTAAGGTAATGGTTTTGTTGTTTGGTGGTTCGCTCCAAACCATGAATGCCCTGGTAGATTTGTACCCATTTACAAATCGTAGTACGGCTAATGCCATACTTGTCCTGAAGTTTTCTGTATCCACAACCTTGCTGTAGATACTCCTGAATGATTTGTTCTTTGATGTCCATAAAATGGTTGATTTTTAGTCAACCTATTTCAGGACGAGACATACAGAAGCTTGGCTCGACTCCGTCAGCCCCTGCTGACGCAAAGCATCTATGTAAAAGCGATAATTTGAACAACGATATTTTTTAACTGCAGTCTGCTATTGGCAGCTGCCAAAACTCAGAAAGATGTTGACTCAAACTACCGCTGTACCAAAGTTATTCATTGGTATGGATGTCCACAAAAAAAGCTGGACAGTACATTTTAAAACAGATTTATTTGATAACAAGACTGTAACCATGCCATCCGATCCATTAGCATTGATAAATTATGTAGAGAAAAATTTTGAGAAGCATGAAGTGAACTGTTGCTACGAAGCAGGGTGTTGTGGCTATTGGATAGCGAGGGCATTGAAAGAAAAGAGTTGGAAGGTAAGTGTGGTAAACCCGGCCGATGTGCCCAGGAACAATAAACAGGATTGGCAGAAAACCGATAAGATAGATAGTCGTAATCTTTGCAAGCATCTCAGTGATGGCAATCTGAAAGGGATTTATATTCCCGATGAGCAGCAGGAACAGTTAAGAAGTCTGTTCAGAAGACGAATACACCTGGCACGGAATTTACGGAGCATAAAAAATCATATCAAAAGTCAGTTATTGTATTATGGAATAAAATTGCCTGACCAATATGATAATCCAAACTGGAGTCGGGAGATGAAAACATGGATAGGAAATATAAAATGGAAGTATAGAAGTGCAGCAGAAAGTATGAAAAGTCGTTTAAAGCAATTGGAATTTGTATGGTACGAAGAATTGCATATCAGTAATGAATTAAGAGCATATTGCCGCAAGCATTATAAGAAGGATTATTATCTATATAAAAGTGTACCTGGCATGGGTGGTATAACAGCCGCAGCGATCATTGCCGAGTTGGGAGATATAAGGAGATTCAACCGGCTGGATGAACTGGCTGCTATCGTTGGATTGGTACCCGGTATTTATCAAAGCAGTGAAAACAAAATCAATCTTGGATTAACGAAGAGAAGCAATCATCAATTAAGAAGTTTACTGGTAGAAGCAAGCTGGGTAGCCGTGAGAACAGATATGGCCCTGCAGCAATATTACCGTAAGCATGCACACAAAGAGCCAAACAAAGCGATCATTAAAGTAGCCCATAAATTACTGAGCCGTATGCGTGCAGTGATCAATAGCGGAATACCGTACCAGGTTGGATTAGTAAAATAAAAATAATTAAGCTCATCAAAAAAGCATGAACAAAAACAGACTGCAAAACATGCGGAGTGGCATCATAAAAACATGAAGGACCACAGCGCAAAGCAGGCAGCTGTTTTTACGTAAACTAAGACTGATGCAGGTAGCTTTCTGAAAAATGGAAGACTACAAATAGGATGCGGAGCTGATTAATAAAATGTAAAGAAGAAAATATTCTGCTGTGGATTTGAATGATTGCAGAACGCCGGAACAGATCCCAACATCAGCAATGGCAATCATTCAAATCCCCAGCGACTTAAAACATTTATGTAGACCGTTTATAAACATATTATTCCTCTCGTACCGCTTTACATAGGAACCTTTTGTTAGGCGCCGTCATTTTGTAAAAGAGGTGATGATCCTAACGTTGTCAAAATCCTTCCATTCATTATAAGAACCATTTGCTATTTAAACAAAATAAACCCCAAAAAATAAATAAAAAGCAAATTGATAATACTATTAAAAAAGTTAACTTTAAAATAAAAATGACAAAATGTATCGCTAAAACGTTACCTGCGGAAGAACAGAATAAAAATCCTCTAATTAATTCTGCTAACGTCTCTCAGGATAATATAACTGTTACATTAAATTCAATTCGACGAGATTCTAAGTCAGATAGCAATTGTTTTCTTTTTAAAATTGCTGTAGATGGAAAAGATGCTGGAGAATTTACTATTTCGAAGATCTAACTTTGATAAGATACCTTATCAAGGCAACATAGGCGCCGAAGTATTCTGCGACTTTAATGGAAATAGATTAGCCGAAAAAGTTCTTTATATGCTTTTGCCTTTTTGTAAAGAGCGTGGCCTTTCAAAATTGCTTATCACTCCGAATCCTGACAATGAAGCTATCATTAAAACTTGCACCAACCTTCCAGCCAAATATTTAGATACACTAAAAGCTCTTGATAATGAAAACACGGAGAAACTAAGGTATGTTTTCTCTGGCTTTTAAATTGTAGCGCCATTCGGTTTAAATAACTTTCAATTTTGAGTTAAAATAACCTCGATTCGCGAGAAGTAGCGGGATGGCAGCTAACACGTAAATTTATGATATAAGACGCAGTGTTCAAAAAACTATCAACATTGAAAACCAAAAAAGTAGCGTTATACTTTTTGTATTGTTGTTAGGACAATCCAATCTACCAGTCTATTTTTTCTTTTTTCCATAAATCATCTAAAGGGCTAGTAATATTTACTAATTGTTTTTTGGTTACGTGAAGATACCGTTCTGTCGTTTTGATATTAAAATGCCCAAGCAGATCTTTTATATAGCGAATGTCAGTTCCTTTATCGAAAAGATGAGTGGCGAAACTGTGTCGTAAACTGTGTATTCCAACTTCTTTCCGGATTCCAGCTTTGTATTTGGCATTACTGAAAATTTGCTGTACTGTTCTGGTTGGATAAGCAGTCTGAGTTTGTTCTGATTCAAAAAGATATACTTTAGGCTTCGGCCTACATTCTTTAATGTAACTTCTCAAGAGTATCCAGAAAACAGGGCTCAGATTCACATAACGATCTTTTTTGCCTTTTGCCCTTCTTACAAAAACCTGCATTCGCTTACTATCGATGTCTGCCAGTTTCAGATTTACTATTTCACTTATTCTTAATCCCGCACTGTATGCCGTAAATAGCATCGCTTTATGCTTTTTGTTGCTAAGGGCATTGAAAAGCCTGGCCAGCTCGGTTTCATTTAAAAGTTTTGGAAGCAACAATGGTTTCTTCGGCCTCGGTATATCCCAAAAGAATTTTTCTCTGTGCAGCACCTGTTCATAATAAAATTTCACCCCGTAGGATTTAAAAAGTTTGATATCCGATTTCTTAAATAGATTTTCCCATTACCAGATTTAAGATATTTTTCCCGTCTTGTTGCATCTTGCTGATTTAAGCAACCTTCAAAATAAACTAACCGAAAGGGGGTTCTACTTTTTGTGGAAATTACTTTTCCTTCATTATGGTCAGTGATTCGTTTTTTTAAGTTAGATGAATAACCTGTATAAAACCGACCATCGGTTTCGCTCAGCAGAACATAAACATAATAGTACATATTGTTTACTTTTAAATCCAACGGGGTAAAGCCCATTGATCCGGCTGTGCAGCGTATTTTCCTTTAATGCTAATTTTTCATAGCAATAAACGAGGTATCGCTTCAGGTGTGCAGGCTTTAATTCATCAGCAGGAATGTTGTCAAGCATTTGCAGCAACTGTGCCATCTCATTTATATATGTTTTTACAGTGGAGGCACTGTAGGCTTTTAATTTTAATTGTTGCTGCATTAGCGGAAGTATATGATCGTTTGCATTGCTAATCTGCGCAAGTCGTTTTAGTACCACATTATTTTTGGCTACAACTGCCAGTGCCGGTTTCTTGTTTCTTTCTTCCAGTTGCTGTTTCAGCAAAGAAGTATCGATCGTTGCCAATGAATTTATTTTTTGTTGCAGTGCAGCCACCGATTTTTTATCAGCAGGCAAATGCCATTGCTTTTTACTTTGGCTCCATTTTACACCGCTTATTTGCCGCACAGCGTTGTTTAATTTTTGCGTGTATTGAAATGCAGCAAAGATCCTCTCTTCGCCTTTGTGTTCTTTCAATGATAAGGTTATGGTAAGCATACCGGAAGTTTTTCAATTAAATTTACTTCATCTTTGTTTTTTTCTGACAACAAATAAAGACCACACGTGCCTGTGGCCTTCGTCACTCCTAACCTTATGGGTAATTATCAAGAGAGTTATATCACTATGCGTGATACCGGGAGCGCCGGAAGTTTTTTACAAAAACAAAGATGTATGCGTATCGGGCAAGGTGGCGCTGTATAAACAAAAACCAGAGATGATTGTATATGATGAAAAGCAGCTTGCAGTAAAATAAGAGCGTGGTATTTTGTCTCCTGCATTTTCGGTTACAAAAGTCCTTTAGACCGATGCTGTATTTGAAATTAAATTTTGTTTTTGAATGATTGGGGTCACAACGTACACAAAGGATACACAACGTACACAACGAGATCTATTGTAGTATTTGGTTTTGATAATCAGGATCACAAAGGCCACCACGATGGCACAATGAACACCAGGATTGCGGCAGCCAAAATGATTTTTCTTAAAAAGAATTGTTCTTTTCCCGGAAGGAAGGAGCGCATCCGTAAAAGGAATGGCCCTGTTCTTAAAAGGAATGGCTGCATTCTTGAAAAGAATGGCTGCATTCCTGAAAGGGATGGCTGCACTCTTAAAAGGAATGGTTGTATTCTTAAAAGGAATGGCCGCGTTCTTAAAAGGAATGGCCGCGTTCTTAAAAGGAATGGTTGTATTCTTAAAAGGAATGGCCGCGTTCTTAAAAGGAATGGTCGCATTCTTAAAAGGAATGGCTGTCTTCTTTAAAAGAAAATCCCCATTTCTTACAAGCGGCGGCGGGTTGATACCGGCCTGCTTTCTATTCTTTGAAAAAAATTTTTATTGATCGCCAGTGCTTTATTATTTCCTGCAAGGAATAATGATGGTATTGTTAATCAATAAAATGGCTGCACATATTGCCTGGTTTTTATAATATGTCAGTATTAATACGGTTGCACAAAATCAATCGTGTTATTTTATTTGTGCCACGTACGAAAAACAGTAATGGTACCATTAACTATTTTAAACCCAAAAATTATCCGTATTATGAATTCACTAAGAATTACAAACGGCTTCGACAAACTATCCGATGCCGACCTTATCGTAAAGGCCACCAACATTGTGACCTCTATGACGCCTCCCGAAAACCCTTATTTTACTACACCCTCACCCACGCTTGTCGATATGCAGAATGGTATCGACAGCTTTACCAATGCGGTGGCTGTAGCTAAAACAGGCAGCAGCTACGACAAGGCGCTTAAGAACCAGTACAGGGAGGACCTTATTGAAATGCTGCACAGCCTTTCGGCTTATGTGCTGTTTACTGCCGAAGGCGATTTTTTAATTGCTCAATCCTCCGGCTTTACTATTGCTAAAGAGCCCAGCCCCGCGCCGCCGATAACGGCTGCCGCCAATCAAAAGCTGGATGATGGCGCCAATGCCGGCGAACTGTATTTTAGCTTCGATAAAGTGCAGGGCGCCCGGAGCTATATTTACCAGTACACGGCAGACCCGCTTACCGATACCAGCACCTGGGAAACTAAGGTGGGCACTATACGCAAGGTGAACTTTACCGGCCTTGACAGCGGTAAAAAATACTGGTGCCGCGTAATGGCCATTGGTATTAACGGGCAGGGTGTGTACAGCGAGCCTGTATCGCGGGTGGTGCAGTAGAGCGGATCCCTCTTGCAATCTCTCTAATAATTGATGATGCTTCAGATCCTCTCTTTTTTTAAAAGGGGGGATCGGTGGCATCTCTATTGTCGTTCGGATTGTAAGTGGTTTTTACTTTCAGTCGAATGTAGAAAAGAGTGCGAGGAGGGTTACAGTGTCAGGATTAATGAGAAGTGAACCGTTTTTGTTTTACCCGCGGCAGTAAAAAGCGGGGACAAAGGAAGCAAGGATCGCCGGGCTTATTTTCATTTGCATTTGAAATTGCGGTAAACAATGGTTACATGACTCCAAAGCTTTCGTTGGCACCTTGCCCCTAAAAAGAATCATTCATCGTCATCCTTGCCCTTATTTATTATATCCTTATCGATTACTATGAACACAATGCTTATAACCATTATAATGAAAACTGTAATACTCATTTCTTTTTCTTTTTAGCAGAAGTATTAATAGGTAAGTTTTCAAAGGAGGTATTAACCTTTAGGGGCTTGTACTTTCTGGCTACTTTCCCGGGAGTTTTATAGCCTGTTTTTTTGCTTTTGCCATTGTATATAAAGTTATGACCCGATACTTATGGGTTTTATCAAAAGACAAAGGGTTGTAAAAACAACCCTTGTTTGATTTTTAAAACCATTAAACCTATTCTTATGCAAAATAGCATACTAAAATAATTATTCTTTTTTAAAAATGCAAGCCGTCTGCCTGGCTGTATGTATGTATTTGTTTTCCCATCCTTTTCCCCGGTTGCTTTTTTTATATATAGTTCCCTGCTAAAAATTTCTAGACCTTCCCCAAGCGGGGTAAATGCCCGGCGCATAGAGCAGGGATGTTTCTGAATTTCTTATGTACCGATGCGGTGAAATAAAAATTCCTGGCGGCGACGGCCGCCCGTCTCTTCAAAAACTTTTTTCAGTCATTTTTTTCATTCTCAAAAAAGGGTGGGGAAGAGCCATAACGTATTAATTTTTTTAATAAGCCAATTATTTTAGTATATAGACGGTTTCGGAAAAACTAAAATTGTTGCAAAATATCAGAGTGGTATAATTGTCAATCATTTATCTTATTTTCAATTTATTATATTGATTATTGAATAAAAATTATAAATAGTTTACTAACAAATTTGCTACAAAAAACAGGCTTTTAAAGATGATTTAAAAAAATAGAGTTATTTTATATTTAATTATTGAAAAATAGTTAGTTATGGTTGTTTATGAGGCTTATGTTTTATATAAAAAATTGCATAGTATATTTTTAAAATATGGCGGTTGTTTCCATGTACCTGTTGCCGGGAATTTTTAGAGGGGGAGTCGCCGGTTGGTGAGAATGGGCGATTTTATTTACCTGTTCATCTATAATGTTATGAGCCCTCACTGCTTTTTATTATTTTGCGGGTCTTCATATTCTTAGGACCCTGGCTAATGAGAACTTTAAGACTGCCGTTTACCCTGGTGGTAACTATAATATTCACCTGCCTTAGTGCCGTGGCACAGGATTTTTCCAACCGGGGAAGGGAGTTTTGGTTAGCCTACTGTTATCACGTAGGCATGATCAACCCTGGCGGCCCTCCCACAATGACGCTTTACCTTACGTCCGATCAGTCGACAACTTATTCAATAGAAATTTATGGCGGTGCCGTATTGCAAACCGGCTCTATTACCGCGGGCCAGGTGATCACGGCTATAGTGCCACCCACGTATTTTATAAATGACGAAGGCACGTTCACCAAAAAATCAATTCACATTACTTCGGCAAGGCCCATTGTTGTGTATTCATACATCACCCGCAGCCAGGCCAGCGGCGCTACACTTTGCCTGCCCACGCAGGTATTGGGCAAGGAATATTATTCCATGAATTTTACCCAGGTTTCCAACGAACCTAATTCAAATTCTTACATCACCGTTGTAGCGGTTGAGGACAATACAACTGTAGAGATAACACCGGCCGCCAATACTAAGAACGGGTGGCTTGCCAATAGCGTACACACTGTAAACCTGAACAAAGGAGACATATACCAGGTTCTCGGCGCACTCGATGCATCAGACAACAGTAAGGGTGTTGACCTTACCGGTACGCATGTACGATCCATAGCGTCGGGTACGGGCAGTTGTAAAAAGATTGCTGTGTTTTCGGGAAGCGGTAAAGTGAGAATTCCGGAAAGCTGTAACTCTACCAGCGCCGACAATCTGTATCAGCAATTGTATCCTACCGGTTCGTGGGGTTTGAAATATTTAACGGCGCCGAGCTATAATAATCCCAATAATTATTACCGGATAGCCAAAAGCAATCCTGCCGCAAATGTGTATGTAAATGGGGTGCTGGTGTCTCCTGCACTGTTTAAAAATGGAATATGGTATGAGTTTATTAATAAAACTCCAAACTTAATTCAATCAGATCTTCCCATTTCCGTAGCACAGTACTTTACCACGCAGGCCTGCAGTGGCAATGGCGCACCATACGACCCGGATATGATCATTTTAAACCCCGTAGAACAAAATATTGATAAGGTAACTCTTGTCAGCTCTAATTTAGCAACGCCGGGTACACAGCTTCATCACCTGCAGATTGTAATTCCAAATAAGGGTACGGCTATATCATCGTTCCGGCTTGATAGCAAGCCGGTAAGCGGTTGGGTAGTTCATCCGTCCGATCCTAATTATTCGTACGTATATCTTGCCAATGTGGGGCAGGGCTATCATACTCTGCGTTCCGATTCAGGATTCAATGCATTGGCCTATGGTTTTGCAAGTGCGGAATCATATGGCTATTCTGCAGGGGCAAACGTGAAAGATCTTTACCAGTTTGTTTCCGTAAAGAATCAATATGCCACAGTAAATTTTCCGGCAGCCTGTAAAGGTTCTCCTTTTTATTTTTCAATGACATTTCCATACCAGCCCACGCAATTAACATGGAACTTTTTTGGACTGTTTCCCGATACAACGATTTACAGCCCAGTGTATGATTCCACATGGACAGTGAATGGAAGGCAACTGTACAGATATTCACTTCCCCATGCTTATTCAGCAAATGACACGGGCACTTATTCCATTCAGTTAGTAGCACAAAACCCTACTTCGGATGGTTGCAGTGGCGAGCAGCAGATCAATTATGATCTGCAGGTGTATAATGCGCCTACAGCAAGTTTCAATTTTAATGGAGAGGGATGCCTTACTGATACTTTTTATTTTACTGCGGGAGATGAAGTGAATAACAGGCCATTTATTAAATACTCGTGGAGTTTTGGGGACGGAGCTATAGATTCTCTTAAAAATGTTAAGCATCATTATACCTCGCCCAATAATTATGATGTTAAACTGGTAGTCGTAACGGATATAGGCTGTATCTCCGAGCCGGCGGAAGCCACAATTGCCGTTAGCGAACCGCCGGTAGCAAAGTTTAATGTCTCTACGCCAACATGTGAGGATAAGATTTTGACTTTTACCGATCAGTCTACTGCTGCTTCAGGTCCACCTATTACAAAATGGACGTGGAGTTTTGGTGATGGTACACCGCAGGTAGTTGCTGCGAATGGTAATCCGCAACCACATATGTATGTGGCGTATGGAACCAACACTGCTTCATTGCAAGTGGAAACATCTTCGGGTTGTAAAAGTGTGTTGTACTCAAAACCAATCTCAGTAAGCCCGAACCCTTTTGCTACATTTAATTTTACAGGAGCATGTCTTCCTTCAGGCGCTACGCAGTTCACTGATCAGAGTTCTATTGTTACCGGCAACATTTCGCAATGGCTGTGGGATTTCGGAGATGGGAATACGTCCACGCAACAAAGCCCTGTTTATAATTATACCTCAACGGGACCATTTAATGTAAAGCTTACTGTAACTTCTGCAAATGGTTGCAGCGATGACAGTATGAGAGTAATGAATAAAGTTTATGCGCAACCAACGGCTGCATTTTCCGCTCCTGCTGAAGTATGTTATGGAACGACGATAAATTTCACCGATCAAAGTTCGGCGCCAAATAGTACAATTGCGCAATGGTTATGGAATTTCGGAGATGGCACTACTTCTACGCAGCAGAGTCCTTCTAAAACGTATGCAGCAGCCAATAACTATACCGTTACGCTCACTATTGTTTCGGCAGCTAATTGTTCATCTGTCACGACGACAAAAACCGTAGTGGTAGATCCTTTGCCTGGTGCAAACTTTACTGTTTCTTCTCCTGATTGTATCAATCAAAATATTACGTTTACCGACGCATCGGTTGCCAACAGCGGCAACATTGTGAAATGGACCTGGGATTTTGGGGACGGAAATAATTCTGTACTGAACTCAAATGCATCGATCACTCACAGCTATGCATCCGTAAATAAATACAACGCCACATTAAAGGTTGAAACAGACAAAGGATGTACCAGCACGATTGTTCACAAAGAGCAATTGACGTAAGTCCTTTCCCCATCGTTGATTTTGTTTTACCGGAAAGTTGTTTGAACGATCCTTATTCTTCATTTACTGATAACAGTTCGATTGATGATGGCACGCAAAACTTATTTACTCACCAATGGGATTTTGGTGATCCGAATGCAAATGGAGTCAACCCCAATACATCTTCATTAAAAGATCCGCAACATAAATACACGGCAACGGGTTCTTATAGCGTAACAGAAACTATCATTTCAAATAATGGTTGCACTACTACCATCTCTAAACCTTTTTTTGTGAATGGTTCTGTTCCTGTGCCTTCATTTGCGCTGCAGGAAAATACATCTGTTTGCAGTTCGGATACTATTCATCTTACTGATAACTCAACCGTAAATCCGGGTAATGTGATCAAACTGGAAATATATTGGGATTATATGAATGACCCGACGATAAAAACGCTGGATGATGAACCTTCACCGGGAAAAATTTATACTCATTCATATCCGGGCTTTACATCACCGGCCAGTAAAACAGTCACCATAAGATATGTGGCATACTCCGGTCAAACCTGTGTGCAGTATATCGACAAAACGATTAGTTTAATGGCATTGCCACAACTTCAATTTGATCCCATGCAGGGCATTTGCCAGGATGTACCTGCCTTTCAAATAACTCAGCAGAGTGTATTGAATGGATTGAGTGGTACAGGTACGTTTAGTGGTCCGGGAGTATCACCTTCAGGCGTTTTTGATCCTTCGGCAGCAGCTGCAGGCGTAAATACCATTCAGTATACGTACCATGCCGACAATGGTTGTACCAATTCTATTGATCAAACTATAGACGTATTTCCCGTGCCTCTTGCAGATGCGGGCCCTGATAAATTTGTATTGGAAGGAGGTGAAGTTGTTTTAACACCTGTTGTTCATGCCAACTATCCTGTGACGTATATATGGACACCTTCCACATGGCTTGACAACGCAGAAATTCAAACACCGAAATCAAAACCGATTGATGATATTACTTATACACTTACGGTAATATCGGATAAAGGATGTCAAAGCTCTGACGAAGTATTTGTAAAAGTTCTGAAAACACCTTTGATACCAAACATATTCAGCCCGAACGGTGATGGCATTCATGATAAATGGGATATACCTTATTTGCAAAGCTATCCCGGCTGCACTGTTGATATTTATAACCGTTATGGCCAGTTGATATTTCATTCCGTGGGATATGATAAACTATGGGATGGAACGGTAAATGGAAATCCTGTACCTGTGGGAACATACTATTATATCATTGATCCGAAAAATGGCCGGCAGAAAATGTCGGGCTATGTGGATGTAATACGGTGAGTATGAAAAAAATTCTTACAGGAGTCACAATGATGCTGGCAACTGCATTTGCATTTGCACAGCAAAGGCCACACTACACTCAGTATATTTTGAACAATTATATTTTGAATCCGGCCCTTAGTGGTATTGAAAATTATACGGACGTGAAACTTAGTGCAAGAGATCAGTGGGTGGGATTGAATGGAGCGCCGCAGACTTTTTACTTTACTATACAGGGTCCTATCGGCAAAAAAGATTACAGGACCAATGCCACCTCATTTGATATACCGGGAGAGAATCCAAGAGGAAAGGCTTATTGGGAATCTTATACTGCAGCCGAACCTCATCACGGTATCGGTATGATGGTGATCAATGATAAGACAGGAAGCTTTAATCGTTTTACTGCCGATGTTACCTATGCGTATCATATTGGATTGAATCCAACAACAAATCTTGCAGGTGGTTTTTCTGCAGGTATTACAAGAATTGGTATTGACAGATCCAAAACAGATTTCTCAGGTAGCGGCGATCCTAACGATCCTGCAGCAGGTGCGGCGTATGACGGATATATAAATAAAACAAGGCCGGACATAGGAGTGGGACTTTGGCTTTATTCAAGAGATTATTTTGTTGGCTTTTCTGCGCAACAGGTAGTGCCTCAAAAATTCACATTTGCCGATGACGCCATTACATCCACTTCAGGAAAATTAATTCCTCACCTATTCCTCACCGGTGGTTATCGCTTTTTGCTGAATGATGATATCAATGCAACTCCTTCACTGATGTTTAAATATGTGCAGGGTTCATCGAACAATAATTTCCAGGTTGAAACAAATATCAAACTGCAGTACAGGGATCTTTTTTGGGTGGGAGGGAGTTTTCGTTACCAGGATGGTTATGCCGGAATGTTGGGTGTAAATGTCAGTAACGCTTTCAATGTTGGCTACGCGTATGATTTTACTACTACGAATTTAAATACCGTTAGCCGCGGCACTCATGAAATCGTGTTGGGATTTATTTTAGGAAATAAATACAGTGATGCCTGCCCGAGATGTAATTGGTAATTACAGGTGAATGATCTTTTTGTTCTTAATGGCCTGGATAGTGTCCAATTGCTTTTGAAGTTTATCCATTTCAACCTGCACTTCCTTTAATTTCAGATCTGTATCAGGAATGGAGGTTACTTTATTTTCAGTCATCCATTTTTGTGCTGTGTTCATATCAGATAGTGCAAGATCGTAAACCGTAGTAAGGCTATCCAGTGTAATATTGGTAATGGCATTGCCTAATTGTGAGTTTACTTTGTCCCAGTTTATCTTGTTATAAGCGAGTTTTAATTTTTCTTCCAGTTTTTGCCAGTTCACCTTCTGCAGTTCCACGAAATATTTTTCTTTCAAATTTTCTTTTTCTACCTGTGTCAGTGCATCAGCTACATTCTTTTCAACCTGCTTCCATTGGCTTTGTTCCAGCACTTTCTTTGTTGCAGCTACGGCACCTTTTACCTGTGCTTCCTCAGATTTTTTCAGAATCGGTTCTAACTGCATTCTTTGATCTATTTGTGCAAGCCCATTTTCATCGGCGGGAGTTACAAGTACAAATTGTTCCGGCTTGGGAGGGGCGGGGATTTCTGCAACGATCTCCGTTTTTTTCTTTTCAACGTTTACTTCCTTTACTTCCTGTTTGGCTGTTTCAGTTCTGACCTCTTTCTTTTTCAGCAGCGGATGATCAGTAGTGTTGAGATCTGCTTTTCCATCAGATATAAGCTGGTAAAAAGGATTCGAGAAAGCACTGAAGCTTAGCGAATGATCGTCTATAACAGGAGAACTAAAAAAGAATAACGCATTTAGAGCTATGATACATAAAAGCCCGGCCAGCAATCCGCCTAATTTTTTGAAATCAGGAGTTTTTCTTTTTTCTATTCCGAGTATTTTTTCAATACGATGAAGCAGGTCATTTTTTTGTCCTGATGCAGCAACGGCCATTGTTCTCCTCATGAAATTATTTTTCTCGAGCATCAATAATGCAGAGGCATAACCATGAGGATCGTATTCAAACTGCATCACTATTTCATCACAACTTTTTTCTCTTTCTCTTTCAATAGTCTTGGCAAACAGTTTTACAAAAGGATTGAAATAAAGAACTGTTCTTATAAAATTGACGATAAGATTTATGAAGTAATCATAGCGGCGTATATGCGCCAGCTCATGCAGTAGTATTGCTTCCACCTGCTTTTGACTCAGGTTTGTAATTGCTGCAATAGGCATCAGGATGATTGGTTTTAAATAACCAATCGTTACCGGCGATGTGATGAGATCAGAGATATAAATATGTACCGGTTTATGAATGCCCATTCTTTCACTGAACTTCTGAACGAAAATTCTCAGATCAACATGACATTTTGATAATCCTGTTTTGCGAATTATTTGCACGAACCTGTAATTGCGTATGAACTGTATTGCCGGAACCAGTAATAATAATAAGTATGCAACAGAAGCATAGGGGAGTACCATTTGCAATTGTTCATTCCATGCGGCATTGCCTTCATCAAAAGAACCAATGGCAAACAAAGAACGTTTGGCAGCGTCCGGATCAATTAACCAATGAGAAATTAAAGTAAACAGGAACCAGCCGAAGCCTGTTACCAAAAGGAGAGTGGCTAACCTGCTTTTTACAGAAGATTTATGAATGCCGAACGATAATATTACCTGGAAGATTACCCACAGAAATGCCATTTGCCAAAGACTGTTTAGCACAGCCCAGCCCAATGCCTGCAAAAAGTAAGAATTCCCCAATAAAAACATGCCTACTGATTTTTAAGCTGATTCAATAAAGCCTGGATCTCTTCCAGTTCCGCGTGACTTGCTTTATGCTCACCGTTTCCAAGGGCCTGGATAATTAGCTGTGTGGGAGAACCACCAAATAAAGAATCAATCATTTTGCTGAGCAGATGCCTTTGCGTTCTCTCTTTGTTCACTGCTGCCTGGTATACATGTGTGCGCATGGAATCATCTCTTTTCACTAAACCTTTTTCATGCATGATCTGCATTAGCTTCAAGGTAGTCGTATAACCTGCTTCCTTTGTTTTGGCTAGTTCTTCATGAACTTCACGAACAGTTGCCAAACCTTTTGTCCAAAGTATCTGGAGTATCTCCAGTTCGCTTTCGGTCGGTTTTATATATTTAGTGTTTGACATAAAACGGCTTAATTTGAAACCGAATATACGACTATTTTCGTACGGGAGAAATTTCATAAGCTTTTTTATCTTTTTTTAACAGCTATTAACATGAGACGCAAACTGTTCGGAAACGTTACACTTTTTCATGAATGTTTTTATTTTTTAATGAAGATGATGAGACCGGCTGAAGATTTCTACTAAGCTTCCGTTGTGTCACTCTCTTGTACTTTCTATTCTCTATTCAACTACTTTTGATAGCGACATTGTTTCATTCACAATTCACATTTCACCATTCACAATGAAGCATATTTTTGATTGCATTGATGCCCACACATGCGGCAATCCTGTTCGACTTGTAAAAGAAGGCGGACCTGTGCTGCAGGGAGAAAATATGAGCGAAAAACGCCAGCATTTTTTAAGAGAATATGATTGGATAAGAACCGGGCTCATGTTTGAACCTCGTGGTCATGATATGATGAGCGGAAGTATTTTGTATGAGCCACATGATCCGCAAAATGATTTGGCTGTTTTATTTATTGAAACAAGTGGTTGCTTGCCGATGTGCGGCCATGGAACGATCGGAACGATCACTATTGCTATTGAGGAAGGTTTGATAAAACCAAAGACTCCGGGTATAGTAAAAATGGAGGCACCTGCAGGATTAGTAGTCATTGAATATAAAAGTCAAAATTCAAAAGTCAAAACGGTTAAGTTCACCAATGTCCCATCATTTCTTTATTCATCAGAATTAACTGCTGATTGTCCTGAGTTGGGCGAATTGGTTTTTGATGTGGCTTATGGCGGAAATTTTTATGCGATCATTGATGTACAAAAGAATTTCAAAGGACTTGAACACTATTCCGCCGATAAATTAATTGCATGGGCAAGAGAGGTAAGAAAAAATATTAATTCAAAATATGAATTTGTACATCCGCAGGATCCGACAATAAATTATTGTACGCATATTTTATGGACAGGCGCTGTGCTTCCCGCCCGTGCCGGTACGGACGGGGATAAAACTTCTACTGCAAGAAATGCCGTGTTCTATGGTGATAAAGCGATTGATCGTTCCCCATGCGGTACAGGAACAAGTGCAAGAATGGCGCAGTGGTATGCAAAAGGTAAATTGAAAAAAGGAGAAGAATTTATTCATGAAAGCATCATTGGCAGTAAATTTATAGGACGGATCGAAGAAGAACTATCTGTTAACGGAAAGCCAGCTATTAAGCCATCTATTGAAGGCTGGGCAAAAATTTATGGACATAATGTTATTTCGATTGACAAGGATGATGATCCTTATGCCTGCGGATTCCAGGTGGTTTAGAACCACGATTAATGTGATTGCTTGAAATTAAGCGAAAATAATAAACATAAAAGTTGAATTAAGACTAGTTGTTGAAATGCTTAATTACTATTGATGAATAATAATAAAAAGCCTGGCCTCCCTCTCCTACAGGAGAGGGGTAGAGGGTCAGGCCTTAAAGCTCGCATCATGAGAAAAAAAATCTTTTTACTGATTGCCATTATCGCAACCACAAAAATCTTTTCGCAAACTCCTTCACAGAAATTTGAGTTTGTGGATTTTTCCAAAGTGAATATTACAGATGATTTCTGGAAACCAAAGATCGATAAAGTAGCCACGGTTACGATGAAAGCCTGCATTTATCAAACAGAAATCAAAACACCGCGCATCCGCAATTTTCAAAAGGTGGCAAGGAATGATGGTGAAAAATTTGAAGGATTGTATTATGATGACAGCGATGTGTACAAGGCGCTGGAAGCAATGGCTTATGCATTAAAAACACATCCGGATTCGGCATTGGAAGCAAAAGCCGATGAATGGATCGATATAGTGGCTGCGGCCCAATTACCGGATGGATATCTTGATACTTATTTTACTTTACGTGATCTGAGCAAACGGTGGACGGATATCTCTGCGCATGAAGATTATAATGCAGGACATTTAATGGAAGCAGCGGTAGCTTACTACAAGGTTACAGGAAAAAGAAAATTGCTGGATGTCGCCATTCGTCTCGCCAATCATATTGATTCCACTTTCCGTTTGGGAAATAAAAAATGGTTCAGTGGTCACGAAGAAATTGAACTGGCTCTTGTTAAATTGTATAAGGTAACAAATGACGACCGCTACCTGAAACTGGCTGACTGGTATTTGCAGCAAAGAGGAAAAGGAATATACACATATGGAACTGGATGGGTTGTGCCCGGCTACTGGCAGGATCTGAAACCGGTGAAGGATCAGACAGAAATTACAGGTCATGCAGTCAGGGCAATGTATTTGTATACGGGTACTGCAGATGTAGCGGCACTGACAGGTGACAATGCATACATGAATGCCATGCAAAAAGTTTGGGAAGATGTTGTGTACAGAAATATGTATATCACCGGCGGAATTGGTTCGGCAGGGGATAATGAAGGCTTTAGCAAAGACTATGATCTGCCGAATGAAGATGCTTATTGTGAAACCTGCGCCAGTGTAGGAATGGTTTTATGGAACCAACGCATGTGCCAGTTAACAGGCGACAGTAAATATATTGATGTGCTGGAAAGAAGTTTATACAATGGTGCACTCGATGGTTTAAGTTTAAGCGGCGATCATTTCTTTTATGATAATGTGCTGGCATCAAACGGGCAGAACCAACGAAGAGAATGGTTTGGTACGGCTTGCTGCCCGGCAAACATTGCAAGACTGGTAACTTCTGTCGGCAATTATATTTATGGAAAAAGTAATGATGCAATCTGGATAAACTTATTTGTAGGAAGTAATACCAATGTTAAAATAGATAATGCAGATGTTGGATTAACGATGGAAACAAATTATCCATGGAGCGGAAATGTAAAGTTGAATGTGGATCCTGCTAAGAAATCAAAATTTGCATTGAACATACGAGTTCCTGGTTGGGACAGGAATGAGCCTGTGCCGGGGAATTTATATTCTTATGACAGAGATGATAACCCCGGTGTTGAAATAAAAGTAAATGGAAAGCCTGTTGATCTTAAAATGGAAAACGGTTATGCAGTGATCGAAAGAGAATGGAAAAAAGGAGATGTAGTGGAATGTAATTTTCCAATGGAAATAAAAAAGATAGATGCAAGAGGAGAAGTAAAAATGGACAATGACCGGTTGGCTATTCAGCGTGGCCCGATAGTGTATTGCGTGGAAGGGGCAGATAATAAAGAAGGCGTATGGAACCTCGATACTTCCTGAAAATACAAATTTTACTGCCATCAAGTACAAAATTTTAGATGAGCCGGTAATCGCTTTGCAGGCCGAAGTTCCTTCTGCTATGGCTAATACAAACGGTGATGGAATTGAAATTGCAAAAAGAAAGATCACAGCCATTCCTTACTATTGCTGGGCCAACCGTGGCGCCAATGATATGCAGGTTTGGTTGCCAACAAAAATCAAAGAAGTCAAGATCAATTATTTTTCTAAATACGAGGACGGAGGGAATTATTAATTGGAAAATCAAAAGTAAAAAGTCAAAATTAAAATTTATCTGTAGCCAACTTTTTTACTTTTTCATTTTTACTTAGTTCCTGCCATTTATAATTTTTAAAAACGATAACTATGTCATCCCGAAGAAAATTTTTACACAATGCTTCTGCACTTACCGCAGGTGGTTTGATGTTATCTTCATTCGACACAAAAACTTTTTCTATTTTAAAAAAGGGCATGTCGCCTTCTGACAAAATCAACATTGCTGCTATCGGCATCAATGGTATGGGCTTCGCTGATCTGAGTGCGATGCTGAAACATGAAGGAGTGAATCTTGTTGCTCTTTGTGATATTGATAAAAATGTTTTGGAAAAAAGAATGGCGGATCTCTCGAAGATGAATGTAGATGTATCGAAGCTGAAAATGTTTGGCGATTATCGTAAAGTGCTTGACTTAAAAGATGTGGATGCAGTGCTGATCGGAACTCCGGATCACTGGCATTGTAAAATAATGGTGGATGCGTGCGAAGCGGGTAAAGATGTGTATTGCGAAAAACCTGTTGGAAAATCAATCGTTGAATGCAATGCAATGGTAACTGCACAACAAAAATATAATCGGGTGGTACAGGTAGGGCAGTGGCAGCATAGCAACAAACATTACCAGGATGCAATGGATTTTGTGCATTCAGGAAAATTGGGAAATGTGCGGTTGGTAAAAGCATGGGCTTACCAGGGATGGATGAAACCTGTGCCTGTGAAACCTGACAGTGATGCTCCCGCCGGCGTGGATTACGATATGTGGCTCGGCCCGGCGGAAAAACGTCGGTTCAATCCTAATCGCTTTCATTTTAATTTCCGTTGGTACTGGGATTATGCAGGTGGATTAATGACGGATTGGGGAGTGCATATGATCGATTATGCATTGCTTGGTGCTAATGCTACCCTTCCGAAAAGTATTATGGCAAGTGGGGGCAAGTTTGCTTACCCTGATGACGCGGAACAAACTCCGGATACATTGACAACAGTTTATGAATTCAATGGTTTCAATATGCTCTGGGAACATGCAACAGGTATTAATGATGGTCCTTACCAGCGTGATCATGGTGTGGCGTTTATTGGTAACAACGGAACATTGGTTGTGGATCGCGGCGGATGGGAAGTGATTCCTGAAGTGATCAATGGAAAAAATAAAATGGATGCAGTGGCAAGACAGCCAAGGACAGATGATGGGGTAGCGCTTCACACACAAAACTTCGTTGATGTAGTTCGGTCAAGAAAAACGGAAGATTTAAAATGCCCGGTTCAGTTGGCGGCGCATGTTGCTACGGTTTGTCACATGGGAAATATTGCTTTCCTGGCCGGGAAGAAAATTTATTGGGATGCTGATAAGAATAAATTCACAGATGAAGATGCCAATAAATATTTAGCTTCAGAGTATCATAATGGATATACGCTTCCGAAAGTCTGAGGGATCAGTGATGAGTAATGAATAGATGAAAAATTATACTGAAGTTGAAATGCCTAAGTACTAAGAATTAATTTTTAAATAAAAGTTCGGCCTCCCTCTCCTACAGGAGAGGGGTCGAGGGTGAGGCTTAAAAAGTAAAAATGAAAAAGATTATTAATTATATTTTCCTATTATTTTTTCTTTGCTGATTTGCAAATGCTCAGCAAAAACAATGGTCCGCTGAAAAAGCAAATGAATGGTACAAACAACAAGGCTGGCTGATCGGTTGTGATTTTTTACCCAGCACTGCCATCAATCAACTCGAGATGTGGGAGGCGGACACTTTTGATCCGACCACTATTGATCGTGAACTCGGTTGGGCGGAAGGAATTGGATTTAATACGCTCCGTGTTTTTCTTCACAATCTTGTTTGGGAACATGATTCAACTGGTTTCAAAAAGAGGATCGATGAATTTTTGACCATCACTTCACGTCACCATATAAAACCTTTGTTTGTTTTTTTTGACGATTGTTGGAACCCTGAACCGCGATATGGAAAACAACCCGATCCAAAACCCGGCGTACACAACTCAGGATGGATGAGAAGTCCCGCCATGCATGTGCACAATGACAGCACGAAATGGAATGTGCTCGAAAGATATGTGAAAGATATTTTATCAACGTTTAAAGATGATCCGAGAATTCTTTGTTGGGATCTGTATAATGAGCCGGGCAACAGTGATTACAATGCTTCGTCCATGCCTTTGTTGAAAGATATTTTTGAATGGGCATGGGAAGTCCGCCCTTCGCAACCTTTAACCGTAGGCATCTGGTATGATAACAAAGACTTCAACGATTTCCAGTTGAGCAATTCTGACATTATCAGCTTTCACAATTATGAAAAAGCAGATAACCTCGAAAATGAAATATTAGAATTACAGAAAAGAGGAAGGCCGCTTATCTGCACAGAATATATGGCAAGAACTCATGGTAGCACGTTTGAAAAAAATCTTCCTGTTTTAAAAAAATATAATGTAGGAGCTATCAACTGGGGTTTTGTAAGCGGAAAAAGCAATACCATTTTTCCATGGGGAAGTAAAGAAGGAAGCCCTGAACCCACAACATGGTTTCATGATATTTTCAGAAAAGACGGAACTCCTTTTGATAAAAATGAAGTTGCATTGATTAAGAAGCTGACGGGGAAAGAATAAAGTGTAAATTGATTTTCATCGGTTTGAATTTTTGTTGCCCCTTATGGCTGCTTTTTTTGATTACCTGTATTTTATCGTTTTTAAATTCTATACCAGAAATAAGGAAAAAGAACCTTAATATCTATATGGAACGGATATTTATGCTGGAAGAGTTATTTCAGGCTTAAGGCGTATAGTGCAAAGCTTGCCAGCCAGTGGTCACCACCATAATTACCGCTGGTAACATGGGCTAATGATTCTTTCAAAAATTGATCGGCAGTGTTGTTGAAAATTCTTTTCCATGGATGATCAGTAGGTAATATGGACGCAATTCCTTTCATGCACCAGGCGCGGCTGATCGCTAACCCATCGAGGTGAACAATGTACATATCTGTGCGGTCACTGACTACCGGCATTTCCGTGATCCTTTTGATACTGCGCGGCTCATAGAACTTGTTCAGCCAGGCAATAAATGTTTGTTTTGGCAATACCCTTCGCATCAGGTCTGCTATTTCAAGGCTGGGACTTAAAAAATCTGTACCGTCCGGTTCTAAGTAAGCCGGGGTGGCTTTATTATCTAAATAAATTTTTTTGGCTTTATTAATGATTGCTTTCTCAAAAGTGGTATCATGCAAAGCTCTCGCCCAATCCAATGCAAACACTAACCCAAATGCAGTGTTGGGATGCACACCTGTCCTGTTAGGATAGGTTTCTTTGGGCAAATAATCTTTCCACAATGAAACTATTTTTTGAGTCAACGGTTCCAGGATCTCATGCCAGTGTTTTGCCAATGGATCATCCCATGTGTATAATTCTTCATCCAGTTTCAGCAACCATGCCCACCCATACGTTCTTTCGTAGCTTGAAGTGGTTTTATACTTTGTAAAATAGTCAGCTTCGGTTTGTATTTTTTCTTTTTGAAAACTATTATTCAATGTTTGAATGATACTATCCCTTATTGAAATGTTCGGAAAAAGTTTGAACACTTTCACCAGCAACCAATGTCCGTGCACACTGCTATGCCAATCGAGGCAACCATAAAAAGCGGGATGTAATTGGTCCGGCAGCAAGACGGCATCTTGCAGCCCATCTGCAGTATGAGAAGTTTTATTAGGGAATTCTGTTGTGATACATCGAAGCGGTAATCTTGCTAACCGGACAGCTTCGGTTTCAGTTAATGTTTGTGCAGGTAAAAAGTTTGAGGAAATGAGGAGCGCAAAAATGATGGTTATCTTTTTCATTGTATAAAGATAGACCGGATCACTTTTTAGCTATGTAGTTTTTCTTCGCAAAGCGCTATGTATTCTTCTATTGCTTTTAGCACCCGATCCATATCTTTCCTTATTTCCTGTTCAGAAAAACGAAGAAAATACAAGCCCATGCTTTCAAGTATTTTCTGTCGCTCTTTGTCTTTGATCTTTTGTTCTTCTTCAAAATGATAACTGCCGTCAACTTCTATTACAAGATGTAAAGGTTTGCAATAAAAGTCCACAATATATCTGTCCAAAGGTTTTTGGCGATTGAAAGTATAATTTCTGATGCTGCCTGCTCTCAGCTTTTGCCAAAGCAATATTTCTCCCAGTGTTGAGTTGTTTCTTAGCCTGCGTGAAAATTTTTTGAGTTTTTTATTGTATGGCAAGTAATACATTTTTTTGAAGATACCGAAATCTTCAGGAATCCCCCTTACAGTTCCTCTGATAGTCGTGATGTTTCAGTTCCCCCTTTTTACAAAAGGGGGAGAGTAGGTGTTATTATTGTCGGGGAGATTGTAAGGGGGATTCCTACAGCAAAATGTCTCGCCACACCCCATGGTAGGAAAACTGTCAACACAAAAACCAGAAAATATAAGTGCAATCAGCACAAACAAAACATCTCGCAGATCTATTTGTCCAGTCGAGGTTGAAGAAAGTGACCAGCGATGTATTAAGCTGGGCGCTTCTACTCCAAAATTGATCACAAGAGCAAACAGGACATACTAATTTGTTGCCCTTTACTTCTACTGTATTCGGAGTTTTTTGTTTAAAGAGTCCCATAATTAGACAGTTTTATTTTTATGTTTTTGATATCGTAAGTGTTGAAGTCTTCCAAGAGGCAGCTAGTAATCTAATTTATGATATAAGTTTAAGATTATTGCTCAGTAGAATTACCGACTGCGAAAGTGAGTGACACAACAGGCGATGATAAGAATTACGAAAGCTGGTAACAAAAGATTCTTCGCTGCGCTCAGAATGACAGGTTACAGAAGTAACCCGCCTTCACTTCGCTACGTACGGGCAGACACAACGGAAGTTTAATCCCGACGAGTCGGAACATGGTAGAAATCCTTAAGTTTGCGGCCTGAAATTATGCAAGTAACAATTATAGGCGGTGGAGTAATTGGATTGTGCTGCGCTTATTACCTAAATAAAGATGGATACGAAGTAACGGTCATTGACCGGAACGATATTACAGATGGCTGCTCATTCGGCAATATGGGTTATATTTCCCCGAGCCATTTTACGCCGCTGGCAACTCCCGGCATCATCAGCCAGGGATTGAAATGGATGCTGAGTTCTTCTTCTCCTTTTTACATCAAGCCACGACTGAACTGGGATCTTATACGCTGGGGAATGGCTTTTCGCAAAAGTTCCAACGCAAAAAAAGTGAAGGAAAGTATTCCACATCTCAACAACCTGCTGCAACTAAGCCGTGAACTAATGAGCGATCTGAAAAAAGAATTCGACGGTTCATTCGCGATGATCGAAAAAGGTTGCTGGATGCTATACCGCAATCCCGATACCGGTGATCATGAAAAATATTTGGCTGACCAGGCTGCAGAACTGGGATTGAAAACAGTGATCTGCACTAATAATAACGAAGTGCAGCAATACGAACCGGAAGTGGAAGTGAATGTGGCCGGTGGTATATTGTATCTTGACGATTGCCATATCAGCACTACTGAATTCATGCATACTATGCATAATTATCTTACAGGATGCAGGAGTGAAATTTTTATTGAATACAGAAGTGAAAGGTTTTTTGAAAAATCATTCCATCGCCGGCGTGGTAACGAGTAAGCGGAAACGTGGAAACTGATGAACTGGTGATCGCTAACGGATCGTGGATGCCGGAGCTGGCAAAACTTTTGGGTGTTAACCTGCTGATGCAGCCAGGAAAAGGATACAGTATTGTTTATAATGATCTTGAAAAAAATCTTCATTATCCCTCGATACTGGTTGATGACAGAACAGCGACTACGCCGATTGATCGCTGGCTACGCATTGGCGGCACGATGGAAATGAGTGGTCACAGTGAAAATATTTTACCCAAACGAGTAACCGCATTGTATGATGCGTTTAAAAAATATTATCCTGCTCTTGACATTGCGCCGCCACAAATGGACAAAGCATGGTTTGGTTACCGGCCGGTAACACCTGATGGTCTTCCTTACATCGGTAAGCATCATCAATTCACTAACCTCACATTCGCAGGCGGGCACGCTATGCTCGGTGTATCTGCGGCGGCAGCTACAGGGAAACTGGTGAACGAGATCATCAGTCATCAACCTATGTCTATTGATGTTTCTGCTTTTAAGCCTGAAAGATTTAGTTAGAATTGGCAAAACCCCGAAGGGGTAAAATAATTATAGAAGATTGAATGAAAGAATTACAACCCCGCAGGGGTGATAGATTGTGTAAAAATTAATCATACCATTCAAACAAATATTTTTCATTGTATTCGACCTCAAATTTTTTCAAAAAATCAAGGTATTCCTCTTTGAATGTTTTCTTTTTATGGTGTTTTTCCTGGTTGAGGATATAATCATACACTTTTCCAATATCCGAATGCGAATATGAAAAAGCGCCATAACCTTCCTGCCACGAGAATTTTCCTTTTACAAATTTGTGCTCGTTAATAAAATTGGATGAATTGTTTTTGATGTCTCTTGCCAGGTCAGAAATCGCCATAGCCGGCCGTAATCCCACAAAAGTGTGTATATGATCGGCCATGCCATTTACGATAATTGGCTTTTGATTTTTGCCTTTAATAATTCCAGAAATGTATTTGTGCAAGTCGGTTCTCCAACTATTATGGATTAAATTTTCTCTTTCTTTTACCGCAAAAACGATTTGGATATAAACCTGGGAAAATGTACCCGGCATAGTGATAAAGTCTTAAAGGTTACTATGGCACCCCTTCGGGGTTTTAATAATCTGGTTTTAATTTACGAATTGCTATAACAATTTCAGCCCTTCGGGCTTTTTTGACAGAACTATTGATTCTTTATCGCTCATGATTGTTAAAACATTTTATGTAACCTTTTGGAAATGTGCCGGACATAGGGTTTTAATAATTTGAATTTACTAATAATTTCAGCCCTTCGGGCTTTTTCTAAATCTCCCAATTCCAAAATTTCAAAATTTTTGATGTCGTACCTTTAATAAAACTCTGAATCATGAAACCAATTGCTATCATCACTATGCTCATCACCGGTTTGCTTGTTTCTACAATTTCTTTTTCTCAGCATCAGCTCGTAAAACTTTGGGAAACGGATACTTTATTGAGAGTGCCTGAATCGGTTTTACTGGATAAAGCAAACAATCTATTATATGTGTCGTGTATTGATGGTGCATCTGATGCTAAAGATGGGATCGGTGGTATTGCAAAAGTTGGTCTGGATGGCAAAATTATTTCTGCCAAATGGGTCACAGGCTTGAATGCGCCGAAAGGATTGGGTTTATATAAGAACATGCTTTGGGTAGCTGACCTTGATGAAGTAGATGGTATCGATATCAATACCGGTAAAATTGAAAAAAAGATAAAAGTGAACGGCGCTGTTTTTTTAAATGATATTGCTGTTGATAAAAATGGGGTAGTGTATGTTTCTGATACCCGCACAGAAAAAGTGCATAAGATCGAAAACGGTGTTGTTACCACGTTACTTACCGGTATCAAAGGAGCTAATGGTGTATATGTTGACGGAGATGATCTATATGTTTTGGGTAATGGCTCTTTGATGAAAATGAACAAGGATGGATCAGTTACAACGATCGCGGATGGAATGGAAAGTAGCACTGATGGACTGGAGAAGGTTAACGGAAAAGATTTTTTAGTATCCTGCTGGGCAGGAGTTATCTATTATGTAAACGCAGATGGCAGCAAACAAAAATTGCTTGATACAATGGCTGAAAAAAGTAACACGGCTGATATTGGATTCAACGCTGAAAAAAACATTGTATATGTACCCACTTTCTTAAAAAACAAAGTAGTGGCATATCAACTGAAATAAGAAAGTTAAATCCGTGTCCGTCTGCGTAATCTGTGGCGGAAAAGATAAAATGAGTTCTTACATTTATGTTCCATTATGGATTGTATTTCTACACGACTACCTTACCGCCAGGCCAACCATTTCACCAAAATAATTTTGGATTATCTCGATCATGCTGAAAGCCTGAAACCATTTTATCTGCATTCGCCTTCACTGCAGGGAATTCAGAAAGCGATAGAGGCAAGAAAAAATTTTTCTACCAACAGACCGGGTCTTGTTGAAGAGTTAAAAAAACAATATTTAGGACTGACCGCTTCACAGCAGGTGACAAAGAATATTGAAGCTCTTCTTTCTGAAAATAGTTTTACGATCGTTACAGCCCACCAGCCTAATATTTTTACCGGGCCGCTGTATTTCATTTATAAAATTCTCCACACAATCAAGCTGGCTGAATATAGCAAAACTTCTTTACCGCAATACAATTTTATTCCTGTTTTTTATATGGGTTCAGAAGATGCCGACCTTGACGAGCTCGGGCATTTCTACCTGAACGGAGAAAACATAGTTTGGAATACAAAACAAACCGGTGCGGTAGGAAGAATGAAAGTGGATAAGGAATTATTGAAACTGATTGAAAATGCAGAAGGGCAGTTGACTGTTTTGCCTTTTGGCAGTGAAATCATTTCTATTGTAAAAGATTGTTATAAAGAAGGAACACTGATCCAGGACGCAACATTCAAATTTTTAAATGCACTGTTTGGTGAATATGGATTAATTGTATTGATCCCCGATACTGCCGCATTAAAAAAACAGGCTGCAAAGATTTTTGAAGATGATCTTTTGAATGAAACGCCTTCTGTAGTTGTGGAACAAACAGCAAAAATGTTAGATGAGAAAGGATATAAGGTCCAGGCGAATCCAAGAGAAATAAATTTATTTTATCTCCGTGGAAATATTCGTGAGCGGATCATCAAACAAAATTCAACATTTAGCATTCAACATTCAACATTAAAATTTAGCAGGGAAGAAATTCTAAAGGAATTGAATAATCATCCTGAAAACTTCAGCCCGAATGTCATCCTTCGCGGAATTTACCAGGAAACTATTTTGCCCAATCTTGTTTATATCGGCGGGGGAGGAGAGATCGCATACTGGCTGCAACTGAGAGACCTGTTTGCAAATTATAAGATTCCTTACCCGGTTTTATTATTACGCAATTCATTTTTGATTGTTGAAAAAAAATGGAAAGAAAAGATCGGTAAGCTTGAATTTGAGGTGGAAGATTTCTTTTTGCCTGAGCAAGAACTTTTAAATCGTTTGGTGGCAAGGGAAACCAAAAATGAGATTAAGCTTAATGGCAATTTTTCGGATGCGGAGAAATTATATGAATCATTAAAAAAGCAGGTGGTAACTGTTGATACAACACTTGGACAGCATGTTGAAGCTTTAAAGACACAGTCTTTGCATCGCCTGCATGAACTGGAAAAGAAAATGTTGCGTGCGGAAAAAAGAAAATTCGCTGATCAGCAGAGGCAGATACATACTGTCAAAGAAAAATTATTTCCTAAGAATGGATTGCAGGAAAGAGTTGACAACATCATGTATTACTATGCCAAATGGGGTAAAGATTTTATTCAGCAGGTATACCAACATTCCCTAAGTTTGGAAGAAGAGTTTGTTGTGCTTATGGAAAAATAGTTTTCAGAAATTATTATACGATTGTTTCATGACCATCAAACGGAGTTCCCTTTTTTGTTTAGTTACAACTTTACTTAGTATTTCCGTTTTTGAGCCATGCTTCGCTCAAACGGAATTATTATCTCAGTAATTCCGGAAATGATAACAACGCAGGCACGATTGATAAACCTTTTCAGGCGATTGAAAAAATAAATGGTCTTCATTTAATCGCCGGTGATACTGTCTTCTTTAAAGCAGGTGAAACTTTTGTTGGTAGCCTCGTGAGTGATCCCCGTGCCGTTGGTTCCCTTGACAAACCAATAATCGTTACCTCTTATGGAAGCGGTCATGCGATCATTAATGCAAAAGATAGTTTAGGTATACTCATAAATAATGGCAAACATCTAAAAATTCAAAATCTTACGCTTATTGGTTCTGGTCGTAAAGCAGGTAATATCAAAGATGGCCTGGCTATTTTAAATTCAAATAATATAGAAGTTTATGATCTGGATATTTCCGGTTTTCAAAAATCAGGATTGTTATTGTATGCTTCGAAAAACGTAGTTGCAAAAAATGTATTTGTGCATGATAATGGAGCGGCGGGAATTACAGTTGAAGGACCTTATCAAAAAAGAGAAAGCGATCATATTCAAATTTTGAATTGCCGTGCTGAAAATAATCCCGGCGATCCTACAAAACTGGACAATCATAGTGGTAATGGCATTGTAGTCGGTAATTGTAAGAATGTGCTTATTGATCATTGCACAGCCACTAGTAATGGCTGGGATATGCCGCGTATTGGCAATGGTCCTGTTGGTATCTGGGCTTACGAAGCAGACAGTGTCATTATTCAGCATTGCCTTGCTTATCGGAACAAAACTTCAAAGGGAGGAGCCGATGGCGGAGGATTTGATTTGGATGGTGGCGTTACCAACTCAATCATTCAATATTGTTTTTCTTATGAAAACCAGGGAAGCGGTTATTGCATTTTTCAGTATTGGGGAGCAAGCCCCTGGCATGACAATATTTTTCGTTACAACATCAGTGAGAATGACGGAACGGTTTCTGATTCGCAGGCCGGTCTTTATATCTGGAACAGTTCAAATGATGAAAAGCAATTTTATAATTGTGAAGTGTATGGCAACATCATTTACAATGCAAAAGTGGCTGCAATTGATTTTTCAGAAACAAGCAAGAGTAAAGATTTTCATTTTTACAATAACATATTTGTCGGGAAGGATTCGCTGATCAAAGGAAGCGGTAAGATAAGTGATGTTGTTTTTGAAAAAAATGATTGGTGGAGTATGGCAGGTGGATTTAATATAAAGGGCGTAAAAGATATTAAGGAGCGGTCTTTGAAAACCGGGCAAGAGCAGTTGAATGAAAAACCAAAGTTTGTTAAGCCGGGCAAAGCGAATCTCACTTCGGCGGATCAGTTAAAATCTTTTTCGAATTACGATCTTCCTGAAAACTCAGAGTTGAAAGCTATGCTCGAAGAATATCCACTGCCGACGGATTGGAAAGACGATGACGGGAATTTTATCAATGCACATGGTGCAGGTATTCTTTATCACAACGGTATTTATTATTTGTTTGGCGAAATTAAAAAAGGAAAAACATGGTTGGTGCCTGATCAAAACTGGGAAGATTATCGGGTGCCGGCGGGAGGTGTTTCCTGTTACTCATCGTTGGATTTGACACATTGGAAATATGAAGGCGTTGCATTAGCTCCTGTAACAAGTGATCCTTCCAGCGATATTGATACAAGCAAAGTGATAGAAAGACCAAAAGTGATTTACAATGGCAAAACACACAAGTTTGTGATGTGGATGCATATCGATGCAAACGATTATTCTTATGCTCATGCCGGTGTAGCGGTAAGTAACAATCCGGTTGGTCCGTACAAATATCTTCACAGCGTAAGACCGAATGGACAGATGTCAAGAGATATGACTTTATTTAAAGATGATGATGGCAAAGCATATTTGATCTATTCTTCAGAGAATAATAATACCATGCAGGTTTGTCTATTGAGAGACGATTGTCTTGAACCTACCAAAACGTACAGCAGGATATTACTTGGAAGAAATCGTGAAGCGCCTGCTATTTTTAAAAATAAGGGCAAATATTATCTGATCACTTCAGCATGTACCGGCTGGTCGCCTAATGCAGCAACGTATGCCGTCGCTAATAATCCTCTGGGTCCGTGGAAAGAATATGGAAATCCGTGCAGGGGAACTGGAGCTGAAACTACTTTCGAAGCGCAAAGTACTTTTGTAGTTCCTGTAAATGGTAGAAAGAATTTTTACATTTTTATGGCTGACAGGTGGAATAAATCTGATCTGGAAAAATCAACATACTTATGGCTACCGTTAACAGTTAATAATGGGAAAGTGGAAATTAAAATGAAGTGATCAACCAGGTTAATATTTTATTTCCAGTAAATCCTTTTTAATCCTATCAATCCTAGTTGAGGTTTTAATCAAACTTATTTTCCCAGCCATCTTTTTTTAGTTCCACTTTCTCAATCACTTCATTGGTGAGAGAGTTTTTATAATCAGATATTTTTTTAGAAACAGTATTATCAAAAGTTCCAATTATTTCAGCCGCCAATATGCCTGCATTCTTTGCAGCATTTAATGCAACTGTTGCCACCGGTACTCCATTCGGCATTTGCAAAATAGAAAGTACAGAATCCCAGCCATCAATGGAATTGGATGATTTGATAGGAACACCAATGACAGGAAGGAAGTAATAGAGGCTACCATTCCAGGCAAATGTGCGGCACCGCCGGCTCCGGCAATGATCACTTTTAATCCTCTTTCTTTTGCTTTCTGTGCATACTCAACCATGCGCAATGGTGTGCGGTGTGCGGATACTACCGTTACTTCATGCGAAATATCAAATTGTTTCAAAATATCAGCAGCAGCCTGCATCACAGAAAGATCACTGTCGCTGCCCATAATTATTCCAACAAGAGGGTTCATAAAATGATTTGTCCCAAAAATAACCAGAAACAGGCAACCGGAAATGGATAACCAGAAACTATTTTACCAATTCCCCTATAGTCTCAGCAATTCGGTTTCTGAAACTTTAGCATTGTATCTTGCATCAATCAGCCTGTCGTAAGCATCGGCAAGACTGTTTTGCGCTTCCTTTAACTGGAGCAGGGTCGCTGCCCCCAGTTTATATGTTTGAAAAACGATATCAAGATTTTCTCTTGCCAGCAAAATGTTTTCTTCTTCGAGTGACAATTCTTTTTTCTGTTGCTCGTAACTCTGGAAAGCGTTGATCACACTTAAAGTAGTGACAGATTTTTGATTTTCGTAAACGATATTTTGATAACCAAGACTCCATTTCGCCTGCTTTATCAATCGGCGGGTATTAAAATTATTCAGGATAGGAATAGTTGCAGTAAATCCGTAATTAAAACCATTTACCTGGTTAAACAGCGTAGAGAAATTATTTATCGCAACCTGGTTTGTCGTCCTGTTGAAATTGTAAGCTGAGTTAAATGAAATAGTAGGGAAAAGACTTGCTTTCGTCTCTTTCAATTCAAGGTTTGCTATGTCAATATTTTTCCTGGCCATCATTACGGCAGGATTATTTTTTTCAGCATCACTCATCACACCCCCAGAGAGATACTTGTATTGATTACAATGGTATCGACTACTTCATAATCTGTGAATTGTGGAAGGGCCATTGCCTGGTTTAATTGTTCTTTCAGTTGTGCTATCAATGCTTGCTGTTGAAGTTGCGCAGCTTTCTGGGCATTCAGATCAATTTTACTTTGCAACAGATCAGGTTTTATGCCCACACCAATATCCAGCCTGTATTGAGCTAACCGAACTCTTTCACTATCGATAGACATTTGTTCTTCTATGGATCTCAACTGTTGCTTTTGCCTCACAATATTGTAGTAGTTGTTGATCACACTGGCTACAGTATTTACCACCTGATCCCGGATCTCCAGTTGTCCGAATTGCAAAACTTCTTCCAGCCTGTTTCTTGTGATGAACATTTTCAAACCGTCAAATAATGTCCAGTTCAGTGCTAACTGCGAGGTTATATTATTTGATTTTATACCACTTTTATTTCGTTTTGATCCGTCGGACAAAGTTTGTTTTTGGGAATTATTGTTCCATAAAACTCCTGCAGTTTCATTTAACCGGGGAACAAATGCTGCATTGCGATAGGAATAGTCAATGGCTGCAATAGCCGAATCATTTTTTGACAGAATGATGTCATAGTTCTTTTCCAACGTATTCGCAATTGCTTCTTCAAGCGTCAATGTTCTCTGTGCCGAAGATGAAGAGACAATTAATATCAATAGGGCTGAGAAGAATAATTTATTATAAGAAGTTATTTTTATTTGTTTGCCGGCTTTATCACCATTATTTACATCCACAGTAGTTTGCCTCGATTGGCGGGGATCGAACTCTTGCAGGTTTTTATCTCTACCTCGCACTCTTGCAGGTGTGGTTTGGTCAATTACTTTCATTCAGTTTATATAGTTTCTAATTGTTCGTGTGATGCAGCTGTTTGTTTTTGCTGTTGTTCCGCTAAGATATCCAGTTCGCTTCTTTTCTTTTTTGTAGAAAGATAAGAATAGATGGCAGGTATTACGAAAAGTGTGAGTATAAGAGAAAACATGACTCCACCTACGATCACGATGCCGAGAGGAATACGACTCGTAGCGGCGGCACCTAATGACAATGCCAATGGTAGTGCGCCCAACGTCATCGCGAGGCTGGTCATCAAAATGGGACGCAAACGCTGAGTGGCTGCATAAATAACGGCTTCTTTTTTCTTCATTCCTTTTTTAACCCGGTTCTGATTCGCAAATTCCACGATCAAGATTCCGTTCTTTGTAACCAAACCGATCAGCATGATCATTCCTATTTCGGAAAAAATGTTCAGCGTTTGATGAAATATCCATAATGATAATACGGCACCAGCAATTGCGAGCGGCACAGTGATCATAATAATGAAAGGATCAATGAAACTTTCAAACTGTGCAGCAAGCACTAAGAATATAAGACCAAGTGCCAAAAAGAATGCAAAGCTGGTGTTACTTGAACTTTCGGCAAAATCTCTCGAGCTGCCTGCCAGTGAAGTGGCGAACGTATCATCTAACAGGCCGCTTGCAATTTTATTCATTTCTTCGATGCCATCACCTATTGTTTTTCCCGGGGAAAGATTTGCAGAAATGGTTGCGGATTTATAACGGTTAAAATGATAAATAGTGGATGGGGTAGTAGCTTCGTGCATTGACACTACGTTGTCAAGACTGATCATTCGGCCACCTGTGCCTCTTACAAAAAGATTTTTCAGGTCTGAAGGATCGTCCCTGTTGGACCTTTCTACCTGGGCCATCACCTGGTATTGTTTTCCACCCATAGTAAAATAGCCTAGTTGTTGGTTGCTGTAGGCAAGTTGCAATGTTTGAGAAACATCATCGATACTTACGCCCAACTCGCTGGCTTTATCCCTGTCAACAGAAACACGTAACTCCGGTTTATTGAATTTAAGATCTGCATCGACAGTTTGAAATACGGGATCTTTGCCAGCAGCGTCTAAAAATTTGGGTAATACTTTTGCCAGTTTATCGAAATCATTATTCTGAATTACAAACTGAACAGGCAAACCGCCATGACGGCTTACGGCGATGGTTTGTTCCTCTATTGCAAAGGCACGCCCTTGATTGAATTTTGGAAGATTGCGGTTGACCATTGCCACGATTTCTTTTTGAGAGCGTTCCCGGTATTTTGGATCTACAAGTGTAACCCGGATAAAACCTGAATTGACAGAACCGCCCGCAAAGCCGGGAGCTGTAATTGATAAAACTGTTTCTCTTTCCGGGATAGAATCCATCATGAAATTTGAAAGCTGTTCTACATATTTTTCAGTGGCGTCATAGGACATTCCTTCAGGACCTGTGACCTGTAACCTGAACTGGCTCCTGTCTTCCATAGGCGCTAATTCTGATTGCAGATTGCGGCCAATGAAAAATATGATTGCACCGCATGCAATTACTATCAGCCAGGAAGCCCATCTTACTTTCATAAAACTTTCCAGCAACCTGTGATAACCGTTTTCCATTCCACGGAAAAAAGGCTCTGTTTTTCTGTAAAACCATCCATGTTGCGCAATATTTTTTCTTACCAGCTTTACATTCAGTACTGGCGTAAGGGTTAATGATACAAATGCAGAAATAAGAACTGCGCCTGCCACTACAATCCCAAATTCACGAAACAATCTTCCAACAAAGCCCTGTAGAAAAATGATGGGGATAAATACAATGGCTAGTGTGAGTGATGTGGAGATAACCGCAAAGTAAATTTCTTTAGAACCCTCTACGGCAGCCTGCCATTTATTCATCCCTCTTTCTATTCTTTTATAAATATTTTCTGTGACAACTATTCCATCGTCCACAACAAGACCGGTAGCGAGCACGATGGCAAGTAATGAAAGCACATTAATAGTAAAACCTGCGAGGTACATGATAAAGAATGCGCCAATAAGTGAAACGGGAATATCAATTAAGGGCCGCAGAGCAATAACCGAGTCACGGAAAAATAAATAAATAATCAACACAACAAGACAGAAAGCTACAAGCAGTGTTTCTTCGACCTCTGAGATCGATTTTTTTATATACCGGGTTTGATCTAATGCAATGTTAAGTTTGATATCAGATGGTAATTCCTTTTTTAACTGGTTGTAACGTTTATAAAATTCATCAGCGATGGATACATAATTGGATCCGGGAAGTGGAACAATAGCTAACGCTACCATAGGTATGCCACTTTCTTTAAGTTGGGTTTCTTCATTTTCAGGACCCAGTACCGCTTCACCAATATCTTTTACTCTTACGAGGCTTGTTGAGTCCGATTTAACGATAATATTATTGAACTCTTCTTCGGTACTAAGCCTGCCAAAAGTGCGAACAGTTAATTCCGTTGCATTACCCGATATTTTTCCCGAAGGCAATTCTACATTTTGTCGCAGCAATGCCGCTTGAACATCTGATGGAGTGAGACTATAAGCCGTTAGTTTTTGTGGATCGAGCCATATACGCATGGAATATAACTTTTCACCCCAAACTTGTATGGAACTTACACCGGGAATAGTTTGTAATCTCTCCAGTAATACGTTCTCGGCATAATCAGTTAATTGAAGAGGGTTACGCGAATTACTTTGAACCGTCATGGAGATGATGGCATCGGCATTGGCATCAGCTTTTGATACTACGGGAGGGGAGAGGAGATCAGAAGGAAGTGACCGCACAGCCCGAGATACTTTATCACGAACATCGTTGGCGGCAGCTTCTAGATCAACACCAAGATTGAACTCAACGTTAATGCTGCTTGTGCCCAGGTTACTTGATGAAGTAATATTTTTTATGCCAGCAATTCCGTTGATCGCTTTTTCCAATGGCTCGGTAATCTGGGATTCTATGACTTCAGGATTAGCTCCTGAATAATTTGTACGCACGTTAATATTGGGAGGATCAATGGCAGGATAATCTCTGATACCAAGATATTTAAAACCAATTACACCAAAGAGCACAATGAGAATACTCATTACAACGGCTAATACATTTCTTCGTAAACTAAGCTCTGATATATTCATGATTTATAATTGACCTCAACCTGTCGGAATGAGATGAGTCAAATTTTTATTTTTGTGATCACAGATCCCCGTCAACTCTTATTTATTCACTATTTTGCCTATTTCTACTTTTCCTTCCGGTCTCACGCTCAGGATGCCCGTTATAATAACGGTATCACCGGTTTTTAAACCCGTCAATACCTGCACCCTCGCTGAATCCCGAATGCCTGTCGTTACATCCACAAATTTCGCAACGCTATCCTGGTAGATCACGACTTTTTTTCCTCTTGCTTGGGGAATGATGGCCTGGGAAGGGATCATCAACGCATTGGAATCAGGTTCAAACCGCAATAGCACTTTGGCAAATGAACCCGGCACAAGTAAAGCGTCTTTATTTTGCACGACTGCACGCACTGTCAGTGTACGCGTATCCTGTGTAACACTAGACTCGGTGGCAATTATTTTCGCCTTGTAATTTTTGCCAGATCCTTCAACCGTAAATGCTACCTCTCTGCCCGTATTCATCTGTGAACTGTATTTCTCAGGCACGGTAAAATCAAGTTTTAAAATATTTACCTCCTGGATAGATGCCAGTACTGTGGATGGTGTAACATAAGCACCGGGACTTATATTTTTCAAACCCAGTTTGCCACTGAAAGGCGCTCTTATTTCTGTTTTGGTAATGTCTGCTTTTGTTATGTCAATATCAGCATTAATGTTACTTACATTTAAAGCGCTTGCATCATAATCGGATTTGCTGATGCCCTGGATTTTTAATAATTGTGCTGATCGTTCCTCGTTTGTTTTTGCAATTTCCAATTGAACCTGTAATTTTTTTAATTGCGCCTGGAGATCGCCATCATAGATCTTTGCAAGCAGGGTTCCTTTTTGTACAAATCGTCCCTCGTCTACATTTAATTGTACAAGCCTTCCTGATATTTCCGGGTGAATGTCAGTGGCCTCATTTGCGATCAGGGTACCGGGTACATCTATTTTTTCACTGATGCTTACGGGTCTAACAACAAAGGCATCCACTGATATCGGCATATTACGGGGGTCACCGCTGCCGGAAAAATTTTGCTTGGTAGAATTGCTGCATGACAACGAAAAAATTAAAACAAATCCGATCAAAAAAAGTTTGAAAAACAAAGGATTAAATTTCACGTTCGGTCAATTATTAGTAAGCAATAAAAATAAAAGATAATCAGCATTATAGACGTTAAAACAATTTTATTCTTGCTGTCTAATACCGGCTAATTATAAACGGCTTTTCTTTGGGATAGAAGGATCCACTATGATTTTGCTATTAAAGTTCTTTTTACTTTGTTTGATTTATAAAGAAGATCTTGTTTTTCCCGGCTCAGAATTGTTACATGACCCATCTTTCGCCCGGGTTTTGTTATCTTCTTACCGTACAGGTGGACGAAGGCATTTTCTATTTTAAGAACTTCTTCAAGGCCTTCATATTTTACTTCACCGGTGTATCCATCCGCTCCCAAGATATTGATCATGATAGAAGGAAAGATGATCTCAGTATTTCCCAACGGGTAGCCGAGCATTAACCTCCATAACATATCAAACTGCGAGCTATAATTTCCTTCGATGGTGTGATGCCCGCTGTTATGAACACGGGGGGCAGTTTCATTTACAAACACGTCGCCGTTTTTATGAATAAACATTTCCACGGCAAAAATGCCGGGAGATTTAAAATTTCTTACGACGGCTAATGCTATTGCTTCGACTTTCCAGAGAATTTTTTCATCTATTTCAGCGGGGCAAAGTTGATAATCCAGTATGTTCAGAACGGGATCGAAAAGCATTTCAACAAGCGGATAAATGGCAGTTTCACCTTTTTCATTGATGGCAATCACTTGCGCAATTTCTTTATGGATATGAATTAGCTTTTCTAATACCGCGGGCTTGTCAAAACCTTTTTCAATGTCATTAATAGTGCTTAATATCTGCACGCCACGGCCGTCGTAACCACCTTCGCCCAATTTATGTACGGCAGGAAGGAAATTTTTCCGGGAATCCAATTCCTGCAGGTTTTCAGTAACGACAAATTCAGAGGTAGGAATTTCATTTTGCCGATAATAATTTTTTTGAAGGATCTTATTCTTGATCGTTTTTAATACCTGCGGCTTCGGAAAGATCTTTTTTCCTTCTTCTTCCAGTTTTTCCAGCGCTTCAACATTTACGTTTTCAATTTCTATTGTCAGCGCATCCAATCCCTGTCCGAAATTGTAAACTGCATTAAAATCTTTTATGTCGCCACAAGTGAAATGGTGGCAGAGATGCGCCGCCGGGCACTCCGGGTCATTTTCAAGTACAAAAGTTTCGACGGGATAATTGGCAGCAGCCTGGAGCAACATTCGCCCAAGCTGACCACCTCCGAGGATGCCGATTTTTTGCATGGCGCAAAGATAGGGTGTAGGGAAGATGGTTGATTGGATATTGATTATAGTTTTTATTAAGAAATCACGATTTTCATTTTAATGCTGCTATTGTTATTTTTTGTAGATCTTCCCGGCTTTTACCACCATGAATACACTATCAATGTTATTAATGTTATCGAGTGGATTTTTTTCGAGGATGAGGAGGTCAGCAACTTTGCCTTGTTCGATTGTTCCGTGCGTATTATAAATTCCAAGGGTTTCGGCTCCGGTTTCCGTGGAGGAAATAATGGCTTCTATCGGTGTAAACCCACATTTTTTGACCAGCAATTTCATTTCTTCCTGCACAAATGATTCCTGGTCCGTATCTGTTCCCGCACTTACTTTTACTCCTTCCTTGTGAGCATGACGAACGATACTATAACCTATTTGTATCTCCCATTTATATTTCGGGTTTGCTTCTGCAAAACTTTTGTACGTAGATAAAGTGGCATCCAGGATAGTTCCTTTTTGTTTCATTAAATCAAAAACATGATCAAGGTTTAATTTTTTTTCTTCAGCATTCCAAAATTCATCGGGTTGATCGGTTTTGCTTTTCCAGGAAGCGGGAACTGAATCTTTATTTGCATATACTTCATAAGAAAACATAGGTGCATGAGAGATGACATCCACACCAGCATCAACAACTTCGGATGGTTTTGCGGGAAACAAGGCAGCATGTGCCCAAACGATCATATTTTGTTTATGTGCTTCTGTGACTATTTTTTTCGCCAACTCTCCCGAAAGGTTTGCATATAATTTAATGCCGGTTGCCCCTGAGCCCTTTGCCTCTGCTACTACCAAATGAAGATCTGAAGAATCTGTAATGGCCCGCATATAAGGCATCTCACCATCTGTTCCCCCTTGTGTGCTTGATGCAGTTCTTGGATCTGTAAAGAATTCCGGCCCGGCCATTAAAGCAGCATAATAAATATCCGGTGAAATAATATCGCCCACTTTAGCGTCTCTTGACAAACCGGCCAGTGTTCTTGCATCCCCTGCCATATCTCTTACCGAAGTTATCCCGGAATAAAGCATTCTGTTTAATACTTCTTCGACAGCAGGACGTTTTACTTCCGAGGGATCAGTTGCAAGGTGCACGTGGGAATCAATTAAACCGGGAATAATGTATTTTCCTGCTACATTGATAACTGAAATTGAATCCGGCAGTTTTGTTGATGAGGGTATGATCTGATCAATTTTACCATCTTTTATAATGATGGTTTGCGGCGGTAATAATTTTTTACTTTTTGTATCTAAAATAGAAGCACCTCTTAATGCATAAGTGCTTAATGAAAGCTGTGCAAAAGAAAAATGTGCAAATAAAATGGCGAATAGAGTTAAAGAATACCGCAGCAGTTTTTTCATTAATGGAATATTAAAGTGAAGAATATCACGTTATCCAAATATAAATCTTTAAAGAATCATTTTTGATGTAAGACGAGCGACTTGCCCCATGAAGGAAACAGCGTTTCCGCGTTTTTTGTAACTTCATCAACTCTGGTCTTTAATTTGTTTTGCGGTAGGTAAAAGTTTCATTTACTTTTTCAAACATTCTTTGGCTACAACTATGGCAGTTACTTCAGTATTGGATGACAAGCTTCATTGGTATAAGGACGCGATTATTTATGAATTACACATCAAAGCTTTTAACGACGGCGACGGTGACGGCATTGGTGATTTCAGCGGGCTATTCGAAAAATTAAATTACCTGGAGGAATTGGGTGTCACCGCTATCTGGCTTTTACCGTTCTATCCTTCTCCTCTTAAAGACGATGGGTATGATATTGCCGATTATTTCAGTATCAACCCAACTTTTGGCGATCTAAAAGATTTTAAAAAATTTCTAAAGGAAGCGCATCGCCGTAATCTTAAAGTAATAACTGAATTAGTAATCAATCACACTTCTGATCAGCATCAATGGTTTCAAAGAGCAAGAAACTCTCCAAAAGGATCTGTGGAAAGAAATTATTATGTATGGACAGATGATCCCAATCAATATAAAGATGTAAGAATAATATTTCAGGATTTTGAAACCAGCAACTGGACCTGGGATGAAAAAGCGCAACAATACTACTGGCATCGTTTTTTTCATCATCAGCCCGATCTTAATTATGATAATCCGAAAGTCCAGGAAGAAGTTCTTAAGATCATTGACTTTTGGGGCAAAATGGGTGTTGATGGGTTTCGGTTGGATGCGGTGCCTTACTTGTATGAAAGAGAAGGAACCAATGGAGAAAATCTTCCTGAGACACACCAGTTTTTAAAAAAATTGCGGGCGCACATTGATAAAAATTATCCCGGTACTTTAATGCTTGCTGAAGCCAACATGTGGCCGGAAGATTCTGCGGCTTATTTTGGTGATGGAGATGAGTGCCACATGAATTATCATTTTCCTGTAATGCCTCGTATGTTCATGGCGTTGCAAATGGAAGACAGGTATCCCATTACAGATATCTTCGATCAAACACCAGCCATTCCGCCTACCTGTCAATGGGCAATGTTTTTAAGAAATCATGATGAACTAACGCTGGAAATGGTAACTGATGAAGAGAGAGATTATATGTACAAGGTGTATGCAAAAGATTCAAAAGCGAGAATAAATCTCGGCATACGGCACAGGCTTGCACCTTTAATGGAAAACGACCGGAAGAAAATTGAATTAATGAATTCACTTTTGTTTTCTATGCCGGGCACACCTGTAATTTATTATGGTGATGAAATCGGGATGGGAGATAATTTTTATTTAGGTGACCGGGATGGTGTGCGCACCCCCATGCAATGGTCGCCAGATCGAAATGCCGGTTTTTCCACAACCAATCCGCAACAACTTTATTTGCCTGTTATTTTAGACCCGGAATATAATTACGAAGCTGTAAATGTAGAGACGCAACGAAGAAACACTTCTTCCCTTTTCTGGTTCATGAAACATTTGATCGGTACCCGGAAAAAGTACAAGGCCTTCGGACGTGGTGATATGAAGTTTCTGAATGTGGATAATCCCAAAGTACTGGCCTTTACACGCTGCTACGAAGATGAAACAATTTTGGTAGTCGTAAATCTTTCAAAATTTTCTCAACCGGCAGAAGTGGATATGCCGGAATATACTGGCTACAGACTTGTGGAAATTTTTAGTAAGAATGATTTTCCCGCCGTGCGTGAAAACGTCCCTTATTTTTTTACGCTGGGTTCACACAGCTTTCAATGGTTTATTTTAGAAAAAACGGGGCGACCATCTGTCAAAAAAGAAAAACTTCCTACACTTAGCCTTCGCACATGGACCGTACTTCCTTTGAATGACGGCGTCAGAAGCACTTTGGAAAATGACATACTTCCGGTGTATTTTATGCAAACAAACTGGTTTGCGGGAAAGCAACGTGTTATATATAACTGTGCCATTATTGAGCATTCGATTATTCCCCTGGATAACAACCAGGCTTTTTTATTACTGATCGAAGTAAGCTACAAAAGCGGGTTACCTGAAACCTATTTATTGCCACTTACGATTGCGAAAGAAAATTCTGCTGATAACTTATTACAGGAATTTCCGCAGGCCGTTTTGGCAAGGCTGAAAGTAGGAGAGGAAGAAGGTGTTTTATGCGATGCGTTTTATACAGCAGCTATGCAACATTGGCTGTTTGAAAATATGGCCGGTAGCGAAACTTTATCGTTAAAGACATCTAAGATAATTTTCAACGGTTCCGCCGAAATAAAAAAATATTTTCAGCAACACAGGGAAGTTCGTTCGCGGATTCACCAGGGCCGATATCAAAACAATACGGCAATCACTTATGATAATTGCTTTTTCTTAAAAGTGTATCGAAAAATAGATTTAGGAATAAATCCTGACCGGGAGATTTCAGAATATCTATCAAATGTGAAATTTCAATATACGCCTTCTTATCTCGGGTCCATTGAATGGAAGTTTAGAAAGGGATCTTTTGTTGTTGCCATGATGCAGACAATGATAGAAAATCATGGTGATGGTTACAGTTACATGATGGAGAGAATAAACAATTACATCGAGCGCATACTCGCTGCCCAAAAAGAAACACTTCAAAAAGTTGAAATAACAGGAAGCTTGATCGAACCTGCAGGTTTTGAAACATTACCCCAGGGATTGCAGACACTGCTGGGCGCCAGGACTTCCGATCAAAGCCGCTTGTTGGGAGTGCGCATCGGTCAATTGCATTTGGCATTAGCTTCAAAAGATGTTGCCGATTTTATACCGGAAAATTTTTCTCTGCATTACCAGCGTTCTTTGTTTTCTTCAATGACTGCACTGGTAAGAGAAACATTTCAAACTGTACAACGGAATAAGTCTGTCATCCCGGAAGATGAAAAGCAGGCCATCAGTGAATTGCTTAGCCGGAAAAGTGAAATGCTGAACGCTCTGAAAAAGATATACAGCAAAAAAATGGACGTTGTCAAAATTCGCATTCATGGCAAACTAAGTTTGGGAGAAATTTTGCTGACAGGGCGAGATGTAGCCATTCACGATTTTGGCGGGATTCCTTCACGCAACTATAGTGAAAGAAGATTAAAACGTTCGCCGCTCAGGGATGTAACTTCTATGATACGTTCCTATTATTACGGAGTGTATGAAGGTTTTCTTACTACGGGTCATGTGGGAAAAGATGAGATAAAACATTTGCTTCCATATGCAGATTTGTGGATACACTATATGAGTGGATTTTTTATGAAGGCATACCTGGAAACAGTTAAGAACAGCAATTTTATTCCCAAAGCGAAAGAAGATCTCAAAATACTTTTGCAGAATTATCTTTTAGAAAGAGCATTGTATGCTTTGGAATACGAGTTTAACAACCGCCCGGACAAGATCATCATTCCTTTAACCATGATGAATGATATCCTCAGTTGATTTTTAACGCAGGCGTATAAAAAAATCCCGGAGAAATATTTCCCCGGGACGATTGGCAGTTGGCGATGGTCTATTTTTCGTAAATACCTTTTGCTTCTATATCTCCAAATGATGATGATGAATTGTTTTGCGAAACAAGTGTTTTGCCATCATCGGCAAGGGTCCATACTTCAGTTCCTTTTACCTCTGTTGTTTGCCCGTTAAAATCGAGCATAAGATCATAAGTTATCGTCAGCGTTTGGCCATCATCAGACCATTTTGAAGAAGCTGTTCTTGTAGAAGTTCCAAAAATGGTTGATTTGGTTTCCTTGCCATCGTAGCTCAATGTTTCAGATGTAGTAACATCATCTCCGTTAAAGCCCGGAGCCGTTTTTGTTATAGTGACGGAATCTTCAGTTTGCTCAACCTTTATCGTGCGCGGCGCATAATTTGCAAATTGCCCGAGATCGCTTTTTGTTTCATTTAAATGCCATTCACCTGAAAAATTTGCATGATCAGGCCTCGACGTAAATGATAATAAAATAACCGGTGCAATAAGAATTCCGAATAATTTTTTTACAGTGTTGTTCATACAAGAATTTTTTTGAGCACTAAATGTAAGGGAAAGATTTTGAATTCAGGTTGCCGGTTTTTGGCGTGTGGTTGCAAAGTTTCATAATTACTTTTTTCAATAATATCGGCCGATCGTCGGATCGTCCACGATCAACTTTTTTATTTTGGCCGGATCAATGATATTTTCCCCTGCATACACTATTTTGCCTCCCGGTTCTACTATCATTGTATAAGGGAGTGCACCCTGCCATTTAGGATCCACAGCATCGATGAATGCGTATTTATCATCAATATCAAAAATGTAGTTTTTATTCGAGGCTTCTTTTTCTTTCAGGAATTTAAGCGCCTTGTCTTTTTTCGTAATGTCGTCAAGACAAATACTGACAAATTCAAAATCTCTTCCCCGATACATGCGATTCATGGTAATAAACTCCGGAAATTCTACCACACAAGGTCCGCACCATGTAGCCCAGATATTAATGAGGCGCAGTTTAGCTGAATTATTTTTTACCAGGTCTTTGACTCCATCTAAATTAACTGTATCAAGACTTACCGGTTCTTTCGCCCATTCTTCGCGACCTTTTTCTATCCAATCGCTTTTTTCTGCCCATTTAATAGAGCAGCCGAATACTTTGGTAGTTTTTTCCGTTACTTCTTTTCCCTGCAACAATTCATCAATTGCATTTCGTGTATCGAAACTATGCGGAGTTTTCGTTGGCTTTTCCACATCGTCGATTCTTCCCTGGTAACGCAGTATCCTGTCTTTGTCAAAAATAAAAACATGTGGAGTGGCCACAGGTCCATAAGCTCTTGCCGTAATTTGTGTGGCGCCATCATATAAATAAGGGAAATTAAATTTCTTTTCTGCCGCTCTTATTTTCATTTCATCATAAGTATCGCTCAGGTCGGTATAACCCAGTTCATCCAATCTTATCGCCGAGGGATCATTTGGATTGATAGCGACAACGGCTACATTTTTTGGTTTATAATCATTAGCGAGTTGAATGATCCGATCTTCATATGCCTGCGCAGTGGGACAGTGATTGCATGTAAAAATGATGACAAGGATTTTGTTGTTTTTAAACGATGCAAGAGAATATGTTTTTCCATCAACACCTTTCAAAGAAAAACCCGGAGCTTTTGAACCTATCGGCAATGTAGGATGATCATCCGTTGCCTTAGCCGCCGTTCTGATACAAAAAACAAAGAAAAACAGGGTGGATAAAATTTTTTCTTTCATGCTTCTCAATTTATGAAAAGGTAATTTTTTTTTCCGAACAATAGTTGATTGTTCAAAAGTGATAATATGGCACCGGGTTTATAATAGATCGCAAATGGAAATTTGATGCCATAGCTGTATTCAGTAATTTTATCCGCATCGAAACAATTTTGATCATAATATTGTAAACATCATCTTCGTATCTTAACGCCTTAAATATTTAATATGAAAAGATTGCTTGCCATCCTCCTTTTCTCAGGAATAAGTATGATTTTATTTTCACAAACAAGCCCGGCCATTTCAATAATTCCGTTACCGGTTTCAGCGGTTCAGAAAACAGGTTCATTTAAGATCAACAACAAGACAGTTATTGAACTTACTTCTGCCAATGCAGACGCGAAAAGAGTGGCTGATTATCTTTCGGAAACAATAGCTGTTCCGGCGGGTTTTAAACTTTCCGTAATAAATAAACTAACTAACAACAATGCCATACGGCTAATGTTGCTATCACCGTCGGATGAAGCCCTGGGAAATGAAGGTTATAAATTATCAGTTACTCCTGCTGCCGTAACACTACATGCAAATACAGCAGCGGGATTGTTTTATGGAATGCAGACGATCGTTCAATTATTGCCCAAGGAAATAGAAAGTAAAAAGGCTGTAAAAAATATTTCCTGGATAATGCCCGCCGTGGAGATCACCGACTACCCGCGATTTGGATGGAGAGGATTAATGTTTGATGTATCACGCCATTTTTTTACAAAAGAGGATGTGGAACATTTTATTGATGACATGGTGAAATACAAATACAATCTTTTGCATTTGCATCTTACGGACGACCAGGGATGGAGAATTGAAATTAAAAGTTTACCCAAGCTTACTTCTGTCGGAGCCTGGAATGTAAAAAAGACCGGGACGTTCGGAACATTTTCACAACCTGCTCCCGATGAACCGAAAAATTTCGGCGGATTTTATACACAGGATGATATAAGAGAAATAGTGAAATATGCGGCAGATCGTTTTGTAAATATTTTGCCTGAAGTAGACGTGCCCGGTCATAGTCTTGCCGCGGTCGCATCTTATCCTGACCTTTCATGCACTCCCGGTTCTGAAAATTACCAGGTGAATTCCGGTCAATCATTTATGGATTGGTCTCATGGTGCGCCACCGATCGCACTTGTTGATAACACACTTTGCCCGGCAAATGAGAAAGTATATGAGTTCCTCGATAAGGTTTTTACAGAGCTTGCACAATTATTTCCTTTCCCTTATATACATGTGGGTGGCGATGAATGTCCAAAAAATTTTTGGGAAAAGAGTGATGCAGTAAAAGCATTGATGCAGAAGGAAGGATTAAAAACGCAGGAAGAAGTACAAAGTTATTTTGAAAAAAGAGTGGAAAAGATCGTTGAATCAAAAGGTAAAAAAATAATTGGCTGGGATGAAATACTGGAAGGGGGATTGGCTCCAGATGCGGCTGTGATGAGTTGGCGGGGAATACAAGGTGGCATTCAAGCTGCTAAGATGGGCCATGAAGTAGTGATGAGCCCGACTACATACACTTACATTGATTATATGCAGGCTGATGAAGTAATGGAGCCGCCTGTTTATGCAACGCTTCGTTTAAAAAAGGCTTACGAATTTGAGCCGGTTCCTGATGGTGTAGATGCAAAGTATATCAAAGGCGGACAGGCAAATCTGTGGACAGAGCAGGTATATAATATGCGTCACGAGCAGTATATGGTGTGGCCGAGAGCTTTTGCAATTGCCGAGGCTGTATGGTCACCAAAAGAAAAGAGAAACTGGAATGATTTTGAAAAAAGAGTGGAAAAGCAATTTGCACGTTTTGATGTGGCTGAAAAAAAATATGCACCGAGTGTTTTTGATCCGATCTTTAACGTGACAAAAAATGCAGATAACCAGGTGGTCGTTGAATTGAGTACAGAAGTGGAGGGTTTAAATATTTATTACAGTTTTGATAATTCATTTCCTGATAAATTTTATCCCGAATACACGGAACCTTTGATCGTTCCCAAAGATGCTTCCAACTTACGGGTGATCACATACAGGGATGGAAAACCTATTGGCAGAATGACCACCATGCCGGTAGAAGAATTGAAGAAAAGAGCTGACATAAAATAAGGTGATATCGAAATCGGTGATCTTGTAATTTGGTGATCGGATGATTTTTCACTTATCACTCCATCACCCGATCACTGATTATTCCTTTATGAGCGATGACTATTATTATACCATTGAAAGATTTGCGACGGCAGAATTCAAAGATCGCGGAAGTAAATTTATTGCCTTTGCTTTCCCAATTCAGGATGTAATTGATTTTAAAAAAAGATTGCAGGAATTGAAAGAAGAACATCCCAAAGCTGTTCATTATTGTTTCGCTTACAGGATGGGAACCGATGGAAACAGTTTTCGCAGCAGTGACGATGGCGAACCTTCAGGCTCCGCAGGCAAACCCATATTGGGACAAATAGACAGCAAACAATTGACAAATATAGCTGTGGTTGTGGTGAGATATTTTGGCGGTACTTTATTGGGAATACCGGGATTGATCAATGCATACAAAACGACAACCTCAATGGCTTTGCAAACGACACCCATCATTCAAAAAGCAGTTGAGATAAAATATCATCTTCAGTTTGATTACACAAAGATAAATGAAGTAATGATGATCGTTAAGAAATATAGTTGCCCCATGTTACAGCAACAAATCGAACTGTTCTGCATGATGGATATTGGAATACCAAAAAGCAATTTGGAATTGGTTGTTTTAAAATTTAAGGAAATAAGAGGGCTTGAAATTAGCCAGGAATAAAGAGTTGTTATGGATTGATTAAATAATAGAGCAACGTAAGGGATGAAATAATCAATACTGCCACTCCGATGACCAAGATTATTTTTCCATGTTTCCGGCTTCTTTCATCAAAAACATGGATTATTTCACCTGTTGGCAAAGTTTTTTTGGTTGAAGTAAGAGCAGACCCGATAAAGATTCCGAATAGGCCGCCGCAAATTGACGAAATATATCCTATGACGACCCAAACATTCATCCCGTTTTCAGGTTTGGACAATTGATTTAATCTTTGTTTTTTTAGATTTTTTAGTTCATCGTCATTTATGTCTTTGCCCCGGTTTTTTAAAATTTGCTTTGCCAGTACATAGTCTTGTTTATTCCATTCGTCAGGTTTTTCCAATATCTCAATTAGTTCATCTTCGGTGAATGAAAATAAATAATAATCATCACCTATTTTAGTGAGGGAATTTTCCGCTTCTTTTTCAAAAAGTGAATCAACCTTTTCAAAATCTGATAAGCGTATTTTTAAGTGATGCTTTTTATCAGAGCTTACACCACCAATCGATGGATCTAACGCAGGATCAGTTTCAATAACCACATCGATTCCTTCATTTTTTAAAACAGATGCAAAATCCAAGGCTTCTTCAATTGTAAAAAAGCTTTGAAATTGCCTGAAGTCACTCATATGATTTATATTTTAAAAATCAAAGCCGCCCTCTTTTGCCAAACATCAACTTCTCAAAGAAAAACCAATTCATAAAAAAAAGAATTGCTGCAACCAGTACGACCGATCCGAGATACAAAATTATTTTTCCATGCCTCCGGCTTCGTTCATTAAAGATGTGAATGATTTGCCCGCCGGGTAAAGTCTTTTTACCATTTATGATAATGACAGCGATGATTATTCCGATCAAACCACCAGTCAGCGCAAAAATATATCCTGCAACTACCCATATTATTTTAGATTTCATAGAGTCACTCAAATTTATTTGCTGAATCTCTCACTAACTTCAATTTCTTTACTGCCCGCTGCATATTTATAAAACCCTTCACCGCTTTTTATTCCAAACTTTCCAGCAGTAACCATATTAACAAGTAAAGGGCAAGGTGCATATTTCGGATTGCCAAAACCATCAAGCAATACATTTAAAATGGAACAACAAACATCCAGGCCGATAAAATCAGCAAGCTGTAAAGGTCCCATCGGGTGAGCCATGCCCAGTTTCATCACAGTATCTATTTCAGTTACTCCGGCTACTCCTTCATATAAACTATAAATCGCTTCATTGATCATCGGCATTAAAATACGATTCGCAATGAAACCCGGATAATCATTTACCACGCACGGAATTTTGCCAAGCTGTTTGCTTATCTCTACAATTTTATCAGTCACTTCTTTTTTTGTTGCATAGCCGTTAATGATCTCGACGAGCTTCATTACCGGAACAGGATTCATAAAATGCATACCGATGACCTTCTCCGGTCTTTTTGTAACAGAAGCGATCTTTGTGATAGAGATGGAGGAAGTATTTGTGGCAAGTATACAACCTGCAGGAGAAGCATCATCTATTTGTTTAAATATTTTTAGCTTCAGTTCTGTATTTTCAGTAGCCGCTTCTACAACAAGCTCTGCGTTTTTTACTCCTTCTTCGATGGATGTAGTGGTAGTGATATTTGAAAGAGTTCTTTCTTTTGTTTCTTTTGCAATAATCTCTTTAGCAACCTGCCTGTCAAGATTTTTGCCGATAGTATTGATGGCTTTCTCTAATTGTTGTTGCGAGACATCAACCAGGTTTACTTTATACCCGTTTTGCGCAAAAACGTGAGCTATTCCGTTACCCATGGTTCCGCCACCGACAACACTTACAGTATTCATAAATTATTTTTTCTGCGCAAGCTAAAAGTTTCACGCAAAGCTGCAAAGAAAAATACAAAAGCCACTAAGAATATCTTTGCGTCTTACAAAACCTTAGCGTCTTTGCGTGAAAATAAATGGGAAACTACTGCTTATTCTTAAAATCTCCCCGCTTCCAGGCTTGTATAAATTCGGCCCATGCAGCAGGATTGAAGATATTCATGGGGGGAGTTTGGCCGATATAACTTGCCTTGTTGGCAAGGTTTCGGAATTGTAACTGTGTTGCTTCACTTGCATCACCCGGAACTGATCGTATCAAAATCCGGCGTTTGGCGGCATCGGTATTTTTGCGGGCAATTTCGATATTGTCATCATCCACTTTTGCATTCACAAAATCTCTCGCAAACTGTTGCGGAGTGGGTCGCGGTCGTATAATAGTGGCGGGCAGATAAACAGTATCTTCCACCATCAGTTGCACAATACTGTATTGATCGCCTTCCAGGTTTTGGGGAATAGTAATTTCTTTAGGTTTATAACTTACGTGTGAAAAATCAATGACATCACCTTTCAGCACAACAATAGAAAAGACTCCCTGTTCGTTGGTTATCGTTCCGCGATTTTGTCCTTTCACGGTTACACTCACAGCGGGAATGCCAACAAGACTGTCCGCTGTCATCACAATTCCATATAGCTGCACCACAGAATCGCGAACGGTTTCGAATTGAGCTTTAGCAGTTGTTGATATTATGAAAAAAGCAATTCCAATATATAGCAGAAACTTTTTCATTTCGCCTCAAAATAAAGACAAGTTGTTTAATTCCAAAAACAAATAAACCGATTGATAGGTTACCTTTGCATCTTAAAAATGTTTTTTATATCCATTTTAACGAACATACATCAGCCATCTTTTAAAATCTGCAAAAATCAGACCCCTCATGACGACTGAAGACATTTTGAAAGCCCTTGGTACTGTAAAAGAACCTGATCTTGGGAAAGATATTGTTACCCTTGACATGGTTAAAGACATTTCTATTGAAGGCAATTACGTTTCTTTTACCGTTGTGCTTACCACGCCGGCGTGCCCGTTAAAAGATTTGATAAAGAATGATTGCATTCAATCAATCAAAAAAATCAATCCTGCCGCAACTGTAAATGTAAAATTCATATCGGATACAACTTCCAAACGATCTGATACCGGTGCGGTGTTGCCCAAAGTAAAAAACATTATTGCAGTGGTCAGCGGAAAAGGAGGCGTTGGAAAAAGCACAGTAGCCGCAAATCTTGCATTGGCCTTATCACAGGGTGGTGCGAAAGTTGGGTTGATGGATGCTGATATTTATGGACCCAGTGTGCCCATTATGTTTGGTGTTCGCGGCGAACGTCCATTGATGATCGAGATAGAAGGAAAAGGAATGATTGCTCCGCTTGACAGGTACGGGATAAAACTTCTGAGTATAGGTTTGCTTGTGGATGAAAAAAATGCTGTGGTTTGGCGCGGGCCGATGGCCAGCAGCGCTATCCGTCAATTTGTAACTGATGTATATTGGGATGAACTTGATTACCTCGTAATAGATATGCCACCGGGAACGGGAGATATTCATTTGACATTGGTGCAAACAGTGCCTGTAACGGGTGCTGTTATTGTAACTACACCGCAGGATGTAGCGCTTGCCGATGCAAAAAAGGCGATTGCCATGTTTGGGCAAGCACAGATCAACGTGCCGATCATCGGCTTGGTAGAAAACATGAGTTATTTTACCCCGGCAGAATTACCCAATAATAAATATTACATATTCGGAAAAGAAGGAGGCAAAAGACTGGCAGAAGAATATGATCTTCCTTTTTTAGGACAGATCCCATTGGTACAAACCATTCGTGAAGGCGGCGATGAAGGTGTTCCCGTGATGATAGGTGATGATGAGATCAGCAAAAAGGCATTTAAAGAATTTACTGATAATGTAGTGCGCAGTATTGCCATGCGAAATGCTGATCTTAGTTCTGAAAAAGTGGCTGAGACAATAGAAATATAAACCGGCTGATTGTATGTATAACTATCCGCACTATAAAGAACATGATCATGAGAAAGTGATCGGGCTTATGAAAGCTCATCCCTTCATTACTTTGATTGGCAGTGACAATAATGGAAGAATTGAGCTCACGCAAATCCCTGTACTGTTGGAAGAAAGGGAGGGCAAAGTTTTTATTCATGGTCACATTGCGAGAAAATCTGATCATCATAAAGCTTTTGATGAAAATCCGAATGTATTGGCACTTTTTACAGGTGCGCATACTTATGTAAGTGGCACATGGTACACGGGCAATCCGCAGCAGGCTTCTACCTGGAATTATATTTCCGTACATGCAAGAGGACAGATAAAATTTTTAGATGAAACCGCTTTAATTGAATTGTTGAAAAAGCTTTCTCTTCATTTTGAGAATAACAATACAGCTTCTTCGACCGTGTACGAGAATCTTCCGGCGGATTATAAAGAAAAACTTTTAAAAGCCATTGTTGCGTTTGAACTTGAGGTCACGGAGTTGGATGATGTACACAAGCTTAGTCAGAACCGTGATGAAAAAAGCTACGACAATATTGTTCATCAATTGAAACAACAGGAAGGCGATGTCCGCCTGGATGACCGGTTCGGACGGGCAAAAGAGATCGGTGATTTAATGGAAAAAAGAAAAGAACAGGTTTTTGAATAATGAAAAAAAAATTCTTTATACTCCTGGTTATATGTATGAGTTGTTCTTCTCACAAACATCTTCAAAACCAACCTTTGGAAAACGGAGGTCTTGGTTTTGATAAAGAAGGTCACCGGGGTTGCAGAGGATTAATGCCGGAAAACACAATTCCTGCCATGATCAAAGCGCTCGATCTCGGGGTTACCACACTTGAAATGGATATTGCCATTACAAAAGATAACAAGGCAATTTTATCACACGATCCTTGGTTTGCAAAGGAAATAACTACGAAGCCGGATGGCACATACATGGGAGAAAATGAAGAGCGGAAGTTTGTTATTTACTGGATGACCTATGAGCAGGTGAAAACTTTTGATGTAGGTATGAAACCATATCCGCATTTTCCGCAACAACAAAAAATGAAGGTGGTAAAACCATTGTTGACTGATGTGATCGATAGTTGTGAGAAACATGCAGTGGCAACAGGAAGACCCTTGCCTTATTATAACATCGAAACTAAAACAGATCCGGTATTAGATTCGGTCTTTCATCCAAAACCTGTTGAGTTTGTTGACCTGCTGATGTCAGTGATTTTGGAAAAAGGAATTAAGGAACGTGTCATCATTCAATCTTTTGATTTCAGAACTCTTCAATATCTCCATCAAAAATATCCGGAAATGAAAACGGCCATGTTGATTGAGGATTTTGACAAGCGGGGTCTTGCTGAGCAAATAAAAGATCTTGGGTTTATTCCTACTATCTATAGTCCCGATTATTCTTTAGTGAATTCTGATTTGATCAGTAAATGTCATCAGCAAAATATTAAAGTGATTCCCTGGACTGTAGATGATAAACCTACCATTGACAAGCTGAAGGGAATGGGGGTAGATGGCATTATTACAGATTATCCGAATCTTCTTTGAGGCATCTGTATCTTTGATCTTATGAATCTCTCGCTCGAAGGAAAAAATGCGATCATTTGCGGAAGTACACAAGGCATTGGTTTGGCAATCGCCGGGGAACTTGCTTTGCTGGGCGCCAATTGTACGATGATGGCAAGGAATGAGGAATCTCTAAAAGAAGTTATTCATGAACTGGATACAGGAATGAGGCAGACGCATAATTACCTCGTTGTGGATTTCAATGAACCGGAAGAAGTAAAGAAGACGATAGAAGAATATGTAAAGGATCATATCGTTCATATTTTGATAAATAATACCGGGGGTCCGTCCGCAGGTCCTATTGTCGATGCAACAGAAGAAGATTTTTTAAAGGCATTCAACCAGCATCTCATCTGCAATCATATTCTTGCAAAAGCGGTAGTACCTTCTATGAAAAAAGAAAAATATGGCCGCATCATCAATATCATCTCCACCTCGGTAAAAATCCCAATAAAGAATTTAGGAGTGTCCAATACGATTCGCGGAGCTGTGGCATCATGGGCCAAAACAATGGCCAATGAACTGGGGCAGTTTAATATTACTGTTAATAATCTTTTGCCCGGCAGTATTACTACTCAACGACTGACTTCTTTGATTGAATCCATCTCTCAAAAAGGAAATGTAGTTATGCAGGTAGTAGAACAAAATATGAAAGATGAGATACCGATGAGACGGTTTGGACATCCTTCAGAAATTGCCGCTGTAGCTGCTTTCCTGGCATCGCCTTCCGGTTCTTATGTAAATGGCACAAGCATTCCTGTTGATGGCGGCAAAGTTGGAAGCATTTAAAATTTTCGAATGGAAAGAATCGAGAAACTAAAAGAATTTTTACAACAGAATCCTGCGGATAGTTTTTTACAACATGCTCTTGCGCTTGAATATATAAAAGCAGGTAATGATGCCGCGGCGCGGCAATTATTTGAAAACATTTTGACACGTGAACCCGCATATGTGGGCAGTTATTATCACCTGGCCAAATTACTTGAACGGAACGGAAATATTGAAGCCGCCGTTAGATGTTATGAGAAGGGAATGGAAGCAGCAAAAGAAATTGGAGAAAATCATGCCTACAGCGAACTTAGAAGCGCATATGAGGAATTAACTTTTTAACTTTCTTCAATGGATATACTGCAACGTTTTCTTGATTTTATTCATAAACAAAATCTTTTTACTTCAAAAGATAAATTGCTGCTTGCGGTAAGCGGTGGAGTAGATTCAGTTGTTCTAAGTGAACTGTGCAGACAGGCAGGCTATGGGTTTACCATTCTTCATTGCAATTTTCAGCTAAGAGGAGAGGAGAGCGAACGGGATGAAAAATTTGTAAGATCATTGGGGGAGAAGTATGCGGTTGAGGTTAAAGTTAAAAAATTCGACACGGAAAATTTTGCATTGGAAAATAAGATCGGTATACAGGAAGCAGCGAGGAATTTAAGATACGATTGGTTTGAGGAATTAGTTAGTAGTTCGCAGTTCGTATTTCGCAGTAAGGACTCACGGGGTCCTGTTCACAATTCACAATTTGCAACTCATCTTGTCACTGCTCATCATGCAGATGATAATATAGAAACTGTGTTGATGAATTTTTGTCGGGGAACCGGGTTAAAAGGATTGGAGGGAATGCCTGTTTCGTCAAATTATATCCGCCGCCCGCTTATTGAATTTTGGAAAGAAGAATTAGTTGAATTCGCAAAAGAAAACAAACTGGATTTTGTTGAGGATTCTTCCAACCTGTCATCCAAATATACCCGCAATCTTTTTCGAAACGAGATCATTCCATTGATCAGTAAAACTTATCCCCAGGTAAAAGAAAATTTATTAAATGATATTGACCGCATCAAAGAGATAAACAAACTTTATCACGTTTCTGTTGGCGAAATAAAAAAGAAACTTTTTAAAATTAAAGATGATGAAATTCATATCCCGGTAAAACAGTTAATGGCCTATCAAAACCGGGCTTTGATCTTTGAGATCATTTCTGATTATGGATTTTCTGAGAAACAGGTAGATGAAGTGATCAAACTTGCCGAAAGCGATTCGGGCAAATTTATTCAATCACCCGGTTCTTCTTACCGCATTATTAAATTCAGGAACTGGTTTATTATTTCTCCTGATAAATCAACCAGTGAAACAATTGTTATAGAAGAAGGAACAAAAAACGTTCGATGTTCAACATTCAATCTTCAATTTTCGATTCCTCAAACCACAAACTTCAAACCTCAAACCTCAAATTCCATCGCCTGTCTGGATGCAAAGGAGATCGCTTTCCCCCTCATTCTCCGCAAATGGAAGCAGGGAGATTATTTCTATCCCCTTGGCATGAGAAAAAAGAAAAAGCTTTCCCGCTTTTTTATTGATCAGAAATTGTCAAAAACGGAAAGGGAAAAAATTTGGGTGTTGGAAATGAATAAAAAAATTCTTTGGATCGTAGGAATAAGAATTGATGAGAGGTTTAAGATCACCGATAACACACAAAAAATCTTGAGAATTTCTCTAGAAACTGCCTAACCATCCGCGTACCTGCTGCACAAAATTCTGCATAACCGGGTAATCTGAAAGAAGATTGGACGTCACGGCAAGAAAAGCAATTCCATACAAGGCACCCCAGATGTGTGCAGAGTGATTGATATGGTCAGATGATTTTCTTTCCATGATCGACGAAGCGATAATATAAAGAGTGCCGAATATAAAGCCGGGAATGTAGATCGGTATGAATATCAGCCCGAGTTTTTGCAGCGGATCTAATAAAATAAAACAAAACACTACGGCCGACACTGCTCCTGATGCACCCAGGCTTCGGTAATAATAATTGTTCTTGTGTTTTCTGTAAGTAGGCAAAAGACAAACGATCAATGCAGAAACATACATCAGTAAATAAATAAGACTTCCGTTGTGACCAAATATTCCACGGAATGCTTTCTCAACGGAAACTCCAAAAATATACAGCGCATACATGTTTAGAAACAAATGTCCAAAGTCAGCATGAATAAGTCCGCAGGTAATGAAACGCCACCATTGTTTTTGTTGGGTTACGGCTGGAGGATAAAAAATAAGATCATCAATGATCTTATGATTACTAAACCCGGTTATAGAAACAAGGGTAGTGACAATTATAATAATGAGCGTTATGGTTAAGTCCATGCAGAAGGGTTAATTCAATAAAGATCGGGATCAAACTTCGGATTTCGAAATTCGAATTTCAAAATTCAATGGTGATATTTCTCATTGCGGATAATGCTGCAAGCCCGGTACAGTTGTTCCGCTAAAATTAACCGGACAAGTTGATGTGGGAAAGTTAGTTGCGAAAGGCTCCATTTGAAATTTGCTTTGGCCAATACTTGTCCATCCAAACCAAAAGCACCGCCGACAACAAATACCAGCGTTTTTATACTTCCGTTTGCTCTCGCCTGTATAAATGAAGCCAGTTTTTCCGAATTCATTTCTTTGCCATGTTCGTCCAGTGCTATCAAATAGTCGTCTTTCTTTAGCCAGTCAAGTATTAATTCACCTTCTTTCTTTTTCAGGTCCATCTCGCTCATCATGCCTGCATTTTTCGGAACAGGAATAATGTTCCATTCTACGGGATAATATTTTGAGATGCGCTTAGTGAAATCTTCCACGCCTTCTTTTACATAAGGTTCATGATTTTTCCCAATGGCCCAAAACTGTATTTTCATATTGCAAAAATAGAAAACCTCTCTTTTGGGGAGAGGTTTGCTTGTGACCCCGTCAGGATTCAAACCTGAAACCTTCTGATCCGTAGTCAGATGCTCTATTCAGTTGAGCTACGGGGCCAATGGGCGGCAAAAATAAAGGAAAAAAACGTGGGGGCAAAAACAATCACTATCCTGTTTAAGTAATCGATTTGGAAAATTTATTTCTTAACTTTTCAAATTAAAGAAGGGCAATCAGCATGAAAATCTACAACACCGCTAAAGGAATTATAATAGAGAATAACGAAAACTTTTTTATTGCGAAAGAAACAAGCTGGGACGTGTTCGTGAATCGTTCTGATCTTTTTCAAAAGGTATCTGAAGAATTAAAGGGCTTGAAATCAGACGGGAATTTATCAGGAATCATAAATAAGGATTTGAAGGCACCGATACAAAACCAGGAAATATGGGCCTCTGGCGTTACATATATGCGCAGCCGCGAGGCAAGGATGGAAGAATCGAAATCTGCAGGTGGCGGTGATTTTTATGCAAGAGTGTACGATGCGGACCGGCCTGAACTTTTTTTTAAATCACCTGCTTACCGTGCTGTCGGTCATGGTGAGAAAGTCCGGATTCGAAAAGATTCAAAATGGAATGTGCCGGAGCCCGAACTGACTTTATTTATTTGCTCCGAAGGAACGATCGAAGGTTATACGATCGGCAATGACATGTCTTCACGGGATATTGAAGGCGAGAATCCTCTTTATTTGCCGCAGGCAAAATCTTATGACGCTTCCGCAGCGATCGGGCCTTGTTTGTACGTTCCCGGTTCGCCTATAGATCGTAATACAAAAATTTATCTTGAGATCCTGCGAAAAAAAGAAACGGTTTTTTCGGGAGAGATATCGATAAACCGGATGAAACGAAGGCATGTGGAACTTGCGGAATATCTATTCAGGGAAACAACTTTTCCTCATGGCGTTTATCTAATGACAGGGACGGGTATAGTGCCTCCCGATCATTTTACGCTACAGGTTGATGATGAAATAAAAGTTTCTATTGATGGTATCGGAACGCTGAGTAATACAGTAAGCCAATAATTTTTATTTTATTATTTCTCCGTGTTTCTCTGCCTTAACTCTGATCCTCTGTGGTAAAATTTAAAACCACGGAGGTATAGAGAAGAGAACAGAGAATCACTGAGAGAAGGAATTAACTAAATGGTTTCTGTAAGTATCAAATCATACCGCTGTTCTGTGACTGCCTTGCCAAATGCATGTGAAGGTTTTTCTTCTGCAAGTTTAAATCCGAATTTTTTATAGAGATGTGCTGATGCGGGTAATTCATTTGTTGTCCACAAATAAGCAGATTGATAATTTTTATTTTTCAGAAAATCCATGAACAGGTTCATTAATTTATTACCAAGACCAATTCCTCTCACTTCAGGCGCAAGGAGAAAATAACGTAGTTGAGCAACTTCACCGCGATGCATTAACAAAAGAAAACCCACAATTTTATTTTCATACTCACAAATCCATGCACAGTCTTTCTCTTTGTTATATTGTTCATAGAATTCGGCAAGCCCTTTCGCCACATAGGTTTCAAACTCTATTCCGTAGTTGTATTCTTTTTTGTATAAATGACCATGCAGATAAATGATGTAGCCAATATCGCCAGGGCTGAGTTCTGTTCGAATAAAAATATCTGCGAGTTTAATTACTTTATTCATTGTAATAGCTTGTTACCTCAGTAGCATCCACGAATGGGAAAGAACCAACCTTTAGTTTATTGATCGCTTAGTTGTTTATAAGGTAATAAGGTCGTTTTCTTTGGCCACTGTTTATTACTAAGCTAATAAGATTTTCTCTTTAGTAAGAAGTGATCTCTAAACTTTTAATTTTCTATTTTTAATTTATTTGATTCCTGGAATTTGGTTTCTTGGAACTTTTTTTCTCCATATATTCACTAATCAAATTGATTTGCTATGCCGAAATTTCGCAGCTCCGAATGGTTTGGGAAGAAGGACATGATGGGATTTATTTACCGGAGTTGGATGAAGAACCAGGGATTTCCGGAAGATCTTTTCGATGGTCGTCCTGTCATTGGCATTTGCAATACATGGTCAGAGCTTACTCCCTGTAATGCACATTTACGAGATATTGCCGAAGTAGTAAAACGCGGCGTATATGAAGCTGGTGGTTTTCCATTGGAGTTTCCCATTATGTCATTGGGTGAAACATTGTTGAAACCAACTGCAATGTTATTTCGCAACCTTGCAAGCATGGATGCGGAAGAATCCATTCGCGGAAATCCAATTGACGGCGTTGTGCTGTTGACCGGTTGCGATAAAACAACCCCTTCTACATTGATGGGTGCCGCGAGTGTTGATCTTCCAACGATCGTGGTTCCGGGAGGACCTATGTTGAATGGAAAATACCAGGGAACAGATATTGGCTCCGGTACGAACGTATGGACGATGACAGAAGAGTTGAAGGCTGGAAAAATCTCTTACAAAGATTATATGCAGGCGGAAAGCTGCATGTCGAGAAGTCCCGGGCATTGTATGACGATGGGAACCGCTTCTACAATGGCTTGCATGGTTGAATCATTAGGGATGAGTTTATCAGGTGCGGCTGCTATTCCTGCCGTGGATTCAAGGAAAAAAGTGTTGGCTCATTTATCGGGAAGAAGAATTGTAGAAATGGTGAAAGAGGATCTGCGCATATCGAAAATATTAACAAGAAAAGCTTTTGAAAATGCGATCATGGTAAATGCAGCGGTTGGAGGTTCATCTAATTTTATTATTCATCTTACTGCCATTGCGGGAAGGATTGGTGTTGAATTGAAGCTTGATGATTTTGATAAACTCGGAAGCAAAATTCCTTTGTTGCTTAACCTGATGCCGTCTGGAAAATATTTGATGGAAGATTTTTACTATGCCGGAGGCTTGCCCGTTATCATCAACGAACTTCAATCTTTGTTGCACATGGATGCGATCACGGTAACAGGAAAATCGCATAAAGAAAATATTGAAGGGAACTGCAATTGTTACAATAGAGAAGTGATCTATGGTTTTGATGATCCTATTATAAAAGAAGCAGGCATCGTTGTTCTCAAAGGTAATCTCGCTGAGAACGGAGCAGTGATAAAACCATCTGCAGCAACACCGGCATTAATGAAGCATCGCGGAAGAGCAGTGGCATTTGAAAATATAGAAGACTATCATGCAAGAGTTGATGATCCCGGTCTTGATATTGATGAAAATTGTGTGATGGTTTTGAAAAATGTTGGCCCCGTTGGTTATCCCGGCATGCCGGAAGTGGGAAATATGATGTTGCCAAAAAAATTGCTGGATAAAGGAATTACAGATATGGTTCGAATATCAGACGGAAGAATGAGCGGGACTGCTTACGGAACGGTTGTATTGCATGTGTCGCCTGAATCAGCAATTGGCGGAAACTTGGCATTGGTACAAAATGGAGATATGATCGAACTGGATGTGCCCAATAAAAAAATTCATTTGGAAGTAACGGATGAAGAGTTAATAAAAAGAAGAAAGAAATGGAAGCAACAGGAATATGTTTCTGATCGTGGTTATGTGAATCTGTATGTGAAGCATGTAATGCAGGCAGACAAAGGAGCCGATCTTGATTTTTTGGTTGGTAAATCAGGAGATAAAGTGACAAGGGATTCGCATTAGGAGGCCTAAACCCTTTCATCCCTTCTCTTCAAAGGAGAGGGAGACCAGGCTTTGTTATAATGTTTTGGACTTTTGTAATTAAGCATTTCATCAGTGTAACATTATTGAGCAATATTGTACTGATGATGTGGTAGAGTAAAATGTTTGGATAAGATACTGTTGTACCGTCCTTCTCCCAGGGGAGACGGATAAGAGGATGAGGCTTTGCTCAACAGAATACTGAACGATGAAGTGATTGCGACGCAACAGGCGATGCTATGAAATACTGAAGCCGGTATCATAAAAAATAAATCTGAAACTAAAACCTAACGATGACCTTACTCATACTTGCCGTCACCATTTTTTTCCTCATTCTTTTGATCACCTGGGGAAAGGTGAATCCATTCTTAGCTTTTCTATTAGTTTCTATTTTCGCTGCCATACTGCTGGGAATTCCAATTAATAAAGTTGCGCAATCGGTCGATAAAGGTTTAGGTGATACATTGGGTGCACTTGTCATTGTGATTGCGTTAGGCGCCATGTTGGGAAAACTGGTTGCCGAGAGCGGAGCGGCACAAAAAATTGCTCATACACTTCGAAATATTTTTGGATCTAAAAATCTGGCGTGGGCAATGAGCCTGACGGGATTTATTGTCGGCATTCCGTTATTTTATAATGTTGGCTTTGTGCTGCTGGTGCCGATTGTTTTTTCAGTTGCTTACAGTTATAAACTGCCGGTCGTATTTGTTGGATTACCTATGCTTGCTTCTCTTTCTGTGATGCATGGGTTTTTGCCTCCTCATCCTTCGCCAATGGCTTTGCTTATCCAGTTACATGCCAATATGGGTATGACTTTTTTTTACGGGATTATGATCGCCATTCCTGCAATCATTATCGCAGGACCGCTTTATGCGAAAACATTAAAAAATATCAAATCGGGTCCTTCGGAATTGTTTACGCTGCATGAAATACCTCATGATAAATTACCGGGAGTTGCAAACAGTTTTATTTCTTCCCTCTTACCTGTAATTCTTATAGCGATTACGACGATCGGCACAAATGTTTTTTCTGACAATAAAAACCTAAAAGGGATTGCTTCTTTTTTTGGTGAACCTGATCTTGTAATGCTTATCACGATCATTATCGCTACATACACACTTGGTATTTATATGGGCAAATCGCTAAAGCATATCATGGATGTATACGCAGAGGCAGTTAAAGATGTTTCGATGATCTTGTTAATTATCGGCAGCGCCGGAATTTTAAAACAAATTTTGGTTGATAGCGGGTCGGCTAATGAAATTGCAGCTGCTCTGCAGAGTTGGAAATTGCCGCCACTTCTTTTAGCATGGATCGTTACCGCCGTACTCAGACTGAGCCTGGGATCAGCTACTGTTGCCGGGCTAACAGCTGTAGGAATTGTGTATCCGCTTACTTTGCAAACGCATGTTGATCCCAATCTTATGGTCCTTTCCATCGGCGCAGGAAGTCTTTTCTGTTCACACGTAAATGATTCCGGCTTCTGGATGTTCAAAGAATATTTTGGAATATCGGTGAAAGATACATTTCGTTCATGGACAGTGATGGAAACAGTTGTATCGGTGATTGGATTGATTGGTGTTTTGGTGATCAGCCAGTTTGTGTAACCGGCTGTGTTATTGAAAAAAATATATTCATCCTGGGGTCTTGTCATTTCGAGCCGGTTAAGTACGATAATTACAAACTAAATGAAAGGCAGGTGAGAAATCTCTGACTCTCGCAAGTTAATAAAATTGTTACGTAATTTGAAGCAATCTTTAATGCAGAAGTGTCTGGGATACCTCCTTCGTCGGCATGACAAGACTCCGTATGTCGAAATCTCTTTTAGTTATAGACCATTAAAAATAAATTTTATGCTAAGGATTTTTAACGGGCTTGTTTTTTGTTTTTTTATTTTATCTGTATTATCGTTTACAAAAGATATTCCAATGAAAAATATTCAGAAAAATGATCAAGACAGTCTTGTTGCCAAAGGTGCTGAACTGAAATTAATATCAAATCAATTCAGTTTTACTGAAGGAGCTTCTGTTGATAAACATGGAAATGTTTTCTTTACCGATCAGCCAAATGATAAGATATGGAAGTATGATGTTCAAGGAAAGCTTTCAGTTTTTGTGGACAAAGCGGGCAGATCCAACGGAACATATTTTGATCATAACGGAAATTTACTGACCTGTGCTGATGAAAAAGATGAATTATGGTCAATCGATCCGAAGGGAAATGTAACTGTGTTGTTGAAAGATTTTGAGGGCTACCGCCTCAATGGTCCCAATGATCTTTGGGAAGATCTGAAAGGAGGAATTTATTTTACCGATCCTTATTACCAGCGACCTTATTGGACCAGGACAACACCTGACATAAAAAAGGAGAATGTATATTATCTGCCAAAAGGGAAAAAACAGGCTCTTATTGTGGATGATGATATCGTAAAGCCAAATGGAATAGTGGGCACGCCTGATGGAAAATTTTTGTATGTGGCTGATATTGGTGACAACAAAACTTATAAGTACAAGATCAATGATGATGGAAGCCTGTCGGAGAAACAACTTTTTTGTGAACAGGGTTCTGATGGAATGACACTGGATAAAAAAGGGAATGTTTATCTCACAGGTAACGGCGTTACGATTTATAATCCGCAGGGGGAAAAGATTGAAAGCATTAATGTGCCGGAAAAGTGGACAGCTAATCTTTGTTTTAGTGGAAAGAAGAAAAATATTTTATTTATCACTGCTTCTGAATCTGTATATACAATTGAAATGAATGTAAAAGGAGTGGAGTAAATTTGAAAACCCAGTACTTTTGTGCAGATTCATTCAAAATACTTCAACAATGAAAAATTCAATATGCCACATGTTCCGAACAATTGCAGTAAATTTTTTGATGATAACATTCATTTACTCATCAACAGCATGCAATGCTCAATCTACACCTACGCCACATCAATCATTGCTGGCACTTTCCAAAACCGATCATATACTGGCTATTGTAGATCCGTCTACATTCAAAGTTGTTGTTCGAATTCCTGTAGGCAGTGACCCGCACGAAGTAGTAGCTTCTTCAGACGGAAAGACAGCATACGTCTCTATTTATGGTGGTGGCAGCCTGCACGAACTGAACGTAATTGATCTTATTAAACAAAAGCCTTTGATCAATATTGATACACGTCCATTGTGGGGACCTCATGGTCTTACGTTTGTTGATGGTAAAGCGTGGTTCACTGCAGAAGGTTCCAAAGCGATTGGTCGTTATGATCCAGCAAACGGCAAACTCGATTGGAGCATGGGAACGGGACAAAACAGGACACACATGATCTTTGTTACTGCCGATGCAAAAAGAATTTACACTACTAATGTCTCTTCGGGAACTGTTAGCATTCTTGCCGATACCTTGATCCCGCCTCCGTCATTTGCACCTAAAGATGCCAGGCCTCACGAAGATTGGATGGAAACCATCGTGCCCACTGCAGCGGGAGCGGAGGGATTTGATGTATCACCCGACGGAAGTGAATTATGGACGGCATCTGCTGAAGACGGAAATATTTATATCATTGATCCCATCGCAAAAAAGCAGGTAGCGACAATTGATGCGAAGGTTCGTGGCGCTAACCGTTTGAAATTTACACCTAATGGTAAAATGGTTTTCATTTCAAGTCTTGCATCAGGAGATCTGACTATTTATGACGTTAAAACAAGAAAGGAAATAAAAAAAGTCGCAATCGGTCATGGTGCAGCGGGAATTTTGATGGATCCCAATGGCTCCCGCGCTTTTGTTGCCTGCACACCGGATAATTATATAGTTGTTATTGATCTTAAAACTTTGGAAGTTACACACCACATTGAGGCAGGCGGCGGACCTGATGGTCTTGCATGGGCGGTACAGGAGTGACTGATCAAAAAAATTTGAACTTTTGATAAAAATTGATTCGGAAATTTAGCGAACTGGTCGCATAGACGCAAGGAGTTATTTATCTTGAAACCTTGCTGGGTCGGATTTTTTTTTATTTGCATTATGTGGCAGGTGAACGGGATCAGGCAATTTCTTTATCCATACTGTAATTTCTTTTTGGAGCAGGGGATTACTTTTGAGTATGGCTTTTATTTTTATTGTGTCTTTTTCAATATCTGCAGGCAGAATAAGATCATTACCCTCGAATCTTCCGGCAGAAGTGGAGAACTGAATTTCTTTTGCTGTGAGCGGCAACCAATGGCCGTCGGAAAGTTTTCCGTCAACATTTATGTAGTTATGTTGTCCCTTCTTTAAACTATCCGTGTACAAATGAAAAGCGATACTATCAACTTGTTGGCAATAGATGGCAGTTGAAAAAAATAAAAAGATCGATGTTGAAAGAATTGATTTCATAAGCTCAATTGTCCTCAATCAGTGTGGAAAGTTCGGAAAATAAAACTGTCCCGACATGTCGGGACAGTTTGTGAGGAATTGTGCCTGGGACGGTTTATAAAGAACTGTTTTTAGATTCTCCTAATTTGGCATGAGCTGCTGCCAGCCTGGCTACAGGAACTCTTGGGCCTGAGCACGAAACATACGTGAGGCCAAGTTCATGGCAGAAACGAATTGAATCAGGCTGACCACCATGTTCGCCGCAAATTCCAACTTTTAGTTCAGGATTTGCTTTGCGACCCCATTCTACTGCGAACCTCATTAGTTTACCTACTCCGTTTATATCAATTATTTCAAAGGGGTTGTCCGGCAGAATATCTTTCTCGGCATACAAAGGCAAGAATTTATTTTCAGCATCTTCTCTTGAGAACGAGAAAGTGGCCTGCGTTAAGTCATTTGTACCGAATGAGAAGAATTCTGCTTCTTTTGCTAATTCATCAGCCGTTATGCAAGCTCTTACCACTTCTATCATGGTTCCAAATTTGAATACAAGCTTGATTCCTTTTTCAGTTTCGATCTTTTGTTTTATTTCTTCTACATAAGCTTTTACCTGTTTCAATTCTTCTGCGTTACAAACCTGTGGTACCATAATTTCAGGACGTACTTCGATACCATCTTTCTGGCATTCTGCTGCAGCTTCAAGTACTGCCTGTATCTGCATTTTATAAATTTCAGGATAGGTGAGACCTAGCCTTACTCCGCGGTGGCCCAGCATCGGATTTACTTCGTACAGGTCATGACTTTTCTTCAGCATTTGTTCTTTCTTCATGATAGCCTGGTCGATAAGTTCTACCCCTTTTTCATTAAACGGAAGCTTAGCTTTTGCATTTTCATCATATGCATGGAGCAGACGAAGACTGTTGAATAAATTATTTACACCGCTTGCTGTGTCTTTCAAATGACGCAAGTGAATCAGTTCTTCTCTCAACTCATCCTCTGTTGGTAAAAATTCATGAATCGGAGGATCGAGTAAACGAACGGTAACCGGCCTTGGCGCCATTGCTGTAAGAATTTCTTTGAAATCCTGTTTTTGGATAGGCAACAATTGATTCAAAGCGGCAAGCCTCTCTTCTTCTGTATTGGCAAGGATCATTTCCACTACGATTGGCAAACGTTCGGGTGCATTGAACATTCTTTCTGTACGGCACAAACCAATACCCATAGCTCCGTAGCTCAAAGCTTTTAGCGCTGCTTCAGGAGTATCGGCATTAGCCATCACTTTCAATTGAGCGGCTGCATCTGCCCATTGCAATAATGTTTTTAATTCTTCACTGAATGTAGGTTCAACAGTAGGTATTACTCCCTGGTATACATAACCTGTTCCACCATCAATTGTGATGAAGTCTCCTTCATGCAATGTTCTTTCGCCGATTTTTGCCTGGCGCAGTTTTACATCAACATGAATTCCTTCTGCTCCTGCCACGCAAGGTTTGCCCATTCCTCTTGCTACTACAGCAGCATGAGAAGTTTTTCCGCCGCGACTTGTAAGAATTCCCTGCGCAGCAAAAAAACCGTGGATATCTTCCGGCTTTGTTTCTTCACGAACAAGAATTACTTTCTGACCGGCATGACCTAAAAGTTCAGCCCTGTCTGCATCAAAAACACATTGACCTGAAGCGGCTCCCGGTGAAGCAGGAAGACCTTGTGCCAATGGTGTTATTTTGTGTGATGAATCTAAACGGGGGTGCAATAGTTGTTCAAGCATTTCAGGTTTTATTCTCAACAGCGCTTCTGGTTTTGTTATCAACCCTTCTTTTTCCATTTCAACTGAAGTGCGAACCATGGCAATGGTATTCATTTTACCATTGCGTGTTTGCAGGCAATAAAGAACCCCTTTTTCGATAGTAAATTCAAAATCCTGTATTTCTTTATAATGACTTTCTAATTTATCGCGCAGCTCTTCTAACTGGCGATACAGGTCAGGCATTTCTTCCTGTAATTGTAAAACAGGTCTTGGTGTTCTGATCCCAGCCACTACATCTTCGCCCTGTGCATTTACAAGATATTCGCCAAAGAAAATATTTTCACCTGTTCCCGGGTCTCGTGTGAAAGCAACACCTGTTGCGCTATCATTACCCATATTGCCGAATACCATGGCGACTACATTCACAGCAGTACCATTTGCCATTTTGGGAGTAATGTTGAACTCACGGCGATAGTCAATAGCTCTCTTTCCCATCCATGAATTGAAAACAGCCTTGATAGCTATTTCTAATTGTTCATAAACATCTTCAGGGAATGGCTTGCCTGTATGATCTTTTACAGCTTGTATAAAACGCTGACTGATTTCTTTCAGATTTTCTGTATTTAAACCAATGTCAAGTTTTACACCGGCTTTGTGTTTTACATCTTCAAATATTTTGTCAAATTTTTCATCAGGCACTCCTAATGCTACTTTACCAAAAAGCTGGATGAAGCGACGATAAGCATCATAGCTAAACCTTTCGTTACCGGTTTGTGCGATAAGGCCCTGCAATGTTTTCTGATTCAATCCAAGATTGAGAATAGTGTCCATCATTCCGGGCATTGATAAAGCTGAACCGGAACGAACAGAAACCAATAAAGGGTTTTGAGGATCACCAAATCTTTTACCACTTGCCTGTTCTACTTCCTTCATGTGTTCGTTAACCTGTGTAATAACACCAGGAGGGAGAGCATGATCATCATTGGCAAGATAAGTGAGACAAGCATCTGTAGAAATAACAAAACCCGGAGGAACATTCAACCCAATCTGCGTCATTTCGCAAAGATTGGCGCCTTTACCACCAAGTAATTGTTTGTTTTTGCCATCACCTTCTTTAAATGCGAAGACAAATTTTTTGGAAAGTTTTTCTTTTTGTGCGGGAGGAACTTGTTTTTTAAGATCCAGTGTATCGGGAGTACTCATAGAAAAAATTTTAGTTGACTAAAGGTAAACCGGGTCAAAAGGGCAGAATATGACAAACTTCAATTCATAGCATAATAAAAATCATGCAAAGCGATAACGCAGAGAAGCTAAATATTCACTGCAGGCTGTATCTTTGAGCGGTGTGTCTATACAGATAATAGAATAGCTACGTAGTGACAAATAGCCGCGGCTAAAACACATAAATGCCAGAAGGCGTGACTGTAAGTGTACTTTTCCCACAGGTAAAATATAACACCAAAACTGTAAATAATTCCGCCGGCGATTACCATTTGAAAAACCGAATCCGGCATTTTTGAAAAAAACGCATTTCCACCGGCAAGCATGCTCCATCCCATTAGTAAGTAAATCGCGGTTGACACAATTTCCCATTTGCCGCAGTAAAAGATTTTAAAAATGGTGCCGATAAGTGTCAGAAACCAAAGAATGCAAAGTAGGGTAATTCCAAAGCTATTGTAATTATAAATAAGGATCAGCGGCGTGTACGTTCCGGCAATTAAATAGTAAATGCTGATATGATCCAGTATTTTCAAAGCCCGTTTTACCTTCTCATGTTGAAATCCGTGATACAAGGTGGAAAAAGTAAAGACCATTAAAAAAGTAAAACCATATACACCGGAACCTATAACTGCATTAAGATTATCGCCTTTTGCAGAGAGAGTAATAAGAATGGGAATGGAAATGATACCGAACAAAATACCAAAGCCGTGCATAATGCTATTGACCAATTCCTGCTTCAACCTTATTTCAGGAGTATCTGTTTGCATAAGGCTAAGATTGTTTTTGAGCACAACAATGCAAAATCATTGCCAAAAGAAAAAGAGAAATGTGAATTAAAATTTAAGAGATGAAATTTTTCTTTTTCTGAAAAAGTTTAAATAGACGGTGATGACAACGATGAGAAGAAAAATGGTGAGTGTAGCGTCATTTACAACAGACGGGTCGATATTCCCCCCGGTGATCTTATCTGCAAAGTATTTTACAAATGAATTCGGAAGATTGGTTTCTCCTAATTTTTCTTTCACATGCCATTGCCAGGCTGTAATAGGGCAATAACCCCAACCAAACCAAATGCCGAGTATGAACCAGGAAAAAACAGTTGCCGAAACAGTGATCAAATGTAGCTTTCTTGTTTTTCTCCAAATCCAACCAAACAAATTGAAGCCGATCAGAACAAAGTGAGCCAATGTGAAAAGTATATCGAGGAGTTTGAGCAAGATCAGGAATTAAAAATTCAAAAGTAAAAAATAAAAAACTCCGTTAATCTATTTTCTTGTCCCGGCTAAAGAAAGAAGATTTAATCGCCAATATAAAATCAAGGATAATATTAATATTCAAATCCCCCCCGAAATCCTGTTTAGTCAGGTAAATCTTGGTTCTAAAACCTAAACTTCTTCAAATAATCGGCATCTGCTTTTGCACAACCCATTTCAGTAGTATTGTCATAACGTTCCTGTTCTACAATATAATATTGTACACCATTTTCCTTTGCCGTTTTTATGATCTTAGGGAAATCAATACTTCCTTCGCCAAGAATGCAAGAAGCGTCTCTTTCAGTAGTGTCCTTCATCCTGTCTTTAATGTGGCACAGACGAAAACGATCCTTATATTTTTTTAGCCATGCTTCAGGATCCTGCCCGGCTGTAACAACCCAATAGATATCCATTTCATAGTCGACAAGTGACGGATCGGTGTTTTGCATATAAATATCCAGCGCAGGTTGATTATCGATCTCTTTGAAATCATGATCATGATTGTGGTAACCAAACCTGATCCCCGCTTTTTTGCATGTCTCACCACACTTATTAAACTGGTCAGCAATTTTTTTATAATCATCTACTGTTTTCTGGACGGCAATGTATGGCGACAGGAGGTAGTTCATGCCTATGGCTGCTGCTTCATCCGCCTTTTTTTCAAAATCCTTATTAATATCACAATGACTTGAAATGATCTTCATGTCCAAATCATCCATATATTTTTTGAAGTCGGTATTATTCATTCCCCAAAATATACCTTTACTTCCTTCAAAGCTTTCAATTTGCTTGTAACCGTCATCGGCTAATTGTTTCAATACTCCCTGCGGATCTTTTGCAAGTGCATTTTTCACTGTCCACAACTGCATTCCAAACTTATCCAGTTTTGCAGTTCCTATTCCCCCTGCGAAAAGTTTTTCGGCAACAGGCGCCAATGCAAGGCTTGCCGCAAAAGTGCCGCTCATTTTTAAAAATTCTCTGCGTTTATGATTCATGAAAATATTTTTATTGATTAAATGGAGACAATGTTTTACTGTAGGATTATCCGCCAAGCCCAACATATAATTTTTCACCCGATTTATAATCTACGCAACCATCGTAATGCCCGGGAACCGGATTGTAACGAAGTGCCTGTTCCATTCCTTCCTTCGAGGTAAAATAGCCCCAAAGAGTAAGTTGTTTCATCAGTGTAAAATAATGATTAGGCATTTTATCTTTTTTATTGGGATCACTCATTGCATCTGATCTTTTTTTCTGATAGTCTTTTGATTCCTGGTCAAGTGCCACCAAGAAATCATGGCGCTCCTGCGGCGTACCTTTCATAAAAGAATGACCGTATTTTTTATCAAAGGCATCCTTCAATGTTTTCATGCCCTCATGAAAAGTTTTTTGGTCATCATCGTCGTAACAATCATTCACAATTACAGTAATGAATTGACCAACTTTTGCATCTTTTGCACCGGGTGTGCTGGTCTTGGGCAAAATAGTTTCAGAAACTTCGTCGAGGTAAGGGATGTCTTCTTCACTAAAAGCTAACCCCGTATTCGTTTCCGGGTTTTTACAACCTGTAAGAAAAGCATCTGCACCTACAACGGCCCCGCCCGTTAGTAAGGCAATCATTTTTAAAAGCTCTCTTCTATCCATAATAAAAATTTATAAGTTTAGAGTTGATGTTTTTTTATCGTTATTATAAATTTCCTTTTTTCAATTCTTCTACGGCATGATTAGCTGCTCTTGCGGTAATTGCCATAAAAGTCAAAGATGGATTTTGTGTGCTGGTTGATGCCATGCATGATCCATCTGTTACAAATACATTCGGGCAATTATGGAATTGGTTCCATTTGTTCAGCATTGATTTTTTAGGATCTTTTCCCATTCTTACACCACCCATTTCATGTATGTCTAAGCCAGGGGCTTGTTTGCTATCATGAGGAGTGATGTTTTTACAACCTGCTTTATCCAGCATTTCAGCTCCCTGCTCCAAAAAATCTTTTAAAACTTTTTCGTCATTGTCATCATAGCCGACAGAAGTAACAAGTTGCGGAATTCCCCAATCATCCTTTTCATCTTTGCTCAGTCGTACATGATTTGTTTCTTTCGGAATTGTTTCACCCTGCATCATCATATAAACATACCATCCGCCTGCCAGTGACTGCGTGTCTTTATACTTTCCGCCTATCTCTTCTTCGCCGGGTTTTACATCTGCATTTCCCCTGTTTGCACTGAAATGGGTCATATAACCTCTCAAGAAATCCATTTCCTGTTTATAAACATTTCTGAAATTCGGTAACATAGCCCCTGTCGGTTTCTGACCATAATAATATTTATCAAGATAACCATCCATTGTTGCTGTGATGGTGCCGCGATAATTATGAAACGCAACATATTTTCCAAGCAATCCATTATCGTTTCCAAATCCATTTGGAAAACGATTGGATGTAGAATTTAATAATACCAGGTTTGTATTCAGGCAAGCCGCATTCACAAAAATTATTTTAGCAAAATATTCAGTCGATTGTTTTGTTTCAGCATGAATGACCCGTACTCCTACAGCTTTTCCTTTTTTGTCATCGTAAATAATAGAATGTACGACTGAATGTGGCATCAATGTAAGATTGCCTGTTTTTTCAGCCCATGGGAGGGTAGAGGAGTTGGAACTAAAATAGCCACCAAATGGACAGCCTCTTTCACACACGACTCTTGCCTGGCATTGTACACGTCCCTGCTGAAAATGAATATCCCTGGGTTGCGTTAAGTGAGCGCAACGACCGATGATAACATTTCGATCTTTATAGCTGGCATTGATCCTTTGTTGCATGTCTTTTTCCACGCAATTCAATTCCCAGGGAGGAAGAAATTCACCGTCTGGCATTGTTTCCAACCCATCCTTATTGCCACTTATTCCGGCAAACAATTCTACATGAGAATACCATGGAGCAATGTCTTCATAAGTTATAGGCCAATCACCAAAGCCATCTCTTGCCGGGCCTGCAAAATCGAATTTGCTCCAGCGTTGAGTGGCTCTTGCCCATAGAAGCGATTTACCACCAACCTGGTAACCACGGATCCAATCGAATGGTTTTTCCTGTACGTAAGGATGTTCTTTATCTTTTACAAAAAAATGATTTGTTGCTTCTCCGAACGCATAGCACCGTGATACAATTGGATTCTCTTTTTCCACCTCAAGCGGCATTCTTCCGCGATGAGGGAATTCCCATAGGTTTGTATTTGTTGTTGGATAATCTTTAATGTGTTTTACATCTCTTCCTCTTTCCAGCAATAAAGTCTTTACGCCATTGTCACATAATTCTTTTGCAGCCCAGCCACCGCTGATGCCGGAGCCGATCACAATTGCATCAAAAGTATTTTGATCAACTCCTTTATTATTGATGTTTACTATCGTAGTATCGTTTCCGGGCATAGGCCTCACCCCCCTCGTTCCCTCTCCAAAGGAGAGGGAACGAGGCCGTCTTTTTATTTTTTAAATTCTGTAAGTAAGCATTTCAAGTTTCTATTCTTTATTCAACAAATTTCCTAAAATCCCCGCAGAGGGATTTAGGAGGCTTAAAGATTCATTTTCTTTAATTCGCTAACGGCGTAATCAGCGGCTCGTGCTGTTAATGCCATATAAGTAAGTGACGGGTTTTGACAAGCGGATGAAACCATGCATGCGCCATCCGTTACAAAAACATTCTTACAATCCCAAACCTGGTTGTGTGCATTGAGAACAGATGTTTTTGCATCACGGCCCATTCTTGCAGTTCCCATTTCATGAATACCGCGACCCAACGTACCATCCCCATCACGACCTTTTACATTTTTTACTCCTGCTGCTTCCAGCATTTCAACAGCATCACTTATCATGTCTTTTCTCATCTTTAATTCATTATCCCTGAGCATGCAATCAATAGCGAGGATATTCAAACCCCATTTATCTTTTCTTGTTTTATCAAGCGTGGCTTTATTTTCATGATTAGGAAGTGTTTCACCAAAGCCACCCATGCCGATGCTCCAATGCCCGGGTTGTGATGTTGCTTCCTTGAGATCAGCGCCGATACTTAATTCAGCCACCCCGCGGCTCCAGCCTTGCCTGCTGGCTCCGCCCTGGTAACCAAATCCACGTATGTAATCTCTTTTATCGCCAAACAAATTTCGATAGCGTGGAATATAGACTCCGTTTGGTCTGAAGCCATAAAAATATTTGTCTTCATAACCTTCCACATCACCACCGGCACCCACACCGAGATGATGATCCATTAAATTATGCCCCAACTCACCGCTGCTGCTCCCTAAACCATCAGGCCAAACATCAGTAGCAGAATTCAAAAGCACCCAGGCAGAATTTAATGTGGAAGCGCAGAGAAAAACTATTTTTGAATTGTAAGTATAGGTTTTGTTTGTCTCCGCATCCAGCACTTCTACACCTGTTGCTTTCTTTTTGTCTTTATCGTAAATAATTTTTGTAACGATGGAGAAGGGACGAAGTGTAAGGTTGCCGGTTTTTCTTGCTGCCGGTAATGTAGATGCCTGTGTACTAAAGTAACCACCGAAAGGACAACCATTGGCACACATATTTCTGAAATTACACTGGCGGTTTTCATCAGGCTTTGCTTTTGTGAGATTAGCAGCACGACCAATGATCATTCGTCTGTGTTCATACTTTTGTTTTATTCTGTCAGCAACATCTTTTTCTACGCAATTCATATCCATCGGCGGCTGAAATTTACCATCGGGAAGTTGTGCCAATCCATCTAATGATCCGCTTACTCCTATAAAGCTTTCAACATGATCGTACCATGGTTCAATGTCTTTATAACGTATCGGCCAGTCAACAGCAATTCCATCTTTGGCATTTGCTTCAAAATCTAAATCACTCCAACGATAGCTCTGTCTTCCCCACATCAGCGAACGACCGCCTACATGATAACCGCGAAACCAATCAAATCTTTTTACTTCGGTATAAGGGCAATCTTTGTCACTTGCCCAATATGAAAGATTTCTTTCATTGAGCGGGTAATCTCTTTTAAGAACAGGATAATCTTTTATCATTTGCTGTGTGCGGCTGCCGCGATGAGGGTACTCCCACGCCGGTTTATTAGCATCTGCATAACCTGAGACATGCGGAATATCCTGTCCACGCTCCAGCATAATAACCTTTAAACCTTTTTCGCATAATTCTTTTGCGGCCCAACCGCCGGTGATTCCGGAACCAATTACAATGGCATCATAGTTTTCTGGCATAGTGAAGATTTATCGTTATTGTTTTCGTTTTGTTTTTATGGCCTCATCCTCTTATCCTTCTCCAAAGGAGAAGGACGGTACCGCAAATCTTACTCGTCTTTATCACTACCACATTAACCCTGCTTCTTTATTCAACATCTCAGAAAAATCAAATAATATTCGGTTTCCCTGGAATGGGAGGGTTGCGTGCTGTTCCTCTCCTTTGGAGAGGTTAGGTGAGGCCTTCCATCATACATCACAGATCTGAATTGCTTTTTTGAGCTGTGCAATTTTTTCATCATTCGTGCCTGTCGGTACAAACTCCTGCGCTACGTAATCAGTGAATCCTGTTTCAACAATTGCCTTCATGATGGCAGGATAATACAGTTCCTGCGTTTCATCAATAATATGTCTTCCCGGCACGCCACCCGTATGATAATGGCCAAAATATTGATGATTGTCTTTTATAGTTCTTATGATATCTCCTTCATCAATTTGCATGTGATATATGTCAAACAACAACTTAAAGTTTGGAGAACCTATTCTTTTTGCAAGTTCCACTCCCCAGGAACTTTTGTCGCACATATAATCTTTGTGATCCACTCTGCTGTTCAACAATTCCATCTGGAGAATTACATTGTTTTTTTCCGCAAGCGGCAAAATCTTTTGAAGACCTTCGATACAATTTTTAAAACCTGTTTCGTCATCCATACCTCGCCTGCTTCCGCTGAAACAGATCAGGTTTTTATAACCTGCTTTTTTCATCAACGGAATTACATCCAGGTAATCTTTTATCAATTGCTCATGAAATTGTTCGTCATTAAAACCGTCTGTCAAGCTCACTTTTCCGGCTATATAACACATGGGGCTGTCAATACCATATTTCTGAACGATGGGCCAGTCTTTTGGTGCAAGAAGATCAATAGCATTAAAACCAATGTCTTTTACAACCTGGCAAAGTTCATCGAGCGTCAGAAAATTATAAGCCCATGGACAGACTGAATGATTAATGTTTCCTTTTAGTTTGAAGCTGTCTTTAGTAAATCCGGCAAACGAAACAGAACTGCCGGCACTCATCGCAATAGAACTTAAAGCAAGATATTTCAGAGCTTCCCTTCGATTTGTTTTTTTCATTTACAGCAATCGTTTAAAAAAATCAGGGTATCAATGAAAGGTTAAATAATTTTTTTATTTGTGATATAGGTTTAAAGAAAGCATGAATATACTTAAATATTTGTTTCGAACTTGATGCAATTACACCATCGCAACAGTTTCTTCTTTACCGGGAACAGTTTTTTGCTTTTCTTTAAAAAGTAAAACAAATATTACCAATACAACTGCTGCGAATGCTGCAGGTATCCACCAGAAACTTTCCCATTGAGCCAGTGTGAGCGAAGATGCATTACCTAAAAAGCTATCATAAACTGTTCCCGCGATCTGTGCTCCTACAAGCATTCCGACACCATACGTAACAAAAATGATCAGACCCTGTGCCTGTGCCCTTATTTGTGCATTTGCTTTTTTGTCAATATATATTTGCCCGGCTACAAAGAAAAAATCATAACATACTCCATGCAATGCTATGCCTGTTACTATCATCCATGTCACAAGGTCAGGAGCGCCTAAAGCAAAAAGTGAATATCGCAATACCCAGGCAAGCATGCCCGCCGCCAGCATCCATTTAATACCTAACCTTACAAAAAACAGGGGCATCAGTAACATGAACAAAGTTTCAGACGCCTGTCCTATCGTTTGCGTTGCAGCGATGTTTTTAAATTTTGCACTTTCTAAAAATACCTGGGTAAAATTGTAATAAGCTGCAAGTGGAATGCATATCAAAAATGAGCTAAGTAAAAAAATGTAAAAAGAACGACTGCCAAGTTGTTTGAAGGCATCCGCACCAATAATGCTTTTTGCCGACACCTTTTTTCCCTTTGCAGGTGGCGGTGTGTGTGGTAATGTAAAGCTGTATAATCCTAACAATAAACTGCCCGCTGCGGTTAAGTATAATGGCATCGCAGTTTCTTCTGCTTTTAACCCCGGAGCAACAAAATTGCTAAGGACGAAACTTATTATTAATCCCGCAACGATCCACCCGATTGTTCCGAATACGCGTATTATGGGAAATTGTTTTTCCTGGTCTGACATGATATGGAAACAAACAGTATTTGCCAAACTAATTGTCGGCATGTAACATATATTATATGCCAGCAACAAAAGAATAAAGACTACAGGATTATTGACGGCAAAGGGAGTTAAAAACATAAATACTGCTCCCAGTATGTGCAAAATGGCCAGTACTTTTTCAGAAGCGAAATACCTGTCTGCTATCAATCCTATAAAAAATGGAGCAATGATAGCTGCGATCGGATTCACAGTAAATGCCCAATGCGTTAAATTGGCCATGCCATGATTCGACATGTACACTGCAATGGTTGTGTACCATGCTCCCCAAACAAAAAATTCGAGGAACATCATTACGGATAGCTGAAATCTCGTGGTTGTTTTCAAAGTGTTTGATTTTGATAATTTATACAGGGCTTACAATTTCGACCTTCCTATAGTGGTTTCTTCTGACGGCGTATATTATGATAAAAACTACAAGAACAATTGCCGGCATTATTGCCACTTTCAAAAATGTATTAGAGCCGGCAATAGCATCTGCCTGCTGCGCAGAATTACCCGCCTGGATAGCAGCCGATTTAAAATTATCATACCATTTTCCCATTAACGGAATCACCAGCGAAGTGGAAAACATGCCTGCACCTCCCATCAACGAAAGACCTAGTGCTCCAGTGTTTGGTAAATATTCAGAAACAAAGCCCAACATGGTTGGCCAGAAAAAACAAATACCGGCAGCAAATACAAATGCGGCACCAAAGGCTGCGTAACCTGTAGATCTACTCAACAGGAACAAGCCTATACAGGCGAGAAAAGCCGACACAACCAACATACCATTTGGATTTAACCGATGCACAAACGGGCCTGCAAAAGAACGGCCTACCGCCATCAAACCATTGATAAAAACGAGTACCAATATGCCCGATACACCGGCACCCTGCAGTAATGCGCCCAACCACTGATTAGTACCGAGTTCAGTGGCTGCGGTTAAAAACATGCATGCAAGCATTATGAGGAACAACGGGCTTACACAAGATGAAAACATTTTTGCTGTACTCACCCCTTTGGTCACTCTTTCTGTTTGCGGAAATTTCAATTTTAAAAACATAATGCCATAAATGATGGCAGGAACAAATAATAAAGCAATGAGTATACGCCAATTCAAATGCCATTGATCGATGATAAAATAAGACAAAATGCCACCGATGACAATACCGCCGGGAAACCACACATGAAAACGATTCAACATCGTCGTTTTGTTTTCAGGAAACAAAGTAACTGTTAGCGGATTGCACGCAGCTTCTACCATTCCGTTTCCGATGCCAATACAAAGTGTTCCAACAAAAAGCATTGTGGCATCTTTTGCAGTCAGGTAAACAACTACACCTGCAACATGACCAATAAAGGCAAGTACCAATAGTCTCTTCATTCCAATGACGTCACACAAGGGGCCACCGAATATCATGGCCAGAGTAAATCCATAAAATGCGGGGGAAAATATCCAACCGAGCTGTTCTTTTGTCAATGTAAATTCAGTACCCCAAATGCCTTCCAAACCTGCTCTGAAAGCAAAAGTCATTGCAGTAAAAATTAACGCAATGCGGCTGGCGAGAAAAAGTTGTTTTTTGTTGATGGCGTGCATATCGTTACTTTGTTAGTGTGGTTAGAAAAACTAAATGTACTATTTTTAAAAATACATTTTTGCTTTGCATGATGAAATAAATTTACATAAACCATTATGACGACAAACAGAAAATTAAAAATGGGGATGATAGGTGGCGGACCGGGGGCATTCATTGGCGCTGTTCATCGCATTGCTGCTAATATGGATGGAGAAATTGAATTGGTTTGCGGTGCATTCAGCAGCGATCCGAAGAAATCAAAACAACAAGGAGAAATTTTACATCTTCCACCCGAAAGAGTTTACGAATCATATAAAGAAATGATACGGACAGAAAGTGAATTGCCAGCAAGTGAAAGGATGGATTTTGTCAGTATCGTTACTCCTAATCATCTTCATTTTGAACCATCAAAACTTGCATTGGAAAATGGTTTTCATGTGGTGCTTGATAAACCCATGACTTTTGATCTTGCTGAAGCAAAACAGCTAAAAGAAATCGCTGCTAAATCAAAAAAATATTTCTGTCTTACACATACCTACACGGGATACCCAATGGTAAAAGAAGCGAGGCAACAAGTGTTGAGCGGAAGACTTGGAAAGATTCGAAAAGTTTATGTTGAATATCCGCAAGGATGGTTAAGCACTTTCCTTGAAGGCTCAAATCAAAAACAGGCAGAGTGGAGGACGGATCCACTACGAAGTGGTGCTGCCGGCGCAATGGGTGATATTGGTACGCATGCATTCAATCTTGCCGAATATGTAGCAGGATTACAGGTTACAAAAATTTGTGCTGATATAAATATTGTAGTCGAAGGAAGAAAACTCGATGATGACGGGGCTGCACTTTTAAAATTTAGCACCGGAGCAAGCGGCGTTTTGTTTGCCACGCAAATTGCAGCCGGAGAAGAAAATAATATTAAAGTGAGAGTGTATGGTGAAAAAGGCGGTCTTGTTTGGCAGCAGGAAGATGCAAATACATTGTTATTAAGATGGCTTGACAAACCTGCGGAAGTTTTGAGAGCGGGAACAGGGTATCTAAGTTCGTTTGCAGCGCATAATACAAGAACACCGGCTGGTCATCCCGAAGGTTACCTTGAAGCGTTTGCAAATCACTATCGCAATTTTGCTCTTTGTGTACAAGCTCAAATAAAAGGCGAACAACCTAAACCTGAATGGTTAGATTTTCCGGGAATAGAAGATGGAGTAAGAGGAATGGCATTTATTGAAACTGTAATCAAGAGTGGAAAGAATGATCAGAAGTGGATTGACTTCATTCTATAAAATGTTGCCCATTACTGATAACAGGTAACTGGCAACAACTAATAAATAACTAACCAATATGACTACGATTAAAGGCCCTGCGATTTTTTTAGCACAGTTCATGGGCGATAGCGACCCATTCAACAATTTGAGATCAATTTGTCAATGGGTGAAAAGTCTTGGATTTGTCGGTGTGCAAATTCCCACATGGGATGCTCGATGTATCGATCTGCAAAAAGCAGCGGAAAGTAAAACTTATGCTGATGAATTAAAAGGATTAGTCAATGAATGTGGGTTAGAGATAACGGAGCTGTCAACACATCTGCAAGGACAATTAGTTGCTGTGCATCCGGCATATGACAGTTTGTTTGACGGATTTGCACCTGCCGCAGTTCATGGAAATTCAAAAGCGAGAACGGAATGGGCCGTACAGCAACTCAAATGGGCCGCCAAAGCTTCGCAAAACTTTGGATTGAATGCGCACGCTACATTCAGTGGTGCATTACTCTGGCCGACAATGTATCCATGGCCCCAGCGACCGGGAGGTCTTGTTGAAACAGGATTTAAAGAGCTCGCCAATCGTTGGTTGCCGATATTAAATGTCTTTGATGAGAATGGGGTGGATCTCTGTTATGAAATACATCCCGGTGAAGACCTGCATGACGGGATCACTTATGAAATGTTTTTGGAAAAAGTGAACCAGCATCCGAGGGCTTGTTTGTTATATGATCCTTCTCACTTTGTTTTGCAATGCCTCGATTATCTTGAGTACATAGATAACTATCATGAACGTATAAGAATGTTTCATGTCAAGGATGCAGAATTCAATCCAACCGGTAAACAGGGAGTGTACGGAGGTTATCAAAGCTGGATAGATCGTGCCGGAAGATTTCGTTCGTTGGGAGATGGGCAGGTAGATTTCAAATCAATTTTCAGCAAGATGGCTCAATACAATTACAAAGGCTGGGCGGTATTGGAATGGGAATGTTGTATCAAAAATGCGGAAGATGGCGCCAAAGAAGGAGCCGTATTTATAAGAGATCATATCATTCGTGTTACGGAAAAAGCCTTTGATGATTTTGCGAGCGCCGGAAGCGATGAAAAATTAAATCGCTCGATTTTAGGACTGGATAAATAACTTTACACTAAACTCAAATTTTAATTAATGAAAAAAATTTTCTTTTCTTTTTTAACTGTTTTCGTACTCGCTGCCTGCGGAGGCAATGAACCTGCAACGAAACCTGAAGAAACAAAAACGAATGACATTACACAAAATCCCGATTATCAGAAAGGATTGGAAATAGCATCAAAAAATGATTGTTTCACCTGTCACCAGGTGGACGATAAACTCACCGGCCCTCCTTATCGTGATGTAGCCAATAAATATGCAGGCATGTCCGACACCATTGTCACTCATCTTGCAAAAAAAGTTATCAGTGGTGGAAGCGGCGTATGGGGTCAGATTATGATGACGCCGCACCCGGGACTATCACTGGATAGTGCAGAAGCAATAGTCAGATACGTTCTTTTATTGAAAAATAAATAATTAATCACAACTTTTATTACAGCAGCAAATAAAAACGACTTCATGAAAAAAAATATATCGATTGTAATTTCCATGCTGATGGCTGTTACAGTTTTTTCACAAACTAATAATGGGTGGTTTTCTTTATTCGATGGAGAAACAACAAATGGCTGGCACAAATACGGAGATGGACCCGCAGGCTCAGGATGGAAAGCTACTGATGGCATTCTGTATCTCGATCCTGCAGCAAAAGATGGCGGCGATATAGTAACGGATAAAGAATATCAAAACTTTGATCTTAAGCTTGAATGGAAGATATCCGAAGGTGGCAATAGTGGTATCATGTTCGATGTGAACGAAGATCCTGATAAATATAAAGACACTTATAATACCGGGCCTGAGATGCAAATATTGGATAACGACAAAAATGAAGACGGAAAGATCTATAAACATCACGCCGGTGATTTGTACGATCTGATCGCCTGCAAAAAGGAAACGGTAAAACCTGTGGGCGGGTGGAATAAGGTTGAGATAAAAATTTTAAACGGCAAGCTTGATTTTTACCTGAATGGAGTAAATGTTGTCTCCACCACCATGTGGGATGACAACTGGAATAAAATGGTGGCCGGAAGTAAATTTAAAACGATGCCGGGTTTCGGAACTTTTAAAAAAGGGCATATTGCTTTGCAGGACCATGGATTCATGGTTTCTTTCCGTAACATTAAAATAAAGGAGCTCTGATAGTTCAATAACAAGTAAGTTTTTGTATCTTTCTATTGATCTTAATTATATGAAACTGTGAACGTGATCTCCTGACAGATTCTTTTAATTTAATTCTATCTATAAATAACCAAAACCACTATCATGAACACAGGAATCTTCTCCAACATTAACTGGCTTGCAGTGCTGGTTGCAGCCGTTGCGTATTTTTTACTTGGAGCTATTTGGTATTCGGCTTTATTCCGTAATGCCTGGATAAAGGCAGCCGGAGTAAATGTGAATGACCCGAATGCAAAAAAAGGTATGGCCGGACTGATGATCTCGTCATTCATTACAATAATAATCACTACAATTGGTCTTGCATTGATTATTTCCCGCATCGGCGGCCCCGGTGGATGGATGACCGGTTGTAAAGTGGGCTTGATTGCGGGTATTTGTTTTTCTGCAGCGACTATTTGCAATGCGTATTTGTATGAGAAACGACCAATGGCCCTTCTTGCCATCAACAGTTTCTACAACATTTTTGGTTGTGCGATAGCCGGCATTATCATTTCTGTGTGGCCGAAGTAACTCACAGGTTTCAAATTTCCGTTCCCATATAAGTTTTCTGTTCATGCAGTGGCTTTTTGTTTGCCTTTCGGGCAATTGAATTAAATGCTATGAAAAATCTATAAAGTGTACAAGAAAACTTGTTCAAAAAGCCGGGCATCTTACGGGATATAAAAATTTTGGTATACTACTTAAAAACAAATTATGAAGAAATTGCTTTTTACTCTCCTGTTATCTGCTTTAGCAATTTTTTTATTTCGAACTAGTGCGACTGCGCAAACGAACAATTCATCATCAACTCTTCTAAGGCATATTGTAATGATAACATTTAAAACAGATGCCGCCGCGGATAGTATAAAAGCATTGGATAATATTTATGTAAGCTTATCAAAAAACTCAGCAGTTAAAGATTTTGAAATGGGTGTAAATATTTCGCCTCGCGACAGCGGCATGGTAAAACATGTATATGTCACCACTTTTGCTTCTAAAGATGATATGGACAAGTATAAAAACACACCATTGTATAAATCGCTTTTTAAAATATCTCTTGCAGTTGCTAACGATGTTACCGTTGCAGATTATTGGGTAAAGAAATAAGCATGAAACTCGAAAGGTAAACTTATTCACAAAGGAGAGCAATCCCCAATGGGCGGCTAAAAATCCTGTGAACGAAATTTTTTTTACTCCACCTTTGTTATTTTCAAAATGTTCGTGGGTAAATGCAATTGAATTGGAGTACTGCCTGTACTAACGGCCACGTTGCCGGTTTTAAGAAATCCCCGTTCTTTCAAAATATCAATTTGATCCTGGAAGATATCATCAAGGCTTTCCTCCTCCGCATAATAAAAAGCACGTACACCCCAGCTAAGACTTAGTTGATTGACGAGTGATTTTTCCTTGGTGAAAATATATAAAGGTGATTTCGGTCTGTAACTGCTCAACATAAAACCCGTGTACCCACTTTGTGTCATCCCGATCAGGGCGTCTGCATTGCAATCTTTCGCCAGGTTACATGCATTATAACAAACGGCATCGCTGAGAAAAGAAGGAGAGTGGGGTTGAGGTTGTAAAACTTCTTCGAGGTTATACCTGTAATCAGTTCGTTCAACTTCCATAATTATTTTCCTCATCGTTTCAACAACCAGAGTCGGATGTTTACCTGTTGCTGTTTCTGCACTCAGCATAACCGCGTCAGCACCTTCGAGCACTGCATTTGCCACATCTGTTATCTCACTGCGATTGGGCTTGGTTCTTTCCATCATGCTTTCCATCATCTGCGTGGCGACGATTACCGGTTTTGCGCGATGAAGGGATTTGCGAATGATTTGTTTCTGAATAAGCGGAACTTGTTCCACAGGCAATTCAACACCGAGATCACCACGGGCGATCATGATTCCGTCTGCTTCAACTATGATATCCCGGATATTTTGAAGTGCCTCGGGTTTTTCAATTTTTGCAATGATCTTGGTCTTGCTTTTTGCCGCCGCCAATTTATTCCGAAGTATTACAAGATCTTTCACGCTACGAACAAACGATAATGCAACCCAATCCAGTTCCTGTTCAATAACAAAATCAAGATCAACCAGGTCTTTTTCGGTTAAGGCGGGTAATGAAATTTTTGTGTCGGGCAAATTGACTCCTTTCTTTGAAGAAAGAGGCCCACCCAATGTAACGACTACCTGTACATCGTTATTCTTTAAGATCTTCGAGACTTTTACTTCCAGTTTACCATCATCTATCATAATGGTGTTGCCAATCTTTACATCTTTATAAAGATCAGGATAGGAAACATAAATCCTTTCTTTTGTACCAACCAGTTTTTCGTTTGTAAAAGTGAGAACATCTCCCGGTGCTATTTCTATTAAACCATTCTCTATTTCTCCGACTCTGAGTTTAGGCCCCTGCAGATCACCAAGAATAGAAATGTTATAAGGTTCCTTTTCATTCAACTCCCGAATATATTCGATGATCATTTTTTTGTTTTCATGTGTTCCGTGGGAGAAATTTAACCTGAAAATATTTACCCCGGCTCTTACCAATTCAAGGAGTTTGTCGTAAGTATCACAGGCGGGGCCTACGGTGGCTACAATTTTCGTACGGTGAAAAGTATGTTCAATCGCCGCTTCTTTATCCATTTCCTTGTACAGGTACTTGTCTAAGTTTCTTGTCATAATATCTCTCTGGTTCTCGTTTGGGTTAGTTAGTAATTTATTTGCTGCAGCGGTAATTTTTTTTAGCTCGCCAAAATTTTTACAATTTTCATCCATTCATCGGCGATCTTGCCTTTTGTCTTCACGGCATCATCAAGAGGTATATAGTGCATTTTATTGTTCAGTATACCTACAAAAACGTTATACCTTCCCTCGATCAGGCATTCGATGGCATGATAGCCCATTCTGCTTGCCAATAGTCTGTCCAGGCATGAAGGAGAACCTCCGCGTTGAATATGTCCCAGGATGCAGACCCTTATTTCCGCGGTAGGTATTTCCTGCAGGATCTTCTTTTGAACCTCATCAGCACCTCCAAAATTTTCTCCTTCTGCTACAACGATAAGGTTGACAAGTTTTTTTCTTCGTTTTGTTTCCTGCAAACTTTTAAGCAGTTCATCAATATCTGTTTTTCTTTCAGGGATCAAAATGTTTTCAGCGCCGGTGGCAATGCCACTATGCAAGGCAATGTAACCTGCATCACGACCCATTACTTCGATCACAAAAATACGGTCGTGCGCATCCATTGTGTCTCTTATTTTATCAATGGCTTCTACAGCAGTGTTGACGGCGGTATCAAACCCGATGGTAAAATCTGTACCATGAATATCTTTATCAATAGTGCCTGCTATACCCACGCAGGGAACATTGAATTCTTCATTGAATTTTACAGCACCACGAAAAGAACCATCTCCGCCGATTATCACCAGGCCATTGATGCCTTTTTTCTTTAAATTTTCATATGCCTTTTTACGGCCTTCATAATCAAAAAACTCTTTGCAGCGGGCAGTTTTCAGAATCGTTCCACCCCGTTGAATGATATTGGCAACCGAGCGGGATTCAAGTCTGGTGATATCATCCTCTATCATTCCCTGGTAGCCACGCATAATACCATAAACTTCCAACCCACAGTAGAGGCCCGTGCGCACAACAGCCCTTATTGCGGCATTCATACCCGGTGCATCGCCACCGGAGGTCATCACACCTATTTTGGTTACTTTTTTTTCAACCTTTTTCAATTCTTATCGAGTTTTATTTAAAATAGTCTGCTGTTCTTTCATATAACGAGCAAAAAGCTAATCCGTTTCTTAAAAAAGCTCCGCCCGGATGAATCCATTCGGACGGGCACCAAAAATAAGGTTTTGTTTTAAATGTATTTTGAACGCACCGGAATGGGCAATTATCCGTAATTTTTAATGCCGCTATAACTCTTTAAAGGGAGTGATTAAAGAGTAAATAGCAGAGTCTAAAAATTTGCCATTGTGGCAATAATTTTCCCTGTGATATGCTTCCCGGGTAAAATTATTTCTTTGCAGGAGTTTTATCGATGCTTCATTGGCGGGATTTACATTGGCTTCAACAGAATGAAGTTTCATGGTTTTGAAACCATAGTCAAGAACAACGGTCATAGCTTCCTGCATAAGACCTTTGCCCTGGTAAGCGGTATGTAAGGCATAACCGATCTCTGCTCTGTAATGTTGTTGTTGTATGTTCCAGAATGTAATAGTTCCAATAAGTTTGTTCCGATCGCTATCGGGATCATTTTTTAAACTAATAGCCCATGCGATATGTTGATTATTGTCAATGCCTTCGTTTATTGTTTTGATCCATTGTATGGCATCTTCAATTGATGTTGCAGGATCACGATCCAGGTATTGAAGCATTTCTTTGTCTGAACGAATAAAAAAGACTTCTTCTGCATCTGCTTCACTAGTCCGTCTCAAATTTAAACGCTCTGTCGAAAGATTTGGAAAAGGTTTGAAATTTAATGAAAGCATAATAAGTTTCTGAAGAATAATGATTTGACTATATGTTGACCTGGCCATTTGAAATGGACGACAACAAGAAATAAATTTACGAATGCCTTCTTAAACTTTCACAAATATCATATCTCTGCCATTTTCAACTGCCGTCTGAAAATTTGTTCATTTAAAACAAGAACAAAAGGAATCAAAATATAACAGATTCCACTCAACATATCTTTGCCGGCCCACGCAATCAATGCAGCCACTACACCGATCATGGCATTCATAAACGCTCCTCTTCTTTCCTTTTTTGTATACAACAATTCATACTTGTTTAACCGGAGATGTTTTGAAAAATGCATAGCCCGTTCGTGCATAATATAAAGGATCATCCAGATAACAAAATAACCGATGCTGTATAGTATGATCAATACGGGAAATTGCTCTGGGGTGATTATGGTTTTGCCAAAGACTTTGGCTTTAGGAAAAAGGTCAATGCCTGTCCACGAGGAAAGTAAAAGAGAGAATAAGAATTTCAGCGGGTATAAATAAAAAAGGATAACGGCCAGGTAAAGTAAGTTTAAAATTATGGCGGTAAAGTCATTGATTCCATAATGCCTGAAAAAAATATATTGCTGGTACCAAAGGAGGAATAAAATAGCTACGGTAGTGAAAAATGGCAACGCACCATTAATGATAACACGAAGTTCATCGAATGTTTGCGGCACTTCAAGTGAAGCCACCAGCAGAGAAACAGAGAAGGCAAAGACTGCATCGCTTAACGCTTCTATTCTTACAATTTCAACGCCGCGATGCCTGAATTTTTCATTGTGCCGCGTGCCAAAAATCTTTTTGCGAAGCATACTGAAAATTATCATGGGAAGATAATTTCTGCCTTTTCACAAAAAAATGATTTTGATCCGAACGGTTCCTGACTTTTGCAACGGGAAACTTCGTTTGATCAAACGGGCTCATACCTGGTTCTTATGAGCTATTGTTTGAGCTTTCAATTTCTGAATTCATAGTATAACTCAAAGCGCCGCTCGGGCATTTTCCTACCTGCTCAATTATTTGTTCTGTAGAAGCTCCGTCCATATCGACCCACGGCCTTTTTTGCGGATTAAAAACTTGTAGTAATCCTTTCCAGCAAAGAGTGGAATGCTGACAAACACCGGGCTTCCAGGTAATCGTGATATCCCCGTTGGTATACTTTTTTTGAGTCATGAAGTATAACAAAGTTATGAGTAAAGACTAATGAAGAGAACTCGACAGAAATATTTCAATCTGTTGTAGTGCAATGGGCATATTAATTGCGATCCCCGGAATCAAATTATTTTTGCGTATGCTGCGAATCCTTAACCTTCTGTTGCCATTGACTATATCGTCATTTTGTTTCGGACAATTTAATGATTCGGTATTTTATCATCTCAAGTTTTCTTCTACCGGTATAATCAATAAAACGAATGATGGGAACTCGTATGTTCTTAGTAACTCGCTTGGGTTTGATACAAAAAAGAAAGAGATTTCATTTAATACAGGAGCAAGCTGGATATACGGGTCTCAGCAAAAAAATCTCACTAACAATGATTTTGCTATTCACGGCGCCATTGACATTGGTAAAAAAGTTCATAAGCTGTACTATTGGGGATTGCTCAATTATGAAAAAAGCTATTCGTTAAAAATAAACCATCGTTTGCAGGCAGGCGCCGGGATAGCATATAATATTATTGACAGCCCATTTCTTAAGATTAATGTTAGCGATGGTGTTTTGTATGAACAGGGAGATTTAATCGACGCAAATCTCGGGCATGACATTTATAATATTCCGCGCAATTCATTCAGGCTTTTATATCATTGGTCATTAAAAGACAAGTTGGTGATTGACGGCGTCCATTTTTATCAACCGTCTTTTAAAGATGTGAGTGACTATATAATACAAACGACCAACAATGTTTCAGTAAAATTGAAAGAGTGGTTAAGTATAACGGCATCGCTCATCTATAATAAAGTCAGCCGCACGAAACGGGAAAATCTTTTTATCACTTATGGACTTGTTTTGGAAAAATATTTTTAGATAAAGAAGGCCGGAAATACCAGCCTTCTTTAAGAACTCTTATTATTTTTCTTCTGTCGTAGCTGCGTAGTTTACATTATTCTCTGCTATTTCAGTTAACATTTCGTCTGCTTGTTTTTCTTCTTCAAGTGTTTTACCAAGAACTTCTGCGACTTCATCATAGCCCAGTGTTTTCGCCAACGTAACGAGACCACCGTACGTGGCAATTTCGTAATGTTCTACTTTTTGTGCAGCCATTATTACTCCTACGTCCCTTGTGGCAGTACCATCTTCAGTGTCGTCTACGATTGTTTGACCTTCGGCTATCAAGCCTTCCATAGCTTCACATTTCTTGGCCACAGCCTTGTGTCCCAGCATTTGAAAAACTTTCTCCAGCCTGGAAACATGCTCTTTCGTTTGTTCAAGATGTTGACTAATAGCTGAAGCTAATTCCTGGGTATTGGCCGCTTTTTCCATTTTTGGAAGCGCCTTTACCAAATGTTGTTCAGCCCAGTAAATGTCCTTGAGTTCATCGTGAAAGAAATCAGCCAGCATTGAATCATTAGCAGCTTCTGCGCTCTTTCCTCTTCCGTTTGTTTGTTGTTTCATATAAAAAAGTTTAAGTGTTAATTAGAAGAACAATTGGCTAAAAAATATGCCAGTATTGTTTTTATCAGAAAGTGTATATGAAGGGTAACAACATAAATTTTTTCTGTAGATTTTTATACCCAGCTTGCTATTGGATAAAAAATAATTTTTAAAACGGCCTTGCAAATATTTTTAAAGTGTGATGGTTTGTTATAAATTCATTATGGCAAAACGAAATTTAATACCATCTTTTATTTTACTATGAAGCGATTTGTAACACTAATTTTTTTAATAATGTTAGCCTTTAATTTACCGGCACAGCAGGTGATCCCGTTGTATGAAGGTGCTGTTCCGGATGCAAAACCCTGCGGTGAAACAGATCATGAATTTATTGACACCACATGGAATAAAAACGGCATATTGATCGTAGATCATATTACAAAACCAACGCTGACAATCTATGAAGCTCCGAAGCAAAAACGGACGGGGGCTGCGGTGGTCATATGTCCCGGCGGTGGTTACTCCATACTTGCAGCCGGCCATGAAGGGTTCGAAGTTGCAAAACGTTTTAATGAAGCTGGTGTTACTGCTTTTGTACTTCGTTACCGTTTACCAAATGACCAATGCATGGTGAATAAGGCTTTCATTCCTTTAATGGATGCACAACAAGCAATTTGGTATGTGCGTAGACATGCAAAACAATATGGCATTGATGAAAATAAAATCGGTATTATGGGATTTTCGGCAGGCGGACATGTTGCCTCTACCGCAGGTACACATTTGACTCCGGTGCGAAAAGAATTAACCGGTGAAAATCTGCGACCGGATTTTATGTTGCTCATTTACCCCGTCATAAGTTTTGATGACAGCATTGGGCACATAGGTTCACGGGACAACCTGCTTGGAAAAAATCCCGACAGAAGTTTGGTTCACCTGTTTTCAAATGAAGAACAAATTACCCCCAAAACGCCACCCGCATTTTTAGTACACGCTTCCGATGATGATACTGTCAATCCCGAAAACAGTATTCGCTTTTACCAGGCTTTATTGAAAAATAAAGTACCCGCTGAATTGCATTTGTATGAACACGGAGGTCATGGTTTTGGATTGCATAATTCAACAACAACTGAAGATTGGTTTGCTGCATGCATTGATTGGTTAAAGATGAACAAATTCATACAATAATTACTAAGCTTAAAGAGATTTAGAGAAATAAGCCAGCAGGTATATCTTTGTTGCAGTCATGCCGGAAAAAAAATCATTACCAAAAGGATTGCTGCTTTTGATGAAAAGTATTCGTGATGCCGTGGCTTTGTTCAGGAAAAATGACCCTCTGCGAATGGCAGGCGCTACAGCGTTTTTTACAACGTTTGCTTTACCTCCTATCATTTTTATTGTAGCCCAGTTATTTGGTTTGTTCATTGATCGCCGTGTCATTGGCCGCGGACTGATCGATCGCGTCTCAAATACATTGGGTAAGGAAGGAGCTGACCAGGTGAACCGTGTCATCAAAAATATCAGGGGCCTTACGGACAATTGGTATATCATTATATTAGGATTTCTTTTTTTAATTTTTGTGGCCACTACTTTGTTCTCAGTTATTGTACATTCTTTAAACCAGATCTGGCAGATCGGGGTAAAAGAAAGTCCGGGTGTTTTTTTCAGACTAAAATCCCGCCTGCGATCCTTCGCTGTTATTATGTTGATCGGTATACTGTTTTTTGCTGATCTGCTTTTTGATAGCCTGGGCACTCTCGCCCGTCATTATATCGATGGATTCTGGAACGGTGGCGGTTTTTATTTCAAAAGTATATTGAATGAAGTGGTGAGTATTATTGTTGTGTCTGTTTGGTTCATTCTTCTTTTTCGCTTTCTTGCAGACGGAAAGCCGTCATGGAGGGCATCCATTATCGGTGGATTATTGACTGGAATATTATTCACCGCAGGAAGACTATTATTACGGTTTTTATTGGTCGACAGTAATATGAGCCGCTTGTACGGATCATCCACTTCACTGGTTCTAGTATTGCTATTTGTTTTTTATTCATCATTTATTTTGTATTACGGTGCTTGTTTTATTGGAGTTTATTCTCAATATAAAAACTGGTCAATACGACTTAATAATAAGTCATATAAATACAGGATTGAAAAGGTACAGGAGTCTTGAAAAACCCGATTGAATTTTAATTTATAAAATAGTCATTATGGCATTTTCACAATTTACAAAGGATGATATTTCACTGGCGGAATGGGCACTTGTGGAAGAGATAAGAGCAGGTAAATGGAAAAATCTTGATTTTCCCCGGATAGCCCGTGAAGACTTTGGTCTCAATGGGATTGAGTTTGTGAATACTCTTTTTGAATCGCCTACAGAAACGTATTTGAAGAAGTTGAAGCAAAGTGCAGCGGACTATAATGTAACAATGGTTTTGGTGATGGTAGATGAAGAAGGAGATGCATGTGCAGGTACGAAGCAGGAACGAAAACAGTTTGAAATAAACCACAGGAAATGGATTGACATTGCTCATTACCTCGGTTGCCATGCTATTCGCACTAATTGTCGCGGCCCGGAGAATGTAGATAAGGAAGAGGCGTTTAAATGGGCTGCGGAATCCTACAATATGCTTTTAGAATATGCAAAACCTTCAAATATTTCCATTGTTATCGAAAACCATGGTGGTGTATCGAATGATCCGGATTGGATGGTTGCATTTTTGAATAAAATGGATAACCTTTCACTGGCAGCGTTTCCTGATTGGCGAAGCCCTTCTCAGGAATTTGACAATTATACTTATTTGCAAAAAACGGCACCGTATGCAAAAGGGATGTCGTATCGCAATCAGCCGACAGAAGAATTAACCGCAAAAATGATTAAACTCAGTCACGATTCAGGCTATCGTGGCTGGTATGGCATCGAATCAAAAGGAAGAGACGAAGTGAAAAAAGGAATTGAATTGTTGAAAAAATATCTTTTGCACCCGTAATATTTAATTGCGTATAAGAATTTTTAAAGGCAAATCATCTTTTGAATTCATCAATTTAAGTATATAAATACCAGACTGAATTTGCCTACCAATAGATATATCGGTTAATCCAACGTTCCCGTTGTTTATGCCTCCCTGTTGTACTATCCTTCCGTATTGATCCAGGATAACATAGGTTTGAAATTTCAAACTTGATTTTATATATACTTTATTATTTGCTACTACAGGGTTGGGATATATCTGAATTGAATTACCCCGATTGATGTTGGTAACAGGTGTAGCAATATTGGTTGCCGTTGCTTTAAGAGTAAACGAATACATGTTATCGAGACCATTCGAATATGGTATAGATATTTTGATTGTTTTATCACCAACTGAAGAAGGAGAAAAGGTCAACTTAAATGTGATGGAGTCATTTTTGCTGATGGTAACGGAATTATTTACAAATGACGAATGAAATTCATTTGCGTTTGTACCAGATATTAACACCTTGGCCGGATCGAGTAACGATACCAAAGAAGAAGAAATATTTCGCAGCGTAAATTGTTCTTCAACATTATTACCAACATTTGCTGACTGCGCAAGACTCAATGTGTCGACTATGTTAGATACCAGGTCCCGCTGGTTTCTTGTGTTATCGTAAACCACCATTGAAGTTGAGTTGAAAACACCGATATTTTGAACCTGGTCGTTTTGAATACGAAGATATCGCAAAGGCTCACCAGCTACTACTATGCGACCATCATTATCGAAGTTGATATTCTTAATACTATAGTAAACCGAAATGGGGTTAAATGAGGAATCTATAGAAAGATCCGGTTTGAGATGCATCACAAAGAAAGTTGAATCCAAACCGGCATATATGATCTGCCCTGTAACTAAAAGATTACTGTCTGGTAATATTGTGAAATCACTAACAACATAATTATCTGGTAAAACTTTAGCGGAAGAATCCAAACTGCCATCTTGTTTTAGGCGAACAATAGTTTGCTTAAAATTATTTGGCGAGCTTGATTGTATAAGATCTCCTAACCAGTAAATAGTATTGTTAAGTCCTATCCTGATTTTTTTTCCAATAGACCAACCGAGAACAGGAGTTTGAAAACTATTATCAGGAAGACCATTATCCAGCAATCGGTAAAGTCTTAGTGGCGTATTATAATCCCGGGTCGTCACATCGGAGCTTTCTGCTGCCAGGATTTTTCCATCTGAAGTGGTCACTATAGATGTGGGAGCATATAATGGTGAAGAACCAGCATTGAATGTTTGGTCAACGGAGCCATCCATTAATAAACGTACGATGCCCTGCCTGGGTAAGCCATTGAAAGAAGAAAAGCCACCCCCGAGATATAGGTATTGGTTATTTTGAATATACAGGCAGTATATGCTGTTGGAAGGATTGGGGCCCGTTCCCGGGTCAAAACTCGCATCAAGACTACCGTCGGATAAAAACCGGGCGACACCTTTTTTTGAAATGGAACCAACTGAAGAAAAATTGCCTGCTCCAATTATCTTTCCGTCATCTTGCAATGTAAAAGCGTTAACAGGTCCATTTACATCGATATTGGCAAAACTATCATCAAGATTTCCATCAGGCAATAGTCTTGCTATATAACCTCGTTGATTGTTATAGTTAGTATCATACAGACTAAAGTTTCCGTTCACAAGATATTTCCCATCCGGCTGAATAATTGTTTCATTGACTAAACCTTTTTGAAGGAAAGTATTTACAAATGATGGGTCGTGATGCAATGTCGCAGTGTACAATGAAATATTGTTTACAAAGGCACTGTCATAGTAACCGGAATAATCACCAAGACCAAGGAAAGAGCCATCGTTATTGGGAAAAATGTAACTGAGCCCACCCGCCGTAAACGTTTTATTCATATCCGGCCCGCTTAATATTGCTGTTGAATCCAGGGACCCATTCTGTTGGAGTAAAAAAGCATCTTTATAAATCCCGGGAGCAGGTCCTGGTATATAAAAGTGGCCGCCCACAAGAATTTTATTTTGAGGTGTGACTGCCAAACATTGAGCGCTGAAATTGCTGTTTACATTAAAAGTCGGATCCATGTGAAAGCTTGTATCAAGACTTCCGTTTGATAATAATTTCACAACTCCTGGTGAAAGTGTCCCATTGTAGTAAATAAAATTCCCGCCAACAAGCAATGTTGAATCAGGATATTCGATCACACTCCAAACTCCCGTGGAGTTGCCTGCAAAATAAGGCTGAAGGCCATTGCCTGTTAACTGAAAGCCGGAGTCAATGCTACCATCGGAATTTAATCTGATAATTCCTGTATGCGAAACGCCGTTCCATGTAACAAAATATCCTGCTACGATTATTTTTCCGTTGTGTAAAACTTTGATCGTAAGAATTGAACCCAAATCATCAATCAATCCTTGCATCGAAAACGTATTGTCAATAGTGCCGTTGGCATTTAATCTAATTATACCCGTCTTTGCCGCTCCGTTTGTATTGATACCGAAACCCGATAATAAAATTTTGCCATCGGGCTGCACAGCAGCCGCAGTGAGACCGCTATAGTTGTATAAAGGCCGGTAGGGAACAAAACTGTTATCTATACTACCATTGGTATTAATTCTTACAAGCCCGGCGTTTAATGATTGTTGACGATAGCTGCTAAATACGCCTCCGAAAATTATTTTGCCATCACTTTGAACAATTATTTTTTCGATTGTTCCGTTAGTTCCTATTGTAGAATCAAAACTTGTATCCCTGCTTCCGTTTGGAAGTAATCTTACAACAATTGTCGTGGGTTGTTCTTCCACGAAACTGAAATCTCCACTTACTATTACTTTGCCGTCCGGTTGAACAGCTGCTGTTGTAATTAGATTTGGATTGTTGCTTATGAAAAACCCTTTTGTCTGAAAGGATGTGTCCTGGCAAAAGCCATCAGAACAAAATAATAGCAGTGCAGGCAGTAGCCGGATAAGGTTATGGTGTGCGTTCATGATGTTAATTTAATTCAGTTAACATAAAAAAGCAATGTCGGGGCAAAAATTTTTTAATGACGGGGGTATGTAAAGGCTGTTTTCGAAAAGCATTGCCCTGGATGTGAATGAAGTTTCATCGGGATAATACTGTTTGAAGAAAACGTTACTGAAAGTCATGATAACAATTTCTATTAGAGAAATCAATATTTTCTTCTCCACATTTAGCATGTTTTTGTGAATAACTGGAAGGTTGCTAAATCTTAGGTATGGGGCTTGTTCGTTATATTCGCCGCTGATAAAAACCTGTACACTGTGCGATTAAAAAGTCTTGAGATCAAAGGGTTTAAAAGCTTTGCTGACAAAACCATCGTAAATTTTGATGAAAACATTACCGGAATCGTAGGACCCAATGGATGTGGTAAATCAAATATCGTTGACAGCATCCGCTGGGTGATCGGTGAACAAAAGATCAGTCACTTACGCAGTGAGAATTTGGAAAGTCTTGTATTCAATGGTTCTAAAACCCGTTCTGCAAGCGGTCTTGCTGAAGTGACCTGACATTTGAAAATACCAGAAATCTTCTTCCGACAGAATTCAGCACTGTAACCATTACACGAAAATTTTATAAAAGCGGAGAAAGTGAATATCGCCTCAACGATGTGCAGTGCCGTCTGAAAGATATTCAAAATCTTTTCATGGATACTGGCATCAGCACGGACAGTTATGCCATCATTGAGTTGGGGATGGTTGATGACCTGATCAAAGACAAGGAAGGCAGCCGACGCCGTATGCTGGAACAGGCAGCAGGTATTTCAATTTATAAGACGCGGAAAAAAGAAGCCCGGTTAAAACTGGATGCAACAGAGCAGGATCTTGCACGAATTGAAGATCTTTTGTTTGAAATAAATAATCAACTCAAATCCCTGGAGAGCCAGGCCAAAAAAGCGGAGAAATATTACGAGATAAAAAAGGATTATCGTGAAATAAGTATTGAATTGGCAAAGGCTGCACTCGAAGGATTTAATCTTACTTACAAAGAATTGAATGAACAGCAGAGAGCGGAAACAGATAAAATTTTAAAGATCGATGCTGAGATTGCCGGTGAAGAAGCTGCGTTGGAAAAAGAGAAACTCGGGTTTATTGAAAAGGAAAAAGAACTGCAAAGCATGCAGCATGCTTTTAATAATTTGGTTGAATCTGTTCGAAGTAAAGAGAACGAAAAAAATCTTGGAGTACAACGCCTAGAACATCTGAAAGAGAAAGAAGAAGGTTTAAAAGATTTCCTGCAAAAAGCAGAAGGCCAAATAAAAGGAATAGAAGAAAGCATTGACTTCACCCAGTTACAGGTTGGAGAAGAAGAAAATATTTTACAGAGCCTGCATACGCAACTGGAGCAACTCAGAAATGAGGTAGACACAAAACGAGCTGTATTGGATGAAAAAAGAGCAGTTGTCAATATTCTCCGCAGCGATTTTCAACAAGTTCAGCGTAGTCAGTTTGAAGCAGAGAAAAAAGTGGCGGTGGCTGACACCTCTATTCAAAATTTAGAAAGAGCTGTACAGCAAATTGAAGAAGAAAAATTACAACGCGATTTTCAGAGGAAGCAACTGGCTGATGAACTTTTTTTAAAAGAAAAAGAATTAAAGATCAAACAAACTGATTTGATACAGTTGCAGCAGCATCACGAATATACCAAAGAGCAGATTCTGCAAACGCAAACTATTCTTGATGACTTAAGAAACAAATTGGCAGAGGAGGGCAGGAAACTGGATGCAAAGAAAAATGAACATGATCTTCTGAAAAGTTTGATCGACTCAATGGAAGGTTATCCCGAAAGTGTGAAATTTTTGCACAACAACACCGGTTGGAATTATACAGCTCCTATACTTTCTGATATTATTTATGTAAAGGAGGACTACCGTACTGCTGTAGAAAATGTGTTAGAGCCCTATTTGAGTTATTATGTTATAAACAATTTAGAAGAAGGATTGCAGGCGGTTCATTTGCTGGATGAGAATAAAAAAGGGAAAGCTAATTTCTTTTTGCTTGATAAAATTTCTGACACGGATTTCATAGATAAATCAAATAATACTCAGAAACTAGTTGGTGTTATTCCTGCGTTAGAAGTAATAGATGTGGATGAAAAATATAGAAAACTCGCTGAATATTTATTGGGAAATGTTTTTATTGCCGATAGTGAAGAGGCCCTGCAAAACAGTAATGGTTTTGTGGTACTTGAAAAAAATGGTAAGTATGTAAAGGGAAAATATTCTTTAACAGGCGGCAGTGTTGGTTTGTTTGAAGGAAAAAAGATCGGGCGGGCTAAGAATCTTGAAAAATTAAAAGAAGAAATTTCCTCTCAGAGCTATGTGGTTGAAAAATTGAAAGAAGATATCCAGGCAAGGCATAATGAAGTGATCGCCTTCAATGAAGACCTGCGGGAAAATGCAATCAGCGATACCGAGTTTGAAATTCAACAATTGACAAACCAGGTTTTTTCTTTGCATAATAAGCTGGAGAACCTGCATGCCATGCAGAGCCAGGGCCAGCATCGGATAGAAGAATTAAATCTTCAACTCCAGCAAACGCAAAGTTCTGTGGAAGGAGTGAGGATTGATCTTCAGCATTTGAATGAGGATCTGAATCTGAATGCGAATCGACTTAAGGATGCTGAAGAAACTTACAACGTTGAAGAAGAAAATTACAACGAAGTCAATAACCGATACAATGAATTCAATCTGCAGGTCACAAAACAGCAAAGCAAGATAGGTGCGCTAAAGCAGGAACTTGAGTTTAAAAATAACCAGTTAAAAGATCTGCAAACTCAAATTGAAGCCAATACTGTTTCACTTTCTGAAACAGCAGAGAATATTGTAAAAGCTGAGGAATTTTTAAAGGAAACCGAAAATTCTTTATTGGACCTGATGCGAAAGAAAGAGGAAGAAGAACGAAAATTGAATGAAGCTGATCAGGCTTATTATAATTTACGAAATCAGCTAAATGAAAAAGAAAGTGAGTTAAGACATAAAATAAAAGAAAGAGAACAGGTAGAACATTTGCAGGGCGAGATAAAAGATAAATTAAATGAACTAAAACTTCAACTTGCCGGAACAAAAGAAAGATTGAATGTGGAATTTAAGATCAGGCTTGAAGATATTTTAGATCAGCCACGCACAGGAGAAGCGCCGGTGGAAGAACTCCAGGAAAAAGCCGATAAAATGAAAAAGCGGCTGGAGAATCTGGGTGAAGTAAATCCGACCGCAATAGAAGCTTTTCAGGAAATGAAGAAACGGTACGAATTTATTCTGGAACAAAAGAATGATTTAGTAACTGCAAAAGATAGTTTACTTCAAACAATACAGGAAGTAGAAGCAACCGCCAATCAGAAATTTTTAGAAACATTCAATACTGTTCGCGACAATTTTGCGAAAGTCTTTAAAACATTATTCACCGAAGATGATCAATGTGACCTTGTTTTGGAAAATCCTGATAATTTAGCTGAAACAGGTATAGACGTAATTGCTAAACCAAAGGGCAAACGTCCAACTTCACTTACACAATTAAGTGGAGGAGAAAGAACGTTGACTGCAACTGCACTTCTGTTTGCAATATATCTTATTAAGCCGGCGCCTTTCTGTATCCTGGATGAGGTGGATGCTCCACTTGACGATGCCAACGTGGGTAAGTTTACCAACATGATACGCCAGTTCAGCAAGAATTCTCAGTTCATTATTGTTACTCACAATAAGATGACGATGAGTAGTGTGGATGTTATTTATGGCGTAACAATGCAGGAACCTGGTGTAAGTAAGTTGGTAAGCGTTGATTTCAGAAGCCTTGCTGCGGCTGAAAACTGATAAAATATAAAAATGGCGAAAAATTTGTCCTACCCTGTACGGTGGGATTTTTTTTAATCAAAACAGAAATACATGTGCGAACTGTACTTCTACTTCTTTGCTCAAATACATTTATGACCTTTGCCTGGTATTATCATTTACAACAAAAAGGATGGCCCTTACGGAAAGCGATTTTATTAAGCTGGCTTATCGCTTTTATTGAATATTGTTTTGCGGTTCCCGCTAATCGTATTGGTTATGCTTCTGGTCTTAAAGGATATCAGCTAAAAATGATACAGGAAGTAGTCACGTTGATCGTATTTTGTTTTTTGCTACGTTGGTATTAAAGGAACCTTTGCATATACGATACCTGCTAAGTTTCCTTTGCCTGCTGGGGGCAGTTTATTTTATGTTTAAGAAGTGAATCAGATTTCTTCTTCTATTTCCTGGTGGCGATATTTCGATCGTTCTCTTCTTATCAAATCTGATTTTATTTTGTGTATAAAAGCGCTTCCCAAAAATCCGAGACCAATATTGACAAGAACAATTGAAATGATTACCCAAACAGGCCATTCATCGTTTGGTCGAATATCAAGTGAATAGACAATTGCTAAAATGCCGGCGCTCACAAACAAAAAGCCTACAGGCATCTGCAGCCACCATTTTTTATAATGTTTATTTGCCATAGTTAAGAATTAGTGAACACGTAAATATAATCGAAAAGAAGATTTTGTTAAGAAAACTTGCCACTAACTTACAACAAAACCCAAATTTCTATTTTTGATCAAATAATTGAAGCCATGTCAAAATTTTTGATGTTCTTTTTTCTCGCTATTAATATGAATCTATGCGCACAGGAAAAGCCAGAAGGACTCTTTATCAATTCTAAAGCTCCTGATTTTAGGGCAAAGGATCAAAATGGCAATGAGATAGAGCTGAAAGATATACGGAAAAAAGGGCCTGTTGTTCTTATTTTTTATCGCGGCTATTGGTGTCCTTATTGTAACAGGGAATTGAAAAAGTTAGAAGATTCATTCCAACTTATTAAAGAAAAAGGCGCCCAGCTTATTGCTATAACTCCTGAGCAACAGGAGGGAATATCAAAAACGATCGAAAAAACGAAGGCCACTTATTCAATTATTACTGATAATGACAGAAAAATAATGAAGGCATATGATGTAGCTTACCAGGTTGATGAAAAGACAATAGCTCGCTATAAAATGGCCGGTATCGACCTGCCCGATAACAATGGGCAAAAGCCTGGCGCTGTATATCTGCCGGTGCCTGCGGTATATATTGTCGGAAAAGATGGAGAAATTAAATACCGCTTTTTTAACGACGACTACAAGAAGCAGGCTCCAATAAAAGACATCCTGGACAACCTTACAGGCTTGAAATAAGATTGGATCAGCACGAAATGTATTTTTTTCTTTTCACTTATACATCCACCACTAAAACAGGAATTTTTAATTCGTGCCGTACTGAATCGATAGTCTGTCCATAAAACCAGTCCTTGATACCAGTATGGCCATGTGCGCCTATTACGAGCATATCGGCATTATTTTCCCGTATGATGCGAACAATTTCTTTTGCTCTTTGGTTAAATCCTAAAATTCCTTTTGCCGGGTAACCCATTTGAAGAAAGCGTTGCGCATAAAAATCAATATGCTCCTGGTCACTCCGGGATTCAAGATCGTCCGTATCTCTTCCTAAAATTTTTGAAGAAGCACTTTCCACTACATGGATGAGTATAAACGAAGTTTCTTTTTGTGCCTGTCCAATTGCATAGGAAAGAAGTTTTTCATCTTTGTCACCGAATTCAAGAGCGATAGCAATCTTTTTGAATACAGGCACAGTAATTTTTTGCAGTTCTTTTACACCGGGATGAACTTCAGGAATATCTCTGCGCTTTTTACTCATAATAGGATAAGCGAAAGAAATTATCAGTAAAGCTACAAACATCAAACCACCCAAAACAATTACTGTTTTCCAGAAAATATTTTCCGACGTAGCAAAATAATCTGCGCCTTGCTCAACTACCATGCGGAGATTCAGATAAACAAGAATAGCGGTAACGAACCATGCTGCAAGTTTTGTCAATGGTTTAATTGCATGTTCACCCATCGTCTTTTTATCGCTTACAAAATGAATAAGTGGGATGATCGCAAAACTAAGTTGCAGGCTAAGGATCACCTGGCTCAATATTAAAAGACTATCGATATTATTTTCGCCATTGACAAGAATAACTATTACAGCGGGAATAATGGCAATTAACCTTGTCATTAACCTTCTTATCCATGGATTAATGCGAAGCCGCAAATATCCTTCCATCACTATCTGACCCGCCAATGTCCCGGTGATAGTTGAGCTTTGACCAGCTGCTATTAATGCAATTGCAAACAGAGTAGGGGCCAGGTTAGTTCCCAAAAAGTTACTCAATAATTCATACGCTGTTTTAATTTCCGCTACATCTGTTCGCCCTCTGAAAAAGAAAACAGAAGCTGCCAACACTAGTATTGCAGCATTCACAAAAAAAGCAAGGTTTAATGCAATGGTGCTGTCCAGCAGGTTTAGCCTGAGTGCTCTCTTAATTCCCCTGTCGTCTCTTCTAAATTTTCTTGTCTGCACCAATGCCGAATGGAGGTACAGGTTATGAGGCATCACAGTGGCCCCAATAATGCCAATTGCGATATACAACGCTTCATCACCTTGTATTTTCGGTATAAAGCCTGTAACTACCTGTCCAAGGGCGGGCTTGGCCAAAATTATTTCTATAAGAAATGAAATCCCTATTACCCCAATCAAACAAACGATAAATGCTTCCATCTTCCGGATGCCAAGTCTCTGCAATAACAAAAAAAGAAAGGTGTCAAAAACTGTGATCAGCACAGCATATAATAAAGGAAGACCAGTCAGTAGTTCTATACCAATAGCCATTCCAAGAACTTCAGCAAGATCACATGCGGCGATGGCGATTTCTGCAAGTATGTATAAAGTAAGGTTGATGTATTTTGGATAGGTTTCGCGATTGGCTTGTGCAAGATCTCGTCCTCTTACAATCCCAAGCCGGGCAGATAAACTTTGTAGCAACAAAGCCATCAAATTGCTCATCAATAACACCCATATCAGTGAATATCCAAATTTGCTGCCACCGGCGAGATCAGTAGCCCAATTACCAGGATCCATATAACCCACGCTCACCAAATATGCAGGGCCAAAAAAAGAGAGGATTTTTCTCCATACCGGCCTCGACGTTAAGGTGGTGTCCACACTTTCGTGAACTTCACTTAGAGAAAGATGCGAGCGATGATTCTTCATAAGCTTACGTAAATGTTTTTGGCCAACTGCTCACTGATAAAAAAAGCCGGCTGTTGCCGCAACTTGATTTCAATAGAATTATCAAAGCTGAATTTTCTTTTTACTTCCAGCTTAGTGCCAATGCTTATTTTCTTATGTTGCAATAGTTCGAGCATTTTATCAGATTGATTAAGTACCCGGCAAACTTCTGCCACCTGGTTTAGCGGTAATTCTGTAAGATTTACCAAGTCGTTCATTTCCATTTTTCCAAGACTGTCAGGAATAGGATCTCCGTGCGGATCGAACCTGGGATATCCGAGGTATTCGTCCAGCTTGTCAATTAATTTTTTGCTGCTGACATGTTCCAGGTCTTCAGCTACCGCATGCACTTCATCCCATTTGAATTTTAATTTTTCTGCCAAAAAAAACTCCCATAGTCTATGTCTCCTGACGATATCCAAAGCCACTTTCTTCCCTTCATTGCTCAGGCGGAAACCCTGGTATGGCTGATAGTGAAGTAATTTTTTTGTTTTTAATTTTTTCATCATATCAGTAACAGACGCCGGTTTTGTGCTCAGCTTTTCTGCCAAAGCGTTTGTTGTTACGGTATCTTGATCACTTTGTAAATGAAAAATGGCCTTGATATAGTTTTCTTCGCTGGTAGAATAGCTTATCATGTCTAAATTAGAATTTAGACAAATCTAAAAAAAATAATAGACACGACAAAAATATGAAAATGGCATTCAGCGAAGAAAGAAGTAAATTAGAGGCTCATTTGGAATTGTTATATGAAAGGAAAGCACTGGTTGATCGTTATTATTTCTTTTTTTATAGTATCTGCGTGCGGGCATAAAAAGAAAGTCTCTTTATCCGGAGAGGACCCGGTTGATATTAAGGACTTCATCGAATCATTTCAACCCATCAAACTTCCTTATGAAATTGCTGACACTTCGGTTGTTAAGAAGAAAACAGATACTCTGCTTATAAGTCGCAAGGTTTTTTCAAATCTTGTTCCGGACAGCGTATTGCGTAAAGTTTTCGGAAAAAATGACAAGCCGAAAATTTATCCCGCTGGTCGTGCTACCGCGGATGGAACTACCTACCTTTTTGTGAAGGCTTTATCCGCAGACCACAGGGCGGTATTCCTTGTTTGCTTTGACAAGAAAAATAATTTTGTAGCTGGAATGACAGCACTCGAGCCGGATGAAAGGACTGCAACCCGGCAGTTTTTTACTATCGATAAGCGATTTACAATTTCAAAAAGTATAACCCGCAGAAATAAGGATGGCACTACCAGCGAAGGGAAAAACGTGTATGTGCTGAATGATACGGCAAAATCCTTTTTGCTCATCATGACAGACGCTCTCGATGAACCGAAGGTGGAACTTGTAAATCCAATTGAATCTCTTTCAAAGAAAACAAAATTTACAGGCGATTATGTAAAAGATAAAAGAAACCTTGTTTCAGTGCGAGATAACAAACGACCCAACCATATCACGTTTTTTGTTCACTTTGAAATGAAGAATGGGTGTACAGGCGAATTAAAAGGCGAGGCGTCGTTTACCTCAAATAATACGGCTATTTATAGAGCCGATGGTGATTTGTGTGAACTCAAATTCACTTTTAGTTCAACTATGGTAACCATGACTGAACTCCAGGGTTGTGGTTCTCATCGCGGAGTCAATTGTCTGTTTGAAGGCAGTTTTCATAAAAAGAAAGAGACTAAAAAGAAAGAAACTAAAAAAAGCACAAAAAACTCTGAGAAATAAATTTTCTGTAACTATTTTGGTCACCCGGCGGGATTCACATTAATTTTTTCCATGTGAATATGGACAATACTTAACTAATAAATTTTTTGCCTGTATATTCGCACACATTGTGTAAAATTCACACACTATGAGTTTCAAAGATTACAAAGTACCGTATTCTGTTGATCAGCATTATTCGAAAAGAGTGGCTTATTTTTCAATGGAGTATGCTATTCATCAGCCATTAAAGATTTACAGTGGTGGCTTGGGATTTTTATCCGGCTCGCATTTGCGCAGTGCTTACGAGTTGAAGCAAAACCTGATCGGTATTGGAATTTTATGGAAGTACGGTTATTACGACCAGACCCGCAACCAGGACCAAACTTTGCAGGTGACATGGATGGAAAAACAATACAGCTTTTTAGAAGATACCGGTATTAAGTATCCAGATCACTGTTCATGAGCATCCGGTATGGGTAAAAGTTCTTTACCTGAATCCCGAAACATTTAAAACAGCTCCGCTGTTTTTTTGACGACGGAGGTGCCTGAGAATGATTATGTTTCTCAAACAATCACTCATCGGTTATATGATGCAAATGTGGCCACAAAAGTAGCCCAATTCATTTTACTCGGTGTGGGCGGAGCAAAGTTGCTTGATGAAATAGGATTTAAACCTGAAGTATATCACTTAAATGAAGCTCATGGATTGTCATCTGCATTTTATTTGTACAAGAAATACAACCATAATATTGAAGAGGTAAAGAAAAGATTAGTGTTTACGACTCATACCCCTGAAGAGGCAGGGAATGAAAAGCATGATATTCATCTCTGCCATAAAATGAGTTATTTCTGTGGATTGACGATTGAGGAAGTAAAAAAACTTACTGGCAATCCCGATGAAATGTTTAATCATTCATTGGCAGCATTGCGATTTGCAAGGATTGCCAATGGTGTGTCGCAACTTCACGGAACTGTTTCACGGGCAATGTGGAGCAAGTATGATGGCATTTGTAAAATTATTTCTATAACCAATGCACAGAACTGGAAATATTGGGCAGATGATCAGCTATATGATGCCAAAGACAAGAATAATAACGCTGAATTTGATGACAGGAAAAGATTTTTGAAAAAAAGAACATTTGAAATTGTAGCCGATCAAACAGGAAAAATTTTTGATACAAAAGTTTTTACTATTGTATGGGCGAGGCGTTTTGCGGGATATAAGCGTGCTGGGCTGATCGCTACAGACGAAGAGCGGTTTGAAGCACTGCTGTATAATAAAAAATATCCTGTTCAAATTATATGGGGCGGTAAACCGTACCCGGTAGATTATCCCGCCATAACGGAATTTAATAACCTGGTACATCTAAGTCGGAAATATCAAAATGTTTCAGTGCTGATAGGTTACGAGCTGATGCTTTCGAGAAGATTGAAACAGGGGGCTGATTGCTGGTTAAATAATCCCCGTGTACCAAGAGAAGCATCCGGCACAAGCGGAATGACCGCTGCTATGAATGGAGCCGTAAATTTTTCAACATCCGATGGCTGGATACCGGAATTTATTAAAAATGGAGAAAACGGTTTTGTCGTTCCCAAAACCGACTATTCAAACATGACCGTGCAAGACCAGGATGAATATGACTTGAATTATTTATACGAGATCTTAAATGATCACATTTTGCCTCTTTATTATGACAATTATGAGGCATGGAGAGGAATTGTTAAGAATGGAATGAACGATGTCCGCTTTCAGTTTGACAGTAACCGGATGGCAAGAGAGTATTACGAATTATTATACAAATAGAATATTTCGGTTAACCCTGTTATTTCAGGCAGGTTGAATTTATAAAAATGATTTTCAGTTTTGCAACTCCTCTATAAGTTGAGATGTAGTTTTAGAGACTTTGAAGAAGTTTATTAGTTTGTTTATTATACCTTCTACTAACGCATCCGGGCAAGAGGCGCCGCTGGTTAGTAAAATTTTTACAGGATTTTTGTTGGGTAAAAAATTATCGGTTAACAATTCTTCTTTCGTGTGGAAATTATAATGCAGTATTTTTTTTTGCGAAAGAATTTTTTCCTCACTACTGATAAAATAGGTTGCAAGTTTTTGTTCGCAAAGTTCTACAAGATGCGACGTATTGGATGAATTATAGCCTCCTACCACTATCGCAAGGTCTGCTTCGGTTTCGAGCATTTTGATAACGGCACTTTGGTTATCATTTGTGGCATAACAAAGAGTATCAAGGGTGTCAGCAAAATGTTTATCGATGTTCTTCTCCGTAAGATCATATTTTTTTACCATCGTTTGCTTCAGATAATCAGCTATTGCTTGTGTGTCACTCGCAAGCATCGTAGTTTGATTTACTACACCGATTCGTTCAAGATCTTTCTCTATGTCAAAACTTTTTGAATACTGATCTTTAAACTCCTCGTAAAATTGAGAAAAAGGCTTTTCTTCCAAAATATATTTTGCCAGCTCCTCAGCTTGCTTCATATCTTTTACAATTACCGATGGGGAGTTTGCTGATGCATGAGAAAATGTGGCTCTGGTCTCTTCATGTTTGGGTTTTCCATGAATCACAACGGTATAATTTCCTTTGGCGATGACTTCTGATCGATTCCAAACTCTTTCTACAAACGGGCAGGTTGTATTATATTTTTCCGTCTGGATACCTATATCGTTCAGCTTTTTTTCAATTTCTAAAGTGGTGCCGAACGCAGGAATAAGAACAACATCATTTGATTCTAATTCGTTAAAGGAAATTAATGTGTTGCCATAAGTGTCCTGCAAAAAATCCACGCCATGGCTTTTCAAATCAGAATTTACCTGGGGATTGTGGATCATTTCGCTTAATAGAAATATCCTTTTACCGGGATTTTCTTCCACGGTTTTAAAAGCTATTTCAATAGCATTTTCTACGCCATAACAAAATCCAAAATGCCGGGCAAGAAATATTTGTAATGGGCCAAAATCAAGCAGGGTAGGAATGAAGTCCCTTTTCATCCTGTCCGTTTCTTTCCGCTTATTTTTAATAGCAGTGATCAAGGGACTTCGATAAATAATAGGAACTTCAAATTGCTTCATCAAAACAATATTTTCGGCTAATAAAAATTTGTTCGCAAGTTACCGAATACATTATACACGTTAAAACCCGCATCGTTAAAACATAATTTTTCTTTTCATCATTCTAGTCCTTATTTTCACAGAATTGCACTATCATATGGATTATAATTTCAAACCACTGGATTGGACACATAGCACAAACATCTACGAGGTAAATACCCGTCAATATACAAAGGAGGGAAGTTTTAAAGCGTTCGCTCATGAACTTACAAGATTGAAAAATATGGGAGTGGAGACGTTGTGGTTTATGCCTGTAACTCCTATCGCCCAAAAAAACAAGAAAGGAACACTCGGCAGCTACTATGCCGCTTCGGATTATACTTCTATTAACCCGGAGTTTGGAACGCTTGATGACTTTCGGATTCTTGTTAAAAACGCACATGAACTTGGTTTTAAAGTGATCATTGACTGGGTGGCCAATCATACGGGTTGGGACCATAAATGGACAAAAGAACATCCGGAATATTATGAAAAAGATGTGAACGGTGATTTCAAAATAGCGTCAGGGATGGATGATATTATAGAACTTAATTTTCATGATCCCGATCTTGTACAAGCAATGATTGATGCGATGAAATTTTGGGTGAATGAAAGCGATATAGATGGCTTTCGTTGCGATCTCGCTTTTTGGGTGGAGCTTGATTTCTGGCAAAAAGCAAGAAAGGAATTAGATGCGATAAAGCCATTGTTTTGGCTGGGTGAACTGGATCCGCTTGAGCATCCCGAATATATGGGAACTTTTGATGCAGCCTATACCTGGACATGGATGCATAAGACGGAAGAGTTTTACAAAAATCATCTTTCAACAGACGTTCTTCAAACTGTCTTAAAAGAATACGATGCGATAGGTGATGCATCCATGCGAACATGGTTCACCAGCAACCATGATGAAAATAGCTGGAATGGCACAGAGTATGAAAAGTATGGCGATATGGCAAAAACCCTGGCAGTATTTAGTTGTACATGGAATGGAATTCCGCTTATTTATAGCGGGCAGGAATTGCCAAATTTGAAACGACTGAAATTTTTTGAGAAAGATGAAATTAACTGGACGGGAAAAAACGAATTGGAAGATTTCTATAAGACTTTGCTCAATTTACACTCAAAGAACCCCGCTTTGCGGGCAGGTGATATGCAGGCGACAACCACGCGAATAAAAACCAGTATTGATAATCGTGTGCTTACTTACTTGAGAAAAAATGATAAAGATGAAGTGCTTGTTATTTTAAATTTTTCAAACGCTGCGGTAGATTTTTCAACGAATAATCTGAGCGGAAACTTCAAGGAAGTTTTTTCAGGTAAAAAAATGGATTTTTGTGAAAATAAAAACCTCGAATTGGAAGGATGGCAATATTTAATATTTGAAAAATATATTTAAGCTCCCAACTGGATAATTAGCGCATTGGTGGATACACTTTGATAATTATGGGCCTGAACCTTGTAATATCCTTTTTATCCCAGTTTTGAAAAACTTCGTTGTTTATAATGGGTTGTTTCTCGTATAATAATTCGTCCTTGTCGTTTACAAAATCCACATAAATTTTCACATTTACTATCTGGGTTTTTTTTGTATGATTGATCCAGTGAGAATTTGTTTTTTTCAAAGTTTTGATTAACGATGATGTATGGACGGAATCGTTTAAAGACGTTAAGCAGATGTTTTCTATTTTGCCGTGTTTATCTATACTCAGGAAAACATTGTAACATACATTGTGTCCTCTCATTTCGTCGGTCTGCGAGTTAATACCATTGAATATTACTTTGTTTAGGGTGTCTTCACCTCCTTTGTATTCAACCGGACTAAAGTCGGCTTGGCCCTTTGCTTCGAATATCTGGAGAATAAATAAAAAAAAGAATAGACTTCTTGCAATCATATAGTCAATTTTTAAAGCATTTTATAAAAATTCAAAGCCTCATTTTGTTTTTTGAACGTTATGCAGCGATCTGAAATTTTTGATAATATTCGAAAATAAAAAACCGCCTCAAGAGAGACGGTTTTTTATTTAGTATAGTCAGAAATTTATTGTCCACTTAAATTAAGGGGATAAGTGTACATATCAGAGCCCGGATACATCCCCTCCAGTTTTACAGTACCTCTTGAACTTAATAAAGCTTTCCCAAGTTGTTCCACATTTTTTACATCTACGCCATTAACATTGGTAATAATAAAACCTTCTTCCATTCTTGTTTTACTGATAGCACCACCTTTCTTAATTGATTTTACAACTACTCCGCCATCAACGCCGTATTCATCCGCTTTTTTGGAATCAAGAGTTTCCAGGTCTGCACCCAGTTGATCTTGCACATTTGCTGTGTATACTGCTTCATAGTTGCCGGGCGATTTCTTTAATGTAACTTCCGTTGTATGTTCAGAACCATTACGTTTGTAAGTTACCTGTACTTTATCACCTGGTTTATAATTAGCCAATACAGAACTCATTTCAAGGCCGCTGGTTACCTCAGTACCATTTATTTTAGTAATAAAATCACCTCTTTTAATTCCCGCCACGTCGGCACCGCCATTCGGAGCTACCGCAGAAACATAGACACCTTCGACGGTATCATTAATTCCCATCTGCTTCATTTGATCCTCAGTTAGATCCTGTGTAGGATAGCTAACACCCAAATAGCCTCTTTGTACATTGCCATATTGAATAATATCGCTTACTACTTTCTTAACAAGGTTCACAGGAATAGCAAATGAATAACCTGCATATGTTCCCGAGGGAGCGAGTATCGCAGAGTTAATACCGATCATTTGTCCGTCAGTATTAACCAACGCCCCGCCACTGTTTCCCTGGTTCACGGCCGCATCCGTTTGAATAAATGATTCAACAGGAGCCTGTCCCTGTCGCGCATTGATACCAATTGTTCTTCCTTTTGCGCTTACAATACCGGCAGTAACCGTAGTTTCCAAAGAAAGAGGATAACCTACCGCTAACACCCACTGGCCCAACTGCACATTGTCCGAGTTGCCATAAAGCATAAACGGTAAATTGTTTCCGTCAATTTTTAAAACTGCAAGATCATAGTTGGGGTCGTAGCCAATCACTCTTGCCTTATAAGTTTTTCTATTATGCAGCGTGACAGTGATTTCGGAAGCAATGCCTTTGTCACCATCAGAAATTACGTGATTGTTTGTAACGATATAGCCATCTTCACTGATGATTACGCCGCTACCGGAAGCCCTTTGTTCCGGTATGACGGTTGGACCGAAATCAAAAAATTGATTGAACCAATCGTCAAAGCCATTACCGCGACGGCTGGGAAGATCATTACTTACTTTTTTAGCTGGAATTTTCGTTTTGATGTGCACAACACATTCTACAGAGGAATTGGCAGCCTTCGAAAAATCGACAGGGTCCCCGGAGGTATTTTTGTCAAAAAAACCGGCATAGTTTACAGGCAATCCGCCCACTGTTTGTACAAATGCCGTCTGATGATGTGTGAATTTGTTATAGCCCCACACACTGGCTAAGGCTGATCCTGCGCTTATAAAAATGATCAGCAATACTTGTTTCCACTTCATGGCGTATTAGAATTTTTAGTTTTTGAATAATTTATAATGTATTGCGGGCAAAGTTTGTGCCCTGACCTCAAAAGTAATACAGCTGGAAAGTAGTTTGTGAACCGTTGGTTTAGTTTAACAAGAAATTTACTAAGGTTTTCGTACTTCATTCGGGTACAAATTTAAAAACAATTAATCAGAAAAGAAATGAATAAGTTCTAAAGTGAATTCACAAACGCCATTGTATCTATCCCGTCTGCATAGTCAAAAAGCGATGGATTTTGCGCCATCCCAAAAGGCATCAGGTTGCGCCCGACAATACACTGTATGTCCTTATTGTCATGCAGTGATGACAAAAGACTATCCTGGTGTGAATAACTCTCATAATTCAACTGGCCGATGGGTGAAAAAGCGGAAACTTCTTCAACAAGGAGGAGAGAACCATTGGTCATGTAGAATTTTTTATTCAATATGTGGAGAGCCAGGTTATAATCATAATTGTTTTTGTATTTATAATGATCAGCCAGGTAATTGTATTTTCTAAACGCCGAAAGGATATTTTCGAAATCATAATCTCCAGGTGCATATATCTTGGTAACGTTGCGACAGCCGAGTCCAAAAAACTGGTGGACATCATCTGCTAATAGCGCAAGTTCTTCCGAGTTTTCAGTTCCATCGAGAATAGCCACTGAAGTTTTATTTTTCCTGATTATGTGCGGATACTTTCCAAAATAATATTCGAAATAACGGGAAGTATTGTTGCTGCCCGTGGCGATGTAGGCATCACAATTCTTCAGCATTTCTGAAAAAATGATCAGATCATTGATGTTACTGTCCCAGCTTTTTAATATATCAGCCAGGTGACGAATTAATACATCATCTTTAGATGATAATTTAATAACCGCTTTATGTCCACTGATAAAAACCGATAAAAGATCGTGAAATCCCACCAGGGGAATATTGCCCGCCATAGCGATGCCGATGGTTTTTGGATGTTCGTTAACTGATTTTAGTTGATAGGCAGCAGCCCAATTTTCCAATGATTTTTTCCCGAGGAAATTGTCCACGATGTTTTTTACAGCAAGCTCTATAAACTCGGGAATGAACCACCCGTTTTGCAGAAAAGCTTTTTGTTTTGCCAGCCTCCATGCAGGCTCATCGCTCTGCATGTAAATACCTAATTTGTTTAACCATTCTATTCGCTGTGGCAAAATCATTTGTCTGAGAATTATATACTTTTATATTTGTGACACCTAAATCAATAATTATTTCAAAAATCCAAAATTAAGATTATGGCAATCAAGATAACCGAAGAGTGCATTAATTGCGGCGCCTGCGAACCGGAATGCCCAAATAATGCTATCTATGAAGGAGGCGTCGAATGGGCCATTGCAGACGGTACAACTGTAAAGGGCTCTTACACATTAATGGACGGTACTGTCGTAGATGCAGAACAAAAGAATGCTCCTGTTGCTACGGATATTTATTATATAACCCCTAATAAATGTACCGAGTGCCAGGGATTTCATGAAGAACCGCAGTGCGCTGCCGTTTGCCCTGTGGACTGCTGTGTACCCGATGAAATGTATCGTGAGACAGTGGAAGAATTAACGGCCAAAAAGGAAAGACTTCATATATAAAAAGATCTTAGAATGTGGAAAAGAATGGGTGGTTATTTTATGACTACTGCAAATTTTTTTCTACCTTAACAGTATAATAAACGCAGCTTCTAAAGCTGCCAAGGAGTGACGGGTGATATGTCCCGTCGTAAAAAGGTGAAGGCAAATGCATCCTTCACCTTTCTTATTTTAATGCGGGAGTCAAAGTTTCTAACAGAATTTTATTTCCACTTAAACAATTTTTCCTCAATATTTGCGCTGTAATTTAAATCCATGAAAAAAAATATTGCTCTTGTTACGGGAGGTTTTTCGGGCGAAGCTGTGATCTCATATAAAAGCGCTGTAACAATTAACAATAACCTGGATCGTGAAAAGTTTGATGTCTATACCATCGATGTTCGGCCCGAAGGTTGGATGTATGACGCCGGCGGAAAGAAAACGGAGATTGATAAAAACGATTTTTCTTTGACAATCGGGGACCAAAAAATAAAGTTCGATGCCGTTTTTATCGGCATGCACGGAACTCCCGGTGAGGATGGCAAACTCCAGGGCTATTTTGATACGTTGAATATTCCTTATACCTCCTGCAATGCTGCCACATCAGCAATTACCTTCAATAAAAGATTTACAGTAGCTGTAGCCGCTTTCTCAGGGATAAACGTCGCTAAATCGGCGGTGCTGATAAAGAATAATTTTCAAAGCCCTGATGAGGTTGCTGCGGAACTTACATTCCCTGTTTTTGTAAAGCCAAATAACGGCGGATCAAGTATAGGTATGTCGAAAGTTATTCAACCTTCCGATGAGTTTGGCGCTGCCGTAGAAAAAGCTTTCAAGGAAGATGATCAGGTTTTGGTGGAGGAGTTTATTGAAGGAAGAGAGTTTACCGTTGGAGTTTTTAAAACTAACGGGAACATTATAGTTCTTCCCATTACAGAAGTTAGTACCGAAAAAGATTTTTTTGATTACGAAGCAAAATATGAAGGCGCCTCTTCAGAAGTGACTCCTGCTAAAATCGATGAAGTCGTGGCAGATAAAATTCGTGATGCAGCAAGAAAGATCTACCAGGTATTTAATTGTCGGGGCGTGGTGAGGATTGATTTTATTTACAATGAAGAAGCAAAGCAACCTTTTATGCTCGAAATAAATACTATACCCGGTCAAAGTGAGGCCAGCATTATACCTCAACAGGTTCGGGTAATGGGTTGGAGTTTAAAAGAGTTTTATACCAAATTGGTTGAAGAAGCATTTATTGTTTAATTGAAATTTTGGATCAGGATACTTAGAATTTTGGTCTGCATATTTCAGAAATTATAGCATGTTCAAATTCATCACTCATCGCCCCTTTTGGGTAAACTTAATAACGGCCATCGCATTGGCAATCGCCGTTTTTGTTTTGTTCATCCTTTCATTGAACTTTATGACAAATCATGGCCGGTCCCGAAATGTTCCCATGGTCGTGGGAAAAACTTTTTCCGAAGCGAAAAAAATTTTAGATAAGGGCGGATTTGAAATTGTAATTCAGGATTCTCTATACGTTGACACTTTACCTCCATTGAGCATCATCAAACAGGTGCCAGAAAGTGATGCTGTGGTAAAGGTCAACAGAACAGTTTATCTTACTGTTAATCGGGCAGTGGCGCCTATGATCGAAATGCCGAATTTAGTCGGGTATAGTTTTCGCAACGCTGAAATGAACCTGTCGAATTCAGGTTTACAACTTGGAGATACGATTTACCGGGCAGATTTCGCAAAAAATTCAGTTCTTGATCAGTTGTATAAGGGACAACATATTGAACCCGGTACGAAAATTCAAATGGGTTCTTCAGTCTCATTAGTATTGGGCACAGGCGTGGGAGATACAAAATATAATGTTCCCGATCTTGTGGGTTGGACATACGGCGAAGCAAAACAAAGGCTTGAAGAGCATGGTTTAACCCTCCTGGTAGTGCAAGCTGATCAGGCCAGTCGCGACACCTTGAATGAATATATTTACAGGCAGGATCCGCCGCAGTTTGATCAGGATGGTTTTCCGCTGCATATTCGCAACGGTCAATTCATCAGCGTATGGTTGAGCGTGGACAAACCGATTACTGATAGCACTAATAATTCTATCACTCAATAAATTTTTATGGAAATTATTACTGTTGACGAAGTAAAAAAAAGAATTGATGCAGGGGAGGAGTTGAATTTAGTGGATGTAAGGGAGCCGCATGAAAATGCGGATTTTAATATTGGAGGAACTTTATTGCCATTGGGAATGATACGAAGCATGCAGATTGATGAAATAGAAGAACTGAAAGATAAAGAAGTTATCTTCTATTGTCGGAGCGGAAGTCGCAGCGGGCAGGCAGCCTTGTTTCTGGATGCAATGGGTTTTCAAAACACTAAAAACCTGGCAGGAGGTATGCTGGCCTGGCAAGAAAAATTCGGAAGATAATATGGGTTCTTACGCTTATAAATCTGCGAATTAAAATCTAAAATTTATTGCTGTCATAAAATTTGTTCCTGCCATTGGAAAATAATAATTATTCACGACAAGCTCTCCCGCGGAAATATAATTGTAGGTGTATCCATTGGGTTCATATTTTTTGTTGAACACATTATTTACCTGCAAAACAATATTTGCTTCCTTCAAGAATTTTTTCCGAAATGTATAAATGACTCTTACATCCTGCACATAATAAGGGTCTAACTTCCTTCCCTCGTTTTGGGTGTTGTCTAAATATTGCTTACTTACATATTTACTCAATAAACTAAATTCAAAATCCCTGGCTGGCAAAAAACTTAACGTTACTGCTCCTACGGTTGAAGGTGACAAAGCAATACCTGTAGAAGAATAATTATTGATCTTTTGGCCACCATTGTCGTAGTCATCAATATACTCGGTAAAATGTTTGACCTTGTTTTTACTGAAAGCGATGTTACCACTTGCTTTAAGCCAATTAACTGGTTGTATACCTCCCTGCAGTTCTATTCCCATTCTGAAACTGTTGGGAATATTTGTTCTCGTATAAGCTCCCACATCATTGATCATTCCTGTCAATACCAATTGATCTTTATATTTCATATAATAGAATGTAGCTCCCCAGTTATAATCAACTTTTTTTCTTTCGATCCCTATTTCAAGATCATGTAATTTTTCTGGCTTCGGTTGTTGATTTTTTCCTGCTTCAAAATCATCACGGTTTGGTTCTTTACCGGCAATGCCGTATGATATATAGTTATTCCATCCATTGCGGGTGTAACTGAAACCAATTTTCGGATTAAAAAAATTGTAACTGTTTTTTATGAGAAGGGCAGGATTATCTTCAAAACCATTTATTTCATAGTTCACATGATGATACTGCAGGTCAATATATCCATTCCAGTTGCTTGAAAATCTTTGTAACAATTTCGCGTAGCTATTAAAATCATTTTTAAATGCATCATGGTCGTACCAAACATCCGGACCTGTCAATCCATGCTGTGCCCAGATCAATTTTCCATAATGTTTTCCTTCATACTTTGTGTAAGCCCCTCCGAAAGTGAATTCTGTTTTGTGATTATGATATTGTAATGAAAAAATATCTCCGTAAAAATTATTATTAAGCCAGAGTTGCCGGATGAAATCAGAAGTATAAATGGTGTCCATTCCTACAACAGGATAAGGGAGGTTATAGGTGCTATAATCCTGATCGGCTCTGTATTCTTCATAATACCCTTTTCCTTTTGTAAAAAATACTGCTGTATTGAAAGAAAGATGATCGGTGAAGTTGTGGGTGTAAAATAATTGATAATGATTCTGCCAGTAATTATCGGTTTCATTACTGTATGGCGCACCCGGTTTTTCAGTACCTGCATAATTTATTGTTCTGTTACCCGCTTTCAGATCATCTTCTGAAACACCATACCATGCCTGGTAGGTTTTTTCATAACCTCTGAACAGGTTGAAACGAAGGATATCTTTTTTCCCGATATAAGCAGTGGAAAAATATAACGACCTTAGTTTTGAAAAAGCCCTGTCAATATAACCATCACTGGAAATGTTTGACAGGCGCATGTCGAAAGTGAAATGTTTGCCCACTAAACCGCTTCCTGCCTTTAAAGTGTTTTTCCATGTATTAAAAGAACTATAGCTGTTATTGAGTTCGGCATATGCCGTTCGGTTAATTTCGTTGGTGCTGAAATTTATCGTGGCACCAAAAGCTCCCGCGCCGTTCGACGAACTTCCAACACCTCTTTCGATTTGTATACTTCCAACGGACGAAGCGAAGTCGGGCAGATCAACGAAATATGTTAGCTGCGACTCGGCATCGTTATAAGGAATGCCATTTAGTGTTACATTAATTCTTGTGGCATCTGTACCGCGGACTCTGATCGCTGTGTAGCCGACGCCATTGCCTGCATCAGAATTAATAACAACTGAGGGAGTTTGATTTAAAAGAAAAGGAAGATCCTGCCCCAGGTTTTCTTTTTTAATTTCTTGCCTGGAAAGATTTGTTTTGGTAACAGGAGCACGATCGGCAGCACGTACTGCTTTTACTTCTACCGGCGACATGTTATAAAAACTGTCTTGCTCTGCAGGTTTCTCTTGGCTTTGAGCAGTTAAAAAGATAAACACGAAGTTTATCAAATAAGCAATCCTCTTCATTTCTTTAATTTTTTAAGGTTAAAAGAATGAGAGGGAAATGCAGGAGAGAAAAGGGAGCAGTCGGTGGTCACCTTCCTTCGCAGGCATTACCCTGATCAGGTTCAGCGGGTATAATCTCAGATCCCGACCAGATAGCGTCGGGAACACCCCGGGAACTTTTTCTGCCACAAAATTAAGGGAGAAAATTCTTAATGATTGTAACTTTTATACTATTCTCTTCGTATTACACCAAATTGAACTACTATGAAGAAAATATTTGCATCCTTTTTATTGGCCGGAATTACCACCTTCGCTGTTGCACAAAAAACAATAAACGATCCCAACGCTCAACAGCGTGCAGCGTCAGGATATCACGGAGTAGCAATTTCGGGCAGTATTGAATTATTTCTTACGCAGGGAAATGAAGAGAGTGTGGTGGTAAGTGCTGACGATCCTAAATGGCGTGATAGAATTGTTACAGAAGTAAGAGATGGAATTCTGCACATTTATCTTGAAAACACGAGCAAAATTAAAATTGATTGGGGTAGGAATTCAAGAGGACTTAGAGCCTACGTTTCTGTAAAAGATATTGATTATTTATCATCCAGTGGATCGGGAAAAGTGCAAATCGATGGAAATTTGAAGTCAGACAACTTGAAAATTAATATTTCCGGTTCCGGCAACCTGGAATGTGGATTGGCGGTTAAAGATCTTTCAGTAGGGCTTAGCGGCTCTGCAAATGTTGACCTTAAGGGAAATGCGGAGAACTCTGATTTTCATATCAGCGGTTCAGGAAATATCCGCAGTTATGATTTTGCCACGGCTTTTTGCAAAGCATCCATCAGTGGTTCGGGAAATGTAAAAATTACCGTCAGCAAGGAATTATCAGCACATATCAGTGGCTCGGGAAATATTTTTATTAAAGGCGATGGAATGATAAAAGACTACAGCGCCTCCGGTTCCGGGAAATTCAAAAGAGTAGAATAAAATTCAAAATAAAAGTCATGAAAAAATTATTGTCACTATTTGCATTATTGGTTGCTCTTTATTCAAATGCGCAGCTTACTATCAATGACCCCAATGCAGAAGTAAGGGAAGCAAAGAACTTTCATGCGATCTCGGTATCAAATGCCTTTGATGTTTTTATATCGCAGGGAAAAGAAGAAGCTGTGGCGGTAAGTGCTTCTGAAGAAAAATACAGGCAGGATATTAAAGTGGAAGTCGACAATGGAGTGTTGAAAATCTCATTTAGCAAAGAAGGGAAATTTTGGCGCGGATTTAATGGAGACAAAATGAAATTGAAAGCTTATATCTCTTTTAAAAATATTGATAATCTGACGGCCTCCGGCGCTTGTGATGTGAAAATACAGGGGAATATTAATACGGACAATCTCCGCCTGAATTTTTCCGGCGCAAGCGATCTGAAGGAGGGAACAATAAAAGGATCAATAAATGCAAAGAAGTTGACAGTAGAAGCAAGCGGAGCGTCAGATATTAAAATATCGGGATCGGCAACGGAGTTGGATGTAGAGGCAAATGGCGCCAGCGATTTTAAAGGGTTTGATTTTGCTACAGATTACTGTAATGCAAAGGCAAGCGGTGCAAGCAGTATAAATATAACAGTGAACAAAGAACTATCGGCGCATGCAACGGGCGCCAGCGATGTGCATTACAGAGGAGATGGATTGATCAGGGAAATTAAAACAAGCGGTGCAAGCAATGTTTCTAAACGATCATAACTAAGAAAAACAAAAAGCAAAAAGCTCTCTGAAAGGGGAGCTTTTTATTTATATCAATTTGTTTGGTTGATAAAAGTGATAAAGTTACCTTTGCGCTCCACATCGCGAAGTAGAGCAGTGGTAGCTCGTCGGGCTCATAACCCGAAGGTCGGAAGTTCGAATCTTCCCTTCGCAACAACTCCCCGCTAGCAGCGGGGTTTTCTATTTATTTTTGAAACGATTTATGAAAACAGGATTTGTAAATATTTTTGGACGACCCAATGCAGGAAAAAGTACTTTGCTCAATTTATTAATGGGAGAAAAATTAGCCATTGTTTCTCCTAAAGTACAAACGACACGCCATCGTATCAAGGGAATTCTTACAGAGAAAGATTGCCAGATTGTTTTCTCAGATACACCGGGAATCATCGAACCAAAATATAAGCTGCATGAAAAAATGATGCAGGCTGTAAAGAATTCGCTGGAAGATGCGGACCTTGCTTTATTACTTGTTGATATCAATGATGACTGGAAACAATGTGACGAAATATTTTCCTCCCTGGAATTAAAAGTTCCGTCGGTAGTTATCATTAATAAGACAGATAAAGTGAACAAGGAAAAGGCGGGAGAAGCTATTAGTTTTTTCAAAAATAAAAGTTACGGCAACTTAGCTATTGCGATCTCAGCGTTAAACGGCGTGTACAGAGAAAAACTTTTAAAAATCATTCTTGAATTTTTGCCCGAGGGCGAAAAATTTTACAACGAAGATGAAATGAGTGATCTATCAACAAGATTTTTTGTAGGTGAATTGATACGTGAAAAAATATATGAACTTTTTGAAGAAGAGATCCCTTACCACACGGCCATATTGGTACAGGAGTTTAAAGAAAAATCAACGCTGATAAAAATCAGGGCGGAGATCATCGTGCATCGCGAAACTCAAAAGGCAATTATTCTTGGAGAAAAAGGAAAGATGATCAAAAAATTGGGAACAGAAGCCCGGAAAGAGATCGAAAATTTTCTTCAGCAAAAAGTTTTCCTTGAGTTATTTGTAAAAGTGAGACCGAATTGGAGAGAAAATGAGCTTCATTTAAGAGAATACGGCTATTAACATTTCATATACCAGGTAAATAATTCTTGTATTTTCTCTTTATTGAAAATTGAATAAAACCATTTAGCTTTCGCTTTTAAATTTTCTTATAACAGTTTTGGTTTATGGCGGGATTTACAGTAGCAATCGTAGGCAGACCAAATGTGGGTAAAAGCACTTTTTTTAACCGTATGATGGAAGAAAGAAAGGCCATCGTGCACGATGTCAGCGGGGTGACCCGGGACAGGCAATATGGTGTATCTGATTGGAACGGGAAAACATTTAATGTAATCGATACGGGTGGTTTTGTTCCGGATAGCGAAGATATTTTTGAAAGAGAAATAAGAAAACAAGTCGCTATTGCGGTTGAAGAGGCGAATGCGATTGTTTTTATGGTTGATGCAGCAACCGGGCGCACTGATCTTGATGATGCAATGGCTGATGTATTAAGACGTAGTACAAAACCAGTTTTTTTACTTGTAAATAAAGTTGACAACAATGACCGGATGCTTGAAGCGTCTGAATTCTATAGCCTCGGTTTTGAAAATATCTTTTTTGTTTCATCGATGACAGGAAGCGGAACAGGCGAATTGCTGGATGCAATTACCGAACTAATAAAAGAAGAAACAACTACCGATGATACTGATTTGCCAAGATTTGCCATTATTGGTCAGCCGAATGTAGGCAAGTCATCGTTGCTAAATGCATTGATAGGGAAGGAGAGAACCATTGTAAGTGAAATTGCAGGAACTACGAGAGATACCATTGATACACATTATAAACTTTTTCGGAAAGAATTTATCCTTGTAGATACGGCGGGCATCCGGCGAAAAGCAAAAGTGCACGAAGATCTTGAATTTTATTCGGTGATCAGGGCTATAAAGGCCATTGATGAAGCTGATGTATGCTTGCTGTTGCTGGATGCGGAAAAAGGAATTACGGCACAGGATCTCAGCATACATAGTCTTACAGTCCGCAAAGGAAAAGGAATTGTGGTGCTTGTAAATAAATGGGATCTTGTCGAAAAGGAAACCAATACGGCCCGTGACTATGAAAAAGAACTAAAGAACAGGTTAGCCCCATTCAATGATGTACCTATTCTTTTTATTTCAGCAAAGGACAAGACGAGAATTTATAAAACAATTGAGACGGCAATAGAAGTGTTTGAGAATCGCCAGAAGAAAGTTGCCACGTCTGAACTAAATGATGTTTTATTAAAAGCCATTGAAGCTTATCATCCGCCTGTCGTAAGAGGTCATCCGGTTAAGATCAAGTATATAACGCAGTTACCAACCGCAACACCTTCGTTTGCATTTTTCTGCAATTTTCCCGATGATATTAAACAGCCTTATAAGAATTATCTCGAAAATCAGTTGAGAGAGAAATTTAATTTTAGAGGCGTCCCGATTCGTATTTTCTTTAGAAAAAAATAAAAGTGAAAAACTAAATTTCGGAGAAGATTTTTACAGCTTAAATAGTTTTGTCAATTTGCCTGCTTGTCGTTTAAATTTCAAAAACTCTGCTTCCTGTTGCTTTATAAAACTATTGTCTTCCAGTTTACCTAATACCCGATCCATTTGTTTCTGAGAATCATAAACCATTTTTCGAAAATCACTGTGATAGTCCTTTTCCCTGGAATCATAGATGGCTTTGGTCATCCATTCCCGTGTGCTCACAGCCTGGCCGAGAAGTGATCTGAAGGCTTTTTTATCAAATTTTTGAGCATTTAGTTTGTTTATTTCGAGCAGCGAAGCAAAAGCATGTTGCAGTTTCTGATCTTTATACAGATCACCATTTTTCTGATAAAATTGATGAACAGCGTCCCAATTTTTTATTTTTCCTGAATGAATTTGTTTTATAAGCGAGTCAACAGATGTTTGCGGGAATAGCTGGGTTCCCATATTTATCCAAGACTCTCTCTTTGCACGGAATGGAAGAGCGTCTTTAAAATTTTCCCATGAGTCAATTTTGTGTTTGGTGGAAAAATTTAGCAGTTGAGATATCCCATAATAAATAATAAGTTCCTTGTAAATGGCATAAGCCTGCAATACTTTTTTCAGTATCGTTTTGCGCCGGCTGTTTTCAAAACCTTCGGCTACAATTTCAAGTTCGTCAATCACAGCATTTTTTTCTTCGAGTAATTTTTCACCTGTGGTATAAATTTCTTTATCCGATAATTTCTTTTTGTTCTTTGATGCAAATGCTGTCCCCGTAAATTTTTTAAATAGTTCCAGCGAAGAAAAAATTTCATTGATACTATCGGGAGCGAGGTAATCATATTCTATCATTTGAATTTTTTCGGTCCGCTTATCCCTGTCGGCATACTTTATTGTATTGCGGGCCAGCGCATACATATTATACATGAACCAATAAGCAGGCATTACTACCAGCCTGTCTTTGCTTACATCGTTGCTTACAAGTGAAAACGGAACGGGAATGTTCAATTCGCAGGGATAGTCACTTTTTGTCACTAAAGTGAAGGTTGCAAATTTAGAATTGTGTTTAAGGCTTACGCAAAGCCCCGGCCAGAAACCACGTGCAGAAATCAATTCACCGTCAGCACTGCGACTATTATGGTTAGAGCCAAGTGTGGCTCCCGCCGCAATATTGCTTTGCCCCATTATTAAAGAAGCGCAAAGAAAAGAATTGTTATGATGTTGTTCATGAGCCGGAAAAATCAGTGAGTTCAAAACCTCGCAGCATGAGATGGTTGAATTATCTCCGAGGTAAGAGTTGATGAGTCTTGCACCGTATTTCAATTGTGAGTTTGCGCCTAACATAAAACGAACCGCCTTGACTCCATAAAATATCCTGCAACCAAATCCAATGATGCCATTTACCAATTCAACGCCTTCTCCGATTTGTGATTTTTCTTTGGGAGAAGAATTGATGGTAAGATTCTTTAGCTTATTAGCTCCTTTAATATACGCATCGCTGCCAACCCATACATCTTTAAATATCCTTGTATTCTTAATAACTGTTCTGTCGCCGATCTTGCCGTAATAACCTCGTTTGTTGTCAAATTTTTTTTGAGTGAATTCTTTGAATTTTTCCATTATAACCTCGTCGTCCCTGTATCTAGACCATAAGTATGCATCACCGGGTAACATTCCATTAAAAGGTATTACGCTTCTTCCTCCGTTTTCATTGCATAACTCAAGCCATATTCTTACCGATTCATCTTCTCCGTCTTTGATTATTCCGTTACCAAATTTTGCATGATCGGAAACAGCCATCTCATTTACATTTACTATGATCACTTCATTACCGACAATATAATGAGTCATGTAGTTTACGTTGTCAACAACAACGTTGTCGCCAAAATCACAACTGATAATAGTGCTGTTATATAATCCAACCGGCAGCCTGATATCATGGAACGACAGATAAAGTGGCTCCAGTTTCCCGATACGCACAAGCCCAAAAAATTTGCAGTTCTTTACAAGTTCCGGATCAAAAGCATCAGACACCAATACCTTATTCCAGTCGTCAGAAGTATTGGCATTCCGAACCAAGACTTCTATTTCATACGCCGTTAGCTTGCGATAATGAATTCCGTTACGGTTCTGAACATTTCTCAGATAATATTCATCTTTTCCTTTCGGAATATATTGTAATGGAATAAAATTATAACCAAGGGAGCCGATCGGAGTTTTCTGAATTTCGTTCATGAAAAAAAGTTTCTTTGGATTTGGATGTTACCTTAAGGGTACAAACTTATAACGTAAACCTATAACTTATTCAACCGTTACACTCTTGGCAAGGTTTCGCGGTTTATCCACATCATAGTGTTTGGCGACACCTATATAGTATGCTAGTAGCTGCAGCGGTATCACGCTTAGCATAGGAGCAACGATTTCATCAGATTCAGGTGCGATCATCACATCATCGCAAATATCAATCGTGTTGTCATCACCCTCAGTAACTATGGCTATCACTTTTCCTTTTCGTGCTTTTATTTCCTGCATGTTGCTAACCACCTTATGATGATAAGCATCTTTTGTGGCAACAAATACTACAGGTAATGTATCATCGACTAAAGCGATAGGACCATGTTTCATTTCCGCTGCAGGATATCCTTCCGCATGTATATAGGAAATCTCTTTTAATTTCAGTGCTCCCTCTAATGCAACCGGGAAATTATATCCCCGACCGAGGTAGAGAAAGTCTCTTGCATCCTTATATTTTTCCGCTAAGTTTTTTATGTGTTCAGTTGATTCGAGCAGTTTAAAGACTTTTTCCGGAATTGCATGAAGTTCTTCCAGCAAGTGTTGGTAACGGTCTTCGGCAATAGTTCCCTTTTTCTTTGCTATTTTCAAAGCGATCATGGTGAGTACCGTCAATTGGGCCGTAAATGCTTTTGTGGAGGCAACACCAATTTCAGGGCCGGCATGCGTGTATGCTCCGCCATGACTAACCCTTGCTATAGACGAACCGACGACATTTACCACACCCAGGATGATGGCGCCCTTTGACTTTGCATTTTCAATCGCAACTAACGTATCTGCGGTCTCGCCGCTTTGTGAAATGGCTATGATAACATCGCCTTTATTGATCACAGGATTACGATAACGAAATTCGGAAGCATATTCCACTTCTACATTTATGCGACAGAGCTCCTCAAAAATATATTCAGCTACCAGGCCGGCATGCCAGCTTGTTCCGCAGGCTACTATCACTATCCGGTTTGCATTCATGATCTGTTCCGCGTATTCATCAATTCCTTTCATGGTTATTGTACCCGCATCTACATCGAGCCTTCCGCGAAGACAATCATGAATAGTGTTAGGCTGTTCAAAAATTTCTTTCAGCATGAAATGATCATAGCCGCCTTTTTCGATGGCGGCAAGTTCCATATCCAGCTTGGTGATGTAAGGAGTCAGCTTATCGTTACCGAGATTTTTCAGTATCAGTTCATCCGCTTTTATAATTGCGAGCTCATAGTCGTTCACATACACAACTTCTTTTGTGTACTCAACAATCGGTGAAGCATCACTGGCAAGAAAATGTTCACCTTTACCGACACCGATTACCAAAGGACTTCCTTTACGTGCCGCAATTAATGTATCAGGATTTTCCTGGTCTATTAATATAATGACATAGGCTCCGACTACTCTTCTTAATGCAATACGAATAGCTTCTTCGGTAGAACAACTATTATTTTTTTGGATGTCTTCAATGAAATTCAACAATACTTCGGTATCTGTCTCGCTGTTGAACTTATACCCCTTTTTTATAAGCTCTTGTTTTATCTGGGAATAATTTTCAATGATACCATTGTGGATCATGGCCAGTTTGCCGCTGGCCGAAGTTTGCGGATGTGCATTAACATCACTTGGTTCACCGTGAGTGGCCCATCTTGTGTGGCCGATACCAATATTGGCGTGGAGATCTTTTCCGATAAGAGATTCTTCAAGCTCGGCTACTTTTCCTTTTTTCTTATACACTTTCAGCCCGCTGTTAAGCAAAGCGACACCGGCACTATCGTAGCCCCGATACTCTAAACGTTTTAGTCCTTTTAGAATAACAGGGTAGGCTTCGCGGGCCCCGATGTATGCAACAATTCCACACATAGTTTAAGTTTAGGGTTGGGGTTAATTCATTTACTTAAAAATTTCAACGCTAAAATCTAAAAAATAAAGCATACTGCAAAGCAAACCGTCAGCAAGAAAAACCGGTTAAAAAGGCGGGTTTTTTCTGGCACATAACTGGCACACAAGTTAAGCGAAGGGTCGAAGATTTCAAAGCTCATTCCTCTTTCGATGTTCGGCACACTTCTGGAAAGATAGTTGCATAATTGCTGAATAAAGGAAATTATTGTGAGGGATTCAACTTCTCATCAACCAGCCAGGTATGAACAAGATGAGCGGGTAGTCAATGATAACCGATAAAAATTAGAAACTCATCTTCGAAAACTTGTGACATAGGTGTGAAGTCGTGAAAAACTCCTTGCTTTAAAATGGTTAGTGCTTTTAAAATTTATATCGTCGTAATATTCAGACAGCACTTCCATGTTGGTATAGTTAACTGCAGTTATCTTCAAACTATGCAAGGTTTCGTTGTCAACAAATTTTTTGACGATGTCCCAACTTCCAGTGTATGAAACGTTGGCTGCATCTACATAATCCAAACTTCCATCTTCGTAGAAAGTAAAGTTGCCTTCGGTAAATGCAAGATTATCGATGTTGCCTCCGAAACCAAAACGGTCTACGTCGGAAATGCGCCATGTACCGATAATCCTTTTATCATATTTTTTTAAAAAATCTTTGCTGCAGCCTGCGAATAATATCAAAGAAATAATGGTAAGAGTGTAAATATTTTTCATGATTGTAGGTTTGATGTTATTCTAAGTTCGACATCTTTTCTTTTTATCGAAAGTTGTATGAACCATGTTAACAAAAGATTTAACAGTGGAAAGGTTTTTAGAAGCTCTGGCTTATCCTTATACCTGGCGTGACTCCTTTAAAGAAATTATTAAAATAAATGGAAGGTTCGATTGTTGTTTTTAATAATTTCAATTTGCCCGCGGCAAATCGAAAAGTATTTTTTTCAATAAAATCTCCGCTCCTGTGTATAAGATAACCTAAAGAAAACACAGCACTGTATGAAAAATCTTTTCTCGGATCGTGATCTGTTGTGCCGCCCTGTCCATAGGTGACTGTGAGAAAATCATTCCTGTATGTTTTCAGCTTCCCTTGTGTATCTTTGGCAAACAAAAAATGTGGCTCCCAAAATATTCCGGGTTGCCATTTAAAAGTTCTATCACGGTTTGTAATGGAAAGCCTGAGACCTGTACTGAACGAAGGGAGGAAATAGTTTTTATAGTTTTGGATATTTACAGTTATTATCGTTTCAAGTACATCTCCTACTTGTCCCGGAATGACACCGCCCGGCTTGTCTGCAGTAATCGTTTTATCTTTTTTAAGATAATGAGAGCCGCCTCCCTTCAGCAAAGGCCATTTGTCATTGACATCATTTTTTACTGTTGCTATTTTTTCATTTAAAGTGCCGTCCAGATATTCCGTCAATTCTTCAAGATTATTCAGGTAAAACAAAAGGTGGTAATAACGCGGATGGGTCAAACTTATCTTTTGTTGTGATTTTGGAGGATTAGCAATCACACCAATAATGTTTATTGTATCCTGGGTTACTTTCAATGAAGACAGCTCACCGTCATTCAGCAGATAGCTATCTCCTCTGGGTGGATATCGAAGGATCCTTATTTTTTTTCTCTCCTGCGCATCCTTTACATAATCTATGCGTTTGGTAGTAAGAGGGTCAGAAAGTGAATCGTTGAACAACTTTAAATCATTCATGAACACTGTCAGCAGGGAATCGATATTGGTGAGTCTTTGCAGATCCGATTTATCAGTAAGTTCTATAGTAAGTTTATTCCCTTTTCCGAGATCGATATAAAATCTGTCGGTAAGTACAATGTATTCGGGAACCTGGAAAGTCTTGTCATCATTGTTGGATTGAGCATAAAGCTCTGGCAGGATGCTTATAAAAAGCATCAATACAATTAATGTTCTTTTCATTTTATATTAGTTTGAAGACGGTTTTGAGATTACTATAAATCCATGTGATTGTATATTAACCGGCGGGCCGGCAAATACCTCTTCATCTGGATGAATGAATTTGAAAGAATGTTTATCGGTATTTTTAACTATACCAGGTGGCGATCCTATAACCGGGCTCTCTAATTCATTTACATGAACCACTTTTAATTTTTGTTTTCCTGGAACCGGAATTATTGTATTTGAACTGACACTTGGCACTGATAAAGAATTCGAGATGTTTTCTGTCATTAAAGAATTAATGGTATCATTCAAAATCATTTTACTTATCATTGGTCGTGTCGTAATTCTGTGGCCGGCCTGTTCCATGCGATGAGAGGCATTAGTGGTTTTATCTTTAGTTGTTATATTGATATTCGCAGTTTCATTTTGATCATTTTTTCCAGGACTGAAAAGCGGTCTGACCGGACTCTTTGATTCCTGTACGGATGTAGCAGAGGCCGACGGCTGTGGATTATGTTGGTAACGATTTACCAGGGTTGTTATGAATACAAACAACAAACAGGCCGCAGCGATCCAATACCAGGTCACTTTTTTATTTCCTTTTTTTCCTTGAAGGTGTTCATAGAGTTTATTCCATGCATCATCTTTACTAAATGTTTCGCCTGGAACGTTCTCCAGTTCATTCAGTTTATTTTTCCAATGAAAATTTTTATCTAGACTTTCGCCAGGCATATTCTTTATCGTTTTGTGATAATAATTTTTGTAATAAAATTTTTGCTTTGCTGAATTGTGATCTTGATGTTCCTTCTGCAATGTTGAGCAATTCAGCAATTTCGACATGCGTCATTCCTTCTATCACATGCAGGTTAAAAACAGTTCGATAACCAACAGGCAATTGAAGAATAAGTTTAAAGATCTCTTCAGCGGTTAAATTGTCAAGAGCTTCCTCAGGCATTGTAATTTCTTCAGCGATCGCTTCGGTAACAATAGTGAAAGCGTTTTTTGTTCGCAGGAACATCAGGCATTCATTGATCATTATTTTTTTCAGCCAGCCATACAATGCTGCTTCCCCCTGGTAATTGAATGAGGAGATCTTTGAAAAGAACTTATAAAAGCCATTTAATAACAATTCTTCTGCGTCTTCCTGATTCTTTACGTAGCGGCGGCACACCAGGAACATTTTTTCTGCAAACTGATCGAACAGGCATTTTTGTGCAGCCGCACTTCCGCGCTTCGCTTCTTTAATCAGTTCTAAAGTGTTCATGTAAAAATCAGGAATGTTATCGGCTTTAAAGGTATGAATGCATTTAGCATCAGAAACGTTGCCTGGAAAGATCGTCAAAAGACTTAAATATCACCATCAACATATTAGATTATAAGAAACAGGGATGTTTAATAAAGAGTAAAGCAAGGGGCGATGCAATAAATGCCCTATTTTTCCCTGCTCAATTTCATACTTCCAATTACCTGTGACCTGTCATCGCAATCATCAGTCAATAGTTCCCATGTCATCTCATCTCCATTAATTTGAAATTTATATTTGCCGATGGCTGAGTTATCGCATTGGCTCTGGCCAAATAATTTTTGAATGATTAAGACAGAATCGTTCACAGAAAATTTCATTGTTTCTATGTTCGAGTTATCTTCTGTGTTTAACACCTCAAGTGTGTCGGTTTTAAAATTGAAGACAGCGTCGATGGGATCGTCAAGATTAAGAGTGCCTTTCCATTTTGTATTGGCAAGTTGGGCATTTACACTAAGCGTCGTAATGATGAAGATGAGACTAAGAATAGTGATTCTTTTCATAATGCTTTTTTTCATCTAAATCTACGAATAAACTGCATGCGAAGAATATTTGACTCAGTATTGTATGCTGCAGATTTTCTTGGGTAAAACGAATTCCCCTCCAAATAAATTCTTTAGGAACTGATACGTTAGGAATTGACTTTCTGCTTAGGCTCGAGCTTTTCGGCCCATGATCGTCGTAGTATATTTAAGCATCCTTATTGCACCTGTAGAAATGGACTTGTATTTAAGCTATCTTTTTCTTCTTGGGTAAACACACAATTGGGATATTTGGTAAAGCCTGTAGACATTATTCCTTTTGGGTTTTCTACAGCAACTTCCGGTAAGCCAAAAGCGTGCCCAAGGGAATGACCGGCACCACCGATCCAACTGTTGGGGTAACTTCCGGATAAACCTTCAAGATTAGATGATCCCTCTGATGCAAATCCACGGGGAATCGTCTGGTCGGGGAAGTCCGCATTTATGAAAACAAAATAAGTATAGTGGGTCGTGTCAAAGTTTGAACCAAGCAATTGTTTGATTTCATATTTCGTGTTGTGAAAAGCATATGCCGGGCCTGAACTACTAATGGAATCTCCATGATAATCACTGTACCAGCTTGAGTTGTGTAGTCCGCTTAATGTATCAATGACAACGGGATTAAGCTCAAACGTTTTATTATTTCCCATTTGCGTCTTGTACCAGTCTTGAAGATTTAGGATGCATAATTTGGCTGCTTTATAGTATTTTGGATCAAATATTTTATCTGTCGGTGTAATAAAATATACTAACACAGAGTAGGGGACGGGATTAACCGTTGGATTAATAACAATAGGTTCTTCATGTTTCTTAGAGCAACTGTTGAGTAGGCAGAAACCTGTAATGACGAAAAAATAAATAGTTGTGAAAAGATTTCTCATAAATTAAAAGTTTAGGGATAACGAATTATTCAGCCTGGCTTGCTAGATGAGGATGCCAAAATATTATGCCAAAAGATAGAACTACATGGTCAGATTATTCTGTTGGGTGGAAATACGATTAGATCAAAACGGAAGCAAGTATTTTTTCTTTAAGCAACAGTATATAAACTTTTAGATTTGTAAAGAAACCAACTACCGCAGAATGAAAAAAGGTGGAAATTTTTTCCTTTTTTTTGCCTAAAATGTAAAACTATGAAGGCTGAAATTTATTTTTCTTTAATTGTCTTTACTTTATCGATAAATAAATTCAACTTTTTATTCATTAATCACTTTTCAAATGAAAGAAATTTTTCTTCTTACTACTGTTTTTGTTGTGGCTAATCAGGTTTTTGGTAATGTAACGCTCCCAAAAATTTTTGGAGACAATATGGTACTCCAGCGAAACAAAGCCATACCTGTTTGGGGTTGGGCAGATGCCGGTGAAAAGGTCACTATCCGATTTAATCATCAGACTAAGGCTGTCGTAGCAGACAAAAATGGAAATTGGAAAATAAATCTTGATAAAGAATTAGCCGGGGGGCCTTTTCAACTTGTAGTAAAAGGAAAGAATATTCTTACTTTCAAAAATGTATTGGTGGGAGAAGTTTGGATTTGCAGTGGTCAATCCAATATGGAAATGCCCATTGAAGGATGGGGAAAAGTAAACAATTATGAGGAAGAAATTGCAAATGCTAATTATCCTCAAATCCGCCATATTAAAATTCCGAATACAGTCAATATAAAACCTCAGAAAGATATTCCAAAGGGTGAGTGGAAAATATGCGGTCCATCAACGGCCGGCGATTTCACTGCAGCGGGATATTTTTTTGCAAGGGAGTTATACAACCAACTACACATTCCCATTGGCTTAATAAATACGTCATGGGGCGGTACACATGTAGAAACATGGACGAGTCGTGATGCGTTTGAGAGCAGTGATGAATTTAAAAATATGATAGCACAAATGCCTTTGCTCAATTTAGATTCATTAGCAAAAGTTCGCAAAGAAGAATTGGTTAAAAAGCTGGAAGACATGCAAGGCTCCTTACCGGCACCAGGCGAAGCAGACAATTGGAAAAATGAAAATATCGATGATAGCAAATGGCCGCAAATGCCGTTACCGTCATTGTGGGAGAACAGGCAATTGGGTAATCTCGATGGTGTCGTTTGGTTTCGTAAGATAATTGATGTTTCTGCAAATAACGCAGGCAAAGAAGCTACTCTTGAGTTAGCAATGATTGATGATAATGATGTGACCTATGTGAACGGAGTGAAAGCAGGAGAAACAAATTCTTACAATGCGCACAGAAAATATACAATACCCTCCGGAATTTTAAAAGAAGGAAAGAATGTAATTGCAGTACGAGTGGAAGATACCGGCGGTGGCGGGGGAATTTATGGTGACAGTACTACAATGAAATTAACAATTGGCGATCATGTTATTTCACTTGCCGGCAACTGGCTTTTTAAAGTAGAACAGATTTATGGTGATGCAAGTTCGGTTGGTCCTAACAGTTATCCAACATTGTTGTTCAATGCAATGGTAGCTCCACTTATTCCTTATGCTTTTGAAGGAGTGATCTGGTACCAGGGAGAATCGAATGCAGACCGTGCCTATCAATATAGAAAAGCATTTCCTTTAATGATCAACGATTGGAGAAAACACTGGAATGCCGGAAATTTTCCCTTTTATTTTGTTCAGCTTGCAAGTTTTAATGCTGATAACGGAGACAGTAAAAAAGGGAGTACCTGGGCAGAGCTTCGCGAAGCACAAACAATGACGTTATCATTACCCAATACAGGCATGATTGTTATAACAGATATTGGCAACTCAACGGACATTCACCCAAAAGATAAACAAGATGTAGGTAAGCGGCTTGCAACACTTGCTTTGCATAAGGTGTATGGTAAAAATATAGTGTGCAATAGCCCTTTGTACAAATCAATGGAGGTGAGTGGCGACAATATCATCATCAGTTTTTCAAATATTGGCAGTGGCCTGATGATAAAAGGAGATAAACTGCGAGGCTTTGAAATTGCAGGAATGGGTGGACAATTTTTTCCCGCTGATGCCACCATCCAGGGAGACCAGGTGATTGTACACAGTGACAAAATAAAATATCCTGCTGCTGTTCGTTTTGGATGGAAGGATGATGCAAAAGATGACAACCTGTTTAACAAAGAAGGATTTCCGGCTTCACCTTTCAGAACTGATCGTTGGAAAGGAATTACAGAAGGAGAGAAATTTAAATTTGAATAGGACTCTTCTTTTTCATTTTTCGATAGAAAAGAAAATAACTAATCAGAAAGTTCTATCCATACAGGCGCATGATCACTTGACTTTTCCCATCCGCGAACATGCTTGTCAACGCCGGCAGAAGTTAGTCTTTTGCTGGCCTTTGAACTTAGCAAAAAATGATCTATTCGCAAACCGGCATCACGACCAAATGCATTTCTGAAATAATCCCAGAAAGTATAGATCTTCTGATCAGGATAAAGTTTGCGGATAGCATCCGTCCATCCCTGTGCCACTAAAATTTTAAATGCAGTACGAACCTCCGGTCTGAATAATGCATCATCAACCCAACGTTCAGGTTTATATACATCGAGATCGGTCGGCATTACATTGTAATCTCCTGTTAGTATTACAGGCGCACCTGATTTAAAGAGTTCTTCTGCATGCTTTGTTAGTCGTTCAAACCATTTTAATTTATAATCGAACTTAGGCCCCGGCGCAGGATTACCATTTGGCAAATAAAGGCAACCAATCGTCACGCCATCAATTACTCCTTCAATGTAACGGCTATGGATATCTTCAGGATCGCCCGGAAGTGCACGCCGTATTTCTTTAATCTCTTTATCACGTGAAAGAATAGCCACACCGTTCCAGCTTTTTTGTCCATGCCAAATGGCACGATAACCTGCATCATGGATTGCAGCTTCAGGAATTTTCTCAGGCGGCGCTTTCAACTCCTGCAAACAAACAATATCCGGATTTGTTTCTTTCAACCATCTCAATAATACGGGAAGTCGCCCGTTAATACCATTTACATTATATGTAGCTATTTTCATCTCTATTCATTTGCAATTTTTTTCGATATTGGTTTATAAAACTAAACACTCTTTGTTTGTTTCAAAAAATTATCTATTCTTTTCTTTTGTCTGAGATGATGGCGAAAATGCATCTTAGCAAATTGCAGCCATTCAATTACACTAAATAACCGCGGCCAGTATGTTTCATTTTTCCGAAGTCTAGTGTGCGGTTAAATCGGAATTTCATCTTTCGAATAAAAAATAGTTTTTCCTTTTAGCTGTCCTGTTTTAACCATTTCGTCCGCTCCTGTTGATGCTCCGCCTATTCTTAAAACCGCATCGCAATGGTCAATTAAATCCACGGCTATAGGATGGAAAATATCATTGAAAATTTCGTCACCAATTTTTTTTGAACCTGCCGCTTCAACTAATGGCAGGGCGAACCATTCACCCAACACAGGCATATGGCCCATCTTAAATATTTCAAGAGCCATATCGGTCATCACTTTTACATTCTTTTCAATCAAAGCCGGGTCGTCATTAGTACCGGAGCGATAAGGTCCAGCCACAAGTATCATCAATTGTTTTTTTGCCTGCATTTGTTTATCTGGTTAAACTTGAAATATTGTAAAATCAAAACATGCATTTGGAACGCATGGAGAATAATCGCAGCTAATTGTTTTTTCGTTGCTATAGGATAATTTTTTATTTTAAAAATTTTAGCCTTATTCACTTTTCGAAAAACCTGGCATGACATAAATTATCTGCGACGAACTTTTTGCAAAATTCCTTGATCTGCTGCCGTACTCTCCGAAACTGCTCTTTGATCTCTTCTTCAGTTCCTGTTGTTTTTGCAGGATCGAAAAAGTTTTGATGAATTTTTTTTGCTATTGTCGGGAAGAAAGGACAACGCTCTTTTGCATTGTCGCAAACGGTGATCACAAAATCAAAATCAATATTGCGATACTCATCAATATTATTAGAGGTGTGATGAGAAATGTCAATGCCATCTTCTTTCATTACTTCAATTGCCCGGGGATTTACACCCTGCGTTTCTATGCCTGCACTGTAAACCTCCGCTTTTTCTCCGGCGAAGTGTTCCAGGTAACCTTCTGCCATTTGGCTTCTGCAACTGTTACCTGTGCAAAGCACTAGTATTTTTTTCTTTGTCATAATTACACAATAGATGTTACAGGTTCCGTAAAAGATTATTTTATGGATTTTGTAATTGCGGTGTTGAGTAATATTTTTTTCTTAGCCAAAACGCTACGTTGACCAATGCAATGAGTGCGGGAACTTCAACCAAAGGGCCTATCACCCCTGCAAAGGCTTGCCCGCTGTTAATGCCAAACACACCGATTGCTACTGCTATTGCCAATTCAAAATTGTTACCTGCGGCCGTAAATGCGATAGATGCATTGGTCGAATAATCTGCCCCCATCTTTTTTCCTATAAAGAAGCTGACAAGAAACATAATTGAAAAATATATCACCAAAGGAATGGCTATTCTAATCACATCAAAAGGTATCTGAACAATTAACTTTCCCTTCAGACTGAACATAATAACAATCGTAAACAGCAATGCAATCAATGTCAGGGGTGAAATTAATGGAATGAATTTCTCCTGATACCATTCGTCGCCCATTATCCTGCGAAATATTAAACGTGTTAACAAACCGGCAACAAAAGGAATACCCAAATAAATAGCAACACTTTCAGCAATCTTTCCGATAGTAATATTTATTTCTGAACCGGTGATGCCAAACAAAGGTGGAAGTAAGGTGACAAAAACATAAGCATACACGCTGTACAGCAATACCTGGAAGATGCTATTCAAAGCAACTAAACCTGCTGCATATTCCCGGCTTCCTTGTGCAAGCTCATTCCATACAATTACCATTGCAATGCAGCGGGCCAGGCCTATTAAGATCAATCCTACCATGTATTCGGGATAATTCCGCAAAAAGACAATCGACAGAAGGAACATAAGAATAGGTCCTATTACCCAGTTTAGAAGCAATGACATGCCTAAAACCTTTGTGTTCCGGAAAACTTCTTTCATTTTTTCATATCGCACTTTTGCAAATGGCGGATACATCATAAGAAGTAATCCCAATGCCAGAGGAATGTTAGTAGTGCCTGATGAAAAGGAATTGATAAAGGTTGAAGACGAGGGCAAGAAATACCCAATGGCTACTCCTGCTCCCATTGCCAAAAATATCCAGAGGGTTAAATACCTGTCTAAGAAACTCAAGCGCTTGCGTTCATTTGCCGGGGCACAATTGCTCGCTGACATGCCTAAATTTGAGGGTTAATAATTAGTTGCAGCAATCAGTGCCGCAGCACGATTTGGATTTTTCTGCATATACCGTAATGCTGAAAATAATGTTCTTATTTGCTTTGTAAACTTCGATCTCGCTTTCGTCAAGATAGTTTTTCAAAATATCGTCAGGTATTATTATGGCTTTTTCTTTCTGCAGCATAATATTTGTGAAACCTGCACCCTTAATAATATCCAGGTAATCGGTTTTTTGAATTGCACTTGCCACACAGCCCGCATACATTTCCGCGGCATTTTTAATTCTTTCCGGAAGTTGACCACTTAGCACAATATCAGATATGCTGAAGTGACCGCCCGGTTTTAATATCCTGAATACTTCGCTAAACGCTTTTGGTTTGTCGGGCACAAGGTTCATTACACAATTACTCACCACTACATCGGCCACATTTGAAGAAACGGGTATATTTTCAATATCACCCTGTCTGAACTCAACGTTTGCAAATCCTAACTTTTGCACATTGACTTTTGCTTTTTCAATCATTGCCGGTGTGAAATCAATGCCGATCACTCTGCCATCTTCACCTGTTTCATTTCTTGCAACAAAACAATCATTTCCTGCACCGCTGCCCAGGTCAATTACTGTATCACCTTTATTAATCTTTGCAAATTGAGTGGGTAAGCCACAACCTAAACCCAAATCAGCATCAGGATTGTAGCCTTCTATTTTGTGATAGTCATCACTCATAATGTTATATACTTCGCTCGAGCAGCATCCTGAGCCGCAGCAGGATGATTGATTGGTTTCTTTGTCCTGCAAGGCAATCTCACTGTATTTCTGTTTTACCAGTTCTTTAAGTTGTTCAGCTGTTTCCATTTTGAAATGATTTTAATTAGCAACAATTGTTTTTTCTATCCAGTTTGGAAGCAATCTTTTCAAAGTAATCCTGCAGTTTGCCGATCGCTTTTTCATCAATGCAATAACAAATGGCGTTGCCTTCAATGTTTCCTTTAATCAGGCCTGCATTTTTTAGCTCTTTCAGGTGTTGGGATATGGTAGGCTGGGCCAGCGGCAGTTCGTTTACAATATCGCCGCAGATGCACGCATCTACCTTAACCAGGTATTCCACAATTGCCACTCTTGCCGGGTGGCCTAAGGCCTTGGCAAGTGTAGCAATGGCATTTTGTTTATCGGTAAAGTGTTCGGTCTTTGTTGCTCCCATTGATTTAATTTAATATTGCAATATTACGATAAAGATCACACAAAGACAATTTCCGGGCTAACTATTTTACGTGAGGTGAAAAATAAAGGTATTGCGGTTGTTTTATCGCTGCCGTCCCATTTGTTTCAAAAAGGTAACGTGGGAAGCAATGGCAAACCTGACATTTTTGAATTCGATGTACTGAATTCCATGTTGCTCACAGATTTTCTTGATGATACTATGAAGAGCGGGATAGTGAACATGAGATATTTTAGGAAATAAGTGATGCTCAATTTGAAAATTTAATCCTCCTACAAGCCAGGTAACTACTTTGTTGCGAGTGGCAAAATCGGCTGTTGTTTTTAACTGGTGAATAGCCCACTCATCTTCCATTTTTCCTGTTTGGGAATTGACTACGGGGAACGACGTGTGCTCCACAGTATGTGCAAGCTGAAAAACTAAACTTAATACAAAACCGGCAACCAATGTAAAAATCAGAAAACTTACCAGCCACGATTCAAATCCTGCCATGTAAATGGGCAGGCCAACAAATAAAAAGAGGTGTACCAGTTTGAAGCCCCAGAAAACAAAATGATCGCCCAGGCGCATTTGTTTTACCGGCATAGCGCCGATCTTTCCTCTGAAATATTTTTGATAATCTAAAATGAATACCCAGAATATATACAGCAGCGAATAAAGAATCCAGAAATACAAGTGCTGGTACCGGTGCATTTTATATTTTTTTTGTGTACTGCTCATCCGCAACCATGGCTGGATATCAATATCATCGTCTACACCATCAATATTTGTGAACGCATGATGAATTACATTATGCTTCATATTCCACATAAAACTGTTGCCTCCAAGAACATTGAGCGAGAAAGCAGCAAGTTGGTTCACCCATTTATATTTACTGAAACTTCCGTGTGCGCCATCGTGCATCACGTTAAAACCAATGGCTGCCACCAGGCACCCGAGTAATACACTTTCCAATATTTGCCATGGTAATGCCGGCGTGAAAAAAACAAGATGAATATAGATGAATACAAAACCCAACATTAATATGACTGCCTTAATGAAAAGTTGATAATTGCCTGTAGTGGATCGTCCCACTTCCAGAAAATACTCACTGATTTTTGCTTTCAATTCTGAATGGAAGGAATGAGAGATATTTGAAAATTTTGGAATATTCATGAAATGGTTTTAAACGGAAACATGCAAACCTATCTTAAAAAAATGATTAAAAGAAAAGTTGTCCATTATAGTATGGTTAAAATAAATGGCCCTATTCGGTTTTTAAAAGCTATCTTTACGCGCATTTGAGTCTCTGCAGCATTTAGTGAAAACACTTCCATCCTGTTTTTATCCGAACTCATGTTCTGCACACTTCTCAGATCGTTTTTTTCTGAACATTAATTTAAGATGGTATGACAAACGACGCAATCATTAAACAAATAGAAGCAAAATTAAATAAGGGCAAACCGGTGGATATTCATTTCAAACAACGCAATACCATCAGGGGATTGTTCATTAAAGGTTATGACTATGAGGACCTGCGTTCAAAAAATTTTTGGCGTGTGGTGACTAATGCGAATATTGAACTTTGGGAAAAGACAAAAGATATAAATCTTGCCCGTATTTTCAATGGTGTCGAGTTTACGAGACTATCTGAAGTGGGCTAATCTTTCTCACCTTAAAAAAATCATCATGTTCATACAGACCTGGAGCAAATACCTGCCAGTTATTAGGATACTTCTTAAACGTTCGGCGAAAGAACAGCAAACGCTGGATATGAACAAAAGCGATTTTCAGCGTGCTACCGGCGGGAAGAAAGTAAAATTTATTTTTTCAGTCACCCTGGTCAATGGCCGGCCACGGGAAATAGAAAATATTTCTCCATTAGCCAAAGATCTTATCTCTGTATTGCAGCAGGATGAAACAACCTACCAATTTATAAAACGAAAAGAAATCGCTTTTTCCATGAACAGCGGTTTTCAATTATCGATCAGGAATAATACGCCGCCTGTAGAAACAAACCCTGATACTGAAGAGTCTGTTACTGAGACAGAAAAATCAGAAACGGAAAACTTGCCATCTCAGCGCAATAATTAAATAAATTTCAGGAATCTACAATGAATGATATTTCTGCAGAAATTCCTGTAAATAATAAATGACTTTTCAAAAAATGACTTCTAATTGTTTGCGAATTTCCGGATGAGATTCACCCAATGACATTTCGTCTTTTTCCCGATTTTTTCTTAATTCAAAAGAATATTTTGTTGCCTGCATCACAAGGGCACTATCTTTTTTATTGCGACTAATGTTCTAATGGAGCGGTGAAATTGATCAAATTGACGGAACAAGCTTTTGCGCATAATTATCAAATTCAAAAACTATTCTTTCAACATCTTCTGTTGGTGCTTTATCAGGAACGCGAAAAGCATACTGAGAGGCAGTCGAACTTATCTATAAAGGGGATTATTAATTTTAATGTAAGCGCAGAGTTTCTAACCCAACCTTACATTTATTGCACTGGCGCCTTTCGGGCCCATTTCCACTTCAAAAATTACGCTACTGTTTTGTTGTATGGGTTCCTGGCAGTTGTTTGCGTGTACAAAAACACTTTCACCCGACTGTTGATCCCTGATAAATCCGTAACCCTTCTCGTCGTTGAAAAAAGTCACTTTGCCTTTTCTTATGAGATCGGCGGGGTCAATGGGTTTTTGTTTAGGCACACCGATCTCGATATCCTCAACTTTAACCATAGTTTTCTTTCTTGGATCCGGAGGGGTGGCAGATAAATTCCCGTTTTCATCTACATACGCCATCATATCTTCCAGTTTCCCGGTTTTGGCATTTTCTTTCCTTTCTTTTCTTTTTTCTTCTTTTTCCTGTTTTGCTTTTTGTTTTTGCTTCTCTCGTTCTTTTTTCTTCCATGTTTCCTGTGATTTACCCATAGTTTATATCTTTTTTATGTTTTACGAATGCGTCGGAAGGTACGCCAATTTGCCTCATCCGGCCGTTAAACTTTCTAACGGCCTGGTTACCTGAGAATTTGTATGTTGTAATAATAAATCCGCATTATCGGTAAAATACGCTTATCTTCACGGGGTGAATTAGCTCTTCAAGATTTAGTATGGTTTAACTTCATTCTTGCTTTTTAGTAAAAGTTAGTTTTTCTCTGCTTTTTTCTGCAGGCTTCTGTCACACCAAATTTTATTTTTAATTTTTAATTTATTGATTTATGAACATGTATGTTTCTAATTTAAGTTTTCATACAACAGAAGAAGACCTGAAAAAATTATTTGCACAGTATGGCGAAGTATCTTCGGTAAAAGTGATCACAGACCGTGATACAGGACGCAGCCGTGGATTCGCATTTGTTGAAATGGATTCCAGCACTGAGGCTACGGAAGCCATGAAAAATTTAAACAACAAAGAAGTTGAAGGCAGGGCAATGTCGGTGAGCGTGGCAAGAGAAAGAGAAAACAAGGGAAACAAGAGTTTCAACAAAGGCAGATGGTAAACAGGAAAATAGCGTAGAACTAAAGGATATACTCAAAGCACCAAGATGGTGCTTTTAATTTGCTGTTTGCAGATCAAACAGTATAAAGCTGCTACATCCCATCGTAATATTTCTGTAACAAGCTGGTTGAGCGAAGTACGCATCATCGACTTCTTATTCTAATACTTACGCAACTTCACAGCAGTTGTACTATTTCAATAAGCCAAAGACAGGTTGCGACTTGATATTCATATTCGCTTTACGCAATAATTAAACTATCTTCGTAGCCTTATACGTTAGTGCTCTCCTTTTTTTGTTTGCATTTCCACTCAAATTCCGCGAAGGCTTAATGTAAGGCAGGTAAAGTACCCCGTTCTGAATGATGGTAGCCTTACCAAATTTTTAATCAAATTTATTCAAATGTCTTTTAACGATTTACAGCTCATTGAGCCATTGCTCAGAGCATTACAAAACCAAGGTTATTCACAACCTACCCCTATACAACAACAAGCCATCCCCGTGATATTAAAGGGTCGGGATCTGCTCGGTTGTGCTCAAACAGGTACAGGTAAAACAGCTGCATTTGCTATTCCGATAATGCAATTAATGCATCAGCAAAAGCAAACAGAATACGGGCAAAATGCCAATAGGAATATGCAACACAAAACAATTCAAACACTCGTGTTGACTCCCACCCGCGAACTTGCCATACAGGTAGAAGAAAGCCTGCGGGCATACGGGAGATACCTTAACCTGAAACATCTTGTTGTTTTTGGAGGAGTGCCCCAGTCTAACCAGGTGAATGCACTGCGCAGGGGAGTAGATATTTTAGTCGCAACACCCGGCCGTTTGCTGGACCTGATGAACCAGCGCCATATCTCATTGAGCGATATAAAATTCTTTGTTCTTGATGAAGCAGACCGTATGCTTGATATGGGTTTTGTGCATGATGTAAAAAGGATTATCAGCAAACTACCTGCTCAAAAGCAAACATTATTTTTTTCGGCAACTATGCCGCCTGAAATAAAACAACTGGCAAATGTATTACTGCAAAACCCGGTTAAGGCAGAAGTAACCCCTGTTTCATCCACAGTAGATGCCATACAGCAGTCACTTTATTTTGTAGAAAAAAGCAACAAACGTTTACTGCTTGCGCACCTGCTTTCCGATGCGGACATAGAGACCGCGCTGGTGTTTTCAAAAACAAAATATGGAGCCGACAGGATTGCAAGAGATCTGAATCGAAGCAATACCAGGGCGGAGGTGATACATGGCGGTAAGTCGCAAAACGAACGGCAGCGTGCCTTGAATAATTTCAGAAATAAACGCACACGGGTACTTGTAGCAACAGATATTGCTGCCCGTGGAATTGATATTGACGATTTGACGCATGTTATCAATTTTGATCTTCCTGATATACCGGAAACTTATGTGCATCGTATTGGTCGTACAGGCCGTGCAGGAGCCAGCGGTGTCGCCATCTCATTTTGCGACTATGCTGAAAAGATATGCCTTGCTGATATTCAAAAACTGATTACCAAAAAAATTCCTATTGTCAAAGGTCATCCTTTTGATGTGGAATTAATGCATCCGCAAACATTCACATCCCCGCAATCTTCTTTCAATAAGCACAGAAGTGGTGGCAGCAAAAAATATGGAAGAACTTTCAGACAGCGGGCATGACTTGTTAAAACAAACTCATCGCCACAAATAAAAGAGGTCAAGTCAGGTTTTAGCGTTATCTTGATAAATAAATTTGACTTTTTGCGGCATTGATCGTCCATTACCCTCCTTGTTTGATTCCTTGTGCTATCCTGTACGTATCTCAGATTCATCACAGCGGGTGTAAGTGCATAAGAAAATAATGTGACTTCATTTGAAGAGCAAATGGCAATGCATTTTTTTATGATAATTTATAAATTATTAAATAATGAGAGCGGAAACAATTGTACAGTTCGTTGTTTTTGAAACAGCACTTGATAGTGATGCATTCCTTGACCGTTTGAAAGAATATAACCGATCTATTGACAGCGACGTTAATGTCATCTTGCAACAGCACATTCTGAAAAACGGTAAGTTCAAATACGTGTCGCAACATAAATGTTCTTCTCCTGAATTTCAGTTTGTTTTTAAGAAGGAAAGAAAAGTGTCCAAAACACGGGAAGCAGAAGTGAGAAAGAGGCTCGCCGGTGGTTATACAGCTTTACAGCATGACCACAATGATGAAATAAAGAAAAATGAAAGCAAAATCATTGTGTTTATTATTGACCCGCTTGCGGATCTCGACAGCTTCAGACAATTCTCCGTGCATGGTAAACTCAATATTTACCAGGCCTATTATGAAAATTGCGAGTTTGCCTACATACTTGAATTCTTTATAAAAAATGAATATGCTGCTGATGTGTTGCAGCAACTAAAAATTTTAACCTCTTTTGCAGAGGCTGGAATTTATAAAGAATGTCATGCATAGTTGCTTTGAAAAAAGCCCGACCTGCGATCCAAAATCTTATTTATAACCTTTTAATGAACTTATTATGGCTTTTATAGAGTCCGTACTTCAAAAACCTTCGTATGGATGGGCCGATGAAAATGGTGAGTTGGTCATACCTACAAACAGGCAACTGTTCAAAGAAGCTTTTTCACGCATCAATATTTTCAAAACAAGAAAAAACTGGATATCGCTTTTTGGCTGGTTCATTATAATGCTAATGATGCCGTTTTTTGTTTTGTTTATCTTGAAATTTTTTTCATGGCCGCTGCTGGCTGTAATGCTGGTTTACGGCACAATCATTATGGGCACACATGGAACAGTCTGGCTTCACCGGTATTGCACCCATAAATCTTTTGAATTCAGCAGCCCTTTCTGGCGCATTCTCACTCAAAATCTTGTTATCAAAACCGTTCCTGAAGAAATGTACGTGGTCTCTCATCATGTGCATCATTCCAAACCTGACCGGCCCGGTGATCCCTATAATTCAAGGGCAGGGTTTTTGTATTGCATGCTGGCTGAAGTGAATCATCAAAGTATTGCAAAAGATCTTTCAGAAGCGGATTACCGAAAGGCGTCACGGCTCATGACACACACAGGAGTGCAGATAAATTCATACAGTCAATACGAAAAATGGGGTTCGATCGCAAGGCCATCTTACACGATTGCTGTATTGTTGCTCAACTGGATTGCCTGGTATACCATCTTTTATTTTATCGGGGGACATGCACTGGCGTGCGCTTTATTCGGTGCAGCTATGTTGTGGTTTGCACTTGTCAGGGCATTTAACTATACAGGTCATGGTAAAGGCAACGAGAAACATGTAGATGGTTTGGATTTTGACCGGAGTAATCTTGCAATTAACCAGACGAGGCCCGGCTTATTGACAGGGGAGTGGCACAACAATCATCATCTTTATCCCGCAAGTGCCAGGGCTGGCTTTCTGCCTAATCAATTAGACCTTGCGTGGATATTCATATTCTGCATGTATAAGATACATGCAGTGGCTTCTTATCATGATTCAAAAAAAGAGTTTCTGCGAAAATATTGGGCGGGGCAACAATTGAAAACCTGATCTTACACTTGCCGGCGCAACCGCTTCATAACTCACGACTTGCCTGCCGAAGTTCCATAGGCGGATTCGCGATTCATAACTCCCTGCTCAACCTAATACTCCATTTGGCAACATGGGCAAAGTATTAAGAGCTGCTCCTGCAGCATCGAGGATGGCATTACGTATAGCAGGTGCCACACCAATGATTGATGCCTCGCCCGCACCGGCAGAGGGAAGGTCTTTACGATCTATCAGAACAACTTCAATTTTCGGTACATCACTAAAACGCGGAACCCTGTAAGCAGAGAGACCGGCGTTCAAAATTTTGCCATCGGCAAATTGTACCGCTTCAAACAATGCACCACCAAGACCCATGATTATAGAACCTATCGCCTGGTTTTCCAAATGATGCGGGTTCACGATGGCGCCAACTTCAAATGCCTGCGTTACACGAAGCACCTTTACTTCTTTATCACTGTTCACCACTACTTCGGCACAAGTACCTACATGACCGCCTTTTTCAAAGCCACCTGCAATACCAAAACCATGACCCGAAGGTTTCGATTTATTCCAGCCAAAAGCTTTTGCTGCTGCCTGCAGCACCGTGGTAAAACGATCATCGTCTAAATTTTTTATCCGGAAATTAAGTTGGTCCATGTTGATCAATCGTGCGAGATCAGTCATGCTGCATTCCCGTGCAAACACATTTGCCGTGGCGGCAAGTCCGCGATAGGAACCTTGTCTCAGCGGGGTGTTCGAAGGTATATGCGTTATTTGCTGATTACTTACTTTGTATTGAGTGTCCAGCCCGGCTCCTCCTGAATTGTAGTTAATAAATTTCCATGCTGTGATCGTGCCATCTTTATTTACACCTGCATTCACTTCAATCACTCCGCCGGGTCTGAAGTACGCCCACGTAAACTCTTCCTCTCTTGTCCATACAATTTTCACTGGTTTTTCCGCTTCCTGTGCCAGTCGTGCCGCTTCAATTGCAGCTTCACCGCTATGCTTTCCTCCATACCCTGATCCTGTATCGGGCATTATTACCCGCACTTTTTCTTTATTCAATCTGAAAGTTTCCATTAGTTCCTGCTGAACACCAAACGGTCTTTGTGTTCCTGTCCACACAGTAAGCTTTCCCTCGGTCCATTGCGCTACTGCGGCCCTTGGCTCCAGCGGTATATGCGCTATATAATTAATATTGTAGGAATTGGAATATTTGAATGTTGCTTTGGATAACCCACTTTCAACGTCCCCAGTCGTTGTGCCCCGGTCTCTTCCGCCATTTTCATTGGAAGTATTCTTCAGCAGGTATTCAAAAATATTTTCGTTGGATGGATGATCCTTTTTCTCTTCCCACTTTGCATCAATAGACAGTAAAGCGTTTGTCGCAGTTCCTATATCGGGCGCAACGACTCCCACAAACTCTCCATCCTTCACTACGATTACTCCGGGTATATTCTTTGTTTTTGAAAGATCCGCTTCAATAAGTTTTGCTCCGTAAGAAGGCGGCCGCAATACTTTACCATACAACATGCCCGGCAACTTCATATCTGAAACGTAAATGTGTTTGCCGGAAATAAAATCATGTTCATATACTTTGGGTACTGATGTTCCTGCCACCTTCCAATCGGTTGCGGCGATCACCTTCACATCATCTGAAATGGTCATCACCAGTTGCTTGCCCTTTGTCAATTCCCCGTAACCTGTTTTTTCTTTCGTGACTCCATTTACGATCATTCCGTTTTCTGCATGTAAACCTGTTACAGACGTATTCCATTTTTTTGCAGCCAGTTCTATCAATGCTTCGCGGGCAGTGGCTGCTGCTTTACGAAGCTGAGTGCCCATTTGCGGAGTGGTGCGGCTGCCAAACGTACCAGCATCATAGGGCACAAGATCCGTGTCGCCCATGATCATAGTAACAAACGATATGGGTACCATCAATTCTTCCGCCACTATCTGCGACAATGAAGTGCGAATGTTTTGTCCTACTTCTACTTTACCTGTTAAAACATTCACGGTTCCATCTTCACCAATATGTATCCATGCATCCACATCATCCGGCGGTAGTGATGAAGATGCAGAAGAAATATTGTTACTTTCGAGTGAAACAAGATCACGCAGTACAAACGCAACAACCAAACCACCACCGCTTAGTTTAAAAAATTTTCGGCGGTTGAGTGCAAAATGATAACGGGATTTGGATGGAAGCTCGTCGGTTGCCGGCTCAAATGGATGGCGTGAATGATCTGGATTTTCCATTGTGGATGATTTATGATGCAGAAGCCAGTTTAATAGCTTTGATGATGTAAGGATATGTTCCGCAGCGGCAGATGTTTCCGTTCATTGCCTGTACAATTGCCTCTTCCGTAGGAGCAGGGTTTTTTTTCAGCAGCGCAGCTGCTGCCATCAGCATGCCCGATGCGCAATAGGAACATTGAAAAACATCCGTTGTCATAAAGGCTTGCTGCATTGCAGCAAGTTTCTCATTTTTTTCAAGGCCTTCAATTGTTGTAATCTCTTTACCCGCAGCGGAACTTACGGGTGTGATGCATGAGTGTGCCGTGTTTCCGTTTATCAATACGGTGCAGGCACCGCAGGCTCCTTCGCCGCAACCATATTTGCTGCCTGTTAGATCAAGGTGGTCCCGTAGTACGGTCAGCAGGGCAACATCCGGTTCTACAGTGACTTCATGCCTTTCACCGTTTATATTTAAAACCATGATTTGAATTATTGATGATATTCTAAATTTACGAAAAATAGAACTAAGCCCGACTCTGCACCTTCGATTCATTCGGCAGGCACGGCGATATGGGATGAAGAAGTGAGAGGTGAGAAGTGAGTAAAATAAAGAATAAAGAAGTTGCAACCATTAATTATTCACGCTTCTCGATTGACAATTCAACCTTCGATATCTCCGTGTTCCTCTGCCTTCACTCGATGTACGCCGTGGTAAAATAGAAGTAATAAGAAGTATGAAGTATCAAGTATGAAGTAAGGGGCTTGATGTAATTATACCGAAGCCACGCATGAAATAAAAATATCAATTTTTTATTGTTTAGTTTAGTCGGTGGTCGTGCGACCAGAATAACCCAGGCGGGATTATTTGTAAAGAAAAAAGATAATTAACCACCAATAAAAAAAACATCATGAAAAAACTATCGTACGTCGCAATTATTGGGCTTCTTGCTTTCCACAATGCAAATTCTCAAACAGTCAATGACGTTCCCATCAAAGACATTGACGTGGATTACGTGCAGATTGTCGGCACTTCAAGATTATTGAGTAATAAGGTAACGATTGAAATAGATTTTGGACAGGAAAATAAGTTATTCAGTTCAGACAAGGATACGAGGATCAGGGACGTCAATGGGAAAAATATGGTGTTTAACTCAATGGTCGATGCACTGAATTTTATGACGAAGAATGGCTTTGAGTTTGTACAGGCCTATGCCTTTAACACGAGTAACAACCAGAATGTTTATCATTATCTGTTGAGAAAAAAGAAATAGTAAAAATTGCAAGCCGCGTCTTCCTTCTGGGTTATGAATATTTGCCGTGTCCTAACTTAGCTATGGCCCGGCTTCAGGAGACACGGATGGCAAAGGAAAATAAAACCATGCTGGCTAATGATAGCATTCCTTCTCTTTGTTCGACGGAGCAGCGATTTTTATATATGGGCTTATTCACCAAATTCGTGAAATTCGCTTACAGTTAAGAAATATCCGTCAGGGTCACGAAAAGAAAATTCCATTTTCATTGGTCTCGGGTTTAAATGAATATCTTCTTCCATTTTACAACCTGCTTTTATCGCCCTTTGATATATTGTGTTCATATTCTTTGTCCTGAAATAAAGCATTAGCCCATTTCCGGGGGTAATACTTGCATCCGTCATTGTTGGATGATGATCCATTTTCCATTGATGAAGAAGTAGAACGATTTCATTTGTTTCAGATTTTAAAATTGCAAAACCGTGTCCTTCCGGAGATGAGTTTTTGAATCCAAATATTTGTTCATACCATTTTGCACTGGCATCTACATCTTTAACCGCTATTACCGTATCTAATTTTGACATTTGTTTATTCCTGTTTATGCCGTTGTTGCCACGCTCTGCTTAGGAGGCGCTGCTGCGTACCAACGGCAAAGTTTTCATACCGCGGTCTCGCTTCCGCACAGGGATGCCCCGTGAAGACCCGTGCGGACATGAATTTACGTCATCCTTTCAGAATAAAAACATTGGTTTTCAATATTGGTTTTGTTGCCTTTCAATATTGTTAGTTCAAAAGGTGATATACAAACAACAATTTAAAAAACAGTTTACGACGTCCCTCCTCGTTTTCTTTAAATGAATTATTTTGGTATTTGGAGGAGACTCGTCGCGAAAGAAAAATTCCTGGACCAATAGGTTATCCGCCAAGCGGATTGGCGACGTGACGATCTCCAATAGTGTCATTGCTCGCCTTCCCAATAGCTAAATAGCAATAAACACAATAACCCAACCACGATTGACCCTTCGATCTCGCCTTTTACTATGTATTTCCCGTAAGCACAGCCTTACCGGTAGCAAGATCAACCGGCACGGATATATGCTCGTGCACAATCAGCCAATTGCTTCCAATCTTACGATACCCCGCTGTAACTCGTACCGTCCTGTCAACAGGCTGTCCTTTTGTATCTACACCCTTTGTGTTCATAAAGCTATGACTGAATGCAATGTTTCCTTCTGCATTGATGCTGAGATCAATAATTTTTAATTTTGGAATACCGGTGAAGTGTGAAAAATAATCTTCCCACGCCTTTCGATATGCTTCAGCACCGCGATATTCCCTACGCGGCACAACATCGAAAACAAAGAGACTATCGTCATCTATATAACTACTCATAATCGCATCAATATCTCCGCTGTTCACTGCGGCTGCAAATCTGTCTTCAAGAGTTCTTATTGCTGCGGCATCGTCCGGTTCGGACTTTGTAGTTCTCATAGTTGCCATGCTCTGTTCTTTTTTAATTTGTTTGCAGATTTAAAAGTTGAACTATCATAATGAATCGGGGTAAAAAAAGGGATTTGCCTGGTTTGATTTTTTACTTTGTGATCCACTTACTTCTGTTCCAGTAAAGGTCTTGGATCAAAAACAACTTTAAGCGCCTTTATTTTGTTGTTCTGCAACCGGTACCATCCGCAAGTGAAAATAGTTTTGCCGGACATGTTAATGTCGTATAAAAGACATACGTCGTCACCATCCTCAAAAGCTTTTTCAATTGTGTATTTGAACTTCATTTTCTTCATATCGTTTATATAGGTCTCCGCGCCATCTCTGTGCCCGAGGACGCCATCAAAAACCAGGTCATCACTTAAACAACTTTTCGCTGTTTCAAAATCTTCGTTGTTCAAAGCATCTATAAAAGTCAATACCACTTTCTTTGCCTTGCCTTCTTTGGTCTTTACAGTTACAGGTTCCATTTTTTTATATTTAGTTTGTGATTGTCGCCAGATAAACCGGGAACAAAATAAGATTTGGCAATTCAATAAGCCAACCCTTTGTTGTGCGATACACTTTCAATCCAGCCTTTTACTTCGGGTATGTTTTTATGTAATTTGCGGGATAAGCGTTCCAGCAATTCTTTTTCTTTACCTTTTTCAAAGCGAAGATCTTCCTCTGTCAAATCCAGATTGATTTCTTTTATCATCTCCTTTACTTCATCCCACGGAGCTTCTAATTTTAATTCATAGTCTCTCATAAAAGATGTTTTACAATTTTTAAGCCACCAACTGCAGCTTCAAAACAGATTTTACCTTCTTTACAATATGTGCAGCATCAATGCCGGCATCATTCAACAATTCCTCTTTGGTTCCGGATTGAGAAATTTTCCCAACCGCCATTTTGATCATACGTCCTTCTGCCGATGAAAGAGCGGCTGCAACAAAGTCGCCAAAGCCTCCATGTTCAAAATGATCTTCTACGGTAATCAAAATTTTATGTGCTGTTGAATGAATACAGTTCTTCAATGTACCGGCATCAACGGGATGAACGGAATAGCAATCAACAACGCTTATATGTATGTCTTCCTTTTGCAATTCGTCTGCGGCCTTTAATGCCTCAAACACCGTAATGCCAGTGGCTGCAACAGTTAACTGGTCGTGATCAGATTGTCGCAAAACGGCTGAACCACCGATTGCAAAGTCGTCTTCGTTCTTATAAAGCAAAGGTGTTTTGGAACGAAGTGTGCGCAGGTAAACAAAGCCATGATGAGCGGCCATGTGCGGTGCCAGTTTTGCCGTGGAGATGGCATCGCAGGGTTGAAGAATAACCGTGCCGGGAAGTGCTCCGAACAAAGCTATATCTTCTAATCCCATTTGTGAAGGACCGTCTTCTCCAATGCTTACGCCAACATGCGAGCCGACAAATTTTATGTTCGCTTCCGAAACTCTCGCCATCCGTATTTGATCAGCAGCTCTTGAGAGAAAAGCGGCAAAGGTTACTGCAAAAGGCATCTTGCCCATGCGTGATAGCCCGGCGGCAACAGACACCATATTTTGTTCGGCAATGTAGCATTCAACAAATCTTTCGGGATGTGCCTCTTTAAAAGTTTGCGTAAATGTGGAATTCATTACATCACCATCGAGGGCGTAAATGTTTTTATTCCCGTCGCCCAACTTTGCCAATGCTTCTCCAAATACTTCACGTGTAGCGTATTCTTTTTCCTGCTCAAAGTTTAGTACGGCACCTGGAAAATCGTTAGTGCTTTGAGGTAATTTGGTTTGCTTTGGTTTTTTTAACTGGAAGCGAAGTTTGTCATCAACATTTCCCAGTTCTTTAAGCGCTTTTTCCAGCTCTTCCTTTTTTAAAGCCTTACCGTGCCAGCCATCCTTGTTATTTAGAAAAGAAACGCCATGACCCTTGAAAGTTTTGGCGATAATGGCAAAAGGCTTTCCATTTGTTTTTTGTGCAGCTTGTAATGCCTCGTTGATCTCGTCATAATTATGACCATCAATAGCCATCACTTCAAAGTCGAATGCCCTGAACTTTTTTACATATTCTTCTATGTGATGACCAAACATTGTTTCCTGGCTTTGTCCTAAACGGTTGATGTCGAGAATAGCAACCAGGTTATCCAACTTTTCATGAGCCGCGAAGTTGGCGGCTTCCCATATTTGTCCTTCTGCCAACTCTCCGTCGCCGGTAAGTACATAGGTTTTAGTATCGAATCCTTCCCGTTTTGCCACGAGTGCTAACCCCGCGCCAACAGACAATCCTTGTCCCAAAGAACCTGTAGCGGCCTCGGCGTATTTATATTTTGGTACCGGGTGACCTTCAAAGCGGCTGCCGAATTTGCGCAGTGTTTTTAATTCTTCCAATGGATAAGCACCCGCCACGCCAAACAAAGTGTATAACAAAGGAGCGGCGTGGCCTTTTGAAAGTACAAACCGGTCGTTATACAAATTGAGGGGATTGTTGATGTCATAAGTGAAGTATCGGTCAAACAAAACTGTTGTAATGTCCGCGGCAGACAAACATGAAGTGGGATGTCCCGAGCCAGCTTCGGTGGTAGAAACCATGCACCATTTGCGCACTAATTTTGCTTTTTCCTGTAGTTCTTTAAATTGTTCCATATCTACATTGTTTTAAATGTTAGAAATATTTCAATGAGCCCCTCAATAATGATGCGTGATTTAAAACCATTATTGCATTTAGTGAACAATGCTTAGGAAGAAGTGGGATGGTTATTTACAAAATTAAGTCATTCACAAGAGTTTTAATTTATTGTTGTGTTGGCCACCTTGCAGTTCCTTAAACAGCTCATCACAACCAGTTAACTGCAGCAACTATTTATTACATTCGTAAAGCAGGCAAAGTTTTAAGGGAACGGGTCGCCAAAATCTTTCGTACTTTCAAATCAGTAATCTTAACCAGGATGGTTATCATAAGTCACATGCCGCGGCTGTTGCATTTATTTTATTTTGTTTTCTTTTTTGCAGTCATTAATATGGAGGCATCATCGCAGGATATTAATATTAATTACGACGAATCAAAGATTCCTCCTTATACTTTGCCTGATCCTCTATTGACGGCAGATGGTAAACGAATAACTACTTCGCAGCAATGGATGCAGCATCAGCGTGCAGCCTGGCTTAAACTGTTTGCCGATAATGTATATGGCAGAATGCCGGGCCCGCCAAAGAACATGCAGTTTAAAATCAATTCTGTTGACTCCTTTGCACTGCAGGGAAAAGCCATTTGCAAGCAGATTACTATTTTATTTACTAATGCGGCTTCGACGCCATCAATGAATGTACTGATCTACCTGCCTAAGTCTGTAACAAAACCGGTTCCCGTTTTTATTGGTTTGAATTTTTATGGCAATCAAACGGTGAATGCAGACAGCAGCATCATTTTGTCAACACGGTGGGCAATGAATGATTCAGCAATGGGCATTGTAAACAACCGGGCTACAAAAGCATCAAGAGGAAAAGATGCGGGCAAGTGGGGCATTGAAGAGATTATTGACCGCGGATATGGAATAGCTACTGCTTACTACGGCGACCTGGAACCTGATAATCCCGATGGATGGAAAACAGGAATAAGAACAACAATGAAAAAAGAATTATCCATTAATGAAAATGAGTGGAGTGCTATTGGTGCATGGGCATGGGGCTTAAGTCGCATAATGGATTACCTGGAAACAGATGCAACAGTTGATGCCACCAAAGTGGTAATAACAGGTCATTCGAGATTAGGCAAAACGTGCTTATGGGCGGCAGCTAATGATCAACGGTTTGCTATTGTAGTTTCTAATTGTTCCGGCGAAGGCGGCGCTGCTTTATCAAAACGCTGGTTTGGAGAAACGATAGAAAGAATAAACACTTCATTCCCGCATTGGTTTGCCCCCGCTTACAAACAATACAATAAGCATCCTGAATTGTTACCTGTAGATCAGCATATATTATTATCGCTAATGGCGCCAAGACCTTTATATGTAGCAAGTGCCGAAGATGACCTGTGGGCCGATCCGAAAGGTGAATTCCTAAGTGCAAAAAATGCAGAACCGGTGTACGCATTGTTTGGTAAAAAAGGCCTTGGCGTTACGGATATGCCATTGGTAAATCACCCCGTTGGTGAAACGATAAGATATCATATACGAACAGGTAAACATGATTTTACCCTGTACGACTGGCAGCAATATCTTGACTTCGCCGATAAACAATTCGGAAGAAGCGCCGGTGATCAATAGAAAGACCACATCATTAATTTTGTTCATCATCCCCCATTCTCTGTAACTCTATATTCACCTTGCATTTCAACTTACCCGCCGGAAGTTTATTACTTCACAATTCCGTCTTATTATTTTTTAACCAGCACTTAAAAAACTATACTAATTCACCATGAAGCTGTTCAACAGCCTGGTTCAAAAAATTAGGAAGAACATGAGAATAGGTCCAGAGAATTTTATCAGGATCGCTGAGATGTTCGATCATGTTGCGCCATTTTTCTTCACCATAATTTTCTATTACGGTTTTCTTTTTGTCTTCACGATTTAAATACATCTTCATACCCACTGCATCGGCTTCGGGATGAAACTGCGTGCCGATCATATAATCATTATAGCGAATAGCCATGATCGCCCTTTCGTAGGGTACATGTGGCCGTTCTTTTTCAAGACACAAAATTTTTGCGCCCATTTTTTCAAGTACAGAATCATGAGGTTGTATCACCTGGTATTCGCGGCTGTCAACAGCATAGAAAGGATCATGAAGGCCGGCGAATACAGGTTCATTGGTTCCGTCGGGCACCATATGAACAGGGAAAATTCCAAAAGCTGTAGAGTGGCGTTTTGTCAGAATGCCAACATTATAATATCGTGCAGACAATTGAAAAGAATGGCAAATAAAAAATACAAATTTTTTTTGCTGATTATCGGGATTTTCATTCCAGCGTTCTACTTCATTTAACCAGCCAAAATATCTTTTTTCCCAATCGCTGTAGCGGCTTTCCAAAGGGCTGCCGGGTCCGCCACTGGAAATAAATACATCATAACTCATATCAGGCACTTCCATCTGCAGCCTTACATCAAACTCTTTCGATTCAACCTGTATGTTATTGTCTTCGCCAAATGCACGTAAAATGTTTCTCAAACAACGCATGCCTTCATTGGGTTCTCCTTCATAAAGGTCGAGGATTGCTATTTTTAGTTTTTTACCAGTTTCCATGGCGACAAACATAATAATTTTTTGCATGGGAGATGAGTCAATTGCTTTATGTTTTTTCAACAAGTGTGAGTAATAAGTTTGATAAGCTATCAATGTGGCAAAACAATAATCCTACCATCATTTATAATCTAAATGTTTCCTGAAAAAATAGATCTTAAGCAGATCGGCGGTGATGACGTATAAAATCAATATAATTAATATCGCCAGTATTTGTTTGTAATGAGCAATGCTAAATCCCAATAATGGAGCAAGAGGCGGGACCGTCAGTATAATGGTAATAAGAATGGAGAGGGCGCCGATAATCATCAGCATGTTTCCCGGTTTACTTTTTAAAAATGATTTACGGGTGCGAATAATGAAGAGAATGAGAATTTCTGTCATGGATGATTCAAGAAACCAACTGGTTTGAAAAGCAGATTCATTCAACTTAAAATGAAAATAAATGATGTAAAAAGTGAGGAAGTCGAAAATGGAACTATGGATCCCGAATACGATCATGAACGAACGGATCATTTTGAGATCCCATTTACCCGGATTTACCGTTTGCTCTTTGTCGATGTTATCGGATGCTACTGCAAGAAAAGGAAAATCAGTGACCAGGTTTGTGAGCAGAATTTGTTTCGGCAGCATCGGCAGAAACGGCAACAGCAATGAAGCGCCGGCCAGGCTGAACATATTTCCGAATGTAGCGCCGGTGGTGATCAATATATATTTCATTGAGTTGGCAAACGATCTTCTTCCTTCATAAATTCCGTCAGTTAGTACATCAAGATCTTTTTCCATCAACACAAAATCTGCGGACTCTCTTGCTACATCAACTGCATCTTCTACAGAAATTCCTGTATCGGCGGCATGAATAGCTGCTACATCATTAATGCCATCGCCCATATAGGCAACAGCTTTACCTGCTTTTTGCAAAGCTCTTATGATCGTCTCCTTCTGGTTAGGCTCTATTTCGGCAAATACATTTGTTTCTATCGCTCTTACAGGCAAAGCGCTGGAAGAAATTTGAGCAAGCATACTGCCGGTAATGATCTTTGAATCATCCATTCCCAACTCTCTTGCGGTGTAAGCGGCTATATAATGATTGTCTCCTGTGATGATCTTTATTTCTACATTCAGTTGTTTTAACTTTTCGATGGATTGTCGAACATCATCTTTCAATGGATCTTCCAGTAAAATAAAACCGGCAAAGACCATTTCTTTTTCATCTTCCTTCTGTATGGTTGAAGAGTTTATTTCTTTTTTACAAACAGCAAGCACACGTAGCCCGCTTTCACTATAGTCTTTAAATTTTTTATCAAGTTCAGTTGCCGTCGCTTCATCAATTTTTGAAACAGATCCGTTTGCTTCAAACCGGTCGCATACGGATAATATATTGGCGAAAGCTCCTTTGGTGACGATGGTAAATGAATTGTTTTTCTTTACAAGTATGGTCAGCCTTTTCCGGATAAAATCATAAGGTATTTCATCAAGTTTTTCGAAACCGGAAATGTCCACTCCCAGTTTTTTTATAGCGTCATCAATGGGATTGGCAAACCCGCTTTGAAAGCCCGCGTTCAGGGAAGCAAGCAATTCCAGGCTTTCATCATCCTTTCCTTCTGCATTCACAAACTGTTTTACTTTAACTGATCCTTCAGTGATCGTTCCCGTTTTATCAGTGCAAAGAATATTTATTTCTCCAAAGTTGAAAATGCAAGAAAGTTTTTTCACGATCACTTTTTTCTTCAGCATTCGTTTGGCGCCTGCCGTCATCGACAAAGTCATAATAGCGGGTAATAATTCAGGCGCCATACCTACAGCAATTGCCAGTGAGAAAAGAACAGAATCGATCAGCGGACGGTGAAATAAAAGATTAATACCAAGAATGAAGATTGCAAGTACAAGAGTAATTCGCAATAAAAAGTATCCAAAGTTTTTTATTCCTTTTTCAAAAACCGTATCTGTTTTGTGCTGCAGGCTTTTCTGCATATGACCGAAGACAGTATTTTTCCCGAGATTCACTGCTATCGCTTTGGCACTTCCATTTACCACATTGGTTCCTTTCCAGAGGCAGTTGTTTTTTGAAATGATCGGTGAATCTTCATTAGCGATACCCGGCTTTTTTTCAACAGGATATGATTCACCTGTGAGAGAGCTTTCATTTACAAAGAGCTGGTTGCTTTCAACGATCCTGCAGTCGGCGGGAATAATGTCACCGGCATTGAACAGTAAAATGTCACCACTTACTACTTCGTTGGTCTTAATGTCCATTGATTGCCCCTCGCGCATGACCGTGGCGACCGACCGGATCATTTGTTGTAATTTTTCCGTTGCACGACCGGCATTCAATTCCTGAAAAAAACTTAATAGCCCTGTAGCGAGTAAAATAAAAAGAATGATGAGCATGTCCGAAGTCTCACCGAGGATGCCGGAAAGAACTACAGCAACAAACAATAGGAGAACGAGCGGGCTTGTAAATTGACGGACAAACAATTTTAATTCACGTACAGTGCGACTTTCCGTTTCCGAAGCAGACTTTATTTTTTCTAATCGTTGAGATGCTTCTGTATTGCTTAAACCATTTGCTGAAGATTGTAATTCCGCAAAGATTTCTTCAATGCTGGGAGAGGAGAGTTTAAGCATAGCATCGGCTACAGATTTAAAATTAAGAATTCCCTATAGAAAGCTGTTCTCTCTTTTTTGCAGATTCATTTGCCCGCAGATTCCGCAAATAAACGTCGATTAATTTTCCGTGAAAATCTGCGCTATCAGCGGGAGACATAAACCTTTTCTCCATTCAGGAAAGTTTTCAACACTTTTACCTGCAGCAATTTTTCCGGTGGCTCTTTCATCAGGTCGCCATCAAGGAGTACGAAGTCCGCAAATTTTCCTTTTTCCAAAGAACCTTTTTCGTCTTCTTCAAAATTGGCTTTGGCTGCCCAGGTCGTCATGCCACGAATGGTTTCTTCTCTTGTTAATGCATTTTCTATTTGAAATCCATTTGGCGGCCATCCTTTTGCATCTTTTCTCACAACCGCAGCATAAAAAGTTTTGAAGGGAGAAATATCTTCAACAGGAAAGTCAGTGCCCAGTGGTATCCATCCATTTTCATCGAGTAATTGCTTATATGCATAGGCACCTTTTATTCTTTCAGGACCCAGCCTGTCTTCCGCCCAATACATATCACTGGTAGCATGTGTGGGTTGAACAGAAGGGATTATATTGTATTCGCCAAAAAGTTTAAAATCATTTTCATTGATCACCTGTGCATGTTCAATTCTCCAGCGCAGATCATTTTTGCCTTTTAAATATTTCGCATAAACGTTTAGCATCACTCTATTGCCGCTGTCACCGATTGCATGCGTACACATTTGCCAGCCATGTTCATAAATAATTTTAGCAATCGAATCAAAATGTTGCTGGCTGCTCAATAAAAATCCAGACCAACCCGGCTTATCAGAATAAGGCTGCAACAAACAGGCGCCTCTTGAACCGAGGGCACCATCCGCATAGGCTTTAAAAGCACAAACATGCATGTGATCTGTTTTGATCTTTCCATGCGAAAACGCAAAATCATAATCAGGTTTTGAATCGCTGAGCATGGCAAATATTCTCATCTGCAGATCACCTGTTTTTTGCAAGCTGTCGAGAAAAAGAATGGTCCTATAATCGAGGCCACAATCTTCAACAGTCGTAAGCCCCACTGCAAAACAATTTTGTTGGGCTTTGAGTAATTCTTCTTTTAATTGTTCGGAAGTTTGACCAGGAATTTTTGATGCAACAAGTTCAACGGCATTATCTACTAAAATTCCTGTAAGCTTTCCATTTTTTGCTTCTATTTCGCCGCCGGAAATTTTATCTCCCGGTTTCAAGCCGGCGATGTCCAATGCTTTTTGATTCGCGATTGATGCATGACCATCCACTCTTTCCAATAAAACAGGTTTATCGGGAAATAATTGGTTAAGTTTTTCATTGGTTGGAAATTCTTTTCCTGGAAATTTATTTTGATCCCATCCACGACCCAGTATCCATACTGAATTCGGATGTTCAGCTGCAAAATCTTTCACTCTCTGGACTACTTCATCCATGCTTTTGCTGTCATAAAGATCAACAGTGAACAATGATTGTGCGTAACCGACAAAATGAGAATGTGCATCCATGAAACCAGGGTAAATAAATTTTCCCTGTGCATCGAGGCTTTCCTTAGCGTCATACTTATTCTGCAATTCCGTTGTTTTTCCCGTTTCCACAATCCTTCCATTATTCACAGCCATTGCTTCAGCAGTCGAAAATGCAGAATCAACTGTGTATATCGTAGCATCATAAACGAGGAGATCAATTTTTGTTTTGGAAGAACAGGAAAACAAAAGAAAGACGGATGTTCCTATCAATAAGTTTTTCATGAAATCAATTTTGTTTATTTCTGTTTAAATGATAATTGCTAACTTTTGCAATCAAAATTAAGGCTATGAGAATTATACTGTCTCTCATTTTAATTTCAGCATTATTTTTTTCCTGCAGCCAGTTAGAAAAAAAACAAACGGGCGGCAACACACCGGTTGCGAAATATTTTGACTACGGAGATACTTCAGGTGTACAAACTGCCGGGGTAAGAATGATCCCGATTCAAACTCCTGTTGGTGAATTTAAAGTATGGACAAAACGTTTCGGCAATAATCCGCGTATAAAAATTTTATTGCTTCATGGCGGCCCTGCGACAGGGCATGAATATATGGAATGTTTTGAAAGTTTCTTTCCGAAACAAGGTTTTGAATTTTATGAATATGATCAGTTAGGCGCACCTTATAGCGATCAGCCAAAAGATACAAGTTTGTGGACGGTAGACCGATATGTTGATGAAGTGGAACAGGTGAGAAAGGCAATCGGAGCTGATCAAAGTAATTTTTACATTCTTGGAAACTCCTGGGGAGGGATTCTTGGGATGGAATATGCTTTAAAATACCAGGAGCATCTGAAAGGACTGATCATTGCTGATATGATGGCAAGTTGTCCTGAGTATGGAAAATATGCTGACGAAGTTTTGGCGAAGCAAATGGACCCGAAAGTTTTGGCAGAGGTAAGAGATATCGAAGCGAAGAAAGATTTCAGTAATCCGCGATATATGGAACTGTTGATACCCAATTTTTATAAGCAACATCTTTGCAGTCTTGCCGAATGGCCTGATGCTGTAAACAGGAGTTTTGCGCACTCACAAATGGAAGTGCCCTCAACAATATATACAATAATGCAGGGACCATCCGAATTTGGAATTGCGGGACGTTTGGCAAACTGGGATATTAAAGACAGGCTGAAAGAAATAAAAGTTCCGACGCTGATGGTTGGTGCTAAATATGACACGATGGATCCAAAAGCAATGGAAGAACAAAGTAAGATGGTTCAGCATGGACGTTATTTATATTGTCCCAATGGCAGTCATTTATGTATGTGGGATGATCAAAAAGTTTTTATGAATGGAGTTATCCAATTCATCAATGACGTAGACAGCGGAAGTTTTTAGAGATCGGGTAAGCTATATTTTATTTTTCTCAACTAAAAGGCTCAGTTATAGATTTACTGGTTTTCGAGAACTATTTTACTCCCTGTTCAGTCATGTAAGCGCAGTCAACAAAATAATTAAAGTAACCTGAAATCAAAAGGCTTATTATTTTTTAGTATACTAAATTTTAGCTTGCTGATGCATCACAGCGTGCGGTTTCGCCCGGCTGCCTTGGTTCTGCTATGAAAACCCTACGGAGACAACTCATCTTAGTTGGAGAAGGTTCGAAGACCCGGTGAGGACGGGAATTTATTTCTTGTTGTTGGTCAGGACGACCAACAACAACATGGGGCAAAAATTCTATCTAAAACCCTGAAACAAGAATAATATGGGTAAATTTGAAACCATGCTGCCTTTGACAATATAATATTGTATTCTGAACATAACGAAACAAACAAACAGATCATGCGAACATCCCTTAACCCACCAATCCTGGCAACTATTGTATTACCCATTGTGCTGGCACTCGGTTTCCCCGTTTTTGCACAGAGCAGTTCCGACCCGTCCTCTCTTTCAAAAAATGCTTTCCAATGGAACCAGGAAGAGCGGGAACTTGGTTTTTTGCATATGGATGAGGTGTTTAGGGCACGGGAAGTACTCAACGGAAGCAAAGTGCACGAGCTTCCACAAGGAAAACCCATCGCCGCATTTCGCGAAGCCGGAGAAAAAGAAAAAGAACTTGAAAATTTTATGGCAGAACAAAAGGTTGCTGGCCTTCTCGTTTTACAAAATGGAAAGATACGCCTGGAACGCTATGCCCTTGGGTATAGCGACACCGGCCGATGGACATCACAGTCTGTTGCAAAGTCAGTGACCAGCACTCTTGTAGGGGCGGCCATCAAAGATGGTTATATCAAAACGGTTGACGACTACGTCACTGACTACATACCTGATTTAAAAGGCAGTGCCTACGATAGCGTGACGATCCGCCAACTCCTAACCATGACATCAGGTGTGCGATGGAACGAAAACTACGCTGATCCGAATTCTGACATTGCCAAATTTTATTCGGATCCTGTCGATCCCGGCATCGACGCAACAGTCAGTTATATGCGGCGTTTACCGGCCGAGGCAAAACCGGGAAAAAAATGGGTATATAAAACAGGAGAAACGGATTTGCTGGGTGTGCTTGTGAGCTCGGCTACCGGGCAAACCTTATCCAGCTATCTTTCCAAAAAGATATGGGCACCCTACGGTATGGCGCAAAAAGCCACATGGATCCTTGACCGCACAGATCATGAACTGGCCGGTTGCTGTCTACAGATGCCGCTGCGTGATTACGCACGGTTCGGACAATTTGTGCTCGAAGGCGGACGCATCAATGGAGAATCCATTCTTCCCGACGGTTGGTTGCAGGCAGCTACCCATTCGCAAGTCCAACTTTGGCCGGGTGGCGGCTATGGGTACCAATGGTGGATCATTAATGGAAATACTTTCGAGGCATTGGGCATCTATGGCCAAATGATCCATATCGATCCTGCAAGGCGCCTGGTGGTGGTGATCAACAGCGCATGGCCCGAGGCGGAGAGTGACGAGCGACATGCGGCTGTCGCCAATTTTATAAATGCAATTACTAAGGAGATTGACAAAGAGTAAAAGCATCCATTATTACCAAGGCTTGACTATGAGACTCGGTGGGGAAAAAAGCCTTTCTCTTCTGAAACGAAGCCCTTCTCCTGTTAAGCGAAGCCCTTCTCCTGTCAGACGAAGCCCTTTTCCTGTTAAGCGAAGCTCTTTTCCTGTCAGGCGAAGCCTTTCTAAAGATAATCTGAGCCTTTCCGAAGATAACTGGAAGGAGATAACTCACTTTAGTTGGAGAAAGTTCGAAGACCCCGTGAGGACGGAACTCAATTCCGAACACACAGTGTTCGCAAGCGCACACCGGTCAGCAAAAGGTCGCTGTTATTGGTCTACGTTTCAACCATTTGGCAAGTGGCACATCGTTTGACCCCGAACGAGAAAATAACTGCATAGTGAAATTTTTCCTGCAAGTCATTCATACTTCGCAGCTCGCATTCTTGCTCGTTGTGGCCATCGGCTGCGGTAGATCGGACTCAATTGATTCGTGGAGTGAAGCGCTGAGCCGACAGCTCCACAGGGATACGTCGATGATAAAGATCGACACAGGTTTTTGCAATTTCATGAACAAATACCATGTGCCCGCAATTTCTGTCGCTGTTGCAAAAGGCGACCGGATGGTGTACCTCAAATCGTTTGGCCTCGCGGACCTTTCAGACGGCGTCGAAGCCGATAATCAAAGTCTTTTCAGGATCATTGAATCGTCAATGGCGATCACGTCAATCGCGATTAAAAAACTGATCGCCGAAGGGCGCATCAATTATAATTCGAAAGTTTTTGGAAATGATGGAATACTGGGACTTCAATATGGGCGAAATCAACATGAAAAGTGGATAAGCGATCTCACGGTTGAAAATCTTCTCAAGAATCAGGTTGGTGGGTGGTATAGAGAAGATGACATGATAGCGGATGTGTATTTCAGGCAATTGTTTTCATCGAAGGATAGTGCACTTTCCTGGGTGTTGGATAATATGCCCTTGAAATCACCGGCCGGGGACAGCGCTCACTTTTCAGAATTTGACTATTTCGTTCTCGGTCGGGTGATCGAAAAGGTATCTGGTATGCCATACGAAAATTACGTAAAAGAAAAGATCCTGCGGCCGGCGGGAATAACCGACATGGAGCTGGCCAGGGATAGCGCCAGGGGGCCCCATGAAGTCACTTACTATTTCCCGAATCCAAATTCAATAAGGGACTTATTACTGCCCCGGTTTAACGGTAGAGTTCATGAGGACTTGTATTTATCAAGAGGCGATGCCGCCCTCGGATGGATTGCTTCCGCCGCTGATATTGTAAAACTCATGATAAAATATGGAAGCCTTAACTCTTTAGATAGCAATATGAGCGCATTACGAGCGGCGTTATTGGCGGACACAGCTAAAGCCCAAAATGGTTACAATTTCGATTGGTGCCCGACTGACACGACCCGCGATTGGTGGGAAACGTTTCAGTTCCTGGGAAGTAGTACGATCATGATGCGTTCTCCAGGTGGATTTCGCTGCGCAATATTGATCAATACGTTTCGACCAGATAAACCGGAATTTTTTCCGGATATGATTCGTATCACAAAAATGATTAGCCGCGATTTGGAAACACGGAGGTTAGTTGGAGAAAGTGCGAAGACCCCGTGAGGACGGAAAAAAAGAACGGGGAAGAAATGTCATATACCTTCGTTTCCAGTTCTTAATGTCGCTGCTAAGTTGAAACCAAACACTGCTCCCGTCAGTGGAAGAATTAAAATCAAGAATCCAACCTGTGCAAGGGAATAGTAGTCGATGAGTATTGCGAGAAAAAGGAATAGAACTGATCCGATGAAGCTCAGCATTAGGGCAGTTAGAAATCTTTTTGTAATCTTTTTTAACCGCAGGTGGAAATATCCCACAAGACCGACACCGATTAGCATGCAGATAAATCCAGATAGTACGACGTAAAAAAGGGATGTATTCAATGACCAATCATTTTTTTCCGGGAAGAAAAACATTCTCCCTATCCCAAAAGCAAAGCCGGCGATGAATTGAAGAATAACAAAAGTTGCCGTGGTTTTCATGCTGTTGATTGCTTCGAGTGTTTTATAATTGTGCCCAATACTCTAATTTATGATATAAGAAGCAATAGTGAAATGGTTATAGCAACGGAGGAGAATTGCGCCGCGGGGTTTCGCTTTGCTGCATTGGCTCTGCTATGAAAACCCTACGGAGACAACTCACTTTAGTTGGAGAAAGTTCGAAGACCCCGTGAGGACGGAAGAATGAGGCAGACAAGATATATTAATCTCTAATTTTTACTGTTTCAAAAGATTGGCGTGCCCCTCTATAAAAGCCAAAAATAAATGCAGTGAGTCTAAATGCAGCCTCTTCATTTAATTTACATTCTAATCGTTCTTCAATTTGAATTCTTATAAAATTTGGTGTTATTGTTTTCTTCCAAGTATTCTCGGTGCCTATTCTATTAAGAACTCGTGCAACACATTTTTCGTTATACCCTGCATCAAGAAGTTTATTGAATGAGTCCCATCTGATTTTATTCAATGTCATTATTCTTGACTTGCCAGCGGAGGTCTTAGGGTCGATCTCAAGATTACTCGAACGAGCGACGGCCTGGTTATATACTTCGGCTTCGTCCCAAATCTCTATTCTGTTTTTTGTATTTAGGTAATCTTTTGTAAATACGCTATTATTAATCGCAATTTTTTCTCCAAAGTGATGTAACCAAGCAATGGCAAATACTTCAAATTTTACAATAATAATTTCTGAAAAAAATTTCGAGTAGGAAGACTCATTGAAATGTTCATCAACTTCTCTAATTTTCTGCACCATAAGCTCATTATGAAGGCTAGCTAACTCAACATCTTCAATTATTGGTTCAAGGAAATTTCTTTCATAATAATCATAGCAAAAATCAACTAAGTGAATCTCTTTTTTTCTATTGAAAAATGCCATTTCATTTATTTTAAGCGTAAACACAAAATTGAAAGTATGATCCTTTTTCTTTGCCGAGTCTCGGGGTTGGCTTTGTGCGTTAATTGCTTCTATTTATGAAACAAAAAATGAAAGGCTATAACCCCAATAATATAGCCTAAAAACGTCCAGATAAATAAATATGCCAAGTATCCTTGAGTTCTATCGTATGCTTCCCTTCCCATTTCTTTTATGGATTCTTGATTTTTGACGTTACTATTAACATTGTTTTTACCATTTCCTCTGTAACTGAATGAAAATTTACCGCAAACTCGCCTCTTTGAACAAATGCTTTCATTGCAAGATGAAGTCTACCTACAAGCAAGGTAGTTTTCCTACGTGAAAAAAATAGGTGGTATCCTATTTCGCCAATGAATGGCAAAATTAGTGCAACAAGTATGACTTGAAATTCTGAATACGTATTAAGTCTAAGAATTCTTGATGTTACAAAGCAAGTCAATAAAATAACAAAAAAACCGGTCAAGAGACCATCAGACATCCATCGATATCTATTTTTTATTTGTAATAGACTATATGGAAAGTGCAGTAAGCGGACAATGAAATATATTATTATGAAGCCGATTATAAATGTTAGTTCTGATAAAATTGCTGCTAAAAGTATATTCATTTTTTTAGTTGAAGATGTCTGCTGCAATGAGTTTAGTTATGCACATCACCCTAATTTATGATATAAACAGTAAAATCTTCCTTGCTCAGTAGAATTACGAAGGTACAAGAGTGCGACGCAACGAAAGCTAAATAGAATTCCAAAAGCTGGTTACAAAATCAATACTTCCACCTTACAAAAGCTTCCACGGCGGCGTAGTGTGTTAATCCCAGTTGTGCATAGAGGTTGGCAGTGTTTTCGTTTCTTTCTTCGGCACGCTGCCAAAACTCGCGGCTGTCGCTTCCCTGGAAGGGCACCATATCTTTTTGCGATTGATGTATGAAAATGCCGTAGCGTTTTTTTAATACCTGGTCGGGGCTCATGGGTATGGCCATTTCTATTTCTTCAATGTTCCATTCCTGCCACGCACCTTTGTACAGCCAGAGCCAGCAATCTTTCAGCCATGCATCGCCGCCTTTTTTTAATTGGTTCAATGATTCGAGCACAACATCCAAACAAACTTTGTGCGTACCATGCGGATCAGCAAGATCACCTGCTGCAAATATTTGGTGCGGTTTTATTTTTTTCAATAAGTCAACCGTGATCTTTACATCTTCATCACCCATTTCATTTTTTTCAATGGTACCTGTTTCATAAAAAGGGAGATTGAGAAAGTGAATGTTATCGTCTTTGATGCCCACATAGCGGCAGGTAGCTCTTGCTTCGCATCTTCTTATCAATCCTTTGATGGCCCGTATCTCGTTTGTATCAACCTGGTTTGATTTTTTCTGCGACAAATATTTTCTTGCGTTCGCTAAAATTTTTGATGACTTGCTTGTATCAATGCCCGCTATTTCTTCAAAGCCCACTGCAAAATCCAAAAAGCGTGTAACGAATTCATCGGTGACGGCAATGTTGCCGCTGGTTTGATAAGCCACATGCACATCATGTCCCTGGTCGTGCAATCTTTGGAAAGTGCCACCCATGCTGATGATATCATCATCGGGGTGAGGGGAGAAGATAACCACTCTTTTCGGATAAGGTTCCGAACGTTCGGGATGCGCCGGTATCACTGCATTGGGTTTGCCACCGGGCCAGCCGGTAATGGTATCACGCAGCATATAATAAACCTGCAGGTTTATTTCATAAGCATCGCCTTTTTCTACAAGCAGGTCACCGAGGCCATATTCATTATAATCATTGTTGGTGAGTGAGAGTACAGGCTTGCCTGATTTTAATGCCATGTTCACTACGGCTTTTTTTATCATAGCCGGCGTCCATTCAATATCACCGGTAAGCCAGGGAGATTTATTTCTTGTTAGATCTGCAGCAGCAGATTCATCAACGACAAATATACAATCGGGATGCTGCTGCAATAAACTTGCAGGCACCTGTTCGGTAACAGGACCTTCAACAGATTTTTGAACCACGGGAGATTTCGCCGGCCCCCATGCTAATAAAATAATTTGCTTTGCCTTCATGATGGTGCTGATACCCATCGTCAATGCCATTCGTGGCACTTCAGAAATATTGGCGAACTCAAACGAGTTGGCAAGCCGTGTTGAGTTTTCAAGTGTAATCAATCTTGTTCTTGAATAAATACTCGAGCCGGGTTCATTAAAACCGATATGACCATTATTACCAATGCCCAGTACCTGCAGATCGATTCCGCCTGCATCTTCTATCTTTTTTTCATACTCCGCACAATGAGTCTTTACCATTTCTTTCGCTAACTCACCATTGGGAATATGAATATTTTTCGGATCGATATCAATATGATCGAACAAATGGCGATGCATGTAATCATTATAACTCTGCATTGCATCATGGTCGATGGGGTAGTATTCATCGAGGTTGAAGGTGATCACGTTTTTAAAACTCAACCCTTCCTCTTTGTGCATTCGCACCAGTTCAGCATACAAAATTTTTGGTGTAGAGCCGGTGGCAAGACCCAAAACACATTTTCCTCCTGAGCCAGCCGAAGGATTGTTTTGTTTTTCTTTGATCAGCGCAGCAATTGTTTTTGCCGCGAACAAAGACCCATCCTGGAGATTCTTAAAAATTTTTACGGGGATTTTTTCAAAACTGTCAGCGAGACTAATTGATTCAACAGGTTTTAGCATTCAGTTCGTTTAAGCGATAAAGATAAAGAGTTTGGGTGAGAAGAGGGGGCCTCACCTCTCGGTCTCCTCTCCTTATGGAGAGGAGAGGCCGAACTGAAAAAAAATAATCGGCTATTGCAATTAAGCATTTCAACAATGGTAATTCTGTTGTACAGTGCACGATTATATTCATTGTTGATGTGGAAGAGCATCAAGTTTGGTTTTGCAATGCAGCGCCACTCCCTCTCCACAAGGAGAGGGAGAAGGAGGGCGAGGCTTCACACCTCTCGGTCTCCTCTCCTTATGGAGAGGAGAGGCCGAGATGAAAAAAATAATCGGCTGTTGTAATTAAGCATTTCAACAACGGTAATTCTGTTGTACAGTGTGCGATTATATTCTTTGCTGATGTGGAAGGACAATAAGTTTGGTTTTGCAATGCAGCACCGCTCCCTCTCCACAAGGAGAGGGAGAAGGAGGGCGAGGCTTCACACCTCTCGGTCTCCTCTCCTTATGGAGAGGAGAGGCCGAACTGAAAAAATTCCGGCTTTTGTAATTAAGCATTTCGGCAATTGTAGTTCTATTGTACAGTGCACGATTATATTCATTGTTGATGTGGAAGAGCATCAAGTTTGGTTTTGCAATGCAGCGCCGCTCCCTCTCCACAAGGAGAGGGAGAAGGAGGGCGAGGCTTCACACCTCTCGGTCTCCTCTCCTTATGGAGAGGAGAGGCCGAACTGAAAAAATTCCGGCTTTTGTAATTAAGCATTTCGGCAATTGTAGTTCTATTGTACAGTGCACGATTATATTCATTGTTGATGTGGAAGAGCATCAAGTTTGGTTTTGCAATGCAGCACCGCTCCCTCTCCATAAGGAGAGAAGGAGGGTGAGGCTTGAGGCTTCACACCTCTCGGTCTCCTCTCCTTATGGAGAGGAGAGGCCGAACTGAAAAAAAATAATCGGCTATTGCAATTAAGCATTTCAACAATGGTAATTCTGTTGTACAGTGTACAATTATATTCATTGTTGATGTGGAAGAACAAAAAGTTTGGTTTTGCAATGCAGCACCGCTCCCTCTCCACAAGGAGAGGGAGAAGGAGGGTGAGGCCTAATACGCCTTCGCCTCAGCATCACTCACATTCTTTTTTCTTTTAGTATCGCCGACCGTAGGCACTAATGCAGTTTGTGTGTCAAGTATTGCTTTGCTGTAATCAACTCCCCACAGATCGTATCTTTTAAATTGAGTCATCAGTCGTCTGTCAAAATCTGTACTATCACGATCTTTTTTAGGACTCCACAACACTTCACTCAATGCACTCATGCGTGGAAAGATCATGTATTCCACTTTTCGCTCATTGCCCATGTACTCTGTCCACACATTTCCCTGTGCACCTAAAATATATTTGCCCTGGCCTTTGGTTAATGAATCAGAAACAGGTTCATAATTATATGTTTTATTCAAAGGCACATAACCGCCGATGGTCACGGAGTCTTCATTGCGGCTTTGCGCATGATCAAAATAAACCCATGCGCCCGGTGTCATGATCACTTTATGTTTTTGTCTTGCCGCCGCAATACCGCCTGCTTCACCTCTCCAACTCATCACTACTGCATTGGGTGCAAGGCCGCCTTCCAAAATTTCATCCCAGCCGATCAATATCTTTCCTTTGCTGTTTATGTATTTTTCGATCCGCTGAATAAAATAACTCTGCAATCCTTCTTCATCCTTCAAATGTTCATCCTGTATTCTTTTTTGACAAAGAGGGCAGCGTTTCCAATTTGCTTTCGGGCATTCATCACCGCCTACATGAATATATTTTGAAGGAAACAATTTCATCACTTCATCCAATACGTCTTCCAAAAATTTGAATGTGGATTCTTTGCCTGCACAAAACACATCAGGAAAAACACCCCAACTCTGCTGCACCTGTTTTCCCGTGCTGTCTCCGGCCCATGCAGTTCTTGGGTTGTGTTTGGTTGCTTCATCAGGGAAACAACTTAAATACGGATAGGCTGCAATAGCAGCACTCGAATGGCCCGGCATTTCGATCTCGGGAATTATAGTGATGTATCTTTTGGCTGCATAAGCCACTACATCTTTTATTTCATCCTGTGTATAGTAGCCACCATAATGAATTTCATCATTTCCCGTTCCCGGATAATGACCGATGATCGTTCCGTTTCTCCATGCACCAACCTCTGTAAGCTTCGGATATTTTTTTATTTCAATTCTCCATCCCTGGTCTTCTGTCAAATGCCAATGGAAGTAATTCATTTTATGCAAAGCAATGAAGTCAATATATTTTTTAATAAATGAAACAGGAAAAAAGTGACGACCACAATCGAGATGCATGCCGCGGTATTGAAAACGGGGATAGTCGTTAATTGAGACGTAGGGAATATCGAGTTGCTGGTTACCGGTTGCCGGTTGCTGGTCAACCGGAAGAAGTTGAATTAATGTTTGAATGCCATAAAAAACTCCGGGGGCATTATCGCCGGCAATATAAGCGCCTTTGTTATTCACTGTCATCATGTATGCGCCTTGTACAGGATTATCCATTCGTTCATAATTTAATCGAATGGCATTATCCGCTGATGAATTCTTAACTACTTTTAATTTGAAGTGATAAAACTTTTGCAGGTAGTCGTTCAGAAAGTCGGCAGAGTTTTCCAAATCACTTCCTTCCAGAACTATTTCAGTCGAAGGAGTGATCGCAAACTTTGCAGCAATCTTTGGTTGTTTAAGAGAAACAGGTTGAGGAATAATATTTATTTCCTGTGCCTGAACTAAAGTAACTATCCAGAGAACGTTTAATAAAAAAACTTTTTTCATGTTATGTCAATTTTCAAAATGTGCTTTACTGTAATTTACATTCCAGAGATCATATCTTTTGAATTGTGTGGCCATTCTTTTTTTAAAATCGTCCCAGTTTCGATCTTCCTTTTTGCTCCACAGCACTTCGCTTAATGCACTCATCCGTGGGAAAAGCATGTATTCTACTTTGCGCGGATTGCTGATGTATTCGGTCCACAAATTTCCCTGCGCACCTAAAATATATTTTGAATCCTGCTGATCCAATTCTTTCGGAACAGGTTCGTAATTGTACACATTTTCAATAGGATTGTAACCATTGGCTGTAAGTGAATCATCATTCTTTACCTGCGATTGATTCAGGTAAAGAGGATTGCTTGGAGTCATGATCACATAATGATGTTGTTTCGCTGCAGCTATGCCGCCTGTTTCTCCGCGCCAGCTCATAACAACAGCGTTTGGTGCAAGACCGCCTTCCAATATCTCATCCCAACCGATGATCGTTTTTCCTTTGCTGGTTACATATTTTTCAATTTGCCTGATAAAATAGCTTTGCAATTCATGTTCATCTTTCATTCCTTTTTCTTTCATCAGTTGCTGGCAGAAAGAACAATTGTGCCACCATATTTTACTTACTTCATCACCACCAATATGAATGTATTTTGATGGAAAAAGTTGCATCACTTCATCCAGCACGTCTTCCATAAAATGAATAGCGTAATCAGTAGGAGCCAGCACGTTGTTGAGCTTTCCAAAGATGCCCCATGTTTGTGCTACTGAATATACACTATCGGGTTTAGTTCCTAATTTAGGATAAGCTGCCAACGCAGCCATGCAATGACCGGGCATATCAATTTCAGGTATCACCGTAATAAATCTCCCGGCAGCATATTTTACAATTTCTTTTATCTCATCCTGCGTATAGTAACCGCCGTAGCGAATGTCATCATTACCAGTACCGGGATATTTACCAATGATCGTTCCATCACGCCATGCGCCGACTTGCGTAAGCTTTGGATATTTTTTTATTTCAATTCTCCATCCCTGGTCATCGGTGAGATGCCAATGGAAATAATTCATTTTATGCAAAGCAATAAAGTCAATATATTTTTTTATGTAACTGACAGGAAAGAAATGACGGCTGACATCGAGGTGCATTCCGCGATATTGAAATCTTGGATAGTCGGTGATTGTTACAAACGGAATCTTTAATTGTTGGTTGCCGGTTACCTGTTGCCGGTTGACCGGCAGAAGTTGAATAAGAGTTTGAACTCCGCGAAATGTTCCTGCATCGCTGAATCCATTTATTTCGATAGAACTTTTGCCGGCTTTCAAGTTGTAACCTTCAGGATGAGGATTGGAGTTTTCAACTATTGTATTAAATAAAATAAAGTTGTCTTTTGAATTTTTTACAATCCGTAAATCTAAATCGTAATATTTTTTTAAATAATCATTAAAGAAATTGGCTGAAGGTTTGTTTGATTCATCCTCGACAACGATTACTGTTTTCTCTGAAAGAATAAAATTTCCTTTTCCAGGTTTCATATCCACAGGCTTCGGAATAATATTTATTTCCTGTGCATGTAAAGAATAGCAAAAGGTAATAAGAGCAATCGTTATTATTTTTTTCATCAGCTATTTCATAACGGGTAAAACAATATTCGAAGCATGTTCCGCATCATGATAGATACGGATAGTTGATTTTTGAAAATCACTTTCATTCGCTTCCGGAATTTTCATAAATTTTTGAGGATTGCGGTCTACTATCGGGAACCATGTGCTTTGCACCTGCACCATAATGCGATGGCCTTTTTTAAAAAAATGATCGATCTCATTCATATCGAATGAAATTTTTTCTATTTTTCCCGGCGTGAATGGTTCAGGATGTTCGTAGCTGTTCCTGAATTTTCCCCTGAATACTTCCGCTCTTACCATTCTTTCAAAACCTGCCATTTGAAAATTTCGTGGATTAGGATCAGGATTCGGTTCATTATCCGGCAGCACATCGATCAGCTTCACTATGAAGTCTGCATCTGTTCCTGTAGTTGATACAAATAGATTTGCTTTCAGCCAACCAGTAACAGTTACAGCTTCAGTAAGTACATCTGATTTAAAACTAACTACTCCCGGAAGTTTTTCAGCGAAACGCTGATCTTCTACGACGTATTCATTATTTCTTCGTTCTGATGTAACGCTTGTATAAGGAACCGGTTTGTTGGGATCGCTTATATATTCATTGTACCTCACCCCCGGCCCCTCTCCACCAGTGGAGAGGGGAGAAGGTTTGTTTACAGAAAGTTTCCCGTTGGGTTGAAAATAAAAACTTGTATTCTTTGTGTCAACAGGTGGCCAGCTCGAATATTGCTTCCATTCATTCGTTCCAGTTTCGTAGATCGTAGCTTCGGGCAAATTGAAATTGCCTTCGCCTTTTAAATAATAATTGAAAAATTGTGTTTCAATTTCTTTGAAATATTCATTCAGGTTTGTTCCGAAATTGTAGCTGCCAAATTTCGTCCATGATCTTGCCGCCCAGGCACCGTGTGTCCAGGGGCCTAATATGATGTAGTTATTATTTTTCGGACCTTGTTTTTCAATGGCTTCATAAGTTCGCATAGCGCCAAACATATCTTCTGCATCAAACCAACCGCCGACTACTAATACAGCAGGTTTTACATTTTTTAAATGAGGGCGAATGTTTCTTGATTGCCAGAAATTATCATAAGTATCATGTTGCAATGTTTGTCCCCATACACCCGTACCATTAAAATATTGCGGACCGTTTGCTTTTTTTAATGTGCCCATGTCCAGGAAAAATTTGTACACATCATTGGTTCTTACATTGAACACCGGTTTGTAATCCTCACTATCGCTGCTTCTTTCTCCATCGAAATAATTGTAGAAATCAAAATTGTCAAGAAGAAAATAAGCCCCATTGTGATTGCAATCATCACCAATGAATTCATCAGTAACGGGTGCCTGGGGCGAAACCGCTTTGATGGCAGGATGCGCATCCGGCAATGAAGCCGATGCATAAAAACCGGGATAAGAAATTCCATACAGACCTACACGACCGTTACTCTTTGTATGTTTCAAAAGCCATTCAACAGTATCGTAAGTATCGCTGCTTTCATCAACATCCGTATTGCCTGCCTGATCGGTAGGCAGGGCTTTTTTGTTATCAACAGCCGGCGCCATTTCCTGGAAAACACCTTCACTTTTGTAGCGGCCACGTACGTCCTGGTACACAAAAATGTATTTCCCTTTCATCAGATTGTTGTTAGGTCCAAGATTTCGGGGGTAATTTTCTTCTCCGTATGGATTACATGAATACGGTGTTCGTTCCATTAAGATAGGGTAGGCAGAGGAAGTATCTTTTGGAGAATAGATAGCAGTGAAAAGTTTTGCCCCGTCCCGCATAACAATGTAAACTTCCTGTTTGAAATAACTCTCTTTAACAAACGACGCATTATTAGTTTGCGCCCCAAGTGTGAAAGTGGACAGGGATAAAATAATTATTGCGTAGATCTTTCGTACAGAAAACTTCATCTTAATTTTTTAATACCGGTAAAATTATGTTGCTGCTGTTATCAGCATCATGATATATACGGATAGTTTCTTTTTGAAAATCGTTGTCAGTAGCCTGGTAAATATTTACAAATTTTTGCGGATTTCTGTCTGCCAAAGGAAACCAGCTGCTTTGTATTTGTATCATGATGCGATGACCTTTTTTAAATGTATGCGCTACATCAGGCAGATCAAATTTTACCCGTTCAATTTTATTGGGCTTGAATGGTTCCGGCTTTGAAAAACTATTCCTGTATCTTCCTCTCATAATTTCTCCACGTACCAGCATTTGATAACCACCCATAGGATATGATCCGCCTGCGTTTCGGCTACGGACTCTCGACGGCTCATCTGCGTATTTGAAATCATCAGGAAATACATCGATCAGTTTTACTACGAAATCTGCATCAGTGGAAGAAATGCTTGTAAGCAGATCAGCAGTTACTACTCCGGCAAGTGTTATATCATTTTCCAGTGTGTCTGTTTCAAAAGTCAACACATCTGTTCTTCGTGAAGCGAAACGCTGGTCATCGGTCATATAATCTCTCGTTCTGTAAAAATGAACATCTTCAGTATAAGGAACAGGATGAGCAGGATCGCTGATATATTCATCAAACCTCACCCCTGATGACCCCTCTCCACGTGTGGAGGGGGGAGATGGTTTATCCCATGAAAGTTTTCCATCCGGCTGCAGGTAAATAGGTTTATTTTCTGTTTCTGCAGGAGGCCATTGCGATAAATGTTTCCATTCATTGGCACCGCTGAAAAAGATCGTGGCTTCAGTGATATCGGAAATATCTCCTTTGCCTTTTAAAAAATAATTGAAGAAAGGAATTTCAATATTGTTTTGATACCAGTAAGATGTGTTAGAACCAAATTCTACATTGCCGAGATGTGTTCCATCGTTACTTGCCCACTCGCCATGATACCAGGGACCCATTACCAGTTTGTTGAAATGAGTCGAAGGGTTTTTCTTTTCGATCGCTTTATATAAATTCCATGCGCCGAAACCATCTTCTGCATCAAACAATCCTCCCACTTCAAGCATGGCAGGTTTTATATCGCCAACAAAATTTCTTGGATTCCTTGCTTCCCACCATGCATCACGATCAGGATGAGCATACAGGTCTTTCCAGAATTGTATGCTGTCACCTGTGAGCTTCATAAAATTTGGCAGAGCCCCCATTTGCAAATACGTTTGATAGTTATCATTTGTCGGAATTTTTAATGCAGACCTTGGCCCTATAGTAGTTGGATTTGGTCTTGGGTAACCAAATCCTCCTGCATAAAAACTGAATCCGTCCATAATAAAAAGAGCACCATTATGATGAAAGTCATCACCCTTGAACCAATCCGTAACAGGTGCCTGCGGACTAACTGCTTTCAATGCAGGATGACTGCTTAATGCAGCCATCGTTGAATAAAAACCGGGATAGGAAATACCAAATACACCAACATTTCCATTGTTATCAGGAACATTTTTTACAAGCCAGTCAATAGTATCATAAGTGTCGCTGGCCTCATCAATATCCTGACTGGTTTTTTTATCAGGATTAAAAGGGCGAATGTCGACAAACTCTCCTTCACTCATCCAACGTCCGCGAACGTCCTGTATTACGATGACATATTCTTCTCTTGCATAATAGCGCCAGTGGCCAGACCATAATCTTGAAGTGAAGTTCTGTTCTCCATATGGTGAGCAGGAGTAGGGAGTTCTTGTCATCAGAATAGGATGCTTTTCAGAAACATCTTTAGGAATATAAATTGCCGTGAATAATTTAACTCCATCCCGCATAGGAATATAGACTTCCTTCTTTGTATAGTTGTCACGGATCCACGCACTATCCTGTGGATGAGTTTGTGCAAAAGAAAAAAAGAAGAAAAATGAAATGAAAAGCAGTAATGAAAACTTTCTCATGATGTGAAATTGATTAGCGCCGAAGTTATCAATAAATCACATTACTTGAGAATGCACCTATACAGATCTATAAATGTTCAGTTTCAAAATGCCTGAACCTTGTTTTTAATTCATCAAAGAGGTCGCGGAAGGTCAGGAATCTTTCTCTTAATTCGGAATGATTATCCAGCCGTTCGTTATCGAAGCCAACGGTAGTCATATCCTTGACAAAAGCCACTAACTGTTTTTCTGAAATATTCAGATCATGTTTCAATTCGTCAATTACTTCCCTTTGGCGGATAAATTGATTTTGGAACTGTTCGATATGTGCTGCCAGTTTTTTTGAAGTGTTATGAGAAGCTATGAATGCGAGATGACTTTCAAAAATTTTGATCAGCTCAGTGTCAAAGTTCAGTTCAGCGATCCACAATTGATATTCTACATGAAGTTTGAAAGGAGGCAGTGTTGTTACCATAACTCAAAGGTTTTACATAAAGCAACAACAGCTACGTTTCCTTTCCTTTGATAAAGATTTGTTTTAACTATGATTTTAATCAGTCTTCCAGAACTCCGAATTTACCAATGTTCACATCATTGATGGCTTCTTCGAGTTCTTTCCAGGTATTCATTAAAAACGGGCCGTATTGTGCGATCGGTTCATCGATGGGTTCGCCGGATAAAACCAATAACACAGTATCTTCATTGGCTTTTATTTTTATCAATTCTCCATCGTTTTTAAATAGAACAAAATGATCAGTTGCAACTTTGGCATCATTGATCGCTGCATTTCCTTCTATTGCTAAAATCCCTGTATTATAATTTCCGGGAAAACTTAGTTCTGTTTCGGCATTCTCTTTTAATCTCGCATTATATACATGCATCGGGGTAAAGGTAGAAGCGGGACCTTTTATTCCTTTATGTTCACCGGCTATTATTTCGATCACACCTTTATCATTGGGTAATTTATATTTTCCCATCGAACTGTTGGTGATCTCCTGGTATTTTGGTGGTGTCATTTTATATTTAGCCGGGAGATTTACCCACAGTTGCACCATCTGAAATAATCCGCCTTTCCTGCTGAATTCTTTTTCGTGGTATTCTTTATGCAAAAGTCCTGATGCGGCTGTCATCCATTGCACATCACCTTCGCCGATCACTCCGCTGTTGCCGGCGCTGTCGTGATGCGCAACCTTTCCATGATAAGCGATGGTGACTGTTTCAAAACCGCGATGGGGATGAACGCCAACTCCACGTGGATGCTCGCTCGGCGAAAATTCAATTTTAGAATTATAATCCAGTAAAAAGAATGGGCTCATTCTTTTTTTATCGATCATTCGGTTGTTAGGGAAAAAATTATGAACTCTGAATCCGTCGCCGACCATGTGAGGAGGCGGAGGAGGAAGAATAGCTTCTATTGTTTTTATTGCACTCATAGTTGACCTTTTCAATTTTATTTTATACGGGCACTTCCATCAAAAGTAATTCGGCGTCATTATCTGCATTTATTTCTAAATTGGTTGCTCCTGTAATTTCCAAACCATCCCGGCGATTTAATTTTTCACCATTAATAGTTATGTCGCCATCTATCACGAAAGCATACACACCATTTTCTTTATTCTTTAATTCGTATGTTGAAGAAAACCCCTTGTCGAGTTTGCCTAAACTAAACCACGCATCCTGGTGAATTTGTACACCACCATCTTTAGTACCAAGGGGTGAAATAACGGTGAGAAGTTTGTTATGCTTGTCGCTGTCACTAAAGTTCTTTTGATCGTACCGTGGTTCAACGTTTTTTTCCTTTGGAAAAACCCAGATCTGGAAAAATTTTACTGGCTTGTCTGAGTTTTTATTTTTTTCTGAATGCTGGATGCCTGTGCCTGCACTCATTACCTGCACATCGCCTTGTTTGATCACCTGCACATTTCCCATATTGTCTTTATGTTCAAGATCGCCTGATGTAGGAATTGAGATGATCTCCATGTTATCATGCGGATGAGCGCCAAAGCCCATGCCTCCTGATACTGTATCGTCATTCAGTACCCGCAATGCGCCAAAATGTGTTCGTTGCGGATCATAATAACCGGCGAAACTAAACGTGTGATAACTGTCAAGCCATCCATGATTGGCATGACCTCTTGTATTTGCTTTGTGTACTATTTTCTTCATATACCCTTAATTCTTTGAGTTAAATTTTATAATTAAATATTAAGCCGCAATTTTTTGCCTTACCAAATTCTCTGCTAACCATAAATATTCGGTAATAAAATTGTGAACATTATTTTGAAAACTTTGATCGAGTAAATTTCCCTCCGTATCAAATCGTTTATCGACACCACCTATAACCAGCATGTATGGAGAAGCAACTCCAAACAATGCATTTATTAGTAATTGTATTTGCTGTGATGCCCTGATGCCACCCAAAGGTCCGGGAGATGCTGTTACAATACCAAATGCTTTGTGATGTTGCTTCGGAAAATGATCAAGCAGATTCTTCATAGCAGGGGAGTAGCTGCCATTGTATTCGGGCGAGACAAGAATAAATGCATCGGCAGCAAACATTCTTTCCGCCAGTGGTTTAAATTCTCCGGGCGTATGTTCTACTGAAACAAATACTGATCTTAGTGGCGGTAAATTCCAGTCTTTTAGATTAATTATCCCTATTTCGTGATCGGTTATTTGCTTCAGTGTTGTTTGAAGGTGAAGCGCAACTCTGTGCGTTACACTGTTTGGTCTTGGACTTCCTGATATAATTTCTATTCTCATTGTAATTGATTCCTTTTTATAAACTCGATGTTCTAACATCAAAAATAATGCTTATTGTTGACTCAGGCAGTTTGTCAGGATAATGACAAGGCAGTCCGGAAAGAGTTGCAGGCGAAACACTATTTGGCAGAAAATTGATTCTTTCAACCTGTTTCATCGCTTTACGCGGCGAATCGTTAGATTTGAGAGTATGAATGCCAATGAAGAGTTAATGGTGAAATTCTATTCTGCATTTCAGAGACGTGATTATAAAACAATGCAGGATTGCTACGATGAAAATGTGATCTTTTATGACCCGGTATTTGAAGACCTTGTGGATGATGAAGTAAAGTTTATGTGGGAAATGCTTTGCAAACGTGCTACAGACCTTTCAATAGAATTCAGTAATCCACAGTCAGAAGATGAGTATGGCACTTGTGATTGGGTGGCAAGGTATACTTTTACAAAAACAAATCGCAAAGTCGTTAACAGGATAAAAGCGCACATGCGATTCAAAGACGGAAAGATCATTGAACATTCTGACCAGTTTAAATTGAGTAACTGGTGCAGGCAGGCGTTTGGAATTACAGGCTGGTTATTTGGAGCCATGCACTGGTTTCAGAAAAAGATCAGGAAAACGGCGCAACAGAATTTGTATGACTTTATTGTAGCCAAACAAAAATCAAAATAAATAGTACATGAGCAACCGAAGAAAATTTTTGCAATCATCTTTTTTGGGCAGCATGGCTTTCTTTTTAAATAAAAAAGGATTCGCATCGGTGCCCAAACCCGCTTTGCAGCCTGTGATGAATAATCCAATAGTTATATCCACCTGGGAGACGGGTCTTGAAGCGAACAAAATCGCATGGAAAATTCTCAGTAGTGGCGGAAGGGCATTGGATGCAGTAGAAGAAGGTGTGAAGGTGATCGAGTCTTCAATTAATTGTTGTGTGGGTCTTGGTGCTAATCCCGATCGTGACGGATTTGTGACGCTGGATGCCTCTATCATGGATGAATTTTATAATTGCGGAAGCGTGGCCTTCCTCGAAAGGATCAAACATCCGATTTCTGTAGCCAGAAGAGTAATGGAAAAAACGCCGCATGTGATGTTGGTGGGCATAGGCGCACAGGAATTTGCAGTGGCAGAAGGTTTTCCTTTGGAAGAGCAAAAATTATCTGAGAGTGCACAGAAAGCATATGAAGAATGGTTAAAGAAATCGGAATACAAACCGGTGATCAATATAGAAAGTACAAAAGGCCATGGCCCGTTTGCGCCGGCAAAATTGGATAATGGCGACTGGAATCATGATACTATTGGAATGGTTGCGCTGGATGCGAAGGGAAATCTCAGCGGCAGTTGCACTACGAGCGGCATGGGTTTTAAAATGAGAGGTAGGGTAGGCGATTCTCCAATTATCGGTGCAGGATTATATGTTGACAATGAAGTAGGCGCCTGCACTTCTACCGGCCAGGGTGAAGACGTTATTCGCATCAGCGGCTCACATACTGTTGTTGAATTAATGCGGCAGGGATTGTCTCCGGAAGATGCATGCAAGGGAGCAATTGAGCGGATCATGAAAATAAAAAAAGAAAAAGCCAAAGAGATACAAGTTGCGTTTTTAGCACTCAACAAAAATGGTGAAGTTGGTGCGTTTGGAATACAACCAGGTTTTAGTTATGCAGTGCGTAACGGCGATATGGAAAAACTCATTCCTTCAAAAAGCTGGTATTAATTGTCAATAGTGAATAGTGAGTTGTGAATTTTTGTTTATAATTGACAATTCACCACTTTCCTTATTTATTATGTCTTTTATAATTGAAATAGCTACATCCGATTTTGAAACAACAAAAACTGCTGTTGAAGGAGGCGCCGGCAGGATAGAACTGTGCGCAAATCTTTTTGAAGGGGGCACTACACAATCCTATGGAACTATTTATCAGTGCCGCAAAGCCTTTGATGTTTTACTGTACCCGATAATACGTCCACGTGGAGGAGATTTTTTATATACTCATGATGAATACGAAATCATGCTGAAGGATGTGAAACTTTGTAAGGAGGTGGGTTGTGACGGTATTGTGATCGGTCTTTTAAATAAAGATGGAACGATTGATACAAAACGAACATCCGCTCTTATTGAAACTGCTTACCCTATGGGCGTAACTTTTCACCGTGCATTCGATCGTTGCCGTGATCCTTTTGAAGCCCTTGAACAATTAATACAAACAGGTTGTGAAAGAATTCTTACATCCGGACAGCAGCCGACTGTTAACGAAGGAATAGAATTGATAGCTGAATTAAACAACCTGTCAGACCATCGAATTGTTATTATGCCCGGCAGCGGTGTAAGAAAGGAAAATATAAAAATACTGGCTGATAAAACAGGTTGTACGGAATTTCATTCCTCTCTTCGGGATAAATCAAAATCGCAAATGGAATTTATTCATCCTGCGTTTAAAGATTCGGCAGAAAGCTATATGAATAATTCGATTGATCCGGGCGAGGTAACCGCCTTGAAAAAAATTCTGGATGAAAATTGATTATTAACTGGGTTCAATTTGCGAATCAAACTTTGTTCCATCCTCACCAAATGAATGTTCCCGGGAAAGATTACCTAAATATTCGCTACACTGCGGGCATAATACCTCTTTAAACTTTCCAATGCCGTAAAACCCTGCTATGTGAGCTTCCAATCCGGCTCCGTTCCATCCGCATTTAGGACAAGTTAACTGCTCCTCATCGAATGTGCGTTGGTCATATATTTTATCTTTTGCATTCATAGGCTACATTTATTTGTCATTCTGCAAAATCCCAGCCATAATGGACATTATTATCTAATAAAGCAGCTATTGGCCGTTAAATTTTGTAAACGAAGTCGAGCAGATGCCGGTCGCGCCTTCTTTATCATAGATTAGTAAGTTTACCTGTCATCGTTGTAAACGAAAAATAATTTTTTGAAAACAAACCTGTTAAGCAAGATGATCTTTTTGAAAAATCATTTTTCAAGCCATTCCCTTGTTTGGAAAAACGGAATAAATGCGTAAATTTGTGTTCTCCTATCCCTTTGTAAGAATCTAACTTTTACATTCTCCGTTCCCGCCGTATTCCTTTGGAATATCCTAACCCTTTTTTTTAACCTTAAAGCTTTGTGAATGAAAAAGTTTTACACAACACTTCAGAAAGAGAATGTACAGATGGTAATTGTAATCGTATCTGTGTTTCTGATCACGGGGATTGTTGCACTATACGCTATTTATAATTAAAGTATAGACCTTCTGTTTGCAATTAAAATTGTTTACAAACCGGCTTTGCCGGTTTTTTTTATTTTGTCAATTTATTATTCCTGATATCGAGTTTATATTGGAGGATCATGTCATCATTGAAAACAAGCTGAAGCCACTGCGCCCCGGGTGATTCAACAACATAAGCATAGTCGATAGTCTTGTTTTTATCATTTGTCAATGGCTTGCAATATACCGCCGTGGCGAACGATGAAGAATCCATATCACTGTTAATAGAACCTCCGCCGATATTTCTTTTACCAGTAAGGGCGGTTTCAATGAAAGTTAATGGTATCGCCAACTGACGCCTGTATCACACCTTGCTTTGGCCAATAAGAAGTGATATTATATTTCACAAAACAGCGGCTTTTATAAAGACTATGGAAAAATTCACCAATGGTTGGAGGTTGCTGTAATATTGACCATTTAAGATCATCCGGAAAGTGGTCTAAAGCAAACTGCTCGGGAGGAGTGAGAAAATATTGATCGTCGAAATGTTTGATAAATCGATTGCTGTTGTACGTAAAATACCCGCTGGCCCAGGTTACATCTACGAGGTACCAGCTACTATCAAGTTTTACAGCGTTCCACGAATGATTGGTCCTGAAATTGGTTCCCACCTGGTGAATATCGCCGCGTCCATAGCCATTAATAATTTCGCAGGAAATATTCGCATCATCACAAAGACATTTGAAAAGTCTTGAATAGCCATAGCAAAAAACATTTCTTTTTTTCAGCACATCTTCAGCTACTAATTCATTTACCGATCTTAATGTCTTTGAAGTGTCGATGTTCGTCTCACTGATTAAATTGCCGGTATTCTTTTTCTTAGTCGGATTGATTCGCGGATAGTCGTAGCTAATATGTTGTGCGATCCAACTGAAGATTGCCCGTGTTTTTTCAAGGTCGGTATGATAAGGAGCGATGAGTTCCCGGGCCAGTTCTTCGGGAGAAAAAGCATCAATATTTAATACATACTGGTCGATAGAATTGTAATTGGTCCATTTCTTTTGCGCAAGGGCAAATTGAGTAAGAATAAGAAAAACTATGCAGGCAACCGCTTTCATAACATACCGGTTACTATAAAATTAATTATTCGGTTTCAATTGTCAGCTATTCCTTTTCCGGCTTTTAACGTAACATTTATAATTGATTTCGACTTCTTGCGTTATACACTACAACTCCACTTCAACCTTTATTAAACAACTCTAATTCTTTTACTGTAAATCATTATTTATGGCGGTAAACAACAACGGCCAGGAGAGCAGCTTATATACTTATGATTCTTTTGGCGAAACCAGGAAACCAACTGATAAAAAATTTTTATGGTGGTGTGCCGGCGCTCACCAGGATCTTCTGAAACGATTTCCTTCGGAACATGCAAAATATTCCGGTTTAGGTGGCGTATTGCTGGCAACATTCATTCTTGCTTCCATTTCTTCAGGCTACGCTATTTACACCGTGTTCAATAACTGGCTATGGGCGGTGGCCTTCGCGATTATATGGGGGTTGATCATTTTTAATTTTGACCGCTTTCTTGTTTCTACTATGCGTAAGTATGGGATCAGCAAACGCAAACAATGGCTAATGGCGATTCCAAGATTGATTCTTGCATTGCTCATAGGGTTCACTATTGCCAGACCGCTTGAGTTAAAGATTTTTGAAAAGGAGATCAATGTGAAAATGACCGAAAACCTGCATAAGAAAATTGAAAGAAATGATAGCCTGCTCGCTCTTGAAAATACTGCGTTAACAAATATTGCTACGGCTGAAAGACAAAGATTGACTAATAGAAAACTGGCAATCGAAGATCAGCTTCGCAACTTGCAATCTGCCTACGTACAGGAAGCTGACGGTACCGGAGGTTCAGAACAGAGGGGGATCGACAGGCTCACTCATTTAAAAATGGATGCTTACGAACAGGCGAAGAACCAGTTTGCTCCCGAACAGGCGGGATTGGAAAAAGGTATTGCTTCACAGGATAGTATACTTTCCAATGCACAGGCAAATATGGAACAAAAAAGAAAAGACTACGCAGCTTCTGCTGCAGCAAATATGGGCTTCCTCGAAAGAAATAAAGCTTTGTCTGATCTGTCAGGAGAAGAAAGCAGTGTGTTCTGGAGTTGCCTGCTTCTTTCATTACTGATCATTTTGATCGAGATCGGCCCGGTATTGTCAAAACTTATTATGCACATAGGACCTTATGATATCGCGTTGGCCAAAGAAGAATTATTGCAAATGGCCTCGGATGAAAATCACTTGCGTGCGGATAAAGAAGTGTTACACGAAAAGAAGAGAGCTTTTTACCAAAAGCAAAGAGAGATGTCAGATCAGTTAGTGGACAAGCTTACTGAGATCCAAAAGAAAAATATTGACAAGGAACTTGATCAATGGGAGAGAGGTGAATGGCAGCCGAAGGATCATCGTGCAAGCATGGATGAGGTGATGAGAAAATTGAAAGAGCAATATCAATTCAAAGATGATAATATTTTGTAGTGAATAAATAATTTCGGGTGGTGAAAAATCGGGGTTGACTCTTTATAAAAAAGGAGTAACCCCGATTTATTGGTTTCTTTTATCCTTTGGTTTGATTATCTCATTATAGGCCGACAAAAGAGCTTCCGTTACTATACCTTTTGGTACTTTGTTGAGCTCAAAAGTTGTTGCGCCTTTTTCTCCCCATTTGTTTGGAACAGGATAGATGCCGTCGAGCACTTTGCAAAAAACAGCCTGTTCTTTTGGAGTTAAAAAAATATTGGCTGTATTATTTTTTGAAAGATAAGTTGCAAACATTCTTTTACCGATGACTTTGAAACCGATCCGTTCAAAGTGTGGTTGCTCTTCGGTGCCAGGAAAAGAAAGCGCCATCTCTTTAAAGTCCTTTTCTCTAATCATTCGTTGTGATCATAGTTTATGAAATTAAATTAATATTTAAGAGTTCAAATTAAATTGTTGAGTAGGATTATCAAAAGTAAAAGTGAGTGACCCGCCTTCGCTTCGCTGCGTACGGACAGGCACAACGAAAGCTTGATAGTAGTAATAAAGCTTAGTTCATAACATCACCATTTGGCAACAATTTTAAAATTCAATAGTCGCGGGGTTAAACGATTGGGAACAGCAAACACATCGTTTGCAAAATCTTTGATGAGCATATAAGAAATCGTATTGGGGCGGTCGATCAAATTAAATATTTCAAGACTTGCCCAAATATTATCAAAACCTAAAAAAGGACTGTGACTGCGGCGATTGCTGCGGTCGGCATCGAGCAACAAAGCACTGAATCCAATGTCAACTCTTATATAGGGATCGATGATAAGTGCATTGCGGTATTTGACACTGCCGGGAATATTGTACGGAAGATTGCTTCCATAGATCATGTTCAAATACACTTTGAAATTTTTGTTGGTGGCCAAATAATCCTGGAAGAACATTCCGAAAGTAATGAGCCTGTCGGTTGGCCGACGAAACCAGCCGCCCGGAACCTGGCTGCTGTCGGTTGGTTGATTCAATGAATCGAGTTTATAAACAGTGTAAAAATCGTTATTGATATTTTCTTTTGTGCGCATGATGCTCAGGCTGATCCAGCTTTCTGCATCTTTCACCAGTTCACCGAATAATCTGGTTTCAACTCCTGCTGCATATGCTTTAGCATTATTATCTCCAAAGTAACGTATGCGAACATTGTCGATATCATAAGGATCAACATCAGTCATGTATTTATAGTATGCTTCTGTGGTCCACCGGAATGGACGGCCACCGAGACCTTTGAAGTTGTAATCAAAGCCGAGGACACCCTGCACACTTCGTTGCGCTTTTACATTTGTATTGACAGTGCCATCGTATCTTCTGAGTTCACGATAAAAAGGAGGCTGGGCATATATACCTGCTGCCGCACGAAAAACAATATCGCTATTCCAATCAGGCTTCCAACTTGCGCCTAATCTTGGTGAGATCAGAAATTGTTTGTTGAGTGAATTATAATTGTAACGAACACCTGCTTGCAGTGTAAATGAATTTGAGGTATCGCCTAATAAAATATTGTCCTGGAAATAACCCGAAAGTTTATTCACGGTGAGGTCGGCGGTTGACTTAATAACACTGCTTAGTTGTAAAACATTAGGATCGTGAGGCAAAGAATAACCGGCTGAATCCTGGTATTCCCATTCATTCAATTTGTCATTGATCAAAGTTCTGTCCAATCCAATTCCCCATTGAAAGAAATTTTTTCCTTTACTCAGCGAGCCTTTATGTGAAATGTTCCAGTCGGTAATATCCAGTTTGTTTCTTGAGTAATCCTGGTAAACACCGGCACCCAGCGGATTTACAATTAAGCCGTAAGTAGGCTTTGATTTGTCAAAATCTCTTTCGCCAAAAAGATAGGCACCTGTAATGTCAACATTTTCCTGTTCATTATTTTCAAACCGCGAAGCCAGCCATTTTAATTTTACATGCTTATTCGGTTGGTATGTAGTCGATACGCCAAACATGTTAGTTGTGTACTGATCTTTTTCTTGTCCGTCGAAATAAATATCCAGTCCGAGATTGGCAGAAAAATAGGGAGAGAAAACCGATGAAGTGAGCTGGCTGTAATCAGGTTGCAGGAAAAATTTTGTTTGCGAGATATTTCCCAAAAATTCTACCTGCCATTTTGAATTGAATTGATAATTGATCAGTGCCTGCAGGTCAGCGGAGGAGGGAACATAATTCCCCTGTGTTTCCTGTTTGCTCAAAAGATTTTTATTACTCCGGTTGCGAACACCAATGAGATAACTCAATTTATTTTTTGATGAAGTTCCTTCCAAATGAAAGCCCTGCTCAAGAATACCAACATATGCAGAGCCGCCGAAGCTCCTGGGTTTTTTATATTGAATATCGAGAACCGAACTCATTTTGTCGCCATACTTTGCAGGGAAACCGCCAGCATAAAAATTTATGTTTTGAACCAGCTCGGGATTGATAAAGCTTAGACCTTCCTGTTGTGCATTACGTACGAGATAAGGACGGAATATTTCAAAATCGTTTACATAAATCAAATTCTCATCGTAGCTGCCACCTCGAACATTATATTGAGAAGTAAGTTCATTGTTGCTGCCTACAAAAATCTTGATCATGCTCTCGACACCTGTGATCGGTGCAGGAAGATTGAGTGTATATTTTGGATTGATCTGAATCTGGCCGGCATTTTCCCTGTCACGCTGATTAGTAATGGTAACATTGGGAAGTACAGTGTTTCCTCTTTCCATTTTAACGGTGATAACTTCCTGTTCATTCTCATTCATTAAAAAATTTCTTTGTTCAGTTTTATATCCGCTATAAGAAAATTGTATGGCAAATGCCCTGTCTGCAGGTGCTTTTAACTGGAAGGTTCCCGAATCGCTTGTTACAATTCCGGATTGTCTTCCCAAAATTGTTACACTTACTTTCGATAACGGGTTTTCATTCTCATCGAGCACCTTACCGGAAACAAACGCATATTTTTTTTGAGAGAAAGAGGTCACTGCCAGCAATAAGCATGCGATAGTCGGAATAATTAGGCGGCAGATTTTCATAAGAGAATTCAGAACAAGATAGAAAAAAGATTTGGGAAACCAGACTGCCGTCAGGCAAGTTTTTTGAAATTGAAAATTTGCTGGCTTACTATAGATTCTTAGTTACTATCGTGGCTTTTAATTGTGAGATGGTTGCTTTGGGATCTTTTGATTTAAAAACGGTATTGCCGGCCACCAGCACATCGGCGCCTGCAGCGATGATGTCTTTTGCATTTTCCAGTGTCACTCCTCCGTCAACTTCAATCAAAACAGGCAAATTCCAGTTGTCAATCAAATTTCTTAGCTGCCTGATCTTTGAAATGGAATGTGGAATAAATTTTTGCGCACCATAACCTGGATTTACGCTCATCAGTAATACTGTATCAATATCCTGTAATATATCGATCAAAACATTGACGGATGTATGTGGATTTATGGCCACACCTGCTTTCATGCCTAATGATTTTATTTGCTGAATGTTTCGGTGCAGGTTAGGGCAAACTTCGTAATGAACGGTGAGGTGATCTGCACCAGCTCTTTTAAATTCCTCAGCAAATTTTTCCGGCTCAACGATCATCAGGTGCACGTCAAAAGGTTTTTTAGTTGTGGATCTCATAAATTCAATGATCATCGGGCCGTAACTGATATTCGGAACAAATCTTCCGTCCATTACATCCAAATGGAACCAATCTGCCTGGGATTCATTTAACATCTTACATTCTTCTTCCAGTCTCAAGAAATCAGAAGCTAACAGTGATGGAGCAACAATAGGCATGTATTAAGTTTGTAAGCAAAATAACAATAAAATGCTGATGAAGGGATTAACGCTGATGTGTTAAATCGTTTGCTCAGTTGAAAATATTATGCATGGTCTCCCTCTTCCCGAGAGACAGATTGAGGAAGAGGTTCAAAAAACCCCGCTACGCAAGATTGGTAACGGGGCGTTGCCACAAGAGAAAAACCACATAGAGAGAGACGAAGAAATTGATCTTACATTGAAACCCGGCGCAAATTAGCAATCGCAACCAGGCCGGGCAATACTACTTTAATGGCATTTTTGTTTTGTTATGGCATGAATTTTCGATTGCAAAAGAAAAAAACCCATGGCAACAAAGAATAAAAAAACTAAGGAATCACGACAAGAAGCAGAGATCGGCAGAAAATTGCCCGGGCAAAATATCGATGAGCAGGAAAATATAGAACAAACTGGAATTGAAAACAGGAGAGAGGCTGATTTGGATGATAAAACACCAGCCGGTGACGCAGGTGTGGAAGACAACATGAATCACGAACAAGCTGCTGATCCGATCGGCGAAAGCAATTATTGATGAGAATATTTATAATTTATCTGCAGCGTTTTTTGCTTCTATCAATGTTTTATCAAGCCCGTAAGCACGTCGATAATTGAGTTTTGCGTCTTGTTTCTGGCCCAGCACTTCCTGGCATTTGCCAAGCCAGTAATAAGCATCTGCATAAGTGGGAGAAACTTTCAACGCTAACTGCAGGTCTTTAACTGCATCATTATATTTTTCTTCGTTAAATAAAACCCTTCCTTTATCCATATAAGCATCCAAAAAAGTATAGTCGGCGTCAATAGCTTTGTTGAAATAATTCAATGCAGCAACTCTGTCGTTGATGTTGCTATAATAAACTCCCTTGAAATAATATGGTTCGGCTTTTTTACTAAGGGTATCGTTGCGCAAAAGCGAATCGCAGAGATCTAATGCCTTCGGATCTTTATTCTGTGCGAATTTGAACGCAAGGTTATAACAAAGATCTTCGTTCGCAGGGGCAAACTGATAAGCCTGTTCTAACGTTCTCATTGACCCTATGGTGTCATTTTCCTGGTCCTGCAGATCAGCTTTCATCATTAATATTCCGACCTGTTCCGGATGTTGTTGCAGAATGGAATTACAAACACCCAATGCTTCATCGGTTTTTTGCAAATTTGCATAAGCCTGTATAAGATTTACATGCAAGGGGGTACTTGATGGTAAGAGTTTTAAAGCACTCTGCAGGAATGAAACCGCAGAATCCGGTTGATCCACCAGCAATACATTGCTTATATCAAGCGCATAAATTTCCTTTTTATTCATTGACCAGGCTGTCCTGAAATCAGCCAATGCAGGTGGATTATTGTTATTTTTAAACAACAGCGCCCCGCGGCGGTAGTACAGGTCAGGATCAGAGGGATACTGATGAATACTGTCGGTTAAACTTGCATACGGAGGCAGGGAAAGTAATTCAGCGTATGGAGAAGAGTCATTATTAGTGCTGCATCCATCAATTACCAGGGCTAGTATTAGAACCGGGATAAATGTTCTGAAAAGTTTTGCCATGATCAAAACTAATTGTTTCGGGAATCTCAACTCTTACAAATTGCTGACAAACGTTATTTTTAACGAAAATATTTTTGCCTTCCGAAAAATATTTTGACTTTAACAACAACCTGTCATGAAAAAATTTATTACCAGCCTTTTTTTGATCGCTTCGATTTTTACATTTCTTTCTTTTAGAAAACATGTAGTCAATTATTCAAAGACAACATCTTTGTCGGGGTTAACACCTGATACAATTTTATTTCCTGAAGAAAAACATTTTAAAAATGTACAGCAGTTAACTTTTGGTGGAGATAATGCCGAGGCATACTGGAGCTATGATAGCAAGTATATAACTTTTCAGCGTACGAATCCAAAAGAAGGATTGAACTGTGATCAGATATTTATCGGTAAAGTTCCGGAAAAGCCCGGCGATAAATTTGAGTACAGGATGGTCAGTAATGGTAAAGGAAGATGTACCTGTTCATTCTTTACAAAAGACGGCAAGCATATTATTTATGCATCTACTTTTAAAAACGCTGACACTTGCCCGCCTGTTCCAGACAGGAGTAAGTATGGCAATAAATACATCTGGCCCCTGTATGACAGCTACGATATTTTTATGGCCGATCTTGACGGAAAAATTATCAAACAGCTTACTCATGCAAAGGGATATGATGCGGAAGGAACCCTCTCTCCTGACGGAGAGAAAATGATCTATACCAGCGATAAAGATGGGGATATTGATCTTTATATTATGGATTTAAAAACCGGTAAAGAAAAAAAGGTAACTAATACACTTGGTTACGACGGAGGAGCATGGTTCAGTCCCGATGGAAAGAAGATCATTTGGCGTGCAAGTCGTCCAAAAACTGATACAGAAATAAAAGACTATAAAGATCTGCTTGCAGAAAATTTAGTCGCACCTATAAACATGGAAGTATTTGTTGCCAATGCGGATGGAAGTAATCCGCACCGGGTTACTGATTTTGGGCAAGCTAACTGGGCACCGGCCTTTTTCCCGGATAGTAAGCGAATCATTTTTGCATCAAACTATAAATACAAGCGTGGATTTCCATTCGATCTTTATATGATCAATGAAGATGGCTCCGGTTTTTCACAAATAACTCATAGTAACACGTTCGATGCATTCCCAATGTTTTCACCGGATGGTAAGAAAATTGTTTTTTGCAGTAACCGAAACAATGGCGGCGGTCATGATACAAATATATTTATTGCTGATTGGGTGGAATGATGAGTAATTAGATATGAGTTATGATTATAAGAGTGTAATAATTTGACCTCTTCAAAATTCACAACTCACTATTCACCATTCATTAGTCACTATTTCCTACATTTGATTCTCCAAACCAACTTATATGAATGATAGCCTGTATTCTTTTTTACTCCATTTACATAGTGTCATCCGCTGGATCATTTTACTGTTATTAGTGGTAGCGATTTTTAATAGCCTGGTAGCAGGCAAGCGTCCTTTTATTAAAAGTGATGCAAGAACTGGTTCTATACTTGTAATTTTTGCTGACCTGACGCTGTTGATAGGATTAGCCATTTGGTATTTTGGCCCGAGAGGATATAAGGTCATTCAAACGATGGGAATGAGCGCCGCAATGAAGGATCCTGTTGCCAGATTCTTTGCCGTTGAACATATGGCAGGTATGATCATAGCCATTATTCTTTTACACATTGGCAAGGCGCAAGGTAAAAAAGCGATCAGCGATAAAGCCAAACATAAGCGTACATTGATTTTTTACCTGCTTGCTTTATTGGTTATTCTTATTTCCATCCCGTGGCCGTTCAGGCAAATTGGCGGAGGCAGTCACTGGTATTGATAATATTTGTTACGGATAATTTAATTCATGCCTTAGCTCAAAATGCTGAGATCTTTGGTCATATCTTTTTAAAAGAGCTTCGGCAGTCGGATGAACAACGGCTTTCTCGTAATCTTCGCCTGCAAAGGCTTTTACCTGTTCCAAATTATTAAACCACATAATTGTGATGAAAGCAACTTCATTGTTTTCTTCTTTTCTCAGTAATTGAAATTTTCTGTAACCGGCTATTTTTTTCTTTTCAACTGCCGGCATAAATTCTGTTTTCAGAAATTTTTCATACGCATCGGCATTTTCCAAAGAGGTATAACCCCGCCATATTCTCGCAATCATAAATTTTATTGTTTAAATGGGTGATTTAAAATCAAAACTTTCACAGTGTATTACTTTGGGCTCAAATTCCAGCAGGTATTTTTTATCCTCATCATAATACTTTGCTTTTTCAATATCGTTTCCTGCAAATGCACTGATGCTTTCATAATCCTTCCACCATGATACGGTCCAGATATGAGTAATATCTCCTTCCTGCCGTTGCCATATTTGAGCGCCTAAATTTCCTTTTTTCGAAGTATAATCTTTGATACCTGTCTCAATTACGAAGTTTCGATACAATTCCGCATCTATTGTTTTTGTGCGGCCATGCCAAATACGTACAATCATTTTTTTTTGTTTTTTCTTCACATAAGTTCGAATAGTAGCATAATAAGCATTGGAGCCATCTACAATTTTAATACACTTTTTTCTTTCGAATTAATCCAATTCCTAACGCTAATAATCCAGTTACAAGTAATGCTACGCCAACATAGGCAAGATTAATGAAGCCGGTTGGTTCAGTAGCACCAGGACTCAATACTGAAAAGAAAAAAGCCGCAGGAAGAAAAATAGCAGCAGACGGGATGGAGGCTTTTACAAATCTCTTCCATGCCTGTGAAAGATTTGCTTCGTCCACATATAAATAAGCAACCAGTGACAGGATCAGCAGTACACCTGCATGTGCATGACCCGCTCTGAAAAGATTTTGCCGCAATGGATTTTGCATGTAAGCCCGGTCGTTGATCAAAAAATTAAGAAGACTGACTCCTCCGTAAATAACTGTAGGAATAATGATGATCAATATTCCCGCATGTCTGCGTGTTTCAGGACTCATAGATTTTCGTTTTAATTGAAAAGGAAGTAATTCAAATACAAGTTATGTTCCGAAAATATGTATCGTGCTATTAACTTTTAGAATAGTATGATTCTTTGGATAAAGCGGGAAACGGAATTATGAAATGTCTTAGTGTTGCGTCATGCGTAAATCCAATTCTCATCAATCTCTATTAATCCTAAAAATCGTGGTTCCATCTATAATCCGGAATAATAATCATAACCTCTTTCTGCCCAGTAGTCAGGCGGGCGATGGTTGGAGAAAAACAAAGTGCCTATGCGTTTCAAATTTTTTATGCCATATTTCACAGGAATAATCAATCGCAGGGGGTAGCCTTCCACCTTCGGGAGGGGCTTGCCATTTAATTCATAACACAAAATAGTTTGAGGATGCATGGCGCTGGCTATATCAATGCCCACATAGTATTTTTCGTCAGGTGTTTTTAGCCCTATATATTTCATTTTCGATTCGTCGGCAAGTCCGTAGGCTTTTAAAAAATCAGAAAATTTTACGCCTCCCCAGTGAGTGATCTGGCTCCATCCCTCAATGCATTTGAAATTATAAACTATATCTACTTTCGGAAGTTTCTTTATGTCATCAAGATCCAGATTCAGCGTGTCTCCATTTTCTTTGACTACGTGCAGTTTCCATGTTGCCGAATCAAAATCATTTCCCATTCCTATATTTCCGTTATGTCTTACATTTTTCCGGGCTTGTGATGCGGGAAAAGTTTTAGCCAAATGATTTTTTGAAAATATTTTACTGAATACAGCTTCATTCATGTTCAGGATATTCCGGATTGGTTGTTGCACACCACCGGTAATACCTTTATCTGCCGGCTGACGTCTTATCCATTTCCATGTCCATATACAGGCAGCAAAAAAAAGGAAGAGGAAAAAAAATGAAGTAATAGTTTTCTTAACAATTAATTCATCAACGCTCAATTTTTTATTGCTTCTGAAAAGATTGGTGACGAAATTCGGCATAAAATATTTTTTATTCTGTTAAATCACTTTCGTTTTCTTCGTGTGGCGGAGGTGCAGGTGTAAGTACAGGCACAGGTGCAAGTTCAGGTTCAGGTACAGCTTCCGGCTGCAATTTTTCAGCAGTCACCTTTTCTACCTCGAAACCTGCAACCATTCCGCGAAAATTGTTCCACCCGGCAATGATAACTTGTATAATATGGATCAGAAAAAATAAAACGTAACCTATTGTCAAAGCAAAATGGAAGATCCTTGCCATTTTGTATCCACCGAATATAAAAGTCAGCCATCTTAGTTGCGTAGGTTTATATATAGCAAGTCCCGTAAGAATGGAACCTATGCCCATGATAATAATTGCCGTATAAGCTATGCGCTGAGCAGCGTTATATTTTCCCTGCGGTGGTTTTGTTTTTCTTATGCGAAGATCGTGTAGCAAAACAAACCAGGCTTCTTTCCATGAATGTCTATTAGGAACCAAATATCTCCACTGACCGGAAAAAATTGTGAAGAGCACATATAAAATTCCATTCAAAAAAAACAACCACATAAATACAAAATGATATGCCATTCCTTCGGCAAGACGGCCAAATACTCCATGACCCGGGTACCTGACTTGAATTTTAAGTGCATCATAAAATGATTGAGGGAAAAATTTTAAGATAGTTGTATTGCCGAAACCAATTTTATAGACATCGTTCGCCCAGTAAATAAGTAAACCAGTCCATATCATTACTCCAAGTACAGGAAAATTTATCCAATGAAACCAACGGATGGCTAACGGATGTTTTTTTACGATTTTTTTCATTAGTCGGTTTACGTTTCTTTCAGACAATCAGGCGCAAAAGTTACAAAGAAAAAAGCCGGCCTCCAAAATGCCTGTCTTATGACAAGCACGGAGTGCCGGCTGGTTTGCCCTGCACATACGAACCTATTTTGAATTTTTTTTGTCGTATTTCGATTATTTACGAAAAGCAATTTTTTTTTGATTTTGGTTTTCAAAAAATAAAAAGGCAATCTTCAAAGAAAAGATTGCCGGTCATAGAGCATCCCGGTAATATTATTCAGGCATCAGTACATGATCGATTACATGAATAACTCCATTGCTTTGATGTACATCTTTGATAGTAACTGTTGCCCAGCCACCTTTTTCATCTTTCAGTATGATCTTATTCCCTTTCATACTTGCCCATAGCTTTCCTCCCTCAACCGTAGGCAATTCCGCTACACCTTTGCCTGCCTTAATTTTTTCCATCAGCGCTTTACTGTCCCAATCACCAGCCACCAGTGGTAAGTCAGAATTTTAGTAAACATTGCTTTATTCTCGGGTTTCAGCAGATTGTCCACCGTCCCTTTTAGAAGCATGTCAAAAGCTTCATTGGTGGGAGCAAACACAGTGAATGGACCAGTACCTTGCAGGGTTTCAACCAGGCCGGCAGCTTTTACAGCAGCAACTAACGTAGTATGATCTTTCGAGTTAATTGCATTTTCAATAATATTCTTTGAAGGATACATCGGTGCACCTCCCACTATCACTGCACTTTCCTGTGACATCTTTTGACCAAAAGAAACATTTAGCAATAAAGAGGCAACGAGTAATGAAATAAATGATTTAACCTGTTTCATAAAATGAGTTTGAATTTTGTTTTTAATTTTTGATTTGTGAAGATCTCAAGGATAGGATGTGCATGCATACAACGATTACAGATACGTCCTGTGCCACTTAATTGGATTGCCAAACAAAAAATATTTTCAGAAAAAAACAATTGTAAATTTGAAAACCATGTGAGCTTTTTTTTCGTAGAGGAAATTCAATCAGCAAAAAAAATCACAAACAAAACTTATGGCATACTGGCTTGTAAAATCTGAACCTTCGGCGTATAGCTGGGATCAACTGGTAAAAGACAAACAAACAGACTGGACGGGTGTTCGCAATTATGCGGCACGTATTCATTTGCGCTCAATGAAAAGGGGAGACGAAGTTTTATTTTACCATAGTAATGAGGGGCTGGAAATTGTTGGTATCGCAAAAGTGGTGAAAAAGGCTTACCAGGATCCGACTACTAATGAGACAGCATGGGTTGCAGTGGATCTGAAACCTTTTAAGAAGCTAAAGAATCCCGTCACAATGGAAACAATAAAAAAAGATAAAAGATTAAAAGATATGGCGCTGGTTCGTATAGGTCGTTTATCCGTTCAGCCTGTTTCAGATAAAGAATGGAAAGTGATTATGGAGCTGGCAGGGGAGAAGTAAGGGATTTTTTCAAATGTTTTGATGAGCCTGCATTTCGCAGGCTTTTTTAATTTCAAATAAAAAATATTTTGAGATATCAATTTTCTGTTTTTATCTTTGTTAACCATTTGGTTAAATTTTATGGTTAATAAACAAAAAGAAGACAATACGGAGCACCGGATACTCGAAGCGGCGAAAAAAGTCTTTTTGAAAAAAGGAATGGCAGGTGCCCGAATGCAGGACATAGCAGATGAAGCAGGTATCAATAAAGCAATGCTTCATTATTACTTTAGAAGTAAGGAAAAATTATTTGCAAAAATATTCTCTGAGTTAGCTCAATATTTTTTTCCCAAACTCGTCATGATATTTGAGTCGAAAGAAAACCTTTTCAAAAAAATTGAAATGTTTGTTTCAGAATATATAGACCAGATGAAACAAATGCCTTATCTGCCCATTTTTGTTTTGAATGAAGTAAACCGTCAACCCGAAGCCCTGATAAAAAAGATGATGGGAGGAAAAAGGCCACCGGTAAAAAAATTCATTGATAACGTTAGTAGCGAAATTAAAAAGGGAACGATTAAACCGGTAAATCCGCTACAGTTGCTTTTAAATATTATTTCCTTATGCATTTTCCCGTTTGCGGGACGGCCTATGTTCCAGTTGCTGGCGGATGTGGATAAAACGATGTTTGATAAAATGCTTGAAGAAAGAAAAAAGGAAGTGCCCAAATTTATCATTGACGCAATAAAGAAATAAGTATGCAGATCTCATTAGTCTTTTATTAATAAAAACGGAAGTATGAAAAAATGGCTTCTTTTCCTGCTGTTGTTTGCAAACAAAATATCGGGTCAAACTATTGACCGGCTTACGCTTTCCGAAGCTTATGATCTTGCTCAAAAGAATTACCCGGCTATTAAACAAAAAGACCTGGTCAGGCAAACGGAAAACCTGACAATTGAAAATCTGCAGAAGGGATATTTGCCACAGATTACATTCAGCGGCCAGGCAACTTATCAATCGGATGTAACAGGTCTTAATATTTCTTTCGCCGGCATAAATATTCAGCCTCCTTCAAAAGATCAGTACAAAGTGTTAGCAGACCTCAATCAAACGATCTACGATGGCGGGATAATTAAGCAACAGGAAAAATCAGCGCAATTAAATAACGAAGTGGAAGAGCAAAAAGTGGAAGTAGAATTGTACAAAGTAAAAGATCGTATCAACCAGATATATCTTGGCGTTTTATTTATTGATGAACAGATCAAACAAACTGATCTTGTACGGAGCGATATACAAGTTGGTATCAGGCAAGTTTCGGCGCGGGTCAATAATGGTGTAGCTTTTAAATCCAGCCTGAATGTTTTAAAGGCACAGTTGCTGCAAACGGATCAACGGGTGATTGAGTTAAAAGCATCCCGAAAAGGATTAATCGAAACACTGGGATTGTTTTTAAATAAGCCGCTGGATGAAACGACGGTTTTGGAAAAACCGACTGTGGGTGTCATGCCTGTATCGGATATTTCCCGTCCCGAATTGAAGTTATACAGCGATCAATCTAAATTACTCGAACAGCAAAACAAATTGGTTACTGCAAAGAATTTGCCCAAAGCAAGTTTGTTTGCGCAGGGCGGCTATGGAAGACCGGGGCTGAATATGCTGAAGAATGAGTTTGACTGGTTTTATATCGCTGGTGTAAGACTCAACTGGCCGCTTGGTGGTTTGTATACTTTGAAGAGAGAAAAGGAAATAAACGAAGTAAATAGAAAAATAGTAGATGTTCAAAAAGAAACTTTTTTATTGAACACGAATACACAGTTAAAACAACAACAGTCAGACATTGATAAATATAACCAATTGATCGAAACTGATAACGGAATAATCGATCTGCGTGAGGAAGTAAAGAATGCGGCGAAAGCGCAACTTCAAAATGGTGTGATCAATGCAAATGATTATCTGCGTGAAGTGAATGCGGAGGACCAGGCACGGCAATCGTTGATCACGCACGGGATACAACTATTACAAGCACAAATAAATTATGAAACCACATTGGGTAAACAATAAATTCCATTTATGAACCGAATTTTAATTGCAGTAGTTATTTTATCACTGGCAGCATGCAATCGCAACGGAAATGATTTTGATGCTTCGGGAACATTTGAAACGGATGAAGTGGTTGTGTCTGCACAGGCATCCGGACAAATTCTTTCATTTAAGTTACAGGAAGGAGAAAGTGTCCCTAAGGATTCTGTTGTTGGCGAAATTGATCCCGAAAATCTGGCTTTACAAAAAGAACAGGTGGAGGCAAGCATGCAGGCCTTGAATGAAAAGACCGCTGATGTAACTCCGCAGGTAAAATTGTTGCAGGACCAGTTAACCGTTCAGCAAACGCAGCTTGATAATCTTGAACACGAAAAGAAACGAATTGAAAATTTATTAAAAGAAGATGCGGCAACACAAAAGCAGCTGGATGATATCAATTTTCAGATCGAATCGGTGCAGAAACAAATGAATGTAACACAACAACAAATAAAAGTTCAGGAAACAAATGTAGCTACACAGAATCGCAGTATTCTCAGTGAAAAAAAGCCTTTGGAAAAAAGAGTAGCTCAATTGAATGATCAATTGCAGAAAACAAATATTGTCAACCCGATCAGCGGTACGGTATTAACCAAATATGCCGAAGAAGGAGAAGTAACGTCTATCGGAAAAGCATTGTATAAAATAGCTGACTTGTCCACCGTGAATTTGCGAGCTTACATCACCGGCGATCAATTACCATTAATAAAGTTAGGACAGCATGTAACAGTGTATGTTGACAGCGGAGCTAATAATTACCGGGAACTTCTCGGAACGATTACATGGATCTCTGACAAAGCGGAATTTACTCCCAAAAATATTCAGACAAAAGAGGAAAGAGCTAACCTGGTTTATGCTATTAAAGTGAAAGTAAAAAATGATGGTTATCTGAAAATCGGAATGTACGGAGAACTAAAGTTCAATAATGGTCAGCAATAGAGTTCAAAAAAAAGATATGCAATCAGTCATAGCAAATAATCTTGTGAAATTGTACGGAAAGAAAGATAATGTCGTCAAAGCTTTGAAAGGAGTAAGTTTTACCGTAAACAAGGGAGAAATTTTTGGGATCATTGGCCCGGATGGAGCAGGCAAGACTTCTTTGTTTCGAATTCTTACTACTTTATTACTTGCAGATGGTGGCGATGCAACTGTGGATGGTTTTGATGTGGTAAAGGATTATAAAGAAATACGAAATCGTGTAGGTTATATGCCGGGAAGATTTTCGTTGTACCAGGACTTGACTGTTGAAGAGAACCTTGAATTCTTTGCTACTATTTTTAAAACAACTATTCAGGAAAATTATGACCTGATAAAAGAGATCTATTCACAGATCGAGCCATTTAAAAAAAGAAAAGCCGGAAAGTTATCAGGCGGCATGAAACAAAAACTGGCTTTGAGTTGTGCATTGATCCATCGTCCTTCCGTTTTGTTTTTGGATGAACCTACTACCGGTGTTGATGCTGTGTCAAGAAAAGAATTTTGGGAAATGCTGAAACGGCTCAAAGAACAAAACATCACAATTCTCGTATCGACACCTTATATGGATGAGGCAGTTTTGTGTGACAGGGTAGCATTGATGCAATTGGGACAAATTTTATCTATCAATACTCCGCAGGGAATAATTGATGAATTTAAAAAGCCGATCATGGCAGCAAAGGCTTCGAACATGCTTCATCTTTTAAATGATCTGAAAAAGTTTGATGAAACGGAAGATGCATATCCTTTTGGCGAATATCATCACGCTGTTATGAAAAATGATTATAGTGAAAGAAGAGTTAAAAAAGTATTTGCAAAAAGATAACCGGGAGCTTGAATTAAAAGAAGCGGAGCCCGGCATTGAAGATTGTTTTATGTGGTTGATGAAAAATTAAAATTATGTTACCAGCTATTGGAATTCTATTCGGCGCCTCTTGTGTCACTCACTTGTACGTTCAGAATTCTACTCAGCTTTTTTAAAAGATCAGATGGCAGAAGAAAAAGTTATAAAAGCTGAACAACTTACCAAACGATTCGGAGATTTCACGGCAGTTGACCATATTTCATTTGAAGTTTCCAAAGGAGAAATATTCGGATTTCTTGGAGCCAACGGTGCGGGAAAAACGACAGCGATGCGAATGCTTTGCGGATTGTCGTTGCCCACATCAGGAAAAGGAAAAGTTGCTGGCTTTGATGTGTATAAAGAAAATGAAAAGATCAAGCGGAGTATTGGTTACATGAGCCAAAAATTTTCTTTGTATGAAGATCTTACCGTTAAAGAAAATATCAGGTTTTATGCAGGAATCTATGGAATGAAAGACAAGTTTATTAAAGATAAGACCGGGTACATCCTGGAACACCTGCACATGGAAAAGGAGGGTGATAAATTGGTTAAAGAATTGCCGCTCGGTTGGAAACAAAAACTTGCTTTCTCTGTCGCTATTTTCCATGAACCTAAAATTGTTTTTTTAGATGAACCGACCGGCGGTGTTGACCCGGCCACGAGAAGAGAGTTTTGGGTTATGATTTACGAAGCCGCCGAAGCTGGCATCACTGTATTTGTAACCACGCACTACATGGATGAAGCTGAGTATTGTAATCGTGTATCTATAATGGTTGATGGAAGAATTGAAGCACTGGGTACACCAAAGCAACTGAAAGAACAATTCGAAGTGAAATCGATGGATGAAGTGTTTTTAAAACTGGCAAGAAAGGCAACAAGGGGGGAGTAAGACATGGGTGAAAGAGCAATTGGGAAACCTGACTGCCGTCAGGCAAGTTTTTGAAATTGCAATTTCCTGATTACTCAGTTCAAAAATTTAAAAATCAAAATGAAACAGTTTCTCGCATTTGTAAAAAAAGAATTTTATCACATATTTCGTGATCAGCGAACCATGTTCATTTTGCTGGGGATGCCGATCATCCAGATAATCATTTTTGGTTTTGCATTGACAAATGAAGTAAAGAATTCTGCCATTGCAGTTTTTGACCAATCAAAAGATGCTGCCACTTCATCTTTGATCTCTGAAATAAGTGCGAGCAGGTATTTCAATATCGGCCAGTATATTTTTTCACCGGGTGAAATAAAAAAAGTATTCAGGGAAGGAAAAGTGAAACTCGTAATTGTTCTTCCTCCGCACTTCAATGAAGATCTTCAACATTTCAACAAAGCGAGTGTACAATTAATAGCTGATGCATCTGATCCAAACGTGGCCAACACGCTTACGAATTATGCTTCTGCCATTATTATCGATTACCAGAAAAGAATTACAAATAATAGAAAACTTCCTTACACGATTGAGACAGAAACGAAGATGTTGTACAACCCGGAATTAAAAGGAGCGTACAATTTTGTGCCCGGAGTAATGGCGATGGTTCTTTTGCTCGTGTGTACAATGATGACAGCTATTACAATAGTTAAAGAAAAAGAAATAGGTACCATGGAGGTATTGCTTGTATCGCCCATGAGGCCTTTAATGGTTGTGATCGCAAAGGCTGTTCCTTATATGCTGCTTTCTGCAGTTAACATTGCCAGCATTCTGTTGCTGAGTGTATTTGTTTTAGAAGTTCCAATCAATGGAAGTCTTGTTTTGCTTTCTTTCGAAAGCATTTTATTTACGCTGGTTTCATTATCCCTGGGGCTGCTTATTTCGTCTGCATCGGAATCGCAGCAGGCAGCTATGTTTATTTCTTTGGTAGCGCTTTTTCTTCCTACGGTAATGTTGAGTGGATTTATGTTTCCGGTTGAAAACATGCCGCTGCCCTTACGAATTGTATCAAATATTGTTCCCGCCAAGTGGTATTATACAATTGTAAAATCAGTAATGATCAAAGGAACCGGTTTTTTTACTATCTGGAAGGAAACACTGATACTTACAGGAATGATGCTTTTCTTTTTAGCACTTGCTATTAAAAATTTTAAAATCAGGCTGGCATGAGAGCGTTGAAATTTCTATTGCAGAAAGAATTCAAACAGATATTTCGCGATCGCGGTATTCTTCGTATCATTTTTATAATGCCGGTCATACAATTGCTGGTTTTGCCCTGGGCTGCTGATTATGAAATAAAAAACATAAAGCTGGCTGTAGTGGATCATGATCATTCAGCATATTCAAGAAAACTTGTCAATAAGATCACTTCTTCCGGTTACTTTATTTTAACCGAATACACCGACTCCTACAATGATGCCGTGAGGCAAATAGAAAATGATAAAGCTGATTTGATACTTGAAATACCTCCGGCATTCGAAAAAGATCTTGTTAAGGAAGATGAGGCAAAACTTTTTTTAGCCGTAAATGCAATCAATGGAGTAAAAGCCGGTTTGGGAAGTGCTTACCTTCAAACTATTATACACAACTATAATGGGGAAGTCAGAACAGAATGGATCCAGTTCCCGCGATTCAGCCCGGAAACAAATATTGAGGTGGTTTATTCAGATTGGTTCAATCCTTTGATGAATTACAAATATTTTATGGTGCCGGGAATACTTGTGTTATTGTTGACAATGGTTGGCGCCAACCTTACCGCCATAAATATTGTGAAGGAAAAAGAGATTGGCACTATTGAACAAATAAATGTGACTCCTATAAAAAAATATCATTTCATTCTCGGCAAACTGATCCCTTTCTGGGTGTTGGGATTATTGGTTTTTTCAATTGGCTTTAGTATTGCATGGCTTGTGTATGGAATTGTACCGGTGGGTAGTTTCTTTATCATTTATCTTTTTGCCGCTGTTTATTTACTGGCTGTGCTGGGTCTTGGGCTGCTGATATCCACGTATACCAATAATCAGCAGCAGTCTATGCTTATTTCATTTTTTATAATGATGATCTTTGTTTTGCTAAGCGGACTTTATACTTCCATTGACAGCATGCCCGAGTGGGCGAAGATTATTACAAAATTTAACCCTGTTTCCTATTTTATTGAAGTTATGAGAATGGTAGTTTTGAAGGGAAGTGGTATGGCCGATATTAAAAATCAGCTACTCACCATTTTGGGATTTGCGGTAATTCTGAATAGTTGGGCTGTTATTAATTACCGGAAAAGATCAGGATAAATTTCATTTGTCATTTTTTAAAGTTTCGTAAATTGGTTGAATAAAATCGTTTGCCATGCTAAAACTAGGAGAATTAAAATCGGGTGATATTATAAAAGTAAATGACGAAGGAGTGGAAAGAGAAGGAACGGTCGTGGAGATAAGTCATGAAGAACACGAGGCGCTCGTAGATAATGGCGTCCAGGAATTTTGGTATACTCCCGAAGAAATGTCACCCATCCAGGTTGATGAAGGCCAGTTGATGAAATTAGGTTTTCAAAAGCAGGACATGAATGGAGAAGGAATGAAGTATATGAAAGGAGCTTTTCGTATTGTAACCCCCGTGGAAGGCGATTTTTCCAATATTGAAATGTGGTACCGGGAGGACCGGCGACATTTTACCCACTCAATATCGGTTCACCAGTTGCAGAACCTGCATCTCCAAATGACAAAAGTACCCCTGGAGAAGCCTGCTTAGTTGCCGATTTTTGAAAATCAATACATTTTTACCTGTCAAAAAGTAAAAATCCTAACCGTTTTTTCTTTTTTAGGGTATATCCGCTTATCTTTGCGCCTCCAAAAATCGTATGTCGAAACAACCCCTGATTAAACAAGATGGAACCATTATAGAAGCTCTTTCCAACGCTATGTTCAGAGTGAAGCTGGAAAACGGACATGAAATATTGGCAACCATCTCGGGTAAAATGAGAATGAATTATATCAGAATTCTGCCGGGGGATAAAGTGGGAGTTGAAATGAGTCCTTACGATTTGACAAGAGGAAGAATAATTTTTAGATACAGGTAACAAAATAATAAACAAATACAGCCTGCAAGCTGTGGAAAAATAGAGATTATGAAAGTCAGAGCATCAATAAAAAAACGTAGCGCCGACTGCAAAATCGTTCGCAGGAAAGGCAAGCTGTATGTTATTAACAAAAAGAATCCCCGCTTTAAACAGCGCCAGGGATAAAAAAAGTGACCAGTTCCCGGTTCCCGGTAACTACAAACAATAAATTAAAAACGACAAACATAAATTATGGCTCGTATTGCCGGTGTAGACTTACCCAAAACCAAAAGAGGAGAAATAGGCCTTACCTATATTTATGGTATTGGTCCTTCCACTGCCCGTTATATCCTTGATAAGAATAATATCAGCAGGGATAAAAAGGTGAATGATTGGAATGATGACGATTTGAATGCGATCCGTAATACAATCACGGAGGAGTTTAAAGTAGAAGGTCAATTGCGTTCTGAAGTACAAATGAGTATTAAGAGGTTATTGGATATTGCCTGCTACCGCGGAATGCGTCATCGTAAGGGTTTACCGGTTCGTGGTCAGCGCACCCGGACAAATAGCCGCACAAGAAAAGGAAAACGTAAGACAGTAGCCGGTAAAAAGAAAGCACCGAAGAAATAAAAAATGAAGGAACAAGGAACAAAAGATCAAGGCACAAATTTAGCCTTGGATCTTGAGCCTTGCACCTTGCACTTTAAAGTAAATTATGGCAAAAGCACAACAACAGCATGTAAGCGCAAAAGCTGCAGCAAAAAAAAGAGTAGTTAAGATTGATAGCTATGGTGACGCTCATGTTACAGCAAGCTTCAACAATCTTATTGTTAGTTTAACTAATAAAAGCGGCCAGGTGATTTCCTGGAGCAGCGCTGGTAAAATGGGATTTAGAGGATCAAAAAAGAATACTCCTTATGCCGCTCAAATGGCTGCGGGCGATGCCGCAAAAAAAGCTTTTGAAGCAGGTTTAAAAAGGGTAGACGTGTTTGTAAAAGGTCCTGGTGCCGGTCGCGAAAGTGCTATCCGTGCTATTGCACAATCCGGTATCGATGTAGTGATGATAAGGGATGTGACACCATTGCCGCATAATGGTTGTCGCCCGCCAAAGAAAAGAAGAGTTTAATAGTACAAAGTATATAGTACTTAGTACAAGACATATTTTGAATCGCCAAATTGATTCATTTAAACAAAGGGTGACTGATTAATTTTTTACAGTTTTTTACCGATCAGTTCACCGGTTTCTAAAAAAACTGAAATGAAAAAAAATTATGGCACGTTACAATGGTCCAAAGACCAAGATTTCCCGAATTTTTGGTGAGCCCATCCTGGGTAATGGCAAGTGGCTGGGTAAAAACAGTAATCCTCCCGGTCAGCATGGAGCAACACGTAAACGTAAAAGTTTAGGTGAATATGCACTTCAGCTTCGCGAAAAGCAAAAAGCAAAATACACTTACGGAGTATTGGAAAAACAATTCCGTAAAACTTTTGTAGAAGCCGGACGTCGTAAAGGAGCAACGGGTGATACATTAATCAAGCTGCTGGAAGCACGTTTAGACAATGCAGTTTTCCGGATGGGTATTGCGCCAAGTCGTCCCGCTGCACGCCAGCTTGTTAGTCACAAGCACATTACTGTAAATGGTGAGGTTGTTAATGTTCCTTCTTTTTCTTTAAAGCCCGGTGACGTCATTGGCTTGAAAGAAAAAAGCAAGGGCAATACCTCTGTTACCAGTCAAATTCGCGGAAAGAATCCCAAATTCAACTGGCTGGATTGGAATGAAACTGAAATGACAGGGACATTCATTACCTATCCTGAAAGAGAAAGTGTTCCTGAAAATATCAAAGAGCAGCTTATCGTCGAATTGTATTCGAAGTAACAGTTGCTGCTGAATGAAAAAGTGAAATTTTACTTTTTCATTTTAAATTTTAATCAATAAAAATTAAACATTAAATATGGCCATTTTAAATTTTCAGAAGCCAGATAAAATTATCCTGCAAAAAGCAACTGATTTCGAAGCACAGTTTGAATTTCGTCCGCTTGAACCTGGTTATGCTGTTACCATTGGCAATGCACTTCGCCGTGTTTTGCTCAGCTCACTGGAAGGTTATGCTATCACTGGTGTAAAAATAGAAGGCGTGGATCATGAGTTTGCTACTATCAAAGGTGTAAGCGAAGATGTTGTTGAAATTTTACTGAACATTAAGCAAGTGCGGTTACGCAAGAAAGTGGATCATGAAGTAGCGCATGAAAGAATTTTGTTGAGCGTAAGAAACAGGACAGAACTTACCGCCGGTATGATAGGTGAAGCCACCCAAAGCTTCGAGGTAATGAATCCCCAGTTGCTGATCTGCACACTTGATTCATCTGCAAAGATGGATATTGAGTTAACAATCGGCAAGGGTCGGGGTTATGTTCCTGCAGAAGAAAACAAACCAAAGGATGCGCCGCTGGGTTATATTTCTATAGATTCAATCTATACACCTATCAAGAATGTAAAATATACAATCGAAAATACCCGTGTTGAACAAAGAACGGACTACGAAAAGCTGATCATGGAAGTTTCTACAGATGGAACGATTCATCCTGAAGAAGCTGTAAAGCAGGCTTCCCGTATTTTGATCCAGCACCTGATGATCATAACTGATGAAAATATCACTTTCGATAATAAGGAAGAAAAGAAAGAAGACCTGGTTGATGAACAAACATTGCAGTTACGCAAAGTGTTGAAAACTCCATTGGAAGACCTTGATCTTTCTGTGCGTGCATTCAACTGCTTGAAAGCTGCAAAGATCAATTCATTGAGTGAATTGGTTCAATACGAACAGGAAGACCTGATGAAGTTCCGCAATTTCGGTCAGAAATCATTGGCTGAAATTGAACAGGTGCTGACAGAAAGAGGTTTGCATTTCGGAATGGATCTGCAGAAACTTGGCGTAGATGCCGATGAACTGTAAAGAGCCCAAAAGTCAAAATTTAAAAGTAAAAAATTGAGCATTAGTTTTTTTGCGTTTTTACTTTTGAATTTTGCATTTAATAACGTAGGTCAGAATTCCTGACACGGTCTGATCGAATAAAACTAAAAGTCATGCGTCACGGAGACAAAATCAAAAACCTTGGCAGAAAAAAAGCACACAGAGATGCTTTGTTAAGCAATCTCGCCTGCCAGTTAATTACACACAAGAGAATTGTAACTACAGTTGCCAAAGCAAAAGCTTTGCGCACTTATGTAGAACCTCTTATTACAAAAGGCAAAACCAATACGACACATCAGCGTCGTGTCGTATTCAGTTATTTGCAGGATAAGGATGCTATTACTGAATTATTCAGCGCGGTAGCGGAAAAGATTGGTGGTCGCCCCGGTGGTTATACACGTATTATCAAATTAGGAGCTCGTCCGGGTGATAATGCGGAACAAGCTATGATCGAGCTGGTTGATTTCAACGAGATCTACGGCAAAGGAAAAGAAGAAAGAAAAGAAGGAGCAAAAAGAACAAGACGTGGTCGCGGCGCAACAAAGAAGACTACAGAAGCTGCAACTGAGCCTGCTACTGAGGAAGCCAAAGAGGAAGAAACAAAAACTGAAGAATAATCTAACCGATTTCTTTTTATATGGAAGCTCCGATTTTTATCGGGGCTTTTTTTTGTCAATGAAGTATAGTGATTCCTTTCAATCATTCACTCTGACAGCAATCAGGAATTTTTTTGATAGCGATCATTTTCAGAACGATCATTACCGGGGAACTTGTATATTATTTTTTAACGTTAAAAAAAATTATATGATTTCTGAAAACATGACCACACCGATGCCCCGCATAGGCGATAGAGCCCCGGAATTTAAGGCCATCACCACCCAGGGCGAAATCCATTTTCCAAATGATTACAATGGGAAATGGGTAATACTATTCAGTCATCCCGCTGACTTTACACCCGTATGTACCTCAGAGTTCATGACGTTTGCAAAAAGAGAAAAGGAATTTGAACAGTTGAATTGTAAGCTGGTTGGATTATCGGTTGATGGATTATACAGCCATATTGCGTGGCTGCGCACCATCAAGGATAAAATTGAATTTCGGGAAATGAAGAATGTTGAAGTTCAGTTCCCGCTGATTGAAGATATCACTATGGAAGTTGCCCACAAATATGGGATGATCCAGCCCGGCGAAAGCAACACGAAAGCTGTAAGAGCTGTTTTCTTTATCGATCCTAAAGGAATTATTCGTGCCATTATTTATTATCCTCTTTCCCTCGGCAGAAATTTTGATGAAATCAGGAGAGCACTCATCGCTATGCAAACGGCAGACAAATTTGGAGTAGCAACACCCGGCAGACTGGAAACCCGGCGAAGATGTCATCGTTCCTACCGCAGGCAGTTGCGGCGTAGCGAAAGACAGGATGGAAGGAAGAGAAAAAGGTATGTATTGCCTCGATTGGTTTTTCTGCCTGAAACCTCTTTCAAAAGAAGAAGTTTTAAAGATTGAGGAAAAGGCGGAAAAATTGGTTGAATTGGCACACAGCAATTGATCTTTTATTTTCTTAGTTGAGCTAAAAGGTCCCGACGTATCGGGACTTTTTTTATTGTTAACAACTTTGTAGCGTTGATTTTTTATCAATTCCTTTTCTTTGCAAAACCTTTCAAAATGCCCGATAGTCAAATCCCCGCTGTATTATTATTAGAAGATGGAACCGTTTGTCATGGCAAAGCTTTTGGAGCCATTGGAACCACAGCCGGTGAAATTTGTTTTAATACCGGCATGACCGGTTACCAGGAAGTGTTTACCGACCCAAGTTATTATGGGCAGATCCTTATCATGAATACGGTTCATATTGGAAATTATGGAGTAAAGGATGAAGATGTGGAATCTGACAATGTAAAGATCCGCGGATTGATTGGCCGAAATCTCGAGGATCAATATTCCCGGAAAATGGCAAATGGTTCATTGGAAGATTATCTGAAAGCAAATAATATTGTTTCTATTGAAGGTGTTGATACAAGAGCATTGGTGGCACATATCCGCACAAAAGGAGCGATGAATTGCATTATTTCTTCTGAGATCACTGATGTGGAACAATTGAAAAAGAAGTTGGCCGATGTGCCGAATATGAACGGTCTTGAACTGGCATCGGAAGTGAGTACAAAAAAAGTGTATGAGAAAGGAGATAAAAATTCTCCTGTTCGTATTGCTGTGATGGATTATGGAGTGAAGCAACATATACTGGAATGCATGACCAACCGCGGCGCTTATGTAAAAGTTTTTCCCGCCAAAACAAAGCTGGAAGATGTAAAGCAATTCAATCCATCCGGTTATTTTATTTCCAATGGTCCCGGTGATCCTGCTGCCATGGATTATGCGGTCGATACATTAAAAGAAATTCTTAAAGAAGATAAACCTGTATTTGGAATTTGTTTGGGTCACCAATTACTGGCGTTGGCCAATGATATTCCAACATTTAAAATGCATCATGGTCATCGCGGATTAAATCACCCGGTGAAAAACCTCGTTACCGGTAAATGCGAGATCACCACGCAAAATCATGGATTTGGTGTTGATCCCGAAGCGGTAAAAAAAGCAGATAATATTGAAATTACTCATGTCAATCTCAACGATCAATCCATTGAAGGAATTCGCATAAAAAATAAACGAGCATTTTCTGTGCAGTATCATCCTGAAAGCACTCCCGGCCCGCAAGATTCAAGATATTTGTTTGATGAGTTTATATCGCTGATTACGCAGGCTTCAAAATGATTTTATAGATTATCATATGCGAAATCTCTTTTTTAATTTTTGAGTTGCTCAATTAATCCAATGAAACCGCGATCATGTTTCCTGAATTAATAACTGATAGATTTTTATTACAGCAGGTAATGCCTTATGACCAGCGATTTATTTTCGAAGGGTTAAGTCATCCTGGTATTATTGCCTTTTACGGTGTGAGATATGATACATTTGAGTCCACAAAAAAGCAAATGGAATGGTATGAAAAAAGTTACAGGGAAGGAACAGGACATCCCTGGAAGATCATTGATAAAACTTCTGGTGAACAAATCGGAATTGTCGCTTACTACTATTTTAAAGCAGAACATAGAAAAGCTGAAGTTGGGTTCTGGATATTTCCCCAATACTGGAACAAAGGAATTACAACAGAAGTTTTAAAAGAAGTTATTCGGTATTGCCAGGAAGAAAAAGATATTCATCGCCTCGAGGCATTTGTTGAGGCAGGCAATACGGCAAGCAGCCGGGTGTTGGAAAAACTCGGTTTTGTTTATGAAGGAACAATGAAAGAATGTGAAATTAAAGATGGTGCGTATATCAGTCTCCTTATTTACGCACTTATTACAAACTGCATTAATTTTAGTTTTTACTTTTAATTTTTACTTTTGAATTTATGAAGATCGCCATCATTAATGGTCCCAATTTAAATCTGTTGGGTACAAGGGAAACAGATGTTTACGGCAATATGTCGTTTGAAAAATTTTTTGATCAGTTGAAACAAAAATATCCTGCCGTTGAATTTTCATATTTTCAAAGCAATATCGAAGGTGAGCTGGTCAATGCATTACAATCGTCCGGACCCGGTTTTGATGGTATTATTTTGAATCCTGCAGGATATACTCACACCTCCGTGGCAATCGGCGACGCCATTGCAGCCATTAAAACACCCGTCATTGAAGTGCATATTTCCAATGTACATGCAAGAGAAGATTTTCGAAAACTTTCTCATGTTTCCGGAAAATCAGTGGGAAGCATTTTCGGATTAGGGTTAAAAGGATACGAACTGGCTGTGGAATGGTTTCTTTCAAAATAGAGTTGCTGACCTTAATCATTTACTTAAATAAGCATAGTCATATCTTTTTTTACCGCAGATAGAGACTTTTGCAGTCATGAAAAATCCTATAACATATAATACAGCAGCAGAAGCAGTCTCAATTATCAAACCGGGTGACAGGGTATACGTACATGGAAGCGCACAAACCCCAACTTCTTTGTTGAAGGCGGTAGCTGACCAGGCTAACCGGTTAAAAGACGTGGAGTTTGTCTTTATTACAGTCTATGGAAACATTGAAATAGACAAACCGGAATATGCGAACAGATTTAAGATAAATTCCTTATTCGTTTCTGCAAGTATCCGGGCAGCCGTCAGCGAAGGAAGAGCTGATTATGTGCCGGTTTTTTTGAGTGAGATACCTGATCTTTTTAAAAGAAATATTTTACCGATTAATGTGGCGCTGGTCCAGGTCTCACCGCCGGATAAACATGGTTATTGTTCTCTCGGCGTATCGGTGGATGTTGCCAGGTCAGCGGTGAATACAGCAAAACATGTAATTGCTTCCGTTAATCCAAACGTGCCCCGTACGCATGGTGATGGTTTGATCCACGTAAACGAGTTCGATAGTATTGTGCATTGCGAGGATCCACTGTATGAAGCAAATTACAGTGACAAGGTTGGACCGACGGAAATAAAGATTGCAAATTATGTTGCCGGGCTGATTGATGACGGATCTACATTGCAAATGGGGATCGGGGCTATTCCTGATGCCGTTTTGCATATGCTTACCAATCATAAAAATCTTGGTATGCATACGGAAATGTGCTCCGATGGTGTGATCGATCTTTTTGAAAAGGGCGTCATCAATAATAAATGCAAGCAAATTCATCCCAATAAAGGTGTTTCAGCATTTGCGTTAGGTACAAGAAAGCTTTATGATTTTCTTGATGACAATCCTGCCATACATTTTTTAGATATTGATTATGTAAATGATCCGCATGTAATACGCCGCAATCGTAAAATGGTGGCCATCAACAGTGCCATAGAAGTCGATGTTACCGGCCAGGTTTGTGCTGATTCAATAGGAGCTTATCAATATTCAGGCGTTGGCGGACAAATGGATTTTATGCGCGGAGCGGCACTGAGTGAAGGAGGAAAGCCGATCATTGCATTGCCGTCAAGAACAGCAAAAGGCGTCGCACGAATTGTTCCTTACTTAAAACAGGGAGCAGATGTCACCACGACAAGGGCACACATGCACTATGTGGTTACCGAATATGGTATTGCTTATTTGTTCGGAAAAAATTTAAGAGAACGTGCGAAAGCATTGATCAATATTGCACATCCTGATGACAGGGAATATTTGGAAAAAGCCTGCTTTGAAAGATTTAAAGTTTTCTAAATTGCCGCAGACGACAGAATAATATTACTAAGCGAAGACGCTTCGCACAGCCGAATGCTGAAAATTATTCGAACGAAAAGAAATCTATCAGAAGTAAACAAAGCTTGCGACATATATTTTCATCCATGATTCCCAATTTTCTTATTAACCTGATTTTATCTAATGCCCGCATCTGATCCAGAGCTATTTGCCCTTTTTTTCTTTTGAAGATGCAACTCAATCGCGTAGGGTAATTTCGTAACACTGATGTTAACGGCGCTGCTATAACCGTATTCAGATACTTATTTGCTTCGTTTGGCGATATGATAATACAAGGTCTTGTTTTTCTGATTTCACTGCCAACGGTGGGATCAAGATTAACAAGCCAGACTTCGAAACGGTTTACTACCATTTCCATTCCTCCTTATCAAAACGATTAGGGAAATCAATCCATTCGTTATCCTTTCCTGATTCTTCTTTGACTGCTTTTTTAAATTGTTCTTCCCATCCCTGTCGTGAACCAGAAGCGGCTGTAATAAACAACCCTTTTTCCGTTGGTTCAATAATAATTTCATCTTCCAGCTCAAACTGTTTTATCAAAGTTTGCGGAAGACGAATCCCTTTTGAATTTCCTATTTGTATCAATTTCGTGCGCATCACACGAAGTTATTACAATGTAATTACATTTCAAATTTTCAATGAAGATCTTAGTAAGAAGACAATATAGAATTTTCATAGAGTGGAATTTTTAATCTATATCAGGCCCCATGTGCATCTCATCATCATCTTCTTCATTAAACCTTCTCCGGCGGGGCTGAGGTTTTTCTTTTGGTTTTTTCTTCATCCAGTCAGGATCCTTTTGAAGGTGTTGAATGTCGTCCAGTTTGGAAACATACAAACTTCTTCCGTGCGTGCCGAGCACAATTTCATTTTCTCTTACCTGTATCGCAATATCATGCACTGGCACTGACTCCGGTAAACCTCCGTTCCACATCATGAAACTATTTCCCGCATCAAAGCTGACGTACAAACCTCCGTCTGTGCCCACATACAAAATGCTATCACTCTTCGGATCTTCTCTCACTACATTAATCGGTTCATTTGGCAGGTCATTTCCGATTTGTTTCCATGTTTCTCCGTAATCATCACTTACATACAGGTAAGGCAAAAAGTTATCATTGCGATAACCATTTAACGAAACGTACACCCTGCCTTCTTTCCATTGTGAAGCGATGATGCGGCTAACCCAAAGACCGTTAGTTTGTAGTTTGTGGTTTGTGGTTTGTGATTTTTTACTTTTTCCCCGATAGCTATCGGGGTTTGACTTTTTATTTGCTGCTTCATTTATTTGTTCCCAATCATAACCTCCTTCTTTTGAAATGTAAACGTTTCCATCATCTGTTCCCACATATAATAAATTAAACCGGGTGGGAGATTCAGCAATGGTAGTAATAGTTCCGAAAGGCACATTTCCACTTCTTCTTCCATTTGAAAGATCACCGCTTATCGGAACCAAACTGTCGCCTTTGTTTAATGAACGGTATAAACGGTCTGCACCGATATAAAAAATATCCTGGTTGTGTTTGCTGAGCATAATGGGTGTTTGCCAGTTAAAACGGAGTGGTTTTTCGCCCAATTCATGAGACGGTCTTACACTTTTATAATCATCTCTTGTTTTTCTGTTCAGCCTTTCATAAAAACCAAATTGTGAGCCGGCGTATGTAGTTGAATTATCTCTTGTATCGACCTGCACCTGCATTCCATCACCACCAACCAAAGGTTTAAATGGATAATCGCCGGTACTTTGCCAGCCAACATTATCACGATTGTTCGACGGGCCATACCAAACATTATTATCCTGCAAGCCACCGTACACATTATAAGGCTTGTCGTCGTCAACAGCTATTCCATAATATTGACCGACCGCAGGTGTGTTGGCAAAAAACCAATGCTCGCCATCATCATAAGTAATATTGCAACCGCCATCAGTTCCTATTATAAAATGTGCATCTCTTTTGGGATCGATCCAAACCGCATGATAGTCGCCGTGCGTATTTCTTTTATCTATATCCTTAAAAGTTTTTCCGCCATCTGTTGACAATTGAATAGTGACGCCTGTGATCACTAATTTATTTTCATCGGCAGGCGATACAAAAATTTTTCCGAAATAATATCCGTAGGTGCTATACAGTGTCAGACCTTTTTCATTCATTTTTTTCCAGGTCGTTCCTCCGTCATTGCTGCGATACACTTCGGCTCCGTAAATACCTGCATTTTGAAAACCGTCATTGAAATCAAGAAAATCATAGAGGGCAGAAGGTTTTATTTTTTTACTTCTTACCATATCCATAACTATGGTTGCCGAATATTTTTTCGGGAAACGATTTTCCTTTAAAAATGAATCCAGCTTTTTTTCATTGAGCTTAAGAAATGCGTCTTCACTCATATCCTTAAAATCGTTTTTATGATAAAATGTATCCACACCTTTCTTTGATGTGTCCGGCTTTATCATGTTGTTGTCAACGATCGCGTACACAATTGAAGGATCTTTTGCATAAACTGCCACGCCGATTCTTCCTATTTTGTCTCCGGTCATAAAACCGGAGCCATCACCTGTAATTTTTTTCCAGGTTTCACCACCATCGATGCTTTTATAGATGCCGCTTGTCGGTCCGCTTTCACGGAAATTCGATGCGCTGCGACTCCTGCTCCACATAGCGGCGTACAATTCTTTCGGATTTTTCGGATTGATGTCTATATCCACGGCACCTGTAGTGTCGTCAATGAACAAAGTTTGTTTCCATGTTTTTCCTCCATCAGTAGTTTTGTAAACCCCACGTTCTTTGTTTGGTGAATAAAGATGACCCAATGCGGCCACCCACGCTGTATTATTATCTGTCGGGTCTAATTGAATTTTCCCGATATGCTGTGATTCAGGAAGGCCAAGATATTCCCAATGTTTGCCATCATCCGAAGTTTTGTAAATACCGATACCGGCGTATGAAGAACGGCTGCTGTTTACCTCACCTGTTCCCACCCAGATCATTCGCGGGGATGCACTCCAGTTTACAGCAAAATCACCGATAAAAAGAACATCAAGACTGTCGAAAATAGGAGTGAAGCTTTGGCCATTGTTTGTCGTATGCCAGAGTCCGCCGGTTGCATAAGCAACATAAAATTCTGTCGGATCATTGGGATTCGCTTCCACATCCACTACACGTCCGCTCATGACGTTCGGACCAATGCTTTTGAAATTTACTTCATTTACTATGGACTTTTTTTCTAATGCAAGACGTTGCTCCACTATTTTCATTCTTTCTTCTGCAGAAGTAGGCTGAACCTGTGCTTTTATTAAAACACTAACAATGAGGAAAGTAAACAGGGGAACAATTTGTCTTAATTTTGACAACATAAACAGTTAGTTTTTTTCGTTATTGAAGCAGTCGAACAATAAGTTATTCTTCAAACTTACTAAACTATGCGAATTGTTTTTGCTTTTGTGCTGTTGATCTCCATAAATGTTTCCGCCCAGTATAAAAATTATACGATCGGTCCAAAAGGTGATACGCTGAATCGTGTTGATATGAACGGGAAAAAGCAGGGTCCCTGGGTTATTCATGTGGATGATAATCATGGTGAGCCCGGTTATGAAGAAGAAGGATATTTTACGGATAATAAACGCGAAGGAACATGGCGCCGTTTTTCGCTTCAAGGTGATATGATCGCTGTTGAAAATTACCGGTGGGGAAATAAAAATGGTGTTTGCAGATATTTCACCAGGATGGGTGATTTGGAAAGAGAAGAAAGCTGGAGAGCGGTAAATCCGGATGATCCCTATGATACAGTTGCAGTATATGATGTAAATGATCCGACAAAAATTGTAGGAACACAAGTTATAAAATTGGAGGGTTTTTCTTTAAAGAACGGGATATGGAAATATTATGATCCGAATTCCGGTGTTGTGGAAAGAACAGAAAAGTGGGCGCTTGATAAACCCGCAACGGGTGATAGTGATGATGATCTTCGCCCATTGGATGTTACCGATAACTCAAACCCTAAATCAGATACAGCCGGCAAAAAACCCTTAGCCAAACCACAGGTAGTTCTCGACTATGAAAAAAAGAATACCGGAAAGAAAAAAATAAAAGTGAGAACGGGGCAGACGAATTATTAATTTACTTTTCTGTTCAAAACTGTCGCCGGCGTCTTTGTTATTTTGTTAGAAGCCGATTTTTTCTATACGAGTTCTTAATTGCTATTTTACCGTCTTTAAAAGTAAACAGATCGCATCCTGTGACCTCGACCTTAGTACCATCTCTTTTGGTTCCGGTAAAAATCCACTGGGTGAAACCCCTGTCGCCTGAAATGAAATGTTGCGGATTACTCCATCGGGCATCAGGAAAAGTTGCAAATACATCCTCGAATGCTTTTTGAACCTGGCCCTGGCCAATAAATTTTTGTCCGTCGGCGTCAGGTCCTGCCGAAGCCTCAAACACACAATCATCTGTCATGTGTGACATTATTGCTTTAATATCATGAGCATTAAAGGCGTCAGCAAAAGATTGAAGAAAATCTTCTGTAACTTTTTTATTTGATTGTGCCATAAGAAAAAATGGTAAAAGTAAGAGAAACGTCAAAGTTCCTTTTTTCATAAACGTTTTTTGGAAATGAAAAAATTAAAAAGCCGGCTAATACTCTAATTTATGATATAACTGCAATAGGAAAAAATTTTCACGTGGGCGAGGAGCCAACGTGAGCGGAGAATAAATAATATAGCCACCGGCGCAAGTTGCGCAGTTTTAGATTATTCTTCCATGCTTAACTTCTATTTCTGATCCTTCTGCTAAAAATACTGACTTCGGTATTTCATCTTTTAAGAAACTAAAATCTTGTCCGTAAATGTCACAGAAGTCTACGTCTACTAAATATTCCTTTGTTGGATAGACTTCCCATCTTGGGTGTTCCACTCGATATTCTGAAGTCTTTAAGTCTGTAATTTTTGTATATCCCCAATAGTGTTCTGTTATAAATTCTTCTTCACTGCCTGTTACTATCGGTCCTGGGTTTTTGTCGGCATTGACCATTAATGAATACCATCGTTTCTTTTTCCATCTGTATTCAGCCGTCAGCGTGTCGGTCGATGTCTTCCAGGAATGACCCATAGACATTGTCTCATACTTTTCTTTATAAACTGTATTGGCTACAAAAGTCAATGCAGATTTTGGCACTATTTCTTTTATAAATACTACTCCACGTTTCCATTCTCCATTGTCGTTGTACCGAACATAGAACCTAAGATTTACTTCTTCAAAATTTGTATGAAATGGAATTTTAAGTCCTTTAACTTTTGTGTTTTTAAACAAAAAGCCGACTAAGCTAACATAACAGGTGTTATTCCATATATCAATCTCTGTCTTATAAGGTAAATATCTGTGAAGGGTATTTATGTCCACATGAATAATTGACCATTGCTAACTTTCTCCACTCAGCTTTTAAAAAGGTCTTTGTCATCGTGTAGTCTGGTCCTTAAAAAATTAGGTACAACACAATTGAATTAAAATAGTGGTTGTTCTCTTTTTTATTTGCACATTAGTGCGGACGCCAGCGTGAGCGAAAAAAAATGCGCCTGTTATGTGCCGTTCTTCTCTGTTTCATCAAAATATGTCTTACCGATTTCAGCAGGAAAAATTAAATACTCATTGTCATTATGAAGTGTTCGGTCACAAATGTTTTTATGTGTCACTTCATCACTTTGTGTTATTTTATTTGTGTTGCAATTTCGTAAAAGGTTTGTTTTTATTTCTGATTCTTTATGAAACATAAAAAGACAATAATCTTTTGAGAGAGGAAAGTATATTTCCGTTTCTATTGGTATAATCCAAGAATGATTATTTTGTTTGTCAAGGATAACGGGGTTGTCGGAAGTGAACCAACCTCTATTGTCATAATCTTTGAGAATAATGAAGTTGAAAGCTCGAAAGATTCGGACAAGATGATTCATTAGAAATCCAATTGCTATGTTTAATTGAAAGTCTGCTTTTAATATATCGAGAGCTTCTTTGAGTTCGGTCAAACTGGCTTCATCGAACATTGTAATTTCATTAAGAAACTTATTTCTTGTTTGCTCATTTTTCAAAAGTTGATTATAGAAGTCACGATACGGTTTAGTTCTACAGATAAGATTGGCTACATAGTGGCATAAAAGGTCTTTGTGTCTCGGAATTAACTGCTTTTGATGGGTCAAGGTTTTTATTACAGTCTCGTAGTTTGTTTCGATTATACCACTCGTATTTTCAAAATGTCTGCGAAGTTTAAAATCATCATAAGGCAAATCAAAGATGTTCACTTCTTTTGAAAAATCTTCAATCAATTCTATATCTGTATGGCTTAAGAATTTTCTCCACACAGAAATATACCACTTGCCATCTTTTTTAAATCCGAATTGCTTAAGATAAATCTGAATATACGATGTTGACCTTGAAATTCAGCGTCGGGTGAATTTGTTTTTGGAATACCTTCATTCAATGCGCTCTTCATTTAAAACTGAACTACAAAATTAATTTATTTGTTACAGTGCTGCTGTAAGAAGTCAAAAGCATCTTTGTCGCCGAGTTCTCCAGCTCGTGACCAATCTTTGCATGCTTGTTGTTTGTCTTTGTAAATGAAAAATAGAGGTAACCTCTCAAGGTATAAAGTTTGTACCAAGTCGGATTATAACTCTCGAGACCAGTAAAGTAGGTATTGATGCCTTTATCGATTGAGCTTTTACATTCGTCATACTTTTTAATAAAGTAACAAATGTTTGAAAAATCGTAATAAATATCCGTTATGGAGTGTTTTAGAAAACCTTTTGCGCCCCGGTTCCTTTCATAAATATCAATTGCTTTTTTATAATCCTTATACGCACCTGCGTAATCCCCCATCTTATACTTACACTCGCCTCTATTGGAATATAGATATAAGTAATCATAGTTTTTCTTTGTAAAAGGATATAAATTCTTTTCATAGAGACTGATTGCTTTTGTAAAAAGGCTCATTTGTCTTAATATATTTTGTTCGTCATCTCCTAAACTGCGCCTTAGATTGGCAGCTCTCTCACACCAATAAGCCGGCTCAAAATAAACGGAGGAGAACTTTTGTTTATCACTTAATGGCAGCGCATCATAATCATTCTCAAAATTATTAGCAAGATTTTCATAGAAGTATGATAGTTGTATATTCTGATCGTTAGAGCCGCTAATATAATTTATCTCTTGTAGGAACTTTTTATAAATGGCATTTCTAAATTCAAAAAAACTTTTGCTATCAAATCTATAAGGTAGATTAATCTTTATTCCTTTTGTTGAATCCGAAAATGTTTCTACAATAGTTGACACAAAACAATATGAGTTATTACTACAATTAAATGAAAAAATAATTTCATCGTCACTGTAAGGTTTTATTGTAATATTAGTTGTGTCAAGCGAAGACCAGTCAATATCGTTTATCCGTGAAAATGATTTTAAATTATTAAGGACTTCTGATAATGAATAATTTTCTTTTGATTCAATATCCTTATTTTTATACTTTTTGGAATCGCAAAAAGTATAGTAGTATGAAGAAGCATTTAGAAATTTATATGTTTCAAAAGGTAAATACCAAAGTGAATCTTCATCCAGGAGTTCCGAAGTATTTAATGAAAAATATTTTGAAATAGTATTTTTATCGGAAGTTGACGTGGTTATTGTCTTTGCTAAAAGAAGAAACGCATTTTTATAGACATTTGAATTGACCAAAGCATCATCGCTTTTTTTAATTCCTGTATTTGAATATTTCGAAGCACTTACAATAGTTAACTGGTTTTTGTCCAAGTCCAAATAAATAGTTCCAAGTTTGCTTAAAGCTGATTGACCTAATAAGAGTGGGGCTTCCATACTTTTTACAATCGAGGCTTTTACGTTATATAATTTTAGCCCCTCAATTTCAATTTCTCGAAGATTAATCGTAATCCCTTCTGAAATGTTGCCTCTTGCATCAAGATACTTTTCTGAACCTATGATATCTTCCTTCTTCAAATACCCATTTTTAAGCATAAAGGATGCTTCCGTGAGTGAAATTGTCACGTCGGATGCCCCTGTGTCAAATATGAACGATAAGTTTAGTCCATTTACCTTGCATGGCACGATAGAAACACCTCCTTCTCTTTTCATTTGAATAACTAATTGTGAAAAGGAGCAGATGCTTGTTTGTAAAAGAAATAAAGTAACAATTAATTTTTTCATCATATTTCGATGGGTCTCATAAAATGGCACGTAACACTCTAATTTATGATATTAGACGAAATGATGAAAAAATTTCGGTATTTGAAACCATGTTTAATGTTATATATTTCAAATTGCCGTTAACACAATCTACTATAGGAACACAAAAAAACCACCTTCATCATGAAAGTGGTTTTCAATTTTAAAATGTGTTTGTTTTAGAAAGCTTTTTTCTCTGCCGCTTTTTGCATGGGGTTGGCGCCCTGGCTTTGTCCGCGTGCAGCCGCTTGTTTTGCTTTGAACAGTTCAAACTTGGTCGGCTGTGCAATACTGCCCCAGCTATTATTGCTTTCATCAATATCCGCCGTTTCACGCATCGGATCCAGTTTAATACTCGCTACTTCTTTATCTTTTACAAAAACCTTTGTCAGTTTCTTTTCATTTAATCTCCATACCTGCGCAGGTATCCGTTCCATTTCTTTTGTTCCGTCTTTGTACGTCCATTCGATAATGATCGGCATTACCAAACCGCCTTTGTTGCTGAAGGTGATTTCATACACATTCTTGTTTTCGAATTTTGCTTTTCCTTCATCATCCAGCGCTTCTGTTCTTGGTGAAATGTTGACTGCATATTTTTCTGAATCATATTTTTCAATGTCCCGGTCATACTTCCAGTAGAAATCTCTCAATGAAGTATCAGCATCAGTCAGGAAAGTGATGTTCTTGTCTTCGCGGTTACGGATCTTAGAAAGATCTTCAAAAGAGTTTACTCTTGGTTTGTCAAGACTCCTCATTATTGTTGTATCGTTTGTCATGCGGGGAACGGCCGTTACATCAGGTTTAAAATATTTCACGGTGTCAATGGCAATATCGCACGCTTCTGTTCCGTAAAACCATCCTCTCCAGAACCAGTCAAGATCTTCACCGCTGGCATCTTCCATCGTGCGGAAGAAATCAGCCGGTGTGGGATGTTTGAATGCCCAGCGTCGTGCATATTCTTTAAAAGCATAATCAAAAAGTTTGCGACCCATGATCGTTTCTCTTAAAATATTTAATCCGGTTGCCGGTTTTGAATAGGCATTCGGACCGAAACCGACAATGTCTTCTGAATTCGTCATAATTGGTTCCAACTGATCTTTGGGCAACTTCATATAATCAGTGATGGTGTATGCAGGACCTCTGGTTACAGGAAATTTATTATCATACAATTCTTCCGTCAGGTATTCTACAAATGTATTCAGGCCTTCATCCATCCATGTCCATTGGCGTTCATCACTGTTGATGATCATCGGGAAAAAGTTGTGTCCCACTTCATGTATCACTACACCGAGCATTCCATACTTGGTGCTTTCGCTATAAGTTCCGTCTTTTTCTGTGCGACCAAAATTGAAACAGATCATTGGATATTCCATTCCGTTTGCGGCTTCCACACTTTGTGCAACAGGATAAGGATAAGGAATGGTAAATTTTGAATACGTTTTTATGGTATGAGCCACAACCTTTGTTGAAAATTTATTGTAAAGATTATACGCTTCTTTGCCATAATAACTCATACACATTACTTTTTTACCATCAACATAAGCGGGCATGGCATCCCAAACAAATTTGCGTGAAGAGCCCCACGCAAAGTCACGGACATTATCTGCTTTAAAAATGTATGTTTTTGTTTTTGTGCTTTTGTTTTTTTCTCTTGCAATCGCTTCATCAAGCGTTACGATCACTACCGGCTCTTTTGAAGTCTGCGCTTTTTGCCAACGGGCATATTGCGCCGGTGTTAGTACTTGCTGATAATTCTGACATTCACCTGTGGCACCCACTACATGATCAGCAGGAACTGTCATCTGCACTTTAAAATTTCCGAATGTCAATGCAAATTCTCCACGACCGGTAAACTGGTGATTTTGCCAACCCTGGAAATCACTGTACACACAAAGGCGAGGGTACCATTGCGTCATTGTAAAAAGACAATCGCCATCGTCAGCAAAATATTCATAGCCACCGCGTCCGCCCATTGTCATGCGGTTAGGAATTTTATAATTCCAGTCTACATTGAAAATAAATTTTTCACCGGGCTTTAAGGGAGTGGGTAATTCTACACGCATCATTGTTTTGTTAATGGTGTATTGTAAAGATTTGCCTGCGCCATCAGTGAGTTTTGTAATGTTATCTCCATAACCATTATCGCCTTGTTCAGTTTCCAGCCTGTCAAGCATTCCATCGGTCGTTTGCCGCGGCAGGGTGTTGCCATTTTGATAATTTGCATTATTGATACTGCTGTGCTGGTTTTCATCCAACTGAAGCCACAGATACCTAAGCACATCAGGGGAGTTGTTATAATAAGTTACCGTTTCACTCCCGGTAAGTTTTAATTTATTTTCATCAAGATCACATTTGATATCGTAGTCACAACGCTGCTGCCAGTACTTTGGTCCGGGAGCACCGCTGGCTGTGCGATATTCATTGGGAGTTGGCAGTATGGTTCCCAACTGCTCAAACTTATTGCCGTGATTCGACACAGAATTGTTCTCAATATTCTGAGCCAATAATAAACTGCAGGCTATAAGTTGCGAGCTAAAGGCTAAGAGGATTTTCTTCATTTTAATTTTATTTATGTGGTCAATTTTTTTTAATGATCACGGAATTCTTTGTAACGCCATTTGCAACGCCACACTCAAAGCCGCCGCCGAAGCAAAAATCACCCATTTCATACGGCTTACTTTGATCAACTGCACAAACAAAAATGATATCAGCAAAATGCCAATTACAACGGCTATCTGTCCCGCTTCCAAACCAACATTAAATCCAAATAAACTCCATCCAATACTTTGGTCTTCGGCAATGATGTAGCGTAATTTATTCGCGAAGCCCATCCCGTGTATCAGCCCAAAGAAAAGTGCGAGAAAATAATTAATGCGAATTGATTTTGGTGTAAAATCTTTTTGAAACAAATTTGATACCGCTGTTAAAATGATGGTGCATGGAATTAAAAACTCTGTCCAGTCAGAAGGGAAATGAATAACATTCAGAACCGTTAAAGCCAGTGTGAGTGAATGACCAATGGTAAACGCTGTAACAAGAACTAAAACCTGTCGCCAGTCTTTTAATAAGTAAATGGCAGATAACGCCAATATGAAAAGCTGGTGGTCGAGTGCATCCCAGCTAATAATATGTTCCCACCCCAGGGTGAAGTAAAACCAAAAGTCAGTCATAGTTTTCTCATTGCCGTTTATTGAATAGCGGTAATTTTAATATTTTCAATAAACAAGTATTCAAAATAATTCAGAGTTTTGTAAACGAACAAATAATTCTTTTAATGGCTGCATCCGGGTTTAAATGGTTTCTTATTCCTGCCTTATGGTTCCTGTCGGCAGGTGCTCAATTTAATAAGTCTTTCAGCGCATTTTCAAAAGAAAATGGCTCTCATCCTTACTATATAAGCGTGGTGGAAATAAATCACAATGCAAAAGATAAGATCCTGGAGATAAGTTGTAAGGTATTTACAAATGATTTTGAAAACATTCTTGAAAAAAACTATAAAACAAAAGTGGACCTGGTGAATCCTCCCGACAAAGGAGCAATGGATAAATTGATAAATGATTATATAAGGAAGAGATTAGCTCTGAAAGTGGATGGCAGGCCGGTAAATTTTTCTTATGTAGGTTTTGAAAAAGAAGAAGAAGCTGTTTACAGTTATTTTGAAGTGGATAACGTACCGAATGTGAAAAAAATTGATGTCACGAATTCAATTCTTCATGATTTTTCAGATCAGCAGATCAATATCATTCATTGTATAGTAGGAGGGAAAAGGCAAAGTACAAAACTCGATTATCCAAAGACAGAGGCAAGTTTTCAATTCTGACAGTTATTCTTCTTCCATTTCATCTTTTATTTCTGTGCTTAGGTTCACCATTACTTTATCAATGCGATGGCCATCCATGTCGATGATCTCGAAACTGAATCCCCGCCATTCGAATTTATCACCCGTTAATGGTATGCGTTCCAGTTCGTGAAGAATAAAACCGGCCAGCGTGTCAAATTCATGCTCTTCTTCACTGATCCAGTCGGCTTTGCCAAAATGCGAAAGAAAATCATAGAACGGAATCTGTCCGTCTACAAGGTATGAGCCATCGTCTCTTTTTCGAATTTCGTAATCCTGTAAATCCGGTTCAGGTATATCTCCTACAATGGCTTCAAGAATATCATTGAGTGTGATCATTCCGAGGACAGACCCGTATTCATCCACAATAAAAGCGGAATGTTGTCCCGACTGTTTGAATTTTTCCATTACCTGGTAAGCCGAATTATTTTCCGGAATAAATAATGCAGGTTTCATCAGGTCTTTGAACAACGTGGAATCTTTGGCAACATAAAGATCTTTGATGGAAATCATTCCCTTCATTTCATCAATATCTCCATCGCAGATCGGGTAAACAGAATGACGTTCCTGTACAATTTTTTCTTTCATCTTTTCTTCATTATCATCCAGGTTAAACCAAACGATATCGCTCCGGTGAGTCATCAATGAAGTGATATTCCTGTCTCCCAGGTGAAAAACCCGTTTAATAATTTCCTGCTCTTCTTCGGCAATCGTTCCTGCTTCTGTTCCCTCTGTCACCATCGCTTTTATCTCTTCTTCGGTCACTGCATCTGCCTTTGATTTTTTTATATTGAAAACAGAAAAGAAAAGATTACTTACAGCACTTAACGTCCACACGATAGGGTAAGTGATGCGGGCAAATATGCGCATGGGCCCGGCCACAAGTTTGGCAATCCTTTCTGCTTTCAGCAAACCGATTCTTTTGGGTATCAGTTCGCCGAATATGATAGAAAGAAACGTAACGATGATGACAATTATGGTAACGGCTATCGTAGCTGCGTAGGGCCTCAGTACTTCTATTTTTTCAACATAAGGTTGAAAATTTTTTCCGAATCTTTCGCCGGAATAAACACCGGTAAGGATAGAAATAAGAGTAATGCCAATTTGTGCAGCCGATAAAAATAATTCAGGATTATTAGAAAGATCAAGAGCCTGCTTTGCTTTACGATCACCTCTTTCTGCCTGGCTTTCAAGACGGGGTTTACGTGCTGAAACCAACGCAATTTCCGACATCACAAATAATCCATTCACTAATATGAGGCATAACAGAATAACTATATCCATCAAGGAATACCGGTTGGTTGTGTATCGAAGTTAGCAAATCCAAATTTTCTATTAAAAAACAGGGCAGTGAACAGGCCGATCAAAATACCCAGGATAGCTCCGCAGATCACATCGAGCGGGTAATGGATACCTACATATATCTGTGAATAGCTGATTATAAAAGCCCATGCCCACGCAATCCATGCCCATTTGGGAATAAAACGCCGCAGCGTGAAATAAAAAAAAGTTGCCAATCCGAAATGATTAATGGCATGATTGGAAACAAAACTGTAACCACCTGCACAGTCTTTAAGAAGTAAACGAACATAGGGAGCGAAGGAAGGGTCATTGCAGGGCCGAAGTCTTTGAAATACGTGTTTGAAAATTCTTGTGCCGATCATATCCGTCATCGCCACAGTACAAACAAAGAATACGATCCACCACCACTGATTCCTTTTAAAGTTAACAGCTACAAATACAAACACGAACAAATACAAGGGCATCCAGAAGTTTGCCTGCCGCAGGAAAGGAAGAACAAAATCTAAAATAGAATTTGTCCATTGGGTATTGATCTTTTGAAATAACCAGCGATCAAATTGCTCCAGACTTTGTAATATGGTTAAGAGGCTATTCAACAGGTATAATTGCAAATGTAATGGAAGTAAAAATTAACATGTAATCATTGTTGGAACCAATGAAAATGACTTCTTTTGTGGTCTTCTTCTTTTGAGAGTAACCAATTGCGAAGGGAACAATGCTGATAAAATTAAAAATACCGAAGACTATACTTTGGGTGATAAGCCTGTTCTTTATTTTTTTATTGATCTTTACCTTATTCCGGTTAACTACATTTTTCGCCTTTAAGCCCCGCGATCTTTCCTTTAGTGATTTATTGCCGTCGTTCTGGTTGGGTATTCGTTATGATCTGCGGTGGATAGCCATTATTCTTTTGCCTATAGTTTTTCTCAGTCTTATTCCGAGGCTGTCTCCATTTTATTCAAAAAGAAATAAAAAGTGGTGGACATGGTACCTGGCAGTTATGACCTTTCTTACTTTTTTCTTTTTTGCGGCAGACTTCGGGAACTTTTCTTATAACAACACACGCCTGGACGCAGGGGCCTTAAATTTTTATGAAGATAGCAGGATCGCTATGCAAATGCTGTGGCAAACTTATCCTATGACATGGATGTTGCTCGGATTGGTTATGAGTGTATTTTTTTTCAGGTGGATGTTTCGTCGCAGTCACTGGACGGTAATAAATAAAACAGAAGGACGAGGTATTCTATATAAACGTAAATGGTTCGTCGCTGCCTCTGGTTTGCTTGGCTTATTTATATATGGGAGTTTCAATTTATCTCCTCTTACATGGAAACGTGCATTTGCGCTGCAGGATAATTTTAAATCTTATCTCGCCTTAAATCCATTGCAAAATTTTTTTACTACACTCAAATTTCGTCATCCGGCATTTAATGAAAGTAAGGCCAGGGAATATTTCCCCGTAATGGCTGACTGGATGCAATTACATGAAAAGGACAAGTTCAATTACAAGCGGATTGTCATGCCCGGAAGTAAGGCATTGGAAAGCCGCCCCAACATTGTGCTTGTTTTGTGTGAATCCTTCAGCATGTACAAAAGCAGCATGAGCGGTAACCCGCTGAATACAACTCCATTTTTTAATGAGATGTGTAATAACGGAATTTTCTTCGAGAGATGTTTTTCTCCGCATTATGGCACGGCTCGCGGTCTTTTTGCCATTCTAACGGGCATACCTGATGCACAGTTATATAAATTTTCTACACGAAACCCAGAGGCTCTTTCACAACATACGATCATCAACAGTTTCGAAGGGTATGATAAATATTATTTTCTTGGTGGTAATCCTGAATTCAACAATTTCCAGGGATTACTTCAAAACATTGATGATCTTCAAATGATCACTGAAGGCAAATTTCATTCTCCCAAGATCAATGTGTGGGGCATCAGCGATAAAAATCTTTTTCTTGAAGCGAATGAACGATTCAGCAAAGAAACAAAACCTTTCTTCGCTATTATTCAAACATCCGATAACCATCGCCCTTTTATGATCCCGCAGGAGGACAGTGCTTTTGAAAAGCTTCAGCCTCCTGTTGACACTCTGGAAAAATATGGATTCGAGTCGGAAAGTGAATTCAACAGTTTTCGTTATTCCGATTATTGCTTTCAGAGATTTATGGATGCCGCTTCAAAAGAAGATTATTTCCACAATACAATTTTTGTATTCATCGGCGATCACGGAGTGTCAGGCAATGCCACGGCCATGTATCCTTCAGCCTGGACAGATCAAAGATTAACGGATGAACACATTCCGCTTTTGTTTTACGCTCCTTATTTATTACACCCGCAGCGAATAAAAAAGGTGGCCTCTCAAATTGATGTGTTGCCTACGCTTGCCGGCATGATCCAGGAACCGTATGAAAACACAACTTTAGGAAGAGACCTTCTCGACACCTCGATCAAAAACAATTATGCATTTACCATTAACCAGGATGGTACCATCGGCATGGTGACCAATAATTATTATTTTACCAGGAATATAAATTTCCCTGAAGAAAAAATATTTCCGCTCAATAGCAATACATTGAATTTAAGCTGGCATGATGTGCAGGCTATTAAGGCAAAAATGTCCGAAGTAACAACAGCATACTATGAAACGGCAAGATGGATGATCATGAACAATAAGAAATAAAATACGAAGTACACAAGGTTCAAGGTGCAAGAGTTTTAAGTAAGAACATCTGTCGATCTTCCATCGCTGTATAATCTTTTCTTCTCGTCATTTTCATTACCGACTCCTTTTTTCTTTGCCACAATGATAAGTCTTGGAGTTTTTCTGATATCATAAGGGATAAGATTGTAATCGCCAAAAACTTCAACGACCTGCATATTTTGAAATGCCAGCATTTCGGTAAAATCACCCAAAGAAAATTTAGCTACTCTTTCCGTGTGTTCCTCGGGTGTTTTAAGGGAAGCATCGGTTATAATGATCTTTTTATAAAAATGATTGTCATCGTCCCACCTGTGAATTTCATACGATGTGCCGGAAACATTCTTTGATTCATTCCGCACCAAATGATCTTCCGCGTAATGCACATTTAAGTAATCGATCACAAACATACCCGATGGTTTTAAGCTTGCTGCGATTGTTCTCATCGCATCGTCGTGTTCACGTTTGGTAGCAAAATATCCGAAACTGGTAAAAAAATTTAATGCATAATCAAAATAATTGATCCAAAAGGGAAGCCGCATATCATGCACATAAAAGCTCAGGTTATCTTTTTCATATTGTTTTGCCAGCATAATGCTGTTTAGTGAAAGATCGAAGCCCGTCACTTCAAATCCCATTTGGGCAAGTAAACGGCTATGCCTGCCCCTGCCACACGCTACATCAAGCATGCGACTGCCCGCATGAGGTTGTAAGAAACTTACCAGCTTTTGAATGCATATTTTAGCTTCTTTTTCATCACGTTCAAAATAAAGCCGATAGTAAAAGGGTGAATCAAACCAATCCCGATACCATTCACGTTTTGCATTTTTTTCTGCCATTATCATTTTTTCAATAACAAATATCATAGATTTTACCTGATAAATTTTTGATTTGCGACCGCTGCATTTTTATTTGCACAGAAATCAATCTTATCGTCGATCTATTCTTATTTTTGATGTCCAAATCAAAACGTGCCTTAACCTTAAACAATAAAAGTGGCTCTCATTAAAAGTATTTCGGGTATCAGGGGAACAATTGGAGGAAAACCCGGCGAATCGCTCACCCCGCTTGATATAGTAAAATTTACTTCAGCATTCGGCAGTATTCTTAAGAAGCAACACGGTGAAAATCTTACTTTATCGAAAATTGTCGTGGGCAGAGATGGACGTATCAGTGGTGAATTGGTTCGAAACCTTGTTTGCTACACGCTTACAAATCTTGGATTTGATGTTGTTGATCTCGGGTTATCTACTACACCTACGGTGGAAATAGCGGTAAAAATGGAAAATGCAGATGGTGGGATCATAATAACAGCAAGTCATAATCCAAAGGAATGGAATGCGCTGAAGTTATTGAATAGTGAGGGAGAATTTATTTCGGCTGAGCTTGGAGCAATGGTTCTTGAAAAAGCAGCAAAAGAAGATTTTGTTTTTGCAACTGTGGAAAGGTTGGGGACTCTTACGGAGGACGATTCATATTTGCAGAAGCATATTGACGCTACTATAAATTATCCATTGGTAAATGCAAGGCAAGTGGCAACAAGAAATTTCAAAGTTGTAGTTGATGCAATTAATTCTACGGGGGCCATTTTTGTTCCTGCATTGCTGAGAGCATTGGGTATTAATGATATTATTCTTTTAAATAAAGAAGTGAACGGAAGATTTGCTCACAATCCGGAACCGCTGCCGGAGCATTTGTCGGAACTAAGTAACGAGGTAATAAAACATAAAGCTGATCTTGGTATTGCAGTCGATCCTGATGTTGACCGTTTGTGTTTTGTGTGTGAAGACGGAAGCATGTTTGGAGAAGAATATACTTTGGTTGCAATAGCTGATTATTTTCTTGGTAAGAGGAAAGGCAACACTGTCAGCAATATGAGCAGTACGAAAGCATTGAAAGAAATTACGCTTAAACATGGCGGTGAATATTTTCCTTCTGCGGTAGGTGAGGTGAATGTGGTAAAGAAAATGAAGGAAGTGAATGCCGTGATTGGCGGAGAAGGGAATGGGGGAATTATTGTTCCGGATTTTCATTATGGCCGCGACGCATTGATCGGTATTGCTTTGTTTCTTTCACATCTTGCAGAACAAAAGAAATCTATCCAATCACTTCGTCAATCTTATCCGGATTATTTTATTTCAAAGAATAAAATAGAATTAGAAAACGGGTTGGATGTGAAAGACATTTTTGAGAAGATAAAAAAGAAATATAAAAATCATCCCATAAACGCTGAAGATGGGCTGAAAATCGAATTTGATAGTGATTGGGTTCATTTGAGAACTTCCAATACAGAACCCATCATTCGTATTTATGCAGAAAGTGATTTTGAAACAAAAGCAAATAATATAGCTTCCCGTTTAATGCAGGATATAAAAGAGTTTAGATAAGAAATTTATGCCTCATTCTGATGTTATAATTTTCTTTCCGTATCTCTTTTGAGCCCCTACAATTGATCTTAGTCCTGCTGATTTTGATTAGTAATTCAAGCGGGTCAATCCTTATCTTTGCGCCTCAAATTCTTGTTCCTTGTACGTTGAATGATTATGAATAGAATCTACTTCGATAATGCGGCTACGACACCTCTTTCAAAAGAGGTATTGGATGCAATGTTGCCTTACATGACCACTTATTTCGGCAATCCATCTTCTATTTATTCCTATGGTCGTGAGACAAGAATGGCAATTGAGACAGCAAGAAAAACAGTAGCAAAATTATTGAATGCTCATCCCGGTGAAATATTCTTCACCAGCGGTGGAACGGAAAGTAATAATACAGCCATTTCTGCATCCATTCATGATCTTGGTTGCAGGCATATTATTTCTTCTCCCATTGAACATCATGCGGTATTGCATACTGTGGAGCACTATAGTGAAGGCGACATCACCAGCAGTTTTGCAAAATTATTATCGAATGGTCATGTTGATCTTGAAGATCTGGAAGAACAACTGGCTTCACAGGAAAATCGTTGTTTAGTTACATTAATGCATGCCAATAATGAAATAGGTAATCTGCTTGATATCGATGCTGTCGGCAATCTATGTAAAAAATACAACGCTATTTTTCATTCTGACTGTGTGCAAACCGTTGGTCATTATCCGATCGATCTGAGAAAAACGCCTGTTCATTTTATCTCGGGTTCCGGTCATAAGTTTCATGGACCGAAGGGCGTTGGCATTTTATATATAAATGACAATGTAAAGATTCATCCGCTGATCATTGGCGGGGGACAGGAACGTAATATGCGGGCGGGGACAGAAAATGTTTATGGCATAGTAGGTTTTGCCAGGGCGCTCGAAATAGCAATGGACGATCATGAGAAAGACAGCGCCTATATTCAGTCATTGAAAACGTACATGATGGAGCAGCTTCGAAATAATATCAAAAACGTTTCCTTTAATGGTGATGCGGAAGGAAGAAGTTTATACACCGTGTTAAGTGCTGCTTTTCCAAAAACTGAAAAATCGGAAATGATCCTTTTTAATCTTGACATTCACCATATTTGTGCATCCGGCGGAAGTGCATGTACAAGTGGCGCCGACCAGGGTTCTCATGTAATTCACGCCATTAACAATAACCCAAATCTTGTTACTGTTCGTTTTTCTTTCAGCAAATACAACACAAAAGACGAGATCGATAATGTAGTGAAGAAATTAGGCGAATTGATTTAGAAATCCGGAACTATCCCGATCCACTTACTTATTTACAATTTGCATTTCACAAATAGAACCAGGGATTTCTTTTGGCGGCCTTTGCATATTTTTTCAGGTTCATCAAAAAGGCAATCACCATATAAATAATAACAGGGGAGCCGACCGTCAAAAAGGAAATATAAATAAACCACATGCGGATGCGGCTGGTGGCGATACCTAATTTTTCACCGATGGCAGAACAAACACCAAACGCCTGCCACTCAATAAAATTTTTGAACCGATTCATAAGGCTAATATAAAAAATTTTGACCTTATCTGCAATCAAAATAATCCACTAATATTTTGATTGACGTTTTCCTGACAAAAAAGATTACAGACAAAGACAACTGATTTTTTTCAAGATTGTTATTTAAGTAAATTCGCACCCTGTTCGGATTTAAGATTGAAGATTTGAGATTAAATATTGTCGAAGTTGATTTTAAATCTTAAATCTTCAATATTCAATATTTTAAATTCTTTGTCATGTTATTCGATCTTGATCTTATTAAGAATGTCTATGCTAAATTGCCCGGCAAAATTGAAGCAGCCCGGAAATTAACAGGCAAACCTTTAACTCTCGCAGAAAAAAATCTATACTCACATTTATCACAAACACCCCCAAAACCTTATGAGCGGGGAAAAGATTACGTTGATTTTGCACCAGACAGGGTTGCGATGCAGGATGCCACAGCACAAATGGCTTTGCTGCAATTTATGACCTGTGGCCGTGAAAAAGTAGCTGTTCCTTCAACAGTACATTGTGATCACCTGATCCAGGCAAAAGTGGGAGCCGCAAAAGACCTGGCTACGGCTATTGATACAAATAAAGAAGTCTATGATTTTTTAGCTAGTATTTCCAATAAATATGGAATTGGTTTTTGGAAACCCGGGGCCGGAATTATTCACCAGGTTGTGCTCGAAAATTATGCTTTTCCCGGCGGAATGATGATTGGTACGGATTCACATACTCCGAATGCCGGTGGTCTTGGAATGGTTGCGATTGGCGTTGGCGGCGCGGACGCAGTGGATGTGATGGCCGGCCTTCCATGGGAATTAAAAATGCCAAAAATTATTGGTGTAAAACTTACCGGTAAAATAAACGGTTGGACAAGCGCAAAGGATGTAATACTCTGGGTTGCTGGCCAGTTAACTGTAAAAGGAGGTACGGGAGCTATTGTCGAGTACTTTGGTGAAGGAGCAGACAGTTTGAGTGCAACCGGCAAAGGAACTATCTGTAATATGGGTGCGGAGATAGGTGCAACCTGTTCATTATTTGCATACGACTCCAAGATGAGCGCATACCTGAGATCTACAGGTCGTGAAGATGTAGCGGCGCTGGCAGATGGAATTCGCGAACACCTGCGTCCCGACAGTGAAGTGTATAATGAACCTGAAAAATATTACGACCAGGTTTTGCATTTAGATCTTAATAAACTGGAACCATACCTTAATGGTCCGTTTACGCCTGACCTTGCTACGCCGATTTCGCAGATAAAGGGCGCCGTTGAAAAAAATGGCTGGCCGGCTAAACTGGAAGTAGCCTTGATAGGAAGCTGCACAAATTCTTCTTACGAGGACATGAGTCGCTCAGCCTCTATTGTAAAAGATGCATTGAGTAAGGGATTAAAAGCTGCAAGTGAGTTTACCATTACTCCGGGAAGTGAACAGGTTCGCTTTACCATAGAAAGAGATGGGTTTATTAAGGAATTTGAAGAAGTAGGAGGTATTGTATTGGCAAATGCCTGTGGTCCGTGCATCGGGCAATGGGCCAGGCATATCGATGATCCAAACAGGAAGAATACAATTCTTACTTCTTACAATAGAAATTTTGCAAAAAGAAACGATGGCCTGGCAAGCACACATGCATTTGTAGCCTCACCGGAAATAGTAACCGCTTTGGCAATGGCGGGCACCATCGCCTTCAATCCTATTACCGATACATTAAAAAATGAAAAAGGCGAAGACGTAAAATTGGCGGAACCTACAGGCTTTGAGCTACCGCCACTTGGTTTTGATGTAGACGACCCGGGATATCAGCAACCCGCAAAAGATGGAAGCAAAGTGCAGGTGGTGGTAAAATCAGATAGTCAGCGTTTGCAATTGCTGGCGCCTTTTCCGCAATGGGAGGGAACTGATCTTACAGGTATGAAATTATTGATCAAAGCAAAAGGAAAGTGTACAACTGATCATATTTCCATGGCGGGTCCATGGCTTAAATTCCGCGGGCATTTGGATAACATAAGTAACAACATGCTGATCGGTGCTATTAATTTTTTTAACGACAAAACAGATTCAGTAAAAAGCCAGGTAACAGGAGAATACGGCCCTGTCCCTGCGACGCAGCGTCAATACAAACAACTCGGCATCGGTTCGGTGGTTGTTGGTGATGAAAACTATGGCGAAGGTTCTTCAAGAGAACATGCGGCTATGGAACCAAGACACCTTGGTGTTCGTGCGATTATCGTAAAGAGTTTTGCAAGAATTCATGAGACTAATTTAAAAAAACAGGGGATGCTGGCTCTCACGTTTGCAGACAAAAGTGATTATGACAAAGTGCAGGAAGATGATGTTATTGATATAATTGGTCTGACGGAATTTGCGCCGGGCAAACAGTTGACGATGGTTCTTCATCATCGTGATGGGTCTGAGGATAAGGTAATGGTGAATCATACCTATAATAAACAACAAATTCAATGGTTCAAAGCCGGCAGCGCCTTAAATTTGATCAGGAAGCAATTCCAGAGCTGAGTTGCGTTTCACAATTTATTCTGAAATAAAAAATGCATCCCGATAGATCGGGATGCACTGCAAACTGACTGTTATGTTGTTTACGGATTAAATTAAAGTTTGCTTACGCTGTTTTCTTCAACAAAACGGGTTTCCCTGTTAATAGTGAATACTTCCGGTTTGTCGCTGCTATAGCTTCTAACTTCTACAGTCAACTTAGCATCGCCAAGATCATCAGTATCCAAGCGAAATGTTCTTGTGAACGTTTTTGCTTTTACTTTTTCATTGTACAGTACTTGTCCCTGCTGATCCTTGATCGAAATAGAATAATACTCTTCTTTAGTTCCGTTAAGATCAAGTTGAAATAAAGGTTGGTGCTCTACACTACCTATATATTTCAGTTGTGCTGCGGGAGTGTCTCCATTTCCATTGTTGGCGAATGTTGCAGTTCCAATCAAACTAAAAGCCACTAATAAAGCGACAGTTCCAAAATTTCTAATTCTTGTTTTCATAATACTTCATTTTTTTGTTAAGAATGGGTTTACTAAATTCTTATTAAGCATACAACCGTGGAACTATGACAAGTAATTGTTAAGTAAGAGAGGCGCAAACGTTATAGGCAATCGGTCAGAGGCAAGCAAGAAACAAACTAATTGTGCAGTGGTCAGAAGGCATCCTTAAAAGACAAGAGCAGTGTTTAAATTTCTTTGATGGTGTAAAATTAGTGTGCGTCCAGCCAGCATAAAAACCCATTTGTTTACTCTTTCAGTATCATCAACCCGGTGTTTAACCACTGGAAGCCTTGTATATCAAGGGTTTTATACGAAAGGAATCATGATGCTCAAGTTGTATTTTAGACTTAACGAACACCTGTAATAAGAGATAGCAGAAAACTTAACATGGGGAATATTAATTTACAATTAAATTTAGGTTATTAAATTAATAAGCTATGAACGATATATTACAGAAATCGTCGAAAAAGTTATCAAAAAAAGAAGCTAGAAGAATAGTATCTGAAAAAATTGCAACAGCTTTGGCTGAATACAGAAGCAACGTCAAGGAAAAAAATTTTGAGACCAATCTTAAAAAAGCAAGTAAACTCTTTGCGGCAGACATTGCAAAAGCGATTGGGAAGCAACGGCAAAAAATAAAAAAGCCCACAAAAATAAAAGCTGTAAAGCACACTTCAACCGCGCCACAGGAAAATGGTAGTGAAGCGATCGTGTAATCAAAAATTCATTTTTAATATGCCATGAAATTTCATGGCATTCTTTTTTTTACTTAACCGAAACGGCTATAGTAAAAAAACACTAATTTGATTGTTATTCACCAAAACCAACTGTTATGAATGACAATTCTTATTTACTCATTCTTCGCCTGCTCCATATCGGTTGCGGAATATTTTGGGCCGGCGGAGCAATCTTTCTTGCTCTTTTTGTTGATCCTGCAATGAAAGCTTCCGGACCGGAAGGTATCAAAGTGATGCAGCAACTTGTAAAGACCAATCGTTTTCCTGTCGTTATGATGTTCCTCGCTATTATAACCGTAGTGGCCGGGGTATTATTAATCTGGAAAGTATCAGCGGGACTTCAATCGGAGTGGTTATCCAGCAAAAATGGGATAGTTCTTACATCCGGCGGTGTACTGGCGATTATTGCTTTTCTAATTGGATTTTCAATAAATCGACCAAGCGGTATGAAGATAGCAAAGATTGGAAAGGAGATCGCAGCAGCCGAGGAAAGCCCACTCATTCACAAATTGAACAGCTCAACATGCTGGGCAGGCGACTGGGCGTTGCCAGTAAGTTTATTGCTACTTTATTAATTTTTGCAATCGTCGGAATGAGTATATTCCGCTATTTATAAAATAGTGGTCAAACAGCATTGTTTAATTTCTTTATCTCAAAGAACATGAGGAAGATATTTTTTTCACTTTTTGTTTTGGTCTTTTATGTTAATGAGGTCATTTCACAAACTGGCGACATTACTTCTTATAAAGTCACCACTGCAATGATTCCTATGCGGGATGGTGTGAAATTATTTACTACAATAGTAGCACCCATTGGTGCAAAGGAACCTGTTCCGATCTTGATTCAAAGAACACCTTACGGCGCTACTCTGCCCGATAATTATAATCCTGTAGACATTCCCTATATATCAGGAATGGCAAGAGAAGGTTACATTTTCATCAAGCAGGACATTCGTGGCAAATACAAGAGCGAAGGTACTATGCAGATACATCAGCCTCTAATTCACGAAACAGAAAAAGGAGCGATTGATGAAAGCACTGATACATGGGATACCATTGACTGGCTGATAAAAAATGTTGCGAACAATAATGGTAAGGTTGGCATATTTGGAATTTCATATCCCGGATGGCTTGCATTAGTGGGCTCTGTTGATCCGCATCCGGCGCTGAAAGCCGCTTCGGAACAGGCTTGTATGGGCGACTTGTTTTTAGGTGACGATTTTCATCATAATGGTGCATTCAGGCTCAGTTACGGAATGGAATATACTTACGAAGTGGAATTTGATAAAACAACAGACAGTGATTTTCCTTTTCCTCAATTTGATCTTTACGATTGGTATTTACATCTCGGCTCTTTAAAAAATGTAAATGAAAAATATTTTCATAATAAAATCCCGACATGGAACAGCTTTGTTCAGCATCCGGGTTATGACGCGTACTGGCAAAAAAATTCTCCGTTAAGTTATGTTCCCTATCCGCAAACACCTATGCTGCATGTGGGTGGTTATTTTGACCAGGAAGATATCAATGGGCCGCAATTGATGTATGATCATATGGAGAAGAAGGACAGCTTCAATCGAAATTATATTGTATTGGGACCATGGATTCATGGTCAATGGAGCAGGCCTGTAGCCGATAGCCTCGGAAAAATTTCTTTTGAAACAAATACCGCTGATATTTCCGGGAATTGCAGAAGAAATGGTTTGATTACTGGCTAAAGGGAATCGGTGATGGAAAATTTGATGAAGCCACTTGTTTTCAAACAGGCAGCAATCAATGGAAAACTTATTCTTCGTGGCCGCCCAAAGAAGCTACGATCATGAAAATTGTATGCGGGGCCAAATAATACCTGTTCATTTACAAAGCCTACTTCACATCGGGCAGCATTAGTTATGTGAGTGATCCCGCAAAGCCTGTTCCTTACAGGGCTTTGCCTATTGAAGCAACTTACGGGCCAGGCAGTCATTGGCGGCCATGGCAAGTGCAGGATCAGCGATTTGTTTATACGCGACCGGACGTTGTAAGTTTTGTGATGGATACATTGACTGAAGATCTAACAGTAACCGGCAAAATCATAGCACATTTGTTTGCCAGCACTACCGGCACCGATGCCGACTGGATCGTGAAACTGATTGATGTTTATCCAAATTTTGATTCGAAAAATTTCCTCATGAGTGGCTACCAGTTTCCGGTGGCTATGGAGGTATTCAGGGGACGATTCAGAAAGAGTTTTTCCCATCCTGCGCCACTTGTTCCGAATAAACCTGAAGAGTTTACAATCGATCTTCATGACATCAATCATACATTCAAAAAAGGACACGAATTATTATCCAGGTTCAGAGTACATGGTTTCCTGTTATTGATCGTAACCCACAGAAATTTGTTCCCAATATTTTTGAAGCGAAAGACACAGATTTTATAAAAGCAACTCAAAGAATTTATTTCAACTCACAATTTCCTACGTATATAGAATTACCGGTGATGAAGTAAGAGACAACATTACTTTGTTTTATTTTACTTTTAGGAATAAATTGTTGTTATGAAAAGCTATTTGTTGTCCGTTGACTGGAGTCTTATCAGGGTAGGATTGGTGCTTTTTGGAATGGGTGTATTCACGGTAATAATAGAGACCATTGTTATGATGCTTTTCAAGTTTGATCGTTTCGGGAAAAGTCTTGTCGATTCCATTATGGCAAATATTGGATCCCTGTTGCTAGGCGTGTTCCTGTTTTTGATTTTTAATAAGAAGGAATTTGCCATGTCACAGGTATCTGAATTATTCATACTTTACTGTATTACATCTATTTTTGAGGGATGGTTGATAAAGCTCTTGAATACAACAATGAGTTGGGGGAGGATACTTGCCACCAGCTTCGTTATGAATCTTTTGAGCTTTTTTGCCTTATATATCATTTTTACAAAGTTTCTTGCAGGATTTTTTTCGGTTTGATTGGAATTGAATACACCTTTCAAAAGTGCGTAACTTACAACAAGGCAACCCTTAATACCTCTTTTTCGATTAGTATCTTATAATTAAACCGAGGAATTTGCTGTCAGCCGATGAATTGACGATGCACCTGGAAAGATGTGCAATGAATAATAGGGAGAGCCAGAAAAAAATTTACAGCTCTTTCTATGGATATGCTATGGCAGTATGCGATCGATACACCCATAACCAGGAAGACGCCGTGGAAATATTAAACGACGGGTTTCTTAAGGTATTTAAAGAAGTCCATCGCTATAAACCTGCTTACAGTGATGTGGTGAGCTCTTTCAAAGGATGGTTGCGCAAAATAATGGTATATACTGCCATTGACCATTTCCGCAAAAATCAAAAGCACCAGTTTACAACAGACATTGACAATGGAGTTATACAGGTTTCTTCAGGTGGCGAGGATGCGTTGGATAGAATTTCTTATGAAGAGATAATAAGATCTATCCAGGATTTGACACCGGGTTATAGAACTGTTTTAAATCTTTTTATCATTGAGGGGCTCAGTCATGAGGAAATATCCGAACGCCTGGGTATTTCCATCGGGACTTCGAAATCGAACCTGGCAAAAGCGAGGAGGCAGCTTCAAAAAATATTATTTCAGCAAAATCAAATACAAGTAAGAAAAAATGCCGTTTGAAGATTTTGATAAAAAAATTAAGGAGGCTGCAGACCAGCATCATCCCGCTTATGATGAAAAAGCATGGCGGAAGATGGAAAAATTGCTGGACGAGCATCTGCCTCAACAAAAGGATGACAGGAGAAGAATACTTTTCTTCTTGCTGGGTTTTCTATTGTTGGGGGGTGGATTATACGTTGCTATATCTAAACCATGGAATAAAAAACCCGTTTCATCTGAATTTGCTCAAAAAAATCAGACTAAAGTTCCGCAGCCTTCTTCAACTCCGGCCCTTGATCAGGATGGTAAATCCATCTCGCCTTCCGAAAGCGATCAGCTAAATAAAAAGAACGATAATAAAATTGCAGGGCAACAGCCCGCGGAAAAGAAAACGGATGTTGGATTGAGTGTTGTCGATCTGTCTTCAAATAAACAATCGCGACGCCCTGTTGCTTACGATAATAGTTCGGGAAAAAATAAACCTGTTACTAAAAGCGGTTCTGTATTGAATAAGGTTAACCGCCCGGATAACGATAATGTCATTAGTGAGAATACCACAAAGAATGCACAGGAAGCAGTTTCAAATAACCCAACGGATCAAGCTACAGCAAAATTAAATTCCGCAGAAACAAATAATGATGAAACGAAAACCGGTAATACTTCTATTATAAAAAATGATGCGGTGGGCTCAGCACGAAATGATATAAAATCGAACCCGGATAGTGCGTCAGAATCTGCAGATAAAAAAACGGCACAGTCTAAAAAAGCATTAAAGAATAAAAATGGCTTCAGTTTTTCTGTTTCTGCCGGCCCTGACGTAAGTAAAGCGGGTGGCAGCAAAACAGGAAAAACCACGTTAGTGTATGGAGGAGGAGTAGGGTATATTTTTGACCGGTTTACCGTAAAAACAGGTGTATATCTATCCAAAAAAATTTACTGGGCCAGTCCTAATGACTACAAGCTTTCCTATACGCCTCCGAGTACAAAGTTTGAAGGGGCTAATGCAAATTGCCAGGTGATTGAAATACCGTTGAAAGTTAATTACGCTTTCGATGCGACAAATAAAAGTAATTGGTTCGCAGGAGTGGGTCTTTCATCTTATCTGATGAAAAGTGAGAAATACGTTTATAAATATGAATCCGCTTCTTCAACATACTATCATTCTTATCAAACCAAATATGAGAATAAACATTATTTTTCAGTTCTTGATCTATCGGCAGGATATTCCCGTCAGATAAATCGCACTTTGTCCATATCAGCTGAACCATATGTTGAAATTCCGTTAACAGGCATTGGAGTTGGTAAAGTGCATCTGAATAGCGGAGGTATTTTATTTACAATTAGTGTGAAACCATTCAGCAAATAACAACCAGAATTTTTTTTCCTCAATCATTTCCCCAGCGGAATGTCTTAATATCAAAACCGGCAAGGTCAAGAACTCTGTCTACAACGGTTGCTGCTACTTCCTCAATAGTGGATGGTTTACTGTAAAATGAAGGAGTAGCCGGGCAAATTATTCCGCCGGCTAAAGTGATCGTTTCCATATTTCGAATATGAATAAGATTGTAAGGAGTATCCCGAATCACACAGATCAGTTTTCTTCGTTCTTTCAAAATCACATCAGCTGCCCTGGAAATAAGATCATTCGAAACGCCGCTTGCAATTCTTCCGAGTGTCCCCATCGAACAGGGGATAATGATCATCGTATCAAATTTCCCTGAGCCTGACGCAAAAGGAGCTGTAAAGTCAGTAGTCGCAAAAGTTTTGAATGAATAGTTTTTATAACTGTCATCGTCCATTTCAGTTTGCCATACCTGCCTGGCATTTTCAGACATGACTATCGCCAGTTCTTCCCATTGCTTTATTTCTTCCAATTTGTCGAGAAGCAGTTTCGCATACACCGAGCCACTGGCGCCTGTGATTGCAATTACAATTTTTTTCATGATTCAAATTAAAATATTTGTGCAAACGGTTGCAGAGCAAATTTGTCGATACAAAGTTCGAATTTGTCAATTTTTTTGACAAGAAGTTGCTCTTGAAAAAGATATTTCAAAAAAAACTTCATATAAATTTAAATGTTAAGAAAATATTCCGATCTTAGACCCGAATTTTCATAGGATAAGGTTTAATGGTTAATGGTTTTTGATTAGGGCCCCCGACTTTTAGTCGGGGTTCTTTTTACCCTTTCTTCATTGTTTCTTTTCTAAAAAGATCTCTTTAGCAAATTTCTATTCTTTTTGACTTCAGTAATGCAAGACACAATTTTCCACGTTTCACTGTCTTTCGCCGATATGTTTTATTGTGTAATGTGTAAGGTCGTTTAAAATATTCATGCTTCGGGCAAATTTAATTCCAGGAAGTTCATGCAATAAATCGAGTGCCCGAACGCTTAATCAAGTCATTAGATCACTGTTTTCAATTGCCTATTTTTGTTCGTTCAATGCTTGCTATGGACCAGGAAATTTTATTAAAGGCTTATCGGTTAATGTATTCAGCAAAGATTATGGCCGAAACCTATGAAGCCAATCGACAGATCTGCAAATACGTTCATTCAACTTCAAGAGGGCATGAGGCAATACAATTAGCTACAGGGTTTCAATTAAAACCATATGATTATGTAAGTCCCTATTACCGCGATGAAAGCCTGCTGTTGGCAATTGGCTATTCTCCTTATGAATTGATGCTGCAGTTACTCACCAAAGCGGATGATCCCTTTTCCGGTGGCAGGTCGTATTATTCTCACCCGGCAAATAATAAACCTGGGAAACCGAAGATCATTCATCAAAGCAGCGCTACCGGCATGCAGGCAATTCCAACGACAGGGGTGGCGCAGGGCATTCAGTATTTGGAAAAAACGGGCGATCAGTCAATAATGAATGAAAGACCGGTAACAATATGTTCATTGGGCGATGCATCGGTAACGGAAGGTGAAGTAAGCGAAGCATTTCAGTTTGCAGTTTTAAAACAGTTACCGATTATTTTCCTCGTGCAGGATAATCATTGGGGCATTAGTGTTTCGGCGGAAGAATCAAGAGCGATGGATGCGTATGAATATGCAGAAGGATTTAAGGGCATGAATAGGATTCGTGTAGATGGAACAGATTTTATTCAGAGCTATGAAATAATGCAACAGGTAATTAGTGATGTAAGAGAAACAAGAAGACCATGGTTGGTTCATGCAAAAGTTTGTTTACTTAATCATCACACGAGTGGCGTAAGAAAAGAGTTTTACCGAACAGAAGAAGACCTGGCCAAACATTTTGAAAACGATCCGTTACCAAAATTAAAAAGCCATTTGTTACAGACCGCGATTGATGAAAATTCAATAAACAATATTGAGTCAGAAATTGAAAAAGAAATTAGAGACGCTTTCGCCCGGGGCAGTAACTTCAGCAGAACCTGATCCAAAAAAAATTTATGATCATGTCTTTTTACCAACTTCCGTTACTGAAGAAAAAGGACAAAGAATGCCTGCCGGCAAAGGAAAGATAATGATGGTGGATGCTGCCTTATTTGCAATACGGGAAATAATGGAGGACAATCCCAATGTTGTTTTATACGGACAGGATGTGGGAAGGAGATTGGGTGGTGTATTTCGCGAAACAGCAACGCTGGCAGAGCAATTTGGCGATCATCGCGTGTTCAATACTGCCATACAGGAAGCGTATATAATTGGCTCCACTGTTGGCATGAGTGCTGTAGGAGTGAAGCCGATCGTTGAGGTACAGTTTGCCGATTATATTTATCCCGGCATTAATCAATTGGTCAGTGAAATTTCAAAATCCTCCTATCTTACCATCGGTCAGTTTCCTGTTAGTGCAATAATCAGGGTACCCGTAGGTGCTTATGGTGGAGGCGGACCTTATCATAGCGGTTGCGTAGAAACAATGCTTTTGTCGATCAAAGGAATAAAGATCGCATATCCATCAAACGCTGCTGATATGAAAGGTTTGATGAAAGCCGCTTTTCTTGATCCAAACCCAGTAGTAATGCTGGAACATAAAGGACTGTACTGGAGTAAAGTGCCGGGAACCGAGGAGGCAAGAACAATTGAACCATCAAAAGATTATATTCTTCCGTTTGGCAAAGCAAACATCGTTTTAAAAGCAAGTGATGAAAAAACAGCGAATGGAGAAAGCTGTTGTATTGTGACATATGGCATGGGTGTGTACTGGGCCAAAGCTGCTGCTAAAAATTTTTCCGGCAGAGTTGAAATTTTAGATTTGAGAACTTTATTTCCTTTGGATGAAGAATTAATTTTTGAAACTGTAAAAAAACATCGGGAAATGCCTGGTGTTAACGGAAGAGCAACAAACGAATTCTTTTGCAGAAGCACTTGCGGGTCGCATTTCAAAAGAATGTTTTAAATGGCTTGATGCGCCGGTGCAGGTTTTAGGCGCTTTGGACCTTCCTGCAGTTCCATTGAATATTGGATTGGAAAAAGAAATGCTTCCCGATGGGCAAAAGGTCACAAAATGTTTAAGCCGGTTGCTTTCATTTTAATTGCTTGTCATCATCGACCCGCTCTCCTTACTTTAATCAGATCAATAACAGTCAGAGAAAGTAACTGGGTAATACTTTCCACAATAACAGCAATGCGCTCTTCAATTAGCCCGTACTTTTTGTGTAAATAAAAAAAGGTATGCGTTTTGAAATAGAGGGAAAGAAACGGTATGAGATTATTTATTTTTTCACTCGTTTGCTTAATGGCTTTCTCTTTAGGGAGTTGCTCGGTAGTATCAGGAATTTTCAAAGCTGGAATGGTATGGGGCATTTTTTTAGTACTGGCTTTTATCGCGTTGATCATCTTTATCATTGCAAAAGTAAGCGGAGGGAAAAAATAGTGAGGGTGGCGCAAAATAAAAAAGTCCCGGCAAACCGGGACTTTTTAGTAGCGGAGATGGGAGTTGAACCCAGTCCGCCTTAGGCGGATATGAATCCTGCGTCAGGAAAATCAGTTTTTATTTTATTCCAAATCCACTCTCTTCCTTTCCCGGACTTCAACTGCTTTTCCCGTAGCAAGGCTTGTTTTTTATCAGTGAAGTGCTGAGTATAAATAACGATCCATGGCCGAAATCTTTTTGTCCAACCTTTTCCATAAATGTTGTGAGAATGGAAACGTTCAACCATATTTGAAGATTGACCAATATAGATTTTATTACTAGTTGAGGAGTACAATATGTAGACGGTATAAAACATAAAAAAGGCTCTTTTTATCAGAGCCTTTGTGTAGCGGGATCGGGAGTTGAACCCGAGACCTTTGGGTTATGAATCCAACGCTCTAACCGCCTGAGCTATCCCGCCAATTTTTTTCCGTTGAGTTGAACTCATGTCCGCCTTAGGCGGATATGAATCCTGCGCTCTAACCGCCTGAGCTATCCCGCCATAAGGGCTGCAAAAATAGAAAGAATGAACTAAAGGGTGAAATCATTTTCCAATAGAATTTCACCTTTCTATTTTTATTAATAGTATTAAAAAATTAAGATTGTTGCTTAAAATAAAAAGTACAGACGTATAAAGTAAACCGGATGATTTCGTAAGATATCCATTGTTTTATTCTTTCAGCAAAATGAATCTTTTTTTCCACCCAGTCCTTTGTAATACGAATACAATCCTTCGCGATAATATCTTGCAGTAAATCATTAATTTCCCCGCCAAAAATCGGATCATACACGTCAAGATTTAATTCAATACTTGCATGGGCACTAATGTTGTTTACATTGTATGAACCGATCGTCACCCTTTTGCGATCGCATACCATAACTTTTCCATGCAATATTGTTTTCTGATATTCATATATCCCGATGTTATTTTCCAGCAGTTTTTTGTAAATAAATCTTTCTGCCTGCTTTGCGATCTTCACGTCTGATCTGCCGGCCATGATGATCTTTATTTTAACCCCGCGATTTGCTGCGTTCATTAGCTGGTTCCGTATCTCATGCCCCGGTAAAAAATAACTGCATAGGATAATTACTTCTTCCTTTGCATTTTTCAGCATTTCAGTATAACTGGCAGAGATTTGTTTTTTCCCTCTCACCCAGTCGTTCCTTCTCATTCTAACCAATGCTTTCTCTTCGCCGTTTATATTAAACCTGGTTTGTTTGGTTTCGCAGGGTGTTTGACCCATTACTTTAGGAAAACCTTTCCATGTTTTGTAAGAAAGAATGCACAGTTCTTTTGCTATGGGCCCTTTTACATATAATGCAAAATCCAGCCACGCCGGAATCCCGCTCCGGTCATTGTATTTGTTTGAAATATTAATGCCTCCGACCAGCGCCGCTTTTCCATCAACCACTAATAGTTTGTGATGTAATCTGCGTCCAAAATAAAAATATTTACTCTTGAAGACAGGTTGAAAAAAACGAAAGTTTACACCGCCTGAACGTAAACGATGAATAAGTGCATGGGATAACGATTGCGAAGCATAGCCATCCGGCAACAAGTAAACTTTTACATTTTTTTTTGCAGCATCAATTAATGCGTCGGCGATTTCGCTTCCTGTGGCGTCGTCATCAAAAATATATGTTTGTAAATGAATAGTTTCTTTTGCTTCACTGATCATTTTCTTCAACAGGTTAAAATATTCATGGCCTCCACGTATCAATCTAACGTAGTTCTCTGAAAATTCTTTTGAAACAACTTTTCGTTGCCTTTTTATGACCGGCTTTTCTGCAACTAACATGCTTGTAAATTATTCCCCGGAAGGATCATTGTGGGTGACAGTCATCAATGTTTGCTTTGAGATTGGTCACTATCTAATCATATTTTCAAATGACCTACGTCAGCTAAATGAAGCAGCAATATTTACTAATTTTGCGGTAGAGGTTAGATATGGGCATTCATGATATATATACTGCCATTTGGATCTTAGTTTTGATCATTGTTTTGTTTGAGTTTCATTATATAAAAGACTTGCTCGTATTTGTATTTATGAAACTTTATGAATTCTTTATTCAGCATGATGCTGAAAAGCTCTAAAATGCCTCTATGACTCCGTAAATAATTTTTGCTCCGCTTTTGAATACCGGTTTTCAGTTTCCATTTATATTCGTTGCTTATTCGATCATCCATTAATTTTATACAATGAGCAATGCCAAACTTTGGGGAATTGATCTGGGCGGAACCAAAATTGAATGTGCTGTATTGGCTCCGAATCTTGATACAGTTATTCGAAAGAGAATAGCTACCGAAGCCGACAAAGGGTATTCTCATATTCTCTCTCAGATAAAAAAATTGGTTGACCAGGTAATTGGTGAAACGGGAGAGCAGCCTTCCGCGATCGGATTTGCTACACCCGGCGTACTGGAACCCGAAACTGAATTGATGAAGAATTGCAATACCGTTTGTATGAACGGCATGCCGATGAAAGATGATCTTAAAAAAATATTGTCTCTTCCGGTAAAGCTGGCTAATGATGCAAACTGTTTTGCATTGGCCGAAGCACTTATGGGTGCAGGAAAACAATATCCAAACGCAGAAGTGATCTTCGGTGTGATTATGGGAACAGGGGTAGGAGGAGGATTGATCGTAAATAGAAAGATCATTGATGGCAGGCACGGATTAGGTGGCGAATGGGGTCATAATATTTTGGAAGAAAATGGCGATCCTTGTTACTGCGGTAAGCAGGGATGCGTTGAAAAAGTAATTTCAGGGCCCGGCTTACAGAATTATTATACTAAGATCAGCGGAAAAGTTTTATCACTAAAAGAAATTCTTCAGAAACACCTGGACGGAACCGACAAACATGCAACGGCGACGATTGAACGCCTGCTTGAAAATTATGGAAAAGCAATATCGGTACTTGTGAATATAATAGACCCCGACCTTTTTGTCATTGGCGGCGGAGTAGGTAATATTGATCTCTTATATACGGAAGGATACGAACGAATAAAAAAATATGTTTTCAACAACGGTAAATTGACAACACCGATCTGCAAACCGGTGTTGGGGGATAGTGCCGGAGTTTTTGGTGCGGCTTTACTGTATAAAGAGTAAATTGTAGGGAAATATTTTTTCGACACAATCAAATTCTATGAATATTATCCGCATTGCAAGAACGGCCGATGCTGCTCCTATGCTGGATATTTACGCTCCTTTCATTGAAAATACCTCTTTCACTTTTGAAACAGAAGTGCCCACGGTCGACGCTTTTAAAGAAAGAATAAATACATACCTCCAAAGCTGGCCGTGGCTGGTTTGCGAAGTTGATGAAGTAATTGCAGGTTATGCATACGGAACTAAACATCGTGAGCGAACTGCCTATCAATGGAGCCTTGAAAGCTCAGTGTATGTCCATGATGATTACCAGCGCGGCGGAGTAGGAAAAGCATTGTACACGGCACTAATAGAAATTTTAAAACTTCAGCAGTTTCGGAATGTGTATGCCGTCATTAATTTGCCCAATGATAACAGCGTGGCTTTTCACGAAAAAATGGGTTTTGAATTTTTTGCCATGTACAGGAACGTAGGATATAAACTGGGAAAATGGAAAAATGTAGGCTGGTGGCAATTGCAGTTGAATGAGTACGACATAGATCCGGCGCCTCCGGTTAAATTTTCTGAAATAGACAGGAATGATTTAGAAACAATTCTGCAATCTGCCTCCGGAATTGTAAGAATTTGAGTTGTTGATTATAATTTTTCTTTGCATGTATTGTTATTCATGAAATAATTTTTATGAAACATTATTCTTCACGCAGACAATTTATCAAAACGTCAACCGGATTTCTTGTGCTTGCGCTTGCAGGTTCCGATTTTGTTTTAAAAAAAGAAGAAATGAAATTGTCATTTTCCACACTCGGTTGCCCGGATTGGCCCTTCGACAAAATTGTAAATTTTGCAGCAGCAAATAATTATAGCGGCATCGAGGTTCGTGGTATACAGCGACAGATGGACCTTCCGCAATGCAACGAATTTAATACTGCGGAAAATATTGCAGCCACGATGAGACTCATGAAGGATAAAGGAGTTAAAATTTGTTGATCTTGGTTCGTCTGCTGAAATGCATCATAGCGATCCAGCCGAACGCAAGAAGAATTTGGATGAAGCCAAAAGATTCATAGACCTCGCACAAAAGCTGGAGTGCCCATACGTGAGAGTTTTCCCAAACAAGTTGCCTAAAGAAAATCGCGACGCCACAATCGAATTAATTGTGGAAGGATTGCAGGAAGCAGGAGATCATGCAAAAGGAAGCAATGTGATGGCGCTGATGGAAACTCATGGAGAATTGGTTGAAAGCGCTTTGATAAAACAGATCATGGATAAGGTTAATCATCCTAACGTGGGACTGGTTTGGGACGTAAGTAATATGTGGACGGTATCAAAAGAACCGCCGGCGCAGGTTTATGAAATTCTAAAGGATTATATTCATCATACACATATTAAGGATGCAAAACTTGTCGATGGCACACCGCACTATACATTACTCGGACAAGGCGACGTTCCCATCTTTGAAGCGATCGATATATTATACAAAGGAGGTTACAAAGGCTACTACAGTTTTGAATGGGAAAAATTGTGGCATCCTGAAATTGGCGAACCGGAAATAGCTCTCGCCGATTATCCGAACGCAATGAAGAAGCACTTTAAATGGTAATACTGATTCCTGCATACACTCATGAAAGCTTTACCATTTTTCCAACCCTAATAATTTTTTACCCAATTCATTCAACTCAGCGGTGGGATATTTAGTTTGTTCCCATTTACGCGGATCACCGGGAAAAGCATAACCTTCAGGCGCCACCCTGTCTTTCCACGAATTAATTCGCCATTGACGCAATGGTTCATTATCTTCCTGTGCAGGCATCATGGAGATATATTGAGCAATGCGAACTTTATTACTACTCATATTCGGACGTATGCCGTGTGGCTGCAGACTGTTAAAAATAAGTAAGTCGCCTGCTTCCATTTTTACTTTTACCAAATCAAAACCTGTGATATCAGGTTTGAAATGATCACGGTCTTCCGGTTGAGTGAGTTTCCATGTATCATAGGTGCGAAACAATTCAGGCAAACATTGAAAGCCTCCCATGTTTTCATCTGTCTGATCAGCCAGTGCCAATACTCCCTGTACATTCACCGGTTTTGTTTCGGGATCATAATCCCAATGAATAAAACCTTTGTATTCGAACCCCGGCCTTATCGGAAAATTCAAATTGGCCCTGTCAATGGTAACCCATAATTTTTCTGTTCCCCAAATATCTGCGAATGCATCATAAATTTTTTGTGTCATCCTGTTATTCCATAATTGCTGGTGATTGTACACTTCTACCATGCCTGTATTGGTCAGTTCTTTCATCTGCATTTCAGCACGGGGAGGTGTGTACCATGTTTGAGGATCATTGGGATCTTTCTCTTCGAACTCCCAAAGAAATTTTGCAGTAGCCGATGCCTGTTCACGGGGAACTGCATTTTTTATAACTACATATCCATTTGTTATCCAGAAATTCCAGTCATCTTCACTCAACACACGAAGCGGTTTCCCATTGCTCCGGTCATTTAATTTAGTGACACTGCTTTTAGCGGTGGAGGGATTACCGGGAATATCTTTATGCGCATTATCCGGCATCATGGTTGGAGCCATTGTGGCTGCCATTGTTTTATTTTCCATATAGCTGCATTTTATGATTAATGAACAGGAAGTGTAATAACGACATCAGTTGTTCACCTTAACTGATATTTAAGTTACGATGTTTGTCACTTTTTGCGAATTATAAAAGCAGCTAAAAAAACAAGCTCTCATTAATCACCCACCACACTTACATATTTAATACCATCCTGGAGCGTACAATTAGAACAGTAAGTAGGAGTGGACTTATTGCGTGCAAGATTAATTGTCTTTGAAATGATGTTATCCCAACTACAGGCATCATTACTCAGGTAACTGATATTTTCCCGCAGAGCTTGTAAAAAACTCATAGAATATAATCCGCCCTGCGGAGTGTTCCATGATACTTCTCCTTTTTGCGCGGCTGACGAAAGAATAATACCATTGCTCTCCATAAAAAGTCTTTTCAGTTTGGATATATCCGAATTATTATCTACCTGGAAGGTGAGATAATTGCTTGTTGTTACTGACGAAGCATCGATCTCACTATTGCAGCAATCTCCGAGAATGATATTTAATCTTGCACCCTTGCTTTTAAGAGTGCTGTACACTTCAGCAAGATTCATGGAACTGTTGTCATTGATGGCCATGTAAGATGAAGGGCGAAGATCCATGCGTGGCCAGTCTTCCGTTTGATTCTTCCATCGGAAACCATGTCCCCTGTATATGAACAAAACAATATCATTGCTTGCCGGTTGCAGGGAGTTTAATGTTGAAGTCACATTTGCTTTTGAAAAAGAAGAGCCATCCACAATGTATTCCCGGAAAGAAACACCCAGCGCATCCGCCACCTGGCTGAATTCATTTCTTAAATTCTTTTCATCGGTAGTACAACCCGTACCAATAGTGGGATCAAATGTGTTGGCGATAAGAACAAGATGCAAAGTGGAGGATGAATTATTCTTGTTATTCACTTTTGTCGTTACATCTGCCTGGGTGAGGCCACACATTTTTTTCATTAAGGTGTATTCCTGTTCATAGGTTCCAAAGAACTGGCGAAGGTATTCATCAGTAATGGTTTTCGGATCCAGTTTTGTATAGGAGCTGACACGGATATAATTGTTTGGGTTCAGCAAAGAATCATCCGTTGTATAAGGTGTGTCCCATTTCTGTGTTTGCTTATCAAAGAACCAAATAAAATAATCAGGATTGTACCTGAGCCCTGCTTTGTTCTCTGTAATGTAAACCGGGTGATAACCAATAAGCATGGAATATTGAGTGCCCTGGCTGTTGACTCCATTTTTTGAAGTGTAGTTAACATTTACTACGTTGTAAGCATTGCTGTTGTTGTAAGCAATGCGCATATAAGCGTTGTTCTCGTTAAAGAAAACGAGAAACGCAGTGTATGAATTCTTTTGCTTGTCAGCAAACCTTATTTCGTAAAGCGATTGCGAATACAGATGAGTACCGGCAAGTTGAATAAAAAGAATAAAGGCCAGTGGGAGCAGGGTTCGTTTCATACTCAGTTAATTGAAATTTCAGTATAAAACTATAATCATTTTGAATAAAGAAAAAAAGCTTTTATCCCCCTGCTTTCTGAATTTTTAATCACACTGCTCTTCCCATTAAAGGGTCTGTTTTGCCCGCAACGCCTGTTTCCACCCTACCTGCATATCTTCTTTCAAAAGTTATATTTCCCTTGATCTTTACACTTACATCGTACCAGCAAAAAGATTTGCCGCCATCCAAAACAATATTTGCTGTTGCATCTGTTGAACCGGCAACTCCAAGGTTTTGTTCTTTTGTGCCTGTGTTGTATGAATTATCGGTGATAAGAACCGATTGCGGTTGATTGTCCCTGTTGGTTACCTGCAGAATAATATTACCTGTCGGTGTGTTATTATTTTTCTCATAATCCATTTTTACATCAATGGCTGCGTCATTTTTATGGCCACTGAATTCACGAAAAAAACCATTCGGCCCGTACACACGCAAATGATAATGATTATTTTCAAAATCAGTGATGGGCCAACTGTCTTTTAATTCGTCACCGGCAACAACAGCATAGGCCCATGTTCTTACATGTTCATCCAGGTATTTGCCCGGGGCATATACATTGAACGGCGAGCCGGCAGATAAATCACCAAAAAAATCATTGCCGGCTTTCATTGTTATTTCAAATGAATTCTTATCGTCGCTTACTACACCATCTGCATACAACTCATAAGGCAAGGCGCAGGATGAACGGATGCCCTGCTCCTGTACAGTCATTAGGGGAGAGGACTTCGGGTCTTTATTGATCGCCGCTATTTCTTTTTTTGTAAGACGTTTATAATTAGAAGGCGGATTTTTGAATTGTGCTTTGTGAATGCTTTCAATAAACTCATCCCTGTCTAAAAACTCAGGCTTGTTCAATTTTTCATCGTTATAAGGACGAAACACTGATGTAAGATCACCGCACACTGTCCGGCGCCATGCACTGATATTCGGTTCTTCTATTTTCTTTCCAAACTTGTTGCTCAGAAATTTTTCAAGAAACTGAATAGACGAGGTATGATCAAACACTTCTGAATTTACCCAACCTCCGCGGCTCCATGGCGAAGCGATTACCATCGGCACACGATAGCCAAGCCCAATAGAACTTTCTCTTGCAAGAAATTTTATTGATTGCTGATCGGGACTGCTGACATAATCAACACCGGTATGAATATTTTTGGATGTAAAGCCTGTTTCCTTTTTATACGGATGCGGCGCTACAAACGGAGGTACATGATCAAAATAACCATCATTCTCATCATAGGTAAGAATAAAGATCGTTTTCTTCCAGACTTCCGGGTTCTTTGTCAGTATATCCATTACCTCGCTGATATACCAGGCGCCATACCATGCTGAAGAAGGATGATCTGAAAAATTTTCCGGAGCCACTAACCATGATACAGCAGGCAGTTGCCCATTCTCTACATCCTGCCGGAACTGGTGAAGCACATCTCCCTTCGGAACTTTTACTTCTCTTTCTGTGTCATCATCCTTATATGTTAAAGAAGTGAGATCATGATAAAAATCATCTTTGCGATTTACAGCAAACGCTTTTCTGTGTATGTTTTTCTCAAAAGGTGATAGCTGGTCAAATTTTTCTGACGTATATTTTTTTTGATCCTCCTCATTTTGTGCAAGACGCTTTTTTATATTTTCTATTTCGAATTTTATTTTTTTAGCGGCCCTGCTGTTTTCCTTTAATGATGTTAATTTCTGCTCTCGTTTTTTAATTTCTTCCTTAAGCTGTTGGGCAATTAATGGAAGCGCTTTAATATGTTCAGCATGCAGTCGCACATTATACTGAGTGAAATATTCAATAGGGTTATCGCCAAAATTAGCCAGCCATGGATCTTCTTCTCCTTCAAAGCCAACACCTACACTCAGTTCATTCTGGTATATCTTCCATGGGATGCCGTTTTCTTCCAGCCGTTCGGGAAAAGTTTTCCAGTTTACCATGGTATCATAATCAGCATCTTCATTCCAAACGCTGGCAAATGCATTTTCATTTTGTTCAGGGCGAATAGTGCCTGTCCAGAAAAACAAGCGGTTTGGCGTAGTGCCTGTAAGTGAAGAACAAAAATTCTGATCGCAAACAGTAAACGCATCCGCCAGTGAATAATAAAAAGGAATATCGGCACGGGTATAATAACCCAGTGTAAGCGGCATGGCTGCATATTCTTTGTTGCCCGAATGTTTGCTGTCGAGCCAGCGATCGTATTTACCATTGTTTCTTGCATCTACCTGGTTGGTCCATGAATGTGGCAATGAATTCATCCAGGTGATCTTTGTTCCTTTAATGTCGAAACGGAAAGGCGCATACGTTTCACCTTTCCTGTTTGACTGCAGCCACACCAGGATTTTTGTTAGGTAAAGTAATAGCCCGCGGATCATTGTAGCCGCGTACGCCCTGCAGTGTTCCATAAGTATGATCGAAGGAACGGTTTTCCTGCATCAGTATCACAATGTGTTCCGCATCCTGCCAGGTGCTGCCGGGGGCAGGGTTAATAGCAAGCGCTCTTGCCAGTGATGCGGGCAATACATTCAGCAACCCGGCGCCGCTTGCCAGCAATCCGGCTTTTTTAATAAATTCTCTTCTTGTATTCATAGTGTTGTAAAAATAATAAGGATATAAAAATATCTTCTTATTAAATTGGAGAGATTAATGAAGAAAAATTTAAAGAGAAGGTAACATATGAAAAAAATTATTGAGGACTTTTAGTCGGGCGAAGTGAGATTGCAAAAGACCTCCGGGCGGACATGAAATTCTTCTGTTACTTTTTCAAGTAGTGAAGCGCAACAACACCAGACTGAAACGTTTTTGACTCAACAAGTTTTAATTGTAATTTCTCTTGCAGGTTGATACCTTCAAACAGCCGTCTCCCTTCTCCCATAACTATTGGGTGAACGACAAAATGATATTCATCAATCAGACCAAGCTCTGCAAGTTGTGAAGGAATGGTTACACCACCGGTTAAAATATTTTTGCCTTGTTCCTGTTTCAATTTAAGTATTTCGTTGTGAAGGCCGGTACGAACAATTCTCGTTTTTTCTCCTCCAGGGCTGTCTAATGATTGTGAGAAAACAATAATGTTATCGACGGCGTCAAATGCCCGGGCGAATTCAATATCTGCTTTTCTGTCATTCTGCCCGGAAGTATTCCTCGCCACTTCGGGCCAATAAGGAACCATCAACTGATAAGTTTTACGTCCGTAAAGGAATGTGTCAGCATCCCTCGTGAGGTGAGTAAAATACTCCATCGTTTCTTCATCGGGAGTGAATTTGGTATGATCGCAGCAGCCATCTAAAGTCGTGTTGATTGCGTAAACCAGATTTCTCATTTGATTGCTATTAGTTTTTTACGTCAACCTGGGTCTTTTGCAAAAGACCACGGGCGGACAGAAGCGCTGTTACGATTTACTTAAGGAGTTGGAATTTTCTCTTCCAACATTTGACTGTTTGATTTGTCGTAATAAGTACAAGTCATGTGATTCATGTCTACCGTCCATTTTTCAACACCACTTTCTGCGGAATGATTACAAAATGTTGGATAATCAGTTTGACCTTGCTGATGAATTTTTAAATAATGCTTAAATTTTTCTGAATTGCTTTCATTTGCAACTTCAAGTATTGAATACTTTGGTTCAGACTGTACCTGATAATTATTTTCACCAGAAAATAAAGTATGACCATCGCTTACAAAAGTGTCATACCTGGTTATACCTAATTTTATAAGATCCTGAATATATTTCGGGAAATCTGCTCCACTTTTAACTTTGGAATGGGCTTCTTTAATTTCTTCCAGTTGGAACATGTTATTTGTTTAAGTTGCTGCAAAAATGAAGAAATTATTTAAAAGGAAAGGTGACAATTTTTGTTGACCGCAGGGTCTTTTGCAAAAGACACCGGGGACATGAAAAAGTTTATGTAGACCGTTTATAAATATATTATTTCTCTCGTGCGGCTTTACCCAGAAACCTATGTTGGCGGCAGTTTAGCCAGAAGGCTTTGTCGTTTCTTGTGTTGTGGTCGATGTATTTGTGTCCGAGGGTGATGTTTTTTGTACGTCTATTGAGTCAGGATTTGTTGAAACAACAACTTCTGCGGGCAAACGATTTTTTATTTGTTTTATTACCACCTTAATACTCTTTCTATTTCTAAGCCATAATAGTAATAATAATAAGGAGCCTAGGAGACCAACAACGATTATAACTATGGCAAATGTTTGATAAATGGGCTTTTTAAAATCGGCAGTTGCTAAAGCAAGAATACACGCAAATGCTAGTGAAAAGAGAAATATTGCAAAATTTAAATACAAGTCCGAGTCAGATCCTTTTTCGAGTTGAATCAATTCATGTTCTTTCACTTCATACAGGTCGACAGAATCAACTGAAGCACGCCTGACTTTTATATTTGATTGGTTAGTATTTAATAAATCGGTCATAGATGTTTTTTTAACCAATCACTATATTCTGGGCCATATGAATTTGACCAAGCTGCTTCTGTGCCTGATCTAATTACAAATATTCTATCTGTAGGAAGCAAAGAGGTTTTCAAAAAGTCCCTTATTTCTGCAGCTTTTTGGTCGCTTATTATTGCCCAACAGTGCTTATTTATTGGGCAGTAAACCTTATATAATTTTAGCTTCTCCTTAAAAGCATTTTTTCTTACGAGATCATCTATGTCAAATGAAACTATATATGCCGGCATCTCTCTGGAATTATAATATGAAAATTAGTGTTTTTTATTCGTTCACCCGGGTCCTTTGCAAAAGACTCCGGGCGGACATGAAAAATGGATGTCATGCAATAGTGACTTTTGTTGGCTGCTGTGTTTCTCTTTTTTGTCTAAACAAATAGAGAAGCTTGTTTTGTTTCCGTTGTCCCTTTTAGCTTATACAAATTCATCTTTTTTTCTTTCACTACTTCAATAAAATCCAACTTCTTTAAATAGCTTTTTAGTTTTTGTGTTGTCCAGTTCAAATTCAATTTTACAAGTAATTCTTTAGTAGTTAATGGCCTGCCGTTACAAGCGGAACGAATTTTTGATTCCAAAGATTCTGTATCATTTGGCTCTTGAACAAGAGATACTGTGTCCGCACTTGATGAACCGTATGATTTAGTTAGTTCGTTACCATTGAAATCAACAGGTATAGCACCTTTTTGTATTAAGATGAGGTTTGCGTTTTTCTCACTTTGCTCTGGTTTTCGAACAAAAATTTTTCTTCCTTTTCTCAATCCATCAACTACTCCAGACCAAGTCCCGCCTTTTTCTGATGATTCAGCTACATAAATTTCGTCAGCAAGTCCATAGATAATCGGGTTACTTGCCATTGCTAATTCTGCTTTCCAGGGAGCTTTTGGAAAAAATGTGCTTAAAACCAAAACATCACCATCAATTATTTGTTGTAATATTTTTAAATCCAGAACCAAACGTCATGATACCTTGTGGGAAAACGATAATACTTTGTCCTTTATAATTAATTGCTGAATCCAACGCTTGCTTATCAACTCCTTTAGCAAAGCCACTTACAACAACTTTGAAATTTTTGCTTGCAAGTTTTGCAATATTGTCGGTAAATGTAATGCAAGTTTGAGGCATCTCTTGAACCAACAATTGCAATTGATTTTTCTTCCAAGAATTTTTTTGTTACCTTTTATATAGAGAACAGCAGGGGAATAAGTAGCTTTTAAATTATTTTTTAAAGTTTTTGAATATTCAGGTGATGTAATTGGAATAATTTCAAAACCCTGGCTAAAAAATGATTCAGCTAAAAAAGCATTAGCTTGCTAATTCAGATTTAGCTTGTCGTAAATCAGAAATTTGTTTTTCGTCTAAGAGATATGTTTTCTCCAATCGGTTTCTGACAAATGAAAAAATCTTCCACGAAATTTTATTTTCGTGGAAAAACTTTATGATGAGGTTATTTATTTTTAAATGACCCCATCTTGGCAAATGTGCCAATGCAATCCAATATGCAGCTTCTGTCATCATACTAAATCTCCTCCTACCGTTCTTGCAATAATAATAGGAGCAATTTTGATTGCCCCAAAATTAGTTAATAATTTTCCTACTTCTTTTACTGTTGCCCCACTATCAAATATGTCATCAACCAGTAAAATGCTTTTGCCTTTGATGTCATTTGGTGTGGCAAATGTAAAAGCCTCGTTAACATTGTCTGTTTTAAGAATTCCATTTTCAAATACCTTTTGCTCTATGGTTTGTCTGCTTTTTTGTCAGATTATGAGAAATTGGGAATTTCAAAACTTGTGCAACTTTAACAGCGAAGTTCTTTACCAAGTCTCCTGATGAAGTTGGAGGAACGTAAACAACTAAGTCAAATTTTTCCTGTCCATATTTTTTCCTGAATGCTTTCAATATAAGCTTTAAAAGGAAATCAGGGAAATCTCCGCCTTTCTCATATTTTGAACGATGAAGAGCTGTCCCAACGTTAGAAAACCCATAATATGAGGCAGCGACACCATTTACAATGTTTGAACCTTTTGACTCAACTTCTAATAGTGGGAAATACTCTTCTCTGAAATTCTGAAGTTTTTCTGTCCAGTCTGCAGTGGTTGAGACTACGATTTTCTTCTCTCCTGTGTTATCGCAATTTGTGAATTCATGATTTGAAGTATCGCCTAAATAATCACAGAGAAAATTCATTCTTGATTTATCTGTTTCTACATACTCAATCATCTTTTCAAGCTCATTCAATTTAGCATTACGTAATTCCTCAAATGTTTTTGTGTTTAATGGCTGTGAGTTAGGAACAAATTCATACTTTTTACTTTTACCAATCATGACCTCTCTAATGATTCCTTGCTCAATTAAATCAGCTTTAATCACTCTAATTTGATGTTTGCTTTAAATTGGTTCGCTTCATCAAATCTCTTTCTCCAAGTAATTCTAATTTCACTATGTTAATTACTTTCTCATATTTTTTAATAGCTGGCCTACCACCTTCAATAAATGCTTCTGGCAATTTTCTGTCCTCGGAATTGTAAAATAAAATAATATAAGAGGGCTGCCCATCCCTGCCTGCTCTGCCTATTTCTTGATAGTAATGTATAGGAGATTGAGGAATCTGAGTGTGTATGATAAAACGAATATCAGGCTTGTCAATACCCATCCCTAAAGCATTTGTGGATATAATACATTTCCACTTGTTAGCCATTAATCCATTTTCAATAGCAATTCTTGAATCCGCATCAAGTCCTGCATTGTAGGCAGTAGAAGAAATTTTTAAATGCTCAAACCATTTTGAATAAATTTCTGTGTCAACTCTTGTTCCTGTATAAAGTATTCCTGAACCAGGGAGCTTGTCTAAATTCTTCCCTAACCAGATTAACTTTTCATCTTCTGAAGAAACCTTAATTACAAACAGTTTAAAATTGTCTCTCATTAAGTTGCCTCTAATTGTAGTGATGTTATCGCCGATTTGTTGAGCAACGTCTTGTTCTACCCTTTTCGTCGCTGTTGCTGTTGTTGCAAGAACAGGAAGCCCTTTTGGTAAAAGCTTTACGAGATTAATGATTCTTTGAAGGCAGGGCGGAAGTCATGCCCCCAAACAGAAATACAATGTGCTTCATCAACTACAACCATTGATAAATTCATTTGTTGTGTCGCCTCAATCCACTCGTTGTTCTCCTGCCTCTCGGGTGCGATGTACAATATTTTTATTTTTCCTTGTTTTGCTTCATATATTATTTGTGTATTTTCTTCGGGTGTCTGTTCACTATTGATACATTTGCGGAAATACCGAGTGAGGTAAGTTTTTTCACTTGGTCTCTCATAAGTGCTATAAGTGGAGAGAATATAACAGTTGTCCCTTTAAAGACAGTTGCAGGAAATTGAAAGCAAAGTGATTTTCCGAAGCCAGTTTTTTCAATGAGCAAAACTTTTTCGCCATTGAGTATTTTGCAAATCGTTATCCATTGCTCCTCGTAAAACTTTGGTAGCTTGAATGTTCGTTGTAATATTAATTCTGCTTCTTGCCTGGTCATTTTATACGGTCAGAATTAGATATTGTTGTTTTGCCACAATAGTTCCACCCATAAGTTAAGTTGAAGTGATTAAAGTCTGGCGTAGCAGAATCCCAATCGAGTTTTTTAAAGATTCCAAAGTCTCGAATCTTTCTGATGTGTTTAATAATCATAAGCAGGTTTAATTACTTCCTTTGCCGATAAGTCTCCTCCCCGAAATTAAAAATTATTACTGGTAAGGAAATAGGAGGGACTCATCATGTTGAATAAAGAAACCTTATTGTCGTTGCAGGGATCGGGGCTTCATGCCAATGAATCCACGGCTGCCGCACAGGCTTTAGGGAGACTCATGGGGGAAGGAAGGTTACGAATCAATGCTCAATCATTACTTCAAAGTATCTCCACAATTTAATGAACCGCTGTATACGATAACCGTACGTACAGTGGTGTGAGAGGCGCACCTCATCACTTACAAGTGGTGAGGCCATCTACTTCACAGCTTTGCGTTCGGCGGGGCATTTGAAAAATGTCCTGCCCGGAACAGCTGATGATTAAAGTTACAAAAGTTGAGAACATATTCTGCTGTTTCCTTTGCCGATGAGTCTCCTCCCCGAAATTAAAAATTATTACTGGTAAGGAAATAGGAGGGGCTCATCATGTTGAATAAAGAAACCTTATTGTCGTTGCAGGGATCGGGGCTTCATGCCAATGAATCCACGGCTGCCGCACAGGGCTTTTAGAGAGACTCATTGGGGAAGAAAGGAACCGCTTGTTGACTTTAGTGTTATAGTTGTTTTGATTTTTTTTCAACGTCGGAGAATACTCTTAGATAATTTTCATTTGTAATTTTTTTTAATTCTGTACTTGTCCAACCTCTTTTTGCCAACTCAATTAATAAAGTAGGATAGCATGAAACATCTTCCATTTCATTTATTGTATATTCTATGCCATCATAATCTCCTCCTATACCGATATAATCTACTCCTATTAATTTTTTGACATAATCAAAATGGTCGGCAATATCCGGGATTGAAACAATTGGTTGAGGGTTATTTACTTCCCATTTACTCATGACTTCTTTTAATTTCTGTTTGTCGCCAGGATTGTATTTTCTGGTGGTATAATAAACAGAATCCCCATCATTAACCCATTTTGCAAACTTATTTGTGGTATGATCAGGCACCATATCTAGCATGATAATTCCTTTATTCGATTTGAGTCTTAGAAGAATTTCGTCAGAAACATTTCTATTAACATCACATAGATGGCGTGCATTTGAATGACTAAAGATTACAGGGGCTTCAGTAATATCTAAAATATCGCTCATCGCCTTAGCTGATATGTGTGACATATCAATGATAATACCCAATTTATTCATCTCTTTTATCATATCCCTGCCCAATGGGGAAATTCCATTATGCATTGGTTCATCATCACTTCCATCTGCTAAAAGCCCAGTTGTATAGGTAAATGTCATACACCTTAAACCGAGTTTATAGAAATCTCTGAGATAAGAGATTTTACCTTCCAATCTTTCAGAGCCTTCCAGCATTGGAAGAATAGCAATTTTGCCATTTTGAAATGTGGTACGCATTTCGTTAGAATTACTAACAACCTTTAAATCTTTGTCATAGATCTTTTCTAACCGATAAAGCAGGTCGTAAGCATCCAGGAAAGACGACAAAGAATCAGAATAGACATTTAATTGGACACCACCAACACCACCTTTTCTCCATTTGGGAATATCAGTCTGGCCTTTAGTTAATGTGTCAAGTGGGTAGTCAGAAATGTCTTGAGGACATTTGGGTAATTTTTTATAATTGCATCCAAAATACCATGCAAAAAGATCACTATGCCCATCTACAATCGGGGAAGACTTTAAAACTTGTGTTACAATCTTCAAAGCTTCTTCATCAGATTTGACATATTTTTTCGAATCATTCATTTGTGCATTAACAGGGCAAAAGAAAATGATGGAGAAAACTGATAAGAGAGTTGTATTGAAAGCCTTCATTAATTTTAGAGTTTGATGAATTGCAGCCAACGTCAGTCTGTGAAAAAACTATTCACATCTGTTGAAATAAAAATAAACAATTCTTACGTCAACCCGGGGTCTTTTGCAAAAGACCCCGGGTTGACATGAAAAAATTTATGTAGACCGTTTATAAATATATCATTCCTCTCGTACCGCTTTACATAGGATGCATGTTAGCGGCAGTAAGAGCCAATGCAGCCTATGATCCGCTAAGCAAAATGATTATTTGTAAGATTAAGTAAGTATTTCGCAATTACTTGTGTTTCTGTACTGGAAAAGCTGGGTTTAAAATACTTGATATAACTAAGGAGTCTCGCTTAGGGTTACAATTTTTACATATTGAAACTCTTCGTCCGGTTTATGATTTGTCAAAACAATAAGATTTTTTATTGGAATTTTTCTTTCACCCCAATGATGTTGGTTAAGATTTAAAAGGCCAGGTATTTCTCCGCTTAACATTTTATATAGGGCAAAATTTGTTCTTTTTATTTGCTGAACCGGAGAACGTAGACTTAAATTATTCAATGATTGATCACTCCAATTTTTTGTTTCAATAAGAAAAACACCAAATGGTGAAACTAAAAGGTGGTCAATTTGAATAGATCTTATATGGTCATTTTCTTGGCGATTATAAATAGGGGAAGAAAATGAAAGGCAAAAGTCATTTATTAGGAAATAATCATTTGATAAGTTCTCTAACTCGTTTACTACTTTTTGTTCACCTATTGCTCCATAAATAGAGCTATTTATTTCGTCGATTACTTTCTTTTTTCTTTCGAGTTCCCATAGAGAAGCCGGGAATTTTCTTGTACTGCATCATTAAAATGAGAGGTAATAAAGTGATAACGATTATTTTTTTCAGTCAATGTATTAATTGACTGACCAAGTTCAAAGGATATTTTTGAGTCAAAATTGAGTTCAGAATTTCGTATTTTTCTTTTTAATGAATGTTTTTTGAAGTAATTAATTAAACTTCGAATAATATTTTTCGAAGAAGTAGAAAGGCAATGTAATTGTTGTTTTAGTTGTTCAATTTCATTTCGAAGGTCTTCTTCAATAGCTGTCTTCTTTACCTTGATGAGTTGGTCTAATTGAGAAATTTCTGAGTTTAAATCATTTTTTTCTTGTGTTATTGAACGTTTGTGTTTTGAAATGATCTGCTGCCAAGAGGTTGAATAGTTTTTTTGAAAAGCAATCAACTCATTTAACGAAGTTAATCCAGTGACATTATTTCGTTGTAAATGAGACTTAATTGTCGTCAGAGAGCCAACTGATCTATAGACATTGCACATCGTAGATCGGTAAATCTTTATTGATGACGTGGTTTTTGAACTTATTGCCGCTAACATTTAAATATACAGCACTACCCTGAAAACCCAAAAATCCAAAAGTTGATCATCTTCTTCCCACAAGCTCCATTACTTTTTCTTTATAGTTGATACCGATAGGGAGGGTTGCTTTTTTTATTTCTACGCTGTTACCGTAAATACTTTTTATGTATTTAACAGCCACTATGTAGGATTTATGTACACGGATGAATTGCCCGGAGGGTAATATTCTTTCCATTTCGTTCATGGTCTGGTGCGTGATGATGGTGTGATCATCAGTATGGATCTTCAGGTAATCTTTCATGCCTTCGATATACAGAATATCTGAAAAATTTATCCGGAAAAATTTACCATTGCTCTTTACAAAAATGTGATCATTAATTCTGTTGTCTTTTGTTTGCGCCAGCAGCTTTTCATTAATGATCTTATGGGCGGTTTTTGAAAACCGTTCAAATGAAATAGGTTTCAGCAAATAATCGATCACATTAAAGTCATAACTCTCCAGTGCATATTCCGAATAAGCCGTTGTGATCACTACCGGCGGATAAGCAGGCAGCGAACGTAAGAAATTCAGTCCTGTCATCCCCGGTAATTGTATATCGAGGAAAATAAGATCAATGTGCTGCCTGTCCAATATTTCTTTTGCTTCGAGGGTATTGCTGCAAATGCCTGCCAGTTCAAACGAATCTATTTTTTCAAGATGATTTTGAATGACCTGCTGTGCAAGAATTTCGTCTTCAACTATAAGGCATTTTATCAAGTCTTTTCGATTTAAGTACCAGGGATACGGTAAAGGCGTTGTTACTTAAAATTACATCAAGCGCATGAGAATCGGGATACAGGCTTTCGAGACGTTCCCGTGCATGCTTTAGCCTTAATTCATTTTTACGCTCTTCCTCTGTATCTGTCTGTATAATATTAAGCGCATAAGAACTTGGATACAGCATTTCGAGGACATTTTTACTGTTTGTAATACTGCTGCCCTGGATCCTTTTTGCCTGCGATTCCAGGTCAATGCTGGTATTGTTTATGATGGATAAAGAAATTTTACCTGTTTCAATTTTTAAAGAGATATAAATAAATGCCTGGGAAAAAGTATTTTCAAAAGCATGTTTAAAACCGTTCTCTATAAAAGGGATAAACAATAAAGGTTCTATCATGATGCCGTCTGTTTCGCCTTCTACTATAAAACGGATGTCTGCTTTATGCCTTATCTTTTCGATCTCAATATAGTTCCTGATAAATTCTATTTCCTTATTGAGCGGTACTTTTTCTTCAATGCAATCATAAATCATATAGCGCATCAGGTCAGCCAGCTTGACAACAATTTCAGGGGCCTGGTCAGCCTTCTGCAAACTAAGCGAGTAAATACTGTTCAGTGTATTAAATAGAAAATGGGGATTTAACTGGGATCGTAAATATTTCAATTTGTAATTATTATTGTCTTTTTCCATGACCACTAAAAGCTCTTCATCATCCAAATGTTTTCTTAAAAAGGAAATGCCGGCGGCAAATGTCATATTAATAAGACACCACAGGCCCTCCCGAATAAATGTCACCGTTGAATAAGTAAAATAAGATTGGTAAGACTGAAGAACAGGCACATCACTTCGATCCAGATGAACAAAAGAATACAAAAGCATCAGCAGTAAATGAATGGCTCCATAAAAAGCAACACTGATGACACAAAACCATACGTAGCGTTTTGTGTACAAAAAATTCGGGATAACGAGTTTTGAATAAAAAAAGTAAAACGGGAAAAGCAGTGCACTTATTCCAAGCAATACGGGTAAGAATACAAGGCGTGCAGAAAAAAAAGTCAGAAAATTGATACAGGGATAAAAAAGAAAAAGCAGTATCCAGAAAAATATCTCCGTTTTGGTAACGGACCTTATCAGTTTGTCATTATCATATTCCATTCGCAGAAATTAAGGTAATTAAAATTAAATAGCGCTGCCGGAATGGATATATTATTTCGACAAAAATGCAAATAGCTTCGATGTATTTGAAAGTAAGAATACCTGGGCCTTCCTGTACTTAGCTAAAACGAAAGTCAAAGTATATGTGGCAACCGGACTGTGAAAATTATCATAGCTTTAAAGAATCGATCAATCATTCTTAATAAATCTTATATGCGCCCCAGCAAATCGTTAGCTGTTTCATTATTATTTGCATTCTTTTTTTTCGTAAATGCTGATGCTCAAAAAGCAACTATGCTTCCGCGTTCCGTACCGGAAGCAGAAGGTGTGTCATCCGATAATATCACACAGTTTATTGATGCGGCTTCAAAAAGCAAAACAGAGTTTCACAGCTTTATGCTTTTGCGGCATGGTAAAGTAATTGCGGAAGGATGGTGGAATCCTTACCGTTCAAATCTTAAACACACACTGTATTCCTGCAGCAAAAGTTTTACGGCTACGGCCATTGGTTTTGCTGTGCAGGAAAAAAAGCTTTCGCTGGATGATAAGGTAACATCATTTTTTCCCAATGATCTGCCGGATACGGTGGGTAAATTTCTTTCAGAGCTTACCGTGAAAGATGTTCTCATTATGTCCGATGGCATGGAGCCTGACCCGTCATTTGTCGTTGCGGCAAAAGATACCAACTGGATAAAAGGTTTTTTGGCAACTCCGATTTTGCATGAGCCGGGTAGCGTATTTCTTTATAACTCCCTGGGCACTTACATGCTTTCTGCCATTGTACAAAAAGTAACGGGACAAAGTACACTCGATTATTTAAAACCAAGATTATTCGATCCGCTTGGAATAAAAGGAGAGGATTGGGAAACAGATCTGCAGGGAATTAATACGGGTGGCTGGGGACTTAGAGTAAAAACAGAAGACATGGCAAAGTTTGCCGAATTGTTTTTACAGAAAGGAAAATGGAATGGCAAACAGGTTCTGCCCGCATCATGGGTGGAAGAGGCGAGTACTATGAAAATAATGCAGAACCCCAACGCACCGCAATCTGTAAAAGATTCCAGCGACTGGTTGCAGGGATATTGCTACCAGATGTGGCGATGCAGGCATAATGCTTATCGTGGCGACGGAGCCTACGGGCAGTTTATGATCGTGATGCCGGAGGAAGATGCAGTATTGGCTATTACCGCGGAGACAGCCGATATGCAGGATGAAATAAATCTTGTATGGAAATATTTATTACCGGCATTCAGGAAAAATAAATTACCGGCAGATGCTGCCGCCGAAGCAAGGCTAAAGGAAAAGATCAATTCATTGGCACTTCCATTGCCACAAAAAAATACGGAGGCAATGGCGGCAACCATTAATGGAAAAACATTCATTGCATCTTCTAATGACATGCATTTGCAAAATATCTCTTTCAATTTTACAAAGGATCTGTGCAGGGTGATATTTCAAACAAATACCGGGGTGTACCCAATTTTTTTTGGTGCAGGTATGTGGCAGGAAGCTGAAACCAATATGCCCGGTCCTTCACTAACCACGGGGGCTATTGAAAATACAAGCATGATCTATCCTGCAAAAATTGCCGGCAGCTATACATGGAAAGATGCGCATACTCTTGAACTGGTATTGCGGTATATTGAAAGCCCGCATACAGAAAGATATACTTGCCATTTTAATGATAATAAACTGGCGATAGACGCCGAAAGAAGTCTTGATTTCGGAAAAAATAAAACAGTGATCAACGCTGAAGAAAAATAAATGAAATATTTTTAGTCGCTAACGAAATTTGTTTATCGTAAAATTTATTCTGAAAATCCTTCTTTTAAAAAGGCTTCCATTTGCTGCCGGAAAAATGGTTTTTTACGGCAAGAATCAAACAGAGATTCAATGTTTCCGGTTGATAAAACTCCGGAATTGATCAGTTCTGATAATTCAGGATTTATTTTTTGCCACTGTACATCGAGAGTATGATTTTTCAGAAAGGAAACAATGATATCCGCTTTGGAACTTGGTAAAACATGCTCTGTTTGTTCGCGGATCGTTTTCATATCATCAACGACAAATGAAAAAAAATCAGGGTCAAACGGATCATTCTCCTTAATGAGATATTTTTCGTATTGGAACATGGAGTTTATTTTGTTATAACGTCAAAAAATGATTAAACGACTCGTACTTATCGCTGTGAAATTACCATCAATAATTGGTCTTTTATTTTATTTCTTCATAACCATTGTAATAAACAGGCTGTTAAATATTATAGTGGCGCCGGAATAATAAAAGGCCAGTTAAACTGAATGTTTTATCTTGCTTATGAAATCAGACACAATGCACGATAAGCGCTTTGATTATTATTCCAGGTTTGAAACCGCATCGTTTCCGCAGCAAAAACAATTGATCACATATAGTTTCAATGAGAAGGTAAAAACAATTACAGGCATTGTGCTGGAAAAACAGGACCTCATTTTTTTATATGAATACCGCGGAGATTTTATAGGGATTGAATTTTTTATCTCTTTTTCAAAAGAATCTATTTCTTACAAACTTATAAAAGTAGAGGAAATGGTTTAGTCCATATTGGCGCCTTGTCTTTAAGTAGCCAAAGAACTCTTTCGATCTTCAATATCAATTCTGCAAAAAATTCTTCCTGCTGTTTTTTTCTGCCGGTACCCGGATCAGGGCAGGTAGGAGCGCAGCATCCAGGCCATTTTTTCGTGCTGTTCCATGATCTTGGTAATAAGATCTATTGTGCCTGCATCTTTTAGTTTTTCAATGGTGCCAATGTCTTTTCTGATGATCCGTATGATTGTTTCATGATCTTCCACAAGATTTCTCACCTGTTCGTCCTGGTGGGTTGTATAATCTTCTTCTTCCAGGCTCGTGAGTTTTAAATAATCTTTCATCCTTCCCTCTGCATAATGCCCGATCTTGCGAATACGTTCAGCAATTTCATCTATCATTTCCGCCACTTCTTCATACTGGCCTTCATAAAATTTATGCATCTCTATAAAATTATCGCCTTCGTAGTTCCAGTGATAATTTCTTGTTTTTGTGTAGAGAATATGCTCATCAGCCAATAGACGATTCAATATCGTGGCGATTGTTTTCGCATTTTTGTCCGTTAATCCAATATTTGCTTTCATAAAAAAATTTTGATAAAGATACAACCGGCAGTTGGTACGCAAACGAACCAGCCGCTATACACTCATGTTGGAATTGGTAGACGAATATTTCCTTTTCGTCGCATAACGTTATAAAATGAAATTATTACTTGCCTACTTTGCATTATGAGCAACCAGTGGTATACAAAAAAATGGGTGGCAGTTAGCCTGCATGTATTATTCTGGACTCTTATTTTCGTTTCTCCATATTTGCTCAGGCCGTCAATGAACTCAAATAGTTCTTCCCGGCCAATCACCGACTTCCGGTCATTTTATTACCTGTATTCTCTCAATACCGTTATCAGGGTGATTCTCTTTTATACCAATGCTTATGTGTTTATTCCAAAGTTGGTTTATAAGAATAAATATGGCCAGTATGTGGCTGTGCTTTTGCTTTCGCTTGTAGCAATGCTGGGATGGGACTGGTCTTTCTTCAACTTATTTTTTCCGGGCAAACACTACCAGGTATGGAACTTTTTTGTATTTAACCTGTTCCCGTTTTTCTTTTTTATTATTTCCAGTGCAGCTTTCAAAATCATCAGGGACAGGGTTGAAGAGAATCAGCGGGCCAAAGAGAAGGAGAATGAAAATTTAAAAACAGAACTTTCTCTTTTGCGTTCACAGGTAAGTCCTCATTTTATGTTCAATATTATGAACAATATGGTGGCCCTTGCACGAAAAAAATCTGAAATACTGGAGCCTTCTCTTATTAAACTGTCATCTCTTCTCAGGTATATGTTATACGAAACGGAAGAGAAAGTACCTCTGCAAAAAGAAATTGAATACCTGGAAAGTTATATAGACCTGCAAAGTCAGCGTTTTGGAAGCAAGGTGAAAATAAAAACAAGTATGAATAAGACAGAAGATCACCTGGAGATTGAGCCTATGCTTTTGATACCTTTTGTTGAAAATGCATTTAAACACGGAACGGGTTTGATCGAAAATGCAGAAATAGATATTGATCTGAAAACAGAGAAAAACCTTCTCTATTTTTCCGTTCGCAATAAGTTTAATGACGGGACAGACGAAGTGAAAGATAAAAGTTCGGGAATTGGATTAGTGAATGTGCAAAGACGTTTAGATTTGCTGTATGGCAATAAGCATAGTCTGCTGATAACAAAGCATGACGATTGGTTTGTTGTCTCACTACAAATTGTTTTACACTAATGATCCGCTGTCTTGCAATTGATGATGAACCCCTGGCCCTCGAGCTTTTAGAAGATAATATAAAGCAGGTGCCTTTTCTGCAACTCGCAGGTAAGTGCAGCAGTGCGTTAGATGCATTGAAATTTTTACAGCAGGAGGCAGTCGATCTTATTTTCCTTGACATTCAAATGCCGGGATTAACGGGACTTCAGTTTATCCAAAGTCTTCCGCAAAAGCCAATGATCATTCTTATTACTGCGTATGAAAAATTTGCCCTCCAGGGTTTTGAACTGGACGTCGTGGACTATTTGGTAAAACCTGTTTCCCTCGATCGGTTTATCAAGGCATGTAATAAGGCTTCAGAATTGTACAAGTTGAAAACAAACCAGGGAAACTCCAAAGAACCAATTCCGGATTATTTTTTTGTAAATGTTGATTATAGCTTATTAAAAGTTGAGTTCAACGATGTACAATGGATCGAAGGTTTAAAAGATTATGTAAAAATAAATCTGAAGTCTTCCTCCAAACCGGTTATCACACGCATGAGTATGAAGTCCCTGGAAGATCAGTTGCCATCATCAAAATTCATCCGCATTCATAAATCATTTATCGTTTCTATTGCCTCTATCCATTCCATTCGGAAAAACAGCCTGTTCATTGGCCAGGCAGAGCTCCCGGTTGGTGATAATTACAAGGATGCATTAACCCAGCTTATTAATAAGATTACTTAAACTTCTTTTCGTCGCAACATTTTAGACAATCGTCTCATTTACGGGTTTTCGACCGGAGTTATAGATAGTTTTGTGCCACTTTATAAATATTTATTATGAAACGATTTTTATTTCTTCTTTGCGTTGTTGGTTTATCCTCTCCTGTATTTGCCCAAATGCCCTTTGGCGGAAGCGGTGGTCAAAGAACCATTCCCAGTATCGGCAGAGTATTCGGCAAACTGGTTGACAGCACCGGTAAAGGCATTCCTGATGCTTCCGTTTTATTACTTGAGAGTAAATATGACAGTGCGACAAAAAAGAATAAAGAGGTGTTATTGAAAGGAATGACAACGCAGGCAAATGGAGATTTTGATTTTGAAAAACTGCCTATTTTCAAACCTTTGAAATTACAGATTTCGGCTTCGGGTTTTAAGCCGTTAAAGCAAACAGTAACTGTTCAGCCCAAATTTGATGCTACCGCAACGAAACCTGCCGCGGGGCAAATGCCCGATCTTTCTTCGATAGCAGGAGCTCTTGAAAAAGATCTCGGCAAGATTGCTATGCAAACAGATGTACAGCAATTGACCGGAGTGACGGTGAGCGCTACCAACACAAGGCTTAGAATGGATATTGATAAAAAAGTTTTTAATGTAGATCAGAATATTGTTACCGCAGGTGGTACTGCTGTGGATGTGATGAAGAATGTGCCTTCGGTAAATGTGGATATTGACGGTAACGTTACCATGCGAAATGCTACGCCACAAATTTATATTGATGGTCGTCCTACCACTCTTACACTTGACCAGATACCGGCGGATGCCATAGAAAGTGTGGAAATAATTACAAACCCTTCAGCCAAATATGACGCATCCGGCGGTAATGCTGGCATTCTGAATATCATTTTGAAAAAAAATAAGAAAAGCGGTTACAATGGAACTGTTTCGGTAGGTGTGGATAAAAGAGGAGGCTTGAATGGCGGTGGCAGCTTTAATGTTCGCCAGGATAAATTCAATTTTACCGCAAGTGTGTTTGGTAACCAGATGAGAAATCATGGAACAAGTTCTACAGACATAAGAAACTTGCTGACCTCACCTAATTTACTGGTTGATCAAAACGGTAAAAACCGCATGAGCGGCGGTTTTCTTTTCGGCAGGGTAGGAGTTGATTATTTTGCAACTAACCGCACTACCTATTCTTTAAGTTACATTAAAGTGCACGGTGCATTCAACCCTCACGATTTTTTACAAACAGATAGCGCTTATGATGGCGGATCATATATAAGTTATAGTGACAGAGAAACGAAAAATAGTCGTGATTTTAATGCCAATGGTGGACAGGCGGGCTTCAAATATGTTTTTCCTAAAAAAGGGGAAGAGCTTACGGCTGACGCGACATTATTCGCAGGGAAGAATAATGGAAATGCTTTGTACAATACCGATATCTATTCTTCGAACGGTGGTACAAAAACAGGCAATATTCAACAACAGATACTTAGCGGAGGTACTAATAAGTTTTTCACTATCCAAACGGATTACGTAACTCCGTTTAAAGAGGCGGCCAAACTGGAAGCAGGGCTCAGGGCTCAAATGCGCAGTTTAAGCAGCAATCAGCAAAATTATTTTTATGATCCTGTAAATGATGAATTTGTCCTGATACCTTCCGCAACCAGCAATTATAAAAACATGGACAATGTATATGCAGGATATGCCTCCTATACAAACAGCATTAAAGACTTTGGTTATAAAATCGGATTGCGTGCGGAAAGTTCAAATTATGACGGTGAATTAACTGATACCAAACAAAAATTTAGTAATAACTACCCGATCAGTTTATTTCCATCAGTATTTCTTAGCCAGAAATTAAAAGCAAGGCAGGAACTCCAGTTGAGTTATACCCGCCGTATCAACCGACCATTTTTTATGCAGGTAATTCCTTTCATTGATTCTACCGATCAATTGAACTGGAGCCGGGGAAACGCTGATCTGAAGCCTGAATTCACCAACTCACTCGAAGCTTCTTATTCTAAAACTTTTAAAGGCAATAATACATTTCTCGCCTCCATATATTATAAGCATTCAACGGATTTAATAACACGTTTTCTCGATACGATAACTGTAGGTTCTAACGTAAAAAGGCCCATCAATACTTTCGTCAATGCTAATTCAAGCCGTTCGATGGGAGCAGAATTAACTTCACAAAATACAGTGACAAAATGGTGGGATATGAATGCGAACGTTAACATATATAATTCAAAAATTAATACCGATAACATTACAGGAACTTCGCAGGATGCAATCTGGAGTTGGTTTGCAAAATGGAACAACAATTTTAAGCTGCCAAAGAATTTCAAGATACAGTTATCCGGCACCTATCAATCTAAAACCAATATGCCTGTAAACCAGGGTGGGGGATTTGGATCGGGTGGTGGCCGTGGCGGATCCTCTCAAAGCGCAGCCCAGGGATATATTAAATCAAATTATGGTGTGGATGTGGCTTTTCAGAAAAGTTTCTTAAAACAGAATGCAGGTTCCGTTACGTTCAGTGTAAATGACGTATTTCGTACCCGCAGGTTTGACCAATATTCAGAAAGCGATTTTTATATTCTGAATAGTCACCGGTTAAACGATGTTCCGATGATGCGCCTTACATTTGCATTTCGTTTTGGGCAAATGGATATGTCGCTCTTCAAACGTAAGAACACAAAAGCAGATGCTGAAGGCAGCCAGGACGCAATGCAGGGGATGCAACAATAAACTTTCAATCGTTAAACATAAACATATATAAAATGAAAATCGTAAAATGTTCTTTGCTTTTGCTTGCAGTTGTATTTGGCACAGCTACTGTGTATGCTCAAACAGCTGAAGATATTATTGCAAAATATATTGAGGCAACAGGCGGAAAAGAAAAGTTGAGTGGGATAAACTCAGTAAGCATACAAAATTCCGTTGAAATGATGGGCAATGAGCTACCCAGTACAACGACAATAGTAAATGGAAAAGGTTTTCGGAATGAATCTGATTTCAACGGTCAAAAGATTATACAGGTTTATACAGATAAAGGCGGTTGGGGTGTTAATCCTTTAGCGGGTAGTGCCGATCCACAGCCATTGCCTGATGAACAGTACAAAGCAGGAGAAGATCAGATCTTTGTTATTCCATTTTTGGATTATGCGGCACGTGGTGAAAAAGCTGAATTGCTCGGACAGGAAAAAGTCGGTGATGTAAATGCATACAAAGTAAAAGTGACCAATAAAGACAGCGTCGCTACAACTTATTATTTTGATCCTTCCACAAATTACATCATAAAGGCAGTGAGAACTGCAGAAATGATGGGCCAGCAAATGGACGTAACCACTACTTACTCTGATTATAAAGCAACAGATTATGGATGGGTTGCACCTCATACCATTCAATTAGATTTTGGCGGCCAGTTTTCCATGACTATGAAGGTTCAGAAAATAGACATTAACCAACCGGTGGATGCTTCAATCTTTGAAATGAAGAGTTAGAAAAATATTTATGGATCTTATTGAGCAACTTCCGGGCATGTCCCCGGAAGTTTTACTTAGTAGCAATAGCAATGGGCAAATAAAATTTTTCACTATGGAGGTATTTGTGCTTAAGAAAAAATTATCCTTCACTAAACTTGTTGTATCTTTTTTTGTCTGATATAAAATTTTCGTTATGAAGCCGACTAATACTTTATTTCTATTGATGATTTTCAGCCTTCTTTCTTTTGTAAACGTAAAAGCACAGGATCAGTCAGGGCTGGATTCTACAGGTTTGCCCGGAGATAATTTCAGTCTCCAGGGAGCTTTGGAGATGTTTCAAAAAGCAAGTTCGCCGGAAGAATTTGAAAAAATGCTTAACGCCGAAGACAATCATGTAAATAATCTCGATCTGAATGGAGATGGCGATATTGATTATATCCGTGTAATTGACAACGGCAAGGATAACGCTCATGCTTTTGTGTTACAGGATGCGATCTCTGAAACCGAAAGCCAGGATATAGCTGTGATCGAACTTGAAAAGACCGGCAATGAATCCGCGACTTTGCAAATTGTAGGTGATGAAGATATTTATGGAGAACAGGTAATAGCAGAACCCAGTGGAGGAGATGAAGGTACATTCAACGATTACGACCTGAATAAAAACTATGTTGTTCGCGGACCTAATGCCGGAAATGTTCAGCAAAGTGATGGCATCATTGTCAATGTATGGTTTTGGCCGTGTGTTCGTTTTGTGTATGCACCTGCTTATGTAATTTGGCGTTCGCCATGGAGATGGCATCGTTATCCTGCATGGTGGCATCCCTGGAGACCTTTTGGATGGCATGTATGGCATCCGTTTCATTATACCTATATTCATCATTTTGCAATTGTACCTGTTCATCGTGTAATGGTTGCTCACCGGATTTATACACCAATAAGAAGGACTTCAGTTATGGTAAGAACTCGCAATGCAACCGTTGTTAATCATTACCGGGTAACAAGAACCAGAACTACCATAAAAGGACCAAGAGGAAATAAAGCAGTAAAGACGACCACGAGAGTGAAAGGACCACGAGGCAATACGAGGTTAAAATCAACAAAAGTAAAAGTTCGCAGAAAACATTAAGCGTTCATCCATACTTGATCGATATAAATAAAACTCCGGTGCAAACAGGCCGGAGTTTTTTATTGTGAAATAGTTTATTTTACTTTTCGATTAGACGGTAGTATTCATTTTATTCAATACTTCTTTTTCAACTCTTCCGGGATATTGTTGCAACGCTTTTTCAAGGCAATCCATTGCCTCGTTGATCGATTCAAGATTTAAAACATAGGCGATCCTCACTTCATCTTTACCCAATCCTTCTGTTTTATAAAAACCTGTAGCAGGCGCCAGCATTACCGTTTGATTTTTGTAAGAGAAAGATTCAAGCAACCATTGACAAAATTTATCGCTGTCATCAATCGGCAATTTTGCCATTGCATAAAATGCACCACCGGGTTTGGGACAAAATACACCGTCCATTTCATTTAATCTTTTTACCAGCAAATCTCTTCTGGCCATGTACTCCGCTTTTGGCTCATCAAAATAATGTTCGGGTAGATCAACAGCTGCTTCACCAAGAATTTGTCCCAGGCCCGGCGGACTTAACCTTGCCTGTGCAAATTTCATTGCTGCATCATATACCTTTTTATTTTTTGTTACCAACGCACCGAGCCTTGCACCACAGGCACTGTATCTTTTACTGATCGTGTCCATCAGCACTACATTTTCTTCCAGTCCCTGCAAATGCATGGCGCTGATATATTCACCATCGTAACAGAATTCACGATAGGCCTCATCACTGAATAAATATAAATTGTATTCAAGGCAAATTTTTTTCAATGCCTCCATTTCTTGCCTGCTGTATAAATATCCCGTTGGATTATTTGGACTGCAGATGATGATGCCTTTTGTCTTTGGAGTAATTAGTTTTTCAAATTCTGCAATCGGTGGTAAAGCAAATCCATTTTCAATTCGGGATGTGATCGGGACAACATTTACACCTGCCGCAACTGCAAAGCCATTATAATTTGCATAAAAAGGTTCCGGTATTATTACTTCATCTCCCGGATCAAAACAGGTGAAAAATCCAAACATGATCGCTTCACTTCCTCCGGTTGTAACTATGATCTGGTCATAGCTCACATTGATCCCAACTCTTTTATAATAACTTACCAGTTTACGGCGGTAGGATTCATTGCCGGCACTGTGGCTGTATTCAAGCACTTTAATGTCTGCCTTGCGAACAGCATCCAAAATTTCAGGTGGCGTTTCAATATCAGGTTGACCAATGTTGAGATGAAAAACCTTTATTCCTTTTTTCTTTGCCGCTTCTGCATAAGGAACCAGCTTGCGTATCGGCGAGGGTGGCATTTCTTGTCCACGCTGGGAAATCTTTAGCATGAATCAAAGTTAATGCGAATGCCGGTAAAATAATTATTGAACAACCAAAACCTGGAAACTTCCCGGGATCATCATCGGTCGTCCGTTTGGACTTGTTTTGTTGGGATCAAATTCGGCGGTAGGCAGAAATAGTGTTCCTGTTTTTTGATCGATGGTTATAGTGCGTGCCCCGCGTTTTGTAGGATAATTTCCAAGTACAGAATAATTATCTCCATCTTTTTCCTGTACTGCAGTTATAGAGCCTTCACCATTTGAAGTATAAATGATTTTTTTATCAGTATTAAAAGCCACTCCATCGCAACCTGAGCCAATGGGAAGGGTAGTGACAAGATTGCCATTTTCTGCATTTAATACCGCAAGCTTATTCTCGCAACCGGCGAATAACCGTTTCGTGTCTTTATCATAACATAATCCTGTCGGGCCTTCTGCCGGCGATAAAGACCAACGATGCGTGACTAGTATGATCTTTTAAATTCACTTCCACGATCTCACTTTTATCTTCAATATTTACAAACAATTTGCCGTTGCCATCGGAAGCTGCTGTTTCTGGTTTACCACCAACATCAATACTATCAATGGTCATTTCTTTTTTAGGATCGATCAGGGAAAGGTTATGACTTCTTCCATTGCAGGTAATGATCATTTTTGTAAAAGGCTCATACATGATTGCATCCGGGTTTTGACCGGTGGCAATTTGCCCAAGCACTTCATTTGTTTTGAGATCAAATACGCTCACATTATTTAATCGTCCATTGCTGGTGTATCCTTTGCCAAGTTCATCATCAAAAGCAATTCCGTGGACACCGGTAGTATTGGGAATGTATCCAATGGAATCACCGGTTTCTTCATTTAAAATATTTACCTGTGTGCCGTGTGATGCATATATTTTTCCATCGTGCACTGCTATGTAATCCCAGCCGCCCGGACTTGCAATATGATAGGTTTTTACAATTTTATACTCATGTTGTGAAAAGCAAAATGAAATGATAGTGAAAAGGCCAATCAGGGTGGCGAAGAATTTTTTTCTCATAGAAATCTAATTAAATATTATACACAAGCTAATTTTAAATTCTGTAGCAAATCTGAATTACATGAACGAAAGGGTGAAGGTATGATTACTATTATCAAACGAATAATCGATTTTGAAACCGGAAATATCACAGATCTGTTTAATGATAGAAAGCCCGAGACCATTCTTCTCTTTATCATTTTTTTTATAAAACCGGGAAAATAATCGTTGTTTGTCTAACGGGTTTCCCCGGCTGCTGTTTATAATTTTTAATTGCCGTCTTGTTAATTCGATATTAATGAATCCTCCCGAAAAATTGTGTCGCGTTGAATTGCTTAGCAGGTTATTCAGGAGAATATCGGAAAGTTCAGTATTCATATTTACGATTGCATCCGTTAACGATGTACTGACAGAAATGTTTTGATTTTGCCAAAGCTCATGGAAAGCCTCAGTCTTTTCTTCAAGCTTTGATTTAAGATTTACGGGTGATGTTTCGGCATATTGGTTATTTTCAATCTTTGCCAGCAGCAATAGTGATTGGTTTAACCTCGATAGTTTTTCAACAGCGAGGTAAGCGCTTTGCATTGTCTTACTTTGATCTTCAGATAAATTTTCATTCTGTATGAAGAGATCCAGTTTTGACCGGATAATTGCCAGTGGCGTTTGGATTTCATGCGAAGCATTTTCTGTGAACTCTTTTAGTGTGATATAATCATTCCTTGCCTGGCTGGTAGTTCGTTGCAAAGTTTGATTCATAAAGGTGAATTCATCAATGTTGTTGGGTAAAAAATTTATTGCTCCCGGTTTATCAATTCTGAAAGTCTTAATAGCGTTTAATGTATCATAAAATGGTTTCCAAAGTCGTTTCAATAAAAATCTGTTGATGATGAAAGAGGCTGCAAGTATTAACAGGATAGTGACAGAAGAAATTAAAAGTATGGAATGAGTAAGATCATCGGTGCCTTCCAATGATTTGCCAACGGTTGCGATATAATGCTTTCCATTTACAACGACTCCGAATTGAAGTACCCGGTAAGAATCTTTATCATGATCATTTTTATTGAATCCGGCAACTGTCTTAAATTTTCTTTTATTTAAAAGTTCATTGGACAAGGCATAACTTATTTTTTGATCTTTTACCGGTATCGGTTCGGGGAGCATATTGTGTTCCTTTGCATATGCCTCAATTTCATGTTGCTCTATTCTGAGATCGCCATCCACCTGGCTCAGGAGAATAAAGCGGATGGCTATATAAAACGCAACGCTTGAAAAAAGAAAGATGATAATTGTTGCCAGTAAATTAATACGGCTGTATTTCGCAAAAAGTTTCATGTGGTGAATTTATATCCCATACCATAAATTGATTTTATATAATCGGCAGCCCCGGCTTGTATCAATTTTTTCCTGAGATTTTTTATATGCGTATAGATAAAATCATAACTGCCTGCAATGTCCATGTTATCACCCCACAAATGTTCGGCAATGGCGTTCTTTGCAATTACCCGGTTCTTATTGCTGATAAAATAAAGAAGCAGTTCATATTCTTTTCTTGTAAGATCAACTTCTTTGCTATTGACACGAACTGATTTTTCCGAAAGGTCAAGCGTAAGTTCATTAATGCTGATTTGATTTTTACCTTCAAAAGATTTTCGGCGGATGATCGCAGCCACGCGGGCTGATAACTCAGCAAGATGAAAAGGTTTGGTAAGGTAATCGTCAGCGCCCGCTTTTAAAGCAAACACTTTATCATCCAATGAATCTCTTGCGGAGATGATCAATACCCCGTCTATTTTGTTTTGCTTTTTTAATTCGTTCAAAATATCAAGGCCACTGCCGCCGGGCAGATTTACATCTAAAACAATACAGGCATATTCATATAGAGAAACCTTTTCCATAGCAGACTGGAAATCCAATACCCGTTCACAAATAAATTGCTCATTTGCGAGGTAGGTGCAAATACTGTCAGACAATTCGGCTTCGTCTTCAATAACTAAAACTTTCATTATTTTTTCGGAAATAAAAATAATGCAAGTTGAAACAGAATTCTGAAGAAATTATGAGGGCAACGATTTTTCATTACCCGTTCTTAGAACCTGTATATTAAACCGGGTATTAATTGATGATTATAGTACTGCAGATTAAACGAAACAGAATTCTTCTTTTGTTTGGGGGCCTTTAGTTTCGCATACCTGTGATAATTATTTACCACCTGCCTGCCTGTTAGGTATCCTAATGCTGCCCCGGCCAATACATCGGTTATCCAGTGTTTGTTTTCGGTAATTCTGCTTAAGCCAATCAAGGTTGCCGTAGAATAAGAAATAATAGGTATCAGCGGATGATCTTTGTACTCCATGGCGAAAACAGTGGCAGCCGCAAAGGCAACAGTAGTATGTCCGGAAGGGAATGAACTATTTAACCGCGTACCATTTATATCCCTTCCGCGGGAACCAAACGGACCGTGAAATTTAGGCTCAACGTCATCAGCGTTGGGATCGTAATAAGATGGGCGCTGCCTGCCACTTAACAATTTAAGAAGACTTTCCATAGCGCCGCCGGTAATATAAGCCTGCGTTGCCAGCAGAGTAGTGGTTTTGATCTTTTCGTTTTTAAAAATAAACCCGTAAGCTCCTAAAGAACCTAAAACATAAGCCTCATAAACCCCGCCAAAATTGGTGACATATTTACCCACATTCCTCACTGCCGCAACATTATTCCTCAAACGAAGCGCGGAACGCTGAACCGGTTCGTCCGCAAAGAAAAGACCTCCTTCAACTACAGCAAATTTTGCAACTTTCCCCCAATCTCTGCCTGTGAGATGAAATGGTGCTGTTATTTCCTGTTTCAAATCGCTTCCCAGTAGTATGAAATAGGATGAAAACGTAATCTTAGTTTGTTCATTATAGGCAGAACGGCTTATATTATTATTTTGCCTTCCCGCACTGTCAGTCTTTTTGTGAAGACTGTCTAATTTGTTGATGAGGGTATCAGTTTTTTGCGCAAAAGAAATTGCGGGTAATAAGAAACATAGTACTACAATCAATCTTTTCATTGTTCTCTTTTATTTGAAAGACTTAATCCGATTCATTTGCATATCATACAATAAAAACTGTGCCTTTTTGGCCATGTTTAACGCCTTCAGATTTTCCACAAAATCATTTTTCAACTTTGCAGGTCGATTTTGAACTTCATTTTCTAAACAAAGTGGAAAAGAATGCCGGCTGTAGTTGACCAAAACGGAACAATTCTTGAAACAGGAACAAATATTCTGGTAAACGATTTACCGAAAACTATACAGAATTATTTGAAAAAAATTATACGGACATAAAGATCAATGAAGCAGCAAAGATCGTGAAGAATACTGGTGAGGTAAATTATGAAACGGAAGCAGATGGAAAAGATACCAAATTCAACGCGAATGGTAATTTCATAAAATAAGCAAGAGACTAAAGCATTGTTCGGATCAGATTTATGGAAAGCCGTAAGTATCTTGCGGCTTTCCGTTCATATTTACTCAGGGATGAAAAGAAAATTTTCTTTTTTTTGCATAACGTTATTTTCTATTTTTTGTGCTGCGCAATCGCGGTCACTGCCTGAATATATTCAACTGGCTAAGGAAAATAATGCAAAGCTAAATCAGTTGCGAAGCCAGGTACTTACAAACCACATCGACAGTCTTATTCTGAAAGCTTCTACAAGAACCCAGGTAAATTTCATAAGTAACGATATGTATGCACCGGTCATTAAAGGGTGGGGTTACGACGAGATCATTACTAATCTTGCACAGGTTTCGGCGATGGTGCAGGCAAGCAGGGTCATTTTATCAAAAGCAAATCTTGCTGCACAATATGAGCAGATCGCTCTGCAAAACCAGGCGTTGAGAGATACGCTCCTGTTATCGGAAAAAGATCTCATAAAAACGATTACGGAACAATATATCACAGCTTATGGTGATCAACTCACGATTGATTACAGTAAAGAACTTTATGACCTGATGAAAAAAGAAGAAGAGGCTTTAAAAAAATTAGCTCAATCCAGCGTCATCAAACAAACCGAATTTCTTTCTTTTGATATCACTCTCCAGCAACAGGAACTGACTTACCTGCAGGCACAAATTCAATACAATACAGATTTCCTCACGCTTAATTACCTTGCTGGCATAGTTGATACTGCAATAGATCGTTAGAAGAACCTCAATTGCAGGACAGCCTGCCCCATGATATTTACGGCACCGTATTTTATCAGCGGTTTATTACAGACAGCCTTCGTATAGTCAATCAAAGAAAACTGATTTATTTTAGCTATCGGCCATCTATCTCTGCTGTTACAGATGCAGGGTTTAATTCGTCATTGCAAAATACGCCGTATAAAAATATTGGTTTCAGCGCAGGCATCAATTTAAAGGTGCCCATTTATGACGGCCATCAACGGCGATTAAAATATCAGAAATTGGATATTGAAGAAAGAACAAGATTGACCAACAGAAATTTTTTTCTGAATCAATATAATCAGCAGGTAGGACAACTATACATACAGCTAAGAGGAACGGATGAATTATTCAACAAAATAAAACAGCAGGTAGGCTATTCAAAAACGCTGTAGAGGCATATGAAAAATTATTAGAAACAGGCGATATAAGAGTGATTGATTTTGTGACGGCGATCACTAATTATATGAATGCGCAAAATTCATACCGGCAAAATTTTATCAGCCGGCTAAAGATCATGAACCAGATCAATTACTGGAACCAGATAAAATTTTTATGAAAAAAAAGATCATTTTATTTATTGTTTTTGATTACAGCGGCTGTCATGCCTGTCAAAACAAACAGGAATCATCAGGTGATGAAGGAGAAACAGGAAGACGGTCAGACGCCTGTTACAGTAACCAATGTAGCTTATGAAACGCTTGCTGATTCTGTTAGAGTTAAATGCCACTTCCAATTTTTTACAGGATAATGTAGTAAAATCGAATATCAACGGGTATATAAAAACGATCGGTGCAAAAGTCAATGACTATGTCAATGCCGGGAAAACTCTATTTACACTAAAAACCAAGGAAGCGGAAAGTTTGGGCAATACGATCAACAAACTCGATTCATCTTTTAATTTTTCCGGAACGATTAAAATAGCTGCGCCGGAAAGCGGGTACATCACAGAGCTCGATCACCAGGCAGGTGACTATGTGCAGGAAGGCGAGCAATTAGCAGTGATCAGCGACACGAGAAGTTTTGGTTTTGTATTAAACATTCCTTATGAGCAAAGAAAATATATCAGCCTAAATAAACACTGTTGATGTGTTGTTACCGGATGGGAACTCATTTGAATGGTGTGATTGCTTCTTTTATGCCCGCCATTGATTCAGTGTCGCAAACGCAGCGGGTTTTGGTCAAAAGTTTCTTCCGCAGCCAAAATCCCGGAAAACCTTATTGCCAAAATAAAGATCCTGAAAGAAAAAAAGGTAAACGTTGCTTCCGTTCCCAAACAGGCGGTACTTACTGATGAGTCACAAGCATAATTTCTGGATCATGAAAATGATCGATTCGGTAACCGCTGTAAAAGTGCCTGTGACAAAAGGAATGGAAATTGATGACAGGGTTGAGATTGTTCGCCGCAACTTTCGCCACAGGATAAAATTCTGTTGAATGGCAATTATGGATTGCCGGATACGGCCAAAAGTCAAAATAGTGAAATCTGCAGAATGAAGAATTTTTTTGTTACATATAAAAATCCTTTAACTGTTCTCACTATAATGATTACTTTGCGGTGGGGTCTTTTTGCATACAGAAAATGCAAACGGCGTTATTTCCCGAAATTACTTTTCCCAAAATAAAAGTGATAGCGGATGCCGGTCAGCAACCTGTTGATAAGATGATGATCACGGTAACAAGGCCTTTGGAAAATGCGATCAAACAGGTTCCGGATCTGAAAACGATCCGCAGCACTACCAGCCGCGGCAGTTGCGAATTTCTGCTTTCCTGGACTGGAATGCCAATATTGATATCAGCCAGCAAAGGATTGAATCGAGGATCAATGAAATCAGGAATGAGTTGCCGCCGGGTGTGCAGATCACCGTGGAAAGAATGAACCCATCCATCCTTCCTGTTATCGGGTTATTCACTGGAAAGCAGACCAAATCGCCCGATCGAAATGAAACTACTGGCTCTGTACACCATCAAGCCTTTTTTATCACAGGTAGAAGGCGTGTCGGAAGTACGGGTCATCGGCGGTAAAACAAAAGAATACTGGCTGGAACTGGACCAGCAAAAAATGAGTACGCTGGGCATTACACCTGATATCATTAGACACTGCTTTAAGCAAACCAATTTCATCCAATCAAACGGTTACTTGTCTGATTACCGGATGATGTATCTGACGGTGACAGATGCACAGTGCGATCAAAAGAAGAATTGGAAAATATTGTGGTCAGCAACAACGGTAAGCGGTATTGTCTTCTGAAAGATATTGCCAATGTACAGATACAGGAAGCAAAAGAATATATAAAGATCAATGCCAACGGGCATGAAGGCATTTTGCTTGCCGTAGTAAAACAACCCAATACCAACCTGATTGATCTGTCAGAACCAAATGAAAGCAGAAGATGGAAGAGCTGCAAAAAAATATTGCCGAAAGATGTACCATCAAGCCTTATTATATCCAGGCTGATTTTGTAAATGATGCCGTAAAAAGCGTAACCGATCAGTTTATGGATAGGGCTTGCTTTGGCAATCGTGGTCGCAGTTATTTTTTTGCGTTCATTAAAAGCGAGCGCGTTATTCTTCATTACTATTCCCGTCACTTTATGTCTTACCACGATAATGCTATATGCAACAGGGCAGACATTAAATATATGACGCTGGGTGCAATTGCGGCGGCCATCGGGTTGATCATTGATGATGCCATTGTAGTGGTGGAACAGATCCACCGAACACATGAAGAACATCCTGATGAATCTTCATTGGTATTGGTACAGAAAGCGATCAATATCTGTTTCCCGGCAATGGTGGGTTCTTCCTTAAGTACCATCGTTATTTTTCTTCCTTTTATGTTAATGAGCGGTGTGGCAGGCGCTTATTTTAAAGTAATGACCAATACCATGATCATTACACTTGGTTTGTTCATTTTTTGTTACCTGGCTTATATTACCGGTTATTTACTTGCTTATTTTCAAAAAAGAAAACCCGACATAAAAGGAAAAGCGCCATGAATGTAAAAGAACAACGATGGGTTAGCATTTTTTATTCAGCGAACATACATCAGTCTTATAATTGTAGTGTGCTGGTTGCAGCATTATTTTTATTTTTCCGAAACTGGAAACCGGTTTTTTACCGGAGATGGATGAAGGAAGTATTGTACTGGATTATAATTCCCCGCCCGGGCACTTCCCTGGAAGAAACGGACCGAATGCTTGCAGCAAGTTGAAAAAATCATTGTCAATGATCCTGAAGTGCAGGCTTATTCAAGAAGAACAGGAACGCAAATGGGTTTTTTTATTACTGAGCCCAACAGCGGCGATTATTTGATTCAGTTAAAAAAGAAGCGAAGCAGAACACTGATGAAGTGATCAGTGATCTGCGTCAGAAAATTGAAAGTACACAACCCGCCCTTCGGATAGATTTTGGCCAGGTGATAGGAGATATGCTGGGCGACCTGATGACATCCGTACAACCTATTGAAATAAAAATATTCGGTAATGATATAGAAACATTGCATCATCTTGCGAAAGAGGTGGCACAGGTAACAGAAAATGTACGAGGTGCAGCGGATGTATTTAACGGCATTACGATTGCAGGCCCTTCTATCAGCATTAAACCCAATGCTGATTAATCTTCAGCGTTATGGTATTACTCCTGCCGGTCTGCAATACCAGTTGCAAACTGCTTTGGAGGGTAATGTAGCAGGAGCTGTGTTCGATGCGAATCAAATGAGCAATATAAGAATAGTGTATCCGGGCAGCAGAAAACTTACGCTGGAGGAAATAAAAAAGTTACAGATTTTTTTGCCTAACGGTCAATTGCAACCTATAGGCTCTTTGGTAGATGTGCAGATAATACCGGGCGCGACGGAAATTGACAGGCAGGACATGCAATCTATGGGTGTGGTTACGGCCCGCCTGGAAAACCGTGACCTCGGAAGCACTGTTAAAGACATACAACAACAAGTGGCATCAAAAGTGCATCTTCCGCACGGCTATACTATTGTATATGGCGGCGATTATGCCAACCAGCAAAAATCTTTTCATGAATTGCTGATCATTCTTTTTACGGCGGCATTACTGGTGTTTACTGTGATCCTGTTTCTTTTTAAAGATCATTTGGTTGCCATGGCCATTCTCTTTATTGCCATGCTTGGCGTGGGCGGAAGTTTTCTTAGTCTTTACCTTACCGGCACAGAACTGAATGTAGGAAGCTATACCGGTATAATTATGATCGTAGGTATAATAGGGGAGAACTCAATCTTTACTTTTTTGCAATTCAAAGAATCTCTTAGAGTAAATAATAATGTTGACCAATCAATTGTATATGCGATTTCCACGAGGCTTCGGCCAAAACTAATGACGGCCCTTGGAGCTATCATTGCGCTGATGCCGTTGGCTCTTGGAATTGGAACAGGTGCTCAGATGCATCAACCTTTGGCAATCGCAGTTATCGGTGGATTTATTATTGCCTTACCGTTATTGCTTATTGTTCTTCCATCAATGCTTCGACTAATAAGCAAAAGGGAGATCAAAAAAAGAGATGCGGCCGGATCATGAAGAAGGTCTTCAGCAACATAGCGAAGGAAATATCGATAAAGACACTGATCGCTTCGATTCTGTTTCTGCTGTCAGTCTTTGTATTTGCTTTTCTTGCACATGAAGTAGTCGGAGAAAAAGAAGACATTTTCGATACAAAAGTTTTTCAATTCTTTGAAGGGTACACTACATCTCAACTCGTGAGCATAATGGCTCGCCTCACGTTTTTCGGAACCGCCTATTTTCTTGTGCCGGCTTATAGTGTCTTGATCACGACATTGTTTATAATTCACAAAAGATCAGAGGCGGTTAGTATATTGATCTTGGCTATTAGCAGCACGGCACTGATGTTCGCACTAAAGGCAATATATCAGCGAAGCCGTCCCAGTCTTCCTCTGCTCAGAACATTGAATAATTACAGTTTTCCAAGTGGTCACGCTTTAACCTCTTTTGTTTTCTGCGGCATCCTTGTTTATTTGGCATGGAAAAGCAGGATAACAAAAACCTGGAAATATTTTTCCGCTGGATTATTGGTCTTGTTTTCTCTTGCTATTGGCATCAGTCGTATTATTCTGCGCTACCACTTTGCCAGTGATGTGCTGGCCGGATTTAGTATTGGATTTGCCTGGGTATTATTTTTTTTCTGGATTCAGAAAAAAATGTCGCAAAGAAATCAATAATTGTTGTTTTATTGATTTTCATTGGCCACTCGTAGCCCAAATTGAGTTGCTGCAATAAAATAGGAGTCTCTTTCGAGACCCCGGCCAAAGGGAACGGAAATGTTTACTGCGAACCAACGAATTCACAAGCAATAGTGTTTATCATTCCGCTTTTACAAAATTTCCTTGTTCGTCAAAAATTACATCACGACCTTTCACTTCGGCTTCGAAATATTGCTTGCCTTTTGCATCAGTTACTTTACCGGCCTCAGTAATGTGGGAAGTTTTGTAATGATCTTTTACATAAGTAAATACAGATTTGGGAAGCTGGCTCACAGGAATAGAATTCACAATCTCAATAAAATCGCCGGAAGGGGTAAATTGAACAGAATGATCTTCTCCGGATTTGCCTCCCCAGTTAGCTTCATAGTTTCCATTTTCTTTTTCCCATCCTACATTTTTTGCTTCAGGATATTTTTGCTTAAGTGCTTCTTTCACTTTGGCGGGAACATTGATGTGTTCATTATTTTCTTTCTCATTCTTTTCCTGTGCAAAAGTGATGCTGCTTGTGGCAAACAACACCACGAATAGCCCTAATATGTTTTTCATGTTTTCAGTTTTTTATTGTGGTATACTCTGAAGAAACAAATTTAAAATCCGAATCTGATGAAATATTGTAGCTCAGCAATAACAGTAAACAAGCAAACTCTATTCGGATGAATCGATCAATGAATCAGGAATATTAATTGCCGCTATCTATCGGCGGCGGATTTAAACTATCATTTATATTGTCTTTGTCTTTTTTGAATTCCAGCTTGCCAAATCGCCAGGTAAAATTTATACCAAACGATCTGAAGGGAATACTGCGGTTGCTCGTAATAGTGAAATCCGGACCAGACACTACCATTAGCTGATCAACATTCTTTTTAAAAGGATTCGATGCTGTTAATGCAAGACTGGCCTTTTTGTTCCAGAACTGTTTGCGTATAGCGAGGCTATAAGTGGTGAAAGAAGGATACTTTCCCTGCGCCTGGTGTCTTGCTGAATTGAAATTTCCAAATAACTCTGCTAATAGTGTATTTGAGAATTGGTATGAAGCATTCATATTAGCCCGGTAATTAAAACTGTTATAATTGTACCCCTTGTCTATAACATTTATGGTGTGCCTGCGAAAGAAAAAAAAGTTAGTCCGGATATTAAGTTTGGGAATGAAATTAAGGTCTCCGAAAAAATTTAAACCCATATTATTTTCTCTCCCGATATTCTCACGTTTACTAACTGCAACGTTTGTATACACGGTGTCACCCACCTGGTAAGTAGGGTAGAAGGTGATAAAAGGCTGTATATCCTGTTCATTAATTCTGTAAAAAAGACTGACCATAAACGATCCGAAGTTTTTGATATCATTACTATAGCCCAGTTCGTAGCGTTTACCAAGTTCCGGCTTAAGAACAGGATTTCCGGTAGAAAGATTTTTTGGATCGGTCGTGTTGATATAAGGATTCAGGTCCCGGTAATCAGGTCGTTCTATTCTTTTTGAATAGCTAAATTTCAGAAGTGCATTCTCACTTAATTTTTTTGAAAAGAATATGGAAGGAACAAAAGTATTGTAACCCGGTGTTGCTGCCTGGGCCTGTGCATTAGAGTAATAAGTATTGATCTCTGTTCGCTCATAACGCTCTCCAATCTTGGCATCAAACCATTTAAAAACCGGGAAACTCAGTTCGGCATATAATGCATACACTTTTTGATGATAGTCAAGGCTGTTCGATAAAAAATTATCTTTTGCATATTGTCCCGTAGCTGAGTCCAGTTTTGTTACGTTTGAATTACTTGTGATATCATAGAAATTTAATTTGCCGCCTGTACCGAGCTGAATCGTCTTTTTAAAAGGCTGAACATAATCAATCCGTACTTCGCTTTCCTTTTCAATCCCGGGATTGACCGCCCGGGTACTGTAGTACAACACATTCTGCGGTGATGTAAGTTGATAATTATTATTGTTGGAATTGGGATGAGCCGTACTTGTGTTGGCAGAAACGTCCAGTTCCTGGTCTTCTTTTTTAAAAGTTCTTTTATAATCAATGCCGGCGTCCACGTTATGAAAATGAAAGGCATTATCAGCCATTGTCAGTGTTGCTATGTCTGAAAGTTTGTTGCCGGTGTAGTCTTCTACGCTTTGCAATTGATTGGTTATGCTATTGCCTGAGTGAATGAAATGATTATATGAAAATGACGCCAAAAATCCATCGTGCTCGTCAGGATCCCAATCAACATTAACGCCGGACCGATAGCCTCTGCGCACAAAGTCCTCAGACCCGTCCTGGTGCAATAAAATATTGGTTTGCGCAAACGTATCTATGGTTGTCCTGTCGGATGAAGAAACAGTTGTTGATTTTATTCTTGTATTGCCATTGATATATGCATTCACGCCGACCTTTCCCTTACGTGCATTAAAATTGAAGGAGCCATTTTCATACCTGGTGCCGGTAGTTAACGATAAATTTCCATTGACCCCCTGCGAATTGTTTTTCTTTAAAATAATATTGATAATGCCTCCAAGACCCTGGGCATCGTACTTGGCACCGGGGTTCGTTATTACTTCTATACTTTTTATCTGGTTTGCAGGTATCGATTGCAACACGTCAGCAATATTGCTTCCAAATGCCGCCGATGGTTTACCATTAATTAAAAACCGGACACTTGAACTGCCTGCTAATTCCACGTTCCCATCTATATCTACGGATACCTGGGGTACTTTCCTTAATACATCTGTAGCATCCCCGGATTGCGATGTAAGGTCTTTGTCGGCATTAAAAACCAACCTGTCAATTTTATTTTCAACCAGTTTGGTCCTCGCTGAAATGCTGACATTTTGAAGTATGGTGGCGGGTTTTGCAACCAACAGAATATTTTTGGTTTCAACAACGGGGCCTCCCTCACCCGCCTGCACATTATTTAATGTGAAAGGCTTATATCCCATGGACTCAGTCACCAGGCGGTATGTTCCAGCCTTTAGGTTGTTTACCAAAAAATTTCCTTTATCGTCTGTTATTGCCCCGTTAACAGGTCTTTTCTCTCCCTTTCCATAAATGGAAATCGTTGCATATTCAAGCGGCTTTCCCGACAAAGAATCGAACACCCTTCCTTTAATTTTGAAATCCTTGCCCCTGGTTGGTTTCTGGGCAAAAGCGGTAACGATTACTACGGATAGAAATGTAAAAACAAGAAAGATCTTTTTCACAACTGATTTTAAATGAAGTGCAAAGCTATTTCCGAATTCTGTTGAAATTTTGATGATGCGAATCTTGTCAAAATGATAGTAAAGAAGAAAACGGTATCACAAAATAAGTATAAGAGTGCCCCCAATTATCAGTAAGGCGCCCACCGCAATTTTCCAGGTAATCACTTCTCCAAGAAATAAAGCTGAAAGAATAATTGCGAGGGCAACACTCAACTTGTCGACGGGTGCTACCTGTGCTACCTTCCCAACCTGCAGGGCTTTGAAGTAAAACAGCCATGATAAACCTGTTGCGCATCCCGAAAGAACGAGGAATATCCACGACTGGCGTTGTACATTTTGTATCGAGGGTATTATTCCTTTAAACAAAGCAATGCCCCATACCAAAATTAAAACAACACTGGTACGTATGGCAGTCGCCAAATCTGAATCAATATTTTTCACACCTACTTTGGCGAAGATGGCCGTAAGGGCTGCAAACAAAGCAGAGAATAGCGCATAAATCCACCACATACTTTATGAATTTGTGCAAAGATAGAGGCATGAAAATTTAAGAAGTACAATTCTCAAACCATATTCATTCCTAAAATAGATTGTTCTTGCCTGGAAATACTTTTTACGCCGTTGTCAGTATACAGTGTAGGCCTGTGTGAGAGCGTACAGACGATACTCGATTTGTAATTTTCATTTCCTTGCTTGCACGTTATTTTGTTGTCTTGCCACCCGTTTTCCATTATTTACTGTCAATGGGTTCCCAAAGCTCTATCTTGTTTCCTTCAGGATCCATGATATGAACAAATTTCCCATAATCATATGTTTCAATTTTGTCCACAACAGTTACATTTTCCTTTCTTAATTCTTTAACCAATGCTTCTAAATTCTCTACTCTGTAGTTTATCATAAAGTCTTTTGTGGAAGGTTCAAAATATTTTGTGTTTTCTGCAAAAGGATTCCACTGGGTAAGTCCCTTTTTTGTGCTGTCATCAATATCCCGCCATTCAAAGCTTGTTCCATACGGGCTTGTGTCAAACCCAAGATGTGTTTTATACCATTCATTAACTGCTTTTGGATCTTTACATTTGAAGAAAATGCCTCCTATTCCTGTTACTTTTTTCATTTGTGCATTTTTTTTGTTAGATATTATTGTCTTAAAAGCGAAACCAGAAAGAAACGAAGTGGCAATTAGTGTTATAGTCAATGTCGTCCGTTTCATTGTTTATAAAATTAAATTTTAAAGATCATTTTTTTTATAATTAACTCTTGAGTTCTGTTTTACGCTTACCGCCAATACATAAATATACGCCGTTACTTTTCACGTTTGCCGGCACCTTTACAAACAGCCTTGTGTGTGACCGGGACCACGGGAAATAATTCAGAATGTTCTTTTATCTTTTTTGTCAGGTCGGGATGTTTTGCAAAAGACTCTCTGCGGATTTTAAAATTGTCTATTTGCACATTGGCGCGGATGCCAATGTGGGCCGGGAATACTTTGGTCGTGTGCAGCCTTTCATAGCGAAACAAATGTCAAAATCGCTTTGGCAAATTCAGCAGGCGATTCTTGCGGCAGATTGTGTCCTATTCCCTTAGCAACTCTTCTTTCATAACCACCTTCAAAATAACGGGCATCTTTACCCGTTCCCGAAAACGGTTCAACACCGTCGGCTTCGGCATCTAATATTATAGCGGGCACTTTTATGGTTGGCTGCTTTTGCAGCGACTGTTCCATCGCTTCAAATTTAGGATCGCCATTTACTAATCCATATCGATGCCGGTATGAATGCAGGACTACTTCCACAAAATCGGGATTGTTGAATGAAACTGCTGTTGCTTCAAAAATAGTGTCGTCAAATTTCCAGGTTGGCGACCAGTTGCTCCATAATAGCCTGCACAGTTCTTTCCGGTATTTCGTTAATCCCATACGTCCCCGTTCGCTATGGAAGTAGAATTGATACCAATTCAGCATTTCAATTTCCGGCGCAGCAGGCTCTGAATATTTTGCTATATTTTGAACGTTATATCCCGCCATTGATACAAGCCCGATTATACGTTCGGGAAAAAGTGCAGAAACAATGCAACAAGCCCGGCCGCCCCAATCATACCCGCCTACAATTGCTCTTTGTACAGACAGCGCATCCATTAATGCAACCAGGTCGTTGGCTAATGCAGCTTGCTGACCGGAACGGAGGGTACCAGGTAATAGAAACTTCGTTGGACCGAACCCACGTAAGTATGGAACAATAATGCGACAGTTTTTTGTCAACAGGTGTTTGGTTACTTCATCGTACGCTCTTATGTCGTATGGAAATCCGTGCAGCAGTATGATGGTCGTTCCGTCAATACTTCCGCTTTCTTCATAAGCAATACAAAGGTCATCTGTATTAACGTATTTCAATATTCCCATTTCAAATTATTGTCGGAAAGTCGCCACAAGATTTTTTACAACGTTCAGGCTTGGTGATGGGCTGGTATTGAATATTGAGTCAGACCATAACCAAAGCCGAATATAGTTAAAGATGAAGATGAAGCAAAAAGCCGATAACTATTTCGCCTGCTCCAAAAACGCCACTAACTATTTATTCTTGTTCCGTGAAATAACTAACCGTCTGTGTTAGTAAAGCAAAAGCAAAAACAATCAGCGCAAAGTTTTTAAGTCCTGATTGAAAAAGCATAAATGCAGAAACTGAAAACATAAGTACTCTAAAAAAAGCTAAATAAGGCATTCGTAACCGATGTACCGATTTGGGTGCTGCAAATCTTGCCCACAGTAAAATAGCAATGGAAACAATAAGAAGTGCCAACAAAAGTCTTGAAGCTAAGTTCCATTGCCTCGTCATTCCAAAATATCCATAAGAAATCAGCATGATGATTTCAAGGATAAAAACAAAAATTTGATTTATAGATTTAATCATGTGCCTGTTTATTGTTTTGCAATTTTAAGAAAAGCAGTTTTGTGTCGTGCTGTTCATTAACTGTTTTCCCAACTGCTGTCAGGCGTTCGTTGTTTTTCGTCAGTTACTTTTGCCCGTTATCTCAACCCCATCTCGTATTGCCGCCTGAAGTATATCAAGATTTATATCTTTTATAGTTTTGAACTTTATGCAATACCCGGTTACACTCGCCTTGCCGAGATTTTTTCCATACGTCTGGGCTAAGTATTTCTTATCCTTGATACCAAGGATATAGACAGAGATCCCGGTTGTGTTTGCGCTCAAACCAATTTGATAAAACTCCCTGGTTGTTCCATCAGCATATTTTATGGTGTAAGATCCATATCCTGCATTGGGATTAGAAACAGTTTTACCTTTTTCGTCTTTACCATCCAGGAACCATAATTTACATTTTGGCATTACTTGCAGAATGATGCGGTGCAATTCTTGCATGTCGCTGCGTTTTGGTTCAGGTTGGCTGGTAATATATTGTTTGATTTGTTCTTTTACGTTCATATAAATATAAAATTACGGGTTGCTTACTTTGCCTTTTTTAATCACATTTTAAAGTTTTCATAGATTTTCCTCTGTTAGTTTTGTCCTTTATATTTTTGGGCAAATTCCACAATCCATTCAATACCATATTTGTCCCTGAAACAACCAAAATAGGAACCCCAGGGACTATCACCAATAGGCCCTTCTATTTGTCCTCCCGCTGAAAGCCCATTAAATAATTTGTCTGCTTCTTCTTTACTTTCTGCACTTATTACAATTTTACTTCTGTTCTCATTTTCGTTTGTTTTTCCCATAATTTCCGGAACATCATTTGCCATCAACATACTACTTTTACCGATAGGCAAAACAATATGCATAATTTTATTTTCTTCTTTTTCCGCTACCGGGAATTCAGCGACTTGCAAGGTCTTTGAAACGAATAATCTTTGCAAACTCTCCGCCAAATACTGATTTGTAAAAGGTAAATGCTTCTTCGGCATTTCCGTTGAAGTTAATGTGAGGATTGATAAGTGCCATAGTTTTTTATTTTTAAATGGTTAAATTGTTTATGGTCATTCGCTTTTTTTTACTTTAATTCTTCGCAACTGTACTTATGAAAATTTAGCAGGTCAATGATTTTCAAAACGATATTTTCTTCACTGTCAATACGCAAAATTTTGTCACAGTCTTCAAGGTCAAAGTTCCATTTCGCTTGTGGCAGTATTTTGTCAATATGCGGTTTAAGCTTCTTTGCCTGAATTTTTGTTTTGACAGATGTTTTGAAAACGAAAATCATTTTTTTGATAATGTTGCCAGCAGATTTTCCAGGTTGTTCAATGACATTTTCATTCCTTGTGTGAAGCCATTCAATATCTTCTCTCATGCTTTCAAGGGATTCATTATAAATAGTAATACTCACTTTTGTTGTTCCGTTTTGTTCGCTGAAAGTATGATCCCATTCAGAACCCGGCAATTCAGGGTTTTCATTTTTGTCTGCAAAAGCATTATACATTTTAAAGTTGGTTTTCGGGCTAATGGAAGTGTATTTCTGAATCGCCCAACGCTCCTGTCCTTCCGGGCTTACCATTGCATAAAATCTTTTGCCGCCAACTTTAAAATCCATGGTATTTTGTTTTTGATGTCAAGGGTTTAGGTGCCACCATTGGTCAAGAATTTCCGCTTTGGTAAAAGCATCCCATACCAGCGAAAGGTCGGCATCAAATTCCCTGGTTATGAATACCGTTTTTTTTGCTTTGTCAACGGTAAAATCAAATAGCAAATCGTTGTTCATTTTTTCTGTTTTTTAATGGTTGATAATACTTTGTCGAATTGATTAAATCGGGTTTCCCAAATTTTTCTGAATTGTTCTATCCACTTATCAATTTCTTTCATTTTTTTAATTTCAAGCGAGTAGTAAATTTCCCTGCCTTGTTGTTCCTGTTTCACCAGTTCGCATTCTGTGAGGATGCGAAGGTGTTTAGAAACAGATTGCCGGGTAGTATTGAAGTTGTCAGCAATGGCGTTCGGTGTCATTGCCTGCAATGCAATTAAGGTAATAATTGCCCGCCTTGTCGGGTCGGCTATTGCCTGGAAAATGTCTCGTCTCATTTTGTTTACATTTTTATTGTGAAACTAATCGGTTGCAAATATATGCGCAACTATTTGGTTTCGCAAAATATTTTTTTAAAGAAAAGGGTGGGGAAGTTTGAATCGGGTAATTGTCGGATTGCAGGGTGCCGCTGTACAATTACTCCAACAAGCAGGGCTTTGTGCAGGTGTGGAATTAGTATTGTGTGCAATTAGTGATGTTAGTTTACCCTGTCACACTTTTGCAACGACCACAATGGCCAACTGCCTATTAAAATTTTTTTTAGCCCGGGTCTCTTCCAAAGGACCTTGGGTGAACTTAAAAGATAGTCTATGTTACCATTTTATTTGCACGTTGACATGGGCACCAACGTGAGCGACAGACTTACCCCTTGTTCAGGAAGTCTGTAATTTTTTGTCCAACTTCATTAATTGTCAACAAGACCGCTTCGGTTTGAATACGGCTTGATGCTTCTGAATTATCTAATTCTTCTTTCTTTTTTTGTGATAGTGTGTCCCTTGTTACTATTGTTGAAAATGGAATTAATCCTGTCCTGACATCCAATATAATGAGTTGTGTGGTTGCAAAAGCTTTTATATCGGGCTTTGAGAAAAATCTGTACCTGGAGTATGTGTCGCTTGCAATTGAATAAACAACAACAACGTCTGTCTGCATCCTCACAGCAGCTTCCCGAATGTTTGTAAATGATGGTGATGTTGAAATCAGAAGGTCGGGGATTATTGAAAAACTTGTCACACGGGAAGATTGTTTAAACTTTTCTGAAAACAGGTCTAAATAAGACTGCTGAGTTTTTAAATATTGCTCGTCATTCCAATAATATTTTTTCTGCTGCGACGTATTTTCAAGTCTTACCATTGCCACCCTAAGTTGTTGCGGCAACTTATATGTGCCGTCAAGTATTCTCTGAATATTTTCCTCAGAAATTGTAGCGTTTTTATCATTAAATAATGATTGTGTAATGAGCGTATCGCTGTTTGGATTGCCCGGTCCAAATGAGTTGCCTAAAGGCCTTGTTGTTGTACAGGATGTCAATAAAGCAATAGTTAGAATGAACAATGATGCTTGTTTCATAATGTCAAAGTTTGCAGCCTACGTTCACGCCTTGGCGGTATTTGAAAATCGTCGGTCCGTAACCGCTGCTAAATTTATAACTAAAAGTTCAGTGTTTATTATTATGCCGTTGTTGTCACGCTCTGTTTAGCGAGGCTCTCTTGCATGTCAACAACGGCAAGAGTTTTTCATAATTGTTTTAGCGGAATGCTTCGCCGGCAGCATATGTGTCAAAAAATTCTTGAAATTTTACGACCTTATTGTTTTGCAATACTATCAAGTGCACGAAATCTGATTCGTACTCTTTTGAAGTTTTAATGGCTTTGCATTTCATGTGCCCAACGACGGCAACCGAGTCTCTGTCAGTAAGAAATCTCTCTGGAGTAAGTTGCAAAATTTCTTCTGCTTCTTTCCCTATGCTGATCCATTCCAGGAACCCTTTATGACCTATTCTTGTACCGCCGGCAGGATTATATGGATTTTCCGGCTCTTCCCATTCGACATTTTCGTGCAGTAATTCTAACATACCGTTTATGTCTTTTCTCGAAAAGCATTCATAAAGTGATTTGACTATTTCAAGATTTTGCCGGGCGTTGTTCAAGAGATGAAATTTAGTGGCTGCAATATAGTCGATTGCGGATGATGAAATAATCGAGGGCAAACTAAAATTACAGGCCCAACACCTTAATTAATGATATTTAGATGCAATAGTAAAGAAGACCGGCTTTGAAACAATTATTACTATCACCTGGTTCTATTACTCTGCTTGGGAGGCTCTGCTGCATACAACAACGGAAAAGGTTTTCATTATGTGCTGCTGTGTTAATGTTTTAAAGGTCTTTTTTTAATCATACCGCCCTTGGTGTCTTTAACGCTATTGATCACTACAAATGCTGTCGGCTCAATTTTTTCAATTTCAGTATTTAGCTTTCTTAGTTCAAGTCTTGTTATTACGGTATAAATAATTTCAACTTCTTTTGTTTCTCCTCTTTTGCCGTAGCCCCGCTTTCCACTATAAACGGTTACACCCCGACCCATTGTGTTAATGATCATTTGCCGGATTTCCTCGCTATGTGAAGAAACTATTGTAATGCCAATGTATTCTTCAATGCCTTCAACAATAAAGTCCAGTGTTTTAGAAGCTGCCAGGTAGGTTATTATAGAATAAAGTGCTGCTTCAACACCTAAGAAGTAGGCTGCCGCTCCAAAGATCAGGATGTTGATTACAATTATTACGTCACCAATAGTAGTTCCAAATTTGCGACTTAAAAAAATTGCAAGGACTTCTGTTCCGTCTATCACTGCACTGCCACGAACTGCAAAACCTATACCCGCTCCAAGAAAGAAGCCTCCAAAAACAGCAACCAATAAGTTGTCATTTGTAACATTTGGAAACGTTACTGTCGCCAAAACGATAGAAAGACCCATTATTGCGATAGCAGTTTTGATAGCAAATTGCCTGCCCACAACATTGTAAGCAAGAACAATGAATGGAATATTAATGCAAATGATCAGCATGTAAAGCGGGATGTCTGTCAAGGCAGAAATCAGAAGGGAAATGCCTGTTGCGCCTCCATCAATAAAGTGGTTTGTCAATAGAAAACCTTTAAACCCAAACGATGCTGAGAAGATCCCAATTGTAATAAGGATAAAGTCTTTAAACTGCCGTTTAACCGTTATTATGAATTCTCTGTAACCTTTTGCCAGTTCATAGTCTGAATACCTTTTTTTCAAAAAAGGTTTTTTATTCTTTTTTCGGAGTGTTGTATTAATAATTATTTGTGTCCAAAGAGGGTTCATAGTCTATCGTTCGATATCGTTATGTCACGGTTTAAGATTTAAAGTGTTTCCGAAAATTACAAGCATTGGCTACCATTTTTTAATTTTCCTGTTTCCATATTATTTGCCCTCAATTATTTTTTTCATGTTAATCAAGTCCTTCGTGTTTGCTTTCCTCATCATTGCCGCCATAAGTGGTGCAAATAGTTTTGAAAAGCCTGTTGGGTTTCCCTTATTCTGTAAGGTCATTCTTGTTGTTTGGTCATCAATAGCAGCCCAGGTATAGGTCGTCTCCATTGGAAAAGGTCCTTCTGCTGTCCGCATTACAAGCTTTTGTCGTGGAATAAATTCAATAAACTCATACGTGTAAGTAAGCTTTCGTCCGAGGAAATGTGCAACAAATGCAACTTGTGAACCGACCGTCAAAGGTTTTGGTGTTTTCCAGTCAGCAGATTTAATATTTACATACCATTCAGGTGCATTGTCTGGATTGGCTGCATAATCCGCAACTTTGTCCAGTGGTGAGTTGATTATTATTTCTGTAAAAACGTCTACCATTGTTGCTTTTTATTTTCACCGTTGTCGGTGTACTTAGCCCTGGCAGCAGGGCTTCCACCAACAACCGAAGTTAGTCAATCACGATAATGAGTAAGAAATTTCAAATTAGATTACGAAAGCGATTTTAATGATGGTTTCTTTTGGGATGGACATGAGCGGCGAAATATACTCCATAAACTTGTTTTGGCGGAATTCACTCGCTAAGTTGTCGTTTTTACACCGCATCAAATTCGGGAGTCAATCCCATCTTTGTATTGTCAATAAGATTCAAACCAAAATTTAAATAGTGTTATGAAAAATTTTCTCAAAACCAATCCTCTTAAGTTAAAATTGCTAATTGCAGTCAGTATTGTGTTTGCGGCATCCCGGTCAAACGGACAACAGGTGAAACCCGCCGCGAGTGGGTATGCACCTGTTAATGGCATCAAAGTTTATTATGAAGTGTACCAACCTGCCGGGCAGGAAGCCGCCAATGGTACACCTATCGTTCTGCTGCACGGTGCCTTTTATACAATTGATTTGAACTGGGGTCAATTGATACCTGAACTTTCGAAAACCCGGAAAGTAATTGCCCTTGAAATGCAGGGACACGGACATACGCCATATTCAGACAGACCCATGTCGATCACTGCTTTTGCAAGCGATGTGAAAGGAGTAATGGATTACCTGGCAATTGACAGCGCTGATGTAGTGGGATATAGTATGGGCGGCTCTGTGGCTTACCAGTTTGCTGTACAAAACCCTAAACGTTTAAGGAGATTAGTGATCATTTCTTCTACTTATAAAACCAGTGGCTGGCTGCCCGTAGTAAACGGGGGGTTTAAAAATTTTAAACCTGAATTTTTTGATAACACGCCTTTACACACCGCATACGATGCAGCAGCGCCTGATAAAACAAAATGGAGAAAGTTTATTGAGCAGATGATCGTTTTTGCCGGCATACCATTTAATGTAGGTGATTCCAATATCGCAAAGATCACCGCTCCGGTATTAATTATTTCCGGCGACAATGACGGACTGGATAAAGTCGAGTTGATGAAGACCTATGAGTTGTTGGGTGGTGGTGTTTCTGCCGACCTGCAGCCAATGCCAAAATCCCACTTAGCCATTGTTCCTTCACAAAGCCATGTAAGCCTGATGATGCAAACAACTACGATCTTGAATTACCTGGATAGTTTTTTGAAGTAACGTGATGAGTAGTGACGATCGAGGTTACTAACGCACCTGCGTGACTAATGAAATTTTGTTGTTAGTGTAGCTTAGCTCATCATTCCGCGCAACACCAACTACGGCGAAAAAATGTTGTGCGATCGTGCCACTTATTATTAGTTGAGCTTTTTGTAAATCTATTTCAGTTTATATCCGGGAAATTTTATCAAATCAATGCAATCAGATTTTAGGTTTATGGAGTTACCTGCTCTTACAAAATTGCAAATAATATTTTCTACACAATCGGTCAAGCCATTAAAAGAATGGCTTGCATTACTAATTATTAAATGCTTCCCATTTGGAAAATATTTCAAAACTTCATCGCCATATTTTGGCGGTGTAGCCGGGTCTCTTGCAGAAGAAATTAAAAGAACGGGTATTGGCAATTTTTTCATTTTTTGTTTCGGATAAAATGTTTTGTCGGAGTTCCATATTGCACATGGTTTTTTTATTCTGTAAATCCAGTCGTTCCCCAAAAAAGTATTTGCAAATTTATTTTCAGGTAGTTTGACAAGCAGGGGGTAATCTTCAAAACAAATAACACACAAAGACATGCCATCGTACAATCCAGCTATATATGATTTTTTTATTGTGATTATCATATTTGCTAATGGAGTATAATTACCTTTATTGGCTTCTGTAATCAGGTAAGGAATTGTAACCGCTGTAGAGGGTGATAGCAATAAGACCCGTAATGTCGCTGCTATCGCTTCTTTGGCAATTTTTACTGTTTCATTTTGATTTGTCTGCGGATTAAACAACTCAGTTATTATCGGAAAGTTGGATGAAAACAATTTTTTAACTTCCAATCCAAATTCGGGGAAAACCTTTTTGCATGAATCAATAGTTTCGCAATCGACAATTATTTTATCAAGGCTGTTTTGAGCATCGGTTGCAAAATCGTATGGAATAACGAGATTGTCAGGCACGATACCTTTTAACGTAGCTGTACGAACATTTAAAGGGAATTTTTTAATATACGATAGTGCCAGCCTTGTTCCGTATGATGTACCGTAGATATTAATTTTTGAATAGCCCATAGCTTTTCTTGCCGTTTCAATGTCAAGTGCGGCATTTAATGTTCCATACTTTGTTAAATCATGATTCTTGCTTAGTGCATTGTAATTAGTCCTGATTATTGAGTCATTCACAAACTCATCATTAAAATAATCCTGCAATGAAGTGTAAGAAGCCTGAATTTTTAAGGGGTTGGATTTGCCCGTTCCCCGCTGGTCAATAAAAACTATATCGCTGTTTTGGTTGATGGGTTCAAGGATGCCGGCAAAGAACGAAACTAAATCTGTTGCTGCCTGCCCCGGACCACCCATTAAAATAAACATTGGTTCCTTTCTATTCACTTTGCTTTTTGAAGGCAATACCTCGATATAGAGAGGAATTTTTCTCCCATTTTGCATTTGATTATCTTCAAAGACCTGCATCGTTGTACATAAAGTTTCAGTAGGTTTTTTTTCATTATTAAGTGGTGAAAAACTAAGTGCACCTATTTTAACGGACTGTCCTGGTGAAGAAAGTGAGATAAATAAAAGACCTGATAGTATTGCTTTAATTTTTCTATTCATTTTAGTTATGTCCTCACGGTGTTTTCTTTTTTCAATTATCGAAGACTGCCTGCGAGGGGTCTGCGTAGCGACCCCTCGCAGACAACTTATTTTATTCGAAGATAAATTAGAAGACCCTGTGCGGACGGAAAAATTCCAGAATCACGAAGGGTTAATTTTTTATTTTTTTGGGAAGATAGTTGTGCATCGGTCACCAATTGTTGGCTGCCGTTTGTGGTCAACAGAGCCAGAATTTTCTATTTTTAAAGTCTATTTCACTTGGCCCTTCCGAGCAGCCTCCAATTTCAGGTGCATTTTTGTCATTTTCAGAATGTCCAATAATCCATTTACCTGTTTGTTTATGTCTCATAATTATACCACTATCTATAATGTCACCTTTTGATCCTGTCAGATTACTGCCGTTATGAATAACATAAATTGAATCACCTTTAATTTTAATAGTTACAGTCGCACCAAGTGAGCGGCCGTCCCACTCAGCAAAAGCCACGTCGTAAGTATAGGTGCCATTCTTTGGTTTTTGGGCAGAACAGGTCAAACCAAAAAAGGTAAATACTAAAGAGAGCAAAATCAAAAAAGTATGTCGATGATTTAGTTTGTGTTTCACCAGATATAAATTTTCAACTGTAAGCTATCAAATAGCAGCCAACACTCTAATTTATGATATAAGATGCAACAACTGAAAATTTAGTGCATCTTAACACCAACAGTGTAGTGTTATACATTTTGTATTGTTATTGCGCAAATCAATTCATGCCTGTGAAGGAAGACGCTGGGCGGACGGGAAAAAGCTAAAACAAATATCTTTACGAACAGCATGTGAGTTGTGCAACATGCACCCATGTTATGTGCCGGTTTTGTAGAGTAGCTTGTATTTTTCTTTCGCCAGGCGCCAGCGCTTAGTTGGTTGTTCAAAATTAAAAGCTCCGGGAACGGTTATTTGTTCTTTGTATAATTCAAAGCCTGCCTTTTCAATTGTTTTATTTGGTGCAGGGTTTAATGAATACGGCTCACAATAGAGATTTTTTAATTGCAAATTTTCAAAAAAGTATGGAAGTGTCAGCCTGACCAACTCATATCCCATTCCTTTTCTTCTTGTCTCCTTATTCCATAAATGTAAATGCATAAAAGCTTCTTCCGCAAACAATATCGGGCGAGTGTTTGAATGACCTATAGGAATGTTGTCTTGCTCCCAAATAATGCAATAAGATTCTTTTTCGGTAATTGGCAATTCTATTTGCGTATTAAGATAAGTTAAGAATTGCTGCTCGCCTGGTAACTTATTGATGTCAACACCCATATTTTCTAAATGGCTTTTGTCCGAATTGAGCCAATATTGTGTTATAAGTCTGATGTCGGATTTTTTCATCTCTCTAACGGTCAAATTATACTCGCTCATCTTTGAATGCAGGTTTGTTTAAACTGGCACATAAGGTTCAGGCACTGCTGCAACATCCATGTTAGCTGTCGTTGTTTTTTGTCTGTCGGTTATATTAGCGTTTGCCTGTTTGCCCGATCCCATATCGTATCGCCTCGTCAAGTATGTCAATGTTTATATCTTTCAGCGCTTTGAATTTAATACAATAACCTGTTACACTTGCCTTGCCTATTGTTGTTCCAAAAGTATTGTGCAAGTACTTTTTGTCTTCAAGTCCCACAATGTAGACCGAAATACCAGTTGTATTGCCACTTATGCCAATTTGATAAAATTCTTTCGTTGAGCCGTCTTTATAATGTATGGTAAATTGTCCATAGCCGATGTTGGGATTTGTGATCACTTTGCCTGTATCGTCCTTGCCATCTAAAAACCATAATTTCCCTTTGGGCAACAGTTGAAGCATGTGCTGGTGCAAGGCTAGCAGATCACCACGTTTAGGTTCGTTTTGGTTGTCAATATATGCTTTGATTTGTTCTTGTATATTCATATAAACTTTACTTACTTATTTTTTATCCGTGTGTTGATGTTTGCACCGTGGTCATTTATAGTTTTAGAGATTTTCAATTTGCTTGCAGGCAACGGTAGGTATTGCCGATGATGGGGAATTAATTATTTTGTCTGAGTGAGGTTTGTCATTAAATAGTTTTCTGTGATTACCCTTTCTTATCTCCTTTAAAAATCCACTGAATACCATATTTATCGTAAAACTGTCCGTATATCCCAAATGGCAGTTCGTGTAATTCCTGTAGCCTTGCGTTATTGTCTCCATCCCTGAGTTTGTCAAAAACTGTTTTTAATTCGTTATATGTTTTTCCAATAACGAATATAGCAAACGTGTTGCCTTGTATTGGTTCAAATTCAGGTGAAGCCATCCAATCGGTGGCTGATATTTCAATATTGTCACTTTTTAGATGTGCATTGATAATCCTGGAGTGCTTTTCAGGTGGCAACATGTCTTTCATTGGACTATCACCAAGTTTGGTAAGCGTTAACTCACCGCCAAAACATTCATGATAGAAGGTCATTGCCTCAGCACAATTTCCATCAAATAAAAGGAAAGGTGTACAGTATAACATTTTCTTTGTTCTTTGGTTTTTGAATTAACTTTTCAATAGACTGCGATATGCCTGTTGTTAATTGTCTGACTATGTGTCCTTGTCGGGTTGCAGCCAACACTACAATGTGCGAAACTAAAACAATTACTATGTTTTTCTAGTTGGTTAGGTTTTGTACCGTGGTCTCGCTTGCATACATACCTGCACAGGAAGACCAAGGCGTACATGAACTATTGATCGCCCTTTAGTTTTTTTAAAAGATCATATAGGTCGATCTGTACCCAATCTTCAACAATTTTTCCCTCGTCAAATCTGAAGAAGAAAATTTCGCTTATATAATCAACTTTATTACCATTTGCTTTTATGCCTAAGAACTCCTTTTTGTGTGTTCCGTTAAAAGAAACTCTCATAACTACTTTGTCTGCTTCTGCAACGATGTCACCAACTGTATAGTGTATATCAGGAAATGCATCAAATAATGTTTTGAGAAAATCTTTTAAGGCTTGTCTTGTTGAAAAACTTTGAGTGCTGTCGAGTAGTTTATGAACCAGGAAACTGTCTGCGAATATTTTGTCGACCAAATCAATTTTTCGTTTATTGAGGCACTCTTCAATATATAGTTTTGCCGTCTCTTTATTTTGCTTTAAAGCCTGGCAAAAGCAATTTGAAGTATAAGTGAGGGCCACAAAAAGAAATGATGTTTTAATCAGTTGTTTCATTGTAAAAAAGAGATTTATAAGTATACCAAAGCCGGGCAGAGATACGGAAGTTGAAACACAGATTCCGCCGCCCCCCGTAATTCAAATGCTCATATGTTGTACCCGGTTTATTGTCGATACCTTCCACGAACTGCAAGGGCTCTCGCCAAAAGTTTAATTGAACCGTTTGAATCAACATGTAATTTTCCACGAAGCACAGTTTTTATTTTGTCCCGCAAATCTTTGTCCACGGACGCTAAATAGCCCGGAGCCGGTCCTTGGCCGCCCAAAAATGGATTCCAGTAATCTTCAAAGTTTGTGAACACAGTATCTATGTCTACCGGGGAGGTTTCGATGGCGGTTAATCCTGCTTTTTCAAATTCCTTCTTCAAATTCCCGGCATTACAAATCGGAAAGCGATTGCCTTCATCAAGTTTCGTTGCGTTCACGTCAACTTCACAGGCTGCGTCCCAGAAAAGGCGTAAGAATTCCATTCTTTCTTTATAGTCCCATACATAGGCTGCGATAGTACCATTTATTTTGAGAACTCTTTTCATTTCTAAAAGTGAAGCGGTTAAGTCCGGAAAAAAATTAAGTGCAAGACCGGAAACAACAATGTCAAAACAATTATCGGTTAAAGGAAGATCGGATGCACCTGCTGTAAGAAAATCAGCGTTGAATGATTTTTTTTCTTTTGCTTTTTCAACAAATTCAGCGCTAAGGTCAACGCAACACAGAGATGATGGTTTATAATTTCTAAAAATAGCTTCACTCAAAGCTCCCGTGCCGCAACCAACATCAAGCCACGACAAGTTGTGAGGGAAGTTTAGCCAGCTAAGAAATTCCGGAGCCATCAATTTACTCCATCTGCCCATGAAATATTCGTATGGGTCACCGCTATTCCATGTATCAGGTTTTTCTTCCAAGAAGAGTTATTTTAAATTGCCGTACTCTAATTTATGATATAAGACGCTACTATTGAAAAAATATTGATACTGAAATCACTGTTTTGGTGTTACACATTTTAAGGTTAACCCGGGGATTATTTGAATGAGAGCGTCGTTTATGTGTAACAAGTTTTCATACCTTGTGGTTTCGCTTATGCACATGGCTCCGCAGGAAGATCCGGGCAGATATGGATTATGGGATTTGTGCCCTTGGTCCTTTTTATTAGTTAGCCTTTTTTGCATAAAGCCGGTTGTACTCACTTACTACATTGGGTTTATAAAAATTTGAGAGAAACCAACCGTCATAGGGTTTGGGGGAGGTGATCGTTGAATCATTTTCCGGGTTAGCTTTTCTTTTGTAGTATGAGGTTGCAACGTCTTTTACATTCCTGAAATATGATTTCATGGTATCTATGTCACCGATGGCTCCGACAGGGCCGTGGCCGGGAACAAATATTTCGGGATTGAGTTTGGTAATACTGTCAAGATACTTTTCCCATCTTTCCGGATCACCATCACCGAGCCACGGTTGATTTTTAATAAATAAAATATCTCCCGTAAAAATAATTTTCTGTTCAGGCAGATATAAAAACAGGTCGCTTTCCGTGTGTGCTTCTCCGTAAGAAATAAGTTGAACAGAAAAGTTTTTGCCATGAATCGTCATTTGCTGGGCGAATGTTTCTCCAGGTAAAACTATTTTAAGAGAATCAGCCGAAGAAACCAAGGCTTCGTAGTACCCTTTCCACATAAGGTTCTCCTCCAACTCGTGAGGTTTCATTAATGAAGTATCTTTTTGTTCGATTTTTTGAAGTGCAAGCGGAGCGCCCACCTTATCATCAGCTATTTCTTCCGGCTGATATTTGGCGATAAGTTCTCTTGTTTTTTCAGTACTGATAATAGTTGCACCAGGGAAAACCTGGTTGCCACCGATGTGGTCATTGTGGAAATGACTATTGACCACATATTTTACAGTATGTCCTGTAAGCTGCCGGGAAGCCAGTTCCAGATCTTTTGCTGCGTCGAGGCTCATAAACGGATCAAAGATCAGCGCAGCATCACCCAAATCGATTATACCCGCATTGCATATTGCATGACCGCCGTTTTTGGCAATGGCTGCAAATACACCGTCAGAAAGTTTTTGAATTGTAAAATGCTTCGACTGAAAAGACTGCGCAAAGGAAAAATGTGCAGACAATAAAAAAAAGGCGAGGCAAGCTTTCATATTTTATATTTTTTATTGTCATTAAATATTCAGCTAAACACTACGACAGGCCGCTTTCCCCAGGGTCAAAAAATTTCAGCGGGATATTGCGAAAGATACATAATTAATCGTACGGTCACCGTGTACCGCTTTAAGGTCAACCCCGGCGTCTCGCTTGCATACATCGCTACGCAGGAAGATCGCGGGTGGATGTGAAAACACTGAAACAAATATCTTTATGAACAGCATGTGAGTTGTGCAACATGCACCCATGTTATGTGCCGGTTTTGTAGAGTAGTTTGTATTTTTCTTTCGTCAGGCGCCAGCGCTTTGTTGGTTGTTCAAAATTAAAAGCTCCGGGAACGGTTATTTGTTCTTTGTATAATTCAAAGCCTGCCTTTTCAATTGTTTTATTTGGTGCAGGATTTAGTGAATACGGCTCACAATAGAGATTTTTTAGCTGCAAATTTTCAAAAAAGTATGGAAGTGTCAGCCTTGCCAACTCATATCCCATTCCTTTTCTTCTTGTCTCCTTATTCCATAAATGTAAATGCATAAAAGCTTCTTCCGCAAACAATATCGGGCGAGTGTTTGAATGACCTATAGGAATGTTGTCTTGCTCCCAAATAATGCAATAAGATTCTTTTTCGGTAACGGGCAATTCTATTTGAGTATTAAGATAAGTTAAGAATTGTTGTTCGCTTGGTAATTTATTGATGTCAACACCCATATTTTCTAAACGACTTTTGTCCGAATTGTGAAGGGTCAATTATATTATGTAAATGCAGAAAATAAGATCAGCGAAATGACTTGATTTAAAAATGAAAAGATATTATTTTACCAGCCATAATGCATTACCGACAGAAAATAATTTTAGCAGCGGTTCTTATATGGCTTGGTTTCATTAGCTGCAAAAAAGATAAGCCCGATCCTATATTGTCTTCAGACAAATTTATTTCCGAAGTCGTATTTAAAGCGTCAGATAATCCCCAGCTTTCAGCGGATATTCATGCGACAATTGCTCCCGATTCTATAAAGATTCTATTTACGCAAGGAATTTCTTTAACAAGCCTGATCCCTACAATAAGTTTTTCGGGAAGGAGCATTAGTCCTGCTAATAGAACTGCTCATGATTTTACGAGACCAGTTACTTATGTTGTAACTGCCGAAGATGGAACGACCACGACTTATGTTTTCTCTGCCCGAAGATTGTCGTCCGATAAATCGATTTTATCGGTTGTATTTAAGGCTTCGGATAACCCGGAACTGTCCAACGATGTTTCAGGAACTATCCTGCAGGACACTGTAAAAATTGATTTTCCGTTTGGTGTATCACTAAATAACCTGGTGCCTACAATTAGTTTTACGGGCAAGACAATTGATCCGGCCAGTAATACTTCAGAAAATTTTACTGCTCCTGTTATTTACACGATAATCGCGGAAGATGGCACAACAAGAAACTATACAATTAATGCTACGCAGGATTCAGCTGGTACCATTGCGGGGTACTGGCACCTTTCAAAAGATTCAGTTTTTGATGATAGCAACTTTGTAAATCTTGGCGGCGGTCACAATATTCCGGGTGTATACTTTGGTACTACCTCCGATTACTATGAGTTTACGAGTAACGGTGTTCTCAATCTTCATGAGAATGGTGTCATTGCAAGCACTAATTATCAAATTCTCCCCAACAACAGGCTTTCGGTCACCGGGTGGGATAGTTATTATGGTACAGGAGCAATCGATTCACTTACCGCAAAAATTGCAATATTTTCCTGGGAAACGGTAACCAATTACGGAGCCAGGTTTTTTCGAAGAGTGTCTCTAAAGAAGTAACCTCCGCTTTCACGTGAGATTCCTCGCTTCGCTCTGTTCGGAATGACAACAGAGATCTGAATGTGCTGATAAACTCAGCATGTCAGTTTTTTCTCTTTACGAAATCGGAAAATTTACACTGTTTATACTTTTTAGTATAAACAGTTCCGTAACTTTGCAGGATGAAACCAGGTGTAGCTACAGCAGAAAAGAATAATATCGAAAATGGCAGGGATAACGACCTCAGCACCATTGAGGAGCAGGTGCTGGGTGATTATAAATACGGCTTTGTAACCGATATTGAGGCGGATGCAGCTCCTAAGGGATTGAATGAAGATATTATCCGTTTTATTTCTGCAAAAAAGAATGAACCCGAATGGATGCTGGAATGGAGGTTGAAAGCTTATCGTCACTGGCTAAAAATGGCAGGAGGAACCGAAATGGGCCAATATTAAATACCCGGCCATCAATTACCAGGATATTATTTATTATTCGGCCCCCAAACAAAAAATAAAGCCCAAAAAGCCTGGATGAAATTGATCCCGAACTACGCAGGACATTTGAAAAACTGGGCATTTCTTTTGATGAACAAAAACGCTTGACCGGTGTGGCAGTGGATGCAGTGATTGACAGTGTTTCTATTGGCACCACATTTAAAGAACAATTGGCCGAGCTGGGTATCATTTTCTGCTCCATGAGCGAAGCGATACAGGAACATCCCGAACTGGTAAAAAAATATCTTGGATCCGTTGTTCCGATTACCGATAATTATTTTGCCGCTCTGAATTCGGCCGTGTTCAGTGACGGTTCCTTTTGTTATATACCCAAAGGTGTTCGCTGCCCGATGGAACTATCTACTTATTTCCGCATCAATGCCGAAAACACCGGCCAGTTTGAACGCACACTTATTATTGCCGAAGAGGGAAGTTATGTAAGTTACCTGGAAGGTTGTACAGCGCCTATGCGTGATGAAAACCAATTGCATGCTGCAGTAGTTGAATTGATTGCCCTGGACAATGCGGAGATCAAATATTCTACGGTGCAGAACTGGTACCCCGGCGATAAAGAAGGCAAGGGAGGCATTTACAATTTCGTAACCAAGCGTGGTATTTGCAGGCGAACAACTCCAAAATATCATGGACACAGGTGGAAACCGGTTCAGCCATCACCTGGAAATATCCCAAGTGTAATATTAAAAGGTGATAATTCCGTCGGTGAATTTTATTCCGTGGCGGTTACCAATAATCACCAGCAGGCCGATACCGGCACCAAGATGCAGCACCTCGGAAAAAATACAAAGAGCCGTATTGTATCAAAAGGAATTTCCGCCGGCTTCAGTAATAACAGTTATCGCGGTTTGGTGCATGTGGGCAAAAAAGCGGCCAATGCCCGCAATTTTTCTCAATGCGATTCGCTGTTGCTTGGTGATAAATGCGGGGCACATACTTTTCCCTACATCGAAGTAAAAAACAACTCAGCGATCGTGGAGCATGAAGCGACGACTTCGAAAATCGGTGAGGACCAGATATTCTATTGCAACCAACGTGGTATTGATACAGAAACTGCGGTTGCATTAATCGTAAATGGTTTTGCCAAAGAAGTGATGAACCAGTTACCGATGGAATTTGCGGTGGAAGCGCAAAAGTTGCTGGCGATTAGTTTGGAGGGAAGCGTGGGATAGAAGCCTCATTCTCCATCTCCCTGTCTGCCGACAGGCAGGCTTCTCCTTGTGGAGAAGGAGCGGTGCCGAAGTGTAAAGCCAAACTTTTTGTTCTACCACATCAGCTATTAATATTGCTGAACTGTCTATGAAAAGTTGACGTGCTGGTTCAAAAGATTATTAGAAAAATACCGTTCGGTCTCCCTCTCCTTAAGGAGAGGGACTAAGGGTGAGGCTTTTTAGTTCTTTTTATATGTCACCAACGACATTGCTACTATTGAGCTTTCGTTGCGTCGCACTCTTTTACTGTTGGTAGCTCTATAGTGCAAACATTGTGTCCTTCGTGGTACGTTGTGCCCTTTGTGACCAATTGTTCGAGTCACAAAGAACACGAAGAAGACACAAAGAACACAACGATGAAAAATATTTTTTGAATTTTAACTCTTGACTTTTTACTTAAACACAATGCTACATATTAAAAATCTACATGCGGGAATTGAAGGAAAACAAATTTTAAACGGGATCAATCTTGATATAAAAGCAGGAGAGGTACATGCTATTATGGGACCGAATGGTTCCGGAAAAAGCACACTGGCTTCTGTACTTGCCGGAAGAGAAAATTTTGAAGTGCCTGAAGGTTCTGTTGAATTTTTGGGAAGGAATCTTTTGGAACTGGCTCCTGAAGAAAGAGCCGGTGAAGGTTTGTTCCTTGCTTTTCAATACCCGGTTGAAATACCGGGATTAACCACTACCAATTTTATAAAAACAGCAGTGAATGAAATTCGCAAATATCGCGGAGAAGAGCCACTGGATGCTGTTGCTTTTTTAAAAATGATGAAAGAGAAAATGGCGATGATGGAAATAGACCAGTCATTACTGAGCCGTTCACTGAATGAAGGTTTTTCCGGCGGAGAGAAAAAGAGAAATGAAATTTTCCAGATGGCAATGCTGCAACCCAAGCTGGCCATACTTGATGAAACAGATTCAGGTTTGGATATTGATGCCATCCGCATTGTAGCCAATGGTGTAAACAAATTGACGAAACAAAGACAATGCTGTGCTGGTGGTTACCCACTACCAGCGTTTACTGGATTATATCATTCCTGATTTTGTCCATGTATTGTATAATGGTCGTATTGTAAAAACAGGAGGAAAAGAACTGGCACTGGAACTGGAAGAAAGAGGATATGATTTTATTAAGAGCGAAGTGGCGGAGGAAACAATTAATAATTAAAAATGAAGAATGAAAAATGAGCGATGAATTACGAAGTTTTACTCACGTTCACCACTCACAATTCACAATAAATAATGAGCAATTTAGAATATATAAAAGAACAATTCGATCAGTTACAGGCAAAGGATTCAAACAGTGGTTTACAATCCATCCGGAAAAAAGGGTTTGATTCTTTTACTAGACTCGGCATTCCTGTAAAGCATGAAGAATGGAAATATACCCGTATCAGTCCTTTGTTCAATAAAGAATATAAACTAAACGGGGGAACCGCCGTTTCATGGAAAGATTTGGAAGAAATTCGTTTGCCCGGTCATGAACAGGCAACCGAACTCGTTTTTGTAAACGGAATATTTTCTTTTCCACTTTCAACCATCCGCTCCCATGAATTATTTGTTATGCCATTGGAAGAGGCGGCGCAAAGTGATTTCAAAGAAATTGTGTCGAAACATTTAGGACATAGCGGCAAGTACCAGAAGGACGGGATCAATGCACTCAATACTGCCTTTATAAAGGATGGTATCTTCCTTTATGTGAAGAAAGGAAAGATCGTTGAACAGCCTGTGTATATATATAATATTACCGACTCAAGATCAGGAAATGTTTTATCACAACCACGCAGTTTAATATTTGTAGCGGAGAATGCACAGGTGCAGATCGTGGAAACGTATGCAACGCTTGGCCTGGATGAAAGTTTTACCAATGAAGTGCTGGAAATTATTGTAGAGAAAGATGCGAGAGTAGAGTATTATAAAATTCAAAATGATTCAGCACATACCAACCAGGTAAGCACTACACATATCAGGCAAATCGGGAAAAGCTATACGCATGCGGTTACCATTTCCCTGGATGGCGGCATTGTACGCAATAACCTGAATCTTGTTTTGGATGCAGAGTATTGCGAAGGACATCTCTATGGTTTGTATTTGGAAAAAGGTCAAACGCATGTGGATACTCATACCGTAGTGGATAATGTAAAACCGAATTGCTTCAGCAACGAATTATATAAAGGCATTCTGGACGGACATGCATCAGGTGTTTTTAATGGAAAGATATATGTGCAGCCGCAGGCACAAAAAACAAATGCCTACCAATCGAATAAAAATGTTTTGCTTTCCGATGATGCCAGCGTAAATACAAAACCGCAATTGGAAATTTATGCTGATGATGTAAAATGTTCGCATGGTTGCACTGTCGGCAGGTTGAATGAAGAAGGATTGTTTTACCTGCAATCAAGAGGCATTCCTGAGAGAGTTGCGAAGTCGTTATTGCTTCATGCATTTGCCATTGATGTGCTGGAGCATATAAGACCGGAACCTATCCGTGATTATGTAGACAAACTGATTTCTGAACGTTTGGAATATGATATAGCATATGATTGAACCGGCTACGATACAAAAAGGTTTGGATGTTTATGCCATCCGTCAACAGTTCCCGATACTGAACCGGGAAGTGAAAGGCAAACCATTGATCTATTTTGATAATGCGGCTACTTCTCAAAAGCCGCAATCGGTGATTGATGCGTTGGTGCATTATTATACTTATTACAATGCAAATGTTCATCGGGGCATTCATACACTGGCAGAAGAAGCCACGATGGCAATGGAAACAATCAAGAGATGCGGCGCAGCAATTCATCAATGCCGCCTCAAGAGAACAGATCATTTTTACAAAAGGAACAACAGAAGGTATCAATCTTGGTTGCTTATACGTGGGGCAGGCAAAATATAAAAGCTGGGGATGAGATCATTGTTTCTAACCTCGAGCATCATTCCAATATTGTTCCCTGGCAAATTCTGGCAGAAGAAAAAGGAGCCATTATAAAAGTGATTCCCATCAATGAAAAAGGAGAACTCCTGATTGATGCTTATAATAAATTATTAAACCACAAAACAAAACTCGTTGCCGTTAACCATGCTTCCAATGCGTTGGGCACGATCAACCCGGTGAGAGAAATTATTGATGCGGCCCATAAGGTCGGTGCTGTTGTGTTGATTGACGGCGCTCAGTCAACCGTGCATTTGGATATTGATGTACAGAAAATGGATTGCGATTTCTTTGTTCTGTCCAGTCATAAAATGTATGGCCCGACAGGAGTGGGAGTTTTATATGGGAAAAAAGAATTGTTGGAATCCATGCCGCCGTTCCAGGGTGGGGGAGAGATGATAAAGGAGGTTACGTTTGAAAAAACAACTTACAACGACCTTCCCTATAAATATGAAGCAGGTACGCCGAACATTGCAGATATCATTGCATTTAAAGCAGCAATAGATTTTATAAACGAAACCGGTAAGAAAAATATTAAGCAATACGAAGATGAATTGTTGCAATATGCCACAAAGCAATTGAAACAAATACCGGGATTAAGAATTATTGGCGAAGCAAAAGAAAAAGTGAGTGTGATCTCATTTATCGTTGAAGGTTTGCATCCGCAGGACCTGGGGATATTGTTGGATAATCGTGGCATTGCGGTAAGAACGGGACATCATTGCACACAGCCTTTGATGGATTGTTATAAAATACCGGGAACAGTGAGAGCATCGTTTGCTGTGTACAATACAAAAGAAGAGATCGATGAACTGGTGATTGGTTTAGAGAAGGCGATAAAGATGTTATCGTGAGAGGCCTCATCCTCCATCTCCTTCTCCTTAAGGAGAAGGAGCGGTCCTGATGAATAAGGCCAAGCTAAAGTTCTTCCAGATCATTATAATGCAAAGCTGAACATAAGAATTATTTATAATGAATGAGCCTAAAAAAATAGACGAAATAGAATCGGAGATCAAAGAAGAGTTTTCGTTGTTCGACAGTTGGGATGATAAATATGAATATATCATCGACCTTGGGAAAGAAGTTGCTCCGCTGGATGCGAAGTATAAACTGGACGAAAATAAAGTGAGAGGTTGTCAATCTACTGTGTGGCTGGTAGCAGATTATCAAGACGGAAGAGTTTTTTACAAAGCAGAGAGTGATGCGATAATTGTGAAGGGATTGATCAGTATGCTGATCCGTGTATTGTCGGGACAGAAGACAGATGATATCATCAATGCGAAATTGAATTTTATACGGGAGATAGGCATGACAACACATTTGGCACAAACCCGTTCGAATGGATTGCTGGCAATGGTGAAGCAAATGAAGAATTATGCGCTGGCATTTAAGTTGAAAGATTCGGCGGCAATTAAGAATTAAAAATTAACCTGCCTGCCGGCAGGCAGGGAATTAATAATTGTGATGGACGAGCAAAAAATAAAAGATAAAGTAGTTGAGAAGTTGCAGGCCATCTTCGATCCGGAGATACCCGTGAATATTTACGATCTCGGGATTGATCTATGAAGTGAACGTGTTGCCGATAAATAATGTACAGGTCGTAATGACTTTGACGGCTCCAAGTTGCCCGGCTGCGCAATCATTGCCGGTTGAAGTGGATCAAAAGCTTCGTGAAATCGAAGGAGTGAATGATGTGCATGTAGCTGTTACCTGGACACCGCCATGGGACAAGAGCATGATGAGTGAGACGGCACAACTGGAATTGGGTTTTTTATAAATAATCTCTGTGTATCTCCATGACCTCCGTGCCTCCGTGGTTTATCCTTGACAAATTTAAAATAACAACCACAGAGACACAGAGAATAAAACAGAGGAACACAGAGGGAAAACTTAAAAATAAATTATGGCACAGATAAGTTTAAAAAGTTTGATGAACAATTCAGCACCTACCTATGCACCGGAAGTAGCGCAGCCTTTCAGGGATGAGCTGACTGAAATAAATTTTAAAGAAATGCTCACGCCGGAAGATGTGGATGCCGCATTGAGCAGGCAGGATGATAAGGTAGTTCTCGTTGTGCTGAATTCTGTTTGCGGTTGCGCAGCAAGAGGTGCAAGACCGGGAGCTATTTTTTCTTTACTGAATGATAAAGTTCCGGATGAATGTTATACCGTTTTTGCCGGCATGGAAAAACAAGCCGTTGATCATTTCCGTGCAAAATACCTGGCAGGAACTACTCCTTCATCGCCGAATATTGCTTTGTTCAAAAATGGTGAGTTGCTTCACATCCATCAGCGCTACCAGATAGAAGGAAAAAATGCCGGGCAAATTGCACAGGAATTGGCAAATGAATACGACAAGGTCTGTAACAGGATATGGTCGACGGAAGAACTCGATAACTTAAAAAACTATTTAGTGAAGAGATATCATGTGAGCATGGAATCTTTGAACGATTAAACATTTATATGAAAATAACCGCACAGGAAGAGTATGGCCTGAGAATATTGCTTCGTATCGCCGGCTGTAAAGATGCAGAAGGCATGAGCATTCCTCAGCTTAGCGAAGCAGAAGGCATCGGCCCTCATTATGTGGCCAAGCTCACCCGCATTTTGCGACTCGAAGGTTTCATCAACAGTACACCGGGTTACAAAGGAGGTTATATTTTAGTAAAACCCGCTAAAGAAATAATTATCAACGATGTACTTAAAGGATTAGGTGGCGCTTTATATGATAAAAAATTCTGCGGATCTCATTCAGGTGTGTTGAATCTTTGCGTGAACTCGGTTGATTGTTCTTCACGATCACTTTGGAAAATGATACAGTTTACCATGGACCAGTTGCTGGATAAGATCACTCTTGCCGACCTGATAAAATCGGACATGGAACAGCCAAAAAGGCTTGAACAGATAATGGAACAAAACGTAGTGAAACTTTAATATATCTCACGCAAGTATATCATAAAAAAACTGCCTCAAAATTAATTTCCCGCAAAGGACGCTAAGATTGCAACGGCGCAAAGATTTGAAATGTGAAACCATTTATTCTTCTTTGCGTCTTTTTTCCTTTGCAGTCTTTGCGTGAAAATATTTGATTTTTGAAACAGACTCTTTTTTTTGTTTTATCTCATCTCATCTCATTACATTATTAAACGGGTTATTTTTGGTGATCTATGAATCCTGACAGACTAACTATGAGTTCAAAATTGAAAGAACTGGCGGCTCAACTTGAAGGAGAATTTTATGATGACGAAGCTATGAGGATTTTATATGCCACTGATGCTTCGGCCTATCGCGAAATGCCACTGGCCGTAGCGATTCCAAAAACAAAAGATGATCTAAAAAAACTGATTGCTTTTGCAAACAAAGAAAAAACTTCTCTCATTCCACGGACAGCGGGCACTTCTCTTGCAGGACAGGTGGTGGGAGATGGAATTGTTGTTGACGTTTCAAAATATTTTACAAAGATCATTGAGTTAAACAAAGAGGAAAGATGGGTGAGAGTGCAGCCCGGTGTTATCCGGGATGAACTGAATATGTTCCTGAAACCTCAAGGTTTATTTTTTGGACCGGAAACCTCTACAGCCAATCGTGCCATGATGGGAGGAATGGTGGGAAATAATTCCTGCGGTTCCAATTCGGTTGTGTACCGCAGCACCCGTGAACATTTGCTGGAAGTAAAAGCTTTGCTGAGCGATGGCACCGAAGCAGAATTCAAAACTTTGGGCATAGATGATTTTCAGAAAAAATGCGAGGGCAACGATCTCGAAGCGAATATCTATAAAACTACCACGGAGCATTTTGGGTAATTATGAAAACCAGGTGGAGATAAGAAAAGAGTTTCCACAAAAAGCAGTTGAGCGACGCAATACAGGTTATGCTCTTGACATCTTGTTAGACACCGCTCCTTTTACTGCGGGCGAAAAAGATTTTAATTTTTGTAAACTGATCGCCGGTTCGGAAGGTACACTTGCTTTCATCACTGAAATAAAATTGAACGTAGTTCTTCTTCCTCCAACGGAAGTGGGATTGCTTTGCGTGCATTTTAATACGATCGATGAATCGCTGCGTGCCAACGTGATCGCCATGCAATACAAACCCAGCGCCAGCGAATTGATCGATCATTATATTCTTGAATGCACAAAGGGAAATATTGAACAGAGTAAAAACCGTTTTTTTGTACAAGGTGAACCGGGAGCCATACTCGTCATTGAATTTGCAAGAACGAACAGGGAGGAAATCATTGAGATTGCCGGCAGGCTGGAAGCTGAACTTCGTGCCGCCGGGTTAGGTTATCATTTTCCTTTATTGTTTGGTGACAATACAAAGAAAATATGGTCGCTGAGAAAAGCAGGACTTGGGTTGCTGGGAAATATGCCCGGTGATGATAAAGCCGTACCTGTGATTGAAGACACTGCTGTTACGGTAAAAGATCTGCCGCAATATATTCGTGAGTTCACTGAAATTCTCAAAAAATATGATCTTCATTCCGTGCATTATGCACATGCCGGTTCTGGTGAAATACATCTTCGCCCGATAATCAACCTGAAGACAAAAGAGGGAAATCAATTATTCAGAACCATCGCACAGGAGATCGCTGTGCTGGTAAAAAAATATAATGGCTCGTTGAGCGGCGAGCATGGAGACGGAAGATTGCGTGGCGAATTTATCAGGCAAATGGTGGGAGAAAAAAATTATGACCTGTTCCGGCAGATCAAACAATCATGGGACCCGCAACATATCTTCAATCCCAACAAGATCGTTGATACGCCGCCGATGAATACGATGCTGCGCTATATACCCGGCCAGCAAACACCGGCATTTAAAACTATTTTTCGTTTTTATAACCAGGATATTTTACAACATGCCGAACAATGCAATGGAACGGGTGATTGCCGCAAGACTCATTTATCCGGAGGCACTATGTGCCCTTCGTACATGGCTACAAAAAATGAAAAAGATACAACAAGGGCAAGAGCCAATATACTCCGTGAAATACTGACAAAATCAGAAAAAGTAAATCGCTTTGATAGTAAAGAGATCTATGAAGTGATGGATCTGTGCCTCAGTTGTAAGGGTTGTAAATCCGAATGTCCTTCGAATGTGGATGTGGCAAAATTAAAAGCCGAATTCCTGCAACATTATTATGATGCCAATGGTGTACCGTTCCGATCAAAACTCATTGCTAATTTCAGCAAGTCGGCAAAGCTTGGAGCTATTGCACCGGGCATTTATAATTTTGTTGTAACCACCCCCGGCATCAGTACACTCGTAAAAAAATTCTCAGGATTTAATACCAAACGTTCCATGCCGACGATGTACCGGATGACACTGAGAAAATGGTATGAGAGAAGAAGAAAGTTGCCGGTTGCCAGTTACCAGTTACCGGGAACCGGAAACCGGAAGCCTATCTATCTTTTTTGCGATGAGTTTACAAATTATAACGATACCGAAATTGGAATTAAGGCGATTCAGTTACTGGAACATTTAGGTTATGAAGTCGTCATTCCTCAACATGAAGAGAGCGGGAGAGCATGGCTTTCGAAAGGATTAATAAGAAAAGCAAAAGAGATCGCCAATAAAAATATCGCTTTGTTATATCCTTTGATAAATGCTGAAACTCCGTTGATCGGTGTAGAACCTTCAGCTATTCTCACCTTCCGTGATGAATACATCGATCTTGCCGATGATGATAAATTTGAAAAAGCAAAACAGTTAGCGAAAAATGTTTTCACCATTGAAGAATTTATTGCTGCTGAAATTGAAAAAGGAAGAATCACCAAAGAACAATTTACGCAGGAGAAAAGACAAATAAAGCTGCACGGGCATTGCCAGCAAAAATCTCTTTCGTCTGTTGCCCCGTCAGTAAAAATGTTATCATTGCCGGAAAACTATTCGGTAGAAGTAATTCCTTCCGGCTGCTGCGGCATGGCCGGTTCATTTGGTTATGAAAAAGAGCATTTTGATCTGTCCATGAAAATAGGGGAGCTGGTTTTATTTCCCGCTGTCAGAAGTAAATCTGAAAATACAATAATTGCCGCTGCGGGTACCAGTTGCCGCCATCAAATAAAGGATGGAACAAAAGACAAAGCATTACATCCCGTCGAAATTTTGTGGAACGCACTGAGAAGTGAAAAACTGCCCGGATAAATTTACTGATATAGTTCGGGCAAAAGATTCATCTTATAGAAAGAAAGCAGATCTGCATAAAGTTTATCCACGTCCTGTTTATGACATAGTTCGGTTCCTGCATTCATCGTAGCTGCAGTGCCACTGGCTACGCCATATAAAAATGCTTCACGGATATCTTTGTTTCTCGAAAGCTGAAGTACGATACCTGCCACCATGCTATCACCTGCACCCACGGTACTCCTTTTTTCAACATAAGGAGGTTTTACCATAAACTCTGTATCCTTTGTAATAAGCATAGCCCCGTCTTCACCCATGGATATTACAAGCACTTCGCAATTTCCTTTGGCAATTACTTCCCTGCCTGCTGCAGGCACTTCGTCAATAGTCAATTCATTTTTATCAACAAGCCATGCCAGCTCACCTATATTCGGCTTCATCATATATACGCCTTCTTCAGCAGCGAGTTTCAGCGCACCGTCCGATGTATCAACGATCAGTTTATCATTTTTACTCTTGGCAATGGCAGCCAGCCTTGCAAAAATATCGCGGGGCACACCTTCGGGAATACTTCCACTTGCAACAATGTACCGCACATCGTCCATCATTTCAATTTCATCGAGACATCTTTTCCATTCATGCTCATTTAATTTGGCACCGGGAAAACCAAAGCGGAATTGATTGTTTGAATTTTCTTCCAGGACAATCACATTTTCACGCATCGGGTGTTCTACCTCTACAACAATTGTGGGAACACTTTCTTTGGAAAGCATGTGATTGAAAAATTGTCCTGTGTAGCCGCCGGCAGGGTAAATAGCAATGGCTTCACCTCCCAGCTTTCTTATTGCACGTGCCACATTGATGCCACCGCCTCCCGGTTCAAAAGTCGGTTCGTTGCAATGCAGTTTTTTCTCAGGAATCAATTTATTAACTGAAGTGGATTTATCAATACAGGGATTGAATGTTATGGTGACAATTCTCGACATTAATATAGAATTTGGACCTTGCTAAACTACTATATTTAGACGCATTGCAGGAATGTAAAAACTCATGAGAAATGATGACAACCATCATGCATTATTTTACTACCATAAGGTATTTTGTGAAAAATTATTCTCATGAGTGAATCGGAAAATATTGGCTCATTCATCGAAGAGAATAAGAGATTAGTAAACGACTATTTTGAAACCCGGCTTGAAATTTACCGCTTGCAGGTTATACGTTTCTTTGCCCGTTTTGCCGGAACTTTTACCTGGATCATTATCTTGCTATTGTTGCTCTTTGTGCTTGTGATTTTTTGCGGTATTGTCCTCAGTCTTTGGTTTAGCAAATTAACAGGCAGTTATGTCGCCGGTTTTGGAATCATCCTGATCGTTTTTCTGCTGATTACAATAGCAATGGCACTGATGAAGAGAGCTTTGTTTATCAATCCGATTATAAAAGCCATGATCAAACTTACAAATCATGAATCCGTACAGAAAGAAAAGGATGACAACTTATGAAACCACAAAAGAAAATACATACGCTTGACCAGTTGGAAAAAAATATTTACCGGCTGCAGCTTAAAGCAAAAAATATGGAATTCCGGTTGAGTGATAATTTAGATCATCTGCAAAAACACTATGCTTCCATGACGATGTCCTCGATCGTTTCACATTTTTCCAAAAAGGAAGAAGATGAAAAGTGTTCAGGGACCATGTATTCAGTCATATTCTTAACAATGAAACATTAAACTGCGTAACGGATAAAATTGTTGACCGCCTGGTTGATAAAGCCGCAGGCGAAATTGAAAATATGGTTGACAGAATCATAAATAAGAGGAAATAATAATTACCATTCCAGCATTTTACAAAATTTTGAATGTCTTTTCTATCCGCTCAAGCTTCATTAAATTGTAGCAAAATAGTGTGATGGCTACTACCATAAAATGTCCCCAATGTGGAAATGAATTTGAACCCAATGAATCTATCCGGCAGGAAATAGAAAGGGAGCTTAATCAGAAGGCTGCTGAATGGCAAAAGAAAAAAAATGAAGAGTTCCAACTGAAGATAGATGAAGAGAGAAAGCGTTTGCAGCAAAGCCTGGAAGAAAACATCCGGAAAAATATTTCAAATGAATATGAGAATCAACTGAAGTTGCTAGAACAAAATAATAAAGAAAACGAAGAGAAGTTGAAAGCGGCACGTCAGCAACAAATTGAATATTTAAAAAAAGAACGGGAATTAAAAACCAAAGAAGAAGAACTTGAACTTTCCGTTCAGAAAAAATTACAGGCGGAAAGAGAAAAACTTTCCGGTGAGATCAGAAAGCTGGAAGAACAAAGAATTGCAGCCAAAGAAACAGAATTCCAACTGCGCATGAAAGAAATGGAGGAGAAGCTGGAAGCCCAAAAAAAATTAGCTGAAGAAATGCAACGAAAAGCGGAACAGGGTTCCATGCAATTACAAGGTGAAGTACAGGAACAGGCATTGGAAGAAATGCTTCAGTTGGGTTTTCCCTTTGACATGATCACTGAAGTGGGCAAAGGAGTTCGGGGCGCCGATTGTATTCAAACTGTTCGCAACAATTTTGGACAGGAATGCGGTAAGATCATTTATGAAAGCAAGCGAACCAATGCATTTACCAATGACTGGATCGAAAAACTGAAGGCGGACATGCGAAGCCAGAATGCGGAAATCGCCGTGATCGTTACGAAGACGATGCCGAGAGATATGGATTGCTTTGGTATTAAAGACGGAGTATGGATCTGTGATTTTTCTGAAGTGAAAGCCCTGGCAAGTGTATTGAGAGATGGTGTGATCCGTGTATTTAATGCGACAAAAAAGAATGAGAATACAGGCGATAAAATGCAATTACTTTATGGTTATCTAACCAGTAATGAATTTGCGGAGCAATGGAAAGCGATCCGTGAAGGATTTATGTCGATGAAACTTTCGATACAAAAAGAGAGAGATGCGATGGAAAAATTATGGAAGGCGAGAGAAAAACAATTGGAAAAGGTTTTATTAAATGCAGCCCATATCCGTGGTTCCATTGAAGGAATTTCGGGTATGGACTCGGTCGATCTGAACTTACTGGAAGGTGGTGATGAGGATAGTGGTTTGCAATAATTTTCAAAGAATTGTCAGATTAAGTCGTAGCTACAGTTTATTTTAACGACAGTTAATTCCGCTTTGCTTATATCGTCATATTTTTTTTCAAGCGTCTTTCCATTTTGGGTTTCAACTAAACAGGTCTTATCATCCCTTAATGATTTAATATTACCTGTTTTAAAGCTTCCCATTCCTTTCCAAGTTACTTTGTCACCCACTTTAAAACCACGATAAGCAAGATTTGATTTTACTCCCCACACGTCTCCTTCTGCAGCAAAGTATTTTTTGTTTACACTATATATTTTGATATTCATTAAAAATTCACCTCCCGGATAACTTTTTTTACTGTCTGATCAACCGCATCTTTAATAGTAGTTTCATTTGATTTTTTTTAGTTCGCTATTACTTCCACCTGAATAAGTAGATATCACATCATAGTTAAGCTTTGGGTCGATTGTTTCTGTTAGAAATCATATTGACTTTCCCGATCTGTTTTATTGATGTAGCACAGGGAGGCTATTGTTGTAGCGACAATGACAATAAAAATTACTTTTTTCATTTTTTGTGATAGTTAATCCATAATTAATCAAATAGCCTCAATTCTCCAGTTCCCTGTCAAAAAATTTTTCTTCAGCCAACACAAACTCGGGAGTTACATAAGTCAATAAGGTTCGTTTTACCAACGCATATAATTCCTTCCTGCTATTGCAATAGGCCGCATGAACATAGGAAAGTTTTAATGTTGTGACTTTTTGGTGGGCTAACTGTGCCATCTGGCAAATGTGCGCATCGACAAACATCAATTGCTCTGCAATCGCATGCTGATCATTGTAGAATGGTTTACTCATAGAGTAGGTGGTTTTGATCTCTTATATTGGATTTGCAGTATAAGTAACGAAGGAGAGAACGATAAATTGTTTAACCGTTTAAGTTTAGGGGCTAAGGCGTATGGGTATCCAGGGAAAGACCTTAGCAGGCATTTCAATTTTGAAAAAAAATATTATGTAACCTCTATGTTTCGTTGAGGATCAGGGCATCAAGATTACGAATACCGATCTTTTTTTCGCTGATAAATCCCTCGGCATACTTAACGCCGATTCGTTTTCCAAACATTCTTGCCCGGGCGATTATACTATCCAAAAAATCAGGAGTAGAAATATAGGTTTGGGGGCCCTCGTCACTATTAATGGATGTATGGAACTGGGTTTTGTAAGCCTCTATAGCTTCCATTCTTTGCTCAAATACATCGGTAATGTCTACGAGGATATCAGGTTCGTGGTACCAGTCCTGTATATAATGGAGTAAATATTTTGGCCGCCATTTTTCCTGCACATTCCCGTTGTCATCCCTGGTTGTGATCCTGGCAAGCCCGGATAAAAAGCAACTATCGCTTATCAGTTGCCCCGCACGACCATGATCAGGATGGCGATCATGTAATACATTTCCTATAACCACTTCAGGTTTGTATTTCCGGATAGCCTGTATTAACCTTAATTGATGTTCTTCATCATTTTTAAAAAAACCGTCCCGCATTTTCAAATTCTCTCTTACATGCACGCCCATTATCATCGCTGCGGCAGCGGCTTCTTTATATCGGGATTCCACACTTCCCCTTGTTCCCAATTCACCCTGCGTAAGATCTACGATTCCAACTTTTTTTCCTCTTTGGATTTCAGTAATGATGACTCCCGAACAGCCAAGTTCTACATCGTCGGGATGAACACCAATAGCAAGAAGATCAAGTTTGCCGCCAGTCCCTGAAGGGGAGTTTTGAAAATGTTTCGTTGAAGTGTCAGTCATTTTATCTGCAAAGAAATTAAAAAAATGAATATGAAATGAATATGCAAGTTTAAGGAAAGATAAGGGAAGAAAAGCCTGCTATGTGACTAATTAACTATTTGGGAGTACTGCTGGCAGGAATCCCCGGTTTGTATGGATTATTATACCACATACCATCGATCTCTTTTACAAAATTTTCTATCTGGCGATCGGTTTTATCTTTCAAATCCCAATCCTGTTTCAAACTGCTTCCAAAAAAGAAAGCAACAGTTTGATACACTCTTGCGGTCAGGCCATTTTTATATTCTTTGATTATCTCGTAACAATTATTTCCGGTTTGCCGGTTTATTAATTTCATCAGGACCCTTCCCTGGTAAACAGAAAGATTTTCCATTGGCCCGGTGAATTGCGCTCTTAACTCTTTTTCCCTGGTTTTTATATATTCTTTTCTCTTTCGCCGGGAATTAACATTGGCGAGCTTTTGATTGATGTCATTAATTGTGGCACCCGCTATTCTTGCATAAGGATAAGTAACATAAACAGCATTACGGAGACGGTTCCATTCGTCAAGATATTTAGCCAATTTATCAGGAGGTAGTTTAGAGACCCATACCATTTCCATTTCTTTGTAGGGCATGCTTTCCCCTCGTAAATAATGGCCGGTACAATCAGTGTATCATTAGGCCCCCACTTGCTCTGTGGATTGGTCTGAGCTTGTACATGAACCCCAATTCCCAGGAGCAATACACCTGCCAAAAACGCACGGTATGTTCTGAAAAAAACCATCATTTAAAATTACAAAAAGGGCTTCTGATTTTATACTAATAGACAAAGAAACTGAGCCCGCCGCTGTCTATAAAGTTAAATTTTCGATTTCCCGGCTGGCCCTGTTTAGCTGAACCCTCCTGACAATGCTAATGATAATTCCGGTGACCATAATCAGTACGCCACCCCAAAGAAGATTTATGAAAGGAAAATTATATGCCTTCAGAGTTATATAAGAAAGAATAGAATTTGATTCTTTGACTCCCAGTTCCGCAGTATTACCTTCCACTTTGTTTAGTTGAAAAACCAGGCTCTCCGAAGTGACGGTATCCTGCACAGGAAAAAGGTTTCCGCCTTTATCAACCAAAAACGGTTTTGATGTATAGGAAGTATTGTTTTTTGAAAATACTTTAATCGTAGCTGTGTATACTTTATCATCAGGGGAAAGTCCGCCGACCGGAATATTTTTTTGAGTGGATAGATCCTGCAGCACATAATATCCGTTTGAATAAAACGCGGTATCACCTTGCTTCAATGATTGGGGTCTGAAAGATGCAGTATCCTGGTTCTTTTGCGGGTCGGGAAGAGAAGTGATATAAACAAAAATGTCGTGATTCCAGTAATGCTTTGCATCCGGGTTCGCCATCAATCCCTGGTTGCCTTTATAATTTACAAATGCATTGGGTACAAGCGTAAATTGCTCGCTGGTGTTTTTATTTTTAAAATGAATACGGTAGTACCATAATGGTTTGTTGGGATTCATCGAATCACTTTCGTACGTAACCGTGTAATTGCCCATAGTCCCCGGTACCCCTTTTACAAGAGTCAGGTTTTCCCCGGGATCGCCTGTTATTTTATTTTTATCACCTAGCGGAACAAAAATGCCGCTGGTATTATATGAAAGCACTTCTTTTTTGGAAGAAGAAATTAAAATGCCCAGCAGGGCCAATCCAAAACCAAGATGAGAAATAGAACCACCGGAAAGCTTTAGTTTGCCTTTCATGCCCAACCATATGTACGCGGTATTGGCGATCACCGCATAGATACTGCATACAAGCGCAAACCAAATGGCTCCCAAAAATCCTGTACCATGTTCTTCATAATTGATATTGCCAAAAGCAAGAACCAATGAAGCAATAGCGAGTGCAATGAAGGTGGGCCAGATAATTTTTTTCAGGAAAAATTTTGAATCTGTTTGTTTGTATTTTAAATATTGAATAATGGCCGTCAGTATGCCAATGATGATTGCCACAAAAATGATAACGCGGTTATAGGAGTAAATTGAATCTTCACCCATGGTAAACTTGCTGCCAAATATTTTATTGATCACCGGGAGAGATGTGGCGATAATGATGAACAACGCTGACAGAAAAAATACAAGCGAACCGATGAACATCCAGAATTCACGGGAAGAAGTTTGTTCTTCCTGCACAATATGCGGAATAGTCTTGTATCGAACAGCGTAAAGTGTGAAAGCCGGTATGAGAAAAATAAATAAAAAAGCAAGCAACTGAAAATTCATTCCGAGGTCGGTAAACGCATGAACAGATGTATCGCCAAGTACACCACTGCGTGTAAGAAAAGTGGAATAAAGAACAAGACTAAACGTGACAAGGAGTAAGAAATGAGTAGCTCTTAACGAATGACCGGTATGTTTATAAATAAGTAAAGTATGTATGCCACCGATCAACGTTAACCAGGGAACAAGCGAAGCATTTTCTACCGGGTCCCAGGCCCAGTATCCACCGAAGTTGAGTGATTCATAAGCCCACCGTCCACCCATCATGATACCCGTGCCCAATACTGCAGCAGAGAATAAAGCCCAGGGCAGTGCCGGTTTGGTCCATTCTGCAAACTTCTTTGTCCATAAACCTGAAATGGCATACGCAAAAGGCACTATGGTAGAAGCAAAACCTAAAAACAAAACAGGAGGGTGGATCACCATCCAATAATTCTGTAACAGGGGATTGAGATCGTTACCGTCTTTTATAAACGAAAGATAATTCGGTTGCGAAAATATCGGCGCATCCATTTCATTTCGCAAAAGCGCAAATGGATTCGATCCCATTTTCCAGTTGAAAAAATAAATACCGGCGATCATGGTGGCCAGGCAAAACTGTGCAAAACTCACCACGGTCATCACGGGTGCTTCCCATTGTCTTCCTTTTCGAATCAGGATCAATCCTAACACACAATGCCAGAAACTCCAAAGTAAAAAACTTCCTTCCTGTCCTTCCCAGAAAGATGCAAGCATGTATTTTACTTCCAGCGCACGGCTTGTATGTTGCCATGCATATTTATATTCGAAATAGTGATTGCTGATGATGTAAAAAAGAATGCAGAAGATGGCAAAGACAGAAAAAACTTCGGTGATAAATGCACCACGTGCCAGGTTCTTCCATGAATCAGTAGTAGTTCCTGTTTTTGATTGTACCGCTTTAAAATAGGCGAAAGTGGCAACTAATGATGCGACTAATGAAAGTGTAATAAAGAAATGACCCAATAAACCGGGTAATAAATGTTCACCTGTATAATCCATCAGGTATTAGTATTGTGATGTAGAGTTCTGTTGACGGCTCAGCCACTGCATTTTCTTCCAGGTTTTTCTTGGCCTGGTTCATATCATCCTTATATTTCGATGGGCATTTCATCAAAATTTCTGAACATTCAAAATGATCGTTACCCCACTTGCCTTTTAAAACCAACCTTTCGCTGTGTTCCAGATTTGCAGGTTTTTCTTTCCGGTAAACAACTTTCATATCACTGCCCAGGGAATCATAAGCCATAAAGCTTAAATAGTTCGGATCTTTTACGGCATTATATTCTATCGGGTGCGCCCGGTCCAACTTGGCGATGATGCTCACAACCCTTCCCTTCTTTTTCATAGCACTCTGCACAGTGTCATAAGTGGTAAGAGTTCCCATAAAGCTAATAAGCACAGCAATGGTACCGGCAATCAGGACAAGTAATACAATATGGATTTTTTTCATAATTCTTCAGACAGTTATGAAGGAGCAAAGGTAACGCAGAAATTGTTGTCAAAAACAAGTAAATGCATGAGTCGTTGTTAATCTTAGTCAATAAAATGGTCAAACATTATTTGGAGATAATAAAGGCACCGACCTCAATTTCTGTTTTAAACCATTAATGGCTTCCTTACTTCTGTTTTCCCCTGGCGACTGCTTTTGAAGATGAATGATACACCTTGCGGTGCGAGCCTTTCCTGGCAACAGATCTTTTATGATAATGGTGAACCGGTGGAGGATCATGATAAGTAAGTTCTCCTTCTTCATCAATTGTAGGACCGCCCTGCAAATAATCACCGAAAATATCATAGGCCTTACGAGCGGCGTTGTAAATATTTACATCATACCGGTTGCCGATAATAATGATCGTTATGTCCTCGTCGGGAAGTTTGGCAAAAGCAGCGTTGCTACCATGCCAGCGGCCATTGTGATAAACAACTTTCTTCCCGTTTTTAAGCATCAGCAAACGCCAGCCCAAGCCATAATTATGTACACCCGGCTTTTCAAAACTATAAGGAGTGAATGCAGAATCCAGCAGAGCCTGGTTGATCACTTTTCCCTGTGATAACGCTACACTCCATTTCAGGAGGTCGCGGGGTGTAGTATAAATATTTTTATCGCCGTATGTGTCTTCCAGAAAATCCCACTCCCATACTCTGCCATTGGTTTTATACGATCGTACAGCCGTTGCTGTGTCGGCCAATGAAAAAATGTAGGTATGATCCATTTGGAGCGGCTTGAAGAAATTCTCCCGCATATAATCAGGGTAGGGCATGCCTGTAAGTTTTTCGACGATCATAGCCAGCAGCACAAAGTTGGTATTTGAATAACTGAACCTTGTACCGGCCTTGAATTCCGGAGCCGGATGCATGGTGTATAGTGACTTCAAAACATCTTCATTGGTAACATACCTGTTTTTATCCCATCCCATTTCTTCGAGATAATGAACATAATTAGGTAAACCACTTCTGTGATTCATCAACATTTTTACGGTAACGCCTTCATAAGGAAAGTTTGGAAAGAACCGGGAAACGGAATCACTCAAACTAACCCGTCCCTGTTGCACCAGTCTCAGCATAGCGGCCGCTGCAAAATTTTTCGACGCAGAAGCAATATGCATCGGCGTATTCTCATCCAAAGGTTCTTTTGTCTGAAAATCCTTGTACCCTTTGTAGTCTTCGTAAATAATAGATTCGCCTTTGGCGATCAGGACGCCGCCGTTGAAATACCGGCTGTCGATCAGCGATTTTTCGAAAAAATCCTTTACCGCATTGTAATAGTGCGTCGAATCATCCTCCGACAAAGGCTGAAATGCGAAGACAGGCTTTGGAGGATACTCGGGCTGACTATTTGATTTCTCAGCTGTAACATGACATCCGATAATAAGTGTAAACCCCAGGCTGTAAAGAGTATTTTTCAATAGGTATAGTTTTTTAAGTTAACGCAAATTATAATAACGTTTTTTCCTGTCAAAATTATATGAGGGGGAAAAATAGTAAAACAAGAATTGAGCCTTTCTATTTATTTATCAACTTATGTTGATATTTGCAAATATGGACTCTGGTAAAACAAGTTATCCCAAAGAAAAAATAAGAATATTATTCCTTGAAAACATCAGTGACCTGGCCGTAAAAAACTTCAGCAAACACGGCTATACACAAGTTGAAAGGATCTCGAAAGCTTTGAGCGAAGACGATCTTTTAAGCGAATTAAAAGATGTACATATTCTTGGCATTCGATCGAAAACGCACATTACGGACAAAGTACTGGATGCTGCAAAAAAACTCCAGGCAATCGGGTGTTTTTGCATCGGCGTAAACCAGGTTGATCTGAAATCAGCCACAAAACACGGTGTTGTTGTTTTTAACGCTCCTTATTCCAATACACGATCAGTGGCTGAGTTGGTGATGGGATCTGCCATCATGCTCATTCGCCGCATTCCTGATAAAAATAAAGCGGCGCATGAAGGTATATGGATGAAAGAATCGAAAGGAAGTTATGAATTGCGCGGAAAAACGTTAGGCATTATTGGCTATGGCAATATTGGTTCGCAGGTAAGTGTGCTGGCCGAGGGATTGGGAATGAAAGTTATTTTCCATGACATAGAGACAAAACTGCCCATGGGAAATGCCGAAGATGCAAAATCACTGAGAGAATTATTGAAAAGAGCTGATGTGGTTACATTACATGTGCCTGAAACATCCCAGACTAAAAATCTCATTAACCGTAATAATTTGAAATTTTTCAAAAAAGGATCGATACTGATCAATTATGCAAGAGGGCAGGTGGTGGAACTGGAAGCATTGAAAAACGCGATGGAAGCCGGGCAGGTCAGCGGAGCGGCTATTGATGTGTATCCTTCCGAACCGGAAAAAAATGGCGATAAATTTAAAACGCCTTTGCAGAATATTCCCAATGTAATTCTTACACCACATATTGGTGGATCTACAGAAGAAGCGCAACAAAACATTGGCGAGGATGTAAGCATGAAGCTTTTTAATTTTTTGGAAAAAGGAATTACCAATGGCTCACACACAGTGCCTGCATTATCGCTGCCACCGCAGGAAGGTGCTCACCGCATTTTACATATTCACAATAATGTGCCCGGTGTTCTTTCTGAAATAAACACACGTCTGTCAAAAAATAACATCAACATTCTCGGGCAGTATTTAAAAACAAATGATGAGATCGGTTATGTGGTGCTCGATGTTGACAAAAGAATATCCGGCCAGGCTTTTCAATTACTTAAAGATGTGAGGCAAACAATTAAGGTAAGATTATTGTATTAATTACACGATTGCTTCCCGCGACACTGCTTCCATGCAGCCAATTATCTTGTTAAAATTAGTTATAATATTTTCAAAATTTATTGAAAATAATGTAAACTTGTATAATTAAAATAGTTTTTTATGAAAGTAGTAATAGCAGGTGCCGGTTTTGGTGGTTTACGTTTAGCAAGGAAACTAAATAATAAACCCGGTATTGAAGTTATTCTTCTTGATAAAGTAAACTATCACCAGTTTCAACCTTTATTCTACCAGGTGGCCACTGCCGGGCTTGATGCAAGTAATATTTCCTTTCCGCTGCGAAAAGTTTTTCATAAAAGTAAAAATGTAAGAATACGGTTAGCTGAATTGAAAGAGATCATTACTTCAGAAAACAAAATTATTACCAGCAATGAAGAAATAGAATATGATATTCTGGTATTGGGACTTGGTACAGAAACCAATTTTTTCGGCAACCAGCAAATTGTTGATAATGCATTCCCGATGAAATCAACGGTGGAGGCATTGCAGTTGCGGCACAAACTGATCTGCAATTTTGAAGAAGCGCTGTTGACGAAAGATTCCGTCGAACTGCAGCGATTAATGAATATAGTAGTGGTGGGAGGGGGGCCTACCGGTGTTGAACTTTCCGGTGCACTCGCCGAAATGAAAAAATATGTGTTGCCAAAAGATTACCCCGAACTTGATTTCCATAAAATGAATATTTACATGGTTGAAGGAAATAGCAAAACGCTTGCAGCCATGAGTGAAAAATCATCGGAAGATTCGCTCAGATATCTGAAAGATCTCGGAGTGAAGGTTGCGACGAATAGTATTGTCAGCAATTATGACGGAAAAGATGTTCAGCTCAAAGATGGAAGTATAATTCCTGCAAGAACGGTTATATGGGCGGCAGGCGTGAGGGGAGCTGTGCCCGGTGGATTGGATCATTCATTAATTGCAAGAGGCAACCGGCTGATCGTTGACAGGCAGAATAAAATAAAAAACTCCGGGAACATCTATGCCATCGGTGACCTTGCTTATATGGAATCACCAAAGTATCCGCACGGTCATCCGCAATTAGCACCTGTAGCCATTCAACAAGGGACCACGCTTGCAAAAAATTTAATAAAGCTTCAAAAAAATGAAAAGGTATTTCTTGACTTTGAATATTTCGATAAAGGAACTATGGCAACGGTAGGGCGCAACCTTGCAGTGGTTGACATTCCAAAACCTAAATTACATTTCAGGGGATTCATCGCCTGGTTCATGTGGATGAGTCTCCACCTGATGCTGATACTGGGAGTAAAAAACCGGTTCTTTATTTTCTGCAACTGGCTCTATAATTATTTCACATACGATCAAAGCCTGCGGCTGATATTCCCTGAATTTTCCCGCGCAGAGAAAACGGATGTGGTAACCCGCAAATCCCTTCCCGATAAAATGCACAGCGATCATTAATTATTTCGCCGGCATCAGGTAAGTCTGTATCCAACCGGTAGCAAACCCGGCAATAACCAGGATAACGATTACCAACAGTATAATGCCCCAAAACGAAAGAACCGGTTTACGCCTGGGCAAGGGGTGATGATGTCTTACATCAGCATCAGCGTGGTTCACTTCATGGGCTTTGATTAATTTTCCCTGGAACCTGGTCATAAATACATCCGCCTCGGCCTGTGTATTCACTACCTGTTCCGCTAAGAATTCTTCTTCTTTGTTTCTTAATTCGTATGCCTGTAAGGCAATAGGGAAATCTTCTTTTCTTATGTCCATAGCTTTTTTTAAAAGAGATTCCAAAAATCTGTGCCGGATATGCTGCTGTTTATAAAAAAGGAACAAACTCAGCTTTTGAGAAATTTTTTCGCCCTTGTGTGGAAAGCGGCTGTTTCATGTTCCCATCGTTCTTCAATGATGAGCCTGGCTTCGTTCTTAATTTCAGGATATTCTTTTGAAAGATTTTGAAGAATGGAAAGAGAGAAAGCTTTTACAGCGACGGGTTCTGTGGGTGAAGTGATATAGTGAAAACAAAGGTCCATGATCCCGCCATGAAATTTTTTCGGAATGGAAATTTGCTGCAGCAGGCGCACTGTATTTCTTTTCACTGAATCATGAATGCCGGGCTTGTGTAAATTTTTTATGAGTTTGGAAAAATGTTTCGAGATAAACCCGGGATGTGCGATGACGCAATAACTAAGCGGCCATGCAGATCTTTGATTGACGCGATACTCTGAATTAAGAAAAAGATCGAACAATTCATCAAATCTTTTTTGAGAACTGCCGACCCAGTTTACGATCTTATCGCAGTTTGCTTTGGAATGTTCCGACAAAATTGTTTTTCGCAGATCCATACTCTAATTTATTTAATACTTTTAAGGCTTCATGACGAATAAATTCATACCCCTTGTTTTTTTTGCATTTATTTTTTTGATGCAAACTGTTTTTCTGAATGCGCAGGACAGGCGCTATCAATACCCGGGCGCTTTATCCAATTCTTTTGTGGGTGTCAGCATAGGTTATATCAATTATCCTTTTTCACAAAAGCAACTGGAACCCGGTTATCATGCCGGATCGATTCATATTCCGCATACGGCTGTACGAATTATTCTCTTCGGCCATGAGTTCAATAAATATTTATCAGCGCAACTAACTTATATGCGGCCCGTAGGATGGGTGGAATACAGGGATGTCAATAATGATAATACCAGTCACAGTGTGTGGATGAATGTCGCAGGTGTTACCCTGAAAGGACAGACACCGGCCTGGAAAAAACTTTCTCTTCACGGAGAAGCCGGTTTTGCTTTGATCACACGACATGGATTTATGATAAATGATCAACCGGTGATCACCAATGCAAATTATGGAGCCGTGTTAGCGGGAGGAGGTGTTCAATATGAATTGAAGAATAAATGGAAGTTGTTGCTGAACTCCGTTTATTCGCCTGACAATTCCAATTCAAAACAACCGCACACTGTTTTTTATTCCGCCGCTTTCACTTATACCATGCGACCCATTTCAAAAGAAAAACTGGAAGCGAATGCAAAGGAAGAATATCATTTTTCAAAAAACATTTTGCAGATAGGATTTACAACAAACGGTATTGGTTACGGTGTAAACAATGCCGTTTCAAAAGGACCGGTGCCGATCTTTTGGGGAGGTGATGTAAAAATTCGTCATGGCGTTTCAATAAACTATCAGCATAATCTCTTTCATTCAAAAAGAGTTTTCTCATGGGACTGGGGCGCTAATTTTTCTTACTGGCAAAGCCGGGAGAACAGGCAAAACTTTTTTACGTTTTCATTATTTCCTTTGCTGAGATTTACTGCATTTCGCTCGGAGACAACGGATATTTATTTTGTGTATTCCGTAGCAGGACCCAGTTATATTTCAAACATCAATACAGACGGATTGAATACCGGCAAACATTTTACCTTCCAGGATTATATGGGAATGGGAGCCTTTTTGGGCTCCCACAAAAATTTGAATGCGGAAATAAGGATCATGCATTACTCCAACGGAAATCTTTTTCCTCAAAACGACGGGTACATGATCCCGTTGACCTTTAATCTCGGTTATTGTTTTTAATTCCTTCTGCCGCCAAACAAACGAAGCAGGAAGAGGAACAGGTTGATGAAATCAAGATAAAGATTCAATGCGCCGAGAATGGAAATTTTCTTTACATCAGCGGCAGGCACATCAGCATATTGAATTCCTGAACCGATATTTTTTAATTTCTGTACATCATAGGCTGTAAGACCTGTGAATACCATTACGCCGATAAAACTGATCAAATAGTCGAGACCGCTGTTGTGCATAAAAAGATTAATGAGTGAGGCGACAATAATTCCGATCAAACCCATGAACAGGATGCGGCCGAATTTCGTGAGGTCTTGTTTGGTGGTGTAACCCATAAATGCCATAATTCCAAACATAGCAGCGGACGATAAGAAACAGGCCAGTATAGTACCGGAAGTATAGTTTAATAAAATAAAACTAAAGCTGATGCCGGTAAGAGCCGAATAAATAATAAAAAGAAGCAATAATACAGGAGCCGATAATTTTGCAAACCCGAAAGACATTAATAAAACAAAGCCCAGGGGCGCAAACATTACAATAAAACCAAGTGTATTTAAACCGGTGCCGGCCGGGTTGACCAGGTATTGCATTAATGATAAGTTGGTTGCAAACAGGTAAGCAAACAATGCTGAAATGCCAAGAGCCATGAACATGTAGGCAAAAACATTGGCCATAAAATTTTTTGCCTGTACTTCTTCAACAGTTTTAATAAATGGAAACTCTGCTGAAGTGTTTTGTGGATTTTGATTGTCCATAATTTTAAAAATGATTTTGGTAAAATTAATCAGGAATCCTGAATTAGCTAAGTTAAAATGCAAGATACGATTTTTCTTATAATTTATATTATGTTAAATGGCAAGGCGGGAAAGAGGCAAAAATTGGCTTGGCTTCCGGCGTGAGAACTTCGTACACCCCTATTGAAATCGTTTTGCGTACATTAAATTGTATATTCACTTTATGAAATATCCAATTGTAATAGAAAAGTTTTGGCTTGATAAAAGACAGTTTACAACTCCAGATAATGAATATGTGTATATAGTGAATTAGAGAAACAAAGTGTTTTATCATCAATTCAGCTCCATAAAACGAGACTTAGAGAGAGAAACCAAAACTTAAAGAATTGACACGATATAATATTTGGGAAAAGCTATCGTATTTTAATTCCATTTAAAACCGAATTATCTGACATCTTGGTTGATGCAGTCAAAGTATCATTAGGTATAATTATCGGTTATTTTTTACGCTCTTTTATATAAAAAGAATCCTATCAATATTCCCAAAAATAATGCGCCACCAATCCTGAATAACATTTTCCCAATTATAATTCGCCTTCGGCTCATACTCACTACGTTCGTTTGCTCCTGAATTTTTGAGTTCTTTTCGCCCACAGACCTGCTGCTTCGTTGTCGTTATGAGAAGAAAATATAAACAACTTCGCCACAGAAGCTAACGAGTTAACATAATATCCAGTTATTAATAATTGCGCTTCAAGGAAGATGCGATTTGCCTGATGCGATTTTTTCCCCTAAATAGCTAAAGAATTTGTAGTTTGAAAAAATCGCATCAGGCAAATCGCATAATACAGATTTAACCGGTGCAATTCCGATAACAAACCATTATGTTAAGTCGCAAGGCGGGAAAGAGGCAAAAATTGGCTTGGCTGCCGGCGTGGGAACTTCGAAACACTCCTATTGAAGTCAGGTGGCGTATCTTAATTCGGTATATTCATTAGATGAAATTTAAATGGCTTTTCATATGAAACTTCTACGGTTTATTTTAAAAATCCTTATCCGAAAAGATACATTTGATAATATACTTTATTGCTTTAATCCAGAATGGACAATGATCTCATATAAGAAAGCTTAATAAAATTCGAAGATAATATAACAAGTGTTCATCAGCTTCATGTAAAATGGGAATATGGCATTATTTAATTCCAATAGAGAAGAATTATTAAGTTTACAAGGAATCAAGATTTAGTTTTCGTATTAATCATTGTAGTTTGATTTATCGGAGATTTATGAACATGCGATTGATAACAGTATCAAGACAGGAATTTATATTTTAAAGCTCGACATATGAAGATTTGAATTATCCGGAACCTATTGATGAGAAACAATAAGGAAGATAACCGATCTTCTTTTGGCTTCAAGCGCACCGTAATTTTTCTATATAATTTTCTTTTTGCTATTTTTGTATCGAACTAATATTATCCTTGTCCTTATTTCTTTATTACTGGGATTGTATTTTATGGTTACGAGAATGAAATAAGTAAGAGATAATAAAGGGTGCAATTGGAAACGAATTACATTCATAAATGTATCCGACAACAATCCAATGATAATCAACCATAAGCAGTATAGCAATAATAAAAATAAGTATATCTAAGAATTTATTCGCCTTCGGCTCATACTCACTGCGTTCGTTCCCTTTGTAATTTTTGAGTTCTTTCCCGCCCACAGACCTGCTTCGGTCGTTTTGTTTAGAAGCAAAATATACAAAACAACCTTCGCCACAAAAGCTAACGACGTTAACATAATATCCAGTTATATAATAGTTCGCTTGAAGGAAGATGCGATTTGCTATGCGGATTTTTTCACTTAAAAAAGGAGAATATAGTTGTGAAAAAATCCGCATAGCAAATCGCATGAATAATATTGCCGCGAACTCCATATAACAAACCATTATGTTAAATGGCGCACAGGGCTATTCTATTCGGGTAAGTCACAAAAAATTATTTTTGGCTCTCCCACTCATGAGAACTCATACTCCTTTTCATTTTATAGACAATGCTTTTGTAAATAAACTCCAAAAAGTAAAAAGAGAACTGCTTAATGCAATAGAATATACTACCCGAATATATTGTCACGAAATTCCTTTATAGAAGAACAACGGGAATATTTTATATTTAATTGATTATTTTCAAAAATAACTTTTTCAACCGTATAGCAATCGTCATTATATACAATACAATCATCTGGTAAAGGAACAGATGTTATTTCTATTTCGAAATGTTCTTCTGGCTGGCGTGTAACATTACTTTTGACAAAATATTTTTTAAACCTGGGATTCTCTGAAAAAAAATGTTGTATAGACTGGTTGGGTGCATATTGGATGCAAGCCTGTAATAAATACAACTGGCTTTCTCGTACTCTATCCCCATAACTATCCACTTTAAAAAGTTTTTGTTCAAATGTAGGAAGGGTGCTAAATCTATTTTTAAGATTAAAAAATATCGTTCTACTAACTTTGTACCATTCATCTTGATTAATCTTTTTAATCTTTATTATGCTATCTTTTAATGGCATTTCTGATAAATTAAAATCGTCTATAATCGGCTGATAAAAGTTGCCAATCTTTTCAGATAAGTCATATATTTTACAAACTATTTCCATCACCATATTTTGTAGAAAGTTACTTATTTTTAGTCTGCCTATATCAGTTCTAAAAACAATTAATTATGTCGCGTATAGCGTACATTTCATTCATAATTGGAGTTATTATACTTTGCCTTTTCTTTTCCCCTATGAGAGTATGTACTAACAGTAGTGATGCTGGTTATTGTCTAGAATCCGTTATTGTTCACACAAGTATAATTTCAGATAAAGGAACTTTAATTATAGGCAGATTTTTGATCTACCTACTTGTATGGGCTTCTATATGTTATGCGTTATTTTTATTTTTAAAAAACAAAAATGGCTGAAAAAACTAAACTCCTTATTCACTATCACAATCCAGATTATTCTCATTATTACACAAATAATCTGATAAAAATAAAAGAGAATCTAAATAGATGTATTGGACAAACAACTGAAGACTTCGATGCCCATTTAAAAAAGGTTGGATATTTGTTCTCATTCTCAGTTGTAGGTCGTTTTATATGTTATCTTGAGATTAATCCCGTTGAAAACATAAATAATATGCACTTCTTTGATGTAAAAGATGATGATATAAAAGCAATGGAATTATACACCAATTGCAAAATAACAAGTCAAACTTTTGAAAAAAGATTTATGGAATATTATAATTCCGTAAAGAATAAAGAAAGAATTGATGATATTGATCTAACGATGGATGTCACCGATCTCAATTAAATAATCTTCTTTGAGTTACCCATTTAGTACCTTTCCTCTAATGAAAAGGATACTAATAGTTTTTGCTGTAATCTTATTGTTATTGATTATCACAAACCCATCTGTAAAAAGATTTAAGGATTTCATAGGGTCTAATAGTTCTAAAGGCTTAAGGCGTACAAGCAACTGGGTATTATTTTCCTACTATAAGGATAATACAGACGATAAATATTTTGGTATTTTGTTAAACTTTTTTCACATAAATAATACTTTTAAAAACGAAAATGAAATTAAGGAGGATTCAACTGCGGTGAGTCCTGATACGACGTCTATTAATGATATAAACACCAATAATAATAAAAAAATGGATGATTCGGATTTTAATAAAGTGTTTGATGAAGCCATAAAGAAGTCTGGAATTAAATAAAATTTTATCATAGTTACTCTTAACACAAAGCCTGCTTCGCTCGTCTTAAGAAAAAATTTGTTGAAATACAAAAGCCTCCCACTCGGAAGGCTTTTGAAAGTTAAATTCAAACTTCTTATTTCAATGAAGAATATTTCTTATCGTATTCAGCAGCTTTTACCTTATCACCTTTTGCCGTGTACATATCGCCGAGCATGATGTACATATTTCTCAATGTTTGTTTTTCTCTTCCGTCAAGGTTAGCCATGCCTTTTTCTTCAAGCAACGAAGTTTCTTTTTCCGTATAAGGAAGAGACTTTTCATAATGGGCAACACCGGCTGCCTTCAGGTCGGCTTTGTTTTTTGTATCGTCTGGTTTTGTTCCTTTTATTTTATCAGCCTGCGTCATCAGTTCCAATCCTTCATTATAATAAAGCTGGGCAAGAATAAGATTTGAACTTGCCGGTTCGTAGTCTTTTTCTATCACCGGTTTCATCACTTCTTCTATTTTGGCGGCCACCGCATCATAATCTGCAGGTTTCGTGTCCGGATTTTTAATGAATAAATAATTAAACATTTCAGAGGCATAAGAAAGCCTGTTATCCAAACTATCCGGTTGCTGTGCAATTAAATTATCGTATGCCTTAAACAAGGCGGCGTTGTCATTATTTTCCCTGGCCCAGTCTAACTGTATGGTAACAAAATAAGCATCGTTGGGATACAGTTCTCTTCCTAATTCATCATATTTTTTAAAATTGGCTTCGTCTTTTGCGGTTTTAAAATGATAGGCCAGGTACTGGTAAGGAATGACATAATCAGCCTCCTTGCCTATTTTGGCATCGGCCAGTTTGCTAAAATATTTTACCGCATCATCTTCCTTCTTAAGTTTCATCGCTGTGTAGCCGGCCATGAACACCATGCCTGTATCCACAACAGGAACTTTATACCCGCTGTACGAAAGATCTTTTGACCGTAACCAATTGCCATCCTCAAGCGTTTTTGTATATCCCTCGAAAGCGCCGGCAAAATCATTAGCCTGGTAGGCAGCGGCAGCTTTATTGGCGATACCTTCATAAGCTACAAAACCTGTTTTATAAAGATCGAGCAACATTCTTTTGTTATTGGGATCGATGTTGTACGTTTTTTGAAAAGCATCAAAAGCCTGTTCGTAGGCGTCGGGTACCGAAGCCTTAAGTTTATCATCGGTCGCAATTGTATTATAGATCTGGGCTTTTGCATACCACGCATCGGCGTCCTTTTCGTTTTTGGGATCAGCCGTTATCTTATCAATGGCATCCTTGGCCTTTTGATTGTTTTTTCCTAACTGCTTTAATGCATCTTCCACTGATTGCGCCCGAACGACGAACGTGGCTAACGCAAGAAGCGCAGTAATAATTATTGGCTTGCGCATGTTTTGTTGTTTTTTATTAATATTAGAATGAATGTTGTTTGTTCCGTACTCTCTTCTGATGAATCCGCTGCGGGATTGGTTGCCTGTGCGACCGGATTTACTCAGTAGGTTGAATACCCGTTTCATTTTGCTCGTCCGGGTGGGCTTCCCCATCTTCTGAATGACCGTTTCCATCTTCGTTCCCATTCATTTCATCAACCATCAATTTTGTAATGCCTGCGATCTCATCTCCCTCATCAAGCCGGATTAATTTCACTCCCTGCGTAGCTCTTCCCTGTTCACTTATACCGGCTACTTTCATACGAATAATCACGCCACTTTTGCAGGTGATCATCAGGTCTTCTTTTTCTGAAACATCAAGTATGCGTACAAGTTTACCGGTTTTCTCCGTCACGTTGATCGTTTTTACTCCTTTGCCTCCGCGATTGGTGAAACGGTATTCATCAACAGCCGTTCTTTTCCCAAATCCTTTTTCACTTACTACCAGTACAGTTCTCGATGCTTCCTCTTCATGATTTACACAAAGCATGCCGACAACCTCATCATTGACATCATCTACTTCAATCCCTGCAACACCGATCGCTCCCCTTCCGGTCGGGCGAACTTTTGATTCAGAAAAACGAATGGCCCTGCCGCTTTTTACCGCCATCATGATCTCTGATTTGCCATCGGTCATCTTTGCTTCCAGCAATTCATCACCCTCATTAATGGTAATGGCATTGACACCGGTTTGCCGCGGGCGACTGAAATCTTCAAGCGCCGTTTTCTTGATGATGCCTTTCTTAGTGCAAAGAACAATGTTGTGCGATTTTACAAACTCTTCGTCTTTTAAATCTTTTACATCAATGATCGCTCTTACTTTATCATCACCAGGCAGTTGAATAAGGTTTTGGATAGCTCGCCCCTTGCTTGTTTTTTCGCCTTCGGGAATCTCATAGACATTCAGCCAGTAGCATCTCCCCTTTTCAGTAAAGAACAACATGCTGTGATGCGAAGAAGCCACAAACAAATGCTCAATGAAATCTTCTTCTCTTGTTTTGCCACCCGAAGAACCACGTCCTCCCCTGCGCTGCAGGCGGTATTCATCGGCCGGTGTTCTTTTTATGTATCCATGATGGGAGATGGTGATCACTACATCTTCTTCCTTGATAAGATCTTTGATCTTTACTTCATCTTCAAGGTAAGTGATCTCTGTTCTTCTTGCATCACCGAATTTATCTTTTATTTCCTGGAGCTCTGTTTTTATCACATCAAATCTCATCGCTTCATTTGCGAGCAACTCATTCAAATGAGCAATGAGTTTCATCAGTTCATCATACTCATGCTTTATTTTCTCTCTCTCCATGCCAGTCAACCTCTGTAAGCGCAATTCAAGTATCGCTTTGGCTTGTATTTCATCAAGACCCCAGCCGGCATTTATCAACGCTTCCTTTGCAATTTCGGGAGTAGATGAGGCCCGAATCAATGCGATCACTTCGTCCAAATGGTCGAGAGCGATAAGATACCCTTGTAAAATATGAGCCCTTTTCTCAGCTTCCCTTAGTTCAAACCTGGTGCGACGAACTACTACTTCGTGCCTGAAGTCAATAAATTCACTGATCAGTTCTTTAAGGTTGAGCGTCCGCGGTCTTCCTTTTACTATAGCCACGTTGTTGATGCCAAAACTTGTTTGAAGCTCTGTGTATTTGTACAGTTGATTGATTACAACATTAGCGATCGCATCACGACGAAGATCGATGACTATTCTTGTTCCTTCTTTGTTATTCGATTCGTTGTTGACATGGGCGATCCCTTCAATCACTTTTTCATTTACCAGTTCGCCAATGCGGTTGGTGAGCACATCGCGGTTGACCTGGTAAGGCACTTCTGTGATGATGATCTGTTCACGTCCGCTGGGCTTTGTATCTACATGCAATCTTCCACGCACCACTACCCTTCCGCGACCAAAATGCATCGCAGCCCTCACTCCTTCCATTCCGTAAATTATTCCGCCGGTTGGAAAATCAGGAGCTTTTACATACTTCATCAGTTCTTCAATTGTGATCTCCCTGTTCTCAATGAAAGCGATGCAGCCATCAATTGCTTCCGTCAGATTGTGAGGCATCATATTGGTGGCCATTCCCACGGCAATACCGCTGGAGCCATTGATCAGCAATTGCGGAATTCTTGTTGGCAACAGGGAAGGCTCTCTTTCAGAATCATCAAAATTCAATTGAAAATCTACCGTGTCCTTATCGATATCATCCAGCATGTGTTCTGACAGTCGTTCGAGCCTTGCTTCTGTGTATCGCATGGCTGCGGGACTGTCACCATCCTGGTTACCAAAATTTCCCTGTCCGTCTACAAGCGTATAGCGCATGCTCCATTCCTGTGCCATGCGCACCAGTGCATCATATACTGCCGTATCACCATGGGGGTGATATTTACCCAACACCTCTCCCACTATACGTGCCGATTTTTTATAAGACTTATTATAGTTCAGGCCCAGCTCATTCATCGCAAACAGAATGCGGCGGTGTACCGGTTTTAATCCGTCTCTTACATCGGGAAGGGCACGACCGACTATCACCGACATTGAATAGTCAATGTAGGCGGTCTTCATCTGTTCTTCAATATTGATTGGGATAATCCGATTCTGATCGTTCGTTTCGTGCGGCGTTAAATTATCTTCCATGCTTACCTGTTGCTGAAATTTTTTTGTTTTTTATACCAGCTTTTACCCGGTTTCGGCTCTCCCATTTCATCGCAATCTTTGCTTGCCGATTATCATCGTTCGGAGCCTTGCTGAAGCTGGTTTTTCAGAGTGCGCAAATCTACCGCTTTCTGTACTCATAACCTGATGAAATAAGTTGTTTTTTTCCTCAGTTATCCACTGTATTCAAAGTGCAAAAATGAACGGGCAAAATGTTTTATAACAAGGCTTTTACACTACGCGGCATAAAATTTTCGTTCCTTTATCTTTTGAAATAGTAACCCATGTTTTCTTATCGTTTACTTCGCAGCAATAAAGAGTCAGGTCCGTACTCATTGAACGACCTGGTGACGCTCGGGTTAAAACCTTATGACCTGGTGTGGGTAGACGGGCGCAGTGCCGCATGGCGCTATCCCAGCGAAATTTCGGAGTTACAAGAATACGCTCCTGTCGTTGAAGAACAACCTTACGACCGTTTTTTTAAAAAGCCTTCCGAAGCCAAAGAACCGGCAAAAGAAGTGAAGCATGTTGCTGATGAAAAAATAATCCCGGTTCAAAAAACGATAAATGAAAAATTTGTTCAACCACAACCTGTTAAAAAAATAATTTCAGAAACTCCGGCTCTCCCGTTTTTAGCGAAGCCAAAAAAACCGGTATTCGTTTCCATGCCTGAAACGAACGGTTTTACTCCCTACAAAAATCCCTACGAGGACAAGAAATACGAACAATATTTACCCAAGGCTGAACCGAAGCCCTCGCAGCAGGATTCACCTGCATTGGAAAACAAATCCTATTCTCCCATCAATATTCATGAGCCGGACGGAACAAAGCTGGAAACAAAGTACACACAATCTCTCGACGATATAAAGGAGATGTATATTAACACGCTTGTTCAGCGCAAAACAAAAAATCGCCGGAAAGAAATTTTCAAAAAATATGTGAGGCCCGCCATAGTGCCTGTTGCTTTGGTGGTTTCAGGTGTTGTGATCGGGTATGTAATCACCAGCAGAAAAAAATCTCCCCGGGCTGTAGAAGCTGTTACCACGGTAATTCCTTCGGCAGTACAAACTGTTCCGCAACAAAAAAGTGAAGAACAAAATCCTGCAAACAATAACGATCAGCAACAACCCGGAGAACAACCGAACAATTCAGTTTTGCCATCCGATAATAAAAAAGATAACGCAATAATTCCTCAGGAAAAGAAACCGGTGAAATCACAACAGGAAAGACCCTCTCAAAAACAAGATAATAGTGTTGCGTCAGTTGTAAAAAATACTTCACAAGCGAAGCAGAAAGAAACTTTAGTTTCTTCGAGTGAATCTTCTTTCGTTCCTAAGAGAGATGTGGAGGTGGATCCTGCAACAGGTGAACGAAAAAGTGTAACAAGAAACAACAGTGATATAACCTCTGTTGAAAACAACAAGAAAAACAATCCTGATCGTCTTGATAGTAAGAACAACAATAACTCGGATCCTGTTTTTCTCGATGAAAGTCCAAAAGATATTCGCAGGCTTGTTACCGTAAAAAGCAATGATTATGTCCGCGGAGCTTTCGGAGGTATCAGGGGATTGGAATTAACCGTTTACAACAATTCAAATTATTTGCTCGATGAAGTGAAAGTAGAATTGCAGATCATGAAACCGAGCGAACAACCCTTGCGCACAGATGTCATCACTTTCAAAAACGTTGCCGCCAATGGCGCTGTAACAGTAAAAGTGCCCGATAGCCAGCGAGGAATAAGAGTGGATTATCGCATTACAAATGTTGCATCCAAACAATGGCAAAAAAGTACGGCCGGTTTGTAATCATCTTTGTTTGATTCGCTTAATGAATTAATACAACTTTCTCAGCTCCCCATTGATCATCTTTTGTAATATACTTAACCAGGAATGTTGCGTTGGGATAAGAACCGAAATTTACTGTCCACTTGTTTTGCTTTTCATTTGTTTCAAGACGCTTCAATATCTTACCTGTGAAATCAGCGATAAAAACTTCTTTGAGATGATTTTTACTTTCAATGGTTATATTGCCCTGTGAAGGATTGGGATAGATCTTTATATTTTCAATATTGAAGGGAATATTTTGGAATATTTCAGCCTCTTCTTTTCCCGTACATTCATCGGCAGCGATCATTTCCGTAATAATTCTTTCCAAAAGAGAATTCAAAAATTCCACACTGAAAAAATCGGTGGTCGGTTTCGCATGCAGGAAACCTGCGCCACTGTCATTGGTAAGAAAAACATAAGTTCCATTGGTGGCAAGAGCTATGCTTCGCATAATAAACTCCGTTGACTTATCGGTGCCGCTGCAAACTACGGGTATGATGCGAATACCCCTGGCTGAATATTGTTTGATAAGTTGAAATACTTTGTCTTTTGCTTCATCATGCGGAGGTGCATCAAGTACAAGAAATAAAATGCGGCTTCGGGCCGTTTGACTCCACTGCAAACTATCCAACGCTGTCTGTAATGCCACATCTACCGATTCGGGTTCATCTCCCCCACCCGCTGCCCGCTGCAGCTTGATGAAATTTAAAACTTTCACGAGATCTGTTTGAAATGCAGAATGGCGGCAAATATATTCATCGCCTTTGTCGCGATAAAAAACAGAACCTACATGCAGATCAAGATCTCTATATTTTGCAAAAGTACTGCGTATGACATCTTCCAATTCGATCTTTAAATAGTCAATTTCATCGCCCATACTGCCGGTGGCATCTACTGCGAAAGCAATGTCAACATTATTTGATACTGAACAGGGAGCATTTACGACCATTAAATTGACTCCGTTTGCAAATGCAGAAGGTGCGTAAATGTTTCCTGTTCCTTTGCTGGCGATGAAATAATCACTCTCATTCTTCGATCCTTTCATATCGGCCCACAATTCTGCCTTGCCTGTATTATCGGTAACAGCAGACCAGATCGTATCATTTGTGTTTTTGTTGATCAAAAAAACCGGATGGCCAATAATAGCTATGTGATCTTTATTTTGTACCTGCACACTGAAACGTTGTATTGGATATATCTTCCACTGGTCGGCATAGAGTTTAAATTCACTTTTCTGGAAGTCTTCCCACATTTTCCATTTATTAAAATCATTTACCTCTCCGGCGGTAAGCAACCCTGCTTTATAAATAACCCGGCCTTTATTGGCAGGCGTGGAATCGAGCAGAAAAAGTTTTTTACCCGTTATATAATTTCCGGGGGGGTTCTTTGAAGAGCTTCTTTTTTCAACTGGTGTTTCTGCTGAAATGGCGGACACAATCGCATCTGATAATTCAACCTTGCCTCGTGTGCTCAACATTACCACTTCAAAATTTGTATCCTTAACAGTTTTCGCTGATACCTCCACGTGGTAGTTCTCATACCCGGGACCGGAAAACAACAAAGTATCGGGAAGCCTTGTCGCCATGATTGTAAAACTTCCGTCTGCATCCGTAACAGTTGAGTTTGTTTTGTCTTTGAATTGAATTTTGATATGTGAAGCAGGCTTCCCGCCTTCATTGAGAACATGACCGGAAATCTTTTGTGAAAAAACCGTGACTGAAACAAAAAAGCCGGCCAGTAAAAAGCAGGAAAACTTGCAACTCCTCATAGACTTATTTTCATATAAAGATGAGACGGTGTTTGATTTTGCACGGTTAAAATAAAAATAATTAGCCGCAATAATAAATTAAGGAGTTAAGATTCTTTAGTTTCGCCTTAACTAAAGGAGATGAAAAAAATTGTTTTATTCGGAGCCGGCAAATCTGCAACCGTGTTGATCGATTATTTGCTCGAAAATTCCAAAAAAGAAGAATGGCAACTGACAGTGGTGGACGCCAATATTGAATTGGCGAAATCAAAAATCGGGAATTCTCCAAATGGCAGTGCGGTATCGTTTGACATTAATAATAGTGAAGAAAGGAAAAAATATATCAAGGAAGCGGATATAGTCATTTCATTGCTTCCTCCTGCATTGCATTACATTGTTGCAAAAGAGTGTGCAGAATTGAAAAAAAATCTTTTGACCGCTTCTTATGTTGATGAAAACATCAGGAAACTTGAATCAAAGATTGAAAACAACGGCCTGCTCTTTCTCTGTGAAATGGGTCTCGATCCGGGTATTGATCACATGAGTGCGATGAAGATGATCGACGGGATACATGCAAATAACGGCCGCGTTATTTCTTTTCAGTCACACTGCGGGGGCCTCGTTGCTCCTGAAAGTGATGATAATCCCTGGCATTATAAAATAAGCTGGAACCCGGGGAGCGTTGTATTGGCCGGAAAAGCCGGGGCGCATTACAAAGAGAACGGTGAAGAAAAACGCTTACCGTACGAAGAGCTTTTTGTTTCAGATCATATTATTGAAATTCCGGAGTTAGGATATTTAAGCTGGTATCCTAATCGAGATTCACTTAACTATGCTTCGCTGTATAAACTGGAAGATGCTGATACATTCATCCGTACAACACTTCGTTATCCCGACTTTATGTATGGCTGGAAAAATGTGATCGAATTGAAATTGACCGATGAAACTCCGCAATATGAAACGAACGGTAAAAGTTTATACGAGGTTTTTAAAGAACATATGGGTAAAAATGGGTTTGGCGAATGGCTGGAACAAAAACTGACTGACCGGTTTTCACAAACAAAAGACATGCTTAATAATCTTGTAAAACTCCTGGAAGCGGAAAATGAAGCAAAAGCAGAGGATATGGAAATACCGGAAGAATTTATGACGGTGGATGAAGCCGGAAATATATCAGAAGTAGAAATTGATGAAGTGAAAGACAGGGCCGCAGGCTTTCTTGCTCATAAAATGCATGAGGCCAATCTTACTTTAAAGCAATTGTTTTTCCTGGGTCTTGATGACAAGGAAACGATTATCAATAAAGGTTTATGCAGCGCTGCAGATGTATTGCAATTTGCTATTGAAAAAAAATTAGCTCTCGGGCCGGATGACAAGGACCTGATCGTGATGATGCACGAAATACAGTATGAAGTAAGAGGTAAGAAGTCAGAAGTAAGAAGTTTATTGATTGCGAAAGGAGAAGACAATACCAGAACGGCCATGGCAAAAACGGTCGGTCTTCCGCTCGGTATCGCTGCCAAATTAATTTTGAATGGTACCATTCAATTGAAAGGATTGCATATTCCGACAAAAAAAGAAATTTACGAGCCCGTGCTGAAAGAGCTGGAATTGCATGGTGTAAAATTTATAGAACCCGGAAATTAATCGTCATGAAATTCAGATTCTCTCCGGATGAAGCCTTGTTCAAATTACTACAGGAGCAGGAGTTCCCGTTTACCGTAATGCTAAAACACGGCAGCATGACCGTAGAATATTTTGCTCCGCAGGAAGTAGATACACAAACACCACATAAACAGGATGAAATTTACGTGATCATAAAAGGACACAGTAATTTCTATCTTAAAAAAGAAAAAATTTCCTGTAAAAAGGGGGATATCATTTTTGTTCCGGCAGGAACGGAACATTATTTTGAAAACTTTTCGGATGATTTTGCCACATGGGTAATTTTTTATGGGCCTGATGGTGGCGAAGCATCAGTTAACCAGGATGGAAATTAATTCCCCCACGCCTTCAGTGGCGGGTTTTTCAATAGCAGTTAAATTTTGAATGGACGAAGTATAGGGAATTCTTTTATCGATAATGAATTTGGGAATTTCATGAGATACATAATTCACTAACCCCGCCGCAGGATAAACCACCAAAGAAGTACCTACGATTGCAAAAATATTGGCACTATGCACAATAGGAATTGCTTCTTCGATCATCGGCACCGGTTCTTCAAACCAAACAATATGCGGCCTGTACTGGCAACCATCTTCTGCGCAATCGCCCATCATGATGTTTCCTTTGATTTCTTTAACCAGTTCATAGTCTATTTCACTTCTCATCTTGAATATTTCACCGTGCAAATGCAAAACTTTTGTGGAACCCGCTCGTTCGTGAAGATCATCGATATTCTGGGTGATGATGTGTACATCAAAATCCTTTTCTAATTGCGCCAAACCAACATGCGCCGCATTCGGTGTTGCATCAGCTACATTCTTTCGTCGCATATTATAAAAATCCAAAACTAACTGCGGATCTTTTCTCCATGCCCGCGGTGTGGCTACGTCTTCAATATTGTATCCTTCCCACAAACCATCACTGTCGCGAAATGTTTTTAACCCGCTTTCTGCACTGATTCCTGCGCCCGTGAGAACCACCAATTTCTTTTTGCTCATGCCACAAAAATAAGAATGCGATTTGATTTTACTCAAACCGCATTCACCACTCCACCTTAATTAAGCTTTTATAGTGTTTCTGCGTTTTGGATTTATAAATTTCTTGTAAACAACCCAGCAGAGAAACCCTAAGAGAAACAATGGCCAAACTGAAATAAGTCCAATGACAACCTCGCCTATCCAGTCCCATCCGTTTTTGAAAGACTGCCAAATCTTGCTCCTGTACGAGATTTCATTCGCATTTTCTTTGGATGAATCCAGAATCTGGAAATAGGTAATATTTACTGTACTGTACGCCGACGCATGAGACAAATATTCAACTCTTCCTGCTGCTGCTTCAATATCTTCCTGTATCCCATTGATCTCATTTTGTACGTTCAAAATTTCTTCCATGTTCTTTGCTTGTTTCAATAAATCAAGATATTTAAGACGTACTTGTTTCTTCGCCTCCAGTCTTGATTTGGTATCAACAAATTCTCCCGTAACATCTTCGGAAGCTATCTTTCTTTCAATTAGTTTGTGTTCACCTGACGTAAGAGCAGTAACAAGCTCATCAAATTGGTCCACGGGAACTTTAATGGATGCAGTGTTTTCAATCTTATAATCTGTTTGAGTTCTGCTCTTCCTGCGCGATGTAAGCACCGTACTTCTTTATATCCCTATGTAAAAAATCATTAAATGAATTATAATCTTTTACCTCAAGGTCTATCGTTGCTGTCTTAATAATTTTTTTACTCCAATCTTCTTTGGTTTCCGAATTAGGCACGGTTTGAAATTTTCCTGGTTCAAACTGTTTGGACTGTGTGGAAGTATCTGTTGAACCACGGTCTTGCGGTTCAAAAGCTTTATTGTTCTTTTCATTTTTTAGATCGCTCAGTTGAATTGAGCTTATTCCATCGGAAGAATGATTGCATGCCGTTGCAATAGCAAGCAGTGCAACTGCCAATGCAGTTAGTTTAAAAAATTTCATGGCTACATTTTTTGATTTCAATAAATAGATGCAGGAAATTTCTTTTTGCACAATAGGCAGCCTTACAAAATGCCATTCTTTATTTCAATTTTCGAAAATAGAATGAGGCGCTATCCTTGTCTTTTAAAATGACCATCGTTGAATCAAGCTTATTTACGCTAAACCTTTCTTTTGTCGTATCACCACTGTTCCATATCAAAAGATTTTTGTTATCGGCAAATTCGTAATGGCTGCTGTCTTCAATTTTTCCGTCCTGAGTTTGAAGTACCAGGCTGTCTTTTCTGAATTCGAATTCACAGAGTTTTAAGACTTGAATCAACCAGGGAAAGAAGTGTCCAAATGAAATTTGGATGAATCGGTTGGTTCGTTCGTTGCGATCGAATCAATTTTCCATTTACCGAGAATGAGATCTGCTGAATTTTGTGAAGAATGATTTTGTTTTTTGCCGAAGTAAAAATAAGCTGCGGCACCGATGGCTGCAATCAGCAGCACGATGATTAAAATTTTCATGGCTATACTTTTTTGTTTGAAAGGACGTGATTCAAAAGAATCACAAATTGATTCCACTTATCTCAAAAAAGTAACCCACCGGATTTGTTAAAGAGAAATTTTATTTGCCAATTGTGAATGGTCAGTTGTGAATATTATCTTTTATATTGCTAATGGCCTATTACCAATTGCCAACTCACCACTCATCATCTCACTCCTTACTCGGCCCAACTCATCACGTAGTCACGATTTTCTATTTCCAATGCTTCCTTTGTCAGCATCAGGGGATGAAACGTATCTACCATGACAGCCAACTCTTTTGTCTCTTTTGCACCAATACTTTTTTCTACGGCACCGGGATGCGGGCCATGCGGAATACCGGCAGGATGTAAAGTGATCATTCCTCTTGTTACATTTTTCCGGCTCATGAAATCGCCATCCACATAATAGATCAGTTCATCACTGTCGATGTTGCTGTGATTATATGGAGCGGGTATAGCCTGCGGATGATAATCGAATAAACGCGGAACAAAGGAACACACGACAAAGTTATTTGCTTCAAAAGTTTGATGAACAGGAGGCGGCTGATGCACACGACCTGTTATCGGTTCAAAATCATGAATGGAAAATGCAAACGGATAACAATAGCCATCCCATCCTACGATATCAAAAGGATGCGTACCATAATGCAAACCATACAACATGCCCTTCTTTTTTGCCTTGATCAGGAAGTCGCCTTTCTCATCATAGCTCGGTAAATTTTGCGGCGGACGAATATCCCGTTCACAATAAGGTGAATGCTCCAGCAATTGTCCGTATTTGCTTAAATATTTTTTCGGAAAGCGTATCGGGCTGAATGATTCAACAATAAACAACCTGTTGTTCGCATCACTAAATTCGATTTGATGGATTGTTCCTCTCGGTATAATTAAATAATCGCCGTAATCAAAAGGCAACTCACCGTACATGGTTCGTAATACTCCTTTCCCTTCATGAACAAAGATCAGTTCATCGGCATCCGTATTCTTGTAAAAATATTGTGTCAGGCTTTCCTGCGGAGCAGCCAGTACAATATGGACATCATTATTTACGAGAACAGGTTTTCGACTTTGCAAATAATCTTTTTCCGGTTTGATTTGAAACCCTTCAAAGCTGCGATGCTTCAGCATTTTTTCTTCCGCCACTGTTGGCGCTACACTTACCTGCGCTTCTGTTTTTATGATTTGTGTGGGCGGATGATAATGATACAGCAAAGAAGAATCATTTGAAAAACCTTCGGTGGAAAATAATTGTTCAGAATACAAACTACCATCTTCTTTTCGAAACTGTGTGTGACGTTTATGAGGTATAGTCCCAAGTTTATGATAATATGGCATAGCGAAACGAGTTAATAATGAATAATTAAAAATGAAAAATGCAAAAAAATAGAGTTTAATTGAGACCGAATCTATTCCTGCAAAAGGTCATAAAAAATTTATTTCACAAAGTTAGGAAATACTAATTTCAAGCTGCCGAATATGAAACTTTCAACTGTTGGTTTATTAATTATTGAAAACAGGAAATTACTTCTTGCTTACAGCCGGAACAAAAAATGTTTTTATCTGCCCGGTGGTAAAATAGATGAGGATGAAACTCCTGCACAAGCTTTGTGCAGGGAAATAGAGGAAGAAATGAATGTATTCATTGATGAGCACGAATTAAAATATCATACGCATATCACTGCACCGGCATATGGAGAAGAAAATGGAATCATGATGGAACAGGATTGTTTCTTTCTTCAGCGAAATATCCAATCCACAAGCATCCGCTGAAATCGGAGAGCTGAAATATTTTTCTTTGAATGAATATTTATCCGAAGTCAACAAAGCTCCCGGCGCTGTAATGATATTGAAACAATTAAAAAACGAGGGCTATATTGATTAAGTGACACGCATCGGCCTCATATCAGATACTCATAACTTCCTTGATGAAAATGTGTTTATTCATTTTAAAGATTGCAATGAAATTTGGCACGCCGGTGATTTTGGTTCTATTGAGTTAGCCCGGCATCTGGCCGCTAAAAGCGGCGTGATGGTTAAAGGTGTGTATGGAAATATTGACGGACAGGATATACGAAGTGAATTTCCGGAGCAACTGGTTTTTACGTGCGAGGAAGTAAAAGTTATGATCCGTCACATCGGAGGCTATCCTCCGAAATATAATCCTGAAACAAAAAAAGAATTGCTTATTCACAAGCCGCAACTATTCATCAGTGGCCATTCGCATATCCTGAAAATAATTTACGATGATAAATTACAATGCCTGCACATGAATCCTGGTGCGGCAGGCAAACAGGGTTGGCAAAAAGTGAGAACAATTATTCGTTTTGCTATCGACGGAAAAGAAATCAAAAACTGCGAAGTAATTGAATTAGGAAAGTAAAACATCGAACATTTCTCTGTGCAACTCTGTGTCCTTTTGTGCCTCCGCGGTTATTTAAGTATGAAAGCCGTTGAAGAGATGCAACAATTTTGTAAGGCACTCAAAGAAATAGCTGCCTGATAAAATAGATTACTGCAGTGATTGGAGAATGTCACCCATTTCCTTTGCAAACCGTTTGGCATATACTCCCTCCTTATCCAATGTCGGATCAAAAATGGTTATGTCAATACCTGCGAACTTTTCAGAACGCATAAGAGGATCTAAAACAGATTTTAATTCTTCATAGCTCAAACCATCTTCCTGTGGCGAATCAACGCAGGGCATGATATCATTATTTAAAACATCGACATCAAAATGTATCCAGAAACCATCGAGTTTTTTATCCGCTATCATTCTAAGAAAACCTTTTGCTATCCATGCAATCCGTTTTGAACGCAAAGAAGACAGATCGTAATAATGAATATCACTTTGAATAATGGCATTCACATACCATTCAGGAGAAAGCTCCCGGTTACCCACACAAAAAACATTTTCCTCTTTGATATATGGTTTCCGCTTTTCAATATCAGTGAGTTTATTATGACCATGACCGGTAACGATAGCAAGGTCCATTCCCGCAGCGCCTGCAGTTCCGGATTGTCCGGGTGTTACATAATCCGTATGGCCATCGAGAAAAAATAATCCATAATTGCCATTTCGCTTTAATGACAAAGCAGCACCGATTAAAATGGAACAATCACCTCCAAGAACAACGGTAATATCTTTCCTTTGAATGTGTTTGTCTAAACCATTTGCCAGTTGTACGCTGTAGTTAATGATCTTGTCCGCATTTCTTACTTTACTTTCTTCATCAATAACCATGGAATAAGCATGCGGAGGGATTATTATTTTTTTCTGAAATACAGAAAGCCCCGCAAATCCTTCCCTCTCCATGGCCTGGGGAAAAAACTTTGCGCCAGGTTCTGCACCCGGAGACGGTTCTATCAATCCAAGGTTTGACGGGGCTTCAACTAATATCATTCGTCGAATTAAGCCGGTTGCTGATGAGACATCATTTCATCCATCGCCTTCTTCATCTCTTCTTCTGTCATGTCTTTTACATGTGTCGAAAGGATCCAAATGTATCCGAACGGATCTTCAATGCGTCCGCTCCTGTCGCCATAAAATTGGTCGGCAATCGGAATTAAAACTTTTGCTCCGCTATCCGCGGCTTTTTTAACCACAGCATCCACATCGGGTACATACACACAGAGATTCACAGAATTTCCTTTCAGTGTTTTCGGAGTTTTGTTGTACTCCGGATTTTCTTCCGCCAGCATCACTACGGTATCGCCGATGGTAATTTCTGCATGAGCGATCGATCCATCCGGCATATTGAATCTCATTTTTTCTTTTGCTCCCAGGATATTTTTATACCATTTAATAGCAGCTTCTGCACCATTGAATGCCAAAGCGGGGCTTACAGCATTGTAGCCTTTGGGGATATAAGATACTTTGTTCATAACTGAGGATTTTAGGTTTTAAAAGAAAAAACAAACCTGCAATATTCCTGCCAGCAAAAACTTTTTATGTTTCTACAATTTTAATTTTTCGATCAGATCATTTGATAAGGCTGCTTTCGGAATGATGACACTAATGGTATTGATGGCAAAGTAAGCCTGCGATACATTTATATATCCTTCAAACGGACCAACTTTTCCCCATGAATTTTTTACAACAAAAAAAGTTTTGCCGTCTTTCGATTTTTCAATTCCTGTAATGTGCATCAGATGATCATCCTGTGTTGTCAGGTTCTCATACAATTGCTGGCGGACGTTTGCATCATACGAAGTTTCTTTTATGTCAGGATTGATCTGTTCTTTTGTATAGGAACTGTTATCAAGGTTCAATGCAATTCCATTTTGCTGCATAAACCCTTTATTGCTTACATCCGCATCCCATGCCACGGTGTATCCTTTGTTCACGGCATTTTCCACAACTTGTATAAGCTCATCCAATGGTAAATTATAGAACGAACCGTTGGCAAAATTATCAGGCACCTGGAGAATGAAGGGTTTGTAATACGGTTCGTGAGTAAAAGAAGTGAGGCTGAGATAGTCATCTGCATCGAAATGCAAAACATCTTTGGCAAAAGAAACGGGTGTATAGGTTTTACCATTATAAGTAAATTCTTTCGGAGGTGCGCCCAGATTGTCATCAAGAATTTTTACATATCCATCCATCCAGTTGTTTGATATCGGTTGTTTGCTCAACACGCTGTCAAGATAATCCTTCAGTTCACGAAAAAGTTTCTGATGATTGTAATATTTTTCACCATTGACCAGGCCCGTATAATCTTCCAGTGGAATTGCTCCATAGTTTTCCACGGCACGCAATTCATCATGACCCAATCCACCTTCACCAAACTGAGCCTTACCACCGCGAAGAATATAATTTTTTGCTTTATCAATGTATATATTGCGGACAGTGAACATCTCGCTCAGGTTGATCTCACTCTTGTCCTTCCTGATCTCTTCGCTTTCTACAAGAGAAGTGGTAGCAAAGCACCAGCAGGTGCCTGTCATCGCCTGGTTTTTTACCGGCGTTGCTTTTAAAGTCTTGATGTCAAAAAACTGTGATGTTTGTAAAGGGGCAGAAGTTTGCGCAAATACAAGTATAGCGCTTAATAAAAAGCTGCAGGCAATAGTTATTCTTTTCATGTGTAGTTATATAAATTAATAATCGATTCTTACAATGAAATTTTTTGTATCAGAAATGTTAAGGGCGGCGGCGGCGGCATTGCTGATGCGGATGTTCAGGCCATCATTTTGTTCAAGGTCCGTCATTTCACCCAGCAATTTCGCATAAATTATTTTATTATTGGAAGGATTCGTGATCTGCATAATCGTGCCCGGCTCTGCTCCATTCATGAGTAAATAGTATTTACTGTCGGCCCAGCCACTCGACGTTTTGAATATTCCCGAAGTAACGGTTTGTTCATTACTTACCGGGTACTGGTTTGTTTGTTTTTCAAAATATGTTTTGAAATATCCTCCTTCCGAATTTTGCAGCTTCACATCTTCCTTGTTAGAAACTACCGGCTCATCTTTCACTCCTTTCTTTTGCTGTACCATTTCACTATCCTTCTTTGGTTCGTCTTTCTTCTGCTGTACAATCTCACTATCCATCTTTGGCTCTTCTTTCTTTTCCTGTATAATTTCACTGTCGTTTTTTGGTTCTTCCTTTGCTTCTATTTTCTGTTCTTCTTTTTTAGCTTCCTGTTTCGGCGTCTCATCATTCTTTGCTATTTCTTTTTTGTTATCCTCGTCGGCTGCCTTTGTCGCTGTTTCTGTTTTCTGCGGATTATCATTGACCGCCAATGACTGCTCCTGGGCATTCACATAGCCAACCACGAGTTTAGAACCACGGGGAAGTTTATCACTTGATATCTTATTCCATTTACGCAATTTTTCCATCAGCACATTATTACCGGCACTTACATTATAAATGGTTTCTTCATCAGGCGTTATGTAATAAACGGGTGTTCCCTCGTCCGATTTACGATTGTAATTGGTATCGCTTAATGGTATTTTGATCAACTGTCCAATGTGAAGACCTTTCGACATATCCAGTGAATTGAACGTGGCCAAATGTTTTGGATGCACGTTAAACTCTCTGCCGATAGAATAGAAATTTTCCTTTGGTGTTACCTTGTGTTCCACATACGGTCCCTTGTTGCTGTGCTTGATAAATAACTGCTCTTTTTGAGCTTTTAAACCTGCTGAAAGAACAAGAATACAAATGGACAAAACAATACTTTTCATACTGACCAGATTGTTTGCAAAGATGCGGAAATATTTGGGTTAAGAGCGTTCAAATATCCTTTAATATTCTCAGTTCCTTCGGGTAATAGTTGTTAATTCTATTGGTTAAAATATTTACCCAGCCTAAATTATAGTCGTTGTAAGCAACCAGCTTCCATCCTTTGCTTTCAACATTCACATTCGTTATGTTTTTCTTTTGCAGATAGGCAATAGCCTGTCCTTTATTCAATTCAATTTTTTCAACAGTGCCATTAACCAAATTACTCATGGCAAGTGAATGGGCAGGAATTAATTTATCCCTGATCAGTTCTCCGATCAATGTGCCGAAATAAATTACATGAAGGTGATTTTGAAGAAAATTTACTTCATTCACCAGTTGCTTCGGAACTGCATAGACTTCATTCCTCCATTTAATAAATTCATGATCCGTTTCTTTCACCCAATTGGTTATGATATCCATCTCTTTTTTTCTCACCTTCTCAATCTTATCCTTAACCCCGTCCGTACCGGCACGGGGGGGCTTAACCTCAACCTCAACCTCAATCTTATCTCCCCCATCTATCTTTTTTACACAGGCAATAAAAAAACCCTCTCCTTTCACTTTATCCGGCCAGAAACGATAACCGTTTTCTGATTTAATGATTCCCCATTCGTGATCAATTTTTAATTCTTCATCATTAATTATTAATTCTTTCTTCATCCACTCCATTATATCTTCATCTTCTTCTTTAGAATACGAACAGGTAGAATAAATGAGAATCCCATCTTTCTTCAATGCCGGCCATATATCAGCGAGTATTCGCTGTTGCCTTTGACTGCAGAGCTGTACATTATTTTCACTCCACTCTTCTATGGCTTCTTCATCACGACGAAATAAGCCACTGCCGCTGCACGGCGCATCTACTAAGATTATATCGAAATAATTTTCAAGTTTTGAAAAATCCCTGGGATCATTATTGGTCACAACTACATTATCACTTCCCCATTTAATGATATTATCTTTTAGAATATTAACTCGGCTCCTGATCACTTCATTACTTATCAGCAAACTGTTTTTTGAAATGAGTGATTGTATATGGGTTGACTTTCCTCCCGGCGCTGCCGCAAGATCGAGAACCCTTAATGGTTGCGAAAGATCAACGGTTTGTTTCAACGCCTGCTCTATAAACATACTGCTTGCTTCCTGCACGTAATAACAGCCTGCATGAAAAAGCGGATCAAACGTGAAGGAAGGACGTTGAGAGAGGTAGTAGCCGTATTGAGTCCAGGGAACGGCCTCCCCTAAATCCCCTCCTAAGGAGGGGACTTTCGAAGACACTGATAATTTGGAAGGATTAATTCGTATCGAAGTAACCTGCTCTCCGCTGTCATGTATTTTTTCAAATGCTTCTTTATCGAAGCCTTCAACTCTCTTCTAATGATTGTAATAATTTATCGGGAAGTTTCACCGATCAAATTTAAACCTCACCACATCATCACTCCGAAATATAGAAACATCTCTCGCCCCTCTCCTTAAGGAGAGGGGATGCAGAGTCTTCTAAAATTTTAATATTCAGTAGGCATTATACTTTCCGTATCTTTGTGCATTCGCCATGTCCTCTGTGGTACTTAATTATTACTGAGACAAGTTCAAGAAGCTTTAATCTCTCTTCATCCTTCTGTACCACTTCAATTGCCTTTGCTACATCATCAGTATAATTGCGGATTGTTTTGGCTACGATCTCTGTATTTGTTTGCACCTCTTTCCAATTGCGTTGTTCTATCGCTTCACGAATCCCCGGCAATGTTTTCACTCCATATCCTGTATAATATCCCGGAGCATATATCTCATGCTTATACCATGGTCTTCTTGGCAAGCCATCCGGATCGATCAAACTCCTTTCTATTTTATACAGCATATCATTCAGTTCGTTTTGTTGTGCGACCGGTAATTGCAAACCGTCTTTATACATCTTATCAAATGCTTCTGCATTTTCTTTTAGTTTCACCATCGCATTATCAAGACTGCTGAAGTTGAGATAAGGAACCTCTTCTTTCATCTTTGGCGGGTACAATGTCTTCGTTGGGTCCTTTGCATAGTCAAACAATTTCTCTTTTAGCATTTTATTCTCAGCATCTGTTTCAGTTCTTTCATTATCAAGCAAAGTCTTTACCTCCGTTACATACTCACTCACGGTTTTATAGAAGGGATCAAAGTCAAAAGGAAGCACATCTGCATCGGCCATGCGCATCGTAACACGACCCGCTGTCTTCGACAAAGCCACTCCATATACAAAACCCGGGTCTTTAAAACGGGTGAACATATCATACGAGTCAAAAATAGAATGGTAGTCGCCACCCGATCCTTCGCCGCCAAAGCCCAGGTCGAGAGACGCAATACCCAAATGCTGAAGAAAAGCAGACCAATCAGATCCTGCACCCAAGGCACCGAGCTTGATGTATTTATTGCCCAGCATCTTTTCTCTTTTATCGGGAGCAGCATTAACGATCATTCTTGCATAGCGACGCTCTTTGATGGTCACCCCTGTTTCAGGATCCGTCACATCATCAGCCACCTGGTTAAAAAAACTTTCCAGCGTATGCGAACCGCTTGCGCCAATAAAGCCGCGACTGTTACCATCTGAATTAATATAAATAACTGCTTTTTGTTTCAGTTCCTGCTGATGGTCTTCTGCCCATTCGGTGCTGCCAAGCAATGCAGGCTCTTCTCCATCCCATGCACAAAACACCAAAGTGCGTTTAGGCTTGAAACCTTTTTTCGCTAACTCACCTATTGCTTTTGCTTCACTCAACTCTGCCACCATTCCGCTGAGCGGATCGGCTGCACCATTCACCCAACCATCATGATGATTGCCACGTATCACCCATTCATCCGGAAATTCACTGCCCGGCATTTTAGCAATTACATCATAGAGCTGTTTTTCATCCCAGTTAAATGCGAGTTTCAAATGCACCTTGTCTTTGCTGGGGCCTACATGATAAGTAATTGGCAGATCACCGCGCCAGCCTTCAGGCACTACCTGTCCGCCCAATGATTGCAGCAATGGCAATGCATCTTCATACGAAATCGGCAGCACAGGAATTTTCATAATGGTGATCGCATCTTTTATATCGAGGCGCTTTGCATCTTTGGTAGCCGGTTCATCCGGTGTCAACGGATCACCGGGATATACAGGCATGTCCATTACCGAACCACGCTGCACAGCATCGGCACGACGAAACGGCCCTACGGGATATACGTCACCGCGACCATAACCATCATCTGCCGGATCACTGTAAATAATACAACCAATGGCGCCATGCTCGTAAGCCACTTTTGGTTTTATACCGCGCCATGAACCGCCGTATTTGGCTATCACGATTTTTCCTTTTACATCCACTCCCATTCTTTCCAGTTCATCATAATCGGCCGGCACACCGCGATTCACAAATACCAGTTCCGCCGTTACATCGCCATCCGCACTGTAGGCATTATATGTTGGCAACTGCTCCGATTTTTGTCCCGAAGTCTTATCTGCTGCAAGTGTTGGCTCCTGCAGTTTTGGTTTATAAGATTTGTTGCCGACTATTTCCAGCACTCTTGTTTTAGGAGTGGGAAACAACGGCCAGTATGAAACGATCTCTGTTTGATAACCCCACGTGCGGAAAAGATTGGCAATGTATTCTGCATTCGCTTTATCCTGCGGGCTGCCTACGTGGTGCGGGTGCGAACTCAGGAACTTCATCCATTCGTCCTGGTTCTTCGCATCGATCTGGGCATCATATTGCTTTTCCCAATCTAATTGTTTGGCAGCATCAGCATCGGTAAAGCCTATCAGCTTTTGAGCATTTACAACAGTGACTGATAAAATAAGAATTAAGAATAGATTCAGCTTTCTCATGATGGGTGTGTTTTATTTTTGTTTAGCGAACTTAAGGAATTCTATTCAACGACTGTTGTGTCACTCACTTGTACGTTAGGGAATTCTGCGCATCTTTGGTTATTGAAATAAAAATGGCTTTTACCGATTTCAAAAATTGTATATTATCCCTAGCAGAAGATGAAAGGATTGAACTGAGAGAAATTCAAGCCTTTATAACAAGATATTTTAAGAACAAAGCAATTCCACATTTACAATCACTCCAAACTTTTGTTGTTCGTTGTAGTATGAATAACCCGGGAGAAGTTTTTAAACACATTTCCAGATGTTCATATAATCCTAATGTTGATGATATAAAACTTCAACGCTGTAATTTTCCCAAACAACAAGTTTTTTATTCCAGTATGTATTCAGATACTGATTCCGCATCAACATCCCTTACTTGTGTAGTAGAGACAGCTTGGGAACACATCGAAGATTTAACCGTTTCTAGGACATATTGTACATTAAGCAGGTGGCGAAATATTCGCCCGCTGAATTTATGGGTGTTACCATTTTCAGAAGTAAGTGCGGCTAAAAACAGAGATATGAAAAGAATCAAAGAAACAATGAATAAATTCATTAGAGAAAAAAATAACTACAGTGAGTTGAGAAAATCTCTTGAATTTATGAGTGAAGTCTTTTCTGAAAGAAAAAATAAATTGCTCTATTACAGAATCTCGTCTTCATTTTATAATTCACTACTCTACTTTGAAAAATTTATGAGTCAAAATTATGACGGACTGATATACCCATCTGCCAATACAGAAGGAGCGGGAATTAACCTTGTTCTAAAAAAAGATCTTGTTGATAATAAAATTTTGTTTGGTGAAGTTGCCGTTATGTATTCGATTCAACGATTACCTGACAATCTCAAACATTTAAATATAGGGCCAGCTTCAAATGAAACTTTGGTTGACGAAAATGGAGGACTCAATTTTACTAAAATATATTGACATGGGATGTTCCTCTTGCCCCTGCTGCCCTTAGTGTTCTAATAAAATAAAAACTGTTCATTGTTGTCCTGAGTTTGTAGGCATTACTGTCCGGTAAAAGCATTCAGTGATATAAAAAAAGGAGGTCGTTTTGACCTCCCTAAATTGGTAGTTTTGAGTTACCATACAAAAAACTAACCAATGAATAAAAGTACTTTCTTTAGCGGACAGCCAATCTTCACACAGCTATTAAAATTTATTCCCAGAGACGTTGTATCACGCATTGCCTTTGATTATAGAGCTGATAGATATTGTAAACGTTTTAGTACTTATGAGCACCTAATAACTATTTTATATTCGGTGTTCAACAATTGTAATTCTTTAAGAGAGGTGACTACTGGAATGTTAGCTTCAGAGCAACGTTTGAATCATTTAGGCATGAGGTATCATCCAAGGCGCAGTACAATATCAGATGCTAATAACCGACGCAATGCTGAAGTTTTTGGAGAGATTTACTTCAATCTGTTTAAAAAATATTCTCAATTTTTATCGGACAGCCGAACTAAAGGCAGAGCTTCAAAATTGTACATCTTTGATTCAACTACAATTAGTTTATTTCAGGAAGTGCTGCGCACTGGAGGGCCAAATCCAGCGAGTGGTAAAAGAAAAGGAGGCATTAAAGTACATACTTTAATCAGAAGCGATCAGGATGTTCCTTGCATGATCCGGTTTAGTTCAGGCGTTGCTAATGACTCACAGTTCTTAAAAGATATTCTTTTGCCAAAAGGTTCTGTTATTGTTTTTGATCGGGGGTATTATGATTTTACCACACTTAATCGCTTTACCAGAGATAGTATTACATGGGTCACTCGGCTTCGTAAACTATTTGCTTATGATGTTGTAGAAGATCTTTTAAAGGCTGGCGAAGACAGGGCAATCAAAAGTGATCAACATATTATTTTGGGCCATAGAACCAGCATCAGAGTAAAAGCAAGGCTTATCACATTTTTTGATGCTGAATCAGGTGAGCATTATGAATTCTTGACAAATAACTTTAAAATGAATGCTATAACAATTGCCTCGTTGTATAAGAAACGTTGGCAGATAGAATTGTTGTTTAAAAGAATGAAACAGAATTATCCGCTTAAATACTTTTTAGATGATTCGGAGAATGCTATTAAAATACAAATATGGTGTGCATTAATTGCAGATTTGCTTTTGAAAATCGTCAAAAAAGGAGCAGCAGCCAAATGGTCTTTCTCTAATCTTGCAGCTATGGTACGATTGCACCTTATGACTTACATTGATCTGTTTAAGTTTTTAAAATCACCAGAAAAATCATTACTAAAGCTTTTTTCAAAATCAACAATGCCTGATTGTAATCAGCTTTCTTTTGTCACATAGTAGCTTGCTAATAAAAAAGAAGAGAAATGAAGCCCTTAAATACAGCAACAGTGGGAGTTTCTTCAATAAACAATATTTTAACCGGACAGCAATAGTTTGTGACTCAGGATATTTTTCGTAGAAAAATACTCCGCTCACATCGGCGTCCGTGTCAAAGTGCAAAAAATTATTGGATAGAATGCAAACAACATGCTTAAATTTTTTGAAAGTCTTTGAGATGTAAATACTCATCATTAATATTTTGTCCCCTTCCAATATGAGTAAATTTTTCTCTATTAACACCCAATTGTTCTGCAATTAACATCAACAGCTCTAATTGCTGTCTTTGATTCCAGAGTTGTCGTTTTACTCTAAATATCCATCGTAAAATAAGGCATGTAATACCAATGCTTGCCAGAAGAATTATAACAGCTAGAAGGAAAATGATGCCGGTGTCCATGTTTTAGTATTTTACTTACTAAGGTAATGTTTGTAGAAACTATGCTCAAATCCCATGCTGTTGTTCCTCGTCCGTCTAACAACTTAAATAGATTGCTCCGTCGCTATGCTCCCTGCCTACTGGCGGGCGGGCTCGCAATGATACACGTCCCGTCAATGCGAAAAAATCAGCCAGGCTCATTGCCAAGGTTCATGTCCGTTATAAGTGAGGTCGACACTGTGCATGCCTGCCGGTAGTGCAGGCAGGTCTCCGCACACCGGGATGAGTTAAAATAAAAGTGATACGTGAAGACACGCATCACGGCATCAGCTTCGGCAAAACCGAAGAAAAAAACCGTTGGCGAGATCAGTTACTGCAACTAAATTCAGAGAAGGTCGTCAATCCGGGGACAAACAAAGGTTTTTTACGTTTACTCTATTTTCAGAGCTTAGAAATTATACTCATTTTCGAAAACAATTTGTAATAGAAGTTCAATGAGAATCAATATAAAATGATTTTCAGTATTCGGAAAAATACGGCATTTATAAAAAATCGACTGTAAAGCTTGCACAAATAAAATAGCGGTAATACCTTAGCGGCGTTGAACAATTCCTAAGAAACAAACGTAATCCGACCGTTGAAAATACTAAGCTGCAAAGAACAATTCTCTTCGTAAATTTTCAACTCATATAAGTCGGTTTTCATTGTGCTCAGAGGAATCGTTTTCCGAAATATCCTGGAAAAGCGAATCTAAACCCTGAAAACAATGAAATTAAGTCTACCCTTCAAAAAAGCTTTACAGTTATTTTTCTTTTCCGTTGTAATTAGCACTTCGGCATTATGCCAATCTTTTACGGGAATGGTTTTTGAAAACCCTGTTCTTGAATCAGGAACGTACGGCGCTGATGGTTCTGCTTACAGATTCAGCAATATTTTCAGCGGAGTGGATGCAGTAATTACAATTTCCGACCGGTCGGATGCATCTGTGGTTCTTAGTAATATGGATACTACAGGCCCGGGGCTGGGCTATGATAAAGCTTTTCAGCCCGTGCTTGGAATACCAGGTACTGCGCCGGCTAATACCACATGGTGGATGGATTTCAGTATGTCATTTTATGAAACAGGAACTTTTACACCTGTTGCAGCTACGGAATTTTACGCTACAGGTTTGGATATTGACGGCGATGGTGCATCAATAAACGAATGGGCTGAAATGTATAAAATTGAATCAATCGATTCCGCATTGGTAAACAGCCTTACATTTACAAAACTCTCATCATATCTTCAGGGCTCTGACTATCGTATAGAAGGCATCATTGCAAACTCACCCGGTATTGATACCAGTGCAAGAAATGTAATGGCGACATATAAATATGCAAATAAACAAACTATTACTTTCAGAATAGGAGCCAGCACAGCATCTTCCTCTTCTTCAGCGGCAATGCGCCTGAATTCGATCTGGTTTCAAAATCCTTATGTAGGAAACCCGCTGCCTGTAAAACTGATTTCATTTACGGCCATACCGGAACAAAAGGTTGCAGAACTAAAATGGACAACTGCTTCCGAAGCAAATCTTAAGCAATTCGTTGTAGAAAAGAGTTATGACAATAAAGGCTTTTATAAGGCCGGAGTAATATCTCCGCATGGGAATAGTTCTGCCAGGACCAACTATACTTTTTTTGACGATATAAGTGAAAATAATTCCGCAATAATTTATTACAGGTTGCGCTCGGTAGATATAGATAATAAAAGTGAATATTCCGAAATCAGGATAATAAAAACGAAGCAGGATGATAAAATAAATGTCACAGCTTATCCTAATCCTGTAACAGATAAACTGTTTGTCACCACTCCATCCTCCTGGCAAAAAAAGAAAGTAATATGCGAGCTGTTCACCATAGGAGGGCAGTTGGTTAAAATGTTTCAATCAACATCAACAGATCAGACACAGGTTTTAAACCTCGACAATACGGAAAGGGGTGTTTATGTTGTAAGAATAACCTGTGGTGATGAAACTGCACAACAAAAATTAATTAAAAACTAAATCAAAAAATTCACAACTATCTGGTCACTTCATTTAAGAAAGTCTCCGTTATTTTTTTCCCCGACGAGTGGCCGATACTTGAAAGTTTGCGAGCCGATGTCTCACGGCCGGCTTTGTGCATGAGGCGTGGACTCGGCGACAAATTCTTTGTATCTTTCTTTCATACCTGTAAAAAGAATTATTCCTTATTCTGAAGGAATTTATTTTATCACATTCACCTGTTATCAATGGCTGCCATTAATTGAGCAAACTAACAGTTATGATGTTATATACAATTGGTTTGATCATTTAAAAAGCAAGGGCCATTATTTAGCCGGATATGTCATTATGCCCAATCATGTGCATGCGCTTATTGGTTTTCGAAGAACTGATAAAAGCATTAATACTATTGTTGGTAATGGCAAGCGATTTATCGCTTATGAAATTGTAAAAAGGTTAGAAAAACAAAAACAAACCGAATTGTTACAACAATTACAACAGGCTGTTGAAATAACAGATAAACTCCGTAATAAACGTCATGAAATATGGGAAGATTCATTTGATTGGAAGGAGTGTGCGTCAGAAAAATTCATAAAGCAAAAATTGGATTATATGCATAACAATCCCTGTAAGGGAAAATGGAATTTGGCTAATAGTCCGTCAGATTACCTGCATAGTTCCGCAAGGTTTTATATTTGTGGTGAGGATGGTAATTATAAAGTCACAAACTATGCTGAGTTATTTGATATTGATTTAACGAAGAAAATAGTATAACAAAGCGCCGAGTCCACGCCTCACACACAAAACCTTTGGCGAGACGTCGGCTTGCAACCCGATTTTTTTGGGAACACTCGTCAAAGAATGTGAATTTTCCCGACCTTAACGCACGATACCAATTCAAATTTTTTGCGGCTATACATCAAATTCAATTATGCGCATACCACTACTTACTGCTCTCTTCTTGATTACAGTGAATGTATTTTCTCAATCGATACCGGTTACTGAAACGACATTTACGATACACAAAAACGAAAAACAAGTATTTAATTTTTCGCTTCAAAAAAATTATTTACTCAAGGCAATTGTTTTGCAAAAAGGAGTTGACTTAGGTATAAGCGTATATAAAAAGGGAGACACCACAAACAGGTTGAGTTTGTTCGATTCTCCGAATGGTGAAAATGGACCGGAACCAATTTCTTTCGAAAGCCCGGCAGATGGTGATTACACACTAGTTGTAGAGGAGCTTGAAGATGATTCCGTATTATCGGGACAATATACTATCCGTCAAATATTGATGCACCCGCTGCAGCCAAAGATTGATACTTCCTTTTCCAACGGTTCGGGTATTGTTGCAAGCACTATTTCCAAAATAACAATTGATAATCTCACCAATCTCGGTATGCTCTGGGGTTTTCTGAAATATCATCATCCCGCTGTAGCTGCTGCTGATTATAATTGGGATGCAGAATTGTTCAGAATATTACCGGGAATACTTAACGCACAAACAAAGGCAGAAGCAAATATAACTTTGGAAAAATGGGTGGATCATATTGGAAAGCCGGCACCCTGCGATTCATGTACTCCTGCTAAAAAAGACAGTTCGGTAAAATTAATGCCCGATTACGGGAATCTTTTTGAAAGTGATAATCTTAGCAATTCGCTTATTGAAAAACTAACCTATATTAAAAACAATCGCAACCAGGGCGACAGCTATTATGTTGGGTTGGCCCCGGGAGCTGGCAATCCTATATTTGATAATGAGAACACCTACGCGAAAATGGTATATCCTGATGCGGGTTACCGGCTGTTAGCTTTGTTCCGATACTGGAACATAATACAATATTTCTATCCCTACAAATATGCAATAGGTGAAGACTGGAACAAGGTATTGCCAGAGTTCATTCCCAAATTTTTTAATGCTAAAGACACCACGCAATACCTTCTTGCCTGTTTGGAAATCATTGCCCGCATTCATGATACACATGCTAACATATGGAGCAGCCATAAAGCACTTACCGATTATTTTGGAAAATATTATGCGCCTGTGCAGGCAAAATTTATTGAGGATAAGCTGGTGGTAACAGGATATTATGCCGATATATTTTCGATAAAAGAAAAATTAAAAACAGGCGATATTATTACAACGATAAACGGATCAGTTGTAAGCGATTTAATAAAAAAATATTTGTACCTCACTCCCGCTTCTAATTACAGCACTCAACTAAGAAATATGCCACGTGACCGGCTTTTAAGAAGCAATGTGGATATTATGAATTTGGAAATAATAAGAGGTAGCAAAAAGATGCCTGTCAATGTGAAATGCACAGAGCCAGATAAACTCAACCTCATTATGGATTATGATCCTTCACCCCATGACAGCAGCTATAAAATAATTGATGGCAACATTGGTTATATCTTCCCGGGACGATACAAAAACGAGCAGTTGGATGCAATAAAAAAGTTATTTAAAAACACAAGAGGGATCGTTGTCGATATGCGTTGTTATCCTTCTGCGTTTATGCCGTTTACTTTTGGTAATTATTTAAAACCTTCAGCGTCACCATTTGTAAAATTCACTATTTGCGGCGTCATTAATCCGGGGTTATTTATTTTTAGTCCACCACTTTCTAACGGTGAACCTAATCCTGGTTATTATAATGGCCCAGTTGTTGACATTGTGAATGAACTCACGCAAAGCCAGGCAGAATATACTACCATGGCTTTTCAAAGTGCACCCGACATGACGGTAATTGGCAGCACGACAGCAGGTGCAGACGGCAATGTTTCCCGTATCATGTTGCCCGGAGGTGTTTTCACTTATATTTCAGGAATTGGGGTCTATTATCCTAACGGCGAAGAAACGCAAAGAAAGGGCGTAAGAATTGATGTTCCCGTGAAGCCAACTATTCGGGGCATTAAAGACGGGAAAGATGAACTTCTTGAAAAGGCGATTGAGATTATAAATTCGAAAAGTAATAAGTAACGTATTGACACACGCGGGGAGACCTGCCCTCATTGTTCTGAGTGTCTCCAATAAATAAAAGACTTTAAATATTCTCTTGAGTTTGAAACTCGGTATGGGCTCTAAAATTGAATCATTCCTATCATACATAACCTTAGTAGCAAGAATTTAAATTTACAATTCAACCTTATTAAAAAAAGAAATTTCAAATAAGCTAATAAGATTAGGAATCGAGGAGGTTATTTTCCTACTAAGGTTTATTTATCTGTAACGACAACATGAGTTTCCTCGCTCCCCTGCCTGCCGGCGGGGCTTGGAATGACAAACAAAGTGTGCAAGCACAATCCGTCATTGCTGTAAAAAATCAGCCAAGCTTTTCTGTGCAGAGATGTTTTGCAGCCTGCCTACCGGGCAGGCAGGGAATCTGAAAATAACAATGAACAACCTTCATATTCTCCAGGGATCTTCACCTGGCAGGCCTGTGTAAGGAAGATGTAAATATTAACTTTGACCAAAAAATAAATTATGGGAGAAACAAAAAAAACAAACCGTCAAATAGTTGACGAATGGCAACGAATTATTGACAGCAAAGTGTTTGACGAACTTGAAACCGTTGAAGCAGCCGATGTTCAGAATATCAATCCTTCAGGAACTTTTGTTGGTATGGCCACTCATAAACAAATGTTGACAGCCTTTGCGGTTGCCTTTCCCAATTATCTGCACGACAACTTCAACTTTATAGAGCACGATGAATGGATCGCAATGGAAGGAAATTTTTCAGGCGATCATTTAGGCCCTTTGACAATGGCAGGACAAACACTTGCGCCGACAAAAAATAAAATTATGTTCCCCTATGCGGGTTTCATAAAAGTACTAAACGGCAAAGTAGTAGAGAACCGTTTGTATTACGACTCAAAAATATTTTTAAGTCAATTAGGATTGTCATAATTCCGCAGTCTTTTACCTGGCAAATATTTCTACGGGCAAATCTGTACTGAAGTGAGACCGCCTATTGCTGAAAATCGCTCTAAAAATTTCTTAACTTCATAAAGAAAACAAATTACATTCCTGGCATACGTTCATGAAACATTCCTTCTGTGATAATACATAAATCTTAAGTCCATATGCAGAGGCGTTAGATGTGTTGCACAAGATTGCTTTTGTTAATTAATTTGAATCATGAAAATTTTTTCTGATGAGCGAAAACCAAAAAATCAAATCCGCCATTGAGCGAACCAAAAAAGCACTTTCTCTCAAACCGGGCTTAGGTAAAGCCACCCGCACTTCAAAAGTGCGGATAACAAATGGACTTACCTGTGAGATACAGGAAGACAATTGGAAGTTAATGGCTGACATGCCCGGAGCAGCAGGTGGCGATGGCTCTGCACCTACACCCGGCGTCTATGGCCGTGCTGCCTTTGGTTCATGCCTTGCTATTGGCTATATGATGAAAGCGGCCGAAATGGAAATCCCCGTAAACAAAATTGAAGTAGAAGTAGAAGCTGACTTTGATGATGGTGCTTTGTTTGGAACTGCAGATAAAAATATCCCGCCTGGTTATCTTGAGATCCGGTATACTGTAAATATAGAGAGCGATGCCACAGAAGAAGAAATTATCCGAATGCTTGACAGTGGCGATGAGCACAGCCCCTACCTGGATATTTTTTCCCGGCCACAAAAATGTATCAGGAAAGTAAATATTGTATCAGCTAAAACTCATGCCTGATGGAAGCTCCGCTGCAAAGACGTGTACAGCGCTATGGATGGGATAAAGCAGCTATGTACTATGAGAATGCATGGCAGCAACAATTGAAACCCGCCCATGATAAATTGTTTGAGTTGGCAAAGATCAGCAAAGGAGAAAAAATAATTGATGTGGCCTGCGGTACCGGGCTGATAAGTTTTCGTGCACTTGAAGCAACTGGGAAAAAAGGTTTTGTGTTTGGAACAGATATATCTGATAAAATGGTTGAGATATGCAGAAACGTTGCGGCAGAAAATCATTTTACAAATACCCGGTTTGAAAGAATGGATGCAGAGGAATTGGCATTACCTGCTGAAGAATTTGATCTCGCTATTTGTGCGCTTGGACTAATGTATGTGCCTTCCCCTCTCAATGCATTGCAACAATTGAAGCATGTGCTTAAGCCGGGCGGCCGCTGCGTGACTGCAGTATGGGGAAAAAGAATTTCGTGTGGCTGGGCGGAGATATTTGAAATCGTTGACAGAAGAGTTTCATCAGAAGTATGCCCGCTCTTTTTCAATCTCGGCAACGAAGGAGTTCTTGAAAAAAGTTTTGAAATGGCAGGATTTTCAAAAATTGTTATAGAAAAAGTAAACACTCTGCTCTACTATCACACGGCTGAAGAAGCATGCAGCGCCGCCTTTGAAGGAGGGCCGGTTGCTTTGGCTTATTTTAGGTTTGCCGACAATATTAAAAAGGAAGTGTGTGGTGAATATCTTGAGTCGATCGAACCATACAGAACAAACAATACTTATGCAGTGCCGGCTGAATTCGTTATCGGGTCAGGAATTAAATAATGAATATCGAAATAAGGAATCCCGGTTGGAAAAAATGAAATAATGCCTTTTCCCTGCAGACCGTGCCTCCGCAGCATGGGTTCCTTCCTGACGGGTCCTCCGAATTTTAGAAAATAATTGTTCTGTATATATTAAGAGGGACTCCTCGTCGCTGTAAAATGTGCTTCGCATTCCAGCAACGATCTTTTTGTAATTGCCTCGCCATTTTTCTTGCAAGCCGTGTTTCCGAAGCTCAGTCTTGTGATGAGCAGCAGCACAGCTCTGCAATAAGCCACAGAATTTATTTGAAAGCCGAATACTTGTACATACATTTATGTGTCGGTGGCAATTATTTAATGACACTACAATGGCTTACAAAAATCAAATCATCGAACATCCGGTTCTTGGAAACAGAATAAAATTTTTATACACTGCCGAAGAAACTAAAGGAGAATTTTTAAAGTATGAAGGGACTGCGAAAGTAGGTGCTTTACCACCTCCGGAACATTTTCATCCGGCACAAACAGAGATATTTTATATTTTAGATGGAGAGGCAAAGTTTAAAGTAGACGGTAAGGTAGTTATGGCTAAAGGCGGTGAAACTTTGACTGTTCCACCAAATGTCCGACATACTTTTCAGCAAACAGGTGCTAAAGAACTTTTAATGCAGGTGGAATTTCGTCCTGCATTTCGGACCGAATTTTTTCTTGAAACCTTTTTTGCCGTTGGTCATAAGGGGAAGGCAGGTAAATTAGGGCTGCCAAAAAATTTTCTTCAATTCGCAGCAATGATGAATGAATTTCGCGGATTTCAATTTATCGTAGGTCCTCCAATTTTCATGCAAAATTTTATAGCGATCATAATCGGCGGGTTTGCTAAAGCAATAGGTTACAAAGGCTATATTCCATACGATTAATTCTTTTTCCTGGTTATCCGGGCACAGCTCTTGGCAAAGTGGAATCCGGTGTTTTTCTTCCCCGCAGTCTCCTCCGAACTTAAAAAATAATTGTTTCAAGTACATTAAGAGGAACTCGTCACTATTTTGCATCATCTTCACCGGGCACGGCCTGTACGTGGAGGAGAAACAAGTAAATAGAAGGAACAGGGACTGAAACAAAAATGAATAACCTCCTTAAACATCTTATCTCTGATATTTCTTAATTTAGAATTTCCATCACGGAATAAAATGCCACAGGTCAAATTCACTTATGCGTTGAAGAGATTTTTTCCCGGACTGAAAGAAGTACCGGCAGATGGAAAATCATTTCGTGAAATTTTCACAGAGCTGGAAAAACAGTATCCCGGCATCTCTTCGTACATACTGGATGAACAGGGCAGCCTGCGTAAACATGTCAACATATTTATTGATGGTAAAATGATTCATGACCGGAAAACATTGAGTGATTCATTTACCAACAGCAGCGAGATCTACATCATGCAGGCACTATCAGGTGGATAAATCTAAATCAGTTATATGAAACCGACACTACTCCTCGGCACCCGTAAGGGATTGATTGCTCACCGGTTTAAAAATGGTAATTGGTCAGTAGAAAGTATCTCTTTTGAAGGCGTTCCCGTTTCCATTGCTTATGCCGATGAACGGACTGGAACCTGGTGGGCCTGCCTCGATCATGGCCATTGGGGAGTAAAACTTCATCGTTCTTCCGACCGCGGTAAAACATGGGAAGAACTCACTGCGCCTGCCTACCCCGAAGGAGCAGAAGTGAAAGATGGTGTGGCCGCTACTACACGGTACCTCTGGGCTATGGCACATGGTGGCGAAAAATATCCGTCGCGGTTATGGATCGGCACTGATCCCGGCGGATTATTTGTCAGTGAAGATGGTGGTAACAGTTTTCAGCTTGTCGAGTCATTATGGAATCATCCTACCCGTAAAGAAGGGTGGTTTGGCGGCGGCCGCGATATGCCGGGTATCCATTCTATTGTTGTTGATCCGCGTGATGAAAATCATGTTCATATTGGAATTAGTTGTGCGGGAGTGTTCGAAACCAATGATGCCGGCAAAACCTGGAGCATTCGTAATAAAGGAATGAGAGCAGATTTTCTTCCCGACCCAAATGCAGAAACGGGATTCGATCCGCACATCGTGGTAGCGGCACGCACTAACCCGGATGTATTGTGGCAACAGAATCATTGCGGTATATTCCGCTCTGTTGATGCAGCAAAGAACTGGATTGAAATTGATCAGCAAGGCGGTCCTGCTTATTTTGGATTTGCCATTGCCGTGGCTGATGATAACGCCGACCAGGCATGGGTGGCACCGGCCAGCAGCGATATGACGCGGACTGCAATAAAAGGATCACTTTGTATCTGCAGAACGGATGATGGAGGTAAAACATGGAAAGAACAAAGGAAGGGATTGCCACAGGAAAATTGTTTCGATATCGTGTACCGTCATTGCCTTGCCACTTCGAGTGAAGCAGTTGCATTTGGTACCACTACCGGTAATTTATTTTATTCGCCTGACCGTGGCGAAAGCTGGCAAGTATTGAATAATTACTTACCTATGGTGTATTCGGTGCAATTTGCAGATTGATCTGAATGCCGATTATTGAGAGCTACACATTGAGATTTTGAGATTTCTTTTTTCATACAGTCTCGTGTTGTTTTTTCCATTGCACAATGCCTCCTTTCAAACTGTATATCTTTTTTGTGTTTCCAAAAATACCTGATAAGATTCTTGCTGCCTGTAAACTTCTTTTACCGACCTGGCAAAACACAATGATAGTATCTGATTGAATCAAATTCATTTGATCATTCAACCGAGACAATGGAATTTTTATCGTTTCAAATTCAGTTACAACAGGGATTTCACCGGGTTCACGCACATCTATGATGTCTGCCGTTTTTTTATTTACAAGAATTTTTCTAAATGCGTCTGTGTCTATTTCCAGTTCCGGGTGGAATGATGAACAAAGCCATACATAATCTGTCTTTAAAAATTCCTCCTTATCCTTTGGTATGAGCAATCTTGTTTCTTTAGCGGCTGACAAGCTCAATATATAAACCTGGTTATTCAATGCATTATAGGTAAACAACTGGCCGGCCAGCACTTCTCCGATCCCGGTAATCATTTTGATTGTTTCGTTGGCCATCATAGAACCTATTATGCCCGGCAATACTCCCAGCACACCCGCTTCAGCGCAATTCAACACTTCATCTTCATTAGGAGGATTAGGAAAAATATCACGGTAATTAGTTCTTTCCGAATTTTGTTCCGACAAATAATTGAACACAGTTACCTGGCCTTCAAATTGTGAAATGGCTCCATACACAAGCGGTTTATCAAGTAACACGCAAGCATCGTTGATCATATAGCGGGTTGAAAAATTATCCGTACCGTCTATGACGATGTCATACTCATCAATCAGATCAAGCGCATTTTCTGTTGTCAGTCTTGCATTGTAAGGAATTATTTTTATTTCCGGGTTTAGTTCATTCAATCTCCGCGCAGCCGTTTCTGCTTTTGATGATCCGATATCTGTTACTGAATACAGCACCTGCCGGTGTAAATTATTAAGTGCTACCACATCATCATCTACAACACCAAGAATGCCTGTTCCCGCTGCCGCGAGGTATTGTAATACGGGACACCCCAATCCACCTGCCCCGATCACAAGCACTTTTGCCTGCGCCAGTTTCTGCTGGCCTTCTTCACCAAATTCAGCGAGGATGATCTGGCGTTGGTATCGTTCGTATAGTTGACTATTCATCACCATTGCATTTTTTTGCACTAAACCTGCGAAGATTACTGAACCAAACACAGAAAAAAAGAACAGATGAAAGATACATAAAACCTTGCGGAAGTTTTTTTTCTGAATCTCCCTGCCAGCCCTAATTTAAAATCGAACGGACCAACAAAAAATAAAGCTGCGATCTTTGAAAGAAATTTATGAACGGCCTTGTTACCTTACCCAGCAGTCATTCAGTGGAAGAAACTATTGACCGCCTTTCGACAATGGTCGAATCCAAAGGACTTACTGTGTTTGCCCGCATCGATCATGCGGATAATGCAATAAAAGCCTAACTGCTGTTGCGACCAACAATACTCATCATCTTTGGCAATCCTAAAGCCGGGACAATTTTAATGCAGGATAAACAAACAGCCGGAATTGACCTGCCGGTAAAAGCTTTAGCCTGGCAGGATGAATCCGGAAAGGTTTGGCTCACATACAATGACACATACTGGATCGCAGAAAGACATAACCTGTCGGAAAAAAGCGATGTTATAATAAAAGCAATTGAAGAAGGAAAGAGACTTGTATGTGGAGAAGCTGCAAATTAATGTCAGCCACTAAATAAAAACATTTGAAAATTATCATTATTGGCTTTGTGATGGTGAAGACCCTGAAGGAAATGTTTTTCAACTGAAGAAAAAAAAGATACAATAGCATTTTTGTCTTTGAAGATTGAATAAAAAAAGGTAGCCGGGTAACGGGCCACCTTGCAATCAATAAAGTATATATAGAATATCAGACCAGGTCAAAACGATCAAGATTCATCACCTTATTCCACGCAGCTACAAAGTCTTTCACAAACTTTTCTTTTGCATCTGCGCAAGCATACACTTCAGCAACAGCTCTAAGTTCGGAGTTGGAGCCAAAGATGAGATCAGCACGGGTTGCTGTCCATTTTAATTCATCTGTTGTGCGGTCGTGCCCCTCAAATAATTCTTTAGATTCATCTGTTGCCTTCCACGTAGTGCCCATGTCCAGCAGGTTTACGAAAAAGTCATTGGTAAGCGATTCAGGATTTTTTGTGAAGGCGCCATGTTTTGAACCATCATAATTGGTATTCAACACACGCATTCCACCCACAAGAACTGTCAACTCAGGAGCAGTTAATGTCAGCAATTGTGCTTTATCCACCAATAGCTCTTCCGTTGAAACAGTGAATTTTGTTTTCAGATAATTTCGGAAACCATCAGCAACAGGTTGCAGCACGGAAAACGATTCTACATCTGTTTCTTCCTGTGAAGCATCCATACGACCCGGGATGAACGGAACGGTCACATCATGACCTGCATTCTTTGCAGCTTTTTCAACAGCTACACAACCTGCCAAAACAATGAGGTCAGCCAATGAAATTTTCTTACCGCCAGTTTGTGCTTCGTTGAATTCTTTTTGAATGCCTTCAAGTGTTTTCAAAACTTTTGCAAGTTGAGCAGGATTGTTTACTTCCCAATCCTTTTGAGGAGTGAGGCGAATGCGTGCACCATTGGCGCCGCCTCTTTTATCAGAACCACGGAATGTGGAAGCCGAAGCCCATGCTGTTGATACCAATTGAGAAACTGTTAATCCCGAATTCAATATTTTAGTTTTTAATGCAGCAATATCTTTTTCATCAACCAGCTTATGGTCAACTGCCGGAATAGGATCCTGCCAGATCAATTCTTCTTTAGGAACATCTGCCCCGAGATAGCGGGCACGAGGTCCCATATCGCGATGAGTTAGTTTGAACCATGCACGGGCAAATGCATCTGCAAACTCATCAGGATGTTCATAAAAACGTCTTGAAATTTTTTCATACACAGGATCGAATCGCAACGAAAGATCAGTGGTCAGCATGGTGGCAACATGCTTTTTTGATTTATCAAAAGCATCTGGTACCAACACGTCCGCATTTTTAGCCACCCATTGATGTGCACCGCCAGGACTCTTCGTCAATTCCCATTCGAAACCAAAAAGATGTTCAAAAAAATAGTTGTCTCCATTGTGTAGGTGTTTTTGTCCAGGTTACTTCAAGTCCACTTGTAATTGTATCAGGACCTGCACCTGAGCCAAAACTATTTTTCCAGCCAAAGCCCTGCTCTTCGATGCCTGCTGCTTCCGGCTCAACATCCACATATTTTCCGGCTTCAGCTGCGCCATGGGTTTTTCCAAAACGTATGTCCGCCTGCAATCAACGCTACTGTTTCTTCATCATTCATCGCCATGCGTTTGAAAGTTTCCCGTATGTCATGAGCTGCAGCAATGGGATCAGGATTTCCATCCGGGCCTTCCGGGTTCACATAGATCAATCCCATCTGCACGGCGGCAAGCGGATTTTCCAACTTACGTGAGTGAATATCTCCATCTGCATCATCATCTGAAACAACTACCCCTTCTTCTTTCTCTACAGCTCCGGGACCATGTGCATAGCGTATATCATCACCCAACCACTTTGTTTCAGCACCCCAATAAACATCTTCCTGCGGTTCCCAAACATCTTCACGTCCTCCTCCAAAACCAAAAGTTTTAAATCCCATTGATTCCAATGCGACATTGCCGGTAAGGATCATCAAATCAGCCCAGGATATTTTGCGACCATATTTTTGTTTGATTGGCCAAAGCAATCGCGGGCTTTATCAAGACTCACATTATCGGGCCAGCTATTAAGAGGAGCAAAACGTTGTTGTCCTGCACCTGCACCGCCACGGCCATCACCCGTGCGATATGTACCTGCGCTGTGCCATGCCATGCGAATGAACAAAGGACCATAATGGCCAAAATCAGCCGGCCACCAATCCTGTGAGTCGGTCATCAATGCATGAAGATCTTTTTTTAAAGCTTCCAGGTCGAGGCTTTTGAACTCTTCGGCATAGTTGAAATCTTTATCCATCGGATTGGACAAAGAAGAATGCTGACGAAGTACATTTAATTTTAATTGATTGGGCCACCAGTCGCGGTTCCTTGTTCCGCCACCGCTTACATTGGCTTTTTGACCATCTCCGTGAAAAGGACATTTGCCTTTGGATGAATTATTTTCCATGTTGAATAGATTATTGAGTTATAGTAAGAACGATGTTGATCAGCTTGTTTTAAATTAATTTTTTCAAAACTATGGTAGTGCCGACAATAAATCAAATTGATTATTTTTATGATCATATAGTTATTATCTATGACGCTGACACAACTTGAATACATTGTTGCATTGGATACGCATCGGCATTTTGCATTGGCAGCCGAGAAATGTTTTATAACACAGCCTACTCTCAGTATGCAAATTCAAAAACTGGAGGATGAATTGGGTGTAAAAATTTTTGACAGAACCAAGCAACCGGTTATCCCTACGGAAATCGGAGCCGGCATTATAACGCAGGCACGAAAAATTTTACATGAAGCTGAAATGATCAAACAAATCATCAACGATCAAAAGGATACTCTTTCAGGGGAATTGCGCATAGGCATTATTCCTACGCTGGCTCCCTACCTGTTGCCTTCTCTTTATAAATATATGAATAAGAGATACCCGAATTTAAATCTTATCGTTAAAGAGTCTATTACAGAAGACGTGATACATAATCTCAAGAACAACCGTCTTGATTGCGGCATTGTTGTGACGCCCCTAAAAGATCTATCCATAAAAGAAGATGTACTTTTTTATGAAGAACTCTTTGTCTATGTGTCAAAAAAAAATTCTTTGTTCGATAAAAAATATGTCCTGGCCAAAGAAATTGATCCCGGCCAGCTTTGGCTGTTGGAAGAAGGACATTGCTTTCGGTCGCAGATCTTAAACCTATGCGAATTGAGAAAGAGAAGTGATTTTCACTTCAGGTATGAGACCGGCAACATCGAGACACTCAAACGAATGGTAGACAAAAGTGATGGCATTACCATTTTACCCGAATTGGCGGTTATAGAATTTAGCCAATCAGAACGTAAACTCGTAAGACAATTAAAGCAACCATCTCCTGCGCGGGAAGTAAGTTTGGTCACTCATCGCGATCATATAAAAACTAAACTTATAAAAGCCCTGAAGGAAGAAATATTAAACATTGTACCTGTTCAAATGCGAAAATTGCAGAGTAAAAAAGTGGTGGATATTAATTATTAATTCTGAATTAAGCGCTCAACGTATAAGTGTAACGGTTCCTCTCAATATCATACCATTGTTTTTAAAAGTAATGACATAAACATAGACACCGCTGGCCTGTGGACTACCATTTAATTTTCCATCCCACGAAACCGTTTCTGATGATGCATGATACACTAAACGACCCCATCGATCAAACACATTTACTATTCCGCCAAAGGAAGGATCTAAAAAAGGAATTTCCCATCGATCATTCTTGCCGTCTCCGTTTGGAGTAAATGCTGTCGGAACATATATTCCTTTTACAACTTTCACATTCATGTTGTCGGCATTGGTACATCCCCACATTGATTGAGCAGAAAGAGTATAAGTAATATCAGCGGGAGGAGAAACAACCGGGTTCAATTGCGATGTGTCGCTTATATATTCATCAGGAGACCATGAATAGTTTATTTGTTCACCATCTGCAGTACCTAATAAATCAGCAGAGGTATTAACGAGCATGACTCTGTCAGGTCCTGCGTTCACCAAAGGTTTAGGATGAACGTTTATCATCATCGCATCGGAAGCGATTCTGCAGGAGCTGATATTTGCAACGCTGGCTTCAATCACAGTAAGGCGATACCAGTAATTTCCTGCTTTATGAACAGGCTGCATTTGGTAAGTGAGGGTTGTTGCATTCGGAATATTATTCCATGTCATTCCTTTATCCGTGCTCGTTTGCCATTGATACAAAGGAGAAATATATGCTGAGGAAACATCGGCGTTGAATGTATACGTGTAACTGCTATTATCACTTTCGCAAACATTAACTGTGTCACTGTCTAATCCGTTAATGTTCGCCGCTATTTTTGCCCCGCAGGGGCGAAACGTGATATCATCCAGAGCCAGGTCATTACCAATTCCTCCGGGAGCATGATTGGTGATGCGCAAGACTACAACTGCGTTATTGGCAGGTGTAGTAAAATAAAAACCATATTGTTTCCATTCAGGTGTTGAGGTCACATGTATATCTCCTGTGTTGAAGGAATTGAGAACAGTTCCATCGGGTGTTTCAATACTGAAGGTTAGTTCCGGAAGGATGCTGTTAGAGATTTTCATAACATTCATGATCCACGCAGCAAATTGGTAGGTGGTACTCGGGCACAGATCAGTGACTGGTGTTAAAAAAAAGTCGCCCGGATCGTACGACGCATTGACCAGCATAAATGCACCATTGCCTGTATGGTCAGTTAAAACAGTATGCCACGTATTGCCGAAACAATTGGAAGTAGATTTTATGATTGTATAATATCCGTCGTTAGGACAATCCGCAGGAATATATGTATAACTGCCGGATGGTACATAACTACTGGCACCTTCACCACCGGCGCCAAACGTAATATTAACCACAGGATCGCCAAGACTTCCATTACACAACTGCGCATTTACCGGAACAGAAAGAATCGCGAAAAGCGATATCAATACAGGTTGTAAAAAGAAAAAAAGTCTTGAAACACGACGGCCTTGCACCACAAATTGTTTAATTAAAAATAGTGCATTTTTCATAGAATTTTCCATGGAAGTAAATGTTGAGGCAAAGCGTGTTTTTCGTGTAAGAATACCGAAGATTTTCAGCAAACGGCATATTATCGTTTAAAAAACAAATCGCCTGTGTACTTCCAATTCCAAAAGGGAATGAAGATCATCCGAAATTTTTGCTTTTGAATTTTCTTAAGTTCTATGAGCTTGAAGCCTGAAACCAGCGGATGATAAATAAGAGCATATGCCAACATAAGCACGGCAAAAAGATTTGAGCTTATACCATTTGTCCTTTGTAAAACCACAATCAACAATAACGGAATGCAGATGAAGACGTAAAAAACAAACATGTTTCTCATACCAATACAAATTTAACGTCTTTTTTAATTTTGGGCGACATCTATATTCTATGCCGATATGTTGAAGTTAAATGCAGTAATCAATCCCCTTTCCTCGTTCGATAACCCCAAAGATTTTTTTGTTTAAATCCGTTCAGATAAATCAGAATCGTCAATTTTGTGTTTGTGTAATTTAAAACGATCCTGCATCTATCTAAAAAATCTATTTATGAAAAAAATAAGTCTTCTAATCTTAATGGTACTTTTTTATCTGTTAGGAAATGCACAGTACAAAAATTTCATTGATCAGCCCTATATTGAGGTAAACGGGAATGCGGATACCATGGTAACGCCTAATGAAATCTATATCCAAATACAACTTTCGGAAAAAGATACAAAAGACAAGATCTCGGTTGAAGAACTTGAACAGAAAATGGTAAATGGCTTAAAGGAGCTTGGTCTTGATCCCGAGAAAGATCTGACCACAGCCGACATGGCCAGTAACTTTAAATATTACCTTTTAAAAAGCAAGGATATCATTAAAACAAAAACCTATATGCTAAAGGTAAAAGATGCGGTAACCGCAACCCGCGTTTTTATGAAACTGGAAGATTTGGGTATTTCCAATACATCCATTGATAGGGTGGATTATTCCGATCTCGAAAATCTGAAAAACATAATGCGTGCCAAAGCCGTTGAAAATGCAAAAGCAAAAGCCATTGCTTTAACAAAACCAATCAATCAATCTGTCGGTTCTGCAATTCATATTACAGATTTGGAAAATTTTCCACAACCATTCCAAGAAAAAGTCGCCGGCATACAAGTACGCGGTTACGCCTCCGTCAAAGATGAAGACGCCGAGTTACCAAAGATTGATTTTGAAAAGATCAAGGTGTCAGCGAATGTGAATGCATCCTTCATTTTGAAATGAACAATAGTTTGTTGATTGGTTGACTCGTCAATGAAACGATCTGCTTGTTATTTTTAACGCATCTTTAGTTTATAAAGATATAGCTTAACCAACTAAAATAAGATGATCGAAAGAAAAAACATTTTTGTAGTAATAGGAAGTGCAAGCAAAAACTCATCAAACGAAAAACTAATTGACAATTTTATCAACATTACAAAAGATGATTTTGATGTTGAGGTTTTCAACGACTTAAAAACGCTTCCTCATTTTGATCCAGAGCTATCAACAGAAAATCCGCCTCAGGAAATAATAAAATTCAGAGAGTTTATTAAAAAAGCTGACGGTGTACTGATTTGTACTCCTGAATATATTTTCAGCTTGCCCAGTGGTTTGAAAAGCGCAATTGAATGGTGTGTAGCAACAACTGTTTTTTCCGAAAAACCAATCGGGATCATCACCGCTTCGGCTGATGGACAAAAAGGACATGAAGAATTGCAAATGATTATGAAAACCGTAATGGCAAGATTTACGACTGAGACAACTTTGCTAATACGAGGAGTAAAAGGAAAGATAAATGCACAGGGGCAAATCACGGATAGTAAAACAAAGGAAGACTTGATAAAATTTATCGGCGCTTTTAAGAAATTAGTGAACAATTGAGAACAGTAACCCATGCGTATTCTAGTTTTCGTAATACCGCTTCTTGCCCTGACTAAATGCCACAAAAATTTTAATCACCCTGTTTTCAGTCATTTAAAAGAGAGCACTATTGCGATACAACCAATCGGTAACTACTCCCCTTCTGATAAGCGAATAAAATATTTGGAAAATGAAATTGTGTCTTTTTATCACACAAGAGTGGTCGTAAATACTCCGATGCAAATACCGAAGTCATTTTTAGCTAATGGAATGGATGCACCATGCTCCGCCGATTCTTTAGTTCCGTTTCTTTCAAAACTCTGCAGCGATAGAATAGCAGATGTTATCGGGTTGATTCATCATCCGCTTTTTATATCGAAGGATACAGAGTTGAGCGTAAAGAATAAGAGCGTAAAATTTCCTCTAAGAACGAGTGTGCTGGGGCTCGGATACATTAATGGCAACAGTTGTATTGTATCAGACTTCAGCTTATCATCCTTTGATACAGCACTCATGCTCAGAAGAATCAGGAATGTTGCATTCCATGAATTTGGACATAACCTCGGGCTCTCCCATTGCTCATCTGATACTTGCCTTATGTCAGAACAAAATGGAGATATCGGAACACTTGATAAGATCAACGGTTTTTATTGTCCGGAATGTATGAAAAAACTCCGTTGATTTATTGTTGCTACTTAGCGCAACAAAAAACTGGAACTACGAACAAGGCTATCCGTATATTTATTTATCAGTTGCCAAAAAAAATTAGTCGTTTTGTAATGATAATAAGAGAAGCAAATGTTAATGATATACAACAAATCCAGGTTGTCCGGAATTCAGTCAATGAAAATAAATTATCAAATCCCAATCTGGTAACTGACGAAGATTGCATAGAATATATTACTAAAAGAGGAAAAGGCTGGGTTTGTGAAATCGACGGACGCATCGTTGGATTTTCTATTGCAGATCTGAAAGAAAACAATATTTGGGCATTATTCTTAAGCCCGGAATTCGAAGGCCAGGGAATTGGTAAACAGCTACACGACGTTATGCTGGATTGGTATTTTGCACAAACAAAAACTCCTGTTTGGTTAGGTACAGCTCCCAAAACAAGGGCCGAACATTTTTACAGAAGGGCAGGATGGAAAGAAATTGGTACGCATGGCAAAGGAGAAATTAAATTTGAAATGACATTTAATAACTGGTCAAAAAATCAGCAATAAACTATATGACAGTAGAAAAAAACAAAGCCATAGTAATAAGGTTTAATAAAGATTTCCTGGAAGGTGGTAGTATTGAAGCTTTAAAAGAAATCGTAGCTGACGATTTTATTAACCACACGGCGGCAGGTGCAGTTCCCAACAATGTGGAAGGGCTTAAGCAATTCGTTAACATGTTTCACAAAGGTTTTTCAAATATCCATATAGATATTCACGAACAGGTTGGTGAAAATGACATAGTCGCCACACGTAAGACTATACATGCAAAACATACCGGCGATATAATGGGACACCCGCCCACCGGCAAAGAAGTTGCTTTTAATGTAATGGACTTTGTGCGCCTCCGTGCCGGCAAATACATATAGCATTGGGGTCGAAATGATATAATGCATGTGGTGCAACAATTATAAAGGAATTGAATTTAAAATAAATAAAACAAAAGCACCAGGTGAACTGCTGTTCGCTTTTCTATAAATTTTCTTTGGCGGGCTCTGTGATGAGAAAAAAAGAAATGCAATTTTTATAAAAATATAAATTCATCGGTCATATAACTTTGCAAAAAACATTCATATCATGAAAGCATTTTTGGGAACAGGATTATTGGGAACCGGCTTTGTAAAAGCAATGTTGAAAAAGGGAGAACAGGTGCAAGTGTGGAATCGTACAATTTCCAAAGCAAAGAAACTTGAAGAGTTCGGCGCAAAAGTTTTTGAGAATATTGCCGATGTGGTACAGAACGTCGATGTTGTTCATGTAGCATTGAAAGATGATGCTACAGTTGATGAAGCATTGCAAAAAGCAGAAAAGGGATTGATGCCGGGAGCTATTATCGTGGATCATACAACGACTTCTATTGAAGGTGCTATGAAAAGAACAAAGGAGTGGAAAAGCAAAGGTTTCTCATATCAGCATGCTCCTGTTTTTATGGGACCAAAGAATGCATTGGAAGGTACGGGTTATATGTTGGTATCCGGCGACCAGGAATTAATTAAGAAACTTGAATCACATTTATCTTCGATGACAGGTCAATTGATCAATTTTGGCGAAGAGATCGGTAAAGCTGCAGCAATGAAGTTAACCGGTAATCTTTTTCTCGTAACATTCACTGCAGGTATTGGTGACATGCTTGCTTTTTCAAAAGCAATAGGTCTTTCAGTTAACGATCTTTTACAATTATTTGGTGAATGGAATCCAGCATCATCATTACCTGCAAGATTAAAACGAATGACCAGTGATGATTTTAGTGATGCTTCATGGAGACTCGATATGGCAAGAAAAGATACAGGGCTTTTTCTTAAAGAAGCAAAACAAAAAGGAATTACATTAAATGTGATACCATCTGTTGCAAAATTGATGGATGAATGGATCCAAAAAGGTCATGGGCAAGATGATTGGTCAATTATAGGAAAGATGAATTAACATAATCACTATTCATTATCATCTATTATTTATCGTCGACTTACCATCCTATTCCATAATCCTCTCCATTGTTACTGCTGCCTCCCCAGAGAGTACCATGCTTCCAATCAAAATAAATAGCATTGATAGGGCCGGAGGTTCGCTGCCCGAAATTTAATTTATATCCCATCTTTTTTAGTTCCAGTCGAGTAAAATCCGGAGTATTGATATCGAGAAGAATATTTCCCGGTTTAGGTTTGCGATCGTCGGTTTGTGTTCCACCTAACGATAACCATAGTTGATCAGTATTAATATTCGCAGCTTCTGTAGCTTCCTGTACTGTCATTCCAAATTCAACCATATTTAAAAAAAATTGAAGCAGATTTTGATCCTGCGTATCACCCCCCTGCACTGCAAATGCTAAAAATGGTTTGCCATCTTTCATAGCAAGTGATGGGGTTAATGTTACTCTTGGCCGCTTGCCGGGCTCCACTACGTTGAAAGGATCAATGGAAGGATCAAGCACAAAACTTTGCATTCGCTGGCTCATGCCTACACCGGTATGTCCTGCAATACATGAAGGAACCCAACCGCCGCTTGGTGTTACACTCACCACCCATCCGTCTTTATCAGCAGCTTCAATGGAAGTGGTGCCACGCCATAATTCATCCATATAATTGGCATCAATCGGTTTATCGTTCCTTGCAAATCCTCTTTGTTTTAAAATATCCATGTAAGGATTTGTCTTTCCTTCAAATGGATATGGATCGCCGGGCCCAACATTTGGATCATTTTTTTCCAAGTCAATAAGTTTTGCTCTCTGCTTTGCATATTCTTTTGACAACAATCCCTTCATTGGTTCTTCAGGAGCAAAATACGGGTCGCCATAGTAGAAGTCCCGATCAGCAAAAGCAAGATTCATTGTTTGATATAATGTATGTATGTACCGTGTGGAATTATATCCCATACTTTTCAAATCAAAATTTTCCAGTATGTTCAATGCCTGTAACATTACCGGTCCTTGTGACCATTGTTGCAGTTTATATACATCGATACTTTTGTACGTTGTCATCAATGGTTCTTCTTCTATCGGTTTCCATTTGGCAAGATCTTCCATCGTAATTAATCCTCCCTGTTCCTGGCAACCTCTTACAAATTCCTTTGCAATGTCACCTTTGTAAAAGCGATCATAAGCTGCATAGATAGCTTCCTTACGGCTCCTTCCTTTTTTTAATGCATCCTGTTCTGCATCTACCATTTTTTGTAAGGTCTGCAACAAATCAGACTGACGAAATATTTCACCTGGCTCGGGTGCTTCCCATTGCTGACCGGCATGTGGCAAGAATACTGCTTTTGAATAAGGCCATTGTTTGATTCGTTCTTTGCTTCTCTCAATGCTTCCTGCCGTTTCTGCTTCCATCGGATAACCATCGGCCATTTGCATTGCTGGTGCTAATACCTGCTTTAAACTCATAGTGCCGTATTCAGCGAGCATATAACACAAGCCACCGAGTGTGCCGGGTGTTACGGCAGCAAGCGGTCCCCACTCGGGAGGAAAGTTGTATCCTTTACTTTTAAAAAATTCAGCGGTAGCTCCTGTAGGCGCTACACCGAGGGCATTGATGGCAATTACTTTTTTTGTCTTTGGATTATAAATGAGTGCTTGTGTTTCTCCGCCCCAGCTCAATACATCCCACATGGTGCACCCGGCAGCAAGCATAGCGCACGCTGCATCTATTGCATTACCTCCTTGCGAAAAAATCATTGCGCCTGCATTGGCAGAAAGCGGTTTACCTGTTATTGCCATCCAGTTTCTTGCATGAAGCGGGGGCTTTTCTGTTTTTTGTGCCATAGTGGAAAGAGTAAAGAGTAAGAAAAAGGTTAAGGAGAAGCTTCGCATAAGCAATAGTTTTGTATTAAAGTTAATGTAGTTTCATTTCCCGGTATCGCGTTCTACCATTTCACTTAAAAATTTTACCATGCAAAATTTAAAAAAGGAATTCAACAGGAGGAAATTTCTTGAAACAGGTTTAAAGGCAGTGGGTTATTGATATAATACTGAAAGAAATTCCCGGGGCGCCTTTTGCTGAAACGGTTGATACGTTGAAAAGCGGTAGCAGTGATTCAAAAGTGACAGGCATTGTCACGACGATATTTCCCACTGTAGAAGTAATAAGGAAAATGGCTGCATTAAATGCAAATTTCATCATCGCACACGAGCCTACATTCTACAATCATACTGATGATGTACACTGGACGGGGGAGAATGAAATTGTAAAACAAAAGCAGGAATTATTAAAACAACACGGTATTACTGTATGGCGATTTCATGATCAATGGCATGCACATAAACCGGATGGTATTACTTACGGAGTTTTGAAAAAAATTGATTGGCTGCAGTATAATGCAAATGCTGAAAAAGTATTCACAATTCCTGCTGCTTCATTAAAACAAATCATTGAGCATTTAAAAACTTCTTTGGGAATTGGTCATGTACGGGTGATCGGTGATCTGTCTCAATCCTGCGAAAAAATAGCTCTATTGCCAGGTGCATGGGGAGGGCAAAATCAAATTTCTATTACAGAAAAAGAAAAACCTGATTTGGTTATTGTAGGTGAAGTTCATGAATGGGAGATGGCTGAATATATAAGAGATGCAAGGTTGCTTGGTTCAAAAACTTCTTTAATTGTATTAGGTCACTCAATAAGTGAAGAACCGGCAATGGAATGGCTGGTGGAATGGTTGAAACCGAAAATAGAAGGAGTCCAAATCACTCACATCCCTTCCAATAATCCTTTTGCCTGGGTGTAAGAATCTTGATTTCGCAGTTTTTGCTATTCATAAAAGTAGCACTCCCTATCTTCAAATGAGGACTTCTTAGGATTTGTACGAGAAATAAAAAATAATGATTAAAGAAGTGCCCGCTTTTTAGTGATCACAATTTTTTCTTTCTACTTTGGTGAACAGAATCCGGTCTATGGAAACAAGATATCTTTTAGGGCTTACATGGTTGTTTTCACTTTTTATTTATTCTTGCAAACAAAAAGAAATAAAAACTTCCCCCGTTCAGTTTTACCTGATAGATAGCCCAACTAATTTTGATTCGGTTAATATTCATATAAAAAAAATTGAGGCAAGTGTTGTAAGTGATAGTACAAGATGGATACCCTTGCAGACAAAAGATACCGTTGCTAACCTTTTTAATTTCCAGGACAGTCTTACATTGATGATAGCGCAAGACGTAGTGCCCCTTGGCATGCTAAAAGAGATCCGTTTTATTTTGGGGGATGGTAATACAGTTGTTGTAAATGGCGTTTCTTATCCGCTGCAACTACCAAACGGCGCTTCGCCTGCATTGATGATTCAAATCGGTAAAAAACTAAATGAAGTATTCAACGGCTTCATCCTGGATTTTGATGCATCACAATCCATAGTAGCAGAGAATGGTGAATACCGGCTGGAACCTGTTGTCAGGTTAGTAGAATAAAAATTTTGATCCGCGCATTTATGAGAAGGAGGAAAAGTCTTACAAAAAGATTGTTACGATTTGTACCAATGTTGATTTTTCTCGTGGCACAGATGTCAGTTTTTAACACAGCCAATAAATATGACCTGAAATTATTTTCAGCAATCATTTTGCAAAAAAGAGCAATTGTCATTTTGAAAATAAAGCTGCAAGTGTTATTGTCAACATTCAAAAAATCAGTTTGGAAAAGAGATAAAAAACTAAAATCAACAAAACCAAAATTAACTGCATAATTTTTTTCTAAAAGTCCATTTATTTTTCAACAAAAAATTTTTACTGCTCATTATCAAATGATAAGAAACCTGTCAATTTCGTCTGCCTAATTTTCAGTAAAAAATATTTTTCTTCTATCAGGTGATTACCACCTTATTAAACATGCAATAGTAGTTCTCCCTGTTATAAAAACGAGGTTACAAGGGTATTAAGAAGTATTTTTGTCCCGCGTTTGTAATTAGCAACAGCACAGAGTTCCGGATCGATTTGAAAAACCGTAACGTCCGCCCCCGGTTACCTGTTTGCTAGTTCTCTTCCAATCCAATGATAAAGCCCTGATCCATTTCTCCTATGTGAATCATCTGTGATAATCCAAACCCTGAGGGTCGGCATTGCTTAATTAAAAATTAAACGATGTTGAAAAGAAAATTAGTAAGAGCAGGTCTTTTTGGTAATGGGCTCGTTCTTATTATCGCCGGTGTGTATGGAACGAATCATCAACAAAGCTTTAATGCAAAAACACCCGTACCCACTAATCCTGTTGTCCGTCAACTACAGTTATTTGATTCTTCATTTATAGAATTGAATGATATGCCACCGGATATTCTTGCAGGTATTCCTAAAATTAGTTTGAATGCGCACGTAACAAGATTTGTAAAAGATTACAACAAGAGAAATTGTGAAGCTTTAGAAAAAATCCGGGAGCGTGGTAAGCGCTACTTTCCAATGATGGACTCGGTCTTTTCTAATTATCATTTACCTGTAGAATTGAAATATCTTGCAGCTGTTGAATCAGAATTAAAATCTTCGGCGGTGTCGCATGTAGGGGCAACTGGTCCGTGGCAGTTAATGCCATCAACAGCACGCGATCTTTCTTTAAAAATTAAAGGAAAGTATGATGAACGTAATAACTACTATAAAAGTACAGTGGCTGCTGCAAAGTATTTGAGGGATCTTTATAACCAATTCGACGATTGGCTGCTGGTCATTGCGGCGTATAATAGCGGTCCCGGGAAAGTTCTTTACGCAATTAAAATGGCAGGCAGCCATAATTTCTGGGTTCTCCAGAGATTTTTACCGGCAGAAACAAGAGGTCACGTAAAAAGGTTTATCGCTACCCATTATTATTTTGAAGACTATGGCAGTATAACTACTTTAACTAAAAAAGAAGTGGCTGCATACAAATCTGCAGTTAATAATTTTATAGCCCACCAAAAAACGGAATCATCGAAAGACATGGTCATTGCCGACTAATCATGTTATAAAAGAAAAAATCAGGCTGCCCCAATAAGGCAGCCTGATTTTTTATCTGTTCATCAAGAGAACTACCAGCTTTTGCTTTTATTACCGGTAGCCTGGAATTATTCAAAGCAATTGCCGTGATGCCAAAAATTCGAGAAGGAATCGTTAAGGCCAATGCCATTTATGATTAATGAAAATTCCGGAATGTTACCAGCTATATTGCTCTTGGCATGTGTTTTTCTTTATATTAAGAAAAGATATGAAAACGAACAAAAATAAAGAAGGTCCAAAACGAAATAAAAAGAAAGAAAGCCTTGAAGAAAGAGTTCACCGCCACTTACAGGATATAAATAGTGAAATATCTGATGAGGATATTCGAGACGTAAAAACGGAAATGGAAATTCGGGAAGAAACTAATCCGGAATCAGCCGGCGAAAATGAAGAACAAGGCGGAACCAATTCAAACCCGGCTGTAAAAAAGGAAGGAGAAAAAAAACAAACTACTCCATGGAATTTATTGAGTGACGGTTTTGATTCAGATATGTAAGAAAACTGTGAATAACTTAACAAATCTCAACAAGGTTTTTAGAAACTGTAATATTATATTGCAGTAGCGTAAATAAATTCGCTAAAGATGCGACCCATTAAACACTCCGCGGTTTTCAATTCAAATGTTCAATTTTCAAAATTAATTAAGACGGAAGGCAGATTAAGAGAATTTAATTTTAGAAAATCTAATCCGAACGGTATTATGCTTTTTTTTGTAGACGTTACGGATGACCGCAGTAATCGTATTATCTTCCAAATGCAAAAAGACAGCAGCGACTGCTGGAAGATACAACCACAGCTGCTTCCCGACTGGATCTTAAAAAACGAGAGCAAATTGCATGAACTTATCGAAGATGAATTAAAGGTGTAAGTATTTAGTGTATTCAACTTTCCAATGTCAATAGTCTTTCACCGCTTCTTTTACCATAAAGTAGAATAGATTCTTTTCTCATCTCTTCTACTTCTATGCGCAGGTCCTTTTCTTCAGCAATTGCTGTGTCTGGAGTAAGAAAAAACTTTTCATTTTCCTTGTAAATACTGAACGGAATATACGCACGCCGGTCTATATGAATAGAATTATCAATAAAGCTAAATTTACGCATGCCTTCTCTTTCATAATAGGTTTTACCTTCTAATAGATTATAAATTTCTTCCAGTGTCATAGCTATTTATTTAATTTTTAATATACGATCATTTATTCATTTATCCCCGTTATTCTTTTTTATTCGCAAATTTTTATCTCTTCAAGCTTTTTTGTGCTAAACCTGAGCATTCTTACTTTCGAAGCTGAATTATAATATAAAATAAGACAACCGTATTGAGTTTCGAACGCATCCCACTTATCATCTTTCAGTTTCGGAAGGCCGAGCCATTTAAAAAAGCTTCCCCGCTTCCCTCCCATTAAAGGAATACTGAGTTTACCCTTAAAAGCTGGTCCAATCTCAATATAATCCCTATCAGTAAAGAACTTCACGTCTCTATCCTTGTAATTAATAACATCCCCGCAATTTGTTGTATCCTCGCCGGTAAAACAAGGTAGTTGTTTTTTGATTTGGCCAGCAGTATAGTCTGGATGCACGCTATTGATCTTTCCATCCAGAACATCCACGGTAAAGACATTACATTTAGCCTTTACTGTCAACTGCGAATAAACCGGCAACAACATACCTGTGAAAAAAATAAAAAGAACAACGGTTTTCATAAATCTGAATTAGGGGATTACTTATAGGCTAAGCAAAATCCTTGCTAAAAATTTATTATGTGTTTAAAAAAAGAAACGCAACCACCTGTGAAATCATTCCAACTGCATAGCCCAGAAGGATTTGGCCTTTTGTATGTGCACCTAACAACCACCGGGCGAGCCCCAATATAGCCGCAGCCAATAAAGAATATAATAAGGGAAAAAAAATCACCACATTTCCATTCAGCATTAAAACAGCGCACATGCCCGGTAAAATAGCGACTCCTGTAGTATGCACACTCACTTTGTAAAAAAAGTTGATCAAAAAGTCGAACAAGATCGCAATAAAACTTCCCATTAACAGTATCTGCATCAGCAATGGCATGGAATCGTCGTTATTTAAGACGTGATAAACTACAAAATAAAAAATCATGCTTGCCAAAAGTGGAAGATATCGATCCCGTGGTTTATGCATTCTTGCGTTAGAAATTAATCCAGATATTTTAAGTAAGAAAATTGAAAGAAACGGGAGGATGATCGTAAACAGAAACAGTTTGACCATCCATTCATCTATAGGAAAATTTTTAAAACTACCGGGCACGAGCTCATAAATAATCAAACCTGTAAATGTTGTAATAAACAGAGGATGCAAAATGACAGTAACAATGCCTGATAAAACGATCAATACCCTGGATCTTGTCCTCGGTATTAGTTTATTATCATTCCGTTGTTTAGTTAATTTCATAACAATATGTTAATCCAAATTGCATACCTCGTTTAAAGTTTTTTTTCAAAAATCTTTCTGCAAGCATCAAAAACATAGTATAGAATTTGACTGTTGTAGTGGTAAAAGACGTACGATGAAAACGATTAATAAATTATCCGGTAAAATTTTTATGTTATCATTCTTGTTCTCCCTTTATGCTACGGCAGGTTATACCCAAAACAAAGCAGCGGAGGTAAAACAGATGATTGAACAAAGACAGTTTGTATTTCATGCCCGAACGGCACTTCCTCTAAGTGGTTCCAGTAAACAACTGACCTCCGATTACGATCTGAAGGTTACCCGAAATGCAGTGACTTCTTACCTGCCATTCTTCGGCCGGGCCTATTCATTGCCATCTAATCCCACGGAAGGGGGATTTAATTTCACTTCCAAAAAATTTGATTATACCACGTCGAAAAGAAAAAAGGGCGGTTGGGAAATAAGCATAAAGCCAAAAGATGTTACAGATTTCAGAGAGTTTTCTCTTTCAATTTTTGAAAATGGCTGTGGCACCTTGCGGGCGATAAGTAACAACCGGCAGCCAATTTCGTTTACCGGATACATATCATCGGTGAAGTAGTTGCCAGGCGATACAATAAAAAATGGGAACCAAAAGTATTTGATTCAAGTAAACTTGTGTATTTTGAAAAAAATTTGTTCCTATGAGTGCCAAAATGAAAGAGTTTGCATACCTAATTTTCACTGTCATACTTTTCAATTTCACTGTTGCTTCCTGCGGTGAAGAAAGTAACGCGAAACCATTGATTGCCGATACTACACTTCCAAAAAATAATGCTGAACTATCCTTTAATAAACCAATTGAAGACACTGCAACCTATTATGCATTGCTCAATCATATTACCAACGGCGACAGTAGCGGAAGATGGCCTGTAAAAGATTCGTTGCCTCACCAGGGAGCCATTCTGCCTTTTCACCGCATAGTAGCCTATTACGGAAATCTTTACTCAAAAAATATGGGTATACTTGGTGAACTGCCTAAAGACGATATGCTTAAAAAATTACAGACAGAAGTTGAAAAATGGCAACGGGCCGACACGATGTTAAAAGTTATTCCGGCTCTGCATTATATTGCCGTCACCGCGCAAGGCAGTCCGGGGTCAGGCAACACCTATCGGTTAAGAATGCCTTTTAGCCAAATCGATAAAGTCGTTAGTTGGGCATCAGAAATAAATGGGTTGGTTTTTTTGGATATACAGGTAGCTCTGAGTTCACTTGAAAAAGAGATCCCTTTATTGGAAAAATATTTAAGTATGCCAAATGTACACCTCGGAATTGATCCTGAATTTTCGATGAAAACAGGTAAACGCCCTGGCTCTGTTATCGGTACTTTCGATGCGACAGATATAAACTATGCAATTAATTATCTTACCGGTATTGTAAAAAAATATAATTTGCCTCCAAAGATTTTGGTCATTCACCGCTTCACCGGGCCAATGGTGACAAACTATAAAAAAATTAAACCTAATCCGTCGGTACAAGTTGTAATGGATATGGATGGATGGGGATTTCCTGCAAAAAAGATAAACACCTACAGACAGTTTATCTATCCGCAGCCGGTTGAATATACTGGTTTCAAAATATTCTATAAAAATGATACAAAGAAGGTGGGACAATTAAAAGAAATGCAACCTGAGCAAGTTTTGAAATTAGTACCGCAGCCTGTTTACATACAGTATCAATAATAATTGTCTCATTCATACCAAAGCAAAACTTCCTCCTGACGGATGATGTACCAATGATATTCCGTTCCCACCGGAATACCCAAACCCTCTGGAGCTTTCCCCGCTCTGCGCTTTGTAACTGAGTAAGAAATTTCCCACAAATCAGGTGTGATCTTTTTTTTCCTCCATTCTCCTTTATCATAATACCATTTATGGCTCCTGCCTATTTTCATTCCGGTATATTGCTGTCCTTCAAATTTCTCGAATTTGTTATATGAGGCAGCGATATCATCTGAAGAATCCTCTCTATTTTTTTATTGGAGGATGCTGATTGTTTTTTAGGTCGGATAGTTTTTGCCATAAGATGAATACACTATTTCTGATGCGTAATAAAAAGCCCCGCCATCACAAAAATTATTAAAGCATTGATAAAAAGATTTCGAATTGCAGTGTGAGTTATCTTTGCGTCACTATGAAAAGATTCATGTCATTCACCTCACCACTGAAAAAGTATTTTACAGAAAAAAATGCTTTAACGATAACCACAAGCACCTTTTGCTTAATAATGATGATTATTTCATTTGGTAAGCAGAATTGGTGGCAGTGTGTTGCGTTCGCCCTGGCCTTTAGCTTTTCGATAGAAGTAATATGCCACCGGGCAAAGGAAAGGAGTTAATATAAAGAGGAATAAGTGAAATTCACCTATTCCTCTTTTTTTGGTACTATTAATCCACTGTGCGCCCCCGAATCAGTGAGATGAGAAATAGTACAATGAAAATAAAGAATAAAATTTTCGCAATGCCCGCCGCTCCGGCCGCAATTCCGCCAAACCCAAACACGCCGGCTATAATAGCGATAATCAAAAAAATAATTGTCCACCGTAGCATAAGTTATAGTTTAAAATGAATAATCGAATTTCTACCTACACCTCTATAAAAAAATTATGCCAATTAAGAATTTCAAGAAATCATTCTCATCTTTTGCACGCTTGAATAGCTATCTGTAGTAAATTTTGCACAATTTGTAAATGGCTGTTTACGGCATATATCTTGTTTGGGCAACACGGTAACCTTCGAAAACTTTAGCACAATGAAAACAATTTTGGTGATAGCCACCATGGTGATGATGTTTTTTATTTTAAACAGTTGCTCAGGCCCACATGAGCTACAAGCAGAGATGGTAAGTGCACAATTGGTGAAAATTGACACAGCCTTTCGCTATGAAACTAATCCCCGGCAAATGTTGACGTGGCGTGACGATAATGACGTTGAATACGTTACTTATGCGCCGCTTGCCAATAGTTTTTTACTCGGTTCCAGGATGGTGGTATTAGTAAAACGCTAAGAAACCCGAAACAAAATTGCCTATTGTAAAAGTTTCTTCGCCTCAGTCATAATACAACTGGTGAGATTTTGAAAGATTTGTTGTTGTTCTGCAGTGAAGAGGATGCCCGTTTCTTTATTGGTATTATCCTTAAAGCGGATAGAAGCGACTTTCCTTGTAGCCAGATTTTGCAGAGCTGATGGAAAAGGATTGGTGTTTCTGAAACTAAAATGAAACAATCCATCACAGTTCATGGTACCGCTGTTCCTGAAATTGGTTCTCAATCGTGAGCCTTCGTAGTAAACAGAAGCGGTGGAAGCATCATCAAAACATTTGCCTTCAAGAACAAACATACAATCAATTCCTGATTTCGTAGCCTCAATGGAATATTGGCCTGTATTTAGTGAAATGAGTCCTGTAGAGATTTTTATTTCTTTTGTATAAGGATCTTTCGAGGTTTGCAAATTGCAATCCTGCGCTCTTGAAAAAAAAGGCAGTAGTATCAGGAGGATCAATCTGTATTTCATGCTCTAAAAATAATGGTTGTTATAAATATTCCAAATACCCCGGCTGTTAAAATAAGCTTCAAAAAGAAAGATTTGCCTCACATCCCTGCTAATTACGTTTTATAATTCCTTTTTATGCTCTCATATAAATTGTTCCGCTCTTCCGTACTTCTTTCTTAGTTTGGAACAACTAAAACTTTCTGTATGAAAAAGCTGGCTAGTCTTTTTTTGTTTTCTTTTATTTCTATTTTTTCATTTACCCAAATTCCATTGACTGTTCTTCCCAGCGGGGGAAATAAAAAAGCATCAGTGATTGAGCGTATCGGTTTAACGGATGTGACAATTCATTACGACAGACCCGGCGTCAAGGGTCGCGAAGGAAAGATTTGGGGCGAATTAATTCCGGTTGGATTTACCGATCCCGGTTTTGGAAGTAGTCATTCTTCCCCATGGCGGGCAGGGGCCAATGAAAACACAACCATTGAATTTGCCAATGATGTAAAAATAGAGGGTCAATCATTGCCTGCCGGTAAATATGGTTTTTTCGTGGCTTATGATCCAAATGAATGCACACTGATATTTTCAAAAAACTCTACTTCGTGGGGTCACTTTTTTTATAACGAAAAAGAAGATGCACTGCGTGTAAAAGTAAAACCTCAACCGCTGGATAAAAATGTGGAATGGCTTAAATATGAATTTACAGATCAAACTGAAAATTCTGCAACGGTGGCACTTGAATGGGAAAAGTTGATGATCCCGTTTACCATACAAACTGACTACATCAAAGATCAGCTTGAATCGTTTCGCAAGGAATTACGCACGGACAGAGGGTTTATGTGGGAAAGTTGGAACCAGGCTGCGCAGTGGTGTTTACAGCGTAATGTAAATCTCGAAGAGGCATCGCTTTGGGCCGATTCCGCTGCCAGTACCACTTTTGGCGGCGATCAAAGTTTTACTGCTTGGAGCACAAAGGCCGGGATATTAGATAAACTGGGACGCGGCGATGAAGCTGCTGCTATTATGAAAAAGGCTTTGCCGTATGGGAACATGGTACAAATCCATCAATATGGCCGCTCATTGATTGCTATGAAAAAAACGAAAGAGGCGCTTGATATCTTTAAAATGAACTATGAAAAGAATCCAAACCAGTTCACAACACTTGTAGGGTTAACGAGAGGCTATTCTGCAAATGGTGATTATAAAAATGCACTGAAATATGCAAACCAGGCGCTGCCGCTTGCTCCTGACCAACAAAATAAAACAAGTGTAGCGTCAATGATTGATAAACTAAAAAATGGAAAGGATGTGAATTAAAACAGAGAGTATGGAGTACAGAAAATAGAATATTAAATAGTATATAAAAGTCCTTGCCATGCGCACGGACTTTTTCTTTGAACAGAATTAAAAACGCTCACAAAATTTTTAAACTGGTAATACAATTCTTAGTCAACATTCTTCTATTCACTACTCATTAATCGCATCCAAGTACTTCGCATAACTTGGAATGCAACAAGTCGCCACGAAGATTTTTTGCGATGATTTTTCCTGTAGGGTCGATAAGCATATTAAACGGAATACTTTGCACCTTGTATAATTGAGCCGCGGCGTTATTCCAGAATTGAAGATCGCTGACATGAGTCCACGTGAGATTGTCGTGATGAATAGCATTAAGCCAGTTATCTTTCGCACCGGGTTTATCAAGAGAAACACCTAATACCGTAAAGTTTTTTCCTTTAAACTGGTTAAAATTTTGAACCACATTCGGATTTTCTGCACGACACGGACCACACCAGCTTGCCCAAAAATCAACCAGCACGTATTTTCCATGAAACGAAGAAAGGGTTACCGGTTTACCGGTAGTATCTGGCTGGGTGAAATCAATCGCCTTAGTGCCTATGGCTCCCACTTTGTTATATTGAATATAAGAGTTGAGATTTTTACCGACTGTTAAATCCCTCACGGAAGGATCAAGTTTTTCATAACGTTTTTCAAGCAACAATGGATCGTCATACATTTCAGCGGTAACAAGAAGCACGAAGGGTGTTACTGCAGACTTAGGTTTTGCGTTAACAAAGGCGTCAATTTTTGTTTGAATAACTGCTCTTATAGAATCATACACTTTCATCAATGCATCAAACTGCGATTTTTCCTTTGTTTTATTAATTGAACTGACGGTATTATTTAAAGAAGCCATCAAAGGATTAAAAGTTTCCTGGAACTTCATAAAATCATTGTGAGAAGCAGAACCGGTAATTTTTAAATGTTGGATGTTTGCTTTGCTGCCCGTTACTGTTATTTTCTTGTTTTCTATATAAATATATTGCGGAGCATCGCTGCCAATAGCCAACCTGCAAAGTGTTGGTTCATCTACAGAACCCTTAATAATAAACTTTCCATTCGCGATTTTTGCCGAGGCGATATCACTGTTATCGTTAGCATTTGTAATTTTTACAGGAGTTTCTGCCGCAAAGCCGCTGACAGACCCATCGACTTCAAATCCTGTTGTTTTCTGAGCAAAAACAAACAATGGCATCAAAAATAAAACAAGAGAAATTCGTTTCATATTATTTATTATGGTGTCGTTCTTTTAAAATGCGTGTCACATCATCAAGTCTGTGCCCTTTGGCCTGCAGCAAAATTAAAAAATGAAAAAGAAGATCGGAAGCTTCGTTTAAAAATAAGTCATCATTAACATCTTTTGCCTCAATTACCAGCTCTACGGCCTCTTCTCCAACCTTTTGAGCGATCTTATTAATGCCGGAATTAAATAATTTTCTTACATAAGATTTTTCATCATCGCTTGTTTTTCTTAGTTCAATGATATGTTCGAGATAACTTAGGAAATCTTCCTCATGATTTTTTTCACTCCAGCATGTATCAGCTCCCGTATGACAAACAGGCCCGGTTGGTTCAGCCTTTATCAAAATGCTATCATCATCACAATCGCTCAGAATTTCTTTCAGTAACAAAAAATGACCGCTCTCCTCCCCTTTCGTCCACAATCTTTTTTTGCTGCGGCTATAAAACGTCACTTTGCCTTCGCTCATCGTTCTTTGCAATGATTCTTCATTCATAAAACCCAGCATCAGCACCTTCTGTGTTTTATAGTCCTGGATAATAGCCGGCACCAGGCCATCTGAATATTTTTTAAAATCGATCTTCATTTTTATTGTTACCAGCTTTGAAATTTCTTATCAGCTCCTGTTGTGTCACTCACTTGTACTCCTGTAATTCTATTCATCATTCTGAATTCTATATTCTAACTTCTATATTCTTGTCGTGCAAATATCGTTTTAAATCAGGTATTGCTATTTCCTTAAAATGAAAGATACTTGCTGCCAGCGCCGCATCCGCGTGACCATTTTTGAACACATCCACAAAATGCTCCATCGTTCCTCCACCTCCTGATGCAATGACGGGTACGGGAAGATTTTCGGCTAATTGCTTTGTGAGCCCGATGGCAAAACCCTGTTTTGTTCCATCATGATTCATTGAGGTCAGAAGAATTTCACCTGCGCCAAGCATCACTCCATGTTTTGCCCAGTCAAAACAAAGCTTGTTTGTTTTTGTTCTGCCGCCATTTAAATAAACATACCATTCTCCATTTTCTTCCTGCTTTGTATCAATAGCAAGGACAACACACTGACTGCCGAATTCACTGGCAAGATCATTGATCAGTTGCGGATTTTTAAATGCAGAAGTATTCACTGATATCTTATCCGCACCGTTTTGTAAAAGAACACTTACATCTTCTACGCCGCTAATGCCACCACCGACTGTAAAGGGAATATTGATATGATGTGAAATTCGATTCACCAACTCACTTAACGTTTTTCTTTTCTCAATGGTTGCTGTAATGTCAAGAAACACCAATTCATCCGCTCCCTGTTGTGCATAGAAAGCACCCAGTTCAACAGGATCGCCGGCATCGCGAAGATTAACAAAATTCGTCCCTTTGACTGTGCGACCATCTTTGATGTCCAAACAAGGTATGATCCGTTTCGTAAGCATACTATTTTTTTGAACTCAGAGCTACTTTGATTCCTAATCCAATTAAAATAATTCCGGTTATTCGTTGCTGCCATTGAACAATAATCGGAGAATTTGACAACCACTCACCGATTCTGCCGAATAACAAAGCAACCAAAACATTTACCAATGTTCCCCCGGCATCAAACCATGTTCCGAGAAAAAGGATTTGCCATGCGGTATTTCCGAAATGAATATTTATAAACTGGGGCAAAAATGCAAGAAAGAATAAAGCAACTTTTGGATTTAAAACATTTGTCGTAAATCCCTGCCAAAATATTTTTCGATATGAAAGCTGCCGGATGTTTTTTTCAATGACCAATTCTTTTCTTTTATTCAGAAGAGATCTTATTCCCAAATACACCAGGTATAAAGCGCCAATATATTTGATTATTGTAAATGCATAAGCAGACCGGGCAATAAGAGCGGACAATCCCGCTACAGCAGCAAGAATATGGATGATACAACCTGCTCCAATTCCCAACGCAGAAACGACCCCCGCTTTTGTACCCTGCCCTGAACTTCTCGCTATAACATAGAGCATATCATTACCGGGAGTAATATTCAATAACAATGCAGTCAAAGCAAAAACCCAAAAATTTTCAATCATCATATGAATATTTTTAAATCCTCTAACGAAATACGGTCTTCATAGATCGCCTTTCCCACAATTACCGCTTTGCATCCGGTCTCTTCCAATCTTTTCAGATCATCAACCGAACTTACACCGCCGCTGGCTATAAAAAACAATCCGGGAAATTTTGAAATAATGTTTTTATAAAGGTCAATTGCCGGGCCTTCCAACTTGCCATCTTTGCTCACATCAGTACAAAAGATTTGTTTTATACCCTTATCGATCCACTTCAGGATAAAATCATATATCCAAATGTTTGTTTCTTCCTGCCAGCCGCTTACTGTTATTTTCTCATCTTTAACATCAGCACCCAATAAAAATTTTTCAGCGCCAAACTTCAATAGCCATTTTACAAGTTCTTCTTCATTTTTTACAGCAATACTTCCAACTGTTGCCAATGCGGCTCCTGAATTAAAAACAATTTCAACATTCTTTTCCGTTTTGATTCCTCCGCCAAAATCAATGATCAAAGAAGTTTTACCGGCGATGCTTTCTAAAACCTTCCAGTTTTTTACAGCGCCGGCTTTTGCTCCATCAAGATCAACCAAATGAAGTCGTTTCAATCCTGCATCTTCAAATTTCTTTGCTACTTCCAAAGGTTCTTTACGATACAAAGTGACCTTATCGTAATTACCTTGTTCCAGTCTTACGCATTTTCCATCGATGATGTCTATTGCAGGTATTATTTGAAGCCCCCCCGCCCCTAAAAGGGAGCTTTGAGCAGTATCAATTTTGAGCGATTCCTTAATTTTCAATTTTATTTTATCCAAAACTTTATCAAGCTCTTTTTCAACTTCCTGAGTTGAAAAGCGTAAAAATTGAATTCCAAAAGATTCTAATCGTTTCTGCCTGTCTAAATCATTTCTCTTGACATCTTCTAAAGAATGAATATCGCCATCTATCTCTATCGCCAGTTTTATTTTGTGTGCATAAAAATCTAAAATATAACTAGATGCCGGATGTTGTCTTCTAAATTTTATTCCAAATTGGTTTTCCCTAATATAATTCCACAATAAACTTTCAGAATATGTAGGATTATTTCTCAGTTCCTCTGCCTTTTTAAAAATTAGTGGATGGGCTTTATAAAACATATTTTCTTTCATAAGTATCTTATAAAGTCCCTTTAGGGATTTAGGGCAAAGTTTTTTAGTATCTGTTCTCCCAGTTCAGCACTCTTCTCCGGGTGAAACTGCACTCCATAAAAATTATCTTTCTGCAAAGCAGAACTATAAGGCTGAATGTAATTAGTCGTTGCTATTGTATGTTCACCCACAGAAGCATAATAACTGTGAACAAAATAGCAAAACGAATTTTCTTTCACACCTTTAAACAAATCTGTTTTCAAGTTATAGATACTGTTCCACCCGACCTGCGGAACTTTGAACTCTGAACTCTTAACTCTGAACTTCCGCACCTCTTCATCAAATATTCCCAAACAATCCGTAGCATTTTCTTCAGAGTAGTTACACATCAATTGCATTCCCAGGCAAATCCCTAATACAGGCTGCTTCAAATTTTTAATCACTTTGTCCAGACCTCTTTCTTTTAAATAATTCATAGCGGAACTGGCTTCGCCAACCCCAGGAAAGATTACCTTATCTGCCAGCCTGATCTTTTCAATATCATCTGTTACCTCCGCTTCTATTCCAATTCTTTCCAAAGCAAAAAGAACAGACTGGATATTACCTGCATTATATTTTATGATCGTCAGAACCATGATTTGGGTCGATTAATGGGATTATCAGGGAATAATTCCATTTAAAAATAATTTAGTTGCTTCTTTGATATTATTGTTTTCTTCCAAAGCCCTTATATAAGCCGTGCCGATAATTGCTCCGTTCGCATTTTTGCAAGCCGTATCAAAGGTTTGCTTGTCTTTTATTCCAAAGCCAACAATTACAGGATTTTTTAGTTTTAGATCCTTCAATCTTTGCAAATACACTTTTACGTCACTCATGTTTTTCTCTTTCCCGGTTGTGGATGATGAGGACACTGCATATAAAAATCCATTACTTAACTCATCCAGCTTCCTCACCCTTTCTTCCGAAGTTTCAGGAGTCACCAGGAAAACAAAATCCAATCCATATTTTTTTATTATTGCTCCATACTCCGTTTCATATTCATATTCCGGTAAATCCGGAAGGATCAATCCATCAATTCCCACTGATGCTGCATTTGAACAAAACTTTTCAAATCCATATTGTAAGATCGGGTTCATATAGCCCATCAATAAAACTGGTATTGAAATCTCTTTTCTGAAATCTTTCAATTGCCCAAACAATTTTTTTATCGTCATCCCATTTTGCAAAGCAATGGTGCTGCTGTGTTGGATCACCGGTCCGTCTGCCAATGGATCGCTGTATGGCATTCCCAGTTCGATCATACCCACACCATTTTCTTCCAATGCCTTCATCACTATTAATGTATCCTCCAATTGAGGAAAACCGGCGGTGCAGTAAACACTTAAAATACCTCTATCCTGAGACGAGTTTTTAAAAAGTTTTTCTATTCGATTCATATTCTAGTCCCCCGAACCACTAATAATAAATGTTTCATCATCTATAGTGAGAAAATTATATTTCGGGTAACTGTCAATATCCAACGTTATATCATACAAGGCCGCCCTGGCTCCCCGTTTTGGGAATCGTACCAATACTGTATCTCCCTGCCGTGACACATTAATCATATCTTTTGTAAAATTCGTACCCAAACATTTTTCAAATTCATATCGTTCACCTGCAACATTAGACTCTAACCGGAAAGATGGTTTTAAATTCTCACAATTATCAGAGATCTTTTCAAACTTCAGCTTATGTTCAACAAACGGTTTGCGGTTGCAGGAAAAAACTACAAATAGCAGCAATAGTAAAATAACAGGCTTATTTTTTTCCATTTTGAATTTTTAATTTTGACTTTTCCATTTCTCTCATATACGTCGCCATATCCTTATCTCCTCTTCCGCTCAAACAAACCACCACAACCGAATCTTTAGTAAACTTCATTTGCTCAGTAATTTGATTCGTTGATTTGTCAATACTACTGCTAAATTTATTGTCCACAGTTTGGCCTCTCCTCTCCTCAAGGAGAGGAGACCGAGAGGTGAGGCCTTTGAGGCTCGCCAATGCATGTGCACTCTCCAGCGCAGGAATAATTCCTTCCAACTTTGCCAATTCAAATGCGGCAGCCAACGCTTCTTCATCCGTTACACTCAAAAATTTTGCACGTCCCGTATCAAATAAATTAGCATGTAACGGACCAATACCAGGATAATCCAAACCTGCTGAAATGCTATGCGGCTCTACCACCTGGCCATCTTCTGTTTGCATCACCAAACTTTTGCTTCCATGCAACACACCAGGCTTTCCCAACACAGTCGTAGCCGCACTGTAACCACTATCAATACCTAATCCTGCAGCTTCTACAGCAATCAACTGCACCGAAGGCTCATTCAGGAAATGATAAAAAGCACCAGCAGCATTACTACCGCCACCCACACAGGCAAGTATATGAGTCGGTAATTCACTTCCTTTCTTTTCTTTTAACTGCCAGCGAATCTCCTCACTGATTACCGATTGAAAACGTGCCACCATATCCGGATACGGATGCGGCCCGACCACGCTGCCAATTATATAATGCGTATCGTTTGGGTTATTGATCCAGTCGCGGATAGCTTCATTGGTGGCGTCCTTCAACGTTTTACTTCCGCTTGTTGCCGGTATCACCGTTGCTCCCAGCATTTTCATTCTTGCTACATTCGGCGCTTGTCGCTCAATATCTTTTTCGCCCATATACACAATGCACTCGACACCTTTCAGGGCACATACTGTTGCCGTGGCTACCCCATGCTGACCGGCGCCTGTCTCCGCAATAATTCTTTTCTTGCCTAGCCGCTGCGCCAATAAAATTTGACCGATCGTATTATTGATCTTATGCGCACCGGTATGACAGAGATCTTCCCGTTTCAAAAAAATATTGGTCCCATATTTCTCACTCAATCTACCGGCGAAATACAATGGCGTCGGTCGCCCCGCATAATCTTTCAGCAATTCACGAAACTTTTTTTGAAAACCTTCTTCATAAATTATGTCCAAATATTTTGTTCGCAATTCCTCCACATTACGATGCAACATTTCAGGAATATAAGCGCCGCCAAATTTTCCGTAATAGCCCTGCTTATTAGGTGATGTGTATATGTTGTTGATTCCAGCATTCGTAATTTCATTTAAATCTTCATTGCGAGTCGAATTACGAGCAATCTTTTGCCTTTTTAATTTTTGCTTTTAAATTATTTTATACCCACTTTTGGATTCATTAAACTTCGTTGCGTCGCACTCTTTACTTTCGGAAATTCTATTCAGCAATTCTTGCTATAAATTTTCAAATCTTTTTTTTATTATCATGTGTACCTATGACACCAATAACGTTTGGAATGTGCCACATGAAGGCCTGTTTATAACCAAACCGACTTATTGTTCTCCTGACTCCGTAGGAGTCGCCTGATACAGGAGGCACCTGCGGAGCCTATATTCATATTCCATTTTTCTATAAACACTTTGCTCCTAACGGAGCTACTATTATCATGCTTACCTACGGCACGCAAAAATTATTTTTTCATTTCATCTACTACATATGAATGTCCCGCAGACTTATCGCTGTTAGAAAATTCACGAACCATGTTCAACTTTTTCCATCGGAACGATTTCGATTACTTGCCACATAGTGGCGTCCTGTTTATAAAACCAATCGACTACATCATCTCAAAAGGCCCTAGGAGTTGCCTGATACAGTAATCACCTGCAGAACCCAGTTTCAATTCCATTTTTCTATCAATACGCTGACGACTAACGGAGCTATTAATTACGTGTCGCATCTTCTCTGTTTATCTCTGAATTATCTTTTTTCTTGTGGTCATATTTTACTTCGTTAGTTGCGGGATATAAAGCATCTGATAAATATAGACACCTCCAAGTTACAACTCAACTCCTCAGCACATGAGCAAACATCTTTACCAAATCCAGATCCTTCACTCCCGGGCTTATTTCAAATTTGCTGTTAATGTCAACTGCAAAAAGATCGGGATGTCCAAATGTTTTTGCCTTTACCACATCCTGCAAACCGATGCCTCCAGCCAGGAAAAAAGGCTTTTCAATACTGCTTTTGCTTAGCAATTTCCAGTCAAACTGTTTTCCGGTTCCCCCCAAGGCCCCCTCCCTACCTCCCCCCAAGGGGGAGGGGTAGCCCCCGGTATCAAATAAATAATAATCACAGGCATCATCGTAATTCCTGATCAAATCTTCAATGCTTTTGGTTTCATCATTTATTCTGAATGTTTTTATCACTTCCACTTCTTCAGACAATCGCTTGCAGTATTCAGGCGTCTCATCCCCCTGCAACTGAACCACATCCAGGCTATACTCCTCCGTCATCTTCATCACATTACTGACATTTTCATTTACAAACACTCCTACTTTGCGTATATCAAAATCTGCATTGTTCAAGTCACTACTGGCAATTTTACCAACAACATATCTCGGCGATTTCCTGTAAAAATTCAATCCCACGAATTCAATTCCGATTTCATCCAATTCCTGCAGTTGTTTTAATTGTGTAATTCCACAAACTTTAATATTCATGCTGGTTCGGTTTTTTTATTTGCTTTCTTTAACCCAGAGATTGCAAAGTTTGAGATTTCTCGCCTTACTTTCATTTAATTTGAAGAACTATTAGTGAATCGGCTCGAAATGACAAAACCCTAAGGCTTTTAAAGTCTCTCTGTTTTTCAACAGGCTAACGAATCTCAATCCACAGAGTCTTGTCATGCCGAGGAACGAGGCATCTCAGAGAGTTCAACATTAACAAAGTCTCAAAATCGTTTAACTTCTTCTTTTGGCGGCCAATGAATACAAACTCGTCCATTTAAAAAAGTCCAATCCCGATTCTTAGTTTTTATAAGGTCATCTTTTCCCCTTCGGCTCCATCCCTTTAAGACTTTTTCTCTCGCAATCGCATCTCGTACATATTGAAACTCCTCGTAGTAAATCAAATTATAACAGTAGTACTTCCCAGCAAAAGTTTTGGGCTTACCGCGATTAAAATAATGCTCTGATAATCGTTGCTCCAAGTTATTTGTAACACCTATATACAGAACACTCCTTTCGGGATTTGCCAGGATATAAACGTAGTACCAATGTTTATTTACAATATACATTTCGCTAATTGCCAACGTATGAGATGTCTCGCTACGCTCGACATGACAGAACTCTATTGTATCATCGTTTATAGCTGACCCGACAACTTCTCAACGAACCACTTTACTTTCACTAAATCCTTCACTCCCGGGCTTATCTCAAACTTACTATTGATATCTACAGCAAATAATTTTTTTGCGATCGTTTCATTCATGAACTCTTTCAGTTTTTCTCCATCACCAGGCTCAATGCCGCCACTCAGGAAAAATAATTTATCTATCGTTGAATTCTTCAACACATTCCAGTCAAATTTTTTTCCCGTGCCACCGTATCCTGCCCCCAATGTATCGAACATATACATATCACAGGCATCATCATAAGGTTTCGCCATCCAGTCGATCGGGTCATTATCGGATAATCGAAATGCCTTGATCACAGTAATATAGTTCGCAACCCTTTCACAATACCTCGGAATTTCATCACCATGTAGCTGCACCATATCCAAACGGTATTCCTCCACCGTTCTCATTAATTCTTCATAAGGCGTATTCACAAACACTCCCACTTTCGCTGTCCTTCTCCTAAACCTTCGAAGATAATCCGCCGGTATCTTATCCACCATATACCTCGGCGATTTTGGATAGAAAATAAAACCGGCCAGGTCAACTCCCATTTCATCCATCGCCTCCAATTGTGAAGGCATGGTGACACCACAAACTTTGATGCGAATTGCCATTGATTTTTTTTAATTACCGAAGGCTTAAGCCTTCGGCCAGTTACTTACAAATTTGGCAAAAGCAATCGCGGGATCGGGTTCTTTCATAAAAGCTTCACCGATCAAAAATCCTTTAAATCCATTTTCCCTGAATAATAAAATATCATTCACTGAATTTATTCCACTCTCGGCAATTTTTATTTTATCATCCGGAATTTTTTCAGCCATTTTTAAACTTCGCTCAATATCTACTTCAAATGTTTTCAGATTCCTGTTGTTGATCCCTATTAATTCCGTGTCATCACAAACATGCTCCAGTTCATTTTCATCATGCAATTCCAGCAATACTTCAAGATCCAAACTTTTTGCAAACACAGCCAATTGCTTTACTTCCTCCGGAGTTAAACAGGCCGCAATAAGTAATATCAAATCGGCACCAATACTTTTCGCCTCTGTTATTTGATACTCATCAATGATAAAATCTTTTCGTAAAATTGGAATATCATTTACTCTTGCCTCAGTTAAATCAGTATTCTTTCCGCCAAAAAAATTTTCATCCGTCAATATTGATAAAGCTGATGCGCCGTTTTTAGCATAACTGGTTGTAACATCAATAACATTCACTTTATCATTAATAATTCCCTTTGATGGCGATCTTCTTTTGAATTCAGCAATGATCCCCGTTCTGTCTCCTGTTTGCAGTGATTCTTTCAATGACAGAGTTTTCCTTTTAAAATAAGAGCTCCCCTCCAAATCAGAAATATTAACTTCTGATTTCCTCTTTTCAACCTCCGATTTTTTATACTCTATTATTTTATCAAGAATGTTCATTTAACTCATTTAATTACAAACGAAAAACCATAAACAATAAACTATTGCAAACTGACCAATTTGTCCAAAGCTCTCTTCGCTCTTCCGCTTTCGAGACTCTCCACTGCCGCATGATAGGCTTCATCATAACTTTTGTAATTTTCTGTACAATGCAAAGCCATAGCAGCATTAGCTAACACAACCGCATTCTGCGACCAGCTGCCATCGCCATTCAATATTTTCATAAAAATTTTTGCAGCTTCTTCGACAGTACTGCCACCCGAGATATCTATAGCATCCACCATTCTTTTTCCCAACTGCTCTGGTGTCATGATCTTTTCACCTTCATTATTAATAACCTTCGTATCATTCGTCAACGAGATCTCATCATATCCATCCAAACTATGAATAATTGTAAAGGCACTTTCTGTTTGCTGTAATAAATAATTATAAATTCTTGCCATCTCCAGACTAAATACACCCACCAACTGGAACTTTGGTGTCGCCGGGTTTACCATTGGCCCGAGCATATTGAAGAAAGTTCGCATCCCCAAATTCTTCCTTATTGGCCCCACAGTTTTTAATGCGGGATGAAACAAAGGAGCATGCATAAAACAAATTCCCGCTTCATCTATTTCCTTTTTTAATTTTTCATTTTGACTTTTGAATTTGTAACCCACTTGTTCCATTACATTGGATGCGCCACTGATTGACGAAGCTCCATAATTGCCATGCTTAGCCACTTTTTGTCCCGTACCTGCCACAATAAAACAACTAAGTGTTGAAATATTGAAAGTGTTCTTTCCATCACCACCAGTACCCACAATATCGATCACATCATACCCATTCAGATCAACAGGTACGCAAAGTTCAAGCAATGCATCGCGGAAACCCTGCAGTTCCTCGATAGTAATGCTGCGCATCAGGTACACGGTCATAAAAGCTGTTACTTCATGTTCATTATAGACACCTTTCCCAATATTTACCAAAACTTCTTTTGCTGTGGCTCTATCCAAAGTTTTATGTTCAAATAATATTTGTAGTATTTTTTTCATTTTGCATTTTTCATTTTAAGACTAACAATTGAGCCAATTACGGAGGATCTGTTCACCCATCGGTGTCAATACACTCTCCGGGTGAAACTGTACTCCCTGCACATCATAGGTTTTGTGCTGTAATGCCATTATATAATTATTTTCATCTCTTGCCGTAACTTCCAATTCAGCAGGGAAATTCTCAACACTGACAATCCAGCTATGATAACGACCGACTTCAAGATTTTCAGGTAACCCTTTGAACAAGTCATTTTTTCCTTTTGCATTTTTACTTTTTACTTTGATCGATGTGGCCACTCCATGATACACTTTACTTAAATTCTCCAGTTTCCCTCCAAATGCTTCGCCGATTGCCTGGTGTCCCAAACAAACTCCCAGTATAGATTTTGAAGAAGCATATTGTTTTATCAATGGTAACAACAGTCCAGCTTCTTCAGGAATACCCGGTCCCGGTGATAAAATTATCTTATCATATTCTTTTACTTTTTCCAAAGGGACCTGGTCATTACGGTATACATCTACTTTTTGATGCAAAATTTTCTCAACCAAATGCACCAGGTTGTAAGTAAATGAATCGTAATTATCAAAAACAAGGATATTCATTACTATTTTAAATTTTAAATGTTGAATGTTAAATGAACTACTCATTCAACATTTAGCATACAGCATTTAGCATATTCCTTCTGCCATCTCAATCGCCTTCTTCAATGCTCCCAGTTTATTATTTACTTCCTGCAATTCATTTTGAGGATTGCTTGCTACCACAATTCCCGCCCCCGCCTGGTAGATCAATGTATTGTTCTTACTTAAAAATGTTCTGATCATGATGGCGTGATTACAGCTTCCGTCAAATCCCATAAAACCAATACATCCGCCATAATAACTTCTTGCAGTTGGTTCGTAGCCATCGATCAACTCCATGGCTTTAAATTTCGGTGCACCACTCAATGTTCCTGCCGGAAAAGTTTTTGCAAGCAATTCAAAAGGATTACTGTTAGCCCTTACTTTGCCAGTCACTTCACTGACCAAATGAATGACATGAGAGTAGTATTGCACTTCGCGGTAATGAGCCACCTGCACATCGTCACACAAACGGCTTAAGTCATTCCTTGCCAGATCAACCAGCATGACATGCTCAGAATTTTCCTTTGCATCTTTTAATAATTTTTCAGTTTCTCTTTCATCTATTTCATCATCCCCGGTTCTTTTATAGGTTCCGGCAATAGGATGTACCACCGCTTTCCCATTTTGAATGACTAATTGCGCTTCCGGCGATGAACCCATCAGTTTATAATCCCCATAATCGAAAAAGAATAAATATGGTGAAGGATTGATATTGCGTAGTGCCCTGTACACATTGAATTCATCGCCCGAAAATGCCTGGTCAAATCTTCTGCTCAGCACAATTTGAAACACATCCCCACGCTGACAACTTTGAATCCCTTTCTTTACCATTTCCATATATTCGGCATCACTCATATTCAAACCTTCTCCACCCTTTGTTTTAAAAGGATAAACAGGAACATCTTTGCTTTTTATCAACGATTCTACCACAGCAGATTCACTTTCCAGGCCGTCGATCTTATTCTCACAAATAAACAGTTCATCTTTAAAATGATTAATGGCAATAACATATTGGTACAAGCGGTATCTCATTAGTGGAACAGTGAGATGCGAGTTACGCGGCTTGAGTTTTATCGTATCAAAAAACTGAACCGCATCATAAGTTGCATATCCAAACAACCCCTGGGCATATTTTGCCTCTTTTATTTCACCTTTTTTAATATCGAAGTTTTGCATGAAATCCCAGAGCAACCCGGGTACTTTTGTTACATCTTTTATTGCAACTTTTTCCGGGTTTTGTTTTGGCAACTTGAACTCGATACTTTCTTTTGAAGTGATCTCAATTCCACCAATCGCATTGATACAAATAAATGACCAGCTGTTTTCCGCTGCATGATGGTCTGTACTTTCCAAAAGAACCGTATCGCGGAAACGATCACGGACTCGCAGATAAATTCCCACCGGCGTAAATATATCCGCTAGCAATTTTTTACAGGTAGTATTGATTTCTATTTTCTTCATAATTCTTTAATCTTATAAATCCTGGTTCAGACAATGAAAAAGCCCCGAAACACTTCGGGGCCTTTGAATATATTATTACAAATACAGTAATGACATTACAAACCCCGTAAAACGTTTGTATGCCACCACCAGTATTTATTTTGTTGCTTCATTGCAATGCAAATATGTAGATGAAATTTCAAACGAGCAAAAAAAATTTCTTTTCCTGTCTCAATAAAAACATATTTTGTATCAAAACCTACTGCTTATGGAATCGACGGTTGCCGGCCCTAAGGTGCCACAGGACGCTATATTAAGCGGCAAGATATCACAACGACTACTCTCTCTTGACTTCATGCGCGGTTTTATTATGGTTTTACTTGCCCTGGAAAGTACGGGTTTATACGAACATTTATTCGATGCTACAAAGGGAAATGTTTTGAATAATTTTTTTCTGCAGTTTTTTCATCACCCGTGGAACGGTTTGCGTTTCTGGGATCTTATACAACCCGGCTTTATGTATATGGCCGGTGTAGCGATGGCTTACTCTCTCACTAAACAATGGGACAAAGGAGTCACATGGAATCAATCGTTCAGGAAAATATTGAAGCGTTGTTTTTGGCTGTTCTTCTGGGGGGTGCTTGATTATGCCGTGCGTGGAAATCACCTGTCATTTGAACTATGGGATGTGTTAACCCAATTGTCATTTACAACACTTGTCGCCTTTTTAATTTTTAAATGGAGTACAAAAGCGCAAATAGGAGTTTGTGTGGGTTTATTGTTACTAACAGAAATATTGTATCGATTTACAAATGTCCCCGGCTTTGATCAGCCATTTACTGATCAGCACAATTTTGGAAACTATATCGATACGATCTTAATGAATAAAATAAATCCTGGAGGATGGGTCGCTATCAATTGCATTCCGACAGCAGTTCATACAATAGCAGGTGCATTAACAGGGAAATTATTATTAAGTAGCACAAAAAATAAATTGCGGCCCATGCTGATTTGGGCTGTGATCTGTCTTATTGTTGGTTTTGGATTGGACTACGCACATATCACGCCGATCATAAAAAGAATTGCCACTTCTTCATTTACTCTTGCTTCACTTGGATGGTGTTTACTTGGTCTTTCATTTTGCTATTGGTGGATCGATATTTTAAATCATAAAAAGAGTCTTAAATTCTGGACCATTGTAGGAATGAATTCGTTATTCATTTATTTATTTTTTGAGATCGTGGGTTCAAGATGGTTTAACGAGTACATCAGCACCATTGCTACATCATTGATGGGATTTATTCATACACCGGGAATGTTGGCTAATATCATCGCCTCTCTTTGCATTTTTGCTTTGGAATGGAGTTTGTGCTACTTTCTTTATCGGAAAAAAATATTTTTCAAACTTTAGCTATGCTTATACAGCAAAAACAAACCGGTAATAAAGGAATGTTCTATGTAGAAGATGATGGTGAAGTGAAGGCTGAAATGATCTATCACATGACTTCTCCTGATAAAATGGTAATTGAACATACAGAAGTAAACGCTGAACTACGCGGTCAGAATATTGGCTATGAATTGGTGCACGCTTCTGTTGAATACGCAAGGAAACACAATATAAAAATTACGGTTTGGTGTCCTTTTGCAAAAAAAGTCTTTGACAAAAAACAAGAATGGCAGGATGTGCTGGATAAATAGAGCCCTCACCACCACGTTGTCATCCTGAGCGTAGCGAAGGATCTCAAAATTTTCAAAGTTTGAAATGTCTCTCCGCTTTCAGCGGATCGACATGACAAACAGCTTTTGATCAACACTGCTATCACTTCTGTTCAATTTCGTCTGCGTATTTCTTGTATAACATTTTACTGATAGCAAGAGTATTTCCCTGCGGCTCACTGGCAAACTTTTTATTTCCTTCTGCCCATTTCTCTTCAAAGTTTTCTACCTGTTCCGTAAATTTTTTATCGTCGAACGGTTTGTTGCTTTTCACATCACCTATTATTTCGTTGATGAACATTTTCCATCGTTCTCCATAATAAGTTTTGGTCAACCCTGCCCAGGCACGGTTGGCATAATCAACCAAATGCCCGCCTTTTTCTCCCCACACAGTCACTATTTTTTTCGCATCCTGTTCATAATATTTTTTCTCAGCGGGAGTAGTTCCCAAAGCCATAGCACTTGCTATCCAATTTCCCACCAGGCTGTTTTTATTTGTTCCTAATAACGTATCCATATCATTCATTAATGCGATCATTTCGTTTCCTTTCTTTGTTAATTGCTGAAGGTCTTTCTTTTCGTAAGCATCTGTAAATTCATCACGCACATTTTTAAAAAAATTGCCGAGTACCTGCCTGGCAACATTTACAAGATCATAACGATAAACATCTGTCGTAGGGCCTGAAACCTGGTTCATAAAATTCCATGCTTTCAGCAAATCACTATTATCATATTTAATTGCCGGGTTAGTGGTCCAGCTTTGAAATTCTTTCAATACAGGTCTTGAATTCGTTAGTGTCGCCCTTCCTAAGCCCGCCGCCTCGGCATAGCAAGTGTTCAATAAAATATTCCATGCTTTTTCTGCATTTTCATTTGCACTTCCATATCTGCGCTTTGCCCAATTGTCCACCCATTGATCTACATCCACTTTACCATCGCTCCATGCTTTTTCAAGAACATACTCGTAAGCGATCGGGTTGATCCCAAATCCTTCCAGCGTGGAGCCAAGCCCCCACATATTGCTGCCGCCGTTTTGAAAAGTATTTTCCATTCTCGCTTCTACTTCTTTCAAATCGCCACTCATCATTGTGTTGCCTCCAAAATTTCCAAGATAACACCATAGATACGGCTGACCATAAAACGATTCCGTTGTTTTCCATACTTCAGTATTGTCGCAATAATAATCGAGCAGGATAAGTTTATCCTGCGGCACTGCTCTTAAATAAGCTTTTATTCTTTCATCAGTCCAGTTCTTCCGGTTGTAATAAAATATCCATGTCATTTGCAGCCATTGAGCATTGGGATCAACTGTCGTCATTGAAGTATAAATCGTCTTTGCCACACTGGCAAGATAATCCGGTTCCCAACTCGGAGGAGTTACTTCATTAAAAGGATCTGTTCCGTAAATGTTATCAGTGCCGAACAATTTTGTTTGCTCTTCCAGGAATGCTTTTTGAATCGGAACGAATAATGAGTCAAACGGATCAAGAAAATAACTATAATATTGTTTGGCGAAACCACTCCATTCACCCAGTGAAGTAATTTTTGCGTTTGGATATTTTGCTTTTAAAACTTCCGGTACATGTCCGGCAAAAGCAGGAAGAATAGGTTTCATATTTAATTCTCTTTCGCGTTTCACTATCTTCTTTTGTAATGCTACCTGACCTATTATCCATGACATAGGCAGCGGTCCTTCCCAGTGATCGATATTCGCCATACGGTGCCAGGGCAAATAAGCGGGGCCGGTAAAATAACTCCTGATCTGTTCGTCCGTCAATCCAAATTTTCTCCATACTTCATACCAAACATATTCCTGTCCTGTGATTGCGAGTGGCATATTCACACCATTCAATGCCATCCAGTCAATGAATCGTTCCCAATCTTTCCATGTCCACCATGGCATGGTATAGCCGAACGTGCAATAATTAAGCATGAACCTGCTCTCACATCTTGCATCATGATGAACAGGTTCAGTTACGACAGGCATCTTTGCAGGCAAAACAATTTTATCGCTGCTATACCATGAAACAGAAGTGTAACAGAAATATTTTAAATAATAGTTCAATCCTACCGCCATAGAATTGGCATCATTGCCGCTGATGACGAGTTTATTGTTTTCCCATTTCAATTCAAATTCATCTTTGCCGGATGAGGGAGAACTGGTTGAAAAAACAATTCTGTCAGCAAATGCCGGGACAATTCTCTTTGCCAGCATTTTTGCTGCATCCACATCATTTGAAAAAGCAACAAGCCGGATTGAAAGCAAAAGAATGAAGGAGAAAATATATTTTAACATAGCAAGTTCATTTTTGAAGGAGACCGAAAGTACAAATTTTATAAAGTAAAAAAGGTGAGGTTAGGTATATCTTGAGATGAAGTGTCGCCCTATCGGGGCAACATTTTGATAGAAAAACCATAATTTGAGCGAAGCCCCGTAGGGGCGACATTAAACCAGATAGACATGGCGAACACCTATTCTCAAATTTCCATTCACGCTGTATTTGCCGTAAAAGGCAGAGAAAATCTTATCACAAAAAATTGGCGTGATGATCTGCATAAATATATTTCAGGTATCATAACAAACAATGGCGCTAAATCATTAGCGGTAGGAGGATGGAAAGATCATGTGCACATTTTTTTCGGAATGCCGGTCACCACGTGCATTTCCGATTTTATGAGCATTGTCAAAGCAAGCAGTAGCAAATGGATCAATGAACAAAGGTTTATAAAGGGAAAATTTCAATGGCAGCCAGGATACGGAGCCTTTTCAAATTCGAAGAGTCAAAGAGACGGAGTTATAAAATATATCATGACACAGGAAGAACACCATAAAGCCAAAACATTTAAAGAAGAATATTTAAAAATACTTGCTGACTTCGAAGTGGATTACGATTCAAAATATCTCTTTGAGTTTTACGATTAATATGACTTTAAAAATATCGCCGCTACGCGGCTTTGTTCTCCGGGGATAAACATTCTACCATAATATCGGCCCTACGGGCCTCTATCAAAATTCACCTGAATATGAAAAAATAAAAATGCCAGCTCATCAATGCATAATTTGTTCAAAATAGGGATAATCTTTTTTGAAATCAACATACCTTAGGGTTTCAATATTAAATCCCACCACAAAAGACAATGAAAAAAATCTTTCTTCTTTTACTTGCTGTCATTTTTTTTACTACTTCTTATTCCCAGCAAACAGACAAATACATCTTACTAAAACCCGATCGTGTATTTGACGGAGAACAAATGCATACCGGTTGGATCGTACTCATAAAAAATAATAAGATCGCCGAAGCAGGCAGTGTGCAATTCAAATTGCCGGCAGGCACACAGGTCATCGAATTAAAAGGTTGTACCGTTTTACCGGGATTGATCGAAGGTCATTCGCATTTGTTTCTTCATCCTTATAATGAAACAAGCTGGAACGACCAGGTATTGAAAGAATCAAGAGCTGAACGTACCGCCAGGGCGGTAACACATGCGGAGGCTACATTGATGGCAGGTTTTACAACTGTCCGTGATTTGGGAACTGAAGGTTCGATGTATGATGATGTAGGTTTAAAAACGGCGATTGAAAAAGGAGTTGTACCGGGACCAAGAATGATCTGTGCAACGAGAGCCATTGTGGCAAGAGGTGCTTATGCTCCGCGTTCAGTTTCGCCCGATGTAACCTATCCCCAAGGCGCCGCTGAAATTTCGAGTGTTGAAGAAATGGAAAATGAAGCGAGAACGCAAATCAACAGGGGTGCCGATTTAATAAAAGTGTATGCTGATTATTACTGGAGTAAAAATGGTGAAGCAGCTCCTACACTCACTACAGAAGAAATTGCAATGGCAGTAAAGATCGCTAACAGCAGCGGTCGTCCTGTTGCCGCTCATGCTACATCGGCACAGGGAATGATGAATGCAATTAATGCAGGAGTAACCACCATTGAACATGGCGATAACGGAACTGCGGAAGTTTTTAATTTAATGAAAGAAAAAGGTATTGCTCTCTGTCCTACTCTTGCGGCCGGTGACGCTGTCATGCAGTATCGCGGATGGAAGAAAGGAATTGACCCGGAACCGCAAAGCATTATTAATAAAAGAAAAAGTTTTCAACTGGCATTGCAGGCAGGAGTTACTATTTGCATGGGTGGTGACGTAGGTGTCTTTACACACGGCGACAATGCAAGAGAAATGGAAATGATGGTAGAATATGGAATGAAGCCGATTGATGTATTAAAATCTGCCACCTCGATTAATTCAGATGTATTTGGATATGCAGACAAAATAGGAAGAATTAAAAAAGACCTGTTTGCCGACATCATTGCAGTTGACGGCGATCCTTCTGCCGATATAAAAAACATCAGGAAAATAAAACTGGTGATGAAAGATGGAGTGATTTATAAGGATGAAAAATGATCAGGTTTATTTTTGAGCTCGTTTCAGCAATCCTGAATTTTATAGACATTCCTTCGTATTTTGCATCGTGCTTTACAGAAGAAAAATAATACTTGCGTTGCTGCAAATGTTCAACGGACAGTTAGAGAAGATCCGCTTACAAAAACTGCTTTTTCTTTTTGCACAAAAACAGGCAAAGGCAGATTATGACTTTGTTCCTTATCGCTTTGGCTGTTATTCCTATTCTGCCAATGCTGATATGACGGCCATGGTAAGAAGAGGCCTATTAGAAGAGGATGAAAAACACTTTTTCAAAACAGATAAGAACGATTACTTGAAACAATTGAAAGCTGAAGACAAAAAATTGTTGCAGGAGGTGAAAACCAATTGCGGGCAGATGGACGCAACTGCTTTAATGAAGCATACCTATTTAAACTACCCATTTTACGCTATTAACAGTGAGGTGGTGGAAAAGATTCTGGATGAAGCGAATTGCAGAAAGTGAAGAAAGCAACTCCTCAAAGATCGGACTCCGTTTTATTTACTATCGGGTATGAAGGAATATCGCTTGAAGAGTATTTGGTCCGCCTGCTTAAGAACAATGTAAAGGTTTTAGTCGATGTGCGGAATAATCCAATGAGTATGAAATATGGATTCAGCAAAAACCAACTAAAGAAATATTGCACAAGCCTCGGCATTGAGTATATGCATTTCCCGGAAGTCGGAATAAAATCGGAAGAAAGAAAGGAGTTAATCACACAAACAGATTACGACAATTTATTTAAAGTGTACCGCAAGAAGAACTTAACTGCCACCCTGAAAACTCAAAATGAAATTCTTAAATTACTGAAGTATCACAAGCGCATCGCATTAACTTGCTTTGAAGCCAATATCGGTCAGTGCCACCGAAAGCATTTGGCAGAAGCCATTGAAAACCTTCCAGGTTTTTCTTATGAAGTAAAACATATTTAGCAATGGCATTGACAAAAGTTTTAATCACCGTAAAAACATATCCAACGCTTTCAGCTAAATATGATGAATTGGTTTGTACTGCCGGATTTCGAGAAGATGGCACCTGGATAAGAATTTACCCGGTTCCATTTCGAAAAAAAGCTTACCATGAACAATATAAGAAATACGACTGGATTGAAGTCGACTTGGTGAAAAACGATGGTGATTTTCGCCCTGAAAGTTACCGTCCATTTTCACATGATAGTGAAATAAGAATTGTGGGGCATATCAATACGGAACATAATTGGAAGGAACGCAAGGATATTTGCCTCGGTAAAATATATTACAACCTCGCTGAACTGATAGCAGAAGCCAAAGATAAAAATTTAGGAACCTCACTCGCAGTTTTTAAGCCAACAACAATTTTAGATTTCACAATAGAACCTACAGAAAAGGATTGGGATAAAGATAAACTGGCAAAGCTCAATCAGCTAAATCTTTTTGAGTCAGATACCGAGGGGAAATTTGAAGTAGTGAAAAAACTCCCGTATAAATTCTCTTATGTATTCAAAGACAATCAGGATAAGAAAAGTGAGCTGATGATTGAAGATTGGGAAACGGGACAACTTTACTGGAATTGTCTTGCCCGACGTGAGGGTGATGAAGAGACAGCCATTGCCGATGTTCGTAATAAGTATCTCGGCGACTTTGCCAAAACAAAAGACTTATATTTCTTTTTAGGAACAACACAACAATACCATAACGTTGCGCCCAATCCCTTTATCATTATCGGAGCATTTCATCCAAAGAAGGAAATCCAGTCACAACTATTTTAATCAACACATAAGTCAAACATATTCACAGTAACCCGAAAGATAATTGAACCAAATGTTGTATCGCATATTTACAGCTACTTAAACTTTTTGACAAATCAGAAGCCAGATGTTATAATAAAACTAAGCAATGAAAAATTTGAAGACTTATTGCCCCGAACTAAAATGATACTTCCCCGATCCAACTTCAACTACCACATAATTATTTTCTTTACCAACAATTTTCAAATCACTAACTGAACTTAAAGCAACGCCATTTTCTTTTATTGCATCTGCTGATCTTGCGGGGATATATACTGTTGCCCTTGTGTTAGCAGGAATTTCTACATCCAGTTCCAATTGATCACCTTCTTTTTTCCAATGCGAGCTAACAGTTCCATAATAAGTTTTCAGATCAGCATTGGCATAAGTAAGATCGCCGCCAATGTGCGGCATAATTTTGATGTGCTTATAGCCCGGCGCATCTTCATAGGTATCAATTCCCGCAACTGTTCTGTACATCCAGTCGCCAATAGCGCCGTATGAATAATGATTGAATGAATTCATAGACGGAACTTCAAACGTGCTGTCAGGTTTTATTCCATCCCATCTTTCCCAAATCGTGGTAGCTCCCATTTTCACCGGGTAGAGCCAGGATGGATAGGTATCCTGCAATAATAATTTATAAGCCACATCATCATAACCAAGCCTTGTCAGCACATGACACAAATAGGGTGTTCCCAAAAAACCGGTGGTGAGATGATTGTTATAACTTTTTACATTGTCCGCCAAACGTTGTGCTGCCTCCGCTCTCATCGATTCCGGCAGCATATCAAAATTCAATGCAAGTACATAGGCAGTTTGCGTGCCTGACACCAGTCTTCCATTTGGCGTTACATATTCTTTCATGAATGCATCCTTTATCTTTTCCAGTAATTCAGTATATGTGGCTGCATCATCCGTCTTGCCCAATACATTGGCCGCATCAATGAGGAGTTGTGTAGAGTGTGCATAAAAACATTGTGCGATCAAGTATTTATCTGTTACAGCAGAACGTCCATCATTGTCATCGAAGGGGCGATAAAATAACCAATCACCAAAATGAAACCCTGTATTCCACAGATCATTTTTACTTTGATGCTTCATATACTCGACCCACTTTTTCATGCTGCTGTATTGTTGTTCTAAAATTCTTTTATCACCATAAGCGAGATACATATTCCACGGAATGATCGTGCACACATCAGCCCAACCTGTGGAACCTCCTGCACCGGGACCCAACACATTGGGAATAACAAAAGGAACGCTTCCGCTTTCAAACTGGTCAGCAGCTACGTCCTTCAGCCATTTAGCAAAAAAATTATTTACGTTCATATTGAATGAAGCCGTTCTTGAAAAAACCTGGGCATCACCGGTCCATCCTAATCTTTCATCACGCTGCGGACAATCGGTGGGCACATCCAAAAAGTTTCCTTTTTGTCCCCATTGAATATTATGCTGCAGTTGATTGATAAGAGGATTGGAACAACTGAAACTTCCGGTAGGCTGCATATCCGAGTATAAAGTGACAGCCGTAAAATTTTCCGGTTTTATTTCGCCGGGATACCCTTCAATTTTTATATACCGAAATCCGTAAAAAGTAAAATGAGGTTCGAAAACTTCTTCACCGCCTCCTTTTAAAATGCAAACTGTCTGCGCTTTTGCAGCACGAAGATTGGCTGTATAAAAATTCCCTTCTTTATCCAAAACTTCTGCATGTGATATCGTGATCTTGTCTCCTGTATTCCCGCTTGCTTTCATGACCACCCAACCGACGAGGTTCTGTCCGAAATCGATCACCTTCTCTCCTTTGGGTGTTGTTATGATCTGCACAGGTTTGAATGTCTCATGCTTTTTTATCAACTCATTTTGTGTGGAAACAAGATTTGAATTATCAAAGTCTTTAATTATAACATTACTCCAGCCCGCATCATTATAACCCGGCGAGCACCACCCGGTTTTTTCTTTTCTTGCATCAATTGTTTCACCATTATAAATTTCATCGCTCACGATATTTCCCGTGGATGACTTCCATGAATCGTCGGACACAACTGACTGTTTACTCCCGTCAGAATAAGTAATATCTAACTGGAGCAGCAAACCAAGGGCTTTTCCCCAAACATCTTTATTACCATCCCATGCCAGGTAACCGCGATACCACCCGTTACCAAGCGTGACGCCTATTGTATTATTACCGGCGTTCAACAGACCAGTAACATCAAAAGCCTGGTATTGTAATCGTTTGTTGTAACTCGTCCACCCGGGAGTTAAAAAGGCATTCCCTACTCTTTTTCCATTTATGCACGCTTCATACATACCATGCGCGGTAATATATGCTATCACCGATCTTATTTTTTTGGATGTGTGAAATTCTTTTCTGAACAAAGGACTTGGCCTGTTCACAGTATCCTCAGCAAAACCAACCTGTATCCATTTGGCTTTCCAATTATCAGCATTCAACAGACCGACTTGAAAAAAAGCAGGTTGGCTCCATGAAGAAGCTTTACCTGAATTGTCCCAAACTTTTACCCGCCAAAAATATTTTTCACCCGGCTGAAACGACGAGCCTTTATAGGCTACATGAACCGAAGAATCGGATTCAACTTTCCCGCTGTTCCAAACCGTTTTCTTTCCCGTGATCACTTTTATTTCATAGGCCGTTTGCATCACATCACGCTTGTCACTTGCAAGTTGCCAGCTAAACCCCGGTTGAGCAGCGTCTAAGCCAATTGGGTTTGAAAGATTTTCACAAAGAAGATTGGTGACCTGTGTCTGCGCAATTACAATTTGGCAAACAAGACTTAAGAACAATGGCAAGGAGATCTTTTTCATTTTGAAACTCTATTTTATCAGGTGGTTTATTTCTGCATTTGGAAAATATTTTAATTCAACTAAATCCTGCGGCAGTGGCTTTTTGTTCCATGATTTGTGAATGGCCAATGCTGCCCCCAGCGCAGATGCCTGCGGAACTTTCGCTCCATACACCCCTACAGTTGGAAACATTTTGGCGAGCAAATTCATATATATTGAGTTTTTGCCAAAGCCTCCATCAACAAAAATATTTTTGACAGTGGTTTCCTGCAATACAAAATTGGTGGACCTCACCTGTTGCTTTATAATATTCCACATGAACCTGTGATAAGCCTCTTCGTAATTTTTAAATCTGTCTAAATCTATTTCTGAAGAAAAATTTTGCCTGTCATCTGCTCTTTGGAAACGATTTATCATTTCGCTGTCGTATTCGACGTTTCGGTAATAGTCCATTGACTTTTTATAGTATGCAGCCAGTCTCTTCACCTCTTGTTCGTGTTCATAACCTGCAAACAATCGCGATGCCTTTACGGGTTTGCCTTCATAAGAAAGATAGCATAAACAATCATTTCTCAATTCGCTGTCTGTTAGTTCTGATTGATTAAAGGGATTCATGCTGATGCACCATGTACCGGTGGAGATCAAAACAAAAGGGTCATGAAAGCAGGTAAGATAAGGTATCAAAGCGGCAGATGAGTCATGCAAACCAATTCCAACCTGTACTTTTTCTTTCTCTAACGTAGAGATTATTTTGTTGCCGTTATAGAGAGGTGCAAATTTTTTGTCCAGTTCCTCTTTACAAACCCATTCATGATACTCATTTTTTTTGAAATCCCACAAGTTTGTATGACACCCGACGCTTGAAATATCTGTTGATGTCACGTCGGAAATAATAAAACTTAAATATTGCGGAAGATGCAGGGAATATTTTATCCGGCTAAACATTTGAGGTCTCTCATATTTTAAACGATACAACTGCATCCCTGAATTAAGTAAGCCCAATACAGGTGAAGCAGTTTCTTTAGCAATTAATTTTTCTCCTCCATAGGTATCATAAAATTTTCTTTTGAGATCTTCAGAGAGTGGTTTTAAATAATTATATAACCGGGTAACCGGCTTCAGATTTTTATCCAAATGAACAAAGCTTGCCCCATAGGCAGAAAAATTTACTGCTTTCACATCAAATTCTTTTCTCAACAATGCTTCTGAAAATTTTTGTTTGATCCAATGAGTTAATGCATCCAAATCCTCGCAGGAAAATCCGTCTTCATCAACCGTTTCGGCAAGTTGTATACCTTCTTCGTGTAAAACTTTGTATTGTTCATCAAACAATAAAACTTTTTTGTTCGTTTTTCCTACATCAAAAATCAGGATAACAGGAGTTGACATTATTATTTTTTAGTTGTCGTTTGGGCGTTAGGGAGTCAGGGCTTAAAGTCCTGTTGCTGCAGTTTTACTTCCTCTTCGTTTAACCAGGTTATCTCTTACTTTTTCTTTTCGATAAACTGATAATGGATCGATCGCTCCGCCGGTTCTTATTCTTGCTTCTGCAACCAAAGGTCTTACATCCGTGCGAAAAACATTTTGCAATATTTCCTGTCCAGCTACAACGTCATTATTATTTTGCACTTCAGTTAATTTTTTTCTGTCCACCAGCAGTGCCTGTGCATAAGAGATCATAATTGCTTCCACGGATTGCAAAAGATCTTCCAGCGGATCTTTTACATTATGGCTCGCATCGATCATCCATGCCAGGTCTTTTGCATGGTCCATTCTTCTTGCATCCATTCCTTCAACAAGCTCATTAAAAATTAAAAACAACTGGTAAGGTTTTATACTTCCTACCGTCAGATCATCATCTCCATATTTTGAATCATTAAAATGAAATCCTCCGAGTTTGCCTTCCATCAACAATAAGGAAACGATCTGTTCAATATTTGCATTGGGTAGGTGATGACCAAGATCAACTAAGGTATAAGCTTTATTTCCAAGCTTTGTTGCGTATAATAATGACTGTCCCCAATCGCCAACGCTCATTGAATAGAAATTTGGTTCATAGGCTTTGTATTCAACAAACATTTTCCATTCTTCCGGCAAGGTTGCGTATACTTCGTGCAAACTTTCCAAAGTATTTTGAAAAGCTTTTCTGAAATTCAACTGACCGGGAAAACAAGAGCCATCACTTAACCAAACCGTGAGCGATGATGATCCTAATTCAACACCGTATTTTATTACTTCAATATTATGTTCTATCGCCTGCTTGCGTACAGCCTTGTCGACATGTTGCATGGAACCAAACTTGTAACTCAATTTTTGACCAGGTTGATCCTGAAAAGTATTTGAATTCATAGCATCAAATCGCAAACTGTTTTCTGCCGCCAATAATTTTATTTGAGAAGCATTCGAAGGAATGTCCCAGGGAATATGTAAAGAGATAGCGCCACTTGACTTGTTCAGCGAATGTAATAAACCAATATCTTCAATTTTTTCTTCAAGACTACGTGGTTCGCCCCCAATACTGAATCGTCCGAATCTCGTTCCACCGGAACCAAGCGCCCAACTCGGAATGGCCACCTGGAATTCAATTAACTTTTTAAGAATAGCTTCAACATCATTTATTCCTGAGGAAATGAAATCGAATTTTATTTTATGATCTTTTAGTAATGGTTCGTTGTATTCTTCAATTTTATGTTTATCAATTTGCATAGCTGATCTTATGGCAAGTAAAAAACTTCGTGCAAAGGAATTGTAACAGGTGAATTATCACCATTCGTTTCCATAATATCTTTCATATAGCTCCACCACTTCTGCATTACAGGTTCACCCGGCAACTCATCCAGTTTTTTTCTGTCTTTAACAGTAAGGTACGCAAACAAATCATTCGATTGCTTATCCAGAAAAATTGAATATTCACAAATACCACTTTCCTTCAAGAGTTCTTTCAAATCGCTCCAAATTTCATCGTGACGTTTTTTATATTCTTCTTCATACCCTTTAAATAATTTCATTTTGAATGCGATCCTTTGCATGATAAAATTTTAGAGATGGATTGAAAACCAAAGCCTTTCTGTACAATCGTTTCTATCTTAAGAACGCCGTCGCTATTCCTCCGTCCACATTTAGTGTGTTGCCTGTTGATTTATTGAGCAGCCCGCTGACAAACGCAAAACAAGCATTGGCAATATCAGCAGGTAAAATAGTTTCGTTAAGCAAAGTGCGTTTTGCATAATAGGCCGGTAACTCTTCTACTTTTATACCATAAGCTTTTGCCCTGCCTTCCGCCCAACCGCCTGCCCAGATATTTGAATCCGCAATCACTGCGTCGGGATTGACTGCATTCACCCTGATCTTATCTGCTCCCAATTCTGCCGCCAGCAAACGTGACAAATGAGCCTGCGCTGCTTTTGCTGAACCATAGCCGGTATTGTTCGGTCCTGCAACTATGGAATTTTTTGATACAATATTGATGATGTCTCCACCAAAGTTTTGTTTGCGCATTATCGCTACTCCAGCTTTTGATCCGAAAAATTGTCCCCGTACCAGGATATCATAAAGTTTGTCCCAATCTTCGGTAGTATGATCAGCGATAGGTTTTGAAATACTGACGCCCGCATTGTTGACAACAATATCAACCCCGCCAAATGCAAGAGCTATTGCATCAAATGCTTTTTCAACCGTTTCTTCTTTTGTCACATCAAGATTTGTGGAAGCCACATTGTCTTTTCCAAATAGCTTTTGAAACTCACCCGTTGTTGCTGTTGTTCTATCTTCATTAATGTCGTTTATCATCACACAGGCTCCTTCTTCTGCAAATTTTTTCGCGATGGCTTTACCTATTCCTCCACCGCTGCCGGTGATCAGTGCTATTCGTCCGCTTAATGGTTTTGGTTTGGACATTCGCTGAAGTTTTGCTTCTTCGAGTAACCAATATTCTATATTAAACGCTTCCTGCCTGGGTAATGATGTGTATTCACTGACCGCTTCCGCGCCTTTCATTACATTAATGGCATTGATATAAAATTCAGCAGCAACTCTTGCCGTCTGTTTGTCTTTCGCAAAAGTGAACATGCCAATGCCCGGATATAAAATCACAACCGGGTTTGCATCACGCATGGCAGGACTATCCGGATGCTTGCATTTATTGTAATAATCTGCGTACATTTTCCGGTAAGCTTCGAATTGTGAATGCAGTCTTTCTTTTACTGCCGCAACGTTCTTTAGATCGTCATTTGGCAAAAGATCTAAAACAAGAGGAGAGATTTTTGTACGCAAAAAATGATCGGGACAACTGGTACCCATTGGTGCCAGTTTCGACAGGTCGTTTGAGTTTATAAATTCAAGAACTCTTTCATCCTCCGTAAAGTGCCCGATCATTTTTACTGATGACGAACAAAAGCCTCTTAAAACAGGTGCAAGTGAAGCAGCTTTATTCAACCGTTCTTCTTTTTGCAATGACTGAATTTTCTGACCACCAAAAACAAGACGTTTTTTTCCATAATTGTCTTCAAGATATTCTGCACAGCGTTCGATTACCTCAAGTGTGTTGATATAACTTTCATAAGCAGTATCGCCCCAGGTAAACAAACCATGGGAGCCGAGTATGATACCGCGTAAATTCGGATTTTCATCAAGGCATTCTTTTAGTTTTAAACCAAGATCGAAACCCGGCCGTTGCCAGTCGACCCAGCCGATTGTATTATTGAATAGTTTTTCAGTGATCCGTTTTCCATCTTTCGCTGCAGCAATTGCAATAGCCGCATCAGGGTGCAAATGATCGATGTGTTTGAAAGAAAGAAAAGCGTGAAGTGGTGTATCAATCGACGGTGCTTTTGAACTCAGATCATAAATGCAATGATTAAACAAACCTACCATTTCATCTTCGTGTTCAATACCGCGATATACTTTTTTCAAACTGATCAACCGGTCCATATATAGTGCAGCAAGTCCATTTTTCTTCAACGTTCCCAAATCTCCTCCACTGCCTTTTACCCACATTACTTCGACTTCATTTCCTGTTAATGGATCCTTCTCCATCACTTTGCATGAAGTATTACCACCTCCGTAATTTGTTAATCTAAGATCGGCTCCCAATAAATTTGACCGATAAATTAGCAGGGCCACTTCATCACCTTTCATTGAAGCGGCAACTTTCTCGTCCCACAGATAGCTTAAATGTTTAAACTCTGTCGTCTTATTCATAATTTTTTTCAATACAATTTATTTTAACGCATTGCCATAACCCACCAACATCACCGATAATATGATGATGATGACGCCGGCTACTATTGTCAGTCTTGTTTTTGTTGTAACTCCTTTCCATTCTTTTAGTGCAAATCCCCACAAATTTGCTACGAGTATTATGAATGCCATATGTAATATCCATGAACTTGCGCCATTTCCCAGTTTACTTTCTCCCATTCCGTAAAAAAAGAATTGAAGGAACCATGTGGTGCCCGCCAAAGCTGAAAAAAAATAATTTCTTGCTAAATTGACTTTTCTGTTTGCATAGTCACCGAAGCTTTTGTTTCGTGCATTCAATATCATACACCAGATAAAATTAGTCGTAAGGCCTCCCCACAGTAATACGACATAAGTTACATTGTTTCGGTATAAAAAATTTATCGTTTCTGAAGGATGAGCGGATTTCCACAATTGATTTGCTGTTTCAGCCATGGGTGAACCCGCTTCTATTCCATAGTTAAAACAGGCACTGAGAATACCCGAGATAATACAAACGATCAATCCTTTTGTGAGGTTGAATTCTTTTATACTCTCTTTCTTTTTTTCCTCCGGGAGTTCACGCTCTTTTAAGACGCCGGCTTTGCCGCAGATATAAATTCCAATAAGACACAATACAATTCCGACAAGTACGATTCTTCCCCATGACGTATGAAGCAGATTGTTAAAAGTTGTTTTTCCTGCCGTAGGATGAAAATTATAATAGATAGAAGGAACCAGTGCACCAAATGCAGACGTAAAACCAAGCAACACTGAATTGCCTAATGACATTCCAAGATAGCGCATACCCAGGCCGTACATTAATCCGCCTATTCCCCAGAGAATTCCCCAGAAATAGGTCCACAAAAAAGTAGACGCAGAAGTTTGTGAAATGATCTCTGAAAAATTCGGAATAGTAAGCCATGCGGCAATTGGCGGTATAATAAGCCAGGAAAATAAACCGCCAATGATCCAGTAACTTTCCCAACTCCAGCCTTTAACTTTTTTAAAAGGAACGTAAAAACTTCCTGACGCGGCACCGCCTATGAAATGAAAAATTATTCCGAGAATTATTTGCATACAATCGTTTGAGTAATATAAAAAGCAATATAAAACTTATGTCACAATACACCTTTTGTCGAAGGCAAATAATTACTCATAGGATCTCTTTTCACGGCCATTCGAATGGCTTTGGCAAAAGCTTTAAAGATCGCTTCTATTTTATGATGTTCATTTTCTCCGTGGCATTCAATATTCAAGTTGCACTTCGCTGCATCAGAAAATGATTTGAAGAAATGAAAGAACATTTCAGTTGGCATCTCTCCTATTTTTTCTCTTGTAAATTCTGCATTCCAAACTATCCAGTTACGACCGCCAAAATCTATCAGCACTTTTGCATCTGCTTCATCCATGGGCAACACAAATCCATATCGCTCTATTCCTTTCTTGTCTGCCAATGCTTTTGCAAAAGCCTCACCCAAAGCAATGCCTGTATCCTCAATTGTGTGATGTTCGTCAATATTGAGATCGCCTTTTGTTTGTACGACCAAATCCATTTTACCATGTCTTGCAATTTGCTCAAGCATATGATCAAAAAAACCAATACCGGTTGAAATGCTTGCATTACCATTTCCATCGAGATTTAACTCAATGTGAATTTTCGTTTCATTTGTATTTCGTTCATGCACCACATTCCTTAAGCCAAGTTTCAGGAATTCATAAATGTCGTCCCAATGACGTGTTTCTAATGCAACCACTTTTTTTAATTCTTCCAAACTGTCACTCACTTCAGCTCCACCTAAACCAGGATGATTATTTATCCAGATCGCTTTGCAGCCTAAATTCTTTGCCAACTGCACATCAGTAATTCTATCACCAATAACAAATGAGTTTGGAATATCATAATCCGGATTATTCAAATATTCCTTAAACATGCCAATGCCCGGCTTTCGGTTAGGAGAATGTTCTGCAGGAAAACTTCTGTCAATATGTACAGCATGAAATTTTATTCCTTCACCTTGCAGGCTTTTTATGAGGTGATTCTGAATCGGCCAAAAATTTTCTTCGGGAAATGACGGAGTTCCTAACCCATCCTGGTTGCTGACCATTACCAAAATATAATCCAATTCACTGGCAATTTTTCCTAGCCATTTAAATACTCCGGGATAAAATTCCATTTTCTCCCATGAATCAACCTGGTAAGTGGGAGGAACTTCCTTTAATAAAACACCGTCACGATCTATAAATAAAATACGTTTCATTTAAATGAGAATAAAGAATGTAGAAGATAGAAATCAGAAGTTAGATTTAAATGATGGTTGATTAATGATAGATAATTCATTTTTAAATCATCGCACAAAATGTAATTGTTGTCCCGGAATTTTATCTTCTATATTCTATCTCCTTTCTTCTGTCTCCTGTTACTCACTTTCCTTTATAAACAATTTTCCAAATTGTTCCTTTTACGTCATCAGAAATATACAATGAACCATCGGGGCCCACTGCTAATCCCGTAGGACGATGTTTAGCTTGCCCGGGACCTTTCACCACATCAAGGCCAGTAAATCCATCTGCAAATATTTCGTACTTACCTGATGGTTTTCCGTCTTTAAATGGAACGAATACTACATTATAACCTGCCTGTGGTTCCGGGGCACGATTCCATGAACCATGGAAAGCAATAAAAGCTCCATTGCGATAATGTTCAGGGAATTGTTTGCCTGTATAAAAAATTAATCCGTCGGGTGCCCAGTGACCGGGAAACGCCATGATTGGTGGTGGCACATATGCACAGCGACCTTGTTTCTTACCGTCACCACCATATTCAGGATTCAATAATTTTTTATTTTGAAATTCATCATAATAACAATACGGCCATCCAAAGTTGGAACCTTTTTTCACCAACAGGAATTCTTCTGCCGGCAATTCTGCGCTTTGTTTTTCAGTATACAGGTCAGGATAGAGTTCATATAATTGATCACGGCCATGTTGCATTGCATACAATTGGTTTTCCTGTATGTTCCAGTCAAGTCCCACAATATTGCGTGTTCCCGTACAGTAGTGAACGCTCTGCGCATAAGATTGATTTAATTTGTCCGCTTTGAATTGCCAAATGCCCCCGGCATCATTGAGTATCGGGCAAGGATCCTGGCCGGGAGAGCCTTTAGTACGATCCGTTACCTGGCAAGCGTTTGAATATGCACCAATGTTTACGTAAATATTTCCTGCATTGTCCAATGCAATAGACTTAGAATTGTGTTCCCCATGATCAGCTAAACCTGTAATTATTTTTTCAGGGCTCTTGGGATCAGCCACTTCATTATTTCCATTAAGCTTATAACGAAAAACTTCTGAGTTGGAAGAAGCGTAGAGATAACCATTCTTTATAGCAATACCCGTTCCTCCATAATCACCAAAGCTTGTTGTTTCATCAGCAACACCATCACCATTTTTATCTTTTAATTCTATAATGCCTTTGTTGCCATCTGCTTTAGACATTTTTACAAAAATGTCGCCATTGCTGTTTACCACGAGGTGACGTGCATCTCCGAGACCCGTAGCCACTTGAATTGCAACAAATCCATCCGGAAGTTTTAATTGCACATCACCGGATGAAGATTGCGACGTGCTGTCATTTGTGGTCGAAGTACTATCATTACCTGCATTGCCTGGTTTGGACGCATCATTGCCACAGGCAATTACAGTAAGCATTAGTGAAAATGAGAGGCCATAAAAAACGAACTTTTTCATAAATCTTTTTTTAAAATTGGTTAAGAGTTCATCAAATGTTAGCCAGTACATATAACAGAGTTTGGTTCTCTTCCGGTGTTCCGACTGTTATTCGCAAACATCCTTCACACAATTCCACTTTGCTCCTGTCCCTCACTACAATTCCTTTCTTTAATAATTTTTGGTAAACCCCGACAGGGTCAGCCATTTTCACCAATAAAAAATTGGCATCGGAAGGATAAATTTTTTCAACAAAAGATAAATTTACTAAAGCCTCCGCTAAGTTCTCTCTTTCTTTTACAAGTTCCCTGGTCATTTCATTTACCTGTTCCACTTCATTCAATGCCTGTAGTGCCAGTTCCTGTGATGCCTGGTTGATATTGTACGGCGGTTTGATCTTGTTCATAATACTAATGATCTCTTTCGAAGCAAGCCCAATGCCAACCCTAAGTGCAGCTAAGCCCCACGCTTTCGATAAAGTTTGCATGACAACGAGATTCGGATATTCATTTAACAGAATGCTGAACGATTTTTGCCTTGAAAAATTAATGTAAGCTTCATCTATCACAACCAATCCGAAATAATTGTTCAGTATGGCTTCAATGTCTTCATGGCGCAAAGAATTTCCCGTAGGGTTATTGGGCGAACAGAGAAAGATCATTTTTGTATTGGCGTCAATTGCATTTTCAATTGCTTCAATATCCAATTGAAATTCCGAAGTAAGTTTTACTTTTTTTTTCTGTACATTATTAATATCGGCGCAAACTTCATACATGCCGTATGTAGGCGGACAAATGATAATATTATCGATTGCAGGTTCACAAAATGCCCGTTGCAAAATATCAATGCATTCGTCGCTGCCATTACCTAAAAAAATATTTTCAACAGGAACTCTTTTTATTGTACTTAGTCTTTCCTTCACTTTTAATTGGTGAGGATCGGGATAACGGTTGTACCACTTTATAAGCGGAGAGCCAAGACTATTTTCATTCGCATCTAAAAATATTTTCGCTTCGCCTTTGAAATCATCCCGCGCAGACGAATAAGGAATAAGTCTTTTTACGTTTTCTCTTACAAGTATATCAAGGTTAAATGACATTTTTAATTATTCGTTGTTAATTCTGATCCTTACTGCATTAGCATGTGCCCTCAAGCCTTCGGCTTCTGCCATCAGCTCAACTGTGTTTGCAATATTTTTCAATCCCTGTTTAGTCAGTCGTTGGAAGGTGATCTTTTTCACAAAACTATCAACGCTTACGCCACTATACGCTTTTGCATAACCATTTGTTGGCAGCGTATGATTCGTTCCGCTTGCATAATCGCCCACGCTTTCCGGCGAATAATTCCCCAGAAAAACTGAGCCGGCATTTTTTATTTTTTCTGCGATAGCTTCAGCATCAGCACAGGCAAGGATCAAATGCTCGGCAGCATACTCGTTTAACAGATCAATCGCTTCATTTTTATCGTTCACTAAAATGATCTTACTATTTTCCAAAGCTTTTAGGGCAATATTTTTCCTGGGCAATTGTAAAACTTGTCTATCTAATTCTTTCGTTACTTCATCAATCAATATAGAATTGACGGTAACCAATAAAACCTGCGAATCAATGCCATGCTCGGCCTGGCTTAGGAGATCAGACGCCACAAAAGCAGCATTAGCGGTATCATCAGCATAGATTGCCACTTCACTCGGGCCGGCGGGAAGATCGATAGCTACTCCTTCTTTTTGCACTAATTGTTTGGCGCAGGTTACATACTGATTCCCCGGTCCGAAAATTTTATACACCTTAGGAATAGATACAGTGCCATAAGTCATAGCAGCAATGGCCTGCACACCTCCCACTCTATAGATCTTTTTTACGCCAACAATTTTTGCTGCAAATAAAACTGCAGGGTTTAGCTTTCCACTTGTGTCAGGAGGCGAGCATAAAATAATTTCATTGCATCCTGCAAGCACTGCAGGGATTCCTAACATTAATACCGTTGAAAAAAGAGGAGCAGTTCCTCCGGGTATGTATAAACCTACTTTTTCTATAGCAACCATTTTGCGCCAGCAAGAAACTCCGGGCATGGTTTCGATTGCTTCTTCCTTTCTTAATTGGGAAGAGTGAAATTTTTCAATATTCTTTTTAGCAGAAATAATAGCTTGTTTTAATTCCTCACTTAAGAAATTTTCTGCTTCGTTCATTTCTGTTTCGCTTACCTGCAAATCATCCACGGCAGCCTTATCAAATTGAAGAGTGAATTTTTTTATCGCTTCATCACCTTTTTCTTTCACTTCTTTCAAAATATTTTTCACCGTTTCTTCCAATGATGAAGAATCAAACGATGGACGCAGCAAAATTTCCGCCCAATCTTTTCTATCTGGGTATTTAATGATTTTCATTGCTGATAATTTATTTCTCTCAAATCCTTTCATCTTAAAAATCATGGTTCAGATAATCATCTTTTCAATCGGCACAACCAATATCCCCTGTGCTCCTGCTTCTCTTAACTGTTCAATTTTTTCCCAAAACTCATCTTCACTCAACACACTATGAACACTGCTCCATCCTTCTTCTGCCAATGGTAATACCGTAGGGCTTTTCATTCCCGGTAATAATTCAAATATTTTTGGCAACTGATCATTAGGAGCATTGAGCAATATATATTTATTCTTTGCTGCTTTTTTCACTGCACGAATACGAAACAAAAGCCTGTTTACTAATTTTAATTGTTCTCATCACTTAATTCTTTATTTCGTACCAGCACTGCCTGTGATTGCAAGATCGTTTCTACTTCTTTCAATCCATTCATAAACAAAGTGGAGCCGCTGCTAACCAGATCGCAGATCACATCTGCCAAACCTATTCCCGGTGCAATTTCCACTGATCCGCTGATCTCATGTATTTCCGCATTGATCTTATTTTCGTCAAGATATTTTTTTAATAGTACAGGATAACTCGTAGCTATCTTTTTTCCCTGTAAATAGTTTGCAGTGAATTCTTCATTCTTGTTAATTGCAAGCGATAAACGGCATTTTCCAAAGCCAAGTCTTTCCAAAATCTCTGCTTCTTTGCATTTTTCATACAACACATTTTCACCAACAATACCTACATCCGCAACACCATCTTCCACATATTGCGGAATGTCATCATCACGCAGAAAAAAAACTTCAAGAGGGAAATTATCACTTTCCGTTTTTAGCCTGTCTTTTACATTGCGCAGATCAATTCCGCATTCTTTTAATAAATCAATGGAGTCATCATACAAACGACCTGATTTCTGAATGGCGATCCTTAGTTTGCCCCCATCTCCTAAAGGATTGTAACGAGGTTCTTTCATATTAAAAAACGATTTATCAACCTGGTAACACAAAAAAAGGCTTACATAAAGTAAGCCCGTATATCATTACACATAATTTCACCGGCTTACCTTTCAGGGCAAGTATGATGAAAATGGATGTGTGCTCTTTGTTTCATTGCGTGGCAAAAATAAATGGATATATTAAAACTTAAAAATAAAATTCCCTAATGGCAAATATCAGTAATAGGAAACGTACAGTAGGCCAAAAAGAATGGCCTATATTAGCGAAAGCATTATTGTAAATACTTCCATCATGTTTCTTCTCAGCAAGCTTTTTCTTTTGTTGCTAAAACCACTAACGTGGATCATCATTTTTTTTTTAATCGGCCTCATTTCTAAAAATCCTAAACGAAAACGAAGATGGCTGGTGATTTCATTTATTATGCTCCTGTTTTTCAGCAATCCCTTTTTCTTCCGCTTATTGGCAAAAGGATACGAAAAAAAACCTGTTGTTTTAAACGACACTGAAAAATACCAGGCCGGTATTGTCTTGGGAGGTTTTGTTGATTATAATGTCAAAAAAGATAAAGCATATTTTAACGAAGCCTCTGACAGGTTTATAGAAACAGCCCTGCTTTATAAGACCGGTCATATCGGTAAAATAATTGTCTCAGCAGGCAATGGCTATCTGGCGGAAAATAATTTCCAGGAGGCCTCTTTTGTAAAAAACCATTTGGTGCAACTAGGAATACCGGCAGATGATATTTTTACAGACGGCCTGTCAAGAAATACTTATCAAAACGCACAATACACAAAGAAAATTTGTGACTCATTACATTTAACTGGTCCCTTCCTTTTGATATCATCCGCCATACATCTGCCAAGAGCAGAAGCATCATTCGAAAAACAAAGGATGAATGTTCGCCCTTATCCTTGCGATTTTATTGCGCAAAGCGTCATGAACAATTTCTGGGAAGATTATTTGCTGCCTTCTTCTTTTACTCTTCATGAATGGGATATTTTGATAAAAGAGATCAGCGGGTTGATCATTTATAAAATTCTTGGAAGAGCATAATAAGGATATTTCGCCACTGATGTTTTAGTACCTTTCGTTTTTAAAATAACGTTATGCGATCATTTATTTTTTTCACATGCATTATCATCTTCTGCTCCTATTCAATTCTCACAAAATCATCAACAAATTCGATTGCTGAAACAACTAAATATGAATTGGTTTGGAGTGACGAGTTCAATTATTCCGGTCTGCCTGATTCGGCAAAATGGAATTACGAAGTAGGTGGAAACGGATGGGGCAATAATGAATTGGAATATTATACAAAAAAACGCCGCGAAAATGCGAGAGTAGAAGATGGCAATCTTGTTATTGAAGCGAGAAATGAAAAATGGGAGGGCAAAGATTATACTTCTGCAAGATTGGTTACAAAAGGTAAAGGTGACTGGCAATATGGGAAAATTGAAGTAATGGCCAAATTACCTAAAGGCCGCGGAACCTGGCCTGCAATCTGGATGTTGGGATCTACAGCGCCACTAAAATGGCCTGATGACGGCGAAGTTGATATTATGGAACATGTAGGCTATGACCAGGGAAAAATCCACGGAAGCATCCATTGCAAAAAATATAACTGGCCGATGAACACTCAGAAAACCGCTATAGAATCAGTGTCCGATTGCACTGAAAATTTTCATTTATACGGTATGGAATGGAGTGCCGATTCTATGACCCTCTCGATCGATGGGCATAACTATCTTTCATTTGCGAATGAACATTCTGGCTATGCCGCATGGCCTTTTGATAATAAAATGTTTTTAATATTAAATATTGCCGTAGGTGGCAATTGGGGCGGGCAAAAAGGCGTGGATGATTCTATCTGGCCACAAAAAATGTTAATTGACTATGTAAGAGTATGGCAAAAAAAATAATAACTGTAATAACCTCAATTCATTTTAACAGTAGCCTGCGAATTATATTTGCCCAATGAAAAAAATTCTAGCCCCTATTCTTTTTCTGCTTTATGTCTCTACAGCATTTGCCCAGCCGGATACTTTACAAAGAATAGTTGACGGGCGAACAAATAGCGTTGAGCAGCAACAAAAGCCCTATGTCATATTAATCTCAGCAGATGGCTTTCGTTATGATTATGCGCAAAAATATCAAGCCGCAAATCTCCTTGCTTTTAGCAACCAGGGAATAAAAGCTGAGGGAATGATCCCTTCTTTTCCTTCTCTTACATTTCCGAATCATTACACACTTGTCACTGGTTTGTATCCATCTCATCATGGTATAGTTAACAATTACTTTTATGATCCGAACCGTAAAGCATTTTATGGAATGCGTGATACTAAGGCAGTGCGAAATGGAAGTTGGTATGGCGGCACTCCTCTATGGGTGTTGGCTGAGCGGGAACATATGCTTACGGCCAGTATGTTTTGGGTCGGATCGGAAGCAGATATTCAAGGCATTTTACCAACGTACTATTATAATTTTAATGATGCCATACCAATCGATCATCGTATCCAGGTTGTCGTTGACTGGTTGCAATTGCCTCCTGCAAAACGACCTCATTTAATTACTTTTTATTTATCGCAGGTGGATCATGCAGGACACATGTATGGCCCGGATACACCAGAGACCGCAGAAGCCGTGCGTTGGGTTGATTCGACAATTCAGAAACTTACAGATGCTGTAAAGCAAACAGGTCTGCCTGTAAATTTTATTTTCGTTTCTGATCATGGTATGACCAACATCGACGCTGATGATCCTTTGCCTCTACCGGACGCCGTGGATACATCAAAGTTTATTATTCCCCGCGGATCCGAATTGATCGAATTGTATGCAAAGAATAAAGATGACATTACTACTACTTACGATAATCTTAAAAAGGAAGAAAAAGGATTTACGGCATATTTAAAAACTGACATGCCATCACATCTTCATTATGGCGAAAAAGATGATTGGATGAACCGAATCGGAGATATAATATTATTACCGACATGGCCAAAGGCCTTTAATCTCTCTTCTCGAAAATTAAATCCCGGCTCACATGGTTATGATCCCGCAATAGTAAAAGACATGTACGCGACATTTTATGCATGGGGACCGGCTTTCAAAGCTCATTTGGAAATTCCCGCTTTTGAAAATGTGAATGTATATCCGATCGTTACATCAATACTTGGATTAAACTACAAAGAGAAAATCGATGGCACAAATGGTGTTGCGAAAGAAATTTTGAAATAGCTCAGGAAATGAAAACCATTTGCCGGTAATCGATTTTTAATTACTGCTGGTTTTATAAAACCGTCACTCCCCTTCTTTTTTCATTCCTTTCAACAGAGCGTAGATCGCCATTGAATGGCCATGTCCCAATTTAAAATCTTCTTTCAGCCATTTCACGATTTCCGCTGCCTTTACTCCTGGTTTTAATTTACCTTTTTGAGTAAATCCTTTTTTCTCAGCAAGCTTTTTAAAATCCGCAGGGCTCTTGCCGGTTTTAAGTTTTATATTATCAAGGTATGCCTGAAATGACATAAAATATAGTTTATGAAGGTGTATAATTCAATGCAAACATAATAAGAGGTCTTCGTAGTCACAATGTACGAAAGCGACAATCATGGGGGTATTTTACGTCAGCCTGGTTATCCCGCAATTCTTATTTATATAAATCGACACAATTTCAATTTCGGTAAATTGCAAAGGACATTTATTTCCTCTTTAACTATAAACCAAAACAATGAAGAGAAGAGACTTTTTAACCACCGGAACGCTTGCCGCAGCCGGAGTTAGTTCGCTGCTTTCATCCTGCAAACCTGATTCTTCAAAAACCATTACACCGACAAACATAACAGAAACAATTTCGGATTTTGAATTGAGTGAAGAAGGTATAAGCAGTCTGCAGGATAAAATGAGTTCCGGTAAATACACTTCAGAACAAATCACAAAACTTTATTTGGATCGCATCGATGCAATTGATAAAAAAGGTCCTTTGCTTAACTCCGTTATTGAAATAAATCCTGATGCCCTTTCCATCGCAAAAAAATTGGATGACGAACGTAAAGCAGGTAAAGTAAGAGGACCCATGCACGGTATTCCCGTACTCATAAAAGACAATATAGACACAGCTGATAAAATGCAAACTACCGCGGGTGCGTTGGCGATGGAAGGACATATTGCACCTGTTGATTCTTTTGTAGCAACAAAACTCCGCGAAGCAGGAGCGGTTATTCTTGGTAAAACAAATCTGAGTGAATGGGCAAACTTTCGTTCATCGCATTCCTGCTCGGGATGGAGCAGCCGCGGAGGTCAAACAAAAAATCCTTATATACTCGATCATAATCCTTGTGGTTCCAGTGCCGGCTCTGGTGCTGCAGTTGCCGCCAACCTTTGTACAGTAGCAGTAGGAACCGAAACAGATGGATCAGTTACCTGTCCTTCGTCAGTAAATGGTATAGTAGGAATAAAACCAACAGTGGGTCTTGTTAGCCGCACAGGCATCATCCCTATATCTGCCACACAGGATACAGCAGGACCAATGGGAAGATCAGTAAAAGATGTAGCTATTCTTTTAGGTGCAATGGCAGGCATTGACGAAAAAGATGCGGTTACAAAAGAGAGTGAAGGAAAAGCGAAACCAGACTACACAAAGTTTCTCGACCCAAACGGGTTGAAAGGAAAGAGAATTGGGATTGAAAAAAAACCGCAGGGCGATAATCAATACCTCAATGCGCTGCAACAAAAAGCAATTGACTTGATGAAACAACAGGGAGCAGAGATTGTTGAAGTAGAATATTTAGATAAAATAAACAAACTGGGCGATGATGAATTTTTAGTATTGCAATATGAGTTCAAAGATGGTTTAAATAAATATCTTTCCACGGCTAACGCCACTTTGAAAACATTGACAGATGTGATTGAATTCAATAAAAAAAATGAGGACAAGGCGATGCCTTACTTCAAACAGGAAACATTAGAAAGTTCTGATAAAAAATCCGGTCTTGACAGCAAGGAATATAAAGATGCCTATCACAAAAGTCATATTGAATCACGACAGATCATTGATGATGTTATAAAACAAAATAAATTGGATGCGATCTCCGGTCTGACAATGGGACCGGCTTGCAGTATTGATGTGGTTTATGGAGATCGCTGGGGCGATGTTTCACTTACCCAACCAGCCGCTATTACAGGTTATCCTCACATTACTGTTCCTTGCGGAATGGTGTATGAATTGCCCGTTGGCCTTTCTTTTTTCGGACCTGCGTATAGCGAAGATGTATTGATCGGTATTGCGTATGCATATGAACAAGCTTCGAAAACCAGGATAACTCCAAAATTTAAAAAGGCTTTTCTTGCGTAGGATATTTTAAAACTTGTAAATGAAGATTAAAGCAATAGTAACCGGAGCTACAGGTATGGTGGGCGAAGGTGTATTAAATGAATGTCTTCTGCATAATGATGTGGAAGAAGTATTGGTGGTGGGACGAAGAACTTGTGGCATTACTCATCCAAAGTTAAAAGAGGTGTTAACAGTAAATTTTTTTGATATTAATTCCGTTAAAGACCAACTGACAGGTTATAACGCCTGTTTTTTTTGTTTGGGTGTTTCATCAGTTGGCATGAAAGAACCGGGATTTTATAAACTCACTTATACACTTACACGGAACTTTGCCTCTATTCTTGCAAGACAGAATCCTGCGATGGTCTTTTGCTATATTTCCGGTGCAGGCACTGACAGTTCAGAGAAAGGAAAAAGAATGTGGGCAAGAGTAAAAGGCAAGACCGAAAACTATCTTATGCAACTACCTTTCAAACGAGCATATAATTTTCGCCCCGGAATTATTAAGCCCATAAAAGGGTTAAAGAACACTCTTATTTTTTACAAACTTCTTGGTTGGCTTATTCCTTTGATAAAATTGATTACGCCAAATTTTGTTTGCACTCAAAGGCAATTGGGACTTGCCATGATCAATGCCGCGAAAAAAGGATACGAAAAACAAATAGTTGAAGTGAGAGATATAATTATTTTATCCCGGGAACAAGTAACCTGATCATTTTTACCTACATATAAGCTTCAAAAATATTCAAATAAGAAAAACGGAGAGATCACAAATATGATTACACACAAATCATTGCATATTAATTCTGTCGCTGAAAAGTTTAACGTAAGCCGGCCTGCAATTTCCAAACACATTAAAATTCTTACCGAATGCCGACTCATAAGCATCAAGCAACAGGGCCGTCATCGCTATTGCGAGGCAAAACTCGACAGACTGAATGAGGTGTCTGATTGGGTAGAACAGTACAAAAAATTCTGGACGCAAAGACTCGATACTTTGGAAACTTATCTTGACAAGTTACAATCAAAACAAAAAAAGCAAACCTCAAAAACTAAAAAGCATGTTACAGGAAAAAGAAAAAGTTGATGAAACATCAATTGCCGACAGGGAACTTACTATTACAAGAACTTTAAACGCACCCATTGAGTTGGTTTGGAAAGTATGGACGGACCCAGAGCACATCAAGAATTGGTGGGGGCCCAGAAGTTAAACGCTTCCGTGCAACTTCAAAAAATAGCTTTATGATTTTAGATAAATCATTTGAAATAGAAAGAATATACAATTCACCGGTTGAAAAAGTGTGGAAGGCTCTTACTGACAAAGATCAAATGAAACAATGGTATTTTGATATTCCAGGTTTTAAAGCGGAAGCAGGTTTTGAATTCCAGTTTTATGGTGAAGGGCGTAAAGGTGAAAAATATTTACATCTATGTAAGATCACAGAAGCGACCCCTTTGAAGAAACTTCAATATAGTTGGCGCTATGAAGGCCACCAGGGGATTTCATTTGTCACATTTGAATTGTTCCAAGAAAAAAATGGCACGAGGTTAAAATTAACCCATGAGGGTTTAGAAACATTTCCGGCAAACAATCCTGATTTTACTAAAGAAAGTTTTGCAGAAGGATGGACGTTCATTACTGGAAAATTATTAAAAGAATTCGTAGAAAAAAACCGCCATTAGAGGACGGCGAAAAAAAACAAAATCAAATTTTTTCCAGGATAATGTCGTAGCGAAGTTGTGTGCGGATCTTCATTATATTTCCTTCGACGGTTACGGTTGAAGGAACACATGGGCTGGCTGATTGAAGAGAACAGGAATTTAGCACTGACAAGAAACTTCCACCCCACTCATCCTCTGCAATTTTGGTCATTGAAAAATTTCCAAAAAGTATTTCATTCCCGTTTTGTTTGTAATTGCCATCAGTAAGAGTGTTTCGTAAAGTATGACCCGCGAACTTATTTTCGTCTAAAAACGTTATAACGACATCCATGTTTGAGCCGGAAGAAGAATGGCTAAATGTGTTTGTAGTCTTATCGAAAATCTCTACCAGTTTCCACGATCCACGTATTTCACCGGCGTCATTCCTTTTGGAACAGGAAGAAAAAACAATGACTAAAATAAAAGCCAGGGATAGTAAGACATATTTCATAATGAAGAGGTTTCGCTAAATTACGAAAATAGTCGCAGCCTGATATTTTTATTCTAATTCGCTAAAACGACTGTACTTCTTCTTTACAAAAAACTGGATGAGAATTATCGCCATTCCGGACATAATGGAAACATCAGCGAGGTTAAATATGCCCGTATGAAAGAGCCCGAATTTTATATATAGAAAATCGGTAACCGAACCTCTGAATACCCTGTCAAAAACATTTCCAATCCCTCCCCCGATAACAAAACAAAGTCCTGCGAGCATTTTTGTCGAAAGGAAAGATTGCGAAAAAACATACAAAAGTCCCAGCGATATAACAATCAAAGGAAATACCCTGAGAAGGATATGTTTAAAAGAATTTGGCAGGGAATCTCCTGCACTTAAAAAAGCTCCTGAATTCTCTACTCTTGTTACCGTGATATGGTCATTCAAAACATGGATCATTTGATAGGGATGCACATTCTCCCGCACAATAGTTTTAGAAACCTGGTCGCAACCAATACTGACCGCTATAAGTCCAAAAATTAAAATTGCTCTTATAAGATTTTTTGTGATCATAAGTTTTTACTCTTCCTTTCTGATATCCATGGCTTTTATTAATCCGTTTTCAATCGTATAGATGTGATGAACGATCTGATCAAGTAATAAGTTTCCATTGATATCGTGCACAACCTGGTGAACCATTACATCTATTCTGCCATAAGCCTGTTGCTCCACCTGAACAGGTTCTACGTGAGGATCAAAGACCTTCCATTACCTCGTCCAGTAATTTCGAACTGCGTCGTGGCCATGTTCAATGCCACCTTCCATTCCATTCGGCCAACCAACTCCCAGATGCATAACGGCTAAAGTGGCGTCAATATTACGTCCGTTGAAATGACGATAGGTTCGTTTCAAAAGGGTTTCTATTTCTTTTATATCGTTTTCAGACATCAGAGCTATTTACCGCAGCAATTTATCTCTTATCTCACGCCATGTTATTAAATGAATATTTTGCTCTTGCAAAAGTTGTTTGCATTGATCACTGGTGAAGAAGTTGAAATCAGCCTGGCGCCATTTGGCTCCGTAATCCTCATGCTCTATCGTAGCAGCCTGTAATTCGCTGTCATCATATCCCACATGAAATATTAATTCGCTTACCCCAGGTTGTAATGATTTCAAAACACCGGTATAATATTTTTCCATCCCATTTTTATAATCTTGCGGCTCTGCTATATAGATCATATTCAGTACAACATCTTTATCAGTAACCAGGCTGTCGATATTTACATGATAGGCAAACAAAAAAGCGGTTTTACTTAACAATACAGGTAACTTATATTCTCTTCCAAGTTTGATCAAAACTTTTAGGTAATCAGACCGGCCAAACAAAGTACCCATATGGGAATCAAGATGAGTAATATCAATCCCGAGTGATTTTGCTTTTTCAATTTGTGCACGCAGTTCTTTTTCCACTTCGTCGGCTGAAGCGCTTTTATATACAGAATCCACCGTTGAATCCATAAATCCGTTTTTATTCAGCAAGCCGGGTACATCGCATTTACAAGCAACCGAACCCCATTTCAAATAATTCCATTCACTAGTAAGAGTAAGATGCAATCCAAAATCTGCCATTGGATGATGGTGTTGGTACTCTGCCACCTCTGTTACCCATGGAGTGGGCATCATAATGCTGGCAGAAGTTACTGAACCGTGTTCCAATGCATAAAATGTAGCCGCATTTTCGGAATGAGACATTCCTAAATCATCCGCATGAAGAATAAGCAACTTTGTATCTTTTGAATACCCTAATCTTTCCTGGAGAGTTTTTTGTCCATTGACGATGACTCCAACAAACAAAAGAATAGCAAGAAATATTTTTTTCATGTGGCGGTTTGTTTCTGATAAAGTTAAAGTAGTTTACAACAATTGCTTACATAAAAAAGCTGCCTAACCAAGAAGCAGCTTTTTACTTTTGAATTTTTACTTTTGAATTTATTATGCGTATTCTTCTTTTCCTGACTTACTGTATTCATCAATCAATTTACGTTGAAGTTCAAATGGCACAGGCGCATATTCATGAAAATGGATTTTGAATTTTGCACGTCCCTGCGTAATGGAACGCAGCGAAGATGAATAACCATCCATTTCAGCTAATGGAACTTTGGCAATTACTTTTTGAAAATGTACCTTCCCTATCTATTCCTTCTACAATGGCCCGGCGGCTTTGCAGATCGCCCATTACTGCGCCAGTCAGATCATCAGGGCAAAGTACTTCAACTGATAGATCGGTTCCAGTATCTGCGGGTCAGCTTGCTGAAATGCCTGGCGAAATGCCTGCAATCCTGCAATCTTAAATGATATATCATTGCTGTCAACAGGATGCATTTTCCCGTCATACACACATACACGAATATCACGGGCATAAGAACCGGTCAGCGGACCATTTTGCATTTTTTCCATCACTCCTTTTAATATAGAAGGAAGAAATCTTGCATCAATAGCGCCACCAACAATGCAATTATAAAAAACAAGTTTGCCGCCCCAGTCAAGATCATGCATATCCCGGCCACTAACATTCAGATCTTTTGGTTCCGGCATTCCTTCATACCAGGGTTCAATCCGCATATACACTTCTCCAAACTGGCCGGCGCCACCACTTTGCTTTTTATGGCGATAACTGGCATCAGCCATTTTCGGATCGTTTCACGGTAGGCGAATCCTTGGCTTTGCAAATTTTACTTCCAGTTTATGATTGTGCTCAATCTTCCATTTGGCCACAGCCAAGTGCATATCACCCTGGCAATGGATCAATGTTTGTTTTAATTCAGATGAAACTTCAACCAGTAAGGTTGGATCTTCTTCCCGTAACTGGTGCAGGGCCTGTGAAAGTTTTTCTTCTTCTCCTTTTTTCAGCGTTTCAATGGCTACCGTCATATTTGGCGAAGGAAATTCTATCGGCGGTAATTCATAATTTTTTCCTTTTACATGAAGCGTATTGTTGACATGAGTATTTTTTAGTTTGAGTGTGGCTCCAATATCACCGGCCACCAATTCATTTGTAGTGAGTTCGCTTATTACCTTCCACCATAAACAACTGGTTGATTTTTTCTGTGACACCGGTGCTTTCATTTTCCAGTTCCATACCGCTTCTTATAGTTCCGGAATACACTTTAAAGAATGACATTTCACCTACATGGGGTTCACTGACCGTTTTATAAATAAAAATGCAGGCTGGTCCGTTGGCGTCACAGGGAAGATCTTCACCTTTCTTCGTTTTTTGAGGCGGCATTTCATTGGCGCTGGGGCAAACATTATCAATAAATCCCATCAATCTTCCGCTTCCCATATTTCTTTTTGCAGATAAACAGAAGAGAGGAAACAGATCATGATTGATCATCGCCTTCTTCATCCCTTCTTTCATTTCATCTTCCCTCAGTTCTCCTTTATCAAAATATTTTTCCATCAGGCTTTCATCGTTGCTGGCCAATGCTTCAATCAATTCTTTATGCAGGTTTTCGGCTTTTTCTTTTTCATCATCAGGGATGGGTAGTTTTTCCGGTTTGCCTCCGTCATCTTTGAATTTATACATCGTCATCCGCAACACATCAATGATCTCATGAAAACCTGCACCCTGTTGTCTTGGGTATTGTACCACCACCACTTTATTTCCAAAATGTGATTTGGCTTCACGAGACTGTTTTATCAAAATCAGCATTGTCATCATCAAGCTTATTCACCGCAAATATCATCGGTGTTTTAAACTGTTCCGTGTACTCCCAGATAATGTCTGTGCCTACTTCCACTCCCATCACAGCATTCAGCAACATCACACCCGTATCGGCTACCCGTAATGCAGAAATAACTTCACCAACAAAATCATCATAACCCGGTGTATCAAGAATATTGATTTTATATCCCCGCCATTTGGTATGAAGGAGCTTGCTAAAAATAGAATTACCACGTTCCTGTTCCAGTTCGTGGTAATCTCCTGTTGTATTTCTTTCGGCTATGCTGCCGCGGCGTGTTATTATGCCGGCTTCATATAGCATGCATTCCGCTAAAGTGGTCTTACCGGAGCCGGCATGGCCCAGCAAGACAATATTTTTTACGTGTGAGGTATCAAATTCAGCCATGGCAAGAAAATTTATAGATGAATAAATTATTTTTCCTTTTACAAAACTTCGGAGGAATAAGGTTGATATATATGAAGCTTGTTAGCTCATATATTGATTAATATCATTGTAAGTTTAAAGCAAAATCGTAAACTTAAACTAGAAATCATTACTTCGCTCGATCCAAAAAACCTCTGAACTCTTCTCTCAGATCCAGTAGCCTGTGTTCAAGACTTTGGTACTGATCGTACAGGTTTTCATGATCATTAAGGGTTTCATCATTCAGTTGCCCGCCGTGAGTTTCTGTTTCGAAGTTCACTTTGCGTTCATGATTTTTGATAGCTTGTTTGAGATCGTGAATGTTGATGAGTTGGATGTGAAACTGGTTGTGAGAATGTTCTACTTCGGTAAGTTCATCTTTCGAGAGTGAATGGCTTGCCAGTTGCTGGAGTTTTTGTTTGCAATCAGTGAATTCATCACGAAATGCACGCAATGCATCTCTCCAGATGTTACACTCTCTGGAAAGCTGCGAGATGTCTGCCTGAACCATGGGATTAAAATTTAAATATGAAGTAATCGTTTTATCTCTTCCCTGAGGTCGGTTGGGGATATCAATCTAATTCTGCCCACTTGTAATTTAATAAAGATTTCTCAAAAAAAACAGAAGTTTTTCATGCAAAACAAGTTTTATAGGAATTTTTTATTTTGCCCCGGCTTCACCAATTCTATTGGGCTCCTGTTGCGTCGCACTCTTGTACGTTCATAACCCTTTTCAGCTTTTGGGGAAAAATAAATGGAAGCGACAGCCTGAGCTTTTGAAGGAAATAAATGGACGAAAGTTATATTTGTCATTCGCATGATCCCGCAAACTACTATACAGGAAATTTTAAGCAGAATTGATATTATTGATATTGTCGGTGGCTTTGTGAAATTAAAGAAGCGGGGAGCGAATTATCTTGGCCTTTGTCCTTTTCACAATGAAAAGACTCCTTCTTTCACCGTTTCTCCCGCAAAAGAAATATATAAATGCTTCGGTTGCGGCCGCAGTGGTAATGCAATCAGCTTCGTTATGGAGCACGAGAAATACAGTTATGTGGACGCATTAAAATGGCTGGCCAATAAATACGGAATCGAAATTGAAGAAACATTCGCGACTGATGAACAACGCCAACAAATGCAGGCAGCCGACAGCCTGTATATTATTAACAACTTCGCCCAACAATTTTTTACAAAACAATTATTCGAAACAGATGAAGGCCAGGCTGTAGGCTTGAGCTATTTAAAAGAAAGAGGATTCAGGGAAGAGATCATCAAAAAATTTCAGCTCGGCTATTCGCCTGAACAAAGAGATGCCTTTACAAAAGAAGCCATCGCCAAACAATATAATGTTGAATCTACTTTTAAAAACAGGATTGGTTGCCAACAGGAATGAACAACTGCAGGATAATTATCGCGGCCGTGTAATCTTTCCGGTACATAATCATAGCGGTAAGGTTCTTGGCTTTGGTGCACGCATTTTAAAAAGTAATGACAAAGCGCCGAAATATATCAATACACCCGAGAATGAGATCTACATAAAAAGCAAAATTCTCTACGGCTCCTATTTTGCGAGGCAGGCAATCGATAAAGCGGATGAATGCTTATTGGTGGAAGGGTATACGGATGTCATTTCACTTCACCAGGCGGGAATTGAAAACGTAGTGGCAAGCGGCGGCACTTCTTTAACAACAGATCAGCTACGGCTGATAAAGAAATACACTAATAATCTTACAATAATTTATGATGGTGATGCCGCCGGTGTAAAAGCGGCGCTTCGCGGTCTTGATATGGCGCTGGAAGAAGGGCTGAATGTAAAACTGGTATTGATTCCTGACAATGATGACCCGGATAGTTATGTAAATAAAGTCGGCGCTTCTGCTTTCCGTGAATTTGTACAAAAGAATAAAAGAGATTTTATTTTATTTCAGCTTGATGTAGCATTAAAAGATGCAGAAAATGATTCAAATAAAAAAGCGGAAGTAGTAAACCAAATCGCGGAAACAATTTCAAGAGTCAATAAAGCTGAAGATTTTACAAAACAACAGGATTACATTAAACAATGTTCTGAGATCTTAAAGATTGATGAAGGTGGTCTTCATGCATTGGTAAACAAATATATCCGGAATAGGATTGTAACACAGGAAAAAGCTCTTCCGTTTGAAGAAGCAAAACTTCATGAAGAAAATGCAAAGAAAGCACAGGAAACAGACTATGATGATGCAACCTTCAATTTGCTGTTTAAAGACGAATTACAGGAACGGGAACTAGCAAGAATATTATTAGAGTATGGCACAAGATATTGGAATGATGAGCAACTGGTAGCAGATCATATTTTTTCAGAAATGATTGATGAAAGTCTGCTGGATAATCCTGACATTGTCAACCTCATGAATTCTTTTAAAGAACAATTGAAGATCTCTGCTCAACAGGTAAATAAAAATTTTTTCATTTATCATCCCGACATAAAGCTTAGTTCCCTTGTTATATCGCTTCTTAATTTTCCTTATGAAGAAAGCAGCCACTGGAAAAGGGAATATAGCCAGGCAACAGGTTACCAGAAACAATTGTTTGAGCAAGACTATAAACAATTCATCACAACCGTTGCCAGGAATAATGATGATCAATTGATGACTTATTTAAAAATGGATGAAGACAAAACTCATCTTGAGGTTGAATCAGCATTAAATTACCTGAAACTCAGAAAAATCAAAAGAATGCTGAATGAAAATCATTCCGATATTGAAAAAACCCAGTCAAAAGAAGAACAGGAAATATTATTCCGCACACATCAGCACTTGAAACAAATGGAAAAATCGATTACTGAAAAATTGGGAACCGTTATTCTGAAATAAATAACTATTTGGCAAGTAACATATCGCTATAAGAAACGGAGATGAGATCTTCATTGCTTATTTTAAATTCCTTTAAATAAAAATTACATTGCTCCTGTAATTTTTCTTTCGAAATGTCGGCATACAAATTACTTGCTTCAATCTCCACAAAACTTCCTAAACCACTTACATCGTCAATATGAATCTTTACATTCTTTATAAAATAGATCTCCCGCTTCTTTTTTACTATGACTTTAATACCCGACGATTTTGCCAGTACTTCTTTTAATCCGTCTGGATCATTGATATTTACTAATTGGAAATTTGATTCTTTTGCCCCTGTTTCATCGTTGCGTTCATAATAGATCAGGTTGTTTTCAATATTCCCCTCTCTTAATTTTAATCTTCCGTGTGAAACATTGAAATATGTGTCTGTTTGACGATCGGTTCCTTTAAATTCAGCGTGGTTGTTTTTGAGATATTCCCTTATAAATCCGGGATTATTGCATTTCGCCTTGATCTCAATATTCAGGTGAGCCATCATCAAAAATAAAAAACCATCTCAATAACTGATCAGGCTACTGAGATGGTCTAAAAATCAATAAATAAATTAATCTTATGCCTCTTCCATTTCCATTTGAGTCTTATGGCGTATTTTTTTGCCATTAGGCCTTTCAAAACGGGCAGCACTCCAAACGTGGTCTAGTGTTACTTCATTTACGCTTGCGTAACCGGCAGAAGTGAGTTTTTGCCAACTACTGTCTCGGTTTAAATCTGTAACAATTTTAGACGTGATCTTTGGATAGGCTACCCAAAATTTGGAGTCCTCCTTTAAAGCGGGCATAACATCTTTGAGAATGCCATTCAGTTGATTTTCATTTACGGCAAACACCAGAGCAAAGTCTATTTTCCGGCTTTTTAGAAGCGGAGTCATGTTCTTGGCAAATGAAAGTTTACAAAACTGCTTTTCAATGGAAGAAGGCAGACCTTGAATTAAGAGATTTTTTTCGTCCGCAAATTCCAGTTTTTCAAATAACGTTTGTGACATACTTTGAAAGAATTTTTAAGGTGTAATCAGCAACGGGTTTTGGCTTGACTTACCTATGCTGCGTTCACAAAGTAGGAGGTGCAAAGGTACGAAAATATAAGCTTAGTTGAAACATTTCTTCAAAAAAGAAGCTAATAGAGATGGCTATGGACGTGTTTTTTGGCTTAAATTAAACTTTTAACCCTCAATGGGTTTATAATACTTCAATGCTTCGGGCATGTATTTATTTAATTCATCAATTCTTTTCCCTTCAGACGGATGTGTGCTTAAAAACTCAGGAGGTTTCTGGCCATTGGCGGCTTTTTCCATTCTTTCCCAAAGAGGAATTGCCTCCCTTGGATTATATCCTGCCATAGCGGCCCATATAAGTCCCCAATGATCTGCTTCTAATTCATGTTTGCGGGAAAAAGGAAGTAAGACTCCAACTTGTGCCCCGGCACCATAAGCGCTTAAGAAAACGTTTCTCGTTTCTGCAGGTTTATTGGCCATTGCTACTTCTAATCCAAGATTAACAGCCTGTACTCCCAGGGCCTGGCTCATTCTTTCATTTCCATGTTGAAAAAGAGCATGAGAAATTTCATGACCCATCACAACAGCCAAAGCTGCTTCATTTTGAGTATACGGAAGCAATCCTGTATATACAACAATTTTCCCACCAGGCATGCACCATGCATTGGCTTCATTATTTTCCACCAAATGATACTCCCAATGATATCCTTCTAATTGTTTTGATAAACCTTTGCTTGCATAATAGGATTCCACCGCATGCCTGATCCTTTCCCCTACACGGGTTACCATCTCCGCATCCCTGTTAGTACTGGTAGCTACTACTTTATTTGATGATAAAAATTCCTGGTATTGCGAAGTAGCCATTGATTGTAATTCTGATTCCGGAAGTAGTTTGAACTGGCTGCGACCAGTGATTGCATTCCTGGTACATCCGGTGATTGCTAAAACTATAAATAGAATAGAAAAAATCTTTTTGATCATTGGAGAAATTTTGATTTGAATAATCAACGATTATACCAAACAAATTATAAGTAAAGTTAAGTTGAAATCTCAATCTGAATGATGAGAAGAAGAACGGCGACGTTGCCTGCGCCTGTCACGATATTTGAATATGGGCACTTTGTTCTCGCTGCCTTTTAATAAACGACCAATATTTTTTTGATGAGTAAGTAGCACCAGCAATCCAACCGCAATAGCAAATATCCTGTATAAATGTTCCGGCTCGTTAAAAATTACAAGAATAAAAACCGGAAAAGCAACGCTTGCAAGAATTGAACTTAATGAAACAAACCTTGTGAGGTAAAGAACCAAAAGAAAAACGCCGACACAGCAAACAGCAACGATAGGTTGAATACCTAACACCATTCCAAAAAGTGTGGCGATTCCCTTTCCTCCCCTGAAGTCTGCCCATATAGGAAAAATATGACCAACTACTGCAGCGAGGCCGAGACCAATTTGCAAATTGATAAACCGTGTTTCAGTATCGATGTAGCCCGGTAGCAGTAATGCTAATTTTACAGCAACCAGACCTTTCAACATATCAATAACCATTACCAAAGTACCCCATGTGGGACCGAGAATGCGATAGGTGTTAGTAGCCCCGGCATTGCCACTTCCATAATCCCGAATATCAAAATCAAAAAAATATTTGCTAATCCAAACCGACGTAGGAACGCTGCCGATCAGATATGCGAGCACAATGAGAAGTAGTTCGTTCATAGAACCGTGGTTGAAGTTGGAAAACAAAAATACAATAATTCGGCTTTTTTAATAGCGTTAATTTTATTCTTAAGTAGAAGTCGTTTTATGCGTCATTTTCAGGCATATCCATTCCTCCATTTCAATTTTTTTATCAACAAATAACTCACTCCCTGATATAGCTCTTAATATTTCCTTTTTATCGTCTTTCAAAAGTCCACTTAATAGAATAACGCCACCGGGCTTTAACTGTTTAATAAACGCATCCAGGTTATCAAGTATTATAATTTTAATAATATTCGCTAATATGATGTCAAACCTTTGTCCAACCTTTGCAGAAGATGCTTTTATCAACTGAGTCTTTACACAGTTGTTTGAATGAAAATTCTCATCGGCATTCTTAATACTCTGATCATCATTATCAATAGCGGTAATATTTGAAGCTCCTAATTTCTCCGATAGAATTGCCAGGACACCGGTACCTGTTCCAAAATCCAAAACGGCCTTTTCTTTGAAATCGAGCTCACTCATCATTTCGATCATCATAAATGTAGTTGGATGATGACCGGTGCCGAAACTCATTTTAGGAGTAATTACAATTTCATGAGCAACATTCTTAAGCGGTGGATGGAATTGTGCACGAATTCCAACGAATGGAATATGCTCAGCAGGGCGGCGGATAATTACAGGATGAAAAGTTGATTCCCATTCGTTATTCCAATTTTTATTTTCAATTTTCTCTGTTAAATATGAAAGACGGTAGTTATCAGCAATCTTCTTTAATTCAAGTTCATCATAAAATTTTGAAGAAATATAGGCCTTGAACAGATCACCCTCTTCTTCGAAACCTTCATATTCTATTTCAGTTAACAGAGCAAGAATAATTCCTTTTTGTTCTTCGTTCAAATGCTCAAACTCAATTTTGATATAATCGCTCATAAATGAAAAAACCCCGATACTATCGGGGCTTAGATTTTTTAATTTGCAGGGTTATCCTGTGGTCTGTCTTGTCGCTCGGGTTTGGGCAACAACACCTTTCTTGACAATTTAAACTTACCCGATTTGGGATCAGTTCCGATCAATTTCACTTTCACTCTGTCACCTTCTTTTAAAATTCCTTCCAGTGTTTCCAACCGTTTCCAACTCACTTCTGAAATATGAACCAAGCCTTGCTTGCCGGGAAGAAATTCAACAAAAGCACCAAATGGCATAATTGATTTTACAGTTGCTTCGTACACATCACCCACAACAGGTACTGCCACAATTCCTTTGATCCATTGTTCTGCCCTCTCCACTCCTTCTTTATTTGTTCCAAACACACTCACTTCACCCATGTTATTCTTTTCTTCAATATTGATAGTTGTTCCTGTTTCTCTTTGCATTTCCTGGATCACTTTACCACCTGGCCCGATCACCGCTCCAATGAATTCCCTGTCAATAAACATCTTCACCATTCTCGGTGCATGCGGTTTCACATCACTTCTCGCTTCGCCTAAACAATTATACATTGCATCAAGAATATGTAACCTGCCTCTTCTTGCCTGTTCCAGCGCCTGTCTCATCACCTCCATCGGCAATCCATCAACCTTTATGTCCATTTGCACTCCGCAAATTCCATCTCTTGTTCCTGTAACTTTAAAATCCATATCACCCAAATGATCCTCATCACCCAAAATATCTGTTAGCACGGCAAACTTGCCTTCTTTTGTGATCAACCCCATAGCTACACCCGAAACGTGTTTCGCAATAGGTACACCTGCATCCATTAATGCCAGTGAGCCTGCACAAACAGTCGCCATAGACGATGAACCATTCGATTCAAGGATGTCACTTACCACCCGCACCGTATAAGCGAAATCACCACCCGGCATCATTTTCTTTAAAGAACGCATAGCCAAATTTCCATGGCCTACTTCGCGACGACCGGGCCCCCTCATTGGTTTTACTTCACCAGTAGAAAAAGGAGGGAAATTATAATGCAAAATAAATTTTGAATATTCCGAAGTAGCAGCACTTTCAACCAATAATTCATCAAGCGGTGTTCCTAGGGTAACTGTTGTCAGAGATTGTGTTTCACCTCTTGTAAATAATGCCGAACCATGCGGGGAAGGTAATACATCCACTTCCATGTCAAGCATCCGGACATCTTCCAAACCTCTTCCATCCAAACGAACTCTATCATTTAAGATCATATCACGAACTACATAATACTGCAGGTCGTGATAATATTTAATCGCTGATTTTTTAATTTTTTCGTCCAGTTCCTCTCCTTCAGCTACATTATATTCTTTCTCCAGGAATTCAAATAATGCTTCCTTAATTTTGTCAAACTTATCACCGCGTTCATGTTTACTGAGCGCTCCTTTAGCAACTTCAAGAATCTTTGATTCAGTAAAAGAATTTACCTTTGCTTTTAATTCTTCATTTTGCTCAGGTGCTATGAACTCCCGTTTTGTTTTAGAGCCTGCCATTTCCCACAGTTCTTTTTGCGCTTTTATCTGGATACGGATTGCATCATGAGCTATTTCCAATGCTTTGACGAGATCATCTTCGCTGCACTCGGATGCTTCTCCTTCCACCATCATAATATTTTTTTCCGTAGCTGCAATCATAAATTCAATATCAGCATTGGCCAGTTCACTCCTGTTCGGATTCACTTTAAATTTTCCGTCAATTCTTGCTACTCTCACTTCGGAAATTATTTCCTGTATAGGAACGTCCGAGACGGCCAGGGCAGCCGACGCAGCAAGGCAAGCCATTGAATCAGGCATCACTTCATTGTCACTGGAAATAAGAGTTACCAACACCTGCACATCGCATAAATAATCTTCGGGGAATAGTGGACGCAGGGCCCTGTCGATCAATCGGCTTATCAATACTTCATAATCATTAAGCCTTCCTTCTCTTTTGAAGAACGAACCCGGTATGCGACCGGCGGACGCAAATTTTTCCTGGTAATCCACCGTTAGCGGGAAAAAACTTTGTCCTTCTTTCGGTTCATTGGTGGCAACTACTGTTGCCAGTAAAATGCAGTTGCCTATGGTAACAGTTACGGAACCATCGGCCTGACGTGCAAGGCGGCCTGTTTCAAGAGTTATCTGCCTTCCGTCGCCTATATCAAAAGTTTTACGAATTGGTTGTGTAAGCATAAAATGAATTTGTAATAAATGTTCAGAGAGAAATAAAAGGAATTGGAATAATTTTTAGCCGGCCTGATTGCTACTATTTAGCTTCTGTTGTGTCACTCACTTGTACATTCTGTTATCCTATTCAGCATAAACGAAAATCCGGGTTAGTGAGAAAATCGCATCATAGGAAACTAAAAGTCCTCCCTTTGGGAGGATTTAGGTGGGCTTTACTTTCTCAATCCGAGTTTTTCGATCAATTGGCGATAGCCGCTTAAGTTATGCTTTTGAAGGTAGTTCAACAAACGCTTACGTCTACCTACAAGCTGCATTAATCCGCGGTGGGTGGAGAAATCTTTTTTATTTTCCTGCAAATGACCTGAAATCTGGGCGATACGCTCTGTCAATAAAGCTACCTGCCCCTCGATAGACCCGGTGTTGGTTTCTTTACCACCGAAGTCTGTGAAAATTTTTGCTTTTTTTTCTTTCGTTAATGGCATCTTTAATTTTTTTAATAATTCATCCGATTGTTATCCGATTATTGTGGCGGCAAAGGTAAGGTTTACAAGATTACCTGCAAAGCCTTTTTGCTGTCGGTTCCCTGTTACCGGTTAGTTTTGCTTCATGGAATTTTCACAGGACACAAAAAACATTCTTGGCCTTCAATTGCCTACAGATCCCCGTTGGGTAAACCTGGCTGAAAAATCTCTTGAAGAAATTTTAACCGATCATGCTTACTGCGAGCAAAAAGCAGCCACTTCGTGTATTTCCATTATACAACGATACAGCGATAAAGAGAAAATAGTAGACCAATTGTCTCCCATTGTTACAGAAGAATGGGGACACTTTCGTTTGGTATTAGCTGAACTTCAAAAAAGAAATTTAAAACTGGGCAGACAACGGAAAGATGATTACGTAAACGAGTTATTGAAATTTGAAATAAAAGGCGGTAGCGAGGAAAATAGAATGTTGGATAAACTTCTCATTTGCGCACTGATTGAAGCAAGAAGCTGTGAACGATTCAAAAGATTAAGTGAAGGATTGGATGATGAATACCTTCAAAATTTTTATCGTCGTTTTATGGAAAGTGAAGCCGGGCATTATACTTTATTCATCGAACTGGCTGAAACCTATGTCGACAAAGGAAAAGTTCGCAAGCGATGGAAAGAATGGCTGGAGTATGAAGCAAGAATCATGGAGCAGTTGACTATTCGGGGAGACAGGATGCATTAAAAACAAAAAGTCAAAATTAAAAAATTCAAAAAATCTCTCTCACTCCGTCACCAATCTCTGAAGCAAAAACAGACGGCTCATAACCGATCTTATTTTTATAATATTCTGTAAGCTTCTTTTCGAAATCTTCCAGTTTTTCTTTTTTTATCAGAGCAATGGCGCAGCCTCCAAAACCTGCTCCGGTCATTCGCGCACCGATGCAATCATTGTACGTTTTACAAAATTCAATAATAGTGTCTAACTCGATACCTGAAACTTCATACAAATCTTTTAATGACTGATGTGAAGCAAACATTAATTGACCAAATTCAATCAACTCACCTTCTTTTAAAACTTTTGCGGCTTCATTGACACGAAAATTTTCTGCAATGACATGCGAAGCTCTTTTTTCGAGAACCGGATCATTAATTAAGTATTTATGTGATTGAAAATTCTTCATATCTATATCACATAAATTTTTTGCATCAATTTCCTTTTTTAACGCTTTTAAGGCAGCACCGCATTGGGCGAAACGTTCATTATATTTTGAATCTGCGAGTGATCTTGATTTATTTGTATTGATAATGGAAAGAATGTAATCCCCTGTATCAAATGGCAACAATTCATAACCAAGCGTATCGCAATTCAATAAAATCGCTTTGCTATTTTCTCCAAATGTCACAGCAAACTGGTCCATAATGCCGCAGCTTACCCCGATAAATTCATTTTCCACTTTTTTTGAAAGCAATGCAATATCAAGTTTTGAAATACCCAATTGAAACAATTCACTCAAAGCATAAGCAGTCAGCACTTCAATGGACGCGGAGGACGAAAGGCCGGCGCCAATGGGCAAATTTCCATAGAACAACATATCAAGCCCGGATAAAGAATGTCCTTCGCCAAGCATATAATTAATCACACCAAGAGGGTAATTAAACCATTCTTTTCCTGTTTTTGAATAAGAGCTTTGCAGGTGAAATTTTGCTGTCTCAGGAAAATTGAGACATTCAAACCGAAAAACTTTATCTGTATTTTTTGAAATAGCAAGATAAGTTCCAAGGCTGATAGCACATGGCATCACTCTCCCGCCGTTATAGTCAATATGTTCTCCTATAAGGTTAACTCTGCCGGGGCAAAAAAAAATATGCCCCGGCTTTTTTTGAAATCGCTTTTGAAATTCTTCTTTAATATCAGCCATTGTATTTTAAATTCGTTTTTTTGTTGTATGAAAGAGCCTATCCAATACTGCTTTACACATCCATCCGGCAAAGATGTTTATGTGTACAGTTTGCGCAATATAAACAAAACTGAAGTCTTAATTACTAACTATGGTGCTATCATCATGGCTTATAAAATTCAAATGCCTGATAGAACTGTAAATGATATTGTACTCGGCTTTGATAATGTAGAAGATTACATGACGGCTGATTATATGAAGGCCAACCCATTTATGGGTGCGGCAGTCGGAAGGTACGCTAACCGGATAAAGAATGCTTCATTCAAAATTGATGATCAAGAATTTCATCTTTCAAAAAACTGGGGCAACGATCAAATACACGGAGGTGTTGAAGGATTCGATAAAAAGGTATGGGATTTTGTTTCCCTCGATAAAGACAATAATATTCTCCAGTTAAAATACAATAGTGCAGATGGTGAAGAAGGCTTTCCCGGCAATCTCGACGTGAATATTTGTTTTGAGTTAAATGATCAAAATGACCTGATTTATGAATATTCAGCAACCTGCGATCAACCAACAGCCATTAATCTTGCACACCACAGCTATTTTAATTTGGACAATGGCAAAGGCGATATCAAAGATCATGAGGTAAAAATTTATTCGGACAGAATTCTCGAGCAGGATGAAAACCTTGTTACCACGGGAAATTATATTGATGTGGAAAATACGAGATATGACTTCAGGGAATTTCATTCTATCGGCGAAAGATTGAACGGAGGTTATGATCAAAGTTTTGAAGTAGATAAAAAAATTGATCAGCTTTCTATAGTAGCAGAAGCACTGTCAAAAAAATCGGGATTGAAATTGCAGGCATTGACCACTGAGCCAATGGTTCATTTATATACCGGGCAGGGTCTGCCTAAAATAACAGGAAAGAACAATACTGAATACGGACCTTACGCGGGGTTTTGTTTGGAAACACAGAAGCATCCTAATGCTATCAACATCTCTCATTTTCCAAATACAGTATTGAGACCGGGAGAAAAATATTACCAGAAAAATGCTTACAAGGTGGTGCCGTTAAAATAATTTATCTCTTCCTGCAGATTAAGAAATGGATGTTTTGATTGCAATGCTTTTGCTTTTTCAAGATAAGTTTTCAAGAACTGTTCATGTGCTCTTGTTTTTGGCTGAAAGGCTTTGTGCTTCCTTGCGATCATAACATCTTTTACTTCTTTCATAAGCATTCTTGTATTTTCATCAAAACATGCTTCAGAAAATTTTTCTAACACGAATTCTGTTGCCATATAATTCGGATGGACAAGATCGGCGTCATAGAAACGATAATCTCTCAATACATCGATGACGACTTCATACGAAGGGAAATAAAATATTTTATCGTACTTATTAACAAAATGATGAACCGATTCAATCAACCTCGCCTTACTGCGATTGTTGTCCACTACCCCATCCCTTATATGTCGCACCGGGCTAACGGTGAAAATAATATTGATGTTTGAGTTGAATTGAAATAATCGCTGCAATGAATGATCGAGATCAGAAACGATTTCGTCAATCGTCGTCAAATGTTTTTGAAACCATTGTGCTGGCGCCCGATGGCAATTAGCTATCCCGTTTTTCTCTAAACCAGTTTTTAAAAAACTTTCCGTTTTACCGGCCTGGCCTGTTAACCTGTATGAAAAAGAAGAACCGAAAGTAATGATCAGCCAATTCGCCTTCTTTAAAAACCCGTGAGCCGATTGTTGAGAAGCATTGACTCCCCTTATTGCTTCCTGCAAGTCAATATTTGAAAAACGACTATGGTGCTCCCAGCTATGCCAAACCTCATTTAACTGAAAAAAATCTTTTTCTGTGTAGTTCCTGTTCTCTATGTATGATACCAAACTTTTACAAACGCTATGCGCATCAAAAAGAATTCCATTGGGATTTTGCAAAACAGGAAACTTTAATTCTTCCAGGGAATTACCAATGTGTTCGGTAAAGCAAGAACCGATCAATAATATCTTGCTATTGTAATCAATTGGATAAGGCAAAGGCTTTACAGATATAGGTATTTGAAAATCCACTTTTAAAAATTAATTGATAAAGACATTGTTGTACCGGGCGGTAATTCTTTCCACTGCTGCAAAAGTGATTTTAAATAATTCCTCACAGAATTTATTTCTTTCTCATTAAGAACAGGAGGATCGTCTTCTTTTTTCATTTTTTTAAATGCTTCACCCGACACATTATTGAAATCGTCAAACTCTCCCTGGAAAATTTCAATCAAAAATAAATTCGCCATATTTTCTGAATACCATGCTTCTTTGCTTACTGTCATTTGTTTTCTTTTCTCACGATTCTCAAAATCTTTTATATCCATCCCATCATTAAGCATTCCCATAAAAGCTGTTTTATATCCCAATTCTTTTTCAATGGCATAATGACTGAGATCATGTTGTACAAAGTAATCATCAGAGTGCATCCATGTTATTGTTCCATCATCCCTCGTATATGAAATAATATGATATTTACCTTCGTTCTTTGTGATCTCCATTAACATTACACAAAAATTTGTTCAGCTATTTCTATACTTTTTGCCAACTGATCCCTGCTTATTTTATTCAACAAATTCTTTTGTTCAAAATATTGAATCATCCATTCCATATTCATATTTCCAAACAATTCATCATTAGCCATGGGGCAGCCGCCAATACCTTTTAAAGCGCCATCAAATCTTTTACAGCCTGCATTTACCGCGGCATCCAATTTTTCTTTCCAATTATCCGCTCTCGAATGTAAGTGAACGCCGATTTCTATTTTGGGTAACAGGTCAACTAAATATTTTGTTATAGAGTGAACCTGCACCGCCTTGGCAATTCCCACAGTATCAGCCAGGGAAATGATTTTAATTCCAAGATCAGCTATTTTATTTACCCAATTAAAAACAATTTGTTCTGAATAAGTATCACCGTAAGGATTTCCAAAACCCATCGAAATATAAACAACCAGTTGCTTTTCTGCCTTCACACAAATGTTTTGGATTTCTTCAACCGTTTTTAATGATTCACCAATTGAAGAATTAGTATTCCTTTGCTGAAATGTTTCTGAAACAGAAAAAGGAAAGCCAAGATATGTGATTTCATCAAACATGCTTGCTTGTTCTGCACCGCGAACATTGGCAACGATGGCAAGCAATTTTGTACTGGCGTCTTGTACGTTGAGCCTCTTAATCACTTCTTTTGTATCGTTCATTTGTGGAATTGCCTTTGCAGAAACAAAACTTCCAAAGTCAATTGTATCAAACCCGACTTCTAAAAGTGAGTTGATGTATTCGATCTTTCTTTCTGTGGGTATAAAATTTTTCCATCCCTGCATAGCATCGCGGGGGCATTCGATAAGTTTTACTGGCACTTGATTCATAAATTCCTGTAAAGGTAAATAGCGATATTATCTTCTTAAATTCTGAACTCGTTCTTTTAATGATCGGAAAAATTTATTCCTTTCTTTTTCGCCTGTGCCACTGACTAATGTAGAGCGACTAACGAGAGTGTTAAAAGCATTGAATACACTTTGGTTAAACCGTACATCTTTTGTAATCATGTAACTAAAAACATTATAAGGAATAAATGAAATTCTTTGTTCATTTAATTCCGCAAGGATAGTGTTGCTGCCAATTACAACTTCATTTATATATAACTGCACAGGCGATCTGTAAGAAACGTCTGTATCACCGGGCATAAATTTTAAACCTGTTTCAGCTTGCCTTTGCAAATGATCTAAAGATCTTTCAAATGAATTTATGACTGCCTCCATATCGTTATTGTTCTTAAAAATACATGAGTCCTGATAAAATTTTATCTGGCTGACCGTACTGCTAATACTCTCATTATTCCAGAGCTCAACACAAGGTATTCGATTATATTCTTTGATGATCTGCTGACCGATGGTAAAACATTCCTCAAAACTAAACTCTGATAAAGAGAATAATTTATGGCTATAATCAGTATGATTTTGAATGGTCCTGATCCAAAAAAACGTTTTAAAAGCTCCGATCTCAGGAAAAAGATAAAAATGCCAGATGGGAAGGTCCTTGCAGAGATACAGCATCTGTTTCTTTTCAAATGAATTAAAATATTTAAGTTGAGCAAGCATGCCTTTGAGATAGTCGGCAAAAGGAACGCTATTTTGATTTATGTCCGGAACCTTAAAAACGACAGTATCATTTTGTAATTGAAGAACCTGGTCCAATGCGATATTATATTTTTCGCAGATTATTTTTAATTCGGAAAGCGTGAGAGGTTTTTCTCCTCTGATACGACGGTAAGCACTGTCGTGGCTGATATCTAGCAAATCGCAAAGTTCATCGGCTAAGGAAATATGAGGCTGTGAATTTTTAATAAAATTAAAAAGCTGTTGCTGAAGGTCGGTGGCGGCAGTCATTAATTGAAATTTACGGATTTTCCGTAACAACCTTTATCAGTTTTACGAAAAAACAGTTTTTAATTCTCAAAGAAAATTAAAACACCCCGGTTCTCCATACCGCTTTTCGGGTATTTATCTCTCATTTACCATTTATCGGAAAGACCAAAAACACAAAGGCATAAAGCCGTTATGAATGGCCTTATGGCTATGATAGGTTTGTGATGAAACAAAACCGACGATAGTGAAACGAACTAACTTCTTCTTGGCCATAGCCATATTTATTAGTACAACTGCTTCATCGCAACAGGATAATATTTTAGCAAGCGAAAAAAATAATTACAGAGCAGAAGCGGCTACGACAGCAAAGACAAAACACCTTAATTTCTTTATAATCTCTAAGCGCAAAAAGGGAAAACTTGATCCTGCTTCCCGCTTCAATGTATTAAGAGCAAAAACAAAAAGCTTTTTCCGGCCAAAAAGATTTGTTGCCATTGTGGCAAAAGACGGTAGCCAAATGGCCGCAAAAGTGCTCTACCGCTTGCGAAAATATAATGCCATAATCGGCACAATTTGGTTTGATTCGCACGGCATGTATAAGAAAGGATATTCACTATTCTTCATAGGTCATGATGAATACAATTATAAAAATATAAATGATACCTGTTTCAATATTCCTTTCAAAACTTTAGCGCCACATTCAGATTTTCAAACAAAACTAATTATCGGTTCCTGTTATGGAAGTGCCACCTATTACAGGGCTTCCGTTGATTACAAAGACACAACCCGCATGAATGGCGATTCATTAATGATCGGGATGGGTAAAATCTTCGACCGTGCAAAAATATATGCCTGCGAAAGCTGGGTGATGTCCAAACCAGGTCTCTTTCTAAAAAAACCTTCTGTAGCTGGTTTCCCGGGACGCAAACTCTTCAGAGATATTTGTTACAGGCCGGCCTGGAAAAATATGAGCACATGGAATGAATACAATTCTGTTTCCAACAGTTTCAATCGCACCGGCCCGGTATCATTAAATATGTATGGCAGCCTGGTTCTCCGAAATTCATCCTACCCCACAAAAAAAGAAGTAAAAAAAGGAATTGCAAAAAACATCCTGAAGTTAAAACCCGGACTATATAAATAAACCTCATTATCAAAAAATCAAAATCAATTGTATGATAGCAAAGTTATTTCTAAGCCTGACCGACTATCCGGTTTTTCGACGAATCATGTGGAAACCTATTTATGAATGGCTGGCAAAACGGTTTAATTATACCGAATGGCATTTTATGAACTATGGATATTCTCCTTTTGAATATGAAAAAAAATTAAGACTCAATTCGGAAGATGAAATTCATCGCTACGCTATACAACTATACCATTATCTTGTAAATAAAGTAAATGTAGAAAATAAGGATGTTCTTGAAATAGGAAGTGGCCGGGGGGGAGGTTGTAATTACATTAAACGATATTTCAATCCCCGGAAAGTTACAGGCATTGACATTGCCAAAAATGCTGTAAGCTTTTCAAAGAAAACACATATTCAAAAGGGTCTTTATTATAAACAAGGTAATGCATAAGGACTGCCTTTCGAAAATGATTATTTCGATATAGTGATCAATGTCGAATCCTGTCACGCATATGGCTCCGTTCCAAAATTTCTTTCTGAAGTAAAAAGGGTGCTGTGTGAAGGTGGATATTTTCTCTGTACTGATTTACGCAGCCCCGATGGCATGATCACTTTAAGAAGAAACCTGTTACACTCAGGAATGGAATTGATCGAAGAAGAAGTAGTAACTCAAAATGTAGTGGCCGCTATTGAAGAAGAGGAAACTTTCAAGCTAATGCGCATTCAGAAATTTATACCTAAAAAATTTCAAAAGGTTTTCAAAGAGTTTGCCGGGGTAAAAGGATCTAAGATACATGAAGGTCTCAAATCAGGGACTCTCATTTATCACCGGTTCGTTCTTAGAAAATCATCTTGTTAGTTTCTGCAAAACCTACTCATTTTTCTAACAAATATATTTATGAAACAACTGTTTATTTTAATATTCATCACATGCTTTTTAATAAAAGCAGATGCACAGAAAGAAGAAAACAAATATTGGAGCATTGCTGTATTTAATACGGAAAATGCAAAACCATTCGGAAAGCTCGCCGGATTGTTTGGAGAAATTTTTCATCCCGGCATTGAAGCCGGATATGGAAAGAATCTTTCTATCCGGGAAAAACATGAATGGTTTTTAGAATTAAAGGTTGCTTGTTTTTATCATCACTTTGTACAAACTGGGATCCCTGTCTACCTGAATTTTGGTTACAGGTACAAGATCAATGATCATTTTTCTGCCGAAACATCTCTTGGTGCAGGGTATATGCACTCAATTCCAGCTACTGCCAAATTAAAATTAAACCGCAATGGCTATTATGTGAAAAACAAGGGAGTGGGACGAATGCAAGCGGTGGTTGCTTACACACTTGGATTCGGATATATTCCTAATCCATCTGCTGCAAGACCAATGAGAATATTTACAGCTTATAAACAAATGGTGCAAATGCCATTTGTAAGGTCCTATGTTCCCCTTTTGCCTTATAACAGTTTTGCAATTGGTATAAATCGGACAATAAAATAAAACAATCAAAACCCTTTTATATGAGAAAGATAGTTCTGATAGTATTCGTAATTGCAATACTTGTTGCATGCCGCAAACCTCAAATTGTTCAAACACGCGTAATTGGTGAACCCAGCCCCTGGACAGATACGAGTAGTATCCATCCAAAAGATGCAGCACTTAAAAGTCTTCTTGAAAAATATCGACGTAAAGGCCTGCCGGGGATTTCATTACTGGTAAACGATAGCAAAGGAACCTGGATTGGTGCAACCGGGAAAGCCGACATTGAAAATGATATTGATTTCGTCCCTGGTACCATTTCAAAAGCCGCAAGCATTACCAAATTTTTCATGAGTACTTTATTATTTAAGTTGATGGAAGATTCAGTACACAGCGGTATGGGGTATAATGCGATTCACACAAAAATCTCTGCCTGGCTTCCTTCAAAAGTAATTGACAAATTACCTAACGGGCATTTAGTTACCCTTGGACAATGCATGAATCATGAAACAGGCATTCCGGACGTGATAGAACAAAACGATTTTTATCTTGCTGTTCTCAATAACCCCAACAAAAAATGGGAGCCGGAAGAATTGCTTGAATTTATTTATAACAAACCGCCCCTCTTCTACCCTTCAGACACTGCCATTTATTCCAATACCAATACTATTCTTATAAAAATGGTAATAGAAGCCGCAACTGGCAGAAGTCATGCAGACCTGTTGAAACAATATATTCTGAATCCGCTTGATTTGCAACATACCTATTATCAGCCTTATGATGAATTGCCCAATAGCGTCGCGCAGGGTTATTTTGATCTGTATAACAATAAAACAATAATCAATGTATCAAACCTAGTAACGGGTAGCGGAAATGGCTATGGTGGTTTATACAGTAATGTCTTCGACCTTTTCGAATTCATCAATGCTCTTTTTATTCAAAAAACACTGTTGAATTCTAAATCCCTCTCAATTATGCAAACCTATGGAAAAGAAGATGATCCTAATTATTATGGATACGGCATTCAGAAAACTTTTCTTAATCATGGAAATGATTATGGCATTGGTCACAAAGGGAGGGATTTAGGATATACAGCCAATCTTTTTTATTTCCCGAGTAAAGGGGTGATACATGTTTTTTTTGTGAATTATGGAACAGACTCAGATAGTGGCTTGAAAAAAGTCTTTAATGATTTCCAGGAAGAATTGCTCAATATAACTCTTCAGTAAAAATCATTTTTGTGACGTAGTAAATATTTTTTGAAGAAAATGCCGGACACCCGTGCGCCATCAATTTTTATGCAATAAAGTCAGTTAATCGGGTTCGTTCTGTTACTTATTTGCAAAAACTGCCAATTCAAACCTGTCAACCGCAAAATTCAATTACAAACTGTTTCTTATCAAAGCTATGTTTGAGATATCACACTACCAATAACAAGATCACTAACCAAAACGATTAAAATGCAAAAGCTATTACTCATCAACGCATGCCTGTTTATTTTGTCAGTTTCCGAGGCTCAGCCAGATTCGGCAGAAGTCAAAAAACAAAAAACATTCATTGTCCTGGTCAAAACAATGGACAGTAAGTCAACAAAGGGAAACCTGGCCACTATCAATCAAGGCCAGCTTGTTCTTAATTCTTTTAGTGAACAGCAATTTATTAATGCAGAAAATATCAAATCATTTACGCTTAAAAGAAAAAACAGTGTGCTGAAAGGCGCTTTGATTGGGTTGGGAGTTGGCGCTCTTACCGGCGTCATCATTGGCTTTGCCAGCGGTGACGACCCGGTAATGAGTTATCCGGATCCCAATGATGATTTTTTTGGATTGGGCACGTTCGCAACAGCCATACATAACGCTTTTGCAATGACAGCAGGTCAGAAGGCCGCGGCGGGCGGATTACTTATGGGAACAAGTAGTGCAATAGTAGGAACGATCATAGGCGCAGTTGCCAGGAAGAAATTTATTATCGGAGGTAAAAAAGAAAAATTTTATGATCTCCAGAGCGAATTGATGACTAAGCTTATAAAGAAATAGATACTGAACAAACCTTCAACACTATCACTAAAAACCGAACGGTTATGAAAAAAAAATTATCTGCTTTTCTGTCTTTTCTTACCATTTTAGTTTTTTTACTAAGCTCTTGTTACCCTGGGCCCGTTTATGATCCGTATTATATACCCGAATCAAGACAAAAGGAGAACATCTATTATGTTCCTTCCGGAACAAATACACAATTACTTTCAGAAAAGAATGATTTTGCTTTTAACGTAAACAGGTCTGCAAACGAGGGATTTTCGGGCGTTGAATTACAGGCCTCGTACTTACCGGCTAAACATATAGGCATTGTTGCTAGTTACTCTTCGGCAGGATCAGGTTCGGATGACAAGCTAAAATATCATGGCTTTGATGGAGGGGTCGGATATGTTACCCATCTTTCAAAGGAATGGCATTTTGAAACTTATGCAGGAATTGGAGCAGGAAAAATAGATAATATCCATGCAACCGGAAATTCACAGGTCAACTTTACACGCTATTTTATTCAGCCCGCTTTTGCTGTAAGTAATATTAAGAAAACAGTTCACCTTGGCTTCCTATCAAGATTTACCGGAGTCAATATTAAAATCGACACAGCCTTTGACAATGCACGGGAGCCTTACAGTACCGCCCAGGCGCAAAGTATATACAATAACCCTTTTCGTGTGATGTGGGAACCAGGCATTGAACTTCGGTTTGGCTGGAAAAATTTCCTGTTTCATACAAGCTACATGCTTTCCGCAAATCTGTCAGCACCAGAATTACATAAAGCGAATAGCAATTTTTCAATAGGAGGCTCATTGCGTTTTAATACTTCGACCAAAAAATAAAAATCGACAATGTATTATTAAACTTATTGCCGAAGAATGATCATTAAACACTGTAAATATATTTTAAGGCTTTTCATATTGATCTTTTCTTTTTGCTGTTTACTGGCACAAAATGGAATAGGTCAAAATTCAAAAATGTATCCGCCGTTTACAAAATGGTACCAGGATCCTTTAGGGTTAAAACCACTTCAGTTGTCAACTGCCTTTGGCTTTGTGTGGGGATCCGCGGCGGTAGCAGTTTCTCTTCTTCTAACAAAAAAAGATACGGCTTTTCAAAAAAAAATATTTGTCTACTGCGAAGGAGGCTACGGGTTTGGATATAAAAACCCTTACACAACTGTACTCAATAATGACATGAGTGTATTATATGAAACAAGAAAATGGATGTCTTTAGGAATAGAATGGAATTCATTTCATTTTAATGACAAGCTAAACAAAACATGGACATTGGGTATTATGCCATTTGCAAGATGGTTTTTATACAAAAGCAAAAACATAAATTTATTTTTTCATTATGGCGCTGGCATCTCTTACAGTTTCGCGAAGTTTCCACTTAGCGGCACAGGCTGGGAAAACGACACAGCAAGAACCGGAACAAAATTTAATTTCTTATCAAAGTACGGAAGCGGAATAGGATTTCATTTAAAAAATAAGCTTTCAATTGAGTTAGGAATAAGGCATTTTCATTTATCAAATGGTAATATCAAAGGCATTCAACGCAATCCTTCACACGACAGTAATGGTTTCTTTTTGGGCATCACCTATGAGATAAACAAGAAAAGATAATGTAAAAAGCATTTCACTAAACCTTATCCCATTCTTTGTTTTATCACTTCATACAATATCATTCCTGTTGCCACTCCCACATTCAGCGATTCAAAATCTCCCGTCATGGGAATTTTGAATTTTTCATCAGCTAATTTTATTAAGGCCGGATAAATTCCTTTTTCTTCACTGCCCATTATTATAGCGCAGGGCTCGCTGAAATCGCAATCAAAAACATTTTTTTGCGCTTTCATTTCACTCGCAAAAACTTTTATTCCATTCAAATGCAATTCATCTACTGCTTTCATCAAACTGTTTACCCTGCATATAGCAATTTTTTCCAACGCTCCCGCAGAAGTCAGGATCGCATCTTCACTCAAGGCACCCACTCCTTTGTCAGGAATAATAAGCGCATGCACACCACAACAAAATGCCGTTCTCGAAATGCCTCCGATATTTCTTATGTCAGTAATGCCATCCAGGATCAGAAATAATGGCGACTCTCCTTTTTCCACAACGAAAGAAATTGTTTCCTGTAAATCATAATAGTGAACTTTTGCAAGCTGTGCCACAACACCTTCGTGATCGCTTACATTAAAGCCGTTCAATTTTTCAACAGGAACTTTATTAATTGGAATCTGGTGCTGAATCGCCAGTGATTTTATTTCTTCCACCAATTTACCATGAGCGGTATTTTGAAGATAAATCCTGTCTAGTTGTTTGCCTGATTCAATAGCTTCTCTTACCGCATTTCTTCCAATGACCAGGGAGCTTTTTTTAGGACGACGCTGTTGGCGAAAATTTTTCACTGATCAAAAATAGGTTTAGTTCTTAAATAAAAATGCCACGATAAAGATCATGGCACCAAGCTAAAAAATTATGTTTTTTATTTTAATCCGAACGCTTTTTTTACTTTATCGACATAGTCTAATTTTTCCCAGGTAAATAACTCCACTTTTCTTTTGACTGTTTTCCCTTCAGGAGAAACGAAAGTTTTTTCAACAATTCGGGGCTTACGACCCATATGACCATAAGCAGCTGTTTCACTATAAATAGGGTTGCGCAACTTTAAACGCTGTTCAATAAAATAAGGTCGCATATCAAAAATATCTTTCACCTTCTCAGCAATTGCAGCATCATTCATTTTAACTTTTGACGTGCCGTACGTATTTACATTGATGCTTGTAGGTTGCGCTACACCAATAGCATAAGAGACCTGTACCAGCACCTCATCGCAGACTCCGGCAGCTACAAGATTTTTCGCAATATGACGTGTAGCATAAGCAGCACTGCGATCCACCTTGCTTGGATCCTTTCCGCTGAAAGCTCCGCCGCCATGTGCGCCTTTACCACCATAAGTATCTACAATGATTTTTCTTCCTGTAAGACCTGTATCACCATGCGGCCCGCCAATCACAAATTTGCCGGTCGGGTTTATGTGGTATTTTATTTTATTATTGAAAAAATGCGCATATTTTTTATACTTACTCTTCACTCTCGGAATTAAAATTCCGATAATATCTTTCCTGATCTTTGCCTGCATTTTTTCTTCGGTATCAAAATCATCATGCTGAGTAGATACAACAATAGCATCAATACGGCCAGGTTTGTTTTGGTCGTCATATTCTAATGTGACCTGGCTTTTAGCATCCGGTCTCAAATATTTTATTTGTTTGTTTTCTCTTCTTAGCGCGGCAAGCTCCTGCAATAGTTTGTGAGCCAGGTCCAATGCCAGGGGCATATAATCTTCTGTTTCATTGGTAGCATAGCCAAACATCATTCCCTGGTCGCCGGCACCTTGTTCTTCTTTTTTAATTCTTTCCACACCCTGGTTAATATCGGCTGATTGCTCATGAATGGCAGAAAGAACGCCACAAGAGTGAGCCTCGAACATATATTCGCTTTTGGTATAACCAATATCGCGGATCACACCACGTGCAATCTCCTGTACATCCAGGTAAGCCCTGGACTTTACTTCGCCGGCAAGTACTACCTGCCCTGTGGTAACCAGGGTTTCGCAAGCTACTTTTGAATTGGGATCAAAAGCAAGGAAGTGATCAATTAAGGCATCGGATATCTGGTCGGCCACTTTATCAGGATGACCCTCAGAAACACTCTCAGATGTAAACAAATAAGACATATTGATTTCAGATTTATAAATTTAAAACGCTTGAAATCTGGCAATGCGGATGCAAATATATATCGCAGGAATCAGAGATCTGAATATATTATCCTCAATTTTAACCGCATTGTGGAATCGGAATAATTGCCGCCACCTAAAACAACCCGGCCCTTCGCAATGGCATCAAGTACAGCCACAGAAAGGTAGGTATTGTAAGTAGAATTAAACAGTGTAGTTCGCAGTGGGGCATATATCCTTAATGTGTCATTGGGTTCGTGCCTTGTTATAATTCCCTGTACATATCTTGAAACATTAAACCGAAAAGTATTGTCAGAAAGTAAGCGCCCTCCAAATGAAGAAAATCCAACAATTCCGGTTACATCTGTTGTAAGATCCTTTTCAAGCATCGACGCTGTGTCCGGGGTTCCGCTATTTACTTTATCCAGTATAAGCTGCGAAGGAGCTGTAAATATATCATCTGAGGCAGAAGGAATTTTCGTAGCTACAATCTCTGCCCGGTGGATCACTTTGTTCTTGAAACTGTCAAGCGCTGGAATTTTTAGTGATACATAGGATCCGGGTGCAGATTGCAAATAAATTTTATCCGATGCACCATTATTCAGATAAGTGAGATAATTGCCGCCATTTTGCCTGTCAATGTAATTTGTTTGTCCACTTACCACATGATGGAAATCAAATGAAGCTGTATCACTTTTACCATATCTGAAATATACGGTCAGCTTTGTATTCGAAACATCGGACAGATCAAAATAGCTTAATGCATTTCCAACAGCGTCCGCCTTTATTGCCAGGCCGGCAAACAGAGTGCGGAATAAAGAATCATTTTTATAAGCATTCGTCGTATCATATTGTGCAAATCGGGTACCGAGCGAGTTGTCTAATTTAATTCTCACCACATTGTTTACCTGTGTAGTGTCCGTGCCCCTTATGAGAGTAATAGTATCTTTTAAATTTTTGATTGTGAAAGTAGCTGAACCGAGATCAGGGCCTGTTGTTGGAAAATCAGACGAAGGATCGCTGTATTTGTAAAGAGTGGTATCATTGAATCCCGCATTCGGATCAATTTCATAAACATGCAAGGTTTGTATCCCATTGTTCATCGTATCGCCGTAAGCGGTTTGGTATGATAGTGAAAGAACAACGGAATCTATATTTAAAGAGTCTGACTTTACAAAAGGGTATGTACCAAAACTAGAAGGACTGATATTAAAATCCACATTGGCATGAGTATGTCCGAACTCCGGATCATTAATATCGCCTAAAGCTACCAGATCGCTGTAAAAGACCTGCGTACTATCTGTAAGTAAAGAATTATTTGTGATCGCATCCAGAGACACCTCAAACGTGTGAATGTTATCGACAGCGGGTATCAGCCCGTCGCCCAATTCAGTGGCTTCATTTATTCTTCTGCATGAAGGAAAAAGTATGAGGGAACTTAAAAAAACTATGCCGAGCGAAAAGACTGAGATATGAAACTTCACAAAACTTTGATTAGGGATATAAAATTAATTTTCGTCTGTAGTGAGCTTATCTGTAAGGGAATATCTTTATTTGCTCGCAAGATCGCCATACAGTTGTAAATAGTCTGTTAAATCTGACTCCGCATTATAAGGCAAAGTTTTTTTACCCTTCACTTTAGAAAATTCATCCAGCAATTTCTTTTCAATTTTTTCCCCCCCAAAGGTTATTGCATCTGCATAGCTTGCACCTCCCCGAAACATGGCTGTGTTGTTTGCTTCCTTGTATACTTCAAGGTCCTTGTCTTTTAATGAAGGATGAATAAACGCTTTCTTCAAAAAATCAGACCCTAACTTCTCTTTAAAAGTATTTTGTCCTATTGTAAAAAGAATTTTACTGTGCGAAAACACCGGTTCTTTCTTGTAAACAGTTTTTAAATAGCATGGGATAAGACCGGTCATCCAACCGCTGCAATGAATAACGTCAGGAGGCCAACCGAATTTTTTTACTGTTTCCAAAGCGCCCTTGCAAAAGAAAATGGTGCGTAAGCCATTATCATCAAACCATTTTTCATGTTCATCGTTAAAAATAAATTTGCGTTTAAAAAGCTCTTCGTTATCTAAAAAATAAACCTGTAGTCTTGCATTCGGCAATGATGCCACTTTTATCTGGAGCGGATAGTCTTCGTTATCGATGGAAACATTGATCCCGGAAAGGCGGACCACTTCATGCAAACGATGCCTGCGCTCATTAATAACACCAAACCGGGGCATGATACAACGCACTTCAAAACCATTGTCGTTAGCCTTTATTGCCAGCTTATTTACTATTTCCGAAAATTCAGTGAGCTCAAGATAAGGGGACATTTCGTTGGCAATAAATAAAATTCTTTTCTTTGCTGACATGTTAGGAGCTTTTAGTGGTCGGTATTTTTAAAGACCGCAAAATTAGCCATTTTATTGTGAACTTTAGTTCAAAAGGCATTTTGGTATCAATAACCGGAAATGATCATATTTAAAAAAGCAAAAGACCTGCAAAATCATTTACAAATTTGCAGGCAAAAAAACCAGGGCATTGGCTTTGTACCTACAATGGGAGCATTGCACGACGGCCACCTTTCTTTACTGAAATATTCAATTGCCGAAAACCAGGTCACTGTCTGTAGTATTTTTGTAAATCCTGCACAGTTCAATGATATCAACGATTTTAAAAAATATCCTTCTACACTAAAAGAGGATATTTTTAAATTGGAAACAAATGGCTGTGATATTTTATTTCTTCCCAATGTTGAAGAAGTTTATCCTGAAGGCTTTGATAAAGAAAGGCACTTCGATCTTGGTTATCTTGATACCATTCTTGAAGGGAAATTCAGACCCGGGCATTTTCAAGGCGTCTGTATGGCCGTAGAACAACTCTTAAATGTCGTCCAGCCCGGCAGACTTTATTTAGGCCAAAAAGATTATCAGCAATGCATGATAATAATGAAATTGATTTATATAATGGGTTGGCAGGAGGAAATCAAAATAAGAATCTGTCCTATTCTTCGTGAAACCGATGGCCTGGCAATGAGTAGTCGCAATATGCGATTAGACGAAGAACAACGTGCACAGGCGCCGGCTATTTATAGTACGCTCCTTTTTGTGAAAGGAAAATTCGGTAAAGAATCTGCTGACAAATTGAAAAAAGATGCCGCTGAGCGTCTTCATGAAAAAGGGTTTAAAACGGACTATGTAGAAATTGCAGATGCAGCCACCCTTTTACCCGTAGACGACAATGAACCGGATACAGATATTCTCTGCCTTGCGGCAGCATATATAGACGGCGTTCGCCTGATTGATAATATCATGATCAATTAGAGGCACAATTCAATATAGAGAACGAAATATCGGAACTTAAAGAGTTATTAATTTTTGATCTATGCAAATTGAAATCTTAAAATCGAAAATTCACCGGGCTGTCATAACCGAATCAAATTTGAACTATGTAGGTAGTCTTACCCTTGATGAAGACCTTATGGATGCCGCTAACATAATCGAAAACGAAAAAGTACAAATAGTAAATGTCAATAACGGGGAACGTCTTGATACTTATGTTATCAAAGGAAAACGGGGTTCCGGTATATGTTGTCTTAATGGACCTGCAGCAAGAAGAGGAATGACAGGAGATATAATTATCATTATTTCTTATGCCGGTATTTCTTTTGAAGAAGCAAAACAGTTTAAGCCCCGCATAGTCTTTCCCAAAGAAGGCAATAAACTCTGACGATTAAATATAAGTTTACAGTATTTGTTTTGAGAATTGGAGTTGTCAGTTTACTTTCGGCGTTGTGAAGAAAAAACTGACTACAATACTTCAATATCTTATTTTCCTCGGTTTAGGGATTTTTCTTGCCTGGTGGTCTTTAAAAGATCTGAATCACCAGGAAAGGGCTCAGATAAGAGTCGCGTTAAGTCATGCAAGATATTGGCTGATTGTTCCCGTTTTCCTGGTTCTCATTTTAAGTCATTTAGTAAGAGCGGTAAGATGGAAACTTCTCATTGGCTCTCTTGGTTTTCACACGAGAACGGAAAATGCTTTTTTTGCGGTTATGATCGGTTATTTAACCAATATGGCTGTACCCAGGCTTGGAGAAATATTAAAATGTACCGTGCTGGCCAAATATGAAAAAGTGCCTGCAGATAAACTGGTAGGGACCATAATACTTGAAAGAGTTATAGATGCACTTACACTTCTTCTTATTTTCGCTATCACATTTGCCATACAACCTAACTTATACACCGACCTGATAAATGCATTTTTTCATTCTCCCCATGAACCGGCGAAAAAAAAGATTTCAGGTTTTTTAATAGGTGCAATATTCATTGCAGTAATCGCAATTGGTCTTCTTTTATGGATGCTGATTAAGAAAAAGACCATCAATGATGTGGTAGGATTATTTAAACAAATCACACGAAGTGTGTGGCAGGGTATCAGCGCCGTTCAGCATTTAAAAAAGCGCGGTCTCTTTTTGCTATATACACTTGCCTTATGGTCCTGCTATTTCTTGGGTACCTATCTTGGATTTTATGCATTCCAGGAAACCCGGCAGTATGGCGTTAAAGAAACATTTGCTCTTCTGTCTGCCGGCAGTGTTGGAGTCATTGCCACACCCGGTGGCATCGGAGCTTATGCCTTGCTTGTTAAAAAAACGATGGAACTGTATGGACTAAAGGAAGGTATTGCACTTGCATTTGGGTGGATCCTTTGGTTGGTTCAAACTTTTGTTATTCTCCTTGGAGGAATTTTTAGCTTTGTAGCAATTCCTTACTTCAACAAAAAAAGAAATATCCCTGAAGCAGGTTGAGATCATATCGGAAAAAATTTTTACACTGCCGCAGCTTTTACAAAAAATTACCCAATGGAAAGTATTGGAAAAAAATATTGTCTTTACAAACGGGGTATTTGATATTATTCACCCGGGTCATATTTTCTCTCTGTCACGGGCTGCCAAAGAAGGCGACTTTTTAATTGTTGGAATCAATTCTGATGAATCGGTAAAAAGGCTGAAAGGAAATAAACGACCGATCGTACCGCAGGATTCAAGGGCATTGATACTTGCTTCGTTGATGATAGTTGATGCGGTAATAATTTTTGAAGAAGATACGCCTCTTGAGTTAATTAATGCTATAAAGCCTGATGTGCTGGTAAAAGGTGGTGATTATACCATTGAACAAATAGCCGGGGCCAGAGAAGTAATAGCAAATGGAGGCAGAGTAGTTATCAATCCCATTATTGAAGGATTTTCTACCAGCTCGATCCTTGAAAAAATTAAGCAAAAATGATCTTGAAAATTAACCGGGGTTTTGTTCTTCAGAAAAAAATAAGTTCCTATATCACACGTCCTGATATTTATCGTTTCTCGTGTATCATTTCTCTGCTGCTTTTCTGTTAAAGAATTTGAAAAGATATTTTTGTCTTGGGAATGGCTCTGAAGAAATGCAAAATTTACAGTTTTAAGGCATCTTGAATGAAGCTAAAATTTAGCCCGATAATCTTGTTTTTATTGTTGACCCTGTGTGGGCATGCCCAATTATATAAATTGTCGGGGCACATTGTGAACGATAAGAACGAGCCTCTGCCGTTGGCAAGTGTCCAGATCAAGGAACTAAAAAGAGGGTCGGTGAGCAAGGATGATGGCTCATTCGCCTTTAATGTAGAAAGAGGTAAATACGATGTGATAATAAGCCTGGTTGGATATAAAACCCAGGTTGTGCCTATTTATGTTAACAACGAAGATGTGGATGAAACAATCATTATGGAAGACGAGGCAACAAATCTTTCAGAAGTGGTCATAAAAGCAAAATCCAAGGACCGGGCGGAAGAGCTTATTCGAAATGTGATCCGAAGTAAGGAATCGATTTTAAATGCTATCGGTTCTTATTCATGCAATGTCTATATCAAAGCTTTTCAGCGAGATTCCGGCTTTATCAAAAAAAAGAAATCAGAAGAGATCGACAGTATCGGCAAGGAAGATTTTAATAACATGTCGCTCACGGAAGTTTCCTTGCATCTTGACAAAAATGAAAACGGTAAAATAAAAGAAGAGCGGACAGGAGTAAACAAAAGAGGAAACACAGAAAGTCTTTTTTATCTGTCCGCAACCGAAGGAGATTTTTATTTATACAACAACCTAATTCAAACACCACCTGTTTCCAAGATACCTTTTGTATCACCGCTTAGTTATAGCGGTTTGGTGGCCTATCGTTTCAAAACATTAAAAATTGACCGTACCCAAAAACCGAAGGTGTACACAATAGCTATTAAACCAAGACAGCTAAGCAATGCCACTATCGAAGGTGAAATAACAATACAAGACAGTACATGGGATGTGTTTAGCGCTGAATTCAGGCTACCGCCTGCCCATATGCCCGAATACGATTATATGGACGTAAAGCAAGAATATGAAAAAGTGGGTGACAGTGCGAGAATGATCAGCCGGCAGCAATTCAATTATTATATCAAATCCAGAAAAGGAAAACGATATGGCGAAACCATTGCCATTTATTCGAACTACCAGTTAAAGAAAGATTTCAAAAAGGGATATTTTGGAAACGAAGTTAGTTCCACCTCCCAAAATGCTTATGAAAGGGATTCCACATTTTGGAAATCAGTGAGAACAGAACCGATGTCCAAACAGCAAGAACTGTATATAAAATACCAGGATAGCATCTACCAGTATATGCGCAGTGAATCTTATTTAGATTCGATGGATCGGGTATTAAACAAGATCACATGGAAAAAGATGTTGATTTTCGGTCAAATATTTAATGATCACCATGAGGAAAGAATGTGGATAGTGCCTCCAATTACTTCACTTATTCAACCTGTCGCTTTCGGCGGAGCGAGATTGAAACTGGCAGGAGCCTATCGAAAAACGTTTACTTCACGTAAAGACCTTTCACTCGAAGCAGACATCAGCTATGGCTTTCGGAACAAAGATGTAAATGGCACAGTGGAGGTAAAACGAATGTATAATCCGTTTAATCACGGAAAATACAGTTTGAAAGTGGGACGATATTTTGATTTTATTTATCCTGGCGATGCCTGGGTAAATGTATTGAAGCGAAGCAATATTTATCTGAACAATTCTCTGTCGGTAGGGCACGAACTGGAGATTTTTAACGGCTTTACTATTATGAATGAATTTGAAATTGCTTTTCGTCGCTCTGTGGCAAATTATAAAGTGGGAAACAATGCGGACAGTATTTTTGGTATCGCCAATGAACCACCTGTGCAATTTGACCCGTATAATGCCACCTATAATCAAATCAAACTTTTTTATACGCCGCAACAGAAATATATCCGTGAGCCAAAAGAAAAAATAAACCTGGGATCTAAATGGCCCACTTTTTATTTTACATGGAGAAAAGGGATACCTAAACTATTCAACAGTAAAATAAATTTTGATTACCTGGAATTTGGTATACAACAGCAGATCAATCTTGGAGTTGCCGGAAATACGTCGTATAATATCAAAACCGGAAATTTTCCAAATACAAAAGACCTTCGAATCATTGATTACAAATTCATGCGGCAAGGTGATCCGATCTTTTTTCAAAATCCGCAAAAGGCTTTCCAGGCTCTTGATTCTACTTTCCCGGTGTTCCATCGCTATTTCCAGGGCAATTTGCTTCATGAGTTCAATGGCTTTTTTATCAACCGCATTCCTTTCATGAAAAATTTAAAACTACAAGAAGTGGCTGGCGGAGGATTTTTAATAACCCAGGAGAGGAGCCTTCGCTATTTTGAATTCTTCGCCGGCCTGGAAAGAGTTTTTAAATGGCCTTTTAACCCCCTGGCAAGAGTAAAATTGGGAATATATGTGGTGAGTTCTGCAGCAAATAAATTCAACAACCCGGTCCAATTCAAAATTGGCCTTACCACATGGGATCGCTTCAAAAATCAATGGCGGTAGAATAGACAGGGAAATGTTGAGGAAATTACATATTGTAACAATCTATTTATGCAATGTTATGCTTACTACATGACTTAATGTTTCATGAACCTCTGCGACAGAATCGGTGAATTTTTTATGCCCGGAGCAAACGGCGCAGGGTTTGCAGACAAAAAAAGTCAATCTTTAAAATTATTTTAATAAGTAAACGTTTTGATGTTTGTCAGGAGGATTAATATTTTTATGCTGTCTTACAAGAGAAAATCTGAACATTTACGTATGCTCTGTAAGATGGCAAGCGGGGTCAGGTTTGAAAGAAATTGACTTGCATTTTATCTCATATCTGACCAAAACAGTAATAAATGAAATTATCATTTTTTGTAGCAGTAATATTTGCAATTGGGATAAATACAAACGTTCAGGTTGTAGCACAAGATGGCAAAACTTACAAGACTGTAAAAATCGGGCGACAGCTATGGATGGCTGAAAATTTAAATGTAAGTACTTATCGTAATGGCGATACGATTCCCCAGGTACAGGATCCAAAAGTTTGGAGCAATTTTAAAACGGGTGCATGGTGTTACTATGAAGGCGATGAAAGAAATGGCGAAAAATATGGAAAACTTTATAATTGGTATGCTGTTGTAGATTCTCGCGGCCTTGCTCCGAAAGGATGGCATATTCCATCTGATGATGAATGGACAGAACTATCTACTTTTCTTGGAGGAAAAATAGAATCATCCTCAAAAATTAAATCTTCAAAAGGATGGACAAATGGAGGAAATGGTAATAATGAAACCGGTTTCACTGCCCTTCCCGCTGGTATTCGAAGTGTCGAATTATTCTCATTTGAGGGTAGATATACTTATTGGTGGTCTTCGACCGAATTTGATTCCTACAGCGCCTGGAATCGTTACTTAGGTTTTAACACAAATGATATTGGCCGAAGCACCGGATGGAAACAATTTGGTAATTCCATCAGATGTATAAAAGATGCAGATGAAACGAATGACTCAAAATTAACACAAGCATTTCCGGAAAACAAAAAGTTTCTTGTAAATAAGGCCCCAGAAAAAAAAGAAACCGCCATAGCCGTTGAGGAAACAAATAACTTATCTTTTATTAAGATTGGTGAGCAAGCGTGGTTGACCCAAAACCTAGATGTGGCGACCTTTCAAAATGGCGATACTATACCTGAGGCCAAAAATATTGAAGAATGGGAAAGCGCGGGGAGACTGAAACGACCTGCATGGTGCTATTATTATGATGATACGGCAAATGAAAAATATGGGAAACTTTATAACTGGTATGCGATAAATGATAAAAGAGGATTAGCGCCTAAAGGTTGGCATATACCAACCGAAGCAGAATGGATGAAACTTGTTAACGAGTCCGGTGGCGAAAAGGTTGCAGGAGGAAATCTACAGTCAAATGAAAACGGATTTAAAGGCTACTTATCAGGTTTTCGGGACGTTGACGGAGAATTCCACAATATAGGTACTGTTGGTTATTGGTGGGGTTTGTCGGAGATTTCACCTGGTGAGGCATGGAGTTGCAGTGTCAATTATTTCAGTGAGGCTTTCAACAGTGATGGTTCCCCGGAAAATAAGGGAAAAGGATTTTCAGTTCGTTGCATAAAAGATTAATTTTTCCTCTCCGGGCATTCCCCATGCTTTAAAAAATTATTCGTGTAAAATTTTTGCGAAGTAATATTTTTATTCGACTTCAGGATTTGCTTTCAACAGATCAATAAAAACTCTTTGAAGTCTTTACAAAATTCTTTTGAAACTTAATGCTGCGCATACGCATCGTTTCTTAATTTTATTCTTCACTATAAAATATTTATGGATTCTTCGAAACGCAAGACGATATTCAGAGACATAAGCTGGCTTTCATTCAACGCAAGAGTTTTACAGGAGGCGGCCGATCCCGCTGTTCCCCTTCGCGAACGAGTTCGCTTCCTTGGAATTTTTTCAAATAACCTCGACGAGTTTTTCAGAGTCCGTGTTGCCACTTTAAAACGTATGGTAGAGTTCAGATCCAAAGCAATGGCGACGATGCACCTCGAATCAGAACCGCAAAAGATCCTGGATGAAATTCAAATGATCGTTCTTAATCAGCAAAGCGAATTCAACCGTATCTGGGAAAACGTTCAGAAAGAATTAGAGAAAGCAAAAATTTTTTTGATCACAGAAAAAGAATTGAACGAAAAACAAAAGGAGTTTGTACGTCAATATTATGAAGAAGAAGTCAGTGCAAATGTAATTCCGCTGATGATTCAAACTATTCCCAACTTTCCTTACCTGCGGGATAAATCCATTTATCTCGGGGTCGTTATGTGGAAAAGACAAAAGCCCCTTAAGAAAGATTATGCGCTGATCGAAATTCCTAGCAGAGTTCTGGGTCGGTTTATACAGTTGCCTTCGCCCGATAATGAGCATCATATTATTTTACTGGAAGATGTGGTCCGGTTTAACCTGCCTGAAATTTTTTCCTACTTCGGATATGATCAATACAGTGCTCATGTTTTTAAAGTGACGCGGGATGCTGAAATTGATATTGACAATGACATATCTACTTCATTAATTCAAAAAATTGAGAAAGGATTAAAAAATCGCCGGAAAGGAAAGCCCGTCCGGTTTGTGTACGATCGCGAAATGGATCCCGCACTTCTTGAATATCTTATACGGCGGATGAGTTTGACAAAAAGAGATAACCTTATTCCGGGAGCACGAATTCACAACTTCAGGCATTTTATGGATTTTCCTGAAAGTGTTTTCGCTAAAAAAAATGATCGCAGAAAACCATTTGTGCATCCGCTGCTTGCAGACAATCGGATAACCGATGTGGTGATGAAACGTGACGTAATGCTCAATTTCCCTTACCATTCTTTTAGTTCGGTGATAGATCTTTTGCGGGAGGCAGCAGTCGATCCGGATGTTACAAGTATCAAGATTACTTGCTATAGGTTGGCTTCCCAGTCAAAGATCATAAACGCTTTGATCAATGCCGTAAGAAATGGTAAACACGTAACCGTGATGCTTGAATTAAGAGCCAGGTTTGATGAAGAAGCCAATCTTGAATGGAAAGAACGATTGGAAGAAGAGGGTGCAAGAGTACTCACAGGCATTCCGAATATGAAAATTCACGCCAAGATATGTGCCATTAAAAAAAGGATCAATGATAGGAGTACTTACTATGGCTTTGTAAGTACCGGTAACCTGAATGAAAAAACGGCGATGGTGTATGCCGATCAGTGCCTGCTTACATCTAATCAAAAAATTATGGCCGATGCCAACAGGATTTTTAATTTCCTGGAACAGCCAAAAAGCGGTGAGCATTTTTTGAAGGCTTGTAAAATGATAATTCCAAGTCCGCTTATTCTTCGTAAACAATTACACAAACTCATCAACAATGAGATCAAAAATGCAAAAGCAAAAAAGCCTGCGTCAATTCTCCTTAAAATGAATTCTCTTTCCGATGGCGATATGATCGAGCGGTTATATGAAGCCGCCAAAGGAGGAGTAGAAATCAAACTTATCATACGAGGAATATTTTGCTTGCTTTCAGAAAACAATAAATTTAAAAAACCGGTTACAGCTGTCAGCATTGTAGATGAGTATTTGGAACATGCCCGGGTGTGGGTATTTCACAACGGGGGCAAAGAGAAAGTTTATATATCTTCGGCTGACTTGATGATACGCAATCTTGATCATCGCGTGGAGGCCACTTGCCCCATCACTGATGAATCTATAAAAAAAGAACTCAAGAATATTTTAAATATTCAGCTCAACGATAACGTAAAGGCAAGATGGTTGAATAATGAACTAAGCAACGATTATGTTTCTTCTAAAGGAAAAAAGAAAATACGTTCGCAGGTTGAAACTTATCATTTTTTAGCCAAAAAAAATAAAATATAGTGAGATTGGCAGCCATTGACATAGGAAGTAATGCAGCGAGACTATTAATAAGCGATGTTGTTCATACAACTAAAGACAATTCGTCTGCACCTGAATTTATCAAAATGGCGCTTGTCCGCGTCCCGCTCCGTTTGGGTTTTGATGTATTTGGCAGAGGTGAAATTTCGTCTGAAAAGACAGATAAGATCATTAAGACCATTAAGTCTTATAAATATTTGTTAGAAGTATATGATGTAAAACATTTAAAAGCCTGCGCCACTTCCGCTATGCGTGATGCAGCAAATTCAGAAGACATTATCAAAAAAATAAAAACGGAAACGGGGATTGAAATAGAGATCATCAGCGGACAGGAGGAAGCTTCTTTCATTTACGAAAACCACATTGCTGAAAATCTGAATAAAGACGAATCATATTTGTATATAGATGTAGGAGGTGGAAGTACAGAACTTACATTTTTTAGTGATGGTAAACTTGTTTTCAAAGAATCATTCAATATTGGCACCATTCGATTGCTGAAGAGCCAGGTTACTGAAAAAAGTTGGGATGAAATGAAGGAATTTATCAAAACCAAAACAAAGGGTTATCATCATGTAACTGCTATTGGTTCGGGTGGAAATATCAATAAAATTTTTTCCCTGTCAAAAAGAAAAGAAGGCAAACCTCTTTCTCTCGAGCTATTGCGTGACTATTATAAGGAATTCAATAATCTGTCTGTATCAGAACGAATAGCCTATTATCGCTTGCGAGAAGATCGTGCCGACGTGATTGTTCCCGCCTTGCTTATTTATATTAATGTAATGCGTTGGGTTGATACTGAGGAAATATTCGTTCCTAAAATAGGATTGGCAGATGGATTGATCCACACACTTTACGAGCAGGTTAAAAATCGGTGAATTAATCCCAGAAGAAATTTTAAAGACGAATTATTAATCCTGACTATATTGCGCCATTATTCCGGCAAGTATGTTTTATTCTAACGCAGGGACATATTCGCAAACCTCTTTAAAACCTGCGTTTTTATGAGCGTACAGAAAGAAATAAAAAAGATTACAACCAACACACTGCAAAAAATGAAGTCAACGGGTGAAAAAATCTCGATGCTCACCGCGTATGATTTTTCATTTGCAAAAATTTTTGATGAAGCTGGAATTGATGTGATACTCGTCGGTGATTCTGCATCCAATGTAATGGCGGGTCATGAAACTACTTTGCCGATCACACTGGACCAAATGATCTACCATGCCTCATCAGTAATTCGTGGCATAAATCGTTGCCTTGTAGTAGTGGATCTTCCTTTCGGTTCATACCAATCTAATTCAGATATCGCTTTAGCTTCTGCGGTGCGCATTATGAAAGAAACCGGTGCGCATGCTGTAAAATTAGAAGGCGGTGAGGAAGTGCTCGATTCAGTACGGCGTATTATTTCTGCCGGCGTGCCCGTGATGGGTCACCTGGGATTAACTCCGCAATCAATTTATAAATTCGGAACATATGCTGTACGTGCACAAGATGAGCCCGAAGCGAATAAATTAAAAAAAGATGCAAAGATGCTGGAAAAAGCAGGCTGCTTTGCTATTGTACTTGAAAAGATTCCCGCTCATCTTGGAAAAGAAGTTTCTGAAAGTATTCATATTCCTACCATTGGCATCGGGGCCGGCGGCAATTGTGACGGACAGGTTTTGGTAATGCATGATATGCTTGGAATAAATACAGAATTTAAGCCCCGCTTTCTCCGTCAGTATTCAAATATTCATGACCAGGCAACCACAGCAGTTCAACAATACATTAAAGATGTTAAATCGAAAGATTTTCCTAATGAGCAGGAACAATATTAGATGGTATTTGACGGATGACAATTTATAATTAGGCAATTATGCTCTATTATCTTTTAAGTTCTCATCTGCTAACTTTGCTTTCCAAATTTTCTTATTATGGATTTTCTTGAAATTCTCAACCTGCAAAAAGAAAACAAAGGTGCAAGTACAGGAAGTAATTGGTTAAATACAAAAGGAGAACTCCTTCACTCCTATTCACCAGTCGATGGGAATTTAGTTGGTTCTGTGACAACCACCGATCCTGAGAGTTATGAAAAGACAATTCAAACAGCACAACAAGCATTTTTATATTGGCGAATGATGCCTGCGCCTGCACGTGGCGAAATTGTAAGGCAGATTAGTGAGGCGTTGCGTGAATACAAAGAACCGCTTGGAAAATTGGTATCCTTTGAAATGGGAAAAAGTTTGCAGGAAGGTTATGGTGAAGTGCAGGAAATGATTGATGTCTGCGATTTCGCTGTCGGACTTTCGAGGCAACTCCACGGGTTAACAATGCATAGCGAACGCAGGGGACACAGAATGTATGAGCAATGGCATCCGTTGGGGGTTGTCGGAATCATTTCTGCTTTTAATTTTCCTGTCGCAGTATGGAGCTGGAACAGCATGCTTGCCTGGGTTTGCGGTAATGTGTGCATATGGAAACCATCGGAAAAAACTCCTCTTTGCGGAATAGCATGCCAGCATATTATTTCAAAAGTTCTGGCCGCTAATAACATTCCGGAAGGCGTTTGCAATTTGGTCATTGGTAAAAGAGAGGTGGGTGAATGGATGGCAAACGATAAAAGAATTTCATTGATATCGGCAACAGGTTCTGTAAGAATGGGGAAGGCTGTAGGTTCGGCCGTTGCTGCACGCCTGGGAAGAGCGTTGCTTGAACTGGGTGGCAACAATGCTATTATCATTTCCAAAGACGCAGATTTGGATATTGCCATTCGCGGCGCTGTCTTTGGCGCGGTGGGCACAGCGGGTCAGCGATGTACAACCACACGTCGCCTGATTGTTCATGAAGATGTTTACGGTTCGGTAAAGGAAAGATTGGTTTCAGCTTATAAAAGGCTAACGATCGGCGACCCACTGGCGGAAAAAAATTTAGTAGGTCCATTGATCGATAAAGACGCGGTAGAAATGTACCAGGAAGCCATCAAAGAATGCAAGGCTGAAGGAGGCAAATTTATTATTGAAGGAGAAGTATTAAAAGGTGACGGATATGAAAGTGGTTGTTATGTAAGACCATGTATTGCCGAAGTAGAACCTAATTCTATAATTGTACAACAGGAAACCTTTGCTCCTATTTTGTATTTGCTAAAATATAAAACGATGGATGAAGCTATTGCCATACAAAACGGAGTTCCACAGGGTTTGTCATCCTCGATCATGACTCTCAATCTTCGGGAAGCCGAACAATTTCTATCGCATGAGGGAAGCGACTGCGGCATCGCCAATGTAAACATAGGCACGAGCGGAGCTGAGATCGGTGGTGCTTTTGGAGGCGAAAAGGAAACAGGCGGAGGCAGGGAAAGTGGCAGCGATGCATGGAAAAATTATATGCGCCGGCAAACCAATACGATAAATTATAGCCCCAATCTTCCACTTGCACAGGCTATCAAATTCGATTTGTAAAATTTATTTTCAGTTTTTACGTTAAATACCCATCCCGGCTTGCCGGGCGTCCTTTGATAAACCAAATTCCTACTAATGAAAAAATCAGGACTTACCCTGCTTATATTTATTCTTGCAATCTTTTGTGCCCATTCACAGGTCAGAATTGGTATTGCTGGCGGCCCAAGTGTTTCTTCTGTAAAAGAAACCAATAATCTTCCCGGTTGGGATTCTATTCGTCACAATTATTCTTCCAGAAGCGGTGTTCATATCGGCATTATTGCTGATATAAGGTTATCTCAGAAATCAAAATTTTACTTTCAGCCAGCGGTCTTTTTTTATAACAAGGGAAGAAAATATACATCTCCTGTGGATACAATAGGCGTAATAAAAACCTACACATTTTCCCAATACATAAATTATATGGATATGCCCTTAAATCTTGTTTTGAAACTTCGTTTAGGGCAAAAAGTAAATTTTATAGTCGGTGGAGGTGCATATTTTTCTTTCTTTTATAACGGAAAAGAAAAAACAGAAACGAGCTACAATAATGGCACATTTGAAACCACCGAGGACAATGATCTGCCTGTGGGCAGCAAACCGGGGCAATATAAAACATTTGATTACGGGGTAGATGCTTTGGCTGGTTTTGAAATCGGTCGTATATCTCTTACCGGTAATTATAGCCGTGGTTTAGCAGATTTTTACACCCCTTCTTATCAGGGTCACTTAAACCATCGCACTATTGGCGGCACCCTTGCAATCTATCTGAATAATTCCGAAAAAAATCAGGTGATTGTAAAGGACAGGGATAATGATGGAATCATGGACCGGGATGATAAATGTCCAACCGAACCTGGCACGGCTGCTGCCGATGGTTGTCCTGATAAAGACGGCGATGGAATTGCAGACAAAGATGATAAGTGCCCGAACGAAGCTGGTCTCTTAAATAACCACGGCTGCCCAATTCAAGATACTGATAAAGATGGTATACCTGATGACAAAGACAAGTGTCCGAAAGAGGCTGGGGTCGCAAGGTATAATGGATGCCCGATACCCGACACAGATAAAGATGGTATAAATGATGAAGACGATAAATGTCCGACAGTTGCTGGTGTCGCAAGGTATTCCGGTTGCCCTGTACCTGACACAGATAAAGATGGAGTGAATGATGAAGAAGACAGGTGCCCCAACGTACCCGGAATTAAAGAGAACAATGGTTGCCCGGCGATCAAGAAAGAGATTGTAGAAAAAGTAAACTTTGCAGCCCGCCGCATTCAATTTGAATATGCAAAATCAAACCTGTTGCCCCAGTCATTAAAAGTACTGGATGACGTGGTGAAGATTCTTAACGAAAACCCTGAACTCAAGTTATCTATCGAGGGCTATACAAGTAACAATGGCATATATGAGGAAAACATGAAACTTTCCCGCCAGCGTGCTGAAAAAGTAAAAGAATATTTTATTAAAAAAGGAATTGATGCAAGCCGATTACATGCAGAAGGTTTTGGACCCAACCATCCGTTAAATAAAGGTAAAACTCCGGCTGAACAAGCTTTAAACCGAAGGGTAGAACTAAAATTAAGCAACCAATAAATACAAGCCAGCGTCCTGAAAACGAGTCCCGACAATTAAATCGGGACTTTTTCGTAAAAAAATTATGAATGGTTTTATAAAAAAAGGGTTTATTCCTTACTTGCGGCATAAAACATGCTCAATTCTCTTAACTTCGCCAACTTTATTTTTAAATCTCGAATAAAAAACAGCAAATGAATATAAAAATCAATCGCCTTTCATTGCTCTCGCTTGTAGCAGGTTTATTGTTTACAATACCTGCGTTCGCGCAGACATCAGTAAAGGAGCAAGTGCCTAATGGTTGGCACCTGATGAGTAAACAAACAAGCGGGTATTATGGAATTGGTCTTGACAAGGCTTATGATTTCCTGAAAGGCAAAAAAAGTACGCCGGTGATTGTCGCCATAATTGATTCCGGCGTAGATACTACTCATGAAGATCTTAAACCTATTCTGTGGCATAACCCGGGCGAGATACCCGGCAATGGAATTGATGACGATAAAAACGGTTACGTTGATGATGTGTATGGGTGGAATTTTATCGGTGGTCGCGATGGAAGAAATGTGAAGGAAGATTCATATGAAGCAGCACGTGTATACCATGCTTATAAAGACCAGTTTGAAAATCTAACTGATACATCTTCTTTATCTCCGGAAGACAAAGACAAATATGAAATGTGGGCAAGAGCAAAACAAGACGTTGTTGGCAATGTAGATCTTGCTTTGCTAGAAAAATACAAACAGATTGAAACAGATATGCTTCTCGGAGATTCTATTATCCAAAGTGATCTGAATAAGAAAGAATACAACTGTAAAGATCTGCAGAGTTACAATCCAACCTCAATAGCAGCCCAGAAACTTAAACAAACAATGACCTATATATGCGGTTTAAATAAAAATACTGATATCACCAATGAACAGATCATTGACGATCTGCAAGGCGAGATCAGGAAAATGGAAGCCGCAAAAGAAGCACCGGAAGATTTTCGTGGTGAAATTGTAAAAGATAATTACAATGATTTCAATGATCGGTTTTATGGTAATAATGACGTAATGGCCAACACTCCTTTTCATGGAACCCATGTATCCGGAATCATTGCAGCAGCAAGAAATAATGGAGTCGGTATTGACGGCATTGCGGACAACGTAAGAATAATGATGGTGCGTGCCGTACCTGATGGCGATGAACATGATAAAGATATTGCACTGGCAATTCGTTATGCAGTCGACAATGGAGCAAAAGTCATTAATATGAGTTTCGGAAAAGGTTTTTCACCGCAAAAAGAATGGGTAGACGATGCGGTTCGCTATGCCCAAAGCAAAGGAGTATTGCTTGTGCATGCAGCCGGCAATGATGCGGCGGATGTTGATACAGCATGGAATTTTCCAACACCAGTTTATAAAAGTGATGGAAAGAAAGCTACCAATTGGATAACAGTTGGCGCAAGTGGTGATCCTCAATTGGGTGGACTGGTCGCAAATTTCTCTAACTATGGAAAAGAAATGGTCGATGTCTTTGCCCCCGGCGTTCAAATTTATTCAACCATTCCCGGTGGTAATACTTATGGCGATGCGCAGGGAACAAGTATGGCATCGCCTGTAGTGGCCGGTGTGGCTGCGCTGATACTTGAATACTTTCCTGACCTTACACCTGAACAGGTAAAATATGCAATTGAAAAATCAGCAGTAAAACCAGATAACAAAGTAAAGGATCCGGGCACGGGAGATGAAGTTGACATGAGTGATTTATGCAAATCCGGTGGCATACTAAACGCTTACGAGGCCGTTAAACTTGCTTCAACTTTGAAGGGTGAAAGAAAGCAGGAAATAAAAACCAAATCAACAGTAAAGCCTAATAAAAAGGGATAGTTAGATTTATAATTAAAATTTATTGAAAAAAGTTCCGTCGCCGGAACTTTTTTTATTTTTTTACATTAAGACAATTTGGTTGTACTCTAAAGAAACTCCACCGCGATCAGCATATATTGGCCGTTTACATACAAAACTGAAACCTCCCTATATTTGTGATTCACCAATTTTGAATTGATGTCAAAACAATTTGAAGATTTTGATGCGAATCTAACAGGAGAAGAGGGAAAATCAGAAGAAACAAAATCTAGTTGGTTCAAGCGCATCAAAAAAGGTATCAATACAAAGACTTCGGAAAAGAAGGAAACTCCCGAAGGTTTGTGGACAAAATGCCCCCAATGCAACTACATATGCACTGTATCGGAATTGCGTGATCATTTATTCGTGTGCCCTAAGTGTAATTATCATCACAGAATAGGCAGCACTGAATATTATGATATCCTTTTTGACAATAAAGAATTCACCGAGTTGTTTGATAATATACGAAGCGTGGATTACCTCGAGTTTACTGATCTGAAGCCTTACAAAAAAAGACTGGAAGAGATCTGGACAAAAACTGATCTCAAAGATTCTATGCGTGTTGCAGCGGGGAAATTGGGCGGTAATGATATTGTGATTGCCGCCATGGACTTTGAATTTATTGGCGGATCATTGGGAAGTGTGATGGGAGAAAAATTTTCGCGAGCCGTTGACTATTGTATTCAAAACAGGTTTCCTTACTTAGTAATTGGTAAAAGTGGCGGGGCTCGTATGATGGAAAGTGCTTTTTCATTGATGCAATTGGCAAAAACAAGCGGCCGGCTTTCACGACTAAGCGATGCAAAACTTCCTTATGTTTCTTTACTCACTGATCCAACTTTTGGTGGCATCTCTGCCTCATTCGGTATGCTTGGCGATCTCAATATTGCTGAACCCGGTGCATTGATCGGTTTTGCCGGCCCACGGGTTATCAAAGAAACCATTAAAAAAGATCTGCCGGAAGGTTTTCAGCGAAGCGAATTTATTCTTGAGCACGGCTTCCTTGATTTCATCGTTGCCCGGAAAGATTTAAAAGAAAAATTATCCACCATTCTGAAATTGTTTAAAAATTAATTTCACGCACTACTCTCTTTAAGTTCTTCCTGTTCCATAAAAATCCCAGGGTGCGTAGCCAAGTAAGGAAGAAGAAATGCTATCAATATTCCACTCACAATGATCATTCCCAATAGGAGCCCTGTCATTTGACTGCTGACATTTGGACCAAAAATATCAAAAGCAAGAGCAACAAGAGTGGCGAGGAAAAATATGATCGTGAAAACCAATTTACCTTGTTTTAAATATTCAACCAGTATCCAAAATATAATTCCTGCAATCGCCATCATTAGGGGGAATCCGATAAAAATCGGAAAAGGACTAATCAACTTGTCAATATGAAAATCAGCTATTCGCCGATAAACGAAATCGTATATCACGTTGACGAGTGCGGCAATAAGTCCACAGATCACACCTGCTAACAAGGCTCTTGAAAAACTTGTGGTTCTTGCATGTTTATCTTTTATTTCCATGATTATTGAATTAATGATTACGCTGTTATATTGTTATTTACCACAAAACATGTGCAAACTATTAACCAAGGAAATTTTTTCTACAGCTAAGAAGAGTTTCTCCACCCGGAAAGAGATTTTTTCTTAGCTTCAACATCAATATTAACTGACCGTTTATGAGAAGAAAAACTTTTATGGCCTTCATTGCAGCCTCAGCCTTATTTTTTAGTTGCTCCACATCCCAGCATGAAACTAATCGGATGGCCAATGCCACAAGAGAAAATAAAAACGGTTGGGTGTATGTACATCTCGAAGGATCTCCATCGGATATAGGCTATCAGCACGGATATTTATTGGCAAATGAAATCGACACAACTATACAGGCGGTAGCCTATTTACTGCAGCACGAAACACATCGCGATTGGCAATTTTATCGTGCAGCCGCAAAAAATTTTTTATGGGATAAACTGGAGCCAGAGTACAAAGAAGAGATCAATGGTATCGCCGAAGGTCTGCAGGCACAGAAAAAAAATTACGATAGTCTTGATATCACGGCATACAATGCACTGGAAGAACTGGCCTATTACTATGTGCCTATGCTTGACGACAAAGAAAAACCTGGAAGTGGCGACAACAAAGCGCCGGGCAATTGCAGTGCGTTTATTGCGACAGGCAGTTACACAAAGGACGGAAAAATAGTTATTGGACATAACAACTGGTCAGACTACATCGTCGGTCAGCACTGGAATGTGATTGCAGATATAGTTCCTGAAAAGGGCCATCACATGTTGATGGATTGCCTGCCGGGCTATATTCACAGTGGCGATGATTTTGTAATCAGCGATACAGGTATATTGATTACTGAAACGACAATTACTCAGTTCAAGGGTTTTGATACAACGGGGATACCGGAATTCATGCGTGCCCGCAAAGCAGCTCAGTACAGCAACAGCATTGATGACGTAGTGAATATTTTTACCACTGGCAATAATGGTGGCTATGCCAACGACTGGCTCATTGGAGATACAAAGACAAATGAAGTGGCCAAACTTGAATTGGGATTAAAGGATTATCGGGTATGGCGAAGTAAAGACACCGCCATGATCGGTTCTAATTTCCCCAGCGATCCTGCCTTAATTAAGGATGAAACAACATTTGATATAAACAATCTCACTTCTTCGCCCAATGCAAGAAAGAAAAGAATGGAACAACTCGTGCTTGTAAATCTAAAAGGAAAAATAGATGCAGAAACAGGGAAGCAAATCGAAGCGGATCATGTAGATGCCCTGGATGGAAAAGATGCCAACAATCGCTGCGTGATATGCGGACATGTGGATGAAGATCCGCAAGGGTGTGCAGAATGGGACGAACCGGCTTATTATCCAATGGGTGCGGTGCAGGGGAAAGTAACAACTTCTGATTTGGCTGCAAAAATGCAATTCTGGGCACACATGGGTCATCCCTGTGGCGAAAATTTTATCGGCGAAAAATTTTATAAAGCACATCCGGAATTTGCCTGGCAATCAAAATATTTAAACAACATGCTGGCTTATCCATGGACTTTATTTACAGCAAAAAAATAAGTTAAGCACAGATGACTTAGAAAATAATTTTAGGAGAAATCAAATTTATTTTTTTGTAGAGTCTACCGGCATAAAATCAATCACTTTTTTTACAGCAGCGCAGTCTTCTTTCCCATAAGGATTTTTTGATTTCCCGGAATCGCTCAGCCAGTTGCCGGGCGTATCCTCGCCGAATGCAGAGGAACATTCCTGCCAGTACAGTTTGGAAAGATCATAATGGATGGTAAGTAAGAGAGTAAATAATTCATTAGAAAAAAGATTCAACGATTCTCTTTTTGCCTGCAAGGATGGATCACCCTGCATTCCCGCTATTTCTGTTTTTGTATCATCCCACATAATAGCTGCCGTTTGATATATGTCAGAATCACTTTTCAATTCATCAATCTTCAAACTGTCAAGAGCCTTTGCCAGTTCAACTGCATCAATATTGATCGAAGCCGTATCACCTTCCGTAAATGATGCAGTCATTTTATAATAATTCTCCATTATGTTTTCCATCGATTGGTTAAACTCCGGACTATGCTTGCTTACTTTCAGGGCGTGGCCCTTTGAATCATCAAACACCCGCTTCTCTTTTCCTACTCCATAATACCAAATTATTATACCTGCAACCAAAACTGCATAAATCAGCAAAACCTTTTTCATCTGTTTGAAAAATTTGACCAAAGATAATTCAAAGTAAAGGAGTTGCTATTTTTGTCAATTGTGCCCCGATAGCTATCGGGGTGAATTGTGAATTTTAATCTTCAATCTAAACGTTAATGTTAGCAGGACTCCAGGATGTAACATTTGAATTTGGCGCCCGTGCTCTTGTGCAGGATGCAACATGGCATATTCAACTCAATGAAAGAATAGGTTTGATCGGCTACAATGGTACGGGGAAATCTACCTTGTTGAAACTATTGGTTGGAGAATATCAACCTTCAAAGGGAACAGTTGAAAAAGCGAAGGGGCTTACTATCGGCTATCTTCACCAGGACCTTTTAAGTTTTGATACGAATGATTCCATTCTCGGCGTTGCCCTGGGTGCTTTTGAAAAGGTTTTATTGCTGGAGAAAGAGATCGAAGAGTTGGGAAAAGAACTGGAGAGAACTTCTGATGAAGAAACTTTACACAAGTATTCCGATAAACTTCATGAACTCGAAACACTTGGTGGTTATGACATTCATCATAAGACGGAAGAAGTATTACAGGGATTAGGGTTTGCGAATGCTGACCTTCAGCGGCCTTATCATGAGTTCAGTGGCGGGTGGAGAATGAGAGTGCTGCTGGCAAAAATGATCCTTCAGCAACCCGATCTTTTGTTATTGGATGAACCGACTAACCATCTTGATCTTCCTTCTATCGAATGGCTTGAAAAATATTTACAACATTACCAGGGATCGGTGGTCATCGTTAGCCACGATAAATATTTTTTAAACCGGATGGTAACAAAAGTCGTTGAGCTTTACCAGCAGCAACTACATATTTATACCGGCAATTATGATTTTTATGAAAAAGAAAAAGCGATCCGGTTAGATCTTCAGCAAAAAGCTTACGAGAACCAACAGGATTATATTCGTCAAAATGAGAGATTGGTAGAGCGGTTCAGGGCGAAAGCAAGCAAGGCTGCCATGGCACAGAGTCTTATTAAAAAACTGGACAAGCTTGACCGCATTGAAGAACCTAATGTGGAAAGACCGAACATCAAAATAAATTTCAGAATCGACAAAACACCCGGCAAAGTTTTGGTGGAACTGAAAGATGTATCCAAGTCATTCGGTGAAAATGTGATCATTGAACATTCAGATGCAGAAATTGAACGCGGCGATAAAATTGCACTGATCGGTGCTAATGGAAAAGGAAAATCTACCCTTTTACGCGTTATTGCAGGAACCGAGAAATTTAAAGGCGAAAGAAAATGGGGACACAACATTGATGAAAGTTTTTATGCCCAGCACCAGCTCGAAGCATTGAATATAGAAAATACAGTTCTTGATGAAATGAAAGAATGCGGCAGCCAGAAAACAGAATTAGAATTAAGAACTCTTTTAGGTTGCTTTCTTTTTAGCGGCGATGATGTTGATAAAAAAATAAAAGTGTTGAGCGGCGGAGAAAAAGCCAGGGTGGCGTTGGCAAAAACGATTATCAGCAAGGCAAATTTTTTAATGCTTGATGAACCGACAAACCATCTCGATATGCACAGCGCAGATCTTTTGATCGAATCATTGAACAGGTATGAGGGCAGCTATATTCTCGTTAGCCACGACCGTTTCTTTATTTCAAAAACAGCCAATAAGATCTGGGAAATTATCGATCACCAAATAAAAGAATTCAAAGGTGGATATGAAGAATACGTGGAATGGAAAGAAAGAATGCAACGAACTGAAATGGAAAGCCGGAAAGAGAAGGAGGCGACTGAGAAAACAGAGGAGAAAATAGAGAAGGCAGAAGAAAAACAGAATATAAACAATGATTCAAAAACTCCCGCTTCAAATGGCCGGATGACTAAAGAACATAAAAAAGAACTTCAAAAACAACAAAAGATCTTTCAGCAATTGGAAGAGAAAATTGCGAAACTGAATGAACAGAAATCTCAATTGGAAGCTGCCCTGGCTTCCCCGGAAACTTATTCCAATAAAGAAAAATTTCTGCAGACAGAAATGAATTATAAAAACGTTTTCGCAGAATTAGAGCAACTGAACAAACAATATGAAACGGTCTTTGACAAAATAATTTATTTGGAAGCAAAAGCTGGCTGATGAAATACTTTTTACATTCAAAAAAGACGTTACTCGTTTAAAATTTTTACCTTTCAGTACAAACCCCATATAATTATGAAAACTAAATTCTTCAGTACGCTATCGGTAATTTTCATGATCGTGCTACTTAACTTCGTCAACGCTGGTTGTCAATCCAATGAAAACGATGCAACTATTAAAGCCGCTGTTGAAAACCAATTAGAAGAAGGAAATGCAATGATCAACAATTCCTCGGTGGATGTAAAAAACGGCGTAGTGACCCTTTCAGGTGAATGCACGAACGATTCCTGCAAAAAAAGTTATGAGGAAATGATAAAAAATATTGCTGGCGTAAAATCGTTAGTGGACAATTGTACCATAAATATGAACATGAAAATGAATCCGAAAATGCCGATGATGAATAAACAGAATCCAATGAAGAATTAATAAACAGAAAGTAATTTAGTTCCTGATCTTCGAGTTGACGATTGAGAGAATTTCTTCTTCCAAAGCGATCACTTTATTTTCTATCTTTTTTCCGGTGGCTATTATTTCATCAACAAATTTTTTATCATCACAACCATTTGCATTGATACGCACATTCATAAATGCACCTATAACAGCGGCTCTGGCACATAATGCCCCTACACCGGCATCAGTAATTGAATTTGGATTCCCTGTTTCAACCATTGCTTTTATTACTTCCATACTGGCATGAGCGTTTTGCATCACAGAAAAAGGAATTTCAATTGCTTTCTTTGTTGCTTCCTGTATTTCCTTTTTACGCTTTGATTTTTCCTCGTCTGTTGATTTAGGCAAAGCAAATGCCTGCATGATCTGGTTAAATGCCTTTGTATCTGCATCGACGAGTTTCATTAATTCATTTTTATATTGTTGACCTTTCTCTGCCCAATTGCTGAACTCTTCCCATCTTTCATCCCAACCTTTTTTGTGAGAAGAAAGATTAGCGACCATCGTTCCTAATGAAACTCCCAATGCGCCCACGTAGGCTGCAATGGAGCCACCGCCTGGTGCAGGACTTTCACTTGCTGTTTCATCAGCAAAATCAGAAAGATTCATGCTGATCAATTTGTTGTCTGCTTTATCCATAAGCATGTATTCAATAATTTTTTCTTCAGGTTTAAATGGCGCCAGTTCATCAAGACCCATTGACTTTACAGCAATTCGCATCAACTCTTTTTCTGAAACTCCCACTGAACGTTTTTGTTTTTTCAAAAAATATTTTCCCGCATCAAGCATCGCTTTTAACGGGATCAGCCCAACCAACTCAGATCCTGTTACCCGTATCCCCCTCGCCTCTGCTTTTTTACAAACTTCATCAAAGGCGATATGGATAGGTGTAACATTAATGTTAGTAAGATTGATTGAAATTTGTGCAATACCATATTCTTCGATATACCACCCGATTGCTTTCACACATTTCAAACTGCCGGGTTGCGCTTTCTCAATCTCAACCTGCTTCCCATTCTCATCCTCAACCTTAACCTTAACCTTCCGTCCTGCTTCACGAATATCAAATGCAATGGCATTGGCACGTCGGGTTGATGTTGTATTCAGATTCACGTTATAAGCCACCAAAAAATCTCTTGCACCAATTACCGTAGCGCCGCGTTTAGGATCAAAAACCGCCGGACCAAAATCAGGTTGCCATTCCGGTTGTACAATTTTTTTTGAAAAGCCTTCATATTCCCCTGCTCTTATTACCGACAAATTGCTGCGTTCTTTATTAGGTTGTGCCGCTTCGTACAAATACACGGGCAATGATAATTCTTCTCCAATCCTCTTTGCTAATTGCTGCGCCCATTTTGCAGTTTCTTCCATAGTGATATTGGCAACCGGAATCAGCGGGCATACATCGGTTGCACCCATACGTGGATGTTCGCCTTTGTGTGTACTCATATCAATCAGTTCCCCCGATTTTTTTATCGCCCTGAAAGCCGCTTCCACCACAGCTTCCGGGCTGCCCACAAAAGTTACTACCGTGCGGTTGGTAGCCTTCCCCGGGTCCACATTCAATAACCGTACACCAACCACTGTTTCTATTTCATCTGTGATCAGTTTGATGATACTCAAATCAATTCCTTCGCTGAAATTGGGAACACATTCTATGATCTGCATAAAGTTTATTTATGCTGCTAAGATATTCTAAAGAGCGTTATATTATCGTCTGCGAAATTCTAATGAAGTTTTGATATCCACTGGTTATAGCAACTTAGAAAGATTAATTACCTTTTGTCTCTTAATAGTTTCCATGTCAGCAGTAAAAAGATTGATTGAGAAATTTGATCTTAAACCACATCCTGAAGGCGGATGGTATTGTCAAACCTATAAAAGCAATGAGCATATTAAAGCGTCTGTATTACCGCAAAGATTTAAGGGGGATCGCTCATTCTCCACTGCTATTTATTTTTTGCTGGAAGCGGAAAATTTCTCTGCTTTTCACCGCATCAAAAGCGATGAGTGTTGGCATTTCTATGCAGGCAATCCTTTATTGCTGTATATTATAAATCACAAAGGAAATTTAGATATTATCACATTAGGTAACGATTTTGAAAAAGATCAGCAGTTTCAACATGTTGTACCATCGGGTTGCTGGTTCGCCAGCCGTCCTGCTCCCGGCAGCGAATACTGTTTTGTTGGATGTACCGTATCTCCCGGTTTTGAATTTGATGATTTTGAATTAGCTGATGTCAATAAACTTTCATCTTTATATCCGGAACATAAAGATTTAATTCATTCATTATGCAGAGAACTATAAAGGAAGTAAACTCTTCCAGTCTCAATGAGGTCTTTTGCCGAACCTTCATCGGCAGAACTATTGTGAAATTTTTTTTACTACTAACATTTTATTGTTTTACTTTTTCTGCCTTTGCGCAAACATTAAATGACACCATCCTGATTGCACAAGAAAACGCTATAAAAAATTCACCGTATGCCGACGCTAAAGGATTTATTGTTCCGAAATATCAAACAAATTTTCGACTTGACGTGTATCCAGAACTTATAAGCAATTTTCTTTTTAACAAAGCTCCTTTCGCTGACACCCTTTGGATTGTTGAATCCTTTGATTTTATCTGTCCCACATGCGAAAGCTACTCACTGATATATTATATAAAGATTCCCTTTACAGTTATAATAGGTTTATTAGTGGTTCTACGAACAGAAATGATTTTGTTGCTATCCCATTTGGAAAAAGAAAAATGTCAGATCACTACATAATTTCCGAAGTCGTAGACAGTGTGAGGCAAAAACAAAGTTGGCTATCTTATCCTTTAAAGTATGGTTCTAATGATTGTTTTGATGGAGATCAAACCTTAGCGACAGTAATATATCCTGACAAACATATTGAATCTTTATATGTTCGTTGTTGGCTTCAACCGGAGCTTCTGGCAAGAAACTAATACGACCAACAAGAATCTTTCAGCCTTCTATCCAAAACATAAAGAGCTGATTCGTTCGTTGTGCAGATAAATTTGGTGCTGCTGCTTCTGTTCCAGTAAGTAGTCTTTAATTTATGTTGATGGTGATTTCCCTCAAGAATACCGAAAAACAAAGAGTTTAAATTTTTACAAAAGAAGAATCAACTATTTCCCGGAATAATGCCTTTTGATAAAAATCATATTGTCTTACAAAACCAATGGCTATTATTTTTAACTTTACGGCCTCAGTGAAATCGGTTGGTGCAATCATATTGATCGTTCTTCTTTCTTTGCAAAGTTTTAGCAAAATATGGATCTATATTTCTTTTAAGATCAGTCAACGCTATATAGCCAAAACACTCTGTATAAAAAGAACAATTGCAAACAATACCTGCCAGGGAAAATGTCATCTCAGAAAACAACTTGAAAAAGAAGACCAGGATGAACAAAAACAAATGCCTGGCAGTAAAGAAAAACCTGAAGTGCCTTTTTGCAAAACAAAATCATTAACGACTTCTTTCATAGCCGCAGAGTTTCTTGAAAAGCGATCCTTTCATCAATTCAAAACTCCACTTTATTTTACTTCTTTTATTTCCGGCATCTTTCATCCTCCGAAATTGAATTTGATCTAGTCGTAGGCTTAGTAAACTCCAAAAAATCAATTTATATAGTATCTGCAATCCGGTTAGATGCTGGTTTGTTATTTACAATTTAATAAAATCAAAAATCGAAATGATCACAAAAAGACAATGGATAACTGCTATAGTGCTACTATATGGAATAAATATATACGCACAGGAAAAAAAGGATACTACAGGTGCCACTATTCTGCAAGAAGTTATAGTAACGGGTAATTTGAAAACAGATCCTACTCTTACAATTGTAAAACAGGATTATACTGATAAATCTGTACAACCTAAAAATTCCGGCGAATTATTCTCTGACATTAATGGCTTTTCACTCATCAAAAGAGGAAGTTATGCTGTTGATCCCTCTTTCAGAGCCAGTCAGTATGAAGAGTTAAATGTGCAATATGATGGCGGTGTTAAAGCTACGAATGCCTGCCCCAACAGGATGGACCCGGCAACCACTTTGATCAATCCTGAAGAAGTAACTAAAATAGAAATAATAAAAGGTCCTTTTTCCGTTCGCTATGGGCCAACGTTTGGCGGCATTATTAATATGGTTACTAATAATGCACTTCGTTCCACTAAAAAAATAAGCGGAACGCTTTCTTCAGGATATGAAACCAATAATAATAATATTGTAAACACGATACAACTGATGAGTAAGATGAAACAATTAGACTTGTCAGGAACTTTTAGTTATAGAAATTATGGCAATTATAAAGATGGAGATGGCACAGAAATTCCTTCTTCCTTCAAAAGTTCAGGCTACAGTTTTAAAGCAGGATATAATTTTACCGGATCACAAAGGTTGCAATTGAGTTTCCGCCAGAATTTTGGCAGAGATGTGTTACACGCCGGTTTGCCCATGGATACAAAATTTGATAACAGCAGCATTTTGGGATTAAATTATCGTCTCGTATCAAAAGGCACCTATTTCAAAGGAATTACTATACAAGGATATTATTCATACGTCGATCACGAAATGAATAATTTTAACAGGGCCTCATTTAGCACTATGGAAGCTGTGGCCCGGGTGAATGCAACTACAGCCGGCGGTAAAATTGAAGGAGAATGGAATTTTGGAAAAAAAATAAAGCTTTTTACCGGCAGCGATCTTACTTATGTATCAAGAAACGGAACAAGAAACAGGTTGGTCAAGAAAAATATGATGGGACAACCCTTACCAACCCCGCAAAGTTTCATAGACAAAATATGGCAGAATTCTGAAACTAACCGGGCAGGTGTTTATACAGAAGGCCGATATTTCTCAAGTAACACCGACATTTTTACTTTAGGAGCAAGGGTTGATTTTACAGACGCAGATGCAAGAGATCTCGATAGTTCATTTGCCAATATCTATCCCAACCTTGATTCTAAAAAGCAAACTACTTTTAGCGGAACTGTCGCCTACAAAAAAATATTTAACAACAACCAATCACTGGAAATAGCTTTTGGCAGAGGCGCAAGGCCAGCCAGCATTGAAGAAAGATATATTGCCTTTTTCAACGTCGGCCAGGACGCTTATGAATACATCGGCAACCCTTATCTGAAACCTGAAGTTAACAACCAGTTTGAGATCGGTTTTAATGGGAACAAGAAATTAAAAGGCTTCGCTAACCGTGTCAGTTATAACGCATCTATATTTTATTCTATTTTCGAAAACTATATTTCTGCTGTTGTTGACACTACGGAAACAAGAAAGTATAATCCAACACTGGATCCTAAAAACCCGAAAGTGTTCACAAACATCAGTAAAGCTTTCAAGACAGGTTTTGAATTGATGGGCAACTTACAATTTGCCGGAAATTATTATTTCATAACTGAGCTTAGCTATGTGTATTCAGAAAATAAAGATTTTAATGAAAGCCTGCCATTAACACCTCCGTTAACAACACGGTTAAGACTAGGATACGAAAAGAATATATTTTGGGCAAGGTTTAGATACACCATTACATCAAGTCAAAACAGGATATCAAAGACCTTTGATGAAACGGCCACTAAGGGTTACAATATACTCGACTTTGAAGCCGGGATCAGGCCGGTACGATCATTAAAGGTTGGGGTTGGGGTGTTAAACATATTTGACAAAGAGTATCATAATCATTTAAACTTTTCATTCAATAGCGAAGAAGGTTTTGCACGAGTTCCGATTCCTGAACCAGGCAGAAATTTCACCATTTTTGCCAGTTATAGTTTTTAATTTTTATTCAGCCTGACTAAGGATCAGTGAAACTTTTGGATTGTTGGAGATGTCAAATACTGTTTTGTCAGATGCACCGTATCTCCCGGTTTTGAATTTGAAGATTTTGAATTAGCTGATGCAAACGATCTTTCTGTTTTATACCCGCAACATAAAGAGCTGATTCGTTCGTTGTGCAGATAAATTTGAAACTGCTGTTTCTTTTCCCTTAATCATTCGTCTCCGTTTTTAAATTTTTGCGTGTTGTTCGTTTATAAATCCACTCCACAAAAAAACAAATCGCAATTATTGCAATAGCAATAAAAACTCCTGCCCGGTTAGAGGAATATTGTTGGCCAATCAAAATCAATAAAGCCGCTGTACACAGAAGCCCTCCAACCAGCGGAATTACTTTTTTGCCTTTCGTTTTATCGTTCAGTTTAAATCCCACAAAATTGACGATGGCAAAAATCAACAAAAAGCCAACACTTCCCGCAGTGGAGATACTTTCTAATTCAAATGAATTTACCATCACCAATGTTATGATTGATGTTATTAATAGCCCGATTGGCTGATTCCAGAGTGTACCGGTAAGATGATGCGGTAATTCATCATCTTCGGCAATTTCATAATTCACCCGGCTTCCCCCATATAAAGAAGCATTGATAGCTGAAAATGTTGATAACAAGGCTGCAATAGTGATGATGATAAATCCAATCTTACCGAGCATAGGTTTAGCTGCAGCTGCCAATGCATAATCCCGGGCTTTTGCAATTTGATCAAATGGCAAAGAACCGACCGTTACGACTGCGATCAGTATATACAGCAAAATGACAAATATCACCGCATAGAAATAGGCCCTTGGGATATTCTTTTGCGGAGCATCCATATCAGGAGCGGCATTGGCGATCAGCTCGAAACCTTCATACGCAACAAATATTACCATACCGCCAGTCAAGATCTTTATGGGGTTTACCCAATTTGAAATGGATAGTTGCGATATATTATGATTCCCAAATAATCCATACAGGCCTATTACTGTAAATGCAAGCAAAATAATGACTTTAATAATTACTGCATAAGATTCAATTTTGCCTACTACTTTGATACTGTAATAATTTATTACCGTTGCAATAATTATTATAAGGCTGGCATCAATATGAAAATCAGTTTGCCTTCTGAACAGGTGAAATAAATTCGGAGCATAAGAACCAAATGCTGAAGCATAGAGAGACAGCATAATGATATAGCTTACCCAAAGGAGATTGTTGACCCCGCCACAAAAAACAGAGGTTCCGAAAGCCTGGTTCACAAATTTCACGGTTCCTCCTCTATCCGGGTATACCAGGGAAAGTTTTACATAACTATAACAAGTGATCAATGCTATAATGCCGGCACATAGAAATGCTACAGGAGTTCCACCCTTGGATAAAGAAACAGCCAACCCTAATACTGCAAAAATTCCGCCACCTACCATTCCCCCGATCCCAATTGAAATGGCTTCCTTAAGTCCTATTTTCTTATTCATTTTATTCGCTGAAATTGGAAACACATTCTATCAGTTGCTGCATGCTGCGAAGATATTCTTTATATAAATGTCCCATAGGGACACCTGATAGGTAACTAGTCATAAATGACTACTGGCAACGTTCCTACGGAACGTTTGGTGCTCTCATGATCTCTCAACATCAACACCATGCGTCCCTATGGGACGCTCCTCCTTTCGAATCAATCTTTCTATACATGAAGTGTCCCTACGGAACACAAATACAATCTCTCAATATCTCATAGGGATATTTGGTTGGTAACAACCACAACAAATGTTCAATAACGTTCCTTCGGAACGTTTCGTGCTATGATCTCGAAAACATGCACCATGCATCCCTACGGGATGCCCCTCTATCCGAAACATCCTATCCCATGATGTGTCCCGATGGGATACAGCTACAGTTTTGTATATTTAATTACCAACAACCGCAGCCACCCAAGCGGTAAGCTGATTCATTTAAAATTCTTATTTCGCCGGAGTTGTCAAAGTATCTGCATTCCATATGCCATAGATGGATAACCATTTGCCATCTTTTTCTTTCTTCAATATCTCGATATACTTTCCATGCTCCGGCACAATTGTTCCATCAGGTTGATGAATATTGAGTGAATATCTTCCTTCTTCGTATCCAAAATCACCGCTACTGCTGGTTGCAATAGATATAACAGCCCCATCAGTTACGCCGCCGTCAATAGCATCCTGCCAATATTTTTGAATACTAACTCTCCCTTCGACAACTGCTTCATTCGGCGGAAGTATTTTGGCATTTTCGTCATAACACGCAGCGGCTGCCGCTGCATCTTTTGCATTTAATGCTTTTACAAAATCCTTATTCATCTGTGCAAGTTCTTCGTGGGTTGCGTACACCGGAGTATTGTTTTGCTGGCTACAGCCAATGATCAGTAAAGCAAGGATGATAGTGTATTTTCTCATGAGAATATGTGTTGGTGATTTTGATTAAAGATAGTCAAACCCAAATAGTATTCACGAACGAGCTTTAACTACTCTAAAGTTCACTCGGGGTTCTTTGCAAAAGATCCCGGGCTAACAGAAAAAAATAAATCACCCAACAAGAACGGTCAATTTCTTATCAGCAACAAAATGTATCTTCAATTAATAAAACAAAATCAACTTCAGCATTAGTCTGATATAACACAATACAGTGCTAAAAACAAGCATAACGTTACCGGCTTTTGATACCCTTTGATACAATGGATGCAGAACACGAGTTGAAATAGTGAGGGTCATATTGCGAATAACTAATCGACAAGTAATGTCCATCCCAGTCAAAAAAAACTTTCTCAATTTTCAGCCACGGCAATCAGCGGGAATGATATAACTTCATCCTGTCTGTATGTTTCTGCTTTCTCGATTTTTTATGCGGGGCAATATGCATTCATAGCATTGCTTCTGGTCTCTGCCGTCTTGTTTTTATTCAGAAAGATATATGGTGAAGCTGTTGGGGCCTTGCCTCTCAACGGCGGCGCTTACAATATTCTTCTTAATACTACAAGCAAAACAAATGCATCGGTTGCTGCATGCCTTACAATTCTTTCTTATATGGCAACTGCTGTAATTTCTGCCAGTGAAGCTATGCATTATCTTTCATCGATTATTTCCTGGCTTCCGGTTATTACTGCAACTCTTGTTTTGCTGACGCTTTTTCTTATTCTTTCCATTCTCGGAATTTCTGAATCAGCTAAAGTGGCATCCGGAATATTTGTTTTTCATCTTACTTCTCTTGCCATTACTGATTATTTCAGTATTTTATTATTTATATGTCAACGGAGCTTCAACCCTGATCACTAATTTTCATCTTCCGGTCAAAGGAAGTATTATCTTCTGCATTATTTTTCGGATTCAGCGCGGCAATGCTTGGCATAAGCGGGTTTGAAAGTTCAGCTAACTTTGTTGAAGAGCAGAAGCCGGGTGTATTTCCAAAAACTCTTCGTAATATGTGGATCGCTGTAACTGTTATCAATCCAGTAATAGCGATTCTTGCCATTGCTGTAATACCAATTGCACAGGTCGGAGAAAATAAAGAATCACTTCTTTCATTTCTTGGAAATCAAACCGGAGGAAGCTGGCTGTCATGGCTCATTTCTCTTGATGCATTCCTGGTTTTATCCGGAGCTGTGCTTACTTCATTTGTCGGCGTAGGCGGTTTGATGAAACGAATGTCTCTTGACCGCATACTTCCTCAGCTTCTTTTGAAAGAGACTAAAGCAGGAAGCACTCCGAGGATATTGATTATTTTTTTCGTATTATGTATTTCAATATTATTCATTACTCGAAGGTAAACTGGAGGAGCTCGCAGGTGTATACACTATCTCATTTCTTGCAGTGATGGGATATTTTGCAATAGGAAATATATTTGCTTAAAATAAAAAGAAGCCGTCTGCCCCGTCCTGAATATGCTTCTCCGATCGCCGTTGTTTTGGGAATGTTTGGTGTGGCTTTGGCTTTGTACGGAAATATTCGTCTTCATCCCGATTACCTTGTGGTGTTTCTGCAGTATTTTATTCCTGTCTGTAATTTTGATATATGCATTAATGAACCGCAATACTTTGCTCGAGTATCTGCTTACCATATTAAAAAGTACTTTTGATGAAATGAGAAGAGTAAGTTTGTTAAGCCATTTAAAGATCAGAAAAATTTTAACACGCCTTCATGCTCAGGAATTTGTTTTCTTTTCCAAAGCCGATGATATTTCAATTCTGAATAAAGTAATGATCTATGTACAGGAAAATGAGATCACGGGAAAGATAAAGATCGTTACGGTGCTGAAAGAAGGACAGTACTGTTTCTGAAAAATTTCTTTCGGATCTTCGAAGTGCTTGACCGGATGTATCCTGACATAAAAATTGATTTCATTACACTTGTTGGAACATTTTGTCCTGAACTCATTGATCAGCTCAGTAAAGAATGGAACATTCCGAAAAACTTTATGTTCATCAGTGTCCCCGGCAACAGATTTCCATATAAGATCTCCGAACTCGGAGGAGTGAGATTGATAATGTAGATAATAAAGTTTACATCTAACATTTAGTCTGCAGGTAAGATTGTATTCCATTTACCCCTCGGTATCTGCCGGGCCTTGTGTATAGCATACCAACAACCGAATTTATCAGGGCTTCACTCAAACCCTCTTACTCCGAAAGAAATGCCTTTTGGAAAATTTTGTAACTTCATTCGACATTCCTGCCCCCACTTACATTAATCGGCAGAAATTATAAAAGGATATTACTTAAATGCTCCACAGGATCTGATCAATCACAGGCACAAAGATTTAATCTCTTAGCATAAGGACAATAGCATCATAATTACTTAATAAAATATTTTAATTATGGATACAATTTATTTTTATTTAAAAAATTCAAGCATTGTTATGTTAGTGTTTGCTTCAATGGTAGTGCTATCTGTTCAGTCATGCAAACCTGCTAAAAAGGATAATGCCATTGAAATTGTTACAAACGCTATGGATTTTCAAATGAAAGACACGATCCCTTCCGGGTGGAACACATTTCGATATATAAACAAGTCGCCGGAAACTCATTTCTTTTTAGTAGAAAAATACCCGGAAGGAAAAACAAAAGAGGATGCTGAAAAAGAAGTGCTTCCGGTTTTTCAAAAAGGAATGGACTTTTTAAATCAAAACAAACCAAATGATGCGCAGGATGAATTCACCAAATTGCCGGGTTGGTTTTCCAAAGTTGTGTTTACCGGTGGATGCGGATTGGTCTCTCCCAATCAATCATGTGAAGTTTCTCTGAAACTGGATCCGGGCTATTATATCCTGGAATGTTATGTGAAAAATAAGGATGGGATATTTCATTCAGCTATGGGAATGACAAAAGCCCTGGTTGTTTCTGACAATAACTCAGATTACACTCCTACCACGCCTGATATACAGCTAAGCATCTCCGGTGCGGATGGTATTGTTTCACCTGACACAATTAAAAAAGGGAAAACAACTTTTGCTGTATATTTTAAAGACCAAAAAGTGCATGAAAATTTTGTAGGACATGATATGAATCTTGTCAGGTTAAATGAAAACTATGATATCCATGAATTGGAGAAATGGATGAACTGGATGGATCCAAAAGGACTGATTAACCCTGCGCCGCAAGGATTTACTTTTTTAGGAGGTGTTAACGACTCGCCTGCAGGCAGCATAGGATATTTTACGGCTGATCTTGAACCGGGCAATTATGCCTTAATTTCAGAAGTACCCAATGCTTCCGACAAAGGGATGCTAAAAACATTTTCAGTCTCTGATTAAGCGATGCTAAATGAAAAGAACATTTATAAATCCGGTTATTAAAGATAAAATTACGATTACCCGAACCAGTTCATGAACAAATGGTAAAATAACCAAATTGGAAATAAATAATGAACCTCAAATAAACGGAGGCAGCTATGTTTAAAAAATTTTTAATCGGAATTTCTTTTATTCTTCTCCTTGCATCCTGCAAAGAAGATCATAACACGAACAAACAACATAAAGATCTTGCTGTGCAATTTTTCCGGGATGTGTACGGCGGCGAATCATCAAAAACAGATAGCATGATAAGTGATGATATTGTTGTAAGCTATCCCATATTTGAGCAGATATATGGAAAAAAAGCAATTCGCGGCCGCAAAGCTTTTCAGAATTTTACGAAGCATTTTGCCGAAACATGGAAGGATGCGAGGATAACAATTCACGATACTATCGCCGAAGGAAACCAGGTCGTTGTGCTGTGGTCGTTCAGTGGCAGGAAAGTAAACGCCGGTCCGCAGCTGGATTCAACTTCCGGACAGCAACAGAACTGGGGTGGCATCACACTTTACCGTTTCAATGAATCGGGTAAAATCACGGCAGAAATCGGTGAAGAAAGTTTTCCGGGTCCTTTTGAAAGATGGGCATCCGGCGACAGTACCAATATGAATTAATTATCTTCAGAGAAGTGGCAAATGCATGTATGATGCGTCCTGAACTGAAAACAGCTATGGATTCCGCCAGTGTAACGGGACCGCCAACTGTCGAATACGTTAATACTATAAGGAATGATACCACAAAAACGGATATTAAAGACAGAATACTTGTAAAACATAAAGTAAAATATTTTGACGCATGGCTGAAAGTATTTGATGATGAGGGAATGGAAACAAGGAAGTCACACGGCATAGTTGACCGTGCCCTTGCCCGTGGTATGGACGATCCCAATATGGTATATATTGTTTTTGCCGCTTCGGATTGGGATAATGCAAATGCACGGATGAATTCGGAAGAATTGAAAAAAATAATGACCGACGCCGGTGTGGAAGGTCCTCCAACTTTTATAAAGTATAAATTACAATAGTAATTTTTTTATGCTCGCCCGGTATTTTTACAAAGACGCCGGGCGAACATAAATTAAACATATCTATAAATAATTTGGTTGTCTATTGTATTATTCGGGCCATTTCACGATCTTATTATTTACCGGTTTCACTGTTCGCAGGTAAGCATAAATGGCTTTCAGGTCATGCTCTTTCATAGTGCCGAAAAACGACCACGGCATGATCGTGTTGAATTTACCGGGTTCGCTATTCAGCATCGCAGGACTTGAGTTAGTTCTGAACTTATTGATGAACATTTCTAATTTGCGAACCGTGTCTCAAAAGCCGGCCTTTAGCAGAGCCGGAAATAGTGTCTTAATATGCAAAACTTTTTGTCTCAACGAGTCTTTTGCTAAACCTTCTTAAACTTCGAATATCATTAAGCAAAAAACCCCATTGGAACTGAAGGATTGATTTGATCGATCTTTGTACAGAATTATAACTTTTAGTTGCTGAGTTGAATTTATAACTTGGCTACATCCGTTCTTAAGAATTTACTGATTGCTAAAACCTATCTTATATGAAAAGATCAATTCTGCTGCTTTTGATTCTTAGATTTCTTTTTTTCTTTATTGCAACTGCATTTATAACTAACCGGTGTCTTTCTCAAACTGCTTTCAAAAAAAATACATTCTACTTTGAGATTGCAGGGAACGCTCCCGTTCTTTCTGTTAACTACGAAAGGCAATTAAAAGATAAACCAGGATTCGGAATTCATATCGGCATAGGATTAGGCGATGAATACCCTGATGTACCAATGGGAATTACGTACAGTTATGACCTGGGAAATAAAAAATCATTTATAGAAGCGGGCGCAGGAATCACTCTTGCCGAGCAAACCTTGTGGGATGATCACGCAATACTCAATGACATTCACTCTTTCAAACCATCTTTCGTACCGTCACTTGCCTACAGGCATCAAACTCATTATGGATTGATGTGGAGAATTGGTTTCGTTGCGGTTTATACGAAATATAAAACTATTCCTATATATCCGGGTATCTCAATCGGGTGGAGAATTTGATTCGTATCAAAAAACAAAAAATAAATCGCGAAATATTTTGCCCGCATTTTTATAATACTAAATTTGAAAAACCAAAACCATTTTTATGAAAAAAATTCTCTTCTGCTTCATTTCTTTATTTTTTCTATCACAAATTTTCGCAACAACTCTCAAACCTACTCCTGTACCTAACGCTTCTGAAATGAAATAGTGATTGGGAAAACAGGCAAATCGATCAACTTACAGGAGTTTTCTACAATTTCAATAACGGGCTTTCAGCAACTGATTGGCAAAAAGTTGAAATTCTCTGAAAGAATTGCATTTAAAGTAGCACAACAAAAAATTCGCCACACGATCAACGATGATGGAACGATCAATAATAAATTTTTCAAAAGGGCTTATAAAAAAAGGCTCTTTAATGATCATGAGTTCAACTTCGGTGGATTTGCATTGGGATTTTTTCTTTCTCTTATAGGAGTACTAATAGCATACCTTATCAATGATGACTATAGCTCAGATCGCAGGTATTGGGCATGGCGTGGTTTTATTGCTGGTTTGTTGATTGCTGCTGCTATACTCAGCGCTGCCGGTATTTAAATTAATTCACTTTCTTCCCTGACGAGTCATTACCTAAAAGTGTCTCTATAAAGAAGCTTCAGGGCGACCAATAATGATAGACCTTCCAGATTTCTTCTTAACGGAAGGACTTTTGTTGTCTCTCGAAAGGCTACAAGCTGCATTTGGGCAGTGGTAATTCTTACCATCTTTTGTTCAAACCGACATCATGCTATTGAACATTTGTATTTATCTTCAACTACAGTTTTTCAACCTGCCTGCCGGCAGGCAGGTTAAGCGTTTGGACCAGGCTAACAAAGCTTTGTTCACGCATTTACAAATGCTTTAATGTTGCCTGCAAGCGTAGTTCGACACCCTAAAAAAATTTAACCGACAAAAGATTACTAATTAATAAATGTATCAGATGAGAAATTTAATATTCTTTATGCACACTTCACTTGATGGTTTTGTAGCAGGACTGAACGGAGAAATGGATTGGATAAATTTGGATGACGCAATGTTTGACTTTGTTGCAACAATGACAGACCAGGCTGACACCGCACTCTATGGCCGGGTAACTTATGAAATGATGCAAAGCTATTGGCCAACGGCAGGTGAACAACCAAACGCGACAAAACACGACAAAGAGCATTCAAACTGGTACAACAATGTTTCAAAAGTTGTATTATCTAAAACTATTCAGGAAACAGGGCTTCACAATACCAAAGTTATTAGCGACAAACTTTCGGACAACATCAATAAATTAAAGCAGCAGGACGGAAAAAATATTTTAATATTTGGAAGTCCCGGCGCTTCACAATCGTTATTAATTGAAGGGCTGATTGACGAGTTTTGGCTCTTTGTTAATCCAATTATATTAGGGCAAGGCATGCCGCTGTTTAAAGACATAACCGGGACGACTAAATTGAAACTTGCAGAGTCTAAAACTTTTGCATGTGGCGTAATTGCACTTCATTATAAAAAATCGTAAACAAATTGACCATTAATCAACCGCTTGCAGGTAACAAAAGGTCCGCTGCAAGCTCCGAACGTTAGTTCGACACCGACCTTGATCATCTCAATCCTCTTTAGCATCTTCAACATATTCTATCCGGCAAACTCACACCGGCGAATGATAAAAATCATTTATTCAGGCGCCAGGGCTTTCTATATTTGATGATACCTGCCCATCATGAAAAAATAAGTTCCTGTTTATCCACGGTGTAAGATGATCGCATAGTAGTGATGTCCGTTGTCCTGTGCAATTGAAAAGATAATACACTGTGATGAAATTGATCTTTTTTTTCACTGCTTCCATTCTGCTCATTCCCGGTTGCCACCGCGGGATCATTAATACAATTACTATATCAGGCGCTACCCAGGGAACCTCTTATCATATCACTTACCTGGCGGGTCAATATTCAAATTACAGGGAATCGTTTGATTCTATTTTTAAAACAATCGATCAGTCTCTCTCTACTTATGATACGGGTTCGATCATTTCCAGGATAAATAGAAATGACACAACCGTTAAGGTCGATGAATATTTTTCAGATGTATTTAAGAAATCTATGGAAGTTTCGGAAAAAACAAAAGGCTTATTTGATGTTACGGTGGCTCCCATTATTAATGCCTATGGATTTGGATTTACAAAGAGAGAAAGAATAACGAATGTTTTGATAGATAGTTTGCTCAGTTATGTCGGGTATAAAAAAGTAAGATTAGTGGACAACAAACTGGTAAAAGATCTCCCGCAGGTGATGCTCGATTTTAATGCAATAGCACAGGGATACACGGTAGATGTGCTGGCCTCTTTTCTCGAAAGCAAAGGCATAGGTAACTATATGGTAGAAGTCGGGGGAGAGTTAAGAGCAAAAGGTACAAAGCTGAATGATAGTAGCTGGACCGTGGGTATTGAACAACCAAACGAAAGCCTTACCGAAGACGCATCATTATTTGCGGTAATTAACATAAAGGATAAGTCACTGGCCACTTCCGGTAACTATAAAAAATTTTATGTTGAAGATGGAAAAAAATACACCCACATCATTGACCCGTTTACTGGTTATCCTGCAAAACAAAATCTATTAAGCGCTACCGTGATTGCTGATGATTGCATAACTGCAGATGCTTATGCAACCTCATTCATGGTGATGGGTTTGGAAAAGTCTAAACAGTTTCTGCTGGAACACAAGGATCTGAGCCTGGAAGTTTTTTTTATTTATGATGAAAATGGGGTTTCAAAGAAATACACTTCAAAAAATTTTGAAGAACGCGTAGCAGCGGGCCTGTAAGCCTGTTACTATTCCGTCGAGTTGATAGCGGGAAATTATTAAATGAAAGAGTATAAACAGTTATCAAATAAGTTCAATAAAATATAAACTCAATCAATATGAACATTCCAAAATTTACGAAGACCCAAAGCTTCCTGTTGGTTTTGCTTCGGATCCTGATCGGGTGGCATTTCCTGTACGAAGGAATAATAAAGGCGTATAACCCGGCATGGACATCGCGGGGTTATTTACTCAGTGCGTCTATGCTAAAACCTTTTTTTGCCTGGCTCGCCGGCGATTCCCTTATCTCTGTCGTTGACAACTTAAATATCATCGCACTAATAGCCGTGGGCATAAGCCTTATTATTGGCATAAAGATAAAATGGGGTTGTATCGCAGGGGTGTTGCTGTTACTCTTGTATTACCTGGCTCATCCTCCATTTTCAAGTTTGCCCCAGGGTCCTTCGGAGGGAAGTTATTGGATAGTGAATAAAAACCTGGTCGAGCTGGTGGCTCTTCTTGTCATCTACCAGTTCCCGCTCACATCAGTATTTGGATTAGAAAATCTGTTTACAAAGAAAAAGGTAGTCACAACAATAAATTAAAAATCATGGCAAACGAAAATAGCTATTTTAAAAAATGGAACAGGAGGGATATTTTAAAAGCCCTGGGAGGAATCCCATTCGTCGGTGCAGTTTGGTATTCCGGTGCCAGCCTTACTGGTTCGGCAAAACGTGAAAAACAATTTCTCCTTGAAACTTTAAATATCAAAGCTTCACCTCCACCCTCTTCGGGTCCTATGAGCGGCAAACCGCTTCGTATTGGCATTATCGGATTTGGCATTCGGGGCGAACAACTTTGTCGTGCGTTAGGATTTGCCTCCACCGCGTGGCTAAAAAAAATGAATGATGCTTTGGCTAAAGATCCAAAAGACACGAGACTGGCAGATTTTAAAGCACAGGAAAACCTGAATATAAAATTGGCTGCTATTTGTGATGTCTTTGACGAGCGTGCTGAAAACGCATTAGCCTCTTTTGAAAGCGGCGACAATAAAATAAAAAGATTCCGTACACATTCTGAACTGATAAATAGCGGGGAAGTTGATGCCATTGTCATTGCAACCCCCGACCATTGGCACGCCCCCATATCCATCGAAGCGCTGAATGCAAGTGTACACGTGTATGTTGAAAAACCGATGACCCATAATATTGGTGAAACCTATCTTTTACGTGATACTGTTCTTAAAAATCCTAAAACAGTTTTTGCTGTTGGTCACCAGCATCGTCAAACACAAAGTTTCCTTACCGCCCAGGATATTATCCGGAAGAAGATTCTCGGCCATGTATCATTAGTTGAAACAAACACGAACAGAAATGATGATAATGGTGCCTGGCAATATGATATATCTGAAGCCGCAAATCCCAAAACCATTGATTGGGATCAGTTTCTTGGAAACGCACCAAAGGAACCTTTTAACCTGGAGCATTTTTTCCGTTGGCGCAAATGGTGGGCTTATGGATCAGGATTATCCGGCGATTTAATGACCCACGATTTTGACAGGATCAACTGTATCCTGAAGATGGGGATTCCCACTTCAGTAACAGCGTCTGGAGGTATCTATACCCATCGCGACGGACGTAATGTTCCCGATGTGATGCAGGTAAGTATGGAGTATCCCGATTTTAGTACCGGGGCAAGCCAGGAAGCCGGAAAAGAAAAAGGAATGACCTTTGTTTACAGTGCCACATTGGGAAATCAGTTTGATCGTGGTACTGTTATAATGGGGCACGATGGCAGTATGGAACTGGGTAACCGGATTACTGTATATGCGGATCCGGGGTCAACGAAATACGCTGAATTAATAAAAGAAGAACGTATTGAAGCCGGCGTCCCGATTTATCAATATGACCCGGCCGTTAGTGGAACAGACGCGGTTACTTCCGCCACTTCAAAATATTTTGCGAACAAAGGATTATTGTGGACCTATAGAAATGGAAAACGGGTTGACTCAACATTTCTTCATTTGAGGGAATGGCTAAGTTGTATCCGGAATGGAGGCACTCCAAGTTGTTCCATCAATGAGGGTTTTCAGGAAGCCATTTCAGCTCACATGGGTGGACTCTCTTATAAACTGGGAAGAAGAATTGAATGGGATCCTGTAGCGGAAAAAATAATAGCCAGGCCAGGCGAAGACCTTGATGCTGTTTTATTGGGGAATTAGTGGTAAGCAGACTTGGAAAAGGAATTGCCATTACAGATCGGCGTGTCCCGGAAAAAGTTTGACAATAAAAAGATTTTGGTGACAGAATAATCCGGATTGACTTTGGCTATGAAACACACTAGGGCGGCTGAGAGAAATTTATGAGCAAGTAAAACCAATTGAGTTTGACAGGAAGGGTAATTTGCCGCCTTTGCTAAAATTCAGATAACAAGAATCTAAAACGTAGTGGGTTCATATCCACCCGCGGTCTTCCTGCACTGCAATGTGTGGGTCTTATACGGCTATAGCTATTTTAGGACTAGACAAGGACTAGACACCCCTTTGGATGCAGTATGGACGAAGCATAGATAAAGCATGGATAGTGTATGAAATCGCCGTAGTTCTACGAGCGTCATGCAGTCATTGTGGGCCTGGCTCACGTTGGCGTCCGCTCGCGCAGTTGTTGGTATGTCCCCAAGCCTTTGTGGTTAAGCCTACCAACAACCAATACTCCATGTTGTTACTCACCCGACCCGCTTTCAAATAAAATTTATTTCTCCAAGCCTCATCCTCATTTACGCCGTCGTTGGTATGTCGTCAAGCCTTTGTGTAAAGCGTACCAACGACCAAAAACTTAGTCTGCCCTACCTTCTGTCAGCCTCTGCGAACAATACTCACTAATTTTATATAGCTAGCTATTCGACTTTGGCGAATTATTAATTTGCTTCCGCAATTGCATGACAGAAATAGAAATTATAAAGACAGGTTTAAAAGAGATCGAAGAATTGAGGTCTTTATTTCTTCAGGAAAATAATTTTCAGTTTGTACATAATAAATGCCATCTCTATGGCTGGGCTGATGAATACCTCTTCTGTTTGAATGGTCTAAATATCGGTTATGGAGCCGTATGGGGACAAAGTAAAAGAGAAGACAGGGATGCAATTTTTGAATTTTATATCATTGAGACTTATCGAAAATTTGCGAACAATCTCCTTTCAAAGTTATGTGAGTCATCAGGGGCATTGTTTATAGAATGTCAGACCAATGATCCACTGCTGGCATCCATGCTGTATGAGTATGCAGAGAATATAGACGCAGAAGCAATACTTTTTGAAGATGACTTTCAAACTGGTTTTGAAATTTCGGGTGCGACTTTCCAAAAGGGAACGCAGGATGCAGCTGATAGTAACGATGTACAATATATTCTAAAACTAAAAGATGAAGTGATAGCAACAGGCGGCCTGATGCTAAATTATAATTTACCCTATGCGGATCTGTATTATGAAGTAAATGAAACTCATCGCAGAAGAGGGTTGGGTAGTTTCATGGTGCAGGAATTGAAAAAGGAAGCATACCGTATAGGCAGAGTTTCTGCCGCCCGTTGCAACATTAAAAATGTAATTTCAAAAGCAACCTTGTTAAAAGCCGGCTTTAAAGTTTGCGGGAATATTCTCAAAGGAACAATTAAACAGACAAAACCATGTTGAAGTCGATCGCTTGATCAACTTTAAATATTTTTATTCTTACTACTCTCCTATTTGCTGTATTAAACTGCCATATATTTAAGATCCTTTTTAATAATTAAGTATGAGAAAAAAAATTCGATACACTCAGCAGATAAGCCCAAATGCTCTTCCGGAACTACCAATTGCTCAATTTGCCTGGGGTAAAAAATTCGGACATTGTAGTTTAAGAATCTTGAATGACGGGAATTTGTTGTAATTTCTCAAAGGACGTGTTACTATAAAGTACAGGGACTTCAGGGTTATCAGTATGGGCGCTCTTGGAGTAATTATTTTAACTCACTGCTTGTGAAACGTAGATTCCTTACTTGCCTGGTTGTTTGGCTTGCGGGTTTTGCTTCTGCCCAAAAGAACTATCTGGATAGTTTGCATTCACGACTAAACAATGCTAATGAGGATACTTTCAAGGTTGCGCCCCTATATAGCTTAGCCCTTTATTATGGTTTTAATCAATTTGACAGCTCCATTTTTTATGCGCAGCAAATTACAGACCTTTCAAAAAAATTAGATTATCCCTGGGGTAGTTTCCTGGGACTGCGCAGTTTATTTTTCGCCTATAATTGCCAGGGAAATTATGCAAAGGCTCTTGAGGCTACTTTAAAGATTTCTGCAATAGCAGAAAAGATAAAAAAGGAGAAGCCGATTTCTATTCTTTCCTTTTACTACTTTTTAGGCGTACTAAACAGGGAAATGGGCAATTTGAAAATCGCTGTCTCACATTTTTATGAATGCCTTCGATTGAATGCTGCAACAAAAGGGGTGCCGGAAGGTACATTTTTCCCTCTCTATTCTCATTTAGCGCTGGCCTACCAGGAGATGAATCAGCCGGATTCTGCCCTGTGGTGTGCACAAAAAGCATATGGGCTCAGTTTGCAACCAAGTGAATGGATCCGGTATCAATGTTTTGCATCAGCAGTGCTGGGTGAAATTTACAATAGCCAAGGCGATCTTCAACTTGCCAGGAAATATTTCCGGTTAAGCGTGGAGCAAAGCAAGAATAAAAATTATTATTTCCTGGCAAGAAACTATAATAATCTTTCGAATCTTTTTTACAAAACAAATTATCCGGATTCCTGTATTTATTATGCCAAAGCTTCACTGGAACTGAGCCTCGATCATAACTTTAGTGCATACGCCCTCGATGCGAGTTCATTGCTCACAAAAGTTTACGAATCTAAAAATAAACCGGATAGCACTTTTAAATATATGAAGATCATGCTGGCGGCAAAAGATAGCGTGTTCGGCCAGTCACAGGTAAAGGAGTTTCAGAAATCAGTTTTTGATGAAGAACAAAGAAAGCAGCAGACAGCGAATGAAGAAGAAAAATATAGGAACAGAATTAAAATAACTGTTTTGGCAAGTGCCATGATTGGTCTTTTAATAATGACGGTAATCATTTTACGCAACATCAGCCTGAAACGAAAAAATGAATCGCATCGGAGGGCCATTGCTGAGAATGAGTTACAATTACAAAAACTGGAAAGTGAAAGAACAAGAGCCGAATTGCAGCAACAGGCTATTGAACTCGAAATGCAGGCGCTTCGTGCGCAGATGAATCCGCATTTTATCTTCAACTGTCTCAGCTCTATTAATCATTTCATTTTAAAAAATGAATCAGAAACGGCTTCAGACTATCTTACGAAGTTTTCCCGGTTGATCCGGATGGTACTCAATAATTCTAAAAACCCGTTGATCAACCTGGGAGAAGAATTGGAAATGCTCCGCTTATATCTTGATCTTGAAAAATTAAGATTTAATAATTCTTTTGATTACAGCATAAGTTTTTATAATCATTTTGATATTTCCTCCATCTTTATTCCCCCATTATTATTGCAGCCTTTTGCTGAGAATGCGATCTGGCATGGATTGATGAACAAAAAAGGACAGGGTATGCTGGAGGTTAGCTTTGAACTCGATAGTAATGTGCTGAACTGCTATATCACGGATAATGGCATTGGAAGACAAAAAGCAGAAACTCTAAAAAGTAAATCAGCAGAAAAACAAAAATCCTTGGGTATGCAAATCACTGCCGGTAGGCTTGCTTTGTTTAATAATGATAATGAACAAACAATTTTCAGCGTAGAAGACCTGGTGGATGCCGATGGACAACCAGCAGGCACAAAGGTTACATTAAAGATCAGGTATAAAGAAACCATTGAAGAGTTTTCATGAATGCAGAATTAGAAAATTGCTTCAATAATTATAGAACCATATGCTAAAAGCAGTTATTGTTGACGATGAACCTTTCTGTTGCACATCGTTGGTTACGCTTTTGGAACGTTATTGTCCTGAAGTGAAAGTAGCCGGTATTTGTCATTCAGCGGAAGACTGCCTGATTGCTATCCCGGAAAAGAACCCACAAATCGTTTTTCTTGATATTGAAATGCCGGGTATGAATGGATTTGAGATGCTGGAAAAACTGTCCATTATAAATTTTGAAATCATCTTTACAACCAGTTACGACCAATATGCTATCAAAGCCATTCGCTTCAGCGCATTGGATTACCTTTTAAAACCTGTTGACAGGGAGGAATTACAAAAAGCTGTACAGAAAGTAATACAACGTTCCCATTATGCCCTTCCGCAACAACTGGAAATTCTTTTACAAAAAGTTCATCAACCCGTTTCTTCCAGCCAGAAAATTGCACTTCCCAGTATGGAAGGTTTGCAGATGATTGATGTAAATTCTATCATCTGTTGTGCATCCGACAGCAACTACACGACTTTCATACTAAAGAATAAACAAAAAATAATTGTTTCACGTACTCTAAAGGAAATAGAAGAAATGCTGGAAGAATATTCCTTTCTCCGGGTGCACAATTCATACCTCATCAACCTGAACGAGATTGATAAATATTTCAAGGGAGAGGGTGGCTATCTTGTTATGACCGACGGCTCTACGATTGACGTTTCCCGAAGCAAAAAAGAAACACTGTTAAACAAACTGCGCCCCAACAGACCTTAGGTTCACTCCCCAAATTCTCAATCATCCTGTTCATTTATTCAGCCTCCCCGGCAAGACAATCAAACTGGCTGGTCTCCGGCCTTACAGCGATATAGTTTTGACTCTGTCATTCAAAACATTCACAGTAAAACTTACAATTATGAAAAAGCAACTGTTCACCTCTTTTACAATCGTGCTGCTGACCTGGACAATAACCTCCGGCTATTCACAAAGTCCTGATAGTAACCCTGGGCTTGCATATTCTGATGAACAATTAATTTCTTCCTCAGGGGAAGTTCCAACGGCTAAAGATTCGGCTAAGGTCATTCCAACAGAAATCAAAAAAGCCGTAAAAAGTTTTTCGCGGGATTATAAAAATATAGCGGATGCAAAATGGGTAAAATTAGATCACGGGTTTTCCGTTGTTTATTTTACGGTTGATAGTGTAGAAACCAGGTTACTTTATAACAAAAAAGGGTATTGTGAAAATATGATCCGCTACTATTTCGAAAACAGGTTGCCGCCTGCCATTCGTCATTTGGTAAAAAGCACTTATTATGACTTAAACATTTATCATATCATTGAACCGACTATTAACGGAGTTACCTCTTACCTCATACAGATGGAAGACAGATCTGCCTGGAAAACAATTAAAGTAGTAGATGGAGAGATGGAGGTTGTGGAAGAGCTCTTTAAATTGAAATAAATAAACAGAAAACCCTACAATTCAAATCAATCATTCTATCACTTTTATGGAAGGTAAGTTGCAGGCTGCAAGTGCAGATACGGACATAGGAATAGATTACCTCCCGAGAACCGAATTTTTCCTTTCAGTTACCACGTCATTAAAGTTGTGATCCAATAGGAACTTGTTTATGTATTGAAAAATTAGCTTCCCAGAATTGTAAGACAATGTTCATACATGAACGTTTGCGGCCTTCTTCTCTAAGAGGGCCTTTTCACAAACCAGGTCCTCGTGTTTGTTTCCTTACGAGCTCACATTGGCGTCCGCACCGTTGTACTTTTCATAATAAATCTTTTCTCCCACGCCTGGTATCCTTAAGTGGCGGATTGAAAGCCGAGTCGCACCATGAGCCTTGTTCGTATCCCGCAACTCGAATTAAACTGCTTATATTTAAGATCTCTTTTAATGTTAATATATGAAAAGAAATTTCCTGCTGCTTATTTTTATTTATTTACTTTTTATTGCCTGTAATAACAATACGAAAGAAGTTGAAATGAAAACTGATAATAAAGACCTCGCTGCATTATTCGAAAATTATTACAATGAAAGAATGCAGCTGGTTCCGATCGAATCCACACAAAATGGTGACACTGCCAACAATGATAAATTGTTTGCAGATTTTACCGACAGCTACAGGGATAAATATAAAGAGTTCTTTGGCCGCTACCTTGCTGAAATCAAAAAGTACAATCGCGATGAAATGAGTGAGAACGATAAAATAAGTTATGACATCTTTAAAAGAGAAATGGAAATTACTCTTGAAGGATTGTCGCTTGGATGGTTCGGCAACCTGGTAACCTATCCCGATCACCGGTACATACCTTTTAACCAGTTTGGCGGCATTCCCATTTTACTGGGAGAATTGGGAAGCGGTGAAGGAAGTCAGCCATTTAAAACCGTAGCGGATTATGACGACTGGACCAAAAGGGCCACTGCATTTTCCGCCTGGACCGATAGCGCTGTCATTTATTTCCGGAAAGGTATTAATGCAAATATCGTTTTGCCGAAACCGTTGGTGAAAAAAATGATCGGTGAAATGGATGGCATGGTGGTGAATGATGCGACAAAAAGTTTGTTCTATGGACCAGTCAATAAAATACCGGCAAGTTTCAGTGATAGTGATCGTAAAAGAATTACAACTGGTATTGTGAAACTGATCAATGAGCAACTGGTTCCGTCATATAAAAAGCTCGGTAATTTTTTAAGAACAGAATACCTTCCCAAAGCAAGAACGACAACTGGTATCAATGCAGTGCCTCATGGCGATCAATACTACAACTTCCTGGTGCGCTACTGGACAACGACGAACAAAACTCCAGATGAAATCTATCAAACCGGGTTATCAGAAGTAAAAAGGATCCGGGCTATCATGGACAGCGTAAAAAATGCTGTAGGTTTTAAAGGTGATCTCAACGCATTTTTTGAATTCATGAGGACGGATAAGCGATTCATGCCTTACAAAACGCCCGGAGATGTGCTGAATGCTTTTCGTTCTATTCTTGCACGAATACAACCCAACGTAAAAAAAATGTTTACGCACACACCGAATAGCCCCTTTGAGATAAAACAAACAGAGGCGTTTCGTGCAGCCAGTGCCAGTGCGGAATACATTCCGGGTACACCTGACGGAAAAAGGCCGGGAATTTTTTATGTGCCCATTATCGATGCCACCAAATACAATAGTACTTCAGGGATGGAAAGCACATTTTTACATGAGGCCATACCGGGACATCATTATCAAATTTCATTGCAGCAGGAGGATACTTCATTACCAAAGTTCCGGCGCTTTGCATGGTATGGCGCTTATGGTGAAGGCTGGGCCTTGTATTGTGAAAGCCTCGGAAAAGAGTTGGGTTTATACACGGATCCTTATCAATACATGGGTGCATTGGGCGATGAGATCCATCGTGCTATCCGTTTGGTGGTTGATGTGGCCATGCATACCGGCAAAATGACAAGAGAAGAAGCCATCAGGTACATGATGGACAACGAAGCAGTCAGCGAACAAAGCGCCACTGCTGAAATAGAACGTTACATGGCGATACCTGCACAGGCATTGAGTTACAAGATCGGTGCATTAAAGATCCGTGAGCTGAGAAATAAATACCAGGAACAGCTCGGAAGCAAATTCAGTCTCGCTGCTTTTCATGATGAGTTTTTAAAAGATGGATGCATGCCGCTGGAAGTGGTTGAAAAGAAAATGGATGCATGGGCTGAAAAGCAGAAATAAATTTCCAAATAGACTTTGCTTGCGCTGACGTTAGCGGCAACATACTCGTATGAACCTTTTTTGCGTTTAAATTTGTCGCCCGCAAATTATCCCGCAATGATCCTGATAAAAAAGGCGAATGAAAATGACGCCTCCTTAGTTGCAGAGCTGGCAAAAACAAGTTTTATAGAATCACATGGGCATAGTGCTCAACCCGGAGACATCAACAATTATATAACTAAAAATTACAACGACGATAGTATAAGAGAAGAACTGCTTGATTCAAAGAATATTTATTACATCATCTATTATAATGACGAAGCGGCAGGGTATTCCAAAATAGTTTTGAACTCACCTTACACACACAGTGCAACAGTAAACATGTCAAAACTGGAACGTTTCTATTTACTGAAAAAGTTTTACAATTTAAACCTTGGCCGCCGGCTTCTTGAATTTAATATCGATCTTATGAAACAGAATAGTCAAACGGGAGTTTGGTTATATGTCTGGAAAGAAAATCCAAAGGCCATTAACTTTTATATAAGAAATGGCTTCAGGATCATAGGAAGCTATGATTTTAAAATCTCTGAATTACATTCAAATCCCAATCATCAAATGCTGCTGGAGTTTTAATTGTTTCAAAATAGGTTTGCTCTGGTCTCACATGTTGAAGTTGATCACCTAATCAATTTCAAATAAACTTCTCCTGAACTTTTGTACTTTAGGTGAACCAAACAACCCGCCTCCCCTCTGAACACAAACCCCCGACATACTACGAAACTTACATGGTACAGGGAATTGTTTAAAACTAAATTTCTTAAATGTATTTATGAAAGTTTTATTTGCAGCTTCTCTCCTTTTATTTATGGGACAAGACATATCTGCGCAATCAACACTATTTGGTAACTACCAGGCAATACCGCAACCGAAAGCGCCCAAACAGCATCATCTTATGCAGCAACATGGTGATGTACGGGATGACGAATATTACTGGCTTAAACAAAGAGACAGTGATGCCGTTGTTAATTATCTTAATGAAGAGAATGCCTATTTTAATAAGGTAATGAAACCCACAGAGGCGTTGCAGGAAAAATTGTATAACGAGATGCTGGGCAGAATAAAACAGGATGATAACTCAGTGCCTTATTTAAAAAACGGCTATTATTATTACACACGGTATGAAACCGGTAAACAATATCCCATCTTCTGCCGCAAAAAAGGAAGTGAAACAGCACCCGAAGAAATACTGGTTGACGCAAATACAGTAGCACAGGGCCATGCTTATTGCGTTGTAACCGGCATCAATGTTAGTCCTGACAATCGTTATCTTATTTACGCAGTGGACACCACGGGTCGTTATTTATATCATGTCTATATTAAAGATGTTCAAACCGGGAATATGCTGCCCGATAATTTTCCGAGTGCATTTGGCGGCACCACCTGGGCCAATGACTCCAAAACAATTTTTTATGACACCAAGGATTCGGTAAGCCTGCGCACCGATAAAATATGGAGACATGTATTGAACACACCTGTTCAAGGCGATGTATTGGTGTACGAAGAAAAAGATGAAACGGCTTATACAGGCGTTGGTAAATCAAAATCCGAAAAGTATATTTTTATTGTTTCGGGTTATACCCAAACTTATGAAACGCAGTTTATCAATGCCGACTCCCCAACCGATGCACCGCAGGTTATTGCACCGAGGCAAAAAGATTTCTATTATGACGTGGACCATTTCGGTGACAGTTTTTATATAAGGACCAATTATAAAAATGCTTCCAACTTTAAACTTGTTTCAGCGCCTGTAAATAATTTTTCAAAAGATAACTGGCGCGATGTAATTCCTCATCGCGATAGCGTATTGCTACAGGGCTTTGATATGTTCAAAGATTACCTGGTACTAAGTGAGCGGATAGACGGCATTTCCAAAATAAGAATTATCGGCTGGCATAATGGCGTTGATAAGTACATATCGTTTGATGAACCTACTTATGTATCTAATCTTGATTATAACCCGGAATTAAATACAGATATAGTGCGTGTAGATTATTCTTCCATGATCACTCCTTTTTCTGTAATTGATTACAACATGAATACAGGCGAAAGAACAGTAAGAAAAGAACAACCTGTTATCGGCTACAACAAAGACGAATATGTGAGTGAATATAAATGGGCAACGGCAAGAGATGGAGTAAAAGTGCCTGTATCAATAATGTATAAAAAAGGTATGGTGATGAATGGCAATAATCCCTGCCTTTTATATGGCTATGGCTCCTATGGTTCTTCTACCGATCCCTACTTCAGTTCAAATGTATTATCGCTTGTTGATCGGGGTTTTGTTTATGTGATTGCTCATGTACGTGGTGGTATGGAAATGGGTTTTCACTGGTATGAAGACGGAAAGATGTTTCATAAAATAAATACGTTTAATGATTTTATTGATTGTGCGGAATATCTTGAAAAAAACAAATACACCTCGCCTGCTGCACTTTTTGCAAATGGCGGCAGCGCTGGTGGGTTACTGATGGGTGCCGTAAGCAATATGCGTCCTGACCTCTTTAAAGGTATTGTTGCCGATGTGCCTTTTGTGGATGTGCTGACAACCATGAACGATTCGACTATTCCGTTAACTACAGGAGAATATACAGAATGGGGGAACCCCGCTATCAAAGACCAGTATTTTTATATGAAGAAATATTCTCCTTATGACAATGTTGTGAAAAAAAATTATTCGAACCTGCTGATAACAACCAGCTACAGTGATAGCCAGGTACAATATTTTGAACCGGCAAAGTTCACTGCCAAACATCGCGAGCTTTATACCGGTAATAATCTTTTGTTGTTGTATTGTAACATGCATGGGGCACATGGTGGTTCTTCAGGGCGTTTCGATAAGCTGCACGATACGGCAAGAAGATATGCATTCATCCTTGGTTTATTAAATGAGAATAACTGAATACTTTCCCGCACTTGTAATTGCAAGTGTTTATCGGGGAGCATTTACCTCCAAATAATTTTCGATCAAACGATTCTTTTACAAATAAGATTTGATTTCTGTTCATTCAGCATGTAGCATTCAACATTCATCATAGACAAGGGGCTATTTTAGGACTAGACAAGGACTATACATGCTGTATAGATGCAGTATGGATGAAGCATACCAAAGGCATGGATAGTGTATGAAATCGTCGTAGATATACGATCCTCAATGCCGTTATAGGGAGTGTGGCGACGCAATCTAACTTGATACTGAAATTGCTCGACAGATATACCTCAAATACTCTCCCACTCATTCTTCACCCGAAGCAGCCAAACCAAATAAGGAATGAGCGCTACCAGTTCCAGGCGGAAAACGAAAGGAATTTGACTGTTGTACAATGGCGCAACTGTAAATCCCAGGCAGATAACTATTCCCAAAGCTGCATCTATGATGCCGCAGGTAATGGCCCAGTCGTTTTCAGTCCAGAGTGCTAAAGCGGTCAAACCTTTAAAGATGAAGAGCGCAAAAATGATAAGACCGGTTACGGAAAGGCCGTCATTTGTTTCCAGTCCATAGATCGCTAAGGTGGTGGAGTTACCAATTAATGCAAAGAGAAATACAGGCACTGTAAGTCCGCCTGTTATTATAAAGATCCAAATAAAGACCTTGATCCAAATTGGAATGAGATCTCTTCTTTTTGTTTGCTCAAGCAAACTTTCCAGTTCCAGTGAACTTTCATGCTCCATGATCAATTCTCCCTTCATTAAATATACTCAGCACATTCGTGAAATGCAACAGGTGGATGAACAGGAACAAAGATGCCGGATCAGGCCCACATAACTAAAGTTCTCTTCTAAAATAAGAAAGGCATCGCAAATCTTTGAGCAGGTTATGTGTTATCAATCAAGCAGGATCACATTTCTTCCTTTCACTCTTGTTATGATCAGCAGACCGCCACCTTTCATGGGCTGCCAGTTAAATCCTTCGCCTTGGTTTGTTTCTTTAAGCGGATTGTTTTCCAGCAAAACACCTGAAGGTTTGCTTTTTAATTTTATTCTTTCTGTCCCGCTTTCATCAAATGCGCGGTAAAACAATTTTACTTTGCTGCTGTCAACCTTGTCAAAATTTAAAAATATAAATTTTTTAAGGTAGCCCTTATAATCCGCCTGCTGTATCACGGAGGTGGAAGAAAGTATATGATCCTGGTCGGGCGGAGCCAATTGAGGTATGGCATCCATGGCACGTACAAAATGCCGTACATAATCACCATAGCCATCCGTCAGCCACGGTTCATCCTGCGGAAACCTGTTGCAGCCATTGAAATCAACCATATAAGTAGCCCAGTTCAATTCACGAACCGCATTTTCATACATACTGCTGTCACCAGATAAACTCACATACAATAATTCGTCCGCCGCTTGTCTTGATGAGTGACTGTTGCCCGGTGTTTGATATACTGTTTGTTCGTTAGTAACTGCTACGCCATATTTTATCCATGTATCGTTTGCAAAATTTTTGTGTACCCATGCGATGATCTTTTGCACATCATTCTTCCAGTCAGGAAAATATTGCCTGTGCTCCATAATGAACCGCGCAAAGGTCATAGCATTGATCTGCGTTTCACTCCACCAATCCACGTCTTCAAAAAACGGTCCCCATTTATTTTCTTTCATAGGGAAATTTTTCATCCAGTTCAGTAATTTATCGAACCCTCGCCTGTACGTGGCAGTATCACCTGCATGAATAGAAGTTAAGTCGAGAAATAATTGCATCGTCGGCGCCCAGTTGCTGGTATAACCGGCCGTGTCGATCCATGTGCCGGTAAAATCATGATTGCGCAACAGAGCAGGTTCACCGGTCACAGGATTTACTTTAAATGGAAGCGGCGAATAATTGCTGTCACCTTCTTTGATATGGACAGCCAGTGTATTGGCGATCTTAACAGCTGCATCGAGATACAGTTGATTGTTGTCCACGTTAAAGCCGTTGCTCATTTTAAATAAATGCACCAGCTCCAGTGCAAATGATCCCGCTTTATCCGGCTGCAAAACATTTCTTCCTGCCCGCATATCGCCATCATAAAAGCCTGAATAAACAAACATGTTGTAAGGGTAAGGAAGATCGGGCCACTTACTGTCAGCCGGTGACAAGCCATGCGTCAGGTAATAATCTGCAATAAAATGCATATTTGCTTTTACACGTTCATTTCCGGAGTAAGCATAATATAAGCGCCAGGATGAAAGCGCCATGGCAAACTGGTCGCCGCCGATACCACGGGGATCATCGAAGGCGGGGTTCCATACCTGGTGATTCATATAATAAGGAAGACCGTTGTAATCGTGGCGCATCGTGTCCCAAAAATTCCAAACGATATTAATGATGTAGTCATACGATGTCCCGAAATCTTTGTTATACCACGGAATGATCTTGTGCTGAGCGTCTGTCTGAATGGGATGATAGATCAGCATTTCCTTTTGCTGTGCGAAAACATGATGGAAACAAAAAAAGGCAAGCAGTGTACATGACAAGAACCGTTTCATTGAAATCTTTTTGATTAAGAATCGCATAAATGTAGGATAAACCAATATCAGTATGCCGGTACCAACGACAATTCCATTTTTACATCAGCAGTAAGCAAGGGAGCATTGCTTGCATCCACATGCACAAAACCATATTTTTTATATAAAGCAATTGCCGTGGTCAATTTGCTATTGGAATAAAGAAAGATCTTCTTCGCATTTAACTCTTTTACTTTTGCTAAACATTTTTCAATAAGCAGCCTGCTGATGCCCTGCCCCCGAAATTCAGGAGCAACGGTCATCTTTATCAATTCATATACATCGATGCCTTCGTTTGCAAGACCGGCTGTGCCTATAATTTTGTCGCCGGTTTTTGCCAGGTATATAAAACCTCCTTCATCAATGATCTTCTTTTTTGGATTGGTGATGACTTCGATATCATACGGTTCTGCCAGCCCATATTTATAAAGCCATTCTTCATTCAACTCCTTAAAATCTCTTGCATACTCATCTGAGTAATCAATAATTTGTATCATTACAAAGCGATAAATTAATATTTATAAAATAAGAAATTCGTTTACATGCCCGTAGGTTGAAGCAGGCTCACACGATTTCCTTCCGTATCGATGAAGGAGGCGTACATACCCACACCAGGGATTTCATCCGGCTCGCCATCTTTTTTATATCCTCCGATGACATTTCCTCCTGCAGCTTTCACATCTTTCATCGCCTGCCTGATGTCGTCCACTGCAATGACAACAGAAGGATGTTGGTTGTCATCTGACTTTTGAAAAAAACCACCATTAATAGCACCGGGCATTTTCGGACGATTTTGTTCATCCGTTTCTGTTGTGCTTACCACCACATAATTTCCCATTTCGGCACCCAGTTGCTGGGTCTTCCAGCCAAAAGCAGTTTCATAAAATTTTGTCATACGGGATCTGTCGGAAGCAGGCATTTCAAAATGTACTACAGGATTCATCTTTTTCATTGTGTTTTTATTTTAATGTCTGGGGAAAATCGTTTCCGTAATTTCCGTTTTTCTTTTCACTTATATAGAATAAAATCGCCCTTTCCAGCCTCTAAACGAAAATTTAATTGATGAACATCCATCTTTGTATTTAAGAACAGAACGCCGTTGTATCTTGTGCAATGATTATTTGAGGGGTAATTTAGCGAACTCACGGAAGCGGAGAATTCATCATCGAAAATTGCGAGGGTATAAAATTCGTGCAGGCAACCAATACATCTTCTTCACAATTCAATTTATCTTCGGCAATAAACAAAAAATTAAATATTAAATTTTTAATGCCCAAAAACATGAGCATATTGTTTATAACCATTTACGTTGTTTGGCTATTAACGGAAATTCTATTGAACAGGTTCCTGCATTCAAAAACTACCGATCGCAAGAATGCAGATAAGAATTCTCTAATGCTTATCTGGGTCACGATCATCGCTACTATTACTATTGCAGTTTTTATATCGATAAAGTTTTATTTGCCTATATTTTCCAATCCTGTATTCAAATATGCAGGCCTTGCCATCATAGTTGTTGGCATTTTGTTGCGGTTGATCGCTGTTGCTTCTTTAGGCCGCTTCTTTACAGTTGATGTTACTATAAAGCAAGGTCATAAACTTAAAAAAGACGGAGTTTATAAATATGTAAGGCATCCCTCCTATTCGGCTTCTCTTTTATCCTTTATTGGTTTCGGCATTTCTCTCAACAACTGGCTTTCACTTCTAATAACTATAGTTGCAATTCTAACCGTCTTCATTTTTCGCATAAAAATCGAGGAGAAGATATTGATCGAACAATTTGGGGCGGAATATCTGGAGTATAAAAAAACTACGAGTGGAATTATTCCTTTTATTTATTGATGCGCCGGTTTAAAAAAAATTGCCTGATCTGTGATTTTTGTTAAACCTGGTACACTAATACAGCAGAACCAAGTTTAAAATTTATTGGTGGATAAAAAAGATGCATTCATAGCGGCGATAAACGAAAATCAGGGTTTGATCTTTAAAATAGCGTCCATTTATGCAAACAACACTGAAGACAGGAATGACCTGGCGCAGGAGATCATTTACCAGCTGTGGAAATCCTTCGACAGCTTTAATCAAAGATCGGCCTTAAGTACCTGGATGTATCAGGTGGCTATGAATGTAGCGATCTATCACTTAAAAATTGCAAAAAGAAAAGTGACAACGGTACCGCTTGATGAACAGTTTTTAAATTTTCGTGAAATGGATAACAATGAAACTGAAGAAAGGTGGCAAACATTCAAAAAGCATATGGAAACTTTAAACCTGCTTGACAAAGGTATCGTGATCCTGTACCTGGACAGCAAGAGCCACGAAGAAATTGCAGAGATAACCGGCATTTCAGTGAGTAATGTCGGAACAAGACTTTCCAGGATCAAAGAAAGAATAAGACAACAAATTTTAAAACAGCAGTAGTTATGGAACTCGAAGATTTTAAGAGCACATGGAGAGAGGTAACGATTCAGTTGATGGGAAAACAAAATTTTAACCCTAAAATGTTCGATAAGGTGAGTAAAAAGAAATTCAGATCAGGCTTGCTAAAGATAGTATTGCCGGAAATACTGGGAAGCACTGTTTGTATTGCATCAGTCTTTTTTATTGTGTTTAATTTTTACAAACTGGACCAAATTGCTTTTAAAATTGCAGGTGCACTTTCTATCCTTATTTTTTTAGTACTTCCCGTATTAAGCATCATAAGTATTCAGCAATTACACAAAGGTGTAGATATTGAAAAACCCTATTCAGATGTCGTAAAACAATTTGCTATTCGTAAAATTAAATTCTGCAGACTGCAAAAGCTAAATCTTTCCCTGAGCTATTTACTTTTGGTATCCGTAATACTCACGTCTGCAAGAATATTTGGCAGGAATGAAACTACAGACAGCAAGTATTTCTTCATATTCGCATTTTCCTTCGGTTATATCTTTTTCCTGGTTTTTTCAAAATGGGTGTCCAGGAGTTATAACAAAACAATACGGCAAACGGAAAATTTATTGAGGGATCTGTCTAATTGACTACGGAAGCGGTGAGCAGACGAAAGATTTTTTGCCGCGGGCAGGAAAAAATTTCAAAATTGCAATAAATTTCTAACTTTAGTAAAGCGGTAAAAATCTTAAACACTCACCAAAACTTCCAATATGCTTTTGAGAGTAATTGTTACCCTCCTTCTGGTTAGCGGAACTGGTTGCTTTACGGCTAAAGATGCATCAACAAAACAAAACAAATTGAATGGCACATGGGCGCCCATTCAGCAGGAAATTGCGGGAAAGTCGTTACCCCCCACTGCTTTCGAAAATCAAAGGCTTATCATTAGTGACAGCACATATACCTTCACTGCCGAAAGTATTGATAAAGGCATTGTCCAATACCAGGACAACAAGATGGACATTTACGGAAAAGAAGGAGTAAACGCAGGGAAACATTTCACAGCCATTTATAAATATGAGAACGAGCAATTAACTATTTGTTATAACCTGACTGGTGATAGCTATCCTCTTGCCTTTGAAACCAAAACACAACCCGCTCTCTTTCTTTCCATATTTAAAAAAGAAGGAGCAACCAAATAACCCAATTATTCTATCTATTTTTTTATTTAATCTCCCCTTTTTTTAGTTGCTGCACAGCATAATCACAGGCTCTTGCTGTAAGAGCCATATAAGTAAGTGAAGGATTTTGACATGCTGTGGATACCATACATGCACCATCTGTTATAAAGACATTGGGAGCATCATGACATTGGTTATATTTATTCAATACAGAAGTCTTTGGATCATTGCCCATTCTCGCTGTGCCCATTTCATGAATCGTCATACCGGGCACTGATTCATCATTTATCCCTGATATGGAAACGGGACCGGCAGTAGCCAGCATTTCCTTAGCATCATTGATCATATCTTCTCTCATGGCCTTTTCATTTTCTCCATATTCCATTTGAACATTCAATACAGGAAGCCCCCGTTTATCTTTTTTAGTCTCATCAAGCGAAACATGATTTTGATAATTCGGTAAACATTCACCAAAAGCAAACATACTCGCATTCCATTCGCCCGGTTCTGAAAGCAAATCTTTCCAGTTACTACCAACGCCTTCACTATGATAACCCCTTGTCCATTCTCCGCGACTTACATATACCTCATAAGCATAGCCCCTTTTGAATTTTCTATCCTGTTTAAAAAGATTTTGAAATCGCGGAACGTAAACGGATGTAGAACGCTGACCAAAATAATATTGGTCCCGCATGATATCAAAACTTGCTGCGGCACCCGGACCGAGTAATGATCCATTAAATAATGACCGAGTACACCACTGCTGTTTGCAAATCCATTGGGAAAAGTTTCTGAAGTGGATTGCAATAAAATTTTTGTTGTTTGCAATGCCGAAGCGTTCAGAAAAATAATAGGGGCAAAGAATTCATAAGTCTGCATAGTTTCAGCATCTATGATCCGAACGCCGGTAGCCTTGTGTTTTGCTCTATCCCAGATAATACTTTCTACAACTGAAAACGGGCGAAGTGTAAGATTACCGGTTTTATATGCCGCGGGAAGCGTGGAAGAATTGCTGCTGAAGTATGCGCCAAACGGGCAACCACGGTGACAAAGATTTCTTGACATGCATTTGCCTCTTCCATTATGTGGCTGAGTTAATACTGCCATCCGGCTTTGAATTAAATTTCTTTCCCTGAATTTTTCTTCAATTGTTTTCTTCAAATGCTGTTCCATGCAATTCATCTCAAATGGCGGAATGAATTGTCCGTCGGGCAATTGTGGTAGGCCCTCATTTTTACCGCTTACACCGATAAAGCGTTCCACATAATCATACCAAGGCGCAATATCTTTATAACGAATAGGCCAGTCAATCCCTATACCCTCTTTTTGATTCGCTCCAAAATCTATGTCGCTCCAGCGAAAAGTATGTCTTGACCACAACAATGATTTACCACCGACCTGGTTGCCTTGAATCCACCAGAAAGGTTTTACCTGCGTGTAAGGATGTTCAGTATCTTTTACAAAAAAATGTTTATCGTCCTGCCCGAAATGATAAACCGTTCTTTGAACTGGATACGTTTCTACATCTTCCTGGCTCAGCATGTTCCGGTTGGGCAATTGCCAGGGATCGAGATTAGCTGTCGGGTAATCCACTACGTGTTTTACATCGCGGCCTCTTTCAAGTAATAAAGTTTTTAATCCTTTTTCACAAAGCTCTTTGGCAGCCCAGCCGCCGGATATTCCCGAACCCACCACAATTGCATCGTAAGTATTCATCTTAGTTGAATTAATTAAAAATTTTCTTTGTCAGGCTGCGCATGTCGAAGCGTCACCAGTACATTAAAAATGTTTTTGCTAATGCTTTCTCTCCTTTTTCATAAGGGATACATGCATCATACCTGCCGGGAACTTTTACATAGTTCAAGGCTTTTGTCATTCCTTCCTGCGAGGTGAAATAACCTATGAGCGATAATTTCTTTATGATCATAAACCACGCTTTGTCGGCATCGCCTTTGAATGCAGCTTCGTCAATTTTTTTTACTGCACTTAATTTTCCCGCAGAGGAAAGAGATGAAAACTTTTCCTGTTCATTTACTTTTTGTAATCCTCTTTTTATCATTTGTTGATCGCTGTTGTTCAAACAACTTTTGACAACGAGATCAAGGAAATAAGGAACCTGTGCATCAAGCGCACCGGGTGTGGAAGTGGCGGGCAGTAAAATATCAGTTATTTGCTCCAGTAAATGAAATTCATCATCAGAAAAAAATCCGGCTCTTAATTTTTTATCTTTTGAATTGCAGGAAGAAATAAATTCGCTGAGTATGGCGGGAAAGCTGCTATAGAGTACAATGGCGCCCATTCCTTTCAGCAGGTAGCGACGGTTCATTGGCAAGTTCATTAATGGATAAATATAGTTGTTTAAATACAACTTTCTTATGAGTATTGGTTTCCGGTAGCGTCTCAATTTTAATTTTTTTTAATGCCAGCCCACCATTTAAATGGCATTAAATACTAATAGCTTCTGCGTGGTAAAATTTGACAACGATTTCCATACGTTGATAATGTTGCTAAAATACCTCATTAGTTTAGCAATCCATTCGCAGAAGTGATTGATAAATTTCTGTAGAATTGGAATCACCCACCAGGGTCTTAAGAGAGAATCAACATTTTTATAATTAAATATTCCCTCTTGTAGTTCTCTTTTGCCAATTGATATTAATAAATGTAAATTTATTTTCCTCAGGAAGATCTTTGAGATATATAGTTTCCAATAGTATTCCCTGTGAGTCCGAATATTTAAAGGCATTCAATTATTTGTTTAAACATATCTGTCAAAAAAATGGCATCTCCTTTGCATTTGGTAATTGCACTGTATTATCCTCATAGGTATAAACTGCGTTATCAGAATGAATGGTAAAGATTTCTGTTAATCTATTTGCTGAATCAAACAGCACACGATTGCAAGCGTTCTTCCCGTTTAGTAAAGTATATTTTACACAACACTTTGGAAACCGGTTGCAAAAATGATTAAAAATAGCCTGACATGTCATCTGCGTCGGGAAGCTCTACAGTTACTTCTACATACGTATAATCGATGAAGCCACTATTTATAGTAAATATTTCTCTCAATCTCTTTTTTGAATCAAACAGTACATAACTACCAGAATCCTTACCTGCTTTTAAAGTATATACAATACAATTTTCATTTCCTGTGCAATTTATTATTTCCTTGCTGAAATCAGGATTCCCTTCAAAGAACTCGGTTTTATATACAAACACCCACTCAAGTATAGGGAATTTTTTCGGGCTTACGTCCATTCCGTAATAAGTTACCGAACTGTCCGGAACATCAGGGCCAGGCAAAGCCACCCCCCCGGATAAAAAATCCGGGACTTTTTTCATCATTTTTGCTAATTTTTCAAAAGACACTTTTATATATTTTTTTTGCTTCTTTCCAGCCACATATACATAACCGTTATTGTCAAAATACATTGGCTTTTGGGTTTCTTTTGCACCGGGCTTGGTTATAATAGAAACCCCCCCATATCCAATATATGCATTATCTATCTCCCGCTTTACATTTTTAGCAAATTCAACCTTCATAGCCACCGTTTTAGGATCAAATAACATAGTCATCGTTTCGTCCCCTGCTCTTCATAATTGGGGGATACACCAAATGGCGAGATGGTGATATCTTTGAGGTAGAAAGATTTAGCGCACAAAAAAGCTGTTATACCTGGTGGAATCATGTGAGTAGGATCATCTAAATCTCCCTGTGCATTGATTTGTTTTGCGCTAAAAACCAAAAGGGAGAAGATGAAACTGGTTGCAATAATTTTTATTGTTTTCATAATATTCATTTTAATAGCTTTCAAAATCAATCAGTTCATAACCATTTTTACTGTTTCTGTTCATGATAAGTCATCATTTGGGAACACTTCGCAGGGGTTCCCGTTATTATCGTCTAACCCCATTTAATAAATTTCTATTTTCACTTAATCCAACTACCTGAATAAATCGCAGTCTCTGCACACCCGATGTTGCTCTATACGCTGGTTTAGTCCCTCATTGTCAGATTAGGTAATTGTTATTTCAAATGATTTCAATTTCTATTTGGCAACTTTTCTCAACTCCTTTCTCAAAAACTCTTCTGTATTCCAGTTGAATCATTCCAGTTCCTTTTTTCATTGCCTTAAAATGAAGAATTTGAAAACTATTTTCACCATGTTTAGCATATTTTAATACGTCTGTTTTATGTTCTTTCAAAAGAGCAGAGGAATCTTTTAACAGCCATTCAAATCCGGTTACAGGGGCAGCCTCTAACTGAATTTCAACAATTGATCCAACTTCTGCTTTTATTTTATCCTGGCAACCTACAAATACCAGCGTATCATTCATAGTTGATGGTTCACTTTTCGGGTACGCGTTGTTAGTGTTGCAGGCAATAGTTATGAAACAGAAACTGATGATACTAAAACTTTCACTAATAAATGTATTCATACCATCCGGCTTTGATGTTCAGATCGAAAATGTAAACCAGTGCAATTCCATCACCAGGTCTTTTTCAATTGGATTATACATTACCTTATTAATTTGGTAACTTATTAGGATGAACCCAGAAAACATATTTACCAATATTACACTGGTCATATCCAACGTAGGCATAGCCCCCATACGGGCCCCAATTCGTACCCCATGAATTTTTAATTATCCAGGCCTTTAAATCATCACACCAACCCACAATAATCACCTCATGATCATGAACATTAGGATTGGTGCTTGGGTAGCCGTTATATACACCGCCCGCATAACCAAAAAATGTGCCGATGCCCGCTTTCATAAAGGTGAGAACTGCTCCGAAAGTGTTTATATAGTATTTAATTTCAGTTACAGTGGGGTATCGATTTGGATAAAGCCGGCCCCAGGTATAAGCATTTAAGATTCCGGGCTTACCAATGCAGGGAATATCTGTAGCTGCATAGCCATAGTCAGCCTCAACTGTTACACCATGGCATTTTATATAATCAAGTGCTCTATTACCCCGCCCGCCATTACAACTCCCCGCATCATTGCCCGAACATGTTTTACCACAAGCCACTATTTGCTGTTCCGATACATCGAACTTAGCGCCATAAAATTTAGCATACGTATGCTCAAATACAGCGGCGGCGGCAAATGCCCAACAACTGCCGCAGGATCTCTGATCTCTTACAGGAGTCAGGATGCTTTTATTCCAACTGCAGGAAACATAGGGAGAAAGGGTTAGTCTTGTCCTGTAGGAAAAATCCAATAAAGAAGCATCTATACGAAGCTCTTTTAATTTGCCTATAATTTGTTTTTGATTTTCAATGTTTTCATTGTTTTGTTTTTCAACCAGCTCATTGTCTTGAAGCTGCATTGCGCTACCCCCTAATAATTCTCTCGGGTCCCTGTTTAAGACTTCATTTGGTGCGATTTCAAATGTTGGATTTTTAATTTTTTTATAATCGCTTTGAGCCTGCTCGAATACCTCCCGGCCCTTTGCCGTAAGTTTTTCCAGGTTCTTTGCCATTTCCGCTTTGGTTTTTACTTTAAAAACCCCTCTGCTATCGTTGGTTAGCGGGTCATTATGTTGTGAAAATCCTTGCTGACAAAAAAAGAGGACTGCAAATAAAGTTGATACAATCAGTTTCAGTTTCATTTGTATTGTTTTAAATATGTGAAGAATTAAATAGACCCTGGATTTACATCTTTACAAACTCAACTCTCCTGTTATTAGCCCTGCCTTTTTCGGTAGCATTGTCGTCAACTGGTTCTGTTTCGCCTTTGCCGATTGCAGACATACGGCTTTCATCAATTCCAAATTGTTGCACGAGCGCCTGGATAACTGCTTTCGCCCTTCTTTCCGATAATTGCAGGTTATACGCATCTTCTCCCTGCGCATCTGTATGCCCGATGATTTGAATATTTACGCCCGGGTTTTCTTTTAAATAATCTGCTACTAATTTTATAATTGCAAAAGACTCAGGTTTTATATCTGCCTTATCTGTGTTAAAATAAATACCGGTTGTACTGAATCGGCCTTTATCTAATAACTGCGAGCGCAAATCTTCTTTTGATTCTGCGATCTTAATATTTGACATCAAAAGCGTACGCCCTTTGTCCGCAGTAATGCCGTATGTTGTAAAGAGAATATATCTTCCCATATTACCAACGAGCAATGATGGAACATCAGCAATTTTATCTTCTTCCATCCAGACACGTAACCTGTTTTTGTTCACAGCCATTGAAAAATGTACCAGAGTGTCCAGTTTAAATATCCTGTTTAGTTTTGATCCAATCCTTGGTGTCTTTTCTGCACCGGTATTACCAATATTCATATTGGCGCTTCTATTGAGCGAAATCTGCAAATGCGCATGACCGCCTGCTCCTCCCATATCATAACTTTTCTTTTTCAGGAAAGCTATCGTCAAAAAACTGGCGCTGTTGTTATCACTAAATCCATCAGTCAGTACATCAAATTCGATCGTATAGTTCTCGGGTAATTCTTCAGTTGACGGCAGATAACCTGCTCTTCCGGTTATAGAAAACCATTTTCCCTCAAACAAAGAATTAGTTACCACTTCTCCACTTCCGTTTGTTTCCCATTGCACGGGAAAATCACCCAGGCCATCCTTTTCAAAGTCATCATAAAAAAGAATTTTATTACCCGGCTCAAAAGTAAATTTTGAATAAACCCCAAATGGAGTAATTGTGTCCTGGCTACCGGTATTCATCTCTTCAGCATCAGAATTTTCATCTGTTTGATCATTTGTTTCGTCCTCTACATTTCCGTCTTTGGATACTTTATTCTTTTTTTTGAAAATTGACTTTACTCCTTCAAGACCCTTGTCAATACCCTTGTCAATCGCCGCACCGGTAGCTTCCGATGTTTTTTGTTCAGCTTTCTGTTCAGCAGTTTGTTTAGCTGTTTCTTTTATTTTTTTCCCTATCTTCTGGGCGTAAATATTATTTATGAAAAAAAATTGAAACAAAAAAACAATCCATACTATAAGTTGTTTCATCGTATAATATTTAGGATTAATAGAAATTAAGAGGGTATTCTTTACCAGCGTTCAAAGGATGCAGGGTCCGGGCAGGATGGTTTTGAATCGAAATCATCTAAGTTAGAAACTGTCATTACGGGAAAAAATCATCTTTTTGGGGGGTATCTTTTCTGGCAGTGTCAGAAATCAGGTATCGATTTTTCCAGAAAGTATTTTTGCAATAGCCTCTTTGCCGCAGTTTACATGGAGCTTCCTGTAAATATTCCGCAAATGCGTGCGGGTTGTATCATACGAAACTTTGCTTTCTGCAGCTATCAGTTTAACGCTATAACCCTTGATCAGTAATTGAAGTATTTCAAATTCCTTTGACGTGAGTTTGTAGTGAGCACCTACCGGTTTTTGTCTGACATGGAAAGAATTGAGCACTTTTTTTGCAATGGAAGGAGACATGGGCGCCCCGCCCCGGCATACTTCATCAATAGCATCAATCAGCCTGAGCGGCGAAACTTTTTTTAATATATACCCATCAGCCCCGGCACACAAACTTTTAAATAACTTTTCATCATCTTCAAACTGTGTGTACATGATTATCGAAACATCAGGCTTTGTTTCTTTGATCAGGGTAGCAGCTTCGATACCATCCATGCCGGGCATATTGATATCCAGGATTACAACATCAGGTAATTTGCTTTGAATAATTTCACTAATATTCACAGCATCACCATAATCGCCTATTACAGCATATTTTGCACTGTTATTGAGTAAACTAACAAGTAGATTGCGCAATTCAACATTATCCTCAAATAAAACCAGCGTTATGGGCATGTGATGAAATTACCGTTAAATTCTATTGCCAAAAATCCCCTTTATGTGTGAGTTCTTTTCCATTGGTAGCTGAACAATAATAGTAGTACCTGCTCCTTTTTCAGAGATCAAATTGGCGTCACCTCCCCATTTATTCATACGTGACTTTATGTTCCTGATGCCATTTCTGTCTGTAAATGCATCTATATCAAACCCACACCCATCATCTTTCACTTTCATCAAAAAATCCTTGCCTTTTATATTTATTTCAATGGATACATGATTTGCACCAGCATGTTTTTTAATGTTATTCAGTATTTCCTTAAAAACCATGAACAAATCCCTTCGTTTTTCCAGCTCCAGTTGCTTTGAGGAAATAGTATCATCCACATCCATGATGAAAGTCGGATGCCCGTTTTCAAAAAATTCACCTGCGTAGCGACGCATCCTTGCTACAACATCATCCAGTTCCTCATCATGCACATGCATATTCCTGACTATTTCATCAAGTGCTTCTCCTGACGCCAATGCTTCTTCACTGATTTTATTCAGATATTTTTTTCTTTCCTGGAGTGAAACGTTTTCATTTTCTCCCATTACAGACAAAAACCTGATATTAGTAAGTCTTGAACCTAAATCATCATGTAAATCGTAGGAAATTTTAGTGCGAACACTTTGTATTGCCAGAATCTGATGTTGCCGGATTCTGTAAATCAAAAAAACCAGGGAACCAACCACTATACATAAAAGGAAATAAAACAAAAGGGTTTTATGAAAAGGTGGAAGTACCCTGAATTGAATAAATGAGGAATTCGCTGGCTGTCCGATATTTTCTCCCGCCAGCCTTATTTGTAATTTATAAAAACCTGGAGAAAGATTATTCAGATTCAGTGAACTTACAGAACCGATAAATTTCCAGTTTTCATTATCTGAGAGCCTGTATTCAAATTCCGGCGACTGAATCGTATGATGAAGATCCGTAACAGCGAACCTGATTTGAATGTCATTATTTCTATAGTTTAAACGAAAGGGCTGATTAAAATTTTCATAATTATTATTAAGTAAATTTTTTATTCCGCATATAAAAACTTCAGAATTTGAAGATGTAGTTTTAATCGAAGACACATCAATCAGGGAAAAAGTATTGGAGAATCCAATCGCTATCGTTTGTTTAACAGAATCAAAATACATGGCCTCTCCCGTATTTGATTCATCAGGCAGCCCGTTTTTGAAAGTCAGGGTAACAAGATTATGGTCTTTTGTATCATACATCAGGATCGAATGTCGCAGATTCATCCACAATTTTCTTCCTCCAGTCATCATCAGACAATCTGTATTGTCGTCCGCCCTGTCGTTAGTAGCCACAAACCGTTTAAGCGAATTATTCCTGACATCATATTTCACCAAGCCATAGGAATTTATAAAAAACCAGAAGTTATCATTTTCTGCTTTTGCAATGCCTGAACAATTAAACCCAATGACCCCCTTTATGGGCCATTGCTTTATTAAAGTATCAAATTTTTGTTTTTTTCTGTTCCATCGTGTCAGGCCATCCACCCAATGTACCATCCAGATGTTGCCATTATTATCCTCTGCGAAAGCACCGGCACTTCTGAGTGGGAAATCTGAAGCGGTTCTGCCGGGTTTATAATGCTTAATTGTTCTTCGCTGCTGATCAATTTGCCAGACACCGCCTGTTTGACCGCCACTTAACCACAGCACTCCTTTTGAATCACGGAAATATTTTTGAATAATAATGTTTGATAAATTCCTCTGTGTGCCGGGGAAAGAGAAGTCTGTTTTTTTATAATTATGAACATTCACAAAATAATCACCACTCTTGGTACCTATAAGCAAGGTATCTTTTGTCCAGGGCACTATAGATACAATAAAATTCTTGTCCGCTGGTTTCTTTATAAAATCTATTTTTTTTATTAATCGAAAAGCAGTGTCCAAAACAAGTAATCCTGATTCCCTTGAATATCCGCCGATCCAGTATCTTTTACGGTCAGAATATACTGCTGCAACCGGGTGATAACTGTCCTTTGGTACATACGGCTTAATAGAAATATTCCTGATATGAGAGTAATCAGAAGTTTCCTGCAAAAAGCCGGTTTCAGTAGCTATCCAAAACCGGCCTGAATTATCCTGCAAAATATATTGGGTAAAGACATTTGAAGCTTGTTCTGCAGAAATAAGAGTTACATCAGGACCGGATGGATTGTACGAAAACAGATAATATCCTTTTCTTGCGGTTGTAATAGTTAATATTGAATCGTTATGAAATTGAATTCTTGAATCCCAGCGTATATTATCTTTCGCATGAAAGGGAAGTTTCCTGGCAACAATTTTCTGCTGTGGAATGTCAATCATGTAAAGGGTATCAATAAACGAGAGATTATCAATAAAAAAAAGCTGATCAAATTTATTGGTTGTGTAAATGTAACTTGGTTTGCGGCCATGCAGAAATTCTTTCAATTGCTGATAAGCGGGAATTTTTAACGCATCGCAGGAAATGATTTTTCTTTTTTTATGGTTGTAAAAATAAAAGCCGCTAATGGTTGATATAAGTACGTCTCCATTGTTAAAGGAAGCAAAACCGCTGGCGAAATGCAGCCATCGTATTCCTATGTCACTTATTTTAAAATCAGACTGCAAACTATCAATAAGATTTCCACCGCGATCAAAAACATACACACCAAGATAAGTACCCAGAATTATTTCATCTTTACTAGTGTAGGCAATATGGCGAACCGTATTAGACGGCTCTGCCAATTGAGGAATTGAAGGAACGGTAAACAGTTTCATTATAGCAGTTCGGGTATCGAGCAAAATCGCTCCATAACCTGTTGCCAGCAGCAACTCATGAGTGCGTGCTTTCTTAATTTCATAAATCTGGTTATCCTTTAATTTACTGTTATTCGTATTATAAACAGTAAATTTATTTCCATCGAAAAAATTCAAACCATTAGCGGTACCAATCCAAATGAAGCCACGATCATCCTGAACAATATTATACACCCTGTTATCAGATAACCCATCCTTGACTGAATATGAGTGAAACCTGGACATATCTTGGGAAAAGGAAGCAAGGGAGAGAGGCATTAATATGACTGCAATTAAGAATCGCATACATATTTTTTCATAAAAATAAAAAAACGTAGTTACATCCGGTATATATAGTCATCCATTATGTTCAATGACGGTGAAATTCAGAAACGAGCAGACTTTATCGAACTATAAAAAAGCGACCACAAAAGTAATAATCATTTTAACGTTGTCTCGAAGCTCTTACCTTTTTCATTCTCGTTTCTCTTTCTGTAACTGAATTATTCGGCATCCCTATAATGAGTCCCCGACAATTGGGAGAGCCACATAAACAATGGAAGGGCTGCATATTTTTATCCAGGAATGTAGCGTAATCAAGAGTAAGTTCTTCTCCTTTTTCAATGGGTTTTATGACCACTACATTTAGTCCATTGTATGCGGTGTTGGGATTGCAACTATGATTTTGTGGAGCCCATTCAGTCGGATCATTATCCCAGATCAAAAAAACTTCTTTACTTATCGGGTATGCATATTTGCGGAACGTTTCTTTATCATTTTCAGACCAGTTTCTTTCTACATGCCTGAGTGTGACCAATCGCTGTGGCTTTTCTTCCCCCGAAAAAATAAACTCTCCTGCCTGCAGATCGCGGCTGGCATAAATACCAAATCCTGAAATTGAATTTCCTTTTATTACAAAAAGTTTCATCTTTCTTTGATGACGGGCTATCCCTTCGGCAACGATATGTTTTAAAAATCCGGCCTGTCCTATTCCCTCATATTTTAAAATAAAATCGGCTGAGCCTTCATAACCATCAGTATAAAAAACAGAGCATGTGAAATTAAGTTCCAAAAAATAAACTTCATTTTTATCATTTACCCTGAAATCCATTCTTGCATAACCTGCGCCGCCAAATCCTGTAAATATCTTTTCCGCAGCATTGCGCAATTCCTTGTCCAGATATTTATCATAGCAGGGAACATTACAATCAGGATGAAGCTCTGAAGTTTTTAATGAATAAGTTTTGAAAGAATAATTTTCAGGAAAGAGGTATTCGACCGGTTTGAACACAGTGCAGGTTTTCGGATCTTCCGCATTAGCGGCAACAAGAACCGTAAATTCTCTTCCCGCAATATATTCTTCCACAAGCAGCGGGCCGTATTCATCAATAATACTGTCAACTTTTTCGTTTAATTCCTTTTCCGTATTTACCAATGAATGATGATCGACACCCAAACTATCGCCTGCTTTTTCAGGCTTTACAAACAAAGGAAATTTTAATTTTTCAATAGCTGTTTTTACATCACTTCTTTTTTCAACTAAAACATATTGGGGCGATCGTATTCCCTGGCAGTACGCTACATATTTCATCAGTTCTTTGGGTACATCATATAATTTAGTACCCGGACCAGTAAATGGAAGGTTTAGCAGTTCCATTGAATAATATACATCCACACCGGGAACTTCCCATTCAAGATAACCTTCGCAAAGGTTTACGAATATGTCGTAGCCTTTTTTGCCCAACTCTTTCAATTGACGATAGGTCGTCAGTTTATTCAGAAACACATTGTCAACCTGCGCTTCGGGCCATAGGTGAGCTAACTGCCTCGGCGGATCATAGTATTGATAGTCCACTGCGGTAGTTGAATAATCGGGTTGCAGTACGCAAATTTTCACGAAGCTTTTTTGTTTATGGATGAAGATATGAAATCATATTTACGCAAGCCATCATCAATAATTTCCGCGATCAATTGCGTAAATGATTTTTCGGAAAGACGAAGAATAGCGCCAATGGAAGTATAATCCTCATCTTCACTTAAACCACATTGCGCATTTACTTCCAGCACATATAATTTTTTTGTTTGAGCATCCATCCGTATATCCAGTCGTGCATAACCGGTTCCTTTTACGGCTCGGTAGGCATCCAATGTAAGTTGCTGCAATGCCGGAATTAGTTCCAAAGCAGGCAACGCATATTCATAAAAACTTCCCTGCTCCGGCATGGCTGTTTCATTTTCATAAAACTCCCATAAACGATCAAAGGATAAAAACCTTTCTGTTTCAGGAAGCGAATCGTGAAAGATCCTTTCTGCAGGAAGATAATTAATACACTCATTGGGCTGATCAGATGAACCGACAATTAAAGTGGTGTATTCAGGTCCTTTAATAAATTGTTCTATCACCACTCCGCCGGAACTGAGATTCCATCCATGATATCCTGAAAACATCAATTGAAGTTGTTCCTGTAATTCTGCTTCTGTATGCACTACATTCTTTATGGTAATTCCCATGCTGCCGCCATTTGATATTGCAGGTTTCACTATTAATGGTGAACCAAGTCTTTCAAATATTCCATCTATACTTTGATCTTTATGTTCGATCAATTCCCATTTGGGAGTAGAAACATTTGCAAAATCAAAAGCCTTTTTCATGGTGGCTTTCGAGGAAGTGACTTTGTAGAAATAGGCACTGGAGCCGGAAAAACATAATCCTTTTTCCTGCAGATAGTGGATCACTGAAATTCCGGGCACACCATTTACTTCATCACCATCACAGAGATTGAAAATAAAAGGAAGTTTACCATTTGCAGAAAAAGCTATTTCATCTATTACCTTCCTGTAGTTATTGATAGTAACAGGTTGCCATTTCCAATCTGCATTCAATTCATCGAACACCTTTGTAAATTCCTTAAGTCCTTCAGAAAAATCATAATAATATTGAATGTTCGGATCATCCGAGTCCACCTGCGGTATAAGGAGCCATATTTTTAATTGATCAGGAGCAGCATTAAGTGATGAAGTAGTAGACATGGAGGGCATTCGTAGGTAATAATTACAATGAGTGCTTGGTTTTTAATTGTTGGGAAATGAAATCAGAAAAACGATAATTATTTAAAACTTCTTTTGAAAGATAAGAAGCACCGCCGATATAACCAAGACAATTAACGGAACCGCACACACATTGAAAAGGCTGAGCCATATCCCATTCCGTAGAAAGGTAAAAATAACAAAGCTCATCACCTTTTTTTATTTCCTGCAGGCATACTACTTTAAAATTGGTAGTATCAAAGAAAACATTTGGTGAACAACTGTGATTGATGTACTGCAAGAAGGAAGGTTGAAGATAAATGTGCTCGCTTGTATTTAATTGCACCGTAAGATAAGAAGGTGCCTGTACAATCGCTGAAGCACCAAAATCACAAATGATATCACCGGGTTGTGCATTAATAAGCGAAAAAGCAGAATGCTGCCCGGTTACTTCGTCTTTCCAAACTTCCAGTAGTTCATTGGAAAATGCCAGTTGGTTTACTGGCATTGAGGCGGTGTTGAATTGCATATAGTAAAGAAAATAAAAAAAACAATTAATAATAAAATAATAAAGAACATTTTATTCCCATTTTATAAAGCATTAAAAAAGGGGCATCAAAAACCGGTTGAGCAAGATCATAGTTTGAGAATCCATAGGCCGGGAACTTTGCATTTTTAAACGTTTATTAAAATGAGATCTTTACTTATTATACCATGGCTTACCCTTGCCGGAATAGTCACTTGCAACTCCGTTAATGCCCAGGTAGCAGCGGTAAAATTTACCGTTAACATCCCCCAAATTAATAACCCGGTTAATCAGAAAGTGTTCCTTGCCGGTTCTTTCAATGGATGGAGTGCGCACGACTCCTTATATATTATGAAACAGGAGACGGCTAATATCTATTCTCTGATGGTTCCATTGTTTGAAGGAGTATCATATCAATATAAATATACCCGGGGAAACTGGAACACGGTTGAAACAAAACTCAATGATTCAAACATTGCAAACAGGCAATTGTATTCAAAGAATGGAATGGCCATTAATGATACCGTGTTGAAATGGAAGGTTCCTCCCGCCCCTCAATCGCAGGTCCTTTCACCCCAAATGCAAAAAATAATGGCTGTAAAGGATTCTGCAAAGGTTCAATTGCAGGTTACCCTAAACAAACTGTTGGAAGTGCTAAAAGACTACAATGAAAATATGCTTGCCTCCCCACCCAGCAAAAGGCTACATAAAAAACAAAAGAAACAAACTATTCAAATGTTGACGAAACTATATAACACAGTTGAATCAAAGATCTGGGAAATCGGTACGTCGCTCTCGCCGGAACAAAAACAGAAAATACTGGCTGCTATAAAGAATCCGGGTAATTCAAAAGATATTTTAACCACACTTGGAAATGCCTATGGTGATGCGTTGAAGTGACATATAGTGTCTCTAAGCAATAGGGCTTTCTGACAGTTCCGGATTCTCACTTTTTTCGAAATGCCTTACTTTCGAAGGCAAAATCAATCTTATGGCAAACAATCAAACCCCGACTCATAAAAACGGTAAGATCTGCTATATTGAAATGCCCGCAACAGATATTACCCGTTCGGCATCTTTTTATAAATCAGTTTTTGGATGGAACATAAGGCAACGCGGAGACGGAGCTACAGCATTTGATGATACCATCGGTGAAGTAAGCGGAGCATGGGTACTGAATCGTAAACCTATGACCGAAGTTGGTTTATTATTTTACATAATGGTCGACGACATTGAAGCCACCATTAAAGCGGTCATTGAAAATGGATGCAAGATTATCCAGCCTGTGGGTGCTGATGCACCGGAAATCACTGCACGATTTACTGACCCTGCGGGAAATATCATTGGACTTTACCAGGAACCCGGATAAAATCAATAATTCAACAAGGCTGTTATAATTTCAAAAAACACACAGCTTTTTATACTAAAATCTTTGAATTTCAGTTATTAAGAGTTTAGAGTCATCCGGATGCAATTGAACAGATATATCAGTATTCTTTCATTGGTTTTTTTCTTTAGTTTGACTGCCGGCTTTTGTCACGCACAGCTTGGATTTTCGTTTGATATTCCCAAGCCCAAGCAGTATGAGGACAGGCAGCTTCGCTCTGAAAAATCAGAACAGAAAAAATTCACTCTCCCCAGGCGATTTATTCAAAATACCACCACGCATTATAATTTTTTCTTTAACGCTAATAATAAACTCAATGAGATCATTGAGCGGGCCAAGGAAACTCACCAGGATGATTACACGCAGCTTCTTTCTTTTTATAACTATGATCTCGATGAAACAGCAAAGGATTCCACCCAGCTTGATTCGGTGATTTATAAAGCCACTTCAGGCATTGTACTTCATGACCTGCGAAATGACTGGGCTGATAATTTATACCTTCTGTGGGGTACAGCTCATTATCTTCAAAAAGAATTTGATTCAGCTTATCTTACTTTCCAGTTCATTAATTACGCTTTTGCTCCAAAGGAAAAAGATGGTTACTACCGGTATATAGGAAGTGGAATGGATGATAACAGTGCTGTTTCCATTTCCACGAAAGAAAAAGAAAGTTTACCCCGGAAAGTATTTTCACAGCCGCCCAGCAGGAACGAAGCGTTCATCTGGCAGATCAGGAATTTTTTAGCATGGGACCAATATCCCGAGGCAGCCAGCTTAATTGCTACTTTAAAAGCAGATCCTACTTTTCCTGATCGTTTACAAAATGATCTTGATGAAGTACAGGCCCTTTATTTTTATAAACAAAATCAATGGGACAGTGCAGCTGTTCATTTAAGCAAAGCCATAGGCAATGCAACGACAAGCCAGGAAAAAGCAAGATGGGAATTTTTAACGGCACAGATGTATGAGCTTGCCGGCAATAATGATCTGGCAAAACATTATTACGAAAAATCTGTCAATCAAACTGTCGATCCTGTAATGGCAGTGTATGCCCGTCTCTACTCTATAAGAGTGGATAAAACCGGGGGCGATAATTATATCGAAAAGAATATTGCCGAGTTAGAAAAAATGGCCAGGCACGACCGGTATGCAGATTATCGGGATATCATTTATTACATGGCTGCTCAAATGGAACTTGACAGGAATAATGTTGGTGCCGCGCAACAATTACTTTTAAAAGCTGCAAAAAATAGTAGTGAAAATATTACACAACGCAATAAAATTTATCTAAAGCTGGCGCAGCTTGCTTTTGCCAACAAAGACTACAGGCAGTCATCAAATTTTTATGATAGCCTTGTTTTAACCGATCCGGGGCTAAAAGATGTCGAAGCGATTACCAGGAAAAAAGATGCGTTGAGTAAACTGGCGCTGCAAACAGAAATTCTGGATCGGCAGGATAGCTTACAACGAATTGCTGCATTACCGGAAGAAGAGAGAAAAGAATTTGTAAAGAAACTATTGAAAACGTTGCGTAAGCAAGCCGGACTAAAAGAAACAGATACAAGAATTACCGCCGGCTCCGGTGTTGTTCCCGCAACAGATATATTCGCTTCCCAATCATCAAAAGGTGAATGGTATTTTTATAATAATGCACTGAAAACAAGAGGCGCCGCGGAATTCAAAGCCAGGTGGGGTAACCGGCCGAACGTGGATAACTGGAGAAGAATACAGGCAGTCACAAACCAGGTGAACAATCGCCCCGCGAATAGTGGGAACAATAATAATGCAAACAACAACTCGCAACCAATATCTCAACCCCAGGAACTGACCTTTGATAACTTATACGCCAATCTTCCTTTGACAGAAGATAAGTTAAAAGTTTCGAATGACTCTATCCAAAATGCCTTATATGAATTGGGAAAAATTTATGCAGAGGACCTCGAAGACTGCGATGCAGTAATAAATACTTACGAGGAGCTAAAAACTAAGTTTCCCGATTTCTCAAAAATGGATGAAGTTCTTTTTCATTTATATTATTGTTACGATAAGAATGGTGAAAGTGCAAAAGCTTCACAATTAAAATCTGAAATGGGTGCCAAATACCCGGGCAGTCATTTTACAACTATTGTAACAACGGGCAAAGATCCAAACGAGGAAAAAAATGAAGAAGCTACTAAAACTTATGAAAATATTTATGATCTGTTCATTGAAGGAAATTTTGATGAAGCCGTAGCTCAAAAGAAAGTTGCAGACAGTTTATACGGAGAAAATTACTGGACACCTCAATTGCTTTATATCGAATCGGTATACTATATAAAGAACAGAGAGGATTCAACGGCGATCAGTGAGTTGAAAAAAATACAAACAAAATATCCCGGAACACCGCTGGCTGATAAAGCCACGACGATGATCGATGTATTGGGACGAAGAAAAGAAATAGAAGAAGAATTAACCAATCTGAAGATCGAGAATCCTCAGCCGGAAGTTAAAAAACAACCGCAGCCCCAAGTTGATACTACTCAATCGCGACCCATGATCGTAAAAACGGATACAGTATCGATAAAACAACCGGTGACCAACGCCATCAAAACGGATTCAATCACAAAGAAAACCACAACATCCCATACTCGCCTTTAAATTCAACGCCGGGGCACAGCATTATGTAATGATAATTCTGAATAAAGTAGATGTAGTGTTCGGCAATGAAACCCGAAATGCTTTTGCCCGTTACAACAGCGAAAAATATTATAATAAAACATTTGAATTAAATACCATTGATCTTGATCCAACTACCAAGCTCGTATTGATAAAGCCATTCGCAAATGCACAGGAGGCTATGGATTATATAAATGATGTAAAACCAAAAGCGGCCGGTGAGATCGTTCCCTGGCTTAAACCTGAAAAATATTCTTTCTCCATTATTTCAGAACAAAATCTTGAAATTCTAAAATCCAACCCTGATTTGACTACTTACAGACTATTCCTGGAGCAAAATTTGCCAGGAAAGTTTTAATTTTTTAACAGGTTAAAAGCTTTGAGAAAAAATTAATAGTTAAAAACTGTCAGGCTACCTGCGATTGCATAATTTCGGTTATACAAATGAATACATTTTTGAATCCTGTTACCCGGTAATAGAATATCTAATATCAAACACTCCTGTATGAAACGCTCTGTTCGTATTTTCTGGCGAATTGTTCTTATTGGCGCTATATGTTTTGCTGGCATTGTGGTGCTGGCAGCTCTCGGTGTTTTTGGAGAAATGCCTTCCATGAAACAACTTGAAAATCCTACTCTTCTTCAAACCTCTGAAGTATATGCTTCCGATGGTACATTGATGGGAAAATATTATCGGGAGAACGGTAACCGCAGCAATGTAGACTACAGCGATATCTCTCCTAATGTTATCAATGCACTTGTGTCAACAGAAGACATACGTTTTTACCACCATTCGGGCATTGATATGCGTGGTACGGTGAGAGCCATGGTAACACTGGGCAGGCAGGGTGGCGGCAGCACAATTACACAACAGCTTGCAAAAACCTTATTAAAACAAAGTTCGCGGGTAGGTAAAATTCGAAGAATAATCGACAAGATTAAAGAATACATTATTGCAGTCAAACTGGAAAGGAATTTTACTAAGGAAGAAATTCTTGCATTATATCTTAATGCCGTTCCCTATTCTGAGAATGTATTTGGTATTCGCAATGCGGCACGCACGTTTTTTCAAAAAGAACCGGACCAGCTTAACAGTGCCTGAGGCTGCAGTTCTTGTAGGTATGATCAATGGTCCCGGCATCTACAATCCACGTCGCAATCCGAAGCCGGCACTTGATCGCAGAAACCTGGTGATTGAAAGAATGATCCAAAACGAAAAGATTAGCCGGGCAGATGGAGAAAAATATAAGTTGATGCCCATCAACATGAGCCACTACAAAAAACTGGATGAGAATAATGGCTATGCTCCTTACTTCCGCGAAGTACTCAAAAATGAAGTGAATGATGTTTTAAAAGGCATAAAGAAGCCGGATGGAAGTTCATACAACATCTATGATGACGGGTTAAGAATATTTACAACGATCAACATCAAAATGCAGGAAGATGCTGAAGAAGCGATGGCTCAGTGGCTGCCTACTTTACAGAAAACATTCGACAAACAAAAATTTATAAAAACAGTTTGGAACGATCATAAAAATATCCTTGAAGCTCAAATGAAAGCCAGCGACAGGTGGAGGGACCTGGCTGACCAGGGCTTGAGTGAAAAAGAAATCAGGAAAACTTTTTTAGAAAAAGTGCCCATGAAAGTTTTTGCATGGAATGCCAATCGGGAAAAAGATACGGTGATGACGCCTTATGATTCTATCAAATACCAAAGGCAGATGATGCAGGCTTCATTCATGGCAATGGATCCCGTTACGGGTGAAGTAAAAGCATGGGTGGGCGGCATTAGTTTTAAAACTTACAAATTTGATCATGCAAATCTGAATACAAAACGACAGGTTGGCTCTTCAATAAAGCCTTTTTTATATACGGAAGCAATGGAAGAAAGAGGCTTTACTCCTGAAACGGTTGTAGAAAATGAAGCGCAATATTTTCCTGACTACAAAGGCTGGGTGCCCGCAGGAAAAAGATGCATAGGAGCACCGGAGGTAACGATGGCCGGTGCACTGGCCCATTCATTAAACTGTGCCAGTGCCTACATTATGAAAAATGTTGGCCCGAAATCGTTTGCTGATTTTATGCAAAGGATAAATATTCCAACTAAATTAACTCCCTACCCTTCTATGGCACTCGGCGCCTGTGATCTCTCTTTGTTTGAAATGATGTGGGGTTATTCAATGTTTGCCGGTCGCGGTTTTACAACCAAACCATATTTCATCACTAGAATTGAAGACAAAAATGGAAACGTCATCAAGCGTTTTGACAATAGTGTTGAACGAAAAGAAGCGATCAGTGAAGCAACAGCATATAGAATGTGCCGCATGATGCAGGGCACAGTGGATATCGGAACAGCGGCGGGTTTGCGTGGTCGTTTAGGCGCTGCTGAAATGGGCGGAAAAACAGGAACCACAAATGACAATGCAGATTTCTGGTTCATGGGTTACACGCCGCAATTGCTTGCAGGCACATGGGTGGGTTGCGATGACCGGTTTTTAACTCTTGGCGCCAATATAGTTCCAGGGGGGCACGGTAGCCAGGCCTATCTGGGAGAATTTTTTCAAAAAAGTGTATGCGGATAAATCACTGGGAATTGATAAGGATGCAAAATTCTCAGTACCTGCGGAAATACAAAATGAGATCAATAATACCGACATTATGCAAATGATCGACACGTTGCCGCCGGGCGCACAGGGTGATGATGAAGGTGTCGGTAATCCTAATGATTTTCTGTATCAGCCAAATCATGAATATATTCCTCCTGAGTCGCAGCCGGTGATCGATGAAAATAAAAAAGACACCGTAAAAACGCATGCTCCCAAAATGGGTGAAATGGACAAAAATGACAGTCAGAAAAAGAAAAAAGGATTTTTTAAAAGGCTGTTTGGGAAAAAAGACAACGATAATTAAGAAAAAATTTTAAAGCTCCGCATCCCGGAGCTTTTTTATTTCGTCCTGTAATCGCAACAGGGCATTGACCGAGGTTGCTTTTTTAAATTTGCATCATGCAAACCATGCGGATAAAAGTAACAGGAAAAGTACAGGGAGTATTTTTCAGGCAAAGCACACAGCAAAAAGCGTATGATCTCAATATAAAAGGAACAGTGAGAAATTGTGATGATGATTCGGTTGAGATCATTGCCACCGGGAGCAAAGAACAATTGGATAAATTAATTTCATGGTGCGGACAGGGACCGCCAAGAGCAAGGGTCGTCAATGTAACCGCACACGAAGTATCTTTACAACAATTCAACAATTTTTCTATCATTCGTCATTAACTAAATTATTGCCAAATGAAACGATCATTCTTCTTAATCACCCTTTCAATCATTGTATCTTTTAAAATGAATGGACAAGTTCAACATGGAGATCCCAAGCTCACTGAAGTGTGGGAACCCGAACCAAAAGTTGTTACCCCGGGACAAACGCCCCAGGATGCTCCTTCCGACGCAATTATTTTGTTCGATGGTAAAAGCCTGGATCAATGGGAATCTGTGAAGGATACCACCAGGCCGGCCGATTGGACAGTTGCCGATGATATACTCACCGTAAAAAAATCTGCGGGCAATATCCAGACAAAAAGAAAATTCACCGATTACCAATTGCATATTGAGTGGCGCATACCTGGCAATATCACCGGCTCCGACCAGGCTCGCGGCAACAGCGGCGTCTTTCTTGCATCAACCGGCCCCGGCGATGATGGTTACGAAATGCAGGTGTTGGATTGCTACAATAATAAAACATACGTGAACGGGCAAACAGCCGCGATCTACAAACAATCCATTCCTCTTGCGAATGCATGTAAAAAGCCCGGTGAATGGCAGACCTATGATATCGTTTGGACAGCACCAAGATTTAACGATGATGGTTCTGTAAAAAGCCCCGCCCGTGTTACAGCATTTCACAACGGAGTATTGGTGCAAAATAATTTCGAGCTCAAAGGTCAAACTCTTTATATCGGGCAGCCCTTTTATAAAAAACACGGACCGGAACCTATTAAACTGCAGGCACACGGCGATCCGAGTGCACCGATCAGTTTTAGAAATATCTGGGTAAGGGAATTATAGGTCAGCGATGTTATCGCAACATACCCAGGCATAAATTTCCATTGTCGCTTGTATCAACTAATCAGTAACTTTCTTTACTGAAATAACTGCTTATGAACCTGGTTGCATTAGCGATTGCTCCCGGCATTGCTATTTGTTTGTACATTTTTTATAAAGACATTTATAATAAAGAACCCAAACTGAATCTTATTGTGAGTTTCATTTTGGGCTCTGCTACTATCATACCGGCCGCTTACATTGAAGAGTTGCTGGCGCCGGGTATGTATGAAAGCACTTCCAAACTTTTTGCCTATTCCTATTTCGTTATTGCATTGATTGAAGAGTTGGGAAAATTTGTAGTGCTTCGGTATTATGCTTTTCCTAAAAAAAGTTTTGATGAACCTTTGGATGGAATCGTCTATGCTGTGATGATAGGGATGGGTTTCGCCACTGTTGAGAACATTGGTTATGTAATGCAGTACGGAATATCGGTAGCCTTTCTGCGAATGTTTTTAAGCGTACCGGCACACGCTACTTTTGCCGTTCTCATGGGGTATCATGTAGGCAAAGCAAAATTTGTTGCGTCCAACAGAGTCATTATACCTGTTTCTTGGTTTGTTTTGGGCCATCGCTTTCCATGGCACATTTGATTACTTTATTCTGCTTCAAAATTCCGGTTTACTCAGCGCTTATGTTTCAAACATCCTGTTATTCCTTGGCGCTGTAGTTTCCTTTGGAGTTGGTTTATATTTAAGCCGCAAACATATTCGTGAGTACCGGTTATCTTCGAGGCAGGTATTTGAAAACAGCAAACGTGTATAGTATTCGCAAAGCAACAACAAAAGACATTCCACTTATCCGGGAACTGACCTTTAAGGTTTGGCCGCAGACTTATTCATGTATTCTGTCGCAGGCACAGATAGATTATATGCTTGATAAAATGTATAGCCCTTTTTCTCTTCAACAGCAAATCAGCAATGGCAGCCAGTTCATTTTTGTGTATGAGAATAAAGAGCCGGTCGGCTTTGCCGCTTATTTTGAAAAATCTCCCTCAGTTTATAAACTGGATAAAATCTATGTACTGCCGTCGCAACAGGGCAAAGGCACAGGCAGATTTATTATTGATCACATTATTGATGAAATAAAAAACACGGGAGCCAATGCGCTTCAACTCCAGGTAAACAGGTTCAACAAAGCAAGAAATTTTTATGAGAAACTAGGATTTGTTGTCATTGAAGAAAAAGATTTTGATATTGGCAACGGGTATTTTATGAACGATTATGTGATGGAGAAAAAGGTTTGAGCTATGTTGCATGTTAAATTTTAAATGTCGAATGAAATCAGAGAATAAGATAATTGAATTGACATTTGATTTTTCTATACAGATAATTGAATTGTATAAAGAATTGATTAGGCAAAATGAATATGTTATTTCAAAACAACTGCTTAGAAGTGCTACAAGCATTGGAGCTAATGTGGAAGAGGCAAATGCTGCGCAAACAAAAAAAGATTTTATTACTAAAATGGCTATAGCTTCAAAAGAAGCAAGAGAGACGAGATACTGGTTAAGGCTATTGGAAAAAAGTAAGCTGGTAAATTTGAATTACAAATCTTACCTCGAATCTGTTGAACACATAATAAACATTCTAACTAAAATTGTCAAGACTGCTCAACAATCCATTTAACCTTCAGCATTTAACATTTAAAATAATCCGTAGTTACTCTTTGTGGAAAGAAAGTTTCCTCGCCATCTCTGCCCCTAATCCAACTGCAGACATACCATAACCACTTACTAAAACTCCCTTCTCTCCTTTTGTGCTTTCAACAGCATATACTGCCGCTTCATCAGCGGGATCTGTGTCGCCTTCGAAACGATACACTTCAACGATCTCAAAATCTTCGGGATGATATTCATCTTCGTGGCAAATGATTGAATTTTCTTTCAAATTGAAATCTTTTGTGTAACCTCTTTCTTTCAATCCGTTTATTGCTTCGCTTACAGTATCGTAGTTGTACATATAGTTAAGAGTTTATTTCGTATCTCAAAGTTATGAAACCGAAACCTCATCACGACCTTCTCCCTGAGCAAAAGGCCACCACGGCACATGAAGTTGATGTGGAAAAACAAGAAGGCGAAATTGGTGATTCAGTACCGCTCCTTCTCCACAAGGAGAAGGAAATGGAGGATGAGCCTCTTCACACCATTACATGAGTCTGCTTCACTACACCCATTACAAATACACTCTGCACATTCCCGATATTTTCTGACTCGCTTAGTTTGTTTACATGAAAATCATAATAAGCATTCATATCTTCCACAATCACTTTCAGCATGAAATCAAACTCACCGGAAATACTGTAACATTCGATCACCTCATTCATTTCATTGATGGCCTTAATGAATTTTGTACCCGCCGTTTTATTGTGTTGCTTCAATGAAACATACACGATCACCATCAACCCTTTTTTTATTTTTGAATGATCAATGAGCGTGGCATACTGTTTTATCACTCCGGTTTCTTCCATCCATTTGATTCGTTCATACACAGGCGTTGTACTCAGGTGTACCTTATCAGAAATTTCCTTAACCGTTATTCTTGCATTCTGCTGAAGGAGTTTCAGGATGGCCAGGTCCTTGGGATCCAGTTTTACCGATGTAGAAGATTCCTCTTTTTTAATTGTCTTTGCCATAACAGAACAGGCGTTTATGCTGCAAATAACGAAATATCATCCACTTTATTCTAAATTTATATACATACTTAGTAATTATCACTAATCACTTTACCTTTGACAGCGTTAAGCTTTTTTATTTTTGACTTTTAAATTTTAATTAAATAATCTATGTCAGCAACAACAACTCCCTCTATTGACTTCAAGCTACCCTATAAGGTTAAAGACCTTTCTCTCGCAGAATGGGGACGTAAAGAAATTCGCCTGGCTGAAGCAGAAATGCCCGGCCTCATGTCTATCCGTAAAGAATACGGTGCAAGCAAACCACTGAAAGGTGCACGCATCGCCGGATGTTTGCACATGACCATTCAAACCGCCGTACTTATCGAAACACTCCTTGAACTGGGTGCCGAAGTAAAATGGAGCTCATGTAATATTTTTTCTACACAGGATCATGCCGCTGCTGCTATTGCTGCTGCCGGCATTGGTGTGTTTGCATGGAAAGGCGAAACGCTTGAAGAAGCTGACTGGTGCATTGAACAAACTTTATTCTTTGGCGGCGCTGACCGTCCTCTGAATATGATCCTCGATGATGGTGGCGACCTCACCAACATGGTCTTTGATAAATATCCAGAACTGGTGCAGCACATAAAAGGATTGAGCGAAGAAACAACAACGGGTGTGCATCGCCTGTATGAAAGAATGGAAAAAGGCACATTGCCTATGCCCGCTATCAACGTGAACGACTCTGTTACAAAAACCAAATTCGATAATAAATACGGTTGCAAAGAAAGCCTGGTGGATGCTATTCGCCGCGCTACCGATGTGATGATGGCCGGTAAAGTAGCCGTCGTTGGTGGTTATGGCGATGTAGGTAAAGGTTCGGCCGCTTCATTGCGTGGCGCCGGTTGCCGCGTGATCGTTACAGAGATCGATCCTATTTGTGCATTGCAGGCTGCTATGGATGGATATGAAGTAAAGAAAATGATCGATGCCGTAAAAGAAGGTGATATCATTGTTACTGCTTCCGGTTGTCGCGACCTGATCACGGAAAAACATTTCCGACTGATGAAAGATAAAGCCATTGTGTGCAACATCGGTCACTTCGATATTGAAATTGATGTAGCGTGGCTCAATAATAATTATGGCGATACTAAAGACACCATCAAACCGCAGGTAGATGTGTACAATATAGATGGCAAAGAAATTATTCTGTTGGCTGAAGGACGTTTGGTGAATTTGGGCTGTGCCACAGGCCATCCGAGTTTTGTAATGAGTAATTCATTCACGAACCAGGTGCTGGCACAATTGGAACTCTGGAACAATCATAAGAACTACGAAAACAAAGTGTATGTATTGCCCAAACATTTGGATGAAAAAGTGGCAAGACTTCATCTTGCCAAGATCGGTGTGGAATTGGATGAACTAACAAACGAACAATCAGAATATTTAGGAATACCAAAGAGCGGTCCGTTTAAACCTGAGCATTATCGTTATTAATTATCACCTTGAGCAAAATGATACAGATGATGAGTGGAAGATGATAATTTGCCAACAACGAAAAACTGTAGAATAAAAATGAAGTCCCGTGATAATCCGCGGACTTTTTTCTGCCCGCAGGTTTAACAACTGTCTATTGCAAGGGTTGATAAATATCCGTCTGTATTTCTGAAGGATCCTTCACCATATCCGGGTTGTTAATATATACTTCGAAAGGATTGCCTTTTGCCTTCCGGTTATTTTCCTTCAGCCAGTTTTGTATTTCTATGTAAGCCTCGCTAACCTGGTCGTATGGTCCCCACATATGTGCGATGATCACTTCACCGCCGGGTTGAATCCTCGAGTGAATCCGCCCTGTTGTCGTTTCTGGCTTCTTGTCTGTTTCCACGGCGACATCTACCGGCCATGGTGGTCGCATGGCATAGTACCAGGCAAGGAATTTCTTCGCTTGCAATTTATTGGCTGAGACAAACTGCGTTAATTCTCCATACCCTTTGCCCAGCACATCGCTAATTGCGGCGGTGGTAGATGCCGTATCAGCAATAAATAAAATGTTCATGTCATTGAAACTGGTTTGCTCCAGCTTCACTTTTACGGGAGTAATAGTATCCTGTTTCATACAAGCTGATTTTAAATTTTGAGAAAATAAATTGTTTGATGACCGGGTTTGATGTGGCACAGAAATCACCGAACCCGCAACAATAGAAAAAATAATCAACTGCCTCATACCTTAAGAAATATAAGAGGAAGTTATTCCTACGTTCTGTGCAGAACAATGATAGCTGTCACGATTTTTATTGATGGAGGTTGGCGAAGCGAAGGTGGGTCACACACTTGCACATCCTGTTTTCACGCCATCAATTAAAGTAGCACCTGTCACGATCGTAGCGTTGGATTTACTATACGTTGCCGTCACACCATCCAAGAATAATAGAAATTATTTGATTCATATTATGTGTGTAAACTCCATAAGCATTTTTTGGAATTAAATCTTATGAACTTATCATTTGGTAAACCACTCTTTAATAGGAAAAACTATTAAAAAGTTATCCACATCAATCAGTAAAGATAATTCATCCAATAAAATTATTATAATTTTACAGGTAATGTAAAACAAATAGGCATGACAAAAAAAATTACTGAATTAGAAGCTTTACAGAGTATAGATAGGCTTTTATCGGATTTATCGCAAGATGAAATTACACGAATTTTCGATTGGATTTCTTCAAAGTATAAAACAAATAATTTAAAATTGGGTAACATAGTCCCTACTGACTATGCGATATCAAAGGGCCACCTTGCCGATAATTTGCTCACACAGTCCGTTAAAGAATTCATAGCACTTAAAAAGCCGGAAAACTATTATGAGAGAATCGCTTGCCTTGCTTATTATCTTGAAAAAAATAAGGGTACGGAAAGCTTTAAAACCGCTGATATTACTAAAATAAATCAAGAAGCAAGGCTCGATAAATTACCCAATCCAGCGTTGTATGTTTCGGATGCCACAGTATCATATGGCTATCTAAGTTCAATAGGTGGTGGAAAAAAGGCTTTGTCAATAAGAGGTGAGGCATTGGTCAATGCGTTACCCGATCGTGACAGGGTTATAGAAGTACTCAATGAACATACATTTAAGAAAAGGTCTAAAAAGTCTATAAAGAAAACTCAATAATTTTTGAAATATTGAACAATCAAGAACAAAATTCAAGGCTGGCGCAAAATGAAAACCGTCTGATCGCAGACGGTCCATTACGATGTTGCAATAAGAGTGGTTGTTTAAAAGTTTAGCCTCGCAAGACTAAGTGACACCATTATTTCGAAAAGCATGGTGGGCAACCCTCTTTCTTTTTCAAAGATAACCATAATAACAGCACATTTGAAAACAGTGTTCTCGTAAACTTTGCTAAGCCGAGCTATAAAAAGGTTTAAATGTCGAAAAAAGTTTTAGCATTTGCAGATGAGTATGGAAACAACTCATTTGACTTCACATCCCAGGGGACACATTTTATCGTAGCAAGCATTATCATTAATGAATCACAAGAAATCAGTTTACAGAACAACCTTGAAAGAATAAGAAAGAAATATTTTCAGACAGGAGAAATAAAGTCAAAAAAGGTAGGCGATAAGCATATAAGAAGACTAAAAATCCTTAAAGAACTTGCTGAATTAGACTTCAATATTTATGCATTAGTTGTTGATAAGCAAAAATTATTTGGAGAAGGTTTTAAATACAAAGAACCATTTTATAAATATTTAAACGGCCTGCTTTATAAAGAGCTATTTAAGGCGTATCCGAATTTACGATTATATGTCGATGAACATGGTGGTAATGATTTCTTAAAAAGTTTTAAGGAATATGTTCAAAAGACTCACATTAGAGATCTGTTTTCATCTTCTGAATTTGAAACTGGTGACAGTAAAAAAAGTATTATTATACAACTAGCAGATTTTATAGCTGGAACTCTTGGTAGGTGCCATGACTTAAATAAAAATCTTTCGTATAGAGATAAATTTATAGAAGTGCTAAAGCCACGACTGTCCGGCATAAATTATTTTCCCAAGGAATTTAAATCTTATAAAATTGACGAGACTGAAGTAGAAGGTGAATATGATTTACAAATAGCCCAATATTCAACAAACTTAGCTCTGGATTTCATTGAAACTAAGAAGTCTAATAAGCAGGAAGACATTGACCAAATAAATTGCATTAAACTACTTTTGCTTCACCAAAATGTTTTTGGTTCAAAAAAATATCTTTCTTCAAAGGAACTTATGAGACATTTGGAAATTGGCAGAGATAAACCATTAAAAGATCAGCAATTTAGATCAACTGTTATTGGTAAACTTCGAGATCAGGGAATATTGATAGCAAGCAGCAGCAAAGGAGATAAAAAAGGTTATAGACTCCCTACAACTGCTCTTGATTTAGTTAAATTTCTTGATCATGGAAACAGTTTGGTTTTACCGATTTTAAACAGAATTAAGATGTGCAGAGAAAAAGTCAAGCTTTCAACTAATAACAAGTTCGACATACTAGAAAATGAAGAGTTTACAAAACTTAGAACATTACTAAATAACTTCTGACAAAAAAAGTGCCTTATTCTGTTCTGGTTCTTCCGCTCACCCTGGCACCCGTTGGTATGTCGTTCAACTCTGTGCTAAGCATACCAACGGCAAACCGTTTGGCAAAACATTTTTTAATCAAGCTTCATTTCCATGTTGTTGGTCGCCTTGACCAACAACAAAAATAAAAACAGAACCCAACGTCATTGCGAAAAAATCAGCGCAAGCTTTGTGAGTAGGGATGTTTTGAAGCAATCTGTAAACAACTGTCGGACTCATTGAATGGCTTCAGATTGCTTCGTCGCTTTGCTCCTCGCAATGACGTACACTTCGCTCACGTTGACATCCACGCCGACGTGCAAATAACAAAGCCGTTTGCGTGGACGCAAACGGCAGCAAAGAAAAATTCATTTTATTATTTTCTGTAACTATTTTTATGTTTGCCTCCCCCATTAACTTAAACAAGTACTATGAAATTATTATTTTCTATTGTTCTACTCTCATTTCATTTAATGAGCTACACTCAATCCAAACCTTTTGTACCCCTAGACTATGAATATCCCGAAACTCATCTCAGTACCCCTAAAACCTATGTATATAAGAATGCCACGACTTCGGAATTAAATTTTAAAGATTTTAAAATGGTAAAGAAAGCGGGCGAGGTCATTGTTACCTGGAAAGGATATGATTCAACACCATTAAGTGATTCCAGCATTGAAGTAAATGATAAAACGATAGAGCACTATTTGATTTTAAATGGACAAAAAATGAAAGCAGTTATTACTGAGGATTCATTATATAATGATGGCTCAAGACTCGGAGAGAAAAAACAATCAGAATATTTCAACTTAAACCCTACTACAACATTGACAGACACTATCCGATCCAGTTTTGTAAGAGATACTACCATCACCTGGAATAATAAGAAAGTTCCATGTCTTATTATTCAGTCTGAATTGAAATATGTATTGACCAATTCGCAGGATGTGTCCCAACAAAAAGAAGGAGCTGCAAAAACTCTATATTACTTTGGTAAAGACGTAGGCCTGATAAGATATTTGTCGGAAAAAGATGGGAATTATTCTGTATGGGAATTACAAGAAATTAAAGAAACAGAATAATTAAAATATCATAATTAAGCCGTTTAACATTCCGAATTTCAACTCCTCAATCAACAAAAAAATTTTACGTCGTTGTTGAAGAATTTTTAGTCAAGCTTTACGTCCGAAGCCTTCACATTTTTTATTTCAATGCTTCTTTCTGTAACCGTATTGATCTTATTGTTCATGCCGGGTACTGTTGTTTCACTTATTACCATTTCATGCAGGGTGGCCTTTTGTATCCAGCCGCTTTTTAAGTCTTTGTAAATATCGCCCCAGTAATGCGAGCTTCCTTTGGTCGTTACTTTCATCGTGGGCATTGGCGTCATCACCATATAAAAAGAACTTTCGCCTGAATCATAATCCAGCAAAGCGCATGTCTTTTCATTTACTATACTCAGTCCTTTAAATCCCACTGTTATTTCCCCGTTTTTAAAATGTGAACCTTCTCCTATTTGGCTTCCGAGATTTACCGGCGCTTCCGAAAAAGCAGCGGCGTGCACTACCCTGTCGCCGATGTATTTCAAATCCTGTGCACCCTTCCCTGCCGGTGATCTTTCACTGAACACACTCATCGAATGAAAATCAATAAACGCATTATACACATGATAGGTGTTGCCTATCGGAACCTGTTTGCCATTTGCATCTGTTAGTTTTTCAAACTTGCTGTGGTCGATACCGAACACATAACCCTTTTCATCCTTTCCGTTGGGCGTCCGTACAAAATAGTATTTCCAGTTGGTCAGCGAAGGGATAGTTACCTCCGGGGAATTGTCGATACTGATGGAAAATTTAAAACAGGTATATTCATCTCCTTTTGTGGTATTACCGGAAGGAACACAACGTAACCAGAGATGATAGACATCCCATCCCTGCGGCGTACCATCAGGCGCATGATTCTGTAATCGCGATATCATTTCATAATACTGCGTGTCCATTGAATGCGCCGGTACCAGGTTAAATTCCTGCTTCAGTAATTTTTTTGTGTTGGATCTTTTTTGCGCTGATAAAAAGAACACAGGTATCACTATGCCGATTATCAGCATCACTGCCATGCAGACATTCTTTCTCATGAAAAAAATTTGAAACAAATTTTATGGAAATATTTTCACACTGCAAATGACAATAGTCAGCCACTTGTTGTTGGCGTAAATAATTGTTGTTGACAAGAGATCCCAACACCAACGAAACAAGATTATTATTAAAATAAAATCATTAACGTCCACCGGGGGTCTTTTGCAAAAGACCCCGGCCGAACAGAAAGGCCTGACGAATATCATGAACAAGGTGACAGGTAAAATTTAGATTTACTCATGCCAATTGTTTTGAATCAACGGCATCTGGAACTTTTAACACGCAGTAGCAGCGAAACTGTGACCGTGAAATTCCTGAAAAAATTTTCAGATTACCAACTAACCACACCCTCTGTAATAAAACAATACCACGACCTCCTCCAGTTTCACTCAGTTTTTCCTGCCAGCAGACAAGTTCATACGCTTGCACAAAATGAGCTGCAACATATCGTCTCAAGTGTTCAAGCGATGCAACGCAACAAAAAAAAATTGCTTGCTTTTTCAGGAACGGGGATCAGCGGTACAGAATTGATCTGCAACTACAGCCGCATGATTGCGCAATGGCTGGTTAATAATTTTGGTGATCTCGCAGGGTTAAACGATTCAGAGGCTTCACCGGAAGTGGTTAGAGAAATTTTCCAACTGATCTTACCGGCTGCAGAATATGAAAAAATTACGCAACTGGAACTTGGCTTAAAGGCAAGAATAAGATTCCTAACCGGCATTACTCAATCTTCCGCACAATTGACATGGCTTTTGCAACAGTTTTCAGCCAGTACGATTTTGCCATCAATAAAAGATGAGCTCTACCAGCAGTTAAAAATTTTTCTTCGCTGGAAATTGAATGACGGCTTTTTCAACAAAACATTCCTGGGTATACCGGTGAAAGAGATTTTTTTCCATAATAATTTTATGCCCAGGCCCGATGAAGAGAAAATAACCAGGCAGAAAATTGGCCGTCCGGCTTCACTGTCATCAACAGCCAGGAAACATCTCCTGGATGTGATAAAGGCATCTCTGGCTTTTCAATACCGCGAAACTGACCCGGTTACTTATGCTGACGAAAAAGAAACCGAATTGTTTGATCTTGACTATGGGATCAAGATCGCCTTAACCGGGATGACGAAGGATAGGAGATTGAGCCTTGAAAGCTATGTTGGTTATATGGCTTTTAAAAACGGCATACCTGTTTCATATGGTGGTGGCTGGATGTGGGGACAGCGATGCAAGATCGGCGTGAACATTTACCCGGCTTTCCGGGGAGCGGAATCAGCATTTTTATTTTGCCAGGTATTGCGGTTGTATCATCAGCATTTTGGAGTAAAAAAATTCATTGTAAAACCTTACCAGTTCGGAAAAGGAAATAACGAAGGATTAAAAAGCGGGGCATTCTGGTTCTATTATAAGTTGGGATTTCGCCCCGTTGACAAAAAAATAAAAACACTGGCAGAAGAAAAATGGAAAAAGGTCTTTTCATCGCGACGACACAAGATTCCACTTAAACAAATGAAAGCATTTACTGCCTGTAACCTTGAACTAGACCTCGCAAAAAAAATCAGTCCCGCTTACGATGCCGGCGTTCTCAGTTCTGCCATCACGCAAATGATCAACCGTGACTTTCGCTGTTCGAGACAACTGGCAATGGATATTCTCCGACTCAGGTTCAATAAGATTTTTTCTGACCAAAGACAAATCATTGGAACAAATGGCTCGCAAGACTGGATCCTGGTCACTGGCTTGTTAAAAGATCTTCCTTACTGGAAGATGCGTGAAAAGAAAAAACTTTTTCAGCTTATTTCTTTAAAACAAAGCGGAAGGGAAAGAAATTATATCAAGGCTCTTCAATTAAACGACCGGCTTTGGAATTCCCTCGCAGTGGAAATATCACAACAGAAATCGCCTGGCAAATTTTAAGCTAAAGCCGGCATCAACGGCAATAATAAATTTGAATGGCTTAACCATATAAACAAATAAGGACTATAGGTTGTTGGCGAAGGACGCCAACAACAGCGAGAGAAAAAATTTTGAACAAATTTTATGGAAATGTTTTTACACGGCAAATGACAATAGTCAGCCTTTTGTTGTTGGGATGAAATAATTATTGTTTGCGTGAAATAGTTGTTATGAACGAAAGATGCCAACAACAGTGAGAAAAAGTTTTTATTAAAATAAAATCAATTCTAAGGAATATTGTACCTTCCTTCAAATGGCAAACAAAAAAGACATCGATTTTACCTACACCACTCTTGATAAAATTTTCCGGCTTAGCATTGGTGAAACAGCAGATTTCAGTGCTGCTATGTACAATGGTGATTTTTCAATGACACTGGAAACAGCCCAAAGAAAAAAACATGATTTCATTGCCGATCAGCTAAATATTCATGAGGGCACCAAAGTTTTGGAGATGGGTTCGGGATGGGGACCCTTTTTACAATATGCAAACCAGCAACGAAAGGCAAAAATTTTAGGGCTCACCTTATCTGACGGACAATATAATGCATGCAGAAAAAAGGGATTTGATGTTCATATCAAAGATTGCAGGACCGTCACACCACAAGATTTCGGAACCTTTGATGCTATTGTATCCGTTGGAGCCTTTGAACATTTTTGTTCACTGGAAGAATATAAAGAAGGAAAACAGGAAAAAGTTTATCATGATTTTTTTAAAACTGTGTCTGATCTCATTCCAAAGGGCGGAAGGTTTTTTCTGCAGACAATGACCTTTGCCGAAAAAATGCCCGGTTGGGAAACATTGGATTTAAAAGCTCCCAAAAATTCTGATGCCTACATCCTGGCACTAACTGCAAAACATCTTCCGGGTTCCTGGCTTCCGTATGGTTCTGAAATGATCACAAAAACTGCGGAGCCATTTTTTAAAGTTGTAAACATGAGCAGCGGAAGATTGGATTATATAGAAACAATCAGGGTATGGAGAAAAATGCTTAGAAAATTTGGTTTCAAAAAATATGGATTATATCTCAAACTTTTATTTCAATTTGCGAAGAATAAAGAATTCAGGCATTTAATTCCTGTGTTCAGGATCAGCCCGATAAAAGTTTGTTTTGAGCGCAAACTGATGGATCACTTCAGAATTGTTTTTGAAAAGATTTAGAAACAGGCCATTAGAAAAAACCTCACTATGCAGATGAAGCAATCTTTTTATTTGCCTGTTACTATTGCGCGGAAGATTTTATTCTTTCCTTTATGTTTTTCAACCGTTCTCTTGACATAGTAAACTCTTCGCCGTCTTTTGTGCGAAGAATATATTTTTCATTTTCCCAAAAAGAATAGTTTTTGATATTCGTCAGCGGCACCAGTGTGCCCCTGTTAATACGCACAAAACTGTATGCCTGCAATTCTTTTTCCAGGGTATTGAGAGTCTCCGATGTAAAATAATGATACCTGTATGTTTTGATAATATTCTTCCGGCCATCTCTTTTTATCCAAAGTATATCTTCAACCTGTACAGGTAATTCACCTATTTCATCTTTCACGATAACCATTTTACCTGAAATAACTGCAGGTTCATCTTTTCCAGTCTGCCTCACCTTTTCTATCAAAAAATTAAGCACCAATGTGCCATACCCGATCATCATGACGGGGACAAGGTAAGCGACATATAACTCCCACTTAAGAAAAATATAATCGTGAAAACGGATATTCGCTTGCGGAAAAGTATAATAATGATAAACATATCGTACTGTCAATGTAAAAGGTGCGAATAGAAAATACACCAATAAAAAGAGCGGAAGAAATTTAAAAAAATACAACAAATAATTCTCTGCGTTGTCTCCTACCGTTTCCAGTCTGCATAAACGGGCATAATACCTGGTAGCCATAAAAATGATAGCTACAGTGATACATTCTATCAGCACCTGGTCAATCAGCATAAAACGCAGAGTATTCAGCCAGCTGAATGACGGATCATGAATCCAGCTTTGATTAGCAGGATTCATATAATAAAACCCCTGGTATAATGTTACAGCTACAAAACTTGTCAGTAAAACATTCAACGGCTTGCGATAAAAACCATATTTCAGATGAATATTTTTCATTTTAAATGCCATGATTCAAAACCCTGCAAACAGGCTTTAGCAATTTGTAATGATGCATAACCGTGATTCAGATGTAAAATCAGGTGTTCCATGTCGTTTTACCCCGACCCGGATCGTATTCAATTTACTTTTAGCGCTATAAAATAACATTCTATGCGCATTTATAGTAGAATTTTCTTGTCATTGTTGCCGTATTTTTTTGCACAAAAGGCTTTTCCTCAGGAAAAAGAAATACTTCTGGTGGGAACAGCTCACAATTTTGAGAATACAAATAACCAGCACTTTGATAAGGTAGTTGATAAATTGGTACACTTTAACCCCCAAATTATTTGTATTGAAGCAATACCTGCCTGGGACACGACGAGCCAGCAAAAAATTCAGCCGGAAGATATACAACGGGTAAACGAGTTGATGGTGACAATGGGGCTGACTTCCAATGCAGTCATGGATTCATTGAATTATTACAGGAAAAAAGTCCTGGAAAAAAAGATTTCACCCGGCACGTGGACCAAGCTTGGATTTTATTATTTTTTAAATAGAGACTTTGGTTGTAATTCAAATTATAACTGGTTCAAAGCAGTTGATGCTTACAACGGCAACATGGATACTTCCGATACTCTTGTTCAACAATACCTGCGATCAGAGAAAAAAACAGAATTTCATAATATCATATTCCCCATAGCCACCAAACTGAACCTACGACAATTATATGGTGTAGATGACAGGTCAGCCTACCCGGAAGATATAAATGCACAAAATGAAACGCAGTCAAAACTCATGAACCTCCCCAAAGGAAAAGAAAAGATCGCTGTTTATATGAAAATCCAGGCTGATTACGCAGCGGCAGAAAAAGCAGGAACTGTTTTTAGCCTCATCAATGATACTGCCTATCAGAAAACTATCTCCGACCTGATTACAAATATTTATCCTGATGTCACAACAGATGAGTCTGCCAAAAAAATGAAAGAACTCTGGGAAAAAAGAAATTTATCCATTGCCAGCAGAATTGTAGCGGTAATAAAAGAAAATAATTATCCGCAGCATATATTGGTCACATTTGGTGCAGCGCACATTCCCTTGCTGAAGAGATACCTGGAAAGACTTGGAACAGGGTATAAGGTCAAATTGTTCCATGAATTATAAATTGCGCTGCAGTAAATATATGCGTAATCAATCTGGTAAAAAAAATTTTAGTGCAGGCTGATGGATCACTTCAGAATTGTTTTTGAAAAGATTTAGAAACAGACCATTAGAAAAATTTACTCTTTGATTCAATATGATCGATATTCACCTCGTATGTCGTTGCTGGGATGTCGCCAGGCATTGTGTTAAGCATACCAATAACTTTGCTCACGTCCTCACCAATGTGAAGTAAAAAACCGGTTTACCAAAAAACACTTCTCATTTATTTCGCCTTTCTTATTTCTAATTCCGATCTCTTTCTCATGTTGGCGCCCTCGTCAATGTGAAAATAACAAAGCCGTTTGCCAGGACGCAAACGGAAGCACATATTTTCATGCTGCAAAACAGTACAATGAGACTTTCCGATCTCCGGACAAACGGGAAATGAAAAAATTTATTTGAACTTTCTTCATTGGGCAGAAAAAAAGTGCACTAACTATTATAATTAATCATTCGATAAAAATTTTCCCTAAAGCAACCAATGCAATGCATATTACGAATAACATTAGGAATTTCTGCAGGATGAAAATGAAACACGAACATTTAAAAATAATTAGGAGTCATTTGCAAGTGACATCAACATAGCTTTATTTGCAATACTGCATGCCTGGCGCCAATCATGCCTCTTAAAATTTTCACAAACAATAAAAACTAAATAAAATGAAAAAGGTAACTCGTACCACACTTGGAATCACTATGCTTGCACTGATAGGAATATACATCAGCAGCTGTTCGAAAAATAATTCATACCCTTCTCCGCAGGTTAATGTGAATCAGATAAAACTTCAACAAAATGCCACACTTGGAAAGATTCTTGTTGACAAAGACGGACGCACACTTTATTCTTTCGCCGACGATGCAAATGGTGAGAATACCTGTACAGGTGGTTGCGAAACTATATGGCCTCCCTTTTATGTAGATAATCTTACCGCTGACCAGTTAGGAGATGCAGCTCTGAAGGTGACAGATTTTTCAGTTATTACAACATCCTCAAACAAGAAACAGCTTACTTATAAGGGGTGGCCGCTTTATTATTTTTCTCCCAACGGAACTCCTGAAGTACCGGGTCAAACAAATGGCGATGGGACAGGCGGAGTTTGGTTTGTTGCAAAGCCAGACTATACAATCATGTTAGCAAATAAGCAATTAATCGGCGGCGATAACAATCACTACAAATCGGATTATTCGCTGGGTGATGGTAATACGGTTTTCTTTACTGATGCTATTGGAAACACATTATATACATTTTCCAAAGACAGTTCCAACAGAAACGAATTCACAAAACCTGATTTCTCAAACAATACAATTTTTCCCATTTATGATACTACAGAAATTAGGGTACCCTCTATCCTGGATAAAAGCCTATTTACCAGGACTGACGTTTTTGGGAGGGGCCAATTGACATATAAAGGTTGGCCGTTGTATCATTTCGGTGAAGATGCCGGTATCCGCGGATCTACTAAGGGAATCACTTTTGGCGCAGTAGGCCGCTGGCCCGTCGCTGTAGAGAATATCTTGGCTGCTCCAACGCCCTAAAAGCAAATTAAAATAATAAAAATGTAAAACTTTCCGTACTCTCAGGTTTGAAGCATCAATAAGAGATTGTCTCAAAAAGACAATCTCTTTTCTTTTGCAGAATAAAGCGGAATTACTAAGCCCAGTTTGCAGATTATTGGTTTGCCATTGTCATTGTTTGGATAACGATGCACCAAAACCTTTATAAATTCTTGCGACTGATAACTGGCGGTGGCGGAGAGCTTGTATATTGATGAAATAATATTTTTTGTAATTGCTTCCTTGCTTTCGCCAGGTTTGATTTCGAAGCGCCGACAGAAATTCCCAGCTGATGTGATATTTGTTCATGAGTAAATCCCTCAACGATAAAAAGATTGAGAACGATTCTATAACCGGGCGTTAATTTTTGTATGGATCCTATAATCTCTTCATAAGAAATTCTGTCAACTGCATCTTCACCCCCACCCCGTAGCTGAATAAATTCATTGTCGATACCTATTGTATGATTGTATTTTCGATTCCTTCGAAAGTGATCAATGGCGGTGTACACTATTATTTTTCGGACCCAGCCCCTGAAGGAACTGGCTACATCTGTGTAAGCAGGTTTAAAGCGGTGGATTTCCTTAAAAATTTTCAAAAAGCCATCGTTTAATATTTCAGCCGCGTCTTCCCTGTTACTGGTATGTCGTTCACATATAGCCATTGCAAAACCATAGAAAGAGCTGTAAATTTTTTTCTGACTATCCCGATTATTGAGGACACATCCTTCAATATCCCTGCTCAATTCATCACCTGATAGCAAATTCCAATTTTGATTTACCAAATAGCGATCCCGCATTCCCTTTCGGAGACAGATGATGACGCTTCAATACCGATACTCATATTGCTCATGGCTCCCTGATAACAATGAAAAGAAAAAACATTTACAAAAGTCCATGTAGGGTGCGATTTCCGGGGGCTGGACTATTTCACCTATAAAATTATAAGTCTCCTCACATACTTATGGAAGTAATCTTCGATTGGTCGGTACATTCTTTTTTCCGGTACCACCCATTTCCCGAATGGCAGCCATTATAGTGCGATATAAAAGGAAAAACCGGGTGACTAGTAATAACAACTACTTTAGCCGGCACTTTGATGATCTTCGCTCAAGTACTCGCCAACGTGAAATAATAAAGCTGTTTGCGAGGACCTACCCTTCGGCAGGGAGACGCAAAGGGCAGAAAAGAGTATAATCCATTTCTTATGTCCGCCCGGTCGTCTTTTTACCCGACGGTTTTATAATCGTAACCTCATAGATACTGACAGACAACCTTTCACAATTCTATTCCGTTTTCTCCGTCGCAACTTATTTTTTCTATTCAATAGTATTCATGAAAAAAACAATTTTTGGTTTTGCCTTATCCGCTATTTTATTATCTGCCTGCAAAAAAGATCAACACAATCCTGTAATGGGACCTGGCCAGTATTCAATCATTGGTGAATGGAACGTCGATTCTGTAACCACTTATTTTTATGATTCTACCGACTTGCGTGAAATGGGAGTACACGTTTATCCTGCCGGCGCTCCCGACTACCCGTACCGCTTCCGATTCAACATGGATAATAGCTGGACCGAATCATTACACTTACCAGCCGATTCTGATTATGTCGCAGCAAATGGTACCTATAATTTTACCTCGGACAGTTCGTTTACACTTACATATGTATCTGCTGTGGCCGGCAAAGAAACTGAACCATGCAAAATAATTACTCTTACCGGCAGTTCATTCGTTTTCAGCAAACAGCTTTCAACAGTTTTCAATGGCACAGACCCTGGTTATATTAAATACGTGTACCAGCTTACCAGGCTATGAAACCATTGTGTTTTCGGATTAACAGTTTTATTTCATTTCAGGAAAGAACACCGTCAATAGCCTCATTGACCTTGTCCATGGAAAAAGGTTTGTCGAGAAACATATCAGCGCCATTCTCCAAAGCCACGTCGCGGGCTGTGGCAAAACCGGAGATCATGATGATCTTTACCGAAGGATGTTTTTTCTTTATATAACTGATAAAGTCGACGCCAAATCCGTCAGGCAGCTTATTATCGAGTATAACAAGGTCAGGCGTATTTTTTTCCAGGTAATCACCCGCAGGCAGTAAGCCATTTACATAATCCAGGTCAAAGTGCCGTTCCGCGAGGATCATGTCAAGCGCCAAACCAATGGCGCCTTCATCTTCAACAACCAAGATTTTTTTTGCCATGTTTCCGTTTGTTTTTGAGAGGGACAATACAAAAGTAATTTTTATTGATTGAATTTCTGTGAATAAAATACTTAGTGGTGTTACGACAAAACATCTTTTCTTCGTCCGGATATAAAACTATCTGCTAATCTGATCGGGGCAAAATTAGCAGGGTCGCCTCTATAACCACTCATTTTTTCCTATTTTGCGAACCTTGGCGAAACCGGTAAATTGTAACCCATAACTTGCTGATGAAATACAGATCACTGCTTATTGTACTCTCATTTTCCATTCTTCCCGGTTGCCTCTCCTCTTATTTCAGTACTGTAAAGATCGCCCCTTCCGCAGGTCAAAAGAAAATAGGGTTCATCAAATTCTTAACCTAAATGAATGTTTTCTGGATCACTGCATCAGTAATTTCGGGCGGTTCCGCTTATGACCTTCCAGTTCATGATTACTTTGTTCATAAATAAATATTTCAAACCAGCGCTCTGTGGAATAGTTGTTGTGATACCTTTTATCTTTTCTCTTAATTCTCCAAAAAATCACAGGAGGTAACTATGACTAATGTCGCATTGCTGGTTCGGCTGGAAGCAAAAAAAGGTAAAGAAATGGAAGTAGAAAAATTTCTTCGCAACGGTTTATCTCTCGTAGAGAATGAACCTACCACTACTTCCTGGTATGCTATCCGATTTGGACCTTCTTCATTCGGGATCTTTGACACTTTCCCTGACAATAAAGGCCGGGACGCCCATCTTTCAGGTGAAGTGGCGAAAGCGTTGAAAGAACGTTCTTCGGAACTTTTTTCACAGCCTCCCGTCATTGAGAAGGTTGATGTGCTTGAAGCAAAAATGCCTGAAATGATGCATCATTAATTCACTGGTGATATTTTTTTATTTGGCAACGAATCCTTTCCGATCTTAAATGGAGTGGAGGACTCGTTGCCTTTTTATTTTTTTTGCGTCTTCACAGAAACGCTTCCACTTGTTAACTTCAGTTAAACAACCGAAATTGATAACACGGTGTTTTCTGAATTAATCCTTTAACTTTAGAAAAAGCCGCCATGCCAAAACTATTTACTGCTTTCGTCTTTTCATGGACGATTTGCATCAGCGCATTTTCCCAGCAGAATTATAACGATGAAATAAAACAAGCTGCCGTTAGTTTTATTAGTTCGCTTGATCCTTTACAGAAAAAGTCTGCACTGCTTGCCTTTGACGACACAGCAAGAATAAAATGGAACAACCTGCCTGTAGGCTTACGTGCAAGAGCGGGTATCAGCATCGGCAATTTGAATGATGCACAACGAATATTACTGCATCGTATTCTTTCCGTTTCACTGAGCTCGCAGGGTTATCTGAAAGCGACGAGCGTCATGCATCTTGATAACCTGATCATGATGTATTATGACAGCCTTTTCTACAAGGATAAAATTGATTCGTCTGAGCTGAAAGAACTGGAAGACCTGAAATGGTCGCACCGCAATTATTTTCTCGCTTTTTTTGGTTCGCCTTCTGATTCAAACTGGGCTTACAAAATAGAAGGTCATCATCTTTCCATCAATTTTACTTTTTCTAAAAACAAACTTTCGGTTACTCCCCTGTTTCTTGGCGCCGACCCTGCAGAGTACCGCGTTTCCGAATATGCAGGCTGGAGGATATTGGGCCAGGAGGAAGATCTCGGTGTTAAGCTGATTAACATGCTGTCGCCCGCACAACAGAAAAAAGCAACCATGAGCATGGATGTGCCGATGGATATTATTACTTCAGCTGAAAGCGGCAAGCGGCTGATCGATTACTGGGGACTTCGTGGGGGAGAAATGAATAAAGAACAACTGGCTGTTCTGAAATATATTGTCCGTGAATTTGTTTTCAATCTTGAATATGAAAAGGCAATGTCTGAGTATGATAAGATCATGAAAGCGGGAATTGACAAAGTTTATTTCGCATGGATCGGACCATACAATGAAAGCGAACCTCATTATTATATTTTAAACGGCCCGACCTTTTTAATTGAATTTGATAACCGGGGATTTGGAAATGGAAATCATATTCACTGTATCTGGAGAGAAAAAGGAAATGAATTTGGAGAAGATGTACTGAAAGAACATTATCTCTCGGAGAAACACTAATAGTTCAGCCACAAGGATTGTTTTATTAACCTGCTTTTACAATAAACAAAATTTTTATGTGGACAACCGATACGTTATGGTTTGAAGTGGCAATCGTCAGCATTATTTATGCGGTGGGAAATATCACCATGGGACAATTTGAAGAACACACTCCCAAACTAAGACGTATTGGTAAATACCTTTTAACGATCCTGATCATTTGCACGGTATCTTATTTTTTCGGAAGAAAAATTTCCATGATCATTCTTGGATTGTCTGTTCTTCCCATTTTATATATTCATGCATATTATTTACCCAAAAAGAAAGGGATAAACGGCTGGACAGGCGAACCGAAGAGTAAATATTACGACTTCCGGAAATGGGACAAGAATATTTTTGATAAAGAATAAAAGATTTATAAAAAATGATCTTCATTACACAACTGGTATATGTAAAAAAGGGACAGGAAGACATCCTTCATCAATTCGAAGATGTCGCCATTCTTCTAATTGCCAAATATAACGGGCAACTTCTTTTACGGATCAGGCCCAATGAAACTTCTGTTATAGAAAGACAAATTGAAAAACCTTACGAAGTGCATTTAGTTTCATTTCCCGGTGAAATTGATTTCAACGATTTTATGAAAGATGAAGAGAGAAAGCAATTTCTTCATTTAAAAGAACAATCCATCAAATCTGTTACACTGATAAAAGGAACACAAGTAGGTTGAGCTTTATTTTTTCAAAATTGCTTTTGCGCAATAAACTTTTGTCTTCAATAATCCAATTTGAAATATCTTCAGGTTTCTATCATATTATAGTATGGCAAAAAGAACAGGTTACATTAGTTGGGATGAATATTTTATGGGTGTGGCTTTGCTAAGTGGTCAGCGAAGTAAGGACCCGGCCACGCAGGTAGGTGCATGCATCGTAAATCAACAAAATAAAATTGTTGGCGCCGGTTACAATGGTTTACCGATCGGTTGCAGCGACGACGATTTTCCGTGGGAAAAAAAAGGAAATTTTCTTGAAACCAAATATCCTTATGTCTGTCATGCGGAGCTTAATGCCATTCTTAATAATATTGGTATGGACCTTACCGGTTGCCGTATTTACACCGCGTTATTTCCATGCAATGAATGTAGCAAAGCCATTATACAATCGGGCATCAAAGAAGTCATCTACCTCAGCGATAAATACAACGGCAGTGACGCTTCCCGGGCAAGCAAACGCATGCTGGATACAGCAGGCGTGTCTTACCGCAAGGTCACAGTAAACAGGCCGAGCATTGTATTATCGTTCGATGAAAAGGATGTGTGAATAACCTGCGAAGAGCGTACAAGAACACGCAGAGAATCCTTCCGGTGAAATTTTGGCCGGGAAGCAGTTATAATTAATTATATTCAACAATCATACTTGAAAGAACACATGAGCAATGCGGTAAAATTTTTTGCTTGCATTTTCCTGATCGGATATTTTTTTCTTTCGTCCTGTCAAAAAGAAGTTTCCTGCGAAGGATGCTTTGGCGATAATGTACCACCCATTGCAAATGCCGGGAAAGATCAATTTATTGTTTTACCAAAAGATAGTGTGCTCTTAGATGGCAGTGCATCTAAAGATCCCGACGGTAGCATTGTATCATATAGCTGGAAATACATTTCAGGACCTTCTTCTTATATCATTAATACAGCTTCTGCAAATGAGACAATTGTCAAAGGCCTTGATGTTGGTAATTATAGTTTTGAATTAACTGTAACTGACAATGATGGTCTTTCTGCAAAAGACACAGTCGAAGTCACCGTAGATAAGACGCCTGTAAATCATCCTCCGGTTGCCATTGCCGGTCCTGATACTACTCTTGTGCTGCCGGTAAATTCTAAATTATTAGATGGAAGTAATTCATGGGACCCGGATAACAACATAATTGGTTATGCCTGGCGTAAAATATCAGGTCCATCTACGGTAACTACTTCTGATCCGGTGTCCGTAAAACTACAGGTTGATAATATGGTTCAGGGTATTTATATTTTTGAATTAACTGTAACAGATGCCGGTGGATTAACAGGCAAAGACACAGTACAAATCACGGTGAACGCTTCGCCCAATAAACCGCCCATTGCCAAAGCTGGTCCGGATCAACAAGTGATGTATAATCTTCAGACATGTTCTACGGAACCGTCTTTTATTACACTTGATGGAACAGCTTCCACTGATCCCAATGGTGCTATTGTATCTTATCGGTGGTCATTGATATCTGCGGGTTATAATTCACTTGTCATTACAAATCCGAATGCTGCAGTTACTACAGTTACTGGTATTACGCCGGGTACTTATCAATTCGAATTAACTGTAACAGATAATGAAGGAGCTACCGGCAAGGATACATTATTGGTAAGCACCAATAATTCTAACCGGCCAACTGTTGCCGCGCAATTGATCCCTGTTGGAAATTTAAGTATCAAAAGGCAAGTGGGAGCAGTGGTTACTTCAGGTAATAAGATATTCTTTGCAGGTGGAACTACGCCACCTGTTTCACCCGGACTACATCCTTCATCAAGGGTGGATATTTATGATGTTAGCACCAATACATGGAGTACAGCAGAGTTAAGCGACGCAAGGTGGGGACTTACTGCTGTTGCTACAGGTACTAAAGTTTATTTTGCGGGTGGTACAGGTGTATCGGGATCCAGGGCTGCGCAATCATCACGGATTGATGTTTATGATGTGGCTGCTGATAGCTGGTCAACACTTGAATTACCAAGACCGGGATGGTATTCTTCTGTTGTTGGTGCCGGCGGAATTTATTTTGCGGGAGGAAGTGCTATTGATATTTATAATCCATCTTCAGATACATGGTCATCTAAAAGCTTAAGTCAGCCTCGTTATCAAATTACGGCGACCAATATGCAGGGTAAATTATTTTTTGCCGGTGGATCTTCTTCTATAACTGGTGGCACTGCTTATTCCACTATTGATTTTTTTGATCCAACGTTTAATACCTGGTCTCTGGACGAGTTAAGCAAACCCAAATATGAAATGGCAGGATTGGGTATGCGTGGACAGAATGTTTGGGCCGGTGGCATAGTAGGTAATGGTATGACCAATGAAGTGGAAATACGTGCAACAGGAACAAGGTTTGCCTGTTTGTTTCAATCGAATTCATTTAGCCAATACAGTGTGGCAAGGTCCGGCAATAATTATGTATTTTTTGTCTGGGATGGTGTCATAAAAAATATGTTTGATATTTATGACGGGCTGAATGATACCTGGACGATCGGGCAATTGGATCAGGCCATAAGCCCTTCATTTGTGGTTACTGTTAATAATGTTATTTATGTAGTAGGCACTTCTGATCCTGATAATGATGGCTACTATAACCAGGTTTGGAAATTACAGTTTTAATAATTGGAGAAATTCGATGCTTTGAAAGAATATTTTATCACTTCAAGTGATTTAATAATACTGCAAAACAGATGTTTCACAGAGCTATAATAAGTGCTTTGAGAGTTCGCCGTTTAACAATAATATTTTTACCTTCTTAAAAAGAATTGCGGATGATTTAAAAAATATTGCTTTCTTTGGTAATACTGTTCGCCAGTACAATCTATTATCTTCAATCGCTGCTTGACTAAAAAAGTTCATTCATGAAAAATTTCTTTTTCCTTTTTATTGCATGGCTGTCTTTGGCCTCATGCAACACTTCTTCTGACAAAAAATTTGTTGCCATACAGGGGATAGATTCCACGTTAAAACCGGGAGATAACTTCTTTCTGTATGCAGATGGTAAATGGTATGATACCGCTCAAATACCAGCCACCCAGGCGGGAGTAGGCGCTTATATGTTTATGAACTATCCGCAGCGGATACGGTTGCAAAATATATTGGATAGTGTTTCAAAAGCAAATAATGTCGCCGGCAGCATTGAACAAAAGGTTGGTGATTTTTATGCTTCGGGTATGGATACTGCCACCATTAACGAACGCGGTTATGATCCCATCAAACCACTGCTTGCCAGGATTGACGCCATCAGCGACGTTCCTTCTTTAATGAAATTTGTGGCTGATGAGGAGAAGGTTGGCGACGGTTCTATCATGGCTTTTGGTGTTTCGCCCGATGATAAAAACAGCAGTATAAATATTGCTCAGGCCTACCAAACAGGAATCGGTCTGCCGGACAGAGACTATTATTTCAAGTCGGATTCGTCAACCGTTGCTATCCAGGAAGCATATAAAAAATATCTTGCTTCTTTATTTGAGCTGACTGGCAGCAATGCCGCAGATGCTGAAAAGGATGCCGGACCTTGTTTACGACATCGATAAACAACTTGCCTCTTCACACAGAACAAGAATTGAACTGCGGGATGTGAAAGCGAATTACAATAAGATGGCTGGTGACAGATCTTGAAAAAAAACAACCCAATATTGGTTGGATGGAATTTATTGGATAATTTAGGTGCAAAAACAGATTCCATTGATGTAGGGCAGCCTGCTTATTATGATAAACTCAATGCACTTTTAACATCCATTCCGATCAGTGACTGGAAAATTTATTTGAAAGCAAATTCCATAGGCACTATGCAAATGTGCTAAGTAAGCCCTTTACAGATGCTGCATTTGAATTCACCAAAGTCATATCAGGACAGGCTGTACAAAAATCACGCGGCGAAATAATGGCAAGCGCTGTTGACGGCACACTGGGCCAGGCGCTGGGACAATTGTATGTAAAAAAATATTTTCCCGACGATGCCAAGAAGCGAATGCTGGAATTAGTGAATAATTTGCAAAAAGCATTTGCGGCAAGAATAGACAAACTGGACTGGATGAGTGACAGCACAAAACAAAAAGCCAAAGAGAAACTATTTGCCATTACAAAGAAAATAGGTTACCCGGATAAATGGAGAGACTACAGCAATGTGACTATTGTGCGGGATAAATATTTTGAGAATGTGGTATCGGCTGCCGCTGCCAACTATCAATACCAATTGGCAAAATTGGGTAAGCCCGTTGATAAGACAGAATGGTTCACAACACCTTCCACGGTTACTGCTTATAACAATCCTTCCGCAAATGAAATTGTATTTCCGGCAGGCATTTTACAACCGCCCTATTTTGATAACAATGCAGATGACGCTCTTAACTATGGCGGAATCGGAATGGTGATAGGGCATGAAATGACGCATACTTTTGATGACCAGGGAGCGCAGTATGATAAAGACGGCAACGTAAAAAACTGGTGGACAAAAGATGATTATGAAAAGTTCAAAGCAAAGACGCAGCAGGTGATCGATCTGTATAATTCGTTTACTGTATTGGATACATGCATGTGAAAGGTGCGATGACTGTGGGAGAAAACACGGCGGATATCAGCGGTGTAGCTGTTGCCTATGATGCGTTTAAAATGACTAAAGAAGGACAGGACTACAACAAGATCGGCGGCTTTACGCCGGATCAACGTTTCTTTTTATCCGTTGCAAGGATATGGAGAGTAAAAATGAAGGATGAGTTTCTGCGCCTCTGGATAAATAACAATCCGCATTCTCCTCCCATGTGGCGGGTGAATGGTCCGCTGATGAACAATCCACATTTTTATGCAGGCATTTAATGTACAGCCGGGCAGATAAAATGTATTTGCCCGATGATAAAAGGATAAATATCTGGTAGGGGAACGGTTGCATCAGCAAGGATTTTATAATAAACCCATTGTTTGCATGTGACTTTTTTTGCCATAGAAGTAACGGCGTAAATTTATGTCTTGGTGGTCATGCCTGGGCAACAGTGGTAAAGTGAATCCCGATAGGTATTGGGAAATTGCAAGACATGGACATTTATACTATGACAGATAATAAAGACTTATTGCTAAGGAATAAAGCGACTATAGTTTATAGTATCAGTTTGGCTTTTCTGCTGTTTCTTCTCAAATGGTTAGAACTTCGTTTTATAATATTTGACTATTCATTTGAAATCTACATCGGGTTTATTGCGTTCATTTTTACCGCGTTAGGTATATGGCTTGCCTTAAAACTTTCGAAACCAAAACCGATAGCATCAGGTTGAAACCGTAGTGGTGGAAAAAGAAGTGTATGTAACACAGGAATGAAAATAGCTTTTATTCTCAATACATCACTTATTTCCCAACTGGAATTCAGCAAACGGGAGTTGGAAATATTGGGTTTAATGGCACAAGGACACAGCAACCAGGAAATTGCCGGGAAAATTTTTGTTTCATTAAGCACCGTTAAAACACACAATCAAAATCTTTTTGAAAAGTTAGATGTGAAAAGACGGATACAGGCAATTGAAAAGGCAAAAAGGTTACATCTCATCCCTTAAAACCTCATGACTTTGGTATGAAAATAAGTGCAATTTGTCCGAAACGAACAAAAAAATAGCCGAAAGTATGAGCGGAAAAAGCTGTGCAATAGCCACATTTGCACCAACAAAAAATAGAAAAAATGAAAAAGAATATTATCATCTACGGACTTATTGCAGGCATTGTTGTTTCTATTTTAATGCTGTTTTCTGTCAACGGCATAAGCCATCGTGAAGGCAACTTGATTATAACACAAGTCTGTTCATCGGGTATGCTTCTATGCTCATTGCCTTTTCACTTGTGTTTGTTGGCATTCGCAATTACAGGGATAAATACAATGACGGAGTTATCAGTTTTGGCAAAGCATTTAAAATAGGGATTATGATTGTTTTAATCGCTTCCACCATTTATGTTATTGCCTGGCTTATTGACTACTTTTTTTTCATTCCCGATTTTTTAGAAAAATATTCAGCACACATGCTTGACAAACTGAAAGCAAGCGGAGCAAGCCAAATAGAAATAGATAAGCAAACAAAAGAAATGGCAAGTATGGGTAAGATGTATAAAAATCCATTTTTCAATGCGATGATGACTTACGTGGAAATTTTGCCTGTCGGGTTGATTGTAACGCTAATCAGTTCATTAATTTTAAAAAGAAAATCCCCGCCTGACGGAATGTAGGCAGAAGTAAAAAATTCAAGCATAATCAAACTTGAGACATCATTCGGTTTAGTTTCTGCATTCAATTAATTAAACAATAAATAATAAAAATAAAAAAGTAACAGGCATTGGCGGATTTTCTTCAAATGTAAAGACCCAAACAAAATGAAAGAATGGTATAAAACCCATCTTGGTTTAGACACTAACGACTATGGAGCAACTTTTGAGTGGCGGGAAGATGCCGACACCAACAAAGAAGGGTTCTACAACATGGAGTCCATTTCCTGAAACAACAAAATATTTTGAACCTTCAACAAAAGACTTTATGATAAACTACAGGGTTGAGAATCTCGAAGCACTTGTTGAAGAACTGAAAAAAGAAGGTGTAACAATTGTAGACACGATAGAGGCTATGATTACGGTAAATTTGTTCACATTATTGACATGGAAGGTAACAAAATTGAATTGTGGGAACCCGTTGATTGAGCATGACAAAAAGTTGGAAGACGAACAAAATGAAATTGACACGACACGGGATAACAAACTTCTAATGTCTCTGCCCGCATTGGCGTCTGCGCTGGCATGCAAATAAAATGGTGACAAACATTAAGGACACCGTCAAATAAGATACCTTGTGATTTCAGAAAAAAAAATCTTTTTTGAAATCACCAAAATGAAAAAATATAAATACCTGCTGCCTACAGCCCTGGTTATTCTCCAAACTTCATTTGCCCAGCCTGTTTCCCGGCAATCTATCAAAGACAGTGTGCTCGGCTGGATGAAGGTGTACCACTTTAAAGGCGTTAAAGAAACCAAACAGGTAGATGCTAAAATTTATTCTGCCGCGCAGTTATCTGTCTGCGATTCTTTTGCCAACTGGATGCAGGCAAGCTATATTCCCAAGGGAGGATTGGGCGATGTAAAAAAATCTGTATCACAGAAATTAGGCCTGTACAATCAGTTTGCGGCATCCCTGCCGCAGAGTTACGGTGCTTGGGTAAAAGTATATGTTGACCTGAAATATAATAGCAACAGGAAGCCGGAACCTGTTACCAACTTTGGCGCTTATTGGGCCGTATTCGCTAACGAAGTGCCGGGCTGGGTTGTCCGTGATATCAGCTCTCCATCGCAATATTATTTTACTATGCCCTCGTTTGAATCATCGTCGGGCGGTGAAGAAACAAAAAAAATACATGACATGACGAAGATCGCCAACCTGCAACCTTTTACTTCTTTCTGGGTAAAAGATATTGAAGCAGGGGGTGGAACGGATTATGTATTGCTGTGTAAAGACAACAGGTCTCCCTTTATAAAACTCACCAAAGGTGAATACCTGCAATTACTCGAAGCAGCTATACCTGTTTTTTACGAAGCAGAAAAGAAAAAGATCAATGAACAAAATAAAGGCGACCAAAAGAGCATTGATTATTTCATGAAATACCTGGATGAGAAACACGAGCGACTTATTACTGGTTTAGAAAAAACAAAAGAAAAATACGAGAGCCGTCTTACTGAGATAGCATTGACAAACGCACAACCTTCTGTTGCTGACCTGGAATTCCGCGATGTATTCAGCAATGGCTATATAACCGATCCTGAATCTACTTCAGGACGAATGCCTGTTTACAAAATTGACCCGGCGATGGCTGATCTGTGTAAAAAAGATAAACCCCAATGGATACTGGTTAGCTGGTGGTGGAGCCCCGGCGACGCGGTCGAAAAATACATGCATGAATCCATCATCAACAATTTTAATTTTGAGTATGTATATAATTTTTTCTTTGACCCTGAAAAGGTAAAAGGAAAGACTTACACACCGCTTCGTTCTCCCTGAGATAAAAATTTTGTTGTTAATTCCTTTTCTTAGCCAGCTTCAAAATTGGAAGTTTTAGTTACAAATATTTAAGTGTAAAGCCAAGCAGTATTTCGATTTTCGCATTTAAATTATTTGATTATCTTTCAACAGTAAGATATTGAACGATTACTGTTGTTATTTACAAATCCGATGAAAGGGTTAATGATGGAATACCAGCTTACCCTTCCCACCATATTGAGGAGGGCGGAAACCTTATTCGGGAAAAAAGAAATTATCTCTCGTCTTCCGGATAAGAGTCTTCATCGCTGCACATACCGGGATATTGCTTCACGTGCTAAAAAATTGGCTGTCGCTTTGCAACAGTTGGGTATTCGCAGGGGAGATCGTGTGGCTACACTTAGTTGGAACCATTACCAGCATCTGGAGGCTTACTTTGCTGTGCCTTGCATAGGAGCGATCGTTCACCCTCTTAATATTCGCTTTAGCGCCGGTGATCTTGGTTATATTGTAAACCATGCCGCGGACAAAGTAATTATCGTTGACCAGGTGTTGCTGCCTTTGTTTGAAAAATTCCGATCTGCAATAACTGTTGCACACGTGATTGTTATTCCACAAACCGATGAGCAACTACCCACGGGATATTTAAATTATGAAGACCTGGTGATGGGTGGAGATGAGGCACTTTTTTTACCTTTTGAAGGAGATGAATATTCGGCTGCTTTTATGTGCTATACTTCAGGTACAACAGGGAAACCGAAAGGTATCCTGTACTCTCATCGTTCGATCATGCTTCATTCGATGGGCTTTCTGTTGGGCTGTTCGGGTCCCGGCATCAATGAAAGAGATGTAGTGCTTCCGGTAGTCCCTATGTTTCATGCGAGCGCCTGGGGATTTCCGTACGGTTGCACATTCGTGGGTGCAACACAGGTATATGCAGGTCCTTACTCGGATGCAGAAAGTCTTTTGCAACTTTTCCAACTTGAAAAGGTGACCATCACGGCTGGTGTGCCTACAGTGATGTTGAATATTCTTCACCAGTTGGATGCAGATCCCTCTAAATACAAACTTTCCCTGCGTTCCCTCATAATAGGCGGTTCGTCGGCGACCCGTTCATTGGTAAAGTCCTTTGACGAACGTTATGGAATACCGGTCCTGCATACCTGGGGCATGACCGAAATGTCGCCTTTGGGGAGCACGGCAGTCATGACCAGCAAGTTGGAAAATGCTTCGAAAGAACAGCAATATGACTATGCGACAAAGCAGGGATTACCGGTTCCTTTTGTTGAAATCCGCGGAAGGAACGAATCAGGATTTATTCCGTGGAATGGAATTACCATGGGAGAACTGGAAGTTCGCGGACCGTGGGTGGCATCTTCATACTACGGTGAAGAAGAACCGAATGGAAAATTTACAACTGATGGCTGGCTCAAAACGGGCGACATCGTAACGATTAATGAAGACGGTTGTATTGAAATAAAGGACCGGAGTAAAGATGTAATTAAATCGGGCGGTGAATGGATCAGTTCCGTAGCATTGGAAAATGCATTGATGGGGCACCCTTCAATATTGGAAGCGGCTGTTATTGGCATTCCCGATGAAAAGTGGATGGAGCGTCCTTTTGGCTATCTCGTCTTAAAAAACGGTAAAACTGTTTCGCATGATGAACTCAGCGAATACCTGGCAGGTAAGTTTGCCAAATTCTGGATTCCTGATGGCTATGCTTTCATTGAAGCAATACCTAAAACTTCAGTAGGCAAATTTTCAAAATCTGCTCTCAGGGATAAGTATGAAAAGGAACATAGCTAACTAAAAAATTGCTTTGACCATTATACGTTGACCTTTTATCAATTAATGATCGCCTGGTACACCAATGCATGAAATAGCTTATGGGTTTCGGCAACATATGGCCCCCACATTTGCTCATACAGCAGCACAAGCATGTGCTCTTTAGGATCAACCCAAAAAGTCGTGGAAAATACGCCGCCCCATGCATAAGTGCCCGGTTGACTTGGATTACCCCTGCCGCCTTTTTCAGTAAGAACGGCCATCCCAAATCCAAACTTATTGTCTTTGCTGTCACCAATGTTTATATCAAGATCGCCGATTTCATTCGTCGTCATCATGCGAACAGTGCTGGGCGCTAAAAGACGTACTCCGTTGTATTCTCCGCCATTCAATAACATCTGAAGGAAAATAGCATAATCATAAATTGTCGACGATAAACCGCCGCCGCCGGAAAAATATTCCGTTTTTTGAAGTGGGTAATTCATATCCAAAGCACCTCCGAAAACTGCTCCTGTTTTTATTATTGCGCCTGCAGAATCTCCCAGGAAGAAATTTACCAGTCTCGAACCCTTCGACGCCGGCACATTAAAATAAGTGTCCTTCATTCCGAGCGGCTGAAAAATCCGTTTTGCAAAAAAGTCTTCCAATGACATGCCCGACCATATTTGAACAAGGTATCCCAGCACATCAGCACTTAGTCCATATTTCCAATTTTCGCCCGGCTGAAAGAACAATGGTAATTTCCCAAGCCGATCCATTGCGTCAGAAAGTGTTTGGCCTTTTACACCGACACCGCCGGTGACGTAATATTTTGCGTAAATAGCATTTTCCTCCGGGGTCCCGATGGCAGGATAGCCAAGGCCCGAGGTATGTGTCAGCAAATCAAAAATAGTAACAGGTCGCCTGGCAGGTACCGTTGTGAATGTTGTGTCTTTGGGATTATAGGTATCTAACACCCGCTGATTGGCGAAAGACGGGATAAATTTGGAAACAGGATCATCCAGCGAAAACTTTCCTTCCTCCCATAATATCATTACTGCCACTGTAGTGATGGCTTTTGTTTGCGAGGCAATGCGGAAGATACCGTTTTTATCAAGCGGAGTTTTAGTACGCACGTCATTATATCCATAAGTTTTATCGAAGACAATCTTCCCTTCGCGGGCAATAAAAGCAACAGCACCGTTTACCCATCTTTTTTTTACCCATTCGTTCATACCGGAATCAAGGCGGGTAAGACGTGCAGCAGAAAATCCGCCTTGTTCGGGTGTACCCGGTGTAAGAATTTTTGATTGTGTGTATGCAACGTTTGCGCAAGCAATAAATGCAGACAGCATCAATGCGCAGATCATAATTCGATTCATGAAGCGTAGAGTTAGGTCATCAAAAATAGAAAATTAATTGTAAGATCATGGAACTTAACTATTGCGACGATCCTTTTTGGAAAGCAACTGCATTGTCTGTTTCGTCAAAGCACATCAGCAGGTTTATGATTTTACTTTATCTTTAATACAACTGAATTACTGAATGAGACTAAAAGACAAAATTGCCCTGGTTACCGGCGGAGCCAACGGGATAGGACTTGTTACTGCCATTCGTTTTGCCAAAGAAGGTGCAAAACTTATTTTATGGGATGTATCCGGTAAAGGAGATGATGTGGCGAATCAATTAAAAAAAGAAGGCCACGAAGTCATCTTTAAAAAAATATCAGTGACAAACGAAACCGAAGTGCAGCAGGCGGTGACCGATGCGCACCGGCATTTTGGCCGCATTGATATTCTCGTCAACAATGCAGGCATCACGAGAGACAGGACATTACTTAAAATGAGTAAAGAGGAGTGGGATGATGTGATCGCTGTCAATCTTACCGGAGTTTTCAATTGTACACAGGCGGTGGCCCCCATCATGAAAGAACAAAAATATGGCCGTATCATTTCTGCTTCGTCAAATGTTGCGATCAGGGGAAATTTTGGACAAACTAACTATGTTGCAACTAAGTCAGCCATTATAGGTATGACAAAAGTATGGGCGATGGAACTCGGCCGCTATGGCATCACTGTTAACTGTATTGCGCCCGGATTTATCACAACCGCAATGACCGACCTGATGCCCGAAGAGGTTCGTAAAAACAGTATTTCCCAAATACCGCTGGGCCACTGGGGCATACCAGAAGACATTGCCAATGGCTATCTCTACCTTGCTTCTGATGAAGCATCATTTGTCAGCGGAATTTGTTTAACGATTGACGGCGGTGCGACGAGGTAATATCAGGGTTTTGGATCTTAATCAATCATTTTTTCAATTTTAAATCTGTCACAAGCTTTTTAGCCGTAGCAAAAAAAAGTATCGCCGATACAAGGCTCATGACCATGATAATGGACAAGGCCCATCTCAGGGATTCAACACCTAACATCGGTTTGAGAAGATCGCTGATCATTCCAACCACGAGCGGCCCGAAACCTAAACCGATAAGATTGATTACAAGAAAAAAAATAGAGGATGTAAGTGCTCGCATAGAGGCAGGCACAAGACTATGCGCTACGGCAAGAGACGGTCCCAGGTACAAACTTTGAAGGCAGGCACACAGTGCTAAACAGGACAATGAAAAAAAAGTATTGTGCAAAAACAGTGCGCCCGCTGCACCTGGAATAGTGATAAGAATAGCATAGGCCGGAATGATCAGGTACCAGCGTTTATCTTTTTTTCCAAGCTTATCTGTGAGAAACCCGCCGCCGAAAGAACCAAGAGCCCCGCCGATTCCGTAGATAAGGCCAAGTGACGTACCTGTTTCCGAATTCTTTATACCATGAAGCCTTGTAAGGAATGAAGGCGCCCAATTGATGAGACCATAGATGCAAAAGACATTCAAAGCTGCGGCCAACGCCAGGAAAACGAAAGTTTTATTTGAATACAAGAGCCGTAGTGCCTCGCCAAAAGAATAAGAATTATTTGTTGATACTCTGTCGAAATCTGTTCGTCCCTTTTTTGGTTCTTTAACTGTGGCGTAAAACAATAATGAAAAAATGATACCGGGTATACCCACAGCAAGAAACGCTGACCTCCATCCGAGATGTTGATTCAGGTATCCGCCCATTAAAAACCCGATCAATACTCCGAAGTAAATACCTGTCGAGTAGATTGAAAGTGCAGTTGACCGTTTTTCCGGCGGATAGTAATCGGAGATCATCGCATGAGCTGGTGGACTGCCTCCCGCCTCGCCTACGCCTACACCAATGCGTGCCAGTAATAGTTGAACAAAATTCCTCGCCAGTCCCGAACATGCGGTCATGATGCTCCATAATCCCAGTGATATTGTCACAGTATTCCTTCGACTATTTTTATCGGCAAAGCGGGCAATAGGAATGCCCAGCGTTACATAAAATACCGCAAACGTAAATCCTGAAAGTAAACCAAGCTGAGTATCGGATAAATGCAGTTCTTTTTTGATGGATTCCTGGAGGATGACAAGAACCTGGCGGTCTATAAAGTTAAAGATGTATACTATGGTCAGCATTGCCAACACATAATTCCTGTACCGGTTACTAACTTCATCTTTATCCAGAGTTTCGATGGCTCGCATAAAGACATTTAATTGGTCGCAAAAGCAATTAAAATTACACAGTCAATCTTTTTGAAAGAGAATGAAAGTTAAATAAACAATAAATAAATAGCCAAATAAACTTGCTATATCCTTACTTCAATCAATCTATTCGGACAAGATTCATAGCGGGTCAAGAAATGATTTGAGTGCGAGCCGTGCCTCCTGGAGCAGAGTCTTAGTAAAGACGGGACACGGCTTGCAAATAAAAAGCAACGTTTTATTCTGAAGGGTCTTTAAGAGTATAGCCTAATGTTTTCAATACAGCCAGCTGATCAAAGTAGATAATGTCCTTATCTATTTTCCCATCTTTTATATGAGCTGTATATTGATAAGGAAGTTTGATGTCTTTGCCATTTTGTGTGAAGGTATACGTGCCCCATGTAGTTACCCAATGGCCTGACTGGTCACCTGAGAGTACATTAAAAGTTGCCGGCAGGAAACTTACTTTTCGGTTTTGCTGCATCGTGTAGTTTTGTTTCCATGAATTGATGGTCTGCTGCACAGTGGCAGAATCATCCGGGCCGGGACCATAACCCATATAGTTACTGGCCAACATAGATGTTGCCTTATCTACATCGCCTGCTATAAGCGTGTTTACATAATCGCTGACAAGCTGAATGTCTGCGTCCGCATTAGGGTTTTCAGTTACATAATCTTTATATCCCTGTGCCTTTGCTGATGTAATGCCGATGAAAATGCATGCTGCCAGCAGTAGCGTTGTTGTCAATTTTCTTTTCATTGTCTTAAAGTTTAGTGAGTGAAAAAAGAAGATTATCAGGGTAGGCGGCGTAAATGTAAACTCTTTTTTTCAACAGTGTCTCGGGTACGAAATTTTATGAGAAATGGACACGACTCTCTTAATAAAGAACTGCAGATGGTTGTCTTCTATCAAATACCAACCCATTAGATACCTTTACCAAAATTCAGATAGATGCAATTTCTTTCTCTTCAATCGTTTGTTCCTTCGGGCAGTGATTTTGAAAGATCAAAACAACTATTCGTTGAACTTGGCTTTACTGTAGCATGGGATGCCGGCGATTATGTTGGTTTTGAAAACAACGGATGCAAATTCATTCTGCAAAAATTCGATAACAAAAGTTTTGCAGAGAATTTTATGCTCACTGTTGGTGTACCCAATGCAGATGAATTCCGGAATGAAGTGATCGAAAAGAAATTACCTGAAAAGTTCGGTATCCGCATTGGTAAAGTTTCCGATATGCCTTATGGCCGCGAGGTCAACATCATCGACATTGCCGGCGTATGCTGGCACTTTGTGCAGCAGTAAAAACTTCTCAAGAACTACCAGTTAGTTTTTATTCATCTTTCACATCAATGTCCAACGGGGGCTTCTGAACATTCGATGCCATTTTATTAAACTCTGACACTTTGTTGTCCAAAATATTTTTGAGTTTAGCCAGTTGCACATCTATTTGCTCACTTAAACTATTGTACACGGTGTACATACCGGCAGTTGGTTTTGTATCCGATGCCTGTAACTGATAGTTCAACGTAGCTATCTTTTCCTCCAGTTTCAACGGAAAGCGAAGATTGTCTTCATCCGATTGTATCTTTTCATTGTAGAGTCCATTCTTTACCGCTTCCATAGAATCAATAATAGCTTTCCCATTTTCTTTAAACGGTTTTGCTGCGGCGGAATCGGCGATGGTTGCAATAAACGCATTGATCTGTGAGGTAACTTGTTTGATCTGTGCATTTGCTTTTGCAATTTCATTCAGCCTTTTACAGATCTTTTCATTCAGATCGAATTGTTCTTTCAGATCAGCTACAGAAGCAGCATTACGCGGATCCGCAATGACATTGAATGGTTGCTCCATAACGACGGAATCACCGATCAGCAATTTTACTTTATAACTTCCTGGAATTACTTTGGGCCCTAAGGGCGATGCTTCAAACGTAGCGCCTGTATCCGCTTTCGCATTCGGGTAGCGCATGTTCCATACAAACAAATTCATACCGGCGCCTGCTTTTAATAATCCTGAAGGAGTTTTTTTAGGATTGGGATAAAAATCTTTTGACACAGGAATCATCTTGCCTTTATTATCTTTTACACTTGAATAAGTAATGATGCTGTCACCTGTAGCAGTATAGAATTGTAGTTTCACTTCGGAATCCGGTTTGCTTTTAAAATAATAGCGGATCATCACACCGTTTGCCAGGTTTTGCCCTTCATGTTTATTTTCTTCTTCAACTTCTCCTCCACTGTTGTCGGGAAAACGATAAAAATCTCTCGGTTTATACAACCACGCTTTTGCATTTTTTATTTCATCATTCAATTGGTATAACGGTGTTATATCATCTAAGATCCAGAACGATCTGCCATGCGTGGCTATAACAAGATCATGTTCCCTGGATTGTACCTGTATGTCATGCACAGGTGTATTCGGTAAATTCAGTTGAAGGCTTTGCCAGTTGGCACCATCATCAAACGAGATCATAATGCCGGTTTCCATACCCGCATATAAAATGCCGCGATGAGTAGGATCTTCCCGAACGCAACGGTTATAATCGTTTTCTTTCAAGCCATTCGTGATCATCGTCCACGTTTTACCATAATCTGTTGTTTTTAAAATATAAGGTTTGGTGTCGCCGCTCTTATATCTCGTGGCCGATACATAACAAACTGCAGGATCAAAATGCGATGGTTCCACATAACTGATCAACGCCCATTGAGGCAAACCATTTTCACCGACAGGTAATATCTTCGGCGTTACGTCTGTCCACGTTTTTCCATCATCAGTGCTAACGTGCACAAGGCCATCATCACTACCTGCCCATAACACTCCTGCTTTCACAGGACTTTCAGCGAATGCAAATATGGTAGCATAAGTTTCAGTTCCCGTTATATCCAATGTTATTGGTCCGCCGCTTGGTTGCAATGTTCTCGGGTCATGACGGGTAAGGTCAGGACTTATGTTTTCCCATGTTTGTCCGCCATCAAAGCTTCGGTGAACAATGTTTGAAGTGGCATATAAACATTTCGGATTGTGGGGGGAAAATGAGATTGGAAATGTCCAGTTGAAACGATATTTATATTTATCTGCACCGATGCCATAGTTCTGTTCGGGATAAACAGAAATGATCCTGATATTGATCATTCTTTTCATTGAACGAACTCATGATTCCATCATACTCTCCGCCATAAGTGATCTGCGAATTAGTGGGATCAGGAACTGTGTATCCCGCTTCTCCCCCACCTACAGGGCGCCAATCATTATCAGCAATGATAGAACCTGATGTCCTGCTTTTTATTTTAATACTCGTATTATCTTGCTGCGGGCCATAAACATTGTAAGGGAAATCATTGTCAAGCAGTACATGATAAAACTGTGCAGTAGGCAAATGTTGTTTTGTAAAATTTTTCCCGTCATCAAAAGTGACTTGCGGACCACCATCGTCACCCATGATCCAGTTCTTATCATTGCCAGGATTGATCCACATATCATGATTATCGCCATGCTGGTTGGGCACGTCTTTCCATGTAACGCCGCCATCCACTGATCTGAAGAATCGCACGTTCAGCACGTACACAATATTTTCATTTTTAGTGTCGGCAAATATCTGGCTGAAATACCAGGGCCGTTGTGTGAGATCATTCATAGTACTGATGCGGCTCCATGTGTCACCACCATCCTCGGAATAATAAATCCCGTATTGTTTGTTCTCGACAATTGCCCAAAGCTTGTTATCATCTACCGGCGATACAGTGCAAATGATCTTACCTTTTAAACCTTCCGGCATTCCCGGGTTGTCCGATATCAGTTGCCATGTATCTCCTCCATCAATTGATTTATATAAACCGCTGCCTTTCCCGCCACTGTTTAATGAATAAGGTGTCCTCCATGCCTTCCACATAGATGCATATAAAATAGCAGGATTTAGCGGATCCATTTTTACATCTACGCAACCGGTGGTATCATCCACATACAAAATCTTTTCCCATGACTTTCCGCCATCTTTACTTCGAAACAGTCCCCTTTCTTTATTTGGAGTTGGCCCCCATATTTTTCCCTGGGCTGCCACATATACTATATCCGGGTTTTGCGGATGAATAGCAATCGTGCCGATTGCATATGAATCTTCAAGCCCTATATGCTTCCACGTTTTTCCGGCATCGATGCTTTTATATACTCCGTCGCCAAAAGAAATATTTCCGCGCATCTCCACTTCGCCCATACCGGCATATACCACGTTCGGATTACTTTTTGCAACTGCCACTGCACCCACTGAAGAACTGGTAAAGCCGCTGTCAGAAATACAATCCCATGTCTTACCTCCATCCGTTGTTTTCCATAAGCCGCCGCCTGCTGCACCTCCATAGTATGTCATCGGATCTCCGTCAACGCCGCATACAGCAAGACTGCGACCTCCGCGAAACGGCCCTATGTTTCGCCATTTTAATCCGTTGAATAAGCTATCGCTGTATTTTACGGCTGATGTAGCAGAAGAATTGTTTACAGTTTTTTTCTTTTGTGCGCTGACGATATAAACTGAACAGGATAATAATAATGCTACAGTTAACCGGCAGGAAATTGGTAATCTCATGAACAGTGTAGTTTGGTGATTGAAATTAACGACTAAACAGATCATTTAAAAGAAAAAAATAAACAATTCAAATCTGGAAATTCTTAAATGAACATGATAGAAGAGGAGTAGCAGGGTTTACCTAAAATGATTTTCAAGGATCATATTATAGCCAACCTGATCGCTTGAACAAATAATAAAGTAAAAGGCAGGCTCCGATGGTTAATAATACCACTGCATAAAAACCATATTGCCATTCTACCTCAGGCATGAAACGGAAATTCATACCATAAAAACCGGCTACCATCGTGGGTACCGCAATGATTGCAGCCCAGCCCGCAAATTTTTTTGAAACATCATTTTGCGTAATAGAGATCAAAGAAAAATTTGCTTCTAATGCTGTATTTAATAATTCTCTTGTATTTTCTATCATTTCATTGATACGTAATACATGATCATACACATCACGAAAATAGGGCCGTGTCTCTTCAGAAATAGATTTTATTTCGAATCTCATCAATCTGTTCGACACTTCAATAAGAGGCGAAACTGCCCGCTTTATTCCTAATAACTCACGTTTTAATTGATAGATCTGTTCGGTCGTTTCGCGACTGGGCTTTTCTTTAAATATCTTATCTTCTACAGCTTCCAGTTCTATTTCAAGTTCATTCATTACAGGAAAATACTGATCCACTATAAAATCCATAACAGCATACAAGGCAAACCCCTGGCCTTTACGCAAAAGATGAGGGGAGCTTTCGCACATAGAACGAACATTGGCATAGGATATTGATGAATTATGACGGACCGTTACAATAAAATTATTACCTACGAAAAAATGTGTCTCTCCAAATTCAATATGATGTTCCTGGTTCATTTGAATCGTTCTGATCACGACAAAAAGAGAATCGCCATACATTTCAATTTTCGGACGCTGGTGAGCATTATGAGCGTCTTCCACCGCCAGGTCGTGTAGCCTAAATTCTTGTTGTACCCGGGCCAGCATTTCTTCAGAAGGCTCATGCAGTGCTATCCAGACAAATTGATCTGGTTCCTTTAATACTTCATGTACATTATCCAATTCCACATCTGCCACACGACGGCCCATTGAATAAGCTACGCAATTGATGATTTGTTTGGCAGGCAGTTTTTCGTTAGAAATAATTTTCATGGTCTACCTTTTTATTATTTCTATAAGGTAATAATAAAAACGATTATAAGCTCAAAAGAGAAAATCCGGGAATGAAATGTAAATCCTTTAACCGGAAATATTTCTAATCATAATATTCGGAAACATCTGCGCCTTTTTTTCTGTAAATATCCGGTACAAAGCATTCATCAGCAGCATAGCCAACCGGAATTAATAAAAACGGTTTTTCATTTTCAGGTCGCTTCAAAATTTTGCTGAGAAAATTCATAGGCGATGGAGTATGCGTAAGCGCTGCAAGACCAGCATGATGAATGGCTGCCAATAAAAAGCCACAGGCAATTCCGCAACTTTCAGTTACATAATAATTAGTATGCTTTTTATTATTTTCACCTGTTTCATAGCTATGTTTGAAAACAATGATAAGATAAGGAGCTATTTCAAGAAATGGTTTCCGCCAATCGGTTTGCAGGGGAGCCAGGTCAGTTAACCATTCTTCACTCATTCTGCTATGATAATTTTCATACTCTTCTTTTTCGGCAGCTTCGCGAATTTTCTTCTTTAATTTCGGATTGCTGACCACGCAGAATGTCCATGGCTGCTTGTGTGCGCCGGAAGGTGCGGCAGATGCTGTCTTAATAATGTTCCCTATCACTTCCTTTGCAACCGGCTTGTCACTAAAATCCCTTACTGATCTGCGCTTATCCATCCATTCAAAGAAACGACGGCTGCGATTTAATACCTCATGCGGAGTATAAGTTTCTTTTTTATAGGAAATAAAAGTATAACCATTAATGATTTTTCGCGCAGGCATAATTTTCTTTACAATATACTAATTCGTTTCGCAGAAGTGCTTGTCTTAAATTTAATTGAATCTTAAACCCCTTAGTTTTGCTTTATGACAAAAGAGCCAGGAGAAATAAAAATATTCATCACGAGAGATATTCCTTCGATTGGTATTGACCTTTTAAGAAAAGAAGGATTTATTGTAACAGTATGGCCAAACGACTGGCCGATGACACCGGCAGAACTTATCGGCGAAGGCAAGAAGGCAAATGCCGTGTTGACTCTTTTAACTGATTCAATAGACAGAAATTTTCTTAATGAATGCAAACATCTCGACATCATTTCACAATTCGCAGCAGGTTATGATAACATTGATATCAGCGAAGCTACCAAACTTGGTATCCCAATAGGATATGCACCCGGCGCCATGAGCGATGCTACTGCTGATGTGGCTTTTGGATTAATGATAGCCGTTTCACGCCAAATGTTTTACATGCACAAAACAATTGCCAAAGGAGGATGGACATATTTTAAACCAAAAGCTGATTTGGGAATTGAATTAAAAAATAAAACTCTTGGTGTTTTCGGGTTGGGTCGCATTGGCATGCAAATGGCCATTCGCTGCAAGGGTGCATACAATATGAAGATCATTTACCACAACCGCAAGCGAAACGAAGAAGCAGAAAAACTTTTAAACGCAATGCCTGTAAGTTTTGAAGAGTTGCTGCAACAAAGTGATGTGTTATCTCTCCATTGCGCATTGAATGAAGAAAGCCGTGGTACTTTTAATAGAGATGCATTTAATAAAATGAAATCATCTTCCATATTCATCAATACAGCCCGCGGAGGAGTGCATAATGAAAAAGATCTGCTGGAAGCTTTGAATAAAAAAATTATCTGGGGCGCAGGGCTTGATGTAACCAATCCTGAACCAATGGATGTAAATGATCCATTGTTGTCAATGCCGAATGTTGCCATTTTGCCACACATTGGCTCAGCTACGGAAGAAGCGAGAAATGAAATGTCAAGATTAGCAGCCGTTAATATTGTTGAATTTTACAAACACAATAAAGGGCCGCATATTGTAAATCCGGCAACAATTAAATAATAAAAAACTCAGAAAGCTTAAAACAAATCAAACCTTTTGGTTTTAAATATTGGTTTTGGATAACCATCCCCATCGGATTTCTCTGCCTGTTTTTTCATTTTAGCTTTTGACGAATTTTCCTTGTTCGATGATCCGGCTTGTTTAAAGTTCTCTTCGGATTTTTTATTTTTTGCAGAAATAATATTTTGTTCTTTTTTGCTCATTGTCCAAGAACAAAGTTATTTAAGGCAATGTAGGGAAAAACTGACGCTCCTCAGGCAAACTTATCCACCTGGTCAGTTTTGATCTTACTTTATTTCGTCAACCCTCACTGCTTCTTTCAACAATTTCACTATGGCTTCTTCATCAATTTCTTCAATTGACTTATATATCTTGTAAAAGACTTTTTTGTTAGTGCCATGTGTTAGATAATTGTCTTCATCATTGAGCCGGTAACCCTGCCAAAAACCGAGCAGCACACCCTGTTTAATACCGCCGCGGGGAACGGATGCCGGCCAAATAATGCAAATGCCCCTTTTGCCATAAAAGAAAGGTACATTGTAAGCAAATTTTTCCTTGCAATATGCCGGTAAATTCTCTAAAACTATTTGCCGCAAAACGTTCACTAAAATGCGTTCATCCGGAGGTAATCGATCAAAAAATTGTACAATAGAAAATAGTTTATCCTTCTCCCTTGAAGCTGTTTTCATTGACCAGTCTTTTATAAAAATTTAACTGCCCAAAATTAATTTGCTACATAAAAGTAAGTGACTCAACTTTCTCTCTTTTCTTTAATTTTACGATATTAATACAACCGAATGGAGTTTATCGACTATTATAAGATACTTGGTGTGGATAAGAATGCTTCCCAGGAAGAAATTAAAAAAGCATATCGCAGCCTTGCAAGAAAGCATCACCCTGACCTCAATCCAAACGACAAAGAAGCTCACAAAAAATTTCAACAGATCAATGAGGCCAATGAAGTATTGGGTGATCCTGAAAAAAGAAAAAAATATGACCAGTATGGAACAGACTGGCAACATGCCGAACAGTTTGAGCAGGCAAGGCAATCCCAACAACGTTCACAGCATTTCGGGCATGAAACTTTTACCGGTGACTTTGAAGAAGGCGACTTTTCTGATTTTTTCACATCTTTATTTGGAAATATGGGAGGCAGAAAAACCAGGCAAAGACAAACAAAGTATCGTGGTGAAGATTACCAGGCTGAGCTGCGATTAAATCTTACGGATGTATATAAAACGCAGCAGCAGGTTTTAACTGTAAACAATAAAAACATCCGCATCACTATTCCGGCCGGTGTGGAAAACGGCCAGAAAATAAAAATAAGCGGACATGGCGGGCCGGGCATTAATAAAGGACCGAACGGTGATCTTTACCTTACTTTCCAAATTACAAACAATACAAAATTTCGCCGTGACGGGAATGATCTGCATGCAACGATTGATCTCGATCTGTACAAAGCAGTACTTGGCGGAGAGATAACTTTTGATACGCTTGATGGAAAGGTGAAACTGAAAGTGAAACCCGAAACGCAAAACGGAACAAAAATCAGGTTAAAAGGGAAAGGGTTTCCTGTGTATAAAAAAGAAGGACAACATGGCGATCTTTTCATTACGTTTCAAATAAAGATACCGACTAACCTTACGGAAAAGCAAAGAGAATTATTTGAGCAGTTGGCAAAATTATCATCCTAAAAATATTTTCATGCAAACGGAAGATATGATCGTTCTTGATGAATTTTGTACCGGCCACAAACTCGAAGTTTCGTTTATTTACTCGCTGGAAGAATACGGACTCATAGAGGTCGTTAGTATTGACGAAACAGAATATATACCTAACAGTGAGCTGTTACGGCTGGAAAAAATGGTAAGGCTTCACCAGGATCTGAACATCAATCCCGAAGGCATCGATGCGGTCAATAATCTTCTGAGGCGAATTGAGATGATGCAGGAAGAAATTACGCGGCTTCGCAATAAGCTTAGCTTTTACAGGGAAGATGAATAAAGCCGGCGTTAAATAAAATTGTAAGGGTGTTTTTATTGTTTTAAAAATTTAAGCGTCAGAGCTTATTAAAGTTGATCTTGCCCGGACCAAGTTTACAAGGTTCACAACGGCCTTCCCAATCATCGCTTCTTATAAATTCATATTTGCTGAGCTGCATGAGTTCTATAATCTTTGAGAAACTGACTCCATAAAGATCATTGATATCTTTAAGCTCTTTTTTGGATATCCCCATTTTCTCCATTAAAAATTTTGCTGATCTTTTCTCGGAAGCAATTAAGGGATACGGAATTTTCTTTAAGGTCGTTTTCATAGTAACGGGTTTATGAGATCAACTCCGCTCAAATCTAAATTGAAGATTTAAGTAAATATAACTTCACCGGATCAAAAACGGGCGGTTATATAATTTTTCTGAAACGGGGTAAAGAAATATACTTACCAAATGAAAAGAAATTTGAAAAAGCTTTCATGATAAAGAAATTCCAAAAGTTAACTTGAAGCTTCCAAATTTTCTTTTGGTGCACGTAACCAGGAACCAAGTTTCGACCGGGATATTAAAAGTCATAAGTTCCCCATTTTCTTTATGGGCGAAACCGATTTTCAGATCGCCGCTCACCGGAGTGTAGACTGAATGCCAGGACACATTTTCGACATTTGGCAGCAGAATATCATCAAAGCTGATCTTGCGGTGCTTTTTATCTCTATTGATAAAATGTTCCAGTTTCTCTTTGGGCAAATTAACATTACTCGTCAGGCAAGTAACTACAAAAGGTTCTTTCATAAAAAAAGTTTAGTTGGTGATTGATTTGATTTAATGAAGATATAAACCGGAGATATTCAGACCTTATGATCCTTATTTGCCGCAGAGATGATAAATATCAGGTCGGCTGGTATTAAATTATAAGAGAATTTATAAAGGCTTAAAAAGGTCAATCTTATCACCAAAGATAATTTGCCCGCCTGTTTTTAAACATAGATTCAGTTCAGGCGATTTCAATCCACCATCGATCCTCAATTCTTCGTTTGTTATTACCCTCGCTTCATCCCACATTTTTTCATCAATAAATGATTGTAACAGTTTTGCACCACCTTCCACGATCACACTTTGAAACTTCAATTGATAGAGTGCATTTACCACCTGGTGAACCAGGTTTGCATCTTCTGTTACCTGGTAGTATAAAAGATGATCTCTTTCCTGATGTTTTATTTTATTAAAAATAATTGTCCGTGATTTATCATTGAAAACTTTTAATGATAAGGGAAGCTCCAGGTTCATATCCACAACGAGCCTGGCCGGGTTACGGCCCGACCACAATCTTGTGGTTAGTTCAGGATTATCAAGTGAGGCAGTATTTTTTCCAATTAAAATAGCCGACTCTTCACTTCGCCATTTATGAACCAGCCTGTTTGTAAATTCATTTGAAATAAGCAGGCGGTCATTCCCCCACCGTGCTATTTTATGACTGGATGTTTGCGCCCATTTTAAAATGATGTACGGACGATGCTGCGTATAAAATGTAAGGAATCGTTTGTTTAATTCTTCACATTCTTTCTGCAACACTCCGAGTTCAGCTTTAACTCCTGCTGCTTCCAGCTTTTCAATTCCTTTTCCATTTACTTCTTTGAAAGGATCGCGGCAACCTATTACCACTTTCGGAATTTTATTTTTGATAATAAGATCGCTGCAAGGCGGCGTTTTACCATAATGCACACAGGGTTCGAGTGAAACATACAGTACAGAATCCGGGATAAGGTGTTTATATTCTGCCTTGACAGAATTGATACAATTTGGTTCTGCATGTGCCTCGCCATATTTCTGATGATATCCTTCGCCAATGATCCTGTCATTGTTTACCAGCACAGCACCTACCATAGGATTAGGTGCCACATTTCCTGCTCCAAGCTTTGCAAGCTGGATACAACGAAGCATGTATTTTTCGTGGGTAGTCAAATGCAATTAGTGACAGGAACAAATATAAATGATTAGAAATTGCCTCTTTTAATTCACCATACACAAGTTGTAAGTTTGCCCATGACACTTACCGAAGCAAGAAAGAACATTTTACAATCGATCCGGCACATTTACGAAGAGAGCGAAGGATTGAATATTGCTGAAGTACTGATCGAATATGTCACAAATCAATCTCGCATTGAACTTCTTATAAACAAGAGCTGCACGCTATCAGGTTCACAATTAAAATTCCTGGATGAATCAATTGAACGCTTACAAAAGCATGAACCTCTTCAATACATCACTCATGAAAGCTGGTTTGCAAATATGAAATTTTATGTTGACCACAACGTGCTTATACCGAGACCCGAAACCGAAGAACTCGTGGATTGGATAATAAAAGAAGTAAGAAATAAGAAGCCGGAATTAAGAATCCTTGATATCGGGACAGGCAGCGGTTGTATGGCAATTTCTTTAAAAAAAAATTTGCCGGGCTCGGAGGTGTGGGGTTGTGATGTAAGTGAAGAAGCCTTGAATATTGCAAGAATGAACGCGGACGCATTGAATGCAACAATTGATTTTGTGCCGCTGGATTTTTTAGACAAAAAACAACAGGACCAATTGCCCAAGGTCGACATTATCGTCAGTAATCCGCCTTACGTAACACCTGAAGAAAAAAACGAAATGAGAAAGAACGTTACGGACTACGAACCATCTGCGGCTTTATTTGTGCCGGATGGCGATCCTTTGATTTTCTATAAAGTCATTGCCGATTTTGGAAAAGAAAAACTAAATGACAATGGAAGTATTTATGCCGAGATAAACGAAAATTTAGGAGAGCAGGTTAAAAGTTTATTTACAGGAATAGGTTACAAATCTGTTGAACTAAAAAAGGATTTACAGGGAAAGAACAGGATGGTAAAGGCATTAGTTAACTCTTGAATATTCAATTTGGTAAACAAAGTTATTTCCTGGAAAAGAATAAGACAGAATTAATTTGTTATTTGTTAACAGTTCTACTTTACATGTCTGTGTACCTGGAAGATTTCCATAACGATCCACTTCATAATTTAATATAAGATTTTGTAACTCGCTATCATAACTATATTTTCCACTTCCACCTGGAACATCAGTCAAAGAAGAAAACCTGCCTTCGGCGGAAAAACTATAAAACTGCGGATGATTTTCGGTTGAAGTCCAAGCGGGGACTCCATTGTCCTGCAAAGTGTAAACTAAAACACTTTCCCATTCACCAACAATATCGCGTGAAGATTCCTTTTTACATGAAAGTGATAAAATAGTGAGAGTAATTAAACAGTATATAAGTGCCTTGCTTTTCATAGAATCGGGTTTAAGCTGATTAAAACTAAAAAACTTTTCAGAAAAAAACAAAGTACTTCTACTACTTCACATTCGCCACCACCTTGGCTCCTGATCGCTTGGAAAGTCGCATGATCCTGAAAACTTCTCCATAGAAAGCACTGGTATCTGCGTTGATGACCACCGTAGGTGTGTCAACTGTTTCTTTGTATTTATTTATTGCCTGGGTCAGGATGGAATCGATCATTGAATGATCAACTTTAGTAGTGCCGAGATAGTATTGCTGGTCCTTATCAATAGACACCATGATATTTTGTTTTGCCTTTGTATCTTTTGTGCCGCGGGGCAATCCCACTTTTACTACGTTTGGGTTTGCCAGTGTAGCTACGATCAAAAAAAACATCAGCAAAATGAATATGATATCATTCAGCGAATCGGTAAATACTTCTGCTTCTTTATGTGTTGTCTTCCTTAAATTCATTCAATTATCTTGTAGGTTCCTGTAAAATATCCAGAAAATCAGCCGAAGCAACTTCCATTTTGTTAGCTGTTTTCTCCACTTTTGTGTGCAGGTAGTTATAAGCGATAAATGCGATCAAACCTATGACAAGACCCGAGATGGATGTTATTAATTTCACATAAATACCACCTGCGATCGTACTCAACTCAAAATCGTTTGTTGAATTGATTTTAAAAAACAATTGCATCAAACCAGCCAATGTTCCAATGAATCCGAAAATGGGAGCAGCTCTTGAGATCACGGACAACACTCCCAAATTTCTTTCCATCTTGAACATTTCAAGTTGTGCCACATTTTCCATATTTCTTTCAATATAGTCAATGGGTTTACCCACACGCTGAATTCCTTTATCAATTATTCTTGCCACAGGGCTGACGTTGTTTTTCGCAAAGCTTTTTGCCGCACTCAGATTGCCGCTGAGTATGTGATCACGGATAATATTCATGAAATTATTATCCAGGCGGGATGCTTTTTGAATAGCGATGTAACGCTCAAAGAAAACAAAAATGGTAATGAGGAATAGAAGAGCCAGCGGAATCATGATGACACCCCCGGTACTTAACAATTCAAAAATGCTAAGTTTCCCATCACCGTTTAAATCTCCCTGTATGTGCGTTACAACATTCTGTGTTGAATCAATAATCTGTAAAAGCTCAAACATATTAAGTCATTGATTAAGTGCGTAAAAGTAGTGTTTCGTTTATGAGTACTACCTTATTTTTTTTCAACAATATGTGAATGAACGAAAAAATTGATTGTGCGTTGTTTAAAGTGTGCAAGTTTTAGAGTTCTTTAACAAGAACTAACGTAAGGAATGCGAAGTGCGTAAAATGAAAAAGAAAATTAAAAATATGCTGTAGATTTTTGATTGAGTCATGGATCATAATTATGATTTTTCTTCCCAAACCTGCACCAGGTTGACCAATACTTCAACTGACTTTTGCATGTCCTGTATGCTAACATATTCATGCTTGCCATGAAAAGCCATTTCACCGGTAAAAATATCCGGACAAGGCAAACCCATAAAAGATAATCTTGAGCCATCGGTTCCGCCTCTTGCACTTTCTTTCTTAAATTCCACGCCGGATCTTTTCATCGCTTCTTCCGCATATTGCTCAATTTGCGGATAATCCACCAGCACTTCTTTCATATTTCTGTATTGCTCCTTTACCTCTATCTCATATGAAGAACCAGGATATTTGCCCACAGCTTGCTTTGCAAATTGCTCCAGCCGCATTCCATAGAGTTTCAAATTTCTTGTTTCAAAATCGCGAACAATAAATTCTACTTTTACTTTTTCAGCAATACCTTCCATCCTTACCGGGTGTACAAAACCTTCACGACCTTCTGTTGTTTCTGGTGAAAATTCACTTTTTGGAAAAAGATCTAAAAAAGTTCCCGCTACTTTCAACGCATTTACCAACTTATTTTTTCCATAGCCGGGGTGCGCAGTAATGCCATAAAAGGTAACTACTACACCATCGGCACTAAAGGTTTCATCGGTGTAAGAACCTCTTTCCCCTCCATCGAGTGTATACGCAAAATCTGCTCCCAGCTTTTTCAGGTCAACTTTATTTACGCCTCGTCCTATTTCTTCATCCGGTGTAAATAATATTTTAATTGTGCCGTGCTTTATTTCCGAATGTTGTATTAAATAATTTGCAACATCCATTATGATTGCAACTCCTGCCTTATCATCAGCGCCTAATAAGGTTTTTCCCGAAGCAGTAACGATATCATCGCCCGTTCTTTTTTTTAAATAAGTATACTCTCTTGGCGAAATAACCTGGGCGGCATCATCGGGTAAAATAATATCACCGCCATTGTAGTTTCTATGCACTATAGGCTTTACGCCTGCACCGGTTGCATCCGGGGCGGTATCGACATGCGAACAAAAACATATAACCGGAACTTTTTTATTTGTCGTAGCAGGGATGGTTGCGTATACATAGCCCCATTCGTCAAGATGAGCGTCTTTGACTCCCATTTGCTTCAGTTCTTCAACTAATAATCTGCTTAGATCTTTTTGTTTCCCGGTAGAAGGGATAGTTGTGGATTGAGGATCGCTTTGCGTGTCAATTTGTACATACCTGGTGAATCTTTCTTCAACAGTACTCCCGTATTTTTCCAACATATCTTAAATTAGAAAGCCGAATATACAACCATTTACAATTTGCAAACAATGAGGAAATTCAGGGTGACACAATATTCAGCTGGTAAAAGAGACAAGTTATTTACGGCATTATAATTAAAGGACTGCCGCCAACAATCTCGACAAGTTCAATATCGAAAACTAAATCTTCTCCTGCTAAAGGATGATTAGCATCAAGTATAACAGTCTCATCCTTTATTTCCGTAACCGTAACCGGTAAATTTTGTCCCGAACCATTGCCCATCATTAATTGCATACCCATCGCCACTTCCATGTTTTCAGGAAAACGGTCTTTGGGAAATTCGATCATCATATCTTCACTTCTTTTACCATACGCTTCGTCAACAGGAATATTGATTGTCCTTTTTTCTCCCACCTGCATGCCTGTTACTCCTTCGTCAAAACCTTTTATCACCGCACCACTGCCTACTTCAAATTCAAGAGGCTCCCTGCCCGCGGAAGTATCGAATGTTTCACCATTTGTCAGTTTACCGTGGTAATGCACTTTTACCTTATCGCCTTTTTTTACCTGCTGCATACTTAAATTTTATTAATCTATATTCAAGTTTTGTTCCACTATCGAACCTCTTTTTCCCAATCAAATAGTGAGAGATTTGATGCTCACTAAAAATTTTCGGAAAGGTAACCAAATTATGTTGCAACCGTTTAAATAATTGCTTGCATCTTATAATTATTTTTGATGCAGATTGATAAAAAAATAAATCACATGAAAGTATTTGTTATCGTTGTTTTTATTTTACTGACCAATGATGGATTCACCCGGCAAAGTCAGCAATTATCCAATGATGGATCGCGAAGCGAAAGAATTATCACCGGAGCCGAAAGGATTAATGTCTATGTGCCACTGCTGAAAGGAAAACGTGTCGGCATTTTTGCTAATCAAACTTCGGTTGTAGGCAGCACAAGTTTAATTGACACTTTACTGAAACTTGGAGTGAATATTAAAATGATATTTGGACCGGAACATGGTTTCAGAGGAACGGCAGATGCCGGCGAAAAAGTAGGAAGTTATATTGATGAAAAAACGGGCATTCCTGTCGTGTCACTTTATGGCAGCAAGCACAAACCATCTGCTGACGATTTGAAAAATTTAGACGTACTTGTATTTGATCTGCAGGATGTAGGTTGCCGTTTTTATACATATATAAATTCCATGCAGGACTTTTTGGAAGCAGCGCTCGAAAATCATAAACCTTTGTTGCTGCTTGACAGGCCTAATCCAAATGGCTTCTACGTTGATGGCCCGGTGCTCGATCTAAAATATAAAAGCGGAGTAGGAAGACAGCCTATTCCTATTGTATATGGAATGACGATGGGAGAATATGCAATGATGCTTTGCGGTAAAAAATGGTTGTCAGAAAAAGCAAATGCCATCAATGCTTATAATATTACAACAGAACCCACCACGGATACTCCTTTTCATTTTCTCGTGATCAAATGCCAAAACTATACGCATAAAAGCAAATATATTTTACCGGTAAAGCCTTCACCGAATTTGCCCGAAATGCAGGCCGTTTATCTTTATCCCACTACCTGTTTATTTGAAGGAACTGTTCTTAGTGAAGGCCGCGGCACAGAAAAACCATTTGAATATATCGGTCACCCTTTATTGCCGAAGAATATGTTTTCATTTACGCCTCATCCGAACGAAGGCGCTAAAAGTTCAAAACATTATGGCGAAGTTTGCTACGGCTGGAACTTTGGTGGCACCGTTGAAGATGTGCTGAAGAAAACAGATGATAAAATACAATTGCAATGGATCATTGATGCGTATAAAATTTTTCCCAACAAGGACAGTTTTTTCTTAAAAGCAAATTCTTTTAACCGCCTTGCCGGTAATGATGTGTTGATGCAGCAGATGAAAGATGGCAAAAGTGAAGAAGAAATTCGTAAAAGTTGGGAACCTGCGTTAAATGAATTTAAAACAACCAGGAAAAAATATTTGCTTTACCCCGATTTTGAATAACTAATACTGAATAATGATCCACTACCAGCTAAAAACAAAACATGCGGGACCTGCAACATTTGATTTGTCGCTCTCAATGTCTCGCATCGTTTTTCTGGGAACTCCGGAGTTTGCTGCGGCTTCACTGGATGCTCTTGTAAAAGCTGGTTTCAATATTGTTGCTGTGATCACCGCACCGGATAAACCGGCAGGCCGCGGAATGAAACTGAATGAAAGCGCCGTGAAAAAATATGCTGTTGGAAAAGGCTTAAAAATTCTTCAACCTGAAAAACTAAAAAACCCGGAATTTCTTGCTGAACTAAAATCATTGAATGCTGACATACAAGTCGTGGTTGCTTTTCGCATGCTGCCGGACGTAGTTTGGAACACGCCTCCGAAGGGAACCGTAAATCTTCACGCTTCGCTTTTGCCGCAATATCGCGGAGCAGCTCCCATTAATTGGGCAATCATCAACGGGGAAAAAGAAACGGGTGTCACCACTTTTAAATTGAAACATGAAATAGATACGGGTGACATTTTGATGCAGGAAAAAATTTCAATTGGAGAAAATGAAACGGCCGGCGAGCTCCATGATAAAATGAAAGAGATTGGCGCAGCATTACTGGTAGAAACAATTAAAGGAATAATTGATGGTAGTTTAGAAGAGACTCCTCAATCCGCAATTGATAATGAGCAATTGGCAATTGACAGCGCAGGAGTCTCTGACTCACGATTCACGACTCACGATTCACGACTTAAACATGCACCAAAGATCCATACAGAAACATGCAGAATTGATTGGAATAAATCGGTGGGTGAAATTCATAATCTCATTCGTGGATTATCGCCCTACCCTGCTGCGTTTACTACCTTAAATGATAAAACGATCAAAATTTTCAAAAGTGAAAAGGAGTCAGTTGCCCCAGCTTCTCAAACAGGAAAATGGGAAACCGACAAGAAGTCCTATCTGAAATTTGCCTGCACGGATGGTTATATTCATTTAAAAGACGTGCAACTGGAAGGCAAAAAAAGAATGAGTGTAGAAGATTTTTTGAGAGGTTATCGTTTTGAATAAAAAATAAATTCAAATGGAAGTACATCATTCTCATCACCACGGTCAAAAAAGATTTAAAGATTATTTGTCTGAATTCTTTATGATCTTTTTGGCGGTGACAGCAGGTTTTTTTGCAGAAACGATACGGGAAAACATTTCAAACAAGGAACGTGAAAAAGAATATATCCACTCTATGATCTCCGACCTTAAAACAGATACATCTAAACTGGCGTCCATTGATAATAATTACCGGATATTTATTAAATACCAGGATTCCCTGATGAAGAACTTCAAACTTTTAGAAGGGAATTTCAAAGTTCCTCTTTTTGTTTATTTAAGCAGCCTTGCCGGCTATCCCGATTTTATTTACACGGATGGTACAATACAACAGTTAAAGAATGCGGGAGGCATGAGATTAATCCGCAAGAGACCTGCTATGGATAGTATTTTGGCCTATGATGCTGCTGTAAAAGAATCTTTGATTGACGAGGAAGAGTTAGATAAAAAATTTTATGATGTGCAGAACAATCGTGATCAAATCATCAATTTCCGCCTCTTATTCGATTCAACGGGCAACTCGAAAGATCCCATCAAAATAACCCAGGTGTTAACCCGGATGCAAAATGAAAAAGTAGATATCCTTTTAACCCACGATAAAGTTGCATTAAACCATTTTTTCAACAGTATTCATTCCTATTCTTTTTTATGTAGTCTGGTAAAATCAGATATGGCGCATACCAATATAAAAGCAACCCGATTGATACAGTATCTTCAAAAAGAATATGACATGAAGTAATGGCTGAACAGAATAATTTACATTCACATTTTACCAACCACTCGCCAGCACATCGGCAATGTGTATTGGTTTTAAAGAATATCCTTTGTGTTTTATATAACCGCCGAGATGCATCAGGCAGGAAAGATCGGTAGCAATCAGGTATTCTGCCCCGGTAGCCAAGGCATTTTCCACTTTTTGTTCTCCCATGGCAATGGATATGGGTTCAAACTTTACAGAGAATGTTCCGCCAAAGCCGCAACAGGTTTCCACATCATTCATTTCAATCAACTCAAGACCTTTTACATTCGCCAGCAGCTTGCGTGGTTCCTGTTTCAATTTACATTCGCGAAGTGCAGCGCAGCTATCATGGTACGTGGCCTTACCTTCGAGCTTAGCGCCGACATTCACGATCTGCAGCACTTTCACCATGAATTCCGAAAATTCAAAAGTGCGTTTTGTTAGATCTTTCACATCATTGTGAACGGAAGAATTATCAAAAAGTCTCGAATAATAATTACGAACAAAACCTACACAGCTTGCGCTTGGACCAACGACATAATCTGTTCCTTCAAAATCTTTAATGAATTTGGTGCAAACAGATTTTGAATCTTCCCAGAAACCTGCATTAAACGCTGCCTGGCCGCAACAGGTTTGATGAGTATTGTATGTAACGGTACAGCCTGTTTTCTCCAGCACCTTTATCATATTGAAAGCAGTCTGCGGATACAACTGGTCAACAAAACATGGTACAAAAAGCTGAATATTCACTTTCTTTTGTCTCTTTTAAAAGATTGATTTAATAAGATCATTTTAACCGCAGTCATTGCGGCTTCTTCTCCCTTATGCCCGTGTGCACCTCCTGTTCTTTCCTTTGCCTGCTCTTCACTATCTACGGTAAGCACTCCAAAAATAGTTGGAACCGGCAACATGAGATTTAATTGCGTTACCCCGTCTGTTACTGCATTACATACATAAGTAAAATGAGGCGTACCTCCGCGAATAATACAACCAAGGGCGATAAATGCGTGAGGTCTTGGCTTCTTTGAATGTTCCCAATAATTTTTTATGGCAAACGGAATCTCAATCGCTCCGGGCACTGTCACGGTTATTATTTTTTTTACACCAATATCTTTTAATTTGTTTTTACACCCTTTCTCCAGTTCATCAACTATTGCAGCGTTCCATTCAGTTTTTACCAAAACAACACAGGCATCCTTTGAAAGAATGCCTGGATCGGTGTTAAGATTGCTTTTATTGACGTCAGCCATAATTAAGTTAGTCAGTATTATAAACACCCAATCTCGCTAAGTACTTATCTGCTTCAGCGCCTCTCTGTGTATTCGGAAACTTTTCCTTTAGTTCTTTAAAAAGTTCAATGGCCTGTTTGTTGTCGTTTAGTTTTGTCTGTGCAAGGTACGCTGCCAGGAAAAGAACTTCAGAAGAATTTTCTTCATCTTCTTTAAACTCTGATGCTGCCTTTTTATAATTATCAAGCGCATCTTTGTTTTTTCCAAGGTCTGCATCTGCATCACCCAATAATTTATAGGCTCTTGCCTGGAAAAATTTTGAACTGGTTTTAAAATCCTTAAGATACTTAACGGCATTGGCGTTATCATTAACCATCAGGTAACTTTCACCCGCGTACAACCTGGCAAGGTTGGCTGCATCCGTTCCCTTGTACCGGCTTATTACCCGCAAAAAACCAGGGTTGGCGCCATCACCGTTTAAAGACAGTTTGACCAGTGAGTCAGGGTTGGGAGCTAACAGCGCCCTGCGCTGATATCCTTCTGCAACGAATAAAGCATCTGATGCTTTCTGCTCAAAAGGTTCTTTATAAAACTTTTTATATCCAATATAGCCACCAGCTACTAAAATAATAATAGCGGAAACTATCATTACCGGTTTATTGTACCTAGTCCAAAAGTCTTTAGCTCTTTCTACGATCAACTGGTTAGGATCCTCATGCACTTCGTGTTTCTTAACCGACATAATTAAATTTCTATTTGTATAATTTATTTTTAAAAAGATCAGTCAACAATAAAAGGATAGTCCGGATCGACATATACGTCTTTTAATACTTCGCTATCATCGGGGAATGGACTTTCTTCCGCAAATTTTACTGAGTCTTCCACAGCTTTTGTCACTCTTGAATCAATTTTTTTGATCTGTTCATCAGATGCAAGTTTATTATCGTAGATCGTTTTCAAAAGTTGCTGAATAGGGTCCTTTCCTTTATACTCTTCGAGTTCATCTTTTGTACGATATTTTCCCGGGTCACTGATCGAGTGACCTTTATACCTGTATGTTTTCATCTCGAGCAAGGTGGGGCCTTCTTTTTCTCTTGCTCTTTTTACGGCTCTTGTCACTCCTTCATGAACAGCTTCGGCACTCATTCCATTGATAGCATCTCCGGGCATTTCATACGCATCAGCCAATTTATAAATATCAATTACATTGGAAGTGCGCTCTACCGAGGTTCCCATTGCATAGTTGTTGTTCTCACAAATAAAAATCACAGGCAACTTCCACAACATGGCGAGGTTAAATATTTCATGCAAGATACCCTGTCTTGCAGCGCCATCGCCAAAAAAGCAAAGCACCACATTATCGGTTCCTTTATATTGTTCGGCAAATGCGAGGCCGGCGCCGGTACCGATTTGCGCTCCCACAATTCCATGGCCACCGAAAAAATTTACAGCCTTCCCAAAAAAATGCATGCTTCCACCCTTTCCTTTAGCATTGCCTGTTGCCTTGCCATAAAGCTCCGCCATGCAGGAATTCACTGACACTCCCTTGGCGATAGCAAGGCCATGATCGCGATAAGCGGTTATGAACAGATCTTCCGGTCTTGTCGCCGTCATACAACCTGCTGCAATTGCTTCCTGGCCAACATATGCATGAAAGAAACCACGAATTTTTCCTTCCATCTTATATTTCTCTTCAGCTGTAGTTTCAAACTGGCGGATCAATTGCATCAGTTCGTACCAGTATAAATAAGTTTCCTTCGAAAAAATGGTAGGCACCTTCTAAATTTTGAGCCGCAAAAATAAGGGTAAATAAGCAAACTTTTAGTTTTGATTCAACAGCCGCGCAGTGATATTTTTTTAATTTATATAAAACTGGCCTGAGTTTTTCACCTTTGAATGAAACGAAAAACATGAAAGCTAAAAACCGGAAAAGAAAGAACTTCTCTTTATTCTTTGACCATATGGCGACAAAAGTCACCAAAGCGTCGGGAAAGCCTGCTGCATTTGTTATTGCCTGCCTTCTCATCATCGTCTGGGGAATCACGGGTCCCCTTTTTCATTATTCGGATACATGGCAATTGGTAATAAACACAAGTACCACCATCATTACCTTTTTAATGGTTTTTATCATTCAGCAAACACAGAATAAAGACACTACTGCTTTACAAATAAAATTGAATGAATTGATAGCGAGCAGCGAAATGGCAAGTAACCGCCTTGTAAATATCGAAGACCTGACTGCCGATGATCTCGAGTTGTTGAAGAAATTCTACATCAGGTTAGCGACATTGGCAAAAAAAGAAATCGACATTCACAAATCGCATTCGCTGGATGAAGCCGAAGCACAGCATATGCAAAAAATCAAAAGAAAGCTTGAAACAAAACAAAAGTCATAAAAATAAAAAAACCGGCAACTTTACCAGGGTTGCCGGTTTTTTATGTGCAAATGGTTAGTCTTTTGGATTCAGAGCATCATCAATTCTCGTCAGCACATCTTGTAAATGATACCTGCTCATAGTATCGGGCATGAAAGGTATAGCAGCTCTTATCTCATTTCTCAATGAAACGAGTTGCGCTCTTGCTACACTTATTATATCTGATTTATCAGCACTTAGCTGCGGCGTTGACCTGCCACCAAAATTTATAACAATAGTTGTTTCAGAAGTCTTTGGAGGAGTAATTATATTGCTGAGAATATTTACATAAGATTTCTGCAAGTTTCTTCTGTACACATCGATCTTCTTTTTTGTTTTCAGCTCGCTCCATACTCCGTTTCTTACATCAGTAAACAGATCAGTAATGGTGTATGCCTGGTTTCCATCTTCCGCTTCGAACTCGATCAGTTTGTTCATTGTATTGGTACTGAATAAACGATTCAACACATTATCCTGGATATTACCGATGGTGACAAGAGGCGTGCCGCCAACAAGGTCATAAATTTTACTGTCTGCCAGCCAGGTCGGTGTAGTAAATAGTTGCTTAGTCAGAAAATCAATCGCTTCTTTTTGTTTTGCTTTAGGAGTGTATTCATACACATTGCCGGCTTGCTCTACAGTTTTAGGAGTACGATAGACACCGCCCACATTTCTTGTTACGTGAATCATGTAACGATTAAACTGTGTTGTTAACTGGCTATATATTTCGGAAAGACTTTTATAATCCCTATTGTCTTCCCTGGTCCATTTAATTAGTTGAGGCATCATGTACTGAAGATTCTTTATTCCATAAGTACTTGCTTTCATTGCATCATTACCGAGATCTTCTGTTTGCGAACGCGGATCATCCTGGTTAGTTTCTCCGTCGCCCCACCAGAGCCTTGGATTTTTTAAACTATCCATGACCCATTTATTAAGATAACCTTTTTCATCATCGCCATCTTTGAACTGGTAAAAACGTTTGTATCCCCATTCAATAGCCCACTTGTCGTAATCACCGATGCGAGGGAACAATCCCACTTCACTGACATGATCCTCTGGCTGCGCTACATAGTTAAAACGAGCATAGTCCATGATGGAAGGTGTATGACCATGCGCTTCAACCCAGGCTTTACTACGCAAGCTGTCTACAGGCACGGCTGAAGATGAACCCCAATTATGGCGGAGACCTAATGTGTGGCCTACTTCATGAGAAGAAACAAAACGGATCAACTCTCCCATAAGCGAATCACTGAAAACCATTTTTCTTGCAGCTGTATCGCTTGGTGAAGCCTGTATCATATACCAGTTTTGTAAAAGCTCCATTACGTTGTGATACCAATTTATATGGCTTTCCATAATTTCACCGCTGCGTGGATCCGCCACACTTGGACCGCTGGCGTTAGCTACATCTGACGGTTTGTATACGATTGCAGAATAACGGGCATCTTCCAAACTCCATTCCGGGTCTTCTTTTTTCGTTGGGGCTTCTTTTGCTACAATGGCATTTTTAAAACCCGCCTTTTCAAATGCAACATTCCAATCTTCTACACCCTGTATCAGGAAAGGAACCCATTTTTTGGGAGTGGCAGGGTCAATATAAAATACAATTTGTTTTTTGGGTTCAATGAGCTCACCGCGTTTATATTTTTCCATGTCTTCCTCTTTAGGCTCAAGTCTCCAACGCTTGACCAACTGTACATCTTCAACTCCCTGCGGGTTTGCATCGAAATCAGTATAACCAACTGTGAAAAAACCTACCCTGTCATCAAAGTATCTTGATTGCATCGGAACTTTAGGCAACAATACCATCGAACTGTTTAGTTCAACAGTCAAATTACCACCATTCACCTGAGGAGCTCCCCGACTGCCACCAGCGCCTCCCGCAGCCGGCGTAGCATTGCTTCTTCCATAAGTTTTCACTGTTGTGATCTCAACATTGATCGGATAAGAATGTATCGTTTCGATATAAGATTTATCAGCTTGCAATGCCCCGATGCGGTTGGCTGTTTTTAACCTGCTGTTGAAAAATAAAACATCATTGTCGCCATTTGCATAATCGGTTACATCAATCACACTGCTTTGCAAGATGCCCATAGCTGTTGAATCTTTACCATAAGCTTTTATGTCGAATGCAGCTTCGATAGGTTGAATATTTGAATTCGTTACCGCCTGGAACATGGGAGCTGTTGAATCCTTAGCGTATTCAGCGTAAGAAATGGTTCGAAGAAATATTTTATGATTGGGTCCTTTTTCAAACCGGATAACATTTTGACCAATCTGGTCGCCGGCATATCCGAAAAAACCATTGCGCATTCCTGCAGCAGCTTTTGAAATGCGATTCACTACAAGGATTTCCCGGTCGAGTAATGAATCGGGAATTTCGAAATAATATTTATCTTCCACTTTGTGCACCTTAAATAAACCTTCATCAGTCTTTGCTTTGTCTGTAATTACTTCTGCGTAAGGTTTGGGTTCTGCAGGATGCGCGGGAGCCGCATGATGTGTGGTGTCTTTTTTTTGCTGTGCATGGAGCAGGCAAGCAAAAGACATGACTATTACACTCATAGTGAAATAGCGAAGTGACTTTCTCATATAAATTTTTGCTTGTTAAAAAATAAATGGAGGAAGCAATATACTAAAGGAATGTTTATTTTCCCTTGCTTTAAATATTTTTATTAAGAATGGCAGATTGAAATGAGAAGAATGTTTAATTATTCGACGAAAATCATAAATAAAAAAACCGCCTGTTAAGCGGTTTAGTATTTATCAATTGAATTCATCATTCATTGTTATCCTTTTTGTCTCCTTTTTTCTTTCCCTTAGGAGCAAACATGGCCAGCATTCGGCGTCCTTCCATTTTAGGCATGCTTTCTAAATTACCTACTTCCGAAAGACGGTCTGCAAACTTAAGCAACAGTAATTGTCCGCGATCCTGGAATTGTATTGCGCGTCCCTTGAACTGTACATACGCTTTTACTTTATTGCCATCTTTCAGAAAATTCTCCGCATGTTTGGCTTTGAAGTTAAAATCGTGTTCATCAGTGTTGGGTGTAAAACGAATTTCTTTTACCTCAGAGACTTTGGCATTTGCCTTCATCTCTTTTTCTTTTCTCTTTTTATCGTAGAGGAATTTATTATAGTCTATTACTTTACAAACCGGGGGATCAGCATTGGGAGAAATTTCTACAAGGTCCAGGCCCTGTTCCTGGGCGATTTTGATCGCTTCGCCAGTTGAGTAAACTCCAACTTCAATATTGTCTCCCACTAATCTTACCTGTGGCACCCTTATAAAATGATTAATACGATGCTCTGCTTCTTTACGGGGAGCAAAGCGGCCCCTGTTAAAACCTCCTCCACCCGGTCTTTTAAATCCACCTGGTCTTGGTTGAAAACTTTTTTTTGGTACTGCCATTTACAATTTTTAAATGATGCTCCCTCCCTGAGCAACTTTTTGCTGATATTTTCCTTAAGGAGGTTAAGGAAATTTGTATTTACAATTGAATGATCAAATCAAATACCATTTAATCGCTCTTCCTCTCTTCTATCTCAGTTTTTATTTCACTGATAAATTCATCAACAGCTTTTGCTCCCACATCTCCCTTTCCATGCTTCCTTACAGATGCTTTTTCTTCATTCATTTCTTTTTCACCGATCACCAGCATGTAAGGAACCTTCATCATTTCCGTATCCCTGATCTTCTTCCCGATTTTTTCATTCCTGTCATCTATCTCTGCACGAATATCTGCTTTTTTCAACTTATTTAAAACAGTTTTAGCATAGTCGGTAAACTTATCGCTAATGGGCAAAACCTTTACCTGCAATGGCGACAACCAAACAGGGAGATTTCCGGCATAGTGTTCCAGCAAAAACCCTATAAATCGTTCATGCGTTCCAAGCGGTGCTCTGTGGATGATCAATGGAGTTTCTGTTCTGTTATCCTGCGTGGTATATTGCAATTTAAAACTTCTGCCCTGGGAAAAATCAACCTGGTTAGTGGCCAGGGTAAATTCTCTTCCTATCACGCTGTATATCTGCACATCGATCTTCGGGCCATAAAAAGCAGCTTCATCCTGCACCTCCACATAAGGAATGTTGGATTCTTTCAATACGTTCCTTACCATTGCTTCGGTTTCCTTCCAAAGCTCCGGCTCATTTACATACTTGATTCCCAATTTTTCTTCCGAATGCAGAGATAGTCGCATGATATATTTATCAATGCCAAAAATTTTAAAATACTTTAAATACATATCATTCACCGCCCTGAATTCATCATTGAATTGCTCTTTGGTGCAATAAATATGCGCATCATTCATATGCAGGCAGCGCACCCGCATCAGCCCGAATAATTCACCGCTTTGTTCATAACGATAAACAGTTCCGTATTCAGCAATACGATAAGGAAGGTCACGATAACTTTTGGGTTCGGCCGCATATATTTTATGATGATGCGGACAATTCATCGATTTGAGATAATATTTCTCGCCTTCCATTTCCATCGGCGGATACATGCTATCTGCATAGTACGGCAAATGGCCGCTTGTAAGATACATACTCTCCTTCGCAATATGTGGCGTCACCACTCTTTTATAACCGGCTGCTGATTCTGTCTCTTTTGCCAGCTTTTCCAACTCTTCAATAATTACTGTTCCATTTGGCATCCACATAATCAAACCGGGTCCTACATCATCGTCCATAGTATAAATGCCGAGTTCTTTGCCGAGTTTCCGGTGATCTCTCTTCTTCGCTTCTTCCAGCATTTTTAAATGTTCATCCAATTCCTTTTGCGAGGGGAAGGTTACACCATAAACTCTTGTGAGCATTTTATTTTTTTCATCACCCTTCCAGTAGGCGCCGGCAATATTGGTAAGTTTAATTGCTTTTATAAAACCGGTGTTCGGAATATGCGGGCCCCGGCAGAGATCGGTAAAATTTCCCTGGCTGTAAAAAGTAATTTCGCCATCATTCAGGTTCTGAAGCAAATCCAGTTTATATTCATCACCCTTATCCAAAAAATATTTTACTGCGTCATTCTTTGAAATTTCCTTTCTTACATAACTATTACTTTGTTTTGCCAGTTCATTCATTTTCTTCTCCAGCTTTACAAGGTCTTCTTCGGTCATCTTCCTGTCACCAAGATCCATATCATAATAAAAACCATTTTCAACTGGAGGCCCTACCCAAAATTTTACACCCGGAAACAAAGATTCGACGGCCTCAGCCATCAGGTGTGCTGACGAATGCCAAAAAGTGCTTTTACCTTCCGGGTCATTCCATGTAAGCAATTCTATGGACGCATCTTCATTAATTGGTCGTGTGGCGTCCCGCACCTGTCCGTTTACATTTGCAGACAGAACTTTTCTTGCGAGCCCTTCAGAAATTGATTTAGCAATATCCAATGCAGTTATTCCTTTTTCATATTGCCTTACTGCACCATCCGGAAATGTTATGTTGATCATCCTTTATATTGTTCTTCGCGTTTTGAATCGGCAAAATTAACAAACTCTTGTCGCAGTGCCATAAGTTATGATACGAAGTTATTCGTTAGTTTTACAACGCAATGGAAAGATTTTTTTTAAGGTCGTTGCTGCTATTTTTTTCTCTTTTTCCACTTTGTCATTTTTTGTCGGCGCAGGACCTCACAGGTATCTGGAGAGGATACTTCATCACCGACGACGGTTTACAATATAAACTTGAATTCCAGGTTAAACAAAATAATACTTTGTCCGTTACCGGTGTTTCCTATTCCTATCTCGATGTTCGGTTTTATGGAAAAGCGACTATGACCGGCAGTTTCAATAAATCAGAAAATAAATTCCAGGTACAGGAGTTGCGCACTGTGGAAGTCAAAAATAGCGGCGGTAGTGGTACCTGTCTTATGAAATATATTCTTACTTATGATAAATCAGGAAGAGAACAATTTCTGGAAGGGACATTCATAGGCAGATCCGAAGACAGGGAAAACCCAAAAAATAATGGCGAGTGGGGTGATTGTGGTGGAGGAAAAGTTTATTTGCGTAAAGTGCCGACCTCAGACTTTTATGTTGAACCTTTTTTGCGTGATAATCCCACATCGAACTCACATCCAAATACCGTAACCGTTGCACCAAAAAAAGACTCAGCGGTAACAAAAACTCCTCAACCTAAAAATAATTTCAACCCGAATGTAAGGCGATTGCAAACTGCTTTGGGTGTCACGGCGGACGGGATTTTGGGACCTCATACTTTGGCCATTTTAAAAGCAAGAGTTCCATCGTTTAAAAGCTCTCTCAACGTAAATGACGAACAACAAATCAATGACCTCATAGCAAAAGTAAAAACAGTTAAGAAAACAAATACTCCCGCAAAAAATAATGACGTTGTCAAAACAAAACCGGCAATTATAAGATCTTCTGTTCAACCTGATTCAACCAAAGATATAGTTGAGCACCCTATAAAAGATCAGCTTGTTGACAAAAAGATTATCACACCGGATGTTTTAAAAACAAGGGAAAATGCATTGGCAAGAACAATCACGGTGAATACGGATGAAGTTTCTATAAAACTCTACGATAACGGCGAAATTGATGGCGATAGCATTTCTGTGTTTGTAGATAAAAAACTTATGCTTTCACATAAGGGCTTAAGCACTGTCCCAATTACACTGACATTAAAGTTTGATGCCAATAATGATGAACATGAAGTTGTAATGGTCGCCGAAAACCTGGGTCGCATTCCACCGAATACTTCTTTAATGATCATAAATGCCGGAGATAAACGTTACCAGGTACAGATCACTTCTACCGAACAAAAAAATGCGTTGGTAAGATTTAAATATGAGAAGGCGGAATAGAAGAACCGCTCAAGGATTTTTTATTCCTGCTAAATCCTTTCTTTTTATCTTCAATTTATGTCCCGGTTCATTACTGTCATATTTTTATGTATTACCATTTCCGCACAGGCACAAATTTTAGGTGGCACATGGCGGGGAAAACTGACGCAGGGTCCCGGTGGTTGCTTTCCCGTTTATTTTATTGAAATGCAGTTAAAGATGGATGGGCTAAAAGTGTACGGTTCTTCCTATCATTTTTCTGATGTAAACAATTTTGTAAAAGAAAATTTTGAAGGTGCGTATGATTCCAAAACCAAAATTGTCACGATACAGGAAACCGGTCCTACCACCTTCCATGTTCCCCCGGATTGTATTCCCTGCATCAAGCATTATACTTTATCATTAAGCCAGGCAAAAGATTCTCAAAATCTGTCAGGCGATTGGGGCGGCCGCATGATGAACAGTCAAATGGCCTGTCCACCGGGCAAAATAATATTAACGAAAGAGACTTCCTCGATATTCAATGAAATAAAAGTTGATACCGGCAATCTCCTCCTGGATTTTTATGATAATGCGGAGATCGATGGCGATACAATTTCTGTGAGTGTAGATAACCAAATGGTGGTTAGCCAACAAAGACTTACCGCAAAACCTATTTCCGTTAATATCCGGATCGATTTCGTAAAAACAGAACATGAGGTAGTAATGATTGCAGAAAATGAAGGCGCCATTCCTCCAAACACGGCTTTGCTGATCGTAACCGCCGGTGAAAAAAAATACCAACTCTTTCTAAGCTCCGATATTGATCAGAAAAAAATTCTTGTACGATTTATTTATGAAAAACCGAAGTGAAGGTTCAAGCATCAAAGCACAAGGATCAAGAATAATAACTTCCATTACTATGGCATATGAATTGTATCTGAACATAAAAACTTTTTTATGGCAAAAGATCACAAAGGCAAACCTTTCGGTTCAAATAAAAATGAAAGGCTTGGTTTAAAACCGGTCATTCCAACAGAAAATTTGGAAGGGAGCGATGAAATGGAAGAAAAATATACAAAGAATGAAAATGAATTGTCAGAAAACGTAAAAGAAAAACATCCTAACCGAAATACGAACAAAGGCAATTCAACAAGTGCAGGAGACTATAGACAATAGACTGGTTTGAAAATTACAATTCTTCCATTAATGGGAATCGATTTTTATTCAATCGGATAGCAAATAAACTTTTGCATTTTTCTTGCACGTTATTTCTTGTACCCTGTAACTTTATCTTAAAATCCTCTTTGATTCCTTGATGGAGGTTGTAATTCTTTTCTCGGCATCATTTCATCTCTTTGGGCAGTGTTATACACAAATGTTGCTACAATAATAGCAGCCTGTTTCAGGTCTTCCGGTACAAGATGATCGTAGTCATCCATATTTGAATGATGCGTTCTTGTATCATATTCTATTTCATCCTGTATAAATTGAAAGCCGGGAATTCCAACACGATCAAATGACAGATGATCCGTACCACCCGTGTTATCAATGGTCAGTGTTTTAGCACCCATATCATTGAATGGTTTAAGCCAGTCCGCAAAAATGGTTCTTTCGGCTTCATTTCGCTGTAAATAAACTCCGCGAATTTTTCCTGTACCATTATCCAAATTATAATAAGCAGAAACTTTTGATTGTTCCGGTTTCAACATCCATTGACCATTCGCTGTATCGGCAAAATGATTTTTTGCATAGGCTCTTGAACCAAGCAAACCTTCTTCTTCCCCACTCCACAATACAATTCTTATTGTCCGTTTCGGATGAACATTCAATGCTTTTAAGATCCTGACAGCTTCCATCATTACGGAACAACCAGCGGCATTGTCTGTAGCGCCGGTAGCACCATGCCATGAATCAAGATGTCCACCGAGCATAACAAGCTGATCTTTCAACTTTGGATCTGTTCCCGGAATTTCTGCTACTACATTATATCCCTGCAGATCGTTATCAAAAAATTTTGTTTGAATATCCGCTTCCACTTCTACTTTTATTCCATCTTCGATCAATCTTTGCAGTTTCAAATAATCATCACTGCTCAGCATAACACTTGCAGGGGCTTCAGGCGAATTTTTTGAATATTGTCCACCGCTGCTTACGAATACAGTTCCGTCCGTGCCATTTGCATTCATGGTTAAAACCAATGCCGGTTGTTGCTCATTGATCATTTCATTTATCCTTCGCTGTATTCTAAACCGGGCAAAGCGATTTTGTCTTTGAGAATTCTGCGCCTGGTTTTGATTAGGACCGCCGGTCCTTCTCATTTCGGCTGCCGCCATTTTATCAAGAGTCGAATCACCAAACCTATTCCCGTCGGCATCAAAGCTTGGTTTCATTTGAGCCGAAGACCACATCATCGCTATTTTGTCTTTCAGTTTTCCCGCATATTGAGCCATTTGTGTTGTGTCATCGGCTTTCACCAAGACCACTTCTCCCTTCAACAATTTTTTTCCGGTGCTGCTTGTCCATGCACGGGGAATAGCGATCAATGGCTGATAATAGGGCGACGTCATTGCTACATAACATTTTTCCTGTTCCCATCCTTTCCCGAATTCTCCCCATGGTTCAAGTTGTGCATTTACCAACCCGAAAGCAGAGAGTTCATTTTTTGCCCAGTTGGCTGCCCGCATAAAGCCGGGCGAATTGGTTAATCTCGGCCCGCTTATATCAGTAAGATGATGAGCAATGTCCATGACTTTGGAGTTGTCCATTTCCTCTTTTTTGATCTTGTTGATCATATCCATATCCAGCTTTTCCTGGGCTGAGATAAAAGAGATAAGAAATAAAGCAGAGAAAGTGAAGAATAGTTTTCTCATTGTTGTATGGTTTTGGAAAAAGAAAGTTACATGATTTTTTATATTTTGTAGAAGCCGCTTTTTATTTGACTTGGCTTGTCATAGTCTCTAATACCCGGGGTTGCTTTTTCCAATGCTCCAAACTATCCTTCATATTTTATTATGGCACCTGAATTATCTTAATATACAGAGACTTTTTCAAGGTAAATAACAATTCAACAGATGCCGCGGTAGCAGTAAAATATTGACAGATAGTCGTTCAAGTTTTTCTATCTAGGATTTATTGTACTTTTATGGTGGTTAATTTCTCTTTAATTCTGTTGGTCTTTGCCCTTTGAAGCCTTTCTATTCCATTCTTATAAGCTTTAAAAATGTTTCTTTAACCAAAAATGAAAACCAATGAAAAAACTTCTGATTATTGCATTTGCATTTTCCTCTCTTTTTTTATTTCCTGCTCAGGCAACGGAAATACTCAAGGCGATAAGAACATTGCCACTGTGCATGCTTCCAATGACGCAATCATGTCTGGCGACGTAAGTAAACTTGACCAATATATAGCTGCCGATGCCGTGGATCATTCTGGCGAGCATGGCGAGGTACATGGATTAGACAGCATAAAAGCAAGCCTGAAATCTCTTCATGACGACTATAAAGACATGAAGCTTGAAGCATTGCAGGATGCCGCCAATAACGATTATGTTTTTTCTCTTACAAGATTTACTGGCACCAATGTAGTTGCTTCAATGGGAGCACCTGCCGGAACTAGTTTTGATATGACTTCTGTGGAAGTATTTAAATTTAATGCCGATGGTAAAATCACTGACCACTGGGAATACATGACAATGGCCGATGCAATGAAAATGATGGGCGGAAACAATGAAATGGGAAACATGAACAACATGAATTCTATGGATACAACGAAGATGGATGCAATGAAACATTGAGCCATGGTTCATAACAGGAAACAGGCAGCAATACTGCCTGCTTTTTATTTTGCCTGTATTCTTCGTGCACCGTAATATCTGCTAACGATAATTGAAATGGGCAGACCTACAAAAAACATGAGGATCAAACAACCTCTTGCTATTGAGTCCCATTTAACAGAAATATTTGAAATATGGAATACCGTCAATATAGCAAGATTCATAACACACCAAACAAAAATTCCATAAAGCAGTCCTGAAAGCAATATTTGTTTATTTGCAAATGATAAATAAGGGAAAATAAAAAAATAGAACGTTGAAAAAGATAGTGCAATAAGAAAATGTACGAATAGGCCATACAATGCAAGGGAAGTAGCATTATGGAAAAGCGATGTTCCAAATGCGGCCCTGCCAATTCCCTGTAAAATTTTAATATCAGTTGTCCGCTGCATTACGACTGAATAAATAACAATAGCAGCTAAAATATCCAGGGCCCCCGCAATGAATCCTGCCGTTAATATAATTTTGAAAGCAGCAAAAGAACGGGCTTTTATTTCACTCATAAACTAAATGTTTACATGTCCGAAGATAATTTTATCTTTTTACCATTTCATAAAGTTTCATAATTCTATCCTTAATAGTCGGCCACTCATATTGAGCAAGATAATGATGACGATTGGGGAAAAAATAAATATCAAGATAAGGAGCATTCACGAGGTGCTCTCTTGCAAAACTTGCATTGGACGTATCGATTAAATGATCCTTAGCTCCCTGCAGATACATTACCGGCACACGAATATTTTTCCAATAAGGAAGCATTTTTTCAAGTTCCTTTTTGTGATGCAATTTTTCTGTGTTGGCAGATTTAAACATTCGCGGAATAAACCAGCGTATGAGCGGGCTTTCAATAATCGGCGCGAACCAAAATACTTTTTCTCTTCCCGGTCCGATGGCAGGACCTGTAATTACAAGACCATCGACCAGTTCCTGGTGATCCATGGCAAGCCGACAGGCGATTGGCGCACCAAAAGAACCGCCTACAACGATAACCGGGTGTTTAACTTTATAAACACTATCGAGCAAGGCACTGATCATTTCTGATTGTTTTTGAATAGACGGTTCAGGATGCCCAAAACCTGAATAACCATAGCCCGGTCTGTCGATTGCTAAAACCCGAAATGTTTTCAATATAGTTTTATCGCTGAATCTTCCGCGATAAAGACTCATGGAAGAAGGTGATCCGTGTATATATAGCAAAGTCGGCAAGCTATCACTTCCAATGATTACATAACGCAGCTTTCTTTCATGGCTGGTATAATATCCGATCTTCCCGGCGATATGGTTCTCAACAAAAAATTTATTTAATTCTTTATCGCTTCTGCGAAACTGTACAAAATGGTCGAATACAAAACAGGCAGCAATAAAAAACAAGATGAATCCCACAACAATTCTTAATAATATTCTGAACCATCTTCCACGACGCCTGATTTTCTTCATAGTATTATTTAAGGTTCAAACAAAAATGTTTTACTATTTGGTTTACTCCAATCATTGGTTTGCATATTATCTTTAGCAAATGCAAAATAAAGACGCTTATAATAGTTGGTCAGCTACTTACGATTCTGTGTTGAACAAAACAAGAGATTTAGAAGCGAAGGCTTTCAGAAATCTTTTGTCAAAACTAAGTTTTTCAAATACAATTGAACTGGGCTGCGGCACGGGAAAGAATACTGAATGGCTTGTGGAAAAATCAAACCATGTTACCGCCGTAGATTTTTCCGAAAAAATGTTGGTAGTTGCCAAAACCAAAATCAATAAAAATAATGTTGAATTTATCACTGCTGATATTACTAAGCCATGGGATTTCTCTGATAAAAAAGTTGATTTACTCACCTGCAGCCTGCTCCTTGAGCACATTGAAAATATCGGCTTCATCTTTCAACAGGCCAGTGACCATTTAAACAACAATGGATTTCTATATATCGGGGAATTGCATCCGTTCAAACAATATCAGGGCAGTAAAGCCCGCTTCGAAACAGGTTCAGGAATTTTCAGTCTTGAATGTTTTACTCACCACATCTCTGAATACATGAACGCAGCATTCACTAACGGATTTACCTGTTATTCACTTTCGGAATGGTTTGACGAAGATGAGATATCTGTTCCCCGCATCATCGCTTTCGTCTTTCAAAAGAAGTAACTCTTTTGCAAGAGAAAGCGGGGAGGTATTATTTAATAATATTCCTTATCCGGTTCGCATTTTCAATTAGCTCAAGCAGATAAGAATAATTATCTTTTTCAAGAGAAGTTTTAAATTTTTCCAGTTGCGCAATATGTTCATTTAAAACATCCAATACATTTTCTTTGTTCTGCAAAAAAATGGGAACCCACATCGAAGGATTACTTTTTGCAAGCCGCACGGTACTTTCAAAGCCAGCGCTGGCAAGTTCGAAGATCGCCGCTTCTTCTTTTTCTTTTTCCAATACTGTATTGGCGAGGGCAAATGATGTGATATGTGAAATGTGACTTACATAAGCCGCATGCAGATCGTGAGCTTCTGCATCCATTTCAAGCAACCTCATCCCTATTTTCCCAAACATTTTTTTTGTCCACTCCAAAGCATCTTCGTCAGAATCTTTTGCATTGCAAATAACTACGGCCACTTTTTCAAAAGCTCCTTTTACCGCGGCTTGCGGTCCACTGTATTCAGTTCCCCACATAGGATGCGCCGCTATATACCGGCCACGTTTCGGATGATTGCTGACAGATTCGATTAACTGTGATTTAGTAGAACCAAGATCTATTACAATTTGATTATCGATCTTATCCAATATGGCAGGCAACAATTTAACCATGGTGTCAACCGGGATCGCCAGGATAATCACATCTGATTGCCGAATAGCCTCATCAAGCGGCAGAATTTCATCTACCAGCTCCAGTTCTATCGCTTTCTGCGCATGCAACTCATTTGCTTCAACGCCCATTAGCTTAGAAGAAATTTTTTTCTCATGAAGCTGGAGTGCCAATGATCCGCCGATAAGTCCCACTCCTACTATTGCAATTTTCTTTCGTTCCATGAATGGTTCAATATTAGTTTTTAGTTCTTTTGATGGCTTCGTTAATCTTTTCTTCTGTGGCACAAAGACTGACTCGTATATATTTTTCGCCCGCACTTCCAAAAATTCCGCCCGGTGTTATAAAAACATAAAAATTGTATAAAACATGATCAGAACATTCGTAACAGTCTTTAAACCTGTCTTCAATTTTTGCCCATATAAATAATCCCGCTTGCTTTTTTGAGTAACTGCAATTCAGTGTATCCAGCAGTTGAAACACTTTTTCTCTTCTTCTCCTGTAAATAGAATTTACCTGTTCATACCAATCTTTTCCGAGGGATAAGGCTTTGGCTGCAGCCAACTGAACCGGCAAAAACATTCCACTGTCCATATTGCTTTTGAACCGAAGCACTTCATTGATCTTTTCGCCAGCACCACACAACATTCCTACACGCCAGCCGGCCATATTATGTGATTTACTTAACGAATTCAATTCAAGCACACAATCTTTCGCGTCTTCCACACTAAGTAAACTCATCGGCTCGTCATTTAAAATAAAACTGTATGGATTATCGTGAATAATTAAAATTTTATTTTCCCTTCCGAAATCAACAAGCTTTTGAAACAATTCCTTGTTCGGCAACTGACCAGTTGGCATTTGCGGATAATTGACAAAGATGGCGACAACTTTTTGGGAAGAATTTCGAATCACATTTTCAAGTTGCTTAAAATCGGGTTCACAGTTATTTTGTTCCAGCAAATCATAATAAACAGGCGTGGCACCTGATAATTTTACAGCGCTCGAGTAAGTGGGATAACCGGGATTTGGGACTAATACAGACAAACCTTCTTCAAAATAAGTCATGCAAATATGCATGATGCCTTCCTTGCTTCCGATCAAGGGCAGAATCTCTGTGTCAGCATTCAAATCGACCCTGTACCATTTTTTATACCATTCACTGATCGCTTGTCGCAAAATCGGCGAACCTTTGTAAGACTGATAAGCATGTACATTTGGTTTGTCACTTTCTTCCTGCAAAACTTTTACAACTTCCGGATGAGGCGGAAGATCAGGGCTGCCGATCCCTAAATTAATAATGTTTTTTCCCTGTTTGTTCAATTCATCTATCTCTCTCAGTTTTTGAGAGAAATAATATTCGCCAATTCCATTGAGTCGTTTTGCAAGCTGCATGAAACTATTTTTAAAATATCCAAAAAACAAATTTCAAAAACCTTAAATATTGATTTGTGATCTGTTTGTTGCTATTTGAAATTTTTCAAAATCACCTCCATTCGCCTCGTTTATAAACTCCGTATATTCTTAAATGCTCTGTAAGTGGTTTTATATCTTCAATTACTTTTTCGAACTGGCTGATATCTTCAAATTCCATATCCGCATGAAAACTGTATTTAAAATCTGTATCCGGGATAGGAAAACTCTGAAGCTTGCTGAGATTGATGCCGTCTTCAGCAATTTTGGAAAGTACTTTTGCCAGGCTTCCTCTTGAATGATCCGTACGAAAACTCACAGAGGCTTTATTGGCTGCATCAATTTTTTGAATATTCTCTTCTCTTTTCAGTATTAGAAAACGGGTGTAGTTATTCTTCAGTGTATGAATATTAGGAACAAGTATCTGCATGGTAAATAACTCAGCAGCAAGTTTGCCGGCAATAGCAGCCATGTGTTTACTTTTATGCTGGTGGATATGTTTTGCACTGAGAGCCGTATCTTCTGTTTCCACCAATTTCCAATCATACTTATCCAAAAAATCAAAACATTGCTGAATGGCCATCGGGTGAGAATGCACTTCGCGAATATCTTCGAGCTTCACACCGGGATTAACCAGTAAATTTTGTTTGATGTGCAGGTATACTTCCCCGGCGATCACTACATTGCTTCGTTGAAGCAAATTATAATTTGCCAAAATGCTGCCCGCAATTGAATTTTCAATGGCCATGATGCCGCCATCACTTTCTTTTGAACCGGAAGCTACTTTTACTACTTCTTTGAATGTAGCGCAGGGAATCACCTCTACATCGTTTCCAAAAAAATACCGGGCGGCCATTTGATGAAAACTGCCTTCGTAACCTTGTATGGATATCCTTGCTGACATAAAAAACAGAAATCCCGGCTTCTGGCCGGGATCCTTATGTTGATTTTCGCTTTATTACTACGTTACTTTCAACAAAAGCATACCCGGCTTATGACTAAAGAAATATAAATAAAACCAACGATATGCATTTGCGATTGTCATGCTTCAAAATTAATGATCCCATTTAAACAAAAAAATTATCAGGCAGTTTTTTTTGTGTGCCGAACAGAATCTGCCTCGTTCATCCTGATTCGTCGACCCCGGTAATTTTTGCCATCTATAGCTTTGATCATTTTTTTGGCAGCAGTCGGTTCTATTTCAATCCAGCTATTCATTTCCTTCATATCGATTCGTCCAAGTACTTCTTTGTCCAGGTCGCTCATGTCAAGAATAAACTGGAGAAAACTCGCTTTATAAAATCCATCTTTGGTTCCAAGGTTAACAAATAATCTTTGATAGTTGCTGTTGCCAAAACTTCGTCCCCTTGTATCACGATTAACTTTTCTTTCCGGCCGTTCTCTTTTTTCTTCTCTCAGGTTAAGGTCCGCAGCGTTTTCATAATATTTTAAAAACCGGTCAAATTCCAGTGCCGCCACTCTTTGCAATATCTCCTCCTTCTCTATTTTCGCAAATCTTTCTCTTAATACCGGTAAATAAGTTTCATAGTCACCATGACTGATATCCGCCTGGAGCATTTTATCAATGAAATGAAAGAATTGTTTGCGGCACACATCTTTGCCGCCGGGAATATCCATCTTGTGAAACCGGTTGTTCAGCATTCTCTCTATCTGGCGCAGCCGATAGATATCTTTAGGTGTAACGATGGATATCGAAACACCACTTCTACCTGCTCTCCCGGTGCGGCCGCTACGGTGAGTATAGACCTCTATATCATCCGGCAGTTCATAATTGATGACATGAGTGATGCCCTGTACGTCAATTCCCCTTGCTGCAACATCAGTAGCAATTAATAGCTGCAAATTTTTCCCCCTGAAACGGGCCATTACTTTGTCGCGTTGTGCTTGCGTCAAATCTCCATGCAATGCCTCTATATCGTATCCTTCGCGGATCAGTGATTCGGTAATATTCTGGGCATCAATCTTGGTCCTTGTAAAAATGATACCATACAGACCGGGATTGAAATCGATAATGCGTTTCAAAGTTTCATACCGGTTAACCTGTGAGGTTACAAAGTAATGATGATCTATTGTCGAAGCTCCGGCATTTACTTTACCAATAGTAATTTCAAAAGGCTGCTTCATGTACCGTTTGCTCACCTGCCTTATTTCCGCAGGCATGGTAGCGCTAAACAGCCAGGTGCTTTGACGGTTAAGAGTGTTTTTAAGTATAAATTCTATATCATCCTGAAAACCCATGTTCAGCATTTCGTCAGCTTCATCCAATATCACGTAGTGGATCTCTTCAAGATGAATGGCTTTTCTTTCGATAAGATCGATAAGACGACCCGGCGTGGCTACTACAATGTGGGTCCCACGTTTAAGCTCCCTGATCTGCAATCCTATAGAAGTGCCTCCATAAACAGCAGTAACCACGATATGATCCGTTTTCTTTCTAAAGGAATTAAGATCGTTTGTGATCTGAACACAAAGTTCCCGGGTAGGGCAAATAATTAAAGCCTGTGGAAATTTTTGTTGCTTATTGACCAGTTGCAACAATGGAAGGCCAAAGGCGGCCGTTTTGCCTGTGCCGGTTTGAGCAAGGCCAATAAAATCCCTGGTTCCTTTAAGTAAGACAGGTATTGCTTTTTCCTGTATGGGCGTGGGTTCGGTAAAACCTAATGCTTTGATGGAATGAAGCAAGCCTTCCTCAATACCTAACTCTTCAAATAAAACCACCTAATAATGTTGATTTAAATGATAAAAATAATTGAGGCGCAAAGATAGAAGATTAAAGAACGGTAAAACCAAGCCGCAGTAGAAAGGGTTGTCCCTGGTCTTTAAAAACAAAAGGCCGACTCAGGAGAGCGGCCCTTCGATAGTTTGCCTAATATAACTTATTTTTTCGTTGTATCAGCCATCTGAGTAGTGTCAGGAGCCATCTTCATTGAAGTATCAGGCGTAGACATCATAGAAGATGTATCAGGCGCAACAGAAGTAGTATCTGAAGTGCTTGAACCTTCGCTGCTGTTGTTACAAGCAGCCAAAGTAGCTGTAGCTGCGATAATTGCAATTGCAAAAAACTTTTTCATTTTCGAAAATTTGTGATTGTTAACAATAGATTTGGGGTTTATACGAAATATTGCAAAAGGTAACCCTCGTTTTAAAAATTTTTTTTCCCGCTGCAGGGTTACTATTTTTAAAAGCTCGTATTAAATAAAGGAGTTCAGTGAAAGCCGATATAAACGAAAAAGCTTTGTTGCAGGGCTTGGCTCGCAGTGAAAGGAAGGCGATCGAAACCATTTATCGGGAAAATTATAACATGATACAGTCACTGGTTATCAACAACAGCGGCTCTGTCGACGATGCGAAGGATATTTTCCAGGAAACAATGATCGTTCTTTATGAAAAGGTAAGATCCGGAAGTTTCGAATTAAACTGTCTCATAAAAACGTACGTCTATTCAGTAAGTCGGCGATTGTGGTTAAAGCGCCTTCAGCAGTTGAATCACTTCGCACAAGCTTCTGAAAGTTTGGATAACACTGTTCCGGTTGAAGACGATATCGAAGACTTAGAAAGGATAAATAATGAGTTTCAGGCAATGGATAAAGCTATCGGTAGTTTGGGCGAACCCTGCAAAAGTTTGTTAGAGGCATATTACCTTGAAAAAAAGACCATGCAGGAAATTGCTTTATCTTTTGGATACACCAATGCTGAAAATGCAAAAAACCAGAAATATAAATGCCTGGTGAGGTTGAAAAAAATATTTTTTGCCCAGTATAAAAACGGAAACGGAAATGGATGACATTAAAAATCTTGATGCAGTTGAACGTTATATAAGGGGTGAAATGACCCCTGATGAACGCCTTTATTTCGAACAGTTGCGGAAAACAAATCCGGAAGTGGATCAGCTTGTGGTAGAGCATACTTTATTTCTTCAGCAAATGAATCGCTTCGGGGAATGGAAAAAATTTAAACAAGCGCTTCACGATACCCACACAGATCTTTCTGAGCAAGGCAAAATAAATTCTGACAGGCTGAGAGGCAAAGCACGGGTTGTTTATCTCTGGAAAAAATATAAACGAGTGACAGCTATTGCTGCTTCGATTGCAGGCATCACCACAATTGCATTAAGTGCACTTGTCTGGTCGGTCACTCCGAAACCTGATACCAACGAGCTTGAAAGTTTAAAAAGAAAGCTTACTATCCAGGAGAGGCAAACAAGCCAGCTTCAAACCGATATGAAGGATGTAAAAACGAAGGTGAACACTGCAACTCCTGCAACTTCAACTATTGAATTTAAATCCGGCGGTACAGGATTCCTGATCGATGGAAATGGTTTAATGATCACAAATGCCCACGTTGTAAAGAACTCAAGGAATATCCGGGTTGTTAATGATAAAGGTGATCAATTCAATGCATTTGTGGTGAGATTAGATGTACCAAGAGATGTAGCGATTATTAAAATTGACGATGCCGACTTTAAACCGTTCTCATCCTTACCATATAGCATTCGCAAAACTGCGTCTGATATAGCAGAACCGATATTTACGCTTGGCTATCCCCGTGATGAAATTGTATATGGAGAAGGTTATTTGAGTGCAAAGACCGGCTACAATGGCGACACTTTGAGCTGCCAGATCTCGATTGCAGCTAATCCCGGAAATAGCGGCGGACCTATATTTAATGACAATGGAGAAGTGATCGGTATTCTCAGCGCTAAGGAAACTGAAGCTGAAGGAGCTGTGTTTGCCGTACAGTCAAAATACATTTACCAGGTTTTGGATGAATTGAAAAAGAATCCTCTTTATAAAAATGTAAAGATGGCTTCTAGGTCCAGCATAAGCGGCCTGGAGAAAACTCAGCAGGTAAAGAAACTGGAGGATTATGTATTTATGGTAAAAGGCGACTAAAATATATTAAGTCCACAGCCTTTCAGGATATTCTCCTTTCTGAACTAATTCTTTTAATCTTTTTTCTACATCAGGAGCATCTTCTTTGTAAGTGACGCCGAACCATGGAACATGGGTGGTGATTACTTTGATGGTGCCGCCGTCTTTAATAAATTGGTCGGCAACAATCGGAATAAAAAATTCGGATTTCGGGTTTTGAATATTTGCTTGCAAAAATTCACGAAACTGTCTCCGCGTATGTTCAAAAATGGAAGGATGAAAACACCAAAAGTTCATCGATACACTTGTGTCTAAAGGCAACTCCTTAGGCTCTTTATTATCATCACACAATACTTTACCCTCTTTCATTCCAACATTGATCCGCTCAACGATGGATGATAAATTTCCTTCCTCATCTACCTGGCAAACTCCCCGATTTACTGTTCCATTTTCTGAAAGAGTTTTAAGAAGATCATACCCAATGATTGCGTACCTGTCGGGACTACATTCACTGAGTAAAAAATTTTCAGCCTTTTCAAAAGCATCGTATCCATAAAAATCGTCTGCATTAATAACTGCAAATGGTTCTTTCACTTTCTCCATCGCACACAATACGGCATGAGCTGTTCCCCATGGTTTTTTTCTTTCTCCAGGAACAGTCATTCCTTCGGTATATGCATTCATATCCTGGTATACGTATTCCAATTCGATCCGATCCTTCAGCCTGGGTTCAAAAATTTCCCGGAACTCATTTGCAAAATCCCTGCGAATAATAAAGGCTATTTTTTTAAACCCCGATTTTATGGCATCATAGATGGAATAATCCATGAGTGTTTCACCACCGGGACCAAAGCCTTCCATTTGTTTAATGCCGCCGTATCGTGAACCCATTCCTGCTGCGAGTACTACCAGTGTAGTCGGTGTAGTTTCCATATTACTAATTTATAACTGCCGCGAAATTAAATTAATTTCGTTTATGCAGGCCTTGCAATTTGATTCTATAACTGTTGATAAAATTGATCTCCCTGTTTTAAAAGAAAAAGCTGTCAGCATTGATGTTCTTCGACTTGACAAAATTCATCCAGTCATCTCAGGCAATAAATGGTTTAAGCTAAACTGTTATTTAAAAAATGCAAATGCTGAACAGAAAAAGCACCTTGTTTCATTTGGCGGAGCTTACTCAAATCACATTGTTGCTACGGCTGCGGCGGGCAAGCTATTTGGCTACAAAACGACTGGCATTATACGCGGTGAGCGACCCGAAGTACTTTCTCACAGCTTATCAGATGCCATTGATTATGGAATGAAACTATTTTTTTTGAGTCGCGAAGATTACCACTATAAAGTTTTGCCATTGGAAATACAGAAACAAATGGACGATATCTATTTGATCAATGAAGGAGGCTATGGTATTGATGGTGCAGAAGGCGCAAAAGCGATTTTAGAATATTGTACTAAAGAAAATTATTCTCATATTGCCTGCGCAGTAGGGACATCAACAATGATGGCCGGTTTGATTAAAGCAAGCTTGCGGGGTCAACAAGTCATTGGCATTTCTGTTTTAAAAAATAACATGGACCTTCAAAATGATCTTGTCAACCTGTTATCAGCCAGTGAGCGAAATAGAAGTTTTAAATTAATTCATGATTATCATTTTGGAGGTTACGCGAAACATCCACCTATTCTTCTCCATTTTATGAATGAATTTTATAAAACCGGTTCCGTTCCCACAGATTTTGTTTATACAGCGAAATTGGTTTATGGCATTATTGACTTGATAAAAAATAACTCTTTCACGGCGGGAAGTAAATTGCTCCTTATTCACGGCGGAGGTCTTCAGGGAAATCGATCTCTGCCCAAAGGAACGTTAATCTTCTAAGGTTTTTTCCTGCTCCCTTATCTTTGCAGGCATTATGCAACAGAATCCAAACCTTTTTTCGTTATAGACCTGATGAAAAAAATTACGCTGCTGGCTACTACCTTATTAGTTTCTTTTTTATGTAAACTTTCTGCCCAGGACACATTGCCAAAGTTTTCAGTAAAAAATGTGGGAAACAACAGAACCATTATCAGCTGGACAAACAATTACCAGGTTGTAAAGCAAATAAGCATCCAACGTTCTGCGGACAGTCTGAAAAATTATAAGACCATTCTTTCGGTGCCGGATCCCATGAATAAGGAGAATGGATATGTTGATACAAAAGCTCCGCGTAATAACATGTTCTATCGCCTTTTCATTGTGCTTGATGGTTCGATGTTTCAATTCACAAGTTCAAAAAGACCGGTGACCGACACGACGCAGGTGGTTACGACAGAACAAAAGAAATTGCTTGATCCTTTCAGCATCGAGGTTAATCACCCGGTAAAAGGCATGGATTCAACTTTAAGAGCAAACGGTTTGGACACACGAAATAAGCCTGCAATATGGGTTCCTTCGGTGTATGTATACAGCGCTAAAGATGGAAATATTCATCTGAACCTGCCGGAAGACGATACGAAGAAATATTCTGTAAAATTTTATGATGAAAATGACAATTTCCTATTCGAGATAAAGGACATGAAAGAATCATCTCTCATTTTAGACAAAACCAATTTTTACCACGCCGGCTGGTTCAGGTTTGAATTATTTGCGGATGATAAATTGAAAGAGAAAAATAAGTTTTATGTGGAGAAGGAATTTTAATTTACCAGCCTGACATCAAAAACTTTTTCAAAGTTCCTTTTTACTTTCTCTTTTGCTTCCTCAATATTTATTTCCCTTCCCAATTCTTTTTGCAATGAGGTAACCCGTTTGTTCTGAATACCACAGGGAATAATGAAATTAAAATAATTAAGATCGGTATTTACATTAAAAGCAAAACCATGCATCGTTATCCAGCGGCTGCATCGAACACCAATGGCACATATTTTTCGTTCCTTTCCTTTTATATCAGCATCGATCCAGACACCCGTTTCTCCTTTTGACCGGCCGGCCCTTATTCCATAGTCTGCAAGAGCCAAAATGATCACTTCTTCAAGATTCCTCAGGTAATGACCAATATCCGTGTCAAATTTTTCCAGATCCAAGATAGGATAGCCAACAATTTGTTGAGGACCATGGAATGTAATATCGCCGCCGCGGTTGGTTCGGTAGAATTCAATTCCTTTGTGTTTCAATCTATCTTCACTTAATAAAACATTATTGATGTTTCCACTTTTCCCAAGAGTGAATACCGGCGGATGTTCTACAAACAGTAGATAGTTTTCAGTTGATAGTTGGCAGTTGGCAGTCGGATCATTGGGGAATCGAGGGTCGGTTGCTGTCAATTGCAAATTGCCAATTGCTGATTTAATTTTTACATTCTTCTGCAACAAGTCCTCCTGGTAATCCCAGGCCGATTTGTAATCCATTCGTCCGAGATCACGAAATATAACTTCCTGCTTTATCATAAACTGCAAATTTAAGAACAAAGACACAACCGTTAACTTTGCGTGCCCGGGCAAAAACGATAAGTAAAGAATAAAAGTTGCTAACGAATGAAAAAAGAACCTGACCATAACAAGGAACAAATACAGGAAACAAATGATGAATTGTTTGAGCGGTTTAACCTGACCGTGGACAAAGGCCAGGAACCTCTGCGCATAGATAAATTTTTGATGAGCCGGATCGAAAGAGCAACGCGTAATAAATTACAACAAGCTATCAATACCGGCATGGTAATAGTGAATGGAAAAGAAGTCCGTCCGAATTATAAAGTAAAAGCAAATGATGAGATCATTTTGTATTCGGACATGAGCCCGGAAGAGACTGAGGTGGTTCCTGAAAATATTCCGTTGAACATAGTATATGAAGACGATGACCTGATAGTGATCAACAAACCGGCAGGAATGGTTGTACATCCGGGTAGCGGAAATTATTCCGGCACGCTACTCAATGGCATTGCCTTTTATCTGAAAAAAGAAGGGATAACCGAAGAAGAACTTCCAAGGTTTGGGTTGGTTCATCGTATAGACAAGAATACAAGTGGTTTGTTGTTGATCGCGAAGACAGACAAAGCCATGAGCCACCTGGCCAAACAATTTTTTGAGCATACCATCAAAAGACAATACCTGGCTTTAGTTTGGGGAGACATGAAAAACGATGAAGGAACCATCGTTGCCCATATCGGGCGACATATGCGATCAAGAAAATTATTTGAAGCGTATCCTGACGGTGAGCATGGAAAAGAAGCCATTACTCATTACAAAGTGGTTGAAAGATTTGGTTACGTTACATTGCTGGAATGCATTCTTGAAACCGGCCGCACACACCAGATACGTGTGCATATGAAATATATTGGTCACCCATTGTTCAACGATGATACTTATGGCGGTGATAAAATTGTAAAAGGAACGGTGTTTACTAAATACAAACAATTCGTTGAAAATTGTTTTGAAATTTGTCCGCGTCATGCTCTTCATGCAAGAACACTTGGCTTTGTACATCCCACTACGGGAAAAGAAATGTTCTTTGAAGCCGAATTGCCAAATGATATGAAAGGCTTGATCGAAAAATGGAGAAGATACACAGAGCCGCGATTAGCTTAATCGTAGTTCTTAAAGTCAAATAATGTTGCTGTAAACACTCCCCTTTCTCTTTTTTTAAATAACATGTGCCAGGTGCCATTATAAAAAAGTCTTTGTGGAACGAGGTAATTTTCAAAATGTGTCATCTGCACTTCCATGTGCACATCAAAATCATATACACCCGCATCATAACTGATATCATAATTGCGGCCAACGATTTCCATTGTTTTACTATTGAACCACGTGGTAATGTCATCAATTACCATATTATCCTTCTCATCGCTACTTAGATCATCCTTTGCTTTTATGGTAAATACATAGCAATCCTGCCCATTATAATTCGTTAAGTCAATAGAGAAATCATAGTTCTTCGCCACATCAGGATCAAAAATGTTGATCTTATTTCCAATAAAAGGAATGCCCGGAATTTTTTTTCCGGGGTCGAAGAACAACATCTTCAATTGCTCTTTGTGTTTTTCAATCCCCGATTTTGATTTTGTGTCGTGCTCCACTCCTTTTACAATATTGTTTTCACCGCATACTTTTCCCTTGGTAAAGAACAGGCTGGCATACAATTCTGCAGTGTAATAATTAAAGTCCTTATCAGCATCATACATATTTCCTGCAGTGGTTTCCTCTACCGTTTCCATGGTCCGGCATCCATTCACCACATGCTGAATAGTTTTGCTCTGCAAACTCGCTTTTACTTTTCCGCTTTTGCTCATCATTCTTATATCGTTGAAGGAAGTAAACCCAAGTATGTGCAATGTGCGGAAAGCCTTATAAAAAGTAGTATCATTTTTTATTAGTTGAAGAAATCTTGCTACGTCGAGATTATTTCGAACCACTACTTCGGAAAGAGTGACCATTTGCCTTAATCTTTCATTATCTGATGAATCATCCTGGCCGAAGGAAGTAGCAAACATTATCATGCAAAAAAAGGCAGGCATGATATTTTTTATCAAACCTGCCGATCCGTTTATTTTTTGCATAACCTTATTTGGGGAAAACCATTTTGTAGTCAACATTTACCTTTCCCTTTGAGATATCGTCCAGCTTCCCTTTCATCAACTTTCGCTTTAGCGGAGACAAATAGTCAATGAACAATTTTCCCTCAAGGTGATCATATTCATGTAAAATAATACGGGCTGTTATTCCATGAAAAGTGTTAAGATGAGATTGAAAATTTTCATCCCGGTACCGCAGTGTCACCATTTCATTTCTTGAAACATCTTCACGAATTTTTGGAATGCTCAGGCAACCTTCATTATAAGCCCATTTCTCACCATTCACACCTTCGATATGCGGATTAATGAATACTTGTTTGATACCCGGCTCATCCGGGTACTTACCTTTTTCTTCATCCTCAAGGTTCTCAAAGATCTGGTGACTATCAATAATAAAAAGACGAATATCTTTATTTACCTGTGGAGCGGCCAAACCTACGCCGTTACTGGCATACATGGTTTCCCACATGTCTTCAATAAGTTTCGACAAATTGGGATAACCCGGTAAAATATCCTTACTCAATGCTCTTAATATCGGGCTGCCATATGCTACTATCGGAAGAACCATTCAGTTTTAATTTTTGTTTAGAATCACGATTTTCTAAACGGCAAAGGTAAGACTAAAATGCGCAGTTTGGAAGTTGCAACGGTTGCAAAAAATTAATGTTCCCTTAAGTATTCCTGCAACATGATTGTCGCGGCAATTTCATCGATAAGGGCCTTATTTTGTCTTTGCTTTTTCTTTAATCCCATTTCTATCATGGCCCTGGAAGCCATTTTGGAAGTAAACCGTTCATCCACTTTCTTAACAGGAAGAGCAGGAAAATTTTTTTGCAATTCCTTAATTATTTTTTCGACAAACGGTGTAGCATGTGTATCCGTATCGTTCAAATTTTTCGGCTCCCCAATTATTATCAGTTCCACTGCTTCTTTACTAAAATAATTTTTTAAAAAAGGAATTAGTTCTTTAGAATCTACCGTGGTTAACCCGGTTGCAATGATCTTTAACGGATCAGTGACAGCAAGGCCTGTTCTTTTTAAACCATAGTCGATAGCTACAATGCGGGGCACTTGAATTATTAATTAAGAATGAACGAATAGATCTGCAATTACGAAGCAGGCAAAAATTACAGAGGCGATGCCATTTGCGGTCATGAATGCAAGATTCACTTTTTTCAGATCGTTTGGTTTTACAATTGAATGCTGATAGATAAGCATGCCTGTAAATACAGCAACACCCATCCAATACAACCATCCGAAATGTGCCAGTAGTCCGGCGGCTACAATGCAAGCAGCACTTAGTGCATGCAGAGTTTCTGAAATTCTTAATGCGGTTGTTTTTCCAAGCCATGCCGGCATGGAATGAAGCTTTTGGGATTTATCAAACTCTTCATCCTGCAGAGCATAAATAATATCAAAACCGCTGACCCAGAAAATTACCGTGAGTGAAAATAAAATGGGCAGTAGTGAAAAATATCCTGTTACAGCCAGGTAAGCCCCAATGGGAGCCAATGATAAACCCAGTCCCAGAAATAAGTGACAGAGCGGAGTGAACCTTTTTGTATAGCTATAACCCAACACAACAAGCAATGCGACCGGAGATAAAAAGAAACAAATGCGATTTATGAAATAGCAGGTAATAATAAAAAAAAAGATGAAATGACAGTAAACACCAGCGTGCTGTTTGCAGTAATAATTCCTGAAGGAATTTCCCGGATAGCTGTTCTCGGATTTTTCGCATCGAAATGCCTGTCGAGATAGCGATTGAAAGCCATCGCCGCACTTCGGGCAAATATCATACAGGCAATAACAAGAATAAGTTTCGTCATCAACAGATCCCAATCAAACAATGGCGAAAAAATTCGGTTGTGCCAACCGGGTATTGTCGAACTATACTGAAAGGTGCCCAAAAAAAATCCAATTAATGCGAAGGGCATGGCAAAAATGGTGTGAGAGAATTTTATAAGAGATAAATAGCTTCTAATCTTTGTCATAATTTATTTTAAATATGGTCTTAATCGGTCATTTAATTCTTTCGAACTAATATTTTCCTGTACAGATTTGTCCTAAATGCTAATTAATAAAACAATTTCATTAATAAGCTTTACAAAAGTAATTACCCCGGTTCCACCGCTTTTTCCTTTCCCCTTACTGGTTACAGCCAGCCTTATTTTATAACAATTATTCCGTAACGCGATACCCTGAATTGGATTGTACGACAGTCATTGAGCCAGAGCTTGTAAATCAGTTTTGAGAGAAGAAGATTTTTTTGCAAGTTTTTTTAGTTCTTTTTCAAATTCTGTGGTAGGAATGATTTTATATTTCATCCAAAAGGTCTTGTATGTCGCGAAGTTTTCTTTTCCCTTTCAGAAATTCGGATGCCTCTTTTGCACCTCTTTCAATTGAATCCAGAATTTCTTTTTTTGATGATTCTTTATAGACTTCTGCTTTGATCTTTGTTTTCCTCAGAAAATCAAGAACGGCCTTTGACTCCCTGATTGTTTTTGGTTTTACAATTATCGTTTCCATCAAATAAAATTATCGAAAATTTTTGATTCTTGCTCTTACAAGTTCCCACAAAACAACACCTGCCGCCGTAGCAATGTTCAATGAATGTTTCATTCCTAATTGCGGAATTTCAATACAGCCATCGGTTAATGCCATTGTAGACTGCTCCACCCCGCTTACTTCGTTTCCGAAAATAACAGCCAGCTTTTCATCTTTTTCAAATTTCACCTGCTGGAGAGGCTGGCTGTTTTCGGCTTGCTCCACAGCAAAGATTTTATACCCGGCTTTCCTTAACTCGTCAATAGCTTCATTTATTTTTTTAAAATATTTCCAGCTCATGGTTTCTTCGGCGCCCAAAGCTGTCTTCTTAATTTCTTTATGGGGAGGATGAGCCGTGTAGCCACAGATATAAATACTTTGCAATAAAAAAGCATCTGCCGTACGAAATACGCTGCCTACATTGTAAGCACTGCGCACATTTTCAAGAATAACTATAATAGGGATTTTTTCGGCCTGCCTGAATTCTTCTGCCGACTTTCTGCCCAATTCTTCCATGCTTAGTTTTCGCATGTAGCAAAGATAATTGCGAGGGGTTTTTAATTGACAACCAGCTTTCTCAATTCTTTATCGCCATTGGATGCCTTAACAGAAACAAAATATACACCTCTTGCCCAATAGTTACTGTGAAGCGATATAGAATTCACCCCGGTACGCAGTTGTACCTGTTCCGCCTGCATCACTCTTCCCATTGCATCATAGACATGCATCGTCAATGGCTGGCTATTTTTCGACTGGATGATCATAATACCTTCGCCCCATAATGGATTGGGATTTATGGAAACAATGATCGTTTTGTTTGCATTGGGTGGATAATCATAGCAAGCCCCCTGATTAGGCATATTGGCATCTATCCATTGAAGTCGCTGATCAATCCATGCTTTTAATGAAGTTAGCTCGCCATTATAACTTGAGGGAATAGGTTGCGGATTCGGCCATACGTATTGGCCTAATATGGGCCATCTTTGAAAATGTCTTTGCTGTGCTTCATTTACCAATGCGCTGATAGAGTCAATTAGTGAAAAAATATGCTGACTGCTAAGCGTAGTTTGCCTCAATTGTTTCCAGCGACAGCGCAATGAACCTTCAAATGCTGTATCCTTCATGAACTGATTCCACCAAAAAGGAACAAGACCGGCACCATCACCCGGGCAGACGTAATTAAACTTGTATGCCCAGCCGCTAATATCGCTTCCGCTACAATAATCGGCATTGCGAAATGCCAGATCATAATCCCAAACCGGCCCGGCGAATATCTTTCTATTCTTACTGTTTTTATCTTTATAAAAATATGAGCTTAACCTGTACGCATCAATGTTCCTGCTTAATTCATTTACTATAAAATAGTCTACAAAGGATGGTATATCAGCAAACTTTCTTATACCATTAACAGGGTCCTGGAAATTCGCAGAAGCTAACGCATTTTCAAAACTATCGACATAACTCTTGATATAATCTTTCTGCGACTGCACAATATTATCTGCTTTTGGATATACATACGAGAACTGTCTTTGAGAATTAGCTGGACCTCCGGGGCAAGAATATGAAGAAAACCATCCATCAGGATCTTTGTCCAAACTAAAAATATATCCTCCCGTCGCGTCATCGCCTGTTGTATCTGTATCTTTTAGCTTTGAAATATCTACCCTGTTTGAATTTTTTTTTATTTTTTCTTCGATCACATAAACGCCTCTGTAATCATTGTCAATTACCATCTCAACAAACTGGCAACGTGCCGCCCAATGCCCCGTTTCACGACTCAATGTGTAGGCAAGAAAATTTCGCATTAATGTTTTATCCGTATAGGGAGCGTAAAGTATCCAGTCACTTTCTTTGGGCATTCCAAGAATTGATTTATCCTGCGATTCGTCCGAAGCATCCCACAATTCGATCCCATAGCTTTTCATCGGGAACATTTGAGAGGAATGTCCATGAATCTCTATACCGACTTTGCCGTTATAATTATTAAATGCATCAGTCAGGTTATTTCTGACTCCCGGGCCATTGTAAATAATTCCCATATCTGCTTCTATTTTCGGCTCGTCAGGAATATCCTGACCATGGGTATTGATCACTACAATCGGCAGATCGGAAGAAGTAAAATTTACCGTTTGAGCATTTACAATTGAAAAAATAAAAGAAAACACAATCGTACTGACGGTTATTTTTCTCAAAGCAATCATCATTCACACAAGATAATAATATTACCTAAAGAATATTGTGAGATTTATCAGTCAATATAATTGTTCACAACCCGTTGGACAAACCTTATCGTGCAGCTAAAGAATCTATATTTGCGTTTATCATTGACTATGTTATAAATGAAAGCTGGAATGGCGAAAATAAAGACTGATGAAACGCCCTTGATGCAGCAGCACAGAGCAATTAAGCAAAAGTATCCGGATGCTGTACTGCTTTTTCGGGTGGGTGATTTTTATGAAACATTCGGGCAGGATGCTGTTATCGCTTCACAGGTTTTAGGGATCACATTAACAAAAAGAAATAACGGGGCGGCAGCTTCATCTGATCTTGCCGGGTTTCCTTACCATGCTCTCGATACGTACCTGCATAAACTCGTAAAGGCGGGTTATCGTGTAGCTATATGCGATCAGTTGGAAGATCCGAAGCAGGCAAAAGGCATTGTAAAAAGAGGCGTTACAGAAATGGTGACTCCGGGCACCACGGTTAATGATAAAATTCTGGAGCATACCAGCAATAATTTTTTAGCAGGAATTCATTTTGCAGAAAATGATCAATACGGTTTGGCTTTTCTCGATATCTCAACAGGTGAGTTTTTTATCGCTGAAGGCGACAGGGAATATGCAGACAAGTTGTTGCAGGCATTTAAACCTGCAGAAGTAATCTTCCAGCGTCATCAGCAAAAAAAATTCAAAGAATATTTTGGCGGCAAAATATATATCTACACTCTCGATGAGTGGATCTTCGATCAAACATATGCCGAGGATATTTTGCTGAAGCATTTTCAAACACATTCATTGAAAGGCTTTGGAGTTGACGAATTGAATAAAGGATTGATCGCCGCGGGAGCTATTCTTCATTATCTGAAAGAAACGGAGCATCCCAATCTTCAGCATATCACCACTATTCAGCGAATTGACAGAGATGATTTTTTGTGGATGGACAAGTTTACCATCAGAAATTTGGAATTAGTTACAAAAAATAATGAAGCAAGTCATACTCTTTTGGAAGTGTTGGATAACACCGTCTCGCCCATGGGAGCAAGGTTATTGAAGAGATGGCTGGTATTTCCCTTAAAGGACATTCAAAAAATAAATGAACGCCTTGGGCTTGTAGAATTTTTTATTCTGCAAACTGAGCTTCGAAACAAAATTGTTCATGCAGTAAAACAGTGCGGGGATGTAGAAAGACTGGTTTCAAAGATTCCATTGAAAAAGATTAATCCAAGAGAATTGCTGCATATAGCAAGGGGATTGAAAAACGTACAGGAAATAAAACAGTTTTGCGAAAAGACAGAGAACGATTTCCTGAAAAGATTAGGCGACGCACTGAATCCCTGCCAATACATCGGTGAAAAAATTTTTAAAGTGATTGTTGAGAATCCGCCTGCATTGGCCATTAAAGGCGGAATGATCAACAGCGGAGTGAACGCCGAACTCGATGAATTGAGAAGCATCGCACACAGTGGTAAAAATTATCTTGCGCAGCTTCAGCAGAAAGAAGCAGAAACTACAGGTATCTCTTCCCTGAGAATTGGTTTTAATAATGTATTTGGCTATTATCTTGAAGTAACAAATTCTCACAAACACAAAGTGCCTGCTACGTGGATGCGCAAGCAAACTCTTGCCAACGCGGAAAGATATATTACGGCTGAATTAAAAGACTACGAAGAAAAAATAACGGGAGCTGAAGAAAAAATTCTCCAAATTGAGTGGCAGGTATATGAAGCCCTGCTGAACGAATTGATGGACTATCTCTCTCCTGTTCAAACCAACGGAAATATTTTAGCTATCCTCGATTGTATTACCTGTTTTGCGTACAACGCCATCCAGTACCAATACAAAAAACCATTGTTGCATCTCGATGATGAACTGGTGATTAAAGAAGGCCGTCATCCCGTGATTGAAAGAAACCTCCCGGTTGGTGAAGCTTATATTGCCAATGATATTGAACTGAACAAGAACGAGCAGCAGATCATCATTCTTACGGGTCCCAACATGAGCGGTAAATCAGCACTTCTTCGTCAAACAGCATTGATCACATTGATGGCTCATGCCGGAAGTTTTGTTCCCGCCAATGAAGCAAAAATTTCATTGACGGATAAAATATTTACAAGAGTAGGCGCTTCGGACAACCTGAGCGGCGGTGAATCCACTTTTATGGTTGAGATGAATGAGACCGCCTCCATCATTAATAATATCACTCCCCAAAGTTTAATATTGCTGGATGAGATCGGAAGAGGCACGTCCACTTATGATGGCATTTCAATAGCATGGAGCATTGCAGAATACCTGCATACATCTCCGAATCAACCCAAAACTTTATTTGCCACTCACTACCATGAACTAAATGAGTTGGAGGAAAAATTGCAGCGGGTAAAGAATTATCATATCACAAACAGGGAAGTGGGTAACAAAATTATTTTCCTCCGCAAATTGGCAAGAGGCGGAAGCACCCACAGCTTTGGCATTCATGTGGCAAAAATGGCGGGCATGCCAGCCGCTCTTATTGAACGAGCGAATGAATTGCTTACCCACCTGGAAAAGAAGCATGTAGATGATGTAAAAGGAAAAACGGAAGATCTCCGTGAAAAGGTGAAAACTATTTCAGCGCCAAAGATCCAGCTCTCCATCTTCGACGCACATACAGAAACTTTTGAGGAGATCAGGAAGTTGATGGAAGGCATCGATATCAATCGCCTCACGCCGGTGGAAGCTCTGCTGAAACTCCAGGAAATAAAAAATCTTTTGCACTGATCAAAATAATCTGCGGCTTTCTTCTTAAATTAAGAGTACGAACGTCTGCACATGATTCGTCTTAAATACGTCGTCAACGATTTTGAACAAATGGTTGATGACTGGAGTAAGATTTTAAAGACCAAGACTGATAATCACTATCTCACGATGCCGGTTTCTGTGGGTACCGGGTACGTTTATGGAAAAATTATCAATGAGGCGATGTCATTTTTAGTCATGAATGTAAAATTCAATGATGACATCGTTTTACAACGAAAAAAAGTGGATGAAATAAATCTGCTTTTATATTTTATCCAGGTAAACGTAGCTAACTTTTATAAAATTGAGACTGATATTGATAAGGCGGAATACAAAAAGAATATCAAGCGAAGAACCATTTTTCTTTCCTCAACAAATTATCCGCTCGAAATTACCTATACAAAAGGCACGGATATAAAACTAATAGGGATCTATTTTAAATCTTCATTGATTCGAAAGTTTTTTAAAAAAGATATTTATCATTATCTCACCGAATACTCCCAGGTCCGTTTAAAAGATCATGATGCAAAAACTATCTCCGAAGAGGAAGATAAACTCTTAAAAGAGATCTTTGAGACCGACCTGACCGAACAATTTGGCAGGCTCGTTCTGCATAACCGCATATTGTTCCTGGTTGAAAAAATATTGAACAGGTTTTTATTGAATGAACTGCCTGCTTCCAAAACAAAAGGATTAAGAAGAAAAGATGTGGAAGGATTAAAAGAAATAGAGCATATATTATCAAAAAAGGAGCTGGACAAATTTCCTACGATCAAAGAACTGTCCCGCATTGCGCTGATGAGCAGCAGCAAATTGAAGAACCGCTTTAAAGAGGTATATGGAATGAAGCTCTACGAGTTTTACAACTATAACCGTTTATTAAAAGCAAAGCGATGGATAGAAACCGGGGAGACAAACGTAAAAGAAGCGGCCCACCGAATCGGTTTTTCTAACTTAAGCAATTTCTCGAAAGCGTTTAAAAAAGAGTTTGGTCTTTTACCCAGCAAGGTAAAAACTGGATAAATTGTCCTCTGGAACCTATGAATGAGCCTGTGAGAGCACACTTGTGTACACAATACACAGTACTTTTGCACACCCAAAAAAAATACGAACAGTGAAGATCTCTTATACAATTGAAAACGAAAAAATCAAAATCCGGCATTTTGATACAGAGAAAGAGCAACAGGAGATTGTGAAAGTATACAATAACAGCATACCTCATATTAGCTTTCTCCATATAAGGGGAAACATTTCCAACAAAACATCCAGCGTATTTGATGCTGCTCCTGAAAGAGGCATCATTCTTTCTGTTCAGATCATTCGTCAAAACAGCAGGTTCGAGTTTGAGTCATTCAATAATATCAGTGTAAATTTTGCTCCGGCTGTCGCAAGCGTACAACTTATGGTTACCGATGTTTCGTTTCGCCATGCCTATGAAAACCCCGGCATGATAAACAGGCTTGATATTTATATACCGGCTGAAAAAATAAACACATTTATTCCGACCAATGTTTTTAAAAAATTGCGCAGGCAACAGGTCGTGAATTTAAATCCTGAATCAAATGAGTTGTCCTCCGCCATGAACGACACTTTGAACAGGCTTATAAAAGAATTAGAAAAACCGTCCGGGAAATCCGTTTCTGCATTTTTGGAAAAGTTCATTCAATCCGTCACTGTTTAGCCGTACGAGCTTATTTTCACCTATGAATTATATACAAAGCCGGAATTTATTCCGGCTTTTTTATGTGTAACTCAACCACCAGTAGTCATGAGTGGCTTTATAACGGTTGTACCATTTACACAACGGGTAAAGAATTAACACTGTTGCTATCCAGACGCCGTACACTACCCATAGATTAAATCCGAATGTTGGCGGCCTGAATAAAAAAGGAAATTGTGGTGTCACTATCTGGCTGGTTGTGTACCCGCTGGCAAAAAAAGCAATGACACAAAAACTATGAATGAAAAAGAAATGAAGGACATAATAAAAGAAGGGTACTCTTCCGTAAGTAATAAAAAACTTTCCCACGTTATTATATACGTTCTCGGTAAATGCAAGTAATATGATCGCAGGCCCAAGCGTCATACATACATACATTAATGAAGGGGGATATTTATTGACATTTAAAAAAGAAAGGAAACTATATACAGCCCCCCTGGGTTGATGAGTCCATTGATGCGGATCGCCATATGCATTTATAAAACGAAGAATGATAAACAAAGCAGTTACGCCCAATCCGAACCATATTAATTGTTTTTTTCTTACTTCAGGCTGAACATTTTTTTTATACCATGTACCAAAGCAATAACCCAAAGCCATCACGCCGCTCCATGGCAAAAAAGCATAGATAAGCAAAGCGGAACGATTTTCACTTAATGGAATAGAATAGAAAAATCCATGATGAAGAAGATTCCACCAAAAACCAACATCACCGCTCCTTGCCGCTTCAGGATAATCTAAAAGATTATGACCAAACACTATGACTATTCCATAAATTAAAACAACAGGAAACGGAAACAATACCAGTATTCCCAATACAATCATACTTAAACCTATTGCCCAAATCACCTGCAGGATAAAAACATGGTACAAAGGATCGAATGTCCATCCGAGAGTGATAATGAATAACTCAACAAACACGAGCCAGATACCCCTCGATATTAGAAATTTGCTGAGTTGAGGTTTTGTTCTTTTTTGTCCCATTAAAAAAGCAGAAGTCCCTGAAAGAAAAACAAAAACGGGTGCACAGAAATGAGTGATCCATCTTGTAAAAAATAACCACGGCGTGGTGGTAACCATATTGGTGGGATCATCCGTAAAAGCTTCGCTGTGAAAAAAATCTCTTATATGATCGAGAGCCATGATGACCATCACAAGCCCTCTTAGCAGATCAATGGATTGAATCCGGTTGCGGGAAACAGTTAGTTGGTTCATAAAAAATCAGGTTACTAAAAATAAGCAGTATTGAGCCGGAAAAAAAATCAGTTTAAGCAAAAAGTGCTGACCGGCTATTTTGCGTCAAACCAAACGGTTTTATTGTCGTTCCAGTTACCATTATAATTAATAAACAACTCCTCCCCTGCTTTTATAAAATGAACGGCTTTGATCGTGATCACCTGTCTTTCAAAATCCATTTCATATTCGCAATTCGATTTGTATGAATGATTATAAACAGGCACATAGCCAAGAGCCATGCAGCACTGATCTTTTTTTTCGCCCCATTCAAAGATATAATCGTGCAGCAGTGTTTTATCCAATAGTTTTCTTTCTTTCCTGCTCATTACAATTACCGGCGATTCTTCGATCACGGTTCCTTTTTTAATATTCTCTGATGTAAACACGCCGCGGCCCATCTGCTCCGTACCGGCTATATAAAGACATGACAAGATCACCTGGTTTTTTATTTGAAATTAAAAAAATCATTTCCGATGACAAACCATGTTCTTAAATATGAGTTCTTAAATTTGCCCGGAATGATACAGGAAACAGAATACATCAATTTGCGGGAGCAGTTCGAATCGGTGGTGCAAACCAGCAACAATGAAGAGCTCTGTACCTTCCTGGATGACCAGAACATCAGTGACGTAGCCGAACTGATCTATGATTACCCGGACCATGAGTCATTGATTATCTCCTGTATGTCCATCCACCGGGCGGCAAGTGTTTTTAAAATATTAGAGTTTTCGAACCAGAGAAAAATAATCAAAGAATTACCACCTCAAAAAACTGCAGCCCTTCTCAATGAGCTTCCGCCGGATGACCGTACTGGCTTTCTTGAAGAACTTCCGAGCAATGTAGTGCGTGAATTAATTAAGCTGCTGAACACCGAAGAAAGAAAAGTGGCCCTGTCACTGCTTGGTTATCCTGAAAACAGTGTGGGCCGCCTGATGACGCCTGACTATATCTACGTATATGAAAACAATACGGTAGCTGAAGTACTGGAAATCATTCGCCGAAAAGGGAAGGACAGTGAAACGATTGATGTGATCTATGTCATCAATAAAAACGGGGAGCTGATAGATCATATCCGGATCCGGGAGTTTTTATTAGCGTCGCCCGATCAGAAAGTCTCAGAGCTTATGGATGGCCGCTACATTGCCTTAAACGCTTACGATGACCAGGAAAAAGCAGCCGAGGTATTTAAAATGAATAACCGTGTGGCGTTGCCTGTAGTGAGTAACAGCAACAAATTGCTCGGCATTGTAACTATTGACGACATTCTCTGGGTAACAGAAGAAGAATTCAGTGAAGACATGCAAAAAATGGGCGGTACTTCCGCCCTGGAACAACCTTACCTTGATACACCTTTTTTCAAACTGATACAAAAGAGAGTGGGCTGGCTGATCATTTTATTTTTAAGTGAATTGTTGACTGCCACGGCTATGGCCTATTTCAATGATGAAATTGCAAAAGCCACAATGCTCGCCATGTTCATTCCGCTAATTATGAGTAGCGGCGGTAACAGCGGTTCGCAGGCAAGCACATTGATCATACAGGCAATGGCGGTAGGCGAAGTACACATCAGCGACTGGTGGCGTGTAATGCGGAGGGAAATCTTATCAGGACTTTTGCTCGGTGCCATTCTCGGTCTTATTGGTTTTACCCGTATCACTTTGTGGCATGAATTGATGCATCATGGTTTTATCCGGGATATTTACGGGCAGCACTGGTTGCTCGTTGCTTTTACCGTAGGTGTTTCACTGATAGGTGTGGTAATGTGGGGAACACTTTCAGGTTCTATGCTTCCCATTTTTTTAAAAAGACTCGGCGCCGACCCCGCAGTATCTTCCGCTCCATTTGTAGCTACGCTGGTTGATGTCACAGGTATTGTGATCTATTTCAGCGTCGCCTTTATGTTCCTGAAAGGGATATTATTATAGGGAAAGATTTTTTAGGTGCAATTAACCATAATAAAATAAGAGGTGCAATACGCTTTCAGGAAAACTATTAAGTTTCGATTTTCAAAAACAATGAATTTGCGGCGACATCTAATTGTTGATGGCAATAAAACTGTGCATAATCCAATAATTCCGTTTCTCTTTTTAGCTATTGCACAAAGTAGCTGCAAGACATATTCTTATTTCAATAGCCCCAACGATTTGCGCGATAATTTCAGGAATGCCTTTTGCTTGCTTAAAAATAATGACATTCTCCCTACACTTTGCCCAATCTTGGTTTGGTAAATCAAGATGGTGATTCAGCACCTGTGCAAGACAAGAAGAGAAATATAGGTGAATTCGTCAACGTAGCTCGTGAAACGGTCTCACATTATTTTAAAACAAAAAAAGGTTTCAGGCTTGGGGATAGCGTAAACAAAGCATTAAGGAGATACGGCCCACCTACCCGCTGATCAGTAAGTGGCAGTATTGCTGTTTCTGAATGGGATTTCCCAGGCGATGATGGCGACAAAATACTCCGCGAGTAAGAGTAAAATAATTGTTCACGACAGTTATTGCTACCATATGAAAATGTATTTTCGAAAGAGCATACTTGCCGGGCTTATACTGTATAATGATATTCCCTAAGAAATTTTTAGCTTGCTATAACCATCAACATCAACGACATGGATCATGCCTTTCACAACGATAATCGCGATAATATTGATTAAGCGTTTGCTGCTGCCGGCCAAAGCATTCACTTAAGCACACGCAAACCATGTCAGGCTTTCGGACAAGTGTTGGGGAATATACAGCCATGATAATTTGATTAATATATTTTGTACATTGGCCTCAGTATTAAGCTTCAGTTACCACTACCCTACGAACTTCGAATACCCAGCGACAAAACGGCCGGAATTTTTTATGCAAATGCCATCATAATTAATATGCCAAAGGGAAAATTTGATTTGATACTCCTGGGATTGCTATTGCTCCTGGTGTTTTTTCTGCTTTTTCGTTGCAATGGCTATTACAGAAAGTTAAGTGGCAAGGAAGGACGGATTACAATAGCACATGTATACGGCACAGACACCGGATCGCATGATATTCTTTACTACAAATATATTTATGAAGTAAACGATACATTTTATTCAACAACAACGGCCGGATCAAATGTGAAAGATCTTAAAGTAGATGCACTGGAATGTTTTTTAGTGGTATTCTATCGGCCCGATCCAACAATTCACACTGTTCTCTGGAGTTACAGGTTTGACGCAATTGTTCCACTGGGTTCTCGCCTTGATACATTAAAGTTTGATAGACGCCTGATAAGGAAATATACAATAGGCTGGCATGGTCTTAATCCCAAAAGTCATGTTAATGATATGAAGGCCGTTGCTGAATATGAGAACAGAATAGGCAGAAAATTATAAATGTGCAATCGTAACCCTATGCAAATAAATGAACTGCTTTATTTTCATTAAAACTCGTACTAGTCGTATTTAGCTTTCGCAAATACGCTCTTAAGGAATACGGCCCGAGGAAGTGTAGAGAACTATTTTCCTAGTTATTTTCCATCACCTCTTTTTCCACGAGCTTGCTGAGTTTATGCAGTTCGAGAATGGTCCCTCTTTCAGTTTCCCGGTACATATGTTCAAACTTGTGATTCAGTTTTATTTCATCATAGGTGTAAGAGGTGCGCTGCAAAACGGTATTTGAATACACATCATTAAATCCTTTAACCAGTACGTATACTTCTACATCGGCAGCTTTCATGTCGTCAAGACTAAAGCCTGAGAGCGGACTTTGATCATCTATCGGATGAACAACTGTCCAGTTCATTGGCAGGCTTTCAACACGGCTTCGTTCAAGTTCCAGGGTATAGTATTTATAATTGGCCTTTCCGTTTTCCTGTATCAGCATCGCAAGATTTACCTGCACGATAACATCGGTAAGCGCATGACGATCTTTATAACAGACAAAACGAAACATAAGTGCAGTCTTGTCACGATAAGGAGCGATCACTGCATTATCACTGAAAGCGAGGTGTGCTCTTGGCTTGGAAAATCTTCCATAAATAAGACCGGTAGCAATAGCAAAAGAAAGGAAGCCACTCATACTCTCTATTGCAGCGACTACGTTCGCTGCATCTCCAACCGGGTTCACTCGTCCATAACCAACAGTTGTAAACGTTTCTGTGCTGAAGAAATATAATTCTTTGAACATTTTCCATCCACCGCTGGCGAGCATCCCGGTAAATTCGACTCCGCCGATCCACCAATAGGCAATGGTGTACACAAAATTAATGGCAACATAAAACACCAGTATCACCATTATAAATTTCCAAACCGGCATTGAGATAAGCCGGTTATAAATACTGTACCTGCGCCAAATGGGCCAGCCTACTTTCCGAAGGTTATACGAACCATCACGGTTGATGAAGCGACCACCATTAATATTACCGGTAGTACCAAAGCCGGTGTCATCGTTCAATCTTGAAAAAGGATTAAGGCGATTTGAAACAGCCATAGCATAAAAGTTTGAAACAAATCTACCTGAAGTTTTTTTATACTGCGCTGGTCAAGGGATCGTCATCAAAAGTTTACCAAACATACGTTCCTACTGATCCTGCATTCAATCTAAGGTTTGCCATCATTCCTTTATACTGCACTCTGAAATGCTGAGGCTGTTCTTTATCGTTGGCAACAATGAGTACAATTTTTCCATCCGGTCTTTTGTAAGCGACATTCGGCAGCACGTCGGTATGTTCAATTAATGTGACACGCTTCACTGAAGGTTGTTCTTCATCTTCTGTAAGATCAACCGAAGGATCTCCGGGCGCTGTAGAAGCAATACGAACAGAACCCGGCCTTACAAATTTTGCAGCATGCGCTATGGCATAGTAAGCAATGTTATAAGACACATTATCTCCATCAATCGTAATCGCTCCCTGGCAAACAGGACATCCGCCATCATTGGTGTGTGGCCCGTAAGAGGGATCAGCAGCAAGGTTCCACAGAATAACATTTTTACTCCAGTTGCGCGGTGCCGCTATCACCAATTCTTTTACCGGCTCAGCAATTTTTATTGTTTTTGATGAAGGATCTTCCACCACCATTTGTTCGGTAAAATATAAATTCTTGTCTGGCCTTGCAGCATGAACAAGAGTCAATGCACTCATATCACCATTGTAATGATGAAAGCCTGAGCCATCCACATATTGCGCAGCTTCGGGGTCATTCAATATTGACAAAGGATAATCAGGGCGATCGCAGTTGTGATCGAACAAAATTATTTTAGTGGTAATGCCTGCCGTTTTTAAAGCGGGCCCTAAATAAGTTTTGATAAAATCGGCAGCATCGGCTGCATACCATGGCATGCTGGGTGTGTTCTTTGAATTCAAGGGTTCGTTTTGAATAGTGATGGCATCAATTGAAATTCCCTGCTGTCTCATAGCCTGGATGTATTTCACCAGGTAGTGTGCGTACACTTCATAACATTCTTTTTTCAAAAAGCCATTTTTCACTGCGCCGTTTGTTTTCATCCATGCAGGTGCTGACCATGGTGATCCAAGTATTTTTATATTGGGATTGATAGCAAGTATTTCTTTCATTACAGGTACAACATCTTTCAAATCCTGTGACAGACTGAATTTCTTTAAATCAAAATCCGTCTCGCCTTTTGGCAGATCATCATAAGAAAAAACAAAACTGTTCATGTCTGAAGATCCGATGCTGAGTCGTAAATAACTTATACCGGTATTTTTTCCATCGGTAGCAAATAATTGGTGTAATAATTTGTCTCTCGCCGATGCGCTCATCTTGCTGATCAGCTCTGCACTGCCGCCGGTAAGTGCCAAACCAAAACCATCCATTGTTTGCATCGCCTGGTTTTCATCTATTATAATAGGCGATCCCCAGCCCCTGCTGTGAGTTGTAAACTCCGTGGAATCTTTTTGCTTTTCAAATAACATAGAACGATCTTCATTCGTGATCCAGGATTCAATAAAAATTGGTTTTGAAGTTTGAGAAAAAACTCTGTTTACAGGCAACAATGAAGCAATCAGCAATAACCCAAATAATTCCTTTTGTAACATCTTTACATGGTTAAGATTAAAAAATATAGAAAACAAAAATACTGTTGCGAAAGTATATTGGTTTAAATATAAAACGATTCTCCGACTGTATTGGTGATGAAGATCAATTGATGGCAAATTATTTGTACAATGCCGGAGATGTGGCTAAACTTTTTTCGATTCACAAGTATTTTCTTCACAGCGCTTGCATTGGGTGCAGGATTGGCGCATGCGTTTGAACTGCTGAACAAGATAGATCTTTCGGCTAACGATTACCTTATTGTTCAACATATCTATAATGGTTGGTCAATGCTTGGTATTGTCGTATTTGCATCATTATTGTCCACTCTGATTTTGACCATTCTTCTTTATCGTGCAAGGAAAAATTTAGCAGGAGCATTGGTTGCTTTTATCTCCATTGTACTGGCACAAGTAGATTTTTAGGTATTTACGTTTCCTGCAAATGTGAAAACAGGTAACTGGACGATGTTGCCTGCCAACTGGATGTATCTTCGCAGGCAATGGGAATATTCTCATGCTGCCGGTATGCTTTTTAATTTATTTGCATTTATCGCACTGATCGTGTCACTGCTGCCAAAAAATAAGTAGAATTTCTATTATATTTTTAGCAACTATCTTTCACAAATTGCTTTCAGCTTTGCCAAAGCTTTCGGCCAGCTATCGCCCAACATTTTTTCCCATTCGGGTTCTGTATTCATTTCGGTCTTTAACTCAGTCGTTCCATCATGCTCAATAAATGTATATGATTCAGTCGTCCCTATCCAGGTTTTGGCTTCTTTGCTGTCACGGTCTTCTGAGCCATCGGCTTTTATAACAGCAATATGTTTAGCAAGAATAAATTCATAAGGCCTGAGCTTAATAATTGTTGCCAATGTGCCTCCCCCGTTGGCAGATAGAAAACTGATATTTTCTCCCTGTTTCCATTTGCCTTTATAATAGGAACCGGCCCAGGCAGCATTTACCCATTCTTTATACGTTTCCGGTTGCAGCATAGTGTCCCAAACCTTTTTCGGGCTGGCGGCGATGTCGATTTTAGATTCTAATTTTTTCATACTAATTTTTTTATTGAATAAATTCACTGTAAATATGCAATACCTGTTTCTTAATCAGGGGGTGTGAAAACGACAGTTTTAGCTACCGACTGCGACAAACACCCTTTCTATTTCTTTTAAACTGGTTTACTTCTCAGGGCATACTATTTGATGATATAACAAGCTGTGTTTTTATTTCTCAGTCAAAAAATCATACCTATGGAACACAAAGGGATAAACTACGATACGGGAACAAAAACAGTAATGGATCATTTGACACGAAACATATTCAATCCCGAAATTGTTGCAAAAGAGATTGATATCATTAAAAATGAATTGCATTGTAATGCGATAAGAATTTCCGGGATCTATATAGAAAGAATAGTACAAGCATCTGAGATAGCTCTTCAACATGGATTAACAGTTTGGTTCTCTCCTTCTCTGCCCTATGATGATCAGCAAAATACCTTGAAATATGTTATCGAAGCCTCAACTGCCGCAGAAGATCTGCGACAGGAATTTCAAGACCTGATATTCATAGCGGGTTGTGAATTGAGTTTATTCACTGCTGGTTTTGTAAAAGGAACAACAGGTGAGGAACGAATGAAAAATCTATTCGGCCCTGTAAGTCTTATTAAAAATATCATCGGAATCAAGCGAACCTACAACCTGCGGCTCAATAAATTTTTATCAAAAGCAGTTGCTGAAATAAGAAAACAATTTCATGGAAAGATCACCTATGCCTCCGGGACCTGGGAAAAAATTAACTGGAAAGAATTTGATCTTGTCGGAGTTGATCTTTATCAGTCTTCATTTAACAAATCAATTTATCTAAAAGAATTACAGCACTATAAAAAAATTGGAAAGCCGGTATGTATAATGGAATTCGGCTGCTGTAGCTACGTTGGAGCAGATGATAAGGGAGCAATGGGTTGGGCAATTGTAGATTGGAAAAAGAAAAAACCGGAATTGAAAGGAAGTTATACAAGAGACGAAAGGACACAGTCAAACTATCTTTTGGAATTACTAAACATATTTGACAATGAAAAAATTTTTGCAGCTTTTGTTTTCACATTTATCCTTGAAAACTATATTTATCATGATGACCCGGTGTTTGATCTGGATATAGCGTCATATGGAATAGTAAAGGCATTGGGGAATGACAAAAAAGCTTATAAAGATTTACCGTGGTTGCCTAAACGGGCTTTTTTTGAAGTGGGAAAATATTATGGTAATACCCAATAGAACGAACAGAGTGTCCGAAAGTGTGATTCCAACAAATCGGGACAGCCCGCGACAAAAGTTAAGCTGTGTGAATGCAGCCGGAAACAAAATAATTCCACATTCAAAAAATCTATAGGTCTATTTTGATGAAAAGCTATGTTCCGGCATAGATCAATAGACCAAGCCCGGCGATGAAGAAAATAAACATTGCGGCAATGTAAACATTCGTTGATGATGGTGCTTTCTTGAATTCTTTCCAAATAAAAACTCCCCATAACGCTGCGATCAAAGTGGCACCTTGGCCAAGACCATACGAAATAGCAGGCCCTGCTTTACCTGCTGCAATAAGATTAAATGAGTTTCCCAATCCCCAGATCAATCCCCCTAACACTCCCACCATGTGCAATCCGAAATTCCCTTTGAAGTATTCTTTATAGTTTGTCGGTGAGCCGTGTAATGGTTTTTTCATCAGGATAGTGTTGAAAATAAAATTGCTTAGAAAAATTCCCACTGAAAAAATGAAAACGGCTGTGTATGGTGTCATTTTGCCTGCGGCGGGGTTTGCAAAATTTTCAAGATCCATAGAAGCGGCGATGAAACGATAAAAGAATGACATGAGCACACCTGCAATAAGCGAAATGATAATTCCTTTTGAAGACACCTGCTGATTGGCTTTACTTGCTTTTTTGTAAGCAGCAGCATTAATGACAATAGCAATGGCAACCAACGCCACCCCTGCAAAAAGAAAAACAGGGTCGCCTTTTTGCGAAGCAGCATAGTTAACAATAACGCCCAATACTAATGCAAGACCAATCGCAATCGGAAATGCTACTGCCATTCCTGCAATAGCAATAGCGGCAGAAAAAAGAATATTGGCCGCATTGAAAATAAATCCACCGATCAAAGCACTAAGAATATTTGATGAACCGGCTTGCTGCAGATCATCCAGAAAACTCCTGCCTTCTTTGCCTACGCTGCCTATTGTAAAAGCTGATAAAAGAGAAAAAATTAAAATACCGATCACGTAGTCCCAATAGAATAATTCAAACCGCCAGGTTTTGCCGGCGAGTTTCTGTGTATTTGCCCACGATCCCCAGCATAGCATGGTAATGATGCAGAAGACAACAGCAAGCGCATAATTCTGAACGATGAACATAGTGGAAGGTTTTTATAAATAAATTCTTTCGTGAAATCGTTAAACGTGAATCGTGAGGTTTATCTTCTCATGCCTGACGACATTAATTTTTATTTGTCACATCTTCATTTGTTCTTAATCCGTTTTCCAAATGATCAGAATAAATGATCGCTTCAGTTGCATTGAACTCTTCTTCCTTCGAAGGATTCAGTATTTTCAGTTTCACCGAATGTTTTCCTTTCGGCAGATCATATTTCCAGCATAACTCATAGCGTCGTGTGGTGTAGCTTGTTGGCAACTGAGGTGATTCAACCAGTTTGTCATCCACATATAGTTCCGTGTTGAATACATAGGTTGATTCACTCCCCCATCTTGCTGTTTCACCTCTTAATACAAAACCGGTTCCTTCAAAATCAAAACTGATCTCATCTTTATTTTCATTCCACTTCACCGGGATCTTTGCGATCGGGTAAATTCCTTCAAAACTTTTTTCAAATTTTACAGTTGCCGGTTGCTGTACTTTGATAGTAACGTTATCACCATTTATTTTTCCGCCATTTCTTTCAATATTCTTCAATGCATGTTTGAAGCCGATGGCATACACATCGTCAAGACTCATCGTCGTGTATTTAAAATCTATTCCCTCTGCTTCTTTTAATCCCATCTTCCAGTATGCCGGGATATTATCGTAGCCAAGAATTGTTCCCAGCACGCCGCCTACTGTGGATGGATTGCAATCTGCATCCTGTCCGCATCGTGTCGTTATTTCCAGTGTCTTTGTAAAATCTTTTTGCCCGTATAGCAAACCAAGTACAACATAAGCAGCATTTACTTTTGAATCGATATCAAAAGGAACAAAAACTCCTTCAGGGCATCCTATATCATTGGCCCATTTCTTTTGTATTTCGAGCCAGGTTTGCTTCCAGTCGTTTGGATATTTTTTATGCCAGCCGATCACATCATGAATGGATTGATAGAATTCTGATTCTTTCGGAATCGTTTTTAATGCTTCATTAATTATATAATCAATATCGCTTGAGATAAAAGCAAGTGAATACATCGCTCCTACAAAGACACCTCCATACCATCCGTCGCCATAGTTCATGATATGACCGATCTTATCACTGATAGCTGATGCTGCGTTTGGCATGCCCGGGCTCATTAATCCTGAAAAATCACTTTCTATCTGGTAGTCGATGCAATCTGCATGAGGATTATTTTTCCAATATCCGCTCATCGGTGGTTTGATGCCATGCAAAATATTATAACGCCCCGCCTGGTTAGCGTGCCACAACATATAACCTGCGTGAGCATACGCATTCGCAAAAGAATCAACGGGTGCATCGGGTCCGTATTTTTCAAATATATCTACAAATGTGAGGTCCATATACAGGTCGTCATACAACCCCGGGTTATTGATCATCGTATTTTTCAAATAACCATCATACCATTTCAATGGCTGGTAGTCGCCGATAAAAGTTCCGCAGAATTGAAATTCATAAGGACCGCCGAAAGTAACACCAATGGTTTGTCCGGCCCATCCACCTTTGATCTTATTTTGCAATTGCTCTTTACTTAGAGTAACAGTGGAAGTTTGTGCATCAATGAATAATGATAGCAGGATCGAAACAATGGCAAGAAAACTTTTCATATTTAAAATTATGATTTCCCGCAAAGTCGCTAAGAAGCAAAGTAGGCAAAGATTGAAAAGCTCATTCTTCTTTGCGCCTTTTTCACTTTGCGTTCTTTGCGTGAAATATTAGGTTTTGAAAAAAATCCAGGATTTTCAATACAACAATTTGTTCAGGATGAGGTAAAACTTTCAACTTCTTTTCTATAGGGAGTGGATGCCTGCGCACCGAGTCTTGTTACCGAAATAGCAGCAGCTTTACAGGCAAATTTTACTGCATCGATTGTGGTTTTCTTTTCGGAAATAGCGACCACAAGCGCACCGTTAAATACATCACCGGCAGCCGTCGTGTCTACCACGTTTACTTTATGACCATGAATCATGGTGTATTTGTTATGTTCATAAACAAGAGCGCCCATTGCACCCATGGTGACGATCACTGTTTCAATTCCTTTTTTATGTAAAGCCAATGCAGCTTCTTTTGCAGTGGCTTCATCACTGACTTTTATACCGGTAAGCATTTCTGCTTCTTTTTGGTTGGGAGTAATGATCGAAACTTTTTTCAGCAATTCATCATTCAACATTGTGGCAGGCGCAGGATTAAGAACCAGTTTTATTTTTTTTGAGTGAGCGATGCCCGCTACATATTCCACTGTTTCAACCGGCGTTTCCAATTGTATGAGTAATAGAGATGCAGTTTCAATTTTTCCTTTCTCAAGGTCTATATCTTCTTTGCTCAAAGCAGCATTGGCACCCGGAGCCACCACGATACAATTCTCTCCTTTGTCATCAACTGTTATCAATGCAACACCAGATGGCTGATACCTGTCGCGGATGATTGCGGAAATGTCGATGCCTTCTTTTGCAAACAATTCAAGTGATTGTTTTCCGAAAATATCATAACCTGTTTTTGCCACAAGCAATACAGAACCGCCAAGTCTTGCAGCAGCTACAGCCTGGTTAGCTCCTTTGCCGCCTGCACTCATAAAAAATGTTCCGCCAAGTATCGTTTCACCCGGCTGTGGTAAATGAGGAGCTTTGATCACCATGTCGGTATTGGTGCTGCCGACAACAACAATAGAAGGGGCGTTCATCAGGCAATGATCGTTTTAATAAGTGATGGGTTAAACCTAAAACAATTTTTTTAATTTCTTAGTGGCTATCTGCTTATAGTCGCATTTTTTTCACTACATAGACACAGAGGGCACAATAGGAAAACAGAGTTCTATGTGCATCTATGTTACTATGTATCTATGTGGTTCAATTCTTACTTTTTCTTTTTTGTTTTATCCTTTTTTATTTTATCCAGGTCGACGTTGAGCAATTGTTTCGCCAGTTGATTCAGGGAATCATAAGCTCCCTGCAAATGACAGGTGATCTGTTTGTATTCAAGCTTCTCTCCTTTTTTTAATTCTTTTGCCGGTGATGAAGATTCCACTTCATAAAAAGGCCCGAGTTGCGTACCATCCTGCAGTGGCCCGTCATTATACGCATTGACCACATCACCTTTATAAGGTTCTTTTTGAATTTCCCATTTTGAATTCACATACATGCTGTCTTTTTCAATGGTTGGTAACACCAGGGTCAGCACATTATTTTGAAAATCGAAACTGGCCGCAAGTGGTTTTGCAATAACCGGTGATAGACCGATCTTGCTCCTGTATTTTCCATCACAGGTAAAAAACAGCACACTGTCTTTGACCTGTAATCTTTCCGGCGGCACTTTACCAAAATAATCATCTGTAATAAACGAACGGGCATCCGGTCGCGGATGAAAAGGAATAATGATAACCGTTTGCGGAGTGGGTGTGAACATGCCCAACAGCCAGATCGACAACAAACCTTTGTCTTTTTGCCAGTCATTCGGTCCTTCATTAGTGATCGTGTTGTCTGTTTGATACCCGACAAAATGCATGTCGGCAGGAATAGTTGTATTTAATTTTTCACCAACCCGCTGCCTGTTGACGAGACTGACCTTTCGTTCGATCGATACATCAAATTGCGTTCCGCTGTAATTGGTGAATGAGGCTCTTTTTTTAAAAATGGCTTCCCATTGATTGGCGCTTGTTATTTCATAGCTAACTGTATCGATGATCGGTGGCACCTGCCAGTGAGCAATGTTGAACGAATCACCTGCATTGAAGTAAATAGAATATTGTCCTCCTTCCGGGCCCATCCAAAAACGGTTCTCCCCTCCTACCGGGTTAAATTGTTTCTTTTTTTCTCCGGAAGCGATGAGATCATAATTTATCCAGCCATAGCTAATGCCGCTGTCACCCTGCGCCGTACTTGTCATCACTCTTCCCTGGTAATCGGCGGAAAGAAGCACTTTGGAATCTCCGTTTTGTAATTCAACAAGACCTTTTGAGTGCTTTACCAGGAAATCAGCATCATAGGCATAAGTGTGACCCGGAATTGATATTGTTGTATCTTTTGCAGTTTGTTTTTGATCGCTGCTATTATTGCAGGAGAAAAAAAACGGCGACAGCAAGATGCAGCAATAAAATCTTTGTAAACTCATATGGCAGATATTAAGGACAGTCAATTTACGAAATAAAAAACCCTTATCATTGGAGTGACATAACTGTCACCCGGAAACTGCTTTAAGATAGCAAAGACTTGCCGGTGACTTAATGACTTAGTAATTTTTTTTATGAGAACCAATACCAAGCTTAAAAAGATACTTGAAGAAAATACGGTCGGCCTGTCGTTCAGCGATATGTGGGAAATGACGACTATAGATTTAAAAACGAAGGAGCGGAGACAATTCAGCGGTAAAACATTTTCAGAGATGATCGCCAAGGCTTATGGTGATTTTGTGAAATCGAAGAAGGGTTTGAAATATCGGCGGTAGACGCTGTTGGTAGCCCGCCAGTAATTCCCCAAACCAAGAGATCTATTATCGCGACGAGTCCCTCTTGCTTTTTCAAGGTAAAAATTTATTTTAAATTCGGAGGAGACTCGTCGGGGAAGAAGCGGGAAAACTTTTTCGGAGATGGTTGGTAAAGCTTATGGGGATTTTACAAAATCTAAAGATAAGGTTTGAAATAATAAAATAGTGCGGTAAGGAAGCTAAAGGTTTCATAAGCAAACGCGGCGTAGAATTATCACTTTTGCTTTTGACATTATTATTAGTAGTTTAGATTATACATAGTATTACATAGATTATTATGGTTGTAAAATTGTTTTGCAGTGTAAGGGACCTGCTTCCAATAAGACTTTAGTCTCAATTTCCTTGACTTTGTGTTTTCGTCAAATTTAACTCTACTTCAAAACGAAATTTTGACGGAGCCCATTCAAAAACAGCTAGGCAAAGTTGCAGTCAATGTGATACGTAATTCGCCTTTCTTCTTCCTGCAGGCCGACTTCAAACATACGGCCGAAAAGTTGTCTGATAATGAAAAGAAGATAATCAATGATAGTGCCCTTATGCATTTTTCTGTGATTGACAACTTTATTTCTTGTTTGTGGTTAGTGAAAGATAACTGTTGCACAACTTATGGAGCTTATACATACGTACCAGACGCGAAGAATATGACGATCCGGTCTTTTCCCGGTAACTACAGCTTGTGCGATGGCACAACACGAGCAGTTGCTTTTACCGAGGAGGAGACCAGACTTGCAGCGAAATTGTTTGCATCAGCCTACTCTCTATTCTATCATAAGAATATTAGGCAACTAAAACCAGGTGAGAAGCCTGGAGATGTTTTGCAAAAACGTGAGATTACACCATTCGATTTTAAAAAGGTAAATAGAATTGAACGGGCTTTCAATTTTTTAAAGTTAGCTAGGTCTGCATCGTCGATGCCCCTGAAAATTTCTTTTTATATGTGTATTTACGAGACTTTATTCCATGCAAAAAGTACTGCTGAAATTACGCATCAAATTGCAGAACGGATTGCAATTTATACATCAAAAAACCGTCCAACTAGAAATTCAATCTACAAAAAAATTAAAGAAGCTTATAACGTACGATCCATTTATTTTCATGGAAATTCTTTTAAGAGCTACAAAAAAGACCTCGCAGAGGTTTCTACATATTTGGACTATCTATCGCGACAAATTTTGACGAAAATCGTCTCACGGGATGCAACAATTTTTTTGCAGGATGGTGAATTATTAGAAGCAAGTTTTTTAGACCTTATTTTTGAAGACCAAAGAGCTCCCGACAGTTTGATTTTTGAATCTGGGATACCGCACCTCAGATTTAACGATGATTCACGCAGTAAATAAAACGAAAGTAATTTCTGTAATAAGTCGAAATATTCTTCCATGTCTTTTAATCGCATTAGAATTTGATCGAATTTTTCTTGGCTTATGCAAGATAAAGACTTGTCGAGAACAGGTCTTAGCGCTAAGAACAGGAGCACCGTAAAATCGAATAACATTTTATTCAATATTTTTTCATCTTCCTCTGAAACCATCGCCGATATTGACTTCCATACAAAGGCAGAATTCAATTTCGAAAATTGTAATCAAAGAGTTCTGTTCCCTGTAGCGTCACCCGCGAATATCTAATATATTTGAAAATATTATTCGAAAATGCATTTATTGAAGACACAAAAAAATGGATTGTTTGAAATTTTACAGAGACATGATTTGTCTCCGGGATCATTTTTTATGCTTGAACCGGATGAGGAGCGGGGAAGAACTCACACAATTGTGAGACATATGGGATCCGGCTTTTTTATTTCTTTTAAAAAGCATCCAGACAATCAAGATACTTTTATTATTGAGTATTCACCCGCAGGAACACATTTTAGATATACAGAATGGTTAGGAAATTGGATGGATGTTGAAAAAACTATTGAAAAATGGGCCACAAGTCTGCATAGGGAGATTAATGAAATCGATAAGTGGCAACGACTGCGAGAAGAGCTAAAAACACTTTCACTGTCGCAAACAGATGAGACGGATAAATTCTCCGCATCTGAATATGAGGAATTGAAAATTCAGATGCGATTATTGAAGAATAAAGTGAGGGAAATTGATTTTTTACCACATCAGCTAAAAGCGATAGAAGCTAGGATTGACCATTTGACTGATGTTGCAAAGGACCTGTCAAAGTTTGATTGGAAAGGACTCTTTATAGGAACTATGGTTACTATAGTTATTCAATTAGAGGTAACGCCTGAAAATATTTCTTTATTGTGGGACACGATAAAAGCAATATTTAGTAAATTTTTTCTCTTGCCTTAAAGTCACCTTATGTCTCGACCTCCATTCAAATTAAAGGAACTATATTCTAAAGAGTCGACTTTGACCTATTTCCTTTATCGTCGTAGCGGGATAAAACTTAAATATTCAACTGGATGATACAAAGTTTATTTTTCAGTAAATTAAAGTATTCAAAAAATATTATTTAAATGAAGACAGACAAGCAAGTGACGGGGCTTAGAGGCGTACTTGTAGTCAATGAGATTGTGAATTCATTTTGGAAGAGCGATTGGCAAAAAGTTGACGCCGAAAATGATGATGCGATAGATGGTATTATCCACATTCGTAAAGACGGTGAATTGACTGGAGAGGTAATCTACGCCCAAGTAAAATCTGGAAATGGCTACAAGGTATTGACTAAAAAAAGACCAGACGTTATTGGGATTAATCTAGGTGCTGATCACATTGAAAGGCATAGACCGAGATGGAATAGCCTACGAGGAGCGGTTATTCTAATCTTTGTTGATGATAGTAAGAAAGCTTTTTGGGCAGATCTTAAATCAGGAGAATCGTATACACCAACAAATGGCTCTCTTATCTTGGTGCCTAAGAGTCAAAGATTTGGGTCACATTCAAAAGGAGATTTCAAAAAGATTGGCGACTTTTTTCCTCAAGACCGCCATTTGACAGTTATTCGGTTGGGGAAGCCAGATATCAGCTACCTAAGAATTGACAAACCAATAAGGGACTGTGCGCGTCAATTTTATAAAAATTGGGCGAATGAACCAGCATTGGAAAGGACTAATGTTGGACTGGGAGAAGTAAAAGTAAATAGGTGTGGTTGGCGACATATCAGTCGAAAAAAAAGGGGATACGATAAAATATTTCAATCGTGGCAGTTGCTTTCTGCGGCCAAAATGATAATTCATACTGTAAACAAGGCGTACCAAATTACAAAGCTTGTTTCCACAGATGAAACAGATCACCACTACATTCTCAAAGACTTTATAAGTCTAAGAGCAAAAATTATTTTCCCAAATAGGCACGAAAGCGTAGTTCAAGTCATACTGAGACGAAAGCGGGTTATCAATAAAGGTGATGATACAAAGCGGCAAAAGGTTTGGTTTTATTCTGTGTATGAGCCTAGACGCGGAGTAAGATTACAGTGAAAAATGCAGACGGCTTAATAACAAAGCACTTTGGGTCGACTAACGAATACCCAACGGCTCGCCTAAAAACCCTGCGTGCCAAATATTAGGCCATCTGCACGCCGGCAAATATAGAAAAACCCTTTCAAACACAGGTCTTACGCTGTTGTTGGTGTTTGATAATCGGAAATTGTTGAGGTTAGTACTTCACACCAAAAACCGGGATTTAATCATTTTCAGTTGTTGGTCTACTCCTTACTACTTGACAAATGTTTTGGGTTGCATACCAACGGCGTAAGTCGCTAAAATTAAAAAAACCTCATCTTTCGATGAGGTTTGCGCCCTTTCTTAGCTGAAGGAATTTATTTTACGCCATTGTTGGTGTTTGATAATCGGAGATTGCCGAGGGTAGTACTTCACACCAACAACCGGGTTTAATCATTTTCAGTTGTTGGTCTACTCCTTGCTGCTTGACAAATGTTTTGGGTTGAAGACCAACAACGGCGTAATTACTTATTCAAATTAATCTTTCTCGATTTTTCTGGGTTGTCTTCTTCGAACTTCACGTTTTTTGTCATGCTCAATAAAGTTTTCAGAAATAATTTTTCCAACCTTTGTTTCGTTTGCTATGTGTCCTCTTGCCCATACTCCAAGTTTTAGAATCCATTGGATTTCTTCTGGACTATAATGCCATCGATAATTATTGCAAAGACTGCATGAGGGTAAATAGTTTGCTACATTATGGCCGCCACCGCTTGAATGACATTTAATATGATCGGCTTGAAATTGGTCAGTAAGTAGAACTCCACAAACGTGACAGCGAAAATCGGTTTTTTCTAATATTTGACGACGTTCGGATCCTGTTAAAACCTGTCTTTTGGATATTACTTTATTTGCCTTACGGGTCAGTTGTAATTTTTTTAGATCTTTTGCAAAAGAGTCTGCATCTAAATAGAAGGGAAGATCGATCATAAGCAATTCGGGTTTATTTGGCAGCTCGATAATTAAATAATATGAACAATTTTTTTTCTAAGCCGAGTCTCCATATGGATTCGGCGTTGGATAAAATACAAACCTCATCGAAATCGATGAGGTTTGTGTCTTTAGTGGCTAAAGGGATTTATTTTTTCATTTTTACTTCGGCTACAATCAATGCCTGTACCCCGCCTTTTTCTGATTCGGTGCCGGTCAATGTAACGTTTTCGCCTGCATACTTTTTTGCATCATCATAGGCGTCCGCGTTTTTATCGTCTTTGATCAGCAGGTACACTTTACCATCATCACAAAGAATACCCATAGGTGCCCCGCCATCTATGCATGTCTTTGCACATTCTTTATGACCTTCGCCATGAGCACCCGAAGCCATATAACATTTCATATCCAGTATCTCCCCGGTCACGGTTTTAGTGTCACCATTTTTATTGATGAATGAAGCTAATAGCAATAAGAAAATTCCAAGAATTGAAACGACTGAAATTGGTTTCAAAAATTTCTTTCTCATATAATTGAATTTAGAAGTGAGGTGATAGAAAATAAGGCGGTATTTTCGAATGCTGTATGAAGTTACTGGATTTTTGCATGAATCGGAGCAAGAAGAGTTTTCAGTGGAGTCGATTCACAATATGGCAAGCCGTTCGTGTTCGTCCTGCCGTATATATCTTTTAGCGTAGTGCATACCGACATTCGAACGAAAAGGAAGTTTTTTGGTTGTAGGTACAAAGGCATAAGCAATAATTTTTTTTATTTCGAACACCAGCCACGTAAAAGCCGATTAAAAGACTGAACTTTAACGATACTTCATTTTCAAAAATTGATAACAAATCATTTAAAAGTATACATTCAAAATAAACATTTATTTTATGAGCGACTATTTAACCCGTGTTGAGCTTCATGATGCAAAATGGCCGGATGATTATACCGGCAGATTTCATACAGCTATGGCACGAGAAGGTTTTTCAAAGACCATCACAGACGAGAAGGGCACTATTTATGAATTACCCATTGGCGAATATTATAAAAGGACCAGTGAAAATATTGAAGAAGTAATTGAAAGAGCTAAAAAAGCCATTACATCAATAGGTAAAAAATTCGGAGTTATCGTCGGGGATTGCACTAATTTAAAGTGGAGCGGTTTAAGTGTTACAAAGGAATAAGGCCCTGGTGCAACTGGTTTATTCGAAGCCGAGTCTTCGCAGGGACCCGGCGTTTGATAAAATAAAAAACCCCATCGGTATCGATGAGGTTTGTGCCCAGAACAGGAATCGAACCTGCACATCCTTGCGGACACCAGATTTTGAGTCTGACGCGTCTACCAATTCCGCCATCTGGGCATTTCATAAATAAATATATATATAAGAGCTAAAGTCCTTCTACCAACCTGCCTACGGGCAGACAGGTTCCGCCATCTGGGTAATTATTTCAATAAACTTTTTAAATATTCTTTTCCAATTCCGCTCTTCAGGTATTTCTCTCTTTTTTCTTGCTTCAACCCTATTCGTAAAAACTTCCCTTAAGATCAATACAAACGGTCGATACGCTTTCGTTGATCGATTTTCCCCTTGATTATGCTCTTTTAATCTTCTTTCAACATTATTAGTTAATCCCACGTATATGTAGTTTCTAACTAAACTTCGTATGGCGTATACATAAAACATTAAGAACTTTTTCGGACACCAGACCTGCCTGCCGGCAGGCAGGTTTTGAGTCTGACGCGTCTACCAATTCCGCCATCTGGGCATTTAAAGGTTTCAAAGGTTGAATAAGTTCAACAAATTTCAGAAGTTGAAATCTTAAAATCAAAAGAGCTTCTTATCCCCGTGGTTACTTATTAAACCTCTTAAACTTTTGAAACTTATTGAACCTTTCAAGCGTCTACCAACCTGCCTATCGGCAGACAGGTTCCGCCATCTGGGCATTTAAAGGTTTCAAAGGTTGAATAAGTTTAACAAGTTTCAAAGTTCACAAGTTATTTTCTACCTAACCCTGGAACAATGGAACTTTTGAACTCCCGAACTTTTTCGGGCTGCAATATTAAGATTTTGCGTGCAATTATTCTTTGATGTTGCCGGGAATATTTTACTTGCAACAATCTTTCTTAGGCAGCAGTATCTTTTTCACAATATTCAATATTCTTTTTAAGAGATTCATATTCTTGAATTGCAGATGAGATGCCATACAATGCTATGCGTTTCATCGATTACATTTGCTCTGCCAAATGCAAAAGTACAACTATGATCAGGATAGGACTTATTAAAGAAGGAAAAATTCCGGCAGATAACCGTGTAGCTTTAACCCCGGCTCAATGTAAATGGGTGAACAGTAATTTCGATTCAGTGAAAGTGGTTGTGCAAAGCTCCACTACCCGCAGCTTTAGCGACAGGGAGTTTGCAATGGCGGGCATTGAAGTGAAAGAAGATGTCTCGGATTGCGATATTCTTTTTGGAATTAAAGAAGTTCCACCTGAAAATCTTGTAGCGGGCAAAACTTATTTATTTTTCTCCCATACTAAAAAGGAACAACCCCGAAATCAAAAAATGCTGCGCACGGTTTTAGATAAAAAGATCACTCTTATAGATTATGAATGTCTCGAACATGAAGATGGCCAGCGCATCATCGGTTTCGGTTTTTTTGCAGGAGTAGTCGGCGCACATAACGGGATGATGGCTTACGGAAACCGCACCGGGGCTTATACAACTTGAAAGGGTGTATAAACAAAGAAGTTTTCGCGAATTGATACATACTTATTTTGGCCTGAGGTTCCCAATGTAAAAGTCGTGGTTACAGGTTCCGGTCGTGTGGCGCATGGCGTGGTGGAAATTATGAACCTGGTGGGTGTGGTTGAAATGGAGCCGGATGAATATTTGCAAAAGACAATTTCCTTACCCGGTATATACACAAATAAAAGGTAGTGAGTCTGTATCGGCATAAAGCGCAGCAAAACTTATTCCCGGGAAGATTTTCATTTGCATCCGAACGAATATGAGTGTACATTTTTACCTTACGCTTATGAATCAGACATATTGATGAATGGAGTTTATTGGGAAAAACAAATGCCGCGACTATTTGAAAAATCGGATGCGCAACAAGAAAATTTCAAAATTCAAACTATATCAGATATTGCTGATGATGCCGATGGCTCTGTACCTATTAATTTGGGTGATCAGTCCATTGAAGATCCTGTATATGGAGTCGATAAAAAAACGTTGCAAAAAACAGCTCCTTACCTGCCCGGCTCCATTGATATAATTGCTATAGGAAATTTGCCTAATGAATTGCCGCGGGATGCATCAAGATATTTTGGAGAGCAACTGATAAAATACGTGTTGCCTGATCTCATCGCAGGAGGCTCGCCGGTTCTTGAGAAAGCGACTATCGCTAAAAATGGAGAGTTGACAGAAAATTTTGAGTACTTAAAAAATTATGCAGGAGGAAATTGAGTTTTTGAGAAATATTTCACGCAAAGACGCAAAGTAAATAAGAAGCAAAGTATTTCTTTGCGCCTTTGCTCCTTATGGTGCTTTGCGTGAAATGAACTAAAAGTGCCATCATCAACCTGCTGTTTTTTTGCATTACTTTGCAATCATGAAACTAAGTACGATTATTTCTTCTCTTATTCTTTTTTCATTGTTCGCCTGCAATAGCAATGAAGAGTCAAAAGAACCAAAGTCGGAGAATGATATGGATGCAGCAAGGAATTTTTTGGACGCGGCGCTGAAAGGGAATTATAAACAGGCATCCAATTATATGTTGCAGGATTCAACGAATTTGGGTTATCTCGACGCTACGAAAAGAAGTTATCAAAGACTAACGCCTGACGAAAGAGACAGTTTACGCGATGCTTCTCTTCGTTTTTATGATACGCGGCAAGTGAACGATTCTACTACGATCACCATTTTTTCCAATTCATACAAAAATGATAAGGATACCCTGCGAATTTTAAGGAAGAACGGTCAATGGCTGGTGGATCTGAAATTTCTTTTTGATCACGATATGGACACGATGCATTACAAACAAAATAGTAAGATCGATACTATTCAGAAATGATCAGGAATCTTTTATTTATAGGATTAGGCGGAGGCCTCGGGAGCATAGCAAGATACCTTTGCCAGAAATGGTTCAATGAATCGTATCCTCATCCATTTCCGTGGGGAACATTTGTTGTAAATATCACCGGATGCTTTTTGATCGGGTTGATCTATGCGGCATCGGAAAAAACTTCGGTGTTGAGCCCGCAGACAAGATTGTTTTTAATTACAGGATTTTGCGGAGGGTTCACGACCTTTTCAACTTTTGCATTTGAGAACATGACCCTTTTGCGCAGTGGTGACAATATCTATTTTATTATTTACGCGGCGCTCAGTGTCTTATTGGGTATTGTCGGTGTATTTGCAGGTGTAGCTATCATGAAACTTTTATAATATGGAACTCCAGGGACGCTCTAAACTATTACGAATTTTTGTGGGTGAAATTGATAAAGTCGACCACCAGCTTTTATACGAGGCTATTCTGTTGAAGGCAAAAGAAAAAGGACTGGCAGGAGGCACCGTATTAAAGGGTATCATGTCGTATGGGCCGAGCAGCCGGATTCATGTGGCGAGGCTGATTGAATTATCGGAAGATCTGCCCATAGTAATTGAGATAGTTGACAGCGATGAAAAGATCGATTCCTTTTTGCCAATAGTAAATGATCTTTTTGAACAATGCGGTCGCGGCGGCCTGATCACTGTGGAAAAAGTAGATGTGTTATACTATAAACCAAAGAAAAAAATTTGACAGCAAGTCTTAATTTCTAAATCTCTATCCATTTATGCTGACTGTTCATCATCCCTGGCATGGCGTTTTTTATGGTAAGGGAGCGCCGAGAGTAGTGAATGCGATCATTGAAATACCGGAAGGTTCAAGATCAAAGTATGAAGTAGATAAAGAAACGGGTTTATTAAAATTGGACAGGGTGATCTATTCATCGTTTCATTACCCCGTCAATTATGGTTTCATTCCGCAAACATTGGGAAAAGATAATGACCCGCTTGACATTCTCGTGCTTTGTTCACAATCACTGCAACCTCTTTGCCTGGTAGAAGCAAATGTTATCGGCAATATGCAAATGATCGACCAGGGACAACTGGATGATAAGATTATTGCCGTAGCGGCTCATGATCCTTCGGTAAATCACTACAAGAATATGGAAGAACTGCCTCATCATTTTTTAAATGAACTAAGAAATTATTTTGAACAATACAAGGTGCTTGAAAATAAAAAAGTGGAAATAGACAATTTCCAGGATAAGGCTTCAGCTTTGAAAATTATTGAGGAAGCTATCAGTTTTTATAAAGAAAATTTCAAAGAATAATTTTTGTGAAAAATAATAACCTGGTAAAAATGAATGCAGAAACTATTTTCTGGCTGATCCTTGTGGGATTGGCTGCCGGAACTTTGAGCGGATTAGTAGGCGTTGGTGGCGGAATCATTGTTGTTCCGGCGCTTGTTTTCTTTCTTGGGTTTTCGCAGGCACAGGCGCAGGGCACTTCTTTGGGACTTTTATTATTACCTGTCGGTATTCTTGCCGTGATCAATTATTATAATAAAGGTTTTATAGATCTGAAAGTAATTGGCATTATGTGCGTCGCTTTTGTGTTAGGAGGCTGGCTGGGGAGCAAACTTGCATTATCGTTACCCCAGGCAACAGTGAAGAAAATATTTGCTGTGGTACTTTTTTACGCCGCGTTCAAAATGATTGGATGGGATGCCGTAATTTTTAAATGGGTCAAAGGCCTTTTTTCATGAGATGAAAAAATTTTTTTTCATTTTTATTGCGATTGCGATTGATGCCTGTTGCTATGCGCAGGACGATGAACCTGGTGTGCTGCAAATCGATGCCAAGCCGCTGTTAAAAATTGCGAAGGATTATTTTCGGTCGGATCCGTACATTGTACATTTCAGTTCTTTCCTGAACCACCTGATGAATGATCGGACACTTACAAATAAAATGACTATAAAAAGAACAGACACAAGTTTGTTTTTCTTTAAAGGTGACTATACTACACATAATCCGTTTGATTTTAAAGCAAAGCGCACGGAAATACGGCTTGCGGAACAGGAAATTGACCTGCAGGATTCTATTCATACAAAAGATACCATTCTGCTTTATCAACTGATTGGATATGCCAGCGATGCAGATGGCGTGGATGCCGTCAAGAAAGAGTTTTCAAAATTTGAACGCAAGTATGGAAAAAAATTGCAAAAGGAAGACACACCACTAAGTTCGGGAAATGGGGCAACGGGCCTGGTAAGAAATTATTTTTTCCCTTTTGATCGGTATTCTCCTTTGGTTGTAAGTTGGGCAAAATTGAATACCTCGCAAATTGTTTTTACCATTACGTTTCGGATAAAAGTCATTGAAAATATTGCCAGCCTTCCATATCTGCCCGGCTGATGCAGTTTCAGCATGATATCCTGACCTTTGCCGCGACAGATTTATGAAAAATATTTTGATTTGCATCTAACTTATACAAATCGGTAAATTTCCATTGGTGAACCCGACAAAGTTTACATACGTCAGCGATCAGCAATTGCTTGAGAATTTTTACACCGATCATAACACTGAATGGCTGGGAATACTGTTGCCAAGATACACATTGCTTTTATTGGGTGTTTGCATGAAGTATTTAAAAAATGAGGAGGAAGCCAAGGATTGTGTACAGCAAATTTTTTTGAAAGTGATAACTGAGTTACAGAAATACCGGGTTGACTATTTTAAATCATGGCTGTATATGGTCGCAAAAAACCATTGCCTGATGAAGATCCGGGACAAGCACGGGAAAAACCGGTTGAATTAACGGAGAAGTATATGTCCGCGGCTGACGAAAAAGCTGATCTGCAAAACCTGCAACAGGATGACCATACATTAAACCTGATGACGGACGCTCTCCGGGAACTTTCCAAAGAGCAAGAGCAATGTGTAACTTTGTTTTACCTGGAGAAAAAGAGCTACCAGGAAATAAGCGATGAAACAGGATTTACGATGATGCAGGTAAAGAGTTATATTCAAAACGGAAAAAGAAATTTGCGCCTGCTGCTTGAAAAGAAAATGAAAAATGAACAACAATAGATCACAGAATTTAACCGGCTCCTGAAAGCCATACACAATGTCAGAAGATCTTAAAGACATATTATCTAATCTTTCACCTGAAATTGACCAGGAAACTCTATTGCTTTACTTGCAGAATAAACTTTCTGTCGAAAAAATGCACGAGGTCGAAAAAAAATTACTGGACAACGAATTTGCTGATGATGCTGCGGAAGGACTGCAACAATTCACAAATAAAGAAAAACTGAACCTTGTAGTAGAACAATTGAACAAGAATTTAAAAAGTAAATTAAAGGATAAAAGAAAAAGAAGACCGGCAATTCATTTGAGGGAATATTCATGGATATATCTTGCTGTGATCATACTGATTCTTCTTATCCTTATCAGCTATTTCGTAATTCAGCGATTGCAGCAACAACCCTGATCAGTACTTCATCTTGTTTTCCATATTCTTCCACTCTTCAAATATTTTCTTTGCCAGCGGGTGCGGGTGATGAATAAATGGTATTTGTCTTTGCGACAAACCGGTATTTATTTCCTTATAGATAAATTCGTCATCAAATTCTATTGCCGCAGCCTCGTGCCGGGTGTTTGCATAAATAACTCTTTTCGGTCTTGCCCAATAAATGGTCCCAAGGCACATCGGACAAGGTTCACAACTGGCATATATGTCACAATCTGTTAGTTGAAAACTATTTAATTTTTGACATGCTTGCCTGATCGCCACTATTTCAGCATGGGCAGTCGGATCATTAGATGCGACGACCGTATTGTAACCCTCCCCCATTATTTCGTCATTTTTTACTATTACACATCCAAAAGGACCACTTTTACCTTGCTGCGTTCCTATTTTTGATAGATTGATCGCTTTTTCAAAGAAATGTTTTCTCTTCTTCTTTAAGCGTATTTTATTTTGAATGTAATATAGGTTAGTTAATAACAGGTTATCCACAAACAAAAATTCAATATTAATTTTAGGTTAACTAATATTTGATCATGGAATTATCGCCCCCTATCAAATAATTTTAACCTACACCCAATTATCTGAAATTATGAAATGGCTTTTAATATCCGGCGATTCAAGAGAAAAGATATATGAGTTGAGGGAAAACAAAGAGACATTACTTACACTTGCATTTCATCCCGCATCCTGGACCATACGGATTTCAACCGATGACGAAAAGAGAGTTTTTTTAATCGAAAAAGAAGGTTTCCTCCGGAATCGTATGGTACTTCGAAATGAATATGGTATTAAGATGGGCCAAATTAATCGCGACGGAAGCCAGGAGATTCACGGCAATATTGATATTTCAGAAGACCAGTTTACTTATACTTTGAACGGTAGTTCTCCTGTTAAAGTAGCTATTCACAAGAACGGTAATATTTTATTTGTATGTGAATTACCGGACATTTTGAAAACGCAACAAAGGCGTGACCATGACGTGTTGATACTGACACTTGGCTGGTATATTTCTTATGCTGTCAAAAAGGAAGAAGCTTTCGCTTAATTATTTCCCTGGCTTTGTAATTGAAATACTCATTTCCAGTTTTCTCTTTCTTTCTTTAACGCTCGTATCATTTCAGAAAAACCTTGTTTTTTGGCAAGTGCGTTTACTGCCTGTGCAATTCTTTTCCCTTTTGTTGGTTCTGTCTTTGCTGATTCTATCCACTTACTGAAATAATTTTGGTGTCCCCGCGGCAGCGTTTTAAAATAGTTAAGCGCAGGAGGTTCATCAGTCAAACATTCTATAAACTCAGCGCATAATAAATATGGCTGATCATCCACTTGCAATTGAACTTTCAGCATCGCACCTTTTCGTTTGTGAATCCCTTTTCTTAAATCTTTATTTAAAGCAATAATAAAACGGCCTCCTCCCATAGGAAGCAGAGCTACTCCGGAAAAAGAAAAGTCATCAAGTTTTCCTTTTACCCTTAATGATTTTTTATTTCCCGGTTTTAATTTTTGGGCAATGTCCGCAGGGATTTCAATATAATGCCAACCTGTTTTTTCGCCCTGTTGCCCGAACTGCATTATGGTAGTAGTAAATTGAATCATTTTTTTCTGGCAAAACTTTATAAAACGGTTACCGTATATGTGCCGCATGGCCAGCCCGCAAAAATAAAATGAATGGCACAATCTTGTCTTATTGACAAATATGGAATTAGTTACCGGTTATCCATATTGGCTTATTAAAAGCGGGTTGCCCTATCAATACCCCAAACTTTTGGAGAACAAAAATTGTGACGTAGTCATCATTGGCGGTGGTATATCAGGAGCGTTGACCGCTTACTATTGCACACAGGCCGGTATCCATTGTATTTTGGTCGACGGTCGCACCATTGGTTTAGGCAGCACTTGCGCCAGCACTTCATTATTGCAATATGAATTGGATATCCCACTTTTTAAATTAAAAAAAATGGTTGGGGAACACTCGGCAGTTCGCTCCTACCAACTTTGCGGCGATGCAGTTGATAAATTAATAGAGTTAATGGACAGAATTGGCTTTTCGGAATATGCAAAAAGAAAAAGCCTTTTCTTTTCCCTTCATCGCCGGCAAAAAGACATGTTGCAAAAAGAATATGCAGCGAGAAAACTGGCAGGGTTTAATGTTGAATTCTTGTCTGCACCGGAAATGAAAAGAAGCTATGACCTGGAAGCGGCTTACGGTATCCTTTCCGAAAAAGGAGCTACAAACAATGCATATCTTTTCACCCACGCAATTTTGCAATATTGTCTGAAAAACGGATTAAAAGTATTTGACCGGACGAGGATAAAAAACATTTCGCAAAAAAAAGGTAAAATGGTGGTAAACACGGATGATGGTTTTTCCCTTGTTTGCGATCATATCGTAAATGCTACCGGCTATGAAGTAATAAATTTTATAGATAAGAAAATAGTGAACCTGGATTGCACCTATGCTATCATCTCAGAATCACAGGCGGAGAAAAATGAAATATGGAAAGACAGGATTATGATGTGGAGTACGGATGATCCTTACTTGTACCTATGTTCGACAAACGATAACCGTATTATGATCGGCGGCAGGGATGAATTGTTTGCTAACATGAAAACCATGTATACATACCTCGATAAAAAATCCGTTTTGCTGGAAAAGGATTTTAAAAAATGTTTTCCTTCACTGCCTTTTAAAAAGGAGTTTGCATGGAGCGGGGTATTCGGAAAAACAAAAGACGCTCTTCCTTATATTGGAAATTATCCCAAAACTCCGAATGTGTTTTATGCATTAGGCTTTGGAGGAAATGGAATTACATTCAGCCTTGTGGCTGCTGAAATTATCACCGATCTTTTGTTAGGAGGAAAAAATGAAGACGCCGCCATGTTTTCGTTCCCGAGGTGATCACATAATATTTACATCTACGAAATCCGGTTTTTTCTCGAACTGCCGGTTATACCTGAAGCGGATATTTGTGTTAAGCTCCAGCCGCCATCTTTCACCCAAAAGATTTTTTCCGGGAAAGTAAAAAGCCCGAAGCTCCATGGTTTCGAATACAAGGCTTTCATTTCTTGTTCTAATTCCGCCACCGATACTGTTGTACCAGTTGTTGTGAGGAAAATTCCTGTTTAGAGGATCGAAGAGGCAAAGATTTCCAAAAACAAAAGGCGCAAAACGAAAATTCAGAAAGTTCCATGGAGTGAAGAATACCGATTCGGCCTTTAAAGTAAATCTTGTGTCACCCGTTACTAATGTATCGCTTCGCCATTCACGAACACCGAAATCACTTTCGAGGAACAAAGGTTCATTTAGTTTTCGCCTTAACTGGTGAGCCACATTTGCCGTTACAAATGTTCTTTGTTTCCATCGTGTACCCATTTTTACCAAACGGCTGAAGTAGTCTACATTAAACAGAAAATTTATATCCTCAATTTTTTTGTTTCTTAAATAGCCATCTGCCTTTAATGTGTAGTTGAAATAACTTTCTCTCGCGGTGAAAAAATATCGTTGCAGATCTATTCCAAGATAAGGTCGTTCAAGTCCTGACTTTTGTGTCCACCCTGTTATTAACGAAAGATCCGCTCCTTCCGGAATATCTTCATGCAATCCAAAACCATATACATAGCTTGCCTTATAAAAATCCTGGCGAAAGACAGTGATTGAAGATAAGATTGCTTTCAAATCTGCATACTGGTAATAATATTGATCTACATATTTCAGGGGAACAGTGCTGAAATTTTGTTGCACATACCTGGTACCAATAAGTGTGCGCATACGATCATCATCAGTCGCGGAAGAGGCTTTAAAAGCCCCGGTATTCCAACCTATCCAGGCATCATAATTATAATAACGGTAGCGGTTATTGGTGTCATACAAAGTGTCTGAGTTGTATACATGATGAGTTATATGCCAGGATGCATTTGCTGCATATGTAAACCGTACGTAAGGATTGACCAATGGTTTTATAAATCCCGTGTACACCGTTTCTTCATTTTGAGTTCCTGTATTGAAATTCTTATTAAAGGACAGGTATCCTCCTGTCCAGTCAATAAACGATCCGCCCAGGTTTCTTGCGGTATATTCTGCACCATAGCCAAATTTTGGATCACGGTCATTGTCAAAAAAACTTCGGAAAAGAAGTTCATCCCCTGTTCCGGCAAGATTATCTTCAGAAACGGCAAGAGCCATCTTAGTTGCATTGCTCATACGATATGATCCGCCGATTGAGAGCACATCTTTTGTGCGGATAAAAATATCTACAGAATCATCTCCAACGCTCCTGATCGTGGTTTGCACATCCTGCAAATAAGGAAGGTCACGCAAATGCCTTTCATTGTCAGCCACGAGGTAGGGAACCAATTTGTCTCCTGTTTTAAAGAAAAGATTGTTTCTTATAACTTCGTCTCTCGTTTTGTGGTGAAATTCATTGGCCAGTTGTGTCAATTTATTTTTTAACCTCACGTTAGTATCAGCGAGAGGCACTCCAAAGTCGAGGCGATTTATAAAAACGTTTCTTATAATTTTTCCTTTATAGGCCATGAACAAAAGATCATTACGAACCGGTGTGTTTGGAGACTCCGGTTGGTGTAAGATAACATTGCGGGCAAGCTTTCCAAATAAACCTTTTCGGTGCATTAAAAAACTATCAATCCTGTTAGCACTCGAGTCCTCTTGTGCAAAACACTGCATTACCAGCAGGCAAAGAAATAGCGATGGGATTATTTTATTCATTCACCAGATATAAAATACCATTGTTTCAAAATAGATACCTTTTTTACAATCTTTTACAAATTGTCATAGTTGTGTTTGCAAATAAGTTACTCATAGCTACTCATGTGAGCTGGCTGAATAATAACTTTATGTGGATTTTCTTCCACCTTAAAGAAATGAATATTTCCTTAAATGCATTTTTAGTTACAATTTTTTTGTCGAAACCCGGATCATATCGATCGCTACGGTATCATTTCTTCTTTTTCCCTGGTATGAGTTTTTAAATTATAGTTTTTCTGCCTGCCACGATCAAATATCAGCGGATATTGCTAATAATCTCCTGTTAAAAATCGATGGTGGCATGAACTTTTATTATTCTGGCTTTTGAAGTGTGTAAGGCAAGATTATGTCTCAGGGATAATTACTTACCCTATTGTTAATGTTAAACGTAGTGATATGAAAACAAAAAAACTTTTGTTCGTTGCAGTTGCAACGGCTATTGCAACAACCACCTTTGCGCAATCAAATACCGTTTCCGGCGGAATATTACTTGGAGCAAATGACTCCTACCTGAATTCAAAAGATGAATTGAATAATAATTACGATTGGAAATGGAAGTTCGGCCCGGTTGGCGGTGTGTACCTTAATATACCGTTTGGTAATACAGTTGCTGTACAGCCCAGTGTACTTTATTCCCAAATGGGCGCCCGGTACTATTTCACGGATAATACGGGAACATACAAATGGACACAAAACCTCGGGTATCTTTCCGTGCCTGTTCCATTAAAAATAAATGCGGGGAATTCATTTGCATTTCTGGTGGGGCCGCAGTTTGACTTCCTGGTTGGGGCGAGCTTAAAAGATGCGGCTGACCATAAAATCAAAAATGAAGACGATTTTAAACAATTTGATCTAGGGCTGACAGGTGGTATACAACTTATGCCCAATTCGCCTGTTTCACTTACGGTCAGATATATGCATGGTTTAAAAAATTTAATGGACGTTACTTCTTCGTCTTCGGAAAATGAAATATCGACAACTGTAACAAACACTCATAACAGTGGTGTGCAGGCTAGCTTAAACCTGAGATTATTTGGAGGCAAACAGAAGTCCGTTGCTGTCACCACTCCTCAGATACCGGAAACATTGGATTCGGACAACGACGGTATTAATGACGACATGGATAAATGTCCTCATACACCCGGAGTTGCCAAATACGACGGTTGCCCGGTTCCTGATTCTGACAACGATGGTATAAATGATGATAATGACAAGTGCCCAACAGTAGCCGGAGTAGCAAAATACAATGGATGCCCGATTCCTGATTCTGACAACGATGGTATAAATGATGATAATGATAAATGCCCTTCGATACCCGGCGTCGAACGTTACCAAGGCTGTCCAATTCCCGATTCTGACAATGACGGAGTAAATGATGAAGAAGATAATTGTCCCCATCTTGCAGGTTCGACTGCTAATCATGGTTGTCCTGAAATTGATAAAGGCACACAAAGCAAAGTAGATATAATGGCCCGTCACATTACTTGGAGCCCGTCACGTGGCTATAATCTTTCTTCCTCATCGGATAAAGCTCTCGACCAGGTAGCGAGCGTGTTGACGAGCGATTCAAGTTTGAAAGTGACTATCTCAGCATACACTTCAAATGCAGGTAATGCGGACGAGAACAAAACACTTAGTCAGAATCGCGCCGATGCAGTAAAGAAGTATCTTATTAACAAAGGAGTGAATGAAAGCCAGGTTGAAGCCACAGGTTATGGCGGCGAACAACCCATCGCTGATAATACCACAGCAGCCGGGCGGGCTAAAAATAAAAGAGTGGAATTGAAATTACATTATTGATGAGCGTTGATAGCATCTGTTAAGCGAAAGGAAATGTTTTCCAATGAAAGCATTTCCTTTTTATTTACACATGAATATATTTGGAACAAGTGAAAATATTTAGTTACCGGTAGTGTTGTTCAATTAAGAAGATAGAATTAAATACATTTTTTCATTATGCAACCGGTGATTAAGTTATCTTTGATTGTTAATAATTTTTTGCATCAATTAGTTCCCGGAATTCTTTCCGGGAACTTTTTAACAAAGAAAATCCCGCCACATGGCGGGATAAATTTTTTTAAATCCTGGGCTTTACGCTCTTTTTTTTTCCGGCGTTTTACGTTTTGCTTTCTTAAGTGCACTATCGATGACCTTGCGCAGGTTTTCATAACTGGGCTTTCCGGTGAAAAGTTCATCATTAACAAAAAAAGAAGGAGTTTCTTTAACTCCGCGATCAATGCCTTCCTTCAAATCATCCTGTACCTGCCATCCATATTTGCCATTTACCAGGTCTTCTAAAAATTTCTTATTGCTGATGCCGGCCTCTCTTGAATGCAGCTTCAGGCTAACCGTACCTAACTGGCGCCGATTCCGAAATAGCACATTATGCATTTCCCAGAATTTTCCTTCCTGCACCGCAGCTACTGCTGCTTCACTGGCTTTCAGGCTGCGTTGATGAATACGGGTCTGAGGAAAATGACGAAAATTAAATTTAAGTTTCCCCTCATATTCTTCCAGTAATTGTTTTACCACTTCGTTGGCTTTGGCGCAAGCTTCGCTTTCGTATTCGCCAAATTCCATAAGTGTTACAGGTGCGTCTTCATTACCTACAAAGATGGTCTTTGGTTCGATAATGATTTCAATTTCTTTTTTAAATGCCATGTTTAAACTACTCCTTTCTCCGCCTGGGGCGGAGTCTTTATGAAGTTGCCTTTTTAGTTTTCTCTTTTAAAGATTTTTTTGAAGCCACTTCGTTTCTAAATACTACTGTATTATCAAAAACATCAACTAACACAGGTTGAGATTTATCAATTTCGCCCGCCAAGATACGCCTGCTAAGTTGATTTACGATCTCTTTTTGGATGAGTCTTTTCAAGGGTCTTGCACCGAATTGAGGATCAAAGCCTTGTTCGGCTAAAAAATCCAGTGCGTAATCACTAAATTCCAACTGGATTCCGCTTTGAGCCACAAGCCGTTTCAGGTTATTGAGCTGTATGTTAACAATACCCCTGATCTCCTTTTTGAGCAATGGCTGGAACATTATGATCTCATCAACCCTGTTCAAAAATTCTGGACGAATGGTTTGGCGAAGCAAATTCATGACTTCCAACCTTGTTCTGTTAACAATTTCATCTTTGTTTTGTTCATTAATATTTTCAAAATTTTCCTGGATGATCTGGCTGCCGAGGTTACTGGTCATTATTATAATGGAATTTCTAAAATTCACTACTCTTCCCTTGTTATCCGTTAAGCGTCCATCGTCAAGAACCTGCAACAAAACATTCCATACATCGGGATGGGCTTTTTCAATCTCATCCAACAATACTACACTATAGGGTTTACGCCGTACGGCTTCTGTTAATTGGCCTCCTTCATCATAGCCCACATATCCGGGAGGCGCACCCACCAAACGGCTCACTGTATGTTTTTCCTGGTATTCGCTCATGTCAATGCGGGTCATCATGCTTTCGTCATCAAATAAATATTCTGCAAGCGCTTTGGCCAATTCTGTTTTACCTACTCCTGTTGTTCCGAGGAAAATAAAAGAGCCTATAGGTTTCTTGGGATCATGTAATCCTGCGCGGCTGCGTCGAATAGCATCGGCAACGGCCGTAATGGCTTCATCCTGTCCGATCACTCTTTCATGTAAATGCTCTTCCAGTTGAAGCAGCTTTTCTTTTTCACTTTGCATCATTCGGGAAACGGGGATACCTGTGGCTTTGGCTACATTCTCAGCGATATCTTCAGCATCCACTTCCTCTTTCAGCAAACGCTTTTCATTAATTGCTTCCAGTTGTTTGCTATATTTTTCAATTTCTTTTTCCTGTTCCTTCACTTTGCCGTAGCGTATTTCCGCTACTTTTCCATAGTCGCCATTCCGCTCAGCCTGTTCGGCCTGTAATTTCAAATTTTCAATTTCCGCTTTTGCATTCTGAACTTTTTCCACTATCTCTTTTTCTTCTTTCCACTTTGCCCTGAATGTATCCCGCTCAACAGAAAGATTAGCTATTTCGGTATTTAATTCCTTTAGTTTCTGATCATCATTTTCTCTTTTGATCGCTTCTCTTTCAATTTCCAATTGGCGTATTTGTCTTTCCAGTTTATCCAGTTCTTCCGGCATACTGTTCATTTCGAGGCGAAGCTTTGCGGCACTTTCATCGATCAGGTCGATTGCTTTATCGGGCAAGAAACGATCAGTTATGTAACGGTTGGACAATTCAACAGCGGCAATAATCGCTTCATCTTTGATTCTCACATGATGGTGCGTTTCATACCTGTCCTTCAGACCGCGCAAAATAGAAATAGCATCTTCAACCGTTGGTTCATTGATCATCACTTTTTGAAAACGACGTTCAAGAGCCTTGTCTTTTTCAAAATATTTTTGATATTCATTTAGTGTAGTTGCCCCAATGGCTCTCAACTCACCACGGGCCAGGGCTGGTTTCAAAATATTGGCGGCATCCATAGCTCCTTCGCCCCCACCTGCACCGACAAGAGTATGTATTTCATCTATGAAAAGAATGATCTCTCCATCGCTGGTACTTACTTCTTTTATAACTGCTTTCAATCTTTCTTCAAACTCACCTTTGTATTTTGCGCCGGCAATAAGTTGCCCCATGTCCAATGCATAAATGACCTTTGATTTTAGATTTTCGGGCACATCTCCATTTACAATACGCATCGCCAACCCTTCGACAATAGCCGTTTTACCTACGCCCGGTTCGCCAACCAAGATGGGATTATTTTTTGTTCTCCGCGAAAGTATATGGAGTGTTCGGCGAATTTCTTCATCACGACCAATGACAGGATCGAGTTTGCCCTGCCTTGCCAATTCATTTAAGTTCTTGGCATATTTGTTCAGGGAATTATATTCCTGTGTCTGTGTTTGAGAGGTAACCGTATCTCCTTTTCTTAGTTCCTTAATAGCAGTCACCAGGCCTTTTTCAGTAAGGCCCGCATCTTTCAAAAGTTTTGCTGATGCATCATTACCCTGAACAATGGCAAGAAGCAAGTGTTCCGGAGTCACAAATTCGTCGCCAAATTGTTTTAGTGCAGCGCCTGCACGCAGCACCACACTATTGGCATCACGACCGATTGATTGTGCAGGTTCGCCATTTGTTGTTGGCAACTTACTGATGAGCTCGTCGAGCTTGCTTTCAACAAGGTTTATAGTTACGTTGTTTTTCTTTAATAAATATTCAACAGCAGAATCTTCCTGACTCAGCAAAGCTTTTAAAATATGTTCCGTTTCAATGTTCGGATTCTTCGCATTAAAAGCCAGTTGCTGTGATTGCTGGAAAGCTTCGGCTGCTTTTATAGTAAAATTTCCAAGATTCATATAATTGTACCCCCATCCCCTAAAGGGGAGTTAATTTAATTAAGCTGAGTTTTAAATGTAAACTCTGAATTTTGTACCATGAATAAAACATACTTATTTAGCAAAAATCATTCATTCCTCTTTTAGGTGTAACTATGGCATATAAAAGCTCTTCCATCTGCATGAAAGGCACAAGCTTATTGATTGGCCTGTTATTATTACAGACGACATTTGCCCAGAAAACTTTCAGCGATGTTGATGACTTTCTTCAACAACAGCAAAAAATGCTGGGGAAGGATTTCGTCGTAATGATCTGGAAAAACAATGACACACTTATTTACAAAAAGGAAATGGGCGAATTTAATAGCAAAACGCAGGCTCCTATTGCCAGTTGCAGTAAGTGGCTTACGGCCGCTCTTGTTATGATGTTTGTCGATGAAGGAAAACTGTCGCTGGATGATAAGATCACCAAATGGCTTCCCGAATTTGAAAAATACGGCAAGAATTATATTACTATCCGGGATTGCCTTTGTCACATGACGGGTATTCGTTCAGAGCCGATTACTCTTTTAAAATTGCTTGAACGCAAAAAGTTTCCTTCACTGGAAGAAGAAGTGAACTCATTTGCCGCAAAAGACATCCAGGCTAACCCTGGAGAAGAATTTCGTTATAGCAATATCGGCTTAAATATCGCCGGAAGAATATTGGAAGTAATCAGCAAAAAAAGGTTTGATATTCTGGCAAGGCAACGATTATTTGTTCCCCTGCAGATGCGAAGAACGACCTTCACTAACATGAACGGCGGAGCCATAAATCCTTCCGGCGGGGCACAATCCACCGCTGAAGATTATATGCACTTTCTGCTAATGCTGATGAATAAAGGAATGTATAATGGCAAAAGAATTTTAAGCGAGGCTGCTATCGATCAAATGCTGCAGGTACAAACAAGACCTGATGAAATTAAATATGCGCCAAAAGTAGCGGAGGGATATAACTATGCATTGGGAGCATGGGTGATTGAAGCAAAAGATGGTAAAGCTACTGCTGTGTCAAGCCCGGGATTATTTGGTACATATCCGCTCATTGATTATTGCCGGGGATACGCCTATATATTTTTTGTAAAAAAACTATTGAGTGAAGACAGGGCCGATGCTCAAATGGAGATAAAGAAAATGTTAGATGAAAAATTTACGAGTGCCTGTCAATAGAGTTTAACAGCCGGCAAAAATTCTGCGATTACCTTCTCAGGCTTCGTCTATAGGGCAAGAGCAAAATCTTCAAGAGGATACTTTACCAAATTTTATCTTCCCTTTTTCCTGGCAAAAAAGAGAAAATGAAAATAATACACACAGTGGTGACAGGATAAGAATTTTCATGTGGCTTAAGTTTTGATCGTGGCGGAACGGTGAACAAGATATTCCAAAAATAAAAAATCTCAAATGGTTCTTGAGAATATTTTCGGAAGAGGAATGGAAACGATCATTTAGATATTTCGATTTTTATGCTTTATAGCATTTAAGTGATTGGATAAAGAAAAATTAAGTTTGCACTCATGAATAGAAGAGAATTGAATACGGGTTTGCATACACAAATAATAAAGGAAACCTCTTATTTTCTTGGTTTTGATTTTTGCGGTATCGCTCCTGCCCAAAAGTTAGATGACGATGCCCGACGATTAGAAAAATGGCTGACCAAAGGCATGCAGGGATCTATGAAATACATGGAAAACTATTTCGATCTTAGAATTGATCCGCAAAAATTAGTGCCCGGGGCAAAATCCGTTATTACTCTTTTGATCAACTATTTTCCTTCAATAAACCAAAACGCAGCTTTGCCGAAGATCTCCAAATACGCTTATGGGAAAGATTATCATACAGTGATAAAGGATAAATTAAAATCCTTTCTGAAAATTATACGGGAAAAGATTGGTGAAATTCATGGAAGAGGATTTGTTGATTCGGCGCCTGTGCTTGAACGAAGTTGGGCGCAAAAAAGCGGTTTGGGTTGGATAGGGAGAAATGGAAACCTCATCACGAAACAATTCGGTTCATTTTATTTTATCGCTACACTCATCACTGATCTTGGAATTAGAGTATGATGACCCGTTTGCCAAAGATTATTGCGGCACGTGTACCCGGTGCATTGATTCTTGTCCTACTGATGCTATTCTTCCCGATAAGGTTGTGGATGGCAGCAAATGCATTTCCTATTTCACGATTGAATTAAAAGAGATGGTGATACCAAAAGAAATGAAAGCCGCCTTCCGGACGGGCAGGGAAAATTTGATAACTGGTTGTTCGGATGCGATACCTGCCAGGATGTATGCCCATGGAACAGGTTTTCAAAAACTACAGGTGAAATTGAATTCGCTCCTCTTCCAGAAATTTTAAATTTCTCTTTAACCGACTGGGAAGAATTAACGGAAGAATCATTTAAAAAAATATTCAAAGACTCACCAATAAAGAGAGCAAAATTTGACGGTATTAAAAGAAATCTGAAGTTTTTATCTTCTTAAAAGCTCCAGCCAACTTTTATTGATAATCTTTTTAAATGATAATTGAAACGATCATTGGGAGATTCCTGCGATAGTACAAAATCTGAAAAGGGAGTGATATAATTATTTTGAATTTTTTCTCCCACATATTTATAGCTATAGCCCAATTGAATTAATAAAGCGTCATTTGTTTTCCTCGTCCCGATTTTATAACCGAATCCTCCCTCCCAATAAATTCCGGGAATTGCTTTTTTTACTGTATATCCCCATTCATTGTTATAACCACTTTTCTCCCACGGGAAATTAATACCTCCATTAGCAGCTATAAAAAAATTCCGCTTTTGCTTTTTAAAAAGATCTTTATTTACAGAAAGAAAAACAGGAATGCTTCGCTTATAATACCAATCAATGCCTGTTCCAAGGCCGGCAAACCATGATTTATATTTTAACCCATTGATCGTTTCCAGTTGAAACTGCGAGCCAAATTCTCCTTCAAGTAAGCCCGCATAGTTTTGTGAAGAGAAAAATATTTTTTTCTGAGCAGCAAGATTGATCGTAATCAGGCTAAATGCAACTACAAAAAATAATTTCATAGAGCAAGATTTAATTGTTAATGGATAGTTTGCTTTGTTCCACCAAATCGTTCTGAGTGCTGTAGTCATATTCATATAAGCCGTCTTTAGCCACAACAATTAAATTGTTATTCCACGCTATCGCATCATAAGTTTCAAGTCCGCTGATATGTTTTTTCAAAACAAGATTTGAAGGATCAGAAGCTTCGTACATTTTGATCCCGTCCTTTCCATCGCAAATGAAAAGTTTATTATTATCCATCGCAAGTCCAAAAGGATTTGTCATTGAATAACTTTTTACGAATGACGGAGATTGAAGGTTTTTGACATTAACTACCTCCAACTCATTATTAGTGGCTCCGCATGTAGTGCCTTTCCGCAAAGTGATGTAAGCATAATTTCCATCCGTAATTACCGGGTCGCAGGCCCGGGCATGAACAAAACTTCCTTCGTTAACAGGATTTTCCGGTTTAGATATATCGAAAATGAACATACCACCCATCGACCCCAGGAATAACTTATTTTCAAATGGATAAATGGTTTCGATATCCCATCCTGCACTGCTTTCATTCTTAACAACAGGATCATGTGTACTGCTGATTGAAATCGATCTTAACGTATGATGATCCACAGCAAACAAATAATCATCGACTATTGTAAATCTCGCCATGGAGCCGGAAATTCCTTTAGCTGGTGCAGCGGCATTGGCGGCTACACCAAGTGCGTTCGGTGTATAGGTATAAACTAAATAATTGCCGGAAGGAAGCTGTACATCTACCGAAGTATCTTTTTTGTTCCATCCCACAATAATGCGATTGTTAGCGGGAACAAAACCATTGCTGTAATAGCGCTCAGGAAAAACATTTGGAACAACTTTCAGCAGTTTTGCCTGCATGGGATTGGCAACATCTATTGCAACAAGGTCCTGGTACATGTCAGCATATAAAACATTTCCCTTTACGGCAATATCGAGATTGCCGGGAATATCAATGAATGCTTTAATAATTGGATTTTTAGGATCGCTATTATCAATTATATGAACACCTTTATCAATCTCATTCAAAAAAATATAATTGCCATAAAGAAAAATTTTTCCCGGCGATTTGATCTGTTCCGGCGCATTTGATTTTAGATTGGCATACACCTCATCTTTGGTTTTATAAATAGGTGTAAGAATTGTGTAGGTGTGAGTGATTTTATCTTTGAGGCAGCTTTGAAAAAAGAAGGAGGTCGCCAATAAGACAGCAATTGATACCTTTTTCATAACGGTGATTTTCGAGTCTGACAATGCCTTTCGATAAAGCGTTGCCTGCAGACAGCAAAATTTTTAAATTAATATTTTAGGCAAGTGAGGGCGGGTTGCCGTTATTTCTTTTTCAAGTTTCCAAAAAGAATATTTGCGTTAATGCCCGTATAGATGAAATATTTTCTCGTATCAAGTTCGCTATTAAGAGTTTTATCCAGGTCAAATGAAAATATGGGTCCAATGCTCCATTCAGATTTTTTTACCCCGGAAAAATGATAAGAAAAACCAGTCAATAGATTAAAGTGAGTTTTAGTAAACAGATTTTTATTGTGATAATAAATACCGCCGGCGGTTGTATCGTAAACCAAAGCTTTTTCCGAAATAAGATATCTTAGAGATACTCCTGCATTTAGTGAAAGGAAATGATTTGCATTCCCTGTTATTCTCCAATCATAAATAATGGGTAATTCGATAAAATGAAAACGATCTGTGTATTCTTTTTGCGACGTGCTGCTATTGTTGACAGGTGCGCCAATATAAAAATATGGGGCGTTATACAGGCTACGCAAAAATAATGAGCTGTCTATCTTTATTCCCGTTTTAATTCTGTCAGCAAGGTATGCATAGTCGATGCCGACTGACAAGCTGCTTCGTTTTGTCAGATTTTTTTTCACTACTATCCCGGCTTTAAAGGAAAACGAGGGTTTACTTGACGATGCGGGATAAAAAGTTTGGCCGCTTCCCTGAGACGCACCCGGATTATTATAAGATGTGCTATTGTAACTTTTATCGTTGCTCAAAGACAAAATGTCTTGTGCTATTTTTGATGAGCCGGCAGAAAAACTGACGCCCCATTTCCATCCTCTGGTAGTAGCCTGTCTTCTTACTATGTTTTTACGTTGAACTGTATCTGCCCGGTCTTTGTTCTCTTCGTTTTTCGTTAAACTGCTATCAGGAATGTTTGAATTTTTCCCTGTAATTGTCTGTTGTGTTTGTATTCCGTCTTTCGAAGTAACAAGATTGGGTTTGTTATTTACAGCAATCTCCGCACTGCTTGTTTTTTGTGCCGAGTCGGTTATGCTAACATTTGCTTCTTTGCTGTTATTTCGATTTCGGGTTTGTTTTTGTATCTCCTTGTGCGGTTTAGCAAATGTGATTTTATTTTCCCGGTTGGGTTGACTGATGACGTTTTTAACGATGCTCTTATGAAAACTTTTAGTTTGTTTTTTATTAGTGCTCAATTTCTTTTCAGCAATTATAGTGATCGGATTTTCATTCGCTGTCGTATTTAATTTCGTTTGATCGTTATTTTTGTTTTCTTTGGTTTCTGGTTGTTGCGCCTTTTCCTGTTGAGACTTTTTGGCGTCTTTCAACTCTGCAGAATCAAAACTTGCACTTGGTTCATTTAAATAATCATACAGGCCATAGGTGCCTATAGCCAAGCCTATTGCTGCAAAAAGAATAAAAAATATCACTCTCCTCTTTCTTTTCTTTTCACCTATTCTTTTTTCTACATTTTGCCAAACCTCATCGGAGGGATGAAGTTTGAATTCCGCAATAACCTTCTTCACATTTTTTTCAAATTCATTTGCCGCCATAATTTTCTTTTTTATTAACGGAATAATCCTGTAGCCAACTGATCAGCAAAGCTCTTGCTCTTGCATATTGCGATCGCGAAGTGCCATCAGTAATACCCAGCATCTCGCCTATTTCCACATGCGAATAACCTTCAATAGCATGAAGGTTAAATATCGTTTGATAACCCGGAGGTAGCTGCCTTATCAGATCGGTTAACTCTTTTGCCTGTAATATAATTACCGGGTCCTCTGTCATTACCGGGTGCAGGTGCTCGGTCGGAAAATACATTTGGTCCCTGTAGTTATGATTTCGTTTTAAAAAATTGAGAGCTGTATTCACCATGATCCGGCGAATCCATGCGCCCAACTCACCTTCATTCCGAAATTGTTTCAGATTAAAAAAAACTTTTACAAAACCTTCCTGCAATACATCCTCAGCGTCCTTAAGCGATTTGGTATATCGATAACAAACTCCAAGCATTGTTTCGGCAAAATGCTCGTACAGTTGTCGTTGGGCTTCAGGTTTAGCCTTAAGACAGTCTTTAACCAGTTTGTTATAATCCATTATTCGTTCGTTTTGACAAAGCAAATTCGCTTATCGTTGCACAGGAATGTATATTAATATTGGAACCGTCAGGCTAATAAAATGAAAGAGCTGCCTGGAAAGGCAGCCCATGCTATGCTTATGCTTGCGAAATTAAAACGCAGGATCCGCAGGTGTGTTCGTATTATTATCCCGTTCTAAAAAAGGATAAGGAAGAAAGTTCCTTTTCTTTTCGGTATCCGGTCTTCCAAATCTTCTCATATCTTCTAATTTAAATCCTGACATATATAATTCGATGCACCGTTGTTTGTATATCTCAGTCAAGATCTCATCCTGGGTAAATGGACCAACCAGCGGTGGCAGATCTGCACCCACGCCATAAGGATCATCAGCCGGTTGCTTCGTAACAATTTTATTTAATTCAATCAATGCATTCGTAAGGTCGGGTGTGCTCTGCCGTGCATAGGCCTCCGCTTTTATCAAAGTCATTTCTCCGGGCAGATAAACTGGCCATGAGTTTGTCGGGTTAGAAAGAGGCGCAAAGCCCTTGATCTTAGAAGCGTAAGCCGATGTCGTATAGAAGGGCAGCCTTTCATCTGCAGGATTTGGCTGTAAGCTTGCAGGCAATCCTAAAGTAGTAGTATCGATAGCTGCACACACGTTATTAGTTGACGTATGTGTTTCATAAATCGGGTTGAGGTTTACAGATGAAAAATTAAAAGTGGATTTTACTGTAAGACTTGCAACGTTCGCTTCCGATAAAGCCTGTGAATAATTACCAATGAAAAGAGAAAACCTTGCTTTTAACGCATGTAATACATTGGGTATATCGATGCCGGCAGGAATATTCGAAAGAAAAGATGACGATATGGGACTGGCATTAATTGCTGACAGCGCATCATCAATAGCCATGATTGCCTTTGTAAAACCATCGGTGCGTGAAATAAAGTTCACGTTTTCACCGATACTGGCGGGAACTTGTTCCCAAAACATAGCCATGTCGCCAAGAGCCAGAGCTTTAAAGATGGTTGTATAACCGATTAAGCCACTCGCATAACCATTGTCCGAGAGGCCTTGTGCTCCTGTTATCACGTTGTCTGCATCATAGATAATTTTATTACTGCTCGTCCACAATCCGCTCATCAATGTATTAGTTCCATCTACAGAGCCACCGCCAAGTTGTAGTTGGTATTCCCCTGTGTTACCCTGGTTTAAAACTGTTAGTTCACTTGTAAGCAATCCATTTATGGTTACACGATTGTACAATGAACTCGCACGTCCCGCGGTGTATACTCTTTGCAAGCCAATTGCAACTCCTGTTAGTCCCTGCGCTGAACTAAACACTTGTTGATCAGTCGCAGCATTGGGATTAACATAGTCTTTTTTGCAAGACTCCTGGAATAAAAGCATTGAAGCAAATACTCCGTACGATAACATTTTAATGATTTTCTTTTTCATAACAATAATTTTTAGCGGTTAGAATTTAGCTGCAATACCTAATTGGAAAGTGCGTGGAATAGGCACTGAACCAAAATCAATTCCCCGTAATAAAGTGCTTTGTCCGGGAGAATTTACTTCGGGATCATATCCCCTGTAGTTATCCCAGGAAATAAGATTACGACCACTTAATCTTACGGTAAGATTTCTAAAGAATTTAAATTTACCAAGGTCATAACTTAGAGAAACTTCTCTCAGTTTTACAAATGAACCATCATCGATACGCCATTGTTCAATTTGATAAACACCAAGAACATAGCCGCGTGGCACTTGTCCCAGGTCTTCCTGTTCGGCGACTGTACCATTGCCTACACCTTGCCTTGTTCTGAAATCCGCGTTAAACACATCAACACCCTGAACGGCATCAAGCTGAATTCTCAACCCAAATTTTTTATAACTTAATTCATTTGTCAGCGTAGCTGTGTAATCAGGATTGGGGTCACCAATTACTTTTCTTAATGTAGTTCCTGTTGGTAACCCATTTTGATCACGTTGCGGTGTATATGACAAGGGAGAGTTCTGAACTCCTTTTTCAATTTGAGGAATACCTGAAGAATTTTTCACCTGGCTTCCATTGGCATCAACCGCGAAAAATGTTCCGTAAAAAATTCCAATAGGATAACCTTGCAATAAAGCAACAGGTGCACCAGCTGTTGTGCTCAGAAGAATTAGAGACGAACCGACATCCAGGATTTTATTTCTATTATGATTATAAATCAAAGTAACATCCCAGCGAAGATTTTTTTTGACGACTGGTGATCCGGTCAACAGAATCTCAAATCCCCTGTTTTGCAATGATCCGAGGTTGTCAAGTAAACTTGAAAAACCATTTGTAGGTGCAATGGCCCGGGAATACAAAAGATCTTTAACCTTTTTATTATACCAGTTGAAAGTTAAACCAAGCCTGTCATTAAAGAAGGACATATCCGTTCCTATTTCAAGCTCACCTTGTCTTTCTGGCTTTACATGTTCATTAGCCAGTTGAACTCGACGTTAAGGCTGTTCTGCTTAAATAGGAATTAGATGTGTAAGAATTAAAACGTGAATAGGCACCTATTCCAGTTAAATTACCTGACTGACCATAAGCAGCTCTTACTTTTAACAGATTCCACCAACTCATGCTTTCTTTCCAGAAGTTTGATTCAGACACTACGTAGCTTCCGCTTGCTTTCAAATAGATTTGATTACGCTGATCTTCGCCAAATACAGAAGAACCATCGCGACGAATTGCACCCGTAACGAAAAATTGGTTTTTAATTTTAAAATTTTGCTGAAGATAAACACCTGAAATTGATATTTCACTTCTATCGTCAGTAGAAGGCAGCAGAGTGCCGGCGCCATTTACAGTTTGTACAAAAGGACTAAGACCCCTGCCCTGTAATAATGAGTAATTATTTTTTTCGTATTGCACTGAATAACCTACCTGTGTGATGGAAGCTATATCATGTGTAATATTAAACTGGTAGGTTCCATTCAATTCATTATTGATCTGGAAAAAATAATCATTGCCGGCGCTTGCATAACCGTTTAATGTTGGATCAAGAGTCGGACCACCACCAAAGAAAGCTGTGTTCACATTGTAAGCAAAAGGCGGCATATAAGTAGTACCGTTCTGAGCATAATTATCAATACCCAATGTATAATCAATCGTTAAACCTTTTATTGGTTTTAATCTTGCTCCAAGACTTGCAATAACACGGTTTGTTTCTTCCTTTGTTTAAAATCTTCAATTACTGAAACAGGATTTACACGACCTCTTTCACCAACAGCCTGGATATTTCCCAAGGCATCCCTCTGCCAAATGTCATGAAAATTTCCAATGATCGTAACTGAATTCATTGGTGAGAAGAATGAATTACCATTTGGTTTTTCATCAGAAGCACTATTAATATAATTCAACCCGATATTGAAACTGATCCAGCGATTTAATGTTTGATCAATGTTAGCCCTGAAACTAAATCTTCTGAAATCGGTATTTTTACTATTCCCTGGTTATAATAGTATGAACCGGATACATAGTATTTCGTTTTATCGTGCCACCACTACACAGAAACATTGTTGTCGGTGCCAATTCCTGTATGAAAAATATAATCCTGGTAGTCATAACGTGTAACCGGTGTTGTATTGGTAGGCAATGAGCGTTAACAGCGGTAATGATATCCTGCGTTAGAGCGCCGGGACCATCTGTAGGTCCGCCAAATTTTGTAGGTGACTGGTTGACAGGTATTTTTTTTCTAAGCTGATTCATTATAATACTGCTGGAAAAACTTACTACCGGGGCACCGGTTATTCCTTTTTTTGTAAATATTTGAACAACTCCCGCATTTGCTCTCGATCCGTAAATGGCAGCGGCAGCGGCACCATTCAATACTTCAATGTGATCAATATCTTCGGGATTTATATCAGCTAACCTGTTCTGCCCGATCGTTCCCACAAAAGTTGACCCATCGTAAGAATTTTGAGTATTAGTAACCCTGTTAGTTGCATTATTTACAATTACTCCATCAACAATATATAGTGGCTCTGAGAAGACAAAATAGAACTGGTACCACGAAGTCTTACTGAAACACCTCCGCCGGGATCCCCGCCGTTTTCAATAATGTGGGCACCGGCAGTTTTACCTTGTAAGGCCTCCAAAACATTTGATGTGGCTCCTTTCGTTAATTCATCAGCTTTTACAGTACTGATGTAACTTCCAAATTGTTTGCGGGTAGTTCCCAGAGAAACCCCGGTTACAATTACTTCATCCATCTTTAATGCATCGGATGTCAAGTTGACATCTGCTAGTGTAAGAAGCAGCATTTCCAATTTGAAGAGATTGCGTTTTTGCTTTGTAACCGACTCCGGTGAATTCCAAATTATAATTTCCTTCACGCAGGTTCGCATTTATATCGTATACGCCGTTGATGTCTGTAGTGGTGCCAAAATTTGTATTTGCTACAGACACAGAAATACCGGGAACACCTTTTCCTTCAGCATCGGTCACTTTACCATTTATATGAATTTGCGCCATCAGGCACAGTCCATATAATTGCAGCAGCAGCATAAGAGATAAATGCTGCCACCTGAAGTAATTAATTTTTTTGAAATGTCTCATACAGAGCGGTTTTAAAAATGATAGAATTCTGTTCTTTTAAATTACTCATAGGATGTCAACACCGGTTTTATGATAAGGCTTTAATAATTCATGACAACTGTCGAGTTCAGTAACCAGCACATCAATATCACTCACGGGACAAATTTTAATTCGCTGGGACGTATTCAACTTTTCGGAAATGGCCAGCGAGACCACTTTTTCTGATGATTCAATCATCGCCTTTTTCACCTGCACTACGTCCCAGTCACTATCTGTCAAACCATTGGTGATATCGATCGCGTTGGTTCCCAAAAAACAGAGATCAGCTTTTATCTGCCTGATCTTTGAAATAGTTTCACCACCAATTGATATTTGAGCACTTTTTGAAATTTTATCTCCTATAAAAATCACTTCAATATTTGGATGATGAATGTATTCGTACGCTACCGGCAAGCTGCCCGTAATAAAAGTTGCCGATAACTCAGGAGGTAATGCCTTTGCCAGTTCTATGATCGTAGTCCCACCTGTAGTCATTATAAACATTCCGTCTTTTATAAGCCCTGAAGCTTTGCTTGCGATGGTCTTTTTTTCGTCGAGAGAATACACATTCTGAGAGTGGAGAGAAAGATGAAAAGATTTCGAAAGTGCGCCGCCATGCACTTTGATAACTTTTCCCTGGTCGGCTAATTCATTTAGGTCCCTGCGGATAGTATCTTCTGATACTTTCATTTCCTGGCTGAGATCCGAAGAAAGTACTTTATTGTGCAGGTTTACCTGGCGTAAGATAAACGATTGGCGTTCTTTTTTAAGCATTTCAATAAGCAGTTGGCAGGCAATTTAGGCAAATACACTTAAAAAAAAATAATTTTTCCTGCAAAAAACTGCATAAATGTTAAAAAAATACCGCACAAACATGAAAATAAGTGTTTTGCTGATAAACAAAAAAAGCTACAAAAATTGCAGCTCTTTCATTGATAGATAATAATTCAATAGCAAGGAAAAATATAACTACGTTATGTCAATCTCGCCTTTCATATAGAATGCGCATTGGCCGGCAATGAGAACACGATCATCATTGTGTTCAACCCAGAGTTCGCCTCCCCTTTTAGACAATTGCTTTGCATGCATTTTTTTCTTATTTAATTTTTCACTCCAGAAGGGGATCAATTGAGAGTGTGCAGACCCAGTGACAGGATCTTCATCAATACCGACAGATGGAGCAAAAAAACGGGAGACGAAATCTACAGGAGCGTCAGGCTGTTCCAGGCGGCCAGACGCACCCCCCGGAGCAGTAATGATCACTTTCTCGTTCCATTTTTTTATCGCACTGAAATCAGGATTTGCATTTTGTACATCTTCCTCTTTGTTTAATTCTATCAGCAAGTCACGCTCTTTGTATATGCCAACAATCTCATAAACACCAAGTGCTTTTCTCAAATTACCGGGATAATTATAAATGCGTTGAGGTTTCCATGCAGGAAAATCCATAAGCCCCCTGAATCCCCCTGAAGAAGGACTTACAGAATCTTTTTTAACGGTCAGTGGCCCGCTTTTAGAATTAAAAACTACTTTTTCTTTTTTCATTCTTAATATTTCAAACAACACGTAAGCCGAAGCTAGCGTTGCATGTCCGCAAAGATTAATTTCAGCAAGTGGTGTGAACCAGCGTATTTCATACTCTCCGTTAGCAGTCGGAACAAAGAAAACAGTTTCACTTAAATTATTTTCCAATGCCAGCTTTTGCATCAGGTCATCATCGATCCATTTTTCCAGCGGAATAACTGCAGCCGGGTTACCGCCAAATACTTTATTTGTAAAAGCATCAATTTGATAAAGGGTAAGTTTCATGGCAATGAATTAATAAATCAAAGATAACAAGAGTGAAAGGAGTGTATCAACAATGAAGAGTGAAGAATAAATATTGATCGGCTTGCCATATATACATCAACTAAAGCAGAAGAAGACAAAAATTTAATCATCTTTTCAATTCTTCGCTGGAACAATCTATGGTTTTCAAAACAGGACGATAACAAAATAGAAGACTTACTACATATTTTACGCATTAGCAGTCAATGTGAAACATGACAATACCATTATAAAAGATGTTTGTTGTTCGACTGGTATACGTGTATCGAACTCAAACCTATTTCGTAAATTTAAATATTTAATTATGAAAAGATTTAATGAATTAGGCCGAAGCCTAAGTAAAATCGAGCAAAAAAAATTACAGGAGGAGATGCGCCGGTCGATGGAGGCCATTGTTGTAGTAAAAAAGAAGATTGCACAGACAGAGATGGTTGGACGAAAACGTGCACTCAAACTTGTGCTACTGACAGTAGCAAGCACAAATGCATGTATACCCAAGTTCAGTAATAATTCAAAAGGCAAGCCGGAAGAGATTTTTTCTGCTTGCCTTTAATTTTATAGCATCACATAGTGAATAAAAATTTCGTCATATTATTGTCGCTGGTACTTATTTTTTGTAGTTGTAGCACGAGACTGATTAACCAGATTAAACAAGAAGAAACTTTGTCTTCCTCCGCCTCGATTGTTGCCGATTCACTTTTTTTTAAAGAAGCAAGTAAAAGCCCTTATTGGCTGGAAAAAGTTAACATTCAATTTTTATACAGCAGCTTTTTTCGTTTGGATCAGAATAGCGTCTATCTACAAAAAGGAGCCGAAGAAAGTAAAATTTTTATTACTCAACCTACTGTTATTTGGGGCCAGACGATTAACCGACCAATACTACTCTATCCAAATGATAAAATAGCTATTCAAATGAAGGAATTTGGAGATGTTGAGTTCGTAGGCGCAGATGAAAAAAGGACTAAAGAATTACATAGTTTTGCTGCACTTGATGAAATGATCCAGGAACGTTTACCCGCCAGTTTTTTTCTCCCTCAATATCAATCAGTAAAAGCCGCGTCTTCTATTTCAAAAAATGACAACCTGGTAACCTCGCAACTCAATAGTCAATGGCAATTATTAAGGTTGGAAAATCGATTCTTTGACAACGGCAAGATAGAATATCTCCTGAATTCCAAAGTGAAATGATAAACTATCTGGCAGCGAAAATATTTGCCTTGAAAGTGGAATATTTTTGGGCGACCAAAAAATATTTTTCAGGTAACGTACCGAAGAAACGTTATGCTGAATTGATTTCATACGGTAACCTTATTAAATCACATAGCGAACTAAAGTTTTATTATAGTTCTTTGCGTGATTTATTAAGTTTTTTGACATATAGCGGAGGTAGAGTCTCCAGTATTTATGATCCCGCTTCATTTCGATTGTTTCTTCAAACAGTAAAGGATAATTTTCATGGTATAACGAAAAATTTTTTAATTGCCGATGTTTTATATACGGCTCTTAGGAATAAGATAATTAGTCCGGGCGGTGTTGAAATATATTCTAAAAAAGAATGTAATGACAAAACATATAGACTGGCTCTTAAAAATTTAGCACGAAGTTCAGATAAATAAGAAAAATATGCGATGGCAGAAAATGGAAAATTCCTTCTACCATTTGCTTCAAGCGCGGCTATTTCCGCCGATAAACTTCTTGATAGTTATAAAGAGTAAATTAGTATTAGTAGATTTTTGGGCGAGTTGGTGTATTCCTTGCAGACAAGAACTTCCTCTTATGAGGGAACTCAAGAGACTTTATGCCGGAAAAGATATTGTCTTTCTCACAATTTCGATCGATAACAAATTTCTGGAATGGCAAAAAGCAAGCAACGCGGAAAAATTATCTTCGGACGAAAGCTTTGTTATAACCAGTACAGATTCTGTATTTGTTTTTAAAGGATACTCTATTAAGAACATACCACGGTATTTACTTTTTAATAAAGACGGCTCCTTGATTGATGCTGACGCACCTTCGCCCGGAACAAATGCACTTAAGGAAATGATTGATAAATATTTGTATTAATAGCAACCATTTTAAACTATACAATAGTGAAAGCGGTTTCATTTTACAAATAATCCAAGTCATAGGCTAAGGCAATTTTGCTTTCCCATGATTGTAAGGCATTTTGCTTTTATTCTTTCATCATCTCTTTAATCACCGCTTCGATTTGTTCAGCATTGGGTTTGCTGAAATAATCACCATCGCTGCCATAAGCCGGCCGATGTTCCTTGCCGGTGATTGTTCGCGGTGCGACATCCAAATAACGATAGCCTCCCTGTTCTTCCATTACTTTATTGAACATATATGCGGCTGCACCGCCCGGAACATCTTCATCAATAAAAACAATGCGGCTTGTTTTTTTAAGTGAGTCAAGAATCTTGTGATGAATATCAAAAGGAAGAAGAGTTTGCACATCTATTATTTCACAACTGATGTCAAAAGCTTCCAGCGCATTAACGGCATTCTGAATGATGCGAAGCACAGAGCCATACGAAACGATTGTAACATCGGTTCCTTCTTTAATCACTTCAGGAACTCCAAAAGGAACGGTAAACTCCAGTAAATTAGAAGGAAATTTTTCTTTTAAGCGATAACCATTTAAACATTCAACGACAAGTGCAGGTTCATTGCTTTGTAATAAGGTATTATACATGCCAATGGCCTGTACCATATTTCTTGGTACACAAACACGCATTCCCCTCAAAGAATTTATTATCATACCCATGGGTGAACCGCTGTGCCAGATGCCTTCCAGCCGGTGGCCCCTTGTACGAACAATGACCGGGCAACTTTGCTGACCAAATGTTCTGTAATGAAGTGTAGCTGCATCATCACTTAGCGGCTCCAACCCAAACAATAAATAGTCGATGTACTGAATTTCAGCAATGGGCCTTAAACCACGCATAGCTAAACCGATTCCCTGACCCATAATCGTGAGCTCACGAATGCCAGTGTCAAAAATTCTTTCTTCGCCATATTTTAATTGCAGTCCGCTAAAACCCTGGTTTACGTCACCAATTTGACCTACATCTTCACCAAAAGCTATTAACTTCGGATTGCGTGCAAACGCAGCATCAAAGTACCTGTTCAAAACTTCAAATCCATTGATCAGCGGCGAATCATTTCCATATTCAGCTTTAACCTCCTTTACATTCAATACACTTTTGGGTCCTTCATTATATAAATGCGAATCGTAAATTTTTTTATTCTCCTTTAATAGATCGTTGTAGAAATCTTTTGTCCAATAGGCGGCATCTTTCTCTCCTACCAGGTCCAGTGCAGCATTCAAAGCTTTTAATAAGTCACGACGTAAAGGCTCGTGATTAGAAACAAGTTCAGATGATAGCTTTGCTAATTGAGGGGCAACCTGCGGAACACTCTTTGCCATGTTGTTTATAAGGTCAACGGTTTGCGAAGCCTGTTTTCTGATCGGGCCCACATATTTTTCCCAGGCATTTGACCTGCTGTCACGAACAAATTGTTTGGCATATAATTCCGCGTCGCTTAACTCCTGTTCATTTGCTAGTGAGTTTTCCAGGATCCATTCTTTCATTTTTTTTATTCCGTCCCACTCATGTTCCCATTCCAATCTTTCCGGTGGTTTATAGCGTTCATGGCTTCCGGAAGTTGAGTGTCCCTGAGGTTGCGTTATTTCTTCTACATGAAAAAGCACCGGCACGTGTGATTTTCTTGCAGCACTAATGCCCTCTTCAAAGATCTGGCACATTCCGGCATAATCCCAGCCTTTTACAGAGTAGATATTAATGCCGTTAGTTCCATCTTTTTTTTGCATACCCTTCAGCGCTTCAGATATCGATCCCTTTGTTGTTTGAAATTCTGTAGGAACAGAAATTCCATAACCATCATCCCAGATAAAAATTGCCATCGGTACCTGCAGTACCGCCGCTGCATTTACAGTTTCCCAAAAATGTCCTTCCGAGGTAGCCGCATCGCCAATAGTTACAAAACAAACTTCATTGCCATTGTTTGAGAGATTAGTGAACTTTTTTAGTTCTTCCACACAACGAAATGTTTTTGAAGTCAATGCAAGGCCCAGCGCACGGGGCATTTGACCTGATGTAGGAGCAATGTCGGACGAAATATTTTTTCGATTAGCCAGGTCAAGCCATTCCCCATTCTGGTCAACAAACGGCGTGGCAAAATGAGAATTCATTTGGCGGCCTGCACTAAAGGGATCATTCTTTACATCGGGGTCAGCAAACAACTGGGAAAAGAACTGTTCGACGGTCGACAATCCTGTTGCGAACATGAACGTTTGGTCACGATAATAACCACTGCGAAAATCGCCCGCCTGGAAAAACTTAGCCATGGCGACCTGGGCGAGTTCTTTACCATCTCCAAAAATGCCGAACTTGGCTTTACCCGTAAGTACTTCTTTCCGGGCCAAAAGGCTCGCCTCCCTGCTTAATACCGCAATCTTGTAATCGCTTATAACCTCCTCCCGAAATTTGTCAAATGACAATTTCCCGTTGATTGTGACTTCAGAGGTTTGACTGTCCATGTGGGCAAAAATAGGAATATTAAGGTCTGTTAAAAAATACCGAATTTGAATGCATCCATTCTATGAAGTCTGACATCTTTGATATAATTTTACGAGCCGAAATATATGATTAAGTTATAATCATGATAAAACTTGCGATATCTATTTTATTAGTTGGCTGGACTTGGGCTGTAAATGCACAGTCTGATTCCCTTAAGAAAGATGTATTGGCTTTGAAAGAAACGGAACATGATTTTGGAGAAATTCCGCAAGGTAAACCGGTGTATTATTCTTTCAAGATTGAAAATACCGGGACATCAGCTTTAAAACTTGACAATGTCCAGGCCAGTTGTGGTTGTACTACTCCGGAATGGAATCGTGAACCGATACCTGCAAGTTCAGCTGACAAAATCAGGGTTGGATATAATGCCGCCGCTGAAGGACATTTTGAAAAATATATAACCATCACTTATAACGGAAATCTATCCAAGCAAATAAAAATTACAGGCAATGTGTGGAAAGCTCCGGCAGGATCCGCACCCGCAAACGCCTCCATTGAAATTTTAAAACAACAAAATCAGTAAAAATGAAAAAAATTTTCTTAGTGTTAACCACTCTTTTTTTGGGTATAGCTGTAATAGCTCAGTCCAAGCCCGATGATGTGGCCAAAGTAAATACCGATGCATACGACTTTGGAAAAATAAAGCAAGGCGTACCGGTCGCTACTTTTTTCGAAATAAAAAATATCACTGACAAGCCATTGGTGGTTGAGAACACTTGGGGATCATGTGGATGTACTACCCCCGAAAAAATTGAGAAACCAATTCAACCCGGTGAAACAGCAAAGCTGAAAGTGAATTACAACGCAGCAGCATTAGGACATTTTGATAAAACTGTATCTATCAAATTTGCCGGAGTCAATGACCCAAAAGTTGTAAAAATTACCGGTGAAACACTTGCTGCCGCGGCTTATGATGATTATGTAAAATCGCAGAAATCTGAGAAAGACAAAAAAAGTTAATAAATAATATTCTTGCATGCCAACCCTTTCGAAAAACGAAAGGGTTTTTTGTTTACCGGACAACTGATAAAAATGAAGGAACAACTTTTGGATGCCTGGCGAATCAATAACCGAATGAACATTTTGTTCATCGACAGTGTGAGTGATGAAGGCATGGCAAAAACGCTAACCAGCCGGGCAAGAACAATCTACCAGCAATTGGTACATATGAATAATGTACGCCTCAGATGGATCGAGATTGCCGCAAAAGAAATTTTTAAAAAATATGGATCTTTCGATAAAGATACTCCGTACGATAAAAAAATACTGAAGCGATCTTTTGAAGAAAGCGGAAAGGCTGTGGAAGAATTTATAGATAAAAGTTGGGACGATGGTGGGAAGGTGAAGGGATTTAAAAAAGGGCTGATCCCATTCGTCGGGTACCTTATTGCGCACGAAGGGCACCATCGTGGGCATGCGATGCTCACGCTAAAACAGTCGGGAATAAAAATTCCAGACAACCTTAAGTGGGGTCTATGGGAATGGGACAAATGAGGTGAGTTTTTCCCACAATTATTTTAATAAGATATAATCTGATCTTATTTGCCACGGTCACATTAAAAAAAACAATCCAAACTCAACAATATTTTTCCCCAAGTATCAAAATCATTTCCGGTGGCATGGAATTTCGTTATCTTCTAAAAATCAATTTTGATTTATGGAAGAAAATACATTACTTGTCAGTCGCCGGGAATCTTATATTCCTGATGTTAATGAAAGTTTTACACAATACCTTTCTGACCATCTTTATAAAAAGGATCTTGATCATTTAAGAGAGATCACAAATGATTCAATCAATAATTTCCTAAAGACAATTGCGGAAATTGAAGATGAGTTTTTATCAGTAGCAAAAATCCCCGATCAAAAAAATCCGGAATTGCACAGTTTTGGATTCAGTCTTAAAGAACAATACCTGGAAGAAAATTATTAGCTGATTGTTTATTAATTAAAAGTCATTTAAACTTAAATATAAAGTAGACCTTGAAATAAATATAAAGTAGACCTTGAAAAACAGGCGTTCAATTTTTTCGCTATTGTTGGTGTTTTTTTGTTCCATTGGGGTCGCCTGACCCCGATGGGTTTTTATGACCTTTGTGTCGAAAATAAAATCCTCATTGTAGATTGGAAAAACTGCTCCATTATATTCTCCCACATTGTCTGTACCGAATAATTATTATTAAATTTGAGAATACGATTTGCTATTTATGGAAGCCTACGGTAAAATCCTTCTCATTGCCATGCCTGCGTTTCTGTTTCTTGTATTATTTGAAAAATGGTATGGTTGGTACAAAGGAGATGATACGGTCAGAAATATGGACATGATCAGCAGTCTTAGCAGTGGTATTACCAATGTCACTAAGGATGTGCTGGGGCTTAGCATTTCAATACTCACATATAGCTGGTTAGTGAATAAAGTTGCTATAGTACATATTCAATCTACTTTATGGACTTACGTGATCGCATTTATCGCTCTTGATTTTGCAGGATACTGGGTCCATCGCTGGAGTCATCATATAAATCTTTTCTGGAACCTGCATGTGATTCATCATAGCAGCGAAGAATTTAACCTCGCCTGTGCATTGAGACAAAGCATTTCTGAAATTATAAAAGTGTTTGCGTTCCTTTTGTTACCCGCGGCTTTATTAGGAGTGCCGGCTAAAGTGGTGGCCATTGTAGCACCTTTACAATTGTTTGCGCAGTTCTGGTATCACACAAGGCATATTAATAAGATGGGGGTTTGGGAAAAGATAATTGTCACTCCTTCCCATCATCGTGTGCATCATGCGATCAATAAAGAATACCTTGATAAAAACCTGGGACAGATATTTATCTTTTGGGATAAATTATTTGGCACCTACCAGGAAGAATTGCCTGGTGTACCCCCGGTGTATGGAGTTACCCGACCTGCACAAACATGGAATCCTGTTAAAATTAATTTTCAGCATCTATGGTTGTTGATGAAAGATGCCTGGAGAACCCAAAGCTGGAAAGAAAGATTTACTCTCTGGTTTAAACCGACGGGCTACCGCCCTGCAGACGTCGCCGAAAAATATCCATTATATAAAATTGAAGATGTTTATCATTTTAATAAGTATGCACCAAGGGCTTCTGCCGGTTTACAAACTTGGAGTTGGATTCAAATTATTTTTGCGCTATTGTCCATTAGCTACCTTTTTGGAAACATAGCATTCATAAATAAAATGAATGCGAACTATATTTATTTGTACGGTGCTTTTGTTTTCTTAAGCGTATATGCCTATACCGAATTAATGGATCGCAATCCTTTTGCTATTTTCTGGGAAGGAGTTAAAAATGCATTTGCACTCGGAATTCTATTTTATTTCGGTGACTGGTTTGGTGCTTCCCAAACTTTTCCCTGGATCAATTATGTATTGATTGCATATTTTATTTCCGCTACTGCTATTACGGGATGGTTTGTATACCTGCATTATAAGGAAGACCGCCAAATGTCTGTTTCCTTTTAGCAAGAACAATCGAGACAAGCCTTGCACTTTAAAAAATAAATCGGGCGGTCACTTTTTGCTAAAATCGCTGTAAGTTAAGTTTCTTTATGACCTATCCTAAAAGAAATATTATATGGGTCTTTCTTTTTACCAGTTGTTTTTCGTTTTGCCAGAATGACCACGTTAACGATGTTATGCAAGTGGCGGGTAAACTTATCCGAACTCTTGAGTTAAACACTTCTGAAAGCATTTTTATTCACACTGATAAGTCAATCTACAGTGCTGGGGAAACCGTTTGGTTCAACACTTATTTGGTGAACAAAGTATCGCATAAGCTTAGCCATCAAAGTAGAATCGTTTTTGTTGATCTCGTAGATGATAACGACAGTGTTATTAGCCAGTTTATCTTAAATCCCCAAACGCTAAGGCTCGATGGCAGTATCGAACTGCCCTTTTCTTTACACCAGGGAAATTACTGGTTACGAGGATATACGAACAATACACTTAAAGCAGACAGCAATAATATTTGTGTTGATCCAATTTATGTTGTAAATCCAAAAAGCGCACCGATTGATGACTCTGCGTCTGATAAAAAAAGTGCCAGTTATCCTTTAGCAACTACTCAAAGATTTGAAATGTTTCCGGAAGGTGGGTCTCTTATTTCAGGAGTTAGCAACCTTATAGCCTTTCGTGTCGTTGATCAAAATAATAGTCCGGTAGAGGCTGAAGGATATTTAAAAGATAACAAAGATTCTGTCATAGCAAGGTTTAAGACGTCATTACCGGGATTGGGAAAGGTTTCATTTATTCCCTGGAGTGGGCGGCACTACACAGGGTATATCGAGACAAAAAACGATGAGAAGCTTTCTTATTCTCTTCCCCCAACAAATGACTATGCTGCCGATATTTCCGTTGTGGGCGAAGATCAAAAAGCACTTACTGTTCAAGTATCATTAGGAGATTCTCTTTATAATAAGTACACTGTTACATATTTACTTGCAATAACAAGGGACAGTGTTTGTTTTGCAGGCTTAGGACAGGGAATGTATCGGACTGTAATTCCAAAAAAAAGTTTCTTTGATGGAGAAGCTACGCTGCTTTTATTTGATGAATATGAACATGTATTGAGTGAGAGAGATATTTATATCAATGCCAACGAGCCGGCGATAGCAATGAAAACAGATCAGCAAAATTACAAGGCACGGCAAAAGGTAAATCTTGATCTTTCGTTCAATGAAGCAAATAAACAACCCATGTTATCCTTATTCACCGTTTCCGTTACGGATGATGCAAGCGTAAAATATTTTGATGACGATGACATAAGAAGAATAATGGAAGATGAGCACTCAGATGAACAGAAAGATTTGATTTTGCTAACCCAAAAGAAAAAATATGCTAATTGGATAGACACCGATTCAACAGGATCTAAAAGTTCTGAAAAGTATGACGATGGGTTTTTCAATTTACATGGAACTGCAATGAATCAAAAAGGGAAACCTTTATCAAATGCAGTAACTATACTTATATGTCCTAAACCACAAAATTTTTTTGAGGTTGATACTACTGACGAAGAGGGACATTTTAAGTTTCATACAAACGGATATCCAGACAGTACTCGATTTTTAATACAGTTAGCTGATAAGAAAGGAAATCCTGTTGAAGGAAAAGTAGAACTCGATTCCATTGTCTTCCCCAGAGTTAAAACTCCTTTAAACCTGAAAAAATATCTGCCATTGACAACGCTCGGCGAAATCGATAAGAAAAATAAAGAAAGCAATGACTTTATATTGCCAGCAAAAGGAAAAGAATTAAAAGAAGTAATTGTCAGGGCAAGAGTAAAAAAACCGCCGACTTATGACGAAAGCAAAAGAGTTAGCCTTTTTTCAAAAGTTCTGACAAGAGATATGATCAAAACCAGTGGCCGGGGGTCAATTGCAAATTCACTTATGTTTATTCCGGGAGTACAACTGAAGGGGCACCAATTCGTACTGGCTGGGAACTACGAAGAACCTTTATTGGTAGTGGATGGTGTAGAAATTGAACCAGAGATATTAAGCCATATCCGAGACTCCGGCATGAGCCCATTAATGTCATACTTAAATACTTTCAACCCCACCGAGATAGATTTTATAGAAGTATTGACTGGCGGAGAAGCTGCAATTTATGGAATGGAAGGAGCAAACGGTGTTATTATTGTACATACCCGCGCAGGAATGGGATACCAGGCAGATAATAAGACATACGTCACAAACTTCTACCCTAAGGGCTATTCAAATTCCACTGCATTTTTGGAACCCGACTATAGCAAAGAGAATTCTAAAAAGGATGATACTCCGGATCGGCGTACGACAATTTATTGGAGTGGGCCTTTAATTACGGATAACAATGGTGAAGCAACCATTCATTTTTTTACTGCAGATCCCAATACAACATACACAGTAACTGTAAAGGGTGTAACAGTGTCAGGAGATATTTTTGTAAAGCGATTTCACATTGACCGCATGTAAGTGTTAAATGGTAAACCCGGGAAAAGCTTTTCGTTAACCGATTTTGTCTTTCATCAATTTATCATTCACAGTTCTAAATATCCCAAGCGGATTTTCATTCTTCAATTCATCAGGCAGCAATTCATCAGGCCAGTTCTGATAGCACATTGGCCTTGCAAATCTTTTTATGCCATCTGCACCTACGGAAGTAAATCGTGAATCTGTTGTGGCAGGAAATGGTCCACCGTGCTGCATACTGAGACAAACTTCCACTCCTGTAGGAACTCCATTCAAAATAAAACGGCCACAAATATTTTTTACCGACTCAACTAACTCATCATTGTTCTTAATGTCATTTTCACTTGCCATCAATGTTGCTGTTAATTGTCCTTCGATATGGTGTGAAACATTTATCATCTCTTCCACATCACGGCACCGGATAATCATTGAATAAGGGCCGAATACTTCCTGGTGAAGAATCGGGTTATTGATAAATGCCGCGGCGCTTGCGGAAGCAAGCGTAGGAACTCCCTGGTTAAAGATCGGTTCAATTTCAGATGTAGCAATTGTTTCTACTCCTTCCTGCGCAATTGCATTCGCCCTTCTTTCGACGTAATTCTTGAAAATTCCCGCCTGCAACATTTCAGCTGGCATAGACTTTTTTATCTCTTCACCTAACGACTGAATGAATGTTTCCAGATCATCGTTGTCAATTCCAATAATTAATCCTGGGTTTGTACAAAACTGCCCGACTCCTAAAGTGATAGAACCCGAATATTGTTTCGCCGTTTCCCTGGCAGATTGTTTTAATTTTTCCGGCAATAAGAAAACAGGATTGATGCTGCTCATTTCTGCAAATACAGGAATGGGTTCTTTGCGCTGATTGGCCCAATCGAATAATTGTTTGCCTCCAAAAAATGAACCGGTAAATCCTACCGCTTTTATTAGCGGATGTTTTACCAATGACTCTCCCACTTCGTTTTTCACTCCATGGATGTGGGCGAAAATCCCGGCAGGCAAATTACAATTCCTTGCGGCTTTCATTATTGCTGCGGCAACCATTTCACTCGTGTTTGCATGTGCAGGATGTGCTTTAACAATTACAGGGCATCCTGCTGCCAAAGCACAGGCAGTATCGCCACCAGCGGTTGAATATGCAAAGGGAAAGTTAGCTGCGCCAAAAACAACGATGGGGCCAAGTGGTATAAGCATTTTTCTTAAGTCGGTCTTCGGAGGATTTCTGTCCAGTATTGCCGTATCAATTCTGGCTTCAAGCCACTCCCCTCTTTCACACGCATCGGCATAATTATTTAATTGAAATGCGGTTCTTGCTCTTTCGCTTCTTAATCTTGCTTCTGGTAAATGTGATTCTTCATTTGCCGTTTTGATCAATTCGTCACCCAGGTTCTCTATTTCTTTAGCGATGACACGCATGAAATCAGCTCTCTGCTTCAGCGATAACCTTCTGTAAACATGAAAAGCTTTCCATGCAGCTTCCGCTGCTTTATTGATCTCTTCTGTTGTTGCATCTTTAAACATATCGGTCATAACTTAAGTTTTAGAACAATTATCGCTATTTAATGTTCATCAATAATCAAAACCCAGTCATTACTCACACCTGTTGTCGGAGAAATGAAGTCCATTACGTTTTGTCTTTTAAAAAGACGTTCTCTTTCCATTTTACCACTCCTTGGGTTGAACCATGAGATTTTAATTTGATTTGTTTTCACGAAAGAAGTATTTACTGCAATTTTCCTGCCCACCGGTAAATAGATCATTGCGTATTTATTATTGCCATCACGGAATGCAGTAATATACTCACCTTTTTCACCTTGCCCTTCCACAACAAGCGATTGATCAGGAATTCGGTTCACCACGGATCGTGATTCAATTAATCTTCTTAAATAACCCACCTGGAATGCACCGGGCCTGTCGATCGCTTCTGTCCAATAGCGGTCAGCATGATTAACGGTGTCTTCCCGCGGACTAAAAAATTGCCACACTGCATGGTGACCATAAGTAACTCCACATGCACCGGAAAATACAGAACGATAAGTTTGCTTTCGTACATCATAAGCACGAAAATAACCGTTGGCTGGATCCCACTTCGGCCATGGATTTACAGGATGGTCTTCATAGTTGGGCTCATCATCCAACGTTGGTTTGGCAGGTGTTAAATGATAATCGTGTTCAATCATTTTCCATACAGGTACATCATGTCCGCTACCATGACCACTCTGCATCGTGTTGATCGAAAGCCAGTCTTCATAGTGTATATATTCTGAAGTAGAATGTCCACCCGATGTATGAAAAGTAAAAATAGCTTTCCCATTTGCGCCATCACTTATACCTTTCGCCATTGCCCTCCATATAGGTCGGTAGTCAACCGAATCCGTAATGGGTGGACGGTCACCACCTAAAATCCAGATAATATTCGGGTAGTCTTTATAACGATTGCCCAGCCACTTTCCATAGATATACGAATTATTCTCATTAAATATCACCGGACCTTCACCCCAAAGTTTTGTTACTTTATCACCCCATGTTGGCAGCAAACCCATAAACATATTTTTCTCAAGAGCTAATTGAACTGTATAATCTACGAGTTCGAAATATTTTTCATTCGGTTTTGTGGGATCAAGATCGATCAATGGTACTTCACCATATTGATTAGGTTTTTTTAAACCGTCAAATTCTGCAAGTATAACAGCCTGTATTACATCGAAGCCTTTTTCTCTCCTGTTTTCAAGATATTTACTGATCTCTTCTTTTGTCAACCTATGAAACAATTCCCAGCCTGTGTCTCCTAACCAAAAAAAAGGTGTACCATCTTCATACTGCAAAGAATGTCCGTCAGCAGTTACTTTCAATCTTCCACGTTTCCAGGTTGATTGACTATTTGCGGTAAGACAAAAAAGAAAAATTAAAAAAAGACCGGGCAAGACACTACGCATATGCGGCAGTTTCACTTTTTTTATTCAGATAATTTTGTATTGAAGGACGAGAACTGATTCCATGATCAATGATCTTTAAAATCTTTTTTCTTTCTTCACCTGACAAAACGAGTCGGGGTGCACGAACATATTCAGTTCCTAACCCTGCTTGTGCTTGCGCCAATTTTATATACTGTACAAGCTTAGGATGTATATCTAATTCGAGCAAAGGCATGAACCAACGATAGATCTTCGCAGCTTCTTCTACATTTCCTTTTTTTACTAATTCATAAATCGCAACTGTCTCTGCAGGAAAAGCATTAACCAATCCAGCCACCCAACCATCAGCGCTTAGCAATAATTCTTCCATAGCAATAGTATCTACACCGCAAAGAATTTTATATCGATCACCAAAACGGTTTCTCATTCTTGTCACATTTGTCACATCTCTTGTGCTTTCTTTTACAGCAGTGATGTTTTTGCATTCACCCATTTCTTCAAACATATCCAGTGTCACTTCGATCTTATAATCCACAGGATTGTTATAGATCATAATGGGAAGATCCGTAGCATTGGCCACTGCTTTAAAATATTCAACCGTTTCCCTGTTATCGGATTTGTAACGCATCGGTGGTAATAACATCAATCCCTGCACATTCCATTCTTTCGCCAGTGTTGCCTGCTGCAACGCATCTTTCGTACTGCTTTCTGCAATATTTAAGACAACCGGGACTTTGCCATTTATTTTTTTCAACGAGAATTTTATCAAAGTTTCTTTTTCCGCAATTGTCAACGTACTTGCTTCACCTAAAGAACCGCCTATGACAACTCCATGCACACCGGCATTCAATTGTGCAGACAGGCTTTTTTCGAACATAGCCATATCCAATTCGTCATTTGCAGTAAGCGGTGTAGTAAGTGCAGGAAAAACTCCTTTCCATTCAAGCATAGAATTAATTTTTTAGAATTAAAGTTATGACTGTTTGAGTTTTTAAGAGACTTGTAAATAAAAAAGTAAGGATTTTTAAATCTCAATTCGTTTTCCGCTTTCCATTGAACGATAAATAGCTTCCATAATTTTTACATCTTGCTTTCCCATTTCACCAGGAACTGGAGTAGGTCTCTTCTCTAAAATGGCTGATGCAAAATCATCCATTTGCGCTGCCTGTTGATTAACAGGTTTAATATCCATCTTGCCATCGGAAGTTTTTCCTTTCAAACCTCCATAGGAAAATGCAGGCGCTATTTCAAACCAACCGTTTTCAGCATCAACATGCAAATGATTTCCATATTCAGAGTAACTGCAACTGCATTCAGCCACTGCACCATCCGGATATTCCATTTTCCATGTCATTGATTCCTCAATTGTCTTAAATTTTTCTCTGTTGTGCTTCGGTCCTTCAAACGCCTCTACGGTTACCGGCTCAAGATTGGTAATGTACCTGCCGGCATTAATACAATAAATTCCAACATCCATGAGTGGCCCGCCGCCTGCCTTATCTTTATCGAGCCGCCAGCCGTGTGCGCTTCTTAAACCGTGGGATGCGGATATCTTTTTTACAGAACCATATATTTTTTTATTGGCCAATCGGATCATCTCGAGATTGAACGGATCAAAATGCAAACGATACCCAACGGACAACATAACTTCCGCTTCATTACCTGCTTTGATCATTCTATCACATTCTTCCACGTCCATTGCCATTGGTTTTTCACAGATCACATGCTTACCTGCTTTCGCCGCACGAATCGTGTACTCAGCATGCATGAAATTCGGCAAAACCACATAAACAATATCTATGGCCCCATTATTTTTTATGGAATCAAAATCTTCATAACTATAAATATTTGTCGGCGGAATCTTATATTTCTTTTTCCATTTCTTTTTTTTCTTTTCTGAGCCTGATACTATTCCGGACAGGTAACAATGCTTTGTTTCTCGCAAAGCAGGTGCAAGTTGCTCTTCACTATATCCACCTAACCCGACTAATGCAACGCCTAATTTTTTTGATTCCACTTCTAAAAATTTTATTTCTTATTATTCTATAAATGGCCAATGAAATTTTCAACTTACCGAAACATAGTTTGTCAGTTCTGCTTCACAATATATCTTTAAAGTAGTAAACAGATCGTCGATGTGCTGCATCGTTGTATAAATATTCACCGGGTTAATGCGAAACCATGTTTTGCCTTTCATAATAGTTGTGGCAAACCAAAATTTTCCTTCACTTTCTATTTTTTCAGCCACAGTAAAATGCAGGTGCTTGTTTTCTTCAGACGTAAGTTGCGGAGTTTTATAATGAAGACAAACGGCAGACATTACAGGCTCTGTTGCGGATTCAAAATTCGGGTCGTTCAAAGAAAGTTGGTGAAGATGTTTTGCGTGAGCAATATTATTATCGACCCACTCGCCGATCTTTGTTTTTCCATAATGATGAAAGCTTACCCAAACTTTTAAACTTCTGAAACGTTTTGATTGTTCAAATCCATTAACATAAAACTGGTAACGCTCATTTTGTTGTTGTGACTGGTCAGTAAGATAAGAGGGTTGCAAACCGAATGAAATATTTAATCGTTTATGATCTTTAACCAAAACAGCTCCGGCGTCCAGCGGAGCATAAAACCATTTATGCGGATCAATAGTAACTGAATCAGCAAGATTTAGTCCATGCAAAACACCTGTATGCTTATTGGAAAGCAGCATGCCTCCGCCGTATGCCGCATCCGCATGAAACCAACAATTTTCTCTGTTAGCGATTTTAGAAAGCGTTTCCAAATCATCAATAGCACCTAAGTTAGTAGTTCCGGCAAGACCGATAATGCAAATCGGTTGTAGGCCCTGTTCTTTATCTTTTTTGATCGCTTCTTCCAGCAGCTCGATCCTTATTTGGTATTTATCGTTTGTTGGAATTGTTCTCAAATTATTTCTCCCGATCCCCACAGCATCTGCAGCTTTGTCGAGTGATACATGTCGCTCTTCAGATACGTAAGCCACGCAACCTTGTTTCATACCTTCAAACTGTGCTGCATCATCAGTACCATAATCTCTCGCCAGTTTTAAACCAATAAAATTTGCTGTCATTCCACCGCTGGTAAGATTGCCACCGGCATTTTCACCATACCCAATCAAATCGTTCAGCCATCTGATCACTCTCAATTCAATAGTCGTTGCGGAAGGGCCAATCGAATAAGCTCCTAAATTCTGGTTGAGTGCAGAAGCAAGGAACTCTGCCAAAATACCTGCAGGATTTGGAGAAGGTGTAATAAGTCCCATATAACCAGGATGATTTACATGAGTACAATAAGGAATTAATTTTTCCTGAAGTAATTTTTGTATTTCAAATAATGATTTAGGTGAATCAGGAATGTTTTCATCAAACATATCATACAGATACGAAGGCTCTACCGGATTGAACAAAGCTTTATTGGAAACATTTTGCAAATAGTCGGCTATATAATCTACTAGGTAATGCCCGGCTTCTTTGAATTCGTCATAATTCATATTGGAAAAATTTGGCAGAGGAAGTTACTAAACTATGAGGAATGAATGATTAGTAATGGATACTATCAATTACGGAATTCCTGGCTTATCATCAGTCCATAAAATCCTCCATCCAAAATGCCAATACCTACACGACCAAACGCAGGGTTAAGAATATTTGCCCGGTGACCCGGTGAATGCATCAGGCCGCTGTGTGCGATTGAAAGCGAATGTGCCAATGCAAGATTTTCGCCGGCCGTTAAAAAATGAACATTCGCATCTTTCATTCTGTCGAAAGGTGATTCTCCTTCTGGTGTTATGTGCGCAAAATATCCTCTTGCAAACATATCCCTTGAATGCGCTCTTGCCACAGGTATTAGCTCGGGATCAAGTTTTAAAGGACGAATTCCTCTTTTCGTTCGTTCTTCATTTACAAGCTGCAGCATTTTTGCTTCAAGATCTGCGCGGACTTCAGGATGATTGTCTTTGAAAGGAAGTTTTACGGACTCATTTGATTCCGGGTGAATCGTAAGATCATTGATAGTTTGATTGATCGCTTTATTAAACACGGGTGATAAACTTTCATTCACCCATTCAACTTCCGTAGAAAGCCTGCCCGCAATTTTACTGTCGCGGGTTTCATTCGTCACTCCATCCCATAAAGGCAGCGCCAGCAATAATGCCGCGATGATTGTGGCATAAATAACACCATTGATAAAACCCGGAACGATGCCCAGTACCCTATTCACCTCCGTATTATTTGCACGTCCCGAAAGCCATGCAATGCGGCGGGTGACGAGACCTATAAGAATCCTTGCAAGTATTATTGTAATAATAAATGACACAGGTAATAACCATGCTCCCAATGCAGGAAAAATTGATTTCAGAAAATTGGCGAGATAAGGATAAAAAAGAAAGCCAAGCAAAAGACTTCCTATCCAGTTTACCAGGTCAAGTGTTCCTAAAATAAAACCCCTGTACCATCCGCCCCACATAGCCAGTAAAATAATGACCAGAAGTGCCAAATCCACCCAGTTCATAACACATTAATTACATGAATAATTCTTTTGAAAAACAAATAACATGCCTTGAAAAAACTTGTTTGGCAATAATGGCTTGTTACTTCAAAAAATGAGCAAAAGAATGACTGATGTAAGATCTTACATCGGGGAAGTATAGTGGTAAAAAGCGGTAAGAACTCTAGCTCCCTCTGGTACCGCCGGCTTTATGAGGTCTGACGTTAGATGCCCCGCCTTTTGTTTGAGTGGCTTTAGGGATGAATTTTGAACCCTGCGAATCATTTTTCTGGTTCTTATTTCCCTTTTTACCTTTTTTTGAATTGTTTTGATTAAGTAATGACATAAATAAAATTTTCAATGAACAAAATCATGCTTGTTGTTCGGCATAGCTGCTTGTTGGTTCACAGACACAAATTAAATTCCGGTCACCTGCTGTGTTGTTGACCCGTGCGACAGATGACCAGAACTTATTGCCTTTTATATATTCTAATGGAAACGCGGCTTTTTCCCGGGTGTATTTGTGTGACCATTCTGTAACAATTATCATTGACTGTGTATGCGGCGCATTCTTTAACGGATTATCTTTCTTGTCAGCTCTTCCTTCTTCTATTTCTTTTATCTCTTCACGTATGCTCAATAATGCATCGCAGAATCTGTCTAATTCTGCCTTGTCTTCACTTTCCGTCGGCTCTATCATAATTGTTCCCGGAACAGGGAAACTCATTGTGGGTGCATGGAAACCATAATCCATTAATCGCTTGGCTACATCTTCAGCTTCTATGCCCGCAGAATTTTTAAACGGTCTTAGATCCACAATAAATTCATGAGCGCAGGTCCCATTATGCCCCGTATACAAAATATCAAAGGCATTCTCCAACCTCGCCTTCATATAGTTTGCGTTAAGAATAGCATACTCGGTTGCTTTTTTCACACCCCGTACACCTAACATCCGTATATAAGCATAGCTGATGAGAAGAATGCTTGCACTACCGTAAGGTGCTGCGCTCACTGCATGATGCGATGTAAATGAGTTATGAGTGTTACTTGCCGATTGACCGTTATCGGCTGAAAAATGACCGGGTAAATATGGAGCCAAATGTTTCTTCGCACAAATAGGACCCATGCCCGGACCGCCACCACCATGAGGAATTGAAAATGTTTTATGCAAATTCAAATGACAAACATCTGCGCCAATGGAAGCAGGCGTGGTTAACCCGCATTGTGCATTCATATTCGCCCCGTCCATATACACCTGCCCGCCGTGCTGATGAACGATATCACAGATCTGTTTTATTTCTTCTTCAAAAATTCCGTATGTGCTCGGATAAGTGATCATAGTGCCTGCAAGCGTGGCGCTATATTGTTCGGCTTTTGCTTTGAAGTCATCAACATCGATGTACCCGTTTTCCAAAGCTTTTACGACAACTACTTTCATTCCTGCCATCACAGCCGATGCAGGATTTGTTCCGTGTGCAGAAATAGGTATAAGGATCACATTTCGGTCTTTATTACCATTGGCCAAATGATAATTGCGAATAGTAAGCAACCCTGAAAACTCACCCTGTGCCCCGCTGTTGGGTTGAAGACTACAGGCATCAAACCCGGTAATGATATTCAGGTAAGTTGAAAGTTCATCAATAACCTGTTTGTATCCTCCGGCCTGTTCCGAAGGAACAAACGGATGCAAACGACTCCAATGGATCCAGCTTAACGGCATCATTTCAGTCGCTGCATTTAATTTCATCGTGCAACTTCCCAGCGAGATCATCGAAGTGTTAAGCGAAAGATCTTTATTCTCCAATTGTTTTATATAACGCATCATTTGTGTTTCACTATGATGCGAATTGAAAACAGGATGTGTCAAAAATGAAGAAGTTCTTACTGCAAATGAAGGAATGTGATCCAGTTCATTGTCCTCTTCTATTGAAAAAGCCACAGGGTTTATATCATTCTCAAAGCAATTGATAAGATCATAGAGATCTGTAGTGGTCACTGTTTCATCCAGCGAGATCCCGATATGATTGTTGTCGATATAACGTAAATTAATATGATGCCGTTCCGCTTTTTCTCTGAACGGTTTTAGTATTCTCCACTTTTACAACAATCGTATCGAAAAAGTTTTCAGAAACCAATTCGAAACCTCTGTCCTGGATTTCTTCAGCCACGATCTGCGTGAGCAATGCTACACGTTTTGCTATATTTTTCAATCCATCCGGACCATGATACACAGCATACATGGCAGCCATGTTTGCAAGCAAAGCCTGGGCAGTGCAAATGTTTGAGGTGGCCTTTTCTCTTTTTATGTGCTGTTCTCTTGTTTGCAGCGCCATTCTTAGAGCACGATTGTTTTCGGCATCTACACTTACACCAATAATTCGTCCGGGCATGGCTCTTTTAAACTCTTCCTTCGCGGCAAAGAACGCTGCATGAGGACCACCATAACCCAGACGGAACACCAAAGCGCTGAGCTGACCCGACGGCAGCATCGGCACCTAACTCTCCGGGAGGTGTGAGTAATGTCAATGCAAGAAGATCGGTAGCCATAGCAATATATCCTCCTGCATTGTGAACCACATCGATGAATTCACGATAATCTTCTATAGAACCAACATTGTTTGGATACTGAACCATTGCCCCAAAGAATGTATCATCAATCTTTGCTGTTTTATAATCTCCAAAAACAATTTCAATTCCGAGAGGAACAGCTCTTGTTATAATTACATCTTTTGTTTGAGGGAAAATCTCGTTGTCAATAAAAAACTTTGGAGATTTTATTTCATCCGTCCTATTGACATGATGAAAAAACATACTCATTGCTTCTGCGGCTGCTGTAGCCTCATCAAGCAAAGATGCGTTGGCTATAGGTAAAGCTGTAAGATCGCTAACCATCGTCTGAAAATTCAAAAGACTTTCCAAACGGCCTTGCGAAATTTCGGCCTGGTAGGGTGTGTATTGCGTATACCAGCCCGGATTTTCAAAAACATTCCTGAGAATAACTGATGGAACCAACGTGTCATAGTATCCCTGGCCTATGTATGTACGAAAAGTTTTATTGTGAAGAGATATTTCTTTCAATTCTGAAAGCAATTCTGCTTCACTGATAGATTCCGGCAGATTTAATTTTGAATGAATACGAATGGAGGAAGGAATGGTTTTGTCAATTAGTTCTTCAAGGCTATTTACTCCAATTGTTTTCAACATTTCGTTTTCCTGCCCGATAGTACCAATATGCCGGGGTACGAATTCGTGGGATTGTTGCTCAAATAAGTTCATGTGTGCCTGTATAGTTTAATCGTTGCCAGTAGGTCATTGTGCATGATTTTCTGACTGCGAAACCGCAAAGTTACATGCAAGAAAGGAGAAAAAAGATGACACGGAGGCAGCGGACAAAAAATGGTGGATAAAATTTTAAAAAACAGGAAATAAAGGACGTTCGTACTTCGACACAAAAAATAGCTAAAGACGCAAAGCCTTAAATAGATACGGCGAAACCCATTTTTACTACCTTCTCTTATAGATATCAATATTGAAATCGACGCCGGCCGGAGGCTCCCTGTGGCGGTGATCATACCACCCGCGGGTATGGTGATGGTAATGGTGATAGGAATGTGTTTCATAGCAACCCGGCATAAAAAACACGACAAGGAATAAAGCAAGGATTATCTGCAATATTTTCACTGATATCTTTTTCATATTAGCTTTTTATAGAGAATGTCCGAAAACCCTGCCAAAAAAACTATTATGGTTTAAAGCGTTTTAACAAAGATGAATGCGGTTAAATTTCCACAGAGAGGATTTAGATAATGATCTGCAGTTTCGGGAACGCTATATTTGGTTTATGGAAATTTTGATACGACAAATTGCAGAAGGAGATGCTCCATCGGTTACCTTGCTTTGCGAACAACTGGGATATATGCAAACAACGGAACAAACTCTTAAAAATATCATAGAAGTTATCAGTAATGAAAATCATAACGCTTTTGTAGCTATACATAATGATAGAGTTATTGGATGGATCGGTTTGAGCAAGGTTTTACAAATCGAGTCCGGTTCATGCTGCGAAATACGGGGGCTGGTGGTGGATGAACTAAATCGAAATAAGGGTGTTGGAAAAATGCTGATAGAAAAGGCAAAACAATGGACAAGGGAAAAAGGAAACTATACATTGAGGCTTCGCTGCAATTTAAAAAGAACTGAAGCACACATCTTTTATCGTCATCTTGGTTTTAGAGAAGTCAAAGATCAAAAGGTTTTTGAAATTGAAGTTTAAATGAAATCGTTTATCGATACTTCAGTTCCTCCACCCTTCCATCTTCAAAACCTATAATAGCTTTGCCTGCCATATTAATAAACAAGCCTGTTTCCACTACGCCGGGAATTAAATGTAAACTGACATTTAGCGCAAAAGGATCCGTGATTTTTTCACATTCGCAATCAAGAATATAATTGTGGTGATCAGTAATGAATATTTCGTCGTTGCTTTTTCTCAATTCTGTTTTTTTGCAAAAACCACCGATAATTATTTTCTCTTGTACTTGTTTATAGCCAAGAGGAATGACCTCAACCGGTAAGGGAAACTTTCCTAATTGTTGTACTAATTTGGAGATGTCCGCGATAATAATAAGTTCATCGGAAGCAGCGGCTACCATTTTTTCCTGCAACAATGCCCCTCCTCCACCCTTTATCAAATTGCCACTAGGATCAATTTCATCAGCCCCGTCAATGGTAAGATGCAGTCTTTCAACTTCAGCCAAATCCAAAAGATCGACCCCTGCTTTCTTCGCAAGTTGAGCGGTTTGTACAGAAGTAGGCACAGCCATAATTTTCAGCCCTTCTTTCACTCTTTTACCCAATTCCCGTATCAACCAATAAACAGTACTGCCTGAACCAATACCAATTGTCATTCCCTGTTTTACAAAATCGGCGGCATAAATGCCCGCGCTTTTTTTTGCCCGTTCCAAAAGTTGAATAATTATTTACAGCTAATGTATGTCAACTTTCCCGCTTTAGTTTTGTTGTGACATGTATAACATGTGTAAAAAATAACATTATGAATAAAATTGCATTGGTTACTGGTGGTAGTCGCGGTCTTGGAAAAGATATGGCACTTAGGCTTGCCGATTATGGTAATGATGTTATCATCACTTATCATTCGCAAAAAGAGGCTGCAGATGCCGTTATAAAGGAAATAGAAACAAAAGGTAAAAAGGCGGCCGCTCTTCAATTTGATTCTTCTGATATTCCATCGTTGGAAGGTTTTTTAAAACAAATGCAGCAAACGTTAAAACAAAACTGGAATGCAAAAAAATTCGATTTTCTGATTACTAATGCAGGAATTGGTGCTACAATTCCATTTATGAAGGTGACCGAGGCTGATTTCGACCGCTTCATGAACGTCCATTTCAAAAGTATTTATTTTCTTATCCAGAAATCTTTACCGTTGATGAATGATGGTGGCCGGATCATTAATATATCAACGGGAACCACCCGGTTTTCCAATCCCGGTTATTCTATTTATGCAACAATGAAAGCAGCCGTGGAAGTTCTCACCAGGTATATTGCAAAAGAGATCGGGGCAAGAGGTATCACGGTAAATGTAGTGGCTCCCGGTCCAATAGCTACGGACTTTAACAACGGAGGTAATCGTGATAATCCTGAAAGAGTAAAAATTCTTTCAGGATTAACTGCGCTGGGCAGAATCGGGATGGCCGAAGATGTTGGTGGTGTTGTAGCTTTTCTGTGTTCGGATGATGCCCGGTGGATCAATGGACAAAGAATTGAAGTGTCAGGTGGAATTAACCTCTGACGCTAATTTACAGGTTTCTTAAATTCTTTGATAATGCGGATAACGGTGGGAACAGTCACCAGAACTATTATGGCTATGATGATATATTTGAGGTAAGGTTTTAGGAATGGCAGGCTTGCAAGTAAGAAACCCGCCGAAACGAAACTTACTACCCAGAAAAGCGAACCAATTAGTGTAAATAAAATAAATCGTTGAAAATTCATTTTAATTATACCTGCTACGATAGGAGAAAATGTGCGAACGATCGGAAAAAATAACCCGGCCGAAAGAGCTATCCATCCATATTTTTTATAAAAGTTCTCTGCTGTATCCAAATACTTTTTCTTGAAAAACTTACTATCTCTTCTTTTGTACAGGAAGGGACCGGCTTTATTTCCAAACCAGTAGCCTGTGATATTTCCCAGCATCGAGGCCAATATTAAAAGACTGCAAACAGTAAAAAGATTATAATGCAAATCGCCGGTAGCAATAAATACGCCTGCTGTAAACATAAGTCCGCCGCTTGGCAGAAAGAAGCAAAAAAATAAACCTGTTTGACCATATACGGCAAGGAATATCAATAGTAGTCCACCATACCTGATCAGCGATTCAATATCAAAGATTGAAAGGAAAGATTGAAAGTTATAAATGACCGATCTCATATTCATCGCATCTTAAGTATTCCTGAACCATCTTGTTTTCTTTTTTAGTCACAGTAACCCAAAAGCATAAAATTCAAGAATAAAACTAAGTAATCCAAAGTTGTTCAAAAATGAGAATATTAAAATTGAGTAACTTTAACAATGCTCGTTCCCGCCGAAACTTGCAGTTCTTCGTTTCATCTTTAAATCAAAAATTAACTTTTATGAAAAGGTTTTTTTTATTTGCTGTGCTGATATTATCAGCCTTTTTTGATTATGCTCAGAAAGACTATAAAGTAGTATTTGACCTTACAAGCGGTGATAGCCTCTCACAACAAACGGCTATTCGCTGGGTAAGCGAGATAATAAAAGCCGAACCGACTGCCCAGGTTGAAGTAGTAATGTTCGGAAAAGGCTTGCCTCTCGCTATTAAAGAAAGATCAGCAGTGGCTGACCGGGTTACCAGTCTGGCCGCCAACAAAAATGTGGCCTTTAAGGTTTGCGCTGTCGCAATGGCAAGTCAGAAACTTGATAAATCTCAATTATTACCCGGTGTGCAAACCGTTCCTGACGGTATTTACGAAGTTATCAGTAAAGAAAGAGAAGGCTGGGGCTATATAAAAGTTGCCCATTAGAATCTTCTTTTCCAAAAAAATTGTACGATAGTTAATTTATTCAGGTGTTCCTCCATCACGCCATTGAGTAAATACAGCTATTGTGCTGTCGTTAAGTTTTGATCTTTTGAAAGGCATAAAACCCTTGTCCGTAGGATTCAATTCAATACGGCGAATGACTTCATCAATGTGAGTTTTTAAATTATCATAACTATCGAGAGCGGTTTTATTACCGCCTTTTTCCGGAATGTGACATGGCGAGCAATTAGCAGCCACTACAGCTTTTACATCAGATGAATACGTTAACTTGGGTGTTGAAGTTTTTGCCATGCTTTTTTTAGAGCTGTGGCAGTTTGAAAATAAAACAATAGAAGCGCAAATAACAACTGCGAGGATCAAATATTTTTTCATCGGTTTTTAATTTGAGGTTAAATATATCCAAATAATTGAATGAAAATATTTCTTAAATGCATTTTTATATCGGTATTTTGAAATAAAAGGTTTCTCCTGGCTTTCCAAAATTATTAAGATTAATAAAAGACGTATGCAATCGCTGGCAATTGAATTGAATGGAATACTTGATAAATATTTACCGGCCCTTGAGTCCATCTCAGGAGCCGAATATAACTTTAAACTATCTGCAAACAAGTGGAGCAAAAAAGAAATCATGGGGCACATGGTTGATTCAGCTCAGAACAATATTCGCAGGTTTATCGTGGCACAATACGATGAGCAACCCAAAATTATATATGATCAGGATAAATGGGTATCACTAATAAATTATCAGAGCTACAATTTGCCAGACCTGGTGAACCTCTGGTATCTTTCTAACAAACATATTTGCCAGATTTTAAAATTTATGTCGCCTGAAATGGCTGTGAGGGAGAGTGAAACCGAAAACCTACATACGCTTTACTGGCTGGCAAAAGATTACATAAAGCACTTGTTGCACCATTTACACCAGGTACTGAACATGGAACCTGTTGCTTATCCCTGACAGACTATTAGTTCAAAGATCAATCCCAATCTTTCGGATTCTTGTGGAGAATCGGCATCTGCGTTTGTTTGTCTTTCATATTTTTTTGAAATTAAATTTCCGATTTTAAGACCTGCTGGCTGGAACCCGCGTTATGAATTATCACGTAAAACATATTTCCAATGACAGGTATGCAGATAATTAAAATTGTCCAAAGCATTCTTCGTCCTTTGGTGAGAGAAGATGTTGTGGCCATGAGCCAGAATGTACGCAGATAAAAGAAAAAGACGAGAAGTACTCCCGCTGCCACTAAAATTATATGAAAAGGATTTTCCCGGCCTGGAATAGAAATCCCGACCAAAAACAATACAAAACCTACCGCCAGCCATATCAGTAAAGAAAAGATTTTCATTTCTGGTTTTATTGTATCAGCCACCATAATTATGCCTTAAATAAAAGAAAATACGCAGCTTGGTCATGGCATGTTGCTTGCATTTCAGAATAAAAAAGAATATGATACGAAAATTAAAATCAGGTCAATACCGGTTGTATTCAAAGAAGAAAAATCCGAAGACCAACAAAAGAAGAAATCTGGGCACTTTTGATACACTTGAGGCTGCCAAAAAACACGAAAGGGATGTTCAGTATTTTAAGCATCATTAGTAGACATTTCCGCTTTCTTCATTATCGAGCAATTTTCTTGCGAGGTTGTTGTCAAATACGCCTTCCCGATTTGAAATAACCTGGCGAAGAAGATCGTGAATTGTTATTACACCGGCGAATTGATGACCATTGTAAGCCAGCAAATATCTGCATTTATGCGAATTCATAAGATTCATACAATGTTCAACAGAGTCCGTCAGTGCAACAATTGGCAAGTCTGTTGTCATTACTTCTTTCACCATTGTTGAGTTACTTGCACGGCCTTTTAATATGACATTCCGGGTATAATCTCTTTCAGAAAATATGCCTTTATATTCGTTATGATCCATTACCACCAGGTAACTGAGGTTAACCGAATTCAGCAGATTTAATGCATTAATGACAAGTGCATTTGGCTCAATATGATTGAAAGATTTAGTTTTTGTTTCAAGAATATTTTTGACCGTGTTCATAACCATTTTTTACTAATATCGGATTTATTTGTTTATAAAACGAGGACACTGATTATGTAAACTTCTCCGTTGATTATATTATAAGTTGAGTATTTATCTCATTCATCCATTTTTCAATGCTCTGAAAACAAAAGCGCCAAAACTAAAAAGCCACATTAAAAGAAAGAATTCTTTAAGGTAAAATAATAAGTTAGAACCTTTGTTGTTGTCATAAATATCATACCATGATAGTGGTAGCAAGTAGCGTTTAATTTTATCAGAAAAGCCATATATTTTATTAAGATTTACTTCATGATAATAATAAAGAGGTTTTTCTTTTTTGTAATAGGTATTTATATAATGAGCGTTGGTGTCAATTTGTGTTATACTAAATGTGTCCTCCGAGGCTCTCAAAGCATAAATAGATTCTCTTCTAAGAAGTAAATTTCTAAAATCTACAACGGGTATAAATTCGTCCCTACTACCTTTAGTTAAAAATTGATTGAAAGTAACATCAACCATCACCCATTGTTTGTTCTCAGGGTTATAACATTCATTCAATACGTGATGATCACCCTCGTTAAATATTTCAACAACCCTGCAAACAATATTCTGAGACCAGCAGAAAAAGGCAAACATTTCTGCATAATTTCCGCACCAGAGCCTCACTGAATCATCAGAGCAAAGAAGAGTATATTGTTGTAATGGTGTTGCTTTAAGAATTGCGCCGAAAGGAGTACCTGTTTGTTTGTAAAACTTGTTATATAAAAACTTTCCTATCTCTTCTATTTTAGTATATGTCTCCTCGTTTTTATTTTTTATTACAGTATCCATGATCTTTCTTGCTTCATCTAATTCTTCGGGGCTGTAATCTTGCACAAATTTTTTCCATGTATGCATACAAGCAGAACCACAGGAACCATACAATGAAGAATAGGAAGCGTATGGTTTATAGGAGAAGTCGCTTCGAAAGAATAAAATACCAAGGTTTATTAGCGTTAATCCGCAAAAAATCAAGAAGATTTTATTATTAGCCATGTTTTAAAATGAAAGATAGAGTAAGCTTTTTTAACAGATTTATATAAAACAATGCAATTTTTCAAATGACCTTAAGCCCAAAGAGATATTAAACAGGTTTGTCAAGAGCTTCTTTATACCATTTATCAAACTGTTTACCCACAACTTCGTAACTAAATTTTTTCAAGGTCATTTCAACGATTGATTCACGATTAAAGATCCATTCATTTTTTATCACAGAAATCATTTTTTTTGAAAGAATATCATCATCCTCTTTACCAGCAAAAATTCCGTTAGTCCCTTCCTGTACTATTTCATGAAAAACAGGTATATCACTCACAATAACCGGTATGCCGCAGGCATTGGCCTCAATTATTACACAGCCAAAAGTTTCGAATGAAGAATATAGAACCAAAGCATCGGAATTTCTAATCGCATCTGCTAATACCTGTTGCGGCACTTCCGGATAAAGTTGAAAATTGTCTTGCAAACTCATCGCCTTAATATATTCGGCTAGCCTGCGATTTTTTGAGCCGTAAATTTCAAGTTTAGCAGAGGGATAAGTTTGTACAACCCGGTAAAAAGCCCGGATAATAATTTCCGGATTCTTTAATGATTCTAATCCCGATATATGTATAAATTTCTGAGCGGAATTAAAATTATTTTTTGGGAAAAAGATGTCACTGTTTACAACGTTAGGTATAGTTTTACATTCAGGTGTGGAGAGACTTTTAGCAATAGCCCGGGAAAGATAATTTGAAACAGCAGTTATTCCATTCGATTTTTTTACAATTTTCTTCCAGAGCCTCTTATAATAAAAAGGAAAATCTGTGAATTTTTCATCGGCTTCAGTCAAAAAACCCGACCAGTGTTCTGTAATCACATACGGAATATTATATTTTCGTTTTGTCCATAAAGCAAACATCCCTGCCTTCATTCCAACATGTACATGCACTAAAGCTGGTTTGCCTTTTGCAGCTAAATAGCTTTTGATTGCCTGCTTATAAACTGCCATTTGTCTGAATACGGCAATTATTCTTCCGAGCCAGGAATTTGATTTTTTAAAATAGATAATCTGTTCCGTAAGATTTTTCTGACGATTTATTTCTATCGTAGTTCTTTTTGTGATCATCGCCCTATCATCAGCAACAACTTTTATTACATAGATTTTATTATACAAAGCGGCAGCCTGTGCATGTCGTTGTATAAAATCGCCCTCAAATGGCGCTAGCTTATTGGGATACCATGAAGGAAGCCACAAAATTTCTCTATTCATCTCTTACAGCTAAAATCATTAATGAATATCCACCCCACAATTTTGCACTTAAATTTTTAGAAATGGAAAATGAAATTTTTCTTGCCAGCTTTTTTATCGCAGACTTCATGTTCCTGGCTTGTTGCCTGTCAATATCAGGAAACGTATAGACCCAGTCGACAATTTTATATCCCGTGTCTTTCAGCATCCAGTCAACATGTTCCTTTGAAAAATAATGCAAGTGACCCACATCCCTTCTTTGCTGCAAAAGAATATGAGACTTCAGCAAAGTCCTGCATGAAAGATCAATCGGTATATGAAAAATAAATTGATTGCTTCTTGATCTTATTTTTGTGAGAAACTCAAAAAAATTCTCAAGGTGTTCGACCACATCAATTATTAAAACAAGATCATAAAAACCAGTTTCATCTTCAGTAAAGTCTTTAAGGAAAAAGTTTATTTTTTCGGTTTTTGATTTTTGAGCTGCCTCGATTGCCTGCGGCGAAATATCAAAACCCCATAATGTCTTTATTGAGTCATTTTCTCTAGAAAGATGAACAAGAATTTTCCCAAAACCGCAACCAACTTCCGCTACGGATAATGGTGACAGATTATTTCGTTTTATCAACCTGCTTATTTCGTTTGCCTTCCACTCACTATCCTCGGTTCCCCAGGATGGATTTTTAAGCAGATACTCGCCATTTGTATAAATATTTTTATTTTTTTCAGGCATGAATTTGTATGGTGAACTACCGAAAAAGATTTCCAATCGAAAATTGATATTTTATTCTTGCAAATATGAAATAAAGAATTATCATCGCCGCAAAGCCCACAGTGGTTGCAATGGCGGCTCCTATAATTCCCCAGGCAGGCACCATAAAAAAATTGCACACTATTACAACCACGAGAGATAAAACAGAAATATAGATATTATAATTCACTTTTCCTTTGCCGGCAAATGTAGGAGAAAACAAATATGATATTGCAAGGAAAAATATACCCGGCACTGTCAGGATTAAGGCTGGGTACATCAAGTCATAATCACTTCCCCATAGCAGGGAAATTATCCTTCTGCCAAATAACAAAATAAAAACACCAACGAGAAAATAAGCAAAAGCGACCCGCCAGACCAGTCTCTTAAATATTACCGATTCGAAAGAAAATACCTGCTTAGAAGATTGTGGAAATAATGTCCCCGCCAAAATGATGCTGGGTAGTATAAGTAGTTGACCAACCCTGGAAACCTGTATATAGTTTCCCAGCGCTTTAGGTGTGCAGTAGTATTCTACAAACCAGTAATCGATTCTATATAGAATAAAATACGCTACATTGCCAACAAGTGCTGCCAGGGAGTATTTCAAGACTGGAGTTATCCAGGTGAAGGATATTTTTTTAAAAATATTTGTTTGCCCCGATAAAATCCAGCAAAGGCAGATTATAACACCTTGCACAAGAGTGGCGGTAAAAAAAATAATTAAAAACAGTTTGATAGTCATAAAGCCAAGCCAATGCGGTCTCCATGGAATAAGCAGGAGCAGAAGTAAATTCAGGCCTCCCGCCACAAGATTTGGCGTTCGGTAGTTGTCATAGCTATAGAAAAAAGCGTTAAAATAGGAATTCAGCAAACTTCCCAGGGAAAAACTTAAGCACGCAAAAAAAAGGAAACGAGTATGAAAAAAAATTTGGTCTTGGTTATAAAACACTACAAAAAGAATTGCAATAATAAGAGATACAGCAAATGACCAGATGACAGAAAACATGGCAATTATGTTTTCCAGCGCTTCTCCCCTACTTACATTATATGTTATTCCTGATTCAAGGCTAAGACTGCCTATTAACAAAGCAAGCGAAACATTATTCAAAAAAAAATAAAGCCTGCCACTGAGTTCTGCACCGAGTATACGAACCAAAGCAATGTTTAAAATGAACGAAGTAAAATAGAAGAAGCCCCGCCAGATAAGATTCCTGTATAAAAGCCTGTTTAAAGTCACTTCAAAAGCAGATGTTATTTTTCAAATATACCTATTTGAAAAATTTGAAGCATCTTTGTATAAGGGACAATTTTACCACTTTCGTTAAACGGACGGGATTCAATAATTAAAATTCAGTGGTTTTTAAACCACAAAACTGTTCTTAATAAATATTGATTTTAAAAGAAAAGATTCAGTGTTGAAAAAATATTGGTATGATTCTTTTAAAATATCAATAGATCAATTGCGAAAAGAGTGAATGCTCATTCCAGGGATTTAAAGTTATTTGGTGAAAGGGCTTGTAAATGCTCAATTACGGAAATAAGTGTAGACATTTTTCCCTGAAAAACTGATGACTTTTCAAACATTATCTCCATCATATGAAATTTTTAATTTTTCTTTTTATTTGTTGTTCCTTTCTTTTTATTCCTTTTCTTGGCAATTCCCAGGCGAAAGGATTAACCTACAAATGGAGAAAGATTTCTGGCCCGGATAAATATAAGATCGTTTCACCTGACTCGGCCGTAACTAATGTGACTGACCTGATGGAGGGGGTTTATAAATTTGAGCTGACCGTAACAACCAGCCATGGCCTTTTCTCGCGGGACACCATGACCCTTACAGTATCTCCACCAGGTAAAAATCAAAAAACTACCAAGCAGGTTGTCGATAGCTCAGGCAAGAATTAAAGTAATCTTAATTAAAAATCTTTTAGAGAAAGTAGTTTGCTTTTAAAAACTTTCTGCTTTGACAACTTCCATCTTCCTGTTGAAGTAAAAAATAAACCTGAAGGGCTGCTGTACATGAATTAATTTTTCATCCTTTGTGTTAGATTCTGTGATCAGGAATTTGTGAATGATACTCCAGTCAATATCCTGATCATTTTTCTTTACTGCATTTAATTCTTCAAAGGAAATGGATTGGTAGCTACGGCCTTTAAATATTTTCTCCGTTAAATATGTTTCTATACTCTCTTTGGCAAGTTCAGTGGCGGATCTCTTGAATTGAGCGTTGATAAAGACAGGTAATAGCAGTAACAGAAAAATAATTTTTTTCATGAGATACTTTTAAAATGTGCTTTCATTAAATATATTGAAGAGGAAGGAACGACTCTCATTAATAATGATAAATGGTTAAATAAATTCATCACCGAACATAAATGGGGTCATTAATTTTATTTACCTTTCTCTCATGTGCAAGAAGATCTTCTTGTTCAAATCATCTAAAATGAAATTGGTTCCTTTACTGTTGGTTTTTTCAATTGCAACTGTTTCAGCACAAAAAAATATTCGACTCAGTTCTCCAAACGGCTCTATCAGTTATTCATTTCATATCAATGACGGACAGGCATTTTATAATATATCATTTAAAAATAAATCCATTATCAACAACTCATCGCTCAGCCTTAATTTTTTTGAAAATGGGGAATTCAAAAAAAACCTCAAATCCGGAAAAACAATTTTTAAAAATGGAACAGAAGATTACGAACTAATAACAGGTAAAACAAAATCAGTTCATCAACCATATCATGAAGTCATCATTCCTTTGGCAGAGACAAAATCACCTTTTCGTAAAATTAATCTCGAAGTAAAAGCGTTTGATGACGGACTTGCCTTTCGCTATCAATTCCCGGAGCAACAAAACTGGTCTGAATTTTTACTAACAGATGAGCATACGACTTTTAACCTGGAAGGTGATCCGAATGTGCTCGCATTGCTTCTTCCAAACTATACTACTTCACATGAAGGAGAATACACAAGCCTGCCATTTAGTAAAATAGAAGAAGATACATTGATGGATATGCCCGCGTTATTCGCAATTTGCCGGATCTGTGTATGTTGCCATCACCGAAGCCAACTTGTTCGACTATGCCGGAATGTATTTATCAAAAGAAAACAATGTTTTAGTTTCTAAGCTTTCACCCTTACCCGGGCAAACTGAAATTAAAGTAAAGGCTCCTCTGCCTCATTACAGTCCATGGAGGGTATTGATGATCAGCGACAGGATTGGCACTTTGTTGGAATCAAATATTCTTACCAGCCTAAGTGAACCTTGTAAGCTGAAAGATGTGTCCTGGATAAAACCTGGTAAAACAACTTTTCCATGGTGGAATGGAAATGTAGTGCCTGATACGCTTAATGCGCCTGGGAATAATTTTGTTACCAATCAATATTACATCGATTTCTGTGCACGTAATGGGTTAGAATACCATTCTGTCGTTGAATACGGATTGCATCAGTGGTATATGGACGATGGAGTCGGGTTTCAGCCCGGGCCTCATTCGGATGTTACCACACCTGTGCCGGGACTGGATATGAAAGAAATTTGTGATTATGGAAAAGAACATGGCGTTGGTATTCGTGTTTGGGTTCATTGGGCCGCGCTGTATCCCAAACTCGACACAGCTTTTGATGTATTTGAAAAATGGGGATTGAAAGGAATGATGGTTGATTTTATGGACCGGGATGATCAGCAAATGGTAAACATTCAAACTGAAATTTTGCAGAAAGCAGCGCAACATCATTTGCATATCCAGTTTCACGGCGCTTACAAACCAACAGGAGAAAACAGGACATATCCAAACGAACTTACAAGAGAAGGCACATTGAATTATGAAGTGAATAAATGGGATAAAAGAATTACTCCTGATCATGATCTCAACATTGTTTTTACACGCTCACTTGCCGGGCCTACAGATTATCACCTCGGAGGTTTTCGTGCGGTTCCCGATTCGCTATTTAGAGTACAATACACAAGACCTTTAATGCTGGGGACACGTTGCCACATGCTGGCCATGTATGTTGTTCTGCAAAGCTCATTGGCAATGGTTTGTGATTACCCTGCAGCTTATCAAGGTCAGCCCGGTTTCGAATTTATAAAAGAAGTTCCAACTGTTTGGGATGAAACAAAAGTTCCTGGTGCAAAATTCAATGAGTATGTTGTCATCGCCCGAAAAAAAGGCGACGACTGGTTTGCCGGTGCCATTACAAATCACTCTGCAAGAAATATATCTTTTTCGCTTGCTTTTCTGGGAGATGGAAAATATGAAGCTGAAATTTATTCCGACGCTGACGATGTAAATATTAATCCAAATCATTTGAAAAAAGAAAATAGAATCGTTTCCAAAGATGACAGTCTTTCTATTCACCTTGCTGCCGGCGGGGGCATGGCAATTCATTTAAAAAAAATAAAATGAAACGGAGCGAACCTTTACAAACAGATTTTAAGAATTAATGTTATAAAGAATTAAAAGCTGGATTATGGAATATAGAAGTTTAGGAAAATCTTCTTTTAAAGTTTCGGCTATTACTTTCGGTGCATGGGCTGCCGGAGGATGGATGTGGGGAGGCACCGATCACAATGATGCAGTCCAGGCAATAAAAGCAGCTTATGATAATGGTGTTACTTCCATTGATACTGCACCTGCCTATGGCCAGGGAGCCAGCGAAGAAATTGTCGGCGAAGCCATAAAAGATTTACCAAGGGATAAAGTTCAAATACTGACGAAGTATGGCCTGAGATGGGATTTAAACAAAGGAAAATTTTATTTCAAGAGCAAAAATAACGAAGGGAAAGAGATTGATGTGTACAAGTATTCAGGCAGGGATAGCATCGTGCAAGAATGTGAAAATAGCTTGCGACGTCTTGGCACCGACTATATTGATCTTTACCAAATTCATTGGCCTGATGTAACAACGCCTATTGAGGAAACAATGAGTGCTGTTGCAGAACTAATAAAACAAGGCAAGATTCTGTATGCAGGTGTTTGTAATTATAATGTGGAAGAATTACGGGAGGCTCAAAAATATATCGGGTTGGTTTCGAACCAGGTTCCTTATAGCATGGTGAAAAGAAATATTGAAAAAGATAGTTGTTCCTTATTGTATTCAAAATAATTTATCCATTCTTGCATACAGTCCGCTGGAAAGAGGTTTGTTGACCGGTAAGATTAAACCGGATCATAAATTTTCTGAAGGAGACCACCGGCCTGCTTTAAATGTCTACAAAAAAGAAAACATTGAAAGAACAAATAAATTTCTTGATAACATCAGGCCACTTGCCAAAGAAAAAAATGTTCTCTCTCACAACTGGTTATTCGTTGGACTATTGAACAACCCGGTATCACGATAGCGCTTGTAGGAGCAAGAAATCCAAAACAGGCTATTGAAAATGCAAAAGCAATAGAAGTTACATTAACAAGAGAAGAAATAAATTTTATTACAAATCAACTTAGTGAGCTAAGCCTTGTGACGGTGTAAAATTTTCAAGTGTCAATCAATAAGCTCTTGCAAATAGCACACGTTGTCTGGAAGGGTTTCCTGTCAAAATACATTTTCCGTCTTCAGGTTCCGCATTCAGCGGTATGCAACGAATAGTTGCTTTTGTTTTTTCTTTGATGGCTTCTTCCGTTTCGGCTGTTCCATCCCAATGTGCTAAAATGAACCCTCCCTTATCATCCAATATTTTTTCAAATTCATCCCATGAATCAACTTTCGTAATATGTTCATCACGATAGGTCTTCGCCTTATTAAACATGCTAAACTGAATATCGTTCAGCAAGGTTATTATATATTCGGCAAGGCCTTCCAATGATACACTTCTCTTTTCTTTCGTATCACGTCTTACTACTTCAGCTACATTATTTTCAAGATCCCTTGCTCCCAAAGCAACCCGAACCGGCACTCCCTTCATTTCATATTCTGCAAATTTCCATCCCGGGCGATTTGTATCATTGTCATCAAACTTCACTGATACATTAGCTGCTTTCAATTCTTTCATCAGGTCATGCGCTTTTTCATGTATCCTCGTTTGGGCGGCAGCATCTTTACTGGAAATAGGAACGATGACCACCTGCAACGGAGCAATTTTTGGTGGCAATACCAAACCATCATCATCACTATGCACCATTACGAGGGCGCCGATCAATCTTGTACTGGTTCCCCAACTTGTCGCCCATACATATTCCTGCTGGTTGTCTTTATTCAAAAATTTTACATCGAACGCCCTGGCAAAATTTTGTCCTAAAAAATGTGAGGTGCCGGCTTGCAAAGCTTTTCCATCCTGCATTAATGCTTCAATGCAATAAGTATCTTCAGCCCCGGCAAATTTTTCTCTTTCGGTTTTTAATCCGCGAATCACAGGCATGGCCATGTATTCTTCGGCAAAAGTTGCGTATACGTTCAGCATCTTCTTTGTTTCTTCCACGGCTTCTTCTTTTGCTGCATGAGCTGTATGGCCTTCCTGCCACAAAAATTCTGCAGTGCGCAAAAAGAGGCGGGTTCTCATCTCCCATCTCACCACGTTAGCCCATTGGTTAACCAGTATGGGAAGATCACGGTATGACTGTATCCAGTCTTTATATGTATTCCAGATAATGGCCTCACTTGTTGGGCGAATAATTAATTCTTCTTCCAGCTTGGCTTCGGGATCAACGATCAATTTTCCCTTCGACGAAGGATCAGCTTTTAAACGATAATGCGTAACGACGGCACATTCCTTCGCAAACCCTTCGGCATGCCCTTCTTCTTTTTCTAAAAAACTTTTTGGAACGAACAAAGGAAAATATGCGTTTTGGTGGCCTGTCTCTTTGAACATGCGATCGAGTTGATCTCTCATATTTTCCCAAAGTGTATAACCGTGCGGTTTGATCACCATACATCCTCTGACAGCGGAATAATCTGCGAGGCTTCCTTTAATGACGAGATCATTGTACCATTGCGAGTAATCTTCGGCCCGTGATGTTATTTCTTTGCTCATGTTTTGATCGTTAATTTGTTCCTGTTTTGTCCGTTTTCAGCCCCGGTAACTTTAGTTTTTAGTTAACTTTAAATGACTCAATTTTATGATGCGATGGCAGAATATTTGTTGCTCAATCGTTTGTGTCATCAGAAAAGTCGCACAAAAGTAGTAACTTCAATTATATAACCGATTAAACTTGTTGCCATGAGATCTTCACTTATACTTCTGGTTTTATCCGCTGCCGTTTTGGGCGGTTGTACTTCCGCTTACAAGACCGGTCAAACTCCTGACGATGTATATTATTCACCTCAGCGTCCGCAGCAGGATGAGTATGTAAATTTCGATCAAAAGGATGACAGCAGATACTATAATAACTACGATAACAATGATGATTATTATAATGACCAATATCTGCGAATGAAAGTTCAGAATCGGTTGTTGTGGTCAAATCTCGACGATTGGTCTTACTATAATCCTCTTTATAGTTATAGCTACTACAATAGCTGGAATTGGAGCAATCCGTGGAGCCCTTACACTTACTGGAACTATTCTTATAATCCTTATTGCTCTCCTATTATTTTGACGTCGAAGAACAGCCTTGTTTACAATCATCCGAGGGTATTTAACCTGAATACATACAATAATTCAATGCTTACGAATAATAGTTATACAAGTCCGCGGGGCACACTCTATAACAATAACTACAACAATCTCAACAAGCCTGTTCGCGGTAATTCATATATTCCTCAAAACACAAATAATAATAAAGGAAATTTCCTGAGAAACCTCTTCAACAATTCTTCGGGAAATAACAACAACTCTTCTTTTGGTAATACAAACAGAACTTCAGGAAGCGTCAATACTTCTTCCTCATCGGGAAGCAGCAGCAGTGGAAGCAGTAGCAGTGCTCCCGTTAGAAAATTTTAATCGTGTAAGGTGCGACTTGCTGAATGTAAAAAATAATTATGTAGCCGGCTATTGTAATTCTTTTCAACTTTGTTGCGTCGCACTCGTATACGTTCTTATCCCTATTCATCAATTAATTTTCGTTATATGAAATCATTTTTTTTCATAGTGGCTATTTTATTATCCGCACTAACTTCTTTTTCACAGGAACCGGCGGATGCGCTGCGATACTCATGGTACACCCAAAGCGGAACTGCCAGGCAACAAGCTGTCGGCGGAGCCATGGGCTCTTTGGGAGGAGATATTTCAGCTACCTTTGTAAACCCTGCCGGCCTTGGTTTCTACAAGACGGCGGACTTTGTAATCACTCCTTCTTTTAATCTGAATAATAATAAAGCTACCTATTTTGGCCATAGCGAAAAAGATAAAAAGAATAGCCTTGCGTTAGGAACGAGCGGTTTTGTATGGGGCGGAAGTAATGACATGGAAACCCAAAAGAATAAAAGTTCTTCGTTTGCAATAGCGGTAAACAGGATGGCTGACTTTAACAGCAATATATTGTACCGCGGTGCTAACAATCAAAGCTCTTATTCGCAAAAATTTTTGGAAGAGATCAGGAATAACAATGTAACTGATGCTAATGCAGTAGCTCAAAATTTTCCATTTGGAACCAGCCTGGCTTTTAATACGTACTGGATCGATACGGCCGCGGGAGGTACACCGGGTAATTTTCAATTCCAGACGAGAGCACCCATTGCTACCGGATTATTGCAGGAAAATAATATATCAAATAAAGGTGGCATTACCGAGTTAGCATTAGCAGGTGCAGAAAATTTCCATAATAAAATATATATCGGCATCACTCTCGGAATCTCGTTCCTGAATTATGAAAGAGAATCTACTTTTTCAGAAGCGGATGCAACCACTAATCCTGATAATAATTTTGATTTTGCTTCTATCTATGAAAAACTAAATACAACGGGTGGCGGCATCAATTTAAAAGCAGGAGTTATTTACAAGGCTACAGACTTTCTTCGCCTTGGGCTGGCTATACATTCGCCAACTTTTTACCAATTAACAGACCATTATAACGCTTCCGTAACAACCAATACAGAAAATTACCAGGGCTCGTTAACCCAAAGTTCCGATTTGTTTACAGGCGGGCAGGATGGTCAGTACCAATACTGGCTATTCACTCCATATCGTGTCATAGCAAGTGCGTCTTACGTTGTCAGGGGCGTAGAAGATGTGTCAATGCAAAGAGGATTTATTACTGCCGATGTTGAATACGTCAATTACAAAGCTTCATCTTTTACCACTGACCCGACTTATAATGACCAGGGCTCAAAAGACTATCTCAAATCACTCAACACTGCTATTGACAATGCTTATAAAGGAGCATTGAATTTTCGTCTTGGCGGTGAAGTGAAGTTTACCACCTTTATGGGCAGACTGGGTGTTGCCTATTATAGCAATCCTTATAAAGATCTTAACGGAGAAAAAGGAAATCGCTTTCGGTTGAGTGGCGGACTTGGCTATCGGAACAAAGGAATGTATTTTGACGTGACTTATGTATATACAATGACAAAAGATGTAAACTTTCCTTATCGTTTGCAGTATTCACCTTTTTCCGTAGCAAATATTAAAGGAACTAAGAGTAATGTATTGTTAACTGTGGGATTTAAGATCTGAGTCTGATTTCATCTTTTCGATTTCGCCAGGCGTATACCATTTAATTTCTTTATCCTTTTTAAACCACGTCATTTGCCGTTTGGCGTATCGCCTTGTATTCTTTTTAATTAATTCGATGGCTTCATTTAAAGAGAATTTCCCATCGAGGTAATCAAAAATTTCAGCATACCCAACAGTTTCCAGAGCATTCAGATTTTTATAGGGCAGTAAACTTTTTACTTCTTCTACTAAGCCGGCTTCGATCATTTTATCAACCCGTGCATTAATATTTCGATGCAGTTCTTCTTTTGATAACTCCAACCCTATTTTGACAATCGAAAAATCTCTTTTCTTTTTTTGGCTTCTTCGGAATTCAAGAATGGATATTCCCGTCGCTTCCACCACTTCCAGTGCACGCATTATTCGTTGCGGGTTTTGTATTTCCCCTTCTTTATAAAATCGCGGATCCTTTTCCCGGATTTGCTTTTGAAGCCATTCCAGTCCGCGCTCTTCATATTCGGAAATAATTCTTTCCCGAACATCCTCCGTCACTTTTGGAATTTCATCCATGCCTTCACAAAATGCTTTAATGTATAAACCGGTACCGCCCGCCACGATGATCACATCATGAGTTTCGAATAATTCATTCACATTTTGCAAAGCAAAATCCTCGAACGTACCGGCACTTATATTTTCATGGATAGAATGCGAAGCGATGAAATGATGTTTTATTTCTTTCGATTCATTTTCTGAAGGCCGGGCCACACCAATATTTAGTTCTTTGAAACATTGCCTGCTGTCTGCCGAAATAATTTCTGTTTTAAAATACTTAGCAAGTTCAACGGCAACAGAGGTTTTACCCGATGCCGTCGGCCCAACTATTATAATAACCGTTTTATTTTTTTTTGTCGTGTCCACTATTTATTCAAAACCCCGTCGGCCTGGGGCGAACGGGGTTATTACTTTTTTATTTTTAAAATATCAAACTTCTTCGCTGTCACCCTCTCCTGTTTCTTCGCCGGGACCCAGATTCTCACTTTCTTCGCCTTCTTCGCCTTCCTGTCCAAAGCCCTCACCTACCTGCGACAAATCATATTTTTCTTCAACATCGGCAAATTTTTCCCCAAGCAATCCTTTTGTTCCATACTGGCTCGGAGCGATACCTTCAACCCTAACCGTAGCGGGATAAATCAATCTCGGGTTTTCTTCTTTCGACACACTGATCAGTTCTACCAAGAAGCCCCAGTTTTTATTAAAGTCATACTGGTAAATGAATTTCTGATTAGGATCACGAATCTCAGAACCAATACTTGTATCCTTCATCATCATAGGTGCTGCCTTATATTCTTTATCGTATACTTCCAGTGTAATTTCTTTTCCTCTCTGCCAATGATCATTGCTGCGAAAAAAAGTAGCCTTATGCTTGTTGTCAAATTCATAAGCTTTTAAAATAGCCTCGTGCAAATCAAAAAAAGTTTGCACGTGCTGTATAGCAATATCGCGATACACACTATCGTCTTCTTCCAAATATATCCTGAATTTTAATATAGCCATTCGACAAATTTACGATTTACGTTCTTAAGTAAAAATTCCAAATAACAAGTGCCAGGAACCAAATAAACTTAAAATTTCAAGTGTCGGAAATTGGTTGCTGTTCTATTTGTAATTTATTTGGTTTTTGTTATTTGGTTCTTGAGATTTTGGGGTTAATCCCATTGCTGTCGCTTTTTGTAACATGAAATCATAGGCGTCGTCGTAGTTATTGTCAATCTTACCGTCGAGTATTGCATCCCTGATCTCATTTTTTAAAATCCCAACAGGTTTTGAGGGCCGCAGATCAAATATTTCCATGATTATTTCGCCAGTGATTGGTGGTTGCCAGTTGCGGATACGATCTTTTTCTTCGACTTCCTCACATCGCTGCCTGACAAGTTTGAAGTTTTCCAGGTACTTTTTTACTTTATACTTATTCTTTGATGTAATGTCAGCTTCACAAAGCATCATCAGCGAATCAAAATCTTCTCCTGCGTCATAGAGCAATCGGCGAATAGCGGAATCGGTGATCTCTTCCTTGCTTAAACCAATGGGCCGCAAATGAAGCTCGACCAGTTTTTTTACCAAACGCATCTTTTCATTTTGCGGCAGCTTTAGTTTTGAAAAGATTTTGGGAACCATTTTTCCGCCCACTACTTCATGCCCATGAAAGGTCCATCCATGATCTTTTTCGAATTTTTTTGTAACCGGTTTGGCTATATCATGCAAAACAGCAGCCCACCGCAACCACAGATCATCTGTATTTTCCGAAATGTTATCGATCACCTGCAGGGTATGATAAAAATTATCCTTATGCCCTACCCCTTCTTTGTATTCAGCACCGGCCAGGTCTACCATTTGCGGAAAAATAATATGAAGCAATCCTGTTTTATATAACAAGTCAAAACCAACAGAAGGTTTTGGGCTCAAAAGAATCTTATTCAATTCATCTGTAATTCTTTCTTGAGAAATGATGTTGATGCGATAGGCATTGTCTTTTATTGCCTGGAAAGTTTTTTCTTCGATTGCAAAACCTTGTCTGCCTCCAGGCAGGTTTAGCTGAGATGCAAAACGGATAGCCCGCATCATACGCAACGGATCGTCACTAAAAGTTTGCAGTGGATCAAGAGGAGTTTTAATGATCTTTTTCTCCAGGTCACCTAGCCCGTTAAAAGGGTCAATCAACTTTCCAAAGTCATTTTTGTTCAGACTTATCGCCAATGCATTTATGGTGAAATCGCGGCGAAGCTGATCGTCCTGCAATGTTCCGGGTTTTACTTCCGGATTTCGTGAATGGTATTGATAGCTTTCTTTTCTTGCTCCTACAAATTCGAGGTCAAAATCAGCCTCCCCCAAATCCCCTCCCAAGGGGGGGACTTTTGAAGATTTATCATTTTTAGAAAGTCCAACTTTTATATGAGCAGTACCGTACGTTTTAAAAACATTTACCGGCGGCACCGGGTTGAAACGCTTTGCCACTTCTTTTGCCAGTTGAATACCATCGCCCACACATACAACATCTGCATCTTTCGTCGCACGCCCAATCAATTTATCCCGCACAAAACCTCCGATCAAATAAGTTTCCACTCCCAATTCTTCTGCGGAATGAGCGATCTTTTTGAAAATAAATAACTCCTTTTCTGTACAATTTATATCCATAAATACAAAGGTAAGATGAGATTGAGATTAAGGTTAAGATTAAGGTCTAAGAATAATCGGTTTTCCTTTCTCCCATTTGATCAGCATTGAAGGAATGGTAGCTGTATTGTCAAGCTGGCGGTATTGTACAATATAGTCGACACCACTTTTTATTTCATCGCTTATATCTGCAAATGTTTTTGGAAAAGGTTCGCCGGAAATATTTGCAGAAGTAGAAACTATAGGTTTCCTGAATCTTTTAATAAGGTGCCTGCAAAATTCTTCTTTGCAAATCCTGATAGCAATGCTTCCGTCTTTGCCTATAAGGTTATTAGCTAACCCGATTACACCTTCATAAACTACAGTTGTTGGTCGCTCATTCCTTTTTAAATATTCAAAAACTTCAAAGTCAGGTTGCGCTACATATTTCAATACCTGTTTTTCATCGGCAGCTAAGACTATCAACGATTTTTCGTCCGATCTCTTTTTCAGATCATAAACTTTTCTGATTGCTGTCGGGTTGGTTGCATCACAACCAATTCCCCAAATCGTGTCAGTCGGGTAAAGAATAATACCTCCGCTCTTTAAAACCTCCAGGCAATTGACTATGTCCTTTTCAAAATCCATCCTCATTGTTTTACAATTCTGCTTACTAATTTTTTGTACACATTCATTACCGCCTCCGCACATTTTTGCCGCGTGAACTTTTGTGCCTGCCACCACCCTTTTTCTCTCAGTTCATTTGCATACATTTTATCTTCATGAATTTTCTTCATTGCTTCTCCAATTTCTTCTGCGCTTTGCGGGTTTACATAATGCGCCGAGTCTCCTCCCACCTCGGGCAAAGAAGAAACATTAGAAGTAATGACCGGCAATCGACTCCAAAAAGATTCCAGCACCGGTATCCCAAATCCTTCAAAAAAAGACGGATAGATCATGGCTATGGCGGACTGATAAATTCCTGGTAAATCTTCGGCATTCTGAAATCTTTTCGATGATTGGGCTGACGGCTGCTCCGAAAGAAAAATGATTTTCTTTTCAAGACTATTTTGTCTTATAAAATCTTTTACCTCTTGTTTATATTTTCCGCCACTTCCGATCACTACCAACGGAATGTTTGAATGATCCCGCATAATAAACATAGCCTTGCAAACATTCATCAGGTTCTTTCTTTCGATAATGGAACCTACATACAGGAAAAATTCAGGCGGCAGGTTGTATCGCAGCTGTATTACTTTTTTTTCATTTTGCGTTAGTTGCTTACCAAAACCAGGGTTACAACTTTGGTAAGCAACCTCAATTTTTCCAGGGGCTACGCCGTAGAATTCAAGAATATCTTTTTTCGTTTGTTCGCTAATAGCAATTATCTTGTCTGCATGCTGGCAGGCATATCTGAATTTTTTTTGGTAAATTTTGACATCGATAGGTTTATATTGCTCAGGATAACGCTCATGAATCAGATCATGAATAGTAACTACTGATCTTATTCCTGTTTTCTGAATGCCTATGGGAACTTCGTGACTTAATCCATGATAAAGTTCAATTTTTAATTTTTTTAAATCTTTTTTTACCCAACTGCTTCGCCAGGCGGATGACAAAAGAGTAGAAGGAAAGCTATGAGGCAAAACTTCGTGAATATTTTCCTCTTCAAACTGAAACAAGGAAGAGGATTTTGGGTTAAATAAGAAATATTCATGCTCAGGATAGTAATTTGCCAGCGAATGAATGAGCGTGCGGCTATAGTGTCCAAGACCCGTCTGGTTATGATAAGCTCTTTTTGCGTCGAATCCGATATTCATTAATTTGGTAATTTATAAACCTATCCAAAAATTCCTGCAAATGTCCGATAAAAAACAGCACCCGAAGAAGCGCCGTTCAACTTTCTATGCTTAAACCCTCAATAAAAATTTTTTGATCAAAATGCCGATATTTGAATGTTATGAAAGTTTCAGGGTTTACGTTTATTAAAAATGCGGTCAAATTTGACTACCCCGTAACTGAAGCCATACGATCTGTCTTGCCACTTTGTGATGAATTTGTAATTGCTGTTGGTAATTCAAATGACGGCACACGTGCATTGATAGAGCGTATAAATGATCCGCGTATAAAAATAGTCGATACTGTTTGGGATGAAAGTCTGTGGGACGGAGGCAGAGTACTTGCCGCCGAAACGGATAAAGCTTTCCAGGCAATTTCTCCGGATAGTGATTGGGCCTTTTACATCCAGGGGGATGAAGTGTTGCATGAAAAATATCTTGACACGGTCAAAGAAGCGATGATAAAATATAAGGACAACCCGGGAGTAGACGGCCTTCTTTTTAAATACCTGCATTTTTGGGGATCGTTTGACTACACGGGTAATTCTTCGCACTGGTACAGGAATGAGATCCGCGTGATAAAGAACGACAAGAATATTTTTTCATACCGCGATGCGCAGGGTTTCAGAAAAGGAGATAATAAAAAACTGAATGTAAAACCGATCGACGTTTACATGTATCATTACGGATGGGTGCGGCAACCAAAAGCCATGCGGGATAAAGCTGACAGCATAGGTAAATATTTAAATTATAAAGGTTACTGTGAAATAAAAGCCGTGTTCGATGAAAATGAATTTGATTACAGCAGGATCGATGTGCTGAAAAGATTCACCGGAACACACCCGGCAGTGATGCGCGACAGGATCGCAGGAAAGAACTGGCAGTTTGAATATGATATTTCAAAAAACAGGCTGAAGCTAAAAGACCGTTTTAAAAATTCATTGGAAAAAGTTACGGGCAAACGATTCTTTGATTATAAAAATTACAGGATCATATAAACAGGAAATAGTAAAATAAAAACTAAATGGAGCTGGAAAAAACGATAAAGGATATTTGGAATAACAGGGATTTATTAAAAGAAAAACAATACAGTGATGCTGTACGTGCGGTGATTGAAGAAGTAGATAAAGGCCGGTTGCGAGTAGCTTCTTTTACTGGAGAAAAATGGGTGGTGAATGAATGGATAAAACAGGCCATACTTCTGTATTTCGGAATACAGCAGATGAAAACGTGGGCACTGGAGCCCTTTGAGTTCTATGATAAAATGCTGCTGAAAAAAAATTATAAGGAGCTTGGCGTAAGAGCTGTGCCTCATGCCGTGGCCCGGTACGGCGCTTATATCGCAAAGAATGTGGTATTGATGCCATCCTATGTAAACATCGGCGCTTATGTGGATGAAGGCGCAATGGTTGATACCTGGGCCACCGTGGGAAGTTGTGCGCAAATTGGCAAAGGAGTTCATTTGAGTGGTGGCGTGGGCATCGGTGGTGTACTGGAACCACTGCAGGCTTCGCCGGTAATTGTTGAAGATGGTTGTTTTATTGGCAGCCGCTGTATTATTGTGGAAGGAGTGATCGTTGAAAAAGAAGCTGTGCTCGGCGCCAATGTTGTACTGACGCAATCAACAAAGATCATTGATGTAAGCGGCAGCGAACCGATAGAATACAAAGGAAGAGTACCGGCAAGAAGTGTGGTGATACCGGGAAGCTATTTAAAAAAATTTCCTGCAGGTGAATACAATGTCAGTTGTGCTTTGATCATTGGCAAGCGTAAAGCAAGCACGGATCTGAAAACAAGTTTGAATGATGCGCTGAGGGATTTTAATGTTAGCGCTTAGTTAGTTACTGGTTACCAGTTTCCGGTTCCTGGTTTATAGTTACTTCATATATTTGCAACCCTCCTGGTCTTGGGTAAACTTACCAGCAACAAGTAACCAAAGACCAGTAACAAAGAAAGCCCGGGTGGCGAAATTGGTAGACGCACTGTCTTCAGGTGGCAGCATCCGAAAGGTTGTGCTGGTTCGAATCCAGTCCCGGGCACTATACCTTCTTAGTTTGAATAATTATGTTTGTGTATTCAATCCATACTTCTACACAAAGATTTGCGATGATGTCATAAATTTAAGAATGTGCAGAAGTTTAGAACAAACATACATCTGATGGGCAAAGCAATATTTCTCGTTCTTTTGTTATTTCCTTGTGCTGTTTGGGGCCAACACAACCAACTTGACAAAATAAAAAATCTGATTGCACAGGGCAATTGTGATGAATCAACCAAATTGATCAATCAATCAATCGAAAAAAAAGAATTTAGTAATCAGCTTTACTATTATAAGGCTATTTGCGAACAAGAAAATGAACTTTTTGAAAATTCAATCCTATCAGCAACGAATGCACTAAAACTTACTTCAGACAAAGACACTTTGTATCCCTATATACTTTTGCTTCGATCATCATCCTATGGTTATATAGGAAATATCGATTTCGCAATAAGAGATGCTGAATTGTTAGTTCAAAAATTTCCAAATAAAACATCTTTCCTATTGAACCTATCCTATTTATATGGCGAAAAGGGAGAATTTAATGATTGCATTCAAACCTTGAACAAAGCCAAGCAACTCGATTCAACGAATGTTTACATTTTTGTAAACCTTGCATATTATTCCTGCGAGTCAGGAGATTTCCATACAGCCGAGGAATATGCTAACAGGGGATTAACACTAACAAAAGATAGTATTTGGATTGGTTCTTTATTAAATAGCTTAGGATATGCACAATCAAAGTTAATTTCTGCAGATCAGGGAATTGAAACAATAAAAAAAGCAATCGGCTATAATCCAAATAGCCCCTATCCATATTTTAACATAGGAAGAATCTATTTTAGCAATGATAAAAGACAGGAGGCTTGCTCGTATTTTTTAAAAGCAAAACAATTAGGCGGGAGTAACATGACAAAGGAATATCTTAAAAAATTAAATTGCGAATAAGTGCCCTGTTTGAAGAATGATTTTTCAACGGTAGGAAATTAAAATATAACTTAGAGATAGTGACAACAAATAAGAATCAAAATCTAATATGAGCAACAGAAAAAATTTCAATGCACAAAACGCTCCCCGAATGAGCGATGCGTTTCCTCAATCTGTTATTGCCGGCAATTTTATATTTCTTTCAGGGATGCCCGGATTAGATCCTAAAACAGGACAGATCATAAGCACAGATTTTGAAGAACAAGTGAGACAAAGCTTTCAAAATATCAAAATTATACTTGAAGAAGCAGGATCGAGCCTGTCTAAAGTTGTGAAGACAACAATATTCATGGTTACAGGTAACGACTTTAGCATTATAAATAAAATATACAAAGAGTTTTTTCCCGAAAATGCCCCGGCAAGAAGTACTCCCCAGGTGATGCCCTTCCCTGCCGGCATATTGGTGTCTATAGAATGCATAGCACAGATATAAATTTGGCATCGGTAAAAGGGACACGGCATCTTAACATGTAAAATCTTTATCTCAGGGTACTCATACTAAATTATCGAATTGCGATCACTGTGTTCCAAAGCCTGTGCACAAAAACGTTTGCAGATACACTGCTTGCAATTAACTTCGACTTACCGGAAAGACAAGTAATGTTTCAAAAATTAATTGATAATAAAAAACTGGGAGGAGTTAACTGTCTTATTTGGAAAGACAAAAAGGTTATATACCGGGAAAGCCATGGATACAAGAACCTGGAGACATGTGAACCAATGACCAATGATGCCATTTTCAGAATTGCTTCCATGACAAAACCAATTACTTCAGCACTCGCAATGATGTTATACGAAGAAAAGAAATTAGATCTATCCGATCCTATCACGAAATGGTTTCCTCAATTTAAGAATATGAAAGTCTTAAGAAAACAGGCCGGGGAATATGAAGATGCAAACCGCCTTATCACTATACTTGATTTACTCACACACAGGGCAGGCTTTACTTATAGTGATTTTGAGAAGGGAAAACTAAAAGATGACTACGAAAAGGCTTTGGGCGCTGATATTGATTCTGAAGTAACACATGAACAATGGATAAATGGATTGGCCATTTTGCCATTAATAAATCAACCTGGTGAAATGTTTGATTACAGCAGGTCTACTGATCTACTGGGCATTCTTATTTCAGTCATTGAAGGAAAATCGCTGGGTACAGTAATGAAAGAAAAAATATTTGATCCGCTAACCATGACAGATACTTTTTTTGATGTTCCGGTTAACAAAAGAAACAGGTGTGCTTCCAATATGGGTTATGACGAATCGGGTAACCTGGTAAATCTTGAAACAGTTCCGGCAAAAATGGCTTTCAAAGAACGTCCCGCTAACCTGGAATTTCAATCAGGCGGCCAGGGCCTTTGGTCAACCATAGGCGACTACTTAAAATTTGCAAAACTATTTGTAGAAAACGGATGTTCCAATGGCGTTCGCATTTTAAAACAGGAAACGATTGAATTAATGTGCACCAATCAATTGACCACTTTTCAAAGAGAACATTCGAGATTAATGGGTACATCAATCTTTAGAGAATATTATGGCTTTGGTCTTGGGCTTGCGGTAGTATTGAAGGAAAGTAAATATGCTTCAATTCCGTGTGCAGGCTCAGTTGGTTCAGTGGGTTGGCCCGGTGCATATGGTGGCTGGTGGTCTGCAGACCCGGCAAAAAAAACGGTTTCGATATTCTTAACACATAGCATGACAGAAGCAAAACAATTGGCACAAGGTATAGGGTTTGAATTGTACGAAGCAATTGATATTTTTTCAAACTATAGCAGGGAGAATACTTAACCAATAATTTCTACACAAACACAAATTCCCGAACCCCTCTTTGTTGTGAGCCGTGTCTCCGGAGGTAAAGCCATAACAGGGTCAGGACTCACCGCTTCAATCCGCAAAAGCTTTTACAATGTCTTGTTCCCAGCCTGTGCACAAAGGCGTTTAGTGAGACATGGCTTGCAAATAAAAAGTCGTACTATTGCGACCATTTTCATATCTCCATTTATTACTGAAATGAATATTCAGCCTGGGACAGCCGCCGAGAAAAAAAGAACTGCACACCGATACCTGAGAGTATCTATTGCACATTGGGATATTAATGTCTATACCAATGAAGCCGAAAAAATTTTCCGCCAGATTGAGACTGATGGTGTCGCTGTGTTCCGGGCGCAACCAGGATTTATTCGCTATCGGCTGATGCGTGCAGACAGCACTACCACTTTTGCCGTGGCTGAATGGGAATCGGAACAGCTCGGTCAGGCAGGTCCAGAAAAATACCGGGCATGGATGCGCAGTGTTGGAATTATGAACCACATTAAACTTGAAACTTACACAGGCGATATTGTTGCCGCTTCCTGATGTTTGCTGAACTTTATTAAACTTCGAATATCATTAAGCAAAAAGACCCCGTTGGAACTGAAAAAGCATTCTTAGCTCATTTAAGAAATATATTTTTCAAACCATTTTCTTTTCCCATTTTAAAACAAGATCACACAAAGGCTTTAATCCTTTGAAACCATTAAGTACATTTGAAATGAAAAACAGTCTTTAGACAAACTGACGTTGTAGGTAACCGATTCAAACCAGTTCAAAATGTACATTCATGGTGACAGGTTTAAAGATACAGTTGACTCAGAAATCACTCATTTGAGCTATGACTTCGAGCTTTTACTTTCTGTAAGTGCTATAGCAAAGGAAAAGGCGGAAGAAATTGTAAAAAGTAGTAAAAGCGAAATGGGCAAATTAAATCAATTGGACATTTCTCAAAGGGAGGAAATTGAAAACAAGGAATTGGAACAAAAGGTTTACAATGAATTTATCACACATGCTTTTCATACTCCGCACTTAATAATACATTCATTATTAGTTTCTGAATATTCTGCTTTTGAAACTGGGCTTTTCCAAATTGCTTTTCGTATGGAATCGTATTGCACAAGTGAAATAAAGATAAAAGATATAACTAAGGAGCGAGGTGAAATAGACAGATGTAGAAAGTATATTAATCTTGTTCACAAAATACCATCCGCAGTTTCTCAGAATAGCAACTGGAAAAACATTCTAATTTTTCAAAGAATTAGAAATCTTATTGTTCATAACTCAAGCACATTTAAAAAAGACAATACAACTCCGACACTAATTAAGTTTTTAAATAATTATGACACACATATTGTTCGTGACCACTTCTTCAAAATATATGACGAGAAATTTTTAGTTGATTTCAAAGATTCTGTAATGAATTTTTGCAGTGACATTTTTAAAGACATTTTAAAAATAAAAGTTGAAAACTAAGCAGGGTATGCGTACAACATTTTTGCCCTTGTTGGTGTTGCGCAGAGGGGTGTGTTAAGCTACACCAACAACCAAACTTCATTTACGCGGTCGTTGTCAGTGTCGCACCAACAAAATGAAGTTTTAATTATAAATTTGACATCGATTATCGGCACACGAGATTAGAATTCCGCTAAATCGCCAGTGCTCTACCGTTAGCAGTAATACCTATGAACAGATTAAGACTTTCAACTTTTCTTTTGTTTTTTGGTAGCATTGCATGTTCTAATGAGCATAAACCACCTAACCCCAAGTACTTCGAGGGAACAGTTACCTATAAGGGTGATTTTATCAGAAAGACTGATAAGTATGATTCAGCTACGTTGGCATTATTGACTGTGCAAACAACAACTCTTTACACAAAAGAAGGTAACTACCTGGTGATAGTTGAAAGCGGTATTACGACGAGACTTCTTTATAGAAACAAGGAAAACAAAGTTTATAGGCAGAGGTTCAACAGTGACTCAGTCTATTGGTCAAGGTGTGATCAACCTGGACAGAAAATTCTGAAGATTGAAAAAAAATCAAATGTGGAAAGTATTCTTGGTATTGAATGCGATGAATTCAAGGTGTTTTATGAAAATAGAACCGTTACCTGTTATTACAATCCTGATACTTTAAAATCAAATCCGGACTGGTATAAAAATTCGACGTCCTATAATGAAAATATTTATTCCAGTGAAATGAAATCCTTAAATCTTAAATCTGTAATTGAATACAAGGACTTTGTCATAATTCAAACCGCAATAAATATTAATGGACAAAAACTTGATGACACCCTATTTGAAATCCCTAAAAAGCCATTAGTAGAAGACAATTAGAACTCCCGCTAACATTTAAGCCATTGTTGGTGTCACAGAGGGATGTGTTAAGCTACACCAACAACCAAATTATAATCATTCCACCACACTCAAAACTTTAGAAAACACGACATCAGCAGCGGAGCGGCTGATCATAAATTTCACTTTATCATTTTCCAACACAAACTTTTGCTGATCTGCATCCCAATATTTTAAATCATCTGCTTTCAATTGCAGTATAACTGTTTTCTTTTCTCCCGGTTTCAGAGTAATTCTTTTAAAATCTTTTAATTCTTTTTTCGGCCGTTCCACTGTTGAATGTAAATGCTCAATGTATAGCTCTACCACTTCATCACCTGTTCTTTTGCCTGTATTGGTTACATCCGCACTTACCGCAATACCCGATCCGTCTTTAATGGAAGCAGCGCTCGTTTTAAAAGTAGAATAAGAAAATGTGGTATAGCTTAGTCCATATCCAAAGGGAAACAAAGGCTCACCTTTAAAATACATATAAGTTCTTCCATCACGAATATTATAATCCATCATCGGTGGTAATTGCTCCATAGAAAGCGGCCATGTTTGCACGAGTCTTCCACCGGGATTGTAATCGCCGAATAATACATCAGCCAAAGCATTGCCTTCTTCTTCGCTGCAATGCGCCAGATGAACGATAGCAGGAATATTATGTTTCGTCCATGTGATCGCATAAGGGAAACTGGAGATCAGCACTACCATTGTTTTGGGATTGATGCGATAAACTTTTTTTATAAGGTCTTCCTGCTCCAGGTAAATTGTTTTCCTGTCTACGGCCTCCCTCCCATCACTCGGTACAGGACATTTTCCCCACCCGGCATTGCACCAGGGATGATTGCCAACAACCATAATTACATAATCAGCATTTGCAGCAAGTTTGTTTACGCTGTCAACATCATTGCCTGTTGTCCACTCTATCGTAACATCATTTCCCAATTTATTTTTAAGCCCATCCAATACAGACACTGAATAAGAAGGCGTACCGCTGTACCAATCGAGCAATACTTCGTTTGCGTAAGGACCAATAACCGCAATGGTTTTGATCTTTGATTTATCAAGCGGAAGAAAATTATCATCATTCTTTAGCAATACAATTGATTTTCTTGTTACCTCTCTCACAAACTCTTTGGTGTTTTCAGAAAGCCACGGTTCTTCCCCATCTTTAATTGAAGTATAAGGAACCATAGATGGCGGATCAAGCAACCCCAATTTTATCATTACACGAAAATTTCCTCGGATCACTTCATCAATATCTTTTTCACTGAGTATTCCTTCTTTCAAAGCTTTTTGGATGGAACCTTTATAACGATCGAGAAACTGGTTGATGCCTGCTTTCACTGCTTCAGCCGCTGCCCATGTACTGTCGGTATAATATTTATGCGCCATCCACAGCAAGCGCATGGCACCTCCGTCTGTACAGATAATTCCATTCTGTCCCCATTCTTTCACAGCAATGTTTTTTAATACAGGATTTACCATCATGGGAATACCGTTGTATTTATTATATGCAGCCATGAAAGCTCTTGAACCCTGTTCAATTCCCATGCGGAAAGGAACAGAATAATATTCACGAAATAATCGTTCATCAAAATCAGAAGAGCTGCTGTCTCTTCCATTTTCATTACTGTTCGCTAAAAAATGTTTCATCAGCGAAGCAGTCATCCAATATCTTTTGTCGTTTCCCTGCAAACCCTTTACGTATGCCTGCACCATGCAGCCATTAAAAAAAGCATCTTCGCCATAACATTCTTCTGTTCTCCCCCATCGCGGATCCCGCCCCAGGTCGGCATTCGGTGCTCTTATTACCAAAGCGCCGGTTTTATATTTTTCTGACTGGAAAATATATCTTGCTTCATAAGCTTCCGTCTCCGCCACTTTTCTTATCAGTGCCGTGTCCCATGTTTCTGCAAGACCGTATGATTGAGGAAACATTGTAGTTGTCACTAACTTTCTTCTGCCCCACCCGCCCGGACCACCAAGCGCCACACCATGCAAACCTTCAATATGGTTTGATCCTTTAATACCCAGTCGCGGCACAGAAGGATTAGTACTTAAACAGGAAATTTTTTCATCAATTGTTAGTAATGAAATGATATTATCAATTCGTTTTTCTATATCAAGATTCGGATCCTGGAAAGGGTATTGATTGCTGGCTGCTGCATCGGCGGGTTTGCTTTGCGAAAAAACAGTGATATCAAATAATAATGAAACTACAAGAAGTAAAATTTTTGATTTTTTAATAGCGGTCATTTTCATTAGAAGTTGATTTTGATTTTATGCCATCCCGATTTGATCAACGTTGTGCTATTTGTGTCGCCTTTGTGCACTTAGTGTCCATTTCGGTCACAACGAGCATTAAAAATACACGAAGGGCACGAAGAAATATTCGACAAAAATTAATTACTTGCTTTGAATAATTATCGTTGTCGAAGGCAATCCCTCCGAACTCGCCGTTAGTTGAATGTTTCCGGTTTTATTTGTTGATTGAATTACCGCCAGGCATAATCCATTAAAAGCTTTATGTTGCGGAGCCTTGAACGATTCAAGATCAGTTTCGCATCCGTTGTCTGTTCCTGCAATTTTGCCTTCACCTGTTATTTTAAACTTGATTAAGTTATCAGCGTCGGGAACAAGATTTCCATCTTTATCAACCACTTTAACGGTGACAAACGAAAGATCTTTCCCCCGTCCGACCGGGTCATCCGGGCGGGCATTAGCGTGAATAGTATTCCTATCAGCACTCAATATAATTTTTGCCGGTGCACCTGCTGTATGAATTTCTTTTGTCAATACAATCTTTCCATTTTTTCTTGAAACGGCTTTCAATGTTCCGGGTTCATACACCACACGCCACATTACATGCATGTCATCTCCTGTTTTCTTTTTTACACCTTGTGATATGCCATTTATGAACAATTCCACTTCATCAGCATGATTGTAATAAGTCCACACATCAACCGTATCACCAACCTTCCAGTTCCAGTGAGGAAAAATGTGAAGAACAGTTTTATCGGTAAATAAACTTTGATAGAGATAAAATACATCCTTTGGAAATCCCGCCAGGTCAATGATTCCAAAGTAGGAACTGCGTGCTGGCCAGGGATATGGTGTCGGTTCACCGATGTAATCAAAACCTGTCCATAGAAACATGCCGCTTGCAAAATCGTATTTCAACAATTCCTTTAAAGTTTCTTCATGAGTAGATCCCCAGGGCGCCGAACAATTATCATAAGCCGAACAGGTAAGATCAGGATTGCCTTCATAAAAAGGTTTATCCCAGCGTTCGGGCCAGCGGCGAATACTATCAGATGGCATATCATAATGACCTCTTGTATTCAAAGAAGAAATAGTTTCCGTAGCAATGAATTTTTTGCCCGGAAAATTCTTTGGAAAATTTTTATACTGGTTTTGACTGTAATTAAACCCGACAAGATCAAGCGCACCTGATTTATAAATTTCATTTCCCGGCCATGGATTGTTCAATGCAGAAGTAATCGGTCGTGTTGTATCAAGTGAATGTATGATTGACGCAAGTTCTCTTGCAATGCTTCTCCCCGATGTGTCTTCTTCATTTTTGCCGCCCCATTGTTCAGGAATTTCATTGCCGATGCTCCAAATGAATACAGAAGGATGATTGCGGTCACGCAATACCTGGTCACGCAGATCTTTTGCATGCCATTCATCCCAATACAAATGATAATCGTAAGGATTCTTTGGTTGCTTCCACATATCAAATGCTTCATCCATAACAACGAAACCCATTTTATCAGCTAAGTCAAGCAATTCGGGTGCAGGTGGATTATGTGAGGTACGAATGCCATTAATGCCCATGCTCTTTAGCAGTTCAAGTTGTCTTTCCAATGCTCTTGTGTTGACGGCAGTTCCCAAACAGCCGAGATCATGATGATCGCAAACGCCAATGATTTTTATTGGCTTACCGTTTAGTGAAAACCCTTTGTCAACATCAAAATAGAAATAACGAGCACCAAAGCTGGTTGTGTATTCGTCAATAGTTTTTCCATTGTTAATGATCTCTGTTTTTGCTTTGTATAAATAGGGATGCTCAATTGACCACAAATGCGGATTGCTGATATTTGTTTGTTGAGCGGTTTCAGTTATAGCATTTGAATTTGCGTCAACTGTTGAAGATGCAGTTGCCACTTGCTTATTTGCTTCGTCATAGATTGTTGTTTTTACAGTAACATTCTTGTTCGTTGTAGTGGTATTATTGACATTTATCTTCAACTCTATTGTTGTTGATTGATCATTTACTTGCGGAGTGTTGACATAAGTTCCCCAATGATCGACAAAAACATCATTTGTTGTTACCAGCCATACGTTTCTGTAAATTCCTGAACCGCTGTACCAGCGTGAGTTTGGTTGTTTTGAATTATCCACCTTTACAGCAATTATATTGTTATCACCCAATTTTAAATAAGGAGTAAGATCATATCGGAAAGAAATATATCCATTAGGACGAACACCAAGCGAATGACCATTGATCCAAACTTCACTGTTCATATATACTCCGTCAAAATCAATAAAAATATTCTTTCCTTTTGAAGATGAGGGCAAAGTAAACGTTTTGCGATACCAACCTAAGCCACCCCTCAAAGCGCCTCCACCCGTTCCTGTCGGACTGGTTGAATCAAATGGTAACTCGATGCTCCAGTCATGCGGCAGATCGAGGCTTCGCCATGCTGCATCATTGAATGAAGGATCAGATGCACCAGGTGCATCGCCCAAATAAAATTTCCATCCTGAATCAAAAGAAACTGTTCTTTTTGTTTCTGCCTGGCTGATGGCAGTATTTGCTGACAATAAAAAAATAAAGACAAGCCAAAAACTATTTTTTCTCATTTGAATATTTTTAAAAGCAGTGAAGAGACCATAACTTATTTTTTACAAGCCGATCAACAATTTGTCGTTTCAATTTACCGAAGTTAAAAAGTTCTTTTTCGTTTCCGGCCATGCTATGTCATTGACAGGTAATAGTTGGATAAAAAAGTATTGAACTTTTTTCTAGAAGATCACAGCCCCGGATAGAAAGCGGGGCTGTGGAGATAACGATTGCTACTGCTATTACGAGAAAAATTATTTAATTCTTTCCACTCTGAAATTATCAAAAGCCGCATCAAAAGACGCAACAGGAGCAGTGTCATAATTAACAAAATAAAGATTAAAACCGCCTGTGCCGGCGGCACCTAATAATGTGGTTAAGTTAGAAGCGGCCGTACCGGTTCCGTTTGAATTTTTGAATTGGCTCAACGGAATCACAATTGTCTTCCAGCCGTTGCTGTTGTAGTCCGTGCCTGAACTTCCCGGGCTAAATCTACCCACGAAGTTCCAGCTATAATCCTTGTCGAGTATAACACTGCCGTTTTTCCACGGCACCTTAGTATTGATCTCAAATTTCATTGCCCAATTGTCGAGAGGATCACTAAGATTGGCAACAGGCACCCAAAGCAAAGGGGTTTCATCATTCAATGACCTGCCGCAGCACCACCACGTGCCGTCACCGGCGGGGATATTTGAATAGGTAAGGCGTGCATAGTTGCCGCTGTTACCCGGAAAATCTGTACCATCATTACTGATGACTGCACCGGCCCAATTATTTAGTGTATTCACATTATCAAAATTGCAAAGCACGCCTGTGGTTACATCATTAAAAAGAAGAAGAGAAACGCCCGTACCATATCGATTGACAACCTGGATCGGGCCGCCATCGGTAATGCCTGATGGTATAGTAAGATCGAGTGTAGTGCCCGCATCATTAGTTGTAATACCTGAATTCACTTCTACATTTCCCGGAAATACTACTTTGTCTATAAAAAAGAAATTGTTTCCATAAATAGTTACGTGATCACCTGCCACTGCCATTTCATTGGTCATAGATGTGATAACGGCAGGCGGCGGAACAATAGGAAAACTATAAGTTGTTTCGCCAAAAGCCGTAACCAAACGAACGGTATTCAAGTTTGATTGATCCAGTGTTGCGAAAGGCATATCGCCTGGAATAGTTACTGTAACATTCACGTCAGAAAACAATGCTGAATTAAACGGAGCGGGGTAGCCATTAAAGTAAATTTCTTTAGTGGTTGCCAGATTTTTTCCCTGTATAACCACTGTTTGTCCCGGGCCCGCCTTTGTTAATGTACTGTCATTGGGAGCAGGAGTAATAGCCCTCAACTTTTCAATGACCGGTGGATTGCTATTATTATCTTTTTTACACCCATTTATGAGGGCAATAACGCCGACAATAAAAAGGAGAAAAAGAAAATTTGATTTATTTGATGACATAAGTTTCGATTTAAAGTTCTTAATTCAATTTGCTAAAATCAAAGGGCACCGGTGCTTCTGAAAGAGTGGGTGCGTTTATCAATTCTGCTTCAGGAAATGGTAAATAAAGTGTTTCATCTGTAACAGGATAATATTCCGGAGTGTACACAACATCATACTGCCGGGGATTGCTCGTACCAGCTACATAAGTAATGGTATAATTCCCTTTGTCCTGCTGGGCTGTGTAAGCCTTCGCGGCTGCGGGATCAAAATAATACCAACGGACAATTTCATTCCAAGCGTTTCCTTCCATAATTGTTTCCACTCTTTTTTCCTGGAAAATATCGGTAAACGTGAGCGAAGACTTTGTTGGCACACCTGCTCTTTCTCTTATTGCATTAAAATATTGCAGAGCTTCAGCATCGGAAGTAGTTGCCGAGTTTCCAAGAATCGATTCCGCATAGATCAAATACACTTCTGCCAACCTGAGTTCATAAGTATTGATGTAAGCTGACATGAAAGCTCCTTTGCCTCCATTATCTGCCGGTGAGCCTATGACATATTTTTTAATGTTGGATATGAAAGTAACCGTATAATTTAATCCACCATCTGCCTGCTCCAACTCTGGATAATAATCTCCATCAAACATACAAGTTGCTTTTCTTCTTATCGAATCTTCGGGGTGATCCATAAAATACCTTACTACATCTGCAGAGACTCCCTGCGCTGCACCCCATCCATCTCCTGTATTCGTAAGTTTTGATTCAAAAGCAACATAAGCCTGGAATGAATTATTAACCCCCCATGGAGTACTAAACGGCATCCACTGCAAGGAGAAAAGACTTTCAGGATTATTATTCGAACTATTATTGCTCGCACTTTTAAAAAGATCTGCATAATCAGGATCGAGCTTTAGCCCGCTGTTATGAATAACATCTCCCGCAAAATATTTTGCACTGTCGAGATAAGTTTGATCGCGGGCATCGCCATTGCTATGATTCAATCCTGCTATAGTGAGATAAACCCTTGCCAGCATACCTTCTGCCGACCATTTGGTCACACGACCCTGTGCCTGTGGAGAAGAAGGCAGGTTATCGGCAGCAAAACGCAGATCCATCACAATGAATTTCCACACGTCTTCGATATTGTTGCGTCTCGGAGCATCATTCAACTGCGCATTGTTATCATAAATTATTGGTACAGGACCCCAATTGTTGACCAGGTTATAATAGGCAAGAGCCCGCATAAAATGACATTCGCCCAATCCCATTTTCCTGATAACATCACTTACACCACTTCCGGCATTCGTTGAAATACTCTGCATGGTGAGATTGCTCTGCGCAACTATTTTGTAAAAGGATTTATAACCGGGTAACAAAGTGCCTACGTCAGTAGCAGAGGCTGCATGATGAATATAAGCAGTACGGTCATTTGAATTCAGATTACCCCCTCTCGCCTCTCCAAAAGCCATGAAGGCTTTATCATTGTAATCGAACCACACAATGTTATACAAGGGCGCCGTACCGGCTAACACCTGGTCATCTGTGGTATAAAAGTTTCCTGAAGTAAGTGTGTCAATCGGCGGGCGATCAAGAAAACTTTTTTTACAGCTCTGCACCAAAAGAACAATTGATGCAAGTATGATTGAATATTTAATTTTCTGTTTCATATAAAATAAGTTTATTGATTTTGATTAAAAGTCTGCGACCAATCCGAATGAGTAAAATTTTGTGGAAGGATAGCGCCCTGCATCAAGCCCGGCTATCACACTGCCACCGTCCCTAATCATACCTATTTCAGGATCATATCCTTTGTATTTTGTAATAGTGAACAGGTTCTGCACGCCTACACTTATGCTGATACCTTTAACGGCCGTTTTCGAAATCCACCTGGCCGGTACATGATAGTTTAAGGTGATATTCTTCACCCTTACGTAGGAACCATCTTCAATAAACCAATCGCTTATTCTGTTATTACCGTTTGGATCACCCGGGGCAACGCGGGGAATTTTGTAACCCGGATTGGTTATAGTAGCTGTCAAAGAATCGGCAACATTATAACTACTGGGTATGGCAAAATTTGACACCGATACATAATAATTTCCATAGGTGCCTGAGTTGCCGGGAATTTCATTGTTGTAACGAGGAAGATTGAATACATCATTACCGATAGAACCGATAATGAAAATATTCAGATCAAATTCTTTGTAAGAAAATGAATTATTGAAACCAAATGTAAACTTAGGCCATGGGTTTCCGATAGCCACGCGGTCTTTTTCATCTATCACGCCATCTTTATTCATGTCTTTAAATTTGATATCTCCCACCCAAGTTCCCTGGGACGGACTGATCGTTAAAACTTTGTTTGAAGTTTGAATTGCATGATTTTTTATATCATCATAGCTTTGAAACAAACCTTCAGCCACATAGCCTGTCATCATACTTGCAGGTTGTCCCACTTCACTTAAGACCTGGAATGACGATCCTCCCCAAACCGGAGTGATGGGATTTGATAACTTGGTTATTTTATTTCTGTCAATCGAAAAATTCAAACCCGTTTTCCATGTTAAACTTTTATTGTCAATATTGACTGTATTGATTGTAATACCAAAGCCTTTATTTCTCATGGCTGCAGAATTGGAACTTGCCCATTGCAGGTAGCCCGGTGAATAAGATATATCGCCGCCGAGAGTGAAAGGTTTAGGAATGATAGCTAATAAATCAGAGATATCTTTTACGTACGCATCAGCTATGACTTCTATCCTGTTTTTAAACATGTGAAGGTCAAAGCCAACATTAATTGTTTTATCTGTTTCCCATTTAAGACCGGGATTGTTGAAGTTTTGTGGTAAGAAGCCGGAGCCCCAACCTGTCGGCACAGTTTGCAGTAACGAATAAATTCCTCCACCACTGAAAGACTGGTTGCCTGACCATCCATATTCAACTCTCAATTTCAAATCGTTGATGGCTGTAACGTTTTGCATGAAGTCTTCTTTCGAAATGCGCCATGCGGCAGCTACTGCAGGAAAATAAGCCCAGCGATTATCAGGACCAAACGAAGATGAACCATCAGCCCTGAAACTCCCCAGTAAAATATATTTATCATTATAAATGTAGTTGACCCTGCCAAAAAACGATTCCTTCGATCCCCAATATTTGCTGCTGTTATTGCTAACGTTGGAAATACTGCTTGCATCACCACCTGATAATTCCTGGTTAACATTTGTGATGTAGTTAATTCTTCCGCCGCTTAGTGATTCACCCTGGTATTTTTGTGCTTCGTGTGCAATCATTGCGCTGATGCTGTGCCTGTCTATTTTGATATCATACTGTAAGCGTGTATTGAAACTCCACCAGTAATTATTACTGGCCGTCCGGGAAGAGGTTGCTGCAGATTGTGGTACTATATATCCTCCGGCTGTATAACCCGGATGAAAAGCATAGTAGTTGAAGTACTGTAAACTTCCATTCAGTTCATTATACCAAACCAATCCTTTAATGGGACTGATGTTTGCATATATGCCTCCGAGAACCGCTGAAGATTTGTTATAATCATTATAAATGCTTGCGATCATTATCGGGTTGGTATATTGGAACTGGGTAGTAGAAGGTCCTCCCCAACTGCCATCGGGATTTTTTACCGGCACGGATGGATTTTGCTGTAATGCAAGTTGAATGATACCACCGTTCGTCGTATTTACTTTTTCTTTCGTCTGGCTTGCCGTCATGTTAATGCCGATCTTCAACCAGTTCCGTGCTTCATTATCCAAATTCAAACGTGTTGAATAACGGGAGAAACCAGAACCCGGAGCAATTCCTTCCTGGTTAAAATATTCACCGGACATATAGAAATGCGTTTTAGCGGTGCCTCCGCTTAATGCAATAGAATGTTTTTGTAATAATGTTCTTCTGTATAAAGCGTTTTGCCAGTCAGTACCTTTTCCTAAAACAGAAGGATCGGAAAAATCAACTTCACTTGTGTACCTCCTGCAAGTGCCATTTGATTTCTGAAAGTTGCATATTGAGGAAGATCCATCACAGCAATATGCTTTGGTTTATCCTGGATGGTAAATAAAGTGCTGAAGGTTACTTTGGTTGGTCCTTCTTTACCTCTCTTTGTGGTAATTACGACTACGCCATTTGCACCGACCGATCCATAAATTGCTGTTGCAGCAGGTCCTTCCAAAATGTTGATGGATTCAATATCATCAGGATTAAGATTAGATAAAAGATTTGAAAAGCCCGTTGGATGGCCGTAGGTATCGTCCGATATACCGTCAGGTTTGAACTGAACACCATCAATTACATACAGCGGTTGGTTTGTTTGTGTGAGCGAATTAAATCCCCTGATAAGTACAGAAGCTGCCGCGCCAGGCTGGGAACTGCTTTGGGTTACATACACATTGGCAGCTCTTCCCTGCAAGGCCTGGTCAATTGATGTGTTTACCGTTTTCGATATATCGGCAGAAGTAACTGATATCTGAGAACTGCTCAGATCCGTTTTTTTCATCTGTCCATAACCAACAACTACTACTTCATTCAAATTTCTGTATTCCGGTTCCAGTCGCACATCCATTGCAGCGCCGGTAACCGTTGCTTCTTTCAATATATGCCCGACAGAAGTAATGACAAGTTTGTCGCCTTTTGAAGCAGAAATGGAAAAAACTACCGAAAGCATCGGTGACTGTTGAAGTATTAGTTCCTTTTACTGTAACGGTGGCATTAATAACAGGTTCGCCGGTGGTGGCATTTAGTACCTTACCGGTTACTTTCTGTGGAATATTTTGAGCCAGCAACCCGTTACCCATCATTAAAATGAAAAAAAATGCTCCAAAACAGAACATTACTCTCCAAGTCAATTTTCTTTTTTTCATACAAGCAATTATTAGGTTTTAAAAATATCTTCTAAAAATTAAAATCTCGTTGGCGGGGCTAGAATTGATAGTTGGTGAGAGATAGAATCAATAAAATTATTTATTACAAACAATGACTACCCTGATCTCCATCATGATGCGGCGTGAGATTTAACACCTTTACTGCAGTTGTATCGATAAATTATTTCCATTATACCTAATAAGTTTTCCCTTACGTGCATCAAACTCCAATGCCGACGGCCTATCTTTTGTCATATATACGATTCTGAAAAATCTCTTCTTTAGCATTCCCGGATATTCGCCTTCTCGTTTTTGAATCGTTATCGTTCTTTCCCTTTCTGAATATTTGAAATGAATATTCGCGAAAGATCCCTTTTCATAATCATAATTTGTTCCTTCATCTTCATATAATGTAAAGTCAGCGTCTTTACCGCCGTACACATAAAGTGTTATTGTGTCCGGCTTTTTTTCATTGCTATATTGGAGTGCCGGCCCAAAGGGAATGATAGAACCTTCTTTTACAAAGACAGGCATCCTTTCATAAGAAGCATGAGCATTAATTTGCTGACCACCTTCGAAGTATTCCCCGGAATACAGATCATACCAGCCCTGTCCTTCGGGAAAATAAACTTGCCGGCTTCTTTCTTTAAAATGATAAACAGGATTAATGAGTAATGACGGACCAAACATGTATTGATCATTCAGATCAGTGACTTTATTATCCTTGGGAAAATCCATCACCAGTCCACGCATGATCGTGTAATCCTTGTGATAAGCCCACCCTGCTAATGAATAGATATATGGCATTAACCTATAGCGGAGCTGATCATAGAACAACATGCTTTGGTAAGCAGAATCTTTCTCATCAGCTACATTAAAAATTTCACGATAAGGATACTGGCCATGAACACGAAACAATGGGCAAAAAGATCCGAACTGGTACCATCTTGTCATCAGTTCCTTCCATTCTTTTGCATCTTCTCCTTTCGCATTTTCAAAACGATGTTCAACAGCAAACCCGCCGATATCCATTGTCCAGTATGGAATACCGGACATAGATAAATTCACTCCGGCTGCTACCTGGTTTTTCATATCGTGCCATCGTGCTGCAATATCCCCACTCCACACAGCAGCGCCGTAGCGTTGCAAACCTGCATCAGCAGAACGGGTGAGAATAAATACTCTTTTATTCGGATATTCTGAGCGCTGCCCTTCATAAATACCTCTTGCATTTTCCAGGGGATATGCATTTAAGTATTCGGCAGTTAAGCCGGCAGCCAATGGATACATTTGCTCTTTTCTTCTTTGTGGATTTACGTTGGAAAGCAAATCGGGCTCACTTGCATCCATCCACCATGCATCAATTCCTTTTTTATAAAGTTTCTCGTCAATAAGACCCCAAAAACCTTTTCGTGCATCTTTATTAAATGCATCATAGAATGTGGAAACATATCCCTTACCTATCCAGTCGCGTTGACTGTCGGCAATGTTTCGTTTATATAACCAACCATTTTTGTCAAACTCATTATATGCTTTTATTCCCTCATAAAATTTTGGCCAAACGGATATCATAAAGTGTGTATGATATTTTTCATGTAATACTTTTATCATGCTATCCGGATTTGGAAAGCGGGCAGCGTCGAACTCCTGGCTTCCCCATGCATTTTCTTTCCAATAACTCCAGTCAAGTACAATATTATCAAGGGGAATTTTTCTTTTTCTGAATTCAGCAACGGTGTTTAAAATCTCATCTTGCGTTTTGTAGCGCTCCCTGCTTTGCCAAAAGCCCAATGCCCAGCGGGGAACAATTGCCGCTTTTCCGGTAAGTGTTCTGTAGCCTCTTATTACTTCATCCATATTATTTCCGCAGATAAAATAGTAGTCAAGTTGCTCGCCAGCTTCAGATAAAAAACTAAAATCGTTTTCAGCATCTTTCTCCGCAGGTTCCTGCCATGTAACCGCCGCATAAGATTCTCCACCATCCGGTATCCATTCCATTTTTATAGAATATCGCTTATCTTTTTCAAAATTGAAATCAATAATTGCTACAGCCGGATTCCATGCCTGGCGCCAGCGATCCAGCATTTCTTTTCCATCGATCCAAACTTTTAAATAACCACCGTGCAGAAATTTTAATTTATGTACACCGCTGATACCTGACGCAAACGATCCTTCCCATGTCACAACTCCTGATTCCGGCTTAAATTCATGGGGCAGCAACTTTCTCGAATCGCCGAGGTATTTATAATTTATCTGCGATTCTGCTTTTTGAAGTAGCACATCATTTGGTTTGCTTTTATCATTACTATAAGAGGCAGTGAGCCAACCCGTCTCACCGTCTTTTGAAAAAAGTTTTAAGTCATTCAAAGATTTGTAAGAGCGAATATCACCAACTGTTGTGATAGAATAATTATCCCAAAGAATGCCGTAGTTTTTCTTTGATATCAAAAAAGGAACAGCTATTTCAGTGTTATTTTGAAAAAGATTTTCCTGGTAACTTTTGTAATTTATTAATCCATCCTGATGTTGCCCCAGGCCATAGTACGCATCATCGGGAGTCGTTTCGAACGTTTGCGAAATAACATAAGACCTTTCACCTTCGTAAACAGTTTCTTTAATGTCTCTTCCCATTTTTTTTTCGCTTACAATTGCATTTCCTTTTGCATCAAAAAAACTAAGCGCACCCGTTGCAAGATCGGCCCTGACGGTTATCAGTTTTGTTTTCAATGAAATTCGTTGAGAATCCAACGGTATTAAATCCCAAACCGGTATCGAATTAGCGGTATAGGACACGATAAGACTTTTACGAACCAGCAACTCTTTATCGGGACAAGCAATTACCCGTATTATATTATCCGCAATGATTTGAACTTTTATGGCACGGGCATTCCCGGAAAAAATTTGGTTGGGATAAAGAATGACTCCATCTTCTGTTTTGACGTATTGATCTGGTGGTGTAAATGCAAATACAGTATTAAGAAAACAACTCAGACTTATAAGCAGCAACAATCTTTTCATAGCAAGTTTCACTTTCAAAGCAAATCCTAAACTTATAACGCTGGCAAAATTAAGTTTAGTGCCAGTGGCAGGAGGTATGGGTATGTTTATGATTGGGGTATCAAATGTTAACCTTACTTCTTAGAAATTTTTTTTGACAATTTTTAGATAAAGGTTTTGTCTACATCGATTGTATCGCTAACAGCCATAATAGAAATGTGTTTCAATTGTTAGTTTAAATTTTTCAGTGGTGCTAAATCCGCCTGTATTTTTCGATGTTTAATCCGCTTCCCGAAACCGGGCGATCAAATGAGTTTTTTCAAACGGTTTATCAGGTCATCGAGCGGTGTTTCTTTTACGTATGAATGATTCAGATTTCCTTTCTTATCGTATACGGCTGTAAACGGCATCGTCATTATGCCATAATAATTTCTTACATAAAAGGCGAGACCTTCAGTTCCGACGATTATATTATTGTATTTTTTTGTGTTATGCAGTTTTTCAAATGGTATTACTTCGCTGATTGGTTTATAAGTTATCATTACAATTTGCACTTTTTTAAATTCATTAATTTTTTTGAAGAGCTCACCCATCAATTTCTGGCAATGTTCGCATTCAGGATCAAAATAGATGAGGACAGTTGGCTTTCCTTTGGGCAACTGTGCCGCCGTAAAGATTTTATTATTGCTCAACATCATTTTAAAGGGAGGGATCGGTTGGGAATTTGCCTTGCACGTTAAAAATGTAGCTAACAGAAAAAAGCCAAAGCGGGTCAATAAGTTTATTTTCATAAAACTGAAGTAAGTTTAGTGTAAACCTTACCAAATCTTTAAAATTACAACGGCAACGCCTTTTAAAAAAGAACTGATACGGATTTAAGCGCCTCAAAAAGTGAATATAAATTATAAAATAGCGAATACAAAATTGAATCAGGAGATAAATAAATACAGTTCCTAAAAAAATCAAGCAGCAATTTATTTATAGAAAGCAAAAAAAGAAATACCATATGTATTAAACAGTGGTTCGGAAGAACAATAATCACCGGTATGGTTATGAGTCCGGATCATTTCATATTATTACCTGATTAAAGTAACAATGCCTTTTTCAGTACGCACTGGATACCCATCCAAACTGTAAGAACAAATCCATATATAAACACCAATAGGTTGCTGCAAGCCTTTCACTGTGCCGTTCCAGCCAGCGTATGGATCTCTGGATGAAAAAACCAATTTTCCCCACCTGTTGTAGATGGAAAACTGGTACCCTGATATTGGACCTGCAAACTTTGGTTTGAATATGTCATTATGAGAATCATTGTTGGGCGTAAATGCAGTAGGTATAAAAAAGTATTCAGGGCAATTGGCGTCAGTCACTGTGATTGAATCTCTTCCTGTGCATCCATTGTAGTCCAATACATCAAGCCAATATAAACCGCTGGCCGAAACATCAATGCTCTTTGTTTTGCTTCCGTTGCTCCATAAGTATGTGTTAAAGCTGATTGATGGAGTTAAGATCACGTGTTCATAAGAACATTTTGTAACACCGGGAATTAAAAAGTTGGCAGGGGTTGGCACTTCAACTACGTTAACCGTGTCTGTGGCGGTGCAGTTATCTGCACTCATTAACATTACCCAAAATTTACCGGGCTGATCCGTAGTAATTGTTTGTGCGGTACTTCCATTGTTCCATAAATAATAGCTGGAGGTGGTACCCCCATCCAATATTTTTGTATTGCCGGCGCATAAATTTTCAACACTCTTAAAAACAGGTGCGGGGTAGTCGTAACGGGCAACCACAAACGTATCTATTGTAGTACATCCATATTTATCCATGGCAATCAGGCTATAAGTGCCTGCTATATTTGCAATGATTGAACTGCTCGTTTGACCGGTATTCCATAGGTAGCTTGCAAAACTATTTTCCGGGCGTAACAATACAGATCCGCCCTGGCAAAATCCTGTTTCAATGGTACTGTCCCTTGCCTGAACGTCGCCGCTTGGAGGGACGAAGACATGAAGTGTAATTATTTCTACAAGGCTGTCGCATCCATTGATATTTGTGTAATGATGGGTGTAAGTACCTGCGTTTGTCGCGATTGAATCCCATGGCAAAACGTAAAAATCTCCATCACAAATAGTATGTGATTCGTTGACCTGTTGCGGAGCTGCCAGCACGTGAAGATTTAATATTGCTGTTGAGTCGCAGCCTTCCGCTGATTTGGTTGTATAAGTAGCAACCCCATCACCACTGTTATTTACTTGTATGCCGTTCCATATATAAGGCAGTTGTTGGAAACAGATAAATTCATTATCTATTGCTGCTTTAGCATTGAGCTTCACTATAAAGGGAATTGTTTTAGAGGGTAATAATAAATCATCACTGCAAAGCCCCCTGAACGTATTATTATCGGTTCCTGTTTTGGCATTAATCATATAATTGCCCGGCGGTAATACTGATGAAAAATTAATAACTATCGAATTCGTATAGCCGGTTCCGTCAGCACAATTTAAGCCTGAAGCGCTGACGATATTTACAGGTGCGTTAGTCGTAAAATCGCTGCCATCAGGAGCAATGGAGTTGCACAAAATTTCAGTGTTCATTTTTACAACAATACTGTTAGCATTGTTACAAGGAACATCTACACCCGTCAATTGCGGGCTGGCAGCATTATAAAAAACTGAAGTGGAGCCGGTAAAATCAATTGTAAATCCCTTACCCGGGCCTCCCGAGATATAATTTCCCAAGGTGTTGATCATAATAAGATATACTTCATTACTTTTTGCATGAACCGCCTGGCCAAAAGACTCTCCGAAGGTGCCATCTAACACATAATTCGTTCTTGACGTGTCACTAATCCCAATAACTCCGTTTATATTGCTGTGCGGAACATTATTATTATAATTACAACGAACCACCTCGTCGGCTGTTAGTGCGTTGCAACTTTTACCAGTTATATTTAGCACAGCGAAATTATAATCATCCTGAGGGTCCACAGGTGTAATTTTGAATGCTATTGTACCGGCAGTTGCTGTATGTATCTGCAACCATACTGAGTTTTTTTCGCCACCGCCAGCCTGGTTAAAACACGGAGTTTCATCTAAATCCAGTTTTCGTCCATTGCCTGTATAGCTGTACGGTGTGTAGAAAATGCCGCCACACAACTGTAAGGCATTACAGGCATCTTGCTCAGGTTGATTTGGCGGTAATTGATGAGCGGTTTGTGCCGTTAATTTGTTAGACTGAACAAAGAATATAACTAAGCAAAAAAGTAAAATCTGCCTGATATTATGTGGATTGAATCGCATTGTTTGCCCATCGTATACGAATATCTAAAAATAGAGTTTTAGTTCTAAAAAAGAAATCCTAAAAGAACAATAAATAGAAATTCCGGCATTTTTACTTTGTCAATTTTTCGGGTAAACTGAAAGTTCTTTGCATGAACGGTTATTAATAAGGCAGGTAATCTTTGAGTTAGTATTTTTTGTTCACCATTTTGTTATAAAATAATAAAAAACGGAAGTGGCAAAAAGGAGCACTAAACTTCTTTTTTTTACATCAACAAAAATACTTCAATCTATTTACTCGTGTTCTTTAAAACTATAAATGGCGGTCCTTGTTTCCAATTAATCTTTGATTTTTCGAAAGAAGGTGCTACAGAAAAATTTCCCAATATGATATCTATTTTGCCGTCTCCATCATAGTCGCCGGCATCCATTGTGAGCCATCTGCCCAATTGAGCTTCTGGTAAACTGTAAGGCCGAAAATCAAAGTTGCCTGTATTTTTCAAATAAACAAAACCTTCTTCCGGTTGATGCTGATAATCGGCAAAAAATGAAATGGTAGCAATATCCAGATCACCATCGCCATCAAAATCTCTTGCTATCGCCTTATAACAACCATTTATCGGGAAAAAGTATTTCTGTTTAAAATGATTGGTTTTATTATTCAGAAAAATATAGACTCCATGATATGGTTTTAATTCTGTTGAAAAATCAGCATTGTCACCACAGGTATAGACAATATCCGGATAGCCATCCTTATTAAAATCATCCATTTCAAAGTATGAAGAACCATATGACGGAGGAAAGCGAAGAACTTCTTCTGTTTTGAAATTTCCGTGCCCTTGATTAGTAAACAGAAAAATCCCTTCTTCTCCCTGGGCAAACAAAACCCAGATATCAGGTAAACCATCGTGGTTGTAGTCGGTGATATAAGCTTTAATGGCACCAGGAGTTCTTCTTAAAACATGCTTTTGAAATTTATTAGCTCCCAAATTCTCCATCCAGGATAGATCTCCTTCCAAATTTCCAAATTCGCAGACGAGATAATCCATCTTTCCATCTGCATTCAAATCCGTGGGAGTTATTTGAACCGGTCTTCTCAAACTATCAAGAAGTGCAGCAGTATCTTCGTTCATTTTGCCATTTGAGATTCTTATAATTTCTGCCTTTCCAACTTTTCGATTGTTCGGGTTTAAGATGCCTATATTGCATGCAATCATTTCATCTTTTGCAAAACTCATATTCACTACAGGACCACGATTTTGTATTGAATCCATCAGATTAAGATGGCTGTTGAAGAAATAAATATTCTTTTCAATGACATCGCTTGTAATAATGGGAAATAAAAAACTATCAGTGTTTATCTTAACGTATGCACTCGTAGGATCTTTGTAGTTAAAATGCGGGAACTGCACTGAAAAAAGAGGCAGTCCCATTTTTATCGGGTGGCTCCGGTTTTGGCCGGGAAGGCTATCGGGAGAAGTGGCTACATAGTAATCAATGATATTTTGCCATTCATCGGGAGTCAATAATGGGCTGGATGGATAAAAATTTGGATCAATGTCCTTGTCATACCTGTAAGAAGGATATGTTTGGAATTTGTATTTGAATATTCCAAGCCTTGGGGCCATATTTGGAAGCACACCCTCTTCCCAGCTTCTCGAATCAACCAATGATGGAGACGGCAACATGTGACATGACTGGCAATATTCAATTGAAAGGGCTTCGCCCTTTTTTATACTTGAAAGAGGAACGTTCTTATGTGAATTGTTTCTGTAGTAATTTTTACAGGACAATAACCCAATTATAAAAAAAATCAGGAGGATTATGAATAAAAATAATTCGGTAAGTCTTCGCCAAGTGGTCAAATTAATATTGGTTTATGTTTCATTTGTTTCCTTCAATTCCGTCATTAATAAGTAACAATTTAATGCATTTTATTGCAGCATGTCTCCTACTTTATCTTAAAGATGTTTGATAGCTTGAGTGCCGGAGAGGTGAACATGGCGACTACCACACAGATGTAGCAGCATTTCGTACACTATCCATGCCTTTGATATGCCTCGGCCATAGGGATGACCTTTAGTTCATGCGCTTTTACTATGCCTTTGGTATGCTCCATTCGGGGAGGATCCGTACAGCATCCATAGAGCTGTCTAGTCCTTGTCTAGTCCTAAAATAGCTATACAGGTTAGATAATTAGTCCTGGAACAGCTATACACATGGTATTGGTAATCCTAAAAAAGCTATAGCCGTATGAGACCATAAGGTTGTTCATGAATAAAGTTATTGAAATTCAGATATGGCCGAAGGCGACTACAAGTAATCCATTAATTAATTCTAATGATTATAATCGTTGCCTGAAACTCAGCTGGTTATGGCAAGAATAAATGTTTTATCATATCACTATGTTGCGTTAAGGAAATCAGTCTCGTTTGTTATGTTATTAAAATAGATACCGTTTTTGGAGGAAGAAATTTTAAACAATGTTTTATGCTGGCAAGCGATAAATAAAAAGAGGCAGAAGATTTCCTGCCTCTTTTTATTTAAAAGAACTTATTAAATATTAAGATCAATAGCCGGGGTTTTGAACCAATGGACCCGCCTCAATATCAATTTGCCCTTGTGGAATTGGATACAGTTCATTTTTATTTGCAGTAAAGGTATGGCCGTTCAATACAGGATTTGAAATACGGGTATCTGCTTCAATATATTTATTTAAAACATTAGCCATATAGCCAGACGGCTCCGGACCTCCGTAAAGACCATCCCAGCGCTGCAGATCGAAAAAACGATGACCTTCCATTGCAAGTTCAAGTTGTCTTTCCATATATACAGCAGCACGTGCATAAGCCTGGCCATTTGCTACAAAACCAGTTCCGGCGGGGCCATACAGACCAATCTGGTAGTTGGCGGCAGGTGTGTTAGTAAATCCTTTTGAAGGATCACTATTATCGACGTAGGTATGTACCCAATATTCAGGATGCGCAGCCATCCTGTTTCGAACCATGTTTACATCATCTTCCGCGCCCTGGAGATCGTTAGATTCCACTTCACATTCTGCACGCCATAAATAGACATCGGCAAGACGAATCATGTTATAATTATTCGCAACATCCTGGGCAGGGGCCCAACCCTGGCCCTGTTCAGTTACTGCATCCTGGTCTGCATGGTAGAACAAATTTTTAATTGGGTTATAAGGAACAATGTCACCTCTTGACCAAGTTTCACCACCACAAAGCCCCCAATCTAAATATGGAATGCCTCTTCTTCCTAATGTCCAGTCAATACGTGGATCCAAGGCATCAGTGGTGGGTGTAAAAGGATCTGTTTCACCAAGACCATGATCATTTTTCAAATTAGTAACATTATACTTAGGAAATCCGGTGCCGGCATCGATTTGAAACATCGGTAAACCATTTGCATCTACTTTATAAGCATTTCCCAATTCGTAGGAGGGCTGATAAAAACCACAGCATCCTGTATATGGTCCGGCAGGGAAATTCAATACCTCTCCTTCATTACCGTTTTGACCACCAGAACCGTCATTACTTGTCATTTGCACCTGGAATACTCCTTCAGGTCCATTTCTTTTTACAGGGTTAAAATTATCTTCAAAAGGTTCCAAAGCATATTTTAGCCCGCCTGAAGTTTCACCATTAGCGATGAGATCATCTAAAAGTGGTTTTGCATCACTGTATTTGTGGTCAAACATATAGGCTTTGGCCAGGAAAGCTTCAGCAGCATAATAATTAGCGCGACCGACTTGAGATTGCGTTTTCGGTAACCCTGACATAGCCGCCATGAAATCCGCTTCGATCTTATCCCATATAGGTCCCGGGTTATCTACATTATAGTTACCTGCCCCATAAGTTATCGTTTCATCGACGTAAGGCACATTTCTCCATAATTTTGCAGCTTCCAAATGCATCACACCGCGTATAAACTTTGCTTCCGCAGTTACTTCAGTAGCATAGTCAGCGGAAACAGATCCATCAGTAATAAGAGGAATTTCTCTTATCACATCATTCGCACGCTGAATTGCATCATAGCAAGCCGCCCACTTTTCCGATATATACTCATTTGCCGGATCTACTGAATGATTTTCAATTGGAGCTGCCGTTGGCTGGTCAGTAGTATTTGATCCTTTATAAGCATCATCCGCGGCAACACTGCCATAGATCCAATTATCCGTTGACACTTCCCATGAAGTGTATGAGCCTGCAGCATATCCATCGAGCATAGAATACGCCCCGATCAGCAAACCATCGAGACCGGCTTTACTGGCAAGTACCGCTCCGCTTAAAGACCCTACCGGCCCCTTATCAAGAAACTTCTTACACGAAAAAAACGTAGTAAGAGCTACCAAAGAACCGAAGGCAATTAATTTGAAATGAATTTTTTTCATATTTATATTATTTTCTTATTATTAAAATGAAAGATTAACGCCAACAATAAATTGTTTTTGGTTAGTCGGATAGGCTCCGTAATCAATACCAAAAGCTGCACTTGCATTCGTACCTGAACCATTGTTGCTTAAAGAAGGTATCAGCTCAGGATCCAAACCAGTATATCTAGTAATGGTGAATAAATTGGTGGCCTGTACATATATATGAAGTTTGTCCACGCCAACACGATTCAACAATTTTGGATCGAATGTATATCCTAATTGGGCAACGCGACATTTTAAGAACGATCCCGGTTCAACATAAAATGAACTGACTGTGCTGGAACCCATAGCCTGTGAAAATGAAGCTGCAGGTAAAGTTGCATCCGGGTTTGTTACCACTCCACCCTGAACGATTGCAGCCTTATTATACAGATCAAGATTCTTGCCTCCCTGGAACGTGCTGTAAAAATCCGTCCAGTATTTTACGTAATTGAAGTCCTTGTTGCCGGCAGAACCGTAAAGAATAAATGTTAAATCAAAATTTTTATAGTTGCCTGTTAAGTTGACGCCATAGGTAAATTTCGGATTTGGGTTGCCAAGCCATGTACGATCATTAGCATCAATAGTACCATCTCCGTTTACATCTTTATAAATAAAGGATCCTGCTTTGGCTCCGGAATATGTGGCGCCTTTTTGTGCATCTGCATCACTTTGATAAATTCCCATTGTCTGGAATCCGAAAAATGCACCGATAGGATGTCCAACCTGGTTTCTAACAATATCAAGATCCCGGGAATAACCAAAATCAAAATAACCGGGATCCGGGATAAAAGTAATAGTGCTTTTATACGTTGTAATATTTGTTCCGATGTTAAGCGAAAGATCCCTGTTTATTTTTGCATGATATGTTGCGGAGATATCAACACCTGTATTGCGAACATCTCCAACGTTTACGACAGGAGCATTTGCACCACCAACAGTTGCAGGCAAAGGCAAAGTAAATAGCAATCCACTAATTGATTTCCTATACCATTCAACAGTCAGATCCAGGTGCCTGAACAATGAGGCATCAAGACCAACGTTGGTGATCTTATCTGTTTCCCATGTTACATTCGGGTTTCCGTTTTGATTTTGATTAAATCCCTGTACGATAGAATTTGGATTACCACCGATTCCATAGTAAGAAGATCCGGTACCTGAAGCATAGCTTGAGTAAGCATTATTACCGCCTATATTGCCATTATTACCGGCTTCACCATAACTGCCTCTTAACTTAAGATTATCTATCCATGTAATATTTTTCATGAAATCTTCCTCAGATATAATCCATCCCAGGGATACTGAGGGAAAAGTTCCCCACTGATGATTCCCGATTGCTGTATCGCCCGGATAAAATATGGAATAACCATCACGGCGGACTGTAGCTCCCAAAATGTATTTCTCGTTATAAATATAATCTACCCTACCGAAAAATGACGCTGTTGAAGTTGGCTGCCAGATATAACTTGTCGGAGCCGGTGTTGGGTTACCAAACTGAAGCTGTACATAATTGGGATCAAGTGAAAAGAAATTTTGAGCGTTTGCATGAAATTCTCTGCCATAGGATGCTTTCAATTCAAAACCCGCCAGTGCCTGTATATTATGCTTTCCAAATATTTGTTTGTAAAGCACTGTATTTGTCCAATTGTAATTGCTGCCTATCTGTTCATTTTCATTTGCGCTGTTTGGATTGTTATGGGCTTCATAATCCTCGTAAGGATTGTAACCAAGTCCCCAATAATATTGGTTATATAAATTAACACCTATCCCGGTATGTACTGTAAAATGCTGAAGAATATCTGCTTCGGCAAACACATTACCCTGGGCAAGCACAAAATGAGCTTTGCTATTTTTAGCTCTTGATTGAATAGCAAAAGGGTTACTACCATTACCAAGAGGCTCCCCAGAAGGGCCATCGTAGCCTCCACCAAAATTACCCTGTACATCGTAGATAGGTATGATAGGCATTTCACGGTAAGTGTAAGAGATCGAACCACCTTCGCCTTGCTGGCTTCCATTGTAACCTCCGTTATTATCTCTGTAGGTAACGTAAGCATTTTCACCAAACCGTATGTGATCTTTCACCGTAAACACTGTGTTTAAACGGGCTGAATATCTTTTTTCAAAAGTATTTAGCAAGGTACCTTGCTGATTCAAATAGTTTACTGAAAAGAAGTAAGTGCTTTTATCACTGCCTCCGCTTGCCGAGATAGTATGGGATGTTTCAGGAGCCGGAGTAAAAACCGAATGAAACCAATCTGTTCCTGATCCGGTGGCAAATTGCTGGATAAGAACATCGTTACCAGGATTTGATGCATCAAATTTATAATATTGTAAAATGCTATTGTCACTCGTAACACCCGATTTGCCGAAAGTACCTATGGCGTTAGCATCAGTGTGATACCCATAAGTTGGAATAACACCAGGTCCACCGGGATAGAGTGCCTGCGTAGCAGCATCACCGGCTACAAAGGCCAACTCAGATTGCTGTTGGGGATTCATCAAATGCCAAACATTTCCACTTAAGGGTCTTTGAGTGCCATAGTAAGCATCATAAGTAATCGTTGCTCTTCCGGGACGGCCTTTTTTGGTAGTAATTACAATTACACCATTCCCTCCGGAAATTCCATAGATAGCAGCAGCACCGGCATCTTTTAATACACTGATACTTGCAATATCGTCAGGATTAACTGTAGACATATCGCCAGTTTGAACACCGTCAATTACATATAGCGGCGTTGTATTTCCAAAGTTTGAGATCCCGCGGATAAACACGGTACTTGCTCCACCTGGCTGACCAGAAGTGAGCACAGTGACACCGGAGGCCTGACCTTGTAGTAATTGCTCAGAACTTGTTGTTGGTATTTTTTTCGCTTCAGTCACGTCGACGGTGGCCACGGAACCGGAAATATCTTTTTTGCGTTGGCTGGAATACCCTGTGACAATAACTTCGTTCAGGGTTGTGCTCTGCAATTTCATTGACACATCAAGTACATTATTTCCTTTTACGTTCACCTCGGAAACTTCGTAGCCGACAAATGAAAAGATCAGCACATCGCTGTGTGCAGGCAATTCAATGGAATAGGAACCATCCGACGTTGTCGTCGTGGCTATATTGGTTCCCTTTACCGATACAGTCGCTCCCTGGACAGGTCTTCCGTCAGGCCCTGTCACCTTTCCACTTACTTTGGTCTGCGAAATCACAGCAGAAGAAAGAAGTAAAAAGAGCGCAAAAAAGAACAATTGTTTTGAACTCTTAATTAAGCAAGCAGCAAAATTTCTCATAAAGCATAGCATTTTGGTTATAAAAATTACTATTTGTCAAAAAATATTTCAGTGGTTATCAGTTCATTTATGTTGTTCGGATGATGTTTGCACCCAAAGAAAGGGCACTAAATCCCAGTGCCCTTTTAAAACTAACGATTGCTATATGAGATAACATCTTTAAGCTATTTTCAAAAATTGTGAAATAGCATAAGCCACGTTCAACTTCACTAGCTATAAGTTTTTTCATTTTAAGCATAGCATTCAAATCTTCAAATAAATTAGTGCAGACCCTTCTTACAAGATCCTGTTATCTAAAAACCTTTCCAAAATTCTTATGGGTGCTTTTTGATAAAAATCGATTGCAAATCATGCCCAAACTCAAAAAAGGGAAAATTGAGAAAAGGATTAAGGTAAATGCGCTGAGCGAGCAATAAACAAAATTAAAATTCCTGGAGTCAAATCTCATACGGCAATCGTTCAATAGTTATTATCAAAAGCAGATCGTTTCTCATCTATCGTCACCGATGAAAAAAATATTCAACGATAAAACAAACAGATAACCAAATTTATCATTTATTTTTTCTTAAACAATAATATTTTTTTAACAATTGAATATATTTTTTTCAAATCCTATGTGTGCCTAAAACACGTTAGTTTCTTTGATTCACCTTATTGAAACGCATTATAGATTCCCAATTCCAGTCCTCTCAATTCGGCCAATCCTCTCAATCTTCCTATCGCACTATATCCGGGATAGGTTGTTTTATTCAGATCATCCAGCATTTGGTGTCCATGATCCGGGCGCATAGGAATGGAAATATTTTTTCCCGCCCTGGCGGACAGGCTTTTTTGAAGCAGCAAAATTTCTTTGACCACATTATACATATTTACATCACCGTTTAAGTGATCAGCTTCATAGAAGTTACCCTCGCTGTCTCTTTTGGTACTGCGTAAATGAATAAAATGAATGTGGTCTCCAAATTGTCTTATCATATCAACAAGATCATTATCGGATCTTACTCCGAATGAACCTGTACAAAAACAAAGACCATTTACCTCATAAGGAGCGGCATCCAATAATTCTTTTACATCTTGTGCAGTACTTACAATTCGAGGCAACCCTAAAAGAGAATAAGGAGGGTCATCGGGATGAATGGCCATTTTAAGGTCAACTTCTTCAGCAACCGGAACTACCTGCTGCAAAAAATAAAATAAGTGTTGTTTTAATTTTTTTGCATCAATATTTTCATAAGTTTTCAGTGCTGCAAGAATCTCTTCCGGAGTAAATCGCTCTTCACTTCCCGGTAATCCTAATAAAGCGTTGCGGTAAAGAATTTCTTTTTCATCATTCGTCATGATGGAAAATCTTTTTTTCGCTTTTTCAATTTCTTCTTTGGTATAATCAATTTCCGCACCGGGTCTTTTAAGTAAAAACAAATCAAAGGCAATGAAAGCAAATCTTTCAAATCGCAGTGCTTTGCTTCCGTCCGGCATTTCGTAAGAAACATCTGTTCTCATCCAATCCAGTATCGGCATGAAATTGTATGTTACCACTTTCAGTCCGCAAGCAGCGACATTTCGCAAACTCTGTTTATAATTTTCGATATGTTTAAGATAATCTCCTGTTTGTTTCTTGATGTCTTCACTTACCGGTAGACTTTCAATTACGGTCCAGGTCATGCCAGCTTCTTCAATTATTTTTTTTCTTTTTATTACTTCTTCAACTGCCCATAGTTCTCCAACAGGAATATGGTGCAGTGCAGTAACCACACCGCTGCAACCTGCTTGCCGGATGTCTGATAAACGGACAGGATCGTCGGGACCGAACCAACGCATGGTTTGTTGCATGAGCATGGTGAAAGTTTTAATCTTCTTCTATAATAATTATTTTTTCAGACGTACTTTTTCGTAAAACGTCAAATACTTTGGGAAGCAAAGCTTGCAAGTGCGCAAGTGTATTTCTAAAAACATTCAGAACAATTACCAGACAAGGTAACCTGGAAATATTTTGCTGATAAGGAATATTTTTATCAGCTACAATCCAACAATCAAAATCATGTTGAGCCAGAAGTATAAGAAGTTCACCATTCTTAATGCCATTCCAATTCATTTCTTTTACCGTGTATACTTCATGAACTTGTGAAAGAGGGAATTTTAAACGAATATCAATATTTTCATCCAACAAGATTTTCATTTTTCAATAGCAGCTAAAAAGTTTTCTGCTGCCAACTCAATAATCGCTTCGGCCTGCTCTTTCGTGACAGAGGGAAATCCTTTTAAAAACTCGTCAAGAGAACCTTCTTCAAGGTAATCAAACAAAGTTTTCACTGCTACTCTTGTTCCTTTAAAAACAGGAATGCCTCCTGCAATTTCTTTATCTACAACCACTAAATCATTTATTTCTTTCATTGGTCTAAGTTACTGCTTTATCTTTCAAAACTTACCTCAAAGTTAATGATGCCTCAACAGTTTTTGCAGCCCCTAATTCTTCACTTCGTTTCCCTGGTGAAGAACCACCCACAATTATTTTTAGAGTTCCGGGAATAAAAATATTATTTCCTTTTTCATCAATTAACTTTAATAAATCCGGAGTGAGTGTAAAGCTGATCTTTTGTGATTGTCCCGGTAGAAGTGTAATTCTTTTAAATCCTTTCAATGCATATAATGGTGCATACGAAATTCCTTCATGGGAAAGATAAAGCTGAACTACTTCATCACCTTTCATTTTACCAGTATTAGTTACAGTCACTTCAAGATTCACGCTTTCGTTTTTTGAAACAATTTGTTTGGACAATTTCAGATCACTGTATTTAAAACTTGTATAGCTCATCCCAAAACCAAAAGGATATAATGCTTCTCCTTTGAAATAACGATAAGTCCTGTTCGTCATTGAGTAATCTTCAAACGCAGGAAGATCCTTATCATTTTTATAAAATGTTACCGGCAACCTGCCTGAAGGATTATAATCGCCAAATAAAACATCAGCAACCGCAGTACCCGCTGCCTGGCCACCGTACCAATCATTAATGATCGCAGGAATATTTTCTGATTCCCATGGAATGGCAATAGCACTTCCGGTCATCATAACAAATACAACAGGTTTGCCGGTTGCTTTTAGTGCCTTCAAAAAATCTGTTTGAACAGAAGGCAATGCAATGGTTGTCCGGTCACCTCCCTTGAATCCTGGTTGAGTTACTCTCATTTCTTCTCCTTCCAGTCTTGGAGAAATTCCACCTACATAAATCAAAACGTCTGCATCTTTTAAGCTATCAATTAATTTACTGAAATCAGGTTGCGTGGTATCCACAAAATTCGTAGCGCCTGAATAAAATACTTCGGTGCTGTTTCCCAGTTTATCTTTTATCCCCTGCAAGACTGTAGTAACTACAGAAGGCTGACCATTATAATTTCCCAATTGTGTATTTGCATTGTCAGCATTGGGTCCCAATACGGCGATCTTTTTTACATTTTTACTCAGTGGCAACAAATTATTTTCCTGCCCGGGCAGGCGGATATTGCGAAGCAATACGATTGACTCTCTTGCCATTTTCAACGCATGAAATTTATGCGGTTGACTTTCCAAAGCAGTGATCGGGATCTTTGCATACTTAACCATTTCAGGCGGATCAAACATGCCCAGGCGAAAGCGAATAGTAAACAATCTTTTCAATGAAATATCCATTTCTTTTTCTGCGAGTTTTCCATCCTGCACTGCTTTTACTAAAGTTTTATAAGTAACATTCCCGCATTCCACATCAGTACCATGAAGTACTGCATCAGTAGCAGCCGATTCTGCATCAGGAGATGTTTTGTGTCGCTCCCAAAAATCATCGATCGCTCCGCAATCTGAAGTAACATAGCCTGTGAAATTCCAATCATCACGTAAAATTTTTACCATCAGCTTATCACTCCCGCAACATGGCTGACCGGCATATGCATTATATGCACACATGACACCTGCAACTTTTGCATCGGTAACTAATGTTTTGAAAGCAGGCAAATAAGTATCCCAAAGATCATGATCGCTAACATTCACATCAAACACATGCCGCGAAGGTTCTGGTCCGCTATGTATTGCATAATGCTTTGCGCATCCGGCCGCTTTTAAATATTTCGGATCGTTTCCCTGCAAGCCTGTAACAAATGATTCTGCCATTGTACCTGTAAGAAAAGGATCTTCTCCATATGTTTCCTGCCCCCTTCCCCATCGCGGATCACGAAAAATATTTATGTTGGGCGTCCAATACGTTAATCCCAAATACCTGTGATGATTATTATTCCGCATGCTTTCATTGTAAATGGCACGACCTTCTTCAGATGTATAATCTCCCATTGTATGCATGGCATCAGTGTCAAATGTGGCGGCCATTCCAATTGCCTGCGGATACGAAGTAACATGAAAAGGTGTTCTTGCTACTCCATGCAAACATTCATTCCACCAATCATAAACGGGAATACCAAGACGGTCGATAGCTGGCGTTGAATTCAACATCTGCGAAACTTTTTCTTCCAGTGTGAGTCGTGACACAAGATCATTTACACGATCAGCAATTGACAACGATGGGTCCTGGAAAGGATAATTATATTTCGTTTTGATTTGTGCGCCGGATGATGAAAAGAACAAACTGAAAATAACGAGGCAGAAAAAAAATCTTTTCATGATTGAGGGTTTATTATGTTACCAACATCGGAATTCCTGTGCTGCAGGCTGCAGGCACTAAAGAAAATATTTTTCTCATAGTGGAATCATTTAGCCCACTCCCAACGGTGAGAAATAAATGAAAATTGATATCACGATTGCCAGGACTATCAATGACAGGATAACATCCCATTTATTCCAGCTTGCACGGCTCGCAGCCTTATCTTCTGCTACAGTGGTCGCAAATGTTAATCCTTTGATCTGTTCTTCATTTGGTTTAGGCGTGAGCAGGCTTACCACAACCATTACGATAATTGAAAAGAAAAATAAATAAATACAGAAGTACAGAAAATTCATTGTAGCAAACTGGTAAAAAATTCCACCCTGGGGTAGTTGTGTTTGTAACAGCTCAAAAACTAATTTCAATATGCCAATAATAAATCCGCTTACCATTGCGGTAAAGGCGCCTTTTCCATTAATTCGCTTTGAAAAAACTCCTAATAAAAAAGCAGCAGCAATAGGAGGCGCAAGATAAGATTGTACACTCTGCAAATAGCCATATAAACCTTTAGAAATAAATTTCATTAATGGTATCCATACCATGCCTAACAACACTACTATTCCTGTTGCAATACGACCGACTCTTACCAATTCCTTATTACTGGCCAATGGTTTTATCTTTTGATAAATATCCATTGTAAATAAAGTGGAGCAGGCATTATATACCGACGCTAATGAACTCATCAATGCGGCCAGCAATCCCCCGGCCAATAAACCTCTCAGTCCAACCGGCATAATTGTTTTCACCAAAGTGGGGAAGGCAGTATCCGTATCCGTCATATCTAATTTACCCTGCTGGTGCAATACAAATGCAATTAATCCGGGAATAAGGAAAATGAAGAAAGGCAATAATTTTAAAAAAGCAGCAAATATAGTTCCCCTCCGGGCCTGTTGTTCATTTCGCCCGGCAAGGCATCGCTGTACAATGTGCTGGTCGGTGCACCAGTACCATATTCCCACAATCGGGGATGCAAATAAGATTCCCAGCCAGGGATGAGGATCACTTAGAGGAGGAAAAAGGTTAAGCTTTTCTTTAGGAAGAGAATTAACCAGGCCGTGCCATCCCCCCACTTTATCTAAACCGATAAATAATAATACTCCTGAACCAAGTAATAAGACGATGGCCTGGATAGCTTCAGTATACATTACTGCATGTAACCCACCCAATACGGTATATATTCCAGTTATCACTACCAGGATGATAGCTCCGGTCCAGAAATCAACACCTATCAGGGAATGGAACACTATGGCACCCGCATAAATAGTGACGGCGGCTTTTGCAATTACATAACTTAACAATTGAATAATGGATAACAATCTTCTTGCCTTTGCATTAAAGCGTCTTTCCAAAAATTCAGGCATAGTATAAACCATGCTTCGCATATAGAAAGGAACAAACACCCAACCAAGTGTCAAAATGATCCAGGAATGCAATTCGTAATGTCCAAACACAACACCACTATCTGCAGCGGTTCCGGCAAGACCTACAATGTGCTCCGAGCCCCACGTTTGATGCAAGAATAGAAGCACCAATGACCCACCATCCAAGATTACGGTTGGCCAAAAAATAATCGCTTGGTGAATTTTTGCTTTTTCTGATAGACCAGACAGATACTGCTGCAATAATTATAAAGTAAAGGATAACAAAAATCCAATCGTTGAATCCCAGGAATTTCATACAGTTGATTTTGTGTTAAGCATTAGAAGTTGCAAGTAGCTATTAAAAAAATTTCAATTGCGATTTGATCCAAAACCTGCAATGCCGGATACTAAATATACCTATTAATGATATTTTCAAAATATTCCTGTTTACCGCTGCGCATTCCCGGTTCACCTTTTTCTATTGCATAGTTTCGCAGATCTTCGAGAGATAATTTCCCATCCTCAAATTCTTTTCCTTTTCCTGAATCATAAGAGGAATATCTTTCTTGCCTGAGTTTTTTGTAATCTGATTTTTGAAGAATGTTATCTGCAATGATCAATGCTCGTGCAAACGCATCCATTCCACCAATATGCGCATAAAAAAGATCGGCAGCATCGGTTGAATTACGCCTGATTTTCGCATCAAAATTAATACCACCACCTTTAAAACCACCCGCTTCCAGGATCACAAGCATCGCTTCGGCCAGTTCATTAATATTGTTGGGGAACTGATCAGTGTCCCAACCGTTCTGATAATCGCCGCGATTCGCATCCATGCTTCCCAACAATCCTGCATCAGCGGCTGCCTGCAATTCATGTGTAAAGGTATGCCCGGCCAAAGTTGCATGATTCACTTCTACATTTAATTTAAAATCATTCAGCAGATCATATTGTCTTAAAAAACCAATTACAGTTTCAACATCATAATCATATTGATGTTTTGTAGGTTCGCATGGTTTCGGTTCGATAAAAAATGTTCCTTTAAATCCATTCTTTCTTGCATAATCTTTTGCAGCATGTAAAAATTTTGCAAGATGCTCTTTTTCTCTTTTCATATTTGTATTTAGCAAACTCATATATCCTTCTCTCCCTCCCCAAAAGACATAATTCTCTCCATCCAATGCAATAGTTGCATCTAATGCTGCCTTCACTTGCGCACCAGCATGAGCCAATACATGAAAATCAGGATTGGTAGCAGCGCCATTCATGTATCGCTTACTGGAAAATAGATTAGCAGTTCCCCACAAAAGTTTTACGCCGACTTTTCGCCTGCTTTTGTTTTGCATAATCAATCATTGCCTGCAAACGCTTGTCATTTTCCTTTACATCTTCCCTTAATCGACCATATCTACATCATGAAAACAATAAAATGGCAAACTCATTTTAGTAATAAATTCAAACGCCGCATCCATTTTATCTTTTGCTCTTTCCACTGCATCCTTTTTTTCATTCCATGAAAACAAGTGAGTAGGTTCGCCAAAAGGATCCGCGCCGCTTCCGCAGAAGCTGTGCCAGTAAGCACAGGCAAATCGCAAATGATCTTTCATTTTTTTACCTGCGACTATTTTGTTTTCATCGTACCATCGAAAAGCGAGAGGATGATCACTTTCTGTTCCTTCATATTTTATGGCTGGGATATTTCTAAAGTATTCTTTGTTTCCAATTGTAAGCGCCATTGTTAGTTTTTTAAAAGGTAAATATATGTTTTCAAAGTCAGAATCATAACCTTAAAAGAAAGGAGGATGAAGAAACATCCCCCTGTTTGATTATACTAACGATTGCTGCTTTGCTTTTTTTAGTAGCCGGAGTTTTGCCTCGGGGCCTTCCGTTATATGGTCTGTCTCACTTTGCAGAATAAGTTTTAATTATATCCCGGGTTTTGATAAGCGGCTTTTTCTTCGTCGGTCGCTTCCATACCATCAATCTGGCCTTGCGGAATAGGACGCAGATAGAGATATGGTTGAATGTCGCGTGTAAATGTTTGCGGCGTGTGATCGCCATAGTTACTTCCGCAAATTCGGTAAGTAGAAGCAAGTTCTGCCCATTTTTGTGTGCGTACCAGATCGAACCAACGCTATCTTTCGCCATAATATTCACGGGAACGTTCTGCCAGAATATAGTCAATGTCTATAGTAGCCGGTGTGGCATTGGTCATGTCTGCACTGTGATCTTCAACTTTCGGAACATTCCCATTGTTATCAAAGCTCCACATGCCTGCACGGGCACGAATAACATTGATCAGTTCCCTGGCACTTTTACCGGCTGTTGTGGTTGCGCCTTTCACAGCTGCTTCGGCTGCTATAAAATAAAGTTCTGAGAAATAGGCAATGTTGTAAGGCCGGGTACTGGCGCCATTAGGTTGTCCCAATCCACCGTTATTATCGGTGCGGTATTCACCAAGCTTCCAAAGACCGGGATATACGACCCTGCTAATGCCTTCGGGCGATACTACAAAATCGGATCTTCCGGGCAATTCACCGGCACCGCAGTTACTTTTGCCGGCTCCACTGGGATAAGTAATTGGCGTTCCCGGTTCATCGTTGAGGAAAGTCAGGATTGCATCACCCGGGTTAACCGGTAAGCTGTTTGCATTATACAAGGTTTGTTGATTAACACCTGTTCCCAGCTTAAGTCCCAGTTGCCACGGTAAACTGTTGTAAAAGTGCCATCATACCGGGAATCATTTGTTTTATCAGCAAAAGTATTTTCAATAGCATCGATAGTGGGAGCACATACGTGTCCATGGACGACCCAGGTGTTGTTCTGCTTCACGTTGAACAGAACTGACCGGGCTGAGTCCAGCCTGCATCTTTAGAACTTCTGATAACGGTATAGTTCCAGGTCATCATCCAGCCGGCAAAATTATCCTGCGCCACCGCCACCGCTATAAGTAAGGCTGGCTCCATTATATTGTTCGCTTGTTGCGTATGATCAGCATACAATAATACTTCATTGTTACGGTCGTTTGACCCTACATGCAAGTCATAGAATGTTGGTTGCAAGCCGAATGGACCCGGATTGTCAATTGCGGTTGTTGCCACATCATATGCCTGCTGAAAATAATAATGCGCATCATGTCCATCAGGATCAGTCCGGTCAGCAGCCGGATAAGTTGGAATATTATTCGGGTTTTCCAGCCACCATCCATAGGTCAGGTAGGCTTTTGCCAGATAAAGGCGGGCAAGCGTTTTGGTTGCGCCACCGGTTACACGTCCCACATCCGGCAAATCATTTACGGCTGTCAGCAGATCCGGGAAAATTGCTTTAGTATAAACTTCCGGCACGGTATTGCGAACAGAGGATCTTACAGGAGTTGTGTTGAATTTAAGTTCTCCGGCGCCAAGATCCAAAGGAACGCCCCCAAATGTTTGCACCAGTAAAAAATAATCGAATGCACGGAAGAACCTGGCTTCGGCGATCAGTGCATCCGAAAGACCAACCGCTGAAGCATTTTCAATAATACCACTGGCAGTGTTAATATGAGGGAACATAGTGTTCCACAAAACATCCGCGCGGCTGTTAGTAGGATCAATATCCCCGTTATTGCTGGCATCCATTACTTTAAAGTTCTGGTCTGCGCTTTGCGCAAAGGTGACTTCGTCTGTACCGGTTTCACCGGTATTATAGTAATAGGCATTTCCGTAGATATAACGCAGGTGGGCATACAAGGATGTCAATCCACCATAGACACCTGTTTCGGTTTTAAAAAATTCAGGTGTATAAATACTGCGTGGTTGTTCTTCCAGAATTTTCTTACAGCCTGCCAGGAACACCATGAGCAGTGCTGATCCTAATAAAGTCTTTATTTGTATACGTTTCATATTCTGAAATTTTAAAATGTCAAATTAATGCCCAACAAGATAGTTGCGGGTTGAAGGCGTATTAAAACCTACCGTCAGCAGACGGCTAGGTTATACGAGCAGCCACTGCCACATTTTGATTACCGTATGAGTTGGTTTCCGGGTCCAGGCCCGATTCTTTGTGGTAAGGGTGAGAACATCACAAATGGATTTTGCACGGTGAAGTAAAGCCGCAGATTATAAAACCAGACCTTTTAATCCAGTTGTTCTCGTGAAATTATATCCCAGTGAAATGGCTCGTATCTTCAGATACGATGCATTGAAATAGCCCAGGGTACTGGCATATTTTGGATTGTCGCCGCTTCAACACCGCCTGGTTTTGGATATTTGGCATCGGTATTATCCGTTGTCCAGTAATCAATCTTAATGTTATTCCGGCGCCCGCTCTCCAGATTGAGATAGCCATTACCTCCATAAAGGGTGCTGATGAGGATACCACCGCTTTTAAAAGTTCCCACAACGCCCAGATCAAATCCTTTATACGAAACACGGGTGTTAAAGCCTCCCTCAAAATCAGGATCAACATCCATAATTTGGCGGTCATCGGCTCCGATAGCTCTTACCGGTGTGCCATCAGGGTTGTAATCGCCGGTATACTGCACTTTAATCATACCCACATTACCGCCCGGTTCCAGGATACTCAGATAAGGATCTTTATCCTGCCATAACCCCACTTTTTTATAATCATAAATGGCATCAATATTGTGCCCAACAAACCATGCGTTGCCTTCGTCCCGGATCCGCACCTGATGCAAGGGCAACCAGCTTATTTTGGTTTGCATATAAATTCACGCCGGCTTCCCATGTCCAGCCGTTGACGTTGTTGATGATTGTTCCGTCGAGACTGAGTTCCATGCCTTTATTTTGGGTTTTCCCGATATTGGCTGTGTAGCTGGTCACACCCCCGTGTTGGGGGCAGACTAACGCCTGCAGAATATCATGTGGTATTTGTTATATAGTACTCGATAGTACCGGACAGGCGATTATTCAGAAGTGAGAAGTCTACACCAAAATTCCATGTTTTAGAATACTCCCATCCCAAACCAGGATTGGGCAGTTGGGATACATAGTAGCCGGTTGAGCATATCCATCGACCAAAGTTATATGGTCTGGAAGATAACCGTCCCAGTGTGCTATAAGGAGCAACTGCCTGGTTGGAGGTTTCTCCATAACCCACACGAAGTTTCAACCTGTTTATCAGTGATGCATTTGCATAAACGATTCGTTCCCGATATTCCATCCAGCCGAAATGGCAGGATAAGTATGCCATTGATGTCCCGGAGCCAGTCTTGACGAGGCATCGGAACGAACTGTAGCCGAGATCATATATCGGTTGTCGTATGAATACATCACACGTCCCATCCACGACATCAGACCCCACAACTGGTAATCCTGGTTATTGGGATCAACAGTAATTTCGCTGGCATTGCCTGGCCAAGGTTGTAGAATTGGAAAGCGTCGGACGGGATATTCTTTGCCGACATGTTTGACCTGTTGTATTTATTTTGCTCGGCTGAGTATAAGGCGACTATATTCAAATTATGTTTCTGAGCAAAAGTGCGGTCGTACGTAAGAAGGTTTTCAAGTGTCCAGTGATAAGTATGCCTGTCATCAACAGAAGCAGTTGATGGTGTTGTTGCATTGGAACTTCCTATTCCCTCTCCCGTATAGGCGCCGGTATTATCCTGAACGAAATCAAGACCCAGGTTAACATGATACTTTAAACCCTTTAACCCAGGGAATTTTCACTTCGCCATACAATGGAATTGTATGTGGCATAACCCCTGTTTTCATTTAGCCATTGATCTTTTAAACTGTCTACTACATCTTTTGTAAATGTGAACTGTTCATCCAACGGCATTTTGATAGTTCTTTTTAATGTGCCATCAGGGTTATACGGATTGGCAATAGGCGACATGCTTAAGACACCATATAAACCTACCTGGTTTCCTTCATTAATATTATAATTATTATTTGTACTAAAACCGAAGCTGGAAATACTTACCGACTTCCTGGTCAATAGAAAGCCGGATTGAATAACGATGATATTGCTGAGTGGGAACTACACCCTGGTTATTGATAATAGCCTACCCCGAAACTGTAGCTGCCTGTTTGCGTACCACCGGAAAGACCTATATCATGGCTCGTCACCCATCCCTTTCTAAAAAACAAATCCTGCCAATCGGTATTAACTGCACCGGTTGTGTCTTCATCCGTTCCGGGAGTTTGATAGATACTGGCTGCTTCACGCAACGCCATAAATTCCGGTCCATTCATCATGGGATATTTCGCAAAAATTGTTTGCGCTCCATAATAAGCATTGTAGGATATTTTTGGCTTTTGACCCTTTTTGTCCCCTGTTAGTGGTTATCAAAACAACGCCATTGGCGCCGCGTGAACCGTAAATGGCGGTAGCGGATGCATCCTTCAAAATATCAATGCTTTTAATATCGGTGGGATTGATGTCGGCAATAGATCCGGGAAAGGGAATACCATCAAGCACGATCAGCGGGTCATTGCTGCCGGTCAGTGAGCGTTGGCCACGAATACGAATCTGCATGGTTGCACCTGGTTTGGTATCAGTCTGCGATATTTCAACTCCCGGTAAACGTCCTTGCAGAGCCTGTGTGATGTTAGGCGCCGGTACCTCACGCATTACGTTTCCGCTAATGGAGGCAACTGAACCCGTCACCGCTTCTTTTCGTTGTGTACCATATCCAACAACTATTACTTCATTCATGTTACCCGCAAGGGAGTTTAATGTTACGCCAACCGTGGTGCGATTATTTATCGCCACTTCAGTTGGACTGTAACCAACGGATGAAATGACCAATGTTCCATTGGGCGGCGCCATTATTTCAAAATCTCCCGCATCGTTTCCGGTAACACCTGTCGATGTTCCTTTGACGACAATGGAAGCTTTTGGTACAGGCTGGCCATTTTCACTTGACACATGTCCCTGCACCCTGATCGTTTGGGCGTTTGCTGAAAAGGAAAAAAACAGCATGAACAAAGCAGCGAATGCAATCGTTAAACATTTTTTCGTGTGCTGCCATCTGCCCTGGTTTAATTTCTTCTTTCTTTGGGGAATTGAAACTTGCATAAACATTAGTTTTTTAGAATTTTACTTTTTCAAAAACCGTCGACATTTAAGCATTGCCGTTGAAGCAAGCTTTTAGATTTCACAGGATCCGGAGGCGTTCGCAATTACTGTATTGAAACATTTTTAATTCATGCGTTCAACTACAGTTTGTCATTACAAAAACTAATTGCTGATTCCTTCGAACCAACAAGAATTAATTAATTATCTGAATAAAATACCCTTTGGAGGTCTTTTATTCAATTCCCGGCTGGAAATATGAAGTAAAAAAGATGATGTTAACCAAAACGAAAGACAGGTTAAAGGTCTGAGAATCTTTACCAGTAAGCTTTTTATCAAATCCGAAGTGATCTTTTTTCTCATATAGCAAGCAGGCAAATAGTAAATTATAGTACTAATGTACCAACATTTTTGAAAAATGTAACCGATTACAATAATTTTTTTTAAAATTATTTTTATTTAGCTTTACTACAGCTATGTAACCGATTGTATGTTTAAGGAAAAAGAAGTCACCATATACGATCTTGCCAAAACGCTGAATATTTCCATTGCAACCGTAAGCCGGGCACTTAAAAATGATCCTGTAGTTAGCAAAAAGACAAAGAAAAAGATCTTTGAACTGGCTGAGAAAATGGGCTACCGATCAAACCATTTTGCAAGTAATCTCAGAAAACAAAAGACCAATACGATCGGTATCATAGTTCATGAGCTTAACAGTAATTTTATAACTTCTGTTTTGGCAGGTGTAGAAAAAGTAACGACAGAAGCAGGGTACGATCTTATCATTGCCCACTCATCGGAAAGCTATACAAAGGAAGTTGCGAATGCGAAAAATCTTTTTCATAAAAGAGTGGATGGTTTGATTGCTTCGCTTTCTTTTGATACTACGGGCCTGGAACACTTTCGGCCGTTTGTTGATAAAGGTGTACCGGTTATCTTCTTCGATCGTGTAGAGCAGAACAATGAGAATACTGTTGTAATTATTAATAATTATAAATGTGGTTACCAGGCAACACAACACCTGATTGAGCAAGGCTGTAAAAAAATCGTGCATGTCACTTCAAGTCTGCAAAGAAATGTGTATGCTGAGAGATATAGAGGTTATCGCGATGCGCTGTTTGATAATGGAATTCCGTTTGATGAAAGTTTAGTTATAATAAATGATCTGAGTGAAAAAGCCGGTGTGGAATCGGCTTCTCAAATACTTAAAATGGAACCATTGCCGGATGGAGTTTTTATAACAAATGATTTTGTGGCTGCTGTTTGCATGCGTACGCTGAAAGAAAATAATATTGCTATACCCGCGGATATTGCGATAGTGGGTTTTAATAATGATGCAATAGGAAAATTGATTGAACCAACGTTAACTACAATCAATTACCCTGGAAAAGATATGGGAGAAATTGTAGCTAGAAATCTTATTAACCATTTAAAAGGTATCAGTAACCTTCAACATACAAATACTATTATTGTTAGTTCCGACCTTATTGTAAGGAGATCATCGTTGAAAAAAAGAAATAATTTGATAAAGTAAAAAAAATCAAGTCGTCGAAAGTTTAGTAACGATCATGTCAAAAGAAAAAGAAGTTACAATTTATGATATAGCTGACAGGTTAAATATATCTATAGCTACAGTAAGCCGTGCACTCAAAGATGACCCTGTTGTAAATAAGAAAACGAAAAAAAAGATTTTTGAACTGGCAGAAGAATTAGGTTATCGCTCTAATCATTTTGCACGCAACCTTCGCAATCAAAGAACCAACACAATTGGTGTAATAGCTAACAGGCTAAATAGCTATTTTATGTCGACTGTTATTGCAGGCATTGAAAAAACTCTTAATGAGGATGAATATAACTTAATCATTACTCAATCCTCCGAATTGTTTAAGAAGGAAATTGCAGCTGCAAAAACAATGTTCAACAGCAGAGTAGACGGTTTGTTGGTAACTCTATCTTATGAAACCGAAAATCTTCATCATTTTGATCCTTTCATAAAGAAGAATGTACCGGTTCTTTTTTTTGATCGATGCGAAGAACATGACGGCATCACCAGGGTACTTATTGATAACAAAAAATCATCTTACCAGGCTACAGGCCATTTGATAGAACAGGGATGCAAACGAATCTTACATATAACGGCTCCTCAAAAAAGGAATTTGTATGTGCAACGTATGAATGGCTTTCGGCAGGCTTTGCAGGAAAATAATCTTGAGTTTAACGATGATCTTACTTATATCTGTAATCTCAGCATGGAAGCAGGCATTGAATCTGCCCAATATATTTTAAATATGCAACAAAGACCCGACGCTGTCTTTGTTGCTAATGACAACTGCGCTATTGGCTGTATGCTTTCATTAAAGGAAGCCGGTATACGCATTCCGGAAGATATCGCCGTGGTGGGTTTTAATAACGACCCGGTTTCAAAAGTCATTGAACCTAATCTCACCACCATCAATTACCCCGGTTATGAAATGGGTGAAGTGGCGGCACGTAATCTCATTAATCATTTGAACGGAACACACCTTATTCATTCCACCAATACCATCGTGCTGAGATCAGAATTAATTATCCGTGCCTCGTCGCAACGTGTAAAATAAATAACCGGTCACGAGTTGGCCTTCAGATTGCTTAGTTATGAAAAAAATTTTGTGTATTATTTACTTCCTTTCTGTGGCTCTTCTATTAAGAGCTGATGACGGTTACAGGCTTTGGCTTCGGTATGATAAGATTGATGATCCGGCGCTTTTACAACAATACAGAAATAATATAGCGGGGGTACAATTTGCATCCTCCTCTCCTACGCTATCTGTTGCAAAACAGGAATTATTAAATGACCTGCAAAGTTTGTTGGATAAAAAAATTACCGATCAAAATACAGTTGGTGAAAAATTTATCGTAGCCGGTACACCGGCAACTTCGCAAATAGTTAAACAATTTCTATCCACCGGCAATTTTAATTTGGGAAAAGAAGGTTTTGTAATCAGTTCACAAAAGATCGATAAAAAAAATATCATTGTTATTGCCGCCAATAATGATGTTGGCGTTTTATATGGAGTATTTGCATTCCTGAGAATATTGCAAACACATCAAAGCATTCAACACATTAACATTGTCAGTGCACCCAAAATTCAAAACAGAATTTTAGATCATTGGGATAACCTGAACAGAACAATAGAACGTGGCTATGCCGGCGTCTCCATTTGGAACTGGCATTTACTTCCAGATTATATTGACAAACGCTATATAGATTATGCAAGAGCAAATGCTTCTATCGGCATTAATGGAAGTGTGCTGACAAATGTAAATGCGAACGCACTTGTATTGACAAAACAATACCTGGTGAAAGTAAGAGCGCTTGCAGATGTATTTCGCCCTTACGGTATCAAAGTTTATCTCACTGCAAAATTCAGCGCTCCTGTTGAGATTGGCGGATTAAAAACGGCTGACCCTCTTGATCCTGATGTACAAAACTGGTGGAAGAAAAAATGCGATCAGATATATTCTTACATCCCTGACTTTGGCGGTTTTTTGATAAAAGCAAATTCCGAAGGACAACCCGGCCCACAAACTTATGGAAGAACACATGCAGACGGAGCAAACATGTTTGCAGATGCATTAGCTCCACATGGAGGAATTGTAATGTGGCGTGCTTTTGTTTATGATGTAAGACCGCAAAAAAGCAATGAAAATTTTGACTCGCTTAAAATTGATCACGATGAACCAACCATTGCATCGGCTGATCGTTTCAAACAAGCTTATAACGAATTCAAACCGTTTGATGGAAAATTCAGAAAAAATATTTTGATACAGGTGAAGAACGGCCCAATAGATTTTCAACCCCGGGAACCTTTTTCTCCCCTGTTTGGCGCTATGCCTGAAACTCCTTTGATGATGGAGTTTCAATTAACACAGGAATACCTGGGACAGGCCACTCATCTTGTTTATGAAGCGCCATTATTTAAAGAATGCCTGAATGCAGATACTTATGCCAAAGGCAAAGGCTCTACCGTAGCTAAAGTGATTGATGGTTCATTAGATAATTATTCAATTACAGGAATAGCAGGAGTTGCTAATATTGGCAATACAAGAAACTGGACGGGTCATCCATTTGGGCAAGCCAACTGGTATGCGTTTGGAAGATTAGCATGGGATCATGACCTTTCTTCCGCACAAATTGCGGACGAATGGATACGCCAAACATTTACTAACGACCCTCACTTTGTCGATGCTACCAAAAAAATAATGCTGATGTCGAGAGAGGCTTTGGTGAATTATATGACGCCACTAGGTCTACATCACATCATGGGTACCAGTCACCACTATGGCCCTGGACCGTGGATCGATAATGTTGGAAGAGCCGACTGGAACCCGGTTTATTATCACAGGGCAGATTCTATTGGGGTTGGATTTGACAGAACTGCTGCAGGCAGCAACGCGTTGGCTCAGTACACAGAACCTGTGAGAAAGCAATGGGAAAATATGAATAACTGCGATGAAAAATATTTATTATGGTTTCATCACGTGCCGTGGAATTTCAAGATGCAATCAGGAGAAAATTTGTGGGAAGAGTTATGCTATAGATATTATTCCGGAGTGGATTCAGTAAGATCGATGCAACAAACATGGAACTCATTAAAAAAATATATTGACGATGAAAGATTCGAACAGGTAAAAATGTTATTGAACATCCAGGAAAAAGAAGCAGTGTGGTGGCGCAATGCCTGCCTGCTGTATTTTCAAACGTTTTCAAAAATGCCAATACCATCGAAGTATGAAAAACCAGATCATGATCTTGAATATTACGAGTCATTAAAATTTCCGTACGCACCGGGAATCAGGGGAAATATGTAAGGCCCCCATCCCAACCTTCCCCCAAGGGGAAGGCGTGCCAACACACACAAGGGTTATTGGCTGCAAAGGATTTAAAAAGTTTAAACGTCTATGACTTACATCAGAGAAGAAATTTTATAAATTGAACCAAAACAATAAATAATTATGAGTAATAATTACTCCCCTTTAGGGGCTGGGGATAAAATAGCAATTGTCACAGGAGGTGGATCCGGGATTGGATTAGCGATCACAGAAAAATTTATTCAAAATAATATCCGGACAATTATCATAGGCAGAGATAAAAAAAAGCTTGATTGTGCAAAGGAGAAACTGGGAGGATTATGCGAACCTGTTTGTTATGATATAAATAATTTGTCGGGCATTCCAAAACTTGTAACTGATCTCACTGAGCGATTCGGACACATAGATATATTAGTGAATAATGCGGGCATCAATCAAAAAAAAGATTTTACGGAAGTAACCGATGAAGAATTTCAAAAAATCTTACTCACAAATGTCAGCGCGGTATTTGCGATGTCGAGGGAAGTGGTGAAATGCATGCTTGAGAAAAAAACACCGGGAGTTATCATCAACATCAGCTCAATGGCTGCACAATATGGCCTGCCAAGAGTAATCGGCTATTCCGCTTCAAAAAATGCGATTGATGGAATGACAAGAGCAATGGCGGTTGAACTTTCTCCCAAAGGAATAAGAGTGAATGCGATTGCGCCCGGTTTTATAACTACTGATATGACGGCTAAAGCATTTAGTGACGATCCCGAAAGAATGAATAAAGCGGTGGCAAGAACGCCAATGGGAAAATTTGGTACAACTGAAGATATTGGAGATGCCGCATTGTTTCTTGCTTCTGATGCTGCAAAATTTATTACAGGTGTAATTCTTCCTGTTGACGGAGGTAATTCAATAGGATTTTAGACCACCCAGACCTCCCAAAGGGAGGGCTTGTAACGCAAGCCAGAAAGTGTAAGAAGTAATTAACGATGAAAACTTGATGAAAATGAAAAAAATAATTATTCTTATTCATATTTGCAAATTTGCTTACAATATTTTTTCAAGTCTTTTCACAAAATTTTGTAGCAGAAAAAAATGGGTTAGGAGCATTCCCTGTAGTTACATCTTCACAAACTACTTCAATATATGTAGATGAAAATGATGACTGGCTTGTTCACAAGGCTGCTTCATTACTTCAAAATGATATTGAAATGGTGACAGGGAAAAAACCCGAAATCATTTCTGCTCTTCCATCAACAATAAAGAATGTGATCATCATTGGTACAATTGATCGGTCTTCTCTCATGCAAAAAATGGTTAAGGGAAAAAAACTGGATGTAGCCAATATAAAAGGTAAATGGGAAACCTTTAAACTTCAAACAATAAATAATCCGCTTAAAGGGATTGAAAATGCGTTTGTGATTGTTGGCAGCGATAAACGTGGCGCAGCATACGGTGTTTTCGAATTATCGCAAGAAATAGGTGTATCACCCTGGTATTGGTGGGCAGATGTTCCCGTGAAAAAAAAGAATGAGATTTTCATAAAAAAAGGTGCTTATAAATTCGGACCCCCTTCTGTAAAATACCGCGGAATTTTTATTAATGATGAAGCGCCTGCATTCAGCGGATGGACAAGAGAAAAATTCGGTGGTGTTAATCATCTTGTTTATGAAAAAATGTTTGAATTGCTTTTAAGATTAAAAGCAAATTACCTGTGGCCCGCTATGTGGGGAAATGCTTTTAATGATGATGATACACTCGACCCTATTCTTGCCAATGAATATGGAATTGTGATGGGAACTTCTCATCATGAGCCAATGCTTCGTGCACAACAGGAATGGAAACGATATGGAAAAGGTACATGGGATTATACCACCAATGATTCGGTGCTGAGAGCATTTTGGAAAAAAGGAATCGAGAATATGGATCATCATGAAAGCATTGTGACGATTGGTATGCGCGGTGATGGTGATAAGCCAATGACACAGGGAACTGCTATCGATCTGTTGGAAAAGATAGTTGCTGATCAGCGAAAAATTATAGAACAGGTGACAGGCAAACCGGCATCACAAACGCCGCAGGACTGGGCTTTATACAAAGAAGTGCAGGATTATTATGATAAAGGAATGCGTGTACCCGATGATGTGACACTATTACTCTGCGATGATAATTGGGGGAATATTCGCAAGCTTCCAAAATTATTAGACAAACCGCGAAGCGGCGGTTATGGTATCTATTATCATTTTGATTATGTAGGCGGCCCAAGAAATTACAAATGGATCAATACAAACAATATTGCAAGAGTGTGGGAGCAAATGCACCTGGCTTATGAATATGGTGTGAAAAATATCTGGGTGGTTAATGTTGGCGATTTAAAACCCATGGAATTTCCTATTTCATTTTTTTTGGATTATGCATGGAATGTAAATAAATGGAATGAAGATAATTTGAGAGACTACTACACGCAATGGGCAGAAAAGCAATTTGGAAGTACTTATGCAAAAGAGATTGGTGAAATTCTTGAAAAATATTCGCAATATGCTTCGAGACGAAAACCGGAGTTGCTGGACGTTAAGACTTATAGTATAACTGACTATAACGAAGCAGAAAAAGTAACAGATGATTGGAACGAACTTGCATCCAAAGCTGAAAAGATCAATGACGAATTGCCTGCAGAATATAAAGATGCTTTTTTTGAATTGGTATTGCACCCTATCAAAGCCTTTGCAAACCTGCAAAACCTTTATACCGCTGTTGCCTGGAATAATTATTTCGCTAAAGAAAACGACACTGCAGCAAATTATGATGCTAATGAAGCCAAAAAGTTCTATAAAAATGATTCATTGATCTCGGCAGAATATAATCAATTAAACGGTGGCAAATGGGATCACATGATGGATCAGACACATATCGGATACAGGTATTGGCAGGAACCAAGACATCAAACGATGCCGGAAATAAAATATGTGGCAATTCAAGATTCATCAATTATTCAAAGAGAAGAAGTGGATAATAGACCGATGGCGTCTATCGTACCTTATAACGCAAAAGGAAACGCTTTTTACGAAGAGGGGGGATATGTTTCTATCGAGGCCGCACATTTCACAAGAAAAATCAATGCTAATGGAATCGAATGGAAAATCATTCCCGGCATCGGCAGAGATGGTGATGGCATCACAACTTTTCCAGTAACCGCAAAAGAACAAACTATCAGCAAAAACAGTCCTCACCTCGAATATGATTTTTATACTTACGATAGTGGTGCTTTAAAATTGGATGCTTACTTCTCTCCTACTCTCAATTTTCATAATGATCCAGGTGGATTGAAATATGGAATCTCTATTAATGATGAACAACCACAAATTATTTCCATTAATAAAGATGATAACAACAATCGTGAATGGAGTCAATGGGTATCAAACAATATCATCATCAAAACAACAAACCATACGATCAATACTTCCGGAAAACATACAATAAAATATTGGATGATCAGTCCTGCAGTGATACTGCAAAAAATTGTTGTTGATATGGGCGGAGTAAAAGAAAGCTACCTCGGCCCACCGGAAACAATTTATAATAATGATAAAAAATAAATTATGTTCAATAAATTTTCCCTTCGTCTCACGATTATCACTATCAGCTTGTTGATGGCAGGTAGCTTGGGTGCACAAACCAGTAATTCTTCCTCCAACATTCCTTCGCTAAAAGAAACCTTTAAAAATGATTTTCTTATCGGTACAGCATTGAATGCACAGCAAATAGAAGAAAAAGATCCAAAGGTTACGCAATTCATCGCTCAACAATTTAATGCTGCTACACCTGAAAATATCATGAAAGCCGAAGTGATACATCCGCAATGGGATAAATACAATTTTGATCTTGCAGACAAACTGGTTGAATACGGAAAGAAATACAATATAAAGATCAATGCACATAATTTGATTTGGCATAGCCAGCTTCCTGCATTTATGCGTCACATGCAGGATGCTGATTCAGTAAGGCAGTATTTCACAAATCACATCACAACAATTGCCAGCCGGTACGATGGTAAAGTTTATTCATGGGATGTGGTGAATGAAGCTTTGAATGAAGATGGCACGATGCGCAGATCGATCTTCGAGCAAAAATTGGGTGATGATTATATCGTTGAAGCATTTCGCCTGGCGCAAAAAGCAGCACCGCACACCGAACTTTATTACAACGATTATAATATTGAACAACCGAAAAAACGAGCCGGCGCCATTGCATTGGTCAAAAAGATACAGGCTGCAGGCGTACGAATTGATGGTATCGGCATACAAGGCCACTGGCGGGCAAATAATATTCCGCTGAAAGATATTGAAGAAAGCATCATTGAATTTTCAAACCTTGGCATTAAAGTAATGTTTACTGAGCTTGACCTGAGCGTACTTCCAAATCCGGGAGATGTGCAAGGTGCAGACGTGAATCAACGATCTGCTTCTAATCCTGTAATGAATCCTTATCCAAACGGCTTGCCTGATTCTGTAGAACAAATTTTGACGAAAGGTTATGAAGATCTCTTCAAACTTTTTTTGAAATACAAAGACAAGATCGGTCGTGTTACATTCTGGGGCGTTAATGACGGACAATCATGGCTGAACAACTGGCCCATTCGCGGACGAACCAATTATCCTTTATTGTTTGACAGGCAATTCAAACCTAAACCAGCTTTTTATAAAGTCATTGAATTAACGAAAAACATGAAAGAGCATTAGAGACGGAGTAAAAAACCAAGTGTCTATCAAATTAAAATGATTCTCAACCACTATTTATGCAAACGACCTCTCAGAAATTATCAGTCCTTGAAAAAATTGGTTATAGTTTTGGAGACCTTGCTGCTAACCTTGTTTTTCAAACACTGGTAACATACCTCGCCTATTTTTACACAGACATTTACGGACTTAAAGCAGAAGATGCTTCTGTTATCATATTAGTAGTTGGGCTTGTAGCTGCGTTTGGATTTAATCCGCTCATAGGAGCACTTGCAGACAGAACAAATTCCCGTTGGGGAAAATTTCGGCCATGGATATTATGGACAGCTATTCCGTTAGGCGTTGCTGCATTTCTTGCATTTAGCACTCCTGATTTTTCTTATAAAGGAAAAGTGATTTATGCAGTGGCTACTTACACTCTTTTGCTCTTGCTTTATGCAGCTAACAATCTTCCCTACGGCGCATTGAGCGGCGTAATTACCGGCAACATGAAAGAGCGTAACAGTATGTCGGCTTATCGTTTTGTCGCTGTCATGTTTGCGCAATTCTTTGTACAGGTATTTATGCTTCCTATTATTTTATATGTGGGTGGAGGTGATAAAGCGGCAGGCATTGAAAAATTAATGATCTGGTTAGCCGGCATTGGAATAATATTGCTGCTTATTACATTCCTCTCAACAAAAGAGCGTATCGTTCCAAAACCTGAACAAAAATCAAGTCTTGGCCAGGATCTAAAAGATCTAAGCAAGAACAGGCCGTGGATGATTATGCTCGTGCTCACGCTGCTTGTATTTATAACATTGGCTTTGAAAGGCGGTTCCTATGTTTACTATTTTGAAAATTATGTAAATAAGGAAAGCCTGACAGTGTTCATCAATCCTGTGTTAAAAGCATTTTCAAATGCAGGTATTAATTTCTTTGGTAGTGACCCCGTATCTGCAGGTTTGGGTTTGTTTAACGCAGGCGGAATTATTTGCATGATCATCGGGATCACTTTATCGAAAAGACTTGCTGATAAATATGGTAAAAGAGATGTGTTTGGTATAGCCTTATTTATTTCCACTTTATTCATTCTTGCTTTTTATTTCTTTCCGCCAACATCGGTCAGGTTAATCTTTGCTTCTCAAATTCTGCATGGCTTCTTTTATGGTATCACTATTCCGATACTCTGGGCGATGACTGCCGATGTAGCCGATTTCAGCGAATGGAAAAACAACAGGAGAGCCACTGCAATTATTTTTACTGCCATGATGGTAGGATTAAAGGCAGGATTAACGCTTGGCAGTTCTATATTAACATGGTTGCTTGGATTATATCATTATGTTCCAAACAGTACAAGCCAGCCACAGACCGCTATCACCGGCATTAAGATGCTGGTGAGTGTGTATCCTTCCATTCCTTTTTTGATAGGCGCTGCTTTACTTTTCTTTTATGAGATCAATAAAAAGATGGAAGACCGGATTGAAACCGATTTGCAAGCCAGAAGAATAAACTTAACAGTCTAAAATATGCCTGAAGATCCTATTGCACATATTGATTTCGGTGAATTAAACAGCAAAGCAATTTCACAACCGCTGGTTAAACATATTTACACGGCTGATCCATCAGCTCATGTATTTAATGAAAAAATTTATATCTATCCTTCTCATGATATAGAAAACGATATTCCATTCGACGACCTGGGAAGTCATTTTGCAATGGAAGATTATCATGTATTATCGATGGATAATCCCGATGGTAAAGTCACCGATCATGGCGTGGCATTGCATGTAAAAGATGTTCCGTGGGCGGAAAAACAAATGTGGGCACCGGATGCTGCCGAGAAAGATGGCAGATACTATTTATTCTTTCCTGCAAAAGATCACAAAGGAATTTTTCGAATTGGAGTAGCAACAAGCTCATCACCAACTGGTCCATTCAAAGCAGAACCGGAAGCAATTAAAAAAAGTTTTTCCATTGATCCCGCTGTGTTCAAGGATGACGATGGAAGTTATTACATGTACTTCGGTGGTATTTGGGGCGGACAATTGCAACGTTGGAGAACAGGAGAATTCAATGCAGAAGGCGAAGGTCCCTTTGCTCATCTGCCCAATGATAATGAACCTGCATTGTGTGCAAAAGTGGCCAAATTATCGGCTGATCTGTTGCAGTTTGTTGAAGATCCAAAAGACGTGATCATTTTGGATGAAAAAGGAAGCCCGCTTTTGCAAGGTGATAATGAGAAAAGATTTTTTGAAGCATCATGGATGCATAAGTATCAAGGCAAATATTATTTCTCTTATTCCACCGGCGATACTCATTTAATCTGTTATGCAATCGGTGATAACCCTTACGGACCCTTTATTTATGAGGGTGTTGTTTTAAACCCGGTTGTCGGATGGACAAATCACCATTCTATAGTTGAGTTCAATAATAAATGGTATTTATTTTACCATGATTCAAGCTTATCAAAAGGAGTCACACATCTCCGATCAGTAAAAATAACGGAATTAAAATATAATTATGATGGAAGTATACAAACCATCGATCCATATAATGAAGAATAATTAACATCTAACACTTGCATTATGAAAAAAAATCTGCTGTTTGCTACCGTTTTGTTTTGCATCCAATTAAATGCACAAAATAAAATTGTGCTTCATCCCGACCAGGCAAAAGATACTATCAGCAAAAATATCTACGGACATTTTGCTGAGCATTTGGGTCACGGTATCTATGGAGGTTTTTATGTAGGTGACAGCAGCAAAATTCCTAACAAAGATGGTGTTCGGTTAGATGTAATAGCGGCATTAAAAAAATTAAAGACCCCCGTGCTGCGCTGGCCCGGCGGATGTTTCGCTGACACTTATCATTGGAAAGATGGTATTGGTCCAAAGGATAAACGTCCATCCATGGTGAACGTATGGTGGGGAAATGTGAAGGAAGACAACAGCTTTGGTACAAATGAGTTTCTGAATATGTGCGAAGAACTGGGCGCTGAACCGTATCTATCGGTGAACGTCGGTAGTGGTACCGTGCAGGATGTAGATGATTGGGTAAAATATGTAAACTATAAGGAAGGCACTGGCCCCATGTCTGATCTGCGTGAAAAAAATGGCAGAATAAAACCATGGCATGTGAAATACTGGGGCATTGGCAATGAAGCATGGGGATGTGGTGGTAATATGACTGCTGAATATTATGCAAATGTGTACCGGCGTTACGCAACATTCATGACCAATTGGAACAACAGTGATCGCTTATATCGAATTGCTTCCGGCGCCAGCGATAATGATTATCACTGGACAGAAGTTTTGATGCGTGACATTCCTCACAATATGCTTGATGCTGTAGCGCTTCATCATTATTCCGTTATTGATTGGAACCACAAAGGTTCCGCTACCAATTTTTCCGAGCAACAATATTTCGAAACGATGCAACGGGCATCTCTGATGGAAGAGTATGTTACCAAGCATAGCGAGATCATGGACAAATATGACCCAAAGAAAAAAGTTGCCCTGGTTGTTGATGAATGGGGTGGCTGGTATGATGTGGAGCCTGGAACAAATGGTGCTTTTCTCTACCAGCAAAACACGATGCGTGATGCGATGATCGCCGGTTTAACGCTAAACATTTTCAACAATCATTGTGACAGGGTAAAAATGGCAAACCTTGCTCAATGCATTAATGTATTGCAGGCAGTGATATTAACAAATAAAGAAAAGATCATCCTCACTCCTACTTACCATGTAATGGAAATGTACAATGTTCACCAGGACGCTATGATGATACCGCTTGAAGTTACAAGTAATGACTATGCTCTCGACAATAAAGAACTAAAAGCAGTTTCGGCATCTGCATCAAAAGATAAAAATGGTGCCGTACATATTTCATTGGTAAATATTGATGCAGATAATGCGCAGGATGTAAGCATTGATCTAAATAATTTGAAAGTAAAAACAGTAACAGGACGAATACTTCGTTCAGATAAACTACAAGACCATAACACATTTGATAACCCGGAGAAAATTAAGCCGGCAATTTTTAATGGTGCAACTCTTTCAGGATTGACCCTTACCTTAAAAATACCGGCTTTCTCTGTTATCGTACTTGAGCTGAAATAGACAACTATGAAACCAAAATTCAAAATTCATCCCCCGTTAATTGCAGGGTTGATTTTATTTTTTATTTTATTTTTTGAAAAAGATATTCTCGCACAGTCTTATCCTGAAGCGCAAATAGCGGGATCAGAAATAAGAAAGATCACTTCGTCGATCGTAAACGGGCAGGAATATGTTTTGCAAATTTCATTACCTGCCGGCTATGCAAACAGCGATAAAAAATATCCGGTTGTTTACCTCATGGATTCGCAATGGGATTTTCCCTTGGTATCTGCTCTGTATGGCCAGCAATATTATGATGGATTCATTCCTGAAATGATCATTGTTGGTATTACATGGGGAGGCGATCATCCCAATCCCGATAGTTTAAGAGCAAGAGACTACACTCCTACCATGGAGAAAAGAATACCGCAAAGCGGCGGTGCTGATAAATTTCTTTCATTTATAAAAAATGAAGTGTTCCCTTTCATTGAAAAAAATTACAGGGTTAATGAAAATGATAAAACGCTGATGGGTTGCTCGCTCGGTGGATTGTTTACGATGTACACGCTATTCACACAACCGGAAATGTTTGATCGCTACATAGCAGCCAGCCCTGCATTTACCTGGGGCAACTCAGTACTCTATCAATATGAAAAAAAATATTATGAAAATAAGTCCGATCCCGCGGCTAAATTATTTATGTGTGTGGGCGGAGTGGAAACAAGTGTTCCCGGCTTTCAGAAGCTGGCAAAATTTTTAGATGATCGTCATTATTCTTCGTTGGAAATTGAAAGCAGGGTTTTGGAAAATACCGGTCATTCCGGAACAAAGGGAGAAGGTTTTGCAAGAGGTTTACAATTTGTGTTTAAACGTCCTTCGCTGCAATTATCCTCAACAGTCTTAGATCGATATACCGGCACCTACAAGCTTCATGATGGAACAACAGTCAATGTGAAACCAGAAAATGGAATGCTCGTCGCATATGCGGGCAACATGAAGTTTACACTGCAGGCAGCATCGGAAACTGATTTTTATATAACGTCGTCCTTTTTAAAGATTCAATTCAAAAAAGATGAAAAAGGAAATGCCCTGGGATTTCTATTAGACAGGTATGGTTCCAGTGAATTTGCCAGCAAAATAAAATGATACAAAACCAAAAGAAATGAAATTATTTATCACCCTTTGTTTTTCTTTATTATTATTCGGCACTGCGAATGCTCAAATAAAACTGCCGAAACTCGTCAGAGACAGTATGGTGCTGCAAAGAGATATGAAAATAAATATCTGGGGTTGGGCTTCAAAAGGAGAAAAAGTTACTGTAAAATTTAATGGCAAAACTTATAAAACAAAAACTGCCGCCAATGGTAAATGGATGCTTCAATTAGCATCGACGAAGGCAGGCGGACCATACACGATGGAGATCAGTGGGAAGAATAAGATCAGGCTGCACGATATATTGATCGGCGATGTTTGGTTTTGCTCGGGGCAATCGAATATGGTGCATCAAATGAAATTGCACAGCGTAAAATATCCTGATGAAATTGCAAATGCAAATTTTCCCGAAATAAGACAGTTCTGGGTTCCAAACGTTACTAATTTACAAGAACCACAGGATGATCTTTCCTTTGGTTATTGGAAATCGGCAAATCCACAGGATGTGCTTGATTTTTCTGCAGTCGCTTATTTTTTTGCAAAAGCGCTTTATGAAAAATATCCTGTGCCGATTGGTTTGATCAATTCAAGTTGGGGCGGTGTGCCCATCGAAGCATTCATGAGCGAAGATGCATTGAAAGACTTTCCCAGCATTCTAAGTACGGTTCAAAAAAATAAAGACACTGCTTACATCAACAGTTTTAACCGGAGAAGATCTGTAGGAAATGGAAATATGCCAAGACCACAAGACAAAGGTCTAACAGGGACTAAGCCTTGGTATGATCCTTCATACATTCCAAAAGAATGGAGACAGATCGGTATTCCCGGTTATTGGGAAGACCAGGGATTAAAAGATCTGAATGGCGTGGTGTGGTATCGCAAAGAAATTGATGTTCCTGCATCTATGACCGGAGTTCAGGCAAAAGTTTTTTTGGGAAGAATTGTCGATGCGGATGCCTTGTACATAAATGGAAAAGAAGTCGGTAATACAACGTATCAATATCCGCAAAGGCGATATACTGTTCCTCCCGATCTTTTGAAAGCCGGAAAAAATTTATTTGTAGTTCGTGTCACCAACAATTTTGGTAAAGGAGGGTTTGTTCCCGATAAACCTTACTATTTGTTTGCAGGAAGTGATACTGTTGATCTGAAAGGTTATTGGCAATACAAGGTAGGCGAAGTATTTGCTCCGCGACGTGGTTTTGGCGGGGGCTTTGGTTTCTCCGCACAAAATGCGCCAACAGCATTATATAATACGATGGTAGCTCCATTAATAAATTATGCAATCAAAGGAATTGCGTGGTACCAGGGTGAAGCAAATACAAATCATGCCGCTGAATATGCAAAACTGCAGCCGGCTATGATCGCCGATTGGCGCAACAAATGGAAAGAAGGCGACATTCCTTTTTTATATGTGCAGCTTCCCGGTTTTATGGATTACAATTATTTGCCTTCGGAAAGTCAGTGGGCTGAACTGAGAGAAGCGCAATTAAAATCATTATCTGTTCCCAATACAGCAATGGCAGTTGCGATCGACCTGGGCGAGTGGAACGATATTCATCCTGATCGCAAAAAAGATGTAGGTGATCGTTTAGCATTGGCAGCAGAAAAGATTGCTTACGGAGAAAACATTGTTTACTCGGGGCCGATCTATCAATCATCAACAATTGACAGGAATAAAATAATTATTTCATTTACGAACGTTGGAAGTGGATTGACCACAAATGATGGTGAAGGGCCACAGGAGTTTGCTATTGCAGGGAGTGATAAAAAATTCGTTTGGGCAAATGCAAAAATAGAGGGCGATAAAGTAGTGGTTTGGAGTGATGAAATAAAAGACCCGAAATATGTTCGTTATGCATGGGCAGATGATCCTGTTGATCCAAATCTTTATAACAACGAAGGGTTACCCGCATCGCCATTCGAAACAGAATAAACAAACTTAAAAATTGCAATGCCAAAAAAATTATTTGTTGCTATAATCATTCTTTGTTGGCTGTTGCGTGCAAAAGCACAAACTACCATTGTGCGTACACCAAAGCTTATTAGAAATGGAAATGTTATTCAATTAATAGTTAATGATGAACCTTGTTTGATCCTCGTGGTGAGTTGGGAAATTCAAGTGCACCGAATGATTGAAAAATTTCAAAAAAAATTTGACCGATGAAGAAAGTCATTTTTTCAATGTTTATCTTCTGCTTCACTCAAATGTTGATGGCGCAAACTTCAACAATAGACAGCAGTAAATATCCGAAGCTTACAACATTTACTGCGCAGCAGGACCATGAAAACATGATGCAGCAATTAGGCATAACAAAATTAAGACCAGGTCCAAGCGGAGATCCAAATGCTCCCAATCATGCAAACTATGATGAATCAAAAGCAAATCCCTGTCCTCAACTACCGGATATACTTACCACTAAAGCAGGTAAAAAAGTAACAACTGCAGATATGTGGTGGAAAGTGCGTCGTCCTGAGATCGTTGAAGACCTCGAAGAGGAAATGTATGGGAAGATTCCGAAAAATATTCCGAAAGTGACCTGGAAAGTAAAAGTTACCGACAGGGAATTTGTGAATCGCACTCCTGTAATTGCAAAAATGCTGGTTGGCCATGCTGACAACAGTTCCTATCCATTGATCAATGTTGATATAAATATGATGTTGGTTGTGCCAATGAATGTGAAGGGACCTGTTCCTGTATTGATGATGTTCAGCGGCTTTCCTTCATTCCCTTCTCCTGCACAACCATCACCGGGCGATATGGAAAAACTGAATGATGCTTTTAAAGAAATGATGATAAAGGCTGATCCTTCTGTAAAAGAAATTTTTGATAAGTATCCTGCATATTCACCTGTGACAAGATTGCCCGGTCCTAATTTTTTTGCTCCGCCAAAACCTGAAGAAGAACTTACACCACAAGAAAGATTATTAGCAGCAGGCTGGGGATATGTAACGATTGAAACGAACAGCATACAAGCTGATAATGGTGCAGGATTAACAAGAGGAATTATTGGTTTGGTTAATAAAGGTCAACCCCGCAAACCCGATGATTGGGGCTCATTAAGAGCCTGGGCATGGGGTGCGGCAAGAGGACTGGATTACCTGGAAACAGATCCTTTAGTGGATGCAAAGAAAGTGGGTATCGAAGGAGTCTCCCGTTATGGAAAGGCAGCATTAGTCACGTTGGTATTTGAACCACGATTTGCAGTGGGATTAATCGGTTCATCTGGTAAAGGTGGCGCTACATTGGAACGCCGTGTATATGGTGAAGCAGTAGAGAGCCTCACCGGTAGTGGTGAATATCATTGGATGTGCGGGAATTATTTGAAATACGGAGCAGAAGAATCTTCTTTTGGTAAGAAAACAGGTTGCGATCTTACTGTTGATTCGCATGAACTGATTGCGCTGTGCGCACCGCGTCTCACATTTATCAGTTATGGTGTTCCGGAAAAAGGAGATGCTCACTGGCTCGATCATGAAGGAAGTTATATGGCAACGGTAGCGGCAGGTACAGTATATAAATTATTAGGAGCAAAAGATCTTGGTGTTTCTAATGATTACATGAAAGAAAAAATGCCGCCTGTGCTTACAGGTCTGCTTGATGGTCAGCTTGCATGGCGGCAACATGATGGCGGACATACTGATGCTCCCAACTATAAATATTTTATACCGTGGGCAAGCAAGTTTTTGAACTATGAAAAGAAAGCTGGTCAGCGATAAATGTATCTGTATGATGTTACTGAATATTCCAAAACACAGCAGGCAAAGAAGGCGAAGAATACAGTATTTACTATTAATCATTTTGTAATTAAGCGATGAAACAAATTTTAATACTCGTTTTTTTTCTCACGTCCACTATTTGCTTTTCGCAAAACAAAGCAGCTTTAAAACTTTGGTATAATCATCCATCCGGCAGTACCTGGGAAAACGCTTTACCTATCGGAAATGGAAGATTAGGAGCAATGATATATGGCAATGTTGACACGGAAACTATACAGTTAAATGAAAGTACAGTATGGAGCGGCAGTCCGAACCGAAATGATAATCCATTAGCATTCGATTCTCTTTCTGAGATAAGGAAACTCATATTTGATGGCAAACAAAAAGAAGCAGAACAATTGGCTGACCGTGTTATTGTAAGTAAGAAGTCGCAGGGCCAGATGTTTGAACCTGTAGGAAATTTGCTCCTTGCTTTTGATGGCGATAAAAATTATACAAACTATTACCGGGAATTGGATATAGAAAGAGCCGTTGCAAAAACTGTTTATACAGTCAATGGTATCACTTACACAAGAGAAGTACTGGCATCTTTTCCGGATCGTGTGGTGGTAATGCATCTGTCAGCAAGTAAATCGCACAGTATTTCTTTCACAGCATTCTTTTCTACACCTCAACCGAATGCAGAAATCAAAACAACATCTCAGAATGAATTGACCATTTCGGGAACGACGATAGATCATGAAGGAGTGGAGGGCAAGATCAAATTCAAAGGAATTGCAAAGTTTAAAGCAGAAGACGGACATCTTTCATCAACTGATACTTCTGTTATTATAAAAGGTGCGAATGCAGTCACGATCTATATTTCCATTGCAACCAATTTTAACAATTATCATGACATCAGCGGAAATGAAAATGAAAGAGCAACCAACTATTTGAATAAAGCATATACAAAATCATTTGCCAATATTTTAAAAGCGCATGTCACTGCTTATCAAAAATATTTCAACCGCGTAAAATTAGATCTCGGAACTACCGATGCAGCTAATTTTCCGACAAATGAACGATTGAAAAATTTCAATTCAACCAACGATCCGCAATTTGTGACGCTTTATTACCAGTTTGGTCGTTACTTATTGATCTCGTCTTCACAACCTGGCGGTCAGCCTGCTACTTTGCAAGGGATCTGGAATAATAAATTATTTCCTCCCTGGGATAGCAAGTACACGATCAACATCAATGCAGAGATGAATTACTGGCCTGTAGAAAAAACAAATCTTGCAGAACTCGATGAACCATTTATTCAAATGGTGAAAGATATGTCGGTTACCGGTCAGCAAACAGCAAAGGACATGTATGGCGCACGAGGATGGATGGCGCATCACAATACAGATATTTGGCGAATTACCGGAGCAGTAGATGGTGCATTCTGGGGAACATGGAGTAATGGTGGCGGCTGGATGAGCCAAAATCTTTGGCAGCATTATTTATATAGTGGCGATAAAACTTTTTTATCAGCAATATATACGATACTAAAAGGTGCGGCGATGTTCTATGCACATTATCTGATCGAACATCCGAAGTATCATTGGCTGGTAGTTTGCCCGGATGAATCTCCCGAAAATGCACCGAAGGCTCACCAGGGCTCTTCGCTGGATGCAGGAGTAACAATGACCAATCAAATTGTGTATGATGTATTCGCGACTGCGATCGAAGCAGCAGATATTTTGAATAAAGACAAATCATTTGCCGATACCTTAAAACAAATGCGCAGTCACTTAGCTCCGATGCATATTGGTCAATACGGACAATTGCAGGAATGGCTGGATGATGTGGATGATCCGAACGATCATCATCGCCATATCTCTCATTTATATGGTTTGTTCCCTTCCAATCAAATATCTCCGTATAGAACTCCTGAATTATATAGTGCGGCGAAGAATACATTAAAACAACGGGGTGATGTATCCACCGGCTGGAGTATGGGATGGAAGGTCAACTGGTGGGCAAAGATGATGGATGGCAATCACGCATATAAACTTATCCAAAATCAATTGACTCCGATTGGAACAAATGAAGGAGGTGGCGGCACTTATAATAATCTTTTTGATGCTCATCCGCCGTTTCAGATCGATGGCAACTTTGGCTGCACTTCAGGTATAACAGAAATGCTGATGCAAAGCGAAGATGGCGATTTGAATTTATTGCCTGCACTTCCTGATGCTTGGCCAAATGGCAACATTAGCGGTCTGCGTGCAAGGGGCGGCTTTGAGCTCACGAGTATGCAATGGAAAGATGGAAAAATTGTAAAGGCGGTTATCAAATCAACAATAGGCGGCAACCTTCGTTTACGAGTTCCGAATGAATTGAAATTAAGTAATGACATTGATTTGAAAAATGCAGTTGGTGAAAATCCGAATTCGTTTTACCAAACAGAAAAAATTCCTGCGCCTGTTATATCGTCGAAAGCAACTATCACAGCATTCCGACTGAAAAAAACTTTTGTTTATGACGTGCCCACACAAAAAGGAAAAGTATATACACTAATTCCAAAATAATTTCTAATCAATATGAAACACTTAGCTACACTCATTACTGCCGTTTTTCTACTCAGCATTTCTTTATGTGCACAAAATATCGTTAAGCAGGCTCCGCCGGGTTTTGATTCGTTGCAAACAAATATTCTGCATGGGAAAATTGATACCATTCATTATTACTCCAAGACAGTTGATGCTACAAGAAGAGCTTTGATCTATACACCACCGGGTTATTCAAAAAAGAAAAAATATCCTGTGTTATATCTTTTGCATGGAATAGGTGGCGATGAATTTGAGTGGTTACACGGCGGAAAACCCGAAGTGATCTTAGATAACCTGTATGCAAAAGGGAAAATTGAGCCAATGATCGTTGTGTTGCCCAATGGCAGGGCTATGAAAGATGATAGCCCGGGCAAAAATATTTTTGACAGTGCCAAAGTTCAGGCATTCGCCACTTTTGAAAAAGATCTGTTGAATGATCTCATTCCTTACATAGAAAAAAAGTATCCTGTTTATACAGATAGAGAACACAGAGCTATTGCCGGCTTATCAATGGGTGGCGGTCAATCGTTGAATTTCGGATTAGGGAATCTGGACAAGTTTGCCTGGATCGGAGCTTTCTCTGCGGCGCCCAATACAAAAACTCCGGAAGAATTAGTGCCCGATCCTGGTAAAGCAAGAAAGGAATTAAAACTGCTTTGGATCTCCTGCGGTGATAGTGATCGCCTGATCACATTCAGCAAACGGACACATGATTATTTAGAAAAGACCAATGTTCCGCATATCTATTATATCGAACCGGGAGTACATGAATTTAAAGTTTGGAAAAATGGTTTGTACATGTTTTCTCAATTGATCTTTAAACCGGTTGACGTTTCAACCTTTTCGAAATATAAATATGATCAATAAAATTTATCTGCATTCATGGTATGTAAAAGAAATATTGGACGAGAATTAAACCTAATTACTGATCTTAAATTATAACCAAATGAATATTAAATCTTCAGTTATTATTTTAGCAGCCACATTATTAAGTGGAGTCTGTTTTGCACAGAACCAAACTGCACCACTGGAAGACTTCAAATCTTCAACTCTTAATCAACCGGGGCAGGAATACCCTCAGGTAAATTCTCAGGGTTACGCAAGATTTAAAATTATTGCACCCGCCGCTGATAGTGTTATCGTAAGCCTTGGGCTTGGTGGTACGAGGGGCGGGACTCCTCTCACAAAAGCCGCCGACGGAACGTGGATGGGCACTACTGCGGGACCTATGGAAGAAGGTTTCCATTACTACCATGTGAATATTGATGGTGGTATATTTAATGATCCCGGTACTTTGAACTTTTATGGCTCTACCCGTTGGGAAAGTGGCATTGAAATTCCGGCTCATGACCAGGATTTCTATGCTATGAAAGATGTTCCTCATGGTAATGTTCAACAAATCCTTTTCCCTTCAAAAAGTACAAACACTTCATGCCGTGCATTCGTCTATACTCCTCCCGATTATTATAAAGACATTGAGAAGAAATATCCAGTACTATACTTGCAGCATGGCTGGGGCGAAGACGAAACTGCATGGAGTAACCAGGGCCATGCCAATCTGATCATGGATAACCTGATCGCTGAAGGCAAGATCAAACCTTTTATTATTGTGATGACCTATGGCATGACTAATGATGTTAAGTGGGGCCATATGAGAGATTTCAAGATCGAACCATTTCAAACTGTTCTCATTGATGAATTGATTCCTTACATTGATGCACACTTCCGCACTATTGCTGATCAATCTCATCGTGCTATGGCAGGTCTTTCAATGGGTGGAATGGAAACTCATACCATCACATTGAATCGCCCTGATGTATTCTCATACTATGCGCTTTTAAGCGGAGGTATCTATAAACCTGCAGAGATCAAAGACAAATCAAAAGTAAAGCTCATCTTTATGAGTTGCGGCAGTTTCGAACGTCCTGATGTAGTCAGGAATGCAGCAGATACATTAAAGCAAGCAGGTTTCAACGCTGTTTCTTTTGTTTCAGAAAATACACGTCACGAATTTCAGACATGGCGCCGCAGCTTATATGAATTGGCTCCTTTGTTATTTAAAGATTAAAATAATGATAAGTAAACTTCGGTAAGACAGATGAAAAAATTAAACGCTTGTTTTATTCTGTTATGTTTATTTCCTTTTGCAATAAAGGCGCAGGAGATAATTAATTTATATCCTGGTACAATTCCTAATGCAAAAGAAACCGGTGTTACCGAAACAGAAGAAAAGCCCTACCCGGCACTTATCCGAAGATCAATTATTCCAACGTTAGAAATTTATTTACCGGAAAAAGAAAAAGCAAGCGGCGCTGCAGTAGTGATATGCCCCGGTGGAGGCTATAGTGTTATTGTTTACCAGGGAGAAGGGATTTCTACAGCAAAAGAATTCACAAAAAACGGAGTGGCTGCATTTGTTCTTAAATACAGATTGCCGAATGATTCTTTTGAAATAAATAAAAGTATAGCTCCTTTGCAGGATGCGCAACAAGCTATCAAAACAATAAGAGATAATGCGGCAAAGTGGAACATTGATACAAACAAAATTGGGATAATAGGTTTTTCAGCCGGTGGTCATGTCGCTTCTACAGAAGCTACTCATTTTAAAGAAGCCATGATTGAAAACAACAGCAACACTAATCTGCGTCCGGATTTCCAGGTGCTGGTCTATCCCGTTATAAGCATGCAGGATAGTTTAATGCATGCAGATTCAAGAATGAAGCTCTTGGGTAAAAATCCATCGAAAGAAACCATTGATGAATTTTCCAATGAATTACAGGTAGATGAAAATAGTCCGCCGGCTTATATCACTCAGGCGGCTGATGATAATGTGGTGGATGTAGATAACAGTATTCAATATTTTGAAAAGTTACGTCATCATAAAGTTTCGGTTGAAATGCATATCTACCCGAAAGGCGGGCATGGTTTTATTTTTGGCCAGAAAGGCTGGATGGAACCATTGATACAATGGATGAAAAATAATAAATGGATAAATAACTGAACATTAAAATGGTTTTGAAATAGAAATTATGCGGCGATTGATGTTGTCATATATTCTTTTAGTTTTCTGCGGTGTCTCGTTTTCTCAACAAGCGCCGGTAAAGATTGAAGTGAATGCTTCAATGCCTGTCGGCGATATGAAACCATTTTGGTCTTTCTTCGGTTATGATGAATGTAATTATACACCTACAAAAGATGGTGGGAAATTATTAACTGAATTAAAAAATTTAAGCCCGGTTCCGGTACATATAAGAACGCACAACCTGCTTACATCAAAAGACAACAGCCCGGGGCCCGATCTGAAATGGGGCTTCACCAATGCTTATAAAGAAGATGCAAACGGGAATCCTGTTTACTACTGGACAATTCTGGACAGCATCACTGACGCTTATATGCAAAGAGGCATCAAACCATTAATGGAAATTGGATTTATGCCAAAAGATCTTTCTACTAAACCCGATCCTTATGAACATCACTGGAGTACTGGTGGAAACTTATGGACAGGTTGGAGTTATCCTCCCAAAGATTATAACAAATGGAGAGAGCTGGTTTATCAATTGGTAAACCATTGTATAAGTCGTTACGGGAAACAAGAAGTAACGACCTGGTTATGGGAAGTATGGAATGAACCGAACATCGGTTATTGGTCCGGTACATTTGAAGAGTATTGCAAATTGTATGACTACGCTGCAGATGGATTAAAGCGAGCCTGTTCTGAATGCACCATCGGCGGTCCGCATACAACCAGCCCGAGAGATGAAAAAGCTTACAACTATCTTACAAAATTCATAGAGCATTGTCTTCACGGAAAAAATTATGCAACAGGAAAAACAGGCACTCCATTACAATATGTAGGTTTTCATGCCAAAGGCTCACCGGAATTTATCAATGGACACATCCAAATGAATATGGGTGTACAGCTAAAAGACATTCAAAAAGGATTTGAAGCGGTTAACTCTTTTCCGGAATTGAAGAATGTACCAGTCATCATTGGAGAATGTGATCCTGAAGGATGTGCAGCTTGTTCAGAAACAAGAGATCCTAAATATGGTTACCGTAATGGCACCATGTATTCCAGTTACACGGCAGCATCTTTCGCCAGGATATATGAATTAATGGACAAGTACAAAATGAATTTGAAAGGAGCAGTCAGTTGGTCTTTTGAATTTGAAAACCAGGAATGGTTTGCTGCTTTCCGTGATCTTGCTACACATGGCATTGACAAACCTGTATTGAATGTATTCCGCATGTTTGGAATCATGGGTGGAAAGCGGTTAATCGTAAGATCAAACGATGAACTCGATGCAGAAGATATTATAAATAATGGTGTCAGAGGGAAAAATGACATCAATGCAATTGCCAGTAAAAACGGGAATACAATATCGATCATGGTGTGGAATTATAATGATAACGATGTTAAAGACAACATTTCACCGGTTAAGCTGACGGTGAGTGGCATCTATAAGAACAAAGTATTGGTACATCATTATCGCATTGATGACAAGCTCAGTAATTCATTTGCAAAATGGAAAGCAATGGGCAAACCGCAGCAAGTAAGTAATGAGCAATACAATCAATTGGAAAAAGCTGGCCAATTGCAATCACTTATAGCACCTCAATGGAAAAAAACAGATAACGGAAACCTGGTTTTAAAATTTGATTTACCAGGTCAGGCTGTATCACTAATTCAATTAACGTGGTAATATATTTTACACATGCTTGTAAGAACAATAAAATATAAATGTGGTATGAAGACGAGAGTATTTGTTTATGGGACGCTCTGCATTTTTTTATTTTATTCGTCCGTTCATGCGCAGGAAAAACTTTATCACAATGAATTTCCTTTGAGTAATGTGAAGTTGCTGGACAGCCCTTTCAAACATGCCCGTGATCTTAATATAAAAACTCTCTTAGAATATAAAGTTGATCGTTTATTAGCGCCATATCGTAAAGAAGCAGGATTGACACCTAAAGATTCAAGTTATAAAAACTGGAAAGGTTTGGATGGTCATATAGCTGGTCATTATCTGTCAGCATTGTCAATGAATGTAGCCGCAACCAATAATGCAGAATGCAAAAAGCGAATGTTGTATATGATCACAGAGTTGAAAGCTTGTCAGGCTGCCAATGCGATTAATAATAAAGATTGGGGAGTTGGCTATGCCGGCGGAGTTCCGAACAGCAAAGCAATATGGTCAACTTTGAAGAATGGAGATTTCAAAGTGTTTCATGCCGCCTGGGTTCCCTGGTATAATGTACATAAAATGTATGCCGGCCTCAGAGATGCCTGGTTATATACCGGCAATGAAGAAGCCAAAACTATTTTTTTAAAATTCTGTGATTGGGGGATCAATATCACCTCCGGATTAACTGAGGAGCAAATGCAATCCATGTTAGATACAGAGCAAGGTGGCATGAATGAAATTTTTGCTGATGCTTATCAAATGACGGGAGATAAAAAATATTTAGCTGCAGCGAAAAGTTTTTCACACAGAAAGTTATTGGATCCGATGTCAGAAGGAATTGACAACTTAGACGACAAACATGCCAACACACAAGTTCCAAAAGCTATCGGGTTTGAACGCATCGGCGAGTTGAGTCACGATGATAAATATGAAAAGGCAGGGAGTTTCTTTTGGCAAACAGTTGAAACAAACCGCACTCTTGCTTTTGGCGGAAACAGCAGGAAAGAATTTTTTCCCAGCGCCACCGAGTGTATTGATTTTATCAATGATGTCCAGGGACCGGAATCATGCAATTCCTACAACATGCTGAAATTGACCGAAGATCTTTTCAGAGAAAACCCATCGGTAAAATATATTGATTATTACGAAAGGACATTATACAATCATATATTATCAACTCAGAGTCCCGTAACAGGTGGCTACGTGTATTTCACCCCGGTTCGCCCACGCAGTTACAGGGTTTATTCTGCACCAAATGAAGCCATGTGGTGTTGCGTAGGCAGCGGTATGGAAAATCATAGCAAGTACAACGAGTTTATCTATACGCATCAACACGATTCGCTATTTCTAAACCTGTTCATCGCATCAGAGTTGAACTGGAAAGAAAAAGGTGTAAAGATCAGGCAGGAAACAAAATTTCCATTTGAAGAACAAACTAAACTGTCTATTACAGATGGCTCTTCTCATTTTATATTAATGATCCGTTATCCGTCGTGGGTTGCAGACGGGGCATTGAAAATTCTTATTAACGGCAAAAATATTTCTTATAATTCTCATCCCTCCTCTTATATCACTGTTGCCCGTCAATGGAGAAAAGGGGATGTGATACAAATCATCCTGCCGATGCATAATGTGATCGAACATTTGCCCAATGTGCCAGATTACATCGCCATTCTTCACGGACCCATTTTACTTGGAGCAAAAACAGGAACAGAAGACCTGAAAGGATTGATTGCAGACGACAGTCGCTGGGGTCATATTCCCAGTGGCAAAAAACTTCCTGTTGACAAAGCTCCTATCATTATTGAAAATGATAAATCGAAAATTGCCAATGAATTAATTCCTGTGAAAGGTAAACCACTTCATTTTACTGCTCCTGGTTTAAAAATGATCAACCCAATCAATGTCGTGCTGCAACCCTTCTACCAGATACACGATTCACGATATATGATGTATTGGATGGCATTGAGTAATGATCAGTATCATTCTTACATGGATTCGTTATCTAATAGATTAAATAAACCGCCAGCAAATGATCGGGCATTAAAAGATGCTTATAGAGATGCCTTCTTAATGGGTACAGCTGTTAATCCTGCCATTACATCCGGACAAGATAAAGCCACACAGGATATTGTAGTAAAACAGTTCAATGCGATCACTCCTGAAAACGTCATGAAAGCTGCGATGATCAATCCCCAACCGGGTGTTTATAATTTCGGTCCGGCGGATGATTATGTTGCATTCGGTGAAAAACATCACATGTTTATTGTGGGTCATACACTGGTATGGCATAATCAATGCCCCGACTGGTTTTTTACCAATGCAAAAGGTCAGCCCAATACAAAAGAAGAACAGATAGAAAGATTAAGAAGTCATATCAAAGCTGTTACCGGAAGATATGCCGGTCGGGTGAATGCATGGGATGTGGTGAATGAAGTGATAGACAACGATGGCAGTTATCGTCACACCAGTTGGGTAAATGCAGTGGGCAACGGCGACACATTGGTAAAATATGCTTTTCTTTTTGCATCTCAATCTGATCCCAAAGCTGAATTATACTATAATGATTTCAATGCGTGGCGTCCTGAAAAACGGGATGGCATTGTACGCATGATAAAAATGCTGCAGAAAGAAGGAATACGAATTGATGGTGTAGGAATGCAGGGACATTGGGGCCTGGATTATCCAAAGACAGAATACATCGAACAGGCCATTGATGCATATGCAGCATGTGGAGTGAAAGTAATGATCACCGAATTGGATGTTGATGTTCTTCCATTAACCAAAGAAGGACAGATCATCGGTCAGGGCATGGCGGATAAACAATTTCAATTGGAAGAATTTAAAACATTTCTCGATCCGTATCAAAACGGGTTGCCGGATAGTATGCAAACAGTTTTGGCGAACAGGTATGCAGACCTATTTGAAATCTTTTATGACCGAAGAGCCAAGATCGCAAGAGTAACATTCTGGGGTGTGCATGATGGCATGAGCTGGAAAAATGGCTATCCGATTCCCAACAGAACGAATTATCCTTTATTGTGGGACAGGCAGCGACAGCCCAAGCCTGCTTTAAATGCGGTCTTAAATGTAGCTACTGAAAAATAAATTAATGATTTTTAGAGCCAAGATGATGAAATACAAAATAGCAAACAATCTGATACATTTAATCAAATGCATCCTCGTCATTCTTTGCATGTTTGGAGCGACATTTTCAGGATTAAATGCTCAAAAAAATCATAGTGATAATGGCGATGGAACATACACGAATCCGGTAATTGCCGCAGATTTTCCTGACCCCGATGTGATACGTGTTGGCGACACTTATTACATGGTCACTACCACCATGTTTGTTTTTCCCGGAGTTCCGATTTTAAAATCGCATGACCTGGTGAACTGGGAATATTGCAGCAACGCAGTTCCAAAATTTGATTTCAGTAAATGTTATGATCTCGATAGCTGCAACCGCTATGGGCATGGGCAATGGGCAACGAGTTTAAAGTACCATAACGGAAAATTTTATCTTCTTTTCATTACGCTTAATGAAGGAGGATTCATGTGCACTGCAAACAAACCGGAAGGTCCCTGGCATATCACGCATTTGCCAAAAGGCTTTTACGACCCGGGATTATTTTTTGATGATGACGGAAAAGTTTATGTGGCGCAAGGTTACAGCAAGCTTTCCATTACTGAAGTGAACGACAGTCTGGTCGCTGTCGGCCCGGATTCATTGGTGTTTACAGGAGACATTCGCAAAGGCCTCGAAGGGACGCATGTCTATAAGATCAACGGCTATTATTATTTGTATTGCACATACGGTGGAAGAGATGGCATGCAGGTGGCTCTTCGTTCAAAAAATATTTATGGGCCTTATGAAGAAAAGCTGCTTATGTATGATACTACAAAAGGCATCAACTACGGTATTCACCAAGGCGCATTAATTCAAACGCAAAGCGGCGAATGGTGGACAATACTATTTGTCGATAGCGGACCATTCGGAAGATTTCCATCGCTTCAACCTGTAACCTGGAAAGATGGATGGCCAATGATTGGTGAAAATGACAAGGTTATTACCACTCATAAAAAGCCTGGTGTTGGAAAAACTTACCCGATAACAAAGCTTCCGACGTCAGACGAATTCAATGAAAAAAAATTAGGAATGCAATGGGGATGGAATCATAATCCTGATCCAACAAAATGGTCGCTTACTCAACGAGCAGGTTATTTAAGATTAACCACAGGAAAAGTTGTTTCCAATTTGCGTGAAGCACGAAATACACTTACTCAAAGACCTTTCGCCAATTATGATCAGACAATCCCAACAACAGCAACTACAAAAATGGATGTGACCAATATGAAAGATGGTGATATAGCAGGCCTGGCCGTTTTCCAGGATCCTTATGCATATATAGGTGTGAAGCAAACAAATGGTTCTAAATACATCATTATGGTAAATAACGGCAAGCCCGTTGACTCGGTTGCTACGAATCAATCTACGATCTACCTGCGAACTATTGCATCCAATTCATCAACGAAAGCAAGTTTTGAATACAGTTTTGATAATAAAAATTTCAAATCCGTGGGTAATGAATTAACGATGCAGTTCAGTTTGAAAATATTCACCGGCAATAAATTCTGTCTCTTTAATTACGCAACAGAAGTGACAGGAGGATCCGTTGATTATGATTGGTTCAGGGTGAATGAAAAATAATTATAACTAAAATTAAAAAGAATAAAATGCAATCATTAAAGATTCAAAAGTTGTTGTCAATAGTTTTTGGCCTGACCACATGTTTATTAGCTGGTTCTTCTTTTGGTCAAAAGCTGGCGATAAATGATTCGGGCTATTTTGAAACCTCTGGCGTCAATATATTTGTCTTTAACAGCCAATACAACGGAATGTTCTTCGATGAGAAAACTGCCGGAATTGAAATAATACATCATGGGGTAAGAACAGTTACCGGCGGTGCGGTGCGATTGCAAAATACTCCTGAACAATGGGATCTTGTGCCAATACTGGTGAGCCGGAATGTTGATAAGAAAAATAACAGCATAGATGTCGTAGTACGTTACAAAGACTATGATTTTAATTCGAGGATCAACGTCACTGCTAAAGATAAAGGCGTTGAAATAAGTGTCTATCTTGATAAACCTCTTCCCGAAAAACTGGAAGGAAATGCCGGGTTCAATCTTGAATTTTTACCTGCTGCTTATTTCGAAAAAACATATTTGGTTGATGAAAACCCGGCGAATTTCCTTTATATCCTTCGAGCCAAACAAAGATGGAACCCTTGAGTAAAAAGATACCGCAGTTTGCTGGCCACACAACTTTTGATGATAGAGGAAGAAATGAATTCATTGTGCCCGAACCGATGGCAAGCGGCAAAACAATAATATTAGCCCCGGAAGATCCGGAACGTTATGTAAAGATTGAATCAGATGCACACCTGATGTTGTTTGATGGTCGCGATCTTGCACAGAATGGTTGGTTCATTGTTCGCAGTTTACTTCCCGCTAATAAAACCGGAAAAGTGTTGACCTGGTATGTGGAACCAAATGCAATCCCAAACTGGACAAGAAAACCTGTGATAGAATTTTCACAAGTGGGTTATAATCCATCACAACAAAAAACTGCAGTAATTGAACTGGATAAAAATGACGTGCCTTTAAAGACAGCATCATTGTTCCAAATAACTGCCGATGGAAAGTTTGTTGAAAAATTAAAAGGTAATGTAACCCTTTGGGGACAATACCTGCGGTATAAATATGCAAAGTTTGATTTCAGTTCTGTAAAAGAAACCGGTCTTTATTTTATTCAATACGGTGATCAGAAAACAAATACTTTTTCAATCGCTCCCAATGTATACGATGCCATCTGGCATCCGACATTGGATGTCTGGTTCCCTGTGCAAATGGATCATATGGAAGTGAATGAAGCGTATCGTGTATGGCACGGCGCTCCTTTTTTAGATGATGCATTGCAGGCACCAACGAACTGGCAGCATTTTGATAGTTATAGTATGGGCGCATCAACTGGCACAAAATATAAACCATATGAGCGTATTCCCGGTTTAGCTGTCGGTGGATGGTTTGATGCAGGTGATTTTGATATTCAAACGGGTTCGCATTGCGACGCTGTTTTGAGTTTGGTAGACACATGGGAAAAATTCAAACCAACACGTGATGAAACTTTTGTTGATTATCCAACGAAGTATGTAGACATCCATCGCCCTGATGGCAAGCCTGATATTTTGGAACAGATAAAACATGGCACTTTAAACATGGTGGCGCAGGTGAAAAATATTGGTCATCCTGTGCGTGGTATTGTAGTTCCGAACTTGCATCAGTATCATCATCTCGGAGATGCCATTAATGAAACAGATAATCTTCCTTATAATCCAAACCTCAAGCCTTATGAAACAGATGGCAAATCAAGTGGAACGATGGATGACAGGTGGGCATTTACAGGAAGAACAACCTTTCTCGATTATTATACTGCTGCTGCATTGGCTGCTGCAAGCCGTGCATTAAAAGGCTTTGATGATACATTGTCTGAACAAAGTTTGTTCTATGCAAAACAATTGTGGAATGAAGATGACAGCATCGGCAAACTGGATACTTCAGGATTTTCAAAACGTTTTGGAAATAGTTTAAAAATGTCTGCAGCATTGCAATTGTACATCACTACAAAAGATGAACAATATGCAACCGTATTTAAAGATGCAGTCTGGCAATCGCTCAATCGCTCCATTCAATTTGGGATCGAACCGGCATTGCAAGCCATTCCATACATGGATGAAGAATATAAAAAGAAGCTGCGTGATTATGTTGTAAAGTACAAAGCCATGTGTGAGGGTTATGCAAAACAAAATCCTTATGGCGTTCCGATAGCAACAGGCGGCTGGGGTGGCAGCGGTGGCGTTGTAAATTTTGCTACCACAAACTATTACGCCAACAAATATTTCCCCGATGTGATCAATGCTGAATATGTGTATAAAGGGCTCAACTATATTTTCGGTTGTCATCCTTATTCCAATATTTCATTTGTTTCTTCTGTAGGGACAAAATCAAAGAAGATCACTTATGGAAATAACCGGGCGAACTTCAGTTTTATTGCAGGCGGCATTGTTCCGGGCATATTGGTAATTAAACCTGATTTCCCGGAAAATAAAGAAGACTGGCCTTTCTTCTGGGGAGAAAATGAAGTAACCGTTGGTGGCTGCGCTAATTATATTTTTTTGGCAAATGCAGTTCAGCAATTAGTAAGAAGCAAATAATCTAAATAAGGGAATATGAAAAACAAGTTTGCACATTTACAGCTCATATTGTTGATTGCATTTTTTACCATTGATCTGCATGCGCAAAATCCTATTGTTAGGACGATGTATTCTGCAGATCCAACTGCAAGAGTTTTCGGAGATAAAATTTATCTATTTCCTTCTCATGATATTTTGGCCACCCCGGGCAAAGGAAGAGTCGGTTGGTTTTGCATGGAAGATTATCATGTATTTTCTTCATCCGATCTCACTGATTGGACGGATCATGGTATCGTTGTTACCCAAAATAAAATTCCGTGGGTGAAACCGGATAGTTACAGTATGTGGGCGCCTGATTGCATTTATCGCAATGGAAAATATTATTTCTATTTTCCTACTGCACCGAAGGACAGTACCTACGGAAGAGGTTTTGCCATTGGTGTTGCCATTGCAGATAAACCGGAAGGCCCTTATGTTCCTCAGGCAACGCCGATCAAAAATGTACATGGCATAGATCCAAATGTTTTTATTGATAAAGATGGACAAGCATATTTGTATTGGGCAGGCGGAAATATTTATGCAGCAAAACTGAAAGATAATATGCTGGAGCTTGCCTCTGACCCAGTGATTCTTAAAGATCTTCCAACAAAAGGATTGAAGGAAGGGCCTTTCTTATTCGAAAGAAATGGGATTTATTATTTGACCTATCCGCATGTAGGAGACAAAACAGAACAGTTGGAATATGCAATTGGCGATAATCCATTAGGGCCATTTAAAGTCACGGGAGTTATCATGGATGAATCGCCTGAATGCTGGACAAATCATCATTCCATTATTCAATTCAAAGATCAATGGTATTTATTTTATCATCATAATGACCTCTCGCCAAACTTTGATAAAGCCCGGTCAGTTCGGATTGATAGTTTATTTTTCAATGAGGACGGAACCATCAAAAAAGTAATACCAACTCTAAGAGGAGTCGGTTTAACAGACGCCTTGAAAAAAATTCAGATAGACCGTTATAGTGCCAAAAGTGATGAAGGCGTTTCCATAGTATTTCTTGATACAGCAAATAAATTCGGAGGATGGAAAACAATATTCGATAAAGCAGGCGGATGGATTCAATATAACAGTGTTGAATTCGGAAAGAAAAAAATTAAATCTGTCAATATAAATGTGGAATCAAATACAGGAGGTGTACTGCAAATACGATTAGATAATATTCATGGAGCTGTTATTGCTGAAGTAAAAATCCCAAAAGCAAGTGAATGGAAACCTATTAAAGCTTCTTTATCCTCCTCTAAACCCGGTATTCATAATTTATTTGTGACATTAAAAGATGATTCCAATGTGGAAGTGGACTGGATAAGTTTTGAATAGCAACACCATTTAGTTATGAATCAAAAAATAATTTTGTTTTTGTTCTCTTTTCTCAGCTTTGCGCAAATAAGTAATTCTCAAAGTTCGAATACAGAAAGTTCTTCCACTCATGTCTTCTGTTACACGAACCCTATCACCAGGGACGCATCCATTTCGATGAGAGATCATTTTATTATTAAAGTGGCCAGCAAATGGTATTGTACAGGCACATCAAACCCGGTGTGGACGGGACCTAATCCCGGAGTGCGTCTGTTGGTCTCAGATGATTTGATCCACTGGAAACAACAGTCATGGCTGATTGACGCACGTAAGCTGCCTGCTGATTGTCCTTATAATGGAAGATTCTGGGCGCCGGAAATTCACTTCATTAAAAATAAATACTGGCTTACTATCAATAGTGGTAAAGTAACCACAGATGACCCTAAAGGAATGAAAACACATAGCATCTGGTTGTTCTCATCTGATAGTATAACCGGGCCCTACAAATTGGTGAACGGTCCATTAACACCACAGTATAATAATGATGCCACTCTATTTGAAGATGATGACGGGCAAACTTATTTGTATTGCAGCGGCAATGGATTGTTTCAAGCCAAAATTGATTTGAATACCGGAAAGCTTACAACTCCTATTCAAAAATTTCTGGATAAAAAATCTCCCGGCAATCCTGAATGGACTGTCGGTGGAATAGAAGGCCCTTTTGTAATTAAAAAAGATGGAATCTATTTCATGTTTTTTTCTACGTGGACCCGTGGCTATGAAGTTGGATTGTTGAAATCAAAATCACCATTGGGTCCGTGGGAATTTGCATCACGAGAACCCATATTCGGAACCCGTAAGAAAGGATACCGTCCGGAGTTGGCAATAAGTGGCGGTTATTCTGATTTAAAATTTACAGACACCGAAGATCCGTATTGCGAAACAGGACACAATGCTTTATTCATAGGACCTGATGGTAAATTATGGAGTTCCTGCCATTATCTCATGTATGAAAAACGTTCTTATCCATACAGTCAAACTTTTGAGCCCTGGGAAAAAACGCCTCAATTGGGCATTGAACCTGTGTATTATAAAAATGGAATGTTTTATATAAAAGGGCCAACGTGGACAGAACACTGTATTGAGTATTGAGAGCAGATTGATTTGATAATTAGAAAACGATAACAAAAAATTACTCTATATGAAAAAGATGTTTTTTGCGCTGCTATTTGCTTTACCCTCTTTATTATTTGCACAAACAGCACAAATCAAAATTGATGTTACAAGAAGGCGGCGAACATTCATTAAATGTTTCTTTGCAGGCACATAGTGCCCTTTTGCATTATTAAAACAAAATGAAAATGATATTTGGATAGCACCGATCATCGAAGTAGCTAAATACATAAAACATTTTCAAGAAAAATAAAACAGCAATCTCTTTTACGTTTATTTCCGTGCAGTCAGTGAAGTTTCAATAAGATCAACTGAGGCACCTATTTCATTTTCGAAGAGAGGTATCAGCTGAATGGCGATCTCAAACTTTTTTTCTATTATAAGTGTTTCCAGCAGCATGGCGGTAGAGGCGGCCTTTTTCATTTCCATAGTTAACAACATGCCTCTTAACCCATGACAGGAATTCTTTGCCTCTTTTACTTCCTGGTTTTTCAAACCGGTTTTTATTACGTGCATTGATGCAGGAGCATCCGTCTTGAAAATGTCAAGACACCTCAGCACTTGTTTATTGTTTCCTCCCAATTTATTTACCAGGCCATCAAGATCAACATAAAGCTTTTCAGCGTGATCAGCAGAAGCAGGTTCGTTTTGCTTTTTCATAGTTGTTTAAGGTATATTTTGCCTGCGATAATATGCATTTGAATTGTTTTTAAAAATTAACCTCAAAAAATGAGAATAAACAAGTTTTGAAAAAAATATTAATAAATTCATGATTCGGGCATGCTAAAAGTGTTAATTAAGAATATTTTCCCATTATAATAATTGGAAACTATTACGACATACGGGCAAATGCAGAAGTTGGATTCTCATAAATAATAAAATTGCCAAAAACTTTGCGTAAATAATAATTACCATAAATTCGGGTATGAAAAGAATTATGCTCCTTATATCGTTTGTCAGCTTATACATTGTTGCCTGCGCTCAAAAAGAAAATTACCTTTTGGTCGGCACCTATACAAGTGGCAAAAGCGAGGGAATCTATGTGTATCATTTTAATAACGACACGGGTGATTTCGATTCCGTAAGTATGGTAAAAACGGTCAACCCTTCTTTTCTTGCTGCGTCACCCAATGGAAAATTCGTGTACGCAGTAAACGAACTTTCTGACAAAGGGAATGGCGGGAAAGTTTCCGCTTTTTCATTCAACAAACAAAACGGCCAGTTAACTTTTGTGAATCAGCAACCTTCTCATGGTGATGATCCCTGCTACGTAGCGGTTGATAAAACTGACAAATGGATAGCTATAGCTAATTACACAAGCGGAAGTTTATCCATATTACCGATTGAAAGAGATGGTGGACTGGGCGATGCTTCAACGGTGATCCAGCATACAGGCAAAGGTGTGGATATGGAAAGGCAGGAAGGGCCGCATGTTCATTGCACTGTTTTTTCCAAAAACAATAAATATTTATTTGCCGCCGATCTTGGGCTGGATGAAATAACAACCTATTCTTTTAATCAAAGAAAGGGAACACTTAAACCAACAAAACAGGCTTTTCTAAAAGTTGATCCGGGAACGGGTCCAAGACATATTGCCTTTACACCAGGTAATAAATATGCTTATTTGTTGACAGAAATGGGAGGAATTGTTTTTGCATATAGCTACAAAAAAGGAAAGTTTGAAAAGATACAAAGCATTTCATCTCTACCGGCAGATTATAAAGGCGCTATAGGCAGCGCTGAAATTGAAGTTTCTCCTGACGGAAAATTTGTATATGCTTCAAATCGCGATGAGTCCAATACAATTGCCATCTTCAGCATTGACCAGTCAACAGGTAAACTTACATTGGTGGGACATCAGTCTACGCTTGGAAGAACACCGCGCAATTTTAACTTTGATCCTTCCGGGAATTTTTTACTGGTAGGTAACCAGCACAATGATGAGATCGTGATCTTTAAAGTGGATAAAAGTACAGGCTTGCTGACTGATACCGGTAAAAGAATTGAAGTGGGGCAACCAGTTTGCATTGCATGGATCTCTGAATAATAAACTTACTTTTCTAAAAAAAGAGACAACTTTTTGCAGTTGTCTCCTTTTATCTGATCAAAAATTATATTTCAAATTCAGTCCTCCGAAATAATTGGCTTTCGTTGGCCCTGCCATATACGCATCAGGTATCTGGTTCACAAAAACATCGGTAGGATATTTTGTACCGGCAATACTGTTCACTCCGAAATATACATTGATATCGAAATGACTTGAAATATTGCCATCGTACCCGATCTTTCCATTCAACAAGCCATACGCTGACGTTTTATTCAACCCGTCAGAAGTTATAGGGAATGCATCTTTATAGAAATAGGTAAGGTTTGCATAGAAGCCATATTTACTGTCAACATCAACCCCAATGTTTCCTGTAAATTTTGGTACACCTGCTACAGCTTTTCCATCATAATTGACTACAGAATCAATCAACACTTTGCCTTTATAATGAAACCTGTAATCTTTATACTTGTAATCCGCGTAAGTGAAATTGGCAAAAGGCCTGATGGATTCAATAAACCCATTGCCGGATTGATAAAGGACATATCTTATCGACGCTTCTATGCCTTTATCATTTTGTTTGCCTCCGTTGGTAACGTAACTGAATAATGTAGTAGTTCCCTGAGCATTCAATACAGGGACTGATGTCATTTTATGAGAAAAGATAGCATCATATAATGCAAGTTGGTAATCCAGTTTGTTATTCAGCAACACGCCTTTTGTTCCGATCTCAAACTGATCACCAACCTCCGGCTTGAGATGACTATTCACCAAACCAGTGGCATCAGGAGCAGCCGCCGCGTTAGGAATATAGAAATAAGAACTGGTTGGCGCTTTATATCCCCTGCTGTAAGAAACGTAAGTTGAAACCTGTTTGCTGAATACTTTGTTGATCGCTAAGCGTGGTGAAAACATATTCTTATACGTTGTATCAAACTCAGTGGGCTTGGTATTGTTTGCCATGTAGAACCTGTCTGTTAAATCGATTTTCATATTGCTGTAACCCACTCCTGCCGTAATAGAAACATCATTAGGCATTGCAAGAGTCCATTCTGTAAAATATGAAGCAGTGCTGGTGATGGTATAATTATTACTTCTTGCTGCCCCGATCACCCAGTAATAAGGATCGCCATAAAACCAATCAGCATTTGGGTCATTGGGATTTTGCACCATTGTATAACCAATGGTCTGCGTATTTTGGCGCTGCAACTCCACTCCTGTTATACTGCTAAGACCATATCTTTTAGTCAAAGAAAAATTCATATTTACCACAGAGCGCAATCCATAATTGACAGGATCTTTATCTGTCCATCCTGCTGCAGAACTTGAATTATTGGTTATGCCTGTTCCAAAAACAGTAGTCGTATTTGAAATGTGAGTATTGAAATTATAGGTATGACCCATGCCTGCCCTGAAACTGGTAATTTCCGAGTGACCATTTCTTTTAATGTAATCGGGATTACCTGAAAAATCATTGTTGTTGTATTGGGCGATAGTTAACTCACCGCTTCGCTGATCATAACTTTTGCTATAGCCAAAATACACATCCACGCTTTCTTTTCCAGATGGTCTGAAATTACCGGCCACATTTGCAAAATCCTTGGCTGAATTATTATGGATCGTATATCCCTGCGAAAATTGGTGCCCATAATTCATCAATATGGATGAATGTTCTGTCACAGTTTGAAAATGCGTAGTGTATCGTTGCAAACCATAGTTGCCGACCAGCACATCCTGGCCAATGGACGTTTTTCCTATTTCGGGTTGAATAGTTTTAAGGTTTACTACACCGGCTATTGCCAATCCATACAATGTTCCTGCCGGACCTTTTAATATTTCCACATCACCAATCGAACCGAAATCAATATCATCCATCAATGTAATGCCTTCCGCATCGGTAATAGGAATGCCATTCAAATAAACTTTATATCCCTGTCCATCAAAATTGCTGCTTGGCCTGCTTGTGCCGCCTGTACCGTTACCATAACCGCGAATATTAAATTGTTGACCGGAAGAAACAGCTCTTCTTTCCATGATCACTCCCGGAACATTTCCGTTGATAGCATCATCCAGAAACAAACCTGTAGCCCGCTTCAATTGAGCAGTGGTTAACTTGGTGATCGATTGCGGTTGATAAATGAGTGATTTATTTTGGTTGGAAGTAGCAGTGATCTCGACAGCATTCATCTCCTGGCTGTACGATGTTAATCCTATCATTAATTCCTGGTCACAATCCTTTACTATTTCGGAAAAAGCCTGGTAACCCACAAAAGAAACAGTGATCCTCGAACTTGTACTGCAATCGATGGAAAACATGCCGTCTTTATCAGTCGTTGTACCTTCTTTACCGCCGTATGTTATAGTAGCTCCGGACAATGGCGCATTTGTATTCGCATCGAAAACTTTTCCGCGAAGCATCTGCTGAGCATAACAGTTCATCAAAACTGCTGTAAAAACAGTTAGTAATAATAATCGTTTCATTAGATATTTAGTTTGAATAAATAATTTGTTTGCCCTTGTAGGCAACTAAAAGAAATAAGATATGTCAGCAATACTGGGGAGGAGGTGTCAATACCTCTTGAGCGAGAGTAAAAACTTTTTGAGCGTAGAAAGAAGTTTGCGTATCGGCAGATAATGGTTTAAAAGAAATGCCCGGCTCCTCTTCATAAACATATAAACTGCTGACAAGTTTAATTAATAAAGCAGTTTTGTCTTTTGAATTGGTTTCATTGTTCATCTTCGAATACTTGTTCACAAGCGCTGTTTCTTTTTTATCACTAAGGCAGCGAATGATGAGTTTATTGTTTTCAATCTTCTTCCCGATCACATCATACATTTCACCGTTCAAGCTAAATTCATCGTCACCATTCCACTTCAATTGTGCCAGATTGGTTTTATCGTCAAGCGAAAACACGAAATCGTCTTCGTCTTCATCGCCCGGCTGTGTGCGAATGATTTTTTTCATTTCCGTTTTAATCGCCAGTTGACGGACATAAAAAATAAAATGATATCCTATAATATTGAGGAGTAAACAGAAAAGCAGTGATATAGCAAATAGTTTTTTCAATGCAGCCGGTAATGCCCGAAATTAAGGAATAATCAGATTGGAGAACTGCTCTTTGACTTAGCAGCTAATGTGTTGGAATGTTTCTGTGCTCTCTTGGATCTTCCCGCCGGCCCGGCAAAAAATCAAACAGGAATATTGATCTTCCCTTGTAGCCGTAGTTTTCTTGATTTGGATTTATTAAAGACATTCCTTCCTTTATCAACTCCTGCTCTTAATTTCTTTTGTTCCTCTGCAGGCAAGTGAATGAACTCACGGCATTCCTCACTGCAGCAACCTTCATATTTCTCTTTACATTCATCACATTGAATAAACAAAAGATGGCAGGCATCGTTTACACAATTTACATGTGTGTCCGCCGGTTTGCCACACTGATGACATCTTGCGATCACTTCATTCGTGATCCTTTCTCCCAGCCTCTGGTCAAACACAAAATTCTTTCCATGAAATTTATTGTTCAATCCTTTTTCCTTAACCTGGTTGGTGTAATGAATGATACCGCCCTCCAAATGAAAAACATTCTTAAATCCTTTGTGCAGCATATAAGCTGAAGCCTTTTCGCAACGAATGCCGCCGGTGCAGTACATGATAATATTTTTATCACGGCTTTCGTTCATCATATCCACAGTCATGGGCAATTGCTCCCGAAACGTATCGCTGGGTATCTCGATCGCATTTTGAAAATGCCCCACTTCAAATTCGTAATGATTACGCATATCGATCACGACCGTACCGGTGTCATTAGTTAATTGATTAAACTGTTCTGCATTTACATACCTGCCCTTATTATCCATATCAAAACGAGGATCGGTGATTCCATCCGCCACAATTTTTTTTCTCACTTTTATATCAAGCACATAAAACGATTTACCATCATCATCTACTGCAATATTCAATCGCAGACCATTTAAAGGTTCAATGGAATAGAGATAAGCTTTGAATACTTCGAAATTTTCAACAGGCACACTCACCTGTGCATTGATACCCTCATTCGCCAGGTAAATTCTTCCCAACACGCCAATGGCATTAAAAGCTCTAAACAGAGTGTCACGAAAAATTTCGGGATCAGGGATTTTAAAATAACAATAAAATGAAACAGTTGTACGCGGAGTAGGATCGTTGAGAATACGTTCCTTCAGTTCCTTTCGGGAAATGCGGTTGTGTAAAGAAGCCATGTATTTGAATTTTAATCCTTGTTAGAACCCCAATTGCAGGTTGGGCAAAATTCTAAACCGCCGCAAAGGTAATAATTAGCGAGGTGAATAACGAATTGTGAATGGTGAGTTGTGAATAGTGAACTGGCCAAATACCTACATTCTTACCTCTTATTTCATACTTCATACCTCATAACTTATTACCTACAACTTTGGACTACTGACGACCTCTTCCACCCGTGATCAATCCACTCAAACCGATCCTGATACCAGTGATGGGTCTCCTGCCCTGTTCAAATCCCCATATAAAATCAACTCTCAGAGCTTTGAAAATATTCTCAAGCCCTACAGAAGCTTCGGCATAGTTATTATTTTTATTTATATAAAAGGCATTTGTTGCTCCAACCAAATACCAGTTAAGTTTTCTGAACAATGGAATTTTATTCGTGAGAAAGCCATTTAAATGATGCTCCGCATGAAGTGTGGAATAAAAACTTTCTGTATTGCTGTATTTATAATAAGACGCTAACTGGAAACTGTTGAGATATGATGCTGCCCTTATAATTTGGTTGCCGTTGAAATGTGTGTAGTCCGGAATATTGACACTGTCTTTGTTTAAAAAACCTCCTACTGAAATGGCATAATTAAAAAGCCCGCGCAGTTTAAGATTAAGGTTGCCGGTAACAGCAAATTGCCATTTGTCGTATTTAATATCGCTGCCGAAAATATCTTTAATGCCTTTTGTATACACAAGATTGAAGTGAGGATATTTTGAGCCGATGCTGAATTTTCTGCCCGGCAACTCTACATATTTATTTCCCGGCTGCCAACTTAGTCTCATTGTAGCAATAAAAGCCTGGTGACGCAACATGTTTGAAGTAGTAAGCTCTGTTGGATAATTGGGAGTATAGCTTACACTCTTCCTGTCTCTCCACGTATAATCAGTTGTATTATCCAAAGGCATTCTATCCTGGTATTGTAAACTTACAGAAGCGTTGAAACCTTCATCAAGACTTTTTGAGTAGGTAATACCTCCAAACCACGCCTCATAAATTTTCATATAATTTCTTTCCCACTCCAGCGAAGCGAAAGTATTATCAAGAGGTCTTATGGGTGAAACATTATTGAATTGAAAAACTTCCTTACCACCCGATACGGTAAACGCATTGAAATATTTTTTCCCAAAATTGTATGTTGAAGACATTGATGCATTGAAATGATGATTGCTGAAACCATACCGTACCGAGGGACGAATAGAAATACTTTTACGCCCAAGCAATGTCGTATCCAATCGCTTTGTATAACTGCCGCTAAGATTTATCACCAACCCTTCAACTGTATTAAAGTTGATTGAATTGATCAATGGTGAAACGGAATATACTGATCTTGATCTTTGTCTGCTGATGTTGTATCCGGAAACAACAAGTCCCATCGGTGTCAACTTATTTCTTTTTCTATCGATAGAGTCAAGGTATTTTGGATCTTTTCGTAGTTGCTCTAAACTATCTTTCTTTTTGTAATCCGCAATTTCATCCTGTCGTAATGGAACAGGTCGTGTATCCTGCCAGTATGCTTCTGTTTTCTTATTTGAGCTGTCTTCATACTTCAGTACAGTATTTCCAAAATAGTTCTTATCAAACTTTGGATCGATATTGAACTTCGAATACACATTTACAAAACTGCCATAAGCGTCGAACCCAAAAAACTTTACGGAAGGATAAATTACCTGGCTTTTGATAACCCACACGTCTTTGTCAAAAGGCACATATAACTGGTCAAGCTTTAGCGTATCCACAAATTGCATTTGTGATTCCTTAGTCAATTGCAATTGCACCGAATGAATGCGCCAGTCATCGATAACAATATTTATATAGCCGGAAAAAAGAGGTTCATATTTTCTTTTTGGTATCACTTTTATATGCCCTATCTCTTTTCCGTCTTCAAAAAAACTTCCCTCGAAATGGTAGCGATAATAATTTAAGGCGTTATCAGATATAGGAGAAATAAACCCCCTGGGATTCAGGTTAGTACCGATCCTTATATTGTTATCATAAAAGGAATATATCTCCGGGGCACTTAACCCATAACCATCACTCTGCCCACTTACCTTTGTCGAGATCACTTCCACTTTTCTTTTGTTTGGTTTTTGTACTGAATAAGTGGCGATCGTCTCCGATAAATAGATCGTTTTCTTTTTACTGGTATCGGCATCTTCAAAGTCTACTGTTTGCCCCATAAACTTTTTCGGGAAGTCTCTCAGCTTTAATTGTCCTTTTGTATATACCTCGCACTGAAAATCGGATAACTGTTGCTGATAGTAGGTTCTTTTCTTTATCGCCTGCCTGATGATCTCGTATGCAGGGTCCTCTCCTTTTTTTACGATCACTTCGCTAAGTGTTAACTGCTGTAACTGCAATTGAAAATTCAAAACCATGCTTACATCAGTTAGAGTTATTTCTTTTTCTTCACGCCTGTAACCTACATACTGGCAAACGATGGTGTAATTGCCCGGATCGAGATTCAGAAAATATTTTCCTTCATTATTGGCAGTAGTTCCATGCGTGGTCCCTTTTACAAGTATGGAAGCATAAGGAAGAGGTTGCCCTTTTTCATCTGTAATAGTACCCGAAATCCTTCCGGCGAAGGAAATATGAAAAGTGTAAATAAAACAAAGAATAAGTAAAGCTCGTCTCATAACAATTAATGAAACGAAAATAAGTTTTGAAATGTTAGCGAAAGAAAAAAAAAGCCTCACCCTCAATCCCTCTCCACAAGAACAAGACAGAAGGCACAGAGAGGAAGCCAGGCAAATGAAGTGTATTTAGCAAATTTTGGCTTCTTCTAAATTAAGCATTTCAAATTAGAATCTTTGTTGAGCTTTCACTTCTATTAAGAAGTGCGGAGGAACTGTAAAATGCCATCTATGGCTTTTAGTAACAATAATAAGAACCTCCACTAATACATCAAGAAGTAAATCTGATTCCCCAAGAATTACTCCTTTATAATTGACAGGTGTGATTATATTGACTTTTAAAATTGAAGGACCTGTGGAATAATTCATTGGTTAAAACACTTTTGATAAACACTCTCTAAGAGTCCCGGCCCTAAATGCTTATGAACTTGGATTGCACAGCCAATGATTTTATACATCAATTTGTCTAAAAAGCTTTTTGAGTAATTCATCTTATGTGCTTCTATGTTCCTAATGTGCCTATGTGGAGAAATTGAGTATCACAATAAAGATATATAGAACAAAGAATCTCACCTATGGAGATGAAGATGAGGCTTTAATTTTTCCTCAAAAAACTTGCAGTGAATGCAGCCATACCTCCTACTAATGCACCAATGAATGCAGTAACAAGAATAATCGCAAAGGAAGATCCGCCAAGAGGAAATATCTGAGCGATTTTTGCAGAGAGCAGATGTTGGTTCTTCATATCGATCATCAAAGCAAGCACTGCCCATAAAATAAATATACCGATAAATCCTGCAAGAAAAGCTTTCCCGCTTTTCATCGGTACCAGCAAAACAGAAATAAATGCAGCAATGGCGATACTCCACCAGGGTAAGTATAAACCGCCAATCAAAGAAAGTAAAGCAGTCAGAATGATCGCGACAAGAAGTTTCATTATTTAAAATTAATGTTCAATATTCAATGTTCAACCCTCAACAACCAATTTTTATTTTTTAATTTTTCATTTCGCAGCAAAGTTCATGATCCATTTCACTCTTTTATCATCTGCCTCATTTTTTTTCATCACCCACAATTTGTAATACTTATTGGCTACCCAATCGTCAATAAAGTTATCATAATACTTGCTGCCGGGATTACCACTCTGCCCGCCATCATAAATACCATAAGCCTCTGTTGTGTCCGTGAGTTGTACAATCATTCTCCAGCTGGGACCACTGCCAAACTCGGTAACCGCATTGATTATATCTGCGCCCCCTCCAACCGGAATGTGAAAACGGCTGAACGGTTCAATGCCAATCAGGTGACTGATCTTAATATCCCTGTATTTCGCCCATTCAAGTTTGCCTTTCTCCTCTTTCTTTTTTAAAATTGAAGTAGTCTTTTTTAAAGATGCCACCAGCATGTCCTGCAGCGTTTCTTTCTGAGGAGTGTTGATATTATCGATAAAAGAATAAGCTGTGTCCCTGAGAAGACTTTCTACCAATGTGTAATCGTCAGGATGACCTATATATTCCTGCGGTATTGAACTGCGGCCAAATTCATCGTTCCATATCGTGTCCTGCAGCGCCCGCCACCAAACATGAAAAACAGTGGCTCCCTTTGAACTTGCATCGTTGCGGTTATCCCACTGCTTATAAATCTCAAAATATTTTTTTTCATCGTCGCTGAGCCGGCTTTCATCCGTTTTGATTAATACACTCCGCGAAAACTCTGCCTTAAGATTATAGTTGTCGGCCTGCATTTTTTTCATATCATCCACAGTAATATCCTGCATACTTTTGAGATAGCGGTTAATAACATATCCCCGGTAGACATCATAGCTGCCACGCAGGTAATAAGGATAAGTTGAATCGGCCGGTAACTGGTTAGCACTGCTCACGAAGCCACGGGCAGGATTTTTCATGTGCGGGTTTTCTTTCTGTGGTATCATTCCTCTCCACATATAACTGCTGTCTGTTCCGGGCATAATAAAATCGCCTTGCCCCTTCCATTTGGCTGGAAATGCTCCCTGGTGCCAAAGGGCAATATCACCGGATTTAGATGCAAAAATGCAGTTGAGACCAGGACAGTTTAAAAATTTTATAGCATGGAGGTAATCATTATAGTTTTTAGCCCTGTTCAACAAATAAAACATGTAAGCCTCATTGGAAGGATCATGGGCTGTCCATCTTAGTGCCGGATAGGTTTCCTTCCTGGAGTCGGGTAGTGGCCGGGATCTATCCCATTCAACCGGCCCAAATACAGTATAAGCAACTGTATCAAAAAATGTCTTTTCTCCCCTGATCTTAATGGATTCAATTTTTTTGGTAGATTTAATCCATTTCCCATTGAACCAATACTCGTTCATTGTGGAATCGCGAAAACGGATGTTGTAATAATCTGCTACATCCCGCTGGGAATTGGTAAATCCGAAAGCAATGCTATCGTTAAAACCGAAGACGATGGATGGAATGCCAGGAAATGAAGTGCCATATACGTTGAATGAGGGTGTTACAATCTGCATCTCGTAATAATAGGCCGGCAATGTTAAATTCAGATGGGGATCATTGCACAGAATAGGCCGGCCGCTCTGCGTTTTTGAAGGACCAACTGCCCAGTTGTTGCTCCCAATTCCTTTATGGCGTTTATCATCATAAGTGAAATCCGCGCTGTCTTTCCCATAAGTAAAGTATAAGGAGTCTGCACTGGCAGGAATGGACAGATCAAATGCTGGTTTCCGGGGATAAGGGTTTTCTGCTGTATTGGGAATCACCGGACTCAATGAATCAGGAAAAACAGGAACTAGCTTTTTAAAATCTTCTTTGGTAAACAGGTCACGGGTATTAGTTCGTCCCATATCCCAACCGGGACCGGCTTGTTGGTAAGCCATGTATTTAACAAAGAGAGCGGTTTTTAAGACAGACCAATGCTCCGGTTTATAGTTCAATAATTTAAACTCCAACGGATATTGGCTCTCGTGCAGCTGATCAATATATGCATTTACTCCTGCCGTGTAAGCCTCACACTCCATTTTTGTATCCGGGTTTTTATTTATTTCATCCTCCATTCTTTCGGCGGCATAAACCATACCCTCCCTGCGTATGGTTCTATCCCATTCCAACGGACCTTTACCCAATACTTCACTAAGCCGGCCGGCCGGGGCACGAGCAGAAAGATCCATTTGCCACAAGCGGAATTTGGCATGCAGATATCCCTGGATAAAATAAGCATCCTCTTCATGCTCCGCAAATACATGTGGCACCAGGCGTTCATCAAAATAGACTTCAGCCTTTCCTTTTAACTGGGGAAATTTTAATTCGGCATTGAAACTCTTATTGATGGGCTCGGCATTCTGCCAAAAATCTACCTGCGGGCTGAGGAATTTTCCAATGGGTGGAATAGTTCCCCATTGCCTGTTTAACGCAATTACTAAACCAATAGTAATAACGGAAGTAATGATAAATGGAATGATACGCATGGCAGTTGATTGGAATTATCATTTATTTTTTCTTAATAAAAATGTATGAGTGTTCGGTCAGATCAACATCATTGCTGATGCTTGTGGCCTTAACATCCCTTGAAGCAAGCATTTCGAATTTAATTCTCCAGTAGATACCCTCGGGCATGCCTCCATATTCAAAAGTATTATTCCCTATATACTCAAATCTGTTTCCGAAGACCTCGTTTTTAATCCACAGTGTATTGTCCCTTTTGAACACATTAAGTTTCATATTATCGTTCTCAACATTTTTATAAACCCCAACCAGCTTTTCGATGGATGCAGGTTCAACCGGTAATATCTCAGCCATGCCTACGTTGTATGAAACTTTTTTTGTTCCGTCATTCAGATTTTGAACATCAAGAATTCTTTTCAGCGCTTTAGGTGACGATGCGTAAGGATCCGAATTTATGTAACGATCTCCGGAAAAATACAACTGGGTTACAAGTGGCTGATATTCTTCGGCGGTAATCATCAGGTGAAAATGTGCAGGACGTATTTGTCCATTACCCGCATTATAAGGCACGGGCATAATGGTTTTGAATAAGTAGTTTCCGTTTTTATCTGAATAGGTTGTGCCGCGATGCCGGAATTCTTTTGATACATCGTATACACCATAATTATTGCAATGCCATAATTCGATTTTGGCTTTGTTATATGGAGTCACACAATCTTTGTGACATATAATTCCACTTAACTCAACAGGATCTCCATGTTGTCCTTTAATTAGTAAGTCATTTCTTTCCGGGCTATCCGGAATATAGAATGGTCCGAGTATGTCTGTAGTGGTTTCACAATCGCCGATATATTTATTCCCGTCGAACCGGATGAAACCATACGTACTGACTGCAACAGCACAGAGACCCGCATTTTTTATAAATGTTCTTCGTTTCATTGTTTTATTCCTTCTTTTTTTCCATCGAGAGTTTGCTTAACACTCCCTCCGGAGAAGTTTGATCTGTCACTTCTTCACAGAATGCTTTTACAGAGGATCCCAACACGTCGCTGAGGTTTGCAAAGAGGTCGGCACATTCCTTTTGAGAAATGCTCAGCAATTGGTATGCACCACAAGGCTGAAAGAATGCAAAAAAGATTTTGACCCTGCCATACCACAGCATTTTCCTGAATTCTGTAATCTGTCCACCAAAACCTACAGGTTCATATCGACCATATTCTTTCAATAGAATGTGTCTGCATCCAACAGCGATGGGTGTTACCACGGAGCCTGCAGGAGCTACACCAGCTGGCGTCCATTCGTTGGTCGTTCCCATCTCACAATATGCATAATGGCGGATATAAGGTTGTAAAGCAGGGTGTGGTGTAAGGAAAAGCGGTCTCATTGGTAGTCAATTGGAGTTATTAAATAAATCTAAACCCACAGAGAATTAATAAACCTCCCTTTTGATAATTCTTTTTTCCAACTCTTGCTAGATATTTGTATTCCTGTATTATTCTTTTACCCTGTATTTACTTGCAGTAATAATGAAACTTTCCCTTTACTCCCCCGGCTTTGCTGAATCTTTGAAAACTATCCCGGTGTTTTCATAGTTGAAAGGATCATCATGATTGTGAAGGTGTGTTATGGAATGTTGTATTACCAGAACAGAATAAAAATACGACAATTCAAATCTTAATACGAAACTTTTTCGGGTCATTCCAATCCGCCTCAGGCGGGCTTAAGAATTTTTAATTGTATATCTTTTTTATAATTAGATCAATATTCAATATCAATAAACATTTTCATTACTCCCCTTTAGGGGTTGGGGGCAAAATTCATCGTCCACTTCACTTGCTTATCCCCTGTTTCTGTTCTCTTCATCATCCACAGTTTATAATATCTTCCATTCACCCAGCTATTCACAAAGTCATCGTAATACTTACTCCCTGGATTACCGCTTTGACCGCCGGGATATACTCCATACGCTTCTGTGTTTTTTGTTAGTTGCACTATCATTCTCCAGCTTGGACCATGAGTTGTAGTGGTTGCGTTAATGATATCACCATTGCCACCCACCGCTATCGCTTCTGAAAAAGGCATCAAGCTCGTTCGCAGCAAATGGTAAATGCGTGGTGATTTATGTTTCGTCCATGCAAGATTTCCTGCTTTGTCTTCTTTCACCAGTTCAACTGTTGCTTTTTTCAATGCAGCCGTTACATCATCATACAAAGTTTCTTTTTGCGGAGTATTTATATTGTCGACATACTTGAAATCAGAAGAATCTTTCAGCAACGCTTCCAGCAAAGTTTGTTGTGTGGGCCAAACTACTACAGGCTTCACTTTGTCCAGTTCATCCTTCCATACTTCCACAGCAAGACTATCCCACCACAACTGATATACAGTTTGTCCTTTTGAATCAGGACTCGCCATCATGTCCCAATCTTTCACTATGTTGAGGTATTTAACAGCATTATCGTCCAAATCATTTTCACGAACATATTTCAACAACAATGGTCTTGCATCCTGCGCTGTAACATTGAAATAATTTGTTTGCAATTTCTCCATATCATCCACTGTTATATCCTGCATATTCTTTAACTGCTCATTAATCGAAACAGCTCTTCCATTAATATAAGCACCAGGAATAAAATAGGGATAAGTTGAATCAACTGGTCTTTGATTGGCGCTTACCAAATACCCTTGCGCAGGATTTACTGAATGCGGATTTTCATCCTGCGGAATAAAACCCTGCCACATATAACTGCTGTCTTCACCCGGCATGATCATCAGTCCCTGACCATACCAGCGTGCGGGAAATTTTGCCTGCTGCCAAATAGCAATATCACCGCTCTTGGCTGCGAATACAAAATTCTGCCCCGGGCAACTAAATGTTTTTATTGCATCCACGTAATCGTCATAATTCTTTGCACGATTGAGTTTATAGAAAGTCAATCCTTCATTGCTGGGATCATGCGCCGCCCAACGAACAGCGATTGCTTTGCCCGGCGCCAGTGTATCAGGAAAACTTTCATCAAACTCGACCGGGCCAAATACAGTGTAAGCAACCGTATCATAAATATCTTTTGCACCACGAACCTTTATCGTATCAATATGCAATTGCGTATTCTGCCATTGCCCGTTGAACCAGTATTGTGATTTGCTCCTGTCCTTAAATTTTATTTCATAAAAATCCCGTACATCACGCTGGCTGTTGGTGACACCCCAGGCAATGTTATCATTAAAGCCAATGACCACACTCGGTGTGCCGGGAAAACTGGCGCCATATACATTTACAGATGGACTGTTCAATTGCATTTCGTACCAGATTGATGGAAATGTTAGATCCAGATGAGGGTCGTTGCAAAGTATCGGTGCGCCGGTTTGTGTTTTAATACCAGCCACCGCCCAGTTGTTGCTGCCGTTGTCAGGGTCTTGTTTTATGATCTCGGCCACACTTGTTGTATCTGCTTTACCGAAATAAAGTGAGTCGGCGGAAGCCGGAGTCACAGGCACAATACCCGGTGGCGGAAACTTTGTTCCTGCCGGCACTATCGGTGTTAATGAATCAGGCACCTGCGGATATAATATCTTGAATTCAGAAAAAGGAATGTATGCATGTTCGTTGGTCAGCGGAAGATCATCTACCTCACCTGCCAGTGTCCGACTCATCTGTTTCAGGAATAAAGCAATTTTTAAGTTGCTCCACCTTTCAGGTTTAATATCAAGCAGTTTATACTCAATTGGCAACTGTGATTCTTTAAGGTTTTCAATATATGCATTCACTCCGGCAGTATAGGCATCACAGATCATTTTAGAGTTGGGGTCGGCTTCAAATTCTTTCAATGCATTTTCGGCTGCGTACACCATCCCGCTACGTCTTGTTTCCCTGTCCACCTGTATCAAAGCAGGATTGTTGCCCAGCCATTCACATAATCTTCCTGCTGCATAATTGGTTTGCAGTTCCATCTGGAACAGGCGAAACTTTGCATGCAAATATCCCTGTACAAAATAGAGGTCTGCATCATTGTCGGCAAAAACATGAGGCACCAGCCTGTCGTCAAAATATACATTCACTTTGCCCTTGAGATTCGGGAATTTCAGATCGGCATTAAAATCCTGATCTGCCGCTTCTGCATTTTGCCAGAAGCCCTGCTGCGGACTTAAAAATTTTCCCAATGGAGGAATAGAACCCAATTTAGTATTCAGCACCCAGATAAGAAGAATAGTAATAACGGCAGAGATGGCAAGAGGAATAGCTCTCATGTTAATTGAATATTAGTGAAAGATAAAAAAGAAGAGGGAATTGGAGGAGGATTTATAAAATAACTAACCCAGATATTAGTATCAATAACAATTTTAAGCAGCATTACGTTTTTTCCTGACTATGCGGACTTCTTTCACTATTTCATTTACTGGTATAGGTTTCCTGGGCTTGAATGCAGAGAGTCTCTGAGCTTCGGCCAGCAAAAGTTGTTTTTTTAATTCAGCGGCTAGTTGGTTTTTTTCTTCCTTAGTTAATTGCATAATATATGTATTTAATTCTTTTTCGCTCGCTGTCATAAAATATTTTTTTATAAAAATACAAAATCCGGTCACCCCGGAGGCGTGTCTCCGTGCACCGGAATAAGGATGGCACGCATCACGCAAGTTTTTTATCCTGCAATCCAAACACGATATATTTGTTACCTCACACACTGCATTATACAATACACATGAAAAGATTTGAAAAACAGGTGGCCGTTATCTCCGGAGGTGCAGAAGGATTGGGAAAGGGCATTGCCGAACGGATCGCATCTGAAGGCGGCATTGTTGCGTTGCTTGATGTAAACAAACAACTCCTCGATCAAACGGTCATTGAATTTAAGAGTAAGGGTTTTGAGACATCAGGTTATCTAACTGATGTTTCTTCAGAAGAAATGATCAGTAAAACTTTTAACCAGGTAGAAACAGCTTATGGCAAAATTGATATTGCAGTCAATTCTGCCGGCATCACAGGACCAACAAGTACAAAAATTACCGATTACCCGGCAGACGAATTTGATAAGGTATATGTTGTTAACTTACGAGGCGCATTCCTAATGGCAAAGTATGCACTTAAAGCAATGGAGAAGACCAACTACGGACGCATTCTCCTGATCGCTTCTATTGCAGGTAAGGAAGGCAACCCGGGCATGGTGGGCTATTCCGCTACCAAATCGGGTGTCATTGGTCTTAGTAAAAAGTATTGGCAAGGAGTATGCAGAAACCGGTATTACTATTAATGGCCTTGCACCTGCAGTCATCAATACTAATTTGAATAAAAATACAGCTCCCGATCAAATGGCTTACATGGTGGCGAAGATCCCAATGAAGCGCCTGGGAACTATTGAAGAAGTAGCGGCAATCAGTACATGGATCGTATCAAAGGAATGTAGTTTCTCTACAGGCTTTGTATTTGATATTTCCGGTGGAAGATCTACGTATTGATAAGGCATGAGATTCTCAACCGAGGCTATTTTGACTTTACATTATAAAGCAATACTGCAATTTTTAGTGTTGATGGTGCTTTTCTAAATTCTATTTTTTTCTCCTATGTTAATGAGCCGCATCGCTATTAAAGTAAACCACGTCACGAGTGTTACTAGTAAAATTCTTTGACTAATGCCTGCAAATCCAGATTTTGCATAAAGGTTTAGGAATACTGAAAAAAACATCACCATAATAATCCATGACATGACGGTCGCCGGCCTATATAAAGAATACAAGTTTCTATCTTTTTTGAATGACCGTGAAATCAATATTACGCCAATGGTCAGGCAGAGAAATCCCACCAGTCCGAGAATATGATGAACTCTTCCCGAAGGCGTGATCGGTGCCCCCTGCAGATTTACCGGAAAGAACATGGCGACTATGGCCTGCACTCCAAATATCATCATGAGCAGAAGACCTGTCTGTGATCGTGCATGAGAAGGCATTGCCATGTAGAGTGCCATAACCAAAGTAAGAGAAGCCAGACTCATACTAAAAAAAGCCGTAGGCATAAGATAGCCATAATGCCCATTAACATATTCACTTGTAGTTTGCCTCATAGGGTCATAGCCGGGGTTAAGAAAATGCAGAGCAACAATTATTGCAGTAACATAGGTGATACAAATCAAAATGCCCGCTGCCAAAAATTTACTCGTTTTCATTTTATTTCCCATGACATTTTTTACTTTTTAAAATTTTTCTTTTTGCACCTTCCGTCATTTTTGTAAATGGCCCATACTTATGTTGCCTTTCAGTAAATGTATCAGCATAAGGACCAAAAGGGTAATCAATGGGCTTTTGAGAAATATCCGGCCAATCGTTTTGTAAATCCCTGAATTGAGGACGCGGTTGTGAATTCACAAAAGCAGCCACATCCCAGGCTTCTTCATTTGTCAATACTGGAGCATGATAAGTAGTACCGAAAGGCATATTGTTCTTTACATATCCAGCAAACTTTGATATGCGGTAAAGACCTGCACCAGTGTTGTAGCTATGAGGCCCCCACAAGGGCGGGTATTGATATTCGGATAAATCGCTGTTCCATTGTCCCTGCCCGTTTTTTCCATGACAAGCCCCGCATATTGTTTCAAATACTACTCTGCCTTTTGCAGAGTCGGCTGCCCTGTTCAAAAAAAGCAATTTTTCTACTCCCACCCCAAATACCTTTTGGCTTTGCGGTACGTCCTTTCCTATCCATTTCATGTAAGCAATCAACGCTTTCATTTCACGACTTGCACTGTCAATCGGCAAACCGTTCATACTTCTTTCCATACATCCATTTATACGTCCCACAATGGATACACAACTACCGCCCCTGTTGCGATACTTTGGATATGAAGATGCCACCAGGCAAAAGTTATTACCCAATAATCGCGTGCCTGCAGCAACATGGCAATTCTGGCAATTCATTCCATTTGCAGCTTGGGATATTTTTCCTTCGGGCCCAAAATATCTGGCAGTATGCGCTATCAGATTTCTTCCATAGCGGATCATATTGCCTTCCCCTGTTTGGGGGATATCTGTTGTATCCGGTGCTTTCCATATAAAGGTTTCTTCGTTTCCTTTAACCCTTGAATGCTTTTTTTCTGTATTTGCAGAAGAATGTGTTAATACGAACCATGCCAAAATCACTAAAACCAACATACCCACAATGCCGGCATACAACTTATACCTTTGCATTTTTTAACCCGCTTTGCAATAAGAACAACCATGTTCCTGTGCACGGTTTATTGCCCAAACACCGGATGGAACAATATGAATACCCGGCAATACTCCGGATTCCCATTCTTTTTTTATTTCTGCAGCATCTGCATTCATTTTCTGAGCTATTGCTGCACTGTTCACTGTAATGGCTACATCGCATGCACAAAAGAGAACACCACTATCCTGTAACTCATTAATACCGATCGACACTTCCCCTACGCCCGGCACTTTATAAGTTCCCAGCTTTGGTTGCCAGAATGGATTGTGCAATGCAGGTGACCCGGTAGCGGGATCATTTATTTTGAACATCTCACCCAATTTATATTTCTCCCACAGTTGGTCTTCCAATGCATAAGGGATATCATTATGACGTAAAACCATAACTACACTGCAATCTTTTTCTGTTGTGCCCGTTGCCTTACTGCTCATTAAAAATATTCGTGGCCAAGCAAAAGGGAGAACGGGTAGGTCCAACGGTTCTGTTGCATCAAAAACAATCCGGTGTTTGCCTTTGATCTTGTCGAACCAATCATCAGGTAAGCCGGGCATAAATAATTTTTTTTCTTTTGCAGCAAGCGATAATGGAGTGGTAAGCATTGAAGCACCGATTGCGGCGGTGGAAATAGCTCCAAGAAATTGGCGGCGATGCAGGTTAAAGTTTTTTTTCCTATTCATGATTGTATTAAGTTTTAAATTGAAAAAGAATTCTTCGTAATCTCTTTGTTTTTATTTTCACATAAGACCTTTCCCAGGTGTTGTCAAAAATTTCAAGCCCCATAGATTCCTGCAGATTATTTTGATGGTGGTCTATTGACTTCACATTTTGTTTCAATGTCTCTTGATTTTGGTACCGCACGCAACCATAACTTCCGCGGGTGCATTAAATCCATTTTCAGTTTGGAAACACTTGATTTCTTCTGCCACTTCTGCCCAGGCTGCCGTCTTTACTTCTTCAGAACAATCACTAACAACAGCCCTGTATGCCCCAAATGATTCTTGCATCATTGTCAGCGTTTGCTTCGCAGATTGCATTTGCAGTTGGTTTCTAAAGATGCGCTCTTCAACATCCCCAAAACCACTTTCTACCAACAACTGCTTAAGAACTCCGGGTGAACCAAGAGAAAATATTCCAGGTTCTCCCCGAGCCGGTGGATTTTTTCCCGCATGTCGCAGTAGTATCTGCATAGGTTTCGCCATAAATGCATTAGCTGATGGCGTAGTAAAGACCATGATCGACATCTTACCCCCGACTTTGAGAGCACGGTTTACCAAAGCAAGTGCTTTCCCGGGTTGGGCAAACAGCATAAGACCGAGACGACAAATCACTGCATCGAAACTCTCACCAGGAACATCGAGTTTTTCCGCAGCGCCCAACACTGTAGAAACATTGTTAAGCCTCTCAACTTTTACTTTGTCTTGCAGACGATGCAGCATTCTATCTGAAATATCATTTGCAACTACTTGCCCCTGGTCACCAACGCGCCGGGCAGCCATTAAGGTTTGACTTCCTGCGCCACAGGCAAGATCAATGACCCGAGCACCCGGGTCAACACCTGCCATATCGAGCATGGCCTCTGTGGCGGGTTTTGTTAACCGGACAAAAACATCTTCCCACTTAGCCCAGCCCGGGGCTGCGTTTTCCCATTGCTTTTTAATTTCTGTGATTTCCATTTTTTATTGTGTTCTGTGGTCAGCAACATGTACTTCTCTGCCATCACGTTTCACAGTAGTTCTTTCCACCGGTTCTTTATTTGTTTGCGTACCTGACACTGTTTGGTCTTGCCACTTAATACTGGTAATTGCATCGTCAAGCTTATGAATTTTCAGGTCGCGAATAATATGCCTACCCGGGCCAAGTTCCAGCATTTGCCCGTGAAAATTATCATCCTGGAACAGTTCCAGCTTCTTCCCTTCGGGAACGAACGCCAACAAAGAAGACGCCTTATCATTCCACCCGATATCTTTTGCCTGAACGATATTTTTTCCAACCTGAATGTCTAAATGTTTGCCCCGCAGGTTGTCATCTACAAATAAACGAAGGCCAGAAATATTATTCGCTTCATTGGGTGCAGTCACCCGCTTAGCAAGTTCTGTAAGAAAAGCGCTGGCAGCTTTTTCCCATCCTCCGTCAAAATCAACAAAGGAAAGATCTCCTTCATGGTCTTCAAGTAAATCAAAATATTGTCCCGCATCTACACCAAAATATGCGCCTATGACAACGCCAATTGATTTCAGCTTTTCAATCGTTTGAATAACGCCACCTTCCTGTTTTTCCACTACCATCTTCTTTGGATCGGCAGGAATGATTTTGTTGCCGTTCTTTTTAAATGTAAACCATACCTGGTCATCTACGCTGAAACGAAGACAATGCGATAACTGTCCAAAAATGGTTAGCTCATTTTTATTAATCCTGTACGATATTGGCTTGATATTAAATTCGTGGCTGTCTGATGAGTTGGGTTGGTCTATTTTTATCTTTTTTACTTCCGGCCCCTTTAGAGCTGCTGAAAGTATTTTTTCAGAAACTGACATTTTGAACCTCCTTTTTATTCATGAGCTAAAAATTTATTTATGAGTTAAAAAATTGTTTTTTATTTTATTCCTTTCAGAATTACAAATTCAGCAGGGACATCTATTCTATTTTGTTATTTTCAAAACAGTTTTAAAGAACAGGTTTGATGGAACAGAAGACAAAATATGAAATTCGGTTGCCTTTGTTTAAAGGTATCATGCAGGAGAAGGGATTACCTAATTTCAGGAATATACTCAGAGTTTACATCCTAATAATTTTTGTAATACGCAGCCAATACTCAGGTCTACAACAGGTTTACACCTAGCTCTAATTATATGACTTTTAATAAATTTAGTTTGCCGAAAAACTTTTACGACCAAGACTGCCAATCACAGCAACAGAATTCAGATTAAAATGATAATCCTTTGTATCCGGTAAAGAATATGATGGATAACTAATGAACAATGGGTTAACAAATTAAAGGGTAAATTTTTCAAGATTCTTCCTCTTGTTGAGGAATCGCTTTTTCCAGATTAATAAAAAAAGCTACAAGGCTTTCTTCAGAATCTAATCCGAGTTTTTTTCTCAAACGGTACCTGGACATTTTTACACTAGATGGTGAAATGCCTGTGATAGTGGCTATTTCTTTTGAACTGAGATTTAATTTTAATAAGGCGCATAGCCGTAATTCTTTATTGCTTAAATAAGGGAATCTCTTTGTTAGGTCTTTAAAAAACTCATCATGCACCTGCTCAAAATATTTGCGAAATTCATCCCAGTCTTTATCAAGATTAAAACTATAACCGATAGCGTGTTGCAGCTTGTTTAAATTACCTGATATTTCTCCGTGTGTCTCTTTCCTTATCTCAGTTATTTTTTTCTTCAGCTCCTCCATTATTTGGTTTTTCTGAAGAAAATTCAATGCATAAGTAGTAAGTTGTTTCTTTTTAAAGCTAAGTTCGTTTTCCAATTGTGCTTCATGAAGCTGTACATTCTTAAGCTGCTCGGCAGTCAGTGCTTTATGTGATTCGAAAATCTGTTTGTTCTTTTTGATTCTGAGTCGCTGTTGCCGGTAAAGCAAAATGCCAATAATCATAAATAAGGCTATGCCTGCTATAAGCATGTAGCGAAGAATTTTTTCCTTTTCAGTCTGCACTTGTAATAATTGTATTTGTTGTTGTTGTTGTTCAGTTTCATATAATATTCTAAGCCTTGCTAGTTGCTTCAGTTTTTCTCTAGTGAGCAACGTATCTCTTACAGATTGGTATTCTTCCTGGAATTTTAATGCCTTGGCATAGTTGCCATTATCCTTATTAATTTTTATAAGATTCTGCAATGCATCCTTTGCCAATTCAGGAAGATTCCCTTCATTGGCTGTTTCAAGCGCTTTAGAAGCATAATAAATTGCTGAGTCAAAATTGTTAGTGACGTAATAATTCTCTGACAATGCATTTTGTGATGCTGCCAAACGATCCTTCATCCCCAATTCATTAAATATTTTCGCCCCCTTAATGTAGTAAGCATTGGATTCATTAAAAGACGAAAGGTTCTTAAATATCCTTGCCTTATTCTGAAAATTTAATCCCAGCAAAGTTTTGTTGTTTGTCTCTTGTGCAATATGCAAAGCCTTTTCGTTGTAAACCAGCGCCTGGGCAAAATCATTCTTCGTTTCATAAACAGAACCAATATTTGAGAGCGCCATAGTAATAGCATGCATATTATATTCACTGGGGATCTTTTTGGAATTCTCCAGTGCATTTTGAAAATATGCCAGGGCTGAATCAGACTGCCCGCTGTCTTTATAATAAAAACCAATATCGGTATATGTCATTGCCAGGTTAGAGTAGTCCGTTGTCCTTTGTCCTTTAAGCAAATGCCTCGCCTGCAAATAATAATGCAAGGCAGCCGAATCGTTTTGTTCATAATATACATGACCAATATCGGATAAAGTGATGGCCATTTTTTTAATATTGCCCAGCTTTTTATAAAGGCGCAACGATTTAAAATAGTACTCTAATGCCTGTGGATAGGCGCCTAAGCGATTGTAAATACCGCCAATATCTAATAATGCCAACGCTTTGCCGGATTGGTGACCAAGTTTTTGTTCTAAATCAACAAGACGATACATTAAATCAAGAGCTTTTTCTTCATTGCCTGAATGAGAATATGAATCTGCAAGCTTACCAAGCGCTGTCGCAATTCCCTTTTTATAATCTAATGTCTTCGCTTCAAGCAGAGCGGTTGAATCATAGGAAATGCTTTTAGAAATATCAGTAAATGCATATTGACCTGACAGCGCTAAAAGAACCTTCACTTTTTGCGTATCTCTCGCCGAGGAAAGTTTCTGCAACAGGCTATCGGTAACGGCGTTTTGCTGGGCGTGCAGAACAAAAGATAGCATGCACAAAACAACAATTATGAACAATTTTGTGTTCATGAGCCATAGCGTATTAATGCACGGATGTTTTCTAATGTACGAAATTTTGCTATTGTTTTAGTTTTGCTGCAGAGTTCGGTGGTGTCATCAACGACAACCAATTTGCTTAATCTTTCAATGTGTAGGAAACGTCACTACTCTCCACTGTCTGCCATAGGTGGGCAGGGAGGGTTCGCAGTGATGAAAAACAGTCATTCATGTTAATCGCCCGGCCAACATGCGAATAAAGAATCCCGATGAATATTGTATTGGAGTTTTTCGCATAAGGAGAACAAGGAAACTTGGTGGCGACTTGCAAAATTGAAAAAATATTTTTTGTTACTGATCTCTGTGACAAAATCAACAATGTTATAATTTCAATTCTATATATTAGCAGATTGCCACGAAAAAATAAGATCATGTACAAAATATCTTTTTCTCTGCCGGCACTTTTTTTCTTCTTTTTGACAAAAGCGCAACTCACAAATACATCAACTGAACGAAAAATTGAATTCAGCGGGTATACCTGGACAGTCAGGAATACTTTTAATAAACAAGGGCCCGGCCCAAATTATTTCAAGAGCGATAATGTCAGCGTTGACAAGAACGGCTACCTCCACCTGTTCATTAAAAAAGATCCTGCAAGCGGGGAATGGTCATCAGCAGAGATAACGGCTGATAATTTATCAGGATATGGTACTTATCAATTTGTAATAGAAGGCCGGGTAGATAAACTGGATAAAAATGTAGTGCTGGGTCTTTTCAATTATTCAGGAAATGACGGACTTGATGAAATGGATATAGAATTTGCCAGGTGGGGCAATGACAGTTTCCCCAATCTGAACTATACTATATGGCCGGCCCGAGGCAACATTCAGAAACGCATCGGCCGTAAAGGAATTCACTCTTGAATCCGACCTGAGCACACACTATTTCCGGCGCAGCGCAGATTCTGTTATTTGTTCCAGCTTTAATGGTATGTTTCCTGATCCCCGTAAACTTATCTATTCTTATACTTTTACAGGAAGTAAAGTTTCCATCAGCAAATTACCCATGCCTGTGCACATTAATTTCTGGTTGTTCAACGGTCACCCTCCAGCAGATCAAAAAAACGTGGAGATCATCATCCGGAGTTTCACGTACAAACCATAGTAGCATATACTCATGTCTTGCTCGCCCGGTCAACATGCAAGATAAAGAACTTCGATGAATATTGTATCTTTTGTCATTAATTGTGCTTAATGCAGAGTCGCCAACAACGACGCAACAATTTTAAATCAATATTGTGACCACGACGTACATTCCTGACTTTATTGATCATCTCTTCCGGCATGAATCGGGAAAGCTGATATCGGTTCTCACAAGAATTTTTGGGCCGGAGAATTTAGATATGGCTGAGGATGTTGTACAGGATTCTTTTTTAGAAGCATTAAATCAATGGTCAAATAAAGGTGTACCTGAAAACCCAGGCGGGTGGCTTTTCAGGGTGGCAAAAAATAAAGCACTTAACATTGTTAATCGCGAAAGGTATAAACAGCAGTCTTCGTCGGATGTAGCCCACTTTCTTTATTCAGAATGGACGGCAGAGCCCGCACTGAATCATATTTTTTCTGAGAAGGAAATTTTGGATGACCAATTGAGAATGATGTTTACCTGCTGCCATCCTTCCATATCTGCAGATTCACAGGTGGCACTAACACTTAAAACACTTTGCGGCTTTACTATTCCCGAAATTGCAAAAGCATTTCTTACCACGGAAGAAAATGTGAAGAAACGCCTGGTACGGGCAAGACAAAAAATACGGGAAACCCAAATTTCTTTCCAGGTGCCTGAAGGAGCCCAGCTTGAAGAGCGATTGCAGGTTGTGCTTGAGACCATCTATCTTTTATTTAACGAAGGCTATAGCGCCTCAAAGGGGAATGAGTTGATACGTTATGAACTTTGCGGAGAAGCAATTCGTTTATCAGAAATTATTGCTGCCTATGAAAGATTGCAAAACAAATCCGGTGTGTATGCCCTGCTGGCGCTTATGTATTTGAATGCTTCAAGATTCAAATCCCGGTCGGATGAAGCGGGGAATATTTTTACAATGGAACAGCAGGATCGTTCATTGTGGGATCGTTCTTTAATGCAACAAGGATTTCACTACCTGGAAAAATCAACTGCTTATAATGATCTTTCCATTTATCATATTCTTGCCACTATTTCAGCTTATCATTGTGCCGCGCCTGATTTTGCGTCAACTGACTGGGAGAGTATTCTATCACTTTACGATAAACTGGCTCAAATTGATCGTTCACCACTCGTATTGTTAAACAGGGCCATTGCTCTTTCAAAAGTAAATGGAGTATTGCAGGCACTTCAAGAGCTTGAAAAAATAAAGAATGAGCCGGCGCTGGCATCCTATCATTTATTTTATTCCACACAGGCGGAATTTTATTTACAAGCAGAAGATTTTCAAAAAGCTTCTGAAAGTATTGAGAAAGCGATCTCGCTTTCCCCGCTGGAAATTGAAAAAGAGTTATTAAAAAAGAAACTGGAATTATGCAAAAAAGTGTAATGATCATGTCCTCCTTTTCAAACTTATTTGTCTTATGAAAGAACCTCATAAAAAATAAAATATGCAAGATTTTTTATTACTCATCCGCACACAGGGCGATGTGTGGTCGGATCTGTTCCCGCAGCAGTTGCAGGAACATATTGCAAAAGGCACTTCGTATATCGGCGAGTCTTATAAAAGAAGGGAAACTTAAGAGCGCTGCGCCATTGGATACTTCAAGTAAAACAACCACGGATGGCAAAGGAATTATTAAAGACGGGCCATTTAATGAAACCAAAGAAGTGATCGCAGGCTATTTTCACATTGTTGCTGAAAATATGGAAGAAGCAGTAGAGATCGCAAAAGCGAATCCTATCTTCAGTGATATTCCTACTAAAATTGAAGTACACCTGCTGAGACCGATAGGAGGATAGATAATAAAAATATTTTTTAAAAAAGTCCCCTTATTAAAAAGCCCTTTGTCTTAGTACATAAAACAATTTATTCATTAAAAAAATGAAGCTATGAAAGAATTTATGTTACTTATCAGGACAGAAGGCGATCATTTATTGCAACTATCGCCGGAAGAACAACAGAAGCACATTCAAAAGGTAATGGTCTACATGGAAGACCTGATGAAAACCGGAAAACTAAAAAGTGCACAGCCGCTGGAGCAGGAAGGTGTATTAGTTTCAGGTACAAAGGGAAAATTGAAAGATGGGCCATTTAACGAAAGCAAAGAGGTGATTGCAGGGTATTTTCTTATTGAGGCAAAAGATTTGAATGAAGCCATACAAATAGCCAAAAATAATCCTGTCTTTGAATCGGCACACAACGCAAGGATTGAAGTGCGCCCGATCAAAGTCATGCAAGGCATTAATGATTAGAATCCTTAATCAGAAAGCCTGCAAACCGGGCTTTCTGATTTTGTTCTGCTAATGGGTCCAATAACTTCAGCTTGCCAATGCAAACTCATTCACGTCAATCGCCCGATCAACACGCAAATAAAAACTACTAAACATTTGCACCAACACCCAAGCGCAATACCAGGTTGCTTCGCTCCGCTCGCAATGACGAACCATCCGTCATTGCGAAAAAATCAGCAACGCATTGTGCATAGAGATGTTTTGAAGCAATCTGAAGGCAAGTTATCAACTGGTAACAAGAAAAATAAATTGTTTCTTCGCTATGGCGAAAAACACTTTTTCATGTTGATCCCCCGATCAACTTGAAAGAAAAAGCTCTTCGCCTTCGGTAGTGTTTATATCAAAGTTAATTGCTGTTAAGATCGCAGGTTTGTCGCAATACTGTGAGTGTTCATCTCATTTCTAAAAATCAGCGCTTTACTGATTCTACCTTCGCTAAAATTATTCAATCACTATCAAGCAAAAAACCATGAAAAAAAGATTGACCGCTTTATTCGCCGCTACGATACTAAGCATGAGCGCCTTTGCCAACACCCATATTGATCCTTCTGCTGCCGTGCAAAATGAATTTAATCATTTGTTCACTCAACCCACTGAAGTTAATTGGGAGCTTGTTGCTGATCTCTACAAAGTGAGCTTTGTGCAGTCAGGACAGCACCTTTCTGCATTCTTTAATCAATCAGGCAAAATAGAAGCTGTATCAAGAAATATCACTACAGTCTCCCTGCCTTTGATCCTGCAAAAAAGATTACAGGACAAACTTGCTTCATCATGGGTTTCCGAATGTTTTGAACTCTATGGAAAAAACGGCACCGAATATTATGTAACTATTGAAAATGCAAATGAAAAAGTGCTTTACGTATCAAACAGCGATGACTGGAAGAAGTATAATGGAAGCAGCGCCTTGTAGAATTTCGCGTTGCCTGCATTTTGTAAAGCTTTACCCGTACTGGCGAGGGGAAAGCTTTATTTATTTTGGATTATCAGGTCAGAAAACCTTTTTTCAAATTGCTTGACCCACGCGGGTGATGGCTCGCTCAACGCCCATTCGATTGAAGAGTGATCCTTTACCATTTCGAACATGAAATACTTTCCGTCTTTATTTACATCAACAATAAACTTATCCCTGTCATGGGAGAACATCGGATTGAAGTTAAAAGGAAGTTTTTTACCATCTATTTCAATGTATTCGCTAAAACTCTTCGGAGTCAGGTGATCCATAAATGTATGGGCCAGTGCTTCGGGCAGTTCACGTATCATTATGCTACCCCTGGTGCAATAACCCAAACGATACAAGGTAGTCTTATTTATAAACAAAAACTTTGATAGTCGTCATTAGAAATAATGATTAGGAATTCCAGGTCTTCCGGTTAAAGCGGGATCATATTGCTTAAATTGCGCCTCATACTATTTTTCTTCTCATCAATTATCACTACATGAAAAAGTTTTTCTTCCTTGTTCTTCAGGTATGCCTTGTCCATCTCCTTTTTGCGCAAAGCGATAAACTGGATACATTAGTAAGCGCTTATGCAAAAATGAACAAGTTTAACGGTTCTGTGCTCGTAGAAAAGAATGGCGTCATACTGCTGAATAAAGGATATGGATACAGCGATGTCGCCTCTAAAACACCGAATGATGAACAAACTATTTTCCAGTTGGGCTCAATTACAAAACAGTTTACCTCTGCCGTCATCCTGAAATTGCAGGGAGAAAAAAAACTAAATGTTTCGGATAAGCTAAGTAAATATTTTCCAAACTACCCGAAAGGAGACAGCATTACCATACAGGAACTATTGACACATACTTCGGGAATCTATAATTATACAAACGACAGGGACTTCATGAAAGATGGAGCAACCAAACCGGCTACGCGGGAAAAAATGATAGCCTTATTCATGAACAAACCGCTTGATTTTTCGCCAGGTACGGAATGGAACTATTCCAACAGCGGTTATGCATTGCTGGGGTATATTATTGAAGATGTAACAAAGAAGACTTATGAACAGGCGGTGCGCAATTATATATTTACTCCTTTGCACATGACACATAGCGGCTTTGATTTTACGGATTTAAAAAGCAAAGAAAAAGCAACTGGCTATTTTCAGCTAAATGATAAAGAAGCCGTAGCAGCGCCGATAGTAGATTCTTCCGTTTCTTTTTCCGCAGGAGCTATATATTCTACTACGGGCGATCTGTACCTGTGGCACAAAGCTCTTGAACAAAATAGGATCTTATCCAAAGAGCAGCAGGAAATGGCTTACACCTCTGTAAAAAATAATTATGGCTACGGGTGGGGCATTGACAGCATCGAAGGCAAACGAAGAGTTGCACACAGCGGCGGCATATTCGGATTTACAACAAATATTTCCCGCGTTCCGGCAGATGATATATGCATTATATTACTCAGCAACGCATCTGACCCTACCCTGCAGGATATCACCGGGAACATCTATGCGGTGCTGTATAACAAACCTTATGAATTGCCGAAGGAAAAAGTAGCCATACAACTGCCTGCAGAAAAACTCAAAGAATACGAGGGAGAGTATGAAATAAATCCCGATCTGCATGTAGTTGTAAGTGTAAAAGATGATGAGCTGACAGCCGAACCAACCAAGCAGCCAACGGTGGTTCTTTATGCCGAGAAAGAAGATTCTTTCTTTGTAAAATCGCCTGATCTGCAAATAGATTTTACAAGAGATGATAATAAAAATGTAAACGGATTTATCCTGCATCAAAATGGTGCTGACATAAAGTGTAACAAGATAAAATAGATCGCATGGCTGTTTGCTGGCAGGTTTAACAGTTACCCGTCTCATTGAAAAAAAGTCAGCCAGTTCGCTATGCAAGTATCTATTGAAATAATCTGCTTACGGCGTTATCACCAATCGCTTGCCGGCAAGTTCTGTTCGTTGCCATGCCTCACTTATATCTTTTAAAAGAACTCTTTTAATATCCATATAGAGCTTATCTTCTTTTAACCAGTTCCAAATCGTTTGTATTTCTTCCATCAGTGTTTCATTCGCAATTTTTCCAATTCCCATCATTTCCAACCCGGAAGTGCGAAAAGCAGAACCTGTTATTGAGATATGCGAACCAGCCTTCTGCCCTAATTGTAAATAACGTATTCTTTGTTTGGCAAAGCCTGCTTCTTTTGGAATAAAAGTGTCTATGAGCACTTCAGCCGGAGGGCCCCATAGAAAATCGAGCACTACATCATAGCCATTTTCACCACTTGCTTTAATAAAATTTTCTGCCAGCAATTCATCCTGTTGCTGCAGGTTTATCGTTTCATCTGCGCCAAGCGTCGTTACCATGTCAAGTGATATTTTATTTCTGCCGGTAGCAATCACTTTTCCTGCGCCCAACATTTTAGCTACCTGTACTGCAATTCTTCCCGAAGCGCCGGTAGCTCCATTGATCAATACTGTTTCACCCGCCTGCAGTTTTGCTGAATATTTTAAAGGCAATAATGAAGTAAGCGCAGAAGGAACAATGGCTGCAGCCCGCCCCGCATCAATGCCTGCGGGTATAGGAATGGTATACCCTGCGGCAACCTTTTCTGCATAAGCGCCGAATGGCGGTTTGATATTTCCAAAGGCAACCATGTCTCCCTTTTCAGTAATGCCGACTCCGTCGGTGCCGATAATGGCAGGAAATTGAGGAAACAATTTTTTACTTGAATAGTGCATGCCGGACGCTGTCCCCCTGTCAAAGTTTTCAAGCGCTGCCGCTTTTACATACACAATGGTTTCATTGTTGCTAATAACAGGATCCCGAAAATCTTTGTACTGCGGTGTTTCACCAAAACCGTTGATAACTGCTGCTTTCATTTCTTGATATTTCAAACAAAGGTCAGCAGCAGTTAACCGCTGCACGATAACATTTGTTAAGAAACTGAAAGCTTGCTTTTATTTTCTTTCATCACTTTATTTCGTATGCGGCTCAGGTGCACAGATGTGATGCCGAGATAAGAAGCGATATAATGTTGCGGTATCCGCTGCACAATGTGCGGCCGTTGTTGCAATAAACTCAGGTAGCGTTGCTCCGGTGTGTCCCGTATAAAAGATATAAACTCGTGCACGTAATGAAGCTGTCTTTCAAAAATTATTTCAATCATCTCTTTTAAAAAGGCTGTATCATGACTAAGTTCTTTCATCACGTGTTCATAATCTTTTTTGTGCAGTACATAAATAACGGAAGGTTCAATAGTTTCAATTGTAAGAATACTTGGAATATTTTTACGAAAACTTTCCGCTGAAGACAAACCCTGCTGTTCAAAAAAAAACTGGAAGGTTACATCTTTACCATCGTGACTAAGCCATGCACGAATGCATCCTTTTTCGATAAAAAAAGCTTTTTTGGAAACCTCTCCCTCCCGCAGTAAAACCGTTTTTGCAGGAACTTCGATACGCTTATAAAGCGCTGCATACTCTTCAAGCTCTTTTTTAAGATGAGGAAGTTTTGCTATTAAATAGTCAAACATAGTTCTGCAGGTTTTGTCCGCAAATCTAATTTTTTTATCACCAGGAGGCTTATGGCCACATCCTGACGCCGGCGGCAACTCACTGCAAAAGAATTTTATAACTTTAAGCGCAACAAAACAAAATGCTCAGCACTCCATTCAATTTACAGCCTGTATTAGAAGATGAACTGCTGCTGTTACGACCACTTACAGAAGATGATTTTGAAAGTCTGTACAAAGTCGCTTCAGATCCGCTTATTTGGGAACAACATCCTGCCAAAGAAAGAAGCCAGAGAGAGGGGTTCAAAACTTTTTTCAATGATGCAATGAAATCAGGATCTGCTTTTCTTGTAATTGATAAAAGCAGAGGTGAAGTGATAGGCAGTACAAGATTTTATCCTATGGATGAATTTGAAAATGCTATCTCTATCGGTTGGACGTTTATTGCAAGAAAATATTGGGGAGGAGTTTACAATGGAGAAATGAAACGCCTGATGATAGAATACGCTTTCAACTATGTCGACAATGTTCTTTTCCATATTCATGAAAATAATATCCGTTCTCAAAAAGCAGTGGAAAAGATAGGCGGCAAACAAACAACATCTTTAGATGGAAAAATTTTGGATGAGAGACCTAATGCTTCAGTAATATACTGCATTCGGAAAGAGGAATGGGTTCATGCATAAAAACACCGGCAAACAAAATAGCTTATTTCGTTAACTCGCTTACAAATACCAACGCAATTCCGGCAAGCATGAATGGGAACCATAACATTACTACCGGGTCTGCCCGGGCAATATTAATGATCATGTATATTAAGGAGGAAATTAAAACGAACAGGCCCGCATAAAGATAGATGTTGCTTGTAGTGTTGATGGAGGTTTTATGTTTTCCGGATCGGGACAGCTTCTTTTCCAACATAGCAGCAAGAGTTTAGCTGCAAAGTTTAAACTTCGGACTTTAAAAAAAATATGATGATGATCAGCTATAAATTATAGAGAAGCTCTATAAAAATTTTACGCGGCCAAAACAGGATTCTTTGGCTAAACAATTGAGTGGTGTATTAACTGTTTATATTAAGAAGTTGCAGACCTTTATTTAAACTGAGTTCGGCAACGGTAATGAAAAATAAAATATAGAACCGTGGTCTAACTTGCTCTCCACTTTTATCTCGCCATCGTGTTCTTTAATGATCTCTGCCGCTATATAAAGACCCATGCCGAGACCCGGGGTTAAAAAATTACCATTCTCCACCCTGTAAAAGCGATCGAATATCTGTTGCTGATCTGCTTCAGACATACCAATGCCAAAATCCTGCACGGCAACTGTAGCAGAGCTTTGATCGGCCTCCGCAGAAACAATGATCTCTTTATTTTTCGGAGAATACTTAATCGCATTGTTTATTAAATTCATCAACACCTGTTCGATGCGCTCCTCGTTACCCATTACCATAATATCTTTTTGCAGATCTTTTTTTATCTTATGCGAAGGATATATAAAACTGCTATTGTCGATACATTGATTGATAAGATCGGTAAGGTTAAAGACACTTTTAGAGAATTGAAGCTTGCCCGCTTTTATCCGGCTTGCGTCCAGCAATTCATTGATCAGGCGCTGGAGTTTGATCAATGAAATTTTTGCTTTTGAAATATAGGATTTCACATTTTCAGGCAAGTCTTCCATATAATCTATCAATTCTATATATCCTTTCAGACTCGTCAAAGGTGTTCTTAGCTCATGGCTTGCCACACCTATGAACTCGTCTTTCTTTTCAAGTTTTCGTTTTTGATCTTCAATATCTGTCGAGGTGCCGAACCACGCAATTACATCACCTGCATCATCTTTTAAAGGTTCACCATTTCCCAAATGCCAGCGGTATTGGCCATCGGCACGCCTTATCCTGTATTCAAAATAAAAACGAGATTTATCTTTTATGGCGTTGGCCCAGGCCTGTACTGTCGGATCAAAATCGTCAGGATGCAGCGCCTGTTGTGAACCTGAACCTTTTGACTGTTCAGGACTCAATCCTGTATATTCACACCATTGCTTGTTGAAATAATCCGCCTGCCCGTCGGGTTGTGTTGTCCATACTATTACCGGAATATTATCTGCCAGCATTTTAAAATGTTCCCGGCTTACCAACAGGTCTTTTGTCCTTTCTCTTACTGTTTCTTCCAACTCTTCATTCAACGTTGCTGCCTCTTGCCTGGCCTGGCTCAACTGTTCGTTCTGTATCTTCAATTGGTTCTCCGTTTCTTTTTGAATGGTGAGATCTGTGAGGATAATACTAAGTGCTGTACCTTCATCAAGTTCCAGCGATGTAAAAGATAAGAGAACAGGGATAACTTTGTTTTCACTGCTGTTAAGAAATATCTCGCCCTTGCTATCCAGTTTCCAACCGCTTTTTATCAACGCTTCAAATTCCTCTTGGCAATACTCCGGTATAAATTTGCGGAAAGGAAGCCCGATCACGTCGGATAAAGGCAGCCCCACCATGGAAGCAAATTGTGAATTGCTGTACAGGATGATCTCATTTTCATTAAGCGTTACAGCGCCTTCTTTCATTTTTTCAATGAATACGCGATAGGTATGATCAGCACTTTTTAATGTAAATAATTTAGGACCCGATTCAGTGCTTACCATTAATGCGTCTATCTGCCCCGTTCTGATGGCATGAAGCGTTTCGTTTGCTTCCTGCAGTTGCGAACGCAGTTCTTCTACTTCCTTAATTAATATTTGATGATTTTCGTTTAATGGTTTCATCATTCATCATTAAAAATGCCCAAATTCTTTTTTACTTTTTCTCTGTCTGAAAGATCGCCAATCAATCTCCTTTCAGGCAAGGGCAATTTTTTTATAAGTAAGGGTAATGCGATTATATCAATTGCTTGTGCCACCTGCGGTTGCTGGTACACATCAATAATATTCAGCTCGTATTCATCTTTCAACTGGCTTTCACAGAGATCCTTGAAATTGGTAATAGCTCTTGAAGAATTAGGAGAAGCTCCTGTAACATACAGGTGAAAAACATACCGGAAATTCAGCTCACCTTCCTTTTCTGCACCTGTTTTTTTCTTCATGATCATATTTGTTTTAAGGGACGGATATCTAATCCCACTAATACTCTCTCTTCATTTGAAAGGTCACCGATAATTTTACGTATAGGTTCGGGCACTTTTCGTACCAAAGTAGGAATGGCAAATATCTGGTCACCTTCTGCGAGTTGAGGATGCACTAACAGGTCTATAACTTCAATCCTGTACTGGCCCTTTAAATGTATTTCGCAATATTTTTTCAGGTTAGACAGTGCAGCAACTGATTTAGGCGTTTTGCCTGCAACATATAACCTAAGTTCCCATTTCTTTTCTTTTACCATGGTTTATTTAGGACTGTTTTTAGCAGGTTTATTTCGCTTCCCCGAAGCATTTTTTTTGGCAAGGCCGGCGGCCTCTTCTATTTTGGCCCTGCGGGCCGATCCTACCAGCACCCCTTTTTCTCCCCTGAACACGTCTACAAGTTGCAATCCTTTCGAAGTGATCAAAAATTCACGTACCTGGTTGCTGTGCTGCATTCCTCTCGATTTCATAATGTATATAGAACGGTTGCGTTCACCATCCGCTTCAATACCCCTGACCAATATCCAGGCATCTACCAAAGAAGAAACATTTTCATCAATATGCTCGGCGGAACCACTGCTTAAAGCAGTAAGCATTAGTGTAACTCCCTGCGACTGCATAAAGTCAATAAGACGCAGCAGCATGGCATTTACTTCTGAAAGACCACCTACACTTATAAGGTTAGTGATTGGATCAAGCACCACACTTTGTGGCTTAAATTTCCTAACCAATTTATAGATGCTGGCCAAATGCATTTCGAGACCATGAAGGCCGGGACGAAACGACTGGAACTCAAGCAATCCTTTTTTCACGTGAGGTTCCAAATCAAGACCTATAGACCTCATATTGCGAATGATCTGTTTCGACGATTCTTCAAGCGCAATGAAAAGACATTTCTCTTTTCGTTTACAGGTGGCATCAGCAAAATATGCAGCCACGCTTGTTTTCCCTGTACCTGACACTCCCGACACTAACACGCTGCTTCCTTTATAAACACCTTTGCCGCCAAACAATCTGTCGAGAGAAGGAATTCCTGTAGAAACTCTTTTTGTGGAAACATCTTTGTCAAGCGTGAGCGATGTAATCGGGAAAATAGTAATGCCTTCTTCATCTATTAAAAAAGGATATTCATTTGTTCCATGTACAGAGCCTCGGTATTTCACGATCCTTAGCCTTCGCGTAGATACCTGGTTAACGATGCGATGATCGAGCAAGATGACGCAATCGGAAACATATTCTTCAAGGCCATGCCGTGTCAGTGAGCCTTCTCCTTTTTCACCGGTAACAATTGCTGTTACTCCTCTTTCCTTCAGCCATTGAAAAAGTCTTCGCAATTCTGCTCTTATTATGCCTTGGTTAGTTAATCCCGCAAAAAGATTTTCAATAGTATCCAGCACCACCCGTTTTGCGCCAATGCTGCTAATGGCATAGTCAAGACGCACAAATAAGCCATCCAAACTGTATTCTCCTGTTTCCTCAATTTCCGTCCGGTCAATGTGAACATAATCGAGCCTGAGTTTCTTACTCTTTGTCAATTTTTCAAGGTCAAATCCCAGCGAAGCAACGTTGGCGGTTAACTCTTCCGTTTTTTCTTCAAAGGTCATGATTACTCCCGGCTCATTATATAAAGTGGCACCCTTTACAATAAACTCAATACCGAATAAAGTTTTACCACAACCGGGGCCGCCGCATATAAGAGTTGGTCTTGCTTGCGGAAGTCCTCCTTCTGTAATTTCATCCAGACCTGTAATTCCGGTTTTTGCCTTTGGTAGTGATTCCATCGATTTGATTAAAGAAAAATAAAAGGAGATTATAAAAATAGTATTTATGAAGATTGTAAAAAAATTCTTTACACCTGCGATTAGCATTGCAGGACCAGCCAACAGCAGTGCCACTGCCGAAAAATAGATCCTTCTTTCCGGCAGAAGGGAATTGAGTGCTAAAATAAAGTTGATTGCATAGGTTGGGCTTTTACGGCGCACTGCTAACCTTACAAATCTTTTACATCCACTCGTTTGTATCTCTTTTAGAATCTATATTCAGAGCTAAACAGACAATTATCATTGTTTATTTTTTCAATAAAATATCAATGATGAAGGTGTTCGATATCAATCATCAATAAAATGTATCTTCATCTTTTTGGTAAAATGCTTTCATTTCATAATCAAATTATTTTTTAAAACAGTGGATAAAGTAAAACATTTTGTTCCCGGGATTATTTTATGTTTTCTCTGCCTCGGCACTAAAGCACAAACACAGTTCGTATCTTTTAATAATTCCAATATTCGTTATGAAGGGAGGATCGTTTGGGATAAAGATGCAGCCGAACTTTCATGGTCAGGTACATCAGTAACGGTGTTCTTTAAAGGCACCGATCTTTCAGCCATCTTGAAAGATGCTGATACAGCAGATTATTATAATATTATAATTGACGATAATAATATTTCAAAGATCCATACAGACACGACGAAGAGAAATTATCTTCTTGCATCAGGTCTTCCAAATAAAAAACATAAAGTGCAGTTATTCAAACGTACCGAATGGGCTCTGGGCAAGACATGGTTTTACGGATTTAAAACATCATCGAAGGTTAAAATTTTGCAGCCCCCTCCCCTGCCCAAAAGAAAAATTGAGTTTTATGGTAACTCCATCACCTGTGGTTATGCTATGGAAGATTCCAGCGGCAACGATTCGTGGCATGGATATTTTGAAAATGATTATCTCTCCTACGCCGCTGTTACTGCAAGACATTTTAATGCACAATATAGTTGTATTGCCAAAAGCGGTATCGGTATCATGATAAGTTGGTTCCCGCTTATCATGCCTGAAATGTATGACCGCCTCGATGCCACTGATCCTGATTCAAAGTGGGACTTTGGTCAATACACTCCAGACATTGTTGTGATCAACTTATTTCAAAATGATTCATGGCTTGTTGAAAAGCCCGATCATGAAGAATTCAAGCACAGATTTGGCAGCAAGGCTCCTGACGAAAATTTTATTGTTACATCGTATGAGAATTTTGTGAAAACAATTCGAAACAAATATCCCAATGCTTATATCATTTGTGTTCTTGGAAATATGGATGCAACGAAAACCGGTTCACCATGGTCCGGTTATGTTGAAAAAGCAGTGAAGGATATCAATGACCCTAAGATCCTTACTCATTTTTTTGATTATAAGAATACACCGGGTCACCCGAAAACAGATGAACAGAAAAAAATGGCCGACAGTCTCATTGAATTTATAGAAAAGAATATAAAATGGTAATAACAGAGAACACTTAATAAGTGTTTTAGTACAAACGCAACGATTGCTTATGGATAAAATACAAATAGCCGGATTTAAATTAATCGGGTTAAGGCTCAACAAAAAAACTACGAATGAAGGAGGTCAGTCAGGCATTGATTGCGGCAACCTGTGGCAGAAGTTTGAAAAAGAAAATATCGCAGCCCAAATACCCAATAAATTAAGCAATGAAATCTACGCCGTCTATTTTGAGTATGAAGGCGATCACACAAAACCATTTTCATATTTTATCGGGTGTAGGGTAAATGAAGAAACAGAACCACCAAAAAATTTGAACAGTCTCGTTGTACCGGAACAAACCTGTTCTAAGATAGTTGCAAAAGGCAAGATGCCTGACTGCATTGCAAATGCATGGAGAAACATCTGGACTGCTAAATTAGACAGAGTATATAATTATGATTTTGAAATCTACGATGAGCGAAGCAAAGATTGGAGCAATGCCGAAGTTGATATTTTTCTTTCAGTAAAGAACAACGGATGATACCCGTTTTTATTGAAACAAACTGGCAAACAAATGAGAAATCTTGCTTTAGTTGTACACACATCTCTTGATGGTTTTGTGGCCGGATCGAAGGGCGAATTAAATGGCTTTCCTTCCGGCGAAGAAAACCTGCAGTTTGTAATGCAAAAGCTGACGCAGCTCTGTTCGGAAGAATTTCCTATCAACTGTTGGATAGCTATTGGCCAACTGCTGCTCAGCTTCCTGGTCAACATTTAATTCCATAGATGCACAACAAATATTCTTCAAAGGCACGGACTTTTTAATCAACAATATTTTTCACAATGCGGTATTCAAATACCATTATAGTAGGAGCCAGTGTATCAGGCCTTGCCTGTGCAGCGTGTTTGAAAAAGAACGGAATTGACTATGTCATCATCGAGAAACAATCACAGATAGCGGCTCCATGGCGCAATCATTATGAACGGCTTCATCTGCATACGAACAAAAGTTTATCAAACCTGCCTTATAAAAAATTTCGCAAGGATGTTCCCCACTATCCGGGTCGTCAACAGGTAGTCGATTATTTAGAAGAATATCAGCAATGGTTTGGCATAAACCCGGTTTTTAATACAGAAGCAAAATTGATAAAAAGGGAAAGTGACCATTGGATCACCGAAACTAATAACGATAGTTTTAAATCTAAATACATTATTATAGCAACAGGACCGTTTGGTAAACCAAAGCCGATCAACTTTAAAGGAATGGAGACATTTCCGGGAAGAATAATACATAGTTATGACTACAAAACCGGCAAGGATTTTAAAGGACAAGATGTGTTGGTAATAGGCTTCGGTAATTCTGCATGTGAAATTGCAATTGACCTTTATGAACAAGGTGCTAATCCTTGCATGTCTGTACGATCACCTGTAAACGTGATACCGCGTGATGTCATAGGCATCCCTATTCTGCAATTAAGTTTGTTGATGAGTCGTCTTCCACCACGACTGGCGGATAAGATCAATGCTCCTTTAATGAGGTTGGTAGTAGGTGATATTTCAAAACTCGGGTTGAAAAAATTGCCCTACGGTCCATTGGAACAAATTCAAAAAGATGAAACGGTGCCTTTACTGGATATCGGCACTATCAGGCATATTCGACAGGGCCACATCAAAATTTATGATGACATTGATTCTATCTCTGGAAAAACAATTTATTTTACGGACGAACAGAAAAAAGATTTTGACGCCATTATAGCCGGGATTGGCTATTACCGTGATTATGCTGACATTATCAGGATTGATAAAGAACGATTCGAAGATTTAAAAGTCAGTACACGTAAACAAAAATATTTTGGAAGGGATGGATTATATTTTTGCGGCTTCTGGATTGCGCCTACGGGACAGTTTCGTGAGATTGGACTGGATGCACAAAGAATAGCAAAGGACATCAGGAAAAAAGAGAATGCTGTTTCGATAGTTTGATTTTTGTATAGAAATTCATACAAATGGCTCTGCTTTAAAAAAAATTATTTAAAATCATCAACGTTGAATAAAATAGTCATCATTCTACTGTTTGTTATTAATACAAAATCTATGGCACAAACGATTATAGAAGGAGAATATTATTTCAGAAAGATGGAGATGGCTTCCGGTTTTAATTTTTCCAAAGAGGGAAAGTTTCAGTTCTTTTATTCATATGGAGCCATAGATCGCACTGCCACAGGCAGCTTTAGCGTAACCGGCGACTCACTATTATTGAAAAGTGATAAAGAACCGGGAAAGGATTTCACCGTAACGACCCAGTCAGGAGAAGGGAGCGGTTACAGTATTACATTTAACGATCAGAATAAATATTTAGTAAAGAATATTGTGTGCATTTTTATGGCAGATGGAAAACAACAACAGGCATACTCTGATGAAAACGGGCAAGTAAACATGGAGCTGGGTCACTGCGACACGATCTATGCATTGCATACTCTTTTTCCTGATGTGCCGACTCTGGTAAAAGATAAAAACAATAACAACAAAAGTTTTGTGCTTAGTTTGAATCCCTCACTGGAGCAAGTAAGTTTTAAAGACATTCATTTCAGAATAATCGACGGCAAGACAATTGAATGTTCAAATAATTATTTTATAGACGCTGATGATATTCGTTTTATAAAAGACTAGAACTGCAATTTGACACTCATGGGTCATATTAACCAAATAAAAAATGAAAGCAATAGGAAACACACCATTAATAAAATTAGAACGGTTAACTGAACCGGGCTGCGCAGACATTTATATAAAGTATGAAGGCGCCAATGCTACCGGCAGCATGAAAGACCGAATGGCTCTTTCAATGGTGGAAGGAGCAGAAAAAAGGGGTAAGTTGAAACCTGGCGGAAGAGTTGTTGATTACACGGGCGGCAGCACAGGAAGTTCGCTGGCGATGGTATGCGCCACAAAAGGCTATCGGGCACATTTCGTATCATCGGATGCTTTTGCAGAAGAAAAACTCCAAACGATGAAAGCATTTGGCGCCGAACTCGAAATATTTCCAAGCGAGAACAGGAAGATAACAGCGAAGTTGATAGACTCAATGGTGGCAAGGGCAAAGGAATTAAGCAAGGAACCGAATACTTTCTGGACCGATCAATTCAATAATGTCGACAACAGGAGTGCATACCATCAAATGGCAAAGGAGATCATCAAAGATCTGGGCGGCGATATTGATGAATTTATAATGGGAGTAGGTACCGGCGGATCATTTTCAGGAAATGCGGAGGTATTAAAAAATGAAATAAGAAATATTAAATGTATTGCGTTAGAACCTTTGCATGTAAGAGCCCTTTCTGGTGGTGATATATCGGGATCGCATAAACTGGAAGGTATAGGATCAGGTTTTGTGCCCTCGATATGCAGATTAGACCTTGCAGATGAGATCATGGCCGTTTCTGACGAGGATGCTTATGATATCGCAAGAAAACTGGCGAGAACGGAAGGAATATTTGGCGGTACAACATCAGGTGCTAATGTGTGGGCAGCTATTCAAAGGTCGAGGGTAATTGGCGCCGGAAAAAAAATTGTGACTATTATTGTGGACTCAGGATTAAAATATCTCAACGGAGATCTTTATAAATAGAATCAATCCTAACAATCAATTCACATTTTTGCCTCCCTTCTTAAGGGATATTTGTATCCGGCTTCCTTGACAAGCGCGGGAAAATGGATCAACAACCGGATAAATCTTCGCACATTCTGAATACTTCGTCTAACCTGCTGGATATTTGTTTTTTGGTTTTAACCTCGCTGAAGGTATTAGGAAAATCAGAACAAACGATAATTGATGAAATCATTTTTGCGGCTATTATTCTTTTTATGACGAGCTGTCTTTTATCTTTTTTATCAATGCGAAAACAAACAAGACATAGCCAATTGTTGGAAAAAATAGCGGACCTTGTTTTTCTTGCAGGGCTATCGGTCCTTTTTATTACTACCATTCTTTTTTCATTTAACATTATCAGGTAAACCGATAATTTATTCTAAGTACCGTTTGTAATTTTTTGCCAGTTTTTCTTCTCCTTACCGCTATTTTTAATAAAATAATTTACCAATGAAGAAGGGAATTCTTTTTTGCCTCGTTGTCATTTTTTGTTGGCAGGCAAATGCACAACAAGAAGGGTTTGCAGAGAGTAAAGGCGTAAAAGTCTACTACCGGACATTTGGCGAGGGCACACCTGTCCTCATCATTAATGGCGGACCAGGTATGAACAGTAACGGCTTTGCAGAGCTTGCAAAAATGCTGGCAGTACATAATAAAACTATTATTTATGACCAGCGGGGAACAGGAAAATCAGTGATACAAAATATCGATTCTTCCAACATTACTATGCAACTGATGGTTGAGGACATAGAGAACCAGAGAAAACATTTGAACATAAGTAAATGGATCGTGATGGGACATTCTTTCGGCGGCATGCTTGCGTCTTACTACGCCACTCTTCACCCTGAAGCCATTATTTCTATGATCCTTTCTTCTTCCGGCGGCATTGACCTGGATCTTTTGTCTGATGTTGGCAATAACATAACCTCACGATTAACCAAACGACAATCTGATTCTGTAAACTTCTGGACGCAAAAGATCAATGCAGGAGATACAAGTCATTTTGCAAAGTTGCAAAGAGCAAAGTCATTGGCGAATGCTTATGTGCTCGACAAAAAATTTGTGCCCGTCATTGCCGAAAGGCTTACACAATCCAACATGCAGGTAAACAATTTGGTGTGGCAGGATATGCAGAAGATCAAATTTAACTGTGCTCCCGGTCTTTCAACTTTTAATAAACCGGTCTTGATCATACAGGGGAAACAAGATATAGTCGACGCAAAGCTGGCGGAAAAAGCACACAAAGTTTTAAAAAACTCAAAGCTTGTTTTTGTAGAGCATTCAATACACTATGGTTGGCTCGATAACAAAGAACAATATCTTGGTGAAGTAGAAAAATTCATTGCCGGCAGTTAGTTTATTTCTATTTTAAAAACTCAGCGATAAATATTCCCGCATATGTTCCTATGGCGTTCCCGATTGCACCCGCGAGTATACCCGGTAACTGCAGATCCTGGCGTCCTAAACTGTTTGCGCAAACGGCTGCGGTAGCAGTGCCTCCGATATTGGCATTTGATGCTACTGAAACAATATCCCAATCTTGTTTAAATAAACCGGCTATGGTAAACAATAATATTGCATGGATGGACACCAGAATGCCAACCCATACCAGCAATGTAATCGCGATTTCACCACTTTGTCGCAACGCATGAATGTCGCAATAGGCGCCAATAACAGCGAGAAAAAGCAGGATAAGAAAATAACCCAGCACTCTCCCACCCTTTACTTTTTGCACGGCAGGTATTTGAGCCAATACCAAAGCAATAGTTGTTAGTATAAGTATGGAGGGAATTTTGGGGAAATAAAAGGAAATAAAAACAGACACAAATAAAGTCGCAAGTCCTAAAAAAAGTAGAATAGAAATTCCCTGCACATCCACCGATTCTTTCTTTGAAATGACCTGCTGTATTAGTTCTTCATTGGACATATTCACCACCTGTGAAGATATCTTCTTTTTTCTTGGAAAAAATTTCTGTAACACAGACGGAAGAATGAGCGTAGCCATTATCCATAAGGTGGTAATGATATTGTCTACTGCATTGATAGCGGCAAATAAAGTCCCATCTTTCGTAACTCCATACTGAAGTGCTACAGCCTGCAGGTTAGCACTCCCACCGATATAGGTACCCGTGTACATTCCTGCCACAGCATTTGCATGATTGATATGATGAGTTTGCGGTGAAATGATATGATAACTAATCAGGGCGCCAATAACCGAACATGCTGCACCCAACAAAAAAGTAGCCAACATTGGAATACCCGCATAACGAAGATTTTTCAATTTAACATCCAGCAGCAAAAAGAAAATGCCGAGCGGCGCCACATATTCGAAAACCTTACCGTAGAGGGCTGGTGCATTTTGTGAAGAAGGAATGAAATGAAGGTTGGCAAAAACAGCAGCCAGAATAATTACGATTAATCCTGAACCAAGGTGACGAAAAAAATTCTTTTGGCTCAACCACTCAGAGATAATGATCAACAGCAATAGAAAAGCAGTAACATAAATCGGATCAGAAAGAAAGTGCATTTTGGCTGGAATAAAATGGAATGTAACAAAAGTTTTTTACTCAGCCGGCCAATAAGGGGTTGAAGTACAGATATCAACGGCTCTGCAAGACACATCCATGCCCAGGCTCGGATGCGAAGCAAATACAGTTTCAAATAACGTTGCTTCGATCCTTGTAATTAAATCTTACTAAGTAAAACTACTGACTAATAATTCAGTAAATTGCTTACTTTTCGATTTCAATCCTATCAAAAAGACCCGGCAATGGAGTATTTTTTACATCGGCTAAACAATAGTCTGCATCATTTTATAAGATCGTTTGACCTGTCTGACTGGTTCCGCTCCATTAAACATCGGGTTCTAAAATTTTTAAAAAAAGTTAGCGCAATTGGCTACATCCCATCACTCGATGATTATGAAAAAAGAAAACTGGGAATTTTTAACCAGTTAAATTTCTTTCAGTTTGTTACCGGTATAATTGTACCGATAATAGCTATTCTTACCAGTAAAGATTTTCCTGTACGTGGAATATACTCTGCCATCCTCCCCGCTTTTATCAGTCTTTTGGTATTAGCATTGAATTTTTTTCGCAAGTACCAGGCGGCATTGTTCGCTTATTTTATTTTATACCCTGTTTTCACCTGCATTATTTATATCAACGGATATAATCTTGGCATAGGATTATTCTTCGTCTTATATGGTATTCTTTCCGTTTTCTTTTTACAGGATATCGGTTACATGCTTTTTGCAATCAGCCTTTCCATGGTCAGTTATTTTATCCTTTCTGTAGCGTGGAAAGATTACCGGTATCAGCTTGAACTATATAATTACCAGGGCTACCTGATCAATCACGCTTTATCGATCATTTATATTTTTTATGGACTATACCTGGTTAAACGTGAAAATTCCGAATACCACCTGGCGCTGACCAACCGGAACAATGAATTACGAAAGAAAAATTTTGAAATAGAAAATCAGAAAAAAGAGATTTTATCAAAAGCAAGGCTGTTGGAAAAGCAAGCCGTTGAACTTAATGAACTAAACAAGATAAAGGATAAATTGTTCTCCATCATTTCCCATGACCTGAAATCGCCAATGTACGCATTGCAAAATGTATTCACCAATGCAAAAAAATTCAATTTGCCTGCTGAAGAAATAAAAGCCATGATCCCCGAAGTGGTAAATGATCTTAACTATACCACTGCTTTAATCGAGAATCTGCTTCATTGGGCAAAAAATCAGATGCAATCGGAACTCGTCTTTGCGCAGCCACTGGATATTAGCCATTTGGCAAATGAAACCATACAACAACTGCGCCTTCAGGCTGATGAAAAGAATATTTCTATTGAGACAAAAACAGGTGTTCCCGTTCGTGCACTGGCGGATAAGAATATGACAAGTCTTGTTATCCGAAACCTGCTATCCAATGCAATCAAATTTACTCCTGAAAAGGGACAGATCGTTATCGGCACTTATGAATCTTCTTCCGGTGCAGGTTTGTTCGTGCAGGATACAGGTACAGGCATGACGCAGGAAACAATTTTTAAAATAAACAGTAATCAATTCTACACCACCCATGGCACTCACAATGAAAAAGGAACTGGTATAGGACTTACTTTGTGCAAGGAGTTTCTCGAAAAGAATAATGGACATTTAATGATCAAAACTGAATTAGGTAAGGGAAGTACTTTCTCATTCACTTTACCACCGGTACAATAAAAGCAGGCTTTTACCTGCTTTTATATTGACTTCTCACTTTTACGCAACTTGTATTTTCTTTGGCGGTTTTTGTTTAGCTTTTTCCTTTTTGGGGATCGTAAGTTGGAGTACGCCGTTTTTATAGTGAGCTTCTATCTTTTCTTCATCGACTACTTCTTTTGGCAAATTGAAACTACGCTGAAATGACTCATAACTATACTCCCGCCTGCTATATTTTTCTTTGCCATCTTCCTCGTGCTCTTCCTCCTTTTCTGAGGAAATGGTTAGAATATTGTTCTCCAGCTCAATCTTAAAATCCTCTTTTTTCATACCGGGCGCAGCCATTTCTACCTCATAGCTTTTATCGGTTTCCCTAATGTTCACAGCAGGCATCGTAGTGCCTGTGTCAGAAAAATTTGGAAGATTCCAATTCATCAGGCCCCTGTTTAAAAAATCATCTTCATCCCACAAACGGCTAAAAGACGGAAAAAGATTTCTATTTCTTTTGATCAATGACATAACGACCTCCTTTTTTTAAATTGTTTATTTAAAAATAGCAGCAAGCCTAGTGCCATGAACTTAAAAAAATGCATTAGAAACCTTAAATAATATTTATTTAAAGTGAAGGGAATATTTTCAGGAAGAGTGGGAAATACTTGATTTAAATATTTACGTCACCTATCAAAAAGACGCTGCCACATACAAGAATCATATCTTCTTTTAATGCTTTAGCCAGCGCAGCCTTAATAGCATTATTCACATCAGAATAAATTTCCCCATCCAACTCAAATTTTTCTGCTTGTTCTCTTAAAATTTCCTTATCCATTGCCCGTGGAATATTTGCCTGCGTAAAATAATAATTGGCAAGCTTTGGGAATAAAGACAAAATTTTTTCTGATTCCTTATCCTTTACCAGTCCCAGCACAACATGCAAATGATCACGTTCTGTAACCTCCACTTGTTCCATTAGCATTTTTATTCCGTCTTCATTATGCGCCACGTCTAATACCACTAAAGGATGAGCCTGGATAACCTCCCATCTTCCGTGAAGACCTGTCGTTTTTTTTACTTCCAGCAGCGCAGTCTTTATTGTCTCTTCTTCAACATTCCAACCTGTTTGCTGAAGCTGCCCACACACTTCAAGAACAGTTAAAAGATTTTTTGTTTGATAAATACCCGGTAAGTCCAGTTTATAGAGTTGGTGATCGGTTCGGTATCGATGCGCCACCTCAACTATTAACTCATGTTTTTCCCAATGCCAATTGATCGCTTGTCTCTCTTCGGAAGCGATAATAACAGACGAATTTTTTTCTTTAGCAACTTCCTTAAACACCTTTTCTGTTTCCGGTAATATTTCTCCCACCACAATAGGAATATTTTTCTTTATAATGCCTGCCTTTTCAAAAGCTATTTTTTCGAGATTGTCGCCTAAAATATTCATATGATCCCAACCAATATTAGTGATCACACTTAACTCTGGTGTTATAATATTCGTGCTGTCAAACCTGCCGCCGAGACCTGTTTCAATAATAGCGACGTCAACTTTTTGCTCAGAAAAAAATTCGAAGGCCATGGCTACTGTGATTTCAAAAAAACTGGGTTCTATTTCTTCCATAACCGGCATTATCCTTTCGGTAAATGAGGTTACAAATTCTTCATCCACCATTTCGCCGTTAATTTTTATTCTTTCGCGAAAATCTTTCAAATGGGGTGAGGTGTATAGCCCTGTTTTATATCCCGCCTTCTGTAGAATTGCGGCCAGCATATGACTTACAGACCCTTTACCATTGGTTCCGGCAACATGAATGCTTTTAAAATTTTTATATGGATCATTTAAAAAATTACAAAGCTTTTTGATGTTGGTCAGATCCTTTTTAAACGCGGCGGCGCCTATGCGACTATACATCGGTAATTTAGAAAAAAGATAATCGATCGTTTGGCTATATGTCATTGACCCCGTCGTTTTAGTTTGATTCATCTTCGGGAGCTTTTAGTAAAATAAATTTTATGATTATCCACACGATGGCAATTCCGATCATTGAATAACCGACCGATATGAATACTTCGGAGAGCGATCCATGACTGCTCTTTGAAAAATTACCGATCAAAAAAATAAGATAGCCTGCAAGAAGAAGAATCAAAGGCCATCTCAGAAAATGCAGTGCTTTCATTACAACAATTTCCCAAAATTAGTTTTTAACCAATGATCGGTACAGAAATAAATTCTCTTCATCAAAACAAACAAAACAGACTTTAGTAAGAAAAGAATCAGAAGATAAAAAATCAATTACGGTTTGAACAGCAACCTCAGCTGCTTCCTTTTTCGGATAGCCATAAATACCTGTGCTTATATTGGGGAATGCAATTGTCTGCAAATTATTCTTAACTGCGAGGAGTAAACTATTAGTATAACAGCTACCCAGCTTCTCTGCTTCATTTCTTTTTCCGCCATTCCACACAGGACCCACAGTATGTATCACAAATTTTGCCGGCAAATTTCCCCCGGTAGTTATCACGGCTTCTCCTGTGGCACAGCTTCCCTTTTTTGCAACAATCATTTTACATTCTTCCAGTATCGCTGGTCCGCCGGCACGGTGTATGGCTCCATCAACTCCACCACCACCCATTAATGAAGAATTTGCAGCATTCACAACTACGTCCACTTTTTGTTTGGTTATGTCTCCCTTAATAATTTCTATTTTATTCCAAACTGATTTCATTCCACAAAATTAAAAATGCCCGGACGATTTGTTCACCCGGGCATATACCAAAAATATTTTTTTATTATCCTTTTAATTTGAAATCAAAGATCACCGTTCCTTTTTGTCCACCATTGGTGGTGCCAAGTTTTAATTCAAACGCTCTTCTTTCCGCAATATCGATCAGCTTCCTGTTTGAAGTTGTAGAACCTCTTGGCTGAAAAGTTGCTGACAAAACTTTGCCACGTTCATCAGCTACAACATCCATTGCCACTTTTGCATTTTCATTGAACTCGTCTTCAAAACTCTGATCGCTTACTTTTAAAACTTTTGTTCCAAAATTTTTGGGCCCGCTTCCCAATCCATTACCGGTACCGTTACCACCACCGGCTCCATTTCCACTACCACCATTCACACCATTTCCCGTTCCGACGCCGTTGCCATTTCCCTTGCCACCACTCTTGTCATAGTTATCAGCCACACCACCGCCTTGCCCTGATCCACCCAAAGTTTTGCCTAAAACTGCTTTTGGTTTTGGAGGAGCAGGCGTTTCCACTACAGGCTTTGGTTTGGTTTTTACCACAGAGTGGTTGCTGTTTATTTTAGTTGCCGTAGGCTTCGGTTTATCTGGTTTTAAAATAGGAGGACTTTCTTTATCATTATTATCTTCTATATCTCTCACTTCTTCTTTCACACCTGGTTGAGGCGGAGAATAAGCAGTGCCTTTAGGGCCTGTAGCCTGCACGTCGTTACCGCCACCTCCTCCACCGCCACCGCCGAACACCGGGGCTATTTCATCCGGAAGATTGATCTCTACCGCAGTATCCTGAACAGGAATTTCAAATGTTGGAAAATTCATTTTTACGAGAAGGAAAATGAGCAGCATAAGACCTGCCACTCCGAGTGTATACATAGAGGCCTGGGCATTTTTTTTCGTTTCAAAGGAATCAGACATGTAGGTAACAGAATTGTTCATACAAATTTACATTTTATGACCGGAAAACAAGCACAAGGCTTTATTCACAGTTGTTATTAACGAACAATTGAGCGCAACTTATCTATGATTTGTTTTACAAAATGTTAAAGATTATTGTATGTATGGTAATCATGCAGAAAATATATTTGTTAAGTTGCATTGAAATTAGCTTCATATAATGAAAATCTGCCTGCTGTTTTTACTTTTTCTTTTTCCAATCACTTTCCTTTTTTCACAACCCGTAAATAAAGACTCTCTTACAGATAAGCAACAGGTAAGCAATGTTATTGATATTTACGATCGATATATGGCCGAAAATGAACCGATCGTTAATGGCTCGCAATACATCTATTATGCTTTGAAGATGAAAGGCAATCCCTACCTGGGAAATGGTGATTTTGCAAAAGGATGGATAAGCTACGAGGGCAAGAAGTACGACTCTGTCAAAATGATATACGATATATCACGAAATGAATTGGTTTTTTTTAATAGCAATCGCCCGATCGTTCTGCACAATGAAAGCGTAGATAGTTTTTTTGTGCTGGGCCATTTGTTTATCAACTTCAAAGAAGATACTGAAAACCTTAGAAGGATTGGATATTGCGATGTTTTATACCGCGGAAATATTCAACTGTTGGTTAAAAGAAATATTGAAATCAACGATGTTATTGAGGATAATTCAGTGGTCAGAGCTTTCTTACCGAAAGACAGGTATTATATTTATAAGCGGGGAAATTATTATTTACTTAATAAATTAAAAGATGTTTTTGATATATTGCCTGATAAAAGGCGGCAAATAAAAACATTCATTCACCAAAATCACATGAGAATGCAGCATCCAGACTTCGAACTGAAGCTAAAACAACTCACTGCATTTTATGATCAAATTAGTCACTAAAGCCACGCAAAGGATATACCTAACGTACCTGTTGATAGCACTGCTTGCAGGAGGAATGGCCTCAGCCCAGGGTAATGAAGACAACCTTATCTCAGGTGACTTTCAAGGGGCAAGCTTTAATGAATTTGCAGCACATATTGAATCGCAAACTCCTTTCCGGTTTTATTATGATGAAAGTCTTCTCGACAGCATTGTGATCACCATTAAGTTTCACAACGCTCATTTGGCTTCTGTACTTGACAGCATACTCCGAAATACTGACCTTTATTATACAATTTATAATAACAGTTTTGTCTTTATCAATAAAGGCTTTCCCTTTAATGCAAAGCTTCCTTATGGGTTCTTTACCGGCAAACAGGACACTGTACCCATAATTACGCAAACTAAAACCCGCCTGCCACTACGAAACCAGGTAAGTGAACCTCCCGAGACAAAACAAGATATTTCCATCGAAAACAAATTATTTGATATCGGAATAAGAAGAAATGAAATTCCAAAGAGTAATGTAAACGTTGCGGGTTATGTACGCGATGCCCAAACCGGCGAGTCATTGTCCGGAGCTATCATTTACATGGATCATCCGAAAGTTCAGGTCGCCAGTGACCAGTTCGGCTACTATTCACTCACATTGCCTGCCGGCAGGCATACTTTAAATATAATGGCCCCCGGAATGTTTGACACTCATAGACACGTGATGTTATACTCGGATGGAACACTCGATATCAACATAGACGAGAAGGTGATAAAACTAAGGGAAGTGGTGGTAGAAGCCGGTAAAGAGAAAAACGTACGCAGCGTTACCCTGGGATTGAGTAAGATCACCATCCAGGAAATAAAACAAATGCCTGCGGTCATGGGCGAAGCTGATGTGCTGAGAACAGTATTAACGTTACCGGGTGTAAAATCAGTGGGCGAAGCAAGCACCGGATTAAATGTAAGAGGAGGAGCCTCTGATCAAAACCTGATCCTCTTTAATGGACTTAATGTATATAACCCTACCCACCTTTTCGGTTTCTTTTCTGCGTTTGATCCCGATCTTATTAAAGATGTTAGTTTGTATAAAGGCAATGTTCCTGCAAAATATGGCGGAAGAACTTCTTCGGTTCTTGACATTACTTCACTGGACGGCAATGACAAAAAAATTTCGGGATCAGCGGGCATTAGTTTGCTTACAAGCAAATTTACAGTGGACGGACCATTGAGTAAGAAAACAACTTTTGTATTGGGGGCACGGACAACTTATTCCAACTGGATATTTCATAACCTGCCACATGAATACAAAAAAAGCAGGGCATCTTTCCAGGATATAACGTTACACATAAATCATAAGCTAAATCGCAAAAACAATATTTATATCAACGGTTATCTTAGCAACGATAAATTCAATCTCAACAGCGATACATCCTATCATTATAATAATCGAAATGCAAATATTAGCTGGAGACATAATTTTAATAATCGCTTCTATGGAGTCCTTTTAGGAGGGATTGATCATTATGAATATAAGGTAACAGGTTATGATAACCCTGTAAATGCATACTGGCTTACTTACAAAATCAATCAATATAAGTTTAACGCTGATTTCAATTATTTTCTAAGCAATAAACATAAAATCACATTTGGGCTAAATAGTCTGTATTATCATATTCATCCAGGCAGTTTTACTCCGAGAGGAAGTCAATCTTTGATAACACCGGATACACTTGAAGCAGAACAGGCACTTGAAACTGCCCTTTACTTTTCTGATGAGTTTCGCATAAATAGTAAATTCTCCGTTGAAGGCGGAATACGATATTCTTACTACGATTACCTGGGACCAAAAAATGTTTACACATACGCTCCCGGACTTCCCCGCCAGGAAGGTACCATGACCGGAACGGATTATTATTCGCGGGGAAAAACAATAAAAACTTATAGTGGCCCCGAGTACCGAGCATCAGCCAGGTATGTAATTTCAGAAAATACATCCATCAAGGCAGCTTACAATACTTTGCGCCAATACATTCATGTTATATCAAACACTACGACGGTATCGCCCACGGATGTATGGAAACTGAGTGACCAGGATATTAAACCTGAATGGAGCGGCCAGGCTTCGCTCGGTCTTTACAAAAATTTTCAATCAAACACAATAGAAACTTCAGTAGAGGTTTATTACAAATGGATCAAAAATAATCTTGACTATAAGAGCGGTGCTGTTTTAGTAATGAATCATCACATTGAAACAGATGTCTTCAATACAAAGGGTAAAGCATACGGCATAGAATTTCTTTTGAAAAAAGCAACCGGCAAATTGAATGGATGGATTAGTTATACTTTTTCCCGTGCCCTGATCCAACAGGATGATCCGCTGGCAGGCGAAGTAATAAATGGTGGGAATTACTATCCTACAAGTTTTGATCAACCTCATAGCCTTTCCCTGATCGGGAATTATCGTGTTAATCATCGTTTTAGTGTTTCCATGAATGTTATTTATAATACCGGGAGACCTATTACTGTACCCTATCGGTATCATTGATTACGGAAACTCTGCAAGATTTATTTATTCCGATCGAAATGAATACCGCATTCCTGATTATTTCCGCATGGATCTTTCGATGAACATCGAAGGAAATCATAAAGTAAAACAACTGACCCATAATTCATGGAACATCGGATTTTATAACCTGACCGGCAGAAAAAATGCATACTCAGTATATTTTATTTCACAAAATGGAGATGTACACGGATACAAGCTGGCGATTTTCGGAACTGTTATTCCATTTGTAACCTACAACATTCGCTTTTAGATGAAAACTAAACTTGATTTTAATAGAATACTTTTTGTATGCCTGTGTTGCCTGGTGTTTTCTAATTGCAGAAGACCCTATGAGCCTTCTCTTAAACCATCGGATATAAATTCCCTTGTTGTAGACGGATACATTGATGGCAGTGCCGTTACGCATGTTCTGCTCACACGTGCACGTGAAGTGAGTCGCGGTGATACTGCTGCTCGTAAATTCGAATCGAACGCAAATGTATCTGTTGAAGATGATCAGCAAAATGTATATTCCTTAACAGAAACCGGCAATGGCTTTTATAGCAGTATAAATATTTTAAACCTTAACCCCTCATATCAGTACCGGCTCCACATAATTACTTCCGATGGTAAAGAATATAGGTCGGACTACGTTCCATTTAAACCCTCACCTCCTATTGACAGCATTGGCTGGAAATTAGCAAATGAAGGAGGTGTCCAGGTGTATATAAATACTCATGATCCCTCTAACCAAACAAAATACTATCGTTGGGATTATGGCGAAACATGGGAATTTCATTCCTGGTATTACGCTACTTTGATATACGATCGGCCAACTAATACTCCTGTGACTCGCAATGACCAGGTGTATGCATGTTGGCAGTCGGATAGTTCAACAAATATCCTGTTAGGATCAACAGCAAAATTATCCAGCGACGTAGTCAATGAAGCGCCGTTAGTATATATTCCAAATCATGACCAAAGACTAAGTGTGCTGTACAGCATTTTTGTACGGCAATATGCATTGGATGAAAATGGATACAATTATTTAATGGCGATAAAAAGCAATACAGAAAATACAGGATCAATTTTCGATCCGCAACCTAATGGAACTACTGGAAATATTCATTGCCTGACAGATCCTTCAGAACAAGTTTCAGGTTATGTAAGTGCAGGTAATACTTCTGAAAAAAGAGTATTTATTTATAACGCATCAATACCAGGCAGATGGAATTTAGTGCCGAATTGCCCTGACATAGTTGTTCCCAATATTCCTGATAGCATTAAGTATTATTTCACAACAGGGTACGATCCAATTGAAATTAAATATGGTGCCGGATTTATTGAAGGCTATTATGCTTCCTATCTTAACTGTGTAGATTGCACGTTAAGTGGTAGGAACGTTAAACCTTCATTCTGGCCGTAAATCTTAATGATACCGGAAATGATAAAGAGAGTTTTTATTTCGACATTTACTTTTGCTTTCGCGTTGCTGTTCACTTGCAATTTGTCTTTCGCCCAGTCGCGGGAAATTCGTCAGGATGATAATATGAACTATGATCTCCGCGAAAAAATTTTCCTGCACAGCGATCGTTCGTTTTATCTCTGCGGAGACATCATTTGGTTCAAAGCATACCTGGTAAACGCAGCCTCTAATAAACCGCTTTCCGTAAGCAAAGTTGCTTATATCGAAATACTTGATAAATCGAACCACCCGGTATTGCAGGATAAAATCGCTATGAAAGACGGATTGGGAAGCGGCTCTTTCTTTCTGCCGTCTTCCATTGCCTCGGGCAACTACAAATTGAGAGCCTATACAAATTGGATGAAAAATTTTTCAGCCGATCTTTTTTTTGAAAAAAACATCACGATAATTAATACTTCCCGAAACCTCGACCCATCCGCCATCCATGAATCGGTTACCTATACAGCGGAATTTTTTCCTGAAGGTGGTAATCTTGTGAATGAACTGCCAGGCACTGTTGCATTCAAAGTAATGGATGATAAAAATACAGGAGTGGCATGCTCGGGAATTGTTGTCGATCAATCCGGCGACACCATCACTCATTTCAACACATTAAAATTTGGAATGGGACATTTTGATTTTACTCCCCAACCAGGTAAAGAATATAAAGCGATCATCACACTGGCGGACAGCTCAATGTTCAAAACCAATTTGCCAAAAGCTTACTCTACAGGATATGTTATGCATGTTAACAATACAGGCAGAAACATAAATATCGTAGTGAGTGCTAAAGGACCGGAAGAAAGCAATGGCGATATCAATTTGATTATTCAAAGTAGTAGTCACATAGCTATAGCAAAGTCCCAGTCAATTGTCAATGGACAAACCACATTTCTTGTAAACAAGAACGATCTGCAGAAAGGTATATCGTTAATTACCATCTTCAACAAAGACAAGCAGCCCGTTTGTGAAAGGCTTTATTTTAAAAAGCCTGCAAATAAAATGCTGATATCAGCAAAAGCCGATAAAGAAAATTATCAATTTAGAAATAAAGTTTCACTCGATCTTGCGACGAATGATATGTCGGGCACGGCATTGCCCGGCAACCTGTCTTTGTCGGTGTACCGGCTCGATAGCATGGACAATTCAACCAACGAAGATATCTTCAGCTATTTATGGCTTTCATCTGATTTGCGCGGGTCTATTGAATCTCCCGGTTATTACTTTAGAAATGATGATGCCGAAACAAACGAAGCACTTAATAATTTGCTGATGACACAAGGTTGGAGAACATTTGACTGGAAAGAGGAATCACAAAATAAAAAACCTGCTTTTACATATCTGCCGGAATGTTTTGGGCACATAATCACCGGAAGGATAACAGATGCAACTACTTCAAAGCCGGCACCCAATGTTATCGTATACCTGTCAGTACCGGGACGCAGAATTCAACTAAAGGGATGTGTAAGTGATAGCATGGGAATGCTTCGTTTTGATATGAAAGATTTTTATGGACATAACCAGGTAGTGATGCAGACCAACACAGGTCTTGATCAAACCTACCACTATGAAGTTTTTAGTCCTTTTTCAGAAAAATTTACGGATGTTCCCTTGCCAAAATTTTATGTTTCGCAAAATGATTACGATCATTTGCAAGCACTGAATGTTTACACAAAGGCGGAAGGTCTTTACCACGAAAATGATATACAAAAACTGCACGCTTTACAGATTGATACGCTCCCATTTTATCGTCATCCCGATAAAACATATTTGTTAGATGACTATACACGATTCACCACCATAGAAGAAGTGATGCGTGAATATGTATCGGAAGTAAACGTAAGACGAAAAGGAAATGATTTCCATTTCTTAACAGTTAATCTTCCTACGAGACCGGTAATGAATATGCAAATTACAGAACAGCTTTTCGAAAACGATCCGCTGGTTTTGCTCGATGGTGTGCCGGTATTTAATATAAATAAAATCGTTGCCTACGATCCGCTTAAGATCCAGAAACTGGAAGTGGTTGCCTCGAGGTATTATTGGGGACCGATTACTGCGGATGGCATTGTTACGTATACAACCTACAAAGGAAATTTGCAGGATTATAAACTGGATCCAAATGATCTCCTCCTGGATTATGAAGGTCTGCAGCAACAAAGAATTTTCTATTCACCTGATTATTCCTCCCCTGCTTCGTTTCAAAGTCATTTGCCTGATTTCAGAAATGTTTTATACTGGTCGCCAAATGTAAATACCGGTGAACAGGGAAAAGCGAATTTGTCTTTTTACACCGGTGATATTCCCGGAAAATATCTTGTGGTAGTGCAGGGTATTTCTTCAAATGGTGAGGCAGGAAGCGATTCTATAATTTTGAATGTAAAAAAATAGCATTTAAAAATTTCAGGCAAATCTTTTAATAATAAAATGAGGCATCCATTTTAATAGCCATGCGATAATAATCCAACGCCGCGTGATGTATGTTCTTCTTTTTTTCTTTTGAATCGCACTAAAGATTTGTTTGGCTGCTTTTTCAACCGGTGCTTCCCAAAAACGACCCTCTCCTTTTGCCATTTTTGTACTTACAAAACCGGGGAGAATATCCGAAATGGTTATATCAATTGCAGGATTTTTCTTTTTTATTCTTCGTGCTTTTAAATGAAGGCCGGCCATATACATGCTTAAATAAGCTTTGCTGGCGCTGTACGCCGGAGCCTGGCTATTTTCCCGGATAGATGCAATGGAGGACGTAGCCGCTATTTGTCCATGTTCCTGTTTATAAAAATAATTAAATACATAGTTCACGATCTCCACAAAACCATTCACATTGGTCAATGTAGTTTTCCTGTCAATAGTCCAGTCAAGCGTTTCACTTATTTCGCCATAGCCCGAATTGTATATCAGTAAATCCAGGCCACCCAATTTTTTGATCAAAGATTCAAGATGCACAATATTTTCTGTACCCATAACATCGAAACATTCTGTAGCAACCTTCGATGGAAATTCCTGCTGAAGTGCTTCGAGTAAATTGCATCTGCGGCCTGTAGCCCCTACCATATCTCCATTCTTTATATACAATTTCGCCAATTCCCGTCCAATTCCTGAAGTGGCGCCAATGATAATGACTCGTTGCATCTTCATTTCTTATTTAATAATCTGGAAAGAAAAAATAGGCCAATCAAAGGCCCAAATGAAAGCAAGGTAAAAACTGAATATGTTCTCGTCCAGTTATCGAAAAAATAATTCAGTAACTGGATACTGCCAATCGTAATGGCAAACCCGATGCTGGTAACAATCGTCAGGGCCGTGCCTTTATATTCGGGAATTGATATTTGTGCCACGAGAGTCGAAAATTGCGGGGAGTCGGCTGTCACCGAAACACCCCACAATAGCATAACCAAAATGAACAAAACCAAAGGAAAATGAAAAAACGTGACCGACGCAAGTGAACATAACCCCGAACAAAGCAGTGCATAAAAGGCTACACGGCTGTTACCAATTTTTTGAGAAATATAGCCACCGGCCACACAACCCACCCCGCCAACCCCAATAATGATAAACGACCATAATGGTATGTTCAGCATGCTGTGATTGGCAGATCTGTATAATGCAAATATTGATGGCACAAATGCCCAAAAAGCATACAGCTCCCACATGTGTCCAAAGTACCCGATAGCGGCAGCACGAAAATCCGCTGAACGAAAAATTTGAAAAATAACTGACGGCTGAAAGCCGTTGCCCGTTTTTCGATACGGGCCGTCGCCTACAAATATTAAGGTGATTATGCCTCCTATTGCGGCAAATGCTGAAGTAAACAACAACACTTCTTTTGCAGGCAGCAAGTACAAATTTGATTTTAATAAATATGGAAATGCCGTGCCTGCAACTAATGCGCCGACAAGATAACCTAATGCTTTACCAAGACCTTTTTCATACCAGTCGGCAGCTATTTTCATTCCCACAGGATAAATACCCGCGAGGAAAAAGCCGGTGACAAATCTCAATACAAACAAGCTTGTTATACTGTTTGCCAGCCAAATAATAGAAACATTGGCAACCGCGGCAATTACAGATGAAACAAAAAAAACTCTCGATGAAGAAAACCGGTCTGCAATCGAAAAGATCGAAAATAATAAGGTACCGGCAATAAATCCAAATTGCACCATGGAAGTAATGTTGCTCACTTCGTTACTATGTACATTTAATTCATTCTGGATATCCGGTAAAATCACATTGCCCACAAACCACAATGATGTTCCCGCAAACTGCGAGAGAACAATCAATGGAAGAATGTAAGAAGGTCTTTTTTGCATTTAATTCAATTGATTAATATTCTTTATTGAGCCAAGATTCGCAAGCAACAATCCACCAAATACCAAAACCATACTTATTAAGTGAATCCATGAAAATTTTTCATTTAAAATAATCATTGCTTCGAGGCTGCTGAAAATAGGGATCAGGTTACCGAATAATGCTGTTCGGCCCGTGCCCAGAATGCTGATAGATATATTCCACAGGAAAAACGAAATAACCGACGCCCCGATGCCAAGGTATAAAACAGAAGTTATTACTTTATAATCCCAACTAAAAGCAGTTACCGAAGATTGTCCTATAAAAAATGGAAGCAGGAAAAATGATCCGAGAAAAAAACTTACAAATAGAAAACTAACAGTAGAAATGCGGGCGGGCCTTTTTCTTGCCAAAGTGTTATAGACAGCAAAACAAAAGGCGGCCACAAGCACCCAAGCATCACCGGAAGAAAACCTGAAGGTTATAAGATTTTTAATATTGCCCTTTGATAAAAGAAAAAGAATTCCCGTAATGCAAAGAAGAAGTCCGGCTATTTTCGGCGTTCCGATTTTTTCTTTTAAAAAGATCCGGGCCAAAATAATTGACATGATCGGTGAAGAAGTGGTACCGATCAATGCAAGATTGATCGCTGAAGTGTAATGACCGGCGATATATACAAACGTATTGAATAAACTTATGCCGAAAATGGAAACCGAAGCCAGGTATAGCCACGAACTTTTAATAGCATTCCATTCTTCCCTTACTTTTTTAATAGCAAATGGAAAAATAACAATAGTGGCAAGTGACCAGCGACTAAATGAAAGACCGACCGGCGTTATTTCTTTATAAATTCCTCTTGCAATGATAAAATTACCCGACCAAATTAGTGTGGCGAGAACGGCAAATCCAACTCCTTTTGTAATGTTTTTCTTTTGCAAAATATTTCTAAAAATTATTACAGTTACTGCTGCAATTTTTGGCAAGATAAATCTATATTTGGCCTTATCAAGTCACCAAAACAAATAACCAAAATGAAAATTCTGCTTACTGCTGCATTCGCAATCCTTTCACTTATTTCAGTTGCACAACCCGGAGGGGACAAATCTCCCGATTCTACTTTCATTTATATATATCGTGCGGGCCAGTTTAGCGGTTCGCTGGCCAACTGGACAATATTTGTAGACGAACAAAAAATATGCAAGCTGAGTAATAACCGGTTTATAAGATTAATGGTACGGCCGGGAAAGCATGTCGTTTCAGCCAAACTATCCGGAGTAAGTGTATTTAAAAAAGGAACTGAAGTTGAAATTGATGCTGAAAATGGAAACAATTATTTTGTTGCCTGCAACATAAAATCAAGCATCACCCGTACAAGACTGGAAATGATAGAAGTAACTAAGTCAACCGGCGTAAAGCAAATGGAGCATATGGTGCTGGATAATTGCCAGGAAGGCACTGTACAATAATCTTAATGCGCAAAATCCATTTCGAATCTTCCCTTTATTCTTTCTATCGGTAGATTGAAATATCCGAATTTTAAATTGGCCACAAATACCACAGATTTTCACAGAAAAAGCCGGGCATTTAAAAATCTGTGTTCATTTGTGCAATCTGTGGCAAGAATTTTAATGCGCAAAATCCATTTCGAACCTGCCTTTTATTCTTTCCATCGGCGGATTGAAGTATCCGAATTTTAAATGTGGAAATTCGTCGTGTAGCAATTGTATCAATTGTTTTACACCCATGCACTCGCCTGTGTCTGTAACGCCGATTTTTCCAAGGTACCAATCCGGATCAATATTAAAATTGCGCCACTGGATCATTTTCAATGCTGTTTGTTTGATCAGTTTCCGAAGCGCTTCATATTCTGCAATACTATCCGTCATACCCGGAAAAACAAAATAATTGATAGATGTCCAGCCACCGAAACTATTTACCACTTTCAGGCTTTCAACGATATCTTCGAACTCATAATTATTAGGCCGGTAATAAGGCATATAAATTTCTCTTCTCGCCGAATTAGTGCTTACCCGAATTGAATTTAATCCTGCTTCACATAAAATTTTAACAACCTCGGGTCTTGAACCATTTGTATTAATATTGATGCTCCCTTTTTTTGTATGTTTTCTTATTTCAATAATGGCGTCGCGAATGGTTTCCCACATCAACAAAGGTTCACCTTCACATCCCTGGCCGAAACTTATAATAGGAAATGGCGCCGACTCCAAATGCGGCACAGTATATTCAACGATCTCTTCCGGTGTTGGCAAAAAAGTTAAACGTTCCTGGGTTGAAACTATTGGTTCTTCATCCGGTTGTAAAGAAATGCAGCCTACACAATTGGCATTACAGGCCGGCGATACAGGAACCGGGCATTCCCATCTTTGTAAAAAATAATTTCTTGCAGCAGGGCAATGATAAGTAAGCGCACAATTATCGGCAAGATGTTTTACCAGGCGATTGTGCGGATATACTTTCAATAATTTTTTTACACCTGCTTCTATTTTTCCCTGGTCATAGCCTTCGCAATCCTGTCGAATATCTTGTTCGATCCTCGTTGCAGGTACATAAAATTTATCATTGTACCAGCCGGTTGCCGTATAGCAAAACAAAGGAAGTGTTGGTGCATCTTTCAACGTTTCATAAGCAGCTAAATAAAATCCTGTGTGTGCGGGAGGAATAAAAGCTGCCACGGCCCACCCTTTTTCACACAATCTCATTTCGCCTGTTTTTACATCAATGCCGATTCCTCTTCTTCCCGGGAGTTCATACAATTGGCCGCCATTGGGTAATTCAATCCAATTATTTGTTGATACAGGCACAGCATCCCATCCGCTTCTGCCCGTAACATATAGGGAAGTATCTTCAAAAATATTTCCCTTCCCGTCGGAAAATAAAATGTATGGTGAGTGATGTAAAGTCATGAAGTCATATTTGGTCATATAAGTCATACAGCTTCATTTTGACTATTTTGACTTATATGATTTATTTGACAGCCTCAAATTTCGTTATTTATTTTTTTCTGCTAATTGCTGCCCGCAATATTGATTGAATTCATCTTCGTTAATGTGATCGGAATTGATGATCTCCACCTGCAGAAGTTTGTTGTTTTTAAAATCAATGGTAAGCAGATCATATTTTTTGACAACATTAATCAGTTCGTTCCATTCAACGATTCTCTCACCCGACAAACCGGGTAAAATAATATTCGTCTCAGAAATAACAATTCTTTCTCCACCTTCTCTTCTCTTCAGGTAGATCCAGAATAAAATAATCACTCCCGCAAGTATCCCATGACTAAAGGCGACCAGCGATGCACCTTTGCTCCAAAAATAAATAGCACCGCCAAGAATGATTGCAGACTCAAACAACAATAAGGAAAGATGCTGCGATAAATTATTCAAAAGTTTTTTCTGAAGCAATCCCATTATTATTAAGAATACACAACTGCCCGCATATACGCCTGAAAATATCCAATCCTTTACGCCTTCATGCCGAATATGCGATAAGTCAAGTATGAATATAAGAGCAATTAAAAAATGAAAAACCGATAATATTCTTGACTTATCTTTCTGTTTTACCTGGAATGTGTACACAGTGAGATTAAATTAGACTAAGCAGATTTTTATATTTAGAATGAAATATCATTCTGAATATCGAATTATAAAGGATTTGATTTAACTAATAAGTTACAAAGTTTCCAAAGCACCCTCGCACCTACATTTGCATCCCAATTCGTATCTCCCACTCCCACTTCCAGTAAGTCGAAACCGATCAACTGTCTTCCGCTTTCTATGATTTTACGAAACAAATAAAAAAGCTCTTCCAGTTCAAAACCTCCGGGCACCGGTGTTCCTGTGCTCGGGCAGAGTTTACGATCCAGCCCATCCACATCAAAACTGATATAAATTTTTTGCGGAAGACTGCTTACAATTTCATTGGCAAATTGTTTCCACGTTTGTCCCTCGCACATGCGGCACCTGATATCCCGGTCAAAATGTGTAACGATCCTGCCATTGCTATCATTGATCATTTTCCGTTCGCTGCCGCTGTAATCACGAATACCCATCTGCACCAGCGTTTTCAAATTCTCTATCTCCTCCAGCGCATTGTACATAATGCTGGCATGCGAATAAGTAAACCCGCTGTATTCAGGTCTCAAATCACAGTGTGCATCAATTTGTAATATCGCAAACTCATCATATTTTTCGGCAATCGCTTTAAAATATCCAAGCGGCGTACTGTGGTCACCACCTAATAATGCAACTAATTTACCACGGTTTAAAAGAGCTTTCGCCTGGTCGTACACCCATTTGTTCAGGTAGATACTTCCTTCGTTTACATCTTTAAGTGTTTTCAGCATAAACTGGTTGTCTTCCACCTTCTGGCCTTTCGAAATGTAATCGATATACAACTCGGCTTCCTTCCGCAGGTAATCACTTTTCATTAATAACTTTTTGTCCATCTCACGAAGGAAAAATCCTTCCTTCCAACCTTCGGGATAATCCGCATCAAAAATGTCTACCTGCAAACTAGCCCTGCGAATGTATTCAGCGGCTCTTGCCGTGCCTGCACCAAAACTTACTGTTACCTCCCAGGGCACCGGTAAAATGATCAGTCTTGCATCTTCTTCTGTAAAAGGCAGTCCGAAAATGTTGTTATTGGGATTGCCTGCACTGTCGGGGTCAAATTGAGAAAGGTCAGCCATGATATTTTCAAAAACACGCAAGTTAAATGGCTTTCGGCTAGCATCAAAAAAATTCGATCACTTATCAACAATCTTCATTTAGCTACTAAAGGAAAAACAGAAATGACACCGGGAAAAAATGCCACGGAATATAAGACACTCTTATCATTCATTCAAGTCAGTGTAACATAGTAATTTTATTGTATGAAGATTCTTAATGCAAGGCAAATTCATGAGTGGGATGAGTACACAATAAACAATGAACCGATCTCTTCAAATGAATTGATGGAAAGAGCGGCGGGCAAATGTGTACACTGGATCGAAGAAAATAACCTGGCGGACAACAGCTTTGTAATTTTTTGCGGCAAAGGAAACAATGGAGGAGACGGATTAGTCATTGCAAGAATGCTTTCCAAAAAGCAATGCCCCGTTTCCGTTTACATTTTGGAGTTCGGGCATTTGGGTACTGAAGATTTTCAAATTAATTTGGAACGATTGCATAACTACCCGGAAGTTGAAATAAAATTTATACAATCCGAAGAACATTTTCCCACAATAAATGCCGATGAAATTATTGTCGATGCCTTGTTTGGCTCGGGTCTAAATCGTCCGCTGGAAGGAGTAACGGCAAAACTTGTTGAACATATCAATAAGTCCGGCTGCAAAACAATTTCCATTGATGTGCCAAGTGGCTTGCCCATTGATCATTCTGCAAAAGGAACTATAATCAAAGCAAATGATACATTAAGTTTCCAGGTATTCAAACTTGCTTTTTTGATGCAGGAAAACTTCCCGTTCATTGGCAACGTTCATATTCTCGATATCGGCCTTCATCCCGGTTTTTATAAGTCAGTGGAAACAGATCACGAAATAATTGATGAAGACATAATTTCTTCGATCTACAAACCCCGTAACGAGTTTGCTCACAAAGGAAATTTTGGCCATGCATTGATCATTGCAGGCAGCTATGGAAAAATGGGAGCAGCGGTATTATGCACAAAAGCCTGTTTACACAGCGGCGCCGGTTTAACTACCTGCCATATTCCCAAATGCGGATATGAGATCATGCAGGCAGATGTACCCGAAGCAATGGTGATGACGGATTTCAATTCATCTTTCGTTACTAAAGTTGAAGATGATCTTCAAAAATTCGATAGTATCGGAATCGGGCCGGGCATCGGTACGGCAGCGGAAACAAAAAAATTGTTGCAGGATGTTTTCAACACTTATAAAAAGCCACTTGTTCTTGATGCCGATGCTTTAAATATTATTTCATCCGACAAAGAATTATTAAAAAAAATTCCGGCGAATTCCATTCTTACTCCGCATCCGAAAGAGTTTGAAAGATTGTTTGGCAAAACGGAAGGGGATTTTGAACGCCTGCGATTAGCGCAGCGCAAGGCACAGGAACTAAATCTCGTCATTGTTTTAAAAGGACATCATACTTCTATTGCTACGCCGGGCGGAAAAACTTATTTCAACAATACCGGCAATGCAGGCATGGCGAAAGGCGGCAGCGGAGATGTATTGACAGGAATCATTACGGCGCTTACCGGTCAGATCAAAGACACCGTTGAAGCTGCAATTTTTGGCGTTTATCTCCACGGGCTTGCCGGTGACATTGCTGCTGAAAAATATTCTGAAGAAGCGATGGTCGCCGGGGATATTATTGAAAACCTTGGAAAAGCCTTTTTATCAATCAAAAAGAATAGTCGGTTTTCGTAGTGTCCCGGTTTCATTTCACGCAAAGCAACGTAAGAAGCAAAGGCGCTAAGTTATCAGATCTTCTCTTTGCGACTTATTTCCTTTACGGCTTTGCGTGCAAATCTATTTTTAACCCGGGACACTACCAGGTTTTCAATTATATAGCTTACAAGGTAAAATTGCTTTTCTCATTATAAATTTCCATCTTCTCCCCTATCTTTGCCGTCCTTCAAAGTGAGATGATACTTTGATTAACAATCACTACTTATGGATAAATTGATTTACCTGGTGCCTGCCATGGCATTGCTTGGACTGGTGTTCATGTTTATCAAATTCAGTTGGGTTTCAAAGCAAGATGCCGGCACGGATCACATGAAAGAGATCAGCGCCCATATAGCCGAAGGGGCTATGGCTTTTTTAAGAGCTGAATGGAAAATTCTTACCTATTTTGCTATTGTCGTTGCCGTGCTTCTCGGTTTTATGGGCAGCCGCAGCGAAAGTTCTCACTGGTCAATTGCTGTTTCATTTCTTGTAGGCGCTTTTTGCAGCGCACTTGCCGGTTTTATCGGCATGAAAGCAGCGACCAAAGCCAATGTTCGTACCACCCATGCCGCACGAACAAGTTTTGCGAAAGCATTGTCCGTTTCTTTTTCGGGAGGCTCTGTCATGGGTCTTGGTGTGGGCGGCTTAGCGGTACTTGGTTTAGGCGGGGTATTTATAGTGTTGTTGAAAATTTTTGCTCCCGATGCCATTTCCACGTCACATGAAGTAGGCAGAGCGATAGAAATACTTACCGGTTTTTCTCTGGGTTCGGAATCCATTGCCTTGTTTGCCCGTGTGGGCGGAGGTATTTATACAAAAGCGGCTGACGTAGGCGCCGACCTTGTAGGAAAAGTAGAAGCAGGCATCCCGGAAGATGACCCGCGCAACCCGGCAACTATTGCCGATAATGTGGGTGATAATGTTGGAGACGTAGCCGGTATGGGTGCGGATCTGTTTGGATCATACATCGCCACGGTACTTGCTACAATTGTATTGGGACATGAAGTGACCAATATTGATAAAGGCCCGCTGAATGATGGGTATATGGGTTTTTCTCCCATTTTATTACCTATGCTCATCGCGGGTATCGGAGTTATTTTTTCCATCGTCGGAACTTTTTTTGTCCGAATCAGCGAATCTTCTCCTGTAAATACTGCTGTTGTACAGAGAGCATTAAATATGGGTAACTGGGGCAGCATCATTCTTACTGCTATCGCCAGCTATTTTTTAGTTGACTATATATTGCCGGGTGGCAGCCTTTATATTCGCGGATTTGAATTTACCAAACTGCAGGTATTCGGCGCCATTGCATTGGGATTGGTTGTTGGAACGTTGATGAGCCTGATCACGGAGTATTATACTTCCATGGGAAAGGGCCCTGTAAATTCTATTGTTCGCCAGTCAGGAACAGGGCATGCTACGAATGTTATTGGCGGATTGGCAGTAGGTATGCGATCCACTTTCTTACCGATTCTTGTTTTGGCAGGTGGTATTTACGGATCGTATGCGTTGGCTGGTTTATATGGAGTTGCTATTGCAGCCGCCGGCATGATGGCTACTACAGCTATGCAGTTAGCCATTGATGCATTTGGTCCTATTGCCGATAATGCAGGTGGTATTGCGGAAATGAGTGAATTGCCAAAAGAAGTTCGTGAAAAAACAGATACCCTTGATGCAGTGGGAAACACAACGGCTGCCGCAGGAAAAGGATTTGCCATTGCGTCCGCAGCATTAACAGCGCTTGCTTTATTTGCTGCCTATGTCGGTGTTATTAATACCAATGGTTTTAAAATGGATGGCATTAATATTTATAAAGCCGATGTATTGGCAAGCTTGTTTATCGGCGGAATGGTTCCTTTCGTTTTTTCATCGTTAGCCATACAGGCTGTAGGCCAGGCGGCCATGGCCATGGTAGAGGAAGTAAGAAGACAGTTCAGAACAATTCCCGGTATTATGGAAGGAACAGGGAAACCTGAGTATGATAAATGCGTAGCGATATCAACCAATGCTTCTATCCGGAAAATGATGTTGCCCGGAGCCATTGCCATTATTGCTCCCTTGATCATTGGTTTTCTCCTGGGGCCCGAAGCACTGGGCGGATTTTTGGCCGGAGCCACCGTAACCGGTGTGCTGATGGGAATGTTTCAAAATAATGCGGGCGGTGCATGGGACAATGCAAAGAAAAGTTTTGAAAAAGGTGTCGATATCAACGGGCAGATGTTTTACAAAGGTTCCGAGCCGCACAAAGCATCCGTAACGGGCGACACCGTAGGCGATCCTTTTAAAGATACTTCAGGTCCTTCAATGAATATTTTGATAAAATTAATGTCCATCGTATCTTTAGTCGTCGCTCCCACTTTGGCGCATATCTATAGTAAAAAAGAAGTGGCAGTAACGAAAACAGAAAAAACGATTCAAAGTACACAGGCGAAAAAAATAAATAACGCAGTTACCGCTAACTTTATAAATAAATAATTTAAGAGCTTAATCAGAACCATTACTTAAGTCCCGCTGTTTCTACAGGGGGGCTTAGTTTTTTACAGAAGCATGAACGATATTTTATTTCCTTAATACTTACTCCGCTTGCATATTTTGACACGACCACCGACAGGTGGCCTTTTTTTGATTTAACTCATCGTAATAAATAAGAAAGAAATTTTCTTCGGTCTTTACAAATTGATACCTTAACCCTGAAAACGGAAATAACCATGCCTGCCATTACCTTATCATTAAAAGAACACAAAGGACAGGAAAGAATATTCGCTGCCTTTCCCTATAGCAAAAAGATAAATGATTTAATAAGGCAGACACATGGTATTAAATGGAGCCAAAGTAAAAAGCAATGGCATTTGCCTGCTGATAAAAAATCGGTGGCTGCACTGCAACAAAAAATAAATTCATTGGCAACGATCGATACTTCTTTGCTGAAACAGCAACTGGAAGAAAGAAAGAAGAAACCGGCACTGGCAGTTGTAGCCAAAAATAATGCGGTAATTAAAAGATATGCGCAGATTGGAAATGTAAACGAACATATACTTCCATTAATGAAGCAACAATTAAAATTAAAAGCCTACAGTGCCTCCACTATAAAAACATATATAAATGAGATGGCACAGTTGCTGCAAATGCTTGGAAACATTCCTGCTGATGAGTTAAAGCCTGCACACCTGAAGCGATACCTGGTTTATTGCTATGAAAAATTGCAATTAAAAGAAAATACACTGCACAGCCGCATTAATGCCATGAAGTTTTATTATGAACAGGTGCTGCACAGAGAAAAATTCTTTTGGGATGTACCAAGGCCGAAGAAACCATTGTTGCTTCCAAAACTTTTAAATGAAACCGAGCTGGCCAGGCTTTTCAATGCCCTTAGCAACAAAAAGCATAAAGCGATGCTATTTACGGCATACAGTGCCGGATTAAGAGTAAGTGAAATAGTAAATCTGAAACTGGCAGACATCGATAGTAAGCGAATGCAGGTTTTTGTAAGAAGGGCAAAAGGCAAAAAAGATCGTTATGTGAATCTGAGCCCTGTTTTGCTGGATATTTTGAGAAGTTACCTTAAAGAATGTAGGCCGAAGCCTAAAGTATATCTTTTTGAATCAGAACAAACTCAGACTGCTTATCCAACCAGAACAGTACAGCAAATTTTCAGTAATGCTAAATACAAAGCTGGGATCAGGAAAGAAGTTGGGATACACAGTTTACGACACAGTTTCGCCACTCATCTCCTCGATAAAGGGACTGACATTCGCTATATAAAAGATCTGCTGGGGCATTTTAATATCAAAACGACAGAACGGTATCTTCACGTAAGCAAAAAACAATTAGTAAATATTACTAGCCCTTTAGACGATTTATGGAAAAAAGAAAAAATAGACTGGTAGATCGGATTGTCCTAACGACAATACAAAAAGTATAACGCTAATTTTTTGATTTTCAATGATGATATTTTTTTGAGCATAGCGTCTCATATCATAAATTTACGTGTTGGCAGTAAGTTTAAACAGACTCTTCGCTTATGAAAAAACATTACCAAGACATTGTTGACGAAGTTTGTGGCGCTATGTATAGACACAGAACTTTAAGAACATTATTTGACCCCGACTCTTCGGAGTGGGACGAGACAACAGTTGAGAACAAAATTGAAATTCTAAAAAAATTATTAGCCAGCAACAAGGTGACACTTGACGAGATTTTGAACGGCTATAAACATTTTTATGAACATGAACTTTCTAACAAAGGACATGTTATAAATTCACTTCAAGACGGACTTACAATACTTCTAACGAATTCCCTAAAATAGCTATGCTGACAATTAACGAAATTCCAATATCGGCAGACGATATCAAAAATTCAGTCTATAATTATCAAAGCGACCTGACCTCAAAACTTGATAAGTTAGACACAGACTTCAGCCAAGACATAATAAATGAAATTGTTTTATGGAAGGTAAATCGGTACGCAGCCGTTGACAATGAAACTTTGAACCTCATTAACCAAATTAAAAAAGAAGACACTCAAATTAATCCAGAATTGACAGGAGCAATTTTATTACGGCTTCTAAGCAAAGAGCAAAAAGGATTTCGGCTTGCAATGGCTTCAACAGTTTTACGATTTAGAAATCCTAAAATTTATCAAATCATTGACCAAAGAGTTTTTCGTTTTTTATACGGCAAAGAGCTTAAATATCCTGTAACAAATATCAACGAACAAATAACAATTTACCTTGACTATTTACAAAAATTGCAAGACGTTTGTGCAGAACATTCTGTAAAATTTGAAACGGCGGACAGAGTTTTTTATACGATGGATAAAGTTTACAACCCTGACGATAAATTGAATGGATATTGACCAAACCTACTGCCAATCGAGTAGACGGCCTCACCACTTGTAAGTGATGAGGTGCGCCTCTCACACCACTGTACGTTCGGGTCGCGAATACAGCGGTTCATTAAGTTGCGGAGATGTTTGAAAATAATAATCGAGCATGGATTGGTAACCTCGTTTTCTTAATCGTTCCAGCGTAATTGTTGTCACCAGTATCGGGCTTTGAGCTACAGCCCACCCTCCCATTCTTGTTCTGCTCCACACACTGGCATGATAATAATCCACTCCTAAGCGAATCAGATTTTTCTTCTTTCGTTCTATTTTCTTCCACTGATGCCAGATGCAATAGCGCAGCCTGTTGCGAATCCAACTGTCGAGGTCTTTAAGTTTGCCGTGAATGCTTGCCATGCGGAAGTAATTCACCCATCCTCTGCCAACTTCTTTCAGTTGTGCGATGCGCTGAGCTACACTTGATGGAGTTGTTTTGCGTGTAATGGTTCTCAGATTTTGTTTCAGGTTTTTCCAGCTTTTGTCGCTTACTACTAACTGGTATTTTCCTGTTGTCCCTTTCTGATACGTTGGAACAAACCGATGTCCCAGTATCCCGAACTGAACAGGTTTGCGTAGGCCGCTTTTTTCACGGTTAATGGACAATTTTAGTTTGTTCTTCAGAAAAAGAAAAACTGCATTGCCCACTTTGCGTGCTGTGCTTTTGCTTTTAGTATAGATACTAAAATCATCGGCGTAGCGTACATACTTCAATCCTTGTTTTTCCAGCTCACTATCCAACTCATGCAATATGATGTTGGACAGCAAAGGACTTAAAGGACTGCCCTGCGGCACACCTTTTCTGCGTTTGATCAGCTTGCCGTTAATTAATATCGGCGCTCTTAACCATTTGCGTATAAGGCGTAAGGTCAGACGGCATTTTACCTTGCGGTACAACAATTGCAGCAGCAGGCAATGATCTACTTCATCAAAGAAACTTTTCAGGTCAATATCAACAATATGCTGATACCCCTGGTGAATGTAATTCAGTGATTGTTGTACACATTGCTGTGCGCTTTTGTTTGGCCTGAATCCATAGCTGTGCTCTTTGAATTCAAACTCGAATAATGGTGTGATGGTCTGCGCCACGCTTTGCTGCAGCCATCGGTCAACCACCGTTGGAATACCCAGTAAACGGGTTTTACCATTGCTCTTGGGAATGGAAACTCCCAAAATGGATTGTGGCAGATAACTTCCTTTGACCATGCGCAGAGCAATGGCCGCTCCATTGTTTTGGATGAAGCTTCTCAACTCTTTTACCTGCATTCCATCCACGCCTGCTGAGCCTTTGTTGGCCAGCACTTGTTTGTATGCAAGATGCATGTTCCTTCGGTTGATTACCTGCTCAATCATCTTACTTCTTTTGTTTCTCTGTTTCGCTTAATGCATGGCTGTATAAAAACTCCATGCAACATTTGAAACAACTTAATGTTCAGTCCTTCGCTGTTTTGTGAGACCTCCGTTCTTTCCAACGGCTCGTTACCAACAACTACTATGACCTCTGCTGACTTCCTTTCCCGACTTGTCGGGATTAGGATCTCCCCCGGTAAGATAAATAGCCTTCGGATTACTACTGCTGCATCTACATAACTGAATTAATCATTTGGGACTTTGTAATGATGTGCTTACTCATCCATTCAGTTATGCCTCTTATGCAGTTCCTGTTCGTCAGTGCAATCTTTTGCAGTCCCGCTTACTTCAGATATAACATTACTGCTATCACCCTTGCGGCTTGCTAATGTTTTCCCGATAGCTATCGGGACACATAAGAGACTTTCACTCTCTGGCTTTCTCATTTCTAAGAACTATATTTATCATTCAGGGCACACACATCGGCATTTGTGCAAGTGGGGCTGAACGGAATAACAATGAGACTTTTGTAACATGTATTCAGCCGTAGTCCCGGCTGAAAAAGCTCTATTGAGCGATAGAATCAACAATGAACTTTTAATTATAAATTTGGCAACGGTTCCGGGCAGAAAGGAATTCGATTTCCCCACCTGCTGCAAGCCTTAACGTTATACGTCACCCTAAACAACATCCTACACATATTCAAACATCCATGACTTTGCCGACCCGACCCCACGCTATTTTTAGCACATTGCAAGGCACACAAAACCCCGACACAAAGCCAACCTTGCAAAGAGCTAAAAATGCCAACGCACAGCCCACCCACCCCGGCTGACGAATATCTATCATCATATGTTCGACACTTCAGCAATAATATCTTTACTCACCAGAGCGACAGCCACTAAATTTGACATAAATTGTCAATAGATGATATGTCAACAGAAACCATTGGAGACAAACTCCGAAAACTCAGAGAGGAAAATGAACTACCACTTCGCAAAGTAGCTGCGATACTGGACATTGATGTTGCTATTCTAAGCAAAATGGAACGAGGTGAAAGACCGCTTTCCAAAGATGTGGTGACTAAGCTTGCAAAGATTTACAAACACGATGAAGAAGAATTGACAGTTCTTTTTAAGCCAGAAGATTATTAATGAAGTAGGGGAAGAAGATTTGGCATTGAAAGCAATGCAGGTTGCAGAAGAACAAATTAAATATCAACGAAAGAAACATAAATGACTTTGACAAAAAATAAAAAAACTATCAAACCTTATCCTATACATGAGAAAGATGATATAAAAATCTGGGAAGATGGTGAGCAGCTTTATCTCATTGACTTTAGCCAATTTGAAAAGCAACCGGAGAAAAAAAAGAAAGTACAGAAAGTTACTTTGAACGGACACGACCTAAATGACCTCAATGGGAGTGAGTGGACTATACACGGTAAAAGTGTACAAATATTCAACAGTCCTATAACTGAAAAAAGAAGAACACACGGTGCGGCTTTTCCAATTGCTTTGGCAAAACATTTCATAAAAATTTATTCAAAGCCTGGTGACACGGTGTTTGACCCGTTCGCAGGTGTTGGGACAACACTTGATGCTGCAAACATTCTACATAGACATTCAATCGGAATTGAACTCAATCATGATTTCATTAAACTTTTCAATCAAGGCATTGACCCAAAAGACGGAAAGGCAAACTATGACTACCGAAGAATAGTGATTCAAGATTCAGCTATGAATGTTTCAAATCATCTTCCTGTTGACACAGCAGATTTTATTTTGACTTCACCACCTTATGCAAATTTGCTTAATAAGATTCGTGAGAACTTTGCAGATAAAGATTTCATAGGAAATACTTATAAAAATCAGAGCAGAAAATTGGCAAAGCCATATTCCAAACACGAAGAAGATTTAGGCAACACCACATATGAAGAATATCTATTGAAAATGCAGGAATTATTTTTATCCCTTTTTCAAGTTGCAAAGCAAGGTGCATACAATGTTTGGGTAGTGCGTGATTACAGAGACATGGAAAATAATATTCCTTACATGAGTTTGCACAGTGACCTCATGCAAGTAGCACAAAAGACTGGTTGGAAAATGTGGGACATGATTATTTGGGACCAGTCAAATCAAAGAAAATTCATTTCGCCTTGGAGGAAATAAAGCCAGACGATATTACTTCAACATCGGACATTCATTTATTCTTGTATTCAGAAAAAATATTAAAGGCGAAAAATTCTAATGATAACTGACAACCAAAATAATAAGAGCACTTATTACACCCATGGATTTCATCCATATCCTGCAAAATACACTCCGCAGCTTGTAAACAAGTTTTTCAATTTGTATTGTAAACGTGGCTTTACAATCCTTGACCCATTTTGCGGAAGTGGCACTACTTTGGTTGAAGGTGTTTTAAACGGAATGGATTCTATTGGCATTGACCTCAACCCAATCGCTTACATTATTTCAAAGGCAAAAACAAATCACTATTCTGTAGAAGAAATAAATTCAATCAGAGATTTTATTTCTGAAATTCAACCGCAATTAAAAAGTGGTTTGTTCACAAATGGCAATGGTAACGGCAAAATTTTAATTCCTGATTTTCCAAATCGCAATCATTGGTTTCAAGATAATGTCAGCAATGAATTAGCAATACTTAAATACAAAATTGACAAGTTTGAAAATCAAAACATCAAAGACATATTGTATTGTGCGTTTTCAAAAATTATAGTAAAGGTTTCTAATCAAGACAGTGAAGTGAGATATACAGCAAAAAATAAAAATCATGCGGACGGAATTGTTTTTTCTTCTTTTATAGATACCATTTTAAATTACATTCAAGTATTAAGTTTAAACGAACATCCAATAAGTGCAAAAGCAGAAGTTCATAACGGAGACACGAATGAAGTGTTGAGAAAATATCCGGAGAATTATTTTGACTTTGTAATTACTTCACCACCTTACATCAACACTTTTGATTATTACTTGTATCATAAACAAAGAATGTTTTGGTTGGGCTACGACCACAGACCTGTAAGACAAAAAGAAATTGGAAACCATCACCGAATAGACACCAAGATATTTGAGGTTGCGAAAGCTGAATACATAGATTCAATGACGCAAATTATGAATGGACTTTCAAGAGTTTCAAAACCAAATTCATATTTTGTAATGGTTATTGGTGACGGGATTGTTGAAGGCACAACGATTGACATGAGCCAAGTAATTGTGGAAATTTGTGAGAAATGTAATTATGAAATTGAAAAAATTGAAAGTGTAAATCTTTCTGACATCACCCGTTCATTCAATAGAAAATTTTCCAACGCACCAAAAAAGGAACACAATATCACACTCAAAAACAAAAAGTAAATTGCCGGCATGCTATACACTGAAAATTTAGAAGAAATTATTTTTCATCGGCATGAAATGTTTCAAACTGATGAGCTAATCGTTTTATCAGGTTATGTTGGACCCAGACCAATTCAGCGCTTACATACCCTTCCTTTTCATTCCAGAGTTGTTTATGGAATGTATGGGGCTGAAGGAATTCAACGAGTACTTCACAATTCTTTGATTGGTTTGCAAAATGAAATTGAGAACATAAATATTTTTTACTCAAATTTTCCAGTACATTCAAAGTGTTATGCGTGGCGTAACAGGGGACAAATCGTTCATGCTTTAGTTGGTTCTGCAAATTTTTCAAGCAATGGACTAACAACACCTTTCAGAGAAATTTTAGCTGAAACAACACACGACACTTTCAATCCATTGAATGACTACATTACACGAGTCTTGAACAATTCAATTTCCTGCCTTTGAAGTTGGAGCTGCACAAATTATTGAGCAAGCTGAAACACTTGAAACAACTTGCTTACTTTCATTATTAGGCAGAGATGGAGAAGTTCAAAATGCAGCAGGGTTAAATTGGGGGCAAAACCCATTAAATCATACTACAAGAAATGACGCCTATATAAAAATTAGAGTTCAGGATATTAGAGATTTTCCAGAACTATTTCCACCAAAACAGCTTAACCCTTTACACTTTGATGGAAGAGGAAGAATGCACCGACATAACGATGCGATAGAAATTATTTGGGATGATGGTATTAGCATGGAAGGCTTATTATTTGGCAACCAACCGATTGACGGAATTGTTTATCCTAAACAAGTAAGTTCATTCCCTCATGCAAGCCAATTAGGAGAATATCTTCGTAGAAGAATTGGTGTTCCTCTTGGACAACCGGTTAGAAGGCTGCATCTAAATAGATACGGAAGAACAGATGTTGCTGTCTCATTAATAAATGAGGGCGTTTATAAATTTGACTTCTCTGTATAATGCCAACGCACCAAGTCAGGCACATTTGCAAGGCACACAAAGCCGACACACAAAAGCCAACCTTGCAAAAGAGCCTGCCTTGTGCCAACGCTTCCGGGACACACTCAGAGTCATTGGACACAGTAAGCTGTTGGACACACTGACGAAGGGCGAACACACAATCGAGTAGACTGCCTCGCCAGTTGTAACTGACGAGGTGCGCCTCTCACACCACTGTACGTACGGGTCGCGTATACAGCGGTTCGTTAAGTATACAATCACCGCTCTTTACACCGGTGATATCTCTGTTCTGTTTAGAATAAGGCTGGCAAGCTGGCGGATTAAACCTCCTTATCGAATTTGAAACAACTTAACGTTCAGTCCTTCATTGATTGGTGAGTCCTCCGGATATTTTCCGGCTCGTTACCGTCAACTACTATGACCTCTGCTGACTTCTCCTTAATGTTCCGTACATGAGGAGACCTCCCCAGGTAAGGGCCTAAATCCGTCTTCCGATTCCTGCGGTATCTACTACCTGAATTAATTGGTTAAGGACTTTGTAATGATGTGCTCACTCATCCATTCATGTAGCCTCGTATACCGTTCCTGTTCGTCAGTGCAGATCTTTTGCAGTCCCGCTTCCTTCAGTTATAACATTACTGTTATCACCCTTGCGGCTTGCTAATGTTTTCCCGATAGATATCGGGACACATAAGAGACTTTCACTCTCTGGCTTTCTCATTTCTAAGAACTATATTTATCATTCAGGGCACACACAGGCGCATTTGTGCTATTGGGGCGGACGGAAGCCGTGTTTCAACTTTTTGTTTTTCAATTTGGCTTCATATCCAGCAGGACGTTATTAATTTAGCTATGTGCAAATCATCAACTTTTATTTATAAATTTAGCTTCAGTTAGCCGGGCGGACGGAATTCTATTGCCCCCACTTCGGCAAGCCCTGTTCGTTAGCTGTAATGCCTTTTGACAGTTCATCAATGACACAGACTAAAGACGACAAACTAATTGCAGGTATTATAAATAGTTTCAAAACTTACGGTTTAGGAGACATTAGGCACAATAGAAAAAGAACTATTGCTGCTTTCATTTTAAGTATTTGTTTCATTGACCAATTAGCATCGTTTCGATACCCAAAAACTATGACGGACTTATCAACAAGAACCGAAAGTTTTATCTCAGAATATATTCCAGTTTTTAGTGGATTAAAGTTGTACACAATATTCCGACATGCAATTATTCACAATTATTCATCAGTTCGTAGATATGCAGTAACAAATGACAAAGAATTTAAAAAGCCCTTTGACAAAATAAACGGTGTAATTGTTATAAACACAACTGCTTTAATTAAAGAAATAACAAAAGGATTTAATAAATTGGAGTTGGAGCTTTTAACGAATGGTTCCGAAGCAAGAAAAAATGCTCTTGCACAGCAAAAAAACATCCGCCTTTAATGCATAAAATAGTTTAGCAATGAAATATTTTGAATTCAAATATATTCAAACAAAAAACGGAGAGATAGTTAATGAGGGCGATGCCTTATATTATACTTCTGCAGAACAAAATTTGGACGAAATGAAAAAGCTATCAAGAGACATTTTGAAAGACCCAACTGCGGTAATTTCTATTCCTTTAGTAACAGAGATAGACCGCGATACTTTTATAGCAAGCGGAGGAAATCCTAATGTTTAACAACGAATTGAACAAATCTTCTGTAACAATAAATTTAATAATATGATTAAGCACACGAATATTATAATTATATTTTTCTTTTTATTGTTTGCAGTTTCTTGTAAGAAAGGTGGCAGTTCGGATAATTCAACTACATATACAATTGGTCAAAGTTTTGGCGGCGGTAAAATATTTTACATTGATGGAACAGGAAAGCATGGTTTAATCGTAGCTGTTAATGACCAAAGTTTATCAGCAGAATATTGGGATAATGGAAATCATGTTCAAACTAATGCGACGAGCGCAACGGATGGCTCAGCAAATACAACTCAAATAATAAACGTAATTGGTAATACAGGCTCGTATGCTGCCAAACTTTGCAGAGATTATCAAGGTGGAGGTTCCAATGATTGGTTTTTGCCATCAATAGACCAATTATCTAATCTGTATTCACAAAGGACTGTTCTTGGAGGTGGTTTTTCAAACAATTACTGGAGTTCTACAGAGTCCGCAACTGATTATACTTATATACAAATCTTCAATTTTCTTAATGGCGTTAAGGCAACACAAAGTAGAGTGGCAGAAAGCGGGTAAGAGCTATACGAGCTTTTTAATAATTATGATAGCACTACAGCCAATCGAGTAGACGGCCTCACCGCCGGTAAGCGATGAGGTGCGCCTCTCACACCACTGTACGTTCGGTCGCGAATACAGCGGTTCATTAAGTTGCGGAGATGTTTGAAAATAATAATCGAGCATGGATTGGTAACCTCGTTTTCTTAATCGTTCCAGCGTAATTGTTGTCACCAGTATCGGGCTTTGACTACAGCCCACCCTCCCATTCTTCTTCTGCTCCACACACTGGCATGATAATAATCCACTCCTAAGCGAATCAGATTTTTCTTCTTTCGTTCTATTTTCTTCCACTGATGCCAGATGCAATAGCGCAGCCTGTTAAGACGATGC
>CAWCNR010000008.1:0-56478 GCA_963796995.1 uncultured Bacteroidota bacterium
TTTTAAAAACCGAGCTCATCAGCAACTATTACGATACTATTGATCACGCCTCGCGGCACATTGCAAGAGGAATCACCATTTACAACTACAAACGCAGACATGCAAGTCTCAACTGGCAGATACCCGATGAAGTGCACACGCAAAAAATACACAAATAAAACGATGGAAAAATTATTATTATAAACGAAAAGATCATGAACCGGCGATGCAGAAATTATCATAGGCCTGCACAAAAAAATATTTTCTTTAGCTATAAAAGGCTACAAAAATATTTTTTGCCAGCGCACCACCAACCACTTTTCTGGATCAACCTATTTCAGGATGAATTATCTTAGTAAACCAATAACAGGATTATTATTAATAAACCAGTCAACTTTTTTCAGGACTGGTCATAACTTAATCGGCTTCGAGTTCCGGGCTGGACGTTTTCCAAATGCCCCGCCGAACGCAAAGCCCTAACGCAAGGCTAACCAACATCACTTATATGCAAAAACGGCATTTATTTATTTTATTTCCTGCATTGTTTCTTGTAGTATCCTGCAATTCTGGTAACACAAGCAAGGGCGACACAAAAACAAATAAATTGGTAGGTACATGGAGGCTTGTAAGCTTTTCTGATTTTGATTCAGCAACGAATAAATGGGTACAACCTTATGGAGAACATCCAAGTGGCTATTTTACTTATACAAAAAGTGGTGTTGTCATTTAAATGTTTCAGTAAAAGCCATTAAACTTTAGCTCAGATTCGGGCCGCAAAACGTCGTTTTACAATTCTTGAATTATTGACTACAAACGGTGCGAACTATTTTGGTACTTACACAATAGATCTGAAAAATTCAACCGTAATACATCATCCTAAAGGGGTGGTAACATTCCTTGGTATATCGGCACAGACCAAAAACGCCAGTTTGAAATAAAAGGCGACACCTTGGTTATCGGTGATCGAACTTTTGAAATAGGGAAAAGAGTGCTGGTAAGAGTTGACTGATTCTATCTGCTGCCCTGCCTACAATCGAGTAGACGGCCTCACCACTTGTAAGTGATGAGGTGCGCCTCTCACACCACTGTACGTTCGGATCACGAATACAGCGGTTCGTTAAGTATAAATGCAACCGCTCTTTACACCAGTTGCATCCTGCTTCGTTTAAAGTAAGGCTGGCAAGTTTGATTTGAACCTCCTTACTGAATGTGAAGCGACTTAACGTTCAGTCCTTCGCTGTTTTGTGAGACCTCCGTTCTTTCCAACGGCTCGTTACCAACAACTACTATGACCTCTGCTGACTTCCTTTCCCGACTTGTCGGGATTAGGATCTCCCCCGGTAAGATAAATAGCCTTCGGATTACTACTGCTGCATCTACATAACTGAATTAATCATTTGGGACTTTGTAATGATGTGCTTACTCATCCATTCAGTTATGCCTCTTATGCAGTTCCTGTTCGTCAGTGCAATCTTTTGCAGTCCCGCTTACTTCAGATATAACATTACTGCTATCACCCTTGCGGCTTGCTAATGTTTTCCCGATAGCTATCGGGACACATAAGAGACTTTCACTCTCTGGCTTTCTCATTTCTAAGAACTATATTTATCATTCAGGGCACACACAAAAGCATTTGTGCTATTGGGGCTGACGAATGCGTCTTTCATCGTTCGGTTCGCTGCTCAGCTTTTTGTTCCAGCTTAACAATTATAAATTTGACAATAGAATATAACATTTTCTACTTTAGTTCTTCATTCGGCAGCCGTCGCCGGGGGCGACGAATAGATGAAGCCCCCAACAGCACAAATGCCTAACGTTGGCTGTAATTTTAATAGCATTCATATGAAATTGAAATCTCGGATAATCACCATTCTGACAGCATTAACCCTCTTAATGTCCACTTTTGTGCATGCACAAACCAATCCTACACAATACAAACGCTCAGAAAAAGAAGCACAATCAATTGTGGACGAAGTTTTAAAATCATCACCAATTATTGATGGTCACAATGATCTGTTTGTTCATTACTTTGATTGCAAAACCTGTCCAAAAGATCTGGATGACTACCGCATTGACGTAGGCACAGCGGGACAGACTGACATACCACGATTGAGGCAAGGTGGTGCAGGTGGAGTCCTGTTAAATGTATTCGGGAGAGAAAAAACGCTTGACTCTTATATGCAAGGATGGGACCTGCTATACAGGATGCAGGATAGATACAAAAAGGATTTAAAAATAGTAGGTACGTCTGCAGAGATGAGAAAAGGAATACAAGAAGGAAAGATTACTATTCTTCCATCATTGGAAGGAGCCGGGAGGCTTGGTAATAATAAATATCTTCTTCGAACTTATTATCAATTAGGATTACGCAGTGTGACATTTGCCTATAAAACAAACCAGTTAGCGGATGGAAGTGATGATACAGCGAAGTACAATGGCATATCAGCCAAAGGAAGAGAGATGGTAAAAGAAATGAATCAGTTGGGCGTATTGATAGACATGTCTCATATATCCTCTAAAGCAATGTCAGATATCTTAGACGTAACGACTGCACCTGTTATTTTTAGTCATTCAAACGTACGAGCCTTATGCGATGTTAACCGCAATGTTTCAGATGAGATACTTGTAAGACTGAAAACGAACCGAGGCATTATCATGCTTACTCCAGTGCCATATTTTACGACCAATGCTTTTAATAAATGGTTGAACGGTAGTGATAGCTTAGGTACGCTGTTATACGAAAGGTTACAAAAGAACCCAGCGGACAGCAACGAACTTGACAAGATATTCGTGCAATGGGAGAAAGACAATCCAAAGCCGGTTGTTACAGTGTCGGACCTTGCTAATCATTTTGACTATGTAAAACAAATAATTGGCGTTGATCATATTGGAATCGCCGGGGACTATGATGGAATCGAGTATACAATAAAAGGAATGGAAGATGTAAGTTCTTATCCAAAATTATTGCTTGAACTGGCACGCCGAGGCTGGACAATAACTGAATTGAAAAAAATTAGCAGTGAAAATTTTCTGAGAGTTTTTGCAGAAGTAGAGAAAATTAAAGAGCATTAAAAAACTACAGCCAACAGCGAGGTTTTGCGTCAGCGGGGGGCGACGAATAAATCCTCATCTTAGTGCTGCTATCGGCGGCATATCCGGCTGACGGAACACGGATGAGCAATAGAATATATTTTCAACTTTTGTTCGTTATTCAGCTTCAGTTCCAGCCGACGAATAAAGCCAGGCAATAGAATAAACAATGAACTTTTATTTATAAATTTAGCAGCGGTTACGGGCTGACGATTTTCAAATACCGCCACATCGCCAAGCCGTACCGTTAGCAGCCATTAAAAGTAACAACCCCGATAATGAAACTAACAATCTTTTTTATTGCTTTGTATCTGGCAACCTTACCAGTGTGGGCACAGACAGTAAGAGTTCCGGCAGAGTGGGAGAAACAAGAGAGAGTCCACCTTGCATGGTTTGGGAAGGACAGGCGGGATACAGTATTGTGCAGAGTTATTGAGGCATTACAACCGTATAACTCCATTACACTTAACATTCCGAACGACACTTTGAAACCTTCAATTATTTCAAAACTATCTGGTTATGGAATCAATTCTGCTACTATTCATTTTGTAACCGACCCTGACACTGATTTTTGGACAAGAGACCCGCTTTTTTTTGTTGTTGATAGCGGGCATCTTGCAATAACCTGTTTTAATTATTCTATGTATGGTGCTTATCCCGACATTGCAAACGAATCCATGCCTGATGACATAAGACGAGTTGGTGAATACGATGATCGGTTAGCTGAACAACTGAAATTGCCTGTAATTAAAAGTGATTTTGTATTTGAAGGAGGAGGTATAGAATCAAACGGCAGAGGAACACTTATGATTATCAAAGAAATGGCATTACAGCGGAACCCGTCAAAGTCAATTCCGGAAATAGAAGCCGAACTTAAAAGAACATTGGGAGCAAAAAAAATAATCTGGCTCAAAGACGGACTTGCAGAAGACAAGCTGTACAAAAACTTCGGTCCATTTTTCAAAAACTATTTTGGTGGCGGCGCCAATATGCATGTAGATGAACTTTGCAGATTTGTAAACGAAACAACAGTTATTCTTCCTGAAATACAAAAAGAAATTAATTGGCAAAATCCGGTTGACAGCATTAACTATTTTATGCTGGAGGAGAACTTCCAAATCCTGAGCAAGGCAACTACCTTTGAAGGAAAAAAAATTACTATCCACCGCATTCCCATGCCTGAGCCGGTGCAATTGATTTATAGTTTTTACATAGAAAATGTTGACCTGCCGAATATGGCAAAATTTGGATTTGGGCTTGGTGATACCATTCATAGGGTCCCTGCTGCAAGTTATGTAAACTACTTTGTGAGTAATGATGTATTATTAATTCCGAAATATTGGAAACCTGGAATGACAGAATCTCAGAAAGAAAAAGATGAGGAGGCAAAAAAATTATTTACTCGTTTATTCCCCGCTAAAAAAATAATTCAGATTTATACGCTGACCATTAACCGTGGTGGAGGTGGAATACATTGTATGACACATGAACAACCTAAAGTTAAAGATTAACGGCTGCCAACAAAAGGTGACCGATGCACAACTACTACGTCAAAAAATTTTCTAAGAAAACTTTTTCGGTTTCTGTAATAAGTTTCAGCTAAAAATAAATTTCCTTCCCCAATGAGTCTCACTAAAAGCCCTGTGCGGCAGCCGTGGACTCATTAACATGAAGCCCCGATCCCTGCAACTACAATAATGTTTCTTTATTCAACATGATGAGTCCCTCCCATTTCCTTACCAGTAATAATTTTTAATTTCGGGGAGGAGACTCATCGGCAAAGGAAAAGTAACAATCAGCATTGGTGCATGTTTTCAGCCACAGTTCCATCTGACGTAACTCTGTTGAGCAATAGTAATAACAATGAATTTTTTATTATAAGTTTGGCTACGGTTCGGGCAGACGGAATTCTTTTTCCCCGCCTGCACAAAGCCGTACCGTTGGCAGCAATTTGTTCGGGAATTTCCCATTAAAATTATTAAACTAAATATGAAAGTCTTTTTTGCAGTCTTAATCAGCCTTTGCCTATTGTCTTGCAACGAAAGTAAAAAGACTAAAGCGGATATTCGTGGACAAATTAATTATGAATTAGTAAAATGGCCCCAATTACCTGAAGGATTCAGCTTAGGTCAAGTAAATGGGATTGGAATTGATACCAGCCAAAACATATTTTTATTTCATAGAGCCGAAAGACGATGGAAAACATTGAACGAAGTTTTCCCAGATACACCAATTTCAGCAAATACCATATTGCTTCTTGACAATGAAAGCGGAAAACTATTAAAAAGCTGGGGTGCGAATTTATTTATTATGCCACATGGCTTAACAGTTGACAAAGAAAATAATGTTTGGGTTACCGATGTCGGTTTGCAACAAATTTTTAAATTCACTCACGATGGTAAATTATTGATGACACTGGGTGTTGCTAAAGTTGCAGGTAATGACTCGTTACATTTTAATTATCCCACTGATGTTGCAGTTGCGAATGACGGTTCCTTTTATGTCAGCGATGGATATCGTAATAGTAGAGTTGTCAAATTTTCAAAAGAAGGAAAATATCTCTTTGAATGGGGGAAAAAAGGAGATAAGCCCGGTGAATTTAATATACCACATAGCTTAGCCATCGATGAAAACAATATTATTTATGTTGCGGACAGGCAAAACAATAGAGTGCAACTATTTGACACAGCGGGTAATTTTATAAAAGAACTAAAAAACGATGTCAATGTAGAACAACTTCCTGCAGTTACCATTGACAATGCAAATCATCTTTTTGCTGTTGACTACGATCCTACAAAAGGAGCAGATAGTTTGGTAAAGGGTTCAACTATTTTTGAAATTGACTCCTCTTCCCATAGCAAAGGTCGATTTGGTGCAAATGCTTCAACTAATAGAACCTCATGCTGGTTTCATGATATAGCTTTTGACAAAAAGGGCAATATATACGTTGGTGACATTAAAGGTTTAAAGGTTTTAAAATTTAAACCTAAAAAATCAAATTAAAGGATTGTAACATTACTTTCATTCAAATGTGATAAACTGCTGCCAACATTAGGTGACCGATGCACAACTACTACGTCAAAAAATTTTCTAAGAAAACTTTTTCAGTTTCTGTAATAAGTTTCAGCTCCTTCTCCAATGAGTCTCACTAAAAGCCCCTGTGCGGCAGCCGCGCACTCATTAACATGAAGCCCCGATCCCTGCAGCTACAATAATGTTTCTTTATTCAACATGATGAGTCCCTCCCATTTCCTTACCAGTAATAATTTTTAATTTCGGGGAGGAGACTCATCGGCAAAGGAAGACCAAAATGAAAACAAACATACTATTATTGATTATGGCGACAACGGGATTATTTTCCTGTGGACAAGCCAGTAAATCAAAACCAGATATTGTTGATATAGAAACTATCAATTCGGTAAGACACTATGAGTATGCAGATGCTACAGGTAAGCGTATTATAATACATAACAGTTTACCCAAAGGTGCTACATACACTGGCCCTAATGGTAAGCAATATTTTAAAGTTATTTTTTGGACTCGAATAACCAATGAAACAGATAATTCACTAGAATTAAAGATTGACTTTCCTTTAGATCTTTATGAAGCTCCCGGGTTACCCGGCAACCACTTTAAAGTATTGGTTCCACCTGATACAATGACCATTGATAAAGAGCCATTTTATGACTATGGTTTTACAGGTTTAAAAACTTTTTTAGATAGTAGTATTCATAAGCCGTCTTCTTTAAAAAGAATTATTAACCCTAAAGAATCGAGTGGTTTTTATGTTGTATTACTAAGCCTTACGACAGAAATAACACCTGGTAGCACATTGCGAACAGGACTTAGTCTAAATGGACAAAATCTTATTTATAAAATTTCACGATACGCTAGCACGGCAGGACACCCATTAATAAGCGAAAAAGAAATTAATTGTGGAAGTATTAATTTAAAAAATTTGATGCTACAGAAATAAACAGAAAGCCAGCGTACAACATTAGGTGACCGATGCACAACTACTACGTCAAAAAATTTTCTAAGAAAACTTTTTCAGTTTCTGTAATAAGTTTCAGCTCCTTCTCCAATGAGTCTCACTAAAGTCCTGTGCGGCAGCCATGGACTCATTGACATAAAGCCCCGGCCCCTGCAGCTACAATAATGTTTCTTTATTTTTCAACATGATGAGTTCCTGCCGTTACCTTACCAGTGATAATTTTTAATTTCGGGGAGGAGACTCATTGGCAAAGGAAATTAAACAATATATTTTCAATCAGCAGCTGTTATCGGCAGACGGAATTCTAATACCCAACCTGCATAAAGCCCTGCTCGTTAGCTGCAATGCTATAATGACACTTCAAAATGAACAATAGAAAAAAATTTATTAAGACCGATAATCCTTTTTTGTCTTTGCAATTTTCTTAATCTCGAAAATTATGCTCAGACAGCTTCGCAAAAGACAATCCCTAAAGACTGGTTTGAAAAAGACCCTAAGACAGATTCTGTTGCCGGTATCAGTTTGGACAAAGCTTATGAGCTTTTAAAAGGCAGAAAATCTAAAACTGTAATAGTTGCAGTAATAGATAATGGTGTTGACATACATCATGAAGATTTGAAAAATATAATCTGGACAAACAAAAAAGAGATACCCGACAATGGTATTGACGATGACAATAACGGTTATATTGATGATGTTCATGGCTGGAATTTCAGAGGAGCAAAAGACGGAACAATTATAGAAAATGAACAAGCCAGCTCAACTCAATTTTATCTTGCGTGGAAAAACAAGTTCGAAAACATAGACACAACTTTGCTAAAGCCAAATGAAAAAAAAGAATATACGATTTACAAAAAAGCCAAAAAGGAATATTTTGAAAAATTGAATAGTAAAGACTCCCTCGACTTTCAGTTCTCTTACAACATAAATTACAATTCAAGCAAATTAATCGCAAATGATACTTCAAATTCAAGTAACCGTTTTTATGGCAGCCCATACTTTAAGCTTTCACCAAATCTCACACATGGTACTCATGTAGCAGGGATAATCGCGGCTCAAAGAAATAACGATAAAGGAATTGACGGAATTGCAGACAATGTTTTGATTATGCCAATTGTTGCTACAACTGCAGGTGGCGACGAAAGAGATAAGGATATAGCAAATGCAATTCACTATGCAGTTGACAATGGAGCAAAGATTATTAGCATGAGTTTTTCAAAGCTGTACTCATCTGATAAAAAAATGGTTGATGAAGCGATCAAATATGCCGAAAGGAAAAATGTACTGCTTGTTCATGCAGCAGGCAATGATGGTGTTGACATAGATAGCTCCAAAAATTATCATTTCCCAATAGCAATTTATGATGATGGCAGTAAAGCGGGCAATTTTATTACAGTTGGTTGGAACAGGCCTTTATTTGATTACAGGCTTGCACATCCATATTCTGACTATGGAAAATTAAATGTTGATTTATTCGCACCTGGCAGCGATATATTTTCAACTGTACCAAATAATGCGTATGACTACAAATCAGGTTCAAGCATGTCAACACCTGTAGTTTCTGGAGTAGCTGCGTTATTATTTTCCTATTTCCCTTCACTATCCGTGAGCCAGGTGAAAGAAATACTTTTGAAATCAACTTTCAAACCAAATCAAATGGTTAACAAGCCACAGACAAAAACGCCAGTACGATTTGATAGCTTATCAGTCAGTGGCGGTATTGTAAATGCTTACAATGCCATTAAAATGGCAATTGAGTTGACAAAGTAAGAGATTCCAAAGGCAAAAGCACATGCAGCTAACAAAAGTATCCTACGCAAGCTGGGCGGACGGAACCCGTGTTTCATCTTTCAGCAACTTTGGGCGGCGATGGTTCGGGCAGGACAAACAAATTTAAGCAGCAAATAAAATCATCAACTTTTATTTCTAAATTCAACGTCGGCTAGCCGGGGCAGGACAAGTATCGAATTCCCAGCCTTCGTAAATGCGTCGACGTTGGGCGGCAGCTTAAAAGACTTCACCAGAAATGAGAGATAACAAAATCAATAAAGACGAAAAACACGCAGAACTAAAAAAATATCGAGAATTGGTTTTAGCAACACTTGACTACTACCTTGATAATAAGGAAGTGCATTTTAAGACAACAGACTTTGACTCCGTTGAACATTACAAGGGATTAAAAACACAAACCGAAGAACATTTTCACAAAGGGAGACTGGCAAGACTAAAACAATGGTTTCGTGACTTGACAGAAATGCAAGTGGAAACAGGAGATTTAAAACTCAACAAGTACTTGCAAGACAAAACTAAGTATGATATTGACATTTTTAAATCTTACTTCAATCGGGTTGACAAAGTAATTGCAAAAGGTAAAATCACCACAGACAACCAATTTTACGACATAAATATTATGGTCGACCAACTTTGCCAGACAGAACCAGTAGACAAAGAAAAAATAGAAATACTGAATAAGTTATTGGCAGACTATGAACAACGCAAATCACGACTGACAAGAAAGCCGACCGCATAACATGCAGTTCTGCGTCAGCAGGGCTCACAGGGTCGAGCCAAACTTTTGTACTACTATCAGCTTCCCTGCCTGCCGGCAGGCAGGGGTTCGGGGTCGATCCGGCGCAACTCATCAACAGAATATGTTCTCAACTTCAGTAACTTTATTCAGCTTCAGTTCCGGGCAGGACATTTTTCAAATGCCCTGCCGAACGCAAAGCTGTGAACGTTGTAGGCAAGCGTAACATGACACTCCCTAAAAAACAAATCCTTTGGACAATTGTTGCGATGACAATTTTTTATATTGGCGGGAGACTTGCGTATGAATATTTCTATAGGTGGACACTTGATATTATCAGATATTTTTCAGATGACAAACTTGGTTTCTTTGGAAAATATCCGTTTTGGTTCATAGGCGACCCAATCTTCGGATTAATTTTTTGCTCTATTCCGTTGACAATATTTTTGAGTTATCAAATATTAAGAAACAAGATGATTTCGGCATTTAGGTGGACACTTGCTTTTTATTCAATCCTTTTTATCGGTTGTTTTTTGGCTTTGTGTTATTTTGAAAGTTTTACATTAATTACTTCTAATGACTTTTATAAAACAGGGCAAGAATTAAAGTATAACATCAGAGACGTTTCGTTAAACTCGATATTTTTATGGACAATAATTACTGCTACCATTTTGACATCTTTAATAAATTTGGTAAAAAGGTTTTGGGGGACAAAGAACGCCAGCCTACAGTTGCATTTGTAAAAGTTTGGCTGACAAACCACACTTGTACAGCAGTAATTCTTATCATCTTTTGTTATCGTCAGGCATTTCGCTATTCACCATTTGTATTTATCTTCAACATCAATTTTTCAATTAAGCATTTGTACCGGCTGACCAATCGCTATTGCCATGCCTTCACAAATGCTTTAACGGTTGTCGGTCATTGCTACTCGAAACGTAACTATTGATGAAAACTTTAATGTTATATATTTTAATTGCAATTCTTTTGACTCTGTCATTTTATCAACCTATAAAAGCACAGGACAATACTATATCTATACAAAAAAATATTTCTTATGTTATCAACGGTACATCTGAGCAACAAATGGATATTTATCTTCCTGCTAAGAAAGATATTCCACTTATTTTATATCTACATGAAGGCAGTTTGGTTTCTGGAGACAAATCTGATAATCCTTATGAACAGATAGCGATGAATTTTGCAAAGAAAGATATTGGTTTTATTATTATTAATTACAGATTAGGTCCGAAAAATAAATGGCCCACAATGGCGGAGGATGCAGCATTAGCTTTTAGCTGGATAACAAAAAATACTGAGAAACTGCATGCTAATCCTCATAAATTATTTATTGTTGGGCATAGTTCGGGAGCACTAATTGCTTCGCTTTTAGCAACAGATCAAAAATATCTGCAAAAAGTAAGCAATTCTTTGTCAGAAATAGCAGGCTGTGTTGTAATGGGAACAATGCTTAATCCGTCGTACGATACAGATTCTATTCCTAAAGACTCACTTGATAAACTTTGGCTCAAGTTTGAAACCAGGGACACTTATGAAAGCCTCTTTAAAACAGCAGAAGATTATCGTGATGCAGATCCATATCGACATATAACAAGAAATGCACCTCCTTTTCTAATCCTTATTGCTGAAGCGGAACAAGTTAATCCGCCTATATTAGAGCAGGCAAAAAGATTTGCAATTGCAGAAACAAAATTGAATGTTTCGGTCGAGATAGAAGTATTAGAGAATCGAAAACATATGACAGCAATGAAAAAAATGGCTGAAGCAAATGACCCAGCCTTTTTAAAAATAATACACTTTATAAAGACTCATTAATTGTTTTTATGCAAAACTTGTGCGTGTCATTTTTAACATTATTAAAGGCACGAACCGCCAACATTCCTTCCCCCATGAGTCTCACTAAAAGCCCTGACGGCAGCCGTGGACTCGTTGGCATGAAACCCCGATCCTTGTAACTGCAATAATGTTTCTCTATTCAACATGATGAGTCCCTCCCATTTCCTTACCAATAATAATTTTTAATTTCGGGGGAGGAGACTCATCGGCAAAGGAAAGCAATAGAATAAACAATGAACTCTTATTTATAAATTTAGCTTTGGTTACAGGCTGAGGATTTTCAAATGCCGCCACATCCAAGCGTAGCTGCTGGTTGCAATTTTTAAACCTACTCCTAACTATATGTTTGAATCAGCAATTGAAAATGTTTTAAAATTTACAAGACCCCTGCATAGTATTTCAAGAACCTACGGAGGACTTGTTTCACCAGGGACATCGACATTTTTTTTTGTTAACGAAAAAGGTGTTGCAATCACTTGCAAGCATGTTCTGAATTTAATATCAGCAGCCGATGTTATTAATCAAACATTCATAAAATTTAAAAGTGAACGTAATAAATTATCTAAAGACAATAAGTTCAAGCGCCATTTACAAGGGCTGGAAACAAAATATAAATACAATAAAGAAACAACAGTCCAGCTAAAGAATAACTTTCGAAATTGCTTCGATAAAATTGACCGAATTGATTGTCATGCACATCCAACTTTAGATCTGGCCATTTTAGAATTTAAGGGATTTAATAAAATATTTTATAGCTCTCATGCCACATTTATAAAAAACAGCAAGAATATTAAACAAGGAAATTACTTGTGCAGAATTGGTTTCCCATTTCCGGAATTTAATAATTTCAGGCACAATCCGGATACAGACGACATTGAATGGTTGAACACTGGTAATCCAAATTCTCCATCATTTCCCCTTGACGGAATCATTACCAGGTTTGTGGCCGGACAATCTCCGGAAGACATCATTGGAATTGAAATGAGTACACCGGGCCTTAGAGGGCAAAGCGGAGGACCGTTGTTTGACACTGACGGAAAAATATATGGAATGCAATTTGCTACCAATCACCTTCACCTGGGGTTTGACATAAAAGAGAAAGAAATTATTCATGATGGAAAAAAAAGTAAAGTATCAAACTATCCCTTTTTACATGTGGGAATTTGCGTTCACGTAGACAAGATAAAAAATTTTCTTGCTGAACATAAGATTGAATTCACAGAGTCGGATTAAAACTTAGGTGCATCCGGGCCTCTTTTGCAAGAGACCCGGCCGAACAAAAAATGAGAAGGATTTTTTATTTATGAGTATACAGATATAAAAAACTTTGTGACAAATTAATCACTGTGCCACCCGCTATAAAAAACAATAAAGGCCGTATAAAACGGCCTTCATGTATTGATGTTCTGTTTTTTTAATGCCCCGCCAATATACCCACCAAAAGAGCTGCTATTCCTCCTACTATAAGCCCGGTTCCGAATGACTTTGAGCTTTGTTCTCTTTCCTGTTGGGCTTTGCGTATTTTTCTGTCTCTTTCGTACGGGCTGAGCAAACGATCTTTTCTATATCCATCGATTCTCTGATCATAGTCTCTATTCATGCGGTCATAAGCTTCCTGGCGGTCACGATCACTCTTCCATTCATTTCTACCGTCGTTATTCCATTCGTTTTTATTACCGTTCCTCCACTCGTTCCTATCATCATTTTTCGACTGATTTTTATTATTGTAAGCATAATCCTTTGAATTGCGCTGATCGTTGTAATTGCGATTATCCTTTTGCATTACTTTTCCATGATCATCGTTGCGGTAGCTGCTATTCCTGCTTTGAGCTGATGCAGCATTCATGGATATCGCGGCTATTAATATTATAATTAACTTTTTCATTGTATTATTTTTTATTGATTAAAAAAATTGGTTAAAGGTGATTTACCATTTATGCATATCATGCCCGGGTGTTTTGCCATGACTCTTCTGATCGAATTTTGCATATTGAAATTCTACCTTGCTTATTTCATTCTTCCGCTGATTTTGCAGCGACTGAATTTGCTTTGCTTTTTCCCTTCTTGTTAAATACCTGTCGCTTTTTACGAAAGCAATTTTCTGATCAAATTCACGATTGATCTTTTCCAGCTTTGCGTCTTTCTTTTTATTGAAAAAGTAAGCATCCTTGTAAGCAATGCTGCTTGTTTTACCAGGAATGGCATGCTGACTATAATCATTGTTCATTTTTTTATGCTCATTATAAGCACTGCCTTTGTTAGATTGTGCAGAAGCGACACTAATAGTACCGGCTGCAACCAAAATAAGTGTAAAGATCTTTTTCATAATTGTAATTTTTAAAAAGTGATTGAATGTATATAAGATGCTTTATTAAATACATCGTTTAAAAAGTGAGATGCCTGTATGTCGCAGATTTTGGGTGGTTAGTCGCATAATTAGCACATGGGCCTTCAGAGACCGGGTTTTTCGGAAGCAGAGGCTAAAATAGAAAGTGAGGAAAAAGAAAAAAATGTCGTTTGGAAAATGCAACGCAAAGATGCATTTTATTTTTTTCAAACGCTTTTACCCGGCATCGTAAGCATTGTGCTTTGTGTTAATTCTATTTAACAACCTGTATAAACTTCTATGGATTCGAAATGATTTTTCTTACCGCAATTTCTCTTTGAAAAAATCAATAGTCCGTTGCCAGGCAAGTTCAGCAGCCGCTTTGTCGTACCGCGGTGTAGTATCGTTGTGAAAGCCATGATTTACGTTGGGATATACATACGCCGTGTATTCTTTTCCGTTAGCTTTTAAAGCAGCTTCGTAAGCGGCAGCACCACTGGTGATCCTTGTATCGAGTTCTGCATAATGCAGCAGCAAAGGCGCTTGTATCTTAGGCACATCTTCTGCAGCAGGCTGGCTGCCATAAAATGGTACCGCTGCAGACAGACCGGGGATACGTACGGCCATCATATTAGCGATCCATCCACCAAAGCAAAAACCAACAACACCCACTTTGCCATTGCAATCTTTGTCGTTTTTAATATAGTCATACGCAGCTATAAAATCTTCGAGCATTTTATTCTTGTCGAGTTTGCTTTGCATTTCACGGCCGGCATCGTCATTTCCCGGGTACCCTCCTAAAGGAGTCAACGCATCAGGAGCGATAGTAATAAACCCGGCAATGGCAGCTCGTTTTGCTACATCTTCAATATAAGGATTCAGTCCGCGGTTTTCGTGCACAACTACAATACCGCCCAGCTTACCTTTTACATTAGCAGGCTTTGATAACAATGCTTTGATATCGCCATCACCCTTTGGAGAATCGTAATGGATGTATTCTGAAGTAATGCGGGGATCATCTGCATTTACCTGTAACGTGTTCTTATAATCGGGCATGAGAAAACTCATTAGAGACGTTACAGTAAGACCACCCACAGCATACACTGATAACTTTTGCACAAAATCCCGGCGGTTAATACGGCTGTGTGCATAGTCGTCGTAAAGATCAAACACTTCCTGTTTGATGTCTTCTTTCCTGATATTATTCATAAATATGTATTTGCGTTCACTAAAGTTAAAAATTATGCAGGAAACAAGAGATCTATACCTGACAAAGAAATCGTTGGGATAATTTAAGCGTTAAGTGTTAAATTTATTATACAGTCTCTTCATTTAAATGACGACTTCGTTTAAACGATATTTTTTATTTTCTATCTTCCTTGTTGCTCTGATCCGGATTAGTGCCAATGCCCAAACAAATGAACCTTCCGCATCATTACCATCTGCTTATTATAAATTCACTACCGATACGGCCCGCATGCGATTTTTAATGAATGCCATTGGTGATTCACTCAATAGCGGACAACTTACTAGGGTTTATGATATGGCAAGAACGGGTGTGCACCTGGCAGAAAAGGGCAATGTGGATACCATGAAGGGCATCTTTTATTTTGACGTAGCCAAAGCATTTTCATACCAGGCCGGCGAACCGGACAGCGCAATATTATATTACAAAAAGGTTCTTCCATATTTCCCTGACAAAATGAATTTTTATAACCTGATCTCGGTCAGAGAAATCATGGAGCGATATCTCCAGGCCGGAAAAAAAGATTCTGTGTTTGCCTATCTTGATTCGTTACATGAAAGAATCGATACCATGCAACTCACCAATCCCCGCAGGTATGGCATATCATCTGTAATGGCAGGAGTGTATCAATACTACGGGATGTTCAGAACAGCGATCGAATTGTACCGGAATTCAATCGACGGGCTACGGAAAGCCGGTCATCCAAAAGAAGTAGGACTTCCTATGGCAAATCTTGCAGAGCTCTATGATGAATCTGATGACGATATCAATGCAATAAAATATGCAAAAGAGGCCCTGGGATATCTGTCAGGAAATAATATGCCGTTCATGGGAACAGCAGCAAACCTGGCCACCTATTATACTAATCTTAATCAAATTGATTCCGCACTTTATTTCAATAAGCTGTCCGACTCTGTAGCCAGGCTGATTAACAATGGTGCACAATTACATACTACCAATCCATTTATTTACGTCAACATTTTATCTACCGAAAAAAAATATACGGAAGCAAGGACAGTTCTTAATGACATAAGACCGTGGCTGAAAGAAAATGATCAAATGGGAAAAGTAAAATATTTCCTGAGTGCGGCAAGCATTGATACGGCCCTTCACCGGTGGGCACCCGCGGCGGATACTCTTCTGCGTGCATTGTCCCTGGCAAAAGAAAGCGGCCAGGAGGTTTTTATCGTTCTCACATTGCAAGGGCTTGCCGAGGTAAATGCAAAACTTAAAAATTTCCAGCAAGCCTACCGGTTTCAGCAGGAGTTTATGCAGCATAAAGATTCGCTCACCAATGAGGAAACTAAATCAAAGCTGGCTGATTTTGAAGCAATGTATAAAACACGGCAAAAGGAAGAAAAAATAGCGTTATTGCAAAAGGACAATGATATTGCAAATCTCCAGTTGAAGAACAGCAGGCAAAAGAACATATTTTACCTTGGCGGATTTATATTTTTACTTATTCTGACGGGCATCATGTTTTATCAGCGGAACCGACGACTGAAAATACAGTCTCAAAAAATAAAAGCTGAATTACAAATGCAGGTGTTGCGCTCGCAAATGAATCCACACTTTATTTTTAATTGCCTCAACAGTATCGAATATTTCATTATGCAAAATGACAAGCGCAGGGCTTCTGATTATTTGAATAAGTTTTCGAACCTGATGCGAAGCATCCTTGATAGCAGTCGCAACGAAATGGTACCGTTGATGAAGGATATGGAAACGCTGAACCTATATGTGGAGCTGGAACAACTCCGGTTTAATAATAAATTCAATTTTAAAACCTATATAGACCCGGCTTTGCAACAAGGTGACTACAGCGTACCACCATTATTGATACAGCCCTTTGTGGAAAATGCCATATTGCATGGCCTTGCCAACAGTGATGAAAAACAATTGAGCCTGACAGTAACGGCCTCGCTCCAAAACGATATGATCAAGTATGTGATACAGGATAATGGAATCGGGCGTGAAAAAGCAAGAATTTATAACCTGCAAAACAAGCCTTATCACAAAAGCGTAGGATTAAAAATTACTGAAGACAGGATCAGTCGTTACAACAAGACGATGCAAGCCAATGAATCAATTTCAATCACAGATCTGTATGATGAGCACCGGAACCCGGAAGGCACCAAGGTCGAAGTTTTGCTTAACGCAATCTAAATAGAGCTGATGCATGAAGCGGATAAAAGGTTAAGGAGAGATTTCCAGTTTATATGTTATTCGACTAAGTTTGAATGGAACAATTAACAGATATTAAAGTAATTTTCAAAACAGGAAGAAGTGGCGCCACTAAAAGCGATAGTAGTAGATGATGAGCTTATAAGCCTGCAAAACCTGAAGCAAAAACTAATTGAATTTTGCCCTGATGTGGAGGTGGTTGCCACTGCGCAAAAGCCCGAAGAAGCTATTTCCCTGATAAGGCAATTTAATCCCGATGTCATTTTCCTGGATATTGAAATGCCGCGCATGACCGGCTTTCGCATGCTGGATGAATTAAACGATATGCACTTTGAAATTATTTTCACCACCGCTTATAATCATTACGCAGTAGATGCCATAAGAGTTAAAGCATTTGATTATTTAATGAAACCAATAGGAATAAAAGATCTTCAGAATTCGGTGGAAAGATTATTGAGACGGAATCAGGAAAAAACAGGACACCGATCAGAAACACCCAGGGTATATCACTCGTCATTCAAAAGCCAGGAAGAGAAAATCAGCATTCCTGCTAATGATGGGTTAGAGTTTATTGCAATAAAAAATATCATTCGGATAGAATCAAGCTCCAACTACTCCAGGATATACCTAATAGGTGGAAAATCTATACTCGTTACAAAACTGCTGAAAGATTTTGAGGAATTACTGACGCCTTACCGTTTTTTCCGGGTGCACCACAGCCATCTCATTAACCTTAATTATATAAAAAAATACATTCGGGGTTTAGGCGGACAGGTACTTATGGAAAACGGCGACGTGATAGATGTTGCCAAACGAAAAAAGGAAGAGTTTATAAACTTGTTAAACATTTAGAAAATTTAACCGTTTTTATCTTAGTTGCGCTGTCGTTACACCACATCCACATCCGGCACAACTACTACACTCTTAAAACTTCTTTCATTATGCAACACTGCTATTTGATGAAGAATATCCTGTTTGCATTGTGTGATCAATTTTGTATCTCTTGGTAATTTTAAAAGCAGTTCCATCAAAAATAGATTTCGGATCTTATTGATCACAGGTTCTGCAGGGCCCACAATATAATTACCGTACTTATTTCTGAGGCTGTTGGCAAATTGCAGCGCACCTCTTTCCACCACATCTTTCATCTTGTGTTTAAAGGTCAGGTGAATCAATCTCGAGAATGGCGGATAGAAAAATTGCTTTCGGCTTTCAATCTCTTCATCATACATCGTCTTGTAATCGTGTCGTTGTATCACCTGCAAAAGCGGGTGCTGCGGTTGAATGGTTTGTATCATTACTTTACCCGTTGCTTCTTTGCGTCCGGCACGTCCGCTCACCTGCTCCATCAATTGAAAAGCTCTTTCATTCACCCTGAAGTCCGCAAAATGTAATAAACCATCTGCGTCCAAAATTCCGACAAGATCAACATTGTCAAAATCCAAACCCTTCACCACCATTTGCGTTCCGACCAAAATATCAATGCGTCGTTGTTCAAATTGCTGTATCAATACATCATGAGCATTTTTGCCCCGCACACTATCCACATCCATGCGGGCAGTTTTATAAGAGGGAAATTCTTCCATCAACAGTTCTTCAATTTTTTCAGTGCCAAAATTTCTTTGCATGAAATTGTGATTGCCGCAAGCCGGGCAGATGGTCAACGGTGGATAAGTAGTGCCGCAATAATGGCAAATTAGTTTATTTGAAAATTTATGATAGGTCAAGTGATACATCGCAATATTTGCATTGCGGTATCCATCCGCAAACCTGGCAAACCTGGTAAGGAGAATATCCGCGCCGGTTTTGAAAAAGAATGACCTGCTTATTTCTTTCAACTGCTTTTTGATCTGCTTCAATCAGCGGAGGCGAAAGCATCACTTTCGATCTGTCCTTTCTGTATCTATTGTTCTGGTGTCAATAATTTCAATCGGCGGCAACTGAACATCGCCATAACGCTGCATCAATTCAGCCAGTCCATATTTACCGCTTACTGCATTGTGATAACTTTCCAGGGAAGGCGTAGCGCTGCCCAATAAAACATTTGCACCTGTCCCGGTTTCATCGGGATTAAAAAGAGAAGCAAAATAAATAGCAGCATCACGTCCATTGTATCGTGGCGCCGGATCCTGTTGCTTAAAAGAAGTATCATGTTCTTCATCGCAAATGACCAGTCCCAGATCAGTAAAAGGAAGAAAAATAGACGACCTTGCTCCAAGAACGATTTTCAATTCCCCGTTTTTTACTTTGTTCCAAATCTCCACTCTTTCATTTTGAGAGAATTTGGAATGATAAATACCGATGTATCCGCCAAAATGTTTTTGCAGCCGCCGGATGATCTGCGAGGTCAGTGCGATCTCCGGCAACATATACAATACCTGTTTGCCCTGTTTGATATATTGCTTCGATCAGCTTGATATATATCTGCGTTTTCCCACTGGAAGTAACACCATGCAACAAGCAAACGTGCTTTTCTGTAAAAGATTCTTTTAATTTTTTCAAACGCTTCCTGCTGGAGCAGCTGATAATTCAAAATCAATTTTTATGTCTTTGGGAAGAAACTAAACGGTCAACGTTTCTTTTTTCGGTGAATAAAATATTTTTATCAACCAATCCTTTTAACTGTGCATCCGAAGCGTTGGATTTTTTCAGCAATTCAGATTTTGTCACTTCCCCTTCTGTTTTAATTAAATGCAGATAACTTAACAGCAATTCCATCTGCTTTTCCGCCCTTTGCAGTTTTTTATCTTCATTCACAAAGTGTTTCCAGTTCTTCTTCATTATCATATTCCGGATTCAGCAAAACATAGGTTTCTTTTTTGGGAGAATAAGTCTTGCTTCAATGCTTCCCATACATAACAAACTTTTTTTTGATCAGCCGGTTGATGACAGGGTACACATGTGATGAATCCAGCACCTGCTGCACTTCAGAAAGCTTTAGTTCTTTTTTTATCAACAAAGCTTCCGCCACCATATATTCATCATGATCCAGGGCGGAAAAATCGTCCCCATATTCTTCATTAAAGACCAGAATGGTTTCACTGGATAATTTAAAATGCGCCGGCAATGCAGCCGCCATCACCTCCCCTTCGCTGCACATATAATAAGAAGCCATCCATTCCCACAATTTCAATTGTTGTTCAAATACCACCGGTTCTGCATCCAGTACATTCAAAATTTCTTTTGGCTCAAAAAAATCAGGTTTTTCATTATGCACAGTTTTTACAATACCGGCATATTTTTTATTTTTTCCCAGATTCACTTCTACACGGCAACCCGGTTTTACCTACATCAAGCAGTGTTCCGGTACCGACCATGTATAATTTTTCGGAAGAGCAAGAGGTATGATGATCTCAGCGAAGGCTCCCTCCACCGAAGGGATTTCATGAAGAATATTTACTTTCTGATTACTTTCCATTCTTTGAATGAATGGCGAAGTTAAAGACAGATCCATTACTCTCCATAGGGCCCGGGGGCCATTTGTATTCTGCAAGTTTTTTCTCCATGATCTCGAACACTTTCCATTTTAATCTTCCGATATCATCTGTTCTCAATCCTGCGACAGAAATCTCATCAAGATAAACGATCCTGCATTGCCCGGGGTTCAATGAAAAAATGTTTTTATAGTGCATCCTGCGATATGCATCTAGAAACAGAACAGGTTTAATGGGTGTTTGCGTTTCAATTGCCACCCTAAAAGCACCATTATAGAAATTCTTTTAACGGCAATTTTGTTATCATTAAAAGTGCCTTCGGGAAAAACAAGAACGGAAATTCCTTTGCTAATAATTGATTTTAAAATCCTGAATGCTCTGAGCACGATTGGCTGCATTGCTCCTGTCAACAGTTACAATTGCATTCCTATAAATAAATCCAAACACAGGTACCTTGCTCATTTCCACTTTTCCCAATGGCCGAAGCGGCTGACGAAATGCTTTTGGCAAAACAGCTGCATCAAGGAAAGAAATATGATTGGTTACAAAAATGTACGGCTTGCTTTTTATCATGACGGAGCTTCATAAATCCTTTTCGGGAAAATAAAAATCAAAGGGAACCAAAGATCAGCCCAAACCATACAAAGCCTGAAGATCATATTTCCCCCGCGGATCCTTCCAAAAAAAGAAGCGACGAGGACAAAAGGAAACAGCAACAACATAATTGCCACAAACAAAATAGAAGCGTAGATACAATAGATCCATTGTAAAGGTTTTAGAATATAATGCATCCATTCCTTTTTTTAATGTGAGGCATCTTCATCACCGGGACAATGACATTCGAATTCTTTATGAAGATTATAACAGGTAACAACTTTTGTTTCACTGTCGCATTGTGCAAATATCACTCTTATATCTTCATTCTCTTTTGTATATCCCTGCAGTGCATACGTTGGACAGGGCTTATCATTAATATTACTCTTATTTAAAAATATAATCCCCTTGTGCATAATGTATATAATATCTTCCAGGCTGATGTGCCTGCAGTCCATGCGACACAATGCATGATGCGTATAGATCAAATGAACAGGATGACGATTGAATGCTTCTTTTTTATGCGGCTCCAGCACATGCCATCGCAGAGCCGCATAAACGAGAATGAACAGGATTATAATTAAAGTAACTGTAGCATTCTTTGTTTTCATCTGCTGAATTTTCTTGTATATTTCTTGGATAATGTGTTGAGTTTTTAGACAGGAATTTTACTTCAATTTTTATTCCCGTATTTTTCATCATCACCGGGACAATCGCAGGTCCATTCTGTATCCAGGTCAATGGCCGTTACTACCTCAGTATAGTTGTTACATTGAGCAAAAACTATCCGCACCCGTTGATTATCTTTTGTTACTTCCTCAAGAGCATATCGCGGACAACGTGAATTATGAATATCACTTTTGGCATAATTTATTTTTCCATCCTGCATCGTCTCTTCTACTTCTGCCTGTGAAATATGCCTGCACTGCATTCTGCATTTTGCATGATTACTATACTGGAGATAAGATACACGCCGGTCAAATCCCCTGTCCCGGTTAACTGCAGAGACAGTTGTTTTTTTAGTTTTGCCGGAAGTCGAATCAATATGCCTGCATTTTTTTACAAGAAAAACAGCAAGAGCGAGAAAGGCTAATAAAATAAGCGGGGCGGCTTTTTTCATAATCAGTCAGGTTAGTTCAATATTTCATCTTTCTTCAAAAGTAAAAGAATTCAAGAAGTGACTGCTGCTTCTTCGCCATACATCTGGTTTTTAAATTTTAACGATGGAGATGGAATGAATTCACCAATGCCCAATTCCTTCCATTTCCCATCAATTGCCTCAATGGTTGCATCATCAGCCACAATGATGTTGGGCCAGTCGCGGTGAAAATCATCAAACTCTTTGGTCTTTCTTGTCCCGTCAAAGCCCATACAGGCGAAATAGGTGCCGGTTACCTGTTGCTGGTCACTTGCACCCTGATCCTTGTGCTCTTGAGTCTTGTCTTTTGTTCTTTGTGCCTTATACAAAATATGATCTCTTTTTGGGTCAAGATTATTACAAAAACGCCATAAAGCTGTTGGCAAATCATTCGCATCAACGGTGTGCTCCACATACAGGATCATTTTAATTCCAATTAATTCATCCAGGTCGCAAATCTGTCTGATGCAATTCCCGAATATGATCTCTCCTGTTCTTTTTTACTGAAATGATCAAACATGGAATTTCTTTTTTTAATAAAGAATCGTTGATCGCTTTTATTTCAGGAAAATTCTTTTTCAATTCTTCTGCTCCCAACTGCCGGCTGTTAACTGCCCAATGATAATTTTCGTCCACTTCTTCTTCAAACTTCGCCGTTCCATCAATACACATCTTTCCGCCAAACCCCAATTTGCTGCAGCTGTGATCCAACACATCCATAGGGCCCTGGGAAAAATAAATATCAGTGGCAGGATTTAAATTTTCAAAAACGTATTTGGCCAGCGTTTCATAATCCTGGATATTTACTTGTTCATCAGCGAGAACTAATATCTTATTAAACATCATTTGCCCGGCGCCCCACATCGCATTCATTACTTTCTGTCCCTGCCCTGCATAATCCTTTTTGATCTTTACAATTACCAGATTATGAAACACTCCTTCTACCGGCATTTCCATATCAATGATCTCCGGAACCATTGTCATTTTTATAGGTGCTAAAAAAATTCTTTCCGTCGCTTTTCCCAGCCATGCATCTTCCTGCGGAGGAATGCCGACAATGGTAGCTGGATACACCGGATTTTTTTTGTGCGTGATAGCTGTGATGTGAAAACGCGGATACCAGTCGGGCAATGAATAATAACCGGTATGATCACCAAAAGGTCCTTCCCATATCATTTCATCATCGGGATCCACATAACCTTCAATTACAAAATCAGCATCAGCAGGAACTTCCACTTCTGGTTGTGTAATGCATTTCACCAGTTCCACTTTTTTCTTTCTTAAAAACCCGGCAAGCATGTACTCATCTACATTTTCAGGAAGCGGAGCTGTAGCAGAATAAGCATAAACAGGATCGCCGCCCAAAGCAACCGCTACCGGCATTTTTATACCGAGCTTTTTGTATTCATTAAAATGTTTGGCTGAAACTTTATGCTTATGCCAGTGCATGGCAGTGAGTGTGGGGCCAAAAATCTGCATGCGATACATTCCTACGTTTCTTGTATTCGTATTCGGATCCTTTGTATGAATAACCGGTAAGGTAACAAACGGTCCTCCATCCTTTGGCCAGCAAGTGATCACCGGAAGTTTGGTGATATCAGGATCACTCATTATTATTTCCTGGCATTCTCCTCTCCCGCTCTTTACCTTGGGCATCCATGAAGCAAACTGGTTGAGTTTAGGAAGCAGTTTCAATTTATCGATCATTCCTTCCTTTGGTGAAGCCAGTAACTTGAAAAGATCTTCGATCTGTTTTGCCACGTCATCCAAATGTTCAACACCCAAAGCCATACACATTCTTTTTTCACTTCCATAAGCATTCATCAGCACAGGAAATTCATACCCTGAATTTTCAAACAATAGAGCTTTGCCTCCGTCCGGCTCCTTACTCATCCGATCCGTTATCTCCGCCATTTCCAGTTTTGGATCTACGTAGGCTTTTATGCGAACAAGTTCACCGGCCCTTTCCAATGCTTCAATAAATTGTTGCTGATTTTTATACGCCATGATGGGCAAAGGTAAATGATGTTATTCTCTTATTATTTTGTTAGCTGCAACAGGCAAAGACAATAAATTTTTAAAACGAAGAAGTTTTTGTGAACTTAGCATCTCTAAATTTCAAACTATGAAACCACGATTTTTGCTCTTTGCTATCGCTATCAGTTTTGCTGCCTGCAACAATAATCAATCATCCTCGTCTTCTTCTACTGAAGATTCAACGATGAAAGAAACGGCTCAGCCACCGCAACTAAAAGAAGAAGCCGTGAATTATTCTGCCAACGGAGTGAATATGGTGGGTTATATCGCTTATGATTCAAGTAAAGCAGGCAAGCTCCCCGGCATTCTCGTAGTGCCTGAATGGTGGGGACTGAACGATTATCCAAAAATGCGTGCAAGAAAGTTAGCGGAACTTGGTTACTTTGCTATGGCTGTCGATATGTATGGCGATGGAAAAGTCGCAGACAACCCAACCGATGCAGGAAAAATGGCAGGTCAATTTTCTAAAAACCTTCAAATGACCAAAGACAGGTTTGATGCGGCCTTGCAAAAACTAAAAACTTATGACCGGGTAGATTCGGATAACATTGCTGCTATCGGGTATTGTTTCGGAGGAGGAGTTGTTTTGAATGTTGCCCGAATGGGTGAAAATTTAAATGGTGTAGTTAGCTTTCATGGGGAATTGCTTGGTGCGCCTGCAAAAAAGAATCTGCTTAAAGCAAAAATTTTGGTATGCCAGGGCGGCAATGATCAGTTTACACTTAAAAGCGTACCGGAGTTTAAAAAGCAAATGGACTCCATCGGTGCTGACTATACTTTTAAAGAATATCCCAATGCTACGCATGCATTCACAAATCCGGGCGCAACAGCAACAGGAGAAAAGTTTAATATACCCATCAGGTATAATACTGCCGCCGATACCGCCTCGTGGAATGATATGAAAGATTTCTTTGGAAAAATCTTTAAATAATAATTTAGCTGTGCTCTATTAATGCCCTCACTTCTATTTTCTCAAGATCATGACTGGCCGGACCTGTAAGCATTGCCCCGTCGATCGAAAATCTTGACCCATGGCAGGGACAATCCCATGTTTGTTCGGCATTGTTCCAGGCCACTGAACATTTCATATGTGTGCAAACAGGATTGATAGCGTGCAAATCACCATGCTCATCTTTAAACAATGCTACTTTTTCCCCGTCAATTTTTATCACCTTTCCTTCGCCAGGCGCCATCGCAGCAAGCTCATCCAATCTTTCTTTATCAAACCATTTGCCGATAAATTTTTTTAAAACATCAACATTGTGCTTCAAAAATGTGGTGAAGCCAGCGACAGGTTTAATCCGGTTCGGATCAAACAATTTTATATACGGACTATCTTCCTTTACTATCATTTTCGTTAACAGTTGCGCAGCCACACCGCTGTACGTCATTCCGTTTCCGCCATAACCGGTAGCCACAAAAATATTTCCGGGATGGCCAGGCAAATGCCCGATATAAGGAAGGCCATCTGCTGATTCAAAATATTGAGACGACCACCTGAACAACAATTCATCGACATCAAAATGTTTGTGGATATAACTTTCAAGTCTCAAAAAACTTGCAGCCGCATTTTCAGATTCCCCGGTTTTATGATCTTCTCCTCCTACGATCATGTATTCCTTCCTATCTATTTTTTGCGAACGGATATAGTGATAAGGATCATACATATCATACAAAAGATCCTTTGGATATTTTCCACTTTTTACAGTAAATGACATTGCATAGCTGCGCCAGGCTTCGCAACGCAGATGAATAAGATTCACGCCCGGGGGAATATGAGTGGCATAAATTAAATTGTTGCACCGAAAATTACCATCGCTTGTTTCAACTGTTACGCCATCGATATCTTGTATTTCATCGACACGGCAGTGTTGTAAAATAATTCCTCCTGCGCTTTCATACGCGTTGGCGAGAGCGTACACATATTTTACGGGGTGAAATTTTGCCTGTCCCCTTACTTCAATTGTTTTTTCAAACTCAATTTTTATAGGAAGGGTCAGGTTATGCGAAACATCGAGGTCAACTTCGCGGCAGGCTTCATAAATTTCATCAAGCTCTTCCGTTTGCTCATGGTTTTCTGAAAAGAGATAAGCAGAACACTCTTCGAAACCGCAATCAATTTTATATTGCCCGATGTTAGATTTTATTAACTCAATCGCTTCTTTAACGGAGCGGGCAACTAACCGGGCATTTTCCTTTTCAAAATTTTTTAAAATAGTCGTATAAGGAGTATCTAATAAAGTATTTAGATGCGCCGTTGTACCGCCAGAAGTACCGAAACATAGATTATTTGCTTCAATAAGGAGGCATTTCTTTCCGGCATTTTGCAACAACAAAGCTGTGCTAACGCCGGTGATTCCGCCACCCACAATTATCACATCGTATACCGTGGCTGTGTCCGGATCATTCACCGGTTTGTAAACTGTCATTCCACTTTGCCATAAGCTGGTGAGGGTTCCATCTCTTTCTATCATACTAAAAATTATTAATCACAAATTCAACTTTCAATTTCCCTGCCACTTCCGAAGTTTTTAAAATATGAGTTGAGTATATAGTTCACAAGCGGTCTCGACAAATATTTTCAACCACTATCTTAAGAAAGTGCTGTAATCTATTTCTTCTCTTTGTGAAATAATTTCCGCAATTCGTCTTTTGCATTTTCCAGCGGCCGTTTCTCCTTTTTGGAGAGATCCTTGCCGGCACGGTTGATATAAAAGGTCAGCATCGACATAGCCGACCGGTATGGACTACTTTTTTTTCTTTTACTTCTTTCAGCGGAACGTTTTAATGACTGCGCGATCTTCTTAGGGTCTTTTTTCTTGAATACACTGTTTTCAAGATCAAGCGCATCACTATGTTCAGTCACATCTCTTGACCATCTCTTTTTAGAAGTTGGCTTTTTCTTCTTCGATGCCTGCTTCGATTTACGTTTGGTCGTTGTTTTTTTTCGGGTGGCTGTCTTCTTCTTTGTTGCTATTATTCTTAAGTTTTAAATGATCCATACCCGCACAGCAAATAAAGCGGTTAGATACTATAAGCTTCTACAGATCGCAAAAACTATTCCTGTCAAAAAAAATGCATCAGCTTCAAAGAATAATTAGTTTTCTAATTTTATATATGATCCTTCAAAAACAGGTAAAATCAGTCCCCAATAAACATAAGGCTATATTTTACAATTCTGCCAGGATATTGCTAACGAAAATTAAAGTAAAAAAGAAAGGCCCTGCTAACAGGACCTTTCAACCTATAAACCCTTCCAACTGCCTAGGGTAACAAAACCACGCGTTGACTGTTTCCGTCGTTCCATGTCAGCAACGCTTTATTGTCACAATCACCATTATTTGGAAATCCGTAATCAAGATTAAAGACACGATCATTCACTGTTATCTTTAACGTACCATCACTACGCCACGGGCACAATACTTTTTTAATGATAGGATCAACTACTTCAAAGGTTACAATCACGCCATTATTGAATTCAATTTTTGCAGAACCCGTTATCTGAAATACATCATCAAGACAAGCGGCTGTAGCCATACCTGCTACCTGTTCTTTTATTTTTGAACATTCATAGCTGTATCCTCTGCCACTCGGAAAGGTAACCTTGCCACCAGTCACATCCACTGAGAATTTAATTGCCCCATTCTCGCTAAGGTTGGTAATTGTTTTAGTTCCCTCAATGTGAATTTTGTTGATGTAAAAATTGTCAAGAGTGATCGTAAGAATTGAGCCGGCCTTGCGTAGGGGCGCAGTAAGATTTAAAATGATCTTACCACTGCGCAACTTTCCATCAATTCCCACACATCCGTCACCAAAATCTATAGTGATTGTTTTGGGATAAGTATTATCGTTTGGTGCAACTGTGATGGTGGCACAAAGACCTATTGATGCACGCACATCCGCAAAGTCGGGATGATAGTCACGATCCGTGCGGCCAACTGAAGCAGTATTGTCTGCGTCAGCTGTGGTCATTCCTACATCGCTGATATCATCGAAACTTCCATCAGCCTGTGCACTTTCATCAGAATAAGTTGCGGCGTCAGCTTCGGTAATTGTATTGCCAGAATTGGCAACACTTGCTTCTTTTTTACATGAGAAAAAAAAGACTACGGTAAGAAGCACAAACGAAGTCGTAAGAATTCGGTTAATTGAAAATTTCATGGCTATACTTTTTTAAGTTGTGGAATTTAATCACGCATTTTAAGATAGGGTTGCATGAAAAAAGTTTAAATGCCGGTTAAAAAAATTATTTTCCCGTTTTAAATGAAAGAGATCATCGGATATATACGTAGTTACTTTTTATCTGTAAATAAAAAACTACTGATCTTATGTAGTTTACAAACAGCAATTCTTATCTTTTTAAATTATCACAATAATCTTGAATGGTGGCTTACTACACGCAAGCAATATATGTGGCCGGTATTTACAGGTCATTATATAATTTTCGCAACTGCATTTGTTTTACCTTATTTATTCTATTGGTCTATTGAAAAAAAAAATCCTTTTGCCAATAAACCTTTTAACACTTTACTGGTCGTCGCTCCAGCTATTTTTTCTTTAAAGATGGCATTGAATACATATTTGCCTTTTTCAAATAACGAAAATTGGAATGACTACTGGAACCAAATCTATTACTGGCCAATCCGGCTACTAATCATTCTTTCTCTTTTATTTTTAACCTGGAACGCATTTGACAGTGATCAGCCATTCTATGGCATTACCACAAAAAAATTGAAATGGAAACCATATTTTTTTATGTTGCTCTTTATGATCCCACTTATAGCAGCAGCATCTGCCCAAAATGATTTTCTTGCTGTGTATCCGAAATTAAAATCGCTATTCCATTTTAATGATACGATCCATTTGACATGGCTTCATAAATTACTATTCGAGCTTTCGTATGGAAGTGATTTTATCGGCATAGAAATTTTTTTTCGTGGGTTTTTAGTGTTGGCATTCATAAAATGGGTAGGCAAAGATGCTATTTTACCGATGGCTTGTTTTTATTGCACCATTCATTTTGGAAAACCTCTTGGTGAATGCATCAGTTCTTATTTTGGCGGAATGTTGTTGGGAATTGTTGTTTATAATACACGTTCGATCTACGGTGGATTGATGGTTCACCTTGGCATTGCATGGTTGATGGAGATCGGTGGATTTATTGGAAATGCGATACAATAAAATGAAAAACTAAGATGAAAAAAGCTACAAGCCTGTAAGCCGGATTCTGTCAGGGGCTATCATTTATCTGTCACAGCAATTGCTCGCTGTGATCAATCTGCCTACCCTTCCCAAAACATCAAGTGATGAAGTGAACGAGCAATCCACATTGGTATACCATCGAATAAAAATTCAACAGTCGAACAATTCGGGATCTACGTGGCATTTCAGCATGCAAGGTTTACCCGCAAATAATGTTACCATTATAAGCTGTGAGCTCTTACCTCACATTTTCAACCTCACCCCTAACCCCTCTCCATAAAATGGAGCGGGGAAAAGAGCAGTTATTTTCTGTGGCACTTTCTGTTGCCCGACGTTTACGGTCGGACACCCGGCTCTTCACCGGTGCATTGCTCTGTGCTGTCCGGACTTTCCTTCCCGACTAGTCGGGACGATAGCCTGGCTTGTAGCAAAGTTTTAAAAGAGCGAACCGCAAATTTAAATAAATCACACCACTATTTTTTTTGCTGATCGTCCACCGTCTTGGAAGCGATTTTTTCCGGAGCACCTATAGTTTTCAGCACCCCCACCATCATTGTCTTCCATACCAGCATAAAAAAACCTCCGTCCGGAATTCGCTTGAACTCTGCCTTTTCTTCCCTGGGGTCGTCATTTGAAGCAGGATTATTTTCTTTTAAAACAAAATTGTTAGCAAGAAAAGTCGTAACATCCTTTTTATCAAGTTTCTTTTTCCCGGGATCTTTTTCAAGCAATGCTAATTTCAGGTTTTTATAGAGGACAAGCACATTTCCATGGGCTTTCCATTGATCACCACTAATGGATGCCTGTGCTTTTTGAAGTGTACCATCTTCAATCTTTAATAATCCAAGCGGCATTGCAAAACTGTTTATCAGAGAACCATCAAATCCACCTGTTTTAACACTGCAGGAAAACTTTCCCGATCTATAATCATTCATACTAAAGTTGAAGTCTGAAGTAAGGGAAACTTTATGCATAAAAAGAGCTGTGCCTTTTGCAGTTACCGGCTGCATTTGTTTTTGTTCGATATTTGAAATATGCTGAACGGACAAATTGATATTGTCTATATAAATTTTACCGCTTTGCTTTGATACGGGATTATGTTCTTCATAAGTAAAATCCAAACCAGACATTTTGAGGGACCGAATATTTATATCCACAGGAATTTTCATTAACAACTGGTTGGGAAAATTCCCAAATTTTGAATGAGGCGGTAATGAGCGGTCAAGATAAATGGACAATTGACCCTTATTTGTTTCGATCTTGTCCGCGACCACTTCTTCCTGGTTCAATAATTTCCACCAATCAATATTAAGGATGGTAACAGAAGGAAAGACCAAATGGTATAATTCTTTTCTGAAATTTTGTTTTGCCTCAAACTGCTCTCTGCTATACGGTGAACTGAGAGATAAATCGGTAAGCGAAACAGATTGTTCCGGTGCTTTGATCATCACGCTGTCAATCTTTAAATTGTATAACCCCCCGGTGGTCGGAACGAAAAAATCTCTAAACGAAAGTCTTGCCTGCTTTGCAAATAGAAAACGATCCTTACTTTCTCTCGTAGTAGAATCAATCAGGATATCATTCATCTGTAGTCGCACATGATGCAATTCCTTTGCCTGAGTTTTTCTATCACCGTTGTATACAACGATTCTGCCATTATCAATCACTAAATTTTTTACAGAAAGTTTTGTCATCTCCCTCAAAAAGTTTTGCGAAAATTGCTGCGATGTGCCTTGCTGATCCGTTTTATGATGACGGATTTCAATTACCGGATCTATCACTTTTATAAATTTATAATCCATCGTCTTGCTTGTAATCGCATCATCAAGGTTAATTCCGTCAATTGACAGATTTTTAAACGAGATACTAAAAACATTTCCGGGATCTTTACCGACCGCTTTTAAAGAATCTAAAACACGAGAATTGGGATGAACACTTACATTTTCTAATGACGCAGTAGAAGCCAAGACATCCACATGCATATTCCCGATCGACAAGTCATACAAACCACCCGAGCTTTTCTTCACAAGTAATTGCAATCGTTTTATAAAAAGGGGGCGGAGATCGGCACCAGAAACCTTCTTTCCTCCAAGCTTATTTCTACGAGGAACTACCTGGCCGGTAATTTCCTCATCTCTCCTGATTGCTTTCTGCAAGTAAAACCTAACAAAAAAATAGCCGCCCACTAATATTACACCTGAAATAATAAGTATGATCAAAAGTTTTTTACTCATAATATGTTTTGTTCAAAACACAAGCCAACTATCCGAAACCAGTATTTATCGATCTTTAAATCGAGAATTTCTAAATAGCATTAGAAATGACTGATCGTCTAATTTTGCTTATTTCCTGAAAAAGCAAACCTTGAATAAATCAATATCCATATTCTGGCTCAGAAGGGATCTTCGCTTAAATGATAATCACGGGTTATTTAATGCGCTTAAAAGCACAAATCCTGTTTTGCCTGTTTTTATTTTCGATAAAAATATTTTAGACCCATTAGCAGACAAGAGGGACAAACGGGTTTCTTTTATTTATGAGACCCTCGAAAACATACAGGAAGAATTAGTGAAACTGGGGTCTTCTCTCTTTTGCATTTACGATAAACCATTGGATGCGTTTAAAAAAATCTGTTCATCATTCAATGTAAAAGAAGTTTTTACCAATACCGATTATGAACCCTACGCCATCAAACGTGATAATGAAATTGCAGGCTTTCTCAAATCAAAAAACATTTTATTCCATAGTTATAAAGACCAGGTGATCTTTGAAAGATCAGAGATTCTCAAAAGTGATGAGACCCCGTACACTATTTTTACGCCGTACTCCAAAGCATGGAAACAAAAATTCAAAGAAGGAAACTTGCACGTTTACAAAAGCGAGAATTTAAAACATCGCTTTCTCAATTCAAAGCCTTTTCATTTTCCTTCTTTAAAAGAAATAGGATTTGCAAAAACTGAATCTGAATTTCCGGAACGTGTCATCCATAGAAAAATAATTCTGTCTTACGATAAAACAAGAAACATTCCATCTATCGAAGGAACATCGAGGTTAAGTGTTCATCTGCGATTTGGCACTTTGAGCATTCGAAAACTTGTAAGAATTGCGCTTGAGCTAAATGAGCAGTGGCTGAATGAACTGATATGGAGAGAATTTTTTATGCCGATCCTTTATCATTTTCCGCGAGTTGTTATTGAAAATTTCAAAGAAAAGTATGACAATATTAAATGGAGAAACAATGAAAAGGAATTCGAACTATGGTGTAAGGGAGAGACGGGCTACCCCTTAGTGGATGCGGGTATGAGACAATTAAATGAAACAGGATTTATGCATAATCGTGTTCGAATGGTTGTTGCGAGTTTTTTGACAAAGCATTTATTAATCGACTGGCGATGGGGCGAGGCTCACTTTGGAGAAAAACTTCTTGACTATGAATTGTCTTCAAACAACGGAAACTGGCAGTGGGCCGCAGGCACAGGTTGTGATGCAGCACCTTATTTCCGGATATTTAATCCCGCAGAGCAAACAAAACGGTTTGATCCAGATTTGAAATATATAAGAAAATGGATAAAAGATTTTGATTCCTATGATCTGAAACCAATCGTTGAACATGAGTTTGCAAGAAAAAGAGCGCTGGATGTTTACAAGAAAGCATTGCAGGATTAAAACTCCCATTCAATATTCGAAAAATATCTCTGTAGCTCCGTAACCATACGCAGGATGATATTGATTAACAAAGGTCTTTACTTCTTTTCGGTGTTTTAGTTGTTCATGAATTTCTTCACGCAAACGACCTGTTCCTAATCCATGAACAACAATCAGCGACGGTTGCATATGCGCTATGGCAAGGTCATAATATTTCTCAAATGCTTTAAGTTGAAGCGTAAGAATTTCATGATTGCTTAATCCCTGCCAGTCATCCGTAATTTTTTCGATATGCAGATCGACAACCGACCGTGCAGGCTCCATATACTGCCTGGCTTTGGACGCATCATATGCTTTATTTGCTTTCAGAGCATGGATACCGGGTTCAACTTTTTCTTCGATCACTTTGTCGGGATAGTTTTCAAACAACCGGTGAGAAAAAGTTGCCTGCCCCTTCAGTCTCGTCTCTTCGATCCTGGTAAAAAGTTGTTTTGGCTTTAAACGAAGGGACACTTCATAATGCTCGGCTTTATTTTTATGAGGTTGCAATAAAGAAAAATCAAATTCAAAAGTGGGGCTGTCATTCAGATCTTCAAAAGGAATATCATGCAAATAAAAATCCTGGAAAGGAAGAATTTCATTTTTCAGATCGAAATCAGTTTCACCGAAATAATTGAGCTTATAAACAAATTTGTAAGCGGTTTCCGTCCTGTTTATCAAATGCAGTTTCAGTTCTTCCATCACTTCATCCCCAAATTCATCTGTTTCCATCACCGGCAAAAAAGTTATCCAAACGCCATCAGAAATTTTCGGAGCTCCCTCCTTCTCTTTTTTTACATCATCAATGTATTTTTTTTCCTTCTTATCGGGAAAAAGTTTTTTCTCTGAAAATTTTTTGTAGTAAGGAAAATCAAGTTGATCAATATAGGCGGGGAATTTTACACCTCTAACATCCACCATTACCATTTTGGTATTGATAATGTCAACCACTTCTCCTTCTTCATCGGAATGCAGAATCAAAACCTTATCACCAACCTGGAACTTCATAATTGCAGAACAAAGTTACGGAACGTAGAAGAGTGCGACGCAACGAAAAAAGATAAGAATTACCCAGGCTGGTTACATCATTTCGCTTTTGCCAGCCTGCTGTTGTGCCTACTATAAAAGAAATAGATCACCAGTCCAACTACAAGCCATATAAGGAACCTGTACCAGTTTGTATGACTTTCCTGTGCCATCAGGTAAAAACAACTTATTAGCCCGAGTACAGGAATAAGAGAGAAACTATTTTTAAATGAATAAAAAGTGATGATGACAGCAACAATTAAAAAAATCCATTGTGGGATGTTTGGCAGAAATGCATCCTTGCCCGTATAATACATTGCATCTTCCCGCAAACCTGTTTGCCTGATCATTGGCCGGTACGTGGTGCTGTACACATTTTCAAGATAATATCTAAGATTACCACCCGCATTATTATACCCGGCACTATCCATTACTGCTATTTTTTCTTTCAGCTGGGCGCTATCCGAAGCATTCAATCTTGCATAAAGGCCTTCAGAAGGCACAAGAGTTTTGTTTTGAAAAAATTCCTTTACACTTTGTTGGTTAAATTTCCAGGCCGCCAACGCAGCTATGATAACAAGAGTTGGTAAAATGTACTTTGAATTTATGTACGGCACCTTGAACTTACTTTCAGGCCGGTCAGTTTGTTTTTCCAAAACAAGTACACCGCCGCACACCAATACAAATGCAAACAGGGTACCGATACTGGTGAGAGCAATTACAATATTAAGATTGAGAAACAAAGCTGGAATAGCAACCACTAATCCAGTAAGAATAGTAGAGAAAGAAGGCGTTTTATATTTGGGATGAAGCTTTGAAAATATTTTTGGCAACAATCCATCCCGGCTCATGCTCATCCAAATTCTTGGTTGTCCCAATTGGAATACGAGCAATACACTTGCCGTTGCCACAACAGCACTCACAGAAACAATAGCTGCGATCCATTTCAAACCATGATAATCAAAAACAAGTCGTAAAGGATCGCCTACATTTAAGTGAGTATATTTTACCATGCCTGTCAATACAAGCGCAAGCACGACGTAAAGAATGGTACAAATAATAAGTGAATAGATCATGCCTTTCGGAAGATCACGCTGCGGATCGCGACACTCTTCGGCTGTTGTTGAAATAGCGTCAAACCCGATGTAAGCAAAGAACACCGCCGATACTCCTTTTAAAATACCACCAACACCATGCGGCGAAAAAGGTGTCCAGTTGGTAGGATCGATATAAAACCCACCCAGTACAATCACCAAAAAGATCACAGCCAGTTTGATGACAACAAGCACATTGCTTGTAGTTCTTGATTCACGAATTCCTACAAAAACCACGTAAGTGATCAATACTACAATAAGCATCGCGGGAAGATCCATGACAATGCGCAAGCCAAAAATCTGTGGCGCATTTATCCAGGCTGAATAACTTTCTCTAACCGCTACATCAAGATTTTGCATGGCCGCTCCTTTACTCAAACTTTCTGTCGCCTCTTTAAATCCGCTATGGGCCGTGGAGAAATCCATGGTGAGCCAATCGGCCATATGCAAATGAAATTTATCAAGCAGGCTTGTAAAATAGTCACTCCACGAAATAGCAACAGCAATGTTGCCAATGGCATATTCCATTAAAAGATCCCAGCCAATGATCCATGCAAAAATTTCTCCGAAAGCAACGTATGAGTAAGTGTAAGCGCTTCCTGAAACCGGAACAGTAGAAGCAAATTCTGCGTAACACAAAGCTGCAAAGCCGCAGGCAACAGCAGTAAAAATGTAAAGGAAGATAACACCGGGCCCGCCATCATAAGAAGCTTTGCCAATACTGGTAAAAATTCCCGCCCCGATCACGGCAGCGATTCCCATGGCAGTAAGGTCGCGAACTCTTAAAACTCTTTGTAAACTGCTGCCTGCGTGTTCGGCATCTCCATAACCTTCCTGGGCATCCCGCAAAATAGTTTGAATGTTCTTCTTTCGAAAAAGTTGATGTGCCATCAGCTGTAAGTTTGGTTTATTGTTGCTGGTTGCTTTTCGTAGCCGGTTTCCGGTTGCCTGTTACCGGTAACATGGAACCGGGAACGGGCTTATCACCTCAATATTCTCTCTGTACTAAAAACTTCGCCATCTCCTGCAAGGGTTCTTTTCTTTTTGAAAGAACAGCCACATCTTCCAAATGGGCGAAAGCTTCATCAAGATATTTATTTTTTAATTGTAAAGCCCATTCATCTACTTTACAGTCTTTGAATACCTGTAAAACTTTTTCGGTTTTACTTTCGTTATTTTCTTTCATCAATTTCTTCAACTCTTTTTTCTGTGAATCATTTCCAACAGCAAGCGCCTGCACCTGCAAAAAAGTTTTTTTATTCGATTTTATATCCCCACCAGGTTGTTTGCCAAATTTTTTTGGATCACCAAATGCATCCAGGTAATCATCCTGCACCTGGAAGGCAATACCCAACTTTTTTCCAAACTCATATAAAAGATTTTGATTTCTCTGCGACGCACCTCCCAGTATAGAACCAAATTTCAAACTGGCTGCCAGCAATACTGAAGTTTTTAATTCTATCATGTGGAGATAATCGTCCAGGCTTATTTCTTCCCGCTTTTCAAAATCCATGTCCAGTTGCTGCCCCTCGCAAACTTCTTCTGCCGTTTTATTGAATAAACTGAAGATAGAATGAATGTAGGAAGTGCTGATCTTGTTTAAATACTTATATGCGGCCACCAGCATTACATCGCCTGCAAGCAGCGCCGTATTTTCTCCGAATTTGGCATGCACGGTTTCCTTTCCTCTTCGCAGTGGAGCTTTGTCCATGATATCATCATGTATCAAAGTGAAATTGTGAAATAATTCGATGGCCGTTGCCACATGCCACGCATCGGGATTGATCTCATCAACCAGTTCATTTCCCATGAGGCAAAGCACAGGCCTTACCCTCTTACCACCCAATCCAAGGAAATATTCAGTGGGTTGGTACAATGATGAAGGCTGAGCGGGGAAATGCGATTTTTCAAAATGAAGAGAAAACTTTTGAGAAAGCAGTTGAAATGATTGCATAATGTTTAATATGATGTAAGAGGCAGGAAAGAGGAAGTATGATCCACATCCTATTTATCGAAATCAGTCCCACGTATCATGGAGTTTCCAAATTTTCCCGCCTGATTTTTCGTACTCTGAAATTAATCCAATGTACATTTCTTCGCTAATATATTTACAATCTTTTGAAACTAGTTGATACATTTCAAAATCAAGAAAAGTTTTTATTACATACCAGAATTTTATACACTCCACATGGTAACTCCTATTTCTTACTTCTTACTTCAGTTTTCTTCCCTTTCAGTCCACTCGCAACCACCCATTCATAATCCAATTGACGTTTGGTAAGGTTGGCAGCCACTATTTTTATCCAAACCTTATCCCCCATTCTGAATTTTCTTCCCGAATGATTACCTACAAGGCAATAATCGGCTTCCACCAAACGAAAATCGTCGAAGTCAAGCAAACTATTTATACTGACGAGACCCTCGCATTTGTGGTTAACCGTTTCCACCCAAAAACCAAATGAAGAAACACCGCTGATGATACCTTCAAACTCTTCACCCAAAAAGTTTTTCATATACTCCACCTGTTTATATTTATTGGCAGCACGCTCAGCTTCCATAGCCGCTCTTTCTCTTTCACTGCAGTGTTTGCATTTTTCTTCCATCTTTTTATCGATCTGAAGATTGTTTTCAATTACCTGCTGCAGTACCCGATGCACCATTACATCAGGATAGCGACGAATGGGCGAAGTGAAATGACAATAATTTTCAAAACCCAGGCCATAGTGACCGATATTCTGGGTGTCGTATTTAGCTTTAGCCATTGTACGTATCCCTAGTTGTTCCAATACATGCTGTTCCGGTTTTCCATTTACATCGATCAGCATTTGGTTAAAGGATACAGCTATAGCATCGGGTGAAGATGTATCGAACTTATGACCAAACTTCCTTGCAAAGGCAACAAAGGGAATTAATTTTTCCTCATCAGGATTGTCATGCACACGATAAGGAAAAGGCACCGGTTTATTTTTAATTTTTACTTTAGAAAGATCAGCAGCTACCGTTCTGTTTGCAAGCAACATAAATTCCTCGATCAGTTGATGTGCTTCCTTGCTCTCTTTGATAATAATACCGATTGGTTTTTTATTCTCATCTAATTTAAAACGCACTTCCTGCGAAGAGAAATTAATAGCGCCGTTTTTAAAACGTAGTTTGCGGAAGCGCTGGGCAAGATCATTAAGAATTAAGATCTGCTCCGCGTATATTCCTTCTTTCGTTTCAATGATCTCCTGCACTTCTTCGTACGTAAAGCGATGATCGGAATGAATAATTGTTTTTCCAAGCCAGTGTTGCTTTACCTGTCCTTTGGGAGAAATTTGAAAAATTGCAGAAAGAGTAAGGCTGTCTTCATCCGGTCGCAGTGAACACAATTCGTTTGAAATATGCTCGGGCAGCATTGGATTCACTCTGTCAGGTAAATAAACGGAAGTGGCTTTTTCATAAGCGAATTTATCCAGTTCAGTACCTTCTTCTACATAATGTGCTACATCCGCGATGTGCACACCAATTTCATAATTGCCGTTCTTTAATAAACGAAACGAAAGTGCATCATCAAAATCTTTGGCATCGATAGGATCGATAGTGAAGGTTAAAATTTCCCGTACGTCTTTTCTTTTTTTTATTTCTGAATCGGGAATCGCATCGGAAATTCTTGCCGCTTCTTCCATTGCTTCTTCGGGAAATTCGATTGGGAATCCATTTTCCAACAGGATCTCTTTCATGGCCACATCGTTACTGTCTTCTTCATTCACCACAGAAACGACTTCGCCAACAGGTCGTTTGTCGTCCTTGCCCCATTCCAGTATGCGTACCACTACCCTTTCATTGTTTTTCGCACCGTTGAAATTTTGTTTGGGAATATAAATATCGGGCATCGGTTTATCCGTTTCAGCGACGAAAAATCCGAATCCCCGCCCGACGGGATCGTCCGGGTGAGCATCATTCATCTCCATCTTTCCCATAAACTCCGTCTGTTTTCTGCGCAATACTTCGGTAACAACTCCCTGCATTCTTTTTCCTCCCTTTTTCCCTTCTTTGATCCTGACACGAACCTGGTCACCATGCATAGCAGTGTTCAAATCACCGGGCCGGACAATTATATCAACCGGTAAATTCTCTACCGTTACAAAACCCATCCCTGAACGGGTAACATCGAGAGTTCCTTTCAACGTCTCTGCCGGCACTTGTTGTTTTTCCTTCTTTTTTTTCTTTGAATTTTTCCGTCCCATAAATTTTTGTCAGCTTTATCCTTTATTAATTCTTTGTCACATAATTTTCCGTCGCTTTCTTCATTTCTTGCTTGCTGTTTATACCAGGAACATTAAAATGTTCGACAAACTTTGTTACAGCATTTACAAATTTCTCTTTCTCGCCAAATAAAAAATGATGCCGGATAGGAATTACATGCACCGGCATTGTTTCCAGTTCGGCTTTAAATTTCATTAGTCTTATTGCATCTTTTTCCGTAGTAAGAATAATTTTCTTTGCTGCTTCCATTCTTTCAAATCGTTTCTTAATATCCTTCAGGTCATCAATTCTGAAAATATAATGGTCACTGTAAGCCATCATATAATAAGCATGGCTTTTTTCCTCCAATAATTTTTTTAATGGCTGCGGATTGGCGATTCCGGTAATCAGTAACACTTCTGTTTTTGTATTCAATACATATTCATGCGTGCGTGGTAATGTGATAAGGATTGCCATACTCGATCGATGAAAAAAATATCTGCTGATGATCCAGTGGGATTGATCTCATTGCGGATCCTTTCACTTTCAGCAACGACCATATCTGTCCTGCATTTGGTAACGACGATTATATCTGCTCTTTTATATCCCGACTTCAGATCACGAAGATCACCGGTTGGCAGGTAAAAATCTCTTGTGAATAAATTATTGCAGTCAGTAAGTAAGATGTTTAAGCCAGCGCTGATGGCGCGATGTTGAAATGCATCATCCAAAATAATTGCCTCCGTTTCCGGTTTGTCATGCAACAATTGAGGAATAGCTACAAGCCTTTCTTCACCAACGGCCACAGGCACATCGGGAAATTTCATGTGAAAAAGCATCGGCTCGTCACCGATGTCAAGAGCTGTGGCCTCGTCATTCGCCAGCAGGTAACCTTCTGTTTTTCTTTTGTATCCCCGGCTAAGTGTTGCGACTTTAAATTTCTTTTTTAAATGCTCCACTAAAAACTCAACCATTGGCGATTTACCGGTACCACCCACCGATAGATTGCCCACACAAATGACCGGTAAACCAAATGAAGAAGAACGGAAAATATGTATGTCATAAAAAAAATTACGCAGCCATATAACAAACCAATAGACAAGCGCAAAAGGTAGAAATAATATCCGGAAAGATTTCAAAAACCAATTAGAAAACATAGACGTTGTTCGGCGTGATACAAAGATTTAAAGGTACGTCAATTTCATGGGTGTCTTTGATTTCATCAAGCGGTTCGAAGTATGAAAAACCAACTTTTAAGCAGCTATGCCTGCATTGTTTCAGAAACCTGTCATAAAATCCTTTACCATAACCAACACGATAACCTTTTTTATCAAAAATCAGCAAAGGCACAAATACCATATCGATAAATTGTGCATCAATCACCGTACCATCCATTGGCTCGTGAATATTCCAGCCATTTTTTTCAAACGCAGTATCCGTATTCACTTCAATTGCTTCAAACAATTGAGATGCAAAATCAGATTTTGGATATAAAAATTTTATCGCAGGATTCCGGAACTCCAGGTAATCATTAAAAAGGTGAGTGTTGGGTTCATTGTTCTCTTCAATAGGCCAGTAAGAAAGCAAATGATGAATGTGCGGAAGTTCGATACTTTGAAAGCCGATCAGCATCAGGTCGTCAGCCTTCGCTCTTTCTGCATCGGAAAGCGCTTTGCGTTTCGCTTTATAAATTTTCCTTGCCTCTTCTTTATGCATTCTTGTTCTCTTTATTTCTTGTTTTCTTATTCCCGTGTTTCGATAAAAATAGAAAACACCGTAGTGCCATAATTCCTTTCTGTTTTATAAAAAGGAAGTTTTTTGTAATCATTCTTTGGGGTATGCTCCAGTACGAACCATCCTTTATGACTTAAGATCCTTTTTTCAAAGACCAGTTTTGGAAGATCATCAATATTTGTCAGGGCATAAGGAGGTCCTGCAAAAATAAAATCAAATCGTTCCGTACACTGATCAATAAACCTGAACACATCCGCTTTTACGATTTTCAATTTTGAAAGATCAAATTGTTGTGCCGTCTTTTTTATAAACTCATACATCTGTACATCTTTTTCCACGATAGTTTGATCGGTTACGCCTCTTGAGGCCAATTCATAACTAATGCTTCCCGTGCCGCCAAAAAGATCAAGTGTCTTCAGTTCTGAAATTTCAAGATTGTTTTCAAGAATATTAAACAGTCCTTCCTTTGCGACATCAGTAGTGGGCCTTGTGTAAGGCATTTTATCAGGCGGGTTGATCTTTCTTCCTCCCAGTTCTCCACCTACGATACGCATGACGCCATTTTAAAAAGGGATGAAAAGAAATGAACGGGATATTCTTCAAAATCCCCGCTCAGCTGAATATCATTTTCAGAAGAAGCAAACTCAATGTGTTGAAAATATTGGTAGAGGCCTTTAAAAACTGATGAACGTTTATCCACTAAACCGGACAACGTAAGCTTTACTTCATCCTGCGAAAGCGATAATTGCCTGCATGTTTTCAATAGCCAGTATAAAACACCTTCGGCTTTTACATAAGAAAATATTTGTGCCAGCTGGAGAGAATTATTTTTAATAACAACGGCACTAAAGCTGTCTGTTTTGAAATCGATCACAATGTTTCCGCCTGCATGTTGATCGATCCTGTTTTTTAATGCGATGGAGTATGCATGCCAGAAATTGCCTGTGGCGAAATTGCGGCCGATCAATTGGTGTATGGAAGACGGTACATTATAGACATTATACAATTGCCACTCTGCCAGCGATTCGCTCATGATTACATTCTGTGAGTTTTCATACATCGACTTCAGCAGTTCCTGTGATTCATTAAACTTGTAGAATTTTGAGGGTACTAAAATATTTTCGGGAGTATAATAAGTGATCACCGCCTGGCGAAAAGATTGTTTCAATTCTGCGTGTGTCCAGATCATTTCGCGCAGTATCTCATTTTTATCTTTTTCTTCAGCAATATAATAGCAGGCTTTTACCAACATAGAGTTTGCATAGTCCAGAATAGCAAAACAACAATGGGTTTCACCGACTTCCATCAGCAAAACAGCCTGCGATGCATTCAACCCTTCTATCTTACCTATTTTATAAACCAGTTTCATGGGGTTGCAATTTAAGGATAAGACGCAAGATTTAAGACAGAAGGATCAAGGCCCAAAGTGCAAGACACAAGGATTAGGGTACAAGGGGCAATTTTCAGTTAATAAACGAAGCAGTACAGTTCAACCGCCCATCTATGAATTACTAATTCTTGTTTCTTGTGCCTTGTACCTTCTTACATATCTTGCAGCCCACTTTTTTATATGGCAACAGGTTTACAGGTAGAAGCATCTTACAGGCAGATCATTAAGCTTGCTTTGCCCATTAGTTTCGCCATGCTTATTCCACAAATCAATTTCATTACCACAAATATTTTTTTAGGTCATTACAATCAACAATCCCTGGCGATAGCCGGGATTACCGGAGTGTATTATCTCATTTTTGCCATGATCGGTTTTGGATTGAATAACGGTTTGCAGGCGCTTATAGCAAGACGTGCCGGGGAGAACCGCCCCGAAGAAATAGGCAAAATTTTTTCCCAGGGGATTTATATTGCCATCAGTATTGCAGTGATCGGTATCATAGTTACCTGGTTTGTTTCACCAATTATCTTAAAAAAAGTTCTTCATGAGAAAGGTGCTGCCGACATTGCCGTTCGTTTTTTAAAGATCAGGATATGGGGATTATTTTTTTTATACATCTACCAAATGCGAAATGCGCTGTTAGTCGGGACCAATCAAAGTAAGTATCTTATATATGGAACCATTGCAGAAGCGATCGCCAACATCATTTTTGATTACAGTTTTATTTTCGGTCATTTTGGTTTTCCCGAACTTGGATTAAACGGAGCAGCGATAGCTTCAATCATCGCTGAGTTCAGCGGCATGTTCGTGATCTTTCTCGTTATCTGGCAAAAGGGTATCAGCAAACAATTTTCTCTCTTCAGTAGTTTCAAATGGAACAGTGCGATCGTAAAACAGGTCCTTTCTATTTCCACACCGTTGATCTTTCAATTAGCGGCTAGCCTTATCAGTTGGGAATTCTTTTATGTCCTTATTGAACATCACGGCCAGGAGGCGCTGGCTATTTCCAATATTATGCGCAATATATTCGGATTGGTGGGTTGTATCAATTGGGCATTTGCCGCCACTGCGGCGGCTATGGTCAGCAATATTATCGGGCAGAACCAACATGATAAAGTGCAGCCTCTTATTCTCAAGATCATTTCACTAAGTACAAGTGCATCTTTTGTTCTCTGCCTCATCATCAATCTTTTTCCGCAAATACTTCTTTCCATATTCGGACAAACTGAAAGTTTTATTCAGCATGCTATACCCGTGGTAAGGGTGATCACGGTAGCCATGATCCTGATGTCTTTCTCAACCGTCTGGCTGAATTCGGTTACAGGAACAGGTAACAGTCGCATCACTTTATTTATTGAAATAGGCACCATTGTTATCTATTGCATATATATTTATGTAATCCTCGAAAAACTTTTTTTGGCTATAACTTTCGGCTGGATGAGTGAATGGCTTTACTGGATATGCCTTTTCATTTTTTCATGGATTTATATCCGAAGCGGTAAATGGAAGATGAAAGTGATCTGAGATAATATTACTCTTTATTGATGAGCTATAAATTTATTTGTATGAATAAAGGTCTGCTATTAACCCTCCCGGTTACTTTGGTAATTATTTCATGTAATAATTCCACCAACACAAAAAACGATCGGGCAAAATATAAAACGATCGGAGCTATTGAGCGGATAGATCCTGCTCTTGACAGCATTTTGCCAATCGATGCAAAAGTAGAAGTGATAGCAGAAGGTATGGACTGGAGTGAAGGGCCTCTTTGGGTTGATCCTGAAAAGATGCTATTGTTTTCAGATGTGCCGCAGAACGTTATTTATAAATGGACAGAAGAAAAAGGAAAAGAAATATACCTGGAACTCTCAGGCTACACAGATTCAGTAAAACGCTCCGGTGAAATGGGTTCAAATGGTTTGGTGCTCGATCCGGGCGGTGATCTTGTACTCTGTCAGCATGGAAACAGGCAGATGGCCAGGATGAACGCTCCGGTCAGTGATCCGAAGCCATTATTTATTTCTATTGCTAACAACTACAAAGGGGAAAAATTCAATAGTCCGAATGATGCGGTTTATAACAGCGATGGAGAATTGTTTTTTACTGACCCGCCTTATGGGTTGGAACAAAACATGAATGATCCCAAAAAAGAAATATCATGGCAGGGAGTATATAAAGTAAAAAAGAATGGTGAAGTGCTCCTTCTTGTTGATTCGCTTACCCGCCCTAATGGTATTGCTTTTATGCCGGGTGAAAATACATTGATCATTTCAAACTCTGACCCTGCAAAGCCAAACTGGTATGCATTTGACATAGCAAATGATTCACTAACAAATGGCAGGATATTTTATAATGATGCCCGGTACGATTCTACTCAAAAAGGTTTGCCCGATGGACTGAAGATTGATAAGAACGGGAACGTGTTTGCCGCGGGACCGGGAGGATTATGGATATTTGATAAAGAAGGCAAATTACTTGGCAAAATAAAACTGGCAGAAGCTACTTCCAATTGTGCGTTTTCTCCTGGTCAGAAAACTTTATATATCACAAATGATATGTACCTTTTAAGAGTAAAATTGAAATGACATCTATTATTTGAGTTAAACTTCGCTGTTCCCTTAATTTACCGGGGTCAAAACTCTTTTTCGTAGCTCACTGCTACATTGCCGCTGAAGTTTATAACGGGTGGATATTTTTTTGTAATGGCGATGGAAATCTTTTTTACCTGGGGATATGCTTCATGAAGATCTTCTGTAATTGCAGTGGCCAATGTTTCCAAAAGGTCGGTGGTTTGAAGCATGTGGTTTTTCACCAGTTCATACAATCTTATATAATTGATCGTTTCACTCATTTTTGTAATGACCGGAGCCGGCAGATCAAACCCTACTTCAAGATCAACGATAAATTCATTGGATACTTTTCTTTCCTCTTCATACAATCCATGATGAGCGAAAAAGCGAAGTTGGTTTAGTTTGATGGTGATCATTCAGAATATTTTCAATGTCGAAATTCGAATTTCGACATTTTGAATTTAATGGATTCCCTTTTCTCCCAGGTATCTTTCTGCGTCAATAGCCGCCATGCAACCGGTGCCCGCAGCCGTAACCGCCTGCCTGTACACTTTATCCTGCACATCACCACAGGCAAACACACCTTCTATATTTGTTTTCGAAGTGCCCGGAATTGTTTTTATATAACCCGCTTCATCCATCATGATCCAATCTTTAAAAATATCCGAATTGGGCTGATGACCGATGGCTACAAAAAATCCGCTGACCGGGATAGTTTGCTTTTCACTTGTTTTATTATTGACGATACGCACTGAGGTCACATGCTTTTCGCCGATCACTTCTTCTGTCTCCGTATTCCAGTAAACTTTTATGTTGGGCGTATTGAATACTCTTTCCTGCATCACTTTGCTGGCACGCATCGCCGGTTTCCGGATAAACATATGCACTGTAGTGCAAAGTTTGGAAAGATAAAGTGCTTCTTCAGCAGCCGTATCACCCGCACCTACTATAGCGACCTCTTTTCCGCGAAAGAAAAATCCATCGCACACGGCGCAGGCACTGACACCGTAGCCATTTAACCGTTGTTCGCTTTCAAGACCCAGCCATTTTGCCGAAGCACCCGTTGCAATGATCACTGCATTGGCTTCAATTAATTTTTCTTCATCGATCCAAACCTTATAAGGTTGCTTTGAAAGATCAACTTTTGTAGCAAGGCCAAAACGAATATCGGCTCCCATTCTTTTTGCCTGTTCTTCAAATTCAACCATCATTTCGGGGCCCTGCACTCCCTTTGGGTAACCGGGATAGTTTTCCACTTCAGTAGTAATGGTGAGTTGCCCGCCGGGCTGTATGCCCTGGTACAAAACAGGTTTCAGGTTGGCTCTTGAAGCATAGATAGCTGCCGTATAACCGGCCGGACCCGAACCAATAATTAAGCATTGTATTTTTTCACTCGCTGTTGTTTCCATATTTAGTCAAGTTCAATATCCAGATAAATTTGGCAAAATTAACCTGAATTGATGAATTGATACGTAACTAAGGTTACGTGGTGGGCAAGCCTGTGTAAAATGTTTGTAAAAGAAGGAAGAATAGGGAAGATAGAATTCAGAAAGTTGAACGGAGCGTCGCAACAGGAGTTGAACAGAATTGTTTCAGCCGGTTACAAAATAATTTGAATAAGCACCGAAAAAACTTTTTGCTAACTTCAAACAAAACTTACTGCATGAGGAAATTATTTGCACTGCTCGCAACATTTGTATGCCTTCAAGCCTTTTCACAAAAAGATCTTTCTTCTTTAATTGATCAGAAGGCACAGGCCATTCAATCAAAACTGGTAGAATGGCGGCGATACATTCATCAGCATCCTGAACTCAGCAACCGTGAATACAAAACAGGTGAATTCATTGCCGAACATTTAAAAGCATTGGGCATTGAAGTAAAATATCCTGTTGCCAAAACAGGCGTGGTAGGAATTTTAAAAGGAGCAAAACCCGGACCTGTAATTGCATTGCGCTCGGATATGGATGCATTGCCGGTAAAAGAAAGAACAGATGTTCCTTATAAATCTACAGTAACAGCAGAATATTTGGGGCAAACAGTTCCGGTGATGCATGCCTGCGGTCATGATACACATATCTCAATATTACTTGGCACAGCAGAAGTTTTAGCATCAATGAAAAATCAACTGGCAGGAACAGTGAAATTTATTTTTCAACCTGCAGAGGAAGGTCCCCCGGGAGATGAAGAAGGCGGCGCTCCGTTAATGGTAAAAGAAGGTGTGATGGATGATCCTAAAGTGGATGTGATATTTGGTTTGCACATTAATTCAAAAACAGAAATAGGAAGAATAGAATATAAACCCGGCGCCTTTATGGCCAGCAGCGATTGGTTTACGATCAAAGTAAAAGGCAAAGGTTCTCATGGTGCATCGCCATGGGCAGGTATTGATCCTATTGTTATCAGCGCACAGATCATCGAAGGTTTGCAGCATATTGTCAGCAGGCAAATGAATCTTGCCAAAGCTCCTGTTGTTATTACGGTAGGAAAAATAAATGGCGGTATGCGCAACAACATTATTCCGGAAGAATGTGAATTTGCAGGAACCATAAGAACGCTTGACAGCAAGATGCAACAGGAGGTGTGGGAAAGAATAAAAACTACGGCCGAAAAAATTGCTGAAGCATCCGGAGCTACTGCAGAAGTAAAGATCGATACCAAAACACTCGTTACTTATAATGATACGGCGCTGGTGAGAATGATGATCCCCTCACTTGCCAAAGCTACTAATGGAAATTTAGGCGAAAGGGAATGGGCAACAGGTGCGGAAGATTTTTCTTATTTCGGTACGAAAGCTCCTGCTTTCTTTTTCTATCTCGGCGGCATGCCCAAAGGAATGGACCCTGCAAAAGCTGCCGACCATCATACTCCCGATTTTTATATTGATGACAGTATGCTGTATGTAGGAGTAAAGGCATTTTGCAATTTGGTGTTCGATTATGCGGCGATGAAGACTGCGCCCAATAAAGGGAAAAAGCCCTTTTAGTGTTTGTCACGCCGCAGGCGTCTATACGCCAGCTGAAATACAAGATGCTCGGCTGGCGTATAGATTCTTCGCTTCGCGAAGAATGACAGTCTGCGAAACGTAAACGGCCTTTGACGCTGCAACAGTCATCATAAACGATCATTAAACCGCCTATGTATCGAAGCACAAGACAATACTACGTGTATATCGTCACCAATTACAAGAAAACAGTTTTATACACCGGTGTTACCAATAACCTTGCACAAAGAGTGATCGAGCATTATCTCAATAAAGGAAATACAAAAACCTTCACCGGCAGGTATGCTGCGTTTTATTTGCTGTACTATGAAAGCACCAAGTATATCAATGACGCCATTGCAAGAGAAAAAGAAATTAAAAACTTTACCAGGAAAAGAAAAGAAGAATTGATCAACTCATTCAATCCTCATTGGAAATTTTTGAATTTTGAATTGCTCGGAGAATGGCCTCCGAAGAATGCAACGCATAGAGGAGGGTGAATGAACGTATCGAGTACTGTCACGCCGTAGGCGTCTATACGCCATGCAGCTATCCTGACTTCGCACGGCGTATAGATTCTTCGCTGCGCTCAGAATGACAGTCCGAGTGTTGAGCATTCACTTCCCCGCCTTCCACGAATCCTTAAGAGTAACCGTGCGATTGAATACCATTCTCTCTTCAGAAGAATCTTTGTCAAGTGTAAAATATCCTTTGCGCATGAACTGGTAACGTTCATCAAACTTTGCATGCATCAAAGAAGGTTCGGCATAAGCCGCTTTCACAACATGCAATGAATCAGGGTTGATATAATCTTTAAAATCTCCTTCTTCACTCGAAGGATCTTCTACTTTAAATAAACTGTCATACAAACGCAACTCGCAGGTAATGGCATGCTTCACACTTACCCAGTGCAACGTTCCTTTTACATGCATGCCCGAGGTATCATTCCCGCTCCTGCTTTCAGGAATATAAGAACAATCGCAGCTCCGTAATATTTCCTTAATCATCTTTTATCACTTCATCACATTTAATAATATACGCCGATTTCAAACGCACCATTTGTCCCGGCGCCAGGCGAAACCATTTCTTTGCCGGCACTTCCATAAAATCTTCCCGCTCGATGTACAGCTCATTACTAAAAGGAATATCTCTATAACCCGCATTTGTGTCTTCAGGATTATTTTCGCTTTGAACCATTTCTACTCCACTGGGAATAGCCACCTGCCCCTCGCCTTCTGCCAATTCTGAATTCATAACTCTTAACTCTGAACTCGAATAATTAGTAATTACAATTTTAAGCGGATCGAACACCACCATTCTTCGCAGTGCTATTTTATTCAAATGCTCACGAACACAAAACTCAAGCAAACCCACATCAGCCACAATATCTCTTTTAGCGATCCCCACCCTGTCGCAAAACTCACGAATAGCTTCAGGAGTATAACCCCGGCGACGCAAACCTGCAATAGTCGGCATACGCGGATCATCCCAGCCATCCACATATTTCTCATTCACCAGTTGCAAAAATTTTCTTTTGCTCATCACCGTATAAGAAATATTGCGACGGGCAAACTCATATTGATGCGAAGGAAAAATTTCAAGATGCTCGATCAGCCAGTCATACAACTCACGATGCGGCACAAACTCAAGCGTACAGATAGAATGAGTGACATGCTCTATCGAATCACTTTGTCCGTGCGCCATATCATACATCGGGTAAATGCACCATTCATCCCCGGTGCGGTGATGATGTGCATGCTTGATGCGATACAGCACAGGATCACGCATCAGCATATTGGGCGAAGCCATATCGATCTTTGCTCGCAGCGTGTGACTGCCATCAGGAAATTCACCTTTCTTCATTCTTTCAAACAGGTCAAGATTTTCTTCCACGCTGCGGTTGCGGTAAGGACCGTTGCTGCCCGGCTCCGTAGGCGTGCCCTTCATGGCCGCTATCTCTTCCGATGTGGAATCATCCACATAGGCAAGTCCTTTTTTAATTAATGTTTTGGCAAATTCATAAAGCTGCGGAAAATAATCGCTGGCATACAGTTCATTCTTCCATTCAAAGCCCAGCCAGCGCACATCATCCTTTATGCTGTCCACATACTCTGTTTCTTCTGTAGCGGGGTTGGTATCATCAAAGCGAAGATTGGTATAGCCGCCGTATTTCTTTGTTAATCCAAAATTTAAACAAATGCTGGTAGCATGCCCGATATGCAAATATCCATTGGGTTCCGGCGGAAAACGGGTAACGATCTCTTTATACTTACCGTTTTTAAGATCCTCTTCTATTATCTCTTCCAGGAAATTGAGTGATTTTTCTTCCGACATTCTTATAGTTTCTTGTGGTGCGCAAAGATAAGAAATGTATATCCGGAAAATTGTGATGATAGCCTTATCTGCTATCTTTATCCAATGCCAAATTTATACATCATAGCTGGTTGTAATGGTGCAGGAAAAACCACTGCCAGCTATACTATTTTGCCAGAGATGCTTAACTGCAAAGAATTTGTGAATGCAGATAGCATTGCAATAGGATTATCTCCTTTTAATCCCGAAAGCGCTGCTTTTGCCGCGGGCAGAATTATGCTGCAAAGAATTCATCAGCTAATAATGGACAAAGAAGATTTTGGTTTTGAAACAACTCTTTCAACAAGAAGTTATGTTTCCTTAATAAAGTTGGCGAGAGAAACAGGTTACGAAATATCATTGTTATTCTTTTGGATTGAATCGCCTGGCATGGCAAAGCAACGTGTAGAAGAAAGAGTGAGCAGAGGCGGACATGATATACCTCCTGATGTGATTGAGCGCAGATTTTACAGAGGCATTCAAAATTTTTTCGGTCTTTATATACCCATCTGTGACAACTGGATATTAATTGATAATCGGAATACCATTCCTGAAATTGTTGCTAAAGGACAAAAAGAACGAGAAAATGTCGTAAAAAATGTAGAAATTTGGAATGTTATTTTATCGCAAAGTAAACATGCAAAATAAACAGACAAATATTGATACCCTCTCCGAAAAAGTAATGTTAGGCCTGCAAAAAGCTCTTCGTAAATTAGTTGAGACCAGCGCACATGAAAACCGTTCATTAGTAGTTAAGATAAATGGCGAAATCAAAAAAGTGCCTGCAAAAGAACTACTAAAAACATTTGTAAAGTAGAAGCGAAGAATATTTCCTGGGTTCCGGCGGAAAACGGGTAACGATCTCTTTGTAGGTACCGTTTCTCAGATCCTCTTCTATTATCTCCTCCAGGAAATTGAGTGATTTTTCTTCTGACATAGGATTGCAAAGATAAGGGTGACCGTCATTGCGGGGACACCGGGCGAAGCGAAGGTGGACGAAGCCTGACTGCCGACAGGCAGGCAGGCTTCAAAACATCTCCGCACACAAAGGCTTGGCTGATTTTTTCGCAATGACGGGATTGTTCGTCATTGCGGGGACACCGGGCGAAGCGAAGGTGGACGAAGCCTGACTGCCGACAGGCAGGCAATCTGCATTGTCATTCCGATTCCGATTTATCCGGAGAGGAATCTTTTATTTGTAAAATGATTATGTAGCCATCAACATTACTACTATTAAGCTACGCTTGCGTCGCACTCTTGTGCTTTTGATTCTATTGAACATGATCATTACTACAGCGGAAAAGATAGCATAAGATTTTTGTTTCAGTCTGAAACAGAAAAATGCCTAGATAAACATAATTTTAAAAAAACTTTTATGTGGGTAACTAATTTGCAAATTGAAAATATTCGAAGTTTTTTGAAAACCGGCGTTATAAATTTTTCAAAAACTATAAATTTATTTGTCGGTCAAAATAACTCTGGCAAAACAACTATATTAAATATCATTCGTTGTTTGCAAGGTAACCATATAAATCAGTACGACATAAGAGTGGGAAATGACCACGGATCTTTTCAGATTTGGTTTGACGGTGATGATTTGGAACGAGTTAGAGACAATGCCGATAGAATTGTAAAATTTGGCAACTATGACGAGGAGTTTTTTCAAACAGTAGAATGCGCAATAAGCAAAAATGGTCCTTTAAATAAATTTTTACGACCTCATAAGGGACAAACTCTGACATTTAAGAATTTTGAAGAAATAGAAAGCAAAAATCTTATAATTCCATTTTTATCGAAGAGAAAAGTTACGAGTTATAGCGAAAATGTTGACCAAGCTACCGTATTACAAGTAACCGGAAATTTTTCAAATTTATACAGTAAAATAGATAGATTGAGTAGCCCAGACTTTCAACCTGCCCATGATGAATATCGAGAGGCTTGTTTAAACATAATTGGTTATCCTATATCAGCCGTTTCTTCTAAAGGCGGTAAACGAGCCGCTTTTATTATCCGTAACCAATCTCACATTCCTGTTTCTGCAATGGGTGAAGGTGTTATTAATATATTAGGATTAATAGTAGAATTATGTCTCGCGGAAAACCAAATTTTTCTTATTGAGGAGCCCGAAAACGATATTCATCCAAGAGCTCTTAAAGAATTATTGCAGTTAATGATAAAAAAATCAAATACTAACCAATTTTTTATCTCAACGCATTCCAACATTGTAACAAAGATTCTAGGCACAGTCAAAGATTCTAAAATATTTCAACTCAATATGGAATTCGAAAGCCCACAAAAAAAACTACCACTTTCAAAAATTACAGAATTACAAAATGATCCAGAAAACCGAAGAAAAGTTTTGCAAGATCTAGGTTATGAATTTACAGACTTTGACCTTTATGAAGGGTGGCTCTTCTTTGAAGAATCTTCTGCAGAAGAAATCATAAGAGATTATCTAATCCCATGGTTTCTTGAAAATTCAAAACTTCAAAAATTTCGAACATTTTCGGGTAAGTCAATAAGCGAAATAAAAATAAAGTTTGATGATTTCAATAAAATGTTTGTATACCTACATCTGACCGAAATCTACAAAAGCAAAGCGTGGATAATAATAGATTCTGGAGAGGAAGAGAAGAAAATAATAGCAAAGTTTAAAGAGTATTATGTAAAACACGGTTGGGATGAGGAGAATTTTTTGCAATGGTCTAAACATGATTTTGAAGAATATTATCCATCAATTTTTCATGAAAGAGTAAAAGAAATTAAGGAAAGTAAGGACGATTCTAAGCGAAAACTGAAAGCACAACTTTTGAAAGAACTAAAGGAATGGATTCAGAATGACTCAGCCGAAGCCAAAAAACAATTTGAAATAAGTGCAAGTGAAGTTCTAGGAATTCTTAAAAAAATAGAACAAAATTGTTCTTAGCTGACTGGGCATACCTCAACTACGAAGTAAAAATCTCTTAAAGCAATCAAACACAGTAGGAAGAGATTTTAACCACCTATTTGCATTTAAAAAAAGAAAAAATAATAAATATGAATTTATCACTGGAACTCGTTTTAACACATATTGGAATCGCAATAGTGTCCTCGGTTATAACTTATTTTGTAACTAAAAGAAAAAGATGGTTTTTACGAAATTTCAATATTTCCATCTCAAAATCGACCATGACGATTGACAATGCCAGTGTTCCAGCTTTGGAATTGAAATTGATAAACAATACACATTTCAAAATTTTTATTACACATATGAGAATCAAGAATAATAAAGACAACTTTAATATTTATAAACCTTCAACAAATGATCTAGGAACGGGATATTATGAATTACTTTTTCTTGATAAGACAGCTACCAAATATGACTACCCCGATATTCTATTAAATACTAATGAAAAGACGCAAACTGCAATCGGTTTGGAAAACGACCTGAGTGATGAAATTCTTCAGTATAGGCCAAAGTTTTTGAGTCGTCTTTTCGGTAGTCCGAATTTTTTTGTTTTACAATACACAGCTTTAGTGGGAGATAAAATATACCGAGTCAAGACTGTATTTTAGTTTTCAGCCGTTGTCGCTGATTTGAACGAAGCTCACCAATACTGATTTTTTTATTCCTTCCCCAACGAGTCTCCTCCCCTAACTCAGAAATGCCAAACATAAAGTCACTAAGGAGGGACTCGTTGGCGGTGGCTATAGGCGACGAATCCCTTCTGAAACCTTTTATCAGAAATAGCATTCGATTTGAAAAGAGACTCGGCGCAGAAGAAAAATTGTAAATATTGTAATTTGTATCTGTCTGCCGGCAGGCCGGTTGGCGAAACCGGCAACCTAAAAAGCGAAACAGGCTTGTGGTAAATATGAATTAACTAAGAAACGCTGTAATTGTTTCTTGTTTCGCGAATTATAGTATTAGCAGCCATTGAAATTCATTCATCTTTTTCATAATTAAAATAATGAAAGAAAACAAATCACTTGCCCGGCTTGAAATGTGATGCCTTTTCTCCAGCAGAGTACAATAAATTAAGAACAGGTAACCGCTTTGCATTTATTGTGTACGCATCAACGGCCCTGCTGGCGATTTGGCTTCCATACACTTCATTGATCATCAGTATTGCCTTATGGGTTCTTTGGATTTATTTATCGCTCATTGAAAAAGAATAAACTATTCCGGAGATAATAATCTGCGAAAAAGAATAGCACCTTATATCATAAATTGGAGTGCCGGTGGCAATTATATTCAGATCCTTTAATATTAAAAATAGATGAGTAGCAACATTTCTTTTCAAACAATTGACTGGAACACTGTAGAGAAAACCGAACATGGAGGTGAAACAGGAACTTCCTTTTGGCAGACACTTCAATTTGACAAACTGAGGCTTCGGATTGTTGAATATTCAGCCGGCTACATGGCTGATCATTGGTGCCAAAAAGGGCATATTGTTCATTGTTTAGAAGGAGAATTTAAAAGTAAGCTTGAAAACGGAGAAGAATTTTATCAGCAGAAAGGAATGAGCTATATCGTATCGGATAATCTAAGTTCACATCGTTCCTTCTCCGAAAAGGGAGTAAAACTTTTAATTATTGACGGCGATTTTTTAAAATAAGCAATGCACTGAAGTATCCGGGCTATTAATGTTATGTCCCATTTGCACATTTATTACTCTCCGCACATTTGTAAAACCATCCGATGATAATCATCCGGCCTTACATTCCTCCTCCTCAATTATCGGGTTACTAAAAAAATTTGCGTAGTTAAATAGCTACACATATATTTGTAGTCAAATAGCTACACAATGAATTTAAGACGAGACGTATTCCAGGCCATAGCAGACCCGACAAGAAGGGCCATACTCTTGCTGGTTGCTTCGCAATCCATGACTGCCGGAGCCATAGCTGCAAACTTTGACACGGCACGACCCACCGTTTCAAAACACCTGCAAATACTCACCGAATGCGAATTGCTTGAAACAAGAGCAAAACGGCCGGGAAATATATTATCACATAAATCCAAAAAAAATGAAAGAAATAGCAGACTTTATTGAACCCTTCCGCAAAATGTGGGATGAGCGGTTTAATAAAATAGAAACCGTCATGAAAAAATATAAATCAAAAAAATAAATTACTATGGAACAGAAAAACAAAAATCAATGCCGAAGACGGCAAACAGGAATTGGTGATCACAAGGGAATTTGATTTGCCATTGGAATTACTTTTTAAAGCATATGAAGAACCCGACCTTGTTGAGCAATGGATGTCCAGCGAATATTCAACAACAAAGTGCTGAAACTGGAAAGTAAAAAGCATGGCAGTTACCAATTTGAAACAACAGATCCCAAAGGGAAAAGTGGTATTTCGTGCAAATGGAGTAATCCATGAGTTTATTCCGAACCAGAAAATCATACGCACATTTGAAATGGAGAATACGCCTTTTGGTGTTCAGCTTGAGGTGTATGAATTTGAAAAACTTACCGACGACACCAGCAAACTCAACATGCATGTAATATATGAATCAGTTGCACAAAGAGACCAGGTGCTGAAGTTACCTTTTGCCCAGGGCATCAATATGGCGCATAACCGGATGCAGGACATCATAAGCAAATTAAAATAACACACTATGACAAAGAGAAACCCGCCTGCCGGTAAGACAGGCAAAATTATCTATTGGATAGCGACAGCGTGGCTGGTATTAGGAATGCTGGCAACCGGATCCGGACAGTTATTCAAAATGAAAGCAGGGCAAGGAGGAGCAGATATGATCACACATTTAGGCTATCCCATCTATTTTCTAACAATATTGGGCGTTTGGAAAATTCTGGGAG
>CAWCNR010000009.1:0-592536 GCA_963796995.1 uncultured Bacteroidota bacterium
AACTAGGTTTTAAATTTTTTCCCAATTAATTCATTCTGTTCGTAAGCTTTTCACCGGATTTGCCCTTGCCGCTCTTCCTGCCTTTATTGATAATATCGCCAGCGCAATGGTTACCATGACTACACCGCTCAGTAAAAATATCCACCAGCTTAAACCGGTGTGATAAGCAAAGTTTTGCAACCAGTCGTGCATTACCCACCAGGCAACAGGTATCGCAATTGCAAAAGCCAGGGCAAGCAACTTAGCAAAATCTCCTGATAGCAAAGTGACGATTTGTATTACTGATGCACCCAATACTTTTCGCACGCCAATTTCCTTGTCCTGTTATTGGTCATAAAAATTACCAGCCCCAATAAACCAAGACAGCTTATAAAAATGGCTATGCCGGCTGACCATGTTAATAAAAGAGAAAGCTGTTTATCCTGTTTATAAAAATTACTAATAGTTGTATCCAGGAAAGAATAATCGAAATCGGCGTCTGGATAAATTGTTTTCCACGCTGCCCCCATTTTGGCGATAGCAGTTTTCCAGGTAGCAGGATCCTGTTGCAATGCTACATGCATTACATATCCATACTTTAGATCAGAATAATATATCAACGGATGGATAGGTGTTCTTACTGACGTAAGGTTAAAATCAGCCATTACACCAACTATGGGCATGAATGCATTCCCAAACTTTGCGAAATGGCCAACTGCATTTGCTGGCTGGTTAAAACCAAGCTGTTTTGCCAATGTCTCATTGATCAATAACTGGTTGGCCGTATCTGAAGGCATAATATTTCTACCGGCAAGCAACTTAATATTGTACACACTTAAAAAAGATGTATCGCCATTTCTTGAATCAACATCTAATTTTACTTCTTTACCCTTTTCATTGAAGGAAATATCAGTGCTCATTTGTCCGTTAAACGCCGGCGACTGGTTACCCAGGCTTACATTCTGTATTTCCGGAATGCTACGCAGTTCGTTCCTTAAAACGTATTTTTTAGTATCGGGATGAAAAAAATCAAATGGCACATAAAAATTGATAACGGCATCTTTGCGGAAGCCCATATCTTTTTGTAAGGAATAATGAATCTGCTTGTCAACCACTATCATTCCTATAATAAAGACCTGGGCAATGATGAATTGGAATACGATCAATGTTTTTCGAAGCATCGCAGTTCTTGTAGTGCCGGATGTAGCAGACACCTGGTTTTTTAATACAAGTACAGGTTTAAATTTGGCAAGTATGAAAGCCGGGTAAAGACCTGCTAAAATGCTCACGACAATAACCAGCAATAAAAGAAATGTCCATAATGCAGGCTGGCTAAGAAATAACTAAATGCTAATCCTTCGGGAATAAAACCGGAGAATACTTTTATCAATAACGGTGAAATAAGAACCGATAATATCGCGGTAAATAAAGTGAGTAAAAATGTTTCAGTAAGAAACTGAAGTATTAGCTGTTTTTTCTTGCTGCCTAAAGTTTTGCGTATGCCGATTTCTCTTGCTCTTTGTGCAGCCTGTGCCGTTGAAAGATTGATAAAGTTGATAGAACCTAATAGCAAAAGAAAAATGGCCAGCAATACTAAATTGTTTACAGTGCTTTTATCAACCTTACCATTAAAGTTTTTATTAAAATGCACATCGCTTAAAGGCTGCAGGCGGTGAATGTTTTTTGCATCATCAGGATCTGAATCGTGCATTTTAAAAATGACAGCAATTTGCCTGTTCACCCGTGCCGGGAGAGCGTTGGGCAGGAGTTTTACCAGCAACTGATTATTGGATGAAGTGCTGTTCCATTGATCCCAGTTATAATACTGTTTAAGTCCTGCCTCAGGAATAGTGTTCAATGAAATGAATTCCTTAAATTCAAAATCGCTGTTGGCTTTTAAATTTTTTACAATACCGGTAATGGTCGTGCTGACCGTATCACTGAAAATAACCGTTTTGCCAATTAAATGATCCGGTGAAAGACTGGGGAAATAGAGCTTTGCACGGCTTTCGGTCAATACGAGATTATATGGATTTTTTAAAGAAACAGCAGCATTGCCCGCAAGCCACCGATGAGGAAAAATGCTGAAATAATTACTGTCGGTAAAAACAATATCATCCTGCTTTTTAAAAATCTTAAGAGGAAGTTTGTTGCTTTGCGGAATGCTTACTTTAGTGTTCCAGTCATTGTATTGAAACAGGGCAGCCGATTTTTCGATACCTGTTGTATTATTTTGAATTGCCACGTGCAGCGGCACAGGAACACCTGCATTTTTCCATCCGTTCCCTTCTGATATGACCCGATAAATCCTGTCTTTCCCCGGTTCATATTGATCAAAACTGAAGTCATACTGAATAATCAGGGTAATAATCAATGCAGCGCTGATACCTATTGAAAGGCCAAGCACATTAATAAGAGTAGTAGTTTTATTTTTTGCCAGGTTGCGCCAGGCAGTTTTGAAATAATTTTTAAGCACTTTGTATAGTTTAGAATTTTGAGTTAAGAGTTATGAATTATTCATTCAACATTTAAAATTTATCATACAAAATAATCCTATTCCGTTCTCAAACTCTTCACAGGGTTTGCTATCGCTGCTTTGATTGCCTGGAAGCTCACCGTTAATACCGCTATCAATAATGCAACAATTCCTGCAATGGCAAACACCCACCACGAAATATTTATCTTATACGCAAAGCCTTCTAACCATTTATTCATCGCCCACCATGCAACAGGTGTTGCAATCACAACAGAAATAATAACAAGCTTTAAAAAATCTTTACTTATTAATGCAATGATGCCCGGTATACTTGCACCCAGCACTTTGCGGATACCTATTTCTTTTACTTTAGCCTGTGCCGTATAAGTTGCTAAACCAAATAGCCCGAGACATGAAATAAAAATGGCAATGCCTGCAAATACATTAAACAACAAACCTGCATGTTGCTCAGATTTATAATGTGCTTCAAAACTTTTATCTAAAAAATTATAACTAAATGGTATGTTGCTTGAATATTTTTTATATTGTTTTTGTGTTGCAGCAATGGCTTGTTGAGCAGATGCAGCATTTGTGCGCACATACAAAATGTCTCCTTTGTATCTCGAAAAGAAAATTAGCGGCGATACTTTTTCTTTTAATGATTTAAAGTTGAAATCTTTCACAACACCAAGAATGGTTCCTTTCCAATCGTGCAGGCTTACTTGCTGGCCAACATACGGCGGCTTTAATCCCATATCCTTAACTGCAGTTTCATTCAAGATAAAATGTAAGCTATCTGAAGGGGTGCCTGAAAAATTACTTCCTTCAAGAAATTTAATTTTTAATGTGGGAATAAAATCTTTATCTGCATCAACCTGTGTTATATACAATGTAGTGTTTACAGGTTTGCCCGGCCAGTCAAGATCGCCTGTTCCATTACTTGCTTCGGTTATATCGTAAGCATCAGATGTTGATACATTCAATATGCCGGGTTGTCTTAATAATTCTGTTTTTACAGCCTCTGCATGATCTATTACTCCCTGTGTTAGCGGCACATTAAAAACATAACTCTTATCATAACCAACATCTGTATTTTTTATGAATCTCATTTGGCTGCTCATAATTATTGTGCACACCAATAACACAACTGAAATGGCAAATTGAAAAACAACCAATACTTTCCTCATTGTATTTACGCCAATGCCGGAAGTGATTTTTCCTTTGAGCGATTGAATTGGATTAAATGATGATAACAACAATGCAGGATAAATGCCTGAAGCGATCAAAGTTCCTGCAATAGCTAATCCCGCTGCTTTCCACACAGAAATATCTGTTAAACTGAAACTTAAATCTTTACCTGAAATTTCGTTGTATAACGGCATCAGCAAATAAATAAGCATGCCTGCAATTACAATTGCGCAACAAAAAACAATAAAAGTTTCAGTTATAAATTGCAGGAACAACTGCTGTTTTTTTGCACCGATAATTTTGCGAATACTTACTTCTTTTGCGCGGATTAAAGAACGTGCAGTTGAAAGATTTACATAATTGATAGTTGCTATTGCGAGCAATAAAATAACAACCAGCATAAATATGCGAACCATTTTTAAAGCTGAATTGTTCCCATCTGCACTTACTAAATGAATGTCGCCAATATTTTCCAATTGAAAGGAAGTATTACTATCGCCGTTCCTTGCTTTTTTATAAGCTGCAGAAAACGCATCACCAACTTTAACAGGATCTGTGTTGGGCTGAAGTTTTACAAAGGTGTTAAAAGCATAATCACCCAAATCTTCATCAATGGTTTTCCAGTCACCGTTGCCGCCACTTGCCGTGAATTGCTGGCCGTAAAAACCCATTGGAAAAATCGCATCATACTGAATTGAAGAGTTTACAGGAAAATTTTGTAACACGCCTGTTACTGTAAAATTGCTGCCTGAATAATGTATTATTTTACCTAAAGCATTTTCATTACCAAAAAGTTTTTGTGCTAATTTTTGTGTAAGCACAACAGAATTATTGTTATGAAAAAACAGTTTTCTTATCTCCTTGCAACAATTTAAAATTAAAGACAGAAAGGAAGTAGTATCAACATATGCGGCAACGTTGCCATCAAGCATTTTGCTTTTGTCTTTGGTAGAAATGATTTGATCTGGTTGCGCTCCGGTTCGAACAATAGATTGAACCTGCGGAATTGATTTTGCATACACTGCTAATGGACCCGGAACCCATTCCCATGTTACAATTGTGCCGTTAGATGGGAAATGAGAACTAAGCTCATAGATGTCTTTATAATCTTTATGAAATTTATCAAAACTCAATTCATTTTCTACCCAAAGCAGCAACATAATTGCTGTTGCCAAGCCAACACTTAAACCACTGATGTTGATGAGCGTATAAAACTTATTTTTCCATAAGCTTCGCCATGCGGTTTTAAAATAATTTTTAAACATAAAAATTGATTTCTGATGTATGATTTAATGACGTCTGATTTATCATTTTTAAATTTTCAAATTGCCGAATTGTCAAATTAATTTATTCCGTTCTCAAACTCTTCACCGGGTTTGCAATTGCTGCTTTGATTGCCTGGTAACTAATGGTGATCCATGCAATCAATATGGCCACAATCGCCGCAATTACAAAAACCCACCAGCTTATATTTATCCTGTAAGCAAAATCCTGTAACCATTTGTTCATAGCAAACCATCCAACGGGAAATGCAATGAGCGAAGCGATGATAACAAGTTTTAAAAAATCTTTTGACAACATTGCAATGATTCCCTGTACGCTTGCACCCAACACTTTTCGAATTCCAATTTCTTTTATTCTTTGTTCTGCAGCATAAGTTGCCAGCCCAAACAAACCTAAGCAAGCTATGATAATAGCAAGAGCTGCCATTATCAAAAAGATGGTTTGCCTTATTCTGTCCTGTCGGTAAAACAAATCCCATTGTTTATCCAAAAAATGATATTCGAACAAATGATTGGCATCAACGTCATGTAAAACAGCATTCATTTTATCAAGCATGCTGCCGGCATTGCCGGGAGTAACTTTTGCAGTAAAATAGTCAATAGCCTGCACAGGATTTTTTTGAAAACCAAGTACCATTGGTTTCAGTGGCTCACGCAAAGATTGAAAATTGAAATCTTTTACGATGCCTACTACCTGCGCCACGTAAGGTCTATCGGGAGGAACAACCGTTCCAAAAAAATCAACAGAAGGAATTTCGATCCGCTGACCTGTAGCACGTTTTATACCTAATTCCTTTGCTGCTGTTTCATTGAACAATACGGAAGAAGAATCGGCTAAGCTGTTAGCATAAAAATTGCGACCGCTTAATAATTCAACCTGGTAAGTTGATAAAAACTGGTCGTCGATTCCGAGGAAATACATTTCACTTCCGGTTGTGTTCTGAATGTTTTCGTTCTTTACTTCAACTTGCGGAATATCTTTCCATTCTCCGGGCACCCGTGAGCTGACACAAACTCTACTTACCTGCGATAATTTTAAAAATTCATTTTTTATCGCATCGGCGCTGTGTCGTACTTTTCCACTGTTGATGTCGATCACCAGCATTTGCTCTTTATTAAATCCCATGTCTTTTGTATCAAGGAATTTTACCTGCAGGTACACGATCATCGTTGCGATGATCATAACAATAGAGAGTGAAAATTGGAATACAACCAAAGATCGACGAATCGAAAGCGTTCCTTTGCCGGGGCTTATTTTGCTCTTCAGCAATGACAAAGGCTTAAACCGCGATTGAAACAAGGCAGGATAAATTCCCGAAAGAACAACAACGATAATGAGCACTGCTAAAACCCCCAGCCATATGCGGGAGTCTGTATTGGTGTCAAGTGCAAGTTGTTTGCCGGTGAAAGAATTGAAAGCAGGCAAAACTAATTTAACCACTGCAAGTGCAGCGATCAATGCAATGACAGCGATCAGCAAAGCTTCAGTGAGAAATTGAACAACAAGATTTTTACGTGTCGCTCCGGTCACTTTCCGAACTGCGATTTCTTTTGCCCTGTTCGTAAAGCGTGCTGTTGCAAGGTTCATGTAATTAATACAGGCGATCAAAAGGATAAACAAAGCGACAATGGAAAAAACATAGATATAAGTAATATTGCCTTTGTTGTTGTCATTGCCTTCAATGTCGCCTGAGTGAAAATGAATATTAACCAGGGGTTGTAAAGCCAGGCTGATCTTCGTTTTATTTTTTGTATCCCGACTGCTGTTAAGCAATTGCTGCATTTGTTTTTCAACCGTGTTTTTATTTGCTTTATCATCCAGCAAAAAATAAGTAGTAAAATAAGTAGAGTTCCAGTCGTTATCGGCAAAGCTTGTAAAACTGCTGTCTTTCACACTTGCCTCGGAGAATAACAGGTCAAATGATAAATGCGAGTTATCAGGAAATTTTTTTAGAACACCTGTTACTTTAAACGGATGATCATCCCTGTCGGTTTTGATGGTTTTACCAATTACGGTCGAAGTATTAAAAAATTTTTTGGCCATATCTTCTGTGAGGATAACCGTATACGGATCAGCTAATGCTGTCTTGCGATCACCCTCTATTAATGGAAAATCAAATGTTGTTAAAAAGCCTTCGTTACCTATCTTATAATCTTCGTAGAAAATGTTTGTGTTCTCTGTTGTGCTAACATTGGTCCTTCCAAATGTGGTCATCCGAACTACATCTTTAATACCCGGAATAACAGATTGCGATTTTTCAGAGAGTTGATAACCTGCTCCGTCGACCTTTACTTCTTTTCCGTCTGGTGAAGTTCTGTCTTCAATAAGCCGGTAGATATCGTTAGTATTTTTGTGAAAGCGATCAAAGTTCAGTTCATCGAAAATGTAAAGTGCAATAAGGAGAAAACTGGCCAGGCCAATTGTCAACCCAATAATGTTGATGAAAGAAAAGGCTTTATTCTTCATCAAATTGCGCCATGCTGTTTTGATATGCGTTTTAAACATTGTCTTAAGTCAAAATTTAAAAGTTAAAAGTCAAAAAATTTTATCCCAGGGCATTTTGGATTTTGATCTATACCTTTTGAATTTTAGTTACCTCTCAAACTTCTTTGACAACCAAAGCTCATTCCGAGCGAAGGCTGTTCACCGGATTTGCAATCGCTGCTTTTATTGCCTGGAAACTCACTGTTATCAGTGCAATTGAAATGGCAATGATGCCGGCAAGCACAAACATCCACCAGCTTATATCTATTCTATATGCAAAATCCTGTAACCATTTGTTGGCGGCCCACCATGCGAGTGGTGATGCTATCAAAATGGCTATCGTGACAAGCGCAATAAAATCTTTTGACAGCAATATGGTAACCTGCGAAACAGATGCACCTAAAACCTTCCTGATTCCAATTTCTTTTATTCTTCTTTCAGCGGCAAACACAGACAGGCCGAATAATCCAATACAAGCTATCCCGAGGGCTATGCCGGTAAACAACTCAAGAATAACGGCAAGCTTTTGATCGGATGACCACAGCTTTGAAAAATTTTGATCTTCGAAATAATATTCAAAAGGATAATCAGGCTCATATGTTTTCCATTGTTGTTCCAGGTAGGCCAATGTTGAAGAAATATCACCGGGATGTACCCGAACCGCAACGTTCCGCCAATAGCCGGGATTCGCACCTATTAGAAATGGTTTGATCGTATTTGAAAAATTTTAAAAATGAAAATCTTTTACCACTCCAATCACCCGTCCTTTAATAATGTCATCAGGGCCATCTCCAAAAGTCGAAAGTGTTTTACCGACAGCGTTATCAGTCTTCCAGCCTAATTGCTTAACTGCCGTTTCATTTAAAATATAGCCAAAAGAATCCGTGGCCATTTGTGGGTTAAAATCTCTTCCGTTTAAAAGATGAAAGCCCATTGTTTTGGTTATATCCCAATCACCGCGTATATACCAAAGAGGAACAAATTGATCTTTTGTTTTTCCTTCGGGTATAAATACATCCTGGTTCTCGTATGCTTCTTTTCCGGGCAAATAATTGAGCATGGTTACAGATTGAACAGACTTATATTTTAGTATATCTGCTTTTAAAGCTTCTTTTTTATCAATTGAAAGATCTCCATGGAAAGGAAATACAATTAATTGATCTTTCTGAAAACCTAAATCAGAATTGTTCATGAAAGAAATTTGCCTGCCCACTATTATTACACCAATAATTAAAGTAAGCGAAATGGTAAACTGGCCAACAATTAAGAGGCGGCGCAAAGAGACTCCGTCGCGATTGGAATTAAAAGATCTTTTAAAAACCTTTACCGGGGATAATCCCGATAAATAAAATGCCGGGTACCCGCCTGAAAACAATATGACCAGTATCAAAGCGCCTGCGAGAATCGATAGTAAAATAGGATGAAATATTTGCAACAGGTTCATCTCTTTACCGGTCAGCTGATTTACAAAGGGCAAAGAGCTGAAGACGATTGCTAATGATATGATAACTGCAACAAGACACTGCACAACAGATTCAAATAAAAATTGCCGGACAAGATTTTTTCGTAATGCACCAACAACTTTTCTCACTACAATTTCCTTACTTCTTATGGAAGCCGAAGCCGTAGAAAGGTTGATAAAGTTTATACAGGAAAGAAGTAAAATTAATATGGCTATTATGCCAAATAGCAAAACGTAATTATAATTACCATTCGGCTCAAGCTCCACACGGAGGTTTGAATGCAGGTGAATATTGCCTAATGGTTGCAGGTAAACGTTTATTCCATGTCCGTTTTTCTTTTGAAAATCAGACCAGCTCACACCACTCTTTTCGGTTATCTGGGCTGCAAAATTTTTTACAACAATATCCCCGATTTTCTTCTCTAATACATTTACCGAAACATTCGGGCGGGTAACTATATAAGTAAACATGTAAGGTATCAGCCAGTTATCCTTATGTCTCTGATTAAGCGAAGAAAAAGAAAGCAGGAAATTAAAATGAAAGTGTGATTGCGCCGGAAGATCGTTTATGATTCCGGTTATTTTATAGTCTTTATTCTCGCCTTCTATTCTAATTATTTTATTCAGCGCATTTGTTGTACCAAAATATTTTAGTGCCGTTGATCTATCTATTATTAAAGTATTTGGCTCCGTGAGTGCTTTCTGAGGATCGCCGGATAAAAAATCAAATGTAAATACATCAAAGACACTTGAGTCCGCATACATAAAATTGGTTTCATAAAAGCGCTTATCATTATATACAAAAAGCGCCTTCGCATCACGGTTTTTTACAATGCGCACGACATTTTTAATTTCAGGCAATGCTGACTTAAGTGCCGGCGCAAGCGGCATCGGCGTCAAAGGATTATTAAAATCAGGGCCCATATCCATTGCAATGCGATAAATATGATCCTTGTTTTTATTAAACTTATCATAGCTTAACTCGTCGTTTATGAAAAGAGCAATAACTATAAATACAGTTAACCCGATAGATAAGCCGCTAACGCTGATCCATGTATTCAGCCTGTTTTTGGAAAAACTTCTCAGAGCCGTTTTCCAGTAATTTCTAAACATTACATAATTTTTAAAAGTTAATAATCGTTACCGATAATTTTCTCATGTAATATTTTTTAGAAGAGAACCTCAAAACTTTATTCCGTTCTCAAACTTTTTATCGGGTTGGCAACCGCTGCTTTAATAGATTGATAGCTTATTGTAATCAATGCAATCAATATTGCCGTCAGTGCCGTTGCAGCAAAAACAAACCAACTGGTATTTATTCTATAGGCAAAATCCTGCAGCCAGTGATGCATGAAATACGAGGCAATCGGCACTGCAATTACAATCGCGATAATGACCAACTTCACAAAATCTTTTGAAAGCAATGCAGTGATATTTAATACAGATGCACCCAATACCTTTCTTATGCCGATCTCTTTGGTGCGTTGCGTTACCATAAACGCCATCAATCCCAACAAACCAAGACAGGTTATTAAAATTGCCATTCCGCAGAAGATGGACATTAAAGTTCCTAATCTTTGTTCTGTTCGGTACAAGGCATCATATTCTTCATCCAAAAAAGAATAACTGAACGGACGTGTCGGAACAGAAGCTTTCCATAATTTTTCAATATTGGAAAGAACAGGCGATAACTTACCCGGGCCAACACGTAATAAAATACCGTTAAACCATTGCGGACTATTAAAAAGAACAATGGGTTGTATGACATCATGCATTGAGCTAGTATGAAAATCCTTCACTACTCCTACAATTGTGCCCGGGTTACCGGCTATACCCAATATTACCTGTTTTCCTATCACATCTGCCGATTTCATATTGTAGTGACGAAGAAATGCCTGGTTTACGATGAACTCATTGACCGTGCTGTCCCCATTGATCTTTGCCGGATCAAAATTTCTCCCGGCAATCAAAGAAATACCAAGCGTTGACAGGTAATGCTGATCGGCGGCAATACCGCCTACAAGATGCCAATCATCACCTGAAGCAGGATTTGATTTGATGGAAAAGCCATTGCCAATAACTGTTTCAAACGGCGAACGCCATGTAAGTGATACATCCTGCACGCCATTTATATTTCTCAGATCCTGTGCGAAGGAGTTCAATTTTTTATCGACGTCAGCGTTGCCATGGATGAGCACGACATGATCTTTATCCAATCCCAGTTTGGTTGATTGCATAAACTGCAGTTGTGAGCGGACGATGATGGTACCCAGTATCAATGCTACAGAAATAGTGAATTGAAAGATCACTAAACTTTTTCTGACGGTAATTCCAGATCCCCCGGTTTTAGTAAAAGCTCCTTTTAAAGTTTCTACCGGCCGAAACCTGGAGAGTATCATGGCGGGGTAAAATCCGGCGAGCAGTGAAACTACAATTGTTCCTCCCAAAAGAAACAGCAGGAAATTTTTATCAAAAATGTAAAAAGGGATTTTTTTACCCAACAGATCATCCAGGTAAGGTAGTAATGCATATACTGCGATGACGGAAATGATAACTGAAAAAAGAGTTATCAAAAATGATTCTGCGATGAATTGTGTAAATACCTGCAGAAAGCTTGCTCCAATAGTTTTTCGAATGCCCACTTCTTTTGCACGAACAGATGCTTTGGCTGTTGAAAGATTTATGTAGTTGGCACAGGCAATCAATAAAACCAAAATGGCAATAGTGATAAAGATCTTGATGTACTTAAAGTCTGTAACAGCTATTTCATTTTTGAAATTGAATACCTGTGTATCAAAATGAACATCCTTAAGCGGTTCCAATCTTAAATGAAGAGAATTTTGAGAAACAGATTGATTGGATTCGCCGGGAGGGTTTACCCATGCATCAATTTTTTTGGAAAGCGCCGCAACATCGGTTCCCGGCTTTAATAAAAGGAAAGTGGTATAATTAGGATCGTTCCATGCTTCCTGTGCCTCTGAACTGTCGAGCCCGGAGATGCTGTAGAGGGAAGTAAGAAAGTCAAAGCTAAAATGAGAATTAGGAGGAACATTTTCAATAACTGCAGTAACTACAAATTCTTTTTTATTGTTGTATTGCAGCGTTTGACCTATAGGATCGCTTTTTCCGAAATATTTTGTAGCAATATTCTTTGTGATCACCAGTGTATTGGGTTTGTTCAATGCTGTATTTAAATCACCGGCTATCGGTTTAAAGTCAAGGATCTTAAAAAAGTTTGGATCAGCATAACCGAAACCGTTCTCATTAAATAGAACGTTTTCATGCCGGATGGTTTGCGAGTTCCATGCCGCTAAGAAACGGGTGGCATCTTCTATTTCCGGAAATTTCTTTTTGAGATATGGTGCCACAAAAACCGGCACCGATGGAGAAACGGTTTGATTACCACCCATCGTCACATCATAATTGACGCGATAGATGTGATCTTTTTTCGAATGAAACTGATCAAAGCTCAGCTCGTATTTTACAAATGAAAGTATCAGCAGGCAGCAGGTTATTCCCGCGGTTAATCCGGCTGCATTGATAGCGGTATAAGACAGATCTTTTTTCAGTGCACGAAAGGCGATAACAAGATTTTTTTTGAACATAAAGTTGATTTATGATGCCTGATCATCTGATGATATGTTACTCTCACATCTTCTCATATCTCTCACTCCTCTCACTTCATCATTCCGTTCTCAAACTCTTCACAGGGTTTGCAATTGCTGCTTTTATTGCCTGGAAGCTTACCGTAAGCAATGCAATTACAATAGCAAGCAACCCGGCAAAAACAAACATCCACCAGCTAATAGGAGTGCGGTAAGCAAACCCTCCCAGCCACTTATTCATTGCAAACCATGCAAGCGGTGACGCGATTATAAGAGCAATTAAAACGAGTTTTACGAAATCTTTTGAAAGAAGTGACGCCACGCTTGTAACTGAAGCTCCAAGTACTTTACGGATACCAATTTCTCTTGTACGTTGTTCGGCAGAAAAAGCAGATAAGCCAAACAAACCAAGGCAGGCAATCAAAATAGCGATGAGCGTAAAATAACCAACGATTCCGGATACACGCTGATCCTTTTCATAATTCTTTTGAAAATCATTGTCGAGAAATGAGTATACAAAAGGCAGATCAGGATTGACCCTGTTCCATGACGCCTTCATATCTTTTAGTAACCCGGAATAATTTTTTGTCGCAACATTGGCTATCACATAGCTGTACTTGTTGGCCAAAATAGTTGTGAATGCAAAAGGCTTTATTGGATTGTACAAACTCTCAAAATTAAAATTTTTGACTACACCTACGATGTGCATGGTATTGTGTGTGCCCTGAAAATCAAAGTATATGTTTTTACCGACCGCGTTTGAAGCACCGTATCCAAATTCTTTCAGGGCCGCCTCATTCAATATGATGCTGTTGGAGTCTGCTGTAAAATCTTTTGAAAAGCCGCGACCGGCCAGTATTGTGAAGCCAAGTGTTTTTAGATAATCATCTCCAACCGTTGCCAGGCGAATATCTATTACATCTTTGATCGATTTACCCTCAGCATAAAAAAGCATGTCTTCTATACTCGGAATGCCCGGGTAGGTGGAACCGCAGGTTACACTTTTTACCTCCGGTTTTTTTAATAATTCGCTTTTGAACACATCATACTTCGTCATCGCAGTTTTACTCCGCAATGGAAAAATGATCTGCTGATCTCTATTAAATCCAAGTTGTTTATTGTCCAGGTAATTCAATTGTTTCATGATTATGATTGCCCCTAAAATGAGACAGATGGAAATGGTAAACTGAAATACGACCAGCCCCTGTCGTATGGCTACCGCGGAAAAATTATTTAATAACTTTCCTTTAAGAACTGCAATCGGTTTAAAAGATGATAAATAAAAGGCAGGATAGAATCCCGAAATGATCCCCGAACATATTGTGAGACCCGCAATCCACAACCACAGTTGAGGTGCATCAAAAAGCTGCAGGTTTTTTTGCGTAAGTTCATTAAAAAATGGAAGGAGCGTATAAGCCATCAGCAGTGCCAGTGCAAGTGCCAGAATGCTCATCATTGCAGATTCTCCAATGAATTGGTAAACCAATGACCACCTTTCAGCGCCTACGACTTTTCGTATTCCCACCTCTTTTGCTCTCTTCCCCGAACGGGCGGTTGACAAATTCATAAAATTGATACATGCGATCAATAAGACAAATAAAGCAATACTGCCGAGAATATAGAGAACAATGATGTTGCCATTAGGAGCAATTTCATTATCAAGATCCGAATGAAGGTAAATATCCCGGACAGGCTGAACAAAGAGTTGCTTGGTAATACCCAGGGCTTTCATATCCGGGCCACCTCTCGTATCAATAAATGCCTGGAGTTTTTTTCCAAAAGCTTTTGGATCACTGCCTGCTTTTAATTTTACGTAGGTATAAAATATGTTATTGGTAGCCCAGTTGGTTTGTTCATCTACCCATGTTCCGAGATCGCCATTGCGCATTGAGAGGAAGAAGTGAGCAGGAATATGCGATTTAACTGATGCTCCGGCAAAGACGCCGGTTACTGTGTAATTAAAATTACCAAATGGCAGGCCTACACTTATCGTTTTACCCATCGGGTCTTCCTTCCCAAACATTTTTCGGGCAACCTCTTCTGAAATTACAATGCTGTTTGGCCGATTAAGCGATTTGGAGCTGTTTCCATATTTAAAAGGATAAGTGAAGATTTGAAAAAAAGTAGAATCAACATAATAGCCATTCGTTTCATAAAATTGTTTAACCTCTTTTCCGTTGTCGTATCGCAAAAGCATCTTATCGAGATTGGGCAGTGTGACCAACCTTGTTGCCTGCTCTACTTCAGGCATGTCTTCTTTTAGACCCCAGGCAATCGGCGCTGCGGTAGCTGCCCATGGCTTGTCCTGTACACTTCCTAACTGGCCTGCCTTGGTTGCAATTCTAAATATCCGATCAGCATCCTTATTCTGTGTATCATATCCTGTTTCACTAAAAATGTAGAGCATGATCAACATACAGGTAGCAAGACCGGTAGCTAAACCAAAAATATTGATGAAGGAAAATGCCTTATTTCTTTTAAGGGTTCTCAAAGCGATTTTGAAATAATTTTTTATCATACATTTTTGTTTAGGCTAATAGCTGTTAACCATTAGCTAATAATTATTCTGTTCTCAAACTTTTTACCGGATTGGCAATTGCTGCTTTTATTGCCTGAAAGCTTACCGTAAGCAATGCGATCAAAATCACTAATACTCCTGCCGATGCGAACAACCACCAGTTAAGAGAAATGCGGTAAGGATAATTTTCCAGCCATTTACTTGTCGCCAACCATGCAAGAGGTATTGCAATGACCAGTGAAATAAACACAAGCTTTAAAAAATCTTTCGAGAGAATTGTTGCTACACCTTTTACCGATGCTCCCAATACTTTTCTTATACCGATTTCTTTTGTTCTTCTTTCAGTAGACAAAACAGACGAGACCGAATAGTCCGATGCAGGAAATAAAAATGGTTAGAATGGCCCCGAACAGCATGATCTGTTTCCATTTTGCTTCTGCTTCATAACTTTTCAGATTTTCTTCGTTCTTAAACGTATAACTGTATGGAGTTACGGGAAACAATTGTTTGAATATTTTCTGGATCGTTTTCAAACTTGCTGCGGCAGTGTTTGGTTTTATTTTGATGTAGGCCATTCCGTAAGGGTTATCTTTTTTCATGGTGAATACCTGCGGACCTATCTTTTGGTTTAACGGTTGATAATGATAATCCTTAACCACGCCTATCACGTTGTACTTTTTGTTATTATCGTACCAGAAGTTGATCGTTTGCCCGAGTGGACTTTTCCAACCTGCCTGTTTTGCAAATGATTCGTTTACCAAAATTGAATTTGCAGAATCAGAAGGAAAATCAGGAGAAAAATTTCTTCCCTGCACCAAAGAAATTTTTAGCGTTGGCAAATAAGCTTCGTCAACTGTTTCATAATCGAACTGTATAGTGGAATCGTTACTCACTTTTGCCACTGTTCCCCACTGACCACCGTTACGCGGTGCCACACTGATGATGTTCGGGTCGTTCAGCAATTCATGTTTAAAAAGTTGCGCAGCATCGTGCGTTTTGAAATCGTTGTGAACAATCACAAGGTTATTATCATCGTAACCTAATTTTTCGTTCGTTAAAAAATTAAATTGTTTGTAAATGGTAAATGTGGCAATAATTAAAAATGAAGCAAGCGCAAACTGCAAAACAACAAGCGATTTCTGCAGGTAATTTTTCCCGGCAAGGTTAAAACGACTATATAAAGTTTGCACAGGATTATACCCGGACAATACAAGTGCAGGATAAAAACCTGCAAGCAATGCTGTGAGCACAAAAAGAACTATGTAACCTGCAATGAGCTTTGCATCGAATAAATAGGAGAGAGCAAGTGCTTTGTTTGAAAGATCATTGAAGACAGGTAATGTAAGCTCCACTATTCCTATTGCCAATGCAAATGCAATAATGCACAACAAAAATGATTCACCTAAAAATTGAATAATGAGTTGTCTTCTGTCACCGCCAACAACTTTTCGTATACCGATCTCCTTCGCACGTTTTACAGAACGTGCCACAGTAAGATTGAGAAAGTTGATACACGCAATCAGCAACACAAATAACGCGATACCGGAAAGTATATATGAGTACATCGGGTTGCTTGCATCAGAAAGACCGTTTTGTGCAGGAAGATCTGTGCTCATGTGCATAGCAAGGAAAGGCTGTAATAAATAACTGCTTTTCCAGTTATCAACATCATCGCCAAATTTTGCCTTTAATGATGTAATTGCATCTCTTGAATCCTGGTCATAAAACCGATTCATTTGTGACTCAATAGCAGGAATGTTTGCATGCGGATCAAGCACAACAAATGTGTTGAGAAAAAAGTTAAACCAGTTTTCACTATTTGCCGCATCCTCTTTCGATTCCTTAATCGGCAATAGCATATCAAATTTTATAGAAGAGTTTTGCGGACATTTTTTTGCTACGGCAGTTACCTTGTGCGGAACAAAAACGCTATCGTTTTTCAGCATCACTATTTTTCCAATAACATCCGTCGTCCCGAATTGCCTTTTCGCTGTTTCTTCAGAAAGGACAACCGACGAAGGATCTTTTAAACAGCTATGCCGGTTGCCACTGATTAACGGAAAAGAAAATACATCAAAAAAGGTTGAATCAACATATAACAGATCCTGATCTTTCACCTCAGTGCCCACTTTTATGTTTTCCTCTCCGCTCTTTATACGAACAAAATGTTTTATCTCAGGAACATTCTGTGCAAAGCGAGGTCCCTGTAAATAACCTGTATTTGGATCCTTACGCCCTTTTCCGCCATCCTTATTAATACCTTGTGTTACTATACGATAAATGTTATTTGTATTTTTATGAAAGCGGTCATAGCTTACTTCGTCTTTCACATACAAAATAATAAGCATGGCGCAAGCAAGCCCGATACTTAAACCGGCAATATTGATAAACGCATAAATTTTATTTCGCAATAAATTGCGTAGCGCTACAGTGAAATAATTTTTGAACATTGTCTGAACCTGGATTTATGTGATTAAAAGACCTGCCTGCCGGCAGGCAGGTTATGTTGATTTTAATATAACTACTCATAGTTCACCATTCACATTCATCATTCCGTTCTCAAACTCTTTTAACCGGCATGCTCCTTTGCTTAATCTTCGAAGCAAGCCAAAGCTCACTCGGAGCGAAGACTCTTCACAGGGTTGGCAATGGCCGCTTTAATAGCCTGGAAACTCACAGTAGCTAATGCAATAAATATTACAAGAAAGCCTCCTAATGCAAACATTTGCCAGGTTACAGTAATTCTGTATGGGTAGTTTTCCAGCCATTTATTTGCTGCTGCCCATATAGCAGGTATAGCAATGACTAATGCAATCACAACCAGCTTTATAAAATCTGCTGAAAGTGTTGTAATGATTTGTTGCACCGATGCACCAAGCACTTTGCGTATACCGATTTCTTTTGTTCTTTTTTCAGCTGATAAAACAGACAATCCAAATAGGCCAATGCAGGAAATGAAGATTGTTAACAGAGCGCCGAATAAAATAATCTGTTTCCACTTTTCGACTTCAGCATATTGTTTCCTGTTTTCATCGTTTTTAAATATATAAGCATAAGAACTCATAGGATAAAACTGCTGATATGTTTTTTGTATCCACTGTAAACTTGCAGTGGCTGTGTTAGGTTTTATTTTGATGTAATATGTTCCATACGAGCCATGCATGTTAAATAACTGTGGTGTTATTTTCTTTGTTAATGAGGCAAAATGATAATCTTTTACCACACCAATTACACGATACTTTTCATTACTGCTTCCTAAAATCTGTATGGTTTCACCAACCGGTTTTTTCCATTTCGCAGCCTTTACAAAACTTTCATTCACAATAACAGATTGTGCAGAATCAGCGGGATATGCTGTTGAAAAATTTCTTCCTGCTATTAATGGAATTTTTAATAAAGGCAAATAATTTTCATCAACAATTTCATCAGCAAAGTATACGGTAGAACCAACCGAATTTTTTGTGCCCGTGCCCCATTCACCGGCATTCTTCACACTAACGCCAACAATGTTTGGGTTCTTGAGCAATTCATTTTCAAAAACAGCAGCATCGGCATGTGTGAGATTGTTTTTATTCACGATAACAAGGTTATTGTCATCATATCCCAAATTTGTTTTGGTTAAAAAATTAAACTGGGCATAAATAATAAATGTGGCAATAATTAAAAACGATGCGAGCGTAAACTGCAATACCACCAATGATTTTTGCAGGTAATTTTTTCCTGCTACCTGAAAACGACCATATAAAGTTTGCGCAGGATTGTAGCCCGACAAAACCAATGCAGGATAAAAACCTGCCAGCAATCCTGTAATGATGTACAAAACGATATAACCTGCAATCAATTTTGCATCGAACAAATAAGAAATTGATAAAGCTTTATTGGCAAGCTCATTAAACAACGGCAATAACAATTGCACCAATGCAATAGCTAATACAAAAGCAACGGTGCAGAGAAAAAATGATTCGCCGAGAAACTGCATGATGAGTTGCTTTCTTTCGCCGCCAATCACTTTACGAATACCAACTTCTTTGGCTCTTCTAACGGAACGTGCAATCGTAAGATTCACAAAATTGATACACGCAATCAATAACACAAAGAGTGCAATGCCGGAAAGGATATAGGAATACATCGGGTTGCTCGAATTATTTGCACCCGTTGTAGCAGGTAAATCAGGATCCAAATGCATGTCGAGATAAGGTTGCAAAAAATAGGTACCCATAAGAATTTCATCAGGATTCCCTCCATCATTTTTCAGCATTTCATAAAAGGTCTGTTTCGCATCTGCCATATAAAAACTTTGCATTTGCTTTTCTACCGTTTGCAGGTTGGCTTCATCATTCAACACTACAAATGTGTTTAAGAAAGAGTTGAACCAGTTGTGTGTGTCCTTTGCATCTGCATCAGATTCTTTAAAAGGCAAGAGCATATCAAACCGGATGGAAGAATTTTGAGGACAACGTTTTGCAACAGCCGTTACTTTATAAGGGACAAATGTGCTGTCTTCTTTCACCATCATTATTTTGCCGACAGCACCAGTTCTACCGAATTGTTTCTTCGCTGCATCTTCACTCAGCACAATTGAATGAGGCTCTGTTAAACAAGTTTCAGGATTGCCGCTCAGCAACGGAAAAGTAAATACTGAAAAGAAATTCGAATCGACATGCAACACACTTTGCGATTGAATAGCTGCTCCCGTTTTTATATCTTCATAGCGGTTATCTACCCGCACAAAAGATTTTATTCCGGGAACATTTTGTGTAAACCTTGGTCCCTGCAAAAGACCTGTGGCGGGAATTTTATTTTTCTTTCGTTGCGATACAATACGATAAATGTCGTTTACATTTTTATGAAACCGGTCAAAACTTACTTCATCTTTTACATACAACATAATCAACATGGCACAAGCCAAACCAAGACTTAAGCCTGCAATGTTGATGAAAGAATAAACCTTGTTGCGTGCGAGATTTCTGAATGCGGTTTTGAAATAGTTTTTAAACATAAAAGAAGATTTCTGATGTATGCTTTTGTGATGTCTGATTTATCATTTTCTAATTTTAAAATTGCCTCATTGTCAAATCGTGTCATTCTGTTCTCAACCCCGCCTGCGGCAGGCAGGCTCTTCACTTGTTTATCTATTCAGTACGTAACGATTTCACCGGATTCGCCATGGCTGTCTTAATCGTATTTAAACTAACAACCAGTAAAGCAAGCAATAACACAGCCATACCTACTACAATAAACAACCATATATTTATATTGACGTGGTACGCATAATTATCAAGCCAGTTATGCATTACGTACCATGTTAATGGCGTAGCTATCATAAAAGCAATGAGCACAAGCCGGAGAAATTCTTTTGAAACAAGTAATAGTAATTGCTGAACGGAAGCACCTAATACTTTTCTTATTCCTATTTCGCGAACTCTTCTTTCTATACTAAATGAAGCGAGGCCTGCCAACCCTATACAGCAAAGGAATATGGCCAGGCCGGCAAAAAGATTGGTGATCCTGCTGATCAATTCTTCTGTGATAAATTTCTTTCCGAATTCCTGGTCGGCAAACTGGTATTCAAAAGGAAAAGCAGGATTATACTTTTTGAAAATAGTTTCAATAGAACCCAAAGCTTTTCCCGGGTGCACATGATTATTCAGTCGCACACTTATAATATTGGCATAGCCAGGATAAGATATAGCCATCATTGGATCAACGGGCTTATAAGGAGACTCCATCACAACATTGTCCATTATACCAGTCACCGTGTAGTCTTTACCGTTATAACTCATTTTCATACCGAGTGGATTTTTCAAATTCATGGCATTGACGGCGGCTTCATTCAACAACATCACAGAGGAATCAGAAGGCAGGCCGGAAAAATCTTTACCGGCTAATAATTTTATACCCATCGTTTTTATAAAATCAACTTCTGCACTCATACCTGAAAAATTAATATGTGTGTTTTCGGGTTTGCCTTCCCAATCAGGCCCGGGATTTCTCCACCATATTTCAGTAATCGGGGAAGAAGTACGGGTAACTGCGCTAACCATTCCTGTTTTCAGTAATTCATTCTTGATGATTGCATAATTTTTTTGAGTGGCATCAGTGACGGGCATCATAATCAGGTTATCAGGGTTATAACCGAGGTCGCGGTCCTTTACATGCTGTATCTGCTGATAGATGATTACGGTGGCTGATATTAATAATATAGAGATTGCAAATTGCGCCACCACCAGCACGTGTCTTGGTACAACTGATTTCCTGCCAGCCAGCCGTGTACCTTTCAAAACTTTTATCGGGTTGAAGGAGGAAAGATATAATGCCGGGTAGCTGCCTGCTACGATACCGGTAAATAACACGATAGCTACTGATCCCATCCAGAAAAATGGTTGCGTAAAGTCCAGCACAAGATGGTGCCCAACCAAATGGTTGAAAGAAGGCAATAAAAGATATACGGCAGTTACAGAAATAACAAATGCAACAATCGCTAATGATATGGATTCAAAAAAGAATTGAAGAATTAATTGCTTCTTTCCTGAACCAAGCGTTTTGCGGATACCAACTTCCTTTGCTCTTTTTTCCGAACGTGCAGTGGAAAGATTCATAAAGTTGACACAGGCGATCAGCAATATGATGATACCTATTATCGAAAACAATCTTACATATTCAATCATTCCACCGGCATTTTTACCGTTTTTAAAATCACTGTAGAGATGCCATTGGTTCATCGGGAAAGCAAAATAAGTGTTGTTGCTGTTGCCGGATGAATGTTGCTTTTCGAGGTCATTTATATTTTTATCCAATTGGGAGATATCTGTACCGGGAGTCGTTTGTAAATACACATTCCATGAAGAATTTACCCATTCACTCATGTTATTTTTCACGCCCTCAAGAGAATAGTCGTAAGGAATGATATAGTCAAACTGCATGGTAGAGTTATCGGGTACATCTTTTACGAGCGCTGTTACTTTAAAATTTACGTTATCATCATACCTTACCACTTTATTTATCGGATCTTCGTTGCCGAATAATGCTTTTGCTAATGATTCAGTTATTACAATGGATGTAGGATCAGAGATAGCTGTTGCCGGATTGCCACGAACAAAATCCCAGGAAAACATTTCAAAAAAATGACCCCCAACAGTGTACCCGTTCTTTTTAAGTTTTTTGTCACCAATACTTAACACATGCGGCTCCTGTGCTGATGTAACAACGGCGTTTTTAATTTGCGGATACCTTGCAGCAAGTGCCGGCGCCAGCGGAAAGACCATAGCATTATCGGTGAAGACATCATCGTTAAAGTGGCGGTTAGCCATTACCTGGTAGATGTCCCGGTAATTTTTATGAAACTTATCATAGGCAAGTTCATGCTGTACCCATAAAAGTATTAGCATGGTGCAGGTCATACCAATGGCTAATCCCAGGATATTGGTTAGCGTAAATCCTTTTGGAGCTCGTAAGTTTCTAAAGGCTATTTTGAAATAATTTTTGAGCATGGCTCTTATTTTTATTTTTATTTTTTATTCCGTTCTCAAACTCTTAACCGGATTTGCAATTGCTGCTTTTATTGATTGAAAACTGACTGTTGCTAACGCGATAACTACTGCTAATAATCCTGCAATAAAAAATATCCACCAGCTTATATTAATACGGTATGCAAAACCCTGTAACCAATTTTGCATAATATACCATGCTACTGGTGATGCGATTACAAAAGCAATTATTACCAGCCTGATGAAGTCTTTCGAAAGCAGTATTACAATGTTTGAAACAGATGCGCCTAAAACTTTGCGTACACCAATTTCTTTATAACGTTGCTGTGAAGTAAAAACGGAAAGCCCGAATAAACCAACGCAACAAATAAGTATAGCTAATGATGAAGCATAACTTATTATTTGCTGCCATCTTTTATCATTTTTATAAGAAGCCGCATTTTCATCATTCAAAAACTGATAATAGAAATAATGATTCGGAAAAGTGTTGTTGTATGTTGTTTCAATAATCTTTAAAGCCTGGAATATTTTATCAGCCTGAATTTTGATTAATACGTATTCCCTGTTTCCCATGCTCAATACCTGTGGTTCTATTTTCTGTTTTAATGAGCTATAATGATAATCTTTTACAACGCCAATAACTGTTTTAATATGTTTGTCATTCAAATCTGTGAATTGTTGATTGATTGGATTTTTCCAGCCGGCATCTTTTACAAATGTTTCATTTACTATTGCTGCATTTACAGAATCTGTTCCATATTCTTTTGAAAAATTCCGTCCTTCTTTTAACGCAATCTGAAGCGCAGGCAAATAAAATTCATCAATACTATTTGTTCGCACAGCAATTTCTTTTCCATTTACAGCAATTGAATTTATGCCTGTTTCCATATCGCTTGCTACTTGCTGTATTGAAGGATTTTTCAGCAATTGATTTCTGAAACCAGCAATCACATTTGCATCTGTTCGTTGAGGTGGCAGATGAATTTTAATAATATCTGCGTCGTTGTATCCGAGATCTTCATTAGAAATGAAATTCATTTGCCTGTAATAAACAATTACAGAAATCATAAGGCTTAGAGCTAGTGTAAACTGCAATACAATAAGACTTTTGCCAAAGAAATTTTTACTGCCTAACTTTTGTTTGTTGTAAAGAACCTGCGCAGGATTGAATAAAGAAAGTATGAATGCAGGATATAGCCCTGCTCCAAACACACAGGTAAGCATAAGCAATATTCCGTACTTAAATAAATTTAAATTGTTGTAAAGTGAGAAGGAAATTTTTTTTTCTGCGAGTTGATTAAATACCGGTAACAATGCATTGCAAAGAACAGCAGCAAAAATAAAAGAGATAAAGCAAAGCATTGCGGCTTCAACTAAAAACTGGCTGATGATTTGGATGCGGGTACTTCCGGAAATTTTTCTAACACCAATCTCTTTAGCTTTCTTTAAAGATTCTGCAACACTTAAATTAATAAAGTTTACGCAAGCCATAATTAAAATAAATGCCACAATGCCCATAAGTATGTAAGAATATGTTAGCGTGCTTGCATCACTAAGTCCTTGTTCTTCATCCGTGGTGCCGTAGGCGTTTAATGCAAGCGGATGTAAATGCATATAAGTAAAAGGCATCAAACCAAATTGGTATTGCCCGGAAAAACCTTTTGCTTCTATGAGTTGAGCATTTGCATTTACCTCAAATACTTTTGCAAATTTTTGTTCAACTGTTTTTGGGTTGGTATTAGGTTGTAATAAGATAAAAGTTGTGAGGTATTGATTTAACCAATTTGCATCGGTAAACATTTTTTGTAAATACTTAAATGGCACAATCACATCAAACTGAACAGAAGAATTTGAAGGTGCATTTTTAGCAACGCCTGTGATGGTAAGATTTTCGAAGCCCCTGCCTTCTTCAATTTGTAAAGTTCTACCAACCACTTGTGTTGTTCCAAAAAACTTAAGTGCTGTGGCTTCAGACAAAACAATTGAGAAAGGATCATTCAATACATTGTTTGGATTTCCATATAACAGTGGGAAAGAAAATATGTGAAAAAAATTTTCATCAGCAAAAATATTGTTCACTGCAAGCGATTTGCCTGCAGCAGATAGGTTTATTCCATTCATACCCATTATTCTTACATAATCTGCAATCTCCGGTATTGCTGATTTAAACGCAGGACCTTCTACCTGTCCTGTTGTGCCAACTGTTTCACTGCTTTTATCTGCATTAATAATTGTTGTAGTAAGCCTGTACAAATGCGGAGCATTTTTATGAAAGCGATCATAACTCATTTCATCCTGCACATATAAAACAGCCAGCAGAGCACATGTAATTGCAAGCGTTAATCCAATTATGTTAATTGAACTATACAGTTTATTTCTCCACAAATGGCGACATGCAGTTTTTAAATAATTTCTAAACATTGTGTGAACCAGAATTTATATGATTAAATGATTTTGTTGATTATGTTTTTCTGAATCATGTTAATCTTTAAATCCGATTAATCATGGTTCAGACATTCTTCATTCCGTTCTCAAACTCTTCACTGGATTTGCAATCGCTGCTTTAATTGCCTGGAAAGCTTACAGTTAAAAAGCGCAACAATAAAGAAAGCATACCTGCAAATACAAAAACCCACCAATGAATATTAACCTGATAAGCAATAACCTTGCAAGCCATTTATTCATTGCCCACCAAGCAAGCGGAATGCAATGGCCGCAGAAATAATTACAAGTTGTAAAAAATCGGTTGATAACATGCCTGCGATATTGCTTACGGATGCGCCTAATACTTTTCTTATGCCTATTTCCCTTATGCGTTGTTCGGCAGCATAAGTAACCAGCCCAAACAAACCCAGGCAGGCAATTAAAATGGCCAGCACTGCAAACGTTATAAAAATATTACCGGTGCGTTGCTCGGTTGTATATAATTTATTGAAGTCATCATCCATAAAAGAATAATCAAAAGGTTGAGACGGAGCCATTGCTTTCCACTTATTTTTTATCTGTGTAACTGCGTTGGGTAATATCACCTGAACTGATACGCACAGAAATGTTTCCATTGTCTTTTCCAAGAAATAAGGCGAGTGGTGTAACTACATCACGTAACGAACTGAAGTTGAAATTTTTTACAATACCTATGATATGGTAGTCAATCAATTGCTTTGATTGAATATCTTTTAGTGTATAGAATTTTTTATTCAACAAATTCTTTGTTGCAAGAAACTTTGCAGCGGCTTCGTTTATAATAATGCCTGTTGAATCCGTAAGAAATTGCGGTGAAAAATTTCTGCCCTCTACTATTTTTAAGCCAAGTGTTGGAATATAATTTTCATCAACTGTCCAGGCCTGCACATTTATTCCCGTGGTTGGGTCAAGCGTTGGTGAGGTGAAATAGGTATTGCTGTTTCTACCGTAATTAACAGGAAGGTAACCACTCATGGTGGCGCTTTGCACACCGCTTACCTGTAACAACTCATTTTTAAAAGTTTCTGTTTGGTTTCCTAATGTGTTTGCATGATTTATAATGACAACCTGGTTGCGGTTAAAGCCAATATCTTTATTACGAATATAATTAAGCTGGTTATAAATAACGATGGTTCCGAAAATAAGTACGATGGAAATTACAAATTGAAACACCACCAGTGAATTGCGCAGCCATGACCTTTTAAAACCCTTAGCCAGCTTGCCTTTAAGCACATCGATTGGTTGAAAAGATGATAAGAAAAATGCAGGATAGCTGCCGGCGAGTAAACCAACAATCAGCATAAGCACAATCAAGGACAATACCATGTTTGGCTGCAATAAAGCCGCCGCATTAATTTCTTTTCCTGCAAGCTGGTTGAAATAAGGAAGTAACAGCCATGCCATTAAAACGGCTACCACCAGTGCAATAAAGCTGATTAAAAAAGATTCGGTTAAAAACTGTTGAATAAGATTTGCCCTGAGTGAGCCCAACACCTTTCTTACACCCACTTCCTTTGCCCGATTAGAAGAACGTGCCGTGGAAAGATTCATAAAGTTTACACAGGCTATTAATAAAATCATCAATGCAATGCCCGAAAAAATATAAACATATTCCGCATTACCGTTGCCTTCCAGCTCTCCCTGTTTGTTTGAATGCAAATGAATGGCTGTTAAAGGTGTAAGACTTGCACGTATATAACCGCCACCCTTCTTAAAATCGCTTAAGCTTATGTTCACGACGCTTTGCAATTGCGGACCAACATGCTTATCCATAAAAGGATTCAATTGCGCTTCCAACTGTTTTACATCTGCGTTTTTCTTTAAAAGAATATACGTGGTGTAGTTTTCACTCAACCAGTTGTCTTCGTTGATGCCGCCGTTTTCCAGCATCGGCACAAAAAAATCAAAATGAAAATGTGATTGCTTCGGAATATCTTTTATAACAGCAGTAATCTTATAATTTGAGGTATCATTCATCAGCATGGTTTTGCCAACCACATCTGTGCTGTTGAAATATTTTTTTGCGATTGTTTCAGTAATCACCAAAGAATGATAATCTTTCAAAGCGGTTTTAGCATCGCCGGCAATTACGGGTAACGTAAACACATCAAACAAAGTGGAATCAGCATAAGCCACTCTTTGTTCCTGTATGTTTTCATCTCCCTTTTTTACGAGAAAACTTCCGTGCCAGTTGATGCGGACATACTGCTGCACCTGCGGCATTTCACGCAGCATTGTCGGGCCCATTACCGCGGGCACCTGCGCAAGATCCAAATAGTTGCCATTAAATTTTATATCGTTGTTTACGCGATAAATCCTGGCTGCATTTGCATTGTATTTATCATAACCCAACTCATCCACTACATACAAAAAGATGAGCAAACACGTAGCCAGCCCAACAGCTAATCCAATAATATTTATTGATGTATAAAACTTATTTTTTGATAAGTTTCTTAAGGCAGTTTTGAAATAGTTTTTAAACATAAAAAAAGAATTTCTGAAGTATGATTTATTGATGTTCGATTTACTTTTTCACGATTGGCGATTCACCATTCACGTTCTTCATTCCGTTCTCAAACCTGCCTGCCGGTTCACCTGACGAAGGCATGGCAGGCAGGCTCTTCACATGTTTATCTATTCAGTACGCAATGATTTCACAGGATTTGCTATCGCTGCTTTTATTGCCTGGAAACTTACTGTTATCAATGCAATCACCAATGCAACTATTCCCGACGTTATAAATATCCACCAGCTCATATGAATACGGTATGCAAAATCCTGTAGCCATCTATTCATTAACATCCATGAAACGGGGATTGCAATAAACATGGCCACAAGTACAACTTTCAATAAACCCCCTGTCAATAAAACTGTAATGTTTGTAACCCCGGCGCCCAACACTTTTCTTATGCCAATCTCTTTTACACGCTGACTTACTGTAAAAGAGATAAGCCCAAACAAACCGAGACATGCAATGGAAATAGTGAGAATAGTGAAGACCAGCAATATTTGTCCCTGCTTTTTTTCAGCATCATATTGGGCGGCAAAATTTTTATCGAGAAAATGATAATCGAATATTGCCGACGGATCAAATTTTTTAAAGGCTCCTTCAACAGCAGCCAGTGATTGCGCCATATCGCCGCTGCCCAGGCGCACATACATGTTATCCCTGTCTGATGCTTTTTGAGGAAGCATCATGATCAATGGTTCTATCTTATGTTGCAATGAATAAATATTAAAGTTCTTTACTACGCCGATAATGTTTGCAAACGGTATCTTGCCAGAAGCATCTTTACCTCTTGAGATACGTTTTCCAATCCCAGTTGTCCAACCATGTTTTTTCAGCAGTGCTTCATTCACTATTACATCGTTGCTGTCGGATGCGATGTCTTTTGAAAAATTGCGGCCTTCAAGTAAATGTATTTGCATAGCCGGAATGAAGTCGGGATCTATCACCAGGCCGTTGGCGAGATTATTATGTTCGTCCAAAGCGCCATTTTTTTCGATATAGTAATCCATCATGCCAATATCATTGTTGCCAATTGGGTTGCCTGCTGATGCAGCCGCTTTTATCATTGGACTTTGAAGCAGAGCTTCACGAAGCGATGGTATTTCTTCTCTCACCTTCCGTGAATCAAGGTGGAACGTGATCATTTTATTTTTATCAAAGCCAAGATCAGAATTCAATACATAGTTTAACTGCATATAAATAACCAGCGAAGCTGTTATCAGAACAACGGTCACAGCAAACTGAAATAGAACTAAAGACTTTCTAAAAATAATTTGCCCTTTGGCATTTCCTATTTGATTTTTTAATGCAGGTATCGTTTTAAAACGTGAAAGGAAAAGGGCGGGATAGAAACCTCCAATAAGTCCCGCAAATAATGAGAAGCCAAGTAAATAAAGGATACTTGGCAGCACACCAAACTGCCATACCGACAATTGTTTGCCGGTAACATTATTGATTAATGGCATTACAAGTGCTATCAATAAAACACTGATCAGGGCAGCTGAGAAAATTGTCACCGTAGATTCTGTAAGAAACAAGCCTACAAGATTTTTCTTACTGGAGCCAATGACTTTTCTTACGGCTACTTCACGTAAGCGTACAGAGGCGCGGGCGGTGGTGATATTAATATAATTGATAAAAGCAATGATCAAAATAAGCAATCCTACAATTGCCAGGACGTAGATATATTTTATGTTGTGATTTTCGCCAAGCTCATAACCAAGGTGAGAGTGTAAATGAATAGAAGTTAATGGTTGCAATTCTAAATTAAAATGAAAATTCTCAGAATGTGGTGTAAGATATCTTGCAACAAAAGAAGGCATCTTTGCTCTTAAGTGGTTGATGTCAGCATTCTTATTTAATAATATATATGTATAGATACTCAGGTTACTCCAATCCCCGCCATAGTTCCCCGGTATCGGTCGTAATGCAGCAAACGTAAAATGCGAATTGATGGGTACATCTTCAATTACCCCTGTTACTCTGGATGGAAATTTGTCTATATAAATGGTTTGATTGAGCGCATTGGCCGGATCATTAAAAAGTTTTGAAGCAAGGGATTTTGTAAGAACAATGCCATTGGGCTGCTGTAAAGCATTTGCCCCGCCTGCCAGGAAATGATAGGTAAATACATTAAAGAAAGAAGGATCGGTAAAAAAAATGGAATTTTCCTTAATTGTTTTGTCGTTGTAAGTAATGATGCCTCCGCCTTCAGCGTCTATGCGTACCGCGTCTTCTACTTCCGGAAAATCTTTTTTAAAAGCTGCAGCGGTAAGCGCAGATGTGCCGGTTATGGCCAGTTTATCTTCTCCTGAAGTGCCATGTGTAACGAGGCGATAGATCCTGTCTGCTTTTTTGTGATAACGATCATAGCTTAACTCGTCTCCAATATAAAGTGAAATGATCCACGCCGCAGCAAGACTTAGAGCAAGTCCTGAAATATTGACAAAAGAAAAGATTTTTTGCCTCGTTATGTTTCGTAATGCTGTTTTAAAATAATTTTTGAACACAGTCATTGGTTTTAGGTTTCGGCCCGAACGGGCATATTCAATTATCACATGCAGAGGTTCAACCGCCATGCCATTTTAAAAGGCTTTGTCTCATAAGTGGCTGTAATCCACAACCCAAAATAAGTGTCCGAAAACGGACACTTACTGTACACATCCGAACATTTTTTTTACTCCGTCCGTAACGATTTTACAGGGTTGGAAATGGCTGCTTTGATTGCCTGGAAACTAATAGTAGTTAATGCAATTACTAAAGCTAATGCTCCGGCTACGGCAAACACCAACCAGCTAATATTTATTCTGTATGCAAAATCCTGCAGCCATTTATTCATGAAGTACCATGCAATAGGGGCAGCAATAATTAAGGCGATCAATATCAGTTTCAAAAAATCTTTTGATAACAAGCCAACAATATTGATTGGAGAAGCCCCTAAAATCTTCCTGATGCCGATTTCTTTGGTACGATTCACAGTCGCAAGAGCAGCCAATCCGAATAACCCGAGGCAAGCAAGAAAGATCGAGATACCGCCGGCCCAACCAATGATATTACTCCATCTTGATTCTGACCTGTAAAATTGTGCAAGGCTTTCATTTAAAAAATCATATTTCAAAGGAAGATCGGGAACAATACTCGTCCACACTTTTTTGATAGCATTTAAGGCAACTGAAGGATCACCCGGTTTTATTTTCACAAAATATTTATATGGAGCGTAATCATGAAACTGCTGAAACATTTGGGGCTCTATTTTTTCACTTAAGGAAAGAAAATTGAAATTTTTTACTACGCCTATCACTTCTGGTGTCAGGTCTTCTGCATAACCAGTCAATTTCTGACCTATGGCAGTTTTCGGCGTCCACCCAAAATCATTCGTCATCGCTTCATTAATAACTACAGATGTAACAGTATCGGATGCAATCAAAGGATTGAAATTTCTGCCGGCAACCAGTTCTATTCCCATCAGGTCAATGAAAGAGGGATCAACGTAATATTCATAAGTTGATTTATGAACTCCGTGATAATCGAAATCGGAGCGGCTCCATCCCATGTCTGCGCCTAATCCCAATTCCGATCCTGCTACTGCTGCAATGGACGGTTCGGATGCCAATGCCTCTTTAAATAAAGGGTATACCTTCTTTGTTTTCGTTCCTTCTGCATCAACCATCAATACATTTTCTTTATTGAAGCCGGGATATTTATCCTTCATGAATTTTAGCTGCTGAAGAATGACAATTGTAGAAATGATAAGTCCGATGGAAAGAATGAATTGAACGGTAACCAATGATCGTGTAAAAAAATTAGAACCTCCTACGTGTATTTTACTTTTTAAAACTTCAACGGGTCTGAAGCCTGAAAGAATCAGCGCAGGATAAATACCGGCAAATAAACCAACTAAAATCACAAGTAAAAGCAGCATCCATGTCATTTCCGGATATTGCCAAAAAGAAAACTGCAGTTCTCTTCCCGAAAGGCGATTGAAATAAGGCAGCAATAATTTTCCCAACAGAATTCCGATTATTGCCGAGACAATGCTTAAGAGTAAGGCTTCGCCAAGGAATTGAAAGATCAACTGCTTCTTTCTGCTCCCGATCACTTTCCTTACACCTATTTCTTTTGCCCTTCCCGCTGAACGGCCGATAGCAAGTGTTGTAAAGTTGATGCAGGCTATCAGTAAAACAGCAGCAGCGATGGTAAGAAGTATCCAGATGTTTTTGGAATTTACGGCATCTACGTCGCCGCCCCCAATCGTGGTATCTGTGTGCATTTGCGATAACGGTTGCAGTCCATATCTTACCGGAGATCCCTTTGCAGTCCATAACCCGTTCTTTTTAAACTCAGCTTCTTCATCGGCATAAAATTTACTTCGAAATTTTCTAAGTTGCTTTGATCCGTTTTGTAATTTGCTACCGGGCCTCAGTTCAACATAGGTTTGATAGCCGGAGCGGTGCCAGTTGTTTATACTCGTTTTTAAACCCGGCGTGCCAATATAGTAATTAAAGTTTCCAAGAATCTCAAATGAAATTGTTGAATTAGATGGAGGATTTTCGGTGACAGCGGCTACAATGAATGGTTCAAACGCATCCACTACTTTCATCTCCACCATTTTCCCTATCACATTCACTTCTCCAAATAGCTCAGTAGCTATATCTTTTGTAAGAACAATATTATTCAGATCTTTTAGTGGATTAGTTGCATTGCCATACAAAATTTTAAAAGTGAATACAGAAAAAAATTGAGGGTCAGCAAATGAAACTTTTAAACGGGTTACCTTATCATTTGCCCTTACAAATGTTTCCCAACCGGCCTGCTTGATTCGTACATAATCTTTCACCTCGGGAAAATCTTGTTTTAAGGCAGGACCTAATGGTATAGGCATGTAAGAACTTCCGAGTGCCTCCTCTCCATGCATGGTTTCTGCCCACCTATACACACGATAAATATTATCAGCGTTTTTATGGAATCGATCAAAGCTGAATTCATTTACCGAATACAATAAGAATAAAATAAAACATGCAAGACCTACGGAAAGCCCGAATACATTGATAGAAGTCAGCAGTTTTTGTTTAGCAAGATTGCGCAAAGCAGTCTTGAAATAATGTTTAATCATAACTGAGATTTTATTCTGTTCTCAAACTTTTCACAGGGTTTGCAATAGCTGCTTTTATTGCCTGGAAACTGACAGTAGTCAATGCAATTACTAAAGCCAATGCCCCGGCAACGGCAAACACTAACCAGCTAATATTTATTCTGTATGCAAAATCATTGAGCCATTCGTGCATAATATACCATGCTATTGGTGATGCAATGATCAATGCTATTACTACAAGTTTGACGAAATCTTTTGAGAGTAACATGACAATGTTTGATACCGATGCGCCAAGCACTTTGCGTACACCAATTTCTTTTGTGCGTTGCATGGTCGAAAACAATGATAAGCCAAGCAAGCCGAGACAGGCAATGAAAATGGCAAACCCTGAAAATATAGCAAACACACTCCCGAACAATTCATCGTTCGCATATTGCTGATTAAAATGACTATCTAAAAAATAATAATTAAAGATATTCCCCGGGAAAAATTGTGCATATAGTTTTTTTATCTGCTGAATAGTTGAAGGTAAGTTTTGAGGATTTACTTTGATTGAAAACGGGTCATTCGTATTATAAAACGGTTGCAGAATAAGCGGTTCCATTACATAGCGCAGAGACTTTTGATGATAACTATTTATTACACCGATAATATCCCATTGCTTGTTAAACATGGTTATTGATTTTCCAACAGCATCGTTATTTGATCTATAGCCCAGCAGCTTCGCGGCATTTTGGTTTATCACTACATTATGCAGTTTATTGTAATCAACGTTATAGTCGGTAAATTCGAAATTTCTCCCGGCTAAAATTTTTATTCGATACACATTAATGAAATTAAAATCAATCCCCATATTACGCATAGAAAGTGTATTGCCTGTGTTATCGTCAGAACGATGGATGTTAAAGGCCCTTGCCATCTCGTCGCCAGCAAGCCTGTCAGAAGTTGCAACGCCTTTCACATTCGCTATTTTGTTAACTTCTTCCTTAAAACTATTTTCTCTTGCCATAAAAGAAGAATCAAAAGAACTGAGCGACGGCGGTGTCACAATAAGCATCTGGTTTATGTTCATACCCAACTGCTGCGCATTCATAAATTTTATTTGCTGATAAATGATGAATGAACCAACAATGAGTGCAATGGTGATGACAAACTGACCAACTACTAATACTTTACGTAAAAGAATTCCTTTTCCTGATTTTGTAAATTTTCCTTTTAATACCAGGATAGGCTTAAAGGATGATAAAACGAATGCAGGATAAAACCCGGAAACGAAAATGCCGGTAACAATAAAGGCAATCAATGAGACGGTGATGGCGTAACCAGCCCCGCTTTTTGCAAATAAATAAGATAAAGATAAAGGCTGCTGTACAAGATTATTAAAGCTCTTTTGCAAGAGGCCGACTATTATCACAGCCATTAATAATGCAACTACATTTATAGTTAGAGATTCAGTAAGGAATTGTTTGATGAGTTGTTGTTTTGTTGCACCTGCCACTTTTCTCACACCAACTTCTTTGGCACGCTCCATTGATTTTGCTGTTGCCAGGTTGATATAATTAACCCACGCAATAATGATAATAAGCATTGCTATTAAAAGCAAACTCCATACAACAGTCGCACTGGCAGTGACACCAATTTCATACTCAAAATCAGAGTAGAGATGAGCTTTTGAAAGTGGCTGCAAATAAAATTTTTCAACACTGCCTGAAACTTTATTTCCCTGGAAGTGTCTTTGGCTGAATGCGTCAAGCTTGGCTTCTAACTCTTTATAATTTGTTCCATGTTTCAGTTGAAGGTACTGCCAGAAATCAGAGTCAGTAAAATCGTAATCTGCCTGCGCATATGGATTTTTGCCTGAATACAAGGTTATGTAAGAAGCCAGTATATCAAATTTCAAATGTGAATTTTGAGGAACATTTTCACAAATGCCGGTTATTTTTACAGGTATTGAATCTGTACCAATTATAAATGTCTTACCAACCAGCGCAGCAAGATCATTGTCTTTTACATTGAAAAATTTGCGTGCGGTGGTTTCAGAGATCACAGCGGTATAAGGATCGTTCAAAGCTGTCCGTGCATCGCCTGCAATGAGTTTATAAGAAAACATGCTGAGAAAAGAATTGTCGACTGCCAGCACATTAATGTCGCCTATCTTCTTATCTCCATTGTCAATGATCGTTTTGCCAAGTGGTTCCACCCTTGCATGATTGATCACTTCCGGAAAATCATTCTGCATCGCTTTACCGACAGCGGAATAGGTAATCGTACCATGTTGAACGAGCTTGCCGTTTTGATAACGATCATTTACTACACGATAAATGTCATCAGCTTTTTTATTGAACTGGTCGTAGCTCAGTTGAAAACTTACGTACTGCAATATCAAAAGGCATGCAGCCATACCAATACAAAGACCTGCAATATTGATGAGCGAAAAAGTTTTATTCTTTACTAAACTGCGCCAGGCAGTTTTCAAATAGTTTTTGATCATAATAGTGTTTTTATTCGGTTCTTAAACTTTTCACCGGGTTTGCGATGGCAGCTTTGATCGCCTGGAAACTTACCGTAACTAACGTAATCATAATAACAGAACATCCTGCTATCAAAAAAACAACCGGCGTTATGTTGATACGATAGGCAAAGCCCTGCAGCCATTTGGTCGCAGCCACCCAGGATACGGGAATTGCTACGAACAACCCTATCAATACAAGTATTACAAAATCTTTTGACAGCATAGCAACAATATCGGCAACAGAAGCGCCCAGTACTTTTCTAATGCCTATTTCCTTTGTACGTTGTATGGCTGTGTAAGCCGTTAAGGCAAATAGTCCTAAACAGGCAAGCAGGATGGCCAATCCTGCAAAGACACTGAATATTTGTGCTGTTTGCTGCTCCGAATGATAAAGTGAGTTGAAACTGTCATCCAGGAAATAATATTGAAACGGTCTGTGCGAAACCCGTTGCTTCCACACCTTTCCCAATGCGTCTATCGTAGCAGGCAAATTGTTTCCTGACACTTTTACGAATGCTTGAAAAATATGGCGATGATTTGAATCTAAAAAAATGACCAATGACTTAACAGGTTCATGCAACGATGCAAAGTTGAAATCTTTCACTACTGCTTTTACAATTCCTTTCTGGCCTCCTGATCCTCCCCTGTAAATGGTTTTGCCAATTGCTTCTTCGGGGCTCCATCCTAAAGCTTTTACAAGCGTTTCATTCAGCATAAAAGATGTATGAGGATCATTCGCATCGCTTAACTGCATCCAGTCTGATAAAGTATAGTCACTTCCCGCCATAATGTGCAACCCCATTGTTTTCACAAAATCGATATCGGTTGGAGAAGCATTTACAAATAAAGGAGTAGCTGAAAAGCTATTGCTCTTTGTTACTTCATCATCCCATTGAATGTGTGTGGTCTCTTCAGCTCCGCAACTTACGGAAACCACATTGGGGACCTGCTCAATAGCTTCTTTGATTGCCTGGAAATTTGGACGCATTACTCCATCAACCGGCAATACAGCAATATGTTCTTTGTTATAACCAAGATTTTTATTTCTTATAAAAGACATTTGCTGAAGAATGATAATGGTGGAGATGATAAGGAACACTGAAATAAAAAATTGAAGAACGATGAGCGATCTGCGCAATGTTCCTGAATCACCTGAAAAAGAAAAACCGCTTTTTAATATTTTGATAAGTTTTAAACGGGACAGGATAAAAGCGGGGTACGCACCGGCAACCACGCTGATAATGCAATAAAATAATAGCAGGAACGAAATCGATAATGGTCGAACCAGAATCGTAAGATCAAGCTGACGATCTACAAGCCGGTTAAACTCCGGCAGAAATGAGATAACCAAAAAAATAGCAAGCGAAACTGAAAACAAATTCAATAAAAGAGACTCTCCAATAAATTGCCAAAATAACTGTCGCCTTTCTGAACCCAATACTTTTCGAATACCTATCTCTGAAATTCGCCTTGCTGCCTGCGATGTTGAAAGATTAGTATAGTTTACACAGGCTATACAAAGTATAAGCATTGCAATGGCGCATAGGATATATATGTATGTAATATTTCCATTTGGCTCAAGTCCCCCCAGCGAAGAATATAAATGGACCCTGGTGAAGGGTTCCAAATGAAAAACGAGATAATCATTTGCCGCCTGGTCAAGATCCTTCTGCTCCCTCATGTATGCAGCAATATTCTTTTCCAGGGCGGGGGCATCTATATCATTTCGCAATAAGAAATAAGTATAATAAATATGTATCCACCAATTTGGTGTATTGGCATTTGACAGGCTTGCATACGACGCTACAAAATCAAATTTTATCTGTGAGTTAAGCGGCGGGTCTGCACTCACACCCGAAATGACATAATCTCTTGTACCGGCTATCCTCAATATTTTGCCCCGGGCCTGGTCATTACCAAAATATTTTTTCTCCATAGATTTGGTAATAACAATTTTATTGGGAGCATCTAATGCGTCTTTTGGATCACCCTCAATCAGCGGGAATGAGAACATCGTAAAGAAAGTAGAATCAGCGAAGCAGAATTTATTTTCGACAAAATTTTTTTGCCCGTATGCAACTACATACGGCTCAAAACTCATAATACGTACGTAGGATTCAATTTGCGGAAAGGCCGAGGCAAGCCTCGGACCTGCCATTGAGCCGTCTGCAGCCGCTTCGCTTTTAACGCCATTAACTGTGTATTCTGTAGTTACCCGGTATAACCGTTCGGCGTTTTTTTGAAACCGATCATAGCTTAGTTCATTGTACACATACAACCCTATCATGATGCAACCTGCAATTCCGATAGAGAGTCCTGCAATATTTATTAAACTGAAAAGTTTATTTTTTGCAAGATTACGCCACGCGGTCTTAAGGTAGTTTCTTATCATGGCAAATTGTTTTTAAGTAAAAAGGAAAAATTAAAAAGTCCCAAAATCGTTTTTACTTTTTCCTTTTAAATTTTTAATTATTTACTCCGTTCTCAAGCTTTTCACAGGATTGGTAATGGCTGCTTTTATTGTTTGAAAACTTATAGTAAATAATGTGATTGTGATAATAACTAGTGCTGTAATGACAAACACTTCTGCGTTTAACCTTACCCGGTAGGCAAAGCTTTGCAACCATTGATTGGCTGCCCACCACGAAAAAGGAATGGCGATTAAGAGCGCAACCAATATGAGTTTAAGAAAATCAGCAGAAAGCATTGCGGCAATATTGCTGATAGAAGCGCCAACAACTTTTCTGATACCGATTTCTTTTTGCCTCTTTTGCGCTGTGAACGCTGCAAGGCCAAATAAGCCAAGACAGGAAATCAAAATAGCAATACCCGCAAAATATTTAGACAAGACAGCCACTCTTTGTTCAGAAGCATATAACTTGTTATAATCATCATCGAGAAATGCATAACTGAAATCGAGGCCTGCATTATATTTTTTATACAAAGCTTTTATCCCGGCTACTGCTTGTTGTTCTCGGCCAGATTTTATCTTAACAACTGTAATTGGATTTATCGGTGAATAAGTAAAAAATGCCGGCCCAATCTTTTTATACAAAGACTGGAAATGATAATCTTTTACGATACCGACAATCTGTTTTTTCTCACCCCACATGGAAACTGTTTTACCAATTGGGTTTTGCAAGCCCATGGCTTTAATAGCAGCCTGGTTAAATATTACACTTGAACTGTCGGCAAAATCTTTTGATAAAGGCCGGCCTTCCGCCATCTGCAAACCCATTGTTTGAAAAAAGTCATCACCAATACTATTGCCATAATATTCTATTCCCAGGTTGGGATCTTTTCCATCCCAGCTAATGCCACCGCCTGCATGAGAATAGTTGCCCATTAAATTGCCGTCTATATCTGAAGCATTAATTACCCCGGGAATATTTTTTACTTCAGCGATAAGCGATGAGGGATCTTTCGTTAGGGTACCGTCATTTGAAAAACGAATAACATTGTCTTTGTTATACCCAAGGTTAGTAGTTCGAATCAATTTCATTTGCTTATAAACTACCAGCACAGAAACAATCAGTATCACAGAAACAGTAAATTGAAAAACTACTAACCCCCTTCGTATCCATGATTCTCCCAGGGAAGTTTTCAGCTTGCCTTTTAATATGGACACGGGTTTAAAGCGGGACAGGTATAGCGCAGGATAACTGCCTGCGATAATGCCTGTAAAAAATGTGATGCCAATTATTGACAGAACTATGCTTGCATTAAAATGAATGTTGATCTCTTTTCCCGTAATTTCTTTAAATGCCGGAAGCAATAAAAGAACCATCGCTAATGCAATCATCAAAGAAAAAAATGCCATCAGCATTGACTCGCTGATATATTGAAAGATCAATGAACCTCTGCTTGCACCGATGACTTTTTTTATGCCCACTTCTTTCATACGGCGGGACGCTTTCGCAGTGGACAAATTCATGAAGTTGATACAAGCGATGATCAAAATAAAAATCGCGATGATAGAAAATAGTTTTACATATTCTATTCTGCCGCCGGATTGAACACCATTTACGAAATTATTATACAAATACCTGTTGGAATATTTTTGGATGAACAGATCACCTTCCCACTTCGCCATCTCTTTATCAGTATAAAGTGATTTGATTTTTGCTTTGCTGAAATCTTTTATTTTATTATTAAATGCATTGGCGTCAGTTCCCGGCTTCAACACAACATAAGTAGAAACCATATTACTTCCCCAAAAAGTTACATCACCCATTCTGCCTGCATTTTTTTGCGCATACAATTCAAACGGAAACAATATATCAAATTGATCGGTAGCACTGGAAGGTGGAGCTTTAAAAACACCGGTGATTTTATATACATTTTTGAAATCAGCATCTTCATCTTTAAAATCCCATTTAACCGTTTTACCAATTATATCCGTTGTGTTGAATAATTTTAACGCAGTCTTATCTGATAAAAGAATATTGGATACATCAGTGAGTGCATTATTTTTATCTCCGTTGATAAGTTCGTAAGAAAATACATTGAAGAAATCTTTGCCCCCAAATGACGGGTTAGCTTTTATAAGATTATCATCAAAAGAAAGAATACCTTGCTCACGCTCCTTTCTTAAACATGTTGCAAATTCAACTTCGGGCAACTCTTTAGCCATTGACTGCGCCAGCAAGCCCTGGGTATTTTCACCTACTTCTATAGCGCCTGCACCATCTGCATTTTTCTTTAACACCTGGTACAACCGTCTATCATCTTTATTAAACTTATCAATACTTAATTCGTCGTTTACCCATAGATAAATAAGCAACACACAAGCCAGGCCGGTAGCCAAACCAATGAGATTGAGAAAACTAAATTGCTTGTCCCTGACAAGATTGCGCCATGCTGTTTTGAAATAGTTCCGTAACATAAGTTTTGGAATTTATTCTTCTTACTTCATGGTTAAATGAACTTTTCCGCTGCCGGCATCTACTTTTAAAGGAATGCCGCCGCCATTTAGTTTCCCGTATATTTCATTTTCATCAATTTTTCCGCTGAAATTATCCAAATGCATACTTGCCATATCACCAGAGAGGTCAAGATCGAGACCTGTATTCTTCGGAAGCGTGATCTCAACATTTCCTGATGAATTGCTGATCTTAATATATTTTCCCGGTTGAGTAAACGCAACATCAATGTGGCCACCGCTTGTTGATGTCTCAAGGCTACATGAAAGATCTTTAAACCGAATATTGCCTCCGGAGGTATGTGCAATTAATTCGCCGCCGATGTTTTCTCCCTCAACATTACCACCACTTGTGCTTGCATTTACTTTTCCTTTGAGGTCATTAAGGTGTAATGAACCGCCGGAAGTGGAAAGACGCAGCTCACCGTTGCAATTTTTTGCATCAATATTTCCACCGCTGGTACTTAACTCGATATTATTATTTGAATTTGCAAGATCGATGTTGCCACCGCTTGTTGTTCCTTTCAAATTCCCTGTTACGTTGTCGATGCCAAGATTACCGCCACTGGTTGAGAAATCCTGGTCACCGGATAAATTGGAGAGAACAATATTCCCGCCGCTGGTTGACAGGTCTGTGGATACGTCTTTTGGTACAAATACTTTAAAGGAAATATTTAAAGATTTCTTCCAGTCATTAATTCTTGATTTTTGTTTTGCTATAGCCGTAAGCTTGTTGTTAGCAACAGAAATATTCAGATCGTATTTGTCGTTCAGACGTTGCTGTATTTCATCTTTCGCCAGTTCATTTCTACTGTTATTACCGGAAACATATACTTCAATTCTTGCTTCGGCAGCAGGCACACCGGATACAGTTATGTTACCACCGGTAGTTTCTACTTGTACATTTTCTATGGATTCATTACTTAATGATTTGGTCATGTACGGCGCTTTGCCGGATTGAGCCATTGCTGATACCTGGAAAGCAATGATCGAAAAAAACATTAAAAGCTTTTTCATGGTTTTCGTTTTTAGTGAGGAAATTTTTTATTAATTCAAAATATTACCCTTTTTTACTTTTTAATTTTTATTCAGTTCCTAAGCTCTTCACCCCGACGCTTTCGGTCGGGATTAAATCCCTACCTGTCGGCAGACAGGTTTACTCCGATCGTAAAGATTTTACAGGGTTGGCTATCGCCGCCTTTATTGATTGAAAACTTACTGTTATCAGTGCAATCGATATTGTTGATACTCCAACTACCAGGAAGATTAAAAAACTAATTTGAATGCGATAAGCAAAATCTTCAAGCCACTTATTCATGGCCCACCAGGAAACCGGGAAGGCGATGAATGCAGCAATAATGATCAGTTTGATGAAATCTTTTGATAATAAGTTCACTATTCCTGTTACACTGGAGCCAAGCACTTTTCGGATGCCAATTTCTTTTACACGTTGTTGTGTAGCATATATGGTAAGACCCAATAAACCAAGGCAGGAAATAAGTATCGCAATAACAGAAAAAGCTGCAAACACCTGTCCCTGTTGTTCATCTTTTTTATGAAGACTGGCAAAATTTTCATCGAAGAATTTATAGTCAACCAGCCAATTGGGATCATAAGAAGCCACAGTTGCTTTAATAAAAGCAATTGTTTTATTGAAATTACCGGGATGTAATTTTACCAGCAGGTAATTATAGGTCATCCAATCATAGTAGGCAAATTGTATTAGCGCAGGAGCGATCTTTTCGTGTAATGAAGTGAAATGAAAATCTTTGACAACGCCAAGTATGCTGCCATGCTTTTTGTCTTTATCCCCACCCCATAAAATTGTTTTACCAATGGCATCCTGTATTTTTTTAAAACCCAGTTTGTAGACAGCTGTTTCATTCAGTACAAACCCTTCTTTTACATCGGATGAATTTTGTGCATTAAGGCCTCTGCCAGCCAAAATGGGGAAGTTCATTGTTTTAAAAAAATTGTCATCTGCAACATAATTTTCTGTCTGAATGGCTTCAGAATTTTCAGTAAGCCTGATTGGCCAGCTATCACTGGTAAAACCCGGAACATTTGTCGTACCTGTAACGCTGGCAATATTGCTATTACTTGTAAGCTGATTTTTTAATGCGCCATATTCTTTTACGAGTTTGCTATTTATTGGAAATACAATTACCTGGTCTTCCTGTTTGAGAGAACTTTGTTCCCTTATATATTTCATTTGCTGAAAGACAATGGCAGAAGCCACCATCAATGCCATGGATGCTGCAAATTGAACAGTAACCAATGCTTTTCTCAGGATCACTTTCTTTCCGGTGTCACCTCCACTTCCTTTTAAAGCTTCAATAGAAGACAAACGAGAAATTGACCAGGCCGGAAATAACCCGGCAACTGTACCTGCAACCATTCCCAGCATTACTAAGCCTGCCACAATAGGAACTTGCATAATATCACTAAGAACAAAAGATTTTCCTGAAATGAAATTGAAAACGGGCAACAATAGTTGTATTAATAATAAAGCAACAACGGAAGCAACCAGGTACATAATGAATGATTCACTAAGAAATTGGTTTATCAGTTGCAGCCGTTGAGCGCCTATTACTTTGCGAACTCCTATTTCTTTTGCTCTTTTAATAGCATTGGCAGTAGAGAAATTTATAAAGTTGATGCAGGCAATCAATAGAATAATAAAAGCAATTGCTCCGAAAAGATATATATATGACATGTCCCCGGCACCGCGTAATTCAGATTGTAACTTTGATTGTAAATGAATACTATTAAGCGGTTGAAGTATGAGGTTATAGGTAACATCTTTACTCAGTTCATTTCCATCATTGTGTTGAACAAAAGCAGGTAATTTGGCTGCCAATTTTTTTACATCACCAGGATTATTGAGTAAAACATAGGTATAGTTTCCGGGCATTTGTTGCCATAGATTAGTCGGCCACCCGAGTTTATACATGGTAGAAAAAGAGATGAGACAATTAAACTGTAACTGAGAATTTTGAGGTAATGTTTTAAATACGCCTGTTACTATTGAATTAAGACTACCGGTACTTCCTATCTTTAATACCTTATTCAATGGATCTTTATTTCCAAAATATTTTTTAGCCATCTGCTCACTGATGACAATTGAGTTGGGATCTTTTAACGCAGTATTTGGATTGCCTTCTTTAAAAGGGAAAGAAAATATTCTGAACATATTCGCATCAGCAAATGAAATAGATTCAAAGTATTCATTAGTGCCGTATTTCATGAGATACGAATCCATAGTTGAAAACCTCGTAAATGCCTTTACTTCAGGTAATTGTTCCTTTAAGGCAGGACCTATAGGTATGGGTGTAGTTGCAAAACCTCCCTGGTTAAGGTAATCACTGAAAGCAACCCTGTAAATTGATTTTGCATTTTTATTAAAGCGATCATAATTCAATTCATTTTTGATGAATAAAATCATCAGCAAGCAGCAGGCAAGCCCGAATGCAAGCCCGAAAATATTAAGTGAAGAAAAAATCTTATTTCTCCATAAATTCCGAAAGGCTGTTTTAATATAATTTCTTATCATGACCAATAGTTTTATTCAGTCCTCAAACTTTTTACCGGATTGGCAATAGCTGCTTTGATAGCCTGGAAGCTTACCGTTAGCAATGCAATAAGAATAGCAAGCACGCCGGCAATCACGAACATCCACCACGAAATATGAATGCGATAGACATAATTCTGTAACCAATTATTCATTGCCAGCCATGCAAGTGGCGATGCAATTATCATCGCAATTAATACAAGTATTAAAAATTCTTTAGACAGTAAACCAAACAATGTAACAGGTCTTGCGCCCAATACTTTGCGGATACCAAATTCCCTGGTGCGTTGCTCGGATGCAAACATTACAAGTCCCAACAGGCCAAGACATGAAATGAAGATGGCGATGATCGCAAAAGAGTTCGCAAGCTTATTTACCACCTGCTCATTCTTGTAGAGTTTTGCATATTCATCGTCAGAAAATTTATAAGTGAAAGGAAATTTTGGATTGAGATCTTTACAAACCTTTTCCAAACTCGCCAGTGCTTGTTTTGTTTTGCCAGGTTGCGTTCTCACTAAGGCCTGGCCCCATCCAATATCTTCTCCGAGCCGCAATACCAGAGGATTGATCGGTGTGTGTACTGAGTTGAAATGAAAGTCTTTTAATACGCCAATAATAGTTCCCGGCTTTTGCCAAAAAGTAAGCGGCTTACCGATCGGATCTTTATAACCTATAATTTTTAATGCCGATTCGTTAATCAGGTAACCCACAGAATCCGTTGCAAAATCTTTCGAGAAATCTCTTCCTTCCGCAAAATGTAAACGCATTGTTTTTGCAAAATCATAACCAACTGCAGATTGCGCAAATTCAATATCAGCATTCGGATCTTTTCCTGTCCATTGCACGCCGCCTGTTCCATTCTCTATTAGTGTTGGGTTATCAGTTATGCGGGATACATCTTTTATTCCCGGCATATTCAGCGCCTCATTTTTAAACAATTCATATTTCGGAATAAGATCACCTTCCATTGGCACATACACCAGGTTCTCCCTGTCATACCCGAGGTTCATTGTTTGTATATAGTTTACCTGTTTGCTAACTATAATGGTTCCGATAATGAGAATGATTGAAAGCACGAATTGAAAAACCACAAGACCTTTGCGAAACCATAGAGCGCTGTTGGAGAACTTAGGTAATCCTTTTAAAACTTTTACGGGTTTGAATGATGAAAGATATAAGGCGGGATAACTTCCGGAAATAAATCCTGTTACTAACAACAAACCGACTATAGCTAACCAGAAGCTTACATTGCTAAAAGGAATTTGCATTTGCTTTCCGGTAAGCTGGTTAAACCATGGGAGTGCAAACATCGCAAGCAGCAAAGCGATCGCCGTTGCGACCGCTACAATTAATACAGCTTCGCTGATAAATTGCCTGATCAAAGCAAATCGAAGTGCACCAACTACTTTTCTCACACCGATTTCCTTTGCACGTTTCACAGAACGTGCCGTTGTAAGATTCATAAAATTGATACATGCGATCAGCAAAATAAAAATGGCGACTATACTAAAGAGTTCTACATATTGTATTCTTCCGCCTGAAATATTTCCCTGTTTGTCAAAATTGGAATGGAGGTAAACATCTCCGTATCGTTCCATTCCCAAACGAATGTAGGAACGTGATGTCTGTTCTTTATTGTAAGCGTCTAAAAATCTGTAGATTTTTTTTTCAAATGCTTTGGTATCGGTCCCTTTTCGCAGCATGATGAAACAACCCGGGCCATTGTTGGTCCAGTCTTTTGCCCAGCTATTACCTGCCAGGAAATGTTGCCAATTCAACATGTAGTCAAACTGCATTGTGCTGTTCTGAGGAGCATCATCGAATACGGCTGTTATTTTGAAATCTTCTTTGTTTTGGTAGCGGATCGTTTTGCCAATAGCTTCAGCGGGCGAACCAAAAAATTCTTCGGACATTTTTTTTGAAATGGCAATATCTGTTGGTGATTGCAGTGCGGTTATAGAATTGCCTTCGAGTAAGTGATACGAAAACATTTTAAAAAAATCAGGCCCGGCATGATTCCCGTCTTCTTTTATGATCTTGTTATTTGCTTCAAAAGTGGCGAGCTCGTTCCATGCATAGTTAGTTGCATACTGCACTTCCGGTAATACGTGTTTCATTTCATCGGCCATTATCCCCGGTCCGCCAAAAAATGCATCCACCTGTCCATCCCGATATTGTTTTTCATAAACATCATACAATTGTGATCCGTTTTTATGAAAACTATCTACCTGGTATTCGTCTTTTACCCAGAGCATGATCAATAGACTGCAGGCTAATCCTAGTGCAAGGCCCATGATGTTGATGACAGAAAATACTTTGTTCTTCCAAAGATTTCTGAATGCAGTTTTAAAATAGTTTTTAAACATAGACGATAATTGTTTATTCGTTCATAATCAAATTAATTTGCCCTTCAAGTTTTTGGGTTTGAGTTTTTTCAATAACTTATCAAATCTTACCCAATACAAGGCACAATCTTTTTCACTCGTGCCCTGGGAATAAATCAGGTACTTTCCATCCGGCGTAACGTACTCACCCCAGCGATCTGCAAGCCCATTATTGGTGAGCGGTCCAAGACTCACTGGCTTTGTCCACGATCCATCTTTTTTATGAAAACTAATATGTATCTCAGCCTTATAATCTTTGGTTTCATTAGCACTGATCAATATGTATGATTCGTCCGGTGCAATGTAAAAGTCACCGTCAAACCCCGGAGTGTTTAATGGTTCACCCAATGTTTGGGCAATGGAATCTTTATCATTTTTCGGAATGATACAAATATCATAGATCGAAAAATCATTTGCATTACCGTGGATATTACTTGCCGCATACATCCTGCCGCTTCTGGTTGGCATAAAGTCATAAATACCATAAGGGCGTTTAAGATAGATTTCGGGTGCTGTCCATCCCGTATCTGTTTTGTGCGATTGCATAATAACCCCTTTGCCACCACCCAGAAAATAAAGCGTGTTATCATCCATTGAAAAGGTAGGTGCGTATAGCTGTTCCGTTAATACAAAAGGGCCATTCCATTTATTATTTTCAAATTTGAAATATCTGATCGCAGAACCCTTATTGTCGAACCAATGTTGCGCGGTGCAGTAATAAAACTCCTTTCCATCTTTTGAGAATGCAGATCTATCCAAAGCAATTCCACTGTCTTTCACCAACAGGGCGGGTGCAAATACTTCAGGCGTATCACCAGGGGGTGTTTGACCCAGGTAAGCATCTTTAGTATTCCAGAAAGTTTTTTGTGCATCCATGCTTATCTGCAGCATTAAAAGGCCAAATACCGAAAAAAATAATTTTAATTTCCTGATCATAATTTTTTTATTGTATAAAAATCTAAAAGACTTTAGCTGTTAGTTTAATTATTTTATTAATGATTTCTCACAATTCACCATTCACCACTCACAGTTATCACTCGGTTCGCAAGGATTTCACAGGATTTGCTATCGCAGCTTTTATCGCCTGGAAACTGACAGTTATTACGGTTATAACAATTGCCAGCAATGCAGACAATATAAAAACACCCGCGCCAATATTAATACGGTAATTATAGTTCATCAACCAGTCGTGTAAAAAATAATAAGCGATAGGCGATGCAATAACACAACTGATAAAAACCAATACAATAAAATCTTTTGATAACAATATCCAAACCTGCGACACTGATGCACCTAATACTTTGCGGATGCCAATTTCTTTTGTTCGTTGCTCTGCCACATAAGCTGCTAATCCAAAGAGGCCGAGGCAAGAAATAAAAATCGCAAGGCCTGCAAATAATCCTGCTAATTTTCCGATCAGCGTTTCCAGTTTAAATTTTGAAGCATAATCTGCATCTGCAAAAGAATAATCATAAGGATAAGCAGGATCATATTTATTAAAAATGGAGGTTAATTGCGTGATGGCATCCTGCGTTTTTATATTTGGTGCCAATTTATACAACATAATACCTTGAGTACCGGGATAACAATAAAACATAGTCGGATCAGCAGCGCTGAAAGGCGAGATCATCAATGCATCCTTAACAACGCCTGCAATTGTATATTGTTTATCTCCGTTGGTTATTTTTTGGCCAACTGGGTTTTTGATCCTCAATCTTTTAATGGCCGCTTCATTAAAAATTACACTTGTAGTATCATCAGCCCCTGAAAAATTTCTTCCTTCTTTAATATCCATGCCCACCGTTTTAAAATAATCCTCTGATACAAATATATTTCCCATTTCTACTGTTTCTCCGGCGTTCTTGCCCGGCCATACATCAATATCGGTATGCCACCAAATATTAGTTGCAGGGCTCGTTGCTGTGGTTACAGATTTTACAATACCTTTTTGTATCAATTCATTTTTAATCGCGGTATAGTTTTTAGAAAGATCATCGTTCATATTAGTTGACATCAACCTGTTTAAGTCATAACCTGTTGGCCTGTCTTTAGCATAATTTACCTGTTGATAAATAATAATAGTACTTATTATTAATGCAATGGAACAACTGAATTGTATTACCACTAATATCCTTCTTGAAAGCGAAGAGGATTTTCCTGAGTGCATCGTTCCCTTTAAAACTTTTACAGGATCGAATGAAGAAAGGTAGAAAGCCGGCCTGCTGCCTGCGAGTAAAGCCGTAAGCAAAATGCATCCCACCATTAATAACCAGAAATATCCATTTGAATATGGGATGCTGATGTGTGTTTCGGTAAGTGTATTAAAAGCGGGTAGCGCCAATTGCACAAACAGCAATGAAAAAGCAAATGCAATGATGGTAAGCAAAAAGGCTTCTGAAAGGAACTGAATGATAAGGTCTTTTCGCTGTGAACCAATCGCTTTTCTTACACCCACTTCTTTCGCCCTCTTTTCCCAACGCGCCGTTGTAAGGTTAATGAAATTGATGCATGCGATAATCAACACAAGCAAACCGATAATTGAAAACATATTTACGTAAACCAAAAATCCTGCAGTGTCTTTTCCGTTTACATAATTGGAATATAAATGCCAGCGCTCAATAGGCTGAAGCGTTACATAAGAGCTCATCGCATTTATGTTGCCTTTTTCTGTGTGTTCAATATTCCTGATCTTCGGAGCTACCTGTGCGCATGTGATTCCCGGTTTTAACTTCACAAATGTTTCAAGATTATTATAGCTAAAACTGCTCTCGTCATCTGACTTTATTAAAGGATTTTTTTGATAAACATAAGTGGATGGTACTACGAAATTGAAATCAACTGTTGCATTGGCCGGAATGTCATTCAATACACCGGTTACTCTAAGATTGTCTGCGTTATCAAAGCGAATCATTTTATTCATCGGGTCTTCGTTGCCAAATAAAGCCTTTGCTGTTTTTTGAGTAATCACAATGGAATAGGCATCTTTAAAAGCGGTTTGTGCATTTCCTTCAACAAAGGGATATTGAAGTATCTTCAAAAAATCAGTTCCTGCAATGGCACCTGCAGGATATAATTTTTTATCTCCAACCATCAATCCATGCTGCCCGTACAATTGGGCTTCAGCAGTGTATTGTATTTCCGGAATTTGATTTCGTAATGCTTCCACCAATTTTAATGAAGTACTTTGAAACGTAAGTGTGTCGCCATTGCTATCAAAGTTGCGCTCTACGCGATAAGCAGATTGATATTCAGGCAAAAATTTATCATAAGAATATTGATCATATACCCACAGGCCGATCAATAATGCAACCGCCATTCCTATGGCGAGCCCAACAACATTCAATGTGCTATAGCCAATTGTTCTTAAAATATTTCTCCATGCGGTTTTGAAATAATTTTTAAACATTGTCTGAACCAGGATTTATGTGATTAAATGATTTATTTGATTTTTTATTCACGATTGACAATTCACTATTCACGTGTTTATTCCGTTCTCAAACTTTTCAACCCGACGCTTTCGGTCGGGATTAAATCCCTGCCTGTCGGCAGACAGGTTTACTCCGACCGTAAAGATTTAACAGGGTTAGCTATCGCCGCTTTTACTGCCTGGAAGCTTACGGTGATCAATGTAATTGTCATTGCCGCCACTACCACTTCAATAAACACTTCGACGCTAATGCCGGTGCGGTATTCATAATTTTTCAACCATTCGTTCATTAAGTACCATCCGACAGGAATAGCGATCACACATGACAACAAAACAAGCAATACAAAATCTTTTGACAGTAACCGCCACAAATTGAATACGCTTGCACCAAGTACTTTTCTTACTCCTATTTCTTTCACCCGTTGCTCTGCAGTGAATGATGCCAATCCAAAAAGGCCGAGACATGAAATGAAAATAGCGAGTACCGCAATGATCGCGGCAAGATTGCCTACCAGCTCTTCGTAATTAAATTTTTTCGCATATTCTTCATCGGCGAAGTGGTATTCAAAAGGATAAGCAGGATTGTATTTATCAAAAATCGGTTTCATTAATGCAATGGCTTTTGATGCAGACATATTTGGATTTAACCGAACATCTAAATTGCCTACCCAGTCTTTATTAAAAACTATAGTAAGCGGAGAGATGGGACGATACGGTGATTCCATTTGAATGTCGGGTATTACACCAATAACAGTCATGGGCCTGTCGTTCCATTTCAGGTTTTCACCAACAGGATGTTGCAATCTCATGCGCTTCACAGCAGCCTCGTTGAGGATCACACCATTTGAATCTGCAAAATCTCTTGAGAAATCCCTGCCCTCAAGCATTTTTATCCCTAAAGTTTTTGTGTAATCATAGGTAGTAGTGATCGTAGAGAATATAACAGATTTTTCAACGGGTTGACTGCCCTTCCATTCCCAACCGTTATTATTGCTCTGGATATCGGTAGGAGTGGAATTGCTTTGGCATATCGAAATGGCTGCACCCGAACTTAACAATTCCTGCCGGATAGCATCCAAATGATTTGCAATATCATTGGACCAATCCACCGAGATCAATCCTTTATTATTAAACCCGATTGGCCTGTTCTTTCCATATTGTATTTGCTGGTAAACGATGATCGTTCCGATCATCAGCACCACTGAACTTGCAAACTGCAGTACCACTAATATCTTGCGTGGTAAAGAACTCAGTTTACCTGCTTTCAAATTTCCTTTCAACACACGAACAGGATTGAAAGAAGAAAGATAAAAAGCGGGATAACTTCCGGCGAGCAAGCCTGTAACAACTGTAAATAAAATCATGATGATCCAAAAAACGGGATTAGCTGCCTGGATGCTCATATCTTTATCAGTCAGTTTGTTGAAATATGGCAAAGCAAGAAGGACCATACCGAGTGCCAATACAAATGCAAATAGGGACATCAGTATTGACTCACTTAAAAATTGATTGATCAGTTGTTTTCTTCCCGAACCAACTGCTTTGCGAACACCAACTTCTTTTGCTCTTTTTTCAGAACGTGCAGTGCTTAAGTTCATGAAGTTGATACAGGCAATCAGCAAAACAATCAACCCCAGGATGCCGAACATCCGCACATACTTGATAAAGCCGCCCGTGTTTTTGCCATTTTTAAAATCACTGTATAATCTCCATTTCGACATTGGATGAATAAACACTTCAGGTTTAATATGTTTCAAAGTGTTCTCATCGGTGAAATGAGAAATAACTACATCTTTTATTTTTTTATCGACGCCTGCTTCTTTAGCATTGTTATTTAATTGTACAAAGACTTGCCAGGAATTATTTCCCCAGTTTGTTTTGTGGTATTGCTTCACCCAGGGATAAATGCTTTCCTGTATTGAGAAAGGAATTAAATAGTCAAAAGTTAGTGAACTGTTCTTTGGTTCTTTGTCAACCACTGCAGTTACTTTCAGATTGGTTTCATTATCCAGCTTTACAATTTTTCCGATCGGATCTTCATTTCCGAAAAGTGTTTGGGCGGTTTCATTTGTTAATACAATTGAATAAGGATCATGCAAAGGATTTTTGTCTCCCTGTCAGTATGTTCAATGAAAACATATTAACAGCTTCCTCGCCTATAAAATGTCCAAACCTGCTGATCTTTTTTTCTCCGTAGATCAGCGAATGCTTCTGACCCCAGTCGCACATGGCCACTGCTTTGAAATCGGGAAATTTGTTTTTCAATTCTTCTCCCAATGGATAGGGCAAGCTTGTTGTGAACCGCGAAATGCCATCAAAGGTTTGGTGCATCATCACCTGGTAAAGCGTATCGTAATTTTTAAAATTCTTGTTGGCAGAAACTTCATCATATATCCATAACCCAATGATCATTGCGACAGCCATGCCTGTGGCTAATCCGATAACATTGATAATGGAATAAATCTTATTCTTAACCAAATTCCGCCATGCGGTTTTGAAATAATTTTTAAACATAAAAAAAGCTTTTAGCTATAAGCTATTAGCTCATAGCATAGTTTACTATTCTGTTCTTAAGCTCTTCACCGGGTTAGCCATTGCTGCCTTTATTGCCTGGAAACTTACGGTGGCTAATGCAATTAGAATTGCAATGCCACTTGCCAGGGCAAACATCCCCCAATGAAAACTGATCCTATAAGCAAAGCTTTGCAACCATTTATTCATAGCATAATAGCCCAAAGGAATTGCTATCACAGTCGCCAGGAGCACAGGCTTCAGCAGATCCCTTGATAATAACAACACAATATTTTCTACTGACGATCCCAGTACTTTTCGAACACCAACTTCTTTTGTTCTTTTTACCGCGGTGTAAGATGCTAATCCAAACAAACCAAGACAGGCAATAAAAATGGCAATGACGGAAAAGATGCTTAATACCGATTCTTGCCTTGCATCTGTTCTGTATAACTGGTCAAACCTGTCATCTAAAAAACTATATTCAAAAGGATAATCACGGTGCAAAGTCCAGGTAAGCTTTCTTAATATCTTTTATGCTGGCCTGCAGATGATTTGTTTTTAGTTTGATCAATGCCAAACGTCTGTCGTTTCCGGGCGCAATCACTAATGATCCGATGGGTGTTTTTAAAGAAGCGTAATGATAATCTTCAACCACTCCCACGATGGTGCGTCGCACACTATCACGGCTTATATTTTTTACCCATTTACCGATAGCCTGTTCAGGAGTGTATCCCAAAGTATTTGCGGCGGTGCGGTTGATCAAAACAGCCTGCAGAGAATCGGTTCCAAATGTTTCTGAAAAATCTCTTCCGGCGATTATCTTAAGCCCAAGTGTTTTTACAAAATCGAGATCAGTGAATTCAGTATTGAACTGATATTTTTCCGTGGGGTTTGCCTGCGCTTCAAAACTATAGCCGTCGTGAAAACCACCCGGTTCTCCTGACATAAGTGATACGGTTTGAACATCAGGAATATTCAGCAATTCATTTTTGAATTGATTTTTTTTACGGGAAATATCAAGGTTGTCAAATCGTACGATCATGGATTGTTCTTTATTAAAGCCGAGATCAGTATTCTTTACGTATTCCATTTGGTTGATCATCACCACCACGCTTATGATCAGCAGCACCGATGTTCCAAATTGAAAAACGACCAAAGCTTTTCTAAATGAAGCACCACCTTTTCCAACTTTCAATTTACCTTTTAATGACTCGATCGGTGAAAATGAAGAAAGCAATAAAGCAGGATAACTTCCCGCAAGCAATCCTACTACGAGAACAATACCCAATATGAAAACATAAACCCATGGATTGGTCCAGAATGCCGGCAAGTTATAACCCAACAAATTTGTATAGGCGGGCATCAATAACTGCAATAAGCCCACTGAAAGCAGACAGGCGAGCAATGCAAATAGAATTGATTCGAGTATAAATTGCCCGATCAATTGTTTTTTTACGGCGCCCAAAACTTTTCGTAATCCAACCTCTTTGGAGCGATCCGTGGCACGTGCTGTTGCGAGATTTACAAAGTTGATGCATGCGATAACAAGTATCAGGATGGCAATAGACATAAAAATGTACACCATCTTTTTACTTCCGTGTTTTACATTGTCGAAAGCATCAGAAGCGAAATAAACTTTACTCAAAGGTTTTGCAATCAGTCCCATCTTATGGCCGCTTTCTGCATAATACTTTCCCATGTATTTGTCCATGAAAGCAGGAAAACGTTTTTCAAGTTGCTCATGACTGGCCCCCGGTTTTAATTCTATATAGGTGAATAGAGAATTGCTTGGAAAGTTGGTAAACCAGTCTGGTTGTATAGGGCGAAGTATTTCCAGCGGGATAACCATATCAAATTGCAGATGAGAATTTACCGGGACATCTTTAGCAATGCCGGTCACCTTCAATTGTTGATCTTTATTGAACTCTAAAATTTTTCCAATAGGGTCTTCATCGCCAAAATATTTTTTTGCGGTTGTTTCTGTGAGTACAATACTGTTGGGGTCTTTAAGAATTGTTTTAGGATCACCTTTTGCAAGTGGAAAACTAAAAAAAGTAAAAAAGTTATCGTCGGTTAAATAAATATCTTTTTCATTAAATGAAATATTATTGTAACTGATCAGGTCATTGTCACGATCTACTCTTACTACTTGTTTTATCACATCTGGAAAATCATTTGCCAACGCCGGCGCATAAGCGGGAGAAACATAAGGGACCTCCCGTCTTTCTCCATTCATTTCGCCTACACGCATGATGCGGTAGATATTTTTTCCATTCTTATGAAAATTATCAAAGCTGAATTCATTCAAAATAAAAAGAAATAACATCAGGCAGCAGGTAATGCCGATTGTAAGACCTAATATATTAATGAGCGAAAACAGTTTTTGCTTTCTCAGATTCTTCAGGGCGATTAAAAGATAATTTTTGATCATAAAAAAAACTTTTAGCTATAAGCTATTAGCTTATAGCTTGTTTTACTATTCCGTTCTCAAACTTTTCACCGGGTTTGCTATTGCCGCTTTGATCGCCCGGAAGCTGATTGTTATAAACGCGATCAAAGCTGCAACAATGCCTGCAGCTAAGAATATCCACCAGCTAATATTGATCCTGTACTCATAATTCTGCAGCCAGTTATGCATTATCCACCATGCCATGGGGAATGCAATCGCGCATGCCAGGCCCACTAACTTTAAAAAATCTTTTGATAATAATGTTGTGATGCCCGTAACACTTGCGCCCAGTACTTTTCTTACACCGATCTCTTTTCTCCTGCGTTCTGCTGTATAAGCCGCTAATCCAAATAAACCTAAGCAGGAAATGATAATGGCTAAGGCTGCAAAAATGCTTGATAGCTTGCTTGTCAATTCTACATCTGAAAACATTTTATTGAACTGGGTGTCAACAAACTGGTAAGCAAATGGATAAACAGGATTATCCTTTTTCATTACGTCTTGTATTTTTTGCAACGCATTATTTATGTTGCTGCCGGCTTTTATACGAACGTATAACAGGTTAGCATCTTCGGGCGGCCTGCAAAAAAATATCACGGGTTCCGGTTTGCCGTAAATATTTCCATATACATAGTCATCAATGATACCTACAATTGTAAAGTTGGTGTAATTGCCATCTTTATTTCCGCGGGCAGACTGTATAACCTGGCCGATAACGCTTTTTTTGCTTATCAGTTCTGCCAGTGATTGTGTGATGATAACGTCGGATTTTTGAAAACCTTCATCCTGTCTAAAATCTCTTCCTGCAATAATTTTCATTCCTGAAACAGAAATAAATTCGGGGCTGACATTTCTGAATGTAATATCAGTTTCGGAATTAACAGGCTTGCCCTGCCATCTGAATCTTCCGTCACTGTTTCCTCCATAAATTGTCGCATGATCCGATGTGGCAGCATTGGTGATAAAACCGGTTTTTAGGAGATCTTGTTTTATTACGGGAAACATGCCTGCAAAATCATGCTGCATATCTATTTCAAGAAGATTGTTCTTATTAAATCCAAGCTGCCTGTTTTTTGTATGTTGAATTTGTTTATAAACAACAATAGTGCAGATAATGAATATAACTGAAACTGTGAACTGGAGTATCACCAACCCTTTTCTTATAAATGTCGCATTTCCGGATTTTAGTTTTAATCCTTTTAATATGTTTACGGGATTAAATGAGGTAAGATAAAATGAAGGGTAGCTGCCTGCAACCAATCCACAAACAACCACAATGGCAAAAACAGCAATGATATGAACCGGTTTATATAACTGTAGTGAAAGTTGTTTTTGCACCATTACATTAAATGCTGGTAATGTAAATCTCATAACAAATAAAGCGAGTACTGCAGCCAGGAGTGAGATTAAAATTGCTTCACTGACAAACTGGAGAATAAGTTTATTTCTCCCGGAACCCAATACTTTTTTCACACTTACTTCCTTTGCCCGCTTTTCGCTACTGGCAGTTGCAAGGTTCATAAAGTTTATACATGCTATCAATAGAATGATCCACGCAATAAATGATAACATATGCACCTGCTCTATGCGTCCTCCGCCAGTTTGCTTGCCGTTTTCAAACTCATCACGCAAATGCCAGTCCTTCATTGGAAATAAAAATGTATGCGTTGTTTGTGAGGCGTCTTTTGTATGAATGTAATTATAGAGTTGTTTATTAACCGATGAAACACTTGCCGATCTGTTTAACTCAACATAAGTAAGAGGTCCATAACTATTCCAGGTTAGCGACGATTCATAATACGGATCATTCTCAAATGGCATTACCCATTCAAATTGCAGAGTAGAATTTTGTGGCGGATCTTTTACAACACCTGTAACAACATAATCCTGTTTATTATCGACGCGTAATGCTTTACCAAGAACATCCCGGTGGCTATCGGAACGTTCAGTACCAAAGAATTTTTTGGCGGCCGATTGGGTAATTACAATTGAATGCAGTTGGTTAAAAGCTGTTGCTTTACTGCCCTGCACAAATGGAAGCGTAAACATGCTGAACAAAGAACTGTCGGCATATCTACCGGCTGCATACATTGATTTATCATCAATACGGAATAAAAGATTTTGTGCTTCATCAGAAAAACGACAAACATTGGCAACGCCCGGGACCTCTGCTTTTAAAGTGGCAGCCATTGCCCGTGGGGTAGACCAATTAGTATATATATTGCCTCCATAAGTAAAATTTTCCCGAACGGCATACAGGCTGTCTTTTTTTATATTGTTATTGTCCCAGCTTAATTCATCTTCAATCCATAAAAAAATTAACCCCGCACATGCAATTCCAATAGCTAAACCGAAGATGTTTAGAAAGCTGTAACTCTTATTTCTCCGGAGATTACGTGCAGCTATTTTGAAATAATTTCTAAACATAAAAGTTGATTTGCCCTTACTGATTTACATTTTGAAATCTATTTATTCCGTTCTTAAACTTTTTACCGGGTTTGCCAGTGCTGCTTTTATCGCACGCTGTGCCACAGTTATCCATGCTATGGCAACCGAACTTATAATTGCCAGTATAAATATGGAAGCACTCAATGGTATCCTGTATGTATAATTTTGCAACCATTTATGCATAATATAACCAGGCTATCGGTGCGGCAATTGCAAAAGCAATGATGATAAGCAGTGTAAATTCTTTCGATAACAGGTAAATAATGTTCCGTGCAGAAGCGCCCAAGACTTTGCGGATGCCGACTTCTCTTGTACGCTGAAGGGCCATAAAAGAAACCAATCCGTACAGGCCGAGACAACGGATAAAAATATGGCGATCGCTGCAAAAATTTTATAAAATATGCGATAAGCTGATTTTCCTGCTTGTAAAAGTTTTCAATCGTCTTATCGAGGAATTTATAGTTCGTACACATAATCAGGAAAGTGCCATTCCAAAGTTTTTCCACAAACGGCAATACTGCTTTTTCTGCGCCTGGTTTTATTTTTAAATTGATAGTTTGATAAACATTTTTCCATGTGCTCAAGACTACCGGCGCCATAGGTTGCACGAAGGAAATAGGAATTGAAATCTTTGATCACTCCTACAATATTTGCCACTTGTCCTCCATTCCAGAAATTAATTTCTTTACCAATGGCATCCTGTGGATTGCTGATGCCGAGTTTTCGGAGCAGCGTTTCATTCACCACAAATTCCCGTACGGTATCGCTTGGGTAGTAGCCACGGCCTGCGACAAATAGGTTGAATGTTTTAAAATATTCGGCATCTGCCCATTTAAGATTGGCGCTGAAATTTGTAGTCTTTGTTGAATGATCAAATTTAAAATCACTGTTCCAGTTACCATTCGAAGAGGGCTGGCAAAACTGAAACTGACATTCGTGAATGTTATTATTAGCGAGCAACTCATTGCGCATGAAATCTGTTTTAGAGCGATTGGCACTGTCGCCGGGCAAAGGCACATTGATCAGGGCCGCTTTATCAAAACCCAGCGATGCATTTTTAAAGAAATTCATTTGACTTCACTACAATCAGCATGCCGATAATAAGAATATGCGCAATGGAAAACTGCAAGAACACCAGAGCCCTCTCGTAAAGAAATACCTCCGACCATTTTGGCGGTCATTTGCTTTTCAGCGCAGTGATAGGGTTAAAACCTGATAAGATCATAGCAGGATAAATACCGGACAATATGGTCAACAATAACTGCTATGGCCAGAAGGAAAAATGAGCAAAGCCAGGATCTGGTGAAGAAGTTAATCGTAATATGTATTCCAGCAAGCTATTCAGGAATGGCAATACTGCAATGCAATGAGTACAGCCAGTGCTAATGGCAGACTAAAACGATCATGATGCGGTTTCGCCCAGGAACTGGAAGGCAAGTTGGTTGCGTTTGCTGCCTAGCACTTTTCGTACGCCGACTTCTTTGGAACGATTAACTGCCTGTGCGGTTGCGAGATTAATAAATTAACACAGGCAATCCCATCAGAAAAATCCCGATCAGGGCCAAAGCAGTGATCAATGAATGACTGAACGTATGATAGCGGTAGTTTCCAAAACGATCGTCGTAATGCATTTCATTAATGGCTGAGCTAAACGGGCATCTTCGGCATAGCTCAGCGGGTTTATGCTTTTTTGCAAACGTTTTCAATTGGGCATTGAATTTTCACACTGGTAATTCATGAGGTAACACAACAAAAGTGTATGCTCCGCCAAAGGTGCTGACCCAGTCCGTTTAGGTTGTCTTTTACATAAGTGTGCTGCAATGCTGAATAGGGCACAATCACACTTAAAGGAAAGTCATGTATTGAATGGAATATTTTTTAAAATCCCGGTAATTGTATAGAGGGTCTTGTTCTCATATTTTATGGTTTTACCGATAGCGGATTCGCCAGTTGCCAAAATATTTTTCTGCAGTGGCTTGAGTCAGTACGGCGCTGTTGGGATTATTTCAGTGATGTTTTTGGCATTGCCGATCAGCCAGCGAAAATTAAACATGCTGAAAAGAACTCGGGTTCTGCATAATAAGAATTATCTTCCGTTAAGTTTTTTCTGTTGATTGGAGTCGCCCTTCAATGGTGATCTGTCCGCCTTGCTTAAAAATCGAAGCGACTTCTTTTATCTGCGGAAAATCTAAGCGGATTCCGGACCGCTACCGGGAAGGATACAGCTCCAATAGCTCACACCATCCGCGCAATTAAATTCAGTGGCTACCCGATATATGCTGTCTTTTTTCGATGGAAATCATCAAAGCTGGTTTCAAACGTATCACTAAAAAAATCAGCAGGCAGGCCGCAATGCCCACAGCGAGACCAATGGTATTAATGAATGCATAACTTTTGTTGCGCATTAAATTTCTGTACGCAGTTTTGAAATAATTTTTGATCATAAAAAAATTGTTTGATCGTTATATTGTTTGATGGTTAACGATCAAGCCACCAAACAATCAAATCATATTGATTATTTTTCACCATTGACAATTCACGATTCACTATAATTATTCCGTTCTCAAGCTTTTTACAGGGTTGGCAATAGCTGCTTTTATTGCCTGGAAACTTATTGTTGCGAATGCAATCACCATGGCGACCAAAACAGCTACCGCAAAAATCCACCAGCTTATATTGATCCTGTATGCATAATCCTGCAACCATTTGTGAACACTGAACCATGAAAGCGGCAGCGCAATAAGCGCCGCGATCAAAACATATTTTAAAAAATCTTTCGAAAGCATGCCCACTAAGTTTTGAACCGATGCTCCCAATACTTTTCTTATGCCGACTTCTTTTATTCTTCTTTCGGCTGCATAAGATGCCAATCCGAACAAACCCAGACACGAAATGATAATTGCCAGTATAGCCAGTGTTCCAACAATGGTGCTGATCTGCGAATCGGAGCGATAAAGCTCTGCGAAGTGATCATCGAGAAACTGGTAGTCGAAAGGAGTATCGGCACAGTCTTTTTTCCATACAGATTCGATAAAAGCAATAGCATCTTTTTGCCTGGTGCCATTTATTTTAACGGACATATCGCCATAACCCCAATCCTTCTGGTTAAACATGAACATGGTTTCGATCTTGTGATGCAAAGAATTAAAATTGAAATCTCTTGCAATGCCCACTATTCGCCCCAATGAGTCAAAACCGAAACGTTTACCCAAAAGGAATGACATGTTTGGGCTGGAAGAATCATCTTTTAATAATTCTTTTGCCAGTGCTTCATTAATAATGTATTCTTTTCCGTTTGCAGATTCGTCTGATGAGAAATTCCTTCCTACGATCAATGGTATCTTATAAAGATTAAGGTAGTCGGGGTCAACGATCAAACGCGTAGAGGTAAGTTGCCGAAGCGGGCCATCTCCTTTAAATTCTATTCCTGATTGATCAAGATGACTTCCCAATATATCCTGTGAAGCGGTAACACCTTTGATCAAACTATTCTGGAGCAGATCTTTTTTCAGAATATCATATTTATTCGAAGTGCCATTTTGCAACCGAACATTCACCACCTGGTCACGATCAAAACCGGGGGGCCGGTTCTTCATGTAGTAAAGTTGTTTTACAGCAAACGTAGTGGCGATGATGAGAAAAATAGCGCAGGCAAATTGCCCGACAACTAACGTATTTCGTAACACACTCTTATTTTTGCCAGTTTGCACAGAACCTTTCAAAACTTTTATAGGTCGGAATGAGGAGAGGTAAATAGCGGGATATAAGCCTGCAAGAGTACCCAGCATCACGGCGCCCAATACAAGAGCAGCAAAAAGTTTAAAGTTGGTAAATAATGGAAAGCTAAGTTCACGCTGGCTCAAATGATTTATTGCCGGTAAAAAAATGACTACCAATATAGCCGCAATGATGGTTGCAATAAATGAAAGAAGAACAGATTCACTGATGAACTGTAACGACAATTGCCAGCGAAATGCCCCTATTGATTTCCGTACCCCTACTTCCCTTGCTCTTTCAGCAGAGCGTGCCGTTGACAAATTCATAAAATTGATGCAGGCGATCAATAAAACGATCAGTGCGATTATAAAGAAAAGGTTAGTATAGCTATCATCAAATTGCTGGTAATTGAAATTGTCGAGACCAATGTCAGATGCACCGCCGTGAACTTTTTTCAATGGCAGCAGGAACAGCTCATAATTTTTCCAATTATCATTTGACATATGCCTTTTGAGATAACCGGGAAACTTTTTCTCTAATGCCGCAATGTTGGTATTTGGAGCCAGTTCGAAATAAGTATTAAGCCAGTTGCCGCCCCAATTGTTCATCCAGTCTGGTTTTTCAATTGTACTGAATGGAACCAGTGCATCAAATTGCAGTTGTGAATTTTGCGGAACATTATCAAGTACTCCCGTAACCAAAAGCGTTGTTGTGTCATGATCATAGTTCACGAGTAACTTCCCAACAGGATCCTCTTTGCCAAAAAACATTTCTGCCGTTGCCTTTGTCAACACAATGCTGTTTTTTTTATCCAGAACGGATCTTCTGTCGCCGTTAAGCAATTTAAAATCGAACATATCCAGGAAAGTAGAATCGACAAAACAGATCCTTTTAACAAAAACCTTTTTATCGCCATAGATCAAAGGCGTATTGCCTGCGGCATTAATTCTTGTGTAGTTTTTTATTTCGGGAAACTCAGCTTTTAGTGTTGGCGCCATAGGATACATGGACAAAGCAACTTTCTGGGCAGCCACCATTCCTTCAAACTTCTGTACTTCATTCAACCGGTAAATATTTTTCTTATGGAAATTGTCAAAGCTTCTTTCGTAAAAAACAAAAAGCAGAATGATAACACACGCCGCCATGCCAATAGCAAGGCCTGCTATGTTAATCGCAGAATAAATTTTATTCTTCCAAAGGTTACGCCAGGCAGTTTTAAAATAGTTTTTAAACATTGTCGGAACCGGGATTTAAATGATTAAATGTTTTTATTTATTCTCCAATGACGATTCACCATTCACTTCAATCACTCTGTTCTTAAACTTTTTACAGGGTTTGCAACTGCCGCTCTTATTGCCTGGAAGCTTACTGTTAGCATGGTAATCAATAATGCTCCTACACCCGCAACTATAAAAACCCACCAGGAAATGTTGGTGTGGTAGTCATAATGCTGCAGCCATCCATACATAAAATAATATGAGAGCGGAAAGGCTATCAAAAATGAAAGTGCCACAAGCCACACAAAATCTTTTGACAGTAAATTCCACACACTCAATACCGAGGCACCTAATACTTTGCGTACACCAATTTCTTTTTTACGCTGTTCGGCAACAAATGCGGTCAGGCCAAATAAACCCAAACATGAAATAACAATAGCCAGGATGGCAAATACGCTTGCCAGCTTTTCAACACGTTCTTCGTCGCTGAATTTTTTTACATAGTCTTCATCGACAAAACTGTACTCGAACAACTGATCCGGGTCAAACTTTTTATAAATCGGTTCTATTTTACTTAAAGCCTGTTGAGCGCTTACAGAAGGATTCAGCTTTATAATATTTTTGTTGCCGGGGTAATTCAAATATGGATAAATGATCGGTCTTGTCTCTTCATAAGGTGATTCGGTTATCATATTTTCTACCACGCCAATTACTGTTAAGGGTTGCCCCCACCACGTAACCGTTTGCCCGACAGGATTTTTTAAATTCATATAGTTTACCGCCGCTTCATTCAGAATAATTGCGGAAGTATCTGTTGCGAAATCTTTAGAAAAATTCCGGCCTTCTTTCAGGTGCCAGCCGATTGTTTTACCAAAATCAAAATCTGCAGCACCAACACCAAAGTCAGTAGAAAGGTTAGGATCTTTTCCCGGCCAGCTGAAACCACTGGTGCTGTTCCAAATAGCTGTTGTGGGGCTTTCAGATTCAGCGACTGAAGTAACGACGCCTGTCTGCATTAACTCATTTTTGAATGTAGCAATGTGATCATGCACATTTGATCCGGAGGTAGAAACACTGATGAGGTTCGCTCTTGAATAACCTACGGGCCTGTTCTTTGCATATTGTATTTGCTTAAATACGATTATAGTTCCGACAATGAGCGTAACCGATACGGTGAACTGGAGAACAACTAAAACTTTTCTTGGTAATGCAGCATGTCGTCCTGCTTTAAATGTTCCTTTTAAAACTTTCACCGGTTTGAATGATGATAAATATAGGGCAGGATAACTACCTGCTATCAATGCAGTAAGAACGGTAAAACCGAGACCTGTTGCCCAAAAGAAAATATTGTTGACAGGCAGAATCATTTTTTTGTTGGCAACTGTATTGAAGAAAGGAAGTGAAAGCCATACAATCAGCATAGATACTGCAAATGCCAGGGCGACTGTGAGGAAAGATTCACTGAAGAACTGCCACACCAATTGTTTTTTCAATGATCCCACTGTTTTGCGAATACCCACTTCCTTGGCACGTTTCTCACTGCGTGCGGTAGAAAGGTTCATGAAATTGATGCAGGCGAGCAATAAGACAAACAAACCAATTGTGCCGAACATCCAAACATAACGAATAGCGCCGCCTGTATTTACGCCGTTTTTAAATTCAGAGTACAAATGCCATTTGCTCATTGGCATTAAAAACAGTGCAGGCTTTTTCTTTTGTAAATCCGGATTCAGCTTTTTTAGTTTTGCATCTCTTATCCTTGCATTCACCGCACTGATATCCGCATTATCATTTAGTTGAACAAACAAGCTTGTAAAATTCGGCCGCCATGGATCGGTCATGTCACTGAGGTTGTTATTGGCATTGTACCAAAAATCCCAGCTTGCAATAAAATTGAGATCAGCAAATATTGAGTTTTGTGGAAAATCTTTGTACACTCCAGCAACTTTCACCGGAGGCATCTGGTCAATTTTGATCAATTTATCAATCGCATTGTCGTTTCCAAAAAAAGCTTTGGCTGCAGATGCGGAGATGATAACGGAAGAAGGATCATGTAAAGCGTTACGATCACCTTGCCGCATGTCGAGTGTAAACATATCAGGCATTTCTTTTTCAAAAAAACCACCTGATTGCTTTAGTTTTTTATCGCCAATGGTAAGTACATGATCGCTCCAGTTAAGAGCCATTACAATGTGCTTAAAATCGCTGCCGTAATTTGTACGTAACTCGTTGGCAAGTGGGTAAGGCACACTCCACCAGGTTTGTATTTCATCATTATTTTTCAGGTTTTGAATTACGTGCGCAATACGATCGTAGTTCTTGAAATTTTTATTAAAAGAAAGTTCATCATGCATCCATAAACCGATCAGTATCGCAACAGCCATGCCCACAGACAATCCGGCTATATTTATAAACGAATGCATCTTGCTTTTACCAAGATTTCGCCATGCAGATTTAAAATAGTTTTTGAACATAGAAGATGATTTTTGATGTCTGATTTACCATTTTCAAATTGACTACTCCGTTCTCAAACTCTTCACCGGATTTGCTATCGCTGCTTTTATTGCCTGGTAGCTAACTGTAAGCAATGAAATCAAAACAGCTATTATGCCGGCGCCGGCAAACACCCACCAATCAATGCCTACGCGGTATGTATAAGCCAAAAGCCATTGGTGCATGGCATACCACGCAATGGGCGATGCAATTACAAGTGATATAATCACCAGTTTTAAAAAATCTTTTGATAAGAGTGTTGTGATGCCCACTGCACTTGCACCAAGCACTTTGCGCACACCGATTTCTTTTATGCGGTTCTCTGCCATGTACGCGGCGAGCCCAAACAAACCAAGACATGAAATGATGATGGTTAAGCCTGCAAACAATGCAGCAAGTGTAGCAGTACGTTGTGTGTCTTCAAATTTTTTAGCGTATTCTTCATCAACAAATTTGTAGTTGAAAGGATATTGAGGATTGTATTGTTTAAACACTTGTTCTGCCAGTTTCAAATCTACTGAAACAGTTTTTGCAGGATTCAATTTTATATGAATAATGTTAAACCATCCCGTGCCCGGTCCATTAATTATTAATGGCGAAACAGGCTCATAAGGAGAGCCTAAAATAAAATCTTTTACTACACCGACTATCGGCATTTTTATATCCCCATCAATAATAGATTTTCCAACTACCGGTTCCTTTAATCGCATTCTTTTCACTGTAGTTTGATTAATCATTATCGCAATGGAATCGCCGGGATAATTTTTTAAATCAATATCTCTTCCCTCAACAAGCGTGGTGCCCATTACTTTCATAAAATCACCATCTGTGCCGAATCTTACGAAGTCAAGCTTTTTATCATCCTCAGTACTACCCTGCCATGAAAAGCCCCAGCTATCGCTCCATATTTGTGTAACAGGGCTCGTGGATTTTGTTACGCCAACAGCAGCCCCGTTATCAAGCAATGATTGTTTTATAATATCATAATTTTTGGCAACATCACCCTGCAGAGAAGTATAAATAATATTGTTTTTGTTGTAACCGCTTTCTCTTTCCTGTGCATATTTTATTTGATGCAGTATAATTATGGTTGATATGATTAAAATAATAGCAAACGTATATTGCAATACTACCAACACTTTGCGTGGATTGATACCTGCATGTGCAGCCAGGAATTTGCCCTTTAAAACTTTTACAGGCTTGAATGAAGAAAGGAAAAATGCAGGATAGCTGCCGGCAATAACGCCTGTGAAAATGATGAATGAGAGCAACTCTAACCAGAAATAAATATTGCTCCATTCAAGATAGAGTTGTTTATCTACAAGTTTGTTGTAAAACGGTAATGTGAATTGTACAATCAGGATGGCGATAATACCTGCAAGCAATGCAAGCAAAATACTTTCACCGATAAACTGTGCAACCAAAGAAAATTTTTGTGCACCAACCGCTTTGCGTATGCCTACTTCTTTTGCACGTTTTTCGCTGCGGGCTGTAGAAAGGTTCATAAAGTTGATGCACGCAATCAGCAATATAAATCCAGCGATAACGCCAAACAGTCTTACTGTTTCTATACGGCCTGCAACTAACCGGCCATTATCACTTTTGCCATAGAGATAAGTTTTACTTACGAGATAACTGAATACCTGTGTTGTTGCAGGAAGGCCGCTGTTCTTTGTATGGTCAATGGTGATGTTTTTTACTTTGGCATTAAATGCACTCTGTGATGCATTTTGTTTTAGCAAGATGTAGGTGCTTAAAGAATTATGATCCCAAACATCATCATCCTGTTTTAATTTATGCAGATAAGCGAAGGGCAATAAATAATCAAATTGGAAAGAAGTAGTGTTCGGCAAATCCTTCATTACGCCTGATACGGTAAAGATATCAACGCTGTCAATCTTAATGGTTTTGCCCATTGCGTTTTCATTACCGAATAATGTTTTAGCCAGCTTTTCAGTAAGAACAATATTGTAAATGCTGCCCAATGCTTTGGTTGGGTTTCCATAAAGCATGGGAAAATCAAACATGTTTAGAAAGCCGCTATCAACAATAAACCCTTGCTCAATTAATTTTTTATCACCAACAGTAAAAAGGTAGTTAGCATTATGAGAATCCACACGCACTGCATCTTCTATTTCCGGATAATTATTCTTAAGCGTTGGACCCATTATCATCGGCGTTGAACTCCAAGCCCACAACTGTCCGCTGAATTTATCACGATTGTACATAAGATACAGCCTGCCGGATTTTGGATATTGCGCATCGCGGCTCATTTCATTTTGAATCCACAAAAGAATTAGTATAGCCGCCGCCATACCAATCGCAAGACCTGTAATGTTGATGAAAGAAAAACCTTTATTCTTTATCAAATTTCTCCATGCAATTTTGAAATAATTTTTAAACATAAAATTTGATTTCTGATTTATTCACCATTCACGATTCACCATTCACGTTTCTCATTCCATTCTCAAACTTTTCACAGGGTTCGCTACTGCTGCTTTTATTGCCTGGAAACTAATTGTGAAAAGAGCAATAAATGCCGCAAGGATCGCCGCTATAATAAATATCCACCAATGCATACTGAGGTTTATGTGATAAGCGAAACCTTCGAGCCATTTATTCATAAAATACCAACCTACGGGAAACGCTATAATCGTTGAGAAAGCAACCAGTTTTAAAAAATCTTTTGAGAGCAGTGAAACAATTGTATTCACATTGGCACCGAGTACTTTTCTTATTCCAATTTCTTTGATACGCTGACTGATAGCAAAGGCTGAAAGACCAAACAACCCAAGACAAGCAATAAGAATGGCAATACAGGCAAACACAGTGAAGATCGCTCCCTGTCTTTGTTCTGCTTCATACAGTTTCGAAAATCTTTCATCCAGGAAATTATATTGATACGGCATGTCCGGAAGATATTTTTGCCAGGTACTCTTTAAACCAGCCAACGCTATTGGAATATTATTTCCTGTAATTTTTACGGTCATGCTGTTATAAAAACTTTGACCGGGCTGCGTGGCCGGCATTATCAGGATAATAGGTTTTATTTCTTCGTGCAGTGATTCAAAATGAAAATCATTTGTTACACCTATAATGTGCCCGTTGATATTGCCGTATTTTAGATTTTTGCCAATAGCCTGTTCCGCAGATTTCCAGCCAATAGCTCTTACCGCAGCTTCATTTATTATGAAATTTGAAGTGTCCGTTCCGTACTCACGTGAAAAATTTCTGCCGGCATCTATATGAATTCCATAAGTCGGAACAAAATCATAGTCGGCAGCTACAAATCTTATTTCTTCTTTCACCGGGACCAGCGAGTCAGAACCCGGTACAGATGCGCCCATATCATCGAGCAATCTGCCTGTAGGAATTCTTGAAGAACGCCCGATATCTTTAATATTTGAATTTTGCAGAAGTGCATTTCGGAAAGACTCATACTGATCATCTAACTGGCTGTAGTAGGGAAGTACGACCAAATGTTCTTTATCATAACCAAGCGCTGTTCGTTGTATAAAACGTAATTGTTGAAAAACGACCATTGTAGTAATGATAAGGATAATGGAAATAGCAAACTGTGTTACAACCAATACTTTTCTGAAACTGATACTGCGACCTTGTACCTTGAATAAACCTTTCAAAGTTTTCACCGGTTTGAAAGATGACATGAATAGTGCGGGGTAAATGCCGGCAAGAATGCCTACAATAAAGGGTGCAAGAAACAAAGGAAGTAATACCTGCCATTTCAGTAATATGTCTATGGAAAGATTTTGCCCTGAAACTTTGTTGAGCCATGGCAGAAAGAAATATAACAATACCAGCGCAATAATAATGGCCGCCCATGTTACTAATAATGATTCACTGAGAAACTGGAAAACCAATTCTTTTTTTCTTGCACCCACTACTTTTCTTATCCCGATCTCCCTTGCACGCAGGGCAGCTCTTGCTGTAGACAAATTCATGTAGTTGATGCATGCGATCAGTAAAATAAAAAAGGCGATGCAGGAAAATATGTAGACACGTTTTATATCTCCATTAGGTTCGGCTTCGTAGTCAGTATGCGAACGAAGATGAATATCCGTTAATTTTTGCAGATCAAGCTTTGTTCCTTTTGAAGGTTGCGTAGCACCATACTGACCCGCCATGTGTTTATCAAGGAAAGCAGGAAATCTTGCTTTCATATTTTCAATATTATAATCTTTCGGCAACAGGATGTACGTGAAGAAAGAATTATTGCCCCAGTTGGTTCTTAAATTTTCTTCGCCATACACGGCAGAATCTTTCAGGGTATTGAATGAAACCAAAATGTTTGGATGCATGTGGGCGTTAGAAGGAAAAGCCTTGTAAATGCCGGTTACTTTAACATCGAACTGGTTATTGGCTCTTAATACTTTGTTGATAGGGTCTTCATCTCCAAAATATTTTTTTGCTGTTTCCTCTGTAAGCATCACCGAGAAAGGATCTTTCAGCGCGGTCTTCGCATTTCCTTTTAAAACCTTGATTGTAAAAACATCAAATAAATTTTCATCAGCGAAATACACATTGTCCTCATTAAGAAGTTTGTCTTTATAACGTAACGGCTCGGTTCCAATATTTAACAGCCGGGTCATTTTCTCTATCTCGGGAAAATCAGTAGGCAGGTAATAACCAAAAGGAGGAGATATGGTACTTAGAACAAGGGATACATCGCCATTACCATTATAGAAGGTCCTCGTAACACGGTAAATGCGATCAGCATTTTTGTTGTATTTGTCATAACTCAGCTCATTCAAAATATAGGTAAGAATAAGCAGGCAACAGGTCATTCCTACTGTTAATCCAAAAAGATTAATGAAAGAAATGAACTTGTATTTTTTCAAATTGCGCAAAGCAAGTTTTAAATAGTTTCGAATCATGGCTATGCCGGTTTTTTATTTACTAATTAGTTTTTAATACATCTGTTGTTTTTTTGCGCACTGCATACCAAATCCTTGAGCCAATGGTGATGGCGCTAACAACAAACACACATATAAATGAATCAAACAGGGAAGCAATACTTACACCTGCGTTAATCCTGAATACCATATCCATCAACAATTTGGAAAGTTTGTAGCCGGCGTAACAACCAATACCTACGCCCAGGAAAAATATCCAGAAGTAATTTTTTAGCACAAGCTGGAAAATATGCCTGCCGGTTGCTCCAACAACTTTGCGAATGGCTATTTCCTTCATTTTTTTCAATATGCCTAATGATACCAATGCAAACATGGCTGTTGCTGCCATAAGAATGGAAATAATCGCGAACCAGAAAAATATGGTGGCAATACTTTTATTTACGCTTGAAGCCTGGGCCGCTACTTCATCCTGATAATACCCTCTGAAAGGTTTCATAGGATAGAGTTTTGACCATGCCGCTCGGGTTTGGTCATACACGGTGTTGAGTTCGCCACGTTTTGCATGTATGATTATCTTTAAATATTTTTCAGGCGAGACCATGCACATGGCTACCGGTTCTATCGGATTAAAAAGAGTGTTCTGGGTAAAATCTTTTAAAACTCCCACTACTGTGCAAACAGTAGTGTCATTTTTTCTTATTTGTTTGCCTATTGCTTCCATAGGCTTCCATCCAAAATTGAATGCAAGTTTCTCATTAATTAACATTGAATGCTCATAGTCTCCTTTACCTGAAGTATTGAAGGCTCTTCCGGTAACAAGTTTTAAATTCATTGTATTCAAATAATTCTCACCTGTTTCCATATAACCGCTCTTTTTCTTCTCTCCCTGTGCCTCAAGTGTAACGTTGTGATAAGAAAAACCAATCTGATCTTTGGTGCCCGCCATTTTATCAATGTTTGGAATTTTGCTGAGCTCATTGCGAACAGGCACATAAGCTGCTTCATTTTGCAAATTCAACGTGATGATATTTTCTTTATCAAATCCATAATCATATGTGCGCTGAAATTCTGAATTGCGGGAAAAAGCAATGCCTGCAATTACGGTGATGAATGATATAATAATCTGTAACCCCAGTAATAAACGTGAAAAAAGATTACTCCCGCCAAATTTTACTGAGCCCCGGAAAATTTTCGTTGCATTAAACCTGCTGATATAAAATGCAGGATAAGCACCTGCAAGCAAGGTTACACCTGCCAGTATTATCACCAGGAAAACAAGTAATGTATAATCCGTGAAGTAATGTGCACTAACATTCACAAACACGAACATGGTGTTAAAAGCAGGCAGCCAGAAGTTATTTATGACAACTGACAAGCCAATTGCAAGCAATACAATACATGCACATTCAAGCAATTGTTGCAGCATGATCTGGCGTTGTGAGCTGCCTATAACTTTGCGCACGCCCATTTCTTTGAGACGTCGGTTACTCAGTGCTACCGAAGTATTAGCAAAATTTAAACAGGCAGATAGTAATATGAGTATCGCAAGCATCAAGGTTCCATAGGTTTCTGAATCCGGTGGCATTACTAACAAAGCATTATTTTCAATAATCTGGGTATTGCCTGCAACCTTCGATAGCGGTTCCATAACAAAGGAAGTAAGCTTTATATCTTTCGATGCCGTCTGTTGCAATGGGAGATATTTATTAAAATCATCGCCGATCTTTGTCGCATCGGAAGGTTGAGATAGTTTTACGAAAACGGCATCTACAAACCAGCTCCAGTCATCATTTCTGATTACAGTGCCATCTGTTTTAGCCTGGTTGTCAAAATGAGTAATTACGCCAAACTGGAGTGAGGAATTAAAAGGCGGATCTTTTAGAATGCCTGTAACAGTTAGAGGTTTTTTATAAGGTTCATCAGAATAGAATAGCAAAGTTTTTCCGATGGGATTTTTATTTCCAAAAAATTTCTTTGCCGCCGTCTCTGTTATTAAAACCGTTGAGCGGTCATTTAAATTGATCGTTCCGCGCACAAGCGGAAAATTAAAAAGATCAAAAAATGCAGGGTCAGTAAAATCTACCTCGGAGGCAAAAGGTTCACTTTGGTCTGATTTAATATCCAGGCCACGACTGTCCCACCGGGTACTTTCTTTTACAGCTGAAAAGTCATTTTTTGCGACAATGGCCAATGGCATTGGGCAAATTCCTTTCAGGTTGTCACTCCCCTGGGCCTTTGAAAGTACCCGAAAAATACTTTTCGTGTCCTTATGAAAATTATTGAAGCTAAAACTGAAACGATAATTTTGAAAGCCCCAAACAATCGAAGCAATTCCCACTCCGAGACTCACAATATTTATAAGCGTATATAGTTTATTTTTCCAGAGATTTCTGCCGATTATTTTCAAATAATTTTTAATCATAACGCACAGTTTTATTCAGCTCTTAAACTTTTTACCGGTTTGCTCAACGCTGCTTTTGCAGAATAAAAACTGGCTGTTGCAACTGCGGTGACTAAAATCACAAGGGCAGATATTGCAAACGGGACCCACGACAACCCGGTGTTATAAGAAAATATTTGTAACCATTTATTCATAAAATACCAGGCGACAGGAAAAGCGATGATGGCTGCGATCAATGCCAGCCATAAATAATTTTTTGCGATCATGGTGACCACTGACGTAGCAGAAGCGCCAAGTACGCGTCTTATACTTATTTCTTTTTGTCTTTGCTGTGTGGTAAATGCAGTAAGGCCCAGCAATCCCAGGCAGGTGATTATTATGGTAAGCAGGGAAAAAGCTGCGAATATTTTTCCTCTCTTTTGATCGGCGACATATTGAGAGTTGAAATCTTCATCAAGAAACTTATATTCGAAAGGTAACTCGGGAAAATATTTTTTCCAGACAGAACCTACTTTCGAGATCAGTGAGCTGGTGTTGGATCCGCTCATTTTTAATTGAACGACATTTCCATTGGGAGAATAAAACAATAACAACGGCGCAATAGGGTTGTATAACGATTTTTGGTTGAAGTCTTTAAATACTCCGACAACTTCCAGGTAATTGCCAGAAGTGTCACCGGGGAATTTTACACGTTTGCCTATAGCTTCTTTCCATCCAAAATGTTTTACCATTGCTTCATTCACCACTATGCTGTGTAATGTATCGGCAAGCGATGTAAAATTTCGGCCCTTTACCATTTTTATCCCCAATGTATTGAAGTAATCTTCATCAATATTGTAGCACTCAACCGCTTTATCAACATAACCATTATCAGTTTGTACAGTAAAGAGATTCAGGTTGACATTTGGTGAACCCGGATAAGAATTGGCACTTCCCACTTCTTTTATTCCGGTTATATTGCGGAATTCATTATTCATTGCAAATATTTTGCTCCGCTCATCCTGGCCTGTGTTCACAGTTACGGTCATAACCTGGTTTTTATCAAAACCAAGGTCTTTTTTTCGAAGAAAGGAGAGTTGAGCATAAACGATCCACGTACAGATAAGCATGATCATGGAAATGGAAAATTGGAGTACAACCAGTGTACGCCTCAGGTTAATGTTACCGGACGCTTTTGACAGAGCACCTTTTAATATGCCAACGGGTCTGAAACTGGAGAGATAGAAGGCAGGATAACTGCCACCAACCAGTCCGGTAAATAAAATAACGCCTGCTAATAAGGCCATATTCGATGACTGAACTAAAGTATGCAGCGAGAATGTTTTTCCTGACAGGCTGTTGAATATCGGTAATAAAAGCCAGACCAAAAGAAGACTGAGCAATACTGCCACCAGCGATGTAAGTAAACTTTCACTTAAAAACTGAACTATCAATTGTGATTTTGATGAGCCGGTTACTTTTCGAATGCCTATTTCCTTTGCCCTTCGGGCTGATCTCGCTGTTGTCAGGTTCATGTAATTGATACAGGCAATTAGCAGCATAAGAAAAGCAACAGCAGAGAATATCCAGATGTACGACATGCTTCCCAACTCCTCAGGTTCATACTGCAAATTTGAATGCAGGTGAATAGTGGTGATGTTTTGCAGATCATACCTCATCGTCACATTGAATTGTTTGAATATCGGCTCTACAAATTTTTTGTAAACGTCTCCCAGTTTTTTATTTAAAGCCTGGGGGTTTGCCCCCGGTTTCAACAATACATAAGTATAATTGTAAAAGCTGCCCCAATTATCCTGGCCACCCTGGTTATTTTTCAAAAAGGTGGACATGGAAATAAGCATGTCATAACGCAGATGTGAATTTTTGGGTACATCTTCGATCACGCCTGTTACTTTATATACATCATATACCGTCCTGAGCGTTTTACCCATTGCAGATATATGGTTGCCAAAATATTTGTAAGCCAGGGTTTTTGTAATGACAATATCATAAGGTGCATTCAGCGCGGTGGCGGGGTTGCCTTCAAGAAACTTACAGGTGAATATTTTGAATATAGTGCTGTCGGCGTAATAAATCTTTGTTTCATAAAAATTATTATCACCGCTTTTGAACAGCGTTCTCTCCCTGTTTACAAGTCTTGCTTGTTCTTCTACTTCAGGATAATCTTTTTTTAAAGTAGGACCCATCGGGAATTGGCTCAGTGCCCAGTCTGTATTTTTGTCCTTTTCGTGGATATAGGAGTTGATCCTGTAAATGCGATCGGCATTTTTATTGTATTTGTCATAACTCAACTCATCTTTAATATAAAAGATCAGGAACAGGCTGAATGTAATGCCAATAGTGAGGCCCACGATGTTTACCAGGCTATACCAACTGTCTTTTTTTAAATTGCGCAGAGCGATGCGCAAAAAATTTTTTATCATAACGTTCTTTTAAGCCGAAAGGAAAAGATAAAATCCAAAACACTATTTCTTTTTACTTTTTCATTTTTACTTATTCAGTTCTCAGGCTTTTCGCAGGGTTCGAAATAGCAGCTCTTATTGATTGATAGCTTACACTCACCAAAGCAATCAGAACAGATAATACACCGGCGAGCACAAATACCCACCATTCAATACTCACATGATAAGAATAGTCTTTTAGCCATACACTCATTGCCCACCAGGCAATAGGTGAAGCAATAACTAATGAAACAATCACGAGCAGCAAAAAATCTTTTGAAAGTAAAGAGGTGATCCCGAAGATGGATGCCCCCAACACTTTGCGAACACCAATTTCTTTAATGCGATTTTCAGCCATATAAGTAGCAAGTCCGAACAGGCCAAGGCAAGAAATAAAAATAGTCAGGGCTGCAAACAATCCAGCCAGCGTAGCCTTTCTTTTTTCCTCGTGAAATTTCAATGCGTAAGATTCATCCACAAACTTGTAATCGAACGGATATTGCGGATTGTATTTCTTGAAAATGTTCTCCGCAAGCTGAAGGTCTCTTTGCGTTGAGTTAGCCGGGTTCAATTTGAAATGAATGACATTGAACCATGACTTTGGCCCCATTACGGCAAGCTGCTGCACTTTTTCATAGGGGGATTGGTAAATAAAATCTTTCAGAACGCCTATGACATGCCATTCACGATCGTCGGTTTTTACAATTGTACCGACAGGGTTTTTTAAATGCATCACCCTCACCGCGGCTTCATTTAATAATAATGCAGTGGAATCAGTTGGATATTTATAAATATCAATATCTCTTCCTTCAACCAAATGAACACCCATTGTTTTTACGAAATCAGCATCGGAAGCCATTCTTACAAAATCTGTTTTCAGATCTTCCTGCGTACTTCCTGTCCATTGCCATCCCCAGCCATCACTGTATCGTTGGGTAATTGGACTCATGGATTTTGTAACGGCGACTGCAGCTCCGCTGCTTATCAATTCATTCCTTATGGACTGATAATATTTTTCATCATCACCATCTATATTTATATAGACAAGTTTATCTTTTACATAACCTGCGTCCCGATCCTGTGCGTATTTAATTTGCTGCACAACGATTATGGTGCAAATGATCAAGGCGATGGCAAAGGTGAATTGAAGTACTACTAATATTTTCCTGGGCGTAACCAGTGCATGCGCTGCTTTAAATGTTCCTTTTAAAACTTTTACCGGCTGGTAAGATGATAAATAAAATGCAGGATAACTGCCGGCAAGTATACCGGTAAGCAGTATAAATGCTAATGAGAACAGCCAGAAATAAACATTCCCGAAATCGATAAATAATTTTTTCCCTACCAATGAATTAAAAGCCGGGAGGCTTACTAATACGATCAATAAGGAAAGAACAAAAGCAAAGAAGGACAGCAGAATACTTTCACCAATGAACTGCATTACCAGGAATCTTTTTTGGGCACCTACTACTTTGCGAATACCAACTTCCTTTGCCCGCTTCTCGCTTCTTGCTGTACTTAAATTCATGAAGTTGATGCAGGCGATCAAAAGAATAAAAGCAGCTATGATGGCGAACAATTTTACAGTTTCAATTCTTCCGCCTACATAGTATCCATTTTCTGATTTTGAATACAACCACTGATCTGCCAATGGTTGTGTGAACACTCGTGTCGTGGAGGAGTCTGCGCTTCCTTTAGTATGGTCAATAGTGATATTTTTGATCTTAGCATCAAACGACACTTCTGACACACCCGGCTTTAGCAGCACATAGCTCTGAACAGAATTATTTCCCCATGAACTGTCGCTCCATCCAAGCCTGCTCATATAGCTCCAGGGCAACAGGTATTCGAAATCAAAAGCGGTGTTATTAGGTAAGTCTTTCATGACACCTGTCACAGTAAAATTATCTGAGCTGTCAATCCTGATGATCTTGCCCACAGCATCTTCATGACCAAATAATTTTTTCGCCAGCTTTTGTGTAAGGACAATATTGTTTGACCTGGCCTAATGCTGTTGTTACATTGCCTTCGGTCAAAGGGAAACTGAATACTTTCAAAAAAGAAGGGTCTGTTAAAGCAACCCGCTTCGTTCAGATGTTTGTCACCAATTGACATAAGAAAACTGCAGCGGGTTGTTCGCACAGCTTCCTCCACATCGGGATAATCCTGTTTCAGAGTTGGTGCAAGAATTTTTGGTGTCCAGTTCCATGCCCACATTGCGCCATTGAATTTGTCACGATTGTTCAGAGTATAGATGCGATCGATCTTTTTATGGAACCGGTCGTGACTCATTTCATTTTGTATCCATAACAGAATAAGAATAGCAGCGGCCATGCCAACGGCAAGGCCAGATATATTTATAAAGGAGAAGGCTTTATTGCGCAAAAGATTACGCCACGCAATTTTGAAAAAATTCTTTAGCATAGTTTCCGTTTTTAGTCAAAGCCAAAACGATAATACCTATTTTGACTTTTCATTCTCTTCGCAGCAATCTTACATCGCTGTTATCAGCCGAATCGATCCCTGGTTGCAGAGGGGCAGGGGTACTCACTCGGTTCGTAAAGATTTCACAGGGTTTGAAATGGCGGCTTTGATAGCATTAAAACTTATAGTAAACAGGGTGATAAAAATTGCAAGCAATCCTGATGCTAAGAATATCCACCATTCAATGTCGATGCGATAGGCAAAACTTTGCAGCCACTTATTCATTGCATACCATCCGAGTGGTGAGGCAACAGCAGTGGCCAGTAGAACCAGCCATAAAAAATCTTTTGAAACAAGTTTGACGATAGAACCAATATTAGCACCCAAAACTTTACGAATTCCAATTTCTTTTGTCCGTTGAGCGATGATCAAAATACTCATGGCAAGTAAACCCATACATGAAAGGGATATGGCAATGGCAGCCCCGGAGATAAATATCTGTACCAATTTCTGTTCACGCCTGTATTGCCGGTTTACATTTTCATCCAAAAAAGAACCCATGAAATCACTGCCTGGAGATACAGTTTTCCAAGTGTCTTTTACCAGCTTCATGCTTGCATCAAGATGATCTGATTTTACTTTTACTAAAATGTAATTGATGTTAAAATTTTTATCCAGCACCATTGTTAGCGGATCAATTTTTTTGCGTAATGATTTATAATTGAAATTTTTTACCACACCGATCACTGTCAATGGATTTGCTGAGTCCACAGGAAGTTTTGTTCCTACGATTTGTTTTTCTCCAATTTCTCTCGCCATTTCTTCATTGATCAAAACAGCGCTGCTATCGGTAGAAAATGAAGTGGAGAAATCTCTGCCGTCGACAAGTTTTAGATCAAGAGTTTTTACAAAATCATAGCTGACGCCGATCCAGTTACTTTTTATTTCACGGTTTTTATAATCAAAACCCATTACAGAAGTACGGCTCGAGCCATCAGTGCCTGTACCCAAATTATCATAAATACCACTGATACTTTCAATGGAAGGATAAGCAGCAAGTTTATTCCGCATTAATTGCAAAGCATGCGTGGGGTCGATATTACCGGTGACAGGTACACTAATAACCTGGCTCGCATTATATCCAAGAGGCCTGTTACGCAGGTAATGGAGCTGTTGCCACGAAACAAGCGTGCATGAGATCAGTAATACCGCAATAATGAATTGGAATGCAATTAAACCATTGCGCAGTTTCCCGGAACGTTTCAATGCAACTTTTCCCTTCAACACTTCGACTACTTTTAACCTGGCCATGAGCCATGAAGGATAGCCGCCTGCAATAAAAGTGATCAATACAAAACCAGCAAGAATATACAACCATGTTTTCGCAAACGACAACATTTCCTGGTTTACATTCATTGCAAAAAGTTGCTTGTATGGCGGCAATAAAAAGTAGCATGCAATACAACTAAAAATAAAAGCAATAAAACAGGTAAGGAATGCTTCACCCCAAAACTGCATGGCCACATGCTGACGAAGAGCACCCATTGTTTTTCGCAGGCCAATTTCTTTTGTTCTTGTGAAAGATCTTCCAATGCTTAAGTTGATAAAATTGATGCAGGCAATACCGATAATAAGGAAGGCAATTGCGGCCAGTAAATACAAATAACTTTTATTGATTGCATCTCCGCCACCGATTTCCGTGTTTGTGTGCATGTCCGACAATGGTTCCAATAATATTTTCATTAATGAACCATCCTTAGCGGGTTTTACTCCATCACGTTTCAATCGGTCAAGCCTATCTGCAAAATAGTGATTAATGAAAGCGGGTAATTTTTTTTCAAATGCTTTTTGGGAAATTTTGTGATCGAGTTGCACATATACATCGTGAAACCAGCTATCCCATTGTGTACTTACTTGCGAGTAAAAATCTACTGTCTCAAAGCGTACCACTGCATCATACTTCAGGCTCGAATTGGCAGGAAAATCAGCAGTTACTGCGGAAACAATAAATGGTTTCCAACCATTCCCCCATTTGAGTTCTATTGTTTTTCCTACCGGCTCTTCATTAACAAATATGGCTTTGGCTGTTCCTTTTCGTAAGACTATATCATTTAAATTATGAAGCGGATCTTTTTTAGTGCCGTCGACAATCGGGAATGAGAACATGCTGAAAAAATCAGCATCGGTGAACTTGAGAGTTTGAGAAAGTTGTTTGCCTTTATACCGGATAAATGTTCCGTTATTCATATCCCTTACGCCGTATTTTACTTCAGGGTAATCTGCTTTTAATGCGGGCAACAACGGAGCGGGCATTGCACTGCTTAACTCAGGGTTATTCAGTTGCCGAGTCTGGAAATAGAGGCGATAAATATTTTTCTTGTTTGTATGAAAACCGTCAAACGAAAATTCATAACTCACACTTAATAATAATAAAAGAGCGCTGGTGAAAGCGATACACAATCCAAAAATGTTAATGAAACTATCTGTCCGATGCTTCCATAAATTTCTCCATGCTATTTTTAGATAGTTTTTAATCATGGCTATACTTTTTCAATTGTGAATCGTCAATTGTTTGTGTACTTATTCACAATTGATCATCACCCTTCGTAATTAGACCATTATATTCTCTAAAACTGTTTGTCCGTCAAGCATGCGAACAATGCGATGGCTGTAACGGGCATCATGCTCACTGTGTGTTACCATTACAATTGTCGTTCCCTGCTCGTTCAGATCAGTTAACAATTCCATTACTTCATTCCCATTGTGAGAGTCAAGATTACCGGTAGGTTCATCCGCAAGAATAAGTTTTGGCCTGTTTACAACTGCACGGGCTACCGCTACACGTTGTTGCTGACCACCTGAAAGTTGTTGAGGGTAATGGTTGCGGCGATGCATGATCTGCATTTTATCCAATACTTCTTCTACGCGTTTTTTTCTTTCGGCTGATTTTACGCCTGTATAGATAAGCGGCAGCTCTACATTTTCAAAAACTGTCAATTCATCAATAAGATTAAAACTTTGAAATACAAAACCGATGTTATGTTTGCGCAGATCAGCTCTTTTTCTTTCGTTGAATCTTGCCACTTCAATGCCATTGAACATGAAACTACCTTCATCGGGATCATCGAGAAGTCCCAGGATATTCAATAAAGTAGATTTTCCGCAGCCGGATGGACCCATGATGGCTACAAACTCTCCTTCCTTGACATCAATTGACAATTTGTTAAGAGCTACTGTTTCTACTTCTTCAGTTCTGTAAATTTTTTCAAGGTCTTTAATCTTGATCATGATTTTTATTTTAAGGTGATTTTAGCGGGTTTATATTTCCAACAAATTGTAAAAAGGTGATAATTCCAGGTTCTCCGGCTCCGCAGCCTCGACAGTTTTTTGCAGAACATCCTTTTTTAAAGACGTTCTACCGTTGTCATTGTTACATTCTTTTTTAAAAGAAGTAAGGCTTAAGCAGACAATTATCATTATTGAGTATATGAACTTATTTCTCATAAGCGTCAGCTTTATTTTTTTAAGACCAGTTCCTGCATGTCGCCATAGTTTTCATAACTGGATGTTACTACTTTGTCGCCGGGCTTTAAACCACTCAGCACTTCATAATAGTCCGGGTTTTGACGACCAAGTTGTATATCTACTTTATAAGCCCTGCTTCCATCATCGCTTACTTTAAATATCCAGTTACCACCTGTTTGCTGATAAAATCCGCCTTTCGGTACCTGCACAGCCTCTACTTCATCGCTAAATGCAAGTCGTATTTGCAATGTTTGTCCACGGCGAATTCCCTTAGGTACTTCTCCCACAAATTCCATATCCACCTGGAAACGTCCGTTCGTAACCTGGGTATAGACTTTTTTGACGACCAGTTTATAATCTTTATCGGCAAAAGTGAAGATGCCATATAACCCCGTTATGATTCTTGAAATATAGTGCTCATCAATATCTGCTCTCACTTTGAAACCGCTTAGCACATCTATTTGGCCTAAGCGTTCACCCTGGGGCTTGTTCTGACCAACTTCCGCATCAAGAGAGGTAAGTTGCCCGTCGACAGGCGCTCTTACAATAAGATCTCCTACCTTCTTTTGAAACAGATCCAAAGCCTCTTGTGAACCTTCATATGATTTTTTTGCCTGCGCTACTTGTTGTTCGTTGGAAACTGAGTCCTGTTTTAAAAGTTGCTCCGTTAATTTTTTCTTTTCCAGGGCGTGGTTGTAATCATTTTCAGCTTTTTTGAATTCCTGCAGCCCGATTGCTTTTTGATCGTAAAGGTTTTTATCTAAATTATAAATGCGCTCTGCTTCTTTTAACTCACTTTCTGCATCTGTCATCTGGTTTAGTTTTGAAACCGTGTTTTGCTGGGCAGCATTTCGTGCGATTTGCATTTGAGTAAGTGTGTTATATACATTTGATTGCTGCGATAAGAGATTTAATTCGAGATCAGTGTTGCTGAGGCGCAAAATCGGATCACCTTTTTTCATAACTGCTCCATCCTCCACATACCGCTCCTCAACTCTTCCTCCTTCGACAGCATCCAGATAAATACTGGTGATAGGCAAAACAACACCATTTATGGGAATGGTTTCCTGGAAAGGGCCTTTCTTTACTTCACTGATGGTAATGCGCTCAACATCAACATTGAGTTTGCTTTTACCCGATGTATACAAATAGCTTAAAACGATCAGCAGTACAAGGCCTGTAACTCCTGCAATTGTTAAGATGCGTTTCCTGTTCCATTTACTTTTTTTGATAACCCTATCCACGTAATTATATTTTGTTTAATGTTTTTTTGTTGTCGGTTGCAGTCTTCGGAAGGTATTTAAAGAAATTCAGAGCCGAAAGACCATGGCAAATTTTAAGAAAAAAGTTTCGGTAGCCGGCTCTGAATCTTAAATAAAAAACTGCAACTGCCTATTTCAAGGCAAGAATATGCCAATCTGGAACGCTAATGATTTACAGAGTTTTAAATTTAATAAAACTACGAAGACGTTCGTTTATGATACAATGACTGTTCGGTTTTGATACAGTCGAAATATTATTTTTTTTGTAAAAATTTAGTTGCCATCACTTTGTAATTATGGTATACTTGCAGCAGGAGGGCCTGTATTCATTAAATAAGCAATTGATTAACTATGAATTTGAAGAATGCTTCCATATTGGTGATTGATGATGACCAGGATGTGTTGACAGCCGTGCGGCTATTGTTAAAAACAGAAGTAAAAAATGTTATTACAGAAAAAAATCCGGAAAATCTTCGCTGGCTTTTATCAAAAGACGCATATGATGTGATCTTACTGGATATGAACTTCACCAGCTCTATTAATACGGGAAATGAAGGCCTGTTCTGGTTAAATGAAATAAAAAAGCTGAAATCCGACTCATCTGTTGTCATGATCACAGCTTATGGTGATATCGATCTTGCCGTACGTTCACTGAAAGAAGGTGCGGCTGATTTCGTAATAAAGCCGTGGCATAATGAAAAACTGCTGGCCACTATTAAAGAAGCATTGAAGAAAAAGGAAAGTAAGACGACAGCTTTGGAGCATAACCAGGTTGATTCGGTAATAGGTAAGGAGTTGATCGGTGAATCGGAGGTAATGCAGGGAATATTTTTAAAAATAGACAAGATAGCACCTACCGATGCAAATATTTTGATATTGGGCGAAAATGGGACGGGAAAGGACCTGATTGCAAAAGCGATTCATCAAAAATCGATGCGGGCCGATAAGGCATTTGTAAAGGTAGATGTGGGAGCACTCACAGAATCTTTATTTGAAAGTGAATTATTCGGACATAAAAAAGGAGCGTTTACAGATGCCAGGGAAGACAGAGTCGGAAGATTTGAAATGGCAAATGGCGGGACCTTATTCTTAGATGAAATCGGAAATATTTCTCTGCATCAGCAGGCCAAGCTTTTGAGTGTATTGCAAAACAGGCAGATATCAAGGATTGGCAGTAACGAGATCATTCCGATTGATATTCGCCTGATCTGCGCTACAAATGTTTCGCTGGCAGAGTTGGCTAATGAAAATCGTTTTCGGAAAGATTTGATCTATCGCATCAATACGGTGGAAATAATGATGCCTCCTTTGCGCAAGCGTGATGATGATATTGTTTTGCTTGCAAAACATTTTGCTAAATTATACAGTAATAAATACATGAAGCCGACATCCGAGTTTGACAAAAAAGCGGTTGAAAAATTGTTGGGCTATAACTATCCCGGCAATGTTCGTGAACTTCAATATACCATTGAAAGGGCGGTGATCATGGCTGATGAAAACGTATTACAGGCTAAGGATCTGATCTTTTCTCCTATTGAAATGCCATCCGCTTCGGAAAATGAACCTGCAGAACTAAAACTAAGTGCCATTGAAAAAAATACAATCCTTAAAGTGATCGAAAAGCATAATGGTAATATAACGAAAGCAGCAAAAGAACTGGGATTAACAAGAACCGCATTGTATCGGAGGTTGAGTAAGTATGATATATAGGGAACAAGGGGCAAGTCACAAGGCACAAACCGGGGAACTTGTATCTTGTTCCTTGTGCCTCGAACCTTTTAGATATGAATTTTAAAAATTTTGAGTGGAGAATATTGCTAAGAGTAATCTTATTATTTATTACTCTTTCCTTTGCATCATTTCTTTTTGTGAAGCAATGGTATGTTTATCTTTTGATAGCGACGCCTGTTATAATTTACCAGCTTATCGACATTTTCAATTTTCAAAAAAAGGCGCAGAAAGAACTAAATGAATTTGTGGAATCCGTTCATTACCGTGATTTTTCCAGGTATTTTGATGTAAAACATGCTCCTATTGAATTGCAGCCGTTGCGTAAAGGTTTTAATGAGATCAACACAACTTTTAAAGTTATCAGTAAGGAAAAAGAAACGCAGTACCAGTATTTGCAGAAGATACTGGAACTGGTGGATACGGGTATCATCTCTTATGAAGAGAAAGAAGGCGAAGTGGTATGGATGAATGAATCTTTGAAACGAATGATGCAGTTACCCTATCTCAAGACCATTCATTCGTTGGCGAGGAGAGATGAAGGTTTGTATAAAGAGATCATAACATTAAAGCCAGGTGTTAGCAAAATTGCATCTGCTCATTTCGAAAAGAGTTCCTTTAAAGTATTGCTTTCGGCGACAGCGTTCCAGACAGAAGGCAAAATTTATAAGCTCATCGCTTTTCAGAACGTAAATGAAGCACTTGATGAAACCGAGTCAAAGGCCTGGCAAAAGCTATTGAGTGTAATGACGCATGAAATTATGAACTCTGTAGCTCCGATCTCCTCTTTGGCGGATACCTTAAAACATCGTCTGCAACAATCAGCAACTACTTTGGATGATGACACCGGTTCTTTGGATGATCTTGAATTGGGAATAGATACAATTAAAAGGAGAAGCGAAGGTTTATTAAAGTTTGCCGAAACCTACCGCAACCTGAATAAGATCACCACGCTGAATTTAAAAAGGGTATTTGTAAGAGATCTCTTTGGAAATCTATTGCAGTTGATGCAACCGACACTGGAGCAAAAAAATATTGATCTTGAAACTATTTTAAAAGACACGGACCTGCAACTGGAAATTGATATCAATCTTATTGAGCAAGTTCTGATTAATCTTGTCGTAAATGCTATTGAGGCTATAAAAGATAACCCATCTCCCAAAATTGTTTTGTCAGCTTATATTGCTAACAATCATAGGTCTGTTATTAAAATTGCTGACAACGGAAATGGAATGCCACCTGAATTGCTTGATAAAATATTCGTTCCATTCTTCAGTACAAAAAAGAATGGCAGCGGAATCGGTCTTAGTTTATGTAAACAAATCATGATGCTTCATCGGGGAAACGTGCAGGTACAATCAGCAGAAGGAGAGGGGACTGCTTTCTTTCTACAGTTTTAAATTTTTTTTATTAGCGGAGACTGAGGGATTCGAACCCTCGATACGGTTTCCCGTATACACACTTTCCAGGCGTGCCTCTTCAACCACTCGAGCAAGTCTCCGGTTTACCTGCACCCATTATCGAAATCAATGCAAGGGTGGCAAAAGTAATAAAACTATTTTACCAATTATTTGCCTGGTCAGCATTGAGGCGTTCACTTACATCAGCAGGTTGATGTTCTTTCCAGTCAGGGTCATATTTTACAAAAAAAGAAATCCAGATGCTTCTTGATAGCCGCATCAGCCAGGGTTGCAGAGCAATGAGTAAAACAGCATTAAATCCCAGCCAAAAAAAGAAACGATTGTCATTGAGTGATAAACCTATTGTTAGCCACCATACAATTAAACTGATCACACAGATAATAATACTTACTACATAACTTATATAACTTGTTCCGTAATAAAATCCCACTTCAATTTCTGTAGGTTGACCGCATACGGGACATTCTTTATTCATCGCCATATTTTTTTTAAAGCCTGCGTTTATAGAATTCTTGAATAATTTACCCTGTCTGCATCTTGGACACCAGCAACCTAATGTAGAAGATATATAACTTCTTGAATTTACTTTTTCTGCATTCATTTGAATATTTTTCATTTTTTAGTTTGGCCAAATGGAATTCGCCATAAAATTTTCATCGGTGTTTGATATGATTTACCTCGAAAATTTTATGGTTCATTTTATGTTTTTGTAGTAATTAGAAATTGATTAATGATCTTTTCTAATTGATTAGCCTGTACTACCCCTGATTGCCGCCACAAGATATTTTTATTTTGAATTAACACTAAAGTGGGAACAGCCTGTATGCCAAAAGCATTGGATACTGCCGGGCTTTTATCGATATCAATTTTCAGAATTCGTATTTTATCGCCCAGCCGCCTTCTTAATTCTTCCAATACAGGCTTCATCATTTTGCATGGTCCGCACCATTCTGCAGAGAAATCAATCAGCACAGGTTTAGCACCCTGAATTATATCATTGAATGTTTCTTTTTTATTTTCTGCTTTCATATTTGTTTTTAAATAGTAACCGCTACAATCCTGCCATTCTTTTTCAATCTTTAAAAACAAGTTCTGCATTGCTTTAATAGCAATGCAGAACAAAATTAGCTTAATACTTTTCTATTTTAGAAACCATGAAAGTGAAGCATGATATATATTGTTTTCTAAACTTGAAGTACTGTTATTATATTCACCGGCAACGAGACTTTTTTCTTTTACAGTTTCATTGTTTTTGAACGCATATTCATAAGCAAGGTTCAAAGATAAGGAGCGGGATAATTTTAATGTGCCGCCCAACGTTACATGGTGTTTCACAATAGCCGGAAAAACAGGGAACACTGTTGATTCGGGGACGGGATTACTTCCATATACATATCCTCCTCTCAAGGTAAGTTTCTTTGCTAAATCCACTTCAACGCCTGTACGAATGACAACAGTATTTTTCCAATTCAAAGGAAACGCCATGGCGATACTTCCGTTTGTTCCTATCATTCTGCTGATGTTTGTATTTGTTCCATTTTTTAAAGTGATGTCCATTGCGTCGAAGGCTTTTGCCCAATTGATCCATTCCGCGTCTAATGCAAGTCTGACTTTTTGCGACGCTGCAAAAAATAATCCTGCTGAAATTGATTGTGGCAATCCAAACTTTGCCTCTGCGTCATATTTATCAACAGCTCCCTTTGTAAGGTCAATTCCTAATTGTGAGAATTGGTTCATAGCTGCTGCCTGTGCCTGTTCGGCTGTCATACTGGGATTTTGTTGCATAATTCCTGCCACCACTCTTCCAAAAGCATTGTTCAGCTGGTAGGTCATATCCATCTTGGCAGTACCATTTTTGTAATTCATATTTGTGGGCAAACTATAATTAATACCGGCAGAAAATCTTTCGTTCGGTTTATAGGCAATTCCAATCTTTCCGTTAAATCCAAATGCTGTCAATTTTTCTACGTTGGCGGCTGCAACAAGTTCTGAATAACCAAGCCCACCCGTTTCGGGAGAATTTGAGAACATGTCTCCGAAAGTAAATCCCGATTGCGGATCAACAACTCCTTTCAGCATTGACGGTGGCATGGCCATCGGCATCTGAAATTCAACCTGTCCATATACAACATCGGCAGTAATACCAACTGAAAGTTGATCTGTCAATTTGTAAGCAATGGAAGCACCACCCTGCATTACTGCGAATTTTGAATGATAAGCTTGCTGAACATAATTGCCGTTTTGATCCATAAACAGAGCATGATTCAATTTGAAATCCGCTCCCATGCCGCCCTGGGTAAATATGCCCACAGCATAGGTGATTTTTTTGGAAACAGGATTTACATAACTGATACAACCTAACGGAAAAATATTTTTTTCTCCATCCGCATTATTGATCGAATTTTTGAAATGAAGATTTGGCGCCATCAGTGAAACACTGATATCCATTTGTTGCGACCTTAAAAAAGAAAGACCTGCCGGGTTGTTCATCATCAACGATGGATTATCAAAGAAGCCTGTTGATGTGCCACCACGACCGGAAGTTTTCGCATCAAACCCTATTAATCGTGTGCCATTTTGTGAAAATGACTGTAATGAAAATAACAGAATGACCGCCGCTACGATTACTGAATATTTACTTTTCATATAGAAATATTTTTTTAAACAGATAAGCTTTGCTCAATTAATAAAAGGATGTAGATGACCTTTATAAAAGAGCATTTTTAACAACACAAAGGTCTGTTGGAAAGAAAAGCCTGACCGTGACTTTAGTTACGGCGAAACGGTTATTTACTTTACGGGCAGGCTTATGATTTTGAAGGTTATTGCACTTACCTGGAAATGTGGAAAATCTCCAGGTTAAATAGGCTCAGTAAGTGGCCAATGTTATTTCCTCTTCTTTATTTGAAAATATTTTTTCACCATTATAAATTGCTTCCCATGTCACCGGCATAATTTTTTTTAGCATATTGCTGACCCCACAGTATTTTTCTTGTGAGTCAGTTACTGCTTTCAGCGCATCATTTTTAAATTGCTCGTCGCCTTCGAATGTATAGACAAGATGAATAGCTACATATTCAATGGGAATTTGCTTGCTGATTTCGCCAAACACTTTGATGTCGAAATTTCTTATTTCTCTTCCGGCTTTGCGAAGAAGGGAAACAACATCCATCCCCGTACATCCCGATAATGCCGTCAACACAAATGGTTTCGGAATTGGTCCATTATCTTCACCACCCACTTTTTCTGGGCCATCCATAATTACCGTGTGGCCATTTACGAGAGCATTAAACTGCATTTTTCCCATCCATTGGCTTTCAACCTGGTGCGTCATGTTTAAAATTTTAGCAAAGCTCCGCTTACAGGGTGTCTTTGTCCGTGACTTTTATCACATTTCTCAGTTAGCAGAATGATCAAAGTCATTGGGTCGCGGGAACTCAACAATTACATTCGCAATATGATACAGAGCCTTGAAATTCTATTTCCAGCTTTTGAAAAAGAGCTGGTCCGCGAAATCATAGAAAAAGGAGAAACGAAGTCCTTTGATGCGGATGAAGTTTTGGTAAGAACCGGTCAATACTTCCGATCAATTTTGCTGGTCGTTGATGGTTTGATAAAAGTTTACCGTGAAGACCAGCACGGCAATGAATTCTTCATTTACTATTTGCAACCGGGCCAGGCATGTGCGCTATCCATGATGTGCCGTTCAAAGAACGAAGCAAGTCAGGTATTGGCAAAGGCTGTTACAGAAAGTTCCGTAATTACTATTCCGATGGCATGTATGGATCAATGGATGCAATCTTATAAAAGCTGGTATCATTTTGTTTTGGAAACCTATCGTAACCGGATTGAACACTTACTTGAAACAATTGATGATATTGCTTTTCGTAATATGGACGAAAGACTATTGAGCTATATGAAAAGAGAACAACAAATACATAATTCATCCATACTTACAATCAATCACACCGAGGTGGCTGAAGAACTTAATTCTTCGAGAGAAGTAGTTTCCAGATTAATGAAAAAAGTTTCAGAGAAAGGATTGATCCGGCTGTTAAAGAATCAGCAGGTAGAAATTCTTGATCTTAATTTAATTGAAAAACAATTGGCGAGTTAACAGGTTAAGGTTGATAAGTTAAAACAGACGAACAGAGCCTTGCTAACCTATCAACCTTTATTGACCTGTGTTTTTTGTGTTATGAGATATCAAAAAACTAGATAAATAGCATGTGAACGCCTGTTCCTTCGGCTTTCTTGTAAAAATCACCAACAGTTAATATTCCATCGATGTCTACATACATATCACTTTTTTCATAATGGAACATATCCATAGCCAGCTTACAAGCCCAGAGTTTAACACCTGAAGCTTTTAAAATATCGATGAATTCTTCGACTTCGGGCATATCTACTTTTTCCATTTCCTTTTTCATCATTTTAGTTGCCAGTGCTTCCATTCCTGGTAAACCGCCGATCATGGTAGGCATGTTCATAGATGGGTTGCCTACAGTGGCAATATGCAGATGACTTAATTTCTTTTTATTAATTGCATCCAGCCCGAAAAAAGTGAAGAAGATCTCTGCATCAATCCCTTCCATTCTTGCTCCATTTGCCAGCACGAAAGCAGCGTATACGCTTTCCAAACCGGATTTCGAAAGAATGATCATCATTTTATTAATGTGACCGTTCTGACCATTTTCATTCATAAAATATTTTTTAATAAATGATTTAATCTTTTGTCAATAATGAACCGTATATGAATACAATTTTTGGTCATCCATCCACACTTTACTACTCACAATTATATGCAGCTTGCAGGTTTTGGAATGCCGGCAATTTTAGATGCTGTTTTTAATGGTGCGTTCGGGAATAACTGGTAAAACCCTTTTATATCCACAACACCGCTCTTGCCAATCTTTCTGATTGTTAGGGGTGCTTCTTTTTTGTATTCATCCTGTAAATAGCTAAGAAGGCTCCAGTGCGGTGGTGTCAAATCAATACTGGCTTCTTTTGCCAATTCCTCGCCAACGGTTTTATCCCATTCAGAAAAATTGGTCAGATAACCTTCCTCGTTTACACTTATCGTTTTTCCTGCAATTATTTTTTCCATAAAAATTTTTTATAGTTAGTTAAAATCTTTTCCTGCTTCCTGCATTTTGGCCGATACAAATGGTATATGTCTTCCCTTAAGTAGCATGTGCCAATAAATCCATTTAAAAGCAACCTTGCCAAAATGATTCATGTGACTTTCTTTCAAAAGATTCAATGGGCCCAAACCTGCAAAAGGAAATGATCCGCTAACCGGTTCATGAGAATAATTAAAATCGATCAATAAAGCCCGACGATTTCCGGTTTCGATAAAGCAGTTGGCATGACCGTCAAATTCTTCGCTCAGAGGTTCATGGTTTATATAATGCAAAATGTTTTTGGTCAGAATCTCTGCTTCAAAATGCGCTACCGAGCCTGCCTTCGAAGCGGGTATGGCAGCAGCATCACCGATCACAAAAATATTTTCATATTTCAGCGATTGCAAGGTTGCTTTGTTAGTAGGAACGTAGTTCAATTCATCACCAAGACCAGACCGCTCGATTACATCGTTGCCTTTATTTGTGGGAACTGTTACCAACAAATCAAATGACACTTCCTGGCCGCCATAATCAACTATTGACTTCTTTTCATTATCAACATGTTCAATGGCAAAATCACTTACAATTGAAATATTCTTTTCAAGAAGTAAATGTTCCAGTGCCTGGGTAGCTTTTGGTTTTGTAAATGCGCCACTCAAAGGAGTTACATAGGTAATATGTACTTTATCACGAATTTTTTTGTGCTTGAAATAGGAATCGGCAAGAAAAGCAAATTCCAAAGGAGCTACAGGACATTTTATCGGCATCTCGGTAATATGTACCACCAGGTTGCCGCCTTCCCAGTCTCTTAATTTATTTCTAAGAGCCAATGCTCCTTCAAATGTGTAGAAATTAAAGATTGATTTTTCCCATTCCTCGCCGCTCATTCCTTCCACTTCTTCCGGTGCAATATCGACACCAGTGGCAATAATGAGAATATCGTAATGATAACTGTTACCATTTGTCATTCTCACCATATTCTCACCGGGAATTATTTTTTCTATTTTATCGTTGACAAAGTTTACATGGCCCGGGATATACTTTTCGATAGGCTGAACAAGTTCCTCGGGCGAATAGAAATCAAATGGCAGGAATAAAAAGCCTGGTTGATAATAATGGTTTTTTCTTTCATCCATTATAGTTATTTCCCACTCATGGCTATTCAGTTTTCCATGCAGGTGATTTGCCATCATTGTTCCGGCTGTACCTGCTCCCAGTATGATAATGTTTTTCATCGTTTATTCTCATTTACACTGCAAAGCTATTTACACACACATGCGACAAACGTGATAAAAGTCACAGATGAGACAAATGTTCAGTATGATTCTAATCATTTGTATGAATGAGGAACGACAATCAAAATGACTGTGAAATAAATTTAATTTTTCAGACTCGATGTGATTATAGCAGATGCAGATTAAGATTCGATGGTTTTTTCCATTTGCATACTTCGGCTTCCTTTAATAAGGATATTTGTGTTTTCAAATTTTTGCTGTTTGAACCAATTCTTGGCTTCCTGGGAATTTTTGAATTGAAGAAAAGGGTGATCGATCTTTTGAAATTCATTCCCTACCAGCACGACTTGTTTCCAATTGAAAGTTTTTATCTGGTCAATCAGAGAAGTGTGCTCTTTTACACTATCGTTACCCAGCTCTGCCATCGATCCCAGGATTAAAACTTTATCACCCGCTATTTTTGAAAAGTTATCAATGGCAAGTTTCATGCTGCTTGGATTTGCGTTGTACGCATCAAGTATAATCTTATTGCTATCCTGCTGAATTAATTGAGAACGGCTGTTAGATGGGGAGTAATTTTCAATTGCAGGTTTGATTTTTTTTTCTGGCACTTCGAAAAATTTCCCAACAGTAACTGCAGCCAACACATTTGGTAAATTATATTCTCCCACCAGTTGTGTTTTTAATTCTTTACCGTCTAAACCTTGAGTGATTTCTACTTCAAGAAGAGGATCGCTTTTTAAAATGTTGCCGATCACCTGGGCATCTTTTTTTGTACCATATTTAATAATGCCACTGATTCCTTTACTCATTTGCTGTAAATATTCATAATCCCACATCACAAATGCGTAACCATGTGTCAAAGTTCTCAGGTAATCAAATAACTCGCCTTTTCCTTTCCGGACCCCTTCTTCGCTACCAAAACCTTCAAGATGTGCTTTACCACAATTTGTAATAAGACCGTGAGTTGGCAATGCAATTTGACAATAGGAAGCTATCTCACCTATGTGATTGGCTCCCATTTCGATTACAGCCATCTCTGCATCATTTTTTATTTTTAAAATGGTAAGCGGTATCCCAATGTAATTGTTCAGATTACCTTCGGTGGTGTACGTTTTGTAGGTAGTTGAGAGAACTGAATGAATCAATTCCTTAGTTGTTGTTTTTCCATTGCTTCCTGTAATTGCAATAAATGGAATAGTGAATTGCTGGCGGTGATATTTCGCTAACTGCTGTAGGGTAGCCAATACATCATCAACTAAAATTGTTTTTTCTGAGATTTCGGTGCCAATGTCTATCGGGAGTTTTTCATCGATTACTGCATACGCCGCCCCTTCATCAATCGCTTTTTTGGCAAATTCATTTCCATTAAAATTTGGTCCTTTTAATGCAAAAAAAATATCGCCTGTTTTCAGTTTGCGTGTATCGGTTTGAACAGAGGGATTCTTTTTAAAAATCTCATATAGCTCAGGAATGTTCATACCGCAAAAATATGATGATGATAAAATAAAAAGTCCCGATAAATTCTTATCGGGACATATGTTTTGTTCTGTGATGACTATTTTTTTCGGGAGTTCTGTCTTCGTGATTTCCACCAGTTACCTGTCTTGCGCTTGTTACCTTCCGGGCTACCCATGCGATCCATTGCACAACGGAAACCTAACGTACACAAAGACTGGTCTTCTTCAAGGAAACGGCGTGTACCGGGGCTCAACCAGTATGGACGATCGTTCCAGCTACCGCCTTTATATACTCTTGAGTGATCACTGATCAAAGTAGTAACTCCATAACCATAAGAAGATTGTGATAGGCTATCACCATCAAGGTAGTTGATCACATTACCGCGTTGGTAGTTACGACGATTCCTGCTTTCAGAGTCAGTGACATCACGCATTTTTACACGGCCCATGCTATCAATTTCAGCTTCGCCATTCTCATTTTTGTATAATGTTTTGAACTTGTTACCGCGGAAAGGATTTGTTTCATCTTCAGGTCCGAGGTCTAAAGTAGTCATTGGGCGATATACATCACGAACCCATTCGCTTACATTTCCGGCCATATTGTATAAGCCAAATGAATTTGGATAAAAAGCGGTCACTTCTGCGGTATAGAAAGCACGGTCATTTAAACCACCAGCCACACCGGCTACGTCTCCTGAACCACGTTTAAAGTTTGCCAGAAAAGCGCCTTGCCAGCTTCCATGACGGGTATCGCGCAATCCATATACATTTTCTGACCAGGGATAAAGTTGTTTATTCATTGCCAATTCTTCACCTCTTTTTCCTTCTTTGGTGCTTGGCCTTGGGTTCTGATCAATTAAACCATAAGCCGCATATTCCCATTCGGCCTCACTTGGCAATCTGTAATTAGGTAACAATAATCCATCTTCAAATGAAACCGTAGTTCGAGGTGTACCCTGGGGTGTTTTAAGAGGGTTCTTTTTTGAAGCAGCATATTTACCAGGTTGTGCCTGGTAAAGACCTAACAAATATGATTTGGTAGTAAAGTTATTTTCCTGTTGTTCTCCCTGCAAGGACTGTTTGGCAATATAACCTTTCTGCATCAAGATGCCTTCGTTAACACGATCACTGCGCCATAAGCAATAATCAGAAGCTTGCCTCCAGTTTACTCCAACTACCGGGTAATTATTAAAACCGGGATGGCGGAAATAATATTCCACCAGAGGTTCATTATAACTTAATTCGCTTCTCCAACACAAAGTATCAGGTAAAGCGCCATCTATAATTTTTTGATTGTTCGGATCAGTAGTTGGGTCAAATACTCTTCCTAACCAATAGAGGTATTCCCGGTAATTAAGATTTGAAACTTCTGTACGGTCCATGTAAAAAGAAGCAACCGATACACGACGGGGAATATTGTTCCAGTCACCCATTACATCCTCGTCTACTTGTCCCATGGTAAAGGTTCCACCTTGAACGAAAACAAGGTTAGGCCCAATGCCCTGTTCCTTTGCTTTTGCAACCTGGAAACCACCTTCCGTTTTGTCATTGTAGTTCCAACCTGTGGCGGTTGATTTATCATACTTCTTTTTTCCAAAGAGCCCATTTTTACAAGATGTAAACAGAGCGACGCACGATACTAGGATTAACAGATTTTTCAATGTGATAGTTTTTTGCATAAACCTATGAATTGGAATATTTTTAACGCCGTTCCGGACAAAATATTGCAGACGTGAGAATAATTTTCCTGACGGAATTGCGAATATAAATACTTTAAATAACAGCGGGTAGGGACATCTACTTTTTTTCAAACGTGAATTCCCTATATCTTTAATGTTTTGAGACCGCTGTGAAAAGTTTTGCTTTATTAATATTATTACTCATCCCTTTATTTTTTTTACGGGCACAGCGTACTTATAAAGCACACTCTGTGCTGGCTTCCGGTGATTGGTATAAGATAGCTATTAAAAAGGCAGGAATATATAAAATTGACGTCGCTTTTCTGGCCAGTCTCGGTATAAATACTTCCAGTCTTTCTTCGAATTCCATACGACTGTTTGGAAATGAAGGTGGAATGTTGCCCGAAGCAAATTACCTACCCCGTCCCGACGACCTCGAAGAAAATGCAATTATGGTTGTGGATGGTGGCGACGGCGTGTTAAGTGGAACCGACTATATTTTGTTTTTTTCAAGTGGACCTAATCAGTGGCAAACAGACTCTGTAAATAAAAAATTCAGTCATAAAAAGAATCTTTACAGTGATGAAGCTTTTTATTACCTGTCAATAGGGGGCACAGGAAAAAGAATTTTGCCTTCTCAAAACAATCTTATTCCTAATATTTCCATCACTTCTTTTGATAACCGGTTTTTTCATGAATTAGACACAATAAATTTTTTATCAAGCGGGAAAGAATGGTACGGGGAAGAATTTTCCAATACACCCGGCCACACACTAACACGAAGTTTTTCTGTCACTATTCCGAATTTACAAACTAACACTCCTGTTACTGTAATGAGTGATTGTGTCGCAAGATCAGTGGGTGCAGCTGGCAGACTGGATGTTTCTGTCAATAATCAACCCGTCCAGCAAATAAGCATTTCCCCTATTAGCGGTGGTCAATATGATGTGATAGCAAAAGAAGTAAATGCTGTCGCCGGCGCAAACGTCTCACAACCTGACTTGTCAATTACATATAGCTATGTCCCGGGAAGTTTTAACTCACAAAGTTGGCTGAACTGGTTTGAAGTTTTTAGCCGTTGCAATTTGTCAATGAAAGGAATTGATCAACTTTTATTTCGCGACTGGAATAGTGTAGGAAATAATGCGGGAGAATTTGTTATTTCTGATGCGAACTCTGCTACAGAAGTTTGGGATGTTTCTGATCCCTTAACTCCTGTTAAAATGCAAACAAGTTTACAGGGGAATGATTGCAAATTTGTAAATAGTTGTAAAAACCTGGAAGAATATGTTGCTTTCAATTCTTCCAATTTTCTTCAACCTGTTTCGATGGGTAAGGTTCCAAACCAGGACCTTCACGGTTTATCTGCTACTGATCTTATTATTATAACTACTCCTTCAATATTGCCGCAAGCTCAAAGGCTGGGGCAATTTCATCAAACAAAAGGTAATTTGAAATTCATCGCTGTAACTACTGACCAGGTGTGCAATGAATTTTCTTCCGGCATTCCTGATCCTTCTGCCATTCGTGATTTTGTGAAAATGTTTTACGACCGATCTGCAAGTAACGTAGCAGAAAGACCTAAATATCTTTTGCTTTTTGGAGACGCATCTTTTGACTATAAGGATCGAATAAACAATAATACTAACCTGGTTCCGGCTTATGAAAACAATAGTTCTCTAGATCCATTAGGTACCTATACTTCTGATGATTTTTTTGGTTTTTTGGATGACAATGAAGACATCAATTCAAATATTCTCATCAATCAGCTCGATATTGGGATTGGACGAATACCGGCAAAAAATGTTAATGAGGCAAGAAATTATGTAGATAAAGTTGAAGCGTATTATAGCAAAGAAAGTTTCGGTCCCTGGAGAAACAACCAGCTATTCATTGCTGATGACGAAGATTTTAATTTGCATTTGCAGGATGCAGAAGCATTAACGGCAACTTCTAAAGCAGTTGCTCCCGTATTCGACATTACTAAAGTGTATCTCGATGCGTTTAAGCAGGAAAGCGGAGCCGGCGGAAGCAGTTACCCCCAGGCGAACCAGGTTATCAATAACCAGGTGTATAACGGCACACTGATATGGAACTATAGCGGGCATGGAGGATCGAACAGGCTTGCAGAAGAAACAATCATAGACCAGGATATTGTAAATAGTTGGGACAATCCCAATAAACTTCCTTTGTTTATTACAGCCACCTGTGATTTTGCTCCTTATGATAATCCATCTGTCAATTCCCTGGGTGAAAATATTTTACTTCGTCCAAAAACTGGAGGTATAGCTTTACTTACCACTACAAGAGTTGTGTTTTCTTTCAGCAATCGAATCATCAATAATAATTATCTGCAATTTGCCCTGCAACCAGATTCCAACGGAATTTATAAAAGCCTGGGAGAATCAATAAAAGATGCAAAAAATTATACTTACCAAACTTCTGGTGATATTGCTAACAACCGGAAGTTTACTTTATTGGGCGATCCCGCTTTAATGCTGACCTACCCGCTTCTCAAAATACAGGCGACCAAAGTGAACAACATTCCTGTGGCGCAAGCGGATACAATTGGTGCTACAGAAAAAGTAGTTATAGAGGGGAATGTTACCGATGTAAAAGGAAATCTTTTGACGGATTTTAATGGCACTGTTTACCCTACAGTTTTTGACAAAGTGCAAACCATTAACACCCTGGGCAATGACGCCACAAGCCAGGTTGTGGGATTCCAGGCTCAAAATAATATTCTATACAAGGGAAAAGCTTCTGTAGTGAATGGAAAATTTTCTTTCAATTTTAAGATGCCCAAAGACATCAATTATCAATATGGAAATGGAAAGCTAAGTCTCTATGCCGAAAATGGAAGTACCGATGCGGATGGCTATTTTACAAATTTTATAATTGGGGGTATTGATAGCAGCGGGAATAATGATAAAGAAGGCCCCATTATTAAGGCCTATCTGAATGATGAAAACTTCGTAAACGGAAGCATTACCAATGAAAATCCTGTCCTCGTGGTAAAACTTACTGACTCTTCGGGGATTAATATTGCAGGAACCGGTATCGGGCACGATATTGTTGCCACGCTGGATAATGACAATCGTCAATATTTTATCCTGAATGATTTTTACCAGGCTGATCTCAACAATTACCAGCAGGGAGAAATACATTTTCAAATGCCATCATTAACAAGCGGCTTACATTCTTTAAAAATAAAAGCATGGGATGTGTTAGACAATTCCAGCGAATATTTACTTGAATTTAATGTGATAAAAAACGATGAACTGGTACTTGACCACGTATTAAATTATCCTAACCCATTTACTACAAAAACACAGTTTTGGTTTGAACACAACAGGCCGGAGCAGAACCTGCAGGTTAAGGTCCAGGTTTTTACGCTAACCGGCAAAGTGGTGAAAACCATTAAACAAACAATAAATAACGCTGGAAATCGTTCTTGTGAAATTGAATGGGATGGACGTGATGAGTTTGGCGATAAACTGGGCCGCGGAGTGTATTTGTACCGGCTTACAGTAATTGCGCCGGAAGGAAAGAAAAAAGAAAAGATTGAAAAGTTGGTTATTCTTTAGACCATTCAACGAATTCCAATATTTTAAGACAAACTTTTTAAAGCGGCTATATTTGCGCTCCAATTTTAAACACTTACTGATGAGATCAATTGCTCTAAAGCTTAGCTTAGGAATCTTAGCTCTGTCAATTTTTTCGACGGTATTTGCCCAGTCTAATCAGCTAAATGTAGTTACAACCGCAGTTCCCTTTTTAAGAATTTCACCTGACGCGAGAACAGGTGGTATGGGTGACCTGTCAATGGCTACTTCCCCGGACGCCAATTCCGGTTTTTTTAATCTTGCGAAAATTCCTTTTAATGAATCGTCGGCCGGGTTGGGGGTAACTTACACTCCCTGGTTAAAAGACCTTGGGCTGAATGATGTGTATTTAGCGTCCTTAGCCGGGTATTATAAATTTGACGAAAACCAGGCCATTAATGCTTCGGTTCGGTACTTCAGTCTCGGTAACATTCAGTTTACAGATAATCTTGGAAACGATCTTAATTCATTTCGCCCCCGCGAATTTGGAATTGATGTAGGGTATTCAAGAAAGCTGTCGGATCAAATGGGTATTGGTATTGGCTTAAAATATATTTATTCGAATCTTGCGGGCGGTGCTGCCACCAATGGGTCTAATTATAAAGCGGGCACTGCTGTTGCAGGCGATCTCGCTTTTTATTACGACGGAAAAAATGATGTGGGTACTGGCTGGGCGTTTGGTGCAGCTATGACTAATCTCGGTTCTAAAATCGCGTATACTGATAATGCCGATCAAAAGGATTTTATTCCTGCCAATCTTGGTCTTGGAACTACATATACAAAAACATTTGATGAACAGAACAAAATAACCTTCGGCATTGATCTGAATAAATTAATGGTACCAACTCCGCCGGCAGAAGGAGACACCACCGCATTAACTGCATACCGCACAAAAAGTGTAGTAAGTAGCTGGTTCAGTTCTTTTGGCGATGCTCCGGGTGGTTTTAGTGAAGAATTAAAAGAGTTCCAGCTTTCATTAGGGGCAGAGTATTGGTACAATAACCAGTTTGCCTTACGTGCCGGTTATTTTTACGAAGATAAAACAAAAGGTAACCGCAAATATTTTACAATGGGTGTAGGTCTTAAGTACAATATTTTTGGTTTGAACTTTTCTTATCTTTTACCTTCAGGCAGCGGTGTAAATCGTAATCCATTATCAAACACACTTCGATTCTCGCTGTTGTTTAATTTTGACGGAGAAACTTCAGGCAGCGACAATTAAGAATTTATAAACGAATTAAACGTCCCGATACTATCGGGACGTTTTTCTTTTGATATTTGTTATCAAAATACAATATGTCATACAGAACAGGATTTGGAATTGACTTTCATCAATTGATTGCAGGCAGAGAGTTGTGGATCGGTGGTGTCAAAATTGATCATCATAAAGGAGCATTGGGCCACAGTGATGCTGATGTGCTGCTGCATGCCATTTGCGATGCGCTATTAGGCGCATCCTGTCTTGGAGACATCGGCACTCATTTTCCGGATACTTCAAAAGAATTTAAAAATATTGACAGCAAAATTCTTTTAAAACGGACGGTTGAGTTAGTGACAAAAGAAAATTATAAAGTAATAAATATCGATAGCACAATTTGCATTGAACAGCCAAAGATCAAACCCTTTGTTACGCAGATGCAGGAAACAATATCAGGGATTGTTGGTATCTCAATAAATGATGTTTCTATAAAAGCTACAACAACCGAAAAAATGGGTTTTATCGGGAGAGAAGAAGGAATTGCGGCTTATGCAACAGCCTTACTCCAAAAAGTCTCATAGTTTCAAAGGTTTAAAGTTCCGGAGTTTGCGTTTGACGAGTTTAAGTTGACAATTTTTTAAACTTATTTGTTATTGTCGCTTATCAATTGCATTAGTAGTTTTTACCTCCTCGTATTGCAGGTTGTCCCTTGTCCCTTTCACCTTGTACCTTCTTTCTTTTATCTTTGCCCGCATGTCACCTGTTCACATTAAGATCATAAATAAGTCGAATAATGCTTTGCCCGAATATGCAACAGCAGGTTCTTCGGGAATGGATATCCGGGCACATCTTAATGAGGCTTTGATGATTGATCCTTTTGAACGGATTCTTGTGCCTACGGGATTGTACATTGAATTGCCTTATGGCTTCGAAGCGCAGATACGGCCAAGAAGCGGTCTTGCTATTAAGCATGGTATCACCTGCTTAAATACTCCGGGTACAATTGATGCCGATTATCGCGGTGAAATAAAAATTATTTTGATCAACTTGTCCAGGGAGCCGCAAATAATTCAACCGGGCGATCGTATTGCACAAATGATCATTCAAAAGATTGAGAGGGCATTTTTAGTAGAGGTGTCCGAATTAAAAGAAACAGAAAGAAGCGCCGGTGGCTTTGGTCACACAGGCAAGCAATAAAAAATCAATGATGCGAATTTTATTCATATTAATCGGATTTATCCTGGTATTGATCTCGTGTAAGCCTACTAAAAAAATACAAACTGCCATTATAAAAAAAGATACTTCAACTGTTAGTGTCGTTGATCACGCTAAAGAAGATTCCATTCGGTTTATAGATGAGACTTATCATGCTATCCAGGCCAATCATATTGACTACAAAACATTTTCGGCTAAAATTGATGTGGACTATATCGATGCGGATGATAAAAAGTACAATGTAAATGCATTTTTGAGAATGTATAAGGACAGCTTAATCTGGATTGACATTCATGCTTTCCTGGGTATAGATGCTTTAAAGGCGCTGATTACAAAAGATTCCGTGAAAATTCTTGACAAGCAAAATAAATTGTACACTGCCCGCAGCATAGAATATTTGCAGGAGGTCAGCCGGTTGCCCGTGGATCTGCCTATTCTGCAGGAACTGCTGGTCGGTAATCCTGTTTTTCTTGATAGTAATATAGTTTCATACGCAAAATTTGATAATTCCGTTTCTTTATTAAGCATAGGAAAAATATTTAAAAATCTTGTTACTTTAAATGGAGACAAATTAGTGCAACGGATCAAATTGGATGATATAAATGAATTGCGAAACAGGACAGGTGATCTTACTTACGATGACTATGAAGATAAACAGGGCGTAAATTTTTCAAAAACACGAAAAATTACTTTTGCCGAAAATAAAAAACTGGACTTGAGACTTGAATTCAAACAATACAATTTTAATGCGGACTTAACATTTCCGTTCTCAATTCCTAAAAATTATAAAACAAATTAAATTGATAAAATTTAATTCGCGATACTTCGTTCTATCGGTTGCTTCGTACTTTTTACTAACCAACTAAAGTCTTGTATCATGAAGAAACTGATTTTTCTTTCGCTTTTTATTTTTTCCGCTATATCGGCTGTCTTTTCGCAGGATGAGAAAGATAAATTGGAAAAAGAGCGACAGGATATTCAGCAGGAACTTGATAATCTGCAAAAGGCTTATAGCCAGGTAAAGGGGCAAAAGAATGTTACGTTGGGAGAACTGAACGTTTTAAGAAGAAAGGTACAGGTACAGGAGCGTTATCTCAATAATATTAACAGGGAGATACGATATCTTAATGATGATATTTACCGCAGCACACTCGAAATAATAAAAATGCATAAACAGCTGGATACGCTGAAGGCGCAATATGCCCGCAGTGTGATCTATGCTTATAAAAACAGGAGCACTTATGATTTCCTGAATTTTATTTTTTCCGCCGCTAATTTTAATGATGCACTAAAAAGAATCGCTTACCTGAAATCGTATCGTTCCTATCGCGAACAACAGGTAAATAACATCAAAGAAACAGAGGCTGCAATAGAACAGAGAAAGAGATTGCAGATAAGCCAGATGGAAGAAAAGAAAGCAGCGGTGGAAAACCAGGCTAAACAGGTTAAAGTTCTGGAAGACCAACGGAAAGAGAAGAATGTAGCGGTAAATGAACTGAAGTCGAAAGAGAGTGAATTGAAAAAACAGATAACTACAAAGCAAAAACGAGATCGTGAAATCAAAAATGCGATTCTTGGTATTGTCAGAAGAGAAACGAAAAAAGCGGAAGAAGAAGCAAAAGCAAGGGCAAAAGCAAACACCAATAACAATACTTCCGAATCAAATACAACAACTGTAACTCCCTCCGGAAAACCAAAAAGCTATCTCGACCTGAATGCAGAAGACGTAAAGCTAAATGCAAGTTTTGAGACCAATAAAGGGAAACTCCCCTGGCCAGTTGATAATGGATTTGTAAGTATCCATTTTGGACGGTATGAAATTGAAGGCACAAGTCTCAAGGGTGACAACCCGGGCATTACGATTGCGACATCCTCTGTGGGTATACCGGTTAAGTCCGTATTCCAGGGAGAAGTGGCTGCTGTCGCCAATTTAGGAGATGGAATGATGGTTACGATTCGTCATGGTAAATATTTTACAACCTATAGCAATCTTACATCAGTTAATGTTAGCAAAGGCACTGAAGTTTCAACCGGGGAAGTAATAGGCAAGACCGGAGTATCTGATGATGGAAGCGGTGGACAAATTGATTTTATACTGATGATTGAAAGCAAGAATGTAAATCCCGAACCCTGGCTTCGGGAAGAAAGATAACCGATAGCTCATTTTAAAAATCGTTCGTAAAGTTTTTCGTAGAGCGGTACAATATTGTGGATGTCATATTTTTTCGCATGCTCCGCTGCTCTTTTTTTAAATGCTTTTAGCGTATCATCATTTCGCAGAATTTCTAATGCTTGTTGCGTCATTCCTTCAACATCTTTTACATTACTCATATAGCCTGTTACGCCCGGAACAATTATTTCAGTTAATCCGCCCGAGTTAGAGGCAACTACAGGAACACCGGCAGCCATGGCTTCCAATGCGGCAAGACCGAAACTTTCATATTCTGAAGGAAGCAAAAACAAATCGGCAATTGCCAAAATATCTTCCATTTGTTCCTGCTTTCCTACAAACTGAACATCATCACAGGTACCTAATTTCCTGCATAACTCTTCGGCAGTCTGCCTTTCCGGTCCGTCACCTACAAACAAAAGTTTTGATGGCACTTCTTTTTTTACATTATAAAAGATCTGCACCACATCCTGTACTCTTTTTAACTTCCTGAAGTTGGAAGCATGCAATAAAATTCTTTCACCGTTCGGAGCAATAACTCTTCTGAACGCATCAATTGGTTTGCGGGTAAAACGCTTTACATCTACAAAATTGAAAATAACTTCGATATCTTTTTCAATCTTAAAACTCTTGTATGTTTCATCACGAAGGTTTTTTGAAACAGCTGTGATCGCATCGCTTTGGTTGATGGAAAAAGCAACAACAGGAGCATACATCTTATCTCTTCCTACCAAAGTAATATCAGTACCATGAAGCGTAGTGATAACCGGAATTTCTTTATTTTCTTTTTTTAATATTTGTTTGGCCAGGTATGCGGCCGACGCATGCGGAATAGCATAATGCACATGCAACAAATCGAGATTGTTATTTCTTATCACGTCTACCATTGTGCTCGACAAAGCCGTTTCGTATGGCGGATAATCAAATAAAGGATACGTAGGAACCTGCACTTCGTGATAGAAGATATTCGGTATATATCCATTCAGTCTTACAGGTTGCTGGTAAGTAATAAAATGTATCTGGTGATTTTTTTGAGCTAGTGCTTTTCCCAATTCCGTAGCTAAAACACCACTGCCTCCAAAAGTTGGATAGCAAACAATTCCTATTCGCATAGATAAACTTTAAATGCAGGGCAAAACTATGATAAAAGGAATGAAAGATCAGAAAGAATAAATTTTATTGTATCGTTTCAGCAAAATATAATATTTATTTTTCCATACTTGTTATCTTAGTTAAAAATTGAAACGCGATGAGAAAACTTTTCCTTAGCCTCTTGATTTTATTTTTTTCCAATTATCTTTTTTCGCAGGCTGATGATTCAATAATGATTCGCCACATTGCGGATGAAATTCTTTTACATGCAAAAGCATACGATAACCTTCATGATCTTACAAAGAATATCGGCGGCAGACTTTCCGGATCACCTCAAATGTATAAAGCCGAACAATGGGGTTTTAAAACTTTGCAATCAACCGGCGCCGACAAGGTGCGGCTGCAGGAATGTAGGGTGCCGCATTGGGTAAGAGGTGGAAAAGATGAGGCTGTTGCATACATGGCATCTAAGAAAAAAGATCTGGATGTAATTGCATTAGGTAATTCAATAGGAACCGGGGCAAAGGGCGTGAAGGCTGATGTGATTGAAGTGGCAACGTTTGATGATCTTGAAAAGAAAATAGACCAGGTAAAAGGGAAAATTGTTTTTTATAATTACAAATTCAATCCCACTTTCATTAATACATTCGAGGCTTACGGGGATGCTGTGCGTTATCGGAGTGCCGGCCCAAGCAGGGCGGCAAAATATGGAGCGGTGGCTGTAATTGTAAGAAGTATGAGTCACAGCACTGACAACAATCCGCACACTGGTTCGCTACGCTATGATACAACGCTTCCAAAAATACCTGCAGTTGCTGTTGGCTTAAAAGATGCTGATTGGTTAGATTCTGTTTTGTCTCAAAAAATTATTTCTGTTTCAATAAAAACAAACGGACATTTTTTACCCGACACGATCGGTCATAATGTAATTGGAGAATTAACCGGCTCTGAATTTCCGGGTGAATACATTACTGTAGGTGGCCATTTGGATTCCTGGGATCCTGCTGAAGGCGCCAACGATGATGGCTCGGGTGTCGTACAAACAATTGAAATTTTGCGAACATTTAAAGCTCTTGGATATAAGCCAAAACATACAATTCGTTTTGTATTATTTGCCAATGAAGAAAACGGTTTGCGTGGCGGATCAAAATATGCAGAGGAGGCAATAGCAAAAAACGAGAAACACATTTTTGCCATGGAAAGTGATGCGGGCAGCTTTACACCGCGTGGATTTAGTTTTGGAGGAACACCGGAACAATTGCAGAAAGTTCGCAGCTGGATACCTTTGTTGTTGCCTTACGGAGTTTATAGAATTGATGAAGGCGGAGGAGGCGCTGACGTAAGCCCGTTGAAAAGAATTCCCAACACAGCGGTTTCTGAAATAATTCCGGATTCACAACGATATTTCGATTATCACCATGCCCGCAATGATGTGTTTGAAAATGTAAATAAAAGAGAATTGGAATTGGGAGCAATTAATATGGCCGCTTTTATTTATTTGGTTGATAAGTACGGATTGTAGAAGACAAGTTTTTAGTTACCGGCTTTTATAATTCTTATCAGCTGCTGTTGTGTCACTCACTTGTACTTTCAGCACTGTATTCGGCAATTACTGTAACAATTCTTCAAAAGCTTTCCTTACAGATACAAGGGGAAATGAACTGACAACTTTCTGCATCTGTTTTTTTATTTCAGCAGTGCAAAGGTTTCCGATACTTCCTTCATGTGTATGATGAACTGATGTATCATACTTAAATTTTCCGGCCTCAATATCAAGTCCGACTTTTTTATAAGCATCGCGAAAAGGCATTCCGGCATTCACCAATTTGTTCACTTCTTCCACACTGAACAGGTATTTGTATTTTTCATCGGCAAGAATATCTTTTTTGATCTCTATGTTGGACAACATCAGGCCCGCCATTTCAATGCAATCTTTCAGTGTTTTAAAAGCAGGAAACAAATGTTCTTTCAACAATTGCAGATCACGATGATAACCGGACGGAAGATTGGTCGTCATCAGCATCATTTCATTTGGCAAAGATTTTATTTGGTTGCAATGAGAACGGATCAATTCAAAAACATCAGGATTTTTTTTATGCGGCATAATGCTGCTGCCTGTTGTTAACTCTGCGGGAAAAGAAATGAAATCAAAATTTTGATTCAGGTATAAGCAGGCATCCATTGAAAGTTTTGCAAGTGTATCGGCAACATTTGCCAAAGCCATCGAAACAATTCTTTCTGTTTTTCCTCTTCCCATTTGCGCATAAACAACATTATAATTCAGATCATCAAAGCCAAGCAGTTGAGAGGTAAGTGTTCTGTTTATGGGGAAAGAAGAACCATAGCCGGCCGCAGAACCAAGAGGGTTTTTGTTGACCACCTCAAACGCAGCTTTTAATGTTATCAGATCATCAACCAAACTTTCTGCGTATGCGCCGAACCACAATCCAAATGAAGAAGGCATGGCTAATTGCAAATGAGTGTAACCGGGCAAAAGATGATCTTTATATTTTTCGCTTTGTGATTGCAATAGTTCAAACAGTGGTTGCATTTCTTTTACCAGTTCTTCTATTTCATTTCTGAGAAAAAGCTTTATGTCCACCAGCACCTGGTCGTTCCGGCTTCTTGCACTGTGAATTTTTTTGCCTGTATCGCCAAGTTTTTGAGTTAGCAGCAATTCGATTTGTGAATGAACGTCTTCAACGTCCTCGTGAATTGTGAACTGTGAATTGTGAATAGAAGTGTAAATATTTTTTAATTCCGCCGTAATTTTTTGTGCTTCTTCTTTTGTTAATAATCCAATCTGGGACAGCATTTTTGCATGAGCAATTGATCCTAGCACATCAAAAGGTGCAAGTTGCAGGTCAAACTCACGGTCATTTCCTACTGTGAATCTTTCCACCTCTTTTAATGATTCAATATTTTTTTGCCAAAGTTTCATTGGTAATCTTGTTTCCGGTTACCTGTTCCTTGTTCCCGGTATTCTTATCCGGAAAATTGTTCCAGTTATCTTCAACCCATTGAATGAATTTGTTTATTTTCTTACTCAATAAATCATATCCGGCTTTTAGCTTTTTAAATAATTTTTCATTTTGCAAAGATCCTGTTTCAAACAGAAAATCCAGATGAATTATGGTTTCATCGCATTCAGATTGTGCATATACAAGATATTTGATAAACTCAGCTTTATATTTTCTTCTGCCATACCCCTCAACAATCATTGAAGTCACTGACTTGGATGATCGCCTAATCTGGCCGCCTTCTTCAAACATTTCAAATTTTGGCAACGACAAACTCATTTTATGAACGTCGATTGCGAATGATTTAGACTCTTTGTAAACTTCCAGGTCTTTATAACTTTTCATATTTAAAGGTTTACTGGCAACAGGAAACTGGTAACAAAAATTATAAGACTATTTTTTCCAACAACTGTACATACAACTCAATCCCTTTTTTTATTTCATCAATATAAATATACTCATCCGCAGAATGACTTCTTGAAGAATTTCCCGGCCCCATCTTCAAAGCAGGAAATGGCATCAATGCTTTATCAGATGTAGTAGGGGAACCGTAATAGGCTCTACCTAAACTTAAACCGCTTTTTATCAACGGGTGTTCTAACGCAATAGCCGAGGAGCGAAGCCTGAAGCTTCTTGCTTTGATCTCGCTTTGAACATTTTCTTTTATTGTGCCAATAATATCTTCGAATGTATATGATTCATTTACCCTGACATCAACTACGAACTTGCATTCTGTGGGAACAACATTATGCGCTTTATTTTCAGTTTCAATAACGGTAACACTCATTTTCACAGGCCCCAATAACTCGGAAACTTTTGGAAACTTATACGAACGAAGCCACTCAATATCTTTCATCGCTTTATAGATGGCATTTTCTCCTTCATCTCTTGCGGCATGACCGGCCTTGCCATGAGCTGTACAATCCAAAACCATCAGGCCTCTTTCAGCTACTGCCATTTGCATTTCAGTAGGTTCGCCCACTATAGCGCAATCTATTTTTCCAAGATGGGGCAATAATGCTTCTACGCCATTGCTCCCTGAAATTTCTTCTTCTGCTGTGGCTGCAAGAAGAAGATTGTATTTAAGATCAGGCGTATTATAATAATAGAGGAAAGTGACGATCAGCGAAACTAAACAGCCGCCGGCGTCATTGCTTCCAAGGCCATATAGCTTTCCATCTTCTTCTATAGGTTTAAAAGGGTCGAGGGTGTACCCTTTATTTGGTTTTACTGTGTCATGGTGAGAGTTGAGAAGAATTGTTGGTTTTTTTTCATCATAGAATTTATTAACCGCCCAGATATTATTCAGATGAATTCTTGTTTTAACTCCCTTTTTTTCCAGGAATTGTTCAATGATATCAGCCGTGTTATCTTCTTCTTTGCTAAAGGAAGGAGTAGCAATTAGTCGTTTTAATAAAGCAATAGCTTCAGTTTGTAATATTGATATCTGCTCACTCATTGACAATATTTGTTCCTGTCTTTCCGTTGATCAATTCTTTTAATTGTTCTGCTTTGCCTATAATGACTTTTTTCACTCCGCTGTCTAAAGCTGCAAAAGCATTATCCAGTTTTGGTAACATTCCTGCAAATATTTTTCCTTTAGTTTTTAATTGTTGGTATAAGCCGGGATTTAGATATGAGATAACTGTGCTTTCATCATTGGCATCAAGCAACACTCCGGTTTTTTCAAAAGAATAAATTAATTGCACGTCAAATTGTTCACATATGGCTTTTGCAAGTTCCTGGGCTATAGTATCCGCATTTGTATTCAATAGTTGTCCTTGTTGATCATGTGTAAGAGAGGCAAAAACGATTGAGATATTTTGATCAAGCAAATTTGTTAACAAGGAGGTGTTGATAGCATCTATATCACCAACAAAACCATAGTCAATAACCGGATGGTTTCTTTTGTGCGCCAGGATTGCATCTCCATCAGCTCCGCAAAGGCCGATGGCATTGCAATTATGAGCCTGCAATTGGGCTACAATATTTTTATTAATGTACCCTGCATACACCATTGTCACCACTTTTAATGTCTCTGCATCTGTTATTCTTCTGCCATCTATAAGCTTTTGTTCAATGCCTAATTTTTCTGCAAGTTGTGTTGCCAATTTTCCGCCGCCGTGAACCAGTATTTTCTTGTCACCCAACGAAGCAAAATCTTTCAGGAATGAAGAAAGTTTTGCTTCATTGTCAATAATATTTCCGCCGATTTTTATGATGTAAAGCTTATCCATTTAAGATTTCGGATATTACCGCCTGCGCTGCCCAAACCCGGTTGGCTGCCTGCTGCGTAACCAAACTATTCGGACCATCAAGTATCTCATCGCTTAATTCCACATTTCTGCGAACGGGCAGGCAGTGCATTACCCTGGCATTGTTTGTCAGTTTTAGTTTTTCATTGTTGAGCATCCACTCGGGGTCATTGCAATAAATCTTTCCATAATCATTGTAAGTGCTCCAGTTTTTTACATACACGAAATCTGCACCTTTCAATGCTTCATCCTGGTTTAGCGTGATCGTTGCCCCATTTGTAAATTCCTTGCTTAATTCATAATCTTCAGGATGTGTAATAACAAATTCTGCCTCACCCCACGCATTGATCCATTGCGAAAAACTATTGGCCACGCATTGCGGCAATGGCTTCACGTGCGGCGCCCATGTTAAAACAATTTTCGGTTTTCCACTTTTTGTTTTTGATTTTTTAATTTCTTCTGTAATGGTCAATACATCAGTCAGGCTTTGCAACGGATGAAGTGTGGCGCTTTCTAAACTTACGACGGGGATGCCCGCATATTTTACGAATTGTTTTATGAACAGCTCACTATAATCATCATCGCGATTTTTTAGCGAAGGGAAAGTTCGGATAGCAAGAATGTCAAAATATTTTCCCATGATCGGCGCCGCATCTTTAACATGCTCCACTGTATTGCCGCTCATGATGGCTTCTTCTTCAAACTCTAAAGCCCAGCCTTCACTGCCCACATTAAAAACAATTACATCCATTCCCAAATTTTGCGCAGCTATTTGAGTGCTCAATCTTGTACGCATGCTGGGATTCAGAAATAAACAGCCTATACGTTTGTTGACACCAAGCGTTTTGTCCTTGAGCGGATTTGCTTTATATATTAATGCTTTTTCAGTAAGCGCATTAATATTACCTGCATCAAGAACGGAAATGAACTGTTTCAATATAGGTGGTTTTATTTTTTGCCGGCTCTAGTACTACTATCAGGCTTTAGTTGTGTCACTCACTTCAGCGCTTTGTTCATTACTGAGCATTGCTATTTCTTCTTTCAAAGCCTCAATGAAATCTTCAGCATCTCTTTTCTTCAAAGCCAGTGAAGGCAATAACCGAATCACATTTGGTTTGGATTCCCCGGTAAATATTTTTTGGTTCCACAATAAATTTTTCCTCAGGTCTTTTAATTCTTCAGGCACATCAAACCCGATCATTAAGCCACGACCTCTTACTCTTTTTAGTTCAGGAATATTTTCCAATTCATTTTTGAGATATTTTCCGACCATTACAGCATTGCCCATTAGTTTTTCTTCTTCGATGACTTCCAATACAGCCAGCGCTGCAGTACAGGCAAGATGATTGCCACCAAATGTGGTTCCCAATTGGAAATGTTTCGGCTTGATGTGAGGTGCAATAATAATTCCCGCTACAGGAAAACCATTCCCCATTCCTTTTGCCATGGTATATATGTCAGCATTTACGCCGGCAAAGTCATGAGTGAAAAATTTTCCGCTTCTTCCATAGCCGCATTGTACGCTATCGGCAATATAGACAGCTCCATATTCGTCGCAAAGACTTCTTATTTTCTTTAGAAAACTTTCATCGGCTACGTTAATACCACCTACACCCTGGATACCTTCAATTATTACACTTGAAATTTCTTTACCGTTTTTATTGAAACATTCTTCCAGCGCATCTTCATCATTAAAAGGGAGAAATATCACATTGTCTGTTTCATTTACCGGTGCTACATAATTTTTGTTATCGGTTGCAGCTACCGCGAGTGAGGTTCTGCCATGAAACGATTTACTAAAAGCAATGATCTTTTTCCTTCCATTATGAAACGACGCCAGCTTCAAAGCATTTTCATTGGCTTCAGCACCGGAGTTGCACAGGAACAATTGATAATCTTCTTTACCTGAAATCTTTCCCAGTTTTTCTGCCAGTTGTTTCTGCAGTGGAATTTTTACGGAGTTAGAATAAAATGCAATTTTCTCCAGTTGTTCTTCAATTCTTTTTACCCAGTGTGGATGTGTATGACCAATACTGATCACTGCATGGCCTCCATAGAGATCAAGGTATTGCTCACCTTTATCATCCCATACGTAAGAGCCTTTTGCTTTTACAATTGTAATGTCATTTACCGGGTATACGTCGAATAAGGTCATTGTTCTTTTTGTTTTTGGTTATACTATGTAGTTAAAAATAATTAGCTTTTAAATTTAATCCAGCGCATTCGTCAATTCCAAACATCAGGTTCATATTTTGAACAGCTTGCCCGCTGGCTCCTTTTAATAAATTGTCGATTGCTGAATGAATGACAAGTTTCGTTCCTACTTTTTCCAATTGCATCACACATTTATTTGTATTCACTACCTGTTTCAAAAAAATCGCTTCCTGGCTTAAAAAGGTAAAAGGATGATCTGAGTAGAACTTTTCAAACAACGCTACCAGTTTTTCAATTTTCCAATCACAATCAATTTGCGAGCTAATAAAAATTCCCCGGGTAAAATCTCCCCGCCACGGAATAAAGTGAATGCCTCCTTTGTCTGAAGGAGCGTTGGGGAAATTATTCTGTAATTGGTGCAATGATTCATGAATCTCATTGAGGTGCTGATGAGCAAGTGTTTTATATGCCTGTATATTGTTTGCCCTCCAGCTGAAATGAGTTGTTGCACCAAATGATTGGCCGGCTCCTGTGGAACCTGTGATCCCTGTTGTATAAATGTTGCCAAGTAAACCGGCTTTTGCAAGTGGTAAAAGGCCGAGTTGGATAGCCGTAGCAAAGCAGCCTGGGTTAGCAATGTTTTTTGCCTTTTTTATTTTTTCTTTATTCAGTTCCGGCAAGCCATAGACAAATTTTCGATTTCCAATTTTCGATTTGTCAATTAATCGAAAATCCTGGGACAGATCAATGATCTTTATTTTATCATCGATCTTGTTTTCCTCCAGAAATTTTTTGGCTTCTCCATGTCCTACACAAAGAAACAGGACATCTGCATCGTTGCTAAGCTTATCTGTAAATTTCAGATCAGTTTCTCCAATCAAATCCTGGTGAACAGAATGAACATATTTGCTGGCATTGCTGCGGCTATTAATAAAGGAAACAGATACATCCGGGTGATGAATCAATAAGCGAATGAGTTCGCCACCCGTATAACCTGCGCCTCCAATGATACCCGCTCTTATATTTTATTTCGCAGTTAGCATTTTACTTTTTATTTTCTTCCTGGACAGAATGCCAGATCGCCGTTTGATTTCCGAATATTTTTGAAAATCCTCTTACATCCTCACCGCTCCAGCCTGTGTTCATTTCACCATACTTGCCAAACTTACTGCTCATAAGATCATATTTTGATTCAATGCCAAGCACCTGGAAACGATAAGGCATTAACTGAACAAATACATTGCCAGTAACAGTTCCTTGTGAGTTTTCAAGAAAAGTTTCAATGTCTCTCATTACAGGATCGAGAATTTGCCCTTCATGCAACCAATTGCCATAAAACTGAGCCAACTGATCCTTCCAGTTCAGTTGCCATTTTGTAAGCACATGTTTCTCCAATGCATGATGGGCTTTTATGATAACCATAGGTGCCGCTGCCTCAAAACCCACTCTTCCTTTTATGCCAATGATAGTATCACCGACATGCATATCCCTACCTATTCCATAAGGGCCAGCTATACTTTGTAAATATTTAATAGCCTCAGATGGATGTGAAAATTTATTATCATCAATACTTGTCAATTCGCCTTTTTCAAAACTTAGTTTTACCTGGCGGCTTTCTGCCTGGGTCACCTGTGTCGGCCATGCTTCTTCCGGAAGCATTCCAAGTGATGAAAGTGTTTCTTTTCCTCCCACACTTGTTCCCCACAGCCCTTTATTGATAGAATAATGCGCTTTTTCAAAATTCATTTTTACTCCTTTGTTCTTCAGGTATTCTATTTCCTGTTCACGGCTAAGTTTCAGATCACGAATGGGAGTAATGATCTCTACACCGGGAATCATAACGTGGAAGATCATATCAAACCTTACCTGGTCATTGCCTGCACCGGTGCTGCCATGTGCCACAGCGGCTGCAGAAAGTTTTTTTGCGTGTTCAGCAATGTTCAATGCCTGGCTCAATCTTTCCGCACTCACGCTAAGAGGATAGGTATTATTTTTTAAAACATTTCCAAAAACAAGATATTTTATGATGCTGTCGTAATAAGTTTTTACTGCATCAACAGTAGTATGAGTTTTTACGCCTAATCTTATTGCATGCGCTTCAATTTCTTTGAGCTCACTTTCAGTAAAACCTCCTGTATTTACGACAATGCTGTGAACTTCGTAACCTTTGTCTTCACTTAAATATTTTACACAATATGAAGTATCGAGCCCGCCGCTAAATCCAAGAACAACAGTGCCCCCAACCTTTAAAGGGGAATTTTTACTGCTACTATTATTTGATGAATCCATCTATAATTGCTGATTAGAGTTGATGCTGTGTAAGTGTGCGACGCAACAGACGGTGAATAGTACTGCTTGTGTTGGTAGCATAACTAAAAATTGAAAATGTGAAATATGATCGATTTCATTTTTGAGTTTCCGTTATTGCCGTTTCCATTTTCTTTTTTCCTGAACAATTTCCATTGCTTAAAACGCAGCAATCTTTCTAAACCTTTTTTGTTTTGTTCAAAAAACTCTTTTGTCTCTTCGGGTTTGTAATGATCTTTCGGATCATACAACATAGCCGTGCAAAAACAATTCTGCCTGTCTTTGCTCATAAGAGTTTCATAGTTCACACAACTTTTGCATCCTGCCCAAAAAGCTTCATCCTTTGTCAACTCTGAGTACGTAACGGGTTCATATCCCAGCTCAGAATTTATCTTCATTACAGCAAGGCCGGTGGTTAATCCAAAAAGTTTTGCATCCGGATATTTTTCTCTCGACAGGTTGAAGATTTTTTGTTTGATCGATTTTGCCACACCGCTTTTACGAAATGCCGGGGCGACGATCAATCCAGAGTTGGCTACATATTCTCCATGGCTCCAGGTTTCAATATAGCAAAAGCCTATCCATTCACCGGAAGTTGTGACAGCAATAACAGCTTTTCCCTGTTCCATTTTTTCGGCAATGTATTCAGGGGAGCGCCGGGCGATGCCTGTGCCGCGGGCTTTGGCGGATGATTCCATCTCATCCGTGATGGTTTTTGCATACACCTTATCCTCAGGTGTCGCAACCCTGATGATTATATTTTGAGTGTCCAATTTAAGAAGATTGATATTTCATGTGCGGATAACCAATCCATGTTAAAGAAAGTCCTGAAGGATTTCACTGATAGGGGCCCTGGTTATTGGCTCGTCCTATCAGGACCCAGGTCGAATCAGATAATGGAAGAGATCAAAGCATACCGAATATACTCCCGTAGTAATGGGAGCATGGAAGGCAACCTGCTTTGTATGTGTTAAAATATTACTCACGTTTTTTACTCTTGCAAAAATCCTGCCTGCCGCCAGGCAGGGGCGCACAAATGTATAAAATAAATAAAGGTAACATCAAGTTTTTTTGTTAATTGGCGGAGGGAGAAAGTCAGGCATGCAACAAAAAAATTGCGGGGTGCTTATGGATGTTAGTTTGGTTTTTTTTCCAGTCGCCCACTTTCATCGTTTGTATCCATTCTTTTTCGGAAGTAAGATCAACTGCGATGCACAACTTTGTTGACGGCTTACAGGTTTTCATAACGGACTCCAGCAACTGGTTGTTGCGATAAGGCGTTTCAATAAAGATCTGCGTACAATTTTTCTTTTGTGATTCGGCCTCAAGTTCCCTAAGTGTTCTTGCCCTGTCGGCTACATTAATAGGAAGGTAACCGACAAATTGAAATTGCTGACCGTTCATACCGCTGGCCATTAATGCAAGCAAAATAGAACTTGGCCCGACAAGAGGTTTCACTTCTGCTTTCATTTCATGGGCTATTGAGATCAACGTTTGACCGGGGTCCGCCACACCGGGACAACCTGCTTCGCTGATGATACCAATATTCTTTCCTTCTTTTAATTTTTGTTTGAAGACAGATTGTATTTCACTTTCGGCATCGTTAATAGTGATCCACTCGTAGTCGTCAATAATAATATCCCCATGCGGTTGCCATGCTTTCCAAATTTTTTTTAAAAAGCGTCGGGCTGTTCTTTCATTTTCAACAAAAAAAACCTGACAATCTTGTACCGCATCAAGTATGTAAGGCGGAATAGTTTCGGATGCTTCTTCATCAAGCAAAGAGGGAATCAAATAGATTTTGGAATTCATTCTGTAAAGTTTACAAGTTCACGGGTTCCAAAGTACCAGAGTCGGGTACAAACTTTCAAACTTGTGAACTCTGGAACTCGTGAACTCATTCCGGGTTCACTTTGTACAAACTCAACGTAGCGGCCACAACCGCATAGGCAGGCGCAAACACCCAACCCACAAATAAAATAGCATGAAGCGCATAGAATACTAACCCATTTCCGATGGCGAGCCCACGATGATGACTGATATATTGAATACTTTTGGACGTAGGCAACCGATGACGCTCGCAACTGTAGTCGATCATTGAAAAACCATAATAATAGCACTCAATGAACAAAGCAATGAGAGGAGTGATCCATCCAAATACCGGGAACAGGGTTAATAATAAAAGACCGATAATATAAATCGTCTGCCAAATAGCATTTCGTACAGCCAGTTTCGTTCCCCTCCAGCAATCTTTTATCAGTTGTCTAAAATTGAAAGGGAACTCTTTTCCTTCAATTATTGATTCCGTTTTTTCACTTAAATAAGCAAAAACGGGCGAACCTACGATCAACCAGATGTACTTAAATAATGAGAAATAAAACAACATTAACACAAGCCAGAGAATGATACCAGCAAAAGTGAAAAGAAATCCCAACCAGCTATTGCGAAATTTTTGGATCCAGTCACCAAGGCCAGTGGAATTAGTGAGATACTCAATTACGGCCGTTGCAGATTTGCCAAAGAAATACATACTGACCCCGAAAAGAATCGCATAGATAGTGCCGGGGATGATGATCCATTTCCAAAGTTTATGAGTTACAATGAAACGATGCGCTTCGAAATAAGATTGGATGGCTATTACAATTTCTTTAAGCAAAACCTAAATTTGAGTAAATATAAAAAAGAACCCACATTAACCGATTTTTGAAGATTATGAAGAGATTAGAAATTGAATTTTACCAGAGAAAGGATGTGTTGAAAATAGCCAGGGAATTATTGGGAAAAATTTTGGTTACTAATTGGAAAGGAATAATTACTTCTGGTCGTATTGTAGAATGTGAAGCTTATGCAGGCACAATTGATAAAGCATCGCACGCCGCTGGCGGCAGAAGAACCGCACGCAATGAAATCATGTACGGTAAAGGCGGGTATGCTTACGTGTATTTATGCTACGGCATTCATTATTTATTCAATGTAGTTACCAATTCGGAAGAGATCCCTCATGCTATATTAATCCGCGCTTTGGACCCGATAGAAGGAATTGATAGAATGTTGATACGAACTCATAAAAAGAAATTGGATCATACATTGACACGTGGCCCGGGAAATGTTTCCAAAGCTTTGGGAATTTCTACTAAACATTCAGGAACTTTCTTGTTGGGAGATAAAATTTTTATTGCCGATGACGGAGGAACATTTAATAAAAAAGAAATTGCTGCCTCTCCGCGAATAGGAGTTCATTACGCAGGTAAAGACGCCCTGTTGCCTTATCGTTTTTATGTAAAAGGAAATCCGTTTGTAAGCGGAAAGCCTAATAATTAATTGACCCCTGCTTTTAAACTGCCAATTCTTCTTCCATATCATCTTCAGCTATACTTTCTGTTTCTTCCACCTGACCAAAAGCAAAATTCATTTTTTCTCTTTCAAATTCCTTTTCATTATTAGCGATCCAGATGGTAGCGACTCCGTTACCAATAAAATTTGTAAGGGCTCTTGCTTCTGACATAAACCTGTCAACACCTAATAATAAAGTGAGACCTTCAATCGGCACCACTTTGATAGCAGTAAGAGTGGAAGCCAGAACTACAAATCCACTGCCTGTAACCCCGGCCGCACCTTTTGATGTAAGCATTAAAATTCCGATTACACTTAATATTTGCGACATGGAAAGATGTACATGAAAAACCTGGGCTAAAAATATCATGCACATAGATAGATAAATGGTAGTGCCATCCAGGTTGAAAGAATAGCCCGCAGGAATTACCAGGCCCACTACCGATTTTGAACAACCCATTCTCTCCAGTTTTTCCATCACACTGGGTAGGGCCGCTTCGGAAGAGGAAGTGCCCAACACAACCAATAATTCTTCGCGGATATATTTTAAATATTTGAAAACACTAACCCGGTAGTATTTGAGAACAAGCCATAAAACTCCGAAAATGAAAATGATCATCGTGATGTAAACCGTGATCATTAATTTTCCGAGAGGCAACAAAGTACCAACACCATATTTACTGATGGTGTAAGCCATACCCCCGAAAGCACCCAGCGGCGCAATGAACATTACTTTGTGCAAAGCCTTAAAAACATATTTTGCAATCAGCTTTAAAAAATCAATGATCTTTTGCTTTTGCTTGTAATAATTCAGCGCAATACCGAAGATGAGAGCAGCAATTAAAACTTGCAATGTTGAATTATCTTCCAAAAATTTCAGCCAGCTAAAATGAGTTTGCGTATATTTTGCAATATCTCCGCCTTTCATATTTGTTGTAGCCACTCCATTGCCAGGTTGAATGATAAGAGCCACAATAACACCGATGACCAAAGCGAAAGTTGTTACGATTTCAAAATATAATAACGACTTTATTCCAACTCTTCCCACTTTTTTCAAACTTCCCATGCTAACAATGCCCAAAGAAATGGTCAGTAATATGATAGGATTAATGAAAAGTTTAATGATGCTGATGAACAAGCCGGAAAGAAATTCACTAAGTGTAGAACCAATTGATAGTTCCTGTCCCAAAAATTTTGCTTTAAAAGGATGATCTATCACTTTGTATAAAGCAACCTGCGGTGCAAACCGGCCTAAAAGAATGGCAGCAATGATAGCAATCAGTACCCAGAAGGTAAGGTTAGTAAATATTTTTTTCATTTAATGATCAAAAATAAAAAAGGTGCAGGAAGATGCACCTTTTGTTTATTTAAAAAAACTTTGTTTAAAATTTCGGACAGTTCAACTTCTTTGCATTGGGATCGGTAGGCTTCTTAATGTAGATCAATGAGATTTCTGCACCGCCTCTTGAATTGGAACCTGGTTTAAGGCTGCTTATATTCACATCATAGGTGGCACCAATTTGAAAATCTCCAAATTCTAATCCCACATATGGAATAACAGCATCTCCAAATCTAAACCAACTGCCAAGGTAAACAGTAGTAGGATCTGATTCATCGGCATTCAGATTAAGCGCATATGCACCGCCAATTTCTGTATTGTGTGCTTTTGCCTGCATACTGTGGATTGCGCTAAAGTGTATATAATTATATTGTCCAACCGGTATTTTACCACCGCCCTGTAGAGTAACTCTTGCATTTAATATAAAATAGGGATCACCTTCAAAACTTTCTTTTGGCCTATTGATGTGATACATGGAAGCGCCAAGGTAAAAATTGTTATAACCGTTGGTCGTTCCATTATAAAGTATGCCGGCGTTCATATCAAAGTAAGAAACGCTGACTTGTTTGCCTGCAAAAATTTCATTGGTCGTTCCCGTAAATCCTGATGTGGTCAATTGATCTTCAAATGTAAGTTTGGCAACGTCCAGCCTCTTACTCACAAATCCTCCCTGGAACCCTGCTCCAATCTGGTTATATCCATCCTCATCAAGACTTTTATGATAGGCAATTGAAAGAGCGGCAGCATTTGTTTTTAATACTCCATCACCGGCCTGATCGGCAAATCCCAGCACACCTACCCCAAACTGGTCATAATCAGGAATTTTATTTTTTAAAATCCCGGCATCAAAAGAGGCCGTATAAGTGGTAAAGGCATTATAAATGGTAGGCCATTGATTTCGATAATTACCTGCAACACGGTACACCCCATCAAATTTTCCTGTAAGGGCAGGATTTAAAGTAAGAGGAGATGCAAAGAATTGAGAAAAATTAGGATCCTGTGCGAATGTCACGGTTATCAATCCCACGCATATAGTTACGGTTAATAGCAGCTTTTTCATTACAAAAAATAAGGGAATGAAAAATACAACAATTGCCAGAAGTAGTAAAATAAAATCGGTTAAATGATAGGATAAAGTTGCTTGTGCATTAATTAAAGCGACGATTTAAATAGTATTTATTCTATTTATAGCTAATATTAACCGCAAAACTATTCGTGGGAAAGGCAGGTCACATCTGTACTTTTACTCCGAATGCCAGGTCACCGGCATCACCCAGGCCCGGAACTATATAACCTTTTGCAGTGAGTTCGTCGTCGATATCTCCGCACCAGATCGTTACGGAAGGTTCTGCCCTTTTCACATATTCAATGCCTACAGTACAGGCAATAGCGGCAACGATATGTATTTCTTTGGGTCTGCCTTCTTCTTTAAGAAACTTGATCGTTTTTACCAGTGAAGAACCCGTGGCCAGCATGGGATCAGAAATAATAAGTATGCGATTTTCTATTTCGGGGCAGGAAATATAATCAAGACTTATTTCGAACGAACCATCTTTATTGTGTTTTCGATATGCCGAAATAAATGCATTATCTGCCTTATCAAAAAAATTAAGAAGCCCCTGGTGCAATGGAAGACCTGCACGCAAAATGGTTGCAAGCACCGGCTGATCTTTTATCACTTTTGATGTGGCAATACCGAGCTGAGTTTGAATTTCTTTTTCCTCGAAAGGAAGTTTTTTGCTGATCTCATAAGCAATCACTTCACCAATGCGTTCAAGATTGCGGCGAAAACGCAATCGGTCGTTTTGAATTTCTACATCGCGGATCTCCGCAATCCAGTTTGTAACAAGACTATGCTGTTCGCTGAAATTTACTACCATTGGTTTATCAATAAGAGATGATGCTATTTTTGTGTCACCAACTTTTTGTTCCCTGCGCGTCGTCTGTTGCGTCGTACTCTTGTACTCCATATCCTTATTCAACTTACTTTTGGCAAATCTAAATCTAAAATCATAAATACAAAATGATTTACCGGGTAATAGGTATCATGAGCGGCAGTTCGCTTGATGGGCTTGATATTTCTTTCACTGAATTCCAGGAAAATGGCGGAAAATGGACCTATGATATCAGGAAGGCAGATTGTTATTCCTACACTGATGAATGGATGAAAAAATTAAGGGATGCTGCCTCTTTAAACGCATTGGAATACCAATTGCTTCATACCGAATATGGTCATTACATTGGTCAGCAGGTAAACAGGTTCATTGATGAAAACGCTTTGCATTACCGGGTAGCGTTGATCGCTTCGCACGGCCATACCACTTTTCATATGCCATCAAAAAAAATGACAGCCCAGTTGGGTGACGGAGCCGCAATAGCAGCGGAAACTCAATTACCCGTTGTCACTGATTTAAGATCCTTGGATGTTGCATTTGGAGGCCAGGGTGCGCCTATTGTACCTATCGGGGAAAAATTGTTGCTGGGCGACTATGATTTTTTTCTAAACCTCGGAGGCATTGCAAATATTTCCTTTAATTCTGACCCGTATGTTGCTTTTGATATTTGTGCCGCCAACCGGGTTTTGAACATGTTGGCAAATGATGCCGGAAAAGAATATGATGACAGAGGCCAGATAGCATCGAGCGGTCATATCAACAGTGATTTATTAAACAGGTTAAATGATCTCGCATATTATTCTCAACCTTATCCAAAATCGCTGGCAAATGATTTTGGAACAGACATAGTTTATCCAATGATCCGCAATTCCGGGATAGAAGTAAAAGATGCACTAAGAACATATGTTGAGCATATTGTAATGCAGGTGCAGTTTGCAATTAGCAATTGGCAATTAGCAAACAGTAGCGTACAAACTGCCAACTGCCGACTTCTTGTTACCGGCGGCGGCGCTTTTAATGATTTCCTTATTCAAAGATTAATTGAAGAAATGGTGAAAGCAAAAATAGAAGTCATAGTACCTGGCGAAAATCTTATTCAATATAAGGAAGCAATGATCATGGCTTTTATTGGCGTACTAAGATGGAGACAGGAATACAATATTTTTTCATCCGTTACCGGTGCGGTAAGGGACAGCATTAATGGTGCTTTGTGGATAGGCCAGGAAGCATGAAAAAGCCAAAAGTAAAAAAGCAAAATTCAAATAGGCATCATTAATTTTCAGCCTGTATTTCATTCTTAATTTTATCTTTTTACTTTTTATAAGCCGAGCACTTCCCGCAACTTTACATATCCATTTCTGCTTACCGGTACTTTAGCTCCTGATTTTAAAATGGCAATGTGATTATCCTTTTCGTAAGGATCAATGCGGGTGATCTGTTGAATATTTACAATATAAGAACGATGTGAACGAACAAATTGCTGCAGGTCCAAAGTTTTTTCGAAATGACTCATAGTCTTGTTTTTCAAAAAACTTCCGTCCTGGGTATGCACTTTTACATAATCATCTGCTGCTTCGAGATAATAGACATCCTGCACCGGTATAATTTTTATCTTGCTTCCCGTTTTTACAACTATGCGCTGACTTTGCGCTGGAGATTGGGAGGCTGTTTCCAAAAGTTCATGGGTGATTTTTTGAGCGCCGGCCATTTGCTCTTTCCATTTTTGAATGGCTTTATCAAATCTTTCCTGGTTAAAAGGCTTTAGCAGATAATCTACGGCATGTGCTTCGAAGGCTTTGATCGCATATTCATCAAATGCAGTTGTAAAAATTACAGCGGGCGGCTGATCCAGTAACTCCAGCATTTCAAACCCATTGATCTTTGGCATTTGTATATCGAGAAAAATGAGATCAGGCTGATGCTGCTGAATAGCTTTTACACCTTCAAAACCATCATTACATTCTTCTGCTATTTTCAGCTCCGGATATTTTTGTAAGTATTCTTTTACAATACTTCTTGCCAGGGGCTCGTCGTCTATGATTACAATGTTACTCATTGAATGGTATTCTTATTACTACAACAAAAAATTCTTTTTCTTTATTTATTTCCACAAGATCATTTCTTGCAAATAAAAGATACAACCTTCTTTTTACAGAATTTAATCCAAAGCCGGTGCCGGCCGGCATTTGCATATCGGCATCAAAAGGATTGGTTACCGCTATTGCTAAATGCCTATCCAGAACCCTGGCTCTTAACCCGATCACTACTTCACCTGTGGTCCCATATAATCCAAATTTAATCGCATTTTCCATTAGAGGCTGAAGCAGCAGTGAAGGAATTTTCCACGTAAAAGTGTCTTCTGAAACATCCATTTCCGTTTTGAGACGATATCCAAAACGAACTTTTTCAATTTCAAGATAGAGTTTTAAATACTCAAGTTCTTCCGCAAAACTAATAAGCTGATTTTCTTCTTTCCTCATTGTCCCTCTCAAAAAATCAGAAAGCTGTTGAACCATTTTTCTTGCTTCATCTGGTTTTATACCTATCAACGCATTAATACTGTTAAGGCTGTTAAATAAAAAATGGGGTTGCAACTGCTGGCGCAGTTTAAAGAGCTCCGCTTCTTTTGCTAACTTTTCCGCACTCCCTTTTCGCTGTTCTGTTTGTTTTTGTTCTTCAGAATTATACCACACTACGCTTATCAAGGCAATACAACCCAGTATCAGCAAAGCCATGCTCCCGCGTATGGGCATGGAGCTGTTAAGAAAAGATGTATATCCTTCATATTTTCCCGCGGTCAATAACAATAACCAATGTATAACCGCAAGCCAAATGGCCATCAGGAATAAGCACCATGTAAATATATTCAGATACCGCTCTCTCTTTGGTGTATAAAACCTGAGCGTATTCATGATTAGCAAAGAAAACAGCAGTAAAGAAGTGATGCTTATATAACCGTCAATTATTGCCGCCTGCCACGACTGCCCGAACCATCTTAAAACCATTATAAAATCCGCCAAAGCTATTACCCAGCTTACGCCGAAAATAATTTTGAATCTTGTTTGTGATAAAGGTGATGAAGCCATTGAAATGATAAATATGGAAAAAGGAATGGGAATTATTGGTAAACAATCGTTCAATCCCTTTATTAGTTCTTGCTTATGCCAGTTCTAATAGCTGATGTGTCTGACTGTATAAAATATTATCTGCTTTTTGATTAATGATGTGAATGTATGCTTCTGCGTTGTCTCTTTCTTCAATTCGTGAATAGAGTTCGGCCCCATCGATCAGTTGGCTGATTTTATACAACTCACTAATGTTGATGAACTGCCATTGTACTAACTGCTGCTTCCTGTTATAAAAAGTCTCTTCTTCTTTTTCCCCTGTATGCTTTGCTTTTTTGAACGCTTCTTCTTTTGAGGAAGCAGAAACTAAACGAAGTTGCTCATCAAATTGTGGAGTGTGCTCTCCATCGCCGCAAATAATTCGAAAAACAAGTTTTGCAAGATACCAGTTCATATTTTTTTGTTTTAGGATAATAAGTGGGTGCATTGAGCCCCCCACATCATCTGTCATCAAATAAATTAATAACTGCGAATTTCAATTCCTCCAAAGATGGAAGTGCCATCAAGTATCAGCACTTTATTTGGATCAAATGCTGCATTCTGCACCGAACGCTTGTCTTCAACTCCTCCAAAAATGGCGGCCATTTGTGGCTTTACCAACCAGTTCGAGGGTACAATTAATTTAGTGCCGCCGAAAATTTGGGTAAGATCAATCGTAGCTGTTCCATTAATATCCGCCTGGCTAAGATCGATCTCACTGCCACCCATTATGTTTGTGATATCACCGCCTTTAAAATTCTTTGATAGTATATTTTTTTTTATCCCTCCAAAAATGGAAGTGCTGTCGATAAAATCCTCACCTGATGCCGACCCTTCATAAACCGGGTTTACTTTTGGTTCTGCTTTTTCATCTATATAGTCTTTCCAGCGGTGACGGCGTGGCCTGAGTATAAAAAATATTCCGAGAACGATGAGGGCCAGCGGCCAGAGATATCTTCTTAGAATAATGTCGGGAAAAAATTCATCCACAAGGAAAAAGCCACCGACCAGCATTAATATAAACCAGGAGGCACCTCTGAAGTTGCTCCTGATCCCAAGAAAGAACCCCAGGACTATCAGGAACATTTGCCATGTAAACATCCAGTCCGGAACCGGGAGAATCATCGCTTTTAATAAAGCCGCCCCACCAATGATTAATAAAAACAAGCCTGTCCATATGTGTCCTTTTCCTGAATGTGGACGATCTCCCCACGCATCCTTGAAATGTTTTCGCCGTTCCTCACGCCAACGTCTTCGCTCTTCCCTCCAGTCCTCCCTTTTATTCCGCATATTGTCAAAATCCATATTTCATATTTTCATCAAAAATACAATGAAGAATGAGGAACAGTCAAGAGTCAATAGACCTTAAACCAAATAAACTCGGTAAATGGCGGAAATGAGAGGGTGAAAAGAAAAAGAATAATAGATATCTGTACAGAAAGTCTATAAGAGACAGAAAGGTTATAAAAGTGGAAAGGATGGTGACCTGCTAAGAAAGTGAAGCAGCCCAATCAACCTGGAATACATTTTTACTTCCCTTTGTGCATGTAAAAAGAAATGGTGTAATGACCGGAACATGTATGTATCCAAAATCTTCCAGGTCATCGCTCATAAAAATTACTTCCACGTTTACGGTTGTATACGATTCGGTAGAATTGTGATCTATAGTTTCCAGCACATTTGGAATTAGTATTTCCGACGCCTTTGTTTCATGACGTGTACTGGCTATTTGCTCAAGTAATATCTCCGGAATATCCAGCTTGCTGAATACGGTTGTTATATATGATGTAGAATTTTCCATAACAAAATTTTTAAAGCCTATTGAATAATGTTTCTATTCCAATATGACGGCAATTTTGTTGCTTGAATTAATACAGTTATGTTAAAAGAAAACTATGCCAAAGAAAAAAATCAGAATGAGAATTCATTGATTGGAGTCTCTGAATCAATAAGAAGCAAGTGCTAATCATTTATAAACAAATTCAAACTTGTCCCCGTCAAATAACCCCATGTCGCTTAATTTGAGGTGGGGAATCACCAATAATGCCATAAAAGAAAGCGTCATGAAAGGTGCGGACAATCTGCTGCCCGCATTTTTAGCAGCCTTGTCAATAAGAGAATATTGTTTGCCCACTTTATAACCGTCTTCATTACTCATCAATCCTGCGACCGGTAATGGAACGATCATTTCTTCATCGTCATTGACAATGCTTACACCGCCCCTATGTTCTATGATCATATTTACTGCTTTGCAGATGCTTTCATCATCCACGCCGACAGCGACAATATTGTGACTGTCATGGGCAACAGACGAAGCGAGCGCCCCTGTTTTTAATCCAAAATTTTTAATAAAGGCTTTTGCAACCGGAACATCCTTGTGGCGATTGACAACCACTATTTTTAGAATATCATTTTGCGGATCGGGTACAATTTTTCCTTTTTCTGTTTTGGGCAAATGAAAAATTTTGTTTGTTATCAGTTGTCCATCCAGTGCTTCTATTACGGGAATCTTATCTTCATTTTCCCATTCTATTTCAAAATCCGATTGAGTTTTTTTATTGCATGAAAAATTGTTAATCGCTCCCAACTCCTGGCTCCTGACTAAAGACTTTCTATTTTCCGCTACAAGCCGGCCATCAATATATGTTTGTACTACTTCAAAGCTTTTCAAATCTTTTACCAAAATAAAATCGGCAGAATCTCCTTCTTTCAATAACCCTACTTTCATTTTGTAATGGAGAACAGGATTTATGCAGACAGCTTTTAAAATTTTGAACAGATCAATTCCCTTAGCAACAGCTCTTGCACAAAGTTGGTTAATGTGACCTTCCACCAAACTATCAGGGTGTTTATCGTCGCTGCAAAACATCATTTGATTGGGGTATTCATGAAGAAGATCAATTAAAGCTTCAAAATTTTTCGCGGCACTCCCTTCACGTATGATGATCTTCATTCCATTTTGTAATTTGTCCAGTGCTTCTTCCTTCGTAAAACATTCGTGATCGGTAGTAATGCCCGCAGCAATATATTTTTTTGCCTCGTCCCCTCTCAAACCTGGGGCATGACCATCCACAGGTTTAAGCAAGTGATGTGCTGCCGCGATCTTTTTCATTACTTCTTCATCCTCATGCAGCACGCCGGGAAAGTTCATCATTTCGCTTAAATAGTAGATATCATCTCTTTCCAATAATTTCCTGACGTCATCCGAATCGAGAGTAGCGCCGGCCGTTTCGAACGTGGTGGCGGGCACACAACTGGGTGCGCCAAAATGAAATTTGAATGGAACCGTTTTCCCATTTTGAATCATGAATTCAACTCCGGCTATGCCGCATACATTAGCAATTTCGTGTGGATCACTTACTGTAGCCACTGTTCCATGAACGACAGCAAGCTTTGCAAATTCAGAAGGTACCAGCATGGAACTTTCTATGTGAACATGTGCATCAATAAACCCGGGAAGAATGCAGTCGTAAGTTGTGAGTTGTGAATCGTGAATTTTCTTTATTGAAATAATTTTTCCATTTTCAACAGTTATTTCAGCCGGGTAAATTTTTTCCTGGTGAACATCAACCAAATTTCCTTTAATTGTAAGCGACTCGTTCATGAAATAAAGCTATCAAAATTTTGCTCAGGATAATTCTGCATTTATTTTTTTAGTTTGCCGGACAATTTGTTTTATGAAAAGGCTTTTTCTGCTATTATCTGTTCTTTCATTTTCAATCATTGTATTTGCTCAAAAAAATAATCCCGCTGTAAAATCCTTTGTTACTCAAAAAGGAAAATTTACAATTTATCATTACTCGGAAAATATTTACAAGATCAAATTCGAGCCGCAGGGTTATACGAGGGGAGAGTATATCAGTGATGCTGTAATATTAAAAACTCCCGTAACAATATCCTATCCGTTTGAAGCAAAACTTAATGGAGATACGGTCTTCATTAAAGAAAAACCGATCATAATCGGTACTCATAGAACGGATGGGTACAGAGGCTTTTATTTTCCCCTCAAGGATAATGAAATGATCTTTGGAAGCGGTGAAAGAGCATTACCATTAAACCGCAGAGGATACAGATTGAATCTTTATAATAATCCATGGTACGGCTATGGCGAAGGTGCTGATAATTTGAATTACACGGTTCCTTTCATTAGTTCTTCAGAAGGATATGGATTGTTTTTCGACAATCCTTCGAAAAGCTATCTGGATATTGGAAAAGCAAACAAAAATATTTTAGAGTACGGAGCATTTTCAGATGAATTAAATGTGTACGTGATCTTCGGAAATTACGAGCAGGTGTTGCAATCTTATTATAAGCTCACGGGCACCCAACCACTTCCTCCGCGTTGGGCATTTGGAAATTTGATGAGCCGGTTTGGTTATACAAGTGAAGAACAGGTAAAAGCAATTTATTCAAAGATGAAGAAAGAAAATATTCCTGTGGACGCTGTAATATTCGATCTGTTTTGGTTTGGCGATAGTATCAAGTATACGTTGGGAAACCTCGATTGGATCAATCAAAAAGCATGGCCTGATCCAAAAGGAATGATAAACGATTTTAAAAATGATGGCGTTAAAACAATTTTGGTGACAGAACCTTTTTTCGTTGAATCTTCAAAAAACTATAAAGCATCCAAACCCTATCTTGCCGTTGACAGCACCGGGAAGCCTTATTATCTCACTGATTTTTATTTTGGGCACGGCGGGCTTGTTGATATTTTCAGAAAAGACGCTCAAGATTGGTTTTGGAAATTTTATAAAAAGCAAATGGATATCGGCGTGGAAGCCTGGTGGGGAGATTTGGGTGAACCGGAAAAACATCCTGCCGATCTTTATCACAACTTAAATGATTACGGTTATAAGCGTTTGTTCAGTGCCGATGAAGTGCATAATATGTATGGCCACACCTGGACAAAAATGTTGTACACCGAATTTGCAAAAGATTTTCCCAATAAGCGATTGTTCAGTTTGAACCGAAGCGGTTTTGCGGGGAGCCAGCATTATTCAATTTTTCCATGGACCGGAGATGTAAGCAGAAACTGGAGCGGTTTCAGAGCACAGTTGCCGATTCTGCTTGGCATGAGTATGAGTGGTGTTCCTTATGTGCACAGTGATGCAGGCGGCTTTGCCGGTGGTGAAGGCGATAATGAATTATATGTGCGATGGCTGCAGTTCGCAACGTTTACCCCGATCTTTCGTCCGCATGGAACAGCTTTGTATGAGAAAGATCCAAGTGCTTTCAGTTTTCCCAGCGAGGCTGCTTTGATCGATACACCGTACAGAGACATGGCAAAAAATGCAATCAATATGCGTTATGCTTTTCTTCCTTACAATTATTCTCTTGCTTATGAACAAGCCAAATATGGAAAACCATTAATGGCGCCATTGTATTATTATTTTCCAAATGATACCGCTGCTGTAAAGATCCAGGATGAATACATGTGGGGAGAAAATGTTTTGGTGGCGCCTGTTGTTGAAAAAGGGGCCGGCATAAGAACTTATTATTTGCCAGAGGGTAATTGGTATGAAGTAAAAAAACAAGGAAAATTTATCGGAGGGAATAGCTGGCATACGGACTCAATTAATCTTTCTCGATTTCCATTTTTTTATAAAGAAGGTGCTTTTATTATTTTGAACGCTAAGAAAAACGCAAACGCTGAAAACTATCATGCGGATAGTCTTTCTATCGTATATGTATTATCTGGCGACAGTTCATCGTATGAATTATATAATGATGATGGTCAAACAAAAAATGCAATTGAAAAGAAGCAATATGAATTGATAAAATTCTCTTCTTCCGGGTTGAGAGATGATAGCCTTGTGTTAAATATACAATCAAATAAGGGTAACTATTCCGGAAAGAAAAAAAATAAATCGATGTTGTTTAAAATTCTTCAACAAAAAGGAAAACCGTCAATGGTTCTAATGGATGGAAAGAAATTATCAGAAAGTTCAGCCTCCTTAGAGAAGAAAAATCAGTATAAATATGCTGAAGATGGAACCATTTATTTTAATATTGGTTTTACTGAATCGCCGGTTACTATAAAGATCATTTGGCAGTATTGATTAATTTATTTTTTTAAATAACGCTTCACGTTGTACCTTTTGCCTTTCAAATTTCATGCTATGAGAAAACTATTTTTATTCACCGTTGTTATTTTTTCTATTTCATCTTTCGCTCAGAAAAAAAATCAAAAAACTTCGCCGGTTGCGTCAAATTCAGATTCAATACTTTTTTCAAAATTGAAGTATCGTCTTGTTGGTCCGTTTCGCGGAGGTCGTGTAGCGGCCGTTGCGGGAGACTATAATGACAAGAATACATTTTATTTCGGCAGTGTAGGTGGTGGGGTTTGGAAAACAACTGATGGCGGCAGCAACTGGAAAAATATTTCCGATAAATATTTTGGTGGAAGTATTGGTGCAGTGGCAGTAGCACCCAGTGATGAGAATGTGGTCTATGTGGGCGAAGGCGAAAATAGTCTGCGAGGTAATGAAAGCGAAGGTATTGAAGGCATGTGGCGAAGTGATGATGCTGGAAGAACATGGAAAAATATCGGGTTGAGGGATGCCCGTCACATTGTTCGCATTGTCATTCATCCGCGTGATCCTAATACTGTGTGGGTAGCGGTCATCGGTCATTCCTTTGGTCCCAGTGAAAATCGCGGTATTTATAAAACAACTGATGGCGGTAAAACATGGAAAAAAGTTTTATATGTAAATGATCTGACAGGCGCAAGTGATTTGGTGATGGAACCGGGAAATCCCTCTGTTTTATATGCTGGCATGTGGCATATATTGCGTACACCATACAGCATGGAAAGTGGTGGAGAAGGAAGTTCTTTATGGAAAAGTACTGACGGTGGTGAAACATGGGCCAATTTTTCAACAAAAAAAGGACTACCGAAAGGCACCTGGGGTATTGTTGATGTAGCTGTTGCTCCATCCAACACCGATAAGATTTTTGCAATGATTGAAAATAAAGATGGTGGTTTATTTGTCAGCAATGATGCGGGTGAAACATGGACACTTACAAGCCAGGATAATGAAATTCGTCAGCGCTCGTGGTATTTCAATAAAATTTTTGTGGATCCTAAAAATGAAAACCTCGTATATGTTCTTAACGTCGGTATGATGCGCAGTCGCGATGGGGGAAAAACTTTCCAGGAAATGCGCAGTCCTCATAGTGATCATCATGATCTGTGGATCGATCCCAAAAACGGCAACCGCATGATACTTGGTGACGACGGCGGCGCCCAGGTTTCCTTTGATGGAGGAACTGACTGGAGTTCTTTAATGAATCAACCCACGGCGCAATTTTATCGTGTTTCAACAGATAGCTCTTTTCCATACAGAATTCTCGGAGCACAACAGGATAATTCTACCGTTCGCATAAAAAGCAGAACCAATACTTCTGGTATTACGGAAAATGACTGGACCTCTACTGCAGGATTTGAATCTGGTTATGTAGTCGCTGATCCGACAAATCCGGATATTGTTTACGGCGGAAATTATGATGGCTTTATTTCAAGAATGGATCACAAAACAGGTGAGAACAGGGCTATCACAGTTTGGCCCGATAATCCAACTGGGTATGGTGCTGATGCATTGAAATATCGTTTTCAATGGAATTTTCCTTTGTTCTTTTCTCCCAACAATCCAAAAAGATTATATGCGGCCGGCAACGTTTTGTTTAAAACCGATAATGAAGGTGCGAGCTGGGAAGCCATATCTCCTGATCTTACCACGAACGATAAAAGCAAGCAAGGGCCAAGTGGCGGATCTATTACAAAAGACAATACTTCCGTAGAATATTATTGTACCATTTTTACCGCAACTGAATCGTGGCTGGAAAAAGATCTTTTGTGGACGGGCAGTGATGATGGATTGATCTATGTAAGCAAAGATGGTGGCGGCCATTGGGAAAATGTAACACCGAAAGATGCACCAAAATGGATAATGTGGAATTGTGTGGAAGTAGATCCTTTCAAAAAAGGAGCCGCTTACTTTGCAGGAACAAAATATAAGAGCGACGATTTTACTCCCTACATCTACAAAACCGAAGACTATGGAAAAACGTGGAGCTTGATTACAAATGGAATTAATAAAATGCATTTTACAAGATGTTTGAGGGCTGATAGAAAACGTCCCGGTTTGTTATATGCCGGTACTGAATATGGCATGTACATTTCGTATGACGATGGCGATCACTGGAAACCTTTCCAGTTGAATTTACCCATCACACCTGTTACGGACATGACGATAAAAGACAATGACCTTGTAGTAGCAACACAGGGCCGTGCTTTTTATGTGTTGGATGATTTAAGTGTGGTGCAACAATACAATGATTCAATAGTTAACCGGTATCTTCACGTGTTTGATGTAAATCCTGCTCACCGTTTATTGGGAGGAAGGTTCAGAGGTTTTGGCGGAACGCATACAAATGAAGGGGCTAATCCGCCAAACGGAGTTGTATTTAATTATTTTGTAAAAGACATTAAGGATTCGGCAAAAGCCTTTGTACGGGTTTTTGATACCAATCATAAAGAAATAAAAACGTTTAGTACAAAGTCGAAAGAAAATAAACTTGATGTAGATAAAGGGATGAATCAGTTTGTTTGGGATTTTCAGTATCCTGCGGCAGAGAAAGCAGAAGCAATGATCTTGTGGAATGGATCGCCCCGTGCGCTGCCTGCACCTCCGGGAAATTATTTTGCGAGATTTATTATAGAAAAAGATTCGGTTGAAGTTCCATTCGTTGTAAAGGCCGATCCCAACTACAAAATATCACAAGCGGACTACGAAGCGCAATTTCATTTTTTGATGCAGGTAAGAGATAAATTCAATGAAGTGCAAAAAGCCATTAGAGATATTCGTTCGCTTCGTTCGCAGATCAATGCTTTTACGGGTCTCCAAGGCAAGGATATACCAAAAGATGTGAAGCAAATGGCAGATACTATTAATAAACAACTGACGGCTGTGGAAGAGGCATTGGTTCAAACCAAATCAAAAAGCGGGGAAGATCCGCTGAACTTCCCGATCAGGTTGAATGATAAAATAGCAGGAGTTTATAATGTCGCTATCAGTGGTAATTTTGCGCCCAGCAAACAGGTCCGGGAAGTATTTACAGAATTATCTGCACAGGCTGATGAACAACTGAATAAATTAAAAACAATAGAACAAAAAGACGTGCCCGCATTTAATGAATTGATCAGGCAAAAAACACTGCCACTGATCGGAATAAAGAAAGAATAACGGAGATTTGTAAGAATGATGACAAGTATGCCACGGTTTGAAAATATGTTTCTTTGTTAATCCTTAGTTTTACGAAACCATGCATTGCCTTATCGTTGATGACAATATGATCGCCAGGATGGCCATGAAAAAACTTGTGGAGCAGGTGAAAGATCTCGTATTGATTGGTGAATGTGAAAATGCGGTGGAAGCTTATAATATTGTAAGCAAAAATCATGTTGATCTTTTACTTCTTGATATTGAAATGCCTAGTGTATCAGGAATAGAGCTTACAAAAAATCTAGGTAAAAAAAGCCCGTTTATCGTTTTCACTACTGCAAAAACCGATTATGCTGTCGATGCCTTTGAGTTGAATGTTGTTGATTATTTAGTGAAGCCCATTGAACCTGCAAGATTTCTCAAAGCCATTGAGCGGGTAAGAGAAGCAATCGAAAGCACCAAAGAGCAAATCGAAGTAAAGGATAAAGAGTTTGTCTTTGTTAAAGACAATGGCGTTCTAAAAAAGATCAATGCAGATGACATCCTTTATCTCGAAGCCATGGGTGATTATGTAAAAGTTTTTACTTCTCAGAAATTTCATATTGTACATGCAACTTTGAAATCTATTGAAGAAAAATTGCCCGCGTCAAAATTTATGCGGGTCCACAGAAGCTATATAATAGCGCTGAAAAAAATTGATTTTATTGAAGAAGGTGTAATTAATATTAATACGACCTCTATCCCGGTTGCCGATGCCTACAAAGCTACACTCAACAGCAGGCTTAATCTTTTATAAAACTCGCCGATGCTTTTCATGCTTTCAACGATGGAAAGCGAAACGCCAACTAATTTAATCTTTATTATAACGAATAGCTTATATATTTGAGTAAAACGTTATTTGCAGGATTCGTTCAGTGACAGGCATTTTATGAAGATGAAGTATGTAATAGTATTCCTGGTTTGTATTTTGGCCCTGGCAGCCAGCGAATACTTGTTTCTGTCAGAGTTAAATAATCAACAACGTTTTTTTATTCTTCTGTCCACCATTATTATCGCTATCACTTCCATCATCACTATCTTTTTATGTTATCGCCGTTTTAGAAAGGATGTTTAGATCGTCTAATAAGTGATTTTTTGTAAATTACATTAAATCAACCCTTTCCAGAATGCTGAAAAGAAAATTCAAATATCTTATTCTCATTGTTTTTCTTTCCAGTATTATTTTAATTGTCTTTCTTCAATACAACTCCGGTAAAAGTATTAAGCATCTTATCACTGACAATGAAAGCCTGCTTAATGAACTACAGATAAAATCAAAGTTGCAAAAATTACAGACCGACATCATTTTTTCAGAAAGTGCTTTAAGGGATCTGGTTAGTCATGAAAACCGGCAGCATGTCGAAGACCTTACGGATGACTATAGTATCATTCAAAAAGAACTTGCTGAAATTGACAGTACGATCCGGCCGACATCGCAGGCAGGTTTGCTGGATAAGCTTAAGTTTTTGATGAAAGAAAAAATTGAAAACAGTGACCACACTATCAGTATTCTTTATAGTAAAGGGCCCGACTTTGCCCTGGCGCTTATTCGGAATCTTCGTGGAAGAATCATTCGCGATAGTGCCATACAGGTAATTAACCTGATCAATGATAGCAGGCAAGTTTCTCTCAGAAATATTTCGACTTCGGTAAGCACAAATGGTGTAAAAGCAAAAAGCTGGGGAATTATTTTAGCTATTATTGCATGCCTGGCTTCGATTATTGCTTTTTGGTACCTAATAGACCAGGGGCAGCGTCAGCAAAAACTTATTAAAGTACTCGATGCTTCGGAAAAAAAATTAAAAGAAGCTTCCAGAACGCAGGAACAATTTGTGACCAATATGAGTCATGAAATTCGTACACCCATGAACGCCATACTTGGATTTGCAGGTCTTTTGCAAAAAACAACGCTCGATAAAAATCAACAGGATTATGTACGATCTATACGTTCATCTGCGGAAAACCTGTTGACGATAATCAATGATATTCTTGACTTCTCACGCATCGAATCAGGCATGATGCATATCGAAAAAATTCCTTTTAATTTGAGAGAAATGCTGCATTCATTGGTAACCATGATGGATGTAAAAGCGAGAAGCATGAACCTATACCTGCGATCAAGTATAGATGATTCGATTCCGCATATACTAAAGGGAGATGCCATCAGGCTGACCCAGATTTTACTCAACCTGATCACTAATGCATTAAAATTTACACACGAAGGTGGAGTAACGATACAAGTGGAAGGTATCAATAAAACAGAAAACGTCATCTTAATTCGTTTTGCTATCGCAGACACAGGAATCGGTATTGAAGAGGAAAAACAAAAAAATATCTTCGAACGTTTCCGACAGGCACACCCGGAAACGACCCGCAGGTATGGGGGCACGGGGCTTGGGCTGGCCATTGTAAAGCAATTGGTAGAAATTCAGAACGGCACTATTTCCATTGCAAGTGAGCCTGGCAAAGGATCAATTTTTACAGTAGCGTTGCCCTATGAAGTACTAAATGAAAATGAAGTTACTTCCACAATTCCCTCCACCATATTAGCAACGAAACCACTTTCCCCCGGAATAAAAGTATTGGTAGCCGAAGACAACCAAATGAATCAAAAATTAATTCAATACTTGTTGGAACAGTGGCAGATTAATTTCGACATAGCGGCGAATGGCCGGCAGGCAATAGAAATCTTAAAAGAAAAACCTCGCGAATATGGAATGGTTTTGATGGATATCCAGATGCCAGAAAAGGATGGCTATGCTGCCACTGATGAGATAAGGAATGATCTTAAATTATCCATACCTATTGTTGCCATGACAGCACATGCCTTAGCGGGTGAAAAAGAAAAGTGTCTCGCCGCGGGAATGGATGACTACCTTTCAAAGCCCATTAATGAAGAACAGCTATACAAGCTCATCAATAGATATGCTGGGAGCCCCTCCGGGAACACAAATTCCGCGACTTCGCTGATCGATTTAAAATATTTGCAGATACTGTCAAAGGGAGATAAAATTTTTGAAGAAAATATGATCAGGTCTATTTCTGTTCAAATACCCAGGGAATTAAATGAACTTAAGGCTGCTATCGGGCAAGGAGATTATAAAAAAATTGCTTCTGTGGCTCACAGCCTGAAATCAACGGTATCGTATATGGGTTTACACCAGGTTACACCTATTTTGCAACAAATTGAAACGGAACCCGAAAAGCAGAATGATCTTGAGGATCTAAGTGATAAATTTGAATTTATAAACGCCACCTGCCGGCTTGCACTCAAAGAGGCGGAGGAACTGATCTCCTAATGTTAGATTTTTACTAATTTAATTTTGGTGTAATAAAAATGGTATCCGGTTAAATAATTTTGAGCGGTAAAAAATGAGCACCGGAAAACAAATTTTTCAATCATCGTCTTCATTGCGATGGAAAACTTTTAAATGGTTTAGCCGCCTCATTATTTTCATCCTGCTTTTGTTAATTCCCGTTGTGTGGATAGCCTGGAAAACGGATATCAAACCTCAGCTTCCGTTATTTTACCAGTCACATAAAAAAAGCAACGAAACAGTTCCAAAGGGTTTTACGAAGAAAGAAATCGTAAGATATAAAGGCATATCTGCCTTTGTAAAAGCTAAACAACATAACGCTTCGTTAATTGCAAAAGAAAAAAAACTTGCTGCCCTAAAAAGAAAGACCAGCACTAAAAAAATAAGAGCGGCCTTTTATGTTGATTGGGATCCGCAGGCTTCTTTTTCTTTGCAAGCGCATATCAACGATTTGAACACCGTAATTCCGGAATGGTTTTTTATCGATTCGTCGACCGGCAAAATAAACACCCCGATTGATACTACTGGATTGAACTTAATGAAGCAGCATAATGTAAAAATTCTTCCCATACTTTCAAATGTAGACGACACACATACAGGAAATTTTAGCGGGGAGTTGTTAGATAAGGTACTTCGCAATCCTGGAAAGGAGCAAAAGTTGATCAGTGATATTTACGGATATCTGAAAAAATACCAACTACAGGGAATAAATATTGACTTCGAAGAGTTGAAGGAAAGTACCATTGAACCTATGCAGGTTTTCCTGAAACAGCTTTCCGCAAAACTTCACCCTGAAGGATATCTTGTTACGCAGGATATATTGCCTAACGATGAGGATTATGACGCAAAGGAGCTTGCAAAATATGATGATTACATTTTTTTAATGGCTTATGATCAGCATTGGGGCGAAAGTGTTCCCGGTCCGGTAAGTGATCAAAAATGGATTGAGAAAGAAACAGATGAAATAACAAAAGATATTCCGCCTTCAAAAATAGTTTTAGCGATCGCCGGCTTTGGATATGACTGGCCTGATGGAGACGAAGGTGAAAGTGTCACTTATCAGCAAGCACTTTCAACTGCAAGAATATTTAATTCCACAATTCATTTTGACAACAACTCTTACAATTGTTCTTATAGTTATACGGATGTAGATAGTACCGACCACGAAGTTTATTTTTTGGATGCCGCCAGCAATTTCAATACAATTCGTTTTGCCGACCAGTATGGAGCAGCAGGTGTAGCATTGTGGCGTCTCGGTTCTGAAGATGAACGAATATGGAAATTTTATAGCAGGGATTTGAGTAATGAAGCATTGGCTGCAAACGTTTTCAATTTTTCAACGATCGATTCTTTAAATATAGTTACGGAAAAGCCTGATTACATCGAAGAAGGTGAAATCCTCGACGTAGTGAGCACTCCCCAAAAAGGAATTATTAATATTGAGCATGATGCTGCGGACAACTTAGTAAGCGAAGAAACGTATGTTCAATTACCAACCAGGTATGTTATCAAAAGATTTGGCAAAGTACATACCAGGGACACCATTAACAATAAAATTATTGACACAAAAAAAGTGGTGCTCACTTTTGACGACGGCCCGGATCCTGAATACACTCCGCAGATCCTTGACATCCTTAACAAGGAAAAAGTTCCGGCTGCATTTTTTATTGTTGGCATAAACGCTGAGAACCATCTTCCGCTTTTAAAAAGAATTTATCATGACGGATTTGAAATAGGCAATCACTCTTTCACTCATCCGAACATGGCTACGGTCAGCGATGAAAGAGCCGAAACTGAAATGGAAGCTACCCGATTATTAATTGAAGCTGCAACGGGGAGAAGCACCATTCTTTTTCGCGCTCCGTATAATGCCGATGCCGAACCTACAAAACCGGAAGAACTAAAGCCCGTAGAGAGAGGGAAAAGAGACGGTTATTTTACTGTTGGTGAAAGTATCGATCCGGATGACTGGGACCTGAAACATGGAATGAATGCCGATACAATATTCAACAGGGTAGTGCGATTATATGAAGAACAAAACGGAGACAAAGGAATTATTCTTCTTCATGATGCCGGTGGTAATCGTGAAGCTACAGTAGAGGCATTACCGCGCATCATTCATTATTTTAAATCGAAGGGTGTCAGATTTGCTACCATTAGCGAGCTATTGCATTTGTCCAAAAATACCATAATGCCTCCCGTATATGCAGACATTGTAAAGTTTAGTGGTTGGGCAAGCGCCATTTTTTATTGGGGAGAAAAATTGCTGGTGGGGGCTTTTTGGGTAGCAATAATATTAGGCTTACTCAGGACTTTATTTATGGGCGTACTGGCTGCCTTGCAATATTACCGTGCAAAAAAGGAAAATGCAATGCTGGCAACAGTAGAAGATATAACAGGAGAGGTTAGCATCATCATTCCCGCGTACAATGAAGAAGTGAATGCTGCGAAAACGGTTGAAAATCTCCTGCACCAGGATTATGCAAATCTCAAAATCATTTTTGTAGATGATGGCTCTGCAGATGATACTTACAAAAAAATTTCTGATGCTTTTCCAGATAATGAAAAAATAAAAGTGTTTACGAAGACAAATGGAGGCAAGGCATCTGCTTTGAATTTTGGTATTGAAAATTGCGAAAGCGATTATATAGTTTGCATAGATGCCGATACACAACTAATGCCTGATGCGATAAGCAAGATGATAAAATATTTTAGCGAGACGGGTGTAGGTGCTGTCGCGGGAAATGTAAAAGTAGGTAATGAAAGAACGGTTCTTACCCGGTGGCAATCTATAGAGTATACAACAGCACAAAATTTTGACCGGCGAGCCTTTGACCTTATTAATTGCATAACTGTAGTGCCTGGCGCTATTGGTGCGTTTAAAAGAGAAGCAATTATAAGGGCCGGGGGATTTACCACTGATACCCTGGCAGAAGATTGTGATCTTACTGTTCGCATTTTGCGGAATGGCTACCTGGTAAGAAATTGTGCAGAGGCCATTGCCATTACAGAGGCTCCGGAAACTTTAAATCAATTCATGAAGCAACGCTTCCGTTGGAACTATGGCATTATGCAAAGTTTTTGGAAAAATAAAGATGCTTGTTTCAATCCAAAATATAAAGCGCTGGGTCTTGTAGCATTACCCAATATCCTGCTATTCCAGATAATAGCTCCGATTTTTGCGCCGATTGCCGATCTCCTTTTTTTTATAAGTATTGCCTGGAATTTGGAGGATACAGAAAATGTATATCAATCAGATAACCTGCATAGGATTTTGCTTTTTTATGGTGTATTTCTCTTGGTGGATGTAGCCGTTTCGTTATTGGCATTTTTATTTGAAAAGCAAAAACTTTATAAACTCGTTTGGTTGTTGCCACAGCGATTCGTATATCGGCAGCTAATGTATGTGGTTTTATTCCGGTCTATCCGAAAAGCCATTAAGGGCGATACCCAGGCCTGGGGCGCATTAAAACGCACTGGAAATGTTGGATTGATCCGAAGTTAGCTTTCGATTATCCAAAGGTAATTTCAACGTCGGTTTTAGCCTGTTGAACGATTTTCGGTTGATTCCCGCCAAATGCCGCATTACTTTTACTTTTTAAAGAACGACAATATTAGTTTTTTCTATAAAGATTTTGGTTTCGTATGGTTAAGGGTGTGCCCTGCTATTCTTGGCGGGGCCTTTTTTAAAATAAAGTTCTATGATTAGTTTTCTATTGATTAATACACTTTGTAAGTTGGCTCGTGAAAAACGCAAAAGAGTTAAAGCTGTAATTGCTGAAAATGATACGATGTTTATTCACACGCCTAAGATTCACTAAGTGGGTCGCAACCAAGACTAACTTAATCCTTAACCGATGAAATAATCTTTTTTGCTATACAACCTCACACAATGTCCGCCCTGGCGTTTACAGTCGGGGCTTTTTTATTGATCAGATTCTTCCAACATGCCCGGTCTTTTTTCTTCAGTCCTTTTTAATGACTGTTCATGCCGCCATTCTTCTATTTTTTTGGGGTTGCCACTTAGCAATATATCAGGAACCTTCCAACCCCGAAAATCTGCGGGTCGGGTGTAAACCGGGGGGGCCAGTAAATTATCCTGGAACGAATCGAAAAGTGCAGAGGTTTCGTCATTCAACACACCGGGAATTAATCTGCCAACAGCGTCCACAATAACCGCTGCGGCCAATTCGCCTCCGCTAAGCACATAATCACCAATTGAAATTTCCCTTGTGATAAAGTGTTCGCGAATTCTTTCATCAATTCCTTTGTAATGGCCACAGAGCAGTATTAAGTTTTGCTGCAATGAAAGGTAATTAGCTTCTTTTTGATTGAACATTTTTCCGTCAGGCGTAAGATATATGATCTCGTCATATTTTCTTTCTTTACTCAATTCCTCAATAGCTTTTACCAACGGCTCACACATCATAACCATTCCTGCTCCGCCGCCATATTGATAGTCGTCAACCTGTCCGTATTCATTAACTGCCCATTTACGCAAATTATGAAGATGCACTTCAAGTAACCCGGCTGACTGCGCTCTTTTTAAAATGCTATGACCTAAAGGACTTTCCAGGAGTTCAGGCAAAACAGTAATAATATCAATACGCATGCGACAAAGATAGCTTAATGAATTATTGAACATGAAAGATGAACTATCGCATCATAGTAAAAAACAAAGCCACCCCTGAGGAATCAGGGGTGGGTGCTATTGAAACGAAAACCAACGATTTTCCGCTCTGGGGCGGAAGTTGTTTATCCACGCATTTAGGAGATAAAAGTAGTACCGCGGTCAACCTCACCAACTGATTTTAAAAATAGTCGTATATGATTTTTATCAGCAATTTTTTTACTGCGACATATTTTATCATGACTGTCGACCTACTTTTTTATCACAAAAAGTAAATTTTCAGCCATGTCTTAGGTGCAACAATAAATAATTACTGAGAAACTGGTTGATGATTTCTGCAAGCTTGTTTATAGATTTAGCTTGCTCGCTTAAAGAGCGGGAAAGACGGCAAATATTTTACAACCGATCACCTGTATTGCGCCGGCAAATCGCTGTCATGAATTGCCGTAATTTTTTCAAAGGTCAATTCATGCAAACTGCGTTTTAACTCGACATAAAAGTCTTTTACCTTATAAACAGTAATCTGGTAATCGTTGACGATTTCAGATCTTCTTAGTTTGCCGGAATGATTGATCAGTTGTAATTGATCTTTATAGGCAAGCGATGAAAATTCTTCAGCACACATAATTAATAGATTAAAGCTTTGTATAAGCAAATAAATAAACTTTCCAGAGTAAATAGCTGAGTTTAATCAGACAAGTAATTGATTATAATAAAGCCGGATCATGATTAAAAAGCCTGTTCTGTTGGTCATGTGAATTTGAGATATGCTGGTATGAGTAACATCACTATATAAACTGACGAATATCAAGAGTAACGATTGTGCAGTTAGTTACTTTCGGATGCTTAATTTTTTTTATGATCTTTTCAAAGTCTTTCGGATATGCTCTGCGGGGTATTTTATATGTCGCAATGATGAGTGACGAGAATAGGAAAATACGCATTGATGAAATGGCCAGTCGTCTTTCAGTGCCTCGTCATTTCCTGGGTAAAATAATGAACAAAGTGGTGAAGAAAGGTATTTTAAATTCAACCAAGGGGCCCAATGGTGGATTTTCCTTAAACAATACTACGCTGAGTACTTCGCTGCTTTCTGTGGTTGAAGCAATAGATGGTCTTGAACAGTTTGACAGCTGCGTCCTGAGATTAAAAAAGTGCAGTGCCGAAAACCCATGCCCCTTGCATTATCTTTTAGAACCTGAAAGAAAGAATCTTTTCAACGTTTTTTCTGATACCAGCGTTCATAGTTTATTAAATGAAGACAAACCTTCGTTTATAAGAAGTATTGCCACAACAGGATAATTAAGTAGTCAGATGTCATGATTATCCTGATTAAAATCAGGATTTTGTTTAGGGCAAAAATTTATTTTGCCATGCATATTCTTTTTTAAATTTTCCCAAAGTTTTTATGGTACTGACCAGCGCTAAAAAAATACACAGGGATTTACTTATATCTGAGATTGTCATCGAGGATTACCGTACGGCCGATGTTTTCCGTAAGTATGGTATCGACTTCTATTATGGAGACAAATGGTCGTTGGAAAGAATTTGTGAAACAAAAAATATTGACATCACGGTTATCAAAAAAGAATTGGAAGAATCTATTCGTACTGTTTGTCTTTCCGGCACATTAAAATTTGATGAATGGAATATTGATTTTTTGACCGACTATATTGTCAACATACACCATGAGTATTTGCGAAAGGCTTTGCCGGAGGCAAACGAGTATTTATTACATCTTTTGCAAACAGAACAAGGTGAATTTCCTAATCTTCCTGAAGTGTTTAAAGTGTTTACAGATCTTTCCCGGGAGATGTTTCCCCATCTGCAGCAGGAAGAGGTAATTATTTTTCCCTATATCAAACAAATTTCACACGCTTACCATAGTAAAGAATCCTACGCCGGTTTGCTTGTGCGCACACTCCGCAAACCTGTAGAAAATGTAATGCAACATGAGCATGAGTCCGTGAACCGCTTCCTCCTTAGAATGAGAACGCTTACGGATTATTATACTTTTGCTGTTGATGCTTCCATCAGCCACCGCGTAACGTTTTCAAAATTGCTGGAGATCGATAACGATCTTGTTCAGCACATGCACCTCGAGAATAATATTCTTTTTCCCAGGGCCATTGCTTTGGAAAAGGAACTACTGGAAAGAAAGGATTGAGATCAACCTAACAGGAATACTCATTATTTCTCCCTTTGTTATTGCCAACGTAATATAATAACCCGAACTTTTCCTTACTTCAACTGTTTTCCTAATTTTGGGTGATCTGAAACGAATATCATGCACAGAGACCCCACCCATCTTACTTCTCTTTTTGAAAATGCCACCGAGGGGATAATACTTACCAACGACGACGGTCATATAGTATTGATAAACCCTGCTGCGCAAAGATTATTTGGCTATAGTGCAGATGAAATTATTGGCCAGCCTGTTGAAATTCTGATACCGCAGCGTTTCAGCCATAACCATAAGAATCTTCGTGAAGGTTTCTACGACCATCCTCAAAATCGGGTCATGGGCCACGGCCGGGAGCTATATGGTAAAAGGAAGGACAATATAGATGTACCTGTAGAGGTGAGTTTGAGCTTCTATAAAAGAAATGGTGAACTGTTTGTGATCGCTTTCATCGTCGATATTACTCTTCGCAAGGAGAGCGAAAAAAATATATTGACACAGCAGAAAGAGCTGGAAAAAATGGCGAGCGACATGCGGAAATTGAATGCGCAACTGGAAGCAAAGGTGGAAGAACGGACGCTTATACTAAAAGAAGCGCTCCAGAAACTGGAAGAATCACAACAGGAATTGAGCGAGTCGCTTGACAAAGAAAAACAATTGAACGAAATAAAAAGCAGGTTTGTATCAATGGCGTCGCACGAATTTCGTACACCGCTTAGCACGATACTTTCTTCCGCCACTCTTGTTTCCAAGTATGTAAAAACAGAGGAAAATGACAAAAGAGAACGGCACTTAAAAAAAATTAAAGATTCGGTAGGGCATTTGAATGGACTGCTTGAAGACTTTTTGTCCCTGGGAAAACTGGAGGAAGGAAAGGTAACGGTAAAGGTTGGCTCCTTTGCCGTAAAAGAATTTGTTGATGATATCATTGAAGAAATGAAAGTTATTCAAAAGAATGGCCAGCAAATAATCTGTAAATACGAAGGCGAAGAAAATTTTACTACCGATAAACGCCTGTTAAAAAATATACTGATCAATCTTTTATCAAATGCGTTGAAATTTTCTCCCGAAGAACGTAGCGTTTTTATCCATACTAAAAATGAAAATCAGCAGTTGACGGTGCAGATTAAAGATGAAGGCCTCGGTATCCCCGAGGAAGATCAGCATCATCTGTTTACTACCTTTTTCAGAGGTAAAAACGTAACCAATATCCAGGGAACCGGTTTAGGACTTCCGATTGTAAAAAGATATATTGATCTTTTGAAAGGAGATGTTTCGCTCAAAAGCAAACTCGATGAAGGAACGGTAGTTAATTTTATGCTTCCTGAATTGAAAGAGAACCTTATGTAGGATTTTTTATTAACTTATAGATGGCAACTTTTTTGTGGCGTTAATTTAAAATTTTTACCATGTTCAGAAAACCATCTTTTGCCGTTGCGGTTGTTTCTCTTATTTTAATTATTTATTGTGCGCTTATCAATTTCGAAATTTCTTTTCCTGTCATATATTTTATTTTTGGTGTTTCCCCATTTCTGTTAATATGGGTCGCTTATACGATTATTCGTTACGGAAAGTATGATGGCAAAGAATTAGCTGAAGATGAAGAATGGGGATACCAGGACAAAAGCAAAGAAGAGCTTGGTGTGTTTTGAGTAAGCCCAAAAAACAAATAAGTAAAAATTTAAAAATCAAAAAAGGATTTCCCTGAGTATTTTCTATTTTTTAATTTTTTTAGAACCGGGACTTAAAATTCCTTAATGACAGCTAATTGTAGTCGAGGAAGCTGATTGTAAAACAGGGCTTATAAATGGAATACCTAGATTCATTCCTCTCAAAATTAAAATAACAGCCATAACAGAGATAAAAACAGGAACAACTTTACGAAAGGAATTCCTGATTTTCAAACTGAAAAATTGTCCAAAGAAGCTAATTGCCATCATAGCGGGCATCGTCCCTAAACCAAACATCGCCATAAATAATACGCTGTGTTGCACTTCAGTTGTAACCAACGCTCCGGCCAAAGCAATATATACCATGCCGCAAGGAAGTAATCCGTTGACAATACCAAAAAATAAAAAAGGAACGGTTCCTCTGATTTTTAAAATTCTTGCCATTAGTCTTTGAATGGCTGCATAAAAATTATTGAGAAAGTTTGGTTGCAGTCTTTTGCGGAAGATCCAATATTGTACCGATAACAAAATGATAAGCACTCCCATGCCAATGGAAAACCACTGCTGGAAACCGGCGAGATAAACTTTACGACCGGCCAGCCCAAAGACCAGACCAAGGGTCGCGTAGGTGATCACACGTCCTACCTGGTAAAGAAATATGGCAATGATCCTTTTGGTTTTAAATAAGTATTGAATAGGTAAAGCAAGTGACAACGGCCCGCACATACCAACGCAGTGTAAACTGCTTATAAAACCCAGGCTAAGCCCTCCTATAATAAATTCCCAGTTCATTATAATATAGTGAATGGTTCTTCTGAATAATAGTGTTTATTATTGCTTGTCCAGTCAAACTTTACCGTATAAGTGCCGCGCAGTAGAATGTTTTTATTGATCTGCTGAAAGGCATCTGTATTTAGCTGAATGGGAATATGCCTGTCTTTTTTTGCATCAGAAGCACAGTAAAACCAAATGCTGCCGGATACTTTTCCGTTTTTCATTTCGTCAGGCAATTGAACTCTGATCATCTCGTTTTGCTGGGTTATCTGTACTTTACTGCTTAGTGCATTTGCACTTTTTGTTCCGTCAATTACATCCTGGTATCGTAACTCATCTTTATAATACTCTTTAGTGACAAGATCAGTATCAACATGCATGCAACGATATGCCAGGTAGATCATACCTGAAGCGAAAATGATGAATACTAAAATTAATTTTTGTCCCCAGTTCATATTAATAGTTTTACAGTGTAGATTTATTTTGATTCGGGATGATAAATCGGCCCCATGAAATTCGTCTTAAGTGTTGTTATCTTCTTATTGCCTTCGTACAATCCCACATGCAGTTTTAATTTTCTTTCCTTAACAATATTATTTGGCAGTACGATGAAGAATGATCCCATGCCTTGCCCTTCTTTTGGAACCGAAATAGATCTTCCTTCTGCTTCAATGATTCGTCCCGGTGCATCTTCAAGCTTCAGAGTCAGTGGAATGTCTTTTATTGTCTTATTGACGATTTTGATATTATACAAATTGGAAATACTGTCTGTACCACGTTCCTGGTAAAGCATTCCCGGTGCGCGAATCACTGTACCATCCACATCTTTTCGGCTCAGCAATAAAGTTGTCAGCAAGCCGGATAGCAAGATCAATAATATCGTATAAAATTTCATGCGACCGGTGTACCGTAGTTTTTCCCCGGATGCGACGCCATTTTCAGAAGCATAACGAACAAGCCCTGTTGGCCTGTTCACCGCTGTCATCATTTTGTTACAGGCATCTATACATGCAGTACAACCCACACATTCCATTTGTGTCCCGTTGCGAATATCAATACCGGTAGGACAAACTTTCACGCATTGAAAACAATCGATGCAATCGCCGGTTTCAACATTTGTTCCTTTTTTAAATTTCCCTCTTGGCTCACCACGCTTGTAATCGTAAGCAACGATCATTGAATTCCGATCAAGCAACACACTTTGTAAACGGCCATAGGGACAGATTACCGTGCAAGCCTGTTCACGGAAATAAGCATACACACCATAAAATATTCCTGAAAAAACTAAAATACCGCTGAAACCTCCAAGGTGTTCAGAAAGAGGTCCGGTAATAATTTTTTCCAGTTGTTTCATGCCAATGATGTAGGAAAGAAAAAAATTGGCTATAATAAATGCAAGCAGGTAAAAGACAACATGCTTGGTAATCTTTCTGAAAATCTTCTTACTTGTCCAGGGAGATTTTTTTAAAAGTTTTTGGGATGCCGCATCTCCTTCAATCAAATATTCAACTTTCCGAAACAGCATTTCCATAAAAATAGTTTGCGGGCAAACCCACCCGCAAAACAGGCGGCCGAAGGCAGCAGTAAATAATACAATGAACACAATAAAGGTGATCATCGTTAAACCGAAAATGAAAAAATCCTGTGGCCAGAAGACTTTTCCAAAAATGATAAATTTTGCTTCGGGAATATTAAAAAGAAACAGCGGTCTTCCTTTGATGGTTATAAAAGGGAGCGAGAAAAAAAGAATAAAGAAAAACCAGCTTACATAGGTACGGATGCTATAAAATTTTCCTTTTGGTTTTTGCGCATACACCCAGTTTCTCTTTCCTTTCTCATCTATTGTTACCATTCGGTCCCGGAAAGATTCGGTTCTTATCTCTTGCTGATTTTGTATGTCGCTTGGTGTATTCATTTAGAAACCTTAATTAGATGCTACTTTATTTTCTTTTTTCGGAGCGGTGGAATCAGCAGCAGGTGCGGAGTTTGACATATCCTCTTTATAGAGCTCCCCTTGCGGTGTTTTGGCATTTGCCGGGTTGGTACCATGAAGGGACTTTACATAACTTGCCAATTGAGCAATCTGCTTATTACTGTAAGTGTTTTGCCATGTGGGCATGGCATTTATTCCGTATTTGATTGTTTTAAAAACGCTTTTTATATCGCCACCATGCAACCAATAATCATCAGTAAGGTTGGGTCCTATATTGCCCGCACCACCTGCATTATGGCAGACAACACAGGTAGTCTCAAATAATTTTTTACCTTCTGTAATATCGGTAGCACCCAGCATCGTTACCGTATTTTCATTGACTGCATCGCCTTTTTCTTTTAGGTATTCTTTTATTCTCTGGTCAGCTTTCTGCACAGCTATTTCATATTCTTCCCTGCTTAGTGGTGCCGAATGAGCCACATGATATCTCCATAAATAAACAGCGGCAAAAACAATAGTAAGATAGAAACCATATAACCACCATGGCGGAAGGCGATTATTCAATTCGCGAATGCCATCGTAGTCATGTCCAAGATCAAGGTCAGCTTCCTCTTCAATTGGTTTTAATTTATTGAAACGACCCCACCATGAAACTTTTTGTTTTTTCACAACTTCTTTTGCTACAGCCGGCGCAGCAACAAGACTTTCTTTTTGCGATTTAACCAGCAGTCGAACATTAATAAGTAAAACGAGTATCACTAACAGCTCAATGAATATGACACTTACCATTATGTAAAATACCGCCGGAGTTAAACCGCCAATAGTTGTTGGAGTTTCTGCCGGTGTTGTTGCAGGAGTTCCTTGCGCAAAGATTGCTGAACTAATAAGCATCAGGCCTGCGAGCATAGCTGCTACCTGTGTAACCGGCGATTTTTTTTGATCTTCTTTTTTCTTCTTCCACTTTAACAATATGATTTCCCCGGAACCGGTCAATATATTTCCAAGTACACCGATGGCAAACAATAATATTATCATCACACAGATCAGTAAAATAGTTAAAGGATTATACAGCGGATTTGTATCCTCCGTGCCGGCAGCCCATACTGGGGCAGATAATAACAACCCTGTTATTATGGTTAAAATTTTTTTTAATGGTTTTTTGAATAAAGACATATTCTCCAGTTTTAGTGTTAGTGTAAAGGAATCTCACTGATCTCTTTAATTTTTTTCTTATCTGCACGAAAAACCCATATCAGCACCACGGTGAAGAACAGAACAAAAATGAGAAGCGAAATCAGGCCATAAATGTCAACCCCGCTAATTTTTTCGATGTAGTTAATGAACTTCATACTTTATGTCCCCTAACTGGTAATTTTTTAGTTAATAACTATTGTTTGCTTTTTTCATTTAAAGAAATGCCCGCCTGAGCTCCTTTAGATGCCGTAGGAGTTTCTGTCTTTATATCCCTGCCTATTCTTTGCAGGTAAGCGATCAATGCTATGATTTCTTTATTGGGCGGTGTTTCTATTTTATCTTTTTTCAAATTAGCTGTAATTGAATCTTCCTGTTGTACGAGATCATTATTTGCAATTTTATCATAGCCAGCAGGATAAGGAACTCCCAAAGTTTTCATTGCCCTGATCTTGGCCGCCGTTGATGAAGTGTCCAGGTTATCATCTAAGAGCCATACATATTGCGGCATAATTGAACCGGGTGACATTGACCGTGGATCGTACATATGATTGTAGTGCCAGCTATCAGGATATTTTCCGCCTTCTCTCGCCAAATCCGGGCCTGTACGTTTACTTCCCCACTGAAAGGGATGATCATAAACAAACTCACCGGCTTTTGAATATTCACCGTATCTCGCTACTTCATCACGGAAGGGACGGATCATTTGTGAGTGGCAGAGATAACAACCTTCACGAACATAAATATCACGACCCTGCAACTCGAGTGGAGTGTACGGCTTCACACTTGCGATGGTTGGAATATTTGATTTCACCAAAAAGGTTGGAATCATTTCTATTGCGCCACCAATGGCAACAACGATGAGGCTTAATACGAGGAACAAAACAGGTTTTCCTTCGAGTACACGATGCCAGTACTCACGTTTCTTTTTTGCTTCTTTTATAAGAGGAGCCGCCTCTGCTTCTTCGTTGGGAATGAATTTTCCCTGTTTGATTGTTTTGTAAAGATTATAGGTCATCAGTAATGCACCCGACAGGTACAGGGCGCCACCTACGCTACGGGTAATGTACATCGGAATAATGTGCGTAACTGTTTCGAGGAATTGGAATTTCAATTGACCTTCCGGTGTAAATGATTTCCACATTAAACTTTGAGTGAAGCCGGCCCAATACAAAGGCACTGCATATAGAATAATTCCAATCGTTCCGAGCCAGAAATGATTTGTTGCAAGTTTCTTTGAATACAGGTTCGTTCCCCACATTCTCGGAATTAAATAATATAGCATGGCAAACGCCATAAAACCGTTCCATCCTAATCCGCCAATATGTACGTGAGCAATTGTCCAGTCAGTGAAGTGGGAGATAGCGTTTATGCTTTTCAAACTCAGCATAGGCCCCTCAAATGTGGACATACCATAACAGGTTACTGCTACGACCATAAATTTCAAAACCGGATCTTCTCTTACTTTATCCCATGCTCCTCTAAGTGTAAATAGGCCATTCAGCATTCCTCCCCAGCTTGGTGCAATCAACATAATTGAGAAAACAGTTCCGAGAGATTGTGCCCAGTCGGGAAGCGCTGTATATAATAGATGGTGCGGACCTGCCCAGATATAAAGAAATATCAGGGCCCAGAAGTGAATGATAGAAAGGCGGTATGAATAAACGGGTCTGTTTGCGGCCTTGGGTAAAAAATAATACATCAAACCAAGAATGGGAGTAGTAAGAAAGAAGGCGACCGCGTTATGGCCATACCACCATTGTACCAATGCGTCTTGCACACCTGCATACCAGCTATAGCTTTTCATGAAGGAAACAGGTATCTCAAAGGAGTTCACGATATGCAGCAATGCTACTGTAACCCAGGTAGCAATATAAAACCAGATGGCAACGTATAAATGTTTTTCTCTTCTTTTGAGAATAGTACCAAACATATTGATACCAAACACTACCCATACAATGGTAATTGCAATATCAATTGGCCATTCCAGTTCTGCATATTCTTTACCGGTAGTAAAACCCATCAACAAGGTGATGGCAGCCGAAGCAATAATAGCCTGCCAGCCCCAGAAATGGATCCAGCTTAGTTTATCGCTGAACATTCTTGCTTTGCATAAACGCTGCAGCGAATAATAAACACCGGTGAAAATGCAATTACCTACAAATGCAAAAATGATCGCATTTGTATGCAGCGGACGCAGACGCCCAAATGTAGTAGGCGCCAGGTTTAAAGTGGCAGCGGGGTAATAAAATTGAATAGCCACCCATAAACCCGCCAACATACCTACAATGGCAAAAATTACCGTTGCATAGGCAAAGGCCTTTACAATTTTGTTGTCATAATAAAATTTCTCTACTTGCATACAGGTCTGTGTTTTTAAAAATCAGGATGTTTTATTGGAAGAGGATGGTTTATCTTCAAAAAGAATTCTTGACGCGGGGGAGTAGTCATCTTCAAATTGCCCGGACTTTACGCTCCACAAAAAAGCACCGAGGAAAATAGCAGCAACAGAAACGCTGGCAATCAATAGCACAATGATGACACTCATATCTTTGGTTTAAAAGATTTGTAAAAATATTTTTCCGCAGTTACGAAGCGCTTAACTACCATCAGGAAAACAGATGACTTTCGTCAGGTAAGATGGGTTACTTTACAGTTTCATCCACTTTGCCAGCAGGCTGCTGCTTCCGAATGTGATAAGGAGAATGCTTAATGAACTGCTGGGCATAAGAATGGCAGCAATTAAGGGCGAAAGGTTCCCTTGCACAGCAAAGAATAAACCGATGATATTATAAACGATTGACAAGACAAAACTTGCCATTATGATATTTCTATTTGCTTTGCATAAATAAATAAAACGGTCAAGCTTTGAAAGCTGTTTTGCTTCAATGATAGCATCGCTGGCCGGAGTAAAGTTGTTGGTTTGTTCTGCCACCGCGATACCTATATTGCTTTGTTTTAAAGCGCCGGCATCATTCAGACCGTCACCGATCATCATCACCCGTTTTCCTTTTCTTCGCAATGATTTTATATAGTAAAGTTTATCTTCAGGTTGTTGGTTAAATAAAAGCTCCGTACCTGGCCCCAGTAAATTTTTTAAATTTTCTTTTTCGCTTTCATTGTCTCCCGAGATCACGGAGAGATCGTAAGTCTTTTTTAATTTATCTATTAATGCAGGAACAGATTCTCTATAGTGATTTTTGAAATGATAACTTCCTGCCAACATATTTTCAAAACTTACATAGACTGCCGTTTTATCGGATGCCCTTTTTTTGCCGGTAACAAATTCATGCGAACCAAGTTTTACCAAATCGTTCCTTACGAACCCTGCTATACCTTTTCCTGTTATTTCTTTAAAGCTTGCTGTCGTTACTTCTGCATTCCACCCGAGATGTTTTGTCAAAGCACGGCTGAGTGGATGAGAAGAACATGCAGCCAGCGAAGCAATTTGAATTTCCTGTTTTTTGTTCAGGGGCTTCCCTTCATAAACTATATCCTGTTGCTGTGTCGAGGTGAGGGTTCCTGTTTTATCAAAAACGATATGATCCGCAACAGCTATGTCTTCTATGGCTTGTGCATTACGTAAATAAAAATGGTTGCGACCTAAAATTCGCAATACATTTCCGTTTGTAAATGTATTGGACAGAAGCAGCGCACAAGGACATGCTATGATGAGCATAGCTGTTACCGCGGACCATATTTTAGAAGCATCATTTATCCACCAGTAAATAGCAGTTATAATTACTAATGATAATAAAATATATGTAAAATAGCGGGCCAGTATATCTACAAAAGATGAGTTCTTATCTTCCTTAGTTTGTTTAAATTCATCCCTGCTCCATAATTTTGTCAGGTAGCTTTGCGCCACTTCTTTTACCACGAGCAATTCAATATTGCCGCCTGTCTGCTTTCCGCCTGCATATACTATTTCTCCTACTTCTTTCAAAACCGGCAATGATTCCCCGGTAACAAAGCTGTAATCAATAAATGCTTTTCCTCTTGTAAGAATTCCATCGGCAGGAATTAATTCTTCGTTGTGTATGAGCAGGGTATCACCCGGCTTAATATCGGGAAGGGTAGTGGGAATCTCATTGCTGTCTTTCAGAACAGTTATAGCAATTGGAAAATAGGATGTATAGTCTCTTTCAAAAGAAAGTTGTCGATAGGTTTTATCCTGTACGATGCGTCCCGCAAGCATAAAAAAAACGATCCCGCTCATTGAATCAAAATAACCTCCGCCGGTTCCTGATATTATTTCATGTGCACTGCGGATAAAAGTAATGAGAATGGCTAAGGCTATCGGTGCATCGATATTCAGATATTTATGTTTTAAACTTTTCCAGGCTGATTGATAGAAAGGCAAGGCTGCATAAAGAAGAACCGGTAATGCAAGAAAAAAATTTGCCCATCGAAAAATGGTTCTTAATCCGGTTTCGCTTGCATCAATGCCGAGGTATTCGGGAAAACTCATCAGCATAATATTTCCGAAACAAAATCCCGCTACCCCTAACTGATAAACCAAACTCTTACTAATGGCGGGGCGTTTTTCCTTCAGATCATTCAGGCTTATGTGTGGTTCATACCCGATACTTGTTAGCAGCTCCGCAATTTTTGCTAAAGAAGTTTTCTTGTTTAAATAAACGATTTCCACTTCTTTCCTGGTGAAATTCACTTTGCTGGAAATGATTCCTTCATTGAGCTTGTAAAGATTTTCCAGCAGGTATAGACAAGAACTGCAATGCATTTGCGGCAGGTAAAACGTAACATGCGTCTGTTCATCGTTTTGAAAGCTTATAAGTTGCTGCTGAATTGTTTTATCTTCTAAAAAAGCAAATTTGTCGCTGCGTATTGTTATTCGTTGGTTAATGCCGGGATTTTGGTTAAGGTCGTAATAGTTACAAAGACCATTTTGATTGATGATCTGGTAAACCATTTTGCAACCTTCGCAGCAGAATATTTTCTCATCAAGACGGATTTTGTCCGTCAGGCAATCTTCACCGCAATGGTAACATTGTATTTTTGTACCGGAAATCGTTGGCATACACGCTGAAAATGCTAAAGTAACCGCATCCCGAAGAGCGGGGTATGAGAAATTTCAGAATCAGCATTGATTTTAATCATTACGGATAAACAGGTATTTTTGGTCAGCATTTCATTTCTTTGCAAATATTAAATTCAACATGTCACAAAAAACTATTCTGATTATAGATGATCACGATGACATTCGTGAGAATACAGCCGAGATACTTTCATTGGGAGGTTACAAAACTTTCACCGCTGAAAATGGCAAAAAAGGTATTGAAGTAGCACTGAAGGAAAAACCAGATCTCATTGTATGCGATATAATGATGCCGGAACTTGATGGCTATGGCGTACTGCATTTGCTGAGGAAAAATCCTGAAACGGAAGAGATTCCTTTAATATTTCTTACAGCCAAGGCGGAGCGAAGTGATCTGCGGAAAGGAATGGAAATGGGAGCGGATGATTACGTGACCAAACCATTTGAAGAACTGGAGTTAATGAACGCCATTGAGTCGCGACTGCACAAATACGAAGTGCTTCACAAAAAATATTATCCTACAGGCAAAGGATTGAGTGAACTGGCAAATGATCTTCGTGCCACGGGCATGCTTCCAATTAACCTTGATGAGTATACGTCGGAAATATATTCGAAAAAACAACTGGTGTATGCCGAGGGCAAAAGGCCCAGGTATCTTTATTATATAAAAACCGGAAAAGTAAAAGCGTTCAAAAGCAACGATGACGGGAAAGAATATATAACCGATTTGTACAGCGAAGGTGATTTTATTGGCTACCCGGCACTGATAGAAGATCACAATTATGAAGACACGGCAGTGGCTTTGGAAGAGTCTGAAATAATCCAGATATCAAGAGACGATTTTCATAACCTGATGTACAGCGATATCACGGTCGCTACCAAGTTTATCAGGATCATTACTCAAAATGTAAAAGAAAAAGAAGATCGCCTGCTGAGTCTAGCCTATAGTTCATTGCGCAAAAGAGTCGCGAAAGCGCTGGTTGACATCAACAGTAAGTTCAACGTGCAGGGACAAAACAAACCGATCGAAATTTCGAGGGAAGATATTGCTCAATATGTAGGGACTGCCACTGAATCATTGATAAGAACCCTGAGTGATTTTAAATCTGAAAAACTTATCGAAATTAAAGAGGGGAAGATCAGCGTAACGAACCCGGAGAAATTAAAAAATCTTTTGTACTAAAACAAGAAGTCTCCCGATTTGATCGGGAGACTTCATTGCTCAATGTAAATTTTTTCACGACTCCTTTTACATTGATCGTTTTACTTTTTGGATGTTGCTACTTCGGTTCCCGGAAGCAAATTTTAATTTACTTTTTTATAATTTGCCTCAATGTGACCGGCATGGACGTGTTTAAGTAAAACAATGCTGCGCCTGTAATTATTGTTATGATTTACGCCTGCTAATTCCCGGTTTTTCCCCTTGTATTATAATTCACTTCCGAAATCGGATCTTTTAACCGGGATCGTCCTTGTCAATCTAAGTTCTTAGTACTTGTTAGTAATAATGACTGCCGGTATATTCATTGCCGCCGAAGTTGTAAAAACACCCCGTAGGCCAGGAATTTTTCCTCACGCTGCTGTTGAACAATTAGCCAGTTGTTCCTGGGTTGTCAACAGTATTTTCAATTTTGTTTTTTGCCAGGAAAAATCCTTTCAATAGTGAATTTCAGAACAATTATCATCTTAAGAGTTGACGTAAAATAGAGGGATAGCTGAAATTACTCATAGAAAAATTGTGCGAATCCCCTTAAATTCTATTCACCAAAAAATTCGTCAAGATCTCTTCTTTCTTTTTTGGTAGGTCTGCCAATTTTACTTTGTCTTTTGCCCGTATGAAAGGCGGAAGCCTGGTATTGTAATCGTTGAATTTCTTCGGCTGGCGTAATATCTATAAAATACTTTATCGCCTCTTCGTATTTCACACGCTTTTGTAAAAAGCCTGTCACTTTTATTCTCCATCTTTTATTTTCTGTTTTCACTTCGTATTCATCGCCAATGCTTATATGTTTCGATGCTTTGGCGGCATACCCGTTAAATTTTACTTTACCCATATCACAGGCGGCTGCCGCCGCTGTTCTTGTTTTAAACAGGCGAATGGCCCAAAGATATTTATCAAGACGAATTTTTTCTTTTTCCATGACGTTTACAGAATGAGGCTCTATTCTTGCTTCAGAAATTGTAATTGCCAAAATTAAAACTTATGTCAAAGCAATTTAAAACAGGTGATCATGTGAGTTGGAATTCAGAAGCGGGGCAGGTTTCCGGCATTATTATTAAAGTGCATGTAAAAGATTTTAATTACAAGGGATACACTCATCATGCCTCGAAAGGCGATCCTCAATATGAAATCAAAAGCGACAAAACCGATCATATCGCTGCACATAAAGGTAAGGTGTTGAGAAAAATAAGATCTTAACCTTCCGCAAAAAATTTATGGAAATAGGGGATCGTTTCTATGCCCTTGTAATAATTCTCTATGTTGTATTTTTCGTTTGGCGAATGAAGGTTGTCGTTATCTAATCCGAAACCCATGAACACGATCTTTACTCCTAACTCATGTTCAAGAATAGAGCAGATTGGAATACTTCCGCCACCACGAACAGGTATTGGATTTTTTCCAAAAGTTTTTTTCACTGCTTTTGCCGCTGCCTGGTATCCTTTACTGTCGATGGGTGTCAGGTAAGCTTCGCCTCCATGATGTTCGAATGCTTTAACCGTAACACAAGGCGGAGCTATGGATTTGAAATAATTCAATAACAGTTCAGTTATTTTTTTTGAAGATTGATTAGGAACAAGGCGGGCAGAAATTTTTGCTGTTGCTTTTGAGGGCAACACTGTTTTTGCTCCTTCGTCCTGGTAGCCACCCCAAATACCATTTATTTCAAGTGTCGGCCGAATGCCGGTTCTTTCATTAGTAGTGAATCCTTTTTCTCCCCATAATTCATTTATGCCTAATTCTTTTTTGTATTCTTCTTCATTGAAAGGAGCTTTTTTCAACAGGCGTTTTTCTTCCTTTGTGGGTAACACTACATCGTCGTAAAAGCCGGGAATAGTGATATGATTTTTTTTGTCATGGCAACCGGCGATCATCTCTGCAAGTATTGTAATTGGATTTGCGACAGCACCTCCATAGGTTCCGCTATGAAGATCGCGATTCGGTCCGGTTACTTCTACTTCAATATAACTTAAGCCACGGACACCGATGTCAAGCGATGGAGTTTCCATACTGAGCATGGCACTGTCGCTGATCAGTATCACATCCGTTTTCAACAGTTCTCTGTGTTCTGCAACAAATTTTCCAAGGCTCGGCGAACCAACCTCTTCTTCTCCTTCTATTAAAAATTTTATGTTGGTGCTCATGGTTTTAGTCTTCACCATAGTTTCCAGGGCTTTTACATGCATAAAAAATTGCCCTTTGTCGTCCGCACTTCCTCTCGCATATACTTTGCCGTCTTTTATAGTAGGTTCAAATGGGTCGCTGTGCCATAGATTCAAAGGATCAACAGGCTGTACATCATAATGTCCGTATATAAGCACTGTAGGTTTTGCCGGATCAATTATTTTTTCTCCAAAAATAACAGGGTGGCCTTGTGTGATCATAACCTCGGCCTTATCGCAACCTGCATCGAGTAATCGCTGCTTTACCAGTTCCGCACATTTATGCATATCGTCTTTATGTTCACTCTTTGCACTCACGGACGGAATGCGTAGGAGATCGAGCATTTCATCTAAAAAGCGGTCTTTATTTTCTTCGAGATAATCTTTCCAGGCTTTTGGCATGATAAATTGTTTTTTTAAAACAGCGAAGATAAGGAGTAAGAACTAATGGTTTTGATTGATTAACCATATTCTTCTTACGATTTTTTCTTGTTATGCCTGGCAGTATTTCGATTTATACTCTCAGTGAGGTGTGACGTAACAGCTTTAACAATTGTTTTATTTCCAAATCTGTTCTTAATATCATCGACTGCTTTGTAGAGATTTAATTTCTCTGCATTATTTTCAAACAAACTCATTTGCATGGTGAAAGGAATTAATTGACTGAAACGAACACCTAGTAATCGCACCGGCCTTCCTTTTTGCCATGATTTGTTGAAGAGGTCTTTTACTTTAGCGATCAGTTTGTCATCTAGAGAATTATAATCAATGGCTTCCTGCCGTGAAGTAGTTTCAAAATTTGAATATCTTATCTTAACCGTTACGCAACCGGTAAGCATGTCGTCTTCCCGTAATGAATAAGCTGTTTTTTCAGTAAGCCTTACCAATTCGCTGTATAAAAAATCAATATCGGTTTTATCTTCTTCAAAAGTATTTTCATGACTCATACTTTTCTGCTCCCAGCCCGTTTCGATTACAGCATTATCAATCCCATTTGATTTTCTCCAGAGCGCTTCACCCCATTTTCCAAAATATTTTTCCATTACATCAATCGGTGTTTTGGCAATATCTTCTATTTTATAAATGCCGAAATTCTTTAATTGTTGTTCAGTGTTCTTACCAACGCCCGGAATTTTTTCAATAGGTAAAGGCCATAAAAAATCTGTTTCTTTTCCGTGAGGAATTTCTAAAAAGCCATTTGGCTTGGCTTCGTTAGTAGCGATCTTGCTGATCATTTTTCCAGACGATAAACCACAGGAAATGGGAAGACCGGTTTCTTTAATGATCAGTTCACGCAATTCTTTTGTGTATTTGCTGACCCCGAAAAACTTGTCCATACCAGTGAGATCAATATAAAATTCGTCGATAGAAGCTTTTTCAAACAGGGGAACTTTGGAAGCAATAATATCCGTTACCCATCTTGAATAGCGACTGTATTCGCCACGCATGCCGCTTACAACGATTGCCTGCGGACAGAGTTTCTTCGCCTGTTTCATCGGCATAGCAGAATGAATGCCGAACTTTCTCGCCTCATAGCTGCAGGCAGCCACCACGCCACGGTCACTTCCGCCCACAAGAACCGGCTTACCTTTTAAGGAAGGATCATTCAGTATTTCAACGGAAACAAAGAAAGAGTCGAGATCAAAGTGAGCAATATGACGGAGTTGGTCAGACATTTATTCAAAGGTACGCTCAAGTAAAAAGTAAAAATTAAAAAGTCAAAATTCTCTTCTCACCGGTAACTATTTTTTACTTTTCACTTTTGAATTTTGATTTATGAATTTAGACTGGCTCAAAACGGGTATTGGCCCGCTGAAAGACCTGCTTACTTTTTTGAATAAAGAAAGTAAAACCAATGATGTTTTGAAAAGGCAGGTGATCCGGGAATTGAGAGACAACCTGAATATTTTTCATAATGCATATAAGAATAACAACTCTCCTGATGTGATGATTGATTTGCTGAGCAATGACGCCATAAAAGAAGCGATCAAAAATAATTTCAAATTCAAGAAATTGAAAGCAGGCGCCATTGAACCTTATCATGTTTTTGATGACCGCAACAAAAAATATATTGGCTGGAATGCTGAAAAACTGATTGATAAAATTGATGAGAAGATCGAAGAGCTCAAAAACATTAAAAAGATGAACGGGAATAGCGTGGAAAAAGTAAAGAATAATATTTCACTGATGCTGAGTAATCTTTATTACAGGATGAAACTGCTTGCTGATTTTATAAAAGGACCGAAATAGCACTATGATTTGCAGGATTTCAATGGATTTATGGGGAAATTGGATACTTCTTATTTTTCAAAAACCTTTTTTGATCATGTGAATCAGGGTTCTAAATATATTTCCAGCAATCCTTCCGGCAGTTTTACAATTACTTCCTTTTTTTTGTGATCTATTTTTTTCAAGGTGTCTTCATTTAATGGGATTAAAACTTCTTTCTCATTGATCTTAGTTTTACAAAGCATTTGATGAGCCTGCTCAATTATTTCTTCAATTTGCCCGATTGATTTTTCATCATTGATAATCGTATAGCCTAACAAATTAACAGGGGAAGATTTAGCCGAGAATCTTTTCAGATCGTCTTCGGTAAACCACACTTCCCTTTGTGTGAGTTTGATAGCTGCTTCTCTTGTAAACACTTCTTCCAGTTTTATAAAAACCTGATCATCGTATTTGATTTTTGTGCTTTCAACAAACCAAGGAATAAAAGAATCTTTTTTTTCTTCAATAAAAATGGTTTGTAACCCTCTCAATGAGGTTTTCTTTCCTAGTTCATGTTTTAAAACAAGTTCGCCCTTAAGGCCATGAGCGGCGACAAACTTTCCTATTTTAAAATATTCGGCCAAAGCTGTAAGTCGTCAATTGTAAGTTGTGACTGATGAATAGAGAACAGAACGTACAAGAGTGCGACGCAACGAAGCTCAAAAGTAATTCTGTTGCTGGTTACAAAAATATAACTCGTGAAATAAAAAAGGTGATGCTAAAAAACATCACCTAATACCTTTTGGGATAAGGGATCTGCTTACATTGGCAAGCATTAACCCTGCCCGCCGTTGTCGGTCCTTCTTTCAGGTCTGCGACCCGGCATAGGTCTCCGTACACGTCTGTTTCGTTGAGCGTCGTCCTGGCGTTTTCTAATTTGAGCATCATGTTCTGTGCTCCATTTTGTGAACTTTTCCATGGCGGTTGCCTGATCGAACAGCCCGAGATCTACACCACGAAGCAAATGTTTCAGGTACAATACTCCTTTGAACGACAAAATGCGGCGCACTGTGTCAGTGGGCTGCGCACCTTTGTGTAGCCATTCCAATGCCTTCTGCCTGTCAACCTGAATAGTTGCCGGAACAGTGAGGGGATTGTAAGTACCAAGTTTTTGAATGAATTTACCGTCGCGTGGGCTACGGGCATCGGCCACTACGATAAAGTAGAATGGCCTTTTTTTAGACCCGTGTCTTTGAAGTCTGATCTTGACTGGCATCTTAAATAGAAATTTAAATGCGGTTAAAAAATAGGTTTATTCGAACGGCAAAAATAAGGGCAGAATTCCAAAATGCAAACATATTTTTGTCACAAAGCGGAATGTTTTGTTACCAGCGGTTGAATGAATAGAAATCATCTCCAAAAACCTTTGATACGTTCAGCGCCTCCCCTTTATTTCCAAATTACTTTTTGTTCTATTTCTGTTTGTCTTTTCCCTTCCATTTTTTCGTCTGAATAACCGAGATAAAGAATTCCCATTACAATGTCTTCTTCTTTTAGTTGAAGAAAGTTTTTCATTGGTTGATGGTGAGTCATTCCACCGGTACTCCAAAAGCTGGTGATGTCCCCGGCTGTGGCTCCTAACAGAATATTTTGAATTGCTATTGACGTGGCTGCTATTTCTTCCAAAAGAGTAACTTTTGGAAGATTTCCTCTTTGCATGTTCGCAACAATTATATGAGACGCTAAGTCACCATTATGATATTGTTTATCGTAGTTGGCTTGTTCAAATTTTGCCGGTGGAGTATGTGACTTGTATAGTTCCGCGTGCTGATGACAAAATCCCTGCACTTTATCGCCTGAGTAAACAATAAATCTCCACGGTTCGGTGCGGCCATGAGTAGGAGCCCAGTTTGCCAGGTTTAGCAATTCCCAAATTTGTTCATCAGGAATTTTTTTGCCATTCATTTTTACCGGCTTAATGCTGCGGCGATTTTTGATAACATCAGCGATTATTTCGAAACGATCATTCATAATTCTTCAAAAAATTTTTTTGCAAATTCATCCAAACCGGGATCTCTTGCTCCCATCAACAAAATACAACAATCATCTGTAAGGTGAGATTTGATGGTTGCTACCAAATCATTCCTGTTTTCAATAAAAAAAGCATTGGCGCCAAGTGTTTTCAGATCATTGATCAAATCGGTTGCACTGATATTTTTTGTAGTAGTTCCGCCGGCGTAAAAAATTTCACTCATCCATATTTCGTCTTGTGATCGTAAGGCTTGCGAAATTTCTTTTACAAAATCATTACGGAGAAACCTTGTGGGCCCATATCCATGCGGTTGAAACCATGCAATGACTTTTTTTGCCAGGGGTTGTACTGACCGGATAGCTGAAGCAACTTTCACAGGATTATGCGCATAATCATCAATGACCCAAATTCCGTTTTTTTGTCCCAATACCTGGTTGCGCCGGTAAATGCCTTGGTAATTTTTTATAGCTTCTGCACAAATTTTTAAATCAACGCCAATTTGATTAGCCACGCATGTGGCAGCCAAAGCATTTTCCATATTGTGCCTGCCGATCGCATTCATGGAAAAATAAACCCCATTTATTTTGAAATGTATTTGGAAACCTGTTTGAGTAAAACCAGTTGCCCGGTAACCTGCTTCTGCGTCAGTCGAAGAAAAATCTTGTTGTTTATTTTGAGAAAAAGGTGCTGTTAAAGCGTTAGAGGCATTTACGATAAATAAATTTTTTGTGTGGTTTTTGAAAGTTTGAAAAATATTTTTCAGTTCATCAATTTCCTTATGGTCTTTATCAATATTCAGCAAAAGGCCAATCTCCGGATGATAGTTAATGATCGATCCATCAGATTCATCCGCCTCGATTACCAACCAATCACCTTTGCCGACATATTCATTTCCTATTTTTCCCTGCTTTTGTAATCTCACTAATCCTGCACCGCTGATGATGCTTGGTTCCATCCCGGAATGATCGAGTATGTCGAATAAAATAGCTGTCGTTGTTGATTTACCTGAAGTTCCTCCGACAGCAATTGTTTTTTTTGTATTACTGATAAGAGTGAGTAATTCAGAACGAAGCAGGACAGGAATGTTGAGTTTTTTCGCTTTTTGAATTTCAATATTTATTTCTTCCACAGCGGTGGATGCAATTATTAATTCCGTTGTTTCAGAAATTCCTGAGCCATCCTGTTGAAAACATTTTATCCTTTCAGCTTCCAATTTATCCCTTGTTTCATTTGGTTGATCCGAAATAAAAAAGCGATCAGATCCGCCCACAGATTTTCCAATGCCTGCCAGGTATTGAGCTAACGCACTCATTCCCGAACCGGCTATACCAATAAAAAAAATATTCTGATAATTGTCAAGAGAGGAAATCATGTCAATGGTGAGTGGTCAATTGTGAATATAACCCGAATGAGATAATTGTACTAATAATTCATAACTCCGGACTAACGTTTCATTCCCATCATTTTTCCAAACATATTCATCTTGTTCATATTCTTCATCATGCTGCGCATTTGTTCAAATTGCTTCATGAAAGCGTTTACTTCACTTATATCTTTTCCGCTTCCTTTTGCAATCCTTCGTCTGCGGCTGCTGTCGATAAGATCGGGGTCAGCTCTTTCTTCCGGCGTCATTGAATTGATCATCGCTTCAATTCCTTTAAATGAATCATCGCTTATATCAATGTCTTTGATCTGTTTTCCAACTCCCGGTATCATACCCATCAGGTCCTTCAGGTTACCCATCTTCTTGATCTGCTCCAGTTGTTGTTTGAAATCGGAAAAATCAAATTTATTTTTCCTGATCTTGCTTTCCAATTTTTTTGCCTGTTCTTCATCAAATTGTTCCTGCGCTTTTTCTACCAACGAAACAATATCGCCCATTCCTAAAATGCGCTGGGCCATTCGTTCCGGGTAAAATACATCCAGCGCATCCATTTTTTCGCCGCTGCTAACAAACTTAATTGGTTTGCTAACGGTGTACTTAATGGAAAGTGCGGCGCCACCTCTTGTGTCGCCATCCAATTTTGTAAGAACAACGCCGGAAAAGTCCAAACGATCATTAAAAGCTTTTGCAGTATTTACAGCATCCTGCCCGGTCATGCTATCCACTACAAACAAAATTTCATTTGGACTAACCGCATTTTTAATATCAGCCACCTCGGTCATCATGGCTTCGTCAATAGCTAAGCGACCTGCAGTATCAATAATGAGAACATTTTTATTTTTCGATCTTGATTCTTTGAGGGCATTTTTCGCAATAGAAACAGCATCTTTGTTTTCTTCTTCTGCGTATACTTCAACACCGATTTGTTCTCCAAGAACTTTCAATTGCTCTATAGCCGCAGGTCGGTAAATATCAGCAGCGACAAGCATGGGAGAAAGTCCCTTTTTTGTTTTCAGATAATTAGCAAGTTTGCCGCTAAAGGTTGTTTTACCACTACCTTGTAAACCGGCAATTAAAATCACAGCAGGATTTCCTTTTGCATTGAAACTACTTTCCTGCCCGCCCATTAGCTCAGCCAATTCATCTTTTACAATTTTTGTCATTAACTGGCCGGGGCTGACGGCATTCATTACCTTTTCGCCAACTGCTTTATCTTTTATTTTATCGGTGAATTCTTTTGCTATTTTATAATTCACATCGGCATCTACCAGTGCACGGCGAATTTCTTTTACAGTTGAAGCAATATTGAGTTCTGTAATTCTTCCCTGGCCTTTTAGATTTTTAAAGGCCGATTCCAGTTTATCACTCAGTGACTCAAACATATTTTACTACATTTTTTCAGTATCAAAAAAACAAAAAGTGAACATATAAATGTTCACTTTAAAATAAGATTGCAAAGATAAGTATAAGAGTAAAGTTTTATTTCATTAGTTACCTAAGTAAGTTCTTAAAAGTTTACAACGATTTACTGTTCTTAATTTGGTAATGGCCTTGTCTTTGATCTGGCGAACTCTTTCGCGGGTCAAGCTGAATTTTTCACCAATGTCTTCAAGACTCATGGGGTGATCCACGCCGATGCCAAAGAAAAAACAAATCACTTCTTTTTGTCTTTCAGTAAGAGCTTTCAACGAACGCTCAATTTCTACTTTCAAAGATTCAGTGTGATCTAAGGCGTTGTCAGTCTTTACCGCGTTTGGATTTTCCAGCACATCCAAAAGAGTATTGTCCTCACCTTCTGAAAGAGGAGTGTCTACACTTACATGACGAGCTGATATGCCGAGTGTAGCCGAAACTTCTTCAATGTCCATTTCCAGCAACGTGGCAAGCTCTTCAGCGGATGGTTCTCTTTCAAATTCCTGCTCCAGTTGGGAATAGGCTTTTTGAATACGATTGGTCAATCCGACTTTATTCAAAGGCAGGCGAACAATACGAGACTGTTCAGCTAATGCTTGTAGAATGCTTTGGCGAATCCACCAAACTGCGTAAGAGATGAATTTGAAACCGCGGGTTTCATCAAAACGTTGAGCTGCTTTAATAAGGCCGAGATTTCCTTCGTTAATCAGGTCAGGAAGAGACAACCCCTGGTTCTGGTATTGCTTAGCTACTGACACAACAAAGCGAAGATTGGCTTTGGTCAATCTGTCCAATGCTTTTTGATCTCCTTGTTTAATAAGTCGGGCTAATTTTACCTCTTCTTCGGGGCTAATAAGGTCAACCTTGCCGATTTCCTGAAGGTACTTTTCGAGACTTTGAGATTCACGATTCGTAATCGACTTCGTGATCTTCAACTGTCGCATACTCATAGGTTGGTTTTAAAAATGGGTTGTTTTTAGGGTTAAAGAATTATGTTAGCTGGTTAGTCATTATTCCCAAAAAAATCCCATCACAATGTCCGTTGTCCACCAGAATCTGTTGAACGTCAAAGCAAATTAAGTCAATTAGCAATACGTCCCAAAATTATTTCTGGCCTCAATAGAACGCTGTTGAGAAAGTTTTAGTATATGATTTTACTAAAGGTGAAAAAATAAACAGAAAAAAACTTTGACGCGTGGAATAATTATTTATAATTGCATTGATTGATGATATTAAAAGACCAAGATGAGCAAACAACTGTACACACTTGAGTACCCGGTGAGATGTTCACCCAGCATTTTGTATGAATTTCTTGCTACGCCTGCGGGCCTGCAGGAATGGTTCGCCGACAAAGTGGATGAGCGGGATAACGTTTTCTTTTTTTCATGGAATGGCTCTTCTCAAAAGGCCGAAGTGCTGGAAAGCCAGGATGAAAAATTTATTCGGTTTCATTGGCTCGATACTCCAAAAGAAGAATTTTTTGAATTCAGCATTGAAAAATCTGAAGTAACAAATCAAACAATTTTGGTTGTAAAAGATTTTGCCGAGAAAAAAGAAGTAAAGGATCAAAGCATGTTGTGGAACTATCAAATAAAAGATTTATTCCATCGCATTGGAAGCAATTAAGCCAACCAGTCGACTATTCTTACGAAATTTCCTGATAACAACGTTATAGCATTACCCCACTCATCTAAAGAGAATTTGGATGCTAATTTTACAAAGTCTCTTTTCCTGATCAATTCTATAAATTCTGTTTGTGTAAAATTATTTACCGGCAAATAATTTTCTTGTTCGAAATGATGATGCCACTGGTGTTCATTGATGCATATATAAAATTGATCTTTACATAAACTTTGGTGTGCAAGTGTAATGGAATCGCTGTATTCCTTTTTGTATTTTCCGGACAGATGCAGAGTGGTACTAAAGAAATTTCCCCACCACAACATGGTGCGGATGGCAAAAATATCTTCTTTATCAAAGAAACGGGGATAATCCAGCATTAACCATGGAAGTCCGTTGTAGTTTTCTCCTCTTGATATTTTTGGTGAAATGGCAACTACTTCAGCAGGAAATAAATTGGGGCGCAACTTCGTATAGTCGAGAATATTGTACTGAACTTCTTCCAGTAGTCGTTGCCCCTTTTTTATAATATTGTTCTTTGTTAAAATCCAATTGGAGTCAGTAAGCAAATTCATCTCGAAAGCTGAAAGATGTATTTTTGTTTCATTATCCATTAAATGAATTTACAACTTCGATTTAGTATCACGGTAGCTATTCAATAAAACAACCCGCGGCTTGATTAAGAAATTAGACATACTTATAGTCAAAGCTTTTGTAGGACCATTCATAGCAACATTTTTTATTACGTTGCTTGTATTGGTGATGCAGTTTTTTTGGCTTTGGATCGACGATTTTGTAGGCAAAGGATTAAGCACAGCTATCATTCTTGAATTTACATGGTACCAGACAGCAGCATTGGTTCCGTTGGCTTTGCCTCTTGCAGTTTTGCTATCATCGTTAATGACCTTTGGCAATCTGGGTGAAAGTTTTGAACTGGTCGCCATAAAATCTGCAGGCATTTCTTTGCTGCGTTTTATGCGACCATTGTTTATTATTTCTCTTATTCTTTGTCTTCTTGCCTTTTTATTTGCCAATTATGTGATGCCGGTGGCTGTATTAAAATCAAGAACCTTGCTTGGCGATATCTATAGAAAGCAACCTGCTTTCGAATTAAAAGAAGGAGTTTTTTACAATAAGATCCAGGGCTTTGCTATCAAAATTGGAAAAAAAGAAAATGACAGCATTATTCATGATGTGATCATTTATGAAAAAGGGGGGCCTTTGCAGGATAACTTTATAGTGGCAAAAAGTGGCGTGATGCGGGTAACCGGTAATAGTCGCTATTTGGAAATGGCATTAAAAGATGGATGGCGATACCAGGAAAGAGGAGACAGGTATTCAAATTCAGATTTTATTCGCCTTGGCTTTAAAGAATATACCACCCAATTTGACTTAAGTGCTCTGCAGTTCAACAGAACTTCCGACAGCGTAAACCTGACTAATCAACAAATGCGAAATATGAAGCAGTTGGATTATGCTATTGATTCAATAAAAAAGGAAGTGGCGAATTTAAAATCAAGAGTCAAAAAAGAAGTTTTATCTTATTTCCAGTTTACTGCTTATTTAGATTCAGGTTGGAAAAGGACTGATACGCTTAAGTTCAAACCTGTAAAAAGTTTTGATAAGATTTTGCCTGATTCACTGAGAAGCTTTATTAATGAGAAAGCAACCAACCAGGCTATATCGGCCAAGTCTGTTAATGACGTCATTGCGGCGGAGTATAAGAGCAAAGACAAAGATTTAAGGGCTCATCAGATTGAATGGCACCGTAAGATCAGTTTATCGCTCGCATGTCTTGTCCTTTTCCTTGTAGGAGCGCCGCTCGGTTCTATTATTCGGAAAGGCGGCCTGGGAACGCCACTGATTTTTGCCATCATATTTTTTATGGTATTTTATTTTTTGAGTAACACCGGGCAAAAAATGGCAAAGGAAGGGTCAATGAGCCCTTTCGTCGGTGTTTGGCTTTCAACTTTTGTGCTGGTCCCGATTGGAGTTTTTCTTACTTATAAAGCATTAAAAGATTCACAGTTATTCAATAAAGAATTTTATTTCCGCATGCGTGGTAACCTGAGGAAATTTTTCAAAAAATCATAGGATATTTTATAGAAAGGAAATTTGAATAACTTGCCCGTCTTGGAAAAGCAGCAACAAAATTTAAACATTCAAAAATGGGTGGCAGCCATTTCGGTTGTTTTGCTTGTTATTAAATTCATTGCATATTACCTCACACATTCGGTAGCTATTTTAACGGATGCCCTGGAAAGTATTGTGAACGTAGTGGCAGGATTTATCGGCCTGTATAGTTTATATATCGCCGCTATGCCGCGGGACATTAATCATCCTTATGGTCATGGTAAAGCAGAATTTCTTTCCGCGGCTGTTGAAGGCACTTTGGTCCTTTCGGCCGGGGCAATTATTATCTACAAAGCAATTCAACATTTGATCTACCCCATAATACTTCATCAAATTGATAGGGGAATGATCCTGGTTGGCATTACCGCGGTAATAAATCTTGGAGTTGGGTTAATTGGTGTGAAGAATGGCAAAAGAAATCAATCTGTGGCATTGATAGCGAGCGGACGTCATCTTATTTCTGACTCTTATTCCACTTTTGGAATAATTGCCGGACTCCTATTGATCTTACTTACCAGGTTAAGCTGGGTAGACAGTGCCATAGCGATCATTTTTGGGATTATCATTATTTATACCGGCTATAAGATCCTTAGACGTTCAATTGCTGGAATAATGGATGAAGCTGATGTCGAACTGCTGACAAAAATGGTTCATATTTTAAATGCTAGTCGAAGAGAAAATTGGATCGATCTTCACAACCTGCGAATTATTAAATATGGAAATATTCTGCACGTGGACTGTCACCTAACAGTGCCCTGGTATTTGAATGTTTCTGAAGCGCATGCAGAAATTGAAGCCCTGGGCACATTAATAAAAAACGAGTTTGGCGAATCATTTGAACTTTTTGTGCATTCTGATGGTTGTTCATATGTTCAATGCCCTATATGCATCAAATCAGAGTGCCCGGTACGACATCATCCGCTTCAAAAGAGAATTGAGTGGACTCTGGAAAATATTTTACAGGATAAAAAACATCAATTATAATTTATGAGTACAAAAACCATTACCTATTGGCAAAAGGATCAGCAGTTCAAAAGCTATCACGGCAAAAATGAAATTGAGATTGATGGAAAACGGGAAAATGGGTTTGGAGCAAAAGCACTTGTTTTATCAGCGATAGCCGCATGCAGCGGAATTGACATTGTAGATATTTTAGAAAAAATGCGGGTAAACTTCCAGGATTTTGAAATTGAAACTGAAGCGGAACAAACAGAAGATCATCCAAGAGTTTTTAAAGATATTTATGTTACTTACAAAATAAGAACAGGTGAAGAGAACCGGGAAAAAGTTAAAAAAGCTATTGAACTTTCTTTGGATAAATATTGCGGGGTTTCGGCTATGTTACAAAAAAATTCTCCGATTCACTATAAATTGCAAATTTTATAAATTGTCATGTTATCAAAAAAAGCGCAATATGCCTTCAGGGCTCTTACCCATCTTGTAGAAAAATACGAACAGGGGCCTGTGCTTATTTCTGAGATTTCGAAAAAGAAAAAGGTTCCGCTTAAGTTTTTAGAAAATATTCTTTTGGAATTAAAGAAAGCAGGAATACTTGAAAGCAAAAAAGGTAAAGGCGGTGGATATTATCTAAAAAAAGATCCGGCCAAAGTACACATGGCTAATATTATCCGCATTGTGGACGGGCCAATAGCATTACTACCATGTGTCAGTCTTTATTTTTACGAGCGATGTAAAAATTGCGACGAAAAATTTTGTGCATTGCATGACATAATGATAAATGTAAGAGACGCTACATTAAATATTCTCGAGCATCAGACTTTACAGGATCTTGCCCCCAAAAACTAACAACTGTTTTCAAAAAAAATCATAATGAAGTCCACTTGTTTGGTAGGGTATTGATTTTGACTTAATTTCGAATTTCATTTATAACTTAAAAACCAAAGATTATGGCATTGCGTTTAGGGGATGTTGCTCCCAATTTTAAAGCACAGACAACGGCAGGTGAAATTGATTTTTATGAATATCTCGGTAATAGCTGGGGAATTTTATTTTCTCACCCTGCAGATTATACACCCGTTTGTACCACTGAACTGGGAAGAACGGCATTATTAAATGAAGAATTTGCCAGGCGCAACGTGAAAGTAATGGCGGTAAGCGTGGATCCTCTTGATAAACATAAGGGATGGGTAAATGATATTAATGAAACACAAAATTGTGAAGTGAATTTTCCCATCATTGCCGATAGCAACAAAACGGTTGCTACGCTTTATGATATGATACATCCGAATGCATCTGCCACAACTACTGTTCGGTCTCTTTTTGTAATCGGGCCGGACAAAACGGTAAAACTTATGATTACTTATCCCGCTTCAACAGGAAGAAATTTTTATGAAGTATTGAGAGTTGTGGACTCGTTGCAGCTTACATCCAAATACAGCGTATCTACTCCTGCTGATTGGAATCACGGTGAGGATGTAATTGTAGGTACAGCTATCTCTACTGAAGATGCAATCAAGAAATTTCCTAAGGGTGTTAAAGTGGTAAAACCTTATCTGCGCTATACGCCTCAACCTAATTTATAATTTGAGTATAGATAAAAACGATATAAAAAAAATTGAAGCTGCTTCACTATCCGAAGGATTAGAGATAATAAGTGAGCTGTTTCCGCAAAAAGTTGTTTTTTCTTCTTCCCTGGGGCAGGAAGACCAGATTATCACAGATGTTATTTTCAGAAACGATTTGCCAATAAAAATTTTTACTCTTGATACAGGCAGGTTGTTCAATGAAACGTATGAACTTCTGGAGAAAACGATAGCGAGGTATAAAAAAAATATACATGTATATTTTCCAGACGCAAAAGATGTGGAAGAATTTGTTTCAAGTAAAGGAGTTAATAGTTTTTATGAATCAATAGAGAATCGAAAGGAATGTTGTAACATTCGTAAAGTAAAGCCATTGAATCGTGCGTTGACAGATGCTAAGGTTTGGGTCACTGGCCTTCGTGCGGAACAATCTGATACAAGGAAAGAAATGCCAATAATTGAATGGCTTGAGGACAAGCAACTTTATAAATTCAATCCTTTACTGAATTGGTCATATGCTGAAGTGTTGGATTACATAAAAGAATTTTATGTGCCTTATAATCCACTGCATGATAAAGGATTTATCAGTATTGGCTGCGCATCCTGTACAAGGGCTATTGAGCCGGGTGAAGATCCGCGGGCAGGAAGATGGTGGTGGGAGACATCAAAAAAAGAATGTGGCCTACACATTAAAGAAACCGAAATAGTGAAATAAATTTGTAACCTGGTAACCGATAGTGAACTACTTCTATGAGTACTTACCGACTGAATTATCTCGAACAACTTGAAACGGAAAGTATACACATTTTTCGTGAAATAGCTGCCCAGTTTGAGCGGCCTGTATTATTATTCAGCGGAGGTAAAGATTCTATTACTCTTGTACATCTCGCTCAAAAAGCATTTGCGCCTGGTAAAATTCCTTTTCCTCTAGTGCATATTGATACTGGCCATAATTTTCCTGAAGCATTAGATTTTAGAGACAAGTTGGTAAATGAAATAGGGGCTACTCTCATTGTTCGCAAAGTTGAAGATACGATCAAACAAAAAAATCTTACTGAGCCAAAAGGAAAGTTTGCGAGTCGCAACTGGCTGCAGACCTATACTTTGCTTGATACGATTGGGGAACTGAAATGTGATGCTTGCATTGGCGGCGGAAGGAGAGACGAAGAAAAAGCGAGAGCCAAAGAAAGGATTTTTTCGGTGAGAGATGAGTTTGGTCAATGGAATCCGAAACTGCAACGACCTGAACTTTGGAATATTTACAATGGCCGCATTCATAAAGGTGAAAATGTTCGTGCTTTCCCAATAAGCAACTGGACAGAACTCGATGTTTGGAATTACATCCGCAAAGAAAATATCACCTTGCCCTCTATTTATTTTTCTCATGAACGTGAGGTAATAGAGCATGAGGGACAATTAGTGGCAGTATCACCATTTATTCAAATTGATGAAACAGATATTGTCTTAAAAAAGAAAGTTCGTTACCGTACTGTTGGTGATATGACTTGCACGGCCGCCGTAGAATCGAATGCTACTACTCTTGATGAAGTAGTCAATGAAATTATACTGACAAGAATAAGTGAAAGGGGTGAAACAAGAATAGATGATAAAGTAACGGAGGCTGCTATGGAAGACAGGAAAAAAGGAGGGTATTTTTAAATTAAAATTCAAAAGTAAAAATTCAAAAAAGTTTGATGAAGAAAGAAGAATAAGGGCATTTTTGATTTTTACTTTCTACTCACTATGGATATACTTCGATTTATAACAGCAGGCAGTGTGGATGATGGAAAAAGCACATTGATTGGTCGTTTACTATACGACAGTAAAAATATTTTGATCGACCAATTGGAACAGCTGGAAAAACAAAGTAAGAATAAAAACGTCGAAGGAATTGACCTTGCCTATTTAACTGATGGCCTGAGAGCTGAGCGAGAACAGGGAATTACCATTGATGTGGCATATCGGTATTTTTCTACACCCAAACGAAAATTCATTATTGCCGACGCACCGGGGCATGTTCAATATACCCGAAATATGATAACGGGCGCATCCAATTCAAACCTTATGGTTATTTTGATCGATGCAAGGCAAGGTGTGGTGGAGCAAACGCGCAGGCATTCTATCATCGCTTCGTTGCTGAATATTCCGCATGTAGTGGTGGCTATTAATAAGATGGATTTAGTTGATTATTCCCAGAATGTGTTTAACGATATTGTTATTGATTACTCAGAACTGGTAAAATCATTAGGACTGAGAGATGTTCATTATATACCGGTAAGTGCATTGCGGGGAGATAACATCGTTGATAAGTCGGAAAAAATGAATTGGTACGAAGGGAAATCGTTACTGCGTTTTTTGGAAGACGTGGAAATACAGCGGGACATCAATCTTAATGACGCAAGATTTCCGGTCCAATATGTCATTCGCCCCCAGACAGAAGATTTACACGATTATCGCGGTTATGCAGGGAAAATTATTAGTGGCATTTACCGGAAAGGTGATCAAGTGGTAATTCTTCCTTCGCGATTACAAAGTAAAATTAAATCTGTTGAGATCGGTGGCAAAGAAGTGGAGGAAGCATTTGCGCCTCAAAGTGTAGTAATTCAACTGGAAGATGATATTGATATCAGCCGCGGAGATGTTATAGTAAAAGAGGGCAATCTTCCCCAAATAAATAATGAATTAAGCGTTTTGTTGTGCTGGATGGATAATAAACCATTGATTGCAGGAAATAAATATTATCTGCAATTAAACAGCCTCCTGGTAAGAAGTATTGTCCGTGACATTGAATATAAGGTGAATGTAAATACCCTGGAAAAGGAGCATAATCCTGTTAATGTTGGATTGAATGATATTGTGAAGGCAACTATAAAAACTGCATCGGAAATGCCCTACGATTCTTACATGCATTTGCAGGCAACAGGAGGCGCTATTTTAATTGATGAAACCAGTAATGTAACAGTAGGTGCCTGTATGATCCAATGATCCGAAGATTTAAAAATTATTCCTGTTAATAAATTAGTGGATTGAAACGGAAAGTCAACGATAAATGGCTTGATAAAAAAGTTGTAATTGCCGGCGCTGGCCCCGGAGATGCAGAACTTATTACAGTAAAACTTCAGAAGCGGTTAGCGGAAGCAGACGTGATAATTACTGATCGTTTGGTAAATCCTTTCATCATGGAAGAATTTGCAAAAAGAAGTGCCGAAATAATTCTTACAGGGAAACAAGGGTATCATGATGGTTCTGTGTCACAAGAAGAAATTAATCAATTGATTGTTCGCAAAGCTCTGTCTGGTAAAAAAGTTTTAAGATTGAAAGGAGGCGATGTAGCTTTTTTTAGTAATGTGCTTGATGAATTAAGGTGTTTAGCGGTCAATGGAATCGATTTTGAAATTATACCAGGCATTACTGCTGCATCCGGCGCATCCGCCTATGCAGGTATACCATTAACAGCAAGAGGCTTTGCAAGAGAAGTAAAATTTCTTGCCCTTACTCAGTGCAAGCAATATTCTGCTGAAACATGGAAACGACTTGCTAATTCTTCCGATACATTGGTTTTTTATATGGCTTCAAAACACCTCAATGATCTTGTTGAATCGTTACTGAAATATACGCGAAAGCTAAATACCCCACTTGCTGTCATTGAGCAGGCTACCACAGTTCATCAGCGGGTGCATATAACTACTTTGAAAGATTGCAAAAAAGATTTTTCGCGAAAAGATTTCAGCTCCCCATCGCTTGTAATCATTGGCAAGGTTGTAAACCTGTATCAACAATTCAACTGGTTTAAGAGTGGAAAAAAAGGAAGTGTTTTTAGTGAATTGGTTTCAGCCAAATGAAATTAATTTCCATTTATTAAACTGCCTGCTTCTCCGCCAATATAATTTGCTCACGATATTGCTTGCCAAAAGCTACAAAGTCTCTCGCCCCCTGCAAATATTCATTTGCAAATTTTTCTGACGACTCCGTCTCATTCATTTTTAAAACCATTTCTTTAAAGCTTTTTGATCCGGGGTACAATCCCTGTTGCGTAAAATGAATATCGAAATCTTTTAGGATGCCTGCCTGTGTATTACATTGAACACCCTTTTGAAGTAATAATGCTTTAGCTGCATGAACGTAAGCCGAGTAGGCATTATAGACTCCATCAGCAAAAGCGTTTTTATCAATACATTCGCGGCTCCATTCTATTTTTTCTTCAGCTTCAAGAATAAGAGTCGCAACAAGATCGATCATTACTCCGGCGCATTCTCCGACACCGATGGCTGTAGCATATTTTTCTTTCTCACCCCAATCAATATAATCTTCATCAACGAGTGTTTCAAGTGAGGCAAGAGGTTTCAATAAGTCATAAAAATATTTTTCACCCAAACGCTTTGTGTATTGCAAATATGTTTCCCCGTTTTTACCATTTGCTTTGTAATCGTTCAGCAGGTAGCGCAGTACATCAGGACCACGTTTGCTTGGTACTTTAAGCACCTTATCTGCAATGCGACCTTCACCACTTCCTATTACTCCCCCACCGATCAATACTTGCAATGCCGGTAATACCTGCCCCTTTGCCTTCATGGAACTTCCGTGAAAACCAATTGAAGCCATTCCATGCTGACCGCAGGAATTCATACAACCACTGATCTTGATAGCAATTTCTTTATTGTATAAAAATTCAGGGTATTCTTCTTCGATCACTTCGGACAAAACTTCACTGATACCCGTGCTGTTTGAGATTCCGAGATTACAGGTGTCAGTGCCCGGACAGGATGTAATATCAGCCACACTGCCAAAACCTGCGGAAGCAAGCCCTTCCATTTCTAAAACGCCATAGACATATTCTAGATGTTCTGCCTTTACAAATCTGAATTGTAACCCCTGGTTAATAGTTATCCTGACGTCGTCAGCGATTATCGATGCAAGTTTTTCAATCAGCCCGCGGCTGCTATGAGAACTTATATTTCCATTTAGCACTCTTACATATATCGCAAAGTAACCTTCCTGTTTTTGCCGGTAAACATTTGTCTTTTTCCAGATCTCAAATTTAAATGGATCAATCGTGAATTGTGAGTTGTGAAGATTATTTAGCCGTATTGGTTTATCGAGATTTGATTTTTGGTTATCGACATCAATTTTATAACGCTGATAAGTCAGTGCTTTCTGTTCTTCTTTTACCAATTCATTGAACGATTCAATACCTATTTTCTGAATAAGAAATTTGATTCTTGCTTTATGACGACTTGTTCGTTCACCATATCTATCAAAAACACGCAGTACACTTTCTATGTAAGGTATCAGCAAATCCTCTTCAAGAAATTCATGAGTTGTTATCGCCAAAAACGGTTGCGCTCCCAATCCTCCACCTATCATTACTTTAAATCCTCTTTTCTTTTCCCCGTCTATCTCCTGTATACGAGGAATAGCGCCGAGATCATGCATGAATGTAAGAGCTGTATCTTTTTCGCTGCTTGAAAAAGCTATTTTAAATTTTCTTCCCATCTCCTGGCAAACAGGCTTGCGTAAGAAAAATTCAAAAATACCATGAGCGTATGGTGTTACATCAAAAGGTTCATCAGGATCAATGCCCGCCTGGTCAGAAGCTGTTACATTTCTTACGGTATTGCCACAGGCTTCACGAATAGTTATACTATCCCGTTCAAGCAGAGACCATAATTCAGGAGTTCTGTCAAGACTTACAAAATGTATTTGTATATCCTGCCTGGTTGTGAGATGAAGATTACCAGTTGAAAATTCGTCCGAAACATCGGCAATGCGTTTCCATTGAGCCAATGTCATTTTTCCATAAGGCAATTTGATACGCACCATTTGCACTCCTTGCTGGCGTTGCCCATAAACACCACGTGCCAAACGCAGACTGCGAAATTTTTCGTCAGGAATTTTTCCTTCATGGAATTCATGGATCTTACGTTCAAGTTCCAGGATATCTTTTTCAACGATGGGATTTTCAAGTTCTGTCCGAAAACTCTGCATGATTTATCGTTTTAATAGCGTGAAATATTTATTCTCTAAACTAGTGTAAAGGGTGAATATTATCCTACTTGTTTAGTGGACTATAAAAATACATATGAATTGTGGATTGGCAAAAAAAGCTCTTATATAAAAAAAATCTTAAATAGTCTACAATTTTTATAGGGGTTGCCTATTTTTACACTTTTAACGCTTTGCAGTCTTTAAAAAAAGCACATGAAGAAAAGGATAAGTGCATTAAAAGAAAACAAATGGAGAGAAATTGAAGAAACTCGCAAACCAGCTTTACCCTATTTTTTTAAAATTGGACCAGGTGGAAATACTTTTAGTGGGAGGCGGAAATGTTGCTTTAGAGAAATTACAATCATTGCTTCTTAATTCGCCCGGTGCAAGGATAACTATTGTAGCTCCATTAATTCGGAAAGGGGTTAAAAATTTTATCTCTTCATACCCGGAATGTGAACTCGTAAATAGGGAATTTGAGCAATCAGATCTTGATAATAAAAATATCGTTATTTGTGCTACTGATGATAAAGAGCTTCACAAGCAAATAAAATTACTGGCGATAAAAAAGGGAATACTGGTGAATGTAGCTGATACTCCTGAACTCTGTGATTTTTATTTAGGAAGTATTGTAAGGAAAGGAAACTTAAAGATAGCGGTGAGTACAAACGGTAAATCTCCAACAATAGCAAAGCGGGTCAAAGAGGTTTTAGAGGAAATGATCCCGGATGAAATGGAAGAAGTTTTGGATAATTTGCTAATTATCCGGCGAAAATTGAACAACGATTTTAAAGAAAAGGTGAGAAAACTAAATAAGATAACTAAAGTATTAGCGAAATAAGACTATGAATGATGACAAGATGGAGAAAGTAGTTGTTATGAAGCCAACGGATGTAAAAGAGGTGGCAACTTCTGATGTTACTAAAACTTTTCAAAGTAAGATTAATGTATATCTTATCGCTTTTGGCATCCTGGCAATTGTTTCGGTAGTCATATATATATTGTTTGCAAATGGAGAGTTGAATGGCGTTTTGCAAACCTTAAATAAAGATCATCATCTGTTTTACTGGATGGTATTGGTTGGGTTTCTTGCAGAAATTGTTGCGGGCTCAATGGGCATGGGTTATGGAGTGATCTGCACAACGATACTTTTAATTTTAAATATCTCTCCACCTGTTATTAGTGCCAGTATTCATTCTGCAGAATCTTTTACTACGGCCGCAGGAAGTATCAGCCATTACAAATTTGGAAACGTAAATAAAAAACTTACAAAGTTACTGGCCATTCCTGCCATTTTTGGTGCCGTTTGCGGCGCTTTACTTTTATCGTATGTTGGCGAACGATATGCGAAAATGACGAAGCCTGTTATTGCAGCGTATACAATGTATTTGGGTATTCGCATTTTGCAAAACGCTTTTGCCAAAAAGAAAGAAAATGCTGGCGTAAAAAAGAAAAAGACAAATATTCCGGTCCTGGGTTTTATCGGTGGATTTATTGATTCGTTTGGTGGGGGAGGGTGGGGCCCATTAGTAACTGGAACTTTTATTAAAAATGGACGCACACCCCGTTATGTGATCGGAAGTTCTACTATTGCAAAATTCGTTCTCACATTTGCCAGTGCGGTTACCTTTATATTTACTGTAGGAGTTCACCATTGGAATATCATAGCTGGTTTGCTTTTAGGCGGCGTAATCACTGCTCCTTTTTCTGCTATGCTTGCTGCCAGACTGCCGGTAAGAAAAATGTTTATTGCTGTAGGTATGGTGGTAATAATAATGAGCCTTATAACTATCTATAGGACTATTTTTCTGTGAAGTTTTCATACCCCGGGGAAAGAGTTTGTTACAGAAATTTTTTGTGTTGGTGGATTATTAAATAAGTAAAAGATCAAAGACTTTTATTTGGTTTTTTCTTTTTTGAAAGTTGCTGCAGAGTAGCTCTCAAATCTTTCGGAACCGGGCCTTCAAATTCATATTGTTTATTGTCGGGTCCCGTAAATCTTAATTGATAAGCATGCAATGCAAGCCGGTTTAAGATCGGTCGTTCCTCTTCTTCATTTTTTGAAAGTTTGAATTTATGTTTAAATGACGAAATCAGAACAGGTTTGCCATCACCATACAACTCGTCACAAACAACGGGGTGACCAATGTCTTTCATATGAACCCGTATCTGGTGAGTACGGCCTGTATAAATTTGAAACTTTGTCCAGGAATAAATTCCAAAATCTTCCAGGACTTCGTAATCAGTTAGCGATTCTTTTCCTTTCCTGTTTATCACCATTAAACTTTTTTTTACCGGATGCTCCATGATGGGAGAATCTATTGTTCCTTTTTTGGTTGTAGGAGTTCCAATGATCAATCCGAGGTAGATTTTTTCTGTTTGACGATTTTCAAATTGGCGGGATAAACATTTATGAGACGATTCGTTTTTTGCAAATACAATCAGACCACTCGTGCCTTTGTCCAGGCGGTGCACGGTAAATATTTCTGTATATTTTTCCTGTAATAATTTCTTCAATGAGGTTTCTTTCCCTGCACGATCAGGAATTGACAGTAGCCCTGAAGGTTTGTTCAGTACAACAAAATCATTGTTCTCAAAAACTAATAAATCTGATATTTTCATCAGCGATTTCCTTTGCCAAAATATTTAAGATCCCTGATTTCTTTTTCTGAAAGAAATCTCCATTTGCCTCTCTCTACATTTTTTTTAGTCAGTCCGGCAAACACAACCCGGTCAAGATTTTTTACGTCGTAGCCAAGATGTTCAAAAATGCGTCGAACAATGCGGTTGCGGCCGCTGTGAATTTCAACGCCCAGTTGTGTTTTATCTTTTACATCAGCATAAGCCAGTACATCAACGCTTGCCGGTCCATCTTCAAGAACCACACCTTTTAATATTTTATCAAAATCCTTTTTGTCAAGAGGACGATTTAAAGTAACGTGATAAACTTTTTTTACTTCATGGCTTGGATGAGTCAATTTTTGTGAAAGTTCCCCGTCATTAGTTAATAACAGCACACCGGAAGTATTTCTGTCCAGTCGGCCTACGGGATAAATTCTTTCTTTGATCCGGATAAGATCCAGTACCGTTTTTCTTTTTTGCGGGTCATCGGTTGTGGTGATGAAATCTTTAGGCTTATTAAGAAGTATGTAAATAAGATTTTTTGAAAGAAAAATTTTCTTGCCATTTACTTTAATATCTTCCTTACCGGAGACCTTACATCCGGGCTCTGTAATTGTTTCGTTGTTCACCTTTACTTTGCCCTCTTTCACCAAATCGGCTGCGTCTCGTCTTGAACAGATTCCACAATGAGCAATGAATTTATTTAAAGGGATTAGTTGGTTACCGGTTTCCGGTTGCGGTTTTCCGATTGAATGTTTTTCTGCCGGTAACTGCTGGTTGCCTGTTGCCGACTGCTTTCTCTTTGCTTCAAAAAATTCCTCTCTTTCCTTCTTCGACTTTCTTCTTTCCTGTTTGAATTGTTCTTTCCTGGCAGCATTGCTTTTTTTTTGAAAACGATCAAAATGGGAGGGGGATGATTTTTTTTTCATTGAAGATGATGTTGCTGTTTTACAACAGTAGATTTTTAATTTCCTTTATTCGCCAATTGTCCGCAGGCTGCATCAATATCTTTTCCCCGGCTTCGGCGAAGACGCGCATTTACTTTATTTTTTTCAAGATGTTTCATAAATGCCTCTATTCGTTCATCGGATGGTTTGGAAAATTGGGCAAAATCGATCGCATTATACTCAATAATATTTACAAGATCAGCCGGAACCTGGCGATAGACTTTAACTAGCTCATCGGCATCTTTCAAACTGTCATTAAAATTATTAAACAAGATGTATTCAAAGCTTATTTCGTTTTTTGTTTGTTTATAGAAATAATTCAACGCTTCGATCAATGATTTGATATTGTTGGTATCATTGATAGGCATAATCTCATGACGCTTATTGTCGTTTGCAGCATGAAGTGAAAGAGCAAGTTTGAATCTCACCTTATCATCACCCAATTGTTTTATCATTTTAGCGACCCCTGCCGTTGAGACTATGATTCGCCTGGGACTCATGGCTAATGCATCGGGTGAAGAGATTTTTTCAATTGCCTTTAATACATTTTTATAATTCAATAAAGGTTCTCCCATTCCCATGAAGACAATATTCGTCAACTTCTTGCCATAATTTTTTTCGCATTGCTGATTGATTAAAATCACTTCATCATATATCTCATCAAACTCAAGATTTCTTTGGCGTTCCATATAACCAGTAGCACAAAATTTACAACTCAGGCTACATCCAATTTGCGAAGAGACACAAGCAGTATATCTTGATTCGGTTGGAATTAATACTCCTTCCACAAGATGATTATCCCAGGTCCTGAAACGCATTTTAATTGTTCTGTCAGCGCTGTGCTGAGTAGTATCTATTGTTAAAGAAGGAAAAGAAAAAGTTTCAGTCAATTGCTGGCGAAGCTGTTTGCTCAGGTTAGTCATGTCAGCAAAACTCATTGCACCTTTTTGCCAAAGCCATTCATATACCTGTTTAGCCCGGAATTTTTTTTCATCAAGGACTTGAAAGTATTCTTCCAGGTCATTTAAACTTAAGTGCCTGATATTTTTTTGTGCTGTTTTAAGCATCCGGCAAAGATACCGCGTGATCGAAGGATTTCATTGTTTTCACGGATATTTGAACTGTTAAACATCATTTAATGAAAGAAGTATTTGTTGTAGATGCTATTCGAACACCAATTGGAAAATATGGTGGCGCCCTAAGTTCTGTACGGCCCGATGATTTGTTAGCACATGTGATAAAAAAATTGGTTGAAAGAAATCCTTCGATTGATGTAAATGCAATTGAAGATGTAATTGCCGGTGATGCAAACCAGGCCGGCGAAGACAATCGAAATGTGGCAAGAATGGCGGCATTACTTGCCGGTTTACCCATGAGTGTGCCCGGAAGCACAGTCAATCGTTTATGTGCTTCGGGGTTAGAAGCGATCATGAATGCGGCAAGACAAATAATGTGTGGCGATGCTGAATTGATTATCGCCTGCGGGGTTGAAAGTATGACAAGAGCTCCATTTGTAATGGCAAAGCCAACAACTGCTTTTCAAAGAAAAGCTGAGATTTACGACACTACCTTAGGATGGAGATTTAAAAATGAAAAGCTTATTGAGAAATACTACCCTTATAGTATGGGTGAAACGGCAGAGAATGTAGCCAGACTATGGAAAATTTCAAGAGAACAGCAGGATGAATTTGCATTGGCGTCTCAACAAAAATATTTCGCAGCGCTGGACTTGGGAAAATGGAAACCTGCCTCGCCGGCAGGAAGGGATGAAATCGTTGGGATAGAAACAACAAATGAAAAGGGGGAAAAGGTATTCTTTGATAAAGATGAGCATCCACGCCAGACATCATTGGAAAAATTAGCATTACTGAAACCGGCTTTTGTAAAGGATGGGACGGTGACAGCCGGAAATTCGTCAGGCATTAATGATGGAGCGGCGGCAATACTATTGGCAAACGAGGATGCTGTAAAAAAATTCGGATTAAGACCGATGGCTCAAATTATTTCCATGGCTGTTGCAGGTGTCGATCCGGCAATTATGGGAATTGGTCCTGTTCCTGCATCAAAAAAAGCCTTACAACGAGCTAGGTTTAAATATCGGGGATATTGATATCATTGAATTAAATGAAGCCTTCGCTTCGCAGTCGCTTGCCTGTATCAGGGATCTTGGTCTTAACGCTAACCGGGTAAATGTAAATGGAGGCGCTATTGCCATCGGTCATCCATTGGGGTGCAGTGGTGTTCGGATATCAACCACACTTATTCATGAGATGAAACGAAACGGATTTAGATATGGCCTTGCAACAATGTGTGTGGGGGTGGGGCAGGGTGCTTCGATGATTTATAAACATAATACGTAAACCGCAGCTATAGGTTATTATCGCCTTTTCCAACTGAAAAATTGGGTACACGGTCTGCCAAAAGAGACGCAAACTTGCAAGCCCAGAACAACAATGACGAATTCTTTTTGTTGACTGGGTGACCAATAACAATCCGGAGCCTCATATACGTACGAGGATTTCATACACTATCCATGCGCCATCCGGCAAGCATCTATAGGGGAGACCTTTAGTTTATGCGCTTTTACCCAGACTTTGGTATGCTCCATCCGGGGAGGGTCCATAGAGTGTGTCTAGTCCAAGGACAGGACAGACAGACAGACACATAGAAAACAATCAGTAAAATGAAAACGTTTGCAGAGAGGTATAGCCCTGACCCATAAGATTCCTCATTGCACTATACTTCCCTGCCTTGCGGGAGGCGGGGTTCGGGATTATGAATGTCAATCGATGTTTTAAGCGGCAACCGGGATAAGTGAGCGAAACTTTTTCTGTTGACGACGGTGACGAAGAGACATCAGCCATTGCATAATTTTACGCTTTATATCCTTTTAAATTATAATTTTGCCGTTCGAATATTTTATTTCGTCAATGCAGCTTTTTAACATAAGCTTGTGTCATAGTTAGTCACCGTTAAACTAATGATTGCTATACCAGGATTAATTCTTATTACCACCACATGAACTAGGTATTCTACTTACTAGTTATTGACACGTAGAATACAGGATTTATTTGTATAACATAAAACAAATGCTCACATGAGAAAATTCCTCTTTTTGCTCATGGCAGTCATTCTTGCCATGGGTCAACTTCAAGCTCAGCAAAGAACCATTACCGGAAAAGTAACAGACGAAAAAGGAGATATTGTTCCCAACGCTTCGGTTATCATTAAGGGAACCACAGTGGGGACAACTACTTTGAGTGATGGTACTTTTAGCCTCACTGTTCCTTCGAGTGCAAAGGCTTTGGTGGTAACTTCTGTTAGTATGGGTACAATAGAGGTTGCTTTGACAAACTCTAACGCTTACAATGTCGTACTTTCTACAACTGCAAAAAATTTGGAAGAAGTAGTGGTTGTTGGTTATGGTTCGCAGAGAAGGACGAATGTTACAGGTTCAATTGCCACTGTTAAACAGGCAGCGATTGAAAACAAACCATTCACTTCAGTAGATAAGGCCTTGCAAGGCTCCGTGCCTGGATTGCAGGTGAGTTCATCTTCAGGAGCTCCCGGAGCCGCTACTGATATCCGGATTCGTGGCCAGGGTTCCATTAATGCCAGTAATCAACCTCTATGGGTTATTGACGGTGTCATTGCCATATCGGGTGACCTTACCAGCAATACAACTACAGCAAATATTTTGAGTACACTGAACCCGGATGATATTGAAAGCATTTCCGTTTTAAAAGATGCGTCGGCCGCTTCCATTTATGGTTCACGTGCTGCAAACGGCGTGATAATAGTAACTACTAAAAAAGGCAGAGTCGGAAAAACAACCTTTAACTTTTCTGCCGAAGCAGGTACAAACAGCATTGCCTATAAGAATGATAACAACAGGGCAATGACAACCGATGAGTATAAATCTGTTTTCGAAGAAAGCCTTATCAACGCCGGCTATGCCACTGACGCAGCCGATGCGGATGCTCTTATCATAGATCCTCTCAATGGTTTTGGTTTTCCTGCAGACTGGGCAAATACGAATACCAACTGGTATGATGTAGTTACGCGGTCAGGCTCGCAACAGCAATATAATCTTAGCATGGCAGGTGGCTCGGAAAAAACGCAATTCTATGTATCAGGCGGTTATTTCAAACAACAGGGTACTACTATTGCCACAACTTTTGAACGTTATAACGGATCAATATCTGTTACTCATAAAGCTTCTGAACGTTTAACGATCACAGCCATATTGAATGGTGCGTCTACCAAACAAAGCACGCCGACAAACGGCGGTACTTTTGCCAACCCTGTTTTGGAATCGTACTTTTTACTACCCTGGTATTCTCCATTGAATCCGGACGGAAGTTTTAAATATGACGATCCTGATGGACAATTTCCAGTCAACGGAGGAATATTCAACCCGCTCATCCAGGCGAACTGGAATAAAAATGCTGCGAGGCAGACCCAACTGAGAGGAAACATAACGGGTGAATACAGAATATGGCAGAATTCGAATAATAATTTAAAATTCACCAGCAGATTTGCCGGGGAATACATAGATATTTCCGAAGACTCATATCGCAGTCCTTTCTATGGCGATGGTTATCCATTGGGTGATGCGTTTGCATCGTACAGAAGGATTACAGATTATACATGGAGTAACTTTGCTGACTACAGGCATGATATCAGCAGCGATCTGTATTTTGATTTGAAGGCCGGTTATGAAGCCCAGTTGACGCATGATTACATATTGCAGGCGGGTGGCCAGGGCTTTCCTCAGAACCTGGAATTAAACTATCTTGCTTCTGCCGCAACTCCAACCACAGCGTTCACTCTTCCTCAGCAGGAAACAACCAATTCAATATTTTCGGCTCTTGACGTTAACTTCCAGAATAAATACGTGATCAGCGGCAGTTTCAGAAGGGATGGATCTTCTGTTTTTGGCGCCAATCACAGGTGGGGTAATTTTTATTCCGTAGGCGGATCATGGAACCTTAACGAAGAAGATTTCATAAAGAATATTTCAATGATCAGCCTGTTAAAGTTGAGGGCTTCTTATGGTGAGAACGGTAACTCTAATGGCTTTGGTTATTATTCCTCTTTACCCACATATGCATACGGAGCCAATTATACAGGTTTACCCGGAAGCTCTCCAACGAATGTGGGTAACGCTGATTTGACATGGGAAAAGAACGCAATTTCCAATATAGGATTAGATTTCGGTTTGTTTAAAGATCGTTTGAACGGAACTATAGAAGTTTATAATCGCAAAACATCTGATTTGATATTGGCTGTACCATTATCCCGTACAACCGGATTTGGTGGACAGAATCAGAATGTGGGTGCAATGACAAATAAAGGTATTGAGGTTACATTAGGCGGAAGACCAATTAAGACCAAAGATTTCACATGGGATATTTCAGTGAATTTTGCTCATAATAAGAACAGGGTTACTGAACTCTACAACGGAAGCCCTGTTGCACCGGTTAGCTTCCAGCAAGTTGCTGTAGGTCACGACGCCCAGTCTTTCTACCTGCGCCAGTGGGCAGGGGTTGATCCGTCAAACGGGGATGCACTTTGGTATACTGACAGTACACGCAGCAAAACACAGAATGTTTACTCCACTGCTCCTTTAGTGCTCTATGGACAAGCAGATCCAAAATATTTTGGATCTGTGTCCAATACGTTTACGTACAAAGGTTTTTCACTTTCCGTTCAATTTTACTACAACTTTGGAAATAATGTTTATGATATCTGGGATAGATATTTAAGCAGTGATGGTGGTTATCTTGGCGCCTTTGGTCAATTGAGCAGTCAATTGAACAGCTGGAAAAATCCGGGTGATGTGACCAACACTCCTAAGATTATTTTTGGAGATCCCAGTAATTCTTACAATCACTCGACAAGGTATCTGTATGACGGCAAGTATATTCGCTTAAGAGATGCTCAGCTGTCTTATTCATTGCCTAAATCAGTAGTAAACAGAATTCGTCTTTCCAGTTTAGTTTTTTATGTACGGGGAACCAATTTGTTTACGTTTGATACGGATAAGAATTTGCCGTATGATCCGGAAGCAGGCGCTTCCGCTCAAAGCAATTTTAATGTATTTATTCCCAAAACAATTACCGGAGGAGTAAAAATCGGATTCTGATCTTTAATAAAAAAGAGAATAACATGAAAAAAATAAATAACCTATACCTGATAATCATGATTGCGGGAGCGACAATCATGGGGAGTTGTAAGAAAAGCTTTCTCGAACAAACTCCCAACGATTCATTGACCCCTGACCAGGCCTTAAAAGACGAAAGCGGATTAACAAGCGCAGTGAACGGGGCCTATGCTGGTTTGAGAACACAGGGTAATACGGAGGCTTTATTTGGAAGAGATTTTCCTATATCAGGAGACCTGATGGCTGATAATACTTATGTGGAAGTTAAGAATTCCGGCAGATACAAAATTCAGTACGGATATACAATGGCTTCCAGTGATGGAATTGCAAGCGCTATATGGGCCAACGGCTATGCAGTTATTCTTCGGGTAAATCAGGTTATTGATGCTGATGTAACGGGCTCAAATGTTGCTGCAATAAAAGCAGAAGCCTATGCCATCCGAGCATTGCTCTATTTTAAACTGGTCACAGTTTTCGCCAAACCATACACTGATGATCCGGGAGCACTTGGAGTTCCTTTGGTCCTTCACTACGATCCGTACAATTTACCAACCCGCAATAGTGTTACAGAAGTGTATCAGCAAGTGGTGAGCGATTTGAAAACAGCTTTCCAAACAGCGCCTGACTATGTTAACTCTACCCGTTTCAGCAAATATTCTATTGAAGCTCTTTTGGCAAAAGTTTATTTGTATATGGGCGACAATACAAATGCTAAAGCGGCAGCAGTGGATGTGATCAACAATGGTGGGTTTACCCTGGTAACTCCTGCCAATTATGACAGTTATTGGGCCAATCCTTCTTATAGTAGTAATATGGTAGAAACATTGTTTGAAGTAGATGCCGACGTAATCAACAACAATGGTTTTGATGACTACGCAGGCATGTATCTTAACGGGTATGACGACATATATGCTTCCCAGCAACTTTATGATCTGTACAGTTCTACTGATGTCAGGAAAACAGTAATGGAACCCGGTTTTACTAAAAGCGGAGCAGCAGCTATTGTTGTTACAAAATTTCCTAATGCAGGTAATGCAGACAGGGATAATATAAAAGTCCTGCGTTTAGCAGACGTTTACCTGATCGCGGCCGAAGCATCGTTGCCGGGCAGTGAAAGTGACGCTAAGATGTATCTTAATGCTTTAATGACAAAGAGAGATCCTTCATTTGCAGGGTATGCTTCCACCGGTTCTGCATTGTTGAACGATATAATAACTGAAAGAAGAAAAGAACTGGCTTTTGAAGGGGATAGGTTTTTCGATTTAAACCGTCTAAAATTACCAATCGTTCGTGCAAGCAATCCCGGTGCAATTCCCGGACCTCTCACCGTCTCTTATCCAGATGATAAAAGATTATTTCCAATCCCGCTTAACGAAATACAAGCTAACGCCAATATTGCGGGTCAGCAAAACCCGGGTTATTAATGTTAAATAATTATTGTTGTTTTATATAAAGGCTGTCTGCAAAGGCAGCCTTTTTTATTCATATTATTAATTACATTTAGCAAAACAAACTGTTTATGAAAACGCTGCTCACTACTCTGTTTGCCTTGTTCGCGTTTAATTTTATAAATGCACAGGATTCGACATTAAACGAATACACAGGAGTGTATACATTTCCGGAAGGAAGTGCAGTAACTTCTGTTGAAATAAAAATTGAAAACGGAGGCCTGATGGCAAATTCTTCACAGGGATCTTCTGCATTGGAAAAAATATCGAAGGATACTTTCAACCTGGTTGCTTATAATGGCCTTGTTTCTTTTCACAGGGATGGAGAAAGTAAAATAGACAGCATAAGAATAGAGGTGCAGGATATAATACTGGAAGGAAAAAGAGATACTTCTGCGGCCGCATCACTTTCTGCGATTCAAGCTAAGTATAATTATTCCGAATGCTTAAATGAAAATTTAAGAAGCTCTTCTTTTGTAAGGTCCTTTTGTTCGCCGGTAACAATATTTTTTAATTTACATGAACCGGATCTTATTTCTTCTTCACCTATGATAACTACAAAAGGAATATTCTTTTTTTCGGCGTATTTAAATTGTTTGTCAAATTTCGACGTTTCGTGATAGATTTCGCAGCTTATATTTTTTTTGCGAAGCTGCTGCGCTAACTCAAAGGCAACTTTACTTTCTTTTTCGCCAAGGTTGAAAAATAAAACCAGGGTGCCGGTAAACGCATCGGTAGGAAAAAGTTTTAATTCTTCCAGTACATCATAGATCCTGTCGACTCCGAATGAGATACCAACACCGGGAATATTGGGCACTCCGAATAGTCCTGTAAGATCATCATAGCGGCCACCACCGCCAATGCTTCCCATTTGTACATCTTTTGCTTTCACTTCGAAAATTGTTCCTGTGTAGTAGTTTAAACCGCGGGCCAGGGTGAAGTCAATTTGAATGGATGAATATTGCGAGGCGATCGGGTATTTCAATATCGTTTCCAGTTCCTCAATTCCTTTTTTACCTTCTTCAATGCTGCCCAGTAAATTTTTTGCTGCTGAGATTTTTTCTTCATTGCTTCCCGAAAAAGTCAAATATTTTTCAACTATCGAAACTTCATTGATGTTTAATCCACGCTGAATGAGTTCTTCTTTCACTTTTTCCAAACCAATTTTGTCCAGCTTATCAATGGCAGTTGTTATATCCGTCATTTTATTAATGCCAGCACTTAGTTTAGCGAGAGCAGTTAATATTTTCCTGTTATTAATTTTTATTTCAACAGGGATTTTTAATTGTTCAAAAACCTGAGCATAAATATTTACAAACTCAACTTCATTCAGTAAGGAGATACTTCCCACTACATCGGCATCACACTGATAGAATTCACGATATCTTCCTTTTTGCGGCCTGTCTGCTCTCCATACCGGCTGTATTTGGTAACGCTTAAAAGGATAAGTCAACTGGTTGTGATTCATTGCTACATATCGCGCAAACGGGATGGTAAGATCATACTTAAATGCCCTTTCAGTAATTCCCTTTACATTTTTTCCCTGCAAAACTTTTTCAAAATCTTCTCTAATCTGTTTTTCTTTCGCTGAGTTATCTAAGCCGTTATTAAGAATTTTAAAAATTAATTTATCTCCCTCTTCGCCATATTTTCCCATCAATGTTTCAAGATTTTCCATCGCCGGAGTTTCCAATGGCTGGTAACCATACAGCTCAAAAACATTTTTTATAGTATTGAAAATATAATTGCGTTTACGAACAACTTCCGGTCCGAAATCTCTTGTGCCTTGAGGTAAACTGGGCTTGGCCATTATTGATGTTACTTAAGAATTGAATTCTTGTTATTACCTACTGAGTATTTTTTTATGATCGCATCACAGGCAGCATCAATTAATTTAAATGCTTCATGATATTCTTCTTCAGGTCCTGACCACGGATCAGGTACATCCCTATTTTCATCCGGATAAAGTTCATTCATTAAAAGATCAACTTTTGACCGATCGAATTTTTTTCGGGCAATTTGTTTTATATCAAACAATACATCTTCGGCCAATGCATAGATCTTATCAAACCGGTCGAAATCTTCAGCTATGAATTTTCGTGATCTTTGATTGCAGATATCAATGCCATGTTCCCTGGCAACTTTTTGCGAAAGATAATGCGGAGCTTCACCAATATGAAAACCATTAGTGCCGGCACTTTCCACACTCCATTGCAACCCTGCTTTAAAAGCCTTTTCCTGTAAGATCCCTTCTGCCAACGGACTTCTGCAAATATTTCCAAGACAAACCATTAAAATTTTCATGGCTGCAAAGATAAAGTAGAAGGTAGACAAGGACAAGAGCAAGGGTAAGCATTAGTGAGTGTAACACCCTCTCGTGTGCACTTGAATCCGGAAATTGAACCTTACGCCTTCTTGTGGATTTTTTCTATGCAAGCATCTCATTACAAAAGTATAGCCATGACAAACAACGAAATTTTACACGCTGATTTGCTCGATATTTTATTCGAGAATCGAAACAAAGCTTATGGTGCTTACGCACTAAGAAAAACTTACGACAGTCGTCTTCGATGGGCATTAGGAATTTCACTGGCAGTAACCCTGCTCATGTTATTATTTGGTTTCAATACGCATAAGAATTCCAATAACAAAGCCTTAGGCAACAACCCCGGCCTGACACTATCTGTTATTGAGATGCCAAAGCCAAAACTAAAAATTAAGGAAGAGCCTAAACCAAAACAAAAAATAAAGATTGCGGAAACAACTTTCACGAATAGAATAAAATTTGTTGCCGAAAATGTTAAAGCAAATATGCCTGACATCAACCAGCTAAAAAACTCACTTATATCAGATAAAACCGTAGAAGGAGCATTACCTAAAGAAATAGTCACCACAAATGATAATTCTGAAAAAAAGAATATAAAACCCTCCGATGTTAACACTGAGAAGCCCTTTATCTCACGTTCTTCTGAAGCCGAATTTCCCGGTGGGAAAGATGCCTTTGCAAAATTTTTATCAAGGAATCTCATAACCCCTGATGAGCTTGGAATTGGTGAGAAGAAAATAGTTTTGGTAAGGTTTATGGTGGATATTGATGGTGACATTTCAAAAACGGAGGTTTTGCAAAGTGATGGTGAACAATACAGCCGGGAAGTATTGAGGGTATTAAATAAAATGCCGAAATGGATACCGGCCATGCAAAACGGAACAAAGGTGGTTACACGGTTCACACAACCTGTAACTTTTATCGGCATTGAACAGTAAATTTTTTTAAATTGCCTACCCTGAAAACAAATGAATATATGCCCAGAGATTATGAAGACAGGCGGAAAAAGACAAATACCTTTTTGCATTCGCTATATGATTATAGCATGGGAGTTCTTTGGCTTGGTACAGGAGGATTTTTTCTGTTGTATAAAAAATTAGGAATAGAACTTAACCTTGACACTGTTCTGACTACCATATTTGGGATTTCAGCCATTCTTTATGGAGCATTCAGAGTATACAGGGGCTACAGGAAAAATTATTGATGAAATAAAAATTATGACCCGATTGTCTCATACCTGCAAAACCATTTTTTACTTTTTCAGCTTATTGTTTTTATTAAATAGTTGCGGAAATAATAACGAGGAACAGCAAACGGATACTCTCGATTCAGGAACTATTTATATCAGTGCGGATGAATCATTCAAACCTCTTATCGATTCAGAAATAAAAGTGTTTGAAGCATTGAATTCAAAAGCTACGATCGTTCCATTTTACAAACCTGAAGCAGAATGCATCAAAGATTTTATGGTGGATAGTATAAGAATGGTCATTATTACACGAAGCTTTTCGGAGCAGGAAGAGAGTCGTATTGTCGATTCATTCAGGCTGGCGCCCAGAAGTTTGCCGATCGCCAAAGATGCGGTGGCAGTGATTGTAAATCCTTCTTCTCCCGACTCGGTCTTTACGATGGATGCGATACGGGAAATCCTCACCGGAACATTTAAGAAAAATTTAATCCCCATATTTGATGGCATACATGCAACTAGTACGGTTCGTTTTGCCATCGATTCTATACTGTATGGTGGTAAGCTTAGTCCGAAGACAATGGCGGCTGAAAGCAGCGAAGGAGTTATTGACTATGTCTCCAAAAATCCGAATACGGTTGGTTTTATTGGAGTCAACTGGATCGGGAACGGGGAAGACTCGGCCCAAATGAGTTTTTTGAAAAAAGTAAAAATGGCTGCTGTTGAAAGCACCGATATACCAGGCCATTATGTGTTGCCCTGGCAGGCGAATATCTATACAGGCCGTTATCCTATGATCAGGGATCTTTATTATATATTGAAAGAAAAGCACACAGGTTTAGGCAGGGGTTTTGCAAACTTTTTAAGTGGCGAGCAGGGGCAATTGATAATCAGGAGAGCTTATCTATGGCCCACTCAAATCAATTTTAACATCAGGGTTACAAAATTGAATGAATAGAATATATTTACAATCTCAAAAGTGACAAAGAGTATGAAAGTAAAAACCATCAAAACGGTTTTAATTGCGGCCCTAATGGGGAGTACGACCGCCATTCATGCGCAAAGCATACCGGAAGGAATGAATCATATGTATGCGGAAAGGTATAAAAGTGCGAAGGAAACGTTTGATAAATTGATTTCAACCAATCCAAATAATTTGGAAGCTGTCTATTGGTTAGGTCAAAGTTATATTGCTATGGATGATGTGAAGTCTGCCAGAGATCTGTATTCAAAAACTCTGCAGTCGAATGGGAATGCTCCTTTGATATTGGTAGGCATGGGGCACGTCGATTTAATCGATGGAAAGAAAGATGAAGCACGTCAACTCTTTGAAACGGCTAATAACCTCAGTACGGGGAAAAAAGGCCCTGATGCAAATATTCTGAATGCTATTGGTCGGGCGAATGTGGATGCTAAAAATGGGGATGTGGCTTATGCTATTGACAAATTGAAATTAGCCGCCCAACGTGATCCCAAAAATGCAGATATCTTTTTGAATCTTGGGGATGCTTATCGTAAAGCACATGAAGGCGGACAAGCGGTTGTAAATTATGATATGGCACTTAGTTTGAATCAAAGCCTGGCAAGAGCAGACTACCGGAAGGCAATGATCTATTACACACAAAAAAACTGGGATTTGTTTACTGACTTAATGAATAAGGCCATTACTGCCGATCCGAAATTTGCGCCGGCATATTATGAATTATACTATTATTATTTGTCGAAACTGGATTTTTCTACTGCTCAGGACTATGCAAATAAATATGTAGCCAATGCTGACCCCGATCCTCAAAATGATTACCTCGTTGCTCAAACATGTTGGGCAAAGAAAGATTATGATTGTGCCATTAATACGGCTCAAAGTATCATAGCCAAAGCTGACGGCCAAACTAAGCCTAGAGTGTATAAACTTTTAGCTTATTCTTACGTAGGCAAAGGGGATACAGCAGATGCCAAACAGTATATCGACGAGTTTTTTGCTAAAGCGGGAGAAGAAGATATCGACCCGAATGCTTATATTCTAAGAGGACAGGTATATGGGGCGTTGAGTGGCAATGATCAAATAGTGATTGATAGTTACAAGAAGGCTGCCGAAATGGATTCGGATTACTACGATAAAATGGATGTTATCGACAAGGCGATCACTATGTTTGAATCACAAAAGAAATGGTGCCCTGCGGCTGAAATGAGGATTGTGCAGGCCAACTCAAGAAAATCTCCCATAGAAACAGATCCGTTCTTTATTGGTTTGAGATTTTATCAATGCGGCGACTATAAAAGAGCCGACAGCGGATTCCAGGCTTATACAGTATTGGCTCCGGATACGGTATATGGTCACTATTACAGGGCTAAAGCAAATTTTGCACTGGATACTTCAATGACGGTAGAACCATATGTTTCTACCATGGTGCAAGAATATAAAAATACCCTTGACCTTGCAGCAAACAATAAAGAGAAGTTTAAGAACCAGGCTATCGAATCAAGCAAATTATTAGCAGGATACTACAATAATATAAAAGGGGACAGGGATTCAGCTATTTTATATTTACAGAAAGGACTTGATTTTGACCCGGAAAACGCCTCGATCAAGGATCTCATAGATTATCTGCAAAAAACAAATAAGTCTTCCAAATCTACAAAAGGTAAGTCTACAGGTTCCATACAACCTAAGTCTGCTGTTCAGCCGGTAGCTTTTAAAAAAGAAAAAGAGATCATGGTGAAAGGCTCAGTGTAGCTTACTATAGGGCTTTTTTATTAAGAATAAATTGAAAAGCTGACCAGATTCATTTTTATCCTTTAATCACTTCGCCTTATTTTTGCGGATTGTGAGTTCATTCATGATTTATTTACTGCAGGCAAACGTCAACACTTCCGCATCATATTTGCCGGTTGTTATCCAGATAATCTTTGCTGCAGGTTTAGTAGCTTTCCTTATGTTGGTCACTCATTTGTTGGGTCCGAAAAGAAAAACAACTGACAAATTAGAAAATTTTGCAAGCGGTATCGAATCACACGGCGATGCACGCCAACCCATGGCGATCAAATATTTTTTAGTTGCCATATTATTTGTACTGTTTGATGTAGAAGTAATTTTCTTTTATCCTTATGCAGTAAATTTTAAAGCGCTTGGCTGGAGTGGTTTTTGGGCTGTGATCATATTTGTTGCTTTCTTTTTATGCGGATTCATTTATATAATTAAGAAAGGAGCATTAGAGTGGGAAGATTGAAAAAATGAATAATTAAAAATTAAGAATTAATAATTGTAAACTTCTGCGTACCGGGTTTGTTTGTAAAAGAAAGAATTATTAATTCTTAACTATAAATTCTTAATTAAGTATGGATCGCCCTGTATCATATAACATACATCCCAAACCTTTAGAGAAAGATATCAGTATGGCAGAAATGCCGGAAGGCTCAATGGGTGAAGGATATTTTGCTACAGCTTTGGATAAAGTAGTTGGGCTTGCCAGGAAAAATTCCATTTGGCCTTTGCCCTTTGCCACCAAGTGTTGTGGTATCGAATTCATGGCAACTATGGCTTCGCACTATGATTTGGCAAGGTTTGGAAGCGAAAGGGTTGGTTTTTCTCCGCGTCAATGTGATTTGCTGATGGTGATAGGACTTATTTCAAAAAAGATGGGGCCTGTTGTCAAACAGGTTTATCTGCAAATGGCCGAGCCACGCTGGGTAATGGCTGTAGGTGCATGCGCCAGCAGCGGTGGAATTTTTGATACATATAGTGTGCTGCAGGGAATTGACCAGGTGGTGCCCGTTGATGTGTATGTGCCCGGTTGCCCTCCGCGACCTGAAGCGATTCTTGATGGAGTAATGAGAATACAAGACCTGGTAGGAAAAGAAAGTTTAAGAAGACGCAGTAGCCAGCAGTATCAAGCATTGCTTGAATCTTATGGAATACAATAAACCCCTTGTCCCTTTAAAAGGGGGAACGTAGGTCGGTTATTATTTTTTTTATTCGAAATGTTTTGATGATTTAAAATAAAAGAGTTTATAAAAGCCCCGTCAGGGGTTTGGGATATGGTTTTGACTAACGAACATATTAAACAGAAGTTGATCGAAAAATTTGGCGAGCAGGTAAACAATTTTACTGAGCCATATGGTATGCTCACGTTTGAGGCGCCGAAAGAAATGAATCTGAAAGTCATGAACTTTCTGTATGATGATAATGAATTAAAATTTCGGTTTTTGACTTCTCTTTGCGGCGTACATTATCCCCAACAAACAGGAAGAGAACTTGCTGTTGTATATCATTTGCATAACCTGGAGGACAATGTTCGCATCAGGTTCAAAGTTTTTACCGATGTAAACACACCGGATATTTACACGGCAACAGGTTTATTTTCTGCGGCTAACTGGCTTGAAAGAGAGACTTACGATTTTTACGGAGTCAATTTTGTCGGGCATCCGAATTTGAAACGGATATTGAATGTGGATGAAATGGATTATTTCCCCCTGAGAAAAGAATACCCATTGGAAGACTCCACACGTATTGACAAGGATGATGAAATGTTCGGTAGAGGCGGAACGCTGGGTTATGGAACAGAAAAGACGGATCACGGCACTCTTTCCGAAGAAGAAAAGGATAAAGAAGGACGACCTGTTTTATAAAGCAAAAAGTCAAAATGGAAAACTGATTTCTTTTACTTTTTATTTTGACTTTTGAATTTGATTACAAAAATGTCAACTATAGCAGAACCACATATTAAATTGCCGGAAGGCAGTATTGAAAAAACAACTACGACTTTAAACCTGGGGCCTACACATCCGGCTACACATGGAGTTTTCCAAAATATCCTGGAACTCGATGGTGAAAAAGTTGTTTCTGCTGAACAAACTATCGGTTATGTTCACCGGGCAATCGAAAAACTGGCGGAGCGCAGACCTCTGTATCAAATCACACCACTTACTGATCGTTTGAATTACTGCTCGTCTCCGATTAACAACATAGGCTGGCATACTACATGTGAAAAATTGCTGCAAATAAAAACGCCGAAGAGAGTTGATTATTTGCGGGTGATTATTATGGAACTGGCAAGAATTGGTGATCATCTTATTTGCAATTCCATCGTCGGTGTGGATGCAGGCGCCTATACCGGCTTTTTGTATTTAATGCAATATCGTGAACTGATCTATGAAATCTGGGAACAGGTTTGCGGTGCACGTCTTACAACGAACATTGGTCGCATCGGCGGGTTTGAAAGAAATTTCAACAACATAGCTTTTGAAAAATTAGAAAAATTTTTGAAGGAATATCCGAAAGCGCTGAAGGAATTTGAAAACCTGTTTGTACGTAACCGCATTTTTATGGATCGTACGATCGGCGTGGGTCCTATCAGTGCGGATAGAGCCTTGAATTATGGCTTTACCGGTCCGAATTTGCGTGCAGCCGGTGTTGATTATGATGTAAGGGTTCTTAGTCCTTATTGCAGTTATGAAGATTTTGATTTTAAGGTTCCGGTAGGAAGTACGGGCGATTGTTATGATCGTTTTTTGGTTCGCGAAGAAGAGATGTGGCAGTCGCTGAGTATTATTGAGCAGGCTTATCAGAAAGTACAGGAATTTAAAGGAGCTGAGGCAGAAGTGTATCATGCGGATGTTCCTGAGTATTATTTGCCGCCGAAGGAAGATGTGTATACAAAAATGGAAGCATTGATATGGCATTTTAAAATTATTATGGGCGAAGTTGATATGCCTGCCGGTGAAGTTTATCATTCGGTAGAAGGAGGAAATGGAGAATTGGGATATTATTTAATCAGTGATGGCGGAAGAGCTCCCTATCGTTTGCAGATCCGCCGTCCTTGTTTTATTTACTACCAGGCATTTGAAGAAATGATCCGGGGAGCATTGTTAAGTGACGCAATTATTTTATTGAGCAGTTTGAATTTGATTGCAGGGGAAATGGACGCTTAAAAAATTAAAATGAAAAAATAAAAAGTCAAAAGTTCTCTTTTTGATTTTGATTTTTTACTTATAAGCATGGTTAAATTTTCAGACGATAAAATAAAACAGGTTGATGAGATTATTTCTCATTACCCGGAAGGCAAACAGAAAAGCGCCATTTTGATGATCCTGCATTTGGCGCAACAGGAATTTGGCGGATGGTTAGATGTGCCCGTAATGGATTATGTAGCTTCTTTATTAAGACTTGAACCGATTGAAGTGTACGAAGTGGCTACGTTCTATAGCATGTTCAATTTAAAACCGGTTGGCAGGTATGTATTTGAAGTTTGCCAAACGGGACCGTGCATGCTTAAAGGAAGTGATGATATCATTAAATATATTGAACAAAGGCTGGGAATAAAACCGGGAGAAACGACGAGTGATGGAATGTTTACTTTAAAAACCGTAGAATGCCTGGCTGCCTGTGGCTATGCGCCCATGATGCAGTTTGGAAAATCGTACCGGGAACATTTGACCAAAGAGAAAGTAGACCAGGTTATTGATGAATGCAGGCAAAATGCTGCATTAAAAAATTAGATGCAAGGAGATCGAAAATAAAATACTTGAATTAAATCAAAGGAATTTATTTCATGAGGGTATTCAACGGCAAGCCCTTTCGAAAGGATAAGCTTTCTGAGTCGTAAATTTGAAAAATGAATAAGGTTATTCCATATTTAAAAAATGCACAAGCTTTACCGGGCTATAAGCTTTCAGTTGAATTCGAAGATGGAGTCAATGGTATAATTGATTTAAAAAAATGGCGAGGCAAAGGCGTATTTGCCTTTTGGGATGATGAAAAAAATTTTTCATTATTTCAAATAACAGCAGATAAAAAATTAGAATGGAATGAAGATATAGGTATGGACCCTGATGCTTTTTATCTACAATTGATCGGAAAAACATTTGAAGAGTATGCCGGTAATAAGCAGTTTTTACGGAATTCTGATTAAGATGTATTTCGGCGACCATGTGCCGCCTCATTTTCATGCTGAATATGCTGAGTTTACTGCTCAGATTTCAATACGAGATTTGGGAATACTTGAAGGCTATTTGCCGCCAAAAGCGTTGGCATTGGTTGCTGAGTGGGCAAGCATTCATCAGCAAGAGCTATTCGAAAATTGGAATTCGTTAAGTGAAGAAGGCATAGGAACATTTAAAAAAATAGAACCTCTAAAATAATTTGGCGCAGAACGATGGCTCGAAAACTTTTATTAGATAAAGTAACTATTGAAGGCATTCGGTATTATGATGCATATCGGAAGAATGGTGGCTATGCAGCAGTAGAAAAAGCTTTTAAGTTAAGTCCCGAACAGGTTACAGAGGAAGTGAAAAAAAGTGGATTGCGTGGTCGGGGCGGTGCAGGCTTTCCCACAGGAATGAAGTGGGGTTTTCTTGCAAAACCTGAGGGTGTTCCCCGTTATCTTGTCTGCAATGCCGATGAATCGGAACCGGGTACTTTCAAGGATCGCTATTTAATGGAGTTCATTCCGCACTTGCTCATCGAAGGACTGATCATTTCATCTTATGCAATAGGAAGCAATCGTACATATATATATATACGCGGCGAGTTTGCATGGATAGTTGATATTTTAGAGCAAGCCATTGCTGAAGCAAAAAATAATGGATGGCTCGGCAAAAATATTTTAGGAAGTGGTTTTGATTGCGAGATATATATTAACCGCGGTGCCGGCGCTTATATATGTGGTGAAGAAACTTCATTACTTGAATCGCTGGAAGGCAAACGTGGTTATCCCAGGATCAAACCGCCGTTTCCTGCAGTAAAAGGTTTGTGGGATTGTCCTACTGTGGTCAATAATGTAGAAACACTTTCGGCCATTGTTCCGATTATCAATCTTGGCGGAGAGGAGTATGCGAAGATCGGGATCGGAAAATCTACAGGAACAAAATTGATTTCCGCCTGCGGTAATATTAATAAGCCCGGTGTGTACGAAATAGAAATGAATATTTCTGTCGAAGAATTTATTTACAGTGAGGAATACTGCGGCGGTATTGCAAATGGACGTAGATTGAAAGCCTGTATACCGGGTGGTTCATCGGTGCCTATTCTTCCGGCTAATCTTTTATTGAAAACAGCAAAGGGAGAAACAAGAATGATGACCTACGAAAGTCTGTCGGATGGCGGTTTTCAAAAAGGTTCTATGATGGGGAGCGGCGGATTTATTGTGCTGGATGAAGATCAGTGCGTGGTGAAAAATACATTGACCTTCGCAAGGTTTTATCGTCATGAAAGTTGTGGTCAATGTTCGCCTTGTCGCGAAGGAACAGGTTGGATGGAAAAAATTCTGAACAATATTGAATACGGAAAAGGCAAGACGAGTGATATTGATTTGCTCTGGGATATTCAAAGCAAGATTGAAGGAAATACCATTTGCCCTTTAGGTGATGCAGCGGCCTGGCCTGTTGCGGCGGCCATCAGGCATTTCAGAGATGAATTTGAGTGGCACATATATAATCCTGAAGAAGCACAGAGAAGAAATTATGGGTTGGCGAATTACGCGATGCCGTTGGAGGGTGCAACTATATAATTAAAAATGAAAAATGCAAAATGAAAAACGGGATATAGTCGAAGAAGGGCAAAAACCTTACAATATCAGGCATCGTTGTTTTCATTTTGCTAAAGAAGTAATGACTTTTGTGAGTGAGTGTAAATATGAGCGCATACATTTTTCAATTTTTGATCAACTGATACGAAGTGCTACATCAGTGGGCGCAAATGTAGTAGAAGGAGGTTCGGGCAGCACGCGGAAGGATTTTATAAATTTTTTCTGTATTGCTCTTAAGTCGACCAATGAAACTAAATACTGGCTGTGCCTGATCAGAGATACGATGGATGTGAAAGCATATAAAGTTGAAGAACTTTTAAAAGAAGCAGATGAGATTTCGAGAATCATTGCCTCGATTATTTTATCTGCGAAATAGTTTTACATTTTTAATTTTTCATTTAATTTATAAATGGCAGACGAAAAAAAATTATTTAAAGTAACAATTGATAACATCACTATTGAAGTGGAGCCGGGAACAACCATCCTGCAGGCTGCGCGAAAAATTGGTGGGGATGTTGTGCCACCGGCGATGTGTTATTACACGCCACTGAAAGGCAGCGGAGGTAAATGTCGTACCTGTTTGGTAAGAGTGGCTGCAGGATCAACTGCTGATCCGAGGCCAATGCCTAAGTTGGTAGCAAGCTGCAGAACGAATGTAATGGATGGAATGATCGTAGAGAGTATGACCAACAATGCAGTGCTTGATGCAAGAAAAGCGATTGTTGAATTTTTATTGATCAATCATCCTCTCGATTGCCCTGTTTGTGACCAGGCTGGTGAATGTGATCTGCAGGACTTGAGTTATGAACATGGACGTGAAGGAACGAGATATGAATTTAAACGAAGAACTTTTGAACGTCATAACCTGGGGCCTTACATACAGTTGCACATGACGAGATGTATACTTTGTTTCCGTTGTGTGTTTGCTGCAGATCAGTTAACGAATAAAAGGGAGCACGGGATTTTAGATCGTGGCGATCATTCCGAGATTGCTACTTATATAGAAAAATATTTGGACAATGATTTTATTGGAAACGTAATTGATGTGTGTCCTGTTGGTGCTTTGACCGACAGAACATTCCGTTTTAAAAATCGTGTGTGGTTCACTAAGCCTGTGGATGCACACCGCGATTGTCCTAAATGTAGCGGTAAGGTTCGTTTGTGGATGCGTGGTGATGAAGTGTTGAGAGTAACAGCCAGAAAAGATCAGTGGGGTGAAGTAGAAGAATTTATCTGTAATGAATGCAGGTTCGAAAAAAAGAAAGTAGATGACTGGATAATTGAAGGACCGACAAAAGTGGATCGTCACTCAGTAATTTCTGCGGGTCACTATGTTGGGGTAAAAAAGCCGCATGAAGCATTGCCCGAAGTGATGGGGGGCAGAAAGCCAAAATTGCTTTTAGATATCCATAGTGTGAGCGGGGTAAATGAACCTGAAGTAGATCTTAGTCTTTTACCTGGTCCGGCTACAAGTGAAACTTTCGACGGTAACCCAATGGCGTATGGGATGAATGTAACAGATGTAAAAGAAGGAGCGGGCTCAAATAAGAGGGGAACTGATTCAACGAATCCGAATACACCTTAACTAAAAGTCAAATTCGAAAGTAAAAAGACAGATATATAAATTTTTTCACTTTGACTTTTAGATTTTGAATTTATATGAATTTATTAGTTATAGACTGGTGGTTTGTTTTAGAAAAATTTCTTTTAGTAGCTGTCGTGGTTACACTGGCGCTCATTGTTGCCATGTATACTACTTATGCAGAAAGAAAAATAGCAGCTTTTATGCAGGATCGCCGCGGGCCAAACCGTGCAGGACCATTTGGTATTCTGCAACCATTGGCCGATGGAGGAAAATTATTTTTTAAAGAAGAAGTTATTCCGCTCGCTTCTTCAAAATTTTTATTTGTTCTTGGTCCTTCGTTAGCTATGTTAACGGCAATGCTTACCAGTGCCGTCATTCCCTGGGGCACACCTCTTCAAATAAAAGGTCAAACGGTGCCTTTACAAATTGCTGATCTGAATATCGGGGTGCTTTACATTTTTGGAGTGGTTAGCCTCGGTGTTTACGGAATAATGATTGGCGGATGGTCTTCTAATAATAAATTTTCTTTATTGTCTGCCGTCCGTGCCGCTTCACAAATGATCTCTTATGAATTGGCGATGGGGCTTGCTTTAATCGCTTTGCTGATGCTGACCGGCTCTTTGCAGATGAGCGTAATAGTGCAAAACCAGGTTGATCATGGTTGGCATGTGTTCTATCAACCTTTAGGTTTTTTGATATTTTTTATTTGTGCCCTGGCTGAATGTAACCGCACACCATTCGACCTGGCAGAATGCGAAAATGAATTGAATTTTGGGTACCACCAGGAATATTCCTCGATGAAGCTTGGGCTTTATTTGTTTGCTGAGTATGTAAATATGTTTATCAGCGGCGCAGTAATGGCTACATTATTTTTTGGTGGTTATGATATTCCTTTTGTGAATGAAGCAAGCTGGGGACTATCGCCAAACCTGATGGCATTTATTGGATTTGCCGTATTGATGGCAAAATCATTTTTCTTTCTGTTCGTGTTTATCTGGATACGTTGGACCATTCCGCGTTTTCGATATGATCAATTAATGAACCTGGGGTGGAAAAAATTAATTCCGCTGGCATTGATTAATATGGTGGCAACGGCAGTAGTGATGTTGTTGAGAAAGTGAGAAATCGTGAGCAGTGAGCTGTGAGAGGTTAATGATTATTTTGGACTGAAATTCACAATTCACGACTGACGATTCACGAACAAAATTGTTTAGTTGAGTACATAAAATATATTTGCGGGAATTTTTAAAAGACAATCGTCAAAATATAAAATGCAATTAACACAAAGAGCAAAGCAGGTGGATCGGAAACCAATGAATGCGTGGGAGAAATTGTATTTGCCTGCCGTGTTGAAGGGAATGGCCATCACTTTAAAACATTTTTTCAAAAAGAAAGCAACAATACAGTACCCCGAACAAAAGAGAACTTTTCCCAAAGTGTTTCGTGGATTGCAGGTTTTAAATCGTGATGAGGAAGGACGTGAACGTTGTACTGCATGCGGCTTGTGTGCGGTGGCTTGTCCGGCAGAAGCGATAACGATGGAAGCAGCAGAACGCCAGCCAGGCGAAGAACATTTGTATCGCGAGGAAAAATATGCGGCAAAATATGAGATCAATATGTTGCGCTGCATTTTTTGCGGATTTTGCGAAGAGGCATGCCCGAAGGATGCCATTTACTTATCGGAAACAGTGACACCGGCAAATTATTCGAGGAAAGGGTTTATTTATAAAAAGGAAGATTTATTGATACCGGATCCAAATGAAGAACCTGAAGCATATCAAAAAGCTTTAGGACACAGAGCTAAAAAAAATTAATAATGAATAATTATTAATTCATAATTGCCAAGAGGAAATGACTATTACTCAAATACTATTTTGGATTTTATCTGTACTGACCATCTTTAGTGCATTGATGGTGGTGGTGAGTAAGAATCCTGTGTATAGTGTGCTGTGGCTCATCTTTACTTTCTTCTGCATTTCGGGTCATTACATTTTATTGAATGCACAATTTCTTTTCATTGTAAATATCATTGTTTATGCCGGCGCCATTATGGTGTTGTTTTTATTTGTGATCATGCTGATGAATCTGAATGAAAGTTCAGAACCAAAAAAAAACAGGTGGCTGCGAATGGCAGGCGTCATTGCGGGAGGATGTTTGCTGCTGGTGTTTGTAGCGGCTCTTAAAAATATTGATATAAAAAAACAGGTAGCAGAAACTAATACAGGTGATATTGGTTTAATAAAAAACCTGGGAATGGCTTTGTTCAACGAATATGTGGTGCCTTTTGAGATAAGCAGTATTTTATTTTTAAGCGCCATGGTAGGAGCGGTGGTGATTGGAAAGAAAGAATAGAGGCCTCCCAAACCCTCCTGAGGAGGGTTTAGTAGCCTCAAAGAATTTTAAGTTCTTATAAAAAAAAGAAATTTCAAACTCTCCCCTTAAGGGAGATGGAGGGGCTTATGCCGATAAACTATTACATATTTCTGTCGTTAGCATTATTTGTGATTGGCATTATTGGAGTGCTTACACGCCGCAATGCCATTATCATTTTTATGTGTATTGAATTAATGCTGAACGCAGTGAATTTGTTGCTGGTGGCTTTTTCAAAAATGCATCACGCAGCAAATGCTGTTAAGGATGCATCAGCGGGAATTGACGGGCAACTATTTGTTTTTTTCATTATGGTAGTGGCTGCAGCGGAAGTAAGCGTGGGTTTGGCAATTATCGTGATGATGTACAGGAATATTCATTCAGTAGATGTAAACTTTTTGAACCGGTTGAAACATTGATTGCTTCTTGTAAATAATTATGAAGAATGCTTTGGAAATAGTCTGGCTGATTCCCTTTCTTCCTTTGGTTGGATTTTTAATTAACGGACTAGGGAGGAAAGCTTTATCAAAATCACTGATCAGTATTATAGGCTGCGGAGTAGTGCTTGCCTCCTTCGCTATAAGTGTGTGGGCTTTTATGCAAGTTAAAGATGGCAATACGCATATTGCCAATTACTTTGATTTTATTTCCGTCAATTCTTTTCGTGTTCCGTTTGCGTTCCAGGTGGACCAATTGTCTGCAATATTTTTATTGATCATTACAGGTGTAGGTTCTTTGATTCATATTTATTCCACTTCATACATGCATGAAGAAACCACGGAACATTTTGGAAGATATTTTTCTTATCTCAATCTTTTTATTTTCTCGATGCTTCTGCTGGTAATGGGAGCCAATTATATTATAATGTTCATTGGTTGGGAAGGAGTTGGGTTGTGTTCCTATTTGCTGATCGGTTATTGGTTTAAAAACACAGAATACAACAAGGCAGCGAACAAGGCATTTATCATGAACAGGATCGGTGATCTTGGATTTTTGATCGCCATATTCTGGATCATTTCGAAAATAGGGAACACAAATTTTTCGGATGTTTTTGGACATACTTCCAGTTTTACTCCCGGCGAAATAACAGTGATCACACTATTATTATTTGTAGGCGCTACCGGTAAGAGTGCACAAATACCTTTATACACCTGGTTGCCCGATGCAATGGCCGGTCCGACCCCTGTATCTGCATTGATACATGCCGCTACCATGGTTACCGCAGGGGTGTATATGATTGCCAGAAGTAATGCTTTGTATTCGTTGTCTGAAGTATCACAAAATGTGGTGGCCATTGTTGGGTTAGCCACAGCCATTCTTGCAGCTACCATCGCCTTGAAGCAAAACGATATTAAAAAAGTGCTGGCTTATTCTACGGTTAGCCAGTTAGGGTATATGTTTTTGGCTTTGGGTGTCGGTGCATACTCTGCCGGTGTTTTTCATGTAATGACGCATGCATTTTTTAAAGCCTTATTATTTCTTGCGGCAGGGAGTGTGATACATGCCATGGGTGGCGAGCAGGATATTCGTAAAATGGGAGGATTAAATAAATTGAAAATTACTTCCATTACTTTTCTTATTGGCAGCATTGCTATTTCGGGAGTACCTCCATTTTCCGGTTTCTTTTCAAAAGATGCAATATTGTTAGCCGCATTTGAGCACAATAAAATATTATATGCGGTTGCTTTGTTTGGGGCTGTGCTGACCGCTTACTATATGTTCCGCTTATTCTTTCTTGCCTTTACAGGAAATTTTAGGGGAACAGAAGATCAAAAACATCATTTGCATGAAAGTCCTGCACCAATGACAATAGTGTTGATTGTCCTGGCAATACTTTCTGTGATCGGCGGATTTATTGGTATTCCTGAATTATTTGTAAAGGGTGGCGATAAACTAACACAGTTTTTATCGCCTGTAATTCCTGTAAAAGTTGGAGAAGCAGTTTCTTCTTCTACTGAATGGTCGTTAATGGCTTTATCAACAGGGCTCGTGTTATTGGCAATTATTGTTGCATGGATAAGGTTTAGAAAATATGAGTTCAAACCTTCGAAAGGACTTGGTAAGGTGTTCGAAAATAAATGGTACGTGGATGAGATCTATGATGCGATCATCGTTCAGCCCTTAAATAAATTAGGTGAAATATTAAATGAAGCTTTGGAAAAATCAGGCATTGATGCATTGGTAAATGGTGTAGGAAAAGCAGTGCAATACGGAGGAAGACAATTAAGATGGCTGCAAAGCGGGCAAGTGGGGAATTATATATTGCTAATGGTGGTAAGCATGGTTTTATTTTTTGTATTGCAATTTTTTTTGAGAAAGTAAAAATATTGAAGCATCCTTTTTTAAATTTTGATTTTTGACTTTTAAGTTAATATGGTTCCAGTTTTACTATTAGTTATTCCTTTAATAAGCGGACTGCTTGCATTCTTTTTTAAGAATGACAAAGCCGTTCGTTCATGGGCTTTGTTTTCATCGCTTGTTACACTGGTTGTTTCTGTTTTAGGATTAACTGTACTTAAAAGCGATTCTTACCTGCAATTCCAGGCACCGTGGATCAGCAGTATCAATGCAAGTTTTTCTGTTAAGCTTGATGGAATGGGACAGGTACTTTGTTTGCTGACCGCCATTTCATTTCCATTAGTATTTATTTCAACATGGAAAAGTCAATACAAGAAATCAAATAATTTTTTTGCATTGATGCTTTTGATGCAAGTTGGCCTGATGGGTGTTTTTTTGGCCATGGATGCTTTGCTGTTTTATTTCTTTTGGGAACTGGCACTTATACCTGCATATTTTCTTTGTTCACAATGGGGAGGGGAGCAAAGGATTGCTGTAACCTTTAAATTTTTCATTTACACATTTACGGGTTCTATCCTGATGCTGGTTGCTATTATATACATCTACCTGCATACTCCAACACATTCTTTTGATATCTCAGCGTTCTATAACAATACACTGGCGAAGAAATCTGAATCGTGGTTATTCTGGCTTATGTTCGTCGCTTTTGCTATCAAAATGCCTATATGGCCTTTGCATACCTGGCAGCCCGATACGTATGAACAATCACCAACAGCAGTTACGATGATACTGAGTGGTGTGATGGTAAAGATGGGTGTGCTTGGAATGATCCGTTGGCTGATGCCTGTTTTGCCTTTATCATTTTATCAGTGGGGTGATACAGTATCTACTCTTGCAATAACAGGAATGATCTATGCCTCATTGATTGCAATTCAGCAGGACGATCTGAAACGATTGGTGGCTTATTCTTCCATTGCGCATATCGGGTTAATGTGCGCTGCTTTATTTGCGGAGACACAAAGCGGTATGCAAGGTGTGATGATCCAGATGTTCAATCACGGTATCAATATAATCGGGTTGTGGATAGTGATTGAATTAATAGAAAGACAATTTGGAACAAGAAAGATTTCTGAATTGGGGGGGCTGGCTCAGCGATCACCGGCAATGGCGATTTTATTTGTGATAGTGGCCCTGGCCAATATTGGTTTACCATTGACCAATGGATTTATTGGCGAGTTCCTGATGTTCAATGGAATATTTGCTTCGGCCGTTACGAAATATTATATCGTGTTTACGGTATTGGCAGGAATTACGATCATTTTATCGGCTGTATATATGTTGAATATGATCCGCAAGGTATTTTATGGCGAAACGAATTCGATAACCGCCGGCGGGTATTCAGCTCGGTTTAATGAAAAATTGGCACTTGCAATTATTGTAGTAGTTGTTTTCTATATTGGGAGTATATCCAAAAATAATTCTGGATATAACCAGGGAAACATCAGATTTTATTTTGCAAAAGACAGATGTGACCAGTTTATTTATAAAATAATTTTCTATCCAATAAGCAAGGATAGATTTGAGAACTATGAACGCATTATTATTAACGGCTTTATTGGGAGTGATCATGATGTTCAGCAGTGTTTTGGCTGAAAAGCAAAGCTGTCATTCGCAATATTGCCATTTTAGGATTGATAGTCGTACTGGCCGCCAATATTTTCGAAATGTCGGGAACTATGTTTTTTAATATCGACACGAAAGGCATGATCTATTTCGACAGGTTTTCATTATTGTTTACTACCATTGTTTTTGCAAGTACTCTTGTTTATTTTCTTTTGTCGGCCCGGGATATTGAAAATGTTGGAATAAATTACGGCGAATATTTTGCGTTGATATTTTTTGTTCTTTGCGGAGTTACTCTCGCTGCATCATTCCGTTCTTTGTTGGTGTTGTTTCTCGGAATTGAAATCATTTCTATACCTCTTTATATTTTAACGGGCAGCGATAAACGAAATCTAAAAAGCAATGAAGCTTCTTTGAAATATTTTTTACTTGGTGCTTTTTCAACAGGTTTAATGTTAATGGGGATTGCTTTGGTGTATGGAGCAACAGGCACTTTCAATACTATTGCCGACATCAATGCAAAAGCGTCGAATTCACCATTGTTTATTTCAGGCATGCTCCTGCTGATGTTTTCCATGGCCTTTAAAGTGTCTGCGGCTCCTTTTCATTTCTGGACGCCTGATGTGTATGACGGAGCGCCAACCGTATTTACTTCTTTTATGGCTACGATCGTTAAAGTAGCCGGGTTTATTGCATTCATCCGCTTATTTAATGATGAGTTTGGAAACATGCAAACAAACTGGCAGTTGCTGATTGCAATTATAACTGCCGTTACATTGTTCATAGGAAATATTACTGCTGTCTTTCAGCAAAGCGTAAAGAGAATGCTGGCCTATTCAAGTATTTCACAGGCAGGATTTATGATGCTGGCTATTTTTGCTATGAACACTGATGCAAAAGAAGGTTTGTTATTGTATAGTGCTGCTTATTGTTTAGCCACAATTGGAATTTTTGCCGTACTTATCAAACTAAAAGATTACAGTTTTGAAGGATTCAATGCTTTTGCTAAAAGTCAGCCCCTGCTGGCTGCTGTCACAACCATATTCCTGTTATCACTTGCAGGCATTCCTTTAACCGCCGGTTTTCTGTCTAAATTTTACATGCTAAAAGCTGCGATGCTGACCGGCAAATATTTATGGCTTGTAATTTTTGCTGTATTGATGGCTGTTGTGAGTGTCTATTATTATTTTCGGGTGATACAGGCAATGTATTTTAAATCCGGCGATGGGCAGATCATAGAAGTAAGCGCTGCGTTTAAATGGTCAATGGTTTTGCTTGCAGGTATAATCATTCTTCTTGGCATATTTCCTAATCTTATCATTTATTGGCTTTACTTTTAGACTGAATCGGTTGCCTTCCATTTAGCAATAAAATCATGGTCTGTTTCAATAGTTGTGCTTATATTGCAATGTAAGATATAACAATGCATTTAGGTGATATTTTATCATTGGCTTATCGAACGGTGCGCAGCAACAAATTGCGTACAGGTTTAACGGTTGCTATCATTGCTTTTGGCATCATGGCTCTCGTGGGGATCATTACGGCTATCAAGGCAATGAATCAAAAATTCACTGAGAGTTTTTCCACCATGGGAGCAAATGGTTTTACCATTCGTTTTAAGGAACGACAAATACATTTTGGTGGCGGCGGGCAGTCTGATATGAAGGTGAGCAAGAAGGGTAGCAGGAAGGAAAAAATTTCCAGCCTGGGAAAACCGATTACTATCAGGCAGGCGGACGAATTTCGCCAGTACTTTACATTTCCCGCTACAACCGGTGTGTCAGTTTTTGTCAATAGAAATACAATTGTTTCCTATGACACCAGGAAAACTACTCCGAACGTTTTGCTTTTGGGGATGGACGAAAATTATCTTTTGCTAAACGGATTCAAACTGTCTGCCGGCAGAAACATGAATGCTACAGATGTACAGAGCGCAAGAAATGTATGTCTTCTCGGGCATGATGTTGCAACCAGGCTATTTAATGATAATGTAGATAAAGCAGTAAACTCCATTATCAGAATAAATGAAATTCCATACAGGGTTTTGGGTGTGCTGGCCAGCCGGGGTTCTTCATTCGGGTTTAGTCGTGATAATCTTGTAATGTTAAGCTATAAGAATGTCGATAAAAATTTTACCAACAATGTAAATAGCTACACCATAGCGATAATGACAGACGACCTGCGAAAGGTAAATGATGCTATGGGAGAAGCAGAAGGTACATTCAGAGCCATTCGAAAATTAAACACTACAGAAGAAGACAATTTTGTACTTGACAGGAATGATGCTATAGTTGAAAAAGCAATGAATAGCCTGGGATTTCTTACTATTTCGGCTACCGTTATAGGTATGATTACTTTGATAGGTGCAGCCATCGGGTTAATGAATATTATGCTTGTATCTGTCACTGAACGCACAAAAGAAGTAGGTTTGATAAAGGCAATCGGGGGAAAAAGCAAACTTGTTCGTCGTCAATTTTTATTAGAAGCCATCATTATCAGTTTACTTGGAGCATTGTTCGGTATTTTGCTGGGAGTAGCTGTAGGAAATCTTTTTTCCATGGTATTAAATACAGGGTTTGTAGTACCGTGGAATTGGGTGATTTATGGTATCGTTATCTGCACAATTGTTGGCCTCCTGGCTGGATTGTACCCCGCTTTAAAGGCAGGCAAACTGAATCCTATTGAAGCTTTGCGCTATGAATAATTTTTTTGGTCAGTCAGTCATGGAATCAAAATGAATGGCTTTCCGCGTTTAAAAAATTATTAACTTGACCTCTTTGGCAAAAAATAGCGGGCATATTTGTGTTTTTAAAATATTTTTTCCTTAGAATTGTATCCCCGAAAATGGATTTTTTTTAATTCAAAATTTCAAAACAATAAAAATTAAGATCATGGCAGAAACTAAAGCTACTGCGACTGCATCAGTTAAGGCTACATCTGTTCAAGCGAAAAAAAGCAGCAATGCCATTTCATGGCTTGCTCCTGTTATTTGTATCGTCGCCGGTTATTGTATCTGGCGTTTTATTTTCGGAAACCCTGATGGGTTTAAAAATCCTGACCTGTCCGGAGGGTTTTGGCCAAGACATAAATTCCCAAAAGGAGCTTTAAGTGGCATTTACATGGGCGGAATCATTATTCCTATATTAGTAGGAATGTTATTAATGGTGATTGTTTTTTCTATTGAAAGATTTCTCACTGTAAGCAAAGCATTGGGTAATGGCAGTGTTTCTGATTTTATTCGCAGAGTGCAATATCATCTTGCCAATCGCAATATTGATTCTGCTTTGAATGAATGCGATAAGCAACGCGGTTCTGTTGCTAATGTTATGAAAGCCGGTCTTCGCCGGTATAAAGAAATGATAGGCAATACGGAATTGAATACGGACCAAAAAGTAGTAGCTATTCAGAAAGAAGTAGAGGAAGCTACCGCGCTGGAACTTCCGATGCTGCAAAAAAATCTTGTATTCCTTTCTACCATTACCTCCGTGGGAACATTGATTGCCCTTTTGGGTACGGTAATGGGAATGATTCGTTCGTTTAGTGCGTTAGGAACTGAAGGTGGCGGGGGAAGTGCTGCAACAGAGTTGGCTATCGGGATTTCTGAAGCATTATACAATACAGCTTTAGGAATCGGTACTTCGGCATTGGCACTGATTATGTATAATGTATTTACCACTAAGATTGATGCTATTACTTATGGCATTGATGAGTCAGGATTCACATTGACTCAAAGCTTTGCTTCGTTATATAAATAGCATCGCCTGCCTGCCGGGTAGGCAGGATTTTATGCGATTTTATGGAAAATTAATTCCCAAGCATCTTAATAATAAATTATCGACTCATGCCAAGTGTAAAAATCCCAAAGAAGAGTACGTTTGTGGACATGACCCCTTTTGTGGATGTGGCATTTCTTATTCTTACCTTCTTTATTATGGCAACAAAATTTAAGCCGCCTGAACCTATTGAGATTAAAACTCCTAAATCTGTTTCCACCCAGGAACTCCCTGAAAGTAATGCCATATTAATTACTATTGATAAAGATGGTAAAGTGTATTTTACAGTTTTGTCGGAAAAAGACAGATCAATATATGATGACGTGATCAATTCGGTCAATTCTTCAAGAAATCTGGGGTTGACTGATGCGGAAAAAATGGCTTATCGAAAAACTTATATGGTAGGAGTTTCTTTTAGTCAGCTTAAACAATTGTTGGATATGCCTCCTGAACAGCAAAAAAAATTAAAACAACCGGGTATTCCTGTAGATACAACCGGGGGGGATTTAACCTTTTGGATTCAGGCTGCGCAAACAGCTTTTGCAGGACAGAGATTACAATATATGATCAAGGGGGATGACAATTCAAAATACCCTGTATTTAAAAATGTGATAGCGGCTTTAAAAGCGAATGATCAATATAAATATAATCTTATAACTGCTCCTGAAGATGCTCCGCCGGGAACAGAACTTTACGAGAAAAGACGTAAAGCAGGATAATTTTTTTAACTTTAAAAAAACTTTTTATTATGGCACAGATAGAAGGTGGTGGCGATAGTGGTCATAAAAAAGGACCAGGCGTAAAAAAAGCAAAAAAGCTTTCAACGCGTGTAGATATGACACCTATGGTAGACCTCGGTTTTCTGCTCATTACCTTTTTTATTTTTACTACTACCATGAGTAGCCCTAAGGCAATGAATTTGAATATGCCTAAGGATACCAAAAATCAGGAAGAGTTAAATAAAGCAAAGGAATCCGGAGCTCTGACGATCATGTTGGGAAAGAATAACAGCGTATTTTATTATGAAGGACAGTTAGCGCCGGATGGTTCAAACTTCAAGTCAGCAAATTTTTCTACAATCAGGGATGAGATCATCAATAAAAAGAAAGAGGTAATAAAGAATCATATTCATGATTCTAATTGTGAAAAGCTCAAAGAGGACGCGAAAAAGGCAGGAGATCCCAACTGGGAGACTGCAGACCTTGACCGGGATTTTGTAGTTGTAATCAAACCTGACCAGGATGCAACATATAAAAATACAGTTGATATATTAGATGAAATGACAATCAATAACGTAAAGAGGTATGCAATGATCGATATTACTCCACAGGAAGAAGAAGTAATTCAGAAAAGTCTCGGAGGTGGAGGGCAGTAAATTATTTAATTTGTATGAAAACTTCGTGCTATCGCATCTAAATAAAAACAAGATTAAATCATGGAAGCAAATAAAATTTTAAGCGCTGATATTCTGGATCTGATTTTTGAAGATCGTAATAAGGATTACGGTGCTTATAACCTTAGGAAAACGTATAACAAACGTATCCTGAAGGCTCTCATAATTACTGCTTCGATTGCTTTACTGGCTTTACTGGGTTCGCTTTTGTTTAAAGCTTTTCAAAGTAAAAAAAGCAACTTTAAAGTTAGCGAGGTTACTTTGCAAAATATTAAGGAAGAAAAGCCGCCGCCCGATCTTCCTCCTCCCCCTCCTCCGAAGCCGCCTCCACCTCCCAAGGTTGAGATGGCAAAATTCACTCCTCCAAAAATTGTGAAAGATGAAGAAGTGAAAGAAGTGATTCAGGAGAACAAACAACTTGAAGAAAAGAAAATCGATGTTATTAACCAGGAAGGAATTAAGGATGATAACATTGCCACTCCTACGCAGATTGATGAAGGCAAGCAGGTAATTGAAGAAAAAAAGGACGATGATGAAAATAAGATTTTTGAAAAGGTAGAAGTAGAAGCGCAATTTCCCGGTGGCGATAATGCATGGCGCAAATTTTTGGAAAGAAATCTTCGTGCTGATGTGGCTACTGAAAATGGTGCTCCTGCAGGACAATATACAGTGTGGGTTCAGTTTGTGGTAGACAAGGAGGGAAATGTAAGTGATGTAAAGGCTCTTACAAACCATGGATATGGAATGGAAGATGAAGCTGTACGTGTTATTAAAAAAGGTCCTCAATGGAAACCCGCGATTCAAAATGGTCGTAACGTAAAAGCGTATCGTAAGCAGCCAATAACTTTCGTGATAGAAGATCAATAAAATAACATTCTATAATTTTTTCAATCCTCCCGATTTACCGGGAGGATTTTTATTTTGTGCCATTCAGAAATCGATTTGCTTTGGAGAGATATGTTGGAAAATAATTTTTCTGCAAACCAAATTTTGTCACACAACAGAAACAGTTCCATGAGCTGGTAATTACCGATGTGGAAACTTTAATGTTTTGCATCTCACTTGAAATAACCAAAGCCATGGAAGCAAATAAAATTTTAGACGCTGATCTTCTCGATTTGATTTTTGAAGATCGGAACAAGGATTACGGCGCTTATGACCTGCGAAAGACGTACAGCAAGCGCATACTAAAAGCGTTGGTATTTACTGCATCAATCGCTTTAATTGCCTTATTGGGTTCCCTGCTGTCTAAAGCTTTTGAAAGTAACAGGAACGGCTATAAGGTGACGGAGCTCACCCTCCAGTATATCAAAGAAGAAAAGTCGCAGCCGGATCTCCCTCCGCCACCCCTGCAAAAACCACTGCCTCCAAAGGTTGAGATGGCAAAATTTACTCCTCCTAAAATTGTGAAGGACGAAGAAGTGAAGGAAGTGATCCAGGAGAACAAACAACTTGAGGAAAAGAAAATTGATGTTATTAACCAGGAAGGTATTAAGGATGATCAGATTGCTACTCCTGTAAGAATTGACGAAGGCAAGCAGGTTATTGAAGAAAAGAAGGATGATGATGACAATAGGATTTTTGAAAAAGTAGAAATAGAGGCAGAGTTTCCCGGCGGGCTAGCTGCATGGAAAAAATTTCTTGAAAAAAATCTGCGCGGCGACGTAGCTACTGAAAATGGTGCTCCCGCGGGACAATACACGGTCTGGGTTCAGTTTGTAGTAGATAAGGAAGGAAATGTAAGTGATGTAAAAGCTCTTACAAATCATGGATACGGAATGGAAGATGAAGCTGTTCGCGTTATTAAAAAAGGTCCGCAGTGGAAACCTGCTGTTCAGAATGGACGCAATGTAAAGGCTTACCGCAGGCAGCCTGTAATTTTCCAGATAGATGATAATTAATAAGCGTTGCATTCTTTAAATTTTAGTCTTCCCGGTTTATCGGGAGGATTTTTATTTTTCTGCCGTTCGCGAATCACTTTTTACTTTTGAGCAATATGTCTGGTAAATTAATTGGATGGGATGATACAATTGTGGCGCTTGCCACGCCACCGGGTGTTAGCGCAATTGGCGTAGTTCGTATGAGCGGTAAAGAAGCTTTTACCATCATCAATAAATTATTTCCTGCAAAAAATTTTAATGAGCAACCTTCTCATTCGATTCATATAGGGTTTTTAAAAAATGGCAAAACAATAATTGATGAGGTGGTGATATCAATATTTAAAAGCCCCAGATCTTTTACTGGGGAAGACCTTGTTGAGATCAGCGGTCATGGGTCGCCGTATATTCTTCAACAAATAATTGATGCCTGCATACAAAAAGGCGCAAGACTGGCAAAAGCCGGTGAATTCACTCAGCGGGCTTTTTTAAATGGTAAAATGGATTTGACGCAGGCAGAAGCTGTAGCTGATCTGATTGCGAGCAATACTTCCATGGCCCAAAAAGCGGCATTGAATAATATTCGCGGCGGCTTTTCACAACAACTAAAAGAACTAAGAGAAAAGCTTATCAGGTTTTCGGCATTAATTGAGTTAGAATTGGATTTTTCACAGGAGGATGTGGAGTTTGCCGATCGAAAGCAGTTGCACGATCTGATTAATGAAACAGGTGCTGTTACTGTTTCCTTGCTTGATTCATTCAGACTTGGAAATGTAATAAGGAATGGGATCAGTGTGGCGATCATCGGCAAGCCAAACGCAGGGAAATCAACTTTATTGAATGCACTATTGAATGAAGAAAGAGCGATAGTAAGTGAAATACCGGGTACGACAAGAGACACTATTGAGGAAGTGATAAACATTGACGGGATCCTGTTTCGCCTGATCGATACAGCGGGCATAAGACAGCATACTCATGATGTCATTGAATCAGCCGGCGTAAAACGAAGCCTTGAAAAAATGAAACAAGCTGACCTTGTTCTTTATTTATTTGATGCAAGCACAATGACAAAAGATGAGTTATCGGAATTAGAACAAGATCTCTCGGGCCGGCAGATAAAGTATTTGCTGATTGCCAATAAAATTGATGTGGAAGGCGAGGAATTGGTAAAACAAAAATTTGATAAAATTTCCAATCTTCTTTTTGTGTCAGCAATTAAAAAACAGCACCTGGAAGAATTAAGAAAAGAGATGGTTAATACTATATTAGCAGGCGAGGTACAAACAGAAGGTACAATTGTTACGAGTGCACGACATTTCCAGGCGTTACAACAATTGCATTCTTCATTACTTGATGTAAACAAAGGACTCGCAGATAATTTACCGGGCGATCTGTTAGCTCTTGATATTCGGCGAAGTCTTCAATATCTGGGAGAAATCACGGGTGAAATATCGAATGAAGACCAACTCGATTATATTTTTTCGAAGTTTTGTATCGGGAAGTAACTACATCGACTTAAATATAACTTCTATGTGGTTTCTGCAAATTATCAGCCCATTATATCTGCTCTCTAATGCCTGTAACACCCGGTAATGTAGGGTATCAACAAAAATCATTTTTTTTCATACCTAAATAAGCTACCTTTTTGTTATAAAATTCTTATTATGAAACACTATCACATTGTTTCGCGAATAGCAATTTACTTGCTATCTCTTGTGTTGATCATTTTTGGCATATTTCATTTTTTATATCCCCATGACCTGCTGGTTTATGTGCCACCCTTCCTTGTGGGAGGGATTATTTGGGCTTACATAGTGGGTGGTGCCTTTATATTGGTGGGTCTGTCTTTTATGACCAACCAGTTTGTAAAATTCACCAGCTACCTGCTGGCGGCGCTGTTGATCATATTTATATTAACGATTCATTTGCCGAATTACCTGAATGCAGGAGACAAGGAAATGCGGCAGTTCGCATTGATTAATTTGCTGAAAGATACCGCCATTGTCGGTTTTGCGCTACATATTGCTGCCAGTGCTTATCACCAGCATTTTCATCTTGAAAACAACGACTAATAATTTTATTACTTCGATTTAGTTGTTCCACCTTGAAATAGATTTATAGGTCTTGAGAACTTTGAAAGGAAATCTTTGCATAAGCCCATATCATAAATTTTGCAATGCGGTTATGTCTTTCGGGCAGAGGGGTATTTGTCAATTGTGTTTTATCTGAAGTTCCTGCCAGCAGGAAATACATTTTGGTCTTGTTCATCCAATGTAGTGAGATGTCTCAAAAATCTTGAAAAATCGTAACAACATTCTGCGATTACATGGATCACTTCTCCTTCAACCTGCAATTTACCATCGACCATGATCAATTTTGATTGAAGTACTTCCTTTCGGTATTTTTTGAAAAGATTTTCAAATATGACGAGGTTGGCAACGCCGGTTTCATCTTCAATAGTCATAAAACAAATGCCGCTTGCCGTGCCCGGTCTTTGCTTTACCAGCACAAGTCCTGCTACTTTTACCCTATCGCCATTCTTTCTTTTTGTTAGATCGTTCGCAGAAATTATATGAAGCTGTTGAAGCTTTTCGCGAATAAAACTTACCGGGTGTGCTTTTAAAGAAAGTGATGTAACCGCATAATCACAAACTACATGTTCCGACAACTTCATAGCAGGCAATGATACTTTTTCCTGTTTTTGCTCAGGTGGTAGCTGATCTTTGAATAGTGCAATAGAATGATCTTTAACTGAGACCTCCCATAACGCTTGACGACGGTCAAGGTCTATTGATCTGAATGCATCTGCGTCAGCTAAGATTTCCAATGTTGCATCAGACAAACCAATATTACGTAGCTCATGTATGTTTAGAGTATAGTTTTGTTCTGCCGAGTAAGAGCGTTTTGATATCATCTTCACGCAATGCTTTTACTTGCCTAAATCCTAACCTTAGTGCACAATAATTACCAACTTTTTCTTCCAATTTGTTATCCCAATCCGAATAATTAATATCAACAGGTCTGACTTCCACTCCATGTTTCCTGGCATCAATTACAATCTGTGCGGGTTGATAAAATCCCATTGGCATGCTATTCAATAATGCACAAGCAAACACATCAGGATAATAACATTTGATCCAGGCAGAAACGTATACGAGCAATGCAAAACTGGCGGCATGACTTTCAGGAAATCCATAACTGCCAAAGCCTTCCAGTTGTTTGAACACACGGTCAGCATATTCCTTTGTGTATCCTTTTTTCATCATTCCTTTAGTCAACTTGTCCCGGAATTGTGTAACTAAACCTTTTGCTTTGAATGTTGCCATGCTGCGACGAAGCTCATCTGCTTCGGCAGGAGTGAAATCCGCAGCAACGATTGCAATCTTCATCGCTTGTTCCTGGAAAAGCGGAACGCCTAATGTTTTTTTTAATATTTCTTCAAGCTCTTTAGATGGATATTCTACAAACTCTTCCTTATTGCGTCGTCGTAAATACGGATGTACCATATCACCCTGGATAGGGCCAGGTCTTACAATAGCAACTTCAATTACGAGGTCATAAAAGTTTATTGGTTTTAACCTGGGAAGCATGGACTGTTGTGCCCGACTTTCAATTTGAAACACTCCAATTGTATCTGCATGGCAGATCATTTCATAAACAGCACGATCATCTTGCGGAATGTTAGCAAGTGTTAAGTCAAGCCCATAGTTTCTTTTAGCAATGTCAAATGCTTTCCGAATACACGTTAACATGCCCAATGCAAGTACATCGATTTTCAAAAGACCTAATGCATCTATATCATCTTTGTTCCATTCTATGCATGTTCTGTCTTCCATTCGGGCATTCATGATGGGACATAGTTCAGATAATTTACCACGGGTAATAACAAAGCCTCCTGTATGCTGACCTAATTGACGGGGGAAACCTATAAATTGTTTGGTGAGCTGAAGGATCTTTTGCAGATGTTTATCACCTGTGTTAAATCCCTGGTCATTAAATCTTTTATTTTCGAATGATTCTTCAGGAAATTCACCAATTGAACCGACTGATGCGGAAAGACGATCAATGGCATCAACAGAAAGCCCCATTGCTTTGGCCACATCTCTTATTGCTCCTTTTTGATGTTGTTGTGTAACGGTGGCCACAATAGCCGCACGATCACGACCATATTTATTGTAGATATACTGTATTACTTCTTCGCGTCTTTCATGTTCAAAATCCACATCAATATCCGGCGGTTCATTGCGTGCCGCAGAAATAAATCGTTCAAACAACAGGTCAAACTTTGTTGGATTAACAGAAGTAATTCCAAGACAGTAACAGATCGTTGAGTTGGCGGCAGACCCTCTTCCCTGGCAAAGGATTCCCTGTTGTCTTGCAAAACGAACAGCATCATATACAGTGAGAAAATAACAGGCATAGTTCATCTGCTCTATGAAAGTCAGTTCATGGTTGATCGCTGAAATCACTTTAGCAGGAATGTTATCCCCATAACGTTCCTGTGCGCCCAGCCATGTAAGATGAGTGAGTTCTTCCTGCGGAGTGCGGCCTTCATTTGTTATCTCTTCAGGATATTCATATTTTAATGAATTCAAAGAAAATTGACAGGCTTCAGCGATTTCCTGTGTTCGGTAGATTGCATCAGGATAGTGACGAAATAATCGTAACATTTCTTTTTCGGATTTCAAATATCTTTCTGCATTGGCATGCAAACGAAAACCTGCATTATAGATCGTGCATTTTTCCCGGATGCATGTTACAATATCCTGTAGTTGTCGGCGACCGGGTTCATGATAATGCACATCATTCGACGCTATCATCGGTATATTTAATTGCGTTGATAATTCTGAGATACAGAACAGGTACTTAGCATCATCTCCCAGGTAACGACGGGAGGCGGCGATATAAAGATCTTTTCCGAAGACTTCCCGGTATTCTTTCAGCGAATCTGCAAATGATAAATTAAAATTGAATGTTTTATTTAAAACATCAGGAGGTAATACGATAAACTTTATTCCTTTTGCGTGTATATATACATCAGCTTTGTATAAATGACATTCTCCTTTTTCAGCTCTGAGGTTACCTGTTGTCAGCAACGAAGTAAGTTGTGAATAAGCCGCTCTGTCAGTTGGATAAGTTAACAGCCCTGGTCCATCTAACAGATCAACCCGGGAACCATTAATAGTACGCAGGTTATGCTTTTGTGCAGCAACATGAGCACGAACGATACCTGCTAATGTATTTCTGTCCGTGATTGCAATTTCTTTATATCCATATAAAGCGGCTTGTTCTACCAGCTCTTCAGGATGTGAGGCACCCCGAAGAAAACTAAAATTGGTTGTAACCTGTAGTTCAGTATACATACTTCACTTCTTTTACATTCATGCAAAAAACCCATGAATAAACCATTGATGAGATTTATCTGCCGAATAGTGCCCGGACCGGAATAACCAATAGCGACTGCCGGCTTCATCTTCTACATAATAATAATCTCTATGTTGTCCTTCCTGTAACCACCATTCCTGTTCAATTCGCTCGGGACCATCTGCCTTTATTATTTTATGCAGTGCGCCTTTGTATCTGAAGTTCATGGGTGGATAATCAGGGATAGGGGCAGTAACTTCAATACGCTCTGGGTTTGAAAGAAGCTGAACGGGACGTGGTCTGTCTACTTTCCAATTTGTAATTATACTCTCATTTATTGATTGCGCTTGTTTGAAAGATCTTTCAGGCCAATAATGTTCATCCGATAAGCAGCGATGAATAGTATGATCACCAAACTTACTTCTGAAATGATCCAGTAATTCAAACAACTTTATTTCATTTAAATCGAAATTATTGTTCCAAAGTTTTTCCTGGGCAGGTGAATGGTTTTCGATCTTTGGAGCTTCCAAAACAAATAATTCAATTCCCAGGTCGGGTTCAATGATTGATAATTTAATTTCAAACAATTTAAACAGGTGATGAATATTGTGTGATGGACGATTCGTGCTGATTTCAATTTTTTCAATTCTTCCATCAATACGATAACATTTTAGTATAGCAACGCGAAGACCTTTTCCCTCCTGTTGAAGCCGGTGACATAAAGTTTCAAGTAATTGTTGTAAGGCAATTTCAATTCCTGTTGCTGTTACAATCGGTTCTAAAGAATGCAATCGTTCATGGTAAGGTTCAATTGGATGTATGGGTTGAATTATTTCTTCTTCATTTCCCAAAGCCTGGTCTATTCTTTTAATAAAATTTGATCCAAAACGTCTTTTTAGCGATGCACGGGGCATTCCAATAAAATCTTTGATTTGCCGGAGACCCAGTTTATGCAGTCGTTCAGTAGTGTCGGTTTCAAGCCGAAGCGCAGCTGATGGTAATGAAAATAATGCCTCAGCATTTCCTCCTTTCTTAATGATTAAAGAATCTTTTCCAAATCTTGCCATTGCCCACGCAGCACCAATTGTGTCGGCCATTGCTGCCCGCACATTGTAACCACGTGTTTTCAATCGTTGAATGATTTCCGATAAATATTTTTTATCATCACCCCATAAATGAGAGCACCCCGTGACATCAAGAATAAGACCATCAGGAGGATCCACAGCAACAAATGGTGTAAAACGGATACACCATTCCGCAATGCGATTGAGCAGTATATCTGACAAAGCAGGTTTATCATTAAGAACTTGTAATGATGGAAGAATAACCCTGGCATCAGCTATAACCATTCCTTTATCTATCCCCTGGAATTCGGCTAATTCATTCGCAGCAGTAATTATCATTCGCCCATGATCGGGAGCAGACAATACAAACGGAATTTCACGAAGCCCGGGTTGACGAAGACTGAACCAATCTGTTCGCAGGTAGCGGAACCATATTGTAACAAAACGCTTTGCCATATCAGCCTGTTTTTTTGTGCTGTTCGGACAGGAGAGGAGTAATTGCAGCGATATGTTCAAAATGTTCTTCGACCCATTCTACTTTCCATTTACCAGGTTTACCATTTCTGACTTTTATTAATTCAACGTTCCAGCGTGGAAAACCTACACCCGGCATACTATTGATCACCATGCTTGGTAAATGAGAAATTTTCCAACGTGTAACACAAGTTGTGACATTCAAATTGTGTTCGTGACGAAGAATAAAACCTGTGACACAACTTTTTTCAACCGCTAACTGTAATCTTCGGGATTCTCTAAAACTGAGGTCAGAAATTTCTCCAATTACTGTTGATAAACCTTCACATTTAAGTGCCTCTTCAATGGCCCATAAAATATTTCTTTTATTGTTGAGGGTAATAAAAATGATGTTTTCCGGTGCAATTCCAAATGATGTAAGTGCCGGCGGAAAAATGGTATTTGATGAACCGATCCAAAGTGAAATTCCTTTTTTTCTCATTAAAACTGATATTATACCAGCGATGAAACCTACTGTAGCAGAAATATCTTCTGCATTCTCATGAATAAATTCATGTATCACTCCGGTGGGAAATGTAGCGTTTGGAAATGCATATTTAATTGGGCCAAGACCAATATTTAATTCTTCGCTATTTACCGGGGTTTTGAATCCCTGTAAAGCGAGAATATCTTTTTTTAATTGAGAAATAATATCTGCTTTTACTGCCGCCATAGTAATTGCCGGGCAGGAAATAACCCATCCTGATTACTCAGCAATTTAGTAAATAATTACTAAATATATTAGATCTTTGATTTTATATCTATCCTAAAACGGATATCTATAAGATTAGCAGGCAGATGGAGAAATGTTTACGCATTATTTCTAACTTTTCGGGATAGATTTATTCTTTAATATCGAATGCTCACTTTTTCACTCTTGTCACTTTCCTGTTTTTGTTTATTCACTGAAGACAATTGATAAAAATAAAGTTTACCCTTCTCTGCCGTTTTATCAAGAAAAGTTTGTTCACTGATATCTGTCGTACCGATTAATTTGGAGGTGGTGCCCGGGGCTGAACGATATATTTTTACTGATAAAAGATCATCACCCACTAGTTCTCCCCAGGAAAGTAAAACACCATTTTGATCATTGCCGGCATGAAGACCGGCAGGTGGAGAAGGTATGTTAGCTTTTACAAGAATATTTACAGGATAACTGGGAGCACTTTCATTTCCAAAATAATCAAGGGATGAAACGGCATAATTATAAGCTATTCCTGTTTCCATTGTTGAATCTGTAAAATAATTTTGTTCCGCATTTGTTGTATCAGAAGGTAACAAATGATAAACCTTTTCGGTACTGAGCTTGCGATAAATTTTATAGCCCAGAAGATTTGCTTCTGTATTTCGCATATCATCCCAGGCTAATTCTATTTTGCCATTTTCAATTTTATACCGCAAATGGAGTGGTGCAGCAAGAGACATACTGATTCCCGGCACTGCATTTACTGTATCTGAAAAATCACTTAACTGATCATTATCATTTACGGATTTTACCGTATAATCATATACTTTTTCTCCCTGTAATGTACCAGATGTATCTGTGAAAGAATAAATTTCCTTTCCCGCTGGCACCAATCCAGATATTTGCAGGAAACCTGTTTCAGTCGAAGCTGAACGATACACATAGAATCCTTTCAGGTAAGGCTCATTGCATTGCCAGTATAACTGCACACCGCCTTTTATAGTTTGAGCAGCTATTTCTGAAGGAGGCGTTGGTTTTTCTTTATTACCGGAAAATAATACGGAGACTTTCGCGGTACGCAATCCATTATTTACCGGTCCATCAATCACTAAATAATAATAGTAATTTTCATCAGCCTGGGGAATAATATCTGTATAGCTGGTATCCGTGGGCGGAACATTGGCAATCCTTCTGTACCCGCTGTCATAATCAGCGCTGCGCATGATAGTAATGCTGCGGATATAACTTTTCTGATCATAGTTCCAACTCAGCCTTACCTGGTGATTCGTTTCAAGAGATCGTGCTTTTAAAATTAAAACCGGCGGAACATAATTTTGAGCAACAGTGCCGGCAGGCACTGCATCAGAAGCGGGACCGAGGTTACCATAAATATCTGCGGGAACAGCATAATATTCGTACAAGGAAGCTTGTTCTCCAATACTATCTATAGCTACCAGGAAAATGCTGTCTTTATTCGCATTAAATCCTCTTTCAGGTGTAATTTTTTTAAAATCATTTTTTCCAAAAATACTTCGGTAAATATTAAAATGCGATAAGTTTCCCTGGTGTTCTACAAACCATTCAAGGTAAACATGTGATCCTGTAACAGATTTTTCTTTTAGTATTGGCTTTTCCAATGAAGGCGTTGCCGGCCACCGGACAATATTTGTTTCAGTGGTTTTTATTAAACCACCTGAGGCATTATATAAACTTACACGGTATTGATAGGAATTTTCTTTTTCCACTTTATCATCGATAAAACCTGTTCCTGCAAGCTGGTGCATCATTGGCAGGTTAGCTGAATGTAAGGTGTCTGTAGTGCTATTTGAATTTATATAGTTCCAAATGCGGTGTATATCGTTATCATTAAGTGGATCAATATTTTCGATCAAAGGCGAAAATTGTGTTTGCCTGTTTTTAAGCTCCTGCTCATTTTGAGGAACTGTAACTTTTCCAATGGCGGTAAATTTTTTCTCCCCCACAATTTCTTTTTCTATTTGATAGTATCCTTGTTTTGGAATGTGATTGCCCAGGTAAATGAATATTCCTTTAGGAATAGAAGCAGCAACAGCATTATTATTACTTGCCTGCTGTGCATTTATTTGGATGCATGATACGCTACTGATCAACAATAGCATCACTTTATTATAACTATTGAAAATAACCTTCATCTTATATTTTTTATTTTTCCAGGTCACCAGTTGCCTGTCATAGTATTTTGTCCGCTGCAATTACCGAATCCAAAAGATAAATCAGTATTACCTTTTGAATCAAGTAAAAGATTTACTTTAATGCTTTGGCTTACACCTCCACCAATGCAGGCTTCACAACAAATGCCATCACTCAGGCAGGGTGTGGGAAAACATTGGCTTGCACTACCACCAATTGTAAAGCTTCCGCATCCATTTAAAGTAAAAGCACCGGTGGATGTTGAATACACGCCCTTAATGCCTAATTCTGCACGGGCATCCGCACTCAATTTTGTACAAGTGATGGACGTAGCACTGAAATAAGCATGTGCAAAAGCCATAGCGCCAATTCCATATTCATTGCCGTTTTGTGAAAAGTCCATCCACATACGTGCATCCAGGCCTGTTTTGACGCCAAAGCTTGCGTTTAAAACACCGAGACTAATACTATAATCGGGTATGTTGATCACAGGCAGATCTTTTTCTCCTGTGAAAAAGAATCCTGAAATACCATTTTTAAAACTTGGCGGTACAGTTTTATCGTAAGCATATTGCATCAGTTGTTGTGATGCATCTGCTGGTATATGATTATAATCTCCGATCAACAATCCTGCACTCATTCCACCGATGCCTGGTGTTTGAAGTTGTCCGCCAGCCAGGAAATACCAACCGCTGCCATCTACAAGGAGATTGGCTGTACCTTTTATTTGTAGTGGGCCCATTGATTTGTCCAGTTGAAGGTTTCCAATAAATCTTGCATTTTCAATATCATAGGTAAGACCAATACCACCGAATGCAGATGGAAAATTTTTCACATCTATTTTCTCATTATCAGCGGTGATGGATCCGTTTACAATAAATGTTTTTCGTGTGTCCCCCTGTACTCCTTTGAAACCATTCATCCGACCGCTGAATGTAAATTTATTCCACTGCATGGTTTGCATGTTGGCATCCATCTTTCCTTCAATATCCGCGAGAGAAGTTTGCCCATTGCCTAATGGCAGTGTTTGATTTTTCGGATCCACTTCTATCCACGCATTTGTAAGGTTGCGATGCAACACAGCTTTTAATACAATGCCTTCTTTATCTTTTATAGTTCCCATTGCACTGAAATTACCGTCAGTTACTTTTTGCGGATGATCATTATATTGAACATTAGCCAGGAAGTCCACACCACCTGGTCCGCCTACTGAAACATTCAGCGGATATAATTCAAATAAAACCATACTGGCAGGTTTTGAAAATTTAATAATACCGGAAGATGCTTTGTATTGAGGAATGTCCAGGTCAATACCACATTGCATATTAAAATATTTATCTCCCCCGGTAAAAGACATAGGAGTTACTTTAAGTACATCATAGAAAGTAACTACCTGTTGCTGGTTGCCGGTATTGATCGATTGCTCGCCATTACTCAATAAAGAAAACGTTTGGAAATTCATTGTAGCACCAGCTTTCATACCCGGCAGGTTTGTAATACTTACACCCGGTTGACCTGACTCGCCAACAAGTCTTAATTCCCAATGTGCTTTTTGATCTGTTCCAACACTTGTATTATATCCAAATGATGGATGTTGTGTCAGCACATGTACAGGAACTACTCCCGAAAATGTGAGATTATTAATATCAAAACCGGTAATGTCGAGGCTATTGGGTTTGATCACCATATTTTTTATTGGAACATCAATGACTCCTGTCTTAATTGTTCCGGTTGGAATAGCAATACCATCAGAGGTTTGTTGTAACTGCCAGCTATTTCCGGTTACTTCCCAGTTTTCTAATTTGAATTTAATTGGATTATTATTGTTCAGAGGATCAAACTTATCAGGATGGATCATCAATACACCGGCATCAATTTCCAGCTTTCCGGGATTCATTCCGGGGATATCATTTGTAGATAATGTGGTATATAGACTGAGATTTTTATCTTCAAGGAATGACTTGGTTTTATCCGCCTTTGCTGTAAAACCAAGTAATTTAAATTGCAAATTATTTCCTTTATTATCAACAACTCCGAATTTTTGTTTGGTTTGTGTTCCGGCCGCGATAGTGCTGATAGTTGTATTGGAAGAACCTGGTTTTTCTGTCAGGAATAATACCGTGCCGGATTCTTCATTGAAATTGAGATAACTCTGAGAAAACTGGAAAGATGTTTTTTGAACGCCTGTCTTTCCTGTTATTTTTCCTTTCCCGTTTTCAGAAGTAATTTTTAAAATATCTCCGCTTGCAGGCGATTGCACCACTCCAAATGAATTTTGTACAATTAATTTTAAAGAAGGAAGGTCAGTATTGAATGCATTATCAACAGGTATTCCTATTGGTATTCCATTTTTTTCTGCGCCGCTCTTTTTTATTTTCAAATCTGCAAAGGGAATGGTTTGTTGATCATCCTGTAATTTGAAATTATCGTTGCCCGGCAGGTTGATCAAATTTCCACTGATCAGCCAGGTGCCGTCTGTCTGTTTTGTTTTGGATTTAATTTCTACATGAAAACCAAAAAGGTTTTCAATCAAAACTTCATCGTCAGTATGCAAATTAAAATCAAGTTCATTCTGCGCTTTTAATGTGATGATTTGTGATTGACCAATAATATTTGGAATAGCACCCGGCTTTGTTGCCCAGACTGTTTGACGAGAGGCATCCAGTGGAACACCCTTCAATACATATTTGCCATTATTGTCGGTTTGGGTTTCGATCTTTTTTCCGCCGCCCAGTTCTACAAAAATATTTGCGCTGTCTAATGCAGTTTTAGCAGCGCCTAAGGTAACAGTGCCGCTAATTCGGGCTGCCTTTTTCAAATAGGCAGGTGAATAAGTTTTAACTGTAGTTACATTTTGAACACCCGATAAAGTATAATTGCCTTCTTCGAGATCAAGATTATCCGGCGGTGTAATGTTGAAAGTAAAATCGGTCGCCTGGTTTTCGAAAACAAATGTTACATATCCATCACTACCCGTCGTTTGCTGAAGAGATGACCCCGGCAAATCTAATTTTACTTTTGCACCACTCACCGGTTTCAGTGAACCCGGGAGATAAAATCTTGCATTTGCATTTCCATTCCCTGATGGTTTTTCTACTACCTGGAAACGAATTCTTTTTTTTGCTTTATATACGATAAATTTCAGCAAGGGAGATGATGTAGGCCCTGCTTTTTGTATTTGTATAACGGTATCAAGATTTTCATAGCCCGCATCTGTGGGATCTATTGCTAACTTCCTGTTTTTTCCAGATGGAGCATATAAATTAAAGATCTGGCGAACACCGCTTGGCATTACCACTCCATTTTTGCCTCCGTTTCCCGAATAAATGAAAGTCATTTTTGTATTTGCTTTAGCTCCTTCGTCTACCTGTATATCTGCCTGTACTGCATTACCATCTTCATCTTCTACATAACCGGTAAGATATCCATCGGGATAGAGAAAAAAATCTGCATCAGTGATTTGCTGACCATATTTTAGTGGTGTAAGTTTTTTTGTGCCTGCATTGTATCCTTCCGGCTTTGTTATTAGTGTACGATCGGGACCTTTTACAGACGTTACATTCCCTAAGTTGTAAGAAGAGGAATCCAATTCTATATCGAGATCCTCAAAATGGTATCGTCCATTATTATCTGTTTTAGCGACCCGTAACAGTTTATTTGAGCTGGAAGTATATGCATAAGCGTTTAACATTACCACATTGATATCCACTAATGGTTTTGCATCAGATGGCGCAGCCGGTTGGACTTTTCCGGCAATACGGGGATGATCGGGATATAAACTAATGCTGTCATAATAAGTTTTGATAACTAGTTCACTGTTCCATGTAATATCTTTTCCATAAGTACCTGGAATATTAAAACCACCAGCAGAGGAAGTATATTCCCCTGTTGAATTAAAAGGAAAATTATTTTTATCATTATCATGCAGTGGATAATAACTTTTTTCTTTTGGTTTAAAAATATAATCACCTGATTTTTCATTTCTGTCGCAACGGATATAATACCTGTCCTGGAGATTATCCGGGTCATGTTGCACAAGATTTGTAAAACTAACTATCCCGTCTCCATCACTCTCCTGCTGAGATAGCGTCTTTCCGGTAGAAAAAGATAACACTCCTGTAGCTGCACCAGCCTCATCAGGGGGTACATACTGAATTATTTTTTTTCTCAGCAACGTAGTTTTTATTTTCGCCAGCGGTGTTCCATGCCCGCCGGCCACGTCATAGAAACTGGCATCGGTCCATTTTGTTTTTATGTTAAGGTTATAGCTCTTTACATAGGAAACCAAACTGCCCAAATCCACTCCTTTCCAAGGCGCTATTTTTATGTTCACATCTGGACTGCAATAATATTTATTTTCAACCCTTAATCTGAAAACCTTATATAATTTACCTGAAGCTTTATCTCCTATCTCTCCATTGTGACTGATGCTGAAGTTTGCATCTGTTAACCCGAGATCTTTATAAGTATTCATGAATTGAAAAGAAAAACTACCATCAGAACTGGTTGTAGCAGTAGCCAGCACCAGGTCATAATCCTTAAAATGACTTTCAGGATTGCTTAATGAGTTATTCGTGATAGGCTGTCCTGTATAATCTTTTCCATTTATTTTTCCTGTCAAAACATAAGTCAATACCAGGCTCACTTTTATATTAGAAAGTGGTTGGGCATCTGATGCACTCAGAAACTCTTTATTATAGGTGAGACCATCACCCTGCCCCGCAAGCCCTGTTATTTGCACTGTCTGCCCTGTTTGCTGTTTATTAGAAGCAGAACTTTTGGAAGGTTCTTTGAATTTATAAAATAGTTTTCCTTTTACAGTGCTGATCGGTACCGGGTCATGGTTGGTAACAGGAAAAATATTTTTGTTATCTGGATTTGTAATAGTAGTTGTAATGAGAGTAATTACCGGCTTCTTTCCGTACGTAAATACGTTTACTTCACTTCTGCCATTATTTTGAAAAGCCACTTGTTTGTTGAGATCCCTTGCTACTACCTGGGCTACATACGTTGCGCCGGTATCCAGTTTAAGATCAAAAGGCTGAGTGACGTATTGATTACCGGTGAGATTTTTTTTGATAAATGGATTATTGGCATTGTAAGTAACGGCAGCATTTATAGCGTCATTGGGATTTTGCCCCGGTAATAATTTTACAGCATAAAGATCATAAACCACCTGGGCACCGATAGTATTACCTATGGGTGGTGTCCACGAAAAAATAATATTGGGTTGTTGTGAGGGAATAATTTGTTTATTAAAGGGTGAAATAAGAACGGGAGCATTTGCCCGGTTCAAAGACATAAAAGCGCATCCTTCTCCATAAGGTACTCCCGATGTAAAATCTATTGGATAAATACAAAGCTGCCAATTGCCTTCCGGCAAAAATCCTGTTTGTTGAACTTCCTGCCACTGGGCAGGGATCAGCGTATTAAAAACAACTTGTTTTTTTAAGAAGCTCAATTGTTGAGGATCTGTTACAAAAACTTTGGGAATATTGGGTTCAAGATGTATAGGAACTGCCGGCTTATAGCTTTCATTGGTAGCAATATACCGGTCGCTGTTCAGGGCGAGCTTTCCGTGCAGCATAATGTCAACAGGCCTGGGAGATGTATTAATAAGTGTAATGATTACTTTATTAGACAGATCAGCGTAATCATTGAAATTAGACGACAAAGGTGGTTTTGCTACAATGGTTACATTTACTATCTGCGCCTGCACAGTATAGGAAAACATTGTGGGCAAAATAAGCAGGAATGGCAGGAATACTTTCCCCAACTTCTTAAAACTATAATTAAAAAACAGTGTGTACATATAATCCTATTTAAAAGGACAGGCCATAAACAAGCTGCACATTAAATTCATTGAAATTTTCTATTACCATTGTATTTTTTGAATTATTTTTTAAAAGACTCAAGAGCAACTGGAAACTGTGATGAGCAGCGACTGTAACTGTACCTCCTAACGTACCCCTGACAGTATACCCGTTTGATTGATTATTAAAAGTATTAGTCAGGTAAGATGCCTGCGCATTTATCATTACTTTCTTTTCTGCAACGGGTACCATACCCCCAACACTTCCGCCATAGGAATCTAAATTACCCTGGGGTGTTTTTGAATGTATATAGTTCAATGAACCGTTGGCGTTGATTCCTTTCTGAACCCATGTATGATTATAGGCTGCAGTAAAACTGGAAGTAGTTAAGTCGGGTTGCGATCCCATGCTGCTCTGCGGTGTGCTTAGCGACTGGAAATTGAAAATAATATTGAGATTTTTTGTTGTTCTGTCATTTATCCAGTTAAAAAATGGCATTATCATAACACTGTTGTTCACCTGTTTAAATAGTTCGTTACCCGGTGATAATTGCAAAGGATTATTTGTAATGCCATAATTAGAGTAGTTAAGTACTAATCCAAACTTAATTGTAGGAATATAGCTGATGTTGGCACTGCCGATGAAACGTTTTGATGTGGAGGTCTTTTGCTTATCAAGATTGTCTTTTTGAAAACCGATGCTGGTATTTATATTCAGATGACCGCTATCTAATCTGAATCTGTCGGCCAGAGTGAACTCCTGTATATCTGACTGAAAAAAGTACGCCCCCATTGATGTATAACCCGGATCTATTCTTTTATAGATGAGGTTAATCCCAAACTTTTCAAGTTCATATCCCAGGCTGGTTTCTCCTGCTGCATAATAATGCGTAGATATTTTTTCACTTACAAAGGGCTGCATTAGCCTTGCTTTCCAGTTATCGCTGCTATTACTTGTATTTTTTATGTCATTTTTATTTACCGTGTAAGCGCTTATCCCCACATCTGCTTTCCAGGAAAAATTTTTTGCAAATGTAGTTTTCGACGAGACGCCGATCGTTGTATTTTCTGCCGGTTGTATTGAATCTTTTAGCTGGAGATCCAGGGAATTTTCTTTGTCCCAACCTTTAAAATAGATAAGGTCAATATAGTTTTGCGGAGTACCATATCCAAGTTTTGCCGCATAAGCTACTCTTTTGAATGTGGGGGCAGGGCGAATAAAAAGCGGGTTCGCATTCATACTTGAATCTATAGACGTAGATCGTTTTAGCCGCCCGTACATAAATCCTATTCTGAATTTTTTTGGAGTAAGATCAAAACCAGCTCCCAGCATTCTGTAACCTGCCAGCGTGTAAGGAGAATAGTTGATGTTTCTGTATCCCAAATGCAGCATGACCCATTTATAGTATGGGCTTACACCAAACTGGTTGAAAGGTTGATAAAACCTGTTTTCGAAATTGGAAAAGATAAAAGAAAAGGGAAGTTGCACTCCTAATACTTCAATCGTAGGATTGCCGTTTATCATCCATGAAAAATCTTTTTGTCTTGGTTGGATGCCTGAGGCTTTATAACCTTCCAGTTGAATATTCAGGTTGCCATGCAGCGTTACCGGCTTTTTTAAATTTAAATGTTCCACGTCCTGCGAAAAAACAGGAATCGAGATAAGACAACAAATAGCCAATATAAGCAGGTATGGCTGGATGTAAAAGGGTCGTTTTTTCATGAATAGTTGGTTGTCGCCTTCTTCTTGAAAATACTCATCGGCGTAAAATGTCTTCAGCTATTTAAATGCATGTCCTGTCTTAAATTATAGCCAAAGGAGAAGCAGGAAAATAGTAATCTGTATCTTCTTCCGATATAAACTCTGCAATAAAAGATTTCTTCCTGTTAATTAATAATGTCACTGCTATATTAAAGAGATCTATTAATTTCTTAAGGTTCGGCTGTTGGTTTACGAAGTATAAAAAGCTCAATTATTCATAAAGATAACAAATAGAGTAAAAAAATGCAACGTATTCCTTCAGATATGCAAATAACAAAAGCATCTGTTCTGTATGCCATGACTATTATCGGTGCGTTTAAATAGTCTATTTATAATTCAGTTTATTGAGAAAACTCATAAAACCGCTCCGCGAGAAACTTAAGCGAATTCGTTCAACAGGTCGCAACCAAATAAATTTTGAACCGAATTATTGTGGATTTTCTTCCTTATTGTTACTGCTGACTTCCTTTTTTATTTATAAATTTTTGGTGTAAAAGAAATTTAAAATGGTTGCTAATCAAAAATATCCATAAAATGGGCGTTTGTTTTGCTATATGAGTACAATTTTTGATGTAAAGCAGGTTACTCCCTGGAGTTCATTAATCCCGAACATGAAATGTAGAAGTTGAGCGGAGAAATTTTTCCGGAAAACAAAAAGGTCTATTTTACTTTTCTGTTCGATGATTTATTAATAATTTTTTTTCTTATTTAAAAAATGGAAATGCAAACTAGAAAAAAAGTAACCACATTATTTCTGGACATCGGAGGAGTTTTACTGACTAATGGTTGGGAACATGAATCCCGCCGTCTTGCTGCAAAAAAGTTTGGCCTGGATGAAGCAGAAACGGAAGCACGTCATCAGCTTACATTTAATACCTATGAATTAGGCAAGCTTTCTTTTGAAGAATACCTTGACCGCACTGTCTTTTACAGAAAAAGATCTTTTACTAAAAACGAATTCAGGAAATTCATGTTTGCCCAGTCGAAAGCATTTCCTGAAATGATAAGGCTAATTACCGAATTGAAAAATAGGCACAGTTTAAAAGTTGCCGTAGTAAATAATGAAGCAAGAGAGTTAAACGCTTATCGCATTAAAAAATTCAAGCTGAAAAATTTTGTTGATTTTTTCATTTCATCCTGTTTTGTTCATTTTCGAAAACCGGATGCAGATATATTCAGAATGGCTCTTGATATAGCACAGGTCGAACCTGATGAAGTGGTTTATATTGAAGACAGGCCAATGTTTGTAAGTATCGCAGAAAGCCTTGGGATCAGGGGCATTCGTCATGTGGATTATAAAAAGACCCTTAGAAAACTTGAAATGTTGGGACTGAAAGTATAGACAGGTTGCCCGTATTGGAAGACAAAGCCGCTTATATAAAACAGGAAATGAAAGATAAGTTGATTGAATACGAACAATACATCAGGAAAACGGGCTTGATCGCAACTGGAAGTGGAAAACATTTAATAACTAAGAGTCGATAAAAAGCTAAATTATAAACAATGATCAAACCTATTGAAAATCTTCCTGGCAATATCATTGGTTTCCGCTATGAAGGCGAAGTAACAAGTGAAGATTATAAAACTGTTCTGTACCCTGCGGTTGAGGCGGCATTAAAGAAAACGAAAGATCTTAAAATGCTGGTTGAAATAACCGAAAGCTTTGCAAAATTTACTCTTCATGCAGCCTGGGACGATGCGGCCGTTGCATTTAAGTATTTTCGAGACTGGAAAAAAATAGCATTTCTCTCCGATAAAGATTGGCTTAATCACACCATCAAGGCTTTAAGTTTTCTTACACCGGGTCAGTTACGAACTTTTTCAGCCGACCAAATGGAAGATGCGATTAATTGATTAAAAGAATAACACAATAAAAATATTTTTTCTTTAAAAACGTTTTCTCTCTTTTCGCAGAATTTCGTCGAATCCGTATTTTCAATCTTTTGTTTTGCCGATGCAGTTGCCGCCAATGGAAGGCGAAAAAATAATTTCAGATTTAGGGCAAAAGATTTTAGATTGTGTCACATTGACGCAATAATTTTATTTTGCATTTATAATATGAAGACTCTATTAAAAATCATTGTTTTTTTTACCTCCCTCATAGTTGTAATCACTTCGTTTAGAACTTCTGCAAATGATTTAGATGTTGTAAAAACGGATGCGGGCCTTGTATCGGGAACTCTAAGTACGGATGGTCATATTCATATTTTTAAAGGAATTCCTTTTGCAGAACCACCGGTTGGAGATCTAAGATGGAAAGCCCCGCAACCTGTCAAAGTATGGAGTGGCGTTAAAAAATGTATTTCATTCGGGCCAAGTCCTATGCAGTCTTCACCTGTTCCATTTAGCATGTGGTCACAAGAATTTTTAATCCCTAAAGAACCCATTAATGAAGATTGTTTGTATCTGAATGTATGGACGGGTGCACAATCGTCTAAAGAAAAGCGTCCTGTACTTGTATGGATCTACGGCGGTGGTTTTACAAGCGGTGGCAGCGCTGTTCCTATTTATGATGGTGAGGCCATGGCAAAAAAAGGAATTGTGTTCGTCAGTATAAATTATCGTGTCGGAATATTCGGTTTTTTTGCGCATCCGGAATTGACAAAAGAATCGGGCTACAATGCTTCAGGTAATTATGGAATACTGGATCAGATCGCCGCATTGAAATGGGTAAAGGAAAATATTGCCGCATTTGGCGGAGATCCAAACAATGTAACTATTGCCGGACAGTCTGCAGGATCTATGAGTGTGAATTGTCTTGTAACTTCCCCGCTTGCAAAAGATTTGTTTCAAAAAGCCATTGGTGAAAGTGGCGCAAGTTTTACAGGTGGTAATGCCAATTTGCAAAAAGCAGAAGAGGAGGGAGTCAAAATAATGAAATCAGCGGGAGCTACATCGATTAAAGATTTGCGTGCTATGCCTGCTGAAGAGTTAATGAAAAAAACTCAAGGCTTTCGCGGACCAATTATAGACGGATACGTTTTGCCAGATGCCATTGTGACTATTTTTAAAGAAGGAAAAGAAAATAAAGTTGGTTTGCTTACGGGCTGGAACCAGGACGAAGGATTATTATTTGGACCCATCAAAAAAGCAGACGACTTTAAAAAGCAAGCGGAAAAAAATTATGGAAGTGATGCGCAAACATTTCTTCAATACTATCCTGCCCGTACCGATGAAGAAGCTGACTCCTCGCAACTGAAACTTTCACGTGACGAAATATTCGGAGTGCAGAATTATACCTGGGCAAATATGACGGGCAACCAGGATAATAAGGTATATGTGTACCGGTTTACACGCAAACTTCCGGCAACAGGCCAGTACGTGAAGTATGGAGCTTTTCATACGGGGGAGGTACCTTATGCCTATGATAATTTAAAATTTGTAAATCGCCCCTGGGAACCTGCAGACTTTCAACTTGCCACGATCATGTCAGCTTATTGGTCAAACTTTATCACTTCAGGAAATCCAAACGGAAAAGGACTGCCTCAATGGCCAGCTTATAATACATCTGACAAAAAAATTATGGTATTGGGTAAGAAACCTGCTGCTGAAAAATTACCTGACGCTTCCGCTCTTGATTTTCTTTATTCAAAAATGATAAGCAATTAATTCTTTCGGGTGTTCCATTGTTAGAATAATCATTATGTGATTAAGAAACAGGTAAAGTAAAAGTAAAAACTGAACCTTTTCCTTTTTCGCTTTCAACAGAAATAGTTCCGTTATGGCGATGCATTATTTCGCTGGCAATAAATAAGCCGATGCCGAAGCCCGGATAAGTTTGTTCACTTTTTCCTTCTGCCCGGTAAAAGCGTTCAAATACTTTTTCCTTGTCTTTTTTGTCAATCCCTATTCCGCGATCGGTAACACTTACTGCGACCGAGTCCTGCCCCGGCTGAAAAATATTTATTTCAATCGTGCTTGCAGGTGTCGAATATTTGATCGCGTTGGTTAGAATGTTGAGTAGTACCTGCCCGATCCTGTCTCTGTCAACCATTACATTGCAGTTTGAATGGTTCTTTATAATTATTGTGTGCTTCGTTATTTGCTGTACATCTTTTACCGTTTCTATTACTAACTTATCCAAATTAAATTTTTGCATGTTCAATTCAAGCCGGTCTGAATCAATCCGCGAAAGATCTAAAAGTTCGGACATCAAACGATTCAGTTTCACGATCTGTTTATCTATGGTGGTTAACGACGTACGGATAGCCTGTGGTGAAACCTGCTGCTGGTTTTTACTGTAATCATCAAACATGGCAAGTAGCAATTGCACATATCCTTTGATGGATGTAACCGGCGTTTTTAATTCATGACTCGCCATTTTTATAAAATCATCTCTTCGTTGTTCATGCATTTTCATTTCATGAATGTCGATGCATGTGCCAATATACCCTTCGAACCTCCCTTCTACAGAATAAACGGGAGTGCCGGTTTCGGTTAACCATCTGTACTCTCCATCGACTCTTTTAAACCGGTATTCCAGCGAATATTTTTTTCTCTCGTCAAAAGCATTTTCAAATGTTTCGGCGCATCTTGAATAATCGTCAGGATGGATGCCTTCGATCCATCCGTATCCCATTTCCTGTTCTTTTCTTCTTCCTGTAAATCGCAGCCAGCCTTTATTTACAAAATTGCATTGTTTGTTTTCGTCCGTCATCCAGATCATTACAGGAGCACTGTCTGCAACCTGCCTGAATTGTTCCTGGCTTTTTTTGATCTCTGTTGTAAACTGCCGCAGGTTTTCTTTCATCTTAATAATTGCATTTCCCAACACATCATCTTCGCTTCTGGGTGCCAGGGAAACATTGAAATTACCTTTGCCTATGGCATCAGCCGCTTCAGCAAGTTGTTTATTGGTTTTATCAATTTTTAAAATAGATTTTCCGAGACTACCCATCACATCGTGCGAAAAGTTTTCTATGCTTACATCAGTAACGCCCTCGGAAATCTTTTGTGCCGCTACATTAAGTTCTCTCAGCATTTGTGTAATGATACGAGTTGTATAAAACATCACTCCAAAAACAATTACTATAGCTATCGTGAATAAAGCGATTGCCAGGTTTTTACTAAACAGTTCATCATTATATACTTTATTCATTCCATTTTGCACCTGGCGCATTAAATCAATTTCCATTCCCTTTAGCTGGTCGACACTTTTCCCGGACATCTTCCACCATTCGTCTGCATTATATAAACTGTCAAACGAATATTTGCCGAAGACCTTGTTTACATAGTTGAAGGTCTCAGCGGTAGCTGCTTTACCTGTTAATTGTTTATATTTTTCAACTGCGGCAGGAGAAGCTTTTGTAAAAAATTCTGTTTCGTAACTTTTATAGATACTGTACACTCCCTGCAATCCATATAGTGTACCCACCATATTTTGTTTTGTGTACAATACATTATAAAAGTTTGACCGGATGATGCCGAAATAGGTCAGCATTTCGGATAATATCTTTTGAGAAGTAAGATCATTGAAAACCGGTTCGAGATACCGGTTGGTGCCTACAGGTACAATAATGTTGAGTGTGTTTAATCTGAAAATGGTAGTGGTATAGTATTGCATTACTACTTCCTGCGAAGTGCCACTGTCTATAGCCGAGCGGATAGCAGGTAAATTTTTCAGAAAAGTGTAATCCTGGAAGTTTTTTAAAGATGAATCTTTTTTCTTAGAAAGTTTTTTAATGGCAAGGTCTGTTACCGGTCGCTGGATTTCCATTTCTGCACGGGAATCAATATCCTTTCTCAGCGCATATACATAGCTGGATCTTCGTTCCGTTTGTAATGCAGTTATAAGGTCAGAAATGTCTGCAGACTCATTGATGCGTTCAATGTAGCCGCTGAGCAGTTGCAGGTTTTTTGATTTCTCATTGAAAATGCCGAGAGCCAACTTGACAATGAGCACAATTGGAACGAGAATCAGCAGCAGAAGTTTTTTATCTAAGGAAAGCCGCCTGAAAAAATTGTTCATGTAGCCAAGTACTTTTAAGATCGTTAACTGATGGCTTAATGGTTGTGCTCTCTATTTACTAACAAGGTGATCAATTTTTGAAAGTATATCCTGCATGTCAAAAGGTTTCGAAATAAATTCATCCGCGCCGGCTTCGAGACAAATCTCTTTTGCATTTGGATGAGCGGAAATCATGATCAATGGTATTTGAGCAGTGACAACGTTATTTTTTAAATCGGCACAAAGGTCTGTTCCGTTTACACCGGATAAAAGCATGTCCATTATAATAAGGTCAATGCCATTGCTCTGAAGGATCTCTGCTGCCTGGTCCGCACGATCAGAAACTGACACGTCATACCCTTTATATTCTAACATCATTTTTATCATTATGCCGATGTCGGGGTCATCATCGAGTACTAATATTTTTGCTTTTTTGTTCATGTACAAATTTTTATCATGCAATGGGCAAAGTAAATGTGAATACAGAACCTTTTTCCTTTTCACTTTCCAGGTAGATGGTGCCTCCGTGTCTTAATACTATTTCTTTGGCTATGAACAAACCAATGCCAAAGCCGGGAAACGTCTGTTCTTCTTTTCCGTGAACGCGGTAAAAACGTTCGAATATTTTTTCCTGGTTTTTTTTATCAATTCCAATACCATAATCTTTTACGCTTACTGAAACGCTATCTGGTGATGATTGCCTGATCCGCACTTCTATTGAGTCCGAAGAGGGTGAATATTTTATTGCATTGGTCAGAAAATTGATCAGCACCTGACCGATGCGATCTTTATCACTAAATACATTACAGTTGAATTCCTGAAATATTTCAATACGGTGTTTTGAATTTGTGTAAAGAATGTCCTGTACAATTTCGGCAACCAATTCATTTAGGTTGAATAATTCCTTGTTTAATTCAAGCTGGCCTGTTTCAATTTTTGACAGATCAAATAGTTCAGACATTAATCTTGTGAGCCGGGTAATTTGTTTATCAATACTGGTGAGCGAGGTTTTGATCTGCGGAATGGAAAATGTTTTTTCGTTTTCATTCAAAGCTGTTAATAGCAACTGTGTATATCCCTTCATGGAAGTAACCGGAGTTTTTAATTCATGACTGGCCATTTTTATGAAATCGCTTTTCATCTTATCCGATTCATTGAGTTTTCTCAATTCTTCGAGCTGTTTTATATTCTCTGTAATGTCATGGCTAATGGACATTACTGCATATACATCACCCGCCGCATCCACCAGGGGAACATAGTTATGTTCGTAAAAATTATCCGAGATACTTGATTTTACTTTATCACGAATTATGATATCTCCTTTAAAAGCGCTGAGAATATCCTGGAAAGTCTGTGTGTTCTTTACCGATGGATTGAGATCAGTTATTTTTTCCCCGATCAGTTTACCCGAATAATAAGACCTGATAACTGATTCGGCTTTTTGATTGATTGTGATAAGCTTTAATTCTTTGTCAACAACCATGATGAGGTCAAGCGAAGAATTGATGAGCTTTTCCACAAATTGATTTCGCTCTTCAAGCTTTTCATTGGCTTCAAGAATTCTTTTTTCGGATTGTTTGTGTTCGGTAATATCCTGTACGGTGCCAATGATCTTTTCAATCTTTCCCAACCGGTTTAAAATTATTTTCCCTGCACCCCTTAGAATTTTTTGAGAGCTATCCGGCAATACAATCCGGTATTCAAAGGGAGGGTTTATAAACACTTTAGCACCTGTTTCTTTGAACAGTCGGCGGGCTTCGGCGATATTCTGCTCCATTCTTGTGCTGGTTTTTTTCGCATCTTCTGGAATCATTCTTTCAATCGCTTTTTCAAAGCTTACCGGAAACCTTTGGTTGTCGTACCCATAAATATGATACATCTGGTCTGACCAACGAACCTCATTTGTATCTATGTTCCATTCCCAACTTCCTAACTGGGCCAGTTGCTGTGCTTCATTCAACTGTATATTTTTTTCTCTTAATTCTTCAGTGCGTTGCAATACCTGCTGTTCCAGTGATTCGTATAATTGCTGGTATCTTTCATCCGCCAGTTTTTGTTGATGAATATCCAGGCTGGTACCTATAAAGCCAATAAATTTTTCATTGTTATATCTTGGCATTCCTTTATCAAAGAACCAGCAATACTCTCCGGTTGCCCCATTCTTTAGTCTCATTTTTAATGAGTAGGGCTCGTGTTTTTCTATCGCCGTTTTCATGACGGCCAGCAACATGTCAATATCTTCAGGATGAATAAATTCTTTCCATGAGAGATCAGTAACTTTTATCTTTTCACAGAGATTGAAATATTCAAGACCTGCTTTGTTCAGAAACGTGGTTTGAAGATTTTCATCGGTTGTCCAAACAAACAAAGGGAATTCTGTGGCAAGTGTGCGAAAACGTTCTTCACTTTCCTCAATTTTTTTTCGCGCAAGTACCTGGTCGGTCACTTCATCGGCAACGGCCATTATGCCGGTTATATTTCCCTGGAGATCTTTGACGGGTTCGTGAACATAATTATACCAACCCGTATATAATTTCCCTTTACGCATAAAGGTTAGCTCAGCCTCATTGACGATAAAATTTTCGCCTTTTAGAAATTTAGCAACAGAAGCATCATACAAAGTACGAATGTTTTCTTGTGCATTGATTTCCGGAAATATTTCAGCAAGAGACCTTCCTTTTACTTCTTCCAATTTTTTCCCCCACATTTCAAGAACCTTTTCATTGGCTATGTCCACAACGAAATCCTTGCCGCTGTATACCACAATACCTACCGGAGCATGCTCAATAAAATATTCAAGTTGCCTTTCATTCTCTTCTAACTTTTTTCGCGTTTGAATTTGAGAAGTGATTCTTGTCAATAGCTCTTTGGATGAAAATGGCTTTACTAAATAATCGTCGGCGCCGGATTCATAGCCTTCAATACGTGATTCTTCCCCGGCACGGGCACTAAGAAGGATGACAGGTATTTTTTTGTATTGATCATCTTCTTTAACCAGTTTCAATAATTGCAGACCATCTATGCCTGGCATCATTACATCTGATAATATCAGGTCAGGCTTTATTTTTTTTAATGTATCGAGGGCCTCTAAACCATTTTTTGCTGTAATAACTCTGTAATGCGATGACAGGATATCAGAGAGATATTCTCTCATATCCGCATTATCATCCACAATTAATACAGTGGAAAGGTCAACCGTATTTTCTTTATGATTATTTTTTGACTGTGCCGATTTATTAATTGTGTGTACCTCGTCAATAAAAGCATTTGTAACACGGCCTGATCCATTATTATTTGATTCTATTACCTGGTCAGGAGGTAAATGTGTTTTCCCGGCAGGGATGATAATCGTAAACCGGGAACCTGCACCCAATTTGCTGGAAACACTGATGGTTCCATTGTGAAGTTTTATCAGTTCGCTTACCAATGATAATCCGATTCCTGTTCCTTCATAATTTCTTCCTGTAGCATTTTGCACCCGGTGAAAGCGCTGAAACATTTTGGGTAACTCTTCTTCCGGAATGCCAACGCCTGTGTCGGTCACTTCTAATTCAATGAAATCTTTTTTTGAAATAAGAGCAACAGAAATGCTTCCGTTCAAAGTATATTTAAACGCATTGGAAAGCAGATTAAGAACAATTTTTTCCCACATATTTTGATCAACATACACAGGCTGGGAAACATGCGGGCAATTAACTTCGAATTTTAATCCTGCCGCTTCGATGGCGGAGCGAAAACTGCTGGCAAGATCAATAGTAAACCGGGCGATATCAGTTAGTTGGTATTGTGCTTTCACACGGCCTGATTCGATACGACTAAAATCGAGAAGATTATTTACAAGGCGAAGTAAGCGGATCGCATTGCGATGCGTTGTTTCGATTTTAAGTTTTTCATCGTCGGTTAGATGCGTATATGATTTGGTCATCAACTCTTCCAAAGGCCCCAGCATCAACGTAAGCGGAGTTCTGAATTCATGGCTGATATTGGAAAAGAACACTGTTTTTGCTTTATCAATTTCGGCAAGCGCTTCAGCTCTCTTTCGTTCCTGTTCATAAGCCATCACATTATTTACTTCAAGAGCGATCTGATCGGCCAATAATGTTATGAACTGCCGGTATGTATCATTAAAAATTCTATAAGGATTAAGCGCCGATGTGAGAATAGCATTTGGAATATTGCTGCCGGAAGTGATAATGGGAATATGAATGAAATGACTAGGCTCTATTTGCCAGCCGCCTTTGGGAATATTTTTTCTTCTGTCCTTGTTTTCAGAAATCACAATTTCTTTTTTGCTGAATGCTTTATGGAAATTCAACATCCCATCACGCGGATGAACCAGGTCAATCAACGAAGGAAAAACTGTTTGGTTTTTATCAATACCGGCATAAGCAATAGGCAACGCCTCTTTTCCTTCTTCATTTATTTTATATAAAACGGCAAATGGAAAATCTTTGGAATTATTTCCTATTACTTTTAAAGCATTTTGATAAACCTCGGTTACTGTTTGCATTTTTGCCAGGCTTTCACCCAGGTCTTTTAATGTTCTGAGTTGTCTTTCACCGATAATTCTTTCTGTGTCGTCAGTATTTGCGCAGATCATTCCGGCGGCACCGCCCTTGTCGCCGGGGATAGGTGTATAGGAAAAAGTGTAGTAGGTTTCTTCAGGATAACCATTTCGCTCCATGATCAGGAGCTGTGATTCTGCATAAGTGCCTTCGTCATTTTCCATTACTTTTTTCAGCAGAGGTTCAATGTCCTGCCAAATGTCTTTCCAAACTACCGAGGCAGGTTTTCCTAATGCCCAGGGATGTTTTCCGCCGACGATCGCTTTATAGGGATCATTGTATAATTTAATTAATTCCTTTCCCCACCCAATCCAGATCGGCTGGCGGGAAGTGAGCATAATGCGCACGCATGTCTTTAAACTTTGCGGCCATGATTGCGGAATGCCCAATGGAGTTTTGGACCAATCATGCAATCGGATCAGTTCTCCCATTTCTCCGCCACCTTCAAGAAAAGGAGTAACCAAAGTAGTTCCGCCGGGAATAACAGTTAGTTGTTCCATACATTCATTGCGTTCATTGAATTGTCTGTTTAAGGGTTGATGTGAAATGAACAATTGCCAATAAACGGGTTGACAGGTTTTTTCATAGAATAAACGATTTTTATTTAGACAATATTATTAGCATCCGTTGGTAAAGTGATGATAAATACACAACCGTTGCCTTTTTCACTTTCTACGGAAATGGTTCCGTCATGCCGCTGAATAATTTCATTGGCGATAAACAAACCAATTCCGAAACCGGGAAAAGTTTGTTCTTTTTTTCCTTCGACACGATAAAAGCGTTCGAATATTTTTTCCTGGTCCTTCTTACTAATGCCAATGCCGTAATCTTTTATTTTAATGATCGCAGTATCATTGTTGTTCACTACAAATACTTCAATACTGTCCGCCTCCGGTGAATATTTTATGGCGTTGGTCAAAAGATTTAATAACACCTGGCCAATCCTGTCCTTATCTGCAAATATTTTTCCTTCAAATTCATTATGAACAATAATCGCATGTTTTGATGTGGTCTGTCTTACATCCTGCGCGGTTTCATTTACAAGATCAGCAAGATCAAACTCTGTTTTATGAAGTTCAAGTTTACCCGATTCAATTTTGGAAAGATCGAGCAGGTCCGATATCAGCCGCGTCAGCTTGACCACTTGTTTTGCAATTGTATTCAAAGAAGACTTTACCGTTGGTTTTGACAGCCGAAGCCTTTGTTCATCGGCTTCATTATATATATTCAGCAATAACTGAACGTAACCATGAATGGAAGTGATAGGGGTTTTTAATTCATGACTCGCCATTTTTATAAAATCATCCTTTCTTTGTTCAAGTTTTTTTATTTCTGTTATATCCATAACCGAACCTGCAAAACCTGCGAAATTATTTTTGAAATCATAAAAAGGATATCCCTCTGTAAGCGCCCAGCGAAGTTCTCCGTCAACTCTGAGAAATCTGAACTCCGATTTAAAATGTTTTCTCTCCGTGAAGCATTCATGAAAATAGTTTATAATCGTTTCCCTGTCTTCATCAATGACAGATTGTGCCCATCCCCGATTTATCACATCATTAAAATGTTTGCCGGTCCATTTTAACCATGTGTCACTTATAAAAATATTTTCTTCATCTTCGTTCGTCATCCATAATGCCGCGGGTGACGCATTGGAAATAGTTTTGAACAGCAGTTCGCTTTCCTGTATTTTTTCTCTGAATCTTTTTTGATCATCTATATCCATGCAGGCGCTGATGAAACCAAGGAACTCTCCATCGCCCGCAAACCTGGGAACAGAGTTATCGGATATCCAGCGATAGGCACCGTCATGACGGCGTAAACGATACTCAGTGGACACTCCTTTTTGTTCCTTAAAAGAAGTGTTGTAGGTGTCGATGCATTTTTTTACATCTGCCGGATGAATACCCTCCAGCCATCCTTCATCTTTTTCCTCGTCAATTGTCCGGCCAGTGAATTCAAGCCATGTTTTATTGAAGTAATCGTCAAACTTATCTGTTCCTGACATCCAAATCATAGCTGGCACGTTATCCGCCATAGTTTGGAACAACTCTACATTTTCACGCAACTCTTCTTCTTCTATCTTTTCGCCGGTAATGTCAAGCAATGTTCCTATAAGTCTTTCGGCAGAGTGATTCTGATCAAAGAAAATTTTTCCCTTTGCACGCAACCAGCAAATATTTTTATTGTCATAACGATGGATTCGTAATTGTAAGTCAAATGTACCATCGCCGGCAAAGTTGAGTGCCGATTTTATCTGCTCCAGGAAATATTCTTTGTCTTCTTCATGTATATGATCAAATATTACGGCAAAATCCGGGTTGACATTATCAGGCAGCCCGCATATCTTTCGGCTTTGTGCTGAGCAAAAGAGTTGTGAACTATAAGGATCATACTCCCATGTGCCCAGGTTTGTAGTTTCTACGGCCATCCTGAAACGCTCTTCATTTTCGTGCATCAATTTTTCTGCTTTTCTCTGTGCAGTAAGATCTCTTGCAATTTTTGAGGCACCGATTACTTTGCCGTTGGAATCTTTAACAGGAGAAATTGTCAGCGAAACATCTATTAATTTTCCGTCTTTTGTGATCCGCTTGGTTTCGAAATGTTTTACTCTTTCTCCTTTAGCAAGCGTATTAAGTATGTCTTTTTCTTCATCAATACGGTCGGGCGGAATTAATTTTGTAATAGATTGGCCGATCATCTCACCTTCTTCATAGCCAAATAAGTTTTTTGCCGAATTATTCCAGCTTGTTACAATACCCTCAAGCGTTTTACTCACAATGGCATCTTCGGAAGATTCAACAATGGCAGCAAGTTTGCCTTTTTGCTCCTGTGCCAATTTTCTTTCTGTGATATCAATAAGTAAATTAAGAGCGCCGACCATAGTTCCTTTAGAATCGAAGATGGGTTCAGGAAAAGGCTGCACAATTTTTCTTGTGCCATCGGGCTTTTCTACAATAATTTCTTTGCCATAAACTTTCCTGCCTTCTTTCAGAGTAATAGCCATCGGGCATGTATCAAGAGGCACGGGAGTGACACCATCGGTGTCATAAATTTTCCAGGAACCGCACCACCTGTCTTTTCCTACTTCAGGTTGTCTGCCCCAAAGTTCGGCTGCTGCTTCATTATATAAAGTGATGTAACCATCATTGTCTGTTGTATAAACGGCCGCGGGTAAACCATGTAAAAGATTGCGATAGCGATATTCACTTTCGCGTAATGCCGTTTCCATATCCTTTCTTTCGCTCATATCCTGGAAAATATTAACAGCGCCGGTTATGTTTCCATCTTTATCAAACAGGGGATCAATATTTATAACCGCATGAAATTTTTCGCCGTTAGGTTGTTCTACGAGGGCCTCTACATTACGAAATGATTGCCCTGTTTTCAAGGCCGTTGCCATAGGAGTTTCTGCAGGCGGCAGGTAAGTGCCATCTTTCGTCCACACTTTAAAGCAGGCGCAGAATTTCAACAAATTATTACTTGTGTCAGGAGTATAACCCCAGAGATCCGTGGCAACCTGGTTAAAGAATGTAATGCGACCATCCTTTTCACAGGTATACACAGCTACAGGCAAAGCTTTTAACAATTGCCTGTAAAATGCTTCACTTTGTACAACTATCTCATTTAACTCTTCCTGCTTTTTTTTAAGCTTGTCGTTGGCTATTCTTTCTTTCGTAATATCTTTTAGAATCCCGATATATCCATTTACACTTCCCGTATCATTTATGTCAGGTGTATAGTTGGCTTCTATAAAACGATCGCCATGCTTAAAAGGAATCTTATCTTCGTACTGAACTGTTTCCCCTGCCAGCACTTTTTCCATTTGAGGTTTTATCAGGGTATATGCCTCCGTTCCTAAAAAATCTTTCACTGATCTTCCTATTATATCAGCTGCATCAGTTCCAAACCAGTCAGCATAAGCTTTGTTTACATAATGATAGGTGTGGTCATTGCCAACATATATGATAGCAGTAGAAACTTTATCTAATAGTAAATGGGGTAAATTTTGCCGACCCTGTTTTATAAACAGCTCCTCATGCGCATGTGCATTTCCATTAATACTCTTTGCCGTTACTTTTTGCGATGGGTTCATAAGAGACGTTTTTTGGCAAACTTGATTTCATGTTAGCGATGGTTTATGAAACCGGTAATCACTTGTCTCGTGATGGCGCAAGTGTCCCGGTAATTTTTATCATTTATCAAAGTTTTTTTGTTCACTAATATTGTAAAGGCTTCTTTAGAGCAAGCCAGATGTTGATACAGCACTGCAAAGTGGGAAATTTTTTTCCCACTGCATATCATTCCCCCTCTATAGCTTACAGCTTTTAGTCAACAGAATGATTGGTTTGATATGGCTGTCTGGCCTTTTCTCTTGCTCGTAAGGGTGTACCCTTTTAAGATGGAGCATTAATTATGCCATGAGCGATTGATAATCTTGTTTCCTGTGATGTTGTATACGCCTTATTGTTTTTCATTTACAGATTAGCATGATATTTTAAGTAAACTTATTCATGGCGACCTTGACCGATTTTAAAGTACCCAGGCGAAAATTGAAAGGATTATTACAGAATGCAGAAAAAAGTGCTGAAGTAATCGATCTTGTATACGTCTCCGACAGTATGCCCGGAATTAAAAGAATGAAAAACGGAAAAAGTTTTTTTTATCTGAAAGAAGACAAAAGAATTACCGATGAAAAGGAGCTTTTAAGAATTAAAAAATTAGTGATACCCCCGGCATGGAAGAATGTTTGGATCTGTAGTTTGTCAAACGGGCACTTGCAGGCAACCGGATTTGATACGAGAAGCAGGAAGCAATATCGCTATCATTCCTTATGGAACGAATTCCGGAATCAAACTAAATTTTATCAACTGCTTTCGTTCGGGAAAAAAATTCCTGCTATAAGAAAACATCTTGAAAAAGACCTTGCCGGGCCGGGTTTGCCTTTGGAAAAAGTGTTGGCAGCCGTAGTAACAATCATGCAGCAAACAAATATTCGTGTTGGAAATGGAGTGTATGAAAAACTATATGGTTCTTTCGGCTTAACAACTCTAAAAGATAAGCATGTAAAAATTAATGGCAGCTCGGTAAAGTTTTGCTTTAAAGGCAAAAAAGGAGTTTATCACGAGATTGATTTGAAAAGTCGGAGGCTTGCCCGAATCGTAAAGCAATGCCGCGATATTCCCGGCAGAGAACTGTTTCAATATTATGATGAAAATGGAGAAAGAAAAACAATTGATTCAGGGATGGTAAACGATTATATAAAAAATATTTGTTGCGACAATTTTACGACCAAAGATTTCAGAACATGGATGGGTACTGTGTACGTCATTGAAGCGTTTAAAGCGAATGGTAGTTGCGAAAACATTCCGGATGAAAAAAGCAAGATGGCGGAAGTGCTCGATAGTGTGGCAAGGCGCTTAGGTAACACAAGGGCAGTCTGCAAAAAATACTATGTACATCCTGATGTGTTGACCTTGTATGCAAATGGCGGCTTGAAAAAGTTTTTTGAAAGCTGTAAGAAAATTAAAAACGGAAGCAATTTTTCAGAAGCGGAAAATATTTTATTAAAAATCCTTGAGACTTTATAAGAATAAAAAAGATCCCGCCGTTAAGCGGGACCAAGATTGAAGTTTTCTCATGTAAATGGCCAATAGAGACCATGCAGGTTAACTGCATCCACAAGTTAACTAAAAAAGTTTTACTTACCTCAGCTCGTAAATAGTTTGTTTATCCTCATCCGGCTTCTGCTTTTTGAGACGGTGGAAGTTGAGACATAAAAAAGTCAGAAAGGCCATCGTAACGATCAGGATGAAAAGAATAAAGATCGGCCGCATGTCATTTAGCCAATACACCTCCATCAAAACAAAGGCGTGCATTACCGAAATAACTTTCGCGGATACGCTGTGACTTAATCCCGCTCCCGTCAGAAGATGATGGATGTGGGTTTTATCAGCTGTAAAAGGCGATTGTCCTTTCCAAATTCTTAACGAGAACACTCTTATCGCATCATACACGGGAACTAAAACAATACCTAAAGCAAACAAAGGAGTGTTTCTTAAATAAGGCTGGCTAGTCATGCTACTTGATTGTATAAGCCTGGTACAAAGAATGGCTATTACAAATCCAAGAATAAGCGATCCCGTATCGCCCATAAAGATCTTAGCCGGATTCATGTTAAAATATAAAAACGCTAAAACGCCTCCCGCCAATCCAAAAGCAATCAAGGCAAAATTTTTATCGCCACTTATTGTAAGAAAAATCCCGAGAGTAACAAGGCTCATAAAACTAATTCCGCCTGCCAAACCATCAATGCCATCAATGAGATTGAAAGCATTTGTAATACCCACTATGGCAAAAATGGTAAAAGTGTATTGGGCTGATACAGGCAGCTCGTATAAACCAAATAAACCTCCGAAAGTAGTGATACGAATGTTTGAAAGAGCAATTAAAGATGCAAGAGCGACTTCTACAATGAATTTGTATTTGGCCGGAAGATCTTTAATATCATCTGTGATGCCCATTATAAAAAGCAATGAAATGGAAAAAAGTGCGGTTATTATTTCAGTGGAAATCGTATTGGGAAACCAAAGAGCAAGTGAAATGACCATGCCCGCCATAATTGCAATGCCTCCCAACGTCGGGGTGGGGATGGAATGTTCTTTTCTTGAACCGGGTCTATCATGTAATTGATATCTATTTACCAGCATTATGATTGGCGGTATGGCAACCATAGACACCACAAATGCTGTAATGAAACATAACAAGGCAAACTTGTAATCAGAGAAATACAATTCAATCTGAAGCAGCGGGAGGAGGCTTTTCATTAAAGGTTCGGTTTTTTCGTTCTCTAAATCAGAATAATGGAGACGAAAAATAAAAAAGAAATATCAAAAATCACAGTATTATTTTATTGTGTTTTTAAAATTTTTCTTTATAACGTCTTCCGCCTTAATTTTTTCCTATCTTGAAGTTTTAAAATGAGTATGTTAGAAATAGTTTTTTGGTTCAGTGTTGCGGTCTTGTTTTATTGTTATATGGGCTATGGACTGGTTCTATTTGCCATTAATAAGGTAAAACGAACTTTTTTCTCATTTGATCAAAATAGTGAACCGGAGTTGCTGCCTGTCACGCTTGTTGTTGCAGCCTACAATGAAAGCCCGGTTCTATCAGGTAAAATAAGGAACTGCATGGAGATCGATTATCCAAGTCATTTGCTGAACATAATTTTCATAACAGACGGTTCAAATGATGACTCTGCGGAATTAATACAGCCACATGACTTCATTACTTTATTACATCAGTCAAAAAGAGAAGGAAAGTCTGCCGCTTTAAAAAGAGCAATGAGATTTGTACGAACACCTATTGTCGTTTTCAGTGATGCCAATTCCATGCTAAATCCTGGTGGTATAAGGGCTATCATTCGTCACTATACAGACAAAAAAGTAGGAGGAGTAGCTGGCGAAAAAAAGATTTTGCAAAACAGGCGCTCATCAGCGGTGGGACAGGCAGAGGGAATGTATTGGAGATACGAGTCGTTCATGAAAAAGCAAGATGCGGATTTTAATACCGTAGTAGGTGCATCCGGTGAATTATTTTCCATCCGTACACAATTATTCCATTCTCTCGAAGATCATTTTATTCTTGATGATTTTATTCTTTCCATGCACGTTTGCCTGCAAGGTTTCCGAATAGAATATGAGCCGGATGCTTTTGCTATAGAAACTTCTTCAGCGACACTTGCGGAAGAAGAGAAAAGAAAGACACGCATTGCTGCAGGCGTTTATCAGTGCGCTTCTTATTTAACTTCCAGGCTGAATATTTTTCAATTCCCGAAGCTAACTTTTCAATATTTTTCGCGACGTATTCTGCGTTGGATCGCAAGCCCTTTTTTGATTTTATTTTTATTGATTACAAATATTGAATTGGCAATTGGTCATCACGGCCATATCTATAATTATATTTTGATGGCACAACTTGTGTTTTATTTATTGGCCCTGGCGGGACGAATTTTTATTGCAGGAGGAAAGCGGATCGGAGTTTTCGGAATACCGTTTTATTTTATATTCATGAATCTGTGCCTGGTAAAAGGATTTATGAAATATCTACAGGGCAATGAGACCGTCTTGTGGGAGAAGTCTATGCGGGAAGCCATGGAATAAAATCGGTCGTTGATCTACAGATCAGCAATCTGTAATTGCAGCCTGTCTTATTTTTGCAAAAAATAATTCCATCTCATCTTCACCTGAAATATTATCGAATCCCATTGAATATTTAAAAGGAGTAGGTCCTCAAAGAGCTGAATTGCTGAAAAAGGAACTTGCGATTTTTACTTTTGGTGACCTGCTCGACCACTTCCCGTACCGTCATGTTGATAAAACGAAAGTCAATCTGATCTCAGACATAACTTCTGCAACGGAATATATCCAGGTAGCCGGAGTTCTTTCGGTTATTGAATTAGTAGGACAACAAAAGGGGAAAAAAAGATTAGTTGGACAGCTAAAAGATAAATCAGGTTTTCTTGAACTGGTTTGGTTTGAAGGAGTGAACTGGATACAAAAAAGTGTTAAGCCCGGTCAGTCGTTTCTGGTATATGGAAAAGTCAGTTTTTTCCAGGGTCATCCGCAAATTGTTCATCCGGAAATGGAACCGCTGACTGAATCAATATCCGATGGAAAAAATTACCTGGAGCCTGTTTATCCAAGTACGGAAAAACTAAAATCAAAAGGCCTCAGTGGAAGACAAATTGCAAAGTTAACCGGGATGTTGTTTGCCATGTTGAGTGAAAAAGATGTCAAAGAAAATATGCCTCAACCAGTGCTAGGGCAATTGAAGCTTTTACCGCGATATGAAGCTTATAAGCAAATACATTTTCCATTATCAAATGATTATTATAATAAGGCTGTGCGGCGTTTAAAATTCGAAGAATTTTTTATATCGCAACTAAGATTAGGAAGGTTAAGATTACAACGTCATCAACTTTCGCATGGTTTTGTGTTTGACAAAGTGGGAAAACTATTTAATACATTTTATAGCGATTATCTCCCTTTTGAATTGACGGGTGCACAAAAAAGGGTACTTAAAGAAATCAGAAATGATACGGCAAAAGGCCACCAGATGAATCGCTTGTTACAAGGTGATGTAGGAAGTGGAAAAACAATTGTTGCATTGCTGGCTATGTTACTTGCCATCGACAACGGCTACCAGGCTTGTATGATGGCGCCTACCGAAATACTCGCACAGCAACATTACAATAGCCTAACAGAACTTCTGAAAGATTTACCGGTACATACCAGGTTGTTGACAGGTTCAACAAAAGGCTCCGAAAGAAAAGAAATCATTGCGAGTTTGATTGCGGGCGATCTTGACATACTTGTGGGTACCCATGCAATTATTGAGGAAACTGTACAGTTTAAAAACCTCGGGATTGCCATCGTTGATGAGCAGCATCGTTTCGGGGTGGCCCAAAGAGCCAGGTTATGGGAAAAATCAAAGACACCCTCCCACATTCTTGTAATGACTGCCACACCTATTCCAAGAACACTCGCTATGACTGCTTACGGCGATCTTGATTACAGTGTAATGAACGAAATGCCTCCGGGCAGACAACTTATTACTACTGTTCATCGTTATGAAAATAAGAGGGCGCAGGTAATGGATTTTCTGAAATCCGAAATAGCGAAAGGGCGCCAGACATATATTATTTTTCCTTTGATTGAAGAAAGTTCGAAACTGGAGTACGAGAACCTGATGAAGGGATACGAAAATGTAAAAGCCTATTTTCCAGAACCAAAATATTGGATCAGCATGGTCCATGGCCGGCAGGCGGCTATGCAAAAGCAAACCAACATGAATCGCTTTGTTACCGGCGATACGCAAATCATGGTTTCTACCACCGTAGTTGAAGTAGGAGTGAACGTGCCTAATGCCACTGTGATGGTTGTAGAAAGTGCGGAAAGATTTGGCCTGTCACAACTCCACCAACTTAGAGGAAGAGTAGGAAGGGGTAAGGAAAAAAGCTATTGTATATTATTAACCGGGAATGATATTGGAAATGACGCACAGGAAAGAATGAAGGTTATGACGACAACAAATGATGGTTTTTTAATTGCAGAAAAAGACCTTGAACTCCGTGGACCCGGTGATATTGAAGGAACAAGACAAAGTGGTGAATTAAACTTTAAGCTGGCAAGTATAGTCAAAGACAGACCCATTTTGGAAACCGCAAGAAAAATAGCCCTGAAAATTTTGGAAGAAGATCCCGACCTTGTTTCGGCCGAAAATTTGTGCCTCAAAAATTTCTTGTTACAACAAAAGAGTGGCACGATATGGAGCAAAATTTCGTAATAAAAGTATTTGCCGTTCTCCTCTCCAAAGGAGAGGAGTTAGAGGTGAGGCTGTCACAAAAGGGTAAAACTATCTGGAGTCGTATTTCTTAACAGAAGATTTAAAAATAATTATCGGTGATTTTTGTTAAATTGGAAAAAAGAAAATTGAACCGTACACGACTTACATTTCTGCTGTATTGCCTGCTTCCTGTCGCTGCTCTCAAAGCACAGTATTCCAACATTGAGTTTATTGAAAATAAAGGACAATGGGATAAGCAAATAAAATTTTTGGGCCAGGTTTCATCAGGCGCATTTTATGTCGAAAAGGATGGGTTCATGGTGCTGCAGCATAATACTGCTGATTGGTTAAAAGTTACTGAACTAATGCACAAACACGGAATGAATTTTGACCAGGCAAAACAGTCCGGTTTCACGCTTCGTTCCCATGCGTATAAAGTTGAATTTTTAAATGGAAACAACAACCCTGAAATTATTGCGGATAAACCATTGCCCGGGTATAACAATTATTTCATTGGGAACGATCCTTCAAAATGGGGAACTAATTGTAAGGTTTACCAGGGTATTACCGTGAAAGACGTTTACCCCAATGTAGACGTTCGCTATTACTCAAATGCCGGGGCTGTTCAGTATGATCTTATCGTAAAACCGGGTGCTGATATTTCACGCATAGCGCTAAAGTATCATGGTGCGGACAACTTAGAAATAAAAAACAAGGAACTGATCGTTCATACTTCTGTTGGTGATTTAAAAGAATTGAGTCCTTACAGTTATCAATATGATTTAAAGGGAAGAAAAGAAATTACCTGCAGATACAAGTTAAAAGGTGATATTGTTACATTCGATGTAAGGAATTATGATCCTTCCTCTACAATTGTAATTGACCCTTCATTAATCTTCTGTTCTTTTTCCGGCAGCACTGCCGATAACTGGGGATTCAGCGCAACTTACGGCCCCGATGGCAGCATGTTTGGTGCAGGTATTGTTTTTGAAACAGGATTTCCTGTTTCTCCCGGGGCTTTCCAAACAAATTTTGCAGGAGGAGGCAGTGGTTGGGGAGCTATAGATATAGGTATTATTAAACTTTCTTCTAACGGAAGCAACAGAATTTTTGCCACATACCTTGGTGGTTCAGGAAATGAACTTCCTCAAAGCCTGATTTGTGACCCGCAGGGAGAATTGATTGTTGCCGGGCGTACTACGTCCCAAGATTATCCAACCAAACCCGCCGGCAATTTGGACGGCACGGGAGGTTCATTTGATATTATACTTACAAAATTGAATGCGGCAGGCAATGGGCTGATTGGCTCAAAAAAAATCGGCGGAGGTGGAGATGATGGCGCAAACATCACCCCCTATGGAGGTTCTGCCACTTCGCTGCAGCGAAATTATGGGGATGAAGCAAGAAGCGAAGTGATCCTTGACAATGCAGGTAATATTTATTTGTCTTCCTGTACTCAATCAAATAATTTTCCATTACTCTCCGCATTTCAATTAGCCAATGCCGGTGGCGCCCATCACCAGGACGCGGTTGTTGTTAAAGTATCACCGGACGTTTCCACTCTTCTCTTTAGTTCTTATTTAGGCGGATCCGGAGATGATGCTGCCTATGTCTCATCCATTAATCCTGTAAATGGAAACTGGTATGTAGCCGGTGGAACAGCAAGTACTGATTTTACAGGCAATAAGGCTGGTGTTATTGGTCCTTCTTCATTTGGAGGTATAGATGGTTTTATTGCAGAAATATCAGGTACTACTTTGGTACGATCTACTTATCTCGGAACCGGGGGTACAGACCAGATATATGGTATTCAATTTGACAAGAATGGATTTCCCTACGTAATGGGGCAGACAACCGGTGCGTGGCCGCATATTAATACGGCTTTTGTTAATAGCGGAGCAAAACAATTTATTTCAAAATTGCAGCCTGACCTCTCCAATTATGTATACTCTACAACCTTCGGAAGCACCGCGACATTACCCAATATTTCACCGGTCGCATTTTTAGTTGACCGTTGTGAAAATGTTTATGTTTCCGGGTGGGGAGGATGCTTCAATTGCACTTCTCCGGCTTCCTGGGATTTCCCCAATGCAGGAACTTTCGGTATGCCTGTAACCCCCGATGCTATTAAGTCGACTACAGATGGGAAGGATTTTTATTTTTTTGTTTTGAAGAAAGACGGAGCTTCTCAACTGTACGGAAGTTTTTTTGGAGAAAATAATATAGGTGGCTGTGATCATGTGGACGGTGGAACCAGCAGGTTCGATCAAAATGGAGTTATTTACGAAGCTATCTGCGGCAACTGTAAAGGCTTGGATCCAAATGCCGTCTTTCCAACTACTCCCGGTGCCTGGTCAACAAAAAATCCGGCTACTTCTAATGGCGGGTGTAACCTTGCATTGGTAAAAATAGCTTTTAATCTTGCAGGTGTAAAGGCGGGTATCCTTTCAAGCATTAATGGCGTACCCCGCGATTCAGCAGGCTGTGTACCACTAACAGTTGACTTTAGCGACACGATAAGGAATGCGGTCAGTTATATATGGGATTTCGGTGATGGAAGCGCACCCATTAAAACTACAAATTCCGACACATCTCATGTATATAATTCTGTCGGCAATTACCAGGTAATGCTGATCGCAATTGATTCATCCACCTGTAATATACAGGATACCGCATATCTGCATATTCGTGTAGGAGATATACAGGCACAACTTAATTTTTCTTCCGTCAAATTAAATCCATGCGATTCTTTTAAATACAGGTTTGATAATCTATCGTCTGCCCCGGTAGCATTCTCCGGTACATCATTTACCTGGGATTTTGGTGATAACACACCAAGAGTTGTTGGGGGCACTGCGAGTGTATTTCATAGTTTCGCCGCACCCGGAACCTATAACGTAAAGCTTGTTCTTACTGATACGGCGTATTGCAATGCCCCGGATTCGGTAACGGTGCAGGTGAGGGTGGCAGCATTGGTAAAAGCCCAGTTTGAAACACCTGCTGCAGGTTGTGCCCCGTACAATGCTATCTTTACTAATACTTCACTCGCTGGTCAAACTTTCCAGTGGAATTTTGGTGACGGTGGTACATCAACAGATATTAATCCAACGCATTTATATAATTCAGCCGGCACTTATACTATTACATTAATTGCGAATGACCCCGGAACGTGTAATGTTACCGATACTACAAGAGAAACGATTACAGTAGCGAATTTACCAACAGCCGGTTTTAGTTTCGCTCCTGTATCACCTGAAGAAAACACGCCAACTATGTTTACAAATCTTTCTTCGCCTGACGCAGTTCAATTTGTATGGAATTTTGGCGATGGAGATACTTTACAAACAAGCTCAAGAGCAGATATAAGTCACCAATATAATTCTACCGGCACTTTCAATACTTGTCTTATTGCTATTAATGCATCAGGTTGTGCTGACACTACCTGCCAGCCGGTAAGTGCACTCGTGGTAGATGCAGTGGACGTACCAAATGCATTTACTCCGTTGAGCGGTGGCATCAACGGTAAAGTTTTTGTAAAAGGTTTCGGGATCACAAAATTGCAATTCATAATTTGGAATCGCTGGGGGCAAAAAGTGTTTGAAACGAATGATAAAAATGTGGGATGGGATGGCAAATTCAAAGGCGCATTGCAGCCGATGGATGTGTATGCCTATACACTGGAAGCAGAATTTTTTGACGGAAAAAAAGTTACAAAAAAAGGTGACATAACTTTGATACGATAATTGGGAAAATATGAGGAGGTTAGTATGAAGACAATAAAATATTTTAGTTTGATAGCGGTATGCGGGTTCCACCTGGCAGCGTTTTCGCAGGACCTTCATTTTTCCCAATTCATGAATTCACCTTTACTTACAAATCCTGCTAATACCGGATTTATTCCTCAGGCGGATTACAGGTTAGGGATGAACTATCGCAATCAATGGTCTGATATCATGGCCGTGCCGTATAAAACAATGAGCGCTTTCGGTGATGTGCAGGTTTTCAGAAATAAAATTGAAACAGGGTGGATGGGTCTTGGCGGCGTGATATTGCATGATGTGGCAGGCAGTGGTAATCTTACTTCTACTAAAGTGTATGGATCTGTGGCCTACCATCAAATGATAAATGCAGGAAGCTTATTGAGCGCCGGTTTTAATATTGGTTGGGCAAACAAACAGATCAACGTTACTAACCTCAAATTTCCAGATCAATATGATGGAAAATTTTTCGATAGCCATTTGCCCACGGGGGTAGCTCTTGCTGCAAACAATATCAATTATCTTGACTTGCAGGCGGGCCTTAACTATGCTTATTTCCCCAATAGCAGGGTATATGTAAATGCGGGATTTTCTGCTATGCATGTTAACCGGCCGAGAGAATCTTTTTTTGATCAATCATCTGCCGCCGACAACAGGGTTCCTCTTCGGTACACTGGTTTTCTAAATGGTAGTTTTAAAATCGACGATCAATGGATCATTAACCCGAATATTTATTTTTCACAGCAGGCAAAAGCATCAGAGATCGTTGGAGGCGTAAATGCTCACTATAACTTATCCGGCGACGGCGAAGACGAATTGATTGGCGGACTTTATTATCGCGTTAAAGATGCAATTATTCCAATGATTGGCCTCGTATATAAGGATTACACTTTCACATTCACCTACGATGCTACTATTTCTACTTTGAAAAATTATGATAACACAAGAGGCGCTTTTGAATTTTCCCTTCTTAAAAATGGGTTCTTCAGCGGTCGCACCGACAGGCAGTCGCTATGTCCGCAATTTAAAAGCGCATATTAACAATTTCAATCTTCCCGATATTGTTCTTTTGTACGATTTTTACGAACCTGAAAAATCATGTACTAAGTTTACGATGATCATTATTGACGGTTAGTTAAAAGAAAATTTGTTTGAAATATTTAATTCACGAAAACGTTTAATTATTTATTTCGGTCAACAGAGGTGATGCCATATTGTTTTTGAAGTAAAAGAACCTCCAAAGGTTTATAAGACAGGTTTTAAACCTAAAAGAATTTTTCGATCTAAACAGCTTAAACGATCCAAAATATGAAACAGATAATATTGTCAATGGTTTTGTTAGGGGCAATAACCACATCAATTTTTGCACAGGATGAAAAAGAGGAACAGGACAAAGGGTTTAAAAAGGAAAATCTATTCACCGGCGGAAGTATAACAGCTTCTTTTTATACCGGGGGAGCTATTTTAGGTGTCAATCCTGTATTTGGCTATAAACTGGCAAATTGGGTTGACGCTGGTATTGCATTTAATTATACATACCAGGGTGCCCGTGATAATTACGTCTTTAATGATAAAATTCGGCAGAATGTTTATGGACCCGGAGCATTCGTAAGATTATACCCGGTTCGATTCTTTTTTTTACAGGGTCAGTTCGAACATAATTTCACTCATGAAAAATATATTGATGATATTGGTAACGTTACCAAATGGCAAACCGATGCCAATTCATTGTTGCTTGGTGGTGGTATAGCCGAAGGCAGACAGCCGGGCTCAAATACTTTTTTTTATATCTCCCTGCTTGTTGACGTTCTAAAAGATCAATATTCCCCGTACGTAAATAATGTATATGACGGTAGCGGCAATTTGCTTAGAACTGATTTGGTTCCCATAATCAGGGCGGGAGTGAACATTGCATTATTCCAGGGGAAAAATAATCGCTACGATAACAATGGCGAAAGAGGAAGTGGGCGTAAGCGACCCAGGTACTACAATAATTAACTTATAGTAAAAACTGAACAAGTTCTGAAGGGTCACTAATCACAGTGATCCTTTCCTTTGCAGTTTCATACAAAAAGCCGGACCTCTCCAGCCGATCGATATGCGCCAACAGATGATCAAAAAAGCCGCCCGAATTAAGAATGAAAATTTTTTTGTCATGAATGGAAAGCTGGTTCCATGTCAGCATTTCAAATAATTCATCAAGCGTACCGAAGCCGCCCGGTAAAACAATAGCTGCGTCACAGAGTTCATACATTTTTTTCTTTCGTTCATACATATCGTCGGCAATAATTAATTCAGTGATGCCATGATGTTGTCGCTCCCATTCCATAAGAACATGCGGAATGATGCCTGTAACTTTTCCATTGTATTGCATCACTGTATCTGCAATAATTCCCATAATGCCGCTGCTTCCTCCTCCATAGATCATAGAAATATTTTGCTCAGCCAGTATTTTACCCAATTGTTGCGCATGTGTTGTATACACTGTATCCATTCCATTTTTTGATCCGCAGAAAACAGCCAGTGAAATGATTGACATAGTTTCACAATATACTTACCAAAAGGAAGACAAATTTCTTTATCTTCAAAATTCATTGTTTCATATTTGCAGATAATAACAGAAACATCATTCGTGCCATCAACCAAAAATTAATTTATGTCTCCAGTCTTGTTGTTTGCTTTTGTAATCGGATATTTTATTTTGCTTTTGGTCGTTGCCTGGTATACTTCACGAAATGCAAACAATGAATCATTTTTTATCGGTAACCGGAATTCAAACTGGATGCTTGTAGCATTTGGAATGATCGGCACCTCATTGTCCGGTGTAACATTTGTGTCCGTTCCGGGCACAGTAGGGTTGGCCGGCTTCGCTTACTACCAGGTTGTGCTGGGTTATTTTATTGGCTATTTTATCATTGCCTTTGTGCTGCTCCCGCTTTTTTACCGGTTGAATCTCACTTCTATTTACAATTATCTTGAACACAGGTTTGGAATGGTTTCATATAAAACCGGCGCCTTATTTTTTATTCTATCAAGAATATTAGGTGCTACTGCACGACTTTATCTTGTGATTAATGTGCTGCAAATTTTTATTCTGAAAGGAATGCACATCCCTTTTGCTGCTACATCATTTGTGATTTTACTTATGATCCTGCTATACACATTTGAAGGTGGCGTTAAAACAATTGTATTTACCGATACGCTGCAAACAACTTTTATGCTTATTGGCCTTGTTGTGTGCATTGTTTATATAATGAACAATATGGGGCACTCCCTTAGTTCTACTTTGCACACGTTGAGTGCGAAAGGTCTCACAAAAATTTTCGATACAGATATAAACAGTTCCGGGTTTTTTCTGAAACAAATAATCGGTGGCATGTTCATTACTGTGACGATGACGGGTCTTGACCAGGAAATGATGCAAAAAAACATCAGTGTAAGGACTCTTCATGGTTCAAAGAAAAATGTGCTCACTTTCAGTGGAATTATTTTGATCGTAAATTTTTTGTTTTTACTGATGGGCGGGCTGCTTTACCTGTTCGCTTCTTCAAAAGGAATTAAAACAGCCCCGGACGATCTTTTTCCCACCGTGGCTTTACATTACATGGGTAATGTAATACCGATCATTTTTGTGATTGGTCTTATATCTGCTCTTTTCCCAAGCGCTGATGGTGCATTAACGGCTCTTACTTCGTCTTTCTGTATTGATTTGCTGGGAATGAAAAGGCGGGTTTATTGGGATGAAAAAAAGAAACGTCGCAACAGGATGATCGTACATTTCATTTTTGCAATAATATTTTTTTTAATTGTGATGGGTTTTAAATGGGTGAATAATAAATCCATTATCGATGTGATTTTGAAAGTGGCGGGATTTACCTATGGTCCCTTATTAGGTTTGTTTGCTTTTGGAATATTGACAAAGCGGTCGATTACTGACAGGCTCGCCATATATGTTTGCCTGGCAGCGCCATTAATTGTTTGGGGAATTGATTTTATCAATAATATTCAGTGGTATCAGCAGCAATTTCATTTAGCAGGGAAATGGGTAGAATCAGTAAAGAATGTTTCCTATTCTATCTTCGGGGATTTTAAAATTGGTTACGAATTACTGATCTACAATGGTCTTCTTACTTTTCTCGGTTTGTGGATGATCTCAAAAAAGAGAACCGGCACTAAATAACGAGCTTACCTTTTTTAAATGCCTTATTTTTGAATGCCATTCATTTCCAGCGATGGCATTGTTATCAATTATTGATTGCACTTTTTGAAAAGAACTAAAAAAGTATACGGGTAAGCGGATAACAGGAATTGTTACTAACACGGCCTAAATCAAAATAAAAAATTTTAAAGTGGAACAACAGTGGAATGATAATATAAGAAAATCGCATCAACGTAACTGGACGGAATCGAAAGCACATTCAAGCTGGCAGATATTTAAGATCATGGCTGAATTTGTAGATGGGTTTGAAGCATTGGCAAAGATCGGACCTTGTATTTGCATTTTTGGTTCGGCAAGAGTGAGACCTGGTAATCGCTATTATGATTTGGCTGTTGAAATTGGAAAGCGATTGGCCGAAGAAGGATTTGGAATTATCAGCGGTGGTGGACCGGGAATTATGGAAGCATCAAACAAAGGCGCACAATTAGGCGGCGGCAAATCGGTTGGACTAAATATCGAATTACCATTTGAACAAGGGGCAAATTCGTTTGTAGATAAACAACATAATTTGAATTTCGATTATTTCTTTGTTCGCAAAGTGATGTTTGTGAAATATTCGCAGGCTTTTATTATGATGCCGGGAGGTTTTGGAACAATGGATGAATTCTTTGAAGTGCTTACGTTAATCCAGACAGGTAAGATGTTGCAGGTTCCGCTTATTGTGGTAGGAAATGAATATTGGGGCGGCCTTCTCGACTGGATAAAAGGAACGATGATGGAAAAGGAAAATAATATTTCACTAAAGGATATTGATCTTCTTAAACGTGCCGACACCGCTGAAGAAGCGGTGCAACATGTATTGAATTTTTATACTCAGCACGCCCTGCAACCGAATTTTTAGATATCTTAAATACATGTGTGGCCACCTAAGGGGCCGGCACTTACTTAGTCATTATTTTTGTAAAAATTTTTTTAGTGGAACTGATCAACGAACAAGCTCAACTATATGCAGAGAAATTCTCTTCGCCGGAAGATAATTGGCTAAAAGAAGTTAATGTATATACACAGAAGCACTCGGAGGCGCATATGCTCAGTGGGCATTTGCAGGGAAAAGTTTTAGAAATGCTAAGCTGCATGATAAAACCAAAGCGAATTTTAGAAATTGGAACCTTTACCGGCTATAGTGCTCTTTGTTTGGCAGAAGGATTGGCTGAAGACGGGCAACTTCATACGATAGAGTTAAGAAAGGAAGAAGCAAGAGTAGCTAAGCAATTTTTCTCACAATCTCCGTACTCATCAAAGATAATTTTACACGAGGGTTCAGCGTTAGATATTATCCCCAAACTTCAGGAAGTCTGGGATCTTGTATTCATCGATGCGGATAAGCCCGCATATATTGATTATTTTAACCTTGTTTTGCCGAAACTGAGAAAAAACGGGTTTATTTTCGCCGACAATATTTTTTTTCATGGCCAGGTATTAGAGGAAAAAATAACAGGGAAGAGCGCACAGGGAATACAGGCTTTTAATGAATATATTCAACAAAGAACTGATATTGAAAAAGTAATTCTTACCCTTCGTGATGGGTTATTCTTGATAAGAAAATTGTAACTATCGATGCCAGACAAGAGGATCGCTATTCTTTTTTTGGGAATACTGAGTTTTTCTTTCCGCTTTTCCCACGCACAGTCTTCTGATGCTGTTCTTGCTTATATTACCAAATACAAAGATCTTGCTATTTCAGAAATGCAACGTTCAGGAGTTCCTGCTGCCATTACTTTGGCGCAGGGTATTCATGAAACTGAAGCCGGTACCAGTGAACTGGTGCTAGAATCAAATAATCATTTTGGAATAAAGTGTAAAAAGAGTTGGACAGGTGAATCTGTATTACATGATGACGATGCGAGAGGAGAATGTTTTCGTAAATATGATGATGCTGAAGATTCATACAAGGATCATTCTGATTTTTTGAGGGCAGGATCTAATTATGCTTTTCTTTTTGATCTTGATCCCACGGATTATGAGGAATGGGCCTACGGATTAAAAAAGGCGGGTTACGCAACCAATCGGAAGTATGCGCAAATACTTATTAAGTTAATTGAACAATATCATCTGCAGGATTACACATTGATCGCCATGGGGAAATTGAGAGAAGATGATCTTGCAAAAAATGATAAGGTTAAGAATTCAAAAAATATAATTGCTGTAGCAAACAACCAAAATGCCGATGCTGCTGATGACAATTCTGCGATGACAGTTCCAATGGTTAAAGATTACCCTTCCGGAGAATTCAGGATCAATGCGACAAGAGTGGTATTTGTAAAGAAAGGGACTTCTTATCTTACCATAGCTCAACAATATGAAATTCCTTTAGCCAGGCTTTTTGAATTTAATGACATAAAAGCAACGGCGGTAACCGACTGTGACCAGTTGGTATTTATACAGCGTAAAAGAAAAATAGGTGACCATGAGTCACATATTGTTCAGCCTGGCGAAACCCTGATAAGCATTGCTCAGACTGAAGCGATGCGGTTGGAAAGTTTGCTTGAATACAATAATTTGGGGGGAAATATGCAACCGGCGGTTGGAGAAACCTTATCCCTTCGTTCAAAATCTTCTTCAACTCCGAAGCTCGCGGTAAATTCCTTGATCAATCGTTGAAACCTTTGAATATACATGTCCACCATCAAAGTGCATGATAAAGAATTTGAAATTTATCTCACAGAAGCTGAAATACTGGAGAGGGTAAAAAGTATTGCCGAGGCTATTAATAAAGAATATAAGGACAAGCGTCCGCTGTTTATAGCCATTTTGAATGGCTCATTCATTTTTGCTGCCGATCTTTTTAAATATCTGACAATCGATACGGAGATTTCATTTATTAAGCTTGCTTCTTACAAAGGAATGAAATCCACGGGGCATGTGGTCACATCCATTGGTCTTGATGCCGATTTGTTTGGGAAAGATGTAATTATTTTGGAAGATATTGTTGATACCGGAAAGACGCTTTATAATTTTCTTCCAAAATTAAGAGATCATAATCCTGCTTCATTAAAAATAGCGGCCTTACTCCATAAACCTGAGGCTTCCAGGTTCCCGTTGACGATTGACTACACAGGTTTTTCTATTCCTGATAAATTTGTAATAGGTTATGGACTTGACTATGACGGATTAGGCCGCAATCTTCGAGAAATTTACCAGGTTGTATAGAAAGGTTTTATGAGCCGGTATTTTTTTGTATTTTTTCCATCAATAAATCCAATGAAAACCGCTTGCTTTATAATCGTTATTTTTTGTTTCACTCCATCTCTCCGGAGTCAGCAATTTTATATACGCGGCGAAGTAAAGGATGAATCAGGAAACCCTTTGCAAAATGTAAACATACTTCTTAATTCTACCGGTTACGTTTATTACACAGGTTCTTATGGATCATTTGGGATTTTGACGAATAAAAATACTGACACACTCACTTTTTGGTTAGACGGCTATCAGAAAGAAAAAAAGGTGGTCAATTCCGATAACTATGTATCAGTTCGGTTGAAACTGAGTTCTGCCTCGAGTAGTAATATTCATAAAAACAAATTAGCATCGTTTACAAAAGGCCTTAACAAGGAAATGCAAAAACAATGGTTTACCGGCGACGAAACATATGCCAGCCTGATCGAAAACCATTTTGTCAATGCACGTAGTTATCCTTCAACAAGCCTGTCGTTAAATATTGACCGCGCCTCGTATAGCAATATCCGCAGGTTTATCAATACAAATACATTGGTTCCTCCCGATGCTGTACGCATTGAAGAGATGCTGAACTATTTCCATGAAACATATTCGGAACCCGAATCAGGAAAAGCTTTTGAAGTGCGTTCGGTTCTAACGAACTGTCCATGGAACCAGGAAAACGAATTACTGTTCATCAATATAAATTCAAAAAAAATAGATCTTGACACCTTGCCACCGAGCAATCTTGTTTTTCTTATTGATATTTCCGGTTCGATGGATATGCCTAATCGTCTTCCTTTATTGCAGTCTGCTTTTCGATTGCTGGTAAATAACCTAAGGCCAAAAGATACAGTAAGCATTGTTGTGTACGGCGGCACAGTGGGCATAAAACTATATGCTACCAGCGGAGCGGAAAAAGAGAAAATATTAAAAGCTATTGATGAATTAGTACCCGGAGGTTCAACACCGGGTGAATCGGGAATAAAAATAGCTTACAACATGGCAATGATGCATTACATCAAGGGAGGGAATAACCGTGTGATCCTGGCAACAGATGGGGATTTTAATGTGGGCGCTAAAACTGAAGACGAACTGAATGAATTGATATCACGAAGACGACAATCCGGCGTTTATCTTACCTGTTTAGGCGTTGGAATGGGTAACTATAAAGATTCAAAAATTCAAACACTTGCTCGAAAAGGCAATGGCAACTTCGCCTATCTTGATAATTTCTTCGAAGCAGAAAAAGTTTTATTAACTGAATTTACTCAAACGTTATATGCCGTAGCCGACAATGTTTACATGAATATTAATTTCAACCCCGATTATGTAAAAGAATATCGTTTAATAGGCTTTGATAATAAAGTTGGCGCATTGAATGATACGACATCAGTAATAGAAGGCGGAGAAATAGGATCTGGTAATTCCACCGTTGTGGCATTTGAGATTACGCCAACACTCTTTAATACAGATGCGGTTGAAAGAGATTTTTCACCAGGCAGTGTTGCCAATATCAAATTGCAATACCGGCTTCCGAATGATACGGCACAACGTCAGTTCCTTAAGTCGGTCCCATTAACTTTTGTGGACTTTAATTCAATTGATCGCAGTTTCAGATTTTCAACATCAGTGATCATGTTCGGATCCTTACTCAAAGCATCTCCCACGACAAAAAATATCAATTGGAATGACGTTCTTTTGATGGCTTCTGAAGCTTCCAGCAATAATGATCCTTTACAAAAAGAATTTATTTCCCTGGTAAAAGAAGCAAAAACTTTATACATAAAACACCGAAAAAAGAAAAAAGGATTTTTTAGAAATATTTTTTGATCAAGAGAACATTTCTCTAAGTTTATCAAAAAAGCTTTTGTCGTTTTTATCCGGATTCGGTTTGAAGTTAGGAGAGTGGTTAAATTTTTCAAGCATTGCTTTCTCTTCCGAGTTCAAATGTTGCGGCGTCCAGATATTAATGTGAACCAATTGATCCCCTTTCTGATAAGAATTGACTCCCGGAAAGCCTTTGCCTTTTAACCTGAATATTTTTCCGCCCTGTGTCCCTGCCGGTATTTTGATCTTTGCCCTTCCATCAATAGTGGGTACTTCTATATTAGTTCCAAAAACAGCATCCGGAAACGAAATGTGAAGATCATAAATTACATTCAGCCCTTCACGATGCAACTCTTTGTGAGCTTCTTCTTCAATTAAAATAATAAGATCGCCCGGAGGACCCCCTCTTTCACCTGCGTTGCCTTTACCACTAATATTTAACTGCATTCCTTCCTGCACACCTGCGGGTATATCAATGCTTACTGTTTCTTCTGCATATATTCTTCCATCACCTTTACATGTGTTGCATTTTGCTGTTACGACAGTTCCTTCTCCATTACACGTAGGACAAGTGGTGACTGTTTGCATTTGTCCAAGGAATGTATTTGTTACCCGGCGTACCTGCCCGCTACCGCCGCAGGTACCGCAAGTCTGAACACTTCCCTTATCCTTCGCTCCGCTTCCATGACAGGTATGACAAACAATGTATTTTTTTACCCTTATATTTTTGGCTACACCTTTTGCTATTTCTTCATAGCTAAGCTTCAGCTTGATGCGCAAATTAGTTCCGCGTATCCCTCTTGAACGATGACCACTGCGAGAACGCTGCTGTCCGCCGAAAAAACTTCCAAAAATATCTTCCCCAAAAATATCTCCAAACTGGTTAAAGATGTCATCCATGTTCATACTGCCGCCACTATAACCGCGTCCGTTACCGCTAACTCCGGCATGACCGTACCTGTCGTATTGGGACTTTTTATCTGTATCACTAAGTATTTCGTATGCTTCGGCGGCTTCTTTAAACTTTTCTTCAGCAGCTTTATCCCCGGGATTACGATCAGGATGATGTTGCATAGCTACTTTGCGATAAGCTTTTTTTATCTCTTCCGTTGTGGCAGTTTTGGTTACTCCCAGTATTTCATAATAATCACGTTTGCTCATATCATCCCCAAAAATGTTTTTTGTTAATCAGGTTTTAGAGAATTAATTTTCCATTTGTCATTAAGAGAGAATTTTCGTAGACTATTTTCCTACTACCACTTTGGCGTGACGAATAATTTTATCGTTAAGATAATATCCTTTTATAACTTCATCTAGAACTTTTCCTATTAAATCATTAGTAGGAGCAGGAATTTCTGTGATAGCCTCATGCAGGTCAGGGTCAAATTCTGTGTGAATAGTTTCCATGGATTTCAGACCTCTCGCGGCAAGGGTATTTCTCAGCTTATTGAATACAAGCAGCACACCTTCTTTTATTTCCTTGTTGTCTTCGCTTTTTTCTATTTGTTTTTGCGCCCGGTCGCAATCATCCAGCACATCTAATAAATCAGTAATAACTTCCTTACCGGCTGTTTGTATCAATTCAATTCTCTCTTTGGCATTTCTTCTCTTAAAATTTTCGAACTCCGCTACTATTCTGACAAACTTATCTTTTTGCTCTTCTAATTCTGTCTTGATTTTTTCCAATTCTGATTCCTCAGCAACCGGCTCATTTAAATGAGAAGCTCCGCTACGACTTTCATCCGTATTTATGTCAATATTGCCATTATTCTCGAGGTTTTCACCCCCGTTAAATTGGGCCTCTTTTTCTGTATTCTTTTTCTTCATTTTTTAAATAAAATTGAGTGCAAAGGTAAGGCTGACAATAATATTGCCAACAGGAGTTTTAAAGACAAAATGGCTTTTAAGAAGCGGTGAGGCCGTTTCTAAGGAACAAGTGGCAGATTGGCAAAGTTTCCGAAGTTGCCGCTTTCAATGTTTAATCAATTACTTTGCATGACATGAAAAAAGTTTTTTTGAAGCGGAAGATTTCTCACCGCATAGCAAACGGTCATCCGTGGATATTTGCAAATGAAGTTGAAAAAATGGATCAGGGCATTGAAGCGGGAGGCATCGTAGAGGTTTTCTTTAGTGATCAAAAGTTTGCAGGCAAAGGTTATATAAATCCAAAATCGCAAATATTAGTCAGACTATTAACCAGGAATAGAAAGGATGAGATCAATGAACAATTTTTTATCGATCGAATTCAAAATTGTTGGGATTACAGAAAAGGGATCGGTTATGCAGAAAATTGCAGGCTTGTTTTTGGGGAAGCCGATGAATTACCACAATTGATTATTGATAAATTCAATGACTATTTTGTTGTACAAACTTTAGCGTTAGGCATTGATAAATGGAAACCAAGTTTTGTAAAAGCAATTCGGCAAATATTTAATACCAAAGGCATTTATGAAAGGAATGATGTTCCTGTTAGAGAATTAGAGGGTCTGTCACAACAAAAGGGATTTTTATCCGATCCGTTCGATACAAAAATTATCATCAATGAAAATGGTCTAAAATTTTATGTCGATTTGGAAAATGGACAAAAGACAGGATACTTTCTGGATCAACAGGATAATCGACGGGCTATACAACACATCGCAAAAGATGCCGATGTACTTGGCGCATTTACCTATACGGGAACTTTTGAAATCCATGCCGCACATTACGGAGCTAAATCAGTTTTAGGAATTGACATTTCCGGAGAAGCAATAAAGCAGGCGAATCAAAATGCGGAATTAAATAATTTAACAGCCAAAGTGCGGTTTAAAGTTGCTAATGCATTTGATATATTAAAGCAATGGTCAAAAGAGGGAAAAAAATATGATGTAGTGATGTTGGATCCCCCGGCATTTACTAAAAATAGGGAAACTATTCAAAAAGCTATTGCAGGATATAAAGAGATTAATCTAAGAGGAATAAAACTGATAAAACCGGGTGGGTTTTTGGTCAGCTCATCTTGTACCAACCTTGTGCCGCCAGATTTATTTTTACAGACCATCGATATGGCTGCTAAAGATGCGAGAAGAAAAATTCGCCAAGTTGTTTTTCAAACGCAATCCGCAGATCATCCGGTTATCAGGGGAATAGACAGTACGCAGTACCTTAAATTCCTGATTGTACAAGTGCAATAGGGTTATGAAAAGGGGGAATGAATGATTAATTTCTTATTTGGATACCTGGAACTTTCCTGACTCAAGAATCTTCCCGTCGTGATCTCTTAATTGATAAATATAGACGCCGCGATTGTAGTCGGTAAGATTGATTGTGGTTCTTGGTGTAATGTTTTTTTGTTCATAAACTATTTTACCAAGAAGATTAAATACCTGGATATCGCAACCTTTGTCAATTGTTTTCTGAAGATCAAAAGTTATAAATGAAGTGGCAGGGTTGGGATAAAATTTTACTATGCGTTCCTTTCCATCAGGAGGAAGGCTTCTTTGCTGCCCTTCTGCATAGACAACTGATAGTAGAATAACGGATATTATAGGTAAAAGTCTCTTCAATGATATAAAGTTACGTTTTATTGTGTCAATAATAGATCGTTTTTTTAATTTATGCAACGTAATTATACTATCGATTTAAGATATTTATAAAATATTTTCGAAAGGCTAAAATTTTCTAAATATTAACACTTAAATTGAATAGTGATCAGCAGGGCAAAACAGTTTATTAGTGGATTTAAAAACAAGGTTGCATTCTTATTTGCAATGTGGGTTGGTATTTTTAGGTTGGAATGTTTTTAGAATCTTGGACAACGGATGGCATCAATACTTGAATTATTTTTTCGGAAGCCTATGTATGACACAGAAATTTCATAACCACCTCGCCCATAACTGGATGGTTTTAGTTTTGAAATATTTGCATCGTAGCTAACAGTTATTGAAAAGGGCACATAATCCAATTTTAAAGTAGGGATTAATGCATCATTCCAGCGAATAAAACTTCCTGCATGAATTGTGTAATTTGGATTATCGGGGTTTTCTCCGATTTTCAAACCAAACATACCTCCAGCGACGGTTTCCTTATATTCGCCCTGTATAGATTGATCCGCAAGTATCGTAACATAAGAATAATCGGAAACTCCAAAACGAATTCCACCTGAAAAAACCCATTTTGGATATAGCTCAATATTCGCATTGCGATAAAATGACGCGTGAGGCTTGTTAAAATGGTGATAGGCTACTCCCAAATAAAAATTGTTATCTGGGCGATCGTTTAAATCTGAATTGTAACTCATGCCTACGCTTCCATCCGCATACAGATAAGAAGCGTCATTAAAATATTCGCCATCTGTGCCGTTATCATAAGTAGAATTAGTAGTGATTTTTGAACGATCAATTCTACGTTGAACAATACCACCCATAAAACCGAGAGAGAGATAGCGATTTCTTTCTGCACTTAGAGATTTATGATAGTTTACAGTAGGATAAACATATGTAGATGTCCAGGCTATAGTTCCGGCTCTGTCATATAGCAATTCCATTCCAAAAGTTATATAATCATTCAATTTTCCAATTGGCATTTTATATTCCCCATCCAGGGAAGCCGTTTGGTATGCATCCGTAACACTGTTCCATTGATTACGATAAACTGCCTGTGCCCTTATGTCGCCAGTATATATGCCTGCAAGAGAAGGGTTACGCAATAGAGGAGTTTGAAAAAATTGAGAAAAATGAATATCCTGTCCAAAGACAGAATCACAGAATAAAAGATTCACAATTGCCAATAGTATTATTGATCTTGTTTTCATGAGGTCTCGCTTACTGTATTAACGCAATATTTCCTGAGTATTTTATTATTTCTCCATTATCACAAACTATTTCTATTTGGTAAACATACACATCAGGTTTAGCCTTTTTCCCTTTGTAGTTTCCATCCCAACCCGCTAAAGGGTCGTTTACAGAAAAGTTCTTTTTTTCGAAAACTATTTCTCCCCAGCGGTTAAAAATCATCATTGAATTTACTCTGAATAAGCCAGTGCCTCGCAAATAAAATACATCATTTATGCCGTCACCGTTAGGCGAGAAAGTATTTGGAATAAAAAAGTTCTGGCCGTTGCATACAACTTTAACTGTCACATTGCCTGAGTTGACACATCCATACCTGTCTTGTATCTCCACATGGTAATCTGTAGTAAACTGTGGATTTGCGATGGGTTGAGGACAAGTTGTACAATTAAGATTTTGAACAGGTAACCAGTTATAAGATATAATTGGCCCGGTGTAGTTCATGTTTAATTGAGCAGAACCCCCTGAAATTATTGTAATGGGATTGGAGGCTGGTGTGGCTGTTGGAAGGGGAACAACGGTTAATAAATGTGAGGCAGTGTCTGCACACCCTAATTTATTAATGCCAATCAATTGAATGTTATAGTCACCGGCTGAAGAATATAAAACAATTGGATTCTGTATTTGAGACGAACTTCCATTGCCAAATGCCCATTGCCATTGAATAGTTGAGTCTCGTATTGAAATTATTCCCGAAAATCCTTCCTTGGTATTAATACATACCGTGTCTTTTCCCGTTATTGATATTGAGGGAGTCCGGTATACACGAATAGTGTCTGAATATATACTTGTGCAGTTGTTTTGAGTGGTAACGATCAACTTGACAATATACAATCCCGGGCTCGCAAAAAAATGCGAAGGTTCTGTAGAGGTACTTGTACTCCCATCTCCAAAATCCCAGACGGTTGAAGTGACAGGATCATTGCTTAGAGTATAATTTTTAAAACTCACTTGTCCCGAATCACAGAATTCTTTTCTGTCTTTGTCAAAAAGCGGAAGAGCTCCATAAACATGAAAAGTACCTGCTGTAACGGTTGACTCACACCCGGTCTTATCTGTATAAGTCAAGAAAGCAGAATAATTGCCAGGAGCATTGTATAAGTGAGTCAAATTAGGTTGTTGAGTGGAATCTATGGATCCATCTCCGAAGTAAAAATTGTATTTAAATCCGGGAACCGCTGTAACATCAAAATTTATCGTGAGAGAATTACATGCAGTCGTGGGGCCAACTAAAATTTGTGTACTTCTGCTGGGATCATAAACGTTCACTGTAGCTTCGGCTGAATCTACGCAATTACCCGGACCAAATAAGTAGAGTTTTGGTGTATATGTACCAAAAGAATTATAAAAATGAGAAGGATTTTGTGCAAAGGTTGTGGTACCGTCTCCAAAGTCCCATAAGAAATTTTTGTAATCGAGACCTTCAAATGTAAAGCTGGTTACCAAAGGAAGACAAATCCCACTACTATCTGTAATGCTGAATGCTGCTTTCGGAATTCGCGTATTTATGTATCTGATTTTTGTTGTAGAGTCTTCGCACCCGACAGTATCTCTGATTGTAAGGGTTACTGTATAAGAACTATCTCCGCCGGAGTATGAATGAATTGGATTTGAGAGATTAGAAATAGGAGATCCATCTCCAAAATCCCATACATAACTTAATCCCAGACCGATCGACGTATCGACAAACTGTAATGGAGCCTGAGGGCAATAAAACGTATCTGCTCTGAAACCCGCCAGGGGATTTGTTATTAATACTGCATTTGCCTGTGAATATTTATCAGTGCAATTATTGTTGTCTTTTACGGTAAGACTAACACTGTAATTTCCTGTTCCGGTATAGTCATGCGAAAATGGAGGTGAGGTAAAACTCTGTATAGTACCATCTCCAAAATTCCATGTCCATTGTGTAATGGGAGTTCCGCTTGCTGGTGTAGAAAGGTCATTAAAATTTATTTGTTTATTAATGCAGTTACCCGTTCTCGAAGGGACGAAATTAGAAACGGGTCCTTTTACGGTAATATAATTTGAAACAGTTTTTGAATTTGTACATCCGTTAATATCTTTAATAACCAGGGTTACGCTATAGGTCCCGTAATTGGCGATACTGGTGTGGGTCGTTCTGACCGTATCCATTATTGTAGTTGCACCAATGATCCAGGTATAATTTTGAATATGGGAAGGATTACTATTGATAGCACTAAGCGCAAACTTTTCATTTTTGCAAACCTGGTTTTTACTGATTGAAAAATCAGCAGGTTCATCAAACAAGTTCAATGTCTTTTTTGTGATGTATGAACATACTCCATTTGCGGTGGTAAGCGTCACAATATAGGTCCCCAATGAAGAGTAGGAATGAGTTGGATTTTTTAAAGCAGAATTATTTCCATCACCAAAATCCCATTGATAAGTTATGGGTCCGTAAGAAGCGCTGACAAGAGAACTATCGTTAAATGTTACATTTAAACGATTAGCGCAATCTACTTTATATCCGAATCTTGCAACTGGCGGCAAGACACTTATAATTTGGGACGTTACATCAGAGCAACCGTTGTTAAAAACGGTAAGCTTGACAGTCACTGTCCCTGTATCCGCAAAAATATGATTTGGATTTTGTGCTGTTCCGGTTGTCCCGTCACCGAAGTTCCACAACCAATGGACATTGGCGCCGGGAGTTGTTGTAGACAGGTCGTTAAAATGAACAGGGGTGGTTGCACAACTATTATTAGGAGTAAAATTAAAATTAGCGGTCGGTTTTGTTCCCGTTGTGACACCATTAGGAATTGAAATTGATTCTATACATCCACCTTTGGTTGTTACAGCAAGTTGCAAATTGTAATTACCAACTGAGTTGTATATGTGTGTCGGGTTTTTTTGTGTTGAAGTAGTTCCATCACCAAAGTCCCACAAATAGCTTATTATACTATCAACAGACTGAATGGAAGGAACGGGTTTATATGTAAAAGGAATACATCCTCCGATGGGGGAGTTTAAAACGGAAATTGTGGTAGGTTGTATCTTGATGTATTGTGTTTTTGTTATAGTATTGCCACATCCTCCCGGCAAAGTAATACTCAGAGTTACATCGTAAAATCCCGGATTCGCATAATTATGAGCTGGATTTTGCTGCGAAGAAGTATCTCCGTCACCAAAGTCCCAAAACCATGTGGAGGCTCCAGGGCTTTTATCGGTGAACTGAACGATAAAGGGGGATTTACATGAAGTGCTATCATTGGTAACAAAGTCAACGGTCGGAGTGGAAATGACGGTTACATTTTTAGTAATGGAGTCTTTACAATTCCCATAGTTATTAATCAGTTTAACCTGATATGTACCTCCAATCAAAAAAGTTTTTACCGGATTTATTTGAGATGAAGTAGTGCCATCATTAAAATTCCAGAAAGAGGAAACAGGAGCAGGGGACGAAGTATTTTGAAAATTAATTGTCTGCCCGATGCATATTGTTGCAGGAAAAATGAAATCAGTCGTTTTCCCTGCAACAACAATATCTTTTGTTAGCGATCCTTTGCAGCCAAGATCACTTTGAACAGTTAAGTGTATGGGATAAGTGCCAGCGGTAGCGTAAGTTGTAATAGGATTTTTTAAAGTGGAATTTGATCCATTACCAAAATTCCATAAGTATGACAATATTCCCGGTCCACTTGATTGATCCTGGAACTTTATCATGAAGGGTGATTGACAGGTAGAGGGTTGCGAAAAGGAAAAGTCAACATCCATGCCATCGACAATTCTTATATATCGACTGATGGTTCGTGTGTTTTTGCAACCTGTATTACTAATAACTTGAAGTGAAACTGTATAGTATCCGGTATTAGTATAAATATGGCTAGGATTTTGTTGTGAAGAGGTTGTACCGTCCCCAAAATTCCATGACCAACTCGTAATAGCGTTGCCGGAAGGAGCAGTAGACTGATCTGTAAATTGTATAGAGGCGGGCGCGCAGGAAGTTGTTAGGTTCGCGGTAAAAGATGCTCTGGGTGCCTGAAAAACTGTGATATAATCTGTTTTAATCTCGTCATCAATTCCGGCGGAATTTTTTACAATTAGTCGGACTGTATATGTACCGGGCTGTGAATAGCTAATGGTTGGGTTTTGAAGAGTGGATAACTGCCCGTTTCCAAAATCCCAGCTCCGTGAAGTTGGATTTCCAGTGGATTTATCAGTAAAAGTAACTTTCAACGGAGAACAGCCAGAAGTAGAAGAAGCAGTAAAGTTAGCAATTGGTGCTTGTCCATGTGCAAAAACTCCCCATACCAGAATAGGCAAAATCGTAAAAAGTCTGAAAAAGGTGTTTCCCGTTTTTCGGCTCAAAGCACTGCTTTTAAAGGGTTTTGAAATAAACGAAATTAGGGCTTAAAAATTATGGTTTCAGTCTGGGTTAAATAATTTCTACAATAACGATTCAACTTTCAATTCAGTTTCTCCGGAATTGATGAGAATTGACGATAAAGTATGACATTGACTGATGCAATATGTTTAACCCTGGATAAAAGAGATTTTAATTTATTGCTTGTCAAGCCTAAGAGTTTTCACTTCATTATTTATTGTTGTGGTTGCCTTTACAAATGTCCAGCTATTATCTGTAATCAGCCAGGTTCCGTTTAGTAATAACAGGGGATTTGAAACATTGGAAAAGTTTGCCGAAATACTCATGGCATTTATGTCTCCCTGCCATGTACCCGTTTTTTCAATACTTCCATTTTTTATTGCTTCAACGGTATTATCATTAAGATATTGGAATTTGTATGCTGCAAAATCAGTTGTAATATCGGCATTATTGGTTGTAAAACTTGTGATTGCCCATTGACCATCTGTCATGGCTTTTATAATTAAATTTTCTTCGTGTTTTTGAATGGCTTTTTTACAGCTGGTTAAAGCGAAAAGAAATAATATTATTATAAAAAATTTTTTCATATTACCACTTCCAAAATAGACATTCAGTGCAGCGTGCACAATAGGTAATTTACTATGGGTGTTTCGTTTAATCCTTCTTTTCTATAAATTTTGCAACAAAAAGAGACATGAAAATAACGGAATGGATGAGAGATGATTACCTGCTATCAACAGACAAATCAAAAATCGATGTGGACGTAGTTCATAATTTTTTGTCGCACTCATATTGGGCAGAAAACATTTCGAAAGATATTGTTCAAAAAAGTATCGATAATTCCCTATGTTTTGCAATCTGTCACCGCCAAAAGCTAATTGGATTTGCCAGGGTTATTAGTGACTTCGCGACGTTCGCATATTTGGCTGATGTTTTTATTGTACCGGAAGAGCGAGGGAAAGGGCTCTCTAAGTGGCTAATGCAAGTAATAATGGATTTTGATGAGCTGCAGGGATTGAGAAGGTTTACATTAGCTACAAGAGATGCGCATAATTTATATGCGCAGTTTGGATTTACTCCATTTGATAAGCCAGAAAGGTGGATGCAGAAGCATAATCCGGATGTTTACAAAAAGAAATAAAAAAACCCCTGGTTCTTACGGGAACTTTGGGGCCAGGTTTTTCAACCTCGAGTTAGTTTTGGTTTATTTAACTGATTTCTATCGGGATGGAAAATTTGGATCTGTTTTTATTTCTTCTATTTGTTGCACTCCCCTGTTGCTGTAGGCAGAAATCAAAAGGCAAAGCTGGTAACAATCAAGTAATCCGAATGACATCTGCACCACGTGGTTTCTTAAATCTTCTGTCGTGTTCTTCATGTGTTTTATATGATCTGTTCTTATATCTTTAAAACTTTCCATGGCTTCATCGAGTGATTTATAGCGCATGCTTTCACATTTAAACGCCTGATTGATTTTTAATTCTTTCGTCCTGTCCTCTATTAACCTGACCAATTGTTCATCAGTTAGTTTTAATTCAGAACGCTTTCCGGGGCTTGACGGCTGTTTCAAAGTATTTTGTAAAAGATCCCACAGGGATTTTTCAGTGGAAGCAATTAAATATGCGCACTCTTTTACCGTTGGTTTTCCCGGAGCCCTGTAATCAAGTTGGTATGGTGTAAGGCCGTTTATACTTCTAAGAACGTCATCTTTTGTGTCCTTAAGATTATTGGCTGCAAACTTTCTTTCTTTGCTTGTAATGCTTGTTGAGGTAACTGTACCTGCCAATCCTGTGATCACCAGTAATGCAAGCAGCAAATAACCATATTTACTTTTTCGCATATAATTGGTTTTAAAGGGTGAGTTCAATGGTTGGAGAGCTATCGCAGGGCTGGGAAAGAAATCAAAAGGTACAAAAGGATTTTGTTTTTTTAAAAGATTTTTTTGAATTTTAAAACAGTACACTTGCAAATGACAATCGCTGACATTACTTTTTTTTTGGAATCAATAGCACCTCCTTTGCTCCAGGAGCATTATGATAATGCGGGCTTGATTACAGGGGATAAAAATTGGATTTGCAAAGGAATTATATGCACCCTTGATGTTACCGAAGAAGTAATAAACGAGGCGGTCGCCGATAAGTGCAATCTTATCGTCGCTCATCATCCGATTATTTTCACGGGTTTGAAAAAGATCAATGGAAGCAATTACGTTGAGAGAACGGTCATCCATGCTATTAAAAATGATATCGCTATTTACGCCGTTCACACCAATCTTGATAATGTAATAAACGGCGTGAATGGAAAAATAGCAAACATGCTCCGGCTGCGGGATACGGCTGTTTTATTACCGAAGGAAAACACATTAAAGAAACTTTTTACTTTCGTGCCTGTTGCTAAAGCAGAAGAAGTAAGAAACGCGATTTTTAAAGCAGGCGGCGGGTATATCGGTAGTTACAGCGAATGCAGCTTCAATGTTGAAGGAACCGGTACTTTTAAAGCTGGCGAAAACACAAATCCATATATTGGCAAAATCGGCGAGCAGCACCGGGAAGAAGAAATAAAAATAGAAGTAATTTTTCCTTTTTGGCTGGAAAAAGGTATTGTAAAGGCAATGAAAGAGGCCCATCCATATGAAGAAGTTGCTTACGATCTGATCGATCTTTCGAATAGATATTCGGATATCGGCAGTGGTCTTATCGGCGAATTGCCACAAGCAATGGACGAGATAGAGTTTCTGTCTTATTTAAGACAAATATTTGATTTGAAAGTGATCCGTCATACGTCTTTGCTAAATCGGCCGGTAAAAAGAATCGCCGTTTGCGGAGGGGCCGGAAGCTTCCTCGTACCTGTTGCGCTTGCAACAGGTGCTGACGTATATATCACGGCAGATATGAAATATCATGAATTCTTCGACGCTAACGGTCGTATGGTGATTGCTGACATTGGTCACTATGAAAGTGAGCGGTTTACTATTGACCTTTTGGTTGAAATTTTGGAGCAAAAATTCCCTAACTTTGCCGTCCTTAAAACAAAGGTGCAGACGAACCCTGTTCGGTATTTTGTTGGTGAATAGAATTGCTGGGACTTTAACAATTGAATGACTTTTTTTACCGAGAGGCACGTTGGGCGCACTAATTAGGTCTTGTAAAAAATTTTAAAACTATACATGGCACAGGTAAAAGAATTTTCCGTTGAAGAGAAACTTTCCTCGCTGGTTACACTTCAAAAGATCGAAAGCAAGTTGGATGAAATTCATATTCTGAAAGGAGAACTACCAATGGAGGTAGCTGACCTTGAGGATGAAATACTGGGCTTGCATGCCCGGCAAACGCGTATTGAAGAAGAAATAAATGGAATCACTGAGTTTATTGAAAAGAAAAAAGAAGATATTAAAGAAGCGCAGGCTTTGATCAAAAAATATGAAAAGCAAAGTGATAATGTAAAGAACAATCGTGAATTTGAAGCGATCAATAAAGAGATCGAGATGCAGCAATTGGAGGTAAAGCTCTGTGAAAAACATATTAAGGATGCAAATGAAGAGATTGCAGAAAAAGCGGTATCGCTTGAAAAGGCAAAAAAGGCAATTGCCTCCAAAGAAAGTGTTTTAAACACTAAAAAGGGCGAGCTGGAGAAGATCATTGCCGCGACCGAGAAGGAGGAGAAACATTTTGTTAAGATGGCTTCAGAAGCAAAGGAACATGTAGACGACAGGTTACTGGCGAGCTATGAAAAGATTCGCAAAAGCTACCGGAATGGTCTCGCTGTTGTACCCGTAGAACGTGATGCATGCGGTGGTTGTTTTTATGCTATCCCTCCGCAAAAACAAAGTGAGATAAAGCAACATAAGAAAGTGATGGTATGTGAGAATTGCGGCCGAATATTGGTTGATGAAGAACTCAACGATAAAATTGAGATAAAATAATTTTTCTTTTTTTATTTTTCCCCGCTCTCATGGCGGGGTTTTTTATTTTCATACCCCAGCATTGGGCTGCGTTCTCTCTACTATTTCAGGAATTCCCTAATTTGCTTTTGATAACAATTTATCCGCAATTGACCAATGCTGCAAAAACTTCTCATACAGAACTACGCCATAATTGATGAACTGGAAATTGATTTTTCCGGCAGATTAAATGTAATTACCGGCGAAACGGGTGCAGGCAAATCAATTATCGTTGGCGCGCTAGGACTCATTTTAGCCGAAAGGGCGGACAGTACCGTTTTAGTAAATAAGGAAAGGAAATGTTTTGTGGAAGGGATATTTAATATTTCAGATAAAAAGGAAATAAAAATTTTTTTAGAAAAAAGCGAAATTGACAATAGCGACGAGTTAATTATCCGCAGAGAAATTGGTACGAATGGGAAATCGCGGGCCTTTGTAAACGACACGCCTTTTACGCTTTCCCAGCTCAGTGAACTGAGTTCTTTACTGGTTGATCTTCATCAGCAGTTTGACACATTGCAGCTGAATAGAAGCGATTTTCAGAGGGAGGTTTTAGATGCGCTGGCTGGACATTCCGGGGTATTGAACAATTATCAGCAAATTTTTAAAAATTGGCAGATAGCAAAAAAGGAATGGAAAGAATTGAAAGATCAAAAACAGCAGTTTGAAAAAGAATTTGATTACAACCAGTTTCAGTGTAGTGAACTGGAAGAAGCCGGGTTTAAAGAAAACGAGCTTGAAGAACTGGATACGGAATTAAAACTGCTTAATAACTCCGAAGGAATTAAGGCTACCTTATCAAAAGCTTACCAGGATTTAAAAGAAAACGATACTCCGATTGTTCAGCAATTAAAGATTCTGGTAAATCAACTCCAGGGGTATTCATCCTACCATCCGGATTTGCCCGCATTGATGCAAAGACTGCAATCAACCCAAATAGAGCTCCAGGATATTGCCGATGAAACGGAGCGGATCAGCGATCATATTAATTACGATCCTGAAAAAATTGAACAGATCAATGAACGACTATCCCTGGGATATAAGCTGCTGAAAAAACATAGCGTAAAGACCACGAATGAATTATTGGAAACTCAAAAGCAACTGCAAAATAAGTTACAGGCAGTTTTGAAAATCGACGGGCAGTTGCAAAAAAAGGAAGAAGAAACCGAAGATTTGTTTAAGCAGGTAAAACAGCTTGCTTTAAAAATTTCCGAAGGAAGAAGGAAACAAATAAAACCTCTCGAGGAAAAAGTAAATAGTTTACTGAAGCAGGTTGGAATGTCCAATGCGAGATTAAAGATTGAAATAAGAAATAAAATTGATGAATTAGATTTTTACGGAGCAGACGTGATAGAATTTTTATTTGATGCCAACAAAAGCGGGCAGTTTCAGCCCATCAGGAAAGTGGCAAGCGGCGGAGAACTAAGTCGGCTAATGCTTTGCATAAAATCTTTGGTAGCTCAGTCGATTGATTTACCCACAATGATATTTGATGAAATTGATACCGGCATTTCCGGCGAAGCGGCCAGGCAAGTGGGAATTATTATGAAAGAACTTGCCTCAAAGCGACAAGTCATTTGCATCACTCATCAACCGCAAATAGCAGGCAAAGCCGATGCTCATTTTTTTGTGTATAAAGAAATTGTACGAGATGCTGTCAAAACAAATATTCGGCGATTAAATACTGAGGAAAGAATTACCGCTATTGCCAAAATGCTGAGCGGTGAAAAGCCAACCGCTGCAGCAATGGAAAATGCCCGGGAGATGGTTGGAAATTAATGTAGATCTTGTACTATTCTAAAGATGAGATGGAAAGCTGTTATTATATTGCTCATTATTCTCGCTTCGCTGGTGCCTGTCTATTTTATTAATAAATATTTACAGCGAATTATAAAACCACGGAAATCTATCGGCCGGTTATTCTTTTATTTGTTCAGCACATTTCTATTGATTTTTGTTTATACCTTTTTATTGGTGCTAATAATAAAAATCATCTTTCCACACGCATAAAAATAACTTAATACATTTACGACTATCTTACATTTTCATATTTTCACATCTTCAAATTAGTCTTATGTCAAATAATTTATTGAAAGGAAAAAAAGGAATCATCTTCGGAGCGTTGGATGAAAAATCCATTGCCTGGAAAACTGCTTTAAAATGTTATGAAGAAGGCGCCCAGCTTGTGTTAACAAATGCACCGGTGGCTCTTCGTATGGGAGAAATAAACAAATTGTCTGAACAATGCGGCAATGCTCCTGTAGTGGGAGCCGATGTGACCAATATGGAAGATTTGAAAAATCTTTTTCAAAAAACAATGGAACATTTTGGTGGCAGTTTTGATTTTATTCTTCATTCGATCGGGATGAGTCTGAATGTGCGAAAGGGTAAGCATTATACGGAGATAAATTATGAATGGAATCAAAAAACCCTGGACATTTCCGCGATCAGTTTGCATAAGGTTCTTCGTACCGCATGGGATATGGATGCATTGAATGAGTGGAGCAGCGTAGTAGCATTAACCTATATCGCGGCACAAAGAGTTTTTCCTGATTATAATGAGATGGCTGATGCAAAAGCACTACTGGAAAGTGTAACAAGAATGTTCGGCTATTACTACGGAGAAAAAAAGAAAGTGAGAGTGAATACTATTTCGCAATCGCCAACAAGAACAACAGCGGGTAGCGGAGTGAAAGGTTTTGACGGATTTATTTCTTATGCTGAAAAAATGAGTCCGTTAGGAAACGCCACTGCCGATGACTGCGCCAATTATTGTGCAGTAATGTTTAGTGATCTTACAAAATATGTAACCATGCAGAACCTTTTCCACGATGGTGGATTTAGTTTTACGGGTGTTACACCGGCTGTAATCGAACAAATGGAAAAATGAGTGGACGAGCAGAAGAACAGAAAGTACCTGCCTACCGGCCGGCCGGCCGGAGTGCGACGCAACAGGTGATAATAAGAAATACAAGAATTGGAATAAAAAAAATAACCGCCTCAATTTGAGACGGTTTGTCTTTTATGGCATGAAGCCAGCGGCTTCTCTAATATTCATCTTCATTGAAAAGGAAATCTTCCTGTGAAGGATAGTCGGGCCATATGTCTTCGATGCTTTCATATACTTCTCCTTCGTCTTCGAGTTCCTGCAGGTTTTCAACAACCTCAATAGGGGCGCCTGACCGAATGGAATAATCTATAAGTTCATCCTTTGTGGCAGGCCACGGAGCATCTTCAAGGTATGAGGCTAATTCGAGTGTCCAAAACATCTTCTAGGGTTTAATTTTTTTTTAATAAACGGCAATTGCCAACCCAAAATTTTTCGCAAATGTAGCTTTATTAACGAATTTTCCAAATCCGTAGTTGTCCACGCGAATTGAATAATTTCTTAAAAACAAAGTCGCTTTCATTTGCGATTATTTATAATGGGTTAGGTTTGTAAATATTTCCTGCCCGACTAATGTCAGTCAGGCGGGGATTGATGAAATAAGTTATTAGCTGCATGCTCCAGGGAAAAAATATTTATAAAAGATATGGCGCCGTAGAAGTACTGAAAGGGGTAGATATAGAAGTAAAACAAGGCGAAATCGTAAGCATTGTAGGCTCATCGGGTGCCGGCAAAAGCACTTTACTTCATATACTGGGAACTTTGGATGCCGCTGATAGGGGAACTATCAGTCTGAACGGCTCAGAAATAAGCGCATTACATGGCAAAAAGCTGGCCGATTTTCGTAATAAAAACATAGGATTTGTTTTTCAATTTCATCATTTATTACCCGAGTTTACGGCATTAGAAAATGTTTGCATTCCCGGCTGGTTGGCCGGTAAAAAGAAAAAGGATGTTGAAGAGAGGGCAAAGCAATTGTTAAGCCTGTTAGGATTAACCGGGCGGTTAGATAATAAGCCTAACCAAATGAGTGGAGGGGAGCAACAGCGTGTGGCTGTAGCAAGGGCACTTATCAATAGCCCTTCCATTGTTTTTGCGGATGAACCTACCGGCAACCTTGATTCAGCAAATGCAAAGGAACTTCACGACTTATTTTTTGACCTGCGGAATAAATTCAATCAAACCTTTTTGATCGTCACTCACAACGAAGAATTGGCGCAACTAAGCGACCGCGTATTGCATATGAAAGATGGAAAAATTGTTTGACGCACGAATATTTAATTCTTATCAATTGCGCTATTTAGTTTACTCATATCGAGCTGCTGAATGAGCTTATCGATATTTACCCTATTGACCATTACATGAATCGCTATCGTCTGCACTTTATCGCTCGTGACTTTTTTCGGAGCACGTTCATCATCCTGCTTATTTAAAGTAAAAAAAGCATTGTAATTTTTATATGAGTCAGGTTTTAGAAGCCACTTTCCAAATAAGAGTACTGCTATATTATCCCATTGGTCGCATTTTAATGATTGCGATTCGGAAAGATTTAATTCTTTGCATTGAAATGAAATATTGCTTTGTGCTTTTGAATAAGTCCATAGCATCGTAAGAATGCACCCTATAGTAAATGCTATAGATTTTCTCTTCATTGATATTTGTTAACGACTATTTGCATTTTTACAAACTCAACTCTACGATCATTTGCTCTTCCTTCGGGAAATTCATTTGAGTCCATAGGTTTAGTATCACCAAAACCTTTTGTTGTCAATCGTGACCCATTAATGCCCATTGATACAAGCTGAGTTTTTGCTGCATCCGCACGTTCCCAAGAGAGAGTAAGATTATGGGTAGCATCGCCGGTATTGTCTGTATGTCCATCTATTTCAAACTTTAGACAAGATTGTTCTTCAAAACATTTATGATCATGTTCAACGTCACAATGCTTTCTGGTTTAATGGTAGCTTTATCAATATTATATCATGTTTAAAAATTTTGATGCTGTTGGCGTTGTAAAGATTTAACCCGTCTTCTGTGCCTATCCACATAAATCCTTTACTATCCTGGAAAAAACAGGTGATCTGTTTGCTGGATAATTCTTCCTCTGCAGGAATGGAAGACAAGAGAAAAGATTGTGCTAAAAGAAATTCAGAAAGGCAAAAAAAACAAAACAGCAAAAAAAATCTTGATGGTTTTATGATGACCATTCTTAAAATTACAAAACACAATTATACTCTCGGTTTCCAGGTAATTTCATCTGCTTTTAACTGATGGGCGGTGTAGCGGGACAATTCAAACAAATAATCACTAAGACGGTTAAGATATTTTACAGTAAGAAGATTATCTTCATTGGCTTCGTTTTGCAAACGAACGCAACAACGTTCGGCTCTTCTGCATACACAGCGGGCAACATGTAAATGTGAAACTGTAGGATGACCGCCGGGCAAAATAAAATGTTTTAATTCCGGCAGTTGTTTGTCCATGGCATCAATTTCTTTTTCAAGCAACACAATGTCATCTTCTTTCAAATCCGGCATTTTCATTTTTGGTTCTTTTTCGGGATCGCAGGCAAGCGATGAACCAATTGTAAAAAGACGATCCTGAATTTCGCGTAACATTTTTTTCGAAGAAGTATCTGTTAGAAGATCGCGGCATAAACCTATATAAGAGTTAAGTTCATCTACGGTTCCATAAGATTCAATTCTCAGATCTGATTTTAATACTTTAGTGCCCCCCATCAAAGAAGTGGTTCCTTTATCACCGGTTTTCGTATAGATTTTAAAAGACATGATCTGTTTTAACCAGAAGAGATGAAGGTGTGCTTACGGGAATGTTAACTTACCGGTTCGCTTACCAAATGTTTTTGTGCGTCGCTTTCTACTAGGCCGTCTCTTAACCTGATCACCCGTTTCGCGCGGTGAGCGATATCTTCTTCGTGAGTAACCAAAACAACTGTATTTCCTGCTGCATTGATCTTTTCAAAAATATCCATGATCTCGTACGAGGTTTTCGTATCAAGATTTCCGGTCGGTTCGTCGGCGAGAATAATTGCAGGATCATTGACCAATGCTCTTGCTATTGCCACACGTTGTGACTGACCTCCGCTTAATTCGTTTGGTTTGTGTGTAGCTCTGTCCGTAAGACTTACAAGTTCGAGCATTCGCGTTGCTCTTTCATATCTCTGCTTTTTACTGAGACCCGCGTAGATGAGAGGCAATGCTACATTTTCAAGAGCGGTAAGGCGCGGCAGCAGGTTAAATTGCTGAAATACGAAACCGATTTCTTTGTTGCGAATATCTGCAAGGGAATTGTCTTCCATTTTGCTTACATCCTGCCCGTTTAAAACATATTTACCCGCCGATGGAGTATCCAGACAGCCAAGGATGTTCATTAAAGTACTTTTGCCTGAACCGGAAGGCCCCATTAATGCTACGTATTCATTTTTGGAAATATCCAGGGAAATTCCTCTCAATACCTCCAGGATTTGCTTACCCATGTAATAGCTTTTCCGGATATCTTCAAGATGTATGATGTCTTCCATAATTTTTTACTTTTTAATTTCGCAGATCGCGAAATAAGATTCGACAGATGGAAAATTTGTTTTTAGTTTCCCGGTTGCTTCTTAATTATTTTAGGCACTTTAAAAAATTGGTCGTCATGGAACGGTGCATTCATCAACGCTTCTTCACGACTGATTGAACCTTTCACTTCATCTTCCCGCAGCACGTTTATTTCATCAGTCATATGCAATAAAGGTTCAACCCCGGTCGTATCCAGTTTATTCAGTTTTTCCACAAATGCGATCATTTTTTGAAGATCATTTTTTATTTCTTCTTTTTCTGATGCTTCAAATTTCAGCCTTGCCAGGTGGGCCAATTTATCCACCAATGCATCATTAACTTCCATCTGGCAAATATAATTCTTAGTTGCCAGATGGCCGATGAGAGATGAATTCCCGTTCCATTTTTAGCTAACATCTGTCAACTGCCATCCATCGCCTATTTCCTTATCTTCGCCGCATGCCGAAAGAAATTGTTTTGAGCGGAATAAGACCGACAGGCTTTTTGCATCTTGGAAATTATTTTGGAGCACTTTGCAATTATGTGCGTATGCAGCATGAATATGATTGCTACTTTTTTATTGCAGACTGGCACAGTTTAACCACGCATCCGGATACAAAAGAATTAAAGGATAATGTGCATAGGGTTTTGGCCGAATATATCGCTTGCGGTTTGGATCCTGATGTTGCCTGTCTTTATTTACAAAGCAATGTACCTGAAATTGCAGAATTGTATTTGTATTTAAACACCATGGCATATAAAGGCGAGCTTGAAAAGACGCCCACGTTTAAAGATAAAGTTCGCCAGCAGCCTGAGAATGTAAATGCGGGTTTGCTTACGTATCCTGTATTAATGGCTGCGGATATTTTGGTACATCGTGCTGTGAAAGTTCCGGTGGGGAAAGACCAGGAACAGCATCTTGAAATAGCAAGAGATTATGCAGAGCGTTTTAATCGTCGGTATAATGTTGTGTTTCCTTTGCCTCACGCTTTTAATTTCGGTGAATCACTTACAAAAATTCTAAGTCTTGATGGCAATGGAAAAATGAGTAAAAGCGAAAACCAAATGGCAACGATTTATCTTAACGATGAGGATGAGCTTATCCGCAAAAAAATAATGAAGGCGAAAACAGATAGCGGACCGACAGAAAATGAAATGCCTAAACCGGATTATATCGAAAATCTTTTTCTATTGATGAAATTGGTAGCTTCAGATGAAACAGTAAAAAAATTTGAGGAAGATTATAATAATTGCAGCATACGTTATGGCGATATGAAGAAGCAGCTTGCAGAAGATATGGTAAATTTTATTTCACCAATAAGAGAAAAGGTGAAATCAATTTTGGCAGATGAAAAATATCTGAAGCAGTTAATGGAAAAAGGAGCAGAAAAAGCAAGAAAGAGCGCCAATGCCACTCTGGAACTTGTAAGGCAGGCAATTGGATTAAATTATTTTTGATTTTAGATTTTAGTTACTTTAGTTCTTTGGGCTTAAGATGGCAGATCGCCGTCTTCCATCCGAAATTTACAATACATCATGGCTAAAGCAAAAAAACCAAAACACATTGCAGTGGCAGGTAATATTGGTGCCGGAAAAACCACGCTAACCGAACTTTTGAGTAAACATTACAAATGGATACCTCATTTCGAAGATGTGGATCACAATCCATACCTGATGGATTTTTATGAAGACATGCCGAGATGGAGTTTTAATCTGCAGATATATTTTCTGAACAGCCGGTTACAGCAACTTGTCGAAATTCAAAAGGGCACCGAAACCGTTATACAGGACAGGACAATTTATGAAGACGCTAACATTTTTGCACCGAACTTGCATGAGATGGGGCTGATGAGCAAGAGAGATTTTGATAATTACTACCAGTTCTTTCAGACTTTGAGAACTATGGTGCAGCCACCGGATCTTTTGATCTATTTAAAAGCTTCTGTTCCCACACTGGTCGGGCAAATCCAAAAGCGGGGAAGGGAATATGAAGAAAATATCCGCTTAGATTATTTAAAGCGGTTGAATGAATATTACAATAAATGGATCGGGAATTATAAAGAAGGCCCCTTGCTGGTGATTGATATTGACAAAAATAAATTTCCTGAAAATGAAGAACACCTCGGCGAGATTATCCGCAAAGTTGACAGTGAATTGTATGGATTATTTTAAAAAAATAATTGGTTTCATACTTTCTTTAATATTTATTACCGCTTCGGTAAAAGCGCAATCATTGAAAGACTCTCTCTTTGGCGGAAAAATAAAAGCAGATACGGGTAAAACTTTGGTTTCAACAGACACAGGTAAATATGTACCCCCAAAAATTTATAATCCTTCAGCTACGCAAGGAGAAGTAAAAAAAGATGGAATAGTGAAGCCTGATGAGTCTATGCCGGACTCATTAAACAAAGCCTTTTATGCCAAACAAAAAGTATGGAAGCGATTCATTGACATCAACACAAATATTGTTTCCCAGGAAGCTTCTGACACAAGAAAGGTGAAAAAAGGACAGTATGTTGTTGACATCAACTATGAGATCGGCGAAAACGGAAAAGTAACTACAAAGGGCATTACCTGTAATCCTGCCAATGAATATATAACAGAGTTGGTGACGCAGTTTATGAAGAGACCGCCATTTTTAGCCGCTCCTGTTTATGGCGATGGCAAACCACATGCGCTTGAAGCCACACAGACAATTACTGTTACAAAAAAATGATCTAAAGATTGATGGTTGACTGATAATGTGCGAAGTCTTCAGTTTGGTTTAATTCGTCCTGGATTTTTCCAAGCCACTCAGCTTGCTTTTCATGATCTCTGCTGTAGTCGGTTTCTTTGTCGTATTTATTTTGAAAATCTTCCTTTTCATCCATCACCATTTTGTAAATTTTATTTAAGTCATCCTGGTATTTGCGGGGATTGAACTTGTATTCTTTTAATTCTTGCGCAAGCTTGCGGGCATAGATTTCCGTGATATCAAAATGGCCCTGTTCGTGCTGAAGAATATAATCCGTTTTATTCCGTCCCCACGATCTTGTTTTTGAAAAGCGGCAGGTAATGCTATAGCTGAGTGTGTTATCATTTACATGATATTCTACACCAATGGCTGTGCTTGTGATTGCAGCAGCACCCGAAGTGGATGAAGGCTTTGCCAGATAGTCACTCCATCCCAATCTTGTATAGGGAGACCATTCAATAAAATCCTTGTCTTGTGCTTTTGCTAAAAACGGCAAAAGAAAAAAAATGGCTGGTATAATTTTCTTTAAAACAATCATGGCATTCAACTCAACGACAAAATGAAATAATTATTTTTAAAAATAAATGACGCCAGGGTTAAAGAAAATAAAAATCCCGACTGCAAGCGTCGGGATCAAGGTCAAACAATCATTTAGGTTAGGTTCAAATTCCCGGAGCGGCAGACAGTATATTTTCACTGACACCATCTTCGTATTTTTCAAAATTTCTGATAAATAAGTCCGCCAGGTATTTGGCTTTTTTGTCGCAAGCATTTTTATCCCGCCATGTATTTCCGGGATCTAAGATTTCAGAAGGTACATTCGGGCATTCCTTTGGAATAGCCATTCCAAAAACTTTATGGTCTTTAAATTCGATGTTATCGAACTTATTTTCTAAGGCGGCAGTTATCATTGCTCTTGTGTAAGACAATTTTATTCGCTGGCCTGTTCCATAAGAGCCACCTGTCCACCCGGTGTTGATGAGCCAAACATTCACTTTATTTTTTTTCATTTTTTGTCCCAGCATTTCAGCATATACACCGGGGTGTAACGGCAAAAAAGGTGCACCAAAGCAAGCGCTGAATGTTGGCTTTGGTTCTGTGACTCCCTCTTCAGTTCCCGCAATTTTTGCCGTGTATCCGGAAATGAACTGGTACATCGCCTGCTCGGGCGTTAACCGGGAAATTGGCGGCAGTACTCCAAAAGCGTCACAGGTTAAAAAGAAAATATTTTTTGGCAAACCACCGGTTGCATGCTCAGTGGTATTTTTTATGAAATGCAATGGATATGAAACCCTGGTATTTTCTGTGACAGAAGCGTCGTCAAAATCTATAATATCAGTGAAAGGAAAGAAGGAAACATTTTCGACAAGTGCGCCGGGCCGAATGGCATGAAAGATATCCGGTTCTTTCTCTTCGGTCAGATTAATACACTTGGCATAGCAACCGCCTTCAAAATTGAAAATATTATTTTCTGTCCATCCATGTTCATCATCACCGATCAACTTACGGTCAGGGTCAGCGCTGAGTGTCGTCTTCCCGGTTCCGCTCAACCCAAAGAAAATAGCTGTATCACCATCAGTGCCTACATTGGCACTGCAATGCATGCTTAGCACCTTTCTTTTATGTGGCAGAATATAATTTAGAATCGTGAACACACCTTTTTTGATCTCACCTGTATATCCACTCCCTGCAATTAAAATCATCTTGTGTTTAAAAGAGATCAACGATACATTCTGGCTCCTGATCCCGCATTCCCCGGCATTTAACTTTAATTCCGGAACGTTTATGACACACCATTCAGGTGAAAAATTTTCTAATTCGTTTTCATCAGGCCTCAAAAACATATTATATGCAAACAGGTTGCTCCACGGTTTTTCCGTGATAACACGAATGTTCATCCGGTAATCTTCATCAGCGCAAGCATAGCAATCCCTTATCCAGATATCGTTACATCCATCCAGGTAATCCATCACCTTATTGTAAATAATATCAAAATAAAAAGGCTCGATCGGGATGTTGAATTCATTCCAGTTAATCGTATTTTTCGTGATCTCATCTCTTACAAGGAACTTATCCTTTGGTGAACGACCTGTGAATTCTCCTGTATTAATGACCAAGGCACCCTTATTATTTAATACTCCTTCTCCAATACTTAAAGTGTCGGATACTAACTCTTCAGGCGATAACTGGTAGTGAATTTTTTCAGTAGATCGAAGTTTTCGGGTAAACAAATTTCCTATTACTCTTCCTGCAGGAAGAAACGTTGGTTGAACTGACATGAGATGCAAGCGTTTGTTGGGAGACAAAAATAATAATTAAACTAACAGGTGTTAGTATCACAGCCTTGTGGTTTTTAAAAAATTTGTTGAAACTATGAATGTAACTGGCTGAAAGCAGATCCCTTTTTGAAAGAATTGAATATTCGTTTGATTTTATTGAATTATTTCTAATTGTAAAAAACTTAAAGAAAGATAACCAAACTGATCGTTGCGGATGCTGCATTAAGAGATAGCAAAATGCTACAAATCTGTTCATCGGGTTATTTATAAGAACCATGTAACCTTAACCCTTGCTATCTTTAGTCTTCAAAATATTGCTTATATGAAGTACCTACCGCTCAATCCGGAAATTTTTATAACCAACAGAAGAAGATTTATTAATAAGATGAAGCCCAATTCCATAGCGATTTTTGTAAGTAATGATGAAGTGCCGGTTAATGGGGATGCTTTATATCCTTTTGAACAAAACAGTGATTTATTTTGGCTGAGTGGCATTGTTCAGGAAGACAGCCTGGTGGTTTTATTTCCTGATAATCCGGATCCGAAGTATCGTGAAGTACTGGTATTGGTTCGCCCCAATGAATTAAAAGAAAAATGGGATGGAAAAAGATTGCGTGTAAACGAAGCGCAGCAAACAAGCGGTATAAGCACGATAGTATGGCTTAATAGTCTTGATGGCCTGCTGCAGCCATGGATACATTTATCCGACACTATTTATCTTGATACTAATGAAAATGACCGCAAGGGAAGTTTAATAAGAACAAGAGATTACAGATATGTTGAAGAATTGAAAGCCCGTTACCCGCTGCATAATTATGAAAGGGCAGCGAAGATTATGAAAGAATTGCGGGGTATTAAAACTGCTTTGGAAATTGAAGTATTGCAAAAAGCAATTGATATAACTGATAATACTTTTCGCAGGCTATTAAAGTTTATAAAACCCGGCGTAATGGAATTTGAGATTGAAGCGGAGATATGGCATTCATTCTTAAGTCAGCGGGCAACAGGGCCTGCATATGGAAGCATTATTGCCAGCGGAGACAGGGCAAGAACATTACACTATGTGAGAAACGACCAGGAATGCAAAGATGGTGAATTGGTACTTATGGATTTTGGCGCTGAATATGGAGGCTATAATGCTGACCTCACAAGAACAGTTCCCGTAAGCGGAAAATTTACCCGCAGACAAAAAACTGTCTATAATGCCTGTCTGCATTTGCATGACTATGCAAAAAGTTTGTTGAAACCCGGAATCACCATTACAGAGTATACAAACAAAGTAGGAGAGGAAGCCACTCAGCAGTTTTTAAAGATAGGCTTGCTAAAAAAATCGGATGTTAAAAATGAAGATCCGGAAAACAGGGCTTATCGGAAATATTTATATCATGGCATTTCGCATCACCTGGGAATTGATGTACATGACCTGGGCACAAAAACGGAACCCATAAAAACAGGAATGGTGTTTACCGTGGAACCGGGTATTTATATCGAAGAAGAGCATATGGGCGTTAGAATAGAAAATAATGTTTGGATCACAAGAAATGGAAATAAAGACCTGATGAAGAATATTCCGATAACGGTTGAAGAGATTGAAGCGCTAATGAAAAGATAATACACTAATTTGCCAATATGCAAATGTGCTGATACCTTCATTCGATAAATTTCTTCATGAAACAAATTCCAAATCTCTTTACACTTCTCAATCTAGTTTTTGGTTGCATTGCGATAGTTTTTATTCTTCAAACAGGAGAAACAATTGTGCTGCTGCAGCAGGAAGGATACACAGATGTTAATCTTCCGGAAAAAATATCGCTGGGCTTCTTTTTTAATTTTTGCTGCAGCTGCTGTTGATTTTCTTCGATGGATTTATCGCAAGGCTTTTTAAGTCAACTTCAAAAATGGGTGTTGAATTGGATTCATTAGCGGACCTTGTAAGTTTTGGCGTGGCTCCCGGTTTGATTCTTTACCAATTACTACGTATTAGTTATGCGCAGCAGGCAGACGGCCTTGAAATATCGATTGGATGGTTATTGCCTGCATTTTTGATTCCATGTGCGGCAGCTTGGAGGCTTGCCCGATTTAATCTTGATGCAGAACAGCAAACTTCATTCAAGGGAGTTCCTGTGCCTGCGGTTGGAATACTTATAGCCTCATTTCCTTTGATCATGCATTTTCAAACGTTCAACCTGCAATTTATTTTCATTAATAAATGGTTGTTGTATGTGATCATTCTTTTGCTGAGTTATCTAATGATAAGCAAATTGCCATTGATGAGCATGAAAGCGAAGGAGCTTAGTGTTAAAAATAACCTGGCAAGATATATTTTACTTGTATTGGGAATTGTTGCTGCGATCATTTTAAAATGGTTGGCAATTCCCGTCATCTTTATACTTTATGTTATTTTATCTTTGGCTTTCAAAAAAAGAACTGCATGACCTATACTGTACAAATAAAAGTAATGCCATTAAAGGAATTGTTAGATCCGCAGGGAAAAGCCGTGATGAGTGGCCTCCAGAATCTTGGATTGAATAAAGTGGAAGATGTAAGAATTGGCAAGAGCATTACACTGCAAATTGATGCTGACTCAGAAGAAAAAGCAAAGGAAATAGGAGAGGAAGCCAGCAAAAAATTATTAGCAAATCCTGTAATGGAATATTACGAAGTGTCAGTTAATTAATGAATGCTTTATATTGTTCCCACCCCAATTGGTAATTTAAAAGATATTACTTTACGGGCTTTGGAAGTGCTGCAGCAAGTTGACTTCATTCTTGCTGAAGATACACGTACAAGCTCAAAGCTGCTGCACCACTATAATATTACCAAACCTATATCTCCTTATCATCAGCATAACGAACATAAGGTAGTTGCAACATTTGATCGATCAACTGTCAGCCGGAAAGAAAATGGCGCTGATTACTGACGCAGGTACACCCGGAATTTCTGATCCTGCATTTTTATTGATAAGGGAATGTATAAAATCCGGTATAAAAGTAGAATGTCTTCCAGGGCCGACAGCATTTGTTCCCGCGCTTGTCAATAGTGGAATCCCTTCCAACCGATTTGTGTTTGAAGGATTTTTACCTCTAAAAAAAGGAAGGCAGACTTTGTTGAAAACGCTGGCAGAAGAAGAAAGGACAATGATCTTTTACGAATCACCGCTTCGATTGATGAAAACTTTACAGGAATTTATTCAATACTTTGGTGCAGAAAGAAAATGTTGTGTAAGCCGCGAGCTGACAAAAATATTTGAAGAAAATGTAAGAGGAACCCTGGTTGAAGTATGTGATCATTTCATTCAAAAAAATGTTAAGGGTGAAATTGTGCTCATCGTTGCCGGAAAACAATTAAAAACTGTTAATCGATTTTAAAATAATTTTCTCAGTTTTATTATTTATGATTTCCGAATTTTGAATCTTTATAAAAAAAATCTATGATGAAGAAGATATTGCTGTTTTTCATTTTTGCATTTTTCATTTTTAATTTTTCTTTTGCCCAGCCCGATCGCTGGCAGCAGCGTGTAAAGTATGTGATAAATGTGGATATGAATGTGCAGACCAATCGTTTTACCGGTAAACAAAAATTGGAATATTGGAATAATTCTCCCGATACTTTATTCAGGGTGTTTTATCATTTGTACTGGAATGCATTTCAGCCGAACAGTATGATGGATAATCGAAGCAGGAGACAGGGAACTATTGTACTGAGAACGGACCGCAATGGTAATGATATTGTCGATTGGGATCCAAGGGTACGTGACAGGATTCAGAATTTGAAACCAGATGAATACGGGTATCAAAAAATACTTTCATTAAAAATGAATGGAAGACCAGAAAAATTCAAGGTAGAAGAAACTATTTTGGAAGTGGATCTCGATAAGCCTATTCTTCCTGAGTCCCGAGTAGTATTCGACATGGAATTTGAAGCCCAGGTGCCATTGCAAATTCGGAGAAGCGGGAGAGATAACCCGACTACAAAGGTCCGTTATTCGATGAGCCAGTGGTATCCGAAAATGTGCGAATATGACTATGAAGGATGGCACCCTACTCCCTACGTTGGTCGGGAATTTTATGGTGTCTGGGGAGATTATGACGTAACAATTTCTATCGATAAAAAATATATTGTTGCAGGAACTGGTTATCTGCAAAATCCTAACCAGGTTGGCTATGGATATGAAAAAGCAGGTAGTGTTGTAAAACGCCCTACCGGTGATAAAATGAAATGGCATTTTGTAGCGCCGAACGTGCATGATTTTGTTTGGGCTGCTGATCCGGATTATGTCCACGTATCACGAAAATTAAATGACAGCCTTACCATACATGTTTTCTATAAACCAACAAATGCTACAGCGCAGCAGTGGGAGAATCTATTAGATATTTTTCAAAAGGCGATCCCTTATATAGAAAGAACGTTCGGCCCCTATCCATACAAACAATATTCATTTATTCATGGCGGCGATGGTGGAATGGAATATCCTATGGCAACATTGCTGGCATCTCCCAGCGGTGCCGTGCATGAATTCATGCACAGTTGGTACCAGGGTATGCTTGGTACAAATGAATCACTCTATCCGTGGATGGATGAAGGTTTTACAAATTATGCCGCAGCAAGAGTATGGGGTTATTTAAACAATGATACCGGCTTTGTACAGGCAAGTAATTATAATTCCTATTTCAGTTTAGCTAAGAGTAATAAAGAGGAACCTTTATCGACTCACGCCGATCATTACAATACAAATTATGCTTACGGCGCAGGGGTATATTCAAAAGGAGCAGTGTTTTTGGAACAACTGGGTTATATAGTCGGGGCAAAAGTGAGAGATAAAATTTTGTTGGAATATTACAGGCTTTGGCGATTCAAACATCCTAATGCCCAGGACTTTATTAATGTAGCGGAGAAAGTGAGCCATATGAAGCTGGATTGGTATAAAGAATATTGGATCTATTCTACAAAGACAATCGATTATTCCATCGACAGTTTGTGGGAAGAAAATGGAAAAACAAATATCAGGATAAAAGATATCGGTTTAATGCCGATGCCCGTTGACTTGCGACTAACTTTTAAAGACGGTACAAAAGAAACGCATTATGTACCGCTTGATTTAATGTATGGCGAGAAGCCTGCGGAAAATGATTCGATCCCAAGAAAGATGTACGAGGCCTGGCATTGGACAAGCCCCACATATACGATTCAGACAAACCGCCCGTTAACAGATATTACCGTTGCGGAAATAGACCCTTCACAACGAATGGCTGACATTGATAGAAAAAACAACCGGCTTGAATTGAAATGGTAAATAAAACTTAAGCCCTCCTTTCGGAGGGCTTGCTTTTGATTAAGGCCCTTTCGGACGATGCCCCGAGAAAAAAAGTTTAATGATAATGATTATACTTTATCGGCGTATTAAAGATAAAATAGTTGACAACTCAGGCGGATACCACTTTCGTGGTATTTTCAAAAATGTCAGCGGCCATAATATTTATTTACAGCTTCAACACGATTTGATACGTGAAGCTTTTCATAAACGTGATAGACATGTTTACGCACAGTTTCCTGGCCGATGAACAATGTGTTGGCTATTTCTTTATACCTGAGACCCCGGGAGAGCAATTCAAGTATTTCCTTTTCCCGGTTTGAAAGAACGGCAAGTTCATTTTCATGAGTGCCGGAGCCTATTGAGTGTTTTTGAAAAGCTGCTACTACCTTTCTTGCAATCTGGCTGCTTATAGGAGCACCACCCTCATATAATTCACGAATGGATTCAAGTAATTTATTAGGAGCAGTTTTCTTCAATATGTAGCCGCTGGCTCCTGCGTTCAACGCTTCAAATATTTTTTCATCCTCTTCATAAACGGTACACATCATAAAATTTGTGTGCGGTATCCTTGGTTTTAGCTCACGAACACAATCAATTCCGGTATCTCCTCCGCCAAGGTTAATATCCATCAGTACTACATCAGGATTAAGAAGCGGCAGTTTACGGATAGCTTCATCAGCAGTGCGCATGGTGCCCGTGCATTTAAAACCATTTGACATGGAAACAATCTCTTCCAATGCTGATCTCAACTCATTATTATCATCAACGATACAAACGCTGATTTCTTTCATAATTACAAAGGTCTGGTTTGGTTCAGAAACTTCCAATACCACTTTGTGGTAATTCATTTTTTAGGCTGGCAAAAACTAACGAGATACATAGAGAATATATTTTTCCTTAAAAAATTCCTCGGGAAAGATTTCAAAAATTTCCATTATGTGTGGTCTTGTGCCGCTTTCAGAGATTTCTTTGGCAAGATCACCTCCCTTCAGGCAAATAAGGCCGGGCTGCTGGTTAGCGGGCATTTGTCCCTTGTCCCTTGGTTCTTGTGCCTTGTCTCTTAATAGTGGTTTGCTCCATTTCCAGAGGTCTTTTAAAGGAGCCACTGCTCTTGAAACTGCAAAATCAAATTTCCCCTTCCCAACTGAGCTATTCAGGCGGGTATTTTTGATGTCTTCCGCACGGGTGTGTTGTGTTGTTACATTTTTTAAACCAATCTCATTTGCAACGGCATCTACTACTTTTAATTTTTTGGCAATGCTATCTACCAAGTGAAATTTTACATTGGGGAAAAAAATAGCAAGTGGAATTCCGGGAAATCCACCGCCGGTTCCGATATCTATTATTTGGGTGTTATCTGCAAAATTGAAAGCCGCGGCAATACTCAGCGAATGCAACACATGTTTTTCATACAAACTATCTATGTCTTTTCTTGAAATGACATTGATCTTGCTGTTCCAATCCCTATACAAATTTTCAAGTGCCTTTAATTGCTGTAACTGTTCATCTGAAAAGTCTGAGAAGTATTTTAGAATTATTTCCATCTGTGCGACCGCAATAAGAGTTTTGATGAGTGAGGCGAGCTAATCAGCAATAAAAGTGGTTTATATATTATCTCCTAATTCCAGTTCACCCGTGGCTTTTTCCATAAGGTGGGTGCAAAAATGATATAATAAAAGAACATTCCAATATCGAAAAATAGAAACCATGGCCACAGATCGATTTCATTTAATTTTTTCATGGCTTTCAAAAATATCAGGGCCTGCAAAAGAAAACGAACTCCGAAAACTGCAAGTGCAAATCGCCAATCGGAGAATATGGCGCTTAAAACTAATAATGGGTAAAAAATGAACTGTGTGAGTGAATAAGCGGAAAGTAAAAGTTTATTGGTTTTTTTATAATACCGGGCGGTGGAGTAATGCCTTGTTTTTTGGCGGTACCATGCATTGAAATTTATTTTCGGCTGGCTTAAGGTAATAGCATCTTTATCAATAACGATTTTTGTATTTTTTTTGGTAGCTACTTTATTGATGAAAAGATCATCATCTCCGCCGGGAATGTGATTGATAGAAGAGAAGCCTTTATTGCGGATAAAAACTTCTTTTTTGTAAGAAAGATTTCTGCCCACTCCCATATAAGGTCTGCCCGCCAGCGCAAAAGAAAGATATTGTAAAGCTGAATGAAAAGTTTCGAAGCGAATAAGTTTGTTTAATAAACCGGGACGTTTATTGTATGCTCCGTAACCGATCACTACCTCGGTACCGTTTACATATGCGTCCTGCATTTTTTGTATCCAAAATTCACTGGCAGGAACGCAATCCGAATCGGTAAGCAAAATGATCTCATGTTTAGCTTCTTTAATGCCGATAGACAATGGGTATTTTTTTCCTGAAATTAGCTTTGCCTCCTGCTTCAAGTCAACTATCTGTAATAGCTTAAATGTTTTTTGCAATTCTTCGAGGATATATTTCGAATCATCAACCGAATTATCATTAACCACAATCACCTCATGAGTAGTTGGATATTTTTGAACAAGTACACCGGGTAAGTATCTCGCAATGTTTTCATCCTCATCCTTTGCACAAATGATAACAGAAACCGGGTGTTGTTGTGATTGCTGTCTTTCTTTTTCTTTATAAAAAGCCAGTCGGCTAAAAAAAAAATCCGTAATAAAAAACCTGGATAAACGCGGCAAGACAAAAGAGATAAAAAACAATGTCGATCCAATTTTCTTTCAGTAATGTCCAACTCATAAAAATTAGTTTGGTGGCTGGCGGTTCAAAGTTCGGGGCGAAATTAAACTACAATTATACATTCAGAATGAATGATTTCCCAACTATGTTAATAACCCATCGCGAAGGGAAGTTATACTAAAGAAATGCCGGGATGAAGCGTAAATGCCCTTTTAAAAATGCGCTATTAGCTTAAGATATTTTATATTAAATTGGTAGCAAATTCAATGTCGTGAAAAAGCCACTCTCTTTTTCTTTGTTATATGCTTTTGCCCAAACCTTATGCGCTCAACCGTCTTTGGATACTTCCGGCTTGATAGCTCAAAAAGCCAACGTCATCACTTCTGCAACTGTTATTAAGATTGAAAACCTGGGACCTAATATTAATACTTCGCTCGCAGAATTAAGACCTACTGTTTCCGCCGATGGTAACCTGTTGTTTTTTATTGTCGAGAATGATCCGATGAATACAAAATACAATTCGGTGCCTAATTCGCAGGATATCTGGTATGCAGAAAGAGACAGTATGGGTAACTGGGGACCTGCGAGACATATGGGTTATCCTCTAAATACTTATTTCTACAATGCAGTGTTTTGGATATCACCGGATAACAACAGGATTTTGATAAGAAATGCTTTTATAGACGGGGATTATGTTGGTAATGGTGTGAGCATGAGCTACAGAACAAAAAGCGGAAGATGGAGTAAGCCAAATGCATTGAGAATAAAGAATTATCAGAAGTATGACCGGGGTCGTCAATATGGAGCTACTATGGCACACGATGGAAAAACGTTGTTGCTTTATATGGCTCCGGAAAAAGGGAGCTATAACAACGATCTGTTTGTGTGTTTTCTGCAACCTGACAGTTCATGGTCTGAACCAAAATCATTAGGTAAAAAAATCAATCTGTCCGATTATAATGAGATGACGCCTTATCTCGCTGCTGATGGAGTTACGCTTTATTTCAGCAGTGATCGACCAGGCGGCTTAGGTGATAATGACATCTGGAGGACGAAGCGCCTTGATAGTACCTGGCAAAAATGGAGTGAGCCGGCAAACCTGGGAGCACCTATTAATACGCCTGATTGGGATGCTTTTTTTACACTGGATGCGGGAGGCGAATATGCCTATTTAACCAGTAGTCAAAACGGCTACGGTGAAAGCGATATAGTGCGTGTTAAGTTATTGGAAAAAGAAAAACCAAATCCTGTTGTACTGGTTAATGGAAACGTTTATAATAAAAAAACCAAAGAACCGCTCAGTGCTTCATTGATATATGAAACTTTACCGGATGGAACTGAAGCTGGAAACGGTGTTTCCAACCCTTCTGATGGCTCGTTTAAAATAGTATTGCCTTATGACAAAAATTATCTCATAAGAGCGTCTGCGGATAAGTTCTTTGCCATTTCAGAAAATTTAAATCTTGATTCATTGGTAAAAGCAGGTTATAAAGAAATACATAAAGACCTATATCTCGTCCCGATTGAGATCGGACAAGTAGTAAGGTTAAATAACGTTTTCTTTGATTTTGACAAATGGGATTTACGACCGGAATCTTTTGTTGAATTAGACAGGGTTGTGAAATTATTGAAAGAGAATCCTTCCATTGAAATTGAATTGAGTGCGCATACCGATAACCATGGCTCTGATGATTATAATTTCAAATTAAGCGATAACAGGGCAAACTCTTGCGTAGAATATATCCTTTCAAAAGGAATAGATTCAAGCCGGGTCGTAGCACATGGATATGGCGAATCAATGCCAGTGGCTCCAAATTCAAATCCTGATGGCAGCGATAACCCTGAAGGCAGACAATTGAATCGGAGAGTGGAGTTTAAGATTTTGAAAGATTAATTGGAATTGTGGAATTACTGCGATTTCATTTTCGACTAATATGACTTATTTGACTCAATAACTCCTGGTTATCTTTGCTGCCATTTTATGGCTTCATTATCATTCCGGTTAAACAGTACAGATAGAAACTCGAAAGCAAGAACGGGAATTATCGTCACCGATCATGGCGAAATTCTCACGCCTATTTTTATGCCCGTGGGTACAGTTGGGAGCGTAAAAGCTGTTTCACAACAACAGCTTATTAATGATGTAAAGGCACAGATCATTTTGGGCAATACTTACCATTTATACCTGCGACCGGGAGTGGAAGAACTGGAATCAGCAGGCGGCTTGCATAAATTCATGAACTGGAGCAAACCCATATTAACGGACAGTGGCGGTTACCAGGTTTTTTCATTGGCGGCTAACAGGAAAATCAAAGAAGAGGGAGTAACCTTTCAAAGCCACATAGATGGAAGTCGACATGTTTTTACTCCGGAAGGTGTGATCGATATACAACGTGCTATTGGTGCTGATATTATTATGGCTTTTGATGAATGCCCGCCATACCCGAGTGATCATTTTTATACCAGGACAAGTCATGGAACTAACTCATCGCTGGTTAGACCGGTGCATTCAGCGATTCAATGAGACGCAGTCAAAGTACGGATACACACAAAATCTTTTTCCAATTGTGCAGGGCGGGACATTTTCTGACCTGCGTAAGCAGTCTTGTGAATACATTTCATCAAAAAACGCATCGGGCAATGCAATAGGAGGTTTAAGTGTGGGTGAGCCGGAAGAAATGATGTATGAGTTTACAGAATTCTGTTGCGATAATTTGCCTGTTGACAGGCCCCGCTACTTAATGGGAGTCGGCACGCCATGGAATATTTTAGAATGCATTGCTCTCGGAGTCGATATGTTTGATTGTGTAATGCCAACACGCAATGGACGCAATGCCATGTTGTTTACTTCAAAAGGAGTGATCAACATTGATAATAAAAAATGGGAAAAGGATTTTTCACCAATCGATGATGGTATTGATAGCGAATTCAGCCAATATTACAGTAAAGCCTACCTGAGACATTTAATTAAGTCGAAAGAACTCCTTGGTCTGACCATAGCCAGCGTTCACAATCTTGCATTTTATTTATGGTTAGTTACTGAGGCAAGGCAACATATTACTAACGGTGATTTTATGAGCTGGAAAAATGAAATGGCCGGAATATTAAAAACCAGGTTATAGTTAAGCAGATTTGGAAGAACATTAATGAAAACAGGTAAACATCCTTTCACAACTCCTCAACAATTTTTCGTTTACTTTTGAGCCATTCATGCGAAAAATAGACTGGTACATAATCAAAAAGCTTTTCGTAACTTTTTTCTTCTGCATGTTTCTTTTTACCCTGGTGGCTGTAGCAGTAGACAGTAGTGAGAAAACGGACGATTTTGTAAAATCTGGTCTTAGTACCATACAAATAATCAGGGAATATTATTTTGGTTTTGTGCCTTACATTTGGGGATTACTCTTTCCTCTGTTCGTTTTTATTGCGGTGATCTTTTTTACAAGTCGTATGGCCGCAAGATCGGAAGTTGTAGCTATCCTTGCAAGTGGTGTCAGTTATAATCGTTTTCTGCGTCCTTATTTTATCGGCGGATTTGTATTGGCTTCGATACTTTGGCTGGCCAGCCGTTATGTAATTCCCAAAGCGCAGGAAATTCGCAGCGATTTTCAGTCGAAGTATGTTGATCCTTTTGGGGTAAAATCAGGCAGGGACCCGAGTTTGCCTATTTATAAAAGAGTAGATCGGAATACATACGTGGGTTTTCGATATTATGATACAAGTGCAAAAAGAGTTACCACGTTTTATCTCGACAGGGTAAAGGGAAACAAATTAGTTTATAATATCAGGGGGGAAACACTGAAATGGGATACAGCTAAAAAGAGTTGGGAACTTATCAATGGCACTGAAAGAATTATTAATGGGCTGCATGAAACTGTGCGTACGGTGCCAAGCACTTATTTAAAATTGAACATTAAACCCGGTGATCTGGAAGATGATGACTATATCAAGGACAAGCTTTCGACTCCTAAATTGAGTAAGTATATTGCAAACCAGGAGCTGCGTGGTTCTGAAGGATTGAATGCTTTAAAAGTGGAAATGTACCGGCGAACGGCTACTCCATTTACTGTTCTAGTTCTGACATTAATTGGCGTTGTAGTATCAAGCCGAAAAGTAAGAGGCGGCAGCGGGCTTCATCTTGCTATTGGAATTATCATCGCCGTGTTTTTTATTCTTTGCGATCGTTTTTCAACAGTCTTTTCTATTAAAGGAGATTTTCCACCGCTCATGGCGGCTTGGCTTCCCAATGCAGTTTTTAGCGGAGTTGCTTACTGGCTTTACAGGCTGGCTCCTAAATAAAACAAGAAATATTTTTAATCATACAATGATAGCTCTAACATGACTGTTGTTACAGAGCCATCAAAATTTCTTTATTACCTTTATCACTTTAGGTTTTTTTCCAAAATATAATAATCATGGGCGTATTAAAAGACAGTTTTAAAGCGAAAGCTGATGAAATGAATGCAGAAATCAAAAGTCTGCTTAAGGAGCATGGAGATAAAGTAATTGGCCAGGTACACTTGTCACAGATTTACCAGGGCATGCGTGGAATTACCGGTCTTGTTTCAGAAACCTCGTTGCTCGATGCACAGGACGGTATTCGATTCAGAGGATATTCGATTCCTCAACTGAGAGAGAAACTTCCCAAAGCTGCTAACGGCAGTGAACCTTTACCTGAGGGATTGTTTTATTTAATGCTTGTAGGCGAATTGCCAAGCGAAGAGGACGTAACTCATGTAACAAACACATTGCAGCGTCGCAGTCATGTGCCCAATCATGTATTCGATGCCATCGATGCACTCCCTCTTAATGCGCACCCCATGACCATGTTTGTTATCGGCATTATGGCTCTCCAGACGGAAAGTTATTTTGCTAAAGCTTATGCAGAAGGTCTTAGTAAAAAGGATTATTGGTCTCCCACTTTTGATGATACCGTTTTGCTTATCGCAAGATTGCCGAGAATAGCCGCTTATGTTTATCGACGTAAGTATAAGAATAATCAGCACATAAATCCGAATGGATTGCTTGATTGGGCGGCTAATTTTGCTCATATGCTGGGATATGAAGACGAAGGTTTTATGGAATTGATGCGTTTATACATGACTATTCATGCTGATCATGAAGGTGGAAATGTTTCAGCACATGCTACACATTTGGTGGGTTCGGCGTTGGCTGATCCGTATTTAAGTTATGCTGCGGGTATGAATGGGCTTGCAGGCCCGTTACATGGTTTGGCCAACCAGGAAGTTATTAAATGGATATTTGAAATGGAGAAAGAACTGAACACTGATTCTCCTGACAAGGAACAAATTGCCGCCTATGTAAAAAAGACGCTTAGTGAAGGGAAGGTGGTGCCGGGATATGGTCACGCAGTATTACGTCAAACTGACCCACGGTTTATAGCACAAATGGAGTTTGCAAAAAAACATATTCCCAACGATAAATTGGTGCAGACGGTTTGGAATATCTATGAAACTGTTCCGTCAATTTTACAATCGTTAGGAAAAGTGAAAAATCCCTGGCCAAACGTAGATGCACATAGTGGTGCTTTGCTGGAACACTATGGACTTGTTGAATATGAATTTTATACAGTGTTATTCGCCGTCAGCCGTTCTTTGGGAGTTCTTGCAAATCTTTGCTGGGACAGGGCGCTTGGCCTTCCATTGGAGCGACCCAAATCGGTAACTACTGCATTGGTAAAAAGATGGCTGAACAACACCGATGAAATTTGGGGAGATTGATCCGCGAAAATTCATTGATCACTAAGAAGTAACAGTTTAGTTATTAATCCGACCTTTTGCGTTGTAGAATAATTTTCTCAGGTTCTGTATAAAAAATTTCGCCTTAGGCAAATTGAAATTTTAATTCCCTTTTATATAACTGTTATTTATAAAAGAATATTTTGGTATGATTCTTTCCTATAAGATTCCATAATACATTTATTCACCCTTTAAAATATTCTATTTATGACAACAGGAACCAAGGTGTTTGTTGGTATTCTTAGTGCTGCCGCCGTAGGCGTTGTAGTCGGCTTACTAATCGCTCCCGACAAGGGATCGGAAACCCGCAAACGCATAGCAGAAACTACTGGTGATTGGGCTGACCAGGTAAACAACGTTTTCAGAAAAACGCGTAGTCAATACAATGAACTTAAGCACAAAGCGAAAAACATGAAGGCCTCCGCTGCCCAAAAAGCTAATAACCTGCAGGAAGATCTTAGCTAAACGATCAAAAGCAGGTTTTTATAACCTGCTTTTATCTTATCTTACCTAATCTTTTTTATTTTTTTAGATGGAAGAAGAAACCAAAACAAGAACCTTTGAAGAAGAAACAAAAGACCTCACAAGTGATGTGACGGATTTCCTCGAAACTTACTTCGATCTCGTAACTGTAAAAGTTGCGCAAAAGAGCATCAACTTTACGTCATCGGTAATAAACTTTTCTGTACTGGTTCTTTTAGGGTTTCTTGTCATTTTTTTTGTTGGCCTTGGCCTGGCGTGGTGGTTGGGTACTTTAATTAATAATCGTGCAGCTGGATTTTTTATTGTAGGGGGAGTATATCTTCTTTGTATTGTTCTGTTTATGGCTATGAAGAAAAGTACCATTATTCCATTTTTGCGAAACCTGATTACCCGTATGATTTATGAATAAAGAGATCAGATCATACGGTGACCTACTGAAAGAAAGACAAAGGCTGGAACATCTTCTCCAGGCGCAAAAGGAAATTGTTTTGTATGATGTGGCGGAAATAAAGGAAAAACTTCAGCCGGTAAAAAACATTGTAGAATTTATTGGAATGATCACCACAAAGGACAGAACCAATTTGCTTTGGAATCTCGGTTCTGATCTTGCAATCAATGCTGTGGTTAAACGATTTATTTTATCAAAATCAGGATGGTTTTTGAAAACAGTTGTTCCATTCTTTCTGAAAAATTTTTCCTCGCACATTATTGCCGGGCAAAAGGATATATGGTTAGAAAAACTAAAGACGTGGTTGAGTCATTTAAATGGTAAAGCGCATAAAGCAGAAGCAGAAACGGAAGCAGAGAGTTAATTCCATACACATCGACCCGATTATGTTAATGCGGTTTCAATGGTAGCTAACGTTCTTTTCAAGTCAATTCCTTTTTCATATACCGGTTTAAAAATATCTCCCTCAGTTTTTAATCTTTCAAAAATATTTTTAATAGTAAAATTTGATGGAGACAAACCTTTTTTAACTTCTTCCCAAAAAACAGGAGTAGAAACAGTAGCTCCGGCTTTTGGTCTTGCAGAATAAACACAAGCTACAGTTTGCCCTTTTGAATTTTGCAGATAGTCGAGATAAACTTTTCTTCTTCTTTTGGAAGGACTTCTTTCCACACTGGTAAATGAAGGGACTTCCTGGTGTACAAGATTCGCCAGTAACTCTGCCAATTGTCTTGACTGGTCATAAGTATATTTAGCGCCCAGCGGTATGCATATATGCAAACCCGTCGCTCCTGAAGTTTTACACCAAGCAGGAATTTTTAATTGATCCAGCACTTTCTTTACAGCTTGCGCCGTTTCAATCACTGCATCAAAATTTGTTTCGTGGGGATCGAGATCAATTAAGCAATAATCAGGGTTGTCTGGTTTCTTCCTAGTAGAATGCCAGGGGTTCATTTCAATGCAACCAAGATTAGCAAGATAGATAAGGCTTGCTTCGTTCGTGCAAACAAAATAGTGAATAGTTTCCTGGTTTGATTCACTGTATTCAGGAAATGTTTCAATCCAGCCCGGCACTTTCCCTTCTACATTTTTTTGGAAAAAACTCATGCCGTCGATTCCATTTGGGTGACGGTTCAATGATTGCGGCCTGTTTTTCATGTAGGGCAATATGTATGGAGCAATGCCATGATAGTAGTTCAACAGATCTCTTTTTGTATAGCCTTCTTTTTTCCAGTAGATCTTATCAAGATTAGTCAGCTTAAGTTCGGTTTTATTTATCGTTACATTTTTTTCGGGTTCATCGACATTTAACCATTCTTTACTGATAGGGTCATTATTATTTTTTTTTGTTCGTTTTTTCACGGCATCTTTTAGATTTTTTGGGCGCTGGTTTGACCGATTGCCCCGATTTTTTTTTGGAGGCCGCGTTTTTATTTACAGATTTTGTGCGCATAACTGTTTCTTTTTTTACTTCAGTAGGTTTTTTGTCTGGTCGCAAGCCCATAAAAATGGGAACTCTTAAAATGTTTTCACTTGTCCATTCCTGGAATTTAATTTCGCAAACAAGCTTGGGCTTTACCCAGGTAACCGGCATTTTAGTTTTCGGTTTTTCATCAAACGGGCATTTATCTGTTATGAGTGGTTGCAATTTATGCCATACATCTTTCAGCAGTTTTTCATCAAACCCCGAACCCGTATGCCCCACATATTCTAATTTATCATTTTTATACACTCCCAATACCAAAGCTCCGAAATACTGCCGGCTTCTTCGCGGTTCTGTAAATCCTGCGATGACAACTTCCTGCCGCAAACTGGTTTTTATTTTTAACCAATCCCTGCTGCGACTATTTATTTGATACACGCTATTCCTGTTTTTAGCCATGATCCCCTCAAGTCCGTTCTTTTCAGCCATCGCAAAAAATTCTTTTCCACTTTTTTCTATATGATCACTGTACCGAATAGAATCGGCAGCAGGAATTATTTGTTGAAGAATTTTTTTTCTTTCAGTCAATGGCAACATGGTAATGTCGTAGCCGTCTATCCACAGCAGGTCAAAAACATAATATACTAAGGTTCCCTGCGGGTCACTTTTCCAGTTCTGCAGGTATTGAAACTGCGAATATCCGTTTTCGTCCAATGACACAATTTCGCCATCAACGACTACGTCATTTGAGAAATTTTTTAATGCCCTTGTTATCGGAGTGTACCTGTCTTTAAAAGAAATGTTGTTGCGGGAGTAGAGATCAACTTCGCCCTTGATGCAAGAACCTATTGCTCTATAACCATCCCATTTTATTTCAAACAGCCAGTTGTCGTTGTCGAATGCCTCATCAATAAGCGTAGCCAGCATGGGTTTTACATGAGCCGGTGCCGCGGTTTTTTTTGCGGAAGGAAAATTTTTCAAAACATCTTTTACTTCAAAGAGTTTTTTTTTACCGGTCCCTTTTGTTCGTCATTCAATAGAACAGGTGAAGTTTTTTTCTTTTTTGACGGGGTTCTTTTCTTGATTTTTCCACCTTCGTCTTCCGCTATTTGGTTAAGAGTGCGGTCTGTTTTTGCGGACTTATCTTTTTTGGTAATATCAGCCTTCGAAGCCTCGTCATCCTTCTTTTTGATCAGCAGCCAGGCATTTTCACCACGACTTTTCATTTTTACAAGGGCGAATGCACCTTTTAATTTTTCGCCATGCAAGACAAATTTTAGATCACCTTTTTTTAGTTCTTCCAAAAGAATTTTTTCCTGCGATTTGGAAGATTCATCTTCATGCTCCATGGCGCTATAAGTACCTTCGTCCCAAACCATCACTGTGCCGGCTCCATAGTTCCCTTCTGGAATTATTCCCTCGAAATTTCTGTAATCGTAAGGATGGTCTTCGACCATCATGGCAAGCCGCTTATCCTGCGGATTCAGTGAGGGACCTTTGGGAACGGCCCAGCTTTTTAAAACGCCTTCCATTTCGAGCCGGAAATCATAATGCAGATTGGTGGCATCATGTTTTTGAACTACGAATTTTAAACCGCTTTTGGAGGCGGATCTTTTCTTCCCCTCCGGTTCAGGCGTTTTTTTAAAACTTCTTTTTCGTTTATATAAAGTCAGGCTCATATCGCGATGCAATTTTTTTAAATGTTATACTTTCATAGAAACTTATTATGCAACTTTTTTCTTTCCATGCGACGTAGTATGAAGACTTTCTTTCAATACACTCATCAGGTCTTTAACAGCGGCAGTTTTCTTTTCAACAGTCGGCGCGGATATTTTCTTACCCTTCGCTTTTGCTTCGATTAATTTTTTCATCGTGTCAGTATAAGTATCTTTAAAGCTTTCGGGTTTGAATTTTTCCGTAAGCTGATCAATTAATTTTAAGGCAAGATTTATTTCCTGTTGGGTAACTTTCGCATTGCCGTTTTTTATTTCAGGAATCGCATTAATCTGGTCGGCATATCGCAGTTGTTCCAACATCAATACCTCTCCCGCCATGGGTTTAAGGCTAAAAATATGCTCACGGTTTCTTATAACGCAGGTAGCAACTGCAACCCTTTTTGCTTTTTCCAGCGCTTTCATCAAAAGAGTGTAAGGTTTTGCGGCGCCTTTATCCGGTACCAGGTAGTATGGCTTTTCATAATAAATGGAATCAATTTCTTTTTCATCTACGAATTGAACTATTTCAATTGTGTTCGTTTTTTCAGGGCTCGCTTTTTTAAAATCTTCATCATTGATTACAACATATTTTCCTTTTTCTACTTCATATCCTTTGACAATATCTTTCCACTCAACTTCTTTATTCGTTGCCGTGGATATGCGTGCATAACGTATGGGAGCGAGGTCTTTTTTAGAAAGCATATCGAGGTCTAATGCATGCTCTGCTGAAGTACCACTGTAAAGTTTTACAGGTATGTTTACCAATCCGAAACTTATCGCCCCTGACCATATTGCTCTCATGATCTTTTTTATTTAATTAAGTTAATTGTTCTTTTTCTTTTTTCCGATGACTTAACTCACTTCTGAAACTTCGCTGTAGTAAGTGGTTGGTCCATATCCCGGTGCATGGGGAAATATCCACGACTGGAGCATATTAATAGCATTTTGCAACCAGGAAGATTTAGAGCCGGTGATGTTATCGTAATAATCTGCTCTCGTCATTTTTACCTTTATGAGGATTAGCCTTTCAGGGTCAAATTGTTTGATTTCGTCAGCAGTTGTAGTTGCAATTAATAACTCTTCAGGGTCACTTACTATATACCCGTTTCCAATTACCTGCAATGAATAATCGAGACCCTTTCTAAAAAAGTCCAGCTTAACAGGAAATTCTTTTTCAAATTCAGTCAATTGTTGCGGCGGCTTTTGAATGAAGAACCATAGATATCCGTATTCGTCTATGCGATTAATTCTTACAATGCTCGTAGGCAACTTTAAAACGGCATCGCTTTGATTAAAAAATATTGCACTGGACAGATTCCTGATTTTTTCATGTAAAAATACCTGTCTGTTATCCATAACTAAGTAGTTTGGTTAGAAATAAACTTTTTTATTTATTCCAAAAGCAGTGCCACTTAAAGTATCGCTCAAAAATTCGTAAAATCCCGACAAAAATTTGGGAAAAAAAGTCCACATATAAAACCCACAAAACTGGTAGGAAAAATGAAATTTCTGCTTAAAAAAAATTTACGGCAACGTAAACTGACAATATGGTTATTTTTTAAATTTTTTCTTTGGAAATGCAGAATTGACGCAAAGCTTATTTATTTCTTTTCTTTGCAACCAGTTTGACTTGTTGACGTAAATAATTGTCTTGACCGAATGAACATACTTTTGGCATTTGAAAACAGTTGACGAATGGATATCTATTCAATTCTTTTGTTGGTCGGTTTAGGTTTTTGCGTTGGATTTATCGGGACTTTAATTGGCGCCGGTGGCGGCTTTATGCTTGTTCCTGTATTGTTGCTTCTTTATCCCGCTTTACCGCCGGAAGCTATCACGAGTATATCTCTTGGTGTTGTTTTTTTGAATGCCGCATCAGGATCTTTTGCTTACGCAAGGATGAAAAGGATTGATTACAAGTCAGCCATTCTTTTTGCTGTAGCAACTTTACCCGGAACTATCAGCGGAGCTTTTCTGACTTATTATTTACCCAAGAAGGTCTTTAATATAATTCTCGGAATAGTTCTGCTTGTCGTTTCAACCTATCTTTTTGTAAAACCAAAAGGCGCTATTTCTGAAAGCAAAGAAAAAATACATGGCCATACTCATCGTGTAATAACAGACAGAAGCGGAACCCGGTATTCATATTCATTCAATCAATGGGTGGGCCTTACTATTAGTTTCATTGTTGGTTTTGTTTCGGGACTTCTTGGAATCGGTGGCGGCATTATTCATGTTCCTGCATTAACAGGTTTGTTGAACTTTCCTATTCATATTGCCACAGCCACATCTCATTTGATACTCGCCATTATGGCTCTTGCGGGAACGTTGGTTCATATTTACCAGGGCACTCTCAATCATTCATGGCCCACGATGTTGCTTATAGGAGCAGGAGTTATTGCAGGAGCACAGCCTGCGGCTTATCTTTCTCATCATGTAAAACCAAACATGATTGTACGGGTGCTGGCTCTTGCGCTGTTGTTAGTTGGTGTCAGAATACTGTTTAGTTCTGATTTAGGAAGGACAGGATCAGTTTTGAATGGATGTCATGGTTTTTAAAATATCGGCCGCCCATGAATATACATTATGTGCCATGATCACACGACGCATTTGCTTCATTTTATGATGTTGTTGTTCTATCGGCATTTCTAATGCCGACTTGATGGCATCAGCCATCTGTTCAGTATCGTAAGGATTGATGATCATGGCGCCAAGTAATTCCTGTGAAGCTCCCGCAAACTGGCTGAGAATAAGAACGCCATCGTTTTGATTCCGCGAGGCAATAAATTCTTTTGCGACGAGGTTCATTCCGTCATGCAAGGATGTAACCATACATAGATTGGCGGATCTGTAAAAAGGCATGATCTCTTCATGACTGTGATGCTTTTTTAAAAATAGAATTGGCTGCCAGTTTTTGGATTTGAACTTCCAGTTTATCCGGTTGGCTTCATTTTCTACCGCACTGATCGTATCCGCATAAGTCTTCAATAAAGATCGGCTGGGTGCTCCTATTTGTACAAAAGTGAATTGTCCCTGGTATTCAGGATATTTTTCTAAGAACCGTTCGATGGCAAGAAATTTTTCGATCAGGCCTTTCGTGTAATCAATCCTGTCTACGCCAATGCCGATGTATTGTGCATGTAGCCCGTAATGTTTTAAAAGTTCTGAAGCGTCTTCTTCAAGATCAATTTTGCTATCGTAATCCTTCAGGGTAAAACTGATGCTGATGGGGAAAGGTTTTACAAGTGTGAACTGGTTGCCGATCTTCACTGAAAAATTTTCCCAGATCACTCTTGATTCAAGCGAATTGTTTACGGTTTCCAAAAAATTGTTGCAATGATATTGCGTGTGAAAGCCGATAAGATCTGCGCCCAGCATGCCAATTAATAACTCTTTTTTCCATGGACAAATACCAAATGATTCCGGGTTGGGCCATGGAATATGCCAGAAGATAGCCACTTTCGCATCTGGTCTTTTGTCTTTGATCAGTTTCGGCAGCAATGCAAAGTGATAATCTTGCACCAGGATAAAAGGATCTTCTTCTTTTTTGATTTCTTCTATAACTGTCTTTGCGTACATTTCATTTACCTGCACATAAAAATCCCAATCTTCTTTTCTGAACACCGGTCTTGTATGGGCGATGTGGCAAAGGGGCCACAATCCTTCGTTTGAAAATCCATAATAATAATGATCTTCCTGCTCTTTGGTAAGCCATACACGGCGAAGTGTATATTTATTTTCGTACGGTGGCACCTGTACTTTATCATTTTCATCAACAGTTTCTTTATCGGCATCACCACTTCCTGATGCGATCCATAATCCACCGCAGGCTTTTAGTATAGGCTCCATAGCTGTAACCATACCACTCGCCGGAACGATCACATTAATATCTCTTCCTGAATGTACATGCATGTATGGTTCGCGGTTGGACACTACTACCATCATTTTGTTCTGCAATAGCTGTTTCATTTCTTCATTCAACCGTTCCGGTGTCCAGACCGCTTCTGCAGTCGTTCTGAGTCTTGCTTCTTCCTGAGCGATAGCTTTTGCTTCGCGCATGGCCTGCGCAATGCCGGATATTTCTTTATAAAGAGGCTCGAGGAAATTAATAGGTGGTTTCCGCTTGATCTGTTCAATATTTCCAAATCTTGCGGCTTTTACCCACTCCACAATTCTGTTCAGCGGACTTAGAATTCCCCAGCGGATAATTAACAGCGTCACAAAAGATATAACGAATGCCTGTATAAACCAGCGGATAAAATTTCTGAGCCAGATACTATTGAGAAGATTTTTTATGTAAGATGCATCCGAATAAAAAATAGCAGCAATTGATGGAAGGTTAGGTCGCTTTACTACCCTGATGTACTCAAAGATTTTTTTGTCATTTACTTTTATCATATTTCCCATAGACGAATCGGCGGCAAGAGCCCGTGCGATGTAGTCCGAAGAATAATTGAATAGTGTACTCGCCGAATCATTCAAAAAAACAATACTGTCTGCATTATAATAAATTGCCACGGCGCTGAAACTGAATTGATGAATAACGCTGTCATTGATCTGTTGAAGTTCAATCTTAGCACTATCGTTTTTTCCCAGGTTGTTTAAATGTGTCCTGTAAAAATCTTCTGCGACACGGTCGGTTTTATCTTCCAGCTCTGTAGTTAATTTCTGGCGCTCTGAAGAAATCTGGAATGCAGTAAAGACAACAGCCACCAGCCCTACTGCTACAATGATGGAAAGGATAAGTGCCAGATTTATCTTCATAATCTATCTTCTTCTTGTGATGAAAAAATTTCATTTAGCTGGTCGGAGTGGATTACAAATATACCTGATATTGAGGATTAATCTGCTTTCAAAACACGCATCCGGATCAATGTCATTTCTTAAGAATGAAACCATTATTTTTGCTGTCCGTTTCGGCGAACAGTTCAAGGAGTTCTTTATTTTTTTCGGGGAATTAACCCGGCTGGCTAGAGCGTCCCGATGCATCGGGAAGGTCGTCTGAAATAATTGTTCATAGAGTTCTTTAATTTTCTTTTCGGGGAATTAGCTCAGCTGGCTAGAGCGTCCCGATGCATCGGGAAGGTCGTCTGAAATAATTGTTCATAGAGTTCTTTAATTTTCTTTTCGGGGAATTAGCTCAGCTGGCTAGAGCGTCCCGATGCATCGGGAAGGTCGTCTAAAATAATTGTTCATAGAGTTCTTTAATTTTCTTTTCGGGGAATTAGCTCAGCTGGCTAGAGCGCTTGCATGGCATGCAAGAGGTCGTCGGTTCGACTCCGATATTCTCCACCAATTTTTGTAAAGGTTCTGTTTAGCAGAACCTTTATGATTTTTTATGTTTACATACTGTATTCTCCCTCAAAATACAAATACTATATTGGTAGTTGTGCAAATGTTGAAGAGAGAATGAAACAACATAATGCTGGCAGAAATACTTCAACGAAAAGCGGGATTCCATGGACGCTTCAAAAAGTTGAAGTATTTAACACAAGGAGTGAGGCCTATCAGAGAGAACTTTTTATTAAAAAAATGAAAAGCAGAGTTTTTATTGAAAGAATAATTAACGGTGATTGATAGCTGGCAGAGCGTCCCGAGGCATCGGGAAGGTCGTCGGTTGGACTCCGATATTCTCCACCAATTTTTTTAAGGATTCTGTTTTCATAATAAAGCAAAGCAGAATTTTTATTGAAAAGGTAATAAACGGTGATTGATAGCTGGCCAGAGCGTCCCGATGCATCGGGAAGGTCGTCGGTTCGACCCCGATATTCTCCACAAATTTTTATAAAGGTTCTGTTAGGCAGAGCCTTTTTTATTTACATAGACTATTCTTTTTTTGATAACTAAATTCTTTTTTCCAGTAAAATACTTTGTGGCAGCACGCAACCGTTTGCTCATTTTTGATTGATCAAATGTTTTACATTTAGCTTCTATTTAAAAACTTCTGCTATGAATAGAAAAGAATTTGTCAAAACTACTGCTATGGCAACGGCTGCCATTACTCTTCCGGGTATGAATTTGTTTGCACAAAAACCGGATGAGAAGGTGAGGATTGCTTCACTGGGTACAGGCTTGCGTGGGCAAAACCATATTGAACTTTTATTAAGAAGAGATGATGTGGAACTCGTGGCTATTTGTGATGTGGATGATCGTATGCTCGGTATGGCAAAAGATATCATTGCAAAGAGCGGAAAGAAAATGCCGAAAGTATATACAGGTGATAAATATGCGTGGAAAGATTTGCTGGAAAAAGAAAAATTGATGGTGTGGTGATCGCATCGCCGTGGGAATGGCATCAAACCAATGGTAATGGGTGCGTTGGATGCAGGACTTAAATATGTGGCGACCGAAGTAATACTTGGTATTACACTGCAGGATCATTGGGATGTGGTGAAAGCTGCAGAAAAATATAATGCCAACGTGATGATGCTTGAAAATGTTTGTTATCGCCGTGATGTAATGGCGATATTGAATATGGTGCGGCAGGGTTTGTTTGGTGAATTAACTCATTTGCAGGGAGGATATCAGCATGATCTGCGCGATGTAAAATTCAATGATGGTATTCATCCTTATGGCCACGGTGTTGAATTTGGTGAAAAAGGTTTTTCAGAAGCAAGATGGAGAACCAATCATTCCGTTCACAGAAATGGTGATCTGTATCCCACGCATGGTATCGGGCCTATTGCAAACTATGTTAACATCAACAGGGGAAATCGTTTTCTTTCTCTTTGTTCGTTTTCAACCAAGACAAGAGGATTGCATAACTATATCGTAAAACTCGGTGGAGAAAATCATCCCAATGCAAAAGTCAGGTTCACATTGGGAGATATAGTTACTACTTCTATTAATTGTGCAAATGGTGAAACGATCTTTCTGCAACATGATACTAATTCGCCAAGACCTTATTCTCTTGGTTTTCGTGTGCAGGGTACGGAAGGTTTGTGGATGGACGTAAATAAAAGTATTTATATCCAGGATAAATCTGCAAAAGAAGATCAATGGGAAGATGCGCAAGCCTGGTTGGATAAATATGATCATCCGTTATGGGTAAGATGGAGCAAGGATACCGAAGGTGCAGGACATGGCGGTATGGATTTTTTTGTTATCCATGCATTCATTGAATCCATTAAAAGAAAAACTCCTACGCCATTGGATGTATACGATGCCGCTACATGGAGTTCTATTGCTCCGTTGAGTGAACAATCAATTGAACTGGGGCACCAGACGATTGAGTTTCCTGATTTCACCGGCGGTCAGTGGATGTACAGGCAACCGGTTTTTGCATTGAATGATGAATATTAAAATTGACAGATGATTGAAGTAGTTCTTGAAGCCTGGGGAATTAAAAACGCGGAAATAAAGGTTTTTGGCAATGGCTTAATTCATCGTACGTGGAAAGTTATTACATCCGGCGGCGAATATATTTTGCAGAAAGTGCACCATGGTGTTTTTAAAAGACCGGAAGATATTGCTTACAACGTGAGATTGATCGGTGATTACCTTAAAGAAAAATTCCCCGATTATTTTTTTGTTCGTTCTGATTTCCTGTTTGGACGGAAATGATTTGTTCTTTAATAAGGACGAAGGATATTTTCGGTTATTCCCTTTCGTGCAAGGCTCACATTCAAAAGATATAGTGCAAACTTCGGAAGAAGCGTATGAAGCTGCTGCACAATTTGGAAAATTTACACGACTGCTTTCCGGTTTTGATGTTAGTAAACTAAAGATCACCATCCCGGATTTTCATAATCTTGAATTACGTTATCAGCAATTCCTGCAATCATTGGAAAAAGGAAACAAAGAACGGATCGATCAATCAAAAAAATTAATTGAAGAATTACAGGGAAATGTAAATATTGTTACAGAATATCATTCTATCATCAACAATCCAGAATTTAAAAAACGGGTAACACATCACGATACAAAGATCAGCAACGTTTTGTTTGATAAAAATGATAAGGCGGTCTGTGTGATTGATCTTGACACAGTAATGCCCGGTTATTTTATCAGTGATGTGGGTGATATGATGCGGACTTATCTTTCACCGGCCAATGAAGAAGAAAAAGATCTTAATAAAATAATAATTCGTGGATGATTTTTATAAAGCGATCGTTCAGGGTTATGCCCGTGAAATGAAAGATGAATTGACAGAAACAGAATGCGGGTATTTTTTTTATGCCGGTAAATTCATGATCTACATGCAGGCTCTGCGGTTTTTAACCGATCATTTAAACAATGATGTCTATTATGGTGCAAAATATGAGGGACACAATTTTGTAAGGGCCAATAACCAAATTGTTTTATTGCACGATTGATGGAAAAGGAAAGTGTTTTACGATACGGCTGATAGGTGAATTAATTTTGAGATGAAAACAAGTTTCATTTTGAATAGGTTAAATAAATTTGCTCATGGGAATCTGGAGACAAATTTCACAATATTTTTTTCTAAGAAAACCGGACAAGCCTGAAACGAAGTGGGTTGGTTATATGCACTGGATCAACCGCATTTGCTTTTACCTATTCATCATTTGCATGATCATTCTTGCCATTAAATTACTTCGATAAGAATTCAACGATCGACTTTGCTGCTTTTGCAGATGCATTCCCGCCTTCACTAAGGATCTTTTTCAATTCTGCGTAATCCTGTTTTATTTCTGCTATTCTTTTATCATTTGTGAGTAATTCACTCAATTCTTTTTTCAGATTTTCAACAGTAAGTTCATTTTGAATTAATTCTTTCACCACGAATTTATCCATGATCAAATTTACCAGCGAGATGTAATTGACCTTAATCACCCGTTTTGCAATTTGATAAGAGAGGGGCGAACCTTTGTAACACACTACTTCGGGCACTCCAAATAAGGCAGTTTCTAATGTAGCTGTGCCGGAAGTAACAAGCGCCACTTTTGCCTGGCTCAGTAATTCATAGGTTTGATTTTTTACGGCGCTTACGTTGGAAAAAGACTTTGTAAAATTTTGATAGAATTCATTTTCTACAGAAGGCGCTTCAGCCACTATGAATTGATGATCAGGAAAAAACTTACTTACTTCGAGCATTACAGGAAGTTTTTTTGCAATCTCCTGTTTCCGGCTACCCGGAAGCAAAGCGACAATTGGTTTATCCGATATCTTGTGCCTTGTCCCTTGTTCCTTGTATTTTTCTATAACTTCTGCGAGCGGATGTCCTACATATTCGGCTTCCCAATTCCATTTGTTTTTAAAAAAATCTTTTTCAAAAGGAATAATGATGATCATTTTGTCGATGTTTTGTTTCATCTGCTTCACGCGATTTTCTTTCCATGCCCAAACCTGTGGGGAGATGTAATAGATCACTTTTAAACCATGCTGTTTTGCCCATTTAGCAATCCGAAGATTAAAACCGGGATAGTCAATAAGAATTAAAGCATCGGGTTTGAACTGAAGTATATCTTCTTTACAGAATTTTAGATTTTTAAAAATAGTGCCGAGATTTTTTAAAACCTCTGCAAAACCCATAAAAGCCAGGTCGCGATAATGCTTTACAACATGCCCGCCTGCCTGTTCCATCAGGTCTCCGCCCCAGCAGCGAATATCAGCCGATGCGTCCAGATTTTTTAATTCTTTGATGAGGTTACTGCCATGCAGATCTCCCGAAGCTTCGCCGGCTATGATGTAATACTTCATACCCCTGTCCCCTAAAGGGGAATAATTAATTTTAAGTCCGCAAAATACAATTTGTTGAACATAACCCTGAACGCTGAAGTGAGTGACCTTTAGACAATAATAAGAATTACTATAGCTGGTTATAAAATAACCGAAAACCAGTAACCGGAAACCAGCAACAGTTTTTTACCTTCGCCGCACCATGACCCGCCTTCGCTAAAGCTTCGACGGGTAAATCAGAAAACTTTTTATTTCATTTCATGACGGAAAAAATCCTTGTTCTTGATTTTGGCTCTCAATACACCCAACTGATCGCCCGTGCCGTAAGAGAGGCCAATGTTTACTGCGAGATCATTCCCTATCACAAAACTTTTGAATTTGAACCCGGACTAAAAGGGATTATCCTTTCCGGCTCACCGTTTTCAGTGAACGACGAAAAAGCTCCCGATGCAAATGTGCAGGCATTTATAAAAATGGTTCCCGTACTTGGTATTTGTTATGGGGCACAACTTACCGCAAAACGTTTTGGAGGAAGAGTTGAAAAAAGTAATAAAAGAGAATACGGACGTGCATTGCTGCATAGACAAAAGAACGATGTGCTCCTTCATGATATAATGGAGAAGAGCCAGGTGTGGATGAGTCACGCCGATACAATTCTCGAATTACCTAAGGGATTTGAATTATTAGCTACAACCGAAACCATTCCTATCGCGGCGTTTAAGAAGTCGGGAGTCGAAAGTCAGGCGTCTGGAGCAAGAAACGGAAGCACTACTCTAAACTCCGAACTCAAAACGCAAAACTCAGGACTCACGACTCACAACTTTCCTCTCTATGGTTTACAATTCCATCCCGAGGTTTATCATTCCATTGAAGGAAAAAAAATACTTCATAATTTTTTGGTGAATGTATGCGGATGCAAACAGGACTGGACACCGGCTCATTTTATTACAGATACTGTTACCCAACTAAAGGAAAAAATTGGTGATCGAAAAGTAGTGATGGCATTAAGTGGTGGAGTTGATTCCACCGTTGCTGCCACATTGATTGATCGTGCCATCGGTAAAAACCTTTATGGAATTTTTGTGGATAATGGTGTACTAAGAAAAGATGAATTTGAAACGGTTCTGGAAACATACAAAAAGCTTGGTTTGAATGTAACAGGTATCGATGCCAAACAGAGATTTTATAATGAACTGGCAGAAAAAACGGACCCGGAGGCAAAAAGAAAAACGATAGGAAGATTATTTATTGAAATATTCCAGGAAGAAGCAAAAAAAATAGAAGATATAGAATTGTTGGGGCAGGGCACAATTTATCCGGATGTCATTGAAAGTGTTTCGGTGCATGGTCCATCGGCTACTATTAAATCACATCATAATGTAGGCGGCTTGCCCGAGAAAATGCATCTTGATCTCATAGAGCCTTTGCGGTCTTTATTTAAAGATGAAGTAAGAAAAGTGGGAAAGGAATTGGGAATACCGGAAGAAATGATAGGCCGTCATCCATTTCCGGGGCCGGGTTTGGCTATACGAATTTTAGGAGAAGTGACAGAAGAAAAGGTACAATTGTTGCAACAAGCCGACCATCTGTATGTGAAATCTTTGAAAGAACATCATTTATATGCAACGGTATGGCAGGCAGGAGCCATCTTGCTGCCGGTGAAAAGTGTAGGTGTAATGGGTGATGAGCGTACATATGAATACACAGTGGCGTTAAGAGCCGTAACAAGTGTGGATGGAATGACGGCAGACTGGGCTCATTTGCCTTATGATTTTTTGGCCCAGGTTTCAAATGATATTATCAATAATGTGAAAGGAATAAACCGGGTGGTGTACGATATCAGCAGCAAACCACCGGCTACGATTGAGTGGGAATAGTTGACCGTGATTTATTGGATTAAAAAAGGAGTATGAACATCAAACGAATCTTTTACTTTTTCTGTCTTATTTTTTTTATCGCTATCCGGTCTTTTGCACAGAATACTGAGCATAAGATAGCCATTTTTACTCCTCTTTATCTCGATTCAGTTTTTGACGATACAGATGGTTACCGATTTGGAATGCAGTTCCCGAAATTCATTAATCCCGGTCTTGAATTTTATGAAGGAGCGCAAATGGCTTTGGATTCATTGGCGAAGGAAGGTGATTCCCTGCAGGTATTTGTGTACGACACGCATTCCAAAAATGAATCCCTTACACAGCAGTTGGACAGTGCCGTGTCAAATGGCGTTGAATTAATACTTGCGTACAGTACTCCGGATGAAAGCTGGAATATATCCAATGCAGCAACAACGAACAAGATACCTTACGTGAATGTTAATCTGCCCACTGATGCGGGCATTCAAAACAATCCCTATTTTGTAATGCTGAATTCCACGCTGCAAACGCACATCGATCATATCTATAAATATATTCAGAAGAATTATGCGCTCAATTCCATTGTGGCATTTCGAAAAAAAGGCCAGGTAGAAAACATCCTTAAATCTTATTTTGACGATGCGGCAAAAAACACGGCATCTGTTCCATTAAAAATAAAATGGGTCGATCTTCCTGATAGTTTTACAGTGAAACAATTAACTTCCGTACTTGATAGCAATGAACACACTGTTTGCATTGCGGGAAGTTTGAATGAAAATTTTGGAAGAAGATTAAGCCGGCAACTGGCATCTATCACTAAATCTTATTCGCTGACCCTGATCGGGATGCCTACATTTGATAATTTTACAAGAGACTTTACCTATCCTGAATATAAAGGATTGGAAATTGTTTACAGCACGCCTTTTTATAATCCAAGAACAGATAAGGTAAGCCAGGGGATCACTGATTATTTCAATACAAATATGTATGCCCGCCCCAGCGATATGGTAATGCGTGGCTATGAAGCGACCTGGCGATTTTCAAAATTACTGATGGAATACGGAGATCAATTTCCCGCCAATATCAATCATGATGCATTCAATGTATTTCGTGTTCTCGATATTCAGCCTGTCATTAACAAGCAAACCAATACGCTTGATTATTTCGAAAACAAAAAATTATTTTTTGTAAAATGGCTTGATGGCATCATTAAGGGAGTGACCGCGTTATAATTCTTTTTATTGTTATTCGGGAGATCTTTTTTGCAAATACTTACCGGGCACAACCTTTGCTTCTTCAATAAAAATCTAAATTTATCGACAAACAATTTTAGCATACAGCGATGCCGTTGATCGAATTCACAAACAAGGGACTTTATTGCAGCAAAGGCGATTTTTATATTGATCCGTGGAAACCGGTCGACAGGGCAATTATCACCCATGCGCACAGCGATCATGCAAGGGGGGGCTCAAAATATTATTTATGTCATGTGCAATGTAAACCGCTTCTTCAAATGCGGTTGGGTGAAAATCAATACCAGGCAGTTGAATGGGAAGAGAAAATATTTATGAATGGTGTGCAGGTTTCATTGCATCCCGCCGGTCACATGATCGGTTCTTCGCAAATACGTGTGGAAGACAATGGTGAAGTTTGGGTAGTGAGCGGAGATTATAAAATTGAAGACGACGGATTGAGCGGAAAATTTGAACCTGTTCCATGCAATACATTCATTACGGAATCCACATTTGGTTTACCAATTTACAACTGGAAACCGCAGCAGGAAATTTTTCAGAATATAAAAGACTGGATCTGTAAAAATAAAGAAGCCGGTAAAACCTCCGTATTGATCGCATATAGTTTAGGCAAAGCACAAAGGTTGATGCAATGCTTACCGGAAACGGGTTTACCGATTTTTGTTCATGGCGCCATCTGGAATGCGCACGATACTCTTATCAAAAATGGTTTTGCTCTGCCCGATGTAAAAAAGATATCTGTTGATACACCGAAAGAATCATACCAGGGAAATATTGTCGTGGCGCCACCGGGTGCAGAAGGCTCGCCATGGATGAAACGTTTCTTTCCCTATGCGGTTGGCGTATGCAGTGGCTGGATGCAGGTAAGAGGAACAGTAAGAAGGCGAAATGCGGATGCGGGGTTTGTTCTCAGCGATCATGCAGACTGGAAAGGATTATTGCAGGCTGTAAAAGATACGGGTGCCGAAAAAGTATTCGTTACTCATGGTTTTCAATCTGTGTTCAGTCGTTACCTGAATGAGTCAGGTATAGATGCTGCGGAAGTAAAAACGGAATATGGAAATGAAGAAGAAGAGAACAGTACAGCTATTCCGGAGGAACAGCAAGCTGTAATTAATAATTAATAATGAATAATTAAGAATTGAAAATGAAAAATGTAAAATGATTGAATTCACTATGCAATTTTTCATTTTGACTTTTCCTGCCTGTCGGCAGACAGGGACTTTTTAATTTTTTACTGATGCGTTTATTCGCTGAACTGGTAGAAACGCTGGGTACATCCACAAAAACAAATGAAAAGGTGGATGCTTTGTCTGCATATTTTGCTTCGGCAAATGACAAAGACAAAGTGTGGGTGATTGCCATCTTCAGCGGAAGAAGACCCAGGCGGGCGGTTAATACAACGCAATTATGGACGTGGTGTAATGAATTAACGAAACTTCCCGGGTGGTTGTTTGAAGAATGTTATCATGCAGTTGGCGACCTTGCTGAAACCATTGCACTGCTGTTGCCGAGCATACAACTACTGCAGAAGCTTCACACCCTTTACATTATTATCTTGAAACATTGATCAGTATAGAAAAAGAAGATGAAGGAATAAGAAAAGAATTTATTATAAACTCATGGATGAGTATGACCAGAGCGGAGCGTTTTGTTTTTAATAAACTGATCACCGGAAACTTCAGGATCGGCGTATCGCAAAAAACGATGGTGAATGCACTTTCCAAAACGATACGGCTCAATGCTTCCGTAATTGCTCATCGCATCAGTGGCAACTGGGATCCGGTATCAACAAGCTTTTCAGACTTGTTGAGTGAGCATGCCGTGTCTGCTGATCATTCAAAACCTTATCCATTTTACCTGGCTTATGCTATTGAAGATGATGTGCGCACATTGGGCGAACCAAATGAATGGCAGGCAGAATGGAAATGGGACGGCATCCGCGGGCAAATGATAAAAAGAAATGATGAACTTTTTGTATGGAGCAGGGGAGAAGAACTGATGACAGAAAAATTTCCCGAGTATCATGCATTAAAAAATCATTTACCAAACGGAATTGTACTGGATGGCGAGATCGTTCCCTATAAAAGTTCGAAAGCCTCCCCAGTAGGGGGAGGTTTGGAGGGGACTCCTTTGCCGTTTTCTTTGTTGCAAACACGCATTGGCAGAAAGAATATCACAAAGAAACAATTGACAGAAGCACCGATCAGTTTTTTTGCTTACGATCTTTTGGAGTATGAAGGAAAAGATATCAGAGAATCGCTGTTGGCAGAGCGAAGAATTTTGCTTGAGAAGTTGGTAAATGACATCAATCATCCTGCATTGTTGTTATCGCCTGTTGTTTCCTTCACTACATGGGACGAACTAACCAACCTTCGAACGCAATCAAGAAACAGGGGAAGTGAAGGCATCATGCTGAAAAGAAAAAATTCCATTTACCAGGCAGGAAGAAAAAGAGGCGACTGGTGGAAATGGAAGATTGATCCGCTGGTGATTGATGCGGTAATGATCTATGCTCAAAAAGGACATGGGCGCAGAAGCAGTTTATATACGGATTATACGTTCGCAGTAAAAGATGGAGATAAACTGGTGTCTTTTACAAAAGCGTATTCAGGGTTAACCGATAAGGAATTTGCGCAGGTAGATGCATTTGTAAAACGTAATTCACTGGAAAAGTTTGGCCCGGTAAGAACGGTAAAACCTGAACTGGTTTTTGAAATTGCTTTCGAAGGCATTGCTGCATCGAATCGTCACAAATCCGGTGTAGCTTTACGTTTTCCGAGAATAAGCCGCTGGAGAAAAGATAAACCTGCCGATGAGATCAATACACTGGATGATCTGAAGAAAATGCTTGAACTTTATGGGAAGTAAGGAGAAGTAAAAAATAAAAAGTAAAAATGAAAAACTATGCGTCTGCGGATCCAAGCTGATAAGATTTTTAGAACATGGAAAGGTAATTTCAATGACGCATATGATGTTGTACTATGAAAAAAGTAATTGTTGCTTTAATTATTGTGGTTGGATGTATTTCTTTCATCACCCTCGCATCAACTGATGAACCTGTATTTATCCCTCCCAGTAAGCAAAGAACAGGCAATGCGGATTCGGGTTATCAATACATTGTTTATGGTGATTATATAAAAAGCGGTCTGCCGCTGAGTGTGTACCATTATGGCTTTAAAAAAGAAAAAGGCAATATGCTGGATCGGGATGGCAAGAATGCGGAAGTGCGTTATGATTTTAATGTCGTCAAAGCAGTGAATGGTGAAGACGTTGTAGTGCCGAATTGTTTACAATGCCATGCCGGGGTTTTCGACGGCAAACTAATTATTGGTCTTGGAAATTCCACAGGAGATTTTTCAAAGGATCAAAAACTGAATTCGAAACTGTTGCAGGCCTTAATGGTCAGTTATCTTAAACTAAGTCCGAAAAAATATGAAGCAGCCAAAGAGTTTATGACCGTTGGCCGTACTATCGGCGATCAACTTTTGACCGATGTGGTGGGAGCAAACCCTGCCGACAGGTTAACGGCGCTCCTCGTTGCTCATCGTGATCCCGTCACGCTTGCGTGGAATGATAAAGCTTCCGTAGAATTGCCGAAGGAAGTAATTCCTTCTGACGTGCCTGCATGGTGGTTGCTGAAAAAAAAGAACGCCATGTTCTACAACGGTTTTGGCCGCGGTGATTTTGGAAAATTCCTGATGGGCTCTGCACTGCTGACCATTACGGATACGATGCATGCCAGGGAAGTGGATGCCCATATGCCTGATGTGCTTTCTTATTTGTATTCGCTTGAGCCCCCTAAATATCCAAAGCCTGTTGATGAAGCGCTGGCGCAAAAAGGAAAAACGATCTTCGAAGATCTTTGCAGCGATTGTCACGGCACTTACGGGCCCAATGGTCAATATCCCAATCTCCTGATACCTGAATCCACGGTTGGTACCGATTCATTGTTAAATAAGAACAACTACCAATATTCCGATATGATCGACTGGTATAATAAGAGTTGGTTCAGTAAAGGCGATCATCCCGGGAGGCTTAGTCCTTTCAATGGTTATTTAGCTCCGCCGCTTGATGGTGTATGGATCACGGCGCCGTATTTTCACAATGGTTCCGTACCTACTATCGAAGCGGTGCTTAACAGCAAACTGCGACCCAAATACTGGACAAGAGATTTTGATTCTACAAAATATGATTACGACAACCTGGGCTGGCAGTACACTGAAGTAACCGGGCCGGGCAACAAATATATCTACAACACTACACTACCCGGTTATGGAAATTACGGTCACACGTTTGGAGATCATTTATCGGATGCCGACAGAAAAGCGGTGATCGAGTATTTGAAGACGTTGTGAGTAATGAATACAGAAGAAAGAAGCAGTTTGGATTATTTTGAATGATAAATGTTGTATGATGAGTGTAGCATCCTGTCAACTGTCCTGTCTATTTTCTAACCGTAATCTTCTGCCTGATTTGAGTATTGTTTCCCGGATTTTAAAAGAAATGCCTGACATCTGCCTTTTTTGCAGTGAGCATTGAATACATATTTCGTATAACTGTTTAGTGATATTACTATTTTTCATTTTGCTACAGGTACCTGCTTTTGAAAAGTTGGCATTTCAACAGAGATCAAAGTCATCATTGAGCTTATTTACTATCATCTATTTTGTAATGTGAAAAAAATTTATAAGGATTCTGCGTTATTCGTAGAATTACGTTTGCTAATTTGAAAAATGGCCTGTACATTCGTAGACCAATTACGTTTCCTTACCCTTTTTAAAAGTCATCATCTTATCCACATTTCCTTCGAATACCTTTCGCCAATAGCATTTACGAAAGCAGAACTATCGAACAGCCACAAGGAATGTTAGCACAGTAATTAAGTAATTAATTATCCCATCGAAATCCCACAAATTTCAAATCCAATTTTTCTGAGAGATCAGAATAAGAAGAATTTTTTTCTCCAAACCCGGATAATTATGATGAAAATTATGCAACCCGAACTAGTTACTGAAGTGTGCACTGCGCATAGAGGAACAACAGTAAATCCCGTGCCTTCTATTATAGATAATGATGCGAGACGACCCTACGCATCATTTTTATTTGCGGAAGGGAGTGATTCGCCAATGGTGAATGGTGAATGGCCGATGGATGATAAAAAAACACAGCCCATTGATGATAGTAAAAAGGAAATACCAACGGTGAATGATGAACTGGGGCAAAAAAAACCGGGTTCCATAAATGAGGTGCCGAGATGGCTGGTCAATGATGACCTGGCTGCATGCGGCGGAGTTGAGAGTGATGAGAGCAGGCGGTTTGCAGTGAGCAGTTGCCAGTTGCCAGTTGCCAGTTGCCAGTTGCCAGTTCGCAATTCAGTGAAGGCCGTTGCTATCAATAAAATTTTCAGGGAGCCATATAGAAATGATGCGATCGTTCGACTGTTCGCATCATTTTCTTTTTTCACCAGGAAACTTTTGTTTTCGGTAAACCTGCGATGCAGTTTCCCTTAACCAAAAACCAGTTTGTTTATGAAGACATTTTTACGCAATTTTTTTCGACCCTCTCTTGCTGTCTGCTTCCTTGCCCTTTTTTCCGGGAGCGCTTTGTATGCACAATCGGATCAACTCGATTTTGATTTTACAAGCAATTTTACATTTGGCGGTTGCAGTGGTGACAATAATTATGACGCCACATCAGGCAATGAAACAATAAACGGTACAAGTATTCCTGCCGCAGCCACCATTAACAGTATAGATGCTTCTGTTCACTACGGACAGTTTGGTTCCGGTTCAGCTACGATCAATATGTTTCTTAACGGGAATGCAATCGGCAGTTTTACCGGCGTAACATCCAGTTGCAACAGCAGCACGATAAGCGGTGTAGATGCTTCTTTTTTTAACGCTGACGGGCCAAACACGATCAGCTTTACATCATCAGGAAGTGGCACCAAAGTATTGTATAATGCGACCATCACGGTGAACTATACGCCATGCACCCCGCCACCGGCACCGGGTGTTGCCGATATTGATTATTGCCTCGATGAAACGGCTGACCCATTGATGGCCACAGGCAGCGACCTGCTGTGGTACACTGCGCCCACCGGCGGTACCGGTTCACCTGATGCACCTGTGCCCACCACCAATGCTGCGGGCACAGAAACTTTTTATGTTTCCCAAACTGCAGGTTGCGAAAGCGACCGGGCGGCCATAGATGTAACTATAAATACTTTGCCCTCCACTGAAGTGGTGGGCTTTACCAATATAAGTTGTTTCGGAGCCAGCGATGGTACGATAACCGTATCCGCGAATGGCGGTGCGGCCCCATATACCTATTCGCTCGATGACGGGCAAACCTGGTCGGCGCCTGATGACGCTACTCATGTATTTACCGGGCTTGCCGCCGATGAAGCGTATGAATTAAGAGTGCAGGACAATAATGGCTGCGAATCAAAACCTGTTCAATAATAAATAAACGAAAAGAAGAATGAGACGATATTCCGGATGAAAGAACGAACGACCATAAAACATGAACAACAAACCCGGCAACGCAACAAAATATTGCCGGGCGATTCTCTGTACAGGCAATACAGAAATACACCCGACTGCATTTCTGATTTTATAATTACAACGTTTACGCGGTTCGTTTTTACTACACCTTCTTACAAGCAGATGGGTGCAGCGGTCTGCGACGATAATGGGCGTTGGTACATAAAAAGATTTTTGCGCAGACCATTAGTGTTTGCAATTGTATTTGTGATTGCGAATTTGTTGCTTCATATAACTGCAAATGCTACTAATTATTATTCTGCAGGGAACAATGCTCCTAACCTGACGGCCAGTTGGTGGACCAGTACGAATGGTACAGGATCGCATCCTACTAATTTTACCACAGGAGGAAATATCTTCATCATCCAGGCCGGACATACCATGACCACTACAGCAACGTGGACAGTGAGCGGGGCCGGAAGTTCTGTACTTATTTATGGCACATTGGTAGCCAGCAATACGGTAACTATTCCTTCCGGTTCGGTTATTGAAAGCGGAGGTACTTATAGACACAACATAAACGGAGGCAACATTCCCACTGCAACATGGGATGCTGCTTCCACTTGTTTGATCACCGGCGCTACCTCTACTGCACCCGGTGGCTACAACCAGGCATTCGGAAATTTTACCTGGAATTGCAATCAAACTACTTATCTATCATTGGGAGGCGCAGGTAGTTCAAACGCAACTACCTCTATTCTTGGAAATCTTACAGTAATGGCAACCGGCAACAGCCCGTTCGACTTTGCTATTGACGGAAATATTACTGTAAGCAAAGACCTAATTATCAGCGGCGGCATTTTCAGGGTTTGCTATAATAATGTGACACCCAACCGCACTCAAAATATTTCAGGGAATGTATCCATTACCGGCGGTACCCTCCTAATGAATTCAAGCAGCAGCAATAATTCTTCAGGTATTCTTAATGTAGCCGGTAATTTCACAATTGCAGCGGGAGGAACGATCAACGAATCGACCAGTGCAACGAACAGCAACAGTACAATAGTTTTTAACGGAAGCGGCACGCAGACATTTACTTCAGGTGGCACCATTTCCAATACGATCGACTTTACAGTAAATAGCGGAGCCACATTGCAGATGGCTTCTTCAACCACTACTATAACAGGAGGCGGCACATTTACTTTATCGGCGGGTGCAACGATTGGCATTACCTCAACCGCAGGCATTACTTCCGCAGGCAGTTCCGGAAATATACAGACAACATCAAGATCATTCAGTACCGGTGCCAATTACATATACAATGGCACAGGCGGCGCACAGGATGCAGGCAATGGCCTTCCCGCCACCGTCAGCAGTTTAACGATCAGCAATACGGCAGGAGTTACATTACTTTCTGCGATAGCTGTAACCAATGGTCTTTCGATCACATCGGGTTCTTCACTGAACCTGGGCAGTTTTACTCATACCGCAGGCAGTTTAACGCTTGGAGGAGTTGGTAAAGCCGGTGATTCATGGGGAAGTTCAGCTTCGCCTGCTGTGCATAAGAATGATACTTATTTTGCCGTGGCAGGGACAGGGATTGTAAATGTTACCAATAGTCTTTGCGCCACTATTACCACTTTATTTACGCAAACAAATCTTGCGTGCTTTCAAAGCAGCAGTGGCGGGATCACGATCACGCCTAACGGGGGCACAGCTCCTTATACTTATTCCATTGATAATGGCGCAAGCTATGTGAACAATGGCGGCACCTTCAGCGGACTAAGCGCAGGAACTTATAAAATAAGAGTAATGGATAATAACGGGTGTGAATCAAAACCGGTTCAATGATAAAAAGAAAAAAAATGAGCAGCATATTCCTGATGGAGAAAATAATAACGATAGAACATACACAACAGACACGGCAACCTGCAAAGGGGCAGCCGGTCCATTCTCTGCATACACATTACACACATACACACAATTACACCTATAATTTCATGATAACAACATTTACTCATCCTCCGGCTTACGGCCCGAGCGACCAGCAGACAGGAAACGTGCCTATAATGGTTTGTTGCAATGGCAGGTACCGGAGCATAAAAAGAGTTTTACGCCGCTCATTAGTGTTTGCAATTGTATTTATAGTTGCGAATTTGTTTTTAGTGAATCAAAGCTTTGGACAAGCCGGGCCGTTGCGATTGAAAGGCACCGGCGGTACTGTTACCGAAGTGAATATAAGCGGTGTGTGGTATGAAGTACATACTTATACTACAACCGGTGCATCAACTTTTACTCCGCCCTCAGGTGCCAGCACTGTTGAATATTTGGTAGTGGCCGGCGGTGGTGGTGGCGGTGGAGTTCCAGCTAATGGAAACCTAGCAGGAAGCGGAGGAGGAGGAGCCGGCGGATTATTAACAAACGTTGGAGGTGCAGGGTATGCAGTTACGGTGCAGTCATATAATATTTCAGTAGGTACTAGTGGATCGGCCGGTGTTGGCAATACAAGCGTTGGAGGAAGCGGAGGAGCTTCATCTTTCGCAACTATTTCTACAACCGGTGGTGGCGGTGGCGCCACTTCAGGAGTTAGTAATAATGGTGTGAATGGAGGTTCAGGTGGTGGTTCAAGGACAGGTGGCACTGGTGGTAGCGGAATTGCAGGGCAAGGTAATAATGGTGCCACTGATGGCACCAACAATGGCGGCGGCGGCGGCGGTGGTGCCAGCACTGCGGGATCGGTGGGCAATACAACTACGGGGGGTGCAGGCGGTTCGGGTGCGAGTAACTCGATTACCGGTGCCGCAGTAGTATATGCTGCGGGCGGAAGTGGTGGTAATTATCGGTACCAGGGCTGCAGGCAGCAACGGAACAGCAAACAGAGGAAATGGTGGTGGCGGAGCAAGCGGAGCGAATGGTGGTGCTGCAGCTAATGGCGGAGCAGGTGGTTCCGGTATTGTGATCGTTCGTTACAAAGCGCCAACTATTGCAATTACTACCCAGGCATCTTCTACAGTTTTAAGAGGTTCCAATTTTGTTCAACCAATCACTATACAGATTTTAGATGGAAACGGATCTCCTTTACCGGGTATAGTTGTAACGGCAGCTATTGAATCGGGAACAGGAGGCAGTTTGAGCAATGCTTCAGCTACTACGGATGCAAATGGTAACGCAACGTTTACCAACTTACAAATTTCCGGACCTGTAGGAAATTCATATACGCTCAATTTTACTGTTCCGGGATCAAGTACAAAGGTTGTATCGAATACTATTACTATTATTTGCACCCAGCCTTCAGCTTTGGCTGTAAAAAATGATGTACAGTGTTTCAATACCAACACCGGGCAGATCATTGTAACCGGCGGGAATGGTACTTCTCCTTATGCCTTCTCGATTGACAATGGCGCTAACTATTACAACGCGGACGGAAGCTTTAACTATGATAATAATGGCAACAATATACATGTCACCGGCACCTTTACCCATACGGCTACAACAGGTACTTTCCAGGGACTGCCGGTAGATAGTTACAAAATAAGAGTAAAAGACACTAACGGGTGCGAATCAAAACCTGTTCAATAAAATATTTTAAGAGTGATGATGGAATCAAATTCTGTAATGAAAATGAAAACGACAATGGAACCAAAACTTACCCCTGCGAGAAAAGAAATTTTTAATGACAGTTTCTTTGTCAGGAAATCCATCATCAGCGATGATATGAATGCAGTTGATGAAAATACTGCGGAGAAAAATACCGGACAATTGACAGTTGGCAATTCACAATTGGCAAGTGACCACCACAAAAAGAATTTTATTATGAAGACATTTTTACGCAAACCTTTAGTGATAGCAATTGCCTTTGTGATTGCGAATTTGTTATTAGTGAAGACTACTATCGGACAGGGTACAATGGGTAGATGGGAAACGTGTGGCCTTTCAGGGACGACAAGTGGGAGTTTAAATGCTACGGGAGTTGTATCGAATGTCACATTTTCAGCTTTGTCAAGAGGAGGTGGTATAGCAGCGGCAAGCGGCACGAATGGATATAATTCGTCTGGTTGGTCAACTTCATCTACTCTCTCAATTGCCAGCAATGATTATTATGAATTTACCATTACCCCAAATCCCGGAATTGCTATTTCTATTTCTGCAATAAAAATCAGAGATCAGAGATCTACGAACTCTTCATCTTTTGACGCTTATCTAAGATTTAGTGATGATGCATATGCAAACAATGTAGTTGCGTCTTGGCTCCCTACAACTACAGCAACAAATCATACTCTTACTGTAAGTGGAGTGACAGCGTTGCAAAATCGAACAACAGCAATTACTTTCAGAGTTTATGGATCCGATGCAAATAATACAACTGACACTTATGGAATTTTTTGTCAGGGCACTGTGGCAGGAAATTTTAGAGGTATTGATATAGATGGAACAGTCACTCCAGCCACTCCTGCAAATCCAACTTCTAACTCACCACAATGTGCCGATGTAGGAGTTACTTTAACAAGAACAGGCACTCCTCCAGGAGGAGAAACCTGGTACTGGCAAACAACACCAACAGGAACTAGCACTGCAAATTCAGGAGCTACTTTTAATGTAAATACCTCTGGTACTTATTATATCAGGTCAAGAAATAATACAACACTTCTTTGGAGTTTAGGTGCAGGAAGCCTGGCAGTAACAGTGAACCCTCTTCCTTCAATACCTATATCTGTTACAGCAACTCCATCTGCGATCTGTGCAGGTGGCTCATCAAATCTGAATGCAACTTCAGCAGGTAATACCATTCAATGGTACACGCAGGCAAGCGGTGGTGTATCCATCGGCAGCAGCGCCAGTGGGGCTGATTTTTCCGTATCCCCGGCAGCCACTACAACTTATTATGCAGAAGCCCTTTCTGCATCGAATTGCGTAAGCACAAACCGTACAGCAGTAACTGTAACGGTAAATGCAAATGGCCAGTGGCTGGGTACCGCCAGCACCGACTGGAATGATGGTTCAAACTGGTGCGGCGGAGTACCTACCGCCACTACGGATGTAATAATCCCCACCAGCACAACAACCGGCAACATGCCCAACATTGGTGGTGTTGCAGGTCCCGCAGCGGTCTGTCATAACATTACCTTTAACGGGGCAGGTGCCTCACTGACAATTACCGGGTCAAATACATTGGATGTTTCCGGCAACTGGACCAATAACGGGGGAAGCTTTAATGTCAATGCAAGCACTGTTACGTTCAATGGTGTATCGGCACAATCAATCAATGGTACTGCGTCCACCCAAACTTTCAATAATGTTGTTATTAATAGCGGCGGAACTGTTTCGACCGGCGGAAGTACAACAACCTTAACCGTAAATGATTTTACAGAAACTGCAGGCGGTTTTGCTGCACCATCTACATTTAATATCAATGGCGATTTTCTTTATACTGCAGGCACGTTTACGCCCGGTGCCAATATATATCTAAAAGGCAACTGGACAAATAACGGCGCCGACCTGGCACTGGCAACAGGAGCCGTTACCTTTAATAATACAGTAACGGACCAGTTCATAACAGGAACAGCCACTACACAAAGCTTTAATGATCTAACGCTGGCAAAAAGCACGGGTACACGGCTGGTGATCAACGGGAGCACAGCTACATTAAACGTGGCAGGTACGCTTAGTTTTCAAACGGCCAATTCCGGTGTGCTTGCAACAAATACAGCAGGCCTTGTAATAACAAACACAAGCGCCGCAGCCATTTTTGGCGGCGGACTTAATGCCTATATTAATGGTCCTGTAACCTGGAACCTGCCATCCAATCTTGCAACGGGTTCTACTTACAATTTCCCTGTAGGAGGCACTACAGGATACCTGCCATTTGCACTGGTGAACCCAACTACGGGTGCGGGGCCGGCGGCATCGGCTACGGTAGAAGCGTTTAACATCGATCCAACTGGTACTCATGACGGAACGCTTACGAGCATCAGCAATACTGAATACTGGTCATTGATCACTACAGGGGATTTCAACAATTCCACTGTTTCGCTTGGCAAGCCGGGTCTTTCGGCCAATGCCATTGCGGCAACATCCAGTGCACCCAGCGGCATGTATACCTCGCTGGGCGGTATAGTGAACGGAATATTTATTATCAATTCGAACGATATTGGCAGCGACCGGTATTTTACACTCGGCGTAGCAACCAGTGCCATCAATATTGATGCAGCATTGGATCCTACTTCTGTCAGCACTATTTATGGCGATCCCTCTACGAACATGACCTTCAGCGTAAGTGGCGCGGGGATCACTGGCGGCATTAACATTACTGCACACACAGGGTTCGAAGTTTCTATAACACCGGGAGGAGCTTCAGGTTTTGGAAGCACTGCCACCATCACCGGATCAGGCAGCATTCCTACCACTATAGTATACGTGCGGCTGGCAGCCAATACTAATGTGGGCAGTTATTCCGACAACATTCAAATAGAAAGTGGTGACCATGCAGTGAGCACAGCGGTGGCCATTTTAAGCAGCGACGTTACGCAACGACCCTTAACTGCAACGTCAACCGTTGCATCAAGAGATTATGACGGCAGCAAAACACCGGGAGCGATAACCCTTGGAACCGTAAACGGACTGCAATTTGGCCAAACATTAAATATCACAACATCGGCAACTGATTATTCAAGTGCTGACATAGGAACTTATCCAACAACCATCTCCTATACCCTTGCGGACGGAACCGGCTTAGCCTCCAACTACAGCATGGCCGATCTTGCCACTACCGGTGATATCAATGCGAAGATGCTTACCATTACCGGTGTAACAGCCAACAATAAAGTGTACGACGGAAATACAACGGCGACATTGAACACAGGCGCTGCAGCACTTGACGGCATAGTGGCCGGGGAAGAGGCAAACGTTACTCTTGATGCCAGTGGGGCCACAGGCACATTTACACCTGATGCCAATGCAGTGAACGGTAAAACAGTAACTACAAGCGGGTTCACCATCGGCGGATCAGCTTCCGGAAACTATTTGGTTACGCAGCCAGGCGTGGTTGCGGATATTACAGGAGCACCTCTTACCATTACAGCAACAGGGCCTTCCAAGATATATGGTACAGCATTGGCGGTTATCAGCAACAGTGCGACAAACTTTACGGCCGATGCAACAGGTATAGGAAGCGAAGCCGTTACCAATGTAACTCTTACACCCGATGCTGCGGGTATTTCAGCAACGACAGCGGCAGGTGCAGGATATGTGGTGACGCCGTCAAATGCAACCGGCAGCGGAGGATTTTTGGCCAGCAACTATATTATCAACCCAGTTCCGTTTAACGGAACCGTGAGCAAGGCGCCACTGACGATCACCGCAGATAATGTATCGAAAATTTATGGTAATACGCTTACAAGTGGCGCAAGCGCCACCGGCTTCACTCCAGGCGGCCTGCAAAATGGCGAAACAATCGGTTTTGTTACTTTGACTTATGGAACAGGAGCGGCTGCGGGTGATGCCGTAGGGTCTTATCCGGGTCAAATAACACCTTCAAATCCGACAGGAGGAACATTTGACATTAATAATTATGATATTAATCCTACAACAGGTTTTGTAAATGGGGATATAACAGTAACGGCACTTTCGGCATGTCCTCCTGTCAACTCTTTTCTCGCAAGACTTTATAGCGGATACAAACCTGGCTACGACATACGGCACGGGAACTAATCAGCAAATGCTGTGTAATAACAGTGGAGCTAATAGTATTTCAACCGGCAGGCATGCGAGGTTTAGTAAAGGTTCAACAATAACAATATGTCCTTAAAAATCGACTGACCTGGCTCACCGGGTGCTTTAATGTACAAGTTTAGTTTTACGCCATCATCGATGGGCTTCACCACAGCTATGAATTTAAGCGGTTATACGGGTATCAATGGTAAGTATAGCACACTTCTCAGACAACAAATACTATCTCTTTCACCCAATACCAATATAACCTGCGAATACAGTACAGATAATGGCGGTATACCTGGACAGCATTTACAATAATCGGATCCATCAATGATAATTTTGGTTCTGTTCTGGGAAGCAACCTTTTATTAAAGTACTGCAGCGTCGTCAATATTAAGATTAAATTCTGGATGACTTCCGGATGATGGGATTGTACGGACATGGATAATTTCGTGATCACAGATCCAACCCAGGGGGGCCAGTTGCAACAAACCCCGGTAACCAGTTATTTTGCCCGGGTACTACACCAGCCATTAATCTATCTGGCAGTAACGGCGCAACTACTTTTACCTGGACAAATGGTAATACAAGCATCGGTGATTTAGCTGCAAACGGAGCCGGAACATCCATTCCTTCGTTTACTGCAACTAATGCAGGAACAACGCCAATCACTTCAACCATTACGGTAACTCCGTCAAATGGTACTTGTAGCGGTACGCCGATAACATTTACGATAACCGTGAATCCAACACCGGTAGCTGATTTTCACGTATTCGGCCAGTTCATACTGTAAGGCAGTACCGGGCAAGACACGCAAACCCTACATTTATTAATAATGGGTACCGGTGGAACATTTACATTTTCGCCTGCGGGTTTAATAATCAATCCTCCACCGGTGTAAATCGACCTGCAGGCCAGCGCTCCTAATACTTATTCCGTGACCAATACTATTGCAGCTACGGGCACATGCCGCGGCGAAGCTCCATTCAGTATTTCGGTCGAGATTAGAGCTTTGCCACAGGCGACGATCTCTTACTCGGATTATAATGTCAACCTCAACGATTTTCTGTACTTCAGACAACAGATATCAAGACAGGTAACACTGAATCAGAATATCACCCCTATTACCGGTTCTTATTCAGCCTCGCCATCAGGTCTGAATATAAATACAAGTGGTTTTGATAATTCTCCGGCAGGATAACATCATTCACCTCTTTGAGTACGCCGGGTACTTATACCGTAACTTATTCTTTCTTCGGCGGCCCAACAGGCTGTCCTAATATAGCCACAACCACGGTTATCATTGATGAACCGGCAGACATACCTGTTGCGACAACGACGCCAATAGTGTGTGTTGACGATGTAAACGGGGCGACCATTAGTATCGGAACAGTCGGAAATCCATCTGTATCCACAACTACTTATCAGTTAATAACGAATTACGATCCACAAAATCACACCTTCACCGCTGTTGGTTCGGCGGTGGCCGGAAACAACGGTGTACTTGCGTTGCAAACAGGACAGTTGAGCAGTCAAACAGTCTTTAATGTGCTGGCAACGAATACTGCTATGAACTGTACCAAAGTGCTGACGGCGTCTGTTACTATCGATGTAGCTCAACCCGTTACTGCTGAAATAACTGATTTTGATTTTGATAATGCATGCCCTAACGGACCTTTTACCGTACATGCCCAACCAACCGGAAATACAACGATGGCAAATTCTACCATCCATTGGCAAATAATAAGCGGTGCAGGCGGTCTTTCAGGTGCGGATACATGGACACCATCATACACGCCTGTTCAGGTTGATGAGGGTAGTTATGTTACTTTGGAAATGACCGTATCCAACGGTATATGCAGTGATTATGTACAGGACTTTAATAAATACATTTACCCGTCAATCCCGGTAAGTATAATAGGAAACCTGAGTTATATCTGTAAAGGAAGCAGCACACAGCTTGTATCACCGGCTGCTGATAACAATATTCCTCTACCTGGTCCAGTTTAGATGACAATATTGCTACGGTTACACAGCAGGGAATCGTGACGGGTATTAACCAGGGCACGGTACATTTTATACTTACTGATGGCTCTTCAGGTGGTAGTGATCAGACCACCAGCACTGACAGTAGACGGAACATGCCAGGTGGTAACGTTGACGCAGCCGGACGAAAGTACTTTACCAACGGTTTCTATAGCAGGAACTCTGCAAACGGTATGTGAAAGCAATGATCCGCAGGGAACATTTGTTGGCTATACCGCAGCAACCAACAACCCGATCTCCTACAGCATTGATTGGGATAATACAGCTAACGCCGCAGGTCTTGATGACCAGCCTTCAACACCTTTCACATTTGATGAGAACGGTGGAACACTGGATGGAATTGTGATATCAGGAGGCGCCCTGCATGGTACTTATAATGGTATGATAACTGTTACCAATGCGAATGGTTGTACTACTTCACAGGCTGTCAGCATAACAATCGATGAACTACCGGTGGTAAGTGATCAGCCAGACCAGACGCTGTGTAATACATCAACCTTCACGATGACGCAGAGTGCGCCGACTGTGGGAACAGGTGTATGGACACTGGAAAGCGGAACGGCCACGATCACCGATCCAAACGATCCGGCAACGACAATCACAGACGTTGTTGCAGGAACAAGTGCGACGCTTAGATGGACTGTTACCAATGGTACATGCAGTGCCTTTGATGAAGTGACAGTACAAAATGATATACAGCCCGTGGTAAGTGATCAGCCGGACCAGACGCTGTGTAATACATCAACCTTCACGATGACGCAGAGTGCGCCAACTGTGGGAACAGGTGTATGGACACTGGAAAGCGGAACGGCCACGATCACCGATCCAAACGATCCGGCAACGACAATCACAGACGTTGTTGCAGGAACAAGTGCGACGCTTAGATGGACTGTTACCAATGGTACATGCAGTGCCTTTGATGAAGTGACAGTACAAAATGATATACTACCCGTGGTAAGTGATCAGCCAGACCAGACGCTGTGTAATACATCAACCTTCACGATGACGCAGAGTGCGCCAACTGTGGGAACAGGTGTATGGACACTGGAAAGCGGAACGGCCACGATCACCGATCCAAACGATCCGGCAACGACAATCACAGACGTTGTTGCAGGAACAAGTGCGACGCTTAGATGGACTGTTACCAATGGTACATGCAGTGCCTTTGATGAAGTGACAGTACAAAATGATATACAGCCCGTGGTAAGTGATCAGCCGGACCAGACGCTGTGTAATACATCAACCTTCACGATGACGCAGAGTGCGCCAACAGTGGGAACAGGTGTATGGACACTGGAAAGCGGAACGGCCACGATCACCGATCCAAACGATCCGGCAACGACAATCACAGACGTTGTTGCAGGAACAAGTGCGACGCTTAGATGGACTGTTACCAATGGTACATGCAGTGCCTTTGATGAAGTGACAGTACAAAATGATATACAGCCCGTGGTAAGTGATCAGCCGGACCAGACGCTGTGTAATACATCAACCTTCACGATGACGCAGAGTGCGCCAACAGTGGGAACAGGTGTATGGACACTGGAAAGCGGAACGGCCACGATCACCGATCCAAACGATCCGGCAACGACAATCACAGACGTTGTTGCAGGAACAAGTGCGACGCTTAGATGGACTGTTACCAATGGTACATGCAGTGCCTTTGATGAAGTGACAGTACAAAATGATATACAGCCCGTGGTAAGTGATCAGCCAGACCAGACCTTGTGTAATACATCAACCTTCACGATGACGCAGAGTGCGCCAACAGTGGGAACAGGTGTATGGACACTGGAAAGCGGAACGGCCACGATCACCGATCCAAACGATCCGGCAACGACAATCACAGACGTTGTTGCAGGAACAAGTGCGACGCTTAGATGGACTGTTACCAATGGTACATGCAGTGCCTTTGATGAAGTGACAGTACAAAATGATATACAGCCCGTGGTAAGTGATCAGCCGGACCAGACGCTGTGTAATACATCAACCTTCACGATGACGCAGAGTGCGCCAACTGTGGGAACAGGTGTATGGACACTGGAAAGCGGAACGGCCACGATCACCGATCCAAACGATCCGGCAACGACAATCACAGACGTTGTTGCAGGAACAAGTGCGACGCTTAGATGGACTGTTACCAATGGTACATGCAGTGCCTTTGATGAAGTGACAGTACAAAATGATATACAGCCCGTGGTAAGTGATCAGCCGGACCAGACCTTGTGTAATACATCAACCTTCACGATGACGCAGAGTGCGCCGACTGTGGGAACAGGTGTATGGACACTGGAAAGCGGAACGGCCACGATCACCGATCCAAACGATCCGGCAACGACAATCACAGACGTTGTTGCAGGAACAAGTGCGACGCTTAGATGGACTGTTACCAATGGTACATGCAGTGCCTTTGATGAAGTGACAGTACAAAATGATATACAGCCCGTGGTAAGTGATCAGCCGGACCAGACGCTGTGTAATACATCAACCTTCACGATGACGCAGAGTGCGCCGACTGTGGGAACAGGTGTATGGACACTGGAAAGCGGAACGGCCACGATCACCGATCCAAACGATCCGGCAACGACAATCACAGACGTTGTTGCAGGAACAAGTGCGACGCTTAGATGGACTGTTACCAATGGTACATGCAGTGCCTTTGATGAAGTGACAGTACAAAATGATATACAGCCCGTGGTAAGTGATCAGCCGGACCAGACGCTGTGTAATACATCAACCTTCACGATGACGCAGAGTGCGCCGACAGTGGGAACAGGTGTATGGACACTGGAAAGCGGAACGGCCACGATCACCGATCCAAACGATCCGGCAACGACAATCACAGACGTTGTTGCAGGAACAAGTGCGACGCTTAGATGGACTGTTACCAATGGTACATGCAGTGCCTTTGATGAAGTGACAGTACAAAATGATATACAGCCCGTGGTAAGTGATCAGCCGGACCAGACGTTGTGTAATACATCAACCTTCACGATGACGCAGAGTGCGCCAACAGTGGGAACAGGTGTATGGACACTGGAAAGCGGAACGGCCACGATCACCGATCCAAACGATCCGGCAACGACAATCACAGACGTTGTTGCAGGAACAAGTGCGACGCTTAGATGGACTGTTACCAATGGTACATGCAGTGCCTTTGATGAAGTGACAGTACAAAATGATATACAGCCCGTGGTAAGTGATCAGCCGGACCAGACCTTGTGTAATACATCAACCTTCACGATGACGCAGAGTGCGCCAACAGTGGGAACAGGTGTATGGACACTGGAAAGCGGAACGGCCACGATCACCGATCCAAACGATCCGGCAACGACAATCACAGACGTTGTTGCAGGAACAAGTGCGACGCTTAGATGGACTGTTACCAATGGTACATGCAGTGCCTTTGATGAAGTGACAGTACAAAATGATATACAGCCCGTGGTAAGTGATCAGCCGGACCAGACCTTGTGTAATACATCAACCTTCACGATGACGCAGAGTGCGCCAACTGTGGGAACAGGTGTATGGACACTGGAAAGCGGAACGGCCACGATCACCGATCCAAACGATCCGGCAACGACAATCACAGACGTTGTTGCAGGAACAAGTGCGACGCTTAGATGGACTGTTACCAATGGTACATGCAGTGCCTTTGATGAAGTGACAGTACAAAATGATATACAGCCCGTGGTAAGTGATCAGCCAGACCAGACCTTGTGTAATACATCAACCTTCACGATGACGCAGAGTGCGCCAACAGTGGGAACAGGTGTATGGACACTGGAAAGCGGAACGGCCACGATCACCGATCCAAACGATCCGGCAACGACAATCACAGACGTTGTTGCAGGAACAAGTGCGACGCTTAGATGGACTGTTACCAATGGTACATGCAGTGCCTTTGATGAAGTGACAGTACAAAATGATATACAGCCGGTGGTAAGTGATCAGCCAGACCAGACCTTGTGTAATACATCAACCTTCACGATGACGCAGAGTGCGCCAACAGTGGGAACAGGTGTATGGACACTGGAAAGCGGAACGGCCACGATCACCGATCCAAACGATCCGGCAACAACAATCACAGACGTTGTTGCAGGAACAAGTGCGACGCTTAGATGGACTGTTACCAATGGTACATGCAGTGCCTTTGATGAAGTGATATTGACCAATGATAGGCAACCTGCAGTGACCACTACAAATGCTTGTATTGGAGGAGGTAATATAACCTTCACCCAGGCAGGTGGAACACCAGGTGGTACATGGTTAGTAAGCGGGGGCGGCACAATTGACCCTTCAACCGGTGAATTTACACCGGCAACACCGGGCTGCTTTACCGCAACTTATACTAGTCCTGTGGGTGCATGCTCAGATACAAAATCATTTGTAGTCTTCCCGGCAGCACCTCCTGCTCCTGTTGTTAATCCAAACTGCAACGAGGATATTATAGTAACACCTCCTGCCAGCGTAACAGGATTCACGATTCAATATAGTTTTGATGACGGAGTAAACTGGGGAGCAAACACGCCTCCAACTGCCGATAATTGCCTAGGATACAATATAAGGACCCGCTATGTAACTGCGGCAGACTGTGGCAGTATACCGGCAGGCACATTCAGTGCGATCTGCGGAGCTTCTCCTGCAACATTCAGGAAACTTGATAAAACAGCTCCGACTGCGAGCAACCCGGTAACGATCAATGTGCAGTGTATAAATGATATACCTCTACCTAATCCTTCAGTTGTAACAGATGCACAGGATAATTGCACGGCTGTGCCAAGCGTGACCTTTGCCGGAGACGTGAACAATGGCGGCAGTGGTACGACGACAAGTCCATATATAGTGACGAGAACATACACAGTATCTGATGAATGCGGTAACAGCACTAATGTGACCCAGACTATCACTGTTATAGATAATCAGCCGCCAACAATAGACCCTCATGGCACGCAAAGTATGACTGTTTATAGTAATGATCTTGATCAGAACAGTTGTAGCCAGGTAGTGACATGGACAGCACCGACAGCCATGGATAATTGCGGTGATGTGTTGGTTTCTTCCAATCATAACCCGGGAGAAAGTTTCCCTGTTGGAAACACAACGGTTACCTATAATTTCTCAGACAGCCATGGCAACAGTGTTAGCTATAGCTTTAATGTAACAGTAGTGGATAATACTCCACCGACAATAAACAATTTACCGCAGAATATTACATCATGCAGCCCGATCGTGGGATGGACGCCACCTACAGTGACAGATAATTGCCCGGGTGCATCCATTGTGCAAACGTCAGGGCCATTGAGTGGTTCAAGCTTCCCTGTGGGAATGACAACCATTGTATATACGGCGACTGATGCACATAACAATCATACGACTCTCAGCTTTACAGTTACAATCTTGTCGCCTGCCAATGCAGGAGCAATAAGCGGGCCTGCAACAGTATGCCAGGGATCTTCGATCAACCTGAGTACGAGCGGAAGTACAGGCGGCGTATGGAGCAGTGGTAATCCGTCTTTGGCATCAGTTACTCAAACCGGGGTAGTAACAGGTTTGTTGCCGGGCAGTCCCACTATTTTCTACACGGTCACAAATAGCTGCGGAACGTCTGTTGCACAATATACGATCACGGTGAACGGGCAACCGAATGCCGGAATTATAACCGGGCCATCAAATGTATGTGCCGGTTCATCCGTATTCCTGACAAGCACCGGAGATCCTGGTGGAATATGGGTAAGCGGGTCACCGTCAATAGCGTCAGTTCTGAACCCTGGTTTCGGATTAGTTTCAGGTGTGTCAGCAGGACCAGCGGTAATTTTCTATATCATCCAGGGTGGTTGTACACCGGCAGCGGCTTCATTCGTGCTAACTGTTGATCCGGCTCCAAATCCGGGAGTGATCAGCGGGCCATCATCGGTATGTGTAGGCTCCCAGATTACGCTTAGCAGTGACGGCACGACCGGTGGCGTCTGGAGCAGCAGTAATGAATCCATTGCTATTGTAGATCCTGCAACGGGAGTAGTAACAGGTATTATGGCCGGAAGTCCGACCATATTCTATACCGTCACCAATAGTTGCGGAACATTCAAATCACAAAAAACCATCACTATAAATGCGGCGCCAAATGCAGGAACTATTAATGGCGTGTCGCATATATGTGCCAATGCATCCGTATTCTTTAGTGTTGTTACCGGCGATCCGGGTGGCACATGGAGCAGTGGTAACAGCAATATTGCCTCAGTAAATCCTTCTACAGGATCTGTAATGGGTGTAGCCCCGGGAAATACCACAATTGTGTACAGCGTTACCAATGGTTGTGGAATATCCACCACTACTCCTTTTGCAGTTACAGTCGATCCTGCTGCCAATGCAGGAACGATCAGTGGCCCGACAGCACTGTGTGTTGGTGGTTCGTCAATTAATTTGAGCACCAGCGGAGATCCAAATGGTACATGGAGCAGCAGTAATGAGGCGGTTGCCACAGTGAATAGTTCAGGCGTTGTAACGGGAGTAGCGCCGGGAAGTCCAACCATTTTTTATAAGGTTACAAATAGTTGCGGAACAGTTACTGCATCTTATCCCATAACAGTATCTGCTTCTCCAGCAGCTACGATCACACCTGGTGGTCCTACTACCTTCTGCTCAGGCGGATCAGTGGTATTGACTGCATCAGCAGGTAGTTCATGGTTCTGGAGCACCGGAGCTATGACCCAATCAATAACAGTAAGTACAAGCGGATCGTATTCAGTAACTGTAACCAATGCTTCAGGTTGTTCAGCCACTTCTGCAGCCACTGTAGTAACAGTGAACCCTGCACCAGCGGCGACAATTACAGCAGGTGGTCCTACTACCTTCTGTGCAGGCGGATCAGTGGTACTGACCGCATCAGCCGGCAGCTCATGGTTATGGAGTACAGGAGAAACGACCCAATCAATAACAGTAAGCGCAAGCGGATCGTATACAGTATCTGTAACCAATGCTTCAGGTTGTTCAGCCACTTCTGCAGCCACTGTAGTAACAGTGAATCCTGCACCAGCAGCGACAATTACAGCAGGTGGTCCGACTACGTTCTGCACAGGCGGATCAGTGGTATTGACCGCATCAGCCGGCAGCTCATGGTTGTGGAGCACGGGAGAAACGACCCAGTCAATAACAGTAAGTACGAGCGGATCGTATTCAGTAACCGTAACCAATGCTTCAGGTTGTTCGGCAACTTCTGCAGCAACTGTGGTAACAGTGAATCTGCTGCCGACGGCGACAATTACAGCGGGTGGTCCTACTACCTTCTGTACAGGCGGATCAGTGGTACTGACCGCATCAGCCGGCAGCTCATGGTTATGGAGCACAGGAGAAACGACCCAATCGATAACAGTAAGTACAAGCGGATCGTACACGGTAACCGTAACCAATGCTTCAGGTTGTTCGGCAACTTCTGCAGCCACTGTAGTAACAGTGAGCCCTGCACCAGCAGCGACAATTACAGCGGGTGGCCCGACTACCTTCTGCACAGGCGGATCAGTGGTACTGACCGCATCAGCGGGAGACTCATGGTTGTGGAGCACAGGAGAAACGACCCAATCGATAACGGTAAGCACAAGCGGATCGTATACAGTAACTGTAACCAATGCCGGAGGTTGCTCAGCAACTTCTGCAGCCACTGTAGTAACAGTGAACCCCGCACCAACAGCTACCATTACAGCAGGTGGTCCTACTACGTTCTGCACAGGCGGATCAGTGGTACTGACCGCATCAGCCGGCAGCTCATGGTTGTGGAGCACCGGAGCAACGACCCAATCAATAACAGTAAGCGCAAGCGGATCGTACACAGTAACCGTAACCAATGCGGGAGGTTGTTCAGCAACTTCTGCAGCCACGGTAGTAACAGTGAATCCTGCACCAGCGGCGACAATTACAGCAGGTGGTCCGACTACCTTCTGCACAGGCGGATCAGTAGTACTGACCGCATCAGCCGGCAGTTCATGGTTGTGGAGTACAGGAGAAACGACCCAATCAATAACAGTAAGCACAAGCGGATCATATACTGTAACTGTAACCAATGCCGGAGGTTGTTCAGCAACTTCTGCAGTAACGGTGGTAACAGTGAACCCTGCACCGACAGCCACTATTACACCAAGTGGTCCTACTACGTTCTGCACAGGCGGATCAGTGGTATTGATCGCATCGGCAGGCAGCTCATGGTTGTGGAGCACGGGACAAACGACTCAATTTATAACAGTAAGTACAAACGGATCGTATACAGTAACTGTAACTAATGCTTCAGGTTGTTCAGCAACTTCTGCAGCAACAGTGGTAACAGTGAACCCTGCACCAGCGGCGACAATTACAGCGGGTGGTCCGACTACCTTCTGCACAGGCGGATCAGTGGTACTAACCGCATCAGCCGGCAGCTCATGGTTGTGGAGTACAGGAGAAACGACCCAATCAATAACAGTAAGCGCAAGCGGATCGTATACTGTAACTGTAACCAATGCCGGAGGTTGTTCAACAACTTCTGCAGCCACGGTGGTAACAGTGAACCCCGCACCGACAGCTACTATTACAGCAAGTGGCCCTACTACCTTCTGCACAGGCGGATCAGTGGTATTGATCGCATCGGCAGGCAGCTCATGGTTATGGAGCACGGGACAAACGACTCAATTTATAACAGTAAATACAAGCGGATCGTATTCAGTAACTGTAACCAATGCTTCAGGTTGTTCAGCCACTTCTGCAGCCACTGTAGTAACAGTGAACCCTGCACCAGCAGCGACAATTACAGCAGGTGGCCCGACTACGTTCTGTACTGGCGGATCAGTGGTACTGACCGCATCAGCCGGCAGTTCATGGTTATGGAGTACAGGAGAAACGACTCAGTCAATAACAGTAAATGCGAGTGGATCGTATACAGTAACTGTAACCAATGCTTCAGGTTGCCCGGCAACTTCTACACCAACAGTGGTAACAGTTGTACCGCCGGCCACTGCTACAATTACGCCTGGTGGTGTAACAACATTCTGCAGTGGCGGTTTTGTTACGCTGTTTGCGTCTGCCGGCAGCTCATGGCTGTGGAGCACAGGCGAAACAACGCAGTCGATAGTAGTAACTGCGAGCGGATCGTATACGGTAACTGTGACAAATGCGGGAGGTTGTTCTGCAACATCTGCCCCGACAGTAGTAACCGTTAATCCTGCCCCGATAGCGACGATTACACCGGGTGGTCCTACTACCTTCTGCATAGGCGGATCAGTGGTATTGACTGCTTCAGCCGGTAGTTCATGGCTGTGGAGCACAGGAGCAACGACTCAATCAATAACGACAAGTGCCGGTGGATCATTTACAGTGACCGTCAGCAATATATCAGGTTGTTCTGCGACCTCTGCTGCAACAGTAGTTACAGTAAATACACCTCCGACAGCGACTATTACAGCCGGTGGTCCGACTACGTTCTGTACTGGCGGATCAGTGGTACTGACCGCATCAGCCGGCAGCTCGTGGTTGTGGAGCAATGGAGCAACAACCCAATCAATAACAGTAAGCACAAGCGGATCGTATACAGTAACTGTAACTAATGCCGGAGGTTGTTCAGCAACTTCTGCAGCAACAGTGGTAACAGTGAACCCTGCACCAGCGGCTACCATTACAGCAGGTGGTCCTACTACCTTCTGCACAGGCGGATCAGTGGTATTGACTGCATCTGCAGGCAGCTCATGGCTGTGGAGTACCGGAGCAACGACCCAATCAATAACAGTAAGCACAAGCGGATCGTATACAGTAACTGTAACCAATGCCGGGGGTTGTTCAGCAACTTCAGCAGCAACGGTGGTAACAGTGAACCCAGCACCGGCATCTACTATCACAGCGGGAGGCTCAACTACCTTCTGCCAGGGTGGATCAGTAATTCTGACTGCATCAGCGGGTAGCTCGTGGTTGTGGAGCAATGGAGCGACGACTCAATCAATAACGGTGACTACAAGTGGATCATATACAGTGACAGTAACGAATGCTTCGGGTTGCTCGGCAACTTCAAGCGTAACCGTGGTAACGGTGAACCCAATACCGACTGCAACTATTAGTTACGACAGCAATCCTTATTGTAACTCAGATGTATGGGCATATGTGACAAGAAATGGTCAGTCAGGTGGCAGCTATTCAGGTACATCAGGACTAAGTATTAACGCTGCGACCGGAACCGTGAACCTTCATGCTACGCCTACGGGAACCTATGTTGTGACCTATAGCTTTAGCAATGGTGCATGTTCGAACACAACGACCACAACTATAACCAAGCTTGCAACACCGACTGCATCGGCAATAGCGACAATCGGCGGGGGAGCTTCATCGGTATGCGTTGGGTCAATGACTCCAGCCTTTACGGATGCTTCAACAGGTGGAACATGGTCAATACAGAATCTGACCGGCTCTGCCACAACAGATCAGAATGGAATAGTGACAGGTGTGTCAGCCGGAACAGTTAGGGTAGTGTACACGATAAGCAACAAATGCGGCAGTGCAGCAAGAACAAGGAATGTGACAATAATAGCACTTCCAACAGCAAGCATCAGTTATACCGGAGGTCCATATTGTAATTCGGGAATAGCTACTGTAAACAGGACAGGACAATCGGGCGGAGTTTATTCATCTTCGGCAGGATTGAGTCTTAACGCTTCGAGCGGAACGATCAATCTCGGAGCCAGCGTGCCCGGAACCTATACAGTTACATACAGTTTCAGTAACGGTACATGTTCGAGTATGACCACTACCAGTGTGACCATATCGGCGGGACAATCTGTTGCTTCTATCAGTGGCGGTGCAGCATCAGTGTGTGTTGGATCAACGACGCCAGCCTTTACAGATGCCACGCCAGGTGGCACATGGTCCATTGAAAATGGAGGCGGATCAGCCAGCATTAGTTCAGGTGGAGTTGTCACCGGGCTATCGGCAGGAACAGTTACTGTTAAATACACAGCAACCAGTAGTTGCGGATAAAATGTTGCTACAAAGTCGCTTTTGGTAAATGCTGTGCCCAGTGCAACCATTAGTTATGATGACAATCCTTATTGTAACTCGGATGTATACGCATATGTGACAAGAAATGGTCAGTCAGGTGGCAGCTATTCAGGCACATCAGGACTAAGTATTAACGCTGCGACCGGAACCGTGAACCTTCATGCTACGCCTGCAGGAACCTATGTTGTGACCTATAGCTTTAGCAATGGTGCATGTTCAAACACAACGACCACAACTATAACCAAGCTTGCAACACCGACTGTATCGGCAATAGCGACAATCGGCGGGGGAGCTTTAATCGGTATGCGTTCGGTCAATGACTCCAGCCTTTACGGATGCTTCAACAGGTGGAACATGGTCAATACAGAATCTGACCGGCTCTGCCACAATAGATCAGAATGGAATAGTGACAGGTGTGTCAGCCGGAACGGTTAGGGTAGTGTACACGATAAGCAACAAATGCGGTAATGCGTCGCGGACGAAGAATGTAACAGTAATAGCAATAGCTACAGCAAATATCAGCTATGCCGGTAATCCATACTGCAGCGCATCAGGAACTGCTACGGTAACAAGAACGGGACAAGGAGGAGGTACATACACAGCCAATCCGAATGGATTGAGTATTAACTCGTCAACAGGAAGTATCAATCTTGGAGCAAGTGTGGCAGGTACTTACACAGTAACTTACACATTCAGTAATGGCGGCTGCACGAACACAACGACAACGAACGTAACTGTTGGAGGTGTATCAGCACCTATAGTGGGCACGATCATCCAACCAACCTGTTCATCCCCGAGCGGATCAGTTGCCTTGACAGGATTGCCGTCAGGCAACTGGACGATCAATCCGGGTAATATAACAGGCAGCGGCGGAACATACACGGTTACAGGTCTTGCTCCTCATAACTACCAGTTTACGGTGACGACTGCTGGGGGGTGTACTTCTGCTCCAACAGCTGTAGTACATATCAACACATGGTCGACACCGGCTACGCCGATAATTACTTCGATTGTGCAGCCTAATTGCCAGACGCCTACAGGCACAGTGTTATTCAGCTCTCTGCCTGCTACAGGTACATGGTGGCTGACGCTGCATCCCAATGATGTATCTATTTCAGGCACGGGAACAACAGGAAGTTATGGAGGTCTTGCACCAGGCAGTTATACATTTGTGGTTACCAATGCAGATGGATGTGCTTCTTATCAATCGGCAGTAGCAACTATTACCAATACTTGTTCGGGAACGCGGTTGACACAGGACACTTCCGTTGTTAACTTGAAGATGAGCAAATTAACAACATCACTTGCCATCAATGTAAGACCGGTGCCGAGCCAGACAAACTTTACGCTGACAATAAAATCATCTTCACAGGAACCAGTTCAAATTAATATTTATGATGTGACGGGAAGAAAGATACAGCAGATGCGGGGAAGTGTGCTTGACAGCTATCGCTTCGGTGATATGTATGTGGCAGGCGCTTATCTTGTAGAAGTGCTACAGGGTTCTAACCGTACAACTAAAGAGATCCTTAAGCAATAACAATTGCTTCTGAGGAAAACCGAGACCATTCAGCAATGAATGGTCTTTTGTTTTCCTCAGACTTTCTTAAAAAGAGTAATTTTAAAGTAAGGTGAAAACTTGTTTACTTTCTTTTTTCTCTATAGCCATTTTTCTATTGGTTTTTTCGTGCCAGCGAGAGATCTTTTTTGATATTGTTTCTGAAGGGGTTTTAATAAAGGATATTAGCAATGATTGCGAGGTGGCTACTAAAGGCAATTATATTGTAGACAAAAAACTTGATGGAAGTAATAATGTAAAGGTGAAGGTGCATGTAACCGCCAAAGGAAGTTATTCCATTACCACAGATACTGTAAACGGCTATTCCTTTTATGCGGCCGGAAATTTTAAGGATACAGGTATTGTTTTGGTAACTCTTAAGGGATATGGCAAACCACTCGTCAATGGCAGCGATCTATTCACTATAATTTATGGTGACAGCAATTGCCATTTCCTTAATAAAGTAAGTAGTGGGACAAACGCCTCTTTCATATTGCAGGGGGCACCCAATTCCTGTATGATTGATACAGTGTCGGGCGCTTATGTAAAAGGATTGTCATTGGATACAACTAATGAAATTGCGATAGTAGTAGATGTAAGTAATCCCGGATTTTATGAAATTTCTACAGACACCGTAAATGGATATTATTTCTATGCTTCAGGCACATTTTCAACGTCGGGAGCACAAATGATCACTTTGAAAGGTTTTGGCAAACCTATACATGAGGGTGCGGATGAATTTACAGTTAAAGCAGGTGGTTCATCGTGCAATTTTTCAAATACAGTAATCACGACTGTTACAGTTTCTAATAATGATCATTTTCCACTTACTATGAGTAGCTATTGGGATTATACAGATCTATATTATCAAGGAAATATTGTAACTACAATAGTCATCGGAGAAAATAACAAGAATGGCAATGTGTATAAAACGGTTGAAGAGGAGATTAGCCCGGGAGGTCCAATAATACTTTACTACCGCAAATCAGGGTCTGATTATTATGAGTATGCAGCCGCAGATAAATACACGGCTTCTTTTCAGTATGCAAAAAAAATATATGATGATCTTCCTTTTTTGAAAGAAGGCTTGAGTAACAATGCGCAATGGCATTCGAAGGAATATAGTGACACAGCCTCTTTTGGACAAATTATAAGTCTTCAATACGATTACACATGTTTAAATGCTAACGCTACAATTGCTATAAATGGTCATGCCTTTGCCAATGTATACATCATAGAAATGAAACCAAAAATAAAAGGAGCAAGCAATACTTATGCATACACAGGCGAAAAATATACGTACTATTATGCTAAAGGAATTGGCCTGATTTACTATAAAAAAGAAAATCTCGGAACCACAAATGCAGAGTTGCGGTTGAAAGACTGGCAAGTGAACTAAGACATTCCATGTCCGCATCCCGGCTAAATATTATAATTCACAATCCATATTTTCCTCTTTTAATGGATCGATCATTACTCTTAAGTTTGCAGGGTGGCACAACTTCCCGAAACAACGAAGGGGTATCGTATTATTCAAGAATGGTTTTTGTCAAAAAGCCTTGTGCCCTTCAATTTTCAAAAGCAAACCTGGCAGTACATTCTGGATGAAGAAAGTGGTTTGGTGAATGCACCCACTGGTTGTGGCAAAACCTTTTCTGTTTTTTTAGGATCGCTTATCGATTTTATTAATCGGTATCCGGATAATTATAAATCAAAAACAAAAAGTGGTTTACAATTATTATGGCTCACTCCATTACGAGCCTTAGCCAAAGATATTGGTCGGGCAATGAATGAAGTGATTGAAGAATTGGGTATGAGTTGGAAAATAGGTATCAGGAATGGAGACACAGAAATTAATGAACGGCAGCGGCAAACGAAACAAATGCCCGAAGTATTGATCATCACACCCGAAAGCCTGCATTTGCTTCTTGCACAAAAGCATTATCCTGATTTTTTTAAAACTCTAAAAATAATTGCTGTTGATGAATGGCATGAACTGCTTGGCAGCAAAAGAGGTGTGCAGGTGGAATTAGCGATAAGCAGAATTGTAAATTGTCAATGGTCAATGATGAAGAGTAAACCGATGGTTTGGGGAATCAGTGCAACTATCGGCAATCTTGAACAATCAAAAGACGTGTTGCTTTCATCGTTAGGCGTCAATCAAAAGAAAGCTGTTATTGTGAAGGCTGAAATGCAGAAGAGAGTTGAGATCGAATCTGTATTTCCCGATGAAATTGAAAGGTTCCCGTGGGCCGGTCATTTAGGAATTAAACTAATAGACAAAATAATTCCGATCATAAATAACAGTAAGACCACACTCATATTTATTAATACAAGAGGTATGAGTGAGATATGGTATCAAACTTTGTTGAACCGGGCGCCGGAACTTGCCGGCGCCATCGCGTTACATCATGGAAGTATTGAACATGAATTGAGGATTTGGGTAGAAGACGCCTTGCATAAAGAAAAATTAAAAGCTGTGGTTTGCACAGCCAGTCTTGACCTGGGTGTTGATTTTCGACCAGTGGAAACGGTGATACAGGTTGGTTCGCCAAAGGGAGTAGCAAGATTTTTACAACGTGCAGGAAGAAGTGGTCATTCTCCCGATGCAGTAAGTAAAATTTATTTTCTGCCTACCCATTCATTGGAACTCGTTGAAGCGGCGGCTTTGAAAAATGCAGTGAAAGAAAATTTTATCGAAAGCCGCGAGCCCATGTTGTTATGTTTTGATGTGCTGATCCAATATCTGTGTACCCTGGCAATTTCGGAGGGATTTAAACCCGATGAAATATTTGAAGAAGTGAAGACGACTTACTGTTTTGCGGAAATAACAAAAGAAGAATGGTTGGAAATTCTTGCTCACATTACAGTCGGCGGCACGGCGCTACAACAGTATGATGAATTCAAAAAGATCGAAGTTGAAGATGGAATTTATAAAATTAAAAATCGCCGGATAGCTATGCGTCATCGTTTGCAGATAGGGACAATTGTAAGCGAAGCGATGATGAAAGTAAAATTTATAGGCGGTGGTTACATCGGTGTTATCGAAGAATGGTTTATATCAAGATTGGAACCGGGCGATGTTTTTACTCTTGCAGGTCGGCGACTCGAGTTTGTAATGATAAAAGACATGACAGCGCTGGTGAAGAAATCGAGCGCAAAAAAATCCATTGTACCGAGTTGGCAGGGAGGAAGAATGCCACTGAGTGCAAATCTTGGAAAAAAGTTGAGAGAAACTTTGAATAGTGTGAGATGCGAATCGTCAATCGTCAGTCAGCAGTCTTCCTCTCACGATTCACGACCCACGACTCACGAATTACAAATTCTTCAACCTCTTTTTACACTTCAGCAAAAGCTTTCTCATGTGCCGGGAGCAAATGAGTTATTGATCGAACAAATAGAAACGGACGACGGGTTTCATTTGTTTGTGTATCCCTTTGAAGGTCGGTTAGTACATGAGGCTATGGCGGCCATTCTTGCCTATCGCATCAGTCGCATCATGCCTGTTACATTTTCTTTTGCAATGAATGATTATGGTTTTGAATTATTGAGTGATAAACCGATTCCCGTTGACGATACGAATGTTTATGAATTATTTTCCACAGAAAACCTCTTCCAGGATATTCAACGAAGTGTAAATGCTACCGAAATGGCAAAAAGGAAATTCAGAGATATCGCTGTAATTGGAGGGCTTGTTTTCCAGGGATATCCCGGCGAACAAAAAAAAGCAAGGCATCTTCAATCTTCGGCCTCACTTCTTTTTAACGTGTTTACTGAATACGAACCTAATAATTTGTTGTTGCGGCAGGCCTTCAGCGAAGTATTTGCACAGCAAATGGAAGAAGTGCGGCTTCGGGATATGCTTCACCGGATTCAGCAATCAAAAATTATCATCACATTTCCCCAACAGCTTACTCCATTTTGTTTTCCTATTAAAGTCGATAGTCTGCGTGAAGACCTCTCCTCAGAAAAGCTGGAAGAACGGGTCAGGCGAATGCAATTGCAACTGGAGGAATAAAAGACAATTCCAACTCGGAATAGAGAATTTTCTAAGTTGTTTTACTATAATATTCCGGCTCACAATATTCTTCTGCTCCTTTAAATTTGCAAGTCATCATTTATGCAGCACCCTCTTCCGCATATCATCAATGGACATCATTTTTGGCTCAGTGCGGAGCGATGTATTTTCTGGGAAGAAGAAAATACACTCATTGTTTGCGATATGCATATTGGTAAGACCGGCCATTTTCGAAAATCCGGTATCCCGGTATCGCAAAGAATATACACGGAAGATCTGCAACGGTTGCTTAACTGTATCCTTTTCTTTAAAGTAGACAAACTTATTGTCGTAGGAGATCTTTCACACAGCCGTTCAAATAAGGAACTGGACCTTTTTAAAAGATGGCGAAATGATTTTCCTTCTTTAAAAATTCATCTTGTGAAAGGCAATCATGATATTCTGAGTGAAACCTGGTATAAAGAATGTAAGATCACCGTGCATCGTGATAAATATTGTATGGGGGATTTTTGTTTTTGCCATGATGTATGTTCGACTGAGCAGAAAAAAGGGAAATATGTTTTCAGCGGACATATACACCCGGGAGTAAAGATCAGGGGAATGGCTAAACAGTCCCTAAGTTTTCCGTGTTTTTATTTTACAAAAAAACATTGTGTATTACCTGCATTCAGCAAGTTCACCGGTCTTGCTTTAATTAAACCTGCTCCGGAAGAAAGTGTTTTTGCAATTGTTGATAAAGAGATAATGCAACTAAAGTAAACCAAATTTATAAATAAGCTGCTAATTCATTCTCTTTTTCATCGCCGATACCTGCTGATGAAGCGAACTTACCACGTTGGCGAGATGATCGACATCCCATCTCTGCTGTTGGGTAGCTTTGGCAATAACGTATTGAGCCTGCCAGATTTCAAGAATATCATCACCGTTAACAGTATATGGCTTATAGGCAGGATTGTCACTCACAAGAGTAAATTTATCTTTGGTACGATTTCCTTTTAATACTCTTTTATAAACGATTCCTTCATTTCTTGAAACAACTATATAAGTAAGATTATTTTTTACATCATCCACCTCGTCCACTTTTTCACATACAATAACAGAACCGCTTGGAGTGGGCATCATGGAATCGCCTACAATTTCAAAAGCACGGTAATTGCCCCCCGATAACATGGGCAATGTAAACGTGTTTAGTTCGTCAATAAATTCCGGATCGGCATAACCTGCCAGGTAACCTGCAGCTGCTTTAACAGGAACAAAAGGGATATCAGGTCTTCCGCCCGCCAGTTTCATTGCACGCCGTTTGGCGATATAATTTCCTTTATTATCACTTAAATCTTTTCTCAGTATTTCATCAAGAGTAAGTTTGAAAATGTCGCAGGCTACTTCCAGTACATCAATTCTTGGTTCCGCTCTTTGTTCTTCATACGCTCCCAGCAGAGACCGTTTGATTCGAAGTTTCTGAGCAAATTCTTCCTGCGTCCATCCCCTTAGTTTGCGCAGGTATTTTAAATTTTGATTGGATATTGACATATACAGCTAATTTATTTAGCTGCAAAATACTAAATTTTACTAATACAGGAAAATTCATTGTCATATCTTTCCTGGTCAAGCAAAATCTTTGCAATGAAAGAATAAAATCTTTTGGGAACCGTTATAAGTACCTTAGTCTTGACACATCCAAAAATTATCATCACTTTTGCCAACGTTTATTATGGCAACATCAAAAAAGAAGTCCTTAACAAAAAGGCGTACGCAGAAATCTTCAGGAAAAACCGTGTCAGCAAATAAAGAAAAACCAATCATCCTGGTTACAAATGATGACGGCGTTACGGCTCCAGGTCTTCATAATCTTGTGGAGGCTATAAAGGATCTTGGGAAAATAGTAGTGGTCGCACCGGATAAACCTCAGTCAGGAATGGGTCACGCTATTACGATAGGAACTCCTCTCCGGCTTCATAAAGTAAATGCTTTTGGAAGTATCGAAGCATGGCAATGCTCCGGTACGCCGGTTGATTGCGTGAAGCTGGCTGTCGATAAAGTTTTACATCGCAAACCTGATCTTTGTTTGAGTGGTATTAATCATGGAGCCAATCACAGTATCAATGTGATCTATTCGGGAACAATGTCTGCAGCCGTAGAAGCGGCAATTGAAAGTATCCCTTCTGTTGGATTTTCATTACTCGATTATAATATTGAAGCCGATTTCAGTGGTTCACGGAAATATGTTCGGCTGATCGTTGAAAAGCTGTTGAAAAAAAAGCAGGACAAGCACATGGTGCTGAATGTAAATATTCCTGCAGTTCCCGCCGAGCTTATAAGAGGAATTAGAGTTTGCCGCCAGGCGTATGCAAAGTATGAAGAAGATTTTTTGGAGCGCAATGATCCCAATGGAAGAAGATATTACTGGTTAACCGGTGAGTTTGTTAACTTCGACAAGGGAAAAGATACTGATGTCTGGGCGTTGGCTAATCAATACGTGAGTGTAGTGCCTGTGCAATTTGATCTTACCAATTATGCTTTAAAAGCCAAACTCGAAAAACTGTGGCACTCATGATATTTAAAAAAGATAATCTAAAATTTGGAATGGTGCTTGGTTTGCTGGGACCTCTTGTTGGTCTTGCCGTAGTTTACCTCGTCAGCTACAGGGGTTTTAGTTTTGGAGATTTTTTGAACTTTTTTATTACCGACAATAAAAGAATTACTTCTATCGGGGCATTATCCCTGCTTGCCAACGCAATACTTTTCACTCTTTATATCAATACGCACCGCGACAATACTGCTAAGGGCATCTTTCTTACCACTGTTATTTACGGGATCGGCATTCTCGTCCTTAAGTTTTTGAATCCATAAATAATTGATTAATGATAACTGAAAATTCACAGTAAGTTATCCCGCTAAAGGTCTCTTTACGCAGTTATTATCTCTCATCTGTAAAATTATTCCGGGCACTGTAACCTGTTTCCAAAATATGGCGTCAAATCAGGCGGAATACAATGTGATTTTGTAATATTTGCTGTATAAATTAATGAACATGAGACAAATTTTTATTTTGGCAGCTTCGTCACTGCTGCTGTTTTCTTCCTGCCGCGAAATATTTGCCAAGAGAGTGCGTGGTAATGGAAATGTAACTACTCAAACCCGCTCTGCCGGGGAATTCAATAGTATTGATGTTAGCGGAAATATTGATGTATATGTGAAGCAGGATTCAACTGCATCCATAAAAGTGGAGGCGGATGAAAATCTTCAGCAGTATATTGAAACAATTGACGACGGCAATGTGCTTCGTATCAAAACGGAAGAAGGGTACAATCTTCGTTCGAGCAGGCAGATAAAAGTATATGTCTCTTCAGCGACATTTAAAAAATTTGGAGCATCAGGAGCTTGTAATATATTCAGTGAAGGCAATATTAACAGCTCTTCCGATATTGACATAGATCTGAGCGGAAGCTGTGATGCCACTCTCGATCTTGTTGCTCCAAAGATCTCCGCCGACGTATCGGGGGCCTGTACGGTAAAACTGAAAGGGCAAACCAAAGATTTCAATGTAGACGGTTCAGGTAGTACAGATATAAAATGTTACGATCTTTTAGCTGAAAACGTGGACCTGGATATTTCCGGTGCAGGCGACGCGGAAGTGTACGCCAGCATAAAACTTACCGGTGATATCAGTGGCGCCGCTAGTGTGCAGTATAAAGGCAATGGGCAAACAGATATTCATACCAGCGGAGCTACTTCTGTAAAGAAGGTCGACTAATAGGAGATTATAGATGATAAGTGACAACTAACAATTATATTAATTATCACCTATCATTTTTAAAACCGCCATCTATTGTTTACCGGTATTCATCGTTAAAAAGGGTTAGCTTAACAATTTTTAGCTTTTTCAAAGCGCTTTTTTTTCGAACTTAGCGTTACTGACCTGAAAAACTATTGTGATGAATGCCGCGACCCGTCCTTATTCCTTTTTTGCAAATGTTCTTGTGGGTATTTTAAGTTTTCTTCTTGCATTCCCGCTATTTATTTTAGTGTACTACCGTTTGCCTGATCTGGAATGGCCTTATCACACTGATAAAATCCTTATGTTTTTTGTAATTGCTGTGCTTCTTTTATTAATGGTACGCTCCTTTAAATTCGTGATCATTACAGCGGTAGTGGCGGTGGTAGGATGGTTATGGTATGGAACCGCAACAGGTCAGTATGGTTTTGAACAATTGTATCGCGATGGGAGAAACGTATTGTCCGGGTTGAAAAATGAGCCTGCCAGCAAAGAGTTTGTTTTAAGCGGGACACGATCGTTGAGCACAGACAAGGAGATACTTGATGCGATCGATTATAAAAATCCTATTGTCAGAGATTTTGCTGTACGGGCGGCAAACAAATATTTTAAAGACGAACAGCAGGATTCTAAAATGAAGTACAGGGTTTTGATACAATGCTTTGCTGTTTTTAAAAAGATAAACAGGAATTGGAATTATGTGAGTGATCCGAAAGAGGAAGAATATATTGCAAAAGCGGATGAGTCCGTCCACTTACTTGCGGGCGATTGTGATGACCATTCTATTTTAATGGCTGCTTCCATTAAAGCAATCGGAGGAACACCAAGACTGGTGTACACTGACGGGCATATTTATCCTGAAATTTTAATCGGGGATGAAGAAGATCTTCAACACGTGAGCAGGTTAATTCATGATAAGCTTTTTCCTGATGAAAGTGATGAAAAGCCCATTCACTATCATGAAGACAAAAATGGCAACGTGTGGCTGAACCTTGACTATACAGCTTCTTATCCCGGCGGAAGATTTATGGGGGATGAAGTAATTGAATGTATATATCCATAGAACCATGATTTATGTGATTTGATTGGATTTAAAGGAGTATCGTCAAGCAGGTTACTAAGATTAATTTTCATTCACCGCTAAAATAAATCAAGGAGTTTGTCTTTATTTCCTGTTAATTATTTTTAATCCTATAAATCGTGGTTCATTTTAAAGATTCACATACGTCACTTTTATCCAGATATCTTTATTTCTTCCCTTATCATCCGTGCAGGAAATCTTTACCGGTCCTTCATCGGGTATAAAAAATTGTTTCTCTCCTGCTTCGGTTGCTTTGTAGAATTTATTATTGATGTACCAGTATACTTTACTTACATCTCCCGTTGTTTTGCAGGTTAATTGCAGAGGTTCTTTATCTTTTTTATTGATCAGGTATTCTGTATTATTTACCGGGGAAGTAATTATCGGCAAACCCTCCTTGAAAATTTTTTCACAATCGGGATTATGCGGCGGTATTTTTTCATAGGCTATTTTATTTCCCTCCATCCATGCCTCCATTTCCGGATCAATGATCTTATACCATTTCTTTTTATATCCATTTTCAGGAACGCAGCTTTTACAGTAAGATATTTTTTCATCCGGGCTTACCATTATTTCCTGCCAGTTATCACATTTTTTTGTGGATGATATCATCGGGATAAAGTAATCCATCACCTTATTGGTGCAATGTTCTGAAGGAAGCAAACCGGTTTCACTGCACACTTGTCTTTGCTCACAATCCTTAGGTAAATGAAACCAGTCTTCATTGCTATCATAATCAATAGTATTAAAAATTTTAAACAACAGGGGAGTGGCTACATTGGCCCCGCTAAGTTCAGCTACGCCAATGCCGGAAAAATTTCCGACCCAAACTCCCACCGTATAATTTTTGTTGAAGCCAACGCTCCATGCATCACGTCGTCCATAACTTGTTCCTGTTTTCCAGGCTATTCGCGGCATATGTTCGGTAGCCTGCCAGTTTAGCGGAAAATCCGGACGATTTATTCTTGATAGAATATCTGTGATCATATAATTTGCCGCCGGACTGATGAGATTTACTTTTTTAAAATTTGTATCTGATTGTGTGTACGCGGGTGAAATATAAGTTCCTTCATTGGCAAAGACAGAAAACAAACCAGTTAATTCCTCCAGGGTTGCTCCGCAACCACCCAATATCATTGACAACCCCAGTTTATTTTGATCCTTTCTTATTTGTCTGAAATTGCAGGAAGCAAGTTTTTGAATTAATTTTTCTTTACCCAGCATTTTCAAACTTTTTACTGCGGGAATATTTAACGAATGTTCCAGTGCATACTCGACAGTTACATAACCATTGTATTTTTTATCATAGTTTTCCGGTGCATAGCCTGCATAATTTACTGCTACATCTGTAAGCACCATTTTGGGAGTTTCCAAACCCTCATCAATACACAATCCATACAACAATGGTTTCAATGTGCTTCCCGGTTCACGAACAGCCGCGGCACCATTTACCTGTCCTCCATCAGTTGTGTCATAAAAATCCGCCGATCCCACATAAGTGATCACTTTGTGCGTCTTATTGTCAATTACAATTACTGCAGCATTTTTTATATTTTTTAATCGCAATGTCCTTACATAATCCTTTACCAGTTTCTCCGCTTTCATTTGGGTGTTCATAGCGATATTGGTGTGTATCATATATCCACCCATTTTTTTTAACTTGTAAGACAGGTGAGGAAGGTAATGAGGTACTGTTCCTCTTGTTGCAGTTAAGGGCTCTGCCAGCGCATCTTCAATTTCTTTTTTGGTAAATACTTTTTCTTTCGCAAACTTTTTCAACCATTTGTTTCTTTCCTGCACAATGAGATCATTTCTTTTTCCGATCACCAATGTAGATGGACGGTTTGGAATGATGGACAGGGCTGTGATCTCCGCGAGAGATAAATGATCGGGATTTTTATTGAAATAAAGAATGGAAGCCGCTTTTACTCCTTCTATATTGCCACCATACGGAACGAGATTAAGATACATCTGCAAAATTTCATTCTTGCTGTATTTTAGTTCCAATTGAAACGCCCTGAACATTTCGATGATCTTACTCCCTATATTTCTTTTCCGGTGCTCCAACGCCCTCGCTACCTGCATAGTAATGGTACTGGCACCGGAAGTGATCTTCATCCTGAAAATATTTTTAAAGAAAGCCCGGACTATTGCAAACGGGTTTACACCGGGATGATAATAAAAGTATTTATCCTCTTTCGCAATGATGGTTTTTCGCAGCAGTGGAGAAATTTCATTTAATTCTGTTTTCATTCTCCATTTTTGATCGCTGGTGAGGTAGGCATTGATAACTTCTCCCTTACTATCTGTAATTATCGTGGAATATTCAATTTTATCCGGTACCGGAAATATCCAGTTCAGGATGAAAAATAAAATGACTAAGCAAGCAATAGAAATGGCGACCAATCTGAATATCCGTGCCACGGTTCTAAACCGTGGCACGGCGTTCCGCAAATCATTAAAAGATATTTTTTGTTTCATTAAAACCTATCATTTTATATGAATCTTCATAAAACGGTTTCATATTCAGTCCAAGCAATTGAATAGCTAATTCTTTATTGCAAAGTGTTCCATTTCGCAGACCACAATCATCGTTGAATGATGAATATGGCCAATCTTCCATTCTTTTTACAAGCTTTGCTGCTATTGGATTTTGGTGAATATAATGCAGGCAGATCAAGTCATAATTATTATCTCCTGCTACAATCGGTTTTGATTTGGTGTTTTGCTGAAACAGCGATCCCGTTGAACTATTTTGCTCGTTTATCGCTTGCGTATAGCTGCTCAAAAGATTTCTTATTCCTTCAGAAAGAATATTTTTTTCTTTTCCCGAAATAGTTTTTGTCGCTATTGTCCTTTTGTCTGAGTGAATAAAAAAATGAAAATGGTTTGGCATCAGGCAGTAAGCAATAATATCACAATAGGGCAGAACATAACCTCTTACTTTTTTGAGGAAGTAAATATAATTATCAGAGATAAAAAATAGTTTTTGTTTGTTGTTTCCCCGGTTATAAATGTGATACAGCTCATGTGCAAAGAATTTCATAGACAAGTTTTGTTGCAAAAATAGAACTTCGAGTCGTGCCGCGGTTCAAACCGTGGCACGACTCATTAAAAAAAGATGATGGATGTTATTTTTTGCCTGAATGATTTTGTTTAACTTGATTTTTCAAAGCTTACAGGGGCATAACCTTAATTAACATGCGTATCAAATTTTTTCCTGCTGCCATTGTTTTAGTTTCCATTTTTTTAACGGCATGTAAAACTAACTCCGTAAAACTTGATTATACAAATGCCAAAGGCGAAGTTCCGCAATTGGGCAACCTGGTGTTTCGCTTCAGCAATTCACTGATGAAAGATTCTTTATTAAATGAATGGGACTCCACAGAGTATGTTTCATTCGAACCTGCCATCCCCGGCCGGTTTCGCTGGGAGAGCCCTGATCAATTGGTTTTCTCTCCTGCAAGACCACTTTCTCCGGCCACATCTTACCGTGCAAAACTGAGCAGTGAAGTGTTGCGCTACAGTAAATATGATAAAGTAAATAATGCCGACCAGATAAATTTTCACACACCGGATCTTACGCTTGATAATTCACAGGTAATATGGGTATTGCCGGACGAACAAAACCGCATCCCGATTCCGCAACTTGATCTTTATTTTAATTATCGTGTTAATCCTGCAGACCTCAAAGAAAAATTGAAAATTGATCTTGATGGAACGAATGTGGGTTATACGATGCAAACGCTTTCGGCTGATAACAAAATTTCGGTTCGTATAAATGGCCTGGCGAAACCGGAAGATAAAAATTATGAAGCAAAAATTTCGATTGATAAAGGGTTGAAACCGGATGACGGAACAAACACAACAACAGAGCCAATTAATTCCACCTTGTCAATACCTTCTCCTTATGTTCTTACCATTCAAAATGTAGAATCGGAACATGATGGTAACGATGGAATAATAACCGTGACGACGAGTCAACAATTAACCGGAGAAAATCTTTCTTCTTATATAAAATTTGATCCTCAGGTAAAATATACTGCTGAGTTAACAGATAATGGGTTTGTTGTTCGCAGTTCCGGTTTTGATGATGAAAAAAGTTATGCGATGACAATTGCTAAAGGGCTGCGCGGCAAGATCGGCGGAGTATTGAAAGAAGAATATAATGGCAGCATTGCTTTTGGAGAACTGGAAGCGAACATTACGTTTACCAACAGCAAAGCAGTTTATTTATCAAAAGAGGGAGGAAGGAACATCGAAGTCAAAATAACAAATGTGCCGAAAGTGAAGATCGTCATCTCAAAAATTTATGAAAGCAATTTACTGATGGCACAACGCTATGGATATGAGCCACAGGAAACGAGAAGTTCGGGAAGTGATGAAGAAGATTATGGAGGTAATTATTATTACAGCAGCTATGATCAAACCACAATGGGCGATGTGATCTATGAAAAAGAAATAGACACTCGTTCTTTACCGCGGAGTGGCGCGGGCCGTTTGTTGAACTTTTCGCAGTTCGAAGACAGACTGCAGGATTTTAAAGGCATTTATCACGTAATGATCCGCTCGACGAAAGATTACTGGGTTCGTGATTCACGATTTATTTCTTTGTCAGATATTGGTTTGATCGCAAAACAGGGCGAAGACAAAATTTTTGTATTTGCAAATTCCATCAAAACGACAAATGCCGTTGACGGAGTAAATATTTCACTTTATGCAAACAACAATCAATTGATCGGTACAGGCGCTACCAATGCGGATGGTGTAGCTGAAATCGCTTATACCAAAAAAGATTTTAGCGGTTTTAAACCGGCTATGATTATCGCCAAAACAGCTGACGATTTTAATTATCTTCCTTTTAGTAATACCGCCGTGAATACTTCACGTTTTGATGTAGGCGGAAAAAGAGATAACAGCACAGGACTTGATGCTTTTATTTATGCGGAGAGAGATATTTACAGGCCGGGAGAAAAAGTAAATTTTTCTGTCATTATTCGTAATAGATTCTGGAAGAGCCCAGGCGACATTCCTTTAAAATTAAAATTTCTTTTGCCCAATGGAAAAGAACTAAAATCGTTCCGGAAGAATCTGAATGACGAAGGTTCTCTTGAAGGAACCATTCCAATTGATGTTTCGGCTATCACGGGGAGCTATTCTTTGGAAGTATATACATCGAACGATGTATTGCTCAGCTCAAAGAATTTTATGATAGAAGAATTTGTTCCGGACAGAATAAAAGTAAATACCAAATTAGACAAGAGTTATTTAAAACCCGGTGAATCTGCGGCGCTGGATATTTCAGCAGTAAACTTTTTTGGTCCACCCGCAGCAAACAGGAATTACGAATGCGAGATACAGGTAAAGCAAAAGTATTTTTCACCGGAAAAATTTAATGAATACAATTTCTCTTTGGCAAATCCTAACACTACGATTGACAAGGAAGTAAAGGAAGGAAAGACGGATGCGGATGGCCATGCTACCGAATCTTTCACTTTGCAAAACATGTATGCCAATAATGGTTTGCTGCAGGCTAATTTTTATACAACTGTTTTTGATGAAACAGGAAGGCCGGTGAGTCGTATGTCGTCGATTGATTTGATTACACAAGATGTGTTTTTCGGAATTAAAGAAGACTGGTTTTATTATTATGCCCTGAATCAACCGGTAAATTTCCAATTGGCAGCTGTTAATAAAGATGGAGAGGGAATTAATGCAACGGCAAAAGTGCAGATCATCAAGCATGAATACAGAACAGTGCTGGCAAAAAGCGGGAGTTATTTCCGTTATGAATCGCAGAAAGAAGATAAGCTGATGATAGAAAATCAAGTGAATGTTTCCAGTACAGCTCTTTATTCTTATGTGCCGCGTTCTCCCGGAGATTATGAATTGAGAGTGTTTAAGCCGGGTTCCAACTCTTATGTCAGCCGCAGTTTTTATAGTTATGGCAACTGGAGTTGGGGAGATAATAGTTCATTTGAAGTGAACAATGAAGGGAATGTCGATATTGAGCTGGATAAAAAATCATACTACAGTGGTGAAACGGTGAAAGCTTTATTCAAAACTCCTTTCAGTGGAAAATTGCTGGTGACGACAGAAACAGATCATGTGATTTCTTATCAATATTTGAGCGTGGACAAACGTACAGCCAGTCTTGAATTGCCCATGTCTTCAAACGATGTCCCGAATGTTTATATAACTGCTACACTTATCAAACCGCATGATGTTTCGGATATTCCGCTTACAGTAGCGCATGGATTTATAAATGTGAAAGTGGAAGAAAAGAGCAGGAAAATGCCCGTTGAGATTACTGCGCAGAAATCGGTTCGTTCCCGCACTCATCAAAAAGTAAAAGTGAAAGCGGCTCCCGGAAGTTATATAACACTTGCGGCCGTTGACAATGGCGTGTTGCAGGTAAGTGATTTTAAAACTCCTGATCCCTACGATTATTTTTACCAGAAGAAAGCTTTGCAGGTTGATGCTTATGATCTTTATCCTTTATTGTTTCCGGAAGTAAGGGCAAGACTCAGCAGCAGCGGTGGTGATGCTGACCTGGAAATGAAAAAAAGAGTGAATCCAATGCCTGCTAAAAGAATAAAGATACTTAGCTACTGGAGCGGTATTGCAAAGGCTAACGGAAGTGGTGAAGCAAATTTTGAATTTGATATTCCGCAATTCAGTGGTGAAGTAAGATTAATGGCTGTTGCATACAAAGATGAAAGTTTTGGGGCCGCTGAGAATACAATGAAAGTGGCTGACCCGATTGTTATCAGCACCGCCTTACCAAGATTTTTGAGTCCCGGTGATACAGTCACGGTACCTGTTACGCTAAGTAATACAACTTCACGATCAACAAATGTATCTGCAAATTGTAAAGTAAGTGGTCCTTTGAAAATTATTGGGGGAAATGATCAATCAGTTTCGTTAAATGCAAATAGTGAAGGCCGTGCTACGTTTGAAGTAGTTGCCAATCCTGCTATCGCCGTAGGAAAAGTAACGATTACGGTCAACGGACTTGGCGAAAAGTTTGTAGATGAAACGGAGATATCTGTTCGCCCTCCGTCTACTTTGCAAAAGATGTCCGGCAGCGGATCCATCGAAGGCGGCAGTGCACAAACTGTTAATATTAATACAAGTGATTTTATTCCCGGTAGTATTAATTACCAATTGGTCGTTAGTCGCTCGCCTGCATTGGAATTGACTGATCAACTCCGTTATCTTGTTGAATATCCTTACGGATGTACGGAGCAAACTGTTTCTGCTGCATTCCCGCAATTGTATTACGGTGATTTAGCTGACCTGATGGGTTTGAATATCGGGCAGAATAAACAAAATGCAAATTCAAATATCATTGAAGCGATTCGAAAAATTAAAATGCGGCAGTTATACAACGGCGCCGTCACATTGTGGGATAGAGAAGATAAAGAAAATTGGTGGAGTACTATTTATGCAGCGCATTTTTTACTGGAAGCAAAGAAGGCAGGCTTTGATGTAGATAATAGTTTGCTTGAAACGATGCTTTCTTATATCGCTACCCGGTTAAAAAACAAAGAACTCATTACCTATTATTATAATCGAAATCAAAACAGGAAAATTGCTCCGAAGGAAGTGGCTTATGGCTTGTATGTTTTGGCACTCGCCGGACGTGCGAATATCTCTGCAATGAATTATTACAAATTAACCCCTGATATTCTTGCGTTGGATAGTAAATATTTACTGGCTGCCGCATATGCTACAGCAGGAGATAAAAAATCGTTTGTTGCTATGTTGCCCACTTCATTCAGTGGTGAAGAATCGGTGCCGCAAACAGGAGGAAGTTTCTATTCAGATATTCGTGATGAGGCGATTGCTCTGAATGCATTGATCGATGTGGATCCTGCAAATCCGCAAATCGGAATAATGGCCAAACATGTGAGTGCTAAATTGAAAAACCGTAACTGGCTGAGTACACAGGAAAGAGCATTTTCATTTTTGGCGTTAGGGAAATTGGCAAGAAGCGCTAACAAATCAAATGTAGCAGCAACAATAAAAGTAAACGGAAAAACAGTTGCGAATGTTTCCAACGGGCAATGGAAGGGTGATATGGCCTCATTAAAGGGAAATAGTGTGCAGATAGAAACAAAAGGAAACGGAAGTCTCTATTATTATTGGGTATCGGAAGGGATCAGTGCAAGCGGGAAGTATAAGGAAGAAGATAATTATATAAGAGTAAGAAAGCGTTTTTATGATCGTTTCGGAAATGTATTAACAGGAAATACATTTAAACAAAATGATCTGATCATTGTGGGTATTACACTGGAAAATGCATATTCAACCGAAGTTGATAACATTGTTATCACCGATCTTTTGCCTGCGGGTTTTGAAATAGAAAATCCAAGAACAAAAGAGATCCCGGGAATGGACTGGATCAAAAATGAAAATGAACCTACGGCAATTGATGTGCGGGATGACCGAATCCATTTCTTTGTTGATCTTTATAGCAAGCCGCAAACTTATTACTATGCTGTGCGGGCTGTATCACCCGGTAATTATAAAATGGGTCCTGTAAGTGCAGATGCGATGTACAACGGAGAATATCATTCTTACAATGGCGCAGGAGTAATAAAAGTGGTGCAATAGTTCTGAATCTATATTATTCGGAGGTAGCCACAAATGTCTCCATTGTTAAGCCGGGACCAAATGCAGCGCCGAACACTTTTTGACCGGAGCTTAGATTGGTTTGCATAAATTTTTTCAATGCAAACAAAATCGTGGCGGAGGAAACATTGCCAATTTCTTTCAGTGTTTCGTAGCTGTGATTCAGTTCTCCATTTTTAAATCCGAGACTTCTGTAAATGGCATCAAGAATTCTTTTGCCACCCGGGTGGATGCACCACTGTGAATTTCATTTTTTTCGATTCCCGCTTTTTCCAGTGCTTTTGTTACTAATGGATTGAAATCTTTTTCCAGCAACTCAGAGATATAGCCACTCAGGGTCATGAAAAAGCCGGATGAAGATAATGACCAGCTCATGTCCTGCTTCCCCTTTGTAATTATTTCTGAGTAAAAATGATCGAGCCTCAATCCTGTTTTTGGATGATCATCACCGGTTACCAAAATGGCAGCAGAACCATCACCAAATAGCAACGACGATAAAATATTATCCATCGAAGGTTCTTTCTGAAAATGCAGCGTGCATAGTTCCGTGCAGACTATTATTACCTTTGCATTTTTTTCCTGCGCACAAATTGCATCTGCGATTTTCAACGCATGAATAGCGGCATAGCAACCCATAAAATTTACTGAAGTGCGATAGATATTCTTAGGCAGATCCAGTAATTCCATTACCTGCAGATCCAGGCCGGGAGCACTCATGCCGGTGCAACTTACCGTAACCAGGTGAGTGATCTCATTAGTATTTATATAACCTTGTGTACAATTGCCAATTGCTTCAATTGATAAAGGTGCAGCATAAGCACTGAATAACCTCATTCTTTGTTCAAGCGAGGGAAAAGGTTCCAGGTTTTCTGTTTGCGGATAAAACCTCCATTCATTTATGTCACAACAATAATCGGGAATTACTGAATAGCGATGTTCAATACCACTGTGCTGATATAAATATTTCAGCTTGCGGTTTTCTTTGCTATCCATAGCATACACCAACTGCATGAATTTTAAAATATCATCCTGATTATTTTTGTATGCCGGTAAAGCTGTACCTATCGAAATAATTTTACTCAAAACCTTTCAGTATTATCAGTATCAAAAAACAAATAGTTGTACAAACAGAAGCCAGCAAATTCATCCATAAGCTGTTTTTAAAATCAGCTTTCGATCCATCCCTCCACACTTTCATCATCCATGTTAAAAAAAAGAAGATCATGGGGAGCATGCAGATAGCAAAAATGAAAAAGAACTTTAACTGCTTCCTTTCCTCAAACGTAAAAAACATAGCTGCCGTTGCCATTGCAAAAACGATTCCACAAAAGACAAACGTGCCCCTCTTTCCCAGTTTATAGCTGATGGTTTCTACACCATCTTTCAGATCCTCTTCGTGCTGATATACTTGCGTCAATGGATAATAACCTCCGATTAATAAAGTGGAGGCGATCATCGGCCATACCTGAATATGTAGAGTTTTATCAGCACTGCTTCCATGATAAGCTAAAAAAAATGTAATGCCTCCCTGGAAAATGATAACAACGAGATAGCCGATAACAGGGAATTTTTTCAACCTGATTCCGCGAAAACTATATGCTCTTGATGTAAGTATGTAGAGCAGTATGCCCGCAGCAAAATAAAAACTGATGATCGTGGACATGACAATGGCAATAATATCCATTATTACAGTGACGTAAAACAATTGTCTTGTAGGCTGCAATGGTTGTGATACACCTCCGATCGGCGTCTCATCCCTGTCCATATAAGAATTATATCCATTGCTTGCGGGATAGACTAATCCGTGCAAAATAAAAAAAACGATCGCTGCATTTAACCAGTTAATGTTGTTTAACTGGCTTAATGCAAACAGATAGACAGGCAGAAGAAATAATGAGAAATGAAAACGCAAAAGTTGTATCGTGGAGCGGTAAAGCACAGTGGAAGTTAAATTTTTTTTATAGCCTTTTGAAGTAAATAAAAGAATCGTTTCCAGAACGATGAAGGTTGTCGGGAGAAGCAGAAAGAGGTCGCGAATATTATTTTCTGCTTTTTTCCATTTTTGATTTTCTGAAAAACGCTAATTTCAACAGGAAAATACATTATTAATTTTCACACATGAGGCCATCAAAACAAGCAGCGCTGGGTTTTATTTTGATCACAGTTTTCGTAGACGTGATCGGGTGGGGATTGATCATCCCTGTCATGCAGGATCTTATTTCTAACATGAAGCACATTCCCGTCAATGAAGCGAGTCCGTATGGAAGTTGGCTTTTGGCTGTGTATGCTTTGGTGCAATTTATTTGTGCTCCTATTTTGGGAAATTTAAGTGATAAATATGGCCGCCGGCCTGTTTTATTGTTTTCATTATTTGGTTTTGCAGTTGATTATTTATTTCTCGCACTATCGCCTTCGTATGGGTGGCTTTTTATTGGAAGAATCGTGGCGGGTATTACCGGCGCCAGTTTTACAACTGCTTCAGCTTATATAGCCGACATCAGCACACCTGAAAATAAAGCAAAGAACTTTGGAATGGTCGGAGCTGCATTTGGATTGGGTTTATTGTTGGTCCTGCTATAGGCGGTCTGTTGAGCGGTTGGGGAATAAGGGCGCCGTTCTATGCAGCGGCCGTTTTATGTATGCTAAATTTTTTGTACGGTTATTTTGTATTACCTGAATCGTTACCAAAAGAACACCGGAGAGAATTCGAATGGAAAAGAATTTATCCTTTTGGCTCTGTTATCAAATTAAAAAAATACCCGGCTATTGGCGGCTTGTTTGTTTCTCTTGGGCTTGTATATCTTGCCGCACATGCTATACAAAGCAACTGGAACTATTTTACAAAATATCGTTTTGAATGGAGCGATAAATTGATTGGAGTTTCTCTGGCCGTCGTAGGTGCATTGGTAGCGATTGTGCAAGCGGGATTGATACGAATCATCACTCCAAAGATCGGAAATGAAAAAAGTGTGTATGTTGGATTGATGTTTTATTCGGTGGGTTTGTTTCTTTTTGCTTTTGCTTCGCAGAGTTGGATGATGTTTGCTTTTTTGATTCCTTATTGCCTTGGGGGAATAGCAGGCCCCGCTTTACAAGCTATTATGTCTGGTAATGTTCCGAAGAATGAACAAGGCGAATTGCAGGGAGCATTAACAAGCATTATGTGCCTCACAAGTATTTTCGGACCGATAATAATGAACAACCTGTTTGCATGGTTTACCGAACCATCGGCGCCTGTTTATTTTCCCGGCATATCATTTTTGTTGGGAGCAGTTCTGATACTTATCAGCTCTTTTCTTGCTTACAGAACTTTAAAGAAAGGGCATCATTTGGCTGCCATGAATCCGCAGGAAAAGCTTGCATAAACTAGACCAGCATTCTCAAAGGTTCTTCCAGCAATTGCTTTAATGTTTGAAGAAAAGCTGAACCCTTTGCACCGTCCACTACCCTGTGATCGCAACTCATAGTTACTTTCATCACATTGCCGATTTTAATCTGTCCATCTTTTACAACAGGCACCTGTGCAATGCCGCCGATAGCAAGAATGCAGGAATCAGGAGGGTTGATGATGGCAGTGAACTCATCGATGCCATACATTCCCAGGTTTGAAATAGTAAAAGTATTTCCTTCCCAATCTTTGGGTTGTAGTTTTTTATCCTTCGCCTTCTGTGCAAATTCTTTTACTTCAATGGCTATTTGAGAGAGTGATTTTGTATCTGCAAATTTTACAACAGGAACCAGTAAGCCTTCTTCAACAGCTACAGCCACACCAATATGCACATGATGATTGCGGCGTATTGTTTCTCCCTGCCAACTGCTGTTCACGGCAGGATGTTGCCTCAATGCAACAGCGCAAGCCTTCAGCACAATATCATTAAAAGAAATTTTTACCGGGCTTGTTTCATTTAGTTTTGCTCGACTTTCCACAGCTCTGTCCATATCTATCGACATGGTGAGATAAAAATGCGGCGCAGTGAATTTGCTTTCTGCTAAACGTTTGGCGATAGTTTTGCGCATTTGAGAAATAGGGATCTCTTCAAAACTTTCTTCACCTACAGGAGCAGCCGGGACGTATCTTGTTGTTTCTGGTCTTTCTTCTGTTGTTCTTGTCGAAATCTCCGGCCTGTAATTATCAATGTCCTCTTTTACGATTCTGCCACCGTCCCCGCTGCCATGCACTTTTCGAAGATCAATTCCTTTTTCTGCAGCTAATTTTTTTGCAAGAGGAGAGGCTTTTATCCTGCCATTTGAAGAACTTAACTGTTGCTCATTATTTATTGCCGGCTGCGCACTTTGTTCTTTCTCCTGTTCAACAGTTTCGGGTACATGCTCGCCGTCACTTTTTGTCTTCGCTGCTTTTACAATGGCATCTACATCTACTTTGCCTTTTTCACCAATGATACACAACAGATCGTTCACCGCAATTTTTTCGCCCTGCTTAGCTCCAACATATAACAGTGTACCGTTCTTATAACTTTCCAGTTCCATCGTGGCTTTATCCGTTTCTATTTCTGCGATAACATCTCCTTTTTTAACAGCATCCCCTACTTTTTTTTGCCAACTGGCAATCACTCCTTCGGTCATGGTATCACTCAATCGCGGCATCAGAACTACTTCTTCTATTTTTGAAATATCAATCTGGTTGGTTACCGGTTGCTGGTTACTGGTTATTGTTTGTTTGTTAGAAGTTGCTTGTTTAGTTTCATTACCCTTAGCTACTTGTTCCGCACTATCTTTTTTCTTTGTACCCTGAGCCTTGTCACTCGTCTCTTTTTGTTTCAACAAATCGGAAATATCTTCACCCGGCTTGCCAATGATTGCCAGCAGATCATTTACCTGCAATTTTCCTCCCTTGCCCGTACCAATATGTAACAGGGTGCCGTCTTTATAACTCTCCAGTTCCATCGTCGCCTTGTCGGTCTCAATTTCAGCAAGCAGCTCACCTTTTTTTACAGTATCGCCCACCTTTTTATGCCATTCCGCGATAACTCCTTCGGTCATCGTATCGCTCAAACGGGGCATCAGTATTGCTTCAGCCATAAGTAAAGAAAATTTTCGTCGAAATTAAGGCAATTTGGTGAATGAGAATTAGACATGAAAAATGGGATTTTAAAAAACTATCTTTATTGAAAGCAGAAAACCTCCCATGTCGGCACAAGGAACTATTAAAAGATATATTCTCATTATCGAAAAAATTGCTTCCGCAAAATTTCCTTCATTCAAAATTCTAAAAAATTATTTGTTTAGTCATGGGTTTGAAATTTCAGAAAGAACATTGCAAAGAAATATCGAACAGATACGATATGAATTTGGAATAGAGATCGACTATAACAGAACCCGAAACGGCTATTTCATTGACAAAGAAACAAGCATTAATGTAGATGCCTTTATGAGATTTCTTGAAATTGTCAGCACTGCTGACTTGCTGACTGAAAGCCTAAAGGATGGTAAAAATATTCTGGACTACATATCATTCGAAACGAATGGTAATCTGAGGGGAATAGAAAATTTAAAGTTGTTTCTTTTTGCGGTTAAGAATCACAGAAAAATATTATTTACGCATTATAATTTTGAAACAGGCAGAAATAAAAATTATCAAATGAAACCATACCTGCTTAAAGAATATCAAAACAGATGGTATATTGTCGGGTTGGTTCAGGGAATTACTGATTTTAGAATTTTTGGCATTGATAGAATAGAAAATGTTAAAGTGCTGACGGATATATTTAAACCGGATCCGAAATTAAATCCTGTGAAGGTTTTTGAAAACATAATCGGATTGACCTATTCAAATGATGAACCGGAAGAAGTGATTTTATCTTTTACTCCTTTGCAGGGAAAATATATTAAAGCCCTTCCCCTACATGGATCACAGGAGATTATTAAAGAGACTGAGAAAGAAGTATTGGTTAAGCTAACCGTGGTCCCGAACTTTGAATTGAAACAGAAGATTTTGATGATGGGAGATAGAATAAAAGTAATTAGCCCCAAATGGCTAGCAAAAGAAATTAAATCTATTTTGATGAATACATTAAAACAATACAAAAAATGAGGAAAGAGAAAAATTTTTCGGTCTTTTCAAAAGAATATGAGACGCTTTTTGAAAAGAATCTTTCTACTTTTTGCGAGATTATAAGAAAGAAAAATAAGGCTGCATTCATTAATAAAGAATATTCTTTGTTTTTTCCTTCTTGTGGTACAGATAAAAAAGAGGAAATAGAGTTTATAATTTACGGCATGGCAACAAATCGTTGGCCCGTTAAATTCCGTGTTGATTCGGATAAAGATTTTAAATCATTGACCTTAAAAGCAAAAGAATATTCCAATACAATGGAGCTTGATGAGGATAACCCTCTTGATTGGTTAAACAATGAATGGGACAAAGAAAAACGAAAATATGGGTATGATCCGGAGCGCTCATTCTTCTGGAATGTTGCTTATAGGTTGATAAATCAATATTATGATTATGATATTTATAGTAAAGACTGGTGCAAAAAAATGATTTGGTCAAATTTGCTGAAAATTGCACCTGCCGAAGGTGGAAACCCATATGGAGCATTGTGGGAAGCTCAAATGAGTAAAGACCAATTTCACGTTGAGTTTTCCGTCGAACTTTTTAAAAAAGAGATTCAGGAAATGAAGCCAAAATTTGCAATACTATTGACTAATAAAGATTATGCATGGGAATTTATCTTGGGCCTAGGGTTTAATGAAAATATATTTTTCGAAAATGATTTTATCCTTGCTGATTTGTCTTATAACAATACTAGAATAATTGTAACTAAACGTCCCCGTTTTAGAGGAATGTATGATAAAGAATGCGTTAAACAAATATTGGAGCTCATAAAAAAATAACTCCGTCATCGTTTGGCGTAGAACCAACATAGTTTTGTAATTCATTTACAGAACTATGACAAGACTTCAATCCCTTCGCAAAGTAATTCTTCAGAAAAAAGAAATTCTGGATAAAGCCAGAGAACAGTTAAAAAAAGAATTTATCGGCATCGACCAGGTGATTGACTCGGTAATTGATAATCTCAGTTCCTGGTATTTTTTTCCCTCATTGCAAGAAAAGCCTGTAGTCATTAATTTATGGGGATTAACAGGTGTTGGAAAATCTTCTCTGGTTAAACGTATTGCGGCATTGTTATCCTTTCAGGAAAAGTTTTACCATTTTAATCTTGGCGAAGAAAGCGAGAAAGCATGGACTATAAAAAGAAAGCTGGAAGATATTTATGTAAATATAAATGGCCGTCCCCTGATACTCTGTTTCGATGAATTTCACCAGGCAAGAACCTTAAATGCACACGGTGACGAAATGGAAAACTCGGACTCAAGAGTGATCTGGGAACTTATTGACAGCGGACGTTTCCAGGTTTGCAGATACTTTCACCACTTTGAAGATGTGTATGATCTTATGCTAAAATTGAAACACTTGCTAAGAAAAGGAGTGGCGGTTAAAAACGGGATTGTAGTAAGCAACAAAGAATTTTTTGTAAAAGAAATGGGGATAGAGGGAGAGTACAGAGGTTATTTTGAAGGGAAGCAGGTATTAAAGCCAGATAATGTACGATTTATTCCCACGAATTTTCTTTCTGTTATCAACACAATTGCAAAAGAAAAATTTAAAGGTGAGCTTGATATAAAACAAAAATTAAGCACATTAAATGGCTATGAAACGGTTGACTTTATTGATAAGGTGCTTGAATTTGCAGTCAGCCCCAGAATGGTTGACTGTTCAAAAGCTTTAATATTTGTTGTGGGCAATCTTGATGAAGCGTACACAATGAGTAGTGATTATAACCCTGATATGAATGCGGATGAATTTTATGATCGATCGCTGAAAATAAACCTGGCACAGATTAAGAGTGCATTACGAAGCAGATTCAGAAATGAACAGATTGCAAGACTCGGCAACATACACATTATTTATCCCGCATTCAACAGTCAGTCCTTTTATAAAATAATAGAACTTGAACTATCAAAAATTCAGGAAAGAGTAAAAGCACTGCAAAATATAAACATCTGTTTTGATGAATCAATCTGTGTGTTGATCTATAAGGAAGGAGTTTATCCAACGCAGGGAACAAGACCTGTTTTTACCACTATTCACCAGTTGATTAATACAAAATTAGGTCGGGTACTAACAGAACTAATTCTTAGGAAATTAAATCCTTCAAAAATTTTATTCAGGGCGGAAGAGAATGTAGTTATAGTTGATTATTTCAAAAAAGAAGACCTTATTTATTCTTTTTCTGAAAAGCAGGTTCTGAATCTAGAAAAACTTAGGAAAAACAGGCAAGATGATATGCAGGCCATCACTGCCGTTCATGAAAGCGGGCATGCAATTATAACGATTATACTTTTGAAAACGATTCCTGAAATTATTTATTCAGTAACTGCTGATACAAATAGCCATGGATTTGTCTATACAAAATTCCAATTGGAATATGTTGCCAAAAATCAGATTGAGAAACGTCTCGCTATGTATTTAGGAGGATTTGCTGCAGAAAAAATAATATTTGGGGAAGAGTACATTACAACCGGAGCGGAAGAAGATATTGCAAGAGCCACTCAATTTGTAACAACAATGCTTAAGAATTGCGGTATGGGAAGTTTCCCTGCAAGTTTTCAGGTCAAAAGTTCTATGACTAATAATTTCATTCATGATGAAGATAACAAAATGAATAAAGAATCTAAATTACTTATTCAAAATGCCATGTCTCTTGCTGAGAAAACTTTAAAGGATCAGGAATTACTTTTGCTAAGAATGTCAGATTATTTGAGTGATAACAGGTCTATGAATAAAGAAGTCATAAAAGAAATGATTGATAAATACGCAAACTCTTTTTCCCCAAAAGAGTTGACAGAAAATAGGAAGCTGGTTTTTTATAGAAACAATCTCAAGGAAAAGGTTCAGGCATTGGCGAATAGCAAGAACATAATCAGTGAGAAATATTTAGACTCATTTGAGATTTCATTAAATAAAGTAAAGGGCGGAGATAATGGAAAATAAAAGACTATTAACTTAACACTCTTAATAATCGAGCTCTAATCTTAGTTTATCTTTTAATTCTTTTACCAAAGGATATTGTTCTATTATTTTTTGATATTGCTCACGGGCAGTTAGAGGAATTTCAGTATTTTTTTGTTCTTTGTTTTCCTGCATCACAATCAGGAACTGCAGGTGACTATTTTGAAGTTTTTCTCTTAAGAACTGCGATACTCTTAATCCTTCCTGCTCGATGAAACGCAGATCGATGTTGTTAGAAACAATAGCGATAAAATTGTTTTTATCCTGTACCTGCAATTCTGCCATTTCAAATCCTTGCCAGGCAGAGTTCTTTTGTTCCTTTAAAAGAGCAGTGTATTCATTCCAGGCTTGGCGAAGCTCACCCGCTTCTATTGGTTTTGCAGTAGCTCCGTTTCCATTTTCAGAGTGATTTCCCCTGACCTGTTTGCGGATTTTATCCAGAGCTGCAAGTTTTGTATCAGGTTTCTGAGTTTGGGTTTCCTTATTATATGATAACGATTCTTCTTTTACAGTAGTCTTTTCTTCGGAGGAGCTTTCAATAATAAGCTTTGCTTCACCACGCGGATTGTCAATTGCTGTTTTTTTCCGGCCTTCTATTTCTATCGGTTCGATTTTTCTAAACGCAATGGGTTTTGCTGATTCAACTAGTTTTTTTTTACTGATGCCGTTTGTATCGCTCACCAATTGAATTGCCTGCTGCAGATAGCAAAGCTTGATAATAGCCAGTTCAACATGAAGCCGTTTATTTCTTGCAGCTTTGTAATTGATTTCCGTTTCGTTTAAAATATTTAATGAACTGATGAGATAAGCGGCGGAGAGATCTTTTGCAGTACTGACATATCTTTCTCTGAAGCCTTCAACAACTTCGAGCAGTTCAGCCGATTTTTCATCTTTACAAACAAGAAGATTACGTATGAATTCTGCAAAACCATTTACGACCATGTCTCCTTCAAAGCCTTTACGGTTAATATCATCATATAGCAACATGGCGCTCGCAAGATCCTGCTGCTGCATGTAATCCATCAGCTTGAAATAATAGTCAGCATCCAAAATATTCAGATGCTCTAAAGTGGTTTGATATTTTACTTCCCCATTTGTGAAACTTACAATTTTATCAAGGATGCTTAAAGCATCTCTCATGCAGCCTTCACTTTTTTGTGCGATGAGTTGCAGTGATGTTTTATCGGCTTCGATATTTTCTTTATTGCAAATTTCCTGTAAGTGCTCAACCGTATCGTTTAAAGTAATGCGTTTGAAATCGAATATCTGGCAACGACTTAAAATCGTAGGTAAAATCTTGTGTTTTTCTGTGGTTGCCAAAATAAAAATGGCGTAAGGTGGTGGTTCTTCCAGTGTTTTCAAAAAAGCATTGAAGGCAGAAGAACTGAGCATGTGTACTTCATCAATAATATACACTTTATATTTACCGGCTTGCGGTGCAAAACGAACCTGGTCTACCAGTGTCCTTATATCATCAACAGAGTTATTGCTGGCTGCGTCTAACTCATGAATGTTCAGTGATATTCCTTCATTAAAAGAAATGCAGGAATTGCAAACGTTACAAGCTTCACCATCGGCGGTCCTGTTTTCGCAATTAATTGTTTTGGCTAAAATTCTTGCGCAGGTTGTTTTTCCCACGCCTCTTGGTCCGCAAAAAAGAAAAGCATGTGCCAACTGGTTATTTTTGATCGCATTTTTTAATGTAGTTGTGATATGCGATTGACCAATAACGGTATCAAAAGTCTGGGGGCGATATTTTCTGGCTGAAACAACGAATTTATCCATAACTCACATTCCTTAGGGGCTTTTCAAAAATGCAATAACGGGTGACAGCAAATCTAAAATCCCTGCACCATCCAAAAAAAATTATTTTTTCCGCATTATAAGTTAAACTGCAGAAACCGGAACTAATGCAGGATCGGATGTCGTTTGAATTCTTTTGTCTGATCAAATAAATAACGGTAAGTGACCAAGACACGACTTCGGTAAGTGCCCAGGCTTTCCGCAATGTTCAACATTTTAGGATTAAAGTCTCCTATCCATTGCATTTCAAAATCTTCATACGGAAGGTCACTCTGAATGATTTTAGCTGCTTCTATGATCATATAACTTTCGATACCGGTTCCCTGCCACTCCGGTACAATTCCGAAAATAATCCCGGTAAATTTTTTACATGGCTTTGTTTTTTTTACCCATAGAAATTTCAACTTGCCCAATAAATCAAAACGACCATTCAAATATTTAAACCACTGGTTAAGGTCGGGAATATTTGTCCACATCGCAACCGGCTCTTCATTATGATAAGCAAACCAAATGATCTGTTCATCCATCACAGGTTTCATCTTTTTAAATGTCTTCAATACGATTTCTTTCTTCAAGCTTTTTAGCGCACCATGGCCTGCCCATGCCTTGTTGTAAACAGTAACAAAATCTTCAGCAAATTTTTCCAGTTGAGCTTTTTTTATGTGCCGGGCAGAAAAGGCGGGATCGCCACTGAATTTTGCATGGCGGGTATAAAATTTTTCCTGCAAACGGTCTTTTACTTTCAGAGCATAACAATATTGGCTAAAAAAATTTTTGAAACCATAGTTTTCAAACAATTCTTTATAATAAGACGGGTTATAATTCAGATGATAGACAGGAGGGGTAAAACCTTCTGTTAACAACCCCCACCATTGATCTCTTTCCCCAAAATTAATGGGGCCATCCATGGCCTGCATTCCTTTTTGCAGCAACCAGTGTTTGGCAACGTCGAATAACATATCCGCAGCATCCTGATCGTTGATGCATTCAAAAAAACCAATGCCGCCGATCGGTATATTGTCCCCGGTGTTTTTATATTTTTTATTTACAAAAGCGGCAATTCGGCCGATCAGTTTTTCGTCTTCGTCTTTGAGTATCCACCTTTTTGCTTCGCCGTGGCGGAAAGTTTTATTTTTTTTTGGATCAAAAACCTCATTGATGTCTTTGTCGAGCGGATGAATATAATTCGGATCATTTTTATTGATCAGCACATTTACTTCAATGAATTTTTTGGCAGATTGTATATCGGTGACTTCAATGAGTTGCATTCCAAAAGTTTCAACGTGCAAATGTAGGGAAGATAAAATAGTGCAAGCAGCCGGAACAACCAATAACAATTAGTTGTAGAACATCTTTTCGGCTAAGTCTCTGTCATGGCCATAAATGTCATCCCGGAAATTTAATTTGCCGCTCTCATCTACCCATGCTGTATAATAAGTGATGATAACAGGAATAGGATTTTTTACTCTCACAAATTGCTCGTCTCCGCTATTCATCGCTTTTTCTATTTTTTCAGGTGTCCAATCGGGCTGATTTCGCAAAACATATTCCGCCAGCTTCTCAGGTTCTTTTACCCGAATGCATCCGTGACTGTAAGCACGTTTATCACTTTCAAACAAGCTTTTTGCAGGAGTGTCGTGCAGATAAATATTGAAATTATTCGGGAACAAAAATTTTACCCGGCCAAGTGCATTTTTGTCTCCGGGTTTTTGTCGAATTACCGGAAGACCATTTTCATTTCCAGTAATTTCCATATTCTCCTTATCAAGATAATTATCATCTTTCTCCATTTCTGGCAAAACCTCATTTTTTACAATACTCTCCGGTATGTTCCAATAAGGACTAAAAACAACCTGGTTTAGGTTCCCGTTAAACATCATTGTACTGTGTCCTTCCTTACCCACCACCACATCCATGTCGAACAATTTTTGATTACTCTTATATACATGCAATTCAAACTCAGGAATATTTACTACGATCAGGTTTCCCTTTGGTTCGCTGGCCAACCAACGCATGCGATTCATATTCATTAAGATTTGTTCCACTCTTTTCATGGCGGGCACATTCATTTCATTTATGAGATGTTCCGTAATAACTCCATCGGGAGTGTAACCATACCGCGATTGAAAATTTTTAACAGCGAGCTTCAGGCTGTCATCAAAAATTTTTGTTGAATCATTGCCGGGCATATCGCCGGTTAATTGTAGTCGCTTCTTTATTTTGACTATTGCCGCAGATTTCATTCCTTTTTTCAATACTTTTTTTGACGGATCGATCTTCGGCCAGCCACCGCTTTTTGCTATTGTGTAATATTTTTCCAATTCATCCTTCAATGCTTTGTAAGAAGCGTTCACATCTTCAAAATACCTGTCGTCTTTGTGTTTTTTACTAAGAAGAGAATCGGCAAGGTATAATGGATATTCCTTTTTTCGGGGAATGAACCGCTCCATTTCTTTTCGTTTTATATATCCTTTTTCATAATTGTTGAGAATATATTGAATGAAATGCTGCGTAAGTGCCAATTCGGTATTGATAAATTTTTTACTGTTGGCATTCACCGATAGTGAATCTTCTGAAATAAGTTCGTCCATTTCTTTTTGAAGTTTTTTATCCTTCAATAAGGAATCGTCGTCGTAAGTAGTGACATAATCATGAAGATTCCAGAAACCTCTTGCCTGCTCAGTAAGCCCATTGCTGGAGAACCATGCATATTGGTAATTGCGGGTATTGTAAAAACTCCTGGTGCGGTTAGCGATTGAATCCGGAAGTTTTTTTTGTGAAATATATTTTTCCATTGCCATGCTGTCGAGAAAAAGATCGCTATAGGAATTAGAGTGATTGATACTTCGGTCACGGCTGCTGACTTTTTTATCTTTTTTCTGCTCTTCCTTTTTTTGGTTATCCGATTGGTTGATGCACGATGTCAAATAAAGTAAGAGCACAATCCAAAAAATATTTTTCATACATCAGGGCCTGCAAAAGCTGTGCCTTATAGCGGATTCAAATTTCAGAGATTACAATTATCTATTTTCTTTTTTAACAATTGTTGCTCTGTTAAGGATGGAGTCAGATGCAAAGCAGCTTCGTAAAACTTTTTTGCCATTTTTTTGTTTTCCAGTTCAAAATAAATTTCTCCTATTGAAGTGTGGTAGAGATAATAATTTTCCAGCCCTTTTATTTCTAACAATTCTTTCAATGCATCATTCATTCCATTTGCATAAGCTGATGCTATTGCTTTATTTAACGCTACTACGGGTGCAGGTTGCAGCCGGTAAAGAGTTTCATATAAATGATAAATCGATTTCCAGTCTGTTTGCTCAAACGAAGGCGCTGCTGCATGCAGGGAAGCTATTGTGGCTTCCACATGATAAACAGAAGGATTTGAAGTTTCCGCTGCTATTTCTAAATAAGCAAAGCCTGATTTTATTAACGGTTTATACCATTTGCCCCTGTCCTGGTATTTTAATAAGATGATGTTTCCTTTATCATCCAATCTTGCTTCCAGTCTTGATGCCTGGAAACACATTAAAGACAACAGCGCATTTACACAGGGAAGGTTGGTGATGCTGTTCGTAGTGAGAAGATAGGCAAGTCTCATAGCCTCGCGGCACAGATCTTCCCTGATCAGATCATCAGGATGAGAGGAATTGTAGCCTTCATTGAATAAAAGATAGAGAGATTTTAAAACTACATCGAGCCGATCGGGTAATTCTTTCCCCTGTGGTACATTCAATTCTATTTTTTCGGCTTTTATTTTTTCTTTGGCCCTGTAAATTCTTTTGCTGATCGTTTCTTCGTTTGTTAAAAAGGCTTTGGCAATTTCACTTGTATTGAGGCCGCAAAGAGTTTTTAAAGTTAAAGCGATTTGTGATTCTTCAGTTATGGACGGATGGCTGCAGGCAAACATCATCCTGAGCTGGCTATCCTGGATCTCATTTTCTAAAAACAGGTTATTCACCGTGGAGGAAAGAGTGTATTCCGATTGAAGCAGGTAAGCATATTGCGGTGTTATTTCTTTGAATTTTTTTTGGCGTCGCAAAAAATCGATCGCTTTGTTTTTGGCTACACGGTACAACCATGCAGAAGGGTTTTCCGGTGCGCCATTAAATGCCCACGTGTTCATTGCCTGCAACAAAGTATCCTGTACAATGTCCTGCGCCGTATCGAGGTTTTGAAATCCCAGTAATCTTGACAAAACAGAAACCATCTTTCCCGATTCATATCGAAAAAGATGGTCGACAATTTGGTTAACATTCTGCATGGGTTAAGTAAAAATTCAAAATTAAAAAGTAAAAACATCAAAGTGGTTAGGTCCAATTTTTGACTTTTATTTTTTACTTTTTTACATGTCCATTTTCATCACTTGTCTTACCTGCACGGTGCCGCCCTGCTCAAAACCGGGATAATCGTCACAAATTTTTACCGCTTCATCCATGCTTGCTGCATTGATGATGAAAAATCCGCCCACTACTTCCTTGCCTTCGGTGTAAGGGCCGTCTGTAGCCGGTTTGTTTTTTGCGGAGATTAATTTTCCACCGGGCAGAAGGGGCTCACCACTCACATACTTTCCGGCTTTGCTCAGTTTTTCTATCCAGGCCATCCATTTTCCCATTTGTTGTTGCATAATTTCAGGAGATGAATTTTCGCCGGACATGCCTCCCTGGAAAATAAGCATAAATTTTTCCATGATTGTTGATTTAGAATTTAAGAATGATTTTGATGATGACGAATGGATTTCATGTTTCAGGACAGACGAATATTTTTTTTTAGGATAGGAATAGTTTTATCCCCGGAATGCAAAAGATGATAAGCGGACAGAAGGTCAAACGGAGCGTCGCAACAGGAGTCGATCAGGGATGGAAAAGCCGGCATCATAAATAGGTTTTTATGGGCTTAAATATGAATATTTTCAATTTGCACATTGGTTTCCTACCCTTACCTTTGCGGCTCAAAAATAAACCTCTCTTTTAAATGGCTAATGTTGGTAAAATAAAACAGGTTATTGGCGCGGTGATCGACGTGCAATTCGGAGATAAGCTCCCTGAAATTTACAATGCACTGGAACTAAAACGTGAAAATGGCGATACATTGGTGCTTGAAGTACAGCAGCATCTTGGTGAAGACAGTGTTCGCTGTATTGCCATGGACGGTACGGAAGGCCTGGTGCGTGGCATGGAAGTAGTTGATACAGGCATAGCGATTGCTATGCCGGTTGGTGACGGCATTAAAGGTCGTTTATTTAATGTAACCGGCGATCCGATCGACGGTTTACCTGCCGTTTCAAAAGTAGGATGGCCGCCCTATTCACAGCAAGCCGCCTTCATTCGAAAATCTGAGCTACAGCGACTGAAATTTTATTTACAGGTATTAAAGTAATTGACCTGATTGAACCTTATGCAAAAGGAGGTAAGATCGGTTTGTTTGGTGGCGCCGGTGTGGGTAAAACTGTATTGATCCAGGAATTGATCAACAATATTGCAAAAGCTTATTCAGGCTTATCCGTATTTGCCGGTGTGGGTGAACGAACCCGTGAAGGAAATGACCTGATGCGTGAAATGATCGAAGCCGGGATCATGAAATATGGCGAAGCCTTTAAACATAGCATGGAAAAGGCGGATGGGATCTGAGTAAAGTGGATATGAAAGAACTGTCTGAATCAAAAGCAACTTTTGTGTTCGGACAGATGAATGAGCCTCCCGGCGCCCGTGCACGAGTGGCATTAAGCGGTTTGACCATTGCAGAATATTATCGTGATGGTGATGGACAGGGTAAGGGCCGTGATATTCTTTTCTTCGTTGATAATATCTTCCGTTTTACACAGGCTGGTTCTGAAGTATCAGCTTTGCTAGGCCGTATGCCTTCCGCAGTAGGTTATCAGCCAACACTGGCAACCGAAATGGGAATGATGCAGGAAAGAATTACATCAACCAAAAATGGTTCCATTACTTCTGTACAGGCTGTATATGTGCCTGCGGATGACCTTACCGATCCGGCTCCGGCTACAACATTTGCTCACCTTGATGCGACAACCGTGTTAAGCCGAAAGATCGCTGACCTTGGATATTTATCCCGCTGTGGATCCGCTGGATTCTACATCACGAATCTTGACGCCGCAGATTGTGGGTGATGCACATTATAATTGTGCAAACAGGGTAAAATTGATCTTGCAACGATATAAAGAATTGCAGGATATCATTGCTATTCTTGGGTTGGATGAATTGAGTGATGAAGATAAACTAACCGTTGCCCGTGCAAGAAAGGTACAGCGTTTCTTATCGCAACCTTTCCATGTGGCTGAAGCATTTACCGGTTTGAAAGGTGTACTGGTGCCGATTGAAGAAACGATCCGTGGTTTTAATATGATCATGGATGGCGAAGTGGATGAATATCCTGAAGCAGCCTTCAACCTTGTTGGAAATATTGATGATGCTATTGAAAAAGGAAAGAAGATATTGGCACAGGCGCAGGGGTAGGTGGTTTATGGTTTGTCGTTTTCATTCCATCAACTATAAACGAAAAACATGAATCTTGAAATATTAACCCCAGAAAAGAAACTTTTTAGTGGCGAAGTGTACGGCGTACAAATGCCCGGCATCAGTGGCAGTTTTGAAGTATTGGATAAACATGCACCTATCGTAAGTGCATTAAAGACCGGGAGAATAAAAGTTTTGAAAGACAAGCAAAATCATTTTTCTTATTTTGATATCCAGGGTGGATTTGTTGAGGTTCTCAACAATAAAGTAACTGTATTGGTAGAAGGTGCAACTGCTATAGAAGTATAATCAGCATTATAGCTCCTCGTTTTGAACTATTAAGTATCTATTCTTTGAATAATTGCGGTAGGGAATCGTATTATCAGCAAACAATTGCGACAGACCATGAGAGAGTTTCCGAATGTTTAGAAAGAAATAAAATTTTATCTTTCCAATCCTTAAAAATCCCGTAAATCATGGTTCTAAAGATTTTTAATATTTTTTTTTGCATCACTTTTATCTTTTTTGCTGCACTGCAATACAATGATCCCGATCCTTATTTATGGATGCCTATTTATTTATATGCTGCTGTTCTTTGCTGGCTGGCATTTCGAAACAAATATTATCCCCGTGCTTATCTTTTAGGAATTGCTGTTTATGCTATCTATGCCACCTATAAATTTTTTGATGAGAATGGAGTTTGGGATTGGGCGACCAAGCACAATTTTGCAAACATTACGGAAACCATGCAGGCCGAAAAACCCTGGGTTGAAGAAACAAGAGAATTTTTCGGGCTGGTTATCCTGATCGTTGTTTTGTTGATTGATTACTTTAATGCAAAAAGAAGGAAGCGATCAATCGCTGCGATTTAATTTTTACCCAGCCTTTATTTTTTAAAATCAATTCTCGACAGACCGGCATCTTTATTTTTATGAAACCATCCTGTGCCGTATTCCAATATATACAATCTTCCGTCCGGTCCTAGCTCCATATCAATTGGTGCAGCCAGTTTTGTGGATGGCATAAACGGTTCCATTTTATAAAAATCTCCATTAGGCTGCAAGCTAACAGCCATTATCCAGTTTCGCATGAAATCGTAGATAAAAACTTTTTTGTTATAATAGTCGGGTAATCTTGTTTCCGCGGGATACAGGTCACTATAAAAAACAGGTCCTGCCATCGACGTTCTTCCTCCAACACCCACCTCTGGAAAATCGTGCGAAGCACCATAAGGATACCATATAAATGCGGGTTGTGCTTTCGGCAATTCAGTGATGCCTGTATTATTCCGGGAATTGTTTATGGGTTGATTAGCGTCGAATGCAGCGCCTGGTTTACCTGTGCTATAGTCATATTGATGATAAGCATAGTTATCGCCGACAAATAATGGCCATCCGAAATACCCGGCTTGTCTCGCCTGGTTAACTTCATCATAACCTCTCGGGCCTCTTGTATCAAAACTATCTTCATTGGCATCCGGTCCAACTTCACCCCAATACAAGTAATTATTTTTTGGATCAACAGAAATCCTGTAAGGATTTCTATCGCCCATCACATAAATCTCAGGTTTTGTTTTTGGTTCTCCTTTTGCAAAGAGATTCCCATCGGGGATTTCATAACTGCCATCATCTTTTATCCGAATGCGAATAATTTTTCCGCGAAGATCATTGGAGTTACCCGCTGATCGCCTTGAATCATATTGTTGATGGCCAGGGCGATCATCAAGAGGGGCGAAGCCATGACTTACATATTTCTGATTTGGTTCGTCGAAAGGAGTGGAGTTGTCCCCGGTAGATACGTAAAGTATCTTGTTGCCTCCAAATGCAATGGAACCGCCAGTGTGACAACATATTTCTCTTTGTGAAAAAAATTGTAGTACAACTTTTTCAGATTTCATATCTATTGTGTCGTTCTTTAGCTCAAATCTTGATAAACGATTGACTGAAGTATCAGCAGGCGAATAAAAAATATATACCCAATGGTTTTTGTTGAAGTCGGGATCCTTACAAATTCCCAACAAGCCTTCTTCAGCATTTACAGTTGTATCAATTTTAGTGTGCCAGTAAACATTCAACAGACCCGCAGGCTGAACTTTATGTGAATCGTTTTTATATAACAGAATTTGCCCGCGGCGCTGGGCAATTAAAATATCAAGATTGGGCAGAATGGTCATTTCAGTTGGCTCAAAAAATTCTCCCTGGCTTAAAACTGTTTTAGTGAATTGTTTTTCATCAGGCGGATATTGTGATCTTGCTTTTGAATAATCAAGTTGATTTTTTCCAATGGCATATTCAATACCGCCTAAAAGATGTTTTAAATACAAGGAATCCGTATAAGACGCTTCTACGTGACCCAATTCAGTGTAAAACGCACGGCCGCCATCATACTCATGATACCATGCCATCGGATGATCATTACCCATCGTTCCACCGTTGTACGATGTTTCATCGATCTTCAATAATACTTTTACATCCTTATTAAATCTTTTAAAATTGTACCATTCATCAGTTCTCTCCCACACAGCAGGAAGATGTTTTGTTGCAACGTTCGTTGTATCAACAACCATGATTTTAGCCGGCTGAATCGACGGATGACTTAAAAATTGTGCTCCTACCAGGTCAGTATACCAGGCCCAGTCATACTCAGTATCGGTAGCCGAATGAACGCCTGCAAATCCGCCGCCGGCCTGTATAAATCTTTCCATCGCAATTTCCTGTTGATTATTTAATACGTCACCGGTAGTATTCAGAAAAACTATAGCTGAATATTTTTTCAGATTTTCTTCCGTAAAAGAATTAGCATCCTCAGTAGTGTCCACATCAAAATCATTTTCCAATCCAAGTTTTTGAATGGCAGCTTTCCCATTTGGAATAGATGAGTGACGAAAGCCTGTAGTTTTAGAAAACACCAATATCCGCGGTTTGTTTTGTTCTTGTTTACAAGAAAATAAAAGCAGGAGGCATACAAAGGGCAGCAATATTTTTTTCATGCAGTTGAATTAAAGATGGAAGCTAACGATAAATTTTTTTTTGTCAAGAGAGAAAATTAATTAATTCAGTTGAGGATCAATCGGGAAATTTATCATGATTTCATAATCACCGCCAAGTTGTTTCAGCGAGTCTTTCCAAATCTCTTTGTAATTTTTATGAAAGACCAATTTGCGTGTGGCCTTTACTGTCAGCCATGATTTTTCCTGGAGTTCATTATTCAATTGTCCGTCGCTCCAGCCTGAATAGCCAATGAAAAAACGGATTTTGTTTTGGTCGAGCTCATTATTTTTTATCATTTCAACTACTTTGTCAAAGTCGCCCCCCCAAAATATTCCTTTCATCACTTGTTGTCCTCCTGATATTTCCGCAGGGTATTGATGCAAAAAGTGAATGGTATCCATTTGAACGGGACCACCATAAAAAAGAGGAATTTTGTGACCTTCCAGTTCGGGTATCAATTCGTCAATGGTATTCTCGTATTTGCGATTTAATACGAATCCGAAACTTCCCTGTTCCAGGTGTTCACAAAGAAAGACAACTGTCCGCATGAAGTTCGGGTCTTTTAAAAAAGGATCTGAGATAAGCAATATGCCGGAACCAGGTTCAATCATACTTACAATTTAACTCTAAAATTTATTTCACCCAAAGTTGTGCCTCATTAAATCAGGAAAGCCTGTCACGGGAACATTAATGTCGTCAATAAAAAATTTTAATTGCTATAAACCTCTGTTAAAATACGAATTTGGAAGACTTCGCTATCTTTCCCCGAATTATCAAACAGTAAATTTGCAGCGTTTTACATCTTTGTAAAAACATATTATTTTCGAGAAATAAATAACCATAGTGAAGAAAATTTTTCCCATAATAATTGGCTTGATCAGTTTATCATTGGTTGGAATAATTGTCATCCAGGTTTTATGGTTAAATAACATGGTATTGTTGAGAAAGGAGCAGGTGAGGCATCGTATCCAGGATGGAGTAACTAAAGCGGGAATGAGTCTTGTTCAGAGAAAGGCAAATTACATTGTAGATGACAAAGATTTTCCTAACCTGATGTCGAATGATCTGACACTTGATTATTTGAGGCCAAATACTATTGGACAGAGATTAAGTGTTGATCAAATTGAAGACATAATAGACAAATCTTTTCAAGCTTATGATCTTAATAAAGTGAAGTTCGAATTTGGAATTGCTACGGTGACGGGCGCAGAATGGGAGAAGCAGTCAAAGAATTTTGTCCAAACCTATAACGAGAACAGTCCGAAAAATTATACATACCAGGTTGCTTTAAATGCACCAAGTGGTAGCGAAACCGAGAATCTTTCCCTCAATGAAGTCCTGTTTGTTATCGTGATGAACTATCAGAGCATGGTATTTGAGTCACTTTGGCTTCCTATTATTTCCGCTATAGTATTCACACTTCTAATAATGGCGGCATTTTATCTTACTGTAAGCACTATGCTTAGACAGAAGAAACTAAGTGAGATCAAAAACGATTTCATTAACAACATGACCCATGAGTTTAAAACTCCTTTGGCTACTATTTCGCTTGCTGTGGATGCGCTACGCAATGAAAAGGTAGTAAGCGATAAAGAGAAAATGAAATATTTCAGCACGATCATAAAAGAAGAAAATAAGCGAATGAACAGGCAGGTTGAGACTATTTTGAAAGCTGCTTTAATGGATAAGCAAGAGGTGCAGTTATTACTGCGTCCGGTGCATGCTCATCATATAATAAAGGAAGTGGTGGAAAATTTTACTTTGCAGCTTGAAGAAAAGAATGGCAAAGCAGAACTCATGCTAAATGCAGAAAGCGATTTTATCGATGCTGATGAAGTTCACTTCGCCAATCTTATCAATAATCTTATTGACAACGCAATAAAATATTCTAAAGAAGACCAGCCACCTGTGATAAAAATAAATACGAGTTCAACGGAAAAAAGCCTTGTAATGATTATAGAAGATAATGGTATCGGGATGAACAGGGAGACAGTGAAAAGAGTCTTTGAAAAATTTTATCGTGCCCATACCGGCAACCTTCATAATGTGAAAGGTTTTGGCCTTGGTTTAAGTTATGTAAAGACTATGGTCGAAGCTCATGGCGGTGAAATTAAGGTAGATAGTGTATTAGGAAGAGGAAGCACATTTACAATCGAACTTCCGTTAAAAAAGTTGCAGCGTCAACCGGTTATTTCTCCCGTTCCGGCATAGCCTGCTTATTCCACAATAAGCATCCGTCTCCATAGCTAAGAAATCGAAACTTATTTTTCAAAGCGTAATCGTAAATTTTTTTCCAATCATTTCCAATGAACGCCGCCACGAGTAACAGTAACGTCGATTGTGGTTGATGAAAATTAGTGATCAGTGCGTTTGCTATTTTAAATTTATACGATGGTGCGATGATAATTTGAGTTCTCGTCACTAAACGTTCCATATTTTGCTTACTCATAAAATCAAGAAGAGTTTGCAGGGCTTCCCCGGCAGAGACATTGAATTTCTCAAGATCATATGGTTCCCACTGACTGATCATTGAAATATTTTTTTCCCCGAACTTTATTTTTACTCCCACCCAATAAATACTCTCAATTGTACGGAGAGAAGTTGTTCCTGCTGCGATAATATTTTTCGATAAGCTATGAGAGATATTTTCGATTGTTTTTTTTGAAATGTTGATGAATTCAGCATGCATTTCATGTTCTTTCATCGTCTCGCTCTTTACCGGTTTAAATGTTCCTGCTCCTACATGCAGGGTCACAAAATCAGTTTTAATGTTTTTTGTTTTTAACCTTTCCAAAATATTTTGTGAGAAATGTAATCCCGCTGTTGGTGCGGCCACTGATCCTTCATAATGAGCGTAGATGGTTTGATATCTTTCTGAGTCTGATATTTCGGCTTCTCTTTTTATATAAGGGGGGAGAGGAATTACTCCTGCATAATGTAAGATTTCCGCAAAACTTATGTCAGCGTTCCAGGAAAATTCTATAATAAAACTATCCGATCTTTTTTCTATAAACCTCGCTTGTAAAATGATTTCTTCCTTATTTCCTTTTATTTTTTTTTCCAATAGCTGCCCGCGTTTCCATTTCGAGGCGCCACCGATAAGACATTGCCACAGAACTTTTTTCTTTTGACTCATTCCAACTGTTATGTCAGGATATTGTTCGTGAGGCTCAAGACAAAATATTTCAATTGCCCCTCCCGTGGGCTTTTGAAATAATAATCTTGCTTCGACGACTTTAGTGTTATTAAAGATCAGCAGTGAACCTGTTGGTAAATACTTGTCTATGTTTTTATAGATGTCTTCATTGATCTTTCCACTATCATAAATGAGAAGTTTCGAAGCATCCCGTTCCGGTAAAGGATATTTGGCAATGCACTCTTCCGGGAGAACATAAGTGAAATCGTGGATGGATAGATCTTTTGGATTCATAACACAACAAACTGTTGTATTGGTGAAATGCAAATATCGAATAAGTAAAAATTATTTTGTTCTCAATTTTAAGGGCACTACAAGCTTTAACCCGCTCCATATATCACTTACCGCACATACTTTTATATCAACTAAATTATTTTTTAAAGCAAAATTTCTGATTACATCTTCTGTTACATTGGTGTTGATGCCCGCAGATTTCTTGTACCAGGAAACCCAAACAATGATATTTGAATTTTTAGCCACAATTGTTTTTAGTTTTTTCATTTCAGTTTCAAACTCTTTATTATTTTTTACAAACAGATGAATAAGGTCAGGTATTTCATTTGCTTTGCAAAGTTGTTTCTTTACATCATCTTCCAAGAGTTCAAAATAATTTTCGGGCTTATTAATAAAAAGCAATTTGTATCCCGGTTTTATACCAAGTTTTTTCAGTAAAGGAGTTCCTGAATAACCAGCAGTTGGCATAATATAAAAATAAAGTGCGCTTGCACTTTAACCTAGTTCGACTAAAGAAATTTCGAATCAAATTTTAATAACTAACACGTTATCCACATCTATTCACATTCAATTCAGGCCAAAAATGTATTTGATTTTAAATAATGGTATGAAACCCTTACTAGTCTTGCATTCCAATGGATAATAGTTCTGTGGAAAAAATAAAAACAGAAAAATTTGTTTTAGAAGTGGGAAAAAGTGTTATTTTGTGTCAATTTAAATAAAATTGACCCAAATCCCTGATAATGATAGGTTTTCTAGGCGAATTCGAGGCCACTTTAGATGCGAAGGGTCGTTTTCTTCTGCCGGCGGGTATTAAGAAGCAACTGCTGGAAAAGGAAAATGACAGGTTTGTTATTAACAGGGGGTTTGAAAAATGTTTGAGTCTGTACCCTATGAGTAGTTGGGAACCGCTCTTTGCAGATATCAGTAAGCTAAATGATTTTGATCCGAAGGTTCGTGAATTCAGACGATATTTTTTAAATGGTGCTACTACAGTTGAGCCCGACAGTGCGGGTCGTTTGCTGGTACCTCCGAATTTAAAAGAACATGCAGGTTTAGTAAAAGATATCGTGTTGGTATCGGCAGTAAACAAAATTGAAATCTGGGATAGTAATAAGTACCATCAGCTCTTTGACTCCTTTTCTGCGGAAGACTTCAGTAGCCTTGCCAAAGATGTGATGACAAAAGATTCAGGTAATAACGGATAACTTCTTATTAGTTGGACGATGCATATCACATACCGGTTTTGTTGAAAGAAGCAATTGAAAAATTAAGCATTCAGCCGCACGGAATTTATGTTGATTGCACATTTGGCGGTGGCGGGCACTCTAAAGCTATTCTTGAAAAGCTGGATTTAAATGGAAAACTGGTAGCCTTCGACCAGGATGAAGAGGCAAAAGAGAATTTGCCACCTGATAAGAGGATCGTTTTTGTGCCACAGAATTTTCGGTATTTAAGCCGTTTCCTTCGCTTGCATAACATTCCTGCAGTCGATGGTATTATTGCTGATCTCGGAGTAAGCAGTCACCAATTTGATGAAGCTTCCCGTGGTTTTTCAACCCGTTACAATGCTGAACTGGATATGCGAATGGATAAACGCCAGGGTAAGACAGCCCTTGATGTAGTGAGCACTTACAGTGAACAGCAACTTCACAAGCTATTTGAAGAGTATGGTGAAGTTACAAATGCAAAGACCTTGGCCAGAACCATTGCAGAGATTAGGAAAACCGCATCGCTAAAAACGATTGACGGTTTTAAAAATGCTCTTCGCGGAATTGTGAAAGGAAACCCCAATAAATATTTCGCCCAGGTTTTCCAGGCATTGCGTATCGAAGTGAACGACGAATTAATGGCGCTGAAAGAAATGCTGCAACAAGTTCCATCCTTACTGAAGCCCGGCGGCCGGATAGCCATTATCACTTTCCATTCGTTAGAGGACAGAATAGTAAAAGATTTTTTCCGTCGCGGAACATTTGAAAAAACAGAAGACAATCCTTTTACCATGGTTCCATCGGTAAATGAATTGGAATTGATAACAAAAAAACCCATCGTTCCGGGTGAAAAAGAAATAAAACAAAATCCCAGAGCGAGGAGTGCAAAATTGAGAGTGGCGGAAAAGATCATGATGGTATAGAAACTTTTTTTAAAAATATCAACGGGTGGTATAGCAAATTAATGATCCGTCCCTTTGAAATAACCCTCGAAAACTAATGAAGACGCTAACAATTATTTTATGCAGGAGCAAGAAAACACTAAAGAACGGGATCTGAAAAATCCTATTGCCGGATGGAAACGTTTATTGAATTACCAATCTATTGTAAAGCAGGTGCCGTTCTTTTTGTTCCTGGCGTTGTTGGCAGTGATTTACATCTATAACGGCCATTATGCCGATAAAACCATCCGGAACATTAATGAAACTGCAAAAGCCGTGAAGGAGTTACAATATGAATATAAAACGGTGAAGAGTGAAGTTATGTTCCGCAGTAAACAGAGTGAACTGGTAAAGGCAGTAGCGCCTCTGGGCTTAAAAGAATTGACCGTAGCACCCATCGTGCTTAAGGATACTATACAATAAATAAGATCAAAGTTTCTGTTTTGAAATTTTAAAGTTGAATAATTGGAAGTTAAGCGTGACATATTATGGCGAGTGTATCTAAGTTTTTTGGGTATTGTACTGTTGAGCGTATTGATATTGGGAAGAGCATTTTACATTCAGCGTTTCCAGGGCAGTTATTGGAAAAGTATGAGTGATAGCCTTCACCAACGCATAGAACCACTAGATGCAGAACGTGGTACTATTTATAGTGAAGACGGCCAAATGCTGAGCACTTCCATTCCCACTTTTGATATTTATATGGATACGGAAGCGGATGGTCTTCGGGAAAAAAATGGAAAGCGTTTCAAAGAAAATATAGATTCTTTTTCGATTTCCCTGGCAAGCTATTTTAAAGACAAGTCAGTTAAAGAATACAAACATGATCTTGAACTGGCATACAAAAAGAAGAACCGTTACTATCCTCTTAAGAAAAAATTGTCTTTTGAAGATTATAAAGTATTTCGTGAATTTCCTCTTGCCAGGCTTGGCAGAAATAGAAGCGGTGTAATTGTAGAAGTAAATAGTAAACGTTTAACTCCCTTCCAGCTGTTGGCAAACAGAACGGTTGGTCTATCGAGAGACTATGTAGCCAGTAATGGTAAAATTAAAAAGATGAATGTTGGGTTGGAAAAAAGTTATGATAGTTCATTGACGGGACAGAAAGGGGAAAGGCTGGTTCGATTTATTGCAGGCGGAGTAGCTGTGCCGGTAGAAGGGTATCAAATAGAACCTGAGAATGGAAAAGATATCGTTACGACTATCGATGTAAATATCCAGGATATCACTGAGTCGGCTTTAATGAAGATGATGCTGCAAAGTGAAGCACGATATGGAACTGCGATCGTGATGGAAACAAAAACCGGGAAAATAAAGGCGATAGCAAATCTCGGCAGGCAAAAGGATGGCAGCTACTGGGAAGATGATAATTATGCTTTGCGGGTTACCGAGCCCGGCTCTACGATTAAATTATTAACTCTTTTATCAGTTCTTGAAAAAGGAAGTTCTTCACTAAATGATTTGGTTGAAGTTGGCAGTACAGGCCAAATGCAGGTGGGACCCAGAATAGTGAATGATGCAGAACGTGCACCCAAACCTGTTCTTACCGTCGAAGAATGTTTTGCCCATAGTTCTAATGTTGGAATGAGTAAGGTGGCGTACAAAGCTTTTGGAAATAATCCCAAAGAATTTAAACAATATGTGCATCAGTTTCACCTCGATGTTCCTTCATCCATAGATCTGAAAGATGTTCCAAAGCCGAGAATGGCGCCCCTCGATAACAAGAATGGAGGTTTGATGAACATGATCACCATGAGTTTTGGTTATGCTATACAGATCAGCCCACTTAATACACTAACCCTGTATAATGCTATTGCCAACAACGGAAAAATGATGAAGCCTTACCTGGTAAACGGCATTCGGCAAGATGGTAATGTAGTCAGGCAGTTTCAGCCAACTGTTCTCGAACAACAAATCTGCAAACCCGAAGTAGTGAATGAAGCCAAAGAATGTATGAGAAAAGTAGTGGAGATGGGTACAGGCAAACTTGCTTTTGCAAACATGCCCTTTGCGGTGGCTGGCAAAACAGGTACAGCTCATGTAGCAGACGGAAATATAAAATATGATGATGGTGTTTACCAGGCAACGTTTGTAGGATACTTTCCTGCTGATGCGCCACAGTACACCTGCATAGTAGTCATTCGCACCAAACCTCATGCTTATCCGCATTATGGAGGCGAGGTTGCCGCCCCGGTCTTCAGAGAGATCGCTACAAAGCTGTATGCGATGTATATCGAAAATAAGGACGCTACAAATTATGCAGTTGTAAAAGATAGTTCATCTTTTTTCTATGCCGGTTATACAAAAGATATTAAAGAAGTGCTTTCAAAATTACATGTAGGATATAAAGATTCTTCAACACAGAATTATTGGAGTGATGTCTATACTCAAAATACGATGCCTGTGATAAAAGGTGTAGCGGAGCAACACAAGATCATGCCCAACATAAAGGGAATGGGCCTTAAAGATGCCTTGTATTTGCTCGAGAATATAGGAATGAAGGTTGTTGTAAAAGGGGAAGGAAAAATAATTAATCAATCTGTTTCGCCGGGTACCCCATTAATAAAAAGTTCGACAGTAGTAATAGAGTTGGGATAATTAATTCAAATGGTGCTGAGAGACATCCTATATAAAGTGAGCATAAGATCGGTAGCGGGAAGTACAGATGTGGAAATAAAAGGGATAGAGATTGATTCAAGAAAAACAAAACCAGGTTCTTTATTTATCGCAGTAAGAGGAGTGGCGGTTGACGGGCATGAATTTATTGAAAAGGCAGTGGAAAAGGGAGCGGTAGCTATCGTGTGTGAAAATATGCCTGCAATAAAAAAAGAAGGAATAGTATATGTGCAGGTTGAAAATAGTGCGGTGGCTGCAGGACATATAGCTCATAATTTCTTCGGCCAGCCGTCTGAGAAATTTAAACTGGTGGGAGTGACCGGAACAAATGGAAAGACAACAATTGCGACTTTATTATATAAGCTCTTTACAACGCTGGGATATAAATGTGGATTGTTAAGCACTGTGGAAAATCATATTGGAGATAAGATAGTGGCTGCTACGCATACTACACCTGATGCTATTAGTTTAAACGCTTTACTGAAACAAATGGCGGATGAAGGCTGCACACATGTTTTCATGGAAGCAAGCTCTCATGCCATACATCAGCATCGCGTCACAGGTTTACAGTTTGCTGGCGGCATATTCACAAACATTACACATGATCATCTTGACTATCATCAAACATTTGATGAATATATCAGGGTTAAGAAATCATTTTTCGATGGTCTTTCTTCAACTGCATTTGCTATCAGTAATGCAGATGACAAACGGGGAACGGTAATGTTGCAGAATACAAATGCAAAAAAGTATTACTACAGCTTAAAGACCGTTGCCGATTTCAAAGGAAGAATTTTAGAAAACAGTTTGGCGGGTTTAGTGATGACGATCGATAACCAGGAAGTGCACTTCAGATTAATAGGAGAATTCAATGCCTACAATCTTCTTGCGGTGTATGGCGCAGCGGTGTGTATGGAAGAGCAACGGCAGGAAGTGTTGAAATATTTAAGTGTTTTAACTGGTGCTGAAGGAAGGTTTGATTATATCATATCAGTACATGATAAAGTGATTGCCATTGTTGATTATGCTCACACCCCTGATGCTTTGTTAAATGTGCTGGCTACGATCAAAAAATTAAAAAAAGGTTTTGAAAAAATAATAACTGTGGTGGGTTGCGGAGGAGACAGGGATAAAACAAAAAGACCGGTAATGGCTGAAGTAGCATGTGAGCATAGTGACAAGGCAATCTTCACCAGCGATAACCCGAGAAGTGAAGACCCGGTGCAAATAATAAAAGATATGGAAGCGGGATTAAGCATTTCAGCAAAAAGAAAACACATATCAATAGTGGACAGGAAAGAAGCAATAAAAACAGCGATCAATTTAGCGGCAAAAGAAGATATAGTATTAATAGCAGGGAAGGGACATGAAAAATACCAGGAGATAAAAGGTGTGAAAAATCATTTTGATGATAAGGAAGTAGTAAAAGAAATGTTCGAGATGTTGGAGAAATGAATGCGAAAAAAACAAGTTGTATAAAGATACCTTGGACGGTAAACAATAAAACCAAAAGCCAACATGCTGTATCATTTATTTAATTGGTTCAAACAGCAGAATATACACTTCCCGGGAAGCGGACTCTTTGAGTTCATCACTTTCCGGGTGTTGTTGGCTATGTTATTGTCGCTTGTGATTGCTACATTATTTGGCCGCAGAATAATTAATTATTTAAAAAGAAGACAAGTTGGAGAATCAGTTCGTGATCTTGGTTTGGCAGGTGAACAGATGAAGAAGGGAACTCCGACTATGGGTGGCATCATCATCATTCTTTCTATACTTATTCCGACACTTTTATTTGCCAATCTTAATAAAGTATATGTGCGGTTGATGATAATTAGTACCGTTTGGTTAGGCATAATTGGTTTTTTGGATGATTATTTAAAACTCAGAGCAAAGAAAATCGCACAGGAACAAGGTGTGAAATATAAAAAAGGAGATAAAGACGGATTAACCGGGTGGTTTAAAATTCTTGGCCAGGTGGGATTGGGAATTATTGTTGGCGCCACACTTTATTTCAATAGCAACGTTAAGATCTGGCGGGAATATATAGGAATACCCAAAACTGCAGATTCTACTATAAGAACGATAACGTTCAACGGAAGACAAAGATATTTTGTAGAAACAAAGGATCCGATCACGACTATTCCTTTTGTAAAAACGCATGAGTTTAATTATTCAAAATTATTACCGGCGGGATGGAGGAATTATAGTTGGATCCTGTATATCCTCATTGTGATATTTATTATTACAGCCGTATCAAATGGAGCCAATATCACTGATGGGTTAGATGGACTTGCGGCAGGCACGTCTGCGATAATAGGCATACTACTGGGAATTTTTGCTTATGCAAGCGGCAGTTTTTTCTTCGCCGATTACCTGAACATAATGTATATACCCAACCTGGCTGAGCTTTCCATTTTTATTGCGTCTATGATCGGAGCATGTATCGGCTTCCTATGGTACAATTCATATCCTGCCCAGGTTTTCATGGGAGATACGGGGAGTTTAACACTGGGGGGAATTATAGCTGCCATTGCGATCATTGTGCACAAAGAATTATTGATACCAATTTTTTGCGGAGTGTTTTTAACAGAAGTGTTGAGCGTATCAATACAGGTAACTTATTTCAAATACACGAAGAGAAAATATGGTGCGGGGCGAAGAGTTTTTTTAATGAGTCCGCTCCATCATCATTATCAAAAGAAGGGATATCATGAAGCAAAGATTGTAACAAGATTCTGGATAATAACAGTTTTATCAGTGTTGTTTTCAGTTGCCACGTTGAAGATGCGATAGGTTGGGTTAGTAGTATGAAGAGAAGGGCATTACTGAGAAACCGGCAATCAAGATCCGTGAAAAGCCATACCCGATCGTTGTCGGGTAATCCAGATCAGATTGTGGTACAGTAATGAGCCAATACTTATGAAAAACCACCTCCGTACGAAGGCACATCCCGGCCTTCTCGAAGCGAAGGAGTGATGACACAGATTGGCAGAGCGTCGAATAGAATAATGTAAGATGAGATGCTTAATGAATGAGCTGATTAAAAATAGAAAGTTTGGCCTCCTTCTCCGTGGGAGAAGGATAAGAGGATGAGGCTTTATGAACAAGAGAATGGTCATACTGGGTGGAGGAGAAAGCGGCGCAGGAGCTGCGCTGCTGGCAAAGCAACGGGGATATGACGTATTTCTTACAGATGAAAGTTCTTTGAAAGAGGTTTATCGCGACGAATTGCAAAAAGCAGGAATTGAATTTGAAGAAGGGAATCACACGGACGAAAAAATTCTGACTGCTGATGAAGTGGTGAAAAGCCCGGGTATCGGAGAAAAAAATAAGCTGGTGAAAAAAATAAGAGAAAAAGGAATTGAGATCATCAGTGAAATTGAACTGGCTTATCGCTTCAAAGGCAACAGCAGGATCATTGCTGTTACGGGCAGTAACGGGAAAACTACAACCACGGCATTGACGTATCACATCTGTCAAACAGCGGGCTTGAATTGTGCTATGGTTGGTAACATCGGCTACTCTTTTGCAAAACAAGTTGCTTTGAACCCAAAATCATTGTATGTGGCGGAGATAAGCAGTTTCCAGTTAGATGATATTAAAACATTCAGACCGGATGTAGCAATACTTACCAATATAACTGAAGATCATCTTGACCGCTATGAATACAAGTTCGAAAATTATACCCGCAGCAAATTCAGAATAACAATGAATCAGACAGGAGATGATTATTTCATCTACAATGCGGATGACGAAACAACAATGAAGTATCTCAACCAATTTGAAATAAAATCAAACCAACTACCAGTCACTATGAGAAATGAACTACCGCATGGAGCATTCATAAAAGATGGAGATATGTACGTGAGAACAGGTAACGAGTTTGTTGCTATGAGTGTTTTTGATTTTGCTTTAAAAGGAAAACATAACCAGTACAACACTATGGCTGCATGTCTTGCTGCGACAACAATGGAAATAAGGAAAGAAAAGATCCGCGAGGCGGTTCAAACCTTTCAAAGTCTTGAGCACCGGATGGAATTTGTGCTGGCAGTTCGCGGTGTTGATTTTATTAATGACAGCAAGGCCACAAATGTAAACAGTACGTGGTATGCACTCGAGAGTATGGAAAAACCAACCATTTTGATATTGGGAGGTGTGGATAAGGGAAATGATTATTCGCTGATCAAAGACCTGGTAAAAGAAAAAGTAAAAGCCATCATTTGCCTGGGTGTTGACAACAGGAAAATTCATGAAGCTTTTGGAAATATAGTTAGCCCTATTGTGAACACGGGCAGCGCCTTAGAAGCCGTACATGCTGCCTTTCATTTTGCAAACAAAGGTGATGCGGTATTACTGAGCCCTGCTTGCGCAAGTTTTGATCTGTTTAAAAATTATGAAGACCGGGGAAACCAGTTTAAACAAGCGGTGAAGGAGTTGTAGAGTTGGTCATTAGCAATTATTAATTGAAATGGAAGAACAAATTAATATACAAAGTTCTCTTAAAGGTTGGCATCATCATGTGGCCCGCAGTACCAAAGGTGATAAAGTCATCTGGGCTTTGGTGGTCGTTCTTGCGTTGATATCGATGCTGGTCGTATACAGTGCAACGGGTTCACTTGCTTATAAAAATTATAAAGGCAATACAGAAATATATCTTTTTAAACAAGTGGCTTTTATTGCCCTCGGTATAGCCATCATTTATTTTGCACATAAAGTAAATTATATCATTTACTCAAAGCTAGCTCAGTTCTTATTTATCCTTTCTATTCCTCTTCTTATTTACACTTTATTTTTTGGATTGAATATGAATGAGGGCAGCCGGTGGATCCGCCTTCCGATCATTGGACTGAATATGCAAACATCTGAGTTGGCGAAGCTGGCTTTGTTCATGTACCTCGCAAGACTGATCAGTAAAAAGCAGAATATAATTAAGGATTTTAAAAAAGGTTACTTGTCAATTATTATTCCGGTTGGAATTATTTGTGTCCTGATTGCGCCTGCCAATTTATCTACTGCCTTGCTGTTGGGTTCCAGTTGTATGTTGTTATTATTCATTGGCAGGGCAAGTACTAAACATTTACTACTTACAATTGGAATTGTCTGTATTCCTGTTTTGTTTTTAATTCTTGCCGCATTTATCAGTCATAAATCAGGACACGAAGCTTCAGCAATTAAAAAAGAAAGTTCATCAAAGCTTACTGCAAGAGTGGGTACCTGGGTTAGCAGGGTAGAACATTTTATGTATGGCGGTAAGGATGCAGACGATGAGGATGCATACCAGATCAACCAGGCAAAGATCGCTATTGCAAAAGGCGGGTTTTTAGGAGTGGGTCCCGGCAACAGCACACAAAGAAATTTTTTGCCGCAGGCTTATAACGATTTCATTTATCCGATCATCATTGAGGAGTATGGCTTGATAGGCGGGGCATTTATAATTTTTATTTACCTGGTCTTTTTATTCAGGAGTATAAAAATTTTTAGAAGATGTCCTTACGCATTTGGAGCATTCCTGGCATTGGGACTCAGCTTCACATTGGTGATACAGGCAGTGGCGAATATGGCGGTAAGTGTGAACCTGTTTCCTGTTACCGGCGTTACGCTGCCATTGGTAAGTATGGGAGGAAGCAGTTTTTTATTTACATGCTTGTCGATAGGGATTATTCTGAGCGTAGCAAGAAATGTAGAACAGTTGGAAGGGAAGGAGCAAACAGTTACAAGTTAACAGGTAAAAGTGGGGAAGAGAATTATTATAGCGGGTGGAGGAACAGGCGGACATATATTTCCGGCAATAGCAATTGCTAATGCGCTGAAAAAAGTAGATACTACAATTGAGATCTTGTTTGTAGGCGCAAAAGGGAAAATGGAAATGGAAAAAGTGCCGCAGGCAGGATACAATATTAAAGGATTGGATATAGCAGGGTTTAACAGGAGTTCTTTGATAAAAAATATTTCATTGCCATTTAAACTGGTAAAGAGTTTTTTCCAGGTTCGCACGATTGTGGAAGACTTCCGCCCCGATGCGATCATCGGGGTTGGAGGTTATTCCAGCTTTCCGGTCTTGCGGTTTGGCCAGGCAAAAAGAATTCCCACGTTCATTCATGAGTCAAATTCTTTTGCGGGCAAATCAAACATCCTGCTTGGCAAAAAAGCGACAAAGATTTTCGTGGCCTCCGACGGAATGGAAAAATTTTTCCCTGAAGAAAAAATTATTGTTACGGGAAACCCTGTAAGATCAAGCATTTCTCAATCGGTGGTTACAAGAAAAGAAGGCCTGAATTTTTTTGGATTGGAAGAAAATAAAAAAACGGTATTTGCGGTGGGAGGAAGTTTAGGAGCCAAGTCGATCAATGAAGCTATTAGTAAACATCTTGAAGATTTACTAAATGCGGGTCTTCAGCTTATTTGGCAAACTGGTAAACCATTTCTTGTACAGGCCAAAGAAAGAGTAAAGGAAAGATCATCGGTTTGGATAAATGATTTTATCACGCAAATGGATTGTGCGTATGCGGCAGCGGACATTGTGATTGCAAGAGCTGGCGCCATGACGATCGCCGAATTATGTGTTGTAAAAAAACCGGTGTTGTTTGTGCCCTATCCTTACGCTGCCGAAGATCATCAAACAGTGAATGCTCAGAACCTGGTAAATAAGAATGCAGCGATGATGGTGAAGGATAATGACGCTTTAGATAAAGTGGTACCGATGATCATTGAGCTGGCAAAAGATGAGAACAGGCAAAACGAATTGAAAAAAAATATTGGAATGTTAGCCATTACTGATGCAGACAAAAGAATAGCGAATGAAGTACTGGCATCAATATAAAATTTTTATGGCTCTCTTTAAGAGTCATTAAGTAGGTCCAACAAATACTGTCCTTATGAATACCCCCCCTTGGGGGGATTGAGAAGAATGAAAACTGAATTGCGAATGAATGATGAGATCAAAAAGATAAGAGCGGTTTATTTTATAGGTATTGGAGGAATTGGAATGAGTGCAATAGCCCGTTTTTTTAATTCGCAGGAGATTAGGGTAAGCGGGTATGACAAAACGGAAACGACACTGACAAAGCAATTAGAACAAGAAGGCATCAAAATACATTATGAAGAAAATGTAGAATGGATTCCGAAAGACGTTGACCTGGTTGTATATACACCCGCCGTAGCAAACGATCATAAAGAATTGGCGTATTACAGGCAGAATGGATATAAAATGATGAAGAGGAGTGAAGTGCTGGAGATGATCACTGAACGTTCTTTTAATATCTGCGTAGCGGGCACGCATGGGAAAACAACGATTACAACTATGGTCGCTCATTTATTAAGAGACAGCGGTTACGGTTGTACCGCCTTCCTCGGGGGTATTTCAGTGAACTATGGAACAAATTTTTGGACCAATGAAAAAAATGTTTGCGTAGTGGAAGCCGATGAGTATGACAGAAGCTTTTTGAAATTAAATCCTGATGTAGCTGTGATCAGCGCTATGGATCCGGACCACCTGGATATTTATGGAACAGCCAAAGCAATGGAAGATGCTTTTGTTGATTTCAGTAAAAAAATTAAACCGGGCGGATTGTTGGTAAGCAAGTTTGGTTTGAAAAGAGGAAGTGAACTGAGAGCGACCAATCATTTTACCTACAGCCTGCAAAATGAAAGCGCCAACGCTTATGCTGAAAACATTGTGATGAAAAATGGAAGTTATGAGTTTGATATAGTGATAAAGGGAAAAAAATTAGAAAACATCGTTCTGCATATGGGAGGAATGCACAACGTAGAAAATGCAGTAGCGGCGATAACGGTAGCAAGTTCTTTAAAAATAGATAATGATAAAATCAGGAGAGCAATTGAAGATTTTAAAGGTGTAAAAAGAAGGTTTGAGTACATCATCAAAAACGACCGGATTGTTTTTATTGATGATTATGCGCATCATCCTGAAGAATTGCGGGCATTGATACATGGAGCCAAGACATTGTTCAGGCAAAAAAAATGCACCATCATTTTTCAGCCGCATCTCTACACAAGAACAAGAGATCTTGCTGAAGGATTTGCGGAAGTGCTCGACCTGGCTGATGAAATTATTTTATTGCCTGTTTATCCTGCGAGGGAATTGCCGATACCAGGTGTAAGCAGTCAAATGATGCTAAGTAAAATGAAGAATATGAACAAAATGATAATGAATAGAGAAGAACTGATAAACTGGACCAGGAATGATTTCTCAAAAAATATCGACATAGAATTTGGTGAAGTATTAATAACGGCGGGTGCAGGTGATATTGATATGATGGTAAAACCGATAAAAGAAATTTTAGAAACTATTTAAGGTGAATACAAGAAGCGTTTTAAAGAAAGTGATTTTTATAACGATAACCTTGGCCGTATGCAGCGGCTTACTGGTATTGTTGGTGGCGGCTATTGGAAAAAAGAACAGGGAGCGTTGCGTGGATTATGTCGTTAACATAAAAGATGCAAAGGATAATATTTTCATTAGCGAAGAGGATATAATGAAATTAATGAATGATGTTACTAAGGGTAAAATAAAAGGAGAACCTATCACTAAATTTAATCTTAGAAACCTTGAGCAAAAAGTAAAGGGAAATCCCTGGATAAAGGATGCGAACCTTTATTTTGATAACAAGGATGTCTTACATATCGCGGTAAAAGAAAAGCAACCGGTAGCAAGAATTTTCACGACAAAGGGGAGGTCATTTTATATCGACAGCAGCGAGAATCAAATGCCTTTGTCTGATCTCCAAAGCGCAAGAGTTCCGGTATTCACCAACTTCCCTGATAAAAAAGTGTTGAATGCAAAAGACAGCGCATCGCTAAGCGATGTGAAAAAGGCATCCTTGTTTATCCTTAACGATCCTTTCTGGATGGCACAAACGGAACAGGTGGATATTGATGAAGACGATGGCTTTGAAATGATTCCCACAGTTGGCAACCATATAGTGAAACTTGGCAACGGAGATGATATTGATAAAAAATTTCATCGCCTGCTCGTTTTTTATCAACAAGTATTGAGCAAAGTCGGTTTTGATAAATACAATACTGTAGATGTAAGATTTGAAGGACAAGTGATTGGGTCAAAAACGAAAGTGACGAAAGTCGATTCACTGCAAGTAAGAAGAAATGTAGAAAAACTGTTGCAGGATGCAAAACAAATGCAACAGGATGCCCTTACATCTTTGCCTGTGGCTAATGATAAAAATATTTCGACTGATAAAGAGACAGAACCAAAACCACTTGTTCAGCAACAAACCAATTCGAAACCATTGAAAACAACGATTACGAAACCAAAACTTATTGAGAAGAAACAAGAAGAAAAGAAACCAAAGGCAGTAATGCCTGCGAAGAGTTATTAGAAAGGTGAATGATGATGAATAGAATTACTGAACGTACAAGTGAGTGCCACAACAGCCGATGCTATGAAAAACTGAAGCTGGTATAAGAAAATAAATCGGAAAACTTGTAGCAGGTAACCGGAAACAATAAAGCGCAACAACTAAAAACAGCATACTATGAACAACGAACAACCCATTATTGTCGGTCTCGACATTGGAACGACCAAGATCGCAGTAATTGCCGGGAGAAAAAATGAATTCGGTAAACTGGAAATCCTTGGATTTGGCAGAGCCAACAGCAACGGTGTAAAGCATGGACAGGTGCTTAACATTGATGAAACGATCAAAGCCATTAAAACGTCACTGGAAAATTGTTATGCGTCAAACCCCAACCTCGAGATAAACGAGGTGTATGTTGGTATTGCGGGCCATCATATTAAAAGTTTACAAACCCGTGGCGATATCGTTCGGCAGAATACTGAAGACGAGATCACACAGAGCGAGATTGATCAACTTGTAGCTGATCAATATAAAACATATATACCAGCGGGTGATCAAATCATCGATGTGATACCGCAGGAATTTACAGTGGATAATTTTCAAAATATCATAAGACCTATTGGCTATGGTGGCGTGAAGCTGGGAGCAAATTTCCATATCATCACTGGTGATAAAAATGCGATACGCAACATTAATCGCAGTGTTGAAAAATCAGGATTGATCACCAAAGACCTGGTACTGCAGCCTCTTGCTTCTTCTTCTGCCGTAATGGGACAGGAAGATTTTGAAGCCGGTGTTGCTATTGTTGATATTGGTGGCGGCACAACTGACCTTGCTGTTTTTTATGAAGGCATTTTAAAACATACAGCTGTCATTCCTTTTGCCGGAGAGAATATTACGAACGACATAAAAACAGGTCTCGGGGTTTTAAAAACGCAAGCAGAACAAATGAAGGTTCAGTTCGGAAGTGCATTGGCAAATGAGGCAAAGACAAATGCATTTATAACCATACCGGGATTGCGTGGCATGCCTGCAAAAGAAATCAGCGTAAAGAATCTTGCAAATATCATACAGGCAAGAATGAATGAGATACTTGATTTTGTTACTTATCATTTGAAGCAAGTTGGCCTTGATAATAAAATGTTGAACGGCGGGATTATTCTAACAGGAGGCGGTTCGCAATTGAAACATTTAATTCAGTTAACAGAATATGTAACCGGGTTGAATGCGCGGATCGGATTCCCTAACGAACATCTTGCAGCAGGTCATATTGAAGAATTAGCCAAGCCTACTTATTCTACCTGCATCGGTTTGATCTTAAAAGGGTATGATGATTATGAACACAACCGCAAACAATTCGAAAACCAATTTAAAAAAGTAGAAGTTCCCGACGGCCTGAAAAGGACTGCAGAAGAAGAAGAATTGGTAGAAGAAACAGTTGGTGCAGAAAATATGAAAAAGAGAAAAAATCTGACAGGCTTCTGGGGCAAATTCAAAGACGGAATTATTGATCTCTTCAAAGAAGAAGACAAAGCGTTATAAAATAAAAATTAAAAAAAATATAGTTCAGGAATTGATCTTTTCATTTCTAACCTATTAAATAACTATCCATGATACATTTTGATCTTCCTAAAGAAAAATCATCAATAATTAAAGTGATTGGCGTGGGTGGCGGAGGAAGCAATGCAGTAAACTATATGTTCAGCCAGCAGATTGATGGTGTGAATTTCATCATCTGCAACACGGATGCCCAGGCAATTGCATTAAGTCATGTACCCAATAAAGTGCAACTCGGGCCTCATCTCACTCAAGGTTTGGGTGCTGGTGCAAATCCTGAAATTGGCCGGCAGGCTACGGAAGAATCTTTAGAAGAGATTCGTCGCATACTTGAAGTCAATACCAAGATGGCATTTATCACTGCCGGCATGGGCGGTGGTACCGGCACGGGCGGTGCTCCGATCATTGCTAAAATCTGTAAAGATCTGGGTGTGCTGACTGTAGGTATTGTTACCACCCCTTTTGCATATGAAGGAAAAAAACGCCAGCAGCAGGCGGAAGAAGGAATAAAAACTTTGAAGCAGTATGTCGACACTTTACTTGTGATAAGTAATGATAAGCTGCGTCACCAGTTTGGTAATTTAAAAATGCGTGAAGCTTTTGCAAAAGCTGACAATGTACTTGCTACCGCTGCTAAATGTATCACTGATGTAATTAACAGCACTGGACAGATCAATGTTGACTTCGCAGATGTATGCACTGTAATGAAAAATGGCGGGGTTGCTATTTTGGGAAGCGCCACCGTAGAAGGAGAAAGCCGTGCACAGCGGGCTATTGAGGAAGCGCTGAATTCACCTTTGCTTAATGATAATGAAATAAGCGGGGCAAAATGGATACTCATTAATATCAATTCTGCAGAAGGTGAGCATGAGTTTACCATGGATGAAGTGGAAGTTATCCAAAACCATTTGCTCACACAGGCAGGCGAAAGCACAGATGTTATCTTGGGGCTGGGCTATGATAATTCTCTTGGAGAGCAAATTGGCATCACCCTTATTGCGACAGGTTTCCAGCATAAAGATCCGTTCATGCTGCCCGTCGTTAAAAAGCCTGAATCGAAAGAAGAAAAAATAATAATGGTACTGGGTCAGGCAGAAGAAGCAAAGCTGGAAGAAAAGAAAGAAGAGGTGAAAAACGATTTCGAAGATTCAACAAAAGAAATGTTGCGTGAAGAGCTAGCTCCTAAACTAATTGAAACATCCCCTGAGTTAGAAGAATCTTCTTCCGCATTCATGATGTTTGATGCAGAAGATCTCGTGAGAGAAACGGAGAGAGAATTTTTGCCAGATGAACCAACTGTTATTCACTGGGAGTTAGATATGAAAAATTCCGTTGATAGTGGAACTACGAATAAAAAGAATGAGAAAACTACGAAAGAAAAAAGTGATAAAATTACTGTTGAGAAAATGTCAATTGCGGAGAAGAAAGAGATAATAATTTCGGAATACAAATCCGCTACTTCACCGTACAAAAAAGAAGAATCCAATTCAAAAAATAGTACTACCCCGGTGTCTGCAGCATCGGGAGGTTACCTGGCCAGACCGTCCAATATTTATGCAGAATCACAAGCAGAGGTCTTCACCTCAAAACGTTCTGCTGAAGAACCGGTTCCTGCACCCAATGCAAAACAAGAAGAGGAAAAACCTCTCGATATGCAATTGGTTGTAAAGGATGCCATTCAAGCGGCGGATGCGTCGTTAGCCCATCAGGCTCTACCACCTTTGTCTTCTTCTGCTGAGGAACCGCCGATGGTGGACGAAACAGAAGAACAAAAACGTAAGGCGGCCGAACGGTTACACAAGTTGCGCAACTTGTCGTTCAACGTTAATAGTGCCGACCCCAATAATGAGTTTGAGAACGTGCCGGCCTATATCCGCCGCAATATGGAATTGTACGGCAATTCTTTTTCTGCAGTAGAAAATTTTTACAGCAACTACGAAGTAAAAAAAGACGAAAATAATCAGACCCAAATAAGCACCATCAATACATTTCTTGACGGAAACAAACCTGATTGATTTTTGATTGAGTGGTTTGAAGATCTATCCGACATTTCAGATCATTCAATAATAAATTTTTCGTTCCCATGAATTCAGTTAAACTGTCGGACTTTGTGTTTTTAGTTGTTCTCCCGATTTTTATCGGGAGATTTTTTTTGGCTATTTATTTTGGTTTAGTTAGAGATTGTTTTTTCTTCTTTACCAATTAGTCTCGGGTTTTTATTAATTTCCTGTTCAGGAAAATCTTTTCTACCAGCATGATTCGAACTTTTGTTTTTAGCTGCCTCACTTTGCCTTGTTTTATTTTATCAATACAGGCTCAGAAGAATCATGAACCTGTTTCAATTATTTTCGATAGTGACATGGGGCCTGACTATGATGACGTAGGGGCTATTACTTTACTTCATGCTTTTGCTGACAGTGGCGAGGGGAAGATTCTTGCAACTATCGCCAGTACAAAATATGAATGTGTAGCCTGTGTGATGAATATTTTCAATACTTATTTCAACAGGCCGGATATCCCGATCGGTGTTCCTAAAGAGGATGCCCTGACATTAAAAGACTGGCAGCATTGGACAGACACCCTAATTGCCGATTATCCTCATAAAATAAGGAACAATGGAGAGGTAGCTGATGCAGTGGAGCTTTATAGAAAAATATTATCAAGTCAGCCAGATCATAGTGTAACAATTGTGTCCACAGGTTTTTTCACTAATCTTTCAAACCTGCTAAAGTCAAGAGGCGATAATTATTCAGTGCTTAGCGGAAAGGAACTCGTAAAGCAAAAAGTAAAAAGCCTCGTAAGCATGGCGGGGAGGTTTCCTTCCGGGCAGGAATTCAATGTTGACCAGGATGCTGCTGCATCACAAAATGTTTTTACAAACTGGCCGACTGATATTATACTGAGTGGTTTTGAAATCGGACAAAAAGTAAAAACCGGACTGCCGTTGATACACAATAATGCTATTCAAAACAGCCCTGTAAAAGCTGTGTTTAGTATTTGCATTCCCATGGCTGCGGAAGATAGTGCCGGCAGGATGAGTTGGGATGAAACGGCAGTGCTTGTTGCGGTAAAAGGGTACAAACCATTTTATCGTTTGCAATACGGGCATATGGAAGTGGCGAATGATGGCAGCGACAAATGGAGCAATGAAGGAAAGCAACAGGCACATTTGGTAGAAGCTGTTTCGCCGAAAATCGTACAGGAATATATTAATAACTTGATGATGCACCGGCCTAAAAAAGTAATAAAGGATTATTGACCTTCTTCATCGGGTACAAACTTCGGTTGCTTTGGGGCAGGTATGACAAGGTCAGGGCTGAGGCCCGGCAGGATGTTTTTTAATTTATCAGCTTTATACACGTTTGTATCGATAAACCACCAGTTTTTTCCTTTATCAGGAGAGATAACAATCACAGAAGTCTCAGCGGTTAATTCTCCTAATGGTGTTTTGACGACAGTACCTTCGGGTAATACCGCTTGTAATTGATCTTTATATTCTACTATATCACTGGGAGTTCCTATCCAATATCTTTTGAAACTTACGCCGAATAATTTCATTGCGTTATAAACTGAATCCATTTTCTCCTTCATTTTTTCTTTTCCGCCTGCATAAGTGATAATATTTGGATGCATATATTTTATGAACGTATTGAAATCATTTTTCATTAATGCCGAAGCCATATCCATTGCCTGCACTTTTATCGTAGTAGATAGGTTTTGAGTTTGTGCAGGTAAAGACAACCTAAACAATGGAAAAAATAAAAATAAGGCTACTGCTGTTTTCATATCAGAGATCCCGCTTTTTATTGATCCAAAAGCAAAGCCACCAGATCAGGGCTGTAAGAATAATTGTGTAAAAAACATGATAATTGATTTCTCCCATTTCGTGAAGATAACTGTCTTTGTCAATTCTGCCCCAGAAAGCAGGAGGTGGTATCATTCTATCCGAAACTTCAATCGGGAGATATTTATAAGCATTGATTTTGTAATGGGTACCAAGGCCAACTAAAATATTTTCCACTATCAGGTAATAAAAAAGAAAAATACCTAATGATAAGAAAGCCTTCTTTACTAAAAATCCAATTAAAAAAGCGATCGATAGCTGTGACAATGTTTGCAACGCAAATAAGCCTATATAATAAGATTGCGACCATTTATTCAGGTTAGGGTCAGAATTTGGACCATTGGTTAACCCTATAATCACGGTGACGAGAATATATAACAAAGTAACCATTAGTGAGACAATGATCACGTTCAGCATTTTTGCCAGCATGAATTGATCACGACTCCATCCGTCAATAATATTTTGCCGCTGTGTTTTATAGGTATATTCATTCGAAATAAACATGATGATTACTACAGCAGGAATAAAAACAAAGATTGAAGAAGAGTACGCAAGAGTATGCCAGGCTTCGGGTAAGCTAAAAGGATCGCCCAAAAGCATTTTTATTACCTGTGCTCCGCCATCTTTGCGTTGCGCCAGGCTCTTATAACCTTGTCGAAAAATCCAACTGATTCCAGGGTATGAAAGGGCTGTTGTGCCAATGATCAGCCAGAATGCTGTATACCTTTTGATTTTTAACCATTCTGTTTTTATGAGATTCATCATTGCAATTAGTTGTTGGTTAATTCAAAAAATCTTGCCTCAAGACGTTTCTTTTTTAACATTAGATGATTTAGAGTAATTCCATTTTTGAAACAAAAATTATTTATTTCATCGAGCCTTGCAGTTCCTTTTGGAAAAGTAATTTGCACTACGTTAAGTTTATTGTCAACTGATACGTTTTTATTTAGCTGTTGAAGAATGTTGGCAAGAGCGTTTATATCAGCCGCACTCATTTCAACTATATCATCATTGGTTAAAATTTCTTCCACTTCACCTGTGGTTAAAAGTGACCCGGTTCTTAAGATAGCGGCATGTGTACAAACTTTTTCTACTTCATCAAGAAGGTGGCTGGCCATAATGATTGTATGCCCGTTTTCTCTTAATTCAATAATGAGTTGCCTTATTTCAGCAATACCGACGGGGTCAAGGCCGTTTGTGGGTTCATCGAAAACCAAAACCTTTGGGTCGCCAAGCAGTGCTGCAGCAATAGCCAATCTTTGTTTCATTCCCAAACTGAAACTGCTAAACCTGCTGTTGCGGCGTTCATACAATCTTACTTTTTTTAGGGAACTATCAATATCAGTGTTTGTTCCTCTGCCACTGATCGACTGCGTGATCTTCAGATTGTTTACGGCCGAGAGATAGTGATAGAAATTAGGCGTCTCCAGCAGGGAACCTATTTTCATTCGTTGTTCTTTGGAGCCGGGATGTCCAAACCATAAAAAGTTTCCATTATTTGCTTTCAGTACATCAAGAATGATACTAAGCAAAGTTGTTTTCCCGCTTCCGTTTGGTCCCAGGATGCCGAATACAGACCCTTCCGGCACTTCAAATGAAACGTCTTTTAATGCTTGTATCTTGCCATAAAACTTTGTGATATTTTTGAGCGTAAGAACAGAACTCATTTTAATGAATTTTATATCAAGATAATTGTTCTGCTCCATTCTCAATAAAAAAATTATAATACTTCATAGATCATGGCTGTCGTTCTTATTACAGGTGGTACCGGTTTAATTGGCGCTACACTTACAAAAGAATTGCTGAAAAAAAATTATGATGTGATCATACTCACACGTGCTCCCGAAAAATATACAAGTACTTCGAAATTAAGTTATGCAAAGTGGGACGTAAAAGAGCAGATTATTGCTACAGATGCAGTCATAAAAACTGATTACATTATACATCTTGCCGGCGCGAATGTCGGCGTCAAAAGATGGACACAAAAAAGAAAAAAAGAAATTGTTGAAAGCAGAACAAAAAGCGCCGCGTTACTTATAAAAACTCTCAGGGAAAATGCAAATAATGTAAAAGCAGTTGTCAGCGCTTCTGCTATTGGGTGGTACGGACCAGATAATGCTGGTGGAAATTCAAAACCATTTGTTGAAACGGATCCTCATGCCGGAGATTTTCTCGGGACGACTTGTGAAGAATGGGAGCGGAGTATTGATCCTGTAGAAGATCTTAAAATAAGATTGGTGAAATTTCGAACGGGTGTAGTTATTGCCAAGGGAGGAATGATAGCAGAGTTCAAAAAACCATTGAGGTTTGGAATTGCAACTATTTTGGGAAGCGGCAAACAAATTATAAGCTGGATCAGCATAGAAGATATTGTTCGTTTATATATCAACGCTATTGAAAAAGAAAATTTGAAAGGAGTCTATAATGCCGTAGCGCCGAATCCTGTTTCCCATAAAGAATTGGTGATTCAACTGGCAATGAATGTGCGTGGAAAATTCTTCATTCCTGCTTTTGTGCCTTCCTTTATTTTGAAATTAGTATTGGGTGAAATGAGTGTGGAAGTATTGAAAAGCGCTACGGTAAGTGGTAAAAAAATAAAAAGCACAGGATTTACTTTTGTATGCCCGTCTATTAAATCAGCTATCCAAAAACTGGGGGCCTCGTAAATTTTTCAACCGGGATTTCAGCGTGGTCCTCGTGATAGATGCTTGTAAAATCTCCAATCACGGCTTTATCGTTTTTAAAAATAAGCTTGTGAAAATTTAGCGATTCGATATCTTCCTGCTTCACTTTTCTATAAATAGGATGCATGGTGCCACCAGTTACCCCCGCTGGCTTCGAGGGATCATATTGAAATTGCGGGTCCACCAATGTACCTCTCGGATACATAATGCCAGGCACTCCCTTTCCTCTTATATCCAATTGTTTTGGATGATCAAGTCCTAAAGTATGTCCGTATTCATGCCCAGCCGTCGTGGAACCTTTGTATAAATTTTCCAATTTAAAATACCCGGAATTGCAGCCGAGACCATCTACAAAAGAGATATTGCCATGCACAAATTCTTCGATACGGAAATAATTTTTAGAGGGATCAAGATTTTCGAAAATTTCATTGGCGGAAATACGGGGTTGATATTCTGCCGTTATTTTGAAACTGACATTTAGCATTGCGCTTTTTATCCTGACAATGGCCTTCGGTTCATTCCACATAGTTTCTATCTCCTCCCGCATTTGTTTAGTTATTTTTTCCGTAGCTGCATTACCATATATGACCACGTGGGAGTAAATGACTAATTGATTATTATAACACTCGATGCTTCCCATTTAATAAAAACTTTATGTTTTAAATATACCACTTGAGGTGCTTTAAGCGTTCATTACTGTGGCTATAGTTGATTCAAATTAATTATATAGATCGTGTAGCCAACTTGTCGAACATTAACAACGTTATGACAAAAACAGGACGTTTACCATTAAGTTTGGATTATTTTAAACATTATTTTTACTCAAAAACAAAAAGCTATGAAACAAGTGTGCTACTTGCTGTTGGCAAGCTGTGTGTTGGTTTTTTCTTGCCATAAAAAAGACAGTTCTCCTTCATCCGGAAATAATAATCCGACGGCAACAGAGGAAGATCTTTTAAAAGATTCCGTTTATTTATATACAAAGGAAGTTTATTTATGGCAGGATGTAATTCCTCCCTACAACCAGTTTAATCCGCGTCATTATACCGGATCAACTGAGTTGGCTTCGGCACAAAATGTAATGAATGGTATTAGAGCGCTCGAGCCTCTCGACCGATTTAGTTTTGTAACTACAGAGGCAGAGTCGAACGGATTGCAAACGGGTCAGGATGTGGATTTCGGGTTTTTTATTAAAGCCGCTTCGATTGATAAAGCGGAACCGTTGGATTCTGTCTATTGGTATGTCACCTATGCGTACGATCAATCAACAGCCGGGCAGGCCGGTGTACAGCGGGGTTGGTACATTTCAAAGATAAATGGAACTGCGATCGGATACGATCAGGCCAGCGTTGACGTTCTGAATAATATCTTTTTCGGCACGCCGACCAGTGCTACGTTCGAATTTACCAAACCTGACGGAACCACTACTTCTCTTAACCTGAACAAATCAAGCTTTACTGCGAATTCAGTTTTATATAAGAACGTTTTGAATGCCGGTGGAAAGAAAGTGGGATACATGGTCTTTAATCAATTTTTTGGACAGCCTTCCCGGAATGAGTTAGCACAAGCATTTAACTATTTTCAAACTCAGAATATTGATGAATTGGTCGTGGATCTTCGGTATAACCCCGGCGGCTCTGTTGAAACAGAAGATACTTTATCAAACCTGATTGCCCCGATTGCTGTAAACAGCCAGACGATGTATCAGTATATTTTTAACCCGACTCTGCAGAATAATCAACACCAGTTGATACGCAAAAAATTAGGGTATGGAGATATTTTCAGTACCAGTGCAAACACGGTTAAGTTTGAAAAGGCAGGCACCCTTAATTTATCCCGTGTATTTTTCATCGTAACAAATAATACGGCTTCAGCAAGCGAATTACTGATCAATAATCTAAAACCATATATGGATGTAAAATTGATTGGGGATACAACCTATGGCAAGCCGGTTGGATTTTTCCCGATTCCGATTTTTACTTACGATATCTATCCGATTTCATTTAAAACGGTGAATAGTGCCGGTAATGCAGACTACTATACAGGATTTGCGCCTGATAAATTAACGCCTGACGGTGTTAATACGAACTGGGGTGATGTAAATGAGCCAAGCCTTGCTGCCGCTCTGCACTACATATCCACTGGTAGTTTCGGACGTTTAGGTGCTGAATCGCTTAACCTTCAATTAAAAGGTGTGCAGGAAACTAAAAGTGTAAATCGCGCACTGAATGAAAATAAATTTTCCGGTATGTTTATCGAAAAGAAGTAATAAGATAAAGGCAACGTAGAAAAAAAAGACAGGAAATTTTTCTGTCTTTTTTTATTTGTGAATTACAACTGTTTTTTGCAATTTTTATGTTTACATCCTTTTCTTTTGTGAAGTGAATCTGTTTGTGACAAAACTTGTACTGATTTACCGAGCTGTTGCTGTTTATTTTTATTTCCGATAATCAAATCACCTTTCGATCCTTTTTCAATTAAAGGCTTTACAGGTATTGTATCGTGCTTTTGGGCCATTGCGTGGCAACCGATTAGCAACGCTCCGATCCATATAAAGTTCATCTTTTTCATAGTACATGTTTACTATAGGATGATGTTCTCACCCAAATCGTTTAATCAAGACGTTAAAAAAACTGTTAAGATAAATTATCGGGGACTGCAACATTATTCAAGGCCAAACTTTTTAAGAAATTCGTCTTTTCTTCTTGTTGCAACTTCTATTTTGGAACCATCCTCCAATTCTACAAGTCCACCTCTGCCGCGATTGTATTTTGTTATATAGTTTAGATTGATAAGATGAGAGTGGTGTATCCTGAAAAAAATATCTTCAGGTAAAAGATTTTCGTAGTCTTTTAGGGATCGGGAAACCAGGAAGCTTCTGGAATTGTTGATGTAGATTTTAGTATATGCGCCTTGTGCCTCACATCTTACAATATCAGATATGGATATAAAGTCAAAGCCATCTGCTGTTGGGATCGCTATTTTTTTTAAGGCTGGCTCCTTTTTTTTGAAATTATCCAACAGAATATGTAGTTGCTGATTAACGGAATTTTTTTGAATGCGGCCTTCAGCATTCTTTACTGCAATTTTTAGTTCATCTATGTTTACCGGCTTCAAAAGATAATCAAGGGCAGAATACTTCAATGCCTGCAGCATATATTTATCAAAGGCCGTGACAAAAATTATTTCGAAATCAACAGGTATCAGGTCATTTAAAAGATCAAATCCATTTCCGTAAGGCATTTCAATATCCAGGAAAACGAGTTGCGGTTTTGTTTCGAGGATTAGCTTTTTCCCCGTTTTGCTATTATCAGCTTCGCCTAACAGTTGGACGTGCGGACAAAACTCCTGCAGCATGTTTTTAAACACCTTTATATTCTTTGGTTCGTCATCAATAATTACCGCATTGATCACATTCTGGCATTTAATTAGGAGATGTTTTTTTGCCTTAAATAAATATCCACCCGGGTACCTGTTGGTTCATTTCTGTCACTATGCAGATCTTCTACACTAATATTGATTTTATTGCCGTCATAACTATTTAATATATCAATCCTGTCTTTGTTGATATTCATTCCCATTGATTGGTATTGTATATGGAATTTGCTTTTGTATTTTTGAGCTTCTTCTCTTCCTATTCCATTGTCGTCGATACGTACAAGAATACCATCTTCTTTTTTTTGTATTGCTATTTGTATTGTTCCTCTCTTATCGGTTTTATATTTAATCCCATGTCGGATACTATTCTCCACATAAGGTTGAAGCAGTAAAGGTGGCAAATAAATTTCCTCCAGGTAAAGACCGTCATCAATGGTTATTGAATAATTGAATTTATTTTCCAGGCGCCTTTTTTCCAGTCTTAAGTATGTATCAATGTATTTTATTTCATCGGATAAAGGTACCGTTGAATGGGTCGAAAGGTCCAATGTCATGCGTATAAGTTGCGAGAAGTCCGTAATAAATTTATTTGCACCGCTTATATCTCTTTCCGCCACATATTGTTGAATTGAATTAAGGCTGTTGAAAATAAAATGAGGATTTATTTGTGATCTGAACGCCTTTAGCTCCAATTCCGCTATATGTTGACTTAGCATTGACCGCTCCTCCTCTTTGGCCCTGATTTTTTTTATTCGATACCGAAAGAATAACCATATCATGGAAAGAAGAAGAAGTGAATTTATTATCCTGATCCAGGTTTTCTCCCAAATCACTTTTTGAACAGTAAACGAAACTTCTTTTATCTTGCTTTGAACGCCATATTTGTTTATTGCCTGCAATTGAAGCGTATAATTTCCCGAACTTAGTGAGGCAAAGGTTAGTTGTTTTTCGTTAGTGGTTCTCCATTCCTGCTGCAAGCCTAAAAGCCTGTATTGATACCTCATTTCACCGGCAGACTTAAATGAAATTCCTGAAAATTCAAATCTGACGTCATTGTCGCTGTGGTTTAAAGAAAAATCGGTGGTATCATAGGCCCAGTATTTATTAGCGATATAAACACCGGTAAGTTGAAGATCGCAAGTTGATGTCTGGGATATCTTATCTGCCTCAAAAAAAGTTAACCCTTTGGATGTGCCCACAAATACTTTTTCGCCTTTTGTTACTATTGCATTGATAACATTAGAAGGTAGCCCGTCGGACATTGTGAAAAGCGTAATCTTTCTTCCACCACTTAAAAATTGTATCTGGTTAAGACCTTTGTCAGTCCCGACCCATACACGATTGCTATCAAGATATAGAGAGGTGCAGTTGTTACTCGTAAGACCGCTGGTGTCGGTAAAATGATATAGCAGCTTTTTATCCGAGTATGCAGCTACTCCGTTACCTTTTGTTGTGATCCAAAGAATACCTTGATCAGAAATTTGCAGGTTGGATATTTTCGATGATAGGACAGGGAGTAGTTCACCGAGATTAACAATTTTCCCTGAATATGATTTATAATACAAACCATTTAAAGTTCCGATGTAAAATCCTGAGTCTCCCTCCATGGCACAAGTCGTTCTTCCATTCCATATAATTTTTTCGTCACCATCCCAGTTACATAGTAAAGCATTTTTATGCGAAGAATAAATAATTCCCTGCTTTCCGATAGATATTGATTTTAATGCAAGTGCAATTTTTTTGCCATTGAACGGATTTTGATAAAGCTCGGAATTAGTCAATAATAGCTTTTTATTAAGAAAAGATATTGCAATTACTTTACTGTTTTCGGGGATGTCTAATGGCAGTGATGAAAATAGCAGTGTATTAAAATTTATTTTATAAATTTTTCTTTCCCAACCGCCCGCAAATACATTTTTTCCTTCCAGTCCGAGAGCAGTAATTTCAAGATCTTTTTTATCATTCAAAAATGAATAGTTTCGGAATTGAAAGGATGGCACCATTAAAACTCCCGATCCCGCAGTCATTAACCAAAGATTCCTTTCTTTATCCCGAAAAGAGGAAGTAAAACTGAAATCTCTAAAAAGCAATTTTGAAAAAGTTTCCGCTTGTGGGTCAAATAGTTTAATGCCGGTTGTTGTATTAATAATTATTTCTCTCGGACCCATATCGTTTATACTTACGGTATTTAATGGCATTTTAGTTAAAAAAATTTCACTCGTATCCTTATAAAAAGATAAATAGGAACTATAACGGCTCGAAATAACGACATAGTCTTCATTAATGAGAGATGTTGAAACTTCCGACCAATTCGGTTTCCTTTTGATTACTTTTATATTTTTTTTTTGAGCATTCACCAGGTAGCTGAGATTTCCTGTTGACTTCGAAAAAACTGAAACAAGCATTTTTGCTTGCCCCCTCTTATCAACTCCTATAGCGTCAACCTCAATATCGAGATTGTTTATTTTATCGGTTGACTTTATAACTCCATTTTTGAAAACTGTGACCCACCTTCTCGCTTCGGCAATAAAAAGATTTCCATCTACGTCTTCTGCCATGTCATTTGCGAAGGAAGTCAAATGAATTTTTGCTATCAAGGAGTCGTTTTTGTCGTTATGAATCTTTCCTCTAAAATAATAACAAATAGAAGCTTTAAAAGGCATTATCCAAAGGCGACCTTTTGAGTCAAGAAACAATTTTAAAATCTCATTGTCAGGTAACCCATCTTTAGTGGTAAAAGTTTTAAAATCTTTTCCGTCAAAACGGCTTAACCCATTTTCAGTGGCAAACCACATAAATCCGTCTTTATCTTGTAAAGCATCATACACCACTGAGCCCGCTAATCCATCTCTCATATTATAGTTGATATAACTATAATCTTGCGAAAAGGATTTTGATATACTGGTTAAAACTAAAAACAATAAGACGATTAACTGTTTATTGCGACTTGTAAAATGCATCCTGGGTTAAAATTGGTGTTTTCTTTTGCCAAACCATCTGATGATAATCACGTGATTTTGTGCCAGCATTCGATGATTCAAATTTATGTTCTTCGAAGGAAATAGTAGAGAAGAAATGACCAATATTGTAGATTGTCTTTTTCGAAATCCACTGTTCAAATAAATCAAAAAGATAATCCTTCCGGGTAGGAAGGATTATATAAAAATTGATAAGGTTTAATGAACGATGGTCTGCAATGTGAATCTAATAAATATAAAATCGCTAGCAGGGACGAATTGACAGATGAGTTATATTCCCTAATAAATGTGCTAAAAAAGCAAAAAACTGTCATTAAGGCGCCACCTGTTTAAAGAGGTTATAAAATACATTTCTTTAATGCTTAATTTCTGAGCGGCTTACCGCCTTTCAATACAGACTGAATTCTTTCCAAAGTTTTCCTTTCGCCGCATAATGATAAAAACGCTTCTCTTTCCAGGTCCAATAAATATTGTTCGCTTACCAGCGAGGTTTCACTCAGATCGCCACCGCACATTACATAAGCAAGTTTTTTTGCTACCAACACATCATGATCTGTAGCATAGTTTGCTCTCCACATACCATTAATACCCGCATATAATGCACCAAGACCGGAACGCCCCAACACTTTAATATCTTTCCGCTCGATGGGGGTAGTATAACCGCTGTCAGATATTTCTATTACTGATTTTTTAGCTTCAGCAATGCGTCTGTTTTGGTTTATGACCACTTCGTCATGGCCTTTTCTGAAAACTCCGATATCAAAACCTTCTAAGGCTGATGTGGCAACTTTTGCGGTTGCAATAGTAAGAAAGCGGTTTTTTAAAGTAATGGTTTCAGGTTCATCAGTATGCATTTCATCGGACGCCCTTAATGTAAATTCTTTTGTGCCACCTCCACCCGGTATCAATCCAACTCCTAATTCTACCAAACCGATATACGTTTCAACGGCAGGACAACATTTATCAGAATGCAAATTCAATTCGCAGCCACCACCGAGAGTTAACCCATGAGGCGCCGTTACTACAGGAATGGATGAATACCTTGTTCTCATCATCGTATTTTGAAACATTCTTATTGCCATATCCAATTCATCATATTCCTGTTCGATTGCCAGCATAAATATCATTCCTACATTTGCGCCTGCCGAAAAATTTGCGCCTTCATTCGCGATGACCAAACCTTTAAAATCTTTTTCCGATTTATCGATGGCAGTTTGTATTCCGGCTAATACATCACCACCAATGCTGTTCATTTTTGTTGACCATTGCAAACCGGCAACATTATCTCCAAGATCATATAAACTGCAGCTTGCGTTTTTCCAGACAAGTTTATCCTGGTAATTACTCATTATAATAAATGAATCGCCACCGGGTAAAGGTTTGTAAGTTTTTGAAGCGGGATCATAACAAAATCTTTTCCCGTTTTCAACCTTGTAAAAAGATTTATTACCTGCTGCAAGCATTTCATCTACCCATCCCGCGACTTTATAACCTGCACCATTCATTGCCTTCAAAATTTTTTCAACTCCCAGTACATCCCAACTTTCAAAGGCTCCGATCTCCCAGCCAAAACCGGCCATCATTGCATCATCTATACGATAGATCTCATCGCTTATTTCAGGAACCCGATGAGAAATATAAGAGAATAAGCCATAGTGAAAATGGCGATAAAATTCACCTGCTTTGTCTTGTGCAGCCACAAGCATTTTCAGTCGTTGCGTAAGATCATCAACCGGTTTAGCGGCTTCTACGCTGGCAAATTTTGATTTAACTCTTGGCAGGTATTCAAAAGTTTTCAGGTTCAATACTTGTATTTCTTTATCCGTTTTTCTTTCTTCAGGACTGCCCTGTGTAATGGGGATTTTTATTTTTTTAAAAAACCCCTGGCCACTTTTATCACCGAGCCAGTTATTGACAACTATTTTATCCAGCCATTTCGGAATTAAGAAAATATCTCTTGCTTCATCATTCGGGCAATTGTCGTATACACCTTTTGCTACTTTCACCAGTGTATCGATTCCTACTACATCTGCCGTTCTGAATGTGGCTGATTTTGGCCGGCCAATAATAGGGCCTGTTAAACTATCCACTTCATCAATTGTGAGATCAAGTTTGTCCACCAGCCTAAATAACGACATTATTCCATACACGCCGATACGGTTGGCGATAAATGCCGGCGTGTCTTTGCAGAGTACGGTTGTTTTTCCCAGGTACAGATCACCGTAATGCATTAAGAAATCAACAACAGCAGGATCGGTTGACGGTGTTGGGATAATTTCAAGTAATCGCAGGTAGCGGGGAGGATTAAAAAAATGTGTTCCGCAAAAATTCTTTTTGAAATCTTCACTTCTTCCTTCATTCAACATATGAATGGGAATCCCTGAAGTGTTTGAAGTGATCAACGTTCCCACTTTACGGAACTGTTCTACCTTTTCATACACCGATTTCTTTATGTCTAATCTTTCTACAACTACTTCAATGATCCAATCACATGTGGCAATATCTTTCATATCATCGTCAAAATTGCCGGTCGTGATTTTTTTTACAACATCTTTGTTGAAAACGGGAGAAGGATTTGATTTAAGCGCCGCCTGCAGAGAATCGTTTACGATTTTGTTTCTAAGTTTTTTGTCTTTGCTTTCTGATGCTTCTTTAGGCACGATGTCCAACAATAAAACCTGGATTCCGATGCCTGCAAAATGACAGGCAATTCTTGATCCCATTACCCCGCTTCCAAGGACAGCTACTTTTTTAATTATTCGCTTCATAATTGTTCAATCAACTTTGTATTTTTTGTTGTGATAAAGGCAGCATACTTCAGTTTGCAATTAATGTAGTGACAAAATTGGTTAGTTATGCAACTATTTATCAAATCGAAGGTAAAACAAATTGCGAAGCAGATATTTGAAAGCTATTTTTTGGGAGGAGCGCCAGCCGCTCTGAATTGATACATGAGATCAGCCTCACCATCCTTATTAAATCATGCTGAAAGGAACGCCATAAAGGCTAAGATGAAAACTTCTTCATAACAATTATTTTTTAATTTTTGAATATTAGCGGGAAACGGTGGAAAAAAATGTAGTTCACCGGGGAACCAGATAAGACTCCTAAATTGAGGAAGTTTTTACTTAAAAAAAATTTCTATTTTCTGTTCTTTTTTAGCTGGAAAGTGCGGGAAAGGTTGAAGCCAAACTGTATATCTCCCTTTGCCCAATCGTTTGTTGTTTCAGTAAGAAAAATTCTTTCATTCATACCTATCGCATTGGTGAAATGTAACTGGAAAACGTGCCCGCCGGTTTCAATATCAAAACCGATTGAAAGCGGATTGTGCGTGCCATCCAATTTGTTGGGATTTACACGGTAATAATAATCGAAATTAAAAAAAACTCTTCTGCTGATCTTAAAGCGACCGCCTATACCAACGGCATATAGGTCAGGTGGGTCATCAGTCGTAGCAACAAGGTTGCGGTGTAAAACCGTGGGGGAAACCTGCAGACTTATGCTCTCGCTGAATTTTCGGCCAATGATCATTTGGCCATAATATGCCATGCGGGAAGTAAAATAATTTTTACGGGTAGGGTCACTCCATTTTAAAGTCTCCAGGGTGCTTCCTGAAACTACTACCAAAGTGAACGGAAGTGATCCGGGTCCTGTTGCCTGGTGGATAAGCCTGTATTTAAGAAACCCGTCGAATTCTTTTTTATTCGTACTGCGCCCAAAACCAAACATAAAATTCTTTGTGATGCCGAAATCAAATCCCATGCGCATAGTTGCCTGGTCTAGTCCAAAGAATTGATAGCCTCCCTGGTTTACATTTCCGAAACGATGAAGAATACGAAAATCCATAGTTCCTGGTTTTAGTATCTCCATACTGTGACTCATAATTACTCTTGTGGAACTGAAGGCATGATTGACATATTCCTTTTTATGTTTGTCGTCGGACTTTGAAAGAGTTTGATCTTGCCCGAAAAATTCATTTGCCGATAAAATAAATAACAGGAGTGGTAGAAAAATTTTAGTGGCCTTCATAGAGATGGATTTACTTAGTTGTCCTGGATCCCGGTATCGATCCAGATTTTTATTTTTTTGAGATTGCAGTCGCTTAATTTATTACCTCCTTTTGGCATTGCCGGATATCCTGATTCATGATTAAGAGCTCCCCATAATTTTCCATTTGCCGCATATTGACTTATACTGCTGTAATTATCAAGTACAACATTTCCTCCATCAACAGCAGTTCCGCTGTGGCACGTTAAACATGCATTATTTTCCAATATCCCTTTTATAGTTACAGAGTATGTAACGTTGCTTGTGTCGCAGGTGTTGGAATTTCCCTGGTCTAACGATTCAGTGTCGTGAGTACAGCTATTAATAATGATTAAAAGGATTGAAAAAATAATTGTGGCTAAAGAGGCGAGGATGTTTGTTTTCATAGAATTGATTATTGGATATTTACTGGTTACTGCTGCAAAAAGCTACGGCGGTTCTTTTTCTGGTTGTCGCAATAATTATGCCTTTAGTCAATGAAACATAAACTTAAAAGTGTTGCCGGTCATGAATTTTTGAAGATTTCATGATAAAAGGAACAAGACATGTAAAATTACTTTTACAGCCAGCGTATATTCAACATTGTCTTTAAAGTAAAATGTATTCGATTTAGACGGGAAATGTAATATCAACTTACACCGGCGCCGGGATTAATTAAGTCTTCGGGATTTATTAAATGTAATTTGCCGTTTTCATCTTCTGCAGATAATATCATACCATTGCTTTCAATACCTTTTAATTTACGCGGTGCAAGATTGGCTACTATCACGACTTGTTTACCGATCAAAGATTCAGGTTTGAAATGTAAAGCGATACCGGAAACAATTGTTCTTTTTTCAAAACCAAGATCAACTTCGAGTTTCAATAGTTTATCAACCTTTGCTACTTTTTCCGCCGATAAAATAGTTCCCACACGAAGTTCAAGTTTTGAAAAGTCATCGTATTGGATCTCAGGTTTCCGGTTGCCAGTTTCCTGTTTCTGATTTCCGGTTACCGGCAACGGGGAGCTTGTAACTGTTTTTACTAATCCTGATCTCAATTTTTCGATCTGTGCTTTGATCTCTGAATCTTCAATTTTTCTGAATAACAGTTCAGGTGCACGTAGACTATAACCTACGCTCAGCAATTTTAATTTGCCTGCATTTTCCCAATCAAGCATTTTATCTACCACCTTCATCATGTGCAGCATCTTCTTTGACGTAAATGGAAGAAAAGGATTAATAAGAATAGCAAGATTAGCGGTAAGTTGTAAAGAAAGATGGAGACAGTTATCAATTAGTTTTTGGTTTCCAGTTTCCGGTTGCTCGTTGCCGGTGACTTTCTTCCATGGTTCTTTTTCCTGCAAATATTTATTTCCTTTTCGTGCCAGGTCAATTACTTCAAACAGCGCATCGCGAAACTTAAATTGCTCCAATGCATTCTCTACTTTCGATTTTGCGTTTTCAATTTCTGTCATCAGTGTTTTATCGGCATTGTCCAAAATATCTTCGTGCAGCTTTGGCACTTTGCCATCGCATAGTTTGTGCATAAGCACAAATGTGCGGTTCACAAAATTTCCAAAGATGGCAACGAGTTCGCTGTTGTTCCTGTCCTGGAAATCTTTCCATGTAAAATCATTGTCCTTTGTTTCAGGCATATTTGCCGCCAGCACATAGCGCAGCACATCTTCACAACCCGGAAAATCTTTTACATATTCATTTATCCAGACCGCCCAATTGCGGCTGGTTGAAACCTTGTCTCCTTCAATATTTAAAAATTCATTGGCAGGAACATTGTCGGGCAAAACAAAACCTCCATGGGCTTTCAGCATGGCGGGAAAAATGATACAATGAAAAACAATGTTATCCTTTCCTATAAAATGGATCAGTCTTGTATCTTCTTTGCACCAGTAATCTTTCCAGTCGGCTGTCAATTCTTTTGTTGCACTGATATAGCCGATGGGTGCATCAAACCATACATACAACACTTTCCCTTCTGCCCCGGGCAATGGGACCTTTACTCCCCAGTTGCTGTCTCTCGTCATGGCACGGCTTTGCAAACCATTATCCAGCCAGCTTTTGCACTGGCCATATACGTTATTCTTCCACTCTTTGTGCCCTTCGAGGATCCATTCTTTCAGCCAGCTTTCATAATTCTGCAAAGGAAAATACCAGTGTTTTGTTTTCTTTTTTACAGGCACAGAATCACTCAGGGTGCTTCTCGGGTTTATCAATTGTTCAGGTGATAAAGAAGTTCCGCATCTTTCGCACTGATCACCATACGCGTTTTCATTTCCGCACACGGGGCAGGTGCCGACAATATACCTGTCTGCTAAAAAAGTTTTTGCTTTTTCATCATAATATTGTTCGGTCTCTTTTTCTTCAAACAAGCCATCATCATACATTTTTTTAAAGAATGCAGCCGCTGTGTCGTGATGAATTTTATTGGAGGTACGGGAATAGATGTCGAACGAAATTCCCATTTGCTCAAAACTCTCTTTGATGATTGCATGATACTTATCCACGATTTGCTGCGGACTCACCCCTTCCTTCATGGCACGGATAGTGATGGGCACACCATGTTCATCACTGCCACAAACAAATTTGATATCGGTTTTCTTTGCACGCTTATACCGAACATAAATATCTGCCGGTATGTACACACCTGCCATGTGACCAATATGCACGGGGCCATTGGCATAGGGAAGGGCCGCTGTAACCAGGTATCGATTAAAGCCCCTATCCCCTAAAGGGGGATTTTGTAGGCCATTATCTGTATTTGGATTTGTACTTGCCACGAAATATTTTTTGTGTTACCAGCTTTTGTAATTCTCATAATCACCTGTTGTGTCACTCACTTCAGCGTTCCGATCACTATTCAACAAATAAGTTTGCAAAAATACCCTCAATGATTATCAACACCAAACCGGAGGGCAAATAGTCACTAGGGCGCAAAGACACGAAGAAGCAGAAAGCAAATAGGGATGGTGAAGGCGTTTACAGGCTGATCTTTTTATGATCCGGGAAGCAAAAATCACCGCAATAAATTTTCCGATAACTTTAAACTATGATTAAAACTCCTCCCTATTTAGAGAAAGGCGACACTATTGGAATTGTTTGCCCCGCCGGTTATATGCCTGTCGAGAGAGCCTCTGAATGTATTCGTGTACTGAATGAAGAATGGGGTTTTTTAACCAAAGTGGGAAAAACGCTTGGCAATGAGTTCAACTATTTTTCCGGAACAGATGAAGAAAGATTAAATGATTTTCAACAAATGCTGGATGATGATGAGGTGAAAGCGGTCCTTTGCGCAAGAGGCGGTTACGGACTCACACGCATCATTGACCGGATCGACTTTAAGAAATTCAAAAAGCAACCCAAGTGGATCATTGGTTACAGTGATGTCACCGTTTTGCATTCACATCTTTACTCGAACTTTTACATTTCATCAATACATGCACCGATGGCGGCCGCTTTTAATGATGCAGGGTATATCAACCGGTTTGTACAATCACTAAGAAATGTACTGGAAGGAAGGAAAATAAAATATTCCTGCGAACCTCACGAGTTTAATAGGAAAGGAGAAGGAATTGGGGAACTGATAGGAGGGAACCTGAGTTTGTTAAGCCATTTGGTCGGAACCGATTCAGATATAAAAACAAGAGGCAGAATTTTATTCCTGGAAGACGTAGGAGAGTATCTCTATAATATCGACCGGATGATGTACCAGCTAAAACGAAGCGGTAAATTATCCCGGCTTGCAGGACTTATTGTAGGGGGATTTACCGATACGAAAGATACGGAGCGACCTTTTGGGCAAACTGCGTATGAAATCATCCGGGATATCGTGAAAGATTATGATTATCCTGTTTGTTTTGGTTTTCCGGTAAGCCATGGCAAAGAAAACTATGCACTGAAAATAGGAATAGGGTATAAGCTGGAAGTGAGAAAAAATAAAGTGGTGCTTGAAGAATAACTTCTCCTGCCACGATGATTCGTGGCATCCTCCCAGAGAGGGGAAAATTTCTGAAAGGACATAAGGGTAGTTGAAATACCTGGATTTCATACACGATCTATGCTTTATCTATGCTCCATCCATACAGCATCCATAGGGCTGTCTAGTCCTAAAATAGCTATACAGGTTAGATAATTAGTCCTGTGGCGGCTATACATGAGGTAATCCTGTCTTGTACTGAAAAAACTTTACAATGGGTGATCGACTGCAACTATTTGAAGTGACCAGCAGCAACATGTAGTTATTCTTAACATACAAATGCCGGTGATGGATGGAGTTGAAGCAATGCCGGTACAGGCGGGCACAATGACAAAAATCGATGAAAGATTACCTTTGCCGGAATCAACAACCTAAATATTTTTAAAATGAACACTAACCGGCTGTCGAAAAAAATGCAAGCGGCTTTAAATGCGCAAATGCAAAAAGAAGCGCATGCTTCGCAGATCTATCTTTCCTATGCGTCATGGGCCAGCAGTGGCGGCTATGCAGGCATTGCCAATTTTTTGTTTCGTCATGCACAGGAAGAGCGCAATCACATGATGAAAGTACTGGAATATATCCTGGAAAGAGGGGGTGAGGTAAAAGTGGAAGCCATTCCCGCTCCGCCGCCTAACCCTACAGGTATACAAAACTGTTTTGAAAAAGTGTTTGAGCATGAAATAGACAATACTAAATCTATTTACAAGCTGGTAAAAATGAGTTTTACCGAAGAGGACTGGGCTACCTGGCATTTCATGCAGTGGTTTGTAAAAGAGCAAACCGAAGAAGAAACACTTGCACTTGAACTGCTTGACAAAATTAAAATTGCCGGTGGCTCCAGGGCCGAAGGTGATGCATTGTATAATATAGACAGGGACCTGCAAACAAAACCCGACGACGCCGCGTTGGCAGAAACTAAAACAGCCGAGAAACCTTAGCAGGTTAAAACTCAAAGATCGTCATCAAATTAATCCCGATGTCCTGCATGCCCGCATGCCTCCGCAGGAAAAACCCGGGGTGGATAGGCAGTTTATGTGGACGACCGACTGCAACCTTTTATAGTTACCAACACGTGATGACGTCATTGCGAGAACGCCGAGCCCTGCCTGCCGGCAGGCAGGGAAGCGAAAGCGGGCGAAGCAATCTAAATCTTAATTAGTTCTCTAACTTTTGTTTTCAGATTGCTTCAAAACATCTCTGCTCGCAAGGCTCGGCTGATTTTTTCGCAATGACGAGTGGGCGACTGATTGTAACTATTTGAAGTGACCAACAAGATGTGTGCACGTCATTGCGAGAACGCCGAGCCCTGCCTGCCGGCAGGCAGGGAAGCGAAGGCGGACGAAGCAATCTAATTTTTCTGTTACTCACTGATAGTTGTTTTCAGATTGCCCGCCTGACCGGACGGGCAGGCTTCAAAACATCTCTGCTCGCAAGGCTCGGCTGATTTTTTCGCAATGACGAGTGGGCGACTGATTGTAACTATTTGAAGTGACCAACAAGATGTGTGCACGTCATTGCGAGGACGCTGAGCCCTGCCGGCAGGCAGGGAAGCGAAGGCGGACGAAGCAATCTAATTTTTCTGTTACTCACTGATAGTTGTTTCCAGATTGTCTGCCTTCGTCAGACAGGCTTCAAAACATCTCAACGCACAAAGGCTCTTCTGATTTTTTCGCAATGACGAGTGGGCGACTGATTGTAACTATTTAAAGTGACCAACAGCATCATGGCATGAAATAAAAGTATTGAATTTTTATTTAGAGGCTTGTGGATAGCTGCATCAACATTGTAAAAGCAATTGATTAATCATTTTAAGGAGATTCGTAGATTGAAAATTACAATGTATGCAGTAAATTGAATTATTTTTTACAACTGGTATTCATGGAACAAGTTACTAAAATTGGTCGCTTATTATATGGACTTGGCCTTGTTGCAGTAGGAATACACCAGCTTCTCCTCAAAGATTTTCGCCGGGAAATATTACCCCCGTTTCCTGCATGGGCTCATCAATATGTAGTGTTCCCCATTCTTGCAGGAATAGCTTTGATAGTCTCAGGGAGCGTGATTTCAGGGGTATTTATGACCAGGCCGGTTATTACAAAAAATATTTGCCTGTATGCAGGGTTTTGTTTTCTTGCAATCATCATTACCTGCCATTTGCCGTACGTTCTGATCTTTAGTGCTGATAAAGCTTCCCGCCTGGATGTTTGGTTTGATGCCGGGGAGGAGCTTGCATACTGTGGGGGCGCATTTGTAATGGCAGGTTCATTTGCAGAAAATAATTGGAGCCGAAACAAAAAGAATCTCTTATTAATAAGGTTAGAAAAGTTAATTCCATCCGGAAGAATTTTTTTTGCTATCCTTATGTTGTTGTTTGGATGCAGCCATTTTGTATTTACTGATTTTGTTGCTACCATGGTGCCCAAATGGATTGGAGCGCCATTGTTTTGGACTTATTTTGCGGGAGTAGCGCTTATCGCATCGTCCATTGCAATTATTTTCAAAATATGGATAAAGGTGGTTGCACTGCTCTTAGCTCTTATGCTCTTTCTTTTTTTTATTTTCTTCCATATACCCGATGCTGTTGCAAACCCTTATACCATGCACGGAAATGAAATTGTCCGGGCTATAGTTGCGCTGCTTTTCTGTGGTATTGCATTAGTTATCGCATCAACAAGCTACAATAAGTCGCTGCCTTACAAGTAAGCCATTTGCCGTACGTGTTCCCATAGCCATTGCCCTCAAAGATATTTTTCCTGAAGTGTTTGTTACCGGCGGCTATATTTATCCTTTCGGACTTGATGAAAGTGCAGGTGATTTAAAAATTGAAATGCCCAAATTAGCACAGGATTTTATAATAGTCTTTGATTCTCTATTTGATTTTCCAGGCCTTCGGCCTATGCTTCCTGAATTTGAATTTGAAATTTCGATACCTGATGAAATTATTGAGGAAATTGATATTGATGAAGTGAGAAACGTCAATAGTATGATAGTTGCATAGGCTAAGAAACATAAACTGCTTAAGTCGAAGTCCGGATTCAAAAAACTATTTATTGTTCATCAAAAACTGCAACCTTTAAAATGACGAACGGCGGCATGCAGTTATTGTTATGTTTGACACATGATCTGGGCGACACTCCAACAACGACTAAAGGAAGAACCCGGGGGTGGATAGGCAGTTTATGTGGGCGACCGACTGTAACTATTTGAAGTGACCAACAAGATGTGTGCACGTCATTGCGAGAACGCCGAGCCCTGCCTGCCGGCAGGCAGGGAAGCGAAGGCGGACGAAGCAATCTAATTTTTCTGTTACTCACTGATAGTTGTTTTCAGATTGTCTGCCTTCGTCAGACAGGCTTCGAAACATCTCAATGCACAAAGGCTCTCCTGATTTTTTCGCAATGACGAATACACGACGGATTGCAACATGCAAGAAGGCTGAAGCAATCTAATTCTTTTGTTGCGCACCAATCGTTGTTTCGAGATTGCTTCAAAACATCTCTGCTCACAAGGCTCAGCTGATTTTTTCGCAATGACGAATACACTACGGATTGCAACATGCAAGAAGGCTGAAACAATCTAATTTTTCTGTTACTCTCTAATAGTTGTTTCCAGATTGTCTGCCTTCGTCAGACAGGCTTCAAAACATCTCAATGCACAAAGGCTCGGCTGATTTTTTCGCAATGACGATTGAGTGACTGACTGCAACCTCGCAGCGATTCAAATAATGTTGCGGACACGAACCTTTAGGTTGCGAAAGAAGGTATTTTCGAAAAAAATTACTCTACTCCTTTTTAAATTCTTTTCTATGCCATTTTGCAATTTTCTTATCCAATGTTTCAAGATATGCGATTAGGCGATGATATGCTTTTACTTTAAACCCGCTTATATGAAGTGAATGCAGCGTGTCAAGATAATATTCAATTGTCCTGGTATCAGTGCAACGTGTTTCGATTAATTGCAACGCCTCTTTTTCCACAGCAGATATCTGTAGCTGAATGGATAAAAATGATTTTTTGATCACCTTTGATATGGATGGGAAATCATTCATTACAGGAAGTTAGCAAAATACATGAGAACTTGCATTTGCATTTCATCATGTTTGCGGTTTCGTGTTGTGCGGTACGTTAATTAATGATCCATCAATGTAGTATTGACACCGTGGCCAGGCTTTCCGCCTGACTTTGCTATGAGACACGGCTACAAGACGTTTTGATTGTTGGTATGCTTAGCACAAAGGCTTGGCGACATACCAACAACGACGTAGCTAAGCCCCGTACCTATTATTTCCAGATTTGGCTGACTGAGGTATTTTGACAAGCTACCCAAAACTATAAGCTTCTAATGGCTGGAGTATTCGTTTATTGCCGATTGGCTTCATATACATGATCGGGAGGGAAATCAGCTCGATAGCAACATTCATTAAATATTATAAAATGCATTCGAAAATACCAATCACCTTAAAATTAGAAACATCCTCTTCATTTAAAACTATTTCTTTATAACTGTCATCAAAAGATAGCGGTTTTAACACAATAGTTTGATGTCTCCATCCATTTTCGTTAACAATTTTCTCACTCTGATACTCTTTTACTATGAAACTAGAGCCCGTATCCGTATCTTGAAAGTCTATCAACTCAGCTAGAATAATTTGCCCATTTCTTGAGCCTCCTGAATATTTTTTAAATAAACAAATAGATCCGGATGGGATTATCTTATTCATAGAATCCCCAACTACAGTGCATGCAAAAAGATCTTCATTTGGTTTATATCTTTCAGGTGGCTCTATCCAATCACATTCATCTATCTTTTGAAGTTTATTAAATCTTCCTGCAGCCGCTTTTAAATCATATAGAGGAATAGCATTTATATATGGCTTAACCAATTCCTTCGACAAAATTTTAGTTTCCGATTCTTGTCGAAACTTTGATACAAACGTAGATAAATACTTATGGAGGGTCTTATCACATGCATATACATACGTACCTTTTATACCACGTTGCAATATTGTCTTGTATATGTTTATAACAAAGGCTTTAAGCAAATTGGGAGAATCAATTGATCGTTTACCATTTTTATCAAAATAGTTTTTTTCGACAATTTCTATTTCATTTTTTCTTTCATTATATGTGATTTCATTGCCAAAAATCACTCCAGCATAATTGAGATCATAGCCTTGAGTCGTATGTATACACCCCACCTCATTAATTGAATCTTTAGAATTTATCCAATCATCAGCCAAGCTATTCCATCGCAATTGATAATCCTCGATTTTAATATCAAAGAGTTTTTTATCATTCTTTGAAATCCATTCCCAAGAATATCCAGCAATAAGTCTTGACAAGCCGTTTTCTTTTTCTCTCAACTTTATCTGATTACATATATCTGCGATTGAGTCAAATAACAAAAACTCATATTCTGTGCTATGGAATTTTTTCTCTTTATCAAGAGTACAATTCAATAAGCCTTCAATATAATCAACGTAATCATTGCCCCCCTTAACCCTTAACTGTGACTTTAAATATAGGATTTGAGTTCTTTTCTCGTTTTTTAACTTATCAAAATCTTCTCTTTTAGTATCTGATGGCTTAATTGATTGACCTTCATCATAAAAAAGAATTGCCTTTTTGGATTGCTTCAGAATCCAATCCAATTCGCTGCACTTATTCTTATCTAACTGAAGTTTTTCACAAGTTTTATCGAATGCTCCAAAATAGGTTCCCAAGTTAACTCTTCGTCTAAGTCTATGCGATTCATCTACGACAACAATATCAAACATTTCTTTGGGGATTTCCGAAGGACCAATAACCATATTTGAATTTAATCCCTTTACAGTCCGAAAAACCTTTTTTAGCGTATTTCTGAAAGATGACATTGGAACAACTAAAGCCATTTTAGGTTTTGGGAATTTCAGTTTCAGTTCTTGTACCAAATTGATAAATATTAGTTCGTCATCTCCAAATTCATTAAAATTGAAATCCGAATTATCTGAGTTAAGTAATTTAAATAAGAAAATTGCAAGAATCGTTTTTCCTGTGCCTGCACCACCTTCAACTATAAAGTTTTTATATTTATCCATAAGAAGATTTCGCATTATTGTTAATAAACCTTCTCTTTGCTCAGTTGATAAAACTTTATATGGTGAATACTTAAATAAATCGGAATTATTTATGTGTTCTATCGAATGTCTCGCAATACCTTCAGCACGAAGGCTATTCCATATTGACTTGAAAATCTTCCAATAGACTACTCTTTTCTGATAGTAATTATGATAAGCTAGTCCAATATTACCGTTCAATAATTGAAATTGTCCATCCCCAGAGATATATTTAATGAGATTTGACTCTATATCAAGAGTTGCCGATTTATTAAATTTTTCACTTGTGATGATATGTGCAGATGTAAGTTTGCTTTTGGCATTATTCTTTAAGTGGGTAATCATCCTTGAATATGCATCCGTAGTTTCTCCGATATATGCTTGCTTTATTTTGCCATCACTTAAAATATAAACAATAGGCCATAAATCTTTTATATAATGCAAATTTTGAAACTGATCTATTAACGTTGAATTAAATTCGAAGCTTCTTATTTCAAATTCATTATTTGATATCATAGCTCATCATATTTCTTTGCTGTGCCTTTAGCCTTTTCAACTGGATATTTTTCTCCATTAATTTTAATTTTTTCCAGTACGATTTTTTTTACATCAAATTCATATTTATCAGAAAGCAAAAAAGCAAAAGCAAAAACGTCTGCTAGCTCTTCTTTAATTCGTTCGATTTTAGCTTCATTAGAATTTTTCCAAAGGAATTGTTCTAACAATTCCCCAGCTTCCACATTAATAGCTATGGCTAAATCTTTGGCATTATGAAACTGTTCCCAGTTTCTTTCATCTCTAAATTCAATGAGAGCTTGAATTATTTCGTTAATATCACTCATAGTTAAAAGTAAAAAAGGCTACCCATTCATCAGAGCCTGCCTTTGAATAAAGATAAGAAAAGATGATTAGAATTACCGAACGTACAAGTGTGCGACGCAAGGGAAGCCTAAAAGTAGCAATACCGCTTGGTCAATAAGATATGAAGAGAGAAGTGAGAGAGTGAGAGAGGTTTGGAATATTTTTATAAATATTTTGTTAGAAATTTGTTCGTACGAAATATTTCCTACCTTTAGGATATGATAGTAAATAAAAACACGGCCGAGCCCACTAAATCCGAACTGGAAATACTACAGGTGCTTTGGGAGCACGGCCCTTCCACCGTGCGGTTTGTGAATGACCAGTTGAATGCAAAAACAAGAAGTGTGCAATATACCGGCACACTAAAGCTGATGCAGATAATGGCTGAAAAGGGAATATTGAAAAGGGATGAAACTAATATGAAACATGTGTACAGCGCCGTGCTGGAAGAAAAGAAAACAAAAAGCCTGCTGCTGCAGCGCTTTGTGGATTCAATGTACAACGGATCGGCCAGTAACCTGGTGATGCAATTACTGGGTAATAAAAAGACATCGAAAAAAGAACTGGACGCTATAAAAGAGTTGCTCAAAAAAATGGATCAGAAATAGTGTTCACCATTAAACGATTTATATGGACATACTGTTTTTGAGTGGTGATGGGAGAATAATACAGGCAGTTTGCTGGACGCTGCTGCATTCGCTGTGGGAGGGACTGTTAACAGGCGTGGTTGCCGCTGTTATCATTATGACGACACGCAAATCATCGCCGGCACTTCGCTACCGGCTTTTAACTGCTTTGCTTTTTTTATTTGTGTTTGTTTCAGGAATTACATTCATCGGTGAGCTTACCCATGCCAGGGAAAATTACACCCGGGGAAGGCGGCCATTGAATTAACGAAGCCGCTGACTGCTGTTGTTTATGAAAAAGCAGGTTCGGACGATATAGCAAATGCGGCGCCATCATTTGCACAAAAGATGGTGTATTATTTTAATGAACATGCTTCGCTGGTTGTGCTTATATGGTTCCTGTTTTTCAGCATCAAGCTGGTGCGGATAATGGCGAATATGGGATATGTGCAGCGAATACGGAACTATAAAATTTCTGAACCGCCGTTTTACTGGAAGCAAAGAATGAAAGAATTGTGCGGCGAATTAAACATAGTGCAACCTGTACAATTATTAGAATCTGCTATTGTAAAAATACCGGTGGTGGTGGGTTTGCTGAAACCCGTGATACTTAATGCCGCTTGGGTTTTTGCTCAACTTATCGGGGGAGGAAACAGAGGCAGTGCTGCTGCATGAACTGGCGCACATCAAAAGGAAGGATTACCTGGTGAACCTGTTGCAGAGTTTTGCCGAAGCCATTTTCTTTTTTAACCCGGCGATCTTATGGCTTTCATCTTTGATAAGAGAGGAAAGAGAGCACTGCTGCGATGATATAGCCATCAGCCGCACACAAAATAAAAAGCAGTTTATTCATGCGCTGGTTAGTTTCCAGGAATATGCAATGGACCAAAGGAAAGGTGCGCTGGCATTTGCCGGCCGCAAAAAATATTTACTCAACCGGGTAAAGCGCATCATCAATAATGAAAACAAAAAATTAAACGCCATGGAAAAAGGAATCTTTATTTTAAGTATCGCTATCGGCTTCACGGGGTTTGTGACCATGAAACAGTCGCCCGTGCAAAAAATAAAGTCGCAAACAAAAGCGCAGTTATTTAACTCAGTAACCGACACCATCCCTAATGAAAAGAATACTCTTGTTGCGGATAGTTTTCCTTCAGCCGAAAGAATTAAGATCACCAGTTCTGTTACAAACAGCAATGGAAGCATTTCCACTTCAACTGTGACCGGTACAGATGAGAAAGGAACGAATTATAAACTGGTCACGAAGAAGGGCGAAGTGGGTAATGAAGAGACGATGGAATTTTATATTAACAGTAAGAAGGTTCCTTCGGAAGAGTTAGGTAAATATGAAGAAGTGATCGCTGCCATTCAGCGTGCAGCAGGTATGCAAAGAGAAGCAGCGTTAGAAAAATTGAAAATGGACAGGAACGAACAGGAAAGCAGGTTGAGCGAACTGAGGGCAGACAATGATGAGCAGGCAAGCAGGATGAACGAACTGAATGCAGAACGTGATGCAGCTGATAAGTAAACTGAGAGAGCTTGATGAAAAGACACAGGAACTGAAGTATGAAAGGGATAAAAAGCTCTATAACGAAACAACGGATAATGCAGCAAGAGAAGCCCTGCTGGATGAAATGAAAACAAAAGGACTGCTCGACAAATTAAAGGCACCGAATGATGATCAATTGATGAATGAAAAGCTATATACTATGAAAAACGACCGGGAAATGCAAAACCTGAAAATGGAGTTGTATGAACTGCAGAAGAATAAATTATTGAATGAAAAAAAAGATGCGCTCTTTAACAATCAAAACAAAGAGTTGCTAAGGAACAATGACCTGGGAGGAGAAAAGTACAAAATGGAATTGTTTAAAGAACAGCCTGACTTATTTCAAGATCAGAAATTTAACCAGGGACCGAAGATGTTCATCCTTATCGATCCTATTCTCCAGGATATGGTGGAAGAAGGAATAATTCCTCCTCACCAGGAAGAGGTTTCGTTTGAACTGGACAGAAAAAGTTTTATCGTAAATGGTAAAAAACAACCAAAGGAAGTGTTTGAAAGGTTCAAAAATAAATATGTAAAAAAGGATAGCGATTATTTTAAATTTTCAAGGAAAGAAGGGCATAGGAGCATTTCGATTAATATGGATTAGAAGTGAGAGAGGTGAGAGAAGTGAGAGAGGTGAGAGAGAGTATAGAAAATGGAAAGCGAGGTTTAGTATTAAATAACTTTCATCACGAGTCCTTAAGTCGGCCCGGGGCCTTTTGCAAGAAACCCCGGGTTGACAGAAGGCTGATCAAACCAGCCGGTTTGATGGTATAATAACCTATTGCATTGGTGGTGCCGGCGGCAGCATACCTTTCCGCATAGCCTGGAACATCATATTTACTTTACCCGCCTTATTAAATCTCCATGTTTCCTGCAGACTCACGGTATCCACTTTCCCTTTCATGTCGGTTTGTACTTCATGTCCCCAGACAGCTACCCAGTTGTCGCCCCTGTCGGTGCTCCTGGTTGAAAATATTGCTTCAATTGTCGGGTCAATACTTTTAAATGAACTCCTGTAACCCTGCATGTTTTTAATCATGCTGTCGGATGGACCAGACATCATGCTTCCATCGGCGAGGAAAAAAGTAACGCTGTCAGCAAAATGCGCATGACTTTGGGAAAGATCCCCGTCTTTCCATTCTTTCCATAAAGCCAGCACCGTTTCTGTATTGGCCGCAGAGTCCATTACAAACGAAGCGGAATAGCTTGGCGTGAACCCGTACATATTTGCGGGCACACTGGGTTGTGCTTCGGCAGTGACAGCAGGATTTTTTTCGTTGTTGCAAGCGAGGAATGAGATGGCAATGATTGTTGCAAAAATTCTTTTCATAACAGTTGTTTTAGTTTGAAGAAAATGAATGGCAGATACCAGTTTAAAAAGCTTGGTGAACAGACTAAGGTAAATTTATTTACAGAAACTCGGCATTTTTTTCATTATTTGTCGGGGAGGAGAGGGGGAGAGAAGTGAGAGAGTGAGAGAGGTGAGAATCAGTGATGAGGAGATAGAAGATAGAAAACAGAAGGCGGTAACTCCAGGTGACCAACAAAGATAACTGGATAGAATCGCCGAAAGAATGTGAAAGCACAGTATTACTCTCCGCATCTGAAAAGGAAATTTGATAGAATTATCAAGAAGGTTTCCCTTAGAGTAACCTGAAATAGCGTTTGTGATATTTCGTTTTATATCAATACTCGTTATTTTTTCCTTCTATCTTTCTTTTTAGCACCTTTAAGCATTTTCTTTTCCTGACCTTCTAATTTTCGCCGGAGTTTTTTTACATCTTCTGCAGGTGGCAGGTTTTCAGGTATAATTCCTCTTTTGGTCAGCATTTGCCGCACCGCCAGATTATTGTCAATGTGTTCTTTTTCAATAGGTGTTTGTCCTTTTAAATTTTTGCTTTGCACATTCACACTTGTCATTTCAGCTGCCAGGTCTTTAGCTTTTATACTTACCGTGGGCAAAAAATCTGCTACAGGACGATTATCAGGAATACCCATTTTTTTCTTCAATTGTATAGTGGAAATCCGGAATAATGCCTGGTCACCTTTTGAACGGATAACAGCAAATCCCCGGTTATCCACTCCTCTTTCATATAACACACCGGAAAGTTGTTTCTCTGTCTGGCTTAATTTTTCTCTTGCTTTCACCCGTTCATATTCCAGCAATCTTTTCTCCACTATTTCCGCTCTATGAGTTTGTACGGCAAAATAATTTTGTGCAAACGCTATTTCTTCTTTCCTGCTGTCTCCGTTTTGTGCAATTAAATAACAGGCATATCTTGTTAACAAGATTTCATCAATTTCTTTTGATGCCCCTTTAGGCATAGGTATCGTTTTCCTGACGTCAGGAAAATGATCGGTCACTTGCTCACCGGCATTACGACAAGACTCTTTGGCTTTGTCAATTACTTTTATAAAATTCTCCCATTTACTATATCCAAGCAGGTTTTGTAATTCTCTGGCACTCCAGCATTCCACTCCGTTAAGCATGTAGGCGACTTGTTCAAATTTTTCGAATAATTCACGGATAAGTTCTTTTTTCATTGCAGATATTTTGGAAGAAAATAGAAAGAAAACTACCCAATCATAGTCAAAACCGGACTTTCAATAAAGGTAAAAAAAGCTGACAGAATTCGCGACGCTAAAGTGAGAGAGTGAGAAGGGTGGGCATTGTGTGAATCAGTGATCAGGAGATAGAAGATAGAAAACAGAAGGCGATAAGACGAGGTTTCGCATTAAACAACATTGCGTCTCGCATCCTTCCGATAGCCCCGGTGTTTTTTTACCCATACTCATTACGCATTATCTGCAAAACCAGTAAAGATTTCCATCAAACATTATTAAAGACAACATTTGACGGTTAGTTTCACAGTCTGAAAAAAATTGCGGTATATAATATTAAAGGAGGCGTTGGAAAAACCACCACATCTGTAAACCTGGCTTGCTTCCTTGCTAAGAACGGCCTCAGTGTTTTGGTGTGGGATCTTGACCCGCAAGGCGGCAGCAGCTACTTCTTCAATCATCAAAATCACAATATCAACACACATAGCCGGCTGTTTGACCGTTATATCACCATATACGATGTCATTCACCCCACCAACAGTTACCAGATTGATGTTATCAGCAACGATCCCTTATTCTCCGACCAGTTTATGAACCATGCTTCAAGAATGACGATGGTCAACTTTGGTAACAATGAGCTGATAAAAATTACGCTTGATGAAGTAGAAGATGATTATGATGTTTGCATCCTTGACTGCGCTCCCGGCCGTTTTATGCTACATGATAATATTTTCCAGGCAGCTGACCTGTTGCTGATACCTAACCTGCCGGCTCCGCTTTCCATTTACTGCAACAATTTGCTGATGGATTCATTGCAAAGAGACCCGATCCTTTTGAAGAAGACACTCAGCTTTTACAACATGGTGCAAACACAAAAGATATTGCATAAACAATACCTCGATAACCGCCAGCATGCCTCGTGGATGCTCAACAACTATATTCCCTTTTACTCCGATATCGAGCTGATCACACTGACGAAAGAATCCATCTTTCATCAATCAAAAGAATGCAGGGCGATTGGCTACTACAACAACCTGTGGCTGGAGATCTGCGACCGCCTGCAATGGCAAACCAACCTGACACAAGGAAAAATAATTGACATAGAAGATGAGCAATTACCTGATCCTTCCCTTCCTGATGATTCAATAACAGGCTGGGGGGAGGCTTCCAGTGGGTGAGAGAGTGAGAGGGGTGAGAAAGGTGAGAGGACGTGTCATGGTCGACAGTCAACGGAGGGTGCGGGTTAAATGTTTAGTATTACATGATGTCGGTGAGCTGTGATAGTTAATAGTTGCAACTTCTTACTTCTTTATTCTTAAATACTCTGTGTATCTCTGTATTTTTCTTTTGTGCCTCAGTGGTTATATTTTACCACAGAGTACATCGAGTGAATGCAGAGGAACACGGAGATCATCGATGTTGAATGGTCAATCATGAGGTGTGAGCCGTAGTAAACGGAGGAGTGCGGGTTAAATGTTTAGTATTACATGATGTCGGTGAGTTGTGATAGTTAATAGTTGCAACTTCTTACTTCTTTATTCTTAAATACTCTGTGTATCTCTGTATTTTTCTTTTGTGCCTCAGTGGTTATATTTTACCACAGAGTACATCGAGTGAATGCAGAGGAACACGGAGATCATCGATGTTGAATGGTGAATCATGAGGTGTGAGCCGTAGTAAACGGAGGGTGCGGGTTAAATGTTTAGTATTACATGATGTCGGTGAGCTGTGATAGTTAATAGTTGCAACTTCTTACTTCATACTTCTTAATTAACAGGAAAAGGTATTGTGATTGTCAATGTAGTTCCTTGTTGAGGAGCGGAAATGATCTGTGTGTCGCCACTGTAAAATTTTGCACGATTTGTAATGTTTCGTAATCCTATTCCGCTACGTGATGCTGAAGGATCGAAGCCAATGCCATCATCCCTGATGGATAAAACAACCTGGCCGGACACGGAGCCCAGTTTGATAAAAACATTTTTTGCTTCTGCATGTTTCAGAATATTATTTACCTGCTCCTGGATAATCCTGTAAAGCGAAAGGCGCAGATCATCAGTGATCATTTCCTCATTAAAATCTTCCAGTTCAAAATGAAAAGTGAGCGCAGTAGCAGAAGTGAATTTATCAATCAGCTCTTTTATTATTCCGACCAGTGATACATTACCCAATGAAGGAGCTACCAGCGATTGGGAAAGCTGGCGAATCTCTTCTATAGCAAGATCAATATTCTCATTTGTTTTTTGAAACAAGATGGGGTCTTCTTTTTTCTGAAGACCGAGTTCCAGGTAAAGTTTGGCGGAGGCAAGTATCTGGTTGATGTTATCGTGCAACTCCTTACCGATCTCTTCTCTTTCTTTTTCCTGGGCCTGGATGGTTGTTTCGGTAATTATTTTCTGCTGCTGAATGCGAATACTTACGAGTTCGGCTTCCGCCCGCAGCTTTTCTGTAACATCATGCGCAAGAATAATCCGGGCAGGCTCATTCTTATAAGTAAGATCATCTGCAATTACATCAACCAGGATGGTCGATCCGTCTTTCTTTTTATGACGCCAGATGCCGGCGGTTGTAGTTCCTGAAGTTATTCCCGCGTTTACATGATTAAGATATTTTTTTACATCCGGCGCGGGGCGAAGGTCAACAGATCTTAACTGCAGAAATTCGTCTCTTGTATAGCCATAATGGCGAAGCGCTGCTTCGTTGACATCCAGTATATCAAGGGTTGCTTTGGAAAGTATCCACATGGGCATCGGGTTGCTGGTGAACAAGAGCTTGTAATTCTCTGCTTCGTGTCGCAATTGTTTTTGAGAAATGATTACCCGCTCGGCCATTATATTAAATGCTGTGGAGAGTGTGCCTAATTCATCCTTGCGTTCAAGGTAAACCAATGAGGGTGCATCACTGCCCGTGGCGAGGGCTAAAGCTTCGCCTGTTATTAATTTTACGGGGTGGCTGATATTGCGGCTCATAAGCCATGCGGCAAGAATGCCAATGGCAAGAAGGATAGCCCCGATGATGATGATCCAACGTAAAAACTGGTTTGCTGTTTTAAAAATTTCTTTGCCGGGAAATTCAACCAGGATGAGCCAATCGGTATGGGGCAGTGCTTGAATGACTCCCAACTGCAGATCACCTGGTGTACGTGTATATTCAAATACTTTGGTTGTATCTTTTAAATCAAGCAATGGAATCGGTACAGGATTTAATGCATCGGTCCAGAATTTACCGTCGTTATTTCCAAAATAAAGTCTTCCGTGTGCGCCGATTAGTTTTGACAGGTCGTCGATTTGTTTTGGTGTGGTGGTAAGCATTCTCCATCGAACAAGATATCCAAGCAGCTTGTTGTCTTTAGCCACAGCTACTATTACGGGGTAGTACATAGAATCACCGAACCGGTAGATCCTTCCTACCAACCCCGACTGGGGGTTATCAGCGACAGCAGAAAGTGCCGGGTATAAAGGAGTGTGTATATCTAAACCATTTTTCGAAGCCGTGATCACAGGAATGCCTTCGGGATTCAATATTTCTGCTGACGGAGTCAATGTATCCGCCATTATTTTTTGCAGTTGCTCCTGCGCTTTGTCGTGAGATTGCTGCGAGGGGGACTGAAGATACTCTATGAAGACCTGCTGCCCGGCCGTGGTGCGGGTATTAGCGAGGAGTACCTGCGTAAACTGTGAGAACATGGAACCGAGCTGGCTTTGTAATGTATGAAGCCTGTTAGTGACTGTTGCGAGTGAATTCTTTTTTACTTCGAGGTAAGCGAACCATCCAAAAATAAGAATGGTGGATAAAAGAAGCAGGCAAATTAAAAAAGTAAGCCGCTGGCGGATAGAACGAAAGAAGAATCTGAATGGTTTCATGCTTTCATGATTGACAAAACAAAAAATGCATTGCCACGGGAATATGATTAAGCGATTCGTCTCTTATTGGTAAGGTTGCTACCTGGCGGCCATTGAAAGTAAAAAAAAGAATTGATAAATGCAACCTTATTGTCTTTTTATCGGGTGCATGGTCCGTTGTTGATATTCTGCAGAAAATGTTGGATACTGCATCATGAACATCATCTTCCTGATTCTTCAAACCTGTTGCCATTTCTTTTTTTGCGGATTGGCTAATTCGGTTTACATTTCCTTTATCATTCCGCATCTTTTGTAAGCTTTCCCCGACCAACGAAATCTTCCAATCACTTTAAAATCTAAAAACAAATGAAACAGGCAAAGCTCCTGGCAACTATGAGTGTTGCTTTAGGATTATTATTTCTTTACTCCTGCAAGTCAGGAGAGAAAAAAACTGAAGAATCAACTACAGACACAACTGCGCAGCAAGAAGTGCCGGCGCCTACCCCTGCGCCCGGTCCCATGAATGTGATGACGATAAAACATAAAGTAGCCAACTATGCAAAATGGAAAGCCTCTTATGAAAGCCATGATTCTGTTCGCGAGGCCAATGGTTTGCACAACTATGTAATTGCAAGAGGAACCGATGATTCAAATATGGTAATGGTAGTATTGAAGATGGATGATGCGGGCAAGGCAAAAGCATTCGCTGCATCTTCCGGCCTGAAAACAAGAATGAAACAGGCCGGCGTAACGGGGCCCGCAAGTATCGACTATTATACAAATATTATGAACGATACTACCAACATACAGCAAACAGAAAGGCTGATCGTGAAACATAAGGTAAAAGATTTTGATGCCTGGAAAAAAGCGTTTGACGATCATAAGCAAACAAGAACGGATTCGGGCCTTATTGACAGGGTACTTGGCTACACCGTAGATGATAATCATAATGTAGCTATCGTATTCGCCGTTACCGACGAGGCCAAGGCGAAAGCATTTATCAATTCGAAGGATCTGAAAGATAAGATGAAAGCCGGCGGAGTAGAAGGAGCTCCCACGTTTTGGTTTTTCAGAATTGCGGACAGGTATTGACAGGAATGCTGAATGGTTTGTGGTTTGTAGTTTGTGGTTTTGTGTTAAATCGTGAGGCGTGAGTTGTGAATGGTCGATAGTCAATGGATAGAGTGTGATAAATGTTGAATGATGTCGTCAGTTGTGAGTGGCCGATAGTCTATAGTCGATAAACAACGGATGGTGCGTGGTAAATGTTTAATGTTGCATGATGTCGCTGAGTTGTGGGAGTTAATAGCTGCAACTTCTTACTTCATACTTCTGATTTTTTCATTCTTCAATACTCTGTATATCTCTGTATTATTTTCGTGTGGTGATGTTTTACCACGGAGTACATCGAGTGAATGCAGAGGAACACGGAGAGCATCGATGTTGATTGAGCGATCGTGATTCGTGAACCTGTCTGCGGAACTTTGTCCGGCAAGACTGTTTTCGAAGCTACGGCGGCAATGGCTTACAGAATAAAATATTATTTCTGCGATAATTTTTTTGTCAAAGGCTCAACGCATATTTTTGCGCCGGAGAGATGGCAGAGCGGTCGAATGCGGCGGTCTTGAAAACCGTTGACTGTAACAGGTCCGGGGGTTCGAATCCCTCTCTCTCCGCGGATTCGGGAGAAAAAATGCCTCTGCATCAGAACGCAACGGTTAGAGTGTTTACAAATCTTAGCTCATATTGACGTCAGCCCGACGTAGTAAATCAACTTTGCTTAAAGGAAGTACCGAAACTGGACGACGTGTTCATTCGGCCAAGCCCAGGATAAACTTTAGCGATGAATCATAAGATCAACCATATCGCTGATCTCTTTTACACTTTGGCGCAGGGGCAGTAATTCAATTATCATAAACTCTTTCCCTGTAAATTGATAAACAAAAATGAAGTGTTTATTTTCACATTTTAATATATGGAAAAAGCTGCAGGTTTCCTGGCACCGGTTGTGATCTATGCGCTCATCTTTATATTAAGTGTAGTATTGCCGGGACGTTGGGTGACAGGCTATGTAACCAAAGTCAACTCCTCACAAAAGTTGCGATACCGGCTTAATGGTTTACCGGTCTTTTTTGTAATGGTGGCTATTTGGTTTGTGCTGGGTTATAAGAATATCCTGCCATGGGATTGGTTGTATGTGCATCGCTGGCAATCGTTAACAGGCGCTGCTGTTTTCGGATTATTATTTTCATTAGCAATTGTAGTACCGAATGCATCTGTAAAAAGATCTTTCCTTGCTGATCTTTATTCGGGCCGCCTGGAAAATCCGCAATTATGGAACGGCAGGATAGATGCGAAAATGTGGTTGTATTTAAGTGGTGCGGTAATGCTGGAGCTAAATGCACTCAGTTTTTGCATTCATCATTATTTGCTGTATGGTAGTGAAGGATCAACAGATATTTTTGTATGTACCGGCCTGCTTGGTTTTTTCGTGGTTGACTATCTCACCTTCGAAGAAGTGCATTTATATACCTACGATTTTTTTGCAGAACGGGTAGGCTTTAAATTAGGTTGGGGATGTATTGCTTTCTATCCCTTCTTCTATGCGATACCTCTATGGTCGGTCGTCGATTTGCCGGGAGCCAATTCTTCACCGGGTTGGATGATATTTTCGGCTATCGTTTTCTTCAGCGGGTGGGGTTTATCACGGGGAGCAAACATGCAGAAATATCATTTCAAGAAAGATCCGGCCAAAGCTTTTCTTGGTATCAGGCCTCAAACAATCAAAGATGATAAAAATGCACTTTTAGTAAATGGATTTTGGGGGCTGACCAGGCACATTAATTATCTCGGAGAAATAGTTATGGCAACGGGTTTAGTGCTGGCTACAGGTTACCCCCGGTTGATATGGCCGTGGTTGTATCCGCTGTATTATGTCGCCCTTTTGTTTCCACGGCAGGCAGACGATGATAAACGATGTTCTTTAAAATATGGACCGCTTTGGAATGCTTATAAAAAGAAAGTGCCCCGCAAAATTATTCCCTATGTCTATTGAAGCCGGTACATTTTACGTGTCGTGTCACCCATGATCTTTATTGCCAGTTTGCGGGGAAGTATTTTTTGCATGATGAATGTTGCGAACTTATTTCCCGTTCCGGAAACAAAGGAAGGCACTTTACCTAACTTTTGAAAACATTCATTCACCACGGCTTCCGGCGTTTGGACTTTGGGTGCAAAAAAATCTTTCTTCCCGGGGTTGGTTTTTATAAAATTGGGGGTCGACGTTGCTCCCGCACAACAGGCTATTACGTCTACGCCTTTATTCTTCCATTCATACCAAAGGCTTTCCGCCAATACGCGGTCAAACGCTTTGGTAGCAGCATATACCGATAAAAACCCGCTGCCCTGGAAACCTGCTAATGATGCCATGATAATTAAAGCGCCTTTTCCTTTTTTGATCATCGCTTCACCAAACACCTGGAACATATTCATGGGAGTGATCATGTTAGCCTGTGCGATGCGGGTATTGACTTCCACTGATTTTTCTTCAAATGCACCGATATGTGATAATGCTGCATTGTACACGAGCACGCTAATTTCTTTATCATTCAGTTGCTCCCGCACATATTGTGTTGCATGTGCGTCAGCAAGATCGCAACAAATGCAACTGATGTCAACTTTGAATTGGCTTCTTAATGCAGCAGCAAATTTGTCCAATGGTTCTTTTCTTCTCGCAATTAACACTAAATTCATTCCCCTGGCGGCAAGGTAATAGGCGAAGGCGGCTCCGATGCCTTCAGAAGCGCCAGCTATCAAAGCGAGCTTGCCATATTTAAGTACCAGGTCCATAATTATATTATAAAGAAAGCATTTTCCTGTTAGCTGTTTAAAGATATAAAGGTCTTGTTGATTGTAAGATGAAATATGCACGGGACTTTATCCTGAAACCTGGTGCCGTGTAAGAAGAACATCCGGAATCGGCAAGTTATTTTCTCTCCATTTGGAATTATCAATTTCGTTTTTTTGATGCATTAGGGCATCCCGTGATTCATATTTTATCTGCTGTTTTCAAATGCAGTTTGAATATTAAATGAAAAACTTTTTCACGCGTCTGGTTCTTTATTCTTTTGCGAGTATTAAGGTGGGTCCATTGAGTTTGATAGTACGATTTATGGACACACCGATTGCACACAAGTTTACTTTGGCAAATGAGAATGACAAAGATCAGGAAGCTTTAAACAGACGGAGACCTGGATGTGAAGGATAAAAGGTATTCGATCTGTTCGTCATAGACCTGCCAAATTTATTTTAATAATATTTTTTGAAGTGTAAACAAGAACGAAAAAGTCTTGCGACTGTTTTAATTTCGCAGGAAACTTTTTTATTGAAACATCTAAAGGCATTAAGAAAATATTTTTGGAAATACAGGATCCGATTCGGAATTGGAATTCTCTTTATCGTTATTTCTAACTATTTCGGTATTTTATCGCCGCAGGTCACCGGCTTTGTTATTGATTACGTTCAGCAGCACTTACAGGGGCATCCCTTTACTTCTTCTTCAAAGTATGATATCCTTATAAAAAAATTTATTGATTGGGTAAGTAATTTAAAAGGGGCCAATGTAGTAGCTCTTTCCTGCATTATCATTCTTATTCTTGCCCTTTTGCGTGGTTTCTTCATGTTCCTGATGAGGCAGACGATCATTGTCATGAGTCGTCACATTGAATATGATCAGAAAAATGAGATATTTCAACATTACCAGAAATTGGATACCGCTTTTTATAAAACACACAGTACCGGCGACCTGATGAACCGTATTGCTGAAGATGTTAGTCGTGTAAGAATGTTTACGGGCCCTGCTATCATGTATCTTGTTAATCTTGTGGCTGTGATCTCGTTCAGTTTGTTCTTTATGTTCAAGCGTGATGCTGAACTTACATTATATGTGCTGGCGCCTTTGCCCATTTTAGCCATCACCATTTATTATGTAAATACAATCATCAATAAAAAAAGCGAACATATCCAGGCGTTGCTTTCCAGTCTTACTACTAATGCACAGGAATCGTATTCAGGCATCCGCGTAATAAAATCATATGTGCAGGAAAATGCTATGCTGGGTTTCTTCAAAAGGAATAGCGAAGACTATAGACAAAATGCCGTAGGGCTTGCAAAAGTAGAGGCTATCTATTTTCCTTCAATGACCCTGTTGATCGGCCTCAGCACTTTACTTACCATTATGATAGGGGGCATTCACCACATTTATAATCCTGAAAAAACAACGTTGCCCCTGCTGATAGAATTTGTGATCTATATCAACATGCTAACTTTTCCCGTGTTTGCAATAGGATGGACAGCCAGCATGATTCAACGGGCCGCAGCTTCTCAAAAAAGATTAAATGAATTTTTGCAAACTGAACCTGTTATTAAAAATAGTTTGGTTCCTCAAAAAACTATTTTGCAGGGAAACATCAGTTTCATCAATGCAGATTTTACTTACCCGCAAACAGGCATTGAAGCTTTAAAGAATTTTAATCTTGAAATAAAAAAAGGAAACAAGGTCGCTATAATCGGCCGCACCGGAAGCGGTAAGTCAACCATTGCGCAGCTGCTGTTGCGGATGTATGATGTGACAAGAGGAGAGATCAAATTAGACGGGGTCGATATCAGGGAGCTTAATCTTGGTGACATACGGGAGCAGATCAGCTATGTACCGCAAGATGTGTTTCTCTTCAGCGATTCAGTAGATAATAATATCCGCTTTGGATTAAAGCATGGGGAAGAAGGAGAAGTTTTAAGAGCCGCTACCCAGGCAAGTGTGGATAAAGAAATCGAAACTTTTTCCCAGCAATATGAAACGCTTATCGGTGAAAGAGGCGTTACATTGAGTGGCGGGCAAAAGCAACGCATATCTATTGCAAGAGCATTAATAAAAGAACCCAATCTTGTTATTTTTGATGATTGCCTGAGTGCGGTAGACGCACGCACAGAGAAAGAGATCATTGGAAATCTATACGATTATTTGAAAAATAAAACAGCGATCATTATTACCCACCGCATTTTTTCACTTTTTCATTTTGATAAAATAGTTGTGCTGGAGGATGGAGAAATTGTAGAACAAGGCACTCATGAAGACTTACTTGCGTTAAACGGATACTATACTTCGTTGTATGAAAGGCAACAAAAACAAGATGATAATTCTGAATTTTAATAAAGAAAAAATGTTTTGCAACGGCAAAGATGAGGCTTATAAAAGACGCTATGTTATTTGCATTGACATTGAGCCCAAAGATTTTCGCTAAAAACTCTTTAATTTGTATTCCTTTATTTTACTTCCTTTAATATATAGAAATTCATATGAGAAAGCTATTGTTATTCGTTTTATGCATTGTATTTATATTTTCCGCGTATGCACAACAACAAGTTTCAGAAACGGTCAGTGACTATAATCGTGCTACAGATATGTTGTCGTATAATACGCAGCAGTATATCGATCACGGTAGCCTGGTTCCTGAATGGTTGCCGGGTGATAAGTTTTGGTATCGCACATTAACGCCCAATGGCAGCGAGTTTATATTGGTGGATCCGGCAAAGGGAACAAAAAAGCCCGCTTTTGACCAGGAAAAATTGGCGGCCACTCTTTCGAAAGCAGCAGGCAAAAACTATTCAGCATCGATGTTACCATTTCAATCTTTTGCTTACTCGCCGGATAATAAATCTATCAGCTTTTACGGCGATGGCAAACATTGGACCTGTGATCTTAAGAACTATGCCTGCACTGCGGATGCTTCGCAAATGAATGATGATGATCATGAAGGAGGCGGAGAACGACGTTTCAGCAGAGGTGGAAGAGGAAACGAGGTTTTTTCACCGGATGGAACAAAAGCGGCATTCATCAAAGATTACAATTTGTGGGTGCGGGATGTAAAAACAAATCAACAGACTCAATTAACAACAGATGGAATAAAAGATTTCGGTTACGCAACAGATAATGCCGGGTGGACAAGCAGCGACAGGCCTACCATTCGCTGGTCTCCCGACTCAAAGAAAATTGCAACTTATAAACAGGACCAGAGAAAAGTGGGTGATATGTACCTGGTCAACACAGAGGTGGGCCACCCCGAATTGCGTTCATGGAAATATCCTTTGCCGGGTGATAAAGAAATTCCGATGATCCATCGTTGTATTATTAATGTAGATACGCCCAATGTTATTTTCTTCAATATGCTGCCTGATCCGCACCGGGCTACGCTTAGCGATAACATTTCGAGCAGCGGAACTTTTGACGATGTGGATTGGAGCGATGATGATTCGCAACTTGCGTTTGTTTCGACATCCCGCGATCACAAACAGGAGAAATTTCGCATTGCTAATACAGTTACCGGTGATATTCGTGATGTATTTGAAGAAGATGTTCCTACACAATATGAGTCGGGACAGGGAGCTATTAACTGGAGATATCTTTCAAAAACAAATGAAATTATCTGGTACTCTGAAAGAGATAACTGGGGGCATCTTTATTTGTATGATGCGCTTACGGGAAAATTGAAGAATCAAATTACAAAAGGGGATTGGGTAGTTACACACATGATAAAAGTGGATGAAAAAAATCGTGTGATCTATTTTATAGCCGATGGAACGGAAACTGAGAATCCTTACTTCAACAGGTTTTGTAAAATTGATTTTGATGGAAAGAACCTCACACTCCTTACACCCGAAGTCGGTACTCATCAAGTTAGTTTATCGCCTTCAGAAAAATATTTTGTCGATAGCTATTCTCAGCCTAATGTTCCGCCGGTAACTGTACTTCGGGACATGAATGGAAAGCTGATCACCCAATTGGAAAAAGCAGATGTTTCGAGATTAGCGGCAACAGGATGGAAACCACCCACGCCTATTACTGTAAAAGCACATGATGGCAAAACTGATATTTACGGATTGATGTTTACACCAACTAATTTTGATCCGAAAAAGAAGTACCCGGTGATCGATTATATCTATCCCGGCCCGCAGGGTGGAAGCGTTGGCAGTTGGTCTTTCATTGCTTCCCGCGGTGATCACCAGTCATTGGCTGAGTTGGGATTTATCGTTGTACTTATAGAAGGAACGAGTAATCCATTGCGTTCAAAAAGTTATCACGATATGTATTATCCCAACATGAGTGAGAACACATTGCCCGACCAGGTAACCGGTATCAGGCAATTGTCAGAACGATATCCATACATGGATACAACCCGCGTAGGAATTTGGGGGCATTCGGGTGGTGGCTTTGCAACCGCGGCCGCAATGTTTCGATATCCTGATTTTTTCAAAGTGGGAATTTCTGAATCGGGCAATCATGATAATCGTAATTATGAAGATGACTGGGGTGAAAGATATATTGGCTTACTCAAAAAAAATCCTGATGGCACGGATAATTACACGGCACAGGCGAATGAACTCTACGCAAAAAATTTAAAGGGGAAATTGATGCTGGCGCATGGCATGATGGATAACAATGTGCCGCCTACAAATACAATGCTCGTGATCGATGCTTTGGAAAAAGCAAATAAAGATTATGATTTGGTGATATTTCCTAACAGTGCCCATGGTTATGGAAACATGTCGTTGTACATGATGCGCCGTCGCTGGGATTATTTTGTAAAAAATTTATTAGGTAAAGAACCACCTAAAGAATATAAAATAGAAACAAAAAGCGATCCACGGAACGGAGAGCGGCGAGGATTTTAAAAAGAAATTGTAGCGTTTGTCAATGTTAATTCCGTTTTGTATTGACGAATCCTAAAATTATGGCGCAATTGTTGTGAATATTTTCCATAGCCTGCCCTTCCTTGGAAAAAAACCTGACTTCCTTTCAAACCTAGTGAATAATTAAAATTCAGTTGTATGAAAAAAATTAAGTTAGGTAGTGGCTTTATTATATTTCTTATTTTTCTCTGCATAGCTGTATTGGACGTTTTTATAACCAATTTTTGGCCCAGAATTGCCTTTTGGCTATTCATTGGTTCAGTTTTTATTGTTTTCGATAATTTAAAAAATGCCCATTGATGCATCTCCTTCAGGCGTCACCTAATTAGCTAACTAACAAAAGTGCAGGGTTAAAGAGTTCAAAATCCAAATCGGTTTACCAGGAATTTGCTGAGGCTGGTATAGTATAAAACCAAGAACAGTACCCGAATTTAGCCCCAAATTTTATTCCATTAGCCCTGCTATAATATTTATAGTAAGCGCCACAACGAACGTATTCAGTATGAAAGAAATTAATCCATGCAAAAGCGCCATTCTTCGAATCGTTTTGGATGTGACACTAACATCAGAAACCTGGAAGGTCATTCCCAGTACAAAAGAAAAATAAGCAAAGTCGAGATAATCGGGCTTTTTTTCTTGCGGGAATTCCAGGCCCTCCGCATGTGTTGAAGGATCTTTCTTATCGTTTGCATAATAGAGATGGGCATAATGAAAACCAAACAAAGTATGCACCATCGTCCACGATAATAACATGCCGCTTACCGCTACGGATATATAAATGACGTGGGGAATGTCTGTCTGATTTTTTGACAACATCAATAACAGTACGGCAACAAGACTTGCAAATGATGTAATAAGGATCAGCAAAAATACATAAACGCGGCTTCCATCCTCTTGCTTTGCATGCTCCCTGATCTGCGATGGCTCCCTTGTAAAAAAGACTATCCAACTTGCAATGGTATGAAACAGTGCAAAGACCGTCCATGCTATCATAATCTTTACGAGTATGCTTAATGTTGTGTTAGCTATAACTATAAAAGTTAGGATTGCCAGCAGCAGGCTGATAACCAGCCGATGAACAGGGTGCAAACGAAGAAAGATGTTTTTATCCGCTTTCTTTGATGATACACCCCTCATGATCAATTTTCATTTATGGTTTTAAAACAAAATCAATACGCTTTATACTTGAACGATTTGTCCGGATAAGGCGGCGGCGGTGGTACGATCACAGGATCTTTTTTAATTTCTTCTTTTAAATACTTTATAGCATATTCAAGCTGTGCATCTTTCCCTTTAAATGTTTCATTTGGGAGATTATCAACTACAATGTCAGGGTCAACACCATGGCCTTCAATCAACCATTTTCCCTCCGGCCCGTATACGCCATATTCCGCTGCCGTAGCAATGCCATTATCCACGAGAACATTGTCACTGCTTAGCCAAACTTCTCCACCCCATGTGCGCATACCAACGACTTTACCTAATCCTAATCTTTTAAATCCTTCAGTAAATGCTTCACCATCCGATCCTGTGAACTGATCGCACAACACTACCATATGTCCCCTGAATGCATATTGCATGTTCCAGTAAGGTTTGCCCACCCTTCCTTTCCAATACATCCATGCTTTGCGCATCAATTTTTCCAATATCCAGCTATCAACATTTCCACCGCCGTTGTGACGAACATCAATGATGAGCCCCTGCCGGTTGAAGACGGGATAAAATTGTTTTACAAAATCATCCATATCACTGCTGACCATCGCTTTCAGATGAATATATCCTATCTGGTTATCGCTGCTGCTATCTACAATCATCCGACGTGTAAGTTCCCATTCATTGTAGCGCAACATTCTTTCATCATTTGCAGAAATAGGTTTTACTTCCTCTGTATAAGATTGCATATGCTTGTTCAGCAGCGTAAGCTTTACAGGAATGTTTACTTTATTTGCAAGCAGTTCTGAAATGTCCTGTATAGTTTTTACCGGCACATCATTTAATGATGTAATGATATCACCATCCCCGATATTGAGTTCGGGTTTGTCAAGTGGTGAACTTGATTCTGGATAGTCGGGATCATTCCTGTAAATATGATCGATCTTAATTCCTTTTGCATCCGTTAAAAGTCTCGCTCCCAAAAAGCCAGTTTGAATGTTGTCGGGGGACGTTCTTTTATCGCCGCCATATACAAATGTGTGCAGGGTAGAAAGTTCAGAAACCATTTGTGCAATCAGGTCATCCAGTTCATAACGGTCAGTAATGCGATCTAACAAAGTCTCATGTAATTTTCTTACAGCCAGCCAATCCACTTTGTGAAGATTGGGATCGTAAAAATAATCACGCATCATACGCCATGCATCCATGAACATTTGCTTCCAGTCTTCTACAGGATCAATTTCAAAATTCCAGTTGGCCAGTTCGATCTTGTTTTTATCTACATCAATTTTTTCTCCATTGGCTTTACCGGCCGCCATCGATTTTCCTTTTATTACCAGTACTGTTTTTTTATCTGCAGAAATAAAAAAATTATTTATTCCTGAGGCCACTTCAACAGGCTCCATTTTTTTATTGTATTCAATTTTAAGTGCGAAAAGTTTTCCTGTACCATCAGATGCATCACCATCGTCTATCCAATAGAGAGCGCCGTCACCGACTTTAAGATTTCTTATGTTATTTGCTTTTACCGGTACTGTATACAAAAGCGTTTTTGTCAGGTTCCAGTTTATTGGCTTATCGGTGACTACAGGTTTTGTTTTTGAATTCTTGTCGTCTTTTTTTGTTTGATCTGAAGTAGTGTCGGTTTGTGCCCATGCATCTTTTTCAAAAAACGGAAATTTTTCTGAAGTGTCAGTCTGCATGGCATAAATGTTCGTGGTTTCAGTGTAATAGGGCTCTGGTTGTCTCGAACCCCATGGTGCGTGAATTTTTGTTTTGAAACTTCGGTCCGAAAGGAAATAAAGCCAATGATCATTTGATGACCATGATGAACTATAACTATCCAACCTGTCGGAAGTAAGTGGCGTCATTTTACCTGTGGCTATTTCAACTGCGCTTATCTGCGATACCTGGTTTTCCAATCCATGGCTAAATGTAAAGTACTGGCTATTGGCTGACCAACTCATATCTGCAATGCCAAAGTCCTCATCGGTATATTGAAATTTCTGTGTGCCTGAAGAAGCATCGATGATACGCAGGGTTTCATTTTTATCGACATAAGCAATATATTTTCCGTCAGGAGAAGTGTTGATCGCTCTGATTAATATCTTGCTGTTTTTAGTTAATTGTTGCGGTTTGCTCGTACCATCTGCCGCTGTTTTCCAAATTTCAAATTCGTCGCTTTCATCGGAAAGATAAATAAGCGTTTTTTCATCTAAGAAATGAACTTCTTTAAAACGAATTCCACTCTTGCGATTTATTTCAATCCATCTGTCCCCTTTTATTGGTGCAGTAAACAGTCGGCCCCTGCTGATAATAGCAGTATAATTTCCTTTCGGTGAAAGGCTGATATATGTTACTGATTCAACCGGGTTTTTTATCCAACGCGGCTTCCGTTGATCAAAATCAGAGCTAAGAGTTATATCAAGCAATTTGTTCTGGTTCGTTTCCGCATCATATAACCAAAGGTCAGCGCCACGCTGGTAAACGATCTTTGAACCATATATGGCAGGCGATTTAATATCCCATTCTCTTGAAAAAGTCAGTTGCTTCAGCGATTTTCCATCTTTATCCATTGACCAGATATTCATAGAGCCATCGCGATCGGAGGTGAAGTATATCTTATCCTTGTAGATCATGGGGTCATAACTCGTTCCGTCGAAGTCGCAGGTCAGGCATTTTGCTTCCTGTTTTCCATCAAACTTCCAAAGTTGCTGAATGGTGCCGCCCACATACCTTTTATTGTTACTGCTTTGCTTTGGCAATCTTGAAAAAAATAAAATACCATTTTCATCATAACATCCGTCCGACACTTGTGCCAAAGGAATTTGCTCAAAAGACAAAGTCTTCGGATCGATCTTTATCATTTGCTGATCGGGCAAATTGTTGTAACGACTGCTGGTATAAAGTATTTTTCCATCTTTCGTCCAGCTTGCAGGTTTTATTCGACCATCAAAATCATAAGTCAATCTTTTGGGAACACTTCCATCAATGTTCATAAGATACAGGTCTGAAGTTCCTTCATATTGACCAACAAAAACAATTTGTTTACCATCCGGCGAAATAACAGGATATGTTTCCAGGCCTGGGTTAGTTGTTAGCCTTGAAGTGGCGCCAGTTGCAATATCATATTTCCAAAGGTCACCCTCGGCTGTGAATACTACTGTGTTTTGGTAAATAGCAGGCGTTCTGTAATAGCCTTTCTGTTGCGCCAATAATGTGAAAGAAAAAAGTAGTACAATGATAGTACTAAAAGAATATTTCATAACAGGAAGTTTTGTTGTACTAAATATACAATTACCGAATTGTTTTTAAGCAACAAATGTAATTCAGGAGCGCAAGAAAATCTTTGACCTTTGTGGTTGACTGGATGTTTTTCGAAAAGAAAAAGAAAGCGGGCGGATATAGAATAGAATTTTTAGATCAGGTCCGCATTAAAAACTTTGAATGATCCATTTCTGCAAAGTAGCCGTACTCCATTCACCGGGGACTATGATACGGCGAATGGTAAAAAGCGGGTTTTGTTCATCTCTTTTGGCTGATAGCTGAAAGGCGGCTTTGAAGCCTCTTTGTTTTAATTGCTCAATTGCATTTTTATTCCAAAGACCGAACGGATAGGCAAAATATTTAACCGGTCTTCCCGTGATTTGCTCTAATTGTTTTGAAGGTTTATCAACCTGCTTCACCCAATCTTCAACCAGGTAATTTTTCACATTGCTGTGATTCCATGTGTGCGAGCCAATAATGTTTCCTTCATCTGCCAGTTGCTTCACTTGTTCCCTTGTCATATAGCCAGGCCTGTTGAGTGATACCGTCATGACGAAGAAAACTCCTTTGAATCCATATTTTTTCATTTCTGCATCAGCAATGGCAAACTGTTCTGCACGGGTATCGTCAAAGGTTATCATAATTGGTTTGGGGGGCAAGGGTGTTCCTCTCAAAAGGTAATCGTATAGCTGGTCCGGTAATATAGTATGGTAGCCATTATTGGCAAGCGTTCTCATTTGCTCAACAAAATTTGCTACGGGTACAATGTAGTCTTTGGCTCGTTTTGAATCAGCAATCGACCAATTACGAATTTGATGATAACAAAGAATGGGAACCTGGCATTGATTTAAAATTGTACCTGCATTTTGCTCCAGGGAAAAACCGGGTTCCGGCAGAGCTGCGTTTGCCGAAGTAAAAGCCATCTGAATAGGAATAGCAGCGGAATTTGAGCTGCAACCTGAGTAGATCATCAATACCGAAATTGATATAACAAGCAGGTTAGTTTTCTTCAGGGATACTCTTAGAAAATCTTTCATAAGACGGATTATTAACGGACCAATCAACTAACGAAAAGTACTATTATTTATTTCTTTTACTTAATGGAATATATAAAAATTGCGCAGGAAACGAATATCTCCGATGGCTCATTATTCATTTACGTGTAGTTATTACTTACAATTGCCAATTTTGAAGGTACACTAAATTAAACAGCCTGGATCTGGATAAAATCTTTCCGGTTTATATAATAAAGAAAAAGGAAATAAAGAATCGGGAACAGGCTTAAGAGTTTAATGATAAATATGCCGGTTACAAAGCCCACAAAGCTTAGAAAAATAATCACGCCGAAGCCTGCCAATAATTGGGTGTTATCTATGGCACAGATGATCTTAAAGTAATACGTATGCAGATGATGAAAAACCAATTCCAGGGGCTGGGTAAAATGAAAACCATCTGTGACTACAATTTTTGGATTATTTTCTTCCACTGTGATCACCAATCGCTCACCTTGTTTGACGGGATATATCTGGCTCCCGTTCACAATTATTCTGATATGCAGAAAGCTTAAAAGAATTTGCTTTTTTCTTGTGATTACAATATGGTAGGAATCAGAAATTCTTTGAAGTTTTGAGTTTGTAATTCTCTATCGGTGATTTTCATTCTTCTTCCCCAAATAAAAACTCTAAAAACTTAAACTTATTTCAATGCCTTAATAATTTGTATAAAATCGGCGGCTACCAATGAAGCGCCTCCAACCAGACCGCCATCCACATCAGCACAGGCAAACAGTTCTTTTGCATTATTCGCTTTTACACTTCCGCCGTAAAGAATGGAAATCTCATCGGCGACTTGTTTAGTATACTGATTTGCCAACACAGATCGAATATAAGCATGCATTTCCTGGGCCTGGTCTGTTGTGGCAGTTTTGCCGGTGCCGATAGCCCATATAGGCTCATAAGCGATGACTATTTTCTTTAGTTGTTCTTTCGAAAGATGAAAAAGAGATTCTCTTAATTGAGTTTCTACAAATTGATTTTGGGTTCTACCGTCACGAGTGGCTAATGGTTCACCACAGCAAAAAACAGGTATAATGAAATATTCAAGACAGAGGTCTATTTTTTGAGCGAGTACAAGATTTGTCTCATTGAAGTATTCCCTTCGTTCACTATGGCCAATAACGCAATAAGAAACAGCTATGGAATGTAACATCTCTACCGAAACTTCGCCCGTATAGGCGCCGTTCTTTTTTTGATAACAGTTTTGAGCAGCTGCAAAATAGTTTGGCTCTTCTTCCACCTCACTCCGTGTCATTAAGAGATACGGAAACGGAACCGCAAATATGACTTGCTGATAATTTTTTAAGGTGATAGGGGCATCAAGGATGTCATCTAATAATTTTTCTCCTTCCTGGAACGTTAAATTCATTTTCCAGTTTGCAGCAGCTATTTGCTTTCTCATTAGTACGATTTTTTTAGTAGTGTTCGAAGATATATTTCAAAATGCTTTTTTCGTTCTTCGACAGCTTTTTTCCTTTTAGCCTTTTCCAGTTTTCAATGGCAGTAATTGCTTTGTCAAATTCATATCGATCAATTCCGTCATTTCCCCACGAAAAGCTTGGAAGGTATTTAGGCGTCAGGCCTGCACCAAACACATTGCAACTCACACCTATCACTGTGCCGGTATTTAATGACGTGTTGATCATCGTTCTTGAATAATCACCTATCATAACTCCGCATTTCATACCTACTTCCATTTGTCCGCTCGGCGTCCACACCTTTACTTTGCCGGCATTGTTTTTTAAATTAGAATTAGAAGTTCCTGCGCCCAGGTTGCACCATTCTCCTATTACCGAATCACCAAGATATCCATCATGTGCTTTATTTGAGTGTCCAAACAAAACAGAATTTTTAATTTCTCCTCCCGCGGTACAGTAGGGCCCAACCGTGGTAGCACCATACACTCTGGTCCCCATTTTCAATACAGCATTATTTCCTAATGCAAACGGTCCCCTGATTATACAACCTTCCAAAATCTCCGCATTTTTTCCAATGTAAATCGGGCCGTCGGAAGCATTCAAAAATGAGTATTCAATTTTTGCCCCTTTTTCTACAAATACAGCAGATGGTTTGATAAGCGTATTTGTTTTAGAAACGGGTTGCGATTTTCTTTTTTTTGTGATCAATTCAAAGTCCTGGACAATTGCTTCGCCATTCCATTGAAATATTTCCCACGGATATTGGAGCGCTTTTATTTTCTCTTTTATGGATATAGCCTTTGATACTTTTATTTTATGTGGCTCTACCACTTCTTTTTTTGTAAACCTGAAGATCATTCCTGCATTCCCATTTACTGAAATGAATTCACCGTTTTTTAATTTGGGAATTGCTTTGACCAGTTTCGGCGTAGGCAATACATTTCCGTGTACCATCAGGAATACATCGTCACCAATATTCTTGTCAATACGAACTGAACGGTCCAGATCTTTGTAGTCATCTTCCCATTTATCAAAAGACGGTAATCCCAGCCAATGTTCCCATTTCTCGCGGATAGTTAATATTCCTACTCTTATATCCTGTATCTGCCGGGTCAGTGTAAATGGATACAGGTTTTCCGGCTGGCAAAACTCTTCCGTGAAAATTATTTTTTGCATGCAAAAGGTAATATGGTCAAAAATAAGAAAGAAAGTGAGTAGGGAAGCTGACCATAGTTCAAATAAAAACCTCCCGAAGAATCAGGAGGTTTTAAAGTATAGCCATGAAAAACAAAAAAATGTAAATCAATTTAAAGCTAAATAATTATTTTTTCTTCTCATACTTCTTCCTAAACTTGTCTATGCGACCTGCGGTATCAACTAACATATTTTTACCGGTAAAAAAAGGGTGAGAAGTATTCGAGATTTCCAATTTAACCAGCGGGTATTCATTGCCATCCTCCCATTTGACGGTCTCCTTTGAGGGAGCAGCAGAGCGGCTGAGAAAGGAATGACCATTACTCATGTCCTTAAACACAACTAACCGATAGTTTTTGGGATGAATTCCTTCTTTCATAATTCTTTGATTTTTAGGAGGCACACCTGCTTTTTGGGCAGGCGGCTAATTCTTTACAATTTAAAAAATAAAATTAAGGCGGCAAAGTTAGCATCCAGCCTCGTTTTGTCCAAATGTATTTGGTAGGTCTCGCAGCGGTACGGCAAAAATAAAGCTACCGGATGGTAGCTTAAGTTTTAAAGCCTATATTAAAAACGAAAGCATCAAGCTTTGTTTGTATATCGGCTTTCGCTTTTATACTCACTAACCCGATGCTTTCCGGAGTAGCATTCCTCTTTTGACGGATTCATGCTTCTCCCGCTGCGTTCTTTCTGTTTCCAGATTTCCTGCAACGATTGTAGACCTAAGGTACATTACAGAAATACCTGTTTCCAAATATTTTGCCTTGTTGTTTTACACTCGTTATGCACTTAGTTATTAACAGAGATTAACTGCGCATGTTTTCATATTGCAGGGGAATGCCGAGGTTCCATTCTTTTGAAGCCTGTATTATAGTTTGCAGGTCATCGATTTTTTTTGCCGTTACTCTAACGAGATCATCATTGATAGATGCCTGCACTTTCAACCCCGTATCTTTTATAAGTTTCACGATTTTTTTTGCATCTTCCTGTTTCAGTCCATTTGTCACCGTTACTTCTTTCTTCCAGGCTTTTCCGCTTTGAACACCTTCTTTTGAGAAATCGAAGGCTTCAGGAGCTATGCCTTGTTTATGCGCCCTGCTGATAAGTACATCGATCAACTGGCGCATCTTCATCTCGTCCTCCGTTTCTATACTAATCTTAAATTCTTTTTTGTTTAGTTCAATTACAACATGTGAACCTTTGAAGTCAAAGCGATTGGTGATCTCTTTTGAAGTTACGTTGATAGCGTTGTCCAGCGCCTGGGCATCCACTTTGCTTACAATATCAAATGAAGGCATATGTTCTGCGATTTATTAATTAATATATTAAAATAGTTGTTGTCTCAAATGTAAGAGTTTTTGAAAGTATAACGTTGAGGCAAAACACTAAATGAAATATCAGAACAATGAACCAGGTTCAGCAAAAGTTGATATAAAAAATCCCTTGTAGAAACAAGGGATTTGGTTTACATGAGAAAACTAAGCTTTTATTGAAGAGCAAATTTTGTAAGTCTATATTATGTGTGTGTGATGCAAATTTGAAGTTTATGTTGTTATTCGTTTCATTAAATATGACAAGTTTTAAATAACGCAGGCTGAAGGGTAATAATTAGTTATCAATATACAAACGGTCAAAATCATATTTGATAAAGACTCCAGGAATTTCTCTTAAACAGATTCCGCTAATGAAAGCGGAATCTGTTGGTTTAATGGTTAATGATCTTTGCTTAATTCCCTCCGGCCTTCACACGATTTTGTTCCTCCGAAGCGCTGTTGCTCCTGCGGTTACTTCCTGCCTTTAGTTTACCTTTATTAAATCGCCACGTAAATGCAATACTTACGGAACGGCTGTCATTCACATTTTTAAATTGTGCGTCGACATTACTGTATTTACTATATCCCCTGAAAACACGTGAAGCAAAGATGTCATTGATGTTCAGGCGAAGACTGCCTTTGTTTTTCAATATTTGCTTGCTGAAACCTGCATTGGCGACTGCAATTGAACGAACAAAAATTACGCCTTCCAAACCCTTAGACCTGTAGAATCCGCTCACTTCAGCGCCCCAGCCTTTACCCCACTTAAACTGTTGTTGCACCTGTGTCATAAAAGTGGCGACACCAATTGAAATAGGATCATTATTGACAATGCCTTTAAAATGGTTGTTCGCTACATTCATATAAATATTGCTACTCCACCATTTTGTGATCTGTTTGTATGCACTTACTGATAGACCAATTTGCTTACTATTAGCAATATTCGCCTTCTTGATGTACGTTTCGTTTGTCGCTTCATTCTGTTCAATAACTTCTTGAATAATATCGTGAGTAGTCGAATAGTTCAATGTAGTAGTCAGGAACCCGGCATACGTATGACTCACTTCAATGTTATGGCTGAACTGGGGTTTAAGGTTAGGATTACCTTGTTCAAAAGTGTACCGGTCTAGAAAATGAATAAATGGGTTCAAATCTCCATAGTCCGGACGATTGATCCTTCGTCCATAGTTGATCACGAACTGGTTCTTTTCATTGGCAGAATATTGCAAATAAGCTGTTGGAAAAAGCTGGGTATAATTTCTTTTGAAAATTTCCCCGCTGGTTAACTGGCTGCCTTTTGCATTTGTATTTTCCAGGCGAAGACCGAACTGGCTGTTCCATTTTTTGCTCAATTTTCTGCTGTAGTTGACATAGGCTGCGTTGATATTTTCTTCATATACAAAATGGTTGCTCCTGTTGTAGTCATGAATTTTCTGCCCGTTTTGAAGACTATCGTAATTAGCATCATTATCTGTCTTTACGTAACTTGCTTTGATGCCCGCCTCGATTTTAGCACCTTTTTTTAAAGGCAAAGTGTAATCCATTTTACCGCTGTATATTGTAATATCCTGGGGCAAATTTCCCATTAAGGTATCAGGAATTTGGGTGGCATTGCCCATATTGTCAAAATAGGAACTGATCAAAGGCTGGTTGTTGGTTGATCGGTATTGTATGTAATCTAAATCGCTTGTTAGTTCCTGGCCGGCAGAGTCAAATACATGCTGAAAATTAAAATTACCGCTGAAGTTTTTCCATTTCTGATCATTGTATGCAAAAGCTTTGGTCTGACTGGTTAATGTATTATTCGGATCATAGATGAAGGTGTTTGTATTACTTTGCCAGGTGCTTGGGTTAGTATAGCCGTTCAATACTACACCTAATGTTGTTTTCTTGCTGACGTAATAATCCATTCCAACCTTAGCGCTATAATAATCGTTCGCATTATTCATTTTTGACGTTTGATCAAATTTTGAACTCAGGTCTTTAGTAACAGCATCCCTGAAATTACGTTTGATATATAATTCCTGCCCCCGGCGGCCATGATAATAATCCAGGCTACTAAACATATTTACTTTCCCTGTCCGGTAATTAAAATTGAAATTCTCACTGAACCTTGCATATCTTCCTTGCGTATAGGTTGATGATACGCTGCCACTATAACCAAATTGTTTATTTTTTTTCGTTTTAATGTTAATAATACCAGAATTACCCGCGGCATCATATTTGGCAGGGGGATTGGTCATGATCTCGATCTGCTCCAGTTGACTTGCGCTCATATTGCGTAACATATTTGCAAGATCGGCACCACTGAGATAACTTGGACGTCCATCGATATAGATCTGTACGCCCTGCTTTCCCTTTAGACTGATATTACCATCTTTATCCACTGATACTCCGGGAGATTTTTCCAGCACTTCAAGGGCAGTATTGCCCACATTAGTAATGGAAGCCTCAACATTTATCACTGTTCTATCGATCTTTTGTTCAATCAAAGGCTTGTGAGTTGAAACTGTCACCGCTGCCAGGCTTTTGACTTGCGGAAGCAACTCAATTGTCTTGAGGGTAATGGAACTTTTTTCCGGAGTTACCGAAAATACTTCCGAATATCCTTTTTGATGACCTACTGCCGAAACAGAAACCAGGTATTTCCCTTCATTGATGTTTTCAAAAATAAAATGTCCCAATTTATTGGCGGCCGCTATTTTAACCACGGAAGAATCTTTGGCTTTCAATAAGGTTATAGTAGAAGATTCAATGATTTTGGAATCTCCATCGATAACATTTCCAGAAATTTTTCCGGGGGTTTCCTGTGCATAACTGGCAGTTAAACAACTTAAAATAGCTGTAAGTAGTGTCAAAATCTTTCTCATTTTCGTTTCTTTTAAAAGTACCTGTTGTTGTTAATTACAGTTCAAAATTCAGTACTTTGTATTGCATAGAACATTGTTTTATACTGAACGGCTGAATTTCGTGATAACTGGTTTATTTTGCTGACACAACTAGGACGCAAGCCGAAAATGTCGGTTACATGTAATTAAGTTTTTGGGAAGAGTGGCGTTATTGAACTTTAAAAGGAAAATTGGGTAAAGAGGAGTAGTTACAAACCAAATTCTGCCCGAAACAGATCATTGTAAGTGCGGCCCGAAGTAAGACGAGTTCCCGCTTTATCTTCCATTATAAAAAGATAGCGACCGCTAAAGTGCTTATGCATTTCACGAATCTTGTCCTTATTAATAATATAAGATCTGTGAATGCGACAGAATGAGGAAGGTAATTTTTCAGCAAGGGTTGTAAGGGAATGGTCGGTCAGATATTTCTGACCATCGGTTGTAAAAGCACACACATATTTATCCTGTGCCTCGAGGTATGAAATGTTTTCATAGCGCAGCAGTATGATCCTGTCTCCCGATTTAATTGGTAAGGCTGTAGCTTTTTTTGGTGCCTGGAATTGCCGAATGATCTCCTGTAAGCTATTGACATCAATAGACTGATTGAGCTGGCCAAAGGTTTTCAATTTTTCAACGCTTTGTGCAAGTCTTTCTTCCTTTATTGGTTTTAGCAAGTAATCAATGGAAAACGTTTCAAAAGCTTTCATAGCATATTGCTCATACGCTGTGGTAAAAATGATATTCGGCTTTTTGCTTAACTGCTCTATTACTTCAAAACCGGTTAAGTCGGGCATCTGTATATCAAGGAAGACAACATCAGGATCTAATTTCTCTATTTTTTCTATGGCCTCCCTGCCGTTACTGGCTTCAGCTATTACTTCTATCACTTCCTTATGATCCTGCAAAAGATTGTTCATTAGTCTCCTGGCGGCAGGTTCGTCATCTATCACTATTGCTTTAAACAGCTGGTTCATTTTTTATGAGTTTGTGAATATTGATAGAAACTTGTTTTTGGGGTTCGTTCCTGAAATGAACCTCATAGTTATCCTGAAATAAAAGATCAAGTTTATCATACATACTTTTCACACCATAACCGGGTACGAGTTCATCGGGAAATGATGGACCATTATCTGAAACATTTATTTCTAAATCACCATCGCTATTTTTAACTTCAATATTTATCTCTGTCATTTTTCCGGTCGCTTTTAGTCCATGTTTTACCGCATTTTCAACCACCGGTTGTAATAGAAAACGTGGAATGAGGTAATGATCCGCATCCTTTGCCAGTGCAATGGAATAATTCAGTTGATCTTCAAACCTGATCTTTTCGATGGCGAGATATACTTCTGTCATTGCAAGTTCTTCCTTAACCGTTGAATAATTGTGATTGCTGTAATTAATGCTGTAACGAAAAAGGTCAGCAAGAGCTATCGTCATCTTTCTGGCTTTTTTTCCATCAGTAACGGAAAGGTCTGCTATGGAGTTTAATGCATTATATAAAAAATGGGGGTTGATCTTTGAATGCAAAGCATCCAGTTCAGCCTTGGTTTTTAATTCCTGCAATCTCGAAACCTCCAGCTCTTTTTCACTTAATTTTCTTTTGCGTTCAAGGTCTACATAACTCATAGTTACATATACAAGCCCCGTGATGCATCCTGTATAAAAATTAAATAATAATGTGAACTGGATATTTTTAAATGACTCAGGGCCTCCCAAAATTTTATTTCCAAGATAATTGATAGGTACAGCCATGATTAGGGTGGACATAATAATCGTGAAAAGAATAGGAGCCATTTTCCGTCGAAACGGGAGCTGTTTTTTTTCGAGACGTTTTATGACCCACCATGAAACATTGAAAACAAAAAGAGCTTCGAACGTAACACCAATGCAGTTCAATAAAAAATAGTGAAGAACTTTATGATTAGCTAATGAAGTATAAAAATCCGGGGTTGTGGGTGTAATCGACATTATGAGACATAAGGCGGCAATCCATACCACGATATTTTTTCTGAGAAACTCATTTCTTATATACCGCTTAAAGAGAGTATTGAATTTTGCCAACGTATACAATCCCAGCAGCACCATTGCGGCGGCAAAAACCACCAGGATTACCAGTTGAGCAAACTGTGCATTTTTCATAATAGCCAAATTAAAAAAAGCTATTCTAAAAATAAGAATGTACTTCGTAAACTGCCCGATTTAAGGTGTGAACTGATTAACTTGCGGCCAAATTTGACGATGACAATAGATTTCAGGTCCGATACGGTTACAAAACCAACTTCCGGAATGATGGAGGCAATGATGCAGGCCAAGGTTGGTGATGATGTTTTTGGCGAAGACCCTTCCATTAATGAATTGGAAAATTTAGTTGCAGGAATGTTTGGAATGGAAGCAGCGATTTTTTGTCCTTCGGGAACCATGACGAACCAGATTGCAATTAAATGCCACACACAACCGGGTGATGAAGTGATCTGTGACGAGAGTGCGCATGTGTACCAATATGAAGGTGGTGGTATCGCATTCAATTCAGGGGCTTCTGTAAAATTACTTTTTGGTGATAGGGGAAGGATAACTGCAGATCAAGTAAAAGCTTCCATCAATCCGGACGACAATCATAAAGCGCACACAAGTTTAGTTTGCCTGGAAAATACCTCCAACCGTGGGGGAGGAAGTTGCTATGATTTTTCAGAGATAAAAAAAATAAAACAAGTCTGTGCAGAAAATAACTTGAAACTTCATCTCGATGGTGCAAGATTGTTCAATGCATTAATAGAAAAGAAGGAAACACCTAAACAATATGGTGAAATTTTTGATAGCATATCTATTTGCCTGAGTAAAAGTCTTGGATGCCCGGTAGGTAGTTTGTTGTTGGGCAAAAAAGCCCGCCCGGATGATCCGGTCGGACGGGATTTTATTAAAAAAGCAAGAAGAACCAGGAAAGTTTTTGGAGGAGGAATGAGACAAGCAGGTTTTTTGGCGGCTGCAGGTATCTATGCTTTGCATAATCATGTTGATCGTTTGAAAACAGATCATCAGCATGCTAAACAAATTTCTGAGGCTTTAGAAAAAAAGAAATTTGTAGGAACTGTTTTACCAGTCGAAACCAACATCATTATTTTCGAGTTGGACAGTTCAATCACAGCTCCTGATTTAGTGGAAAAACTAAAAGAAAAAAATGTTTTAGGTTATGCCATTTCACCTAACCGCGTAAGACTTGTGTTGCATTTGGACATAACATCCGAAATGGTAGAAGAAACAATCGACATTGTTGATAAACTTTAAAAGATAATTCTCATGTTTCCGAAAATCAATCCCACTGAAACCAATGCGTGGCAACAATTAAAACAGCATTACGAAGAGATGAAAAATGTCGGCATGAAGGAAATGTTTCGTGCAGATGCAAATCGTTTCTCAAAATTCTCAACAGGCACTGATGATATTGTCTTTGATTATTCCAAAAACCGCATCAACGAAAAAACGATGCAGTTATTACAGCAGTTGGCTGAAGAATGCAAAGTAAAAGAAGCCATAGAAGCGATGTTCAATGGGGATAAAATAAATGAAACGGAAAACAGGTCTGTGCTGCATATTGCCTTAAGAAATTTTTCGAAAGAACCCATCTACTCCGAAGGAAAAAATGTGATGCCGGAAGTAAAAAAAGTGCTGAAGCAGATGAAGAGCTTTAGCGATAAGGTGCACAATGGAGACTGGCGGGGATACTCAGGGAAAAAAATAAGGTATATTGTCAATATAGGAATTGGTGGCAGCGACCTTGGCCCGCTAATGGTGACCGAAGCATTGAAACCTTATTGGATAGAAGATATTCAAACCTACTTTGTTTCAAATGTAGATGGTACGCACATTGCGGAAACTCTGAAGAAAATAAAACCTGAAAGGACTCTCTTCCTCATTGCTTCAAAAACATTTACTACTCAGGAAACCATGACCAATGCACACACAGCAAGAGAATGGTTTTTGAAAAAAGCTAAAGATGAAAAGCATATTGCAAAACATTTTGTAGCACTATCCACCAATGAAAAAGAAGTAGTGAAATTTGGGATCGACAAAAAAAGTATGTTTGAATTCTGGGATTGGGTGGGGGGCCGCTACTCCCTCTGGAGTGCAATAGGATTATCTATTGCTCTTACCATCGGGTATAAAAATTTTGAACAATTATTAAAAGGCGGCCACGAAACAGACAAGTATTTCAGAGCAACTCCTTTTGAAAAAAATATTTCTGTGCTTATGGCGTTGGTTGGCCTTTGGTACACAAATTTTTTTGGATCGCAGACGGAGGCCATTCTTCCTTATGATCAATACATGCATCGCTTTGCTGCTTACTTTCAGCAGGGCAATATGGAAAGCAATGGAAAAAGTGTGGATAGAAATGGAGAACCTGTTTCGTACTCAACTGGCCCCATCATTTGGGGCGAACCGGGTACAAATGGTCAGCATGCATTTTACCAACTTATTCACCAGGGAACCATTTTAATTCCTTGTGATTTTATTGCACCGGCGCAAACGCATAATCCCATTGGAGATCATCACCAAAAGCTTCTTTCGAACTTTTTTGCGCAAACGGAAGCACTGATGAATGGCAAGACGGATGAGGAAGCGGAAGAGGAAATGGAAAAAGCGGGATTGACCACGGAAGAAATCGTAAAGCTGTTGCCCTTCAAAGTTTTTGCAGGAAACAAACCCACCAATTCAATTCTTATAAAAAAGATCACACCGTTTACGTTAGGAAAACTGATCGCATTGTATGAACATAAAATTTTTGTGCAGGGTGTTATCTGGAATATCTACAGTTTTGATCAATGGGGCGTGGAATTAGGGAAACAACTGGCCAATAAAATCTTACCGGAATTGCAAAGCGAAGGGAAAGTGGAAAGTCATGATAGTTCTACAAATAACCTAATCAACCTATATAAGCAAATGAGGAAATTAAAGTAAATTGAATAGTACCATTAAACATTAGCTTATGAAAAAGCTTATTGGTCTTATATCGTTATTTGGCCTTTTTAGCACCGTCTTCGCACAAACACCTAAGATTGGCATCGGCCCTGAAAGTAATCTCAAATATAAGCTGCGTATTCCAGGTGATTCTTTACAAAAACTTTTAAAACGGAAAGCCTACGTTTCATTTCCAACGATAGTGGGGAAGTCTTCTTATGCGCTTACAAACGGCAACAAAGTTTGTTTACTTCAGCAGGATCAAATGCCATGCATAGTTCCTGATATGTCGCGATACAATTATAATATGCCCGTAATAAAAGGAAAGACCGAAAGTATCATTCCAAATGCTTATCCAAGATCTCACAGCTTTCGATTCATTCCTAAAGAAGGAAGTTGAATTCCCGGTGACTTATTGTTTTACAATTTGCTTATTGAATATTTTTTGATCAGCTTCTACTTGCAGGATATAGTTACCCGGAATCAATCTCGAACTATTGAAAGTGATTTGTTGTTGTGACAGTTTTTCATATTCTGATGTGAGCAAAATTTTTCCTTCTATGTTTACCAATTTAACCTTCACCGCTGTTTGAGGAATTTTTGCAAAACGAAAAGATATTTCATTTGAAAAAGGATTACCAAGCACATAGATATTTTGATTTATGCCCGCATTCCGGATCAGTTTTATATCACTATACAATGCATGCCTGTCTTCATCAACCATTTTCAAACGATAGTAATTCATTTCTGAAGGAGGTTCCTGGTCAAGGTAACTATAACGCTCCAACGAATTACTATTTCCTGCTGCTGGTACCGTTGCTATTTTTTGAAAGCTTGTTCCATCAAAAGATTTTTCCAGATCAAAATGATCGCTGTTGAATTCAGAAGAAGTGGTCCATTGGAGCAAAATATTTTTTTGTTGCAGTAGCCCGTCAAAATTAATAAGTGTCACAGGCAGAGGAGAAGACAGCAAGAGTGTTGTGAACAAGCCACGGCCGTGCGTAGCAGCGGCAACTAATTTATCTGAGCTGCGAAGAGCTAATTGATCTACTCTTACATTCGCCAAACCGGTATTATTACTTGTCCAAACTGTTGATGTACCACTACTGGTGCTTGTTGTCCAAACACCCAGTTCTGTGGCAAGCATTATGCCGCCGGTTGAAGCAGCAGTGGAAGCTGTTCTCGCATTATAACCACCGGGAATAAAAATGCCCCAGCGTACAGGGATATCAGGAAGATTAACGCCATTTTGATCAAGAGAACTCCATGTTGTTCCTCCATCCGTACTTTCCCAAACACTTGCTACGCCATAATTGGAAACAGTCAGCAACATGTGGTTTGAATTGCCCGGTTCAATATCAATGCTGGAGATATAAGCATTGGATGGTAGAGTGGGACCTGCAAACGCAGTTGCAACAGGAGTAGTTGCATCGGCGCTGGTTACTTTCACCAAATTAGGAGCAATGGATGTAACTCCATTGGTTGAACATCCCAACCAAACGGTTGATGCATTGTTGGGATCAACCTTAACTGCAGAAACCTGTCTTGATCCTGTCGCTGCAGAAATATCTTTTACTGAAAAACTGGCGACTCCACTTTCAACATTTTTGAAACGACCATATTTACCCACATCTGCACCATAGTATAGCACATTTAAAGTGTTATCGTAATCTGCCGGGTCAATGAATCTTCCATTATTGTCTGTAGTGGACTTGATATAACTCCCATTACTGCGAAATAAATTAAATACTGATCCGGTGAAGGAGGTTATCCAAACAGAAGAGTTTGTCTGATCAATGAAACAGAATCCGCCGTCGCCACCTGATATTTCCAAAACTGAGTTTATCCCGGAAGAATTAAAAAAATGAGTTCCGTTATCCTGTGCGCCGGCTATCATCATATTACTTCCGGAAGCAGGATCGAGAGCTACTCCATAATATTGGGTAACATTATAACCCCCGTTTTTGTCAGTGAAGGAAGCTCCTGCATCTGTAGTATAATAGACTCCTCCGTCGCATCCTACTATCATATTTGTGCTCGATGATCCGACGAATTGTATGTTATGTATGTCAGCATGCACATTAGGAAGGCTGGTACATCCTGTTGCCCATTGTGTTACCTGGCTCCATGTACTACCGCCATCTGTTGTTTTCAATATGTCAACACCACCGATGTAAACAACCTGATCATCGTTAGGGTCCACTGCTGCAATAAGATCATACCATGCCTGGTTGCGTGTAAAATCGTTGGATGTACTTCCCTGGTCGCACCATGACGGAGTTGTAAGATCTGTCCATGTTGGGGTAGCACCAGTTGCATTACTTGTAGACATTATTTTTTTAATTCCATTATCATCATTGTTTCCCGATATGCCATCTGATCCATTTGCACCATGTATTAACGCGTAGATCACATCCGCATTCCCGGGGGTACAGGCTAATTCGATTCGGTATTCATCCGAAGCGGAACTATAAATTTTTGTCCAGCTACTTCCATTATCAGAAGAACGATATATTCCATCATGATTAAAAATGCCAAGACTTGCATAAATATTTCCATCACTTGCAATTTCAATATCAGCAGCTCTTGTAGTAGATCCTCCGTTAACACCGTTGCTTAAAACGGCTGACCAGGAGATGCCACCATTTGTAGATCGCCTGACACCGCCGTTTCTTGTGGCCGCAAATGCAGTTCCGCTGCTATTAACAACAATTTTTTCTACATAATAGAACGTTGAATTATTGGTGGAAGAAAGTTGTGACCAAATGGTACCGTCATATTTCCAAATACCTAATCCCCTGACAAAATCAGAATTCAGCCATCCTTCACCTGTACCAAAATAAATAGTTTGAAGATTCGAAGGATCCTGGGCAATACATGATATTGCAAGGTTGTCAAAAAAATCATTAACCTTAGTCCACGTACAGCTTGTTTTAAAATTTGTTGTCTTCCATAAGCCACCACTTACTCCACCTGCCCAAACTGTGTTCCCTGTTGGATCATTTTGATCAACAAGAATAGCCCTTGTTCGTCCGCCAACATTGTTGGGTCCTCGTTCCTGCCAGCTAAAGGCCGATGTTCTTGCAGTTTGTCCCGTTCTGAATACTGAGGTGTTTATTTCCTCCATTCTTTTTCTTGCTTCAGTCATTCTTTCAGTTGGAACGGCGTTTAAAGACGGGTCTCTTGTCATTAAGAAGTCCTGGAAGGCAGCTTTTTCAACGCCATCTTCGTGTTCTTCATCTTCATCATCCTCTTTTGAATAACTTGAAAAATGGGAATCATCGCTTTTCCAGTGGGAAATAAAAAGAATAATAAATAGGGTGGATAAGGCTGTTAAGAGCAGTAACAGGACTCTCTTCATGGTTTTAAACAGGATTTGAATGCTTACAAGATAATAAACGCTATCCGGCTATCAAATAGTATCAATAAACAAGGACGTGAGACAAAAAAAGAGGCCGGGAGCGCCGGCCTTTAAAAATTTTGCTTTTAATAATTTACCATTTATCTACCTCTTCCTGGGACGAAGAATTGTTTTCAGCAGGAGCAGATGATTCTGATTCTACTTCTGTTTCTGAGGATATTGATTCAACGCTATCAACGCCATCCTGTTCAACAGGCACTTCATCGTGATTGTAGGCATCAAAATTAAAATCGGGCATCAATTCTGTTTTTACATAATCAACAGCCTCGCCCAATGCTTTGATGAATTTGTTGAAATCTTCTTTGTACAAAAAAACCTTGTGCCTGTCATAGCCGTTATCGTTAAACCTTTTACGGCTTTCGGTAATGGTAAGATAGTAATCGTTAGCCCGGGTTGCTTTTACATCAAAGAAATAAGTTCTGCGCTTACCAGCACGAATCCGTTTGCTGTAAATGCTTTCCATCTTCTTGTCATTATTTTCGTACGCCACAATTGTAAATTTTACAGTTAAAAATTTTGGTTTATAAAAATTACAAATATAAATATGTTTTTGAAACAGCCAAATCCTTACGGGTTTTGCGAGTTGAGGGTATTTTTCAATTTTTACAAATCTCAGTGAGGGATGAAACACCTGCTAAAACAAAAAGCTTTGCAGGATGCAGCCTTTTTAATCGCTTTAGTGATCAGTAACTACAGTATAATCATGCCTTTTTAAAATTATCGGCCACAAGGAAGATCGTACCAATTAATAACCAAAAAACGACATTAAGCCAGTTCTTCGTTTGAAAAGCTTCTAGCAAAGCAATGCCGAAGAATAAAATGAAGACGGTGAAGCCTGCACCCGGTTTTATCTTTTTCATGCTCGGATAATTATCTGATTCTAAGTTGAGAATTAAACGATGGAAAACAGATGACTTTCATCAACCAGGATGTTGATATAATAGCATTCGTCACCCCACATAATATGGTTGATCAAAAAAAATTGTTAGAATATATACGATTGCAGTATATATTTTTCAGAACAGACACAAACATCAGCTACTATCCGTTCATTTTATCTTCACAAATTTTAAATGCATCACTCTGCCATCATTTACTTCAAAGCCGGTGATCTTCGTTTTCGCATCTCGTGTGATCAATAAATGACTCATCCACCAGAAATCATCCTTCAAATGATCTTCTCCCAACAATGTGAGTTTAGTATCACTGTATTTATTATTTGTGAGGTATAGCTGTCCATCTTTTGCAATGATTCCATACCGGCAATCAAGTTCAGGACATTCATAAATACCGGCATACACTTCCAGTTGCTGCATTGTCAGCGTTGTATCGTTCTTATATTTTTCCATCGGATGAACCTGGCCGCTTTCATCAATGAAGTCAACCGCAGGTTGATTTTTTGTTTTTTCATAAAGGCGCAATTTTATTTGCGGAGCAATGAAGACGGAGAAAGTATCTGTTGTTTCTTTTGCCAAAAGAAAATCCTGGTCGTTGGAGTGAACATATGGTTTATTATTCTTGATTCTAAAACCAAGTGCAATGCCATCTGCAGAAATAAAATCACCGATAAATTGTTTCAGCGATAGTGTATCTTTTAAGATCGCCATTGAGCTGTCCCTTTGTGTCGTCTCTGCTGTTTTCTGCGATGAAGTATCAGAAATAAAAAGCTTGCTCATCTCAAACGCTTTTCCATAAGTATCAAAATCACCAAGATTACTGAATACAACAAAACCCATTTTAAGATCAGGGAATATGGATATGTATGTTCGATAACCTGCATCTGCACCTAAGTGCGAAAATCTTCTCCATCCAAATTGTTTGCTTACACTTATACCCAATGCATAACCTGTTTCTTTTCCGCTATTCAGCTTTCCTGCTTCTGTTAACTCATCAATGTTATGCGCATCGCCTGCAACAGGACTATAAAAATTCATGATCCAGCGTGCCATATCATCAATATTGGTAAACAAACTGGTGGCGCCTGCAACTGAGTAACTGAGAATGGCATTGGAAAAATGTGTACTGTCTTTTCGGTTATAGGAATAAGAACGATTGGGTTCAATCTCTTCATAATCGTCATGAAAATGAGTATGCGTGATTCCCAATGGTTTGAAGATAGCAGAATCAGCGAAGGCACGAAGTGTTTTTCCTGAAACAGCTTTTACAATTTCTGCCAGCATGGTAAAGCCGCTGTTTGAATAAAGATATTGTTCACCGGGTGGGAAAGTTCAACTCTCTTTGCGCCGAAAGTATTTTCACAATTTGTTCCTGCGTGATCACATCATCGAGCCGTGTGCCTGCAATAGCCAGCAATTGCCATTGATCACGAACGCCACTTGTATGATTAAGAAGGTTGCGAATGGTTATCTTTTTTCCCATGTCATGAAACCATGGAAGATATTTGCGTACGTCATCATCAAGTTTCAGTTTTCCTGCCTTTTGTAACAGCACAATGGAATAAGCAGTGAATTGTTTTGAAACGGAAGCCATATGAAAAATGGTCTGCGGCGTAATAGGGATTCCATATTCAAGGTTCGCAGAACCGTATCCTCTTTTATATAAAATGGAATCGTTGCGAATAATACCAATAGCGCAACCGGGAGTATTTGGATTATCCCATTTTTTAAAAATAGCATCTATCTTTTTAACCATACTATCAGGCAATGGCTGTGAAAAGCCTTGAGGTGAAAGGATGATAAAGGCAGCAATGAATAAAAATTTTTGAAAACGCATAAACAGAAGTTGAGGATAAATAAGACAAATGCTAAATCTACTTCTTTCGATTAAACCTGCAAATGATATTGAGCAGGCCTGAAACTGACACGGTTATCGTGATTGAATCTGGTGTGAAATGATCATTGTGGGTGATGAGCTCTGCTGCAAGCGGCGTGATGTGTACCTAATTCACGGTAAACATTTCGGTCGATCTTAACGCCTTGAATTCTTTTGAGCCCTATCGCTGTTGTTTGAAAAAGATTCTTTTGTTCTTACATAGATATGAAACACATTATTTTTTCCGGATGCTCTTTTATCGATTTCAAATTCGTGAATATTATTTATAAGATCGATCAGTTTTTTATAGCCATAATTGCGTGGATCAAAATCCGGTTGTTTTTTTAAGATGAGATTGCCCAACACTCCTAAAAAAACCCAGCCATCTTCTTCGGCAATATCATTGATGCTGTCAGCGATCAGTTTTATTAATCCCCTGTCAATGGTTGACACGGTAGATGGTGCTGCTCTTGCAGATGTTTTTATTGCTGTTGTTTTTTCAGCCGCAGGTTTCATTTCTGCTTTTAGTATTTCCAGGTAAATAAATTTGTTACAGGAAGCAATAAAAGCTGGCGGAGTTTTCTTTTCACCGATACCAAACACTTTCATGCCTGCCTCGCGAAGGCGGGTAGCCAATCTTGTAAAATCACTGTCGCTGGAAACAATGCAAAAGCCATCTACACGACCTGTATACAGGATATCCATTGCATCAATGATCAATGCCGAGTCAGAAGAATTTTTACCGATTGTATAACTATACTGCTGCACAGGCGAAATGGCATTTTCAAGCAAAACTGTTTTCCATCCCGCCAGCGTAGGTTTTGTCCAGTCGCCGTAAATTCTTTTAAAAGTTGGCGTACCGTATTTTGCTATTTCTTCCATCATCGCTTTTATGTTGGCGTAAGAAATATTATCTGCATCTATCAGTACAGCGAGTCTCAGGTCTTTAGGAGTTTCCATAAAAATTAATTAGTTCAAATGTAGCAGCATTCTCTATCATTATGCGTTGTTTTTTATTGCAGGACAGGGGCGGAGATTGTCGACCGCCAAATATTTATAGGAATTTTTTAAACCTGCTTAGTTAAAGACAATCTGTTTCCCAACTGCAATGATCTCACCTCACGTTTTTTTTTCGCATATTCTTTCATTGGCGCAAGCACATACTTATAAATGCGATTGCGTACAAGACCTTTTACAAAAAGACGAGCAGATCAATTTACGAAATTTAAAAACTCAAATAATGTTCTTTTACGAATCACGTTGATGCAAGACTCAGTGTAAAGTGAAACAGTGATTAGGTGCTTTATAAACTTCCTGGCGCTTTATTGAAGATATTTATTATTAAAAAGAAAAGCCTGCCTGCAAACGGGACAGACTTTTGCAACATTCGAAACAAATAATTCGCCAGGTCAATTCTTGTGCTGAAGAACGGGAATTAATTGCGATGGCATGCCATTTAATTCCGTCAGGAAATTTTGCTACCTTAAAGAAATAATTTAAGCACTATCATTGTTTGGGTTTGGGGGAGATGGGGTGTTTGTTTGTATGCCGCATGAACTCTTTAAAATTTATACTTGCATTATTGGTGGTACTTGCCTCAAGTTTTACATTTGGGCAACAAGGTCTTTCGAAGTACAGCCTTCAGATAGTCTCTGATACAAGCATTCACGACACAATAACGATTAACACGTCATATACCAGCGATATCGGACGGGCTAAAGGTTTTATAAAACTTAAAAGAGTTGATACTAATTATTCAATTCAAGTTTTTTGGGAAAGAGGGATCGACTCTTCCGGATTTTTGGTAGATAGCTATGTAGCAGACACGTCATATTATGTCGCTTGTAACCCAGTATTAAATAATTTAAGGAATGATTTTAAAAAAGCTAAACGGAAAAAAATATTGGAGTTAACACAATGGACATATACTTTTATTATCCCTGGAAGGGAGAATGAGACGTTTCATGATAGGGTTGGACTTTATTTGTATCATCGTTTGAGATATAATTCATTTCTTACTTTCTGACAGTTAGCTATGTTCGTTTTTGCGTACCCAATCTTTTGCAGAGGAGCAATAGAAAAATTAATTTAAAAATATTATCATTGTTTGGGTTTGGGGGAGTTTGAAGATTGAAAGCTATGGCATGATATTTTTTCGAATAAATATTATCCTTTCTCTGCTGTTACAATGCCTATTGATAAATGGTCAAATTGACAATCGGAATAACTATTGGATCTCTTTCGTTGATACCATGAAAGAGGAATACGGCTATAGGAGCCTGCATGGCGACACTGTTATTCAACCAGGTAAATACAGTATTTGCTATACGGATACTTTTAAGACCTATGCAATAGTGCTAAAACCGAACTTAGGAATCATTGCTATTAACCGACAAGAGAAAGTTCTTTATAAGGTTTTCCCATTTGACAATGGACCTGATTATGTATCTGATGGTCTTTTCAGAATTTTAAAAGGCAATAAGATCGGTTACGCAGATGCCATTAGCGGAAAAGTTGTAATTAAACCTCAGTTTAGCTGTGCTTTCCCTTTTGAAAATGGGTTGGCAAAAGTCAGCATGAATTGCTCTGCGTATGCAGAAGGAGAACATCGATCATGGAAAAGCAGTAATTGGTTTTATATTGATAAAACAGGAAAGAGAATTTTGAAATGATATTTATTCGGTATACCCACACCCTCGATTTAGGAGCAACGATTACGAGCGATATAAAAATTAATTTAAAAGCACTATCATTATTTGGGTTTGGGGGAGAGCAGTAGCAATTATCTCAAATGGCAATTCGCAAGCTTTTAATATTTGTTATTGGATTGCTTCTTTTTTTTGCAATTGTTGTTGGCGTGATTTCAATAAATCATCCCATTATTTTAAAATGGTTATCAGGTTCGGCAAGACTCATCGGTAAGCTCACTCACGCAACTGTGTACACAGACGGAAAAATTAATCAGGATATCAAAGTTTATCATATTGATAAATATTGGAACAGCAACAAGAAAGCAAATTGCTATTTATTAAACCTTGGGAAATATGAAAGTTTTGGAAGGTTGGCATATCTAAACGTTAACCTAAATGAAAAATGGATCGGAAAACCAGCAGCAGTTTCTAAAAGAGATTATGATTTTATCGCAGGTCAGTTATTTCAAAGTGAGACAGGAGGACATTTTACTCCATTTCAAGATGACATGAAGGGCTTTGATTTTGATCCCAGACTTTCATTTAATATGAGAGAAATAAAATTTAGTATGCCGCCTAACACAGTAGGATTTGATAGCATAAGGATTGAATTACAATAGAAAAATTAATTTAAAAATATTATCATTGTTTAGGTTTGTGGGAGGAAGGGTAAGCATTGTGCACAATACCTAAACAAAATGACAAACATGAAACGCCATTTTCTTATTGCTGGACTATTACTAACGACACTTGTAGTATTTGGACAAGTTAGAAAGGCCAAACAATTCTTTGAGAAAGGGTATTATCTGGTTGACCATGGAAATTATACAAGTGCAATCGAGAGTTTTTTAAAAGCTATTGAAATAGATTCAACGGGAGACTGTGGGACAGGAATTAAAGGGAAGGTTCAAGGAGAACTCGGTTACGCATATTTAAGAAATGATGACACAACAAATGCAGCAGCATATTTTGATAAGTCAATAACTCTTGATCCGACAAACCCATTCCCTAGACAGAATAAAGCGGTATTGCTTACAATGCAAAAAAGCATGAAGAGGCATGTAAAGTACTAGACGAATTAATTCAACTAAAACCAAACTATATTGATGCCTACGTTCAGAGAGGATTCTTATATGAAGTTGACAATAAAAATGACCTCGCAATAGCGGATTTTAAAAAAGCACTGGAATTAAATTCAAAAGCCAACATACTCCCTCCCAACCTGGTAGAAGATCTTAATAACTTTATTAAATCTAAGATGAAGAATTGAAAGGCACTGTGCACAACATGCGGCTTCCCTTCCCAACGAGTCACTCATAGCCTTGAGTGTAGCCGGAGGGCTCGTTGCGCTATGGAAGCAACAATAGAAAAATTAATTTAAAAATATTATCATTGTTTGGGTTTGGGAAAAGCTTGCAGTAATATAATCCCCGGCTTCTATGAGTAAAATATTTTCATTGGTAACTCTTACATTGCTTTCAACACTTGCGTTGGGGCAAACCAATTATGAAAAGTTCAAAAAACTTTTTAAAGAAAATGATACTGCAAAAATTGTGGCGCTGTTGACAGAATGGGAGAACTCAAACCCCGGTGACCCTGAACTTTAAGCGCTTGAGTATTTAAAGCATGCAGAACAAATTAACCCAAAAGATTTCATCGTTTTAAACAACATTGCAGGTGCATACAAGCTAAAAGGTGACAAAAGCAATGCAATTAAATATTACGAGCTAAGCGAAAAATATGGGGACGAACAGGCAAAGAAAGATGCGCAAAGAAATATTAAGGAACTGAAACAATAGATTAGCGCACCATCATTGTTTGGGTTTGGGAAAATTATAGTGTTGGCTGCTATGCGGTGTCACTTCTCACCTCATCATCAGTAATTCTAATTATCTTTCATCCTGTATTCGGCTGATGAAGCAAGAATACCAGCACAGCAGAAAGCCGGAACTGTTGTGTAAAGACTGACAGGCAAAAGCCTCATTAAATGATAAAGCTTTTTAACTCCATTTGTTTATCAATCAGGCATTGTAAAAAATCAATTCTTACAATTTTTTCTATTTATTGTATTTCCTGTTTGGTTGGAATTATTATGGTACATTCCGGTAATTCATTTGCTTTGTCGTACGGAGACAAAATAGTTGGAAATGCCACTACCCATGACAATGCCTCAATTAACTATAATAACGGCAACAGGTTTAAAGCAGCTTTAATTGATTTCAGTGGAAATCTATTTCTAAGTTCAATACCGCAAACATTTTTAGGACTTGGAATAATTTTTCCATTCTTTACCACTTCATATCAAGGTTGGATTGGAGGGCTTGTTTCAGTTGACAACTTGCATCGGAGCAGATTGATTAAAACTAAATCAGCGTTATATTATTTCATAGTTCTTATTCTACAATTTATTCCATATTCATTAACAATAGGGTCGGGACTGTCTCTTGGTATTAAAACATATAAACTCAATAAAGGTCGAAAGTTATTTAAATATCAACTAGACAAATCCGGTTTGAAAGATGTTTTTAATATTTATTTACTTGCTGTTCCTTTGTTTTTTATTGCATCGAGTTTTGAATTTTTGAGCAATTGGAACAGGTAAGCCTCCTTCCCCCACAAGTCACTCCTATAAGATGCTGTTCAGGGGCAGGGGCCTGGTCACCATATAGAAGCAAGAATTCAAAAATTAATTTAGAAACATTATCATTGTTTGGGTTGGGAGGTTGATTAAATATCACAAAATGAGCAAGGCAATCATTCTTGAATCTATAATTACCTGCCCGGAATGCGGGCACTCAAAACAGGAGACTATGCAGACAGACTCCTGCTTGTATTTCTACCAATGTGAAAATTGTAAAACGATCATAAAACCTAAGGCGGGAGATTGTTGTGTGTTTTGCAGTTACGGTACGGAGAAATGCCCTCCTGTGCAGAAAAATAAAGGCTGTTGCCAATAGCAGGAATAAGAGTAAGCGGCTAACCATATTGGTATTGGTTGCCTAACCAACACGTATATTGATGATGTAAGCTAATTATTGAAAAGCACTTCTGATGGATTGGTTTTGTAAATTGGAGTGATAGCGGCAACTGCGCAGTATTCCACAAAATAAGGTTGGCTCTTTTATTGCGGCTTTGCTTATGAATAAAAAAATATATTGTGACAATAATAGCATTGCCAGGAATAAAATGAACTATCAAATAAAAGACTACAAAATGAGACAGCGAATAAATATTCTTACACTTGGTGTAAACGACTTAAAAAGATCCATGGAGTTCTTTCAGGGCGGATTGGGTTGGCAGACACAAGGCATTATAGGTACTGAATTTGAAAACGGCGAAGTAGTGTTATTTGACCTTGACAACGGAATGAAGCTTTCCCTCTATGAAAGAAAAAATTTAGCATGGGACAGTACATTAAAACTACAGCCGCAAAGTGCAACCGAATTCTCCATTGGGTACTTTGTCAACAGTGACGAGGAAGTTGACGAAGTAATGGAGCAAGCTAAAAAAGCAGGAGCACAAATTATCAAACCGGGGCAAAAGACTTTTTGGGGAGGTTATGCAGGTTACTTCCGTGACATAGACGGGCATCTTTGGGAAATTGGGCATAATCCCTCGTGGAAAATTGAAGAATAAACTTGTTGAAAAACCTACGAAGAAAAGAAGAAGAGCCGATGATGGATTGGTTCTGTAAATTGGGATGTCAGTGAATATATAAAAATTACTCAGGCGTTCTATATAAATAAAGATGCCGGGCGTACTTATAATGGTTAGTGTCATCATACACTTTTAAATGACAAATGAAGTAACACAGCAATTTCCACAGGCTTATAATGCCATTGCAGAAAGAACAACTATTGCAGGCTTTACAATGGCTTCTGATGTTTTAACTTGTTCGCTTCTAAGAACTCTTGCTGCATCAAAACCAGGCAGCATGTTGCTTGAACTGGGTACAGGCACCGGGCTTGCAACATCCTGGATACTTGACGGAATGGACAGCGGCTCCTCACTAACATCTATTGATAATGATCCTGCGTTCATCCAAATCGCTAAAGAAGAATTAAAATATGACAAACGTTTGCAGTTAATTCTTGCTGACGGAAGTAAATGGATAGAAGAAAATAAATTAAAAAAATATGACTTTATTTTCGCTGATACATGGCCCGGGAAATATTTGCTTTTGGATGAAACGCTTGCCATGCTAAACAAAGGAGGCCTTTATATAATCGATGATATGTTGCCGCAACCTAATTGGCCGGAGGGACATAGTGAAAAGGTAGACAAGCTGATTGATGATTTAGATGCCCATGAAGACCTTGTGCTAACAAAACAGGTTTGGGCTACGGGAATAATTGTTGCCGTTAAAAAATAAGGAGATGTGCGGAAGAGTATTATGCAGATGCCAGGACGGGGTGACCTGCACAACATTAAGTGCTGAATGCAGATTCAACATGAAATGCAGTGATCAAAAGACTCGTTTAAGGATCTTATGTGGAATCATCAGGCAACAGCGGATGAAGAGTAATTCAGGAGCGTAAAGGAAATGGTAGTAAGGTTGTCATTTCTTTTGGTAACATATAAACAACCGCCCAAACTTTTGATATGGGTTTGTATTTCTTTGTAGCAGGTATCGATCTCGGATATTGCGCGGTAGTCAAGGTATTTGACCTGTATTAAAATAATATTGTGAAAGGGTTTGGCTGTAATCTGGATCTCTTTGTCTTTGGAAAGAGCAGACGTTTTGGTGAGAACGTCGCCTATTATTTTTTCCAGGGTCTCTTTACTGGTAAATGCTTCAATACGGGAGTTAACGCCATTGATGATTTGTTTGTTATTAAACAAATCCATGTTCAGGTCATCGATCAATCGACACAGGTTCATAGGGATGGGATTAAAAACGGAATTATTGATTCAGTACAAAATTACTTCCCGCTGGTTTTTATGCAATCAGGGTTTACTCTCATTTTTATATATATCTCCTGCTTTTTTGGGACAATAATCTAAACCCAGGGGCACTTATATGCAACGAGAGTAATATGTAGGAAGACCGATTAGCCCGTAGCACCATCTTTGTAATTTTAATAGGTCACTTGCGGCAAAAGAATTTAAGAGTCAGGGCTACTGTGCAAAAGTGATGGTCCTGCTCTCGTAATAAAATGAAATTATTGATATGATAACTTACCAAATTGAAAACAACTTAAGTGCTGAAGAATTTATACAGGTCTTAATCAATTCAACATTAGCAGAAAGAAGACCTATCCATGAACCAGGCAGAATTGCAAAGATGCTGGAGCATGGAAATTTAATAGCTACCGCACGGGATGGTGGGAAACTCGTAGGCGTTGCAAGGTCATTGACTGACTTTTCATATTGCACGTACCTGTCAGACCTGGCAGTTGATACTGTCTATCAAAAACAGGGGATCGGGAAGGAACTTATTCGACTTACAAAAAAAGAAACTCCAAAGGCAAAGCTTATTTTGCTGGCGGCGCCGAAGGCGGTGAACTATTATCTCAAAATTGGCATGAAGCAATGGGAACACTGTTATGTTTTGGACGATATTAATGATTTGAAATAAATAATGCCGGCTTATAACTTGATCCGAGACAGAGAAGTGATTTTCATTCAGTTATTCAACTATATTTTTCCATGCTTCAACGTACGAACACAAGGCATCAATACTCTTTTTTCAAGCTTTTTTTAGAGAGGCGTAGTATGTTGCGTTTTATCAGTGCAACGTTTTGATTCCGGAAGTGGTCGTTACAAGTAAATCATTTTTATGAAACAATCGATCCTATTTATTGCAGTACTAAGCTTTGCTATGTTTTCCTGTAAAAAAGATGTAGTCATCAATTCACCTGCTACATTAAACGGCAATTGGAAGATGATCGCAGTGAAGGACAATAATTCAGGATCACTTTTAACGAAACCTGCTTCTATACAAGGGGATATTTTGATAACATTTTCTCAAATGACTGCGTCAGCAGGAACATTTAGCGGGCATACACCTACTAATGAAGTATCGCCCAGCAATTATCGCACAACTCCTGGCAATAGTTTGACGATCCTTGATCTTATGATGACTAAGGTCTGGGAAACGTCGTGGGGCGCAGCGTTCGTTAATAGCATTCGCGATGCCCAACGCTACAGTTTTGAAAAGAATGGCAATCTTGATATTATTACGATCAGCAATACCCTGGTCTTTCAAAGGCAATAACAACTTGCTGGGCGTTTTTTCTAAAATCTTTTTTAGTGAACAGCAGTTACATTCACTTTTTCAATCCCGATAAGGTGTAGCTCAATATGCCTGTCGTGCGCCTTGTTTTCAAATTCACTTATGATCTCCAGTATGTCGTAGTCGATAAAACGACACTCACTGCCGTCAATTGTCAGCACGCTGTACTCAGGCACTTCATCCAATGCCTTGCGCAGATTAACCTTGTTCAGAAAAGTAACATCACTATTGAGCTTGATGTATTCTGTTTCTATACCCTGGTGATGCGTTTTCGTGATCTTATATTCTGCCTTAAAATTATTTTGTACAATAAAATAGACCGAAATAAGAAGACCGATACTGACACCGATTAACAAGTCTGTTGATAAGATAACAAGGATGGTAATTATAAAAGGAAGAAATTGTTTCCAGCTAAGGCTCCACATATGGCGAAACAGTTTTGGTTTTGCCAGGTTATACCCGGTTACCAAAAGTATGGCGGCCAGTGAAGCATAGGGGATCATATTCAGTGCAAAAGGTATCAGCAAAACAGCGAGCAAAAGAAAAATGCCATGGGTAAAAGCAGAAAGCCTGGTGCGTGCACCCGCATCTACGTTGGCGGAGCCTCTTACAACCACTGCAGTAATGGGAATGGCACCTAAAAATCCGCAGGTGATATTGCCAATGCCCTGTGCTACCAGTTCCCGGTTAACCGGTGTTATCCTGTTCTTCGTGTCGAGCTTATCTACGGCCTCAACGCATAGCAAAGATTCCAGGGTAGCAAGTAAACCTATAATGACGCCATCTTTCCAGATCTCTGAGTTGGAGAACAGTTTTGAGAGCTGCGGAAAAGAAATGCTTGCAAAAACGTCATGCGGAATATTCACCAACTGTGTTTGTTTGAGTGGAAAAGGCGAGGCTATTTTGGTAAAAAGGAAATTAATGGCAATACCGGCAATAACAACAACCAAAGGAGCGGGGATCACTTTTAATTTTTTGGCAAAGGGTTGCTGAAAAAAAATAAGAATAAGCAAAGACACTATCGTGATGATCAACGTGCCTCTTGTAATATGATGATTGAAGCTTTTAAAATTACCTGTGATATCCTTTGCAAAAAATAATTTCAGGAAGCCGCTGGTCCAAAAGTCAGGCTGATCATATCCAAGTGCAAGAGGAATTTGTTTTGCGATAAGAAGTATGCCGATAGCTGCCAGCATGCCCTTGATAACAGATGAAGGAAAATAATAAGCAACCGCGCCCAGCTTCAGCAGCCCCAGTAACAGTTGAAACAAACCTGCCACTATAATTGCCAGCAGAAAAATTCTGTAATCTCCAAGCGAAATAATAGAAGCAGCTACCACGGTAGTAAGGCCGGCTGCGGGGCCTGATACCGCAAGTTGTGAACCACTGATCAATGAAACGACCACGCCTCCTATTATACCTGACAGCAGACCTGAATATAGTGGAGCACCCGAAGCCAAAGCAATTCCGAGGCATAAAGGAAGAGCCACAAAAAATACAGCTAACCCGGCAGGCAGATCATGCCGCAGCCACATGATACGGTGATATTTAATGGTTCTTTTCATAGATCATTCAATAGAGCTTCGTACAACTTTTACAAAGACACCCGGTAGTGATTTGGCAGATCATCATATCCGAAAGTTCTGATACCTTCAAAATGTAATTCTCCTACATCTCGTTTTAGTTCTGTATAAAAATCACCGACCTGGTAAAGAGAATATTGATAATTGTCGAGGACAATTGTTTTCCTGAGCTTACCGGTTTCGTTAAGCACCTTCAGTTGTTGCCTGTAATTAAGGGAGAGGAATTTTTCTGCGTTCATTGGTTCCGTTATGAAAAAAATTGCGACAAAGGAACCATTATCCCGGAAATAAAAAAATGATTTTCATCATATGCAGTACTATTGACTCTGAGCCTGTTTCTCTGCACAGTTAACAGACTTTAATTTTAACTACAATTTTCGATCTGTGGTTAATGATCTACATTTATGCACATAACAATAATGAAGCAGTGGAAGTAGCGCCCAATAAAAAAAGAGTTCCGGTTGTCCCTATTATTGGAATAATGATTTCAATTTTCCTGTTTTATGGGTTGTTGACTCTTAAGAGAAGCGACAATGAAAACAAGATATTCTGGTATTACCTCCTTATCGGTTTTTTTATTTCTGCACTTTACTATACTATCATCACTGCATTCGATTACCTGCGGGCTATGCTGAGTTCCAAAGCACGATTAGTGATCACGGACAGGGGCATTGAGGATAACCTGAGTATTTTTTCATGCGGGTATATTAGTTGGGCTGAAGTAACGGGTGTGCAGCTTATAGAAATTCTGACGTCAAAGTTCCTGGTGATAAACATAAACAATGCAGACCTGCTGATGCAGCAACAAAGCAAGTGGAAACAAAAAACATTGCGATCTTATCTAAAACAGTTTGGAAGCCCTGTTGTGATTGCCCAAAAGAAAGTAGGTCTTAAACTGGAAGAGCTGAAAGATATTATTAGAGAAAATATGAAATGAACAGATGGTCATTTACTTTTTTCGACCGATAAAACGAATAACATTTCCTTTGCCTGAGTGAAAGAGGCCATCTTCCAACTCTACTTCTTTTTCTTCCAATTCTATTATTTCACAGTTAGAAAAATCAGTTCGTATTTCTTTAATGGAGAATAGCATGTCTATATCCTTTGGGCCTCCCGCTTTTTTATTGATCTGCTGGTTCTGGTGATGTGTTTTACTAAAGCCTTCAAAAATTATGATGCCGCCTTTGCGCAGATACTGGCTTAGGATTTTATGGTATACAGATTTTTTATCAGTAGGGAAATGAGCATATACAAGGACAATGGCATCGAACTCCCCGTCCTTGTAATGAATATCTTTGAATTCACCCACCTGGTAATTGATGGTTACATGATTCTTTTCAGCAAGCTTTAACGCTTTTTTTTGTCCCTCTTTGCTTTGATCAAAAGCCGATACTTTCCAGCCCAACTTGGCCGCAAATACAGCATTCCTTCCTTCACCTTCGGCCGGGAATAAAACAGAGCCCACGGGGTAGCGGGTCAGATGTTCTTTAAGATATTCATTAGGCTCCTCCCCGTATACGTATTCGTCTCTGCCATATCGTTCGTTCCAAAACTCTTTGTCCATGATCAGTTATTTGTTTTTTGTAAAGACGATCTTTTCGCCAGGTTAGGAGTCAGTATTATAAATTTATTGAAGCTACTTTTGTAAAGGAATATACTCGCCGTGGCAAAAACAAAATCTAAAGCGCCAAAGATAGCACCTTATATCAAATATTGTAAAGATCGTATTGTCCGGGCCAAAGGCCAAATGACAAACGGAGAGCCGACCGGATATTGGGGATGATTTCTAAGGAATGAGATTATCATGCGCTCACTTCCATAGCATTTATTAGCTTCATTGAATGAAGAGCCAATTACTGATAATTTTGATCGCGACTATTTTATTCATCCCTTGTTGTACCACGTCTAAAATGAGTTTTCAAAAACTAAAAGCAAATATTGATAAAGAGGTATCCGGTAAAAAAGGGACGTTTGCCGTAGCATTCAAAGATCTGCAAACAGGCAAAGAGATAAGGATAAATGACGAGGTAGTGTACCACGCAGCAAGCACGATGAAAACGCCTGTAATGATAGAAGTGTATAAGCAGGCTGGCGAAGGGAAATTTTCCTTGAGCGATTCTATCGAATTAAAAAATGAATTTAAAAGTATTGCGGATGGCAGCAGTTTTACCCTGGATTCCGCTGACGATAGTGAGCATGAATTATATAACCACATGGGCGGAAAAAGAACCATTGACAGTTTATTATACCAGATGATCATTGTAAGCAGCAATTTTGCCACCAACCTGATTATTCAAAAAGTGGGAGCGGAGAATGTGACCAATACTATGAGGCAACTGGGTGCGAAAAAAATGCAAGTGTTAAGAGGCGTGGAAGACAATAAAGCATTTGAAAAAGGATGGAACAATACGACTACTGCGCACGACCTGGAAGTGATCTTTGAAAAAATTGCTAAGGGTGAAGCTGTAAGCGCTGAAGCGTCACAGGCTATGGTCAACATATTGCTTCAGCAAAGGTTTAATGATATCATACCTGCCGGATTACCCACAGACGTGAAAGTGGCTCATAAGACAGGGTTCATTACTCATGTGCATCATGATTCCGGTATTGTCTTTTTGCCCGACGGAAGAAAATATGTGTTGGTACTCATGTCAAAGGACTGGGAAGATGAAAAAACTGCTGTTCACACAATGGTAAACATATCTTCTTTAATCTATAAATATGTAACAGGAAACAAATAGACTTAGTTACAACCTGTCTTTTGAAGGCGTAGTATGATGTTGATTTTAATCTTTTAGAACAAGTTTCTTTTTATTGCCTGTTGAAGTAACTCCCTTTATATTGCTTGTTTTGCTGTTGTGCAGATAGATGGTCGCTGATAAGTTGTGTGTATCATCTTCTGCCTGTTCATGCAAACCATCTATAGTTATATTTTCATAGTCATCACATTCCACAGCGTGTGTAAAATAACCGGGCAGCCCCTTTCCCCAATGCACATTCATATTTGTTATTGTCAAATTATTTCCGCTGTAAGAAAAAAATGCCGGAATGGAATGTTTGAAAATTCCCAAAGCAATATTGTTTGTCGGTCTCAGGTCTATGTTGCCGCCATATCCTTTTTCAAGCGCACTCTGTTTAATAGTAAGATCGATGTTATCAAAAGAGATGTCGTGAATCAATCCTGGGGCAGATGCATAAAGAAGTATTCCTGACTCAGACGAGGCAGTAATATTTGAAAACCGTATATGGCTGATAGACCCTGTCTGCTTGCTTCCTAATCCGGGAACGGAAGAAATATGAATCGGCTCTCCATGTCCCCACCATTGCCCTGAGTGTAAACGGGTATTGATGATGATGTTGGAAAATATCATATTTTTCATGTCGCCGTCCTGTCTCTGGAAAATCCCTATTCCCCTGTTTGAATCGTAAATCGTGATATTGTTGAAGAGAAGGTTACCTGAATTATTATGATTGTACACATTGTATCCTACACGTATGCCGCTTGACCGTGAATGTAAGATACAATTGGTGGCCGTTAAATTATTGGAGCTGATGACAGCGATAGCATCATCACCTGCCTCAATATTACAATTTGAAATGGTGATATTCTTTGAATCATAAAAATCCATCCCGTCGCTGTTGGGAATACTCATGTTATTGTGAATGCTAACGCCATTTATTTTTATATCTTCTGAATTTAAGAAAGCTACCGTCCAGTTAGGCGAATCTTCAAAGTGAATATTACTCACGGTTACATTTTTGCAATCGGAGAACATAGCCATTACACCGGCTCTTTCTTCATAGCTCCCTTTCCACAACACAGGGCCATCCTTACGACCGTATTTTGGATTCATATAGTCCTTTTGCTGTCTTGTGTATTCAGGCTTAAAATCCATTCCATATTGAAGGCTGTCCATGTGCATAAATGATTTCCCGTTTCCTTTTATAATACCAAAACCAGTGACAGAAATGTTTTGCTCCTTGTGTGCCACCAGTATTCCTGTTTTATTACCTGCACCAAGACCGGTAAATCCAAAATCTTTTTGATACAAATAATCTTTGTTGTCTCTGCTGCCTGCCAATACCGAGCCGGGTTCAAAATAAAGATTCATGTTACTGAACAATCTTACGGTGCCCGTTATAAAATTGCCCGGAGGAATGAGGATAATGCCGCTGCCATGATCACGACAATCATTTATTGCTTTTTGAATAGCTGTTGTATTCAAAGTTTTGCCATCAGCCACCGCACCATAATTTGTAATATTATAAACGGCTGTATGGCTGCTGTCAAACGATTCCTGCCCTGGTGAAGCCATTGCCATAAGCAGGTATAAAACCAAGACAATAATGTTTTTTGAATTCATTTGATGGGTTGTAGTAGTCAGTTCTTACTTCTTTTATCTTGACCGAATGTAAAAATATTTATCTGCCATCTTGGTGAAAGATAATTAACAACATTCAGAGTGATGATCTAAGTCATTATTTTTTTTAAAACAACCATGTAATTTAATGTTACTTAAAAACTGTTTATGGAAATTAAAGATAAACATGCAAAACAGTCGAGCTTTTCAAGAGCTTTACTTGCCGGGTTGATCTGTGGCCTTGTCGCTGCGCTACTGGTCGTCGTTTACGTTGTGCTATACAGAAAGATGACCGGTTATGCAGGAGTTGGTATTATAGAACCTTTCGTCGTGTTCATTGGAGGTCCGTTACTTTTGGTCATTGCAGGCTTTATTTTTTTGGGGATGATTGAAGTCTTCAAAAGAGGCGAATTGTATTTTGTAATACTGGCTTTATTGCTGACGGGCGGAGCCATTGTTTTTGAACTCCTGTATAAAGAAGGTTCTGTGCTATCTGGAAGTAAGGGGTTATTGCTGGGAATAACAGCAATTGTCGGTCTTATTATTTCTTTTCTTCTTCCATTTTTAGCTACTCATCCAAAAATATTCATGGAAAAAGAAGAGCTTTTGGAAAGCGCACAGTGACCAATTTTTTGCGAAAGCATTTGATATAGTTATGTAGACTTTCTGAAAGCAGGTGAATAGTGCAGTTAAGCGCATGAATTCCTGCGGGAGAATAAGTTGCCTGGCCTTACGATCATTTATTCAAACTTATATAAATGATCTTGTCTTTTTTTCTGCTGAATAAGTTCGGAGGGAAAAATTTGTTATTAATAAAACCTGCTGCAAACAAACCGGCCGATATCCCAAGAGTTTTCACGTTTTTCTTATCGCTGATCGGAAGATTGAAAAGAGAACCGTTTATCAAATTAAGAGCAGCATAACCGGCTCCGGCGATCATCATAACTGCTCCAATTAATCTTCGCTCCTCCCTGTGATGGCTATAAACACTGATGCGTGAGATATCTTTATAATTTTTTCTAACAAGATAGGTATTCAATGTGTCGAACATATAAGAGCCGTATGCAGACATCATTTTTTGAACAACATACATTTTTATGTAAATACTGTCGTGATAAATCCTCGTTATATCGCCTTCCATATACTCACCTTCTTTAGTTTGAAAAAGAATGTGTGCACTTTCATAAAAATTTTTGATATCGCGGCCGCTCCTTTTTTGTACGGAAATAATATCAGACACCTGCGCAAATAAAGTGAGCTTGATTGCGATAAGAAAAAATATCATAAGCAATCTTGGCATAGCTAAAAATAAAATGGAAATCTGAATTGAAATGTTAAAGTGATCTGCAAAAGATATCTTCATAGTCTGTACTTCATAACTTCGTTATCTGCAATTTCGATCGATTTTATTTAAGACTAAATTCAGCATGTTTTTTTAAAGTAAAATAAACTTTCGAATAAATTTTTTGTCACACGTACATATAAAATGCTTATCACTTTAACTCTACACTGATTTTTATCCTTTTACAATTATTTGCTCCGACCCCGTGAAATAATGACAAGAGTTTTGTCAGTTAAAATTTTATTGCTCAGTAAAACTAAACCAATGAAAGCTACCATATCCATGGGCCTTATTTTCTTCGCGACATGCATAAATAATCCGTCGGTGCATGCACAAGTCAATTTTTTTAAATATGAAATAGGTTTTGGAGTGGGCACTTTTGTTTACCAGGGGGACCTGACACCCCAACGAATGGGTTCTTACAAAACATTGAAGCCTGTGGTGAACATTTATTTTAATAAAATCATCAATCCGATGTTTTTGCTACGCAGCAATCTTGCCATTGGTGCTTTAAAAGGCGATGACTCAAAATATTCGAGCCCGGAATACAGGAAGCAAAGAAATTTCAGTTTTAGAACGCCAGTTATTGAGCTCACGGAAATTGTGGAAGCCGATATTTTTAAAAACAACGAATCAAAACTACTGGGTTTATCGCCCTACGTGTTTACGGGTGGAGGATTTACCGTACTGAATATTAAACGTGATTATAGTCGGTTCAATGGAAAATATTTTGCTTCAGAATCGAGCACCATTAATGGATTGGCAGCCGATGAACAGAACACACCGCCACATGTACTTCCGGTTTTGCCCCTGGGCATTGGAGTGAGGTATGCATTGACGAAAAATATTTTGATCAGCATTGAAACATCCTACCGGTATGCTTTCACTGACTACCTGGACGGATTTAGCGAAGCAGCAAACGCTTCCAAAAATGACAGTTATCAAAGTCACACGATTGGTGTTACATACAGGTTCCTGACGAATGATCCGACTAAATGCCCTGTGGTCTTTTAAAATTTCAAGTTAGTTGATGCAAAATTTCTTTTTATCGGCATATAAAAAAGTGAAATAAACTATTTCAAATAAATGAAATCACAGCTGCACCCTACGAAAGTGAGAATTGCAAGTGAGTTTATATAAAGGGTCTTTAATTGGTTAACTGTTGCAAGTGGTGTGAAACGTCCATTGTTTGAAGTGCTGTACTTGCCAGTTGGTTATGGTGACAAAGCTCCGATTCTTCGGGGCTTATTCTTTATTTTATAATTACCAGTAAAAATTGTTCATTTATCTATTTTAGATAATTGATGCGATTATTGCTGGGTCTTACATTCCGGATAAATTCTACTTTCGCTTTTTATAAATTGCCATTATGAAAAAACTAACGCTTTCTCTTTTATTGCCCGCAGCTATTTCAATATCGGCTTTTGCACAGCGTTCTCAAACCCTTTTTGATTCGTCATGGAAATTTTATCGGGGCGACGTTGTCAATGGTGACAAACAAAACATCGATGATAATAACTGGCGCACCGTACAACTTCCGCATGACTGGAGCATAGAAGACCTTCCGAATCAGTCTGACTCTGTTATCGGGCCTTTCAGTACAAAAAGTGTTGGAACTACTGCAACAGGCTATACTGTTGGCGGTATCGGGTGGTATCGAAAGCATTTCACATTAAAAAATACGAGCGGCAAAAAGATATTCATTGATTTTGATGGTGTATATATGAATGCTGATGTATGGATCAATGAACATCATTTGGGTGATCATCCTTACGGGTACACGCCATTTTATTTTGATCTTACTCCGTATCTCAACAAAAATGGCGAAGGGAATATTATTGCGGTGCGGGTGCAAAATGAAGGAAGGAATTCGAGATGGTACAGCGGTTCAGGTATTTATCGTCATGTATGGCTAACCGTTACAAATCCCGTGCATATAAAACAATGGGGAGTATATATTATCACTCGCAAAATATCCGCCGCCGCGGCTGCGATAAATGTAAATACAACTTTAGTAAATGAGTCTGATCTAACTGGTCTCAAGATTCACACAACCATTCTCGACGCAAACAATAAAAAAATTGCTGCAGACGAATCAAAAATTTCGCAGAGAACTATAAAGGCAAATCAGGTTATCAATATTGCACATCCTTTATTATGGTCTCCTGAATCACCATCTCTTTATTATGCAGTAACGGATGTAGTGCAGGGAGATAAAATACTGGATCATGTTACCACGAAATTTGGTATTCGCTCCATTGAGGTGAGTGCAGAAAAGGGTTTATTGGTGAATGGCAAGAGTATTGAATTGCGGGGTGGCTGCATGCATCATGACAATGGTCCTCTTGGTTCTGCAACGATTGATCGTGCAGAAGAAAGGAGAGTGGAATTGTTGAAATCATTTGGGTTTAATGCAGTGCGCACCAGCCACAATCCTCCGTCACAACAATTTCTTGATGCCTGCGACAGATTGGGGATCATTGTCATTGATGAAGCGTTTGATCAATGGGAACGTGAAAAAAATCCGCAGGATTATCATCTTTATTTCGATAGCTCATGGCAAAGCGATATTGATGCAATGGTGCTTCGCGACCGCAATCATCCTTCAGTCATTTTCTGGAGTATCGGAAATGAGATCAACGAAAGGGCAGATGCACCGGGTCTCGTTATTGCAAAGCGATTGATCAATGAAGTAAAAAGCCTGGATAAAACGCGGCCGGTAACTGAAGCGATTTGTTCATTCTGGGATCATCCCGGGTATAAATGGGATACTACTGCGCCGGCATTTGCTTTGCTTGATGTCGGTGGTTACAATTATCAATGGAAAGAATATGAAACTGATCATTCAAAATATCCGGAACGTGTAATGATGGGCACAGAGTCCGTTCCGCTCGAAGCGTTTGACAATTGGCAACAGGTAGAAAAACATCCTTACGTGATTGGTGATTTTGTATGGACAGCGATGGATTATCTTGGTGAGACAGGTATTGGCCATACAGCACTTGACAGTAATACTACATTTGCCAAAGAATGGCCATGGTTCAATTCATGGTGCGGCGATATTGATCTTACCGGTGGTAAAAAACCGCAATCTTATTATCGTGATATAGTTTGGAGACGAAGTAAAATAAATATGCTCGTGCATGAACCAATTCCTGCAGGTCATAGGGAAGCTGTCAGCTATTGGGGTTGGCCCGATGAGGTTCCTTATTACACATTCACAGGTAATGAAGGAAAAACTTTGCAGGTACATGTGTACGCACGTTACCCTGTTGTACGATTAATACAAAATGGAAGAGTTATTGCAGAGAAAAAAGTTTCTGCTGAAAACCTTGCTGCAAGTTTTGAAATAAAATATGAGCCGGGAGAATTGAAAGCTGTTGCTGTTGAAAATGGAAAAGCGGTTGACTCGGTTTTGCTTCGAACAGCAGGAAAAGCAACACATATAAAGCTTATTGCCGATCGTTCCAAAATTAAAAACAGCAGCAACGATCTTTCTTATATTACAGCAGAAGTTGTGGATGAAAATGATGAACTGGTTCCTGGTGCCGATGCGGTGCTGCATTTTACTATTGAAGGAAATGGAGAAATTGCAGCGACAGCGAATGCAAATCCTTCAGATATGGAAAGCTTTCAACAACCGCAGCATAAGACCTTCCAGGGAAAAGCATTAATTATTGTCAGGCCGAAAGGTAAAGCGGGAAAAATAATTTTGAAGACAGAAGCAGAGGGCTTATCAGCAGGACAAATAACGATCGAGACCAAATGAGATCTTCAACAAATCTGATTTCATACAATAAAAAAGAAGCAATGCGTAAATACATTTTTGTGTTGATCGGGGCTACAGTAATAGCTACCATTTTCGGTTTCGAAACGAAGAATAAATTATCCGTTGATGGTACCTGGTCTATTGTTGAAGTGCAAACAGTAAAAGCAGATGGCACATTTGCATCCACCTTCCCAAAAGAAAGTGTGGCGATTTTTTCAAAAGGTTATTATAGCTTTTGCTGGACTGGTCATGTTTCACCGGTTCATCAATGGAAAATTCCGGATAGCGTGAATTTGCAACGTCTCAGTCAAACGATTGTCAATTCCGGCAGCTACGAAATAAAAGACTCAATTCTTACCACGACAGCATTGTTTGCAATGAACCCCATGTTCACGAATGGAAAAGCAACATTCAAATGTTCTTTTTCAAAAGATACTCTTGTTCTTACAGGAACCGGTGTTTTCTCTCCCGACAATGTTCCAAATCCACTTTATGCAAACGGGTTACATATTGTAAATAAGCTTGTAAAAATTAAATAATAAGAAATATTTCCAAGGATCTATTTTCTTATTCCGCGTCGGGCATAAAATTTCTGACTTTATAACATTACGATTTTAATTGCGGTATATGCAGTAATTTTAGTTACTCTCTCTTCAACGATAAAATACTGCATATGAAAAAAGAATCTGATCAGGATGCTGCAAACTTGCAAGCGCCAAACGAAAACCAAGTAGATAATTCTCCCCAAAGATCCAGGATAAGCAGGAGAAAATTTGTTGAGATGACTGCTGCTTCCGCCATTGGATTTACTATCCTGCCGCGCCATGTATTGGGTGGAAAAGGTTTTGTTGCTCCCAGTGATAAAATTACACTCGCTTATATTGGTACAGGTACCGAGGGCATAAGAGAAATGCTGCCAATGCTTGCCGTTCCGGAAATTCAGATTGTAGCTGTTTGCGATCCCAACAAAGAAGCGAGAGGCTACAGAGATTGGGGACCCACCTATTTAAGTGGCGCAATAAAGAAAGCGCTTAACAAACCAGACTGGTCGCCGGGTGGTGATAATTTGATCCCAGGCGGAAGGGATAATGGAAAAAATATTGTCGAAACATATTACGCAAGTATGCGCAACGATATATCGTACAAAAGTTGCGCAGCTTATGCTGATGTGCGTGAACTGCTCGACAAAGAAAAAGATCTTGATTCAATAAAAATAATGACGCCTGATCACCTGCACGGCGTGATTGCTATGGCTGCAATGAAAAGAGGTAAACACGTGATGTGTCACAAACCGATTTCTAACCGGCTGCTCGAGGGGAAACAGGTGATTGAAATGGCGAGAAACAATCCGAAGATCGTTACTCATCTTGTGCCATGGGATTCTAATGGTTCAATGGAACCGATTATGAACTGGATCAACGGAGGTGCGATAGGAACATTAAAAGAAGTGCATAACTGGACAAATCGCCCTGTGTGGCCGCAATATCCAGAAATGCCAAAAGAAACACCACCGGTGCCTGATGGTTTGCAGTGGGATCTATGGCTCGGTCCTGAAGCAGATCGCCCTTACTCACCCGATTATACCAATATGGTGTTCAGAGGATGGTACGATTTCGGAGGTGGCTCCATGGCTGATATGGGTCACTATAGTTTGTGGACAGTGTTCAATGCTTTGAAACTAACTTCTCCAACTGTTGTGGAGCCGCATCGTAGTCATTTTGTAGATTTCAATGGTGCCATTCCTTTCAGAGTGAATAATAATTTTTCGTTTCCGATGGCTTGCACGGTGCGTTTTAGCTATCCTGCAAATGGAAATCGTGGTCCTGTTGATTTGTTTTGGTATGATGGCGGCATGCGTCCGCAAATTCCTGATGAGCTTTCAAAGGCAGGAAAAGAATTACCGGAAGAAGGGATGATGTTCGTTGGTGACAGCGGAAAAATTCTTGCTGGATTTAATGTGCAGAATCCGCAGGTCATTTCTGGTAAACAAGCAGGAGCTTCTGCAACGACTCAAACTCATGAAGGTAACCAGGACCTGGGGCCATTAAAGTTGTTTGCAGAATCTGTAAAGGCGAGAAAACAATATCCGGGCAGTTTTCCCGAAGCGGAATTTTTAACCGAAGCAGTTAATTTATATGCAGTGGCGCTCAGATCAAACAAACTGTTGCAATATGATGCTACAAACAGGAAGATCACGAACTCTGCAGATGCAGACAAATATTTAAGTCGTGTATACAGGCAGGGATGGAGCCCGGAAACTATATGATCATTTAAGTTTTGAAAAATAAAATAACAGAACAACAAAAATAATTTTTATGAAAAAACTTAATAGACGAGAATTCATTGAAAAGACAGCAATGGGAGCAGGCGCCGCTTTTGCGTTGTCATATTTACCAAATCAATTGCTGAAAGTGGCAGTGTACAACGATATGCCAATAGGATTTCAGTCATGGACAGTAAGAGATGTGCTGGTCAAAGATTTTCCAGGCACACTTAAAATGATGGCAGGCGAAGGATACCAGCTTATTGAAATGTGTTCTCCAAAAGGATACGTGGATAATGGTTTTGGTCCGCTTGTAAGTATGAAAGCTTCCGACATGCGCAGCATTATTAATGATGCCGGGCTTAACTGCCCGAGTTGTCATTTTGGATTTGGCGAACTGACTGATGATCTTGACAGTCGTATTGAATGGGCGAAAGAATTGGGGCTTACACAAATGATATGTTCCACTTTTTGGCTGCCAAAAACGTCAACACTTGATGATTATTTAAAATCAGCAGACAAATTGAACAAAGCAGCAGAAAAAATCAAGAGTGCGGGAATGCAGGCAGGCTTTCATAATCATGAATTTGAATTTGCAAAATTAGATGGTCAACTAATTTATGATGCATTGATGGGACGGTTTGATCCTGAGTTGGTAAAAATGCAATTCCAAACGGAAGTAATTAACCTGGGTTACAAAGCCGCGGATTATTTTAAGAAATATCCCGGCAGGTTTATTTCTTCACATTTATCAGACTGGACCGCTGATAAAAAAGAAGTGCCGGTAGGGCAAGGCGTAATTGGCTGGAAGGATTTTTTTGCAGCTGCTAAAATAGGCGGTGTAAAAAATTTCTTTGTGGAAATGGCGCCAGATAAATTTAAAGACAGTGCTGCTTATATTCATAATTTACAGCTAATGGCTTAAAGCGCCGGTTCGCGGCTGAGTTTAGAATTGATCGTACTATTATAACGATTGCTGGCAAAGTCTTTGTAATCAACATTGGGATAAATTTTTTCTATTTCAAATGAAGATTAAAAGACAAAATATGAAAGGTTTAATTAAGTTCGCAGTCATCACTTTTATTTTATCGGTAATTGTTTTTCCCCGACATTCTTTTGCACAGAGCGCTAAAGACAATAAATTATTGGGTGATTGTCAATATGCAAAAACTGAGTTTGTCAAAACAGATAATCTTATGCAAGGCCTGTTTGATAATTCGTATGGCTATGTCATCTTTCCGAATGTAGGTAAGGGGGCGATAGGCATAGGAGGTGCAGCAGGAAACGGTATTGTTTTTCAAAATGGTAAAGCAATAGGCGGCGCAAGTATGAAACAGGTAAGCGTAGGTTTTCAGTTCGGTGGTCAGGCCTATCGTGAAGTTATATTCTTTGAAGATGCTGCCGCATTAGACCGGTTTAAAGGAAATAACTTTGAATTCACTGCACGGGCCTCAGCAGTCGCAGCTAACAAAGGTGCGGCAGCGAATGTGAAATTTGCAAACGGCGTGATGGTATTTACCCAGGAAAAAGGCGGACTGATGTATGAAGCATCTATAGGTGGCCAAAAATTCAGTTATACTCCGTTCTGAGTTTGACTGGGCGTTTGTTTTCAGGGTATTATTAAACTAGGCAAATTAGTCGGGTAAAACATTTTTGAATCACTGTTTAAATAATGATTTAGAGTAATGCGTGGCACCGTTTTTGTAAATGGTGTACATGGAATCTTATTGAAACAGTATTCTTAAATCCACGTACCCTTATGAAAAAAGTCCTTTACTATGTAATTTTTCAAACTGCTATTTCTTTTCTCATCATTTTAATCAGTTATCTTCTCTCATTGATTGTAAAATAATTTATATCGTTAAGCCTTTGTCTGTCGAAGACAAAGGAACCTGTCTCTGATTTGATGATGTTAGTTATCTTTAAATTCATTTGTTAATTTCTATTCAATTCCCTGCAACATGAAAAAGATAATTTTCGTCGCTCTTTTATTGTCAATGATTTCGACACAAGCGCAGCAAAAGGTAATTCAACTTTACAACGGAGCGGCATCGGGTTCAGAAAACTGGACATGGAACGAGGCTGAAAATGATCACAATGCATGGAACACAGAAGTGCTATATAATGTATCTCATCCAACGCTAACTGTTTTCTTACCGGATTCTTCAGTAACTGCGAGTAATACGGCTGTCATTATTTGTCCGGGTGGTGGCTTTCATGCCTTGTCGATTAACAGCGAAGGAAATGATGTGGCGAAATGGCTTTCTAAAAAAGGTGTTACCTGTTTTGTTTTAAAATATCGTTTGGCGCATAGTTTAACAACAGATCCGGTGCAGGAGTGGATGGCAAATTCTGGAAAAAGGGAAGCACAACAAAATGACAGTTTGATCATTCCGCTTTCCATTGCTGATGGTCGTGCAGCAATTGCATACGTACGCCAGCATGCGTCTGACTATAATATTTCTCCTGACCATATTGGTATTATCGGTTTTTCGGCTGGCGGTACAGTTGCTGCTTCGGCCGCATTTAATTATACAAAAGAAAATCGTCCAGATTTTGTAGTGCCTATTTATGCATACATGCCGGCTTATTTGCAAAGCAATATTCCACCTGACGCTCCCCCTATGTTTTTAGCAGCAGCCTCTGACGATCAGCTTGGACTTGCTCCGCACAGCATTGATCTTTGCAACAAATGGCTTGCATCAAAACATTCCGTAGAACTTCATCTATATGCAAAAGGAGGTCATGGTTTTGGAATGCGGAAGCAAGATATTCCAACAGATGCATGGATAGAAAGATTTGGAGATTGGTTGCAGCTACATGGTTTTGCGAAAACAGGTTCGCCAAGTCCACAACAAATAGCGGGAATGCAAAGAATGCTTGGCGATTGGCCGAACCTTCATCGTTATGAAAATGATAATAAGAAATTAGCGGCGATATCCAATAAAAAACGTGTGGTGTTTATGGGAAATTCAATTACTGAAGGATGGATAAGAACTGATTCAGCTTTTTTTGTTGACAATCCATATATAGATCGTGGCATCAGCGGACAGACAACGCCGCAAATGTTATTACGGTTCCGGCAGGATGTAATAGATCTTAAACCATCGGTAGTCGTAATTCTCGCCGGTATTAACGATATCGCACAAAACACAGGGGTAATGACGCTGGAGCAGACTTATAATAATATTGTATCAATGGCTGAGCTTGCTAAAACAAATCATATTCGGATTGTTATTTCATCTGTGCTGCCTGCTCTCGATTTTCCGTGGCATCCGGGTTTAGCGCCAGCAGAAAAAGTTATTGAGCTAAATAAAATGTTGAAGAGCTACGCAGATAAAAATGGTATCACATACATTGACTATTTTTCTGCAATGGCTGATGAAAAAAATGGATTACCAAAATCACTTTCCCAGGATGGTGTTCATCCGAATCTTGCGGGATATAAGATTATGGAGCCTCTTGTACAAAAGGCAATCGGTGAAGCATTAAAAAAGAAATAGCAAATTGAGAACACAAACCCGGGAGCAATCAAAAATTGCTATCTAAGAAATTTTTCTGCTGAGTTTGCTATCCCTTCTACGGCAAAATTTTTTTCATTTTTTATTGTCGCTAAAAATGATAGGCATGGATATTGCCTTCACGAGTGCTCAATCGGATTTATAATAATTAAAATTAGAAACCATGAAAACATTTGTGTTAGCCAGCAGTGTTGCAGCACTTGCTGCAGGATTCTTTATGTGGGGGTCAAAACCGCATTACATTTCCAAGAATAACAAACAATATGTTGTTCCCAGTACCTACGTTCGTGACACAGTACCAACAAAGGATACAACACCTCATAAGGATTCTATGAGAATAAAAGATATCCAGCCATAAGGAATGGAGGTAAATTTTTAAGCTGCCCGGGTTACATTCTCGAGGCAGTTTTTTATGCAAATTCCTTTCTCAATAGCCTTTCAAATCTAAGGCGTTAAAAAATTAAGAGAATCTGATACGACGTGACAATGTTTAGGCGAAAAAAAAATTATTGTAGCATTTAAAGTCATAAATTAGTAATTATATAATATTGCAAAACGAGAGTAAATCAAAATCAATGAAAAAAGCTTTACTTCTATTAATAATTATATTTTCTGCAACTTTTTTGACCCAGGCACAAAGAGGATTCGGTTTTAATGTAGGAATGAGCACTTCAAAAGCACCAATGTTCGCTGTGAAATATTTTGTAGGCAAAAACGCCGGATCTATTGGATTCAGTTACCAGGTCTTTAATGATGCGCTCGGACCTCGAAAAGATGTTCAGGGAATTCAGGGTACGGATGTAGGGGATTATTTTTATTCGGTGGATGTTGGGTACACACGAGTATTAAATGATCAATTCTCTGTCGCTGGCGAAATATCCCTTGCAAAAAAAATGTTTTATATTAATTGGAGTGACAATAATTATTCTTCTGGCGGGTATCATTCGGTCAATAAAACAAAAACCCTGGTTGGAGCAGGTGCTTTTCTAATCTATAAATTGACGGATAATTTCGGCTTCATAGCAGGCTATAATTCCATTCGTGAAGGAACTTTCGGCCTTCAATTAAAGTTTGTAAAATAGGCAGTTAACAATATAGCGAATTAGGCTGAAGTAATTGTCCCCTATCACGATCAAATTGTCTCAACACTTCTTTCTACAAATGCAGTAAGGTCTGCTCCTTTCAACAAACCTTGCGCTAAAAGTGCGAGATCAAATGCCTGTTTAGCCATTTGGGTTTGTGTGTCTTCATCAGCCTTCAAAATCTTTGAAACTATTTTATGATTTGCATTGATCGATACTTTATAAGAGTCGGGCATTGCTCCATAAAAATTCATTCCCCCTCCCAATTTAGACATATCCTTCATCCGACGCATCCATTCTTCCATAGTAATCGTTACCGGCATAGCTTCGCCAGACTGATTCTCTATTTCCACTTTCATATTTGGGTTGTTGATAGCTTTTTCGAAAACCTCTTTTAGTTTTTGAGTCTCATCTTCTGTCAATGTATGCTTTGCGGCGTCCTGCTTTACAATTAATTTATCCAGAACATCTGCATCTACTCTTTTTAATTGAGTTTTTTCCAACTTCATTTCAAGATGATGAATAAAATGACTATCAATCGGCGAGTTCATCAGTAATACATCATAATCTTTTTTATTGGCGGCCTGCACATAACTATGCTGTTGTTCTGCATCAAAAGTGTAGAGATATACCAGATTCCCGTCTTTGTCAGTTTGAAAATCTTTTACCTTAACCTTATACTCATCAAGCGTATAATGTTCATTCTTTGTATTAGTCAGCAATAAAAATTCTTTTGCCTTATCATAAAATTTTTCATCAGATATAGCGCCGAATTTTACAAACAATCCAATGTCATTCCATTTTTCCTCATACGCTTTCCTGTCTTTTTTAAATAGTTCCTGCAATTTATCGGCTACTTTCCTGGAGATATAACTGTTGATCTTTTTTACATTGCTGTCGGATTGAAGGAAAGAACGGCTAACATTCAAAGGAATATCCGGCGAATCAATAACACCGTGCAGTAACATTAAAAATTCAGGAACAATGTCTTTTACTTCATCAGTGATAAATACCTGCCTGCTAAAAAGTTTGATCTTGTTCTTTTGAATTTCAAAATCGTTCTTCAGCTTCGGGAAATATAATACCCCGGTAAGATTGAATGGATAATCAACATTCAGATGAATCCAGAAGAGCGGCTCTTCAGAAAAAGGATATAGCTCACGATAAAAATTGAGATAATCTTCGTCTTTCAGATCTGCAGGTGCTTTCGTCCAGATAGGATTTGTATTGTTGATGATGTTGTCAACATTGATTGTTTTATACTTGGGCTTGCCATCTTTGTCCTCACCATCCTGAACCGATTCCTTTTTCGTTCCGAACTGCACTGGTACAGGTAAAAATTTGGCATACTTATTCAGTATCTCATTGATTCGACGGTCCTGCAAAAATTCTTCAGACTCTGAATTGAGATATAAAATAACATCTGTACCTCTTTCCTTGCGTTTTCCTTTTGCAATTTCAAACGAAGTGCTTCCATCGCAAGTCCATTTGGCAGGTTCGGCACCTTCCTGGTAAGAAAGAGTTTGAATTTCCACTTTGTCTGCTACCATAAATGCGGAATAAAATCCAAGTCCGAAGCGGCCGATTATTTCATTTGCATCATTGGCTTCTTTGAATTTTTCCAAGAATTCTGTGGCACCGGAAAAAGCTATCTGGTTAATATATTTCTTGATTTCTTCAGCAGTCATTCCGATCCCGCTATCAGAAACAGTAATCGTTTTTGCTTTTTCATTTACCGAAACCTTCACCCTCAGATCGCCAATTTCCTTGTTATAATGCCCTAATGAACCTAGTCTTTTTAGTTTTTGAGTTGCGTCAACTGCATTACTTACCAGTTCCCGCAAGAAAATTTCATGATCAGAATACAAGAATTTTTTAATAATAGGGAAGATGTTCTCTGTATTGATGGAAATAGTTCCTTTTTCCTGTACCATGGGTATAGTTATTTTGATTCAGGCGCAAGATAACAAGCCTTGTTCCAAAGCCCGAAAATTAGCCAGATTGACATGATTTTTATTGCCTATGTGGGCTAAGGCTGGCGAATGTCTGAAATTTAGTCCTTGGAGGTTTAAACTTTTTTATTTTTGTGTTGAAATGCGCCCTGACTATTCGCATAAAATCTTTCCTGATTTCCGCAATCATTTCTTTCTGCTGATGGTGGCGTTGGCTATGATGCCTCTATAAACGGAATCATAGTTGCTTTTCGAAAACGAAGTTTGAATCGTACAGAACATCTGCTTTCAATATTTATAACAACGACAATTTTTTTATATGTCATTTCTTGCTAAAGAAAACAAATCAACAGCGCAAACAGATTTTTTGCCTTTGTTTGGTACCGATTATATAGAGTTTTATGTCGGGAATGCAAAACAGGCAGCACATTATTATATACATGCTTTCGGTTTTCAGCCCTTGGCCTATTCAGGCCCCGAAACGGGAGTTAGAGATAGGGCCAGTTATGCAGTGCGTCAGAATAAATTGACACTTGTATTGACATGTCCTCTTCAAACAAACAATTCCGTTGCTGATCACGTGCATAAACATGGAGACGGAGTAAGAGTGCTTGCTCTTTTGGTGGATGACGCAAAAAAAGCATGGAAAGAAACTACGAGCCGCGGCGGCAAGAGCTATATGGAACCTGCTTCACTGAAAGATGAGAATGGTGAAGTCGTGATGAGCGGCATTCACTTATATGGAGATACAGTGCACCTGTTTGTAGAAAGAAAAAACTATCAGGGTGTTTTCTTGCCGGGTTATGTAAAATGGGACAATCCTCATTTCAAAACCAAAGAAACTGGTTTGATGTATGTGGACCATTGTGTAGGCAATGTGGGATGGAACCAGATGAATCGCTGGGTAAAATTTTATGAAGATGTGATGGGTTTCAAAAATATCCTGACGTTTGATGATGAGGATATTTCAACCGAGTATTCTGCACTGATGAGTAAGGTGATGAGCAATGGGAATGGATATGTAAAATTTCCGATCAATGAGCCGGCTGAGGGAAAGAAGAAAAGCCAGGTAGAGGAATATCTTGAATTTTATAATGGAGAAGGAGTGCAACATATTGCAATGGCAACAAACGACATTGTCAATACGGTAAGAGAATTAATGAGCCGGGGGGTGGAATTTTTGAAAGTGCCTACGGCTTACTACGATGACCTGTTGGACAGGGTCGGCCACATTGATGAGGACATTGAACCATTAAAAGAGTTGGGCATATTAGTAGACAGGGATAATGAAGGTTATTTGTTACAATTGTTCAGCAAGCCAGTTGAAGACAGGCCCACATTATTTTTTGAGATCATTCAACGCAAAGGAGCGAAAAGTTTTGGAAAAGGAAATTTCAAAGCATTATTTGAAGCCATAGAAAGAGAGCAGGAAAAAAGGGGAAATCTCTAAGGAAAATTATTAAGACAACTGTATAAATTTCGCACCCATTATACGCTGGCCTTTCGCTTTCTGAATTATCTTTGCAAATCATTAATAATTTTTGATACTTAGCATAAAAAGTTTTCGTTTAAATGTGATAAATAGTCAGGAATGAAAAACCTCTTCGTACTAATTTTATCTTGTGGTATAGTGTTAACTGTGTCTGCACAGAAAAATGGAACTTCTTTCGCTACCTTCTCCACTTCGTTCTTCGACTATCAAAAAACGTTTCCCAGGCCTGCTGAAGCTATTGCCCGTAAGGAAGATACGTTGAGAAAGCAGTTTGAGGCAAAAAAGCTCGTTTGGCCTGCCAAATACATTTATATCCGTTCGTTCAAATTTGACAGTCAAATGGAAGTTTGGGTAAAAAATAATTTGAAAGATCCTTACCAGCTTTTCAAAACTTATAAAGTCTGTGCACTGGCAGGAACGTTGGGTCCCAAAAGAATGGCAGGAGATTTCCAGGTGCCGGAAGGATTTTATTATATAAATGAATTCAATCCCAAAAGCGATTATTATCTATCGCTTGGCATTAATTATCCTAATGTTTCAGATCGCATTTTGAGCGATTCATTGCAACCCGGCGGTGATATATATATTCACGGCAGTTGTGTCACAGTAGGGTGTATTCCGATTACAGATGGACAGATTGATGAGCTGTATATCCTGGCTGCCCTGGCAAAAAATGCAGGTGAAGATTTTATCCCGGTTCATATTTTTCCTGTTCGTTATAATGTAAAAAGAAGTGTGGACTATTTAAATACACTTGAAAAAAATGATCCTTCATTAAAACAATTCGCCCTTAACCTGGAGCAGGTGTTTGATTATTTCGAAAAATACAGGCAATTGCCGGTAATTATGACAGATGAAAATGGAGAATATGTAGTTAATGGGATTGTTCGTAAACCGGTTGCTGTGGAAAATGAAAAACCTGTTCATCGCCATGTACCTCATCTTACAAGAAATATTACAAATGTTGCCGACGTGGTTCAGCAATGGCCACAGTACCCCGGCGGCGGGCAGGCTTTTCTCGATTATTTGCAAAAATTAGGGAAGGATATGGTGGGTTACTTACCGGGCTCTGCTAAAAAAGCGTTTGTGCAGGTTGAATTTATTATAGATTCGGATGGAAAGCCTGTAAACTTTAAAGTGGTAAAAGGTATTGACGAAGATTTTAATGACGAGCTCATCACCAGGCTTGAGAAAATGCCCGTATGGAAACCTGCTATGTTAAATGATAAGCCTGTGGCCAAAAAAATGAAACAGTCCATGGAAATTACTGCGGAAGAACCGGCTCCATAAAACTTTCTTTTTAATTTTGTCCTCTATTAATCGATTGTAAATTTTCTTTTCTTTTGAAGGTATATTTCATCACTGGCTTAGGCGCGGACAAAAGGGCTTTTTACAAAATTAAATTACCTCCAGATTATGAACCGGTCTACCTGGATTGGATAAAACCGTTACCGGATGAAAGTTTTCCGGACTATGCAAAAAGGTTTTCCGCATTAATAAATTCTAATGAAGACTTCGTTTTGATCGGACTTTCTTTTGGCGGCATGCTTGCAAGCGAACTTGCTAAACTCAATCCTCCAAAAAAATTAATTATCATCTCGAGTCTTAGTAGTTACCAGGAATTGCCATGGTATTTTAAACTGGCGGGTAAACTGGGTGTACACAAGATTTTCACGCCTTCGATTTATAAGCAGGCTACCTTGTTAAACAGGTTTTTGGGTGCTGGTGATAAGGAAATGAAAACTATAGTTTACAATTATGTAAAAAATGCCGACCCGGAATATATTCGCTGGGCGTTAAATGTAATCGTGCATTGGTTGCATCATGAAAGACTTCCCGACCTTATCCATATACATGGTTCAAAAGATCATTTGCTCCCGTGTCGTTATGTGAAAGCGGATTATGTTATTCAAAAAGGCGGCCATTTGATGGTAATGAATAAGGCACCCGAAGTGAATAAAATTTTAAAACAAATTCTTGGGACAGGGTAAGAATCATTGCATTAACACTTGTATGGTGTCAGGTGTTTGCTGGCGCAATAATATTTTTTTTCCTTTTGTCAATTTCTCAAAAATACCTTTATTGTAATGCCGGATAGTGAGCAATGTAAGTTCCTTCATTACCTCTACATCAAATATTCCTGAGACTTCAAAGGCAAGGTTTTCAATTTTTTCAGACCTGTAATCTAAAACACAAATGAAACTGATCGCTGTGTTTTGAGTAAGATTTGGTTTGATGTTTAGCTTACCGAGCAGGCTATAGAGCGTAGCTACATGATGTTCACCCGCAAAAGAAAAATCTTTTGAACTCGTTTTAACTAGTGCCTGTTTTTCTTTAATGACAATGATCGGTGGTAACTGATGAACTGGTTTGTTGTGAATAACAGTTCCGGGCAGTGAAGGATTTAGAAAACATTTTACATAAAGCGGAATGTTTTTATTCTGCAACGGCTTTATAGTTTTAGGATGAATGACCTGTGCGCCGTAATAGGCCATTTCTATCACTTCACTATAATTTAATTCAGTGATCGGTTGTGCGTCAGGAAATTTTTTAGGATCGGCATTCATTACGCTTTCCACATCTTTCCAAATCGTTTGACTTTCTGCATTCAGCATGTTGGCAAAAACCGCAGCGGTATAATCGCTTCCTTCTCTTCCCAGCGTTGTGCTTTCATTTTCATCTGTGGCACCGATAAAACCTTGCGTGATAATGATGTCAAGATCTTTGAACATTGGAGCAAGGGAACTTTGAACTCTGGAACTTGTGAAATCCCAATTAACATTTGCATCTCTGAAATTGTCATCCGTTCGTATAATGTCTCTTGCATCCAGCCATTTGTTTTCAACACCGATCTCGTTTAGGTAATGACTTATGATTGTCGTCGATAATAGCTCCCCGATGCAAACAACCTGGTCGTAATAATAATCATAATGTCTTTGAGGTTTGTCGTATAGCAGCCATTCTGCTTCGGTAAAAAAATCCCTCAGTCTTTCTTCGCATGGCAGGAACTGAGTTACTAATATTTGATTAACGATAGCAAGGTGTTGCTTTTTTACAATGTCAAATAATTGAAGAGCTTCATCTCGTTTTCCATGATAAAAGGCTTCGGTCACTTTTTCCAGGGCATTGGTGGTTTTGCCCATGGCCGAGATAACGACCAGAATTTTTTCTTTTGAAAATTGTTTGAGAATATCGCCGAGCTTTATAATCCTTTCAATACTATTTACCGAAGCACCGCCGAATTTGAAAACCTTCATCCGATTTTTGATTTTGATTACAAGGAAGTAAAATTATTCAATCCCGGTAACTATCGGGGTTCAATTCTTTACTTTTGATTTAAATTCTTGCCATGGATATCGTCAACAGAAAAGTACTCACACTTGATGAATTCACGATTCAGCAATTAAGAAATTTTCCACAGGCTACAGGCGAGCTGAGTGGCTTGCTGCGGGATATTGGCCTTGCTGCAAAAAGAATTAATGTGGAAGTAAACAAAGCAGGGCTTGTGGATATTTTGGGTGATGCCGGTGAAATAAACGTACAGGGTGAGGATGTAAAAAAACTTGACGTATTTGCGAATAATCAGCTTACAGGTGTATTGCATCATGGCATCAGTTGCGCCGGAATAGCCAGTGAAGAGATTGATGATTATGTTGCTTTCGACGACGAGGTGAGCAAGAACTCAAAATACATCTGCATGTTCGATCCGCTGGATGGAAGCGGCAATATTGACGTGAATGTTTCGATCGGTACTATTTTTAGTGTGTATCGCAGAATTACACCAAAGGGAACTATAGTGACAAGAGAAGACTTTTTACAACCAGGCATAAACCAGGTTGCTGCTGGTTATGTTGTTTATGGTTCATCCACGATGCTGGTATATGCTACAAGAAGAGGAGTGAATGGTTTTACTTTGGATCCTTCCATCGGGGAGTTTTGCCTGAGTTATCCGAATATCAAATGCCCCGAGGATGGGAGAATATATTCCGTAAATCACGGAAATTTTTTCCAGTACGAAGCAAGAGTAAGAAATTATATAGATGCCTGCCAGAAAAAAACAAAATCGGATGGCGGACCGTACACGCAGCGATATATTGGCAGCATGGTAGCTGATGTTCATCGCAACCTGATCAAGGGTGGAATTTTTATGTACCCGGGTACCATCGATAAACCGAAAGGAAAGTTGCGGTTGTTGTACGAATGCAATCCTTTTGCTTTTATTGTGGAAGTGGCCGGTGGCAAAGCTACCGACGGCAAACAAAGAATACTTGAAATAAAACCTACTGAACTTCACCAGCGCTCTACTTTTTTTATTGGCAGCAAGCACATGATGGAGGAACTGGAAAGTTATTTAATGCCCCACCCTTAATCCCTCTCCAAAGGAGAAGGTGATCAGGCTTCGGTTTAATAGCTCAGTTTTTTGAATTAGGCATTTCAACTTTCAATTCATGTTTGAGCAATGAATCATCTTCAATCAATCTATAATTTTTAGGTAGATTTATCATTCAAAAAAATTTTTTTATGCCTGCAGTAAACTGGAAAGAAGCCATTCAACCTTTATTGAAAAAGTACAAAGGCAAGCAACATCCGCTTGAGTATAAAAATATTTACCAGCTTGTAGTGATGGTGGTCTTGTCCGCACAGGATTCTGACAGGAATATTAATTCGCTTGCTCCGAAATTATTTGAAGCATTTCCCAATATGCAAGCCCTTGCAAAAGCAACGGATAAAACGCTGCAGCCTTTCATCAGTAAGGTTCGCAATTTTGGTAATAAAACAAAATGGCTGCTGGAGATCGCACAAACAGTGAAGGCAGATAAAAACATTCCGATGACGCTTGAAGAACTTACTGCTCTTCCCGGCATTGGAAGAAAATCAGCCAATGTGATTTTGCGTGAAGCCGGTCAGAAACCGGAAGGAGTAATTGTTGATCTGCATGTGGTTCGTGTTGCACCAAGGTTAGGTATTGCCACAGGAACTGATCCTAAGAAAATTGAAAAACAAATAATGGAACAACTTCCGCAAAAGGACTGGGATGCCGGAATGGCTATGTCATTTTTGGGAAGAGAAATTTGCAGACCTCAGCCTAAATGTGAGCTTTGTTTGATGCGACCTGTTTGCCAGTATTATAATACTGAGTTGAAGAAATGAGGAGCATTATGATTGTTTAATACTTAGATTCCTCGCTTGGCTCTGAATGAAATTACAAAGGCCCGAATAGGGGACAGAAAGTACAAATGAGTGACAGTTGCCTACCGACAGGCAGGCAACGAAGCTCAATAATATCCCACTGCCGGCTATCCAATAATTCTTTCAAAAATCAGGCTGCCATTCATTCTCCTTTGGGGCAAAAACTTATCTTCGCAAAATGCAAGCGACACAAACAATGAAAGAGATTGTGCAACAGAAATGGGCCAAACGTCCATTGATCATCAGCGGGCCTTGTAGTGCTGAAACGGAAGAGCAGGTTGTGGAAACCGTACAGCGACTGGCCGCTACCGGCAAGGTGGATATGATAAGGGCCGGTATCTGGAAACCACGAACAAGACCCGGAAGTTTTGAAGGAATTGGTGTAAAAGGATTGCCGTGGTTGCTGAGGGCAAAAAAGCTTAGCGGCTTACCCACTACAGTAGAAGTAGCCACGGGCAAGCAGGTGGAAGATGCATTGAGTTTTGAAGTGGACGTGTTGTGGCTTGGTGCAAGAACGACAGTGAACCCGTTTAGTGTGCAGGAAGTAGCCGATGCCTTGCGTGGAACGGATGTACCGGTGCTGATAAAAAACCCGATCAATCCCGATCTTGAATTGTGGACGGGGGCGGTGGAAAGAGTTGCCAAAGCCGGCGTAAAACAAATTGGCCTGATCCATCGCGGATTTTCTTCCTATGGCAATACCGAGTATCGCAATGCTCCCATGTGGCACCTCGCTATCGAAATGAAACTGCGTTATCCTGAACTTTTGTTCATCAATGATCCTTCGCATATTTGTGGCCGTCGTGATATTTTATTGGATGTGGCACAAAAAGCGATTGATCTCGATTATGATGGATTGATGATCGAAGCGCATATTGATCCCGACAATGCATGGAGCGATGCCAAGCAACAGGTAACACCCGAAAGACTGGCCGAGATGATCGACTCTATTACATGGCGCCGGGAGGATGTAAATTCAGAAGAATATCATGCAGCACTCGAAAAATTAAGACAACAGATAAATCATCTTGATGACGAACTGATGCAGATCGTAAGTCAGCGAATGAAGATCGCAGAAAAGATCGGTGAGTATAAAAAGAATAATAACATCACGATCCTACAAACCAATCGCTGGAACGAGATATTGCGCAGGGCCATTCAAGCGGGCGAAACACTGGGGTTAAGCAAGGAATTCATCACAAAGTATTTTGATGCCATGCACATGGAAAGCATCAATCATCAGAATAAGATCATGAACAGTTAAAACCCTCTGTCTCCCTAAAGGGAGAACTTAGGTCGAGTAAACTTTTTTATAATTTAGATTTCTTAGTCAGTCATAATTTTTGTGTTGCCAACTACAGTTCCCTGATTGAACTTTTGTTGCGTCGCACTCTTGTACTGCCACAATTCTATTGAACAATTTTACAAACTCCCCTTTAGGGGATGGGTATGCAAAAACTTACTTACAAATTTTCCAGTTCATCTGCCGATTATTATCTCGCCTATGGCATTAGTCATCTGAAAGAAATTGTTGACCCGAAGAATTCAATCATCATTACCGATGAAAATGTTTTCAACAATCATAAGAAGCGGTTTAAGAATTGGAATGTGATCATCCTCAAACCCGGTGAAGAATATAAAATGCAGGCCACTGTTGATTCCATTATTGAACAATTGATAGCCATGGAAGCAGACAGGAAAACAACACTTATTGGCGTTGGAGGAGGAGTGGTTACGGATATTACAGGTTACGTGGCTTCGGTGTATATGCGTGGAATAAAATTTGGATTTATTCCTACTACACTGTTATCAATGGTCGATGCTTCAATTGGTGGTAAAAATGGAGTTGACGTGGGAGTTTATAAAAACCTGGTGGGCACAATTCGTCAACCTTCATTTATTCTTCATGATCTTGTTTTTTTAAATTCTCTTCCGGAAGCCGAATGGATAAACGGATTTGCTGAGATCATTAAACATGCCTGTATAAAAGACGCAGCTATGTTCAGGGAACTTGAATCAAATTCTCTTAAAAAATACCGGGGCAGAAAAACATTGGTTTGTAAATTAATTCAACGCAATGCTATTTTAAAAACGAAAGTCGTGCAGCAGGATGAATTTGAAAAAGGTGATCGAAAACTTTTAAATTTTGGTCATACACTTGGTCATGCATTGGAGAATCAATACGAGCTTTCTCATGGGCAGGCCATTTCAATCGGCATGACTTATGCCTGTGATATTTCTAATCGCATAACCGGATTTAAAGAAACGGAAAGGGTAGTAAACGTTTTGGGAAAATATGGTTTGCCTACTTATGCAGCATTTGACAAGCAAAAGGTTTTTGATGTATTAAAAATGGATAAAAAAAGAGAAAGAAAGGAGATCAATTATATTTTGTTGGAAAAGATCGGCCAAGCGGTGATCAAAACGATTCCATTAAGTCAATTAGAAAAATTTATCCGGGAACTGTGACAATGACAATAAAACCATCAACCCTTTCAGGAAATGTAAATGCTCCTGCATCCAAAAGCTCGATGCAAAGAGCTTGTGCGGCTGGCCTGATGGCAAAGGGAAAGTCTGTTATTCGTCATCCCGGTCATTCAAATGATGATAAAGCGGCATTGGACATAATTAAAAAATCAGGCGCATCTATAGAAATTAACAATGAAGAATTAATAATTAATAGCCGTGGGATTTATCCCACGGAAAATGAAATTAATTGCGGGGAAAGTGGTTTGAGTATAAGAATGTTTACGCCTATTGTTGCTTTATCAGGTAAAGAAATTACAATAAATGGGGAAGGCAGTTTATTAAATCGGCCGATGGATTTTTTTGACGAGATTTTGCCTCAGTTGGGTGTAAAAGTTAAAACTCAGAACGGTAAGTTACCATTGATCATACAAGGTCCATTGCAACCAAAAAATATTGAGATCGATGGTTCATTGAGTTCGCAATTTCTAACAGGTTTATTAATGGCTTATGCCGCAGCAGATGCAAAGGATGTTTCAATCAAAGTAAACAACTTGACCAGTAAACCCTATATCGATCTTACCCTTGATGTAATGAGAAGATTTGGATTGAAACTGCCTGAGAATAAAAACTATGAAGAGTTTGTTTTTTCAGCATCCACTCACTACTCGTCGCTCATTACTCATGAATATACTGTAGAAGGTGACTGGAGTGGCGGTGCATTTTTATTGGTAGCCGGGGCAATTGCAGGACCGATTACTATTCGGGAATTAGATATGATGTCAACGCAGGCCGATAAAGCGATTATAAAAGCATTGAGCGATGCTCATGCAGGTTTTGCTATTGAAGCCAAAGGAATTAAGATAAGACCTGCCGAAATGAAGGCATTTGAATTTGATGCCACAGATTGCCCGGATCTTTTTCCGCCGCTTGTCGCCTTAGCTGCGTATTGTAGCGGAGGAACAAAAATTAAAGGAGTCAATCGCTTAATTCATAAAGAAAGCAATAGGGCTGTTTCATTGCAAGAAGAATTTGGGAAAATGGGAGTGAAGGTTGACGTTGCTGGTGATATAATGATTGTTCACGGAGGTAATAAAGTAAAAGGTGCGAAAGTTCATTCACATCACGATCATCGCATTGCAATGGCTTGTACAGTGGCGGCATTGCAAGCAGAAGGAGAAACAACAATTGAACAAGCTGATGCGGTGAAAAAATCTTATCCTGACTTTTTTTCTGATTTAAAACTTTTAGGTGCTGATCTGAATAATCAACATACAATAATCTATAGTCCATAATCAAGTTATATTTGAAAAAATATTAAAAACCTTTTAGGGTGATGGTATGAATAGCTTCGGAAGATTATTTCGTGTTTCCATATTTGGTGAATCGCATGGCGAATCAGTAGGCATTGTGGTAGATGGATGCCCTGCAGGAATGCCATTAACTGTTGCTAATTTTTTGCCTGACCTGGAAAGACGAAAAGGTGGCACTCAGAAAGGAACTACACCAAGACAGGAAGAAGATCTGCCTATTTTCAAAAGCGGGATTTTTAATAACAAAACTACCGGTGCGCCAATCACTATTTTATTTGAAAATAAAAATATACGCAGCGGCGATTATGAAAAGCAACGGGATGTACCAAGACCGGGACACGCAGATTTTGTAGCACATAAAAAATTTGCAGGGTTTGAGGATTATAGAGGAAGCGGTCATTTTAGTGGGAGGCTGACGGTAGCCTTAGTAGCCGCAGGTGTGATTGCAAAAAAGATTTTAAATAAAATAAAAATCACGTCCTCCATTCTCGAAATCGGCGGCGAGAAAGACCTCGAAAAAGGATTACAAAAAGCGATTGGCGCAAAAGATTCGATCGGTGGTATTATTGAATGCAGGGCTGAAGGATTACCGGTCGGTTTAGGTGAACCTTTTTTTGATTCAGCTGAATCGTTGCTTTCTCATCTTGTATTCGCTATTCCTGCCGTTCGGGGTGTTGAATTCGGGACTGGTTTCGCGGCTGCAAAAATGTTTGGCAGTGAGCATAATGATGCGATTGAAAATTTAGAAGGAAAAACAAGGACAAACCACGCCGGGGGAATAGTTGGGGGTTTGACAAATGGAAATGAATTGGTTTTCCGCATTGCTATTAAACCTACGTCATCTACTCCAAAGGAGCAGAATACACTGAACTGGCAAACAGGTAAAGTTGAGAACGCTTCTGTAAAAGGTCGTCATGATCTTTGCATAGCACTCCGGGTACCTGTCATTTTAGAAGCAATTACAGCCGTTGTTTTGGCAGACCTGATGATGCTGGAACAAAGAATACCAAGAATCTTCGAATAACTGTCAAGTCATTTTTTGGCCCGCCTCTTTTGGATCGTTTCTCTTATAAGTTCCACTTCTTTTTTCATATCCCGCAGCATAATACCGTCTGTATCTTTTTCCATCGCTTCCAGCAAAAGCAGGGTTTTTTCCGCTAAAAGATTACTTAGTTCGGGCATAGCTAATTTTTCCAGGAGTTCCCTTTTCATAATCGTTGGTGGTTTCAGGTTATAAAAAGAAAATCATTTGAAAAATCAATTCCGTAAATCCTGTACCATTCTGTATAAATGAAAAATTGACATTCCAAACTTGCAAAAATTTCCAGTCAAAACTTATAAAGAATAATAATTATCCGATTTTATGAAAATTTGGCGTCAATTAGTCAAGTGGCACATTATTAGCCTACCTTTGCCGTCCCAAATAAGTGAATTTATCACATTCGTAAAATCTCAAAAAAATCAATAAAACTATGGCTAAGAAGTTAAATGTTACCCCACTTCATGACAGGGTAATCGTGAAACCAGCCGCTGCGGAAGAAAAGACGGCAGGCGGCATTATCATTCCCGACACTGCAAAAGAAAAACCACAACGTGGTACAGTGATCGCAGCAGGACCTGGCAAGAAAGATGAGCCGGTGACTGTAAAAAACGGCGATACTGTTTTATACGGCAAATACGCAGGAACAGAGATCCAGATCGATGGTCAAGATTATTTGATCATGAGAGAAAGTGATATCCTGGCGATAGTTTAAGTCAAAATGCAAAAGTAAAAAGTCAAAAAGGCTTGTTACTTAACTGACGCTATTTTTTAATTTTTAATTTTTACTTTTTAATTGTACAATTATGGCAAAACAACTCTTCTTCGACATTGAAGCGAGAAATAAAATGAAAAAGGGTGTTGATACCCTGGCGAATGCTGTGAAAGTAACGCTTGGCCCCAAGGGTCGCAATGTAGTTATTGAAAAAAAATTCGGTGCTCCCGGCATCACTAAAGACGGTGTAACCGTAGCAAAAGAAATTGAACTGGAAGATCCTATTGAAAATATGGGTGCACAGATGGTAAAGGAAGTTGCATCCAAAACCGCTGATATCGCCGGTGATGGTACAACCACAGCTACTGTGCTTGCCCAGTCAATTATCAGTGAAGGATTGAAAAACGTGGCTGCCGGCGCTAACCCGATGGATCTGAAAAGAGGTATTGAAAGAGCAGTTGAAAAGGTAGTTGCTAATTTGAAAGCTCAGTCTCAAACTGTAGGTACTGACAGTAAAAAAATTCAACAGGTTGCTTCGATTTCTGCCAACAACGATGAAAACATCGGGAAGCTTATTGCAGAAGCGTTTGGTAAAGTGGGAAAAGACGGAGTAATTACTGTGGAAGAAGCAAAGGGAACAGAAACAGGAATTGAAGTGGTGGAAGGCATGCAGTTTGACCGCGGATACATTTCTGCTTATTTCGTTACCAACAGCGAAAAAATGGAAGCTGAACTGGATAAGCCTTACATCCTGATCTATGACAAAAAGATCAGCAATATGAAGGACATTCTTCATATTCTCGAAAAAGTTGCCCAGCAGGGTGCACAGCTTCTTATTATTTCTGAAGACCTTGAAGGCGAAGCTTTGGCAACACTGGTTGTTAATAAACTTCGTGGTACTATCAAAGTAGGCGCTGTAAAAGCTCCGGGCTTTGGTGATCGCCGTAAAGAAATGCTACAGGATATAGCTATTCTTACAAAAGGAATTGTGATCAGTGAAGAACAGGGCTACAAACTTGAAAATGCAGATCTTTCTTACCTCGGTCGTGCTGAACGGGTAGTTATTGACAAAGACAATACTACCATTGTAGGCGGTAAAGGCAAGAGAGAAGATATCACGGCCCGCGTAAACCAGATCAAAGCGCAAATAGAAACAACAACATCTGACTACGATAAAGAAAAGTTGCAGGAAAGACTTGCCAAGCTAAGCGGTGGTGTGGCTGTATTGAATATAGGGGCTGCCACAGAAATGGAAATGAAAGAAAAGAAAGATCGTGTGGATGACGCACTGCATGCTACACGAGCTGCAGTTGAAGAAGGTATAGTTCCCGGTGGTGGTGTGGCTTTCATTCGTGCCATAGAATCATTGGAAAAATTCAAAGGCGGCAATGAAGATGAAACTACTGGTATCGCTATTGTAAAGAGAGCTTTGGAAGAACCTCTTCGCCAGATCGTGGCCAACGCAGGAATTGAAGGTTCGATTATAGTTCAGAAAGTAAAGGAAGGAAAAGGTGATTTTGGTTTTAATGCAAAAGAAGAAGAATACGAAAACCTTTACAAAGCCGGTGTAATCGATCCTACAAAAGTTACACGCATCGCTTTGGAAAATGCGGCTTCAATTGCAGGTATGCTGTTGACTACTGAATGTGTAGTTGCTGATAAACCTAAGAAAGAAGAACCTCACATGCCGGCAGGTGCGCCTGGTATGGGTGGAATGGATTACTAAGCAGCATGCATTTCTCATAGAGAAGTTTCACATTATAAATATTACAAGCCTCCATTTTTTAATGGGGGCTTTTTATTGCAAAGTTATTTCCTAACCATAAAAACTAAGTGTCATGAAAATTCGTCTGTTTTCTGACCGGTCCAGAAAATTGATGCAAATGCTTCGGAGATTTTTTCGGTCCCAAAAGAAAAAAAGCAAAGATCAATGGGTCGATAATCCCTATCTAATACTATGAAACAATGGCTTTACCGCGACGGACATTTATTTTTAAATGCGCAGGGAAGTGAGTACATTAGGATAGCCAAACAATTTTTTTAACCAAAATCAACTATTATGAATTCACAGAAATTCATCGTCGGCGGTATTGTCGGTGGCATTGCCTATTTCATTCTTGGGTGGGTAATTTACGGCATGTTATTGAAGGACTTTATGTCCAGCAATTCATCTGCCAACCTTATGAGAGCTGATTCAGATATGATTTGGTGGGCTTTAGTAGTAGGAAATCTTGCCATGGGCTTTCTTTTGGCTTACGTTATCAGCAAAGGAAGTTCTGTATCAATTGGTGGTGGCGCAGGTACCGGTTTTGTGCTCGGGTTGTTAGTCAGCCTGGGATATGATCTTATTATGTATGCAACTACTACTTCGATGACTTCTCTGAAAGGAGTTAGCGCTGACGTGGCTGTTTCTGCAGTGATGTCTGCAATTGTCGGTGCCGTAGTAGGCTGGGCAATGAGTATGAGCAAAAAAGCCGTTGCCGCATCCTGATTAGTAAATTTTCTTAGTATCCCGCTCTTTCTTGCCGGAGAGCGGGATTTTTTTTATAAAGGAAAGGTGGTCAGGCAGTTCGTTATCACTTCACGATAGGCTACGATTTTCTAAATAAAAAGATAAGGCTTGCTCTTGACTGAGAGGGTTCTTTTTTCTACATTAGCAGCACCAAAGAATAGCTCTCTGAGTTACAAAATCCACTTCCTGCTTACCTGTTAATTGCTATGGGAAAAACTCGTGTATCCGGGCTGTAGCATATATCCTGAACTTTCGGGACATTCGGGTTGAAGCCGCAGAAAACATGTAAAAAGTATTTACAACCCCGGCCAATTTGTCGGGGTTTTTTTCATTTCAAAGTCTCAATCCCTTAAAGCGTCTTACCTTCAATCAAAAAGTTTGCAATGAAAACAGTTATCATTACCGGCGCTTCCGGTAATCTTGGGCAGGCATTGGTCAAGAAATTTTTAAGCGAAGGCTATAAAGTCATTGGAACCGTAATTCCGAATGACAGATCAGGAATAAGTATCAATGACTCAAATTTCGAAACGATGGCTGTTGACTTGATGAACGAAGATGAATCTGAAAAATTTGTTCAGTCAGTGATTGAAAAACATAAAACAATTGATGCGGCAGTATTGACGGTGGGAGGTTTTGCTATGGGAACAATTGCAGAATCAAAAATGTCTGACATTTTGAAACAGTATGATTTGAATTTTAAAACCACTTATCATATTGCCCGACCTGTGTTTATGCAAATGATGAAACAGAACTATGGGCGGATCTTTTTAACGGGTGCAAGAACAGGAATCGATATGAAAAATAGCAAAGGGATGATCGCTTATGGTCTTTCCAAATCGCTCATTTTTCGTTTGGCAGAATTAATGAATGGAGAAGCAAAAGGCTTTAATGTGGTTACATCTGTAATTGCTCCCAGTACTATTGACACTCCTCAAAACCGCAAAGCCATGCCTGATGCTGACCCAGGTAAATGGGTAAAGCCGGAAGAAATTGCCGGTATCATTTATTTTTATTGCACCGAAAAGGCATCACCTTTGAGAGAACCGGTACTTAAAATTTACAATAACGCGTAGTGTTTCGTCATTGCGAGGAGCGAAGCGTGGCTTTGTGTGGGCTGATGTGACGAAGCAATCTGAGGGCAAAGAGTTTTGTCTTTTTCAGATTGCTTCGGCTTGACAAAAGGAAACTTTAATTTTCAAAAGATTGATGTCAAGCCTCGCAATGACGACAACAAATTATCTTCGCTGCATGAAATGGATTGGATTATTATCTGTATTAGGGTTGATCATCGCCTGCTTTTTTCCCTGGGTTTATATAGAGTCGAAAGATATAGTTATCACAGGAGTTAATTCGGGAGGAACGAATTTTGGCAAACCGGGATATTTTCATTTTTTTCTTGCGGCTTTTTATCTCGTATTCAATTTTATTCTCCGTGTCTGGGCCAAAAGGGCCAATTTATTAGTGGTAGCATTAAATATTGCGTGGGCAGCAAGAAACTACTTTGTGATTTCAGCATGTGCAGGCGGCGAATGTCCTGAAAAAAAAATTGGTCTTTATATTGTTCTTATTTCTTCGGTACTAATGCTGGTAGCAGCTTTACTACCCAAGGTCGAGTTGCCGGCTGAACAAAAATGATTTAACGTTCAAATATTTTAGCCACTCCGAATGCAGCAGCAGCGGCCACGGCACCGATCAGCATCACACGCAAAGCTCCTCCCCATGCATTGACGCCAGTAACCTTACTTTTGAAAAATCCAAAAATAAAAAGACAAAGCAGTGTAACTATTGCCGAAATTTTTAAACCGGTCACGGGATGATCAACAAAAAAATAAGGACTTAGCGGAACCAATCCACCGACAACATACGAAAGACCGATATTCATTGCTGATTTTGTAGCACGTTTCGGATCTGGTTTATCAAGCCCCAATTCATATTTCATCATAAAGTCAACCCATTGTTTTTTATCCTTGGCAATTTCTTCTGTTGCCTGGTTTTGCAGTTCTTCACTTAACCCGATGTTTGAAAAAAACTCTTTTGTTTCTGCTATTTCTCTATCACGCAAATTGTCCACTTCATAAAATTCTCTCTTTACTTCAGAAGAGTAATGGTCCTGTTCTGTTTTGCCCGCAAGATAGCCGCCTAACCCCATCGCAATCGATCCTGCACAGATTTCTGCAATGCCGGCGATCACTATAATGCTTGTCGATGATACAGCCCCACTCAATCCTGCAGCCAGTGCAAAAGGAACTGTCAGTCCATCACTCATCCCAATTACGACATCAGTGATAAGATCGCTGCTTTTTAGATGTTGCTCTTCATGATGCAGGTGTGTGTCCATGCTGGTTATCGGTTATTAGTTATTTGTTCTTATTCTCTATGCCTTGTCACTTGTGCCTTCTTTATTAATCTAAACAAGTTAAAGATTTTTTTATGATGTCAACACATTCGAGCAATTGCTCTTTGTCGATAATAAGAGGAGGCGCCAGTCTAATTTTATCACCGTGTGTTGGTTTTGCCAACAATCCATTTCTTTTTAATTCAAGACAAAGCTGCCAGGCAGCTTCATCATTGAGATGTTTGATCACCACAGCATTAAGCAAGCCTTTTCCACGAATGATATTAATGTGTCTCGATTGCAGTGCCTTTAATTCTTTTCTTAAAACTTCACCCATCGCAAATGCATTCTCTGCCAGATGTTCTTCTTGTAGAACCTTTAATGCAATAATAGCGATTTTACTCGCCAATGGATTGCCTCCGTAAGTAGATCCGTGTTCGCCTGGTTTTATTGTCAGCATTATTTCATCATCAGCCAACACCGCACTGGCGGGCATCATTCCTCCACTCAAGGCTTTTCCAAGAATTAAAATGTCCGGTCTTACATTTTCATAATCGCAGGCAAGTATTTTTCCTGTGCGGGCCAAACCGGTTTGAATTTCGTCAGCCATAAAAAGCACATTTGCCTGCTCGCATAATTTCTTAGCTTTCGAAAGATATCCATCATCGGGAACAATTACACCGGCTTCTCCCTGGATCGGCTCAACTAAAAACCCGGAAACATTTTTGTTTTCAAGCGCCTTTGCCAAAGCATTTGTATCATTGTAAGGAATAGAAATAAATCCCGGCATAAAAGGGCCAAAATTATTTTTTGAATCGGGATCACTACTAAATGAAATAACACCGGTAGTTCTTCCATGAAAATTGTTTTCACAAACAATAATGGTTGCTTTTTCTTTTTCAACACCTTTTACTTCATATCCCCATTTTCGGCAAAGCTTAATAGCCGTCTCAACAGCTTCCACGCCGGTATTCATGGGCAGCACTTTGTCGTATCCAAAAAAATCAGTGATGAATTTTGCGTATTCTCCAAACCAATCATTGTGAAATGCGCGACTGGTAAGCGTTAGCTTTTGTGCCTGTTCAATAAAAGCCTGTACAATTTTCGGATGACTATGACCATGATTCAAAGCTGAATAAGCACTTAAAAAATCATAATAGCGTTTTCCTTCTACATCCCAAACAAAAACTCCTTCACCACGGGATAAAACAACAGGGATGGGATGATAGTTATGAGCGCTATATTTTTCTTCCAGGTCTGTATAATATTGTGTCTTTGATGACACCGATAAATTAGGTTGCATAAGTAATGAATAGTGTGTAATGAATAATGAAGCTGCTTACATTTTGTAGCGGTAAATATTTATCCTCGATGATTGAGGAAATCAAGGTTGAAGGAGAGAAAGTTTTCTGTGTAAATGTTATTATTCATTATCCGCAAGATACGATTAATTATTCGCTGGGTGAATCCTGCTTATTTTTGCTTTAAATAAAAGATATGGCTTACAAGATTCCTGAACAAACAAGGATTGGTCATATACATCTGAAAGTAGCTGACCTGGAAAAGTCTTTAAAATTTTATCGGGATATTCTTGGTTTTGAAGTGATGCAATATTACGGAAACAGTGCTGTGTTTGTTTCGGCTGGCGGTTATCATCATCATATCGGGTTAAATACATGGTATAGTAAAAATGGGTCTCCGCCATCACCGCATTCAACAGGATTATTTCATACAGCTATTCTTTATCCCACACGAAAAGATCTTGCCATTGCTTTAAAACAATTGATTGATGCAAAGTATCCGCTAACCGGTGCATCAGATCATGGAGTATCAGAGGCGATTTATTTAGATGACCCCGATGGAAATGGAGTGGAACTTTATTGGGACAGGCCAAAAGAAGAATGGCCCGTTGATGAAAACGGGAATTTATTAATGGTTACTGAACCACTTGATCTGAAAAGCTTACTGCAATTGGCCGGATAGTTCTCTTACAAAATAATGCGGGGGAAATGAAAGTTGAAGCTTTGAGTTCTTTTCGAATATTCCATATGCCGTACTGCCACTACCAGTCATAGAAACATACAAACCGCCGGCATTATAAAGAGTCTCTTTAATATTTTTTATTTCAGGATATTTTTGGAAAAGCGGTTCCTCAAAATCATTTTTTAATTCCCTTTTCCAGGTATCGATCGGTTGTTGAATGATCTCTTTTATTGATCTTGTAACGGGTGTCGGAACAATTGATGAAAAAGCTTCGTTCGTGCTTATATGAATTTCGGGGTTTACAATTACAAATTTGTATTCGGAAAGATCAAGATTTACCGGTTCCAAAAATTCACCCCGCCCGGTGGCGAAACAAGGTTTGTTAGTAATGAAAAATGGACAATCGCTTCCCAGTTGCAACGCGTATTCAACCAGTTTTTCTGTAGAAAGTCCGAGGTCAAATTTCTTATTCAACAGCAGTAAAGCAAAAGCCCCATCGGCGCTGCCCCCGCCCAACCCGGCTCCCTGCGGAATTGTTTTATGCAGGTGCATGGCAACAGCAGGAAGCTCCGGAAAATCATTTTTTAATAATTGATAAGCATTGATGCAGAGGTTATTTTCCTTTTTCCCTTTTATTGGTAACCCGCTTGCAGAATATTGAATATTATCCGGAGAATCTGTTGCTTTAATAATTTCAAGAGCATCTTTTATTGCGATCGGGTAAAAAACTGTTTCAAGGTCATGATATCCATCACTTCGTTTGCGTGTAATATTAAGTCCAAGATTGATTTTGCAGTTGGGAAAGACGACCATTGGAGGAATTATTAATTAACAATTATTAATTAATAATTGCGACAAACCGTATAATTGTAGAGTCATTATTTTTTTCTTCTGCTATTTATCTCGTCCCTGATGGCGATGGCACGAATGTAGTCCTCGCTTTCTAAAACTTCATTAAGCAATATATTCAAATCGTCCATGCTCATTGTTTTAAGGTCTTCTGAGCCAGTTCTTACTTCTTCTAGTGGTTCGGCTGGTGTTTTTTTCTTTTTGCCGGAAGTTTCTTCCATCATTATACCGGCGCTTTCTAAAATGTTTTCATAAGTAAAAATGGGGCATCCAAAACGAACAGCGAGTGCCAACGCATCTGAGGTTCGGGAATCGATCTCTACTGTATCATTTTCCGTGGAGCAAACCAACTTAGAAAAGAAAATGCCCTCCTGCAAATCATTTATGATGATCTCATTTAATTCAACTGCAAATGCATTCATAAAATTCTTCATCAGGTCATGAGTAAGTGGGCGGCTCGGTTGCATCTTTTCAAGGGCTACTGCAATTGCCTGCGCTTCAAAGCCACCAATTACAATAGGCAGGCGGCGAAGGCCATTCACCTCTCCAAGTACAACGGCATATGAATGAGTTTGAGTAATACTATGTGAAAGCGCAACTATTTCCAGTTCTATCTTCTTCATGATTCTTTTAAGAGAATTAACTTCCCTTTTTGTTGGTTGCAAATATAAAAATTAAAGCCTTTCAAATAACTGAAAGGCTCCATAACAAAGTTATTTAATTATTCCTAATTTAAACAGACTTCATCTTTTTTACGGCTTCTGTAAGCTTAGGAACCACTTCAAAAGCGTCGCCTACAATTCCATAATCAGCCGCTTTGAAAAAAGGTGCTTCAGGGTCTTTATTGATCACGGCAATTACCTTGCTCCTGTTTACTCCCGCCAGATGCTGAATGGCTCCGGAAATTCCGATGGCAATATAAAGATTAGGCGCTATAGCAATTCCTGTTTGCCCTACGTGTTCGTTGTGCGGGCGCCAGTTCGCATCTGCCACGGGTCGGCTGCACGCAAGTGCCGCATGAAGCGCATGCGCAAGATCTTCGACTATTCCCCAATTTTCCGGCCCTTTCATTCCCCGGCCAGCACTTACTACAACTTCAGCTTCGGTCAATGGAACTTCACCACTTGTTTTGTTTGTTGCAGTAACTTTTACTTTTGCCTGCGGGATTGTTGCACTGAAAGAAGAAACTTCAGCAGTGCCTCCACTTTCCTCAATTTTATATGCGTTGGGATTGAGTGCAATAATTTTTATGTCAGTGTTCACTAAAATATTTGCATATGCCTTTCCGGAAAAAACGTTTTTCTTAACAACGAATCCATTACTGGTATCAGGTAATGCCACGGCACCTGATACCAGACCTGCATTTAAACGAACAGAAAGTCTTGGAGCAATTGCTTTTCCATCAATATTGTTGGAGAATACGATTAATGTTGCTCCGGAAGCTTCAGCAACTTGTGCGATTACATTAGTATAAACCTGCGCATCGAAATGGTCCAGGTCTTGATTATTTACATGATGGATTTTTTTCACCCCATATTTTCCTAAAGCAGATAGATCTGCTGCTACCGTGCCTAATACAACTCCCTCCGCAACTGTACTCAATTGTTCGGCAACTTTTGCTCCATAGGTTAACGCTTCAAGCGAAGCTTTTTTTACATGACCTTCAACAACATCTACAAAAATTAAAACTGGCATAAGTTATTTTCGATTTAAATCATAATACTAAATATATTCATGATGGTGGTTAAATCACTTTAGCTTCCTCGTGCAACAACCTGATCAACTCTTCAGGATTATCAGCAGGAATAAGTTTCACTCCTGCTTTAACCGGAGGCAAACTAAAATTTTGAATAGATGTCAACGCCTGCACGGCAACAGGTTCAACAATTTTTAGAGGTTTTGTGCGTGCAGACATAATTCCACGCATATTTGGAATGCGTTGTTCAGCTACACCTTTCGCACAGCTGACAACGAGGGGAAGTTCCACCTCACAAATTTCTTCACCGCCTTCGATTTCCCTGGCAACAGTCGCTTTGTTTCCGCTCAATTCAAATTTTGTGGCCAGGGAAACAAAGGGAATATCCAACAGCTCGGAAATCATTCCTCCAACTGATGAACCATTATAGTCAATAGTTTCTTTACCTGTAAAAATCAAATCGTATGCGCCCTGTTTTGCCACTTCTGAAATTTGCGAAGCAATATAATAGCTATCCTGGCCATTGGTATTTACACGAATCGCTTCTTCGCCGCCGAGAGCGAGAGCTTTTCGTATGATCGGATCAGTGTCCGCTAACGCAACGGTAACAAGGTGAATGATAACCGACGAGTCAGCCTCTTTCAATTCAATGGCACGAACCAGTGAATACCATTCATCATAGGGATTAATGATCCACTGCACACCATTCGTATCGAATTTCGTGTTGTTGTCAGTGAAAGCTATTTTTGCCGTGGTGTCTGGTGTTTTGCTGATACAAACAAGAATTTTCATCTTTTGTTTTGTTTATCACCCTCTCCTTAAGAAGAGGGCAGGGGGTTGAAGCCGATAGTTGTTTATGCAACTAAAGCAAAGATAGGGAAGGCAGGTAATAATTGGTAATTAATAACTGATAATTTTTGTGGCTGATAATATTTCTACTTCAATAAGTTTTAAAAATTCGATCGGGTTTGCAAGAGAGTTAGACGCAAAGGATCCGCTGAAAAATTTTCGGGACCGATTTTTTATTCCTCAACACGATGGTAAAGATCAAATTTATTTTCTCGGTAATTCATTGGGACTTCAATCAAAAAATGTAAAAGAAGAGACCGATAAGATTTTGAGTCAATGGGCAGATTATGGGGTGGAAGGTTTTTTTGAAGGCAAATATCCTTGGATGGACTACCATGATCAGTTAACAAAGCCCTTATCAAAAATTATTGGTGCTTTTCCTTCGGAAATAACTGTAATGAACCAACTGACTGTGAACCTGCATTTGATGATGGTGAGTTTTTATCAACCACAAGGGAAACGAAATAAGATTTTATGTGAAGCCAGAGCCTTTCCGAGTGACCAGTACATGTTTGAGACTCATATAAGGAATCAGGGGCTAAACCCGGACGAGATCCTGGTTGAAGTAAAGCCCCGTGAAGGAGAGCACTTGATAAGAACAGAAGATATACTCGGGGCTATTGAGAAGTACAAAGATGAACTTTCTCTTGTCCTGTTTAGCGGTGTAAATTATTATACAGGCCAGGTGTTTGATATGAAAACGATAACCGGCGTCGCGCATAGTATTGGAGTTATTGCCGGTTTTGATCTTGCGCATGCTGCAGGAAATGTTTTTCTGGAATTACATGATTGGGATGTTGATTTTGCGTGCTGGTGCAGTTATAAATATCTCAATTCAGGACCGGGTGCAGTCGGTGGCGTTTATGTTCATGAACGTTTTCATAATGATAAAAGCCTTCAGCGTTTTGGCGGTTGGTGGGGTTACGATAAAGAGACAAGATTTAAAATGAAAAAAGGATTTAAGCCAATTCCGTCTGCTGAAGGATGGCAACTGAGCACACCTTCTTTATTGTTGTATGCTTCGCATAAAGCTGCACTGGAAATTTTTGAAGAAGCAGGTTGGGAGAATTTGCAAAACAAACAAAGATTGTTGAATAATTATTTGTGGTTTATATTGGATGAGATCAATAATTCTTCTCCTAAAAAAGTTATCGAATTTATTACGCCCCGCGATGAAAATGAGAGAGGTTGCCAGGTTTCTATTTTAGTGCCCGAAAGCGGAAAGGAAATTTTTGATGGGCTGATTTCACAGGGAGTGATGGCTGATTGGAGAGAACCAAATGTTATCAGAATTGCACCCGTTCCTTTGTACAATACATTTGAAGAGGTATGGGAATTTGGAAAGAGTACGAAAGAAATTCTTAAGTAAACAGTAAAGCTCAACTTATCTTCGCTTCATGACCCGCCGGCAACTTGTTGAACAAATATTTAAGAAACGATCTTATCTCTGCGTTGGTTTGGATACTGATCTAGAAAAAATTCCAAAACATCTTCTTTCGCATAAAGACCCGGTATATGAATTCAACAAACTGATCATTGATGCCACGAAGGATCTTTGTGTCTGTTACAAGATCAATACAGCATTTTACGAAGCATTGGGCGTGAAGGGATGGGAGAGTTTGGGGAAAACTGTCGACTATATTTCAAATGATCATTTTAAAATTGCTGATGCAAAAAGAGGTGATATAGGAAATACGTCTTCACAATATGCAAAAGCTTTTTTTGAAACATTCAATTTTGATGCGATCACTGTTGCACCTTATATGGGCGAGGACAGTGTAAAGCCTTTTCTCAAATACCAGGACAAATGGGCAATTGTCCTGGGTCTTACTTCCAATATTGGAGCAAAGGATTTTGAATTGCAAAAATTTGTTACAAAAACCGAGCTGTTTGATGACGACATTCACGTAATTAAAGAGCATTCGAAATTTTTATATGAGATGGTACTGGAAGAGGCTTCCAAATGGGGAGATGTAAATAATTTAATGTTCGTAATTGGTGCTACACAAGCTGATGAATTTATAAATATTCGTAAAATAGCTCCTCAACATTTCTATTTAGTTCCCGGTGTTGGGACGCAGGGCGGCAGCCTGAAAGAAATTTCTGAAAAAACGATGACGAAGGATTGCGGAATTTTAGTAAATGTAAGCCGCGCAATTATTTATGCTTCTGATAAAGAAAATTTCGCAGAGGAAGCGAGGAGTGCAGCTAATCAATATCAAACAGAAATGGCTTCATATTTGGGCGAGGCAAATGATAAGTTGTGATAGTAAATATGGTTAAAATTTTTTCAACTTTTTCTTTTTTCCATTCTTGAGACAAATAAAAAAGAAGAGCCCCGAAAAATCGGGGCCCATCACGTCCCTAGTCCCTGTAAGAAAAAATCGTTAAAACTTATTGTTGCTGTTGCTGCTGATTTACCGCAGTAACTTGTTCAATTTTACTTCCTGTAAATGTCCAGGGTGCCGGTTCTCCCTTTTCTTTCGTTTTTGTTTTACCATTCTTTGTTTTTGTAACACTCTTCGATTGATTATTTCCCTGTTCATTTGACGCCATTCCCTGGTCTTCTGTATTGTCATTCATTGTAAAAACAGATGCCGGATCCTGGTCGTTGAACGGACGACCCAGCACAATATTGATCACGTTTGCGTCTTTGTCGTAGATTAATGTTCCTTCACGTACTTCGTTACCTTCTTCTGTGGTTTGAGCAGGGATCTTATAAGTAGCCGGTGAGTTTTTCAACACAGCTTTTATTCTGCCCTGAGGTAAACCATCTATCCATGCAAATCCTTTGTTCTGATCATCAAGCGTGATAGTGATTTTTTGATCTGCATTTGTGTTTGATTGGTATTGACCAATAACAGGAAAAATTTGTTCGGTTGTTATTGTGCTTGGCATTGGCACTAGTGTATATTTTGAAAGTATGGAATCAACAGTTGGATTTCCATATTTTTTTTGTTCCTGTGTTGTTGCCATTAATGAATCAGTCGCAGGCTGGGATTGAGTTGTATTAGCGTTGGGAAATGTTGTGTCCTGCATTGTAGCAGACGACGTATCCTGCATCATCGGTTGTGTAGATGTCGTATCCTGCGCATTCGCAACCAGCGTGAATAAAGAGAAAATTATGCCTGCTAAAAAGGAGGTTTTTTTCATACTATTAGCTTATTAAGTTTATGATAAATTGGTTCTCGGCACATCATTCCGAAATATTGTGCCAGAATTTTTTCAAGCCATTATTATTATGTTTTGTTACCCTGTATAAGTTTATTTTTTTATGCAAGGAATTTTCAGTTAGCTGGTATTATTTAATACATCTTAACCGCTTCACTTCAGTAAATTACATGCAACATTCATATTTTATTAACCGGTTTACACAGTTAAAGGGTTTGGTATTTACTATCTTTGCAGCTTCCCCAAAATTTATATGGTAAAAGAATGGTAAAAGAAAAGGACAACGGCGTGACAATGCCTACGGAAAATGATGTAATTGAAGTTTACGGAGCAAGGGTGCATAACCTTAAGAATATTGATATTTCTATTCCGAAAAATAAACTCGTGGTTATTACAGGCATCAGTGGCAGTGGAAAATCATCATTGGCTTTTGATACAATTTATGCAGAAGGTCAACGGCGCTACATGGAAACTTTCGGTGCTTATGCCCGGCAGTTTGTCGGTGAAATGGAGCGGCCTGATGTGGACAAGATCACCGGTCTTTCGCCGGTTATTTCCATTGAACAAAAGACAACGAACAAAAACCCGCGTTCAACTGTAGGCACGGTTACCGAGGTATATGATTTTTTGCGCTTATTATTTGCACGAGTTGGCGAAGCGTATAGTTATAATACAGGCAAGCCAATGGTGAAATGGAGTGAAGAAGAAATTGTTGAAAATATTTTTAAAAAATTTAAAGAAAAAAAAATAAGCCTGCTGGCTCCTCTTGTCCGCGGTCGTAAGGGGCACTATCGTGAATTGTTTGAAGAAGTAAGGAAAAAAGGATTTTTAAAAGTGAGAGTTGACGGAGAGATCAAAGATCTTGTTCCTAAGATGCAGGTGGATCGCTACAAAATACATGATATAGAATTGGTAGTTGACAGGTTGCAGGTAACAGGTGATCTAAAAACAAGATTGAGCCAGAGCGTGCAGCAGACATTAAAACTCGGAAAAGATTTGATGTTTTTGCAAATCAACGATGATCAAAAAATTATTCAATACAGCAAACAACTGATGTGCGAAAATACGGGTATTAGTTATGAAGAACCGTCTCCCAATTCTTTTTCTTTTAATTCTCCTTATGGAGCATGTCCTGCCTGCAAGGGATTAGGCACCATGTTTCATGTAAATATGGATGCAGTTATTCCTGACTGGAATCTTAGTATTTCAGAAGGCGGCATTTCGCCACTTGGTGAAGAGAGGGATGCCCATGTTTACCGGCAAGTACAAGAGATCGCAAAAAAGAATAAAATTTCATTACAAAAACTTTTAAAAGATCTGCCAAAGAAATCGCTCAATATTTTATTGTATGGAAACGAAGAGGGAAAGGAAGCAGAAATGGATTTTGAGAATATGCAATTCGATCCCGAATCACCTTATGAGGGGATTGTGAATATGCTGAAACGATGGTTTAATAATGGGTACAGCGAAAGTTTGCGTGACTGGGCAGAGGGATACATGGAATTAAAACCGTGTGATACCTGCGGAGGTGCCAGGTTGAAAAAAGAAAGTCTCTGGTTTAAAATATTGGGAAGAAATATTACCGACCTAAGCAACATGAATTTAGATAATCTTGCTGCCTGGTTCGATGGAATTGAATTGAGAATAACAGGCAAACAAAAAACTATTGCAAAAGATGTTTTGAAAGAAATTCGTGAACGGTTACAGTTTTTATTGGATGTAGGTCTTTCTTATCTTTCATTAAACCGTCCTTCTAAAACACTAAGTGGGGGTGAATCACAACGAATCCGGCTGGCCACTCAAATAGGTTCTCAGCTCCAGGGGATCACTTATATTTTGGATGAGCCATCAATCGGCTTGCACCAGCGGGATAATCATCGTTTGATAGAAGCTTTGAAAAATTTGAGAGACATCGGAAACAGTGTGCTGGTAGTAGAGCATGATAAAGACATCATGTTATCGGCAGATCACCTGATCGACATTGGACCCAGGGCCGGTTATCACGGGGGCAAAGTAGTGGCGCAAGGCTATCCTTCAGCATTGCTTAAGTTGAATACACTTACGTCAAGCTATCTTAATGGTATCCGTAAAATTGAAACTCCAAAAGAAAGAAGAAAAGGCAATGGAAAATTTTTGGAATTGAAAGGTGCAAAAGGAAACAACCTTCAAAATGTGAGTGTAGAATTTCCTTTGGGAAAGTTCATTGGTGTAACGGGAGTAAGCGGTAGCGGCAAATCAACATTGATCAACGAAACTTTATACCCTTTGCTTGCCAGGCATGCATATGGCTCAAGAGGCACACCATTAGAATATAAAAGCATAAAAGGACTGGAACACATTGATAAAGTAATTGAAATTGATCAATCACCCATTGGTCGTACACCGAGAAGTAATCCTGCAACTTACTGTGGATTTTTTACAGATATCAGGACCTTATTTGCATCAGTGCCTGAGGCAAAGATCCGCGGGTATAAGGCCGGCCGTTTTTCATTTAATGTAAAAAGTGGAAGATGCGACGTATGTGAAGGTGGCGGAATGAGAGTGATCGAGATGAATTTTTTACCGGATGTATATGTGCATTGCGAAAAATGTAATGGTAAACGATACAACAGGGAAACACTGGAGATAAGATACAAAGGAAAATCTGTTGCCGATGTTTTGGAAATGACGGTAGAAGAGGCGGTTGAATTTTTTCAAAACGTGCCATATATATATCGCAAAATAAAAGTTCTCGATGAGGTTGGACTTGGTTACATCACACTCGGCCAATCAGCGGTTACCTTAAGTGGTGGCGAAGCACAACGGGTAAAGCTTTCTACCGAATTATCAAAAAGGGATACAGGCAAAACTTTCTATATTCTTGACGAGCCGACCACCGGTTTACATTTTGAAGACATACAGCATTTGCTGGATGTTTTAAATAAACTGGTCGACCGGGGAAATAGTGTATTGGTGATTGAGCATAATATAGATGTAATTAAAATGGCTGATCACATTATTGATCTTGGGCCGGAAGGAGGCGATAGTGGAGGCAAAGTTTTGTTTGAGGGAACTCCTGAAGAATTAATTAAAAATAAGGAAAGTTATACGGCAGAATTTTTAAAGGCTGAACTTTTACCTGTTAATTAGCCGGCATTTACCCGAAAAGAGAAACCCCGGTATACCCATTATATTGTTTATGTTGCCAATTGACCCGGTATTACTGGTATTGCCGGTTCCATTGTTGGTGGCATAGCTCACTTCCTTCTGGCACGAATCAAGAGCAACGATAAAGCTCAATGAAAGCAAAAGTTTGCTGTTGAATTTCCTCATAAGTGTTTCTTGTTATTTGCAAAATACGAAGGAAAATCAAAGGAATCAATAGAAGAAACCACGAGTTTCTATTGATCAATTTCAGTTCTGATGATTGGATGCAAAACGGCTATAAAAAGGCTACCGACGTAACTCATCTTTTTTTTAGCATAGAGTCGTTATCTTTCTTCGCAGGTTAGTTCAAAAACTTTTTGTTATGTACGATGAGATGCTTGATACCACGCATGAGCATTATATTGAAGAAGGCGATGGTGAAGTGATCATTCTTTTATACGGGCTATTTGGTTCGGTAAAAAATTTTGATGCGCTTACCCGGCACCTTAAACAGTCATACAGGGTCATCATTCCTGTTTTTCCTTTTTATGAGCTTGGCCTGTCTATCAACATATTTACGCTTACTGATTTTCTTCATGAGGTTATTACGGCATTGCAACTTGAAAAATTTCATTTACTGGGTAATTCAATGGGAGGGCACATCGCCTTGTTGTACGCACTGCAGCACCCGGAAAAAATTCAATCACTCATCCTCAGCGGAAGCTCGGGCTTGTATGAGAACGGCATGGGCGACAGTTTTCCCAAAAGAAAAGATTATAATTATATCAAAACAAAAACGGAACTCACTTTTTATGACCCGGGTACGGCCACTAAAGAACTGGTAGATGAAATATTCACGACAGTCAACAGCCGTAAAGCGATCCAGATACTATCACTTGCCAAATCAACTATTCATAATAACCTGCGGCCTGAACTGCCGGGCATTACCGCTGATTGCTGCCTGATATGGGGAAAGAATGATGTAGTAACGCCGCCGGCAGTAGCCCTTGAATTCAACAGGCTGATTCCGAATTCAAAATTATTCTGGATCGACAAATGCGGCCATGTGCCGATGCTTGAAGTTCCCAAACTTTTCAATAACCTGCTGGATAAATTTCTTGCTTCCGTCCACAGGCAATGATGGGGAAAAAACCAACGGGGAAAATGGTGATCCCTGCAATCACCATATCCATTAAGTCACCACCAGCAACATAAGGCAAAGACCCCGAAGCCAGGAACAAGATAACCTGGATATTATTTCTACATTTTCATTTCAAGAATTGCATTCGATAATTCGGCCTCTATATCGTATAACCAGCGTAAAGATCCGGGCGTTAGTTTCCAGTTACGTTCTCCCGTCTCTGTCAGGCTGAAAGCAATCGGCTTTTGGTTTGAATCGTTTGATGTGATAAAGAACTTTACGCCATTCATGTTCTTCATCCTGCTAAATTCAAATACCCTTGGTTCATTGTTAACGTTTATTTCTTTTTTAAATCTTTCCATGAGATTTTATTGTTTAAATGGTTGAATAATTAAAAAGCCCCGTCAACCGGGGCTTCCTATTAGATTTAGTACCTGTTTTTATTATAGCTATTGCTGTTATTATAACCCCCATCGCCATTATCACGGCCTGCAGATCTTTCTTCTTTCTGCCTTGCCTCTGATACTTTAATAGTCCTTCCGTCTTGGGTAGTTCCATCCAGTCCTGAAATTGCTTCTTTAGCGGCTTTATCATCAGACATTTCAATAAATCCAAATCCCCGTGATCTGTTCGTCACTTTGTCCATGATAACTTTGGCAGAAGATACTTCGCCATACCCGGTGAAAAAGCCACTTAAGTCTTTGTCCTGGATGTTGAAACTTAAGTTGGAAACGTAAATGTTCATTTTTCTTGTTTTAGACATTAATAATTATTAAGCGAAGCGAAGGAGAGAAAACTAAAGGAGAAGATAGGCTTACCGATCAAATTGACTCTTAACTAATGCGATGCTTAAAGCTAACTGGTAAAGATAGTTCTAATAAGTGAGCTTTCGAAACCTATTATGATCATGATACGCGGCCGGACAATAAAAGATTTTACAATGTTTCCCATTCGCCGGTAATCCTGAAACTTTTTTTGATTTATTATCTTATATGTAAAACATAAATGGTAAGACCTGCGCCGTCGTTGGTATGAGTTGTGGTTTTGTGCTTAGCCTTCCAACGATTCGTATATTATCATCCGGCCTGCAACTATCTTTTTTATTTTTTAGAGTGGTCAGTTGACCGGCTGCAACACATTGCAACCAACGCAACACATTAGCAATCGGGCAAGATAAAGCAAGTAAGTGCAGGCAGGCGCTATTGACAGCAAATAGCGGCAACCGGAAGTGCATGGGCAAATGAGAGCAATCAGCAGTAGGCTGCTGCAATCTTTAGCAGATGGAAGCAGGAGAGAGCAAATGCGTACAGGATAGTAGATATACGGCGATTTGATACACTATCCATGCTTTATCTATGCTTCATCTATGCTTCATCCATACAGCATGTCTAGTCCTAAAATAGCTATACAGGTTAGATAATTAGTCCTGGAACAGCTATACAGATAGTATTGGTAATCCTAAAAAAGCTATACAGGTTAGATAATTAGTCCTGGAACAGCTATACAGATAGTATTGGTAATCCTAAAAAAGCTATACAGGACCTTTTTGATTTCAAATTTATGGGTCTGAAAGTAAGTTTTGATAATAGTTTTTCCATCGGTTTCTAAGTATTCCGGATTTTTGATGTGCCTGGTTGGGAGTTAAATAATCACAGCTCATATGTGGTCTTAAATTATTGTAGGCACTGATGCTTCTTTGTATAGCAATGATCGCTTCTGTTCTTGATTTAAAAACCTGAGGTAGATTAAATTCTGTTTTCAGTATTCCATTGACTCTTTCGGCTATTGGATTTTCATAGGCTTCTCCATTTTCTGTCATGCTGATAGAGCAGTTATTTTTTCTAAGCATATCAACATAATCAAAGCTGCAACACTGAAAACCCCGATCAGAATGATGTATTACTGTGGTCACCTTTGTTCTCTGAGATAAAGCCATTTTCAATGCTTTTAGCGTTCCTTCATAACTTTTTGATCTTCCTTACTTAATGCGCTTTAATTGCCAATATATGATCTGAATTTTGCTGAGCAGCTTTTATTGACCATGTATCCGTATTAATACTGTTGTTTTGAGTCAAATGATAAAATAAATTTGGAGTAATAAACCGAGGGCCACAAGATCCATTAACGGTTAGACCTTTTCCTGAATTCATTTACCGAGAGAAAACATCCCGCTATTTACCAAAATATTTTTTTTATTGCGGCGTCCGCACACGGATCCGGAAACGGGAACGTGTGTGCCGACGGGTGCAACTAAATTTTTATGCAGCAAGAACCGATTTAATCATTCACATAAAAAACTAAATTCTATGAGCAAGCTAATTCCTCTTCAGCAAGCGGTGGATATGACCACTCTTTACCGGAATGAAAAAGAAAATATTTTGGCGCCCGCTTACAAAGGCCAGAACATTCTTGCGCTTTGTGAGACCTTCAGCCGCGGAGACATTGACTATCTGCTGGCGGAAGCGGATTGCCAGCAACTAAGAGTCTATTACGGAATGGATGCAAGCCTGAAAGTGCATGCCCTTATTGTTGGCGTGAACAGCAAGGATGAAGACATACTGCCTGCCCAACAAACGACGACAACAAATGGCGGCGCGGGTATAGCGGAGGAAGCTACGAGGTGTCCCGACATCTGCCCCCCCGGTTCCGGACTGAACGGAGGATAATATATTCACTGACGATCGGGATGTAACACCAAATATTGCCCGTGGTTTTTGTGATAAAGCAACATTGGTCACAAAGAGCATGACGAAGCACAAAGAGCACGAAGCAAGAGGAAAGAATAGTTCTGTGATGGTTAGATGCCGTTTAAATATACCGGATCCATTTTATTTTTGAGTGATGCGATTAACGCTGTCTGAAATATCTGCACTGAGTATTTTACTAGCAGCCATTGTTGGCATCGTGCGATTCAGGACTGCCGAACCGGGCTTTCGTCCATTTATATACCTGATCCTGATCGGAGCACTCAATGAAGTGCTGAGCGTGGTGCTGCTGGGTGCGGGCCTGCATACGGCGGTGAACAATAATATTTATGTATTGGCAGAAGCGCTGCTGATATTGTGGTTTGTGAAAAGAGCAGGCGAGGTGTTTACACGACCCGCTTTGTTTGCGGCGATCGCCCTGTCGTTCGTGGTGTTCTGGGCAGTGGAGAACTTTTTTATTACGGGCATCGGGCGCATCAGCTCTTATTTCCGGATCTATTATTCTTTCGTGGTCGTGATGCTGAGTATTTCCGTGGTGAACCATGCACTGGTGACGGCGAGAGAGAATCCCCTGCGCATGCCGGTGTTTTTGATCTGCCTGGGATTCATCGTTTTTTTTACCTATAAAATTCTTGTAGAAGCATTCTGGGTATACGGGTTGAATGATTCAAAAGATTTCAGAAGCAATGTATATACTATATTGGTGTATCTTAATTTATTTGTGAACCTGTTGTTTGCACTTGCCCTATTATGGATCCCGAAGAAACGAGAATATATACTGTTGTCCTGATCATCAGTGTGACGCTTGGTGTGATCATTACTTATTTTGTAGTGTCCATCATCCGGCAGCAGCGAAGAAACCTGGAGCTACAGAAGGCGGCGATACGTGCCGAGCTGAACGCGATGGAAAAAGAGAGAGCAAGGATAGCGGCCGATCTTCATGATGAGCTGGGGCCGATACTATCTGTTATCAAATTTACCGTTGACAATGTAGAAACAACAGATGCCTCTGACAAGGAGCTGCTGGAAAGAGCGAGCCACCATTTGGATGACATGATCGGCAAGCTAAGAGAAATTGCGAATAACCTGGTACCGGGTGCGCTGCACCGGAAGGGGCTTGTGAAGGCAGTGGGTGAATTTGTGTACCGGGCAAGTGTTGCCAGCGGCCTGCCCATTTTTTTTGAAGAAGTCGATGCACTTGAACTACCTCCTGATATCAGTATTAATATTTTCCGGGCGGTGCAAGAGATCGTTCATAACTGCATCAAACATTCCGATGCTACGGAACTTGAGGTAAAGCTGACCAAAGAGAAAAAAAAATTATCCCTGCTATGCAAAGACAATGGCAAAGGTTTCGACTATAAATCAGCAGCAGCCAACAGCACGGGCATGGGGTTAAAAAGTTTGAAACACCGTACCGAGATAATGGGCGGAACCATGGTAGTGGAATCAAAGGCGGGAAGGGGTACGGCATTTTTAATTGAAATCCCTGTTGAATAACTATGAAGACGACTTCCCTAATCATTGCCGATGATCACGCCATATTCCGCGACGGGTTTAAAGTGCTGTTGAAAAAACAAAGCAAGGTAAAACTGGTGGCTGAAGCGGCTAACGGAAAAGAATTACTGGAAAAAGTAAGAGAGTACCAACCCAATGTAGTAATCACCGATATCAAAATGCCGGTGATGGACGGAATCGCAGCCTGCCATGAGTTGAGCCGCGATTTTCCGAAAGTGAAGATCATTGCCCTTTCGATGTTCCATGACGATCACCTGGTGATAGAGATGCTGGAAGCAGGAGCAAGCGGTTATCTTTTAAAGAACACCAACAAGGAAGAATTATTGTTAGCCATCCGCACGGTAATGGAAGGCGGCAGTTATTATTGTGATGCTACGCCGGAGAAGTTAAGTCAGATGATCGCCGGCATGCATTACCACGGTGACCGTTCAAAGGCGGCGAAGCTGACGGAAAATGAAAAAGAAGTGATGCGACTGATTTGCCGGCAATACTCCAACAAAGAAATTGCTGCTGCGCTCAAGCTGAGTGTGCGCACGGTGGAAAGCTACCGGGTGAAGATCCAGGAAAAAACCGGGGCAAGAAATTCTGCGGGCGTTGTGATCTATTCCATCAGGCATCAAATATTTGAATTATAAAAAAATAACCCCACCGTGATCAGCAGGGCTAAAGTTCCGGAAAGAGCTAAACCCGCCCGGAATCTGCACATTAGTAGCAGGTCAAAAGTATTGATGCATCCAACGCCAAACAACCGTATTACTACTGGCATGGTGCACCTCTTTTGCTATACCCGTTTTAAATTTCTATGCCATAAGGAAGGCGAATAAAAAAACCTGCAAAGAGATTGCAGGTTTCCACATGAAAGAGACTTGTTTAATAATGACTATAGTAATTTCTAAGCCGTGAAATGAAATTGCTGTAAATACTTTCTTTGAGACAGCTTATAATTTCTTCATTACGCGGCGCCACGTCTTTTGTCTTATTAAGCGTCTTTTTATCTTCATCGCTCAGAGCTCTTTCATCACCTGTGTAGGAGCTGAATTCTGTTGACCAGCTTTCATTGGCTGCCACATTATCTGTCCACATTACTCGTCCACTATCATCACGTATCACTACATTCAGGTTTCCTTCGGAGTACAAGGTTCTTTGTGTAGTCGTGATCTTAGCTTTGACCTTGCTATATTGTTTTACCACAGAATCGGGTTTGTACACTATTTCCTTTGTTACCACTTCTTTTGATACTTCGCGGGTATTGTGTTTATCGCGGGTGTTGCCGATATTGAGTTGTGTAAAATGAGTTTCTACAATTTCATCGGGAACGATATTCAATCTTTGCGCATCAGCAGCCGAATAAAATTTCACGAATTCATTACCGCTGTTGTTTTGCAGAATTTGTATTATTTCATTCTTATAATTTGAAAGTTGATAGTTATAGGAACTATAGTTGAAGCCATAATCATTGGCAGGAACGATGACGACAGTTGTGAGCGCTTCATCGTAGGCCCTGTCGATCATTTGCTGAATAGTGGCATCGCCGGGTTTGAAACGATCGGCGGCAAGAAATTCATGATAGGCATCTTTGTAGCTTTGCCTGTCGTTATTGCTCATCAGTTGAAGCCCATGGTTATAATGCACGTCGGCAACTTTTGAAGCGTATGTGTTCAGGTAAGAAGAGTAGTCGGTTGGATGAACCAGCTCGAATACCTGGGGCGCCCTGAAGATAGCGTTATAGAGTTGCTGCAGGCTGGTATATTCATTATACATCCATTCCCATTTTTGCTCACTATTGCTTTGCGAATAGTTGCTGATCTTATTTTCATGATCGGTAACAGCATAGCGATAAGCATCCTGCACTACAGATCTCAGCTTACTATCATTGGGGTCTTTCTGCAATTTTTTTACCGCTACCTGGACGGCTTCATCATAATCGCCTTTTTGATACAGCTTACTAGCAGATTTGCATCCTGCTATCCAAAGGCTGATGATTATTAATAAGAGAGAGTAAAATTTTTTCATAGCATTATTTTTTTGTTGGACGATCAATCACCATTATTGTAACTCCTTTGCCGCTCAATTAAATCATCCTTAACAGTTTCGTTAACGAAGGTTAATAATAATTATTATGCAGCCGACAGTAACCGGCCAATTTGTTCTTCTTTTTGCATGAATCTGCGATTTTCGCTGATAAACCGGGATACTAATATTTTAAAATGTCGCGAATAAAATTATGATATTCATCAAAGCGGGGAAGGTTGTTATGTCCCCCTCCGTGTATACGAATAAGAGTGATCTTTTGCGGATTCAGTTTTTGCAGGGCTTCACTGTGCCTGATTGGTATCAACCTGTCTTTTGTACCATGAATGATATAAGTGTGGCATTTTACTTTCAATATCCATTTGTCAGTTCTTAAATGATAGCGCAGGACATATCGAATCGGTAAGATGGGCAGAAAACGCTCAATGACCTTTGTAAAATTGTAGTAAGGAGAATCCAATATAAGAAAACGCGGATGATTTTCAGATGCAATCTTTGTGGCGAAGCCACTACCCAAACTTCTGCCATATACAATAAGATGATCCCCGCCGTACTCGCCGGCCAGTTTTGTATAAACGAACTGCATATCGTTGAGCATTTCTTTTTCATTTCTTTTGCCTGTACTTTTTCCAAATCCGCGATAATCGACGAGCACTACATCATAGTTGTACCGATAAAAATCCCTGGCATATCTTGCCCATCCTTTTACACTTCTTGTATTGCCGTGCAAATATAAAATGAGACCCAGCGGTTTTTCCCTATAGAAATGCAATCCATTAATGCGAATGCCGGGTTCAATATCAAAAAATAATTCACGAAAAGGGATATCGTATTTGAACTGGAAATCCTGTTTTAATTTTTCAGGGCGAAAAATAAATTTATCCTGAAAGACGTAGACGAGAACAGAAAGTGCAACAATGCCAATAACTATATATAAGATGAAAGCAGGCAATCAGTTTATAGTTTGTAGTTTATAGTTAAGTTAACTACAAACATTCGACTGAGGACTACAAACTTTTAGTCCTCCACTCGTTTTAGTTTCATGTTCGTAACGGGTGCAACAATGAGAGGAAATTTTTCGATGGTTACATTACTTACATCAAGACCAAAACCTCTTTCTTCCGAAAGGCTAATTTCTTTTAACCAGAAATATAGTTTCATTATCATTCGTTCAATAATCGGCAGATCATTATCCTGGCTCAGGTATTTTTCCATTACAATAAACTGGAAGTCGCCGACTATGTTACTTCTTTCGAGGCTTTCGTAACGGCTGGTGATATTCACTTCCCTGTTTGTCACGAGATCTTCTACTACTTTTCTGAACATAAGATTTATCCTGGGCTCGACCCTGAACCCAAGCCTGAATTCTACCCTGATGATATCATTGGGAATGATATGATCAACCCTGTATTCCGACGTATAGGGATCGTCCAGGGTATCAACATGTACAAACCAATAAATATCCGCCCGTTTAGGCTTTTTGTTAAGAATAGAGTAAATGATCTTGTGTTCAATTTCCTTAGGGTTATCAGCACTTGTGAGATAAACAAGATGTGTAGCATACTTCGGAACGGATTTGTCATTGCTTAGTTCCTGTATCTTCGGAATGTAATTTTCCAGTCTTACAAATTCCACATAGCGATTCTTAATTTTCCGGCTCTTGAACCATATATACATAACTGAAAATAATCCGCCACCGACAATAAGGGTTACGTAACCGCCGTGGGGGAATTTATTGAGATTGGCGAAAAGGAATCCCAACTCTATTGATAAATACACGATAAGGTAGATATAAATAAAAATCGATTTGGCCCGTCTTGAAATAAGAAAGTTTGCAAATAAGATAGATGTAGCAATCATGCAAAGCGTGATTGCTAAACCGTATGCTCCTTCCATATTGGTAGATTTCTGGAAAAAGAGTACCATACCGGTGCAACCAAAGAATAAAAGAAAGTTTACTCCCGGCACATATAACTGACCTCTCTCTTCGGTAGGATAACCAATGCGTAGCTTTGGCCATAAATTCAATCGCATGGCTTCACTTACCAGTGTGAATGAGCCACTAATGAGTGCCTGGCTCGCAATAATAGCAGCTGCCGTGGCGATGATGACTCCGAACAACTTAAACCAATCGGGCATAGTACCATAAAAAGGATTGCCTGTCAGCACATCAAACACATGATTTTTGTGTTTTGCCAACAGCCACGCACCCTGCCCGAGGTAATTCAGAATAAGGCAGGATTTTACAAATATCCATGAATAGCGAATATTCCATCTTCCGCAGTGCCCGAGGTCGGAATATAATGCTTCAGCTCCCGTAGTGCAGAGAAAAACGGCTCCCAAAATCCAAAAGCCTTTTGGATAATTTGTCAATAAATTGATGGCATAATGAGGGGAGAAAGCTTTGAAAATATACCAATCATCAGATATGTGGCTAACGCCTACTACCGCAAGCATAAGGAACCACACCGACATGATGGGGCCGAATAATTTACCTATGGATGCGGTGCCAAATTGCTGAAGGAAAAATAAAATAGTAAGGATGCCGAGAACGATATATATAATAGTCCAATCGCCTATATGACCAATACCGGGTAATTGACGCAAACCTTCTACTGCCGAGGTTACGGAGATAGGAGGAGTGATCATGCCATCGGCAATTAATGCAGCACCGCCAAGCATGGCGGGCAGTACAAGCCATCTTCTCTGTCGCCTGACAAGTGCATATAATGAAAAGATACCCCCCTCACCCCTGTTATCGGCTCTAAGGGTGAGAATTACATATTTGATGGTTGTTTGAAGCGTGAGTGTCCAGATGATACAAGACAACCCGCCCAATATCAGGTCATCACTAATAACTTTTCCGTTTATAATGGCGTTTAAAACGTAAAGAGGTGAGGTTCCTATATCACCATAGATAATTCCGAGTGCTATAATAAGGCCAGCAAAAGTGACTTTGTTCGTCGGTATTTTCACTTTGGATTAATATTTAACTCCATGGCTCATCGTTAGAAATGCCTTGTACGGCCGGTACAGATCTAAATCTGCAGAGATATGCTGCAAATGTATATCTAAAAATAATTTGCAACCAATAGCTGTCGAAAACTATCCGGATAATTTGCATTGACCTGATAAATTCAAGCTAGCGGCGACACAATTTTTCTGCGGTTTCTAACGTGTAATTAACAAGACTGTTGCATTACAGGCAAAATAAAAACGGGAATTTTGCCTGCAATCTTTAATTTTAATAAGCAAAAAATCAAAGTTTTATGTTTAGCAAGCGATTGCTTTTTGTTGTGGTTTGTGTTTGTATTTTAGGGCATATTGTTTCAGCGCAGAAAATAGTTTATTCGGAACCTGGCCGGGATGATAACCGCCGGATGAATTTTGAAATAATCGGCAAGATCGATGGCAACTTTCTCATATACAAATTTTCACGAAATAAAAGCTGGATAACACTCCTGGATAATGACATGAAAGAGGTGTCGAAAGTGGACCAGGACTATATGCCGGACGACAGGCTGATCAATATAGACTTCTTTCCCTATAATGAATTTTTTTATGCAGTTTATCAATATCAAAGAAAGAACGTGGTGTATTGTGATGCAGTAAAAATCAATGGCCAGGGGAAAAAGACATCTGATATCATTCAACTCGATACTACGCATATTGGATTTGCCGCCAATAACAAAATTTATAGCGTCATTACCAGCGAAGACAAAAGCAAATTGATGGTGTTTAAAATAAACAGCAGAAATAAACAAAAATACCTGGTGACGACGAATTTGTTTGACGACAGTCTTCGTTTACAGAAAAGAAGTGCGATCGCGATGCCCATTGAAGACCGTAACGAATATCTTGATGAATTTTATATAGATAACCAGGGCGATTTTGTATTTACCAAATTTTACCGGGAAAATAACGATGCCATCAGTCGGGCCTCGCTGGTAATAAAGTATGCGCAGGCGGATTCATTTTTTGTAACCAGCCTGAATATCGATAAAAAATATCTGGATGAACTGCATATAAAAATTGACAATTATAACAAGCGTTATTTCCTCACCTCTTTTTATTACAAGGAACGACGCAGTAACATTGAGGGCTTTTATTTTTATGTATGGGATAAGGGAACCGAAAAGCCCATGATGGAGAATGCCATAAGTTTTGGTGACGAACTACGCCGGGATGCAAAGGGGGAATCCAATATAAAGACCGCATTTAATGACTATTTCATAAGAAATATAATTTTGAAAAAAGACGGCGGTTTCATAATCAGCAGCGAGGCATTTTATACTACGTCAAGGTATAATAGCTGGAACAGGTGGGACTATTTGTATGGCTCTCCATTCTCCAGCCCTTATGATTATTACTACTATTCGCCTTACTATAATAATTTCTGGTACAGATCGAGATACTATAATAATTCTCAAAATGTACGCTATCATGCTGACAATATCGTACTGCTCTCCTTTGATAAGGATGGAAAACTTTTATGGAACAATGTGATCGCAAAAGAGCAATATGATGATGAGAATGATGATATGATATCTTACCAGATCATGAACACAGGCGGACAGCTTCATGTTCTTTTTAACATGGAAGAACGAAGAATTAATTTGCTGAACGATTATACGCTTTCGCCAGGAGGAGAAATTAACAGGAATCCCACTTTGAAGAATCTTGATAAGGGGTATGAGTTTATGGCAAAGTACGGGAAGCAGGTAAGTTCGTATCAAATAATTATTCCGTGTTTGTATCGCAATGATATTTGCTTTGCGAAGATTGAGTATTAATTAAAACCAACATAATCCATATCCGTGATTGGTATTTTTAAACAAAAAACGCCTGCAAATATTTTATTGCTGCTGGTTTTCGGCATGCTGATAAAATTGCCTATGTTCATGCATCCGCATGTAACAACTATCCAGTCGAAAGATGGAATATTGTTTTATGGAATTTTGAAATTTATTGAGTCTGCCGGAACCAGGAATCCCATTTTATATCCCATTCTTGCTTTTATATTGCTTTTTACACAGGCCATTACGCTAACCCGGCTCATTAATAATTACCGGATGATAATCCGCACAAATTATCTGCCTGGTATGGCGTACCTGCTTATTACTTCTTTTTTTGCCGAATGGAATTATTTTTCAGCTCCTCTCCTGGTTAATACCCTGCTTATTTTTATCCTGGGGTGGCTTTTTAAGATGTACAATCATCCCCGGGCAAAGGCAATTATTTTTAATGTTGGTCTTCTCACCGGCTTTTGCAGCCTTATATTTTTTCCATCTGTAACATTTATTGTGTGGATATTATTCGGACTGATGATCATGAGGCCTTTTCGCATTAACGAGTGGCTGCTTTGTTTGTTGGGGCTTACTTCACCCTATTATTTTTACGGCGTTTATATTTTTTTTACAGATCAATGGCATCTAAATAAGTTCCTGCCTCATCTTACTATAAGTGTTCCTTCTCTCCAACAATCCATTTGGCTGGCAGCCAGCGCTCTTTTGCTGATGATCCCCTTTTTAGCGGGCGGTTATTTTGTTCAGGAAAGCCTGCGCCGCATGTTAATACAAATTCGCAAAGCGTGGAGCATTTTGCTTATATACCTGTTGGTAGCCATATTTGTTCCTTTTGTAAACACGACCAATACATTTGAGAACTGGGTAATGGCGGCTGTGCCCTTCGCCAGTTTTCATGCCTGCACTTATTTTTATCCGCCTAAAAAATTATTTCCGCTGATCCTGTTTTGGATATCAGTTTGTTTTGTACTGGCTTATCAATATTATGGTCCGGGGTGGCACTAAGATGAATTTATAAACAGGGTTTCTCCCAACCATTTACTCTCATTTATCATCTTTATCTTTGACTGCTATAAAAACAGTTTATGAAATTTGGCGTTGTTGTTTTTCCGGGATCAAATTGTGACAGGGATATTTATGATGCTCTTACTTACGATCTTCATAAGGAAGTGATCATGCTCTGGCATAAAGACAAGGATCTAAGTATGTTTTCTGCTAAAGATTGTATTATACTTCCGGGCGGCTTTTCTTATGGCGATTATTTGCGTTGCGGGGCCATTGCTAGGTTTAGTCCTATGATGCAAAGTGTAATTGAATTTGCTCAACAGGGAGGTAAAGTGCTGGGTATTTGCAATGGTTTCCAGATTTTGTGTGAATCGCATTTGTTACCGGGCGTTCTTTTAAGAAATGCAAATCAACAGTTCATAGGCAAAAATGTATTTATTAAAGACAGTAGCGATCATATTTATAAAATACCGATTGCTCATGGTGAAGGACGGTATTATGCTGACGAAAAAACGCTGAGTGAGCTGGAATCAAACGACCAGGTGATCTTCAGATATTGTGACGCAAGCGGAAATATCACTGCGGAATCGAATCCTAATGGCTCTCTGAGAAATATTGCAGGTATTTGCAACGCATCCAGAAACGTTTTTGCGATGATGCCTCACCCGGAACGAGCTTGCTCGCTGGCTTTGGAAAATACTGATGGAAGAGAGATTCTAACAAATCTTTTAATGACCGAACAATTGGTGCACTAAAGGAAGTTTAACACTAAAATAGAATTAAAAAGAAGAGTTTTGTATTTAGAAAAATATCAGTTCATGAAGAAATTGTTTCCCCTGATTGGCTTATTTTTTATGGTGCATTTCCTGAATGCACAAAGTCCCGTAAGCTGGACCTTCAGCAGCAAGAAGATTGCCGATAAAACTTTTGAATTACATCTTACAGCCGATATTCAATCAGGATGGCATTTGTATTCGCAGGATCAACCCGAAGATGCGATAGCCATTCCCACAAGCGTTAAGCTCAACAATAATCCTTTACTAAAGTTTGATGGTAAGGCGAAAGAGGTGGGGACAATGGAAAAGTTTAAGGATAAGACATTGGGTATCTCGGCAAATCAATACTCCGAAAAGGTGGATTTTGTACAAATAGTGAAATTGAAGGCGAATGCAAAAACGAATGTTTCCGGATCTGTTGAATTTCAAACCTGCAATGATAAAAAATGTCTTCCTCCCAAAACTGTTGCCTTCGACGTTCCTTTAAAATAACATACATAAGGTGAGCGGTCGTTTCGAGTTTGCAAAGCTGGTTTGGTTTTAATAAATGAATAAATGAATAAAGCTTCCTGTAAAAATTTTCTAGGTTTAGTTTTTCTTTTTTTTAATCTTAATCTTTTCTCACAGGATTCTGCGGCTTACAAATGGGATGTTACATCAAAGAAAACAGGCGAAGGGAAATATGAACTGATCTTTTCTACAACCGGCGCTAACGAATGGCAACTATATTCTCCTGCACAATCTGTTCCGGATCTTACCACCACTGAAGTAAGTTTTGGTGACTCAGCAATTAGCCAGCAAAGAGAATTTACAGAGAGCGGATCATCAAAAGAAATTGCAAGTCCAATATTTGATAATTCAAAAGTAAACGTTTATGATGCGGCCGCAGAGTGGAAAAAAATAATTACCATTTCAGGAACTGTTCCTGCCACACTGCAGGGACAATTAACTTATAGTTACGGCCGCAACAATGAATTTTATACAGGCACCTTAAACTTCAATGTGCCACTGGAAGGAGGAATAGCATCCACTACAAGAATAAAAATTCCATCCATTGATATTAATCATCCATTAAACAGTTGTGGTGATGATGTTACCGGCAGTAAAAGCATGATGGGAATTTTTGTTTTAGGATTACTTGGTGGTTTTATTGCTTTGCTTACACCGTGTGTCTTTCCGATGATACCACTTACTGTTTCTTTTTTTACAAAAAAAGGTCAAACAAGAAGAAAAGGAATATTGAATGCGCTTACTTATGGCTTTTCAATTTTTCTGATCTATGTATTACTGAGTTTGCCTTTTCATATTTTTCATGCATCGCCACAGGTATTAAATAATTTTTCGACAAACGTGTGGTTGAATCTTTTCTTTTTTACCATTTTCATTGTCTTTGCGGTTTCGTTTTTCGGGTATTTTGAAATTACCCTCCCTGGTGGCCTGGCTAACAAAGCAAGTTCACGCTCTGGTCTTAGTATTGTGGGAATATTTTTTATGGCGTTTACGTTAGCGATCGTTTCGTTTTCCTGTACAGGCCCTATTCTCGGCTCTTTGTTGGCAGGCACCGCCGCGCAAGGTTCCTGGCCGTTGACGGCAGGTCTTGCAGGTTTTGGATTTGCGTTGGCATTGCCTTTTACAGTATTTGCCATTTTTCCAAACTGGCTTCAGTCTTTACCAAAATCAGGGGGATGGCTTAATTCGGTGAAAGTAGTCTTAGGTTTTTTGGAAATAGCGATGGCTGTTAAATTTCTTTCAAACGCTGATCTTGTAAAACAATGGGGGCTGTTAAAAAGAGAAATATTTATTGGCTTATGGATCGTTGTAGGGATAGCCATTATTTTGTACTTGTTTGGAAAAATTCGTTTTCCTCACGATGCCCCGGTTAAAAAATTTTCAAGATCAAGAATTGCGTTTATTATTTTGTTTTTAGCGGCTACTATTTATTTAGTGCCGGGTGTAACTAATACGAAATGGGCTAACCTGAAATTGATTAGTGGTTTTCCACCACCTATGTGCTACAGTATGTATTCAAACCCCGTAAATTGCAGGCATGGATTTGAACCATTGCGGGATTATGAAACCGCTTTGGAAAAGGCCCGTAATGAAAACAAGCCTGTTCTAATCGATTTCACAGGTTGGGCCTGCGTGAACTGCCGTCGTATGGAAGAAGCAGTGTGGACAGATCCAACTGTCGACAGCTTAATGAGGACAGAATTCGTAGTAGTTTCTTTGTATGTTGATGAAAAAAGAAAATTACCTATTCAGCAAAGAATGGTTTACACTGCAAGTGACAGTACGGAAAAAGCAATTGTAACGGTGGGCGATAAATGGTCCAATTTTCAAATTGAAAATTTTCATGCTGCGTCTCAGCCTCAATATGCTATCATCAGTACAGATGAAAAAGCTCTTACCAAAACGAAAGGATATACTCCCGATCCGCAAAAATTTGCCCAATGGCTCGAGTGCGGTTTGAATGCTTACAAGAAGAAATGATAATGTGACGTGGTCCTTCGACAAGATGGTTCAGAAGACTTATTAGAAATAAAAAATCCCGGATCTCATTTGCGGAAGTATCCGGGATTTTTCAATTGGGCGTCATTCTGTATCAGCCTGCCAGGCAAACTGAGGATAATTCTTTTTCGAACTAAGAACTCCTTTTAGGTTGGAGATACAGAATGACAAGAGCGGCCTCTCTCCATCCCTCTCCAAATGGGGGGAGTTAGAGAGCAATTTGTTTTTGCATCATCATTTTTCGCAGATTAATAAGTCCATAGCGCATACGGCCCAAAGCAGTATTGATGCTGCAATTGGTCATGGATGCAATTTCTTTAAAACTCATATCTGCATAGTGACGAAGAATGATTACTTCCCTCTGATCGTCGGGTAATTGTTCAAGCATTGCCCGAACGCGGTCGTGACTCTGGCGCTTCATCATTTTCGTTTCAGCGCTGTCATCTGAGAAGCTCAGTACTTCAAAGATATCTTTGTCTTCACTATTTTTAATAGTCGGGGTACGTTTTACTTTGCGGAAATAATCCACACAAAGATTATGAGCAATTCTCATGGCCCACGGTAAAAATTTACCTTCTTCAGTGTAGCGCCCGCTACGCATAGTGTCAATAATGCGGATAAAAACGTCCTGGAAAATATCTTCAGCAAGATATTTGTCCTTCACAAGAAATAAAATGGAAGTGTAAAGCTTATCCTTGTGACGTAACACAAGCACTTCAAGCGCTTCCAGGTTTCCATCAACAAATAGGTTGATAAGTTCGTGATCGGTTTTTTTCATTAAAGCTTTCATAAACTCTAACAGATTGTTTAGGTTTTGGATATTGGTTTACTCTATAAACAGTTGTTCGAAAAAAGTTGTGTGCTAAAATTTGAGTAGAAGTTGTACGATAGGCGAGTTAAATTTTTTGGTTATCATAATTTGGATATTGTGGACTAAAAGTAGAATTATTTTTTAAAATACCAAATATTAATTCAGCTGACAGCTACCTTTTGAGTAAAAAAAGTGTTAACAATAAGTGGTAAAATTTTGATTACATAAGAGTTTACATTTGCAGACTGAAAATGGAAAAGGCAATAAAAGAGAAAAAACACCCGGAAAACCGCATCGTAAATTCCGCAGGAAACATCCTCATCAAAGGAGCAAGAGTTCACAATCTGAAGAATGTAACGGTCGAAATTCCCCGGAATAAACTGATTGTGGTGACCGGTGTCTCTGGTTCGGGCAAATCGTCTCTCACCATTGATACACTATATGCGGAGGGACAGAGAAGATATGCAGAAAGTCTGAGCGCCTATGCCCGGCAGTTTCTGAACCGGATGAATAAACCAGATGTAGATTATATCAAAGGTCTTTGCCCCGCTATTGCTATCGAACAAAAGGTAATTACAAGGACTCCGCGCAGCACGGTAGGCAGCATGACGGAAATATATGATTACCTGCGATTGTTATATGCAAGAATCGGAAAAACTATTTCACCAATTTCAGGACGGGAGGTTAAAAAAGATGATGTAACAGATGTTGTAAAAGCTATTACAGAATTTCCAAACGATGATAAAATATATATACTGGCTACATTCAAACAACATACAAACCGTGATATAAAGGAAGAGTTAAATATTTTAATACAGAAGGGGTTTTCGAGAGTATATAACCGGCATTCCAAAGCCAAAGGTTCTGAACTTAGCGAAGTTTTCAGGATCGACGACTTGCTTGAATTCAGCAGTAAAGAAATAAGTCAAAAGCTGCAAACGCAAAATTCAAAACTCCAAACTTTCATTTTAATAGACAGAATTGTAACAAAAGATTTTGACGAAGATGATAAGCACCGGCTGGCAGATTCTGTGGGTACTGCTTTTTATGAAGGAGAGGGCGATGTTTATCTTGAAGTGAATGGAGAAGAGTTACTTCATTTTAATAACCGCTTCGAATTGGATGGAATGAAGTTTGAGGAACCGGTTCCCAATCTTTTTAATTTTAATAATCCCTTTGGCGCTTGTCCTACCTGCGAAGGCTTTTCGCAAGTGTTAGGAATTGACAGTGATCTTGTAATTCCTGATAAAAGATTAAGTGTGTATGAAGGCGCTGTAGCTCCATGGAAAGGAGAAAAACTGGGTTGGTGGAGAGACCAGTTTGTAAAAGGTTCAAGAAAAATAGATTTTCCGGTTCATAAACCCATTGCTGATTTAACGGATGAACAATACAAAATGCTTTGGGAAGGAGCGGGAAGTGTACATGGTATAAACGATTTTTTTAAAGAAGTTGAACAAAATCTTTATAAAGTTCAATATCGTGTTTTACTAAGTCGTTACCGGGGAAGAACGCAATGCCCCGATTGTAAAGGGTATCGCTTACGGGATGAAGCCCTGTATATAAAGATTGATGCCCGCCCGGATGAGGTGGGACGGGGCAAACATATTGGTGAGTTAAGTGAAATGCCTGTAAAATATTTGAAACAATGGTTTGATGAATTAGAAAACAAATTATCTGATTTTGATAAACAGGTTGCCAAAAGAATTCTTATTGAAATCAATTCAAGGATAAATACATTGTTGGAGGTAGGCCTTGGTTATTTAACGCTGAGCCGACTTGCCAATTCTCTGAGCGGTGGTGAGAGTCAACGTATTCAACTCACACGAAGTTTGGGAAGTAATCTGACCAATTCATTGTACATTCTTGATGAACCTTCTATCGGCTTACATTCGCGAGACACGGAAAACCTGATACGGGTATTGAAAGAGCTGCGAAATTTGGGCAACACGGTTGTAGTGGTAGAGCACGATGAAATGATGATGCGTGAAGCTGATCATATTATTGATATGGGGCCGCTAGCCTCACATCTTGGAGGCGAGGTGATAGCTGAAGGAAATTATGACGAAATCGTTTCAAATCCTCAAAGCCTGACCGGTAAATATTTAAGCGGGGAATTAAAAATTGATCCGCCAAAGAATGTCCGCAAGTGGAATCGCAGTATCAAAGTGGACGGTGCACGACAACATAATTTAAAAAATATAAATGTTGAGTTTCCTTTAAATGTATTATGCGTTGTAAGCGGAGTGAGCGGAAGCGGGAAAACAACATTAGTGAAACAAATTCTTTACCCGGCATTGCAAAAGTTGAAAGGAGAGTTTACTGATAAAGTTGGTTTTCATAAGGCAGTTACCGGCGATATAGAAAGCATTTCACAAATTGAACTCGTTGATCAAAACCCCATCGGCAAATCATCAAGGAGTAATCCGGTTACTTATGTAAAAGCGTATGACGAAATCCGTGATCTGTTTTCCAAACAACCTTTGAGCAAGATGCGTGGTTTTTTGCCTAAACATTTTTCTTTTAATGTAGACGGAGGCAGATGTGATACCTGTAAGGGAGAAGGCGAACAGGTTGTAGAAATGCAATTTTTAGCGGACGTACACCTTACCTGCGAGGTATGCGGTGGCAAAAGATTTAAGGAAGAGGTACTGGAAGTAACTTACAGGAACAAAAATATTTTTGATATTTTGGAAATGAGTATAGATGAAGCCATTGATTTTTTTCATGAAGAAAAAAATATAATAAAAGGTATACAATCTTTAAGTGATGTAGGATTGGGATATATTAAATTAGGACAATCATCGGGTACGCTTTCCGGTGGTGAAGCACAACGTGTAAAACTTGCTTCGTTCCTGGGTAAAAGCAAAGCTAACGGGAAGATCCTTTTTATTTTTGATGAACCCACAACCGGTTTACATTTTCACGATATAAAAAAACTTCTCGATTCTTTTAACGCACTGATTGAACAGGGGCATTCCATTATTGTGATCGAACACAACATGGAAGTGATCCGCAGTGCTGACTGGATCATTGATCTCGGTCCGGAAGCAGGAGATCTGGGCGGCAACCTTGTATACGCCGGTAAACCGGAAGGATTAAAAAAAATAAAAGAAAGCCAGACAGGAAAGTTTTTATGACCACCGCTTATTAAGATACTACCGATCATCCTCAATCGTAATTTACCTCTCACTATAAAATAATTAGGGCCGTCTTAGAAAAGACAGCCCGTTAAATAATCCGTACCCTATGAAAACCATTCTGCAGCGATGATACGGCTGGTAGCTGCAATGTTTTATTATAAACCGTCCGTGTTTATTCAATGAATTGCTGTTTACCAGGCACACAAAACCCGGCATTCTTTACAACACAAACCCAATATGTTTTTCTGGAAATTGATACGGACTTTCAGGAGATAAGGGAGTGCACAAATGTAATCGCAGGGTTTGATATCTGCAAGAATAAAAAAATTTATTTCTGGAGTTTCTTTATAAATTAATTATATAAAGTTGCATAAATAAGAAATCGTTTATAATTTTGTCTTCTGTCTATCACGAACTCTTTCGAAAACTCCAATTCTTCTGATCCTACCAATAATATCCTGATAATTTTATTATCCAGCAAAGATTCGCCATAGGGTTTTTGTGATTATATCCGGTGCTGCAAGAAACAGCATTTGGGTTTCATTTCCTATCCTTTCAAAAGCTCAATAATCCATTTTTGATGAAACCGGAAAATAACTTTTATTAAAAATTTGAGCAAATGAAAAGAATTTTACTTAAATCAAAATTGTTTGCAGTTACCTTAACGATTGCAAACTTATTTTTTGTTACTGCAGTTTTTGCACAAACAAATACATGGGATGGTTCTTCGAGTAACAACTGGAATACTGGTTCTAACTGGTCATTAAATCATGTCCCAACGAGCAGCGAGGACGTGGTTATTAATATTAATGCTGCTATTAATGTTAATACAAGCCCTACTGTTCACAGTTTGACCATTAGCAACTCTGCGACAGTTTCATTCACTTCATCCGGTGCATCGAGAACAATTACTATTGCAAATACTGGTAATTCAATTGATGCCGGCAGCAAGTTGACACTTATTGGTTCTACTTCTGGATTTACTCAAAGGCCAATGGCGATTGCGTTTTCAGGAGCTAATAGAACGATGTCGATAGCAGGTACTTTAGTTTTAACCAGCACAGGTGGAAATGGTCAGTATATTGCTACAAATAGTTTGACAACCGTTACCGGCACAATTCAGAACACGGGGGGGGACATTACTTCAACTGCATCTAATTTGACATTTACTTCCGGTGGAACATATGATCATGCTGTTGATGGCGGCACAGTTCCAACAGCCACTTGGGATATTAGTTCGACCTGTAAAGTGACAGGTTGGACAAATTCAACCGCTGCAACCACACCCGATTTTGGGATGAGACAAGATTTTGGAAATTTTATCTGGAATAGTACAGCGCAAACAGGCAATATAAGTTTGGGCGGCTCTATCTTAACTGTAAACGGTGATTTTTCTGTAATAAGTACAGGAACCGGTTCAGTGAGTCTCGGCGGATCTGGCGCTGGTAATTTAAGCATAGGCAAAAATTTTGTACAGTCAGGCGGTGAATTCCTTGGGTCGCTGAGTGCTGCACGAACAATGACTGTGGCTGGTGATTTTTCTTTAACAGGAGGGACTTTTAATTTAAGTTCTTCAACTACTGCGGGAAACTCGGTTACAATAAATGTCGCTGGAAATTTTACGCACAGTGGGGGAACTTTGACGGAAACAGGTTCAACTACTGGAAGCGGTATTGTCTTTAACGGTTCATCGGCGCAGACATTCAGTAAAACAGGTGGAACAATATCAAATACTATTGCATTTTCGATATTGAACAGTGCAATTGTTGATTTTGGCACTTCGGTATTAAATGGAACAAATGCCAAGTTTAATCTTAATTCCGGCGGAACTATTATCACCGCAAATACGAACGGTATCTCATCTTCGGGTGCAACTGGTTCAATCCAGGTCGGCGGTACCAGGACATATAGTACAGGTGCTAACTATGCGTATAATGGAAGTGCAGCTCAGATAACCGGGAATGGTATTCCAGGTACAGTGCATAACCTTACCATCAATAATTCTTCTTCCACAGGAGTTACATTATCAAAAGCAGTTTCAGTTTCCGCAACTGCAACATTTACTGACGGATTTCTTTATAGTACATCCTCCAATCTGTTAACGATTGCATCAGGCGCCAGTGCAACAGGTGCTTCAGATGCCTCTTTTGTCAATGGTCCTGTTCAAAAAATTGGAAATACTGCATTTGATTTCCCGATTGGAAAATCAAATGAATATCATTACTTGCACATGTCTGCACCTTCTTCTGCAAGTACATTTACTGCAGAATATTTCAGAGCTGCTCCTCTCACAGTAGGAGCTATTGATGTCGTGTCAAGTCTTCAAGAGGTCAGCATGGTAGAGTACTGGAGCTTTAACAGAAGTGCTGGAAGCAGTTCTCCAAGTGTAACTATACCCGTTACTGCCACATCAAATGCATCGACTATGACCGGATTGGTTGTCGCTTACGATGGAACCAATGGCTGGACTGATCTCTCTACGACTAATACCCCTTCATCGCCGGGTGCAAACACGGGAACACTCGCTACGAATAGCGCCGTCCCGGGTTTTGGATTTTTTACAGTGGGTAATATAACGGGGAATGGTGCACTCCCGGTAACGTTCGGAACATTGAGAGCATACCAGCAAACTGGGGGTGTCCAGTTAGAATGGGCAACTTATACTGAAAATAATGTTGATCATTTTGAAGTTGAACGTTCTTCTGACGGTCAATCATTTTCCAAAATCGGCCAAGTGACAGCTGTTGGAAATAGTCAGCAAAACAAACTATAACCTGTTGGATGCTTCTCCAATCAATGGCGATAATTTTTATCGTGTGAAATCAGTCGATATTGATGGACGTCTTACTTACAGTTCTGTTATAAGAATTAGCTTGGGAACCAGCGGTAACAGAAGTGTAGCAGTATATCCAAACCCTGTAAAAGGATCACAACTCACATTACAGATCAATAATCTTGACAAAGGAAATTATTCCATTTTGATGTTTAATCATATGGGGCAACAGGTAAGTCAGTTCCAGGTAAGTCTTTCAAACGAGACTACGACTCAAACACTGCAATTACCTTCATCGCTAAAACCCGGGGTTTATAATCTTTTAATAAGCAACGGAGCTTTGAAATTGACTAAAACATTTATTGTGCAATAAACAATTGAAAGTCCCAATAGCAAGGAGAGCTCCTGGTGGAGTTTTCCTTTATTTTTATACATTGCCTGGAGAGTTATCTTAACCTGTCAAGGCTTTTTATCAATTTTTCATCCTTCCATATTCCTCTCGCGGCAAGAAAAAGAAAAATCGGAATAGCAAACGTGAACAAACAGGTTAGTGAAATGATTCCTGTTTCAAATTTTTCCACCTGCAGAAAATAAACAGCAATTAACGCAACAGATAATATTGAATTAATGATGGTTACTGTCAATTGTTTTTTCCTGTCCTTATATAAAAACAGGGCAACAAGGCAAAGGATGATAATCAGCCCGGTGAATATTATTAAAAAGGTTTGTGATCTCGCATCCAGTCTTACATCCGGCTGCTTAATATCTTCTATAATTTTACTGCCACTGTAAAAGGGAAGCTTAAAGGTTAGAAAGGCAAAAATTGCAGCAACCAATAACCAAAGGCTTTGCATTCGCTGTATCATGACGATAGTTTATTCAAAAATAACTAATAAGGGAGATTAAAATTTCTGCAGGTATTTACAATAAAATTTGCCAGGTGACGAAGCTTATAAGAAAAGTGATTCACAATTCTTTGCACCTTTTGACAAATATCAATTAATGCAAGCAGGTTTCATAAAATTTCCGGTGACACTTGCATAAGTGAAAATGCTTAGATACTTTTAGTCCGTTAAAATCCAGTCCAATGAAAAAACCCTTACTCTCGTTACCAACATTACTATTTGTATTTGTAATCCATGCAAATACATATTATTCTACAGATAACAGCGCCCCAGATCTGACCAGTAGCTGGCACAGCAACCGAAATGGCACCGGCTCGTCACCCTACAAATTTACTTATGGTGATATTTTTATAATACAAGCCGGTCATCATGTGACTACAACAGGAAACTGGATAATAAGTGGGAATGGTGCCGAACTTATTATTGAAACCGATGCGACGCTCCAGGCCAATGATAAAGTGTCGGTTCCAGATTTCCAGGTACAGGGTACAGGCGCCTATATTCATAATAAAAGCATAGCTAATTTTCCCGGAAGTAATTCAATCTCGCTTGATGCAAACAGTACCGTTGAGATCAAAGATTGGGCAAGTGCTCCTTTACCTGGAGGAGTAACATGGGGTAATCTCATTATTGATATGCCTGGATATTCTTCAAATTGGAATCAAAAAGGAAATCTCACCAGTATTGCAGGAAATTTGATTATACTTAATACCGGTAACGGCAATCATGAATTCAGGCTTGCAACAAATCAGGCTTACACTTTAAATATTGGAGGAGATCTTGTTATTGAAGATGGAATTTTGGAAGCAGCTTCAAATAATAAAGATGTCGATCAAAGGATCATTATTAATGGTTCGTATTCACAAACGGGAGGATCGTTTACCTGTTCAAACAACAAAAATAATTTAGACATTCAATTCAATGGAACCAACAGTGGGTTTACCAAAACCGGCGGTTCATTGACAAATACATATATAGACATTGTAGTGAATGCGGATAAAAAGCTTACAATAAACAATAATCTGTCTCTCGCTAATTCAGGATCATTAACAGTAAATGGAACCCTTGATTGTGGAACAAATAAAATAACCGGTTCCGGTTCTTTTTCCCTTGCTTCGGATGGTAACCTTATTACTTCAAGTCCATCTGGGGTAGATGGCGTTATTTCTGTGACGGGTTCAACTGTTTACCACACCGGAGGTTCGTATGAATTTCTTACTTCAACTACTGCTCCTTTTCCTGTAAGTCTCGGTTCTGTTTCTGCAACCAATGTAATTGTAAAGGCAGACGTAACTTTTAATAAAGACGTGACAATTGCAGGCAACCTGGATCTGGAAAATGGAAACTTGACCGTGCCTGCAGGTAATACTATTACTATCAGCTCGGGAAATATTATTGGCGGTTCCGGATTTAATGCATCGAAACATATTATTACGGAAGTAAACAGCAGTACCGGTACAAAAGGCACGTTGAGAGTCAAAAACTTTACAGGCACTATTACTCTGCCTATAGGTAATGAAACGTATTACATGCCTGTCACTCTTACAGCGTCCGGCACAAATGATTTTAGTGTGGCTGTTTTCCAGGGTGCTACTGCAAACGGGGCACCAGATGGAACACTCTTTACTGAACAGCAAAAATCTAAAATGGTTGATGCGGTTTGGATAATAAACAAGAACAGCGGGTCAAGCGACGTGGCTATGCAATTGTCATGGCCAACTGCTTTAGAAGGTTCGGCTTTTCAGTCTTTATCGAATAATCAAATAGGAATAGCTCATTATGGTGGCTATTGGGAATCACCCCTCGGTACAGGCAACCAAACACAAAACACCGTTACGCGAACAAACATTACAAGTTTTTCTCCTTTTGGTGTAGGGCAAATAGGTACGCCTTTACCCCTGAAATTTGGAACTATAAAAGTTTATGAAACAAATAGCAACTTAAATGTTGACTGGACGAGTTACAATGAAATAAACGTAAGTCATTTCCAGATACAACGTTCACAGGATGGACAGCGATACAATACCATAGGAACAGTTAGTGCAAGAAATAATGATAACGAAGCAAATTATACATGGACTGATACTGCACCTTTGAAGAGCACATCTTTTTACAGGATCAATGCGGTTGATATAGATGGAAAATCGACGTATAGTACTGTCGCTAGGATCGATCTGAGTCAGTCCAATGCAGCACTCGTACTCTTTCCAAATCCAGTTGTTAGCAGCCGCCTTTCAATCCAGGTAGGCAGTATGAGCCGGGGTCAATATAAGCTTGCCATATCAAATATCTATGGCAGATTTGTTTATGGCCAAACGCTTGATCATTCCAGCGGCGCCATGAGCCAGGTTATTCAGCTACCACCTGATATGCCTCCCGGTATGTATTCACTTACCATTACCGGAAGCGGGAATAAACTCTTTAAACAATTTGTAGTGAAATAATTTAAAAATTGATCCTTAAAATAAAAGAGCCGCAATGGCTCTTTTTATTTTGATGGTCTAAACAGATGAAGAAAATTATTTTTTTCTCAGTTCAATCCATTTTTTCCTCATTAATATTATTGCTCCTGTAGCTGCACCTAAGCCAAGAATAGCTGCAATAGAGCTGGCCGTCCCGCTTTCTCCTCCATATCCGCGATGAAAGGAAATGTAAAATAAAAGTGTGAAAAAGAGATAGGATAAATAAATAATTTCCACGGACGCGATGATCATGTCTGCAAGTTTAAACTCCCTGAGTTTCCTGATCACCAAAACAATATAGCCAATATTATATGCCAGGAAAAGAAAAATAGCTCCGTTTGAATTATCGCGGGAGTTGTCTGACAGTTCAGCAATTAATGGAAGAAGACAAAAGAAAAAACCATGAGCGTACAAAAGCATTTCAGTTATTGCTATATGCTTCCATCTTACAGCGATTAATATGATGCCAATAATTCCGACTGGTACAGATGCTTTATTAAATGTTTTTAATTCATTACTGTTGTTACTAACTGTGCTAAAAATAAAAATAAGAGCGAATATCAGCCATAAAGATGCCAGCAAAATTCCAGTCAACTTATCACTATTGTCAAGAGTAATTTTCTTTTCCTGTTGGTTTTGTTCCTGCTGTTTCTTTTCCTCTTGTATTGGTATTGGTTTAACTATTGGTGTAACTATAGGCTCTGGTTTTTTTACGATGGTCGCTGACATTTTTTGAATTACTTTTTTTTCTTCTGCTTTTACAGGTTCTTTCAGATAATCCTGGCACCGGCTTAATTTACCTCTAACCAGCATGTCTTCTTTGACCTGTAAGGCCTTCCTATACTTTTCAATTGCAGCTTTATAGTCTTTGACGTGAAAGAATAATTCATCTCCATCCTGCACAAGCCGGTTGAACAGTGCATTTGTCTCACACTCGGAAGCTTTTTTTCTTAACTCCATATCTTCCGGAAAGCGCTGCAACAACATGCGGTATTCATATAAAGCTTCCTCGAACCTTCCCTGGGCAAATAATCTTTCTGGTCGTTGCTTCAATTTATCAGCGGAAAACAAAGGGTTTCTTGCTATGAAAAAATTGGAAGCCGGAATATTCAATTCGTTTTTATAAATGGGATGAGGAAAATTTTTTTCAGTTAAATGGTCTTTTGAGTATTCGTACAGATCTTCCAGTGCGATCATTTCACTGCTATTTTCAATACCGGATTTTAAAACATCCAGCAACACACCTGTGAAATAAGTATTACGACTGGTTTTTTCAAAATATGATACTTCATCTCCCGGCGATGAGGCGAGCACATAACTACCTTTTACATCAATCTTGTCGATCATATCATCAGTACCTTGCGTGGCTATACCGCTATGACAAGCATCCAGTATTAAAATTTTTTGTTTGGCAGTCGCATTGCGAAGAACAACGTTGCTTATGAAATCAAAATCAATTCCGCCCAGCAGGTAATCATCTATTCTTTTGCTATTCTTTGCTACGAGATATAATTTTTTTACATCGGTACGATGACCATGACCGGCGAAATAAATGACGAGAGTTTCCGTATCGGGAATCCGGCTTTGTTGCAATAAAGTTTCTTCTATTTCTGTATTGGTTTTATTAAACAACAATGTAATGTTTTCGGCCGCCAACCCGATATGGAGTTTATCAGTAAGCATGCGATAAAAATCTTCGAGATTACCTTTTACCGGAGGGATAGGAGTGAAACCACCGTCAAATTCCGAGTTACCGATTAATACAGCTCTTGTACGATCTACATCAATGGCATATTTGAGGTTTTCAAAAACCTGGGAGCTTCCTTTGTTATCTTCGAGAAAATGAATTTGAGTACCGGCGTCTTTTATTGTAGAAAGGACTTCAAGTTTATTTTTCGATTTTTTCGATTCCAGCCATTTATCAATTTTCGGTTTCAGCATTATGGCATAAATCTCCTTCATGGAATGGCCAACTATACCTTCAATTGCTCCTACAATAAGGGAGTCAACTATACCTACGGCCATTTCTCCTTCCTGTGGAGCTTGTTCTTTTATGTGTACTTGCGTAACACCTTCCTGCTGCAAAAGGTTGCGCAGTTCATAAATGTCATTTTGGTCGTGGTCGGACCGCAGTTCTATTTCGAGTTGCATAGCTGTAGATTTATACAGCATCCAAGGGGGACAGGAAGAAAAGTAAGTTAAAGAAAAAAAATGAGGTTTGTTAAGTTAATTCCGGGTAAAGCGGAAATTGTTTCATCCATTCTTTTACCTCACTGCTTACAGAACTGATCGTCTGTTCGTCGCTTATATTCATCAACACACGATCAACAAGTTCAACCACAGATGCCATATCTTTTTCTTTTATTCCTCTCGTGGTAATAGCAGGCACACCTACACGAATACCGGAAGTGATGAACGGACTTTTGTCGTCGAAAGGAACCGCATTTTTATTAAGAGTAATATGTGCCTTGTCTAACGTTTCCTGTGCTTTTTTACCAGTGATATTTTTATTCCGGAGATCGATCAGCATTAAATGATTATCTGTGCCGCCGCTAATGATATCATAGCCTTTTTCGACAAATGCTTTTGCCATTGCCTGGGCATTGATTTGTATTTGTTTGGCATAAGACGTAAACTCATCCGTTAACAACTCACCAAAGGCTACAGCTTTGGATGCAATGATGTGCTCCAATGGTCCGCCCTGCGTGCCGGGAAATACAGCCATATCCACCACATGGCTCATCATGCGGGTATTGCCTTTTGGATCTTTTAATCCGAAAGGATTTTCAAAATCTTTTCCCATTAAAATAATTCCACCTCTTGGTCCACGCAAAGTTTTGTGGGTAGTGGAAGTAACAAAATCACAATTATCAAAGGGTGACTTCAACAGACCTTTTGCAATCAGACCCGCAGGGTGTGCTATGTCAGCCATCACTAAAGCACCAACCTCACCGGCGATAGCCCTGATCTTTGCATAGTCCCAATCACGGCTGTAAGCAGACGCTCCGCAAATAATTAGCTTGGGTTGTTCTTTCCAGGCCAATTCTTCCATTTGCGCATAATCCACAATTCCATCTTTCGTCACTCCGTATGTAAATGCCTGGTACAATTTTCCACTGAAATTTACGGGTGAGCCGTGTGTAAGATGACCACCCATGCTAAGATCAAGCCCAAGTATTTTATCCCCTGGCTTCAGCACAGCCATCATCACCGCTGCATTTGCCTGTGCGCCGCTGTGCGGCTGCACATTTGCATATTCACAGTTGAAAGCTTTTTTTATCCGATCAATCGCCAACTGTTCTGTTTCGTCTACGACCTCACAACCGCCGTAATAACGCCTTCCCGGATAACCTTCTGCATATTTATTTGTCATTACATTGCCCATCGCCTGAAGAACCTGTAATGAAACAAAATTTTCCGAAGCGATCAGTTCAATACCATTGCGCTGGCGTTCCAGTTCCTTATGAATGAGATCAAAAACCTGTGTGTCTTTTTGCATGCCGCAAAAATAGAGGAACAATCCTGAAATGAAATAAATGTTTCGACACCTGTGAAAGGTTTCATGTGCGGTCTGAGTATTTTGTTAATTTCTAAAACTAATTTTTCAAGATTAATATCATCGCGGTTTGAAAATATTATGATCGCATACCTTTCGTCAGGAATTAAAAAGCTGAATGCTCTGAATCCTCCGTTGGATCCGCTGTGATAAACTTTTTTTGGTATTGAGCTTTCATCTATAAACCACCCATAGCCATAGCTTAATTTTTTCTCTGCATTAATAGTAAAGTGAGGGGAGCAGGCCATAGCAATATTGTTTTTTGACAGTATATTTTTCGCCAGCAAAGCATTTATCCATTTCAAATAGTCACCAATAGAAGTATAAATACCTCCATCTGCTTCTGTTGAAAAGAAAATGTTTTCATTAGCTCCTGATCTTTTAAAATTATTTGTTGAATCGCCATACTCATATCCCATTGCATCAGGAGAAATTTCTTGATTCTCATTCCACACAAATGTGTTTTTCATTTTCAGCGGCTGAAAAATGTTTTTCCTTAAATATTCTGAATAGGACAACCCGCTTGTTTTTTCAATGATCAAACCCAACAGGCAATAAGCAGCATTGCTGTAGCGATAATGGATTCCCGGTTCAAAATAAGTTGAATCAAGATTTTTTACGGCGTTGAGCACATCAACATTATGCGCATGTTTCATATTTTTTGTATCAACAAAATTGTAGTGGTCAATGATGCCTGAACTATGTGTCAGTAATTCTTTTATAGTTATTTTATCCGCAATTTTCTTGTTAAACTCCGGGAAGAATTTGCTTAGACGATCGTTCAATGAAAGCTTATTTTTGCCCGCAAGCTGCAGAATAGACATAGCAGTAAACTGCTTGGTAAGTGACCCAATGTTAAAATTTGTTATTGAACTTATCATTTCCTTCGTTTCCAAGGTCGCCAGTCCATAGCTGCTTTTGAAAGGCGATTTTTCATTTTGTAATATAGCTATCGATATGCCGGGAGCGTCGTCCGGGTAAATAGTTTTTAGCAAAGAATCTACCTGCATCAATGCAGGATCGGAACTGTATTGTGCATTTGCTACGAATGAAATTATATTCAATACACAGCATATAAAAAAGAATCTCATAACGCCCGACAATTTTTTCAGAATTCAGAATTAAGGTAATATAATATGGTTTATTAGGCTGAAATATAAATTTCATTACTTTCACGGGCTGATTAGTATCAAAAAAGCAAGAATGAAGGCAATCATCCCCGTGGCAGGAGCAGGAACTAAGCTAAGACCCCACACCTATACACAACCCAAAGCTTTGATCCCTCTTGCCGGTAAAACGGTTCTGAGTATTATTGTTGATCAACTTTATGAAGCTGGTGTAAAAGAATTTATTTTCATCGTGGGTTATCTTGGCGATAAGATCCAGGATTATATACGGCAAAAATATCCCGAGATTACTGCTCACTTTGTTCACCAGACAGACAGGCAAGGTATTGGTCATGCCGTGCGGCTTACACGCAGCATTGTAAGTGGCGAAGAAGTATTTGTGGCCCTGGGCGATACCATTTGCGAATATGATGTGCATGAAGTTTTAAATAATCCCTGCTCAATGATCGGCGTAAAAAAGGTAGACGATCCCCGCGATTTTGGTGTGGCAGAAATCAATGAAGAAGGTTTTATTGACCACGTAGTGGAAAAGCCGCAAATACCCAAAAGTAACATGGCGCTGGTAGGTCTTTATAAAATAAAAGAAAGCGATCTTTTGTTTCAATGTCTTGAAACGAACATTAAACAAGGCGTAAGAAGTCATGGAGAATATAACCTGACAGATGCGCTCGATTGCATGATAAAAGCAGGGGCAAAATTCAAATCATTTAAAGTAGAAAACTGGTTCGATTGCGGAAGAAAAGAAACGCTTCTTGAATCAAACGCGACCCTTCTGAAAAAGTTTGGTGGCAAAATTGAAGATGGTCTTCATTTTGAAAATACAGTCATCATTCAGCCGGTTAGCATCGGTGCAGGGTGCAACGTAAAAAATTCGATAGTCGGTCCTAATGTAGCGGTCGGGGAAAATACTACTATTGACTACTCCATTATCAAAAATTCAATTATAGGTTCTTACTCCAATCTTTTTGATATTGTCCTTGACGCCTCACTCATCGGCAGCGATACAGAAATCAAAGGCGAAACAAGAATGCTCAATATTGGTGATAATACCGATATTGACCTGGGGTAGCCAGCGATTATTATTCCGACAAAAAATGTTTACTGTTTTTTATAAAACTCATCTTGTATTGACTCGTATTCTGCAAAAAACAAGGGAGCTCTGCCTTTAACAAATTGCCGTGCTTCTTCCATGGTAGGGACCGGGCTTTCACCACTTGTTACCCATTTATTTGCTTCAAAATAAAAGCTTCTACAAACGAAAGACTCAATCCCGTCCTCTTCAATCTCGTTTATTACAAAGGCAACCGAATCTTTGTAATAAATGATTTCATCGACTTTAGTTTCTATGTACATGTTTTTATCAGCATCACTTACGTTTGCGTTCGGCGCATCAGGTTCCGGCAAGAGAGATTTATTTCTGATCGTATTAACAGAACGAAGCAAGCCGTTTCTGCCGTTGGCGTAAATGTAATAGAGTGTAACAAATGAGTTTAATGGGGAACTTAAATCAAATTGATCTGGAAATTCTTTTATTTTTTTATCGACGTTAATGGTTTTGAACTTTGATACCGGACTTTGTCCATAGCCAGTTATTGTTATTGCCAGGATAGTAACCGCGAGTAAAAACTTTTTCATAAATCAGAAATTATTATTGATAGATCAATACAAGAGGTGAAATTAAAATTTGTTCTTTTCAATTAAGATGATACCGATCAGTTACTCTTCTATGATTACCTCACCACCGCATCGTGTATCTTTAGATTTATTATTAATCAAACTAACTAATGGGTTTTTCAAACCGGATCACTAAACTTTTCAATATTGATTACCCCATAATACAGGCGGGGATGGTATGGGCAAGCGGCTGGCAGTTGGCAAGCGCCGTAAGCAATGCGGGTGGATTGGGATTGATAGGCAGCGGATCGATGTATTCGGATGTCTTAAAAGAACATATACAAAAATGTAAATCGGCAACCGGTCGTTCGTTTGGAGTCAATGTACCTTTGTTGTACCCGGATATAGATAAACACGTACAGATTTGCATTGAGGAAAAAGTAAAAATTGTTTTTACTTCAGCCGGTAACCCGAAAACATGGACAGGAGTTTTAAAAGAAAATGGAATTACGGTTGTTCATGTTGTAAGCAGCAGCAAATTTGCAAAAAAAGCCGAAGATGCCGGCTGTGATGCAATAGTCGCGGAGGGTTTCGAGGCCGGCGGGCACAATGGAAGAGAAGAAACGACGACGATGGTGCTGGTACCGTCAGTAGCGAATGCCGTAAAAATCCCGGTGATAGCGGCAGGAGGTATTGTAAGTGGCAGGCAAATGCTGGCGGCAATGGTGATGGGAGCCGAAGGTGTGCAAATGGGGAGTCGTTTTGTAGCGAGTGAAGAAGCTTCCTCGCACATAAAGTTTAAAGAAGCCGTCATTCATTCAAATGAGGGGGATACAGTGTTAACGATGAAACAACTGACCCCGGTAAGAATGATAAAAAATAAATTCTTTAATGAAATACACCAGGCCGAATTAAAAGGGGCAACTATTGATGAATTAAAAACGATATCAGGCCGGGCAAGAGCCAAAAAAGGAATGTTTGAAGGCGATCTTGATGAAGGCGAGTTGGAAATAGGGCAGGGGAGCAGTTTGATCCGTGATATTTTACCGGCCGCCAAAATTGTTGAAGATGTGTGGAAGGAATTTGAGGAAGGGCTGAATAATCCAATAAAAAAAACTTAGATTTGTTAACGTTCTTGCAGAAAACAAAATGATTGTTTGATAACAAACTGATTCACATGAAACCGAAAATTCTATTGCTTATTTCTGCTTTCATCCTCGCATCCGTCGTATCTAAAGCCAATGGCACCGATCCGTGTATTGGCAAAAAGAATGATATCATGGGAAGCGTAGTGGATGCTGCGGGAAAGAAACCGTTGAAAGATGTAAGCGTGACCGCCTACCTTTTTTCCAAAAAAGAAAAAATAGCGGTGACCAACATATGCGGAACCTATTCTTTTGATGGTCTGAAACCGGGTGTTTACAAATTAGTTTTTGAAAAAGAAGGGTTTAAAAAAGTAGTTAAAGAAAAAGTAAGTGTAAAGGTGGACGAAGGTTTTCAAATGGACATAGAAATGCTCCAGGAAAACGAAGCTGACCTGATGCCTTCCCCTTCACATTTTTTATATAACTGAGAAACGAAAGCCTAACTTGCAAACGGGGATGTGAATATCACATCCCATTTTTTTTGATTATGCTTCAGAAGTGAAATGCTGTTCGCAAACCATCCGGCTTCATATTTTTTATCTTTAAAGATATCCCACGCTTCCTCGAAAGATCCTTTGTGCAGATCTCTTGTGGCAATACTGATATGCGGATGAAATTTCCTTTCTTCTTTTCTAACAGCAAATATTTTCTTTTGAACCACGAAATCCTCCAGCTGTGCCTGTACTATTTGCAGGGTTGCATTGGGTAATACATGTACATAGATGACCCGTGGTTTAAAAGAATCGAAGCCGGACAAATTTATTTCAAAAGGAGTTTGTTCCATCGAAAATTCCCTGGTCGCATTTTTCAAATCGTTTTCTGAATCATCTTCCATCCAGAAAGGAGGGATCAGTGTGATATGTGCCGGCGAGCGAAGTGCAACGGTACATTTGAACCTGTCTTTCATAAATTGTTTCCATTTCAATACTTCATCATTTATTTCATCCGGCGCTACCAGAGCAATAAAATACATGTTCGTCATGCCATAAAATTAAGTCGTCCCGATTTGTCGGGACGACTCCGCTTTTCATGGCTTAGTGTTTAAGAGGGGATTCTTAGAGGCAAACTATCGGTTAGTCAACATTGTTGTCAGATTATATCATCATCGTCATCAGTGTTCCTGTAAATATTAAAATCGTCATCCGATTTTTTGATGGTGAATTTTGGATGCTTTTCAAGAAAGCCGCGGTATTTGTCATAAACATCGGCTGGCTGCTTTTTGCCATTGATGATCAGTTCACTGTTTTTATGCTGAATGGTGTATTCTTCTTTTTTATTGATCAGGCCATCATTATCCAACCCATCCACAAAACTTTTATATTCTTTCAGTGCAACTTTTGCCTTTTCAATTTGCCCTTTTGCTTTCTCCATCTGCATTTCAATCCTGGGTTGCAGGTCCTTCATTTTTATTTGCAGATCTTTCATTTCTTCATTCAGCTTGCTCATGTCGATCTCTTTTACTTTTTCCATTTGCTCATTTATTTCTTTCTGCATTCTATTCCAATCAACCTTTGCCAATGATTCTTTTACTTCCTGGTCTATTTTAGCGGCATCAATTTCTTTGGTGGCTTTTTCCACTTCGGCTTTGATCTTGTCCATGTCCACTTCTTTCATCGCTTTATCTACTTCCATTTGTATTTTAGCCATATCGATTTGTTTCATTGCCTCTTTAACCTGTTCGTTTACTTTATCCATATTCACGTTTATCTCAACATTGTTCAGCTCATCTATTGCCTCATCGAGGTCGCGAATCTTTTTATCCGTCTTGTTTTTCGGGATGGTATCATTTACATTTTGCTCTGTTCTTCTTTGATGCGATTGTTTTTGTCCCCGCCATGCAATAAGTACTACAGAAAAACAGGTCAGCAGCGCAACAGTCATTAAAAATCTTCCGGTAAAAGGTTTTGCGTTCATACAATTTTTTTTAAAAAAGCCTTGCGGCAAATGATAAATGTTATTTAGGAAGTACTTCGTATCAAATATACGATTGTTTTCGTATTTTGTTACACTATTTTTTCTTTACAGATTTTTTAACAGGGTTTATAAAGAAGGAAATTGGTGTCGCTGCAACACGGTTTTGTTGCTGACGAGTGGATTAAACCTGGGATAAATGAAAATTATCGTGTCTGCATTAAGACGATCTGCGCAACCATTTGATCATTTCTTTCCACGTAACTCTTTTGCCGTATAATAAAATGCCCGTGCGATAAATTTTACCGGCAAACCAGGTAGTCAATAAAAATCCGATTATCAGAAAACCCATTGATAGGAATAATTGCCACCATGGAACAACTTCCGGAACTCCATTTGCAATACGCCCCATCATAACGATTGGCGAAGTGAACGGTATCATACTTCCCCAGAATGCAGTAGAACTGTTTGGGTGACTAATGGTAGAACTCAAAATAATAAAAGAAAGGATGATTGGCATTGTGATGGGAAGCATTAATGATTGTGCTTCCTGCGGATCTTCATTCACTACACTGCCTACCGCTGCAAATAGTGCAGCATAAAATAAGTAGCCGCCTAAAAAATAAAACAGGAAACATAAAATGATCAGGGTCCAGTTGGCGCCTCCTGTTATTTTTGAAATAACATTTGTTGCCATCGATGCATTCTGGCCCATGGCCGGATTATTTTGTATGTCCTGCATGTGATGCAATGCATCACCCGGTAAAAACAAAGGCAACGCACTGAAAAGAATAAGGATAAGAACAATCCACATTAAGAATTGTGTTAACCCTACGCCGGCAATTCCAATGATCTTACCCATCATTAACTGAAAGGGTTTGACTGAAGACACGATCACCTCTGCAATACGATTCATTTTTTCTTCCATCACTCCTCTCATTACCATTGCACCAAATATGAACATGGTAATATAAATAAGTAAACCACTTCCGAAACCGATGCCATAAGCCAGCCCGGCATTTGCTTCTTTTTGCTTCCCTTCTTTGTCAACCATTGTATTATTTAAATGAATGGCATTGTTTGATACTGAAGAGACAGAATCAATAACCATTCTGTTTATACCCTGTTCTTCCAGCAGTTTATTTTCGTAAGCTTTATTTAAGCGGTTGTTAATATCACCCATCGACTCTAAACCGATCTGCTTTCTTGATATGATCGTATAGCTGTTATTGATTTCAGAATCGCGATTTGGTTTCAGATATGCAGTGTACCCTTTTTCATCAAAATTGGTTTGATCAACCGACGGATCAAAAGCGAAACTTATATTCCCGGACGTATCTTTTGTAAGCGATGATTTCAAAAAGCTGTCATTGGGAACAGCTATTTTCATGGCTTCTCCGGGCTTTGCCGCCAAATAAATAGAAGCGACTATAAAAAGTATCATTATAATAGGAAAAAGAAAGGTGGAAATAATAAATGCTCTCTTTTTTGACCCTGGTAAGGTATTCACGTTTTATAATGATAAATATCTTGTTCATGATTCAGGTTTATATAAATGATTATGCTTCAATTTTTTCAAACCGTCTTGAAACAGACGTGCCTTCAACTAGCCTGATAAAAATGTCATTCAGAGAAGGCAAAATTTCATTGAACGAATGAACCTCCGCGTTTTGCTGAATAAAATATTTTAAAACATCAGTAGGCTTATAGCCTTCTTTGATCTTTACAACATAAGAATTTTCTTTTTTCCCGATCACATCAAATATTGCGTCACCGTTCAAAGAAGGTTCGCTATCGAAGCCAATGCTGAACAGGTTTTCTTTAAAGTCCTGTTTTACTTTTTTTACCGAACCATCCAGAATTTTAGTGCCTTTATTAATAAGAACAATGTGATCGCAGATCTCTTCAACCTGTTCCATTCTATGTGTACTGAAAATAATCGTTGATCCCTTCTGGGCCAGTTTATAGATCTCATCTTTAATGATATTACTATTCACGGGATCAAGGCCACTGAAAGGCTCATCAAGAATGATCAGTTTGGGTTCGTGCAAAACCGTCGTTACAAACTGTAGCTTTTGCGACATACCCTTAGAAAGATCTTCCACCTTTTTATTCCACCAGCTTTGCATGTCAAGCCTGATAAACCATTCTTTTATTTTTTCCATTGCATGCCGCCGGTCAAGCCCTTTCAACTGGGCAAGATATAATGCCTGGTCGCCGATCTTCATTTTTTTATAGAGACCCCTTTCCTCCGGCATGTAACCGATCTTGATAATATCATTAAGCGGATCAAATTTTTTGCCGTCGAAAATAATTTCGCCTTCATCCGGAAAGAAAATTCCTGTGATCATCCGGATCAAAGTGGTTTTTCCAGCGCCGTTTGGTCCCAACAATCCGAATATGCTGCCTTTTTCTATAGAAAGACTAACATCATCAACAGCTTTCTGCGTGGCAAAATATTTTTTGAGATTTTTTACTTCTAGTAAAGCCATAAAAGAATTTTATCAGGTCAAATATAGAAACATTGAGAGCAAAATCGGGCGATCGGCGGTTAATAGTTGCAATATCATAGATCCGTTGGTCTTATCTTATTATTTTTGGCGAATTAAATCAAACAGCAGGTAGTCTATTTATGAAAACGATAAAACGGATTATTTTTTTCTTTTCGGTGCTTAGTTTGCCCTTCTATTCTTTTGGTTGGGGGGTGCTGGGCCACCGTATTGTAGGAGATATTGCTGAAAGTTATTTAACCGCAAGAGCCAAAAAAGCCATACACAAAATTTTGGGAAATGAATCGATAGCAATGGTGAGCAATTGGGCCGATTTTATAAAGTCGGACACCACCTATCGCTATATTTCCAGTTGGCACTATATAGATTTTGATCCGGGATTATCCAAAGATCAAATAGAAGATTACCTGGCAAAGGATACCATGACGGATATATATACAAAAACGAATTTTTTGATCGATCAACTGAAGAATAAGGATTTACCAATGGATAAAAGGAAAATGGATTTAAAACTGTTGATTCATTTCGTCGGCGACATTCATCAGCCTTTTCACGTGGGGCATCGTGAAGATCTTGGAGGAAATAAAATAAAAGTGATGTGGTTTAATACGCCCACTAATATGCATGCAGTTTGGGACGAACAGCTCATCAACTTTCAACAACTCAGTTACACTGAATATACGGATGCAATTAATCATACAACAGCCGAACAGAGACGTGCCTGGCAAAAACAACCAATAAGTGATTGGGTGATCGAATCATACCAGTTAAGCGGACAGTTATATGATGAGATAAAAGGGCCTGATCAGAAATTGAGTTATCGTTATAATTATGACCACATCGATCAGTTAAATGAGCAGTTGCTGAAAGCAGGAGTCCGTTTAGCAGGATTATTGAATGAAATATTTGGTTAATCATTGCTTTTTAAAATTGTTGCAATTTTTTTAGCTACTCTCTCGCCATCCATTGCAGCACTTACAATACCACCCGCATAGCCGGCGCCTTCGCCGCAGGGGTATAGATTCTTTACCTGTGTATGTTGTAAAGTTTCTGCATTTCTTGGAATGCGAACCGGGGACGAGGTTCTTGATTCTGTCGCAACTACAACTGCATCGTTAGTATAATATCCTTTTCCGCCATGGCGGGCAGACATTTTTTTTCCGAATTCTTTAATTGATTGACGAAGATCTTCATAAACAAAGCCGGGTAATACTTCTTTTAAGGAAGTACTGTGAACACCGGGCAGGTAGGAGCAGCCGGGTAATGAAGAAGAAATTTTGTTTTCGCAAAAATCAACTAATCGCTGAGCCGGAGCTACAAATTTTCCACCTCCTGCTCCGAAAGCCTTTCGTTCAACATATTCCTGGAAATACATCATGCCTAAACTTGTTTGCAAATTCTTGTTTGGCGCTTTCATTATTTCTTTAAAATCCTTTAAATCTTTCAAATCATGGTTCTTTATCTGCACCACAATTCCGCTATTTGCGTAAGGATTATTTCTTCTAGAAGGCGACCATCCATTTACAACTAATTCATCTATATTGGTAGACGAAGGAGCGATGATGCCGCCGGGGCACATGCAGAATGAAAATACACCTGTTCCCTGAACCTGCTGCACTAAATTATAAGATGCAGGTGGCAAAAATGGATCGCAGTCGTTAACGCTGCAATGATATTGAATGCTGTTGATCAACTCCTGCGGATGTTCTGCACGAACTCCTAACGCAAAGGGTTTTGCTTCAATTTCAATTCTCTTATCAAAGAGCAAATGAAATATGTCTCTTGCAGAGTGACCTGTCGCCAGTATTACGGCATCACCTTCCAAACTATTTCCGTCCGAAGTCTTTACTCCATATATTTTTTCATTATTGATAATGAGATCAGTTACTTTTCTTTCAAACCATATTTCTCCACCGGATGCAAGTATCTGTTGTCGCATGGCAGTAATAATGTGAGGCAGTTTGTTCGTGCCAATATGCGGATGCGATTCATATAAAATATTTTCATCGGCGCCGAAATGAACAAATAAATTCAGGATACGGGTTACATCTCCACGCTTAGTGCTCCGTGTATATAATTTACCGTCACTGTAAGTGCCGGCGCCACCCTCACCAAAACAGTAATTGCTTTCCGGGTTAATTATTCCTTCTTTGTTTAGTAAAGCAAGATCACGACGACGGGCTCTTACATCTTTCCCTCTTTCTAAAATGACCGGTTTAATTCCTGCTTCAAGTAAATATAAAGCTGCAAATAAACCGGCAGGACCGGAGCCAACAATAAGTACCTTACGATTGTCAGTATGTACATCGCGAAAATTAAAGGATTGTAAGTTTCTTTGTTGCCATGGTTCATTTATAAAAGCCTGCAGCGATACGTTGATCCATGGTTGCCTGCCTCTTGCATCAATAGATTTTTTGAGAATATTATAACCGCTGATATTTGCGGATGCTGCACCAGCCGTTTGTGCAATATAGCTTTTTATGATGCCGTCATTCAATGCTTCAGAGGGAAGCAATTTGAAATTGAAAGTTTTTTGCATTGGTCAGGTTTTTATCCTGAAACATTGAAAAGATGCAAATAAAAATCATTTATTTTTCTTTGAAGATGATTTTCATTATTTCTTTGCAACAAATTTATTTTTTTGGGTTTTCATACAATGGTTTGAAAATTTGACTATCTTCAAATAAACTGACAACTTTGTTTTTTCCCAGTGTTTAGAATCCCTATCCAATCCGAAAATTATAATGGCAGAACTTTAATCGAGAGACCCAAGTTTAGTATAAATGAATGTCTCCTGGTGGTTTTCGTTTGCTTTGTTGAAACAAAAAATTGAGATTTGATTTTTCTAAAAATATTGGATGAAACTATATGGTAATTTTTTCTAAAAACAAGCGGATAAAAATTTTTTTTTGGAGAAGATTTTATAGATATTCGTCCCCCGTGATTTTTTTCAATTTGTTTGAAGAAAAAGTAATAGGAAAACTGCTGAATATTCTTTACTCAATATAAACTGCTTACTTTATAATGGATAAGACTGCGGAAAAAGTTTGGACAAATTGCTTAAAGATCATTAAGGATATCGTTGAATGGCAGCACTACAAAACATGGTTCGAACCTATCCGCCCTGTTTCTTTAAAGAGTAATATTTTAGTAATCCAGGTTCCCAGCCAATTTTTCTTCGAATATTTGGAAGAACATTACGTAAATTTATTAGCAAAGACCTTAAAGCGTGAAATGGGCAAAGAAGCACGCCTGGAGTATCGCGTTATGGTTGATAGTGGTAATGCTGGTAACAAACCAGTAATGATGGACGTTCCCGGGCAGGGATATAAAAGTTTTTCTAACAACGAAATGGACTTTCCTTTAGTTATAAACAATCCTGTAAAAAACCCATTTGTTATTCCGGGTCTTAAGAAAATGCAGATTGACCCGCAGTTAAATCCCATTTATACTTTTGACACTTTTATTGAAGGAGATTGTAACAGGGTAGCCCGCCGTGCAGGTAAAACAGTGGCTGAAAAGCCCGGTGCTAATTCCTTTAATCCTTTAGTTATCTATGGTGGTGTTGGTTTAGGTAAAACACATCTTGCCCAGGCAATCGGAAATGATATAAAAAGAAATCATACAAACAGGGTTGTACTTTATGTAAGCTCAGAAAAGTTCATTAACCAGTTCATGGATCACAGCCGCAACAATGCAATTAACGATTTCATCCATTTTTACCAGTTGATCGATGTGCTGATCATTGATGATGTACAGTTTTTTAATAAAGCAGAAAAATCACAAGACGCATTGTTTGCCATATTCAATCATTTGCACCAGTCGGGTAAACAATTGGTTCTTACTTCTGATAAATCACCAAAGGATCTGGAAGGAGTGCAGGAACGTTTGTTAAGCCGTTTCCGCTGGGGATTGAGTGCCGATCTTCAAATCCCAGATTACGAGACAAGAATTGAGATATTGGAAAGAAAAATGAAGAACGATGGATTGGAAATGCCAAAAGAAGTGGTGAAATATATTGCATACAATATAAATAGTAATGTTCGTGAACTCGAAGGAGCATTGATTTCCTTGTTGGCACAGTCTTCGCTCAACAGGAGAGAAATTGATTTAGATTTAGCGAAGAAAGTGTTGCGCAATTTTGTAAAATCTTCAAGTAAAGAGATCACGATTGAAACTATTCAACGAATGGTTTGTGATTATTTCGATGTGCCGTACGATAAATTGCTTCAAAAAACCCGTAAACGGGAAATAGTACAGGCACGCCAGATCACAATGTATCTTGCCAAAGCATTTACCAAAAATTCCTTAAAAACCATCGGTGAGCATTTCGGTGGCCGTGATCATACTACAGTTATTCATTCCTGCCAAACAGTTAAAGACTTGATGGACACCGACACGGTCTTTCGTGAAAACGTCCTCGAACTTCAGCAAAAAGTTCAATTAGCAGCAATGTAAAAAACCGGTTTCTGGTTTCTTATTCTTTTATTCGGCAAAATGTTTTTGTCTTTGAGGCTGATGATTTCTTATATTGACTGAAAATTTGAAACCGGGGTCAATGGTTACAAAGCCAGTCAAACCTTTATTTATATTCATTCCCATTTTATTTCTGCTGATATACTTCCAGGTTTTTTTTGCCAACTATGCGTACCTGGACGAGATTCATCTGCTGTGGCATAATAATGATAATAGCAATTTTATTATGTTTCATAGCCAGGGCAGACTGCTCAGTGGATTTCTTTACCAAAAGGTTTTTTCATCAATCTCATTTATAGCACAATTGAAATGGATAAGAATATTTTCTTTATTTGGATGGATACTTGTGACGCTGCTGTGGATGAGATTTTATAAAGACTGGTGCATGATTCTTGGTCTCTCTAGGGAAGCCTGGTGGTTAGGATCCTTATTTGTAGTGTGCAGTCTTTCTGTTTGCATATGTATCGGGTGGGCCGCTTGCATACAAGTGATCCCGGCAGTTATTTTTGCTTTGATCAGTTGTCACTTTCTGTTTAAAAAATTGACTGTACAAAAGGATACATTCCATCTACCCAATATCATAATTGCTGTCTCCTTATTGTCCGGAGTTATATCTTTATTTTTTTACCAAAGTGCATTTGGAGTTTTTCTAATCCCTTTCTTCTTATACTATTTTAAAAATAAGAAAGCAAAACCTGATCGCTTAATGATCATTGGGGTTGTTTTTTATCTACTGACCTATGTAGTTTACTATTTTCTATTTAAATATTCACTTAAAGCATATCATATAGAGGCCAGCGACAGAACTGAGATCCACTTCAATTTTTTTAAAAAAATATCTTTTTTCTTTTCGGGGCCTCTTCCGCAAGGTTTCAGTTTGAATCTTCTTTTCAGTGCCAGCAGTGTATTTTCTCAAATCTTTTACCCAATGGTTCTTGTGGGCTGGCTTATAATTACATTTAAGCGTAATCGTTATAATACAATCTTAGAAAATATTTTTTTTATCGCGGTTATGATGGTGTTGCTGGCATTAATTTATTTGCCCTCGATGATTGCTGACGAGAGTTTTCCGCCTTACCGCACATTATTTGCATTTAACCTCGCAGTTTTCCTGATGGTAGTTGACAGTTTATTTTATCTTTTTCTAAATATAAAACAGCGAAAGACTTTTGTCGTAATAGTTAGCTTATGGTTGATTGTAACAGCAGTTTATGCTTTTAATTTTCAGTATATTGATCCATTGAAAAAGGAATACGCCGCTTTTAAGAGTTTTTTTAAAACTCATTATAACCCGACCATCACCAAAATTTATTTTATAAGGGCTGATAAATTTTTATTCGCCTCCTTGTATCATACACGAATTTACCGGGATGAATTCGGTGCGCCTTCCACCTATCGTGACTGGGTGCCTGAGCCTATCGTGAAGCAAATGATTTTTGAAATCAAGGGTAACAGAAAAAGCGCAGAGAATATTTCTGTTATACAGTTTGCAAACTACGCTTCATTTAAAAAGGCTGAACTGATCAATACTAATAGTAACCTTGTTATTAATATGAACGAGATATTGCAGGATCAAAAAAATTAACAGTGCAGAAAATCAAAGGCCTGCAAGGTTATTTGCAGGCTTTTTGTCGGGAGGACAGGATTCGAACCTGCGACCCCGTGGTCCCAAACCACGTATTCTACCGGGCTGAACTACCTCCCGTCTTTGAAAGGACGGCCCGCCCGAACGTTTCCGTTCGAAACTGGCGGGCAAAGATAGAGGCATTCAGCTAAATATCCGAATCAAACACGAGAAATCATTTTGTTTTTATTTGATGAATTCTTCGTATGCCCTGGGCCCGTAGTAATTATATCCTTTCGATTCTTTTTTAGTTCCAAAAAAAATAGAGTGAATAAACCCATTTAATTCAACCTGCATTGTGTGATAAATGCCTCGATCATGGTTTTCTTTAAAGAAAAACCCTATTTTTTTATTTTTCGTTTGATATATTGTTATACTGTCGCCTTGGATCTTATCGAACCTAAATTCAGTTGAGAGATCGTTCAGCATTAAATGAGATCGGTACCATGTGCCGCCTGTTGGTGACACAAATGGTTTACCGTTATATAAGGCAATACTGTCATTGTAAGCAAAAACAGTGAGATGAGAGTTTTTAACATGAATCAGCCAGCTTTTTAGTTTGGAATAATAAGTAGAATCATAATTATAATCACTGTCAAGAAAGCTGATTCGTTTAATAAAAGATGGGATCTTTTTAACGCCGGCAAGGTATCCGAAAATAAAGCTGCCGCCACCGCTGTGTCCATTCAGGCATACGATTTTTTTTGTAGAATTTATTAAACTGTACAAAGTGTCGACTATGTGATGAATAATTGGTAAATAATCCGCATGAATTTTTTTCCAGGCTGGCCAGCTTTTAAGATTGTTTTCAAGATAGGCTACCACAATATTTTTGTTTGGAAGTTGATGGCGAATAAATTTTGTCTGGGCACAGATATGTTGTATATCAAAATGCCAGTCGTCCCCCGGCCGGATCTTTTTGCCCATCGTTTGTTCTGTAGTACTTCCGTTAGGTAATGCATAAAGGATCAATATGGTTTTCTTAGCGGAAGAGAAATTGTCAGAATAGTCAAGAGTTATTTTTACGTCTTCAATCATTCTAAAGGAGACGATCGAATCCCTTTGCTGTTGCGAAAAAGACTTGCTAATAATGAAACATCCTAAAAGCAGTAATAGTGATCTATGAAGCAAAACGAAATGTTTAAACTTTGAAGATAAAGTAAATGTAAAAAACCCGCTATTAAACAATAGCGGGTTATAAACCATACACACACCTATAAAAGGACTATTAATGAGACCCGGAGACAGTTTCTGCTTCGGTCCCGGTCTTTTCCATATTCTTTTTGAGAATATCGATATATTGTTTCGCGGCGTCATTTCCCGGATCAAGAGCAAGCAGTTTTTCAAAATAATCTATCGCTACCTGGTAATCCTTTTCGTGATTGGCTTCATACGCGGCGAGATATCCATAAGCTTCGATAAGGTGCTTGCGATTGGTGGCATTGGTGGTGTCCGTGCTGTCTATCTCAATCACCTTTGTATACTGCGGTATGGCAAGCCCCTCGTCCATGGAGGTGTCAATAGCTGCGCAGCTCCTCGCTCTCCAATAGTAACCGAAATCCTGGTCAGGGTATTTTGCAGCATACCTTGCAAATACAGAATCCGCATCCTGGTAATCCTTATTCAAATAGTTAGCAATTCCCCAGTTGAACAAGTCAACATTTGTGGCATAGGTATTTAAATTGCAATATTTTTCCAACCACCCTGCTTCACTTGCATAATTCTTTTCCTGCTTGGCAATATCAGCCAACTTTTTGTAATAGGTTACAAGATCTGTAGAATCAGTAGCCATAGATACAGCTTTTTGATAGAATACTACCGCTGAATCCGGTTGTTTTTTTGCATTGTAAAGGTCAGCCATAGTACTAAAATCCTTTACGATTTCAATACTGTCCGGTGCAACTACAAAATATTTTTTCATGTAGTTGAATGCATCATCCGGGTTGCCGTTTTCTTTGTAACTATAAGCAACCAGCTTGTAAAGACGTGGCGGAGCATCCTCGTTTTCCTTTGCCAAAAGTGATTTCGCATTCGTAATAGCATCTTTATATTGGCCGGTCAGGTAAAGCATGTCAGTATAGTCATAATCATTTTGAAGCTTGTGATCCGTATTGGCTATGTACTTTTTTAAATACTCCATAGCTGTTTTTACGTTTTTAAAATAATAATGGAAGTACAACTGGTAGTATGCAGGCGCATAGTTAGGATCAGCATCAACGGCCTGGTTAAAGAACTTAAGATACATTTCGGGATTTTTCTGGGTTACAAATATCATCCCCATATTATAGTCTGCTTCTGCATATTTACTATCTTCTTTTACTGCATCCTGGTAAGCCTGGTAAGCCTGCGAACCATTATTTAATTTTCGGTAAGCATTACCGAGTTCAGTATATAATTCAGGATTGTGTTTGTCTCTTTTAATCGCTTTGTTTAAGTAGTCTATTGCATTATTTATATTACCGGCATCCGCATCAATGTTTGCTTTTGCTACTGCCAGCAGTATATCGGCATTTTTTTGTTTTGTCTTATCGAGGGCCTGGTCAAAATATGGTTTTGCCTTATCTGCAAATTTTTGCTGCAACAAAACACTACCCATAGCCACCTGGTAAAATGGCTCGTCTTTTACATCCTGCGGAGCCAATTGTAAACTATCCGATGCTTTTTTGATCTCTTTTTGGTTGAGATACGCATCAGTAAGAAAATACCAACCCTCGGCATTGGAAGGATCTGTTTGCAAAATTTGGTGCAACAGATTTTCTGCGCTTTGATACCTTTCATAATACAGAAATTTCTTGGCATCATCCACTTTTTGTGCGAAAAGCGAAATGCTTGAAATTAAGAAAGGAATGATTAGAATTTTTTTCATACGTCCATTTATAGTTTAAAAATTAAAGACTAAGATTGTACAGTTAGAATTTGTAATCTCGAATCAGGTAATAACACATCACTGATATGTTTGCCTGAAAGTGATGTTATTCTTGTTTCTTTTTCCGCGTCAACGAGCAACATATCTGCTTTAATTTGCTGCGCATACTTTAAAGTGGATTTTGCAATGTTCTCTCCTTTGAGTACCTCGTGTCCAAGCGGGCAATGCGCCAGTTCTTTCAGAGATTTATAAGTATCTACAAGTGCAAAAGCGGCATATTCATTTGTGCCCGGATTTTTTTGTAAAAAAGTAACCAGGTGAACACTGATCCTGAATTTTTTTCGAAGCGCAACCAGCAATTCAATCTTTCTTTTTGGAACCGACAAACCCACCGGCACAACTATTGACTTCACCTTGCTATCGATTGAACCGGGCTTTACCATCAATACCGGGAAACCTGTTTCCTTTGCAATACGGCCGGGTGACACCGTATTTAAAAACGGAAAGGTGGTATGATGAGAATTTTTACCAATAATAATAACATCAGGATTCAATTCACTGGCTTTTCTTATAACTGCCTTTTCAATACTGGCCGCTTTTTTCGATTCGCTGATTACTTTTATACAAGGAGATGCATTCTTTATATGAAGCTCCCAATCAGTGAATTTTTTATGGGGGGTTTTATAGCCGGGTGTGACCTGCAGGGAATTTCTGAAAAAGCGGCCCTGGTAAGAAGAGAACCATGTCGGTAATATTTTTTGAACATGAAACAAATGAATAACCGAATTTTCGGGTTCAATGATCTCAAGGCTCTTTTTTACCGCAACCTCAGTATTGATCGAAAAATCAACCGGTATCAATATATTTCTGAAAATTGCGGCCATAATAATCCCTTTTCACCAATATAGTTATGGACAGTTAATGGAGAATTAGAGGAGTATTAAAATTTGATTAGAGTATATTCGAAGCCGGTTTTGCCGGTTTAATAATTAATGAATAATGGAAGAAAGAAAAATTTTGATAGTAGAGGATGAGCGTAAGATTGCAGACACACTAAAGTTCGGTCTTATGGAAAAAGGCTACTTTGTAGAAGTAGCTTACGACGGAACTATCGGGCTTCGCCTATTTCAGTCGCATAAATATAATTTAGTCATTCTTGATATTAATTTACCGGGTTTAAACGGATTTGATCTTTGCAGGCAGATGAGAGCAGCGGATTCTCATATACCCATCATCATGCTGACTTCCCTGCTTACGATTGATGATAAAATTGAGGGCTATGATGCCGGCGCTGACGACTATATCGTTAAGCCTTTTGAATTCAAAGAGCTTTTATTGAAAATAAGAGCTGTATTGAAAAGAACAATGACTCAACAGTTGCCCACCGGAAATGTATTAAAAGCTGATGATCTTGAAATGAATCTTGACAGCAAAGAAGTAAAAAGAGGAAATGTCAAGATCAGTTTAACCGCCAAAGAATTTCAGTTGCTCGAATATTTGATGCGCAATAAAAACAGGGTTGTTTCAAGATCAGACATTGCTTTGAATGTTTGGGACATCGATTTTGATACGAACACTAACGTGATTGATGTGTACATTAACTATCTGCGCAACAAAGTAGATAAACCATTTGATCATAAGCTGATTCAAACTCATGTAGGCATGGGTTATATTCTTAAAGAAAATTAATACAATGCCCGTCCGGATACGCATTACATTGTTGTTCGTACTTCTTGTATTTATCATCCTGGGCATAGTATGCGGGTCGATCTACTATTTTTCTTACAGCGAAAGATTGAATGCCATCAAAAAACGATTAACCAATCGTGCTATTACAACCGGCCGTTTATTTAGTAAAAAAGAAATATTCGACAGGCAAACGCTACGGCAAATTGATTCGCTGACAACTATATCACTGAAAGAAAAAGTGGTGCAGGTATACGATTCCAATGGCAGGAAAATATATATCTATAGCGATTTGGCGGGTGATAGCCTGCATGTGAATTCAAAAATTCTTCAGGAAGTCAGGAAAGGTGAGAGTCACTATTTCACAAGCGGAAACAAAGAAGCAATTGCTTATCACTATTTGGGAAAAGATCTGGACATGGTGATCATTTCAGCGGCTAATGATGAAGACGGGAAGCAGAATCTTTTGCATTTGAGAAATATATTGATGTTAAGTTTTTTTTGGGGCATCATCGTTACTATGCTGGTAGGTTATCTTTTTTCAGGAAAATTATTATCGCCAATAAAAAAAATAACGGATGACGTGTCAGAAATATCCATGCAAAATCTTACACGCCGTGTATCGGCAGGACGTGTAAAAGATGAATGGTTTAACCTGGCAGGCACTTTTAATCAACTTCTTGACCAGTTGCAGGAAGGCTTTGAATTGCAGCGGCGCTTCATTGCTAATGCATCGCACGAATTATCCACTCCGCTTACTTCTATCTCAAGCCAGCTCCAGGTAACACTCGAAAATGAAAGAAGTCCCGGAGAATACCGCGAAGTCATACAGTCAGTATATAATGATGTGCATTACATGGGAAAGCTCACTCAAACTCTTCTTGAATTTGCGAGAGCGTCGGGTAATAAGGGGGGGCTCGAAATTAACCTGATCAGGATCGATGAAATTATTTTAAGGCTTCCTTCAGAAGTTGCCAGGATCAATGAAGCATATTCCGTGGTTTTGGATTTTGGTGAGCTGCCGGAAGACGAAGAGAGACTTTTGGTGTTTGGCAACGAGACTTTGTTACTAACTGCCATAAAAAATATTGTATTGAATGCCTGTAAATATTCATCCAATCGGCAGGCCAATATTTTTTTAAAAGCCGGGGAAAAAAATATTGTTGTTTCTATCGGGGATAAGGGTGTAGGAATACCTCCTGATGAGATTGAAAATATTTTTCAGCCGTTTTATCGCGTTGATGGCTATAGAATGGAGGGAGGTTTTGGACTTGGATTGTCTATGGCGCAAAGGATCGTTAAACTGCACAAAGGAAATATCTCCGTAAAATCTGTTGTTGGCGAAGGAACGATTTTTACGATTACACTTCCGTCTGCTACCAATATGACTTCGTTTTGAAGATATCAAAATTTTGCACTCACTCTTTTTATTTAACAAGTATTAACTTCACGAAAGGGGTTGCAGATTTAAAACTGATCTGAAAAAAGCTTTTCATAATTTTATTTGATGAACCTGGATTTTTATAGCATACTTACCATATTAATTGTATTGACGGCAGCTTTCAGCTACATCAGTTACCGGTTTATGAAACTGCCCCCCACAATCGGTATCATGATCATTTCGCTACTGACTTCAGTTGCGATGGTTTTAATTGGTTCATACTATCCTTCTTTATTAAAAAATTCCTCTGAAATAGTAAAATCAATAGATTTTGAAAATGTACTGATGAGGATGATGTTAAGCTTCCTGTTATTTGCCGGAGCTCTTCATGTAGACATCAATAAGTTGAAAAAAGAGTTTATCCCTATTGTTTCTTTTGCAACCATAGGAGTTTTGATTTCGACTGCCTCCATTGGCACAATCATGTATTTTACATTTCACTTATTTTCTTTAAAAATCCCTTTTATATATTGTTTGTTATTTGGCGCTTTGATATCTCCAACGGATCCGATTGCTGTGCTTGGTATTTTACGAAACGCAAATATTCCTCCTTCTCTCGAAATAAAAATAGCCGGCGAATCATTATTTAATGATGGGGTAGGAGTAGTTGTGTTTGCAGCCATATTCGAAACGGCAAGATTAGGCTCAGATCATATCTCTCTTTCTCAGGTCTCGTTGTTGTTTCTAAAAGAGGCGGGAGGCGGCGTGCTCTGGGGAATTATTCTTGGGTATGCCGGGTTTTATTTGATACGCTCCATCAATCACTACCAGGTGGAAGTTTTAATTACGCTGGCCATGGTCATGGGCGGATATTTGCTGGCTTCTATTATTCATATATCGGGGCCGCTTGCAATGGTGGTGGCAGGAATTATTATTGGAAACAAAGGAATGAATAAAGCGATGTCAGGTCTTACAAGAGATTATCTGAATAAATTCTGGGAGCTTATTGATGAAATATTGAATGCCCTTCTTTTTATTTTAATCGGGTTCGAAATGCTGGTTATATCTATGAAGGGCCTTTTGTGGATCAGTGTTATTGCGATACCCGTCATTTTATTTGCCAGGTGGCTCGCTGTTTCCATTCCTATTTTTGCTTTGTCATTCAAAAGAGCCTTTGAAAAAAATTCGATCGCGATACTTACCTGGGGCGGATTAAGAGGAGGCATTTCCGTTGCATTGGCTTTATCATTGCCCGCAGATATGTACAGGCATGAATTTCTTTCGATCACTTACATAGTTGTAATTTTTTCAATTATTGTACAGGGACTCACAATAGGAAGAATTGCAAGGAAACTAGCTTCGTCGTAAAACGCGTTTGTATTTTTCAATTTCTCCATTTATGGTGAACTTGCTTAACTTTTGATGATGATCGATTGCTTAATTTTAAGAACGATCTTACTGGAACAGTGATAAGAATTATAAGGCTTATTCAATTACCAAAACGGAGATAATGACGGAACTAATTGTAACAATTTTTATTGCCGGGTATATTGCCATAGCATTTGAACATACGATCAAAATTAATAAAACTGCTTTTGCCCTGATAACAGGGGTTTTGTGTTGGACTGTTTACATAATTTTTTCAGAAGATAAAGATCTTGTTGCAAAACAATTGATCGGCAACATTGGTGAGTTTGCAGGAATTCTTTTTTTCCTGATGGGGGCTATGACGATAGTTGAAATAATTGACCTTCATGACGGCTTTTACATCGTTACCCAAAAAATAAATATCTCCAATAAAAGAAAACTGCTTTGGGTTATTTCGGGAATCACTTTTTTTCTGTCTCCTGTCCTGGATAACCTGACAACTGCGATCGTGATGGTTTCACTTCTTCAAAAGATCATCAGGGATCCAAAGGAAAAATTATATTTCGTGGCAATGATCGTGATCGCCGCAAATGCAGGTGGTGCATGGTCCCCAATTGGAGATGTAACGACCACTATGCTTTGGCTGGGCGGACAAATTACAGCGGGGAATATCATTAAAGTACTGTTTCTTCCGAGTGTCATCAGCGTAATAGTTCCTCTTATCCTGATCACTCCAAAAATCGGAAGGCGGATGGAAAGTCATAAAGAACCATTGACTCCAAAGAACACATCAAACAAATCATCGCAAAAACTATTGGTTTTATTATGTGGCATTTTTGTTTTGATCTTAGTTCCTGTATTTAAAACGGTCACGCATCTTCCTCCTTATATGGGTATATTATTCGGGCTTGCAATTATGTGGATCATTACGGAAAGGATAGGTGGAAATAAAGAAGAAAGAGACCGGTATCTTCTTTCGCCTGCGTATGCATTGCGCAAAATTGATACGCCCAGCATTTTATTTTTTTTAGGGATTCTTCTTGCTATTGCTGCTTTGGAAAGAACAGGGTTGCTTGCATCAGCAGCTTCGTGGATGACTCAGAAAGTTGGCAACTTACACGCAATAGTGATGATAATGGGCATGTTTTCTTCTATTGTTGATAATGTGCCATTGATGGCAGCCGCGCAGGGAATGTATTCACTGGATCAATATCCCGTAAATCACCAGCTCTGGGAATTTTTGGCGTATACTACCGGAACAGGAGGAAGCATTTTAATCATTGGCTCTGCTGCCGGCGTAGCAGTAATGGGGATGGCAAAAGTGAATTTTTTGTGGTACCTGCGCAGAATATCCTGGATCGCTTTGGTCGGATTTTTGGCAGGAGCAGTCGCATTCATTTTACTACAGAAGATATTTTAAAATTGAAGGATTAAAATTTAGCTACGGTTAATAGAGATTCGATTTGTTGTAGATAATCTAACACATATTTGCTTAGCTTTATTCATTCCATCATAGCCATTTCTAATAATCGCCAGTGAAGGAAATCATTATTGCTATAAGAAACTTTCTTAAAGATCGCTTCAACTTAAATGAAGATAAAGCGGATGAAACTACTATTGTACAAAACATCAATCGGGATGTTGAATTCAAAGGGTCGAATTTATGGGCTTTGATCTTTGCGATATTTATTGCTTCTGTCGGTCTTAATGTCAATTCATCTGCTGTTATTATTGGCGCTATGCTCGTGTCTCCATTGATGGGTCCTATCATGGGAGTAGGTCTTGGCATGGGTATTATTGACCTGGATCTTTTAAAAAAAGGAGTTAAAAACTTAGTTATTGCAGTAATTATCAGTGTAGCAACATCTACCTTTTATTTTCTTGTTACTCCTTTGCATGAAGCAAGATCAGAATTACTGGCGCGGACCACTCCAACTATATGGGATGTATTGATAGCTATTTTTGGCGGTCTGGCAGGCATCGTGGCCGGTACAAGAAAACATAAGAGCAATGTTATTCCCGGTGTTGCCATTGCCACTGCTTTAATGCCCCCGCTATGTACCGCCGGCTTTGGATTGGCTACAGGGCATATGTTGTATTTTTTTGGCGCTATCTATCTTTTTTTCATCAACAGTCTTTTTATATGTATTGCCACCTATATCATGGTTAGGTATTTGAAATTTCATAAAAAAATATTCCAGGATGAAAAAGTTCAAAAGAGAGTATCACGCTACATTATAATTATTGTCACGGTTACCATTCTTCCCAGCATTTACCTTGCTTACAGAATTGTAAATAAAAGTGTTTTTGAAAATAATGCCAGGCAGTTTGTGCAAAATGAGTTTAGATTTAAACAGACACAGGTAGTTAATCAAACATATAATTATGATCCTCCGAAAAGTTCGATCGATCTGTTGTTAATAGGAGAGGATCTCTCACAAACCGAAATAGATTCATTGCAACAAAGAATGAAAAAATATAAATTAGGCCACACTAACCTGGTGATAAGGCAAGGATTAAATGCCAAACAGGAAATAGATTTTAGCCAGATAAAAGCGAGCATCCTTGAAGATGTGTTTAAAAAACAAAAGGAGCAGGATACGGTTAAGCCGAAGCCACTGACAAAACTTGAAAAACCAATACCTGATATTAAAGAGGAACTCCATTCTTTGTATCCGGATTTGAAAGAATACAGTTTAACAAATACGATAGTTACCAACATTGATTCAACAAGACGGGACACTATTACTATTTTTGTTTGCAAATTTTCAAAGCGCTTCCCTGAGAAAGAAAGGGAAAAACTTACCAGTTGGGTAACCAATCGAATAAAAGCAGATTCCTTAAAATTAATTGTAGAATAATTTTTGCAGATTATTTATGAACGTGATTCAAAAACTCGAAATAGAGAAATTATCAGTTGAAGATTACCAGCAATTGCTGGTTGCAATGAAAGCATCCTATCCAAATTGGCAGGGTAGTTACTGGAGTCTAGACGCCATTAGTCGGTTGATCGAAAGATTTCCGGATGGGCAAATAGTTGTAAAAGTCAATGACAAAGTGGTTGGCTGCGCTCTTTCAATTATTGTGGATTATGCCCGGTATGAAGATGAACACACTTATAAACAAATCACCGGTAATTATACTTTTAGTACACATGATCCACATGGCGATGTGTTGTATGGAATTGAAGTTTTTATTCATCCTGACTACAGGGGATTAAGATTAGGAAGAAGATTATATGATGCCAGGAAAGAACTTTGCGAGAAGCTAAACCTTAAAGCTATTGTTTTTGGAGGAAGACTTCCGAACTATCATAAATACGCAGATAAGCTTACTCCGAAGGAATATATCTATAAAGTAAAATGCAAAGAGATATATGATCCGGTGCTCACTTTTCAGCTTTCAAATGATTTCCATGTAAAAAAAGTTCTTAAGGAATACATGCCGGATGATGTTCAAAGCAGGGAATTTGCGACCCTCCTTGAATGGGATAATGTTTATTACTCCACACCTTCCAGAAAATCATTTACACCAACAAGCTATGTGCGGCTTGGTCTTATTCAATGGCAAATGAGATTGTATAGCAACGTGGAAGAACTTTTTTCCCAGGTAGAATATTTTATCGACGCCGTGGCTGCTTATAAAAGTGATTTTGCCCTGCTTCCTGAATTATTCAACGGACCCCTTATGGCTGAATACAATGACCTGAATAGCGCAGATGCCATGAAAAAAATTGCTGAGTACACACCCGAAATGAAAGACAGGTTTCAGAAAATGGCAATTAAATATAACGTCAATATCATTACAGGAAGTTTGCCAAGCATTGAAAATGGAACGCTAAACAATATTGGTTATCTCTGCCACAGAAACGGGAAAGTAGATTATTATGAAAAAATTCATATCACACCTGATGAATCCGCTCAATGGGGCATTCGCGGGGGTAATAGGTTAAAAGTGTATGACACTGACGCCGGTAAAATCGGAATTTTGATCTGCTATGATGTAGAATTTCCTGAACTGTCACGCTTGCTGGCAGACCAGGGAATGCAAATTCTTTTTGTACCGTTTTTGACCGACACGCAAAATGCATATATGAGAGTTCGTTGTTGTGCGCAGGCAAGGGCGATAGAAAATGAATGTTACGTAGCTATCACGGGCAGTGTTGGTAATCTTCCCAAAGTTGAAAATATGGATATTCAATATTCCCGGTCCACAGTTTTTACTCCCTGCGATTTTGCTTTTCCACATGATGGTGTAAAAAGTGAGGCTACACCTAACACCGAAATGATTTTGATCTCCGATGTTGATCTGTCACTGCTTGATGAATTGCATTCTTATGGGAGCGTTCGGAATCTGAAAGATCGCCGAAAGGACCTGTATGAAATCATTCTGAAAAAAAAATAGAAAGAATTTTGAGTTTATTTTTATCATTACTCCAGGACTATTTCATATATCAGGGCAGTTGCATTGTAATTATTAATTGATGTTAGCAAAAGATGATAAATTACCCGGCGATTTACAAGTACCTCATATTTGCAGATAATCGCGGTATCTCTAATTCTGTCTTGCCCAATAACCTATTTGTCTGGCGAATGAGCCCGTATATCGGGTTTAAGAAAAATTTTTCTTCATGATATAATATTTGTTTCACTTTGCAGAATATTTTCCATCTCCTTATGATATTTTAATCCCTTGCCTCTTATTTATTCGTCAAATTATTTTGGCGAAAGAATAAATTAGAAGGTTGGTAGGTATAACCATTCTCTTTACAGAGAAGGTTTATTGTTTGTATATAAGAGTGAGCACATTTTTTGCTGCAAACAATTTATCTCTTAAAATAATTAAATTTTAAAATCATGAAAGCTTTAGTTTATCACGGTGCCGGAAAAAAATCCTGGGAAGAAAAACCCAAACCGACCATAAAAGAATCTACTGATGCCATTGTAAAAATCATTAAAACTACTATCTGCGGAACCGATCTTCACATTTTGAAAGGAGATGTTCCCGAAGTTACAAATGGAAGAATTATCGGTCATGAAGGAGTAGGTCTTATTGAAGAAGTGGGAAGTTCAGTCAGTAATTTCAAAAAGGGAGATCATGTATTAATATCGTGCATTACTTCCTGTGGTAAATGTGAGTATTGCAAACGAGGAATGTATTCGCATTGCGAAAATGGTGGTTGGATATTAGGACATATAATCGACGGTACACAAGCCGAATATGTAAGAATACCTTATGCTGACAATAGTTTGTACCCTGTTCCTGCCGGTTCAGATGAAGAAGCTCTTGTAATGCTGAGCGATATTTTGCCAACGGGATTTGAATGTGGTGTATTGAATGGCAAGGTGAGTCCGGGTGATACAATTGCCATCGTCGGCGCCGGACCTGTAGGAATGGCCGCATTATTAACTGCGCAATTTTATACACCTGCGGAAATTATTATGATTGATCTTGATGATAACAGGCTTAAGATGGCAAAAACATTCGGAGCTACTCAAACTATTAATAGCAGCAAAGAAGATGCTGTAAAAAAAGTAATGAACCTGACAAAGGGAAGAGGCGTTGATACTGCTATTGAAGCTGTGGGTGTGCCTGCAACCTTTGAACTATGCGAAGCAATTGTAGATCCCGGCGGGCATATTGCCAACATTGGTGTGCATGGTAAAGCCGTTACACTTCATATGGAAACCCTGTGGTCAAAGAATATTTCTATTACTACGCGATTGGTGGATACAGTTACAACCCCGATGTTGTACAAAAATGTTCAGTCTCATAAACTTGATCCTAAAAAATTAATTACACATCACTTCAGGCTTGATGAGATCATGAAGGCATATGACACATTTGGCAATGCTGCCGAAGAAAAAGCTTTAAAAGTGATACTGTCGAATTAGAAAATATCAAAGCAGCTTGAACTAAAAATAAGAATTATGAAAAAAATAATCTTGCCGGGATTGGTTTCAGGTATTGTTCTATTAATCCTTAGCGTTCTTGGTTTGTATGTGACGATTTGGTTTCTTCCAAACCTTGCAGGGCAATATTTTGATCCAGCCTTTGACAAACAATCAAGCAGGTATTTAATATTCTTTATTCATCCTTTTATTATAAGCCTGGCACTGTCATGGTTTTGGGAGCGCTTTAAGAGTGTTGTCAGAGGTTCTTTCCTGACACGTGGTATTGAGTTCGGATTGATCTATGCCGTCGTTGCTATTTTCCCGATGATGTGGATGATATATAGCGCCCTGGATGTAACGCTTGCCCTGGTCGCTACCTGGATGGCCCTTGGCTTATTACAGGGAATAATTGCCGGGTTAGTTTTTGAAAAAATGAATCCTTAAACAAAACATCTGAAGTATGAAACTTCTAAAAATTTTTTTTCTGACTTACTCACTTATAAGTACGGGATTCTCTGCCCAGGAAAATTATATCCTCTATAATTATATAGTCACGATTCATGGTACATCCAATCTTCATAATTGGGATGAAACGGTGAAAAAGGTGACGGGTAATGAAGTGATAAATTGGAACAAAGACGGAAGCTTTGATATAAATGCTGTTAATATAAGGATGGATGTTCATTCTATCAAAAGCGATCATTCGGTAATGGATAATAAAACGTACGATGCTCTGAAGGCTGATGCAAATCCTGAAATTATTTTTACACTCAGTACGCCTGTTAAATCTATTAGAGGAAATTCAAATACTGTTTCTGCACAGGGTGATCTCACAATCGCAGGGGTTACGAAGCGTATAAACATGCAAGTTACCATATCAAAGTCTTCAAATGAAAAGTTGGTATTCGAAGGTTCCCTGCCCATTAAAATGAGTGACTATAATGTTGATCCGCCAACTGCTCTTTTCGGGATGCTCAAGACAGGCGATAATATCACTCTCAGTTTTAAAATGAATTTTATCAAGCATTGATTAAATATTGTCAAATTCTAAAAATTAAAATCAATGAAAACAACGATCAAAATATTCCGGCAAGCAATAATAATGATTCCCATATGCACAGCCTTTAATGCAATAGCGCAGCAAAATTCCATTCAATATTCCAGGTCAAATGACAAAGACGGTTTGAATGTTTTCGAAACTACAAAAGAAGATTCGGGTGTGTTCAATGGGTTGCATGTAAAAGTGGGTGGCAATTTTGCTCAGGATTTCCAGGGCTTACAACATCATAATAACGCCACACCGGTAATTGTGAACGGAGTCAACAGCAATCAGCTTATCTCGCTGACCAATGGATTTAATCTTGCTATGGCTAATCTGAATATTGATGCCCAGCTTGCTGATGGCGTTCGGTTAAGTCTTACAACTTATTTGTCTACGAGACATCACCTCGAAGCGTGGGTAAAAGGCGGATATATTCAGTTTGATAAACTTCCGTTCATTAAAAGTGATTTCCTTAATAATCTTATGAAATATCTTACTGTTAAAATTGGCGATTTTGAAGTGGATTACGGTGATCAGCATTATCGAAGAACGGACGGAGGGAATGTAATGTATAATCCGTTTGTTGAGAATTATATTATGGATGAATTTGCCACGGAAATAGGAGGAGAAATTTATTATCATTCAAACAAAGGTTTTTTTGTAATGGGTGGAATCAGTAATGGCGTACTGGATCCAACCGTGGTAAAGTCTTCAGCAATTGATGCGGCAACAGGAAAAAGAAATCGTAGCACTCCTGCCTTTCATGGAAAACTTGGTTTTGATAAACAGCTGATAAATGATTTAAGAGTAAGAATAACAGGTTCTGTTTATGAAGACAAAAGTTCAGGCGGAAATACTTTGTTTTTTGGAGATAGAACAGGTTCTCATTATTTCTTAGTATTGGAAAATTCCGCGGCAAACTCTGAAGATAATGCCTGGTCGGGTAGGTTAAATCCTGTATTCAGAGAGCAGGTAACTACTTTTATGATAAATCCTTTTATCAAGTACAAGAGACTCGAAATTTTTGGAACAGCTGAGTTTGCGAAGGGAAGATCCATCACGGAGACAGACATGCGTCATGCTACACAATATGCTGCAGATGTTGTTTACAGGTTCCCTGCTGAAAAAGAAAATTTTTGGATCAGTGCTCGCTATAACACAGTCAACGCGGCAATCCCTGGAAATTCGAACGATGTAACTATTAACAGAGAAGTCGGTTCTGCAGGATGGTTTCTTACAAAAAACATTTTACTCAAAGCAGAATACGTGAACCAGGAGTATAAAAATTTTGTCTCAACTGATATACGCTCAGGCGGAAAATTCAATGGCATAATGATAGAAGCTGCGGTTGGGTTTTAATGACAGAATTTTCTTAAAAGATAAAAAATGGAAATGCGAACTACAAAAAAAGTAACCACTTTATTTCTGGACATCGGAGGAGTTTTGCTTACTAATGGTTGGGAACATGAGTCGCGCCGTCTTGCTGCAAAGAAATTTCGCCTGGATGAGGAAGAAATGGAAGCACGGCATCAGCTTACATTTAATACCTACGAATTGGGTAAACTTTCTTTTGAAGAATATCTTGATCGAACCGTGTTTTACAAAAAGCGATCTTTTACAAAAACTAAGTTCAGGGAGTTCATGTTTGCTCAATCGAAACCCTTCCCGGACATGATACACCTGATCACAGAATTAAAAAGTAAGTACGGTTTAAAAGTTGCTGTTGTGAATAATGAAGCAAGAGAGCTAAATACTTATCGCATTGAAAAATTCAGGTTGAAAAACTTTGTTGATTTTTTTATTTCATCCTGTTTTGTTCACTTTAGAAAACCTGATGCAGACATATTCAGAATAGCTCTTGATATAGCACAGGTCGAGCCTGCTGAAGTAATCTATATTGAAGACCGGCCAATGTTTGTAAGCATTGCTGAAAGTCTTGGTATCAAAGGCATTCATCATATGGATTATAAAAAGACCCGTGGAAAATTGGAACGGTGGGGATTGAAAATATAATCATGAGTAAAGGAAATTCAAATATATTAACTATTAACTGCGGTTCATCCAGTATCAAATTTGCAATATATGAAATGGTGGAAGTTCCAAAAATGAAAATTTCAGGCAAGATAAACCGTATAGGTCTAAATGATTCAGGGCTTACTATTAATCATAACAATGAAAAAAATAGTTCCGAACTAGGCGCTTTAGATTTTCAACAAGCTACAG
>CAWCNR010000010.1:0-205638 GCA_963796995.1 uncultured Bacteroidota bacterium
ATCGTGTGTTTGTGCCCACGATAGGTAACCAATTTTATGGTGGTGGCGATCCATCCGAAGGATGGAGCGGCCCTTATGAAGTAAGTATGGTTGAACTAAAACAAGGTATTTCTCCGAAAGACCTTGAACTACCAATCCAACAAACTTTAAAAAAGTACACGCCAAAAAATGTGCAGGATAATCTTACCGTGCAACTGGCTCCCGTAAAAAATTATTATCTCGAAGATCACAATGGTGCCGTATCCAAAATGATCTTGTCTCTTGCTTTTGTGGCCATTTTCATCTTGTTAATGGCGGTCATCAATTTTGTGAACATCAACATCGGCACTTCTGCATACAGGCTGAAAGAAATCGGCTTGCGTAAAGTTTTCGGCGGTGAAAAAAAACAACTCATCCTCCAGTTCTTATCAGAAGCATTGCTACTCACTGCTGTTGCCGGTGTTATATCACTGGTGTTGTATGAAATATTACGACCAGTTTTCAGCCAGGTATTGAATACAACTTTTGAATCGCTTTTTCAATTTAACACGACCATTGTTTTTTATTTTATTGTATTGATCTTTTTAACGGGATTTTTTGCCGGAATTTATCCTGCATTTGTATTGAGTTCATTAAAAGTAGTGAGCGCAGTAAAAGGAAAAATTGATACGGCCAAAGGCGGGTTGCTATTAAGAAAAGCCATGCTGGTATTTCAGTTTGCATTAGCGACTGTTGTATTGATAAGTGCATTTACAGTTTCAAAACAAGTCTCGTATATTTTTTCAAAAGACATTGGTTATAACAAAGACCAGGTGCTGGTGATAACTGCTTTCCCGAAGCAATGGGATTCAACGGGTACAAACAGGATGATGAGCATACGCAATGGAATGATGGAAATTCCTGACGTTAAAAGCGCATCACTTTCTTTTGAAATACCTGACCGAAAACCGCCCATAAGTGTTGGTATGCAAACTTTGAATGGTGATGGAAAAACTGTATTAATAACATCGTTCGACGCCGATGAAAACTATGCTTCTACGTTCGGTTTGAAACTGGTAAGCGGAAAATTCTTCACCGCTGGCGATGGATTTATACCTAATCAAATTGTGCTGAACGAATCAGCAGTGAAAGCATTAGGCCTCACTAATGAATCTGCGGTAAATACTCAGATAAGATTACCATCACCGCCGGTGGGATCAGTAGTAACAGTGGCTGGTGTGATAAAGGACTACAACTATTCCAGTCTACAGGATCATATTGACCCGGTAGCATTTTTTAACGTTCGTGACCTGTTATCGTATCGATATCTTTCTTTAAAACTAGACACATCCAATATTGCTCGAACAATCGATGTGATCCAAAACAAATGGAGAGAACTTTCGCCCAATGCACCATTTGATTTTACATTTATGGATCAGAAATTTAAATCATTATATCAAACGGAATTGCGATTAAAAAAAGCATCTTATACTGCAAGTTCCCTTGCTTTAGTTATTGTGTTGCTTAGTGTAATCGGCCTGATCGCTTTAAGTATCCAGAAACGTGTAAAAGAAATAGCTATTAGAAAAGTAGTCGGTTCTTCTGTTGCTGGGATCGTTTCATTATTCATAAGGGAATTGGTTACGGTAATAATAATCGGTGGATTAATTGCATGTCCGCTTGCATACATTATTATGCAGAAATGGTTGCAGGAATATGCATACAGAATAAATATAACAGCAACGCCATTCATTGTCTCAATTGCATGCCTGGGATTAATAACCATACTATTGATTTGTGTACAAACCGTAAGAGCGGCAATTGCAAATCCGGTAAAAAGTTTGAAAACAGAATAAAGTTTTGAGGTTCTATTCTAAAAAATATTACATGAGAAAATTATCGGTAACGATTATTAACTTTTAAAAATTATGTAATGTTTAGAAATTACTGGAAAACGGCTCTGAGAAGTTTTTCCAAAAACAGGCTGAATACATGGATCAGCGTTAGCGGCTTATCTATCGGGTTAACTGTATTTATAGTTATTGCTCTTTTCATAAACGACGAGTTAAGCTATGATAAGTTTAATAAAAACAAGGATCATATTTATCGCATTGCAATGGATATGGGCCCTGATTTTAATAATCCTTTGACGCCGATGCCGCTTGCACCGGCGCTTAAGTCAGCATTGCCTGAAATCAATAATGTCGTGCGTATTGTAAAAAATCGCGACGCAAAGGCGCTCTTTGTTTATAATGATAAGCGCTTTTATGAAACGAATTTCATGTATGCGGACTCAAGCGTCTTTGATGTATTTACATTTGATTTTATATCCGGCGATCCTCAGAAAGCACTCACAGACCCAAATACTTTAATAATAGATAGATCAACAGCACTAAAATATTTTGGTACAACAAATGCACTGAATAAAATAATTAGAATAGAAGGCGAGAATAAAGACTATAAAATAACCGGAATCATAAACGATCTTCCGGCGCAATCACACTTTCATTTTAATTTCCTGCTTTCTTTTTCTTCGCTTAATCAGAGACATAAGGATAACTGGCTGATACCTTACATGTTTACTTATATCGTTACCCGGCCGGATATTTCGGTAAATGCATTAGAAAAGAAAATCGGGGATATCGTTGTAAAAAATTTTGCTGCGCAGATAACCGAAAAAAGTGGTGTGAGCTGGTCTGATTTTCAAAAGAAAAACGGACATGGAATAAACGTTTACCTGCAACCCCTAGGCAGTATTCACCTGCATTCAAACCTCCGTGTGGAGCTTGAGCCGAATGGTAATTATAATTACGTATTGCTATTTGGCATAATAGCCATATTAATTTTACTTCTTTCCTGTATAAACTTTGTCAACCTTTCTACGGCTTCGGCTTCTATTAGAAGTAAGGAAATTGTAGTGAGAAAAGTTGTTGGTGCACTACGAAAAAATCTTGTCCGGCAATTTTTATTTGAATCTGTTGTGCAGTGCTTTATTGCAGTTATTATATCATTAGTAATTGTTTTTTTCTCTTTGCCCTTTGTAAATCAGTTGACGGGTAAAGAGATGAACCTGTTGCAAATATTCCATCCTGTTCTGCTATCGATTCTCGCAGGCACTTTGATACTGGTCATATTGTTTTCAGGCGGGTACCCGGCATTTTATTTATCGGGATTATCCCCGGTAAAGATTTTTAAAAGATCTTTTAATTCCAATCGCGACGGAGTCTCTTTGCGCCGCCTCTTAATTGTTGGCCAGTTTACCATTTCGCTTACTTTAATTATTGGTGTAATAATAGTGGGCAGGCAAATTTCTTTCATGAATAATTCTGATTTAGGTTTTCAGAAAGATCAATTAATTGTATTTCCTTTCCATGGAGATCTTTCAACTGATAAAAAAGAAGCTTTAAAAGCAGATATACTAAAATATAAGTCTGTTCAATCTGTAACCATTCTCAATTATTTGCCCGGAAAAGAAGCATACGAGAACCAGGATGTATTTATACCAGAAGGAAAAACAAAAGATCAATTTGTTCCTCTTTGGTATATACGCGGTGATTGGGATATAACCAAAACAATGGGCTTTCATCTTTTAAACGGAAGAGATTTTAACCCACAAATGGCCACGGATTCTTTTGGCTATATTTTAAATGAAACGGCAGTTAAGCAATTAGGCTGGAAGACTGATAACGCTGTCGGTAAAACACTTTCGACTTTTGGAGATAGCCCTGATGACATTATTAAAGGACGGGTGATTGGAGTGGTAAAAGATTTTCATTTTGAAAATTTTTCAAATACAATCAAACCATTACTAATAGGTGCGAATCCTGGCTATTGGCGGAACGTTGCGGTTCGGGTACATCCCGGTGATATTTCTTCAACATTGGCCTACCTGGAACAACAATGGAAAGCATATGAGCCTGATTATCCTTTTGAATATTATTTCGAAGATCAAAATTTTTCAAAGCTGTGGTCATCCGATCAAAAGCTTGCCGTTATTCTTGAGTTGTTTACCGGCATAGCCCTTGGGATAGCTTGTATTGGATTATTCGGCCTGTCTGTGTTTGCCGCTGAAAGAAGAATAAAAGAAATTGGAATCAGGAAGGTTTTAGGTGCATCTGTTTCGCGGATTACCGTATTGCTATCAAAAGATTTTATTGCGCTTGTCACGATAGCCATTTTGATAGCATCACCACTCGCATGGTGGGCCGCCAACAAATGGTTACAGGATTTTGCATATAGAATAGATATAAGCTGGTGGATGTTTGTGCTTGCCGGCATCATTGCCATTTCAATTGCACTGATAACAGTGAGCTTCCAGGCAATAAAAGCAGCGCTTGCAAATCCGGTGAACAGCCTTCGCTCGGAATGAGCTTTGGTTGTCAAAGAAGTTTGAGAGGTAACTAAAATTCAAAAGGTATAGATCAAAATCCAAAATGCCCTGGGATAAAATTTTTTGACTTTTAAATTTTAAATTTTGACTTAAGACAATGTTTAAAACTCATATCAAAACAGCATGGCGCAATTTGATGAAGAATAAAGTTTTTTCTTTCATCAATATTATTGGGTTGACAATTGGCCTGGCCAGTTTTCTTCTTATCGCACTTTACATTTTTGATGAACTGAACTTTGATCGCTTTCACAAAAATGCTAACGATATCTACCGGCTTATTGAAGACAGAACTTCACCAGATGGGAAAGAAGTAAAGGTCGACGGAGCAGGTTATCAACTCTCTGAAAAATCGCAATCTGTTATTCCCGGTATTAAAGATGTAGTTCGGATGACCACATTTGGAAGAGCGAATATCAGCACTACAGAAAACACAAACGTTTTCTATGAAGATTACAGGATAGGTAATGAAGGATTTTTGACAACATTTGATTTTCCATTAGTGGAGGGTGATCGCAAGACAGCATTAGCTGATCCGTATACGGTTATCCTCACAGAAGAGATGGCCAAAAAACTTTTTGATACTTCGACCGTAATTGGTAAATCCATTAAAACAGACAGGGATAATCATCCGTTCAAAATAACAGGTGTACTAAAAAAATTTCCCGATAACTCACATTTATCATTTGACCTGTTATTCTCCGAGGCAAGTGTGAAAGACAGCAGTTTCACAAGCTTTGCCGATAACGACTGGAACTCTACTTATTTTACTACTTATTTTTTGCTGGATGATAAGGCAAATAAAAACACGGTTGAAAAACAAATGCAGCAATTGCTTAACAGCAGTCGGGATACCAAAAATAAAACGAAGATCAGCCTGGCTTTGCAACCCCTGGTTAATATTCATTTTCATTCAGGCGACATTGAAGGCAATGACAACAACAAAGGCAATATTACTTATATCTATGTTTTCTCCATTGTCGCTTTGTTTATCCTTTTGATCGCCTGTATTAATTACATGAACCTTGCAACAGCACGCTTTACGAACAGGGCAAAAGAAATCGCAGTTCGGAAAGTGACTGGAGCGACACGCAAAAATCTTGTTGTTCAATTTCTCACAGAAGCTTTGCTGATCGCTGTCATTGCATTGATCGCTGCACTTGCCGTGGTTAAATTAGTTTTGCCTGCTTTCAATTCTTTCACCGGCAAACAACTTGCACTTGACACCAATACAGACTCCCGCATATGGCTGGGGATTTTAGCAGTGCTCATTATCATTGCTGTTCTTTCGGGAATTTATCCTGCATTGTTTCAATCGCGGTTTAAGCCTTTGTCATTGCTGAAGAGCAAAATAAGCCCCGGCAAAGGAACACTTTCGATTCGTCGATCGTTGGTTGTATTCCAATTTTCACTCTCTATTGTTATGATCATCGCAACGATGATCGTGTACCTGCAGGTAAAATTCCTTGATACAAAAGACATGGGATTTAATAAAGAGCAAATGCTGGTGATCGACATCAACAGTGGAAAAGTACGACACAGCGCCGATGCGATAAAAAATGAATTTTTAAAATTATCGCAGGTAAATAAAGTTTGTGTCAGCTCACGGGTGCCCGGAGAATGGAAAGATATTCCGCAAGTTGAAGTAAAGAACGAAAACATTCACAATGAACATGGAAGTGAAATGTATTTCCTCGGAATCGACGACCAGTTTTTATCAACTTACCAGATTAAATTATCAAGCGGTCGCAATTTTTATGCTAACAGTTTAACCGATTCTTCTTCCGTATTGGTCAATGAAACAGCAGCAAAGGAATTGGGTATAAAGGGCGCTACAGGTCAGCGGATCGAAATTCCTTCTGTTGATTTCTATGGAACGGTCGTTCCTCCCGATAGACCTTACGTGGCGCAGGTAGTAGGCATCGTAAAAGATTTCAATTTTCAATCTTTGCGTGAACCTCTAAAACCAATGATACTTGGCTTTCAAAAAAATCCTGTGCAGGCTATTGACTACTTCACCGCAAAAGTTACTCCGGCAATGCCGGCAGCATGCTTGATAAAATGAATACTGTTTTACATGACGTTGATGCCAATCATTTGTTCGAATATCATTTTTTGGATAAACAATGGGATTTGTTTTACCGACAGGACAGAATAAGGCAAACTATCTTTTTGATAATGGCAGCTCTTGCTATTATCATAGCTTGCTTGGGTTTGTTTGGGCTGGCAACTTATGCTGCAGAACAAAGAATAAAAGAAATTGGAATTCGAAAAGTGTTGGGTGCAAGCGTACAGGGAATCATTGCAATGTTGTCAAAAGATTTTTTAAAGCTGGTCATTGTCGCTTCGCTCATTGCATTTCCCATTGGATGGTTTGCTATGAACAAATGGTTACAGGATTTTGCTTACAGGATAAATATAAGCTGGTGGGTATTTATAATTGCGGGTTTTCGTGGCAGTACTGATTGCATTGATCACTATCAGCTACCAGGCAATCAGAGCTGCAATTGCAAATCCTGTGAAGAGCCTTCACTCGGAATGAGTTTCGGATAGATCAAAAAATTTGAGAAGGGAATAAGAATGTGAATTGTCAATTGTTAAAGTATCAACATAATCTTTTAATCACATAAATCCTGGTTCAGACTATGATCAAAAATTATTTAACCCTCGCATTTCGCAACCTTGCTAAACGCAAAGGATATTCTGTTTTGAATATTCTCGGGCTTGCCATTGGCATCACCTGTTGCCTGCTGATATTTCAGTATGTCTCTTATGAAAGAAGCTATGACAAGTTTGAACCGGAGGCAAAACAGGTGGTTCGTGTGCGTCTTGATTCGTATCAACAGGGAAAACTGGCATGGCAGTCCGCAACAAGTTACCCGGGAATCGGGCCTGCATTGAAGAGAGATTATCCTGAAGTGGAAGATTTTTGCCGATTGATTGATAACAACGTTGTGCTGGCAAATGCAAAAACAAACGTGAAGTTTAAAGAAACGAAAGGTTATTATGCAGATCCTTCTGCCATTAAAATGCTCGGAGTAAAATTGCAGCAAGGTGATCCGGCAAAAGTGCTGAACAATACAAATACAATAATTATTTCCGAGAGCATGGCAAGAAAATATTTCGGGAACGGTGAAGCAATGGGTGAACGCCTCGAGATCCGCGACGGAAATGCGCCGAAAGATTACAGCTACGAGATTTCCGGTGTCTTCAAAGATTATCCTGCCAATTCTCACCTGATCATTAACTACCTTGTTTCTTATGCCACGCTTGACAATGAACTAAAAATATCAGGCGATACCAGCAATGCTGCAGAAACGTCTTTCGGATGGTATGATTTTTATACCTACCTGCAATTAAAAAAAGGAACTGATTTAAAAAATTTTGAATCAAAACTTCCTGCTTTTTGTGACCGGTATATAAATGAACGGGAATGGAACAAAACGAATAATGTAAAAAGCACCCTTTCCGTCATTCCTCTTTCAGATATTTATCTATACTCTAATTACAACCAGGAAGCAGAAGTAAATGGTAACGGCAGGTCCGTAGGTTTTATGTTTCTTATTGGTTTTATCATTATGGCCATTGCCTGGATCAATTACATTAATCTCGCCACTGCCCGTTCAGTGGAAAGAGGAAAAGAAGTAGGGGTTCGCAAAGTATTGGGCGCAGGAAAGGCACATCTTGTCAGGCAATTCATGCTGGAAAGTTTGTTGTTGAATCTTGTTGCAGCAGCAATAGCTTTTATTGCTGCATTTATTTTATCGCCCGTATTTAATTCATTAATGGGACGTACTGATGCAACCGGTTTTAGATTGAGCGCAGAATACTGGGCTTTGTTTGTTTCGATCTTTGTTTTTGGTACGTTACTTTCAGGATTATATCCTGCATTTGTAATGTCGGGTTACAAACCCGTAAGTGTTCTTAAAGGCGCATTCAAAAACACGTCAAAAGGTTTGTTGCTCAGAAAAGGCCTCATCGTTCTTCAATTCAGTATTTCTGTTATTCTCATTGCAGGAACGATTGTCGTATTCAGGCAGGTAAGTTTCATGCGTCACCAAAATCTTGGTATCAATATCAATCAAACGCTTGTACTGGATGGTGCGCAAACTTTGAAAGATTCTTTGTATCAAAGTTCTTACCAGCCATTCAAAGACGAAGTGCTTGGTTTGACCGGTGTAAAAAATATAGCTGCATCGACCACCGTCCCCGGTGAAGAAATTTACTGGACCTCCGGCATCAGGCGATTAAATCCTCCCGGTTCAGAAAGTGTGACCCTGTACCATCTCGGAATTGATTACGACTTTATTCCGCAGTTTCAATTAAAACTTATAGCGGGAAGAAATTTTTCAAAAGATTTTCCTTCAGATAAAAAAGCAGCAATACTGAATGAACAGGCAGTTTTATTAATGGGTTTTAAAAACCCGGAAGAAGCGATCAACCAGAAAATAATAAGGGGAGATACATTAACCATTATCGGAGTGGTGCAAAGTTTTCATCACCAGGGATTGCAAAAAGCAATTGACCCGCAGCTTATTTTATTAAGACCAAATAACCGGAACCGGTATTCGATAAAATTGGCGAGTAACAATATGGGAAAAAGTGTTGCTGCTATCCAAAACATCTGGAACAAACATTTTCCGAGTGATCCGTTTAATTATTTTTTCCTGGATGAATTTTACAATACACAGTACAAGGCCGATCAGCAATTCGGAAAAGTGTTCACTCTTTTTGCTATGCTCGCCATTTTAATTGCCTGTTTTGGTTTGCTTGGTTTGTCATCCTACAACATACTTCAACGAACAAAAGAAGTGGGAATAAGAAAAGTGCTCGGTGCTTCTACGCAAAGTGTAGTATATATTTTATCAAAAGATTTCTTAATGCTGGTGCTCATTGCCTTTGTAGTCGCTGTGCCCGTTACCTGGTGGATCATGCACAAATGGCTCGAGGACTTTGCATACCGCATAAATATCGGATGGTGGGTATTTGCAGCAGCCGGGTTACTGTCTGTACTGATCGCTTTAATAACTATCGGTTACCAGGCAATAAAAGCAGCGATAGCAAATCCGGTTAAGAGTTTGAGAACAGAATAATAAAACAAGCTATGAGCTAATAGCTTATAGTCAAAAACTTTTTTATGTTTAAAAATTATTTCAAAACCGCATGGCGGAATCTTTGGAAGCATAAACTCTATTCTGCTATAAACATCTTCGGGTTGGCTGCTGGTTTAGCCGCTTGCCTTCTTATTGGTGTTTACATTCTTCATGAGATGAGCTACGATAAATTCAATGTCAAAAGAGATCGTATTGCCCGTGTAACTATGGAATACGGCCAGGCGGGAACGGTTAATAAAGTGGCTACTACGGGCACGAAAGTCGGACCACAATTCAAACGAACTTTTCCTATTGTTGAAGAATATGTACGGACTTTTATCAGTCATAACGTGATCAAAAACGGAGACAAGGTTTTTGATGAGCCAAGGATACTCTTTGCCGATGAACCATTCTTTAAAATATTTTCTTTTAAACTGATCGAAGGTGATCCGGCAACTGCATTAGATGCAAGAGATAAAATTGTGCTTACTCAGTCAATGGCGAAAAAATATTTTGGTGATGAGAATGTAGTAGGGAAAACGCTGACAACTGCAGGAAAAGATTTCAGGGTATCTGCAGTTTGTGAAGATGTGCCGCAGAACTCACAGATAAAATTTGATTTTGTAACCCAATTTTTGAATCTCGGCAACGGTGTCGACAACGAAACATGGTGGACGGCAAACTGGATCACTTATTTATTGCTTCGTGATGATAAAAGCATTTCATCATTGCAGCAACAGGTGAATCAATATATGAAGACACCTGAAGTGCGGACAGATGCAGGACTACAGGGAAATGATTATCTCACTTATCATCTTGAGCCGCTTACTAAAGTGCATCTGTATTCAAAACTTGCAGGATTTGAACCGAATGGAAGCATTACCTACATCTATATTTTTGCAGTGATCGCATTACTGATCCTAATTATAGCCTGTGCTAACTATACAAATCTTGCTACTGCACAATCATCAGGCAGAAGTGCCGAGATCGGTATGCGCAAAGTAATGGGAGCATCGAAAAAGCAGGTCTTCTTTCAATTTATCAGTGAATCTTCAATCATCACTTTCATCAGTGCTATTCTTGCCCTGGTAATAAGTATTCTCCTGATCCCAAATTTCAATAAAGTTTCAGGCAAGCACTTTACTTCCGAAGTATTATTGCAACCATTGCCTGTCATTGCTCTATTAGTATTTGCTTTGTTCGTAAGTTTTTTCTCTGGACTATATCCTGCATTGATATTATCCGGAACGCAAATAATGGGCGTGCTGAAAAAAGGGTTCACATTTACAGGCGGTAAGAGTTTTCTCCGTAAGGCACTCATTGTTGCACAGTTTAGTATTTCTGCGTTCCTGATCATTTACACAGTTATCATCATGCGCCAAATGCATTTTATGCAAACCAAAAATCTCGGCTATGATAAGGATCACATTGTCGTGCTTCCCATTGGTGGCAAAATGCTTGATAATTTTCAGGGTCTTAAAGACGCATTTGAGCAGGTTCGCGGAGTTGAAGGAGTAACTGCTTCCTACGAAACACCGGAATATGTTGAATGGGGCGATGGCATCACTGCTATTGATGAAAAAGGGAAACATGATATTTCTTTAAATGCGATGCCGGTTGATCTTGATTTTATCAAAACAATGAAGATGCAATTATTAGCAGGCAGAGATTTTCAGCAATCAGATTTTGCTCTGATGGATACTTCGAATAATTACAAAAATTATCAGCAGCCTTATATCATCAATGAAACACTTGCAAAAAAGATTGGTTGGACACCGGAGCAGGCTATCGGCAAAACAATTGACAAAGGAGTGACAGGACCCGTAGTAGGCGTTGTAAAAGATTTTAATTTCAGCAGCCTGCATGATCCTATCGGTCCGCTGCTGATCTTTCTTGGTCGGGGATTTTCCAGAGACTTTATGCTCAGAATAAATGGAAATGATGTACAATCAACTTTAAACCGTTTAGAAATAGCTTGGAAACAACGGGTGCCTGACAGGCCTTTTAATTATCATTTCTTAGACGAGGATTATAATAAGCTTTACCTGGCTGAGCAGCGCTCATTTTCTTTATTCAGCGTTGCGGCGGGACTTGCTATTCTCCTTGCTTGTCTGGGATTATTTGGATTAGCAGCTTTCACCACTGTGCAAAGAACAAAAGAGATAGGCATAAGAAGAGTACTTGGCGCTAATATTGGCAGTATTACTTTCCTTATTTCCAAAAATTTTTTACAATTAGTAGCTATTGCTATCCTGATCGCTGTACCAATAGCATGGGTGATCGGAAACAAATGGCTACAGGGTTTTGCTTTCCGAATAAAAATTAGTTGGTGGATATTTCTTCTACCTGCTGTTGCAGCTATGCTGATCGCTTTGATTACCGTGAGTTTTCATGCAATAAAAGCAGCAATCACAAATCCTGTTAAGAGTTTAAGAACGGAATAATAAAACAAGCTATGAGCTAACAGCTTATAGCTAAAAGCTTTTTTATGTTTAAAAACTATCTCAAAATTGCCTGGCGCTATTTACTTAAATACCGGCAATACAGTATCATCAACATTTTGGGACTTGCTGTTGGTATAACCTGCTGTATTCTCATCATGCTGTTTGTAAGAAGTGAATTTAGCTATGACCGTTTTCACTCAAATGCCAATAGACTTTACAGGGTTTGGCAGCATGAACGGGCAGATGGCGAGGATTTTATCAATACGGTTACGCCGCTGCCAATGGCTGCAGCCTTGCAAACCACTTATCCCGAAGTAGAATCAACCTGCCGCGTGTATTTGTTTAATTCGCTGATAAAACTTAACAACACATCATTTAATGAGAATATCACGATGGTGGATTCGACCTTTTTCCAAATGTTCAGTTTTAAATTATTGTCGGGCTCTGAGAAAGATCCCTTCCCGACTTCCAATTCGATCATTCTTACACCGGCAACAGCAAAAAAATATTTTGGTAATTCAAACGCTATAGGGAAAACAATAGAAATACCGTTGGGTAACGAAAAAACTCTTTTTACCGTAGCGGGCATTGCAGAACCTTCTCCCGAAGAATCAAGTATTAAGTACGATATGCTGATACCATACAGCAATGCAAAATCTGTTTTTAATCCGCGCATGTTACATAACTGGTTCAACGTTTTTAATGAAACCTATGTTCTTCTGCGTAAAAATGTAAAGGTTACTGATTTAGAGAGGAAATTTCCTCTGATGATGAAGCAACAGTTAGGCGAAAATTATGGAAAAGAGGAATTCAATGTACACGTGCAGCCAATCACCAATGTCCACTTAAACACTTCATTACCGGCAGGAATACAACCTACCAGTAATCCAAAGTACGCTTACATTCTTGCTACGATCGGTATTTTGATATTGCTTGTAGCCTGCATCAATTTTATAACATTGTCTATCGGTCGCTCCACTTCAAGAGCACTGGAAGTAGGAGTAAGAAAAGCATTAGGTGCGGAACGAAAACAACTTATTCGCCAGTTTTGGGGAGAAGCACATGCTAATGACTTTAATTGCCGTTATCATAGGTCTTGCTATTTCGTTTCTTCTTCTTCAGCCATTTAATCACCTCATTGAGAGAAATCTTGTAATGCATTTTGATATTTTATTCATTGCATTTTGCTTTCTACTCATTGCTGTCATCGGCTTACTGGCCGGTATTTATCCGGCTATCATTCTTTCAGGATTTAATGCCGTTGAAGTTTTAAAAGGAAAACTGAGTTTGAAAAACAATGCAGGTTTTTTCCGAAAAGCATTGATAACAGGGCAGTTTGTCGCATCTATCGTCATGATCATTTGTACGATGATCATTGGACAACAAATGCATTACCTGCAAACAAAAGATCTCGGTTACAACAAAGAACATGTAATTATTGTACCTACTAATAAAAACAGGAAAGATGGTTTCGCATTGGCGGAGTTATATAAAAATGAATTACAAAAACAACCAGGAATACTTGATGTGTCCGCATCAGTATTTAGTCTTGCGGAAATACCGTGGGCTACTCTTGGATTTAAAGACAGTAAAAATATTTATCGCGATTTTCAATTTAACCAGGTTGATCCTTACTTCATCGATGCCATGAAAATAAAAATGGCAAAGGGCAGATCATTTCAGCCCGATAATAAAGCCGATTACAATAACAGCGTAATTGTGAACGAGGCATTGGTAAAAGAATTTGGATTAAAAGATCCGGTAGGGAAAAAATTTGACAACTATAGTCAAACTATCATTGGAGTAATGAAGGATTTTAATTATGAATCCCTTCATACCCCGGTAAAACCTCTTGTGCTATCACTGAATGGTGACACGATAATGCGCCAGTCAAGCGATATATCCTTCGCCATTTCTCCGCAGCCGCGGATTTCCGTGAGATTGAAACCGGGAGATATTTCGAAAGAAATAAGCATGTTAAAAGATACATGGAAAACTATTGCGCCGAACCAGGATTTTGAATATCATTTTTTAGATGAAGCGCTTGCGGCATCTTATAAACAAGAACAAAAAATGAGTGTTATAGTCAGGCTCGCTTCAGCCTTATCCATCTTTATTGCATGCATGGGATTATTCGGCCTGGCTACATTAACCGTAGTAAAGCGCACAAAAGAGATCGGCATAAGAAAAGTGTTGGGCGCCAATGTCGGCAGCATTGTAAAATTATTGTCCACTGATTTTATATGGCTGGTGGTGATAGCAGCAGTGATTGCTTTTCCGGTTGCCTGGTGGGCCATGCATCAATGGCTCGCAGATTTTGCATACCGGGTTGGTATCAGTGTTTGGGTATTCTTTATTGCTGCAACAACAGCTATCATTATTGCGCTTGCTACCGTGAGTATGCAGGCGATAAAAGCAGCTATTGCCAATCCTGTTAAATCTCTGCGAACTGAGTGAGTAACGTTTACGGTCGATACAGCGAGATTTTATCCGGATCAATATTGTCGGGATAAAAAATCTAAGAACAGAGTAAGCTTAAGGCAAATGTTTTAAAAAGACGGTAACATCTTTGGTGAACGAAGCGTCATAGAAAGAGTTAACTCCTGTTTTATGCTAAAAAACTATCTCAAAGTTGCGCTTCGCAACCTGTGGAAGAACAAAGGTTTTTCTGCCATCAATATTATTGGTTTGTCTGTAGGCCTGGCAACCTGCCTGCTTATCATGTTGTATGTTATGGATGAATTAAGCTATGACAAGTACAATAAAAAAGCCGATCGTACTTACCGTGTTGACGGCGATATTCAATTTGGCGGAAATCATTTTATTCTTGCCGTGGCTCCTGAACCGATGGGTCCTACATTAAAAAAGGACTACCCGGAAGTCGAACAATATGTTCGTTTTCGTGGTTACGGAGGTTTTTTGGTGAAAAAGGGCGATGAAAATGTCCAGGAAGGGAAAGTTATCTATGTTGATTCAACGCTGTTTGATGTATTTACTCTTCCTATGATCGCAGGTGATCCTAAAACTGCATTGAAAGATCCGCATAGCGTTGTGATCACGGAAAAGATTGCTAAAAAATATTTTAATACAACCGATGTAGTAGGCAAATCATTCGTTATAAATGACACCAGTAATCTTAAGATAACCGGGGTTATAAAAAACATTCCTGAACAATCGCATTTTAATTTTGACTTTTTTGTTTCATTAAATGGCGCTCTGCAATCATGGGAAGTAAATAGTTGGCTCAGCAATAATGAGAACACATACATTGTGCTGAAGAAAGGTTCGGACCCCAAAGCCCTGGAATCAAAGTTTTCCGCATTTGTGGAGAAGTACATGTATCCGCAGGCTTTCTCTGTTTTAAATATTAAAAAGGATGAGTTTGAGAAAAGCGGAAATCATGCAAGTTATTCACTCACCCCTCTTACTTCAATCCATCTTCATTCTGATAAAGTAGCGGAATTGGGGGCAAACAGCAATATCCAATACGTTTACATTTTTTCGGCCATTGCCATTTTCATTCTTCTTATTGCCTGTGTAAATTTCATGAACCTGTCGACGGCTCGTTCCTCTAATCGTGCCAGAGAAGTCGGCATCAGGAAAGTATTGGGTTCATTACGTAATAATCTTATCAAACAGTTTTTGACGGAGTCAATACTTATTAGCCTAATAGCATTGATACTGGCAGTACTATTAGCATGGGCATTATTGCCTTATTTCAATCAAATTGCCAATAAAGAAATCGCCATAGGATTGTTTTCTAAATCATGGCTATTGCCGTCATTGATCATATTAATGTTGCTTGTTGGATTATTGGCAGGAAGTTATCCTTCCTTTTATCTTTCCGCATTTAAGCCTATTGTAGTGCTGAAAGGCAAACTGGCAGCAGGTTTTAAGAGAAGTTGGTTAAGAAGCAGTTTGGTTGTTTTTCAATTTTGGATCTCTATCATCCTTATTATCGGAACAATAGTCATCTACAACCAGCTCAACTATATTCAACAAAAAAAACTTGGATACAATCGTGACCAGGTACTGGTGCTGGAACACACTGATCCGCTCGGCACACAGGCAAAGGCATTCGAAAATGAAATGCTGAAAATCTCCGGTGTTCAATCGGCAACCATGACAGGTTTTCTGCCTACATCGGACTGGAGAAGCGACAGCCCGTTATTTTCAGACGCATCGCTCGACCAAAAAGGTGCAGTGAGTTCACAAATGTGGACAGTGGATGAAAATTATATTCCGACACTCGGTATGAAAATGGCGGCAGGAAGAAATTTTTCCAAACAATTTCTTACTGATTCCTCGGCAGTCATTATCAATGAAGCTACGGCAAAACTCCTTGGTTTTGCAGATCCCGTCAATAAACCCGTATATGTTATTCAGGACATTAAGTCAAAGCAGGTGGCAACTTATCACATCATTGGTGTGGTAAAGGACTTTAATTACAATTCATTGCGACAAACAGTTACGCCACTTACTTTATTTTATGGAAATCAAACGAGCAAGATCGCTTTGAAAATAAATACTTCGAACATAAAGGGTTTGATTTCTCAAATCGAAAACAAATGGAAAACAATGGCTCCCGGTCAGCCCTTTAGTTATTCTTTCATGAATGAACAGTTCAATAACCAATACAGAACCGAGCAACGCATCAGCCAGATATCAATTTCTTTCGCTGTGCTCGCTATTCTAATTGCATGTCTTGGCTTATTTGGGCTGGTAACTTACGCGGCCGAACAAAGAATAAAAGAAATCGGAATTCGTAAAGTGTTAGGTGCATCTGTTATAAATCTCGTCAGCATGTTGTCAAAGGACTTTCTGAAACTGGTTACTATTTCTGCTATTATTGCTTTTCCTGTTGCCTGGTGGGCCATGCATACATGGCTGCAGGACTTTGCCTATCGTGTTCAAATTGGCTGGTGGATCTTTGCAGTAGCAGGATTGATTGCATTGGCAATAGCCTTGTTAACTGTAAGTTTCCAGGCAATTAAGGCCGCACTGACAAACCCTGTCAAGAACCTGAGAGCTGAATAATAAAACTCTTCAAAAGGCATAAGAAATATTAGCTCATAGCTGCCAATTAATATTCATATTTACAAACTTTTCACTGTCCGATAATGCACGCTGATTGTTCGTTATCGGACACTTTAGGAAAGTCTTCGTACATGAAACATTGTAAGCCAAACAGTTTTAGGCTGGCATGAGGGTTGGTAAAATTCAGCATCGCCTAATCACCTCATTTATAAATGACATGTTTAAAAACTACCTGGTCGTCACTTTCAGAAATTTTTGGCGAAAAAAAATATTCTTCATTATCAATGTTGCCGGCCTCGCTATCGGTATCAGTGCTTCACTGGTTATCTATCTGATCGTTCACTATGAATTCAGTTATGAAAAATTTCAAAAAGATGGTGATCGTATTTATAGGGTAGTAACCAATATGCATTTCCCCGACCAGGATTTTAAAAATTCCGGGGTGCCGGGACCTTTACCCGCTGCTGTTCGGGAAGAAATTCCGGGCATTGAAAAATCCACCGTGTTCTGGACAGGAAATTCAATGAAAGTAAGCGTTGATGAAGATGAAAATAAGAAGATATTTAAAAAACAAAGCGACATTGTTTTTGCTGATGAATATTATTTCAGATTCTTTAATTACCAATGGCTCGCCGGCTCGCCGGATAAATCATTAATCGGTCCCGGTAAAGTTGTATTAACTGAAAGCAGGGCTAAAACCTATTTTTCGTATGCGGATATAAGAAATGCTATTGGACAAACTATTGTTTATGATGATACACTGAAAGCCACTGTAACCGGAATTGTAAAAGACCTCGACAAGATCACCGATTTTACATTTAAAGAGTTCATTTCTCTCCCAACAATTACGCCACAGTTAAAAAATCAACATGGTTATGGCGAATGGGGAAGTGTAAGTTCTTCGTCTCAATTTTTTATTAAACTGCAAAAGGGTGCAGACACTTCTAAAATAAACAAACAACTGGCTGTTGTCAGAAAAAACCATCAAAAAGATGCTTATCTCGCAACGGACCATTTCCTGCAATCTCTCTCAGATATTCATTTCAATTCTGATTTCGATGCATTCGATCACCGAAAGGCGCATAAACCGACATTGTACGGATTGCTGGCAGTAGCTGCCTTCCTGCTGCTTCTCGGGTGTATCAATTTTATAAATCTTTCCACAGCACAAGCTTCACAAAGGGCAAAGGAGATTGGCATTCGCAAAACAATGGGTAGCTCGAAAAAACAAGTGATGCTTCAGTTCCTGGTTGAAACCATTTTGTTGACTACTATTGCCACCATTGTTTCGCTGTTGCTGGCTCCATGGCTCTTAAAAATATTTGGTGCATATATACCGGAAGGGTTGCATTTTGATCTTTTTAATCATCCTGATCTTTTAATTTTTCTTATTGGATTAATATTGGTTGTTAGCCTGCTGGCCGGTTTTTATCCTGCAATGATTTTATCAGGTTATAAGCCCGCACTTGTTTTAAAAAATCTTGCTTACTCCAACACTTCACAAAGCAGGAGGGTATGGATAAGAAAAACGCTTACGGTAACGCAATTTGTTATAGCACAATTTTTCATTATTGCCACAATGATGGTAGGGAAACAAATTCGTTATTCATTAAATAAAGACATGGGATTTAAAAAAAATGCAATCATCAATTTTAGAGTACCCTTCAATTATCAGAAGCCCGACAATAAACAATTTGTCTTACAGGAAAAACTAAAATCCATTCCCGGAATACAGAGATTAAGTCTTGGTGGTGCCCCACCGGCCAGTGACGATATAAATATCTCCACGATGAAAGTTTTGAATAAAAATGGAAAAGAAATTGAGACATCAGTAGAAGTAAAGAATGCAGACACCGCCTATTTCGCGTTATACAAAATGAAGTTGCTTGCAGGGAGAAACCTGCAACAAAGTGACACCGTTAAAGAATATGTAATCAATGAAACTTACTCCCGAATGCTCGGTTATAAAAATCCCGCCGATATCATTGGTAAAATGATAGACCGGGGTTCAATAAAAGTACCGATAGTTGGAGTGCTGGCAGACATTCATACAAAATCTTTACACTCCTCCATCCAGCCGCTCGCTTATGCGAGTGAAGCAAAATATCATTCAACTTTTCATATAGCTCTTACACCGAAAGAAGCAACTACTGATAACTGGAAAAAAACAATTGCTGCTATTGGTAGCGCATGGAAACAAGTTTACCCTGACGATGATTTTAATTACCAATTTTTTGATGAAACGATTGCAAAGTTTTATAAGAAAGAGCAGGATACTGCCGGCCTGCTCAACTGGTGTATGGGGCTAACTCTTTTCATCAGTTGCCTGGGATTACTTGGGCTTGTCATTTATACAACCACTCAACGCACCAAAGAAATAGGAGTTAGGAAAGTATTAGGCGCTTCTGTGTCACAGATCGTTTCGCTGCTTTCAAAAGATTTTTTAAGATTGGTTTTGATCGCATTTGTAATAACCTCTCCGCTTGCATGGTGGGCCATGAACAAATGGCTGGAGGATTTTGCGTACAGAACAAATTTCAGTTGGTGGATATTCGCTTTAAGCGGTGCATCGATGTTTATTATAGCCCTGTTGACTTTAAGTATACAAACCATAAAATCGGCAGTCGTTAAGCCTGTGAACAGCCTTCGCTCTGAATGAGCATGGCTGTCAAAGAAAGTTTGAGAAAGGAATAAAAAATTTTGACTTATTAATATGATTAAAAATTATTTCAAAATCGCGTGGAGAAATATCAGAAAGAATAAACTTTTTTCTTTCATTAATATTCTTGGTTTATCACTTGGCATCGCAACGTGCTTTATAATCATGTTGTACGTGCAGAATGAATTGAGTTACGATCGCTTTAATAAAAATGCAAACAATATTGCAAGAGTTGTTTTCCATGCAAATCTTAATGGAGGCAAAATAGATGAAAGCGTTACAATGCCACCTGTCGCACAAACCATGAAAAAAGATTTTCCTGAGATAAAGGATGCAACAAGAATCTTAAGTTTCGGCACACCAGCAATTGTTTATAATAACACTGCTTTTAAAGATGATGGTTTTGCTTTGGTTGACCCAAACTTCTTCAGCTTATTTACTTTGCCAATGATTGAAGGCGATGCTAAAACTGCTTTAGCTCAACCAGACGGTATTGTAATTACACAAGAAACTGCAGAAAAATATTTTGGCAAAGCGGAACCGATAGGCAAGATCATTGAAATAAATACAGATACTAACCGGGTGTATAAAGTAACAGGCGTTATAAAAAATATACCTGCTAATTCGCATTTTCATTTTGATTTGCTTGGTTCGATGACAAGTTGGGCAGATGCTAAATCGAATACATGGTTGGGCGGCAGCTATCACACCTATCTTTTATTAAAACCAGGAAGTGATTTGAAGAAAATGGAAGCGAGGTTTCCTGATATGGTTGCAAAATACATGGGGCCGCAAATACAGCAACAGATGGGTTTAAGTTTGCAACAATTTCGCTCAAAGGGAAATACGCTTGGGTTTGCATTGCAACCATTAAAAGATATTCATCTTAATTCAAACACAACTACAGAGTTTGAACCTGGTGGCAATGGAACTTACGTTTACATTTTTGGCGGCGTTGCTATTTTTATGCTGATTGTTGCATGCATCAATTTCATTAATCTTTCAACAGCAGGCGCTTCTAAAAGAGCAAAAGAAGTGGGCGTAAGAAAAGTAGCAGGCTCAGGAAAATTGCAACTCATCGGCCAGTTCTTATCAGAATCAATACTCATCACATTTTTTGCATTGTTTATTGCATTTGTTCTAGTGAAATTGGCGTTGCCTGCATTCAATAATATTTCAGGAAAGCATTTAAGTTTTGATGTAAACCCTATCCTTGCGTTCATTGGTTTGGGATTACTTGTTGGCGTTGTGGCCGGCATTTATCCTGCATTTTATTTATCATCTTTTAAACCCATCTCAGTTTTAAAAGGAAAACTTACTGCCAATAACAAAAGTTTTGGCTTACGAAGCGGTTTAGTGGTGTTCCAATTTTTTATTTCAGTTGCATTAATAATTGGAACCATTGTAGTGTATCAGCAAATGAAATACATACAAAACAAAGACCTTGGTTACAATAAAGACCAGCTCATCACTATTCCAAATTCTTATGCATTGGGCAAAAATGAGCAGGTGTTTAAACAACAAATGCTGCAGGATCCGCGCATCGCAAATGCGAGTGTGTCGTTTTATAAACCTGCAGGCCCAACAAATTATAATAATGCAATAGCTTATCCGCAGGGCAATGATAATTTAGTTGTTGATGGAGTAGAGTATCATGTTGATGAAAATTACGTTCCAACATTAGGTATGACAATGGTTAGCGGCAGAAATTTTTCCAAAGACTTTGCAACAGATTCGACAGGTATTATTCTTAATGAAACAGCAGCAAAAGCTTTTGGATGGAATAATACCACCGCTATTAGCAAAACCATAATAAGACAAAATAGCGACAGAGGAACCAACGTACCTTTTCATGTTATCGGCGTAGTAAAAAATTTCAATTTTAAATCGTTGCATGACGCAGTAAGCCCTCTGTACATGAGTTTGGAACCCGAAGGCGGTTTAATATTCAAAATAAAAACAACTGATGTTGCAGGCTTGTTAGCAACCATGAAAAAAAATTGGGATGCTTACAGTACTGATCAACCGTTTACTTACAGCTTCATGGACGATCTTTTCAATAAAACTTATGCAGCAGAACAAAAAACAGGTACTATACTCAACATATTTTCTGTACTCATTATTCTTGTCGCCTGCCTGGGTTTGTTCGGGTTGGTAACATATTCGGCCGAACAGCGTACTAAAGAAATAGGCATAAGAAAAACTTTGGGTGCTAGCGTATCACAGGTAACACAAATGCTTTCAAAAGAATTTTTAAAACTGGTTTTGATTGCTTCACTGATAGCATTTCCTGCGGCATGGTGGGCCACGAACAAATGGCTGCAAAGCTTTGCATACAGAATAAATATCAGCTGGTGGGTTTTTATTGCTGCCGGTGCCGCAGCAATTCTTATTGCCTTAATAACAGTAAGCTTCCAGGCAATAAAAGCGGCAATCGCAAACCCTGTTAAAAGTTTGAGGACGGAATAATAATGTGAACTGTCAATAAAACATACAACTTAAAACTTTCTTTTTATGATAAAAATTTATCTCAAAACCGCCGGGAGAAACTTAATTAAAAATAAAGTTTCATCCTTTATAAACATTTGCGGTCTCGCCATTGGTATGGCTGTGGCCATACTTATCGGTTTATGGATTTGGGATGAACTGTCCTTTGATACCTATAATAAAAACTATAGCACTATTGCCCAGGTTGCGAGAAAAGAAATTTCGAATGGCGAAGCTTATGTTTCAAATAACAATAATCATTTTCCTATCCCGCTGGCAGGCGAGCTAAGAATGAATTACAATAATTTATTTAAGTACGTGGCACTTGCTACCGAAGAAGGCAAACATATAATTGATTTTAAAGGCAGCAAGTTTTCAGAGCAAGGAATGTATGTTGAAGGGGATTTCACCAACATCTTTACGCTGAATATGACAGCAGGAACAAGCACTGATTTTTCCAATCCTAATTGTGTTCTGTTAAGTAATTCTGTCGCGAAGGCTCTTTTTGGTAATACAGACCCTGTAGGAAAAATTGTAAGATTAGATAATGACCAACCTTTGAAAGTGAGTGGCGTATTTGAAGACTTGCCTCATAACGGCAGTTTTTCGGAGGTTAACTTTTTTTGTCCGTGGAGCCTGCTTGTAAATACCAATAAAAGTGTAAAGGATAACCTGGATAACTGGGATAACAGTTCGTTCCACATTTTTACGCAGGCTGCACCAGGTATTTCAATGGAAAAAATATCAGCCGCCATCAAAGATGTTTACTGGAAAAAAATTAAAGACAAGCAAGTGAAAACAGCAGGCAACAGGGTTGACATCTTTATGAATCCAATGAAGGATTGGCACCTGCGTTCCGAATGGAAAAACGGAGTGCAGGCAGGCGGGCAAATCCAAATAGTTTGGCTGTTTGGTTTGATAGGCACATTTGTATTGCTCCTGGCATGTATCAATTTTATGAATTTAAGCACGGCACGTTCAGAAAAAAGAGCAAAAGAAGTTGGGGTGCGCAAAGCCATAGGTTCGTTGCGCAGCCAGTTGATAAAACAATTTCTGTACGAATCGTTGGTAGCTGTTCTCATTGCATTCGCAATAAGTATAGGTATTGTGTTGTTAAGTTTGAATTGGTTTAATGACATAGCTGACAAGCAAATAATTTTTCCTTCTTCAAATCTGCAGTTCTGGCTTTTCTCTGTACTCGTCATTTTGGTTACTGCATTTATTGCAGGAAGTTATCCTGCATTTTATCTTTCATCATTCAAACCTGTAAAGGTTTTAAAAGGTAAACTTAAAGCAGGCCGGTTTACAGCAGCTCCCCGTAAATTTTTGGTAACAATGCAGTTTACGGTTTCCATTATTTTGATAATCGGAACCATCGTTGTATATCGCCAAATTCAGTTTGCACAAAATCGTCCTATTGGGTACAACAGGAATGGATTGATTCGCATAACCATGAATACGCCTGACTTAAATGGCAAATATGATGTTCTTCAAAAGGAATTATTATCATCAGGGGGTGCTGTTGGTTTTGCACAATCTTCTAGCGCCACTACCGAAAATAATTATTTCGACGATCGTTTTGAGTGGGATGGCAAAGACCCCAACCAGCCTCCGCAGGCTTTTGCATTAACGGCTGTTACTTATGATTATGGTAAAACTGTAGGCTGGCAACTGGAAGAAGGTCGTGATTTTTCAAGAAATTTTTCTACCGACGATTCAGCCGTTATTTTAAATGAAGCGGCTGTAAAATATATGAAGCTGACGAATCCTGTCGGCAAAATAATTAAGGGATTCAGAACATATACCGTTATTGGCGTAATTAAAGATATGGTGAAAGAATCTCCTTACAAACCTGTTCAGCAAAGCATGTTTTTTATGGTTCCCGGTGTTGGACCCGATATCACCATCAGGCTAAACCCGCAATTAAGCGCGGCTAATGCAATAAGTAAAATTGAGCCTGTCTTCAGAAAGCTGAATCCTTCATCTCCATTTGAATACACATTTGTTGATGAAGAATATGCCCGCAAGTTTGCCGCTGAACAGCGTATTGGTACATTGTCAACCATCTTTGCCATACTCGCGATTTTTATTTCTTGCCTTGGCATTTTTGGACTGGCATCTTTTGTAGCTGAACAGCGTGTTAAGGAAATTGGTGTAAGAAAAGTGTTGGGAGCATCTGTATTTAGCTTATGGAAAATGCTTAGCAAAGATTTCGTGATGCTTGTTTTTATTTCACTGTTCATAGCAACTCCGGTGGCATTTTATTTTATGCACAACTGGCTGCAGAATTATGAGTACCATGCAGAATTATCATGGTGGATGTTTGCTGTTGCAGGTGCAGGTACATTGGCAATTACATTGTTAACGGTAAGTTTCCAGGCGGTAAAAGCAGCAATTGCAAACCCTGTAAACAGCCTTCGCTCTGAATGAGCATCGGCGTTAAAGAAAGCCTGCAGGCAGGTTTGAGAAAAAAGGAATTTTTTAGATATGACGGATCGGGTTTGGACATTGATAGCAAAAAAATTGACAGGAAATACCTCTGCAAAGGAACTAAAAGAATTGAATGAGTTATTGAATAATGACCCGGTACTGGCAGAAAAATCTCAAATAATTGAAAACTTTTTTTATGAATCAGCCAGAGAGAACAAAGATGAAGAAACAAACATCGCGTTTGACAGATTATGGAAGAAGATCAAGTACAGACAGTCAATGCGGCCTTGTAAAAAGCAAAACGGATTGAACCAATTTCTTAAAACAAATCTTATGTTTAAGAATTATTTCAAAATTCCCTGGAGAAATCTTCAAAAACAAAAAATATTTACGTTCATAAATGTTTTCGGGTTATCTGTGGGCATTGCATGCTTTAGTATGCTTTTATTGTATGCCGGTAATGAATTCAGTTTTGACAAGTTTCATAAAAACGCAGCGAACATTTATCGCCCTTATGAATGGGATAGGTTAAATGGCGGCCATTCCCCTATTGGCTATACTGATGTAGCCGGTAAGAATGCCGCTTCCTTAGGTGCAGCTATGAAACAAGAGCTACCGGATGTAATAAATTATACCCGACTTCAATTACCAAACGGAGAAAATGTTATTCGTTATAATGATAAAATAGTTCGTTCAGAAGTTACCTGGACTGATGCTTCTTTTTTTTCAATTTTTACTTTTCCCTTGCAAAATGGAAGCGAAGCATCTGCTTTACGCGACCTGAATGACATTGTATTAACGGCATCACGGGCCCGGCAATTATTTGGAAATGAAGATCCGGTTGATAAAACAGTGTACATACAAATCGGAACAGCATTTCAGCCTTTTACAGTGTCGGCCGTTACGAAGGATGTACCCGGCAATTCCACCATTCGTTTCGATGTGCTGGGAAATTTTTTGTTCGCACAAAAAAATCAGAATAGTTTCATAATAGGCAATAACTGGCATCCCACCGTATTGCAAACTTATGTGCAGCTAAAACCAGCTAGTACTTTACCAAATGATCCAAAAAGATTATCAAAGTTTATACAAACCTACAACCCCGATTTTGTAGCAAATACTAATGATTATATAGCCAACATGCAAAGGGAGGGTGTTGCGTGGAATAAAACCGATCTGCCCGTTAGCTTTAGATTACAGTCATTACTTTCTATTCATACAGACACTGAATTTAACGCCTGGGGCTTTATAGATTTTGCCAAAATGAACCCCAAAGTGATCTGGATTCTATTGGCAATTGCATCGGGAGTGTTATTGATCGCTTGTATCAATTTCACAACACTTGCAATCGGACGTTCAGCAGGAAGAGCAAAAGAGGTGGGTGTACGAAAAGTGATAGGTGCAGACAAACAACAAGTGATCTTTCAATTTTTGACAGAAGCTTTATTGTTATCCTTAGTTTCTGCCCTACTCGGCTTGGTATTGACAGCATTATTATTGCCATCATTTAATCAACTGACTGGAAGCAGTTTGGATTTTTCTCTTTTGCTGTCTCCGAAAATGATTTTGTTGCTTGCCGGTACGATTCTAGCTGCAGGCTTACTGGCCGGTAGCTACCCGGCGTTCATATTGTCACGATTCAGACCTATTGAAGTTTTAAAGAATAAAATCCGCATCGGGGGCTCCAACTTATTTACAAAATCGCTGGTCACTTTTCAGTTTGCACTATCTACCGCTTTAATTATCGCTACGATCATAATTCTGCAGCAAACGAAATATATGATCAATAAAAACCCAGGGTTCAACAAGGAAAACGTTGTTGCCATTGACGCTTCTCAAACAGATCCTGACAAAATATTTATGCTTTTTAAACAAGAGGTGCTCCAATCACCAGGAATCGTCGGTGTTACAAGTGCGGCGGCAGGGTTAGGTGCAGGCCAGGACTTTTTGGGGTTTTCTGATAAGGGATTATCTGCAGACATCAATGTTATTGATACCGATTACCTCAAAGTGCTTGGCATGCAACTGATCGCTGGGGAAAATCTTCGGCCAACGCCTTTCAATGATTCTCTAAAACCAATCATCATCAATGAAACGATGATGCGCAATTTCGGATGGAATGTGCATAATGTGATTGGAAAAAAAATTCAAAACTTCCAGGGACGGACGGCCATTATTGCAGGTGTTGTTAAAAACTTTAATTATCGTCCTTTAAGCGAAAAAGTTAAAAACCAGGTGTTCGAAACAACAATGGATAAAGGGTACATACATTTTTATGTGCGCATAGCCGCAGGAAAGCCAAAAGCAGCTTTGGCTGCTATGCAAAAAGCGTGGAAGCGTGTTGCACCGGGCATTCCAATGAAATACAGTTTCCTTGATGAAGACATCAGTAACTATTATGAAGCTGAGCAAAAATGGAGTAACATTATTGCATGGGCAGGTGGTATATCCATTCTCCTTGCATGCATGGGTTTACTCGGATTGGCTGCGTTGGCTGCTGTTAACCGCACCAAAGAAATAGGAGTCAGGAAAGTGTTAGGCGCTTCCATTCGGGATATTATAGCTCTTCTTTCAAAAGACTTTTTAAAACTAATTGTGATCGCTTTTATAATTGCATCTCCGGTAGCTTATTATTTTATGCATCAATGGTTACAGGATTATGCAAATCGTATAGGAATTGAATGGTGGGTATTTGCAATCGTGGGAGCAGGAGCTATTCTAATTGCTTTGATCACGATCAGCTTTCAATCAATAAAAGCTGCAATCGCAAATCCGGTGAAATCATTACGTACCGAATAAACCATAAGAAATAAAAGATCGGCCTGCCGACAGATTGTAAGAACAAATAAAAAATACGTCATGATAAAAAATTATTTTAAAACCACCTGGCGAACCCTAGTGAAGAATAAAGTTTTTTCTTTTATCAAAATTTTTAGCCTCACGGTGGGGCTGGCGGCAGCTATTGCTATATTTCTGTGGGTTATTGATGAAATGTCTTTTGATAAATTTCATGGGAATGCCAAAAACATTTATAGGGTAATGACCAACAACAAATACCCGGATGGCAGGATTGAAACATACCCGGCTACGTCTGGTCTTTTGAAAGATGCCATACAAACTGACATCCCTGAAGTAGATAAGGCAGCGTTGCTTAGCATGGAAAGCAACGCTTTGATCAGGCACGAAAGCAACTCCTTTGATGAGCATGGGATTTACGCCGACTCATCACTGTTTTCTATATTCAGTTTTCCCCTGTTGAAAGGCAACCCCGGCAATCCTTTGCCTGACAATACATCAATCGTTATTTCTGAGAGATTGGCAAAGAAACTTTTTGGTGACAGTGATCCTGTCGGACAATCGGTGGACGTAGATCAAACGCACCAGTTTACGGTAACAGCCACATTTGCAAATGTTCCCGAAAACTCTACCCTACAGTTTGATTTCGTATTGCCCTTTGGCCTTTTTGTGAAAGAAAATCCGTGGACACAAAATTGGAAAAGCGGGGGTACACAAACGATGGTTACTTTAAAACCCGGCGCTTCATTGAAAAATGCGAATGCAAAAATCGCTGGACTGATTAAAAAAAATTGCAGTGATTGTACAACAACAGCATTCCTGTTTCCCTACACCAGTCAAAGGCTTTACAGCGATTTTGAAAACGGGAAAGCTGCAGGTGGACGTATTGAGCAGGTTAAGTTGTTCAGTATTATAGCTGCCATTATCCTGCTCCTGGCGTGTATCAATTTCATGAACCTGGCTACGGCCCAATCAACTACCCGCTGCCGCGAAATTGGTGTGAGAAAGGTAATCGGAGCTAAACGGTCAGGCCTGATTACGCATTTTATTTTCGAATCAATATTGATGTCATTCATTAGCCTGCTATTAGCTCTGGCTATAGTACAACTTCTGCTGCCGTTCTTTAATGGAATAACAGGAAAATCTATGCGCCTGGATTTCACGAATCCCATATTTGTAACCGGCATAACTGTTATCACGCTGCTTTGCGGATTGGTTGCAGGATGCTATCCGGCATTTTTTCTTTCATCGTTCAAGCCGGCTGCAGTTCTTAAAGGTGATACTTCTGCGTCGCTTTCGGGCACCGGTTTTCGCAAAACATTGGTCGTTGTTCAATTTGCAACCTCCATTATATTGATTACAGGAAGCATCATCATTTACAAACAGATCGGCTTTATCAGCAATAAAAATCTCGGCTTTAAAAAAGAAAATGTAATTGTGATCAACAGGAACGAAAATCTTGGTAAAAATTATACAGCGTTCAAAAACGATTTGCTTCATCTTCCTTCTGTAAAAAACATCGGCTTTGGCGGAAGTAATATTTTTACCGTTCCGATAACCACCACTGACCCTGTGTGGCGTGGCAAGCCCACAAATTCTTCCGTGTCATTCAAGGTATTTCGCTGTGATGAAGGATTTATTCCTACCATGAACATTGAATTGCTGGCGGGCAGAAATTTTTCGGGTGTAAACAACCATGATTCAGCCAACTATATTATCAACAAAAAGGCGATGGAGGTAATGGGACTTACTCCTCAGAATGTGATCGGCTCCGACCTTCAAATGTGGAACGGCAAAGGAAAGATTATCGGGTTAACTAATGACTTTAATAATGACAACCTGCATCGCGGCATTGAACCACTTATTTTTCTTTACTCGAAAACTGTCGGATCGAATTACTTTATCAGGATAAATGGAAATGTACCGGTAAATACAACACTAGCATCCATAGAAAAGACGTTTAAAAAATACAGCCCTGCTTATCCATTTGACTATTCGTTTCTCGACGAGGTTTTTGCAAACGAGTATCGTACAGAAACGATCATTGGCAGGCTGTCTTTAATCTTCACCACGATTGCCATACTTATTTCCTGTCTTGGTTTATTTGGTTTGGCAGCTTACAGTGCAGCAAAAAGAACCAAAGAGATCGGCGTTAGAAAAGTGTTGGGCGCATCTGTTTCCAATATCGTGGCATTGCTATCAGAAGATTTTATTAAGCTGGTAGCAATCGCTTTTGTTATAGCGGTGCCTGTAGCGTATTTCATTATGCGCCGGTGGCTGCAGGATTTTACATACCGCATAAATATCAGTTGGTGGATATTTATACTGGCAGGTATTGCAGCAATATTAATTGCGTTGATAACAGTGAGTTTTCAATCAATCAAAGCAGCAATGGCAAACCCAGTGAAGAGTTTAAGAACGGAGTAATCTTATTTGAATGAATGATGATCGTTTATGGATACTGATAGCAAAAAAAATAACAAGGAATGCATTACCCACGGAATTGAAGGAATTAAATGACTGGTTGGACAGTGACCCGGTACTGGCAGAGAAATTTAAGAGAATTAAAGAATTTTTCTATGAACCAAATAAAGAACATGAAGATGAACAAACAAGCATTGCATTTGACAAGTTGTGGAGAACGATCAAACACCGACAGTCATTGCAGTCTTATGAAAAACAAACCGGATTGAACCAATTTCTTAAAACTAATCTCATGCTAAAAAATTATTTCAAAATAGCCTGGCGCAATATAATAAAACACAGATCGTACACATTCATTAATGTACTCGGTCTTGCATTTAGTATTTGTGCCTGCATCGTCATTTTCCTGATCACCGATTATGAATTCAGCTTTGACCGGTTTCATCCTGATGGTAATCGTATTTATCGCATAGTTAGTGAAGCGCAAAGAAACGGTGCTGAAGAAAACTTTTTAAACAGCCCCTTCTCCGACGTAGCAGGTTTTCAAAATCAAATTCCTGGCTTTGATGCAACGGCGGGAGTTTACTTGTACGGGGAAGGTGTAAGCATTCCAAAAGGCGATCAACCTCCCAAAAAATTTGACGGAAGAATTGAAGGAACTTATGTTTCGTCATCCGTGATAACATGGCCACAGTATTTCGCTATATTCAAATATCAATGGCTGGAAGGAAATGCAAACGTGTTAAGCGAACCTTTTAAAGTTGTGCTTTCGGAAAAAAGAGCACACCAATACTTTGGCGACATTCCGTTAAGTAATATGATCGGTAAAACAGTTATCTACGAAGACTCATTACGGGTAAGCGTAGCCGGTATAGTAAAAGACTGGAAAGGAAATACTGATTTCGGCTACACCGATTTCATTTCAATAAGTACAGCAACACATAGCTTTTTAAAAAATCAAATTCCAACTGAAGACTGGAGCAGCTTACACCCGCACCGTTCCATGGCTTTTGTAAAACTTTCAAATGGCGTTACGGCTGCTCAAATAAATAAAAGGTTTGCCTCATTTGTTGCTAAGAATATAAAACCGGACCCCGGAACAAAACTGAAAATGTATTTGCAACCTCTGACTAATATTCACTTTACAAACGATTTTCACCGCGGCGATGATGGCGATAATTTCAGGAAGCCCTACCTGCCAGAATTGTACGTGCTGTTGGGAGTTGCTTTGTTTATACTAATTATTGCAGCATTTAATTTTATTAATCTATCCACGGCACAATCCATACAGCGTGCTAAAGAAATAGGTGTGCGAAAGGTGATGGGCAGTAATAAAAGAAACATCATGCTCCAATTTCTCACTGAAACTTTTGTTATTACTGCATTTGCGCTGCTACTCTCAGTGTTACTGGTCAAACCAGCACTTTCAATCTTTAGCGATTATATACCTGCAGGAGTTACATTCGAACCTTTCCAAACATCGACCCTTCTTTTTTTACTTGGCGTTACTTTAATCACATCGCTGCTTGCAGGCATTTACCCGGCAAGGGTATTGGCTTCATATCTGCCGGTATTAAGTCTTAAAGGTATTACGGCGCAAAATGGAACTGAGAAAGTGAGTTTGCGCAAAGCATTAATTGTTTTTCAATTTACCATCTCCCTGATTTTTATCATTGCTGTGATTATCATCGGCAAACAAATCAGTTTTATGAACAATGCTGACAAAGGTTTTAATACGGATGGGATTATTACAATGAACAACTGGAATGACCATGAAGGAAAATTAAAAGTGCTTGCTAATTCTTTGCAACAAATGCCAGGCATTGATAAAGTATTGCTACAGGGCAATGCGCCCATGGGTTTTGCTCAAAGTATCGACAACTATAAATACAAGGGTAAAGAAGAAATACCGGTGCAGGTTTCCGCTCAAATTGGCAATGATGATTTTATTCCTTTTTATAAAATTTTATAAAATGAAAATTATTGCCGGTAGAAATATGCTGCATAGTGACAGTTTGAATGAACTGGTAATAAATGAAACACTTGCAAAAGCAATCGGTTTTAAAAATCCAAAAGATGCAGTAGGAAAGTTGCTTTACCAGCAGGCCTATCCTACTGAAAAAGCGTATCCCATCGTGGGTGTCGTTGCGGATTTTCACACAGGTTCCTTTCACGAAGCAATAAAACCAACCGTAATAGAAAATGTGCCGGAAAGAAAATCCAGCATTGCAGTTAAGCTCGCCGTGAGTGAAAAAAACAGCGCAGGGGTAAAAAAGGTTTTATCAGGAATAAAAAGTCAATGGAAAAAAATATTTCCTGAAACGCCCTTTGATTATAGTTTTTTAAACGTGTCAATAACATGGCTCTATGGCCAGGAGAAAAAAACTGAATGGCTGATGAATGCTGCTATGAGCATTACCATTTTTATTTCGTGTATGGGTTTGTTTGGGCTTGGTATGTTTAACGCACAAAGAAGAACTAAGGAGATCGGTATTCGTAAAGTACTGGGGGCAAGTGTTGTCAATATTACTACAATGCTCAGTAAAGATTTTTTGCGATTGGTAATAATAGCGTTAATAATTGCAGCACCGATTGCTTATTACTTTTCGAATCAATGGTTGCAGGATTTTGCTTACCGGACTGATATCAGTTGGTGGGTTTTCGTAATAGCCGGGGCGGTAGCAATTTTCATTGCCTTGTTGACAGTAAGCTTCCAGGCAATAAAGGCAGCCATCTCAAATCCTGTAAAGAGTTTGAGAACGGAATAACTAAAATGAATGGTGAATTGTCAATTGCAAAAAAAGTGGTCAGTAAAAATTATTTAATCACATAAATCCAGGTTCAGACTATGATCAAAAACTATTTCAAGGTCGCATTCAGAAATCTCTGGAAGAATAAAGGATTTTCCGCATTAAATATTATTGGGCTGGCGACAGGCCTGGCTGTTTGCTTACTTATCGTTCTATATGTAAAGGATGAATTGAGCTATGATAAATACAATTTAAATGCAAATCGTATTTACCGGCTCGATGCAGATATATTTTTTAACGGCACCCAATTCACGGCGTCAGTATCTCCCGATCCGCTTGCGCCGACGCTTGTAAGAGATTATCCTGAGATCGAGCAAATGGTGAGATTGAACTACCAGGGCGACATCCTGGTAAAAAAAGATAACCAAAATGTAAAAGATCATAATGCGGTTTTTGCTGATTCCACTTTCTTTAAAGTGTTTACAGTTCCGATGGTACAAGGCGATCCTAACACGGCATTAGATGAACCTAATTCTATAGTAATTGATGAAACAACAGCTAAAAAATATTTCAACAGCACTGATGTGGTTGGTAAAACTTTATTTGTTGATAATACAACCTATTGTAAGATCACGGGGGTAATAAAAGATATACCGAAGCAATCTCATTTTCATTTTAGTTTTATTCGCCCAAAAGGCCGGGCCAATAATGACTGGCTGAGTAATAATGCTCATACTTATATTTTGGTACGGCCTGATGCATCGAGGCAAAAAATACAAAGCGATGTGGATGTTACCATCAATAATTACCTGGCGAAAGACCTGATGGACCAGCTGCATTCTTCATTAAAAGATTTACAGAATAAAGGCAGTCATTTTATCTATCATTTAATGCCGCTTACGGATATTCATTTGCATTCTGATAAATCGTACGAAATAGAAGCGAACGGAAATGCTGCTGATGTTTATATTTTTTCAGTTATCGCCATTTTTATTTTATTGATTGCTTGTGTAAATTTCATGAATCTTTCAACCGCACGTTCTGCCAACCGAGCGAAAGAAGTAGGCATAAGAAAAGTTGCGGGTTCATTACGCTCTCATCTCATTACACAGTTCTTAACTGAATCTGTTCTTTTAAGTTTCTTCTCACTGCTGGTGGCGCTTGCATTATCGGCTTTGCTGCTTCCGCTATTTAACCAGCTTTCAGGTAAAGAAATGCATGTAAGCACCTTATTCTCTACATGGCTTTTTCCTGTAATGATCGCATTGATGCTTTTGGTAGGATGCATTGCCGGCAGTTATCCTGCTTTTTATTTATCATCCTTTCAGCCGATACAGGTGTTGAAAGGTAAAGTGGCAAAGGGTTTTAAAAATAGTTGGCTTCGCAGCAGCCTGGTGGTATTCCAGTTCTGCATTTCGATCATACTGATCATCGGAACGATTATTATATATAACCAGCTTGATTTTATCCAAACCAGGAAGATCGGTTATAATCGCGACCAGGTTTTGGTATTGCACAATGCGTGGTATCTCGATCAGAAAATACATACTTTCAGAAATGAATTATTGAATATTCCCGGTGTTACCGATGCAACGATTACCGGTGATCTTCCAACAGGAAATGGTTTTGACCAGGAAGGCTGGTTTCGCGATGCATCACTTGATGCAAATAAGGCGATTGTCTTAACCGACTTTTTTGTCGATGAAAACTACATCCCAACACTTGGTATGGATATAGTAAAGGGAAGAAATTTTTCAAAAGACTTTCCTTCGGATTCAACAGGCATTATTCTTAATGAAACGGCTGTAAAAGTGCTGGGACTTAAAGATCCTTTTAAAGAAAATTTGTATCGTCCAAACTACCGGGGAGACAGCATGCATGGAGTACTTGCCTATCATGTAGTAGGCGTGGTAAAAGATTTTAATTACAGTTCCATGCATCAGCATGTCGGGCCGCTTCTCATACAATTAGGAGACAATTGGGGCAGCATTGCGATGCGGGTGGGTACAAAGAATATTCCTTCAGTAATTAATAAAGTCGAGGCTAACTGGACAAAGATGGCACCGGGCCAACCGTTCAATTACACCTTTATGGATGCGGATTTTAATAAAGTATACACTGCGGAACAACAAACAGGAAAACTGTTTATAACGTTTGCCATATTCGCGATTTTTATTGGTTGTCTCGGTTTGTTTGGATTGGTGACTTACGCAGCAGAACAGCGTACAAAAGAAATTGGTGTTCGCAAAGTATTGGGCGCAAGTGTAGGCGGAATTGTTGCCATGCTCTCAAAAGATTTTGCAAAGCTCGTTTTGATTGCTTCCCTAATCGCATTTCCTGTTGCATGGTGGGCTATGAACAAATGGCTGCAAAGTTTTGCATACAGGACTAATATAAGCTGGTGGGTCTTTTTTGCTGCCGGTACCGCAGCAATTCTTATCGCTTTAATAACAGTAAGCTTCCAGGCTATAAAAGCAGCTATTGCAAATCCTGTGAAAAGTTTAAGAACGGAATGAAATTCGAAAGTCAAAAGTAAAAATTCAAATGCCTTTTGACTTCTAACTTTTAAATTTTGACTTAACGATATGTTTAAAAACTATTTAAAAATTGCGATCAGGAGTTTTTCCAGGAATAAGCTTACAACTTTTATCAATGTTTTTGGACTAGGGCTAAGCATGTCCGTCGGGTTGATGATCTTAATTCGTACGCAGGATGCTTTGAACTATGATACGTTTCATCCATATCCCGAAAGAACTTACCGGGTCACTTCAGAGTATAACAAAAAGAAGGGGGACAAATGGCAAATGGCGAGTACGCCCCTGCTGTTGGCAAAGAACCTGTCTGATGATCGCGACAATATCAAAGCTGTAGTAAATGTGTATCCCGCTTTGAACGGAAAAGCAACGGCTAACGGAAAAGAATTGTATATTAATGGTGCGTTTATCGAGCCATCGTTCTTTTCCATATTTGGTTTTTCGCTGCGGGCAGGCAATACAGAGACAGCATTAAAAGAACCCAACTCGATCATCGTTACCAGGGAAACAGCGGAGAAATTTTTTGGCGGTACAAATGTTATTGGTAAAAGAATTCAGTTTGATAACGGAACAGGATTTCTTGTAACCGGTGTTCTTAATACGCCGCCCGGAAAATCACATTTGAGATATGACGCTTATGCATCCTACGGCAGTGTAGCGCAAATGGAAAACAATAAAATTCTTCCCGATAAATCATCCGACTGGTTCGCTTTTGACGCAGCTTATACCTATGTTTTACTAAATAAAACGATTCGCAGAACTATGATGCAGTCCAGGTTAAACGTCATCGCTGCGAATCTGAATTCCATAAACAAAGAAGGAATTACCAAGTTCCATCTTCAACCGTTGAGCGACATCAGCCCGGGCAGAGAAAACTTAAACAACGATAACGCCGGCGGCACATCATGGGCAAAAATTTATATTGAGGCAGGTATTGCCTTACTCATTTTACTTGCCGCATGTTTTAACTACACCAACCTCACAATCGCCAGGGCACTTACCAGGGCAAGAGAAGTGGGTGTTCGAAAAATCGTCGGCGCAAAACGTTCGCAGGTTTTTGTGCAGTATATTTTTGAATCAGTATTGTTATCTTTTTTAGCGCTTGCCTTTGCATGGATCATTCTTGCCCTGATCGTGCAATATGCGCCATTCAATGATGACTACGAATTTATTCCCTCTTCGTTTCATTACAACAAGCCGTTTGTAGCGTGGACAATTATGTATGCATTGTTCTCAGGATTGCTGGCAGGTTCAGCGCCTGCATGGATATTGTCTGCCTTCAAACCATTGCGTGTGCTTAAAAATTTATCTACTGCAAAAATTTTAGGTAAAGTAAGCATTCAGAAAACATTGATCATTTTTCAGTACAGCCTCTCTTTAGTGGCCATCATTTTCCTGTTCGTGTTTTACAAACAATTTTCTTTCATGGAAAAAGTTAACCCCGGTTTTAAAAGGGAGAATGTAATGGTGGCACCGTTAAATGGCCTGGATGAAAGTATCGCGGCGCAACAGTTGAGTAGCATCAGTGGTATACAATCCGTGTCAGCAACTTCAGCCAACTTTACCAAACACTTTAATGGAATGAATACGCCGGCATGGATCAGCAACAAGAAAGAAGCTTTGAATTTGAATTACTATTATGCTAACGCCGATTTTATTAAGAATATGCGGTTTGCTTTTGAAGCCGGCAATAATTTCCCTTCCAATAATCAATATGAAAAAGAAGAATACATTTTGTTAAACGAAAAGGCTGCACATGCATTCGGCTTTGCCAATGCGGTAAAAGCAGTGGGTGAAAAATTATGGGTCAACGATTCAACTCAATTATTGATTACGGGTATCCTGAAAGATTTCAATTATGAAAACGCGGGCATACCTGTTGACCCGCTTGCATTCAGAACGAAACAGAACGGGTATACTTATTTATATGTTGAAGCAAATACCAGGGATAAAGTGGATTTGCAAAAAAGAGCAGAAGCATTATTAAATGCCGGAAAACCATCGCAACCCATAAAAGTTTCATGGCTTGCCTACGATCTTGATAAAAGTAATTCACAGTTGGCTACTATTTCGCTGCTGGGTTTTCTCGGATTCATTGCGTTGGCCATCGCAACACTTGGTTTGCTGGGTCTTGTCGTGTATACAGTCGAAGTAAAGAGTAAGGAGATCAGTGTGCGTAAGGTTATCGGCGCTACTTCCTTCCAACTGATCAACATCCTTTCAAAAGGATTTATCAAACTTTTACTTATCGCAGGTTTAATAGCAATGCCCGTTGGTTGGTTTCTATCAGCAATGTTCCTTCGGAATTTTAGCAAGAGAATTGATTTTGGTTTTGGAAATGTGCTGATGTGTTTTTTATTCCTGCTTGGCATCGGTTTATTCACGATCATGTCGCAAACGTATAAAGCAGCAATGAACAACCCGGCGAAAAGTTTACGAAGTGAATAAAAATCTGAACCCTGGTTAGCCAGATTATAAGATCAATATGATTTAAAAAAAATAAACATAATTATTAAATCGAAAACAAATCGACACTATGTTCAAAAATTATTTCAAAACTGCATTCAGAAGTTTGGCTCGTAATAGGAATTACACCATTATCAATATTGCAGGCTTAGCTGTTGGTATTGCCGTATGTATGATGATCTTTATCATTATACAATTTCAAACAAGCTTCGATAATTTTCATGCAAAGAAAGATCGTGTCTATCGTGTATTAACAGAATCTCATCATGCAGATGCGGGAAATATTACTTACGCGAAGAATGTTCCATTTCCAATGCCCGAAGGATTGAAAACGGCTTTTCCCCAGTTGGAACAAGTAGCTCCAGTTTATACAAGTCACAATGATGAGTTGCAGGTACTTGATGATAACGGAACGCCTGTAAAGAATTTTAAAGAGCAGAGCGGTGTATTTTATACATCGCCTTCATTCTTCAACATGTTTAATTTTCCGCTGCTCGCAGGTTCTTATGAATCATTAAAAGATCCGAACAATGTATTGCTTACAAAAGAGATTGCGGAAAATTATTTTGGTGACTGGAAAACAGCAATAGGTAAAACCATTAAAATAACAGGATATTATAGCATGGGTGCAGGATTGTTTCAGTTCCCGGCAGCAGCATTAAAAGTTTCAGGCATTCTTGCAACTATACCTGCAAACACTGACTTTCAGCTTAAGCTAGTGGTTGCCTGGGGAACAGATTTTACAGGAGATAAGCAATATGGATTTGCTCAACCACAGTGGAATCAATCAGCACCTGATTTTGGTTGCTATGTTTTATTGCCTCCGAATATTTCTGTTGACAATTTCAATCAACAATTAAGTGCATTTGCACAAAAAATGGCAACTGAAGATAATAAGGATAATTATATTTTACAACCATTAAGTGCTGTGCACTACGATGCCGCAGCAGGAAATTACAGCAACAAAATAATCAGTCACGAACTCATCAATGTCTTATGGCTGATCGCAGCATTCATCCTGTTAATTGCCTGTGTAAACTTTATCAACTTATCCACTGCACAAGCTGTTAACCGGGCAAAGGAAATTGGCGTAAGAAAAGTTTTAGGAAGTAACAAATCTCAATTGCGAAGCCAGTTCATCGTTGAAACATTTTTGATAGTTACAATTGCCGTCGTACTTGCGGCAGTTATTACATTTCTTGCATTGCCTTATGTAAATCAATTGTTAGAACTTTCGCTTTCATTCAACATACTAACAAATCCTTCAGTTATTTTATTTCTTTTGGCTGTAACAATTGTTGTAACCGCACTTGCCGGTTTTTATCCTTCTATTGTTTTGTCACGTTTCAATCCTGTTACTGCTTTAAAGAGTAAACTCACAGCAAATACTACAAAGGGAATTTCATTAAGAAGAGGGTTGGTAGTGTTTCAGTTCATCATTGCACAGGCACTCATCATTGGAACACTCATCATTGTACAGCAAATGAATTATTTTATGGATCGACCGCTGGGCTTCGATAAAGATGCAATCGTAAATGTTCCTTTTCGTCCGGACAGTACCGGCGTCAAATTGACGGATTATTTAAAGCAGCAGTTATTGTCAAATGGGGTGCAGGCAGTAAGCTTCAATTCCAACACACCGGTTGAAGATGATAATAATATGTTTACCACATTCAAATTTGACAATTCAATAAAGGATGAAGATTTCCAGGCTATTACCAAATTCGCGGACAATGACTATGTGCCGACTTATAAATTACAATTGGTAGCCGGAAGAAATTTGCAACCTTCCGGTTGGACAAGAGAATTTTTGGTGAATGAATCATTCGTAAAAAGTTTGGGGCTTAAAAAACCGGAAGATATAATTGGCAAAGAAGTAAGCATGATGAATGGTTTAATAAAATGCCCGGTTGTTGGTGTATTGAAAGATTTTAATGACAGGTCTTTACGCCAGAATCTGGCACCCCTACTTATTGCCACAAACAGCACCATGTACCGCGAGGCTTCAATAAAACTTTCCACCACAAACATGGCGACCACAATGCAATCCATCAAAAAAATATGGGAGCAAACATTCCCAAACTATGTTTATGAATACAGGTTTCTTGATGATAAAATTGCAAGTTTTTACAAACAGGAAAACCAGTTAGCGCAGTTGTACAAAATTTTTGCAGCAATCGCCATATTCCTTAGCTGTCTTGGGTTGTATGGGTTAGCCTCATTCATGGCAGTGCAACGAATAAAAGAAGTTGGTATTCGTAAAGTACTTGGTGCTACTACTGGCAATATTGTTTATCTGTTTTCAAAAGAATTTATCATGCTCATTGCAATTGCCTTTGTGATTGCTACACCCCTTGCATGGTATTACATGCACCAATGGTTGCAGGATTATGTTTATCGCATCAACATCAGTTGGTGGTTATTTGCTGCAGGCGGACTGGGAGCATTAATTATTGCACTTGCAACGATTAGTTTCCAGGCAATAAAAGCTGCTGTTGCAAACCCTGTGAAAAGTTTACGAAGGGAATAAAAATCTGAACCGTGATCAATTAGATGATAAGATTAACATGATTTAGAAAAAAATAAACCTAATTATTAAATCGAAAAAAGGTTGAGACTATGTTTAGAAATTATCTTAAAACCGCTTTCAAAATATTCACCCGGAACAAAGCATTCACTGCTATTAATATTTTGGGGTTGTCAATTGGCATTAGCGCTTCGCTGATCATCTTCCTGATCGTTCATTTTGAATATAGCTATGATAAAGTGGAAACAGATGCAAGTCGCATTTACCGGGTAGTAATGGATCTGAAGTTTAATGGTAACGAAGGACATTCCGCCGCTGTACCCGCACCACTAAGCGCAGCCATACAAAATGAAACTACCGGCATTGAAGCAACTGTTCCGGTAATGCAATTCCAGGGTGATGCCACAGCAAAAGTGAGTATTGAAAGGGCAGGATCATCGCATCCTGCTGTTTTTAAAAAACAACCGGATATTGTATTCACGAACCCGCAATATTTTTCTTTATTGTCCTATGAGTGGGTTACGGGTTCACCGGAGGCTTCATTGAACAAACCATTTAATGTGGTTTTGACAGAAAACAGGGCAAAACAATACTTCCCTTCCACCAACGTAAATGACATCATTGGAAAACAAATCCGGTACAACGATGATTTCAATGCAACTGTTTCAGGAATAGTAAAAGACCTCGATGCGCACACATCATTCAATGCTGTTGAATTCATTTCATTTAATACCATTGCTCAAACACACATGCAACAGGATTTTATGATGAACGTGTGGAATGATTGGATGACTTATTCCAAAGTATATGTAAAGCTGGCAAAAGGCGGCAATGCCTCCAATTCGGAAAAACAATTAAATAATCTTTTTAAAAAATATAATGAAACCGCGGATAAGGATGCAAACAACTACATGCATTTTCACCTGCAGCAACTGAGTGGTGTTCATTTTAACCAGTTGTATGCAGGCTTTAATGAAAGGCTTGCCCACAAACCTACTTTGTATGGATTATTGGCTGTTGCTGCATTTTTATTACTGCTTGCCTGTATCAACTTTATCAATCTTACTACGGCTAATGCAGCACAACGTGCAAAAGAAATCGGTATCCGGAAAACCATGGGCAGTTCAAGAAAACAACTAATCTTCCAATTTTTAAGTGAAACATTTATTCTGGCAATTTCAGCATGTATCATCTCATTTTGCCTGGCACCGGTGTTACTTAAGTTATTTGCTGGTTTCATTTCCCCCAGTCTCCAATTTCAGCCTTATCACCAACCTTATATCTTTTTGTTTTTATTACTGCTTGCCTTTAGTGTAAGTTTTCTTTCCGGCTTATATCCCGCATTTATTTTATCACGATACAGACCGGTAAAAGTTTTAAAAAATCAATCTTTTACCGAAGGCAATGAAACCCGTCATGCATGGATAAGAAAAACACTAACGGTATCACAGTTTGTGATCGCACAGTTTTTTGTTATTGCAACTGTAATGGTAAGCAAGCAGATAAATTACTCATTACACAGCGATATGGGTTTCAGGAAAGATGCAATAGTAAGTTTTGATGTGCCCCGCAATGACACCGTTGCCAGTCATCGGAGCTTGTTGTTACATGAGATAAAAGATATTCCCGGTGTAGAGTTGGCAAGCAGGGGGTTCTTAACTCCCGCTGATGAAGGTGCGGCATTTACGGATATAAGTTATGCCGGTGCAGCAAATGAGAATAAAGAAAGCGTCCAGTTAAGATGGGGTGATACCAATTACCTTAGACTATTCAATATAAAATTGCTTGCAGGCAAAAATGTGGAACAGAGCGATACCATCAAAGAATTTTTGATCAATGAAACCTATTGCAAATTGCTCGGATTTAAAAACCCTGAAGATGCATTAGGAAAGCAACTGGACTTTAATAATAAAAAAATGCCCATTGCAGGAGTGATGAATGATTTTCATGAGCAATCTTTTCATGCTCCTGTCGGGCCACTGGTGTTTGCAGGTTTTGATAACAGGAGCTATTTCTTCCACGTTTTGCTAAAGCCCCAAAATGCAGCCGGCTCTTCATGGTCCAATACAATTGCCCGGATACAGAAAGCTTATCATAAACTCTATCCTGATGAAGACTTCAGTTATAAATTCTTAGATGATACCATAGCGGAATTTTATCAAACAGAGCAACATACGGCAAGTCTGTTAAGCTGGGCCACGGGACTTTCTGTATTGATCAGTTGTTTGGGCTTGTTAGGATTAGTTATGTATACAGTCAACACACGCAGAAAAGAAATTGGGGTAAGAAAAGTGCTGGGGGCAAGCGCTGCCAACATCGTTTCTATACTGTCAAAGGATTTTGTGCAGTTGGTATTGGTAGCTTTTATTATTGCAACACCCGTTGCCTGGTGGGCAACGCATAAGTGGCTGGAAGATTTTGCATATAGAACAACAATGAACTGGTGGATATTTGCCTTGTGCGGAATTACTACGTTACTGATTGCGCTTGTTACCCTGGGCATTCAAACTATAAAAGCGGCAATAGCGAATCCTGTGAAGAGTTTAAGAACGGAATGATTGGAATTATGAATGATGAGTGATGAGTGATGAATGATGAAATTAGAACTTAAAACTTATAACGTGTTTAAAAATTATTTCAAAACAGCGTGGCGGAACATGGTTCGCAACAGAGTATTTTCCATAATAAATATTCTTGGCCTGGCGCTTGGGCTTGCCTGCAGCTTACTGATTTTTCTTTGGATAAAAGATGAGTACAGTGTAGATGCCTTTCATCAAAATGCAAAACAGCTTTACCAGGTGTATGAAAGAAATTATTTTGACGGTAAAGCGGATGCCAGTTACCCCACACAGGGTTTGCTGGCTGAAGAATTAAAAAAAGTTATTCCTGAAATACAATATGCCAGCGGATTTGAATATGCCTCCGCACCGGGTACCCAAAACACTTTTGAAGCAGGAGATAAGATCAATAAGATGAGTGGAATGTTTGCAGGACAAGATTTTTTCAGCATGTTTAGTTTTCCTTTACTGGAGGGTAAAGCACAAACGGCTTTAAATGATCCTTCGTCAATAGCTATCTCGCATACAATGGCAAACAAATTTTTCGGCAGCGCAGAAAACGCAATAGGCAAAACAATACGGTTTGAAAATAATGAAAACCTGCTGGTAACGGCAGTATTTGAAAACACCCCATCTAACTCATCATTACAATTTGATTTTTTAAGAAGCTGGACAGATTTTGTAAAGCAAAATGATTGGGTACATAATTGGGGAAATACCGATCCGCAAACCTTTGTCCAGCTTCGAAAAGATGCCAACCCTGCCAAAGTGCAAGCTGAAATAAAAGATTTCATTTATCATTATCAGGCAAAGACCAAAGGTCTTGTTACCGAGCTGGACCTTCAGCCTTTTACCGAAAGATACCTGTATTCAAATTTTAAGAATGGTTATATTGACGGTGGCCGCATTGAAAATGTACGCCTGTTCACCATCATTGCTTTTTTTATTTTACTGATCGCTTGCGTCAATTTCATGAATCTTACTACTGCAAGATCGGCAAGGCGTGCTAAAGAAATAGGTGTCAGAAAAGTTATTGGGGCATTGCGGTCATCACTTATCAATCAATTTATCGGGGAAGCAATGCTGGTTACTTTTCTATCTATTATTGCAGCCCTTATTCTCGTGATCATTCTTTTGCCGTCATTTAATCATCTTACAGGCAAGCAATTGGCTCTGCCTTTTCATCAACCCAACTTCTGGATAATGTTAGCGGGGCTGTTATTGCTTACCGGCCTGGTTGCAGGTAGTTATCCTGCACTCTTTATGTCTTCACTTAAACCTGTAAGGGTATTGAAAAGTAATTTGAAATTCAATTGGTCAACCATCTTTTTTCGTAAAGGGTTGGTTGTATTCCAGTTTACTCTTTCGGTAATACTTATTATTGCAACCATAGTGATCTATCAGCAAATGCAATATGTACAAACTAAAAACCTTGGTTATAACCGTGAAAATCTTTTGTATATACCTATTGAAGGAGACCTTGCAAATAAGTATGATCTGTTTAAGCAGGAAGCGATAAATAATACAGCCATAATGAATGTTTCAAAAATGAGGAATTCGCCAACGGTTATTGAACATCATACCAACAGTATTTACTGGCCGGGAAAAGATCCCAATCTGAATGTATTTTTTGCAGATGGTGTGGTGGGTTATGATTTTGTGAAAACAATGAAACTGCAGTTAGTTGCCGGTAGGGATTTTTCAACATCATTCAATGATTCTGCCAGCTTCATTTTAAACGAAACAGCTGTAAAAAAAATAGGTTTAAAGGATCCAGTCGGGAAAAGTGTAACATGGGGAAGCCATCATGGAACTGTCATCGGCGTCATCAAAGATTTTCATTTTAGTTCCCTGCATGAAAAAATTGAACCACTGATCGTAAGACTGGATGAAAACTGGAACTGGGGAACTATATTAGTGCGTATAAAAGCAGGAAAAACAAAACAGGCTATTGCTGCGCTTCATAATATTTGCAGCGATCTTAATCCGAAATTTCCGTTTACGTACGAGTTCTCCGATCTTGAATACGCTAAACTATACAGGAGTGAACAAGTGGTAAGCAAACTGTCCAGCTTATTTGCATTTTTAGCCATTTTCATTTCATGCCTTGGTTTGTTTGGTTTGGCGATGTTTACGGCTGAGCAACGCAATAAAGAAATTGGTATCCGAAAAGTATTGGGGGCGTCCGCAAAAAATATTGTTGGGCTTTTATTGATAAATTTTTTAAAACTCGTCGCCATCGCATTTTTTATTGCTTTCCCAGTGGCGTGGATCGCCATGAATAAATGGTTGCATGATTTTGCCTACAGGGTGCAGATTCAATGGTGGATTTTTGTACTGGCCGGTTCTGCGGCCATTTTTATAGCAATGATCACCGTAAGTTTCCAGGCAATAAAGGCAGCGATTGCAAATCCGGTGAAGAGTTTGAGAACGGAATGATGACGTGAATGATGAATATTTTTGACTTTTTAATTTTCACTTTTTACTTAAAACATAAACAATGCTAGAATTAAAAGGAATCTACAAATGGGTAAATACAGGGAATCACAGAACTTTTATTTTAAAGGATGTGGATCTTTCTGTTAAGCCGGGAGAGTTTATTTCGATCATGGGACCATCCGGCTCCGGCAAATCCACACTACTGAATGTGATCGGCATGCTGGATGAGTTCAATGAAGGAGAATATCATTTTCTGCATGAGTCAGTACACAAGCTAAAAGAAAAACAAAGATCCAGTTTGTATAAACAATATATTGGCTTTGTATTCCAGGCCTATCATTTAATTGATGAACTGACAGTGTACGAAAACATTGAAACACCGCTGATCTACCAAAATGTAAAAACATCGGAGCGCAAAGCCATGGTGGCCGACATTCTCGACCGCTTCCAGATCGTCGGGAAAAAAGATCTTTTTCCTACACAACTTTCCGGGGGGCAGCAACAGTTAGTGGGTATAGCGAGGGCATTAATCGCAAAACCTAAATTGATACTGGCAGATGAACCTACCGGGAACCTGAACTCTAAACAAGGCGAAGAGATCATGGATCTTTTTAAAGAATTAAATAATGAAGGAGTCACCATCATACAGGTTACTCACTCAGAAAAAAATGCATCCTACGGTTCCAGAATCATTAACCTGCTGGATGGAATGATTGAAAATCATGTTACACTCTAATGATAAATGCAGATAGAAATTTAATAGTTGAAACTCCCGCCCGGATGGTCGGACGGGCTTAATTAATAATGTTGAATTAACAATCCCAAAGCCTGGCCTCCCTTCCCGATTTATCGGGAGGATCGAAGGTGAGGCCTAAAAAACAAAAATGAACCTGAGATGAAAAAGATATTTTTAAGCGTATCGTTGATCTTTTTTTATACAGTTGTTGCAGCACAAGGAGATTCACTGACTCTTCGCCAATGTATAGATACTGCACTCACAAATAACATAGATGTATTGCAAAGCCAGTTGCAGGCGCAAAGCGACAAAGTATCTATGCAGCAATCAAAGCTGAACCTGTTTCCTTATGTAAACGGCTCTGCCGGCCAGGATTTCAGCCAGGGACGAAGCATCGACCCTTATTCCAATGCACCGGTAACGCAAAGTGTTAGCTCTTCGAACTTCGGCGTAAACAGCGGAATCACTCTCTTCAATGGTTTTGCTTTGCAAAATCTTATCAAGGAAAATTCGCTCAACTACCAGGCATCCAAAATGGATTTGCAGCAAGCGAAGGACAATCTTACCATCAATGTAATACTTGCATACCTGCAGGTATTAAGTGCCGCTGATCAACTGACACAGGCAAAAAGCCAGGCGGATGTTTCAGGCGGTGAAGTAGAAAGGCTCAAGATACTGAACCAGCAGGGAGCTATCGCGCCTTCCGAGCTATCGGATCTGCAGGGTCAATATGCAAACGATCAGCTTTCTATTATTAATGCGCAAAATGCACACGAAACAGCTAAAATAAATCTTTGTAAGCTGATGAATATTCCATACAGCGAAGACCTCGCTTTTGAGAAAATAGAACCCGAGTCCTTTGCTACAAAATATGAAAGCACAAGAGATCAAATTTACCAGGCTGCCATACAGCAACTGGCACTCATTAAATCAGTAGATCTGAAAACTCAAAGTGCTGAGAAAGATTTAAAAGTTCAAAGAGGCCGTCTCTTTCCTACTCTTAGTTTTGGCTTCAACGCCTCGACTAACTATTCAAGTGTAGCATTTCAAAACCAATTTATAAATAGCACCTATGTTCCTACCAGTGATTCAGCACTTGTAAACAATGTAAAATACCCTGTATATCGTTTTCAAAATAATTTCACACCGGCTACCAAGATTCCGTACGGAGATCAGCTCAATAACAATATTTATACTTCTTACGGCTTTAATCTAAACATTCCCATTTTTAATCGTTTAACACAGAGAAATACTATAAAGCAGGCAAAAATTTTCCTGCAAAGCAAACAGCTTATTGCAAAGACAACCCGCACGCAACTGGGACAGTCAATTGACCAGGCTTATGTTGACATGCTGTCAGCATCGGATCGTTATAAAGTAACGCTTGACCAGGTAAACGCTTTTACAACATCCTTTGATGCAGCCGCTGTACGATTCAAGAATGGCGTAGGCACTTCTCACGACTATTTACTTGCTAAAAATTATTTAGACCAGGCAAATATTAATCTTATCAATGCCAAATATGACTATGTGTTGCGAACGAAGATTTTGGATTATTACCAGGGAAAACAATTGTGGTAAATAGTTAAATGAACGGCTTTACTGAAACATTAAATGAAAATCAATAAACTTATCTTACAAACTTTTTATCTGGAAACGCTAAGAGAATTTTATTCTTCCATATTAGAACTTTCAGTAAGTTCCGGTGATCCAAAGAATATTCATATACATATCGGCAATAGCGAATTAATCTTTATGGAAACAAAGAATGCAGAACCATTTTATCATTTTGCAATCAATATCCCTTCGAATAAAATAGAAGAGGCAAAAAACTGGTTAAGCAACCGGGTAAAATTATTGTGGATGGAAGATTATGAAAACGACATTGCTGATTTTGTTAACTGGCATGCAAAGTCCGTATACTTTTATGACCCGGCAGGAAATATTCTTGAGCTTATTGCAAGGTTTGATTTACATAACCCTTCCAATCAACCTTTTTCATCAAAGCAGTTTTTCTCGATAGATGAGGCAGGTGTTGTTTTCAAACAAAATGATTTTGATCAAAAGATATCAGAACTTCTTACGGATTATTCGCTTGATTATTTTAGCAAACAACCTCCATTACCACAGTTCAGAGCCATCGGCGATGACCAGGGATTGTTCATTGCTGTACCGGAACATCGTAACTGGTACCCGACAGATAAATCGTCTGGAATATTTCCCGTCATTGTTGAGTTTGAAAACAAAAAACAAATCCATAGACTCGAATTGAATTAGACATTCCGGATTGTAATGATACCAGCAAAGCTAATATCCTGTGACAACCAGTTTTTTTGTTTCAATTATATAGTCAGTTGTCAGCACGATGCCCACAAAATAAGTACCCGGTCTCAACCCGCTCATTTGAATAATAGTTCTGCCATTAGTATACTCTTCACGAACTTTTTGACCTATTGCGTTCCAAACAACAATGGCTTTTACAGGAAGTGTTTTATGTACACTGACGAAGAAGACATCCGGCGTTGGATTAGGCCAGATCATGATACTGTATGGCCCCGGTTTATTGCCTACCGCAACCGTATCGGAATAAGTTGAATCATTGGTATAACTCAGCATCAGCAGGCGATAAAAACTAATGCCGCGGTAGTCATTGGGATCTGTCGCAGAATAATCAAGCCTGGTGAAATTATATCCTGAACTCGCCTTCGAGTAAACAGTTGCCACATCTTTGAAGCTGGTTTCATTACTTAACATCCGTTGCACCACAAAAAGTTTTATGTTGATCTCAGGATTTGTATACCAATAGGTATAAACGTTTGCTGAATCTAACCGATAAGCATTGAACCAAAAATTTGTCTTCTTAAGAGAGGTATCCGTTAACTTGGTAAAATAAGATGCGGAAGAGATGGTTGAGTTAAATATCCTGCTGTTCGTTCCGCTATTGGATAAGACATTCCCGCTTGTAATATAACCGGCTCCCGGAAAGCTTTGTGGATATGCAGTATCCCAAACCACGCCGGTAAAACGGGACACGTATGCATTTTGTTTATACGTTTTAAAAAAACTTCCCTCATCATTATTATCATGTTGCAAGGTTATTTCTGCTGTACTTATACCAGGTCTTAACAGCTCCCCGATCTGCCAGGTTTTGTTCACACTTTCATTCCGTAAATTCTTCCCTGTAAAAAGAGAAGATTTTACACTATCAAATACCGTAACGTAAAAATTATCTCCTTTTAGTGTATAACTGTGGATAGATGCCGGCGTATAGGAATTATCCCCACTGCCTACCGGAAAATCAATTCGCCCATTGGTTGATCGAATTCCTTCGCGAATCAGCAAACCGCTTCCCGCCTTGTTGCCGGTAACAAAATATCTTAATGAATCATAACCGGTGATCTTGCCCGGGTCATTATCACCAACCACAAAAATATAATCCTGCATATAAACTTTTCCGTTTGAAAAATCTATCTGCCTCCTGACTTTTGTATTGCTTTGAAACAAATCAACTCCTTTGGTATTCTGAATTTGAAGATTTGAGAAAGAAGGACCTGACCGGGTAGCAGCATTATAACCGCCGTTGATCTGTTGCCTGATGCTATCGGAGAAAAATCTTATCCATCCACCGATACCGGAAACTCCACTACCAGCATTTGACTCATCCGTAATCAGAGATTGAGGATCGTTTTTCCAAATCTTTCCTGAAAAATTAACTAACGCGTTTTTTCCAACACCAATATGGCCGTTATTTATAACATCAGAAAAAATAGTTGCAGTATCTCCAATGAAAAAAATTTTCCCGGCACTTGGAATATAAAAGCCGGTTTGCGCATTTACCGCATATCCGATGAATAGCAGAATTATTAAAATTATATTCTTTCCTGATTTCGTCATTCATTTACCTCTTCGTCGGTTTCAAGTTATCAACCTAATTCAGTTGTTTGTATTCTACATAGCTCCCTGTTTTAGCAACTATGGCACTACCAGCTACCTCGCTTGCAAATCTTGCGATAACTGTTCCACTCGCAGAGGGTTTTATTATTCCTTCTATTACTGCAATATTGCTTCCGGTGGCTGCACTGGAAGCGTTGGACGCAGCAGGAACATTGTATGTCGATAACCCTTCATTTTCTGTTGTACTGGTAGTTGTCAAACTATAGCTGCTGTGATAGTAAAGAGACGTTGCAGCCGGTCCGTTTATGCTCCACCTGCTACCTGTAGTAGTAGCTGCAGCAGTATAAATAATCACGAAACGAAACTTATATGTATTGCCTGATGTTACACTAAAAGACAAACCCGTTACGTCTGCTATAGTATTAGCTGTTCCATTATTATTGGTCACGTCAGCAGCTAACATTGTTGTTTTCTCTATTTCATTCCAACTTGTATTTGTACCATCAGTGGTTAATACTTGTCCATTATTTCCACTTTGCGAAGGAAGAAGAGCATTCAATGCAGCATTCGCCGTCGTTTGACCAGTACCTCCATTTGCAATTCCAATCGTAGTTCCATTCCAGGTTCCTGTTGAAATGGTACCGAGTGTTGTAATTGAAGACTGACCGGCATAAGAAGAACTAATATCAATTGTTGGATTACCACTCACCCCATCTCCGTTTGTAACGGTTATTTTATTGGTTGTGCCGGTGATGGTTCTGTTAGTAGTTGTATTCAGGGATGTTCTTGCTATGATTCCATTTCCCCCGGGATCTGCTAAATGATTAAGTGTCACATTTACCCAATTGGTTCCATTGAATTGCAATAATTGCCCATTGGAAGGAGAAGTGATCGCAACGTCATTCAGATTGTTTATTTTAAAATTTATCCATGTTGGTGCCGCGCCGCTTCCGTTCGATGATAAAATATATCCTGATGTACCGGCACTATTGTTTGGCATTAAAGCTCCGCTGAAACGAATATTTCCTGTAACATCCAATGCTTCAGTCGGCGTGTTATAATTTCCAATTTTAAGATTTGTATTAAATGCAGCATAGCTATCTCCAACAGCTAATGTGGGATTGTCAGGGCTTGAGCCCCCGATATGAAAAGATGGAGTTCCTGCTCTTGCATAGGTGGATCTTGCTTCATATCGTATATTTCTCTGACTGGTCGCCGTTTTAAATATAAAATCAACCAAGGTAGTGGAAGGATCAGTTGTTTCGAAAATTGCACCATTCTCAGTATTTCTGTTTCTAAGCCTTAATATCGAAGATCCATAAGTATCACCATCCTGCCGCAATACAAGTTCCTGGGTTGATCTGAGAGTTCCGGATGTTGCATTCCCTATTTTCACATCACCTGTGCTGCTGACAATTCTTAATGTTTCTGTGTTATTCGTTTTAAAAACAAGGTCCTGGTTGTCTGTTGTCCCGATAAAATTTGTCGATGGATTAGTGCCGGCATTCCCACTCAATAGCCAAACATTTGAGCTCCCTGCTTTATTGTTGAACGTGTTCCAGTCTGTGCTGCTCAAATATCCATTGGTAGATGTTGTTGCCTGGGTAATTCCAATCACACCATTGGCATATGTAATAGGAGCAGTGCCCGAAAATAATGAACGAACCTTTACCGAGAAATTTGAAATATTGGTTGTGTCAACAGAAGAAAGCTTACTGTTGAAAGTATTCCAATCGGTATTGGACAAAAATCCGCTTTGTGTAGTGTTTGCCTGCTTAACTTGAATAGTCGTTCCGCTTCCTATCACCGAACCTGTTCCGCCAGTTATTGTTAATACACCTGATCCGGTTTCTGTAAGATTGCCTGTAGAAAAAGAATTCGCTTTATTATTAAACGTGTTCCAATCTGTACTGCTCAAATAGCCATTTGTTGAAGTGTTTGCCTGCGCAATGGATAATGTTCTGTTTGCTGACAAATCCCCACCTCCCTGCAAAGGGGCAGTTGTATTAATTGTGCGGGTTGTAGAAACTTTATTGTTGAAAGTACTCCAATCAGTACTGGATAAAAATCCATTTTGTGTGCCGCTTGCCTGTTTCACCTGGATAGTTGTTCCGCTTCCTATCACCGAACCTGTTCCTCCCGTTACAGTCAATACAGATGAACCGGTTTCTGTAAGATTACCGGAAGAAAAAGAATTCGCTTTATTATTGAAAATATTCCAGTCGGTGCTGCTTAAATAGCCATTTGCAGATGAAGAAGCCTGTGTAATTCCGATGACGCCTGTTGAAGAATTATAAACAAGCGGCGCAGTTACTGAATGAAGACTTCTGACTTTCAGGTAAAAATTGCCAATGTAACTTGTATCCATTGTTAAAACACCGGTATTCCCATTCAATGATGTCACCACTGAATTATTCATTGCAGGAGTTTGCCAGTACCCATTTGAACGAACCAACAATTTCTGAGCAGGAGTGAAATAAATGATCATTCCATCCGGCGGATTCAGAATATTGATCAAACTGGTATCTGCAATTCTCGGCAACAGCAATCCCTGGTTGTCGGAATATAATTCAAGGACTGCCGACTTTTCTACAGTATATGGATTCTTCCCAAGTCTTAGCTGCTGTGCAAAGACAACCTGGGAAAATATCAACAATACAATCCCCGGAAAAATCTTGTAGGCTGCACTCATAATATAATATTGAAGATTCAGAGATAGCTATCAACTAAAAGCTCCTCTACTTCTTTATTATATACCAGTTCGTGCCATCAGTTTGCAAGGTTACATAAGTCCAGTCATTATAAATCTTATAAGAATTGCCCCCATCGATAGTACCGGAAGCGGGTGTAATTGTTAGGTCATTATCTATACCGCCGGTGCCAATTTTTTTAACTGTATAAATACGACCGGCAAAAGTTCCGGGCGCAGGTAATGTAATAGTAATAGATCCTGATGTTGTATTTGCCAATACAGTATTGTCATCACCTGTCAATGTATAGTTCGAAGTAACTGTAGTGATCGCCATAGACAATGAACCGCTTACCTGTACTGTTGAATTTGCATTCCCGCTGCCACCAACTAAAATAGCTTTTGTTGCTGCTACGCTGTCCTGGAAAGTTTTGCTTCCGGCAAAAGTTTGCGAAGCGGTAGTAACAACTCCGCGTGCAGAGGTACTTGCATCAGGTACATTCAGAAAAATTGAATCTGCATTATTGGTAGTAACTGTCAGATCAGTTCCCGAATTTTTGAATGCAATAGTTTGTGCCGTATCCCGGTTATTATTGATGTTGCGAATAGCATTTCCAAACGCCGATGAACTTACCTGTCTTTTCTCAACGACTCCGTTGTTTACCACTAAAACTGAGTCTGAGCTATTGTTGTTGGCAACACTATTTAATGTAACCGTTCCATTTAAAGTGGTGTTACCGGCAAATGTTTTGTCGCCGCCAAATGTCTGGGCGTTTTCTGTGACAATACCGGGGTGTGTTGCATCGGCAGGTTCTAAAATAATAGTGCGTGAAGTCGAATCCGCAACGATAGTTGCGCCAAATGCATTTGGAGTTGAGCCGACTGCTCCAATTGCGATGGTCTGGATCGTTGACTGTATTTTTTGCCAATCAGAATATGTAAGAAACCCGTAAGGTTTGGAAGCACCTGCAGAACCATCCTGCACAGGCAGGTAAAGCGCTATCGTGCTATCCGAAGCCCTGTTTTGCACCAATACATTATTCGATGTATCACTGGCCGCAGCAGTTATGGACATGGTTTGCGTTTGAATTCCATTGATCGCCTGGATGGCATTTACAAAGGCCGATGAAGACATTGTTCTTTTATAAACAGAACCATCTGCTGCCAATACCAATACATCAAGTTCATTTGTACCTGCATTCAGGTTTTCCAGTTTCACACTTCCGTTTACATCTAATTTAGCGGTAGGATTGGTTGAGCCAATGCCGATGTTTCCATTCTTATCGATGCGCATGGCTTCATTATTGCTCGTTTTCATGATCAACGGCTGCCCGTCAACAGTTCCCAAAAAATTAACCGTTGAATCAGTACCAGTGTTACCTGCAAGTGACCAATTAGAATTAGCCGCAGCCAGGTCAGCAATTTTTTTCCATGCACCGGCACTTCTTAACCGAAGACTGTTATCCGTAGTAAGATAAATGATCATTCCATCGGGGGGCGTCAATGCATTGATTGCAGTTGTATCCGCAAGCCTTGGCAACAGCAAACCCTGCCTGCTGCTTTCCAATTCAAGAATGGATGACTTCTGAATACTCGTGGGATTATCACCGATCTTTAACTGCGCTTTCGCAAAAAAGGCAATGCCGGAAAAAAAGATCGCTAAAAAAAAGATCTTAACACTCATGTGTGGTGTAGACATAGTTTTCATTGTTTGGATTTTTAAAGGATTGGAAATTTCAAAAAGTTAAAATTCAATTATAGTTTTCATTTTATTACACACTTTTAATGGTCATATGGGCATAAGGACGGGACATACGATACTCTTTAGCTCTTAATTGACAATTTTTTTAATTAAAAGCTTTCAGGTTTTCGTTTGATTGCAAAGCACATCCTTGCAGTTTCAAACAATGAAACCATTTTTCTAAATGCTTCCGCTGGTTTTTAGGCTGGTTTGTTGGGGGGTGAGATAAGGAATTTCACTTACCGGCAATTAAAACGCAGGTATTGAAAAAAAATTATTTTGGAAATAGAAATATTAATTACACAATGTTTCAATTGCAAACTATTTGACAAAAGTCAAAACTTGTAGCTGATATGGGAAATAAGAAATTTTTGAACCTCTTAACGATATCCCTGTTCCCATCGATTACTGCTACGATTAACCCCTAGTTTGCCAGGTTTTTTCAGTACAAGACACCTCTATTTTAGGACTATACACCTTCATACCATCAGTACGGCTCCTCCCCGGATGGAGCATACCAAAGCAAGGGTAAAAGCGCATGAACTAAAGGTCATCCCTATAGCCGAGCTATGGCCGAGGCATATCAAAGGCATGGATAGTGTATGAAATCCTCGTATTTCTACCCTCCACATTTATTTTCACCTCGTTGCCATCGCTCATCGTTCCTTGAAACTTGCCTTAACTTCGCGCTAATACCTTTATTGGCTATTTTGCCTCCTCATCTCATAGCATCTTATTTTTGTTCCTCAACAACAAGGTGATTACCATCATTAACTTGCCGACAGCAGTTTGACCGACAAGAGTAAGCTTTGCAACCCACTTAATCATGCAAGCATCACCCCTTCAGTCAACCCTTCTACGACTTTTCGAAAGCGAACATCAGTAGGTTCTTTTTCGGCAACAGCAAAAAGATTATTGAAAACAAATTCAGGAGCATTCTTTTCAACCGATAAATGAATTGTATGATCAAAATACAAAAAGAAGGCAATGTATCACGTACCAGCTTATTCTTTTGTTCTAACCGATCCTGGGATAGATGATTATTTCTTGAAGGGCTGCTGTTCGTTTACCGTTCATTACCGCAGTTCATCCCATAAACTTTTCAATTCACTCCTGTTTACCTTTTTCAAGGTGTAACCTAAGTGATCTTTGTGCCGTCAAACTTAGAAACAATTAAATTTTATAAAAATGGAAAAATTAAGATTCACATTCAGATTCATAGTACTGCTCCTGGCGATACCGGTAGTTATGTTTGCTGAATTAACAAGAAATGACAAAGTGAATGTTGAGCAAAAGCAAAACACTTCAGAAAAAGCAATTTCATCCAAAACTGATGAGGCAGCCCTCAATCATTCACCTTTCATGCAAGCGGTATACAATTAAAGCAGACTACCGCTTGCTACTTTAAAAAAGATCAAAAATGTTCCAGGTTGAAAAGTTTTTCGGCGTTACTGGTAGTAATGGAAGCAACTTCCTCAACAGGCATTTTTTTTATATCCCCCAATCTTTCTGCCACATACCTTATATAGCTGGGTTCATTTCTTTTGCCTCTGAAAGGCGCCGGTGCAAGGTAAGGAGCATCGGTTTCCAGAACTACCTGCTTTAGATCCAGCTGTTCCATAACCACATCAAGCCCTGATTTCTTAAACGTCAGAACACCGCCTATCCCAATAAAGAAATTGAGATCGATGATCCTCTTTGCTTGTTCCAAAGTTCCACTGAAACAATGAAATACTCCTTTCAAGCCACCTGTTTGATAGCGGGATATTACATCAATACATTCGTCCATTGAGTTGCGCGAATGAATAACAACAGGTATGTTATAATGAAGCGCTAATTCAATTTGCGTCTGAAAAGTTGCGTATTGCTGTTCTTTAAAACTAACGTCCCAATAAAAGTCAAGACCGGTTTCTCCTACCCCAATGAATGACCGTTTCTGAAAATATTCTTCCGCAACCTTTAATTCCTGCTTATAATTTTCCTTGACGGAACAAGGATGAACTCCCATCATACTTATGCACCTTTCACCAAATTGATCTTCGACTTTGAGCATTTGCACATGAGTGGATATATCAATAGCAGGCATAAGTATTTTTATAATACCTTCACTGTCAGCCCTTGAAACGATATCAGACCGATCTATATCAAATTCTGAAGAATAAATATGACTGTGTGTGTCTACAAGGTTCATAATCAGGCAAAACTCTCAAAAAATTTCTAAGAAACAGTTAAACTTTTTTAAATAAACCGCATCTTAATACCGTTAGTGATTATATACGAAAACTACAGTTTATGAAGTTTCTGAAAAAGCCGACCCATTTTGTAATTGCTTTCTTTTTATTTATCGTTCTGGTTATTTTTTCCTGTAAAAAAGAAACCAGCCAAACTCTATCACCCCAGGATGAACAGGAAGCAAATATGGCTGCCAGTGAATCGGACGCCGAAGCGGAAGATGTTTTCAATGGCCTTTTCGATGATGTAATGGGAGTTAATTCAGATGTTGGCATTGGCGGCACCGGGCTTTTTATGCGGAACCTCGCCAATCATTATGAAGCTTCCGGCATTGACTCACGTACTAATAATACGAACCCGGCACCCGGCTGTCTGAATATAACCATCGCAACATCAGGTAATGTAAATGCTCCATTCCCGGTTACCATCACTTTTGATTTTGGAAGTGGCTGCACCGGTCCTGACGGCCACATGCGAAAAGGAAAAATCATTGTAAAATACACAGATCGTTTACTTCATCTAAATGCAGTTGCCACACTTCAATTTGAAAACTTTTACATTGACAGCATAGGAGTAGATAATTCGACTGCATATAAAATAGCGAATACCGGAACACAGGATAAATTCCAGTTTACCATTGATATTGACGCAAAACTCAGCAAACCAAATGGCAACTATACAGAATGGCATAGCCATAAGGTCATAAGTCAGACGCAGGGAAATGTCACCTCTACCCCACTTGATGATGTTATGCAAATAGAAGGAAACGCTTCGGGTCAGGCGAGGCGAAACAACCTGGCGGTGGCGTGGAAAGCAGAAATCACAGATCCGCTCGTAAAAAAGTTCGTTTGCCGTTGGATTTCAAAGGGAATAGTAAAGATTGGACGGGAAAGTCTGTCGGCCAATTCTCAGTGGATTGGCGTCCTTGATTATGGGGCGGGGAATTGCGACAATCATGCGACTCTGACCCTCAATGGAGTAAGTTATCAAATTACTTTGCACTAATTCAAAAATAATTATACCTTTAAACCAGTTTTCATAGGGTACGGATTAAAAACGGGCCAGGGTTTCTACCCAGGCCCTAACTTTTTAAATTATTTTCTTCCAACTTACCCCTGTAAATGATTTTTCTAATTTGTCTCCAGCGAAAGAAACCGGAAGCCCTGATTACTAAAATATTGAAGCACTTTTGGCAATACGTATTTTAATTTACCAAAAGCTTTTTCACTATCGTGAAAAACAACTATCGAACCTTTGGATGCCTGGAGCGTGACAAATTCTAAACTTTGCTCGTCAGTAATCTTTTCATCAAAATCTGCACTCAGGATATCCCACATAACCACTTTAGCCTTTTTACCTTTCATCGCAGCAGGTAAATTTCTAGCCTGGAATAGCCTGATTTTTCCATAGGGTGGTCTAAACAAATTGGAATCAATATAATCAGATGCCTCCGCAACGTCTTTCAAATAAATATCATTTGTCGTCTTCCAACCATCTAAATGATTTTGCGTATGGTTGCCCACAGTGTGGCTTTCAGCTAATACATGTTTGTAAGTATCAGGATATGCTAACACATTCTTTCCAATGCAAAAGAATGTAGCAAGCGCATTATATTTTTTTAATTCATTCAAAACAAAAGGAGTTATTTCAGGATGAGGACCGTCGTCAAAGGTGAGATATATAACTTTTTCGTTTGTAGAAACGCTCCATAGGTAAGAAGAATAAATTTTTTTTAAAAGCCAGGGGGTTTTTGTGAAGTATTTCATACAAGGCACAAGTTACAAGATACAAGGCACAGGAAAGAAGCCTCAAGAAGCAAGGCACAGAAAAAAATTCAGAATTTTCAAACATACGTAACCGAACTTGTGCCTTGACTCTTGTGCCTTCTAAAAATTTATCTTTGCCGTCTTATGAAAAAAGTTCGTGTCAGGTTTGCTCCCAGTCCAACTGGAGGTTTGCATTTGGGAGGAATAAGAACCGTTTTATACAATTATTTATTTGCACATAAGCATAAAGGAGATTTTATCCTGAGAATCGAAGACACCGATCAAACCAGGTTTGTAGCTGGCGCTGAACAGTATATTTTTGATTGTTTGAAATGGTGCGGACTGGAGCCAGATGAAAGTTCCATACATGAAGGTGAGTATGGCCCTTACCGACAAAGCGAGAGAAAGGATATTTATAATAAACATGCGGAGCGGCTGCTAAAAGACGGATACGCTTACTATGCCTTTGATACTCCTGAAGAGCTGGAAAACATGCGCAAAAATTTTAGAACAGATGCAAATCCATCTCCGCAGTATGATCATAATATTCGCATGCAAATGCGAAACTCTTTAACCTTAAGTGAAGATGAAGTCAAGCAATTGTTGAATAGCGGTACCAAATACGTGATAAGAATTAAAATGCCGGAACATGAATCAGTTTCTTTTACTGACATGATCCGTGGCGAAGTGCAGTTTGACACCAGTATTGTTGATGATAAGGTTTTACTGAAGGCAGATGGCATGCCTACTTATCATCTGGCAGTTGTAGTAGATGATTATTTAATGAAGATCACTCATGCGTTCCGTGGTGAAGAATGGTTGCCCAGCGCACCGGTTCATTTGTTACTTTGGAAATATTTAGGATGGGAAAAAGATATGCCTCAATGGGCGCACCTGCCACTGATACTTGGGCCAAATGGTAAACTAAGCAAAAGAGATGCACTCAAATATGGCTTTCCTGTTTTTGCCATGAACTGGACGGATCCAAAAACCGGCGAACTGATTGAAGGGTTCAGAGAAAAAGGATTTTTGCCCGAAGCATTTATCAATTTTCTTGCCTTATTGGGCTGGAATGATGGAACGGAACAGGAACTTTTTACAAAAGAAGAATTAATAGAAAAATTTTCGATAGAAAGAGTACATAGCGGAGGTGCAAAGTTCGATTATGAAAAAGCAAAATGGTTCAACCATGAATGGATAAGAAAGTTACCGGTTGCCAGTTACCAGTTGTCTGTTAAAAAAATTTTTGAACAGCGGGGAATTGGGGTCACTGATGATAAAAAATTCTTCAGGATATTGGATATTGTTAAAGATCGTTGCACACTCCTTACTGATTTTTATGATCAGTCTTATTTCTTTTTTAAAACACCGCAAGAATATGATCTTAATGCAGTGAAACCTAAATGGAATGAAGACAAAAAAAGGCTTTTCGAATCGTTTATTGAAGAATTAAAAGCAACCGATACATGGGAATCTGCTTTTATTGAAGATGATTTTAAAAAGTTGGCCGCATTACAAAATATAAAACCCGGCGAATTGCAACTTCCCTTTCGCATTATGCTTGTAGGAGGAAAATTTGGTCCGCCTGTATTTGAAATAGCTGCAACATTAGGCAAAGAGGAAACTGTTCAAAGAATTTTGAAAGCATTAATAGCATTTACCTAGCCTTGCTTTTGAATCAATTGCATCACTTTCAAAAAATCATTTTTGCCTAAACTTTCTATAAGTGTTACATCTTCCGCGTCAAGATTGATGAGACCCTTAGTGTTTTGAACAACGTGTTCGGATGTGCGAATGCCCGGAATTATCGTAGAAACTTCAGCATAGTTTAAAATATAGCTTAGTGCCAGTTGTGTTTTTGTGATGCTATATTTATCACACAATTTCCAAACCGGTTTTAAAGCTTTTATCGATGTCGTAATTACTTCTTTTGTCAACCTGTTATGCCTGTGATCATTAATCGGGAATTTTGAATCTGTATTAAATTTTCCCGTTAACAAACCAAACTGCAAAGGCATTCTTGCAATAATTCCGTAGCCATTTTTATTCGCCTGTTTAAGAAGAGGCAATGCGTTCTGATTTAAAATATTCAGCACAAGCTGGAATCCGTTTCCCAGTTTTTCTTGTATTAAGTATTCTGCTTCAGGATTAGGATCAAATGTATTTAAAGACAATCCCCAATAGCGAATTTTCCCCTGCTTTTGCAAGTCTTGCATTGCCTCGACACACTCGCCATTCTTTAAATGATCTATTCTTGCAGAATGTAGCTGGTAATAATCAATCGTTTCCCTCTTTAATCTTTTTAAGCTTGCTTCACACGCAAATAAAATATACTGCTTCGAATAATCAATGGCAAACTGATCATTTCTTGACACATTTCCAACTTTGGTAGCGATAACAACGTTCTTGTTAGAACCAATGTTTTCACCTAAAATTTTTTCCGAATGGCCCAGTCCATAAATATCTGCAGTATCAAAAAAGTTTATTCCTGCATCGATTGCAGCATGTATTGCTTCTCTCGAAACATCATCATCAACATCGCCCCAGCCAATTGAAGTATTGCCGATCATTGCACCTCCGCCAATAGCCCAGGCTCCGAAACCAATTTCACTAACAAGCAGGTCAGTGTCTCCAAATTTTCTGTATTGCATACTGCAATTTATAGATGAAAAATTAACTATCTTGAATTTCGTATGAACCGAAAAAATCAGTTACAAAATATTCTTTACCTGCTTGCCTTTATCAAACTTGTTATACCGTTCTTTCTGCAAAATAGTTTTTACCAACCGCACAGGGACGAGTTCCTGTACCTCGCCGAAGCTCATCACATGGCATGGGGTTTTATGGAAGTTCCTCCCGTACTCAGCGTTTTTGCGTGGATAACCAATTTTTTGGGCGATGGAATGTTTTGGATAAAAATATGGCCGGCATTATTTGGTGCTTTTACTTTTTTATTGGTAGGAAAGATCATTCTTTCGTTGGGTGGAAAAACGTTTGCCCTTATTCTCGGATGGCTACCATTTATGCTCGACGGTTATATGCGCTTATTCTTCCTTTTTCAACCTAATTTTCTTGAAGTGTTCTTTTGGACATTCATGGCTTTTGCAATTACAAGGTATATTCAAACAAAAGAAAATAAATGGCTGTACTTTTTCGGAATCAGTGCCGGACTGGGAATGATGAGTAAATATTCTGTGGCCTTTTATACTTTAAGTCTTTTGGCAGGGCTTTTAGTGACGAAGCAAAGGAAAGTTTTTTTGAACAAGCATTTTTATTATGCTTGCTTAATTGGGTTGCTTATTTTTTTACCAAATGTCATCTGGCAATACAATCATCGATTTCCCGTAGTTCATCACATGACCGAGCTCCAGCAAGAACAATTGAAGTATAACAGCGCATTGGGTTTTATCATCAGCCAGGTCATGATGAATTTTCCCTGCGTGTTTATCTGGATCGCCGGGTTATTCTTTTCAATTTCAGAAAAAGGAAAACCGTACAGGCTGTTTACGTGGGCCTATTTTTTTGTACTCATACTACTGATTGTACTACGCGGAAAAGACTACTACGCATTGGGAACTTATCCCATTTTGTTTGCATTTGGAGCTTTTTATCTTGAACAGTTAACTGCGTTCAGAGCAAAATGGCTGCGATATGCCATGATGATCTTTGCAATTTCATTCGGTCTCTACGCCATGCCATTAATTATGCCCGTTGCCAAACCTAACATACTTGTCAATTATTATAAAAAAAGCGGTCTTTCAAAAACAGGAAGTTTTAAATGGGAAGATCAGCAATATCACCCGCTGCCTCAGGATTTTGCCGACATGATCGGATGGAAAGAATTGGCTGAAAAAGCGGGCGCTGTGTATAACAGTTTGCCGCCGACAGAAAAAGAAAAAACATTTGTGTATTGCCGCGGATACTTTACTGCAGGTGCTTTAAATTATTACAGGAAGGATGCGCACCTGCCTGAAGTGTACAGTGACAATGCATCTTTTCTTTTATGGATGCCTGATAAGTACGATATCAAAAATTTGATATTGGTAGGTCACAATATACCTGGCAAAGATGATAAGGTTTTCCAGCAATTTGAAAAAATGACCGTTAAGGATTCGATCAATATGCCACTGTTCAGGGAGAATGGAACAAAAATAATTTTGTTTGAAAATGGCAATGATTCCTTAAATCAAATCATCACCACCAGTGTTGCTAAATTAAAAAGTCAATTCATGCGTTGACTATTGTTTATTTTTGACCCCCGTATGAATAGACCTATCCGTGTATTAGTCGCAAAAGTTGGATTAGATGGCCATGATCGTGGTGCTAAAGTAATTGCTACTGCCCTTCGTGATTCAGGCATGGAAGTTATTTACACCGGCCTTCGGCAAACTGCTGAAATGGTGGTAAGCGCCGCATTGCAGGAAGATGTGGATGCAATTGGCATAAGTATTCTCTCAGGAGCACATATGACCGTATTTCCAAAACTTATTCAATTGATGAAGGAAAAAGAAATGGACGATGTTCTGTTAACAGGGGGCGGAATTATTCCTGAGGATGATATGCACCAACTGCATAAATTGGGAGTTGGAAAATTATTTGCACCCGGAGCCAATACACATGAAATAGCTGACTACATTAAAGGTTGGGTTGAAGAACACAGAAAATCCTAAACTTATTATTAACTCGTCGTTGGCTCGCCGATAAAAAATAAAACCTAAAAATTACATCCATGAATTATCAAACATTGCTTACTTCTTTAGAGAATAATATTTATATAATTACGGTCAATCGCCCTGAAAAATTAAATGCGCTGAATAAAACTGTAATTGAAGAGTTGAGTTCTGCAATTGATGAAATATACCACAATAAAGAAATCAGGTCATCGATAATAACAGGTGCAGCCGAAAAGGCGTTTGTGGCCGGTGCAGACATTAGCGAATTCTTACAACTTGATGAAAATAGCGGTGAAGCATTAGCAAGAAAAGGTCAAACGGCAGTATTTGATAAGATTGAAAATTCACCAAAACCAATAATCGCCGCAGTGAACGGTTTTGCTTTAGGTGGTGGCTGCGAATTAGCTTTAGCTTGTCATTTTATAATTGCAAGTGAGAATGCAAAATTTGGCCAACCCGAAGTGAATTTGGGTTTAATTCCCGGTTATGGTGGAACACAACGGTTAACACAATTAGTTGGTAAGAATCGGGCGATGCAATTGATCATGACTGGTGAAATGTTTTCAGCCAGTGATGCCATGCAATACGGGATGGTAAATAAAGTTGTTGCACAAAGTGAATTACTGAACGAAGCGAAAAAGATCTTATCACTTATTAATACAAAAGCTCCATTGGCCATTGCAAAAGTTATTGAAGCAGTTAACAACTTCGATCACACGCAACAGGGGTATGATCTTGAAATAAAAAAGTTTGGCGAATGTTTTTCAACTGAAGATGCAAAAGAAGGAGCATCCGCATTTTTGGAAAAAAGAAAAGCTATCTTCAAAGGAAAATAAAGTTGTCATTCTTTAAACAACACAGACGCGGGTATCATTGCCTTTTCAAAACCTGGGCCTTTCCAGAACACCTGCAGATCATCTTCACCGCTGTTTTCAAAAAACAAAACTTTGAATTTGTGATAACCCTTTGCCAATGGTGTTTCTTTACTTTTTTCTCCCATACCGTGTAAGCCATCATTATCTATCAACTCCTTGTTATCAATCAATAATTTACTTCCATCATCAGAAGAAATGTAAAAGGTATAAATACCATCTTTGGGTATTTTTATCAATCCGTCAAATACATATCCATATTCATCCTTTCCTCTTTTCTTGCTTATATCAATCTTATCCAACGAACCTGATTCAACAGTTTGTAAAGAACTGAAGTCGGGTAATTGATTCCATTTGCCTTCATAGATAGAATAATTGATGCCCTTTGATGCAGATGGAATATCAATAGATGCAGCAGGAACTACTTTTTCGACATGATAAACGGCAGTTTCAGTAATGGGCTTACCATTTAAAAAGCATTTTGCTTTGATAGTTGCTGATTGATTTAAAATAATTTTGTTTCTAACAACCCACGACTTCATACCAGGTTCGTCACCATTTATTGTATAACGAATAACAGCTCCCGGAATTTTCGTCGAGATTTCAACCGGCATGTCACTAAGGAAAATATCTGATGAAGACTTTATTTCCGGCGCTTCATACACAATTGGTTTTCCTTTTATATCCAAAGCAATCACTGTAGCGTATTGTTGTTGCTTAAAGTTTGATACATTAATGATGTAATCATTTTCGCTTCGCACAGCGTTTAATTTTACATTATCAGCGAGAGAGTAACAACCTATTACTTCACTTCCCAAACCGGGAACTCTAATTTTTCCGTCAGCTGGCCAGTCAAATATGTGCAGGTACAGTCTTGTTCCTCCATTGATCGATTTCTGCGTACATCTTCCCCAAGAAAGAAGTTTGAAAGGACTTGCCTGGGTTGCATAAATACTTTCACTGTTCTTGCTCATCCAGGAACCGATATCTTCTAAACGATCTATTGCAGGTTGGGGAAATACACCCTCTGCGGTAGGACCGACATTCAACAAAAAATTTCCGCCCTTCGAAGCGATGTCAATTAATTTACGAACGAGATCTTCGGGCGACTTCCAGTGATTGTCATGACTATTGTATCCCCAATTATTGTTCATCGTCATGCAACTTTCCCAATCCTTTCCGGGGATACCCGTATTTGGAATTTCCTGTTCAGGCGTTCCAAAGTCTCCGACAAAGCCGCCCTCTTTTGTTAGTCCTTCCATTCCTTCTCTTCCCACATCAACGCGGTTGTTGATGATAATATCCGGTTGCAGGCTACGTACATATTGATAAAGTTCGCGACCTCTTTCATGCGTCCATGTATTTTCCCATTCACCATCAAACCAAAGCACGCCGATCTTACCATAATTTGTAAGCAGTTCCTTCAATTCCTTTTTCATGTATGTGATATAATTTTCCATGTTTGCCCCATCTGTCGACCGGTCTGTTTCCCATGTTCTTCTTGGCAAATAATCCGGGTGATGCCAGTCCATGATTGAATAATAAAAACAAAGCTGAATTCCTTCCTTTTTACAAGCCGCCGCCAACTCTTTCATTACATCGCGATGAAAAGGAGTTGACATGATGTCGAAATCAGTCTGCTTTGTGTCGAACATACAAAAGCCATCATGATGCTTCGAAGTAATAACAATATATTTCATTCCAGCAGCTTTGGCCAACTTAACCCACGCTTCTGCGTTAAACTTTACGGGATCAAATTGCTGAACAAATTTTTCATATTCATGAATAGGTATTTTAGCCGTGTTCCGGATCCACTCTGCGTGGTTCGTGTCACTTTTCCATACACCGGCGGGAACTGAATATATTCCCCAATGAATAAACAATCCAAACCTTGCATCCTTCCACCACTTCATTCGTTGCTCTTTCTGAGCTTTTGTTTCAGAAGGAGTTTTTTTTGTTTGGGTTTGCTGACCAAAAACAGAAGCAGATATAAATAATATTAAAAAAAATATTCCTGAAAACTTTCTCATGATCATTTTTCGATAAGATTATCATCAATTAAATATGTTTTGATCTCGCTTATTAATGGAGTTCCTTTTGCATCCTCTATCACAAATTGAATGGCACTCAGGTCTTCAGCCGGAAATGTAATAATTCTTTTATGACCTATAGTTGTCAAAGGTATTTTTCTAACTGCGTCTGTTCCTCTAATTAAATATAAAATTGCTTTTTTTACGTCCTGCCCCTTTTTAATAAACTCTTTTAAAACGATGCAATTGATTTTTTTTAGTGTATCAAATTTTATCCAATAGGCCGTTCTTTTATAATCAAGTGCACTTTGGTAAGTCTCAGCGTCGTTATCGGCAAATTTAGCCTCGCTATAAATGACCCCTTTGTAGTGAAATTCTTTTTTTGCTTTTAAAGAAAAATTATTTTCAAAACTTTTATCCCTTAATTTTTTGAATCCCACCAGGGCAGCCGAATCTTTTTCATTGATTAAGCCTCTCCTGTCCGGTGGAACATTTAGTAACAAATTAGAGCCCCTGCCAACTGACTTTAAGTAAAGTTGAAATAACTGCTGAGGTGTTTTTACTTTTTCATCTTCTTCTTTGTGATAAAACCAACCGGGACGAATACTCACATCACATTCGGCCGGTATCCAATTTTTCCCATTTATATTTCCCTGGTTTAAGGTATCGGGTGGCGGTGCTTTAATGCCCGGTGTGAAGCCTGCTGTATCAAGATAGTCCCAGTTTGTTTCTCCCGCAATTCCTTTCTCATTTCCGCACCACCGAATATCAGGGCCGACATCACTAAAAATTACCGTATTGGGGGAAAGTTCGCGGACTGTGTTTCGAAATCTCGTCCAATCATACACCTGCTTTTTTCCATTCGGTCCTTCACCATTTGCACCATCCCACCACAGCTCCCAGATCGGTCCGTAATCTTCAATGATCTCTTTCATCATATTTACATACACATCATTATACCCTGGTGTCCCATATTTTGGATGATTGCGATCCCACGGAGAAAGATAAACACCGAATTTTAACCCGTATTCTTTACACGCCCCGGATAATTCTTTCAAAACATCACCTTTTCCATCTTTCCATTTACTTTCACGTACCGTATGCGTTGAAAATTTACTTGGCCATAAACAAAATCCATCATGATGTTTAGCTGTAATAATAATTCCTTTTGCTCCGGCTGCCTTTGCTACCCGGCACCATTGGCGACAATCTAAGTTTGTTGGATTAAAAATATTTTCCGGTTCCGTTCCTTCTCCCCATTCTTTATCTGTAAACGTATTCGGCCCAAAATGAACAAAAAGATAAAACTCCATGTCGTGCCAAGCCAGCTGAGTTTCCGTCGGAACTACGTCTTTACTTTTTTCTGTTTGAGAAAAACTATTTACAGAAATAAAAACTAATATTAAAAACAAAAATTTCATCATTCTATTTCTTTATAACTGGTGCTTTTACTTCAATTGTATCTGTCGTCAACAGTGGAACCATGTAACCACCCGAATCTATAAGACATTTCGGGAACATTTTTTTAAGCCCGTTCCAATCTGATTTTTTTACAGCCGATTGATAAAGGTAGATTGATTGAAGATTTTTCAGGCCTTTTAGTTGCATTACACCTTCCGCGGTTACCGATGTGCCGGCTAAGTTCAGATAGCGAAGGTTTGATAATGTTCTTAAATGTACCAGGCTTTTATCGGAAATTTTTGTATGATCCAATTGCAAACGCATAAGGTTTTTAAATTGGGAAATAATTTGCAATGCAGAATCGGTGATCATTGTATTTCCAAGTTTCAACTCAATCAATTGCTCTTTCAAAGGTAAAAGCAAACTCATCTCTTTATCGCCGAAATTGCTTGCCGTCACAAAATTGGCATAAAGATAATTTGTATTTTGAGCCACAGGCTCAATAACAACATCCATCTCTTTTAACTTTCTTATTGTTTCTCCATCAGCCTTTCAACTGGCCTTTGACGGAATATCGGGAACAATAAGTTTTTTCTTTGGTTCATTTTGCAGTGCAAGTTAAAGCTGGTTTTATTTCCTGTGGTTGATCTAACTGCTTTACCTTCTTATTAAATGAAGCTCCTTCGGCAATCCACCAATGTATCAAAGCAATTTCCCAGTCTGATAACTGGGATTTTTCTTTTGGCGGCATATGATCATCATCTTCGCGGGACAATGATATTCGCCTTGCCATTTCACTTTTTTCAGTATTGCCGGGAACAATAACAACTCCGTCTTTTCCTCCTTTCATCAATCTTAAACTATCATCCATTCTCAATTTACCTTTTTGCTTATTTTTTCCATGACACGAATAACATTTCGTTTGAAGCAATGGTTGTATTATATCAGAATACACTATGGCTTCCTGCACATTTGGAATCGGCCTCCGCTGCACGACCGTATCAGAAAAACCGTGAAAAGATTTTGTAAGATAATCCGAACCGTGCGTAATTGATCCTCCCAAATGACCTGTTATTATTATTAAAAGAAACTAAGGCAATGCTGGAGAAAGTTTGCACTTTAACAGAAACAGATCTTCTGCGTAGATAATACATTATAATGCTCACAACAGCAACGCTGATACCAAACCATTGGTGAGTATTTACGAGCTGTTCATCATAATCGCCGCTTAATGATAACAGGTAACCTGTAATGGCAGAAAAAATGGCACAGATCATTCCCAGCAAAAATGCAAGATCAGTAGCAGTATGCAGCGAAGTAAATTTTGGTTTCTGCTCCAGCCATTGAAATATGCAGGCAATTATTAAAATGCCGATTGGAAGATGGACAAGTACAACATGAAAGTGGCCGAAGAATTCTGACATGAGATAAAGTTTGAGCTATAAGCTGTAAGCGTCAAGAGAAAGAGCTTATTGTTCGAGTTTTTCTTGAAAGCCTGTCAAGCATTTTTTGTTCATCGATTAATATCCTTTAAATTTTCAATTACTGTAGCAATTGCTGATTCCCTTTATTTAATTGTCTTTGCAATTAGCAATTTGTGTTTCTAATTCAAATGTAGACCCTAAGCGATATTTCAATAAATCTCGAATAATCTTTTTCACTTTTCCTGCTGCTTCCCTTCTGCAATATTGGACGGAATTGAAATAGCCTGCTTTAGTGATTTGCTGAGTGATGCCGAATATTTATCTTCTTTAGGAAAAGTGTTGAGTGAGACGAAAAGATTTTAACGGCAATTTCAATTCCTTTTTGCCAAATTTTAAGTTCCTTAAAATTTTTCATACCGTTAGGTTTGAGGTTTTTTAATGAATCGCTTGCGGCTTGAAGAATACAGCATGAAGCTAACCGCCGTATTTTTCCTCAACAACTGCATCATATGCACATTAATAGCCCACTGATCAGCCAGTGGTTGTTGTGTGTAAGGAAGTGTAGGCATATAAGTGGGCGGACCAAATTCTGTAAGTATTGTTAAGCGATCACCTTGTTGTTTTTTTAATTCAACCACTTTATCCCACCAGGCAAAATGGGCCTTTACTGCTTCTTCCCATTCCGGTGCTCTTGGATCATTTACCTGCGGCCCTTCGGGATGACCGATGCGAACATGAATATGATCCACTCTTTGCAAAGCAATATTTATTGTTTCATGCTGATCCTGCAATAAACTTTCACTTACATTACACCAGTGAGACACATCGAACGTGATCCGTAATTCAGGAATTTTATCAAAGTAATGGCGTGCGACAGGCGCAGCAAATAACATTCTTGACCGGTGTGTTTCATGGCAGATCTTTAAACCGGTTTCTTTTGCCAGTTGCAATGTGTGATCAATGAAAGTTTTATTTTCATCATGAGAAAAATAATCTCTTCCCGAATGACAATTAATGTATAAAGGCCGTTGAACGGTATTTTTTGCGGCTGCATCAACCATATTTGTGAACGTGTCGAAGTGCTCTTTGTAATTACTTTGATAACCGGCCGTGAGAAATCCTACTTCCAGGTTATTTCTTTTCAATGCCGCAAACAATGCATCCTGATCTTTTTTTTCTGTTGGCCACCAGATTTCAATGCCATCATAGCCATCATGTTTTACTTTTGAGCAGTATTCATCAATCGTTCCATTAAAACCCCAGTTAGTCGCCAGTATTTTTAATTCAAAATTTTTATTCATGGTGAAAGCAGGTTTATTCGTTGAAGAAAATGCGTCGAGAGATGAAAACAATAATGCAGCAGAAGATGATGCGCCAAGTTCTAAAAAATTTCTACGGTTCAATTGTTAATATTATGAATAAATGATGGCTTATCTTCCAAAAAATATTTCACGCAAAGCTGCAAAGAATCGCCAAGAATATAAAGCATTGCGCCTTTGCAAACTTCGTGTCTTGGCGTTAAATTTTTACGCCAATATTTCATCAATCACTTTGCCTTTTACATCTGTCAATCTGAATGGTCGACCTTCAAATTGATAAGTGAATTTTTCATGATCAAATCCCAACTGATTTAAAATAGTAGCCTGTATATCGAATGGCTCTACTTTACCACTGATGGCGCTGTATCCTATTTCATCCGTTTCACCATAGCTACCACCCTTTTTAATTCCTCCACCTGTCATCCAGATTGTAAAGGCATCAGTATGATGATCTCTTCCTTTAAAAATATTTTGTTTGCCTTCACGGTTTTCCTGCATCGGTGTTCTGCCAAATTCTCCTCCCCAAATCACCAATGTTTCTTCAAGCAAGCCTCTTTGTTTTAAGTCAAGGATCAACGCCGTAATTGCTTTATCTACCTGCCGGCATTTATTGATAAATCCCACATCAATAGCCAAACTTGCATCGGTACCATGGCTATCCCATCCCCAATCAAATAATTGAACGAACCGAACTCCTTTTTCTACCAATTTTCTTGCAAGCAAAATGTTATTTGCAAAACAGGCTACGTTTGGTTTAGTGCCATACATTTCATGAATATAATCCGGTTCATCATTTATGTTCATGACTTCCGGCACAGAGATCTGCATGCGATAAGCCATTTCATATTGCGAAATGCGGGAAAGAATCTCGGGGTCTTTGTATTCTTCGTACTCTTGTTTGTTGATATCATTAATTGCATCAATTGATGCTTTGCGCAGATCACGATCCATGCCCTTAGGATCTTTAATAAATAAAACCGGGTCTCCTACAGATCGGCATTGTACTCCCTGGTAAACCGAAGGCAGAAAGCCACTTCCCCAAACACTTTTGCCTGCATCAGGAAATTTTCCTCCTGATGTCAGCACAACAAAGCCAGGCAAGTTTTGATTTTCTGTTCCCAAACCATATGTAACCCATGAACCGATACTTGGTCTTCCAAGTCGCGGCCCACCGGTATGAACCAGCAATTGCGCAGGCGCATGATTAAATTGATCTGTTGTAACGGCTTTTAAAAAACTTACTTCATCCACAATGGTTGAAAAATGCGGCAGGTTTTCACTTACCCATGCACGGCTTTCACCATGCTGTGCAAACTTTGCCTGCGGCCCCAGCATCTTCGGCACGCCACGAATAAATGCAAATCGTTTCCCTTCAAGCAGTGATTGCGGGCAATCCTGTCCATCCATCTTCATCAACTCAGGTTTGTAGTCAAACAATTCCAGTTGTGATGGTGCGCCCGCCATGTGTAAATAAATAACGGCTTTTGCTTTACCGGGGAATGGCGGTAGTTTCGGGGCTAATGGGTGTGCCGGGTCGAATAAAATATCTGAAGATTTGCCTGATGATCTTGAATGGCAACCAAGCAATGAACCAAATGCCAATGCACCCAGGCCCATTGCACTCTCTTTCAAAAAATGCCTGCGTGTGTGAAAATGAAGACAGGCATGATTTGCTTCGTCAATGATTTTTTTATTATGAAGTTCTTTTTGAGTCATAAGCCTTACCCCTCAATCTCCTCTCTTTGTAGAGAGGAGGAGGCGTTTTTTATCATTAATTATTTTTATAACTACCACATCAATTTCTTATCTCTATTCAACACTTTCGAAAATTCAAATTATCATTTGAGTTTCCGAAAAGCGAGGATTGTGCGTTGTTGGCCTTCTTCTTTGGAAAAGGTCGGGATGAGGTCTCTCAATTCTTTGTTATGACTTCATCCAAGTTCAAAATGGCATTTGCTACGACTACCAATGCTGCGGTTTCCGGATTATTATGTTTATCATCCACGCCGATCATTTCGCAAGTCTTGTCTTTATCTTTTTTAAATTTTTGTAATGACTCATCATATAATTTCAAAAGCACAGATAATTTATCATCTGAAATTGGTTTGTACAAAGCCATTTCATAACCGATATTAATTTCCTGCATCACATCTTTTCCTGGTACCTGCATACGATAAGCAAAATCCCTCGACATATCCAAATAAGATGAATCGTTTAAGGTAACTAATGCCTGCAAAGGAGTATTGGTACGAATACGCCTCGCGGTGCAAACTTCTCTTGCCACATCATCAAAAGTGATCATAGAAGGATAAGGCGCTGTCCTTTTCCAGTAAGTATATAATGCCCTGCGATATTGATTTTCTCCTTTGCTTTTTATCCAGTCTGCGCCATTCCACGGAGAAAGCCATATCCCTTTTGGCTGATATGGAAACACACTGGGACCAAACATTTTTTCACTCAACCGTCCACTGATGCACAATCCCTGGTCACGCACTTCTTCTGCAGATAACCTTACTCTTGCTCCGCGGCTATATAATTTATTAAATGGATCTTTTTCCAATGATTCAGGGGAAACCTTTGAGTCCTGCCTGTACGTGGCCGACATCATAATTTCTTTCAGCAATGTTTTTAAACTCCATTTATAATCATTCATAAATTTCCACGAAAGCCAATCAAGTAACTCCTGGTGTGTGGGCGGAATTCCCTGCGTTCCGAGGTCTTCTAATGTTTCTGCAATGCCTGTTCCAAATAATTGTTCCCATACCCTATTTACCATCGTTCTTGCAGTTAGCGGGTTTTCTTTGCTGGTGATCCACATAGCTAATCCCAAACGATTATCGGGTGCGTTCTTAGGCATTGGGTTCAATGCATGAGGAACAGCAGGCGTTACTGCTTCACCTTTCATTAACCAATTACCTCTTTCAAAAACATTTGTCGCACGATGCATAGAAGATGGATTATCCATCATTATCGGGGTTGTCGGAACCTGTGCAGTCAGTAAAGACCAATATATTTTTTTATTCTCTTCATAACCCGGTTTGCCCTTCCCGGGAAATTGCTGCGTAAAACAAAACCAATCCATTTGCTGCCCATTATCCATTTCATTCTTTAAGTGTGGATTGCTATAAGTAAAATAGATATCGTGAATACCGGTTCCCAATGGAATTTCTGTTTCAACAATTTTCCAGTCACTCACAGTATCCGGTGATATGGTTTTTATTACAGGCCCATCCGGTTTGTCAAGATGAAGTGCCCATACACCATTTCTTTTCCAGCAGACATAACGATAAATAAATAAATTCTTATTTTCCAGGTCAACATGTTTTAATCTTGCTACCGCATGGTTCCGGAAAACAAGCCATTTGGTATCTGCCAGTTCACTGTTTACAAATTCGTCTGTCGTTAATGAGTTAATAGATGGTTGCCATGTTCTGAGAAAACGATTTATTTCTTTTGCTCTTTGTGTTGAAGCAGTCGTCGCTACCCACTCTGTTAATGAATTCAATTTCTCCTGCATTGAATCATTGAAATGCCGGAGCAAAGGATAATCATCATAAGTATCTTCATCGCGGGTATCATTGAAAAATGCCATGAACTTATAATACTCATCATGAGTAAACGGATCGTAAGGATGACTATGGCATTGCACGCATCCAAATGTAGTTCCCAACAATGCTTCCCAGGTTGTATTCACCCGGTCGATCACAGCAGCCGTTCTGAATTCTTCGTTGTCTGTTCCGCCTTCGTCATTAGTCATCGTGTTGCGATGAAAAGCTGTAGCCACATAATCATCGTCTGTTGGATTTGGCAAAAGATCGCCGGCAATTTGTTCACTTAAAAATTGATCATAAGGTTTATCGTTATTAAAAGATTTGATCAGCCAATCGCGATAACGCCAGATGTTCCTGCTATCATCTCGTTCATACCCTTTCGTGTCAGCATATCTTGCCAGGTCGAGCCACATAGCCGCCCATTTTTCTCCAAAATGTTTTGAAGCCAGCAATGAATCAATTAATGTTTCGTATGCGTTACTTGTAGTATCATTCAAAAACTGAGTCGCCAATTTTTCTGAAGGAAGCATTCCGATGAGATCAAGGCTTGCACGACGGAGTAAAGTTGGTTTATCAGTTTCTGCAGAAGGTTTTAGGTTTTCTTCATCAAGCTTTTTAAAAATGAAATGATCGATCTCATTTTTCATCCACCCGATAGCCATCGGATCTGTTTTGACATCAGGAACATCAACCGGCTTTAGGGGCACGTATGCCCAATGTTCACCCCATTTGGCTCCCTGTTTTATCCATTTGCGAAGAATGTTTATTTCTTTTTTGCTCAAAGCATCGTGTTTATATGGCATTCTTTCATCCGGATCATTGCTCGTAAGCCGTATTATCATTTCACTGTGGTCGGGATCGCCCGGAATTATTGCCGGTTTTCCTGATTTATTTTTTGCTAATGCATCAGAGCGAAACAATAAACTGAAACCTGCTTTACGCCTTACCCCTCCATGGCAGGTGATACATTTTTTATTGAGTATAGGTTTTACCTGGGTATTGAAATCAATAGCAGGCTGACTTGAGCTAAAAACAAAAAGGGAAATTGCCGCGATGGCTGGAATAATTATAAACAAAAATTTCTTAGACAGAAAAAAATGCATGGAGCAACGTTAGATATTAAAGTTACAATTATTAATGCTTTTAGGAATGCGGATTCTATGCAAACGTTAGTGTCGAAAACTTTTTATCATACGAAACAATTCAATTGCTGATTACATTTGTATTTCAAAAAATATATTATGAAGTACAGAACAGAAAAAGATACGATGGGAGAAGTCCAGGTTCCTGAGGATGCATATTATGGGGCCCAAACGCAACGGAGCATTGACAATTTTAAGATAGCCCAGGATATAAATAGAATGCCCAAAGAAATCATTCGTGCTTTTGCCTATTTAAAAAAAGCGGCTGCTATTACAAATTTTGAAGCAGGTGTTCTGTCCAAAGAAAAATGCGATCTGATCGGTAAGGTCTGTGATGAAATACTGGAAGGGAAACTGGATGAGTACTTCCCGCTCGTTGTATGGCAAACGGGCAGCGGTACTCAAAGTAACATGAATGTAAACGAAGTGGTGGCCTACAGGGCTCATGTACTAAATGGTGGTCAACTCAGCGATAAAGAAAAATTTTTGCATCCAAATGATGATGTCAACAAATCGCAATCGTCGAATGATACATTTCCCACGGCCATGCACATTGCGGCTTATAAAATCCTGGTTGAGACCACGATTCCCGGTATTGAAAAATTAAGAAATACACTGGCCGAAAAAAGCAAGAAGTTCATGAAGGTGGTCAAGATTGGCCGCACACATTTCATGGACGCTACACCATTAACGCTTGGGCAGGAATTCAGTGGTTATACTTCGCAACTCGATCATGGAATAAAAGCCATTAAAAATAGTTTAGCTCATTTGAGTGAATTGGCTCTTGGAGGAACAGCAGTGGGAACTGGAATCAACACTCCTCCAAATTATGCGGAAAATGTAGCCAAACATATTGCAGCATTAACAGGTTTGCCGTTCATAACTGCTGAAAACAAATTTGAATCATTGGCAGCTCATGATGCCATTGTCGAAGCACACGGAGCATTAAAAACAGTGGCAGTAAGCCTGATGAAAATAGCAAATGATATACGCATGCTTTCATCCGGACCGAGAAGCGGAATAGGTGAAATTCATATTCCCGATAATGAACCGGGATCTTCGATCATGCCCGGAAAAGTAAATCCTACGCAATGCGAAGCGTTGACGATGATTGCCGCGCAGGTAATGGGGAATGATGTTGCAATTAATATTGGAGGTGCAACAGGACATTTTGAATTAAATGTTTTTAAACCGGTGATGATCTATAACTTTTTGCATAGTGCAAGATTAATTGGCGATGGCTGTGTAAGTTTTAATGATAAATGTGCCGCGGGAATTGAACCTATAGAAGCCAATATTAAAAAACACGTTGACAATTCCCTGATGCTGGTAACCGCATTAAATACTAAAATTGGTTATTATAAGGCGGCGGAGATAGTACAGAAAGCACATAAAGAAGGGACTACATTAAAGGAAATGGCGGTAAAGCTCGGCTACCTGACACCTCAGCAATTTGATGAATGGGTTGTGCCTGAAAAGATGGTCGGAAAAATATGAGAAATCCGTCACGTATTCTTACGATGTGAACTAAGAGAAACCAATAGTTTCAATTTTTTGCGGGAAAAAGTCTTGCAGTTTCCAACATAATTTATCTATTTTGTCGTTCCAATATAGATGAAATACCAATAAAATCTGTTACCATGAAAGAAAGCATTAAATCAACGCCCTATTTCTCTGCATATTCTTTAAAGGCCTTAGACGCATCAATCCCCCAAACCGCAGTTGAGAAAAGAAATAAGCGAATTTCAAGAGTTATTAATGGAGTAAAAGCTTTATCAACTTCCAACTCCGAAAAAAAAATTTCTATCAATAAAATAAATATACCTCTTACCGTACAATCCACCGATAATAATTGGTTCAATCATTACGAATAAATAAACCTTGAGTAATAAAACAAAAGGCTGTCCTAAAGACAGCCTTTATTATTTAATGAAAGTGTTTGTTTAAAATACCTGCCAATTCCTGATACTAATAGAATAAGGAGTGCCACCATAAGTTTGCTGCCAAAATATTAGTCCCACCCCTCTAGCATACCAGCTTTCATAACTTATCAGCGGATCGTCCTGGTATGGCGCACCATTGAGACTGTATGTGGGCTTCCACGAGATCTTGTATACATTACTAAAATCATGACCGTTGATAGTGGCAGTCGTATTAGCTTCTGTACATGTAAAAACGTATTGGATCTTGGCAGGAGAACCTCCCATTGTTCCTATAAATTCGGCTGAGTTCAAGGTATCATTCACAGATAAATTGTCCCTCAGGAAATGTATATCACCAATTACAACGGAATCAAACGAAACACTACTGTAGAAATCAACAAGGTTTAATTCATAGTAATCATCACTTGCTCTTCTATAATAGAAAGAGTCGATCGGTGAAGTGTTGTCCTGGTCCTGGAAAATGTTATACATCATGTTATTACCCTGATAAGTAGCGGTGGCTATATTTACTCTTTTAAGTGAATCGCCACTGATGCCGAACAGGCCACCATCATCATAACTCCACCAGCTATTTGCAGTGAGCGGAAAAAGATCCTGGTTTGTTGATCCCGCCGCTACAGTCACTACAAAGGTGCACGAAGAAGCTCCAACGGTAATTGGTATTGTATTATCTCCGGCTACTGTGGGCGTACCATGTCCAATTAAAACCACAGATTGAATACCTGTACTTGAAAAAATTCCTGAGCCCGTGAACGTGATTCCATTCGTTGCGGTTGTGGTAATGGAATAAGTACCGGGTGTTGTAACATTCACTTGTATCGTGGCTGTATTTGAAGATGTAAGTGCTGTGCCAATCGCATAGGTTCCATCCGCAGTTGCACCTGTGCACGTATCGGGTGCTCCGTTTAGAGCATAAACTGCAGGAGTGCCTGTAACCACTATTAACTGGAAAGAACAATTGGATGAGCCGGCAGTGATGGGAATTTGAAATGTTCCCGCTGCTGTTGGTGTTCCATTAGCAGATAAAGTGATCGTTTGTGAACCGGTTGCAGAAAAATTTCCGGAAGCGCTAAATGTAATTCCGTCGACGTCAGTCGTGCTTATTGCGTAAGTACCGGCAGTCGCAACATTTACCTGTATAGTAGCAGTGTTTGATGAATTGGCGGCCACACCTTCCGTATAGATCCCCTGTACGGATGCACCTGAACAGGCATTGGGTGCACCAGTCAATGTAAACGATGATGTTCCCCCGCTTCCTCCATCTATCACGGGCACAGTTAAAACGCACTGCGAACTATCGTAAGTAATGGTAAAAATATTTGTGCCGGCCGCTACTGGTGTGCCGGATCCCTGTAAACGTACTGTATCAAGGCCGATAGCTGAAAAAACGCCAATACCCTTGAAATAAAAACCATTGATCGTATCAGAGCTAATAACATAGCTGCCTGTCTTGCTTACATCCACCTGGACATCGACATAGTTTATGGAACCTAAAACTGTATCTTTTTTATAGATTCCGGAGACCAGGCTGCCCAGACAATCACCCGTATTACCTAATTTAAGAGAACCGCTTGAACTGGCGACATTGCCTATCTCAAAACTCTTCTCTTTCTGACAAGAAAATATCAAAGCAATTAAAAAAAAGAATCCAAGCAGGGGTTTGTATGTTTTCATTTTGATACTTTATCAATAAACGCAAAATAACATTTTTATGTAACCGCTAAACTCCAAAAAAGATTAAGTGGAAAATTATAATTAGGATACCTGGATTTTATCACTGACCTCTGTATTTGTTTCAACGGTAGAATGGACTGAAGTATTGTGAAAACGTTTAAAAAAGCGCTTCTGAAACAGCAAAAGAGTAATAACGCCAACTGAGATGGAAGCATCTGCCACATTAAAAATAGGGCTGAAAAATTCGAACTCCTGGCCTCCTACAAATGGTAGCCAGTGGGGAAATGCAGACCTTACGATCGGGAAATAAAGCATATCCACCACACTACCATGAAGAAAAGTGCTATAGCCATGTGTTGAGAAAGCGGCTACCCCGCTGTACCCGATAAAATCTTTGATAACCGGGTCGTAATGCATTCCTTTGTCGAATATCATTCCGTAAAACATGCTATCGATCAAGTTGCCTAATGCACCGGCATAAATTAAAGCGGCACAAATAATAAATCCTTTATGATAATTATGCTTAACAATACGGCCGAGATACCAGGTACCAAAAATTACGGCAGCCAGCCTGAATAAGGTCAATACAATCTTGCCGGCCTCATTGCCAAATTTCCATCCCCATGCCATTCCGGAATTTTCTACAAAATATAACTGGAATTTTGTGCCGATAACATTTGCTACATGCCCCGTTGGATAGTTGGTCTTTATCCAGGTCTTTAAAAACTGGTCAACAATTATTATTAATGCAATAATGAGAACGACATTCCAACGTTTCACAATGATGAAATTTGAACGGCAAAGATACGGGTTTCATGTTAGGCCATTCAGGCATATACTTGTTAAAACTATTCTTCAAAATATACTCGTTTTACTCTCTGTGAAATGCCCGTCATGATTTCGTAGGGAATTGTTTCTGCCCAATCTGCAAGCTGATCAATGGGAAGGTCTTTACCAAAAACGATCACTTCATCGCCCTCGGCTACATTGGGAATATTTGTTACATCAACCATTGTCATATCCATACAAACAGATCCAATTACAGGTGCATGTTTTCCACGAATCAACATTTTTCCAACTCCATTTCCAAGTCTTCTAACATACCCATCTGCATAACCAATGCGCACAGTTGCAATGATTGAATCTCTATTTACAACTCCTTTGCGATTGTAACTGACAGATTCCCCCTTTTCTAAATGTTTTAATTGTGCAATGTTGGATTTTAACGTCGCTACAGTTTGCAACTCAACAGAATTTTTTTCGGTGGTATCTACTCCATACATTCCGATCCCTAACCGAACCATATCCAGTTGCAACTGTGGATGACGAACGATTGCTGCAGAGTTTGCAATGTGTTTGATAAGAGCATACCCGATCAGTTTCTCCAATTCATCAGCAGCTTCAATAAATTTATTATACTGTTGAAATGTAAATTCGTCCTGCGACGGGTCTTCGCTGGCTGCAAGATGAGAAAAAACCGATCTTACCTTAAAAGATCCGGTGTGATTTAATGTGTCGCCTAATTGTTTTATATCAGCCAGGTCAAAACCAAGCCTGTTCATTCCCGTTTCCACTTCAATGTGCACGGGATATTGTTGCAAGCCTGATTGTTTCAGATACAAATCGAATTGACGTAATAGTTCAAAGGAATAAATATCAGGTTCAAGATTATTTTCAACTATCGCATCAAAAGTAGATTCTTCGGGATTCATGATCATAACAGGAAGACTGATACCTGCCTTTCTCAATTCTACTCCTTCATCAGCGTAAGCTACTCCCAGGTAATCTGCTTTATGATATTGAAGTATACCTGCTATTTCTGCGCCGCCGCTTCCATAGGCGAAAGCTTTCACCATAGCCATCAATTTGGTAGAAGGATTCAGGAATTTCTGATGTTCTTTTAAATTATGAACAATAGCATTCAGGTTGATCTCTAAAACTGTTTGGTGAACTTTTTGTTCCAGGGCATGCACTATTTTTTCAAATTCAAATACTCTTGCTCCTTTGACTAAAATTGTCTCGTCTTTAAACTGCGAAGAGCGAAACTGCTGAAGAAAATCTTCGGTAGAATTATAAAACTGGAAAATCGTTCCATCAGAGGCGTTCAAATAAGCGCCGATATTTTTCCCAATGCTAATTACCTTGCTTATGTGATGACTATGCAGCAACGCAGCTATTTCATCATATAACTTTTTTTCACTTAATCCTGTCTGCAAAAAATCAGAGACAATAACTGTACGTTTTGAGCTTGTGCTTTGCTGATCAAGAAAATTCAAAGCTATATTCAGTGAACTAAGATCTGCGCTGTAACTGTCATTGATTATAGCACATCCGTTAATCCCTTTTACCAGTTCCAGTCGCATACTCACGGGTTGCAGCAAAGGCATTTTTTCCTGTATATATGATTTTTCTATGCCGGCCACCAACATAAGACTGCAACAGGTAATTGCATTTTCAATGGCTGCTTCATCCGTGAAAGGAATTGAAAAATTTAAAATTTCAGATCCAATCGCTACTGTAATCTCTGTCTGTAAATCCCTGCTCTCAATGGAAACTATTTGCAGATCGGAAGTTTTATTTCTTCCCCAAAAGAAACAATTCATCTTCCCCTTTGTCATTTGTCTTGTTATCCAGGCATCGTCTCCTTTTGCAATGATCTTACTGGCATGAGCGAACAGCTTAAGTTTCTCTTTCAGCTTTTCCTCGCGATTAATAAAATTCTCACTATGCGCTTCGCCAATATTTGTAAGAATTCCTATCGTTGGCTGAATTATTTTCTCAAGATTTTCCATTTCGCCAGGTTCGGAAATGCCAGCTTCAATAATTGCAATCTGGTGATGTTCGTTCATTTGCCAAATACTTAAAGGAACACCAATTTGGGAATTATAACTCTTCGGACTGCGAACAATATTGTACTTCTCATGAAGCAATTGATAAAGCCATTCCTTTACGATCGTTTTTCCATTACTTCCCGTAATACCGATAACCGGAATATTAAATTGTTTTCGGTGAAAGGCTGCCAGCCGCTGTAAAGCCCACAGTGTATCATTTACCAAAATAAAATTGCCTTCAGGGTAATTGGTAATATCAATTTCTTTACTGACAATAAAGTTTCTTACACCTCGTTTATACAGATCCGGAATAAATTGATGCCCATCCCGGCGCGGACCTTTCAAAGCAAAGAACAAAGAGGCAGCAGGAGAATAAACCTTGCGGCTGTCGATCAGCAAATGATCGATTTGCATGTTCTCATTTAACCGCAACGCTTTACCGTTAATAATGGAAATGATATCTTTTGTTCTATACTGTATCATTCTTTTCAGTATTCTGTATCGAATATAAAATTGAGCCAAAAAGACAAACCACTATCACCATAAGAGAAACCCATATAGGCGTATAAACATGTACGATCTCGGCGAGCATTTTACCACCAATAAATATGAGCACAATTGCAATACCTTGCTGCAAATATTTAAACTGGCTAATAGCTCCCTGCAAAAGGAAGAACAAAGATCGTAATCCTAATACGGCAAAAACGTTACTGGTGTAAATAACAAGTTTGTTTTGTGAAATAGCAAGGACGGCGGGAATACTGTCAAGCGCAAACACAATATCAGTGGTTGCCAGCAAAATGATCACGATAAAAACGCTGGTAAAAAAACGCCTGCCATTTTTCTTTATCACCAATTTTCCGCTTACGTCTTTAGTATCGATAGGCAGAACTTTTTTCATCCAGCGATAAACAATATTTTTTTGCGGATCGTATTCTTCTTCTTTGTTTGTGGAAAAAATTTTTATGCCTGTGAAAATTAATACGCCGCCAAACAGGTACAATATCCATTCAAACCTGGCCACTAAAGCTATACCCGCTGTAATGAAACCAATCCGAAAAAGTATAGCAGCCAAAATGCCGATCAGCAGCACCCTGGCATAATGTTTCTTCTGCACATTGAAAAAAGTGAAGATCAGGATAAAAATAAAAATATTATCTACGCTCAGGCTCCATTCCATTAAATAAGCACTGATGTATTCAAGCGCAAGAACATGCCCTTTTTCAATCCAGATAAAGCCGAAAAAAGCCACCGCAAGTACCACCCAGAAAATTGTTTGCCACATTGCCTTTCGAATAGTAACAGCGGCGCCTTTTTTACTAAACAATCCAAGATCAAAACTAATAGCCAACGCTAAGACAATACCAAATACAAGATAACTAAGCTCCGTTTTATTCATTCATCTGCATTAAGTGAGCAAAGATAAAGACAAGACGGAAGGTCGAGGTTAAGGCTGAGGTTGAGGTTAAGCGGCATATCTTCTTTTCCGCATTTGTTGATAAATGACGCCAAACAAAATAATAATCAAAACAGGCAGAGCAATATTTATAAATTGCCAGGTTGTTTTTTGCTCCTGCGCTTTTTTCAGATCAAGCAGGCGAAGAGTGAATTCTTTAGCTCTCGTTTCTAAAATTCCCGCAGGACCGACAAGATACTCGAGACAATTATCAAAAAACTCCTTATTGGCGAAAGTATAGTTTGTGTAAAAATTAAAGCCCATTGGCAGGGGACCATATTGCTGGCTTACCTGGTTCGTGACAATATCGCCATCAGCCACTACGATCATTTTAGTATCTGAATCACAAACGGATCTTACCGGAATATTATACGCCGCCATTGAATCAGCAAAAGATTGAGGTATACGGTTAGCATACAGCGATCTGAATTTTCCCTCAAGCAATGCAGCTACAGTAGTGTCATGTACGGCAAAGTCCTGCATCTTTGGGGCTATTTGCAAAAAGTCAAAATCTACCTTAGCGGGAGCCTCTAACACTCTCGCGTTGTTGGAAGAACGTAACAGAAAAGTTTTCTTGATTCCCTCAGCTTTTACCGTATCGAGTGTATTGGGAAACATCGATCTCACTCCATCAATGTTTTTACTGATCGGATGATTCGTTCCATTTAAAATTGGAAAGTACGGCCAGTCGACCAAACGTGTTTGCTGATTATTCGGATCGTTGCTCACCTGCGGAAGTTTATCACATTGCATATCTTCCAAAAGATTTTCATTAAGCCGAACACCATAACGAAAAAGAATGTCTTCCAAATTAAGTCCACGGTCAAAAGCAATGAAGCCACCTGATTTGTAAAGACTATCAAACTCCGCAAACATATTGTCGATCATCCAAAAGATGTTTCCACCGCGCATCACGTACTGATCGATCTTTAATTTATCCGCATCTGAAAATGGCTTCGTCGGTTTTAAAATAACCAATGCATTAAACGCTGATGGTATATAAGGAACCTTGTTGATGTTAACTGTATCAAACCTATAGTCATGGATCAATGTTCTTACGGCATCATTTACTTCGTAGCCCCAGCCTTCTCCATTACCCAATGCATAACCCACCAATGGTTTTGTAGTTGTCGTAACTTTTTGGATGGCGCTTGCAAACTTATATTCAAGAGTTGCTTCCACATCATTATACAGGCGGGCAAGTTCTTCCGGTGAAGTACCATAACTTTTTTGCCCGCTTAAAAGATTCACTCCAACGGCCGTGTCCCGGTAGCGTATAATGGCCCCTGGAATAATTTGTTTTTCGATTTGCGCATCACCAACCTTAGAAGGAGCTTGAATCGTAAAAGGAGTTAGACCATAAATTGATCTTAATGAATCCATCAGGTAAAGAGCATACTCCTGTTCTATTTCTTTATCTCCATTCTCAGTATGGCTATTGAGAATAGCCAATTTCACCTGGCTTAAAAATGAACCTGAAGAGTCTTTTAATATTTGCAGTGAGTCCTGGCTGATCGTCAACTTTGTTTCTTTAATAAAGTTTTCAGCTGAATCATTGGCTTTTTTAAAAGGATCTGCAAAATGAACTATTAAATTTCCGTGGCTGTATTCTTCACATTCCTGTAAAAATTCCCCGGTACTATTCGCTAATTTTCTAAAGCCTGCAGGAAATTCTCCTTTTAAAAAAACATCTATTCGCATTTTCTCATCCAGCTTTCCGAGAAGATTTTTTGTAGCCTTACTCAGTGTGTACCTCTTTTCTTTTGTAAGATCAAAACGGGAATGATAGACGGACGCAAGAAAATTGATCGCAAAAAGGATCAGTAATAAAATAATCAACCAAAATTTTGAAGCAAAGATTTTTTTCATTCTGTCTAACGCTTTAATAAATTTCGATTGGTAATGGAAAGGAATAAAACAATAACCGTGAGAAAATAAATCAGATCTCTTGTATCAACTACCCCGCGGCTCACACTCTCGTAATGAAAATCGATCCCGAGCATTTCAACATAATAATCTGCCCCCCCATTCAATCGGGGTAATTTACTGACAGCACTGAATCCATAATACAATAAGGCACATCCGATCAGGCTTATAATAAAAGCTACAACTGCATTGTTTGTAAAACTGCTGGCGCAAACACCAACCGAAGTAAATACTGCTGCTAAAAAAATAAGCCCGATATAAGATCCAATGGTCGCCCCCATGTCAATACCTTCATTTGACGACACGCTTTGAATAGAAAAAATATAGATGACCGTAGGCAGAAGAGCGATCAATACAACGATCAAACTGCCGAAATATTTTCCGGTAATAATTTGAAAATTACTGAGCGGCCGGGTTTGCAAAATTTCGTAAGTACCCGCTTTAAATTCTTCAGCAAAACTGCGCATGGTAATCGCCGGGATCAACAATAACAGGATCCACGGAGAAAGCTGGAAGAACCGTTCGAGTGTGGCATATCCGAAATCGAAAATATTATTCTCAAAGACGAACAAGACCAAACCATTTACCAGCAAGAAGACAATAATGGCAATATAACCAGTAAGACTGCTAAAAAATTGTCTGAGTTCTTTTTTGCAAACTGACCACATGATGAAGATGCCTGCCTGCCGGCAGGCAGGCTGCAAAATAAGTCAAACTGAGTACATATTCAGGAGAATCGACTTTTAGTGTTTGGATTTATAGTTTTTTAAAAAACTTTATGGAAACAATACATCGATGCATCCCAATTAAAAATCCTTTTATGAGAAAGTCAATTTTATACTTAACGGGGTTGGCAGTTGCATTTGCTATTTCACTAACTATCTTTTCGCAAAAAGGACACCCCATACCGCCGGTGCCACCTGTAAAACTGGAAGTAAGCGTTCCACAACCACCGGTTCCACCGCCACCTCCTCCGGCAAACATTAAAACGGCTCCCGAAATTCCTGCATTGCCGCCGGCACCTCCACCACCTCCGCCTCCCCCAAAGGAAGTAATTTAATATTCAGATGTAGTTAACGAACTATGCGAAAGATTGGGGGATTAAGTTTAAACTGCAAAACTTTCTCCGCATCCGCAGGTACGACTGGCGTTTGGATTTATGAAATGAAATCCTTTACCATTTAATCCGTCTGAAAAATCAAGCGTAGTATTTACCAGGTATAAAAAACTTTTCAGGTCGGTGACAATCTTAATACCGTTGTCTTCAAAAACCTGGTCGGTGGGTTTTTGTTCATTATCAAAATCAAGTTTATAACTTAAACCCGAGCACCCTCCTCCGGCCACTCCCACCCGCAGAAACCATTTGGAGTTTCCCGCAACACCTGCTTCCTGCATTAACTGAATAACCTTTTCCTTCGCTTTGTCCGTTATATATATACCATTTTCTAATTCCACACTCATATTTATATTTTTAAATTTTACTGTTCAAGCTGATGGCTTGATTCACGCAATTTGTTTATAACGCTGGTGACTTCGTTGATTGTATAATCGATTTCTTCTTCAGTAGTAAACCGGCCCAAACTAAACCGCAATGAACTATGTGCCATTTCATCACTCAAGCCTAAAGCCTTTAATACGTATGATGGCTCGGGCGAAGCAGACATGCACGCAGACCCGGTGGACACTGCGATATTTTTATTCAACCCGGTAACCAGGTTTTCTGCTCTTATATATTTGAAAGATAAATTACTGACATGGGGTAAACGCTGATCTTTACTTCCATTTAAAAAAGTTTCTTTATTGTTCAGCAGTGAACTTTCGAGTTTGTTTCTAAGTTTATTTAGTCTGTCGAAATCAGCCTGCATTTCCTTTCTGCAAATTTCGCAAGCTTGTCCAAAACCAACAATGCCGGGAACATTTAATGTTCCGCTCCTTCTTCCTTTTTCATGTTTGCCGCCATCTATTTGAGCGGTTAACGTAACTCTCGGATTTTTTCTTCGTACATATAAAGCGCCTGCACCTTTAGGTCCATACATTTTATGTGCACTAAAAGCCATCAGGTCGATACCATCATTACTAACATCAACAGGAATTTTTCCAACTGCCTGTGTAGCATCCGTAAAGAACAGCACTCCTTTTTTCTTTGCTATGGCACCGATCTCTTTTATGGGCATTATGGTTCCTATTTCATTATTAGCATACATGATTACCACCAGTATCGTAGTCGGTTTAAACGCAGCTTCCAGATCATTCAAATCAATTAATCCATTTTCTTTTACTTTTAAATAAGTGACATCCACCCCTTGTCTTTCTAAATGATTACATGGATCAAGCACAGCTGTGTGTTCAATATTACAGGTAATAATATGATTTCCTCTCCCCGAATAGGTTTCAAAAATTCCTTTTAATGCAAGATTATCAGATTCGGTGGCCCCTGAAGTAAAAACAATTTCAGAAGGATCAGCACCGATCAACTCTGCAACCTGCTCACGGCCGTAGTTTACTGCTTCTTCAGCCTGCCAGCCAAATACATGATTTCGACTGGCAGCATTTCCAAATTGTTGCATAAAATAAGGCATCATAACTTCCACAACCCGTGGATCACACGGTGTTGTTGCATTATAATCCATATATATGGGAAGCTTCACCATCAAGAAAATTCGCTTTACTAATAACACAAAATTAATTTAAATGGTTCTATGAAGACCTTTCAATATAAATAGTCCAATTTTGCTTAAAGAACATAAGTTTTAATATACCTGCTTTATATCATCGATTTATCATCTTTGTCGTGTTTTTCAATGAATGATAAAATTGTCAGCTTCCATGAAAAAAATAGAACATATCGGTATTGCGGTTAAATCATTATCTGCGTCTATTCCACTGTTTGAAAAATTACTAAATTCTGAATGTTATAAAACAGAGAAGGTTGAAAGCGAAAAAGTAACTACCGCTTTTTTTAGAAAAGGTGAAACAAAAATTGAGTTACTTGAGAGTTTAGAGCCTGGAGGTATAATTTCAAAATTCATTGATAAAAAGGGTGAAGGTGTTCATCACATTGCTTTTGATGTAGACGATATTCAGAAAGAAATGGAGCGCTTAAAAAATGAAGGGTTTGTATTGTTAAATAAAGAACCCCAAAAGGGGGCCGATAATAAACTAGTCTGTTTTCTGCATCCCAAAAGCAGCAATGGCGTCCTCATTGAATTATGCCAGGAAATACGATGATCTATAAAAATAAAAACCCGGCATACATATACCAGGTTTTTTCCTTAACGTCCAAAGTATCTTTATAGCAAAACTTGCTTTGAGAATTTCAGATTTTGACCGTCGGTCAGTGTCACTACATATATTCCTTTCATGGTATTATCCATCGGCACTATAACCTGGCCTGTGGGTTCATTCAGTATCTTTTGCGAAACAACCTGCCCGCTCATAGAAATTAAGCGCAGAACGACATTAGCTTTTACCCGTTGAGAAAAATGGACATAGATAGAATTAGAAGTTGCATTTGCTTTTATTTCCGTATTTCCTGTAGTTCCATTTTCCATTCTTAACATACGTACAGGAGTGAAGGCGAATTTACCATCAATATCAACCTGGCGAATGCGGTAGTAAACAGTTTGAGCCGATATATTTCTATCGAGATAAGAATAAGAATTTGTAAGTGTTGAATTCCCTGCTGCCTGAATGTTAGTAATTGTTGTCCAATCATTTCCTGTTTCACTACGCTGTACTTCATAATAACTGCTATTTATTTCTTCAGCAGTAGCCCATTGCAACAAAACATTACTGTTTTGACGAGTCAAATCAAAGCCGATAAATTTTACAGGCAAAGGAACAATGCTGCCCAAATTAAAACCCAGAGGAGAGCTACCTGTTGTTTTATCAGCGATTGCGGGTCCCATTACACTATTATCGATATGGCCCCAGTATTTGTTCGTACCGTCAATCCTTAATGTTTCAGAAGATTTACCGCTTCCTTTGATAGAACCGCCATCATAAATAATCACTGTACTATTTTCATTAAGCCAAAGTTTTCCGTTTGAAAATTTCAGCGTTCCATACACTTTTACAAATAAAAATGCATTGGTAAGCTTTTGATTATTATTGATAACAACCGTTTTACCCATCGGAATCACTACTGTATCACCATCTTTAGGAATCCGATTTAAATTCCATGTTGATTTGCTTTTCCAACTACCGTTGTTATTGACTACAGTAATAAGATTATTTGCGAACGTAAAACTTACAGCAAAAAGTGCAATAAGGAGAGAGTAGAGTTTTTTCATAATTACGGATTAACTATTTTTCTTTTAGGGTACTAAATCAAACAAGTAATTTATTCTAAGTAGATATTCTTACCGTTTGAAAGAGCGAGAGCAAAAATAATAGCCATTCTTCTTACATGCAAGTGTTTTTACTTTTATTCTTGTGGTTTTCTGCAGAAATCCTACTATAATGCTTCATAGGTTTGGTTTTTAATAACTTAGAATGATTTGATTTTTGTCAAATTCATCAATTGGACCAATATAAGAAGTGCTAATGGGCAAAAAATAGTGAAGAAAAATCGTGGAATCCCCTGAAGATTTACAATGCTATTGAAAGCAATGTCCCTTTTATTCCCTCGAATTTAAGGAAAGTAATTATCGTGAAAGTCTATTCGGTTTCTTCAGCTTCTTTTCCGATACCTAATTTTTCTACAGCAATTTGAGCGGCTATCTGGCTGGCATCTTTTTTATTAAAAGCCCTGCCTTCTGCAACAGCCTGTCCGTCTACCACAGCCGCAATGGTAAAAAGCCTTCTTCCATTTTCGATATGTTCATGGATAGTTTCAAATTCGAGTGCTTTGCCATTTTTATTCGCCCAGCCATATAATTTATTCTTATGATTAATCTCAAGAAGTTCGAGATCTTCCATATACATATGAGGCAGAATAATTCTTTCTGACACCCATTTGCTGGCTTTTTTATATCCTTTATCAAGATAAATAGCCCCCACAAGTGCTTCCAGGGTATTTCCAAAGATCTGGCTCACTTTCAGTGAACCATCTGATTTATTATAAAGAGTAATTTTTTTCAGACCCATGCGAACAGCAATGTCATTTAACTGCTGTCGATTTACCATTTTACTGCGCATCTCAGTCAAGAATCCTTCTTCCTTGTAGGGATATCGTTTAAACAGGTAATCGGCAACCAATGCACTGAGAATAGCATCTCCCAGGTATTCAAGTCTTTCATTATTTTCGTCAGCAGCTTCCCTGATGGAACGATGTGTTAGGGAGGTTTTGTAAAGAGATAAATTACCGGGAGTAAAACCCAGTATATTTTTTAGATGCTTCTTAAAAGAGTTACCTGATTCCTTTGGAAAAAACTGTTTAAAAATATCCACGAAACTTAAGCTACAAAATTTTTCACATTCTTACGAAAAATAAAAACCAAAAGACGGATCAAAGTTCATATTTTTTTACTATGACACATGCATTGTGACCGCCAAAGCCAAAGGTATTGCTCAAAGCTGCCCTGACCGTTCGCTTTTGAGATTTATTAAATGTAAAGTTCAATCCGGTCTGTAATTCCGGGTCATCTGTAAAATGATTGATAGTAGGGGGAACACAATCATGTATTACGCTCATTGCGCAGGCCATCGCTTCAATAACCCCTGCCGCTCCAAGACAGTGGCCGGTCATTGATTTTGTAGAACTGATGTTCAGATCAAAAGCATGTTTTCCAAAAACATCCACTGATAGCTTTTACTTCGGCTATATCTCCCAACGGTGTTGAAGTGCCATGTGTATTGATATAATCAATATCTTCAGGCTTCATCCCTGCGTCTTCTAATGCAGCAAACATTACATTTTTTGCGCCCAATCCTTGGGGATGGGGTGCTGTTATGTGATGAGCATCCGCGGTAGCTCCGGCGCCTGCCACTTCACAATAGATTTTAGCACCTCTTTTTATTGCATGGCCCAAATCTTCAAGCACCAGCACTCCTGCCGCCTCGCCAATTACAAATCCATCACGGTCCTTATCATACGGCCGGCTTGCAGTTTGCCGGATCGTCATTTCTCTCACTTAACGCTTTCATTGCATTAAAACCGCCGACCCCAGCTTCGCTAATCACACTTTCTGTTCCTCCTGATAATATTATATCTGCTTTTCCTAATCTGATTAAGTTATACGCTTCCATAATCGCATTTGTGGAAGAAGCGCAGGCGCTTACCACCGCAAAGTTTGGACCTCTGAAACCATGACGCATTGAAATATGACCGGCGGCTATATCGAGAATCATTTTAGGAATAAAAAAAGGATTGAACCTCGGTGTGCCATCGCCTTTGGCAAAATTCATCACTTCTTCCTGGAAGGTAATAAGCCCGCCAATGCCGCTGGCAAAAACGACACCTACTCTATTGGTATTAACGTTATCCTTCGAAATGTCTGCATCTTTCACTGCCTGGTCGCTTGCTACAAGAGCCGTTTGGGTAAAGCGATCTATCTTTCTTGCTTCTTTACGATCAAGGAAATTCGTAGGCTCAAAACCTTTTATTTCGCATGCAAAACGGGTCTTAAACTTTGCAGCATCGAAAAGAGTGATTGGATGGGCGCCTGAAACCCCATTAATCAAGCCATTCCAGTAATCATTCACGGTATTGCCCAGCGGCGTAAGAGCACCCATGCCAGTTACTACAACCCGTTTTAATTCCATAGCAAAAAATGAATTTAGTTAAAGATACTACTTCATAAAATATGCAATGCTGTACAAAGCTATATAGTATAACTAAAACCGCCTTCGCTGATTAACAGTTGAAGGCGGAGTAGTTTATTCCCTGCCTGCCATGGCAGACATTCCGGTTTATTACGGAAAAATTCAGGGGATTACTTGGCATGCTCATCCAAATAAGCAATAGCCTGGCCAACAGTAGTAATGGTCTCAGCCTGCTCATCAGGAATAGAAATGTTGAATTCTTTTTCGAATTCCATGATCAGTTCAACGGTGTCTAAGGAATCAGCCCCTAAGTCATTAGTGAAAGAAGCTTCATTGGTAACTTCAGCTTCATCAACACCTAATTTGTCTACAATGATCTTTTTTACTCTTGATGCAATGTCTGACATGTCGTATAAATTTAGTTATAGGCTGCAAAAATATACTTTTTGAATTAATCACCGCACCTGCATAGTTTTTTTCCGAAAAAGCTTTTTATTGCCAATTTAAAAATGATCGACCTGCCCTTTTTACTGAAATAAATACTTTGACAGCGGTTGGCATTATAAGCAGATATTTGTAAATTGAAAGCCCTCCCAATAGTATTAGAATGGCCTTGAAAATCATAGATCACGGAACAAAGGAATATCAGCAAATGATAAAGCTGCGTGAAGATATTTTACGTAAACCGCTGGGATTGGCCTTCACTCCCGATGAACTTGAAAAAGAAAAGGAGAACTTGCTAATTGGAGCTTTCGAAGATGGCCAGATACTTGGTTGCTGCATGATTGTGGAAGAAAATCCCGGTATGGCTAAGCTGAGACAGATGGCTGTACTCAATGCTTTACAGGGAAAAGGAATTGGAAGAGCTTTAATGCAGTTTGCGGAAAACCTGGCGAGAGATCATGGTTATGATTCGTTAACGATGCATGCCCGAAAAAATGCAATCGGCTTTTATGAAAAAATGGGATATAAAGTAAAAGGAGATCAATTCCTGGAAGTATCTATTCCACATTTTGAAATGGAAAAAAAATTATAAAGAACCTATCTATAATTAGATCAAGCCGAATGAAGATTATTCCGATATCGCAGGTTTTATTTTTTCACTTTCGCTTTCAATAGTTGTCGCATTTCAAAAATTTCGTCGCGGTCGCCAAAACAATTCTTAGGAATAAGGAAGAAGGAGCGACGATCGAAATACAAATGAAAAAAATTAGGAGTCTCCATGAATGTACTTAACGCCTTCCACGGCCATGACCTTTGACCTCTTTCATTTCCCAATGAAAAACCTTCTTCGTCGAAACGCATAGTAAAATGATCTTTGAATGTAGCTGCTCTTTTATAAACCATTGCCGGCATTACGAACCAAAAACTGATCATTAAAAAAAACCACATAAATGAACCGGTTAATACTGCCAGCGGCGTAATTTTTTTAAAGTAATACAAAAAAGCAGATGCCAACGCAAACACATTAACTAGTATCAGCATGATGCGGATCTCAGGTCGGCTGATAAAATGATACCGGAGGGCCTGCATTACCTGTCGTTTATCATATGTAAATGAAACAGTCATTGAATTTTTACAAACTTTCAATCCCGTTTTTCAGTTAAATAACGAGTAACAACTATAATGGAATGTTGTATAATTTACAAACTTCCTGGTAAGTCATTTTTCGCAGATCACGCATCCTGCCTCCCGGAACACCGCCGGGAATGATTATGTATCTGAAAGAAATTCCTCCGAGGGTTACAACATCCCATGGGTAGTCACTCTTGTACAAGAAACGAATATTTCCTGCCGCATTTAGTGCAAAATCCCACATATCTGTAAAACCATATCCTGCGCCCACAGTATAAGGCAATGGAAAAACATCATTGGCAAGGCCTGTAGTTGGATCTCCTTTCATATATGAAAGTACCACCCCATTGTCAATAATTTCTTGTGTAAGAGCCGGCGCAGTCTTATCGTATGTAGCAAAGGCGCCATAGTTTAAAGCATTCGTAACAGTATCCCATCCCGAGCCGGTCAAAAACCATGGAGAATAAATTACATTGGCCGTACCGGCAGGTCCCTGCGGACCCGCGGGACCTTGCGGACCGCTATCCCCTTTAGGACCGATAGGTCCTTCTTTGTTGCAATTAAAAAACAACATACTTATTGCTATAAAAATCGAAAGAAGCTTAAGCTTTTTCATAAATGGAGATTTGTTTAGGAGAAATTGTATTCATTAAAAGTAAGAGAATGCGGTGTCGTGGAATTCGATGTTACTATTTTCTTGAAAAAAAATATAACCAGCAAGTAAAATGTAAAAAACCGGCTGATGATAGCCGGTTTTTTAAGAAAGAAAAGTCATTTATTTATTCATCATCTGCTTAGCTTCAATACTCAAAGTAGCATGGGGCACCGCACGGAGACGTGCCTTGTCAATCAACTTTCCGGTAACACGACAAATGCCATAGGTTTTATTTTCAATTCGCATCATGGCCTTTTCAAGATGATCGATGAATTGAATTTGACGACTAGCCATTTGACTAAGTTGTTCCCTTTCCATGCTGACACTGCCATCTTCCATGGTCATATAACGGGCATCTTCCATATCACCTGTTTCATCTTTCCTGGTGATCAATCCCTGCAAATAACCAAGTTCCTTTTTTGCAGCATCGAGTTTCTTCGTGATTATCTCTCTGAACTCTGCCAGGTCAGCATCGGAATAGCGTTGCGTGGGGCCGGTATTTTGATTCATGGGTGTATCTAATACAGATTTTGTGAATTCGGGTTCATATTTTTTTACTGATCGCGTCGTAGTTTTCGGTATTACAACTTTCACAGGTTTAGGAGGTTCTTTTTTCAATATCGGTTTTATTGGAGGTTTTACAGAAACTAATGATTTTTTTGCTGCTTCATGTTTTTTACCAGCTTCCTTTACGACCGGTTTACTCACCTTGTGTTCCGGCTTTTTTGGAGAAGCTTTTGCGACAGGCTTTTTTATCACGCTGCTTTTGGCAACGGGCTTTTTTGCTGCTGATTTCTTAGGAGCAGGTTTAGCCGGCTTTTTAACAGCCGCCTTCTTTACCGGCGCTTTTTTTACCGGCTTTGTTGCCTTTCCTGCTTTATGAGCAGGTTTTTTAGCGGCGGGTTTCCCTCCTTTTGGACGGGCAGGTTTTTTAGTTGGCATACTATTACCCTTTTTTTGAAACAATGACTTTAAGTGAAACATCGTTGATCTCAATTTCAGTACCATCCTCAATTTCGGACACCAATTCAAGCTTATCTGCCAGAATTTCGGCGCAAATATAGTCATTAAACTGAGCTAGCGAACTCTTTAATCCATTGATTGCTGCTACTTTCACCTGTATCCTGTCTGTAAGTTCAAAGCCATTCTCTTTACGAATTTTCTGGATCCGATTAACAAACTCCCTGGCGTTTCCTTCATCCTCAAGTTCCGGGGTTACCGTTATATCAAGAGCAACTGTCAACGAACCTTTATTTGCCACCGTCCAGCCGGGAACATCTTCACTCGTAATTTCAACTTCAGAAATCTGCAACATTACGGCATCGCCGTCAATTGACAAACTATATTGTCCTTCTTTTTCTATTTTTAAAATATCATCCTGCGTAAACGAGTTAAGAGCAGATGATACTGCTTTCATCTTCGGTCCCAGTTTCTTTCCTAAAGCAACAAAATTTGGTTTGATCTTTTTCTTAATAAAGCCTTCCGTATCCGTTAAATACTGCACCTCTTTTACATTTACCTCAGTTTTGATAAGATCTTCAATTTTTTTCAGTTGCTCTTTCATCTTTGGATTCAGAACCGGAATCAAAACTTTCTGCAAAGGTTGACGAACTTTAATATTTGCTTTTTTCCGTAGCGATAAAATAAGGGATGAAGCATCCTGTGCCAACTGCATTCTTTCTTCCAGTTCCTTATCAATTACTGAAGCATTTGCTACAGGAAAATCTGTATGATGAACAGAATGTACTTTATAACGATCGGTAACCGAATTAAGGTTTTGAAAAACAGCATCGCTAAAGAATGGCGAAATAGGAGCCATTAACTTCACGATCGTTTCCAGGCATTCATACAAAGTTTGATAAGCACATATCTTATCCTGTTCATATTCCCCTTTCCAGAATCTTCTTCTGCATAGTCTAACATACCAGTTGCTTAAATGTTCATCCACAAATTCTTCGATCAAACGACCTGCAATAGTTGGTTCATATTCATCCATAGCTTCATTTACCTTTCTTCACCAAAGTATTTAACGAAGAAAGGATCCACCTGTCTATTTCGGGTCTCTGTTCAAAGTGAATATATTTTTCCTCTAAATGCAAACCCATCCACATTTGCATACAAAGCAAAAAACTGGTAGGTATTATAAAGTGTTCCGAAAAATTTTCGTTGCACTTCTTTGATTCCCTCAATATCAAATTTCAGATTATCCCACGGCGAAGCGTTTGTAATAAGATACCAGCGAGTAGCATCTGCGCCAAACTTTCTCAATAGTGTCAAAAGGATTTACGACATTGCCCAAACGCTTACTCATTTTGTTTCCGTTCTTATCCAACACCAAGCCATTTGACACACACGTTTTGTACGCCACCGAATCAAACACCAATGATGCAATGGCATGTAAGGTATAAAACCAACCACGGGTTTGATCCACGCCTTCAGCAATAAAATCTGCAGGGAAAGATTTTTTAAATTCTTCTTTATTCTCAAACGGAAAATGCCATTGCGCATAAGGCATGGCGCCACTGTCAAACCAAACATCAATGAGATCGGAACACGTTTCATTGGTTTGCCACGTTTTACTTACTAATATAATTTCATCAACATAAGGGCTTATGAAGATCTGATTTCAGATTGTCGAATTGTCGGATTATCAGATTTATTAAAATTTCGTCCAGCTTTCTTTATTTCGGTTATTAATTCATCAATACTACCGATACAAATTTCTTCTTCACCATCTTCCGTTTTCCAAACAGGCAACGGTGTTCCCCAAAAACGGCTGCGGCTTAAATTCCAGTCTACCATATTTTCCAGCCAGTTGCCGAATCTTCCTTCACCCGTTGATTTAGGTTTCCAGTTAATGGTTTTGTTTAGTTCTACCATCCTGTCTTTTATCGCAGTCGTTTTTATAAACCATGCATCCAGCGGATAGTATAAAACAGGTTTATCTGTTCTCCAGCAATGCGGATAACTGTGTTCGTATTTTTCAACTTTAAAAGCCCGATTCTCTTTTTTAAGTTTTACAGCTATATCAACATTTACATCAACATAGTTTGGATCATCTTTATAATTCTTTACATAGCGATTGCTGAACTCTCCCAATCCGTCAATAAATTTTCCCTGCTTATCCACCATCGTTAAAATGCCGATGTCATATTTTTTACCGACACGAAAATCATCTGCACCAAATGCCGGAGCAGTATGAACAATTCCGGTGCCATCTTCTGTTGTTACAAAATCTCCCAATAAAACTTTAAATGCATTTGGGTTATCTGTTTTGTTTGCTTCATAAGGAAGCAATTGTTCATAGGAAGCGCCTTCAATTTCTTTTCCTTTGAATTCAGCTAAAATTTCAAAGACTCTAATTTTATGATTAGAACTGTTAATTGAACTCCTCCATCTGTAATCTCCTTCAGAGATTTGTTGCCCATCCAACTTCACCTGATTCAGTTATAATCAAAATAAGTTTTAAATCGATTCTTTTGTTAGAACTACATTTATCAATTGCCCTGTATAAGGATTCTTTGTTTTTACAAGCTGATAAGTAATATTGGCTACCAACAGTCAATCCAAGATTAGAAGGTAATGTCCACGGCGTAGTCGTCCATGCAAAAAGAAAACTTCATCATTACCGGCAGCATCAAAAAGAAATTTTAATTTTTCATTTTTAATTGCTTTAAACATCGCTACACAACTCGTATCCTTCACATCCTTATAACAGCCGGGCTGATTTAATTCATGTGAACTTAAGCCCGTACCTGCTGCAGGTGAATATGGTTGAATGCTTACATCTTCATAGAGTAAACCTTTGTCATATAGTTGCCTCAGCAACCACCAAAGTGTTTCAATATATTTATTTTGAAAAGTGATATAAGGATCATTGAGATCAACCCAATAACCCATTTTCATGGTCAGTTCATCCCATTTGTCTTTATAGCGCAAAACTGCTTCACGGCATTTTTGGTTGTATTCTTCAACTGATATCTTTTTACCAATGTCTTCTTTCGTAATACCCAATTCTTTTTCTACTCCCAACTCTACCGGTAATCCATGAGTATCCCAACCGCCTTTGCGTTTTACCTGGAAACCTTTCATGGTTTTATAGCGGCAAACAAGATCCTTTAAAGTGCGGGAAATAACATGATGAATACCTGGCATACCATTAGCACTGGGCGGCCCTTCATAAAAAACAAACGGTGTGGCGCCCTCTCTTAATTCAACGCTTTTTTCAAACGCCTTTTCTGCATTCCATTGATTTAAAATTTCTTTTTCGATGGACGGCAGGTTCAATTGCGAAAACTCTTTATACTTAACGCTCATAGCCCTTTTGAAAAGTCTGCCCGCTCGTACTGAAGTGCCAAAATCGGCCATGAGGGTACGTTCGGGCCGGCGAAGTTAAGGGAAAATAGCGGGCTTAAGGAACAAGAAAGTCTAAATTAAAGACGATTTTAAATGATGCTTACCGGAATTGAACCTCGTAGTTGTAAACCATTTTTCAACATGTAAGGAAGATCTAAAGTCATCATAACTAAAATTAAAGCTTAACTGATAAAAGTCAAGGTCTTCGTTCACGATAGTCATTTCATTACCGGTAACATCCCTTCAATTTTGCCTGATGAAGGTTGATCTATCCTTATTGAACAAATATAATGTGCCTGTACCGCGGTATACAAGCTATCCTACCGTTCCTTTTTGGAAAGATTGGAGTAATGCGGATACAGAGCAGTGGAAACAAACCTTCAAACAACAATTTTCTATAAGCAATTATCGCGAAGGCATCAGCTTATACATTCATTTGCCATTTTGTGAATCTCTGTGTACCTATTGTGGGTGTAATAAAAAAATAACTACCAATCATTCTGTTGAAAAAGAATATACAGATGCGATCATTAAGGAATGGAAATTATACAGGCATTCAATGGGTGAGCCGCCCATTATTCGTGAAATTCATTTAGGTGGAGGAACACCCACCTTTTTCTCGCCGTTAAATCTGAAGCTATTATTGAATGCCATCTTTGAAAAATCAATCATTCATCCCCATCGTGAATTCAGTTTTGAAGGCCATCCAAATAACACGACGGAAAAACATCTTGAAACATTGTATTCTTTAGGTTTTAGAAGAGTTAGTTTCGGCGTTCAGGATAACGATCCGAAAGTCCAACAGGTCATCAATCGCATTCAGCCATTTGAAAATATAAAAAGAGTCACCGAGAAGGCAAGAAAGATCGGATACACGTCCGTAAATTTTGACCTGATCTATGGACTGCCTTTTCAAAGCCTGCAATCGATGGAAAAGACCATTCTTGAATCCATCAGTTTACAGCCTGACCGCGTTGCGTTTTATAGTTATGCCCATGTACCATGGACCAGCAAAGGGCAACGTTTGTTCGATGAAAAAGATCTGCCATCGGCCGCATTGAAAATGCAGCTTTATCTTTTGGGAAAACGGTTGTTTACCGCGAATGGCTATACTGACATCGGTATGGACCATTTTGCTTTGCCGCATGATGATCTTTATAAAGCAAGGATAGACGGAAGCCTGCATAGAAACTTTATGGGCTATACCACTCAGCGAACCGGAATGTTGCTGGGATTGGGAGTTTCAAGTATCAGTGATGCGGGCATTGCATTTGCCCAAAATAAAAAAACCTTGCATGATTATTTCCAGGAGATCAATAATAACAAACTGGCCGTAACCAAAGGATATTTTTTGAATGATGAAGACCTGGCCTTCCGAAATTATATACTCAATATAAGTTGTAATGGCTACACGCCGCTGCTTCCGCTACATTTACCTATTTTAAAAGAATTTAGTTTTATCGAACTGGAAAAATTACAAAAAGATGGCCTGGTAGAATGGAATGAGCAGGAAGTAAGAGTCACTCCGTTGGGTCACCATTTTATCAGGAATATTTGCAAAGCTTTCGATCTCCATTTATTGAGAAAAGAAACAGAACACGAGAATGAAAAAGTAATATTTAGCAAGGCAATTTAATAGCCAATAAATCTTCTGTCAGTCATTTTTCTTTCTTATTAGTTTGTAAATTCTAATTGCGCTCATTAGCAAAAGAACAAATAAGATCAAACCTGCCATGCCCCACACCACACTTATATTTTGTTTCACGACGGCAATCATTACAATAGCCCCTAAAAAAACGGTGGCTACTTCATTCCATATCCGCAATTGTTGAGATGAATATTTAAAAACCCCCCTCGTTTCTTGCCTATATATAATATGGAGTGAGAAATGATATGCGTATAAACCTACCACAAAGCAGAGCTTGATCAGCAACCACGTTGGAAGCGAGCCTAATAAATACCAAACCCATGGTCCAAATATCAAAGTGAGAATCGCCGAAGGCCAGGTAATTCCAAACCACAGGCGCTTCATCATTATTCCAAATTGTTTTCTTAAAATAATTTTTTCCGCTTCAGGCCTTTCTCCTGCTTCAGTATTATAGATAAAAAAACGTGGCATGTAAAACATGCCTGCAAACCAGGTAACGATGAAGATGATATGTAAAGCTTTTATGTATAAGTACAGCATGAAAATGTAAAATTTAAAAGTAAAAAAAATGAGTTTCTAATTTTACATTTTTACTTTTTAATTATTAATTATTACCGATCCATTTCACAATTGTATTAACCCATAGCGGATGAACATTCAGGCAGGGTATCATCGTAAAACTTTCTCCGCCAGCGTGCAAAAAAGTTTCCTTTCCCTGTTCAGCAATTTCTTCCAAAGTTTCCAGGCAATCACTTACAAAAGCAGGGCAGGCAATCAATAATTTTTTTATCCCTTCGCGGGGCAATTCACTTAATCGTTGCGCGGTGTATGGTGTTAACCATTTATCTCTTCCCAGTCTGGATTGAAAGGATTGTTCAAATTTTTCTTTCGGAATTTCCAGTGCAGTTGTAACAAGCGAAGTTGTTTTAAAACATTGATGACGATAACAAAACTTATGTGCCGGCGAATCGACCTGGCAACAATCCGGAGCTTTTAAACAATGATTGCCTGTAATATCTCCTTTGAGAATATGCCGCTCGGGAACGCCATGATAACTAAACAAAAGCTTGTCGTAGTTGCTTTGCAAATAGGGCTGAATACTTTCCGCCAATACATTTATGTAATCTTCATTATCATAATAAGGTTCGATGGTTGTCAACCTGAATGAATATTTATTTTTTTTATGAACCTCCTTCATATATTCAACAGCGGTCTCATAACTGCTCATTGCGTAATGAGGATACAAAGGCATCAGGATAACTTCTTCCAGTTCAGAATTTTTTTTCAATAGTGACTTGTAAGCGTGTTGCGGAGTCGGATTTCCATAACGCATCGCTATTTCCACCTGTTCTTCCAATTGCTCCTGTACTTTTTGCTGTAATTGCTTTGTTAAAACAATGAGCGGAGAACCTTTGTTTGTCCATATAGTTTTATATGCTTCTGCAGATTTGGGTGCACGGAATGGAACGATAATTCCTTTCACCAGCAAGAACCGGAACAAATAAGGATAATCAATTACTCGTTCATCCATCAGGAATTCATTGAGGTAACGCTTCACATCTTTTACCTCCGTAGAATCCGGAGAGCCAAGGTTCATTAAAATAATTCCTCTCTTCATTGATCATTAAAATAGTTTGCAAATGTAATTACATACGATAAGTTTATTCCAACAGTTCAGAAGATATGCAACAGTTCAACATTTAAAAACTGCAATTGATGCTCCTCATGTCTTCAGTTGATAACAATCATTTATTGAAATGACAGTGAAATGACAGAGTTTTTAGGTATATGGAGCTTCCAAAACTATTTTTGCTGCGTATATATCACCAACAACTCATGCTGGCAAATAATTTAAAAGACATGTCAAAATTTTGGGTAGCGGGAATAAATTATAAAAAAACCGATGCAGCAGTTCGCGGCTTATTCGCTATTCAGCATGATCAATATTTGAGGCTACTTGAAGAAGCTCAATCAAACAATCTGACAGAACTTTTTGTCCTTTCCACCTGCAACAGAACCGAGATTTATGGGTTTGCGGATACATCATCTCAACTGATCAATTTAATATGTGATCAAACAACAGGAAGCAAAGAGATTTTCCTTGAATCTGCATATATTAAAAATGGTCACGAAGCCATCGAACATTTATTTAATGTAAGTGCCGGGTTGGATTCCCAGATACTTGGAGACTATGAGATCATTGGCCAGATTAAAGCTGCAGTGAAATTTGCAAAAAATTTCGGTTGCATAAACGTGCTGATGGAACGGATGGTAAATACGGTTCTGCAATCTTCCAAAGCCATAAAGAATCAAACAGAATTAAGCGGCGGCACAGTGTCCGTTTCTTTCGCAGCCGTTCAGTATATCCGTGAACATTTTAAAAATATCGCGGGTAAAAAGATTCTGCTTTTGGGTACTGGCAAGATCGGCAAAAACACCTGCAAGAATCTTGTAGATTATCTCAAAACAAAAAATATCACCCTTATTAATCGTACAGAGGAAAAGGCTTCGGAATTAGCAAAAGAAATGGGATTGAAACACGCTTCTTTAAACGAATTACCTGCACACATTTCCCAATCTGATATTATTTTGGTAGCAACTGATTCTGCCAGTCCGATCATTCTTTCATCGCATTTGGAAAGCCAGGGTGATAAATTAATCATTGATCTTTCTATTCCTTACAACGTTGAAGAAAAGGCGCAGCATCTTTCAAATGTGACGCTTGTAAATGTGGATGAGCTTTCAAAAATGAATGATGAAACCCTGGCCCGTCGTAAAGCCGAAGTTCCTACGGCCAAAAAAATCATTGGCGAGCACATAATCGATTTCATGGAATGGTACGAAATGCGAAAGCATGTACCGGTATTGAAAGCCGTGAAATCAAAACTCAAAGAAATTCATAACAGCCCATTATTTATACCTTTATATAACAACACTGCTCACACAGAAGAAAAAATTCAAAAGGTTATCAATGGCATGGCGTTTAAAATGAAAACACATAACCAGAAAGGTTGCCATTACATTGAAGCTATTAATGAATTTATAGCTACAGGTACTAATTAATGATAATGGGAAAAATCAGGATAGGTACAAGGGAAAGCCAATTGGCCATATGGCAGGCAACACATGTAAAAGAGCTATTGGCTCAATACGATGTTGAAAGTGAATTAGTGTTTATAAAAAGTGAAGGTGATGTAGATACTGTTACGCCATTATACGCTATTGGCGTGATTGGAATATTTACAAAAACTTTGGACGCTGCATTGTTAAATAACCGGATCGATATTGCTGTTCACTCCATGAAAGATGTGCCCGTGCAATTAGCGCAGGGAATAAAACAAGCAGCTGTTTTAAAAAGAGGATCGCACAAAGATATTTTCGTACCACATCCTGAAGCCCCTTTCCGACTTTCCCCAAAAGGGAAAGCCACCCACACACAAAACCTAAAATTTGAAGAGACAAATCTTGAAAATAGCTTATCCTTAAATGAAGCATTGAAGCAGGGGCGGGCCCTCCCTTTGGGAGGATTGGGGTGGGCCATCGCCACAAGTTCTATTCGCCGGATTGCACAATGGTTAAGAAGATACCCGCACCATAAAATTGAAAACCTCAGAGGCAACGTCAATACCCGCTTGCGCAAACTGAAAGAAAGTAATTGGAACGGCGCCATATTCGCTGCCGCAGGATTGGAAAGAATTAATCTTCGCCCTGAGAATGCAATTGATCTTGATTGGATGTTACCTGCACCGGCACAAGGCGCAATTATGATCGTGTGCAGAGAAAATGACAACAATGCATTTGCATCTTGCCAATCATTGAATGATGACGAGACCGCCTTGTGTACGAAGATTGAAAGGGATTTTTTGAGTGGTTTGATGGGAGGGTGTTCCACTCCTATTTCGGCTTTGGCAGAAGTGAAAGACGGAGAAGTACATTTTAAAGGAAATATCGTAACACCTGATGGAAAGCTTATGACGGAAAGCCACGCTGTTTCCCGATTATCGGATGCGGCGGATTTAGGCCAGACAGCAGCGAAAAAGATTTTAGCAAATGGAGGACAACCAATAATTGATCAAATCAGGAATGCAACAATTTAAACCGGCAATATTATCAACAAAGTCATTAAATGAACAACTTATAAATGATGCTGAAACTAAAGGAGTTTCAATTGATGCATTACCATTTATAAAAACAGAAACAATTTCTTCGATTGAGACACAGCAGGGAATCAAATCGGCCTTGCTTAAGTCTAGTAGTATCATTTTTACCAGCGTAAATGCTGTTGAAGCTATTGCTCTCGAAATACGTAAACAAGATCCGGAACGGGTAACTATCGGCAGACAAATATTCTGCATCGGTAATGCTACTCGTCAATTGATTGAAAAATATTTTGGAAGTGAGCTAATCGCAGGAACTGCAGATAGTGCAAAAGGACTGGCCGATATAATTACAAAGAATAGCAATTCAGATGAAGTCGCTTTCTTTTGCGGCGATCACCGCAGGGATGAATTATCCGCTATTCTTAGAGAAAAGAATATTGAGGTAAATGAGATCGTAGCTTATAAAACAACACTGGTCCCTCACAAAATTGAAAAGAAATATGACGGAATTTTATTTTTTAGTCCGAGCGCCGTTCAAAGTTTTTTTCAAAAAAATAAATTGGATGAGGAAACGATTTTATTTGCGATAGGAAACACAACTGCAAACGAGATAAAAAAAATCCTGCCTGCCGGCAAGGCAAGTTCAAAAAATAAAATAATCATCAGTCATGAACCTGTAAAGGAAACGCTTGTAGAAAAAGCAATTGCTTATTTTCAAACTAATAAAATCCATCACTGATTATTCATTGTCATGAGCCAATTAAAAAATAATCTGTTATTAAGAGTTCTTCGAGAAGAATTTGTTGAACGTCCTCCCGTTTGGATGATGCGCCAGGCAGGAAGATATCTGCCTGAATACATGGCTCTTCGTGATAAATATGGATTTTTCGAACGTTGCCAGACACCGGAACTTGCATGCAAGATCACTATTCAGCCTGTAGATATTATCGGCGTAGATGCCGCAATTTTATTTTCAGATATTTTAGTCGTGCCGCAAGCGATGGGCCTAAAAGTAGAATTGATAGAATCGAAAGGGCCTCTTCTTCCTGATCCGATAAAAACAATAAAAGATTTTGAACGCATACATGTTCCGGATGTAAATGAAACATTGCACTATGTTTTTGATGCTATCCGGCTTATCAAAAAAGAATTAAATGGCCGTGTTCCCCTGATTGGTTTTGCCGGCGCTCCGTGGACAATTTTATGTTACATGGTACAAGGCAAGGGCTCAAAAACGTTCGATGAAGCAAAAGCATTTTGCTATACCCAACCTGAGCTGGCGCATCGCCTGCTGCAAATGATAACCGATACAACAATTGCCTATTTAAAAGAACAGGCAAAGGCCGGTGCCGATGTAATACAGATTTTTGATTCGTGGGGCGGTTTGTTGGGACCACAGGATTTTGACAACATTTCATTGAAGTATACCAGGCAAATCATAAATGCTTTGAAAGATGATGTGTTGACGATCATCTTTGCCAAAGGCGCATGGCACTCTTTGGAAAGCATGGCGGAAACCGGTGCAGATGGATTGGGTATTGACTGGTGTATCGCTCCGCAAATGGCAAGACAATTGGCAGGTGATAAAATTACATTGCAGGGAAATTTAGATCCTGCAAAACTTTTGTCGCCAATTCCTGTTCTTAAAAAAGAAGTAAAGAAAATGCTTGACGATTTCGGAGGGCAAAAACATATTGCAAACCTGGGGCACGGAATTTTGCCAAATGTGCCGGTTGATCATGCTAAAGCATTTGTAGAAACAGTTAAAGAATATGAGACAAGGAAAAAGGAAAAAGGAAAAATTCAAAACGTTTGATCTCATTCTTTACTTTTTACTTTTGAATTTTAATTTCTGTTGATGATACATAAAACTGAAACAAAAGAAACAAGAGGTGAATGGATCGGGTTTATCTACACATTACAGGATAAGATATGCAAAGCGCTGGAAGAAATTGATGGGAAAGCCAAATTTTCAGAAGATGCCTGGCAAAGAGCTGAAGGCCGCGGTGGGAGCGGATTAACAAAAGTCATCCGTCAGGGAACAGTTTTTGAAAAAGGAGGAGTAAACACTTCTGTTGTCTATGGAAAACTCAGCCGTAAAATGCGTGAAGTTTTGCATATTCCTCTCTCTGCGCCGGAGCAAACGTGGTTTGCTGCGGGAATTAGTTCAGTGATCCATCCGCTAAATCCTTTCGTTTCTACTATTCATTTTAATTACCGGATGTTTGAATTATATGACACAGATGGAATGATGAGAGATCGCTGGTTTGGCGGTGGCACTGACCTTACACCCTATTATTTATTTGAAGAAGATGCGATTCACTTTCATTCGACGTATAAAAATGCCTGTGATAAGTTTGATGAAAAATTATATCCTTTATTCAAACACAACTGTGATGAATATTTTGTGAACACGCATCGTAATGATGAACGTAGAGGTATTGGCGGAATTTTTTACGATCATAAAAAACCGGATGAGAAACTTGACACAGATTTTTGGGTTGATTTTGCAAAGGCTTGCGGAAACGCATTTATAGATTCCTACATTCCTATTGTTGAAAAAAGAAAAGACATAACCTATACAGAAGCGCATAAACACTGGCAGGAAATAAGAAGAGGAAGATATGTTGAATTCAATTTGATCCATGACCGCGGAACATTATTTGGATTAAAAACCAAAGGCAGAACTGAAAGCATTTTAATGAGTCTTCCGCCGACTGTGAGATTTGAGTATGATTATAAACCCGAACCCGGAAGCGAAGAAGATAAATTATTGCAGGTCTGTTTGAGTCCCAGGGATTGGGTTCAATAAATAAAAAGTAAAAAATTTGACTTTTGGCTATTAATTTTTAAATATGTATTTGCAACGCCGAAACAGAATATTAAGACATACTCCGGCGATCAGGAGTATGATTGCGGAAACTACGTTAACGCCGAATGATTTTATTGTTCCATTATTCATCGATGAAGGGCAAAATATAAAAACAGAAATTTCTTCCATGCCGAATTATTATCGCATGAGTTTGGATAATACAGTCAAGGAAGTGAAAGAACTGTGGAGCATGGGAATAAAATCTGTTTTGCTTTTCATTAAATGCAAAGACGAATTAAAAGACAACACAGGAAGAGAAGCATGGAATCCTGATGGCCTGATGCAAAGAAGCATCAAGGCGATCAAAGATGCAGTTCCCGAAATGTACGTGATGACTGATGTTGCATTGGATCCATATTCATCTTATGGTCATGATGGAATTGTTGAGAACGGAGAAATTGTCAATGACCTCACTGTTGAAGCACTGGTCAAAATGAGTCTTTCGCATGCGCAGGCCGGTGCTGATATGGTAGCCCCGAGCGATATGATGGATGGCCGAATCGGTGCTATTCGCAACGGATTCGAAGAAAATGGATTCACAAAAGTTGGTATCATGGCATACAGCGCAAAATATGCTTCCTGTTTTTACGGACCGTTTCGCGATGCATTGGATTCAGCCCCGGGATTTGGTGATAAAAAAACGTACCAAATGGATTATCACAATCGTATTGAGGCCATCAAAGAAACCATCATGGATGTGGAGGAAGGCGCTGACATTGTTATGGTGAAACCCGCTTTGTCCTATCTCGATGTAATTCGTGAAGTGAAAAATGCAGTCAATGTTCCGGTAAGTTGTTACAACATCAGCGGCGAGTATGCCATGATAAAAGCAGCCGCAAAAATGGGTTGGGTAGATGAGAACAAAGCTATTCTTGAAACTTTGACATCAATGAAACGTGCAGGCGCCGATTTAATAGCAAGTTATTTTGCAAAAGACGCCGTAAGGTTGATTAGCTGATCGGTAAATTGGTTGATTTGATAAAATGATTATGTAGCCAGCTCCAATACTACTATTGTTCTTTACTTGCGTCGTCCGCCCGTACCGAACGGTACGTTCGGGCGGGCACACTTGTACTGCAACAATTCTATGGAGCATTTTCAATCATAAATTCACAACTGAACATTCATAATTCACAAACAGATCATGAACATTTCCAAAAGCGAAGAACTATTTGCAAGAGCACAGCAATCCATTCCCGGCGGAGTAAACTCTCCCGTGCGGGCATTTAAAAGCGTCGGGGGCAACCCAATATTTATTCAAAAAGCAAAAGGTGCTTACCTCTATGATGCCGATGGAAATAAATACATTGATTATATCAATTCATGGGGACCGATGATACTTGGTCATGCATACGAGCCGTTGGTGAAAGCTATACAGGAAAAGGTTTTGGATTCTACTTCTTTCGGTGCGCCAACAGAACTGGAAACTGAAACGGCGGAGTTAATTAAAAGCATGTGTCCGAATGTTGATCTTATAAGAATGGTAAGCAGCGGCACAGAAGCCTGCATGAGTGCGATCAGGTTGGCAAGAGGCTACACAGGCAAAAACAAATTCATCAAATTTGAAGGATGCTATCATGGTCATGCAGATGCATTTTTAGTCAAGGCAGGAAGCGGCGTAGCTACGTTCAATATTCAAACGGTACCCGGAGTAACGGCAGCCATTGCCAACGATACATTGACTGCTTCTTATAATGATTTGGAAGCCGTTGAAAAATTGGTTGAAGAAAACAAAAACGAAATTGCTGCTATCATAATCGAACCGGTTGCGGGAAATATGGGTTGCATTCCTCCTTCGCCCGGATTCCTGGAAGGCTTGCGGAAAATATGTGACAAAGAAAATATCATTTTCATTTTCGATGAAGTGATGACAGGTTTCCGCCTGGCGCAAGGTGGTGCACAGGAACGATTGAAAATAAATGCTGACCTCATTACTTATGGAAAAGTAATTGGCGGCGGAATGCCGGTGGGTGCCTTCGGAGGGAAGAAAGAAATTATGCAGCATATTGCTCCGCTTGGCAACGTGTACCAGGCCGGGACATTAAGCGGTAATCCCATTGCTATGATCGCAGGTCATACTTTATTAAAAACACTGAAAGAAAATCCATCAATTTACTCTGAACTCGAAGAAAAAACGAGTTATCTCCATGCTGGTTTGCAAAAAAGTTTTGTCACTAAGAACATTCCAGTCGTCATCAACCATGTTGGTTCTATGATAAGCGTTCATTTCAGTGAAAAGCCGGTTACTGATTTTTCCTCGTCTGCATCATCAAACATTCAAACCTTCAATAAATTTTTTCATTTCATGTTGAATCATGGCATTTATCTCCCGCCTTCTGCTTATGAAAGCTGGTTTGTATCTCATGCATTATCTAAAGATGATATTGATAAAACTATTCAGACTGCTGAGCGATTTGTAAAGCAACTGTAGAGCTTTTCCTTTTTTCGTAATTCATTTTTCCCGATCCGGTATGTTTAAAAAAGGGGCATATTGTCTCTTTGTGCAAAACATGATACGACTATGAGAAAAGCATTCTTATTGTTTTTACTTATTCTCAGCCTCGATGGGTTTTCTCAAACTGAAATGCTGATGAGTCTTTCAACAGAAAACGATCCTGAAGTCCCGGCAGGATTTATAACGGGGAAAATTTCAACAACTGATAATAAACCCGCGGGTTACGTCAGCGTGGTTCTCAAAAGAACTAATAAGTTTGCCATTACAGACGAAAATGGAAATTTCACTATCAGGAATATAAAAGAAGGCGTCTATATTCTTGAAGTTTCAATGACCGGCTTGAAAACCGTTGAAAAAACAGTAGAGGTAGAAAAAGATAGAGGAACTTCAGTTACTATTATTCTTGAAGAAGATGCAAAGCAATTGGAAGCCGTAATTGTTGAAAGCAGAGAAAAAAAAATGTCTATTGGTAAAATAAATATTCCGAACAAAGATTTTCCCCAAAGCACAGGTGCTGTAAGCAACAAAATCATCAACGACCAGCAAGCCATTCGCCTGGGTGATATTGTAAAAAATGTTCCCGGTGTTTCGTTGCTACAAACACGCTATGGTGTCAATGAAACCTATGGTGCAAGAGGTTACATTATTGGAGTTACAGGCGGTGCCGCTGGCGGCAGCATTTTTAAAAACGGATTGCCTGCCAACATTGCCGGCATGCCCGAGGCAGCTACATTAGAATCGGTTGAAATTATTAAAGGAAGCACTGCATTTTTATATGGAAGTTCGTCAGGCGGATTAATTATAAATATGATAACAAAAAAACCTAAATACAATTTTGGCGGGGAAGTTTCCACGAATGTGGGAAGCGATCAACGATATAAACCTATAGTTGATGTGTACAGTCCTATTTCGAAGAACCTGGCATTCAGAGTTGTCGGCACCTATGAAAATGATAGAAGTTATCGAGATGCGGTGAAAACGATTCGCACTTATGTTAATCCGTCGGTGATGTATAAATTCAGAAAAAATTCTACATTAATTGTACAAGGCGACTATTTAAATGCGCAAATAACTCCTGACCCGGGTGTTGGCTTATTAGATAGCGGAAGGATTTTAACGAAAGCCATTCCACGTTCAAGGTTTCAAAATGTCAGTTGGGCTTATAACCATGTAAAACAAGGTTCAGCATCGGCAGAGTTCAAGCATGTATTCAACGAAAAATTTTCTCTCAATGCTTCCGCCTCGTATCAAAACACCGATGTTGATTCTTACGGTTGCGGAAATTTAAATACTGCAAGTACCACCGGTATTATTGCACGTCCTTTGGCAAGGGCGCACAGCATCGAAAAAGACTACGCATCACAAGTAACTTTAGAGGGAAAATTCAAAACCAAAAAAATTAAACATCATTTTATTGCAGGGGCAGATTTTACAAAAATCATTACTTATACTGATGCTTTTAAGATTCACAATGCTGATGGTTCAATTTTGAACACTTATGACACCATCAATTTATTAAACCCTTCCCAATATATTCGACGTACTGATGTTCCACCGGCATTTAAGGCAGTAGTAACAGAAGCGCCATCAAACAGGGCAGGTGTGTTTATACAAGATTTAATAAGCATCACCAATCAATTAAAATTATTTGTCGGCGTTAGATACAGTTATCAGGCAACTATTCAAACAACTATTGACAGCATAGCAACAGCGAACCGTCCTTCATCAACAACAAAAGGTTCAACACCCACTGCTACATACAACGTATTTTCTCCCAAAGCAGGAATTGTGTATCAGCCAAGTGTCAACACATCTCTGTATGGAAGCTATTCAAACAATTTTACCACCAACACCGGAACGGATGTATATGGAAATTTATTACCTGCCTCCATTGTCAATCAATATGAAGTGGGCGTGAAAAAGAGTTTTCTGGATGGAAAAATTTCCGTTAATGCAAGCATCTATAAGATCATCAACAGCAATTTGGCGCAGCAGGCAGAGTACAAAGCCGATGGCGCTACGCCGAATACAGATGCTACTGTAAAAACATTAAGCGGCGAAACAACCAGTGATGGTGTTGAGCTTGGTGTGAATGGAACTTTATCTAAAAACTTTTATTTTATTGCCGGATATAGTTTCAATAACATTCGCTTTACACACACACCAGGTGCAAAAGGTTCAAACATCGAAGGTGAAAAATTGGTGGATGCACCGGACAACACAGCTAACGCAAGTGTGTTTTATACTTTCACTAATAAAATATTGAACGGATTTAAAATTGGTATGACAGGTTTTTATACAGGCAAACGTTTCGGCGGATACAACAATAAGGTTGGGCAATCGGTGCTCGGTAGTCGCAGGGTTCCATTGCCTGGCTTTACAACTGTTGACTTATTTGCAGGCTACATTTACAAAAAAGTATCATTGCAATGCAAGTTGTCAAATATTTGGAACACATTAAACTACCTGGTACATGATAATTACAGCATCACGCCTATTGCGCCAAGACAGGTAATGGTTACAGTTAATTATAAATTTTAGGATAACTACTATTGAAATTCTTAGCGAAAAAGCAATTCACACGGTTTAAGACCCGTATGTTTTTTAAAGGCAGTGGAAAAATGTGAAATAGAAGAATAGCCCAACATCAATGAAACTTCTGTTACGCTCAATCCTTTTTCATAAAGTAAATATTTTGCGTGTTCCATTCTCTGGCTCTGGTAAAAATCAAAGATGGTTGTACCAAACATTTCCTTAAATCCTTTCTTCAGATAGCATTCATTCATCGCCACTTTGCGGCTGAGTTCTTTTATGGTGATAGGTTCACCAATATGTTCGATGAGAATTTCTCTCGCTTTTTCAATTCTTTCACGATCGCCTTCATTGGCGAGAAACTTACAATTGATTACATCGAGTTCCTTTTCGCCTATCATACAATCAAGACTGTACAGCAGTAACATTTGTGTTTGGGCGTTGATGTAAATATTTTCAAGGCTATCCCTGTAACTATGATTCAGCAGGCCTTCGATCACCATCCTTGTTTTACCGCAGAGCGGAAGGATCTTTGTAAACGAAGATGAATGCCTGAAGTTTAAAATATTATCGGTAAGGGTATTAATAGCTTTTGGCTTAAAGAATTGAGACAAATGAACAGACGAAAACCGGAAACTTAATACATCAATACTTTCCATCCTGTCGCTGCAGTTGCGGGAGGTATTGAATTTGCACAGATCACATTCCTTATCTTTTTCGCTGCAGTAAACATTTCCGCTGACGCAAAATTTCAATTCGAGATAGTTTTCTTTTGGATTGCTTTTCTCATAATGATATACCATCATTCCTGTGTCTTCAATATTCCACTGAGTATGGCGATGGTATCTTTTAATGATATAGTTTACTGAACCTGGAATTTGCCGTTCTTTTTGATAAAGCAAATGCCACTGATCCTGCATAGGAGCCTGTTTATAGGCAAGGGCCAATATGTCGGGCGGTTGGTGCATCGAAGCAACAAATTTACGTGGCAACATTGAATATTCCCTATGATTCAGGTCATGATTCTGTCACCCCCACTTAGAATATACAATACACAATGAAATGAAATTTTGAGTATTGCTTAACACAACTGCCACGGTCCAAAACACAATAAAAAAACTAACAGCAATTAGTTATTTCCGCCTATTTTTGCACGTCACGTTTTATAACGTGACTTTTTTATAAACGACCGAATGATTCATCCTCATACCTATATTCATCCCAATGCCAGGTTGGCCACGAATGTAAAGGTGGACCCCTTTACCGTGATCCACCAGGACGTGGAAATTGGAGATGGAACCTGGATCGGATCAAACGTCACGATAATGGAAGGCGCAAGGATCGGAAAGAATTGCCGCATTTTTCCGGGCGCTGTTATAGCTGCTATTCCCCAGGATATGAAATTCCAGGGCGAATATTCTATTGTAATCATCGGAGATAATACTACCATTCGTGAATATGTAACAGTGAACAGGGGAACAAAAGTGAGAGAGAAGACGGTTATCGGAAACAACTGCCTGCTAATGGCTTACTGTCACCTTGCTCATGATTGTATTGTTGGTAATAATTGTATCATGAGCAACAATACACAGGTGGCTGGTCATGTTACAATTGGTGATTGGGCCATTCTTGGAGGCATGTGTGCCATACATCAATTCGTAAATGTGGGCCAGCATTCAATGCTTAGCGGCGGTTCACTGGTAGGAAAAGATGTACCTCCTTATATAAAAGCCGCCCGCAATCCCTTGTCATACGCCGGCGTAAATTCTATCGGCATGAAGCGCAGAGGGTTTACCGTAGAAAAGATCAATCACATTCTTGAAATATACAGGGTTATTTACGGAAAAGGATTAAATATTTCACAAGCTGTAGAATATTTGGAAGAAGAATTTCCCGCAACCGATGAAAGAGATGAAATAGTACAATTTATTCGTGCCTCACAACGTGGTATTATCAAACGCTTCTCAAAAACCAACGGCGATGAAGGTATCGTTGACTGATGCCGGCAAACGTTTTAACCGCGACTGGATCTTTCGCCACATCACTTACACATTTGAAACAGGTAATTCTTATGCCATCATTGGCCCCAATGGTTCCGGCAAGAGCACTTTGCTGCAAATATTGAGCGGATCAATGGAGCTAAGCGAGGGAAAAGGCCAATGGGCAACGGACAACGATCAGGTAGCAAACGAAGATATCTACAAACACGTTTCCATTTGTGCCCCTTACCTCGAAGTTGTGGAAGAAATGACATTAAAAGAATTTTTGGAATTCCATTGCGGCTTCAAACCTTTTTTATCTTCCACAAATATTGATTCTATCATTTCTACTGTTGGCCTTCATGAAGCAGCTAATAAACAAATTCGTTATTACTCAAGCGGCATGAAACAAAGAGTGAAACTGGCACAGGCAGTTTTTTCAGATACACCATTTCTTTTACTGGACGAGCCTTGTACCAATCTTGATACAACAGGCATAGAACTTTATCACGATCTCATAAAAGAATATTGCAAAGATCGTTTGGTAATCGTGAGCAGTAATGATGAAACCGAGTACAGCTTTTGTACGGAAAGAATTAATATCACAGCGTACAAAAAATAATTTCTCCATTAATCTCCCTACGCTGATTTATTCATTAAAAATATTTTATGAAAAGAGTCGAAGGTCGATGGTACTTTTTTAAATGCCGCATTGTTTGAATGCAGGTTGTGAAATTGAAAAATATGAATATTGAAAATTTAGCTGAAGCATGGATTCCGAAAGGAACAAAATAGAACTACGGTAACCTGTTGATAAAGAATTTACAAAATGTATGAGGGCAAAACGATTCACCCAAACCTTTTTAAACTGATATTAATTCTTTTAAACTTTTTTCTTCCAGCACTATCCTTTGTGGGTTTCCCTTGTCTGTTCCCCATTTAATAAGTCGGATAAAGCCTTCTTCAATTTCAATACCTGTAATATCTCCATCGCTAAAACAGCAGCAACCGCTGTTAAAGTAGGTTGGTTTCATGTCAAGATAATCTGCTGATACCGCTGTAAATTTCGGTTCACGTACTTTAATCTCCTTTTCTATTTTTTCAGCTTCATTAATGTCATTTGCGTTTTTTGCCCGCACCAAACTCCGGTATAGTCTTTCAAGATGAGTGAGGGATTCAAAAACAGGTTGATGTGTGTGGCCAGTCACCAGGAAAGTATCTTTTTGCTTTGCCGACCATTCGTACATGATGCGGTTATGCAAGGTTTTTTTCGCGTTATTATAAGCCGGCGTATTTGGATTGATCTTTAAATAACACTGAAAAGGCGCCCAGATATGTCCCACAAAAAATTTACTGAACCAGTTTCCGTCGCTTTGCCCATCGCCCTGGTGACCATGAGTAAGAAAAATAGAAAAAACTTTACCACAAGCTTCAGATTTCAAAATTGTTCCCTCAAATACTTTTAATTTTTGGCCGTATATTTTCTCCATTTCTAAAGAGGTATTCACATCAGTGTCCCACGCAATATCATGATTACCGAAAATTTTTATAAATGAATTTCTTTCAACAAATTTTTTTTCCCTTTCAAACGAAAGTTCATTGTTCCTCTTTACTTCCGACCAGCGGTTTTCCCACAGTTCATCATTGTCGCCAAGGCTGATGAAGAAAAACTCTTTCTGATCGTAATAATCCAGGGCAGTGATGTAATTGTGTTCACAATTCATAAAATCATCTGCGCCATTTTTAGCGCCCTTATGTTGATCAGAAAATATAATGAACCGATCCGTTTCCGCATGAAAAGAAATAAGTGGCCCTTTTTTGCCGGGCTTTTTTTCAATATTCCCTTTTAGTTTCGATAACGCTTTGAAAATTTTTTGGGGCTCCGGTTGAGATGAGAATTTGTTAACCATCCACAACACCGGTTTTAACAATATGCCACGAATGATTTTTTGCATTAAAAGCAGAGTTACAAATACCCGGAGTGAAAGTAGCCAAACCTTCTTTAATATTATTTAACGGCGATCATACTGATCTCTACATTGACAAACTTAGGCAGGGCAGAAACCTGCACCGTTTCTCTTGCAGGAAAATTATTCGAAAGGTATTTTCCATATACTTCGTTCAATTCTGAAAAACGATTCATATCCGTAATAAAAATTGTCGTCTTCACCACATTTTCGAAACTCATACCGGCTTCCTTTAAAATAGCCTGGAGATTTTTCATTACCTGGTGGGTTTCTTCCTGCAGGCTTTTATTTTTTAATTCGCCTGTAACAGGATCTATACAAACTTGTCCGGAAATAAAAAGCATATTATTAACCTGCACGGCCTGGCTGTACGGACCAATAGGCGCCGGTGCATTTTTTGTAGCAATGATATTTTTCTCCATTTGTTAATGGTTGATTAAAAAAATTAGACGAACGAATTTAGCTTTATACGTTTTCTTTGCAAAAAATTCCTATGCAATTGGTTGTTGTAACTAATGAGGACTTAAAAGAAGAGTTGCTAAGTAACGGAGTAAATGAAAACATTGATTTTATCTGGACGACAGATGCGGAAGATTGCGTAGGCTACACAACAGCCGACGGTTTTATTGATCTATTGTTTGATAGTTCCGAAAAAAGGATAGGGCTATTAAGAAAATTATCGCCGGCAAGAGTTCTTGTGAATTCCGTCATAAAGTCATTGAAAAAAATAGACGCTTCATTTGTCCGCATCAATGCGTGGCCCGGGTTTTTGAAGAGGCGGGTAATAGAAGCAAGTTATATTGACAAAAACGCCAAGACACAAGCTGATAAAATATTTTCTCTCTTAAACAAAAAAGCTGAGTGGGTGGAAGATGAACCGGGATTTGTTACGGCCCGGGTAATTGCGACGATCATTAATGAGGCCTATTTTGCGTTGGAAGAAAAAATAAGTACGAAGCAAGAAATCGATACTGCCATGAAGCTGGGCACCAATTATCCTTACGGACCTTTTGAATGGAGCAAAATAATTGGCTTAAAAAACGTTTATGGTTTGTTGGACGAGTTGAGCAAAAGCAATAATCGCTATCAACCCGCTTCGTTGTTACAAAAAGAGGCAACTGCATAATGGCTCTTATCTTAAATATTGACACTGCACTGGACACCGGTTCCGTTTCCCTGGCAGAAAACGGGAAAATTTTATTATCTGCTCATAACCACACTCAAAAAGACCATGCGGCCTGGCTACAGGTTGCCATCAATGATCTTATGAAGGAAACAGGCGTCAGTATGCAAAAATTAAATGCCGTAGGAGTTAACATTGGCCCCGGATCTTATACGGGGTTAAGAATAGGGCTTTCTTCTGCAAAAGGAATATGTTATGCCCTGCATATTCCTTTAGTCACAGAGAACAGTTTAAAAATTATGGCCCTTTCGGCAATAAAATATATAGAAACATCCGCTCACCACGAGATGTTGCAACAATTGCTTTACTGCGCGATGATTGACGCAAGGAGAATGGAAGTGTTTACAGCCCTATACAATTTTAGACTCGAAGAAATATTGAAGCCGCGAACGGGCATTTTGAGTGAAAAGTCTTTTAATGAAGAATTAAAGAGGCAAAAAATACTTTTTTTGGGGAATGGAAGTGCTAAGTTTCAATCGGTCTGCCAAAATTCAAATGCTTTGTTTGAAAAAATACCTTTAAACCCGGTAGCTTTTACTGAGCTTATATATAAAAATTTTATTGGCAATAATTTTGCAGACCTCATCTATGCAGAGCCCTTTTATTTAAAAGAGTTCTTTCAAAGTAAATGACTAAAAATAGCAAAACCTTGAATATTAAAAGGTTTTGAATGTAGATTTGCAAAGGCAGATAGTTTTTATTTAACACCTTTAACCATTGAGTTTCTATGAATGACTATGCAATACCAACCACATCATCAATGGAAAGTTTTTCCTCGGTAAGCGTAGACTTATATAATGTTAAAAAAGCTGCAATGGTGCTTCGCGCCATCAATCACAAGTTGCGGCAACAAATCCTTAAGCTCATTGATGAGAATGGTAAAATGACAGTTACCGAAATTTATGTCAAATTACGACTTGAACAGTCTGTAGCCTCTCAGCACCTGGCTATTCTGCGCAAAGCAGGTTTTGTAAAAACAGAACGTGACGGTAAGTTTATCTATTATTCCATAAACACTGAGCGGCTTGAAGAATTAAATAAGTTTGTAAGAGAACTTGTTGGATAAAAAAAAGGCCGCTTTTTAGAAGCAGCCCATTAGAGGTTTTTCAGGTCCAAAATAGTTTAAATACTTTCTCTTTATTTTCCAGAATCTTTTGTAAACAAGCGGTAAATAGTATTAGTTAATACTATTGAAATTTTAATTGTCTAGCCGGATTAAATAAAATTTAGGGAATGATTTTACGGGATTTAGGAGGCATTTCTAGGAAATCAGATGGAGTTCACAAGGATATAAATATAAAAAAAATATTGCAACCATAATTGACAAAAAGCAAATTTTTAGCCTTCGGCCGAAATAACCAGTTATTTTGAATTTGGGTTATTTTTGCGGATTAACTATCGCCAATGTTCGTTAAACAGCTATACACAGGTTGTCTCAGTGAAGCCGCATACTATATAGAAAGTAATGGCGAAGCGGCAATTGTAGATCCATTGCGGGATATTGATGAATATTTGGAAATGGCGAACGAAAGAAAGGCTATTATCAAATATATTTTTGAAACTCACTTTCATGCCGATTTTGTGAGCGGTCATCTTGATCTTAGCAGGGCAACCGACGCTCCTATTGTATATGGACCCGGCACTGAAACAAAATTTCCCGTTCACATTGCGGAGGATGGAGAAAAATTCAAAATCGGTGCGCTCACTATTGAAGTTTTACATACACCTGGCCATACTCTTGAATCTGCCTGTTACCTGCTGAAAAACGAAAATGGAAAAGATTATTGCGTTTTTACAGGGGACACTCTATTTGTAGGTGATGTAGGCAGGCCCGATCTCGCTCAAAAAAAAGACGAAATCTCTATGGCTGACCTGGCTGGAATGATGTATGAAAGCCTGCAGAAAAAAATTATGCCTCTTGCCGACGAAGTAATTGTTTATCCTGCTCATGGTGCCGGCAGTTCCTGCGGAAAAAACCTGGGACCTGAAACTTTTAGCACGATCGGGCAGGAAAAGAAATTCAACTATGCCCTACAACAAAAAACGAAAGATGATTTCGTCGCTGCTGTGACTAAGGGGCTTGAAGCGCCTCCCGATTATTTTCCCGTAAATGCGAGAATAAATAAAGAAGGTTACGATAATATAGATGAGGTTGTAAAAAAAGGAACAAAACAATTATCAACAGATGAATTTAGAAACCTGGTCGACCAGGATGCTGTAATTCTTGATACACGCAATTCTGATAAATTTACAGAGGGATTTGTGCCCGGATCCATTAACATAAGCCTTGATGGAAGGTTTGCAGAATGGGCGGGAAGCCTTCTTCCTTTTGACCGAACTATTATTCTTGTAACGGAAAACAATAAAGAAAAGGAGTCTGTTGTTCGATTGGCCCGGGTTGGATTTGAAAAAATTGCCGGTTGTCTTAACGGGGGATTTCAAAATTGGAAAAATGCAGGTGAAGAAATCGATATGATAATAAACGTGGAACCTGATGAATTGGCAATGGATATTCCTTTTGATAAAAACCTTGTAATTGTTGATGTACGCAAACCAAACGAATTTGCTGAAGGGCATATTAGCGGGGCAATCAACATTCCTTTAGCGGAAATGACTGATCCGACAAACATGGCAATGATCAATGAAGAAGACAACCTGTACATACACTGTTCTGCCGGTTACAGAAGCATAATAGCTGCCTCTCTGCTAAAACGCCAGGGCATACATAATCTCCGGAATGTTACAGGCGGATGGAGCCAAATAAAAAATCTAAAAAAAGTAGAAATTGTAAAGGAAGCCAGTATGCTCAATTAGCGTTAATGAGGCAGAATGCTTTTGGGGGTAAAAAGTCATCCTAATATTTCTCCATATTCTTCTTTCCAATCCCATTTCCAACGACGGTGACTCCAGAGCCATACTTCGGGGTATTTCCTGATCATTTCTTCAAGAAAGCGAACATATTTTAAAGTCAGTTCTCCGGGTTTTGTATTTGCGGGATTTTCTTCGGCCAGTACATTGTATATCCTGTAGTAACCTCTTTTTTCTTTTAAAAAATAAGTAAACACCACCGGTATGTTCCCCCGACGTGCACCACTTTCAGGTGCTCTTACAAATGGAGCAGGCTTATTAAGGAAATTGACCCAGTAAGCACTATCTGGTTTTCCCGGATTTTGATCGGCTACTAAAGCCAAAGCATAAACTGTATTGCGATAGGGTAATATTGCTTTGCGCATATCCGTCGCCAGTAATAATATGGCTCCTGTTTTTCTGCGTACCTTTTTAAATATTTTGTCGAACATTTTATTTTCAATAGGCATGTACACTGTCAGCAACTGGTGCTTAAGATTCAGAGGTATTCCAAGATTGGCGTATTCCCAATTAAAATTATGGCTGCTGTGCAATTGGCATCTCTTCCCCTTTTCAAATAAATAATCGAGCACGGAAAAATCTCCGTAGAATCTTTTTCTTATAAATTTTTCATCGGCACTAAACAGTTTAATTGTTTCAATAAATGAATCAGAAAAATTATGATAAAACTGTTTTGCAATTCTTTTTCTTTCTTCCTCACTTTTTTCAGGGAATGCAAGTTTAAGATTCGCGAAAACTACCTTCTTGCGATAGCCTGCGATATAATAAATAATAAAATAAGCAAAGTCGGAAAGAAGATATAGAACTCTTAAAGGAAGTAACGATATAGTGTAAAATAATCCGTAAACAATATAATACATCAGTGACTGATAAAAGATAAAATTAAAAACTAATCATTTCACGTAACGAGCCTTTCTTCATTGGCGGGTAAAGTTATGCAGTACAAGAGTGCGACGCAACAGGAGCTGAAAAAAGATTTAGTGCCGGGTAAATAATTTTTTATAATACTATATTCTGAACTAATTCACTCTTATCAGGATAATCAGTATTGTAATGCAAGCCGCGACTTTCTTTTCGGAATGCAGCCCCTTTTACTACCAGGTAACCGACGCTGATCATGTTGCGCAGTTCAAGTAATTGCGGTGACAAAGTGCTTGCCTGGTATAGTTGTTCAGTTTCTTCCCAAAGAAGATCAAGCCGGCGCATGGCACGATGCAAGCGAATATCGTTGCGAACGATACCTACATAGTCACTCATCACAAGTTGCAGCTCTTTTAAACTTTGAGTAATAAGGATCATTTCCTTTGGTTCAGATGTACCACGTGCACTCCAGTCAGGAATGTTTTCTTTCCAGGAAATGGAATTTATATTTTCAGTTGTATCTACAAAACAGCGATGCGCAAATACAATCGCTTCCAGCAATGAATTGCTGGCAAGCCGGTTGGCGCCATGCAAACCTGTGCTGGCACATTCGCCGCATGCATGCAAATTTTTTATCGAGCTTCTTCCCCATTCATCCGTTTTCATGCCTCCGCAACTGTAGTGTGCTGCCGGGGCAACAGGTACCAGGTCCTTAGTAACATCAATTCCTATTGACAAACATTTTTCATAAATATTCGGAAAATGCTCAATGAATTTTTCTTTATTAAAATGCCGGCAATCCAGGTACACATGCTCGGTACCTGTTTTTTTCATCTCGCTATCTATTGCTCTCGCTACTATATCCCTCGGCGCAAGATCTTTCCTCGAATCATACTTTTCCATAAAGGCTTCACCGTTTTTATTCCGAAGAATTCCTCCGTCGCCCCGCACCGCTTCTGTTATTAAAAAAGCATGGCCCCGTATGCCCGGTTCATACAAAGCTGTCGGGTGAAATTGTATGAACTCCATATTTTCAATTCTTCCTTTTGCCCGATAGGCCATAGCCACACCATCACCGGTTGCAATAGCCGGATTTGTAGTAGTACGGTATATCTGTCCATTTCCTCCCGTCGCAAATAAGGTGGTCTTCGCTAAAATTTTTTCTATAGCATTGGTCCTTAGATTCAATACATACACGCCATAACATTCAATGTCAGGAGTTGACTTGGTAACAAGATAACCGAGATGATGCTGCGTGATGACATCAACAACATAGCAATAGTTGATAAGTTGAATATTGTGAAACTGTTTAATAGCAGCGAGAAGAGTTCTTTCAATTTCTTTTCCTGTAACATCTTTATGATGAAGAATTCTGAAAGCGGAGTGACCACCTTCCTTTCCCAGTTTATAATCACCATCCGGCTCTTTGTCAAACTTTGCTCCCCATTCAATGATCTCATTCACTCTTTCAGGTCCTTCCTTTACCACAATTTCCACTATATGCGGATTACATAAACCGTCGCCTGCAATGAGAGTGTCATCAATATGTTTTTCAAAACTATCATTCTCCAAATCATTTACCACTGCTACCCCACCTTGCGCATACTTGGTATTGGTTTCGTCGGCAGTGGTTTTTGTGATGATCGCTATTTTTTTATCGGGACATTTTTCCGCAACTTTTATTGCGTAGGATAACCCGGCAATCCCCGAACCTATTACTAAAAAATCTGTCTTTATCAATTTCGTTTCAATTTTATAGTCTACTCAGCATCTTCAGTGTTTATGTATACAGTTGCTCCTTCAGTAATGAACAATTGCGCCAGGCCATATGTGACCATAATAATTATTCCCGCATAGGCAAATGGCGACAAAAACTTATTAAAGGCAAGCAAAGAATCGGATGTAACAAATAAGATAGCGCCCAGCAACATCCATAAACCAGCTTTTTTATTTTTACCCAATATTATATGCATAGCCAGCATCAGCATAAAACTCAGCACCACACCGTAAATACGAACGGGTAATGTCATATTACCAAGATAGGGTGACAGAACACTGATTAAAATGCCATAGTACACTACAACTAAAAGTAAGAATAAGGCGTTGCCCCGTATATATTCCTTCATCCGTATGTTGTGGAAGAATATTATATAGAAAACCTGGGCGATGAGAAAGCAAAGCAATCCATATAAAAAGAAAACAGATTTCTGTTCCTCAAACATCAACAACACATCGCCCAGCCATGAAAAGAACAAGGCAAGAACGATCCATGTTTTGAGATGTGATCTTACTGATTTGGTTTGAGCCAAAAGATAGAATGTCAATATTGGCATCAACAACGGCTTTGAAATAAACCGAAGAGTTTGATTATTTAAATAAACAGCAACCAGGTTGGCAAGCAAAACAGCAAGAAAAAGAATTATCCAGATAGTTTTTTTCATGCAGGCAATTTTTTAAATCCATAATAATACTACCGACCCTTTACAAAAGACTCAATTCTTTCGGTTCAACCCATGCACCGCTCTCTTTCAGTAAATTGATCAGTTCTTCCACGGCTATCTCACTTTTTACATTTCGTTTTACAATTTCCTTTCCTCTGTATAAAGTTATTCGGCCGGGGCCACTTCCAACATAACCGAAGTCAGCGTCAGCCATTTCGCCCGGTCCATTAACAATACATCCCATGATGGCAATCTTTACTCCTTTTAAATGATTGGTCACGGCCCTGATCTTAGCGGTTGTTTCCTGCAGATCAAATAATGTTCTTCCGCAACTCGGACAAGAAATATATTCTGTTTTGGATATTCTTGTTCTTGTTGCCTGGAGAATACTAAAGGCAATTGAATTCATTAATTGAAAATCCGTTTGAATGTTCTTGTTCTGGAAATGATGTCCCAGACTAATACCATCACCAAAACCATCCAATAATAAAGCGCCGGTTTCAATAGAATAATGTACCAGGCTTTTGTTCATATCTTCATCTGAGCTGTCGCAAATTATCATTACCGGGTTTTTTACGTAGTTATTCTCCAATTCTATAAACATTCGCCTTATGCTTTGCATCGCGTTTTTATTTGTTGAGCTAAGACAAATGACAGCGGCAGGATCGTTTTTTAGCTTATCAAACAGAATATGCAAAGACGATTGCGAATATCCAGCAGAAAAACAATCAATAAGTGCAAACCTGATTTGAGAAGAGTTCAGGCTATTATCATCAATATATTGCCCAGCCTCTAAAACCGGAAAATATTTCTCTCTATCATTTGCGTTTATCCATGCATCATGATTTGCCAATACTTTCAATGTTCCCGGCAATGCAAAATTTATTTCCTGGTTAGCAGTAAAAATATAATCCGTGGCGGCTTCACTGATGTTCCATTTATCAACGTCAGCATCATAACTATATCCAATATATTTTAAATTTTCTCTTGAAATGTTTTCAATTTTACTGAGATCGGCAATAACAACGGGAACATGCTTTCCGCCAATATTGCCCACCTCGAAACTTTCCCTTCTCGTGTAATTAAAAGGATCGTACGACATTTTATCAATTACAGGAACATGATTCGTTTCATTTTTTTGATTTCCGTTTTCATACCTTTTTACTATATCCTTACACACAGGTATTTCCAGCTCCGGGTCTTCAGTAAGAGAAACACGGATCGTGTCTCCTAATCCATCTTCCAATAGGGTTCCTATACCTACAGCGCTTTTTACTCTTCCATCTTCACCATCACCCGCTTCCGTAACTCCAAGGTGCAGCGGATAGCATTCACCAAATTCTTCAAACATAGTTTTAACCAACAACCTGTACGCCTGCACCATTACCTGCGGGTTACTGCTCTTCATACTTAAAACTATTTGGTGGTAGTTTTCATCTCTTCCAATACGCAAAAATTCCATGGCGCTTTCAACCATGCCCATTGGTGTATCTCCATATCGGCTCATGATGCGATCACTTAACGAGCCATGGTTGGTTCCAATGCGCATAGCGGTTCCGTATTCCTTACAAATTTTTATTAAGGGCGTAAATCGTTCACGGATCCGATCAATTTCTTCCAGGTATTTTGCATCGGAGTATTCAATGATCTCAAATTTCTTTTTATCAATATAATTTCCGGGGTTCACTCTTACTTTCTCAACAATCCTTGCTGCGATCTCCGCGGCATTCGGCGTAAAATGAATATCCGCTACAATAGGAGTTGAATATCCGCGTTTTCTCAATTCATTTTTTATATTCAGTAAATTCTCCGCTTCCCTTTTGGAAGGAGTTGTAATACGAATTAGCTCCGAGCCTGCTTCAATACAACGAATAGATTGTTCTACAGTTGCTATTGTATCCATTGTATCCGTCGTGGTCATTGTCTGTACCCGAATGGGGTGACTCCGATAGCTATCGGGATTGCCGAGTAAAAGTTCACCGATCTTTACCTCGCGGGTCTTTAATCTTTTATATTGAGTAAGTGATTCGCAATAAAACTGCATACTGGTCCTTCTTCTAAAAAATGATTTATTGAGTGCAAAATTATCACTTCCTTATTTAAGGAGGGATTTACCAATCTTTAGGCTGAGAAGCGCCTGTTTTAGAACTATTTTTTTGAATTCGCTGCTGAACCTGCTTTTCCTTTTGCTCCAGTAATTTCAATTGCTGTTGAGCTTCGCGGGGAGATATTTTTGGCTTAGGTTGTTGTTTTTGTTGTTTCTCTTCTTTCTTCTGCTTATCATCCTTTGGTTTGGGTGGGTTTTTCTTTTTTAATTCCAATAGAGCTTTTTGAAGGTTTTCTCGTGCTTCCTGGTCATTAGGATTTAGTCGCAGTGATTGCTTATATAATTCAATGCTTTCTTCCAACTTTTTTTGATGAGAAAGAGTGACACCCTGGTTATAAGCTGCTTTGGAGCGAAGATTCGCGTCATTTCCCCCTACATTCAATTCACTCAGCAATTTAGTGGCCTCATCTGTTTTATCCTGCCGGATCAATGCATCAGCAAGATTGAATTTGGCAGCTGTATTATGCGGAGAAGTCTGCAGAACTTTCTGATATTCGTCTTCTGCTTTATTATATTGTTGCTGGCGATAAAAATTGTTTCCGTCAGCAATGCTTTTATTATCCTGTGCAAATACATTGGCAGAAAAAATCAACAACAATAAAATGAAAAAAATCTTCATGCAAGTTTCCGCTTTCTTTCAGGTAAAATAAATTCAAATATCAGCAAAAGAAACATAAGGACGGTAAACCACATATAGTAGGTCTTATAATTCAGAAGGGAAACATCAGTAAATGTTTTCTTCTCGACTTGGGACAGTTGTTTCATCAATTCGTCCACAGTTTGGTCACTGCTTTCATAGTGCACATATATTCCGTTTGTTTTTTCCGCAATCTCTTTCAATTCATCTTCATTCAATTTCGAGATTACTATGTTACCCATCGCATCCCGCTTGAAATCATTGGTAGCTGAATCCGGTATTTCAGAGCCTTCAGGTGAACCAATGCCAACAGTGCAAACCATTATTCCCTGCTGTGCAAGATCATCTGCCGTTTTTAATGCATCTTCATCATGATCTTCCCCATCCGAAACAAGAACAACCGACTTAAATCTGCCTTCTCTTGAATTAAAAGCAAGAGCGCATTTCTCTAAAGCATCACTAAAAACAGTTCCCTGTGCCGGTATGGCATCCGGAGAAGCAGATGAAACAAAAATAGCCGCCGCTTCATGATCAACCGTCAATGGCATTTGCAGGTAAGCTTTGCCCGCAAACAGCACAAGAGCGATCCTGTCATTTGGCATTTGGTTCATTAATTTCAAGACCATTTGCTTTGCTCTCTGCAACCGACTGGGGGATAGATCTGTTGCCAACATGCTTCTGCTTACATCGAGCGCCACTACTACATCAATTCCTTTTCGGGGAATATTATCGGCCGCTCCGGGTTTGCGAAGATTGGCTGCTGCAATTACTCCCAGCATAAATGCGAAGGAAAACAAAATGAACTTGGTGGTAAATAAGCGGGGAGAAAAATTTTTAATAAGCAGGTCTACCAGTTTCTTATCTCCTATTTTTTTAACCGTTTTCCTTTTCCATCTTAATAAAAGAAAAAAAAGCAGGACAAAAATGATAATGCCAACAGATAGGAAAAAAAATTCTTTATGTTGAAATTGGAAATTCAATATTTAAGTTTCAAGATGTGCGCATAGTAACAACAATTAAACCAATCCCTACATTTTTCCTTCCATAAACCCTAATTGTTTTAAAATTCCCTTGAGTATTTTCATTCTTATTGCAGGTATATCTGCATTGGGATCGGCATTTTCAAAATTGAGAACAAAAAAATAAGGATGTTTGTTTTCTTCGATCCATCCAACCACCCATGCAAGATTATTGGCTTTTTCATCATGTCCCCAGCCGGTCTTATAACTTAATTTGTAATTGGAATTGTCTTCAAACAGCATCGCTCTTTTCACAATATCTTCATAAGGATCAAAGAAGGGAAGTTGATCAAAATACAGTTTCTTTACCAATCCCAACTGTTCGTCAGGCGTTATCTTCAACGAATTATCCAGCCAAAATGTATCGATACGTGTGGTAATTTTTTTGGTTCCATAGGAAATACTGTCCAGCCAAAACTGCATGGTGTCCTTCCCTATTCTTCTTGCCACTTCCTGGTAATATGGAACCGATGAAACACGAAAAGCCTCATACATCGTCAGGTCTTTATTCCATTCTTTTACCGGCCGCTGAACACTATCCCATTTAATAATCATACTGCCATTGGTAATCTTTCCGGTTTGCAACCCGATCAGCGAGTTCACAATTTTAAATGTGGAAGCGGGTAGAAAAGAACTATCGCGATACCGTTTTAGGTTATAAATAGTGAATTCGCCGGTACCATTATTGAATAGGGCAAAGGTTCCGTACACATTATTTTCATCAAAAAAATGTTTAAGGCCGTTATCAATCTTTACATTATTGGGCGAGCAGGAATATAAAACAGCGATCAAAAGACAATAGCTCAAAACTTTCATCAGAAAAAAAGTTTGAGGCAAAGGTAATTGCTGCACATAAAAAATCCTCCGACATCTCGGAGGACTCATTTGGCCATAACAGGCATTTAGAGATAAATGCCATTACTTAAACGATAGTGTCTTCTGCCCTGGCAATCTTTTTTCATGCTGGTACAGGAGGATAAAATCAAAACCAAGATTATTCCCATCAATAGGGAAAGAAAAACTTTCTTCATTAGGTCTGTTTGCGGGTGAATTAATGGCGGTTATGTCAAAGGAGGGATCGGTAAAATTGGTTCATCAGAGGTAGAACGAAATTAAGGCAGATTTATTATTTTTCATAGCAGGACGTAGATTTCCTATCGTCTATTGATAGCCCATGAATGATTTTTAATTTGGAACCGCTTATTTTTCTACATTTATATGGAAAAACAAGCCTCACGGTAATAAAAACCATTTATATGAAGTCAATTATTTTTTTTCTGCTTGCTGTCGGCATTCTGACCGCTTGCAATAACAATAAACCAAAACCTGTAACGATTACAAGCGATGATGGTAAAAGCAAAGTCTCCGTTGACATGAACAGCGTTGCTGCTGCTTCAAATGATATGCAAAAGAAAATGGAGGAGCTAAAGAAACTTACTCCTCTTTCAACCGACCAGTTAAAAACAATGCTTCCTGAAGAAATAATGGGAATGAAACGCTCCAGTTTTAACGCTAATAGTATGATGGGATTTGCAACTGCTGAAGCTACCTACAGAGATAGTGCCAGTGACGATAAGCAAATCGAGCTTAGTATTTTCGACTGTGCCGGGGAAGCAGGCGCCGGAATTTATTCATTAAGCTATTGGACCAAAATGAATATGCAATCCGAAACCGACAATGGTTATTCAAAAACGGTTGATTTTAATGGTCAAAAAGCCGTAGAGACTTATGATAAAAATGATGACCGTTATGAGTTGACCTATGTTTCCAATGACAGACTCCTGGTAACAGTAAAAGGAGAAAAGACCGGGTTAGATGCCGTGAAACAAACAGCACAAAATCTCAATCTAAAGGTTAATTAAGTTCCGCTTAAACCGGCTGTTTTAATACTTTCAATTCTTTTCCGATTTTGGTAAAGGCCGTTATTGCTTTATCAAGATGATGCTGATCGTGAGCGGCACTGAGTTGCACCCGGATCCTTGCCTGGCCTTTTGGCACTACCGGGAAAAAGAAGCCAATTACATAAATGCCTTCATCCAAAAGCTTAGATGCAAAATTTTGTGCTACCCCGGCATCATATAACATAATTGGAACAATCGGGTGTTCGCCCGGCCTTATGTCAAAGCCTGCTTCGGTCAATTTTGCCCTGAAATATTTTGTATTACTCTCAAGCTTATCACGCAAAGTTGTTGTTTCGCTCAGCATATTTAATACAGCAATGGAAGCGCCGGTAATGGAAGGAGCCAAAGTATTGCTGAATAGATAAGGCCTTGATCGCTGTCTCAGAATTTCAATCACTTCTTTTCTTCCGCTGGTAAAACCACCGCTTGCTCCTCCCAGAGCCTTACCCAACGTGCCTGTTATAATATCAATGCGTCCCATCACACCACGATACTCATGTGTTCCTCGTCCCGTTTTTCCCATAAACCCCGACGCATGGCATTCATCGATCATCACAACTGCATTATATTTATCCGCCAGATCACAAATCTTATCTAACTGCGCAATCGTTCCATCCATACTAAATACACCATCTGTTACAATAATCCGGCTGCGAGAGCCGCTTGCTTCCTTTAGCCTTGCTTCTAGATCTTCCATGTTATTGTGTTCATAACGGAAACGCTGTGCCTTGCACAGGCGAACACCATCAATTATAGAAGCATGGTTTAGTGCGTCAGAAATAATTGCATCCTGCTCATTGAGCAAAGGTTCAAACACACCGCCGTTCGCATCAAAGCAGGCAGCGTATAAAATTGTATCCTCTGTTCCCAAGAATTCTGAAAGCTTTTGTTCAAGTTGTTTATGTATATCCTGTGTCCCGCAAATGAAACGGACACTGCTCATACCGTAACCGTGCGAATCAATAGCCTTGTGTGCAGCCTCAATTACTTTGGGATGAAAAGAAAGGCCGAGGTAATTGTTGGCACAAAAATTCAAAACGGTATTACCATTAACAACAATCTCAGCCCCCTGCGGACTACTGATAATCCTTTCCGTTTTATAAAGACCTGATGCCTTTATTTCTTCTATTTCCTGTCCCAAACGTTTTACAAAACCTTTATTCATTTTAAAAAAATTAAAACGCAAAGATAATTGCTTGATGTGGCTTATCGTTTTCCCGCATTCTTAACCTTGATGTAACATTTTCAAAACTATCTTCGTTCGACTATTGAAACCAACATCATGAGAAGGGGAATTATTTTACGATTCAGTATTTTGGCCGCTATCGCTTTAGCCGCTTTTTTAATTCTCCGCTCTTCTACCGTCCGCCAGCCAGAAGCCAATGAATCCATGGATGAATGCTGCCAGAAAAAATGTAACCCGGCTGATGACAACAGCCTTATTTGGGAGACCTTCTCCCGCCAATTTATTTCGCTCTGATAATATTTGTTCGTATACGGATAAATCAAAGCCGGAAAGCCCATCCACAGGCGCTTCGGACATAATAATTGACCCATTGATGTAACATTTTGATCAATTCAACCGTATCACAGGTAAATAACGGCTTTTACATCTAATTTTGGCTTTTTATCGGCTGTTTATGACTGAAAGAGAATATAATTTATGTGTTTCGGAGTATGCAGACAATGTGTACCGATTCATCGTGAAAAACCTTCGGCATGAGGAAGACGCAAAGGATGTGGTGCAAAGTGCGTTTGAAAAAATGTGGCGCAACCGCGAAAATGTGGATGCAGAAAAAAGTAAATCTTATTTATTTACGGTTGCCTACCACCAGATGATCGATCACTTAAGAAAAGTGAAACGGATCCAACTGAAAGACGAATTTAATGCTGAAACAAGAGTAATGAATCACCGGGCACATAATGCAAAGAAAATTCTGGAAGAAGCTTTGAGCAGGCTGAGTGAAACACAGCGCAGCCTGGTAATGCTGAAAGATTATGAGGGATACAGTTACGAGGAAATTGGTAAAATAACTGGCCTTAACGAAAGCCAGGTAAAAGTTTATCTCCATAGAGCAAGGGTGCAGTTAAAAAATTATTTAGTGAAACCGGAGAATGTCATATGAAAATTGATCGTCATAATTACGAAGAATATTTCCTGCTTTACATTGACAATGAATTGAACATTGATCAGAAGAAGCAGGTTGATCTGTTTGCAAAAGAAAATCCCGACCTGAAAGAAGAGTTGGTGATGCTTCAGCAATCAAAATTAGTTCCGGATAATTCTGTTGTATTTGATAAAAAGGAATTATTGATGAAAGATAAAAATAATTCTTTCATCAATTTGAATAACTATGAAGAATGGCTGGTTTTGTATGTTGACGATGAATTGAATGAAGAAGAAAAAATAGCTGTTGAAAAGTTTGCAGCTGCTCATCCACAGGTTCACCAGGAACTGAAATTATTCCAACAAACGAAACCGGAACCAGAAGAAATCATTTTTACCAATAAGGAAATTCTGTACAAAAAAGAAAAAGTTACTGTTATCAGCATGCAATGGTGGAGAGTGGCGGTTGCAGCTGTATTGATCATTGCGGCAGGTATGACATTGTATTCCGTTTTGAATAACCGAAATAATACGATTGGGACACCGGGTGAAATTACAAAGACAGGAACTAAAAAAGTACAGTCGCCCAATCCTGCAAAAACTGTTTCACCAAATCAGCAGGAACAAACAACTGCTCCTGGTAAAGAAATAAAAGATAATCTGGCGGCTACTCAAACAATCATCAAAGAAAAAAATAAGACAGAAAAGAAACAATACATCGGGCAAAACAGGCCGTTACAGGATACCAATCAGCAATTAGCTATAAATTCACCTGCTTCGAAAAACAACAATACTGAAGTACGTGAATTAGCTATGATTGACATTAATAAACAAAGAATTGATCAACCTAAGATCAGTAATGCCGTTATTAATAACGATAAACTTCAGAAAGACCTTTTTAACACTGCAAGTGTAACAAATTCTTCTAATCAAACGCTTGACAATAGTAAGACATCCGGCAACGATGTAATGTACGCCAGCAACACTGATAACAATGAAAACAAAAGGCTTCGCGGATTTTTCAGGAAAGCCACACGTTTTATTGAACGCACTACAAATATCAACCCGGCTAATGATGATAACAAAGTGCTGATCGGTGGAATGGCAATTAATCTAAAATAATTTTCAAATAAAAAAAACATCTATGAAAAGGATTTTGACCCTTAGTATGATCTTATGCGCTGCTGTAACTGGTTTTGCTCAGGCCGATACAACCGGCAAACAAAATAATGAACCCGACACTATCAAGGTGGGTGGTATGCTCATCATCCGAAAAAATGGCGGCGGCAGAGAAATAATACGTAATAGAAAAAATGAAGAAGTCACTTCCGAACATCACAGAAGATATTATAAAGCTTCCAACGTAAGTACGAATTGGTGGATTCTTGACCTGGGCTTTTCAAATTTTAACGACAACACAAATTACTCAAATGCCCTTGCTAGTGGCTTTACAACTGCAGAAGTGAACAATGAGACAATGAAACTCAGAAACTGGAAGTCGAGGAACGTAAATCTTTGGTTCTTCATGCAAAGATTAAATGTAGTGGAACACGTTGTTAATCTAAAATACGGATTAGGGCTTGAGCTAAACAATTATTTTTTTGATGATGAACGTGTTCATATGTTCAAAAATCCCACTCTAATTACAATTGATCCCAACTATGCAGGTATACATAAAAATAAACTTGCCGCAGATTATCTTACTGTACCGTTGATGCTGAATATTAATTTTACTCCTCACCGCGGAAGAGGATTTGGGATCAGCGGTGGGATCAGCGGCGGATACCTTTACAGTTCCAGGCAAAAAATAAAAGACAATGGCCATAAAAGCAAAACACATGATGATTTTGATTTAAGAAAATGGAAAGTATCTTATGTGGGTGAAATCTTGCTTGGCCCGGTGAAACTATATGGCAGTTATGCTACAAAAAGTATGTGGGAAAAAGGGCTTGATCAAACCCCTTACACCGTCGGCCTTCGCATCTCAAACTGGTAAAAGAAGTTTTCTCATGTAAATTTGCAGTACCGGCGTCGTAATTGATGCCGGTTTTTTATTTTTTAAACATAAACTTGTTAAGAAGTTTTGCGCAACCTGTTGTAAAACTCTTCAATTGATTGTGGCTATTATGTTTTTATTAATAGATTTGAAAAAACATCGTTAAAGATTTTCCCGGGAAAAATAAAATCCAAAAAGGCGACGTTGATTTTTTTGACGGTTAAAGGATAAAACTTATGAAACTACCCATCTTATTCACGTCTGTGTTCCTGGGAAGCGCTATATTTTCATCGAACGCCCACCACACAACCTCAGCAAAATTTTCAACGGAAACCCAAAAAAGAGTAAATACAGGAAATGCGAAAATCCTTCCTGTAGGTACTGTTTACATTATCATTGATAAGTCAGACTATGAGCTAAATGTATATGATGACAAAGGCTGGTTCGCCACCTATCCTGTAGTTTTTGGCAACAATACTTTAGCAGATAAAAAAATGGAAGGTGATCGCTGCACACCGGAAGGAACATTTCATATTATTTCAAAAAGAACTCACGATAAATGGGATCGCTTTATGGCGCTCGATTATCCTACAAAAGAAAGCTATGAAAAATTCAGGGAACGAAAACAAAGAAGAGAAATTCCTGCTGGTGCAAGAATCGGCGGCGGAGTGGGTATACACGGCACATGGCCTCACGACGATTACATTATCGACAATTATAAAAACTGGACGATGGGTTGCATTTCTATGAAGAATACAGATGTGGAAGATCTGTATAGCTATTTACCAATAGGCGCAAGGGTAACAATCCGAAAATAACAATCACTTAAAAAGAAAGCCGTAAACTTCCTTTCTCCATTTCGGCGGATCATTGTTCAAAAGATATTCGTGACTGGCTTTTTCGTATCTCACTATTTTTTTATCGTGTGAGGCGATGTGATCAAAAAGATAAATCGTTTCTTCCGGCGGCACGATCTGGTCGAAGGCAGCGTATTGCAGCAGCACCGGGCATTTTATTTTTTGTACATATTGTGACGTATGTTGTTTAAATGCATTAAAATGTCTTTCAATACTTGCCCAAAAAGTTACAATGACTCCGAAAGGCTCTTCAGGAAAACCCAGGAACTTTCCGCGTTTTGCAAAAAGTTTTTCCTGCGATTCAAAAGGTAATTCAAGAATGATATGGGAAGGCGCCAAGCTATAATCATAAATTGCTTTTGTTATTGTTGTGGCGCCTAATGAAAAGCCATAGAGAATTATATTTCTTTCCCCTTTGTTGTAAATATAATCATAAGCCAACTTTACATCTTCTGATTCCCGGAAACCAAGCGTTGTTACATTGCCACCGCTGTTTCCATGCGCTCTCAGATCTATCAGCATCACATTAAATCCAAAGTACATAAATTCATATGCCTCTTTCAAAAGCGTTGATTTGTTACCTCCCAATCCATGAATAAGAATCACCGTACCTTTTGAAGAATCAACAGGTACGTACCATCCCTCAATATCTAAACTGTCCTTTGTAAATAAATGAACTGTTGTATACGAAAAATGAGGGACTTCGTTAACTATAGATTTGCGAAGGTGCGGGCCAATGAAAATATTCCAGGTCTTCGCAAATATGTTTTTCGGGGGAACGTATTGAGTTTCGCTAGCTTCATAGAAGTAAGTGAGCTTATAACCATACAAAGAGCCGCTGATATTTATAAGCAAAAATTGAATGAGGATGATCCACAAAATCAATTTGAATACGGATCTTATCTTTTTTCGTTTGTTGGCAGGGTTCATTAGTTGGTTTTCTTGGATATTCCTGAAATATCTTCAATCAAAATACATAGATAAAATAATTTTTTTTTACAAAAAACAATATGAGGTATGAAATTTGCTACTTATGGGGAGTTTTGTTCTGAACATATTGAGAAAAACCTTAAAAAGCAGCCTTCGCCCCTGGCTGCTTTTTAATTTTCAGACCTTTCCATTTTTTATTTCTTCCACTACGGCCGGGTCGAGTAAAGTAGTTGTATCGCCGAGGTTTTCAGTTTCACCTTCCGCTATTTTGCGCAGGATTCTTCGCATTATCTTACCGCTTCTTGTTTTGGGAAGACCGCTCACAAACTGAATCTTATCGGGTCGGGCAATGGAACCAATGATCCTTGTCACGGTGAGTGCAATATCCTTTCTTGTGAGATCCTCATCTCCATGAGTGGAATTAGCGATCACGTAAGCGTAAATGCCCTGGCCTTTTATTTCATGATGATAACCGACTACGGCGCTTTCCACAACGCCGGCGTGCATATTGATGGCATTTTCAACTTCCGCTGTTCCGATTCGATGGCCGCTCACATTTAACACATCGTCCACCCTGCCGGTAATTCGATAGTTGCCCTCTTCATCCCTTAAACAACCATCCCCGGTAAAATATAAGTTTTCGTATGCCACGAAATAATTTAACCGGCACCTTTCATGATCTCCATAAGTTGTTCGCAATATTCCCGGCCAGGGAAATTTAATACAAAGATTTCCCGCAGCCACAGTGCTTTCAATGATTTTTCCATTTTCATCGACTATTACAGGCTGAACCCCCGGCAACGGCAAAGTCGCGTAGGTTGGTTTAGCTGGTGTCACACCTGCAAGATTTGAAATAAGGACCCCGCTTGTTTCTGTTTGCCACCAGGTGTCAACTACGGGACAGGTTTTTTTCCCGACATGTTCATCATACCAATGCCATGCTTCTTCATTAATAGGTTCTCCCACGGTTCCGAGAACTTTTAAGGAGTCAAGATGCTTTCCATGTAAAGGTCCATTTCCAAAACCCATCAATGAGCGAATAGCGGTAGGGGCCGTATAAAGTATGTCCGCTTTGTATTTATCAACTATGTCCCAGAATCTGCCTGCATCCGGCCAGGTAGGGATCCCTTCGAACATTAATGTAGTAGCACCGGCACTAAGCGGTCCATATACGATATAACTATGGCCGGTTATCCACCCGATATCAGCCGTGCAAAAATGAATGTCGCCCGGCTCATACTGGAATACGTTTACAAAAGTGTATGTGGTCCAAACCATATAACCGCCGCAGGTATGCACCACTCCCTTTGGTTTACCCGTGGAACCTGATGTGTAAAGAATAAATAACATATCCTCAGCATCCATCTCTTCTGCCGGGTAATCAGGATTACCCATGGTTTCTACCTTCTTTATTTCATCTTCCCACCATACATCCCGGCCTTTGATCATACTGACCGGCGTCCGGGTTCTTGTTAATACAATTACTTTCTTTACAAACCTGCATTGTACAAGAGCATCATCTATTACATTTTTAAGCGGGATTTCCTTGGTACCTCTAAAAGCGCCATCGCAGGTAATAATAAATTCAGCATTGGCATCCTGCAGACGGTCAGCAATACTCTGCGCACTGAAGCCACCGAAAATTACTGAATGAATAGCGCCAATACGTGCACAGGCCAACACCGCAATGGCCAGTTCGGGAACCATTCCCATATAAATACAAACGCGGTCACCTTTTTTTACGCCGTTATTTTTAAGCACATTCGCAAACTGCATTACTTTAAAATGCAGATCACGGTAAGTGAGGATCCGATGATGTTCTTCCTGATCGTTTGGTTCCCAGATAATGGCAGGTGTGCTGCCCAGAGTTCCCAAATGCCGGTCAAGGCAATTTTCAGTAATGTTCAGTCGTGCGTTTGTAAACCATTTGATACTGGGTTCCCTAAAATTCCATTCAAGCACTTTATCCCATTTCTTTCTCCAAAAAAAATTTGAAGCAACATCGGCCCAAAAGCCTTCGGGGTCATCCACACTTTTTTTATACGCTAACTTATACTGATCAAAAGAAGTGATCTGAAAAGGATATGACATAGCAACTGTATTGTTAAGGTTATTATTAAAATGCTATAGGTGATCGGAGCACAATTTACATAATGGTTAAAAATAAATCTGTATTTTAAACTTCATTTATCTTCGAAGCCATTTAAAAAGATAATAATCATTGCTGATTTATCTTGCATCTTCTAATTAGTTCAAATGAATTTATACGAAAAACTTTTACAGGATAACAAAGCATGGGCAGCTGCCCAGGTTGAAAAGGATGCAGCATATTTTGAACGCCTTGTGCATTTGCAAACACCGCAAGTCTTGTGGATAGGTTGCAGTGATAGTCGGGTACCTGCTAACCAGATCACCGGGACGGAGCCAGGTGAAATTTTTGTTCACAGGAATGTAGCAAACCTCGTAATAAATACAGATGTAAATGTTTTAAGCGTCCTTGATTTTGCAGTCAATCATTTAAAAGTAAGGCATGTAATTGTGTGCGGTCATTATGGTTGCGGCGGTATTAATGCAGCTATGACAAAAAAGGATTTTAAACCGGTTTTAAATATGTGGTTGCGAAATATAAAAGATGTTTACCGCTTTCACAGGCAGGAACTTGATGAAATAAAAAATGATCTTGACAAAAGCGATCGCCTCGTTGAATTAAATGTAACAGAGCAGGTTTTTAATCTTGCCAAGACTTCTATCATACAAGCTGCCTGGCAGGAAGAAAAACGCCCGGATATTCATGGTTGGGTGTATGGCCTGAAAGATGGAATTATTAAGTCTATTTATGAAATGAAAGCCGGAACGGACATCGATCCGTTATATAAATATGAAAATCTATAAACTTTATGCGTTTACTATTTTTTGTTTTTTTCATTGCTATAATTTGTTCCTGTAATAATTCGTCACAATCAGGTAAAGCTGAGGACAAACCTGGCACTTGGGCATTGTTGCCTTTCGTTAAAGATGATGGAGTAAATCCAATATTGCTTCCTGATTCTGCAACTGAATTTTTTTGTCCCGTTAGAAATGAAAAAATAAAATGGGAAGCAAAAGATGTGTTTAATCCTGCCGCTGTAGTGAGGCATGATACTGTTTTTCTTTTATACCGAGCAGAGGATGAGATAGGAAAATATGCAGGCACATCACGAGTCGGCCTTGCATGGAGTATTGATGGGTTACATTTCAAAAGACTACCGATGCCGGTTCTGTATCCTGATAATGATTCTACAAAAAAATATGAATGGGAAGGCGGCTGTGAAGATCCAAGAGTTGTTGAAGATGAAAATGATATTTATTATATGACCTATACAGGTTATGACGGAGACAAGGCAAGGCTGCTCATAGCCATCTCACCAGATTTGTATCATTGGACCAAAGAAGGACTTGCTTTCGCCGGTGCATACAATGGAAAATACACAAATGAATGGGGAAAATCTGGTTCAATAGTTTGTAAATACGAAAATGCCCGCCTGACTGACGCAGTCGGGCAGGGGAAAGCTATTGCAGTAAAGATCAATGGTAAATACTGGATGTACTGGGGCGACACAAATATTTTTCTTGCTTCCTCTGATGACCTCATTCATTGGACACCGGTTGAAGATGATAACGGTCAATTATTGATTGTTTTTGGACCACGTAACGGAAAGTTCGATAGCGATCTGGTGGAATCGGGGCCGCCTGCCATGCTAACTGATAAAGGGATTTTATTGATCTATAATAGTAAGAATCTACCTTCAAAAGGAGATACAACATTGGCAAAAGGCACCTATGCTGCGTCGCAAATTTTACTCGACAAAAATGATCCGTCAAAAGTTTTACAGCGGATGGACTCATGGTTCATAAAGCCCGATAAACCTTATGAAATATCAGGCCAGGTAAATCATGTTTGTTTCGTTGAAGGTTTGGTGAATTTTAAGAGCAAATGGTTTTTGTATTATGGAACTGCGGATTCAAAAATAGCTGTTGCCATCAATGAACCAGGGAACAAATGATGTAAATTCGCATTTCTACTTATGTCTATCGAAGTAAAGAATCTTCTGAAAGTTTATGGTGAGCAAAAAGCTATAAACAATATTTCCTTTAAAGTTGATAATGGCGAAATAGTGGGTTTCCTCGGACCTAACGGAGCTGGTAAATCCACAACTATGAAAATAATCACGGGATATCTCCAACAAACGAGTGGAGAGGCATTTGTTTCGGGAGTTAATGTCTCGGAACAGCCCCTAACCACAAAAAAGAAAATCGGTTATTTGCCGGAAGCAAATGCGTTATACTATGACATGTACATTAGGGAGTATTTGGACTTCATTGCCGAATTACATGGGATAGAAAATAAAAAATCGAAAATCGAAAATGTAATTCAGCTAACCGGATTAACAATTGAGAGCAAAAAGAAAGTCGGCCAGCTTTCAAAGGGATATAAACAGAGAGTTGGCTTAGCTGCCGCCCTGATACATGATCCTGAAGTTTTGATACTTGATGAACCCACCAGCGGGCTGGATCCTAACCAGATCGTGGAAATAAGGCAGGTGATCAAACAGCAGGGTAAAGACAAGACAGTTTTATTCTCTTCCCATATTTTACAGGAAGTAGAAGCGATCTGCGACCGGGTGATCATTATCAATAAAGGAGAAATTGTAGCAGATGATAAATTAAGCAGCTTGCAAGGCAGGAATAAGAATAAACATGCAGTACTCGTAGAATTTCAACAACCGGTTGAAATGTCCGTGCTTGAAAACATCCACGAGGTAGAATCGGTTCAGCAAATACAAACCTCAAACTATAAACTTCAAACCTCAAACCCGGACTTCGTGCGAAAACAAATTCTTGAAATCTCCTTGCAGAATAACCTCAACATCGTTTCTTTGCAAAGCGAAAACCAAAGTTTGGAAGAAGTGTTCAGATCACTTACACAAAAAACTGGATAAAATTGCTGCCATGTGATTATGTGAAACCTGCCTACCGGCAGGCAGGCAACGAAAGCTCCATAGATTTTCTGAAGTTGTTTATCAAACAAATAACTACAAACAACAAACTTTAAACTAAAACCATGAGTTACATTTCTGAAATTTTCGCAAGACAGATATTAGATAGTCGGGGTAATCCGACCGTAGAAGTGGATGTCTTAACGGATGAAGGTGCACTGGGCCGTGCTGCCGTGCCGAGTGGCGCCAGCACAGGTATTCACGAAGCGGTAGAGTTACGTGATGGCGACAAGAAAAAATTTGGCGGCAAAGGAGTTTTAAAAGCTGTAAAAAATGTAAATGAGTTAATAGCGCCAAAGCTATTAGGTTATGATGTCGCTGATCAAACCGGTATTGATGAAATGATGATCCAATTGGATGGCACACCTAATAAAGGAAAACTAGGAGCGAATGCCATTCTTGCCGTAAGCATGGCTGTGGCAAAAGCTGCTGCAGAAGAAGCCGGGCTTCCTTTGTATCGCTATATTGGTGGTACTAATGCGAAAACGTTGCCCATACCCATGATGAACATTCTAAATGGCGGTGCACATGCTGATAACAAAATAGACTTCCAGGAATTTATGGTGATGCCTGTTGGAGCTGATACGTTCAGTGAAGGTTTGCGTTGGGGAGTAGAAGTGTTTCACGCATTGAAATCAGTATTAAAGAAAAAGGGATACAGTACCAATGTGGGTGATGAAGGTGGATTTGCTCCCAATCTTCAAAGTAATGAAGAGGCAATTGATACGGTGATGATGGCTATCAATGCCGCAGGTTTTAAAGCCGGAACACAGGTAGCTATTGCCATGGATCCTGCCGTGAGCGAAATGTATGACAGTGCTAAAAAGGTTTATCATTTTCATAAATCAGACGGTAAAAAACTGACCAGTGAAAAGATGGTTGATTATTGGGCAAACTGGGTAAAGAACTATCCTATTGTGTCTCTGGAAGACGGTATGGCTGAAGATGACTGGAAAGGATGGAAATTACTAACGGATAAATTGACCACTAAAGTTCAGTTAGTCGGTGATGATTTATTTGTAACAAATGTGACCCGCCTGCAGGAAGGAATTGACAAAGGAGTCGCTAATGCTTTACTGGTAAAAGTGAACCAGATAGGCACAATTACTGAAACAATAAATGCTGTAACACTGGCTCAGCACAATAGTTACAATACAATAATGAGTCATCGTAGCGGGGAAACAGAAGATACAACTATCGCAGATCTTGCGGTAGCCTTGAATTGCGGTCAAATAAAAACAGGAAGCGCAAGTCGAACCGATAGAATAGCAAAATATAACCAGCTACTCAGGATTGAAGAGTTACTTGGATTTTCCGCTGTATATCCGAAAGGAAAGATTAAATTTGGCAAGTAAAAATGGCGATCAGCCATTCTTTAACTTCGATACCATGAAACTACTAACCCAATTACCCTCATGGCTGAGAAATAAATTCTTTGTGGCCTTTGCCGCATTTGCCGTGTGGATGCTTTTTTTTGACGAAAGAGATGTGTTTACGATGAATCATCACCGGCATGAATTAAAGGAGCTTCAAAAAAGCAAAAAATATTACACAGACCAGATCAATCAGGAAAAAACTGAACTGGATAAACTTAAAAATAATCCCTCTGTCCTGGAAAAGTATGCAAGGGAAAAATACTATATGAAACGGGATAATGAAGATTTGTTTCTTATTCCGGGTGCGCAAAACGATTGATTTCCCTCTTTTTGCACAATAACCTCATCCTATAGCCGTTAATAATCCGGACGTTTCACAATTTCTTACAAGGACACACAATTTTTGGACATTAATCGCTTGCACATGGCTAACTTAACCCCTGAGGATCTGCTATTGTATTTATACAAAGAAACCTCGGCTAAACAAACAATCGCAATTGAAAATGCATTGAAGCAGGACTGGACCCTGCGGGAAAAACTTGCTGTTTTAAAAACTTCATTAGAAAGACTGGACGGGGTAAAGAAATCCCCCCGCACCAGGGTTGTATTGAATGTTTTAAACTATGCAAGAAAAAGAAAAAATGAAGTAGTGAAGTGATTTTTTATCACCAGCTTTTGTAATTCTTTTCATCGCCTCTTGCGTCGCACTCTTTTGCTTTTCTATCGCTATTCAGCAAACTCATTAACATTCTGACAAGTCGGGATGTTTTTTTGTTTTCGATATTGCTTCTTACTAATGCTTCTCACTCCGTCTTTATCTTTGTTTGATGACACGCAAACAACGCTACCAGTTTGTTATTGACTATTTTGAAAAACACAATCCCGATGCCGAAACAGAATTAATTTATGATGATCCTTATGAACTTTTAGTCGCGGTAATTCTTTCTGCTCAGTGTACTGACAAGCGTGTGAATATGACAACTCCCGCTATCTTCGAAAAATACCCTGATGTGAAATCTCTCAGCAAAGCGACTTTTGAAGAATTATTTCCCTTCATCAAAAGCATATCATATCCCAACAATAAAACCAGGCACCTTATTGGCATGGCAAAAGCAGTAGTTGAAAAGTTTAACGGTAAAATTCCGATGAACTTTGATGACCTTATTCAACTACCGGGGGTGGGAAGAAAAACAGCCAATGTTATTACATCAGTAATCGACCGACAACCGAACATGGCGGTAGATACACACGTTTTCAGGGTAAGCAAAAGAATCGGCCTGGTTTCAGCATCCGCATCAACGCCGTTTACTGTCGAAAAAGAACTTGTAAAGAATATTCCGGAAAAATTAATTCATAAAGCCCATCATTGGCTCATTTTGCATGGGCGCTATATTTGTGTGGCCCGCACTCCAAAATGTGAGGTATGTGGTCTTACCCAGGCATGCCGGTATTTCCACAAATATGTTGAAGTAAACGGGAGCTGACAATCCAGATCATAAATCATTTTAGGGAAATTATTACTCACCTGTTCTTTCTTAAGACACCAAAGCCCTTTGCTATTTATTCAAATAGATGATTGCCACCGAATTCAACTTTCATCAGCAATAATCTTTTATTTTTTTCTAATGCTTGGCAAAACTTTTGTGTAACCTATAGCATTACGAATAGCAGATTTGAAAATATAATTCACCGGCATCAGCGGTCCGGATATTTTATTTCCCCGAACCTATTGCTGTTTTTTATTTTTGTCAGCATTGGATTATTATTCGCATGCAGTGCGAAAACCGTTTCATATCCAAGTCCCCCGGGTTACGATCTCAGCAAACCAAATATTTATAAACTGCCGGTTGCTCTGGATGAAATCTCAGGCATCACCTATCATTCAAAAGACAGCAGTCTTTTTGCGATCCAGGATGAAAAAGGATTGCTCTTTAAAATACACCTTAAAATCCCTTTAAAAATAGAAGAATGGAAATTTTCAAAGGGAGCCGACTATGAAGATGTCGCTCTTGTGGATAGTACTTTTTTTGCGTTGAAAAGCAAAGGAGTCATTGAAAAATTCAAATTTACCTCTCCTGATTCCGTGGTGTTGCAAACATTTGATGTGCCGGAAAAAGGAAAAAATGAGTTCGAGACACTTTTTTACGACAGCAGTTTGCATCAATTAATATTGATCTGCAAAGATTGTGAAGACGACAAAAAAAAGGAGATCAGTACATGGGCCATCGATCCGGTAACCGATTCCTTTCAATCATCTTTTACAATAAACACTTCCGCGATAAGAGATCAGTTAGATGATAAAAAGCAAAGAATAAAACCATCGGCCGCGGCTATCAATCCTTTAACTGGCGAATTTTATATCATTTGTTCGGTCAATAAAGTATTGATCATTCTTAATAAAGATCATTCTCTAAAACATGTTTACAAGCTGGATCCTGTTTTGTTTAAACAACCTGAGGGAATAACATTTACGCCTAAAGGCGATCTTATCATTTCAAATGAATCAGCTGATAAAGGAGCAGCTGATATACTTTTTTTCAAGCTCAATAATTTAAAAACTCCTCAATGAAAAACTTATCCCTGGCAATATTAGGTCTTCTTAGCTGTGCGTCGATACATGCACAGCAAGATACAATTGAGGCAAGAATTATTTTGATTGGTGATGCAGGAGAATTGTCGAACGGCGGACACCCGGTCGTTAATGCCGTTCGAAGAACAATATCATTGGATAAAAAAACAACGGTCGTTTTTCTTGGTGACAATTTATATAAAGCAGGTTTGCCTGACGAGGAATACAGCTATTACATGGCCTCACGAAACGTATTGGATACGCAATTATCAATTGCTGACAATACACCTGCAAAAGTTTATATGATACCCGGCAATCATGACTGGGAGGATGGGCAACCGGGAGGTTGGTCTACTGTTGTGCGTGAACAATTATATGTGGATCATTTGGGAAAGAAAAATGTAAAATACTATCCGAAGGAGGGATGCCCCGGACCTGTTGAAGTTTCAATCAGTCCAAATGTAACACTCGTGATGTTTGATTCGCAGTGGTGGCTTCATCCATATGAAAAGCCCGGCATAGAATCCGATTGTGACTGCAAAACACAAGATGAAGTCCTTACCAAACTTGATGACATCTTCAGCAAGAATGCAAAAAAGCTGATCATTCTTGCCGATCATCACACGTTTCGAAGCACAGGGCCGCATGGCGGATATTATACGTTAAAACAACATATTTTTCCCTTTACCGATCTCAAACCAAATCTTTATATACCCTTACCCGGATTGGGTTCCATTTATCCAATTGCAAGAAGTGTGTTTGGAAGTCCGCAGGATCTGAAACATCCTTTATATGCTGAAATGATTAATGATGTAGAACGGGTCGCAAAAAAATATCCCAACGTGATCTTTACAGCAGGTCATGAGCATTGCCTTGAATATATAAAAGACAGCAGCTACAACTATATCGTAAGCGGGGGCGGGTCAAAGCATACAAGAGTATCCGACAGTAAAAAAACGAAGTTTGCCACTTCACTCAACGGTTTTGCCGTGTTGGAGGTCTCTACCAACAAAAATGTAAGACTGAGTTTTTACACAGTTAGCGATTCAATAAGAAAAGCTTATTCATCGGTAATCCAGAATTTTTCAAAAATTCCCATCGATGTAGCCGATTCATCAAAAAGAAAAGTTCCGGAACCGGAAGTAATAAAATACAAAGACACCATTACCATTTCAGCAAGCGACAAATACGATAGTGCAAATTTCTTTCAACGATTAATGGTCGGAACAAATTATCGAAAAGAATGGTCAACGCCGGTAACGATGAAGGTCTTTAATATTCATAAAGAAAAAGGCGGATTAAAGATTGTGAGTCTCGGTGGCGGAAAGCAAACAAAATCGCTCACCCTTGTTGATCAGAATGGCAAAGAATGGAAATTGAGAACCATTGACAAAAATCCATCCAATGCCATTCCACAGGCATTCAGGCATACACTCGCATCAGGTATTGTACAAGATTTTATTTCGGCTTCACATCCTTATGCTCCTCTTACTGTGCCGGTTCTTGCGAAAAAGTTGGGAATAGTAACGGCATACCCGGAATTATTTTTTGTTCCTGATGATCCGGCATTTGGTTATTACAGGCCTATGTTTGCCAATTCAGTTTGCACACTGGAAGAAAAAGAACCCTCATTGCGGGGAGAAGACACCAAAAGCACCAACACGGTTTTTGATAATATGGTTGAAGAAAATGATCACCGGGCTATTCAACCGTTGGTATTGCGGGCAAGATTGCTGGATATACTTATTGCTGATTTTGATCGTCACTTCGATCAATGGAAATGGGGAACCATCGATACAGGCAAAGGAAAACTTTATTATCCTATTCCAAGAGACAGGGACGAGGCATATTTTGTTTCAAATGGCTTGATCATAAAAATTGCTTCACGCAGACGATTGCCGATGCTGAGAGGATTTCATTATAACATTCCAAAAATAAACTGGTTGAACTGGTCGGCAAGAGATTTTGATCATCTTTTTCTAACAGAGCTTGATGCAAATGACTGGAAAAAGCAAATTACCGACTTTCAGCAAACACTTACAGATTCGGTGATAGAACAGTCGATAAAAAAATTTCCGCCGAAAATCTTTAAGATGGATAGCGCACAGATCGTCAGCAAACTTATCAGCAGAAGAAATGTTTTGGAAAAATCTGCCATGAAATATTATCGTTTTCTTTCAAAGAGAGTAAATGTGATCGGAAGTAACCAAAAAGAATATTTCAAAGTTACAGGCCAGGAGAAAGGATTGAGAGTTCGTGTATACGCAAGGAGCAAGAATAATGACACAAGTTTTATGTTATACGACAGGATATTTGATCCGCATGTTACAAAAGATGTTCGGTTATATGGACTCAATGACGATGATAAATTTGAAATTGATTCCACAGTAAGATCGAAGATCAGGGTTAGCATGATCGGTGGACGGGGAAATGATACGTTCGATATAGAAGGTCACGTTATAAACTATCTCTACGATCTTAATACTGAAAAAAATTTTATTCAAAATGCCAGGCGTACACGCAATTTAACATCGAATGAGCCTCCTGTAAATTATTATAACATCTTAGGGTTTCAGTACAACATTAACCGGTTCCCAAGGATCAATCTTGGTTACAACGTAGAAGACGGTTTGTTTGTAGGAGCGGGCTTTTTACGAAGAACATATGGATTCAGAAATTTACCGTACGCTACCGATCAGCGACTCACCAGTTTATATGCCCCGAATAAAGGAGCATACCTCGTCCGGTACAGGGGTGAATTCAATCATTTCTTTCGTAACAATGATGCCCTGGTAAATATCGACTATGTTAATCCAACACTCAATAATTTCTTTGGACTTGGGAACAATACTAAAATTGATCCTCTGCATGACCTTAATTATTATCGTACCCGCTATGACTATATCCAGGCAGAAATTCTTTTCCGCCGGAGGTTTTTTGAAAATTTACAGATAATGGCGGGACCGACACTTTATCATTATTGGAATAAGCCCGCTGACAATGCAAATAAAATTTTAGCCAAGCCTTCACTTATTGGTCTTGATTCTGCAAGTATTTACTCTCTCAAAACGTACGTGGGAGGAAAGGTTGCCGTTATCTTCAATAATTTAAATGATGAACTATTTCCAACCCGCGGTGTACAGTGGAACACGCAATTCACTTCAAGGGCCGGCCTCACTAAAAAAGCGAACAATATCACCGCGCTTACTTCGGATATGACGATATATGCAAGTATAAGCGAGGCGGCAAACTTAATTGCGGTGGCTCGTTTTGGAGGAGGGCATATTTTCAGTAAACATTACGAATATTTCCAGGCGCTAAATCTTGGAGCGAATAATTTTCTCCGTGGTTTTCGCAAAACAAGATTTTCCGGTTCTTCTGTCGCCTATAACAGCATAGAAGCAAGAATAAAATTAGTGGATATAAAATCTTATTTACTTCCGGGCACCCTCGGTTTAGTCTTATTTAATGATGTAGGAAGAGTATGGATAAAAAATGAAACCTCAAAAACATGGCACGATGCATACGGTGGCGGCTTTTATTTCATTCCCTTTAAACTGGTCATCGTATCAGCAACGGTTGCTTTTTCGAAAGAAGAAAATCTTTTCAATTTTTCATTAGGAACGAGAATCAACCTGACTTTTTAAAAAGAAAAAAATATGACAAACAATATTTATAAACAGGTAGAAGACCACATAAAGCAGCTATTCAGCACACATGATAGCCAGCAACTTTATTTCCATTCATTGGCACATACCCAGGAAATGATAAAAAGAACAGAGGAAATTGCCACTCATTATAAACTAAGTGAGAAGGAAATGATGGCTGTATGTATCGCCGGATGGTTTCATGATACCGGCTATCTTTTTACCACACCTGAAAATCATGAGGAAAAAAGTGTGGAGCAAATGAAATTATTCATGGAAACGAACTTTCCTGATCCTGAACTTATTAAAACAATTGAAGGTTGCATCATGGCGACCAAAATAGGTGTCGTCCCATCGACGCTGTTACAACAAATAGTTTGCGATGCAGATACTTATCACCTTGGCACCAAAGAATTCAAAAAAACCAATAAGCAGGTAAAAAAGGAATTTTTTCCTGATAATAGTATTTCTAAAAATGAATGGAACATTAAAACGCTTGAATTTCTTGAACGACATAAATATTATACTTCCTATTGTATAGAATTATTGGAGAAAGGCAAGCAAGGGAATATTGAAACCCTTAGACAAAAAATTGCGAAAAGGGCTATTGGCAATGAGGAAAGCAGTCTTTTTCCTAATGAAAAAAATAACAACGACAAACAGGCAAATGCATTGCTTTCAAAAGGCATTCAAACGATGATGCGCACAGCTTCCTCAAATCACCTGAGATTAAGTTATATGGCCGACAGGAAAGCAAACATTTTGATCTCAGTGAATGCTATTATTATTTCGGTAAGCATTTCACTATTATTTCGAAGGTTTGATGAAAGCCCTTTTCTTATCACTCCCACAGCCATCTTTCTTGTTTTTTCAGTAGCCACAATCATCATTTCTATACTAGCCACAAGGCCAAACATAACAGGCGGCAATTTTACAAAAGAAGACATCACCAATAAAAAAATAAATCTTTTGTTCTTTGGCAATTTTTATAAGGCGACGCTCGAAGATTACAAATGGGGCATGAGTATGATGATGAGAGACCCTGATTATTTATACGGTTCTTTGATCAAGGACGTATATTACCTGGGAGTTGTGTTAGCAAGAAAATACAAACTTTTGCGAATCGCCTATAATATTTTTATGGTCGGAATTGTAATATCAGTAATCGCCTTTACAATAGCGGCGTTCACCAAAAGTCCGGAAAGCACGACAGTCATCACAACGCCTCATTCGTCTCCACTCTGAAATGATGACTGGCAATAGTGTATGCTGACAAAATATTAAAAGCATGAGCCCAAACAGACCAATAGCATCAGGGTTTTCAGTAATCAAAAGATACAAGCTAAGAATGATCCTGATCGTTGCTGTTTCATGGACCATCATTGACTCTTTATTTTATACTTTTCATCTTACTGAACAATCGGCGCCTTCAAAATATGCATTATTCCGCGAGCATACTGTCAAGACAATCCTTTTGCGTGAAGTCAACGTTCTTTTCTTAAGTATGTTGATGTCTTATTTCCTGGTCTTCTTTATGAAAAATTTTTTCAGAAGAACTTCCTTGTGGATAAACATGATCTTGAAAGCAATCATTTTAATAATGGCCGCAATGGTCATTAACTTTTTTATTCATTTTACCTATGCCACTTTGATCGCAAAGGAAACCGCCTCATATGCAATTGAAAGTTTTTATCTAAATACTTTTGAAACACCCTGGCTTCTCCGAAAAATTCCGGAGTGGATCATTTTATTTTTGTTAACGCAGATCATTATTGAGATCAATGAAAAATATTCACCCGGCGTTTTTGTAGACATTGTGCTGGGAAAGTATATTCAGCCACAGGATGAGAAACGGATCATTATGTTTATTGATGTAAAGGACTCAACATCAATTGCGGAAAAGTTAGGGCACAAAGAGTATTTTAAGTTCATCCGGGATTTTATTTATTACATATCGCTGGGGCTAATGGAATATGGCGGTCGTATTTACCAATATGTCGGCGATGAAATTGTTGTATCATGGCCGGATTCAAAAAAAAATGCCCGCAAATGTATTTACGCATTGATCGAAGCACGGAAATCACTAAATAAGAACCTGACTAAGTTTCTTCGTAACTACGGCCTTTCTCCCGAATTCAAAGTGGGTATTCACAGGGGCGAAGTAACTATTGGTGAAATTGGAATTATAAAAAAAGATCTCGTGATGAGTGGAGATACCATGAATACAACAGCACGTATCAGAACCGCCTGCAGTGAGTTCAATCAAAAATTTATTGTATCAAAAGATTTCCTTGAGCAGGTAAAATTAAAAGATTGGCAGGCAGAAAGTCTTGGACAAATTGAATTAAAAGGAAAAAATACCAGTCTGGAATTGTTCGCTTTAAAAATCTAAAAGCGATTCTTATAATTTACAGATCCTTTTTATTTCTTCCACCAATTCCGTTTTAGTGATTGGAATACCCATGACCTTGTTATAACTGACTGCATCAATAAAATAAACATCGCGGATAATTTTTATCAGCTGACCATTGTTGATTTCCGGTATCAACACCTTTTCGAAATTTTTCAGAATACTACCAAGGTTTTTGGGGAATGGCCTTAAATATCTTAAATGAGCATGAGCCACAGAATGGCCTTCAGCCAACAGATCCTGCACGGCAGTTTTAATAGCCCCGTAAGTTGAGCCCCAGCCCAGTACCAAAATTTTTCCCTTTGAAGGACCGTTGTCAAGTTTTTGTTCCGGAATATGATCAGCAATCCTGTCCACCTTTTGTTCCCTGATCTTTACCATCAATTGGTGGTTGTCGGGATCATAACTTACATTGCCTGTAATATCTTCTTTTTCCAGACCTCCTATCCGATGTTCAAGTCCCGGTGTTCCCGGCACAGCCCACGGACGCACTAAATTCTCATCACGCAAATATGGCTGCAATTTTTCTTCTCCATCTGCCAGTTCAGTTTTAACATTCACCCGAATAGGTTGTAGCTGATCCGAAGTTGGAAATTTCCAGGGTTCAGCCCCGTTTGCAATATAACCGTCACTTAAAAATATAACTGGTGTCATGTGCTGCACTGCAATTCTCACTGCTTCATATACCGCATCAAAACAATCCGCCGGCGTAGAAGCGGAGATCACCGGCATAGGGCATTCACCATTTCTTCCATAATACGCCTGCAACAGATCGCTCTGTTCAGTTTTTGTAGGCAATCCTGTTGACGGTCCGCCACGCTGTATGTCACAAATCAGCAATGGAATTTCCAACATCACTGCCAGCCCCATTGCTTCAGCTTTCAGTGCCATACCCGGACCGGATGTTGTTGTTACTCCCAATTGCCCACCATATGCGGCACCAATAGCCGAACTGATTGCAGCAATTTCATCTTCAGCCTGGAAAGTTTTTACGCCGAAATTTTTATGTCGTGCCAGTTCATGTAAAATATCAGAAGCGGGGGTGATAGGATATGAACCAAGGAACAAAGGCAAACCGCTTTTTTGTGAAGCAGCGATCAATCCATAAGCCACTGCCTGGTTACCCATTACGGAGCGGTACGTGCCACTTTCCATTTTTGCTTTTTCGACTCTATAGGTTGTAGTAAACGTTTCGGTAGTATCACCATAATTATATCCTGCCTGCAATGCTTTTAAATTACTGTTGAGTATTTCATCTTTTTTTCCAAATTTTTCTTTCAAAAATCCAATAGTACTATCCATGTCACGATTGTACATCCAATACAAAAAGCCAAGAACGAACATATTTTTTGCCCTGTCCTTTTCTTTAGTACTCAGGGTAAATTCCTTCAATGCCTCACGGGTCATTTTGGTTACATCAATCTTGATCAGTTCATAATTTTCAAGACTGTTATCTTCAATAGGATTAACACCGTCAGCATAATTTGCAAGCCGCAAATTCTTTGAATCAAATCCATCTGTATTGGCAATGATCTTTCCGCCCTTTTTTATTTGCTTCAGGTTGGCTTTCAGCGCTGCGGCATTCATGGCCACTAACACATCGCATAGGTCACCTGGAGTAAAAACAGGATTGCTTGAAAAGCGAAGCTGGTAACCGCTGACGCCGGGCAGAGTTCCTTGCGGTGCACGTATTTCAGCAGGAAAATCAGGAAAAGTAGCCAGGTCAATTCCTAAAAGCGCGGTATTATTTGTAAACTGGCTGCCGGTCAATTGCATCCCATCTCCACTATCCCCGGCAAATTTTATCACTACATCGTTAAGTACTTCTTGTTTGCGGATCATTGAAAAAAAATTATGCCGCAAATTTACTACAACTTGAATAAGTAAAACTGATTTATGTTGCCAGCTTTGTTAATTCTGCTCAACTTTTGTTGTGTCACTCACTTGTGCGTCCGTACCGCTATTCAGCTTATTTGTCCACGATACGAAGTTAAGTTATGTGATTCAAACATTACTCTCTTCCATCAAGGAGATTTCCTAATCCCCCAAGTATACTTCCTTCTTCTTTACGTTTATAAGTTCCATACTCAACAAGTCGTGCAGCAAGACGACTGATTGGCAACGATTGAATCCATACTTTACCAGGCCCGCGCAGAATGGCAAAAAATAAACCTTCACCGCCAAACATCCAGTTGCGTATGCCACGAATAAATTCAATATCAAAATCAATTCCGCTTGTATAAGCTACGACACAACCCGTATCAACTTTTAAAATTTCACCGGCTTTCAATTCCTTTTCCATTACATAACCACCCGCATGCATAAAAGCCATTCCATCACCTTCCAGTTTTTCCATAATGAACCCTTCTCCACCAAAAATGCCGGTACCCAATCTTTTTTGAAAGGCAATGCCAATACTTACTCCTTTTGCTGCGCATAAAAAAGCATCTTTCTGAGCAAGGATCTTTCCTCCCAATTGCTGCAGATCGAGTGCAATGATCTTTCCTGTATAAGGTGCAGCAAAAGAAACTCGCTTCTTTCCTTGTCCCACGTTGGTAAAAGCTGTCATAAATAAACTTTCACCTACCAGCACTCTTTTACCTGCCGAAAATAATTTTCCCAACAAACTATTATCCTGTTGGCGGCTGCCATCGCCAAAAATCGTTTGCATCTGTATGCCGTCATCCATCATCAGCATCGCCCCGCTTTCAGCAATCGCTGTTTCATTCGGATCAAGTTCTACTTCTACAAATTGTAACTCTTCACCATAGATCTTATAATCTATTTCATGATTGGTTCGTGTTCCGTCCATAATAAAATTTTTTTCGAAGGTAAAAAAGATTTGTTTCGACTCATCCCGGGAATTTTATAAAAGGTATCACCAAAACCACAGATTTTCTTACATTGCCTGTCTCCACAGACTGTTCACTATTAAAACACCTTTCTGTATGAAACAAAAACTATTACTGCTAAGTGCTCCCCTTTTTTTATCGTTCAACTTTATTTTTGGCCAGGCCAAACTTGTTGAAAAAGTTACCAAAAAAGGAAATGAGCTTGTTATTCCTTACGAAAAATATGTGTTGCCTAATGGTCTCACATTGATTATTCACGAAGATCACAGCGACCCGGTAGTACATGTAGATGTTACGTATCATGTCGGTTCTGCCCGTGAAGAAATTGGCAAATCGGGTTTCGCCCATTTTTATGAACACATGATGTTCCAGGGAAGTGATCACGTTGCCGATGAACAACATTTTAAAATCGTGACCGATGCCGGCGGCACATTGAACGGAAGCACTAACCGCGACAGAACAAACTATTTTGAAACAGTACCGAGTAATCAACTGGAAAAAATGCTTTGGCTCGAAGCGGATCGTATGGGCTTTTTGCTTGATGCCGTGACACAAAAAAAATTCGAGATACAAAGAGCCACAGTTAAAAATGAACGCGGCCAGAATTATGACAATCGTCCTTATGGACTGGTGTACGAACAAGCGTCAAGAAGTTTATATCCGTATGGTCATCCTTACTCGTGGTTAACGATTGGCTACGTAGAAGAATTGAATCGTGTAACGGTAGATGATCTTAAAAACTTTTTCTTAAGATGGTATGGACCTAATAATGCCACGCTTACAGTTGGCGGCAATGTAAAACCCGCGGAAGTTGTGAATCTGGTTGAAAAATATTTTGGCCCTATTCCCCGCGGCCCCGAAGTTGATCCTGTAAAATTACCGTCGGTGGTGATCAATTCTGACCGGTATGTTTCTTATACTGATAATTATGCAAAGCTTCCGCTGCTTGCAATTGTATATCCTACTGTTCGCAATTATGATAAAGATATGGCGGCATTGGACTGCTTATCCGAAGTATTGGGAGGGGGAAAAAATTCTGTGCTATATCAGCAAATGGTAAAAAAACAATATACCCTGGAAGCAAGCGCATTTAGCAACTTATCTGAATTATCTGGTGAGCTTTTCTTTGAGATCATTCCTATGCCCGGCAAATCACTGGCGCAAATGGATACATTATTCAGAGCTTCGCTGGATTCATTTGAAAAACGCGGCGTAACTGATGATGACATTGCAAAATTCAAAGGAAATATGGAAGCGAGACAGATCAACAGGCTTCAAAGCGTGGCGGGTAAGGTTTCACAACTGGCCGCTTTTCAAACATTCACAGGCAATCCAAACAAAATTGCAGATCTGCTAAAGATGTACACTTCACTCACAAGAGAAGATGTGATGAATGCATATAATAAATATATAAAAAACAGTCATGCTGTTTTTCTGAGTGTGCTTACAAAAAGCATGGATTCAGGCATGGTGGCGGCAAAAGATAATTATACTGTGGACTCAACCCATTACACACGGCCGGATTACGGCTATGCAAACTTAAAATATGTAAAAGCAAAAGACAATTTTGACAGGAGTAAAATGCCGGGCAATGGACAGAACCCCGTTGTAAAAGTGCCGGTCTTTTGGAAAAAGAATTTTACGGATGGTATAAAAATGATCGGTACTGAAAGTACAGAACTTCCAACCGTTACACTTTCCATTACAATTCCCGGCGGGCATTTATTGGAAGCCAATGACACTTCTAAACTCGGGCTTGCAAATTTCTTTGCCAACATGATGAATGAAGACACAAAAAATTACACGGCGGAACAAATGACTGTAGAGTTACAAAAGTTGGGAAGTTCAATTAACATCAACAGCTCTACAGATAAAATTATTTTCAACATACAATGCCTGAAAAAGAATTTAGATAAAACGCTTGCTCTTCTCCAGGAAAGAATGTTCAACTCAAAATTTACGGAAGATGCTTTCAGGAGAAATCAAAAACAAATTCTGGAAAGTTTTAAAGTAATGAGATCGCGACCTTCCACTGTAGCCAGTGAAGTAATTGCTAAAATAAATTATGGTCCGCATAATATTTTAGGCATGAGTGAAAATGGAACCGAAAGCAGTGTGAAGAATATTACATTAAATGATATACAGGATTACTATGACAATAATATGACTACCGAAGGAATGAAAGTAGTAATTGTTGGAGACGTGAAGCAGGCAGAAATATTACCCAGGCTTGCTTTCTTAAATAAACTACCAAACAAAAAGATTGATCTGCCAAAAGTTGCGGCAACACCATTGCCTGCCGACCAGGCAAAAGTTTATCTTGTTGATGTTCCAAAAGCCGCACAAACGGAATTCAGAGTTGGCTATAACACCGGCTTAAAATATGATGCAACCGGAGAATTTTATAAAGCAGGCCTTATGAACTTTGCAATAGGTGGCGGATTTAACGGAAGATTGAACCTTAATTTACGTGAAGACAAAGGATGGACCTATGGTGCACGATCTTCTTTTAATGGAGATGAGTATGGTGGTGATTTTGTTTTTAGTTCCGGCATACGGGCAGATGCCACTGACAGCGCATTATCTGAAGTAGTGAGAGAATTAAAAAATTATTCTGAGAATGGAATTACAGAAGAAGAATTAGAATTCATGAAAAATGCGATCGGCCAGAGAGATGCTTTGCGCTATGAAACCGGTTTTCAAAAAGCAGGATTCATTCGTAATATTCTTGATTATGATCTGCCGGCAAACTATACAGAAGTAGAACAAAAAACTCTAAAAAATATGACGAAAAAAGATATCGATGCCTTAGCAAAAAAATATATTGCCGTCAATAAACTGAATATGCTGTTGGTTGGGGATAAAGAAAAAATTCTTCCGGGTTTGCAAAAACTCGGATATCCTATAGTAGAATTGGATGTAAATGGAACGCCGATAGAGAAAAAAGCCTTTTAGAATTGATTCACTGAAATAAGAACGTCCCGAGAGCATCGGGACGTTTTTCTTATTCTCCCGCAAAAGCAGTCATCTCAGCGGGCTAAAACCAACTATTACAACATGAATACTCACCCGAGAGACGGGTAGTGGGTACGTTATCTCACAAAGCAAATATTTTAATAGGTAGACAGCCAACTGTCTTTAATTGCTGCTTCTGCCAAAAATTTTTGATAACAAAACAAAAAAAGCGGCATTACGCCGCTTTTAATTTCTATAGTGCAATCCTTATTTTACTTTGTCAGTTTTCAGTTTACCCATCCATACAGGTTTACCCTGTAATCTTCGCACCAGAAACATGATGCCCACAAATATGAAGAAGAAAGGGCCCAGGAAGCCAAGCAGCGCTACGAACTTTGTTCCATAAAACTTCGTCATGGGGCGCCTCAATCTTTCCGCAGTCAGATACATACTCGGCACCATCACAAGGGTTAGGAAAAATGCAAAGATCAATCCAAAAATAATTGTCCATGACAATGGCCCCCAGAACACAACACTATCACCCCCGAAGAAAATATCAGGCTTCAAATGTTGGAACAGTCCGACAAAATCAATATTGAATCCAACGGCGAGAGGCAAAAGCCCCAGCATTGTTGCCAGTGCTGTAAGCATGACAGGAATGATACGGATCTTACCTGCTTGTATTGCTGCCTCCCGTGTACGCAGACCACGACCACGTAATTCATCGGTAAACTCTATCAATAAAATCCCATTTTTAATAACGATACCTGCCAATCCAATTACGCCGACACCAAGCATAATGGTGGCCACTGTCATACCTGTCACTGCATAGCCCAGCAGTACCCCGATAACAGAGAAGAAAATTTCCGTGAGTACAATGAATGGTTTACTCAGCGAGTTGAATTGAGTTACCAGTATAAGAAAAATCAGCAGCAGCGCAATGATCAGGGACTGGCCGAGAAATGTAAGTGTTTCCTGTTGTTGTTCACTAACCCCGCTCTGTCGCACTGTTACGTCTGCAGGTATATGATATTTTGTTCTGAATTCAGCAATTTTACCTGCAAGTTCTTTATTGATTTTTTCTGTTTGTGTTTCATCCAATACATTTGATTGCAACTGGATCGTACGCTTCATGTTTTTTCTCCTGATAGCGCCCGATGTATTCGTATAGTCAATATTTGCAATAGCACCAATGGGAACCTGCTTGATCGTGTTGGTTGCAAAATCACGGAATGTGACCCGCATATTCATCAGGTCAGTGATATTATTCCGTTCCGGCTGCGAATAGCGCAACTGTATCTTGTATTCATCTTCATTGTCTTTTAGTTTACTTACTTCTTTTCCAAATATAGCCGTTCGCAGATCCATTCCCACTTCGGCTGTACTCACTCCTTCTTTCAATGCCCTTTCACGATCAACCGATACAGAAATTTCCGGGTTATTCACATCCACATCCATATTCAAATGCTCTATTCCTTCCACTTTGTTTGTATCGATAAAATTTCTCAGGTCCGTAGCGACCTTGGCGATCGATTCAAAATTATCGCCGATCACTTCCACATTTACCGGCGGATCAGTAGGTGGACCATTGTCTTCCTGGTTTACTGTGACTTCAGCGCCCGGAATACCTTGTACCGCCTGGCGAACAGCAGCCAGGTAAGGTTTTGTACTTTTCCCATGACGATCCTCATACTCTACAAAAGAAACCTGCACTCTTCCAAGGTTAGGTTGTACACTCCGATTATTATCTCTCGGATTATTTGCGCTTACGGCTACATTTGCAATTACACTTTCAACGATTGAACCCGGAGCACCGGGTTTTTGATCTCCTAAAACCCGGTACACACGTTTTTCCAATTCCTGCGTCACCGAATCCGTGTACTTAATATCTGTACCTACAGGCAGCTTAAGATAAACATAAATAAAATGAGGATCACCTGAAGGGAAGAATGTTTGTCGCCCCTGCGTTCTTAATAAGAATAACGCAACAGCAACCGGAAACAAAATGAATAATAATAGTATCAATCTTGCCGGTCTCTTTTTTTGCAATACCCACCTCAACAAACTTTCATAACGTTTCATTAATCCCGGCAATATTCTGTTTTGGAATAAATGAATAATATGGCGCAGCACGTATACATTTAAAATGTTTAGTATTGGCATCAGCAATAAAAAGTTTGCGAAGCCATGCCATCCTGCCAAATGAAATAATACACCAAAAGCGATGAAACCCCAGAATCCCCATTTTTTGAAGAGTTTATTGGCCGGCATTTCATGTTCTTTTCCCTCAGGCTTCATAAAACTTACTGCGAATACCGGGTTGAAAATAAAGGCAACTATAAGTGAGGCAGCAAGTGTAAGGATCAACATCACAGGAAGGTATATCATGAATTTTCCGATCAATCCTTTCCACAACAATAAAGGGAAAAATGGAGCAAGGGTAGTTAATGTACCCGCCAATACCGGCACAAAAATTTCTCCCGCCGCTTCTTTTGCCGATCGGACAATCGGCACCTTTCCATTATTATAGATACGGTGCGTATTTTCAATTACAACTATGGCATCATCCACAATAATTCCCAAACCAAACAAAAGAGCAAACAGTACAATAAAATTTAGTGTAATAGGAGTACCTACTATAAAATTACCAACCGGCAAAAACATAAACGCTACGAAAACGCTTAACGGTACACTTAATGCTACAAAGAATGCATTGGTAACTCCCATAAAGAACATCAGCACCAGCAGCACGAGTATAAAACCAATGACGATTGTATTTACGAGATCATTGAAGCTGGTTTTTGTCTGCTTGCTCTGATCCCCGGTTATTACAACCTTCAGTTTATCCGGCGGCGGGATGGTTCCTTTTAGCTGCATTTCTTTTATAGCAGCCTTCACATGATCGGCGGCATTGATCAAATTTTCGCCGGAACGTTTTACAATATTTATCGTCACAACATTTTTACCATCCAATCTTGCATAACTGTCTTTTTCTTTTACTGTATCGATTATTTCAGCAATATCTCTCAAATAAATAGGCGCACCATTCGGATTTTTAATAACAATGTTATGCATGTCCCTTGCTGAAGCAAATTGCCCTTTTACTCTCAGCGTTCTTTTCATATTGCCCACTTCCACCTGGCCCCCACTGATATTATTATTTTCCCTGCTGATGGCATTTTCAATATCAGTGAAGGAAAGTTTTGCCACCTGCATTTTAAACGGATCCACATTTACCTGGATTTCTCTTTCCGGTGCACCAACAATATCCGCTCTTGTAATTTCTTTGAGATCCTCAAACTTATCCTGCATGTCATCAGCAAATTTTTTCAGTTTCACCGGGTCATAATCACCGCTGATGTTTACATACATGATGGGCATTTCACTAAAAGCAAACTCCTGCACATCCGGTTCCTGGGTAAGATCAGTAGGCAAATCACTTCGTGCCTTATCCACTGCATCCTTCACTTTTTGTTTGGCAACTTCTGTTTTAACATCGGTTTCAAATTCCACAGTGATCAAAGAGTAATCCTGCTGTGAAATAGAAGTTACTTTATTGACCTTGGCGCCTGAGATTCCTTTAATCTGTTTTTCAATTGGTCTTGTGATGAGGTTTTCAATATCCTTTGGCGAATTACCTACATAAGTTGTAACTACCGAGATAGTAGGAACGACTATGTCAGGGAACTGTTCTTTGGGTAGTGTATTGAATTTGGTAAGACCATAAAGGGTAATGAGCATGGCAACGATGTACATTACTGTAGTATTGTCAACTGCCCAGCTTGTAGGTTTAAACTCTTTGAATTTTTTTCGAACACCTTCTATAACTCGTTGCATAAAATAATTTTAGTCAGCTTAATTAATTCTGTATCGCTTTCACTCTTCCGGTGTATCACATCTTTGTTTCCACTGCTACAATTTGTCCTTCATACAGGTCCTGGTAACCTGCGGTTATTAACTGATCACCGCTACTCAGACCTGATTTAATTTCCATCATGTCACCATAAGATTCACCGGGAACCACTGTCTTTCTTTTAGCCAACATTTTATCGCCGCTTTTTTCCATTACATAAACAAACTTTCCATTCTCGTCACTTTGCACCGTATTCACCGGAACTACAATTGTGTTCTTGGCTGTGTAATCCAATACTTTAATAGTAGCTAACTGGTTAGGCTTTAATCCTTCGTTGCCTTTAATTTTTGCTTCCACTGTAAAACTTCTGTAATTAGGATCGATCGACTGGCTGATCAATGACACCGTGGAATTGATGACTCTATTATTCAAGTCAGGGATTACAATCTCAATAGGGGAACCCTTGTGAACACGGGCAACATAATTTTCCGGAATATTAGCCGATACCTTAAGATCTCTCGTATTTACAATTTTAATTGTACCGCCACTAAATGTTTCACCCTCATGAATATCTACTTCATCTGCTATGCCGTCTACTTCAGCACGCACATTCGTTAAATCCATTTGTTGTTTTAATGTAGCAATTTGTTTTTCTGCCTGGGTAACGTTGTTCCTGGCTGTGATATATTGTACTTCCGTGCCGATACCCTGGTCCCAAAGATTTTTCTGGCGATCATAAATATTTTTGGCGTAATCAAGTTGCGTTTGCAGTTGATTGAGATTTTGTTGAAGGACAGCATCATCGAGTTTCAGTAACAGCTCACCCTTTTTAACATACTCTCCCTCCTTCACATATACTTTTTTTACCTGTCCGGGTCCGCCACGAGGTGTTGGATAGGAAATATCTTCAGCATCAATTTTTGCCTGCAGTTCGATATAATGCTTGAAGTTTTGCAAACTAAGTGACGCAACAGTCACCAGTTTTGGAGTAATTTCCGCTGCCGCAGGATTAGCTTTCGCAATTTCATCTTCCAGCGCTGCGATCTGATCGTTGATTTTTTGCTGTTCGGTTTTCAATTTCTCAAGCTGCGCCTTTTTCCCAGCCAGGCTTCCATCTTGCTTTCCTCCTTCATTACTGCAGGCCGATACAAAAAATAGTAACATGACCGCTGAAGTGGCTCTTAAAAAATTTTTCATACTGTTATTTTTGTTAGTCATATATTTTTATTACAGGCTATAGTTTTCCAATAGCTTTTAAATAATCAACTTTTGCAATGATGGCGTCATACAAAGCGCCGATATAATTTGTCTGGGCGGTTTTCAGATCAGTATCCGCAGTGGTGATCTCAATTTGCGATCCGGTTCCTACTTCATATTTCTTTTTAGTTTGATTGTAAACCGTTTCCGCCAATTCCATATTCTTTTTCTGGAAATCAAGAGTGGCAATTGCCGATTGAAAATTATTCCTGGCCGCTTCAATTTCATTGTCGATGGAAAGTTTCAGATTCTCCCGCTGGTTAATGCTTTTTTGTAATTCCAGTTTTGCCTCATCAATTTTTGCGCGGATCGAAAATCCATGAAATATGGGAATATTTAATTTCAGATTTATGGCAGAAAACGAATACCATGGATATGCTTGCCCGCCTTTAAAAAAAGTGAAATCATTTCTCTGGGCATTTTCATCATAATATGCATTCAAGCTTAAAGTCGGAATCTTACTTAACTTATATCTTTTGATATTGTATTGATTCAATTTAATTCCCAATTCAACAGACTGGAATTCCTTTCGGTCACTGTATTGAAAACCGCTCCCATCAAGCAAGCCCTCCCTGATCTGATCGTAAGTGAGTGAGTCAGTTAAAACCAATGAATCCTTTACCGGCATTCCCATCAATAACTTTAATCCCAGGTACCCATTATTGATCTGGTTAACGGCCTTCACTTTTTCAGTTTGTACATTCGCCAATTGAACGGAAACTTTATCAACGTCTACTTTTTCAGCAAATCCATTCTTGTATATCTCTTTCGTATCGTGTAACAATTTTTCTAACCGGTCAATATTTGCATTTAAAAGATCTATCTGCGTTTCACTAACTAAAAGCTGGTAATAGATCTTATAAATATTTGTCTTGATCATTTCTTCAGTTACTTCCACCGTTTTTTGCTGATAATCGATAGAGGTTTGTCTTGCCTGTAACCCCACAAACACCTGCCCGTCAAACAAAATCTGATCAAGTGATATTCCACCCGTAACATTATATTTTACTCCAAATTTTACAGGGAGAAAAGTTCCTGCCGGCTGACCGAAAAACTCTCCCGGTATCAGGCTTACAGGAATTTTTGCATTGTAAGTAAAGGTGCCACTTCCGTTAATCTGCGGTAATGCAGCCGAGGTGATGTCTTTGTTTGTCTGTTCCTGTATCTGCACATCAAGCAATGCATTTTTTACCTGCACATTATTTTTTTCTGCATAGTCAACGGCCTGCTGCAAAGAAAACGTGTGGATCGCAGAATCCTCCCGACCCATCGGGACAGTTTGTGCCCGCAAATGAGATGCAGCTACAACACCGAGTGCCATGGTCCATACTTTCAAATTATTTCTTAATGCCATTGGTCGAATGTTTTTGTTGTTTGTATTTCTGAATCAGCTTTTGCCCTTTTCCGGTAGCCAGACCGTAGAGAAAATGTTCCAGTATCTCTTCCTGTATCGCAACCAAATGTGTACGGTTATCAGGAAAAATTTCCGAATTAAATGCGAGCATCATGCTTTCAATACGAAATCTTGTAAGCGTGTCTACATTAATTTCAGGTCTGTATAGCTCCTCCTTTATACCTCTTTCGATATTTTGACTGATCATCTGGTACATAAATACCTTCTTGTGTTGCTGAAGCTTCTTATAAACAGCAGGATGATATTTTTCCAGGTCAAACACAATTGAAGGATTCATGTTTGAAAACATTTCCTGCACCATATCAAAAGCAAGAAAGATTTCATGTATCGCATTAGAGGCGACTTGTTTATCTGCAAAGCATTCATTTCGGTTCTTTTCAAGAATCGTGCTTAACACTGCATCTACCAGTTCTTCCTTGTCAGTGTAATAATGATACAATGTTTTTTTACTCATGCCCAACTGGGCTGCTATATCATCCATCGAAACCGAACGGATGCCATAACGCATAAACAATTCGTGAGCTTTTTCAAGTATTCTTTCTTTTGCCATAATCACTAATCAGGGGCGCAAAACTATGGAAACTTTTTTCGTTACCAAAGTTTCCATCATGTTTTTTTTAGCCATTCATAACATTTTTTTACCGCAGGGCTGCATTTTTCTCAACCCTGTCTTTACCCTACTTTTGAAATATGAACCCGGATAATGATAAAAAAGGTATGCACCTCGAACGCTTCAGGTGGAAAAGCATTTTCAAATACTTTTTGCAGGGTCTTCTGGTATTGGCGCCTCTTGCAGTTACGGCATATACGATTTACTGGGTCATTTCTACTGTGGATAACTGGGTGCCGATTTTTCGTGAGCCGATTAAAGATTTCCAGGGCCATATAATCGGTTATGAAGTGAAAAACTATGGATTAGGTTTTGTGGTTGTGATCGTTTCAATTATCCTGATCGGTTATTTCAGTTCCTTTTTTATTCAGTCAAGGATTTTCGGCCTGTTTGATAAATGGCTTGAAAAAACTCCGGGTGTCAAATACATTTACTCATCTGTGAAAGATTTTTTTGAAGCCTTCGCCGGCGAAAAAAAGAAATTTGATAAGCCGGTAATGGCCAATGTGGACAATACAGATGTATGGAGAGTAGGTTTTATCACTCAAAAAGATATGTCTCACTGGGGTTTCCAGGATTTTATAGCTGTGTATGTACCCATGGCTTATTCTATTGCTGGTAACGTATATATATTACCGGCCAATCGTGTAAAACCTATTACAAGTATTACAAGCTCAGACGCTATGAAATTTGCAATCAGCGGCGGTGTGACCAATGTGGATGAAGAAAATTTTAAAGAAGATAAAGATCAATTACAGTCTACAATTGATATCGCTTGAAAAAAATAATTTTGTTATAAGAATTCCCATTTTATTACTTTATTATCGCAAGTATTAATTTTTAAATTTTTCAGGAAAAAAAGATTGTATTTCTCTAATGTATTTGAGCTATCAACATAAATATTGGCAGAAGCATCCATTTTTTTAATAAACAATTTCATCTCTGGATTTTTATCTCCTAAAATGAAGATGACTGGTTCGGTTTCATTTTTCGTATTCGACATAATTGTCTTAAGGGTCTCCCGGGTGCAAACATTACATAGATTTGGCTGCAGAATATAAATACTATTACAATTTTTGAATGTAATGCCAAACCCAATTTTCTGAACATACGGAAAAATATTATTTATCCTTTCTGCATAATCATCCGGATGTTTTAATTCCTCTTCTATTTTTTAGCATTTTCTGATCTATTGCTGTGGCCGCAAGAAATCAAAAAACTTAACGCAATCAATTTAATTCCACGAAAAAACCGAAAAGTACGCATATTTTGGATTTGCATTTGGGGGAAGAGTTTCTAATTTTTTTTGAATATATAATCCTTTGGGGGTTACAAAAGAATAATACCACAAATAGGATGACCCAATATTTCTTTCTTGAATAATTTTGAAATCTTTGTTTAATACCATGATCACAAGATCTTTATTGAGCGGATTATTATAAATCCCTTTTCATTTTTTAAAGGCATTTCCCGCAGAAAAAAACGATAATATAAATTTCTATAAGGGTCAAAAAATATTTTCCCATATATCGGGCTTACCGTTACGTGTTCATTCAATCGTTCAATGCGATTATTATCATGATAGAATGATGAATCAAAAGGTACAAAATCTATATGCTGATAAGCGCTTCGACATTCATATTTTTTTAGAAAGCTCGTTTCCCTATTAAAAACATAAACACTATCATCGCTCTCAAAAGAAACAATACTCAAAGGTCCATTTACAATTCGAAAAGGAAAAACATTTTGTCCATAAAAATTATGTCTATACCGCTCAGGAAAATAATAATTAAATATAGAAATCTTACCATTTGCTAAGTGAAATTTAGCTTCTATCCGTTTAAAGTAGTAAGAAGGATCATTTAAATCGCAGTCACACATTATATGCAAAAGCAAATCACCATTTAATGAATTGAAATAAATAGGAATCTGGTTTTGAAAATCCAATAAAAATACCTTACCGCCATCAATATCTTTTAAAGAAGAAGCTATATTTTTTTTATACTTACCGTTGCCTGAAGTGTCTGTAATTAAAAGTAGGTTTTCAGTGAGCAAAAAAATCGAACCAGGCTTATGAATATAAAATTGAATTAAGCGGCCTATTATAGAATCTTTAAACGAGACTTTTAGTTTTATTCTCGTTTCCTCTTTCTTAGAATTCAAATCAAATAATAATAATTCATTTTTTGGGGGGTGTATCCCTGAAAATAACTGGTATTGCCCTTATTGATCTCATTAAAAAAAACATTGAAAAAATCAGGCTCAATAGCAAGAGAATCTTGTACTACACTAAAATTTAAATTCTGATCTGGTCCCTTACATGAAAAAAAGAAGGTGAAAAAAAAGAAATAAAATAAATATTTTCGGATAAAAACTGAGACATTCACCGCTTAAAGAAATTAGGTCAACGAATAAGATTATTTAAACTTTAAACTATTGTGTTATGAACTGTTTATTATTTTCTTTTAAAGCTCTTTTCATAAAAATAATTTTTTGTTTGGTTATAGTAAATTACCAAATTTCAAAACGCTTGCAAAATTTTCTCTTATGTGAATTATCGCTTAAATGAAAAAACTTTTTTTAATAATTTTTCTCATCATTTTATGGCAGCAATGTTTCTGTTGGGGATTTTATGCGCATAAAAAAATAAATAACTACGCTGTATTCCTTTTGCCGCCGCAAATGCTCGTTTTATATAAACCGAATATCAATTTCATCACGGAACATGCGGTTGATCCGGATATGAGAAGATATGCCGTTGCCGAAGAAGCACCAAGACACTATATTAATATAGATCATTACGGAAAATATCCCTTCACTGAACTTCCACGAAAGTGGGATGACGCTGTAACAAAATTTTCTGAGGATACTTTGCAACAATACGGCATTGTGCCGTGGTGGGTACAGATCATGTTACACAGACTTACTGATGCATTCAAAGAAAAAAATCAAGCAAAAATTTTAAAACTTTCGGCTGAACTCGGCCATTATATTGCTGATGCACATGTGCCACTCCATGCAAGCAGTAATTATAATGGTCAATATACAAATCAACAAGGCATTCATGGTTTTTGGGAGAGCCGGGTACCCGAACTGCTGGCTGATAAAGAATGGGATTTTTTCATTGGTAAAGCAGAATACATAAAAGACCCCGGAAATTTTATCTGGCAGCGTGTACTTGAAAGTGCGGCAGCAGCAGATACAGTACTGAAATATGAAAAAGAATTAACAGCTCAATTTTCTCCTGATCAAAAATTTTCTTTTGAAAACAGGAACGGAATTACTGTACGTCAATATTCATCTACGTTTACAAAGGCTTACGATAGGAAGCTGAGAGGGATGATAGAAAGAAGAATGAGACAAGCGATTTTTGCCGTCGCTTCTTTTTGGTACACGGCGTGGGTAAATGCGGGTGAACCTGATCTTACAAAACTTACTCATAGAGAATTTTCTGCTGAAGATCTTAAAGAATTTGAAAACCTAAACTCTGCATGGAGAGACGGACAGATCAAAGGAAGGGAAGAATAGGTGACAGTTTTAAAGATGAAAGATGATAATTCGGCTGTAACTATCGGTTATCATCTATCATCTTACTGCGTATCTTTACAGCTTAAAATTAAGCGTGTGATACAGTCTGCAAAAAGCGTAGTACATAATTTTGGCGCCGGCCCTTCTATTCTTCCAAAAGAAGTATTTGAAAAAGCCAGCCAGGCCATTCTTGATTTTAATCATACCGGCTTATCAATCCTTGAAATTGGTCATCGGACAGCTCTTTTCCAGGAAGTAATGGATGAAGTAAGAGGTTTGGTTAGAGAATTAATGAATCTCGACGATGATCACGAAGTATTGTTTTTACATGGAGGTGCTACTACTCAATTCATGCAAGTGCCGATGAATCTCCTCGATGAAAATGAAATAGCAGCTTATGCGGACACAGGAGTTTGGTCTTTAAAAGCAATAAAAGAAGCAAAATTATTTGGCCATGCAGAGGTCGTTTGCAGCGGAAAAGATTCTGGTTACAGAGCGTTGCCCAAGAATTTTAATGTAACACCTACTTCAAAATATCTCCACATAACAACCAACAACACTATTTATGGAACTCAGTGGCATGATCTTTCTGTCTTTTATAATGCAGGTGTGCCGCTGGTTGCGGATATGAGCAGTGATGTGCTGAGCCGCGTGATTGATTTCAACAAGTTTGATCTTATCTATGCGGGCGCACAAAAAAATGCAGGTGCGGCGGGAGTAAATTTAGTAGTGATCAATAAAAACATTTTAGGAAAAGTAAAACGAGCCATCCCTTCCATTCTTGATTACCGCAATCATCTAGAAGCCGGTTCTTTATTAAATACTCCTCCCGTTTTTGCTATTTACGTTTGCCTGCTAACCCTCCAGTGGTTAAAAAATCAGGGGGGCGTTCAGGCGATCGAAAGAATAAATGATGTGAAAGCAAAATTATTTTATGATACATTGGATAGCCTGCCGGTTTTTAAAGGTCCTGTGGCAAAAGAAGATCGCAGCAAAATGAATGCGGTTTTCATAATTGAAGATGCTGCACAAGAAAAAGAGTTTTTGGGGTTTTGCAAAAATGAAGGAATGGTGGGTATAAAAGGACATCGGTTATCGGGCGGCTTTCGGATATCCATGTACAATGCACTACCCATGGAAAGTGTAAAAGCGCTCACAGACCTGATGAAAGAATTTGCATATAAAAAAGGATAATATTCAATTTCAACGATCAATTTTTAATGGCGATTATCAAACCCTTCAAAGCCCTTCGTCCGAAAACAGAATTGGTAAAGCAAGTAGCCTCAAAACCCTATGACGTTTTGAACAGCGAAGAAGCAAGAATAGAATCGAAAGGCAATGCTAATTCTTTTTTGCATATTACAAAATCTGAAATCGATCTTCCTTCCTCCGTGGATGTACATGGCAAAATTGTGTATGAAAAAGCGAAAGGAAATCTTGACCGGTTTATTCATGATCATATTTTGTTTTATGAAGAAAAACCCTGCTATTATATTTACCAGTTAGTGATGAATGGAAGAAGTCAAACGGGTTTGGTTTGTGTGTCCTCCGTCGAAGATTATTTTAATGATGTAATTAAGAAACATGAATTGACAAGACCGGAAAAAGAAAAAGACAGGATCGATCACATGTTGGCTATCGGCGCACAAACGGGCAATATTTTCCTTGCCTATCGTGATGTAAGCGAAATGAATGAACTTATCAATAAATGGAAGCAAAATCACCCGGCTGTGTATGATTTTGCAGCGGATGATGAAGTTCATCATTCCGTGTGGATCATAAATGATGATGATGCCATTCATGCTATTACAACACTCTTTCAAAATAAAGTTCCATGTACATATATTGCCGATGGACATCACAGGGCTGCTTCTGCTGCAAAGGTGAGTCAGCAAATACCCAACAATGAGAATGCTGAATATTTCCTCACCACTATTTTCCCTGCCAGCGAATTAGCCATCCTGGATTATAATCGTTTAATAAAAGATTTGAATGGCTTGACGAATGAAGAATTTCTAAAAAAAATAGAAACAGATTTTTCGCTTGAAAAATCCGGTACTGCTTTTTCTCCAAAAGAATTACACCGGTTTGGCATGTACTTAAATCATCAATGGTATACCCTTCAATCCAAAAAAGGAACTTATTCGAACGACCCGATCGGCGTTTTGGATGTAACGATTTTATCAAATAATATCCTTGATAAAATACTGGGCATAAAAGATCAGCGTACTGATAAACGAATAGACTTCGTCGGCGGCATTCGTGGTTTGAAGGAATTAGAAAAAAGGGTGGATAGCGGCGAAATGCAATTGGCTTTTAGCCTATACCCGGTAAGCATTTCGCAGCTTTTTGAAATAGCAGACTGCGGAAGCATCATGCCGCCCAAAAGTACCTGGTTTGAACCAAAATTAAGAGATGGCTTGTTGACTCATAGTTTTGCCTAAAAGATTTTTAAAAATGTTAATTTGAAGATGGTCGTCTTCATGAGCTGTTGTTTACCTTAATTTGCACACATGAAAAAATACCTACTTTTTTTCTGCAGCGTTTTTGTAGTATCTCTTTCAGTTTTTGCTCAAACTGATGATGCAAAGACTTTGCATGAAAATGCAAAAACCTTTATGAAGCAGGGAGATTTTGACAATGCTATTGTCGTTCTTACACGGGCATTGCAGTTGGATAAAAATAATCTTGACATTCTGAAGGATCTTACGATGTCTTACTACTACAGGAGAGACTATGAAAAAGCTTTGAACGAAGTAAAAATATTACTTGACCACGACGACGCAGATGTAGTTTGTTATCAGATAGCGGGAAATGTGTATAAAGCCCTCGAAGAAGTAAAAGACTGTGAAAGGATATATAGAGAAGGCCTGAAAAAATTTCCCAATAGCGGCCCTTTATACAGTGAGTACGGAGAATTGCTCTGGGCAAAAAAAGATTATTCGGCTATTGATCTGTGGGAAAAAGGAATCAGAATTGATCCGGCTTACTCAGGAAATTATTACAATGCCGCTCTCTTTTATTTTTATACAAAAGACAAAGTGTGGAGCCTTATATACGGAGAAATATTTGTGAACATGGAAAGCCTTAGTGAACGCGGTGCTTCCATGAAACAATTATTGCTGCAGGGTTACAAAGAAAAACTGTTCTCCAGCGCCAACCTGATGGCCGGCCAGGAAAAAAATAAAAACGAGTTTTCAAAAGCTTTTCTTGAATGTATGAGTAAGCAATCTTCCCTGGCCAACCATGGAATAACTACAGAAACGCTGACCATGATCAGGACCCGGTTTATTCTGGAGTGGTTTGATAAATATGCCGCAAAATTTCCTTACAAGCTTTTTGACTATCAACGCCAGTTGCTACAGGAAGGTATGTTCAACGCCTATAACCAATGGCTGTTCGGAACTGTCGAAGATCTTGCTGCGTACGACAAATGGACAAAAGCACACGACGAAGAATCTAAAAATTTTATGGCTTTTCAGAAAACACGGGTGTTTAAAATGCCATCCGGCCAATATTACCAGGATAAATAAGCTTCCGATTAAAAGATAACACCTGAGTATTTTAATCCCGCTAAGCGGGGTTTTTTATTTCTTTTTTTGAATTATATTGGAGGAAGAAAGAACTAAAAATCTCTTAAAATAACAAAGAGAGTTGCCGTATGTACAAGAACATAATATCAGTATCGTCAAACCAATTTTACCGCGGCAATGCCTGTAAACTTATAACGATTGCACCATGACCGAGCCACAAAGATTATTCGATTGTATCCAATTTCACCTGGAGAATGCTCCGCTCGACGATATGCTGGCAGGTAAAGAAGGAGGAGTATATAAAAAATACAGTACTGAAAAAATCGCTCAACTAGTGGATGATCTCAGTGCAGGTTTGGTGCATCTTGGTATTGGTCCTAATGATATGACCAACGAAGGCAGAGATAAAATAGCTATTCTTAGTAAAAACAGGCCTGAATGGATGATCGTTGATATGGCAGTGCAAAAAACTGGAGCAGTGCTCACTCCGATCTATCCTACTATTAGCATCAATGAATTGAAGTTTGTATTGAATGATGCAAGAGTAAAAATGGTATTTGTGAATGACGAAGAGCTTTTTTTAAAAGTGCAGAATGTAAAAAATGAAGTTCCTTCATTAAAGGAAATATATTCATTCGACCACATAGAGAATGTAAAACACTGGAAGGAAATCCTGGCTTTAAGTACAAAAGAACTAAAGGAGCAGGTAAAAATTATTTCCGAAAAAATAAAATACGAAGACCTGGCCACTATCATTTATACTTCGGGAACGACGGGTGTACCCAAAGGTGTAATGCTTTCCCACAAAAACATTCTATCTAACGTAATGGCGTCGATGTCCTTATTTCCGCCGGGCACCCGGGCCATGAGTTTTCTTCCGCTCAACCATATATTTGAAAGAATGGTCACGTATTTGTATATGTACAAAGGAGTAGGCGTTTATTATGCGGAAAGTTTGGAAACCATTGGCGAAAATTTAAAGGAAGCAAAACCACATATGTTTACTACTGTTCCCCGGTTGTTGGAGAAATTATATGAGCGGATCATGCAAAAGGGGAATGAACTGAGCGGGTTGAAAAAGAAATTATTTTTTTGGGCACTTAATCTTGCTGAAAAATTTGAGATCAATAAAAAATTGGGTACGGGCTATAAAATTCAATTAGCCCTTGCAAACAAACTGGTTTTTTCAAAGTGGAGAGAAGGACTCGGGAAGGAACTGAATGCGATCATAACAGGCAGCGCTGCTTGCCAGGTAAGGCTGATCAGGATATTCACTGCCGCAAGAATAATTATTATGGAAGGATACGGTCTTACTGAAACATCTCCCGTAATTAGTGTAAATCGATATGATGAAAAGCTGAGGAAGTTCGGAACAGTGGGTCCGTTAATTGATGGAGTGGAGGTAAAAATTGCGGAGGATGGTGAAATATTATGCAAGGGACCCAATATCATGATGGGATATTACAAACATCCTGAATTGACTGCTGAAGTAATAAAGGATGGATGGTTCTACACCGGCGATATCGGTACAATGGTGGACGATAAATTTTTGAAAATTACCGATCGTAAAAAAGAGTTATTCAAAACCAGCGGTGGCAAGTATGTAGCCCCTTTACCGATTGAGAATAAATTAAAAGAATCCACGTTTGTAGAACAGGTAATGGTAGTAGGTGCAGAAAAAAAATATGTAGGCGCATTGATTGTTCCTTCTTTCTCCAATTTAAAAGAATGGTGCCGGAAGAATGGCATCAATTATTCTTCCGATCAAGAAATGATTCATGATCCCAAAGTGACAGAGATGATGAAAGAAATGGTGGAAAATTTCAATAAATACTTTAATCACGTAGAACAAATAAAGAAATTTGAATTGTTGGCTAATGACTGGACGATAAATGGCGGGGAATTAACTCCCACGCTGAAACTGAAACGAAAAGTGATTATGGAAAAATACAGAGACGCTATTGAAAGGATCTATCAATAATAAAATTGCCCTGACCGCAGAAACCGTATTATGACAGGAAGCTTTAAAGTAAAGACTGGCTACCTGACAGCTTTTTTGCTGCTTTTGGTATCTTACTTTCTTATCTTTTTATCGTTACAACAATTTTTAAATCAAACTAAGTGGGTAGCGCATACTGATCTTGTTATAAACAATCTCGAAACACTTTCATCAGACATAAATGAAGCCGAAAGCGGCGCAAGAGGGTTTATACTTTTAAACGACTCAGATCATCTGCAAACATTTTATTCCAGTACGCAGCAAATTGATTTGCTTTTAAAAAATATAGACAGCGTAACTTCTAATAACATCAGCCAGCAGAAAAAATCAGATACATTAAAAGCACTTATCCAGGAAAAACTGGGACGCATATACAGAACCATCCTGCTATATAAACAGAGCGGCAATATTATTACCGATGAAATGAAGGCAAGAGGCGAGATCGGTAAAAAACTGATGGCTGATATAAGAACAACCATACGACAGATGGAATCAGCGGAAGGGCTCCTTCTCCAGAAACGAAAAGATAAATTAAGAAGCATCTCTGTTTCCATTAAGATCATCACGATCACTTCGCTGATTATTGCGCTTCTTCTTTCCGGTTATTCATTTATTACATATAGCCGCGAAAGCAGGGCAAAATTGAAAGCGGATGAACAAACAAATTTGTATAGAAAACAATTGGAAAACAAAATAAATGAATTGCAAAAAGCAAATGCAGAACTGGAAGAACTGCGCAGCTTTGAAAAATTTACTGCCACCGGCCGCATAGCCCGGACAATTGCACACGAGATACGAAATCCTTTGACCAACATTGTACTGGCTGCCGACCAGGTAAAAACGTCTCCGGAAGATAAGGAGGAAACAGTTATGCTCCTGGAAATGATCAACCGAAATGCAACCCGTATTAACCAGATGATCTCTGAGCTTTTAACGTCAACCAAGTTTGCTCAATTGCAATATTCAGAGATCAATATAAATGCATTGCTTGATGAAACGCTTGAGCTTGCCCGGGACCGCATGGAACTAAAACAAATTACCCTGTATAAAAAATATGCAGGTACCGGATGTAATGTTCTTGTAGATGCGGAAAAAATGAAGATCGCCTTTTTAAACATTATTGTAAATGCAATAGAGGCTATGGAAGAAGGAAATGGTATATTGGCTATCCAAACGGAGATAGCGAACAATAAATGCAAAATAGATATCCGGGATAATGGAAAGGGCATGAATGAAGAAACCTTACAAAAATTATTTGATCCTTATTTCACAAACAAAAGCGGCGGAAACGGACTCGGCCTTACGAATGCACAAAACATCGTCCTCAATCATAAAGGCAATATATCTGTAAAAAGTCGCCCGGAAGAAGGCAGCGTCTTTACAATTACTTTAAACGTCGTTTGACTCAGGCCCTGCTCTTAATTTTTATAAAACGAAGCAGTATAACAACAAAAGCCATGATCAACAATATATGAATAAGACCGGAGGCTGCCAGTAAAAAGAACCCGACTACCCATCCAGCTATCAAAATCAATGCAATCACATATAGCAGGTTAGCCATCTTATAAAAATTAAAATGAAAGATTAATAATAATTCTTATGCGGCGGTGGTTTTCTACAGTTAAGTGAGGAAATATTTCCACAATTAGTTCAACAAGCTGTCCAATGCCTGTACAATATTATCGCGGGTAAAAGGTTTGCCTATAAAATGATCGGCACCCACGCTATACGCTTTGTCTTTATCGCTTGTCGTGTCATGAGCCGTTATCATCACGATCTTGATATGCGGGTCAAGCCTCTTTATTTCATCAATAAAATTTATTCCAAAGCCATCTGGCAGATAATTATCAAGAAAGATGATAGAAGGATGATCTCTCATCAATGCCTGCTTGGCTTCCCCAATGGAATTAGCATAGCTCGTTTGCAGGTTTTTATTTTTTAAAATACTGCCTAATAAAAAACAAACATCTATTTCATCATCTACAATCAGGGCCTTCAATTTTACTTCCATTATGTTTTTTTGTGGCTTGTTTAAAACGGATTAAATGTCTTCGCAACACATTTATGCAACAATTATACTACCAAACTTATAGGGCATATCTTCCATTCGCAAAAAAAATTATCTGTTATTCGCTTTAATCCAAAGAACGGCAGGAAAATTGAATAAGGTAAGGTTGAATTTCAGATTTATTTATTTAGACAAAATGATTTAACTCAATAGCTTTTCTTAATTTCATCGAAACAGAAGTTCAGGCTTATGAAGAAAAGAGTTTTAATTATAGACGATGATATGGACATGTGCACATTGCTGTCCAGGTTTTTATCAAGAAATGGTTATGATACAGATGCCGCCTACTCAGGCCAGAAGGGAATTGCAAAATTTTCAGAAGAGAATTACGATGCAGTTCTGTGTGATTTTCGATTGGGAAACATGGATGGCAAAGAAGTGTTACTTTCTATAAAAAAAATCAAGCCTTCCACAATTGTATTGATCATAACAGGATATTCGGATATAAAAACGGCTGTCGATGTTATAAAGCAAGGCGCTTATGATTATATTACCAAGCCATTGATTCCCGATGAAGTACTCTCCATTTTGAACCGGGCTCTGGAACAATCAGGCCAGGATACGCCTGAAAAAAGTTCATCAAGAGTCAAGTCATCTGCGGGCAAACCTCAAAAGCAGGAATTTTTAGTTGGAGAAGCGCCTGCGACGAAAGATCTGTATCGCCAAATAGAAATTGTTGCTCCTACTACTTACAGTATTATTCTTTATGGAGAAAGCGGAACAGGAAAAGAAGTAATTGCCAGGACCATTCATGAGTTAAGTAACAGGAAGGACAAACCATTTGTGGCAATGGACTGCGGTACACTCTCCAAAGAATTATCAGGAAGTGAACTATTCGGCCATGTCAAAGGAGCTTTTACAGGTGCGCTGGCAGACAAAGAAGGTCATTTTGAATTGGCCAACGGTGGTACGCTGTTTCTTGATGAAGTAGGTAATCTTTCCATCGACATACAGGCTGCTTTATTGCGGGTGATCCAGGAAAGAAAATTTAAAAGAGTAGGTGGAAACAAAGAGATGGATGTTGATGTTCGGATTATCGTTGCATCAAATGAAAATCTGCAGGACGCTTATCAGAAAGGAAAATTCAGAGAAGATCTTTACCATCGCTTCAATGAATTTTCGATTAACCTTCCTCCCCTGCGCAATCGCAGACAGGATATTCCTGCATTCGCACACTTCTTTTTAGAAAAGACAAATGAAGAACTGGAAAAAAATATTACCGGCTTTGAAGATGACGTGATCCAGATGTTTATGAACTACAGCTGGCCCGGAAATTTAAGAGAGTTCAGGAATGTCGTTCGGCGTGCCGTGTTATTGACGCAGGACAACAGTATGGTCTCAGCTAAAACATTACCCTGGGAAATTACAAACACCGATCCTCTTACCGCGGCACCTGAGTCTGCTAAAAAAGAACAAACAACCACAATTACTTTTAAAAAAGATATAGGATTAAAAGGCGCCGCCAGCAAAGCTGAATATGAAACGATAATGAATGTGCTAAAGGAAGTGAAGTTCAATAAAAAGAAAGCGGCCGAAGTATTAAACATTGACCGAAAAACTCTTTATAACAAGCTCAAGAGTTATGAAGAATTTTTTGAACAGTAAATTCAAAATAATTAAATAAAAAAACCTTCTGTTTAGAAGGTTTTTTTAACTCTTTTTCTTTCTGCCTGTTGATTTTTTATTAGTGGATTTTTTTCTTCCGCTGCTTTTGCTTTTACTCTTACTTTTTGATGATTTCTTCTTTGGTACTTTAGCTCCGCTTTTACGGGCTTCTGAAAGGCCAATAGCAATCGCCTGCTTGCGACTCTTCACTTTTTTGCCGCTCCTTCCACTCTTCAATGTTCCCTTCTTTTTTTCATGCATGGCCCTATTAACCTTCTTCTGTGCACCTTTTGAATATTTTGCCATAATCAATTTTAAACTATTTTACATTAATTATTATGCCAACAAGTAACAAACGTTTCATGGCATAGTTTTTCGCTTTCTATAAAATAGCAGAACGATCTTTTCAAAAATAGCGGAATCCGGAATCTTGTTTTTATTTCAAGTTTTTAAAAGAATTATTTGAGAATTTTTTTCTACACATTTTGTTTCAATGTCAAATACTATCATCCAATCAATAAAAAATTTTAAATAAATAAAAGCAGCATCTTAAGCTGAGAAAGAAAGGCCATGCAATATCCACGATATTTTATTAACACTAAACCGGGAACAACAATTTCAAAACAACTAAATTTTAAAAAATGCCTACAACAACTACAAACACCGATGATATGAAAACCCTGGCCGCTTGTTTAAATAAAGTGATAAAAGAAGGGTACACGGAAAATTTCAAGGTCACTGAAGAAGGTCTTAAATCTTTAGAAACAGAAAAAATATATCAACCGGATCAAATTCATATTGTAAATTTTTTCAGGTTTGAAGGCGCAAGCGATCCTTCAGAGAGTGCGATTTTGTATGTAATTGAAACAAATAACGGAGCGAAAGGTTCGCTTACCGATGCTTATGGAATGTATGCAGATCCCGACATTGACAAATTCATCAAGGCGGTAGAAGACATTTCCAAAAAACACACTGCGGGATCTTAATGCCGACGGACTAAACACCGATGTAAATAGAAGGTTTTTTTTCGCTACTATGGCTAACCTCTCAGTGAAATTTTATTTTACTCTCTTCACTAGTTGTGTTATGAAATAAACTACGAAGAAAAGAAAATCCCAGTTAGCTCTTACAATGGGATTACATCATGTGGCAGATATTTTGGATAAGACTCAGTGAACCTGAAGAATCAACCATTGCACCCGCTTTCAATATGTAGATAAGGTTTAGGCATGAAAAAAATACTGTTCGGACCAAACAGTATTTTTTATTTCAAATAATTTAGAAAGGGTACCCTATAGCAAGATTGTAAACAAGATTATTTTTTCTCCAATAACTGCTGCCCAGTCTTATTTGATTTATCACCCACGGATTTTGCAACCAGGGCTTGCGTATTGGAAAACCTACATCAAGACGAATGACAAATATGGTTATATCAAAACGGAGACCTACGCCTGCATCGACTGCTAACTGGTTTAACCACTTACCTGTAAATTGTGCGCCGGGTTTATCGGTATACTTACTGCTATTGTAAAGCCATATATTACCTGCATCTAAAAATATCGCTCCGTATAATGGTCCTGAAATGCGTGGCCTGTATTCAGTATTAATTTCAAACTTTATATCGCCTGTTTGATCGGGAATAATAATGGATGTGTCTTGCGGTGCGTAAATGCCCGGGCCTACTGCACGACTTCTGAAACCGCGAAGACTGTTGCTTCCGCCAACAAAAAACTGTTTGATATAGGGAAGCTCTACAGAATTGCCATAAGGAATTCCTGCTCCCATGTCTATCCGGCTGGCCCAGGTAGAATTCAAACCTATCTTGCGATAATATCTTCCTTCCGCTTCAAGCTTTACGTATTGAGCAAAGGGCGTATTATAAATTCTAGCCGTATCGCCATTTTTTACATTCGCGCCTGTGATGGCGCCTGCAAGATTCCCCGACAGATCAATCAGTCCGTTGAAGTAATAAGCGTTCATGGGTTTTAATCCATTTGCCAGTTGGTTATAATTGAACTGATAGTAGGAGCCAAGAATAAATTGTGATTGAATCGATTTATCAAGGCCCGGGTATATCTTTTCAAGACTGTCATAACTCTTTGTTACGTTCAGGGCCTGCACGTAATTAATATTTATTGGATAAAAATCATGTTCCTTTTGAATATTCTCTCTCCAATAGTAACCATATTGAAAACGATACGAATTGAGCGTATATAATTTATTCCTTTTAAGAATGTCATATCCCAATTTTAAATCCGTACGCGGTGCATATCCTCCATAACTTGGTATATCAATAATTGGAATAGCAAAACGCGGGTTGGCAAGATCTATTTCAGCACCTGTGCGATAAGTATTATAGCCTCTTAAAGCGCCGCTGAACTGAACATCTGATCCTACGTAAGCGCTGAATTTTAAATGAGAGCCATTACGAAACATATTACGATGGAGCCAGCTAAATGTAATATTAGAACCGTTGAGATTGTTAGATCTTGTAAGTGTAGTGATCTCGGCCCGCAAGGATTTTGCCTGTTGCGGAGTAAGATAATAATACGCGTCCAGCATAGTACTATCCTGCGGAGAAGGCTCAAACCTGTTTTTTACAAATTTGAAAAGATCGAGATTTATTAGCCTATTGAGTGTAAGGTCATGATCTCTCCTGTTATAAACATCACCTTTTTTAAATTGCATTGATTCTGCAAGCAGTCGTGGTTTGTATTTTTTTCTTTTTTGTATGATATAATATCCCTTGTAGAATTCTGCGTTTCCTATTGACGTATCCGATTGCGTACCGATCAAACTGTAATTGGTATATATGTACACATTGTTTATGTGATAAATATTCTGCGCTTGTGGAGGAGTTTCGGGTTTTACCGTTACATACATATTTGTAAGATGATTACCAATTGTACTGTCTGTCTTGACCAACAGATAATCAGGGCTGAAATAATAAAATCCATTTTCTTTTAATGATTCGTCGATTCTTGATCGTTCTCCTTTTATTACATCCAGGTCAAACGGGTCGCCCGTCTTTAACAAAGTGTTGTCCGTACTCTGCCGGACTGCTTCTGAAATATTGCTGCTGTCTTTTGGAAAATGAACACTGTCGATCTTATACTGAACACCCGCATTCACAGTGTATTCAGCTTTTACCGTTTTCTTTTTTGAAATCGTATCACCGGTAACCATCGCTTTGAAATAACCTTTATTCTGAGTATGGTTTTGCAGTATCTGGATATTCTTTTGCAGGTCAAGTTGGCTGGCCAGTACAGGAGGCTCACCAATCTTATCTCTCATTTTTCCAAAAAACGATTTTGGTTTCGCCTTATAAAAAAGATTATAAAACCCCAGTTTAAAACGAATGCCCAAAAATCTTGTATTTGGTTTTGGCCGTGTCAGATCTTCCAGGTCGCTTTTTAATGTTTTTCTTTCTCTCGAATTTGATATATTATTTACTGTAACGCGGGCACCTGTATATAATTTATCATGGGCAGGAACCGATTTGGTACTGCTGCAACCGACCCAACTCCATGCTGTAATGATCAATACAAAAAAAAATGCTTTCCTCATTGTGCCATTCCTTTTTGCCTGTTAGCGGCTCTTTGCATATTTAACTTGCGGCGATGAAATATTTCCTTAAAATGGTTGTAATCAACGTTGATGATAAAGGACAAACCTGTTTCAATGACATAGCCGTCTATTTCTCCCTCGTAATCGTTCTTTCTGAAGAAACGAATGAAATATTTTCCATTCCTGCTGAGCTGGTAATCAATGGCTACGTCACCCGCTATATTATTACTTTGCTGATTATTGTTTTGAGGGCCTTCCAATTCAAAGTTGCTGCCCACTGAAATTTTAAGACGGTCACTAAGTAATCGCTTGCTTACATTAAGATTCAGATTTGTTTTGTTTCGCATAGAGCCGGTCGTATAATCTTCCGTAGAAGTAACATCAAAGTTCACGTCCACGCCATTTACTAATCCTTCCGCCAATGAGTTCAGTTCACTCGTCAACAGCCGGCTGGCACTTTGCCGGACATACGCACCCGCATTAAATCCGCCGCCAGCAGATTTGAAAGGATTTTCGCCGACGAAACGATTTAACAGCAATAAAGAAAAAACCTGCTTATTGGTTTCTCCCTGGTCTTGTCTTAATTGTAACAACTTGTATTGAACCGTAGTGACCACATCATTGGCTACTCCATAATTTTTATTCTCGGGAAGAACGATACTGAAAGCAACCTGCGGCTTCATCAGTTCTCCCGTCAAATTCAAATGAACCTCAAAGGGTAGCTTTTGCATAAAAGTGTTTTTTATAGCAGCAGGCGATCCTTCAAGTTGATCCTGCACGAGATCAATAGGAGCTGTGTTGGCTATATACATTGCCTTTACATCAAGTTTGGCAGTGGTGGGCTCACCGGTCCATGTAATAACACTGCCTTTTTCTATCTCAAATTTTCTTTTTAAGAAATTAAACGATAACTGGTAATAACCTTTTTCAAGCGTATAGTTTCCGGTGAGTGTAACTTTTCCACTTGGGTCAATGCCGGCGCTTAGTTCTGCTTCACCCTGTGTATTTAAAAAATCTCCATTGGCAGCATCAATGATAATATTAAAAATGGCTTCTTTATTTACATGAATATTTAGAGCGACGTCCATCCCTTTTATAGCCGAAGTGTTTAGTGAATCATATTGCCTGAATAAAGTGTCACTGGCAGGGTTGCTCATGTCTACGAATTCAACGATCCCATCTCTTGCCTCAACACCTGCCTCAGGCTGAGGAACTACAAAGGTGACTGCTGTTCCATCATTCACTGAAATTCTTCCATCCACAACAGGTTTTGCTTCAGTTCCGGTTATAGAAATATTGGTACTGATATTCATTTTCCCATAATAAATTGAGTTTTGTTTTTTTGTTGAATTCAGCACCTGGAACTTTCGGGCAGTTACTTTCAAATTGAATTTATAATTGATAAAGTTTGTTGTGGACACGGCGCCGTTGAATGCAAGAGAATTGCCCGAGGAATCTTTGATAGTAAAATCATTAAAGGTAAATGCATCGTTTACCACAGACAGCTTTTGATCATTTAAATGAAATTGACTGCCAAGCGGTGTAATAACAAAACCTGCTTTATCAAAATTCAGCGATCCGTTTAAATCAGGTTTATCCAGGTTTCCCCTGACAGAAATATTTCCATTGATTGCGCCTGCGGCATTGTCAATAGCTCCTGCCATCGCACCTTCCAACGTGTGCAATTGCAAAGCACGAATGTTCAATTCAAGATTGAGATCAATGGTTTTTCCTGTGCTGAACGAACCGGTCAATGCCGCATCATTTCCCAGCCCGGTAATATTTAATTCGGTGTTGTACTTATTAAGACCTCCGTTTGCCACATGCAATGTTACATTCCCTACTGTGTCATTTCGTATGCTAAGATCAGTGATGGAAAGATCGCTGGTAAAATTGAGTTGCTTTAAAAAATTGCTCACACGCACATCGCCATTGACAGTTCCTGTGGCCAAAACAGAATCGGCTTTTAAAAAACCGGCAATAGTCGCTAATTGAAAATTCGAGAAATTAATCAATAACAGTTGTTGCCCGCGGCTGGCCGGGCTCGCTATGCTCAAACGTTGGTTCCCGCTTTCCAAAACAAAATCATTGGCAACGATATTATCCGGTAAAATTTTAATTACATTGTTCGGAGTCACGGTCCATTTTTGATAATTAAGCATCAAACTGTCCGGCTGTAATTGAATGTTGTAGGTACCTGTGGCGGGTTGCGTTACCTGGCCGGCGATCAAATATTTTTGTTTCTTATTTTCATCATCAACAGCAAGACGAAAATCAATATTGTTATTCTGAGCCAAAGCACTTAGCTGCGTATTGTAAATATCAAAAGAACTTCCACTTTGAAGCCGGCTGACACTGGCTGTTACCTGCAATCCATTTGTCGCGGAGTTTGCATGTACATTCAGGTCACTGATTGAGCTTCCCTGGTAAACAATGTAGGGAGCTTTCAATACAGCGTATAAATTATTGTTCGAAAAATTTCCCGAAACATGAAGGGGGTGCATATCCGTTAATCCAGGAACAAAGGCGGATAAAATAGGATCATACATTACATCAGCCGAAAAGTCAATATTATAAGGTTTTGTATTTTCTTTTGATGGAGCAGCGACCGTATTAAAGTAAGGTTGTATTGAATGTTGGATATCATTACCCAATTCAGCAAGTTTATATTGACCGGTAATGTTTGCATTCACAAGATCACTCTTCAAACGGATGTAATTGGCTGTATCATTTTTTCCCGATAAAAGCTGGATGGTATCGAGGGGAAGCCGGTTACTTCCTGATACAAACAATGCCTGCGTGATGAGAATGTCAGCTGTAGTGTTCTCGGCCGTAAGATCAGATGCACGTCCTTTGATCTTTCCACGAACGATCAGGGGTTGAGCAGCCAGGTGCAGAGGCATTGCTTTCAGACTGTCTATCATTCCATCAATACTGAAAGCCGGATGATCGGAAAAATTTCCGCTTATTGAAAAATTTGCGTCTGCGTTTGGATCGTCAATTTTTGCTTTTACATCGAAGTTGGTTTTATAAATCGAGCCATTTATATTGATATTTTGATAACGGTACTGATTCAGCTCCGCACTTGCTATGCTTGTTGAAAATTTTGCATCGACTGCATCCGTTGTTAATCCTTTTCCATTTACGGAAACAGACGCAGTTAAAGAACCCATCGTGTTCGGCTGCATCAAAATTTTACCAAGGTTTAAATCTTTTACATTGATCACACCATTATAGTGAATAAGTTTCGGATTGGCGAGATCGCGAAAACGGCCATTGACAGCAACAGAACCATCAGGAGTCAAGATGTCTATATTAACATTTAAAATTCCTGAGTTCCCCTTCAAAGTTCCATGCATGGTAATATCCTGCGGTAAATCCATTTGCTGATTTGATAATGACTGATCCGTTATTAATGCTACGTCGTTCTTATTAGTGTGTATACGATCGATAATAAAATTGCCGCCTGCATTCTTCAAATCCGTCAATCCATGTAAAGAGCCATGAGCGTCAAGCTGCGTATTGCTTAACCCGGCAAATTCAAGTGCCTGGAAATTGAATTGATTTAATGTACCATCACCAATTACATTGACAGTCCACACATCATTTGGATTTTTTAAGGCAGGATTGGAACGCAGTTGCGGAGCTAAAAGCAATATATCTTTTACCTGTACCTTACTCTTTGCTAAATCAATTTTTACATGTCCTTTTCCGGGATGATTAATAAATTCTTCGATTGAAGGATATTTTAGTTCAATATCTTTTTGCAATTCAGTACCCGGCGTTTTTATATAAAAGTTTCGTAAATAAGCTTCATCATTTGCATATAAAATATTTCCCCGTAACTGTTCCAGTTTCAAACCGCTTTTCTCATGGGCCATTCCCTTATTGACAGTTACAGTTATTGAATCAGGGCTCATGAAAAAATTCTCAGCCGACAGGGAAACATTTGTAGTCACTAAATGCGAATAATCTAATCCGCGGGGTTGAACCGGCACGTTATCATCATCAAAACGAATGGCGTTATTTCTCAGGTTAAGCCGGCTGACTGTTACGTTCCATGTAGCTTGTTTGGCAGTATCATTGCCGGTGTTTACATTTCCTTTTGAATTTGATTTTTGGTTTGTCTTTCCTAACCTCACCGCCATCATTGAATTATTCAACTCGATCTCATCGAGGTTGATATTATTGTGTTGCAGGTCGAGCGATCTTTCATTTATTTTTAATTGCCCGATGTTGCCAATTGTATAAAACGATGACACACTATCCTGGTAATCCAATTTGATTTTTCTCAGATCAATTAGCCCCAGCTCCAAACTAAAAGGTGCAGCAGATGTGGTGCTGTGAGTTTGCACAGGGGAAGAAACCAAAGGCTGTGTTTGTTTCACACGAGCACTTGAATTAGTCATTGTAATAAGAGGAATGGAAAAGTTTTGTGAGGAGAGATCAAGTTTATCAATATGCACAATTGATTTGCCGATATGTGTGACGATATCGCTGCCGGTGACTATGTCCCTGTAAAAAAGATTTACATTGCCCAGAGTTATTTTATTAATATCAAGTTTCATCGAAGACGATGATGTTGTATCAGTGGCCGAAGGAGCAGGTGCAAAGGCGTCTACAATAAATTGATAATTGAAAACAGTATCAGGCAAAGCTCTCTTTATATTGGCGGTAATATCATCAAGTTCAATATTATTTAGTTTTACTTCATTTGAAAATAGCTTTAAATAAGCCAGGTCGCCTTTGATCGAACCGCCGGAAAGCAAGGTGTCGTGGCTTTTATCTTCTATATAAATATCGTGCAATCCTACGTTACCGTCAAGGTCAAATGAAATTCTGCCAATGAGAACTTTTGTATCCAGTTTATTCTGGAGATAATTCTGAACTTTTGAGGTTAAAAATTCCTGTACGGGAGGAGTAAGCAGTAAAAGAAATATGACAAGTACAAAAAGAATAATAAACAGAATTGTTTTCAGTACAACCCGGATTATTTTTCCAGGATTCTTCGAGGCAATCTTTTCCGTTCGCATCTTTACAGCAATTGCAAATAGCCTGCCTCAATTATTAAAAATTATTCGCCTGAATCATGTTTATTTTATTTTAAAAAACCTGTAGAAAATGCTCTACACTAAATTCAATACCTGAATGGCTAATAAAAGACTTCCCTTTCCATGCTTGTGGCGGTCTCACCGTTTGAACAATATCTAAAATCTAAGAGGTAAAGGCATTAAGAGTGAGGAATGATTGGTTAGAAAAAACCATTTTCGGTAAAACTGTATACACATAAGAAATATAAAAATCCAGATACAAATACACTCATTAGCTTTTAAACCATTCTTCGTTTTGGTCTCAGTTTTGTTGAACAATACTCCAGGATGTAAAATTTGACTCTTGCAGAATTTCTGTTGGAGCCATTTTCCACTACTTCTTTAGTTCGCAAACCACAATTAAACCAGGAATATATAAATCCAAAATTTTCTTATTGACAGTTCAAACAGTTTTATCATCTTTCGTGTTTACTGCCAAAATACATCGCTCAAATTATCTACAAATTTTTCATCAGTATGTATCTGTTTAAGCTTATCAGTTTGCGCAGATGTGGCCACTTTTTGAATTTCATTAAATAATATTCGTTCCTCAAACCGAATGTGTTTTTCCAGTTCGGCCGGGATTTGTTCCAAGGAAGTCTTAGTATTTAATTTATCAGTAAACAGCTTTGAAAGCAAACGGTGTTCGCTGATTGCCTGCTGAATTAGTTTATGATCACTTCCTAAAATGGTGAAGAGATATTCTTCCTCTGCTCTAAAATGTTCGGCAAGATGTTTTTCATAAAACCAGTCTGTGTATTTTTTAATCCTTTTTGTTGTAATCCCTCTTGAAAACCCTGTTTTAATTTTCCAGCAAAGCAATAAAGCATGGTGATGATCTTTGCTGAAATTCCGGAGTGCTGTATTTCTTTTTAACGGCTTTTCCATATTTGTAAATAATATCTATACATTCAATTCTTTTTCCAGGATTACAGATTTAGGAAATAAAATGTTATTCTCTAAATGAATGTGCAAATGCAGATCCTCTTCAAATTCTTTTAGCAGGGAAAATGCGACTCTATAAGTATTGCAGGCATCAGCAGGGGGATTATAATTATCGCTGAGCCCAGCTATTTTTCTGAATCTTTCTCCTTCAACACTATGTTCCTCCATCATCATGTTAATCGGATTTTGAACAGTGCCAAAACCCGGTACTCCCTTTTCTGCATGATTAATTTTTTCGGCAACCATTTTTTTGATATAGGGAAAAAGAATGAGTTCTTCTTTTTTCATATGCATTGTTAACTCTCCCATGGCTGCATCAAACTGTTCTTTGATTTCAAGTAATTCGGGATGATGTTCGCCGTGAACCTTGCACAGTTTTTCAAGAAACTGTTTTAATGGAGGCATTGTCTGTTTAACATACCTGTGATGTTTCTTTTCAATATAGTCTGCAAGCAAGTCTAACGGCCAGGACTGGTAATCCATATTCTGATCGTTCGATTGTGTTAAAACGTCATGCAACTCAGTGAGCAGTTCATCTGCTGGCATTTTCCTGCTCTCGCATACTTCATTAATCGTTTTGCCGCCTTTGCAGCAAAAGTCAATTCCATATTTTTGAAATACGGCCGCGGTGCGGTAACTATCCGCTACAAACTCTCCTACGCTTTTCGTTTTTTGAGTAGTATCCATCATAAATTATTTTTTCCAAAATTGGTTAGTTATTCTTTCCGGATTTGTGCGTTGAATCATATTTTAAAAATTTTTGCCCATAATTAATAATGAATATGCCTGCAAACAATATCAAAGCAGCCGCTAACAACATTTCGTTAATAAATGGTACTGCCTCATAATTCAAATCGGCAACACCCTGTATCATCAGCAATATTTCATTTGCAATAATCCCGGCGGTAAATACTATTATACCGCCTGCTGTTTTTTTATTAACAGGAATAAGTTTGAATGCTGTACTGTACGATAAAATAAAAAGAGTGATGACGCCCAAAAGCACTAAATGCAGGTAACCGATAACAATCGGCCTGAATCCGAATGCCAGCCGGCTTAGTGAAGGAATAACAGAACCTGCCTGGAGACATAACTTGATGCTTAAAGCTATGCCACACAAAATAAATAATCGTTTTGGCAAAACTGCCACATTCATTTTTATCTGCGACAAATATTTTCTTATCAACTTCAACAACAGCAACCATGCGGCCAGTTGTAAAAAGGCAGCAACCACTACTAATAAATAAACCCACCGCGGAAGAGGCAGCCAGAGTGCAGACAGGAAATAAGCAGGTACACAGGCCAGGACGAACAGGGTGAAGACAACTTTCAATTTACGATGTGATATTCCATATTTAGTTAAGCGATAAATTAAAAGCCCCATACAGGCAAAGAAGAACCAGCCATTATATTGAAAATGCAGGAAAAAATAAATCGATGCGAGGTAACTGTTGGGGTGAATATTTTTTGTGGCCAGCATGGCAGCAAGAGAAAATGCACCCAATGATGATAATGCATTAAATAAAACAGCCGCTTTGAACCAGCTATCAGCATTATTTTTTTCAGATAGCCTGTTCAGATCTTTCCAGAATTTCACCGCAAAAAAATAAGAGACAAAAATGGACAGTGTTGAAAAAATAATGGACAATAATGCATATCCTTCAAAGGGAAAGGTCAGCAACATTCCATAGGCAGTGAACAGGTTAGCATACAATATCCATTTATATTTTCTAAAAGCTATTGTATTTCCTCTTTCATAAAGATAAAGCACCAGTAAACTCATCAATGCTTGTGTTACCCACCCGGCAAATGCAAAATGAGAATGTGCATGTAATAGGTATTGCTGGTTAATAAACGGAAGCGAAAATGCAATCTTGTATCTCATTATCACCCCAAGAGAGGCAACAAGCAATAAATTAAATAAGGCAACTTGCAGCCACCTCCGGATGGATGGGTTCATTTCTGACATTTACGGCAAAATAATAGCAGGCTGAAAATTTATTCTATGCGTAGAATCATAAATCAGCAATACACTTTACCCCTGTCTATAACAAGCGAACCTTTAAACTGGAGGTTTTTGATTGCCCTGATCACGGTTTCCACGCGGAGTCCGGTCATGTCTGCAATTTGCTGGCGGGTAAGCTGTACCCGGTTACAATCCTGGCAGATATTTTTTTTGGATTCTTTAAAATAGGAAAATAGAGTAACGATCCTGTGTTCGGGATCACAATAAGCAAGTTCTTTCAGAAATAGGAATTTGAATCGCAGGCGTTGAGTCAGCAGCCTGCTGAAAGCAAAATGAATTTCAGAGTATTCTTTGAGCAACTCGTGAAAAGTAGTTTTATGTAAACGCAGGATAACAGATTCCTTATTGGCTATAGCAGACGCTGCATACAGACTATCATCGAACAGCGGAAATTCACCAAAGCAATCCCCGGGTTCAATCATGTTTTGTATAAATTCTCTTCCATCATCATTGATATTGATCCACCGGACGGAACCGCTTGCCAACTGGTAATAAAAACGGCCTTCAGTTCCCTCCCGGAAGATAACTTCTTCCGCTGCTACTTTTTTATAAGTAGCTCCCCAGGCGAGCAGGGTATCAATATTGATCATCATGAAAAAAGATTTGACTTTTAAAGATGCCAAAACTATTTGTATGGCTATATACAAGGTATGATATTTACCAGCACAAGACCTGATCAAAATCATTATAGCCGGGCAGAAGCGCCCCTTTTGATGAAGTGCCTGCCGCTAACAGTTTTTAAAAGGCAGTAATACTATGTCTTTTCATTAATAACAGGTCATTCTTGCATGTTTATGATTCAACGCATAAAATGTTTTTAAAGGGGTAGCTAATCTTGCATCCATAATTAAAACAGTTTTTATGAAAAAAATAATTGCATTAAGCATAATCGCCTTTTTTATTGCTGCCTGCGGCAATAATGATACAGATGCAAAAAAAGAATCATCTCCTTCGAATGAAACAAAAGAAACGGCAAACGGAAATCCTTCTTATGATCCTAACAGAGGTGAAGGAAAATTTACAAAGGTGGACATAAGCCCCAATTTAGATGTAGCCAAAGCGGAAGCAGGCAGCAAGGTATTTGCGGTAAAATGCAGCGCCTGCCACAAGTTAACAGATGAAAAACTCGTAGGCCCCGGCTGGAAAGGTGTTACCGGCAGACATACTCCCGAGTGGATCATGAACTTCGTTACCAATACCGATGACATGTTGAATAAAGATCCCGAAAGCGCAGGCCCTCCTGGAAATATGCCTGGTGCGAATGCCCAATCAAAATTTATCGGATGATGATGCACGCAATATATATGAGTTTATGCGTAAAAATGATGGAGTAAAATAATTTAATCAATCCCAACAATAGCAATATGAAAAAAATTAAATCATGGATATTGTTTGCTGCTATATCGGCACAGCAACGATCATATATTCATGCAAACCCAAAAATGCAGGAAATGCAGTCAGTGCAGATGCTGCCGGAAAGACATATGTGGCACCCGGTAAATATGATGAGTTTTACAATTTTGTTTCCGGTGGTTTTAGCGGGCAAATGAGTGTGTATGGATTGCCATCCGGAAGGCTGTTAAAAATTATTCCCGTATTTTCTGTTTTCCCTGAGAAAGGTTATGGATACAGCGAAGAAACCAAACCCATGCTGAATACTTCCCACGGGTTTGTTCCCTGGGACGATCTGCATCACCTCGAACTATCACAAACAAATGGTGAAATTGATGGTCGCTGGATTTTTGCCAATGCCAATAATACTCCCCGTATTGCACGGATTGATCTAAAAACTTTCCGAACAGCAGAAATCATGGAATTGCCTAACAGCGCCGGTAATCACTCCTCTCCTTTTATAACAGAAAATACAGAATATGTTGTGGCGGGTACCCGCTTTAGCAGTTCCAATGGACAATGATAATGGGGATGTGCCTATCAATACCTACAAAAAAAATTTTAAGGGCTCCATAAGTTTTATGAGTGTTGATAAGAATACCGGCAATATGAAAATAGCCTTTCAGTTAAGAGTGCCGCCGGTGGATTTTGATTTGAGCCATGGCGGAAAAGGCAAATCCATGACTGGTTTTTCTTTTCCTGCTACAATACGGAACAGGCCAACACTTTACTGGAAGTAAATGCTTCGCAAAGTGATAAAGATTTTATTTTGGCTGTTAATTGGAAAAAAGTGGAAGAATATGTGAACCAGGGAAATGGCAAAAAACAGCCTGTTCAATATGCGCATAATGTATATAATGAAAAAACACATTCCGCTACATCCACCATCGAAAAAGAAATAACCGTCTGTAGATGCAAAAGATTTAAAAGATATCTGTTATTTCATTCCATGTCCCAAATCACCGCATGGTTGTGATGTAGATCCAACAGGTGAATATATTGTTGGCAGCGGCAAGCTTGCCGCATTGATTCCCGTATTCAGTTTTGATAAAATTCAAAATGCCATTGCAGCAAAAGATTTTATCGGGGATTATGATGGCATCCCGGTAATCAAATATGAATCTGCTTTATATGGAGAAGTAAAAAAACCAGGGTTGGGCCCTTTGCATACAGAATTTGATGGCAGAGGCAATGCTGTTACCACTATGTTTGTTTCATCAGAAATTGTAAAATGGAATATTAAAGATTTAAAAATAATTGACAGGGAGCCGACTTATTACTCGCCCGGGCATTTATGTATACCGGGCGGAGATACAAGGAAGCCTAACGGTAAATATGTAATTGTTTATAATAAAATAACTAAAGACAGGTATTTGCCCACAGGTCCTGAATTGGCCCAGGCGTGCCAGATTTTTGATATCAGCGGCGATAAGATGCAATTGATTACTCGACTTCCCCACTATCGGTGAGCCGCATTATGGACAGGCAGTAGAAGCTTCATTGATCAGGGATAAATCTGTTAAGTTTTTTAAAATAGAAGAGAACCAAAACCCTTATGTTACCAAAGGCGAAGCAGAAGCTAAAGTGGTGCGTAACGGTAAAAGGGTTGATATATATCTCACACCAATCCGGTCTCATTTTGTTCCCGATAATATTGAAGGAATTAAAGTAGGTGATGATGTGTACTGGCATGTTACCAACCTGGAGCAGGATTGGGATGTGCCGCATGGATTTGCTATTAAAGGTGCGCTAACAGCCGAATTGCTGATCATGCCGGGAGAAACACAAACATTAAAATGGACACCTGAAAAAACAGGCATGTATCCTTTTTACTGCACGGATTTCTGCAGTGCGTTGCACCAGGAAATGCAGGGCTATATCAGGATTTCACCTGAAAACAGCAACGTACCATTATTATTCAGCACAGGTAAGAATATGCCAACAGATACTACGGAAGCGGGAAAATAAAATAATGAAAGGATACAGCAATCATTAATTCACTGGGTATGAAAAGAAATCGTTTAAAAAAAAGGACAAGGATATTATCAGGCATAAGCAGCATGGCATTGATAATTATTTTATTCGTCCCCATGTGGAGAATTGACCTGTCTGCGCCGCAGTACCCGGAAGGTTTGAAGCTCCTGATTTATCCTCACCATCTCGGCGGCAACGTGGATATCATCAATGGACTGAATCATTATATAGGAATGAAAACACTGCACACTGCTGACTTTATCGAGTTTACCGTGTTGCCTTATATCATTATTTTCTTTTCGCTGCTGGTTTTAATTGTTGCTATAACAGGATCAGGAAAATGGCTCAACATTGTTGCGCTGCTTTTTATTTGTTTTGGCATTATTGCAATGATTGATTTCTGGAGATGGGAATATAATTATGGGCATAACCTGAATCCGGATGCAGCTATTATAGTTCCAGGTATGGCTTACCAGCCACCGCTGATTGGATATAAACAACTGCTCAATTTCAGCGCATATTCTCTGCCAGCAGCAGGAGGATGGATATTTGCAGGGGTTGGGTTTACTCTTCTTCTGCTGGTAATTACTGAATGGCTCTCCATCAAAAAAAGAAAACATTCATTCAAACCGGTTGCCGGCATCGCAACGCTGCTATTCTTTTTTATATCGTCGTGCAATAACGGTCCGCAAACTATTGTAATGGGAAAAGATCATTGTGATTTTTGTAAGATGACCGTTAGCGATGCAAGGTTCGGAGCTGAAATAATAACTAAAAAAGGCAAGGTGTTTAAATTCGATGATGCTCATTGCATTCTTTCTTTTTTGCAAAAAAAGGGTTTTGATCGCAACGAGGTGAAGGATATTTATTTTAAAGATTTCAGCGGTGACCATTCACTGATCAAATCAAATGAAGCTTTTTTCCTGAAAAGTGAAAATTTAAAAAGTCCCATGGAAGGAAATATTGCTGCCTTTAGTAACAGGGACAGCCTCAATAAAATCATGACAGAATATAAAGGCAATGTAATGAGCTGGAATGAGCTTTGGAAACCATGAGTAAAAGAATATACATATTGCTAAGTTCATTGATGATTTGTTCTTTCTCTTTTGCCAGAACGATAAAGGCAGGGAAACAACAGCCATACCATTCTATTCATGAGGCTATTGCTGCAGCGACTGATGGAGATACTGTTTGGGTAGAAAGCGGTGTGTATAAAGAAAAAAATATCCTCATCAATAAGTCCATTACTCTTTTGGGAAATAATTACCCGGTACTGGATGGAGAACATCAATATGAGATCATTTCCATAAAAGCAAACGGAGTTACAATAGAAGGATTTAAGATCATTCATTCAGGAGTATCAAGCATCGAGGATATTGCAGCCATAAAGATTTACAGTTGCCGGAACGTAACCGTATCGGGAAATATTTTGGAAGATACTTTCTTCGGCGTCTATTCACAGTCTGGCGTCAATTGCCTTATTGAAAACAACAAGCTCACCGGCATTGCTACAACAGAGCAACAAAGCGGCAACGGCATCCATTGCTGGAAGAGCGACAGCATGCGAATCATCGGAAATACAGTTACCGGTCATCGTGATGGTATTTATTTTGAATTTGTCACTAATTCCATTATATGGAGAAATCTTTCTTACAATAATATGCGGTATGGATTGCATTTTATGTTCTCGCACAATGATGCCTATATCTGTAATATTTTTCAAAATAATGGGGCCGGTGTTTCTGTCATGTTCACGCATGGCGTAAAAATGTTCAATAATATTTTTGAAGAAAACTGGGGAGATGCCGCTTATGGAATATTCCTGAAAGAAATAACCGATAGCTACATAACAGGAAATAAATTTATCCGCAATACCAGCGGTATTTATATGGAAGGCACCAATCGCATCAGTGTGGAGAAAAATGAATTCAGTAATAACGGTTGGGCAATAAAAATACAGGCCAGTTGCCAGGACAATGTAATAACGGGTAATAATTTTCTTTCCAACACATTTGATATAGGTACGAATGGTTCACTGGTGCTGAACAGTTTTGATCATAATTACTGGGACAAATATGAAGGATATGATCTGAACAAGGATAATACGGGAGATATACCTTACAGACCGGTAAGCCTTTATTCCATGATCGTGGAAAAAAACCCGGCAGTCGATGATGCTGTTCAGGAGTTTCATGACATCCCTGCTGGATAAGTCGGAAAAAATTTTACCTACCCTAACTCCCGAAAACCTGAAAGATAATTATCCACTTATGAAACCATTACATCTATGATCATTGCAAATAACGTCACAAAAAAATTCGGCCGCCTGCATGCGCTGAACAATATATCGGTCACCTGTAATAAAGGAGAATGCATTGCTTTGATCGGTCCAAACGGCAGCGGTAAAACCACTTTTATAAAAAGCATTCTTGGAATGGTTGTACCTGACAGCGGTTTTATTACGTTCAACGGAAAAAATATTGTGCATGACTGGATGTACCGTCAATACATAGGTTATATGCCGCAGATAGGACGTTATCCTGAAAATATGACCATTGGCCAGGTCTTTAAAATGATGAAAGATATAAGAAAGACTAAAGAAAAAAATAACCAGGCAGACGAAGAACTGGTAGCGGCATTCGGCCTCGATCAGTTGCTGCACAAGCGGATGAGAACATTATCCGGCGGAACAACACAGAAGGTAAGCGCTTCTTTAGCTTTTCTTTTTAATCCTGATGTACTTATTCTTGATGAACCTACTGCGGGACTGGACCCGCTGGCATCGGAAATCTTAAAAGAAAAAATTATCCGCGAAAAATCGAAAGGCAAATTAGTTCTTGTCACTTCCCATGTACTGAGTGAACTGGATGATCTTATAACGCAGGTCATTTATATGCAGGATGGCGATCTTATGTTTCATAAACCACTTGATGATCTGCAAAAAGATACCGGCGAACAAAAATTATCGAAAGCCATCGCAGCCATCATGATGAAAAAATAAAAGGACGGATACGTGTCACCATTTGATATAACAAAATCGAAACCCTTAAAAAAGAAAAAATGAATACTAAAAAACTTCAATTCCCGAAAAATGGTGTGGGCAGTATTCTATATTCATTCCTGGTGATCACAGTAATGTCATTGTTAGCCGCATGCAGGAATACCAGCTCAACCTCTGTAATTGATGAAAAATTTGAAGGAGATGGCGATAATCTTCAAAGAGTAACCGAGGTGATGGTGCCGCCCCCCTCATTGCCAAAATTTGACCAGGTAGATAAAGATGACCCCAAAATAGTACAGGTTACATTTGAGGTTCAGGAAAAGAAAATCGAAGTAGCTCCGGGTGATTCCATCTGGGCTTTTACCTACAATGGTACCATACCGGGACCGATGATCGTGGTGCATCAAAACGATTTTATAGAATTAACGCTAAAGAATCCTTCTACCAATACCCAAACTCATAATATAGATTTTCATGCTGCAACAGGTGCATTGGGTGGCGGTGATATCTCACTTGTAAATCCCGGGGCAACAGGTAACATTCAGATTCAGATGCACCAAACCCGGAGTATTCGTTTATCACTGTGCCCCCGGAGGTACTATGGTGCCCATCCACGTTACTTCCGGTATGAATGGCGCTATAATGGTTTTACCACGGGAAGGTTTAAAAGATGAAAACGGTAACCCGGTGAAGTTTGACAGGGCTTACTATATCGCCGAACAGGATTTTTATCTCCCTAAGGACAAGAATGGTAAAATTAAAAATATAGCTACTCCCCAGGAAAGCATCCAGGAAATTGCAGAATCCATTAAAACACTAATGCCCACCAATATTGTCTTTAATGGCAAGCAGGGTGCTTTATTAGGTAAAAATGCCCTTACAGCCAATGTGGGAGAAAAAGTTTTATTTATCACTTCACAAGCTAACCGTGATACACGCATTCACCTGATCGGAGGACATGCTGATCTTTACTGGCCCGGCGGGAAATTTAATAATAAACCCCTCACCGATTTCGAAACATGGTCCGTCCCGGGAGGTTCCGCTGCTGCGGCCTTATACAAATTCAGGGAACCGGGCACTTATTTACTTTTAAATCATAATCTGATAGAGGCCTTTGATTTTGGCGCAATGGCCCAGGTAAAAGTATCCGGCAATTGGGACAGTACCCTGATGAAGCAAGTGCAAAAACCAGCCCCGATAAAATAAATACCAATAAATTTTTAGCGAAGAATAAAAATTATCAAAAACAATTGCAGACCAGGTAAAAAAATAAACGAGTGAGAAAAATTATTAAATATGTTATTGCCGATATTCTCCGGAACAAAATAGTGCTGGGTTATACTATTTTTTTAGTGGTGATTTCAATGAGTGTGTTTAATCTTGAAGATAATACCTCAAAAGGATTACTCAGCCTGCTGAATATTATCCTCATCATCGTGCCGTTGGTTTCCATTATTTTTTCAACCATTTATGTATACAATAGTTCTGAGTTTATCGAATTGCTGGTAAGCCAGCCTTTAAAAAGAAAAAATTTATGGCTCAGTCTTTTCACAGGTCTGGCCGGCTCTTTATCACTGGCATTTATTTTCGGCGCCGGCCTTCCAATTATTATCTATACACCAACGGCCACCGGAATTATTATGCTGATAATGGGCTTGCTGTTATCGATAATCTTTGTTGCTATTGCTATGTTGGCTGCGGTAATTACACGAGATAAAGCAAAAGGCATTGGAGTTTCCATTTTTTTATGGTTATATTTTTCTTTGTTGTTTGACGGGTTGGTTTTATTCATCCTGTTCCAGTTTGAAGATTATCCTTTGGAAAAATTTATGGTTGTCGCCAGCGCATTTAATCCCATTGATCTGGGCAGGATAATGATCCTGCTTAAAATGGATGTTTCAGCATTAATGGGATATACCGGCGCTGTTTTCAGAGATTTCTTCGGAACCGAATATGGATTCATAGTAGCGCTTGTCATCTTATTCCTCTGGACGATAACTCCTTTCTGGCTCTCGCTAAGGAAATTCAACAGGAAAGATCTGTAATGATAAAAAATAAACAGTAGTGAACCCGGCAAAAAAAGATATTCAGGCAAGAGAAGACATAGAATTATTGGTTAAAACATTCTATGAAAAAGTAATAGCGGATCCTGTTATCGGGCCCATTTTTACCGAGGTTATCAAAGTGAACTGGAAAAAACATTTGCCGGTAATGTATGATTTCTGGGAAAATGCGCTTTTTTATTCCGGCACGTATTCAGGGAATCCTATGGCTTCGCACAAGAGGCTGCATCAAATATTTCCATTGAAAGAAGAACACTTTCACAGATGGGTTTACCTATTTACCACAACCGTTAATGAATTGTTTGAAGGTGAAAAAGCCAGCCTGGCGATACAGCGTGCCATTAGTATTTCAACAGTAATGAAAATTAAAATTCTTCACTTGCAATACAAGGGTTCGGAAAATCAATGAATGGTCTCCAGTTACATGTATAGATAGATTTATTTTTTTAGAAAAGGCTGTATAAAGCCGCATTCTTATCTTCTTTCTACCCAGGCCGAACCTTGAAAATACTCGCCGACAAATCGCGGCCTTTACAAGCTCTTCTGTTGGTAGAAGAATTCTTTGAATGAATATAAATTGTAAAAACTGTTGACTCGTAAAGACATGCTCCACGTTTTTACTTTTTCATTGGTACATCAAACTTCCCATCGGTAACTTCGATTTCTTTTTTATCAGTATCAGTTATGTTTCCGTTTAACGAAAATTTTCCTGAAAATGTGCCCGATACATGGGTGTCAGAAAGGCTGGTGATATCAATGGTAAAAGAGTCAGAATTATACCTTGCAGTATGGCCCTCATTAACAATGATATCTACTTCTATACCCCATCCATCTTCATCAGGGCCAAAGGATGATGTGCCTGTTTTATTGGGCACGGCAAAACGTAATTCGTGCGCACCCTGGGAACTTGTGCTTTTGGTATCGGATAAATAAAAAAGCAATTCTTTACCCTGGTCAACGTCAACAATATGACCTTCGTTACCGTGATAACCTTCCGGTCCCTGGAAACTGCTAATTTGCCCGCCTGAAACAGCCTGTCCATCTATAACGCAAGACCAGCTTGCATTTCCCGCGGAAGAAGTGGCTGTGGATGATGGAGCAGTTTCTTTATCCCCTGATGAAGAAGTATCGTTACCATTATTTCCTGAGCAGGAGAATAAAAAAACAGTTGATAAAATAGTTAAGGATAAAAATTTTAAGTGTTTCATAATTCTTATTTTCTAAAATGATTTTATTGAATATAAACTTGCCTTTTTATCGCTCCGTTAATTTGAAAAAAGATTAATGTTCATCCGCAATAGCATCATATCCCCCGTTTAAGATTGCGGTGGTACTGTATTGCTATCTTTTTTGTCTGCGATCGCTTTGTCTATATCACTTTTTAGTGAGTGTAATGAGTCTTTGAGATTGTTATCTGCCGAGCGAAACTTGTAAGTGCCAACGGTAATAATGATAGCTCCTGCAATAGCAGCCCATATTCCAAAACTAAGGCCCACTCTTCCAAATATTGCACTTTCATCGCTGCGTATACCGCCCGTTGCCGATTCCCACCGGATGATGAAATAGCCAATAATGCAGATGTTTATAACGCCGGCACCCAATACCGGCAACCACATTTTTGCAGGAATATTAGCTTTCTGATCGCCCGCTAATGCAAGAAGACCGGCCAGTATAAAAAGGATAAACGCCAGCACACCCAAACCATTCATGCCATTAACGGATCCTACGCCATAGCTAAACCATGGAAGGAAACATGCGATCAATCCTAATGCAGCGCCTGCAATAACAAATTTGCGTTGTGTGTGTAATTGTTGAAAGTTCATAACGATTGTTTTAAATTTTACAAAAAATAATTCTATTGAATATCATACAAAGCGGTGTTTTTATCCTCCTGGTAATTTGCCGGAAGAATGAACATTGAACCAGGAGTATCTTTCTGAGTAATGCCCGTCAGTTGGATAAGCTGTAATGAACCGGCGGATCTGGTGATCGATTTTACGAGTACACCCAAACAGCCAGCATCAATTATTTTGTTTACAACATCGGGCGAATGATTTTCAAAGATCATCGGTGACAAATATTGTGAGCCTGGCACATCGGTACTGTACCATTCATCATTTTGGATATTCGTAGACTGGCCTAATGCTTTTAAAGTATAGGAGATTTTAACATGCACGCAATTGTAACCGAACATTTTTTCGTTACCAATCTTTTGCACTTGTACACCTGACTCATTTTTTCCCAAATCATTTCTTTGCTGCTTATTATATTTTTTATACTGATCATTTAAAACGATGTTGTAATTTTCGTTTCAATGCCGCCAACGAGGTTGCATGTACTTTCATATTCAGTGCGGATGATTCGGCATATCCTTCGGAATACACATTCCATTTGTTTGCTTTATTGGTGCTGATGTATATATTTTTCCAAAGTCCGTCCTTTTTACTATTTGCAATGCTGCCTCCTGTATAGTGAAGCATTATAGAATTTCCATTTCCCGAAACAGGAATACTGTATAATCCGTCGGTTGCTCCGGCGAATAAGAAGCAGTATATGTTTTGGATGGGCTCTGCGGTGCCGTTTTTCTGTGCCTCGCATCATTCCTTTGGCTACAGATTTTAATGGATTATTGTCGCTTCATTTGCCCTAGCTGAAAATTTAATAATGAGTTAGAAATTGCATCGCCGGGATTTCCGTCTTTCCCTCCCATCATGGATTGCAATTTCTTCATCATACTATCCATATTGCTTCCGCCACCGAGTTCTTTAAAAATACCTGAATCGTTTCTTACTGAACATCGAGTCAAGTCCTTTCAATTGAGAAAGCATACTATCGGCATTATTGTTTTGTTGTGCAGTTGAAGATGTGTCAAGATCATTTGATGAAGCAATGGAGTCACGGTTATTATTATCCTGCATTGTATTTACCGAATCTGTGGTATCTGTTGTCGGTGTGGGGCTATTAATCGCTGCTTGTGTTGCATTGTCTTCCGTGGCCTTCTTTGCTGAATTATTGCAGGAACATACCAGCAATAATATAGTTGGCAAAATAATCGGTACTGAAAATCTTAAGCTTGGCATAATTTATTTTTAGTGTTAAACTGTCTATATGTTTTCTCATTCATGTAAGAGTTGTTCTTACTTTTTTAAAATACCATTGGTGATTTGCGTTTCCTGGTTGATTCGTATCCGGCTTGCTGATTAAATCTTTCATTGGTCACTGGATTCCATTTTTATCTTCTTTATATCCTGCGGGAATCTGAAATAAGTTTGCTGAAAGATCTCTGGGTTCTACTTTAGTAAGCTCTTCGTTTACATTGGAATTTTTAGATCCTATTGTCATTCTAACCATAAAGCCCTCGCAGCCCATTTGTTTTAACTGATTTACTGCATCCTGCGAATACATCGTATTGCCTGTCCTTGCCTCAAACTTATCCATCAGCGCTTTGACGGAAGCCAGTACAGGAACTTCCTTACTTCTCCATAGATCGAGTGTGTCTACCTGGAAAAAAGAGTGCCCATACTTTTCTTACTGACCATTCTTGCATGTACACAATTAAACCCCATTATTTTTTCTTCGCCGATTTTGTAACTGTCGATTGAACTTTTTCCCCTGTATTAAAATCATTCCTGATCAATATGATTGATGGTAAACGTCTTCGCATCATCATCAATTAATATGCTTTCATCCGGCTTATCCGAATGACCAATAGTTACTATCGCAGCCGAGGGTTTATTTTTACAAGCGAACTTGACATATTCATCTCAGAGCGCATATCGCCTTTTGACGAAATGTAAAGTTTTGTATTGCCGTTGATGGCAATATCCTTTCCCGTGGTTGTGAGAGTGTATTCATAATACATGTCTTTGCCGGAACTGCCGGACACCGGATCGGCGGATGCACTCCTATTATTATTGGTTGAAGATGAATTACCCGAGCAGGCAACTAATAAACATACGGAGAAAGCAATTGAAGAAAAAAAAGAAAGCTGTTTCATAAAAATGTGTTTAGTTATTGTTTTACTAATATGTAAGGGTCAGTAGGTTCGTGTTACAAAATTTTTTCCGTCATAATAAAAATACAGATCAACATCCCGCTTATCCTGTGATAAAGTGATATTATACCATGTAAGTTTTTTTTCACACTTTGGATTGACGAAATCAAGTGTAAGGGTATACTCACCTATTCCCCATGTGTCATTTCCCTTGGGAGCTACGTTGATGTGAATATGCCCCTCATCAATAAAATCGCCGAAGGTGGCGGTATTGTCCATGTGCATTTTCAATGGACCTGTTGTGCTCATTTCTGCGTATTCGTCGTTGTCATTGTCGTCATGAAAACTTGTGATCGGGTTTTCATTTTGATCAAATAGTCCGCACGACCAATGTGTGTCAGGATCCTTATTGTAGCTATTGGCAAACAACTTACCAACATGCAACCCTGTTTCGAGACTAAAATAAACGTTATTCAAAGTTGCTTTGGCGCTATCCACTTTAATGGTCATGTTTTGACTGGTGTTACTTTGCAAGGTTTTAACAGGTAAGGTGGATGCCTTGGTTGTTGTCTTTTGCCGGATAACCGGGTTTACAGCAGCGGTTTTGGGTTGAGTCTTCGTAGTTGCTTTTGCCAGCGTATCCTTCTTGACTACAGGATTTATAACAGCAGTTGGAGTTTTGGTGCTGGCCTTTTTCTGCTCCGCCTGTTTTTTTTGAACAGAAGTTTGAGAAAAGCTATTCATTATCATTCCCGGCAGAATTGCGATAAATAAAAAAATTGTCTTCATTTTTTTAAAAATTTAGTTGAGATGAATTTGATTCTTGAATTGTCATACACTATGTTTTTTTATTCTTCATGACATCGTATTTGCCGGCTGGGTCTTGAGTTGCGTCACTAAAAAAAAGATCTGCTTCTTTTTTGCCGGTTGACAAATCAATTTCTTTCCAGCTAAGATTTTGAGTAAGCTTCGGGTTAAGAAAATCAAGTGTAAGTTTTAAAACACTAATCTTCCAGCTCTCATTTCCTTTTGGCTCAATAGTAATGTGAAGTCGTCCGCCTTTGGAAAAATCGCCGAATGTTGCCGCATTGCCGTTTTGCATTTTGAAAGCGGCTGTTTCAGATCCGGCGGAATATTCATCCTGGTTGCTGTTATCCTGAAAACTTGCTATCTGCCTGTTATTTTGATCAAATAAGATGCATGACCAATGCATATTTGCAGCTTTACCTGTTTCATTGCTGAGCGAAAAATATTCATCTGAAAGAGTAGCGCCGGCATTGTCAGTGCTACCCTGGTTAGAACTGCTCGCACCGCTTTTGATTGCCGACACTTTAGTGGAAAGATTTTTCTGTATTACAGGGTTTGCTTTTTTCTGCATTGCACCTTGCGAAAAACCATATGTAGCTATAAGAAGCACTCCAGCAACAGTAAAAAATACTTTCTTCATTGTAATGTTTTTTTGTAAATAATTAATTTCAATTTATTCCGACCTCAGAAAAAATAAATTCAAGGATCTTATTTTTAAATGAATCACACTATTATTGATGTTTATATACAGGTAAATTAAATTTGCCATCAGTTACAGGCAGCAGGCTGCTGCCATCTTCACCAATTACAGTTCCTGAAAATGTTCCCGATACTCTTGCATCTGTTAGTTGATCAATGGTGATGGTAATGCTGTTGACATGTGGGTCAACAATTTGGTCGGCCCCATGCCCGGGCGCACCGGTATAGATACACAAATAATCGGTATCATTTATCTTATCATTCTTTTTTGTAAACGTGGTAGCGCCGGTTTTATAAGGAATGGCGAACGCAAAGGATGATACACTGCCATCTGTTTCGCTTGCATTTGTCAGTATAAGAGACAATATCTTTACACCATTATCGATGTTTAAATCTGCCTTGTATCCTGTCATTAATGTGCCATTTTCGCTCACCTCTTTTTCTGCAACTTTAAAAGAATAGCTTCCTTCATCGTCGGAAATGTTGCCTGCGGGTGTATTAGCGGCGCTGCCTGAATTATTTTGCGAATTATCACTCCCAGCCGGAGATCTGTTAGAAGAACAGGCGAAACATATAACACTGGAAAAAATAATTATTGAAAAAAATCTAAATGGTTTCATAAAAATATTTTTGATTATTATTTTGAGGAAATGGAAGTCAATTAATCCTTGTCATAAAAATTTTTTTCTCACTGAAATCCTCCTTTATTGATGGGGTATTTTAGGACCCGGATCGTTTCTTGGCCGAAAGCTCTTTCCGTCGTAATAGAAGGGCAGATCTATATCCCTTTTATCTTGCGATAAGGAAATATTATTCCAGTTAATTCGCTGGGCGATCCTTGGGTTTTGGAAATCAAGAACTATAACAAACTGGCTTATATTCCAGGTATCGTGGCCGTTTGGGGCAATATTGATATGAAGACGGCCTCCATTGGAAAAATCACCGAAGTTGGCGGCATTATCTATGTGCATTTTTAATGCAGGTGTTGTGTATCCCGAAGGATATTCATCCGAATTGCTATCATCATGAAAGCTAGTGATTGGTCGGTCTGACTGGTCAAATATGCCACATGACCAGTGAGTGTCCGGATCTTTGTTGTCATTGATGCCAGTACCCAAAATATGGGTTGTACCTGTGCTAACATAAATAAATGCATCCAGCAAAGATGCTTTTAACGCGTCTTCAACTTGCTGTTGAGCCTTTTCTTTTTCTTCTTTTTCTTTTCTCTTGCATTGTGACTGGAGTTTTAGTTATCACCGTATTCGGCTTTGCTTTTTCAGTATTAGTGTTCTTTAAAGCAGCGGGTATGGAGTTATTATTTTTAGGCAGAACAGTATTACTGGTCATTGCCTTTTGTGTTGTATCGGTTTTTTTCTGAATTCCTTTTTTTTGTATTACCTGTGAAAAGCAATTCACGGTTGTGAAAAGAACTACTGCACACATAAAAAAAATTTTCATGTTTTTTAATTTTTGTGATTTGATTTATTGTGTTATCTGACTTTACTCAGGCCTCATGTTGCCTGTTGAAAAAGGGATATCAAATTTTCCATCAGTAATCATCACGTTACTCTTGTATGTTTCTGATCGTGTATCATTGCTTAGCCTGAGCCTGCCGGAAAATGTTCCCGCTATCCTGGAGGAAGTGAGTTTGTCAATAGTTACTGTTACCGAATCTTCATTATACCTGGGATAATACTTCCTGCTTTTTAAATCATAATCGAGCATCAGGTAACAGTGACAGTCTTCATCAGTTTCATGAGTGAACTTATATACACCTTCCTTATCAGGAAATGAGAAACGGAAATAATAAAAATCATCTCCATTCTTATTCGTATAGAGAAAAAACAATACTCTTTCGGGACTCTCATTCGTTGCGGGATAATTGAAGGCAGTATTCTCCATTTGCAGATCATCTATTTGATTTCCTGAAACAGGAGTGCCGTCAATCGTAGCAGAAAAGCTCGCATCATCAGGTGAAGTAGTGCCAGATGAAGTTGCGTTATTAGTCGCAGCGCCTTTACCTGTTGATGAAGAATTATTACCTGAACACGCCAATAATAAACATGATGATACAACGATTGCTGAAATTATTTTTAAGTGTTGCATAATTTTATTCCTTTTAATAATCAATAATGCTCCTGATTTTTATTTTCCAGAAAGAGATGAATAGGGGATATCAAACTTGCCCTCGGTAACCAGCACCTCTCTGTCGGTTTTGGGCTCAATCAGCGTTCCCGAAAATGTACCGGCTACTCGTGTACCGGATGAATTTATTGTTACAGTCATTTCTTTACAGCGGTAAGTATTGGTTGGTTCATTGGGGAGATTATAACCAATAGAATAACGGGGATCTTCTACACCACGAACAACAGTTGTTCCTTTGTCCGGAACTTCAAAGCCAAAACCGCCGGCACGCATATCAGCACTTAGATCACCACTGAAGTTTGGTGACAAAGAAAAATATATAATGCCGGGTGCATGAACGGTCGCAGCGTTTACAATTTGATCTGTTCCCTTTCCTGAAAAATCCTTTCCATCAATTTTGCAGGAGAAGCTTGCATCGCCCGTTGAAGATGTCGTGTTTGAAGAGGCAGAAGCATTCGAAGCATTTGCAGCTATTGTATCGGCTGTATTGCCCGCCGGGCTTGAATTGTGGCTGCCACAGGAATAAATTATCAAACTGAAAATTGATAAAATGATTATTGATAAGTGTTTCATTGTTTTTATTTAAGTTTTAGAATTACTGAAGATTATTTCAAATTATTCTGTTTCATTTTTATAAAGCTTTCCGATGTAGAAAATGGAATATCAAATTTTCCATCTGTTACTTCCACAGTTTTACTGTAGCCAGCTCCGGAAGGCATACCATATTTTCCTGAAAAAGTACCCGCTATTTTTGTCGCACTGATGGAAATTATATTTACAGTAACAGGATTGGGAACATAGAAGATGCCTTGTAACATATAATCATCTAAAGGTGTGCTGCTGGATGCAGTAAGCGTAAAGGAACCTTGTTGCCCGGGCACTATAAATGACAACATATCCACAGTACCTGAAGCATTTTCTTTCAAGTCAGAAAGAGAAAAAATAACTTTGCCTTTATTGCGCCCAATGAGATTAACGGCAACGTTTAGCATTTCAGTTTTTTCACTGCTTGAAAATTCTTTACCATCAATTTTGCAGGAGAAGCTTGCATCGCCTGTTGAATTTGCAGATGAATTTTCTGTTGAAGAAGTTGAAGAAGAAGCGCGGTCTTTTGATGCATTTGGATTATCATTTCCATTACATGAATACAATAGTGATAATGGAATAAGAATAATCAGTGCAAATTTTTTTATCTGTTTCATAAGTTTGTTTTGCGTTGGGTAAATATTTTTTACGGGCTATTGAATAGGATTAAAGTTTTTGTCAAAAAGAAGTTCAGCCGTAGGGTTGTTTTGGGATAACACGATGTTTGACCACGTAATTTTGTGCGGCGAACCTCCGTCATTGTTAAAACTAAACGTAATAGAGAGAGTTTGCATCTTCCATGTGTCATGGCCATTTGGAGAAATTTGAATTTTCACTTCTCCCTGATTATTAAAATCTGCTAATGCCGCCTGACGCATTACAGGGATCAAAATACCTCCAGCCTGTTTCATTTGTGTTGTAGGGATACTGGCCTCAGTTGTCATGGGCAGAGACACAGACGCACCAGCGTAAAATTCATCGTTTGGTCGGGTAACATAACTGTTGTTAACCGTGTTGCTGTAATAGGCTGCCACTCTCTTATTGTTATCCAATAAGGATATGTACACCCACGTATCATTATCCTTACCATCGTCACCGCTGATGATGCTTACTGAAACATTTTGCAAATCAGTAGGGGTTGGTGCCGGCTTATTTTGTGGTTTCGCTACCCCTTCCTTCTTCACCACAGTGTTTGCAGCAGGCGTAGGCGCAACCGTTTTCGCTGTTATTGGCTTCATGACCTTAGTCTGCGAAAACAAATTAGTAGTAAGAAAAATGGCAATAATAAAAAAATAGAATTTCGTTTTCATTATATTTAGTTTTTTGAAAGTTATTTGCAGGAGATTATTTATCACTCGCTTTTAAACGGCAGGTGAAATTTTCCATTAGTTATGTTCACTGTTTCCTGGGTTTGATCTTGGATGCCTTTATCACCTGTAAACTTTCCAGAAAAGGCGCCCTCTACATAATTGCCGGTGATTTGTGTAATGTTCACAATCGCTGCATCTGCATAATGATTACTGTTTTGAATCATTAATTCCGCAAAAGGCTTATCGCTAAAAGGACTACCCCCACCCGCAGAATGGGAAATAGTAGTAGTGCCATTGTTGTGTGCAATAATATGAAGTACCTCGGCAGGATTTGCTGAAAAATTAGTTACCTCTATATTCACAGTTCCATTCGGGGTATTATTAACAACCTTATTGATGAAAAGTTTACTGTCTTTAATCATTACATCTTTGCCATCAATAGTGTAAGAAACAAATGCAGCCCCATTAGCTGGTTGGCTATTATCTGAAGACGAATTTGCCGTTGAACTCTCCGACATATTCTTTCCCGGTCCCGAAGAATTATGGCAGGATATTATTATGCTGCAAAAACATAAAATGATGATGAGTGATTTTTTCATATACTTTTTTTTTGCGTGAACTATAAAATTTTTTATTGATTTTAATTTGACTGTTTGGTGGTATTTAAATCAAATTTTCCATCAGTTACATCAATAACCTGGGGAATGCCCGGATTGTTATTTTCCTTTGCCTGATATTTTTCTTTTACAAACTTGCCGGTGAAAGTGCCCGTAAGCCTGGTTGCGCTTAAAGAAGTTACATTCACAACCATGCCGTCTCCGATGTAAGAAACGCCGGTGGTATCAAAAAAAGTAAAAAGAAGCTTCGGGACAAGGGTGTTGACATAACCAGTTTCAAATTCTGTTTTTCCCTGCTTGTTTATTTTAAAATCAAAGCCGGCGCCACCGGGGCCACCATCTTCAAGCATTAAAACTTCCGTAGAATTGTCCATGAGAAACAGTATAAAGGAGTGCCACGCCGTAAATACTCTTTTCTTTCCAGCCATCGTGAAGGTGAACGTGCCATATCCTTTCCGGACAGGGTCTGATGAAGCCGTTGGATCAGCTTTTCTATCCGGCGAATTGGACGCCGGCCCTGATGAATTATTACAGGACACGATCAGTACACTACTGCAAATAAAAATGGTAAGTAAATTTTTCATCTTATTGTTATTGATTAAACATTTAATGATTCATAATGATCATAAATTATTCCGCATGATATAATTTCTTCCAGTCAGCAGAAGTAG
>CAWCNR010000011.1:0-55743 GCA_963796995.1 uncultured Bacteroidota bacterium
TCAAGATGGCCATTATAATCACTGATTCATCTTCTCAACTTTTACATCAAACAAAACTTCTCCTTCCCCAATGAGTCTCACCAATGGCATTGTGCATTAGCTGTGGACTCATCAGAGAAGCAAAAGACCCCGTTGGAGCCAATGAATAAAATTTCGATAACCACTGATTCATCTTCTCAACCGTGACATCAAACAAAAGATCAGTGTTGGATCGGCAATAATATTATTACGTCAGAAGCAGCAGGCAGAGAAAAAGTGTCGATTTGTTTTTTGATGCTCAATGTTGTGATCTCAGAAATATCGCTTCCTTTATTTGTAGAGGGAATTTAAAAGCTCCTTCGCTCTGAGTATGACTAACTGTTACAGAAACTTTTGATGTTTCAAGGGGCTTTTGCCTCATTAAATAAAAGTTGAAAACCTCTTAAGGCAAAAAAACCCAGTTAGAACGAAAAAATACGCTCTTGCAAGCTTTGGTCTCAGTATTAGAATATGTGTACTTTTGTGTATTGAATTCCTCAAATTATTTTTTCTTCGAAAAGATACTTCATAAATTGAGCACTGGTAAATGCGGCAAATTTCTTCCAGTCAATATTATCCACAACATCTTGCTTATTGACTGTATTATCCATCACTGATTTAAAAATGAGCGATTTGGTTTTTCCATTGTTTGCGAATTGACAAGCCCGAAGTGACTCCGTAGCTTTCCATTTCAACGGCAGCAGTTCTGCGATGAACGGACTTAATTGTGTCTTCGAAATATCCTTCCTTGTTTATTACCATCGTGCTAGAAGCCATTGGTTCCAGGGAAACTCTGATTTCTTTTTTTCCTGCAAAAAATGATTCTCTATTAATGGTTTCATTTATTTTATTCTTAATTGAATTCAGTTTTGGATTTATTGAATCTTCAATTACTGTGTCAAGTTGAATAATAGTATCATGCTCAATTTCGAATTTCTCTATGCTGATTGAAACCTGATTACCATCGTTGTCAAACAAGTGATTGTAGTCAACAATTTCTTTATTGCTATCGAATAAATCTATTTTAACAAATTCTCCAGATTCATTTTTTCGCTTGACATCCGAAACTTTACCTTTTTGAAAGGTAAAAATCTGTTTGGCAACAATAATGTCTCCAAAACTGAAATCACTTGAAGCTCCGCAGACCCCAGACATAAGTAAATATTCAGGTCTAAAAAATTCCATAAGAAGAGTTGCGACTATCGAAGAATCCAACATACCCGTTGAGTTAGGAACAGCTGCAACTACTTCAATGTCCTTATCTGTTTTCAAATATCCTCTATAAAATATTTTTCTATCTGTCCTAATTTGCTTTTCTTCTGGAAAGTCGAACACCTTATGTAGTTCCTCAAATTCATCTTTATATAAAGCTGTAATGACAGCATATTTTATTTGAGGATATTTTTCAGAAACTATTTTGCCAGAATGAGAAGATGATTTAGAGTACTCAATAATTTGCCTCTTTGTATGAACCTTAAACTTGTCATCCTTCAAGTTGGAATAAACTTCGTGATATTTAAACACAGGTGTATGCGGAATATTTTCTTCCACCATTAAATGCTTTATATCAGATTCAACACCATCAGAAATAAGCATATCTCCCAAAAGAGCATATTTTTCTGGTATTCCCGAAGTCCTGTATCTTTTTATGCCGCTAATCTTATCAAATGCAAAAACATGAATGACTAAATAAACATACTCATCATCTCCAAGCAAGGTTGTTTCAAAATATCTGTCTAATTCCGACGCATTTTCAATACAAGTAATGTCTTTAAAGGACGAACCTTTCTCTCCTAAGAACTGCTTTGATTTTTCAAAGTTCTCTTTAGAATCATAAACAAAAAGATTAATTTTTTTTGTATCCATTTTTTTGAATTATGAAAGTTAATGTCTGAATAAAATTAGATTCTTCAGCTTTTGCCCTGTATTTAAAACCGAAAAGGTTGAGTCAGAAAGAAGATTAAGACATTTGATTCCTTCACCATTACTGTTATTAAATGCTTGTTCAGAAATAACATTTGAAATTTTCATTTCAATTTCTGATTCTGAAATAAGAGAGTAATTTATTGTGACTTTAGAATTTATTTCCTTTTTAGAATGGTTCTTCATATTTATTGTCAGTTCCTTTCTAATTAGTATTTCCGAATAAACGTCGGGAATATCTATCAAATAATCTTGGTTTAAAAACTCATCACCAAAGACTTCGACCTTTTTTGAAAGAGATGAAATATCATTTTGCAGACCTTTAGCGAGATAATTCAAGCTGCTTTGACGCTTACTTATCAATTTGTAAAAATCAGAATCAATTTTAAAATCAGTCTGGATGCGAACGATATTCTTCTCTACGCTTTTTATTTTTTCAACATCATTAAACGATTCGCTTAGTGAAAAAATTACATCCTCATTGAACCCCACCATGCTCCGAAGTGAGTTAACACCACTTTCAACTTTATGTATCAAACGGAAGTATGGAAACGGCAATAAAAATTCTTTAAACCTTATGGAGAAGCTAAGGATTGGATTAATAAAACTCAAAATCTCGAACCATCTTTCTCTTACAAGTTCAATTTTTTCGTTGTCCAATTGTTTACCTTCTTCAATATTACTTATTGAGTCACGCAGTAAAGCCAAAATATATGAAACATTATGGTCGAAAGATATTTTGTCAACATGGAATTCAGGCTCCTTTTGTTTATTGTAATTCTCAACAAGCGCAGTTAACTGAGAATCGAAATCTCCTCTTAATGGTAATGACGAAATAAAGTTGTAATATTTACGAATCTCTTTACTGGAGGTAGTGCCTCCATCTTTAAGTTTGTTTAATAATTCTTTTAGCTGCAAATCGAATTTCTTATCCGCAAGTTGAGAATCCTTGATGGCAAAATAATTTAAGAGTTTATATAGGACATAATTAAGAGCCGAATCTTTTGTATCTGTATATACAATCAGTTTTTTAAAGTTTTCTTCATTAAGTTCATTGATTAGCTTTTCATTTCTAAATACGATAAAAAACAAATGAATTATGTCGAGTTTATTCCACTTAAATGTTAATCCTTCATAAATTTTTTGGTCAGAAAAAATTAAAACCCTTACGAACTCTTCGATCTGTTCGACGACATCAGGAAGTATTCCAACAATTTTATCATATAAGTATGGTTCATAAATAAATGTTGCACACAAAAGTTCTATTTCTTTGTATCTGTCTTTACTTTCTTTCTTCCTGTCATATTTCTTAATGAAGCAATCAAAAAAAACAAAGCTTTCCTTATAAAGTCTATAACCGATGACTTTCCCCAGCTCTTCGCGGATGAGGAGTAATTCTTTTTTGGGAATTACTTTATTTTCGCCAACCTCTAATTTGGGAAGGTATTTGTAATCTTTGAAATGCTTTCCACTTTTTGGGGTAATTCCCTTTTTTACACTTGAAGCAATATTCCTAATACTTTGTGGAATGTTTTGCAATTCTATGATGCTTTCAAGCCAATGAACTTCTCTTGAAGTTGGATTTTCATCAATATAATATGTTGGAATATGCCAATGGCATGCAAAGTAAATTGAAATTTTGATTGGATTTCCTTCCTTGACTTTTATTTGATGAAGCCTTGAAAAGAATTCCCTTTTATGGTCATTCACCCTTCCAATAATACATAACAACACAATTTCCTTTGCATCGTAAAAAGAAATTTCATCAATCATTTGAATAAGTGAATCGCCTGAGCAAGAACCATCATCCAATATGAAACAGAAACTATTTTCAATTTTTGCACTGAGATAATCAGTGTTATGAGGAAATCTCCAACCTTCTAGAGTCCCAAACCGTTCGATTTCAATTTCTTCTAACGCGTGATTGTCTAAAACAGATTTAAGTAGATCTAAAGTTGAAAGATTCAATACCAGATTTTCTTGGGTAAAATATTTGAACCTTTTCTTTTTTGAAACTTGGATTGTTGATTTTTTTAAAAATGTCTTTAAGCAATTCTTCGCCAATTTCTTCAAGTATTGATTCTGTGTTGAAAAAGTAAGGATGAATGACATTATTAAACAGATAGAATCCAACATGAATCGAAGTTTCGTTGATGCTATTCAGAAATTTATTTTGAATTTTTATTTCGTTGATTTCCTCCTCATAAGTAATTGAGGAATGAAAAATAATTGAGTCGTTGAAATTAGTTCCGTCAATGCTTAAAACAATTGGAATATTTGTATGAGGGTTTATTCTAATAATATTTTTTAAAAAAATATCTTTTGCTATTTCATCACGCCTGAACTTTTCTATAGGATATTCATGTAAGAAAAGAATCCTATCCTCGAATTTTTCAAGAAACGTTTTTGTAGTTTCAAAGGCCGGGTGTAGAATAGAAGTAACTGAAATTATATGTGCAATGCTCGTTCCTAATTGAGACAGCTTAGCATTGAGTCTCTTTGTTAAATATCCAGTGGAGATCACATCGCAAATCAGAATATACTTCTTACTTGAATCGATATTATCCTCATTCAAATCATTCTCAAAAGTGTGATAGTTGTCAAGAGAAATAAAATCAGATTTGGAAATTAATTTTTGTGACTCAAGTGATTTCAAAAGTTTATGACTAGTTGTTGTTATTCCGATGAACATAAGACCATCAAGCTTTTTCACTTTTTTCATTAACTTGCTATAAAGCAATTGTGTTACAGAGTTGCAGTCTTTCTTATCATTGACAAGATTATTCAATTCAATATATTCCCGTTGATAGTAATTTCCATTGCATAAATACAAGCTGACTTTATCGTCTTTCTTGATGCAGTTGTGCTTCTCCAAAAGTTCATCAACTTGTTTTGCAGTAAAAGTGTTATCCTCTATATGGTAAAACTTAATAATCTCATCCTTATTTGGAAAATTTGAGATTAGGTTTCCGTAACTGTCGAACTCATTTAAATGCCCTGAAATATTAGAGTGATCTCTGAAATCGGATTTTGCAATTGAATATTGGTCGTAAAGAAGTTCGTTTAGCTTTTCCTTGTCAAATTCATCATAGATACCAAGCCACTTCACGTGGACATCCTCAGTATCCTTATCAAAGTCAATTATTGGCAGCGGATGAAGCTTGTAATTCTTAAGGGCATCATTGAGAGTAAGAACTTCCGTTGCTATTTCATCAACAATCTGATCAGGCGGTGAATTGAGAATCACAATATTGTTTCTATGGTTAATGTCGTAATCTGTTAAAAGGAAATAAATAGTTTTTTTTATTATTCGCCTTTCGATTTCACAACCCCTGAAGCTAACAAAAACAAGAGATTGATCATGGGAACTGCAAATAACAATTTTTAATTCCTTTAATAAAGATGTATAAAGGGTTTCTTTACTTACGTTTTTTAGTTTATCCGCAATGAAGTTTACACTAACGTATTTTTTATTGTCGGGCTTTACTTTCGCAAACTCAAGGTCTGGTTTTATTGATGAGACATTTACTTTTGAGGTGTCTTCAATGGCAGGGATGTATAGACTTATGAGAGTTCCAGGGAAGTAAAATTTTTTGTTGCCAAAATATGAAAAAGCCTTGTCAATATCGCTTTGACTGCTAAAGTCATAAAGTATCTTTCCATAATTACTTCTAACAATTAACAGCCCTTTGTATCTCCTTACTATTGTCAGGACATCAAACAATCCTCTTGGAATGAACCGTTCAAGCTTGTTCTTCTCATGGAAAATAGGGTGTCTTGACGAATCATGGTTGAAGGAGAAACGAAGAATATCTGAATCGTAATTCTGGCTTTGATATTTGGGATTATTTTTTAGAAATGATTCTTTTAAAGACTCAACAATTCCATTCCCAAAATCCAAAAAGGAAAATTGAATGTAAGGAATGTTCTTATATTTTTTTGTTGCGCTATCGTAGAAAAAATGGACAGATTCCTTTAAGCATTCAGTTTGAAAATTAAGCGATTTCCTTTGTTGAATTTCTGCCGAACTTAATTTGAAATCATCCAGCTTTGATTGAAATGATATGCTTAGAAAAGAGAATTGCTTAAATTTTGGAAACGATGACGTGGTTGAATGATCAAGGAAATTTAGATATAGCTCTTCAGTAATGATTGTGCTTAATGAATGGCTAGTAAATGGGTGGTGACAGTTATTTCTCCTTAATAAGTCTTCGATGACAGAGTTTAGTTTGTAGATCGGAGAAATAATATGCTGAATATCTACTTCATTGTAGTTATGAACATGATTTAGACTTACAAAAGGAGTAACTCCGTGTCTTGTATATATCTCTGAAAGTTTCGGAAAATAGTTAAGTTCTTTTTGTAATCTCTCAACTGAGTTGCCATCTATACCAAAATATTTATAGTAAGACTCCTTAGGAACTATTTGCCAAATTTTCCAAACCTCCCAAAATTGAATTATCTGTCTTTTAACTCTATCAGTAATTTCTGAAGTTGAGACGCCTCTTTTAAAAAAAGTAATCTCAAAATGAACATCAGATTCAACAAACGACTTAAACAAAGAGGAGAGTAGAAGTAGCTCCTGATTACCAATGAACTCAACTTCCGTAAAATCAAAAACATATTTGTCAGATGGAACTGATTTGAAATTTGAGTAAATACTATTAATAAACTCGTCGAGTTCTTTGTCTGTAAATTTTTTCGGAAGTTTAATATTCATTGCGATTTACTTGTAAAGGCTTTCAAAGATAGAATTATGTCAGTCTGCAATTGAATTAAAGGGGGGTAAATTGGCTCTTTTTACTTTTGCCTCTGCGTTGGCTTGGTCAGTGGAAGATGGATGTCTTACGATATTTTTGCTGTTTTACCGGGGTCTTTTTGCCTAAAGAATTTTCTGCAATCATTACGCTCGGCAAAAGACCCGATTGAGACAAAACAAAACAGTTAAAAGAATTGGAAAAAAGGGTTACCTCCGCAAGTTTTTTCATCTCCAAATTGATGCTTGCTAGATGATGCTATACCAGACTCAATAGCAGTCTTAACTATTTGTTTTACTTCTTCTGGTGTCGTATTTGCCTTTAGCTTTTCATTTAGGACATTCATGACCTCCGCTTGAGCTAAAGGGTCACCATAACTTCGATAAACATATACATTGTTCCCCCTATCAACAATTCCAACGGTTGGAACCAATATATTACCATTATACCTTATTTCAAGATAGCCAAGCTCAGCGCCGGTATTAGCTTTTCTAAGTACCAGAATTTCTGCCTGCTTTGATTCGGGCAGTATGTTTTCCTGATTAAGTTTAGCGATTAGTTCAATGCCAAGATTAGTAAGACAAGTATTGATATCAACGGCAATAGAATTAGCAGTTAAGAATGCCTTTATGACTGCTGATGTGCTTTGACCACTAATGGACATAATTCCTGTCGAGCAACCGATAACCGTTTTATTAAGGGCTGTGAATGTTTTATCCTGGGTGTCGGAAATCACCGTCGCTTTTTGAATCAGCACATTCTTTTGGAGGTGATATGTGTCCTGTAACTCTTCCATCTGAAACTACCCATCCTCTTTTCTTCGAAATAACGCCTACTACTATTGACATAAATAAAAAATTGAACGTTTGCGCCTGCACATTTATTGGATGAATCTCACCAATGGCTTTGTGCGTTAGCTGTGGACTCATCGGAGCTTATTTGGGAATGCGATGTTCTTTTGATTCCTTCCCGAGTCTCTGCCAAAATTAGGAACACTGATCATTTATTTTCACCCGATGTCCGGTTTTTGAACTCTTAGTTGTCTTAATTTTATAGGATCAGATTATAATCCTCTTTAAAATTAAATAACAACAAAATCATGGAAAAATTTATGCTGATCATCAGGGAGGATTTGGGTAAAATGAGCAAGATGACGGACGAAGAGAGATTCGCTAATATACCCATGATGCTCAAATGGGTTGACTCCCTGATCGAAAGCGGCAATTATATCAAGGGCGAACCGCTGCTGGTAAAAGGCCGATATGTAACCAAAGATCAAATTCTTTCCGATGGCCCGTTCATTGAAGCGAATGAAGGAATATCTGGTTATGAAATTATCAGAGCAGAGAATCTTGATCAGGCGGCTGCCATTGCTCAAAATTGCCCACTGGTGCAAAGAGGCCTGGCTGTAAGAGAGGTTCGTCCTATTGCCACTGTATATGGTGTAAATAATGAATGAAGTTGGGAAACGTATCGAAGTTATTTACAAAGACAAGTTCGGTCAGTTAATCTCATTGATCTTACAACGGTTCCGGAGTTTGTCTATAGAGTCGGCTGAAGATATTGTACAAGAAACTTTTGCCGAGGCTGCCGTACTATGGCCGAAGCATGGTGTGCCTGAAAATCCCGCGGGATGGCTATATCAGGTCTGCAAAAATAAATCCATCAACCTGCTTAAACGAAATTCTAAAACAGGAGATTTATCGTTAGCCAAAACGGTTTCAATAGAAGCAGAAGAGATTTCTGAGCATGGTTTTAAAGACGCACAAGTGCTGATGTTGATGGCTTGCTGCCACCCCGACGTTACGCCAAAAACGCAGGTGGTATTAGCTTTAAAATATGTCGCCAACCTTAAGGTTGAAAATATTGCCTTGATGTTTGGAGCAGAATTGGATGCTATTGAGAAAATGTTGTACCGTGCAAGGCAAAAAATAAGAAGCAAATCATTGAGTTTATCAGTCAGCCTCAATGGCTATTCCAAAGAAAGACTTTCGATCGTACATAAAGTGATTTATCTCATCTTTAATGAAGGATACAAGCAATCCGGCAAAAAGATAAGCCAGGGAAAAGTGATGTGTGAAGATGCACTCATGCTCAATAAATTTTTGTTTGATAGCCCTGTGTGCAATTCCGAAACGAAAGCATTGCAGGCGCTCATGCTTTTTAATATTGCTCGTTTCGATGCCCGGTTTGATGCACAAGGCAACGCTGTAGAATTGGAGTACCAGGACAGAAGCCTTTGGGATCGTTCGTTGATACAGCTTGCTCATCTGTTATTAACAGAGTCAAAAGATTCCACTTTTTCCCCATATCATTTAGAAGCTGCTATTGCCTGGGTGCATTGTGCTGCTCAGAAATTTGAAGACACGGATTGGGCAGCCATTTGTAAATATTATGAAGTGTTGTTAAAAATCTATCCGAGCCCGTTTGCCGAAATAAATTATGCGGTGGCGTTGCAGTATAATCATCAAAATGAAAAAGCTTTTCGCATTCTGACAGATCTACACCGAAATCCATATTATAATAAATTGCCCATTCTTACTATCTCTATTCAAAAGTATTTTCAACGCATGGGCATTAAGGAAGATCCGAAGTAATTTTCAATTCCCTTTTTTCCAACAATGACATCGAAACTTCCAAAAAAATAATTTAATCGGGAAATGTCCGGTATTCAACGATGAAGTTGTCTATACTAACAAGGCAAACCGCACGCATTTATTAATGAGCAATATTTAACACAAAAAAATCATGAAAACAACTAAAATCTTTACCAACCTCTTATTGGTATGGATGACCATTTGCTCCCATGCAAGTTTCGCACAGAAATCACAAAATAGTATCGATCACGAAAAAGTAATAAAAGAGTATTATGCCGCTTATGAGAAAAAGGATTGGCACATGTTGGAGATGATTCTCGCTGACGGATTTACTTTTACCAGCCCGGCCGGCGATGATCATATTAATTTGAAACTATACAAAGAAAGGTGCTGGCCAAATGCCAATAATACCAAAAGGTTCGATTTGGAAAAGGTTATTGTGGATGGAGATGATGCCTATGTGACATACAATGGCTGGACCAACGACAACAAATTATTCCGGAACACCGAGCGTTTTAAATTTAAAGAAGGAAAAATAATTGAGAATGAATGTTTCTTTGGAACTGGTGTAAGTTTCCCTAATTCAGGAAAATGACAGAGGGTTTAGGCACAGCCCGCAAGGATGAAAAATAAACCGCCAGTCATTGGCCATAACACTAAAACAAAAATTATGAAAATGTCTAAACTCTTTGGGGAAATTCTTTTGGCAGTGGTTCTCCTTTCTTGTCAGACGGGATTTAGCCAGACTATTACGGGCCAAACAGCGGGGCTCGAGAATACACCCAACGGAAAAATCATCAAGGCATGGTATATCGCCTGGGAGAAAAATGATTGGAATTTGATGACGCAAATTCTCGCTGACGGGTTCACTTTCTCCAGCCCGGTTGATGATCATATCAACATAAATGCCGTAAAGGAAAGGTGCTGGCCTAACGCGGGCAAGATCAAAAGGGTTGACGTGCAACAACTGATGATGAACGGAGATACCGTGTTTGTAATCGCTACCGGTTATACGACACCCGGCAAATTCTTGCGGAACTGCGATTATTTTACGATTAAAGACGGAAAAATTTCGGCGTACGAGTGTTTTTTTGGGCCCGGGATAAATTTTCCCAATTCGGGAAAATAGAGAAGTATTTTGCCAGTTGGCGCCTATTGCCCATGGTATAGTTATAGCGCATTACGTACTGCACAAATTAGCCGCTAATTTAACCGGGGTAATAGGAATGAATGTTTCTTTGGAACTGGTGTAAATTTCTCTAATAATACAAAAAAATGAAAAAATTAGCCTCATAGGATTAGGTAGGAATTGCAAAACAAAACCTAATGAACAAATCTAAAGGTATGAGTCTCACCAATGGCTTTGTGCGTTAGCTGTGGACTTATCGGAGAAGCAACATTGCGATAATCACTGATTCATCTTCTCAACCTTTCCATCAAACAAAAGATCGGTGTTCGGGTCGGCAATAATATTGTTGACAGGAGAAGCGACAGGTATTGAAAAAGTTTCTGTTTGTTTTGTAATGTTCAATGTGGTGATCTTGGAAGTATCCCTGCTTTCTAATTTTATTTGCAATGGAAATTGAAAAGCCCCTTCACTCTGAGTTTGATTAACTGTTACCAAAACATTTTTCTTTTGATCATCATATTTCCATTGAATCGTCAATTGCGGAATGCCCGGCGTATATAGCCATTGCTTAAAGAATGTGTGGAGATCCTGTTGCGAAACTTCTTCAGCTATTTGTTCCAGGTCATTGGTATTCGCATTGCTTCCTTTGTAATGATCATAGTAGGTGCGTATAAAAGTATGAAAGGTTGAATCACTCATTTGCCTGCGCAGCATGTGCAATATCCATCCGCCTTTCTGGTAACTGTTTGCATCCAGCAAATTCATCAAAGAAGATATGGAATCGACAACAGGTTTGTCGGAACGTTTTGCAAAACTGATCACTCTTCTTCTTTCCTCTGTCAATCTTCTGTTCATACTGTCTGTTCCGTATCTTGATTCCAAATACATGTCGGTAAAATAAGTGGCAAACCCTTCACTGAGCCAGAGGTGAGGAAAACTTTTTTCAGAAGCCATATCACCAAACCACTGGTGGGCAATTTCATGCGCCAGTAAATCTTCCTGTGATCTGTTTTCTTCGGCTGAGGCTTCATAATAAAAAATGCAGCTTGCATTTTCCATACCACCGAAAATGGTTTTGGATTGCACATTCGCCAGCTTGTTGTATGGATAGGGAGCAATGTAATCGGAATAAAATTTTATAATTTCCGGAGCCACCGAATAATTATGAAAACCTGTTATACTGTCCTGCGGGTACACCCATGCGGAAACGGGAATGTCGGGCGGGCTATCTGCATATTGTTTTACCGCAAATCTTGCCACACCGATCACCATCACTTTTGTTGAGAGCGGAATATCTTCTGACCAATGCGTTATTGTAAGATTATCGGCCAGGTTTTTTTCTTCCGCTAATTCTCCGTTTGAGATAACCTCGTATTCCGATGGAGCTTTTACAATAAATTCAAAGCTTGCTTTATCTCCCGGTTCATCTTTGCACGGGATCCAGTTGTGGGCACGGTTGGGCCAGTTGTCTGCAAAAAAAGTGCGGTCCCCGTATTTGTTGGTTGAAATGATAAGTCCGTCATTAGGAATTCCTTTGTATGAAATAGTAAATGCAACAGTATCACCTTTTCTGTGCGCATCGTAAATAATTAATTTATTGTTTTCATGTTTCCATGTTATGGGTTTCTGTGTTTTCCAATCTGTCAAAACATATCCGACAACCATTCCTTTTCCATTTACACTCAAACCAGATAAATCAAATGTGGCTGAATTTATATTCTCATTTGCTATTACTTTAATAATAGCCTTCCCATAAATTGAGTCATTATTATTATTCAGTTCAACATTGAATTTATAATGCAATACATCAATATTACTTTGTGCAAATGAATTAAAGGCAATAAGAAAAACGAGCCAGAAAAATAATTGCTTACGAATAAATTTCATCCTCTCAAAGTTTGCTATGAAGATATTGAATCAGCTTCAACGGTTGCTTTTAGAATAAATGATTTCTTAACGAAGTCGGGTGAATGGACGTCTTAGCGGGGTCTTTTTGCCTAAAGAGTTTTCGAATATCATTAAGTTCAGCAAAAGACCCCGCTGGAACGAATATACTTACAACGGAAAGTCAGTATCAAAAAGAAAACGTCCCGGTTCCGGCAAAGGCTTCCGGGGCAGCATATCATCACGCATAGCTGCATTATAAATAAATGCCGCAGCGATGGTAGCCGCCTGTTTCAGATCGTCCATAGATAAATGATCATATACATCCATATTACTGTGGTGCGTTCTTGTTTCGTATTCCAGCGGGTCCTGTATGAACTGGAAGGCAGGAATACCCACAGCATCGAATGAAAGATGATCGGTCGAGCCTGTGTTGCTGGATGTAATTCCGGTAGCTCCCATATCCGCAAATGGTTCCATCCATGCTTTGAAAATATCACGCACCTTTTCATTGTTTTGTAAAAAGATACCGCGGATCTTTCCGCTTCCGTTATCAAGATTGAAATAAACTGATACATTTTTTTGTTCCGGTTTCAGGTTCATATCTTTTGGATCGCCAAAATGTTTTTTTACATAGCCAAATGAACCGAGCAAACCTTCTTCTTCTCCTCCCCATAATGCAATGCGTATCGTGCGTTTCGGCTGCACATGCAATGCCTGTAGTATGCGAACTGCTTCCATCATCACAATACAACCTGCGCCATTGTCTGTCGCGCCTGTGCCGCTGTGCCATGAATCAAGATGACCGCCAAGCATCACCACCTGGTCTTTTAATTTCGGATCAGTGCCGGGAATTTCGGCGATCTCGTTATATCCCGTAAGATCATCAGTATAAAATTTATTCTGCACATCCATTTGAAGCGATACATTTTTCTTGTCTTCTATCATGCGCTGCAGTTTCAAATAGTCTTCTGTTGAAATGACCATCTCCGGCAAGGAAGGTTCATAGCCTTTTGCAAAGGCTGGATCACCCTGAACGATCAAAGTACCATCTCTTGTACTGGGGTTTTCAGTTAGCAATCCAGCAGCACCCTTGGATTGCAGGTACAGTTTTGTTTTATAACCATTCACTATAAAAGGAATAAAACTATCCAGCATTTTTTTGCTCAGCATGTATGTATCAGGTAATTTATTCAATACCGAGTCATCATATCTCGTTGCATACGCTTTGAAAGCGCTTCTCAATTTTGTGCTATTCGATTTTACCATTACGATCTTTCCTTTGATATCATTTCCCAGTTTATCAATATTTGAAGAGTCCAGTTTGTCAATAAGAACAACGGGAGCGATAATTTCCTTTTTTGTTCCCTTCGTCCATGCAACAGGATAACCGATGATAGGTTGATAGTACGGTTTTTCCATACCTATATATGATTCTTCAGTGCTCCATCCTTTTCCAAATTCTCCCCATGCCTCCGGTCCCGCATTTTGCAAGCCCCATGATTTAAATGTGGCCGTCGTCCAATCCAATGCCCTTCTATAACCGGGAGAGTTTGTCAATCGCGGTCCGCAAATATCTGTGAGATTGTGTGCGATCATTTCCACCTGCGAATGTTGCTTTTCCTCGTCTTTGATCTTTTGCATCATTTGCATATCGACTGTTTCCTGTGCACTTAATACAAAAGAAAAAAAGAATAACAGCATTGAAATTGATAATAGAATTTTTTTCATGCGTATGATTTTTTAAAAATGATTGCTATAATTTATCCAGCATGTCGACGACTTTTTCCTTTTTTAATATCAGGTATCCAAAACGGTCGTTGCTGATACCTTCTTTCAACTGGTAACTGAATGCAAGCTGGTCGCCGATAACGGTTGTTTCAAAATATTTAAACGAAATATTCGGATATAGTTTCAATTCTTCCCCAATTTCGTAAAGATGAGTGGAAAGAATGAAAAGAGAATTTTTGATTTTTATGAGGCCCTTGATGACGGTAGTGGAACACTTCATGGCATCCTGCACATTGGTTCCTTTAAATAATTCATCGATCAGCACCAGCCATTTTTTTCCATTGTTGATCTTTTGAATGGTTGTTTTGATCCGTTGCACCTCGTTAAAGAAAAAGCTTTCACCTTTTGCAATATTGTCAACTACATTGATGTTGGTAAGCAGCCCGTCAAATAAGGTCAGTTTCATTTCCTGTGCAGGCACTCCCATACCTAAATGAGCAAGGAACACGGCGGAACCAACTGATTTGATAAAAGTACTTTTGCCCGCCATGTTGGCGCCGGTGAGAAAAATAAAATTGTGTTGCGAGCTCATTTCAATATCGTAAGGGACTGCATTCGGAATTAATAAATGATATAGTCCTTTTGCATTTATAAGCGGTTGTTCTGCTTCTACAAAATCAGGGAAATACAAACCAAAAGTTTTTACTGCCAGCGCCATAGAGTACCAGGCATCAAGGCGATAAAAAATTTCTATTAATTCAAGTGTTCCGGTTTTATATCGGCCATGAAGATGAAAACCGAAATATAAATTTTGAGACAGGGTAAAAGTTTCTCCCTTTTTGGTTTCAGATAACCTTTTAAGCGGAGCCTCTCTCAAAAGCTGCATTATTCTTTCGATATAAATGCTAAATGCAGGAGGAAGATCTTTGCCGCCTTCAAACTGCATGGCGAGTTTTTTTATGCCCCGATAAAAATCAGCAAAATGTTTGACAGAGTATTTCACCATTCCATAATCTTCACGGTGAAACCATTTATAGGTAAGGTTATTGATCGGGTTTTGATCGCCAGAAATCGCATCAAGGCTATAGTCCAAAAATTTATCCATGACGAGAATGGTGCCGTTGGTTATTTCCGAAGGCCACTCGTCAACATGCGAAAGAAGTGTTTTGATAATTTTTTGCGTGCCGACTATCCGTTTTATATCAGGATGCGGCTCGGAAAAAAAACGGCGCAGCCATTCCTTGCCACCAATAGTTCTCGTAAAATTCAGTTTGTGAAAAATAGAAAACTCCTCTTCCGGGTGAAAGATAGAAATGTCACTAAATGTTGTTCTGTCTAAGTCCATATCCCTAACCCCTAAGGGGGAATTTTAAATTTAACTGAGTTTGAGAATTAGCTCCTGTTAAATACAATCCTTTGTCCTTTCTGAGATTCATTCCAAACACCATTTTCGAAAACCAAATTTCCACTTACAAAAGTATGAGTGACGGCAGCAGGAAATTCCATATCCTCCAACGGGCTCCAGCCACATTTATATAAAATATTTTCTTTGGTAACCGTGGTTGACCTATTGAGATCAACAATCACAAGATCGGCGTGATAACCTTCACGGATATAACCTCTCTCTTTTATTTGAAAACATTCAGCAACCGCATGACTCATTTTTTCTGCAATTTTCTCCAGTGACAACTTGCCCTGCCTGTAATAATAGAGCATCAGTAACAACGGATGCTGCACCAATGGCAATCCTGCATGTGCCTTTTCATAGAGAGGCCTCACCCCCAACCCCTCTCCAAAGGAGAGGAGCTTCAAACCCTCTGAGGTTCGAACAAATCCTTTTTCCTCCAGAGTGTGTGGTGCATGATCGGTAGCGATCACATCGAGTTTATCGGAAAGCAAGCCATTCCATAATGCCTCTTTATTATTCGGCGCCTTTATCGCCGGATTACATTTGATCAAATTCCCCAACCGGACGTAATCATTACTGGTAAAATGAAGATGATGAACGCATACTTCAGCCGTAATTCTTTTTTCTTTTAAGGGTATTGTGTTGGTGAATAACTCAAGTTCTCTTTCAGTTGAAATATGAAGTATGTGGAGCCGGGTATTGTATTTCTTTGCGATCCTTATTGCATTCGATGAGGATTGATAACAAGCCTCTTCATTCCGGATAACGGGGTGATCAGCGATAGTCAGTTCCCTGTTCTCAGCTTTTATTTTTTCAAGATTCTGTTTGATGATTTTTTCATCTTCGCAATGGGTTGCGATCAACACTTCGCTCCCGGAAAAGATCTTATCAAGTGTGGAAGGATTATCCACCAATAAGTTTCCTGTGGAAGAACCCATGAAAATTTTAATGCCACAAACCTCGTTTTTCTTTTTATTTGTTTTCAACACTTCTTCAGCATTGTCATTGGAAGTGCCCATGTAAAAAGAATAATTGGCAAGAGAGGTTTGGGAAGCGATGCTGTATTTATCTTCCAGCAGTTCTTGCGTAAAAGCCGGAGGAATCGTATTTGGCATTTCCATAAAACTGGTAACGCCTCCTGCTACCGCAGCCTTTGATTCAGTATAGATCGTCGCCTTATGAGTTAATCCGGGTTCACGGAAATGCACCTGGTCATCAATTACGCCGGGTAAGAGGAACTTTCCTTCGCCGTTGACTTCTTTTACATCCGTGCCTGCATCGGCGATCTGTGGCAATACTTTTTCAATCCGACCGTTCTTGATCAATACATCTCCGTGCTGAATGCGGCCTTCATTCACGATGGATATATTCTTAATCAGGTAATTTTGCATAACTTGTCCGATTGTATATAAACCAAATCGTTTACATGCAAATTAAACAATCAACCCTAAATCCGCTGAAAGCGGTGTTTATGAAAATATTTTCCCTCCTTTTACTTCTCATTCCAATAGCAGTTTTTTCGCAAACAACTTATATTCCATTGGGCTCAGAAGAGTATCATTTCCTCGAGCGAATGGAAATAAAAGCGCAAAAGGATTCGGTGCTGAATTTTTCAAAAATCAAACCATACAGCCGTGAAACCATCACTCAAAAACTCACAGATGGTTCATCGGAAAATATCATTCAACAATCAAAGGTTGATGAATATAATTATCATCGATATTTAGTTAATAATCTTGAATGGGTAAAAGATGATCTTTCAGTATACAAAAGCAAACACCCATGGGGGAAAAGTTTTTATCAAACTCCGGGAACCTTCTACGAGGTGCATTCAAAAGATTTTGATCTCGCTGTAAACCCTGTACTCTATTTTCAATTTTCTAAAGAGAATAATAATAATGAAACACTTTTCCAGAATACAAGGGGAGTTGACATTCGCGGAAAGATCGCCAATAAGATCGGCTTTTATTCATACATCACCGATAACCAGGAAAGAGATCCTTTATATGTGCAGCAATGGGTAAGTAAATACAAAGCTGTGCCCGGCGAAGGATATTATAAATCTTTTAAAAAAACAGGCTACGATTTTTTTGATGCAAGAGGTTATTTCACTTTCGGAGTTACCAAATACATTGATGTCCAATTCGGCTACGATAAAAACTTTATCGGCAACGGTTATCGTAGTTTGTTTTTAAGTGATTTTTCAAGCAACAATTTATTCCTGAAATTAAATACAAGGATCTGGAAGATCAATTACCAGAATCTTTTTATGGAACTGAATGCGACGGAACCACGCGGTGCCGATCGTTTGCTAAAAAAGAAATATGCGGTGATGCATCACCTTGATATAGACCTTACCAAAACGCTGAATGTAGGCTTGTTTGAAGGAATAATTTTCGGAAGACCGGATCATTTTGAATTCGGGTATTTGAACCCGATCATTTTCTATCGTTCCATCGAACAGCAAAACGGAAGTTTCGATAATTCTTTGGTCGGACTGGATGCCAAGTGGAATGTAAAACATGCCGTTCAATTATATGGCCAGTTATTGCTGGATGAATTTGTACTGAGTGAAATAAAAAGAAATCGCGGCTCATGGGTGAACAAATGGGGAATACAGGCGGGTATCAAATACATCGATGCATTTAAAATTAAAAATCTCGATCTGCAACTGGAAAGCAACCGGGTGCGGCCTTTTACTTATTCGCATGTTGATTCTGTTTCGAATTATACGCATTACAATCAACCGCTGGCACACCCGCTGGGAGCCAATTTCCAGGAATTTATCGGCATTGCCCGCTACCAGCCTGCGCCTAAATGGTTGCTGGAAGGAAAACTTTTTTACTGGAAGCAGGGTATCGATTCATCAAATACTGTAAGTTATGGAAGCAATATTTTCTTACCGTACACTTTCCGCAACCGGGATTATGGATTTCATACAGGCGAAGATGTTTACCAGGCAAAAACTTTTATTGCTTCTTTTCTTTTATCCTACGAAGTGAGACAGAATCTTTTTATCGACCTTTCTGCATTTTACAGGAAATATGATGTAGCGGCTACATCTACGTCAAACAAAACAACAGTCATATCGATTGGTATCAGGTTAAATGCAGCAAGAAGACAGTTTGAATTTTAAAATCGTTTAAGTTGTATTCTTTCATCATGAGAAAATCAAAAGCCTTGCGTTTTATTATTTCCGCTTTTTTATTTTTCGCATCCCATTCGTTGTATTCGCAAAAAAATTCAATTTCATTTACAGTCTCCATGGATGATCCTTCAGCTCACATTTTCCATGTAGCAATGACCTGCGCTGGTTTGAAAGAAGATTCCATTGATCTGAAAATGCCGGTGTGGACGCCGGGTTATTACCAACGTCTTGATTTTGCAAATAACATTGCCAATTTCACCGCGGCTGATCATTCCGGAAAAATGCTGGGCTGGAGAAAAGTATCTGGCAACACATGGCGTGTGGCTAATCACAATTTTATAGTTCTTAATTATGATGTGAAAGCTACCCGGCCTTTTGTAGCTACTCCTTATGTTGACCAGGAAAGAGCTTATATTTTACCGGGTGGAGTCTTTCTTTATCCTGAAGGAATGATTCAGCATTCAGTTACGGTAATCGTTAAACCATATAAAAACTGGAATAACATTGCCACAGGTCTTGATCCGGTGGCTGGTGAAAAAAATACATTCATCGCTCCTGATTATGATGTTCTTTATGACAGCCCATTACTTGTGGGAAATCTTGAAGATCTGCCTTCGTTTACAATAAAAGGTGTTCCTCATTACTTCATTGCTTATAGACCGGGTGACTTTGATAAGGTGAGATTCATGAATGACCTTAAAAAAATTGTGGAAGGGGGTACAAATATGATCGGCGATATTCCTTACAAACATTATACATTCATTGGCATTGGGCCGGGAGCGGGTGGTATCGAACACTTAAATTCAGCCACGGTTAGTTTTAATGGGAGCAATCAAAATTCAGAAAAGGATCGATTGAGAATATATTTTTTCCTGGCACATGAATACTTTCATAATTATAATGTAAAACGCATCCGGCCGATTGAATTAGGTCCTTTCGATTATGATAACGGCAACCGAACAAAAATGCTTTGGGTATCGGAAGGCTTATCTGTTTTTTATGAATACATGCTTGTCAAACGTGCCGGCCTTTGCAATGAAGAGGAACTATTAAATGCATTTCGCTCGAATATTCTTGCTTATGAGGGAAAACCCGGCCGCCTTTATCAATCGCTGAGTGAAGCAAGTTATGATACCTGGAGTGACGGACCATTCGGAAGAACAGGAGACGAAGTGAATAAAACGATTTCTTATTATGATAAAGGCCCGGTAGTGGGTATGTTGCTTGATTTTAAAATTCGCCATGAAACAAAAAATAAAAAATCGCTGGATGATGTGATGCGGACTTTATACAAAGAATTTTACCAAAAAAAGAAAAGAGGGTTTACTGAAAAAGAATTCCGGGAGGTGTGTGAAAAAATTGCGGGCACTTCTCTTAATGAAATATTCGATTATGTTTATACAACAAAAGAACTTAATTATAAAAAATACCTTGATTACGCAGGCTTGGATATAGACACAACTTCACAGGAAATTCCGGGAGGATGGCTGGGTATTTCAACAAGAACAAGGAATGACAGTACTTTTATTTCTGCGGTTGACTGGAATTCACCTGCATGGAATGCCGGGTTGCGTCAACGAAATATCATTCTTGAAATGGATGGGAACGAAACCATCGTCTCAAACTATTGAAACCGTTCTGAAAAATAAAAAGCCCGGTGAAACCGTTGAGATAAATCTATTGCAGGGAAATGAGCAAAAAAATGTGCAGATAGTGCTGGGTCAAAAAAAGGAAGCCCCATTTTCGATAACAAGAAAACCCTGTTATGGATCCCCTGCAAAAAGAAATTTTAGAAAGTTGGTTGAACAACTAAAATATCCCATATGAAGCTTTTGGCGTTTGTGCTCATCATTTTCCCTTTTACTGTCGTAGCCCAGGTGGGTGACACTTATGAAAATTACCTGCATGGTGATTTTGCAAACTTTTTCCATACTTCAGAAATAAAAAGAACTGCCGATAAAAAAGGTGAATTAAGAGAAATAAAAACAGGTGTTTTCCAGGATTACATCAGCATCTATATCTATGCAGACTCTTCTTCGGGAACAATTCATGAAGCTTCGCTTGAAGCAGACAGACAATGGATGGAAGATGAAAGCACTGCTGATCTCTCAAGGGATTTGGTAAAAAGTTTTTTGCTTGATTTTATCTGTCCTGCCGATCAGCCAAAAGCGATGGCGGCGGGTGACTTATTATTCAACCACAAAACCACGCAGGATAAATTTGCATTGAATGTAATGGATGTCTTCAACAACAAAGAAGAATCTTTTTCCCAGAAATTCTCCAAATGCACCGTAAGCCTGGAAAATTTTAAGAAAGATGACGAACCCTATTTTCGTTTAAAGATTTCTGATAATACACAATAGAATTGAAAAGGTTTTTGACATCAGCCTTCCAGATGAATGCAGAAAACGATCATTCTTGAAGTGACGCGGTCGATTACATTGGAGTACTTGAGATCTTCATCACGACTATGAATATTGTTCAAACCGTTACTGATCTTTATTTCGGGAGAAAGTATAAAACTGGGAAAATAGAAGTTGAACCCGATGCCCAGTTCATATCCATAATCATATTTTTTGATCTTCACCAATTCATCCGCTCTTTTTGAACGGGCATTGCTCGCAAGGTCAATATCGCCTTTTATTCCTCCAAGCATATAAACCCTGAAATTGCCAATCCGGTCGGAAAAGAATTTTATCTGCAGCGGAAAAGTAGTGATGATAGATTCTATTTTTTTCGTGACGGAATCAGATTCTTCAAAAGGATCTACATACTTGAGTTTGTACGTCAGGCCGCGGTCAGTAAATAATAATTGCGGATTGAACCGAAGCTCAAAGCGGTTACTCAATCTTGCGGTAGCCAATAAACCAAGCTGAAACCCTGCTGTATGTTGCGGGTTCACGGTATACACACTGTCGTATTGCAAAAAACGGGGATGATGTTCGATGTGAAAACTGGACACATTTGCACCCAGCGTTATACCAAAATAATAAGGTTTGGAATCATGTTCAGTTAAGTAGAGTTCTTTTTCCTGTGCAAATGTGCATGAGCTGATTAGCAAAAAAACAATCACCGGTACAAAACCAATACTCAGCCTGAGAACTTTTTTCCAATGTATATGCAACATATTCCTGCGCTTAAAGGTTTAAAAGAGGCATTGGAATAACCGGCACTTTTCAAAATATCCACAAAAGCCTGTCTCTCCGGAAACAATTTGGCTGATTGGTTAAGATATTGATAAGCCTTTTTGTTTTGTGAAAACCATCGGGCAATTTCAGGAGCTGCAATACCCATGTATAAATTGTACAGGCTACGGAAAATTTTAATACGAGGTCGGGAAAACTCAAGCACCACCAATTTACCGCCCGGCTTTAATACACGAAGCATTTCTTTCAGACCTTTTTCGAGGTTTTCAAAATTCCTTACTCCAAATGCTACCATCACGGCATCAAACGAATTTTCAGCAAATTTTATTGTCTCACTATCGCCGCCCTGTAAGTCAATAAAAGGAGTAAGTCCTTGCTTTTCAACCTTCTTTTTTCCAATCTCCAGCATTTGCTCCGAAATATCGATTCCCACTATTTTTTGCGGCTTTAATAATTCGTAAGCCATTATGGCCATGTCACCCGTGCCCGTGGCAACGTCCAGAATTTGCTCCGGGTTGTCTTTTTTAAATTGGAGGATTGCTTTTTTGCGCCACCCCACATCAATGCCTGCCGATAATACATGATTCAAACGGTCATAAGAACCGGCAATGTTGTTAAACATTTCGGCAACCTGCTCTTTTTTTGTTTTACCGGGATCATCAAAGGGAGTAACATTATCGTGAGGTAAACCTTCAGTCATGGCTGGCGAAGGTAAGATTTGGACGTGAGTGTCCCGGAAACACGCACAATACTTTATCGTTCCCGGCATGAGCCGGCTAAAAAAATGAACCTAAAAAATATTGAAAATGGAAACCTATTAAAATCCCCATTTCTTCATGATCGCAAGATCTTCTTTGGCACAATCTAACGGAGCTTTACCCTGGTAGCTTTCCTGCTCAATGATCATTAACCATACTCCTTTCTGCCGGGCTACTTCTAAAACTTTTTTAACATTCAGTACCCCTTCCCCGAGAATGGTACTGTCATGCTGGTTATGATCGTTTTTCTCCTTCAAAACATCCTTCACATGCAGAGAAGTAAATCTTCCCGGGTATTTATTTAAAATATCCAATGGATTGGTGCCCGCTGCATTATATAAGTTGGCAATATCAAATTGCTGAATAGTTAATTTCGGGTCACAGTTCTTCATAATAATATCGTAAAGGCTCATGCCGTGTAAAGTGTTATCCTGGTTGAAATCGTCGTGGTACCCGAATTTCATTCCATGTTGCTGACATAATTCCCCGCATTTATTCCACAGTTCAATCACTTTCATCAGCTCGTCGTAGTCTTTTTGTGCATCATCAGCAAGTTCCGGGGTTATCACAAATTGCTGACCAACAGTAGCTGCATCTTCAACCGTCTGCTTCCAATCATCCGTCCAGTTATTTTTAGAATTGTCCCAGGACATCATTCCAAAACCAACATGGCCACTGTACATTTTCAACCCCAGATCATCAAGTACCTGTTTAAATTCCGTGGGGGAAAAACCATAAAATTTACCTTTACTATAACCGGCATGTTCAACAACCTTATATCCCATGTCGGCCAGTTTTTTCATCGTAGCCGGAAGGGTCTGTGTGCATATCATCACGAACGCTGTATAACTGTATGCCGGTAATGGAATCATTTTTTTTAAAATCAAAAAAGTTTTTGGAAAGCAAACCGGCGCCGGCGATTGCCAAAGTACTGTTCTTTACAAATGCTCTGCGGGTGTACATAATAAAATAATTTGGTTGAACACTCAATTTACCAATTTTGTTTTTTGTCCTGATGATTTTTTTTATCATGATTCCGTAACTTCCTGCTCCAATCCTGAAAATTCCTTCTTCTTTAAAAAATTAAAACGATTTGCATGTCATCCCGCAGAAAATTTTTACAACAGATTGGCGCTACAAGTTTATTAGCAGCCTCAGCGCCGTTAAGCAGTTTAGCTGCAAAAGAAAAAGCAGAAGAAAGAACTTTATTTTATGAAAAGAAAATTTCTTCAAACGATAAGATACGCCTTGGTGTTATCGGGTTTGGAATACAGGGCCATGAGGATCTGGAAACTGCTCTGAAAGTTCCCGGTGTAGAACTGGCAGGCATTTGCGATCTCTACACAGGAAGAATTGAAAATGCAAAAGAGATGTATGGCAGCGATCTTTTCACAACAAGAAATTATCATGAACTGCTGGAGAAAAATGATATTGATGCCGTAATTATTGCCACTACCGATTGCTGGCATTCAACCATAACAAAAGATGCACTTGCGAAAGGCAAAGCTGTGTATTGCGAAAAACCAATGGTGTATAAAATAAGCCAGGGACCGGAAGTGATAGCGGCGCAAAAGAAATCAGGCAAAGTTTTGCAGGTAGGAAGTCAGCGGGTAAGTAGCATTGCTTTAGCAAAAGCAAAAGAATTATTGGCTGCCGGTGAAATAGGAAAACTGAATATGGTGAATGCCGTGTACGACAGGCAAGATTCCATCGGTGCGTGGGAGTACACGATTCCTGACGATGCAAGTGCAGAGACAACCGATTGGGAAACGTTTATTAAAGTAACGGAGAAGATGCCCTATGATTCAAAAAAATTTTTTTGGTGGCGTGCCTTTAAAGAAGTGGGTACAGGGGTTGCCGGTGATTTATTTATACACCTCTTAAGCGGAACACACTTTGTCACTAATTCAAAAGGACCTGAAACTATTTATGCTGCCGCTCAATTGAGCTACTGGAAAGACGGACGCAACATGCCTGATGTAATGGCAGGTGTAATGCAATATGGAGATACACCCGAACATCCTGCATTTGAACTAACCCTGCAGGTAAACTTTATAAGCGGAACGGGCGGTGAAGAGCAAATACAATTTGTGGGTTCTGAAGGGATCATAATAGTTCATGGAAATAATCTTACCGTAAAACACAGCATTATGCCTGAGGCACCGGGTTTTGGTGGTTATGATTCTTTGTTTACTTTTTCAAAAAGCATGCAGGACCAAATGCAGAAAGAGTATAATGCTAAATGGACAGATGCACAACAGAAAAGACCAACTAAAAACGATATTATATTTTAAAGCGCCTGAAGGCTACAGCGACCATTTAGACCATTTCACCAACTTCTTTGATTCAATGAGAACAGGCAAGCCTGTTGTGGAAGATGCAACCTTTGGTTACAGGGCTGCGGCGCCGGCTTTATCATGCAATGAAAGTTATTTTCAGAAGAAAATCATTCAATGGGATCCGGTTAATATGAAGCTGCTGAAAGGATAAAGTGTAAAAAGTAAAAATGTAAATCTTTTAATCTTTAATTTTTAATTCAAAAAAATATGCAACGAATTGCTATGCTGGGCTCCGGTTTTATCGGCCGGTTTTATGCTGACTCTTTACAAGGTTATAGAAGTAAAGATAAAATTGTAAGTATCTATTCAAGACGTGAGGAAAGTGCAAAAAAATTTGCACATGATTACAATGTATCGCATTGGACCATTAATATGGAAGAGTCCATTGCACATGCCGATGTCGATGTGGTTTGTATTGCTCTTCCCAATAATTTACATGAAGCAGCGGTGATGCTATGCTGCAAACACAAAAAGGCAGTCATTATTACAAAACCCCTGGGCAGAAATGGTGAAGAGGCAAAACGAATGTTGGAAGCGGTAGAAAAAGCAGGCATCTTCAACGGCTATCTCGAAGACCTTGTGTATACTCCTAAATTTTTAAAAGCATTTGAAACGGTAAAAAATGGCGCACTGGGAAGAATACTTTGGGCCAAGTCAAGGGAAACACATCCCGGTCCGCATAGTGAATGGTTTTGGGATCTCGAACAGGCAGGTGGCGGCTGCATTCTCGACCTGGGTTGTCATTGTGTGGAGATAACCCGCAGCTATATCGGCAAAGACATTATACCGGTTGAAGTAATGTGCTGGGCCGATACACAGGTGAAACCAATCGAAGCGGAAGATCACGCCATTGCCTTGATAAAATATGAAAATGGCTCTATAGGCCAGTTCGAAGTAAGCTGGACTTTCCGGGGAGGAATGGACCTGCGTGATGAAGTGATGGGAACTGAAGGAACGATATGGATCAATAATTTTTTACGCACAGGTTTTGAAATGTTCACAACCGGGAAAGGCGCCAATTATGTTGCTGAAAAAGCAGAAAGCAATACCGGCTGGTTATTCCCTGTCGGGGATGAATTGAATGAACTGGGATATAACCATATGTTCATGGATATGTTCAATTCAATGGAACAAAATAAAAAACCAAAAGAAGATTTTTACGATGGCTATGTAGTCAATTGTATTTTGGATGCAGCTTATCGTTCGGCAAAAAGCAAACAATGGGAACCTGTGAAGCTGGATATCTGGCGGGGAAGAACAGGTGTTACCAAAGACAGCCATTTAACGGAATACGATAAAGACCATTACCTGGTAAAAGAAGAAGTAACACACTATGGCGCAAGAAAACTGATCCTGAAAAACAAGCATACGAATAAGATATTCGAAAAGGTGTTTGAATAAAAGGAGGCAGCAACCGAAGAGATAAAAGGTTTATTGTTTTCTTTTCACTTCTTTAAAATTATTGGGAATATCTGCCGTCATAACTCCGGTAGTATCTATTGCGCCTTGCAGCATCTCTACATGAAATTCGCAATTGTACTCTTTTTTTAATGAATCGGTGAAGAAGGTTACATTCTTTACTTTGAAACTTACACCCGGTTTTGCAGTTTTATCAAGATAGTCCTGCATGGTTTCTACCAACTTTTTTTCCAGTTCCGGTCCTGACAATATTTTTTGCTTACATGCAGTAGCTATTGTCAACAAAAAAATGAAAGAAATAAGATATCTCATGGCAGCAATTTTAGTATAAAAATAAATAACATTCGCTTTACAAGAGTTTTCTACCTTGCATTTTTCTCTCATTTCTTTAACCAACCAAAACTAACATCATGGGCAAAAATCCTGTTGTCTTCATCCACGGCCTCTGGATGCATTCTTCCACATGGAAACCATGGATGCAATTTTTTTCTGAACGCGGTTATGAATGCATCAATCCCGACTGGCCGGGTGACGGCGCTACGGTAGCAGAATCGAGAGCGAACACAAAAGCCATTGCCAACCATAGCATCAAAGAGGTAGCAGACGGGTATGCAAAAATCATTTCATCTCTTTCATCAAAACCCATTCTTATCGGCCATTCTTTTGGAGGCTTGATGGTGCAAATTCTTCTTAGTCGCGGACTGGCTTCAGCAGGTGTTGCCATTGATCCGGCTCCCATTAAAGGCGTTCGGCAGTTGCCCTTCTCAGCACTCAAATCGTCATTTTCGGTATTGGGAAATCCTTTCAATATCACTAAAGCTGTTTCGCTTACACACGAACAATTTCATTACGCATTTACTAATGCGATAACCGAAGAAGAACCCAAAGACTTGTATGATCGATATACAGTACCGTCACCTGCACGCCCGCTTTTCCAGGTGGCATTTGCCACATTAAATCCGAACGCAGAAAATAAAGTAGATACGAATGCAACAAGAGGACCATTGCTGATCACTTCAGGCGATAAAGACCATATTGTCCCGCCTGTGCTTTGCAAAGCAGCAGTTAAGCAGTACAGGAAATCACCGTCGGTTACTGAATTTAAATCATTTGAAAATCGCGGGAATTCTCTTGCACTTGATCATGGATGGACCGAGATAGCCGAATACTCTTAAAATGGCTGAATGAAAAAGGACTTTGAATCCACTATCACACTAACAACATGGCTTAATATTTCTTTGCTCGTTCATATTGTGAGGGCCATTTGAAATCCACGCCCAATTCCCTGGCGGCATGCAGAGGAAAATAAGGTTCACGCAAAAGTTGGCGGGCAAGAATAATGAGATCGGCTTGCTGGTTTTGTAAAATGCTTTCGGCTTGTTGTGCTGTAGTAATTAAACCGACTGCACCTGTTTTCATTCCTGATTCTTTTTTTATTTTTTCGGCAAAAGGAACCTGGTACATTGGCCCCGTTTCAATTTTTTGAAAAGGTGAATTGCCTCCGGAAGAACAATCGATCAGATCAACAGGTTTATTTTTAATAGCATTGGCAAATCGAACAGAATCATCGATCGTCCATCCTCCTTCTACCCAGTCGCTGCAGGAGATGCGAACGAACAGGGGCAATGATTCATCCCAAACTTCACGAATCACATCAATCAACTCAACAACGATGCGAATGCGATTTTCAAAACTTCCTCCATATTCATCCGTACGCATGTTACTAAGCGGCGACATAAATTCATTCAGCAGATAACCATGCGCTGCATGTATCTCTATAATTTTAAAACCGGCTTTTGCAGCACGAATAGCAGCCGAACGAAAATCATTCTTCAATTGTTCAATGTCTTTTTTACTCATAGCCAATGGCGCCGGTTCTTCTTCCTTGAATGGAACGGCGCTTGGGCCGATGGTTTGCCATGCACCTTCTTCTTTCGTTAAAGCCTTACCACCTTCCCATGGCCGATGATGACTTGCTTTTCTTCCCGCATGTGCCAACTGAATGCCGGGTACAGCTCCCTGTTTTTCTATAAACCCGGTGATGCGTTTCAGAAACTCAATATGCTCATCTTTCCAAATGCCCAGGTCGTGCGGCGATATTCTTCCCACATCTGTCACACCCGTTGCTTCGGTAAACACAAGCCCCGCGCCGCCCACTGCACGACTTCCCAGGTGCACCAAATGCCAATCGTTGGCAAATCCGTCGACCGATGAATATTCACACATAGGGGAAACAACTATCCGATTTTTTAATTCAATGCTTCTGATCTTTATTGGTTCAAACAACAATGCCATCTCAATTTTTATTTAGATAATAAAACAAGTGTCATATTTTGTACAAAACTAAGGCCCAATATTCGTTACTCTTTCAGAGAGTTTTAATGATTCGGTAAAGTAATCCTGCTTAGCCTGGCCTTTTGAACATCAGTAAATTTAACGCCTGATCATCCTGGCTGCTAACTGTTTATGTTTCTTCACCCGGCGTTGGCAGTCGTTGAATACACTTAAGCTTGTTTGCCGCCGTCCCTACGGCTTTATTAGTTTTGCAGTATCAATCCTTCTTGTTCGTCGTGTGAAATAAATCGGACCACCAAAACTTTCCACTACATTCCTGCTTGCCTTTTTTCATGATTGCCCCATCGAAAATTTTTAAAAAAAATATTGATCTTAAAAAAATATTTATATGGAAAAAATTTTTAGCAACAAACGTCTTTTGGTTATTGCATTCTTTACGGTGTTCACGACAGCTATGGCCCCCGCATCGATGGCAAATGAGGGACATCATGCAATACCTGTTGAATTGAAATTTATCCGCTGGGTAAAAGACCAACCGCTTTTCCAGTTTCGTTTCAATGGCAACAGTGAACAAAATGAATTTAAAATTATCATCCGGGATGAAGACGATAATATCCTGTACAATGAAAACGTACACAGTGAAAATTTCACCAAAACATTTTTGCTGAATACAAATGAAGTAGGTGACGAAACCTTGCAGTTTGAGATCATCAGCAAAAAATCAAACAGGTCAACTGTGTATCAAATCAATCGTTATACCTTTTTGAAAGAAGAACTGGCAATCCAATAACTGTTTATTCAATGATTGCTTTGCCATATTGATAATAAATAGACCGATAACCACAGCCTTCATTGATAATGATCATCAAGTGTTACACCACTGCACCATTGGCGAGCACATAAGCCGTCAGGGTGATAAGGTTCATTAAAGTATGCGTAATGATATTTCCGCGCAATGTTTTGGTGCGGTTATAAATGATCCACCAAACTATGCCGGTAGCGAACGTGCCCACAAAACCAGGTATTCCTTTCAGAGCGTCGCTGTTTACACCCAAAATAAGCGGATGGCTCAGTGCAAAAGACATGTTCGACACAATGAAGGAGAACATAATGTCATCCTTAAATACATTGCTTACCAATCCACGCCAGTACGTTTCTTCGAACCAGGGATTTACAAAACATAAAAATATATTCAAAGCTAGAAAACCATCGGGCCTGATCAAATTCATATTCGGTAAAAACACAGTTATCAATCCAAATACCATAAAAGGAATGGGAAGAAGATTCCAGTACCAGCCAACTCCTCTCTTATACATTTCTTTCAATTCACCCTTCTTCAGTAAAATTGCCAGCGAACCGGCGATCCATCCCCAATAGATAATGATGACATAGATCCATGCAGTGTTTTTAACACCCCCCAGGTACTTTGCAAAAAAGTGCCCGCCTGCCAGCAGAATAACAATGGAGGCTATAACCAAAACTTTACGGGATAATTTCATTTTTCAAAAGTAACTCAGTAAAAAATACCTGATGGCTGTATCGCATGTTATTGTAGATTTTTTTCTTCAGTCCGGTTTTATTTTTTTAAAAATCGTTTCATTTTCAGACCATGTTATTTTGGTCTTTCATTTGAGGTACTGCTGATACAATTATTCTTCGATGAAACAGCTTGCCCTTAGCCTTCGTAACAAATGGAACCGGGTTTTATCCACTAATACCGCCACAAGAAACCGCTCTCTGTCATTTCAAATAACTGTAGTAGCTATCTGTGCGTTGAATGTGATAGTGATTTTGTTTTGCCTGGTCGCTCAACTTCGGTCATGATATCGCATCATAAAAAAAGAGAGATCATTTGGCTTTTGTGGCTAATCGCCAGCATTCTTTTGTTGACACTTGTCATTTTCCTCGCAAAATAAAGATTGTGCAAACGACAGGTTTAATGTCAAACCAGGCGTCTTCTTTTTGGAGGAAGCTTATTTTTTTTATTTCAAAATTAATTAGTATTACCTTTCTCTTCTTAAATCTCATCCCTGGTTACTCCACCTTCTGATAACTGACCATCATCTCAATTTTTTACACCAAAATAATTCAAAATGAAAAAAATTCTTTTGTGTTTTTCGTTCGTAGGTTTTTTGCTTGCGTGCAATAATGAGAAAACAAACTCTGAAACGTCTTCAAAAGACAGCACTGCTTCAACATCCATGACTGATATGCCTTATAAAGCTTCCTACTCCAGTCATTTCACGCAGGATGTGTCTGATGCTGATCTTAAAACAGTATTGATGAGTTATAAATACTGGGAAAATGGCGACATGGCAGGCCTGGCAGGTACCATGGGCGACAGTGTAATGGTAAATATGAACACCGGTGATCATTTTAATGGTACCAATGCAGACCTTATGAAGATCTGGAGCAAATACCGCGACAGTCTCAGCTCTGTAGCCATTGATATGCAAGTATGGCAAAAAATGTATGAGCCAGATAAAAAAGACGCCGCCATTCTTACCTGGTATAAGGAAACGGATACGTATAAAAACGGAAAAGTCGATTCTGCTTATTATCATGATATCAATGGGTTGAAAGATGGAAAGATAACTTTCTACAGCCAATACAAACGACCGGCAAAATGATATTTTATTAACTTGAAAAATCCCTGCATGCAGGGATTTTTTATTTACCCGTATTCTCTAAATAATTATGCGATTATCCACCCGCTTACTCAATCATTATTACCATTTAAACCAAACAGCTTTGGAAATTCATTTTCATTATTATTTTTGTGTCTCCGCTTCAACAAGTTTATTTCAACCAGCTTCAACTCCGTAAACGAAATTCTGTCAGCCCCGGCTGATAAGGTGGATTATTTTTAATCATTAAACAAAAGACATGAAAAGATTATCTTTTTTATTGTTAGCCGGGGTATTAGTTTTTACTTCCTGTCGCTGGTCCGACCATAACATCGCCATTCACTACAATGACTCCAAACGCTACTACTCGATGGAAGCTGATTTTAATAAAAACCGCACAAGAGCAGTAGAAGAATATATGGACGAGAAGTTGGGTTCGGTCACCAACATGTCTTTTGTCAATACGCGGCTGAATGGAAAGATTGCTCTTGGTGACAACACCAATTTTTATATTGAAAAATATCCCGGTTACATGAGAATAAAACTTGACAAAGAAAAAAATTCTTATTCTTCTTATGAAAGAGTAAGATCCATGTGCGAAGGGTTAAAAAAGATATTTATAAAATAGATCATCATGAAAAAAACACTATTTATCCGCCCTCCTGTTTTCCTGCTGTTGTTTATGTCTACAGCATCACTACGGGCCAAAACCTCCGATCAGGAACTTACGGCCACTATTCTGCATCTTGACATATAAAAATATCAGGCTTTATTTTATTAAAGATGCAATGGGCAATAATATGGAGATGAGACAAGTCGTAGAATTTATGTAGACACTCCTGTCTTAGGGTTCTTCACTTTCACCGGCGGCTTTTGTGAAGGCCTTGGTATACTTTGAATTTCTATGATCTTCCTGAGCACATCGATCGCAGGTGCGCCGATACCTAATCTTTGCGAATTCGAATGAGTTGGTATCGCCATCATCGTCACCGGGTCAAATAACAGGTAACCTTTTGCATTCATAACAGAAGTATAGGCTGTCTCCGGAACATACACCTGTATTTTCACATGCTGGTAGCTGCTCGGAAAATAGCGCAGATAGTAACCACCATCCTGTTTGTACCATTGATCTTTTTCAATTTCTGCTTTTTTTAATTCAGAAGTTTGTTGCAGCACAGCCACTCTTTCAAACAATTCATAAGAGCTGGCACCTGTTTCAAACAATTGCTTCAGTTTACTAGTAGCTCCTGTTTCAGGCATTGACGTCGAGACGGTCTTTACTACTCCCATCACTCCGCCTTTTAGTTGAAATATTTGTTTGTGTGATAAAAGTTGATTTGCTGTTGCCTGTACTTCCCAGGACAGTTTTCTGAAATCAGAACCGCTTACGACAGACCATAACAACAATTGAATATTTCTTTGTTCGAGGTTTGGTTTTTTTAAAGAATTACGGAGAACCGCTTCCACAATATCCTTGCGATAACTCGTAAGAGGTCCCTGCATATAAGCATCACCATCGCCCGGGCTTGGTGTGCCGGGTTGCAGGCAATAACTTTTAAAATCTGCTTCATAAAAACCGGGTGACAATGCGACCTTACCATCCTCTGTTGCCGGCAGATCCATTAAGGACAGGGGCTTATCTCCTGCTAATGTATCAGGAAAATTGATTACAGTGTCTTTGAGTGCAGCGAGAAGAACATAATCCTGTTCGCTATTGGAATAATTACCGAGATTATCACTGCTCACATTATGCCAAGCAGGTGAACAAGCCGTGAGCAAAATGGCAAATAAAGAATTGCGGAGTAAAAATTTGATCATAGAGGTACGTTTAAGTTAACGGGCAGCTCTTCATTTTACAACCGGAAAGAGCTAATACAAAATCTGAAAATATCTATTCAGTTAAAAGCATTCGGCGCACAAACTATTGTTAAGCTTAAAACGAAAAGATTGGCAAAGGATTGCATATGTCTTGGATCCCTCATCAGTAAAAACCAAGCCAATCAACTTTTCAACCACTCAACTTTTACCCCCCAACCAATCAACTAATCCCAACGAGAAATAATAAATAACGGTCCGCCACATCATCGCCCGGTCACAATTCACCACTCATCATTCATGATAGGTGGATATACCTAAACTATTCAATTCCAAAGAATTTTATCAAATGTCAAAAGGCGGTGCCTATAAAAAATTTATATTTGGACATTGAAATCCCTTATCTGTACGCCACCATTGTGTTCAGGAACCTTTTTACTAACCACTAATAAATCAATACCAATGAAACTCGCTACCAGGACTACCCTGCTTTTGATTTTGTTTTTCTGCGAAACTCTTCCCGCCCTTGCACAGTTAAGCGATCTGCATTACCTGCCGCCACTGAAACAAAGAACAGGTGCTTTTGCCCAACAACTCATTTATCTGTCAACTCCAGAGACCACTGCATTTGATGTAAATATTTACATTGGTACCAGCACTACCCCTGTTCAAACTCTTTCCATATCCAAATCCGCAGGCGCTACTTACAATCCAGGCGATGGGGATAACAATATCACCCTTCTTACCGATGCAAATACGGGCTATGTGCAAAGCAATTCAGGTTTGCGCTTTGAATCTCCCAGCGGAAAAAAATTCTATGTCAACTGGAGAGGTAAATCGGCAAGCCAGGCTTCATCGCTTACTTCAAAAGGAAGAACGGCATTAGGTACTGCTTTCAAATGGGTAGGCGCTCCCAACCGGGGATCGTTTACTGCTGCTATCTCCACCTCATTGGGGGTCATGGCTACCGAAGATAATACTACAGTAAATATTTTTGGTTATGATCCGGCTTGTACATTCAGGCAGGGTACAACCGAGGCTGGTATTACAGCAGATAATCTTACTATAACCCTTAATAAAGGGCAAAGTTACGTGCTGGAGGCCCCCACCAATGGTAATACCGCCAACGTGGCTGGCTGGCTTGGCGCCAGTATCACATCGGATAATCCTATTGCTGTAAGTTTTGGAGAAATGCACTATCAACCTGTGGCGACTGAATCCAGCCGGGATTGCGGCATTGACCAGATTATTCCGGAAAACAGTCTCGGAAAGGAATATATTTTTGTTCGTGGCAGAGGGGTAGATGGTTTGGAGTTCCCGGTGATCATTGCAACACAAAACGATACAAAGATATATGTGAACGGAGGTACCACACCGATCGCAACCATCAATAATGGCGACTATTACGAGATACCATCTACATACTATTCTCAGCATTCAACCAGCGTCTCGGTTCCCGGAGCCAATATGTATGTCACTACTTCTAAAGAAGCTTATGCTGTGCAGTCTCTGGCTGGCGACGTCCAAACAGCTACGGGCGATCTCAACTTTATTGCACCGGTGAACTGTTTGCTTGCCGGCGTGGTGGACAATGTTCCGGACGTTTCCAATATTGCAGGGCTTTCGATTACCGGGGGCATCACCATCATTGCTGCTTCCAATATTCCTGATGCCGATATTCAGGTAACTTATGGCAGCAATACCGTCCCCACAAGTACGCTCACCAGTGCCAAACAAACCGTCGCCGGCACTTCCGACTGGAAAACCTATTATCTTTCGGGGCTCTCTGGCAATGTGGCTGTAACGGCGACCGGGCCAATTGCTGTTGGATATTTGGGCTATTCTGGCGTGGCAGGAGCATCCGGTTACTTCTCAGGTTTTGAAACTATTCCTGCTATAGAAGTAACAAAAATTGGCGATGGCTGTTTGCCCAGCACTATTCTTACAGCCTCACTCGGCTTCACTGCTTATACATGGTATCATGATGGCGAACTCGTCCCCGGTGTAACAGATAATTCTTATACGCCGGATGTAGCCGGCAAGTTTACAGTAACTGTAACCAATGGAAGTTGCGTGTACAGTACAGCCAATCAATATATCTACGACTGCAATCCCGAAATTGTTGTAACTACAACGGCTGATAAGAACGGAATACTTTCAGGCGAAACAGTCACATTCAAGGTATCTGTTCTTTTCCTGGGCGATGTGAATGTGGACGATCTCGTTGTCACCAATCTTGTCCCGGCCAATGTAGCCGTCACGGGCACTACCGCTACTTACGGAACTGTTTCTAACTCCGGTTCCACATATACATGGAATATCGGTACCATGCACAATGGTGAAGAGCATATATTATATATAACCGCCACCGGCAACTCAGTAGCAAGCGCTACTCCGGGTATACTCACCGTATCAAAAACGCAAACCTTTTCAATAGGCACAGAAGCCAATAAAGTGCCCGATGATTTTGATGAAACAGTCACTGTTTACCCCGCACTGGCATCCGAACCTACTGATCAGCCAACAGGATTATATTTTACCAACACTGGCTCGGCACACCCATACAACAATGTATTGCATTTTACAGCCTCCGCTTCCGCAGATGGTTATCTTGTGATTCGCAAAACAGGAGGAGCACCTGATCTTATGCCGGTAGACGGAACCAGTTACAGTGCCGGGACCAATGGCTCAAACGAAATTGTTTATGTCGGTACTTCAACCACGGTTACAGATGCTTCGGCATCGCCTGCATAGATTATCATTACACTATTTATCCATACAAAGGTGGTGGCGCTGCTACCAATTACTCTTACTACGGCTCCTCTTACGGGCGTCATCAATAATCGTGTTACTGATAATTACCCATGTCCTCTATTTCGGAAAGTTCTTCAGCAGGCCTTGCTGATGAAGGAGTGAATGTAACTTTTATAAATGGGTTGCCTCAGGTACTACCGTCACTGCTGCAAAATTCAGTGGTGGTTATCCTGCAAATTTCAAGCAGGGATTGCCCTCCGGCTCTTCATTCTGTAGATACTATTTATTATACTGTTACTTCTTCCACGTCTAACCCGGGCAATTATGTTATATCACTCGACTTTTCAAAACTCGGTATAACGGATGCAGAATGGAACGATGCCGTTGTATTGAAACGCAGCAATTCATCTTCCGATTGGACGACATTACTGCCAATGTCATCGATCGAAAAACCGATGGATTAACAGGTAAGCTCACCATCATGGGCTTAGCAGTTTTTCTGATTTTGCCATTGCCTCTACACTGATACCCCTGCCGGTTGCATGGCTTGACTTTTCGGCACAGTTGCAGGGATCTTCCGTCTTGCTTCAATGGAAAACAGGAAGCGAGCAAAACACAAAAGACTTTATATTGAATACAGCAACAACGGAACAGACTGGAAGAAACAAATCGGTACAGTGGCTGCCGCCGGCAATAGCAGTACAATACTTACATATAGTTTTGTTCATAGTGTCTCCGGCCAATGGCGCTAACTATTATCGCATTATGCAGCGTGACATAGATGGTAACTACAGCTACAGCAGTATTCGCACCGTAACTATTTCCGGTTATACCAGCCGCCTCGCTATACTGGGTAATCCCGTTACCAACGGAATGTTGGAGTTAAATGCAGGAGAAAAAATGATCGTTTCTGTAAAATCCATCGACGGAAAAACATTGCTCACAAGACAACTTATTCCCGGGAGAAACCAGGTGAATGTGCAGTACATCGCCGCGGGTACATACCTGCTCGTAGGTGATAAGCAGGTACTGAAGTTTGTGATCAGATAGAATGTAGAGATGAAGCAAGAAAATAGAAGAAAGAATACAAGAAGGGTCCTGTCGTCATCGGCAGGATTCTTTTTTGTAGTAAGTGGTAAGTTGTAATTACTAAGCAAAAAGAAACCTACGTCCCCCATCACCTAATCAACCAACAAACCAATCGTAACCAGAAACCGGAAACCAATAACCCACAATCTATCAACACCAACCCTCATCACTCATTACTCATCACTCATAATTCCGTATCATTGCCCAAAATCTTAAATGATGAATACACTATTCCCCGAAACATTTGCGCAATACAATTTGCTGGACCATCCTTTTTACCTGGCATGGAATAACGGGACACTTAACCCGTGAACAACTTGCTGAATATGCATCGCAGTATGGTCAGTTCATTCGCCTCATCAGTGAAGGATGGCAGCAGATCGGGGAAAATGAAATCGCAAAAGAAGAACAGGAACATTTTGAACTCTGGAAGCAATTCGGAAAAAGTTTGCAGGCCGAAATGATCACATCATCTTCTTTGCCCGAGATCGATGAACTGGTAAACTCCGTACAAAAAAATAATTCTTCTTATGCCGGTGCGCTGGGTGCTTTGTATGCTTTCGAAAAACAACAGCCTGCCACTGCTTCTTCAAAACTGGATGGATTAAAAAAACATTACCACCATTGGCAAGTTGATGAAACTTATTTTACCATTCATGCTTCCGATTTTGAAGAACCTGCCTTACTTGAAGAAAAATATCTCGCTCTTTCTCACAGCGACAAAAAAATTGCCGCCGATGCGTGCAGGGAAACATGCAGCCTGTTGTGGAATGCACTTACCGGTATTTCAGAACATGCAGGCGTTGAATATACGCCTTGCTGATTGTGCAACCGAAAGCAATTTCATTTTTGCCATCCGTATAGAGTAAAACCTGGTAAGAAGAGGTAATAAGTTTTTAACCTATTGTGTTATTGAAATTGTTGTTTCCATCGGGCAATAGCCCTGTAAGGGCGGTATATTGATAGCAGTAAGAAAGTATTTGGGCAAAAGCTCCGTAGGAGCGCCACATAGTAAGATGAGTTAATTAGTTCTTAACGTATGGGGCTATTGAAATTGTTGTTTTCATCGGGCAATAGCCCTGAAAGGGCGGTATATTGATAGCAGTAAGAAAGCGTTTTGGAAAAAAGCTCCGTAGGAGCGACATATTTATCGTCTCACATCATCCATATACATTAGGATAGCATGAACGAATTAACGACGTTTTGAAAACCAATTCCGGCACTCTGTTACTTTATCGGTGTTGATGATATCAACACCCAGTTGCAGCAGGTGATCCCATGAAGCCGGAGTATCCGGTATGGCCCAGAGGCGAAACGGCTTTTTCATACCATGTACTTTGTCCGCCGCCTGCCGAATGAGAATATCGGTACTGTCTTTCGCATGAAAAGAATAGCGCATGTAAGAATCACTGATGAAAGCAACACGTTTCACTGTTGCCGCGTCATAGTTCTCATTTGGTCTGCCATCAAATAAAATATATCGTGGCCATGCCGTCCAGTTATTTCCTCTTTCCCCGCTGATCACTATCTGCACTGCTGATGGATTGATGCTGCGGTCAAATACAGAAGGATAAGCCGAGATCAGTTTTACTAACGCAGTCAGCACTGCATCGCCATTCTCTTTTATATCGATCATCAGTATCGGTGCATAGTTGCTGTCATTACTGATATGACCATGATAAGTTTGAAATAAGTTAATGATTGGTTCCAGGTATTCAGAAAATAAAGTGGGCGCTGAGGCAAGTTCGTTTTTGTTATGTGCCACCTTCATTTTATCGCTTATAAGATATACATCGGCTTCCAGCGAATACACTCTGTTGCGCAATGCATTGACAAGCGGCTCTGCTTTTTGGTAATCATTGTGCGCATGAATGCGTACGGGCTGCGCCGCCACTACAAAGTGGAATGCCAACAATACACCGGCAATAAAAAATTTCATGCGGTAAATCTATCGATTTGGGGAATGCCAGAAGAGTTCGAAGAAATCAAAGTGTGATTATTTTATTTTTTCAGAGTAATACTTTCTAAACCACAAGGGCACTTGTTTTTTATCAATTTTATCCCATTTCTTTCTTCCTTTTTGCAATTTAAAATGTGCAAACATTACAGAGTTCCCACCCTCAACTGAATTATCAAAAAAGAAAACCTGGTAGGCTAACTGGCAAGCCTCATACAACAAGTCAAGAGAACGGTGTTACCTGCTAACAATTTTTTCTTCGGGTACGTCGGGGCCATTCTTTGCTTTTCTTGCTTCTACTCTAAACTTATTGATCAAAGCCTGACATGAAAGCTTTACCTTGCTCCTTAATCTGATACAATCCATGGCAAGTACTTTAGTTATTTTTCCCAACGTGAGCCAAAGGTCTTCCCGGCAAATAAACAGTTGATTACTTATAGTTTCAATGAAAAGGAAAATTCAATCATTGGTGTACTGCCGGAGAAAAGATCTTATCTATTCATTGAATATCGCGAAACATACCTGGGACACGAATTCTTTATATCTTTTTCAAAGGAATTTACTACAGGCTTACAAAAGTGAAAGAACTGATAATTGATGCCCCCGAAAGACATTACGCTTTCTGCAGGCGAGGCCGGTTGATAAGATTCGGTATCATTAAAAATTTATTGCTCTGTTTTATATTGGTTGCATGTTAGTTAATATCATTAGAAAGGACATACTTTTTCGACCTGATTCAAGCCGCGTCATTGCCCGTTTTTTGTATAGTAATGATGAAAAAAGCGCTTCGCTTATTGTCAGGATATTATCACTGTCTGAAAAAGAACAGCAGGAAATTTTAACCCAGGTATTAAGAAATTATTCAACAAGGCATCGGAACATTTCAAAAATATTCGAGAGAAATTTTACGAAACTGATCCCTTTATTGGCAAAGAATAGTATAGATCTTCATTCACTCTCTACATTGCAAAAGATATTGATCGGTTCCTATTTCACCATGGAATATTCCATTGAAGCAGCCGCGTTTTTTAATCCTTCAATTGTAGAGGACCCTGATCAGTCCGGGCTCGGTATTGATGAAAAAAGAGTGATCTTAAGTTTCCGGGCTACGGGAGAGGGGCATATATCTTCCATCGTTTTTCGCTCGGGCATACTCGACGGTAATAATAATATTTTAATTGAACCCCCGGGAAGAATGCCTGAATCTCCCGAACACATAAAAAATCATACCTACCACAAAAATTCTTTTCTTCGAAAACTGGAAGAAATGAAAAATACTGATAACCCGGCTTATACCAGCTTCGCAGATGCACTTCCTGATACTTTCACCTATGAAGAATTAAAAAAACATGTGAAAGATGTAAGACAATCATTGGCCGTAAATAACGCAACTGCTGTAGTGCTTCTCGATGAAATAATGTGGCTGGCTTCCTCTCATTATGAAATAGACTTCTCTGTTGACACTTCGATTTCTGAACGGGTGATCTTTCCTATTGCTGATACCGAAATGAAAGGCATAGAGGATGCACGATTTGTAAAATTCACAGACGATGATGGAGAGATTACGTACTATGCTACTTATACCGCCTATGACGGCATCACAGTATTGCCGAAACTTTTGCTCACCCGCGACTTTTATCATTTTAAGGTAATGCCTATACATGGCGAATTAGCACAGAACAAGGGCATGGCCCTTTTTCCCCGAAAAATAAACGGCAAATATGCCATGCTTTGCCGCAGTGACGGGGAAAGCAATTACATTTCTTTTTCCGACAACATTACGGTTTGGCGCAAATCCGTCCTTCTGCAAAAACCAAAATATCCCTGGGAACTGGTGCAGATAGGAAATTGCGGATCACCGATCGAAACTCCGGAAGGATGGCTCGTCATCACACATGGTGTCGGCCCTGTGCGTGAATATTCCTTAGGTGTTTCTTTATTGGACCTTGACAACCCGGAAAAAGAAATCGGAAGAAGCGCAACACCATTACTGATGCCTGATGAAAATGAACGGGATGGTTATGTTCCCAATGTTGTTTATTCCTGCGGATCAATGATCCATAACGATACACTTATAATTCCATATGCCATGTCAGACTATGTATCTACTTATGCAACGATAAATCTCGCGGAATTATTAACGGCAATAAAGGCCGGCTGACATTACTCCTTGTGCAAAATATATTGATACAAAGAAATGTAATCATCGGTCATCTTTTCTGATGAAAAATTTTGAGATGCCCATTCCCTGCAATTTCTCCTGTTGATCAATGGAAGTTGACTCACGGCATACACAGCATCATCTATTGTATCAACAAGAAAACCCGTTTTCTTATGTAGTATCAGTTCAGGCATGGCGCCGCGATTAAAAGCAATTACCGGCGTACCACAACACATGGCTTCTGCAACACTTAATCCAAACGGTTCATCAAAACTGATCAGGTGCAATAACGCCAGGGCATGTCCAAGCAGTTTATCTCTTTCGCGGGGTCCGCAGTTTCCTGCATATACCACGTCATCTTCATTTATAAAGGGTTTAATTTTTTTGTCGAAATAGTTTGCATCCTGTATCAGCCCGGCAATAATGATTTTTTTGCCGCACCGCTTTGCAACTTCAATGGCTTCCGATGTTCCTTTCTCGGGGTGTATCCTTCCAAAAAAAAGAAGGTAATCTTCCGGGCGGTCACAAAAAGTAAATTCATTTGTATTAATTCCATTATAAACCGTGGCCATGTAGTTTAATTCAGGATGCCGGTCTGCATTACTGATAGAAACATAGTGCGTATCGTCATCATATTTTTTAAACACCGGTATAATCCGGCAGGAGGAAAAACCATGTATAGTGGTAATAACAGGCACCGTTATCAGCCTGGAATAAGTAAGCGGTAAAAAATCGAAATGATTATGAATGATATCAAACTCCTCCGCATGTTCCACCATGTTTGAAATATGGAGGCACTCCCAAACTTTCGCATCATCTCCTGTTTCACCTAAGGGCTTTTCGCAAACCGATTGCAACTTTGCTTCCGTAACAGAATCGCCAGTGGCAAACAAAGTAACGTCCACACCTTTTCTTACCAACCCTTCGGTTAAAGAAGAAGCTACCTGTTCCCACGGTCCATAGCTCCTTGGTGGCGTTCTCCACGTCACCGGTGCAAGGATGGCCACTTTCATGATGCAGATTCGACTGTTACATGAGAAATCCAATAGGCTAAAGTGCTTTCTGCTCCCTGGTTCAGATTGATCCCGTCAGCATGCAATCCATCGGCGCAGCCCCCGGTGGATGGATCGTATAACGACAATCCGAGGTCATTAGCCCCCAAAAACCATTGATAACTTTTATGCATCCTGTGGAGATATTTTTGCTCATGCATCAGTTCAAACGCTTTCCGGTAAAAAAGAACCATGGCCATTGCATCTATACCCTGCTGATCGAATTGAGCAGGAATGCCTTCGCGATTGCACCATCCCTGGTTACCAATTGGCCGCAGCACTCCATCATAAAATACTTTTGATTCGAGAAACTTCATAGACTCAAGTGCGATATCCAAATAGTTTTGATCGTTGGTAATTTCATACGCATGCAACAAGGCGAGTGGCAGCATCGCATTATCATAAGTAAGAACAGGTTCAAACCAATGCCAGTCTTTTTGTTTATTTTGTTCATACATACCCGTCATTTTTGCCGCAAGCCTTATTACAAGATTCTTTTTCAGGTCATCAGGATAATTGTATTTAATAAACCGGCAAACACCAATCATGGAGTTGGCTATTCCACGCAGCGAGTTAAGATGTTCAATTTGATGATACGCTTTGCAAAATATTTCCGCGCCGGTTCGAATCAATAACGAAGAAGATCCTTCATCCACGAGGTATCCCAATGCCATCATCGTTCTCCCAAATGAATCTTCTGATCCGCGTATATCCATGCCTGCTTTACTGTAGCTCATAAAATTCCGGAAATACCCGTTATCCGCCTGCATGTAATGAATAAAGCTCAGGTAAACGGGAAGAAGTTGTTGAGCTGTTTTATTTTTTTTATCCTTACCGGCCCAAACCATCAACAGCAGGGCACGGGCATTGTCATCAATACAATAACCTTCTTTACGATTCGGCATCGCAAACATCGCATGTTGTATGATGCCAGTATCATCGGTAAGATTATTAATATGCGAAAAGTTTATTTCCGGCAAATGCCCGGTATTTAAAAGATTGGTTTTTGAAAAGCCTGATATAGTGTTTGTCTCCATAAACTGTTTATTGTTTTAATTTAAAACCTGGTCGGTCAATTCGATTGTAACAACCGGTTTCCTGAAGATTTTAGAGAACAGGTTACTATGTTTTTGACCGACCTTCTCCCATGTTGTCTCTCTTGTTTTTAAAAAAGCATTCTCACTCATGTGCTTTCTTAATAAATCGTTTTGCAAAAGACCGATGGCATTCTCCGCTAATTCATTTTCACTATTCGTTTCGAGAACAATTCCTGTTTCCTTATCAAGCATTTCCTTTGCCAAAACAAATGAATTGGAAATAATGGGGCAGCCTGCACTCATAGCATACAGGAACGTACCACTTACCGCCTGGTTCGGATCTTTCGAAGTAAACAGGTACAAATCGGTTAACCTCAGGTATTCCATCAACTTTTGAGTAGGCGAATATTCATTGATCATCCTCACATTTTTTTCCAGGTTATTTTCCACTATTAATTGTTGCAGGTAATTACGATATTTTTCCCCCTCCCGCTCCTGCAGGTTGGGATGTGTTTGCCCCAAAACAATATATATGGCTTCCGGAAATATTATACTGATCTTTTTCATGGCCAGGATCCCTTCTTCAATTCCTTTGTTGGGACTCAACAATCCGAAACTTGTTAAAACAAGTTTATTGTCCAAATTATATTTATGCTTCAGATCTTTTGTATTGATGGAACTGTTATCATGTGTGCCGTGAGGAATAATAATTACTTTTTCTGCAGGCAGTTGGTAATCCTGTTCTAATATCCGTGCAGAGTTCTTCGTCATAACGATGATCTTCTCAGCCAGTGAAGATATTGCCCGCACAAGTTTCCGCCGCGCAGAATCCGGTAAAGGCAAAATCGTATGAAACCGGATGATAAAAGGCTTTTCAAGCAATGCTAAAAATCCAAGCAAATACTCACCCAGCTCTCCGCCAAACAAGCCAAATTCATGTTCTATGCAAACAAGTTTTATGGATGTATCCGCGTTGATAAGCTTAGCCGTTTCCGTACAAGAATCAAAATCAAATCCATCCATCACCATCGTAACAGGGTAACGATACAGGGAGTCTTTTCTTTTTTTATCCAGTGCGCAAACAACAATCGAAAAATTGCCCGGCATCTCCGAATTGATAGCATGAATCAGGTCTTGGGTAAAACTGGCTATTCCGCATTTTTTTGGAGGGAAGGTGCTTACAAACAGAATTTTCGATTGCCGATGTTGTATCATAAGTTTAATTTTAAATGTCAAAAATGAAGTACAATAAAATACTCCGCCAACGCAAAATGATTCAAATCAATATCGCCGGTTCGCTATAATGAAATAAAAAGGAAGACAAACGCCTGCGCAAAAAATTAGTCACCGGTAGAGAAGAAAAGAAATGAAATGACAAACTTTAAAGCTACTGAAGGTAACCTATTTAATTGATGTTGCCTCTTAAATTATGTTTTGCAGAAAAATGATCTTATTTAATAAAATGATGTCACATATTGCAGAGGTTGTTGTGATGAACCAATATCTTGCTACTATGATGAGGATCATAATAGCTGCCGGCCAATATGATTCACCGCTGTATTGATAAACACAAAAGTCCTCAGTGGCTTTTGTAAATGAAAGGATTTAAAAACTTACCACCTTTTGTTTTCCGTCTTCTTTGGTCTTGCCTCAGAAACCGATATAGCCCTGCCTTCAACCTGTTTGTTGTTTAATTCTTTCATCGCTTCCAGGGCTTCTTTTTCTACAGACATTTCGACAAAGCCAAAACCACGACTGCGGCCCAACTCCCTGTCGGTAACTACGGTAGCTGAATAAACGCTGCCGAACTTTTCAAATAATGCTTTTAAGCTTTCATCGGTAGTTTGAAAACTTAAATTGGAAACATACATCCTCATACTAAAAAATTTTAAATAAATAATGAAAGACCCGTGATAGAAGCCCGCAGCAAAAAGTAAAGTGGAGGTTAAATATTACTGAATCGAAGAGTAGAATTTTCGCTATACTAATACTAAATGATTGAAGAACTGAAAATCACAAATTGAAGATATAGCAATTACCCCGGAAAAGGAGATTTATTATTGAAACGGCAAAACGCTTACAGTGAAAAAAATCTACACATGAAAAGTCCTTTTTAAACTTCTTATTAACAGGCACAATATCGCTGTAACAAGATTGCCTGCCAGGAGCAATGCATGGATGTTTTTAAATTTCCCCGAATCAAAAAAAGCAAAACAACAAATTGTTGACCTGCTGCAACAATAATGATTGAATTTCTCCGATAGTTCCATTCAAACATTCATACCGGGCCCGGCATTCATCATAAGCGTTCAGGCTATAGTTTCCCGTTGTACATTCGGAAGTTCCATTACCAAATCTTCTCCGTATGCACTGGCGGGTGTTTGATAACCGGTTTTAAAATTTCCCTGCAAAATTTTTTTAGCAATGAGCAGGGTGCTGTGCATTGTCAAAGTATAACCGTCCGGGCAACTCATCCTCACGGTTCTTGTTTCTCCTTTGTTGTCTGAAACCTGTCCCCATACTAAACTCATGGCTTTACTGCGTTGTTCATCACCAGGGCCGGCAGGACGTTTATCAATTTTTCTTTTTATCATCTTTTGAATAAAGTTTGTACGCAGCAACCAGTTAAATGTTCCCTGCAGTTTCAGCAGGCGATATACATTGGGTGAAATGGCTGTATAGCTTTCAATATCCGGGATAGATGTAGAAAAATAAGCAGTAGATATATCACCCCAGGGAATGGTCATCACAAAAAACTGCTTGACGCCGAAATCAACCCGCATGCCTTTTTCTCCCAGCGGCACAGAAACAATTTTTCCATTCTTTCTTGCAGCGCCGCCATGTCCTAATTTATTGACCATGGTGGTGGCCGTACCATGAGACAGGCCGCCACCGATATTTGCAAAGGCCAGTTTCAGTGTAACAGCACCGGGCAATAATTTTTTCAGCAACAGCGCTGTGCAATCGGTTGGCACTACATCAAAACCTGCACCGGGCAGCAACATGATGCCGGCTTGTTCGGCCGCCGCATCATACTGTTTGATAAATTCAAAAACAGCAATATCACCATTCACGTCAATGTAATGAGTGCGGGTTTGCAGGCAGGCATCAATGATAGGTTTTGCAGTAAACTCAAATGGCCCTGCCGCATTTACAACCAGTTTTACTTCCTTCAATGCAGCCAGTAAAGAGGCCTCGTCATTTACATCAAAAACTTTGTAAGGATAGTTCAGCTTCGCAGCCAGTGGTTTCAATACTTCTTCTCTTCGCCCGGCAAGGATGGGATGCAGATCATATTGCGCGGCATAGCGGGCAATTAATTCACCGGTATATCCATTAGCGCCGTAAAGTAAAAATGAATGTTGCATGCCGGTATATTAGAGAGCAGGAGAGATTGTTTAAAGTTAGAATAAATTAATTCCGCAATCTCTCTATATAAGTTTTTCGCCACACATTGTCCGGGTATTTGGTTCGGGTTTCTGTGTTTAGTTGTGCAGCCCGTGGCCTTGTTGCCATTACGATAAGAAAGAAAAGACCTGATATAAATCATAACCTTACCCGGGTATCATTATTAGTTTTACAGGCAATGAAGCCCTGGAAAAATATTATCAGCAAACCTTCTTAGTCCATCTCTCTTCAGTATTCTATATTCTATCTTCTCTATTCTTTATTCTAAATTCTAAATTCTTTTTTATGCATACGATCATAGAACCTTTCAAAATAAAATCCGTTGAACCGATCTTCTTCACCACAAAAGAAGAACGTATTGCTATTTTAAAAAAAGCCCATTACAATCCTTTCCTGGTTCCTGCAAAAGATGTGTTGATCGACTTGCTTACAGACAGCGGCACCAGCGCCATGAGCAGCGATCAATGGGCAGGGATCATGAAAGGCGATGAATCCTATGCCGGCAGCGAAAGTTTTTTTCGTTTTGAAGAAACAATAAAAAAGCTCACCGGCATGCCCTTCATTATTCCTGTTCACCAGGGAAGAGCGGCGGAAAAAATTCTTTTCAGCATTGTCGGCGGAGAAGCCCGCCTGAACGGCTCAGTCGGGCAGGGAAAATATATTGTCAGCAATACTTTGTTTGATACCACGAGAGCCAACATTGAATTTTCGGGAGCGGAAGGAGTTGATCTTTTATGTGAGGAAGGCAAACATCCTTCCATTCCTTCTCCATTTAAAGGAAACATGGATGCAGATGCTTATAAAAAATTTATAAAAGAAAAAGGAGCTGAAAATATTCCGCTTTGCATGCTCACCGTCACAAACAATTCGGGTGGCGGTCAGCCGGTGAGTATGCAAAACATACAGGAAATAAAAACTATTTGCAGGCAAAACAACATCCCGCTTTTTATTGATGCCTGCCGCTTTGCTGAAAATTGTTTTTTCATCAAACTGAGAGAAAAAGGATATGCAGAAAAAACAGTTGAAGAAATAGCTCATGAACTTTTTTCTTATGCCGATGGCTGCACCATGAGCGCCAAGAAAGATGCATTTGCCAATATCGGTGGTTTTCTTGCCATGCATAATAAAGAACTGGCGATGAAATGCAGGAATCTTCTTATCATGACGGAAGGATTTCCAACCTATGGTGGCCTGGCGGGGCGTGACCTGGAAGCAATTGCTACCGGATTGAATGAAGTGATGCATGAAGATTACCTGCGTTACCGCATCCGCAGCATTGAATATTTAACGAACAAATTAATAGCGGGCGGTGTACCCGTGATGCAACCTGCCGGCGGACATGCGGTGTACATTGACGCCAAAGAATTTCTTGCACATATTCCTGTTGAGCAATACCCGGGGCAGGCGCTGATGGCTGCTTTGTATATCGAAGGCGGCATCAGGAGTGTGGAGATCGGTTCACTTATGTTTGGAAAATATGCGACGAAGGAGGGGATGAGAATAAAAAACTGGTGCCTGCGCAAATGGAATTGGTGCGGCTGGCTATTCCAAGAAGAGTATATACACAGAGCCATATTGATTATGTAGCCGAAGTGATCCTTGAAGTATTCAATAAACGAAATGAAATAAAAGGATTAGAGATCATTGAGGAAGCACCCATGCTGAGGCATTTTACTGCCAAACTAAAACCAGTTGAAAATAATATACCACAGGGATAAGAAAGCAGCACGAAGCCAAATGTTTCATTGCTGATAATTTGATTGACTATAATTTTACTGTATGGCAGACGTGCATGATAAAGCAACCCGCAGTTACAACATGAGCCGCATTCAAAGCAAGAATACAAAGCCGGAAATGCTGGTTAGAAAATTTTTACATGCAAAGGGTTTTCGTTATAAACTGCATGATAAAAAACTGCCCGGCAAACCTGATATCGTTCTTCCCAAATACAAAACAGTAATTTTTATTCATGGATGTTTCTGGCATGGACATAAAAATTGCAAATACTTTGTAGTACCGAAAACAAGAACTGAATGGTGGCTGAATAAAATAAACTCCAATATTGCCAATGATGCAAAAGCTGCAAAAGCTTTAAAGAAAGAAGGATGGAAAATCATTCATCTCTGGGAATGTAACCTGAAACCCACTAAACTTGAAAGAACCCTCTCCTCTCTTCTGAAAAAAATCTCCTGATTATTTGTTTGAAGTTATGCAACGTGACTTAAAAGCAAATGTACTTTAAGTCACATCAGATACTATTGCTAAAAAGAAATGCACATAACCATTGAAATGGTTAATAAAAGAAAGGGTGTGTACTAAAACATACCGCTTTATCATACACATACAAATAAGTTTGAACATGGACATCCAGGAGAAAATCGGAAAAAGAATCGCTCAGATCAGGAAAGAGAAAACAAAATTGTCCCAACAAAAATTTGCCTACGAAGCTGACATTGAAAGAAGTTTTCTTACGCATATAGAAAAAGGGAGAAAAAATATTTCTGTTGGAACTCTGGAACGGATTCTTACTGCACTCGGGATTTCATTTAAAGAATTTTTTGACTCGAAAGAGTTTTCGAAACCATGACCAGAACCTTAAACTATATCGATCTCTTTGCCGGTGCAGGGGGATTATCCGAAGGTTTTATCAGAGCCGGATTTAATCCCATTGCTCATGTGGAAATGGATGAAGCGGCCTGCTATACTTTAAAAACAAGAACAGCTTATCACTATCTGAAATCAAACAATAAGTTTGATATATACATCAGCTATCTTAAAAACGAAATAAGCAGAGAGGAACTTTATAAAAGCATCCCGCAGGAATTATTGAATAGTGTCATCAACCTCTCAATCGGAGGCGAGAGCAATCCAAAAATCCATAAAGCAATTGATGCCCAACTTAAGGGAAGAAAAGTTGACTTGATAATTGGTGGGCCACCCTGTCAGGCCTACTCACTTGTGGGAAGGGCGAGAGCGAAAAACGGAATGAAGGGTGATCACAGAAATTATCTCTATGTACAATATGCCAGATATCTGGAAAGATACCAGCCCAAAATGTTTGTGTTTGAAAATGTAGTGGGTTTAAAGTCTGCAGGTGCCGGAGTCTATCTGCAAAACATGGAAAAGCTGTTTGATAAAAAGGGATATGCAATGAAATTGTTTACACTTGAAGCAAACAATTTTGGTGTACTACAAAAAAGAAAAAGAATCGTCATAGTTGGATGGAGAAAAGAACTGAATCCGGAAATACCCGAACTTGAAGCCATAAGGATTAAAACAAATCATACCGTTAAGGAATTGCTTTCAGATCTTCCGGTGATACATGCCGGAGAAGGGTGTTGACAGATATACCACATACAGCGAAACAACCACTCAATATTTGAATGAAAGCGATATACGGAACGGCATTGATATTCTGACACAGCATATAGCCAGACCACATACAGAACAGGACAAAGAAATATACAGAATTGCCGTTGAACAATTAAATAATGGCGAAAGGCTGAATTATTCCTCGCTTCCGGATCGTTTAAAAACACATAAGAATCAGCACTCTTTCTTTGACCGTTTCAAGGTGGTAGATGCCAATGCTTCATTTTCACAAACAGTAGTTGCGCACATCGCAAAAGATGGACACTATTATATACATCCGGATATAAAACAGAACAGATCATTAACAGTACAGAGAAGCGGCAAGACTGCAATCCTTCCCTGATGATTATTATTTCGAAGGAGTGAAAGAAAATCGAAACAGAACGTCAGCATTTAAGCAGATTGGCAATGCTGTACCTCCTTTAATGGCTAAACAAATTGCAAAAATTATTCAAAAAATATTTAGGAGTGATTAAAATTAAAGGCATGATATAAAATATACAACCTTATTTTCTATGAATAGACTTGCCATCATCATCGCATTTTATCTTTCTAAGTTTGACAAACTCGGACTTCAGAACCTTGGATTCAAAACTGATTCAGAAGCGTTCGAAAGCATAGCTACAAGTCTTGGTATTAAAAAGAACTATATAAAGTTTAGAAGGGATGAATTTGATCCAGTTCATCCATGGAGAAAAGGATGGCAAAGACCAATGGATAACAGAATTATCCGTGCCATAGAAGCTCTTCAGGACTTATCTGAACCTGATTTGAGAGAAATAGTTCAAAAAATATTGTCAGATGCTAAATACAAAAATAGCGAAGAAATAAATAGAATTACTTCTTTGTTTGTTGACGAAAGCAAGCAAAAAAAAAAATAAAGGAAAATTTATTTTAGACAACTGGAAAACAAGCAGAATTCTTTATTAACTATTACTCCCAAAATAAAAAGCCAATAGAGGGTAAACTAATTGACTCAAGAGATTTGGGTATTGGGTATGATTTTTAAAATAGAAGCAAAACAGAATTTTTTTATAGAAGTTAAAGGCCTGTCCGATATATCAGGCGGTATTTTGTTTACAAATAAGGAATGGATTACAGCTAAAGAGAAAGGCGTCCAATACTACTTATGCATAGTTTCTGATATCAGCAATTCTCCTCAAATAAATTTCATTCAAGATCCTTCTAATAAATTAAATCCTGCTAAAAATATTTATCCAACTATTCAGATTAGTTGGAGTGTTACTCAAAACCAGCTTGCTGAAATAAAATGAGTAAAATCGAAAACATAGATTTTGAAAAGGCTGATCCAAATCCTGAATACCTGATAAAGTCCATTGCAGAACAGGGTTACAGCTTGGAATCTTCGTTAGCGGACCTGATGGACAATTCTGTTTCAGCAAATGCCGACAAAATAGAGGTGCTCATTAAGATGGATGAGGAGCCATTCACTTTGTTTATTGCTGACAATGGAGGTGGAATGAATGAGGAGTCTCTTAAAGCAAGTATGCAGTTTCCAAGTAATTCACCCGAAGAGGAAAGAAATATTTTTGACCTTGGAAGATTTGGTTTAGGTATGAAGACAGCATCATTTTCTCAGACACGATGCTTTACGGTTTTATCAAAAAAGAAAGGAACGAAAACTTATAGTGGTAGAACCTGGGATGTTAACTATCTGAAACAAGTTGGCAAGTGGAGACTGTTGGTTAACACACAAGAAGAAATTACAAAACTCATACATCAATATCGTTCACTAAGTGAAGGACATTTGAATCGTTTTGAAAATTTTGAAGCAAATACAATTGTTGTCTGGAAAGGACTTTACAAGTTTGAAAACTATCTTGAAGAAGCCAACAGACAATCTGCTTTAAAGAAGCAGATAACAGAAGTTACTTCTGATTATTTGTCGTTGGTGTTTCACAGGTATATGGAACGAAAAGCAAATCCATTGCAGATAAGAATTAACAACAACCTGATTGCACCCTTTAATCCTTTTCCACAACAATAACCGATTTCCGTCCCGATAGAATTTAAACAGAAAAATTTCAGCACGGACACAATTAAAATAGAAGGATTTGTTCTTCCGTCAAGAAGTATAGATGAAAGTCAAAACATTTCCATCTGGACTACTAAAAACCGAAGCCTGATGGACATGGAAGGAATTTACATTTACAGAGCAGACAGATTAATTCACTTTGGTGGATGGAATGGGTTAATCAAGAAAGCTCCACGACTACAATTAGCAAGACTTCGTGTTGATATAGGAAACAGTGTTGACCATTTATTGCATCTGAATGTTGCCAAATCACAAATTGAAATTCCGCACGATTTAACAGCAGCATTTGAAAAATATATTGATGAATTAAAAACTCAGGCAGAGAGAGAATTCTTCAACAGAGGCATTAGAAGATTTTCTCGTCCAATAAGAAAGAAGATAATGTTCAACTCTTCGAAAGGAAAACTTCGACATAAAGGACCATTGCTGGAAGTGAATAATAGTTTTCCATTACTCAAATCTTTGATGGGTGAATTAAAAAAGGAGCAACTCACAAAACTGAATCTGGTCATTCGGATGATCAATACAAGGATTAATGAAATCAGACAAACTAACGAGGAAAAACCATTCGTTGGAATTGAAGAAAAAGACGGGTTGTCATTGAAAGATTTATTAACCTGCGTGAACGAACTAAAAGAAAGCGGTCTCTCATCGGAAATGATAAAAACTGACATACTTCCAAATCTTGGCTTTACCCGAAAGCTCATTGCCACAAGAAGTAATGCAACTATTAAAATAAATCTCATGGAGAATAAATATAGATATCATCATAAAAATCATCGCAAGCAAGGCAAAAGAATATTCTTCGAATAATTCCTTGTCTCCTGGATACTTTATGAATCTTCTTCCTGAGATAAAGGATTCAATCATTGCTGTAATCAAAGTATATGGCTATCCTGAAATTGATGAGGTGACTTTGAAAAATTATTATGAAACTGCCAAGAATCAGTATTTATCCGTGAACCCTATTGACATTGATCCAAGCAATTCTCTTACGAAAAAAGGATTCAGAACATGGTTGACATCAGAAAGAAAGGAGCTGATGAATAACTCCTGGAATTACAGCGACAGGTATTTTACTCTTCTTTGAAAAAACAGGTCGTTCAGGGAAGGTTATTGAAGAAACAAGAAAGACAAGTCTTGAGATATTGGGAAAAATGGGTAATCCGAAATCAAGGAGGCATTTTATATTAAAGGGATTAGTCGTTGGAAGTGTTTCAAGCTGGAAAGACCCAAAACTTTAATGCAGTAATCAACCGGGCAATTGATGCTGGATATAGATTAATAATTGTTCTTGCTGGTTTAATGGAAAGCTTGAAACCAGACACAGCTAAGAATTGAAAACGATGTGATTGGTGAAGGCCTTGACATTGATTCAGATCAAGTTAAGTAAATAAAGGTGTAGGAAATATTCATAGGTTCGGAAAAACAGATGATTCGAAATGGGTTGAACAAGTAATTGGAATTACATCTGCTAAATCGGACTTCAAAAAATCATTGCTTGGATGCAGATTTTTCGCTTAATCATACAAACATTCTTGTATGCAAGAACAATGTAAGTGTCATTACGTAACCTAATTGTGTGGTTACATGATTATCTGGAAGAGAACAAAGACCAGCACGATATTCCCTTGTTGATTTTGATGATGAGGCTGACAATGCTTCTTTGAACAATGAAGGCAAAAGAGGAAGAGAGTATGCTTCGAAAACTAATTTGACATATCAGAGCATTTACTTGGCATTATTTAAACGAAAACTTATTTGGGATATACAGCAACTCCGTTTGCAAATATTCTTGTGACAGAAATGATGCGCCAGAGAATAATGGCATTATCAGGTATAAGGTAAGAGGGCAAACAAAGGAAAAAGTCTTTATCAAGGTTGATAACTTATTTCCTGATGATTTTATCGTTTTGCTTAATCCGCCAACAAATTACATAGGGGCAAAGCAAATATTTGAAACAATCGAACCGATGAAAATGAGCTCATTAAAAATCCCTTTGGTTGAAATTGTAGATGATAATATCGAAAATTTCCCTGGCAAAGTTTACTCACCTGCAATGGGGAATTAATCGGTGTCCAGAAAATCAGTAGTCAAGAACGAATGGAATGAAAAATTCGGAGAATTGAATACTTATCTGGATTTTGCTGACTATAACGAATACAGAAGGCAAACAAGGTCTTCCAGACCAGAAGATAACTTTCCAAGTAGTTTACCTGATTCAATAAAGGAAAGTGTTCTCTGCTTTATTCTTTCAATTGCCATTCGTGAAAGTAGGAAGTCAGCTATGGTAAATTCCACAATGTTCAATCCACATAATTCAATGTTGATTCACATTTCAAGATACACTCTTGGCAAAATAGGCTCAAAGATTTAATTGATGCTTATATAAAAGCCTTGCAAAGTAGTTTACAACTTGATGATCCGGGTAATCCCAGTTCCGTCTTCGCAACTTTTGAAAGAATTTGGTTCAAATATCTATTCGAAAATCATTGAACATGTTTCTGATTATTTGCCGAAAGGATATGACGATGAGTTTCTAAAACCAATCAGTTTTGAAACAATCAAAAATAATTTTCTCACCGAGGCTATTAAAGGAATAGAAGTAAAAGCCATCAACAGTTCTACTGGTGATAAACTTGTATATCCACAGAAACTCGGAGAAAAAATATATTGCTATAGGTGGCAACAGATTATCCCGTGGATTCACACTCGAAGGATTAAGCATAAACTATTTTGTTCGTTCAACTGATTATTCAGATGCTCTTCTTCAAATGGGTAGATGGTTTGGATACAGACCAGGTTATCTGGACTGCTGTAAACTTTTCATCACCCGTGATTCGATGGAGAAATACTGATTTAACGGTTACGGAAGCTATCGAGGAACTTGGAAATCGAATTTAAGAAAATGGAACAGAAAGATCACCAGACTCCTGACAATTTCTATTCTCCGTGCTTAAGAAACATCCAGGAACTCTTAAAATAACTGACCCGGCAATTCTAAGAGATATATAAGAAGTTAATTGGTCGTTTCAAGATGATTTAGTACAATCCGCAAAATTTCAAATATCAACGGAGAAATTAGAGAAGGTCTTTTTGGTCACAGTTTAAAGATATAACAGAAGTTCAAATTTGAATTCAAGCTAAATTCAACAAAGATCGGGAGCTAACTCGGGATTTCTCGTTGCTCCAACTGATATAGATGGTATAATAGTATTCTTAAACTGGAAAATAACTTTGAGAAATGAAACCTGTGATAGCATCATTCGATTCATTGAGATTATGTAGTGAAGTAATAAACTTCAGGAAATGGACAATTGCAATCAAGACAACCGGAGATGCTAAGTCCGATGAAGCTAAAGGAACTCTCACTAAAGCGGAATCTGGGTTAGCGAGCCGATAACATGACTGTACGAAAGGGGCCTAAGGTTGAAGAGGGGGTCAAAAAATGCGAGGGATAAATTTATAGAAGATAAAATATTTGCTGCATCTGGTAAATCGGCAAACTTGATTTCATCCGGATTAGATTTATCTATTTTATTAAGTGAACCTCAAATCAAGGATGCAGAAAAAGAATTTATTGCAACAGGATAAAATACTATCAAGGGAAATATCCTGAATGGTCGAAAGATCAAATTAATGAAAAAGCCGAAGAAAGTAACCATTCCTGAAAGAGTTTATCGTGAAAAAATGTCTGATCAGGAAGGACTTTTAATAATCTACATTTTCAATGCCTATTATGTTTTTCTTCAGGAGAAAGGCAGTGAGGATCCTGGATTGAAAGCGGTGGTTGAAAGGGAAGGAATTGATTTGAATATTCCATTAATTGGTTATGCTATAGGATTTCCGCCAATTGAACCAG
>CAWCNR010000012.1:0-391901 GCA_963796995.1 uncultured Bacteroidota bacterium
GAGTACGCATATAGAAAATTAACGATAAAGGGTTTAAGTTTCGGGTAATAATTCCAAAATTCTCTTAGCTTATCGTCATTGAAGACGCTTCTCTTTCTACACAGTCTAATAAAAGTATCAACATTAGGGATATCAACAATAGTCGATTCAACAATTCCATAAGTTGTAGCAACACCCGTATAAATTGTTCCAGTCCTATAAAATACAATAATATCACCCGGGTTTAAATTTTTAAAATGAGACGAAATATAAACTTTGCTTAAAGCATTTCTGTGTGGTTCATTTTCTGTGAAGTTCTTCGCGACTCCTTAGTTTAATAGAATCCGGGAATAGCTCTGTGTGGTATTCAGGATAAATTGGAACGATATAAACTTTGCACTCTGGCTTGAGCTAAACGGAAAAGCTTTTTTTGGATGTAATGGATCTATTTCCTGTTTCTTGTCGAAATTTTTAGTATAAACCTTTTCTTCTCCTGTTGGCGTTGTCTTAACGCCGTGGTAATTAAAGCCCCACTCTTCCAGTAACGAGATTAATCGGATTTGTTCAGGTCTTTTGTCAAAAATGGTTACATAAATTTCTTCGACATTGTATTGAAGAGCATTATCAAAAATAATTTTTAGAAACCTTTCTCCAATTTTAAATCCGTTACTTGTTACTTTGAAAGTGCCGATTTTCAAACGTTTCTTTCCTTAAACCCTGGATCTATATTTGAGTAATTTTCGTTTTTGTCTTCCACCTTTATGTACAAGAATGCTGAAAGAATATTATTGCTGAGCATACATAAGCAATTTCATCTGCTTTCTTATTAAACCATTTATCAAATTCAGCATAATCTTCACGGAAGCTGTTAAAAAAGCTGTCTTGCAAATCGGCCTGTGCAAAATCGACTTTCTTTACTGCCAGAACTTTATAATCAATTAAATCTGGATTCTCTGCAGTTACCTTTTCAAGGAATTGATCAATCCTAAAAACTTTGTCGGCAATACCTAATAGTTGCGCTTTAAGGTGAATTTTTTTGTCTTCCGAAATAAGTATGTCTACTCTTTCACAAAAGACTTCATTTAATATTTTTGTGTCATTAATATCATTTTGTGTTGTGTCAATTTGTTTACTTACATCTCCCAAAATGTTGCTTGTTGGGGCGATGTTTCGTATTGTTGTAACTGGCAATTTTGATCACCATTGTTGCAACCGTTTTTGGGTCTTGGTGATGATACATCTCTTCCACAGTTACCGGATGGATGAACTTTGAATACTTTAGTCTATCAATCCAGTTGAATAGAATACCAATATCTTGATTAATGACTTTTGATGCCTCCCGGTGGATTATTATATTGGTGTCAAGAAGAATTTTCATTTAATTGGTTTAAGGATTTTGCTTTTCAAAGTATCATAAAAAGCAGCACGCTAATTTATGCTATTAGATTTTAATTTTAAAGTGGTATATCAATTGAAAATCAACGCCACTATTCCCGCAGCTTTATTCATACCTCATTCGGGGTTGGTGCGTCGTTTCTGCGTCAACTGACGCACTAACGACGCAGAAACTGCGTTTATAGTACCGGCATGGTTGCCGCCAATGCTTTTGCCGGTAATCATAAGCCAACTAATCCAATATTTTATACAAAAAAACCAATAACTATGGCCCTTCAAACTGCTAACTACATTACAGGTACCATCGACAATGTAGTTTTTTACAAACTCGGCGACGCTTATGTAGCAAGATCGCTGCCCAACGAAGTAAAACAATCAGCCGCTACCAAACAGCGCAGTAAAAATTTCGGCATTGCCGCCAGTGCGGGCAGAACGCTGAGACAATCATTAACACCTTCGCTTCCTTTTCCGAAAGATAAAAACATGCAGAGCCGGTTTTCCGGCGCTATTGCACGCTGGCTGCAGCAGTCAAACGTGGATGCGCTTTCACCTGCAAACGATCTTCCTTATATCACTAGTTTTGATTTTAACGAGGCCACTTCCATATCAGAAAGATGGAAAGCAAACATCCTTGTGCTTCGCCCCTCCGATGATTTGATGACAATACAGATACCGGCATTCATACCGACAGAAGCTATCGCTGCACCTGCCTATACAGAATCAGTGGAGTGTTGTTTTACTGTTGCCGCCTGCCAGTTGGCGAATGCGGCTTTGCCATCAGGTTATTCGGTCAGCATTAATATCCCTTACAATAATGAATTAAGAGATGCGCAGGTGTTGCCCATGCCTGTTACTACAGGTGCAGGTAGCATTGGTAGTGGTAGCTGCATCGATGATCTATCATCTTGCAAACGGGCAAACCGATCAGCGGACTGAATTCATGCCTTCATCTGTGATTGATGCGAGGTATTGCTAAGGGATCGTAACTGGTCAAGTGAACTTTAATAGTGCGCTAACAATGCGATAGAAAACAAACCTTTCTTTTTTTCGTTTCTACATAAACCACTAACTATGGACGGCAAAATATTTACTGCCCTTAAAGGGTTAACTCTATTTTGGTTAGTCTCAATTCTCTGTTCCTGCTCAGATAATGCAAATAACACACCCGCCTTCAAGACATTAAATGAAAGTCTTGTTAACTCTAATGAGACTATCGATCGCTCAACGGAGGCAATTTCTTGGACTGCTAAAGGATAAGCTTTCTGATCCAACCACTGTACAAAAAGCAGATTTGTGTGTTGTATAACCTAAGGCATATAGAGTAAAAGACTGTTCAAAAAAAATTACAGCTTACATAGATAGCTTAAAAACTAGTGTGACAAATGAAAACAGACTTGATAAACAACAAGTATCTGAACTACAGACAAAACTAGTGGCTTACAGAGATAGTTTAGTGGGAATAGATACAACATTGAATTCAAATCTTGAAAACAATATTTCCGTACAAATTGCTTTGATTGATTCGCTTATAGAAAATGTGATGAGGTTTAACCGGATATTTGGTCAGCGTTCTTCAGAGGAAGCAAATTTGTCTTTGCTCAATTCCTTTGAAACCAATATAAAAATTACGGAGAACCGGATCATCGACTATTGTAATCGTCATTGTTCGCAAATGGTAATTATTGAAGAATGGCCTGCTTTTTTTAGTAACATAAATAGTGACAATATAAGACTAGGTGAAAAAATTACTATTCTCAGCGGGTATTGCGACCATTCGGAAATATCCGCAAACAACAATAACTATAGATAGACAAACAGTTCCTTTAGGCGAATTTTTTTTTTTACACGGGTACTGCTATGAATATACTTTTAAGCCTGTAAAACCCGGTAAGCACAGCGTAATAGTTCAGATTACATTTCTTGACCAGGAGGGTAAGCTGCAAACAATTTCGAAACCTATCGAATACACTGTAAACAAGTAACACAACTCGAAATATTATTTTCTGGTTGTTGCAGACAGCCTGGCCTTGTATTAATCTTTTTATTTTGCAGCCGGTCAGGCGACCGACTGCAACATGGTATTGCTGAGGGTTTCAATACACAACTATCGCCCTGCTACTATTTATTCAGGCTTCCGGTTTGGCGTTATTGCTATTTGGAAGGGGCCCATCCGGGAAGAATCGGTCAATTTATGATCGGAGGTATAAATGCATTAATTCAATCCCGGTTGTTTATTGTATCTCTTAAAAGTTTTGCAAATTTTCCAGGTTCATCATAGTGAGGCAAATGGGCGGAATTATCAAAACCGGTAAATGTTTTTTTATCAGCCTTAAGGTATTCGTAATATTTTACCGCGGTTTGATATGGTGAAACAGCATCTTGTTTGCCATGAATAAAATGGACGGGAACATCAATACTTTTGATCCTGTCAAACAGGTTAAGAGTATTCATCTCCGGAAGTAAAGCATTTTGACAGTACTCCATACCTTTTATGGTTTTAGGAATATCACTTAGCCGATACGCTTTGCTAAACAGCATATTTGAGATGGATGCAATCAATAATTGATTATAGCTACTACCTGTTTTTATTCCGCCTAAATCAGTGAGAAGCTTTGCACGTTTCTGGAACTGTTTGGCATTGGTAATTGAAATTTTTGATAAATCAATAACATGTCTTAAAAGAGTATCATTGCCTTTTTCCCTTGCTTTTGATAGGATAAACTCCATAGCGTATTCATTAGCAGTTGGAACATCAATGTCTGTACCGGCTAAAAACAATCGATCAAAGATGTTGTTGTTCTTAGAGGCAGCCATTAACGCAAGGCTGGCGCCTATGGAATATCCAACCAATATTGCCTTCTCTTTATTATATTTTTTGAGAAGGTATTTAGTGCAATCGATAATATCGTCGGTCATCTGTGAAAAATTAATCGTTTTAGGATCTGTTTTTTTACTGAAAGATTTTCCACAAGCCCGCTGATCCCAATAGGCAACCAAAAAATTGTTTTCGAGGTGCATTTGCTTTTCCATTGTATTGGCTTCCGGGATGATAGGCAAACCCGGCCCCGCCTGTACATGAATAATAAGAGGATTTTCAGAACTTTTTCCGCGGACAAGAAGCCATTGTTCGGAATTATTGATCGTTATTTTTTCTAAGCTATTACAAGTCATATTTTTTTAATAGCAAAGAAATGAGATGTAAAATGAAAAACCATTCACATTTGCTAAGAAATGGCGTTCTGCTTCCTGAGCCTGCTGAGATGTTGCGGACTGATTCCTAAATAAGATGCTATATGGTATTGGGCCGCCCTTTGAAATACATTGGGGTAAATATCTATCAGATCATTGTACCGTTCTTTAGGCGTTTGTAAAATAAAAGATACTGACCGTTTATAAAAACGCAGGAATGTAAACTCAATGATCAGCCGGTGAAGATGCTCAAGTGTCGGAGATTGCTTACATAATTCATTAAAGGCATGATACGAAAAGGTGGTTAATACAGTCTTCTGCATGGCGATGATGCCCGCCATCGGTTTTGTATTTCCTAAAATAGATGGAAGATCGGCACTGAAGTCATTTTCAAAATAAAAGAAATCAGTTATTTCATTACCATCTTTTATGTAAAATTTTCGCAGATAACCTTCATCAACAAAAGCAACATTGTGATTTTTTTTATCTGCCCTGATCCAATAATCTCCCTTGCCCAGGGATACCGTAGTCAAGATCTCATTCAGACTATTGCAATCTTTATCACTTAGCTGAAGAATATTATTTAATACCTGGATTATCTTTTTCACAGCCTGGTTTATTTAAAAACAATTGACAAAGAAAGCTAAGAATTGTTGTTAGCGCGGCATCTTTTTGCAAAAAGATCCCGGATGGACATTAAAACCGTGTTTGGCATTTGCAATTGTGGCTTACGCGGGAATATCGCCATGGTAAGGCGATATATTGGTAAGGGCATACGAGTGTAGGGAAAAAACTCCGTAGGAGCGATATGTTTGATCATCGATTATTGCAATAATATATATCGCCCCAATGGGGCTTCGGCGATGCTGCATTTATTAAATTCTATCAATATTTGGCCCCTATGAGGGCATAATCTATCATTGAACATTTTGTTCAATAGTTCCATCAGCAGCTACAATGCCGCGGGATGGTGTGAGTGTGTTGTTTGCAATTTCGAAAAAGCTTTCCGCGAATCAAAGGCACATAAATACTAGCTGCAGTACATCTGCATAGCCATTCTTGAAAAAATATTTTGCACTGCGGGGAAAAAGGATAATCTTTACCGTGTACTACTAAACTAATACACTAATGATCGAGGTCAAAAACTTTTCTTTTGGCTATAAAAAAAGAAAGCTTTTATACAGGAACTTAAACCTTAGTTTACCGGTGGGAAGCATTTATGGTTTACTGGGAAAAAACGGTGCGGGTAAATCAACATTGCTCAAAAATTTTATCGGTTTACTGTTCCCCACGCAGGGGCAACTGGTTGTAAACAACTATGTGCCTAAAAAAAGATTGCCATCTTTTTTGCAGACCATTTATTTTATACCGGAAGAGGTATATGTGCCTTCATTAACGATCAATGGTTATAAAAAATTATTCGCCCCATTCTATCCTTTGTTTAATGAAGAACAGTTTTACAGCTATCTTGACCTGCTTGATGTGCGGGATAAAGGAAAACTGAATACATTTTCGTTTGGCCAGCAGAAAAAATTTGTGATCGCTTTTGCGCTTGCCTGCAATACAAGGATATTATTGCTTGATGAGCCGACCAACGGCCTCGATATTCCTTCCAAAATAAAATTCAGGAAACTGCTGTCGTCTGTTTTTACAGAAGATAAGATGATATTTATTTCCACGCACCAGATAAGGGATCTTGATAACCTGATCGACAATGTGATCATTGTTGATAACGGTGAGTTATTGCTGCAGGCTTCACTGTCCGAGATCGAGAAGAAGTTAAGTTTTAAAGTGGTGGACGCCATGCCCGGTGAGGACGAAGTATTGTATTCCGAATCATCATTGAAAGGCTACCAGGTAGTAATGCAAAATAAAACGAACGAAGCGACAAAAATAAACCTTGAATTTTTGTTTAATGCCATTACTGAAAACCCGGGAAAGGCAAAGTCTATTTTTTTTAAAAACTGAAACCATGAATGAAGTATTCAATATTAAAAGGTTTATACAATTAGTGAAGAAAACGATTATAGAGCGACCGATACATACGATTGGGGTTACCGTACTGTTATTGTTTCTTTCATTTATGCTCTACGTGATTTCAAAGAAGATCTTAGGTTTTGGACCTGCTCAAAACCTCACTTTTATCTGGGGACTTGCCGGCGGGGGTTGCTTTTTATCTTCCTTTGTGTTTGGTTATTTTAACAATATGGCAAACGGTTCTTCTTACCTCACCTTGCCTGTATCTTTTTTTGAAAAATGGCTCTGTGGCATTTTGATAGCAGGCGTGGTGTTTCCTGTACTATTCCTGCTTTTCTTTCATGCGATGGACGTTCTGTTTGTTGCGGCCTATCACCATAGCCTTGATCCATCTTCACCATTTTATAAACAACAATATGAAATGGTATACCCGTTTGACCTGAATGGTATTATTGCATGGAAAGTATATTCCTTATTCCTGCTGCTTACAGGTTTTATGTTTACCGGCGGATTGTATTTCAATAAAATTCCCTTCATTAAAACAGCCATTGCATTTTGTGTTGTGTTTTTCGTTGTTTTTGGGCTGAACTGGCTGATAGCCGATATGCTGTTTAATAATGTAAATGATGCATGGCCTTTTGATCATGTGGCACTTGCTGTTGGGCGGCAGGAAGGTGCATTGATACTGCCGTCGAATATCCAGAATATCTTTCATTACGGTATGGCATTTATAATTCCGGCCATCTTATGGCTGCTGCCCCTGCAACGATTGAGGGAAAAAGAATTTTAAATTAAGAGCATGGAGTTTAAAGAAAATCCGGCGATCTACATACAAATAGCAGAATATGTTTGCGAGCAGATCTTACTGAAAAAATGGAAGCTGGGAGAAAAGATCATCAGCATAAGAGACCTGGCGGTTGACATGGAGGTAAATCCAAACACCGTGCAGAGGGCCTATGATCTTTTACAACAACAGAATATTATCACTAACAGAAGAGGCATTGGATATTTTACGGAAGATGATGCAATGGAACGCATACTCGACTTCAGGCGGGAACAATTTATAGAAAATGAATTGCCTGTTTTTTTGAGAAACATTTATTTGTTGAAAATGGACATGAAAGAAATAAAAGCGATGTATGAAAAATTTGTAAAGGACAACTTTAAAAAATAGTGTATGAAACTGACTACAGGAATACTGATTTTAATCGGGAGCTTAATGGCAGGCGGGTTGCTTGCATCCAACCTGCTTTTGAAAAAACAATATGATGCCCTTGATAAAAGCGATATATACTGGACCTACAATAAAGTATTGGAGCAACCTTTTAAATATTTAAATATTACGGGTGGCAATGGCACCAATATTTATTATGAGCAGTCGGCAAAGCCTTCTGTGCGCTTGCTGCAGGAATGGGTAAAATATCACCACGGTGAAGTAAAGACCGCTGTCAGAAATGATACATTGTTTTTAGATTTTGACTATGCAGATGCTAATCCTTATGAAAAATTTTATCTTGAAAATGCCACACCAGTAAGAATATTTTCACCTGAACTTTTAGGAGTTACCGGCAACAATACACATTTTGAAATGCAAAAATTAAAGCAGAGAAATATTTCGGTTAAGATGATGGGAAGGTCAAAATTTGAAGTAGAAAGTATGTATCCTGATCTTGATTCTGTAAATGTTTATCAGAGTGATTCCTCTTCTGTTGTATTTGAAATGTCGCCTGATTACAGGAAGCAGTCACAGGGTAATGTTATGCAGTCGAATCAACAAAGAGGTAAAATAGAATTTCATAATTCAAAGGGAGTTTTGGTTGAAGATAAAGCACAGGAACAAAATGACTTTGATGAAAGCATGTCCATAAGATCAGTTCATGCAGTTGTCAGGGATCATTCTATACTTGACATTGGTCATGCGCAAATTAAAAACCTTGATGTGCAGGTAACTGACAGCTCTGCTATCGTATTATCAGGTGACGCATTGATGAAATTAAGAAAGTAAATAGCGGGAGAAATTTTTATTCTTCATATTAGTTCCCGATTCTCTCATACGTTTCAATGGTTCCATCGGCAGCTATAATTCCGCGATATAGTGTCAATGTATTGTTTGAAATTTCGAAAAATAGTTCTGCTGAATTGTTGTTATTGAGAATGAAAGCATCCATGTATCTTCCTGTGGCAAGAGAAGTATCTTTTGTAAGCGTATATGAACCCTGCGCTAATAACGGGCCGCTTCCATAATATTGATATGTGGAATCTGTAAACTTCCAGATGGTTCCATTTCCCGGTGGATAATCAGGGTTTGTGCCGGGTGCACGGTATCCTCCTTCAACATGCCTCAGTTCCCATGTGCCCTTTATACTATTTGACACAGTTTCTATATTGGTCTTTGTGCAACTTAGAATAAGCAGTGGCAGGGCTGTTAAACTCAACAATCGGATATGTTTCATAAAATAAATTGTAAATCGAACTATTGACAGAGTCGGTATAAGAAACATTGCACCCGGGTTTTTTGTTTACACGGAGTCTTTTTGCAAAAGACCGCAAGTGGATTAAGTTTGATTTTTTCTTATATTTCAGGAAGGGCATTAAACTCCTGCCTTTTATTTTCAAACCATTCCTGTATTGCCTCAGGCGACTTCATAAGTTTCTGCATATCGTTCATAGCTTTTAGGTGTGCTTCATCGCCTTTTTGAAACATTTCCATTCCATGTTTTTTACTCAATTTCGCCATTTCTTCAAAATTGTCGGCTTGAAATTCCAGTTCACATGCACCACCTAATTGTTTGCAAGTCATTTTTTTCATTTTCTTGATTTTTTTTGGAGTCATTATTTGTCGTAAATGTAATTCTGTTTTCTGAACCGCCGGCTCGCACGGTTGCAGCCAACGCTCTAATTTCTGATATCAGTTTTTATTGTTGAAAGACTGCTTACTTCTTTCCGGACAAACCTCCTTCGAGTTATACAACCTATATTAAAAGGGATTCATTATCGTAGAATTTCGTTTTATTTTTATCCTGTTTAAAAATGGGTGCACTGGGGCAATTACTTTTATAAAGCGATAAGAACCTCAAAATAGATGGGGAATAAATCACTCCCCAGGTTGTTCAAAATTAGCTTAGCCCGTGACGAAACTCAGTATATAAGCTATTTTCATTATTGTAATGTTGTATTGTATTTAAATAAAATGCAACTGAGTGATTTTATATGCCTGGAATACAAAGAGAAATTGCATGTTCTTAATCAGGGCGGCAAGTTCCTGAGATCCTTCAACTCCAACGAGTACCATCATTCAGTTTATAAGCTCCCAAACTTTTACGTGGAGCTAAGAAGAAAAACTGATGAATTAAATTTTGATTCAATTTTTGTAATGAACCACTATTTCTGCAATCGAAAATAATCGCTTAACCCGAATTTAATTGGTCGCTATTTTTTTTTCAGGGAGTCTCCTCCAAATAATTATTTTTTTTGCCCTTGCATGACGACTTATCGGGGAAGAGGTATCATGAAATAATAAAAATAAGTTACCTTAAACAGCTTTAATTAGAAAACCCTCTGTGTATCTCTGTAAACTTTCTCCGTGTCTTAGTGGTAGAAATAAACCACGGAGTCACAGAGGGCACAAAGAAACACAGAGAGATTATTAAACTAACGCCAATGCCAAACGATACACTGCTTGTAAACAGTAAAGCGAAACCACAAAACACGTATGATGTCATCATTATTGGCTCTGGTATGAGCGGAGGATGGGCAGCCAAAGAACTTTGTGAAAAAGGATTAAAGGTTTTAATGCTCGAACGTGGTCACAACCTGGTGCATCCCAATTATCCCACTACGTTAACTCCGCCATGGCAGTTTGGGCATCGCTTAAGTTTATCAAGAGCAGATAAAGAAACGCATCCCATTCAAAGCAGGCATTTTTCCTTTAAAGAGGACACGAAACATTTTTTCATCAACGACCTGGAAAATAAGTATGATGAGATCAAACGCTTTGATTGGGTACGCGGTGATATTGTTGGGGGTCGTTCCATATTATGGGGGCGTGCATGTTACCGCTGGAGTGATCTCTATTTTGAAAGCAACCTGAAAGAAGGAGTAGGAGTGGATTGGCCCATTCGCTACAAAGACCTTGCCCCGTGGTATGATTATGTGGAATCATTTATCGGTGTAAGCGGCAATTCGGATGGTGTGCCTCATTTGCCTGATGGTAAATACCAGCCGCCATTTGAATTGAATTGCGTGGAAAAATATTTCAAACAAAAAGTTGAATCTGCATTCAATGATCGCTACGTTATTATGGGCCGCACCGCCAATCTTACGCAACCGGTGAAAGGACGAGGGCAATGCCTGGCACGCAATCTTTGTGATCGTGGTTGTCCGTATGGCGCTTACTTCAGCACTAATGCAAGCACGATGCCTGCGGCATATGCTGCAGGTAACTTAACGTTACGTCCGCATTCACTCGTGAATAAAATAATTTATGATGATAAAAGGCAAAAAGCGGCAGGAGTGGAGATCATCGACACCGGGACCAATCGAACGGAAGAATTCTTTGCACGAATTATTTTCCTGAATGCATCTACTGTAGCTACCGCGGCCATCCTGCTCAATTCTGTTTCATCACGTTTCCCGAATGGATTAGGTAATGGCAGCGACCAGGTAGGCCGCAATCTTATGGATCATCACAAAGGGTTATCCATTACCGCTGATGTAGATGGTTTCTTAGACAAATATTATTATGGCTACAGACCTGCACCTGCTTACATACCGCGATTCAGAAATATCAATGAAAAGACAAACGATTTTGTACGAGGTTATCATTTTGCGGGCAATGCTTACCGAAGAGATGGTGAACATCCCAACACTCTTGGTACAGATTTAAAAGAAAAGATGAGTGTGCCGGGTCCATGGCAAATGAATTTATATGCTTATGGTGAGTGTCTTCCTTATGCAGACAATCGTGTTACGCTGGATAGTGATAAAAAAGACCAATGGGGGAGACCGGTGATCGCAATTGATTGTGAATTCAAAGAAAATGAAAAAGCCATGCACAAGGATATGAAGCGTACAGGTAAGGAAATACTGGAAGCGGCAGGATTCAAAAATGTTGATGTAAGCGGGAGCCTTTCATTTCCCGGCAATGCCAATCATGAAATGGGTACGGCACGCATGGGCCGTGATCCGAAAACCTCTGTACTGAATGCATTCAATCAAATGCACGAAGTGCATAATGTATTTATCACCGATGGCAGTTGCATGACCTCAAGCGCTTGTCTCAATCCTTCCCTCACTTATATGGCGCTTACAGCAAGAGCCTGTGATTATGCGGTGGGAGAGATGAGGAAGGGAAACATCATTTAAATTGGTTGCATTGCCGGCAGAGTTATCATGATTTTTTAAGTTATGCGTTTACGCCTCATGACAACCCTTGGTTTTTGCAAAGCCCCCGCACTGACAGTAAAAATGATCCAGGCCTTGGAATTATATGGCACAAGAGAACAAAAAATTCATAAAGAATCACGAATCGTGTTCTTGAGAAATCTTATGTGAGCTTAGAAAATAGCTTTAACTATAACACTCCTTTTTAATAATTTCCGGAGATAATTTCAGTTAATTCAATCGTTTCTCCGTCCGGTCCTTTCAGATAGGCTTGTTTTATTTTCAGGCCACTGTTCGTTCTTACAAGTCGTATGGGTATAGCCAGTTTGCCGCCTGAACTTATAGCACGTCGCAAAGCAACAGTAATATCTTTTACTTCGACACCCACATGCTGATATAAATTGCCCTCTCTGATTGTATCGCTCTTATCAGCTCGTTCTGCTAATTCAAAAACAAAATCCTGATGGGGAAATTTCAGAAAGACAACATTTACCGGACGTTTATAGCCGGTGTCTGGTTGAGTAATATCCAACAGATTGAAGTGGTCAGTAACTTTAAGATCAAAGGCTTTTGAATAAAATTGAAGTGATGAGTCCATGTTATGTACGGCCAGATACACATGATTAAAAGCAGGCGGCACTTGTTGGGATTGGGCCACAGAATTAACACTACACACTGAAGACAATACTAAAAGTGGCTGATAATAAAATGACTCTCATTGGTTGTAATTTTCGTTTTAGTAAATACAATAAATACAACAGGCAGTGAATATGACTTTTATTCTTAAGATCCAATACCAACTTATTACAAAGAGCAGGTTGAAAAAGCCTCTTGAAAGTTCTATGTTTCAGCGTGCTGTCAAAGAAGCAGAAGTCATTGATATCGCTAAATACGATACAAGATTATATTGAATTAAAACTAGTTTTCTTTTCTAAGTTTTATTCTTAATCTTCAATTTTTCTTCAAGATCGTGGCTGTTGTACCGGCAGACCGGCTTCTTTCCATGCCTTTAAACCTCCGTCCAGATGAGCGACTTTTTCATAGCCCATTTGTTGAAGAACTTTGACAGCCAAAGCGGAACGGCCACCGGAAGCGCAGTGTAAGATGATCCTTTTCGTTTTTTCAAACTCAGGCTTGTAATATGGCTGGGTAGGATCTGCATAAAATTCAAGCATTCCCCTCGGTGCATGTACTGCCTCCCGGATAATTCCATTTTGTTTTAATTCTTCACTTTCCCGGATATCTATAAGCGTCACGCTACACCGGGACAATTCTTTTTTAACCTGCTCTGGTGTTAGGTTTTCAATTTGTGCTTTGGCTTCCTTAACCAAATCTATTGCTGATTTTGTGCTCATAATAGAATTGTTTTAGTGATGAATTTGTTTGACGACACAAAAGTAGCCGCTCACGTCGAGGGGGACTTTATTTAAAAGACCAGATTTGTTGCTTAAAAGTTCAGGTAGACTGTAATGGTTCTACTGATGTGGGTGTGATGCCAAACCGTTCTTTGAATGAATGGCTAAAATGGGAACGGTTTTCAAAGCCGCTTTCAAAAGCGGCTTCACTCACCGTTTTATCCATATTGCTCAGTAAGTTCATGGCATGGCTCAGTCTTTTTTCCAGTAACCATTTTCCAGGTGTGGTCTTGAATAGCTTTTTGAAATCCCTTTTAAATGCAGAAAGACTACGGTTGCTCAACTCCGCATATTGCTTCAATTTGAGGTTATAGCAATAGTTATCTTCCATCACTCGCTGCAAGGCTACCGTTTGCGGCTGGTTTAATAGAGCACAGAAATAAGAAAGCAGTTCGGCATTCGCAGTATTGTCCGCCAGTGTCAGGATCAGTTCCTTAAACTTAAGTTCAAGGAGTGCGGAATCAGGTTCTATATTGTTGGCGAAATAAGAAAACATGGAATGAAAAAAAGCTTCCAGTCTCTCGGTTGGGTCAATGGCCATCACAGGGAAGTATTTCTTTTTTTCAGGGAGTCCAATTGGTATTGTTTTGGTTTTTACAGTACTGCAAATAAATTCGTCAGGAATAAAAAAAACCATCACGCAAAATGGTGTTTCAAAAAATTGCTCCACAATGCAGGCACCTTTTCTTACAAATACACAACTGCCTTTATGCAGGTCATAAGAGCCATGTGTAGTATGCCATGTCTTTCTTCCATCAATGATATACGTGATATAGTTATACTTCGCCCATATATCTACAAATCGTTTTTTTAATGGGCAATTGTAAATAGTAATCAACGATTCCCCGCAGCGAAACTGACGGAAAAAATCCGGTTGACTCAATGCCGTTTCATAGTAATTCAGCATTGGTTGATGATCGGATCCTAAAATTAAGCAATAGTGCAGATCGGAACAATTTCCGGAATGTATTGTAAAAAAAAATTATGTTACTGTAGTAGTGAAATTATTTGTATGAGAAGCAGACACGACATCGTCCACGACCCGTCAGCTAATTAGGGGGCAGTCCCTGGGTAATAAAAATATTTTTTCCTGTTTGCACAATAAAAAACTTTTCACCTCTCCTTGACACGACGATTTTAATTAGATAGGTTTACTATTAGTCCTACCTGTTTTTAGAAAACTGCACTGTTTTATCCCGATTCAATCGGAAGAATCCAAATCCTATTTCTTAATTGAAAAACTATTGTTATGAAAAAGATCCACTCATTGTTAGCAGACGAAAACATTCAGAGCACACTTATCATTCTGTCTGTATTTCTGATCGCAGGATTCGTAATGCTGGTATCAAAGCATCCATAAAGCCGGCTTTCCGTTTCTGTTGTATCGTTTCAACTATTGATTGACAGCTTCGTTGCTGCAGGCCGTACTTTGGCATGAACTGCCCGGAAGATCAATAAAGGGATGAATTATTTTTTATTTCATCCTTCAGCCGGGCGGAGGGAATCCTTTACTTACTTATGTGGGCTTATGTATAACCAGGAAAGCAGTGATGATAAAATATAACTTTGTGTACATAAATAGTTTCTATTGTAAATTAATTCTTATTCTTTACTTACTGTTGCTGTTTTAGTTATTGTTTCAGTGAGCAATTGTTATTAAAAACATAGGTAGATAATCTTCTTTTTTTCCGAATAAAGACAGAGTAGTAAATACCGGTTTGTGGTATTTGGTTACCGCTTTTTATCAACTAACATTGCACCCGGATTTTTTTTATCTGTTACTTTTAAAACTTAAATGTATGAAACCAAAAATTTTTCTACCCTGTTCTTTAATTGCCCTATGTCTTACAGCGTTATTCGTATCGTGTAAGAAAAACAGTGAGGAAAAAAAATCTTCCTGTAAAATTGTTACGATCACAGACGTGTACAACAACACGAATAATGTTTACAATGTGACATATAACAATGATGGCAAAGTATCAACACTCACTTCAAACATTTCTTCTGCGGTGTTTACTTATTCAGGCAATACGATTATTATAAATAAAACGTATAACGGCAATTTTGATGAACGTGACTCTATTACACTTAATAGTGACGGAAAGCCAACGAATATAAGGCAATACTATGACCAGGCAGGCGCTAACTGGAACAATCAAAGTTTTACATATGATGGCGGTGGTAACCTGCTGAAGAGTGAGCAAACAGACGAAAGCAATTCAAGCCCTGAAACAACTTTGTTTACCGTTACCAATGGTAACGTGGTTACGATTCAAACTCCTACTACTACACTCACGCTTGAATATTATACCAACAAATCTGCGCAGCAAGGCGGGTATCTTGATGTGGCAACGCTTGTTAGCTATGGAGTTAATTTGTATCCGCACAAGAACCTGTTGAAGTCGCTTAATGATGGTACAAATATTACAAACATCAGCTACGATATGGATGCCAGTGGCAGCATTTCAACTATAACATCCACTTCGGGAACGTCTGTTGAAACAATCAGCTATCAATACAACTGCAATTGATGCAATATAGTTCACAGTAAAATTATATTGGTAGTTTCTTATCGTACCCCTGGTAGATCAAAGGTCATCTGCGGATGACCTTTTTGTGTACTTATCAGGGCACAAGATGATACAGTAAAAAATGCTTTTTTTTTGGATTCTTTTAAAGTTATTTGTTTTGATATTGATTGTTCTTACGAGGACACGCAACACCCGGCTCAAAGGCACGAAGCAATAAACTCTCAGACAAATTTTATAAATGCGTTCGCAAGTTTCATTAACATTTGATAAATACATTTAACTTCAGTTGGCGGACAATTGCGAAAACCCGCTGAACAATCCTTGCATTTAATCAACCCCGAATGTATTTTTTAAACCAAATAGTTAAATCACCCAAAGCAATATGAAAAATAATTACCGTGTACTTATTGCAATTTGCATTTCGCTGTTTACTCTAATTGTTGCTGCGCAGGCGCAGGAGAAGGATACAGAAACCGAAGCAAAGATCAGCCAATTGATAAAAAAGATGACGCTTGAAGAAAAAATTTCCATGCTTCATGCTAATTCAATTTTTACTACCGGTGATGTTGCACGTCTCGGTATTCCGGGTTTAACCATGGATGATGGCCCGCTTGGCATCAGGGAAGATCTTAGTGCCGGCGGTGGATGGGAACCGGCAAATCTTACTACTGATTCAGCTACTTTTTTTCCAAATGGTTCAGCTATTGCTGCCACGTGGAATCCCTCTCTCGCAAATAAATATGGAGTTGCCATTGGTGAAGAAGCACGGGCACGTAAAAAGGATATTTTACTTGCTCCTGCATTCAACGTTGCCCGCACCCCGCTTTGTGGCCGCACGTACGAATACTTTTCTGAAGATCCTTTTTTAAATGCCCAGTTGGCTGTAGCTGCGGTAAAGGGCATTCAGAGCCAGCATGTGTCTGCGTGCGTAAAACATTTTGTTTTGAATAACCAGGAAACCAACCGCGGCATTGTAAATGTGGAAATAAGTGAACGGGCATTACGAGAAATATACCTGCCAGCTTTCAAAGCTTCAATAGAAAAAGGCGATGCATGGAGCATCATGTCGGCTTATAATAAAGTACGAGGAACATATTGTTCTGAAAATGCTTACCTGTTAGATAGTATCTTGAAAGGAGAGTGGGGATTTAAAGGAGTGGTTATTTCCGATTGGGGTGGTACGCATAGTACAGTAAACGCAGCGAACAATGGTCTTGATATAGAAATGGGATCAAGACCTCCCTATGACAATTATTATTTTGCGAAGCCTTTGCTTGATTCAGTGGAAGCAGGTATTGTAAGCGAAAAAACCATTGATGAAAAGGTGCATCGCATATTGTGGGTTATTTATAAAACTGTTTTAAGTGCGAACAGGCCAAAGGGATCGCTGAATACAAAAGAGCACAGCCAAACAGTTTATGACATCGCATCGGAATCAATAGTGCTTTTAAAGAATGAAAAGAATTTGCTGCCATTGAATACATCTCATATTAAAACCATTGCAGTAATTGGTGATAATGCTACACACACTAATCATTCCGGTGGATTTGGGGCCGGTGTAAAGGCGAGATATGAGATCACTCCCTTACAAGGTTTGCAAAATGCGTTGGGAAAAACGGTTGACATTAAGTTTGCGCAGGGGTACCGTGCACGTGTTATCAATCCAAGGAATAATAACAACCACATTGACCCCAACCTGCCCGATTCAGCGCTGATAGAGGAAGCGGTGAACACAGCAAGAAATTGTGATGTAGTGATTTTGTTTATCGGTGGTAATCGTGATTATGAAAGTGAAGGTCGTGACCGGAAAGATCTTAGTCTTCCTTTTGGCGAGCAGGCTTTGGCAGATGCGGTAACCGCTGCTAATGCCAATACAATTGTGGTAGTAGTTGGTGGTGCACCATATGATCTAAATAAAATAAAGCAGAACAATCACACGATCATATGGTCCTGGTACAATGGTTCGGAAGGAGGCAATGCTCTGGCGGACGTATTGACGGGTAAAGTAAATCCTTCCGGTAAATTGCCTTTTACTTTTCCTGTTGCTTTGGAAGAGTCGCCAGCACATAACCTTCATACTTTTCCCGGTGATCATCTTACGGCAAATTATAAAGAAGGTATTTTGGTGGGTTACCGCTGGTATGATACCAAAAAGATCGAAACGCTTTATCCTTTCGGGTCTGGGTTGTCCTATACCAGTTTTGAATATTCCCAATTGCACACCAACAAAAAAACTTATGCAACAGGTGAAACTATAACTGCAACTATTAAGATCAAAAATGCCGGTAAGGTTGATGGAAAAGAAACGGTTCAGCTTTATATAAGCAAGCCGGAGTCAGTAGTTGAGCGGGCAGAAAAAGAATTAAAGGCTTTTAAAAAAGTGATGGTTCCGGCGGGTAAGGAAGTAATGGTAACATTAAATATTCCTGTTCAGGATCTTGCTTACTATAATGAAGGAACAAGTAAATGGGTGATTGAACCCGGCGTATATAAGCTAATGGCGGGTACATCATCACAGGATATCAGGTCCACTGAAACGATTAATATTGATCATTAAGAACTGAAAGAGCAAACGGCGTTCTGCTGAGCTTTGGGCGACAGGTTACTCACAGGTACTTATTTATTATATTAATTCGCCTGAGGAGGATACTCAGTGCCCAGCTTAAAGCCAGCGAAGTAATAAATCCAAAACAAATTTTACAACTGTAGGCAGGTTTGCATGTAGCAGGGCAAACTGCGTCCAATAAACATAGAGTGAAGGTCATCGACAGATGACCTTTGGTTTTTTGTATCTGCCAAAGTAACTGCTTTTACGCGGTTCTTAAAATACATTGTTGCAACAATGATTTCCATACATTTGCTTTTCCTGTTAACCGGCCCCTCCGAAAACTTACTGTTATTTCATTCAATGGTTAACTTAAAAAATTATGTATGTCAAAAAAAATTATTGTTGTTTTTGGTGCCACCGGTGCGCAGGGTGGTGGACTGGTTCGCGCCATTTTAGCTGATGCCAACAGCGAATTTTCTGTCAGGGCTATAACGAGAGATGTGAATTCAGATAAAGCAAAGGAACTTGCTGCGCTTGGCGCGGAAGTGGTGGCCGCTGACATAGATGATGCAGCGGGTGTTGGCCATGCATTGCAGGGTGCCTATGGAGCTTACTTTGTAACTTTTTATTGGGCACATTATTCACCGGAAAAGGAAAAACAGGAAGCAGCCACATTTGCAAAGGCGGCAAAGAAAGCGGGATTGAAGCATGTTATCTGGTCAACGCTGGAAGATGTAAAAGAATATGTTCCGCTTCATGATGACCGCATGCCTACTTTAATGGAAAAATATAAAGTACCTCATTTTGAGGGCAAAGGAGAATCAGATAAATTTTTTACAGAAGCGGGTGTGCCTACTACTTTTCTGCGTGCATCTTTTTATTGGGACAATTTTATTTTTTTTGGCTCCGGACCTAAGAAAGGTGAAGACGGAAAATTATACTTAACGTTACCTATCGGGGATGCGCCTATGGCTGGCATTGCGGCAGAAGATATCGGTAAATGCGCTTATGGAATTTTTAAAAAAGGAACTTCCACGATTGGGAAAACTATTGGCGTTGCAGGAGGACAACTGACGGGCGAAGACATGGCGAAGGCTTTGTCAAAATCGTTAGGCAAAGAAGTAATATATAATAAAATAACGGCGGCCACATACAGAAGTTTCGGTTTTCCAGGAGCAGAAGACCTTGGGAATATGTTCCAGTTTTATGATGAATTTGCCCCTGAACTGAACAACATACGTGATGTAAAAATGTCGAAGGAATTAAATCCTTCTCTTCAAGGTTTTGATGAGTGGCTTGCAAAAAATGGTAAGCGGGTTCCGTTGGATTGATCTGGTTCAAATACCGGTTATTGAAAATCGATTGTATAACAATAAAGATTCCCCCGGTTGCTCTTGGCTGTTGTAGCAAAAACAGTAAAGGGTTTATTCTTCTGTTATATCGCAGTGGATGATAATTACAGGTATTTGTTGATAATGCCGATTTTTCTAAGTGAGACACTTAATGCCCGACTTAAAGCAATAGGAATCCGCGTCCATGGCGGCATAAAACTATACTCGCTGCAAAAACAAAATCGTTATGGAAGATATTTGCCCACAGGATACAACTTTTGATCAAGTAGATTTTACGCAACATTCGTTTGCGAAAGGCGAATACGATAGCTGCATTTTTAATAATTGTAATTTTTCCAACCAGGATCTTTCAGAGCTCAGGTTTATTGACTGCAATTTCAATGGATGCAATTTTAGTTTGGTGAAATTGAATAAAACTGTATTCCGAGACGTTAAATTCACAAACAGCAAGATGCTGGGTCTGCGATTTGATACTTGTCATAAATTCGGCCTGTCCTTTTCATTTGACAACTGCCAGCTAAATCATTCTTCATTTTACAAAACAAAGATCAAAGGGACCGTTTTTGCAAACTGCCAGTTACAGGAAATAGATCTAACAGAGTGTGACCTGTCAGGTGCTGTGTTTGACAATTGTAACCTCGCAAAAGCAAATTTTGATAACACAAATATTGAGAAAGCCGATTTCCGAACGTCCTTTAATTATTCCATTGATCCTGACCTGAACAAAATAAAAAAAGCAAAGTTTTCTATAACAGGGATTGCCGGTTTATTGGACAAATATGATATCATCATTGAACGTAACATCTAAAGCAAGGCCAGTCGTTCAGGCAAGCTTTTTGTTGAATTGGTAAAAAAACGAATGCCGAAATACACTGTCTCCCAAAATGTCGCATTATTTATTTTACGGTTGGTAATTGCTGCTGTTTTTTATGTGGCTGCCTATTATAAATTACCTTTTTGGAAAGGCGCACCTGAAGGCGTATCAGCGTTTATGTTATTTGTCACAAGACTGCTCTCAATAGTGGAACCTCTCGGTGCTACGGCGGTATTGTTTGGTTTTTTAACAAAGGTGACAGCAGTTGGCTTAGCCATAATTCTTTTGGGAGCTATTTACGTATCACAGTTTGTATATGGCATTGGGTTCGTAATGCCAACATCGGCAGGATGGAATTTTCCATTAACAGTATTGGCAGGATGTTTAATCCTCATCACATTTGGTGCGGGCAGATGGTCAATCGATAACGGGAAAAGTTAAAACATCTTATTATTTTATCGCCTATACATTTTCCCTCAGCAAGACTTCAAATCACGATGAAACTCATATCCCGTCACGACGAGGATTACCTTCTATACTGATAAGCGTCAGAAAATAAACCCGCCCATCATACTAATCTTGTATCATAGAATTTTACCGTAATGCAACTCAATGAATTTACCACTTTAGAATATAAGGATAAACTGAAAGTCCTTAACCAAACTGGTAAGCTATATAGACTGGTCACCTTTAAGCAATATCAGTTCACTCTTTACAAGGTGACGGATTTTTATGTGGAGTTGAAGAGGAATCTCAATGAACTATATTTTGATACTATTGTTGCAATGCAATATGACGATCTTCCTATTATCTATAAATAAATCTCTTTAGTTATAAATTATTGGCATTTTTCGGAAGGAGATATATTCTCTTTTTCTTTTTCGAGGACCGCCTTTTTGCTTTTAAAATTGATGATCCACATACTGTCGTAATCATTGTCATCCCATTTTCCCGGGTCTTTGATTCCAAGTTCTCTTGCAATATTGTCGATGTGATCATGTTCCCAGATCACTAATATGGTTCCGTTTTCTTTTTTTATTGCGTCGCCCAGTTTCTGTACGTCATCCACGTCGAATTTGGTATTGATGGGAAGATCGTGTTTCACTGCGTATGGAATAGCTGTTTGATACATTCTTGCTACATCTGTTGATTTTCCCAGGTCGAGGGAGGGAACAAAAATCGCATTGATCGTGCCCACTTTCTTATTTAATATATCAGCCAATTTTAAAGCCCTGTTAAGTCCGGCACAGGAAAGATTATCGCCCGTAGAAGGTTTTTCTCCATGCCTGATAATGATAACCTTTTGAACATTTATCTTTTTTTGTGATGGAGCGCAAATAGTCAACACAAAAAATGCAACTAAAATAAATCCGGGGAAGAACAGAATTTTATCTTTCATGTGCTTTACAGTTTTTAATCACGGTCTTTATCACAATCACGATGCCAGAAACAAATTTCATATGGCCTCATAACGGAAAGTTGCCCGGCAACTATAGTCACCTACTACAACTCTCTGGATATTATAAATAGCAAAAAATGTGCGGAGCGATCTACTAATAGTAAGGAACGGAAACACGGGTACAGGTCATCATACTCGTATGCCGGCAGTTATTTGCCGGCATACAGAATCTATTGCTACAAGGTTTTAAGAACAAGCTGCAATTACTTCGTTGATCAATAGGGAGGCATAAAATCCAACATTGATTTTTCTGTTGGGAATAAAATTTTCACTTGTGGTTCAAAAATGATCTTCGATTTTATAGAATTGGAAATAATACAAGCTGTTTCAGCTTTTTGTAATACTTTTTCGGCCTTACTCTTGTCTTCCGGATCAGCGATGGACACGATAGGAGAAAGAATGATCTCGCTTATTACATATTTTCCGTCAATTTTTTCAAGCTTACCATTGGCGCTGCTTTCAAAATTTATAAAATCAAATTTTGAATTTTCAGCGACCGCCAGGAAAGTCGTCATAAGACAGCTATTCACTGCTGCTACCATCAAATGTTCCGGCGACCAGACACCTGCAATGCCTTTTGGAAATTCTGGCGGAGTCGCAACTTCTATTTTCGACTGGAGGTTTCGGGAACATAAAATTCCTTTGCGGTCTTTTTTCCAGTTCACTTTTACTTCATAATTGGCTTGTTCCATAAATTTAAAATTTATGCCAGCAAGCTAAATATCGAAGCATGTTTTAATTATAACCTGTGTTAATCGCCATTATGATAGAAATCAGGGCAAGAACATTTTCGCCAACTATTGGCGCAAAAAAAATTTGACCGGGCACTAAACTTTTCCTTTTTCTAATAGTCAACAGAAACGGGTTTTAATTTTCTGCGCAGAAAGGGAAACCGAATTGGTTTATATCCGGACAGGAGAGTTTAGTGACAGGTGTAACCTCCGCAACCTTTACGTTTTTCGCGAACAACAAGCTACCAGCCCATGAGGCAAATAATAACCACCCATTTTTAAATTAAAACTGTTGCTACTATGAAACACTTCCGAAACCCGATCATTGCTTTAAGCCTGATTTTAGCTTCTCTGGTTATTTATACTTCCTGCAGCAAGGAGCTTAATACTTCGGCTTCCATACCACAAGGGCAGCAAAAGGTAAGCATAAGACTTTCAGATGATCCTGTGAATTTCGACGCAGTATATGTTGACATTCAAAGCGTGGTTGTACAGGTAGTCCCCGATTCCTGCAAAGATCGGTATGGTGACGACCAAGATCATGATGGTTGTGACGACCATCATAAAGATCAGGATAGCCGTTGCTCTACGTGGGATACATTGGATATCCGTCCAGGTGTCTATAATCTTCTCGACCTTGCAAATGGATCAGACACCCTCCTTGCAAGCGGGTTGACCGTGACAGGAAAAATCACAAAGATTAAGCTTACTCTTGGTGACCAAAATTCTGTTGTCATTGACAGTGTATCTTATCCCTTAACATTATGGCATAATGACCCTGTGGTTAACATTAATATTCGCGGGGAAGATGTGGATCAAATAAGCACTAACGATCTTCAATTATGGCTCGATTTTGATGCAGGTCGCTCCATTGTTCGGGTTCGGAATAACAATTTTGTATTAAAGCCATTCCTAAGAATATGGGTGCCTGCGCATACAGCTACTGTTAAGGGGCATGTGTTACCAGATAGTGCCCATTCAATAGTTGCCGCAGTATTCAATGGTGATACACTGGTTGCCATTCCCAGGCATCATGATGGATTCTTTAAAATTCGGGGTATAACCACAACCTCCGCTGACATATTTATTAATGCTACAGAAAATAATTACAAGGATACTACCATCAGTGGTGTTCAACTGGAAATTGGACGGGAAACAGACATAGGTACAATTAATTTGCACCAATAATTAATTGGTCTATGAAAACGGGGGCTCTGCAAAAAAGCAGGGCCTTTCTTTTATCAGCTTAAAAAATAAAATTGCTTAAAATTATTTTGACTGCCAGGTATTATTTTTTTTATTGGCATCAGGAACATGGACACTTCCTAATTCTATCCTATTTATTTTTTTTGAGTCCTCAAATTTGATGGTGGTCGTTTTGTTTCCATTTTGCCAAACCGCAATGGTTTGATGGATTTTTTTTGTTGAGCCATCTGCAAAGATTACAGAAAGATCAACAGGTACCGGTTTGCTTCCTATTGATTCTATTATGATTTGTTTTTGATTGCCCGTTTCCGAAACTTTTTGAATACTTAGATCTGGAATGCCACTATCATAAAACCATTTTTTCCAAAACCAATTGAGATTTTTTCCGGAACCAGTATTCATACAATTAAAAAAATCAAGGGGCATTGGATGTTTTCCATGCCATTGGGCAATATAATAATGTAATCCTTTATAAAATTTATCATCACCGAGCATGTCTTTTACGAATAAATAACCCATTGCAGGTTTAGGATAACTGTCAGTAAAATATGCCCTGTTGATTTCAGTAGAAAGAGTAATTATAGGAAGGTCAGTTTCATCGCCTGCTGTTTTTTCTACTGCTGCTATGCCATATTCATCTACTAAAATTGAATCAATAATAGGTGAGATGATCCATTCCCCGATAGTTGCCCATCCTTCATCCATCCATGCATATTTTGTTTCGTTAATGCCCATGTAAAACGGGAACATAGTGTGAAATATTTCGTGATCGGTTAACTCGATCGCTTCTGCATGATCGTCGAGAGGATTATCGTTTACCATCATCGGGTATTCCATTTGATCAAGCCCATCGAATACTGTTTCATGAGGATAAGGATAAGGCCATTTGGGAAAATCGTAACTCATTGCCTCTACCGTTTTTCTTGCCTGGTTTATTACATCAAAATAATCTTTGTGTTTGGGATTAAAAACGGCATCCACTCTTGTTCTTCTTCCTGTTGATTTATCAACTACCAGGCTTGTCGAATGCCACATGTAGTGATCGCTACACGCAAAAACGAAATCCGTTACATCATTTGCTTCAAATTGCCACGTATTGCTGTCATTTGTGTGGTTTGTTGCATTGGGTATATCAGTACTATCTATTACAGTTATAATGTTATCATTTTTTTCAGCATGTTGCAGTTGCTCGTATATTTTTTCACTCAATACATCTTTTGGATTCAAAAGATTTCCTGTGGCCCAAACTACCTGGTTGTTCGGAACAGTGATGGCAGCTTTGAAATGACAAAAATCATTGTAAAATTCCTGCGTACCATTGTATGGATAAGTATTCCAACCGTCAATATCATCATACACAGCAATGCGTGGAAAAAAATAAGCAACAAAATCTGCTCCCGGATCAATCTCACCGGTCCGGATGTCTGAAGTCTTATTAAGTAGATAAGACCAACTAATACTGAAATGTGCCATTTGTTTTGGCAAAATGTGGTGTCCCGGGATGATCATATTTGTTCCGCTGATTCTTATCCGGGTTGAGTCTATTTTTTCATTATTGATATTGAATGATGAGATTTTTACTCCTTCAGACAAATCTTGTGGCTTTATAGGTACATCTTTTATACTCCCTTTTTTGTAGAGGTTGGGATAGAGTTTAAAAACAATTGACCGAAGCGTATCGGGACTGTTATTGGTGTAATCAATTTCTTCCGAACCGCTGAGCAACCTGCTAACCGGATCGAAATTTATTTTCAAATCATAATCCGCTGTGTTCTGCCAGTAGCTTTTTCCCGGTTTGCCATCATATGATCTTGTTCCTTTATCGTATGTGGCTTTGATGTTAGCTGGAACGGCTAGCGATGTTTGTGCAATAGTATCGAAACAAAACAAAGGAGCTATTGCCAAAAGCAACAAATAATTTAGACGCATGATTCAAAGATTGAACACAAAAGTAAATACTGACAGTCTATTTCTTCTTCTTTGCGGTTTTCTTCTTCGGGGCAGCTTTCCTGGTTGCAGTTTTTTTGGCCGCCTTTTTCATAAATGCATCGGGAACTTGCGTCTCAATGATCTTCTTGATATCTTCGATTGAAACAGATGCAAGTTCTTCGGCCGTATATTTTGTGTCGTCAGGTTTTTTGCCCAGTTTCAGCATTTTTTTACCAAAGCGAATGAAAGGCCCCCAGCGGCCGTTTTCAATAGCAATTTTTTCCTCGGGCCATTGCTGGATATAGCGATTAGCTTCTTTTTTAATTTTCGCTTCAATCAATTCATTTATTTCCGACTCACTCAAATTATCAAAATTGTATCGCCTTGGAACATTAATGAACATCTCGTTCCATTTAAGGTAAGGTCCAAATCTTCCTTTTCCTTTTGTAACAGGTTTTCCGTCGTACATCGCAATGGGCGCATCGGCTTCTTTTTTTTGCTCGATCAGTTCCACCGCTCTTTCCATATCTACTTCAAGAGGATCTTCACCTTTCGGTAACGAAATAAAATCTTCACCCCATTTTACATAAGGACCAAATCGTCCCATATTCACATACACTTCCAGCCCTTCGTATTCACCTAATGTGAGCGGTAATTTAAAAAGATCAAGTGCTTCTTCAAGAGTTATGGTTTCAATGCTCTGTTCTTTCTTCAACGCGGCAAAATGAGGTTTCTCGTTTTCATCGGCCACACCGATCTGTACCATAGGCCCAAATCTTCCCATCCTTGCAACAATAGGCTTGCCGCTTATAGGATCGGTACCCAATTCTCTTTCTCCTTTTACTCTCTCTGCCGTCTCAATCGTTTTCTCAACATCTTTTTTAAAGGGATTATAAAAATCATCGATCATTTTATTCCATTTCATTTTTCCTTCTGCTACTTCATCAAACTCTTCTTCAATCCTGGCCGTAAATCCATAATCCATTATATCATCAAAATATTGTTTCAGGAAATCAGTTACAACTAATCCAAGATCGGTGGGAAAAAGTTTTGACTTTTCGGCGCCTGTATTTTCCTGGTCAACAATTTTCCGGATATTATTATTTTCTAAAATAAAAATCCTGTAATCTCTTTTTACTCCTTCCTTGTCTCTCTTTTCTACATACCCTCTTTTTAAAATAGTTGAGATAGTGGGCGCATAAGTAGAAGGACGGCCAATCCCCAATTCTTCCAGTTTTTTAACCAGTGAAGCTTCTGTGTACCTCGGCAGAGGGCGGCTGAATCTTTCAATGGCCTTCATTTCCTTCAATGGAAGTTGTTGTCCTACCACCAGCGGAGGCAACATTCCCCCGGCTTCTTCTTCTGTCAAATCATCATCATCGCGGTCTTCACGATATACTTTCAGAAATCCATCAAATTTTAATACTTCACCCTGCGCGGTTAATTCTTCCTTATTTGTGCTGATATTTATTTTGGCGATCGTTCTTTCCATTTCAGCATCCGACATCTGGCTGGCCATCGTTCTTTTCCAAATCAGTTCGTATAATTTTTTTGCATCTGCATCATCCACCGTGGAGTTACTCGTATAGGTAGGGCGAATAGCTTCGTGAGCTTCCTGTGCCGATTCATTTTTTGTTTTATACTTTCTGAATTGATGATATTCTTCACCGTACATACCTTTTATAGTGCGGGTAATATCACCCAGAGCTGTATCACTCAGGTTTACACTATCCGTACGCATATATGTAATATGACCGTTTTCATATAAACGCTGAGCCAGCAGCATAGTGCGGCTAACGCCATAGCCCAATTTACGGCTTGCTTCCTGTTGCAGTGTAGACGTAGTAAAAGGAGGAGCGGGAGAACGTTTTGCCGGGTTTTACCTGTATATCATTTACTTTATAATCGGCCCCGATACAACTTTTCAAAAAACTTTCCGCATCCTCAGCCGAAGAATATTTTCTTCCTTCAGCTTTGAAAGAAATATTTTTATCATTACATCTTTGGCAGTAAACAATGCTTCAATTTTAAAATTGCTTTGGACAGCAAATGCATTGATCTCTCTTTCCCTTTCAGCAATCAGCCGAACAGCTACACTTTGCACACGACCGGCGCTTAGGTTATTCCGTACACTTATTTTTCGCCACAGCACAGGGCTTAATTCAAATCCCACGATCCGGTCCAATACCGGCGTGCCTGCTGCGCATTCACCAGGTTCATATCAACTCTTCTTGGATTTTGAACAGCGTTTTGAATAGCAGGTTTGGTGATCTCGTGAAAAACAATGCGCTTTGTAGTTTTCGGGTCCAGTCCAAGTACTTCACACAAATGCCAGCTTATGGCTTCACCTTCGCGGTCCTCATCCGTTGCCAGCCATACTTCACCTGATTTTTTTGAGAGGTTTTTTAAATCTTTAACTACTTTTTGTTTATCCTCGGGAACAATATAACGGGGTTTGTAATTTTTTTCAAGGTCGATACCCATCCCGGCTTTTTCAAGATCACGAATATGTCCATAGCAACTTTTTACCTCGAAATCCTTTCCAAGAATTTTTTCGATGGTCTTAGCTTTCGCAGGGCTTTCCACAATTAATAGGTTCTTCGCCATAATTTAATGGGTGTTATAATCGTCAATTCCTAATGGTCAGTGGTCAATATAGCCAATCCTTTCTATACTCACCTTTCAGCATTATTACTTACAATCAGGGTGCAAGTATAATGCAAGAAACGGAATATTTTAAGGTAGGAGGCCTTAGGAAGTTTTTTTTATAACCTAAAATTGAGGGATAAATAGCTGAAAATGAAAATAAAAAATAATTTCTTAATTCCTAATTCAATTGTGATTCGATGATCGCCGAGACTCTTTCAGCCCATTTTGCATATTCCTTGGCCGACGGATGCAAGCCATCTGCAGCAACCAGGGTGACGTCTTTTAACGCCTCCCTTGTGCCGGGAGTAATATCAATATATTGAACATGGTGTTCTTTGGATATTTTCTCATTGGCCTCATTGTATGCGTCAATTTCCCTTGCTATTTGCTGCTGATCCCTTCCGGAGTTTTTGGCAAATGGGGTAACGCCCCAATCCGGAATAGAAAGAACAATAACGTGATTTGAGTTCCCATTTGCGAATTGAATAGCTTGTTTTATCAGAGATTCGAATTGGGGTTTATAATCTTCAACAGTTCGGTCACGATATTGGTTGTTGACACCTATTAATAGTATAACAAAGTCGTAATGCTTTCTAAATTCATGTTCCTTGATCGCCTGTTGCAATTCATCGGTCGTCCAGCCGGTTTTGGCAACTATTTCAGGGTCTTCAAATTCATAATTTGATTTTCTTAATAACCGGGTAGTTTGGTTAGGAAAATTTTCGGATGGCAAAACGCTTTCACCGATCGTATAAGAATCGCCAAGAAATAAAAGGGTATATGAAGACATTTTGTTCGAAGGTTCAAAAGTGAAAATAAGAAGAACTGACAGACACACTGCAAAATTATTCATTGAAAAAACAAAGTAGCTCATTTCATTATTTTACGAAAGAAAGCAAACTTTGGATTTACAGAAAGTCAATGATCTGCTGCATCACTTTTTTGTCACGGTAAATTCGTCGGTGACCGAGACCCGTTGTAATGATAAATTTTATATTGGAAAAATTGTCTCCTTTAACTTTCATCACATCACCTATCGGAGTTTGGAGATCGTTTTCGTCATGCAGCCAAAGTACCTGCGCTTTTATATTCCTCATAGCCCGCCGGATGGAATACCATTCAGCAGGATGACCGCCGATTTGTCTGATCAGTTCATCAAATGGTTTTCTCATCTTATTATCCAGGTGCAAAAGGTGAAAGAATTGATCAACGGCAGTCTTTGATTCTGTCGCAGGAGCGATGAACACCACTTTATAGTTTTCATCATGTTTGATTGTTTCTAAAGCGATGGATAATGCAAGGCCGCCAAATGAATGTGTAATAAAGGATTTTACGGGTCCAAACTTTTCATTGATCGTGGTGATCATCTTTGCAAATAAAGGAGCTGTAATCGTTCTGCCTTCGCTGATACCATGGGCAGGTGCATCAAATGCCAGCACCTGGTATCCTTTATCGATCAATGGCTGAACAAAATCGCCAAAGTTTACAATCGAAGATTCAAATCCATGAACGATAAGAACTTTTTTCTCTGCACTAAGATTCCAGCGATAGCCATGAATCATAACACCCTCCAATTCGAAACTGAGTTTTTCTGCTTTCTCAAAAATTGGCGGAGGCTGTCTTGTATTTCTTCTTTGAGGGGTTTTGAAGAGATCAAGCGCTTTTTCAGCCGCTTTCTTTTTTGAAGCAACGGAAAGCAATTTGAATTTGATTCTTATAAGACCTAAAGCCAGTCTTTGCTTAAAACTCATTCTGATCAGCTTTAATTTTTTGTAAGTTGCAAAGCTATTTAAATATCGTTCTCCTATTTATGAATATTGTCATTATCGGAACAGGAAATGTTGCGACTGTACTTGGAAAAAAATTCAAGAAAGCAGGTCATGTTGTTCTGCAGGTTTTCGGCAGAAATAAAGTAGCGGCAAACAGGTTAGCCAAACAGTTGAACACAAAATCAACGAGCGACTGGCTCCATGTTCGCAATGACGCAGACGTTTATTTGATTGCTGTTGCTGACAATGCTATTTACGAGGTGGCAAAACGGCTGCTTGTGCCAGGAAAAGTTGTTGCGCACACGGCCGCATCAGTAAAAAAAAATGTATTGAAGAAAATCTCAAGTCACTATGGTGTTTTTTATCCATTGCAAAGCTTGCGCAGTGACATGAATCGATTTCCTGAAATTCCAATATTCATTGACGGAAGTGATGCCGTAACGAGAAAAGCACTTCGGCGGCTGGCGCATTCTATTTCAAAACAGCCGATATTGACAGCCGATGATAGTAAACGGTTAAAAATGCACGTAGCGGCTGTTATCGTCAGCAACTTCACCAATCATTTATATACTTTGGCTGAAGACTATTGTAAAAACGAGGGAGTTGACTTTAAACAATTCATCCCGTTGATCGAAGAGACAGCACAAAGGCTGAGAACAATTTCTCCTTCAAAAGTGCAAACAGGGCCGGCCATTCGTCGCGATGAAACAACGGTTCGACAACATCTGCGATTGCTTAAAAAATACCCGCAATTAAAAAAGATATATGGGTTAATGACAAATAGTATACAGGAAGGTGGTCATTGAGCAGAAGTTTTACCGTAATTTCCTGTTTCAAATTCCGGACTTTAGATTTGTTGATAAATCCGGAAACTGCAATCTAAAACCAAACTGAATGAATGTTCTTGCCGAATTTAAAAAAGTGACCACTTTTATTTTTGATGTGGACGGTGTATTGACGGATAGCACGGTTCTTGTGCTTGCAGATGGCCTCCAGGCAAGGCGCATGAATATTAAAGACGGGCTTGGTCTGCAAATGGCGATCAAGAATGGTTTTAGGGTGATAATTGTCTCCGGAAGTTATAGTGAGCCGGTTATTCAACGATTAAAAAAGTTAGGAATTGATGATGTGTGGATGTCAATAAAAGATAAAAAAAAGTTTGTTGAAGAATATATTTCAAAGAATAATTTAGAATGGGAAGAAATATTATATATGGCCGACGATCTTCCCGATCTTGAATTAATGCAAACGGTAGGTTTGCCTTGTTGTCCCGCTGATGCTGTTCCTGAAATACTGGAGTTATCAAAGTATATTTCACCTGTGAATGGTGGTTTTGGTTGTGCGAGAGATGTGATTCAGAAAGTGCTGAAGGTGCAGGATAAATGGATTTTTCAAAAAGATATCGTTTCGAAATAATGAATGATCGCTAATGAAACTAATAGCTGCTTTTTTTAAGTTGATTCGCCTGCCTAACCTCTTTTTTATTCTTCTTACACAGTTTTTATTTTATTACTGCATCATAAAACCTGTTTTACAGGAAGTACAAGTCGGCCCTTCGCTGGATCAAACTGATTTTCTTTTATTGGTGGTAGCATCTATCCTGATCGCCGCCGCCGGTTATATCATTAATGACTATTTCGATGTGGACATAGACCAGGTAAATAAACCTCGAAAGAATGTTGTGGATATAATTGTTTCAAGAAGATGGGCTATTCTCTGGCATTTTGTACTAAGCGGTGTAGGTATATTGATTAGCCTCTATGTTTCATGGAAAACGGGATTGTGGTATATCGTAATTGCAAACCTGGGTTGCGTATTTCTTTTATTCGGTTATTCAGTTTCTCTTAAGCAAAAATTACTTTCAGGAAATGTTTCTATTTCATTATTGGCTGCATGGGTGGTTTTGGTTTTATGTTTTTCTGAGTTCCATTTATCGTTGCGTATGCCTGATTTTGATTTATTAAAAGCAGAAAATCAGATAATGAAACTGGGCTTCCTGTATGGAGGATTTGCTTTTGTCACGACATTGATCCGGGAAGCTATAAAGGATATAGAAGATATGGAAGGAGACATGCGGTATGGGTGTAAAACAATGCCGATTGTTTGGGGAGTAGCCGCTACTAAAATTTACGTAGCTGTGTGGTTGGTGGTCCTGGTAGCTGTTCTCATTGCGGTGCAGGTTTATATTGTAAGATTTCATTGGTGGTGGCCAGTACTCTATAGTGTTGTTTTAATAATTTTTCCACTGGTTTATATTTTTTATAAATTATTCAAAGCATCTGCTCCGGACGAATTTCATAATTTAAGTAATCTTAATAAAGCGGTTATGCTCTCTGGAATTTTATCCATGAGTTTTTTCTATTTTTATTTATGAAGAAAATAATTCTTGCCTCGCAATCACCCAGGAGAAAGCAGTTGTTGGAATGGGCGGAAGTTCCTTTTGAAATCGTAGTAAAAGAAACTGATGAAACTTTCCCCGCTGAATTAAAAGTGGATGAAGCGGCTATTCATATTGCAAGGGAAAAGATGCTGGCAGTGAAATCTGCAGTTGGTAAAGATTCAATTATTCTTGCTGCTGATACGATCGTTGTTCTTGAAGGGAAAATTATTAATAAACCTACGGACAGGGAAGACGCCATTCAAATACTTTCAGCGCTTTCGGGTCACATGCATACAGTAATAACCGGTGTGGTGATAAATCAACGGGAAAATGAAATAGCTTTTGCTGACAGCACGGAGGTTTTGTTTCATGAGCTAAGCCGGGGACAAATAGAATTTTATGTAGACAAATACAAGCCTTATGATAAGGCAGGTGCTTATGCCATACAGGAATGGATCGGCGTGGTGGGAATAAAATCAGTAACTGGTGATTTTTACAATGTAATGGGTTTACCGGTCAGTCGGGTTGTGCAGGCGTTAGCGATGTTTAACGCGTAAAGTTTATAACTTTAGATAACCAATATTAACCTTATACCTGTATGACGGAACGACTGCTTCAATTCATCTGGCAATTTCAATATTTTAACAACGGTGAACTTGCTACTTCAGCAGGAGAAATTTTACAAATAATTTATCCCGGCCAATATAACGTTGATCAAGGTCCGGATTTTTTAAATGCAAAAATTAAGATTGGTAATACAACCTGGGTCGGTAATACAGAACTCCATCTCAAAACTTCTGATTGGAAAAAACATAATCATGACATTGATGATAATTACAACAATGTCATTCTTCATGTGGTTTGGGAAAATGATGTAGAACAAAATAATTCCGTACCGGTTTTTGAATTGAAGGAAAGAGTTTCAAAGATCTTACTGGAACGATATGAAGAGTTGATGCATTCAGTTGGTTTTATTGCTTGTGAAAAAAGCATACATACAGTTCGTGATATTATTTGGAAAAGCTGGAAAGAAAGACTGCTTGCAGAACGATTGATGCGAAAAGCCGGCAGTTTTGAAATTTATTTGAAACAATCCAATTATCATTGGGAGGAATCTTTTTGGTGGCTGCTTGCACGAAACTTTGGAATAAAAGTGAATGCAGATGCTTTTGAAGAAATGGCAAGATCAATTCCGCTTACTACTCTTGCGAAGCATAAGAATCAAATTCATCAACTGGAAGCTTTGTTACTGGGTCAATCGAATTTATTAACGGGAGATTTTAATGAAGACTATCCGAAAATGCTTCAAAAGGAATATGAATTTCTCAAAAAGAAATATAATCTTAAATCGTGCCATAGCCCTGTTTTCTTTTTACGAATGAGACCGGGCAATTTTCCAACGATCCGTTTGGCACAACTGGCCATGCTTGCACATCAATCGGCTCATTTATTTTCAAGGATCAAAGAGGCAACCTCTGCCGGCGAAGTAAAAAAATGGTTGGACCTGACTGCAAATGATTACTGGCATTATCATTATCGTTTTGACGAGACATCTTCTTTTAAGAAGAAAAGACTTGGAAAATTTATGATCAACAATATCATAATAAATACTGTCGCCCCGGCGCTTTTTGCCTATGGAAATTATCATGGCGAAGAAAAATACAAGCAAAAGGCTTTGCAGTGGCTTGAAGAAATTTCTGCGGAAAATAATTCGATCACGCAGAGGTTTTATGAACTTAACGATTGAAAACAAAAATGCTTTCGATTCCCAGGCATTGATTGAGCTGAAGAATGAATATTGTAATAAGAAAAGATGTCTTGATTGTGCAGTAGGAAATTCGATTTTAAAAAATTAAATGACCAAATATTTTTTTTGGAAAAATTGCCTTTAATGCGGCAGTTTTTGTTTTAAAAGTATGACGGAAAAACCCTCCGCTTTTATTTTCGAATTGGCCTTATAAGTTTCTCCTCCTTCTTCGTCAACGAAGTTTGTATTAGTATCAAGTACCTTTCTCCAGTTATCGCCGTATGCTTTTGTGGGCAGTTTATATTCTACAGGTTCATTATGGGCATTAAAGATCAGGTAAAAACTGTCATCAAGAATCAGCTCCCCGGTATAATGTTTTGAATGAATGCCATGACCATCTAGGTAGATCGCTAGGCTCTTTGCAAAACCCTGTCTCCAACTTTCTACCGTCATCTTTTTGCCCTCTGGTGAAAACCATCCGATATCGGTTAATCCTCTTCCGCGTATAGGCTGCCCTTTGAACCAATGTCTTCGCGAAAAAACATTGTGTTCTTTATATACATGCACCAATTTTTTTGTGAACTCCAATAATTCGATATCCGCTTTTTCCCAATTGATCCACGATATTTCATTGTCCTGACAATAGGCATTATTGTTTCCGTTTTGCGAACGGCTCATTTCATCGCCTGCCATAAGCATGGGTACACCCTGTGAAAGAAAAAGAGTGGTCAGAAAATTTCTTTTCTGCCTGTTCCTTAAATGAATAATGGCCGGATCATCTGTCGGGCCCTCTGCACCGCAGTTCCACGAACGATTGTGGCTATCGCCATCATTGTTATTTTCCCCGTTGTCTTCATTATGCTTCTCGTTGTATGATACAAGATCATTCAATGTAAATCCATCATGTGCAGTAATAAAATTTATACTTGCAGTCGGATGCCTGTAATCGTTTTTATAAAGATCGGAGCTACCTGTAAATCGTTGTGCGAATTCCGATAACATACTGTTTGCGCCGCGCCAATAGTCACGCATGCAATCCCTGTACTTTCCATTCCATTCGGCCCAGCCGGGAGGAAAATTGCCAACCATATATCCGCCTTCACCAATGTCCCACGGTTCCGCAATTAATTTTGCCTGTGAAATAACCGGATCCTGGTGAATGATTGCAAAAAATGAATTTAGGCGTCCCACTTCATGAAGTTCCCTTGCTAATGTAGCTGCAAGATCAAAACGAAAACCATCCACATGCATTTCCAGTATCCAATAGCGCAGGCTGTCCATAATCATTCGCAGTACATTCGGTAGGTGAGCATTCAATGTGTTGCCCGTGCCGGTATAATCCATATAATATCGCCGGTCGGCAGCAAGCCTGTAGTAGGATGCATTGTCAATTCCACGAAATGAAAGAGTAGGGCCTAATTGATTTCCTTCACCGGTATGGTTGTAAACGACATCAAGAATAACTTCAATTCCGGCTTTGTGAAGTTGCTTTACCATATTTTTAAATTCATACACCTGTTCGCCGGAAGTGCCATTGCTTGCATAGCGTACATCGGGAGCAAAAAATCCAATACTGTTATAACCCCAATAATTTGTTTTGCCATTTTCCTGGAGATGCCTGTCTGAAATAAAATAATGGATCGGCATTAATTCAATAGCAGTTATTCCAAGTGCTTTCAGGTAACCGATAATTACCGGGTGAGCGATGGCAGAATAAGTACCTCTTAAGTTTTCAGGAATTTCAGGATGCAGCTTTGTGAAACCTTTTACATGTGCTTCGTAAATAATTGTTTTATGATAGGGAATTTTAGGAAGCTTGTCGCCCTCCCAGTCAAAGTTTGGATCTATTACTACTGATCGCGGCATGAAGGGAACGCTGTCAGCAGAACCAAAACTAAGATCAGCGTTAGGATTTCCTATTTCATATCCAAACATTGAATCGTGCCATTGTACGGTGTCCGAAATTGCTTTTGCATAGGGATCAATTAAAAATTTATTTGGATTAAAACGATGACCGCTGTGAGGTTCGTAAGGGCCGTACACTCTGTATCCATATAATTGGCCGGGTGCTAAACCCGGAATGTAAATATGCCACACATGATGTGTTCTTTCCTCCACTCTCACCCTTACCGATTCGTTTACTTCTTCCTTTGAGTTAAAGAGGCAAAGATCAACAGCAGTTGCGTTTTCAGCATACAGCGCAAAATTTACTCCTTCACCGTCCCATGTGGCACCCAGCGGAAAAGGACTTCCTGAATAAACTCTAATATCCATTCTAAGCTTTTAATTTTTGGTTGCATCTTGATGACAATATTCTTGCCAAGAGTTGTAATGTGAATCGTGAGTTGTCAATTGTGAATTCCAACAAAATTTTTCTTAAAGCCATTCAGACAGAGCTTTCGAAATCTTGGCGGCTTCCGTAATAAATCCATCATGCCCATAAGGCGAATCTATTTTAATTAGAGATGAAACAGGAATACTTTCGGCCAGTAGTTCCTGTTCATGCAACGGGCAAAGAATATCACTGTCAATGCCAATGATCAAAGTTTTTTGTTTTAAAGTTTTTAGAATTGATTCAGCGTTGCCGCCTCTTCCGCGACCCAGATGATGCGAGTCCATTGATTTTGTCAACAACCAATAACTATAAGCATTAAATCGCTTCGCTAATTTATCTCCCTGGTAATTTATGTAAGAAGAAGCTTTGTAATCGTCCAGTTTTTCGTGATCAGGTTCGGTCTGTTTATCTACTAAAATTTGATAATTACGATAACTGATCACGCCCATCGCACGGGCAGCTTTCAAACCTTTGGCGCCAGCATCATGTTGTGGCAGCCGCCAGGTGGAATCCGCTTCTATCGCCAGTCGTTGCGCTGTATGTACAGCGATTCCCCATGCACTCTCAGTGGCGGAAGTTCCGATAAGGAAAAGATTTTTGATCACATCATTTTCCATGGCGCACCATTCCAGTGCCTGGTAACCTCCCATACTTCCTCCCATTAACAAATGAATTTGATCAATATCCAAATGTTTGCGTAAAAGAATGTGTGCCTTCACCATGTCACGAATAGTTACCATCGGGAAATTGCTATAATACGCTTGTTGTATTACTGGATCGACAGTTAATGGCCCGGTCGTTCCGTAACAACTACCTAATATATTGGCACAAATGATAAAATACTTTGAAGGATCTGCGTAGCCATTTTCTCCTACAACACCTGGCCACCAATCTTTAGCGTCGGAATTAGCAGTAAGGGCATGGCATACCCATATAACATTGCTCCTATCACCATTTAGGTTGCCATAGGTATGATAGGCAATAGTAAGACCGGGAAGAATATGTCCGTTCTCTAAAGCAAAAGGTTCATTATGGTAAAATAACTCCATTATTTAGTCTTCAGGATTCAATAAGTTTTAGGATAACTTTTCAAACTAGCAACAAAGTAAAGGCTTGCATCAGTTAAATTTGTAAAAACTTCTGATAAAAATAATGGAACAGCATCCAATCACAAAAGTTATCCGCAAACAAACCGGGCGAACCAATGAAATGGAACACTCAACCCCTCTTTTTTTAACGAGCAGCTTTTGTTTTGACAGCGCTGAGGATATGCGGGCAGCTTTTGCAGATGAAACTGATGATAATATTTACAGCCGATTCAGTAATCCAAATGTGCAGGAGTTTGTTGATCGGGTTTGTATTTTGGAAGGTGCAGAATCCGGATATGCTACGGCATCAGGAATGAGTGCTGTGTTTGCATCTTTTATGGCGTTGATGAAGCAGGGTGATCACTTGCTTGCCTGCAGTTCTATTTTCGGAAGTACCCACACGGTCATTTCAAAATTTTTACCCAAATATGGAATCGATCACAGTTACGTGAGTGCTGATAAGCCCGAAGATTGGGAAACTGCCATCAAGCCAAATACCAAAATGATCTATTTGGAAACGCCGACGAATCCCGGTCTTGATATTATTGATTTGGAATTTGTATCTGCACTGGCTAAAAAACATAATCTTATTTTAAATGTAGACAATTGCTTTGCTACGCCTATCAGTCAAAGGCCTATTGATTATGGCGCCGATCTGGTTGTTCATTCAGCTACCAAATGGATCGATGGACAGGGAAGAACTTTGGGAGGAGTAGTTGTGGGCAAAAAACAATTGATCCATGACATTTATTTATTCTGCCGAAGTACAGGCCCTGCAATATCACCTTTCAATGCATGGTTGTTGAGCAAAAGTTTGGAAACACTGGAAGTAAGAATGGAAAGACATGCGGCTAATGCATTGAAAATTGCACAGGCTTTAAAGAGATCATTCTAAAATTTCATCGCTCAAATATCCATTCTTAGAAAATCATCCGCAATATAAGATCGCAAAAAAGCAAATGAGAGATGGCGGAGGTATTGTTTGTTTTGAATTGAAAGGCGGAATTGAAAGTGGAAGAAAGTTTTTGAATTCATTTCAGATGCTTTCATTAACAGCAAATCTCGGCGATACGAGAAGTATTGCTTCCCATCCCGCAAGCACTACTCATGCGAAATTAAGAGAAGAAGAAAGACAGGCTGTAAATATTACACCAGGATTGATTCGAATTTCAGTTGGACTGGAGTATCCGGACGATGTATTGAATGATATTTTGCAGGCATTGGAGAAATTGTAATTCAGTTTATTCATTATTCAAAAAGGGAGTTTTTATCTTTTTCGTATTCCTCATCAACTAACAGATCAGTTCCATCTGCTGCCGCTGTTGCCAATTCATCGCAACGGTTATTAAATGGATTATTCGCGTGGCCTTTTACCCAAACAAATTTTATGTGATGTTGTTTTGCCAGTTCATGAAACTGCATCCACAGGTCTTTGTTTTTTTTCCCACCTTTAAATTCCGTAGCGATCCATTTTTTTAACCAACCTTCTTGTATTGCTTTAGCCACATATTGACTGTCGGTATATATGGTAATATTCATTCCTTGTTTTTTTAATGCTTCAAGCGCCGCGATCACAGCCATCAGTTCCATTCTGTTGTTCGTTGTTTTTCGATAACCCTGTGAAAGTTCTTTGCGATGATTGCCACTCATGAGAATTACCCCATAACCACCCGGCCCCGGGTTACCACGGGCAGCGCCATCAGTATAGATTTGAATTGATTCAGTCATTGGGAGTCAAAAAAGGCATATAAGTCATATGGGCTATTGAGTCATTGGGTCATTTTGATATTTTCACATTCCAAACCTTTGCTTGTTCCATCACATCCGGATTATGTGAGCAGATAAAAATTCCTGCAAGTACTTCGTTGGGTAAATTTTCCGTTTCATGTTCACCGACCGTTTCGAAAGCGTCACCTTCTTTTTTGGCGACTCTCATGATAAACTTATTTCCTGTTCGCTGTAATTCAATGACGCCATAATTTGTTCCCTTTGCACGAATCTCATCTTCAGGGTCTCTCATGTTCATACCCGGTTTCACACGCCACTGCAACACAGTCAATCCGTCACCATGGTCAACCGCGCTTATATGAACCCCTGAATCTGCCAATGATTGCCTTACCATCCAACCGATTTTTCTATGTCCTTCCTTTCCTTCACCAATAAATTCAAAATTGTCGGTAAGTGTAAAATCTCCTTTAATTTTTTATAAGCGTACTGGAACTCATCACGGTTGAACCAAATGTTATATCCGCCACCACTTATCGTATAAGTTTTTGTCTTCTTATCGTAAATAGCTGTTCCTTTTATTTTGGGATTGCCAACGTCTGCATGGTTTGCAAAAATTCCTGTTGGCTGTGCATTTGTTGTTGTAATAAATAAAATGCACGCGAAAGTAAATAACTGTTTCATAAAATGAATGTATGATCTTTTTGTGCTTAGATTAATGTTAAACTTGAAACACCCCCAACTTCATCTCCTTAATTTCGGCATTGTGATTGGCAGCACTAATTCCTTCTGAAATATATTTTCTTGTTTGTACCGGGTCAATAATATCATCTACCCATAGCCTTGCAGCAGCATAATAGGGAGTTATTTGTTCATCATACCGATTTTTAATTTCATCCAAAATCTTTTGTTCCTCTTCCGCAGAAATTTCTTTGCCTTTTGCTTTCATTGCAGAAACTTGTATTTGCAATAAAGTTTTTGCCGCCTGGTCGCCACCCATCACGGCAATTTTCGCAGAGGGCCATGCATAAATAAATCTTGGGTCATAAGCTTTACCACACATTGCATAGTTACCAGCGCCATAAGAATTACCAACGATGATAGTAATCTTCGGCACAACTGAATTGGCAACGGCATTCACCATTTTGGCGCCGTCTTTTATTATTCCTGATTGTTCGCTGCGACTGCCAACCATAAACCCCGTTACATCCTGTAAAAAAACAAGCGGAATTTTTTTCTGGTTGCAGTTCAAAATAAAACGGGCAGCTTTATCCGCACTGTCATTATAGATAACACCGCCCAATTGCATTTCCCCTTTTTTATTCTTTACTATTTTTCGTTGATTGGCGACGATACCCACTGCCCAACCATCAATCCTTCCGTAACCGCAGATAATTGTTTTGCCGTACTCTTCTTTGAATTGTTCAAAGGCGGAATCATCAACTATTCGTTCAATGATATCCAGCATATCATAAGGCTTTCCGTCAAATGGAAAGATGCCATACAATTCTTCCGGATCTTTTTTTGGTGACCTTGATTCTATTCGATCGAACCCGGCTTTTTCTTTTTCACCGAGCATGGACGTCATTTTTTTGACATGGTCCATACATTCATGTTCTGTTTTAAATTTATAATCCGCGATGCCTGATATTTCCGTGTGCATCGATGCACCTCCTAAAGTTTCGGTGTCCACATCTTCTCCGATAGCAGCTTTTACAAGATAAGGCCCCGCCAGATAAATAGAAGCGCCTTCAACCATCAAAGTTTCATCACTCATGATTGGTAAATAAGCGCCGCCGGCAACACAAGCTCCCATCACTACAGCAATTTGTGTAATGCCCATGGCACTCATTCTTGCATTATTGAAAAATATGCGGCCGAAATGTTCTTTGTCTGGAAATATTTCATCCTGCATGGGAAGAAAAACACCTGCGCTGTCGACGAGATAAATAATGGGCAGATGATTTTCCATAGCTATCTCCTGCATGCGGAGATTTTTTTTACCCGTGATGGGAAACCAGGCGCCGGCTTTTACGGTTTGATCATTTGCGACGATCACGCATTGTCTTCCGCTAACATAACCAACGCCGGCAACTGTACCGCCAGCCGGACAACCACCTTGTTCATCATACATTTCATAACCTGCAAATGCACCGATCTCAATGAAGGGTTTACCGTTGTCAACCAAATAATCAATTCTTTCTCTTGCCGTGAGTTTATTTCTCTCTTTTTGTTTTTGAATCGCCTTTTTGCCACCACCTTCATATATCTTATCGAGCTTTTTTCGCACCATGCTAAAAGACAATTTCATGGCATCTTCATTCTTGTTGAATTCAATGTTCATTGATGAATCATTATAAAGCAAATATAAGCTGAGATAAGGGGACAGTGATAAACGATAACCTGATCAATGACTCATGCTTTCTTCCGTATCGACGATCAGTGTATGTTTTGAAAGTTGTGATGACGAATCAAGAAATTCCCTTTTACCTGGCCAGCTTTTAACTGTTAGCTTCTCTGCCAGCTTTCGGTTACCTGTTTTTTCAAGAACTACCTGCTTTACGAAAAATTCAGGAACCCAGTCAAAAAAAGTTGAAGGAACTCCAAACTCATCCCAAGACCGGGTAATGTTATATTTTTTTACAAAAAAGTTTTCTTCAGGCCGTATAAAATATATAGTATCTACTAGTGGATTATAATTCTTTTCAATATAAGCTCTTACCTGCTTGTACTCAGTTTTTACGGGATTCAAAAATTCCTGCGTGAAATTGATCCGTGCGTTTAACACAAACAGGAATGATAGCGCTATTATGATAGTTGTTTTTGTTTCATTTTTTTTGATGATTTGGAATAATGTATTGAAAACAAGAAAGAGAACTCCCATGTTTAGAGCAAATAACGTTCTGTTTGAAAAATAATTTTCTTTAACCACCAGGGAGGGCAGATATACAAGAGCCAGCATAATAATGGCCATGGTGAACCATATGAAACGTTTTATGACTGGTAGCATTGCTGATTGATAATACTCAGTAATTGCCCAGGCAAAAATGGTAATTGCATAAATTGCAAAACCGGCTATACTGCTTTCATTAAATAATAATGTGAAGTGGAATGCCGTACCCAATGGTCTTATAAAAAATCTGACCTTGGGGAGGAGGTTAAATGTAATCGCCGTTCTGTCAACCGCCCGGATATTATTAATGCTCAAACTATATTTAAATAAATAATAGTAGATAACATAAATAAGAAGATAAGCCATAATCCCATAAAATATGGTCTTATAATCTTTTGGCTTTGAGATCAAATTCAGCAAAAACGGAACAAGAAAACAACCAAACCCGTTTTGGTATGTAAACGTCGAGATAATTCCAAACGATACTGATGCAGTAATAAAGAGAACTGACGTACCAATTTTTTTCTTTTCGTTTTTAAGAAAGGTATACAGAAAAAATCCGGAGATTAAACCGGCTGTATTGGCAATAAATTGTTCCATGCATGATGCCCAACTAACATAAATAGTAAAAGAAGGCATACAAACGATATATAACACGGAGAAGAAGATGAGTTGGTGAGGCAGCTTTTCTTTTAGTACAACTTTCTTAATGATGAAATACCAAATAGGAATGCACACGATCCATCCAAAAAATGAAAATAGCCGAATAAAAATAACATCGTGAACGGTATGGGCCTTGCTAAATAACCATTGAAAAAGCTTTTCAGATACGTACCGGCCTTGTGTAATGAACATTTGGAAAGGCGATCCCTGTTTGTACAGCCACAATTGAACTGATTCGTCCGTGTATAGGTATTCAGAATAAAAAAGAGGATAATAAATTGCAAAGGCAATCAGGACACAAATGAGAATCTTTAAAAGATCTTTTCTGCCGGCAAAGGCATTATTGTTTTGGCTTAAGTTCATTCCATTTTTTTGTTAAATCATTTAATTGCTTTTGCGCATCATTGACTGCCCTTATAACCTGCGATGTTGGCGGCATATCAGCATTTTGCAAACTGCCCCGCAAGGATGCAAAAATACCATTCAATTGACCAAAACTTTTTTCATTACTTCCTCTCGGAGTGTTTTCTAATGCGGCCAACTCTTGATCTTTTTTATTTAATTGGTCGGCTGCTGATGCTGGTGTATTTGTCACCTGGCTTTTTATCGCCAGGCGGTAGGCATCAATCGCATGTAAAATATCAATACATTTTTTCTGACCTTCATAACAGATCATTGAAAGATCATTTTGTTTTTGAAGACCAGCCAAAGAAGTTTTTACTCTTGGATCCATTCTGACCTTAAACGTTTGAACCAAACTTTTACCATCAACAGTTAATTTAACTGAATAATTTCCCGGCATTACCCATGGAGCTGTTTCTCTTGGAGCAGTGTTCCTGTATATAGCAGCGATGGGGTAGGATGGAGGTGTGTCAAAAGGAGTATAATGCATGTCCCATAAAAATCGATGCGAACCTTTTTGCGCAGAAAGGATTTGCTGCGGACGGATCCAATAAAGCGGAAGATCAACTGGCGGGATATTATACATCGTATCGCTGCTTGAATATTTTCGGATCAGACTTCTTGCCGCCCGGACATCCGAAAGGCGATCCTCTTTAAAAATTTCGAGTGTCACTTCTTTTGCATTCTTATTTAGATAATAATCAATTATGGCGCCATCCGGGGGATTTTGACCTGCAGGTTCTTCCGGTGGCAAAGGTGTATCCGTATTCAAATTCCACCGCACACGGGTTGCTGTTCCCGGTTTGTATAAAATAGTTGATTTGTTGATTTGTTGATTTGTAGATTGCCTGAGAGGAGTAATATCATCCAGAATCCAAAACCCTCTGCCATGTGAGCCGGCAACGATATCATCATTCTTTACTACCAGGTCACGGACAGAAGAAGCAGGCATATTCAATCTCAAACTTTGCCAGTGTCCCCCATCATCAAATGAAACATACACCGCTGTTTCACTTCCTGCAAATAATAAACCTTTTGTTTGCGGATCTTCACGGACAACATTGATCGGTTCATCAGGCAAGCCGTTTATAATTTCTTTCCATGTTTTTCCGCCGTCATGTGTTTTATAAATATAAGGATGCATATCGTCACACCGTATCCTGTTTACTGCTGCATAGGCGGAATTAACATCAAAATGTCCCGCATCCATAATGGAGATCTTGCTCCATGACGTAATGGAAGATGGCGTTACATTCTTCCATGTCTTTCCACCGTCTCTTGTTACCTGTATCAAACCATCATCTGTCCCGCACCAGATTGTATTAATATCTTTTGGTGAAGGCGCTACAGCATAGATCACACCCCTTCGCGGCATTTTTTCTAACGCATCCGTATTATAAACCCCTGCACTTGACGGAACATCCCAGCTTTCACGACTGAGATCAGGACTGATTATTTGCCAATGATTTCCTCCGTCAGTTGTTTTGAATAAAACATTGCCCGCAAAATATAATGTCTTGTTATCGACAGGTGAAAACAAAAGCGGTTCTGTTCTTACAAACCTGTATTTGCCGCTGCGTATTGCTTCAGGTGAAACATCTTGTGTTTGTCCTGTGAGCTTGTTGTATTTCGTAACCTTGTCTCCATAAATAATATTTGAGTTCAAGGGATCGGCGGCCACATAACCATATTCTTCTGCGCCTACAGGATGCCAGTCGCGGAAGGTAATTTCTCCGTCATTCCCTCTCGAGGCAATTCCCACCGAGCCGCTTTCCTGCTGTCCACTGTAAATATTATAGGGGAAGGCATTGTCTGTATTTACATGATAGACCTGTGCCGTAGGCTGATTGTACCATGATGAAAATGTTTGTCCGCCATTCACAGTAATAGCTGCTCCCTGGTCTCCTGTTACCAGGAAAATTTCAGGATATTTTGGATTGATCCAGATATTTTGGTAATCATCTCCTCCAGGTGCACCTTTTATTCCGGTCCATGTTTTGCCTCCGTTTTCTGAGCGCCATGTTACAATACTGGTACTGTAAATGATCTCAGGATTTTGCGGGTCAACGGCGAGTTCGGGCAGATCACCACCGCCAATTCTTGCCTGCGGCCTTCCGTCTTCGGTAACAGTGCGCCAGTTTTCTCCTCCGTCATCAGAGCGATAGATTCCCATTCCTTTTCCTGTTCCATAAGAGTTAGGTTCCGTAGTCGCAATGACAACATATAAAATGTTGGGGGAAGAAGCTGCAATAGCAATATGAGCCTGCACAAGATTATCCGGCAATCCGTTCAATATTTTTTTCCATGTTGTTCCGCCGTCTGTTGATTTATAAATGCCGCCGTTTGTTCCCGCCCATGCACCATTTTCCCATGGACCTTCACGGGCTTCCCACAATGTTGCGTAAACAGTATTTGGGTTCGATGGATCGATCGCTACATCATCACCTCCTGTATTTTCATTTGCATAAAGAACCTTTGTAAAATTTTTTCCTCCATCTGTCGAGCGATAGATGCCACGTTCTTCATTGGGCCCGTAGGGATGACCTAATACTGCTACAAAAACTCTGTCCGGATTTTTTGGATCCACAGCGATCTTTGGAATTTGCTGTCCATCCTCCAAACCAAGATGCATCCATGTTTTTCCTGCATCCGTCGATTTATACACTCCATTGCCTACAGAGAGATCGGGACGATGTAAACCTTCTCCGCTTCCGACATACACAACATTTGGATCAGAAGGTGCAACAACTACAGTGCCTATTGAACCGGTAGCTTCATTATCAAAAACAGGAAACCATGTTCTTCCATAATCGGTGGTTTTCCAAACCCCGCCATTATTCACGCCGATGTAAAATACATTTGGCTGATCGGCAACACCTGCTGCTCCCACTGTTCTTCCTCCGCGGTAAGGACCAATGCTGCGCCATTGCATAGAATTGAAATAAGAGGAATCGATTTGTGAGAATGATTTAAAGGCAATAAATAAAAAAATTGAGCAAAAGATTTTTCTCATGATTGTTGGTTAAAGGATAGATAAACAAATTGACATATTGAAATGGCTTTCGTCAGTTATTTTGAACGATCTTCTTCTTGCTCTGCAAATATTTTTCTCTGATTACATCCTGCACCGGCACGTTATTGATCTTGCTTTCAAGCCAGGAGATCACATCTAAGTAGGAAAAGGCTCTTGTCTCTAAAGGATTGTTTTCATACTTCCTGAGTTTCTCCAATAATTTTTCAAACTCGGGTTTTAGTGCATGTGCATTTACCTGGAAAGAGCGGCGCAGGAAAAGAAACATTTCTTCTTCCACCGCACTCAGGCTTTCCATTTTTGCCATAAAACGATAAACAGATTTGGTGAGATATTCGAGCAGGTCAAAGTTTCCCAATTCATAATGCGCAATAAGATGAAGCAATCTTGCATAACATTGAAGATCGGTGCGCAGATCAACTTTCCAATTGATGATCTTACTCAGATACTCAATTGCTTTTTCATTCTTCCCTGTTCCAAAATAAAGACAAGCTATTTTGTAATAGAAAATAAGAATGCGATGCCTGTCGATAAACAATCCGTATTCCTTGAGTTTCTCTTCTATATAAGGCACCAATTTTATTCCTTCAGAAAAAGTTCCTTCCAAAAAATGAATATTGATCCTGGCTGTAGCGAGATACACAAAAACAAGTATGCGGTTGATCTCATTTTTTTTAACTACCTGCCTGTGCGAGAATTTTTCAAATTCATCAATAGCATCTTTTAATTTCTTTGTATTGCGAAGATCAAAATGTGCACCCATCAGGTTGTGCATAGCTTTTATGTAATGAGCTGTATCGATGTCATACATTTTTGGATGCTCCGCAAAAAGATCAACCCATTTTTGCGTGTAACGATAGTATTGTAAAAAATCCTGCCGGATGAAAGCGTACCAGCAATAAGACTGGTACAAATAAAGCCGTTCATAAAATCCCTGCGCGTTCTTTGTTTCTTCAGGTAAATTATCTTCTAAAAATTTTTTTAGCTCATCCATTTCTTTCTGGTTCCTGACATGTCCGTGATTGATATACCAGCCATAAAGTTGTAATGACAGGTTGGAAAGCCTGTTGATCAGAGATAACTGGCTATTCGTTTCATCAGATTCTTTCGAAAGCTGTTCTGCTTTCTCACGCATGCTGCGTGTAATAAAAAGTCCTTCTATCTTTTTTTCAAAAAACAACGCCTGCTGCAGGTAAGTAAGCTGTTCATTGCTTTTCGCCATTTCCTTCATTTTGTCAAGAACCTTCAGGCTTTGCAAATACAATCCTTTATTATAAAGGATACGGGCATAATCCATTTGCTCATGCAACTGTATATCTATATTATTTTCATCTTTGATCAATCGAAGACTTGAAAGAATTTGTTTGTACAAATGAGCCTTCATGTTCGAAAGCTGTTGCTTTTTAATGGACTTGTTTTTCTTTAAGAGTTGCTCTTCATCATATACGTCGGATTTATCAAGCGCATCAAAAAGTTTCACACTCTTGAGGTCTTCGCTTGAAGAATTTCGTTTGACATATAACTTGAAATTCCGTTTTTCTGACTTTTCCAGCGATTTAACAAGTTGAAACAAGGCATCTGTTGAGCGGTTGGGCATCGTAATTGAGTATATTTAAAACCCTTTATTATCAGGCACTTGAAGCTGCTTTAGGGAGTCTAAGTTACGTAAAACATTCTTCATTTTGGTTTTACCGGGCCAATGAGCTTCAATAACTTCGAAGGGCAGGTTGTTTACAATGTTAAGTCAGCAAGCCCGCCTGCCGATTGCATTGTTCTTTCAAAGAAAAGGCAGTCGGACAGGCAACACAAAACTAAGCAACCTGTTTTTTATCTATATCTGTTCAATCTTCTATTATGAACTCCAACAAAGTTTTCATTTTTGACACTACACTTCGCGATGGCGAACAGGTTCCCGGATGTAAATTGAATACTGAAGAAAAAATTGAGCTTGCTCTTGCTCTTGAAGAGTTGGGCGTAGATATTATCGAAGCCGGCTTCCCGATCTCTTCGCCGGGAGATTTTGAATCTGTAAGCCAGATTGCAAAAGTGATAAAGAATGCTACGGTTTGCGGACTAAGCCGTGCCGTAGAAAAAGATATTGTTACAGCGGCCCAGGCATTAAAAAATGCAGCAAGTTCAAGAATCCATACAGGTATCGGCACGTCCGATCATCACATAAAAACAAAATTCAACTCTACAAGAGAAGAAATATTGGCGAGGGCGATCCAATGTGTAAAATGGGCAAGAAACTATACCGACAATGTCGAGTTCTATGCAGAAGATGCCGGCCGCACCGACAATGATTATCTCGCGACAGTTATTGAAGCAGTTATTAAAGCCGGTGCTACAACTGTAAACATTCCGGATACAACCGGCTATTGTCTTCCTTATCAATATGGTGAAAAGATTGAATGGTTGGTTAATCATGTTCCCAATATTGACAAAGCAATTATTTCCTGCCATTGTCACAATGATTTGGGTTTGGCCACTGCAAATTCTATATCCGGTGTTATAAGTGGCGCACGGCAAATTGAATGTACGATCAATGGTTTGGGCGAAAGAGCCGGTAATACGTCATTGGAAGAAGTGGTTATGATCATTAAGCAGCATCATGATCTCGGTTATCACACTGATATTAAAACGCAAAACCTGAATCCAATCAGCAGACTTGTTTCAGAAACGATGCGTATGCCCGTGCAGCCGAACAAAGCTATTGTCGGCAGTAATGCATTTGCTCATTCATCAGGTATTCACCAGGATGGATTTTTGAAAAATGCAATTAATTATGAGATCATCAACCCGGCAGAAGTAGGCGCTGATGCTTCCAAGATTGTGCTCACTGCCCGCAGTGGCCGCAGTGCATTGGCTCATCGGTTTTTGAGATTGGGATATAACTACAAGCGCAACGACATTGACGTATTATATAATGAATTTTTAAACGTGGCCGACAGGAAAAAGGAAGTAGAAGATGCAGATCTGCATGAAATGGCAGAAAGGTATTCAGTAGAAGTAGTGTAGTTATGTAGCGGACAACAGAATTTCTATTAAGCTTCGGTTGCGTCGCACTCTTGTACTTTAGTTCTTTAATCAGCAAAATACATAGCACGCAAAGTCGCTAAGGGTAAATGCAAGAGTCGCCAAAATTTTGCGTCTTTGCGAGACTTAGCGCCTTTGCGTGAAAAAAATATTAACATTAGGATGTCAAAAACATTATTCGATAAAATCTGGGAGAAGCATGTAATCAAACAAATTGACGGCGGGCCTTCTGTTTTGTACATCGACAAACACTTTATTCATGAGGTCACAAGCCCGCAGGCATTTACGGGTTTGAACAAACGTGGTATCAAAGTTTTTCGTCCTAAACAAACTGTTGCAACTGCTGATCATAATGTACCGACATTGAATCAGCATTTGCCTATAAAAGAGGAGTTGAGTCGTAAACAGGTTGAGGCGTTGAAACAAAATTGTGCTGATCATGGAATCGAATTATATGGCCTTGGACATCCGTTCCAGGGCATTGTTCATGTTATAGGGCCCGAGTTGGGAATTACACAACCAGGAATCACTATAGTTTGCGGCGATAGTCATACATCTACTCATGGCGCATTTGGCGCCATTGCATTTGGAATCGGAACCAGTGAAGTAGAAATGGTTTTGGCTACACAATGTTTGCTGCAAACAAAACCAAAACTGATGCGCATTAATGTAGAAGGTGAATCGCAAAAAGGTGTTGTGAGCAAAGACATCATTCTTTATATCATTTCTAAAATTTCTGCAAGCGGAGCTACAGGATATTTTGTTGAATATGCCGGTTCTGCCATTCGCTCACTTTCGATGGAAGCAAGGATGACCATTTGTAATATGAGTATTGAAATGGGTGCGAGAGGAGGAATGATTGCTCCGGATGAAACAACATTTAATTATCTCAGAGATAAAAAATTTGCGCCCCAGGGTGCTGCCTGGGAATATAAATTGGCTCAGTGGAAACAGTTGTATTCTGATGGGGATGCAGAATTTGATAAAGAGATATTTATTAATGCAGCGGATATAGAACCGATGATCACTTATGGTACTAATCCCGGAATGGGAGTGGGTATTACCGGTCATGTTCCCGCGTTGAATGAGATTGATGAAAAAGAAAAGGCATCGTTTGAAAAATCGGTAAACTATATGGGTCTTCAGCCCGGAATAAAAATGAAAGGAAAAAAAGTAGATTATGTTTTTATCGGCAGTTGTACCAATTCCAGAATTGAAGACCTGCGAATGGTTGCCGGATTTGTAAAAGGAAAAAAGAAGGCAGATGATGTGCAGGTGTGGATCGTACCGGGAAGCAAACAGGTAGAAAAACAAGCGATCGAAGAAGGCATTGATAAAATTTTTGAAGAAGCAGGATTTCAGTTGCGACAGCCGGGATGTTCGGCTTGTTTGGGAATGAATGAAGATAAAATTCCGGCAGGTAAATATTGTATAAGTACAAGTAATAGGAATTTTGAAGGAAGACAAGGACCGAATGCAAGAACGTTTTTAGCAAGTCCTTTGACGGCAGCAGCAGCAGCTATTACAGGAGAGGTTTGTGACGTGCGGGAAATGTTAAATGAAGAAGGCACAAAAAACAAGGCACAGAAATCAATTGCTTTATGATCTTGTACGAACTGAATTAAGAATAAGACGAATCGAAAATAGATTATGCCGGAATTAAAATGGAATGCAGAGTTGTATAATCAACAGCACAATTTTGTTTATAAGTACGGTGAAGGTGTGATTGAATGGTTAAACCCAAAGGAAGGAGAAAGAATTTTAGATGTGGGTTGCGGCACAGGTGAATTGACAAATAAGATACATGAAGCAGGTGCAATTGTCACGGGAATGGATGCTTCACCGGAGATGATAAAAAAAGCGCAGAAAAATTTTAATGATATAAAGTTCTTTGTTAAGGATGCAACTGATTTTTCATTTGATTCAAAATTTGATGCAGTGTTTTCGAATGCAACACTTCACTGGATCAATAAGCAGGAAGAGGCGCTTCAATGTATTTATAATGTATTGAAGAAAGGCGGAAGATTTGTTTTTGAAATGGGAGGTAAGCATAATATCGAAAGCATTCACAATGCGATCAAAGAAGAAATGAAAAAGGAGGACGTTGCAGGCAAGGTACCGCGTGAGCTTAATTATTTTCCATCGGTGGCTGAACAATGCACCTTGCTTGAAAAAGTTGGTTTTACGGTTTCAGATGTAGCATATTTTAAAAGGCCAACAAAATTGGAAGGCAAAGAAGGAATGAAATTATGGATCCGGCAGTTTTGCGGTTTCTTTTTTAAAAATATTTCGGGTGAATTGAAAGAAAAGATCACAAGCAATGCAGTGGAAAGATTAAGAGAAACAAATTATAAAAATGATAATTGGAATGCTGATTACATAAGATTAAGAGTAAAAGCGATAAAGAATAATGAATAATAAGTAATGAATGATGAGTAATGAACATAAATTGAAATGCTAGCACTTAATCAAATTAATAACTAAAAGCTTGGCCTCCTTCTCCTTTGGAGAAGGACTGAGGATGAGGCTATGAGTAAAGCAATAAATAAAATAATAAGCACTGTAGTTCCATTAAATATGGAAAATGTGGATACGGACCAGATCATTCCTGCACGTTTTTTAAAAGCAACCAGCAGGGAAGGATTTGGGGAAAATCTTTTCCGCGACTGGAGATATGATAATGATGATGAGAAGCAGCCGAAAAAAGATTTTGTTTTGAATGACCCGACTTATTCCGGGAAAATTTTGGTAGCTGCAAAAAATTTTGGTTGTGGTTCGTCAAGAGAACACGCGGCATGGGCAATTAAGGATGCAGGCTTTGATGTAGTAGTGAGCAGTTTCTTTGCAGACATTTTTAAAAATAATTCTCTGAATAATTTTTTGCTTCCAGTAACTGTAAGTGAAGATTTTTTGAAAAAGATTTTTGATGCAGTAGAAAAAGATCCAAGGACAGAAGTAGAAGTAAATCTGGAACAGCAAACTATAAAAATAATTGAGTCTTCGAAAGTCTCCCACAAAGAGAATGATTTAGAAGGGGCCGGGGAGGCCTTTGAAATTAACAGTTATAAAAAAACCTGTTTGCTGAATGGATATGACGATATTGATTACTTACTGAGCATAAAACCTGAAATAACAGAATTTGAAAACCATATATGACAAAGAATATAGTAGTTATAGAAGGTGATGGCATTGGGCCGGAAGTAACCAGGCAATCAATCAAAATATTGAATACGATTGCTGAAAAATTCGGCCATGAGTTTAAATACAAGTATCACCTTATGGGTGCGGTTGCTATTGATAAAACCGGAAATCCCCTCCCTGATGAAACAATTGAAGCCTGTTTAAACAGTGATGCGATCTTCTTTGGAGCCATTGGGCATCCAAAGTATGATAACGATCCGACAGCCAAAGTCAGACCGGAACAAGGATTGCTCAAATTGAGGAAGTCTCTGCAATTGTTTGCCAACATCCGTCCCGTAACGACGTACCCTTCTTTACATCATTTATCGCCGCTGAAAGGTAAAAGCCTGGAAGATGTTGATTTTATGATCTTCCGGGAACTTACCGGCGGAATTTATTTTGGAAAAAAAGAATTAAGCGAAGATGGAAACACTGCGCTTGATGAATGTATTTATTCAAAAGCAGAAATTGAACGGGTGGCAAATCTTGCTTTTCATTTTGCTCAAAAGCCTGAAAGAAAAAAGAAATTAACGCTGGTGGATAAAGCAAATGTTTTAGAAACATCAAGACTTTGGCGAAAGACAGTGCAGGAGGTAGCTCAACAATATCCGGATGTAAAAGTGGATTACATGTTTGTTGATAATGCAGCCATGCAGATCATTTTGAATCCAAAACAATTTGATGTGATCCTTACGGAGAATATGTTTGGAGATATCATCAGTGATGAAGCAAGTGTGCTAAGCGGTTCTCTTGGTTTGCTTCCATCAGCTTCCGTAGGAACAAGTACCGTATTGTTCGAACCTATTCACGGTTCATATCCACAAGCAGCGGGAAAAGATATTGCCAACCCGGTTGGTTCTATTTTGTCTGCAGCTATGATGCTTGAATATTTGGGCATGCAGCAGGAAGCCAATCTTGTTCGCGAAGCAGTGAATTGGACACTCGCCAACAATTTTGTAACCAAGGATCTTGACCCGGTGAATTTTTATTTCACCTCGACGATCGGTGAACTGATGATAGACTACGTGAATGAGAAAATACCTGCCTCTGTGAAAAAAGAAAATATTGAATTGAGAAAATCAACAATAATCTGAACAATGATTTTGGAAGATTAATTGGGTTGACGGGAAATGAAGAAAATTTTTTTGCTTGCCGAGTTCTTTTTTTAGAGCAGCGGGTGTATATTTGAAAAAATACATCCTTCATGAACGGGAGAATAAATAATGCAACTTCTATAATTAACACAATTATTATTGTGGTTGTCATTATTATATCTTCTATACCGGGAGGTGGTGTTTAAAAACAACTAAAAACAAAAAATATAAGACCCGCCTCCGACAGGCGGGTTTCTTTTTGCCCTTGTATGATGTTATGCCGAATGAAAGGAGACATCTCAAAAGCTGCAGACAGTGACAAAAAAGGAAAAGCTGGATAGAATTACTAAATGTTGAAGAGTGCGACGCAAGAACAGATGATAAGAAATACATAAGCAGGAAACATAAAAATAAAAATGGCTGAACTAAACAAATATTCAAAAACATTAACGCAGGATGAAACACAACCTGGCGCACAGGCAATGTATTATGCTATTGGTTTTAAAGATGAAGATTTTGATAAAGCGCAGGTTGGAATCGTGAGTATGGGGTGGGATGGGAATCCGTGCAATATGCATTTGAATGACCTGGCAACAAGTGTACAGAAAAGTGTCAATGCTGTTGATGGATTATTGGGACTTAGATTTTATACTATTGGTGTAAGTGATGGTATCAGCATGGGAACTGATGGAATGCGGTACAGTTTGGTAAGCCGTGATCTGATTGCTGACAGCATTGAAACAAATGCAGGCGCTCAATATTATGATGCAATTGTGGCCATTCCCGGTTGCGATAAAAATATGCCCGGATGTGTCATGGCGATGGGAAGATTGAATCGCCCGTCGATCATGCTGTATGGCGGCACGATTGCGCCGGGTCATTACAAAGATCAGGATCTGAATATAGTTTCAGCATTTGAAGCATTGGGCCAAAAGATTGCAGGGAATCTTGATGAAAAAGATTTTAAAGGAATTGTTCGAAATGCCTGTCCGGGCGCAGGTGCGTGTGGCGGTATGTATACAGCGAACACAATGGCAAGTGCCATTGAAGCATTGGGTATGAGTTTGCCTAATTCTTCCAGCAATCCTGCATTGAGTGATGAGAAACAAAAAGAATGTGACGCGGTAGGTAATGCAATAAAATTATTGTTGGAAAAAGATATCAAGCCACGTGATATCATGACACGTAAAGCATTTGAAAATGCAATTACAGTTGTGATGATCTTGGGCGGGAGCACAAATGCAGTGCTTCACCTGATAGCGATGGCAAAAAGTGTGGAGTAGATCTTACGCAGGACGATTTTCAGAGAATCAGTGATAAAGTTCCGGTTCTGGCAGACTTTAAGCCAAGCGGAAAATATTTAATGGGAGATCTGCATCAACATGGTGGCGTACCGGCAGTAATGAAATATTTATTGAAAAAAGGGATGCTGCATGGCGATTGTTTAACCGTAACTGGCAAAACTGTGTTGCAGAAAATTTGCAGGATGCGCCTGATCTTGATTTTACCAAACAGGATATAATTCATCCATTGGAAAAGCCACATGAAAACAACAGGGCATTTACAAATTTTATATGGCAATCTTGCAGAAGGTGGAAGTGTTGCAAAGATCAGCGGTAAAGAAGGAGAACGTTTCGAGGGAACTGCAAGAGTATTTGAAGGAGAAAAGGATTTGATCGAAGGATTGCAAAGCGGTCAAGTACATGCCGGTGATGTAGTAGTGATACGAGGCATTGGGCCCGAAAGGTGCTCCCGGAATGCCGGAAATGCTAAAACCTACAGGCGCTATTATCGGCGCTGGTTTAGGAAAATCAGTGGCATTGATAACAGATGGAAGATTCAGCGGAGGCACGCATGGTTTTGTGGTAGGTCATATAACACCTGAAGCATACGAAGGTGGATTGATTGGCATTGGTGAAGGATGATGACATAATAGAAATTGATGCCATCAAAAACACGATGACCTTAAAAATAAGTGAAGAAGAAATTGCGAATCGCAAAGCTGCATGGAAACAACCTGCCTTGAAGGCAAAGAACGGTGTTTTATATAAATATGCACGAGTTGTAAAAACAGCAAGCGAAGGTTGTGTAACTGATGAATTGTAAATGAAATGACGAAAGACTATTTTACCATATTGGCTGATTACAATGTGTGGGCAAACGAAATTGTTCACTCCTGGTTGGATGCATTGTCAGATGAACAATGGACGCAAAATATCGTTAGCAGTTTTTCAAGTTTAGCGAAAACGGCATTACATACCGCAGGTGGAGAAACCTTATGGCTGGACATATTAAATAAAGTAAATGAGCCGGTCCCGCTTATTGATATCATGAAAGGCGAAAAAAAAGAGGTACAGGACGCCTGGAAAAAATCATCCGCAGGTTTAAAATTATTTATTGAAAATTTTGACGAACATAAACTGAAAGATGTTTTAAAATATAAACGTGTTGCTGATGGTAAATTTTATGAGCTGGAATATTTCCAAATTTTTGCTCATGTGGTTAATCATTCCACTTATCATCGGGGACAAATAGTAACGATGTTAAGACAGGTTGGTTTCACTAATGTGCGATCAATAGATATGTCAACATATTTCTGGAATAAAAAAAATTAAATCATGGAAACTCTTGCAATCAAAAAAGAAAAAACAACAAAAAATGAAGAAACAGCACCAATATCAATTTCTGGTTCTGTAGCAGTGATGGAAGCATTGATTGCAGAAAAGGTGGAAACTATTTTTGGCTATCCCGGCGGAGCGATCATGCCTATTTATGATGCACTGTATGATTACAACGATAGACTGAAACATATTCTTGTTCGTCACGAGCAGGGAGCTATACATGCTGCACAGGGTTATGCAAGAACATCGGGAAAAGTAGGAGTGGTGTTTGCTACAAGCGGACCCGGCGCCACTAATCTTGTTACAGGTTTAGCTGATGCTATGATTGACAGTACGCCTGTTGTTTGCATCACGGGCCAGGTATATGCCCACTTGTTAGGTACTGATGCTTTCCAGGAAACTGATGTTATCAATATTACTACTCCTGTAACAAAATGGAATTTCCAGGTAACGGATGCTACAGAAATTCCCTCAGTATTGGCAAAAGCTTTTTATATAGCAAAAAGCGGAAGACCCGGACCTGTCGTGGTGGACATTACCAAAAACGCGCAACTTCAAAAATTCGATTTTGAAGGATACAAAAAATCAGATCACATCAGGAGTTATCGTCCCAAACCGATCGTAAGAAAAGAATATATCGAAGAGGCTGCAAAACTTATTAATGAAGCAAAGAAACCATTCGTGATCTTCGGGCAAGGCGTAATTCTTGGCAAAGCTGAAACGGAATTCAAAAATTTTATTGAAAAGGGAGGATTGCCTGCAGCATGGACAATTTTAGGAATGAGTGCTATTCCAACTGATCATCCACTTGCAGTTGGAATGTTGGGAATGCACGGAAACTATGGTCCGAACGTGTTGACCAATGAATGTGATGTATTGATTGCTGTGGGGATGCGTTTCGATGATCGTGTAACAGGCCGGTTGGATAAATATGCAAAGCAGGCTAAGATCATTCATCTTGACATTGATCCCGCAGAAATTGATAAGAATGTAAAGACAACGGTTCCTGTATGGGGAGACTGTAAAGAAACATTGCCGTTACTTACAGAGTTGATCAAACAAAAAACTCATCCGGCCTGGTTGCAGCGTTTCAGGGATTTTCAAAAAGAGGAAGAAGATGTTTGCATCATTCCTGAATTAAACCCAACTGACGAAACGCTCACCATGGGCGAGGTGATAAATTTATTGAATGAACTTACTAATGGTGAGGCAGTGATTGTCAGCGACGTTGGTCAGCACCAGATGGTAGCATGTCGTTATGCAAAATTTAATCAATCAAAAAGCAATATTACTTCCGGTGGACTAGGCACAATGGGATTTGCGCTACCTGCTGCTATCGGCGCTAAGTTTGGTGCTCCTGCGAGAACGGTGGTTGCCGTGATCGGCGACGGAGGCTTTCAAATGACGATACAGGAATTGGGAACCGTAATGCAGAGTGGTGTTGATGTAAAGCTGCTTATTTTGAATAACAATTTTCTTGGAATGGTCCGTCAATGGCAGCAATTGTTTCATGATAAGAGATATTCTTTTGTTGGCATTACCAGCCCGGATTTCGTGCAGGTTGCAAAGGGATATCACATCGATGGCAGGAGTGTTTCAAAACGTGAAGAACTAAAAGGCGCATTGAAAGAAATGATTGAACACAAAGGCTCTTACCTTTTGGAAGTAATGGTTGGAAAAGAAAATAATGTATTTCCAATGGTTCCACAAGGCTGCAGCGTATCTGAGATTAGATTGAAGTAGATGCCTGTGATACTGGTTGAATAACTTGAAATATGATAACCGAAATAGCTCTTTTAAAAATAAGACGGGGACAGTCAGCAGCATTTGAAGAAGCATTTGCACAGGCTCAGACAATCATTGAATCAATGCAAGGATATATTCAACATGAGTTACAGCAATGCCTGGAAAAAAATGACAAATATCTATTGATCGTTCGTTGGAGTACAGTAGAAGATCATACGGTAGGATTCAGGCAAAGCAAAGAATACAGTAATTGGAAAAAATTGTTACATCATTTTTATGACCCATTCCCTGAAGCAGAACATTATAAACGAATTTTTTAACTTTTGACTTATGACCAAGCAGGAATATACAATCACGGTGTACACAGAAAACCAAATTGGTTTGCTGAATCGTATCGCTATAATTTTTTCGAGAAGAAAAATAAATATTGAAAGCCTGAATACTTCTCCTTCCGAGATAGACAGCGTTCATCGCTTTACAATTGTAATTAATGAAACGGAAGATGTGGTGCGCAAACTTTGCCGCCAGATTGAAAAGCAGGTTGAAGTTTTAAAAGCCTATTACAATACCAATGATGAGATTGTATGGCAGGAGCTGGCGATGTACAAAGTGCCGACGGATGTGATTGCAGAGAAAGTAAAAGTGGAGCGGCTGCTTCGTGAATATGGAGCCAGGGCTGTTGCCATTCGTAAAGATTATACTGTTTTTGAAACGAGCGGTCATCGAGAAGAAATTGATGGATTAATAAAAGCATTGGAGCCTTATGGATTGATTGAGTTTGTCCGGAGTGCGAGAGTGGCAATAATCAAATCAAGCCATGGGTTCCATGAAAAATTAAAAGAGTTTGAATATCGTGAGCCAAGCGAAGAAGTAATAGAAAATGAATATTTAAGTGAAAACGAAAAAGTATTTAGCATGTAATTATGGAAACCTCGTTTGTTGAAATATTAAAATCAAATAATCCTCGGCAGGAAAAAGCAAAGATGATAGCGGATAAAATTCGTGCAGCAAAGGAATACTCGTGGGTGGGATTGTATGAAGTAAGCGAAAGCGAAATTAAAATTGTTTCCTGTGCAGGAAGATCCGAACCTCTTATTCCATCATTTCCAAAAGACAAAGGTTTGAATGGAAGAGCAGTGATGCAGGAAAAAACTGTCATCGCGAACGATATTGATAAGGACGAAGATTATTTGTTAACGTTTACAAACACTAAATCAGAAATAGTAGCACCTGTGTTTGGCAAAGACGGAAAGCAGATAGTAGGCACGATAGATGTGGAAGCCGAAAAGACGAATGCGTTTGGTGATGATGATATAAAGTTCTTAGAAGATTGCGCGAGAGAAATATCAGGGTTGTGGGACCTCACCTAACCTTACCTGAAGGAGAGGAACAGCACACAGCCCTCGCTTTTCGAAGTTCTGCAATTCAGTTTGGGTAAACGAAAATGCTTAGGTAAAATAGATGCTGAAATGGTAGATCCGATGTTTGGATTTGTGATGAAGCACAGTCCTTCTTCTGCAGGAGAAGCATATGAGGATGAGACTTGATGAATAGAAATACTGAAGTACAAGTGTGCGACGCAACTGAACTTAAATAGAATTACAAAAGCTGGTAACAAAATAAATTTCAACTATAAACTAAAACATACAATATGGCAAAATTAAATTTCGGCGGAGTGGAGGAAAATGTGGTTACACGTGAAGAATTCCCGCTCGCCAAAGCACAAGAAGTTTTAAAGAACGAAATAGTAGCTGTGATAGGCTATGGTGTGCAGGGACCGGGCCAGGCGCTGAATCAGCGTGACAATGGGATCAGCGTGATCGTTGGGCAAAGAAAAAATTCAAAAAGCTGGGACAAAGCAGTTCGTGACGGCTTCATTCCCGGTGTCAGTTTGTTTGAAATTGAAGAAGCGTTGGAACGAGGAACAATTATTTGCTACTTGTTGAGTGATGCAGCACAAATTAAAATTTGGCCGACCGTTCAAAAACATTTGACAAAAGGTAAAGCGTTATATTTTTCTCATGGTTTTGGAATTACTTTCAATCAACAGACGGGCATATTGCCTCCGAAAGATGTAGATGTGTTTTTAGTAGCGCCAAAAGGTTCCGGCACTTCTTTGCGTAGAATGTTTTTGCAGGGCCGTGGATTGAATAGTTCTTATGCTATTTTCCAGGATGCGACAGGAAAAGCATTTGACAGAGTAGTTGCACTGGGAATTGCAATCGGAAGCGGCTACTTGTTTGAAACAGATTTCAAAAAAGAAGTTTATTCTGACCTGACAGGAGAAAGAGGAACGTTGATGGGAGCCATACAGGGAATTTTTGCAGCGCAATACCAGGTGCTTCGTGAAAGGGGCCATTCTCCTTCAGAGGCGTTTAATGAAACAGTAGAAGAGTTGACTCAATCGTTAATGCCATTGGTTGCTGAAAATGGAATGGATTGGATGTATGCCAACTGTTCAACAACTGCACAGCGAGGCGCACTGGATTGGTGGAAAAGATTCAGAGATGCCACTTTGCCTGTGTTCAATGAACTGTATGATAGCGTAGCTGCGGGAAAAGAATCTCAACGCTCCATTGATTCAAATTCCCAGGCTGATTATCGTGAAAAACTTGAAGAAGAATTAAAAGATCTGCGTGAAAGTGAATTGTGGCAGTCCGGAAAAACAGTCAGAAGTCTTAGACCTGAGAATCAATCAAAACCAGTAACGCCATCAGCACCTACTTTATCCGGTTCATCAACAAAAGAAAGCTTTAGAAAACAGGCATTGAAAGATACACTTTAGAATAAGAGCATATAATGGAAGCAAATCAAATAAATAATGAATCCCTGGTTTCGGAAAAGGATGGCTTATCATTTCATTTCCGCGAAGCAGCCGAGCGTTTAAAAGAAATTGTGAACCGAACTCCTTTGCAGTTCAATCATAATCTTTCCCGCAAATACAAATCCAATATTTTTCTAAAAAGGGAAGATCTGCAGGTAGTCCGCTCTTACAAGTTGCGCGGAGCATACAATATGATGAGCAGCCTGCCAAAGGAACAACTGAAAAAGGGAGTTGTATGTGCCAGCGCCGGAAACCATGCGCAGGGCTTTGCATATAGCTGTAAAAAACTAAGTGTGAAGGGTGTCGTATTCATGCCCATCATTACACCAAAACAAAAAGTAAATCAAACAAAAATGTTTGGTGAGGAATATGTGGAGATACAACTGGTAGGAGATACGTTTGATGATTGTGCAGTGGCGGCAAAGAAGTTTACGGAAAAAAATGGAATGACTTTCATTCCTCCTTTCGAAGATTACAGGATCATAGAAGGACAGGGAACCGTAGCTGTAGAAATTTTAGAAGATAAAACCAGTATCGATTATTTGTTTCTTCCGGTAGGCGGTGGCGGATTGAGTTCGGGCGTCGGAACCTATTTCAAAACGTATTCGCCAAAAACAAAAATAATTGGTCTTGAACCTGAAGGCGCTCCTGCTATGTTTGAATCTATAAAGGCCGGGTATCCTGTTACCCTGGAAAATATTGATCGTTTTGTAGACGGGGCCGCCGTAAAAAGAGTGGGCGATATTACTTTTTCCATTTGTAAAGATGTATTGGATGATATGCATTTGGTGCCCGAAGGGAAAGTGTGTTCTACGATTTTACAGTTATACAATGAAGACGCAATTGTTGTAGAACCTGCAGGAGCACTATCGATTGCCGCTTTGGATGATTATGCAGAAGAAATAAAGGGAAAAGATGTTGTTTGCGTTTTAAGTGGCAGTAATAATGATATCGACCGAATGCCCGAAATAAAAGAACGCAGTCTTCAGTATGAAGGACTGAAACATTATTTCCTTGTAAATTTTGCTCAACGCCCGGGAGCACTAAAAGAATTTGTGAATCACGTGTTGGGGCCGAATGATGACATTACCCGTTTTGAGTATATGCAAAAAACAAATAAGGAAAGTGGGCCAGCACTGATCGGCATAGAGCTAAAATACCGGAAAGATTATGTGCAGCTAATGGAAAAGATGAGGAGTCATCATATTGATTTTTCCGAGATCAACAAAGATGACAAAATGTTTGGTTATTTAGTGTGAGCCGGGGAGCAGTGAATTGAACAGAAACAAAAAGATGAAATGCTTATTTATTGACGATGACAAATGAATTGAAGTTTGGCTTTCTGTTCCTTAGGAATGGGAATAAGGAAAAGGCTTTTTGTGGATAAGTATTGATAATTTTTCCCATCTTGTAAAAAACGTTTCTGTATTTTGAAAAGTTGCTTGCGATATGACGGGAAGGTATCCTGGTTTAATTATATATTCATCTTAAAAGTACATCTTGCATGGCGAGCAATTTTGGTTTATATAGCCCCGAGTTCGAACGTGATGCCTGTGGAATTGGTTTTGTTGCCAATATCAAGGGACACAAATCTCATCAGCATGTAGAAGATGCGCTTACCATTCTTGAAAACATGGAGCATCGTGGTGCCTGTGGTTGTGAAACCAATACGGGTGATGGCGCTGGCATTTTAATACAAATTCCTCACGAATTTTTCTTTGATGAATCAATCAGGTTGGGTTTTCATTTACCTTCTTATGGTCGTTACGGTGTAGGAGTGATCTTTTTCCCCCGCGATATAAGACTTCGTGAAGAATGTCGGGACATTTTCAATCGTGCAGCGGAAAAATTAGGACTTGAAATTCTGGGTTATCGTAAAGTACCTGTAAATGCGGAAGGTATTGGGCCTACTGCTTTGTCCGTTGAACCGGAAATTGAACAGGTTTTTATTGCCTGTCCCGATCATGTTTCCAAACCGGATGATTTTGAAAGAAAATTATTCGTGCTTCGCAACTATGCTACTCATACAATTGGCAATACTGTTAAGCAGGATGCAATTGGTTTTTATATCGCTTCACTTTCTTATAAAACGATTGTTTACAAAGGGCAGCTTACCAGTTTGCAGTTGCGTCATTATTTCCCTGATCTCTCAAACAAAAGAGTGGTGAGTGCATTTGGTCTTATTCATTCAAGGTTTGCTACCAATACTTTTCCTTCGTGGAAACTGGCGCAGCCATTTCGGTTTATTGCGCACAATGGAGAGATCAATACGTTGCAAGGGAACTTGAACTGGTTAAGAACAAGTGAACATGGATTTACTTCTACTTTTTTTACAAACCAGGAGATGGAAATGTTGTTGCCCATTGTTAGCGGTGATCAGAGTGATTCTGCCTGCCTGGATAATATGATCGAATTGTTGACGATGACGGGTCGTTCGTTGCCTCATGTGCTGATGATGTTGATACCTGAAGCATGGGATGGCAATGAAAGTATGGACCCGGTAAAAAAAGCTTATTATGAATTTCATGCCTCGATGATGGAGCCGTGGGATGGCCCCGCTTCTATTTCTTTTACGGATGGAAAAATCATCGGCGCTACACTTGACAGGAATGGACTTCGTCCTTCTAGATATTGTGTTACCACTGATGATCGTGTGATCATGGCATCGGAAACCGGTGTACTTCCTGTTGATCCTGCCATAATAAAAGAAAAAGGAAGATTGCAACCCGGAAAAATGTTTGTGGTTGATATGGAGCAAGGCCGTATTATAAGTGATGATGAACTGAAACAAAAAATTTGTTCACAAAAACCATATAGTGAATGGTTGAATAAATACAAGATCCGCCTCGATGAATTACCTGAGCCAAGAATAACATTCACCCATCTTGAGCATGACCAGGTTTTCAAATATCAAAAAGCATTTGGTTATTCGAAGGAAGATTTGGAAACAATCATTGCGCCGATGTCTCTTGATGGCAAAGAACCTGTCGGTTCTATGGGTAGCGACACGCCGTTAGCGGTGTTAAGTGATCAGCCGCAACACCTGACTTCCTATTTCAAACAATTATTTGCACAGGTTACTAATCCGCCGATTGACCCGATACGTGAAAAGCTGGTCATGAGTCTTGCAACATTTGTCGGTAATATCGGGAACATGCTCGAGGAAGATGAGTTGACTTGTCATACCGTAGCATTAAAACATCCGGTGTTAAGTAATCATGAACTGGAAAAGATCAGGAGTATTGATACGGGAATATTTCAGGCCAAAACTTTACAGTGTTATTTCCGTGCGGATGGTAAACCAGGTTCATTAAACGCGGGCCTTGAACGTTTATGTCGTTATGCAACAGATGCAGTTGAAGATGGTTTCGAAGTTTTGATCTTACAGGACAGGGCGATCGATTCAGATCATGCACCGATTCCTTCTTTATTGGCGACGGCCGCGGTACATCATCATCTTATCCGCAAAGGCATGCGTGGAAAAGTAGGAATTATTGTGGAAGCAGGTGATGTTTGGGAAGTTCATCATTTTGCATGCCTGATTGGTTTTGGCGCAACGGCAATCAATCCATACCTGGCTCTTTCTTCCATTCGCGATATGAAAGAAAGCGGCAGGTTGCAAACGGAGTTGAGTGAAGATGAACTTAAGAAGAATTATGTAAAGGCTGTAAATGAAGGATTGCTGAAAGTATTTTCCAAAATGGGAATTTCAACTTTGCAATCTTACCAGGGTGCACAGATCTTTGAGATCATTGGTTTGAACAGAGAAGTAGTTGACAAATATTTTACCGGCGCCACTTCACGCATACAGGGAATGGGTTTGGATGAAATTGCCAGGGAAATTTTAGCCAAACATTTTACTGCATTCAGTAAAAAGGAATCAAGTAACGATCGCTTGCCTGTTGGTGGCATTTACCAATGGAAGAAGAGTGGAGAATTTCATTTATTCAATCCGCAGACAATTCATTTGTTGCAATATGCAACAAAGATGAATGACTATAATACATTCAAGAAATATTCAAAGCTGGTAAACGAGCAAGGTGAGAAAGCATGCACTCTCCGGAGCCTGCTTGAATTCAAAAAGAATCGCCCGTCTGTTTCTATCGATGAAGTTGAACCTGCGGAAAATATTTATAAACGATTTGCTACAGGTGCCATGAGCTTCGGTTCTATTTCATGGGAAGCGCATACAACTCTGGCTATTGCCATGAATCGCCTTGGAGGTAAGAGTAATACCGGTGAAGGCGGTGAAGATGACAGAAGATATGAAAAGTTGCCAAATGGCGACTCCATGCGCAGCGCTATTAAACAAATTGCGAGTGCACGGTTTGGTGTAACAAGTTTGTATTTGACAGAAGCGGATGAATTACAAATAAAAATGGCACAGGGTGCCAAGCCCGGTGAAGGTGGACAATTACCCGGTCATAAAGTAGATGAATGGATTGGCAAAACAAGACACTCAACTCCGGGAGTTGGATTAATTTCTCCTCCTCCTCATCATGATATTTATTCTATTGAAGACCTGGCACAGTTAATTTATGATCTGAAGAATTCAAATCGCAATGCGAGGATAAATGTGAAGTTGGTAAGTAAAGCAGGAGTAGGAACCATTGCCGCCGGTGTAGCAAAAGCAAAAGCAGATGTGATTTTAATCTCCGGTCATGACGGGGGAACAGGTGCTTCGCCGATGAGTTCCATTCGTCATGCAGGCTTACCCTGGGAATTAGGATTAGCTGAAACTCATCAGACTCTTGTAAAAAATAAATTACGAAGCAGAGTAGTAGTGCAGGCAGATGGACAAATGAGAACAGGAAGAGATATCGCTATTGCCGCATTGCTTGGAGCGGAAGAATGGGGAATTGCAACAGCTGCTCTTGTGGTAGAAGGCTGTATTCTGATGCGTAAATGTCATTTGAATACTTGCCCGGTTGGTGTGGCAACGCAAGATCCCGAATTGAGAAAAAGATTTACCGGCAATCCGGATCACGTTGTAAACTTTTTCAAATTTATTGTGCAGGAATTTCGTGAGATAATGGCAGAACTCGGATTCAAAACTGTTAATGAAATGATCGGTCATGTGGATAGTTTGCAGCAAAGAGAAAATGTAATGCACTGGAAATACCGGAGACTTGATCTTTCGCCTGTCCTTTATAAAGAACCTGCATCATTGTATACGGGTTTGCATTGTTCCGAATTACAGGATCACGGACTTGAAGGAGTACTGGACTGGCAACTAATTGAGGCTGCAAAACCAGCATTGGAAAGCCAGGAAAAAGTTTGCAGGGAATTTGATATTAAGAATACTGACAGAACAGTTGGAACAATTCTTTCCAATGAGATCACAAAAAAATATCGTGGTGACGGACTACCGGCTGACACAATTCATTTCAAGTTCACAGGAACTGCCGGGCAAAGTTTCGCTGCCTTTAATACAAAGGGAATTACTCTTGAATTAGAGGGTGATGCAAATGATTATTGCGGAAAGGGGCTAAGCGGTGCAAGACTTATTATTTATCCGCCAAAACAATCAACTTTCACGCCTGAAGAAAATATCATTATAGGAAATGTGGCTTTTTACGGAGCCACTTCAGGTGAAGCATTTATTCGGGGTAAAGCAGGCGAGCGTTTTTGCGTTCGTAACTCCGGAGTCAATGCGGTTGTAGAAAGTGTCGGTGATCACGGTTGCGAATATATGACCGGCGGAAAAGTAGTCGTGTTAGGTGACACGGGTAGAAATTTTGCAGCAGGGATGAGCGGAGGTATTGCTTATGTCTATGATGTGAAAGGAAAATTTGCTGATAACTGCAATAAAGAAATGGTTGATCTTGATCCCCTGGGTGAAGAAGACGGGCAGATATTACAGGAAATGATCTCAAAGCATTTTCGTTTTACGGCGAGTACGGTAGCAAAATTTATTTTAGATGATTTCGACAACCAGTTAAAGAATTTCATAAAGGTATTTCCTAAAGATTATAAGAGGGCATTACAAACTCATAAGTTGAAAGCGACGATCAAACAATAATTAAAATTTAAAATGGAAAAGTAAGAGTAGTAGTATAATCCTTTTTAATTTTTACTTTTTCATTTTTACTTAAATAAGATGGGTAAAACAACAGGCTTTTTAGAATTTACGAGAGAGCTTCCGGCAAAAAGGCCGGTTGAAGAGAGACTTAAACATTTTAAAGAATTTATTGAGTCATATTCCGACGAAAAACTCAATCAGCAGGCGGCACGCTGTATGAATTGCGGTGTTCCCTTTTGTCATCATGGATGCCCGTTGGGAAATATAATTCCGGAATTCAATGATGCCGTTTATCGTAAAGATTGGAAGGAAGCTTACGAAATTCTGAATTCAACAAATAATTTCCCTGAGTTCACGGGTCGTATTTGCCCGGCTCCTTGTGAAAGTGCCTGTGTCTTGGGTATTAATCAGCCTGCTGTTGCCATCGAAGAAATAGAAAAACATATTATTGAAATAGCTTTTGAAAATGATTTTGTAAAACCGCGCCGTCCAAATGTCAGAACGGAAAAGAAAGTAGCCGTCATTGGTTCGGGTCCTGCTGGCCTGGCTGTTGCGGCGCAATTGAACTATGCCGGTCATTCAGTAACTGTTTTTGAAAGAGACGATGCGCCGGGCGGTCTATTAAGATACGGCATTCCTGATTTCAAATTAGAGAAATGGGTCTTGGACCGAAGAATAAAATTGATGGAAGAAGAAGGTGTCGTTTTTAAATGCAATGCAAACGTAGGTGTCAATATTTATATAAATGATCTGTTGCGTGAGCACCATGCAATTGTGTTAGCAGGCGGCTCTACTATGCCAAGGGATCTAAAAATTCCCGGCAGAGAATTAAAGGGAGTATTTTTTGCGATGCAATTTTTAAAACAGCAAAACAAACGCCTTGCATCAAAAGACCCCTTTGCAAACTCAACTGTCGAAAGTAATATTTTCACAGAACACATTTTAGCCAAAGGAAAAAATGTCGTTGTAATAGGAGGTGGCGATACCGGCAGCGATTGTGTGGGAACATCAAACAGGCAAGGAGCCAAATCTGTAACTCAATTTGAGTTACTGCCTCAACCTCCAAAAGCCAGGACAGAATTTATGCCCTGGCCAACTTACCCGATGACTTTAAAAACTTCAACGTCGCATGAAGAAGGAGTTGATCGCAAATGGGCCGTTGCCACAAAAGAATTTGTTGGCGATACAAACGGAAATTTAAAGGCGTTAAAGATTGTAGATCTTGAATGGAAGACTTCAGAAGATGGCAAACCCAGCCAGTTTATAGAAATACCCGGAAGCGAAAGAAAGATTCCTTGTGAGCTGGCCTTATTGGCGATGGGTTTTGTTCACCCTCAGCATGAGGGCATGCTTGACGAACTAGGCACTGAACTGGATAGCAGGGGCAATGTAAAAGCGACTGATAAATCCTATCAAACTAATATCTCCAAAATTTTTACAGCCGGTGATATGCGGCGAGGGCAAAGCCTTGTTGTTTGGGCGATAAATGAAGGCAGGGAATGCGCCAACTCTGTAAATACTTTTCTTAAAAATTAAATTAAACAGATCCTTCACTATTAGGCTTATTTTATAGTTTATAAATTACATTAAATATTAATATTAATATTTTTCCTACTAATTATTCACATTTAGCCATTGTCCGATAAAAAATGTTTTAAACTAACATCTGTTAATGTTATTAAATTGTAATTTTCAAACGAAAAAATAGATATTATTTTTTTACACAATTTAATCGAATGCAGAAGTTACGTTCTAAACAGGTGCTGCCTTTTTTGATCCTCATAATGGTTGCAACAATCGCGTGCTTTATTAAACCCGTCGCTGATTTTGCCGATACAGGAAAATATAATTCGGCGGATATCTCATGGATCATTGTTGCCACAGCTCTTGTGTTCTTAATGACACCGGGCCTGGCTTTTTTTTATGGCGGAATGGTTCATCGAAAGAATGTGCTTTCGACTATGATAAAAAGCATGGTAGCTGCGGGAATAGTTACTGTCCTTTGGATTGTCGTAGGCTACAGTCTTTGTTTCGGAGATGATATCGGGGGATTTATCGGAAATCCGATGACCCATTTATTTTACCGCGGTGTCAGTTCAGGCCAACCATGGTCACTTGCGCCTACAATTCCCCAAACACTATTTTCTCTTTTTCAGTTAATGTTTGCAATTATTACACCAGCTCTTGTAGTGGGTGCCGTAGCTGAGAGAATTCGTTTTACTTCTTTTATATTATTTATTATATTATTCAGCATACTGGTGTATGCACCTCTCGCTCACTGGAGCTGGCATCCGGATGGTTTCCTGGCAAAAATGGGAGCACTCGATTTTGCCGGTGGAACTGTAGTCCACATATCGGCAGGATGTGCAGCGTTGGCTGGGGTTTTAGTTTTGAAACGCAGAAAAGTTCACATTGAACACCAGGAAATTCCTCCCGCTAATATTCCTTATGTATTGATAGGAACAGGTCTGTTGTGGTTCGGTTGGTTTGGTTTTAATGCAGGATCTGCCGGCGCAGCAAATGCATTATCAGTTTCGGCATTTGCAACTACAAATACAGCTGCTGCTTCTGCCGGATTATCCTGGATGTTTTTTGATGTACTGCGTGGCAAAAAACCTTCCGTAATGGGTTTTTGTATAGGCGCCGTAGTTGGCCTTGTAGCGATTACTCCGGCATCGGGATTTGTGGCAATACCACAGAGCATTTTTATCGGCGTCGTTTCTGCGATCATTTCTAACCTCGCTGTTCACATTAAACAGAAGTCAACAAAACTTGATGATACACTCGATGTTTTTCCTTGTCATGGATTAGGAGGTATGGTGGGGATGTTAATGACAGGGATCTTTGCTACGAAAGCAGTAAATCCTGCGGGAAATGACGGGCTGTTCTACGGGAATATTTCTTTTTTTGTGACACAGCTCAAAGCAATGCTGATAGCTGTTGGTTATAGTTTCAGTGTGTCATTTTTGATCTTCAAATTCATTAATTACGTATTGCCCCTTCGCGTAAGCACGGAGGACGAAGAAATTGGTTTAGATGCGTCACAGCATGATGAAAAATATTTACAGGGTACTATTTTAATACATCACAATGGTACACTGAAAGAAAAGTTTGCCGATGAAATAAAGTAAATCGTTCGTGCCATGTGAGAAGAAGGAAACAAACAAATTAAAAAGGTACAGCGAAAAATAGTTGCGCTAACAACTAAATGCTGTACCCTTAACAATTAAAATTCAACTGCGATGTTACGAAAAATTTCGATTTTCTTTTTGGCATTTGGTTCTTTTATTTACGCAAATGCCCAGGATTCGGCTTCAAAAGGCACTTTGACCATTAATGGTTCGATTGACGCTTATTACCGGTACAACTTTCAAAATGCGAAAGATTCCGGTTACACCAACAACTACACAAGCTTCACCAATTCCCAGAATTCTTTTGAGCTGGGTATGGCTTCTCTTAAGGCTGAATATGCCATAGGAAAGGTTGATGGTGTTATTGATTTGGGATTTGGCAGGCGAGCTGAAGAATTTTCATACAATGATGTCGGCACATTGGCCGCTGTTAAACAGGCTTATGTTTCTTATGCTCCTTCGGATAAAGTAAAATTTACCATGGGAAAATGGGCCACTCATGTCGGGTATGAATTGTTGGACGCGTATTTAAATCGTAATTACAGTATGGACTACATGTTCTCTTATGGCCCATTTTTTCACACAGGTATAAAAATGGATGTTACCGCCAATAGCAATTTCGGATTCATGGTGGGCGTAGCAAACCCCACGGATATGGTAACCGCCAGCTTTGCAAAAAAGTTTTTCCTGGGGCAAGTTCATTTGGCCAGCACAAATGCCAAGGTTAATGCTTATATCAATTACGTAGGCGGAAAGGATATGGCTGATGCTGTGAATAATCAAATTGATGCGGTAGTCACCGGAACGGTTTCTGACAAATTTAGCGTGGGCTATAATGGAACCGTGAAGTTTGTAAAACCAAGCGGTGGAAGCAGCAATTCATGGTGGGGTTCTGCAATTTATCTTAACTATGATCCGAGTGCAATATTCGGACTAACAGCCAGGGGTGAATATTTTGGAGATGAGAAAGCAGTAGCAGGATTTGGTACTGACATTTTTGATTTTACGCTGTCAGGTGACATCAGGATTGACAATCTCACAATCATTCCTGAATTCAGAGTGGATGCCGCAAAGGATCCTATTTTCTTTAAAAATTCTGATACTTTTTTGCCAACAGCAAAGAGTACAGGCACTTTTATTTTAGCAGCAACTTACCATTTTTAAAACCTTATTGTAGCATAAATAAATTAGAAACAATTAAAACGAGCAACCAAAACTTCAGTTATGAAATTAAAAACTAATTACACGGGCAACAGATTTAGAATTTCTGTACCATTATTAATTTCGATAGGGGTCGTATTAATATTGATGGTTCTTCCATTTATTTCTTTCGGACAGGATCCGGGCGGCACAACTACGGGCAACATCAATGACGTAACGGCCGCCGCAGCAGGAAAACCAACACTTGATGAAATAGGATCCCAAGCCGGCCACAATAAGATTGCGATAAATATTATGTGGACATTGATCACGGGTTTTCTTGTGATGTTCATGCAAGCAGGTTTTGCAATGGTTGAGACAGGCTTCACACAAAAGAAGAACGTGGCTCATACAATGGCCATGAACTTTTTAGTCTATGCAATAGGTGTAATCGGATTCTGGATCTGCGGTTTTGCTTTCATGTTTGGTAATGGCCTTAATGTGGCAGCCCTTGGCGGAGCAACAGGTGTTACAGGAGGTGAGTTTAGCCTCCACCTTTTTGGTCATGACTTTGGCCTGTGGGGAAAAGCGGGGTATTTTCTAAACAGCAAAGTTTATGATGTTGGTATTTTCACATTATTCTTATTCCAGCTGGTGTTTATGGATACCACTGCAACCATTCCAACTGGTGGAATGGCTGAAAGATGGAAATTCAAATCGTTTATTATCTACGGATTTTTTATTTCCATGTTTGTTTACCCCATTTTTGGTAACTGGGTATGGGGTGGCGGATGGCTCTCGCAATTAGGAGTAATGTTCCATCTTGGTCACGGTCATGTTGATTTTGCTGGCTCTTCAGTTGTACATGAAGTGGGTGGTGTAGCTGCATTGGCGGGAGCAATGGTTATTGGTCCTCGTATCGGAAAATATGGTGCGGATGGAAGCGTGAAAACAATTCCCGGTCATAATATTCCAATGGCAATTATTGGAACGTTCATTCTTGCTTTTGGTTGGTTTGGTTTTAACCCCGGATCTACTTTAGCGGGTGGCGATCTGCGCATCAGTATTATTGCGGTTAATACAATGCTTGCCAGCGCAAGCGGTGCTTTTATTGCTGCTTTGTATATGAAACTTACATCTGGAAAATGGGACCCGGGCATGATGGCAAATGGAATGCTTGCCGGTCTTGTAGCAATTACAGCTCCATGTGCTTTTGTAAATGCAACATCTGCAATTTTCATAGGAGCTATTGCCGGAATTCTTGTTATTGTAACTGCTATGTTTGTTGAACGTAAATTAAAAATAGATGACCCTGTAGGCGCTTTTGCAGTGCATGGTGCAAATGGATTTTGGGGTGTTCTTTCATTGGGATTATTTGCTGATGGCACTTATGGGGATGGTTGGAATGGTGTGGCAGGAAATGTAAAAGGCCTCTTTTATGGTGACGCCAGCCAATTTTTTGCAGAGTTAATCGGTGGTCTTACTTGCTTTGTGTTTGTGTTTGTTGTAATGTATCTCTTCTTTAAATTATGCAAGGTTACAATTGGCTTACGCTCCAGTGCGGCGGATGAAGAAGCAGGTCTTGATATTCCTGAGATGGGTGTACATGGATATGTGGATTAAAATTTAATTGAACCAATGAAAACTTTTCTTTGAACCTAAAAAAACATTTACAATGCAAAGACTTGTAAAAAAAGCCATCAATCCACTGAAGTTTTTTATTTCCGATAGCCGTTCGGTTGGAGTGTTGTTGCTTTTGTGTACAGCTTTTTCTTTGTCGATGTCAAATCTGTCAAGTGGCGAATGGTACAGAACAATGTGGAATGCTGGTCTTTCTTTTTCATCGCATTTACCCCATTCGCCACTTAAATGGATCAATGATTTCCTGATGGCCTTCTTTTTCCTGATGGCGGGCATGGAAATCAAACGTGAACTGATCAGTGGTGAACTTTCGAGTTTTAAAAGAGCCATTTTGCCATTTGGAGCAGCACTGGGAGGAATGGTTGTGCCGGCTATTATTTTCCTGGTGTTTAACATGGGTTCTGCATTTATTCATGGCTGGGGCATTCCTACAGCAACCGATATCGCTTTCTCTTTAGGGATTGCTTCGCTTTTTGGCAAACGAGTACCCACAAGTTTGAAAATATTTTTGATGGCCCTGGCGATCATTGATGATTTGGGAGCTATCATTGTAATAGCATTGTTTTATGGCGGCAAAATAGAATTAGTATACTTCTCTGTAGCCGCCATTCTTTATGGGTTACTTTGGGTGTGCAATTTTTTAAGGCTTAAACCGGGGATCGTTCAATTAGCGCTTTCATTTTTGCTATGGTATGCAGTTCTTAATTCGGGAATTGAAGCGAGTATTACAGGAGTTTTAATTGCTTTTTCCATGCCGGTAAATTCTTTGCCTAAACTTGAAAAAATAGTTCATGGCGCTGTTAACTTTTTCATTCTGCCTCTTTTTGCTTTGGCAAACACGGCCATTTTGATACCCGCAGATATTTCAATTTCATTAACTAATAATGTTGCGCTGGGAATATTGGCCGGGTTAGTAATTGGTAAGCCTGTTGGTATATTTCTCTTTAGCAGAATATTGGTAGCGCTGAAAATCGCTCAGCTTCCGAGCCATACATTTTGGAAACAATTTCTTGGAATGGGTATGCTGGCGGGCATAGGGTTTACCATGTCGATTTTTACCACAACACTTGCATTCAAAAGCGAAGAGTACCGGGATATAGCAAAAATTGCGATTTTGGTGAGTATGGTTTCTTCTTTGATGATCAGTTGGTTTTATTTTTTAATTATGGGACAGAAGCAAACAAAAAAACCTAATGCCTTTTCGCGACAAATACAAACATCTAATGCCGAAATGGCGCTGAGTTAACTATAGAGAAAAATTTTGGTTGATTAAATTTACATGGCAAGCAATCGTCGAGGTCTTCCATTTCTATGGAAGGCCTCTTATGTTCTGCTAATCTCACAGCGAAACATCATTTAAACTTAACATTTACCGCTTCGAAATGTTAAGTGATTGCGCCAAATTTGCGACAGTAAAAATTTTTGAACTATTTTTTTATATGGCAAGCAATCGTTGACAGCCTTTCATTTCTATGAGAGGCTTTTTTCAAAATAGTTTGCCTTTAGCCGTTATTGATATTCCTTAACGATCGATTCAAGAATATTTGTAGGAACAACACCTGCCTGCCGCCATTTAATTTCTTTATTTTTAAAAAGAATAAGCGTAGGAACTCCCTGGATGTTGTAGGCACTTGCTGCAAGAGGGTTGCTATCCACGTCAATTTTTACAACGGTAACTGCATCCCCTAACTTTTGTTTCAGTTCCTCCAGTATTGGTTTCATCATTTTACAGGGACCGCACCATTCGGCAGAAAAATCTACCAACACGGGCTGTGGTGAATCGATAAGCTCAGAAAACGTTTTAGGTTTTGCTTGCGTTTCCATATTTTTTATTTTATTTCTTCAAAAGTTATTTCTTCAGGGTTAGAGATAGTTTCAGGATACGATTTATCATACCGTGAATTAAAGCATGCACCACCTGCACAACCAAAAGCAAACAATCCCATTGATGCAAAATACCCGCCGACGAAAACTGCCACCCATTGCCTGGAACTTACTGCACTAATAAGCACTGTTATTCCTGCTACCAGGTATAAGACCCGGATAAAACTCCAACCTGTTAATATTCTTTGTTTGATTGCATTCATGAATTTTATTTTAATCGTACTATCTTATCTTATTTTGTAATCTCATCCATCCTCCGCCATTGTGTACTTCATTAAATCCGCTTACTTTCAAAATATTCCTGGCCGAAGCACTTCGCGATCCGGATGCGCAACAGGTAATGAGCGGTTTGCCTTTTTTTATTTTAGAAATATTATTTCTCAGGTTCTGCAGAGGGATGTTTACTGATCCTTTAATATGCCCTTGCTGAAATTCAGCTTTTGTTCGAACGTCAATTATTTGTGCGCCTCTTTCGACTAATTCTTTATAATCTATTTTAGGACCGAGCCCGAACAGTTTTTTTAAAATTTGAATCATAATTTTAAATCATTGTTTTTTCTAATAAATCATATTTAGCCAGCTCCCGCCATTTTCACAATCGATGCCGTAATTGCGTAAATAAACTGTTGCTTGCCCGCTACGACTTCCGCTGGCGCAGCAAAGAACAATGGGTTGAGAAAAAGATTTGAATTCATCAAGCCGCTGCATTATTTCATGCAGCGGTATATTCACACTTCCGTTAACATTTCCACTCATAAACTCTGCTGATGTTCGTACATCAATAATTGTTTTTTTAGTTTTTTTCATTAATGCTATTCTTTTCTCTTTGAAATATGCTGAATAATAATCCTCCCATCAATGAACCGTACAATGTGCTGTTGACCGGCCTGGAGGTAATCATACATCTGCCGCTGGTGCATCCTATAAAATGATAATACAGGTAACCGCCGATGGCACCGATCACAATACCGATAATGGTGAGTTTATATTTCGTAATAAACTTCATAATCCCGATATCTACTTTGCTTTTGCTTTTGTATGCAGATTAAAAGGAAGATACAATGGGCAAACGCCAATAAAACATGTTGCGAAAAAAACAATAGCAAGAATTAAGAGCACCATACCCAGTGTGCCGGTAATAATGTGAGTAAAATAAAGAACTGCAATAACAGCGGCTATAATGAGGCGTATCACCCTGTCGGCGCTTCCCATATTTTTTTTCATATAGTTGTCTTTTTTTGTTCGGACAAAACTACATGCATGGGTACGTTACTGCACGTGACAAAAGTTACAATTCTTTCAACAGTTTTATCTGGTTGCGGTACAGGAGGAGTTTTTTGTCATTTTCAAGCTTCTTCAGCAGCCTGGAGATAACAACTCTTGAAGTAGCGAGGTCGCCGGCAATTTGTTCGTGAGAAGCATTTATCAGAGTGGATCCTGTTTTTTTTGATTTTTCTTTCAGGTAGCTTATTAATCTTTCATCCAGTTTTTGAAAAGCGATCTGGTCAATGGCTTTCAGAATTTCGTTAAAGCGGTTGCGGATCGATATCATGACAAAGCTTTTCCATGTGGGATATTTTACCAGCCATTCATCCATTACAGTTACCGGTATCGTTAATATTTCTGAATCTTCTTCAGCCACCACTTTTATTTCGCTTGGAAAATGCTGCATACAACAGGTAAAGCTCATGGCACAGCTTTCGTTCGGATTAATGTAGTATAAAAGTATTTCCCGGCCTTCTTCATCGATGCGGGACACTTTTAAGGTTCCTGAAAGCACTATAGGCATTATCCTGACTGTGGTTCCTATTTCAATAACTGTCTCTCCTGCTTTTACTGAAACGTGTTTTGCAACATGGTCAAGTCGTTCAAGCAATTCCGGCTCAAAAACTAATTTAAACTGTTCCTGTATTGTCATGTTTCGAAGTTAATTGAACGATGAAAATTATAATGGCGAAATACTTATTGTTATTTTGAGATGAATTATGCCGAGTTTCTTCCGGCATTTATAATTCCAAATGAACAACGCATGGTCAATTTCCCGAAAGTATTTTTCAACGGTGATTGCGGCTGTACTTTTTCCATCTCACGCATTTTGATAATGGCATACTGCTGAATCGTCACCAGCGGTAATACAATACGTTCACGCATTAGTATGGAAAGGGATTCAACAGGATAATCTGCCATCAATTCATTTTTGCCGGACAGGAGGAAAATATAGCGTTGCGTTAGTTCATATTCTTCATAAATTTTCTCCCATATCTCACCGAACTGCGGATGCGATGCAAGAAAAGCGGTAAGTGGGAAAAAACATTTTTTCATAGCCATTTCACAATTGTCAATAAGAGTTTTAAAATAAAGCGATTGCCTGTACAGGTTTTTTATTTCATTAAAGCGTCCGAGTTCGTGTGCTTTCTTTAATGCTTTACCCACTCCGTAATAACCCGTAACATTTTGTTTCACCTGGCTCCATGAACCTACAAACGGAATAGCACGCAGATCTTTTAAAGTCAGTCGTGACATACTGCCTCTCTTAGATGGTCTTGAACCAATGTTTGTATCTGCATAAAACTGCAGGGGACTTACGTAGGCCAAATAATCTAAGAAGTAAGGATGATTTTTTAATTCATTATAGGCTTTATAGCTTTCATCTGCCAATTCCTGGATTAATTCCTGTTCATGTTCCTGCAACGTAATTTTGGGATCAACAAAAAGATCATTGGTGATCCCCGCATTTATCAATTGCTCCATATTGAATTGTGCAGCATCGATAGTGCCGAAACTTGAACTTACCGTTTGACCTTGTATCGTTAGTTGTATTTCATTGTTTGCAATATTTTTTCCCAATGATGCATAGAATTTATGTGTCTTACCGCCGCCACGGGCCGGAGGTCCACCGCGACCATCAAAGAAAATGACATCAATGCCAAACTCTTTGGAGATACGGGTGAGATTTTCCTTCGCTTTATAAATACTCCAGTTAGCCATCAGGTAGCCACCATCTTTCGTGCCGTCCGAAAATCCAAGCATGATCGTTTGCCTGTTTTCCCTGCGTTTTAAATGATGGAAATAAGATTCATTTTCATAAAGCTGCCTCATGATCTTGCCGGCACCTTCCAGGTCTGCTACTGTCTCAAAAAGAGGAACTATGTCTATATTTATCTCTTCTGTTTCCCATCCGCTCAATTTTAGTAAGGCGAATACTTCCATTACATTTACCGCGGAATTACATTGACTGATTATATAACGATTACATCCTTCCTCACCATTATAGCTTTGTATCGCTTTGACCGCCCGCATCGTTTCCAGCGTATCTTTTGCCATCCGGTAGTTATCGGATTCCTTTCCGAAATCAGAAATAGAACCGCCTTGGTTCATTTTACCGAGAATGGAAATTTTTTCTTCATCTTTTAATGAAGCATAATTATCCGGCAAAACAGAATTTTTTTCATTGAGAGATTGAATCACTTTTGTATGCACCGAACTTTCCTGGCGAATATCGAGGGCTGCAAAATGCAATCCGAAGATCTCCACTTTATTGATAAGATTTCTTACCAGGTTTATAAAAAGACCGTTGTGCTGTCGTATAAGAATGCTGCAAATATCATTCAGTGTTTGCAAGATCTCCTTTTGTGTAAGTGCGGTGCGGGTGCCCGGAATAAAAATATTGTCGTATAATTTTTTTTCAAGTTCTGTAAGGGCCGTGTCTACACCTTCGAACGTGAGCCTTCTTTTTAATTTTCTTACATCGAGGTAGTAGCATTTGATGATACTGCTTCTTAAAGCATCCGCAACCTGCAACGTGGTTTCTGTGGTTACAAAAGGATTTCCATCCCTGTCGCCACCGGGCCAAAAACCCATACGTACTACCGGGTTTGCAGGATTTATTTCTTCGGAAAACTGGGTCTTTAAAAAGTTAACAATGCGGCCGGCTGCTGCGTAAAAAACATTTTCCAGGTACCAGACCAGGCTTATAGCTTCATCATAAGGTGTAGGTTTTTGTTTTTTGAAAAATGGCGTTTTGCCTAATTGCTGCAGGTACATATTTATCTGGTCCGTATTATTTTCAGAAAGCGCTCTTGACAGATCGTGAATGATACCTAACACAGCACCGGGATAAAACTGCGTGGGATGTGCAGTGAGCACGAGCCTGATCGAAAAATCCTTTAATTTTTTTTCAAGCTCTTTTTGCTTTTGCGATTGTTCAACATTTGACTCTAACTGCTTCAGCGATCCTGCACCATTCATATCATGGACGAATCTGAAAGCGGAATCTTCAAGCGCATCAAATAAAACTACCTGCCTTTCGGCATATTGCACAAACCGGAAAAGAATATCCATCCTGTCTTTTTCATCAGAATAAGAAGTATGCTTGCTGAAAAACTCTTCAATGATCTCAACAGGATTTTTCTTTTTCTTGTAACCTTCTTCGCAATTGCTCAATAAAAGTGAAAGAAGAATTCCTGTTTTTTCAATACGGTGAAATGGCAGAGAAGTAAAAAGACTGTTATACAACTGGAACTTAAGACCGACCAGGTTTTTAAAATGTTGCAAAGCCGCTGAGGACTGTTGATCCATACAGTTGTTAGTTTAAAACGTTTTTATGACAGCAAGCTACACGAAGCGGAAAATTACTTCAATTTTCTTTTGAAATCGTTTGTTTTTCAATATTTGGTCTTTACCTTCATGGCTCGTCAATCAAATGATAAGTTATCCTGCAAATATCGCTTCATATTCATTAATGGATACTTCTGCCATTATTATTTCCGCTACAACTACTACAATCCGCTGAGGCGGGTTGATAAAATCATATTGTAAAAAGGGGTTTTTAACCTGTTGGTTCAGCAAAGAAAATTTATCTGCAGTGAGCAGATGAAACGGACAATCAAAATAGAAAAATTAATTTAGCCATTATTAAATATTATTTATGCGGGTTTTAAAATTTGGTGGTACATCCGTAGCGAATGCAGAAAATATCGAGAAGGTAATTGAGATCGTGAAGGAAAAAATCGAGGACGAAGTTCTTATCGTGATAGTGTCGGCATTTGGCGGTACCACAGATGCCTTGCTTGAATGCGGAAGACTGGCCTCTGAAGGAAATGAGAACTATATTGAAAAATTGCGTGAGACAGAGCAGAGACATATTGCAGCGGTAAAAGAACTGATTTCGGTGCAGCAGCAAAGTGCCTTGCTTAGCCTGGTAAAAAAAATGTGTAATGAAATAGAAGATCTTTGTAACGGTGTTTTTCTAGTCAATGAACTTTCCTATCGCACCATCGATAAACTTTTAAGTTATGGCGAATTGCTATCGTCACAGATCATAACGGCTGCATTTAATGCAAAGGGAATCGGGTGCAGATGGGTCAACGCAAAAGAAATAGTTAAGACAAATTCGGATTTTGGAAAAGCTGTAATTGATTTTCGGGAAACAAATAATAATATTAAAAACTTTTTCCAAAAAAATTCTGACAAGCTTTTGATTGTTCCGGGTTTTGTTGCATCAGATTCAAAAAATATTACCACGACCCTGGGAAGAGGAGGTTCTGATTATACGGCATCTATTTTTGCAGCAGCAGCCGAGGCTTCATCGCTGGAAATATGGACTGATGTTAGCGGCATGATGACGGCTGATCCGCGATGGGTAGCGAACGCTAAGATCATTTCTTCCATTTCCTACCAGGAGGCAATGGAACTTTCCCATTTTGGCGCAAAAGTTATTTATCCTCCCACGATACAACCGGTATTGAATAAAAATATTCCTGTCTGGATCAAGAATACGTTTGCAAAAGATGATTCGGGAACCGTGATAAAAGCTATGGCCGAAAGCGATAGCGATATCATCAGGGGTATTTCAAGTATTAATAATATCGCTTTGCTCAGTTTAGAAGGTAGCGGAATGGTAGGTGTGCCCGGTTTTTCAAAAAGATTATTTGAATCACTTTCTAATGCGTCGATCAATGTTATACTGATTACACAAGGCTCTTCGGAACATTCTATTTGTGTAGGCGTAGACGGCATCAATTCGGACAAGGCGAAACAGGTGATTGACCTGGCATTTTCAGATGAAATAAGTATAGGAAAAGTTGAGCCACTAGTTGTCGAAAAAGATCTTTCTATTGTTGCGCTGGTAGGGGATCATATGAAAAGTCACCCGGGTATAAGCGGAAAAATGTTTGGAGCGCTGGGAAAAAACGGCGTGAACGTAAGAGCAATTGCGCAAGGCTCTTCTGAAAGAAACATTTCTGCCGTTATCAATACGGCCGATGTAAGAAAGGCTGTTAATGTTTTGCATGAAGAGTTTTTTGAAACAAGCTATAAACAGATAAATGTTTTCATTGCCGGCGCTGGAAATGTAGGAAGCAAATTATTAAGACAGTTAAACCAGCAACAAAAGTTTTTAAAAGATCATTTGCGATTGCAGATCCGGGTGGTGGGTATAGCTAATAGTAAGAAAGCTCTCCTGAAAGATGAAGGAATTGATCTTTCAGGTTGGGAAACATTGCTTGAAAAATCGGGTGGTTCCAATATTGAAGAATTCACAAATGCAATTGTTGAAAAAAATCTTCGCAACTCTGTTTTTGTAGATGTAACGGCGAGCGAAAAAGTTGCGGAGGTGTATGAGCGTCTTCTGCAAAAAGCCATATCAGTTGTTGCGTGTAATAAGATTGCGTGTTCTTCTGCTTATTCTCGCTACAAAAAATTGAAAGAGCTTTCCAACGAGTTTAATACAAGCTTTTTGTTTGAAACAAATGTCGGTGCAGGATTACCTGTGATCGGAACACTGACAGACCTGTTGCGCAGCGGGGACAAGGTCCACAGAATTGAGGCGGTGCTCAGCGGCACATTAAATTTTGTTTTTAATAATTATGATGGAAAAAGATTATTTGCCGACGTAGTAAGACAAGCGCAGGATGAAGGATATACAGAGCCGGATCCCCGTCTCGATCTGAGCGGAAAAGATGTGATGAGAAAGATCATGATATTAGCGAGGGAAACCGGGGAAAAGATTGAAATGGATGACATCGAAAATCGTTCGTTTATGCCGGAATCATGTATGCAGGGAAGTGTTGAGAATTTTTACGCTGAAATGAAAAAACATGAAAGCCACTTTAAAAAATTATATGAGGATGCTGCTCAAAAGAAAAATAAATTAAAATTTATAGCTAAATATGATGATGGAAAGGCTTCTGTTGGTTTGCAGCATATTTCATCGGAACAGGATCTTTTTCATTTGTATGGAAAAGACAATGTAGTTCTGTTTTATACTGACAGGTATACAGAGCAACCGCTTGTAGTAAAAGGTGCGGGTGCAGGAGCGGAAGTAACGGCTTCAGGTGTATTTGCAGATATTATGAGAGCGGCAAGAGTAAATTAATTTAATCGAATGCAAAAAGTAAAAGTTTTGGCGCCGGCAACAGTTGCAAATCTCGTTTGCGGATTTGATATTCTGGGTATGGCGTTGAACGATCCGCAGGATATAATGGAAATGAGTTTGCTCGATGAACCGGTGATAAGAATAAAACATGCAGATGAATATGATCTTCCCGTAGCTCCTGAAAAAAATGTAGCAGGCGCATCTTTACTTGCTCTTCGTGAGGCTTATAATAAAAAGATTGGCTTTGAAGTAACGATCACCAAGTGCATCAAACCCGGGAGCGGCCTCGGTTCCAGCGCTGCCAGTTCTGCGGGTGCAGTGGTTGCAGCCAATCACTTGCTCGGAAATATTTTTTCAAAAGAAGATCTTGTGCGCTTTGCTATGAATGGAGAAAAGGTGGCCAGCGGCGTGAAGCATGCCGATAATTTGGCTCCGTGCATTTATGGTGGCGTTACATTAATAAGAGCCATACTTCCTCTTGATATAATTCCTCTATCCGCACCTCCTTTGTTCGTAACAGTTGTGCATCCGCAAATTGAAGTAAAAACTTCGGATGCCCGGCAAATCCTTCGTAAAGAAGTTCAATTGAAAAATGCAATTATGCAATGGGGAAATATTGCCGGATTGGTTACCGGTTTTTTAAAAAGTGATTATGATCTCATCGGTCGCTCACTCGAAGATGTGATCATTGAGCCTGTCCGTAGTATTTTAATTCCCGGCTTTGATGAAGTAAAAATAAATTCAAAGGAAGCGGGAGCTTTGGGCGGAGGTATTTCCGGAAGTGGTCCTTCTATTTTTATGCTAAGCAAAGAAGAACAAACAGCTAAAAAGGTGGAGGTAATCATGAAAAATATTTTTCATAAAATAGGAGTCGATTTCAAAACTTATATTACTTCTATAAATTATGAAGGAGTGAGGATAGTGAATGATTAATAAAAAATGACGATCCGCTATCCCGACGATAAACAATGAGCAAATGAATTATTATAGCTTAAACAGGCAGTCACCGGCAGTTGATTTTAAAGAAGGCGCCATTAAGGGACAAGCACCGGATAAAGGTTTATTTTTCCCCGAACACATACCCGTTTTTGATTCTTCATTTTTTCACAATATTGAAAAAATGGATGATGAGGAAATCGCTTTCCAGGTCATTCAACCTTATGTGGGCAATTCCATTCCTGAAAAAATTTTAAGACAAATCATCGCTGAAACGATCAGTTTCCCGATCCCGACTGGTAAAGTTGAATGACGATATATCCTCACTGGAACTATTTCATGGTCCTACGCTTGCATTTAAAGATGTAGGAGCAAGATTCATGAGTCGTTGCCTTGGATATTTTGCCAAAGAAAGAGATCAGAAACTCATTGTTCTCGTAGCTACTTCAGGAGATACAGGTGGCGCGGTAGCCAATGGATTTTATGAGGTAAAAGGAGTGGAAGTGGTTATTCTTTATCCGTCAGGAAAAGTAAGCAGCGTGCAGGAAAAACAACTAACCACTCTCGGTAAAAATATTCATGCACTTGAAGTGAGTGGCAATTTTGATGATTGCCAGCAGTTAGTTAAACAGGCATTTGCGGATAAAGAAATAAACCGGCAATTATTTCTGACTTCAGCAAACTCTATCAATATCGCCCGTTGGTTACCACAGCAATTTTATTATTTTTTTGCATGGAAACAATGGCCGGAGAAAAAACATCCTCCGGTTATTTCAGTGCCCAGCGGAAATTTTGGAAATCTTTGCGCGGCAATTCTCGCACATGCTTCAGGATTACCGGTGCAACATTTTATTGCGGCCTGCAATGTAAACGATGTGGTTCCTGAATTTTTACTGACAGGGAATTATCAACCCAAAAAAACGATTGCCACGATCTCCAATGCAATGGATGTGGGCGATCCGAACAACTTTATCAGAATACTGGAAATTTTTGAAGAAGACGTTTCAGAATTAAAACGAATGTTGTCAGCCTACAGCATTTCTGATGATGAAACAAGAGCAACAATAAAAAGAGTCTACAAACAATATAATTATCTCTTAGATACCCATGGAGCTGTTGGTTATTTATCGCTTGAGAGATACCTTCAGAATAATCCCGGGTCGAAGGGATTTTTTGTGGAAACAGCTCATCCTGTAAAATTTTATGATGTGGTGGAACCGGTGATTGAAGAAAAAATTACTTTGCCTTCTTCGGTTGCAGCAATTATGGATAAAAATAAGGTCTCAACCAAAATGGAAGTGAACTATTCTTTCCTCAAAGAGTTTCTTTTGGAATTGTAAGATTTTTATATTAAAAAAAGGCCCATATTGAATGAGTCGTTAACAAAATGAAAAATAGAATCAGAGCCGGAAGAATTAATCGTTGATTACCGATTCACTTTTCACTCAAATTAGCTCCATTCTCCCCAATCGATATTTACTTCGATATTGGGATTGATACTTTGCATAACGGGGCAGGCTATACCGATGTTTTTTAAGATTGTTTTTGTCTTTTCATCCACTAGTTTCAGTTTGTCGGGAAAGTAAAAGAAAAGGTTAATTCCTCCCACACGCCTGGGGTCGGCTTTCATTATTTTTTCAACTTCAATTTTAACTCCATCAAGGTCAAATCCCATTTTTCCTGCCCTGATCCCCATTACAGTTATCATGCATGTTCCCAGGCTTGTCGCCATTAAATCGGTAGGGGAGAACCGTTCTCCTTTCCCGTTATTATCCACAGGGGCATCCGTTTCAAAATTATTTCCGCTTCTTATATGCGTGCAGGTTGTTCGGAGTTCGCCATTGTAAACTACTGTTGATGTCATTAGTCAATAATTTGCCATAAATTTACGTTACTATACTAAAAGGACATTTGTGAAAAGATTTATCATTCTCGCTATTATTTCTACGTTTGGTTTTAGTTTGTTCGCACAGGATTCCACAAAAGCAAAAAAACCTTCAAAACAGCAACGAAAGGAAGAACGTCAGCAGCGTATCAGTGCTATGATCAAGCAGGACGAAGAAGGGGCTTTGATCTATAACAAACAAAGTATTTTCGGCATACAGATACGTACCAATGGTTATGGCTTACTGTATGAAAAAGGCAAAACAAAAACACGGAGAAAAACAACTATCTACGGCATTGAACTTACAGAGATAAAAGATCCGAAGGAAGAAAAAACGCCAACAGGTATTTTCTCATTTAACAATCCTTATATTTTTGGTAAAACTCATAATTTTTACCAGTTCAAAATTGGTGTAGGTCAGCAATATCTTTTTGGCCAGAAAGGAAATAAAAACGGTGTAGCATTAACCGGCAGTTACCAGGGTGGCGTGTCGCTTGGTTTATTGCGGCCTTATTTCCTGCAAATAAGCCGATGGCGGTGGAAGCAGGGATATCAAGTACACAACCGAGGATAGTTCAGCTTTTTTAGATCCGTCCGTCATAATTGGCAGCTCGGGTTTAGGAAAAGGCTGGAATCAAATGACGCTGAAACCCGGCGCTTATGCAAAAGCGGTTTTGCGTTTCGACTGGGGGCATTATAATGAAATGGTTTCAGGAATTGAGATCGGCATCAGTGTCGAAGCCTACGCTCAGAAAATTCCTATACTTCTTTTCACGAAACAAAAACAAGTCTTCTTCCAGGGGCATATTGCCCTCGTCTTTGGCCGACGGAAATGATCACGTATTTTTGTTTGATTATTTGACCGGCTTTCGCTTTACTATTAAGCGTCTGTTGCCTGCCTGTCCGGTAGGCAGGCGTCGCACATTTATACGTTCAGGGTTTTGCTTAACAAAAAACGAACCCTTAACTAAGAATTCTGAATTATGATTGAACTTCCTGTTGCGGATATAAATAAAGATGAACAAAAGCCAAAGAAACCCAATTGGCTTCGCGTTAAACTTCCCATTGGAGAAAATTATAAGCATGTTCGCAACCTTGTGGACACTCACCGGCTTCATACTATTTGTGAAAGCGGCAACTGTCCCAATATGGGTGAATGCTGGGGAGCAGGCACGGCTACATTTATGATCCTCGGAAACACCTGTACCCGCAGTTGTGGATTTTGTGCGGTTGCAACCGGTCGGCCCGACCCTATTGATTGGGATGAACCACAAAGAGTATCCGAAGCGATTTATTTGATGAAAGTGAAACATGCCGTTATCACTTCAGTAGATCGTGATGAATTGAAAGATGGCGGTTCAATAATTTGGTACAATACCATCAAAGCTGTAAAAGCATTGAATGGCGACACAACTCTTGAAACACTCATCCCGGATTTTAAAGGCGACAAAGAAAATATTCAACGCATCATTGATGCCGCTCCCGAGGTAGTCAGTCACAATATTGAAACTGTTGAGCGACTGACAAAGCAGGTTCGCATACAGGCAAAATACTGGCGCAGTATGGAAGTATTAAAAACGCTGAAGGAGGGAGGTATGCGAACAAAAAGCGGGATCATGCTCGGCCTTGGTGAAAAGAAAGAAGAGGTAATACAAACCCTGCGTGATCTTGCCAATGTCGGCATTGATGTAATCACGCTTGGCCAATATCTTCAACCGACAAAAAAACATTTGAATGTGGAACGCTTTGTTCATCCTGATGAATTTGCCGAATACCGCGAAATAGGATATGAATTAGGCGTTGATTATGTTGAAAGCGGTCCCTTAGTTCGTTCTTCTTATCATAGTGAAAAGCATGTGTTGCCTGGTTATGGTAAGGCGGCCTGGGAAAAAGAGAAAGCAGAAAAGATTGCTTAATTTTGAAGCATGGGTATCGCTAATAAAATAATCCCGCATTATACGTACGAGGATTGGATAAACTGGGAAGGTAAGTGGGAGCTAATAGACGGGTTTCCTATTGCTATGAGTCCTGCGCCGATACCACGGCATCAGAAAGTTTCTGCCAAAATCATTTCTCAATTTGACAATGCATTGAACCGTTCAGCCTGCAAAAATTGTTCTGTCTATAACTTTATTGACTATAAAATTTCTGAGGATACCATTCTGCAGCCGGATATATTGATTGTTTGCGGTGAGATCAAACAAAAATATCTTGATTTTCCTCCTTCTCTTGTTGTGGAAATTCTATCACCAGCTACCGCATTAAAAGATCGGCACACCAAATATGAATTATATGAACAGCAGCAGGTAAAATATTATCTTATTGCAGATGCGGATAAAAAAACAATTGAAGTATTTGAGTTAGAAGACAAGAAATATAATCTGCAATCAGAATTTTCTTATAATTTTTCAGTAAATGGCTGTTCGTTTACACCGGATTTTTCGAAAGTATTCGATTAATAGATAGGTGCGTTTATGAGGAAAATATTTTTTATTACTGTTTGTTTTTCTTTTTTCCAAAATTGTTTTTCTCAATTAAAATGGACAAATGCTGACTCTCTTTATCAGCCATTGCCTTCGTCAGTTCATGTTTACTTTACCGCTCAGCCTATTGATACTGCCGCATTCCGCGCTTATTATGTAGTTGCAGATTTAAAGGATAAAAAACTTGAATTTACTGACGACACGACTTTAAACCGTAGAATAACTCCTTCGAAATTTTATGAGAAAGATGGGAAGCCATTAGTTGTTGTAAACTGTGCATTTTTTTCTTTTGCAACAAACAGAAGTGTTAGTACGATAATAAAGAATGGGAAAATTTTGGCACATGATACTACAGTCAGGGGAAAAGGGCAGGACAGTTTGAAATATTTCCACGCCTTCAGAAGTGCAATTGGTATTGACAAAAAAAGAAACGCGGATGTGACCTGGGTTTGTGTTGACAATACGGAAAGATCTGCATATTCATTATCTGGTCCTTTTCTGATCACAGATTCATCCTCGAAGTTCGATGCCTCAAAATTCGTTAAGAAATCAAAATATTTTGATGGTCAAAAAGCGCTTTCATTTACTAAATGGAAGATGGAGACTGCCGTCGGCGGTGGGCCGTGTTTGTTGCAGGATGGGAACATCAGCATTACAAATGATATAGAAAAAATGTTTGCCGGGAAAGCCATTAATGATAAACATCCGCGAACTGCAATGGGATATACAAAAGATAATAAATTAGTGATCTTGGTGATACAGGGAAGAAGCGAATCCGGAGGCGGCGCCAGTTTAATCCAGGAAGCACAGATATTGAAAGATATTGGTTGCGTTGAAGCATTAAATCTTGATGGCGGCGGCAGCAGCTCTATGCTGGTAAATGGTAAAGAGACAATCAAACCATCCGATAAAGAAGGGGAGAGGGCAGTCCCTGCTGTATTTGTTATTAAAAGCCGGAGGTGATTTTATAAATTTTTTCATTTCAAATTACATTTAGGTTTCTATTCCACTTCGTAGCTTTATGTTATGAAATGGATAATCATTCTTATTTTATCCGGAGCAGCAGCGTTTGGCATCGCCAAAAACAATAGTCATGGCAGTAAAAAATTGATTCAGTCAAAGAATGCAAGTAATTCTTTTGCGGTTCTTGAATTATTTACTTCAGAAGGCTGTTCGAGTTGCCCGCCCGCAGATCGTTTACTTCCCCAGTTAGCAAATGAGAATGTCAACATTATTCCTTTATCATTTCATGTTGATTACTGGAATAACCTCGGATGGAAAGATCCGTTCAGCAGTTCAAAATTTTCAGATCGCCAACGACAATATGGAGAACATTTTAAATTGGAAAGTATTTACACTCCGCAGTTGATCATTAACGGCGAATATGAATTGGTGGGCAGCAATAAAGCTGGTGCGGTAGCAGACATTCAGAAATTGCTGAAAGAAACAGCCCCGGTGAAATTGACAATTGATGAGGTAAACAAAACTAATAATACACTCAACGTGAATTGTCATTTGGAAGGTAGCTGGCAAAATTCCGATCTGTTAGCGGTAGTCGTTCAAAAACATGCAGAGATGAATGTGAAGGCCGGAGAGAATCGCGGCGCAAAATTATCTCACACGAATGTGGTAAGGTCGTTTGTTGAGCAACCTGCTAAGGAAAAAATGAATTTTGAAATAGACCTTCCCAATGAACTGAAGAATGACACTGCCGGCAAGCAAGGCTGGCAACTTGTAATTTATACGCAAAAAAAATCCAGCCTGAAAATTACAGGTGTCGCTACCTATAACCCTTAGAAGTTGTTTAATTTTTTATATTCTTCCACACATTACATGGATTTTCACAGAAAATCTTTCGCCACATCTGTATTTTTCTGTATAATCTGTGGCATTGGGTAAGCTGCAATAATTATTCAAGCTTCGGTTTGGCTTCCCATACAAGTGCGCTTGCACCGAGTATGGCCGCATCTGCCCCGTGTAATTCACTAAAAATAAGTTTCACTTTATTCCTGAAAATTGGCAGCATATTTTTTTCCATATACTCCCTTGTAGGATTCAATATGAGATCACCGGCCTTGATGACACCGCCAAATAAAACAATTGCTTCCGGTGAGGAGAACATAACAAAATTTGCCAGCGCTTCTCCGAGTATCCGGCCCGTGAAGCGGTATATTTCTTTTGACAATTCATCACCCTTATCCGCGCAGTCAGCAACCACTTTAGCATCTATATCTTCTTTTTTGTATTTACGAAGAAGTGTTTTTGTGTTTGGATCTTTTTCCAACATTTCATTTGCTGTAAATGCGATGCCCGTTGCCGAGGCATACACTTCCAGCGAACCACGAAGACCGGTTCCTTTGTGCAAACGTCCGCCGGGACGAATAATAGTATGGCCCAACTCACCGGCAAAACCATCGTGACCGTATATCAATTGGCCGTTGGCAACAATACCACTACCCACACCCGTACCTAATGTGATCATGATAAAATCTTTCATGCCTCGTGCTGCTCCATACATCATTTCGCCGAGGGCAGCAGCCTTTGCATCATTAGTAAGCGTACAAGGCAGATCAAATTTTTCCGTTATCAATTTTGCGAGCGGAATGATCCCTTTCCAAATTAAATTAGGTGCATACTCAATAGTGCCCGTGTAATAATTACCATTGGGAGCGCCAACGCCCATACCTTTTATATTGCCATCTTTTTTGTGCTTTTTTATTATGGGAGATAAAGCCTGGTAAACGGCAGTCACGTAATCTTCTATTTGCGGGTAGTCTTCTGTTTTCAGCGTGCCTTGTTCCAGGATCTCGCCGCGATGATTAACGAGACCGTATTTTGTATTCGTTCCGCCGATATCTATTCCAATTGCAAGTTCGTTAGAGAGGTCCATCATGTACATTTATTTTTTCAGAATTGCAGATATTATGAACAAAGCAAAGATGAAGAAAAAAAATTATTGTCAGGAATGATTCATCTCATAACGATAAATGAGTGCCAGCTGGTGGAATTCCCGTATAATTACGGAATATGAAAGTATTATAACTCAAATACCGGAATCAGCCAGGAGCACTAACTGTAGCAGAAAGATGATAAGAGATATGCAACGAGTTAGCCACTACCATTTCTCTTTTCGTTTTATTATCTTTAACCCTCATTCTTAGTTTATGGTAAAATTTGATACGAACAGCACCTTCAAGCGGCTGCGTAACCGCTACAGGCTGGTAGTGATGAACGATGACACATATGAAGAAGTAGTAACGTTCAAATTGTCAAGACTAAGTGTGTATGTGATGCTAAGTACCATTTTTGTTGTGCTGGTTGGGTTCACGGTAGCATTGGTTGTTTTTACACCTTTAAAATATTACATACCGGGTTATGACGATCTTAAGATCGGAAGAGAATACAGGCAATTAAAGTACAGAACCGATTCGCTTGAACAACAGATAGGCTACCAAGCACGTTATATAGATGGGCTGAAAAAAGTTTTAAAAGGTGATGTTACGGTGAATCTTGATACCACCAGCATCAAGCTGCCTAAAGACGAATATTCAAATGAATAAAGCAAGACCGTCATCGAAATAAAATTTATAATACCTATGTTTAAAAACAAATCCACAACTATGATGAATGAAAAAACCAATGGTGGCAACGGTGCTACGCTTGTAAGTGCCGGCACCACGCTGAAAGGCGACATCAGCAGCAACAGTGACCTTCGTATCGACGGCACCGTAATCGGAAACGTAAACAGCTCTTCTAAAATAGTAATTGGAGCCAGCGGAAGTGTAGAAGGCGATATTTCCGGTAACCAGGCCGATATAGTAGGAAAAGTGGCTGGTAACATTAAAACAAAAGACCTTTTACAATTGCGCGCCGACTGCTTAGTAAACGGAAATGTGTATGCCGGTAAATTGCAGGTAGAGCCTACCGCTATCTTTAATGGCCAATGCCACATGGGAAATAATAGTAATAGTGAGTCTCGTGTAACAGTGGTTGAGATGGCTAAAAATTCTAATGGAATCAAAGCGACGGCCCAGTAACAATTACAATGATCTCTTACGCTATGGCAGCATAGGCACACAAATATTTGTGGCGCTGGGGCTGGCGGTTTTTGCAGGTTTAAAACTCGACGAATGGTTAAAAATTTCTGCACCTTTGCTGGTAATAACATTACCGGTAATTGTGCTGCTTGGCATTATTTATAAAATTGTAAAAGAAACTTCCCGCCCAAAGAATGACGATTCAGAAAAATAACCGAAGTGTACCGTTCCCTATCATTATTTTTTTTATCATTTTAAATGCTTTCTTCTTAACCGGTAAGAGTTTTTTGGACCGATATGGATTTGATCAATCGGTTTTGATAGTGGGCAACCTGGTTGTTTTTGCTGCAACTATTTTTTCTTTTCTTTTGGCGAAGAGAGGTTTGCGATCAGAAAATCCTCATGCGTTTGTACGCAGTGTGTACCTCAGCATTATGATAAAATTATTTATTTGCCTGATTGCTGCGGTCATTTACATTTTTATTTTTAGAAAAAATTTAAATAAACCTGCATTGTTTGCCTGCATGGGTTTATATCTTGTATATACCTTTATGGAAGTGTCTGTACTTACAAAGCTGTTGAAGGAAAAGAAAAATGCCTAAGAAAGAAGCGCCGATCGATCATCTCCAAAAATTTCTTCCACCTGGTACCTATGATGCTGTTTTGCAGTATTTGCAATTTTACAAGGTTCATCTTACCGTAGCAAAGCAAAGAAAAAGTATTCTTGGTGATTATCGTCATCGAACACATTTCTCTAATCACAGGATAAGCGTGAACGGCAATCTGAATAGATTTTCTTTCCTGATCACCCTATTGCATGAACTGGCACATTTGTTAACCTTCGAAAAATTCGGCAATAAGGTTTTATCGCATGGAAAGGAATGGAAGGCAGTTTACGGAAAATTGCTCGAGCAATTTGTTCAGAACAAAATATTTCCGCCTGATATAGAAAAGGAATTACTGGGTTCTTTAAAAAATCCTGCGGCTACCAGTTGTGCGGAAGATGGTTTAATAAGAGTGTTGCGAAAATATGATGATGAAAAATCACATTGCCGGTTGGTTGAAGAAATTCCGGAGAACGGCGTTTTCAGATGTGCGGATGGAAAGATGTTTAGGAAAGGAGAGAAGATGCGAAAACGTTTTAGATGTACAGATATAAAAACAGGAAAGGCATATTTGTTTAGCCCTGTTTATGAAGTTGAGATTGTTTAAAGTTTCAGACACCCGGATGACTTTTGATAATTGTCAATGAGTTTCATCATGCTCATTTTTCATTTTTTATGAGTTGAATCAATGTAATTTTTCCCTTCTACTTAGTATTTATACTAAAGCTGAAACACAGTCTGGTAAAGGATTTCATGCGATAGGTGCATTTGCTTACAGCATATTAAAATTATCAATTAACGATCAAAAATGGAGGTCAGAATATTTTGTTTAAGCATGTATGTTATACATCTTTGTGGTACAAACAACCTATGAAAAACAAAGCCTGGTCCTATGAAAAGCCCAAGCCAATCCTAAGAAAAACAACCAAAATCCAATGTCTGAAAAATCGTGTAAATCCAATCCTTGTGAAGGTCCGACAGGCGTCCTAGACCCAATGTAAAACTCAAAGTTGATACTCAAAACTGCGCCTGAAAAAAATTCCCCCGACTCGTCGGGGGCTTTTTTATTAATACTATAATAAAAAGGGATAGTAGCTTTTAATATTATTCAGGCCACAGCTTTCTTTACCAATTCTGCCGCTTCACTTAATAAAATTGCCGATTGAACTTTTAATCCACTTTCGTCAATTAATTTTTTTGCTTCTTCAGCATTTGTTCCCTGCAGGCGAACAATGATCGGGATTTTGATATTACCTAAATTATTATAAGCATCGATTACACCCTGGGCTACGCGGTCGCAACGAACAATACCACCGAAAATATTAATGAGAATGGCTTTGACATTCGGATCTTTTAAAATGATCTTAAACCCGGCTTCTACGGTTTGTGCATTAGCGGTGCCACCCACGTCCAAAAAGTTGGCTGGTTCACCACCACTTAGTTTTATCATATCCATTGTAGCCATGGCGAGGCCAGCTCCGTTTACCATACATCCCACATTGCCATCCAGCTTTACAAAATTCAAATTGTACTGACCGGCTTCTACTTCTGTAGGATCTTCTTCCGTCACATCTCTCATTGCTGAAAGATCAGGATGTCTCATCAAAGCATTTTCATCCAAATTCATTTTACAATCAACAGCTACGATTTTATCATCAGCTGCTTTAAAAAGAGGATTGATCTCAAGCATAGAACAATCCAAACCTACATAGGCATTATATAAATTGGTAACAAACTTTACGCAATTTTTAAAAGCATTACCAGTCAATCCTAAATTGAAAGCAATTTTTCTTGCCTGGAATGGCTGCAGACCACCGCATGGATGAACCCACTCTTTAAATATTTTTCCGGGGGTGTTGTGCGCCACATCTTCAATATTTACACCGCCTTCGGTGCTATACATGATCACATTTTGACCTTTGGTTCTATCCAGCAATACGGATAAATAAAATTCTTTGCGTGCACTCGGACCTTCATAATACATATCCTGGGCGACAAAAACTTTATGTACGATTTTTCCTGCCGGTCCTGTTTGTACGGTTACAAGCGTTCCGCCTAAGATCTTTCTCGTGAAGTCACTGATCTCTTCCAGGCTCTTTCCAACTTTTACACCGTTGATACCGGTTTCTTTAATTTTTCCTTTACCGCGGCCGCCTGCATGTATTTGCGCTTTAACTACGGCAAAGCTGCTTCCGAACTGAGTTTTGATCTGCCTGTAAGCTTCTTCTGCATCATGAACAGTGCTGCAGGCAAAACCTTCCTGCACAGGAACATTGAATTTTTTCAATAGTTCCTTGGCCTGGTATTCATGTAAATTCATCTTAAAAAATTTTTGCGAAGATAATGCTTAGATGATAGATGATAATTGACAGATGTTGGGTTTTGACTTATAAACTATCTGAATTGAATTGCTTTCACAGGTTTTACTCTGCGGACGATGATAGACGGTATCATCAATACAAGGAACGAAATCAAAAGAGTGCCGCCACAAATAAGTGCAATTTGCCACCAAATGATTTTTACTGCCGCTTCACTCATATAGTAAGCTTCTTCATTTAATTTAATAAAACCGGTGGATTGCTGCAGCCAGCAAATGCCAATGCCAAAAGCTGTTCCCAATATGATACCGATAACAGTAATAAAAGCAGAGTGTTGAAGAAATATTTTTTGTACCCTCCAGCTACGGGCGCCAAGTGCTTTTAAAACTCCGACCATGCGAATGCGTTCCAATACAAGAATGATGAGGCAGGTAATGAGATTGATTACAGCTACTATGATCATAAAAGTGATCAACACATTTCGGGTAACATCCTGCATACTCAGCCAGTCAAAAATATTCGGATAGAGATCTTTGATCGTTTCAGTATCCCAGCTTGGCGGAAATTTTTCAATGTTATAATAGAGATCATCAGCTACTTTCTCCATTTGATGATAATCTTTTAAAAAAATTTCATAGCCGCCGATCTCATTTGGTTTCCATCCATTCAACCGTTGAATTAATTTTAGATCTCCGATAGCAAAGGTTTTATCATAATCCTCGATCCCCGTTTTATAAATGCCAACAATAGTTAATTTATCCGGTCGCAGCGAACCGTCAGGTCTTATGAAATAGATAACCACTCTGTCATTCAGTTTTAATTTCAATTCATTTGCAGTATAGCTTGAAATAATGATTTCACGACTATAGGTGCTGTCATTGAACTGCAGCCATCTTCCCTGCTGCATAAATTGTTTTAAATGATTAAAATCATAACTGCCGTCAAGCCCCTTCATCAGTACACCGTCCATTTCATCTTTTGTTTTCAGGATGGCATACTTGGTTGCGAAAGGATGGATACTGACCACTTCAGGATTTTGTGCAATAGCACGGGCGATCGTGTCATTTTCTTCTATTTGTTCTTCCTCGGCGATGCTGGATTTAAGCGGTTGCTTATATTGAACACGGATATGTCCCCAAAAACTAAAAACCTTTTGGCTCACTGTTTCCTGGAAACCGTTTGTAAAAGCAAGAGTAACGATCATTACGGCCACACTAATGACGGTAGCAACAATAGAAAGACGAATGATAAACCGCGAAAATGATTTTTGCCGGTTAAATGCGATGCGATTGGCTATAAAGCTTGCAACCTTCACTTAATGAATTTAGTCATTCTTTAATTAGTTGTTCTGGCAAAAATAAGTTGGTAAAAAAAATTTGTCGGCTTTTTTTCGGAATTTCACAATATTGTACATGAAAAACGATTCGTTATTAAAGCCTGGTTCATGAAGATTTATCTCATGTTTTGCCTGTTGTTGTTAACCACAGGTGCATCTTCGCAGATCCCTGATCATATTTATAAGGCCAATATTCATTCCATCACGCTTACCAGGTATGGTGATATTTATAGTTATCCTGTAATGACACTAAACAGTGGTGAAAGATTTGAACTTGATTTCGATGACCTCGATGCAGAAGTAAAAAATTATTACTATACTTATTTTTTGTGTAATGCTGATTGGACACCATCGTCTCTTACTTCGTTCGATTACATTCGTGGTTTTCAAAATGTCAGGATCACTGATTACCGAAGCTCCTCGGTAGCAAGTACGCCCTATATACATTACCAGGCCATATTGCCGGATCGTAATTGTATTCCCTCACGTTCCGGAAATTATTTGCTGAAAGTTTTTTTGGATGGGGATACATCAAAACTTGTTTTTACCAAACGATTTTTAGTGGTGGAAAATAAAGCTGCCATAGCTGCACAAGTACAACAACCTTTTAATGCAAAATGGTTTCAAACTTATCAAAAAGTGAATGTCGGTGTTACGTTGAACAGCAATATCAATGTATTTAATCAGAAAGACGCTAAAGTTGTGATTGTGCAAAATTATGCATGGTCGCAGGCTTTATATCTTGGACAGCCAAACATATTCCGGGGAAACTTTTTTGAATATAATGATGAGGCTACCACTTCATTCCCTGCTGGAAAAGAATGGAGATGGATCGATCTTAGGAGTTTGCGCCTGATGAGTGATCGTATGCTCCATCTTGAAAAAAATAAAGACACTACTGAAGTAGTTGTAAAACCCGATGGCGACAGGCAATCGCAGCCCTATATTTATTACCGTGATCTCGACGGGTTATTCACTATTGAAAATGCCGACGGGTTCAATCCTTACTGGCAGAGCGATTATGCCCTGGTGCATTTTAGTTATTTCCCTCCTAACAATCGTCAATACGAAGGCAAGAACGTTTACATCTACGGCGAGTTAACTAATTATATGCCCGATGAAGATTCTAAAATGATCTTTAATCCCGATCGGGGTGCTTACGAGAAAACAATGTTTTTAAAGCAGGGATATTACAATTATTCGTACGTCACAGTTCCCGAAAATTCAACTTCTGAAAATGTTTCTTTTGAAAACACGGAAGGCAACTACTGGGGCACAGAAAATACTTATATGGTACTTGTATATTACCGTGCATTTGGTGCCCGTGCTGATGAATTGATCGGCTATACAACACTAAGTTCTATTTTTCAGCACACGGGGTATTAGGCCTCATCCCCCTTCCCTTATCCAAAGGAGAAGGGGTTGTGCTTCAGTAAATATCTAAACTTTTGTTCTGCTATACTATCAATATATCAATGCTGAACACTGATATAGTAATGACAATTGAATTCAAATATTGAATGAGGTTTATAGCCAGACCTCCCTTCCTTTTGCGAAGGGAATAGTAGGTTAGGCTTTACGCCGACTTCTTTGCATCTTCCATAAACTTTGCAAGGCCAATATCAGTCAGGGGATGTTTCAGCAATCCGAGAATTGGTTCAAGAGGACAAGTACAAACATCTGCTCCTGCTTCGGCGCATTGTACAATATGATTTGAATTGCGGATCGAAGCGGCAAGCACCTGTGTTTTAAATCCCTGCACTTTGTATATTTTAACGATTTGCTCGATTAGCTGCACACCATTCCAACCGCTGTCATCAATGCGGCCAATGAAAGGAGAAATATATTTCGCTCCCGCCTTTGCGGCAAGGATTGCTTGTCCGGCCGAAAAACACAAAGTGCAGTTAACCGGAATGTCGTGCTCCGTGAGCCATTTGATAGCTTTCACTCCATCTTTAATCATTGGAATTTTTACAATGATATTCGGATGGATTGCCCTTAACTTTTTTCCTTGCTCGATCATATCATTAAAAGTAACCGTTGTAACTTCTGCACTCACATCACCATTCACCATTTCACAAATAGTTTTGTAATGTTTGAATACAGCGTCCTGGCCTTTAATGCCCTCTTTCGCCATTAGCGATGGATTAGTAGTAACGCCATCAAGTATTCCTAATTCATTTGCTTCCCTGATCTGATCAAGATTCGCTGTGTCGATAAAAAATTTCATAATGCCCCCATCCCCCTAAAGGGGTGTTTTTGCATTTTCCAATTTTGGAAATGCTTCATTATTAAAAGTTGTTGAATAAAGAACAGAACTTTGAAGTGTGCGACGCAACAAAAGCTTAATAGAATTCTTTTGTTGACAACACAAAGAATCAAAATTCCAATTAAGGATTGCAAGTTAATCAAAAGAGATTTAACTAAGTTCCCCTTCAGGGGCCAGGGGTATAAAAAAAGGCAGGCTGATTACATCGCACCGCTACAACCGCTTATCCTTGCTGCCTTCCGGCCCTGGGGAGGTTGAGCAGGAGCTGGTCGTGTAAGACCTGCCGGCTGCAAAGATAAGAACAATGAGATTTTCTATTTTTAAAAGACAAATAAAAAACCGTCCCGATAACTCGGGACGGTCGTGGTTGTAGGAGTTGGAAACTTCAATTAACCGAATAAACCACCTTTTTTAAGGGTTCTTACGCCTTCACCAATTTTGAAACCGTTGTTATATACTTCAATTTTATAATCTCCGGTTTGAAAATCATTCTGACGAATTGGAATACTAACATTTTTACGAGTGCCTTGTTCGTAGTCCACACTTAGCTTATTTGTATAAGGTCTGTCACCTTCATTGCGTGTACTGAAAGTACCGGAATTCATCGATGGATCAGAAATTACATGACCATCAGGAGCTGTTACAATTATGTATAAGTCAGCCGGGCCTGTTTTAGCCACACGATTTTCTACATCAAAATCCAAAACAAGTTTGTCTACGCGTTTTGCAGTTGTAGTAGTCTTTTCTTTTCCGTTCTTTTTTTCTTTAACGGGGGTGATCTGGAAATCAGAAGCAACGAAAGTAGAAGCTACGTCAACTGTTGTGGCTAATTCATCTTTTTCTGCAGTAGTGGTTTGCAGGTTTTGTTCCAGAGTTGATTTTTCAGTGGTTAATTGTGTGTTTGCTGAAGTCAACTGCTGATTTTCGCCTGTTAGCCGTGCGTTGTCAGCTTCAAGATTTTCGATCTTTGAATTAAGTTCATTGATAAGACTTTTTGCTTTGGCAAGCTCAGATACCGTGGCATTTTTCTTTCTTAAAATTCCATTGATCTGAGATTTTAATTTAGCGATTTCACTGGTACGGTCCGTTAATTGACCCTGTAAATTGTTGTTGGTTCCGGTAATGGAATCAAGACGCGATAAGGCGTCATTATACAACATTTGTACAGAATCTTTTGTAGACATGTACGCTGCTTCTTTTGTTTGATGAGTAGTGATTTCCTGTGCTGACTGATTGTTTTTATACAGCCAGTATCCCCAAGTGCCTAATAAAGCGGCAGCCAATACGCCAATAATAATACCCTTATTATTGTTACCTCTTGGCTGAGGTTCTGGGGTAGCGGAAGGATAATTTGTGTTTGTCATTGTCGAAGGTTTTTAATCTAAAATTTTATTTTTTAGCTGATCGTTTGCAAATGATTCCCGATGTGATCGGGATGGGTTTATTCATTTTGAAGTTTCAGCCTTGCCCTGTTTTGGTAAAAACCGTGCCAGAATCTTCTTTTTCACATAGGGAGGAAAGTTTTTCCGCTTATAAACCATGTATCTTAGCGCATTATGTTGGCAAATGCTATTATTTCTGACTGGAAGAAACAAATTTATAAGCCTGTGTACTGGCTTGAAGGAGAAGAAGAATATTTTATCGACAAGGTTATCGAATATGCCGAAAACCATATCTTGAAAGAATCGGAGGCTGCGTTTAACCTGGCGATCTTCTATGGTAAAGACGCGGAATGGTCCGCCATAATAAATGCCTGTCGCCGATACCCCATGTTTGCAGAACGGCAGGTGGTAATATTAAAAGAGGCCCAGCAAATGCGTGATGTGGAAAAGCTGGAAACCTATATTGAAAAGCCTCTTTCCTCCACCATTTTTGTTGTTTCTTATAAAGAAAAGAAAGTGGATGGGCGTACGCGTCTTGCTAAACTTCTCAAAGAAAAAGGAGTGGTGTTAACGACAAAAAAATTGTATGACAATCAACTGCCTGAATGGACGGAAGAAGTGGTACAATCCAAAGGCCATTCTATTTCGCAGAAGGCGCTTATGTTGCTGGTAGATCATATCGGTAACGATCTTTCAAGAATAGAAAATGAAATTGAAAAAATGCTGATCAATCTCGGCAGCAGAAAAATGATCACCGAAGATGATGTTGAGAAGTTTGTTGGAGTAAGCAAGGATTTTAATGTCTTTGAATTGCAAACCGCTTTATCCACAAAAAATCTTTCAAAGGCTATCCGGATCATTCAATATTTTGAAGCAAATCCCAAAGCAGCTCCCATCCAGTTAATACTTCCTTCGCTGTATAGTTTTTTTAGTAAGGTTTTTATGATCTATGGATTGAGTACGAGAGATGAGAAAACGGTCGCGGCTACACTAAGCGTTAGTCCCTTTTTTATCAAAGACTATTTAAAAGCTACCAATTTGTATACTTATCCGGATATCGAAAAGATCATGTTACTTCTCAGTGATTATAATTTAAAGAGTGTCGGTATCAATAGTTCGGGCACGACGGATGCTTCGCTGTTAAAAGAAATGGTTGTTAAAATGATTGCCTGAACTAATTTTGATAATAAGTCATACAACACACAATAATAAAAGCAATGAAAAAGATTTTTTTCGCACTGACGATAAACTGCAGCTTGTTGTTAGCGGGCTGTTTTGAAACCACTGAAGAGATCACGATCAATAAAAACGGAAGCGGTACTTTCAGTAATACCACTGACCTCGGCAATTTGCTGAGTCTTTTAAAACAAATGGGAGGAGATAAGGCAGAAAAAATAAAAAATATAGATACTACTTTAGCATTGGCCGGTATTGCTGATAGTATAGAAGGTCTTACTGCCAGTCAAAAAGAGATCGTGAACCAGGCAAGCATGAAACTGATGATTAATATGGAGGATGAAAAATTTTTAATTAAACTCGATTTACCTTTTAAAAAGATCAGCGACATACAAACATTGCAGGAGCTTTTGCCGAAAATTTCAGAAGCTGCCATAAAAAAAATGCCGGGAGCTAACCAGTCACCGCTCGGCATGGGTGGTGGCGACAGTTCTCAGTTAAAAACTTTTGATGATTTTTTCGACGTAAAGATTACGAAAAAGGTAATTTCAAAAACGTTGAACAAAGAAAAATACGAAGCAGGAAAGAATGGAGAGTACATGAAATCACTGCAACAAATGTCCGGAATGGGAGGTTCTCCAATCAAATTAAATTACGCGATCAATCTCCCTCGTCGCGCCAAAAAGGTGGAAGGGAAAGCTGTAAAACTATCTTCGGATAAAAAGACAGTCACCGTATCATTAACCAGTGACGATTTTTTTAACGATCCCTCAAAATTTGAATATCGTATAAAATATTAAATTTTATCTATCGCTGCCATCTTTATTCATCCACTTAATTTAAATATATGAGTGGGATTATGGACAGGCCAAAGAATGTGATTGTTATAGGAGGTGGTGTGGCGGGACTAATGACAGCAAGAGAATTACTGAAACACGATCACATTGTTACTCTTCTTGAAGCCACTGATCGCTTGGGTGGCCGAATTCATACTATACATGCTTCTTCGTTTGAGCATCCTGTAGAAAAAGGTGTCGAATTTATACACGGCAATCTTCCATTAACGCTTGGACTTTTAAAAGAGGGCGGCATTAAATACAAGCCTGTCAAAGGAGAAATGGTGAGAGTCGCAAACAATGAATGGAAAACCCAGGACGACTTCACGCTTGGATGGGACGAAATGATCAGGAGCCTGAATAATATAAGAGAAGACATTACGGTAAACGAATTCCTGGAACAGAATTACGCAGACGAAAAATATGAAGAGTTGCGGAGATCGGTTATTCGCTTTGCGGAAGGTTTTGATCTCGCTGATCCTTCGCAGGCGAGTATACTTGCGCTACGTGAAGAATGGATGGGTGAGGAAGGTGAGCAGTATCGCATTCCCGGTGGGTATGATCAGTTGGTCAATTTTCTCGAGAAACAATGCCGCGAACTTGGTTGTATCATTTTAACTTCATCTGTGGTAACAAAAATTAATTGGCAGCAAAATGATGTAACGGTCATTACAAAAAACCAAATCTATAATGGGCATAAAGTAATTGTTACAGTTTCGCTTGGTCTTTTACAAAAAGAACCGCCCACAATTGTTTTTGAACCAGGCATTGATAGGTATCTATCTGCAGCAAAACAAATAGGCTTTGGATCAGTGGTTAAGGTGCTATTACAATTCAGAGAAGATTTTTGGGAAAAAAAGAAAAAGAACCTTGGCTTTCTTTTTACAAACGAAATAATTCCTACCTGGTGGACACAGCAACCTTCTTCTTATCCTTTGCTTACAGGATGGGCAGGCGGACCGCAGGTTTGGCCATTGGAAAATAAGAGCGATGAAGAAATATCAGATGTCGCTCTGCAATCGTTATCCCACGTTTTTAATAAACCAGTTGCTGATCTGAAAAAACTATTGACTGCTTCGTTAGTTGCCAATTGGCGCAATGATCCATATACGGTTGGAGCGTATAGTTACAGTACTTTGGAAACCGTAAAGGCGCAAAAGCTGTTTGGAAATCCTGTCGATGATACTATTTATTTTGCCGGCGAAGCATTCTATAGTGGTACCTCACCCGGAACCGTAGAAGCCGCCTTAGTGAGTGCAAAAAATGTGGTAATCGAAATAATGAAGAGTTGACTCAGCTGTATGCCTGGCCGCCTATTGTGGCTTGACGCATTTACGAATTTAATTACATCAATTGTCTTTTGTACAATTGCACCGCATTTTCAAAACCCAAATAGATCGCATCGCAAATAAGAGCATGCCCGATACTCACTTCGTCAAGCCAGGGAATATTTTGTTTGAAGAATTTAAGATTATGAAGATCCAGGTCATGACCGGCATTTAATCCCAAACCTAATTCTTTTGCTTTTTTTGCCGCTGCTACATAAGGAACAACAGCCTGGTCTCGTTTTCCCAATGCATATTGCCTGGCATATCCTTCCGTGTAGAGTTCAATACGATCAGTACCGGTATGAGCAGCTCCTTCCACCATTTCGATAACAGGATCAACAAAAATCGAAACACGAATACCTGCTTTTTTAAAAACGGAAATGATATCTCTCAGATAATCTTTGTTTTTAATTGTGTCCCAACCATGGTCGGAAGTTAATTGACCCAGCGCATCGGGAACAAGAGTGACCTGCTGTGGTTTTACTTCCAATACAAGATCAACAAACTTTTGTTCCGTACAATTGCCTTCAATGTTGAATTCAGTAGTTATGATCTTTTTGATTTCCCTTACATCATTATAACGAATGTGCCGCTCGTCAGGACGCGGATGTACCGTGACCCCATCAGCGCCAAAGCGCTGTGCATCTATGGCAGCTTTTACTACATCAGGATTATTGCCACCTCTCGAATTACGCAGCGTGGCGAGTTTGTTGATATTAACTGAAAGCTTTGTCATGTAAAATTTGTAAAGAAGGAGGCAAATTTAAAAGGAATCAAAGAAATAAATCTTCTTTTAAATTGTAAAAAATATGGTTTAGCATTTTTATATAAAATGAATCCATGTTCATTTCTTAGTTTTATAAAAAGCTTTTTATGAATCTTCGCCTGTGTTCTCTTGCCCTCTCAGCTTTCCTGTTTTCTTCAGTCGCCCATGCTCAGCAAAACCCACCGTCGGCCGATGAGGTCCTGAAACAGGCTTTGGAGCAGGCAGGCAAGGAAAACAAAAACGTCATGATCATTTTCCACGCCTCATGGTGCGGCTGGTGCCATAAAATGGATAGCTCTATGAACGATAAGAGCTGTAAAAAATTTTTTGACGACAATTTTGTGGTCAGGCACCTGGTAGTAAATGAGTATAATGAACAAAAGAAACTGGAAAACCCGGGCGGTGAAGAAATGCTTGCAAAATATCATGGTCGCGACAAAGGCATTCCCTTTTGGCTGGTCTTTGACAAAAACGGCAATCTCCTCGCAGATTCAGAAATAAGGTCCGAAGGCGCAGGCTTCGATTCAAAAGGTGACAATGTAGGCTGCCCGGCCCAGGAAAAGGAAGTTGCGTATTTCATAGAAGTGCTGAAAAAGACGTCACGCATAACGACTGCCGAAGAAACTGCGATCCGCAATAGATTCAGGCAAAATGATGATTAGTTATACTTTCGGCTATTTTTTTATTAACCCAAACAGAGACACTTTGTTTTCTGCAATGAAATTCTGCACCGCCATTCTTATCAATGATTATTTCTGTATCAATGTTGTTTAGGCAATCGACAAAAGTTTTGCCTGAATGCCTTTTGCCAATCTCCATATACTTAAATCCATCATCGCCGTTACTTAAGAGTATGGCGCAGCCGCTGTTTCTTTTTTCGGAAATACCTTCCCTGGTCCAGCCGATTGTATTGTTATGGTCAAAATAATCACGCTGATTACCGTAGGCAAGACGCTTTCGAACCATTAATAAAGTCGGTAATTCTTTTACTTGTTTCAAAATAATATGATAGTCTTTTCCATCATTACCCTTTCCTGTGTATTCTGCGCCATAGAGATCAGGATAAAAAATACAGGGAATTCCCTGCTCCCGGAGAAGGATAAGCGCATAGGCCAGGGGGTTGCACCATTCAGCAATTGGTTTTTCCAATTGCTGCAGTGGTTGTGAATCATGATTGCTGACAAATGTGAGCGATAGTGTGGGTTTTCGTTGCACCAAAGTGTTTTCAAAAATTTTTGTGAGGTCATAATCCTTTCCCTGTGTTGACAAACGGTAAAAATTATGATGCAGGGGTGCATCTACCAATTGCAGGCGGCCTCCGGAGACTTCAATATATTTATTAAGGCTTTCAGCCTTCTGATCATTCCAGTATTCACCCATAAAAAATAATTTTTTTTGAGCAATACCATTCATGTGATCGATCCATTCATTTATAAAACCAGGTGCTATATGTTTTACGGCATCCAGCCTGAAGCCGTCTGCGTCGGTGGTTTCCAAAAACCATTTTCCCCAGTACTTTAATTCCTCTCTTACAGATTTATTTCTGAATTCAATGTCATTAAAACTGAGGTAATCGAAATTGCCTTTTTCTTCTTCAGTTAATTTTTCCCATTCCTCGCCATACTCGTTTAAAATTTTAAAAATGGCTTTTTCCTTTCGGTCTTCCGCCCAGTCAAGACCGGTAAAACAATGATAGTCCCAAACAAACTCAGAATACTTTTTATTTCTGCCCGGAAAAAAGAATTTGGTCCATGCTTCTATTTCCATTGGTTCTGATATGAATTCTGTTCTGTTTTCAGGATTCACTTTTCTGACACATATCTTTTCCAACTCGTCTCCATGTGCCTTGTGATTGAGGGTCGCGTCGGCGATTACCTGCATTTTATGTTTATGAGCCTTCCTGATTGCATGTGTAAAATCTTTCTTTGGTTCCATACTTTGTCGCTATAGTTCCCTGTTGTTTGAATTCACCCAGGTCAAACAGGTCATATACATCATAGCCTACTGAACTTGAGCCGCTGCCTCCCTTGTATGGAGGAGGTAGCCAGGCGGCTGTTATACCCAATGCCGACAGCCGCGGTATTTCTTTTCCAAAATTTTTCCAAAGCACGCCGTTACCCGGGTAATACCAATGGAAGAATTGAATTAATGTAAGATTATGTGACAAATGATAATTTTTTTGAAAGACGGATGCGGAATTTTTCCAGGTAGAAAAGCTTGTTCATCTATAACAATACCCATACCGTATATGATAACAAAACTTTGTTATTGATTTAATAGCCTGATGCTTTGCTGGCATAGAATTTTCTCTCTAAGTAGTTCTCTAGTCAGTTCAAAATTCTTTTCTTATGAATAGTACTGTATCGATTCAACGCATGGAGGACATCATAGTAAGGCCTTTGGCGCCTGTTGTTCCCATTAAACCTGCAATCCGTAAATATAATAAGCCGAAAAGAAAAAAATTAAACGAAAATCCGGTGAATAGTTTGCCGCTGTTCTACGATAAACCCATATACAAATCGAAAAAATATGACTTGCTGTAAGGGCATAAAAAAATTATTGTTGACGTCATTGTAGACGGACGGTTTATTTTCAGTAGAATTATTTCTACATGTTCAGAATAACGAGTCTTTTATACGAGACTCGTTATTCTTTTTTCCTTATTTAATGGCATAATTTTTTTCTCTTTAAAAGAAAAATGTTTATGAAAAAAAACAACATCCAATTGCAAAAAAGAAATATAAAATTTAATAGTAATAGCAAACAAGCCGGTATAAGAAATGAATTGGATAGTCGCAAAAACCAGGAGCAGGATTTCCGGGGCGACGACATAACTCACAATACAAAGAACCACCATAATCAACCAAAAAGAAAATAGTTATCTTTTTAAATGATAAATCATGAGTAAAGCAAAACAAGACATAAAGAGTAAAGTAAACAGGAACTCTGATCTCCCTGACAGACCGCGGGATAAGGAAGAGTCTGAAAAACGGGGAAGCCACTCTCAATCTTCCGGATGTAAAAGACATTCCGGGCCAGGAACATATTCATGTGGCCGATGCAGGCGAGTTTCAGGATACTACTATCTCTTCGGCAGATGAAGAAGGTGAAGATGTGTGGGACGAAGAAGAAGTGACCGATGCCGATTCAAATGTGTCAGAAACAGAAAAGGAAATGCTGGAGGAAGGTGCCGATGATATGCCCACCCGCGATGAACAACAATTAAGAGAGGCTGCTCTTGACAGCACCGACAGTGAAGGCGTGCCCTTGAATGAAAAAGATTCCTTCAATGCAATCAGCGGGAGCGATCTGGATGTCCCCGGTTCTGAAGAGGACGATGCAGACGAAGAGATTGGCGAAGAGGATGAAGAAAACAACCCTTACAGCCTCGGTGGCGATGATAATTCGACAAACGAAGAACGAAGCGGAGTCTAAGCCTGCAACTCTTCTTCTATAAGGTCATTAAAAATCTTTTCATTTTTTAAGACCCAATCGGGTAACGGCTGGTTAAGAATCTTCCATCCATTATCATTTTTATGCATACGAAACATGATGCGATTGCCGCGATCATCCACTACATCAACGGTGAAAATTCCTTCATGCTCGCCGCCTAATTTTCTGAAATTAAATTCACGTAAACGGTAGTCAGCTTTAACCGTTTTGGTAAACTGTATATTTTTCTCAAATTTCAATTTCATAATCGCTCCTTAAGCAATTGTTGTGCTACAGATTCTTAACGAGTTGAGAAAGTGAGGAAAGTTTTTCACAAAACTGCCATTTATTAATCGATCGTTATTAAAATCTCCGAAGGCGGGGTATAGTTCTTGCACAGGTACTAAAAAAGATTTATGGAAATAAAAAGAAATGAGGCCACATTAAACAGGCCGGATGGCGACAGGGTCATTGATGCGCCTTATGTATTTATAAATTTTGAAGCCTTTATTGATCAGGTGAAAGAGGAGGAAGCCTGGCATAAAAGTGACCGAAACGGAATTACTTTATTTAAAACAGATGAACTTACCACGGTTCTAACCCGCCTCCATAAAAATGCTTCCTTAAAAGATAATGAGGTGGACGGTTTATTCCAGGTGCAGGTACTGGAAGGGAAGATAAGGATCGAAACGGAAGACGGCGACGTCGAAATGAAAGAAGGGGAAATGATCGTGTTTCATCCGCAGCTAAAACATACTATTGAGGCGGAAAAGAAATCGACCCTGCTTTTACAAACCATTCCTAAAAAAATATTATAAACTGATATTTTCAGGCATTTTTGACTCAAAATACGCTTTAACCGTTTTCAGAAGCGTGTTTATTGAAAATGGTTTTTCGATGAAATCATTTGCGCCGGCTTTTTTGGACAGCTCTTCAATTTGAGGAGTGGCTGAGATTATAACGACGGGAATTTTCTTTGTTTCATCATTTGCCTTTAACTGGCGGCATACATCCAATCCATCTATATCCGGTAATTGTTTATCCAGTAAAAACATATCAGGCAATGGAGCGTTATTTTTTATTACCGGCTTTCCGAGAGAGTATAGTTTTACTTCATATCCCTGCTTTTCCAGGATAATTTTAAGCATATCCTGTATACTATCATCATCCTCCACTATATAAATCATTTTACTCATCTCTGATTTTAAACAAATCACACGCCATAATTAAATCAGGCAGATTGGTTTAGCGGAAGGGTAAAGGAAAAAACAGAACCTTTATTTTTTTCACTGGAAACGGTGATCGTTCCGTTATGATGCTTAATGATTTCAGAAGCAATATAAAGACCCAGGCCTAAACCGGCATTTCTCGGTACGGCGTCCGCGCTCGAACGGAAAAAACGGGTAAACAATTTTTGATGCTCCCGGGGGTCTATTCCTATTCCAAAATCCTGCACATAAACAGTAATTTTTTCCTCATCGGATGATGATGTTACAATAACCTTATCTGAATCGGGTGAATATTTAACTGCATTGGAAAGTAAATTTCTTAATGCCTGGCCAATCCTCTCCCTGTCTGCTGTTATCGTTTCTTTTGCCTGGAGATCCGCTACAATAATATGTTTTTTACTTGCAAGCTGTATATCATTTACCATTTCACTGATGAGCTCATCAATATTAAAGTTTGACATTTTGAAGTCCATCCTGCCCTCTTTCATTTTTGTTATATCAAAGAGGTCCTTTATCAGCGAGGTGAGCCTGTCAACCTGCAGATTTAATTTTTGAAGCAGTTCGGTAGCCAATCCATCTTCAGAAGGCGATAACATATCTTGAATAATTTGCACATACCCCTTGAGGCTGGTGACCGGAGTTTTTAATTCATGGCTGGCGATACTTACAAATTCTTCTCTTTGATTTTCCAGCTTTCGTTGTTCCGTTATATCATGATAATTGCCAACGACGCCTTGAATGCGGATATCATCAAGCATATTTAAATATACAGCTTCAATGTCGCGGTATGTGCCATTCTTATGCTTAAGACGGAATTCCGTTTTTACCGGTGTGTCCTTATTTGATACGGCCTGTTTAAAAGCGTTTGCTTTTATTTTTAAATCATCGGGATGAACAATAGTGTCTTTAAGAATATTTTTTCCTACCCGCTCCTGGGTCGTATAACCTAATATTTTTTCCACAGGTTCGCTTTCATAGAGTATCGTTCCTTCCGGTGTTAGAATGGTAATGATATCTGAAGCATTCTGAACAAGAAGGCGAAAACGTTCCTCACTGTTTTTCAATTGCAATTCGGCTTTCTTTCTTTGAGTAATGTCTTCAATTACCAGCAATACCCAATCTTTTTTAGCCTCGCCCTTATTAATTCGGGCAGCGCTCAGCCTTAATATTTTTTCGCCCATTAAAGAAAAAACATGTTGTAATTCGAATTGCTCAAAATTCTTATCCTGTGAAAAAACTTCGGCCATATTTTTTCTTAATTCAGGTATATCCCACTGGTAATTGGAAATCTCAAAGAAATTCATTCCCTCCACTTCATCACTGGATGTTTTAAAGTTTTTATAGAAGGCCCTGTTGGCCATTCTTATTCGCATATCGGTATTCAGAATGACCAGCGGTTCATCAATCGTTTGTACAATAGCCTGCGAATAGTCTGCCGCTTCCTTTAGTTCACGATTTCGGCGTTCCAGTTCTTCATTGATCGTATTCAATTCTTCATTGGCTGATTGCAATTCTTCTTTTGAGGTTTCAATCTCTTCATTGATACTTTGTAGCTCTTCATTGGAGGAAAGAACTTCTTCATTGGAAGATTGCAATTCTTCACGGGTGGCTTCAAATTCCTCACTCATTATCTTCATTTGCTCGCGGGCTTCGTTTAGCTGCCGCTCCAGCATCGACACCGTGTTTGTTTTTCCGTCTTTTCTATTTTTTTTGCCATTTTCACCTTGCTGAAGAGGGGCGGAATTTTTTTTTGGGTCTTTAAATACGATAAGATAGTAGGTATCGCCGGAAGACTTTACAGGAATCACTTCCAGGTTCAATTCTTTGGAATGACCATTATCAGAAATAGTGATGCCTTCTTTTTTTACCGCCCGATTATCTTTTTTTGCCCGGTGAATAAGGGATCGCAGGTCAAAGATCAATTCGTCTCTTATCATTTTTAAAAGATGCAGGCTTGCCTTTCCGGATACAGGCTGAAGAAATTGGCTGGTGGCGCCGGTAAAGCGCTGTATGTTCAGGTCTTTATCCACCAGTACACTGGCAGGTGTATAGCGGGACAGTAAAACCTTTTCCATTTCTTTATCAATACTTACATCGGTAGTTGGCCCGGCAGGTATTTTTTTATTTCGTTTTATATTTCCGGAGGGATAGTAGCTGCGCAGTGAAAAATCGTATGCGGAAAACACATCCGTATTTTTTTTGGTGTATAGCTTTTGTTCCCTGCCGACCTGTGTAAACAAATCTGAGGAGTTGCCAATAGTTTCTGATTTTCCAAGCAGAAGATAGCCTGCAGGTTTTAGTGCATAGTGAAATGCCTGCAATATTTTCTTTTGAGGACCTGCTTCAAGGTAAATGAGGACATTCTGGCAACTGACAAGATCCATCCTCGAAAAAGGCGGATCATTCAGCAAGTTATGCGCGGCAAAAATGCACACATCTCTAACTGCTTTCGTTATCTGGTAGCTTCCGTCAATTTTTACAAAATATTTTTTTAAACGAGGCGCTGAAATGTTTTGCACCGCGCCTTTTGGATAGAGCCCTGTTCTTGCCCTGTCAATGGCTGATTCACTTATATCGGTAGCAAATACCTGGATAGGAGTAGTAAGCGCTTTTTCTTTTAAAAATTCAAACAGGCTGATAGCGGTGGAATAAGCTTCCTCACCGCTGGAGCAGGCTGGTACCCAGATGCGGATGGGATCGTTCGATTTGCGGCCTTTCAGCAGGGCGGGGAATACTTTTTTTGTGAGCATCGTGTAGGACGCTTTGTCACGAAAAAAGCTGGTTACATTGATCAAAAGATCTTTATACAGCAAGTCAACCTCGTCGGTATTTTGCTGAAGCAATTTAATGTAATCTTCTGTTTCGGTTACTCTATTAAGTACCATACGCCGGAGAATACGGCGATTGATGGTAGAAGGTTTGTAATGCGCAAAATCAACCCTGTGTTTGTTATGAAGAAGAAAATAAATTTTTTTTAGTTCACTGTCATTAAGGTTCAGCGGGCTTTCCTTGTTGGCGCCTGAAAGAGAATAGATAATCTTTGGAAGGGCCTGAAGCTGTTTAGCAATAGCTGCAGGCGAAAGAATAAAATCTATAAACCCGGAATCAATGGCACTCTTTGGCATGCCGCTGAACTTGGCCGTAGCATCCTGCGCAAAGGTAACGCCGCCTTCTGCTTTTATGGATTGTATGCCCACTGTGCCGTCAGTAGCCGTGCCTGAAAGAATAATGGCTATGGCCTTATGCTTATAAGTTGCAGCCAGCGAATCTAAAAAGAAATCAATGGAATGATAACTACCTTCAGTCTTGATCCGGGGCGAAAGTTTAAGCCTGCTGTCTTCAATAGCAATATACGTGTTGGGGGGAATGACATACACCGTATCCCGTTTTATGTGCATTGCATCAACTGCTTGCTGAACGGGCATTTTCGTTTTTCTTTCCAGAAGTTCAGGTAAAATACTTTCATGATTAGGCGCCAGGTGCTGAATTACCACATAGCCCATTCCGAGTTTTGGAGATAAATTTTCCAGTAAACTTGAAATAGCTTCGATGCCGCCGGCTGAAGCGCCAATGGCTACTATAGGAAAAAAATCGTCTTCTTTTGATGCTTTCTTTTGTGCGGGCTGACTAATTTTGGCATTAGTCTTTTTGCGAGGTATATTTTTACTTCGTTTTTTTCTTTTCGATTGCTCCGATTTAATATTCTTTGTCACTGCTTTAGTCTTTTTCATATTGACTATTCAATGGCCTGGGACATACGGCGGGGGGGGGGAAGGTATTACAATTATAAATAAATGCAAGGATTATTTTTAAGTATTTTAATTTAATCTTTATTTATTGCGAATAATAATTCTTTTAATTTAATGATATGTTCATCTAACTCTTTAGCTCTTTTGTCATAGTTCCAGCTTAGTTTTCGCAACCCTCTTTCATCATTTTCTTTTGCAATTTTATGAAGAAGTGTTTTTCTTTCCTCCATCATTCGCAGGGCCACCCAAAATGTATTTTCCATTTCCTCCGATTGCCTGAGCAACAAATCGCTTTCGGAAAATGAATGTCCGACATGGCACCGGTAATGTTTTGTTTTTCCATTATCAATCTGCCATAATCCTCCGCCACAGTCGGGGCAGGCATATAAAGTTTTTTCGCCTATTTTTTTTACGTCATTAATGGCGGTTGCTATTTTTTCAGAAAGCCGGGCCTCTGCCTGCACATTGGCCGGAGGTAAAATTCCTTTTGTTTCAGATTTGTCTATTATATCTAAAATAATCTTGCCCATTTTTTTTAATGAAACACAATGATCCACTTCAATGTTTTCCAACACGGACAGTGGCATGTCAGAATATTCCGCTTCGGAGGGATCCTGCACAATGCAATAACCACCGCTTTGTTTAATAGCATTCATGCCTGAAGTGCCATCATTTAAAAACCCGGTGAGCACAATTCCTATCACTCTCTCGCTATGGCTCGTGGCTGCCGAACGAAACAACACATCTATAGAAGGTCGAAAACGATTTTCAGCCGGGCCATGGCCAAGAACAATCTCTTTTTCTTTTATCAATAGATGAACATCCGGCGGGGCAACATAAATATGGCCGGTTTTTATTTCTTCACCGTTTTCCGCAAGCTTACATGTAAGCGATGTATTTTTTTGAATACGGTTGATCAATATGTCGCCTAACGCTGTTTTTGATAAATGCAGAACAATAAACAGGGATGCATTCAACTCACCGGGTAATTGTGAAACCAATTCGCTAACGGCATTTATACCTCCCGCAGAAGCTCCTATAACGATAAAAAACGGAGATTGCGCTTTAGACATGTATGGATTAAGACAAGATACATGCCTGATATTTACAAATACTATTATTAGCCCATTTATCTTGTTTCATCCTCTTCCCTGAATTTCTTTGCCTGATTTATACTAACAGAATGACACCCCGGTCGCAGTAAAATATTTTATTAATATTCGGAATGATTAAACAAACCTGTCATACACTTCCTTATTAAATGGAAAAAGAAATGCAGTGAGTGTCTAACGCTGTGGGTAAGTAATAAAAAAATGATGAGACAATCGGAAACATGCCTCATCATTAATGATATGGTTTGCTTATCTATTTTCTTTTTTGATAATACGCCATTAACTCACCTGATGCCACTACATGATCTTTCATTGCATTTTCCATTCGCTCTTTATCAGCACCGGCTTCAATGTCGAGTTGCGTGTCGAGAGCATAAACTTTGAAAAAATAACGATGCGAACCGGAAGGCGGACATGGACCTCCATACCCAACATTGCCAAAGCTGTTTCGTCCCACCACACCCGGTTTGCTGTTTTCAGCAATCGTTTCGTTCGGAGGAATATTCCAAACAAGCCAATGATCATATACACCTTTTGGAGCATCGGGATCTTCCACAATATGGCCAATGATTTTGTATTCTCCGGGTAACCACTTACTCTCCAGTGGTGGATTCACATTATCGCCTTCACAGGTATACTTTGGAGGGATATGTCCTCCCTGACTGAATGCCACACTTCTTACCCTTAAGCTACTATCATTTTCCCTCGGCATAATAAACTAATTTTATTTTTCAATTGCATTTTGAATTGCCTGCGCAGAATCAAGATGCATTTTCAATGTCGGTAAGGTTTTTTCAATCCACGCTTTTACATCGGCATCGTTTGTATTATTATCTGCCGTTTGGAAATCATCAATTACTTTTTTGTGGTCTCTCACCATCATATCTATAAAATCTTTATCGAATTTTTTTCCCGTCTCCTTGTTAAGATCATTGATCGCATCCTGCTTATCATTGCCCAGGGCGCTTGGAAGCGTAACGTTCTTTTGATTTGCCAGGCTCTTTAATTCATCATTGGCGGCTGTATGATCCTTTACCATCATGCTGCCAAAATTTTTTACGCGGGAATTTTGAGCTTTTTGCTCAGCTAACTTTCCTGCATTCACTTCAGTCATATTACCATTAGCGGCACTAACCATGAATTGTGAAGTGTTTTCGCTGACGGGAATGCCCTGTGTCATGTTATTTGAAGTATCCATTTTTGCTTCATTTGCTGAGTCTGCTTTTTCCACGCTGTCATTTGCCCCATTGTTACAAGCAAAAGCTAAAGGCAGGGCCAGTAAAACGAATGATATTTTTTTCATAATGCTTTTTTTTCTTATAAAATAAATTGTTGACCGTAGGACTGTCTGAAAACTTTATGCCAGTTAAGCGATGGCATCAAATAAATAAAATAGAGGATGAAATGGGGAAGAGAAGCCCCAATAGAGAGAGTGAGAAGTGTTGCTATCAGAAAATAGTCTATAGTATTTTCAGGCTTTCTATTTTGTCCTGGTCAATTTGTTTGACCAACTCTTCAATATTATTGAATTTGACTTCCGGCCGCAAATACTTTTTTACATACACTCTTATGGATTCGCCATATATTTCTTTATCGAAATCAAAAATGTTTACTTCAACCACTCTTTTTTTTCCGTCAACTGTAGGTCGGAAGCCGATGCTCATCATGCCCTTGAACGTGTTACCAGTTACCTGTTTCCTGTTCCCTGTTAGCGGAAACTCGTAACCGGGAACCGGGAACTCTACATACACCGCATAAATTCCATTTCCCGGAATGATCTTTTCATCACCAATTATCCGGAGATTGGCTGTAGGATAACCGAGCTTTCGCCCCAATTTGTCGCCGTCAACAACTGTCCCTTCAAAGAAAAAATCGTAGCCGAGTAATTTATTGGCTGTTTCAATATCGTCATGTATGATCGCTTCACGAATGTTGGTCGAGCTGATCGCAATTTCATCAAGCACATGCTTGGGAATTTCTTTCAGCACATAATTATAAATCGGGGCCATTTTTTCAAGCAATCGATAATCACCCAGGCGGTCTCGTCCAAACCGGTGATCGTAACCTATAATAATGGTATGCGGATGAAATTTTTCGATCAGGAAATTTTGAATGTATTCTTCGGCCTGTTGATTGGCGAACACTTCAGTAAAAGGAACAATAGCGAGGTGATCGATGCCGGCTTTTTCCAGCAACTCAATTTTTTCATCCAGTGTATTAATGAGACGGATGCCGAGAATGGAAGAAGAAACAACCTTTCTCGGATGCGGGTGAAAGGTAATGATAACCGTTTCACCGATTATTTTTTCAGCTTCCTGTTTTAAATGTTCAATGATCTTTCGATGGCCCTGGTGAACGCCATCAAAAGTACCGATCGTAATGACTGCATTTCGAAAGGGCGGTAGTTGATCAATGTTTCTATATACTTGCATAATGTGACGCAAAACTAAATGAATATTGAAAATTGAGCATTGAAAATTGAACGTTAGATTTGCCTCTTAAACGATAATATGAGTTTATACTCGGAGCGTGGCGTATCAGCACAAAAAGAAGAAGTGCATGCGGCCACCAAAAAATTGGATCAGGGTCTTTTCCCAAATGCTTTCTGTAAAATTTTTCCCGATACATTAGGCAACGAAAAGAAATGGATAAATGTAATGCATGCAGATGGTGCAGGCACGAAAAGTATTTTGGCTTACCTGTACTGGAAAGAGACGGGAGATGTTTCCGTATGGAAAGGAATTGCGCAGGATGCCATTGTAATGAATCTCGATGACCTGCTGTGTACGGGTATTTATAATGATCTTCTTTTTTCATCTACGATTGACAGGAATAAAAAATTAATTCCCGGTGAAGTGCTGGAAGCTGTTATCAATGGCAGCCAGGAATTTTTTGACAGCATGAAAAAGTTTGGCGTTCATATTCATTATCTCGGTGGTGAAACGGCTGATGTTGGTGATGTGGTAAGAACAATCGCTGTGAACGGGACGATGGTTGCCCGCTGGCCCAAAGAAAAACTAATCACCAATGACAGAATAAAAGCAGGTGATGTGATCGTTGGCCTGGCGGGTTTTGGAAAAGCAAATTATGAAGATGAATACAACAGTGGTATTGCCAGTAATGGTTTAACCAGTGCAAGGCATGACCTGCTGCAGAAAACGTATGGTGCACGATTTCATGAATCATACGATACTTCCCTGGATGAACACGTGGTGTATATCGGGCCGCATTTGTTGACGGATGAAATACAAATTGGCAAAGAGCAATTGGCAATTGGCAAATTGTTATTATCGCCTACAAGAACTTTTGCGCCGGTGATGAAGGAAATTTTGGAAAATCATTTTGATGCAGTGCATGGCTTGATCCATTGCAGCGGCGGCGGGCAGACGAAGTGTATGAAATATTTGCCGGGCAATTTTAAAATCATAAAAGACAATTTGTTTGAGCCGCCAATCATATTTCAATTGATTCAGGAAGCAAGTAAAGCAGATGATAAGGAAATGTACCAGGTCTTTAACATGGGAACGAGGATGGAAATTTATACCGATGAAAAAAATGCCGAAGCTTTGATCGCCATTTCAAAAAAATTTGGTGTAGATGCGCAAGTGATTGGTAAAGTAGAGAAGAGTGAGAAAAAAGAGTTGGCGATAAAGACGAAAGAAACGTCTCTTCTCTATTGATTTATTGCTTCACTAGTTTATAAAATTCTGAAGATTTTTTGTTGACATCGGTTACTATTACAAAATAGGCTCCCTTTGTCAAATTATCAACTTTTACTCTTAGATTATTGATGCCTTTTGTAAGGCTTGCTTTTGAGGTTAATTGCAGTCTTGAATTGACATCATAAATTCTTACTTCACCCTCTCCGTCCAGTGTTGAATTAAATGAAATTGTTATGCTATTGTTAGCAGGATTTGGATAGAGAGTAGAAAGCTTTTCAGCTTCCTTTGTTGAGATTAATTTTTGAATTGCGTCAATTTCATCTTGTCCTGGAATATCTTTTTTTGTTTTATATCCTACAACGACAACTTCACCCAGGGAACTGCCGGCCGGCTTTGAATCAGGCAGATTAAAATTTTTCTTGCCATCATTTACAACAAACGTGATAGGCTGTTGTTGAAAAGCCCTAACAATATGCCCATTCTGTGTGGCGGGTACCCATTTCGGAGACAGCTTCATTGTGCGAACAACTTCGTCCTCCATGCCATATCCGAAATTAGTTAAAGGATTTATCTCTTTTATTTCTCCATTTGTTTCGACAATAAACTTAATCCAAACGGTATAGATGCCATCGGGGGCACCATTGCTTGCAGGAGCATCGCTATTCACGGTTCTTTCTAAAAATTTTCTCCAGGCTGCGTTCCCGCCCGGGAAAGAGGGCCCAAGTTCGACTCCATCAAAAACGATATGAGTTTTTTGATTATCATTGGAACTTACATTCCTATTTGGTTCAATGATTTTAGTTGTTCGTCGTTCCCCGTTAACTGTGGAATCTACAATTGTGATTGCTTTTTCAGTTGGATGACTTTTGGTAAATATTTCAATCGCACCATTTTTCCCTTTTTCTCCATATTTGATAATGGCGGAAGAGTCTTTTAGTATATTGATGGAACTGATTTCATTGGGATTAATTTCTTTTAGGCCTGAAGTAGACTTGATATCAGGTCGTTCTTTTCCATTAATTACAACTAATGCTCCATCAAACGGTTTGCTGGTATCTTCATTAGCGAGTCTTATTCCCGAAGGGGCATAAGAATGGCCGTAAATTACTTCTCCATTTTTTTCTTCCTTCATAAGTGTGCCATTCGAGCTTTTTGTTTGATCACCCGGTATGTCTTTTTCTTTATATCCTTTTGTAGTTATCTCGATAGCACCGTTCTTCCCTTTTTCTCCATATTTTTTTAAAGCGGGCTTTCCTTCCAATAAAATAATTGAAGTAATGTCGTTTATATCAATATTTTTAAGTGTGCTTATATCTTTTATTTTTCCATTAACAATAACCATCTTGTTTTTTAAATTTTCCAGAAAACTTTGTAAGGTGTCCCGGTCAATTATCCTGGTTCCGGTAAACTCTTTGTTAGGATCCTGGCTTTTCAGATATTGATAATAATAGTCGTTTGTCATCAAATTAACCTGGTAATAATGCTTCCCATAATTGGTAGCATTTTTAGAAAGTTTACTTACGAAATAATTGGAAAAATCTGTGGGCGAAAAGTTTTTTAATTGCTCATTTGAAACACGTTTTTCGTCTATCCAGACTCCATAAATCTTTGCATTCTGCCAGGATTTTAGCATGTCTTTCGTTGGGGTAATTTTTGGAAGAGGTTTAGGAGCCGGAAAAATCCATTTTGCCTTTATCTTTCCTGATGGCAATTGTGTAGTGTCTTGTATTCCGGTCACCTGTGTTTCTAAATTGATTCTTTGTTTGTACGTAAATGCAAATAGTGCAATAACAATTACAGCAACAGGCAATACCATAATTTTTCTCAGATATTGATAACTGGGTTTTTTAGATAAGGTGATCATGGCTATACGACGTTTTATCTGGTTATGAAAAAAGGGATTGATGAGGCGGTGAGAATGAGTGTTTAAAACCTGCATCAACAACAATTCTGCATAGTTCCATTTATCATTTTCGTTAGTGGCAAACTCGTCCGCTAAAAATTCATGAATGGTTTTTATTTCTTTTTTTACCAGGTAGAAGAAGGGGTTTATCCAGAAGACAACCGAGATCATTTCCATAAAAATTATATCCCAACTATGTTTTTGTTCGATGTGGAATAATTCATGTCTGAAGATCTGTTGGCCTTCTTCTGAGTTCATTTCAATTTTGTTATTCCAGAAAAGCCATTTAAAAAATGAAAAAGGCGTTCCCGGTTCTGCCGTATTGATAAAATAAATATGATCTATTCTTTCCGCCACATATTTTTCAAAAAGCTTTTTGATTTTGAAAATGGCGGTCAGCAAACGAATCAAGATAAAGGTTGCTACCAATAAATAGCATGCTTTTAAAATATTTTCAACCGTAAAAACTGATTCATGTGAAACGACTGTAGAAGAAACGACGGCTTGTTGATCAGAGCGATAAGGTGAAATGGTTAACAGTGTTTGAAGAATCACAGACGGTGTCTCAGCCGCATCTGTAAAATATACCGGGATATTTAAAAATGGTACCACGATGCTGAGAACAACTGCGGCTAACAGATAGTACCGGTTATACAAATGAAATTTTTTATTGCGAAGGACAAGGTGATAATAGCCGTATAAAATGCCTGAGCCGATAATTAGCTGGATAAGGTAAAACAGCAGGCTGTTCATTTTTTTGAAGTTTTCTGTTTTTTAATTTGCTGCAGCAGTTTTTCCAGTTCTTCCACGGAGATATTGTTTTCTTTTACCATGAAGGAAACAATATTGCTGAAGGAACCTTCAAAGTATCCTTTGACAATTTGTTTCATCGTTTTTTTCGAATATTCTTCTTTAGAAATAAGAGGGAAATATTCATGGTGGCGGCCAAGCACGGTAACTCCCACAAACTCTTTTTCCACCAGGATCTTTAATAAAGTGGCTACTGTATTTTGATGCGGTTTGGGATTAGGCATTGCATCTACGATCTGTCTTAGAAACGCTTTGCCTAATTTCCAAAGCACCTGCATTATTTGTTCCTCAGCTTTGGTTAGTGTTTTCATTTTTTGAATTTGATAAATCAAACCTATAACTAATTTTTTAGTTTAACAACTAAATTTTTAGTTATTAGGAAAATTGTAAAGATCGGGCAGCATTTTATGAGAAGGTAAAATCTCCGGCTTTTTATCTCATCGGGACTTTTGGTGCTTTGTCTTTAGGCTTTATTTCGAAGCTGGCAGCGCCAATTTCTTTATTACGCTTATACAAATGGAGAATAACTCTCCCGGGTTTATTAACCCGAACAATAAAATTGCCATCATCTTTTGGTATGATGGTTCCCTGGGAGATGATAACAGTTAAATCCTTTGGTTTTACGTTGCGGGCAGTTATGGTTATGGGATTATCCATCCCTGTATAAAAAACATATTCTTCCTGTGAAGTAATTTCAAATCCATCATCCTCGAGCACGAATGTTACAGGCTGTTTTCGGTAAGCTTTTACATTTCTTCCATTTTGACTTGCGGGCTGCCATGGAGGACCGATCTTAATGATCCGTTCTACTTCCTTTTCCATACCATAGCCATTATTCGTTAATGATTTTACATCTGCAACATTTCCATGGCTGTCCACTATAAACTGCACCCACACAGTGTATTTGCCTGCAGGTGCACCATTTTGGGCAGGAACATCAGCTTTTAAGTTCTGTTGCAGGAAATTCCTCCAACCCATTTCACCACCTGGGAAAGATGCTTCCGTTTCGACTTTCTCAAAAACTTTAGAGCTGTCATTAATTTGAACAAGTGATGTATCTTTTTGATTTTCGTTTTGAGCAAATGTGAAAAAAGGAATTGTAAGAAATGAAAGAACGGCGACAGCAGGTCTAAGGTTCATGATTTAGTTTTTTCGAAATATATATCTTATTTCTTTTTTTGGAAAACTTTTTATTAAATGCGCATGAGTTTAGTTTATTTTGCAAAATAATCCGAATAGAATGGAAGAAGTAATTATTGAACTCAGTAATGCAAATATTTACCAGGGCGAAAACCTGATTCTGCAGGACGTAAATCTTGCCGTGCATAAAGGCGAATTTGTTTACCTGGTGGGTAAAACGGGCACCGGCAAATCTTCTCTTCTGAAAACATTGTACGGCGAATTGCCATTGAGGGAAGGAGAGGGGAGAGTCGCCGGTTATGAGCTGACCAAATTGAATTGGAAAAAACTTCCCTACCTGCGCCGCACATTGGGCGTGGTGTTCCAGGATTTTCAATTACTTACTGACCGGAATGTAAACGACAATTTGAAATTTGTTTTGCGAGCTACCGGTTGGACGAATGAAAAAACAATGGATGATAAAATAAATGATGTGCTGGATAAAGTGGGTTTAAAAGCAAAAGGATTTAAGATGCCTTTTGAACTGAGTGGCGGGGAACAGCAGCGTGTAGATATAGCGAGGGCCTTACTCAATTCTCCCAAGATAATTTTAGCAGACGAACCGACCGGTAATTTGGATCCCGAGACCTCTGATGAGATCATGAACTTGTTATTTCTTATTGCAAAAGATATTGGTACTTCAGTAATCATGGCCACACATGATTATATAGTTATTCAAAAATTTCCGGCAAGGATGCTAAGAACAGAGAGAGGCAAGGTGATTGATAATGCTAGTATAAATATGGTTTAGTTGATTGTCTCTGCAGGGCAATAAAAAAAAGTAGTTTATAAAAATCAAGCAGGTGCAGATTTGTACTTCCATTAATTAATTTGATTTGCGTTTTTTTCCCGACAATTTTATAGATAAAGTAAAAGGAACCTGATAGCTTATATTTTTTTACAGAGTTGTAAACTTTTGCCAGTTTCACATATTGAGGTAACAAAGTTCTGTACGGATCTAGGTGATAAAGAAAAGATAAATTTTTTAAAGCATTCTCCGTTTTTGTAATAAAAGCGGCGGGATCATCAAGTTTGAGATGTTCGGCCGGCAGATTAATATGTTTCACTCTTACATTGTTTTTTTGAAGTTCTACGCCATATAATGTGTCTTCGTATCCGTAACCTCTTAATTCTTCATTAAACTGTATTTGTTGCAAAATCTTTTTGTGAATAAGGAAGTTGCCGGTTAGGAAATGGCAATAAGGCTTTTCGTTCCTTTTTTTGGCAGGAATTGCCTCTCTGTGCCTGCCATATTTCCAATGAAGGTTTGTATTTTTTTCACAATGCTCAGCATAGCTAATGCCTCCGCAAATAACCGATTCCTTTTCGATGGCTTCTGTAAAATAATCCTGGATAAAATTTTCGGATTCTGGCATTACGTCACAATCCAAAAATAGAAGAAGATCGCTATTTGCGTAATTGGTAAATCGGTTTCTAATAGCCGAGCGTCCGATATTTTCGCCAAGTTGAATGTATCGTAACGAATATTTCTCCGCTACTTGCTGATTGACTTTTTGTATGTCAATTTTCGAATTGTCATCAATCATAATTATCTCGGTATTGATTGAACCTCTTGTAATTTCTTTTGAAAGCCTGGCAATAAGTGGTTCAACCGGATAATTATAAACAGGGATGCATATTGAAATATCAGCCATGAAAGCAATTTAAAACTTCACTTAATATAGCCAGTCCAGTAGTTAAAATATTTTTTTGATTGTTGTATCGCGTCAATAATAATTTTTTTCTCAATTCGATTTATAGAGAAAGGGTTTCGTTATTAGATACCGGATAGCTTCTATTTTATTCTGGCAGTCATTCGCTATGTGACAAGCTCCTGCCAGGTTAGTGTTTTTTACCGCCATTTCGTTTGTGAGACAATGTCTCCCTTCAAAGAGCGAATGAAGCAGTTTGTATACTTTCCCCGGTTGAAAAGAGGGAACAATATTAATATGTGCTTTTTGTACAAGGTCGTCAATTTCTTTTTTTGAAGGATTAGCCACAATGCAGGTATGAGAGTATAAATGAGCCAGTTTGCTAATACGCCGTGATGGTTTTTTTCCGGCAACTACAAATGGAAAGCGAATCTTGTTAAATATTTTTTCAAGCAACCAAATCGCAGTTTTTTCATTGGCAGGGTCAGAAAGGTTTCCATGATAAAGACAAAAGCTTCCCATACCTGTTCCGCACTTCACTTCCTGCCAGGTGACAAAGGGTGGTAAAAATTCTGTGTGTTCTAAAATTTTTTTTTGCTTCAACGCAATGGCAAGGTTTTCCGATATACAGGCATACAAAAGATCCCGTGGCAGAGAATAGCATTTTTTATGACCGACGCGGGTAATTAGCCCAAGCCAGGGATAACTTTTTTTGTTTATTTCATTTTGATAAAAGCTTTCAGTTTGGACCCTGATAACTATTTTTCTTTTGCCTGTTCTAATTGATTTCAGCAGGTTAGGAATAAAAATGTCTTCCATCAATATCGGAAAATCATTTTCAAGAAGGTTGTTTGTCAGGCTATCAATATTGATTGATTTTTTATAGTTAGAGTAAGAGTTTATAGTTTCGCAGTAGTTAATTAATTCCTGGTCAATGCCGTTCTTATGCTTTAATAAGTGTAAATGAATCTTAATACCGGAGTCGCGCAACGCCCGAATTTTTTCAAATGTATCAATAGAATTCCCGCAATCGGCTGGATATGGTGAACCAAGGCAAACAATGTGTAAATGACGGCTCACGATTCAAAAATGGTTTTATAAAAGCCAATCAATTTTGTTTCTTCTTTTTGCCAGTTCAATTCTTCTCTCGCTTTCATACAATTTTTTTGAAGTTCGTAATATAAAGATTCATCTGTCCACAGTTTATTTAAAGCACCCGCTATGCTTTGACTACTGAGATCTTTTATTAAAACAGCAATATTGTACTTTTTGTTTAAATCAATGTAAGCAGGATATTCTACACAAAGTTGAGGAACACCTGCATGCAGGTAATCAAAAAAGCGATTGGCGAGGGAGTAGTAATTGCTTGCGCCTGTTTTTTCGAAAAGAGTAACCCCTATCCATGCGTGTATGGTGTAGTCATAAAGTTTTTCCGGCGTTAACTTTCCGAGAAATTTTATTTTGTCATCCAGGCTATTTTCTTTTACAAGTGCTATTGCCTGTTTCATGAAATTTCCGTCACCTGCAATAAGCAGCGGTATTTCTATTTGATTAAAAGCAGGGATTAGAGTTTCAAAGCTTCGTCCTTCATTAACAGCTCCCTGGTAAAAAATATATTTTTCTTTTTTTTGTGGAATTGCCAGTTCTTTTAAAACCGGCATATTCCTTATCACTTCATAATTGCTTTCGTACATTTTTTTAAACTCATCAGCAATGAATTGGTTTACCGTGTAACCATATTTGAACTTTGGAACTGTAAATCGTTCAATTCGCTTCCATACCTTGTAAATAGCAGGCCTGCTGACTATTTCTTTCATCTCGCAAAACAATTCATGGGCATCATATACTCTTTTTGTTCTTTTTATTTTTGAAATAAAATAACAAGGAAGAATTGTGTCGAGATCGATTGCACAAATAAGATCAGCCTTTTTAAAAATTAAATAAAAAAAAAGACGGAGATTATATTCAATGTAAAAGGCCTTTCCTGTTTCAAAGAAGCACCCAAGCCTTTTTTGATGGAATGATTTTGTTTGAAGAGCAACAGACTTTCTTCGTCTGCGCCCCACCAACGTAACATAATAACCGGCAGATGAAAGAGAAGTGCATATCCTTATCATGCGTTGATCGTAATTGAGATCGTTTGTTACTGTAAAGACAAGCCGTTTCATCAGTTTTAGGAAAGGAGAGGAGACGAGTTATATATTTTCTCAATGATTTCTATTGTCTTCAATGTTTCTTCGGAGTTGATAAAGACATGTTCGGGATCATCCAGCGCTTTTATCAAATGTTCATACACTTTATCGTGATTGCTCATGCTTCCTTCATAAAATCCGTACTGATTTGCCGGTTTTCCATTTGGTAAAGAAGGCGTGGTCTCACCTTCCACAGAAAAATATTCGAGTTCGTTCAAATATTGTCCGCCAATTTTTACCGTTCCCTTTTCTCCAAATAAAGTAAGAGAACCCTCCATGTTTTTATTTGTACTATTAATTGTATAATTAATTGTACCGATGGCGCCACTATTCATTTCAATATACGCCACACCTGTGTCTTCAAATTCAATACAGTTTTTATGCAAACAATTTTTTCGTATGCCCTCCGCTTTTGATATATCTCCCAACAACCAATAAAGAAGGTCAATGAAATGGCTGAATTGGGTAAACAAAATTCCTCCATCAAGTTTCTTCGTTCCTTTCCATGAGCTCTTGTAATACGAAGCCGGCCTGTTCCAAAAACAATTTACCTGGAAATTAAAAATGCTGCCCATTTTTTTTTCATCGAGAAGTTGTTTTACAAAGGCAACCGGTGGATTATAGCGGTTTTGCTTAACAACAAAGAGTTTTTTGCCGGTTTGCTTTTCAGTTTCTATCATTTGTTTGCCATCACTACTGCTGATCGCCATTGGCTTTTCGCACAATACATGCTTGCCGGCCTTTAAAGAATTTATTGAATGAATGGCATGTAACCCATTTGGCGTACAAACTGAAACTATATCCACTTCTTTTTCCTGTTCCAAAAGATCGTCGATGGTGCAATATGATTTAGCGCTGTATTTACTTGAAAAACTATCTGCTTTTTGTTTAACGACGTCGCATACTGCGGTTAGTTGCCCGTGTTTGATGATCTGCTCCGCATGCCTGGCAGCAATTTGACCACATCCAATGATAGCGAACTTGTAATTTCTGTTCATATTTGCAGGCTTCAAATATACTGTTTGAAAAAGTAACCCGGTGGCTAACCAGGAACTAATAAAATCTGTCAATAAAAAACCCCGACAAGTCGGGGGATAAAGAAAGAAAACTTTAGTGTTTATTATTGCTGCATGCCCTGCATGCTGTTTTGCATATTTTCCTGGTCGCCTTTCAAATTCTTTCTCTTGAATAATGCTACATCAAATTTTCCGAACCTTACTGCAAAGTTCAATCGGAAAAATTGGGCATCACGCCTGCGCACCGCATGTTGTGTAAAATAATTTGATTCCGTGTACACATCGCTTTTCCTTGTTCTGAAAATGTCATTGACACTAAGTGTAAGTGAAGCCACTTTGTTTTTTAGAAAATCATGTCTCACCGCCGCATCAACGCCGTACGAAGGTTTTGAATAACCCTGCGAATTGCCGCTTACAGTTGGGCCAAAACCCCCGCGACCGCCAAACCCGCTACTGCTGGCACTTCCACCGGGTGGCAGCACTGTTTTTGAATTATAATCACCTGAAAATTGAAGAGAGAAGTTTTTAGGAAGCTTAAAACTGTTGTTGATCTTTGCAAACCAACTATAAACCTGTCCCGCTGTTTGAATAGCAGGATCATCCGTATTAATTTTTGAAGTGTACAGATTTAAATTAGTCGTCAGATCCCACCATTGCGCAATTTTATTTTTTGCAATAAACTCCAGGCCACCTACGAAACTTGAATTAGCATTGATGAACGTGTTTATAAAAACTGTATCACTCTTTATCGGGTTCACTTCGGTAGAAGTGTAACGGGTTATCAGGTCATTTGTGTTTTTGTAATAAGCCGATATCAATAGCACATTATTCTTAGGAAAAGTTTTCTGGTAAGATAATTCTATTGAATTAGTGAACTCGGGTTTCAGATTAGGATTACCACGACTTAAATTAAGTGAGTCGGAATAATCGGTAAACGGAAATAATTGAAAGAAGTTGGGGCGATTGATTCTCCTGCTATAGTTCAGTTGGAGCTCCTGGTCGTGTTTTAATTTTTCTGAAATAAAAACACTGGGGAACAAACTTATTGGATAATTGTTACTGTATTTGCTGGCAGTGTCTTTGTAACCAAAGCCATCCTTTACACTCGTATGCACGGTGCCGCTATAATCCGAACTTTCGACACGAAAGCCCACCTGATAACCGAAGTTGTCCTTTATTTTACTGCTGTAAGTACTGTAGGCAGCAAATACCCTGTCTAAGTAGCTGTAGTTAGAAGAAAGGGGCGGAAGTTTAGTTATTGTCTCATCAGGATTCACAATGCCAAAATCATTTTTGCTGTCTACTTTTCGCTGTGCCATTCTTACACCAGCTTCAAATTTTGATTTGTCATTAATTGGATTGGTATAATCTGACTGGATAGTTAATTGGTGGTTATCGCCCGATCCCAATTGCTGTTGCCTGTAACTGGAAGTTTGGGGTCCGCCAATTGCATTAAAAACATCATTGCTTACAAAACTGGAATTACTGTTGTTACTCTTATTCATATTAACGTCAGCAGTAAGCTGATGACCATTTTTGGGAAAATTATGAAGGTAACTTAGCGAACCGCCGTGATTGTTGAACATTCCCTCATTGTTTGAAGTGCGGTTCGTATATGACGAATTGTTGATACCTGAAAGCGTATCTACATAAATATCGCTGTTCACATTTGATTTAAAATTTCCATGAACCAATACTCCTGAAAGAGTTAAAGTGTTTCGATTGTCTACAAAATAATCAAAGCCTGCTCTGCCAAATGCAAAATATCCATGGTTGATCGTTTTATCTTCTTCATGAAGATTGGTGTAAGGATTTTCTAAAAAAGTGTACCGGTCTGTGGTTCCCGTAGAAATGGATTTTCTTTGTCCATAATTAGCATTTGCGAAGAAATTTATTTTTCCCTGCCTGATATTAATATTCCCGCCTGAATTTATTTTTCCACGCTTGTCTACACCAGCCCTCACATTTCCATTGTAGCCTGCTTTACGATTTTTCTTTAGCACAATGTTTAAAATACCTGAAGTGCCGCCGGAAGCATCAAATTTTGCAGAAGGATTTGTAATTACTTCTACAGTTGCTATTTCATCAGCCGGAATTTCATCAAGGGTGAGAGTAGTAGGCCTGCCATCAACATAAATTTGAGGCGGACTGTTTCGGAGCGTAACATTTCCATCAATATCAACAGACACGGAAGGAACATTTTTCATCACATCTACCGCTGTTCCACCTACGGTGCTTAAATCCTTGTCTACATTATAAATTTTGCGATCGATGCCCAGTTGAATGAGCGGCTTTGAACTGGTAACCGTTACATTACCGAGGACCTTTGTATCGATCTCAAGTTTTATATTTCCGAGGTCTTTATCAAGATTGCCCAATAAACTGCTCATATCGGGAGCTTCACCACCATTATTATTATTATTATTTCTCCGGAAAGAGCCCATGTTGATTAGTGAAACATTTTTTTCAAGGGTTTTAAATCCAATAGCACTGATCCGGAGTCTATACTGTCCCATTGCGGGAACACCTTCGATATTAAATTCACCATTATTTCTTGTGAGCATTCCGCCAATAATAAATTCTTTTCTTTTTTTAGTGATGGTGTCGTACCTGTTTTGGACCAGTTGTACAGAGGCAGCATCGATCGGCTTTTCAGTGATGGAGTCAATTATTTTTCCATAGAAACCTCCTTTCAATTGCTGAGCCATTCCTCCGCGGTTTCCCTGGTTGCCACCAGGCCTTTGCGCAAATAAGATTGTTGAAATAAGTATACTAATAGCAGCCGTGATAGTTTTTCTCATTATGATTTATTTTAATCGCTGGTTGCGGTCTCAAAAAACTTTGTACGGGAATTAAATTAATTTACAGATGCTGATTTGACGACTATAGACAAAAAAACTTTTTACCGCTCATCTATTTAATATAGTATATTATCATCATGGTAATGAGCCCTGTCAATAAACCAACCAGTGCCCCAAGTAAACTCACAAGTCTTAATTCTTTCGAGAAGTTTTGATAAAAAGCGGCTTCAAGCTGCGCCACGGAAATACCATTTATTTTTTGAGAGATCATTTGCTCAATATTAAAATCGTTGGTCATATTAGAAACAAAGTTTCGCATGATTTTGGGAAATAATGATTCAAGCTCAGCCATGAAAACTTTTTTCAGGGAATTAATGGTTTTATCGCCCACTAACATGCCTATCACGGGCATTTCCTTTTTTAATTTATTGCGGAGAAAATCGTCAATATGATCTTCAATTACCGGCATTACTTTTTGCAGGCTGGCAGGGTCAGTGATTTTTTCTTCAATCATTTTTATTGAGAATTCTTTTGCCCCAAGGCTTCCGATTTGAGCCGCTATTGCGGGCTGTTTTGCGGGGAAAACTCCCTGAATCTGTAAACCCAGGAAAGACCTTGGTTTTTGCGGACGAAAGAGCATCAAAAAAAGTAATTTGATCACGAGCCAGCAGCTAAAAGCAGAGGCAATAGGGATGAGAAATAACCACCAGGTCATAAGAGTAAATTAAAATAAAAATCCCGACCAAATGCATCGGGATTACCGGGTGGCTGATGGGTCTCGAACCCACGACCCTCAGAACCACAATCTGATGCTCTAACCAACTGAGCTACAGCCACCATAATTGAGCGAGCAAAGATATAGAAAAGTTGTTGTTTTATAGTTCCCGTTTCGTGTTCTGATAGCTGGTACATTTTTTTATATAAACTAAAAGAGTTTGTATGAATATTCGGAGAATCAACACCTATAACCTTTCATCAAAAACATTAGTTAAAAGGCTAAGAGAGTACGAAATCCTCCGTTTTTACGTTATTTTTGGAATATGCTCAAAGCATTAAAATATATGACAAACATGAAACGACTTCCTATCCTTGTGATACTTGTTGTGGCGGGTACTTTCCTTGCTTTTCAATCCCTTGGAAAAAATTCTAATCCTCCCTCCAAGTATGAAAAAATTTTGAGAAATGTTGGGCAAATGCTTACTGAAGCCCACTATAGCCCGAAAGCCATTGATGATAATTTTTCGAAAGAAGTTTTTAAAAAATATTTGAATGATCTCGACCCGGATAAAGATATTTTTTTAATGGCTGACTATGATGCTTTGAAGAAATATGAAACGAAAATTGATGACGAGATCAAAGGTGAAGCCCCAGTTGAATTTTTTATGGCAGCCGGTCAGTTTTTTAATAAAAGAATTGAAGAAGCTGCTAAGATCTATAATTCAATTCTCGATCAGCCATTTAATTATACAATTGATGAAACGATAAATCTTGATGAGGATAAACAAAAAATTCCGGCTACCGAAGCAGAACTAAAAGAAACATGGAGAAAAAGATTAAAATACCTTGCTCTTGACCGTTATGCAGAGTCGCTTGATTTAAGAGACAAGAATAAAGGAAAGCCAAATTTTGTTGTAAAAACAAATGAAGAACTGGAAAAAGATGCGAGAGAAAGAGTGAGAAAGGCAATGGATAGAATATTTGATCATTATCGTTATAAGTTTTCTGATGATGACAAGTTTAATGTGTTTGTGAATGATATTACCACAGCCATGGATCCGCATACTGAATTTTTTCCGCCGGTTGACAAGCGTTATTTTGATGAACAGATGAGCGGAACCTTCTTTGGTATCGGCGCACAATTGAGTTACGATGACGGCAACATTAAAATTGCAAGTTTGGTAACGGGTGCTCCTGCATGGAAATCAGGCGAGATACAGGTAGGCGATGTAATTGTAAAAGTTGCCCAGGGTAATGCTGAGCCGGTTGACCTGACCGGGTATGTGGTAGAAGACGCTGTAAAATTAATTCGCGGTACAAAAGGTACAGAAGTAAAGCTTACGCTGAAAAAATCAGACGGTTCAATAAAAGCTGTTTCTCTTATTCGTGATAAGATCGTTCAGGAAGAAACATTTGCACGTAGCGCCATTGTAAAAAATGGCTCTGAGAAGATCGGTTATATTTATTTACCTGAGTTTTACGCTGACTTTGATAATCCCAATGGCGCCCGCTGTTCAATTGACGTGGCCAATGAAATTAAAAAACTAAAAGAGGAAAAAGTAGACGGTATTGTTATGGACCTGCGCAACAATGGGGGCGGTTCTTTGTATGACGTGGTTCAAATGGCAGGATTATTTATTGATGAAGGTCCGATAGTACAGGTAAGAGACAGGGATGGGAAACAACCACAAGTATTGAAAGATAAAGACCGTTCTGTTTTGTATGATGGTCCCTTAGCTGTAATGGTAAATGAATTCAGTGCCTCTGCATCTGAAATTTTTGCGGCTGCGATACAGGATTACAATCGTGGTGTGATCATAGGAAGCACCTCAACGTATGGTAAAGGAACAGTTCAGCGCAATATTGGGCTTGATTTCGCTTCAAACTTACTGGGTTCAAATTCTGAACTGGGCACTGTAAAATTGACTTTGCAAAAATTCTATCGCATTAATGGAGGTTCTACTCAATTGAAGGGAGTTTCTTCCGATATTGTTTTATCTGATAAATATGAGGACCTTAAGTTAAGAGAGAAGGATGATCCCGATGCACTGCCGTGGGATGAGATTTCAAAAGCGACCTACACTCCGTGGAATCCGGGCTATAATATTTCGACTATTAAGAGACTTGAACAGGATAGGTTAAGCAGTAGCGATGCATTTAAAACCATCAGGGAAAATTCAGAATGGTTGGAAAAACAAAATGATAAAGATCGTTCTCTCCATTTAGACAAATACCGCCAGGAACAAAAAGCTATCGAGGCGACTGTTAAGCAAGATGCAACACTGGAAAAATTAAAAGATTCACTTGATGTTTCTTTTCTTCCAAAAGATAAAAATATGTTTGCTGACGACAAGGCGAAACAGGAAAGATTTGACAATTGGTTAAAAGGGCTAACCAAAGATATTTATCTTGACCAGGCTGTAAAAGTGATGAATGATATGATCAGTCAAAGAAACCTTGCTTTGGGTAACAAACAACCATCAAAAGCTTTTTAAAAAAATAACTTTCAAAGTAAAAAGCTCCGAACGTCCCGGGGCTTTTTTGATTATTGCAGGTATCGTTCTTTTATCAGGCTTACATGGTGCAGTGTGTGACCGATAGAAATATAGCCAAAACCAAGTACATAAGTAGAGCTGTTGTTTGAAGAGCCTGTTGCATCCAATTGCTCCTCGTCAAAAGAATTATAAAGATATTCGGTTGCTTTACGTACGGCTTTGAACTCTTCTATCAGATCATTCCAGTTTCTCTTATCAGCTTTTGCATTTTTGGCAAAAAGATTTTCATCAAAACCGGGAAGGGGAGTGGGGTCTTTTCTTGCAAAGCGAAGTGCCCGGTAACCAAACACTCTCTCCGCATCTATAATATGTTGCAATACTTCCTTAATGGTCCATTTACCTTCCGCATAGGCATAATCAATTTTATCAGCGGGAATTTTTTGAAAGAAATCAATTACAGCGGGAGTTTGATTTTTGAACGCCGTCACCAGATCATTTTCGGGAACCCGGTCAATGTATTTATGATAGAACTCCGGTACACGGCTTAAGTCGGGTCTTGACATATGGGTTAGTTAAAAATTAAAAAGTAAAAATGAAAATTTTTTTGTGATATAGGTGTTTACTTTTTTTCATTTTACATTTTTACTTCTTCAGAACTGTCTCAAACAAATTGAATATTCGCTTGTATTCATCTGTCCAACTGCTGGGTTCAACAAATCCATGATCTTCCATGGGGTAGGGAGCTATTTCCCAATTATCTTTTCCCAATTCAATTAATCGTTGTGTAAGTTTCACCGCATCCTGAAAATGTACATTTTCATCTACCATGCCATGACAAATCAATAAATGCGATTTAAGCCCGTCAGCAAAATAAATTGGTGAACTTCTGTGATAAGCAAGACTATCGTTGAAAGGTTCATTCAAAATACTGCTTGTGTAGAGATGATTATAATTTGCCCAATCAGTAACAGGGCGCAAAGCTGCTCCGGCTGCAAATACATCAGGAGTGGTGAAGAGTGCCATCAATGTCATAAAGCCACCATAGGAGCCACCATAAATTCCGATTCGTTTGGGATCAACTCCAAAAGTTTTAACCAAATAATTTGCTCCGTCCACATTATCGTCCAAATCTTTTCCTCCCATGTGACGATAGATTGCAGTCCTCCAATCTCTGCCATAGCCGGCGCTGGCCCGATAATCAATATCCATTACATAGTAACCATTGTCTGCAAGTAAATTGTTGAACATATATTCCCGGAAATAATCACTCCACCATTTATGTGCATTTTGTAAATAACCGGCTCCATGTACAAACAATATGGCCGGTTTACCATTTGCCGGCGTAGAAGGTTTGTAGAGTCGTGCGTACACCCGGGCGCCATCTCTAGCGGTAAAAGTTATTACATCAGGATCTTTCCAAGGATAAGATTTGAATTCATCACTCATTGCTTTTGTTGTGATCTGTTCAATCCTACCATCGACTTTATTTTCCTGCAAATAAAGCTCCCATGGTTTATTAGTGTATGAGTAAAGAATAGCGATATATTTTTCATCGGGAGATATAGTTACTTCATTGGCTCCAGTCATCGTTGTGATTCGTTCTGCTTTCCCACCTGAGGCAGGTAAATGATAAAATTGGTGTTCACCGGGATGAACTTCATTGGTTGTGATGTAAAAAGTCTTTTTATCTTTTGAAAGTTGAACTTGCTGTACTTCATATTTACCGGAGGTCAGTGCTTTCTTTTCACCCGTTTCTACATTTGCTGCATATAAATGTGAATAGCCGGTAACCTCTGATTGAAACCAATATGTATTTTCTTTTATCCAGCCGGAATTCAAACCTCCGAAAAATCCAATGCCCGGTCCGCCGACCCACGCTTCATCACGCTGCCTGTCAATCAACTTTAATTTTCCGGATGACGTGTCAAACATCATCAGCCATCGATCCTTGTGATCTGCAGATCGTATGTCGACCATAGCATGAGTGCCTTTCGGCGACCATTGAATATTGAGAAAAGTAACGTGCCGTACGGGAGGATCTTTTATTTCATCAGCAAACTTTTTAGGATAATCTTTTGTATAGTCCGGAAGATCACGAATACCCGGAATTGAATCCGTCTTCATTTCCATCACGGTATCCTTTTGCCGATCGTAAATAAAAAATTCTGAACTGCCTTGCGGCGCTCCCACTTTTGAACGACCCGGTATTTCTGTTGTATAGCCGGATTCCGTGATAAAGTTTGCTACGATGGTTGTTTTTGCATCGGTAGCAGGTTTTATCAGGCGATAGCTGATGAACCTCCCGTCCGGACTTATGGCAAGGCCCTGTACAATGCGGTTGTCAATTTTGATTTCACGCAATTCATTTTTGGGTAAACTTTTATTGTATTGTTCCCGTGCTTCTCTTTTTTCTTTCCTTTGTTTTAATACCTGCAAGTACTGAAGCTGATCTTTCTTAAGCCAATCTTCCTCTGAGTCTCCTGTTTTTTCTTCCTTATTCCTGCTTCTGCGAAAGTTGTTTGCCCGAGATTGCGGTTCCCTGGATGATTCGTCAGTCCCTGACCGCAAATTAGTGAGCTGCACGGTTTCGCCGGTTGAAATGTCCCATGCATATAAGTTTTGATTGCTTGTATAAACAATCTTTGTATCATTAAAAGAAAATTGAGGATTGTTTTCCCGCTCTGTGGTTTGAAAAATATGTTTTGTTTTCCCGGTTTTTACATCCTTTAGAAAAATGTCTCCATTCTTTGCGTATACAAATGCTGTTCTTAAAGAATTCCATTCGACTTCATCTGAAGTTATCATGTCCTGTTTTTGCTCAATAGTTGCTTTTACAGGAGTGTGATCATTTAGGCCAATATAGTAAACAGAATCAGACAGAGTTTTTTCAGGATTCCAGTTGAAATAAAGATACTTTCCATCATAGCTCCATTCAACTTGTGAAGGTGAGGTGCCGATCCATTTCGGATCACGCATAATCTTTTCAACAGTGAGTTTGTCTAACTTTTGTTGTGTGAATGAAGTAAGAGAAATAAAAAATAGGAAAAAAGTAACAATCAGTTTTGGCATAATCGCAGGTTTAAAATATAAATGTATTCAGAAACAGTTAGCTAATATAAACTAACCAAAAAGGTCAGTGAGCAAATTTATGGTTTAGTGCTGACTGATGGATTTGAAATAAAGCAAAAAATAAAATCCCTCTTAGCGTGGCCAGGAGGGATTAATATTATGATGATATAAAAGTTAGTGAGAAGAATCTTTTCCTTTATTACTGTCTTTGAGATTTGTAATGATCGTCGGATTTTTTCCTTCCACCGGCGGAACATTTGTTTTTCCTTTGGGTGCATATGTCTTGTTTATTTCATCCAGTATCATTTGCATTATTTCATTGTTCCTTGCTTCATCCTGCACACTGGTAAACAGATCATCCCGTTCATCTCTTAAATAGTTATAATAATTCCTTTCCTGCTGTATATCTTTTTTAAGTGCATCATCAACTTTTTTAGCTAATTGAACATCACCTGCCTTATAGGCTGCTTCCAAGTACATCAAGCCGTAAAGATTATGAGAAGCATCACGGCTTATCATAGCGTAAGGGAGATCTTTGCTATCAATCATGCTTTCACATTTGTTGAGCATTTTTAAGGCTTCGTCTTTTTTGCCTTCATCTGCAAGGTTGCCTGCCGTTTCCCCAAAAGTGCTTCGGATGTTTAATGCATGCCTGCGATTTTCTTCATCGAAATAAGTGCCCTTCTTACTATTGAAAATAAACTTATTCATAATATTTTTTGCAGCGGTATCCGTGTTCATGTCTTTCAACAATCCAACATGTTGATTAATGACCCAGTCATCCTGCGGCCTTTTTGTTTTGATAGGAACAAGGCGATAGGTTAATCCATCCTTTCGTAAATAATCGCCAAAACCAAGGTTATTATAAAATGAGGTGAAATAAATAGGTCTCTTCCAATGATTGGCTGCAATGATGTTTAAAATGGTTAGATCATTTTTTTGAATGATAAACCTTCTTCCCTGTTGTACGGGCAATTCAAATTTTACTTCACTTACCACAGAGTCATTTGGATTTACAGTTCCATTTTCTCTAACCAGTGACGTATCAACCGGTACACTGAATCTTTTTTCTCCGAAAGTTTGGGGACCTACATCCCTGCCGTCTTCATCACGAACAGGTTTACCCATATCATTTTTCATTACATCATACAGGTCATAATATTTATCCTGTGGTTTGGAAGGATCGGGCTGGTATTCCAGGTAATCACGATTATGTCCCTCGATCTGCTGTGGCGTCCATATTACATTAATGGAATCACTCTGATTTACTTTATAACGAAGCTGATTAATATACCAGTCAATACCCAGCAAACTGTTATTGATAATTCTTATGTCCGGCCGCACACCCAATACTTCCTGGGCGTACCACAAGGGATAAGTATCGTTATCACCAAATGTGAAAAGGATTGCATTTTTTGCGCAACTCTGCAGGTAATCCGTTGCCACGTCTCCTGGCAAATATTTTTTGCTTCGATCATGGTCATTCCATTCCTGTTGCGCCATGATGATAGGAACGATAAGACAAGCTGCTCCCGTCACAATATTTATTACGTTGGAATTTTGACCTTTTGATGAAATAGCCCTGATGCCGTAAACTAGAGCGGCAGTAACAACAAGATATAAGGCGGTCATCATTATAGCGGTCGGAAACGCCTCTTTCGAATGCCACGCGAAACTCATTAGTCCGATAAAAAACGTGAGTACAGCGCCTGTAATTAAAACATTATTGAATAATTTCTTGCCTGCTTGCCCGGTAGATGGGTTTTCTTTTTCCCGGATCAACTTAAATAAAGCGGGTATGGCAAGCCCTATCCATACTGCGAATGCATAAAACGAACCGACGTAGGCATAGTCTCGTTCACGGGGTTGATTGCCCGGTTGATTGAGATATAAAACAACGGCAATACCTGTCATGAAGAATAAAAGAAAATTATTGGTCCAATCTTTTTTATCCTGGCTAAACTGGAACACGCAACCTAAAATGCCTAATAAAAATGGGAGCAGGAAAAGTTTGTTATGCGCTTTGTTAGTAGTACTGCTGGTGGGCATCCGGCTTTGGTCACCAAGCATTTGATTGTCGATAAATGATATACCTGTGATCCAGTTGCCATCCCTTACATTCCCGAAGCCCTGCAGGTCATTTTGTTTGCCTGCAAAATTCCACATAAAGTATCGCCAGTACATTAAACCTAGTTGGTAAGTAAAAAACCAATTGATATTGTCACTATAAGTGGGCGGATCAAAACCGACAATATTACCTTGCTGATCCCGTTGCGCCAAATCCAGCCAGTCAGCATAAAACGCCCGGTGCCCTTGTTCATCGCTTCCATCCCATACTCTCGGGAAGAGTTGCATGTCCTCATCATTATATTCATACGTTTTTTCTCTTCCTATGGGTACATAACTGTTTTTTCCCTTTACATACTTCATTTCTCCTTCCTTAAATGCCGCGTAGCCTGGCCTGTCAGGATCTTCCTTAGGATTAGCCATATAATGCGGACCATAAATCAAAGGTGCTTCCCCATATTGCTCACGGCTTAAATAGTAGACAAGATTCATTGGGTTGTCTACATTGTTCATATCTATGGAAGGATTAGCATTAGAGCGAATAAGTGTAGTAAAGTAAGTGGAATAGCCAAGCATGATGAATGCATAGCACCACAATGCAAGTTTTAATCCTTTTGTATTGCTGGTTTTGAATAGATAGCCCAGGAACCCGACAGCAAGTAATAATATTACTTTAAATACCCGGCCTGCGGCAGATTCACTCTTTGTTATATAAGGTAGAAATAGTAATACAAGGAAAACACCCAGCCAAATTGAAAACTGCAATTTAGTCATCTTGTTACCTTTGAAACGCAGGCCAATCGCAACCATGGCGGCCACAGCAGCAAAGTAAAAAGCAAAGCCAGAGAAGAAGGGAAGATGAAAACCGTTCACGGCAAAAACATCCATGTCGGCAGCGGCCTTCATTGAAAATTGAATGATGACTACCTGAACCAGGCCTGTTAGAGCAAGAGAGATCAAAAGAGCGACTGCGGCATTCCAGAATTTGTAAGTATACCGGCGGAAATAATATATCATTCCCACCGCAGGAATCACCAACAAGCTTAGCAGGTGAACACCAATAGAAAGACCCATTGCAAAAAAAACAAACACTATCCAACGATCGGCACGACTTCTCGCCGCAGGATCATTACCTGCTCTCTCGTCAGCATGTTCCCATTTCAACATAGCCCAAAATACCAGTGCTGTAAAGAAAGAGGACAAACCATATACCTCACCTTCCACTGCACTGTACCAAAACGAATCGCTAAAGCAGTAGGCTAATGCACCTATCACGCCTGCAGTCATTACCGTAAATATTTGTTGCCTGCTCATCTCTTCGCCTACTGTTACAAACATTTTCCGCCCAAAATGAGTAATCGTCCAGAAGAGAAAGAGAATGGTAAAACCGCTGGCGAGAGCACTCATCATATTAACTGCATGAGCAGCACTGTCAGGGTTGTTACCGAATAAAATAATGAACAATCGTCCTAATAAGATATGTAAAGGCGCACCGGGTGGATGAGGTAATTGTAATTTATAGGCAGAGGAAACAAATTCACCACAATCCCAAAAACTGCCTGAAGCTTCCCTGGTGAAAAAATAAACACCACAGCGCAATAATGCCTATCACCCATCCGGTAATGTTGTTAACTTTTCTGAAATTCATAATGAAGATAATTTGGACGCGATTTTTGCAACAGGCAAAAATAGTGTTTCAATTGTAGATTTAACAGGCAGTTTGCAAAACTATTATTAAAAAATATAAGCGGAAATTTCAAATCTTTATATTCTTACTATAAAAGGATGTCACCAATTTCTTTCCATGAATGCACTCTTTTATGCCTGCCGGGATGCTGTAAAAGATTATGCGGCTGACTGAATAGAATAGTATGTCCTTTAAACGGATCGAGATTTTTAAAATGGTCATCGATCATTACATCCGCCTCGATAATGCTTTTTGATCCGCAAAACACCATTTGCTGCCACGTAATAAAAGGAAAATGTTCATTTAACCATTCATGTTTTTCAGTGAGGCTAAGAGGAAATTCCGTGGCAGCGGAAACAATAAATATCTCGTACCGCTTATTCAATTCAAAAAGTACCTCTTTGCTTTCTTTGATTATTGGTGCACTTCTGAAAAAGCCCTGACGGCAAACATACTCTTTACAATTTGGGAAAGCGGTTAATTCAGGTTTTCCTATTATTTCATCTAACGTTCTTCTTTTCCCAAAATCTTTTTCATCGTACAAAAAAAAATGTTCTGCAATATCAGCAAGCACACCATCCATATCTACTGCAATTCGTTCCATAATGTTTGGTTATGAGTTCAGAGCTAAGAATTCAAAGTTTATAGTTTTGAGTCTCTGCAGTCTTTCAGAATAATGACTTTTCAACAGCATTGTTTTATTTTTAGTATTATTGTTTGTATCACAACTCCTCACTCAAAATATACCCTTACAGTTTGGTAAAAAAGCTGGTTCTGCATAATCGAGGAAACCTGTCTCGTTTTTTCAGAAAAACCTTTAAGTCCAAACAGGCCGGCCGCATTTCCTTTGTTAATGGCAATTTCGAGATAACCGACACTATTAAACAATGCAAGCTTTTCTCCCTCTGCCACATCTGCATACGATTCGCTTATACTTTCAATTACTTCGTCGCGTTTAAACACGATCTTAAAATGTCTTCCTTTTCTTTGTTCTTCAAACTGTGAGCGGGTAATATTGACCACTACGTTTTCAAAATTATCAATGAAAATGATTTGCCCTTCTATCCAGTTATCACTTAGCATTGGTTTTAAAGGAATTTTTTCAATGTATTCCACATCACTGACTCCAATATTTTTTATTGACTCACCACTGGCAAGTTTGTTCACTGTCCCGGCCATTACCTCTGCAAAATACAGGGTAGTTTTTGTCACCGTTTTGTCGAGCGGTATGCCGATAACCAATTCAGGTTTTTCTTCGAGTATCATGGTCAAAAGGCCGTTGTCTGCAATCAGGATATATTGGTCATTATGAAAAGCCAACAGTAATTTTTCCGGCTTCGATTCAAAGAGATTGACTAACACCAGGTGATAAGTGTATGCAGGAAAATTCCGGATCGAGTTTTTACAAACATAGGCTGCCTGCGGATAATTGAATGGTGGGATATTATGCGAGATATCGATAAGAGTAAAATCAGGATTTACTTTTAGTAACTGCGCCTTTATTGCCCCCACAATATAGTCCTGGTTGCCGATATCAGATGAGAGGGTTAGTAATGGCATAAAAAAAATTGAAAATTAAAAACTAAAAGAGCAAGCCAATAACTTTTGATTTTTATTTTACCAGCTTTCCTTTTTTATAGAAGAATTTTCTTGTCATTTTATCCGCAAAAGCAGGGAAGAATTTATTCAAAAACACAGTTTGCTTACCGGTAAAGGTCATGATAACTGTTCGCTTCCTTTTTTCAATGGCATGCAAAATTATCTGTGCACATTTTTCTGCGCTCATCATTTTGTCTTCATCCATTGGACTTTCGCCCTGCGCTTCACCTTTACTGTTCAGTGCGGCATTGCGAATATTAGATGTCGTAAACCCGGGACTTACCCACATCACGTGCACGCCGCTATCCAGCAATTCAGTTCTTATTGCTTCAAGCCATCCTCTTAACGCAAACTTGGATGCGGAATAGCCGCTGCGGCCGGGCAATCCCCGGTAGCCTGCAATAGAAGATACTCCAACGATGACTCCTTTTCTTTCCGTAATTGAATTCAATGCATAGTGAGTGCAGTACACCGCTCCGAAAAAATTAATGCCCATTACTTTTTTTATCACGTCCGGCGATGCATCTTTTAATTCTGAGCGCATGGAAATACCGGCGTTATTAATTAATATGTCAATGCCTCCAAAAACTTTTATGGTTGATTCAATAAAGCGGCGGCTTTCATTTTCATCACTTACATCTGTAACTGTAGCATGCAACGGATACGAGGCAAAACTTCTTTGCATCCGGTACAGTTTATCGTGGTTGCGGCTGCAGGTAGCCACTTTGGCACCTCTTTGCAGCAGCGCTTCCACCAACGCTTTGCCAATACCATCGCTCCCTCCTGTAACAGCTACGACCTTATTATTAAAAAAATCCGGCATGAAAAGAAAATTAATGTGGCAAACCTAAATCAAAATGAGCAGATGCTAACGCAATAAAAAAATCCTGAAACAGCGGTATATCTTTTATTAAAGCTTGCTTACTGTAAAGCAAAAACATTTGGAGTGTAGATAGTGAGGGCTTATTTTTGCACTCCGTTTTAAAAAAGGGAAAATACAGTCTTTTCGGCCTTTTAAACGATCTCGTAGCTCAGCTGGTAGAGCACAACACTTTTAATGTTGGGGCCCTGGGTTCGAGTCCCAGCGGGATCACTTTTTAGGGTATCAAATTAGTTTCACAACGCTTTAAAAACTCTGCAAACATTGATTTGCAGGTTTTTTTGTTTTGGAAGCTTTGTCAAACAATGTCAAAATTCTTCAAATCACGGTGCGTAATTCGAGCGGGCAAAACCGTTTCCAAATATGCCCGCTCGAATTTTTCTCAAACCCTTTGCCAGTAAGGGATTCAGAATTTGAACATGCTTTTTCAATGTAGCTATGACTGGTAATTTTATAACCATTTTAAAACTATTTTATGCGCCAGAATTTCAAAGTTCTTTTCTTTCTTAAAAAAGGGAAAAGAAGTAACCAAAAATCCTTACCTATTTATGTCCGGGTGACAATTAATGGCGAACGTGTGGAATGGACTTGTTAAAGGAATTGCGACCGCGCGAGGTGGAATCAACAAACTGGACGTGTTATTGGGAATAAGGATGAAACGAAAAGTTTGAACCAGTATCTCGATGCCATTGAGGGAAATATTTTTCAGATTCAAAGAGAGTGTGCACTGCGCGATGATTCGATTACAGCGGCGGGGGTTCGCGCAAAAGTTTTGCACACCGAAGAAGTGCAGGAGAAAGAATATTCATTAATTGACGTTTACCAATATCGCAGTTGCTCGATGACATACGTGAACTGGTGGCTCCTCCAGAAAAGAAGTTTGAAAGACCGTGGCTGAAAAATGCAGAAGTGCGTAAACTCCTGGATATTTCTTCCAACACGATTCAACGGCTTCGCATAAGCGGTAGGCTTCGTTCGACGAAAGTAGGAGGTGTGCATTATTACAGGTATGAGGATATCGAAAAGTTGATGAGCAATGATGCACGCTGATGAAATGAAAAAAAGGGAAATTCATTTGCTCGCAGGTTTTTTCAAGGCCATTGAGGAGGATGCATGTATCGGATCGACACATATCAGCCTTTATATATCACTTTATTATTTCTATTGCCTGAATCTTTTTTCCAACCCGATCTTCATCCGGCGTGCTGATGTAATGAAGTCTTCAAAAATCAGCGGCATTGCGACCTATCATAAATGCATGAGAGATTTAATTACGGGGAGATATATTGAGTACAAACCGTCTTTTCATCCTGCGGTTGCGAGCGAGGTAATCATAAATGAACTTACCTGGTAAGCCGTCATGTTCTCAGGCAATGGCAGATGCAGTAGAATTTAAAATTGTAAACGAAATGGTGGTAAGTTGTTCCGAGCGTTTGGAGACATACAGACAACCACCCAGACTTTTTATCGCTGAGCTTATATCTCTATAGCGACTTTCAATCTCAGGTATAATCTCCGGATCCTTATATATGATTTGCATTAAAATAAGATTGTGGAAATTTTTTGCCGTGAAGCATATGTCATCATTTTTGACATGGCTGGATGTATGGATAAGGATGTGGCTGATCAGTTGTCTCAGGTCGTTTTCACAGGCACAAGATTCAAGGTTTGAATTAATTTGATTAATGATTTGCTTTTCATTAAAAAAATCTGTTCCGATTTTTTCTATCAGTCGACACAGTTTCACAGGCGTTGGGACTTTGAACCAGATTATTCAATAGCAGTACAAAACTAAAATTTAAAGTTGGGGATTGCAATCAGAATTTACCCCTGAATGTTTGGCGATGTATAGAAAAAAATATATAAATAATGAAACTAATGCATGCACCTGGAAGCGTCATCTATCTATTAATTGAACGACGCATTACCGGTTGGCTAGTGATTTTGTTTAACGAAATTCTTTTAACCTAATCCGTCTTCTGCACTTAATCGTTTATTGGGAAACAAATCTACGTTCTTCAAACGCGCTATTTCCGAATATGGTCCCGCGGGAGCCCTATCCGGCCCCCGTCATTCCAGCGAGATGAGTAACTGAAGGTTATTAATCCTTTGAAATCTTTTTTTCTAATTATTTTCTAACAGTGCGACAATATTGTGGATCCTATTTCTGAAATGCTGATAAGGATCGATTTTTTTGAGGAAGCGGAAGGGAATAAACGTAGATTTGACCCTTGATGCTAACCATTATTGTCCTGCCAAACAACAGCAAAAATTGTCACTTGAGTGTAACAAATTTAGAACCCATATGAAGAAGATATATCTGACTACGAGCCTCTTTTTTTTACTAGCTGCATTGACGATTTCTGCTCAATCAACAAACGGCGGCTGGACCAAACATAGAGCCAAAAAATGGTTTCAGAAAAAAGAATACCTTGACGGCATATCCGCTACACCACACTCTGCTATTGACAAAATGCAGTTTGCGAAACAGTATCATCTTAATAAAGGGTTTTGGGATAAAGCCTTTACTTATCTGAAAGAATCTAATCTTCAAACGCTTGTTCCGGGCCGATATACTATTGACGGAGATAATGTGTATGCAATAGTATCCGAAGCACCTACCAAGGATTATGATAAAACCGCTTTTGAATCGCACCGCAAGTACATTGATCTGCAATACGTGATTATCGGTGAAGAGAAAATGTCCAAAGCTCCGTTGGCTTCTCTTACCGTTAGCAAGCCTTATAATGAAACGACCGACTTAGCGAATTATACCGGCGATGGGAAAATTTATACCGTGCCTGCCGGAACTTTTATAATCTTCTTTCCGACGGATGCACACCGGCCCAATATAACTCCCGGTGGAAACAAAGTGGTAAAAAAGATTGTGATAAAAATAAGGGTGGCTAAAGATTAATATTTTTAAACACTTAGGATTTTACTCTGATTAGAATAACTGATCTCAAAATTACCATTGGTGTTTCACGGGTGCCTTTCCAATTGTCAGCGCATCTTCACTCTAAGCAGGTAGTTAGAGGCAGTAATAAAAATTGTTTTATCATCAGGCACCAAAGCGCAGTTCGCAGCCGTTATTCCATTCAATTTTATTTTTCCAATCAGCCTGCCTGTTTCGGTAAATATCCAAATGCCACCCGGTCCTGCCGCAAACACATGGCCTGCTTTGTCTATCTTAAGACCGTCACATACTCCCATTCCTTTCTCATTGCTTACATCATAAAACACCCTGGCATTTGTCAATGAACCATTCGAAGCAATATCATATATATACCATCTCTTTTTTTTGTCATCTGAGTTGGACACGATTAATTTTTTTCCACCCGGGAAAACGCCAATACCATTTGGCTGCTCAATAGAATCAATCAATAGGATGACACGCCCTGCTTTATTCATTTTATATACGCCCTGGTACAGTGTTTCTTTTTTGGGGTCATTCTGTCCACCTACCAGGCCATAGGAAGGATCGGTAAAATATACATCGCCGTTCTTTGCTACAAAAAGGTCGTTGGGGCTGTTTAGTTTTTTGCCATCATATTCGCCGGCTACAGTAATAAATTTAGGAGCCGGGGCAGTAACGGGAGCATCCATTCTGGCTATTCTCCTGTCCCCGTGCTGGCAGATCAGTAATGTACCATCATCAGAAAGATAGAGCCCGTTAGGACCCATAAAGCCACTGCGGGTTTCCGGAGCTGTGTATCCGCCGGGTTTCAAAAACACTTCTTTCCCTTTTGCTTCTGTCCATTTGTAAATAGTGTTGGCAGGAACATCGGAAAGCAGGAGCATTTTATATTTTTCCGACCAGAATGGCCCTTCAGTAAACTGGAAACCATCCGCTACTATTTCAACCTTTGCATTTTTATTGATTATGCGGGAAAGATCATCGGAAATAAATTCAATGGTACCTATATCCGTTGTGGTTTGTTGCGTGTGCCCGGAAAAAAACAGTGGGAGGAATAGAAAAGAAAATGTGATTTTTTTCATGTCATTGATTTGAAATGATGTAAGGGCGATCAAACGGGGGGTAAATTTACAGAATATGATCTTCTCATTCACCACGGGAAAGAAAATTGGTAGATTTAATTTTAAAGAAATGCGCGTTATGTACGATAAAGTAAACATTCTTCCCGTCACACCAGGCAGGAGTCGGGGTTTGAGCAAGACCCGGTGTCTTATTAAGTTATTCCCGGGCTGTGGTTTCGTTGAGCGTTGAATATTGAAAATTGAATATCGAGAATTTTTATTAATTGAAAAATGCTCAATGCTCAATATTCATTTGCCCGAGCCTTCCTCATGGCAGTCATGTGAATGGAAAGGACCGGGAAACAGGTAGTCTTTTTGTTAATGGACTAGCGTACTATCATACTTATCTATCTTAGCGGAATATCAACAACATTATTAAGCACATTGCCCGGTTCATAATTACTATTGGGATTTTCTTTACCCTGGATCATCACAATGATTTTTTTAAACCGAAGCGGCAAAGCGGACTCGCCATCCAGTGTCAGGCAATCCGAACAGTGACACCAAACAAATAAGTAAGTCAGGGATGCTGAAAACTGTTCAGAGTAAGCATAATTTTAAATTTATAAATAATGCCAACAGTTGTAGCCGGCCATAGGGTCGGTAATTTTGACACATGGCCGAAAGGGCACCAAGACAGGGTAGAATTATTTTCAAAATTTGCATCAGGGTTCAAAACTTTCCGGGGATACCGACGATCCAAACGCAATCGTAATCGTTGCAGTGGTTTTTGACCTGGAGGGGATGCAGGCTTTACTGAGCGCCCGGAAATAATGGAAAAGATTGCCAAGCAAAAGCATACGGTCATCGAACCCGTTACTGTTTCGATGCACGTAGAGGTATGAAATTGCAGGTCGTTTTATAAAAAAAAGATTTTAGATCAATTCAAGAGGCTGTCTCAAAAGTCCGGGACAGCCTCTTTTTATTCGGGTAGGTGATGGAATCAATTTTCGTTTATGTAATTCTCAGCACCTTCATTTTACTTTTGAGACAGCCTCTTTTTTCTTTTATTTAGTTTATTATACAATGGCGGATGTCCCGGGATTACCAGCAGCCAGGTGGAAACTCTGTATTTTATTTGCGGATACAGACCTGCCGGAGGGTGTTATGGTTGATAATCAGAATGCACTATAGTTTTGTTCTGCGCAGGCTTTTCCAATTCATTTCCACTAATTAACAACACAAAATCCAACATTAGTATTTCCTGTTTCTTTATCTACAAATAATTCTCTTTCCTTAGAGGTACCGTTACAAGTGTTTTCTGAACAAAATAATGATCCCCCGGCAAGTCTGACTGAATTCCCATTTTCGATTTCTGTGATATCCCATACATTACCTAATATATTTACTTCATTTACGTTGGAAATTGGCAATTTATTGTCAGATACAATAACCCGGGTGTCATTTTTTATTAATTCCCAATATTCATCATACGTCGGAAGTCTTTTTTTTGCCCATTTGCAGTATGCCAACGCATCATTATAGCTCACTTGTGTGACCGGCAGTTCTTTTGAATTGGGCTTATTTACTCCATCCGGGGTTCTCCAATTTGCATTTTTTACTGTTTTAAAATGATCAACATCTGTTTGAACTATTGACCAGCCGTATTTTTCAGCATCGGTAACATAGCCCGTTTGATTAACAAATAATTCAAATTGAGAATAGGAAACAGGTGTCAGTGTCAATTAGTTTTTCCTCCGGTACAAGAAGAAAAAAATGCAAAGGATAAAAGGACTAAATTCCAAATCTTCAACCTGCTATATATGCTAAACATAATGTAAAGTTTTGCTATTGGGTTGTTTCCCTGGCCCTGATGGCCTGTTAGTAAACAGATCATTTGTCTTACTACAATTATTGCCTCGGCAAATAAGGCATCTGGTAATTGGTCGGCAGAGGAGTAACATAATTTTCTTTCGCCCAGGTCATTCCATAGACCGTCAAGCCTGCTCACAACATCAGGATATTTATCAGCCAGGTTATTCAAGTTCTGTACGGTCATTTTTCAGATCATACAGTTCCCAATCTTTCCCCCGCAAAGCTGTTAGCTTCCATTTTCCATCCTGTATTGCACGGTTCCCTTCATGTTCAAAGTAAAGAATCTCGGTTTTCTACCGGGGTCACCCCTCAACAGAGGTAAAATATTTTTTCCTGCCAGGGGAATGGTTTTATCGTCCTTCAAATTCGGAGGGGTAAGATACCCCTGCCGCAGCAAGAATCGTTGGCATCAGGTCTATGATATGTCCCTGACGATTATCAATCACACCGGAACGATTTATTCCCGCCGGCCAGTGAGCAATGAATGGCGAGCTGATCCCCCCTTCGTGGTCATAATGTTTGTACAGTCTCCAGGGGGTGTTGGAGGCATTGGCCCAACCCGATCCTGCACTATGATATGTTCCGGGACTTCCCATCGTATCAATTTGATCCCCTTTGTGAAGAATGTTGTAGGGGCTGGTGCGGACGTCGAAACCGTAAGGATCCCACTCGGCACAGGCGCCATTGTCTGAAATGAATATAATCAGGGTATTTTCCAATTCACCTTTTTGTTTCAAATCGTCAATCAGTCGACCGATGTTTTGATCCATTACGTCTACCATGGCGGCAAATATTGCCATGCGCCTGGCCAGGTCCTGTTGCCGGTCCATTGGTACATCCGCCCAGGCAGGATTTACGCCGGGTTCAGCTTTAGCCCAAGCCCAGTACTCAGATCGGGGTGTCAAACGTGTTTCTTTAGGAATAATTCCCAGGTCCTTCATTTTCTCGTAGCCGATGTTCCCGGATTGTATCCCAACCTACTTTATAGGTATCAGCATACTTTTTAATTGCTGATTTAGGCGCCTGCAAAGGAAAGTGAGGAGAATTGTAAGCTAGGTATAAGAACCAGGGCTTGTCGGGCGTTTCACGTCCTTCTTTCAAGAAAGTCAAGGGCATAATCAGTGAGTGCATTTGTTCCATAAAACTCACCCTCCTTGTATGTGCGAACTGCATGACCATCCGGTTTGCGGAGAAAGCGATTGGGATCCCAGTATGTCTGGGCGCTTACCAGTGTACCGAAATATTCTTCAAATCCCCGGTTGGTAGGGTCATTGGTCCCCAGGTGCCATTTTCCCGACATGAATGTGCGGTAGCCTGAACTCTGCAATACCTGGCCAATAGTTAATGCATCATCTGAAATCCTGCCCATATATCCGGGCTGGTTTAAGTTTGCGATCATGTGGCCCAAACCCACACGATGAGGGTAAAGACCTGTGAGAATGGAGGCGCGGGATGGGCAGCAACGACCCATAGTATAAAAGCTGGTCATTCGTACTCCATTGGCAGCCAATTATCCAGTCGGGGGGTTTTAATTTCTCCTCCATAACAGCCCAGGTCACTATAGCCCAAATCATCTGCAACGATCAGTAAAATATTAGGTCGCCCCTTTTGTTTATTCTTAATAAGTTCATTTTGTTTATTGCCGGAATATGAACCTAAAAGAAACAACAATAGAATCAGTAGCGTCCTTAATAATGTTCCGAAACGGAATGGTTTTTTGGTTGAAAATTTCAAAAACATTTTTTGAATTGAAGTTTATTACTCAATAAAAAAATTTAAACTGTCAACAATACGCTGGGTTATTTTATCACGGGTTATCCCAGAATACATGTTGTGTTAATCCATCGCCACCCATGCTCGCAACCGCTGCAGCATAGTTGTCAGGATTTTGGGCTTCCTCAGCATTAGGATAAGCCATACGTCTTACAAAGCCGCCGTTTAAGTTATTGTTGTACATATTGGGTTGCAATACCGGGAACCCGCTTCTTCTCCAGTTAGCAAAACCTTCGGCGCCGTTTGTTATAGAAGCATATCCAGTATTGTGTATTGATAAGCTCAAGTGCGTCTGCATCATTATAAGCAACGGCAGGCTGAAGCAGGTAGTTGTCTTTTTCTGTGTTTGATACTGCGGGGCTAAATGTGCCGGGAAATAAGTTCCAGTCATCCATGGCGGCTCTAACGCCGGCTTCATAGTATTGCTGGGCTGTTAAGCTACCGGTAATCCACCCTCTGAATGTAGCTTCTGCCAATAATAATTGGGTTTGCGCATTAGTAATAAAAAACGCAGGGGCAAGCGTACTGGCAACCACGTCGTAATTAAGCTGCGTGTAGTTTTGTCCTCCTCCTTTAGTACCCCTGTATCCCGGATAGGTTAAAACGCTTGACTGGTCGTATCCTATCGGAAATCCAAATTGGTTAGCTGTTGTGGTATCACGTGTGGAGGTAAGTCTGCAGGATTGGCATAGCTGGCCCCGATATACTTCAACCTGGGATCACCGGTGCTTTTTAACTGGTTAACAAAAGGCTCAGCTAAATAATAAAAAAAGGGATTGATGTTCCGCTGCAGGTTAGAAAAACCGTTGCCGACTGTAGCATCATATTGGGTGACAACAACATTATCGCTGTTGGATAGAATTACACCTCCTGCAAATGCTTCCTGTGCAATACTTGCGGCTTTGGTGGGGTCAATTTTTGAGTAGCGCATACCTAAACGCAGTAGTAAAGAGTAACCGATTTTTTTCCAGTGGTCTACCTGTGCGGCTATTATCGCGGGTGTAGAGCTGCTTGAACCACCAAAAAATAAGTCACTGGCTTACATATTCATTTGAAGCAGACAAATCTGCCGTAGCCGTTTTAAGTTCGTTGTAAAGGTCGTCATAGATATCGGCCATTTTATCATACTTCGGATAGTTGATACCTTCAAGGTATCCTTTTCCTGCTTCGCTGTAAGGTACATCACCGTATGTGTCAACAAGCGTCATATACGCATACGCTTTCCATATCCGGACCATGTTATACAGGTTTTTAGAAGCCGGGTCATCTTTAATAAGGCTGATAATTTGTACCAAAGGTTTGATAACACCTGTGGAAAGACCCCAACGCGGCGTGTTATACTGATCTATGTCCTCGTTAAATTGAAACCCTGCTGTAGCGCCTGCGTTATAAGCATTCAGATATTGTTGTACTATGGTTTGTTCTCCATCCCAATTGCCAACATTCATACCCCGCTCTGCCCCGGTAAATAACAACCCCGGATCAATTTTTGTAATGGCATAAGGGTCCTGGTTTTTTTCTTCAAACCCCTTTGTGCAGCTCACTAAGCAAAGCATTACAGCGAGCGGGATTATAAAACCACTAATTTTTTTCATATAAATAATTTTAGAATTTCACATTTAAGTTAAGCCCGTAAGTGCGGGTAGTTGGTTCAGTATGTTGCTCATACCCTAGGCGGCTGTCGCTTGATGATGCGAAGGCTTCCGGGTCAACGTCCGGTACATGTTTCAACAGTACAGCAACATTCCGGCAGGAAGCAGATAGTGTTAGCCCTTTAACAAACTTTACATTTTTAGTTATAAAGCGGGTAAGGTCATAAGTAAGCGTGATATTTCTAAGTTTGATAAAATCGCTGCTGAAAACAAACGGATCTGCTATTTGCACAGTACGATAATCAGCATAAAATATTTTCGGATCAACTGATATTGTATTCTGAGTTCCGTCAGGCAGCACGCCATCGAAAACAACCCCATCGCGACCTACCAAAGATGCCTGGCTCATACCAAATCTTAAACCGTTCAATGCGGTTCCTGAGAACAATTTACCGCCAAATTTTCCATCAAATTGAATTAATAAGCTCAGGTTCTTATATTGGAAAGTGTTGGTAATACCCCCGGTTACTTTTGCATTGGCGCTACCATAATTTACCTGGGTCTATCTGAAGGCAAAAGTCTTCCCTGGCTATTTAACATTATCTGTCCCTTATCATTGCGGCGATACGTGTATGATATCAACTGGTTCATCTCTTTGCCAACATCGTACACCAATGAGCCCAGGAACTCGTTTCCGGTACCATTAAAATACACTACTAACTGGCGGGTTTGCCCCGGATTTAATGCTAATACTTTTGATGTATTGTAGGCTGCGTTTGCCGATATATTCCAGCTAAAGTTTGATGTTTTGACAGGTGTTCCGTCAACCAAAACCTCTACACCTGTGTTTTTCAGTTTCGCGACATTAAGTAGTGTACTACCATAACCCGAAAAGGGTGATAAATCAACCGGCAAAATCTGACCATTGGTCCTCTTGTCGTAAACGGCGATATCGAAATTCAGACGGCTATTTAAGGTTCTTAATTCCAGGCCTATTTCCTTTTCACTAACGCCTGCAGGCCCTAAATTCGGATTTGGATTACTTGTCGTTAGCAATAGTTCCGATTGGGTAGGTACCGAACAGTTGTTGCCCGATTGCGTACGTCAACTGGCTGCTAAAGGGATTCACACCGTTTGCATTACCTGAGGTTGCATAAGTCCCCCTCAACTTACCATAATTTAACCATGACATTTTCGGCAGCAATTCAGAAAAAATGAAACTGGCACCTGCAGAATAATAATTGTAAGAGTTTTTCGGGTTAGCTACTATTGAACTGGGCGGCGTAAGCACCGAAAAATAGTCATTACGATCGGTAACATTCAGGTACAGAAAGTTTTTATAGCCAAAATCTGCAAAAGCATACCAAGAGTTTACCTGCCATCTGCTAATGCCGTAATTTTGGGTTTTGGTGATACCATTTCCTATGCTATAAATGTCTCTCACTACAAAGTCTGTCACACCTTGACTGGTATTTTCATTGTTAACTGTCCATATATTACCGCCTACGCTTCCATCAATTGTAAAATCGCCAATTTCATGAGTGGCCCCTAACAGAAAATCCGAATTTATTTGTTTGTTGAAACCCGAGTTAACATTATAAGTTCCACTCCAGCCAGTGTTGGTACTATTACGCAGGGGAACTCCGGCACCAATTGGAAAATTAAATTCGTTATTACTGTGCCCGACGTCCGCATTTACCCGACCCTGTACATACAACCACTTAGTGAAATCATATCTGAACCGAAACAGTACCTAACATACGATCTCTCGTGGTGTAATTGAACATTCGCCCGATAAAAAAATACGGGTTAACTAAAAGGCTATTAAAGATGTTTAAGGCGCCGCCATCAGGGCCTACAACACTCGTTTTCAACGTCTCATTCGAAAGAGTTAATGGCATACGGGTAAGGAAGCTGGTATAGCTGACACCCTGAACACCTACAATCGGAGGATTGTCATTTTTCTCATGGCTGTAGTTAATATTCACCTGGAGCGTCAGCTTATTAGTAACCTTGCTGTTGAGTCCTAAGTTAAAAATCTTTTTATGATAACTATTATCAGGGGTAATACCAATAACATCCTGGTTTGAAAAAGAAACGCGGTAGCTTGTTGAGGCGTTACCTCCGGTAAGCGCTATCGTATTCATGAACGACGTTCCGGTTCTGTAAAATTCCTTGATACGGTTTTTATCAGCAGAATAGGGCCTTAAAACACCATCATACTGTACAGTAGGAACGCCGTCAAGTTTTGCGCCCCATGATTGGTTACCGGATGCTATAGCCTGCAGCCTGTGTGGTAGGACGGTTACCCCCAACGCCGTTACCGTATACGGTTTGGAAATTGGAAAAATCTCTTACTTCATCAGCGGCAAAGTTTGAGGTAAATTCCACGCCGAATTTCGAATTCTTAGCGCCGCTTTTGGTGGTGATAATAATGGCACCATTTGAAGCTCTTGAACCGTAAAGCGCTGCGGCTGTGGCGCCTTTCAGTATGGTCATTGACTCAATATCATCCTGGTTGATCTGTTGCAGGTTGTCGCCCTGGTCTATGCCAGGCGCACCCTCGGCGCTACGTGCATCCTGATCCATCGGCAGGCCGTTGATTACAATTAACGGCGAGTTGACCTGACCGGCAAAACCTGACTGTCCACGCAAACGAATCCGGGTACTTGCGCCTGCACCCGCCGTTGGCGGAGCAATTTCCAAACCGGCTACTTTGCCTTCCAGCGACTTCATCACGTTGGTAGTGCGGTTCTGGGTGATCTCATCAACTTTTACAGTAGTGGCTGAATAACCCAGTTTTCTTGATTCCTTTCTTATACCCAAAGCGGTTACCACAACTTCATCCAGCTCCATTGTTTGGGTTTGCAATACCACGTTTATTACAGTCCGGGTACCAACCGTTTCGGTTTTTATGTCGTATCCTACATGTTCAAACACCAGCACTGAATTGTTTCCGGCTACTGTAATACTATAGTTACCGTTCTGATTGGTAATAACTGCGGTGGAGGTACCCTGCTCTGAAACGTTTACACCAATCAGTACTTCGCCTTTATTGTCTGTTACTTTACCTGTCACAGTTTTAGCAATAGCGTTTGTAATTACCACTATTTTATTATTAACCATTCGATAAGTAAGCGGGGTGTGATCCAGCACCATTTGCAGCACATCCTCTAAAGAAGCATTTTTAACCTCAATGCTTACAGTATTGTCCGGGATCATTTCCGTTTTATATACAAAACGATACTTTGCTTGCTTTTCTATAGCCTTGAACACTTTTGTTAATCCCACATTATGCAGGTTTAAGGTTATATTGTCCTGAGCGTTGATACCTGCAAAGGACTGAATAGAAAAAAAGCATAACAGGATTACATTAAACTTTGCCCATAATAGACATTTTAGTGGTAGCACGACATTGCCAAACGATACATATCGCATATTTTTTTTCATGATAAAGCAGATTAGATGATTGATTGCCCAGCCGGGCATTTGCTGAAATAAAATCTTGTAAGGCGAAAAAGTGTTACTGATTAAGAACTATCAGAAAAATATTGTTTACTCATAATGGCAAGTTTTAGTTTAACAATAGCAATCCTCATAAAATACAATATGGACATTACTCCTATCATTCATGGTGTCTGGTTAGCGACTGATAACTACCTCGCTATTCTTTACAGAATAATGAAAACGCGAACCTCCTGCAAGTTTAAGTGCCTCCAAAAAGTCTTTTAATTTGTCATCATCTTCAAGAGTTGCCGTATATTTTTCCTTCCTCAAACTTTCGTCTGTTATCGTTACCCGTATATTAAACCACCGCTCAAGGTTTAATGCAATTTTATCCAAAGGCTCATCGTTAAATACTAATTCATTTTTTGTCCAGGATGTTTCCACACTACTGCTATCGATTCCGTAATAATGCATGTTTGTCAATACAGCGATGGGTGTCTCTTCATCAAGCTTCTGCTTTTTATAATTCAGCGCCGTATCGACAGGAATATTCTTTACCAGCAATTTTTCTCCCGGCTTCAAAATAATTTTTTGATCGGGCCTGTTGCAAAGCGTTACTTCCACAGACCCACGTACCAGCGCCGTTTCTGTTTCTTTTTCATTATCGTAGGAACGAACATTAAACGCTGTTCCCAAAACTTTCAGATTGATCGTACGTGTATGAATTATAAAAGGTCTCGTCTTATCCTTAGCTACATCAAAAAAAGCTTCCCCGGATAGATACACTTCCCTTGTTTTATTTCCAAAATCGCCAACATAAGTTATCTTACTATCACCATTAAGCCACACTTTTGAGCCGTCAGTCAAATTGATACTTGCTTTATCACCCACCTTTGTACTGACTGTATTATTTATTGGTTTTATACCGGTATTTTCATTGGTTCTAAAAAGAAACCAAAAAAGTAAAATTGAAGCTGCGGCAGCCCCCCATAACATCCTGTAATACTTTTTCTGCAATAGCTTTCGAACCGGGCTCACCTTCTGAACATCAGAGGATGTTTCCGATATGGCATTTGACTCAAAAATTTCGTTATTCAATCTTTGCAAGTGCTTTTCGAAGGACTTCTCAGCCAGTCCGGTTGAACGCCGACCTAATTGCTTCCACAGTTTCTCCATAGCCTCTACCCTTTCCAATAATTCAGGATTGTGGTTTACGAGCCTTTCAAGCTCGTTCAATTCTTCTGGCGAAGCTTCCCCATTTAATTTTAGACTGATTAGCAAACTAATCCGTGGATCATGTGACATTTAATTATCCTCTATTAATACCACGCATAAAAAAAGAATTATGTACCAAGCGATAGAAGAAAAATTTTAAAAAAATTTTTCGACGTAAAAAGGAGTGTTAATTCAAAAAAGCTCAGGAGGTTGAAAACTTGTCCCGGAATGGAATATGAAATTGCGACTTTTGTGGCAGTGCATCTTCAATCTTTTTTGTAGCAATAGCCACCTGGTTACGTACTGTAAACACTGAAATACTAAGAAGCCTGGCCACCTCTTTGTATTTCAAACCTTCAACTTTTACCAGCGAAAAAATAATTTGGCATTGAGGCGGCAAGTCCAGGATGGCTTGCATTACATTTTTGATCGTCTCTTTTGATATACATAAACCCTCAGGATTTTTAAACTCAATTAAAGATTCAATATCTATTTCTTCCGGATCTATATCATCTAATTGAATTGATAAATTCTTCGAAGCCCTGGCAAGATAACTAAGTGAAAAGTTTTTAGTAATACCGAATAAATAGGGTCTTAGATTATCAATGGCATTCAGTTGACTTCTTATTTGCCAAAGTTTTATAAACACATCCGATACAAGTTCTTCAGCTACCTGCTTAGACTTAACGAAAGAGTAGGAAAATTGAAAGAGACTGTCAAACATCAGAAGATAAAGTTCTTTATAGGCTGCTATATCTTCTGACAAAGCCATTCGCATTTGTAAATCTCTTATGGTGTTGTCTTGCAGCAATCGACTTAGAATATTTATAATGGATATTTAAGCAATTAATTAGTCTACAAGCATCTGATATCGGTTAATGACTACAACGTTTTTTGTTAATAAGCCGATTTAGTAAAAGACGCTTTTACTGTTTGTTCATTCACTATCATCAGGTGACAATAAAAAACTTCGTTTTATTGCACTGCATAAACCTGGTTTAATAGCGAATAAGAAAAACCTGGGTATTGATTAGGACGCTTCGTATCAACCGCAGAAACAAATTATTTCTCTCCCTATTAATTCTTAGAATGAATTGATTCGAATACCAGCTTATAATTAGTGTACAAATAAAAATAAAAAGATAAGCATATACTACCATTTAACGTCGCCGATGAATCCTATACGAAAAAGCGTAGATGACAAATGCCGTTATTGAAATGAACGGGAAAGAAACAACACAAGTCTCATTTTTAAATTATACAGCGCATGAGTTCAGGAAACGGTTTCGGCAGGAAGGAAGCTTGATTCGCATACAGTGCATGCTGATAATAAAAAGCGTGAGTTCTGGCAAAGAGATTCGTTGGCGGTTCATTTGTGCAAATGACAAGCATCTCTTCAAAAACTGAAATACGTTCATAACAATCTATTGGCAGAACTTTATTTTTTTACCGGTACAGAAATCACTTCCCAATTATCTGTTCTGAAAGGAGCAACGGGTAAACCTTCTTTGTTAAACACATTCGACATGTCTGTGTTGCCAAATGAAAATCTTACTGCTACCGGGTTTTTAATCTCTTTGTTAAAAGCAACGATCCGGTCTTTTTCAATTTTTACATCGGCTGGAAAAAAGATTTGATCACTACCTGCAATGAGGAACGCGGTTGGTTTTTTTCATTTCCTTTTATCATAAAACCATCAGGCGCATTATCAAAGTATAAGTAGATTTTCCCTTTATCAACATCTTTTCTTTTATACATCGGATTTTTGTAAACGGGACCAGGAATCTCTTCTTTATATGTTTCTGCCAAAGCAATATTCGCAAGCCGTAAACCTACATCCAATTTATTGAGCGGATGTTGACTTTTTATATTATCTACCAGGTCCGTGATAACCACCATGCCTGTTTTTGGATAGGAAAGCGAATGTGTTTGCTGTTCCATAAGCAGCGCTGCTTCATAAGTGTTGTCATAAGTGTATGGAGCGATCTGAACATAGTAAAAAGGAAATTCATTTTCGAACTGTTTACGCCAAGCACCGATCATTCCTGTAAACATTTTTTCATAAACATAAGCCCTCTGGGTATTGCCTTCGCCCTGGTACCAGATAGTACCCGCAATTGTATAATTAGCGATGGGGTAAATCATAGCATTGTATATGAGCCCCGGTTTATTCGGTCTGTACGTTACAGCTTTTATTTTGGTAGCGGCTTCCTGCTTACCGGATCACTATCAATAATCTCTTTGGGTTCCCATAATTCTACCGGTGTTCCGCTCCATGCCGACTGAATAAGGCCAACAGGAACGTTCAGATCTTTTTTTGTAATTTTTTTCCAAAGAAACAACCTACAGCGCTAAACCTTCTTAGCGTTTCTTCCTTGCAAGCCACCCATTGGCCGTCAGCATAGTCTTGCGGGTATTCGGAAGTAGCTTTTGCCACCGTGAAAAAGCGGATGTTATCATTGGCGCTGGCAGGCAGCTCATCTCTTATTTGTTGTGTATTACTCATCTCCATATTTGATTGCCCTGAACAAATCCGTACTTCGCCGATCAAAATATTTTCCAGTACAATCGTATTTCGCCATCCTTTTATAGTAATGGTATAAGGACCGCCTGCTGAAGGCGTGCTGATCCTGACTTTCCATTTTCCACTATTGAATGCGGTTACAGAATCGACAGTCGTTTTCCACGAAGAAATAGTGATAGATCGTTCACTCGGGTCCGACCATCCTCATAAAGTGGCTTCCGAATTTTGTTGCAAAACCATATTGCTGCTCACAATAGGAGGCAGTCGTATGGCAGCAGATAATTTTGAAGTATATAACATAGTCGCCGGAAAGGAGCAAAGCAGAAAAAGCCTTTTCATAATAATTGTATTATTTTTTACTTCATGGTTTGTATTTGAAATATACTTACAGAATAAGGGTCAAGGTTCGGTGTAAAACTTTTCGATACTTTTTTTATTATTGATTCAACCGGTACAATCTTTTCAGGATCTGCAATGGTATTTGTGTCTTCAGGCTTATCTCCCTTTATCACCACCCATTTTGCTTCCGGTAATACTTTGAATATACCATTCAGCTTTATTTTCACCGGTTGCTTCTTCCCTGCGGTATTAACAACTTTCAAATAAATGGTTCCCATTTTTTCATCCATAGTAGCACTATAGAATAGAGTGGGTACGCGCGGGGGTATTGTAATACCCTGCGTGCTATCTCTGCGGGTGAGCGGCCGCGATTGTGTCGGGATTTTATCTGCAGTAGTTGTCACAATCTTATCTCCTAAATATTCGCTGAACAATCTTTGTACATAATAGGATGGGGAACCATAACTATTAAGAGCATTATAGCCAATCAAATCCGAATCCCATTGCCACGCTTTGGTTGCAGTAGCAGTAGCTGGGTTCACATTTACGAACAGAGGGGCATAACAAGACATGATGATTAAATCAGAATTACGTTCCATACCTGTCATCCATGCGGCATCACCCAATGCTGCATTTAAGTTTGTCGTCGGTGCACCTTCTCTTGTTGCCCATTCTCCAACAAATATCTTAGGTCCGTTGCGATCATACTTATCATATTGAGATGCGTTTTCCCACATTGCCCATGAATTCCGGTAATAATGTTCATCTAATACATCAGGCCTCTTACCAGACGTTACTTTCTGTGTGGGATATTGTGCATCAGCTATTGTAGAGATGCAGATCAATTGAGGATATTTTTTTTCTATAGCATCACGAAACTGGTTGAACCTGCCATCATAACTGTTTGTTCTGTCAAACCAATCCTCATTTCCGATTTCTACATAAGTAAGTTTAAATGGCGCCGGGTGACCATCAGCCGCACGTTTGGCCCCCCAATAAGTATTGACATCCCCTATTGCGTATTCTATTTCATCCAATGCATCATTTACATAGGGTTGCAAAAGCGGACCGGCATCTATATGGTCCCCGTTTAAAGAATAGCCCGCATACACACCTAACACAGCTTCCCCTTTAATATCTTCACACCATTTTAAAAACTCAAGGTATCCCAATCCATCAGATGCACGATACCCCCACGAACCTTTGTGTCCCGATCTGCCCTCGACCGGCCCTAATGTTTCTTTCCAGGGAAAATGATCAGTGATCAATGGCCCTTCCAGGTAGTTACCACCTGGAAAACGTAAAAATTTAGGTTTCATATCCACCATCATTTGCATAATGTCGGGCCTGAAGCCGTTTGGTTCGTTTTTATAAGTGGGCGGGAACAATGAGACAAGATTGAAGTAATAAAGGCCCGTGCGGTTGGTACTGATTACAAATCTTGCGCCAGCGGTAGGTTTCACATCAGCAGCAGTGGTTAACGTTAACTCATATTTTTTCCAGTATATGCTTTTTTGAAGATTAATAGTGCCTGAAGCATAGACCGTTTTACCATCGTTGCTTTCAATAGAAACTGTCATCGGACCCGGTGTATTGTTTTCAATATCCGGTAACGGGGGCGTTGTAGGCTTTGGCTCCCATGGCCATCGAAAAGGTTCTGTGCGGGCTGTACCTTTTATATAAAACGATGCTCTATAAGAGGTCGCTGGTTTTACGGGTATCCCCCAATAACCTTCATTGGCAATACCTACTTTACCCTCTGCTTTTTCTACAGTCAGCCGAAGGCTTGTTTGAAGTGCTCCATTTAGCGCATTTCTCCTTTCGGTAAATGGAACATTATCGGGATCTGCAGCAATTAATTTAATATCTGCCTTTGTAGCGGAATCCTGTTTTATAAGACTCCATCCGACCGGTGTATTTGGATTATCTTTAAAAACACGGTTACGTATAAGTTCCGCATACAGGCCGCCATCATAGGCATGATTGATTTCTTCTGTCATCAAGCCATAAAGCATAGGACTTACGGTGGCACCGGGTTTCGTTAAGTCTAATGTTAAGGAGGGTGTCTGAGCATTTGTGTGAGTAATCGTTATCCCCAATCCAAGTACCCCAAAGCTCACTTTCAAAATATTTCTTCTAACCGTATTCTTTTTCATAGTTATTTTTTGTGTAAAAAGAAAATATAGGATCAAATCCAAAGAATCTTATTGCTGTTGCATATTATTGCCCATCACATCATAGCCGCGCCACTTGTATGATTTGGCAAGAGAAGTAGCAGCCGGCCATGCAATCTTGTGCTGGGCACTCGCCACCCAATTCCGTCGATCCTGTTCTGTTGCAAATGAAATCTGGATCTGGTAATTATAATCAGTTGCTTCACCTTCAATTTCATTCTCAATATTCTCAGGAAAAAGGCGCAGCAGTTTGGATTCAAGATAACCTTTTTGCACAGTCATCGCAGGTACATAAATAGAGTGATACATTTTTTCAAACGCTTCGGCATTTTCTTTGGGTACAACAAAATCCATCTGCAATACCATGGCGTCAGATTGGACCGTAGGCCTCAAACGGGCAGGATCCTTTTGTTGCTTAGAGGAAGCAATTCCAATCACCAGTAATTCAAGATCCGTATTGCCGGTATTAGCAAAACTCAGCTTCTCGCCTAATAATCCGTAAAAGGCATCATCCTTTTCTATAACAGCAGATTCTAAACCCACACTGACTGTTCCTGAGCCTTTAATTACATAGTACACTTCTTCAATTCCTTCCAATTGTCTTGGTCCAGCAGTATTGCCTGCAGGAATTACCACATGATCAACATGGTCCCAGGTGGTTGAAAAAATATCAGGTCCTAATATGCGGCGATAAAGAATTCCATTGCCGGGGTAAGCATTATTATCTGGTCTTAATAATTCTTTTTTCAGTTGACCAGAAACAAACTGAGGAATGGGATCAAGCCTGGCGCCAATGCGGGTATCGCCCAAATCAAAATTGTCTCCCCGGCCTTTGTAAGTACTCACAGCAAAATTCATCCAGCGAATGGGTTTACCACTGGAATTATAGATGGCATGAGAGCTACCCATTTTGCAGGGAACGATTGCCGGCCCTTTTATTTTCGAAGTACGTCCATTAATCGTAAACTCCGCTTCGCCATCCAATATGACAAACATCTCTTCGATGGTATGATGAAAATGCTGCCCGATGCCGGACTTGTCAGGAATTTGTCCCGCATGCAGATACAGAAAGTTTGTTGATAATTCATTGTGCCCTATCAACTGCATGAATCCCATTGTTCCGGCCCCTGCGTGGACGGCGGAGAGTTGCCTATACTTAGCCGGATCGTTATGAACAATGCGTTCGCTGGCAGGTTGGGCAGTAGCAAAAATGGCCATGGCGCTCAATAACATTACAAGCAGATTTTTCATAATTCTCAAATGGTTTTGTTGCCTATTAAAAATAAATCGAATCATTTTATCATTTACGATCCGGTAGCGCAAACACTAGATAACCTCTCGGCAAAGCTCCCGGCTCTTTTGAATGGTCATAACTATCTCTTGTAAAATCAGCCGTCGCATTAATCACCAGGTATTGCTTGCCTTTGTATGTGTACATAGCAGGCTGACCGGTTGTTTCATTGCTAAGTGTTGTTTCCCATAGAATCCTTCCATTATCTGCATCAAATGCGTAAAGTTTCCCACCCTTGCCCGTTGCAAACACTAACCCTGTCGATGTAATAACCATTCCTTTTCTTTGAGTACCTGCCGGAGCGCCTTTGGTTTCATCTCCATTTACAAAGGCAGAATCCTGTCCGATCGGCATCTTCCATTTAATCGTGCCATTGTTCAGATCATAGGCGACAATAGATGACCACGGTGGAGCTGCTAAGCCCATCCATTCAATCCCGTAATCGGTTGTATAGCGATTTTCCGGATGTTCAATGCCTTCAGGATAATCTGACATGGGCGTACCTCTGGCAGCATCTGGTTTCATGGCAACGCCACCGGAATCTACCACCGGACCTTCCACTTTTCTGTTGTCATTGCCTCTCCGGCCGAAATTAAAACTGCGGGGAATGCCCCCCATATAGCGGAATAATGAAGCTAAAGTTTGTTCATCAACATGAATTAATCCTGGCATCCGTCCACGGCCATTTAATACTGTATTTCTAAATTCGTCATAAAACATTCGTTGCCCCAGGTTCACCAGCGAAGGCCCTACCATTCCCTGCATTTTATCTCCATGACAGGACTGACAATTGACTGTGTAATAAACCTGAACTTTTCTGAGGTTACCTTCAGAAAGATCAATTTTTTGGGGTTCTACTTTTTCTAACTTATAAACAGAAGCATATTCCTGCGTGAGAATATACATAATACCGTTTTTCGGATCAGCGGCTGTATTGCCATAGTTGGCGCCGCCCAATGCTCCCGGCATCATGATAGTTTCATACTTATCAGAAGGTGGAATGTACAGGCCGGATTTGGCGGCATCAAGCCGCTTGTACCATATCTGTTTTAAACTGTCAGAGAAATATGTATTCAACGTTTCTTTAGTTACTTTGTTACGGGTAAAGCCTGGCAATGATGGAATTGGTTGAGTTGGCCAGGCTTGCTCGCCAGGCATTTCACTCGGAGGGAAAGGCTTCTCTTCAATGGGAAATATAGGTTCGCCAGTTTCACGGTTAAAGACAAACACGAAACCATGCTTTGTTGCTACTGCAACTACATCAATATTTTTTCCATTCCGATTTACTGTTAATAATTGCGGAGCCGGGGACAGGTCATAATCCCAAAGATCATGGTGCACGGTTTGATAATGCCATAGGCGTTTGCCGGTACGGGCATTCAATGCCACCAGCGAATTACCAAACAGGTTGCTTCCTAAACGATCGGCCCCATAATAATCATAAGTTGGAGACCCAAGTGGCAAAAACACAATACCTCTTTTAGCGTCAACTGACATTTCGCTCCAAACATTTACACCGCCAACATATTTATAAGCGTCTTTCGGCCAGGTATCATATCCAAACTCTTGCGGGTGCGGAATGGTGTGGAAGGTCCATACTAGTTTTCCCGTAATAACATTGTAACCCCGTACATGACCGGGTGGCGAGAAAAAGCCTTCTCCCGGAGCCGAACCTATGATTAAAAGATCATCGTAAATAACACCGGGAGTCATCGCCTGAATTCGTCGGATAGAAGTAGGGTCACGATCCAGGCCTACCCGCATATCTACATAGCCATTATCACCGAAATTAGTAATGGACTTCCCCGTGATGGCATCTATTTCCTGTATGGTATTATTCAGCGTAAATACCAGGCGTTTATCTTTTTTATCTTTGCTCTCCCAGTAATTAAGACCTCTTCTTGACAGCCCCTGCAGATTAATATGAATCCATATCTCTTTGCCGGTCACAACACTTAAGGCAATAAGGGAAAAGTTTTTGGCATATACATACATCGTAGTATCTACTACAATGGGTTGAAACATGTAGGGAATGTTATCTTCTGTAGCATAGGTCCATGCAATCCGCATCTGACCCACGTTTTCCTTAGTGATCTGGGAAGCATCAAAATATTTTGACTGATCAGTCCCTCCTCCATATTGAGACCATGATGTATGTGCATCAGGCGAAAAGGAACTTATATCACAGCCTGAATAAATAAACAGCGAAAAAAGCGTGACAAAGAGGGCAATAATTTTGACAGGTAATGTTTTGAAATTCATACGAAGGACATTTAAAGTGCAATAACCCTTCCCCACAATTTCATTCACTGGCTTGGAAATAAAAAATAAAAATCCACGCATTGCCGTGAGGATTTTATCAAAAAAAATATCTTATTAATTTTTAAACAACCTGGGTGCAAAATCATTAAGCGCCCTTCGCCATGTTAACCATTCGTGGGCGGTGCCCTGGGATTCGTGATAAATTACATTGTTAATGCCACTGGCCCTGAGGGCATCGAACGATTTTTTGGCGCCTTGTCCTTCTTCGGAACCTGTACTGATGAATAGCAGATTTATCTGCTTATCGAAGGCCGCAGGATCTTTAAAGACACCGTTAAAGCCTTTTTCAACTAAACTGTCTCCGCGATAGAAAAATCCGCTGAAAGTACCCATCCAGCCGAATTTATCCATGTTGGCAAATACGGTGCTGGTGGTCTGCATTCCGCCCCTGGACAAGCCAGCCATCGCCCTGTGTTGTTTGTCTGAAAAAGTGCGGAATGTTTTATCAATGTAGGGAACAAGGTCCTTTGCAAAAATATCTGTGACGTTACCCGAAGCCTTGCGCACGTCGGAGTTTGTTTTGATATCACCGCTGGGCATCACCACAATCATCGGAACCGCTTTGCCAGATGCTATCAAACCGTCCATTATGTTTGTCAAATGTCCCTGGGTTGACCATCCGTTTTCATCTTCGCCCCAACCATGTACAAGATAAAGTACGGGATATCTTTTCTTTGGATTTTTTTCATATTCATCCGGGATATAAACATTGATATGACGCTCCAGCCCGTTAATATCAGACCAGTAATTGATCGAGCGGATTTGTCCATGAGGTATGTTGTTATTAAACCTGTAGTAATCTCCCTCAGGGCCTTCGGGTATTTCAATTCCGGCAGACTCCCAGTTACTGCCAAAATAAGCTGCACTATTTCTGTCCATTACAGGGACACTGTCAATAAGGATTGCATAGTAATGGAACCCGACTACCAGTGGATCCGTCGTATACCACCACGCACCCTTCTCATCTTTCTTCATGCTATGTTTTCCTGATAACTGCAATGCTACAGATTGGGCGTAAGGCGCCACGACTCTGAATATAGCCTGGCGGGTTTGAGGATTAACCGCCGGATATTGTGATAAAAATGTGTTTGTTGATGCGGGCTTAAAACCGTCGGGAAGCGACTCTTCCTGGTTTCGCTGTATGCCGGCAAACTGTGCCGATACAATACCACCCGCCATTACAGCAAGCAAAACGATAGAAATTTTTTTCATGATTAATTGATTAACTAAATTTTGAAATAAATGAACGAAATATTTTTTACCAACAATGGAATGGGCAATTGTCCTGAGTTTCAAAAATGAAATAACGTACATCCTCAAAGTTACCTGGCCCAGGATTCTCCCTCCAGCGTTCTTCGCCATTGGAAATAAGCATCAAGTACCTTAAGCGATGTTGCACTGGGTACGGGTCCTGTGTGCGGTATCTCGTTGAAGTACATTACCACCGGATTGACATTGCTGAATGCCGGCCATTCGGGAACGCCTTTGCCATTAGGATTGGCAGTCTTGGCAAAGTTTGTCCAATAAGTAGCCATAGCATCCGAAATTTCAAAATCTGTTTTAGTCATCTCGGGATTCGAAGCATTGAGATGTTCGAACACATACGCTACTTCCTGGCCATGCGGTGAGCCATCACCAGCTCTTGGCGAATCCGCCGGGTAATCAGGATGCTGATCGAAATAATAATAATAAACTTTTTGCTTGCTTGTCTTTGCCTGCAGGCGTGCCCAACTCCAGGTCTGCCAACCGAACGCAGCATCACGCGTCAGGTCTCTGGCGGTTTTTGGAACCGTATTCGTTCCGACCGGATAGGCTTTGATCAGATCGTCAGCAAATTTGCCGTAACGATTTTTTACACCATGGATGTAATCTTCGGGTGTTTTGGGTGGCGAAAAGCTGGCGCCTTCGTCGGAGTTGTAACCAACGAGAATAGGCGTTTTATTATATTTTCCTGCTTCGTAGAGTTTGTACTGATCCCCGGGAATTACCCATCCATCAATGATCGGCCATGCAAGCCCGCGAATAGCCGGGAGTTTGCCGGCATCGATCTTCCGCAGTTCAGCAATGGATGACACTCCGGCACTTTTGACATAAGCTTCACCCGCACGCTCGGCATCCAGAAGGGGCTTTAAATTTTCGCCCGGAAAAGTTGTTGGCCGCGGGGGACCGAACGAGCCGCCGCTTTCCGAAATGGCGCCCCGGAACAGCCCATTGGCCAATGGCGAGGCACATAACATACTCACCGCAATGCCTCCGGCCGATTCGCCAAAAATGGTTACTTTATCGGGATCGCCACCGAATGCCGCAATATTTTTCTTTATCCATGTAAGACCCGCAATCATGTCGAGCAAGCCATAATTTCCCGAAACATGATTCGGGCTCTCGGCACTCAACTCCGGATGCGCCAAAAACCCAAGTTGACCTACACGGTAAGATATGCTGACGAATACGACACCTTTTTTTGCGAGGTTTTCACCGCTATAAGTAGGCTCGGAAGTGGATCCAAAATTAAATCCCCCCCCATAGATCCACACCAGCACCGGTACCCGGTCGCTCGCTGATGTTGCAGGTGTCCAGATATTCAGATATAAGCAATCTTCACTTTTTCCCGAAGGAGGATTTCCACCCTGAATCGGGCCGGGGGCAAACTTGTCTGCTTGTTTCACTCCATCCCATTTTGCCGCTGGTTGAGGAGCACGCCAACGAAGATCGCCAACGGGAGGTGCAGCAAAAGGGATTCCTTTGTAAACAGTTAAACTATCTTCGGATATTCCCTGCACTAATCCTTCTTCGACCCTTACCGGTGAGGGTTTTTGACCATGGATAAATCCTTTTACAGACAATATCGTGATTAAAAAAATCAGGTATTTCATGGCGTTCTTTTAGTTTTCAAAAATGGAATTTGCAAATTGTTCCGGCGGCATCTTAATGTTTGCCATTGACGCGAAGTTCCGTGTGATTCATACTTATATACGTTTGATATCTGCTTTTTCAAGCGCTTCACCTGAAATTCCTCCATAAGAAACCCTGCCACTGCATGTTGTGCCCGGTCTGCAATGGTTTTAAAAATTGTCATATGTTGCTGATTGCACAACTCATAACTCATATTTGAAATGGAGCAATTCACAGTAGGAGCAAATCAGGCCACTACAAAGTATTCAAACTTTAAGACAAAAAACTTCCAATAAAAACCATTGAAGGATTTTGAACAAAACAAACTGGTACCAAACCCAACAATTTAATTTCGCCTACTAAAAGGCATTTCATTTTATAAAACCATTCTGCTCGCTTCCCGCATGAAACCTTGGAAATGCATTATGATAAATTGAAATTATTCCTCACCGCCGTCAAAGGAAATGCAACAAAAACCGGGGCTACCCGTTTCATGTGGTATAAATCTTTGTTTCTTCACATAAAATTGTTTTTAGGTTTCTATTTACGAAAAAATTGAACACTTTTTCAGGCAATAATTTTTGATACCAGTTATACGCTCAATCTTTTCTAATTTTCAATTCAAACCGGCCCGAGCTTCATTTTTTTACTACGCTGACTTTTTCTCCTGTGTAAATAACTGCTTTTGTTTTTTTAGAAATTTCTATTCCTTTTCCACTTGATTCATTTACCCAAACAATAATGAACACATGTCTTTTTAATGCCCCTGCATAACTGCCTTGCTGTTTATCGATCGCAAGTGTTTGCTGTTGTTCATTCCACTTAAACGGTATTTCTGTGTATTTTCCTTTTTCGTAGTTGTAATTATTTCCTTCATCACTATACAAAGTGAATTGTCCATCTGCTCCAGTATAAATTCTTATCTCCAAAGTGTCCATCGGTTTTTCGGAAGTGTATTGGAGAAATTTCCCCATCGGAACAATAGAACCTGCTTTTACAAAAAGAGGAATCCTATCTCGAGGTGCATCGGTTTTTATTGTCCGCCCTCCGGTGAAACGTTTTCCTGTCCAGAAGTCATACCATATAGTTGATTTAGGCAAATACACATTCCAATCAGTAACTCCCGGTTCAACAATTGGTGCAACAAGAAATGACTTTCCAAACGTGTACTGATAAGATTGTGCAATGGCAACGGAATCATTTTTAAAATCCATCACCAGTGGCCGCATCATAGTAGAACCGTTTTTCGAAACCTGCCATGCTTCGGAATAAATGTATGGCATCAGGCGATAACGAAGATTGAGCATGTTTCGCATGTCATTCATTACTGTATCTCCATATTTCCACGGTTCTGTTTCTGTTTGGTAACCATGAATGCGGAATATCGGATTGAATGTTCCCCATTGAAACCATCGGGTGAGAATGTCGTGATATTTTGGATCAGTGTATTGAGATTTGCCGGGACGAAAGAAACCACCTATGTCGGTTGTCCAATAAGGCATGCCGGTTAAATTATAATTCAATCCTGCAACAATTTGTCTTCTGTAAGAATCCCATGTGCCACCAATATCTCCCGACCAATTAATTGTTCCATAACGCTGTTGTCCTGCAAATGCAGAACGAGTTAGAATGGCAACTCTTTTCTGATCATTCGTTGCACGTTGGCCTTCATAAATTGCTTTGCTTACAAACAGTGGATAAGTAAGGCGATAAAAATTACCTAATCCAAAATATGTCTGTTTGCCCGCCAATGCATCATTCTCCGGTTCTGTTGCATCCATCCACCAGGAGTCAACGCCTTTGCTGAAAAGATTTTCATTTAAGGCATTCCAGTGTGTGGTTTTTGTTTCGGGATTATAAATATCAATCCATGGAGTATTGGGTATGTAGAGATTCTTCTCAACATACGGTTTGGCAACGTCAGATTTTTTGTCAAGATTTTCCCAAACAGAAATTGAAAATTGTGCATTCAAATCATGCAGTTGTTTGATGAATTGTTCGGGGTTTGGATAATTAGTCGTGTCAAATTTTGGAACGCCCCAACCATTCTTACCCCAGTATTGCCAGTCCTGCACAATGACGTCCATCGGCAGATTTCTTCTTCTGAATTCTTCAACAGTTTGCACCAAATGCTTTCCGGATGTGTAACGCTCCCGGCATTGCCAAAAACCATAAGCCCACAAAGGAAGCATGGGTACATTGCCGGAAAGATTTCTGTATGTGCTGATTACTTCATCCGCATTCTTTCCATAAAATACAACATAGTCGAGCGACTTTGCATTTGGTGAACGGAACGTTGTTGTATTATTAGTTTCCTTCCAAGATAATTTTGGAGTGTTTGTTGATTTACAAACTACCTGTACATTATGTTCGCCTGCTTTTAATTTAATGATCTTACTTGCAGCAGGAGGAAGCCATAAATTGGTTTGATCTATAAGCGGCGCGCCATCAATTACGAGAAGATGACGGCTTTCCATGTTTCCTAAATCAAGCATCATGGTATAATCACCGTTTTTTGAAATTGTAAACTTTCCTGTATAGAGTGATTGTTGCCGTGTTACTCTTTGCGTACCTGAAGTGGTAGTTACTTCCACATCATTTTTTTCACCTGAGGCAGAATCTTTTTTTGTGAGAGCTACCTCATTATCTGCAGGATTAAATTCAGTAAGACCATATTGATGCCAGAGCAATCCATATCCTCTGCTTGAATAAAGAAAAGGAATTGCTATTTGCGAATTTACCTGGATCAATTTACGAGTCACATTTTTCAAATTGTATTGCCCGTCCTGGAATTGTCCTAATCCAAATAAATATTCATCAGCAGGCGAATCAAAACTTTGTTCTGCAATAAAACAAGGTTCACCCATTATAGAATTGGCTGTTAGTTTTCGGCTTTCTGCTTTTTCACCCAAAAAAACTTTTCCTCTGTTGTCGCTGTAATCAATAGCTCCTGTTTGTTTGTCAAACAATACTGTAATTAAATTGGTACTGAGCTTAAGCTTTGCTGGTGTTTCTGAAAATTTAAAAGCAGGTACAGGGAGTTTGTTGATTAAAACAAATTCACGTTCTTCTTTCATTCCTTTTTCCCATTGCACCCTTATTGCCTTATCCGATAGCGGCGTAATATTCAATACACCTTCAGAAAGTTGTATTGAAAGATGATCTTTCTGCAAACTGTGTTTCATATAAACCTGTGTAAAAGCAAAACCAGGTATCAGGCAAACAAGAAAAAGAAATTTTACTCTCATGATTTACTCTAATTATTTAATGATGGTTAACCCAACATGACTCTCATCGAACAATCAACGCATCAACAGCCACTTTACCATTGCCACGATTGATAATACTGATAGAATGTTTCCCGGCATTTAAACCACTTACATCATACACCACTTGCTGCGCCTGACGTGCCCCACTTGTTGACAGATCCACCATTGCTTTTGTTTTTCCATCAATTTTAATTTCAATCTTATCTGCTCCATTTTCTTTAGGGGCGACGACTGAAATACCCTTCCCGGTGAATGAACTCGTCCAAGCATCGCCGGGTGTATCACTGATGGTAAGATCATTATTAAAATCACCTGTACCCAAATTGCATTGGCGATACCATCCTGCAGCAACTACGCCGGGGTCATCGTCATTGAACCAGGCTTTATCATGTGTTATCCGCAACACACGAATACGGGAGGCTAAGGATTGATTTGATATTCCAGTTAATGGTAAAGCTGCTTTACCAGGTGTTACTGTCAAACCCTTTTCATCCTGCACAAAATTTATTGTAACATTTGAGCCAAGCAATTCCACCTTGGAAACTTTTCCTATCGTACTTCCGCCACTATACAGTGATTTAAGATTTAGCACACTATCCTTCCAATTTAAAATCGTAGCATACACATAACCGTTATTACGTGTGTATCGAACGTTATCTTCTCCATACACTTCAAAAGGACGTGATCCATAAACAGCCTCGCCATTTACTTTCAACCAGGCGCCAACATCTTTACATGTTTGAATGACTTCAGGATCAAGATCGCCGCGGCCATGCTGTGTGAGATTGAGCAACATGGTTCCATTGCGGCAAACATTTTCCATCAGCAATTCAATTATTTTTTTTGCGTTCATGTATTTCATCCCGGTCATGTAATGCCAGTCAGCAATACTTGTTTCGGTTTGAAATGAGTAAGCCATTATTTCCGGTTCAATTACAAATTCGCTACTCTTAACAAGGGAGCGATCAACGAATGGAAGTAAGTCCGGATTATTTTCAAAACTATTCCACCGCCCACCAACGCCTTTGAGGTTAATAACTACTTCCATTTTTTTATGATTCCATCGAAGGGATTTATTGTAATAGTTGGCGATTAACTGCGGAGCCAAAAAACCTAATCCCATGTGCACACCTAAATCCACTTGCGAATCGCCAGCATGCTCGTCGAAATAAATTATATCAGGATGATACTTGCTGATGGCATCATCAATCCGCCACATAAATTGATTGGCAAAAGGAGATCGCAAAGGATCATCCTTGCTTGTGTGAATGGGGCCATAAAGATCAACAGGGTCCATGCCTTCCCACCATTTTCCTTTTCCATCTTTTACGGTTTGAAGCGCATCATAAGGAACGCCTTTCATTGGTCCTTTTTTATCGCTCGTGTAACGCACCGGCATAAATTGTCCCCATGTGCGTGGAGGTGTATTATGAAATCCAATACCAAAATGCAAACCATGTTTGCGTGCAATTTTTCCCCAGGTTCCCACAATATCTACTTTAGGACCAACACGTACAGAATTCCACGGCTGATATTTCGAATTCCAACAATCAAAATTATCATGATGAACACCCATTGCCATGAAGTAACGGGCTCCCATTTCTACATAGAGATTCATTAATTCTTCAGGATTCCATTTATCAATTACCCAATTGTTAGCAATGTCTTTATAACCGTATTCAGAAGGATGACCAAAATGTTTTAGATGGTATTCATATTGTCTGTTCCCCTCCATATACATGCCACGTGCATACCAGTCGCCCTGCTCCGGCATTGATTGCGGATCCCAATGTGCCCATGCACCAAACTTGGCATCACGCCACCATTCAGGTACAGTATAAATTCGACTTAATTCTTTCCAGTCAGCGGAAAAAGGTCCATCTGCTATTGGTAATGGTGGAAGATTCCAGATATCAGGCTTCAATCCTAAATCACCATCACCAATTTCTATTCTATCAATATTAACTGCTACATCGTTTGTATCAAGACTAACAGTAAGCATTGAACGGCTTGGAATTTTAACCTCAATTATTGCATAAAGAAAAGAGCCAGTCAAAGCTCCTGAAGAATGAATGTTTACTTTAATCGCTTTCACATTATTAACGGCAACACTTATTGTTCCAACGTTTAAAGAAGCATAACGAATGGCTAATTTATTTGCTGATGGTAAGTCGGTGAAGATGATAGCCTGTCCTGCATTTTCCAGACTGACCAGATGACCATCCGAAGCAGAATGATCTGCAATGATAGATGCGCCACCTATACTTTTAGCGCCTTCTGCTTCAATGATTTGTTTTTTGCCTGTGTATGCAAATGCTGTAGAAGAGAATAAAAAAAGAAATCCAAACAAGAAAAATTTTGAAACTCTTTTCATAACTCTATTCATAAAATAATTATTGAAATCGGTATCATTATTCTATCGGTGTTAACGATGCGGCAAAACCACCACGTCGGAGCAACTTCACATCTACTGAAGATGATTTATCAATAACCATATATTGCGTTGCGAATTTGCTGTCGTATTTGCCATCAGCTATCAATGTCAATTTGTATTTCATTCCTTCCGGCAAGAAATCAAACTTTATTGTTTTTATTCTTTCTCTTTGTTCAGCACTGATGCCTCCAATATACCATGCAGTTCCTTTACGTCTTGCTATTACAACATCTCTTCCCGGGTATCCATCCAAGAGTTTCGTATCGTCCCATGCGTTAGGTACTTCTTTCAAAAATGTTTTAGCAGCATCAGGTAGGTCATGATAGCCTTCCGGCCTGTCAGCCAAGTGTTGAATGCCTGATTCAAATATTACACTCAATGCGAGTTCATGTCCATATGATGTGAGATGTGGGTATTGCGAGTTAGTAAACGTAACAGGCGTATAGTCCATTGGTCCAACTACATTGCGAGTGAAAGGAAGCGTAGCATTATGTTCCGGCGCAGGAATTGAAAAATCAGGCGTGTTGTTATACCATTCGGCGCCGCGTACTGCTTCAAGAGTCATCAGGTTAGGGATAGGTTCGTGACCATCCTCTTGGTACAATACAACCGTGGAAGTACACCATCATTTGAAATTGAGCGGCATCTTCTAAAATGTCAAGATAGTATTTGATCATGTCTTGTTTCTCACTTTCAAAGAAGTCAATCTTAACTCCCGCAACTCCCAACTTTTGAAGTTTCGTAAATTCCTCAACCCTGTTTTCATGTGTAAACATCCGGTCGCGGGGAGTAGAAGAAACATAGTTATGTGGCCCGCCTGAATTGTACCACATCAATGGCTTCACTCCTTTTGAATGAATATATTTAAGTGCATCTTCAAGATTACCACCGTTGCTCATTGCATCCCATTCCCAATCAAGGAGAGTGTAAGGCCAGTTCATTTCTGCTGCCAGGTCAGCAAACTCGCAAACGATTTTATAATCCTTCGTACCGTGATTGCTTGACCAATAATTCCACGAGGCAATTCCTGGTTTTATCCAACTTGTATTTTTTATTACTGACGGAGTAGAGACATCATCAACTAAAGTGGATTCAACAATATCAGCAAGCGTACCCATAATGATTACACGCCAGGGTGATTTCCATGGAAGTGTTATAGTCGGTTGCGATTCACCTAATCCTCTTTCATCTTTTGGGTTTGGAAAAGTAAGTTTGTATTTAGAAGAATCAACAGCATTACTCAACTTAGTACCACAATAGCTTCTGTCTACATCCGCTTCATGCAATAAGAACCAGCAGGAACTATCTTTTAATCTAAAAAGTGCAGGATAACACCATTCCTGCTTTTGAATTTTATCATCACTCATCGGAATGTACAATCCTTCATTGGCAGCATTCCATTTTTCCATCCAACGCAGTGTTTCTTTGGTAATGGAGTAAGATGTCAATTCGTCTTTTACTTTAAACGTTCCCTGTTTCTCAGGAAACTCATAACGAAAAGCAATACCATCATTATAAGCCCTGATGATTACATTCAATTTTGCTTTAGATGGATTTTCGAAAGAAAGGACTACTTCGTTTGCAGAATTTTTGCAAACAGATTTTTTGCCATGCAAAGCCGTGTACCCTTCGTTAATTAAAATTGATTTGCCTGCTTTTAAGAATTTCAGCTCGTTTAAAAAATCCTGGTCGCTGCGTGATAAGCCTAAGTCAATACGAGGAATAGCTTCTGAAATTTTTCCATTGTTATTGTAAGATGTTTTTAAATACCATTCACCAAAATCAGTATTTTTCTCAGAAAATAATTCAATATTTATTTTTTGATTCGGTGATTGAACAGTGACCTTCTGCGCAATTGATGAAAAAGCGCAAAGAGAAAAAAAGAGAGTCGTAATTATTTTGAGCTTCACGTTTATTTTGTTTGCGTCTGAATCTTCTAAAATTTAATTGCCAGTTTTTTTCCTGAATAAGTTATTTCCTTATCAGATTGGGAAACCATGTTTTCTCCACCGCCTTTGCCTTCACTAACTATTACAATGTTGAATTTTCTGCTATCAAGCATTCCCGGGAAAGAACCTTCTCTATCGTTGATCGTTAAGGTTTTCTTTTTATCATCCCAATAGAAAGTGATCGTTGAATAAACTCCTTTTTCGTAATTGTAGTTGTCATTTTCATCTTCGTACAAAACAAATTTTCCATTGGCTCCGGGATAAATTCTTATTTCAAGATCGTCCCATTTTTTTTCTTCAGCGTATTGAACATTTGGACCAACAGGAATGACAGACCCTGCTTTTACATAAAGCGGAATGATGTCGAGCGGAGATTGTTTATTTACTTTATTTCCGCCGGATAATTTTTCACCAGTCCAGAAATCAAACCAATCGTTACCTGCAGGAAGGTAAGTTTCTTTTGATTTGATGTTACTAAAGTCTTCTACTTGCACAGTATCTTTTCCACTCACACCTGGCTTTACATACATTGCATTTGTAACAGGACTTACAAGAATTGATTTACCAAACATGTATTCGTCATTAATATCCAAAGCATTTTTATCTTTCGGAAAATCCATCACCAAGGCACGCATCATGCTCGATTGATTGGCCGTTACATCCCACGAAGTAGAATAGATATAAGGAAGGAAGCGATAACGCAGGTTGATATATTTTTCGATTGCATCGTAATATTTATTTCCTTTGGCTCCGAATTGATAAATTTCTCTTGGAGCATCAGTTCCGTGTGAGCGCATCATCGGAGTAAAAGCACCAAACTCCAACCAACGAACATATAATTCACGATACTCCGGATCTTTTAATTTTCTGCGAAATCGTGTAAGAAAAAATCCACCAATATCTGCATTCCAATACGGAATACCATTCAACGAAAAATTCAATCCTGCAGAAATTTGATTGCGCAATGCATTCCATGATGAAGTAACATCACCGGACCATGTATTAGCGCCATAACGTTGTTGTCCTGCAAATGCAGAACGTGTAAGAATAAACACTCTCTTGCTCGAATCAACAGCACGTTGATGTGTGTACACTCCACCAACCGTCATCAAAGGAAAAGCATTTCGAACTTTTCTGAATGAGCCCAAATAAGTTTTGTTATCCAAATCAGAAGGCTTGAAATCAAGATGGTCAGGCTCTGATGAATCCATCCACCAGCCATCAATACCAAGTGAATGCAAATATTTCAAATATTTCCAGTAAATATCGCGGGCTGCAGGATTATACGGATCATACACCCGTACGCCAGAGGGATAATCACGCCGGGGCGGCCATATGGTAGAACCCGATTGTGGCCATGTACTAAAATTCATCAGAGCGCCAATACTATCCAACTCACGATACTGTTTTGTTTTTGGGCCGAAAGAATTCCAAATAGAAATAGTGATATGTGCATGTAAATCGTGTACGTCATTTACCATTTTTTGTGGTCGTGGAAACTCGTCATTTAAAAAATCCATTGCATTCCACAAGTAATTGCTTCCCCAGTATTGCCAGTCTTGTATAATTCCATCAAGCGGAACTTTTAATTCACGATACTTTTTTACTACATCTAATAATTCATCCTGGCTTTTATAACGTTCTTTACTTTGAAAGTAACCGAATGTCCATAATGGAAACATTGGCACTTGCCCGGTGAGGTCACGCATGTTGGCAATCACACCATCGGCATTGCCACCATACATAAAATAATAATCAATGCAATCGCCAACATCCGATTTGAAAGATGTGCCTTCAGAATTGTCAACAAACTGTGTTGGAGAATAATTGTCCCAGAATAATCCGTAGCCTTTTACTGATTGGAAGAAAGGAATGTAATCATCAGTATTCGCCTGGATCATATTCAACGTTACATTGCGTTGACTCATCTTACCTCTTTGCTGCGTACCTAAACCGTAGATGGTTTCATCCTTATCTAAAACAAAAGATTGATAAGCAGAGAACGTGTTAATGCCTGCATCGTTGAATGGAGTGAATTTTGCACCATCTGTTTTTTCTTTTAAAAGCGATTCGCCTTTTGCTGTTGAATAAGCGAGTTCACCATTTTTAAGATTGAGAACGATTGCAAGTGTTGCTGTTTTTAAACTAAGCAAATTGCCTTGTTGCTTAGCATTGAATGTTGATTGTTGTGGCTTCCTGATAACTGAAAGACTTTCTTTCGAAAAGCTGCGGTCCGTAGGAGATTTTATAATTCTTACAATGGAAGGACTGTAAAACTGAACTTCCGTTGTGATTGAATTGATTTCGGTTTTTATTCCCCAATCAGTTTTCTGATAAGATTGCGCTTTGGTATCGTTTAAAGCAAGAACCAGAAAAAACAATATGTAAATACGTTGAATAATCATTTTAAAATTTAGAAGTTGTTATTAAATTTTTCGCCGCATATCATAGCATTTTATTCGGGATCAGAGACATCATAACCCAATAATGAAAGCATTTTCTCCGCGTACCGTTTTCCAAATTCGCGGTAGCCTTCTGCATTGAAGTGCAGATGATCGGGAGCAGCCGTGCATCCTTTTGATGAGATAATGTATGAATTAGGAATTATTTGAGGTAGTGTTGCTATGATCGCATTCATGCTTGCACATCTGCCATCCTGGTCAGCATTCACCATTTCTCCTGCAAGAAGAGGAACAGATTCAGCTTTGAGATGAAGATCCTTTATCAGATTGTCGTACACAAGCTTCACTTTTTGCGGCCATGTACTATCACCTGTATTGGACTCGCCCTGATGAAACAACATCCCTTTTATTACGCCATCCTTCTGAGCCAACTTTGCGATCTCCACAAGTCGTGCATAAGGATTTCCATCATATTGATTGATCATGCCAATCATCCATGATGGAGCAGTTGAAACATACGACTGATAATTATCCTTATCAAACAATTCAATTTTGCAACCACCTACCGAGACATTGATAACACCTACTCTTATTTTTTTGGGAAGGTTTGCAACCATTGTTCTGCCAAAGTAATCGGCAGGCGTGAGCCCTGTTCTGCACCTGCATAACGGAGGCACAGCAACATACCAGTTGCCTTTTAATCTATTCAGATTGGGACAATCAACAGTTTCCATTACCTGAAACCGTTGATTCACTACAGTGTCTTGCGCTTCAATTCTTGCATTGCCTTCCATATTGGATTGTCCAAAGCATAGGAATATGTAAAAATTTTTGTGTTGCGAAAAGACGTGTGTAGTAATTAAGATGAATGAAAGCCACAAAAGCAATCGAAGTTTTATTTTCATATTTATGCTTTTATCTGTTATAAATTTTTCGGGTTATTATTCAATAAATAATCATTGACCAACTCTATTGAACACTCACCTTTACTATTTTTAAATCTTTTGCAGCCGAACTATTGCCATAGCATATCTCATATTCGCCCGGTGTTACTGTCATTTGTAATGCCTTGTCATCATAAAACTCAAAAGCTGAATAAGGCAAATTAATAACTGCATTAACCGTTTTACCTGCAGCAACATTTATTTTTGTAAAGCCTCTTAATGTTTTTAGAGGACCGTCCGTGTCGTTTACTTTTTTAACATAAGCCTGTATTACTTCCGCTCCATTACGTTTGCCGGTATTGCTAACGGTAACGGTAATGGTTACACGCTCTCCATTTTTAATTTGGGTTTTATCCAATTGAGCACTACTGATATTGAAATTGGTGTAGCTTAAACCAAAACCGAATGGAAAAAGTGGTTCGCTCGTCATATACCGGTAGGTTCTTCCTTTCATGGAATAATCTTCAAAGCCGGGAAGCTGCGTCGTGTCTTTATAAAACGTAATGGGAAGTTTCCCCGAAGGATTGTAATCGCCGAATAACACATCGGCGACTGCGTGGCCACCCGATTCGCCACTATACCATGCCTGCAGGATTGCATCGCAGCTTTGTGTTTCAGGCACTAACCCAATGGCAGAGCCTGAACAGTTAACAAAAATTATTTTTTTGCAGGCGGCCTTCAATGCTTTTAAACAATTGCGCTGTACTTCCGGCAATTGAATATCGGTTCTGTCGCCACCTTTAAAGCCTGGATATGATACAGGCATCTCTTCACCTTCGAGCATACCAGAGATGCCGCCGATAAACACAACTTCGTCTATGCCTTTCAGTTTATTAATTAATCCGCTGAAATCAATATCTACTTCTTTTCCAAAATCAAATTCAATATTTGCCTGCCAGTTATTTAATTGAGCATATTTAATTTCGATTTTATACTTTTTCCCGCTTTCTACATTGTAAGGTATCCGCGATGGTAATGTGCGCCAGTTATTAAACCTTCTTAACGATTTTCCATTTACAAACAATTCAAAATACCCGGTGGCACCGCATTTGAAAACAATTTCCTCAGTGGCAGGCGCTGTAAATTCGGTTTCATATTTCGCAGAAAAGCCTACGAGTTTTACACCTGGTGCAAACTCATGGTCGCCTGCTGTAGTAATTTTAAGCGGATTGGAAACTTGGTCCGTTGTGACCGGATCCCCGGACATTTCATGGTTATTCCAGTAAGTGGCTTTAAAACCTTTCTTACCATCAATAGATGTGTATGAAAAATAACTCTTAGTCGCTTTATTTTCTACAAGATCACATGCTTTATCATACACAACACTGCTTGCAGGAAGTTTGGATTTAATTCCATTCAAAATTGTGATGGTTCTTATGGGTGTGCCATTATAATTTCCCCATAGCATCGGTGCATTGTCTGCATTAGGACCGATGACTGCTATTTTTTTCAGGGACTTATTCAGAGGAAGAACATTGTTTTTATTCTGAAGAAGTGTCATTGATTCACGGGACATCATTAATGCAAGATCTCTATGCTCGTTATTATTTACAACAGACATAGGAATTTTTGTCCAGGGTACAAGCGCATCATCATCCATCTCACCCAAGCTGAAACGCCCTTCCAAAACCCGCATTAAATGTTCGTTGATATCGGATTCATTGATCAAACCTCTTTTAACAGCATCAGGTAATTTTTCAAAAGCATAACCCGCCCAAACACATTCCACATCAGTTCCCGCCAAAGCTGCTTTTGCAGAAGCATGCACCGCATCAGAAGAAACTTTATGACTGGTGAAGAAATCGGTAACGGCCCCACAATCAGAAACCACTAAATATTTGTAGCCCCATTGGTCACGAAGAATGGTTTGCAGCAAACGATTGTTACCACAACAAGGTTCATCGTCTAAACGCTGATAGGCACACATCACTTCACGAACATCAGCTTGTGTTACCAGTGCTTTAAATGCTGGTAAGTACGTTTCATAAAGATCGCGTGGGTTAATGTTATTAAGGTTTAAATGATGGCGGCTCCATTCTGGTCCACTGTGAACTGCAAAATGTTTGGCACATGCTAATAGTTTTTTGTATTTCGAATTTTCGGGTCCCTGCAAACCTTTTACAACTGAAATGCCCATACGAGAAGTGAGATAAGGATCTTCTCCATAAGTTTCCTGTCCTCTTCCCCAGCGTGGATCACGGAAGATATTTATGTTAGGTGTCCATACTGAAAGGCTAAGAAAGCGTCTATTCTCTTGTCCTCTTCTCATCGCCTGGTTGTACTTTGCACGGGTTTCATCGGAAACGGCATTGAAAATTTTATAAGCAAGTGAATCATCAAACGAAGCGGCCATTCCAATTGGCTCAGGAAAAACAGTAACACTGTCATTGTTAGCAAGGCCGTGCAAGGCCTCACTCCACCAATTGAACTTTTTAATTCCCAAACGTGGAATAGCAGGAGACTGGTCCTGCATCAGCAATGCTTTCTCTTCTAACGTTAATCTTGAAATCAAATCCTTTGCTCTTTCTTCTGAACTTAGGTTTGGATCCTGATAAGGCAGTTTTTGGCCAATTGTTCTCAGAGAAAACAAAGAGCTCACTACAATTGTTAGTCCCGTCTTTATCAGCAATTGTTTCATTGTATGTTGCAAGTTTTAATGTTGTAATTTATTGTAATGTTGATTTTGCTATTTATTTCGCAATACCAGCAGGTGAGAAATAAACAAAGACTGATACAACAATGGCGACGACAATCAAAGAAAGAATAATATCCCACCTGGTCCAGCTTGCGCGGCTTGCTGCTTTATCCTCTGCAACAGTAGTCGAAAAAGTTAATCCCATTATATGATCTTCCTGTGGCTTTGGAGTAACAAGACTTACAATGACCATTAAGGCAATTGAGAAAAGGAATAAGTAAATGCAGAAATATAGAAAGTTAATGGTAGCAAATTGGTGAAGCACTCCTGTCAGATCATTTTGAAATAATTCCAGCGTCAGTTTTATGACACCAAGAATAAATCCAACAACCATAGCTGTAAATGCACCCGTGCCATTGATGCGCTTAAAAAATACACCCAATAAAAATACGGCGGCAATAGGCGGAGCCAAATATGATTGCACACTTTGTAAATACTGATATAAGGTATTCGATATCCTGCCCATCAGCGGAATCCATGCCATACCTAATATTACTACCACAACCGTTGCGACACGACCCACACGCACTAACGCTTTGTCATTGGTTTCCGGTTTCATTTTTTTATAGATGTCCATTGTAAACAAAGTGGAACATGCATTGTAAACAGAGGCCAGTGAACTCATCAATGCAGCCAATAAGCCGCCAGCCAACAATCCCCGTAATCCTAATGGCATTATTTGTTCAACCATTGCAGGAAAAGAAGCATTATAGTCGGTGGAGCCATCTGTGTTCAACGGCAATATTAATTTTCCCTGCGAATGAAGTGCAAAGGCAATAAGCCCGGGAATAAGGAATATAAAAAAAGGAAGAATTTTGAGATACGCGGCAAAGATAGTTCCCCTCCTGGCCTGCTTCTCATCCCTGGCAGCGAGACAACGTTGAACGATATGCTGATCGGTACACCAATACCAGATACCCACAATGGGCGATGCAAATAATATTCCCAGCCATGGAAAATCAGGATCACTAAGCGGCGGAAACATATTCAATTTTTCTTTTGGAATAGATGCTACCAAACCATGCCATCCGCCTACTTTATCTAAGCCAATAAATAATAAAACACCTGATCCGATAATCAGGACAATTGCCTGTATCGCTTCTGTATACATTACAGCATGCAAACCACCGAGTACTGTATATATACCCGTTACAATGACTAAAATAATTGCCCCTGTCCAAAACCCTACACCCAGGAATTGATTAAACACCAAGGCTCCTGCAAAAATGGTTACCGAAGCTTTTGCAATCACATAACTTAGTAATTGAATAATCGATAATAATCTTCTTGCTTTTGCATTAAACCTTCTTTCCAAAAACTCAGGCATAGTATATACCATGCTGCGCATATAAAACGGAACGAATACCCAACCGAGTATTAATAATATCCATGAATGCAGTTCGTAATGACCCATCACCGTACCCGATTGACCGGCTGTGCCTGCAAGGCCAACAATATGTTCTGACCCAACATTGGAGGCAAGAATGGATGCGCCGATTACCCACCAGCCCAGATTACGATTGGCTAAAAAATAATCACTGGGGGAATTTTTACTTTTACGAATGGACCAGATCGAGATCGCCGCGATAATCACCAAATAAATACCAACAAAAATCCAGTCGTTTACTCCAAGCAAAGTTTTGTTCATGATAGTTATTTAGATAGATGATCAGATGAATCTATTAATAATATTTTCAAAATACTCCTGTTTACCGCTGCGCATTTCCGGTTCACCTTTTTCTATTGCATAGTTTCGCAGATCTTCGAGAGATAATTTCCCATCCTCAAATTCTTTTCCTTTTCCTGAATCATAAGAGGAATATCTTTCTTGCCTGAGTTTTTTGTAATCTGATTTTTGCAGAATGTTATCCGCAATGATCAATGCTCGTGCAAAAGCATCCATTCCGCCGATATGCGCATAAAAAAGATCGGCAGCATCTGTTGAGTTACGCCGGATCTTCGCATCAAAATTAATACCGCCACCTTTAAAACCACCCGCATCCAGGATCACAAGCATTGCTTCGGCCAGTTCATTAATATTGTTGGGGAACTGATCAGTGTCCCAACCGTTTTGATAATCGCCACGATTGGCATCTATACTACCAAGCAAGCCTGCATCGGTTGCGGTCTGCAATTCATGAGTAAAGGTGTGTCCTGCCAGGGTTGCATGATTCACTTCTACATTTAATTTAAAATCATTCAGCAAATCATATTGTCTCAGGAAACCAATTACAGTTTCAACATCATAAACATATTGATGTTTTGTAGGCTCGCATGGTTTCGGTTCAATAAAAAATGTTCCTTTGAAACCATTCCTTCTTGCATAATCTTTCGCGGCATGCAAAAATTTTGCAAGATGCTCTTTTTCTCTTTTCATATTTGTATTGAGGAGACTCATATAACCTTCTCTTCCTCCCCAAAAGACATAGTTCTCTCCGTCCAAAGCAATAGTGGCATCCAATGCGGCCTTCACTTGCGCACCAGCGTGAGCCAGCACATGAAAGTCAGGATTGGTGGCAGCACCATTCATATATTGCTTACTGGAAAATAAATTTGCGGTTCCCCATAAAAGTTTTACGCCTGTTTCACTTTGCTTCTGTTTGAAGTATTCTGTGATGGACTGCAGACGTTTTTCATTTTCTGCAACATCATCTGTATATTCTACTGCATCCACATCATGAAAGCAATAGTAGGGCAGTCCCAGTTTGCTCATGAATTCAAATGCTGCATCAGCTTTAGCATAAGCTCTTTCTTTTGCATAAACTTTTTCACCGTCATTATCAATATCGGTCCAGGGAAATAAATGAGTAGGCTCTCCAAAAGGGTCAGCACCATTTCCTGTAAATGAATGCCAATACGCACAGGCAAAGCGCAAATGTTCTTTCATCGTTTTTCCACCAACCGTTTTATTTTCATCGTACCATCTGAAGGCAAGCGGGTTATCGGACTCACACCCCTCATACCTTATACGGTTAATGCGTTCAAAATACTTTTTACTTGCGGTTACAACATTCATATTCTTCATTTTTTAATTGTTCAGAAAAGAAAAAAGGGAAGGATGAAGAATCATCCCTCCATACGATTGCTTCACGCGATACTGCTAAAAACTTTCTTGTATTTTATGTTTTATTTTCTTCTTTTGCATCCCGGTGTTTTGTGAAAAGCAGGTCATCATTGCAAACAGGATAAACAATAGAAGTGCTTTTCTTATCAGTTAATTTTATTTGCGCCGTTTCAAACCGTAATATTTAAATAAGGTTGCTGCCCGAAATTTTTAATGCACAAGCATACTCACAGGGTTTATGAGATGGCAAAATGATCTTCAATCCATCCTCCTCTCTTTTAAAATCCACCTTACCATATCCAAGCAGCTCTACATTTTCAACTGAGCCAACCATCTGTTCACTGTTATTTCCTAATAGCCTGACCATAACCTGCTTTTCTTCAGCTTCAGGCCAGCCCATAAAGAACGTATACAGTGTATTGCCCCTGGTAGTGAAGCGTACATCCTCATGTGTTAATTCCCTGCGCTTGTTTTCATTGAACTGCGAATTGGCCTGGTTGTCTTGATTTGTAATTGCTGATGGATGACCTTCGCCATAGACTCTCCAGGGCCTTGTTGCATATATTGCTTCACTATTTACAGCCATCCATTTTGTGATACCATCAAGCACGATTAATTCATCACTATCCAGCATTCCGCCTGAAGGCAATGGAAAATTCAACATCAGGTTTCCATTGCGGCTTACAATATCAACCAATAGATCAATTACTGTTTTTGGTGATTTGTATTTACCCACTCTTTCCCTATTGTAATGCCAGTCGCCGATGCAGGTATCAGTTTGCCATGCAAGAGGCCAGATGGTTTCCACCACACCGCGTTCAACATCAAACACGCAGATTCCTGTACCCTCAGCAGAATCTTCAGGGCGTTTGCTGGTGTAAACTGTTTGTGTCTTTCCTCCATTTTTATTGGCACTTTTGTTATACAAATGAGCCAAAATACTCAATCCATATTCTTCAAAAGGCAATTGACCATCGCAATACAAAAGATCGGGTTCATAGTTGTCAACGAGGTCTTTTATTCTGTCAAACCAATGTTTTTTCCATCTCCCGGGAATGCCATTTTCATTCCATTCCATTTTTTTAAACACTTCTTCGCATCCGCCATAATATTCAAAATTTTTCGGATCGGCACCATCATAATAAACACCGGCCAACGGGCCATCGGTGTCACTTCCCTTACTTGTTGAAAACCATTTGTACGATATCCATAAATGGTCGCTGATGCCGAACTTCAATCCATGCTTTTGGGCTGCTCGTTTCCACATACCCACAATGTCTTTATGAGGTCCCATTTTTACCGAATTCCAGCGATTGTATTTGGAATTCCACAAATCAAAATTGTCGTGATGTACACCCATGCTCATAAAATATTTGGCGCCGGCTTTTTTATATAAGCTCATTAAATAATCGGCGTCGAATTTTTCTGCTTTCCATTGAGGTATTGTATCCTTGAAACCAAACTTAGAAGGATGACCATAGGTTTTTACATGATAATCGTATTGGTGCTGTCCTTGTATATACATGTTGCGTGCATACCAGTCTCCATATTCCACTGCAGACTGTGGTCCCCAATGCGCCCAGATGCCGAACTTTGCATCGCGAAACCAATCGGGAATTTTATAAGCTCTTAATGAAGCACGGGTTGGCTTAAACGGGCCGTTATCAATTGGTGGAATTTCATCAGAGGCTTTCTTGCCGAGGGCTGATGCCGCAGGACCTAATTGCATGGCAGGAATACCGAGTGCCAGGCCTTTTAAAACATTTCTTCTTGAGACAGACATAACTTTTTTCTTTAAGAAATATTGAATTTATTTTTTTAAGTCATTTCACCTATTGCCTTAATAACACCACTGGTGGGAGTGAGCCATTTTTCAAATTCATCTTTCACACAGTCAAATAAAACACGATGCATGATATAAACAGTTGGATCGACTTTTTTCTTTTTGATTGAAGCAATCACATGATCAAAATCCGCTTTTGTTGCATTCCGGCTGCTCATTAATATAACTTCTCTCTTATGAAATTCAGGATGAATGAAACAAATTTCTCTTTTTTGCAAACCAATCAGCACATATCTTGCGCCGTGTGCCATGTATTGAAAAGCATTCCTGATTGCATTGAGATTTCCCGCGGCATCAATGACAACAGTTGGTATCCCGCATATACCCATGCGCTTGATTTTAATAATGGCTTGTCCCGGTTTTAATTCAGGTTGTTTAATAGTTGGATATTCAAACTCACCCGGCCTTACACAGATTAATGGTTTCATTAAAATTCTCCTGTAAATTGTAAGAACGAATTGCGTTGAATGAGCCACTGTTCATAATCAACAGCAATTAGATTTTTAGCTTTCAATGCTTCCCAGAACTGACCGGGTATATCCGCCTGGATCAATTCGATGTTTTCTTTTACACGGTGAGCATGGGTAGTGTTTAATGCAATACTTTTTACGCCGGGCACACGAAGCGCAAACTGTGCACAGGCTTCAGCAGGTTTTACTTTAAATTCACTGCACGTTTCAAAAAGGATCTCACGCCATTGAAATAAAGCATCGCTCTGCGGAGAACCGGGTTGTATCAATTTATAATTGAAATAATTACTGCCCGTTAAAAAGCCAGAATGAAATACTGCAGAATTGATAACAAATACGCCCTTCTTCTCCATCTCTACAATAAAATCAAGCAATTCCTGAGGATGAACTTTAATGGTCATGCTGTTGGCGATCATTATCCAGTCCAGTTGCACGTCGGTTGCAATTCTTTTTATCACACTCCAATCTTTTGAACCTACACCAACCGCCTGGACTTTTCCCTGTTGCTTAAGATCAAACAAAGCTTCGTACGCATCAAGAATATCATTGTATAAGCTGTAAGCATCTTTTTCATCTTTTGCCAGAGCGATATATTCATCCGGATCATGAACAGAAACTAATTGCGGCGTGTATCCGTTGAGCAATTCATTGCCCTGCTCAAAACATTCAATGATTCCATCATAACTGATCTTTTGAACCGCATCGTGTTTTAAGTTTCTCCAAATGCCGGGTTCGAATGTTGGCTCTTTCGTTTTCAGTTCAGTGCGTATCCATCCGAGTTTATTACTGATTATCACTTCTTCTGGTGGAATATTTAATTGCTTCAGACATCTGCCCAATGTCTCAAGAGCAAGACCTGCTCCGTACTTACCTGCAGAATCAAACACCGCCTTTCCCTTGCTTAATCGAATACACTCGTTAATAATATTCAGTTTGTCTTCCTCAGGCAGTGCGACAAATAAATTTCCTAATCCGCTTGTTCCAAAAATCACTTCCGGCAAATTCATGTCCGACGTTTTTAAATTTTGCTTCATAGTAAACTCAACTATTTTGCTTTATTTTTGGAGTTTATACAATTGAGCACATTTGAAAATAAAAAACTCAAAAACTAACGGTGATAAACGTGAAGGTGCCAGCCTCGCAGTACTTCTTGTGCAATAGATAATTTTTTCTTTTGGCAACAATGGAACATGGTTTTGTTTTAAAAAAATGTAGAACAGCAATGTTTAAGGGGGATTAAACATGCGCCATTTGAGAAGTGCCTGGAATACAGAAAAAAAATCTTTATCCATGCAACCCGCATCATCATGATCAGCAATCTCCCTGAATACAATCAAGTATCAAATAGCAGCATTTCTATCTCAAATCTAAGTTTTTGAAATCGGTTTCCAAAAAATATTTTACAGTTATATCATTTTTATGTAAAATATTATTTATCATTTATTTACATAACACAATACAGTTTTCAACCGATTTCAAAATCCAAATAATTACTTAGTCAAAAAAGCTCAAATAACCAGAAAGATTTTATCTTACCGGCCATTTGGGGTGACACGGCGCAGCGAAGATGAATTGATTTAATTTTGAATAAATGAATCATAAAAGGGTTACTATTTACGACATTGCCGCCGAATTAGGCATGTCTGCTTCTTATGTTTCAAGAGCTTTAAATAATCATCCGCTTGTAAGTCAGGAAATCAGGAAACGGGTAAAGAAAAAAGCTCTCGAATTAAATTATAAATACAATTCGCATGCAGCAAACCTTCGACAGGGATCATCTAAAACGATCGGTGTTATTGTCCCCCATATCAACCAAAGTTTTTTTTCCGGAATCATTGCCGGTATTGAAGAGATTTGCTTTCAGCACCATCACGGCCTTGTAATTTGTCAATCACACGAGTCATTTAAACAGGAATGCCTTGCCGTTGATACGCTGATTCACCAAAACGTTGACTGCATACTGATTTCTGTTTCTGCAGAAACGCAATCATTTGTCCACCTTGAAAGTATCAAACACCATAATATTGACCTGATACAATTTGACCGCTGTATTGACAAACTTGACAGTAATAAGGTATTGAATGACAACAAAGAAACGTCATTTAATGTAGCCCTTACACTTGTTGAACAAGGGTACAAGAGAATTGCATTTCTCGGAGGTCCTGAGCATCTTAGCGTTTTTAGAGACAGAAAAGAAGGTTACTTGAAAGCCATTAAGCAGGCAGGCCTGTCTATTCCCTATAATTTCATTGTTGATAACGTATTATTCCACGACGAAGCTGTTGAAATAGCAAGGGAATTGTTATCGCAAAAGGAAAAACCGGATGCATTCGTTACTGTTTCCGACCATCAATCTTTGGGGGTTCTGCAGGTAGCTAATTCTCTACGTATTCAGGTACCTCAGCAATTAGGAATTTTTGGATTTGCAAACGAAGCTTTTGCTGAACTCATTCAGCCTTCTCTCTCTTCTGTGGACCAAAAAAGTAAGAAAATGGGAAAGCATACTGCTAATCTATATTTTAAGAATATTCTGAACAGAAAAGATAAAAACCCTCCCACTTCGTTCAGGAACGAAATTATCAAAAGCGAAATCATTATCCGGAAAAGCTCAGTGAGAGTGCCGGTTCAGGCGTGACCAGAATGCGGCGGGAAATCAGTGTTTTCAAAAAGCCCCTTGTAGAAACAAAGGGCATTGCTTATACTATGTGAGAAAGACTACTTTTGGGAGGAAGTCTATAAAAATAAATTCCACATTTTATTATTTTTTTAGAATAAGGTGATCATTAATTTACTTTAACCACGATCTGCGTAAAAGAATGCGGTGGAAATGAATAAATAATTTTGTTTCCTTTAGCCGTTGCATCCTTCGTTGCGGGGATGTATTGCTTTTGCTTATCAAAACTAAAAGCTGCATTCAGATCATCAGTATTCACTTCACTGACGGAAGGCTTGCCGGTAAAATTTCCCGAGCTATTAGTGATTTCTGTGGTAACAGCTTTGTCTTTATGTCGATTCACTACATTGATAACTACAGAACCATTTTCTTTGGAATAAACGGAAGTGACATCCAGAAAGGGAATGCCTTTATATTTTTCGGTATTAAAAGTATCACAAGCAACATATGTGTCAATGGAGTTGCCACGGCAGTTGTTGGAAAATAATTTAAACGTGTAAAATAGAGGCGATTTAAACGTTCCTTTTGCAGGATCATTTGATAACAGTGAGGTCATCATAGTGAAATTTGACATCTTCACTACATCGGCGTGACGTATAAAAGAATTTAAGGATTGTGCTATGGGAAGAACGCTCAAAAAATTTCTTCCAAAAGAGCCCCACTCATCTACCGAAACACCGATTGGATTTTTAAAGCCCTTTACGGCCGATACAGATTCGATTTCATTGGCCGCCAGTTTGATTCTTTCTTCGAACGTCATAGCGCTGGCTCCCATATAGCTGTAATAGTCCGGCGAATTTTCCCAATAGCTGTGAATGGAAAGATAGTCTATTCTATCACCAAGGCCGGCTATCACTTTTCGGTTCCAATCATCCCATGTACCCTGGCTGTACCATGATGATCCCGATGCGACCAGTTTAATGGTGTTGTCCACCGCCTTCATCGCTTTGGCAGCCTCCCGTGCTACGTCAACATAATCGTCCGCATTTTTATGACCCAATTCCCAGGGCAAGCCATCCACTTCATTTCCAAGATCCCATATTTTTACCTTATATGGTTGTTCATGGCCATTTTTGGCACGCAGATCTGAATAGTATGTTCCTCCCTTATAGTTACAGTATTCAACCCAATGAACTGCATCCATTATGGTACCAAGGCCCAGGTTTACACAAACGATGTTTTCACTGCCGATTGATTTGTTTAACTGCATCCATTCATCCGTGCCCACATGGTTATTATCTATACCACCCCATGCGAGATTTATACGAACAGGACGCTGATCCTTAGGTCCAATGCCATCCTGCCAATTATATCCCATCAAAAAATTTCCGCCGGGCCAGCGCATGTTGGTTATTTTTAATTCTTTCATTGCATCAATATAGTCTTTCCTGAATCCATCCTCATCGGCAAGAGGAGAATTTGGATCATACAGGTTTCCATAAAGTGTATTGAAATTGGTTGTATCGGGCAACCCTAATCTCCGACCGCTAAAATGGATAGGCTCCATAAATACTCCATAAATTTTGGGATCAATTTCAGCGATTACCCGTTCCGGATCAATTTTAATTTTTGCGGTTTGTGAAAGTGATAATAACGGCAGAACCAGTTGAAACAGAACAAGGATTTTTTTCATGATTGATTATTTGAAAATGGGTTAAGTAATATGAAATAAGTTCCCACTTAGCGGAACACGATTATTGATTTAGCCCGAACAATTCTGCATGCCCCGAATGTGGTTAAAGAACTTTATTTACCAACGTTCCGACTTCATCAACGGAAATTTTGATTTCATCACCGCTCATCAAAGTAAAATCATGTTCCGGAACAATTCCTGTTCCTGTCATGATCAGGCAGCCATGCGGAAAAGAGCATTCACAAAAAACAAATGAAACCAGCTCTTCCGGTGTTCGTTTCATTTGATTGAGGGCAACGCTTCCTTCAAAAACGGTTTTGTTGTTTCTGTTAATTTCCAAAGAAATCATTGTATTGCTGTCCAATGGTTCTTCGGTAACATAAATGCAGGGACCAACAGCAGCGCAGCCATCATACGTTTTAGCTTGTGGTAAATACAAAGGATTTTCTCCCTCAATACTTCTGCTGCTCATATCATTGCCAATGGTGTAGCCAATAATTTTTCGGGACGACGAAACTACAAGCGTTAACTCCGGCTCCGGAACATCCCACGTAGAATCTTTACGAATTCTTACTTTATCATTTTGTCCAACAATTCGGGAAGGATTGGCTTTGAAAAAAACTTCCGGGCGTTCTGCCTCATACACTCGTGCATAAAAATCGCCGCCGCCGTCTTTACTTTCTTCCTGCCTTCCCAGTTTGCTTCTCAGATATGTTACGCCACAGGCCCACAGTTCCTGTTTGCTGCCAACCGGTGCCATAACATGTTCAATTAAATCATTCCCGGAGGGAGTGACGTCTTTTATTCTTTCTTTGATCTTTTGAAAAAGAGCATCGTCATTTACGAAACTGTCCCAATCTTCACCTTGCAATAAATAAAATTTCCTTTCATCTTCAATTACAAGGCCCGGTTTGGTTTTGTATAGTTTCATTTCCATTTCTGAATTTACCAGAATACGTTTCTCAGTGCAAATCCCTCATCACCTCTTCATCTGATCCTCCATTTAAAATATCCAAATCTACTCCCAGGTGTGCCTGCTGCACATGATCGAGATAAAGTTTTACATAACCCCGCTGTGTCGCCTTTGTTGGAGCCATCCATTCTTTTCTCCTCGTCTCTAATTCCTTATCGCTTACGTGTAAATGCAATCTTCTTTGCTCCACATCCAGTTCAATCATATCACCATCTTTTACCAAAGCTAACGTGCCACCAATTGCAGATTCAGGTGAAACATGCAATACTACAGTTCCGGCCGCAGTGCCACTCATTCGTCCATCCGAAATACGGATCATGTCTTTAATTCCTTTTCGAAGTAATTTTTCAGGAAGATCGACATTACCCACTTCAGGCATTCCCGGATAACCCACGGGCCCTACATTTTTCAAAACAATGACAGAGTTTTCATCAATGTTTAAATCTGCATCATCAATTCTTTGATGATAATCTTCTATGGTTTCAAATACCACTGCAGGACCGCGATGCTGTAACAGTTTTTTTGAAGCGGCGGAAGGTTTAATAACAGCACCTTGTTCACAAAGGTTGCCTTTTAATACTACAATCCCGGCATTTTCCTGCAGGGGCTTGCCAATGGTTGCGATTACGTCCTGATCATAACAAACCGGAGTAGCGTTGTTTTCACCAATTGTTCTGCCATTTACTGTAACGGCATCATCGTGTAAATAGTTTTTCAATTCTTTTATAACTACAGGCAATCCTCCGGCATAAAAGAAATCTTCCATTAAATACTTTCCTGAAGGTTTTAAATTCACAAGCAGTGGAATTTTACTTCCGATTGTATCAAAATCTTCCAGGTTCAAATCAACACCAATCCTTCCTGCAATAGCTAAAAGATGAATAATAAAATTAGTAGAACCCCCTATTGCCGCATTCACGATAATGGAATTTTCAAATGCTTCGCGGGTAAGAATTTTTGAAAGCCTCAGATCTTCTTTCACCATTTCCACAATTCGCCTGCCCGCCATTTGTGCCATTACTTTTTTTCTTGAATCTACAGCGGGGATAGCAGCAGCACCGGGTATGGTTAATCCCAATGATTCCACCATACAAGCCATGGTAGAGGCTGTGCCCATCGTCATACAATGACCATTACTTCTTGCTGCGCCAACTTCTACTTCATGAATATCTTCTTTCGAATAATTTTCTACAAGTTGTTTTTCTTTATGCAACCAGTTAAATGAACCGGATCCTATGCATTCCCCCCGAAAACGCCCATTGAGCATGGGACCACCGGGTACAACTATGGTTGGCAAATCGACACTGCAAGCGCCCATTAAAGTGGAAGGCGTTGTTTTATCGCAGCCGGTAAGCAATACTACACCATCAATGGGATTGGCACGAATAGATTCTTCTGTGTCCATGCTGGCGAGGTTCCTGAATAACATCGTAGTTGGACGCATCAGCGTTTCACCCAACGACATTACCGGGAACTCCAGAGGAAATCCACCTGCTTCTACGACACCTCGCTTAACAATCTCAGCAAAATCCCGAAGATGCCCATTGCAGGGTGTCAACTCGCTCCATGTATTGCAAATGCCAATGACAGGCTTACCCTGGAAATAATCATCGGGGTATCCCTGGTTGCGTAACCAAGAACGATGAACAAAACCCATTTTGTCGTCCTTTGCCAAACCAATCGGAACTTCTGAGCTTAGCGACTGAAGATGTATGACCTGGCGTTTTTTTCATTGAGGCTTATTATACTTTGCCAATACATTGACATTTTGTTACGATGCTTTTTTATGTATGATTCTTAGCAAGCCGATCATCCTTCTCCGCACGGGAGAAATCATTCAGAGAATATAGGTTTTGAATGATTTATTTTGCTAAAAATGAGCCATATTAGAACACAGCGTGTTGGTCTTAATATGAGAGACTGCATTTGTTTTCAAAGTTTATGCGCTCTGTTATGGATTATCCCAAAATACTTTTGAAGTTAGCACATCACCACCAATAGCGGTAGCAGCAGCGGTATAATTCCCTGTATTTGCAGAAGCCTCAACATTCGGATAAGATAGCCTTCTTATAAATCCGCCGCTAAGGTTAACTGAACCAGGATAAGTATCAGGACTTAGAGCAGGAAATCCACTTCTTCTAAAGTTGGCAAATGCTTCTGTCCCGTTTCTAAGGTTCACGATCCAGTATTGGGTGTTAATCAACTTTAGTGCGTCGGTCGGATTAAATGCGACTCCCGGGTCGGACAGATAAGCATCTACTTCTGCAGTAGAAATAGGAGTGGTTCCGGGATAAAGAGAATACACATCCATATCAGCCTTGATTCCATTTTCGTAGTATGTCTGTGCGGAACCATTGACCCAGCCTTTCTGTGCTGCTTCTGCCAGCAACAAGGATGTTTGCGCATACGTTACATAAAAATCAGGAGCTGCCGGGGACGCCACGATCCATACGTTAAACTGTGAATAGTTAAGCCCTCCTGCCCTGCCACCTCTGTAGGTGACAGGATCCGCCAAAATATCATCACTAGTTACTCCTATAGGGCATCCAAATTGATTAGCTAAGACAACATCAGGATTAGATTCATTTCCAACATTACCCGGATCTGTAAAATTTGCCAAAATGAACTTTCCGCGTGGATCATTGGTTGATTTGAGTTGATTTACAAATGGCTCAGCAGCGTAGTTAAACTGAGAGAAGTTTCGCAATGCTAAATTATCAGCTTCTGAATACAACGTTCCATCGTATTTTATATATGCATTGTCAGCATTTGAAGCCATCACCCCACCCGCAAATGCCTCTGCTACAATAGCCTGAGCTTTGGCAGGGTCAACCTTAGAATAACGCATTCCTAATCTTAACAGCAATGAATTACCTAATTTTTTCCATTTGGCTACCTGGTCCGCAGCGTTTGCAGTTTTAACTGAGGGTTGAGCATTTGCCCCATAAAAAAGGTCTGCAGAAACATAATCAGCGCCAGGATTCAATGCAGCTATTGCTTCTTTAAGCTCTTTATACAAGTCATCATAAATGGCTGCATCATCGTCATATTTCGGATAGAAAATAACGTCGCTCACAGCCTTTCCCGCCTCAGAGTACGGAACATCTCCATAGTCGTCTACTAGCCCCATAAATATTTGAGCCTTCCATATGCGGAGCATGCTCATTAGATTAACGCGCTCAGTATTTCCTTCCAAAAGATTCATTGCCTGGATAATATTTTTGATTGTTCCGGGATATGAATCATCCCATTTGGGTGTACTGACACCATCAATATCCTCATTAAAATTAAAGCCGGTATTTGCCCCCGTATTGTAAGGAACCACAAATTGCTGAACAATTGTATGTTCTGCAGTCCATGTTCCGAGAAGGGGTCGTTGAGCTCCTGCAAACAAAAGAGCAGGGTCAATTGAGGTTACCGCATATGGATTTGTATTTACTTTCTCAAAGTCTTTATCGCACCCTGCAAAAAGCAAGACAGTGCTTATAAGGATTAGTCGTTTAATTATTTTTATCATATCGTTAGAATTTGACATTTAAAGTAAGATTGTAATTACGGGTTGTTGGCAATGAAGCATCCTCATAGCCAGCTCTGATATCTCCGGATGACTGGATGGCTTCTGGATCAAGACCCGGTAAGTCCTTATGAATTATTGCCACATTACGAACTGAAGCCGACAAGGTTAAACCTTTGACGAAATTCATTAAGGCTACCTTTTTAATAAGGTTTGAAAAATTATAGGCTATAGAAATATTTCTAAGCTTAATGAAATCAGACTTAAAGGTAAAAGGATCCCCAATTTGTAAATTTCTGTAATCCGTATAGAACGATTGCAGACTTGAAACAGGAACCACTGTAGTGTTGGGCTGCCCGGAACTTTCATAAACTGCAGGGAATACCAGCCCACCATCACGTCCCTGCAACGACAATTTAGAATGTCCTTGTCTGGTCATATTCAAAAGCGTAGAAGACAATACCGTGCCTCCAAATTTGTAGTCAATAAGTATTCCAATGCTCAGGTTCTTATAGGTAAAGGTATTATTCCAGCCACCGGTAAATTTGGGAATTGAACTGCCGACAGGCTCAAAACCAGTACCTAACGAGCCTCCTGTTGATGCAAGTAAACGTCCCTGGTCACTCACGACAATTTCACCTTTAGCATTTGTCCTATAGTGTCTTGTATATAATTGATTCATCGCGAGCCCTTCGGTGTAATGTAATTCTCCGAGAAACTCGTTACCTGTTCCGTTAAAGTAAATTAATAGTATAGTTCCACTTGGATTGCCAACATCAAGAACTTTTGTTTTAAGATAAGTGTTGTTCCACGAAGTTGCCCAGCTAAAATTTTTGTTTTGTATTACTTTGTATTCAGCTAAGGTTTCCAAACCACTGTTCTTTAACGAGGCTTTGTTTTGCTTTGAATCAGTATATCCGGATGCACTTGAAAGTTGAACACTTAATATCTGATCGGTCGTCACTTTATCAAATGCTGCAATATCCAAATGCAACCTGCTATTAAACAAACTCAGTTCAAGGCCTATTTCTTTTTCCGTACACGTTAAATGGTTGCAACAATGGGTTAGGTGCAAGTGCCACACCATTAACATTAGCCACACTTGCTAACGTCTGACCATTAAACTGATTTTGATTGAAACTATAGGTTAGTAGCCCGTCAAAGGGATTCACACCGGCTATACTACCAACCTGCGCCCAGGAAGCTCTCAGTTTACCATAAGAAAGCCATCTTAGATTCTTTAATAGTTCCGAGAAAATGAAGCTACCGGATACGGAAGGATAGAATTTACTGTTATGGTCAGGATTTAAGACGGAGAACCAGTCATTTCTACCCGTAAAATTCAGGTATAACAATCCTATTGTATCCAAACTCAGCCAGCCCATAAAGTGAATTGATGCGGCTTCGGTTAAAAACAGGGTTACCCTGGTTTTTAACTGTACCGTTTTCGATAGAGTAAAAGTCAGGAGCGGTAAAATTACTGGAATTTTGATTCATACTCAGGAACTGTGACCTCAACGTGTTTCCACCAAAGCTGGCATCCACAGAAAACTTTCCAAACTCTTTGTTTCCACCGACCAAAAAGTCTGCATTTATATCGGTCGATACGCTTTGGGTTATACTGTAGCTACCCCTATATGTCCCATCACTATTTTTGAGTGTGGCGGCTCCTTTAGCATTCACCGAATTCGATTCTGTCAGACTATTACCGCGGTCATAGTTGAATCTGCCTTGGGCATAGAGCCAGTCTGTAATGTCATATCGCAACGTAGCCGTTCCGAGCAGACGGTTTCTGTCTTCATGGTAGGTTTCGCCTTTTTGCAAGCGGCACATAAGGGTTGTTAATCGTACCCAAAAATCCATTGGTCTTCCATTCTGCACCGGTAGCAGGATCAATTGCATGATCCCTATAAGCTTCAAGTGGCACGGAAATGGGCATCCTGTTAAAGAAATTTACAATGCCGTCACCCTGTGTACCTATTTGCGGCGGGTTAATATAATCCTCATCTGCATAGTTAACGTTTAGCTGAAGCTTGAGTTTTTTAGTGACGTTTTGATTGACTCCCAGATTGAAAATTCTTCTCTTATATTCATTGTTTGGTACAATACCTTTAGCTTCTGTTGTTGAGATCGATGTTCTGAAACTTCCATTCGCACCACCACCCGACAATCCGAGTGTGTTGGTAATATTCGTTCCTGTTCGCAAAAAATCGAAAAGCTGGTTAGGATAGGCTGAGTAAGGTCTCATTTCCCCGTCGTAGTTGATGGTAGGCGCACCATCTAATTTTGCTCCCCAACCAAACTGGCCATTAGCCTGGGCTTCCCCTGCAGTTGTAAATTTGTTACCGGACTGTCCCTGGCCATATTCAGTTTGGACAATTTCGTCCAGAAAATTCAAAGCTTCCGAAGCAGTAAAGCTGGAAGTAAAATCTACGCCAATACCCTGATTCCTTTGACCGGACTTGGTGGTAATGATTATCGCGCCGCGGGCAGCTCTTGAGCCATAAAGCGCGGCAGCAGTAGCTCCTTTCAATACGGTCATGCTTTCAATATCATCCGGGTTAATGTTCGCCAAATTATCCCCGCGGTCGCGTTGTTGCCCATTTCCTTCTGCGTTCCTGGCGCCCTGATCCATAGGAAGACCATTAATTACTATAAGGGGCGAGTTATCAGCTCCGGCAAAACCAACTTGTCCACGCAAGCGTATCTGATTACTGGCGCCGGCACCTGCAGCCGGAGGTGTTATATTCAAACCTGCGACTCTTACCTTCAAGGGATTCGCCTACATTGGTAGTCCTGTTCTTTATTAGTTCATCCGTATTAACAGAAGTTGCAGAGTAACCTAAACTTCTTTCCTGCCGCCTGATCCCAAGGGCTGTCACCACTACTTCATTAAGATTCGTTCCTTCACCGTGAGCCATGCTGACAGAAAGTGATTTTCTGTTGTCCAGAGGAATATCCAGTGTTACAAAGCCAACGTAGCTTATTACTAACACATCGGAGCCGCCGGCAGTAATGCTGAAGTTTCCGGTCGAATTTGTAACAGTGGTCCTGTTAGTACCTTTTACTGTTACAGTCGCCCCAAAAATTGGTTTGCTTTCCTCATCACGCACCGTGCCTGTTACAGTTTGGGCATGTAAGCCAACGGAAATCAAAAAGGAAAACAACGAAAGAATGTAAAAGCGGAGACCACCCGGCGGAAACGCCTGTTTCATTTTTTTCATAAAAGCAAGTTGTTATTGGTGATAGAAATAGAGCTTTATCTAACCATATTCCTTAGTATGAATAAAATTATTTTACTTAGAAATACGAAACTTCCAATAAAACACAGCGAAGAATATTATACAAGCCCATGAACCAGGGGCTTACATTTAAAGATTGATTGCTGTGAAATATAATTTATCGCAAGAACTTCAATTAGATTTTAAAGGAAAGGAGGATGAGAAACATCCCCCCGTTTGATTATACTAACGAATGCTGCTTGACCTGGTTGATATAGCGTTTAAAATCTCTCGACGCCTTTGACTTTCATCTTTAGTGATGTTACCCTGTCGACAGTCCCTGTAATAAAGAGAAGTTTATTATCGTGGCCACCAAACACGTTGTTGGATGCTGAGCCGTTTCCGACAGGAACTTCCAATACCTTATTTCCATGTTTGTCGAATGCGGTTATTCCGGCAGCATTACTGACATAAATATTTCCCCTGTCATCCATAGACATACCATCGCATCCTGTCAAATTATCAACAAAAACTCTCTGGTTGCCAAGTGTCCCATTAGGCCTGATATCAAAAACCCATATTGTACCTGTAGCATCACCGGTCCATTCGTTTACATACAGTTTTCTGCCATCAGGCGTTCCAACAACACCGTTTGGCCATATGTCGGAATTCCATCCCATAGCCTCAGTTGTCACCCTTACCAGCTGGTGACTGTGAGGAGCCAAGTAATATATATAACCACCTTTGCCGCTCGCAGCCTGTTCGGAATGTGTTGGTGGCCACTCTTGCTGGCGGGGATCGCCTGCATCCCAATAATCTCGCGGAAAAATCGGGTCGGTGAAATACATACCTCCATTAACGGGATTAATCCAAACATCATTTGGACCATTTAAAAGTTTGCCGTGGTAGTTAGTGATTAGAACCTCGTGATGACCATTTGGACGGATCTTCCAAATTTCTCCATGCATATCCGCACAGGTAATAAGATCGCCATCTTTATTGAATGCCGTCCCATTCGAGCGGCCCGTACGTTGCAGGAATAACGTTATCCGTCCACTGCTTGCGTCCCATCTGTAGATTTTATCATTGGGTTGATCAGTAAAAAACACATTGCCGCGTTTGTCAACGGCCGGGCCTTCAGTGAAACCAAAACCCTTCTGGATGGTATCCAACTTTCCGTGCTGACTGGCTGAAATAAGACCTAAAGGATCAAAAAAATTAGAGGGATTTCCATGTTTAGCCTTGGCGGCAATTTCGTTAGGTTCAACCTGGTGCTGGTAGCCAGCCGTGTTTTTTTGACAGGAATAAAATCCGAAGAAGCATAGTACTCCGAGGGAAAGCAAGAGTCTTTTTTTCATGGCAAACATTTTTTAGTTTAAAATAACATAATACGATACATTTTTCTGATGGGCAGGAACGTGACAGAATTTTCAAGAAATTTTTTAATCAACGCCGTTTCCAAAAGACAAGTGCCCTTTATACAATTGTACAAAGTATCTCAACTTTCTCAGTAAAAACTTCCAATAAAACACAGCGAAGAATATTATACACGCTCCTTGGCTTTTATTAGTAATATCGTTCATCGAAAATCTGAAATCCAGAAACTAACGATAGCATGCATCAATACTTCTTAAAAAAAGATTGCGATGAGCTTACTGCTTTTCCTCATATCACTGAATTTGCTTTGAAAAAAATTAACACTATACAATTCGATTCTCTGAAAAAAGAAGATTCTGAATTTTTGCGCTTCTATTATATAATGGATGGACGCTTCGACTGGATGATAGAAGGACAACACCACATACTTTATCCCTGTGATCTGGCAATTATTTTACCTGGTCAAAGCTTTGGTGGTGAAAAAGATTTACTTGACATTGGGACTGTTTCATGGATGCATCTTGCCTTACAACAATTGGAACCAAATGGCAGAATAGTTATGGGTAGATGGAGTCATCTTACAGACAGTGAATCCAGGACAATAGGAAGAATCATATTGACAAACAATTGTCCTGTTCTTTCGAAACTGAAAGAAGCCGGAATAATTTTTCAAAACCTGCAAAATGAATTCATGAGCCAGGAAATTGGTTGTACTACACGTATAAATCAAATGATTGACGAACTGTTTATTTTGATAGCAAGACAGTTAACGAAACAGAATAATTCGCGCAGGGATTTCCCCCAAACATTTATAAAGCTGGAACAAACGCTTCGTGAAGATCTTTCTCATCAATGGACAGTGGAAGAAATGGCAGCATTGGTAGGATTAGGCACTACTGCATTCTCAGAAAAAGTAAAAAGCTTTACCGGTTTTTCTCCATTGAATTATTTGATCAACATCCGCATTTCGGAAGCGATCAAATTACTGAAGCGCCCCGACGTGCATGTAACTGATATAGCACTGGACATAGGATTTTATTCATCACAACATTTTTCTACGACTTTCAAAAAACTTACTGGTTATACCCCCAGTGAATTCAGAAAGAAAAATATACCGACTACTGACTAAATTTTTTAAAATGGATTGCATCATTACCATCGAAATAGGAACGGGAGCCATAAGAGTTGCGGCTTTTGATTTGAAAGCAACAATGGTAGGCTCATGCAAGGGTACTTATCCTACTTTCCACGCAAAGCCTGATTTCAGTGAGCAGGATCCGGAGCAGATATTCATCACAATGCTTTATCTACTCAAGAATTTTCTGAATGAAAAAATCCACCCAAAAAAATATAAAGTAGTGTGCATCTGTTTCAGTTCGGCCATGCATAGTGTGTTGCCGATTGATAAGAACGGCGTACCCCTGGGCAATGCTATTGTATGGTCGGATAATCGTGCAAAGAAAGAAGCAGGTGATTTGAAAAATTCGGATCTCGGAAAATTATTGTATAAAGCCACGGGCACGCCCATTCACCCCATGTCTCCTCTTAATAAAATTGCCTGGTTAAAAGATAACGATACTAATCGTTTCCAGGCAGCACAAAAATTTTTGTCGATAAAAACATACATTATACAACAACTTACAGGTGAATACGTAGTTGATTACAGCGTAGCGTCTGCAACGGGAATTTTGAACATTCATACATTAAAATGGGAAACCGATGCATTGAAACATATCTGTATTAGCGCAGAAAGACTTGCAGACCTTGTCCCCGTATTTTATTCACCCAAAAAATTAAAAAAGGAATACCAAACTTCATTGGGCTTACCCGATAAAGTAAAAGTAATTGTTGGCTCCAGCGATGGTTGCATGGCTACTTTAGGCGCTGGTGTTTGGGGTGACGGGAAAGCAACGGTTACACTTGAAGAAAGCGGCGCTGTACGAGTAATTGGTAAAGAAGTTTTGCAGGATGAAAAACAAAGGTTTTTTAATTACCTGCTCACTGAAGGCAATTATGTTTCCGGTGGCCCAACCAATAATGCAGGGTCAGCATTTGAATGGTATGCAAAACAATTTGGTGATTTTAAAAAAGCATTTGACCTCGAAGGCTGCATAGAGAATTTGATCAGCGACGCAGGCAAAGTTTCGCCAGGCTCCGCGGGACTGATTTTTCTTCCATATCTGCAGGGCGAGAGAGCGCCCATATGGAATGCCAATGCAAAAGGTGTGTATTTCGGATTGAACATAAAACACGAACAGCAACATTTTGTCCGGGCAACTATTGAAGGAATATTGTATGCCATTTACAGCATTGGAAAAACTTTGGAGGAGCATCGCACTTTCAAGAGTCTGTCTGCAAACGGAACGTTCGCATCCTATCCATTCTGGACACAGATGATGGCTGATATTTTCAATAAGCCCGTTCATATAAAACAGGGATCAGGTTCAGATAGTGTCGCGCTCGGCTCTTTCTTACTGAGTGCAACAGAAATTGGCATCTATAAAAATTTAGATGAAGCGGCAGAAACCGTGAAACTGCCGGACAGATTTATTCCTCAAAAAAATCAGCACCATGTGTACATGAAGCATTACGCCATATTTGAAAGATTGAGTGTAAAGTTATTTGACGAATTTGAAGCAATTGCTGATCTGCAACAAGACAATCAAAAAGTGAAGTAACTTTTAATAAGCAATGAAAAAAAAATCTGTTTATAATTTTTTTTATTTGATCGCCCTGATTCTTTTAGCGACATGGATTTTTATTACTATTAAACAATTGCATAATTCAGGCGGCTGGATACTGATGTTGTTTTTCTTCAGCCTCGCTATTGCCTTCAGAGGGAATCAATTTTTGAAAGGCCTTTCTTACACCGTAATGATCATCGGCGTGGTGGGTTTTGCCATGTATCATCCTCAATATTTTAAAATGATCGGCAGCTTCAAACTATCTGCGCTTATTATTCCCCTGCTCCAGATTATCATGTTCGGCATGGGTACCGAACTAAGCTTAAAAGATTTTGTCAATGTTGTCCGAATGCCTAAAGGAATCATTGTCGGGGTTGTTTTTCATTACCTTATTATGCCGCTCATAGGTTTTTCCATTGCCAGTTTGTTCCATTTCCCCAATGAAATTGCAGCAGGAATTATTCTCGTCGGATGCTGTCCAAGCGGCCTGGCGTCAAACGTGATGTCTTATCTCGCAAGAGCCAATCTTGCTCTTTCTGTTTCCATAACAACCGTTTCCACTCTTCTCGCTCCTTTTTTAACTCCACTGCTTTTGCAGTGGTTGGGCGGCAGTTTTGTGCAAATAGATTTTTGGGCAATGGTGTGGGATATCACAAAAATTGTGATAATTCCAATTGTTGCAGGCCTTGCTTTTCATTATATAGTCCGTGGAAGATTTCAGTGGCTTGACAAAGTCATGCCACTCCTGTCGATGGCGGGCATTGCTTGCATCCTGGCTATAATGGTTGCTGCAGGAAGAGATAATCTTTTAAAAGTTGGCGCATTGCTTTTGGTAGCAACCTTTCTTCACAACGTCGCCGGGTTTTTCCTGGGATATTGGTCCGCACGACTATTAAAGTTTCATGAAAAAGATTGCAGAACCATTGCTCTTGAAATCGGAATGCAAAATGCAGGGTTGGCAACCGGCCTTGCTTTAACAATGGGAAAGATCGCGACAACAGGACTCGCGCCCGTGATTTTTGGACCGGTCATGAATGTGAATGGTTCTTCACTGGCCAGTTGGTGGCATAATCATTTGCCGGAAGAAGAGATGCCTGATCAACAAAAAACTGACGATAACACAGAAGTTGTAAAAACAGAAATCAATTAGTATTACCTATCCGAAAAATAATTGCATATGTCTACAGTCAAAACTTTATTAATTCTTGTCTCACTTGTAGCGTTAATCGGTCAAGTGAAAGCACAATCGGTTCAAATCTCAAGGGAAGAACTCATTGCATTAACTCCCGAATGGAAGGGAGAACGCTTTCCGGACGGCAGGCCCAAAGTTCCGGATGATATTATACGCCGGATGGAGGCAGTAAGCGTGGAAGAAGCATGGGCCGTCATGAGTAACGCGGGCTATGGCTACCAGGTTGCTGAAGGATGGGAAGTAATTAATCCCGATAGTGTACTGGTGGGCCGCGCGGTTACTGCAACCTTTATGCCCGGACGCCCCGACGTCTGGAAGGCGATTGATTCAATGGGGAAAAAAGAAGGAAGAAGAGCTCAAAATGTCTGGGCTGTAGAAATGCTGGTAAAAGGGGATGTATATGTGGCTGACCAGTTCGGAGCCAAAAGAAATGGACCCACTATCGGGGACAATGTCGGTAACGCCATTTATGCAAAAACGGGAAATGGTATTGTGTATGACGGGGCAATAAGAGATTTGGAGGGGCTGAAGGAAATTGGTGGTTTTACTTCTTTCTACACCAGCTACGATCCTTCTTTTCACAATCCGGGAGCAGGACGAAGCAGGGATTTGACTACTATGATTGTGGCGATTAATCACCCTACCCGCATAAGAACAGTAACAGTAATGCCCGGGGACGTGGTATTGGGCAAAATGGGAGTGGTTGTCTTTATTCCTCCTCAGTTAGCGGAAAGGGTAGTAAAGACTTCAGAGATCGTTCGTCTTCGTGATATGTTCGGCCACCAGCGTCTCAGAGAAGGAAAATATACTGCGGGCCAGATTGATGCCCGGTGGACAGATGAAATAGAAAAAGACTTTTCAAAATGGCTGAACGATCATGTTAATGAATTACCGGTTGGCAAAGAACAAATACAGGAATATCTGAAAGACAGGACATGGTAAACAACGGGGTCTAAGGAATTGAGCAACTAAACAATGATTCATAACTATAAATACGATGGTTTTATGTCAAATTCAAGAAGATCATTTATCACTAAGGCTGCAATAGCTGCGGCGATGGCGCCGTTTGCCCCAATCTCCAAAACTTTCGGCCAATGTCTTACAAAAGCCGTAGAAAGAACGCCAAGAATTTCTCCGCCATCCGATTTAAAAATCACGGACGTTAAATGTGCCTATTCCGGAGGGGGTTTGTTTGTGAAAATTTTTACCAACCAGGATATCTGGGGCAGTGGTGAGGCAGTGGACGCTATAGGCGGAACGTATTATTTAGTTCAGCAGCTTGGGCGGCGATTAAGAGGAAGAAGTCCTTTGACTCCAAACCGCATCTTTGACGAATTTCGTAAAGGGGCTTTCTTTGGCGGTGCGCAATCAGGCATGTTTGTAGCTGTTTTGAGTGCTTTTGATGCTGCTTTATGGGATTTGTGCGGCAAAGCATTAGGCTTACCTGTCTATCAATTATTAGGGGGAAAGTTTCGTGATAAAGTAAGGGTTTATTGCGATACGGAATTATATGCAGTTCGTAATCCCAAACCTGAAGATTATGCGAAGGCTGCCACAGATGCAGTCGCCAGGGGATATACTGCTGTTAAGTTTGATATTGACGAAGCAAATGATCCGAATAAATATGACAGGTATAATTGGACAGCAAGCAATGCTGAATTGGAAAGAATGTATAACTCTATCGAGGCCGTTCGTAAAGCGGTAGGTCCGCATATTGATATTTGCGTGGACATGCACGGGCGATATGATGCGCCAACAGGAAGAAAGGTGGCAAAAATGATGGAGCCGTTAAATCTTATGTGGCTGGAAGAACCTGTTCCGGCGGACAATGTTGACATTTATAAAACAATTACTCAGGAAACAAGTACTCCAATTTGTGGCGGAGAGAACTTTTATCTGACTTACGGATACACCCGCTTATTATCAGAAGCAGCCATTGATATCATCATGCCGGATCTTCAAAAATGTGGCGGTCTTGGCGAAGGACAGCGTATAGCCGCTCTGGCCAATGCGTATTATACTCCATTCTCTCCACACATGGTCGGCTCTTTTCTTGGTGCCATGGCTTCGGCGCAAGTTTGTGCTTCCGTTCCTAATTTCCATATTCTCGAATGGCAAACTTTAAGTGATACGCAGCCTAAATGGAAGGAGATTGTTACTTATGATAAACCATTTATTGAGAATGGTTTCCTGGTTGTATCAGATAAACCAGGTATTGGAGTAGAGATTAATGAAGAAGGTCTTAAAAAATACGCAATCCCTAATGTTCCTTTCTTTGCGTAAGATAACGATGAAGTAAAAGGTCAAAATTTATAAGAGATTTTATAAAGAACTTTGCTTTTGAATTTTGACTTTTTCATTTGGATTTATTAAAGTATTTGTTGTAACTGTCCCACTGCGTCTCTTGTAAATTCACCATTTAGTTTTCGCATGATGTGCAATGGATTTTCATCTTTCAATGCATCCGGCAAAAATTCCTGTGGACACTCCTGGTAACATACCGGTCGCAAAAAACGTTTGAGGGCTTCTGTGCCGACAGATGTAAAATGAGAAAACGTAGTTGCGGGAAAAGGTCCACCATGCATCATGGCGTGACAAACTTCTACCCCGGTCGGAACGCCATTGTAAATGACTCGTCCAACTTTTTGCACTAAAATGTCAATGTAGTTTTGAAATTGTTTTATATCGTCCTGAGTTCCGATGATCGTTCCGGTTAGTTGTCCGTGTAACGATTGCAATGCAGATTGTAATTCCTTTTTATCTTCACAAACTACGATAAAAGAAGATGGACCAAATACTTCGCTTTGCATAACATTGTTTCCAATAAAATTTTTTGCCGTTGTTTGTGCCAGTGATGCGCTGCCTTTGTATTCATTGTTCACTTCATCGCCTGTCCATACTGCATTTACACCATGCTGTGACATCAGTTGCTGACGTTCTTTATAATAAGCGGAACATATAGTTTGGTTCAGCATAGTTGCCGCAGGTACTTGCCTCAACGATTGAGCAAGCTGTTGAATGAACGTTTCCGTATTTGCATCTTTTACAATAAACAATAATCCTGGGTTGGTACAAAATTGCCCAACGCCAAGGGTAATGGACGCAGTGAGTTGTGCAATTACGGCATCACCAGCCTGCTTTATTTTATTTGGAAGAATTAAAACCGGATTGATACTGCTCATTTCTGCATATACTGGAATAGGTTCTTCTCGTTCATTGATTGCTGTTTTAAGCAGTGCCATGCCTCCGCGATAGGATCCGGTAAAGCCAACAGCTTTTATTTTCGGATGCTTCACTAACTGTTGTCCAAGTAACGAGCCCTCCCCAATCAAGGAAGAGAACACTCCATCAGGCATGTTGCATTTTTGTGCCGCATTAATAATGGCAGCCGCCACCAATTCATTCGTACCAAGGTGAGAACTGTGTGCTTTCACAATTACCGGGCAACCGGCAGCCAACGCCGATGCGGTATCACCACCTGCAGTTGAAAATGCAAGTGGAAAATTACTTGCAGCAAAAACAGTGACGGGGCCAATCGGATGAAGCATTCTTCTTAAATCAGCACGAGGCAAAGGTTTTCGTTCCGGCAATGCCGTGTCAATGATGGCTTCTGCAAAAGAACCTTCACGCAAAAGAAAAGCGAACAATTTTAATTGCCCCACCGTTCTAGCACGTTCTCCTGTTATTCGGCCCTCAGGCAATCCCGTTTCTAAATGAGCCCGTTCAATCAACACATCACCTACCCGCATAATTTCATCTCCAATCGTCTCTAAAAATTCTGCTCTTTCTGCCGAAGACATCTGCCGGTAAACCGTAAAAGCATCTGTTGCTTTTTCAACCGCTTCCTGAATTTCACTTTCACTTGCTGTAATAAATTCACCTTGCAAATTATTTTTTGACACCGTACTGAAAGCCTGCAATTTTTTTTCGCCTGAAGCCTTCTGTTCAAATCCGATAAAATTTTGTCCCGAAATCATAATGCCGGCGGTTTTTGTAATATAATATGCACAATGACAAAGTATGCAAACATGAAAAGAAAAACTTCCAATAAAAACCAGCGAAGAATTTTAAACAATGGATTCCCAATGTTTAATGCCTTTACAATTTTAGGGAATTCATTAAGGGCCGGTCTTTGTATATGATCTGATTACCCGCTAAAGGACGATCACTGGGTAACGGAAATTATTGCGGGGTGATTGAAAGATATATGAGCCTTCATTTGACTGTTGTCTCCCTATAAAATGACAATATTTCCATCGTATCTATGATTCACATCTTTCCTGAACCAGAAGTGTAGTATTAATTCGGGTAGTGGGTCAACTGACCCACTACCTTAATTCGGGCGTTGGTTTCAATTAGTCCATTTTTCTTAAATTGCGATGATGAAAAAAACCTTTATTTTCCTCGGTTTGTTAACAGGATCTCCTATTTTATGCGAATACAGATCCGGATTTTAATACTGGCGGTGCAAAAAATTTCTTGATCAAACTTGATGTGATGCGTTTTTTTATTTGGTTGGGTTTATTGTTGCAGTCATTTTGTGCTTTTGCTCAAGCTGAACGTTATAATTTTTCCAAGCTTGATATTTATAATGGCCTTTCACACAACCAGGTCACTACCATTTTGAAAGATGACGATGGGTTTCTTTGGTTTGGTACTGTATCCGGTCTTAACCGCTACGATGGATATTCCTGCAAAATATTTCGCAAAAGGCAGGATGATAGTACCGCGCTGCCCGATAATTCCATCAGTGCTCTTTACCAACTCCCCAACCGAAAGATGTGGGTAATGGCAGGAGGCGTTCCGTGCATTTATAATTCATATACAGAAAAATTTGATGCCAACTATCTTAATTATTTATACACGCTTGGATTGCCTTCGGGGCCAATTGTAAATATTACAAAAGGCGACAATGGACGGTATTGGTTTCTTTATGATAGACTTGATTTGTACCTCTATTCAAGTGCGGATAAAAAAGCGAGACCGTTCAGGCAAAATTATAAATTCAATCCTGACGAAAAAATTACTTCAGTTAAAGAAACAAAAGATGGAAAGCTATGGCTCGTCTACCAAACCGGTTTTTTGCAGGAGTTTGATATCAGTTCAAACAAGATTATTTTTTCCAGTACCGCTTTTCAGAAAGTAAATAAAGGTAAGAATCCTTACAATCTTTTCATAGATAATGACGGCGATATTTGGATATGGTGCATTCCGTATGGCGTTTTTCTTTTTCATCCGCAGAACAATTCTATCAGGCAGTTTAACGAAAACACGTTCCCGTCAATATTAAATTCAAATCTTGTTTCCCAGGTTGTGCAGGATAACGACGATTTGATTTGGATTACAACAGATCATGGAGGAATAAATCTGATCGACAAAAAAAACAACTTCAAGGTAAGCTACCTGCTGAATGATCCGAAAGATCCGCGAAGCCTTAGTCAAAACAGCATTACCGCACTTTGCAAAGATGATGATGGCATCATCTGGCTGGGAACTTACAAGCAGGGTGTTAATTATTTCAATGGCAACATTGTAAATTTTCCACTTTATCATCACCAGGAATCTGATTCAAAAAGCCTGCAGTATGATGACGTGAACCGCTTTGTAGAGGATAAATCTGGCAATATCTGGATTGGTACGAATGGCGGAGGATTGATCTATTTTGATAGAAAAAACAATACATTCAAACAATACCTTCACGACCCGAACAATAAAAACAGTTTAAGCGCCAATGTAATTGTGAGCTTGTGGATCGATCATGAAGACAAGCTTTGGATTGGTACTTTCTTTGGAGGACTTAATTGTTTTGATGGAAATAAGTTTACTCACTATCGCAATAACGCTAATGATCCGAAGAGCCTGGCAAATGATAATGTGTGGGAAATATTTGAAGACAAAGAAGAGAATCTATGGATCGGGACGCTGGGTAAAGGCCTTGATCTCTTCGATAGAAAAACAAACCGGTTTGAACATTACGAGACCAAAGAAGGAACGGCGGGTCCTTTGGTCTCTAATTATGTTTCTGCAATTCTTGAGGATAGAAAAGGAAATTTATGGATTGGTACAAATGGAGGCTTAACCGTTTTTCGAAAGAATAAAATCGCTCCGACTGCGTATATCCATAGCAGTGATAAAAATAGTTTAGTCAGTAACAACGTCATTTCTCTTTTAGAAGACAGTAAGGGAAGAATTTGGGTGGGAACAGGCGAAGGTTTGAATTTGTATAACGAACAAACAAAAAAATTCCAGGTATTTACCACAACGGACGGCTTGCCGGATAATATAATATTGAATATTCTAGAAGATAATCATCAGACGATTTGGATTTCTACACCTAAGGGTTTATGCAATATTATTCCAAAGCAAAAAGAAAATGCGATTGCTGTTTCGGTTATCAATTACGATGAGATGAACAATTTGCAAAACCGCGAGTTCAATGATAATGCAGCGCTAAAAACAAAAGAGGGAGAGTTGATTTTCGGCGGACCTTCCGGATTCAATATTATTAATACTGATAAAATCGCAAAGCCTGTTCCTCATCCGAAAATTGTTTTTACCGCTCTGCAGATCTTAAATAAAGATGTTGAAGTGGGAGAAGAAATCAACAAGCGTATTTTGTTACAACAATCTTTGCCGCACCTTAAAAGCATTGACCTTAAGTACAAGGAAAACGTTTTCTCTATTGAGTTTGCTTCCCTTGATTATTCACACAGCAGCCGCGATAAATATGCCTACATGTTGAAGGGATTTAGTAATGACTGGCTGTATGCGGATGGAAACCAGCGGAGAGTTACTTATACGAACCTCGATCCTGGTCATTATATTTTTAAAGTAAAAATTTTAAATGCTGGCGGTGTGTGGAGCGATGTAAAAACGCTCAACATAAATATTGCGCCTCCAATCTGGAGAACACCTGTTGCATATATCATTTACACGCTTGTGGCTTTCGCAATTCTCTTGCTGGCCCGAAAAATCACCTTGGATCGCATTCACATGAAGTTCGAAATGCGGCAACAGAGAAGTGAAGCGGAAAGAAGCCATGTTCTTGATCAATTAAAAACAAAGTTCTTTACAAATGTCAGCCATGAATTCCGCACACCGCTTAGTTTGATCATTTCTCCTTTGGATAAAATTATCAGGAACACGGATGACGAGGACCAGAAAAAACAATTGAATCTTGTTCACCGCAATGCTAAACGTTTGTTGAATCTTGTTAATCAATTACTCGATTTCAGAAAGATAGAAGTGCAGGGATTGAAACTGCATGCATCCATTGGAGATATTGTTCAATTCGCGGAAGACATAAGTTATTCATTTACTGATATCGCTGAAAAGAAAGGAATTCAATTCTCATTTTCTTCGAACATTGAAACCCTTGAAATTTATTTTGACAAGGATAAGGTTGAGAAAATTCTTTTCAACCTTCTTTCTAATGCATTTAAATATACACATGATAATGGCATCGTAAGTGTGAAGCTTGTATACGCTCCACGTTCCACAAATGAAGAAGAAGGGACATTGGCAATTGAAGTGGAGGACACCGGTATTGGCATTCCCACTGACAAGCAAGAAAAGATTTTCGAACGTTACTTCCAGACGGATGTTCCTGCCAGTATGGTGAACCAGGGAACCGGAATTGGCTTAGCGATTACAAAAGAATTTGTAAGACTTCATAACGGAGTGATCACTGTAAAAAGTGAACCTGAAAAAGGAACTTGTTTCGTTGTAACACTTCCTGCGAAAAAAATTCATGACTCTGCTTTCCACTCAACTTTCAATACGGTAACAATTGAAGATCCGGAGCAAATTGGTTTTGAAGAAAACCAAAGCCATGGAAAAAAGAAAACAATTATTATAGTTGAGGATAATGAAGATTTGCGTTTTTATCTTAAAGAAAATTTGAGAGGCCAGTATCATGTTGAAGAAGCTGTGGATGGGAAAGAGGGCTGGGAGAAGATCAAATCAATGAACCCTGATCTTGTTGTCAGTGACATAATGATGCCATTGATGGATGGAATTGAACTGGCAAAAAAAATTAAGAATGAAACAATCACTGCACACATTCCTGTGATTCTATTAACCGCAATGGGCAGCGAAGAAAAACAGATCGAAGGTTTCCAGGCGGGAGTGAACGATTACATTACTAAGCCATTTACGTTTGAAATCCTTGCCTCAAGAATTAAAAATCTTTTGGCTCAACAAAAATTGTTGCAAAAAAGATTTCAAAGGCAAATTGAAGTTGATCCAGGCGAAATAACTGTAACGCCTGTAGACGAAAGGTTTTTGAAGCAGGCATTAGGGGTTGTTGAGAAATTTATGGAGAACCCCGATTTTTCTGTGGAAGATTTCAGTCGCGAAATGTGTATGAGCCGAAAGGCCTTGTATAATAAAATTCTTTCACTAACCGGAAGAGCACCTTTGGAGTTCATTCGTTCTATACGGATAAAAAGAGCTGCACAGCTTTTGGAAAAGAGTGGAATGCGTATTTCAGAAATCGCATACGAAGTGGGGTTTAATAATCCCAAGAACTTCAGCAGATATTTTAAGGAAGAATTTAATGTCTTGCCATCAGAGTACGTCGTGAATAAAAAAAGTTCTAAGCTATAATTATTTCATGCAATAACTAGTTAGTGATCCCTATAGGCATTTATACCTGTTATTTTTTCTTAATCGTATCCCTTTCTTTCAGCCCATAGTTAACCTCCTTTAAAAATCAGAGGGCACTTGTCAAAATTTCATACTGACTGTAATTAACACTTCAAACTTCCTGACCAAATTGTCTTTGGGAAGAATAAAGGATTTCCTGTTACGATGCTTAATGGTTAGAAATGTTTACAAAATAGGGTTGTTTTGATAAGACATGATAAAAATTATCGCGGTTGCACATTTCATACCCTAATCATACCCATTTGACTCCGCCATCTCAAACTGCGCAGTAATAGTTTTACAGCATTGATTCAGGTGAAAGATTGCTGTTTATGAAAATACGATTGTTCCTACTTTGCTTCGTATATGTGTCGGTTCTTAATGTCTTGTTGGCAGAACCTCCATCTTACATTCAAACGAAAGATGGCGTCATCGTTTTTACCGATCCGCTGTTTACAGGTGTTTCCAATGCGGTTAAACTTGAGGTCGTCGCAGATAATATTATAAGAGTGATTGCTGCACCAGGAAAGAAGCTTGCGCCGGCACAAAGCCTGATCACTGTTTACACCAAAAGACCTGACCTTAGCTGGAATGTCATTCCCTCAAAAGAAGGAATCACTTTAAAAACAAAAGCACTTACTGCCATAGTTAATCTCAAAACCGGCGTTGTTTCTTTTTGGGATTTGAAAGGCAAAAAAATAATAGGTGAAAAACCAATTGCGGGTCGCAGTTTTCAACCCACCGTATTTGATGGCAAACGTTATTACAATCTCAAACAAACGTTTCAGTCAACTTCTGATGATGCATGGTATGGCCTGGGGCAGCACCAGGACGGAGTAATTAATTACCGAGGGCAACAAGTAAATTTTTTCCAGAACAATACTGAAGTGGCGATTCCTTTTCTTGTCTCAAGTAAAAACTATGGTATCCTTTGGGATAATTGTTCTTTGACAAAAGCGGGTGATGTCAGGCCACTTCATCCACTTTCTTCGCTTCAACTTTTTTCGAAAAAAGGAGAAGCCGGTTGGCTAACCGCTTCTTATTCTAATGATAAATTCAAACCAGAAGTTGTCGCTTTTGAAAGAGCAGAGACAAATATCAACATGGAATTTTTAGGAGATTCTAAAATCAGGTTGCCAAAGGCTTTTATTCCTGAACGAGGCATCGTTACATGGGAAGGAAGCATTGAAAGTGAATTATCCGGCCTTCATCAATTACGATTTACGCTTGGAGGTAGCTTAAAAGTTTGGTTGAACAATCAATTAGTTTTAGATCGTTGGCGCAAAGCATGGAATCCTGCACTGGCACTGCTTCCTGTTAATTTGAAACGCGGCGAAAGAGTTCCAATAAAAATAGAATGGATACCGGAAGGAGGTGAATCTTATCTATCGGTAAAATGGCAAGAACCACTTTCACAGGAACAACAAAATTGTTTCAGCTTCTCTTCCGAAGCGGGACAACAAGTCGATTATTATTTCATCTATGGCAACAACATGGATGATGTGATTAGCGGATATAGAACGCTAACGGGCAAAGCGCCAATTGTTCCCAAATGGGCTTTGGGTTTTTGGCAAAGTCGAGAGAGATACAAAACAGAGAATGAAATTCTTTCCACTGTTCATGAATTCCGCAAGAGAAAAATTCCAATCGACAATATTGTTTTGGATTGGAATTATTGGCGAGAAGCAGAGTGGGGAAGCCAGGATTTTGATGAAAAACGCTTCCCTTCTCCTGACAGTATGATTGATGTATTGCATAAAAAATACAATGCTCATTTGATGATTTCAGTGTGGCCCAAATTTTACGAAGGTATTTCTACTTATAAGGAATTTGACAAGAATGGATGGTTATATAAAAGAAATATTGCCGACAGTCAAAGAGACTGGATTGGCAAAGGTTACGTCTCTACTTTTTACGATGCCTTCAATAAAAATGCACGAAAAGGTTTTTGGGATTTAATCAATAAAAAAATTTATAGCAAAGGTGTTGATGCCTGGTGGATGGACGCAAGCGAGCCTGATATTCTTTCCAATGTTGATCCCAAAAAAAGAAAACTCGAAATGACACCAACGGCTTTAGGTAGTTCAGCAGAATATCTCAACGCATATCCTTTGCAAAATGCAAAAGGAATTTATGAAGGGCAACGATCAACTGACCCTGAGAAAAGAGTATTTCTTTTGACACGCTCCGGTTTTGCAGGATCACAACGTTATGCTGCCGCTATTTGGAGTGGTGATATTGGTTCTACATGGACCGACATGAAGAACCAGATTTCTGCTGGTATCAATTTCTCAATGTCAGGACTTCCTTATTGGACAATGGATATCGGTGGTTTTGTTGTTCCTGAAAAATTTGAAAGGCCTGATTCAGGAAATTTGGAAGAATGGCGCGAGCTAACAACACGTTGGTCACAGTTTGGTGCATTCGTTCCTTTATTCCGTGTGCATGGACAATATCCGTTCAGGGAAATATTCAACATAGCTCCTGTTGATCATCCGGCCTACAAAAGCTTTTTGTATTACGATAAGCTGCGTTACCGTTTGCTTCCTTATATCTATTCATTGGCTGGCGCCGCCTATCATGATAATTACACCATCATGCGTGGACTTGCAATGGATTTTGAGAAGGATACATCAGTTTTAAATATTGGTGATCAGTACATGTTTGGTCCTTCATTGTTGATCAATCCGGTTTATAAATACAAACAACGCAGCCGCGAATTGTATTTGCCAAAATGTGCAGGGTGGTATGATCTCTATTCAGGAACGTTTTATACAGGCGGACAAAAAATAAATGCTTATGCTCCTTATGAAAAAATGCCCGTGTTTGTGAAAGCCGGTTCTATCATTCCTTTAGGGCCGGAGTTGCAATACACCTCAGAAAAACCTGCCGATACAATCACTCTTAATATTTACACTGGTGCAGATGCCTCTTTCAATTTGTATGAAGATGAAGGAACGAACTACAATTATGAGAAAGGAGCATTCTCCATCATCCCAATAAAATATGATGAAGCAACAAAAACAATAACCATCAATGACCGCAAAGGATCATTCAATGGAATGTTGCAACAAAGAATATTTCAATTCAACATCATTTCACATAAAAGAACAAAGAGTTTGGATTTTGATGCCTGTGATAAAGAAGTAAGCTATGCAGGCAAAAAAATCACAATAAAAATTGACTCATTATTTAAGCCTTAAAAAAGTATATATATGAAACTGTCCAAAACGATTCGCTTACGAAAATTGCTGCTATGGAGTATTCTTTCCATATACTTCGTAAGCACGAACGCCTTTGCACAAACAAAGGTCAGCGGCACGATTGTCAATCAACGCACATTGTCTCCCGTAGTTGGTGCAACGGTTGTTGTTAAAAACACAAATCGCGGCACAACGTCCAATGACGCGGGACGTTTCGGTATTGAAGCGGCGCAGGGTGATGTGCTTGTCATTACTTCTGTTGGTTACACACCGCAGGAAGTAGAAGTGGTTTCCGGCGATATGAATATTCAATTACAGGAAACCGACAACCAAATGGAAAATGTGGTGGTAATTGGTTACGGCACTCAAAGGAAAAAATTAGTAACCGGCGCTACTTCCCAGGTAAAAGGAGAAGACCTTGCAAAGCGAAACACAACAAATGCCTTACAAGCATTGCAGGGGCAGGCTGCCGGCGTAAACATTACCTCTACGTCCGGGCAACCAGGCGGTGGTTTTAAGGTAAATATTCGTGGTGTGGGAACCATTGGAAACGCAAACCCTCTTTATGTTGTGGATGGTGTTATCACTAACGATATTACTTATTTAAACAATTCAGACATTGCTTCCATTGACATTTTAAAAGATGCTGCATCGTGCGCTATCTATGGTGTTAACGGTGCTAACGGTGTTGTTTTGATTACTACACGCAGCGGAAAATTGGGTAAGAAAAATGGAGAGATCTCGCTTGACGCTTATTACGGTGTTCAAAACATTGCACGTAAACTTCCTTTATTGAATGCTGAAGAATATGCTGTCATTCAAAACGAAGCAGCAATAAATAGCGGTAAAGCACCTCTATTCACGCAGGCACAAATTGACGCCCTGGCTAAGGGAAGCACAGATTTACCGGCTCACGGAACTGACTGGTTAGACCAAATGTTTTCTTCTAATGTGCCGATTCAGAATTACAATTTAGCTGCTAATGGTGGTACTGATGTATCATCTTACTCATTGGGCTTGTCTTACACCGAACAGGGAGGAATCATTGGAGGTTCTAATCTTTCAGATTACAAACGCTACAACTTCCGTACAAATTCTGAGCGCAAATTATACGACGGCGCATTGAAAGTAGGTGAGCATCTTACTTTTTCTTTCATTGATCAAAAAGGGGTTGCCGATGGTGGATTGTATTCCGGTAACGTTTTGGCCAGCGCTATAGGTACAAGCCCCTTATTAGCTATGTACGATGCAAAAGGAAATTACTTGAGCAGTCTTAATTCTACTATATACAATGGTGGAGTTTGGAACAACACTGAGGCCAATCCGTATGCATTAATGCAATACAATAATCAGAGTGATGGGAAAACACAAAGACTGATAGGAGATGTGTATGCAGAACTTCAGCCCATCAAAAATTTAAGAATAAGATCCACTTTCGGCATCAATTATTCTTCTTCTGCCAACCATAATTATAGACCTGCGTATGATAAGTTATCGGTTTATGCTTACAACCTTTATGAAAGCATTGGTCAGGGTGGCTCGCAAGGATATACCTGGAACTTTGATAATACAATTAACTATGTGTTTAATGTTAAAGAACACAGATTTGATATTTTAGCCGGTAGTGCAGTTCGCAAATACCAGGGAACATGGTTTAGCGGAAATAATACAGGAGCCACTTTATTCAGTTCTTTTGATCGCGGTTACCTCAGTAATTCCACGGTCACTTCAATTTCTATGAGTGCTGATACTTCCGCCGCTAACAGGCAAACCGTAACCAATGGAATGTCATTATCCGGAAATGCCAACGCGGCGTATGCGCAGTCTTCTTTCTTCGGTCGTATCAATTACAGCTTTAACGAAAAGTATTTAGCATCTGCTATTTTCCGTGCTGATGGTTCCACCATGTTTGCCCCCGGTCATCAATGGGGATATTTTCCATCGCTTTCTGCCGGTTGGGTAGCAAGCAGTGAAGATTTCATGGCATCAACTAACAAGCTGGTTAAACTTCCTGAAACTAAGGGCGAGCTGGGGTTCTAATGGTAATGATGGTATTTCCGCATTTAATTACCTTTCTTTAATTTCCTTATCAAATGCCCGATACAATTTTGGTAATGATAATACTACTTTAACCCAGGGTTCATATCCTCAAACAATTGGCGTTGAAAACACCAAATGGGAAAGTTCGCATCAAACCAACATTGGTATTGACGCAAGGTTCCTAAATAATAAATTAAACATGAGCCTTGACTGGTACAACAAAACCACAAAAGACTGGTTAATTGCAGCGCCTTTATTAGCAACTGCCGGCGTAAGTAAACTCCATATATCAATGGTGGAGATGTTACCAATAAAGGAGTAGAACTTCAATTATCTTATAACGGAAATGTTGGGAAAGATTTCACCTATAATGTTTCCGGTTCTTATGCCTATAATAAAAATGTAGTGAATAATATCCCAACTGCTGATGGAATTATTCACGGTAGTACAAACAGTTTATTGGTGAATGGCCCTGAATTTTTCCGTGCTGCTGCAGGAAATCCTATCGGTTATTTCTGGGGCTATAAAACTGCAGGAATTTTTCAGAATGAAGCAGATGTTGCAGCGTGGAGCAGTAAAAGCGGATTACTTCAGCCGGATGCACATCCTGGTGATTTGAAATTAGTGGATTTAAATGGTGACGGTGTAATTAACGCCGATGATAAAACAAATATCGGCGATCCGAATCCGCATCATGTTTTTGGTTTTACAGATTTTCAGGTAATTACAAAAACTTCGATCTTTCTGTTACAGCCAATGGGGTTGCAGGTAATAAAATTGTTCAGTCTTATCGTAGTCCCGGTCAATGGGCTAACTGGACAACCGATATCCTTAGCCGCTGGCACGGTGAGGGAACTTCAACTACAATGCCCCGAATAACTCAGAACAGTTCCAACTGGGTAGAATTTTCAGATCTCTATATTCATGATGGAAGCTATTTAAGAGTTTCAAATATTACACTCGGGTACGACCTGGCAAAATTGGTAAGGTGGAAATATTTAAGCCAGTTCCGCTTATATGTAGCCGCTCAAAACCTGATTACGTTTACAAAATACAGCGGTATGGATCCGGAAGTTGGTGCTTCTAGTTATGATGCCAGTGGCACTTATTATTTTGGCCAGGGTGTTGATAATGGATTTTATCCACGCCCCAGGGTTTATATGGCGGGTGTAAATATTATTTTCTAATTGAGAAAAAACAATAATCATGAAAAGATATAGAATTATCATTGTTGCAGTTATTGCAATAATAACATTTAATTCGTGCAAAAAATTTCTTACAACCGAATTGACTGATGCTAGTACAGACCAATGTCTCATATTATAAAACACCTTCTGATGCATTTACTGCCTTGGCAGGATGTTACAATGGACTTGATCAAATTTATAATAGCGATGCAATCCCTGCTGAACTGGAAGTTTTTTCTGACAACAGTTTTGGAGGCACAGGTGCTTTTGACGGATATGGATGGGAAATGATTGATGAATTTGATAAATCAGTTTCACCTTCGGATGTTTCCTTTCATAGTTCAGGATGGAAAGCGTATTACCAGGCCATTTACCGCTGCAACGTGTTGCTGCAAAATATTGATAACGTTGAATGGGGCGACAGCAGTGCATTGAGGAGAAAATATACTGCCGAAGCTAAATTCATTCGTGCTTACTGTTATTTAGATCTGGTTCGGTTGTTCGAAAAAGTTCCTTTGGTAATAACACCTACCAGTGAAAATGTGCCACAAGCCGATCCGGAAGAAACGTTTACACAAATCATGAGTGATTTACGTTATGCCAGCGATAGTCTTCCTTCAGATACCTTACACAAGTGTGCCAAGTGGAAGAGTAACCAAATGGGCTGCTGAATCTTTATTAGCACGTGCCTATCTGTTCTATTCCGGTTATTATGGAACCACTACGATTGGTAGCAGAAACAGCAGCTACTGCTTTGGCTGCCGTAGAAGACGTGATTGCCCATAGCGGACATTCGTTGGTGAGCGATTTTAATACTTTGTGGCCCGCAGCTTCAATAGCTAAAAATGTTCCTTATGCAGGTGAAAATAATCCTGAAGTTGTGTTTGCAATTAAATATTCTTCAACAGACAATTGGTCCGGAGATGCTACCGGTAACAGGTGGATGGTAATGGAAGGAATACGTTCGCAAAGCATTTATCCTTACCAGGCCGGATGGGGTGCATGTACCGTTGATCCTGAATCTTTGGAATGCTTATGCTTCAACTGATACACGCCGTTTTGCTACCATCCTTTCCGTAAATGACGAAAATCTTGCTTACAATAAATCCAGTGATTGTCGTGAATACACCGGATATTTTCTGAAAAAATATGCAATGCTGTGTGATCAGAGCGGAACTTCCATTGTTTCTAATTTTCAGACTGGTCAGTACCAGGACTTATTTCGCCATTCGCTATTCAGATGTTTTGCTGATGGCTGCAGAATTAGGAAGTCCCAATGCTGTAAGTTATTACAACCAGGTACTCCATAGAGCAGATCCTTCAGCTACTCCTGCTGCTTCTGTATCTAAAGGCGATATTTTAGCAGAACGCAGGTTGGAATTTGCGGGTGAAGGTCTTCGTTATTGGGATGTGTTACGCCAGGGCATTGATGTGGCAGCTGCTACTATTGCAGCAAATACAACTGTTTCAAATTTTTATGATGGTACTGCTAATCCACCTTCTGCTTCAAAATTCGAGGCAAACATTAAAGCAACCCGTGGGTTTCAGCAAATACCAAACGATCAGATTACTTTATCATCAGGCACCTTAAAACAAAATGCCGGTTGGTAATACACATTAATAATTTAAAAATTATAAAGAAATGAAAAATAATTTTAAAATATTAATTGCAATTTCAGGATCAGCACTGCTGTTTTCTTCCTGCACACCTGATAAATATGAATTGGGTGCATTAGCCAACAAAGTCGATCTGAAGTTCACCATAGAACCTTCATCGACAAATCCCAATGATATTGTTTTAACGAGTCTGACGCCGGGTCTTACTCCAATGTGGGTTACTCCTTTTGGACAATCCATAAGGGTAAAAGACACCATCAATATCCCGTTCCCCGGAACATACAAATTTGTGTATGGTGTAGAAAGTGCAGGTGGGCTTGTTCAGGCTGATACAACTATTATAACTATCAGTGCGCTTGATCAAAATGCTGTTAGCGGACCCATGTGGGTTGCTCTTACCGGTGGGTATGGACAGTCGAAAACATGGGTAATGGATTTGGATGCCAATGGTGTAAGCAAATATTTTGCCGAGTCCATTTTATTTTGGTGGTACAGGATGGGAGTGGGATCCGAACTTTTCAGATATAGGTTGGGCTGGAGTTTCGGCTGGCGATTATGGTACCATGACTTTTGATTTGATTGGTGATGCACATTTTAGCTCGAATAATTAAATGTTTCCCGATTTGTCGGGAACAGGTAAATTTATGTTGTACACGGCTACAAATCAGTTGGCAAACTTTTGGTGCCCAGGTTATACATGATAAAGCACAAGGGGGTGGTGTTGCCGACTGGTATGCAAAAATGACAATCAAGACACTTACTGACAGAACACATGCAACTCATTGCTAAGACTGGCGCTGACGCTTGGCTTATCTATAACTACATAACTCTGGATTATTACAACACACATTAAAGCAATTGAGTGAGCCAGGTTAACAATGAGCGTATTCGCTCAACATCCATTTCGCCAAACAAAACAAAAAGGTTCGGATTTTGATGCAGATGGAAAAATATTATATGAGGCAAAAGAATCACAATAAAATTGACTCCTTATTTAGACTTAAAATTGAACTAAAAAATGGACATATCTCTCACATAGCAGCAATCGAAAGGCCTGCGGGTGTTCATCGAAAGTTGAATCACCTTGCAGGCCTTCTTTAACCAATGAATAAAGCACCAATCAACAGACACAATGAAGATTCAAAGACGATATAAATTTTTGGGATTTGTTATTGCTGTCCTTCTTTTTTCATCCTGTCATAAAAAAGATGTCATCGCCGCGGAATTATCAGTATCTTCTTCCGAAGAATTATTTATTGCGGACGGAGGTACATCAGAAGTTACGGTTACCAGTAACACAAATTGGAACGTTAATAATTCTGCATTATGGCTTTCAGCAACTCCATCAATCAGTAACGGGAATGGAAAAATTTCTTTAAATGTTCAATCGAATCCAACAACAAATGAACGTTCTGTTATTCTATCAGTCACTGCAGGAAGTATTTTAAAAGAAATAAAAGTCCGGCAGCTTGGAAAAGCAATGTCAGACAGCATTCCCGCTGATGCAACCGGCATGAGCAACAACGCGGTTCAATTAGCTGCAAAGATCAAACTGGGAATAAATATTGGAAACACGCTTGAAGCAATTGGAGGCGAAACCGCCTGGGGAAATCCTAAAGTTACCAAAGCACTGATTGATCTTTATAAACAAAGTGGATTTAATGCTGTACGCATCCCTTGCTCATGGGATCAATATGCAAATGCATCCAATGTTATAAAAGCTGATTGGTTGAACCGGGTTAAAGAAGTAGTGCAGTATTGCGTAGATGACAATATGTATGCTATTCTTAACATTCATTGGGACGGTGGATGGTTGGAAAATAATGTTACAACAGCCGAGCAGGATGCAGTCAATGCAAAGCAAAAAGCATACTGGACACAAATCTCCGCCGCTATGCGGGATTTCGATGAACACTTGCTTTTCGCAAGCGCCAACGAACCGAATGTTTCTGATGCCACACAAATGAATGTGCTACTTTCTTATCATCAAACTTTTATTAATGCAGTGCGATCTACAGGAGGACGCAATGCTTATCGTGTGCTGATTATACAAGGCCCCTCGACAGACATCGATAAAACAAACACGCTGATGAATAAATTTCCTGTCGATCCTGTCGCCAATCGTATGATGGTGGAGATCCATTACTATACACCCTGGAATTTTTGCGGGATGACAAAAGATGAATCATGGGGAAATATGTTCTACTATTGGGGGCAGGGATACCACTCTGCAACCGACCCTGGACACAACGCCAACTGGGGTGAAGAAGGTGATGTAGATAAATACATGGGCATGATGAAAACAAAATTTGTAGATAAAGGGATACCGGTTGTGATGGGTGAATACGGACCTATGCGTCGCACCGATCTTACTGGCGATGCACTTACACTTCATCTTGCCTCACGGGCATATTATCTGAAGTATGTTACTCACTCGGCAAAGGCGAATGGTATCCTTCCGTTTTTCTGGGATACCGGTGGACTCCTGAGCAGGCAAAACAATACAGTGTTGGATCAGCAGGCATTGGATGCACTGATACAAGGCGGACAATAGCTTATGGTTGCAGGAAAGAGGTATGAAAACGGGTTATTATGAACGACAAAAATATTTAACAATAATAATTCAGAAATACCTGAGACAGATAAGCAGTTAAGCAATCGTTCACGGGCTTATTTCTATAGTGCCCGCATTTTTAAATGTCAAGCAGATGATTAATTCCTGCAGAAACTTTAAATGCACAACCGTAATTTAGATAATTGAAATAACGTCAATGAAAAGAAGAACATTAATGGAAGGAATGGCAGCAAGATTGCCTTCACTATGGTTATCTCGTGCTTTAGGTAATAATTTTTTGCAGGATTTGTACAACCATCAATTATAAAATCATATAAAGAGAGTTTGTTTAAAAATAATTACAGATGAAAATTTTTTTTTTGCTATCAGCAATCCTGGTTTTTCTTATTTCAACAAAACTAACTGCTCAAAAATCTAAAAGCCCAAAACAAAATAAGTCTTCGATCCAGGAACGGGTAATCAATGTTGACTTCAGCAAAACCTCAGGCCCATTGAATACTTTCTTTAAAGAATGTGTCGGTGCAGGTAGGGCCAATGAAGGATTAAGAGCCGACTGGCAACAACAACTGGCTTATGTAAGAAAAGAATGCGGCTTTAAATACATACGCATGCATGGACTGCTGACTGATGACATGGCCGTGTATAAGGAAGATAAAAATGGAAAACCAGAATACAATTACATGTACATTGATGCTTTGTTCGATTTTCTGGAAAGCATCGGAATGAAACCTTTTGTTGAATTGGGCTTTATGCCCAATGCGCTGGCAAGTGGTAACAAGACAATCTTTTGGTGGAGAGGTAACGTAACTCCACCAAAAAATTATGAAAAATGGGGAGCACTGATCAAAAACCTTACAGAACATTTTACCGAACGTTACGGTGCCGATGAAGTAAAGACCTGGTATTTTGAAGTATGGAATGAACCCAATCTTACTCCAGGCTTTTGGTCGGGAACACAGCAGGATTATTTCAAACTTTATAAATACGCAGCACAGGCAGTGAAAAGCGTCGACAAAGATTATCGTGTTGGAGGACCCGCAACTGCGGGAGCGGCATGGGAAAGAGAGTTGATTGATTATTGCTATAAAAATAATTTGCCGATTGATTTTATCAGCACTCATTCTTACGGAGTAAAACAGGGGTTTTTGGATGAATATGGAAATTCAGGAACTGTATTGGCCAAAGAAGATTTAGCAGTTAGCGGCGATGTACTTCAAACACGAAAAGAAATTGCGGCTTCTCCAATTCCAAATTTAGAATTGCATTACACTGAATGGAGCGCATCATATACTCCTGCTGATCCGATACACGATAGCTATCATGAAGCAGCCTATGTCCTTCAAAAATTAAAACAGGTTGGTAATGCAGCCAACTCTATGTCGTATTGGGTGTTCACAGATATTTTTGAAGAACCGGGTCCACGCTTTGAACCTTTTCACGGGGGCTTTGGAATGTTGACCATCCAGGGAATCAACAAACCTGTTTTTTATTCTTATCAATTTTTAAATCGACTTGGAAATATTGAACTGGCAAATAAAGATTCTGAATCGTGGGTTTGTAAAGATTCGTCTGGCAATATACAGGCATTGGTTTGGGATTTTACCTACACACTTCCTGATTCCACGAACAATCAACAATATTACATCCGCGATTTGCCAGCGAAGTCAAAAGGAAAATTAAAGGTCAATATTGAAAATGTTCCTGCCGGCAATTATGCACTTGAAGTTTATAAAGTGGGTTATCGCAGCAACGATGCTTATACAACTTATCTCGATATGGGAAAACCCCAGCAACTTTCAAAGCAACAGGTAGGGGAAATCAAAAAACAAAATGACGGTTCACCATTTTTAAAAGAAATCATAGCGGTAAAAGATGGTGCTCCGTTTTCGAAAGAACTCGACATTCGTGAAAATGATATTTTCTTTTTGAATTTGGTGAAGCTTTAAGTTATATCATTCAGTCAAAAAAATAATCTCTTAGATATTTCCAAAACAGAAGATCATCACCATGAAAGTACAGATGCGAACATCCCTTGTGTTCTTTGCTTCTTTCTCAAGAATTCACATCAGCTCGAACCCATTCAATTGAGAAGAAATGATTAAGATTCCAAAAATTTCGCTGTTGGTTGTTTTAATGATAATAGCGTTATCTGTAACAGCACAGAGACTGAATAAGATTCCCTTTGATTTCGATTGGAGGTTTGCCTTAAACGATCAACCCGACGCTGAACGTTCTGAATTCAATGATTCCAAATGGCGCCTGCTGGATGTGCCTCATGACTTCAGTATCGAACATCCTTTCGATTCTTCTTACAAAACAGGGCCAGGTGGAGGTTATGCTTACAGTGGTGTTGGCTGGTATAGGAAACACTTCAAAACAGAGGCAGATTTTTCAAACAAAAAACTTTGGATATTGTTTGATGGTGTTTACCGCAACAGCGAAGTATGGATCAACGGATATTACCTTGGCATTCGTCCTTATGGATATTCTTCTTTCTATTACAATCTCACACAGTATTTAAATCCGGTTGGCAAAGACAATGTTATTGCTGTAAAGGTGAATACAAGTGAACAACCCAATTCAAGATGGTACACCGGTTCTGGAATTTACCGCCATGTATGGCTGATTGCAAAAAACAAATTGCATATTGATCAATGGGGTGTTTTTGCAAGAACGGTTGAAGCAAACAATGATAAAGCAACCGTTGATGTTTCAATCGAATTGAATAATGAAACCAACGTTGATCAATCCTGCACAGTAATCACAAAATTGATTGATGCGGCAGGTAAAGAAGTGGGAAAAACCCATTCGAAAGTGGAATCAAAAAAAGCAGCGCAGCAAAAGCTGGAACAAAACATCATCGTCAATAAACCTTTGCTATGGTCGATTGAACAACCTAATTTATACCAGTTACAAGTTGAAGTGATATCGAATGGAAAATTGGTTGATCAATACATTACTCCTTTTGGAATAAGAACATTTCATTTCGATCCAAACAACGGTTTTTCGTTGAACGGGAAGCATGTGAAATTGAAAGGCGTGAATAATCACCACGATAACGGACCATTAGGCGCTGCTGCTTTTGATGGCGCGGAAAAACGTCGTTTGCAAATTCTAAAAAGGATGGGATGCAATGCACTTCGTATGAGCCACAATCCTCCGGCTCCCGAATTGCTTGCTTATGCGGATAGTTTGGGTTTTGTTGTGATCGACGAAATATTTGACGAATGGATGGAGGGGAAAACACCGGCTGGATACGCATCTCAATTTGAAAAATGGTATGAAAAGGATGTGCGTAATTGGATTTGTCGTGATCGCAATCATCCCTGTGTTATTGCATGGAGTATTGGCAACGAAGTAAGAGAACAGTACAACAAAGAGAATGCTTTGAAAATAACGAAAATGATGATGGACGCAGTGCATCAATTTGATAATACGCGTCCTATCACTACTGCTAATAACGAAATCGTCAATGTCAATTCTTTTGGAATGGCTGACATGCTCGACATCGTTGGTTACAATTACCAGGAAGCCTTTTATAAATCTGATCATGAAAAATATCCGAACCGGGTAATCCTTGGAACTGAAACAGTGATGTATCCTTATCATCCCGGCACTTGCTGGCAGTTGCGTTCGTACGATCAGTGGCTGGGAGGTCAGTTGAAAGATTATGTGGCAGGCGAATTTCTTTGGACAGGTTTTGATTACATGGGCGAAGCAGGTATTGGAGAAGTAGGCGCCAGTTGTGAATTCTGGAAGATATGGCCGAACTGGCCATGGCGTGGAGCAGATTGCGGTGTGATTGACATGTGTAATTTTCTCAAACCTGCATATTGGTTCAGGAAAGCGCTTTGGAATGATGAACCCATGGTGCATATTGCTGTGCAAACGGATCCTTCCGCAAGAGATAAAAATTTATGTTCTTTCTGGAATTGGCCTAAAGTGGAAACGCATTGGAACCATGATAAGATAGGCGATACGCTTGCAGTGCATGTCTATACTAATGTACCTGAAGTAGAATTGAAGTTGAATGGAAAATCATTAGGAGTACGCAAATGGGATATCAAAAAGGAGGCATTTCTATTTTGGGAAGTACCTTATGTACCAGGTAAGCTGGAAGCCATAGGAAAAACAGCCGATGGAAAAACAGTTTCCTTTGCCGTGCAAACTGCAGGCGAACCGGCTAGAATTATTTTATCACCCGACAAAAAATTATTGACAAACAAACAGGATTTAAGTTATGTTTCTGTACAAATTGTTGATGCCAATAACATACCTGTTCCTTTTGCAAGCGACATAATCAACTTTCAAGTGACAGGTGCAGGTAAACTATCAGCAGTAGGCAACGGCAATCAGCAAAGCCATACACCCTTAAAGGGAAACAAGATGGAAGCGTGGAATGGGAAATGTCTTGCTATTATACAATCAACGGGTAAGAAAGGTGAAATAAAAATTGTAGCAAGGAGTGGATCACTTCCTGTTGCAACAGCTATTTTGAAAGTTGCAACAGCTATTTTGAAAGCTGAATGAATTCTATTGTAGATTCGACTGACATGAATAAAAAAAAGCTTATGTACTGACAATTTAAACCAGTTATCCTTTTTTGCAAGATTTTTTTTCTCTATTGTTTTTAAAAGAAACCAATAATCGATCAAAATGAAAAAGCTTTTCTTGTTTGCACTGCCAATTTTTCTTTATTGTCATTTAAAGGCACAACAACTTTACGTTGGTGCTAACTATCATCCGCATGACGATAAGAATATTGAGAAGATTAAGAAAGATATCTGGTTGATGAAGGAAGCCGGTTTTACAGTTGTGCGTATGGGACATTTGGCATGGGACAGTTATGAACCATCAGAAGGAAAATTTGATTTTGCCTGGTTTGATAAAGTGATGGATCTGATGAATGATGCCGGCATTAAAGTGATTTTGGACATTGCTATTCGCCCTGCACCAATTTGGCTGCACCACAAGTATCCTTCAATTGATGTTGTTGATGTAAATGGAGACAGGCACTATCCCAATCATCGTTATATGGAAGATGTAGGTGATCCAATGTATCAAAAATATGCAGTTCGTTATGCTGATACGCTTACAAAGCATTACGCAAAGCATCCGGCATTGATCGCATTCGGAATAGATAATGAATCAGGTGACGGAAGAATTTCTTATTCAGAAACAGTAAGAAAAAGATTCATAGCATGGGTAAAGAAAAAATACTCCACGCTTGACAATTTAAACAAAGCGTGGGCAACTCAGCGTTGGTCAAGGAGACTGAATCAATTTGATGAAGTAGGTCTTCCTGTGGCAACGCATACTACCGATGTCCCTGAACGAATGCTTGATTTCAGGCGTTTCGTTTCCGATGAAATCAACCAGCTCCTTTTTAAGGTTATTGATAAAGTAAATACGAATGCCCCCAATGCTTTAGTGAATACGAATGCGTGGTACTATAGCTCAATGAAATATTTTGATTACACACCAATTGCCTACTCAGGTAAGATGACCCGTGAAGGCTGTGGCTTTTATCCGGGAAATTCTTTAACTACCAATTGGGGTATTATGAATGCCTTGTTTGGAATTTCCCGTATTCAGTTCGAAAGCACAAATCCGTTTTGGTGCACCGAATTCACAACTATGACAGCCGTCCCAAATTCAATTCGCAAATCAGCTTATGCAACGCTGATGTATGGAAACCAGATGGTTTGCGGATGGACATGGCAAAGCATGCACAGCGGTGAAGAACAATATTTAGAAGGTATGCTCGATTGGGACGGAATTCCCAATCGCAAGTATGATGAATACAAAAAAATTGCATCAGAGTTCAAGAAGATTGAAAAATATTTTCCTTACAAGCTTCAGGCAGAAGTTGGATTAGCATTTTCATTCCCAAGTCAAATTGCAAGTGCTTATTTTCCTGAAAGGCATGATGAGCAACTGCAAGCCTGCTTCGATTTGTTTTATTACCGAAATATGGATGCACGGGTTTTAGACATCAGCAAAAGTTCGTTGAACTACAAACTTCTTTTTGTTCCCGGCGTTGCAGTGATGGATAAAGCAACTGCAAAGAAGATCCGCGAGTTTGTAAACAATGGCGGTACGGTTGTGATGACGAGCAATTCTGCTATTGTTGATGAAACAGGAAAAGTATTTGCATCCACACATCCCGGAAGATTGAATGATGTATTTGGCATTCGTGTAGCAGGCTATGAGGAAACAGAATCGCTTAATGAAATTTCAAGAAAATCATTTAAAGGCAAAAAGATCAACGTTAACTATAACGGGAAAGACATCAATTCAGAGTCAACAAGATTTGATGTGATTGAAGCAAAAGGCGCAGAAGTGCTTGCAAGCATTACAAGCTTAGATAAAGATTATGCAATCATTACTTCAAATAAATATGGAAAGGGCAGAGCTATTTATGTTGGTCTTCCTGCAAGCGGCGCTATGCTTGATCCTTTGCTTGATGATTTGATAAATGAGTTGGGTATTAAAAAGGGGCCTGAAGTACCTGCCGGCGTGATGGCCAGGCAGATTGATAACACTCATTATTTATACCTGAATGTTACCGGTGAGCCCAAAGAAATACCAATGAACGGGAAATCAAAGAGTATTCTTTTTGATAAAAGTTACAAAGGCAATTTTACTATTGCACCATACGAACCGGAGTTTATCGAAATTGAAATGAATCGTTAGTTGTGGAGTATGAATTTATTGACCTAATGAACAGTCATCACAACAAGACTTCAAAAATGATTAAGGTAATCATAGACATTTTGCTGCTTCAACTGATTTTTTTTCCAACGCTCAACATCGAACCAAGGCTAACGCTAAAGGCAAAGATTTTTATGTGAATCCAGTTTTTGCACTTGATTATCCCGACTCACGTATTTTACGCGATCGTGATGATTATTATTTCGTGAATTCGTCATTCGAATACTATCTGGGTGTGTTGATATGGCATTCAAAAGATTTAATTAACCGGACTCCGGTAACAAATGCTTGAGCAAAAATGTTGTTTCTGTTGGGGCGCAAGACTTGAAAAAATACAAAAGCAAGTATTACATCCATTTTCCCGCAAACAATACGAATTATGTTGTTACAGCTGATTCAATAAATGGTAAATGAGTGATCCAGTTGACTTGGAAGTTGCCAGCATATATCCTGGAAATGTTGTAGATGAAAATGGGAAGCGATATTTAGTTTTCAGCTATGGAAGTTTTGTTCCCGTAGCAGACGATGATCTTTCTGTTGCACGAGAATTAAAGAGTTCTTATAGGGGAGGGCCAATACCCAAGGAATGGTCTATTCAATGTTTTGCCTCGAAGGCCCGAAGTTGGCAAAACATGGGGACCATTAGCGATCCTGAGATAATAACACCGAAAATATCTTCACACCTTATCAACAAGGTGCGGTAAAAGAAATCGGAGGGTTGGCGGAATGTGAGGGATAATTTATTTTTGCATATTCAATCATTCATAGTTCGTTGAAACCTTGTTGGCGGTGCGTAATTCGGGCGGGACAAAGATTTATTAACCTATAATCCAGTGAACTTTAATTTGTTTTGCTTAACAAGGTGTTCCCAGCGGGACCACAACTTACAATAAGAATACCTTGTAAATTAGCCATTTACGAGGTATTGATTTTTAAAGGGTAAACATTCAATTAAGTTCCCATTATATCATCAATTCGCATTCATAGGTTGCAATGTTTATGGGATAGAGGCATGGTGAAATACCTTTCGTCTTGCATGACAGAATCCATAGCATGAATAACCTCATCAGAATCGCATCCTAAATTGAGATGCTCATAAAAGCCATAACAAATACCCAAAGTAAAGAGTGAATACATATATATATGATATTCGCGAAGTGTTTTTTGTCTGAATGGTTTTAATGGCTTGTGGCAGAAAGGAGATTGTGGTGCAGGCAGCGGCAATTAAACCTAAAATGGTTATTGTATTCAATTTATTACCGGGATTTTTATTCAAATAAAATTAATGGAAATTTAGAAGCCAGCCGGCAAAACTTTACGCGGAACACAATTCTTTTCCCGGCTCTTTGAAGGTCTTTTTGATACCACATGGATAAACGATGAATAGAAGTTCCTGGATTATTTGTGAATCAATATCCGTGTTTACCTTTTATCTAAATGAAACACTCAATAATCATTTTATTTTTATCCATTCAAAATGCCCGTTTTGACTTACGGTGAATTTTGTAACCTTGTCGTTTTCTTTTACAAATTCGCAGTAGGCGTCCAGTAAATTCTTGAATTGAAATTTTGTGTCGGATTGAAAGAGCAGCGGAATCGTTTCTGTTTCGGAAACTTTGGCAATAAGATGATCGTTGTCTCTGGAGATTGTAATGGTTCTCGAAGTATCAATAGTTAGTTGGTACATACCCACATATTCATCGAGCGTTTTTGTGTCTACTTTAATGTCCGTTTGTAAGGGCTTGCCTAATGCAATGCCTGAAACATCTGTGGATAGTTGATCTATTGGTACGCATCCGCAATTGGATAGTATAGCAACAAAAACATCCTCTGCAGGATAATATATTTCGTTAGATAAAAACCCCGGCAAACCTCCTTCGTGTTCTATTGATTTGATGCCATTGGAAGTTTTTATGAACCATCCATAACCATAGTTTGTGAATGTTCCATCTTTCAGCCGGTAAGGAGTGAATGCTTTTTGTAGAGTTTCCTTTTTAAGTATTTTATAAGAATACAAACCTTTGTGCCAGTTAAAAAGGTCTTCGACATTTGAGATCAATCCTCCGGCAGCATATTCAATGGTTGGGCTCCAATACTCCATGTTTTTATATTTCCCCTCTTCCTGTGTGTAACCGTGCACACGATTTGGAATGATGACGTCTGCACTGTCGAAATAAGTATGCGTTAAGCCCAATGGGTTAAGAATATTGTCCTGGATATATTCCTGGTAGCGCTTGCCTGAAACTTTTTGAATAATGTACCCCAAAAGATAATAACCGGAGTTACTGTATGAGAATTTTGTGCCAGGTTCAGATTGCAAAGAATAATTTTTAAAGCTGTCAATAAGTTGTTTTGGTTTGAAATCCCATCGCTCCATATATAGAGACGGCGGGTAATTGATCTGCATATAATCTCTTATACCCGAAGTATGCGTCAGCAGATTTTCTATAGTGATGGTATAACCTTTTGAAGGAAAATCGGGAATAAATTTTTGCAAACTATCCTGCAGCGAAATCTTATTTTGTTCGACCAGTTGAAGAATGGCTACGGCTGTAAATTGTTTTGTAACGGAGGCAATATTAAAGACCATATCAGGCTGAAGCGGAACATTTAATTCAAGATCAGCACTGCCAAATGCTTTTTTATAAATTACATTTCCATGCTTTGCAATCAATACTTCACAACCCGGTCGTGATGGCTCAAACTGTTTCGACAGAAGTTCATCGAGTTTCTTTTCAATTTGTTTGTTTTGTCCATGCGCAGACGAAACAGCCAGCAAGAAGAACAGGAAATAAAAAAATAGTTTATGAGTGGTCAATTGTAATTGGTTTACGTCAGTTCCATTAAAGGGTTCGTCTTATTAAATATAAATGCGAATGATATGTCTATCGTTGCCCGGTTCTTTAAAGATATTTTGATTACGGTCAGTTAAAGTCTTATAGTTTTAAATTGTCATTTTCATCTAACTCCCAATATAGATTGTGTGCTACTTCAAATAAATACCCATCTAAGTCTTTGAAGTATCCGCTGTAACCCCCCCCAAAAAACTTTCTGTGCCTGTTTGATAATTTTGGCGCCAAGTTTTTCAACCTGTTTCAAAACATCATCAACCTCCTTTTCTGATTTTGCATTGTATGAAATGGTTAACCCTGAAAATTCAGAATACTGATATTGCAATGTTGCATCTTTTGCAAGTTTTTGTCTCGGGTATAGAGCCAATGTGATGCCGCCTAGTGGAAACAGCGCCAGGTCATTCACACTTTTGTCAGATTTTTCCCAGCCAAGTCCCTTTTCATAAAATTTCAATGATCTTTCAAAATCATCAACACCGAGTGTTATTAAATTAAACTTTTGTCTCATGATGAGTAAGTGTTGGCTTAATAGACTTACAGGAATGGTAATTCCGAAGCCGGCAATTTTTTCCGGCACTATAGTGGTGAAATTACAAAACCTAAAGTGAACAAATAGTTTCTTAAAATTAAATATGAAGTTATTTATGAAAGCGAACTGCTCCATGCCAACCTGTAATCATCTTCTCTACCCTTGACACATGTAAAAAGCATTGAAGTAATAAAGGGCATGTTGATAGCTGCATCATCATTATGCATTCCACCGGAAAGAGAAACAGTACCGCTTACATAAGTTTCTGTAGACGAAGTTTCAATTGGCTGCCAGTTCCCGGTCACTGTCTCTTTTGAATATCCAATATCGTAACGACGGCTGGCAAGTTTTTCAACAAGGCTTTCTAAAAGTCCCGGCTGATCGAGTATAGCTGTAATGTGTAAAGTTTTGTTCATACCAAAAGTTTTGAAATTTTGTTTTACCATATACCAGCGCTGGGTTTTTTCTTTACCTATTTGACGTGGAAACATTCGTGCAGGTAACATACCGCTTTGTTATAAATAATATAAATCGAAATGGATAATAGGGGACCCACGTGCAATTTTAATGGACCTGTGTGAGCCTTATTTTCTTTTGAGCCGAAAATTGATTTACTCAATCGCTTTTAAATATTTCTTCAGATGTGGATCACTGGCAGACATTGGCGGAAGCCACAATGCAATTCGCTTCCTGTTCCACCAAAGAGGTTGCGGATTTCCCGGCCTGGCAAAACTATAACGATACAAAACGCCACGGATGTATCGCGGTGGCTTATCGCGAAAAGGATTGCCTGCGAATAAACTTAAAGCACCATGATCATTATGAAGAAGTTTGGAAACGAGATTCAAAGTCCATGGATATTCATCGGGAGATGACATTGCAGCAAACCACATTTGCCAGTCTAATCGTAATTGGTAGGGCGCAACCTGTGGCGGACGCTTATCAAGTAGAGCACTGGCAGACCTTTATAGATATAAGGTTTCCAGTTTGCCTTGTTGGCGGAATCATTATCCATTGTTCCTTCAAATACGACATTCAAACGCTCTTTACCAACAGAGCCGAAAGTACGATAGGTATTTACAAGATCGAGCGGATCAAATGATGTATTCATAATTTTAAGTTAGCTCGGGGTCTTCACAAGGCTGTCCGGTGAAGACCCCGGGTGGATATGAAAACGATTTGCTATGAGATAGTTTTTCTATTGCGGCCACAGCTATAATTTAAATGTTATTAGCTAACTTAAATCATGAATTGGCAGGAGTTACTCAAAAAAATATTGCTGGAGTTTGGCAATTATAAACTCACCGTTTTACAATTACTGCTGGCAGTTTGTATTTTTTTCGGTACAAAACTGGTCCTGTTGTTTCTCCGGAAAGTGATCGTTCGCCGATTGCAGGAAAATATCAGCGACCGGGGAAATGCATTTGCGATCTTCCAGTTATTCCGTTACGTCGTCTGGACATTTGCTATTCTTTTTATCCTCGATACAGTTGGCATCACACTGACTTACCTGCTGGCGGGTTCAGCTGCTTTGTTTGTAGGCATCGGACTTGGCCTGCAGGATGTATTCAAAGACATAGCTGCCGGTGTAATGATGCTGATCGAAAGAAATGTAAAGATTGATGATGTAATGGATGTAGATAATAATGTGGGAAGGGTGACAAGGATCGGTCTTCGCACCTCCACGATCAAAACGAGAGACGGCATCAGCATGATCATTCCCAATTCTAAATTTGTAAATGACACAGTTACCAACTGGAGCAATGAATCGGAAGCTACCCGTTTTTCAGTTAACGTAGGAGTGGCCTATGGTTCTGATGAACGCATAGTAAGGGATGTACTGCTCAATTGCATAAAAAACAACCCTGATATTCTCTATGAAACGGAATTGCATAGCCCCCTTGTAAGACTTACCAATTTCGGTGATAGTTCATTGGATTTTGAATTGCTGTTCTGGACAAGAAATATTTTTCCCGTAGAAAACATTAAAAGCAATATCAGGTTTATGATCTTGGAAGAATTCCGGAAGAATAATATTATCATTCCATTTCCGCAAAGAGACCTGCATATCATTAGTGATCATTCAAAGACAGGTGAGCAGTAAGGAATGTTTCATCGCAAGAGAGATTATTACTTCTTTTCTTTTTTGAGAGTTTTGACTTCCAATTGCTACGGTCTGACGGAAGATTTGAACAACTGCAACAGTGTACATTACGCATCCGGGATTTCCGGTTCAACTAATTTTATTAATTTTTCCAGTGATTCCTGCCAGCCCAGGTAGCACATTTCTGTTGGTATAACAGAGGGAATTCCTTCCTGAGTAATTTTCAGTTCTGTGCCACAGGAAACTTTTGTGAGCCAGATGGAAGTGATCATTTCTCCGGGAAAATTCGGATCGTCAAACCTGTCATTATATTTTATAAATACATTCGGCTTCAGTTCCAAAAACTCTCCGCCAAAAGAATGTCCATTACCGGTTGAAAAATTGATAAAGCTCATTTTGTAACTCCCGCCCGGTTTTGCATCCATATTGTGTACGACACATACAAATCCGTAAGGCGGCAGCCAGGATGCAAGTGCATTGGCTTCGGTAAAAGCACGATATAGTTTTTCAGGAGTTGCTTTGATAACTCTGTGCAGTGCTACACTGTTGTTTGACATAGTTTATTATTTAGTATTAAAAGTTGCTTGAAGTTGCTGACAATATTTCTATACATTTATTATTTGTTCAAAAGCCTTTTTTACTAACTGCCATATATCATTTTACTTTTACAGTTACTGTTTCCTTTTTGAGCACATTCCATATTTCCGGATCTTCAGAACCGAGCACCCATACAGATATTCCGCGTAAATGGTTCGCTTCAGCAATTTTAAGTTTAGGTAAGAATGAACGTGCATCCTCTATGAATAACCAGTTAAATATTCCGCCGGTTTCCCAATAAGAATAATATACTTGTTGATCGTCCATCCATTCAGTTTTGGCCTGGTACCTGTCCAGCAAATCTTTTGCCGCAGTATAGTTGATCTCGTCCCTTGTAGAGCCGGGTCCTCTATTATTGTCTGTTGGATACCAGAAGTCAGAATAATCAGGTATGCCCAATGATATTTTACTGGCAGGAATACCTGAAGCCAGCAAATAAGCTACGATCCTTTTCATCCAGGGAATGCCCGCCACCGGGCCGGGTGGCGTATAAGCAGTGTGCTGATCATAAGTCATTACAGAAATAAAATCACTCGCAGCAGCAATAGCAGGGATGTCAAAAGCGCCACGCCAATTTTCATACAGAAAGCGATGATACGCAGGGTTAGCACTCTCAGGCGCCGGCTGCTCTGATTTTACAACCGCGCTTGAAATGGCAAAGTCATATTTGTGCAGGCTGTCTGCTGTTTGTTTAAAGAAAGAGGTATAAGCATCTTTATCCGCAAAATAAACATTCTCGATATCAAACTGCCATCCGTAAAAACTGAATTCGCGGGCATAAAAAAGCATCAGCCTTATGGCTTCTTTTCTTGCAGCATCACTTGTTAGTAATGCATGTATTCCTCTTTGATCAAACGAGGCAAACAATGGCATCACTTTAATGTTCTTTTGTTTAGCAAGTTCCAGTACCCGCCTGTCCACTTCACCGGTGATCACACCAACGCTGTCTATTCCGTACACATCAGGGCATACGATTGATATCTCGTCTGCATGCTGCACAAAAGATTGGTAACTCGCGGCCGAACCGACGAGATAAAACAAATTTTCTGAATGGTAAGACTGGCCGTTACTATTAAATGAAAAAATTACAAATACCACCACGAGAAAATTGGTAGGCCTAAAATGTTTTCTATACATTGGGGTAAAAAATTATAAATAAAAACGATAGTGGCAAAGTACAACCAATATCAATAATGACCCAAATTCATTCTTTATTCTAACTATGTTTTGTTGGCGGCTTGGGGGTCTTCTGCAAATGACTCCGGCTGGACTTAAGCCGGAAAGATGAAGCTTTTTTTGTTGGTGTGGCCAATTCCATAGCTGTTTGCAATACCAACAAAAAGAAAAACGATCCATAACTTTACAATAAATAATTTGACCTTATGCAATACTTTGTTGAGAAAAATTCAGTTGTCAGAAAGATATGGGGCAAAAGTGACACCGTACTTTTTATTTTTGCGGGCGCCGCTGCTGAATTTGCTCTGAATAAAGCCGTCGATTGGCTTTACTTTACAGGCAAACTACCTTCCAACCCAATAGCCAGGTTATTCTCCACAGTCAGTTACGCAAGAAAAATTGTTTTTTCTTCAATGGAAGAAGCGAATAAAGCAATCGATACGATACACAATATACATACTGCTGTAGAACGAAGTCGTGGTGCAGTCATACCCGATTGGGCCTACCGGGATGTATTGTTCATGCTGATACACTATTCCATTGCATCGTACGAGCTGCTCGAAAAAAAATTAAGCGAGGAAGAAAAAAAAGAAGTGTATGATGTTTTTTATCGTCTGGGCGTAAGGATGGGTTTGAAAGAGCTACCGCTCACTTATACTGAATGGTTGCCGGTAAGAGAGGCACATTTGCAAAACGATTTGGAAAAAAGTAAATACACGGTTGATCTTTTTAAACAATATAAAAAACATCTTGGCGCGATGCGATACAAGGTGTTGATTGAAGGACAGAAATTAGTGGTACCAAATAGAGTAAAAGAATTGTTGTATTCCAGTCATGTTTCTTTATTGGCACCTGTAGTACCGGCATATAAGGTCAGCAGGCTGATGAAGATGGACTGGTTGCTAAAAAATGTTTTGCTTCCTTCCGACTATAAAGATCAAATAAAGGAACTGGATGTGTATTCGGATTAGGAGTGCCTCGTTGGGAAAGAAATAGTGTTCTTTTATTAACAGAACCCCTTCTATTAAGAAGAATTCGTGAAAAATTTAATGGCGATGGGGCAGAGGATCTGCTTTAGAATGATTCGGAAGCGAAGAAAATTATCTATTTAGTTATTGGCGCGGATGCCAGTGTGAGCTGAAAGATACATAGCCTGGCAGTGCTAACAACGGCTTGAAAAAAGTATATTTAATATGTAACACAAAACTACCTGCAATGAGAAAGCAGCTTTTTGCCCTTTTAGTTTTTTTTATCTTTTTTGGTTCATGTAGAAAAGATGCCTATAAAAAATATGCAGGTACTTTTTACCTGCAGGTGCCTCTGCTGGAGAATAACAATACCTGGCTGGTACCTTCCTACGATCTTACTAACGTAAATATTTCGGCAAATAAACTGCCATGGAGCCTTAAGCAGGTTTCGGATAGCGAATTTATTATTGAAACTACAGATGACACTGCAGCGATAACCGAACAGGCAAACACAATTGTTTGGCTGGCGCCGTTAGGTATGGCACCCTACTCGAAACAACTTTTTAAGTTGATTCCCTCGGCCAATGATCCAAACCTCGTTTCTTTCCAATCGGTAAGTAACGGAAAATATATCACCCTTCCTTACTGCTACAAAGGATCGGAAACTTTTGAATACCTTTTATGGATGGAAAATGCAGATAGCTGCCATGCTTATGACTTACCGGTCTCCAACCAGGCAGATACATGCTATTGTGTGCGACAATTTAAATTGCAGCAATTGTAACAGAAAAACATATCGACATATATGTCGTCATGACATTGTAATGAGCCTTGGACAATGTAAAAGACAAATGAATACTGTTTGTTAGAGCGCTCTACTTTGAGCTTTTCTGTGAAAACCCCACGGAGACAACTGTTAAAAGACCCTGTGAAGACGGAAGTTTAGCGGTTATGTTTATTTAGTTAGAACATTTACAAACCTGGAATCGCAAATCAAACCTTCCATCTGTAACTTTAATTGAGTCAGATGGTGAACTGTATAAAGTAAATTCAAAAACGCCTGATATTATTTTGTTTACGGTATCAAGTTTCGTTACTTCAAATTTTTCTGGTTTATTGTAGTAGTTGTAATTGTAATACAATTGGCCGTTGTTTAAATAGCTCACAGTGATTGAATCAATCTTATTACCAATTGAATAAATGCCTTGGTTAATTTTAGTTTCGATAACGAAAGCGGTTGTCAAATTATTCTTCTTTTGGCCCGCAGCAATACTTAACGACAACGGCAAAGGGGTTGAAACATCTGTCCTGCGAACGTCTGCAAGTAACTCTCCACAGGGATTTGCCGACAAACCGGCACAACTATAATAGGGTACCCAAATCTCACCATTTACGTTACAACCGAATGTGTTTTTTCCTCGCTGGGAAATTGAAGGTAATTCGGTCGATGGCTGATCTGAATGTTTACGACATTGCGAAAAAAAAACAAATAGCGAAAAGACAGTAAAGTAAAAGAGTCCTGAATTTCATAAGCAATCGTTTAATGGCATATTTTAGTCCTCGGAGGGTATCCTTCTCTTTCTTCAATCAAGGAAGGCTGTTTGCGAGTGGTCTGCGTAGCGACCCCTCGCTGTTGAGCTCTGTATCAAATATTCCGAAAATCAAAAGGCTCATAATTCTTCACAGTTCCCAATTCATAAAATAATGCACTGCTATGCTCATAATCTGTGTAGTCATTTACCAAATTCCATTATCATTCACAGGATTATGATGAATATAATTTAATTTCTGCAGAAAAAATTTTTCATTGTAAATGCCTTTCGCATCAAATGATTCTTCAAATACTTTATGCACTTGTCCTTTCTTTGACTCAGTTTTTGTAACAGCTCCATGCAAAAATTCCAATTCTTTATTCATATTATTTCTTTCGAGGCGATTAATAATTTAATAAGCAATAAATCTCTTTGCATTGCCGATGATTATTTACATATGCCCCGGTTCAGGGAAATATAGAATAACACGCATGTGGTTTGGCATTATCACAAAAGCAAGCGGCTCATGATTTTTTTTCAGGCTATCAAACCACTTATAAACGGTGTCATACGAATTTGCTTTTTCAAACAGTTGCACCCATTGATAGCAGGTAAATGTGACAAAATGCACACTGAATTCATCTCCATATTTGAATTTAATTGCTATGATGTAAATATATTACTTTGAACGGTGGCGAACTGCGCCATGGGGTTTCGCTGTGCTGATATGGCTCTGCTATGAAAACCCCACTGAGACAACTCACTTTGTTGAAGAATGTTCGAAGACCCCGTGAGGACGGAAATAATGTCAATAGTTTAGAGAGAAATGCTCATCCCTCGGAAAGAAATGCTTATCCTTTGGAAAGAAATCCTCAACTTTTGGCAAAAGATTGCAAACATTTGGAAAGGAAAGAGGGTAAGAATGGAGATTGGTTGTGGGTAAGCTCTGCTCTCGACTCTACTGCATACCAATAACGGCAAGAGAATAGTGCCGAGTCTACGCCTTACGCACAAAGGCTTTGGGTGAGACATCGGCTCGCAAACTTCATTTGTGGGACATTCGGCAAGGAATGAAGGTTCAATCAGAATATCCTGCAGTAAGACAGTAACAAATGTTACGAATCAGCCTGCCTGTTTATTTTAACTTTACAAAAAATTAGTTACAACATGGCGACTATAAAACTCACCACACAGGATTTTAAGGATAAAGTATTTAACTACGAAACAGAAAAAGACTGGAAATACCAGGGAGAACTTCCAGCCATCATTGACTTCTATGCTGACTGGTGCGGACCATGCAAAATGGTTGCCCCGTTACTGGAGGAACTTTCAAAAGAGTACGAAAGCAAACTGGTTATTTATAAAGTAAATACAGATATCGAACAGGAATTATCGGCTGTATTTGGTATTCGAAGCATACCCACTCTTCTTTTTATTGACTCCAATGGCGAGCCAACGATGCAGCCCGGTGCTTTTCCCAAACATGTTTTTAAGAAAATAATCGATGAACAATTGTTGGCGACTGTCAAAACTGAAGAATAAAACAAGCCGGTCAGTTTATTCATATTGATAATCTTTGCCCGTTGCTAAAAACAATATCGACAAGTCACATAAAAGCCAAAGCTCTGAATAATTCAGAGCTTCAGGTTGAGACAGAAAAATATATCTTTTAAAACGCTTTCTTCGTATCATCGCCCGTTCCATTCTTTAACACATCCACTATCATCGACACTTCATCAATTAGTTTATCCATACTTCCGTCATACCCTATTTCTTTAAACCGTACTTTGCTGGCAGGATCGATAAAAAATTTCGTAGGAATCCCATCTACTGCATAACTTGAAATTGTTTTATCATCTGTATCAAGCAACACATGGAAATCGTATTTATTCTTTTCCACAAATTCACTGGCATTCTTTTGCATTTCTTCCGGTTTTTTACTTTCCCAGCTGTCGATGTATACAAATTTCACATCAGGATCGTCTTTATACTTTTCCTGCACTTTCTGCATACCTGGAAAAGAAGCCTTGCATGGTCCGCACCAGGTAGCCCAAAAATCCACCACCACCACTTTGCCTTTCAATTCATCCAGTGAAACAGTATTACCGGAAAGATCTTTCAATGCAAACCGCGGAGCCGCTTCACTGATCATTTTCTTTATCAATTCTTCACGCAAATTTTTATAATAATCTTTCTGAAGACCTTCGATATATGTCGCATATTCTGTGTCACTATGACCTTCCGCAAGAAAAGCTTTCTTCAGCATATCTTTCATTTCAGGAGATGATTTGCCCTCTCGTACATAATCTTCAATTTCTTTTTTCACAGAAGCAAGTCCTTCTACTTTTTCCTTATATAAAATATATCTTCCATTAGCATCCGCATCATTCATCTTCATGCTTTTCACGGCTATTTGCTGGTATTTGTATGCATTCTTAGCATCGCCCAGCTTCCATAATATCAGCGCATAGGTATCGCTGTACATACCGTAACTATAATCAAGATTGTCCTTGTACTGTTTGCCCGTATAATATACTGGTTTGTTGGTGGGATGTTCCATCGCCTGTTTTAAATACTCCAGCGCTTTAGAAGAAAGATCCTTCGCCATATTGAGGTCAGTTGGCTTACCGTCCATTCCATCACCTGCCAATGTCCATGCAAGATTATTATATGTACCAACCAGGTTTTGCTTGTCTTTCACCATGCCAGAATATTTCTTAAACAAAGTCCAGTCTTTTTGGTTAGCAGCTGCCGAGGCCATATTAGCATAATAAAAATCAAGCTGATCCTTCTCATTCTTAGTCTTTGCCGGATACGCTTTCAAAATTTCATTCAGCAACGTTTCTTTTTTCTTTACGTCGTGCTCAGAATAAAATGCATTCAACTTATCTGCCTTTACCTGGTTCCCACCAGGAAATTTGTTTTCGATTTCCTTTTTCAAATTTTCAGCAGCCTCCTTATCACTTAATCTTTGGTAAACAAACATAATGTCCTGGTAGTCCTTTTCTTTTTTGTTTGGTTTATTCATCAATTCATCTATAAGTGGTTGCATTTTTTCTTTCGCAGTAACTTTATCTGCCTTCATTAACAGTGCAGCATAAGATGCCATCGACTCCGCTTTCAAATCTGGATACTTGCTAAACTCCTCATCATATAGTTCAATGTTTTTTTGCGGATCAGTTTTTAATTGCATAAAATAAGCGCCTATACCATTGTTCACATTTGCAGTGGCAGCATAAGCGCCTTTCACAGGTTCACCATTTTCATACATCATGATTGAATATCCCTGCTCCTTATTGTTATCTATCAGTTCGTCCTTTTTAAAAACAATAAATGCAATTTTTGTGGAGTCATTAGTGCTGATCTCTCCTGACAATTTATCGCCATTTCCCTGCAGCTTGACCTCCTCGGCTCTTACCTGTCCATCATCAATGTAGGCTATCGCATCAAAATCACTGACACCTCCAAGAGGAGTGCCGGTGGTCGAATATTCAAATTTTATTTTATCGCCGGGTTTAGGATGTTCGGGAGAAAAACTCAGATTTTTATTTTCCTGCGCAAAGCAAACGGCAGATGCAAGAACAGCTATTCCTGCCATTGAGAGTCTTCGTTTCATAAAAACAGTTTAAGGTTAACGTAAATGGATAGCTAAGTTACCGAAGCTTTGGATATACTCTACTCGCTAAAAAAAGAAATTCTGTTTAACTTTATAAAGACTCACCCAAAAGAACTTTTAATGCATAGCAGTTTATTAATTAAAGGACGTGATGCCCTCGCAAAAGGCAATTGGAAAGAAGCAAAGAGAATTTTGGAAAATGCATTGGAAACACAGCAATCGCCGGAAGTGTATGAAGAACTTGCCCGTGCCTGTTGGTGGGTAAATGATATTTCGTCTGTATTTGAGCACCGGACAAAAGCCCATCAACTATATCTTGATAAGAATGATAAATATGGAGCATCACGTAATGCCAGCCTGTTGGGAATTGATTATCTCGAATTAAAAGGAGAATTTGCTGTAGCCAACGGATGGTTTCAAAGAGCAGAAAATCTTTTGGATGGCCTTAAACCATCTCCCGAATTGGCTTTGATAAAATTGCATAAAGCAAGAATGGCTTTTGTACGCGAAAGCAACAATGAGAATGCACTGAGACTTGCGGAAGAAAGCCTGGAGATGAGTAAAGATCTTGGGAATATTGATGGCGCCATGATGGCTAAAGCATTAAAAGGCTTTATACTGACAGCCGAAGGTAAGATCACTGAAGGAATGTCATTGCTGGATGAAGCTACTTTGATCGCTACCACCGATGAAACAAAAGATGTGAACTTTGTAACAATTACCTGCTGTCTTTTGATCGAGGCCTGTGAACGAATCCGGGATTATGAAAGAGCAGGCCAATGGTGCAATAAAGTAAAAGAAATATGCACCCGCTGGCGATTTGAGGCGATGTTCGCTTCCTGCAGAAATTTATACGCATCCATATTGGTTTGGAAAGGAGAATGGAAAGAAGCCGAATCAGAACTTCTTGCAGCAGCGAGTGAATTAAAGAAATTAAGACCATTATATGTTACTGCATCTGCTATCCGGCTTGCTGATTTAAAAAGAAGACAGGGTAAGTGGGAAGAAACTACTATTTTATTGGAAGAAATTGGTTCACATTCGTTAAAATTATTGCATTGCGCAGCATTTGCATTCGATAAGACTGAATATTCAACAGCGGCAAATTTTGCTGAAAGATTTTTGCGACAAATCCCTCTTAAAGAAAGAACCCGTAAAACACCGGGATTGGAATTATTGCTCAGAATTTATGTTGTACTGGAAAGACTGGAAGAAGCAGAGATCATTTTGGCTGAATTAAGGGAGATCGCGGCATTGGTAAATACAGTTCCACTCAATGCAGCAGTGAAAAGTGCGGAAGGGATTTTATACAATGCATCAGGAAAATATAATGCCTCCAAACACCATCTTGAAGATGCAATTGATATGTTTGATAAAATGGGTGCACCGTTCGAATCAGCCAGGACCCGTATAGTATTATCAGGAGTATTGATCACACTTGGCCAGTTTCAACAAGCCGATTCAGAACTGAATATTGCATTAAAGACTTTTCAGCAATTAGGAGCTGAAAAAGATATTGAAAAAACAAAATATTTGTTAAAGAATATGCATAAAACAAATGCAGAACTTCAGGCATTGAACAACACATATGAGTTTACCGGCCGGGAGTTGGAAGTATTGCGACTGATAGCAGAAGGAAAAAATAACGAGGAAATTGCAGAACAGCTTTTTCTCAGTGTGCGTACTGTCGAAAAGCACATCACCAACTTATATATCAAAATGGGCGTATCCGGAAAATCGGCCCGTGCATTTGCTGCCTCCTATGCAATCAGGCATAACTTAACGTTTACGTAAACAACCTGCCCTGTATGGCTGTTATCTAAATTACGTATCCTCATATAATAATTACGTGGTACTGCTGAAGATTGTTTCTCCTCTAAATGCTACATTGCACTCCTTCATTATAAAATAAAAGGAGTCGCAATGATCAATAATAATACTGAACGAATCAAAGTGATCGTCATTGGCGGAGGGCAGGCAGGTTTGTCAATGGGATACTACCTGGCAAAATCAAATCTTTCCTTTGTTATTCTCGATGCGTCGGAAAGAATTGGAGATTCATGGAGAAAGCGATGGGATACACTCCACCTTTTTACACCGGCACGCTATGATAGTTTGCCCGGGTTGCCTTTTCCTGCCCCACCCCATTCCTTCCCAACAAAAGATGATATGGGAAACTATCTTGAACAGTATGCGAAACATTTTGAGCTTCCGGTACGATTGAGAATTAAAGTGGATGCATTATGCAGGGAAGGAAATCACTATAGAATAAAAGCTGGTGATCTTCAGTTTGAGGCTGAGCAGGTAATCGTTGCCATGTCTGATCTTCAATATCCGAAGATCCCCTCGTTTGCAAAAGAACTTGACCCGAGCATTGTCCAGATGCATTCTATTGATTATAAAAATCTTTCGCAACTGCAGGAGGGAACTGTGTTAGTTGTGGGTGCTGGCAATTCAGGAGCGGAAATAGCATTGGAGGCAGCAAAGTCGCATCCTGTGCTGCTTTCAGGCAGGGATACCGGTCACGTACCTTTTAATATTGAAAGCAGGTTGGCTAAATTCTTCCTCCTGAGTTTTGTACTTCGATTTCTCTTCCACAGAGTTTTAACGACTCATACATTCATTGGAAGAAAAGCCCGGCCAAAAGCAACTTCAATGGGCGGTCCCCTTATACGTATTAAGCCAAAGCAACTTTCTACTGCAGGAATTAAAAGAGTACCAAGATTAACCGGAATAAAAGATGGAAAACCTGTTGTTGATAAGACCGAGGTTTTAGAGGTAAAGAATATCGTTTGGTGCACGGGTTATTATCCACGCTTTTCATGGATAGACATCCCGGTATTCAAAGACCAGGAACCCGCACAAAATCGTGGTGTTGTGTTAAACGAACGCGGCCTGTATTTCCTAGGATTACATTTTCTCTATGCGTTTTCATCTGTCATGGTACATGGTGTGGCGAGAGATGCTAAATATATAGCGAAGGTAGTTAAAAGAAATTATGGCAACTCTTCCGGCATCCAAACTGAAAAGGTAAATGACCTGACAGAAGTTTATAGCGGATAAGCGATAAATAAGTTGCGTTATCTCATTCACCAAAAATGGCTACAACTAAATTCCGTCTTCGTCCATGATCCCGATGTTCGCACAAATAAATTCCCTGCCATGTTCCTAACGCCAGTTTACCATTTTGAATGGGAATCATAACTGAATTTCCGAGTAGCGAAGTTTTAAGATGTGAAGGCACGTCATCGGGGCCTTCACTGTGGTGCATATAATCCGGATCATTTTCAGGAACGGCTTTATTAAAAAAGGTTTCAAAATCTTTCCTGACTGCAGGATCAGCATTTTCATTGATCGTTAATGAAGCAGACGTATGTTGCATGAATACCTGGCAAACGCCCTTTCTTATTTCACTTATTTGCGGCAACGCCTGTGTTACTTCTGAGGTGATAAGATGGAAACCTCTTTGCCTTGCATTCAATTGCAGATTTTCCTGGAATATTTTCATAGCTCCTCATTTAATGTTAATGAATTTAAGAATAATGTAAAACGGCATTTAGCATTTTTTTAAGATTAAAAAAAAGATTACATCGTTTAACAGGCTAACCAGCCAACAAAAATGCCGAAAACCAACCTGCAGCAACAGATAACCATTCATGCTTTGCCAAGTAAGGTATGGAAGGTGCTTACCAGTACTGAGTACGTAAATCAATACTTTCTGAAAGATAATATCCAGTGCGACTGGATGGAGGGCAGTCCCATCTTTTCAGTTTTGGAAAAGCAAAACCCCATCGCTGTGGGACAAGTGATAGAATCAGTCCCGGGGCTTTTTCTAAAGTTCAATTTCAGCGAAGAAAATACTTCAACTGTTCTGAATGTAACATATGAATTAATAGTCGCCAGCAATGGTGTAGAGCTTAAAATGAAATGCGATGGGTTTTCAGCTACACACCCTGAATATATTATAAGAGTACAACAGTCCAACCTCATTTTACAGAAAATAAAATGGTTGTCGGAATACAGTTAAGATGGTTCAAAGTTTTTGAAAAGTTTGTTGCAGAATTATTCTGTAACTTTTGCCTTCCAAAACTTTCCATATGAGAAAAATACTTTTCTTTTTCATTTTCATTTCTGCGATTGCAAATGCTCAAAAATCTCCCGGCTTCAACGGACTCAATATGAACCCGGGGAATCTCTTTCTTTTAAGCGATGCAAAAACAAGATCGATCAGCCCTGAAAACCCCACGGGTGAACCGGGCAAAGGTGGAATGGCGACACTTGAAAACGGGAGTGCACACAATGCCGCAAGGGATCTTGGTCAGGGATGGAAAGTAAATCCTTTTGTCGTGATCAAGCCAAATGAGACGTTTACCATAGCAGAGATAACAGGCCCGGGAGCTATACAACATATTTGGATGACACCAACGGGTAATTGGCGATTTTCCATTCTTCGGTTTTATTGGGATGATGAAAAAGAACCTTCGGTAGAAGTTCCGGTAGGTGATTTCTTTGGCGCCGGTTGGGGAACCTACGCCCACCTTAATTCACTGATGGTCGCTGTGAATCCCGGCAGCGCTTTCAATTGTTATTGGGTAATGCCTTTCAAAAAGAAGTGCAGGATAACGATGACCAACATAAACACGGAAAGCATGTACTTATATTACCAGGTTGATTATACGCTTACAAATATTCCTGATGATGCGGCTTATTTCCACGCACAATTCAGAAGAAGCAACCCGGTGAGGGATGGAGTTTGTACACTTGCAGACAGCATCCAGGGCAAAGGCCAGTATGTAGGAACCTATCTTGCATGGGGAGTTCGTAACAACGGCTGGTGGGGAGAAGGTGAAATAAAATTTTATATGGATGGAGATAAACAATTTCCAACTATAAATGGTACGGGAACCGAAGATTATTTCTGCGGCTCGTATGATTTTGATACAAAAACAAAAAATGAAGCCAGTGTGGAATCATCTAATTACACTGAATTTTCAACTCCTTATTCAGGATTGCCACAAGTTATTCGTGGCGACGGGCACTATAATGTAATGCAACGTTTTGGATTATATCGCTGGCATATTATGGATCCTATCCGTTTTGATAAAAGTTTAAAAGTAACTATACAGGACCTTGGCTGGAGAAGTGATGGTCGTTATCTCGTTCAGCAATCAGATATCAGTTCGGTAGTTTATTGGTACCAGACAGAACCTCATCATAGTTTTCCACAACTTCCTTCGAAAAATGAACTCGAAGTGAATTGACAAATAAAATGATTCGGAATTAATTTTCACACGTCAACTGAATCATAGACGATCACTTTTTTCCAAAGTGAGGAACATTCTTCCACAAACTTTAGATGAATAGGATCAGTTTGATAACTGTCTTGTGCTGCTTTATCATCAAAAAAAAGAAGCCATGAAACAGAATAGGAACGGTCAATTACATCACGGTTGGTGTCAGCAGGTAAACCGATATAAAACTTTTTTATCGTTCTGACGTTTGAAAGCTTTTTCAACCCTTCAATCAACTTTAATCTATCTTCTTCACTTCCCGGACTATTTAGCCAAAAATAAACATGGTGAATAAACATTTTTCTTTTGGGTAAAAATAAAAGAAAATGTCTCAGGGTCGTTGACCGGAATTTTTACCAGGCACATTTATGTTAAATATATCAATATTGTCCTCTTTCTTCCTGATACCGAAATTGTAACGAATGTTGATGCCGAAACGACGGGTATCTGCTTTGCGGTTGCCGCTTGCATCTACACTCCCCTGGTTGATCGTGAAATCATTTTGATTCGTATAGAAAATATCGTTGGCGCTTAAAGTAATAGTTAATTTCCTTTTGAGAAACTGACGGTTAATGCTTGTGTTCAATGCACCAAAAGGGCTGAGTTCATAAAACTGCTGTAATCCTTTAAGACGAATAAACCCATTAAGAGTGATCTGTGAAAGCTTGCCGAGTTTCAATTGGTGATATGTAAAAAAAGTCCAGGTGCCTTTCTTAAAAGATAAAGGTTGTCCTTCATAGAGTCCATTATAAAAATTATGATTATACTGTGCGCCCAATACAAAAAAATATTTCTTCCCGGGCGGTATCGCACCAAGACCACGTAAATAAAATTCTTTATTGGTACCCACGTTATCATATGTTCTGTATGCGACGCTACGGGTACTGTCGGCCTGGTAAACTACATTCGTAAATATATCTTTAGTATTATTATAACCAATGGCAAGTAACGGTTTTTCATTTACACTTATATTGGCTTCATAGTTTGTGGTGAACTGCGGACGCAAGGCAGGATTGCCTGTTTCTGAAAGATATTGATCAACATACCGGGCGAAGGGATTCAGTTGGTCGTATCCGGGTCTTTTTATGGTACGCCGGTAAACCAAATAAGAACGCAGTTCATAACCGGCAATTGTCATTACCTTTTTACTCAGAAAGATGTAAGGAAAAAGATCGGTGCGGTGAATATTGAAAGAGGTGTCGGTCGGAACAGTTTGCCTTCCGTCCATATTTGTATTTTCCGCTCTTGTACCAAATTTTACTATAATATTTTTTCCAAGTGTTTTTGTGCCTTGTATGTACGAAGCATTAATATTTTCATTATACTGGAAAGAATTGGTGCGATTTTCATCTTTTGTCCGGATACCACCTGATTCCTGGAAATAAACAGCTCCATTGTGATAAGTATGCAGGGATGCCTGCAAACCCGCTTCGAACGTGAATCTCTTCTTCATTTTTAGTTTCAGATCAGATTTTGCATTAAAATAATTTCTGTATGTGTTTGTATTACCATTCCCGCCAAAGTCCGGAACAACCGGTGTGTAATATGTAGTGGTAAAATCCTGGCCAGATGTATTATTGGCATAACTATACCATGTATCATTGTCCCATTCAGATCCGAGAGAATCAATTTTTAGCTTCGTTTCAAAACCATTGCCGATAACCAGGTTGCTGCCATTATTGCTTACGATATTAAGATCGTTGCTTAATGACTGTGATGTACTTATTTTTTGTATGCTGTTTTCATTTTTAGAGTTATTATTAAAATCATTATAGCTTAGAGAGCCATCATATGTAAGCTCCCATTTTTTCCCCACTTCCCAACTGGTACCCAGCGCCGCATAATACGAATTGGAAGGGTATTTGGTAAAAGCATCCTGGCTAAGCATCGAATCCGGCGCAAATAATCTATCTGTTTTAATTTCTTCGAAACTATTATGCTTGCTGTAATCCAGGTTTATATAAGAAGTTTTCCTGCCATTGCTATTATTCAGATTGAAAGACAGAAATTGATTACCATAAGTTCCCTGTTGCATACCTGCTGTAACACTTCCCGTCATTCCCAACTTCACACCTTTTTTTAAAACTATATTAATAATGCCTCCCGTTCCCGACGCATCATATTTTGCAGAAGGAGTACGAAGAATCTCAATTCTTGAAATGGAATTTGGCGGAAGGTTTTTCAGCATCGTGGCTATATCAGCCGTGCTCATTTTCATTTCGCGGCCATTGATATAAACAATTGCAGGCGTCAGGCTGCTGATATAAACATTGCCATCCTGGTCAACAAAAATGCCCGGCGTTTTTTCAAGAATTTCATAGGCGTTAGTGGAAGCAGCCGCAATGGGTTCAGGATCGACAATAGTTTTGTCATCTTCCTGTCTCATCAAAGGCGTTTTAGCCGTTATCACAACTCCCTGCATCGTTTTTGATGCAGATTGAAGAGTAAACGAAAAAAATGTTTTGACGGGAGTAATCGTTATGGTTTTTTCGTATGGCAGATAATTGGCAGAAGATATGTGAACGACGTACTGAACATTTTGTTGCAAAGAAAATGTTGCAAGACCAATACTATCGGCGACTTTCTTTTGTATTTGTAACGTATCGGCTTTTTCAACTATGGTAATGCTGGCGAAAGGGACAGGCTCATTTTTATTGTCAGTGATTTTAAAACTTACATTTATTTGCTGCCCGAATAATGATTGCGATAAAATAACCGGGAAAATAAAAAAAAGTAAGTGGCGGGGAATTTCAGAAATACGGGCAGAAAAATTTTTCATAAGCGGTCGTAACGAAAAGTAAAAATAAAGCAGGGCGGTGTTATAATTAATATAATATTTAAAATGCAAAAGAAAATAAAACCGGAACTTTGAACAGGTATAAATCAAAAGGATTTTCTTATGGACAATTTAGTTGAAAATATTTCTGACACGGCGAAATGGGTAGCAGTCTTCAGGGCTGAAGAAAGTGAAAGACCTGACGCTATTTTTCGCGATCCGTTTGCCCGAAAACTTGCGGGAAAAAAAGGAGAACAAATTGCCGATTCAATCGAGTTCAGCCGGCAGCATAGCTGGACGTTTGTAGCAAGAACTTTTTTGATTGATGAATATATTATGCAGCATGTCAAAATGGGTTATGATATGATCATCAATCTTGCTGCCGGACTTGATGCGAGACCATACAGAATGAAACTCCCGTCTTCGCTGCAATGGGTTGAAGTGGATTTGCCTGGAATTATTGAGGAAAAAGAAAGAATACTGGCCGGTGAGAAACCAAATTGCGAATTAAGAAGAATAAAATTGGATCTGTCGGATCAACAAGCAAGGATCGATCTTTTCAAAAAATTAGACAATGAAACTGATAACGTATTGATAGTCTCAGAAGGTTTGATAATTTATCTTTCAACTGAAGAAGCTGCTTCACTGGCTTCCGACCTGTCAGCACAGCAAAATTTCCGTCGCTGGGTGTTTGACATGCAATCTCCTGGTCTGTTAGTCATGACAAAAGAAAGAATGGGACCGGCCTTAAAAGGCAGTAATGCAGATTTTCGGTTTGCACCGGAAGAAGGTGAAAAATTTTTCCTGAAATATGGATGGAAAAATCTTGAATCAAAATCAAAACTAAAAACGGCCGCCACATTAAACAGGTTAAATGAGGAAATGAAAAGCTTTGCTGCTATTCCTGAACCTGAAGGCCCGAAAGGAGCATTTCCCTGGTCGGGTGTTTGCCTTTTTGAAAATATAAATCAATGAGCAGAAGATCCTGAAAATGTAACGAAACTTGCCTTCAAACTTTTCAACCCTTAAGTTGTTGTTAAACTAATAATAGCCAAAATAAAAATTGTAAATTGCTTTAGTGGCTCAAGGTACAAGACGAAAACTCTTAATCCCAAAAGACCATAAACCTTAGATCATGGTAGGACATCATTTTAATAAATTCGACCCGAACGAGCAGGGAAAAACACGATTTCAACAATTGCTGGATGTGTTCATGCAATTGCTTACTTATACCAGCGGTGATGTGGGTGAGGCTTTGCAATGGCTGAACCAGTTAGATCGTGAATATGAAATGACAGATGGAGAATACGGCATTGGTGATTTCATTGATGAATTAAAAGAAAAAGGGTATCTCACTGAACAACAGCAAACAGGTCAAATAAAAATTACTCCAAAAACAGAACAGGGAATTCGCAAAAGAAGTTTGGAAGAAATTTTCGGCAAGCTGAAAAAAACCAAGCAAGGAGATCACCACACATTCAAACCCGGGCAGGGTGATGAAGTAAATCCTGAAACAAGACAGTTCCAGTTCGGCGACATGCTGGAACAGATCGATTTTACAGAATCTATCCGCAACGCACAGATCAATCACGGCGTGGAAAGTTTTAACATGCAGGAAGACGATTTGGCTATTCGTGAAACGGATTTCAAATCGCAGACATCAACAGTGCTGATGATCGACATTTCCCACTCGATGATATTATATGGGGAAGACAGGATTACGCCTGCCAAAAAAGTGGCTATGGCGCTGAGTGAACTGATAACAACCAAATACGCAAAAGATACGTTAGATATAGTAGTATTTGGTAATGATGCGTGGCCGGTGGAAATAAAAGACCTTCCCTATTTGCAGGTGGGGCCTTATCATACCAATACTGTGGCGGGGCTTGAGCTTGCTATGGATATTCTGCGAAGAAGAAAAAATCCAAATAAGCAAATATTCATGGTGACAGATGGAAAGCCGACCTGTTTAAAAATGGGTAAGAGATATTATAAAAATAGTTTTGGACTTGACAGAAAAATCACGAGCCGTTGTTTAAATTTAGCGGCTCAATGTAAAAAATTAAAAGTTCCGATCACTACGTTTATGATAGCAACCGATCCTTACCTGCAAAGATTTGTGCAGGAATTTACTGAAACAAATGGCGGCAAGGCGTTCTTTGCTTCATTGGATAAACTGGGAGCATTTATATTTAAAGATTTCGAGAGCGGAAAAAGGAAAACAGTGTACTAAGTCTGAACCATGATTTGGGGAGATTATAAGATTAAGAAGAAAAAATGGCAGATTATAAATTCAAAGAAATTACTGAAAAGATTATTGGTTCATCCATGAGGGTTCATTCTGCTTTGGGAAATGGCTTCCAGGAAGTAATATATCAAAGGGCTTTGGAAATCGAAATGGAAGAAGCGGGATTACATTTTGCAAGAGAACTTAGTATGCCGATTTACTATAAAGCAAGACAAATTGGGGAACGAAGAGTTGATTTTTTTGTGGAAGAAAAGATCATGGTCGAACTGAAAGCGATTATTCAACTTGACAATGTTCATCTGGCTCAGGCAAAAAATTATTTAGAAGCTTACAACATGCAGGTAGGCTTGCTCATCAATTTTGGGAGTATAAGTCTTCAATTTAAAAGAATTGAAAACTCGAAATATCAGGAAAACACATTTCTAATTAATCACTAAATCCGCCCCAATCGTGGTTCAGATACAAAAAATAAAAACCTTAGGTGAATTAAGAGCTTCGGGCTATCAGCATCGCAGCATCAAAGAAGAGCTGCGGCAGAATCTTATTTGCAAATTAAAAACCGGTGAAGTTACTTTTCCCGGCATCATTGGCTATGAAGACAGCGTGATACCTGATGTGGAAAGAGCATTGCTCAGCAAACACAATATTTTGTTTTTGGGTTTGCGCGGGCAGGCAAAAACAAGAATGGCCCGGCAAATGATTCAGTTGCTTGACGAATATGTTCCCATGATTGCAGGAAGCGAGATCAATGATGATCCGCTAAAACCAATTTCAAAATATTCTCTTGACCAGATAGCCGCACACGGAGATGAAACACCTATACATTGGGTGCATCGCAGCGAACGCTACGCAGAAAAATTGGCAACGCCTGATGTAAGTGTGGCCGATCTTATCGGTGATGTCGATCCCATTAAAGCGGCCAATCTTAAATTAAGTTTCGCAGATGAAAGAGTAATTCATTATGGTATTATTCCAAAAAGTAATCGCGGCATTTTTGTAATTAATGAGTTGCCCGACCTACAGGCAAGAATACAAGTGGCTTTGTTTAATATTCTTGAAGAAGGTGATGTGCAGATCCGCGGATTTAAATTAAGATTGCCTCTTGATATTTTATTTGTCTTCACTGCAAATCCTGAAGACTATACAAACCGCGGCGCTATTGTTACGCCATTGAAAGATCGTATCGAGAGCCAAATACTTACACATTATCCGAAAGATATTGATACCGCTCTTGCTATTACCGAGCAGGAAGCAGAAGTGAGCGAAGAACAGAAAGCATCGGTGAAAATAAGTGACCTTGCCAAACGATTAATTGAACAAGTGGCTTTTGAAGCAAGAAGCAGCGAGTTTGTGGATAAGAAAAGTGGTGTAAGTGCAAGGTTGACTATTTCGGCATTTGAAAATGCGATCAGTGCGGCAGAAAGAAGAGCGATAGTAAACAAAGAAAAACAAACACAGGTTTGGATCAGCGATTTGGTGGGTATCATTCCTTCCATAACAGGTAAAATTGAGTTGGTGTATGAAGGCGAACAGGAAGGCCCTTACCAGGTAGCTATGAATTTGCTTGACAAAGCTATTCGTTCACAGTTTGCCCATTATTTTCCCAATCCCGATCAACTGAAAAAAAGAAAAACTGAGCCGAAAGATGAAAATCCTTATCGTCCTATCATCACATGGTTTGATAAAGGCAATCATGTAAATCTTTTTTTCAATACCAGGGACGAAGACAAAATATCGAATCTTTATAAAGTCGATGGTTTGCATGGGGTGGTGAAAAAATTTTTTAAAGGTGCCAATGAAAAAGAATCGGCGCTGCTTATGGAATTTGTGTTACACGGCCTTGCCGCTTATTCATTCATTAGTAAAAAAGTGATTGAAGGAAAGATAGAATTCAAAGACCTGATGGGATCAATGTTGAACCTGGGAAGAAATTATGAAGAAGAGTTTGATGAAGAAGCATAAAGAACCACGATTAGTAGGATTTGAAGGATTGAGAGGAAACTTTGATGCTTTAAAAAAATATATTGGACCGCAACTAAAAAAATTTATTTCCTCTTCATCCTTTTTAATCCTGTAAATCGTAGTTCTAAAACCGGTACCCAACACTTGCTCCTCCCCAAAATTTAACGGGAAAATTCTTTTTGAAATAACGGAGACACAAAAACCCGGTAGGTCAGTCCTTTTTTATGAAGCGGGTTGATACCTGTAGCCGATCGAGGTAAACCAATAGTTCGTAGTTTCTTCACTGAAGAAATGCTTCTCCATATTCAGGCAATAAAGCTTCGTTCCTGACATAAACAACAAAACAGTTCCACCTGCTAATTCGAGTTTATTTTTATTTTTTCCAAACAAATAGTTTATCCCAATTGGGAAACTATTTAAGGAGCCGGTGTTACATGGATCCTTTAATAAGCCGAGAGGCGTGATTCCAAGCCCGATGCGAAATCCGATCCCGTTTTCTTTTTTTGTGAGGCGCGAATCCATATTAAGACTGGAAGAAATTCCAGGTCCTAAAAATTCTAACTGAAGTTGAAATGCATGGGAAGAAACATGTGGTTGAGCAAAACTTTTCCCAAAAACAAAACTCCAACAAGTCAATGTAACATATATTTTCATAAGCAGTTTAATTCAAAAAAAATCTTCAAACGATTTCGGCTCCAAAGGAAACTCTATCATTAATCCCAACATCTATAAATCGTGGTTCTAAACAATATTCACTTCTCTTTCCAGTTCAACTCCAAATTTTTTTTAACACTTTGCTTTGATCTCTTCACTCAGTTCATAAATTTCTTTGCCTTTTGCATTTCCATAATTTACTAAAACAAGAGCTTGCTTTTCATGACAACCGGCATCCCCTTTCCTATAACCTTTCCAGCTTGTCCCGATTTTATTCGGGCCGCATTGTTCGATCAGCCAGCCTGCGGCAAGTTTAATGGTGAGTTGTGAATTGTGAGTCGTGAATTGTTTGTCTTCTAATGGGTAATGAGGAATATCGGGAAAATCTTTTTGAAGCCGTAAAAACTTCTCTTGTGTTACGATTGGATTTTTAAAAAAACTTCCGGCATTGCCGATCACTGCCGGGTCGGGTAATTTGGACATGCGGATATTAATAACAGCCTGCGAAATAGCTGCAATACTGAGTTCCTTCACCCCCATTTTTTCCAATTCCTGCGCAACCGCACCATAACTTATATTGTATTTTGGAATTTTATTGAGACGATAAGTAACTTCAAGAATTGCAAACTGGCCTTTATATTTTCTTTTGAAAACACTTTCACGATAGCCAAACTCGCAATCTTTTGCACCGAATGTATAATTCACTTTCTCTTTTAAATGAAAAGCCTTCAACTCATGAAATACTTCTTTAATCTCAACACCATAAGCCCCGATGTTTTGCATAGGCGATGCTCCCACATTTCCGGGTATCAATGAAAGATTTTCAACACCGGGCCAGTTGTTTTGAATGCAATGCAGCACGAATTGATGCCAGTTCTCCCCTGCACCTGCTTTTACATACACATAATCATCATCTTCGTTTATCTTTTCAATTCCCTTTATATCATTTTTCAAAATAAGCCCATCAAAGTTTTTCGTAAATAAAATATTGCTGCCACCGCCCAGGATCAGAGTCGTGAGTCGTGAATCGTGAGTCGTGAGTTCATTTAGCTGGTCGACGCTTGAGGAAGCAGAAAAATATTTTGCTTTTACATCTATACCGAAAGTATTATATGGCCTAAGAGAAAAATTTTCCTGAATTTGCATAAACAAAATAACATTAAAATCATGAGTGGAAGAACAGCGGCATTAGTGGGAGCCACAGGATTGATCGGCGGTGAATTGCTGCAACTGCTTTTAAATGATCCTTATTATGATTCGGTGAGGATACTTATACGTCGGCCATTTGCAATGGATCATTCCAAACTTGAAAAGAAACTGGTTGATTTTAATGATGCAGATTCGTTGCTCGTTGCTTTGGATAGAAGTGATGCAGTTTTTGTAGGTGTAGGCACTACGCAAAGAAAAGTAAAAGGCGATAAAACAGCTTACCGGAAAGTGGATTACGATATTCCCGTACATATAGCACAATACTGCAAAATGGTAGGTTGCAAAACATTGGTCCTGGTTTCATCGGTGGGTGCGGATAGTAAGAGCAAAAGTTTTTATTTGAAATTAAAGGGAGAGGTTGAGGATGAGGTTAAAAAATTGGGAATCGACTCAGTTCATATCATGCGACCATCGATGCTACTGGGAAAAAGAAATGAATTCAGGGCAGGTGAAAAAACAGCTCAAGGCGTGATGAAAGCATTTTCATTTTTACTTCCGTCAAAATATAAACCGATAGAAGCAAAAGATGTAGCCAAAGCAATGCTCGAAGCTTCTAAGGAAAAGGAGGAGGGGTTTTTTGTATGGGAACACAGAGAAATGAGGCATGAGTAAATGATCAGATTGCCCTAACAGTCATCCAGAATGTATAATATCAAAGAATTGGTTTTCAGATATGAAATTATTTCAATATTATATCTAATTCATAAATTAGAGTGTTGACTGCAAAGCTTTGCGACATTAATGTTTCAAATTTTACAAATCATGTTTTTCAGAACTCAACCAGTGGCAAAAGTGATCGATAAAACACTTGAACGAATAATTTACAGAGAGCTTGGTAATTGCGTTGATGAAGTAAACCAAAAACTACAATTAATTAGAAGCAACACTCTAAATGGTAAAGACGAATTTCGACAGCTATATTGAAACTTTCAAATAAAAACTTTAGTGCCATTGACCACTTTGCTGAAATCGCCAATAACGACTTCAGAGATGTTATTTCACCCACGCTGAATGTCCGAAATGTTCCAATTGGCTCAATAAAAAATAGCTAATTACATTGGCTTAACGAAAATAAAATCTCTTTCTAAAAATACGATCTTCAACATTCGTATTTTTCCAAAAACGGCATGAAGAAAGCGTTTTAAATTGTAACTTATTAAATATAAAGAAACTCTGAGTTACTCAGAGTTTCTTTATTCGGGTTTGATCTATTTGGCCTCTTAGAAAACGTTCTTGAAAGTGTATTTAATCATAGATAAGCACTTTTGCGGTTATAATTTTAATATCTTTTTTGTGTCAATCCAATTCCCAATTTGCACACGTACAAAGTAGGCGCCGGGAGGAAAATTTCTCGCTGATAAGCTAAGTTGGGTGCTTTCTTGATCCTTATTGAGGTTCAAAGAACGTATTATTGTCCCGGATTCATTTATGATAAGCACATGCATTTTACCTGTATAATTATTATTGAGATCGATCGTAAAATTCTCGATAACCGGATTTGGATTGATTGCAAATGACTGCTTCAAGGGATTTGCATTATCAATCTCAACAGTATTTGCAGTGGCTCGAGTCGATGTGCCGGATGACAAGATAAGTACCGCCGAGGAATAAGCACTAAGAGTAATACTGCCAGCATGAGAAACCCCTTTTGCGTCAATATAATTTGAACCTAGATTGACCACTTTATTTGAAGAGGTGGCGTTATACTCAAATCTTATGTTGTTCACATTTGTGACAGCGACTGGAGAAATATGAGAATTTGTTTCTTTTCCTATAAAACTCTTCCAACCACTAAGGTTAAATAGTGAAACGGATGGAATCAATATTTCAAAGTCATTGCTTTCATTCATAGGTCGACACCAGTAGTTGTTGTTTGCCGTACTAAAAAATTGTGTGGGACTGGCTGTTCCACCGGAAGAATACGAAACAAGTTCTGATGATGTTTTAGCAAAAAATACATTGTTTGTGAGAGTAATGTTTTTAATTGTATTACCATCATTATAATATTTAATGCCTGTCGTATTATTGTCAAAAACTGTGTTGTCATGAATGTTCAAATCATGGCCGTTGTGAGTATATATTCCTGAATATTGGCAGTAAGCCGCTGTATTATAACCAATTTCTACATTTGAGCCGCCATCATCTACATAAATACCATGAGTTCTCCCATCCTTGTCTGGCGTACCTGCCAAAGCGCCGATCCCATGCAATACGATGTTATAAGTAATTTTTGTTCCGGAATAGTTTTGACCTCCACAATATATTCCTCCTCCATCATCTTTAACTGTACAGAACGTATCAATAAAATTATATTGAATTGTGTTATTAGTTCCCTGGAAGCTTAAAGGATTATAACCTGTATTTGTTATTTTATTGTACGTTATTGTGGAGCCGTTGCTTACATTGAGAATTCCACCATATTGTCCTTCTCCTGATCCTCCCATTCCCGCTACTGACCCAGTATTTGAAATTGTATTTCCGGAAATTGTCCAAGCGGATGAACCCCCACCCCAAATGGCATTAAAATTACTGTAAGAAATATTACAGTTTGTTACTTTTATATTGCTACAGCCGTTGTTGGTCGAAACGGCATCATGACCAGAAAATAAAATATCACAGGAATTAATAACTGTATTATTTGAATTAGTAAGTGTAAACGACTCTGAGTTTGCTCCAGTAAGGGCGATATTATCGAATGTTATATAGCTTCTGTTTGTAAGCGTAACAAGATTTTCAATTGAAGAAACCTGGACAATGCTATTTCCTGGCCCGGCAGATCCAAAGTACATTGTGATTTTGTGGCTGGAGGAATTATAGGCCCATTCACCCATGCTTGTACAGGCGTTTGGACTATTTTGAAAGAAAAATCCATAGTTAGCCTGAGCTGCTTCTACAGACCCGCCTAAAGTCGACGGAAATGCTGTAAACGAAACAGTATTTGATGATTGGGCTGTAACAGTTCCTCTCCACAACACCCAATGTTTTGCCCTCCACACAACTTCTCCTCCTACGAAGTTTGGAATGCCTGATATTCCTGAACTTGAAATTGATGAAGCGCCATTTACAGAATTTACTGTGAAATAACCAGAGTTTCCTTTTGGATATTTACCCATTGCCTGGAAGGCTCCGTTTCGGGTAACCATGTTAAGTGTAGAAAGACCTGCAGAAACTGTTGCTGTGTATAGGCCATTCCCTGTAGATAACCAGGAAGTGACGGTTGAAAAACCAGTAATAACTGGCCGGGGGCCACTTCCGTAAGCACTGAAGGATATTGGGTATCCTGAGCTACCGGATTTTGTAATATTAATATTCCCTGGAAAAATATCACCTCTTTTGAAAACTACAAGATCACCAGGTTGTAAGCTACTAAAGAATGAATTCAGTTTTGCCAGCGTTTTCCATGGAGTAGAGGGATTCTGAGCTTGGGTACTTGATCTTGAATCGTCACCACTTGTGGAGGAAAAATAATAAGTTTTTCCTGTCGTGGTAGTAAGGCCGCCTGAACCGCTTGTTACGTCACTTGTACCCCCGTTGCTACCACCATTTGTACTTCCGCTAGAACTGCCACCACTTCCACTTCCGCTGGTTCCACTACCACCTGATGATTGGGTTGAACCAGATGATCCATAGATTTCCAATTCATAAATTGAATAACCATAAATAGTTCCACGTTGTGTGCCGTATATTCTTACATATCTCGCTGTACCTGATACAGAATTATTGTTGGTCAGTGAGCTATTGTCTGTAATAGATTTTATAGTTGTCCAATTAGTAGCGTCATTTGAAATATCTATATTATAATTTTTACCGTATGCATTCTCCCAGGTTATTTTAACGCTTGTGATATTATATTGACCGCCCAAATCAACATAAATCCATTGGGGATCGCTATGATCACTACTCCATCTTGATTTATAATTGCCATCAACAGCAAGATTACCCGAATAGGATGTCCCGGTTTCAACAGAAGATACTTTGACAGGTTTATTCAATGCCAGATTTTGAAGGTTGGTTGTTAGGCTATTAGTGTTATTGGTACTGCTACCACTGCTACCTGATGATTGGGTTGAACCAGATGATCCATAGATTTCCAATTCATAAATTGAATAACCATAAATAGTTCCACGTTGTGTGCCGTATATTCTTACATATCTCGCTGTACCTGATACAGAATTATTGTTGGTCAGTGAGCTATTGTCTGTAATAGATTTTATAGTTGTCCAATTAGTAGCGTCATTTGAAATATCTATATTATAATTTTTACCGTATGCATTCTCCCAGGTTATTTTAACGCTTGTGATATTATATTGACCGCCCAAATCAACATAAATCCATTGGGGATCGCTATGATCACTACTCCATCTTGATTTATAATTGCCATCAACAGCAAGATTACCCGAATAGGATGTCCCGGTTTCAACAGAAGATACTTTGACAGGTTTATTCAATGCAAGATTTTGTGAAAAACCTTTAATAACAGCACTGAAAAAAGCCACATTCAGTACAAGGATACTTAGTAGGTGTTTCATGTTAGTGAGGGATTAAATTGTATAAAAATTCATTATTTAACAATTGATGTAGTTTTCAGAAATAGGGATCGGAAGAGATGAACAATAGGGGATGGAAAGAGAATGTTTAGCAGTTAGGTAAGGTTGTAATGAAACCAGCAAATAGAATTCTTAAACGTTAATACCAATCTAGTAAGTGCATTTTTATACCACGATATTTGAATAATAAGGAAGAATTTAATCTTTTATTCAAGCAAGAAAGATTGATGATAAAAAAGACGTAATATTTTGAAAGGTAGATATGGCCAAAACACATCTTATTAGACATGTATCTAATGAAGCTTTTCATAAAAATTGAATTTTCTCAGAGCAATTTTTTTTCGACAGAACAACCATAATTATGCCATGAAATAATAAATCAGAATTTTGTGAATAACTAGTAAATAATTTTTTGAAAGATGAGACCTTAATATTTTTCTCTCATTATTTGAATATGATTTATGCTCGTATATTTACGATTTAACAGTTAATAAAGGTTTGTTTTAATTTTTAGGAAGCATCATTAAAATTTGTCATTTAAATATTCGTATTGTTGTTTTCTTACATTTGCACCCTTATGACAATAGAAAAAATAAATGATATGCGGTCCCGGCTTGCCGGGATAAGGAGGTTTCTTTGACGTTGATAACCGCAAAATGAAAATAGCTGAGGAAAAACAGCTTTCATTAAGTCCCGGTTTTTGGGACGATAATAAACGGGCTACGGAAATTCTCAAGAACATTCAGCAAAATGAATATTGGGTGAAGTTGTATGAACAGACAGAATCTGCCATAGAAGATTTTGTAGTGCTGTATGATTTTTGGAAAGCCGGCGATGCAACCGAAGAAGAAACAAAAGAGAATTATGAAAAGGCGCTGCAGCAAATTGAAGAGGCTGAGTTCAAGAGTACATTGAACCAACCTGAGGACGAATTGCCTGCCGTACTGCAGATCAACTCCGGTGCTGGCGGAACGGAAAGCCAGGATTGGGCGGAGATGCTTGCACGTATGTATCGCATGTATGGCGAAAGGCAGGGATGGAAAGTGACGGAACTTGATTGGGTTTGGGGCGATGGTGCCGGCATAAAAACCTGTACACTGCAATTTGATGGACCATTTGCCTATGGTTTTTTAAAAGCGGAGAGTGGTGTGCATCGTTTGGTGCGCATTTCACCATTTGACAGTAACGCAAGAAGACACACATCCTTTGCATCAGTGTTTGTATATCCGCTGGTCGATGATACGATCAATATTGAGATCAAAGATGCTGATGTAAAAATGGACACAGCTCGCAGCGGCGGTGCCGGTGGCCAGAATGTAAATAAAGTAGAAACGAAAGTAATGCTGACGCATATCCCAACGGGCATCGTGGTGGTATGTCAAACAGAACGATCGCAGTTAGGCAATCGTGAGAAAGCCATGCAGATGTTGAAAAGCCGATTATATGAAGAAGAGCTTCGCAAGCGGGAAGAAGTAAAGAATGCAGCCAACGCCAGTAAGAAAAAAATAGAGTGGGGCAGCCAGATACGCAGTTATGTTTTTCATCCTTATAAGATGATAAAAGATCATCGCACTGATTATGAGACAGGGAATATACAACCTGTGATGGATGGCGAATTGGATGGATTTATAAAGGCGTATTTAATGCAGGCAAAAGAGACGGTTTGATGTTTACAGTTTCTGGTTTATAGGTTCTATGTTAGAAGAAGGATAAGCGACACAAAGAATTTAATTGATGATCGTTCTTTATTTACTTACTTTCTCATACCAATTCATCACAGCAGTAAACACTCCTTTACGTAGTGGATTTGGATTATAGTACACTCCTGATTTCAGCAATCCCATATTCTGCCGGTTGATAAGAAGTATAATCGAAAGATGATATTGTGGCACTACTGCAATGCTGGTACCGGTGAAACCGGTATGACCAAATGTTCCCGGAGGGCCATCTTCCATAAAAGAATTGGTACTGTCCATCATCCATCCAAGGCCATTGTGAAAACGGTCTTCAACAAAAAAAGAATCAATAACCTGCTTGAAATAAATTGTTTGTTACCCGCTCTTCCTTTATTAATAAGCATATCGACCAGTTTCTGTATATCATCCGCAGTAGAGAACAAACCCGCATGACCTGAAATACCTTCACTCGAATACCATGCATTGCCATCATTTACTTCTCCTTTTAGCACATAATTTCTCCAACCATTCCATGATGCGGGATCAATTCCTTTTACAGTAAATCCCAGTGAAGAATCATACACCATTCTTTTTTCATAAGGATTGCCAAGTGAAGTTGCCGCAATATTTGTTGTTCTTCCATTTTTTAGCGGATTGTAAGTTGTATGCGTCATTCCGAGCGGAATGAAAATATTTTTCTTTTCAAATTGATCAAGGGGAAGACCGGAAACTTTTTCAATGATCTCGCCAAGCAACATAAAACCAAGATCACTATAACTGCGTCGCTCACCTACGGGATACTTTAATGGCAAAGCACCGATTACCTCATAAGTGGATTGCCTGTTTGAAGATTTGTAAAATAAAGGATACCATTCATACAAACCGGCCGTATGCGTAAGCAGATGGCGAATAGTGACAGCGCTTTTGGGTAATGTATCAAAACTCTTAATGTATTTTCCTACCGGGTCATCCACATTGATCAGGCCCTCGGTCAACTAGCAACATGATGGAAGTGGTAGTACCAATCACTTTGGTGAGTGAAGCCATGTCGAAAAGAGTTTCAGTATTCATCTGCGGAGGATTGGGCTAACAGCTGATGATTGAAATCATATTTCTGAGAATAACCATAAGCATGTTTGTAAATAATTTTTCCATCCTGCTTTATTTGTATCACAGCCCCGGGGATTTCTTCATTAGTTACTGCCCCATTTAGAATGCTGTCGATAGTTGCAATAAGTTGTGCTTTCGCTTTGTTGCGATCATTGTCCTGCGCATTTATTGTTCCATTGAGCAGGCATAACAATAAAATGACCGATAAAAATAATTTTGTCATGCAGGGAAATTTTAAACCGGGATATCCATCGAATGTACACAATTGTTGTTGCTTGACTGGCGAATACCCCGTCATTGTGGGGGAGGCTGAACTTACGAAACAGCAAAGCGATCCGGGGAATAATCTTACAGGGAAGACAAATCTAAACTTTCCGACTTTTTTAAAGCAGTTAAAAACCAGCGATCCATTTTCTGAATACAGGTGCTGTCTCCTGGCTTATTATAACACTGTGACCAATATCCGGTATTGTAAATTCCACGATAAGTTTTACTTTTTCAAAGCTTTTGTAGGATTTAATGTAATTGATATTCAGAATATACTTCCTGTTGGCCCTGAAAAATATTTCAGCATTTAGCGCCTCTTCTAACTCACTTAGATTTTTATCATACATGTGTTTCATCCGGAATCGATCTAATAGATAGATTATTTTATTTTCCGTATAAAAAAATAAAATATCTTCCAGCTTAAGCACAATATTGTCTATTCCTTTTCTTACAATGATCCTGCTTTTTTTTGGCAGTGCAACCATATCTATCACTTTACCCTGCATCAACGAATAATCTGAAAGGGAATGTTCCATCTGTTTTTAATTTGCAGCTGTTCAAAATTTTGTTTGTTCAGGCCATCAGAATTTTTATGATTTGATATCAATTCTGAACAAAGGCAATTTATCCCGTTGCCACTAATGAGAGAAGGTGAAAATTGACTTTTTTGGAGGCGGGTATGCAGCCGGTAAGCCTGCTATGTAACCCAATTGCCGATCGTATATTTTGCATTTTTTTCTACGGATTAGGAATTATCTTTCCCTGTAATTTTAGTTCAGTTATGTATAATTCATATGCATCCGTTTCACTCGTAGATAATTTTCCTGATTTTTCAGCCCGGGGTTTTAATATGGATTTGTACAATAATTTTTTTAAAACTTCCAACAGCATCATCAACGCCAAAGCGTCGAATATTGCTTACCCTGAACACTGGGGTTGCTTTTCTATAAAATGTGCATTTGACGGGGAAGAATTTTACCAGGCTCAAAACAGGAAGTATGCAGTGAATGACAATAACTTTCTTGTATTTAATGAAGGGAGCATTATTCCAGCTATATATTTTCAAAAAACCAGGTGGAATCATTTACACTCAATTTTACTCGGACTTTGTCCGGGAAGTAAGCAACAGTTGCCTGTATTCAGATGAACAACTTTTAGACGATCCTTTCGGCGGCAGCGCACAAACCCTGAATTTGTGGAGAAACTCTATGACATAACAGTACGGTAAGCCCCATACTTTTTAAGATAAAGGAGCTGGCGAAAAATTTCAATCCAACAAGGGAGTAATAACTGAACTCTATTATCAACTGATGGAAAAACTACTGTTGCTTCATAAAGAGATAAACAAAGAAACAGATAACATAAAAGCCTCCAAATCATCCACCAAAAAGAATTGTACAGGCGATTGCATTATGCAAAGGATTATATGGATTCCTGTTATGCTCACGATATTTCACTTCGGGAACTATCGCATATTGCTTTAATGAATGCAGCTTATTTTTTAAGACAGTTCAGCAAACATTTTCATATAACACCCCATCAATACCTGATGCAAAGACGGATAAAGGCGGCGGCGGAGATAATAAAAAATACCCGGTTCCCTGTTACCGATATATGCAGCGCGTAGGTTACGAGGATGCTTCTTCCTTTTCAAAGCTTTTTAAAAAGTATTATGATTTCAGCCCTGAAAAATACCGGGACCAGTTAATATAAAAGTCAATTTTCACCTATTATGTTTTTGCTCCGAGTTATTATTATTGCATGACTCATGTTCATAAGCCCGGCGTGTAATAGCAATAGGCTGTCATGGAACTGGGAACTAAAAACAAATAGACATGAAAATAAAATCTTACCGCTTTAAATCTTTTTTTGTTTCTTTCCGCTTTGCTTCTTTTAAATGCAAACGCACAACTTTCCTATTCGAGTGATCCGGGTATTTCCATGAAAAAGGCCGATTCCTTTTATTTTGCGCAAGACTGGAGCAGTGCCCGGAAGATATATGAAAAATTGTTAGGGGATACTTCACAAAACAGTATTGCCTGGAACAGGCTTGGCTTTTCGGATTACAACCTGGGCAATTATGATAAGGCAATGCGCTGTTATAAAAATGCATTAGCATTTAACCGAATACCGCCGGTTAAGGCATCCGCATTTTCAAGAATGGCAAGGATCAGTGCATTAAAAAATGAAAAACAAAAAGCACTGATTGAGATGGACAGCGCTTTGTAATGCCGGGTATGGTAATTTACAGGAATTAGATACATTGAAAGATTTTAACAGCATCAGGAATGATCCTGCATTTATGGAATTGAGGGAAAAAGTTTATGGCCGTTACATTTCCATGCATGGTGAATGCCCATGCACGTGAGTTTGATTTTTGGGTGGGTGAATGGGATGTGTTTGTTACAGGTACCCAGCGGCAAGCTGGCCATAGTCTGGTGCAGATGATCTCAGGAGGTTGCGCCCTTTTAGAAAACTGGGACAGCCCTGCAAGCACGGGTAAGAGCATTAATTTTATTGACCCTAATACCAATAAATGGAAGCAGAGCTGGGCAGGGTCTTATGCCAATGGCGTACAGGAATTTGTAAATGGTGAATATAAGGACAGCGCTATGCATTTTGATTATGAAACAGAAATGCACAGCGGGAATAAAATTACAGGCAGATTTATTTTTTATAACCAGGGCCCCGACCAGGTAAGGCAGTTCAGCGAAAGTTCCACTGATGGAGGTAAGACATGGACAACGAATTATGATTTTACATACATAAGAAAAAAATAAATATAGTTTCATGAAAACGCTTGAGAGAGGTAGTATAAATTTTTACAGCACACTTCTGTTATTATGCTTTGTGAATGTTAGCCACAGTCAGCTTAATAATATTTCTTCTTCCAATGATATTTTGGTGGATGCGGGTGGCCACATATTACATCTGAATATCCAGGGTAATGGTTCACCTGCTGTCATCTTTGAAAATGGCAGTGGTGATTTTTCTTTTATCTGGAGTCTTGTTCAGCCGGATGTGGCAAACTTTACACGAACTGTTTCTTATGACAGGGCAGGCTATGCATGGAGCGAACCGGGACCGATCCCACGTACAGGCCGGCAAATATGTTTTGAATTACATACTGCATTACTTAACGCCGGAATAAAAGGTCCGTACATTTTTGTGGGTCAATCGTACGGAGGCTTTCTTGCCAGGGGCTTTGCGAGATATTATCCAAATGAAGTTGCAGGAATGATATTAGTTGAAGCGGTTCAGGAAGATCAAAGAATATTTATGGGTGGCGATACACCCAAACGTATTCGTGACTTAGCCAAAGGAAGAAAAGAACCCGCTGTTCAAAGTTTTTATAAACCGGCAATAGATACTATTCAACAGCCTGCAAGTATTGATTCAACCATTGAACCCCCTCTAGACAGGCTTCCGGTTGATATTCAAAAAATGCAGATGTGGGCACAGTCTCAGCATACATACAGATCGGCAGCAATGTCTGAAATGGACTGGTCTCCTGAAGATGTGGCTGATTTATATAAACATAAAGGAGAATCAACTTATATGCTTGGAAATATTCCTTTGATTGTTCTTACTCGCGGGGGCGGTGGGTATGATGGAAGAGCGGATTCCGCTGAACTTGAATCGGAAAGATTGAGACTGCAGAAAGATTTATCCCTTTTGTCTTCAAACAGTAAACACATCATTGATAAGAATAGCGGGCATAATATTCATCTTGAGGATCCTGCTGTTGTGATTAATGCTATCAGGGAAGTTTTTATTGCAGCCAAGGGGAATAAACATCTTTAATATCTTCAGCCGCTAATCATTTACAACAGCAGCATTCTTTAAATATGTATGTTATTATACCAATTCATAACGGCCATCAAAACTTTTTTTCTCAATGGATTGGGATTATAGTATAGTCCTGTTTTATTGGATCACTGCACCTGGAATTTCTTTATTAGTTACTGCACCATTTGGAATACTGTCGTTGTGATAAGTTGCGCCTTTGCTTTGTCGTGGCCACTGTTCTTTGCTTTCGCTGTTTTACTAAGAAGACATCAGATAAAGCAACTAAAAACAAAGTCTCATCATGCACGAAAATTTAAACTTGTTTTGAAGATTCTACTGCTTAATTCAATAGCACAATTAAACATTCTTTTCAATATTATTGGGATGATACCCCAATCGTTGCCCTATCGATTTGCGAAGTAATAGTTCATCAAACCCTTTTTTCACAAAATCCTTTAACGTGCCTATGTATTCAAATCCATATTCATAATACAATTGAATGGCCCGTTCATTAAACTCCGACACGCAGATAAATACATTGGGCGATATTTGATGAATTCTCTCCTCGCAAAATTGCAACAACTTTTTTCCTAATCCCTTTCCCCTATATTCTTCTTTAATGCAGATCGTCTGGATATAACCATTGAAAGTGCCACACACCTGCAGTATCACAAAACCTGCCATTTCATTGGTTATTTCTAGTATATAAATTTCCTTGGAGTTTCCTTCAAATGCCTGCAGGCATTGCTCATAGTTAAATCCCAATGTGATCCACGGATCAGTAGTCATCATCATATCCGCCCCTTGATGAAAATGAATCGCATCATTGGTAAGACGAATAATATAATCATCGTGTTGCTGCATTTGTTTTTCTTTTTTTAATGACTAAGAGAAACATAATAGTGAGTGCTGCATTAATAAATATATTCATAAAACCCACATCAAAATGAAAAGCGCTGTTTAAGTATTCATTTAACACATAAGTAATAGCAGCAGCAGTTACACAGGCTAACGGCACCCATCTCTCTTTTAAAGAAAGTTTTGAAAAAAGCCCCAGCAGGTATAAGCCCAGCAACGGGCCATAAGTATACCCGGCAATTTTGAAAATGGTAGTGATGATAGCCCCCTGGCTGTTCCAAAACATCATCACTATACAAAACACTACAATGTTTACACCCAGCAACACACGGTTCTTTATCCGTTTCTTTTTTTCATGGGGAATGCTGCCCATTGAAAGAAAATCGTAACTGAAAGCAGTTGTCAGTGCGGTGATGCAGGCGTCTATACTCGCAAAAGTGGAAGCGATAACAGCTATCAGGAAAGCAATGGTGCCTGCCGTTCCGAAATGATGAAGCGTAAGCAGGGGATAAACATCATCTGTATTTAAAATTTTTTCATTGGCAGTGGGTAAATGAATGGCATTTCGTTCCGTATACAAGTACATCAATACACCAAGCCCAAGGAATAATGTTTGGGCAAAGGCAATGAAGAAACCAAAGGTGAGTACATTTTTTTTAGCATCACGTTCACGGGGAACAGTCAGAGTTTTTTGCATCATACTCTGGTCAAGACCTACCAGCGCAATCGTGATCAGTAAACCGGAGCAAAACTGTTTGAAGAAATTGGTTCCTGAATGTGCATCCCAGTCAAACAGCCGTGAACGAGGCTGACTGATGATGGTATGAAACATTTCACTGCCCGAAAGACCAAGAGAATGTTTTATAGTAAGGATAGAGATGATGATCACTGTAACCAGGAATAAAGATTGCAATGCATCTGTCCATACAATGGTCTTGATGCCTGATTTATTGGTGTACAGCCAGATCAATATTAAAACTATGATGATGGTGAGCCGGTAAGGAATATGCAGTGCATCAAAAAAAGCGTACTGCAAAATTTTAATGGACAACAGCAGGCGAAGGGCAGCGCCGAAGCTTTGCGATACGAGAAAAAAAAGTGACCCTGTTTTGTAAGTGGTTTTTCCAAAGCGCACATCTAAGTAAGTATAGATAGATACTACTCTTAGATGAAAATATATAGGAATTAATATAAAGGCGATAAAGAGGTTGCCCGCAAGCGTACCGAGGATAAACTGGAAAAAGTACATATTGTTATTGCCTACATCGCCGGGAATAGAAACAAGCGAAACAGCAGAGATGCCTGAACCGATCATTCCAAAGGCTACAAGCATCCAGGGCGATTCACGATTGCCGTCAAAAAAAGTAGTATCACGATTGCGTCGTGAAGTGAGATAGGAGATAAACATCAGCAGTGAAAAATAGCCGAGGATAATCAGTAATAGGTGGGTTGAGGTCATAAGCAGTTAGAAGTATTTCCGGAACTTGCGATATTTTTCCCATGCATGCATTGGCAATGTAATAAAGTATCTCATCATTTAATACAGCAAGTAGGTAAGATCATCATGTACAGAAATCTGTGTTTTAGTCAGCGCATTATTTTTGTTGGTAAAAAGTAGGGCGCCGCTGCTTCCCGCCAATTGTAATTTTCCGTTATCAAGCAACAAAGCGGTGCCCTCCCGCAAAGCCACGATTGTTTCAGAAGGATGAAGCATCAGAAACTCTTCCAGTCTCTGATCTCTTGTTTCACCATTGAAACCGGGTAGTTGTAGATTGTAATAATGTGGATTAATTTGAAAAGGAAAAAAACCAAGGGCATCAAAACTGCCAGGATTGATGATGGGCATATCATTGGTAGTACTTATTGTTGCGCCTGTAATATTAGCACCTGCGCTCCACCCGACATAAGGTGTTCCTCTCTCTATTTTTTCTTTGATGAGTTGCATCACATTCGCCTTATACAGATCATGCAGCAGCTTGAATGTATTTCCACCACCCACCATAATAACATCTGAGGTGGTAATAATATCAGCCGCATCGTGATGAGTAACGGTAACGATATTGTATGTTGACGACAATGCCTGCCGTACGCTGGCTGTATATGTTTCGTAATTAGTATCTACGGACGCAAAAGGTATAAATGCAACATTCAACGTGGCGTCGCCTAAAAATTTTTCGATCACCGGGGAGGCTGTTTCGAGATAACCACTATTTCCTGTTCTTGAACTGCTGAAAGCCAATATTCGTCTGTTCATGCCGCCATTTTTAAAGTGGACAAAGATAGGGTGGAGGGAATGATTGGTGAATAATAAGCGTTGAGTAATGACTAATCAGCGTCTCACTTTAAAATTAAGAAACCCGCTACTGATATACAGATAGCGGGGGTTATTTGTTCCAACTAAAACCATCTTTTATATTTTTTCTGTTTCACTGAATACTGTCCAGCTGCCACCATTGTCTGATTTCAAAACTATTTTTACATCTGCATTTTCAAGCGTTGCATAATAAGATGTATTATCGTTGCCGGAAATTTTGAACAGGTCACTGATCCAGTACTCATTATATGATCTTCTTAATCTCTTCTGCAAATAGTGTGGCAGCTGGAAGGAGGAAATGTAGTGGGTAACTGCCATAAATTCTCCCGACTTGTTGTAGTAAGCAAATAATGTTTTGTTACGCATGGTAAAGGCCACTTTATAAAAATTATCGCTTACACTCCAGGAGGCGTTGGTAGCTCCTGCAAATTCAGTATTAAAAGCATTCAAAGCTTTCCGGTTAATGGTTTCATCACCTGTATTGGCGAAACTTGCACTCATCATAAGCACCATCGCAAGTATTAATGTAATCTTTTTCATCTTTTTTATTTTTTAGGTTGTGTAGTAATTGTTGTTCATACTATCTGACGCACGATGGTTATTTTAGGTTACACATAAGAATCGGGAAGAGAAAAATGAGTTATGAACGATGAGTTACGAGTGATGAATGGACGAACATAAAGGTTGAATCGACTAAGAGACGGGAGCCTTACAAATCGTTACATCAGGAACAAAAATTGACCGATAGGTATTTTGCCTTGTTTTGTCCAATAGTATCAGATACATCACGGTTATTATCTTTTTTCAACAAGCACTAATTGTTTGTGCAATTTATCAAGAGTAGCAAATGGATCATTGCAAAGACCGGGGTGGACATCAGAGGTTTGCACTACCGTACTTCGTTTTGCCGTGAGCCAGCGAAAGCGTGAGGCAATATCCAGCGAAGCAATGGGTCCTGCTTTTAAATTACCTTCTGTAATTTGTTCAAATGCCTGCAGATGCAATTGAATGTCGCTGATATCTGCCTTTGGAAAAGTGGCAAGCAGCCTTTCGTGGTTCAGTGTAAATTTCATTTTCAAAAAGCCGAAATGTTTGCAATAAACGATCACTCCCACATTCAGGAACTCTTCCCGCTCTACCTGCGGCACCGCGCGGATGATGGCGTATTCAAATGATCGATTCTCTTGCATGAATGGCTTGGTTTAAAAATACGGATGAATGTTTTAGTCGGTCCAGCAAAAAATCAATATACATCTGTCGGCTATTGTTTTCTTCCTTTGCCTTTTTGCCGGCCAACCACTCGCCGGGTATTAATGTTGCAATCGATGTTATTACTCCAGGTGTAAGTTTTGTACGAAGCATTCGGTCCGCTTCTTTCAACTCCTCGGCATAGGGTAATAATACATGATCTTTTATTTGTGTAAATGGTTTTATGGCGTATTCATGCGGATCGGCACCGGCATGATGAAAATACAAAGAAGCTCCATGATCTATTAGCCAAAGTTCATGGCGCCAGGTGAGCATATTGGTATTGCGGGCCGTGCGGTCCACATTCATCAATAGTGCATCAAGCCAAACAATAGCAGAAGCAGTGGCCGCATCCATTTTGTTTACAGCAGGATCGTAAGTAATAGCGCCGGATAAATAATGCAGTCCAAGGTTCAATCCTTCACTGGCACGCAGCAGTTCCTGTATCTCTGGATCAGGTTCGGTTCGACCAAATGACTCATCCAGGTCAGCAAAAACTATTTCGGGAACCCTGAATCCGCAGGCTCTTGCTATTTCACCGCCCAGCAGATCAGCGATCAATGCTTTGGAGCCTTGCCCGGCTCCACGGAATTTTAATACGTATAAAAATCCATCGTCGGCTTCTGCAATAGCGGGCAGGGAACCACCTTCACGCAGCGGCGTTACGTAGCGCATTACTTTCACTCTTCTTATATGTTCTTTACCGGCGGCCATGTTGTTGTGCTGCTAAATTATTATAAATCCAGAAGGATGAGCGATGAATAATAGGAAGTGAGTGATACATCTAACTTCTACATTCAACCTTCTTTCTTCATTCTCATTAGCTTTTTTCATGAAACAGGTCCAATCTTGAAATCAGGGTGAGCTGTAAATAATATTGATTGTACCAGTCCGTTTTATTCAATCTTTTCGGATTATAAAGAATGCCCGTTTCGAACTTCGTTTTGTCGCTAAGCTTACATCCTGCGGCCATGTAAAATCTGTCTTCACTAAAAGTATAAGCAGTGTTGTGAGATGTAACCAGATAAATCTCTTCGTAGGCAGAAAAGTATAAATTATTCTTTTGAGACCGGATAGGCACATTTATTCCTGTCAATATTTTAAGGCGGGTTGACTTATCAGTAATATGAGTAAGTGCATGATGAATATAACGATCCTCAAATTTCACACGGTACCTGATGGTCGCCGATCTTATCGATTGCCTGTAAATGGCTTGCAGGAACACCCGGTTCTCGTCGGTATGATCTTTTGCAGTGACATGCACCCGTTCGTACGCATAGCTTGCGCCAAAAGAAAAACGGGGAGAGACTTTATAGCTTACCCCGGCATCACTATAAATCTTATAAAAGCCGGTGTTATCACTACCGCTGGGTGCTTTCTGATCAGCGACAACAAAATTGGATGTATTGAATAATTCGTAATCAAACCTTTTACTGAGTGCGCCGGACAAGTAAACAAAAGTCGTTACGCCTCCGGAGGATTTTGATTGTGCATTTACAGTTTGCGAAAAAGCTAATAATAAAAGGAGGATAGACCGTAAAACTCCAGGATTGTTTGTCAAGCCGCTCAGTTTTTACAAGCGTACAAGTTAATTCTTTCTTTGACAAAAGTGGCTAATGGGTAGTGAATAGTCAGGCTAAATTTGCGTAACATTTCTAAGTAAAAAGAACAAAAATTGTCGCTGCGTGTTATTTTTTTAAGTTCTTTCTTGCAGGCAAAACAAACAGTGATTATTTTGGGTCTCCAATCCAAAATCTCCGAAAGGCCGCTAAATCCACTTCTCCTGCAAGAACCAAAAAGTACCAAACCTTAAAAAACTAAATGATTCCGGCTATGAAGACTCAAACACTTCCATTAAAAAAGTTTGTTCCTTTTCTTTCGCTTAAAACCTTGCCTGCTTTACGAATGTATTGAGTAGTTACTGCAGTTAATTGTTTTAAGTACAAGTTTAGTCTTCGTTAGTCTGTTTGTTTATGTTTAAAGGAAATGATAAATATGCTGTTATAGATCCAATTCTTTTGTAATTACCGCAATCCACTTCTCTGAAGATCCTCCCATTATCCATTGAGCAAAGCCAATTACTAAATCCATTCCACAGAGACCGGTTAATTAAACCCAATCAGCATGAACTAAATTTATTTTGATTCTCTGAAAAGGGATTACTGTGCCAATTGCATAATCCCTTTTCTTTAATCCTTTTGTTATGAACTATTATAATTCTTATGGCAATTTTTGCATGGAATATTCGGATGATAGCTGTGAAGTGATGGGCCTCATCGTAGTGGACTCAAAAGAAATAATGTGGCGCATGAAAGTGCCGAAAAAAGAGGCAAACTATATTACCAGACATCACCTGGCAGAACACTACCTTGATATGAAATATTCAGAACCGATAGATGTTTCGCAAAACAGGGATCTTTTGCTTGATTCAGCACAATGAAATCTCTTCCACTGATCATTGTTTTAATCTTAAGCAATAATTTTTATTATCCTTTCTACCTATTTTGAAATGAACTGCGTCATTTATTCAATCAATAATAAATGTATGAGCGATCTTGTGGCCCCTGCTTTTTCGGAAAATTTTGCCATGTTGTAATTAGCACACAAGTACGCGAATAGTTAAGTGAAAAACTGTTGCGCGGAGAGTTGGTCCCTGCACTTATTTCAACTTCACTTTCCCTACAGATTGATTGGTTATTACAACAGGCTTGATAAATCCATCTTTATCAAAGTACATCCGGTCAATACATATTACACGGTGATTCGCGTCTGTTTCGCCCAATGGCCTGCGATGATAAATGATAAACCATTCATCTTTGCCCGGAAGTTTGATGACCGTATGATGACCGGCACCGGTAGCAATTTTTGAATCCTGCTGCAATACTGTTCCTATTCTTTTAAAAGGACCAAACGGCGAATCACCAATTGCATACGCTACCCGATAATCAGGACCTGTCCATCCGCCTTCAGACCACATGAAATAATATTTGCCATTCCGCCGGAACATCATGGGTCCCTCTACATAACCGGTCGGAGTTATTTCTTTATAAACCTCTCCACCGGAGAAAGAAAGCAGTCCTGTAAAGTCAGGTTTCAGTTTTACAATATTGCAATGTTGCCAGCCGCCATAGATCATGTACCATGTACCGTCTTTATCTTTAAAAATAAACTGATCGATAGGTTGAGCACCGTTTTTTATTTCATTTATCAGTGGTTTGCCTAATAGATCTTTAAAAGGACCGGCAGGATTGTTTGCTACTGCCACACCAATGCCGCCAATCTCTCCTTCATGCACATCATTGGCACTAAAGAATAAATAATATTTCTTATCCTTTTCTACTATTGCAGGCGCCCACATAGCTTTTTTTGCCCATTTTACACAAGAAGTATCTACGATGCGATGATGCTTTGTCCATGTTTGCAGATCGGGAGAAGAAAATGCATCCAAAAAAACCTGCTGCTCGTATTGTGCTGAGTATGTAGCATAGATCAAACACTGGTCACTAAAAATGCCTGCGTCAGGGTCTGCATACCAACCGTTGATAATGGGATTGCCCGTTGCTTTTTCCTGGGAAAATGAAGTGGTGCTAAAAAACAAAAGTGAAAATATTATAAGCGACCTGAACTGTAAGAACATGAAAAATATTTTTGTAAATGTAAATGCTTATTTTTTTGCTTGATACAATTATAAAGCGACCGAAATTAGCAGGTAAAAAATTAAGTTATTGAAATTTGAATCTTTGATTTCTTCACTGTTTCTCTTGAATGATTTATAAATATTTACCTAAAGATGGAAAGCCATCTTACTTTCATCGACAGTTTTTGCCGTTTCAGCTTTTTAGCGGGAGTAAAAATTATTTCTGGATATAAATTTGTGTTGTCGCCTCTGTGAAAGTTCTGGCTAAATTTTGAAAACTGATGCTCCCTGTTATTATCCTAACCTATGAAATACGAACATTAATTTCCAAGACCACGAACTCTAAAAACCATCTATGAAATTCCCTGCTATTTAGTGGGGATTTTTTTTGACATCTCCTCATCGTTATTAGCCGCAATCTTTTTGGCTCGTTTCGGCAAAGTGAATTCTACGAAGTAAAATTACCCTTGCAGCAGAAGTGCAACTTTTATAATATTGATATCCCCCTGTGAAGACGCGTTGCTTTCCCGAATTTTAATCAACTATAATGGAAAAAATCACAATTCTTATTGCTGATGATCACAAATTAATAAGGCAGACATGGGAATTTGTTTTTAACAGTGATGATCGGTTTCAAGTGATCGGGCAATTTGCTTCCGGTGAAGAAGCTATTGAAGCATCGCGACAGTTACGTCCTGCTATAGTGATCATGGATATTAATCTTCCCGGCATGAATGGAGTAGAAGCAACTACGCAAATACGCAAGTATTCGCCGGGGTCGAAAATTATTGGCGTATCCATGCATACGCAGCCGAGCTATGCAAAAGTGATTATGAAAAACGGTGCTATGGGGTATGTGACGAAAAGTTCATCGCGGGAAGAAATGTTTAAAGCTGTACTTGAAGTGCATGCGGGAAATAAATATATCTGCGAGGAAATAAAAAACATCTTGTCCGACTCACTAATGGACAATGAAACTGACCGAAATGGCATCAACTCACTGTCTCAAAGAGAAATCGAGATCATTTCGCAAATAAAAAATGGCGATTCATCAAAGGAGATTGCCGCTCAACTTAACCTTTCCGTAAAAACTGTGGAAGTGCACCGATATAATATTCTGAAAAAACTAAAACTTAAAAACACAGCAGCGCTTGTAAATTTTATCAGTAGTCATCCTGAACTGGGGATATAGCAAACAACCAGTTTAAATATTTTTACTCAATTAAGATCCCGTCTTTTTCAAAACAAATTATCTATCCATTGCTTGTGACTTAGTACGTCTGCCTGGCGCGGAAAATTTTTTGTTGTCAATAGATGATGAACTTCGGCGTCGGCGTCTGCACAACAATCAGCCAGCACAGTTACCTGGTAATCCTTATCGGCTGCCTCCCGCAACGTCGAAAGAACTACCCCGCTGGTTGAAATGCCAGTAAGCACAATGTGTTTTATGTCGTTTGCACGCAACACAACTTCCAGGTCGCTTCCGGTAAAAGCACTTATTCTTCTTTTCGTAATACGATCTCTCCGGGCTGTGGAGCAATCGTTGTTTCGATTTTCATTCCTTCTTCTGTATTCAGGTTTCTTCCGCTGTTCCTTAATGCAGTGAACGATTTATTTACGGCAGAAACTTCAGGATATCCTTTTCTAAATCCTACTACCACATAAATCACCTGTATATTTTTTTCTCTTGCAGTTTCTATAGTTTGTTTCAATGAAATCCAGAAAGCCGGGTGCATTTTCTTTTAAGATGCCGGCGACAGTTGCCTGGACGTCCATTACAAGAAGTGCGGTGTCCCGGTAATTTACTTCCTCCATTATTCCTTTTATTTTGAAAGGCAAACATAAACAGTAATAGTTGGTTTCATAAAAAAACAGGCCATTGCTTGAATGGTCTGTTGAAAGTGTTTCTTTGGAATAGATTCTATTCCGCGGACACATGATATTTAAAGGCAATTACCTTATGTTATGATAAAACAAAAAGTTGCTTTACAATGAAAGCAGCTTTTCTAAGAAGCAAAGGATTTTTCGATCAATTAAATTATTAAAGGGACTAAGATCCAAGTGATAATATACCGGCGATTTTTTGCTTGCCTGAACTCCATTTTGGAAAGATGGGAGGTGCAGGTACTTCCATTTCTGCTTTTTCTACAGCAGCCACAAGGGAATAACCGAGTGAAGGAAGGAAGGCTGTTACTGTTTTATTTTTTACATCAAACAAATAATCCTTTCTTTCATTTCCATCAAGAGTAATCGGCATCACTAATGAATAGTCCATGTTCATGCCGATCCTTTCAATTCTTATATCAGCATATTCAGTAATGAACTTTTTTATAAGTTCAATTTCAAAATTATCGATCATTGCCGGTTTCCCCATCCAGAAAAGAAGGTTTATTACTCCATTCATTTGTTTTATTAAAGCAATTTCGCCTTCAGTTATTCTTACAAATGTATAAGACGAAAATAGCGGTTCGTATGTCCATTCTTTATGCGTACCAGATTGATTGTATACTCTGTTAAGAGGACAATAATTCTCAATTTTCTTTTTATTTAAAGTCTCCGTTAGTTTCTTCTCTTTACCCCGCCGGATGTAGATGGCGTACCAATTTTTGTTTTCATTCATAACAATCAGCTTTAACGTGTTTCCCAAATCGTTTTTAATTTGATTTAGCGGTTTATTCACAGAACAGAATGGAACTTTACATTAAACTGATTTTTGATGATAAGGGTGTACCACTATCATACAAAGGATACTGATTTCGTCTGGAAAAGTTAATCAGAGCTGATGATTCACTAGAAAAATGGATTTATAAGTGGCATCAAAAAAAAGACCAGAGTTTATAAACCGACATGACCCGGTCAAAGATAGGTGTTTTCCAATAGGTGGAAAAAAAATCCTCCTTAATAATATAGTAACAGTTGTGCATAAAAATTTTTTGTTCCCTGAAACTGGCTGCTCGTGCTAAAAATCCCTTATTGTAGAAAAAATTCACCTTTACCAGCCGTATGGAATTTGGAAAGTATATTTTGTGATCAGAAAAGCAGCAATCGTAAAGCTAATGCAACTAAAGAGGATGCGATACCGGCAGCAATTATTGTGCTTCCGAATGAGGCCACGAAAAAGAAAGATTCACGTTTCTATATATGACTGTCTTCAATCGCCACTTTTAAATACAGCAATATAACGATGCCAAGTCCAAGACCCGTGAAACAACCGTATGATAGCCCCTTTGCGAAATGCCCAGTTATTGCAAAGTCCCATGATAATCCAACAAAAGCACATAAAAAAATATGTATATCAATAGGCATGAAAATAAAGGGGGATAATATTTTTGTATCGTTGACACGAATTAAAAGCTAAATCAAAAACTCGCTCTTAAGACAGGAATTAGTCCCCATTTTTACCCAACCAATATAAAAACACCATATCAGTCAATAGTAAGAGACTTTAATGATTCAATTGCTGATGCACCTTATCCCAACCTTTTTTAATGGCGAGTAAACGGTCGGCACGACCGGGGTGGGTTTTTGACGTCTCAATATTTGCAATAAAATACATAGCCAATTGAGCTTGTTTTAAAGTGGCTCCCATTTTGCAAAGTGCAAATCCTGCAAATTGATCAGCCTGCAATTCTATCGCTGGCCTGCTTTTTATATCAACAAGGGTATGTCCTTCTAAATGATGACCTACTTCATGAGCTAAAATAAAAATGCAAGCCCATTTATCCCTTGTTGCCGTATTCACACTGTTTACGAATTTGGGATTGTATAAAATGTAGCGCCGGTGATGTTTGATTGTGGCTTCTACGTTGGGCACGTTAGCCGTTTTTATTTTAAAATTTGCATCCACACCGATCGCGTCCATAATTGAGGCTATTATTTTTTCACCATCAGTTGGCGAAGTAAAAAAGGGAAGATTTACAGAAGGTGCAATAGTGCTTACGTTGGAGGAATCAATGACATTATTGTGGTCACTTACATTTTGAGCCCATAAAAGGGGTGTAGAAAAACAAAAAAATAGAAGAAGGATGGCTGGCTTTTTCATACGAAGTTGAAGGCTATTTTATTTGAATAGCTTTTAAGCTATAGCTTTTTTGATTATAAAAAAATTGAAACTGATTTGTTTAAAGTTAGACAGAAAAACAATTAAAGAAAAGATAAATTAAAAGAGAAAATTCACATTAAGATCAGTTCTTATGTGCAATAAGTTTTAAATAAAAAATGCCGGGTAGGAGATCCGGCATTTTTAGAAATGCCATTATTTAAGTTACATCAAACCTGTCGAAAATATTTCGTACACTTTTGTGTATTTCATCTGGCGTGAGCCTTGCATAATTCATATTTTCCGTGGTCCATGCCTGCCATACTACTTTATCGGTGTTTGCATCAGTTATTGTGATAGTAAGTGTGCCTTGCTTTACCGGTTGCTGGTATATATCATATCCTACAAATTGCGAAGGATAGTATATAGTTACCCAGTGATGCCGGAAAGGATTGTAGAATACACGGGTGAACGGATTCGTATATACCGGGTTTGACTGTTCTTGTGATGATTGTTCTACCAATACATCATAGCTTATCAATACATCCGGGTTTTCCTTTACTTCCTGCCAACCCTGTTTCGCCAGTTGTGCATTCACAGCATTTCGAACAGATACATCAGCATAGGCCGTTGCTCTTTTTGAACCGTCATGGTCATTTGCTCTTGTTTGTACCCACATATAGGTATGATATTTTGACAAGTTTGCAGACTGAGCTTTTTGTACATATACCGGGTTTTTGCACGATACACATATCAGAACAGCGACGGCGGTCATGCCCAAAAATTTCCACATTTTCATAATTACCTCCTGTTTTAAGTTTTACAATAAGGGTGCAAAAAATATTCCGCAGTGAATTATAAATAATACGAATTGACATTAGAAATTTATAAAGCGAGTCGTTTATTTTTTCGACCGGTCTTGCTGAGTAAGCTTTGTAATGCTTGTGCATTAAAGGCAGCATAACCAGCCTGGTCATTATCGAAATAGACATACACATCTTTTTCAACTTTAGTCCACTGCTCACAAAGCTGCGCCCATTTTTTTAAGACTTTATGTGAATAACTACCGGAATATTTTTCATCGGGTCCATGCAAGCGGATATATACAAAATCGGTGGTAGTAACAACTGGTGAAAGATGACCTCCTAATTCGTAAATGCAGAAGGCGCAATTGTATTTACTCAGGAGTTTGTACACTTCGACTTTATACCATGAAGGATCTCTGAATTCAAAAGTATACCGATATTTTTTGGGAAGTTTGCGAAGGAAAGCATCAAGCCTTTCAATATTTAACTTCCAGCGTGGTGGCAACTGAAAAAGTACGGGGCCCAATTTTTCCTTTAGTTTACTTGCGCTGTTAAAAAATAAACGGAGACTATCTTTTTCTACATTTAGTTTCTTTACATGGGTGATATAGCGGCTGGCTTTTACGGCGAAAATGAAGTCGGGCGGCACAAACTTTTTCCAGTTTGCAAATGTTTTGGGAGGAGGCAGATGATAAAACGGATTATTCAATTCAACCGTCTTAAAAAATTTTATATAGTAGGCCAGTTGCTCCGAATCTTTTGTACCTGCGGGGTAAAATGTTCCCACCCAGTGTTTGTAGTGCCAGCCGGAAGTTCCAATGTGGATTTTACCTTTCATTAATAAAAGGTTCTTTAAAAACCCTGCCACGATAATGACAGTTCATCTGGTTTTTCAACAGTTCAAACCCATTGCTCATTTAAATTTTAAAAATCAATTTCAAATTTGCATCAAGGAGATTTAATTTATGGCTTTTCAAAACAAGATAATCATTAACCCGGTTACAGGACAAAGCATAAAATTTTTGCAAACGTCAAAGGATACCGAAGGTAAGCTGCTCGAGATGGAGGTATGTTATCGTTCTTATTCAAAAGCGCCGCCATTACACTATCATCCTTGCCAGGATGAAGATTTCGTGGTTGAAAAGGGACAAATGACTGTGCGTATGGATGGAAAAATTTTTATTTTAAAAAAGGGAGATTGTTTACACATACCTGCAAACGTTTCTCATTCCATGTGGAATAATTCCGACAGTGATGCTATTGTCAATTGGAAAGTTCGCCCGGCTTTGGATACTGAATATTTTTTGGAAGCCGTTACCGGACTTACGGTCAATAAAAAAGCAAATCCCTCTATTCTGCAAATGGCGCTGACGACCAGCAAATATTCCAATGTTTTCCGGCTTTCCCGGCCTGCTCCTCGCCATCCAAAAATTTGTATTTATGGTGCTAACGCCATTTGCTTTACTGGCAGGGTATAGAGCTTCCAATAAAAAATATCTTGATTAGCATTGTTATTGCTGAATAACTGTTGCACACATTTATCAGTAACTTAATGCTATCAAAAACGCCTGATCAATGCTCAACTATGAAAAGGCCGCCAGTAAGAATCGCAGGGACTTTATACAAAAAAGTATTCAAATAGCTGTTGCCGCAGGAATAACCGGAATTACTATGTTGGGTTGCGGCGGAAAAGAAGATGAGGAAAAAGAAGTCTCGCCACCGGAAGACCTAATGCAGGAGCATGGCTTGCTGAATCGAATTTTGCTTATTTATGATCATTGCAAAACACAGCTTCAGAATAAAGAAGCCATTGATGTTGCCGCTTTATCGGGTAGTGCGGGGATTATAAGAACATTTGTAGAAGACTATCACGAAAAACAAGAAGAAAATTATTTGTTTCCACGTTTTAAAAAAGCCCGCCTGCCGGACGGGCAGGCAAACCAGTTGACGGATCTTGTGGACACTTTGCTGCAGCAGCACAGAGCCGGCAGAAATATTACAGAACAAATTATGCAGGTCACGAAGCAGGGGAATCTTAATGAAAATGACAATCGAAAATTAATTGAACTGATCACTGCTTTTAATTCCATGTATCGCCCTCACGAGGCAAGAGAAGACACTATATTGTTCCCGGCATTTAGAAAAATAGTTTCGAAACATGAATATGATGCGCTCGGGGAACAATTCGAAAAGAATGAACACAAGCTTTTTGGTAATGATGGATTTGAAACAATGGTATCAAAAGTTGCGGGAATCGAAAAGCATTTAGGGATTTACGAGCTGGCACAGTTTACTCCTAAGATATAAATATGGCCAAACCATTTTTTCAGAAGTATTTTTCAGGACTTACAAAGAATACCATACTAATTTCATTTGCTTCGCTTTTTTCCGACATATCCACGGAAATGCTTTATCCCATCTTACCAATTTACCTAACCCAGTATCTTGGTGCGAATGGCGGTATCGTAGGTGTTATCGAAGGAGTTGCTACAGCAACGCAAAATATCGTGCAGGGATTTTCAGGTTGGTTATCAGATAAAATTCAAAGAAGAAAACCCATTGCACTTGCGGGTTATCTTTTGTCTGCATTATCAAAGCCCTTTATTGGTTTTGCCAATACATGGAAGTTGGTTTTAGGCGTACGATTTTCAGACAGGCTTGGTGCCGGTAGCCGCTCCGCTCCCCGAGATGCATTGATCGCAGAGTCGGCTGCACCTGAACATAGGGGAAAGGCATTCGGTCTTGAAGGAATTGGGGATAACCTGGGAGCGTTTCTGGGACCTCTTATCACCATACTGTTATTTTTTTCTCTGCACTTTGATATACATAGCATTTTTTACCTGGCTATTGTACCGGGCCTTGCTTCCGTATTAATGATATGGCTGGTAAAAGAAAAAAGACAAAAGATTCTTTCAAAATCAAAAATCGATTTGCGTATCAGTCAGTTTCCAAAAAAATACTGGCGATACCTGGTTGTAACTTGTTTATTCGGCATTGGCAATTCAAGCAATGCATTTCTCATTCTTGAGATCAGGAATAAAAATGTTTCATTACTCAATACTATACTGATATATTCATTTTACAATTTGGTAGCGGCTCTTGTTTCATATCCTGCCGGCTCGTTGTCGGATAAATTTGGAAGAAAACCTCTTCTCCTTATTTCATTTGCTATCTTTTTTCTCTCTTATGCAGGTTTTGCTTTTAGTTCAAGTGTTTTTCTTTTAGGATTTTTGTTCATATCCTACGGCCTTTTCCAGGGGATATTCAGAGCTTCCGGCAAATCTTATGCAGCCGATTTTGTTCCTGCTCATTTGCGGGCAAGCGGCATTGGCTGGTATTCCACAGTAGTAGGTCTTTCCGGTTTGATCGCTAGTATTGTAGCGGGACAGCTTTGGGACAAGGTTAGTCACACTGCAGTTTTTATTTACGGTGCAGCTTTATCCGTGGTTGGCATTATTTCTTTGATTATACTTGTACCAAACACTTTGCATAAAAAGAATAATTAAATCATCCGGTAAAAAAATCGTTAATGATGAAAAAGTTTTTTCTGATTTTTGTCTAGTTCATACTGAGTATTGACAAAATCGCATTAGCGCAAAAAACATCTTTTTACTGTGCCAGTTGGGAATAGAAGCGTATACATTTCGAAAAAGTTTTCCTGTGAATGCAGCCCGGGCTTTAGATACTATCAAGATGATGGGATTTACAGAATTGGAAGGCGGCCCCGGCAATTTGTCTCCACAACAATTTAAAAACTTATGTGACGAGCGAGGCATCATCATTCCTTCTACCGGCGCCGGCTATGAGGAATTAATTCAGCATCCGGATTCGGTGGTGTATGTAGCAAAAGCGTTGGGTTCTGAATATGTAATGTGTGCGTGGATTCCTCATGATGATGGAGTATTTAGTTTTGAAAATGCAAAAAAAGCGGTCGAAGATTTTAATAAAGCCGGAAAATATTTAAAGGAACATGGACTCACTTTTTGTTACCATGCTCATGGGTATGAATTTCAGCCTTACAAAAACGGGACGTTGCTTGATTATATTTTTAATAATTCTGACCCGAGGTATGTATCATTTGAAATGGATATATTCTGGATTCAATTTGGCGGTGGCGATCCCGTGGCACTATTGAAGAAATATGGAAGTAGGTGGAAACTGATGCATTTAAAAGATATGAGGAAAGGAACTAAAAAAGATTTGACCGGCCTTACTTCCACGGAAAATGATGTGGCAATCGGCACAGGCGAATTGGATATTCCTGCCATTTTAAAGGAAGCAAAAAAGATAGGTATCAAACATTATTTTATCGAAGATGAAAGTAATGATCCTGAATTACAGGTGCCCCGAAGTATTACATACCTGGAAAGTTTGAGGGAGTAATCATTAAAAGTAAATACTCAACATTTAAGCTAGGCAATGCTTTGGAGAAAATCATATTTTTCCTCTTTCAGCAAATCGCCAATTGTAGTTTGGGATAACAAGGCTTCAAGATTTCTTTTTGTTTCTTCTACCTTATAATGCATGGGGCAGGCATTTTCTCCGTCACATTTCTTGGAACGAAGTACGCAGCCGTCAAATAGTTCGGTCCCATCGAAGAGATGATAGAGTTGTATCAGAGGGATAGTCAACGTCATATTTGAGATATAAAAACCGCCGCTTGGCCCTTTTATGGATGAAACCATATTGGCTTTGACAAGCCTGTTCATAATCTTTCCTAAAAAATGCTTGGGAATATCCGTTTCTTTCGAAATGTCTTCAACACGAACCTTTTGGGTACCATCTCCTACTACAGCTATATATAGGATGCCCCTTAAAGCGTAACCAAAACTTTTTGAAAACATCATATTCGAAGCATTTTACACTGTAAAAATTGGTAAGGGTAAAGGCTTATAATCGGCAATAATAAATATGTTTCAATAGACTTTAATGTCTTATTAGCTGATATAAAATCGAGTGCGGCGTCCTTTTTTTAACAGGGGCATAAATTTCTTCTCATTTTGAATAATTTCAGAAATGAAAAAGTGGATTTTTTTCGGAAGAAATTTTTTTAAGAAATGAACAAATAACCGGCTTTCCTTTTTTCATTTAAATGAGGTTATTGCAAAGGGAAGATAGGAAACTATCCATACAGGACCGCATGATAAAACAGGAAATTCTCAAAGAAAGTAGAGAAACAGGTCTTTTAATGGAATAAATGTTTGATAAATTTGTTGACGGATGAGCAACTTATTTTAAACCAAAACTAATTATTATGGAACAACAAAATCAGAATGCTGAATCTCCTTTGTTTGGTCTTACTATCGACCCCGTAATTAAATCTCATTTAGCGGAAACGGCGAGGTGGAGTAAATTTTTATCTATAATCGGCTTTATATGCTGTGCACTCATGGTGTTGGGGGGTATCGTCCTTGTTTCTTCTTTTGGCGCACTGCAAAGGACATATGGAATGAACGAAACCGGAGTTTCGTTGTCGGCTTTGGGCCCCGGCATAGCTGTACTTTATATTTGCATTGCCATTTTATATTTTTTCCCTTGCCTGTTCCTTCTCAGGTTTTCAAATAAAATGAAATCGGCATTGACCACAGAAAACCAGGCAGAACTTGCCATTTCATTTCAGAATCTCAAGATATTGTTTCGATATGTAGGGATTTTGACGATCATTGTTTTGTCATTGTATATATTATTCTTTTTGTTCGGCGGCTTGGGTTTGATGTTAGGAAGATAAGAGCTGCATCTGCAATAAATCAAGGCCTCTTCGGAGGCTTTTTATTTTACGGATAGATAGTTGTAGTCTTTAAGTAAAGTATCCAGGAAATCAAACGGAGACAGGTTGGTGTCAATCTTTAAATGATTTTTTATTTTTTCGCTGGCCATGGAAGCCAGTTGGAAATCTCCCTTTTTTCTTGAAGTGTCGAGAATGCTTTTAATGGCGTTTATATCTTTATCACTCAGCTTCATGATCTGCGGGAACACAGGGGTGTAACTATCCGCCACTTCCATAAAAACAGTTTCGTTTATATTGCCCCTGGCGCCGGTGCGCACTAAAATAGTGTGGGCCAAAATATCGCCCAGTCTTTGATTTTTTTTGCTGCTGATGACTAAGATGATATCAGTAAGTAAAAGCAACAAGGAAGCAGCAAGAAAAACAAGCAGTTCCTTATTAAGAAAGATGAACACGTTTAGCATAAGAATAATTACAATGGTATAGTCACCGGTTCTTATAAGCCATCGTATGATAAACTGGCTTATACCGGGACGACCACCGTTTTCACTCACTACACGTATTCCCAGCAATTTTTTTCCAATGCTTTGTCCATTCATTGTTACTTCGCAGATCAGGTGATAAGTGAAAATAGGAATGATGATCATCATATATAATCCCCACAAATTATATTGGCCATCGTCACTAAATATATCAGCGGCTGAAATGCTTCTGCTTAAAATAAGAATAGTAATTCGGTAATAAATGATCTGTACAAGGACATCAATTACCCATGCAAAAAGCCGGCGATGAAATTCCGGTATCTCGAACTCAAGGTCAATATTGAAAGTTGTTGGTACTCTTATTATTCCCATAATGTTGCCCTAAAATTTCAAGGTTTAATAGTTTATCACCTGTGAGTTTTTTTAATTTAGTAAATCTAATTCTTATCAGGAGATTTTTTAAGAATTGAAATCTAAAATTTTCGAGTATTTTACAAGCATAAACGGCAAAGTGAGAGAAGCCTTATTCATAAAAAAACATAAAGAAAAATGGGTGCGGGCCCAGGATACATCGTCACAGGATGCCGACGAAATGGCAAATAATTTTACTGAACTTGTGAATGACCTTGCCTACGCCAAAACGTTTTATCCCACCAGCAAAGTAACTCAGTTCATTAACGGGCAGGCTGCAAAGATCTACCTGAATATTTACAGGAACCGGAAAGAAGAATCAAACCGTATTGTTGATTTCTGGAAATATGATCTGCCATTAACAATTCGCCGGTATCATCGTGTTATTTTTCTTATGTTCATTTTATTCTGCGTGTTTTTTTTGGTGGGATTTTTTTCAAGCCGGTACGATGAAAATTTTGTACGCCAGATGCTCGGAGATGGGTATGTTGATAAAACCATACGGAATATTGAAGAAGGTAATCCTTTTGGCATTTATGGTTCGGGAAATTCTTTTTTAAGCTGGATGGGCATTATGATCAATAACATTATTGTATCACTTGTTTATTTTTCCCAGGGCATTGTGTTTGGTTTTTTTTCGGTAAAATCATTGATAACAGAATCGGTTCGCATCGGGGCGTTTCATTATTTATTTTTTTCAAGAGGCCTTGGCCTTCAGTGGGCGCTTGCTGTGATGATACATGGCACACTGGAATTGTGGAGCATCATCGTTTCCTGCTCGGCCGGTGTGATACTTGGAATGGGCTTACTTTTTCCCGGTACAATGAAAAGAATCGATTCTTTAAAAAGGGCTGCAAAAGACGGCGTGAAAATTACAATAGGTGTTCTGCCCGTATTTATTATTGCCGCTTTTTTTGAAGGCTTTGTGACGCGATATTATAAAATGCATTGGATATTCAGTTCTCTTATACTTTTATCGTCGGCCACTTTTATAATTTGGTATTTTATCGTTTATCCCATGCGGCTGCAGAAGAAATTAATGGTTCAAATAAATGAGGAAGCGTAAAAGCATGAAACCTATCCTTGAAAATATTTTCCCGTATTTCAGAAAACTCATTGTTCTGCCCGTTTCTTTTTTGTTGTTGCATCAATGGATCTCAGCACAAAACGTCGTTGACACTCTTAAAACACCCCAGGCTCAAACTGACTCAGCTTCCTTAATTGAACAAATAGACACTTCTTATGAGAAGTCAGATTATTTTAATGATATCTCTTCTCATGTAATTTCTGATAGTATAGAGTTACGGGAGGTGCCGCAGCATATAATTGATTCCTTAAAAAAAGATGATGCATTTTGGTATGCCGACAAAACATTTAAAAAGAAAATTAAGCCGGAAAAAGCCGCCAGGATGCATTCGCAATGGATGAATATGCCCACCCTTGTCATTATTGTCGTCATCTTTATTGGCTTGTTGGGTTGGTATCTTTTTCAAAATAATATTCTGAAAAAGAAAGGCGGAATTTTTAGGGGAGGTAAAGAAAATGAACAAATGGCGGAAAATATTTTCGATATCAATTATCATAAAGAAATCGAATCTGCGATTCGGTCGGAAAATTACAGATTTGCAGTGCGGCTGATGTTCTTGCGGCTATTGAAGAATCTTTCTCAAAAGAATATCATTCAATATAAACAGGATAGAACAAATTTCGATTACCTGGCACAGTTAAGTCCGGGTTCATACTATACTGATTTTTTCCGGCTTGCCAGGGATTATGAGTACACATGGTACGGAAAATTTGATATAAACAAAGAGGTGTTTGGGATTATTAAAAATGATTTTGAAAATTTTGATCGTAAGTTATCTTGAAAAAATTCTTACCATATATAATAGTAGGCCTTGTAGTTCTGTTGGTAGTGTGGGTGGCATTTTCCACAAAGAAAAATAATCATGTTTTTGATCAACGTATAAGTTTTAACCGGAGGGATAAAATTCCTTACGGGATGTATGTCGCGTACAAAAGTCTTCCCCATGTTTTTCCCAATGCTTCGATCGCGGTTAACCGAAAAGAACCTGAATACTGGGATTCGCTGAATACGTATTCCGATAAGCAGGCATTACTCATAGTGGTTCCTTCATTCAGGGCAAATGAATTTGAAATGAGGAGACTGATCAATTTTACCAAGAGTGGAAATACTGTTTTTATAAGCACGGCAATGGTTTCATACGAAGTGCAAACGATGCTTCACTGTGAAATACCGGATGTGTTTGATATTAATGATAATCTTTCTCTCAACAATAGCAACGACTCTTTTTCGGTATCACTGGTGAATCCACCTTTTTCAACGAGAGACGAATATGGATGCCCCGGAAAAAGATTTGAATCCTATTTTTCGAAATTTGATTCAGGGATATCTACAGTTTTCGGTAATGGAATCTACATTCTGCCTGACCTGATACAATTTAAAGCCGGCAAAGGAAATCTTTATTTTCATCTTACACCTCTTGCTTTCAGTAACTATTTTTTGTTGTACGATCAGAATATTCGCTACTACAACAAAGTATTGTCGCTGATCCCCCAGGATACCAAAAAGGTTGTGTGGGATGAGTATTTTTTATTCAAACGATTTTCCGGGAGCAATAACAGCGATGAAAAATCTATTTTTTCGGCATTGATGTCTCAGCGCTCATTCAGGGCGGCATTATGGGTATTGATTATACTTTTAGTCTTATATATTTTACAGGAGATGCGCCGGAAACAACGGATCATTCCGGCAACGGCAAAACCAAGAAATGATTCGCTCGAATTTGTAAAAACGATTGGCAGACTATATTATGAAAAGCGGGACAATAAAAATCTTGCTCAAAAAATGGCCGCTTATTTCCGGGAACATATTCGCAACAGGTATAAACTTTCCACGGCAAAACTTGACCAGGATTTTGTTGTATCCTTACAAAGAAAAACTGGTCAACCGGAGAATAATATCAGTAAAATAGTTTCATTTATTAATAAGCTGGATGAAGAAGAAAAAATAAATAATGAACAACTAGCCGGTTTTCACAAAGAACTGGAAGAGTTTTATAAACTTGAGTAAAAAGAAAGTGGAAGATATAATTGTGTAAATAAAAATGTAAAAACACGATAAATGGAAGAACAATTATTTGCTCAACGGACGGATCTTTCTGAATTGAATAATGCAGTGATGTCCATTCGCAATGAAATTAAAAAAGTGATCGTGGGCCAGGATGGTATGGTGAAACAGATTATTGCTGCACTGCTTGCCGACGGGCACGTATTGATAGAAGGTGTGCCGGGTGTGGCAAAAACATTGACGGCAAAGCTGGTAGCACGATCCCTTAATATTGGTTTTTCAAGAATTCAATTTACACCGGACCTGATGCCATCAGACGTGTTGGGCACGCCTGTGTTTAACCCGCAGCAGGGTAGTTTTGAATTTAAAAAAGGTCCCGTATTTGGAAATGTGGTACTCATAGATGAGATCAACCGGGCGCCGGCAAAAACACAGGCGGCGTTGTTTGAAATTATGGAAGAACGCCAGGCTACCGTGGATGGAAAAACTTATAGCATGCCTTTGCCATTTATGGTGTTAGCTACTCAAAATCCAATCGAACATGAAGGAACATACCGATTGCCTGAAGCACAACTTGATCGTTTTCTTTTTAAAATACTGGTGCCTTATCCTTCAGAAGCGGAAGAACTAACTATTCTTTCGCAATTTCATCAAATGGGTAATGCACTAATTTCTGAAATGGTAAAGCCTGTATTGAGTGGCGAGCAAATAATTTCGTTGCGACAAAAAGTAAAAGGTCTCATCATTGAAGAAAAATTATTGCAATTCATTGCAAAATTTATTCACCAGACAAGAAACCATAAATCAATTTACCTGGGCGCATCGCCAAGAGCTTCCCTGGCAATAATGAACGCTTCAAAAGCGATCGCCGCCATGAATGGCCGTGATTTTGTAATGCCGGAAGATATACTTGAAGTCCTCGGCCCGGTGTTACGCCATCGCATTATTCTTGCGCCGGATAAAGAAATGGAAGGAGTCTCAGAAGATGAAGTGATCAAACAAATTGTAAACGGAATGGATATTCCGAGATAGTGAGTAATGAGTGTGTCTGCGTTCTCTATTTTAATTTTTTAATTTTTAATTTTTAATTATTCTTGTTCTTTCGTGCTGTCATAAAATTTTTTACCCAGTCATTTTACCTTGATAAGCTTGCATACTACGTAGGCGGCAGCGCAGTGGTTCTCTATGTGTTCAGTTATTTTATTCCTGTTTTGTACGATGTGGCAAGCATAATATTGTTGTTACTTATTATTGCTGTGTTGACAGATAGTCTATTGATTTTTGGAAAACGGTATGCACTCCGGGCTGAACGCATCACATCTGAAAGATGGAGTAACGGCGACGAAAACAAAGTGGTACTTCATTTTCAAAATAATTATTCTTTTCCTGTTTCTGCACATATTATTGATGAGTTGCCGACGCAATTCCAGGAAAGAAATTGGTTTATAAAAACAAGAATTGGCAGCAACAGTGAACAGAGAGTTGTCTATGAAGTAAAGCCTCTTTCCAGAGGCGAATATTCATTTGGCAATATCAACGTTTTTATAAAAGGTCCTTTGCAACTGGCAAAAAGAAGATTTGTGTTTCCTGAGGATGAAACTGTAAAAGTGTATCCGTCTTACATCCAGATGAGGCGGTATCATTTGTTGGCGGTTAGCAACCGCTTGCAGGAAGCCGGTGTGAAAAGAGTAAGAAGATTAGGACACAGTATGGAGTTTGAACAGATCAAAGAATATGTTCTCGGTGATGATTACAGAACGATAAACTGGAAAGCTACGGCCAGGAAGCAGGATTTTATGGTGAATAATTATACAGATGAAAGGAGTCAGCAGATATATTGCCTGGTAAATAAAGGCCGTACCATGAAAATGCCTTTTGAGGGAATGACGCTGCTTGACTATGCTATCAATGCTTCTTTAGTATTAAGTAATGTAGCCCTCGTGAGACAGGATAAAGCAGGAATTATAACGTTTGCTGAGAATCTTGATTTCTTTTTGCCCGCAGATAAGAAATCCACCCAGATGAATCTTATTCTGGAAACGTTATACAAGCAGCAAACCCGTTTTCTTGAATCAGATTTTGAAAAACTATATTCTGCAATTCGCAATCGCATTACCCACCGCAGTCTTTTGGTTTTGTTTACAAATTTTGAGTCAATGGACAGTTTGCAGCGTGAACTGTCTTCATTAAAATTAATAGCTCAGTATCATTTGCTCTTAGTTGTTTTTTTTGAAAACACCGAGTTAAAGCAACTGACAGAAGGCAAAGCGGTAACGATGGAAGATATTTATATAAAAACCATTGCTGAAAAATTTGCCTTTGAAAAAAGATTGATGGTAAAAGAACTTCATAAGAATGGAATTCTTTCTATACTTACTTCTCCTCAAAACCTTACTATCGATACGATCAATAAGTATCTTGAATTAAAAAATAAACTTTCGATATAAAAGTTTCAAAGTTTACCGGTTTCAGAGTTCCGGAGTTGATCGTTGTGTAGTAAACTTGCAAACTTTTGAACTTGTCAACTCTGAAACTTACATCATGAACACCTTTGAACAAGGAAAAGTTTTACTTATCAATAAACCTTTGCACTGGACATCTTTTGATGCAGTGAAAAAGATCAGGCATTTGGTGAAAACAAAAAAGGTAGGCCATGCAGGGACACTTGATCCGCTTGCGACGGGATTACTTATTATTTGCACAGGTAAATTCACAAAGAAGATAAACGAATACATGGCGAGGGAAAAAGAATACGCGGGTACCATTACCCTTGGAGCTACTACACCTACTTATGATCTCGAAAGCCAGCCAGAAAATTTTAAATCAATCGAAAATGTTTTAAAAGAGCAAATAGGAGCTGCGGCAAAAAAATTTACCGGGGAAATAATGCAAGTTCCGCCGGCACATTCGGCAATAAAAGTGGGAGGCAAACGAGTGTATGAATTGGCGAGAAAAGGAAAAGAAGTAAAACTGGAGCCGAGAAAAATTTTTATTAAAGAATTTGAAATTCAGAAACTGGATTTGCCTGTCGTTTATTTTCGTGTAGTCTGTTCAACAGGTACATACATTCGCAGTCTTGCGAATGATTTTGGAGAAGCACTGGGATGCGGCGCTTATCTCAGCAGCCTTTGCAGAACAAGAATTGGTGAATTCAAAATTGAAGACGCATTCACCATTGAAGAATTTGAAAAGCAGTTGTAGTGGCTGTATTATAAGAAAGGATAAGTAACGCCAAACTGCAAAACTCCTCCCAACACATATTTCAGGTTCCAATTGTAGAAATAATGATTTTGCGCATCTGCATTTACGGGCTCCGGTGTTGGATTGTGTACTTTAAGCGCATAATCAAGACGAATAAGAAAGAATCCAAGATCCACCCTTATTCCTGTTCCGACATCAATTCCGAGGTCGCTAAGGAAATGTTTAAATGTGAACTCCCCACCCAGAAAATCAGGACTTCGATGCATGAACCATACATTCCCTATATCCGTAAAGAAAGCACTGTTGAATTTGAATCCAAAAAGTTTAAAAAGATAGAAACGATATTCAAGATTGGTTTCAAACTGTATATCTCCAAATCGATCGGGGAAAGTACTGTCTGCCTGCAGTGCGTGACCTGGTCCGAGTCTTCGCAAACCCCAGCCCCGCATACTGTTCGGACCACCGGCACTGTATGCTTTAAAAAAAGGAAGATATTCACTGCGATAACCGGAGCCTGTATCAATTCTTAATGGGATGCCCACACCCAGGAAAGCCCTGGCTACAAGATCATTATTACCGACCTTCATTATTCTTATATACTCTGCATTGGGCTTGATAAAACGGTAAAGATTTTTCTGAATGAAATCATTCGGGATTAAACTTGTAAGCAATCCTGATTCTTCAAGATTTGCTCTAAAGGTGTTCAAATTTTTTTTATTGCCCCAGTTCATAGTAAAGCTTCCGATGGCAGAAACAACAAGACCGTCGTTAAATAAATTTTTCAATCCCGGGTTTTGTTGAAAAATGGTATCGAGTCTTGGTCTTGATTTTAACAGGGAATATTCAATGTTTGGAACTTTAAGCGCATACAACTTGTTGCGCCTTTGTAATTCATAACTCCAGGAAGTATTAAATGTGGTAAGATTGTAAAGATCGATGCGCTGCGTATTTGACAGGTTAAATCCTAAAACTGTTCGTGCTGCACGGAATCGATCTGGCAAAAAGTTCAACCGGGGAATTATTTTCGGGAAAACAATATTATAACCAATACTTGCTTCTCTTGAATTGACGAATCTTTCCTTTTTTGAAATGTTTAATTCCGTGCCGTAACGCAGTGAAGTATTTGTTTGGGCGGCAACTTTTGAAAAATTCCTGTTTTGCAAGTTCACATTTACGCCAATACCAAACAGGTTGCCCACGACGAGAGGAGAGGTAGAGCTATTATAATTCTGGCTGCCTTCAAGATTTGCTATAAATAAATATTTTTGAGAAGGAATAAGTTTTATATAAAAATCAACTGTATCGGTTCCAGGCCTTATTTTTTGTTCCATAGATACAAAGCGCCATGCCACATTCGAATTGAACCTGTCGATAGTTCTTGAGTAACGATTTTGATTGTAAGGTTGACCGTGCCTTATATAAATATTCTGCGGAAGAATTTTTGGTTTAAAAAGATATTGATTATAGATGACAGTATAGCTTGAGTTCAGCACCACCGTATCTTTTTTCAATGTAGAGTCAGGACCGTAATCAGGAAAGATGTAGACTTTGCCAACATAGAACTTAACAAGTCTTGAACTGTCATATCCCGGTCTTAATTTTATTTCAAGTGTTGCAGTTGGATTCTGTCTCTCTTTCGCCATCTTGTCGATCAATTGAATTTCTTCAAGGGGATCCACCATCGGCTTTAGCAGGGATACATCTAATGTATCCCAAACTGCTAGCAACTCGTTCCTGGTAAACCGCATATAGCCGTTGTTGCGGTAAAGTTCTGCAAGGCGGTCAAGCTCCATAGCTATCGTATCCTGTGAGAAGGAACTTCCTTTTCTTAAAAAAGATTCAGACCGCGTACTGTCAGCAATGTTCTGAAATGGTTTCCGAAGTCCGATAGAAACTGAATCGATCATATTCCTTTTGGACGTGTCTGCCCTTAATGTGCTATCGGTTAAGCGTTGCAGATCCGGCTTTTTAATGCTATACCAAACGCTGTCGAAATGCCAGAGAGGACCGGGTGTTACATTAAAATTCAGCGTAACCCTCTCTTCCTCATTCTTTCTGTCGATCGTAGTGTCATAATTTATATCGGATTTAAAATAGCCCGATGCATGCAGCATGGCCAGCATAAATTTTTTTGACGATTGTACAGATGCCGTGTCAAATACGGGTGGTCTTTTTATTACCTGCCAGAATATTTTCTGATTTGCCTTCGGATTTACGCTATCTTCCAACTGAACGTCGAGTGCCGATTCAAGATTGTTTTTTTCCTTTTTTGAAAGATTGCCCAACAAGTTGATATTTGTTTTGTAAACAAATGGTGTATCCTTCGGAAAGTATTTTACATGAGTAATCGGGAAAGTGTGAAAATCCCAGGATTTACATGAAGTAAGTAAAATGACGATTAATATTGGCGTAGCTATTTTCAGGTAGGTTGACATCCGTGGCTTTATCGTAACACAGGTTATTTAAATAATAGTTCATGATCTCAAAATCGCAGCTCAAATATATCCAAAGTTTAGGCCAGAAAAAACATCGGGATGAGGAAGATGCATTCATTGCCGAAGGGCCAAAACTGGTGAGTGAATTGTTGGAAAGTAAAAACGCTGAACTGGACCAATTATTTGCAGCGCATGAATGGCTGGAAAAAAATGAAGAATTTTTGTTAAAAAAAAATGTGATTGAAATTGACGAAAGGGAACTTGAAAGAATATCACTGTTAAAAACCCCGAACCAGGTCCTTGCTGTTTTTAAAAAATTTAAAACAAACCCACTTTCAGTAAAAGACAAAGTATCGCTGGTATTAGATGGTATCCAGGATCCGGGAAATATGGGAACAATCATAAGAACTGCCGATTGGTTTGGTATCTCACAAATTATTTGTAGCAACGATTGCGCGGATATATATAACCCAAAAGTAGTACAGGCCACCATGGGTAGTATTGCACGGGTCTCGGTTATCTATACAGACTTACCGGAATGGCTCCGGGAACAAGGTACGGTTCGAATTTATGCAGCAACCCTGCTTGGAAAAGATGTAACTAAAATGAATAAAATCCATGAAGGGCTTTTAATTATCGGGAATGAATCAAAGGGCATTCATGAAGATGTATTGCGGTTTGCAAATGAGAAAATAACGATCCCCAAAAAGGGAAACGCAGACTCTCTTAATGCAGCGATGGCAACGGGAATTATTTTATCGCATTTAGTATAGCACATAATTTTATTTAAATTCATCACAGATGTCTTGCTGCGATAGCTGTTCATAACTTTTTCTTTTTACCTTCCTTTCATGAAATTTTTTTTAATCTCAGCCTTAACCTTCACTTTTCTCTTCTCCTGTACGGCTACAAAAAAAATGCATTGGCCCCCACCGACTTCTGCATTAACAGGCAGCGAATTTTATCACCTCGCATTTGCTATGAAATGGAAAGAGAGAGATTCTTTTGTTCTCAGGGAAGTGTTGGCCGGCGATGTTCCTTCATTTTTAAAAAAATTTGTTGGCGTGCATGTATCTATAAAAGATACCACCACGGGAAAAAAGATAAAAGCTGTTTATTATGTTGCTCGGGACTATTTAAGTGTCGGCAGTAATAATGACTGGGCAAGAATCAATATTACACCTTTGGCCGCACAAAAAATTGCCGATACATTCAATTGTTTTTTACCGACAAGAAAAATGGTAAATGACATTTACAAAGCAGCAAAAATAAAACTGGAGCCTGTGCCGATGTATGCTTTTCGTGACAGCACGCCCACCATGTGGCAGCATCACCTGATTATCGAAGGCCAGCGAAAAGGGAGAAAGGGTTTGATCGCCGGCATTCAAAAAGATGTTGTCATCAGCGGAAAAATTTCAAGAGATCCCAAAGCTGACCGGGTAGCGATTTATGGCTGGCATAAATTAGATGGAACACCCATCCAACCCCTTTACACCGGTCATATTTACTGGTGGGTGGATTACAGCCAGGGCATCCGGCTTATTTATAGAAAAATAAAAGTAAATGGTAAATGGAAGGACTATATCGATGTATTGAAAGATCCCATTCTTCAAAGGCTTTTATGTGATGAAGAATACTGTGATTTTTTTCGTTATCAATATTGAATTCCAAAACTATATATTTGCGATTTACTAAACCTGGTTTATGTCTGGAGACATGCAAAAATTCGATGAGTCCTTATCCTATCTCAAAAAAGTTTACCCGCCCGCACCTGAGGTCGGTATTGTACTGGGCAGCGGTCTTGGAAATTTCAGTGACGAAGTAGAAATAGAAAAAGAAATCAGTTACAGCGATATTCCGCATTTTCCGGTGTCCACAGTGGAAGGGCACAAAGGGAAATTGATTTTCGGAAATCTCAGTGGTAAAAAGGTGGTTTGCATGGCAGGCCGGTTTCATTTTTACGAAGGATATGAAAGCGGGCAGGTAATATTCCCGATAAGGATAATGAAGTTGCTGGGTATAAAAACATTGTTTCTTTCCAATGCTGCCGGAGGTGTTAATCCTGATTTTAAGGTAGGCGATTTAATGATCATTACAGATCACGTAAGTTTTTTTACACACAATCCATTAATCGGAAAAAATATTTCTGAGTTCGGACTGCGTTTTCCTGATATGAGCGAACCTTACCAAAAAGAACTCATTCAAAAAGCAAAAGATTTAGGTAAAAAATTAGGGATTAGTTTAAGGGAAGGAGTTTACTATGGTGTAACCGGACCTACATTTGAAACAAGGGCTGAGTATAAATTAATTCATGCGTTAGGAGGAGATGCAGTAGGAATGAGTACCGTGCAGGAATGTATTGCAGCCAATCATATGAAACTTCCGGTGTTTGCCATGAGTGTCATCACAGATATTGGTATTCGTGAAGGCGAAAATAAAATTACACATGAAGAAGTGTTGCAGGCAGCCAAAGAAGCCGAGCCCAATTTCGCAGCTATTTTTAAAGGAATGGTGAGTGTGGTTTGAGTCAGAGAGTATTTTTTTTGATTTCTTTGTGATTTGGAATTTGGAAATTGTGATTTCAAACAGAATAACACTGGCAAAAAAATATACATACCTCTTACCTGCTTTTTGTTTTGTTTTCTCCCTGAATACATTTGCACAGCAACCTAATTTTCGAAACCTTTCGAGGGCCGGACAAGGTCTGCGCAATTTAAATACGTCGAATGGAAACGATAGCCTTCATCACAGAAATCGTTATGAGGATTCAATAACGATTTATTACCGTTACCTGGATTCATCACGTCATTATAAACTGGATTCATCAGTAAAAGATTTTAATTTACGTTTTCCCATACCTGCGGAAAATGTTTATCTGGGCAATCTTGGCAATGCGTCCGAGCCTATTTTATTTTCACCATCAATGCAACCAGGATGGGATCCCGGTTTTCATGCTTTCGATATTTATAAATGGAAGCCTGCTGACACAAGATTTTTTAACACAACCCGGCCATACAGTGAATTGAATTATTTGATCGGCAGTAGTACCGAACAGATCATTGAAGCCATGCATACTCAGAATATCAAACCCAACTGGAATGCCTCTTTTCAATACCGGTTTATTAATTCTCCGGGATTTTTTAAGAATCAGAGTACGAACGATAATAATATCCTTTTTACATCCTGGTTTGAATCAAATTCGAAGCGTTATAGTAATTACTTTTTTATTGTTGCCAATCACATGCAGTCGGCAGAAAATGGCGGCATAAGAACCGATAAAAATTACATGGACAGTGCTATTAATGGGTCACTGGTTTTTAAAGACAGGTTTAATATACCAACTGTGCTCGGCGGTGACCAGGCATACTCTACAAATTTCTTCTCTACTAATATAAAGACCGGGAACCGATACCGGGAGGTAACCGCCTTGATGAGACAGCAATTTGACCTGGGGAAAAAAGATTCATTGGTCACAGATTCAACAGTAATACCGCTTTTTTATCCACGCCTTCGTTTTGAACACACCATATCATACAGCACGTACCGGTATGAATATTTTGATTACTCCGTGGGAAACTCTGACACCGATTTTTATATTAATAACTATGGATTATTCGTTAACCCCGGCGATTCAGTTTACCTCCGTGACAGCTGGAAAAATTTGCAAAATGATTTCTCTATTTACCAATTTCCTGACGCAAAAAACCTGCAGCAGTTTATAAAGCTTGGCGCCAGTTTACAAACATTAAAAGGAGAGTTTGCCTCCGGCAAAAATTCATTTTACAATCTTATGCTTCATGGTGAGTATCGTAATAAAACACGAAACCAAAAATGGGATGCTGAATTATTTGGCAATTTATATACAGCAGGTTTTAACAGCGGGGATTACAATGTTCATATAAGCCTTAAAAGATTTGTTGGAAAAAAAGAACAGGGATATGCAGAAATAGGGTTTGAAAATGTCAATCGTTCCCCGTCTTTTTTGTTTGATCCGCGAAGCAGTTTTTATTTGGATTCAACTATAACTGATTTTAAAAAAGAAAACAGCAGCCACATTTTTGCATCGATCTATCAGCCCCGTCTGAAATTAAAATTATCCGGCGACTATTATCTTATCAGTAACTATACCTATATCACGGATTACAATCAATTCGGCCAATACGTACCTCTCTTTAATTTTTTGCAGGTTTCGGCCCAAAAAGTTTTCAGATTAGGCAGGCATTTTAATTGGTATGCTGATGTATATCTGCAACAGAAAACAGGTGGGGCACCCTTGCACGTCCCTCTTATTTTTACAAGAAACCGGTTTGCTTTTGAAGGAAATTTTTTCAAAAATCTTAACCTGTTCACAGGCATAGAAATAAAATACAACACACCATATAAGCCTGACAGCTATTCTCCCGTCATTGGCCAGTTTTTTTACCAGGATGGTGAGACCTTTTATAATTTACCCGGGGTGTCTGCATTTCTTCAATTTCGTATCAAGGGGTTTAAAGCATTTTTGAGAGCTGAAAATCTTAATGCTGCCGAGGTAGCATCAAAAGGAGGAGGAGGTTTCGGATTTACTAATAACAATATTGCTGCCCGTGGATATCCATACCCTGGCCTTCAAATAAGACTCGGCATCTGGTGGAGTTTTGTGAATTAAGGAATCCTTTACTGACAAAAATCATCTTAATACCTGTTACAGCTATTATAAGATATCAATATTGATGTTTATCTTTGATTTCAATTCATGAAAAAATTAATAGCGTCTTTTACCGTTATTGTTTATTTCGCTTTCGCTTGTGGAGTGATGGTGAACTATCATTACTGTATGGATCGCTATACTTCATTTGGTCTGTTTAGCCCCGCCGGCGACCAATGCCCGGTATGCGGTATGCAAGCAACAAAAAAAGGATGTTGCCATGATGAAGTGAAGATTGTAAAGCTTCAGAATAACTACCAGCACTCCTCTTTTTCATTTACTTTGGAAAAGATCCGGCCGGCCATCATAACTCCTTCAAAATTTCTGGCGACCCCGTTCATTAATAGAAAAAACGCGTTAAATGAAACGGATCATACACCGCCTTTATGTTCATCTCAGGATACTTACCTGCAAAACTGTATTTTCAGAATTTGAGATAGATAAATCGTCATAATGGTCAGGAAACTGTTATGACTGCTGCAAAGCTTGCAGCGCAAAAGCAAGATCATTATTTTAGCATCGGCGATTTTGCCGAAGCATTTTCTGATCAATTATATTATGATACGCCTGAAAAATTTTTTAGTTTTTTGTTTTTTGATAGTTGCTGTGAATGCTGCAGCGCAGGTAACACCAAATATCACAGACCCGCGTCTTGATTTTTCATTGCCTGCTCTCAACGGCGATAGTATTCGTTTGTCATCAATGAAAGGGAAAGTTTTTTTACTCGACTTTTGGGCGTCATGGTGTGTACCATGTCGTTTTAATAATAAGAATTTAGTGAAATTATATAGTAAGTATAAAGACAAGGGTTTTGAGATCCTCGGTGTTTCGCTTGATGATAATAAAAAAGCATGGCAAAGAGCCGTGGGTAAGGACAAACTTACCTGGCCCCAGATAAATGATTCAAAAGGATGGGACGCTATGTCGGCTGCCAAATGGCAGGTAGATGCCATACCCGCTTCTTTCCTTATTGATAAAGATGGGAACGTAGTTGCTATCAATGCAGAAAAACAAGAACTGGAAAATAAGATCAGGCAATTGTTAGGCCTGTAATCTTAAATAAAATGAAACTTCAGTTCGGAGTACTTGTCAGTGTACTCTTTATATATTCTTCCATATTTTCCCAGGAAAACTCCAATTCAAAAGACAGTACCACAGTCTTTACAGTTTACGGTAATTGTCAATTGTGCAAAGACCGTATTGAAAAGGCGGCAAAGGGCAGGGGAGTTAATTCCGCCACATGGGATATCGAATCGAAACTCCTGGCATTAAATTATAATTCCCGTTTAACAACAGTTGAGAAAGTTCAGCAACGCATTGTAGATGCGGGGCATGATACACAGCTAAAAAAAGCAAAGGATTTTGTGTATGATCAATTGCCCGAATGCTGTCATTATCGTGAAACAAGCAAAGCGAATTCACCCGGTACCGCAAATGAAGTCGCCACGCCTTTACCGAACAGTGCTGTTGTTACAGGAATTGTACTCGAAGCAGATAATAAAGGAAACTTTCGTCCATTGCCCGGAGCCAGTGTGGTGTTGAAGGGAACAAACACCGGCGTAATAACTGACGACAAAGGAATTTTTAAGATCAACGCAGATAGCTCGGTTGAACGGTTGGTGGTAAGTTATGCCGGTTATGAAAGTGATACAATTGCCGTTCATCCAAAAGAAGATTTGAAAGTCATACTTGCTTCTGGTAAACATTTAGCAGAAGTAAAAGTAACAGCACGACAAAAAGCGTCTTACATCTCAATGCTGAATCCGATCAGAACGCAGGTGATGACCGACAAAGAAATTTTTAAAGCTGCTTGCTGTAATCTCAGCGAAAGTTTTGAAACAAATCCTTCCGTCGACGTATCATACAATGATGCAGTCACAGGCGCAAAACAGATACAACTGTTGGGTCTTTCAGGAAATTATACACAGTTAACTGTTGAGAATTTGCCTGGTCCACGTGGTATCGCCACACCTCTTGGATTAAATTCGATTGCTGGTTCGTGGATAGAATCTATTCAGCTAACTAAAGGAATCGGTTCTGTGGCCAATGGTTTTGAAAGTATAGCGGGACAAATAAATGTAGAATTGAAAAAACCGGAGACTGCAGAAAAGCTTTTTTTCAACGGGTATATAAATGAACAGGGGAAGACAGATCTGAATTTGAACCTCGCTCAAAAATTGGGAAAGAAATGGTCGACAGGAATTTTGTTACATGATGATTTTTTGAATAATTCAAATCTTGATTTCAATAAAGATGGTTTTCGTGACCTGCCGACCGGCAACTTAATAAGTGCCATAAATCGCTGGAAGTTTGATAATGGAAAAGGGTGGCTGATGCAATTTGGGATGAAAATTTTGAAAGACAGGCGAACAGGAGGGGAGACAGCCTATAATTCCTCCCGCGATAAATTTACTACGAATCATTATGGTCTTGGCATAAACACAGACAGGTATGAAGAGTTTGCAAAGATCGGCTACGTGTTTCCTGAAAAAAAATATAAGAGTTTCGGTTGGCAGTTATCTTCTTTCCAGCATCATCAAGATTCCTATTTCGGTTTGAGCAGTTACGATGCCAAACAAAATAACTTTTATTCTAATCTTATTTATCAATCGATCATCGGTACAACTGCAAATAAATTCAGAACCGGGATCAGTTTTGTTTGTGATCAATACAAAGAAAACTTTCGGAACCTTATTTACAATCGAAACGAAATCGTACCGGGCGCATTTATTGAATATACTTATACTCATTCCGAACGGTTTAATGCTGTAGCCGGATTACGGATCGATCATAATAACTTGTTTGGTTTTTTCGTTACGCCCCGATTGCATTTGCGGTATGAACCTATAAACGGAACGACGATTCGTGTAAGCGGTGGCAGGGGAGAACGAACTGCAAATATTTTTGCAGAAAACTTAGGCGTTCTAATAAGTTCACGGCAAGTTAATATTCTTAATGCGTCCCAGGGAAAAGCATATGGATTGGATCCTGAAATTGCATGGAATGAAGGAATAAGTGTTGATCAAAAATTCAAATTGTTTAATCGAAATGGTACCCTTTCAGTTGATTTCTTCAGAACTGATTTTCAAAACCAGGTAGTTGTTGATGTAGATAAGAGTGCGAGAGAAGTTGACTTTTATAACCTTTCTGGCAAATCCTACTCGAATAGCTTGCAGTTTGAAGTGAATGATGAGATAATTCCCAAACTGGATATTCGTTTAGCGTACCGGTTATTTGATGTAAAAACAACTTATCATGGTGATCTGTTAGAACGTCCTCTTGTTGCTAAACATAGAGCCTTTGCTAATCTTGCATACGAAATAAAGAGCTGGAAATTTGATTACACCATAAGTTATAATGGTACAAAGAGAATTCCTTATACCGGTGACAATCCTGTCGAATATCAATTGCCGGAACGGTCTCCTTCTTATATCATGATGAATGCGCAGGCTAGTAAAACCTTCGGTAAGAAATATCCGCTGGATATCTATGTAGGTAGCGAGAATCTGACCAACTATTATCAAAAGAACCCGGTGCTCGAATCGGATCAACCGTTCGGTGCTTATTTTGACGCATCGATGGTTTGGGGCCCGTTAGCGGGAAGAATGTTTTACACAGGCTTGAGATACAAAATACATTAAGCATTTAGAAACTAAAACACGTACGAAAATCAACCCTTATTTATGCAGAAAACTTGTACTTCTTACATCGAATGCAAAGAAGATAAAAAATTTCTTTTTCAAAAAGGTGATTATCCGATCCTTGAATGTAAAAAATGCGGTCATAGATTTACAGAAATTCCTGACAGTGAAAATCATCTTGCGTCAGTGTATTCTGACGATTATTTTTTTGCAGGTAATACAGGATATCCAGACTATTTCGAAGGAAAAGGTTTACTATACAATCAGGGGAAAAGATATGCCCGCTTGATTGCAAAATATACAAAGCCCGGTAAAATACTGGATGTCGGCTGCGCTGCCGGCTTTATTCTTAAGAGTTTTGAACAGGCCGGATGGAATTGTTATGGGATCGAACCTAATGAAACAATGGTAGCCTATGGACGGCGTGAATTAGAATTAGACATTCAAAAAGGAGATTTAGAAACTTTTAAAAGCGGCGAACAATTTGATTTAATAAGTATGATCCAGGTGATTGGCCATGTCCATGATCTTGACAGAGCCATGAAAAACGTAGCTCATTTATTGAAACCAAGTGGATTTGTATTGGTAGAGTCATGGGATATGAAAAGCCCAATTGCCCGGATATTTGGAAAGCGGTGGCATGAATATAGTCCGCCCACTGTGGTACACTGGTATTCCGATAAAACGCTCAAAATACTATTTGAATATTACGGATTTGAGTTAGTTGCAAAGGGATATCCGTTTAAGAAGATTCGGGCTAAACATGCTTTTTCTTTGATGGAAAGCAAAGTGTCTAACCCGTTTATAAAAAAGTGTATAAGATTTTTAAATTCTTTCCTAAGCAAATTCACTTTTATCAATCCCAGTTTTGATGTCAAGTGGTACATTTTTGAAAAATTTGAATAAGGGATTGAGCTTAACCCAGCAGACGCAATTTTTATTATCTTAGAATTGTGAAGAGAAACCTGAAAAATCTTTGGATAACCGTCTCGTTCGCGGCCATATTTTTTATTTTCTGGCAAACGAAACAAAAGACTAACGATGAACCCCGAACCAGTATTCTCCTGCATTTTAATACTGTTGTTGGCGATAAGCCATTCTTTTTTGACAGCATTTATATAAATTCCTTTGGAGAAAATTTCTCTGTTTCAAAATTCAAATACTACATCAGCAATATTGAATTGAAAAATTCGGCTACAGGAACGAAGAAATCTATGCCCAATAGTTATTATTTGGTAAATGAAGCAGATTCATCTTCGAAGAATATTTTGATTAACATTCCGGGAGATAGCTATAACAAAATTTCTTTTTTGCTGGGAGTTGATAGTATAAAAAATGTCAGCGGTGCTCAAAGCGGATCTTTAGATCCTGTCAACGACATGTTCTGGACATGGAATTCCGGCTACGTAATGGCCAAGATAGAAGGAGCATCACCGGTTTCGAACCAGGTACACCATAAAATTGAATATCATATTGGCGGATTTAAAGGAGAAAATAATGTACTTCAAAGAATAGATATTGTCATTCCAGCGTTACAAAATAGTACAGGTAATAAAAATATAGAAATGGTAATCGATGCAGATATCAATGCATGGTTTCATGGGAGCTATGATCTGCCGATTGCAAAAAACCCGGTTTGTACTACGCCGGGATCATTGGCTAAGCAATTTTCAGAGAACTACCGCTATATGTTTAAAGTTCGTTTGGTAACTACCGATTGATAAAATAAAAAGTTGAGAAAGATAAAAGTCATCATAATCGTAATTATGGCAACTGTATTTCTGTTACAGTTTATGCAATCTTTTTCTCCTAAAACGATAACACCTCTAAAGCAGGAAATTCCTGAAGGATTTCCGAAACCGCATTATACATTTAAAAATAATCCACTTACCAAAGAAGGATTTGAATTAGGGAGAAAATTATTTTATGACGGACGCTTATCCAAAGACGGAAATTTTCCCTGCGCTTCCTGTCACCAACAATTTGCCGCTTTCTCAACTTATCAGCACGATTTCAGCCACGGCTATAATAATAGTTTCACCATACGAAATGCTCCTGCTCTTTTTAACCTGGCCTGGCAAAAAGAATTTCATTTAGACGGTGGTATCAACAATATTGAAGTTCAGCCATTGGCTCCCCTGACTGACTCGAATGAAATGGCCGAAGATTTGCCCAGCGTGATCAGTAAATTAAAGCGGGATCCTGTTTATCGAAAGATGTTCAAGGCTGCATTTGGAGATGAAAAAATAACAAGCGAAAGAATGTTGAAAGCGTTGGCTCAATTTACCTGCAGTATAGTTTCGGCAGATTCAAAATACGATCGTGTAAAAAAAGGTAAGGCAAGCTTTATTCCGTTTGAGCAAAGGGGGTATGATGTATTCAAAGCTAAGTGTGAAACCTGTCATCCTGAACCGCTGTTCACTGATTTTTCTTATCGCAATATTGGATTACCGGTTGATACTTTTTTACATGATTATGGCAGGATGAGAATTACGAACGATAAGGCTGATTCATTAAAGTTTAAGGTCCCTTCGTTGCGCAATGTTGCCCTTACTGCTCCTTACATGCACGATGGTCGTTTTTGGTTCCTGGCGCAGGTGTTGGATCATTATCGAAAAGGAGTGCAAAAGAGCGCTACTCTTGATTCATCGCTTACTGGCGGCATTCCACTGACCAATCTCGAAGTTACCTACCTGGTTTCTTTTTTAAGAACACTTACTGATTCTTCCTTAATAAACAATTCGCGATTTGCAGCGCCGCCACAATAAAGTTTAAAATCTAAAATAAATCTTGGTGCAATAGAATTTATTACCTGTTTAATCGGAAGAGCAGGAAAAACTAGCGATTTATTTTTCCTTTTCCACCAGCAGCCTTTCGCCAACTATATTGCTTAGTGTTTCTGCCTGTCGTTTTCCGTAACTCACTACCATTGATTTATCAAATGGTTCAATGGATTTAATTTTAATTTTTATGCCAAGTTTCATGTCGCGATTACTTAAAAACCTAAGAAAATCATCAGCAGAATGTGTTACAGCGACAAGCTTTACAGTTTCACCGGGTTTGCAATCGCTTAGCTTACTATATTCTTTCCAGTCAATTTTCCCATTTCTGTCGGGTATTGGTGAGCCGTGAGGATCAGCCGCAGGATAATCCAGCAGTTCGTCCATCTTATTAAAAAAGATTGTTGAATCGATATGCTCAATCTGCTCGGCAATGTCATGTACATCCTCCCAGCCCAGCTTCATCTTTTCTACCAAAAACATTTCTGTGAGCCGGTGCTTTCTAATGATCAGCCCTGCTTCTTTTTTCCCTTTTTCTGTTAGACGGACAGGCTTATAACTTTCATAGTGTACTAATTTTTTTTTTGCCAATTTTTTCATCATGCTGTTTACTGTGGGCATTTTAATATTAAGAGTTCTCCCCAGATCGTTTATACTTACTTCCCCTTTTTCATTTGCGATATTAAAAAGCGCTTTCAGGTAATTTTCTTCTGTATAGGACTGCATGAGACAAATATAATTAAGCTATCTCTAAAATGAGGATTTGACATGCTGCATTGATCAAGCCGTCTTCTGGTTATTGATTGGTAGATGCAATAATAAATATTTTTATTTATATAATAAATTTGTTAGATTAATCTAACTTTATACTTTTGTAAGTATATGCAGAGGAAGTGTATTGGCGTTTTAATTTTTTTCCTGGGTTTTTTTTTGAATGCAATGTCCCAGTCAGGAGTGGTGAAAGGTTATGTTACTCACTCCCGAAATGACTTGCCCTCAGTAAGCCTTGTACTTTTACCCTCCGGCATGGGCAACGCAACTGATTCGAACGGTTATTATGAAATTAAACATGTCCCCTACGGAAGATATCAATTGCAGATCAGCTGTATTGGCTATGAAGTTTCCAAAAAAAATATATCTGTTAATTCAGCCGTACCAATTGTGCTTAATATAGAATTAAACGAAAGGACGGATTATATGGATCAGGTAATTGTAACCGGCGTATCAAGAGCCACTGTGATAAAGAAAAATCCTGTTCCGGTTGTTGTCGTAACAAAAGCGCAAATGGAAATGAATGTAAATAACAATATTATTGATGCTATTTTAAAAAATGTTCCGGGAATGACCGCTGTAACTACGGGCCCCAATATCTCAAAACCATTTATTCGCGGGTTGGGATACAATCGCGTCTTAACCATGTACGACGGTATGCGACAGGAAGGACAGCAGTGGGGAGATGAGCATGGAATCGAAATTGATCAATATGGTATTGAACGTGCAGAGGTCGTAAAAGGTCCGGCCAGTCTAACCTACGGATCGGATGCATTGGCCGGGGTAATCAATTTAATACCCCATATTCCTGATGCAAGCGATGGTAAATTGAAAGGTGATGCACTTCTTGATATTCATTCTAATAATGGAATGATTGGCCATTCAGTTGGATTGGCTTATTCGAAAAAGGACTGGAAATATTTGCTTAGAGCCACTGTTAAAGCAGCGCACGATTATCGGAACAAAATTGATGGATATGTTTATAACACTGCATTCAGGGAATACAATTTGTCCGGAATGATTGGGATAGATAAGAGTTGGGGCTATGCGCATTTGAATGCTACTTTGTATGATAATTTGCAGGAAATTCCGGATGGAAGCAGGGATTCTCTCAGCAGGGCATTCACCTACCAGGTAAACGAGATTGGCGCAGACGATATAAAACATCGCCCCGTTGTACATCAAAACGAATTTACTTCCTATGCAATAACTCCTTTGCATCAGCATATTCAACATTATCGAATTTATGTGCACAATAAAATAAAACTGAATCGAAGCGACTTAAACTTTTTGCTGGGTTTCCAGCAAAGTATCAGAAGAGAATTTGATCACCCTACTGATCCTTCGCAAGCCGGGTTGTTTGTTGTTTTAAACACGATCAACTATGATTTGAAATACAATTTGCCGGAATTAAAAGGCATTGAAACAACTATTGGCGTGAATGGAATGTACCAGGTTAATGTAAGTAAAAATGCAACTGATTTTCCTATTCCTGATTACCATCTGTTTGATGCGGGATCCTATTTATTTATAAAGAAAGAAATCAATAAAGTCAATATTTCAGGTGGGATTCGTTTTGATACGAGACATGTGGAATGGAACGATTTCTTTGTAAGAAGAAACGCTCCAACAGGTTTTGATAAACATGTTTTTAGCCCTGATACCATAAACTCTGCTCTGCAGTTTCCGGCATTTAAACATAATTACTATGGCTTATCAGGAAGTATAGGAGCAGCGTACAAAGTTTCTGAAAGATTAACTTTGAAAGCCAATATTGCAAGAGGTTATCGTTCACCTAACATTACTGAAATCGGTTCTAACGGTTTGGATCCCGGGGCGCATATCGTTTACCTGGGAAACAGGGATTTTAATCCTGAATTTAGTTTGCAGGAAGATATTGGGTGTCTTGCCTATTTGAAAAATGCAGATATAACTATTGACCTTTTCAACAACAATATTCAAAATTATATCTACCAGGCGAAATTATATGATTCCAACGGGCAACCTGTTGTGATTGTTGCCGGAAATACAACTTATCAATACAGGCAGTCCAGGGCGCAGTTATATGGTATGGAAATAACTGCAAACCTGCACCCGGAACATATTGCATGGGTTCAGTTTAACAACAGCTTATCTGTAATGAAAGGATTAAATAAAAATGAAGCACTGATAGAAGAGTATGGAGATTCTGCGAAGTACCTGCCATTCATTCCTCCCTTACATTCAAAAAGTGAATTGAAACTCCTATTTCATCCTGGTAAAGGAATTATTTCAAATTATTTTTTCTCTATCGATATGGAATATTATGCTGCACAAAATCATTATTATGCAGTGGATAATACCGAGACCAAAACAGGTGGATATAGTTTACTTAATTTCGAATCCGGTGTAACTATTACAGGGGAAAAAACTCAGAGATCATATAAATTATTTCTGCAGGTTAACAATATTTTTAATACTGCATATCAATCAAATTTGAACCGCTTAAAATATTTTGAATATTATACGGAATCACCAAACGGTCATTTGGGAATTTATAATATGGGCAGAAATATTTGTATGAAGGTTATTGTACCATTCTAAGATCAAAAGGATTTATTAAATCAATTTTTATTTTACTTTCCTCCAGTTGATCCTTCTCCCAATTATTAATTTAAATATGAAACCATCAGTATTTTTTGTAAGACCGAAACCTGGGCCAAAATTTATTTCCCATTTTGGATCAAGGTAAAGATCGGCGGCGACAAAAATGGCATGGCTTTCCTGAGAAAGTTTTGGAATGTTGTTGATAAGGCCTACATCGCCGTAATACTCCAAACCCAGTGCGACTTTATTAAAAGTGTAAGATGCTTTTAAATTTGGTTCAAACCCGGGAGTGTGAATGTTGCTATCCGATTTTATCGAAATACCGAAAGTAGGATTGAAAGCGAGATAAAAATTTCCCCATTGCTTGTCAACTATGGGCCGCACTTCGATATTCCAGGTATCTGCTGAGTAGCTTCGTCTTTGGTAGCCAAATTCTGTAGATAAACTAACTCCCACGGGCCATCCCCATTTTTCGGGAACACTGATGCGTGGCCTGATATGTGTTCCTATTACCTTGTAACCATAAGGGTTGGTGAAGTTGGTGAAGAGATAAAATCCGATCTCAAAATTTTCCGTTATCCCATGTGTGATCTCCAGGGTTTCATGAAGAGCATGATACGTGGGGTTAATACCTTCCACAATATTTTTCTCTCCGCTAAATGTAAAATTGCTGTGCAGTTCAAACATTGTATTCCCTTTATCCATTGTTGGTGAGCCATAGACCTGGATCTCATAATTCTCCTGCGCAACAATAAATTTTACGAGCAAAAGGGGAACAATTAATAGAATTTTTCTCATGCAGTTAAGAGTTCTTATTTATAATCTTCTCTTACAGGGCTGAAAGTATCAATTACTTTACAGTCAGTGATGGCAACAGCGCTGTGCGGCGTATTTGATAGAATGACGTGAAACATGCCTGCCGTTAGAGGGCAAGGTTCACCACCGATTACCATATTCAGTTGTCCTTCTATAATGTAAGTGATCTGTTCATGGACATGATGATGCTCAGGTAAAACACTTCCCTTTTTAATCTCTATAAAACCAAAAGTTTGTTTATCGCCATGCGCATAATAACCGGTAATTCCCGGAACAACTTCTTTAGGTGAAATATCTTTGATTGGTTTCATGATTCAAATATCAGTCATATTTATTTTGAAAGAAAAATATGACTGTAGTTATTCTGAAAAATTTTATGACCGGTTATTTTTTTCTGCCAAATTATTGTTCCGCCATTGGATAATCATAATTGATCCAGTCAGCTTTCAGGTTCTGCGAAAGATTAAGCAATTTCTGATTCGTGAATTTCATATCATTCAGCAATTTAAATGCAGGGCGAATATTTGGGCAATGTACAAAAGGGCAACAACCACAGTAGATCACTATCGGCCTGTCTCTTTTTTGTTTTGACAAAAATTCTTTCAAGTCATCAAAACTTTCTTTTTCGTGTGCCGGGCCTATATTGACCGCACCTTTAATAACTCCCGCAGGGCCGATGTCAATGATCAAAGGTCTTTCTGCTTTAGGATCATTTATAATAGCTGCAAGATTTTTCGGTTCCATTAACTGGTCGGGTCGCCATGGTTCTGTTTGATGTTTAATAAAAGAAGCTGCAACTATGATGAGCAGTATAACTATTGGCAGAATGATGTTTTTCTTCACGTGATATTTATTTTTTTATGTTTTGTTGTGCTAATTTAAAATCCTGGTTCACTACCGGAAGATTAGTTGGTATTGTAACAACATTAAAACTATGATCCGTTGCCTGGTGGCAAGAGTTGCATGTATTTGTCAATAAATGGAAACTTGTTGTAAATGAAGAAATATTTTTTTGCTGAATGGCGTTATTCACACTGTCGATCGGAGCATTTATCATTCCGATAGCTTTTACTTCTGGCCTGTCACTGCAAAATTTTTGAATGTAATCCAAAGATTCTAATATTTCGTGAATTTCAAAATCTGCCAAAGGCCAGTTTTGATTTTGCCCGGCAAACCAAAGTTTAGCATGATGTAACTGAATATCTGTCATAAACTCGCCGAGGCCGGGCCTGTAAGTTTCAGATATTTGTTTTTGAAGGCTGTCAATCTTTGCCTGCATTTGATGCGCCTCATTATCGGGCTGGTTGCAAGATATGAAAATGGACAATGTCCCGATCAAAATAGAACATTCAATAAACCAGGCTTTAAACTTTTTTCTTTGCCGCATAACTTTTTTCTTTTAGAACTGAAGGATAAAAATTCTGAACTGTATAAATGGTTAATATTTTGATTGCAATTTCGAAAATTATCAGGTTTCTCCTTTCAATCATGAATATTTAAACAACCGTTGATCAAACCGGAAGTTCGTTTCTTTTTTATGCTTCAGTTTTTTTAATAAAGCGTGCTGTGGATTGATCAAATAATTATATTCTGCTTCAACAATAGCCGAAGGACATTTAATAATAAGTGGCGCTTCAGATTTAATAATATCACTGCCCAGCCATTGCGTATATTCAAAATCATCCCACCATTGTTTGTGCAACTGGGATGATTTTATTTCATAAACGGGAAGCTCGTCAGGCACATCAATCTTCATCAATAAAATATGTCGCAGGTTTTCGAGAGTATAAGCATTCGCCAGCACTTCCAGTAAAGCCAGTGAAACACACCAACTGGTGTATAAAACAGCAGTTCCCGGTTGATTCCACCTTCCTCCCCTCAATCGGGCACCAGAGCCTGAAAGGTCATCCGCATATTTTTCGTGAGCAAACCTGTAAACGGTCATGTATAAACACCTTGTTGTATTCTTCCGATCTGGTCAATTACATCTTGTATCCCCTGGGTGGAATATAATGATTGAAAAGTAAGAGTATAGCCAAGAACTTTTTTTTCTTTATGAAGCCATTCGTAAAAAACATCAGCATCACCAAAAGTTTCCAGGCCCAGGTTTATTAATTGTTCGATATGCAAAATTCTATCTGCATAGATTCCTTCAAAACTGCTTTTATTTTTTGCATAACGCTGCAACGTTCGTTCTGAAAGATGAAGAAGACTTGCCCATTCACTTAAAGTAAATGGCATACGGCCGGCAATTTTTTCAAACTTTGAAAATGGAAAATTCGCTATGGCTGGCAGCCTTTTTACCGTTCGATAAATTTCAATAGGTTCTCTTGCTTTTGAAGATTTATCAACGGGAGGATATTTTTTAGATTTTACTTTTTTTGCCATTATCCGACATTTGTCAATAAATTTACGACATTTGTCACAGCTATCAAAAATTATTTTTCAAACCAGCAAAAGCTTCCGCCTACCCATTCTTTGTCTTTATTATATCTCACGCCGATCATTTTTCCTTTGCTTAGCCTCGCGAGGTTGTTTGCAGGTACCGGTCTTGCTTCCCCGTCTTTCCAAAAATAAAATATCCTGATCTCAACTTTAGCAGGCATATCGGGGGTTTCAATTACATCGGCGTATTTTACTTTGCGTTGCAATATCCAGTTTTCCGGGTCCTTCACTTTCTCCAAATCTTCAAGAGTAACATCTATTACCACACCCTGCCCCGCAAAGGAAAACAAAGGCTTTAAAACATAGTTTTCCAAATCAGCGGGCGGTTGCTTTATATCATTTAAAAAAAATGTTTCAGGTACATAAGGATGATGAATAAAAGGCAGTGTGTATTTACTGATACGGTAAAACCAATTAGGATGTGGCACCCATTCCACATCCAGGTCTTGAAACAATATTTCCCCTTTTTCCTGTACTTCCGGCGACTGTTGCTGCAGATCATCAAATATCAGGCGGTTGTAAATTCTTTTTATTTCTGTTTTCTTTCCATCATTTATATAAAACAATTTCTTTCCTTCTTTTATTAATTCTGTCAGGCAAACCATTTTAATACCGAGATAATCTTCGGTTGCATAAAAATCAACTCTTGTTTTTTGCTGTCGGGGAAATATTTCCAACAGGATAACATTTTTTGGATCATGATCGCCAACGACAATTTCTTTGAAAAGTTGCAGATAAGTTTCCTTAGTGTAACCGTGTAAATAACAATCCAAATATCGAGGTACCGGAAAATGTTTCCTTGAAACTTCGGGAAACAATACCTGGTAAGCAAAAAGGGTAGGAAAGCCCTGCATCTCGATCAGTTGCGGTTCGTATTCACCTTCTTCATTTACACAAACGCCAAAATCAAAAACTATAAAATGTGAATGATCATTTTCATTTGGCACTTTCAAATTTTTGGGAATGGCATCTTTGGTGAATTCTTTGAAATTTGGATCAATAATTATATCAACGATTTTTTCGCAGGCGCCGAGCATTTTCATTTTGAAAACCTGGTCGATAAAAACAGGAGTTTCTGCCACCCGAAAGTCTAATTGTCCGGGATATACATTGCTGAGTTCATGTACAAAAGCTTTATATTTTTCCCTGGTAAAATTTTCATTGAACGCTTTTCGTAAAGCCGGGATCATTTGTTTGAATTGTGAACGGAAGTTAAGAATTATTAAATTGAGAAAATTGGAATAGGGAATTTTCAAAATTCCTTAACTACTGTTCGCCTATTATTAGGTTCCGGTTTTTTTACCACGGAGATACAAAGAAAAATACAGAGAAACACAGAGACGTCAACCATAGACTACGGACCTCTTACATTTTTTCTTTTGGCTTTTTGTTTTTTGCACACCACATCTTCAACCACTAATATTTCTCTGCCACCTGGTAAAAGAAAAACGTAGGCGGACCTTGTACTCCGCCGGCTTTCATCTTATCTCTTAAATCCTGTGAATTTATAAATGCTTTTGCCTTCGCCATGTCGGCTACAGAAAATATAACGGTAACACTATGATCATCGCCCACGGTGTACGCAAGCACCCTGTCCGTAAGGCCCGCATCCATCCTTGCCTGTTTATCATCGTCAAAAGCTTTTTTCCAGGCATCAAGATCTTTTACTTTATGCTTCACCATCAGCCTTATCGGCTCCTGTGCATCGGCGGCAATTGATATTATATTTTTTTCATAATCTATGTAGGTCGGTCCTGTGGCACCTGCTTTCATCATTCTTGTTTTCAGATCCGGTGAGGCAGCAAATTGTTTTGCCTTTGCTACATCATCCATTCTCAATACCACCATTACCATATTGGAGTCTTCGACTCCCCGCACAATAATAAAATTATGCAGGCCGCTGGCTTCACGAACTGATTCATGCCCATCATAAGATGCTTTCCATTTTGCATAGTCGGCCACTTTGTGCCTGATGGTCATCACGTCTGCAATGGTGATTGAGGGCGTAATTGTTTCCGTTTTTGCTATCGTACTGTCGGTAGCTGTGCTGTCCTGGACGGATTTTGATTCTTTCTCACTCCCCGAATTGCAGGACGAAAAAAATAATGATCCTGCCACAAAAATGGTCGTGGGAAGTTTTATGTGTTTCATTTGTTTCCAATTTTTTTGAATAGATAAAAGTGATGGTGGTCTATACAAGCTTGCAGAAAATGCGGAATGACAAAGGAAATGTAAACCGAATTAGCCAATCCGCAAAAAACATCTAGCAGGGTTACAAATTAGCAAGATTAATTTACCCTTCTTAGGCTGCTGTTTGCGTTCACACAGATATCCTTTTTTTAAATGTTCCGGGGCAATAAAGACAACAAAGTACTCTGAAAATAAATTTGGAATCCGTTTTTAATACCTACCTTCTCCGTTCTTTCTTCCCCTATCTACAACATTACCCTCTTTTTTAACTTTTAAAGCCACACTTATGCAAAAAAAAATTTCCATTTCAAAAATGGCAAGCATTAGTCTTTTGTTGATTTTCATTGCAGGTTTGCAACTAACATCAAAAGCGCAGGATAATCGTTCCGTTACTGTTTATCAATACCGCCGCGTAGCCGATGATAAAATTGATGAATTTATAAAACGGGAAACAACTTACTGGAGTAAAGTAGCCGAGCAAGCCACTAAGGATAAGACCATGACCTTTTGGGCACTTCTTGAAAAAGTGGGGGGGTATGACCAGACTAACTCGTCAAACTTTTTATTCATCAATACATTTCCCAATATTGACAAGGTGGGCGATGTATTTGGTTCTGCTGAAAAAATTGCAGGAGTGCCATTGGCAAAAATGGAAACCAATTCTATCAGCACAACCACCAGCGAGTTCTTTATGCACGATATAGGCTGGCAACAGGCCGCCAGTGCAAACCCCACCAGCGATTTTAATTATGTGGTGATGCTCTATCATGATACAAATAATGCCGACAGCCTGATAGGTCTTGAAAATACTTATTGGGGTCCTTTTATAAAAAAGGCAATGGATAATAAACAAACTCCCCAGGTTGGCTGGGGTAATGCCGTTGTTTTATCTCCTTCCGGTGATAATATCAAGTTTACCACGGTTTCTTATGATCTCTTTAAAACGATGCAGGATGCATTGATGCCAACCTGGGATCCTAAAACAGAGTTTCCAACAGAAGGATTGAATAAAATCGGTGCTATAGAAACAGGCAGAAGAGGCTCTGTAATTTACCGGGTTGTAAAAGTGGTTTCTGCTAATTAAAAATCTTTAATCGTTACATCTTAATGCCGGCATAAGCCGGCATTTTTTTACTGCATCATTTTTTTAAATTTTTAAAGAGGAATGTAAAAACACTCCTCGTTTACACATAAGAAAACTTTAAGGGCGGTCAGCAGCCGCAAAGCGTAAGTATTATAGCTGCAACGGCAATTGAGATACTGATGAGTTTCATAAAATTGATGTTTTAAACTGATTGTAGAATAACTGCTTTTTATAAGCGCATTAAAATTTCGTTACACAAGAGTACCCGCTAAATGGGGAAGGTGAGCGGCTGTGTCAACGAACGACAGCTTACGGTAAACAAACAACAGCTGATTTTGAACAGGTAAAAAATAGAAAGGGAAAGTTTTGCCGATATTTATCTTGTTAAACAGTAAAATGAAAATACGTATTGATAAGAAGCTGCTCAGATTTTATTTGTGGGTTGCATCGGGTTATTTTTTGCTGTGGCTATTTCATACTTTGTCAACCTATCCAAATCATTTCTTCGCTGTTTTCTTTAATGATCTCTGGGCGGTTATGTATATAATCACTGTCAATTTTATGCTGTTCGAATATTCCATTCCATTTGTGGTCCGCAAAAGAAAGATTATCCTGGTAAATATTCTTCTTGCCGTCCTGTTCTTATTTATTTACCTGGTATTATACTCTTGCGGCGCCTATGCCTGGAGGCTCTTTGGAAGTCAAATAGGTATTTATACGTTTTTGAAAACATATCCCGACACAGAACATGCGATCGAAGATTACATGGCATACAGCATGGGAGCTGTTTTCTTATTCGGGATAGCAAGACACATTTATAATTATGTGCGATTAAGGCAAACAGCGCAACAGATGCGCATCGCAAACCAGGAGGCAGAATTAAATTATCTGCGTTCGCAAACCAACCCGCATTTCTTATTCAATACGCTGAATAATATTTATTCCTTGACAAGAGATAAATCTGACCTGGCGCAGGAAGCTGTTCTGCGGTTGTCAAAACTATTGCGTTTCATGTTGTATGAAACAAAAGGTGATTTTATTTCCATTGAAAGGGAATTAAAGATCATCAGCGATTATATTGCTCTTGAAAAATTACGGTACGATGAATCACTTCATGTCAATTTTAATTATGACATCGAGGATATGAAGCAGGCTCTCCCGCCATTGCTGCTGATCCCGCTGGTGGAAAATGCTTTCAAGCATGGCGCATCTGAAACAAGAGTAAATCCTTTTGTGGATGTTCATCTTTCTATCAATAACCGTCAATTAAAATTCCTGGTAAAAAACTCAACCGGATCGGTCAATGCTGAACCCGGTATGAAAGAAAATATCGGGCTCTCCAATTTGAGGCGGCAACTGGAGTTGCTGTACAAAGAGTATAGTTTAAATATTGAACACAACAATTCAATATTCACTGCAATCTTAAAAATAAACCTCGCCAGCCATGTCTAAAATAAAATGCATTGTAGTAGAGGATGAGCCCTTAGCCGCAAAAGTGCTTGTAGATTATGTTTCACAAGTTCCCTTTCTTGAATTACAGGGAACTTTCAAAGATGCTATTCTTGCCACTGAATTTTTACGGGATAATGGCACTGATCTTATTTTTCTTGATATCCATCTGCCCAAACTGAAAGGACTTGCTTTCTTAAAAACACTTATTGACCCGCCGGCTGTTATTATTACAACGGCTTATCATCAATATGCGGTGGAAGGTTTTAACCTGAATGTTACCGATTATTTGCTGAAGCCTTTTGAATTTGAAAGATTTTTGATAGCGGTAAACAAAGTGAAAGCAATACACAAGGAAAAACAAAGTTCCGGGGAACTTGCTCCAAAGGATTTTATTTTCCTGCATGTTCAAAAAAAGAAGATAAAAGTTTTGTTCTCTGATATCATTTACATAGAAAGCCACCAGGAATACATCAAGATCGTAACGCCGCAAAAAGTGTATTTCCCTAAAATGACGACCAATGAAATGGAATCGCTGCTGCCTTCTCATCTTTTTAAACGGATTCACCGCTCTTATATTATTTCGATAAACAGGATAGAATCTTTTACTGCTGATACCGTGGAGTTACATGGTATGTCTTTCCCGATCGGAAGAAGTTACAGAGGGGTTTTGGAAAATCTATAAATACGAATGTTCTTGTAAACAGTCACCCAAATAAAAACTTCTGAAGTCAAAGCGATCTCGTTTAGTTAGCGGGAATACCGGCATAAGCAGCAATATCCTTTCAAAGTCGTTTTTGACCATTCTTCAATATCACTACGATATGCTGATTTGTTAAGCAACTCTTTGAAGATATTTGCCGTTTACCGGCTCATAAGATTTTAATCATGAAAATAATTTTCTTCAATATTTGTTTGTTGTTAATCCTATGCATCGCTATTGTGTCATGCAAAAAAGACGGATCAGATGTAAACCCTACGCTCCCGGCAGGAGGCAGGACAATCCGCTTCGTGCTTTATACGGATCAGGATTTTTCCAATGATGATCATATCATTCGTTTTTCTGTCTTTATTAAAAAAGGAAGCGTTTATGTTTTTGATACAACCGCGAGCAATATTCTTTATGATTCGGCTTTCGCACCCACCCACATAAAGGATATTCCTGATCCTGCACATAAAATAGTGGTTGAAAAAAAAGTGTTTGGCTATGATGATGCCGACCTTACTGCGGGGTTTGTTTATGAAATTGAGAATGTTGGAAATTCGTGGCACATTGATACAAGCAGTGCCGGAAATCCGTTGAAAGTTATTGATTATAATTTCAGGTGAGAAGGATTCGACCTTATTAGCTTATTAAAAAGTGGAAAATAGTACAATGAATGTAATAAGGTCTGCAGTTGCTTGGTGAGTTTGCGTATACTAAGGTTATAAGGTTTTGCAAAAGCTATTTAATGCTGTTGTTTGTGTCCGCACAAACAGCTTTTATTGCATGTTAGCGAAGGTAGGGTCAGTCATTTACCCAATAAGAGAAATAAATCTTTACTCAATATGACTGCTTTAATTGCAATAAAAACAGACGGAGAAATAAAGCTTTATTACAGCAGAAAATTTAACGAAGGAAAAAACCCAATGCTTGTACTTAACAATATCAGAAACAAAATTGTAGCCAGGATCTTTACTACTGTAAATCGTCGGACATCATACATATTTACTATGCAGTTTGTCGCCTAGAAATTATTTTTGGTACTGTCATGGAATGCGGGGAAGAAATTTTATAATTCAGTTATCCTCTTCAGCGAGTTTATTAATTCTTTGTTGAATTATCCAAACTCCGATTGGGAAAAACCAAATCAAAAAGAATTCGCCGGCTAAATCACTGAACGTAACATTTTTCTGCCATTCTACAACTTTTAGCGCTTTCGCATTAAAATAAAGACAATAAAAAAATGCAAAATATTGAAAATAGGTGTACTGGTATTATCGGGGTGTCTTAGACTTTTAATGTACCTACGAAACACAAAAAAAATAGAAATTATAAAATGTTGCGCTGAGCTTGTTGTTATGGATAATAGCAACGTGCGCCGCCACGTGCGGTAGACTAATCATAATATCTTAAGTCTTTACTTCTATTGTTGAATTGAATACTACGAAGAACGGGATTATTAATTTTATGATCTTTGCACAAAGTCTCCTACAAGAAAGGCTGGGAAAGACATAAATTCAAAATTACGCTAATGGGATTTTGGGACATTGTAGTAAATGGATATTTTATGTATGTGGGATGATCAAAAAGTTTTTATGAATGGAGTTATCCAATTCATCAGTGATGTAGACAGCGGAAGTTTTTAGAGATCGGATAAGCTACATGTCATTTTTCTCAACTAAAAGGTTCAGTTATAGATTTACTGGTTTTTGAAAACCATTTTACTCCCTGCTCCGTCATGTAAGCGCAGTCTTCGAGCCGAATGCCGAACTCTCCCGGAATTGCAATTGTAGGTTCTATACTGAAACACATACCAACTTCGAGTGGTTGCTTATTTCCTTTTACCATATATGTCCACTCATGCCCGTCCATACCAATGCCATGACCGGTGCGATGAGGCAATCCCGGTAATTTATATCCAGGTCCAAATCCTGCATCAATAATTACTTTTCGTGCAGCGGCATCTACATTTTCACAAGGTTCACCAAGTTTAGCAGCATTGAACCCTGCTTCCTGTGCCTGCTTTTCAAGATTCCAGATTTCAAGTTGACGTTTTGTGGGTTCATTTCCGAATACTACAGTTCTTGTAATATCAGAAGTATAACTCTGCACACTGCATCCGCAATCCATTAAAACAATATCTCCTTTTTTCAGTGTTTGTGGTTTAATGCTTCCATGCGGAAAAGCAGATGATTGACCGAAAAGAACTAATGCATCAGCGCTTCCTCCTCCCATTTTCTGCTGTGCCTCTGCAATGATATTTGAAAGTTCTCCCTGCGTCATGCCTTCGCTCAATTTGCTGATTCCATATGTAATTCCCGCCGACGTAATATCATTTGCTTTTTGCATAAGTGCTAACTCCGTCGATGATTTTATCATTCTGCATTGCATGGTAATAGGCGTGCCGCTTACATAATTCAAATGCGATGCTTCTTTTCTTAAGCCGTCGAAAACAAAAAACCGCAACCTTTCCTCCATTCCAATATCTCCTGATTGTATGCCTGCATCTTTTAATGCAACCGACATTTGATGATATGGACTTTCATCTTCCTGCCACACGTAAACATCTTTGCCGATCTTGATCAGTTCACGAAAACGACTTTCTTCAAAACCAGGGCAAACATATTTCGGTTCTCCCTTTGCAGGAATAATGGCTACCATTGGTCTTTCACTCGGCCACCAGCTTATTCCGGTAAAATATTTTAAAGAAGTTCCGGAGTCGAGTATCAAGGCTTCCATTTTTTGTTCCGCCATCAGGCGTTGCGCTTTGTCTATTCTCGCTTTTCTTTCTTCCAAAGTGATTGGCACAACATCGGTAGTCATTGATTGGAGATCATCTGCCGCCGGTTTATTTTCTTTTGTTTGACCGTTGGATGTACAGGAACTGATGCCGCTTACAATTCCTGCTGTTGCAGCCATTGCTGACAGGTTAATGAAATCTCTTCTTTTAATTGCCATGATAAGATGAAATGATTTTTATTTTAAAGAAAGTTGATCTTACAGCTTTTTAACCCGCACATATTTCTCAATGTTTAATCGGTTTACGCCAATGCTATCGATCTTTTCAATACCTTTTTGAGTTAACGTATCATCATTGATAGTAACGGTAAAGTTAAAGTCGTTTCCTTCCCACTGCCTGTCGTTGCAATATTCAAGATGCTCGGTATAGGAACTGTCGTTCAGCGAATATCTGCCACCGCCTGCTGAAAAGACTGAATCAGCATTTTTTCCTTTGCTCAGATCGTGTAACAAAAAAGCAAAGTGGGAGTCATTGATGATCTTAATGAATTCTTTATCCTTTGTATAATCAGTAATGGTAGTGTCACTTTTTTCTATTAATGTTCCTGTAAGAAGTTTCCATGTTCCTTCTATCGGGAGATCATTAGTCTCATTTTCTTTTACCTGGACAGAAGTGTTGCACGAAATAAAAACTAAAGCGATAAAAATAAAAATGGCTTGCAGTTTCATGTTGGTTTTTATTTTAATTGTAAAAGCACAAAGTTGCCGGGACGACTTCCGTTGTTAATTAAAAACTTTTTACCCGGGTTTATCCAAATATAGTGACCGGCTTTCATTACTCTAAATTGGGCATAGCCGTTTATTCTATATCCAATAGCAGCATCTCCAAAACTCAACAACAAATAACCAGCAGCGGACTCAGGCAATTCTATATTTTCACCAGGCTTCATTTGTAAACGATATCCATTTGCCGGTTGTTCATTAAAAGACAGTTGCAATAAAGGATCTTTTAGCACTTCAGGATTACCGTGTGATTCTTTTTTTACTAATTCTATATCCATCACGTGAAACCATACACTGTCTTCATTCCATACGCGGTGAATGCGTGGTGTAGCAAGACTGTCGTACCAGAAAGATCCTGCCTTAGAAAGATCTTTTGTCGGTTGCCCGCTTTTCAATTGAGAACCGGTGGCCGTTTTCGTATAAATCACAAAAACGGAAGGAGTATTATGAATGTGAAATTGTGTTGTATCATGCGGAGCAAGAAATACATCAAGAACCCGGACATAGTCATTTTCAAAAACATTATGATGACGCGGCTCATTTCTTACGGCTATCTGTGCACTTATTACTGAAGATGAAAAAATGATCGTAATAAGTAGAGAAAATTTCTGCATGTGCTAAAGATACATTGTTTGTTTTATGGAATTTTGTTTTTGAAAATCGAATTTAATCTCCCGACATTGAAGTTCAAAAACTATTGAGACGCTTTTATTTTAAATATCCTGAACAAAAAAACAAAACCAGGGATGATCAATAGCAAACCGGCTATCAATGCGATCAGTAACTGTTCCAGGGTTGCTTGTGGTGCTTGTGTATTGTAGAATGTAAGTTCGCTGGCATTCTTTACTTCTATTAAAACAGGAAACTGGATGTAAAACCAACCTAACAATATAGCAGTTACCTGTATGCCTGTTCCGATTCTCAGGTAAACAGTTTTGTTCTTTTCTTTGTTTAAAAAATGCCAGATCACCGGGCAAAGCAGTGCTGCAATTAACAGCATAACAATACTTGGCACCGAATGCCAGAAAGTTTTTGTTAAGGAATGTCCTTCTGCCCCGGCAATAATAAATACGAGCAAGCCGAGTATCATTGTTCCGATCATCGAGTATTTGGAAAGCTTTGCATACCTCATTCGTTCCCACGGCACTTTTGTTTCTCCCACTAAAAATACCGAAGCCAGGTAAGCAAACAGGCAGGCAGAAAATATACCCATAGTAAAACAAAACCAGTTAAGCCACGGTGCCATGAACATTTTGTAAAAACCTTCAGATTGATCAAAAGTAATTCTGCCAAGTATCATAGCTCCGAGTACCATTCCAAGAAAGATGGGTGTGATAAAACTTGATACGTGAAATAAAATTGTATAGTATTTATGAGAGCGGCCCTGGTGTACATCATAATGCCGGAAAGTAAATGCTGTGCCCCGCATGATGATGCCAAGCAAAACTATCATCAGGGGAATGTGCAATACCCACGAAAGCGAAGCATACACGGAAGGAAAACCCGTGAATAAAATAACCACTGCAAGTATCAGCCAAACATGATTGGCTTCCCACACCGGCGCCATTGCTTTTGATATAATTACTTCTCCTCTTCGCCCGGCAAATGCTTCTACGATGCCTGCTCCAAAATCTGCACCGCCCAATAAAGTGTATAACAAAAATGCGGTGCCTAATATGATCACAATAACAATAAGCATCTATGAAGTTTTTGCAGTGGGATAAAATTCATGAATCGTATTGATCTGTCTTCGCATCAGCCATATAATAATGAGGGATAGCAAAAGATAGACTACCGATATCACTAAAAAAGAATACCTCAGGCCGGGCATTGATGATACAGCATCTTTAGTTCGCATCACACCATAAATGATCCAGGGTTGTCTGCCTACTTCAGTAACAGTCCATCCTGCTTCCACAGCAAGAAATCCTAAGGGAGTGCAAAAAGCAATGACACCGAGCCACCATTTTTTTATCAATATATGCCGCCATTTAATTGTAAATAAAAGATAGAGCAGCGAAACAAAAGCAAGAAAAAATCCGATCATCACCATTAACTGAAATGAAATGTGAGTGATCAGTACAGGGGGCTGGTTTTCCTTCGGTACTTTATCTAATCCTTCCACTTCAGCATTCCAATCACCTTTTGCCAGGAAGCTTAATGCTTTTGGAATTTTTATAGCATAATTTACTCTTTGCTCTTTGTTGTTGGGAATGCCACCGATCACAAGATCTGCAGGCTTACTCGTTTTATACAGAGCTTCAAGTGCAGCAAGTTTTGCCGGTTGTCTTTTCGCTACATCTTTTGCAGAAAAATCACCGCTGATCGGTTGTAACAGAGCAGCCACAGATCCGAATATCAACGCTGTTTTTACAGCCTGCTGATGAAAAAGCCTGCTCCTGTTTTTTAATAATAAAAATGCATGCACACCTGCAACAGCAAAAGCGGTAGATACAAATGCAGCCAACGTCACATGAATCGCTTCCGATAAAAAAGCGCCGTTGAACATTGCCTTAACAGGGTTGATATTAATCGCTTCACCATTTACCCAATCAAAACCCGAGGGACTGTTCATCCACGCATTGGCTGAGACAACGAAGATGCCTGATATAACTCCCGAGATACTGACCAAAACTCCCGATAACCAATGCACCCATTTATTCAACCTGTTCCATCCGTATAAAAAAATACCGATGGCAATGGCTTCAATAAAAAATGCGGTTCCTTCCCATGAAAAAGGCATCCCAATAATAGGGCCGGCATGTCTCATAAACTGGGGCCACAACAAACCAAGTTCAAAAGATAAGACTGTTCCCGAAACAGCCCCGACGGCAAAAAATATCGCAACACCTTTGCTCCATGCTTTGGTAATATCAAGAAATACCTGCTTGCCGGTTTTTAACCATCGCCATTCACTGAATGCCATTAACACGGGCATCGTCATCCCAATACATGCGAACACAATATGAAAACCAAGAGAAACCGCCATTTGTAGTCGTGCCGCTACAAGGTCATTCATGAAAAAGCATTTTGGTTAAAGCAGACAGTAAGATCAAATAAAATACTTACTGCAAAGAAACAGCATAATGCCGTATTTAATTTAAAGAAAAAAATATTGATCATTCCCACTTATAAAAAATCGGGATCAAAAACAAAACAGATTGCATAAATTTGAAACTACCCTGTTATCAAATATCTAATCTTATTTTATAATCATAACCATAGTTAACATGACAAAAGATCGTTCATGGCGAAAGTATTTGCTTGGATTTAGTGTAATGTTTGTTACATCATTCATATATGCTAATGCTTCCGTCGACTCAATTCATGTTCCTGTTGATTATTATACTTTGCCGAACGGGCTTAAGATAGTATTGTCGCAGGACAAAACTGCTCCCATAGTGGCTGTGGGAGTTTATTATAATATCGGATTTCGTATTGAACCCAAAAACCGAACTGGCTTCGCACATTTGTTTGAGCATATGATGTTCCAGGGATCAAAGAATTTGGGAAAGATGGAATTCATAAAATTGATCCAGCAAAATGGTGGCATATTAAATGGCTCCACACGGTTTGATTTTACCAATTATTATGAAGTATTGCCTTCTAATAAATTGGAAACAATATTGTGGGCAGAAGCAGACAGGATGAAAGGGCTTGACATCACACAGGCTAATTTGACGAATCAGCAAGGCGTTGTAAAAAATGAAGTAAAAGTGAATGTACTGAATCAGCCTTATGGTGGCTTTCCCTGGTTAGACATGCCACAATATGCAAATAAGAATTGGTACAATGCTCATAACTTTTATGGAGACCTGAGCGATATTGATTCTGCGAAGCTGGCAGATGTAACCAATTTTTTTAAAACTTATTATGCTCCTAATAACGCAGTGCTTGTTGTGGTTGGTGATTTTGAAACTGCGGATGCAAAAAAATGGGTTGATAAATATTTCTCTTCCGTTTCTTCTGCTACATTACCACCTAAACCAGATCTTACTGAACCGCGGCAAGAACAAGAGCAACGTTTTGTAAAGGAAGATATGCTTGCTAACAAACCTGCCATTGCGATCGCTTACAAAATGCCGGAGAAAAATACACCTGAATATTATGCGATGGGATTAATCGACCAGTTGCTGGTGGAGGGAAAGGACAGCAGACTATACCAATATCTTGTGCAGGATAAAGGTTATACTTCGAATGTAAGAGGTGGTATCAACTACCTCGGTGATATGTTTGATTACAACGGACCTATGGTATGGATGGCTAATCTCATTTATGATTCTACGGTAACAGCTGATTCAATTATCGCCCAGTTTGATAAAGCAGTTAATGATATTTCAAATGTTACACAGTCTGACGTGGATCTTGCTTTGGTAAAGATGCGCTCAGGTTTATACGATAGGATAGGAGGGCAGTTTGGTTTGGGAAAAGTTGATCTGCTCGCTTCCTTTGCCTTGTTCGACAATAACCCAAATGAAATAAATTCTCTTGAAGAGGAGTTCAGGAAAGTGACACCGGAACTCATTAAAAAAACAGCCGACGAATATCTGCGTCGCGGCAACAGAACCATTTTAATTATTGATCCTAAAGCTCACAAATAATGAAAAAGATTATTTTCAAAATAACCTTATTGGTTTTCCTGGTCTATGGTGACTTTGCAAATGCACAAAAAGAAACGCCTCCTGTTGGAGGAACGCCGAAAGATTTCAGGTTGCCGGGAAAGAAAGAAATCACTTTGCCAAACGGCATGCGTTCTACATTAGTAAAGTATGGCACTTTACCTAAGGTAAATATCAGCCTCATCATTAAAACCGGTAATATTCATGAAGCAGCTAACCATGTTTGGCTCGCCGATCTGCTTGCGAAAATGATGAACCAGGGAACCACTTCGATGAGCGCTTCTGATCTTGCAAAAAAAGTGGCAGGAATGGGAGGTGAGATCCATATCAATGCAGGCTCTGATGAGTTTACGATTTCTGCTTCGGCTCTTTCAGAATATGCCCCGCAATTGATAAAAATAATTGCAGATATAGCTATCAACCCGGCGTTGCCTGCAAGTGAAATAGCAAGATTAAAAAATGATTTGAAAAGACAATTGACCGTAGACAAAAGTGTTCCCCAGTCCATTGCAGAAGAAAAATTTTTCAGTTCTGTTTATGGCGATCATCCTTACGGAAGACTTTACCCCACCCAGGAGATGCTGAACAATTATACGATTGATGACGTAAAAAATTTCTTTGATAAAAATATTGGCGCAAAACGCTCCGTTTTATATGTGGTAGGCGATTATGATGAAGCTGAGGTTAACAAAGCAATTAATGAATCATTTAAAAATTGGAAAGCAGGACCGGCGGTTGACTATCCTGCTGCAAACCCGGTAGCATCAGGTGGTATAAATATTATAGACCGCAAGGGTGCTCCGCAAACTACAGTGATGATGGGCTTGCCCATTCTTTCTCCGAAAGACAAAGATTACGTAGCTATGGATATTGCCAATTCTTTGTTGGGTGGCTCTTTTGCCTCGCGTATTACAAGTAACATCAGGGAAAATAAAGGCTATACCTATTCACCCTTTAGCACAATTGATGATCATCCTTCCACATCCTCGCTGTGGTACGAAGAGGCTGATATAACAAGCGAACATACCATCGACGCCATTAATGAAATAAAAAAAGAAATTACAAAGCTGCAGGATGTTCCCCCGGCACAGGGTGAACTTTTGGGTATCCAGCGGTATGCCGCCGGTATTTTTGTGTTGCGAAATTCTTCTCCGGGAGGCATTATCGGGCAGTTGAATTTTATTGACCTGTATGGTTTAAGTGATAGTTATTTGACCAATCATGTAAAAAATATTTATGCAGTCACGCCGCAGCAGGTATCACAACTCGCAAAAAAATATATTGTACCGGATAAAATGACTATTGTAATGGTGGGTGATGAGGCTTCTATAAAAGAACAACAGGTGAAAACACCAAAAGCATTTTAAATTTTTACGGAAGATCATAATGCTGCAGCAGCTTCTGCATTTTGTGAAGCAGGCATATCTTTTACTACAGCATTAAGCTTATGTTTTTTCAAAAAGCGAAAATGGAGCAGGCCGATAAGTATCGCTATACAGCCTTCCGCCAACACGGTGCCGGGCACACCTATCCATTGTGAAACGGATCCGATGATCAATCCACCCAGCGGCTGCATTCCAAAGAAAGCCATGGCAAAAAAACTGATCATTCTTCCACGCATGTTCGGTTGTACCGTTGTTTGAATTAATGTATTACTGATCGTGATCTGTGACATCATTCCAAAACCCGCGACCATTGCAAACACTAACGCAACCGGGTAAAAATGCATGTATGAGAACAAAGCTAACCCTGCGCCAAAGAACAATGTATTTGTGGCGAGTATTTTTCTAAGATTCTTTCCGGGTTTTAAAGAAGCGAGAAATATAGCCCCGCCAAATGCTCCCAGTCCGATCATGCTGTCGATGATACCAAACGTAGAGGCAGTTCCTTTAAAAATATCTTTTGCATAAACAGCCATTAGTGTAGTGAATGGCAGTACTAAAAGACTGATAAGCCCGAGCATCGTGATAACAAATTTGATCGACGGAGTTTCCTTCAAATACTTCCATCCATCTTTCATATCCTGCAATATATTTTTTTCGTTTCGCTTTGGTTGCATTTTTGGAAGTCGCATCATCAGCAAACAAACTATCACAGCTATAAAACTCACTGCATTTAAACCAAAACAAAATACATTTCCCAATTTTTCGAGAATAAGTCCTGCGATGGCAGGGCCGATTAATCTTGACAGGTTCGCCATCGATGAATTTAAGGCAAGCGCATTTCCAAGATGACTTATATCCACCAGTTCACTTACCAGCGATTGCCTGGCAGGCACATCAAAGGCATTGATGATCCCTAGTACAAAACTCAATGAAAGTATTCCCCATACAGTATAGTGGTTTGACAAAATGAAAAGTGTAAGCAATATCGACTGCAGCATGGAAGCTACCTGCGTGATCAAAAGAACACGATAGCGATTATATCGATCAGATACTACGCCGCCAACAAACGAAAAGATAAACGATGGAAACATGCTGGCAAAAAGCGAAAGACCCAACATAAATTTTGAATGAGTGAGGGCATAAACAACCCAGCTTACAGCAGTCTTCTGCATCCATGTGCCGATAAGTGAAGTAGATTGCCCGATAAAATACAATCGGTAGTTACGACTTTTAAATGCATTAAACGTGGATATGTTCATTGCTCTTATTCTTTTCATACACCTCCAAATTCGACAAGCCGCTTCAGTGGCTCAATAGCTTTTTTTAAAATTTTCATCTCTTCAGCAGAGCAGGTTTGATTGATCGCTTCAAATAACCAACTGTCCCGTTCGCTTCGAACTTGTTTCAATACAGCGGCGCCTTTTGCAGAAAGCGAGATAATTGATTTGCGTTTATCTTCTTTTGAAATACGCCGGTTGATGTATCCCAGTTCCGAAAGATGGTTTAATATCTGCGACATCGACTGGTTCGTGATCTTTTCCATACTGGCCAGTTCGTTGGGCAAGAGCTCTCCATGCTGATCAAGCAGGCTCATTGTCGATCTTTCTGTAAGCGAAAGCATCATGCCGGTAGCAGATTTTTTCCGCAGCTTTTTAATAAGCCGGGTCACCACCGTTCTCAGTTCAGAAGCTAATTGTATGTCGGTTTTTTCTTTCATTATAAAAGTAAACTTATAAGTTTACCTTACAAATTTACAAAAAACCCAGGTTAGTGAAAAAATAAAGTTTTGTTGAGGTTGAGTTTAAGGTTAAGGATCCCCACATGGGATATACTCACATAATGGGTAATACCAGGTTTTTTCAACTTTTTTCAAATTCCAAAAAACTATTATGCCGCGTTTTATAATCATAATGTGAAAGGCAGGCTTCATTTAGGTACTCATATAAAAAAGTTGGAACGATTTTTTATTTCGTAGGGTAGCTATGGAATTCTGACGATACATTATCTAACGCTTAACAGTGAATTATGACAAACCCCGCTGTAGAAACCCGAACATTACAAAAGGTTTTAATTATAGAAGATGAAGGTGAAATGTGTTTAGTGTTGAATATTTTACTCAACGAGGAAGATGTAGAATTGGAACACGTAAAAACTTTATCCGCCGCCACGGAATACCTGGAAACCAAACAACCCGCACTTATTATTTTAGACAATAAATTACCCGACGGCTACGGAGTTGACTTTATCAGTTTTGTGAAAAGGAATTATCCTTCTGTTAAGATCATTATGATCACTGGCTTTGACGGTGCTGTGGAAGATATTGCCATGGAAAATGGAGCTGACCGCTTTTTGCAAAAACCTTTTACCAAACAACAGTTGTTTAAATCAATCAAATCTTTACTGCCACAGGCCGTGGTGCACTGAGTCTCTCATTTCTGAAAGTGAATTGATGGGGTCTAATTCTTTAAGTAGTACATTGCATTATGTGCCGGTCCGTTCATTTAGTTTTCAAAATTATTTTCTTTCTTTTTTTTTCTGCACTGGTTGTTTCGAAAAATTATGGGCAGAAAAATGTTCCTTTGTTCAAAGTGGTCGCTTTTTATACAGAGAGAAATGATCTTGCACATATTAGTTTTGTTCATGAGGCCAACAGGTGGTTCCCAAAGATTGCAGCTCAATATAATTTTGTTTACGATTCTACGAATGACTGGAGTAAGCTAAACACAGATTTTCTTTCTCACTACCAGGTGGTTATTTTTTTAGATACAAGACCAGAAGCACCTGAACAAAGAGACGCATTTGAAAAATATATGAAACATGGAGGAGGCTGGATGGGCTTTCATTTTGCCGGATTCGCACTCACCCCTTCTGATTTTCCGCAAAACTGGGATTGGTACCATAATGAATTTTTAGGATCGGGTCAGTATGTGAGCAATACATGGAGGCCAACTTCTGCTATTCTTCGTGTAAAAGATAGTACGCACCCGATAACAAAAAATTTGCCCGCAACTTTTAAATCATCTCCTAATGAGTGGTATCGTTGGGAAAAAGATCTGAGAAAAAATCCGGACATTGATATTTTGTTATCCATTGATTCCACCAGTTTCCCTCTTGGCACCGGGCCCAAACAAAGCGAGATATGGCACAGCGGTTACTACCCGGTTGTGTGGACAAATAAAAACTACAGGATGGTTTATCTGAATATGGGACACAATGATATCGACTACGAAAACAAGACGAATAGGGAATTATCTTTTCAATTTGACAACGACGTACAAAACCAACTCGTCATTAATGGATTGCTGTGGCTGGGAAAAAGAAATTCCAGGCATCTCACAAGTAAGATGGCCGATACATCGCAGTGAATTCAATTACAAAAGAACTATTGTTTCAGGTATTGCATCCACTCAGGCTGCCACTTGTCCTGGTTCGGATCGAAACCCGTACCTTTCTTCAGCGCCGGTGGCACATTTCGAGGGTTATAGGTTTTCACTTTATGCGTGCGCTCTATGCAGGTGTAATGTATACGTTCATTGCGGCTCACCTGGGAATCGGTTGATGTTGTTTGAACCTGTTTTTTAAATAACGGCAGACTGTGATTGATTGATCTTAGCAGCAAGCCCAATATCTTATATGCAAACGAGGCGGAGTGTCTTAACTCACCGGCACTGTTGCACTCAATTTTGGATACGTAATTTTCATCAAACTCCAGTCCTGCTTCCCTTGCTTTGTCGATCATCCATGTTAATGTGATATTGCTTAAACCAGAATCAACATAACCTCCGCCAACATTGCTGTGTGTCCCGGAAAACCATACCTGTTCGCAAACCTGGTCTTTGGCGGCGCTGCTTAGTTCCCACAATGCCGGAGCAAACAGTTTTCTTCTTTCGTCTACTGCAACTGCATGGTAAGCATGTTGTATTTGTTTGCTCAGTTTCACATCGTGAAATTGATATTTCCGGTTCCACCATTTGAACCAGGGAATTGGCATACCCAATGCACCTACCGTGTCCCACACGCCTACAAGCTTGACACCGGTTTCTTCTTCAATTCCGTACGATTTTTTAAAAGCTTTCATCAGGTCACTGTCGGGATGAGTTATGGGAGTGCGGTCACGATATAAGTGATACGCTTCACTGACCAGGTGAAGGTATTGCGGTGTCATAATGCCGCAGTTTCGAATTAGTCCTGCAAGGCTTCTGACGGTATAAGCTCCGCGACTAAAGCCAAAGAAATAAAGTTCATCACCCGGCTCGTATGTCCACATTAAAAACTTATATGCGTCCTGGATATGCCGGTCAATTCCTGCACCCATTCCACCTCCGAGCAGTTCATCGCTTATTGAAAAACTGGTACCTACGCCCTGGCCATAATATTTTACCTGGCGGGTCTTGGGCGATTCAGTATTGATAGCATCATAGATTTTCTCAACATTTGTTTCAACCAATTGACCCCGGTCCTTATTGCCTGGTTTATTCCAGGTTCCATCGCAGCAAACAACAATTCGTTTCATGGTGGTGATATTTAGTGCGTTTATTTTTGTGAAACTTCCTTTATTAACTTATTGAAAGTATTTTTGAAAAGAATGGTAGGTGGTTTTCCAAGATCTGTGTACACTTCTTTATAGCAGGCATCCCGCATCTTTTCATTATCCGTTTGTACATTTTCTATAATCAGCTTCATGATGGCTTCCATTTCTCTTGATGAATCTATATAAGGCTCCAGGACAGCAAGCGATTCGCTGCTGTTTTTTTCGTTTGAAAAAAATCCAAGTTTATAGGTAGTATTCAGAGGATCAGTTTCGGTTTCCGTTTTTAAATCAGAAGCATATAAAATGAGCGTATCTGACGTTGTACGTAATGGGTGAATAAAGGTTTTTGATCCCGGCGATTCGATTTGCAGGAAGAATCTCCCTTTGGAGGTATTGTATAGACGAGAATCAAAAACGTATTTATTTTCTTCAACAAAAAGGTTTTTTGAATTTACCTGTGCTTCCGTTTCAAATACGGCCGGTATTGTTTCATCATCTTTGGAACGACTGCTTAAATATCCTTCTTTGTATTTGATGTGTAATGCCGCTTTTACGAGGTCTACAAAGATGCCACTTTGTTCTTTCTCGGCTCTTTCAGTCGGTGTGATCAAATAAATTCCTTTCCCGGGCACAATAACACGAACAAGATCGGCATTCGAGGACCAACCGATCTTATCATCATCTCTTAGTACGCTGCCGCCTCTCAGCATTTCGCCCGATGTCATATTTTTCACATTGCCTACGACTTTCGTCACCGTATATTGTGAAAAGCTTGCATAGCAAATGACAATCGAAGTCAGCAGGTTTATTATTTTCTTCATAATAATTTTATTTGTTCTTTATAAAATAAAATTGTCCTCCTTCATTCCCGTCTTTCCCAAAAATATTAAGTTCAGGTTCTTTATTTGTTTGATTTCTTACACTGTTAAATATAAGATTGTACAGCATTTTTGCCGATAGAGCTTCGTCCTCATTTTGTTCCAGTACTTTTATTACCATATTAATAAACACGCTTTCACCCGGCACTTTTTCAAGGCCACCGCTTGTAAGCATCTGCCTGCTTTTAAATTTATATTCGTATTGCTTCTCTACTGCATGTAAATCGTCACCGCTTCCGCGCATGGCTGCACTGTAACAGGCGTCTGAAAGCATTAAAATATGTCTTGCCTGGCAACCCGATAAAATTTCATCAAGTTTGTTGTTGGAAATATAGTCAGTTTCGGGAGAAGTGGCGTTTATCGGTACCCAGTACCCGATTATTTCAGTACCGGCTTTGCGATAGGTACCATGGCCTGCGTATAATATCACCAGGTTATCGTTATCTGTTAGCGATTGCACTTTTGAAAAAAGTTTCGACAATATTTCACTGTATGTTTTGTCATAGAGTTCAACAATATTTTCATTTTTAAATCCATATTTCGAAACCAGCAATTCTTTGTAGCGTTTTGCTTCTTCTACGGTTGTAGGCAGTTTGTTCCATTGGCCACTATAATCGCTACACGCAATTAATACAGCATGGAATACAGGTTTTTCATTGGGAGGAATTGGCTGGATGTCCATTTCATCGGCTTTGGAATTTGCCTGTGCCTGCAATCGGTAGGTTTCAGAGTTGATGAGCCCCTTTTTGTTGGCAGCCTGGATGACAAGACCTGAAGATGCATTTTTTACGTTGATTGAAAAATAACCGCCGGCTTGTACACTCACATTTTCACCATTTACTTTTATCCAATCAATAGTTGCCGCATCTTTCACCACTCCGCTCACAAACAGATCTTTTGAATTTCCCTGCACCATATTGTTTCTTTCTATAGCAGGAGTTAGTAAGCGAATGGACGGTGGTGTATTGTTAGCTGTGGCATCGTTACTGATCTTCTGTTCGAGGTTTTCAATCACAGAACTGATATTGGCAAACGCCGGTTTCAATACTTTTACTTTTTTATAATATTCAAGAGCTTTATCATTCTCATCCAGGTTTTGCAATACCCATCCTGTGCGGTACACAATATTTGAATATTCATTTGTCAACAACTTGTTCGTATTTTGATTTTCTGACGACAGCTGGTATTCTTCGAGCGATGCCTGCAGAAGAGACAATGCTCCCGTATAATCTTTTTTTATAAGGAAATCCGTACAGGCGGTGATATACTTTTTCAAAAAAGCAAAGGCCTTGTTTTGTTCCATGTAACCGCTGAGATTTTTCTGTCGGTACAAATTAAATTGTGCGGCTGCTTTGTCAAATTCATCGGCAGCGATATAAGCCAGTATTTGGTTTATAATAATCCGGCTATTGGTTGGCACCAATTGAAGTGCATTTGAATAGTCGGCTATGGCTGCTTCATATTTACCCTCGTTGTAATAAACGAGTCCCCGATTGTTGAGTGCATCTGTGTTCTTATTATCCAGTGCAAGAGCTTCATTATAGAATAGTACCGCCGAATCATATTGTCCCTGCCATGCGTATATCAATCCTCTCGTGTTGAACGATGCCGAAGATTTCGAATCAATTTTAAGTGCCTGCTCAGCATAATCTGTTGCTTCCGGTATCTTACCCTGGTAAAAATTTGTAAGGCTGAGCAGATTTATTGCAAGTACAGATTTTGAGTTAATACGCAATGCTTCATGAGCATAATACATCGCAGAATCGTAAATGCCTTTTTGATTAAATCCATTTCCGAGATTAAATAAGGCAGGAAGGTTCTTCGGATCTATAGATAAGATCTTTCTGTAATCATCATATGCAAGCTGGTCTTTACCCTGGTTAAAATATGCGTTTCCCCTGTTGTTAAGTGCATTGATAGAATTAGGATTTATCTTCAGAGCATTGTTATATTCTTTCATCGCTTCGTCATACATGCCTTTACCTGCATACGCATTTCCTTTGGCGTCCATCGCTGCTACATTTTTGGGATCACGGCGCAATACTTCATTGTAATCATTCATAGCCTCGTCAAACTTTTCTTGCCCTATGAAAGCATTTCCGCGGTTATTTCTTGCGATTAGCGAGCCGGGATTTATTCTTAATACCTCATTAAAATCTTTTATCGCTGCGTCGTATTTTTTTTGATAAGAAAATGCAAGTCCGCGATTATTCAGGCAAACAGTGTCACCGGGTTTTAAGCGTAGTACCTCGTTATAATCATTAATAGCAAAATCATACTTGAGCTGCAATGCATAAACGCTTCCTCTTTCACTCCATGCCTGGATATAAGAAGGATCAATAGCAATCGCCTGTGAATAATCAGCGATAGCCAGTTCAGGTTTACCTGTAAACTTATATGCATTACCGCGATTAAAAAAGGCAATCGTGTATTTTGGATTAAGTAAGAGGAGAGTGGTGTAATCACTGATAGCAAGATCATATTTTCCCTGGTAATAAAATGCATTGCCACGATTATTCCTGGCCTCGAAACTTTTCGGGTCAACATTTAACGCATCTGAAAGGTCTTTAATGGCGAGGTCATATTTTAAATATTGAGTGTATAGATTTGCCCGGCCATTAAGTGCAAAAATCGATTTTGGATTAATGTTCAATGCAGTGTTATAATCACTCAAAGCCTGCTCATATTTTCCCATAAACCGGTAACAGTCGGCCCTGTCGGCAAATGAATTACTATTTTTTGGATTTAATCTGATAGCTGCAGAATAATCTTTAAGGGCTTCATCAAACTTGTTCATTTTCACATACACATCCGCACGGCGACCGATTGCCACTGCATCCGTTGAATCATATTTCAATAGTTCATCAAAATCATTTAATGCTTCCTGGTATTTGCCCTGTGTATAGTAAATGTTGCCCCTGCTGTACAACGCATCTGCATTTTTCGGATTGTATAATAATGCCTGCGTATAATCAGTAATGGCAAGATCATATTTTTGCTGACTCTCATAAAGATTTCCACGGTTGATCCAGGCATAAATATTTTCAGGATCAAGTTGCAGGGTTTGCATATAATCAGCCAAAGCGAGATCGGTCTTCTTATTGAGATAATAGTTCAAACCTCTTGCATTTAATGCATCTGTATTTGTCGAATCGATCAACAATGCCTGGCTGAAATCAGCGATCGCCGGTTCATATTTTCCATGGTAGTAATAACACATTCCACGGATATACCACGCTCTTATAAATTTTGGATCATGAACCAATGATTCAGACAGATCGCCAATAGCCAAATCATATTTTTCTAACCAGTAATAAGTATCGCCCCGATTAAACCAGGCCATTGCATAGTCAGGCTTAAGACGCAGCGCTTCGCTATAATCTTTGAGCGCAAGATCCAGCTTGTTGAGGTAGTAATAATCATTTCCACGGCTATTCCACAACATTGCATCATTTGGATCGTGTTTTAATACTTCAGAAAAATCAGTAAGGGATGAATCAAATTTTTGGAGATAATAATAAGAGCTTGCCCTGGTTTTTAAAGCTTCATAATTGCGCGGCTCGAGTGAAAGTGCGATGTTGCAATCTGCCAGCGCTGATGCATAGTTGCCTTTATCTTTATAGGCAATGCCACGATTGATGTAGCCGGAAGCGCTGTCAGGATTCGTTTGAATTTTCAAACTATACCTGGCGATGCGTTGGTCCGCGCTTTCATCCTGGCACATTGCCCTTGTGCATAGAATAATCAACGCAAACAGGATGCTACTTCGTAAAATTGATTTTCCCATTAAACTCAATGCTTCGGTATTACCTAAATTAAAAAAAACATGGCAGGGTACAGATTTCTGATTATTTAATGCTCTTATATTTTTTTTGACTTATATATTCTATGCCGGTAAAAATAAAAGAGGGTAAGAACAGGGCAACCTGCACATCAAACACAATGACTACGAGCAACGACAATAAAAACAGGAAGCCAAAGTAAGAGATATACCCACGAATAAATTTTACGACATACGATGAAAAAATGAATTTAAAATTGAATTTTATCTCAGGTATTTTTTTAAACAAAGCAACATAGCTTAAAGCAGAAAAGGCTATCAATAACGTAAGAAAGAACCACAAACTGACCCTGTGTTGATTATTTAAAAGAGACAAATAAATATTTGCCAGCAATACCGGGCCCGACATTTTTCCTACCGGCGTTACATGCATATCTTGCAGAAGGTCGCCAATAAATATAATTCTATTCTTAAAAAAATCAGAATATCTGCCAGGGTTGGCTTCCATATCAAACAATAACTCCCCGATATTATAATATTGAGTATTTACCGACTGTTTTTTCTTTTGTTTATGACTTTCGCTGACAGCCTCGTTCACCTCTTTTAGGTTTCTTACATCCTTTACTACGCCGGTTATAACGTCATCGTTTTTGATGTAATAGCTAGGCCAGATCGAAGAAAGACATAACCTCTTGTTGAAAGTTGAATAAAAGAAATGATCCTGGTACACCGCTTTGTTTATAGCCTGGTGCAATGCGATTGGAATGGAAGGCGTAGCCGTTTGATTTAATATTCTGAATTTATTAAAAGCCGGACCGAATGTCCGATAATTTGAATAAGCATAATGTGACCGGAATAAAGGCTGTTTATAATGGCCGCTCTCATCTTTAACCACAGGTATCAGTACTTTATCATTATTTTCTAATTCTTTCCCAAGTAACGTGTCAATGACAGGATTTATGCTGTAGGGATAATAGAACTGAACATCAATTACGGTAAAGGCAGGCTTTGCCGCAACTGTATTCAGGTAATGAACGACCTTGTAAATTTTTTCCCGGTCTGAAACGGAAACATTTCCGTAATCAACAGTATCGTCCACCAATGCGAGGTCTTTTCCTGTGTTGATAAAAATAAAATCTGCTTTGTTCCTGGGAGGCGAAGAATATATTTTATCCTTCCAGAAAAACACTTTTTTTAAAAAACCATCTTCTACGTTAAACGAGAAATCGAAGTTCTGGTAGATCCAGGTAACGAGCATAACAGCGAAACCGCAGAGAACAGAAAGGATAATTTTTTTTACCATAACTGCAATTAAAGTTTTTTATTCAGTGTCGATTTAAGTTGGCTGCCGCCGGCATCGATCATTACATTGGCGTTTTCAAAAATCAGCTTAGTGATAAAATGATCCTTGGAACTTTCTTTTACGCGTACCTGGATGGAATAAGCTCCCTGGCTATAGCCTGCTTTCATTTCTCCGCTCGCTTCACGATGATAACCAAATGATCTTGGCACAATAAATGATTTACCGATCAATAAACTGTCTTTCAGTTTATCATAGTAAGGTTTGTAATCTGCCTGTTGCCGGTCAAGCGGTGCATCCCTCAAGAACAAATAGAATTTTCCCAGCACAACACTATCGTATATTTTTCCTTCATCACTTACATAAGAAGTGGTAAAAGTTATTTCAAAGTCGAGATTCAATTTCTTGTCCTGGTTATTGGGCACTTTAGCTTTTGCATACTGCAACTGGAAATCTTTTAACCGCAGCCGAAAAATGGAATTGTTTATCATTTCGGACATGCGTGCGGTATCCAAAACAAAATCGGCCATAAGCGCCGTGTCAATATTATTTTCTTTGTTAGTGAATGTTCTCAATAGTTTAAATCCGCTGAATTGCAGTCCCACCGGATCGAAAGGACTTTCATTGGAGAGCTGGTCGTAGAAATACAAGTCAGTTAAACCGAATTGGTAATCGGCTACATATTTTTTTTGTTTATTGGCAATTACTTTTTTTACAGCATTTGTTGCAAGCGATACAAGACTACCAGCGACGGGGGATAATACCCCCCGGCTTTCACCTTTATCCGCTAAAGCTCTTTCCCCTATGGTAAGAGGTTGTTGTGCCGGTAACTTTTCCGGGTCAATAAGATTGTGTTGCTCTTTTATTTTCATCCTCAAACTTTCATCTTTTGTTGCAGAGCCAACATTCGAAGTTGAACATGCATAAAATATAACCGCTGTACTTATGACTATTAAAATTCCGGCTGATCTGTTTTTCATATTTCATTTTTTATTTGCAAAGGATTACCTGTTATATTTCGAAATTATTTTTGTGATTGTTGTAAATATTGAACTGCCTTTTGCACGATCTCATGGGCCAGCATATCTTTTTTATCTACTGTTTCACTAAGATCAAATTGTGCTACTCTTTCTTTCCGGCCTTTAAAAAGAGATATTTTGGCTGTCACAATATTATCCTTAACTGAATATTTACCACGGATGGAATAGGAATCCAATAGATTATTATCAGCGACAAACACCAACGGGCTTTGTTCACCTGATTCAGAAAGATCATTTAATGCTTTGTCTACCAAATCAGAAATTCCCAAATCGTCACTAAGCAACTCTTCATTTTCTATAAATATAGAACGGCTAAAGATCTTCTTTTCTATCGATAATTTGATGCCATCTATTACATCTTTGTCAACAAGACCCACAATAAAACTTGCATTGCCAATAATTTGCGGGTCCTGCCTGCCTCCGAGATTTTTTGCTAATGATTTCACATTGTCCGCAGCAAAATTGAACCACTTAGTTACATCAATGAATTTATTCTCTTTCAAACCTCCTCCCAATTTGATTCCTGATAATAAACTGTAGGTAAGTAGTCCCTGGTCGTATGCAACACTTTCATGCGCTGCCTGGTTTGCGGCCGACGCAGCGAGAATATAAGTTCCTGTTTTGTCTTTTAAATTTTCCAGGGCCCGTTGCTGATCGGCAGGCACTTCGCGTTTGATCAATTGTTGTAATTGCTCCACTATTTGTCCGCTATTGCAGGCATCAATGATCAATATTTGTTTGTTGGCTTTTATTTTTCGCAACCATTCTTTCAACTCATCTGTGCTGATAGCCACTTGACTTTCCATTCCATTTAGTGCATCAGACGAAGCTTCTGCTGTAAGAAGAAAAAGATTTTTTTGCCCGGCAAGTAAAACTCCATGTCCCGCAAAAAATATAACTACTATATCTTCCGGCTTCGCTATCCTGGCAATACTATCCACCAGTTTTTGCAAAGCGGGTTTTAATGGCCATCGCTGGCTGTCTGTTTCAGTATCGAAAAGAAATGTATGTACATGCTGGCTCCCGCTTGTATTCAATAATTTTTTTGCAGAAGCTGCAACAGCCGAGGCAAAATCTACGGCATCTTTAGAAGCATAAATAAGTTTCAGATCTTCACCCTTATATTGACTGACCCCGATTGATATTATATACATATCCGGGTCAATTACTTTTTTTCTATCGGACGCAATAGTTACACCGGCACCCCTTGACAACATTGTCCCTTCGTGTGTAGTCGCTTTTACCACTACGTCGTTGTATTGCCCGGGAACGAAATAATCTGAAACCTTTTCTTTGCTTACCGATAAATTGTAAACATTATTAAGTTTGGACAAAGAAGCCGGATCAAATCTTTCAATTAATTTGTTATTTACATAAAGCTGCACTTCCCCGATACCGCCTCTTTTTGGAATAATTTGAAACTGGTAAATATCGTTCTTCATTCCTTTATCAACTACTACCGGTATATAATTACAAAGATTGATCTCTGATATTTTTTTTGCCGTGATCGGTTCTTTATTTATTCCCGTAAGCTTGCTTACTAAGCCCGGTTCCCAACTCAGGTCTTTGAATTGATCAAGATCCACAATCTCATTATTGCAAACGTAATAAAGCATTTTGCGTGCGGCAGGTGTTCCATCGTAACGGCCATCCTTGTCAATGGCGAGGTAATCTGAACTGTCCACAGCAAAAAAGGTGTAGAGAAATTCACCCGTTAATCCATTCCATCTTTTTACGGTATTATCTTCGGCAGTAGTAACGATAAATTTTCCATCGGGACTCCATGTGGCTGACTTTAAAGAAGCGGTATGACCGCTTAATTCTTTTACCAATTTTCCATTCAATGCATTCCAGATTCTTGCCGTGTTATCCCATGAAGCCGTTACAATAAATTTTCCATCGGGACTGTATGTGGCTGAGATCACCGGTTGTTTGTGACCCTCAAGACTGCCGATAAGCTGTCCATCTGCAGTCGACCATATTTTTGCTGTATTGTCCATTGAAGTAGTAACGACATATTTTCCATCAGGACTATACGCCGCTGAATTCAACGGCCCATTATGACCCTTCAGATTCAAAACGAGATTGCCCGAAGCAACGTCCCATATTTTAGCGGTACTGTCCCATGATGCCGTCAATATATATTTTCCGTCGGGACTAAATACAGACGTTCTTATTTTATCTGTATGCGCTTTCAAATCATGAATTAATTTTCCGTCTTCGACATTCCAAATTTTGGCGGTATTATCCCAGGATGATGTTACGATGAATTTACTGTCACGACTAAAGCTTGCCGATTTTATCATAGCTGTATGCCCTTTCATTACGCTAACAAGATCGCCGGTCGATGCATTCCAGATCCTTGCTGTATTGTCCCATGAAGTCGTAACAATATATTTTTCGTTAGGGCTATAACTTGCGGAACTCACCCAATCGGTATGTCCTTTTAATTCCCGAATTAAGTTTCCATCCGGGACACTCCATATTCTTACTGTATTGTCTGATGAAGCTGTGATCGCATATTTCCCATCAGGGCTGAATGTTGCGTCATTTATCCAATCACTATGCCCTTTTAAATTGGCACGCAACTTTCCATCCGTTAGATCCCAAATTTTGGCAGTATTGTCCCATGAAGCAGTTATCATAAACTTGCCACTATAGCTAAAAACAGCAGAAGTGACAACACTGGTATGACCTTTTAATTCATTTGACAAACTCCCGTCAGAAGCATTCCATATTCTTGCCGTGTTATCATCTGATGTTGTCAGAATGTATTTTCCATCAGGTGTACATGTCACACTGTTTATAGGGCCGTTGTGTCCTTTGAGTTCTTTTTTTAAAGAGCCGTCAGAAAGTTGCCAGATGATCGCTTCGTCATCTTTTGATGCAGTGATGACAAATTTATTGTCGGGGCTAAACAGGGCCATGTTCACAGCATCAGTATGTCCCTTCAATTCATGCAATAGATGATAATTTGAAGTTTGCCATATTCTTGCTGTACTGTCTTTTGAAGCAGTCAAAATATATTTTCCGTCGGAGCTATAAACAGCTGTATTCACTGCACCCCTGTGCCCCGTCAATTGAATTACAAGATGACCGGATGAAGTTTGCCAGATACGGGCCGTACTGTCTGCGGATGCGGTTAATATAAATTTTTCATCACTGCTGAATACAGCGGTATTTACCCAATTTGTATGACCCCTGAGAGTTTTTAAAAGATGACCGTCGGAAACCCGCCAAACTTTTGCCGTGCTGTCTTTGGAAGCTGTAAGAATATATCTTCCGTCTTTACTAAAACATATAGAATGAACGGGGCCTGCATGACCAATCAATGTATTGATCAATTTACCTGTAAGCGGATTCCAAATTTTGGCAGTATTATCCCAGGAAGCTGTTGCAATATATTTTCCATCCGCACTAAAACAAGCCATGCTTACCCAATCGGCATGCCCTTTTAATTCATAAAGAAAATTGCCGTTTGAAGTTTGCCATATTCTTGCTGTACTGTCTTTGGAAGTGGTTACAATATATTTCCCATTAGGACTAAAAATCGCAGAAGTAAGAGAAGCCGTGTGACCTTTCAATTCACTGAGGAGCTTCCCATCCGAAGCTTCCCAAATTTTAGCCGTATTATCCCATGAAGCTGTTACAATATATCTTCCGTCGGGGCTGTAAGCGGCAGTGCTAACCGAACTTGTATGGCCAACAGGCAAAACCAAAACCGGATCCTGGCAAAACAAGTGATTTATTAAAAAGACTGTCAGGCAGCATAACAATATTTTTTTTCCCCCATAGCACCGTTTCATTCTTAATCTCATATTAATTGCAGTATTATTTAACCGAAGTAAATAATAAAGGGTTCGCTACTTTACCCGCTGTTTCCAGGCTACCGGTTTTTTTGATTTTTTATAGAATGAAGAATTTTTGTCGAATATTGGCGGGCGGTGTTCTTGAGAATTGGTGGCGCCTGATAATTCTTAGCTCAATTTAGAAATTATTTTTTAAGAATCGTAGTTTCTGTTAAGAAGTATCGTAGCGTATAATACTACCCAAGCGGTTTTTTATTTATCTATATTTGTTGGGCTGCGGCTTTTAGTTTTTTGCTAATTATCAAATAAATTTTTATGAAAGAGTCAATGTCCTTCTTTAGCCAGAATACCTGGTTCATTATTGCCATTGTAGTAGTGGCATCTGTCCTGCTCGGAAGGATTTGGTCGAATATTTTGAATTGGGGCGAGATAACCGATCCTCAGCAAATTTTGAAAAAAGGGGAATGCTACAAGGTCGTCAATTTATACTTACCCAAAGGTTGGACAGAAGGCTGGGAGGTTGGCAGCATTGTTTGTTTGGAAACTCATCAAAAAAGATTTTTTATCAAACAAAAAAAAGAAATTTATGTTTCGGGCGACAGAATTCGATTTTCAGATGAAGGCCCCGGTATCGGATCTTTTTACCAGGCCATCTTTTCTAACTCGGCAGCGGGGTCAATTATTATGAAACCTGTGGCTAAACCAGTCAAAGCAAAAATTTGAACTTATAAAAGGCACAGATAGAAATGCAAAGATATTCTCATGATTAGAAAAATTAATAGAAGGATTTATACGGATAAATTATTATCCTGATTTTTTGTGGAAGGAGTTACAAGAAACGAAGAAGCCGATTAAATTTATTACTATATTCAATGAGAAAATTACAGCCGAATGAAAATAAAATTATTCAGTCTGCAATGGATCTTTCATCCCAAAAGTATTTCATTGGTCTTTTTGTTTGTGATTGCATCGATGGCAAAAGCAGATCCCTCACCGATAGAAGGAAGATGGGATATCACTGTTGATATGGATGGGAAAAAATTTCCATCATGGCTTGAAATAAATCATTCAGGAACTCATACGCTTATTGGAGAGTTTGTTAGTACGGGTGGAAGTGCCCGCCCGATCTCGGAAGTAAATTTTAATAATGGGAATGTTAGTTTCAGCATACCGCCTCAATGGGAATCAGGGGACGGGAATTTAATTTTTGAAGCAACTTTAAATGGAGACGATCTAAGCGGTACAGTCACCTATCCCGGCGGAAAAAAATATAATTGTACCGCTGTTCGTGCACCTTCTCTTGCAACAACCAAGAAACCGGTATGGGGGAAACCCATTCATATTTTTAATAGCGAGAATTTAAATGGCTGGCATCCTTCCGGTGAAAAAAATCAATGGATAGTTGAGAATGGTGTTTTAAAAAGTTCTGAGCCTGGCTCCAATATAATCACTGATCAAAAATTCAACGATTTCAAATTGCATGTTGAGTTTCGGTATTCCACCAATGGAAACAGCGGGGTATATTTAAGAGGAAGATACGAGGTACAAGTTGTAGATGATAATATGGATGAACCAAAGAAGAACATGCTGGGGAGTATATATGGATTTTTAGCACCTACTGAATTGGTTGCAAAAAAAGCAGGTGAATGGCAGTCTTATGATATTACACTCGTGGGAAGGATGGTCACTATCGTCGCAAATGGTAAAACAATTATTTGCAATCGCGAAATACCCGGAATTACAGGCGGCGCCCTTGATAGTAATGAAGGTGAAGCAGGTCCTGTTATGCTGCAGGGAGATCACGAACCGATCGAATACCGAAACATTATTATTACTCCTGCTAAGTAATCAATCATTAAACATATTTTTCCATTACCATAAACTCCAATGGTTGCAAATGTTTTCCTGTAAGGGCATCTTCGGTAAATGTTTTGCGCTGACCGGTGTCTCTATAACCATGGCGTTCGTACCAGTCTATTAATTCAGAGCGAACCGATATTACAGACATAAAGATGGAAATGCATTTCAAAGCTCTTGCGTACTCTTCAGACGCTTGTAACATTTCCTTGCCAATCCCTTTGCCTTGCAGTTCCGGGGATACGCTGAACATTCCAAGATAGAGCTTATTATCGTGTTGCTGCAAATTCACACAACCTATAATTTCTTTTTCTTCACTGGTATATTTTAAAAATATGCTTCTCTTTTGCTGCATCACCTGCCGTACATTCAGGTCATCTGTTCTCGTATCGCCCCCGATCAAATGTGCCTCAGTTGTCCATCCCTGTTTGGAGGTTTCTCCCCTGTACGCATTGTTTAATAATTTTTTAATTACAGGCACATCTTTAATACCGGCTATACTGATATGAGGATTTGAAAATAAAAACACAACTGCGAAAATAAATATTTGACTTGTTTGGAATAAAAGAAAACTATGATGCCTCAAGATAAAAAAGGTCATCAGCGATTGACTATAAAGAGAATTAGATTCTTCTGGGAGAAAATCAATTATCGAAGAATATAAGTTACGCTGCCTACCGGTAACCTGTAGGTTCCTGTTTTCATGGAACCTCTCAATTCACTGCGATCGTAAGAAGTGTACCACGTGTACGAAACAGTGCCGATACTTTTTATTTTTCCTTTGATCAACTTATCGTCAAACGTGGAATAGTAAGTAATAGGCGTGCTTCCTACAGTTTTTAATTTGCCTTTGTATGCTTCGTCGGCAAGCGAAGGATAATATTCCAAGATAAGATTTCCCGCGAATCTCAATTTGCCTTTAAAGGCTATATTATCAAAATTGGAATAGTAATCCATTTGAAGAGTTCCCAGTGATTTTATTTTCCCGGCCTTATTCGGCTCATCATAGTGCGCATAATAATTAATATTGCAGGTACCTATACTTTTTACTTTTCCCCTGAATGCAGAATCCGCATCCTGACCATAGTATTCGACACGGCCGATATACGGCAGCAATTTGGGAGCGTAATAATTAGCAGCCCGGATAGATTGCTCTTCAGTTCCCCACTCGAGTATCTTTCCTTCGTCAGTAACCCGTATGAGTACTGTTTGATCTACAAGAAAAGAAAAATAGGAGAGAGAAGATGCGTTAGAAAAGCTTACCTGGCTTAGTTGCTGGGAATGAAGGCAGGTACCAAAAAATATAAAAAGGAAGGTTGCGATAAATGTCCTCATAGTAGGTGGCGATTAAGTGAAATATAAATGTATAAAATTCCATCTTAAAGTCATAGTAAAGAATCTGCCATTTATAAAGTTTTAATATCACTGGCTGCGGTTTCTTATATCTTTATAAAAATCAAGGGCATTGCAGCATGTAGAGTTTTTCCATAAAGAGCATTTTGAACAAAAATATTACCGCAGCGCTCCGCCATCTTCATTGGAGCATTTTATTGATTTCTTTTGGGAAACTAAATTTGAATCACTATGGAAACAATATCCCAAAGGTTTTTCTGACGCCCTGTTTCCCAATATCGGCTATACCTACCTTATTAACCTAGGTACTCCTTTTACCATGCAGGTACAGAAGAAAAAATTCCGAATGAAATCGGATGGCTTTTTGCCCAGGCATAAAGCGATTGAATGTTATCATCAGCCGGGTAACAAGATCTTCGGCATCAAATTCAAAATATCGCCGGTGGTCTTTGAAAAGGAAATAAATTTTTCAGAGTATCGTGAATATATTTTTCCTCTTAGTTATTTGGTTGATCCGTCTATTATTGATAAGATTAAAAGATCCCCTTCGTTTGAGGCAAGAGTGAAGATCGCAAGCAATTACTTTGAGTCAATAGTAAAAAAATATTCAGGTTCCCTGCAGCCCATTCGTGTGGTTACGTCTATTGTAAATCATTGCAACTATCATAATGATTTTACTACTCCGATCAGTGATTTTGCTTCGCACTACAACATTACCACAAGAACATTACAACGGTATTTTGAAAAGACTACCAGCATCAGCAGTAAAAAAGTTCTCCAGATATTAAGAATAAGAAAAGCTGCATCGCATCTCGCACACTCCCCGGAAGATTTTCATTTCAGTTTGTATGGTTATTATGATCACAGCCATTTTTATAAGCACCTGAAACAATTTCTTCAAAAGGATACTTTGAAAAAACTCCAGCCACATCTTAAGTTGCTGGAGTCATTACACAAGTAATAAGATTTATTGTTTGTTTTTTAGTTGCCCGCTCTTTGTCTTTCCTCTTCCGAGCCGGTTGTTCTGCGACGTGCTGCCTGCACTTTACTGTTACCAAACCTGTACGTAAAGGTCACGTTGGCAACTCTTGTTTCCCGGAAAGCGTGCCATTTTTCAACATAGTTATTATACGTGATAACTGCCTTCGGCAAATTCGTCCAGAAGATATCAGTAATATTGAATCGCACCGTTCCTTTATTTTTTAAAACAAGTTTTTGCACGCCTGTTCCCATGCCCCATTGAGGATCGAGAACCATAAAGCCATATTGTCCGCCCGTATTAAGTGATGCATTCAATTCAGCCGACCAACCTTTTTTGAACATAAATGAATTATTGGTCCTGATATCCGCGGCAGGTTTTCCATTGTTTAATTCAGTGCTGCTAAAATTGCCTCTGAATTTTTGATAGTATAGATCAGCATTGTTGATCATGTTCCACCATTTCGTGATCTTAATCGGTGCCGATATGGACAATCCAAAATAATCAGAAGAAGACAGGTTAATGGGGATCTGGACAGTAACATTTTCATCTGAAGGTATATTGGGAAAAACTTCATGGAAACGTGCCAGCGTGATATTTTCTTCGTCTTTTGTGTGGCTATAGTTGAAAGAGAAGTTAAGGCTCTTCACGGTATAGCTTAGTTCATAAGACCATGTTAGCTGCGGCAACAGACCCGGATTACCTGTAGCATAAGTTGACACATCGATCAAAAAAAGAAATGGATTCAATGAGGAATACCCGGGCCTGTCTATACGACGGCTGACGGAAACCCCAAGTGTTTGATCCTGCTTTAATTTATAATTGAAGAATGCGCTTGGGAATAACTGGAAATAACTTGAATCGAAGGTTACGTTTCCGATTTCCTGCCTGGTGCTGATGATCGTTTGCTCGCCGCGTAAGCCAAATTGTATATCGAACTTTTTAAAATCTTTACTGAAGTTCAGGTAAGCTGCATTGTTTTTTTCGTGATAAAGAAAATGATTGGTCTTATTAACATCTTTCTCCGGCGTGCCTGTGCTGACATCAAAAAACTTTGCATCATTATCGGATGAAACATAACTGAATTTAAATCCAGCCTCCAGTTTCGCTCCTTTCTTTAATGGATTTACATAGTCGGCCTTAGCGGTTCTGAAATTTAGTTTTCCTTTCTGATCTCCATCCAATACATAATCCGGTTGCAGGCTGCTGCCATCAAGCTTGTAATACTTCGTAGCATTCACAGTTAAGGAAGTAGAATTATACTTACCATAATCAAGGTCAACCGTCAGTTCTCTTCCCGTTGAATCAAAATCATGTTTGAAATTTATATTACCCACCAGGTTATTGCCGTGGTCATTATTGGTAGCATAAGAATTAAAAGTGCTTGATTCCTGTCTTTGCGGATCGATCACGATAGAGCCGTTGTCATTAAAGCGCCTGTAATGATTAAAATTTCCATTGACAACAAAACCGATGATGGTTTTCTTGCCGGGGAAAAAATCCGTACCAAAACGAAATGAATTTGTATTAAATGGCGACCGGGAATAATTGTCTTTCAGATCACCGCCATTGTACACGCCGTTATCATAAAAACTCCTGTCCAGCAGTAAATGATTTAACCCGACACGATATGCATAATTATAATTACCAAACACATTCACTTTCTTGTTGCGATAGTTAAAAGTTCCGCCACTATTTGCTTTAGGATAAATTCCCTGTCCATAACCGGCTGACACAGTTCCGTTAGCTCCCATGCGCTGATCTTTTTTCATTCTTATATCAATGATGCCTGCATTGCCCGCCGCATCATATTTTGCGGAAGGATTGGTGATAATGTCAATTCTTTCAATGGCGGAAGAAGGAAGACCTTTTAAATAATTGGTAAGATCACTTCCTGTCATGGCAGTAGGTTTGCCATCGATCATAATAATTACCCCGCTGCGTCCCCGCAAACTGATCACATCATCCTGGCTTACATTTACTCCCGGCGAACGCTCCAGTACATCCATTGCAGAGCTACCCGCATTTACAATACTGTTCTCCACATTCACTATGATCCTGTCACTTAGTTTTTGGATAAAAGGTTTTTTAGTCGTCACCGTTACATTGCCCAATTGTTTTGCAGACTGGGTTAGTGAAATTTGAGAAAGTGAAATAGTTGGATTGTTTCCTGATAGTTCGAAAGAAGAGGAGTACAGGGCGGAATAGTTCACCATCGTTGCTCTTGCCAGGTAATTTCCAAAGGGAATATTTTCAAATTCTGCAATACCTTTTTTATCAGTAAGCGCCACTTTCACCAATGAAGAATCTTTGCTCTTCAGCAATTCTACCGTGGCATTTTCCAATGGCGATTGCTGATCATTCACAATAGCTACTGAAACAGATCCGCGATCATTTTGCGCTTTTGCGAATACAAAAACGCCTGAAGCGAATAGAGCAAGTATTGCTTTTTTCATGGCTATCTTTATTTGGAACAAATGTTTGAAAAAAGATAGCTGTGTTAAAGCACTTATTTATCAACCGGTATGGTGAAAAGATAAATGGGTTAAGATTTGTTAACGCCTGTCGGATTTTTACATCAACAATATTATCATCTGTCAATAAGAAAGGCCATAGCCAAACTTGTACAAAGGGTCTTTAGAGTCATACGGAACATCTTCTTTCTGGTTGCGCACCGCTTCCATGGAAGAAGGAAGTTCGACGGGTAAATGACCTCCTGGCTTATATTTTCCGAATATTACATCAAGCACCGCTGCATCGCTTGCACCAAAATCAGCAAGCAATCCTTTTGCTTTGGCACTTATTTCCGGTATCACAGCCGGGCGATCCAAATAAATATCAACGATAGTGGGAACAGTATTCAGCAATTGCAGGATGCTGTCTTTTTGTTTACCCTTGAAATCAAGATCGCCATGATGAAACATGCGGGCCATTGTGATAGGCGAATTGACAGGATAAAAAGGTGTACTGAGACGAAGGATCGCTATATCAGCTTTTTTGGGATCATCTACGACAGTTCCATATTGCGCTGCAACTTTCGGGTCTACATTTTTTACATAGATCTTCAATTTGTTTGGAGTAAGCGGCAATATTTTGCCATCATTCTTTAGCAAGGTCATTGCCCTGCGCTGCGATTCTTCACCGGCCTTTACAAAATTTGCATTACCTACAATTTCTGTAGCTTTTGCTTCATCTATAAAAGGATCGTCAAATAAACCCAGTTCAAATTTCTGTCGCAACAATCTTGTGACAGATGAATCGATCCTGCTTTGCGAAATTTTTCCATCCTTCACTAATTGCACCACTACTTCCGGAATATTTTCGCCACCAAACTGATCTACTCCTGCATCAATTACTTTTTTCACTCTTTCTTCAGTTGATAAATTTTCAACTCCCCATGCACGTGCGGGCCATACTGTTTCACCCATGTGCGCATCTGTTATCAACCCCCAGTCAGTACATACAATGCCATCATAATGATATTTGTCCCGCAGCAGACCTGTGATGATGTCTTTATTAAAAGAGAATCCCACGTCTTCGCTCGTTTGTCCCATCGGTACGCCGTAGTAGGGCATGATAGCTGCAGTGTGCGCTTTGAAGGCCGCTTCAAAAGGTATCAAATGATAATTGAAATTATTGCCCGGGTATACCTGGCCTTTTTGAAAAGGAAAATGAGGATCGAGTCCTTCTTTTTGCGGACCTCCGCCGGTAAAATGTTTTGTCATACATGCTACGCTCGTCGGGCCTAATGTATCACCCTGGAATCCCTCAATGTATGCCGTAGCCATTTTTGAAGTAAGTGTTGCATCTTCCCCGAACGTGCCGCTGATGCGTGGCCAGCGTGGTTCTGTAGCAAGATCCACCTGCGGATGCAATGCTTCACGAATACCAACAGCTACATATTCCTGCCGTGAATTATCTGCAAATTGTTTTGTTATGTTTTCGTCACCTATGGCTCCGAGACCCAATGGCTCACACCACTGTGAAAATGTTTTGGCACCTACAGAAAATATAGTGCTGCTAAAATGATTACGCGGATCTGAAGCAATAGTGATCGGTATTCCCAGTCTAGTAGAATCTTCGGCATAACGCTGCATACTGTTGCACCATTTTGCCAGCGCATCAATGGAAGGTATTGCCCAAAGATTAAAATGATTCATCTTTTTTTCATTCATCAACTTTAATGCGTTGGGTGCAAATGCAAACATTCCTTTGGCAGGTTTATCTTCAATACTTCCATCATCATTCACTCTTGCGCCATTAATAAACATCATGCCCGCTTTTTCTTCTAGGGTCATTTGCGAAAGGAGATCTTTTATTCTTGCATCAATGGGTTGCCTGCTGTCTTCATATACATCCATCTTTCCATTCTTATTCAGGTCACGATAGCTGTAACCATCTTCAGTTTTTATTACGGATGATTCGTCAGTAACAGTTTTGGGTAAAGTATTTTTCGGCTGCGTATTACATGAAATGAGCATGAATACTGTGACCAGTAAAATAGTTGCAGGAATCGTTAGTTGTATGGCAAGTTTTTTCATAAATGAAATTTGAAGAAAAGAAAAAATAATGTGTGGGCTAATTTAAATAAAAATTATTTGCCTGTAACTGATCTGACCGATGCCGTGTCGATAACGGAATTCAAATATTGAGCCGCATGTACGAGCTACGAAGACACAAAGACGCAAAGGAACACAAAGTTATTCCTGGCGGCACTTCGTGTCTTTGCGTCTTAGCGGCTAAATGATATTGAATGGAGACTTTATTTTTTTGCAACCTCCACAATGCTAAACATAGGTGAGTGTGTATGCACTACTCTCGACAATTCGAGGCCGGCTTTGGCAAACAGCTCTTTAAATTCTTTTTCAGTTCTTTCTTTTCCGCCTGTCATAGCAAGCATATTAATATCCATGAACTTGCCTGGATGAGGCACATTTCCCTCGGGGATCACTGCTTCAATCACCAGCAGCTTACTTGTCGGTTTCATGGCATGGCTGCAATTTTTTAATATTTTTAAACATTGCTCATCATTCCAGTCATGCAGCACCATCTTCATTAAATAAGCATCTGCATCTTTAGGAACAAACTCAAAAAAGCTTCCTGCCTGCGTGCTGCATCTTTTATTAAATCCTTTTTCTTTTAATTGCTTATTTGTTTCTTCCACCACGTAATCTTCATCGAAGACTATTCCCGTAGCATTTGGAGTTTTATCTAATACACCCATCATCAAAGCGCCGTTTCCGCCACCAATATCCACGATGGTTTTTAAACCGGTAAAATCATAACAAGGCAATACATTCGCAACGGCCGCATTGGTAACACCTGTCATTGCTTTCATAAAATTCAATCCTTCGTCAGGATGCGTTTCATAATATTGCCATACAGACATTCCTTCTACATTATCAAAAGAAATATTCCCTGTTTTTATACTGTAGATCAAATTGCCCCATGCACTGAAGTGATCGCCCAGTTGTGCAATAGCCATTGCTTTCATGGAGCCGGGTATGTTACTTTGGAGCGTGGCTCCCAACGGAGTTAATTCAAATTCATGTTTTTCGTTTTCGCTGAATAGCCCTGCGCTTGCAAGTGCTCTTAATATGCGGTAGAGAGAAGGAGCGTGGCTGTGTGTCGTCTCTGCCAGCTGATCTGCTGTTTGCGGTTTCTTTAAATGATCCGCAAGGTTAAGTTTAGCTGCTGAATAAATACAGCATGATGTCCAGAAACCTGTGATGAGTTGCAGCATTTGAATGTGCGGGGGAGGAGTTTGAAGATTGTTCATATTTCGTTGGTTTAGGCTATAAAGGTGAGACGAATGCAGGCCTGTTTCCAATAACCACGGTTAAATAACCAATTAACCATGGTTAAGAAAACTATTTTCCTGATAAACGTTTACGGAGACGACTGAGTGAAGGCGGTTCAATATCGAGGTACATAGCGATGTACTGCAAAGGAATACGCTGAAATATCTCTGGATATTTTTTTATAAGATTAAGATATCGTTCCTCTGCCGATAAAGATTTCACTTCCTGCAGTCTTTTCATGTTGGCAAATAATGACCGTTGTTCTTTTTGCTGAAACATTGTTTTCAACTTGGGAACCTGCTGTCCTAATTTCTCCAAATCATCTTTGGCAAGGCAGAGCAATTCACAATCTTCCGTGGCCTGCACAAATAGTGTGGTAGGTTGCTGCGTGTAATAACTTTCCAGGTCACCTATCCACCAGTCTTCAAAAGCAAAGAACAAAATATGCTCGTGCCCCTTCTCATCCATCGTATAGGTGCGGGTACTTCCTTTATTAATGTATGCTCTTTGCTTCAGCACCTGCCCCGGCTTTAAATAAAAAAATTTACGAGGAATATATTCTCTTTTAAAATGAGACAACACCGCCGCAAACTCATCTTCTGTAAATTTCATTTTGTTCAGAAAAAGATCAATGAATTTTGGTGAAACTTCTGACCTGTATATTTCCATGGTTGAAGAAGAAGATTAAGAATATTTCTAAACCGGGTGACCTATTTCCCAATGATGCCCGAAGGGATCAACTATTCTTCCCAGTTTCCATCCATGTTCTTCGCCTACCGGGAAAACTTCTGAAGCGCCGGCTTGCAATGCTTTATTAAAAATTCTTTCCGGGTCATCGGCAATTAAAATTATGCGCATGGTGCTGCCGCCAATTGTTTTCGGACTGTAACTTCCCAGTTCAGGAGATTCATCACTTATCCAAAATTCAGCGCCGTTAACGGAAAGCTTTGCGATTACAGAGTCGTTGTCACCATCGAGGTGATATTCTTCCACTGCATCAAATGCCAGCTTATAAAACTCTAATGCTTTTCTGCTATTCTGAACAGAGAGCCATGGTTGTATGGAATAAGACATACCCTAAATTATGAAATTTGCGCTATTAATGGCGCGAGGCCGGGCGACATACCAATAATGGCAAAGACAGCTATGATGGCCCGATGTAATAAGACGTATACCAAATTATGAAATTGAACAAAGCAACAATAACGGCAATCAAAAGGTGACAAAAAAACCTAATTGCATAACAATTAGGTTTAATCAATTTGCAATTACTTCAATTAACTCTTTTCACTATTTACAATTGTAGTTCCATATATTTTGTCACTTTGAAAGCTCCCGGTGAGAGAGGATTGTACATTCTCAAACTTTTTTATACTCTCCGGATCGTTATTTACAAGGAAGAATAGCCTGTCATTACTTTGATCCTTCAGAATAACCCCATATTTAGAAGTGATCACTTCGGCAGACTGCATGCCGGGAATATTGGCCATTTTGCTATTTGGTATTTCCGAAGCCAGTATAAACATGCTGCCATTATTAATATTTAATGCCACTTCATTATTATCACTTTCAACTGATATGTTTCCAATAAGTAAATCGCCATCTAGGCTTTTTGCTATCTCACCCATATTATTTTTCGGCGAAGTTGTAGTTATTGAATTCTTTTTGCACGAAAAAAGAAGTGATACCGTAAACATGAATATGCCGGTAAGCAGTATCTGCCCGGCTATTTTTGAATTTCTTCTTTTCATTTTTTTAAGTTTAATTTGTTTTACAATAAAATGTCTGTATATCTGCAAATTGATTTATGGACTGAAGCCTTTCGCTAACACCGGAAGGCTTTTTTAATCTCCCTTTTCCAATGTGAAAATATCTTCTACTTTCTTCTTAAAAACTTTTGCAATTTTTAATGCCAGGATCGTAGAGGGTACATACTTATTACTTTCAATGGCATTAATGGTCTGCCTTGAAACGCTTACTTTTTCTGCCAGTTCAGCCTGCGTTATATTGAGGATGGCTTGTTCTACACGAATAGTATTTTTCATTGGTCTTCTTTATTTATCTTTTTTCTTTCAAAATAAATGGTAAGGTTAAACCTGATAATAAACAGAATGAGCGTAGAGCAAATGTTGTATGACATTATTTTTAAAAATAGTTCGTTGTAAAAAAGCCTCAATATCGCAGACTAAAAGCAGTATAGAATTTACCAATGTTGCCCATAACAGGGATTCCAATCTTACCCTGGAAATTCTCTCATCCTCATCTTTTTCTTTTGAAAAAGCAATTAACAACAAACCGATTATCAGAAGAATGCCGCAGTTCATCCGGAAAATGTGGTTGAATAGTAAAGACTAACGCCTATCAAACGAAATGTGGCGTACTCCTTTTGCAGCATAATCAAGAAACGGGAACGTAAAATCAAATTCCAAATGCAATATCATTATTATAAAGGCAGGGATAGTGATTATCCATCCCCAAACCCTCGCCCTGTTCGGTAAAAGAAATTTTGTTTGCATAATGAGATTTTTTTTGCGTGCATAAAAGTAAAGTAAAGTAAAGTAATCAAAATGTAAAATTAACTGTATAAAAAGTCTTATAAAATTGTCATTTTCTCTCCTTTTACCTATGGGAAATTGCACAAATTTTTAAGAGAGGCATCGAAATACAAACTGAAAACGAATTAACCGTATAAGCCATGCCGATCATTGTAAACCTTGATGTGATGATGGCCAAAAGAAAGATGTCATTAAATGAGCTTTCTGAAAAAGTGGGGCTAACGTTGGCTAACCTATCCATTTTAAAAACAGGTAAAGCAAAAGCTGTTCGCTTTAGTACACTGGAAACTATTTGTAAAGTACTGGACTGCCAGCCGGGCGATATACTGGAATTTGTCGATAAAAAAGGCTGAGCATATGAAACACTATTCTGTATTTTCAGCGGCCGGGAGATACTCATTGTGTTGCCGCTAAATTAAAGCAGCTTGCTCAATATTCTTTATTGCCATGCTTAGCAGAATGCGCGATCACACCCTGGTGTTGCTTTCAGCTAACTATTATCTCACTTGTTGCGCTGGCAGAAAAATGTTTCTTAATAAACTTCAGCCCCATCGGGGCCAACTGTTGGTAGAAATTTATCATTATGATATTACCAAAGCCCCATCGGGGCGACACACATCTATGCGTGTGTATGATTGCAATAATCGATAAAGAAATGTATCGCTCCTATGGAGCTTTTTTTGCTGGTGCTTTTTTATGGCTACCAATGTATCGCCCTTACAGGGCTATATTCAACAATGCATCAAACATTCTCCCACACTCTTCACGCACTTTGTGCATCCTTTGTGGCCGTTGTGATCGAAAACTAACATTGCCTATGATATAAGTCGTGGTCGTACGGAAAAAGTTTCGTTATTGATCCTAATCTAAAACTAGTGGCTTTGAAAATTGTGTAATGGTTGGTTCCCTGTGTGTGATATCATTTTCAACTACCCTAAAGCAATTGTCAACATAAATAAATTTCCCTTTTCGCAGAGACAGATTGAAACTCTTTGTTCTTCCATTTACTGTTGTTTGCAATGAAAGATTATTTCTTACGGGAATTTTTTCTAATTTCTTTTTTTTTGAACCGTTTACCAACCATAGACCGTCTTTAGCCTGGTATACCACCATATCAGCTACACTAAAAAACAAATCGATAGTTACAATCAAACTATCAAAGACTTTTTTCCCATTTATCGACAGCGCCACAATATCGTGAGCGAAACAATCTCCAAAATGAATCGCAAACTGGTTTTTTATCTTATGGCTTTGTCCAAAAATAATTGTTGCAAAAAAAAATAAATAAAACTGTGGTTTGCAATCGCATTATCATGGCAATAGCAAGGATCTAAAGTGCCTGCTACTAAACTGTAACGCTTGTAAAACATTGTAAGTTACATTCTGCATCCTCCCACAATCTTCGTGTTCTTTGTGCATTCTTTGTGGCCGTTGTGACCAAAAGCGCGGGACACACAAGGCCCCATCGGGGTCAAATGTTGGTAGAAATTCATCAACACAATATTACCAAAGCCCCATCGGGGCGAAATAGATTTATGCGTATATACGATTGTAATGATGGATGAAAAAATATATCGCTCCTACGGAGCTTTTTATGATGGTGCTTTCTTGTTGCTACCAATATGTCGCCCTTTCAGGACTATGTTCAACAATGCATCAAACATTCTTCCACACTCTTTACGCACTTTGTGCATTCTTTGTGGCCGTTGTGACCAAAAATGCAGCAGACAAAATACGCGACGAAAAAACCACGGACACAATGCTTTTTATGAGAAAAAGATATCCTGATTTTTTTATTGCTCCCTTAGTTCAGGGCCGTGCCCCATATGCGCAAAGGAAAAAAGAGGTTTCACCACCACCACCTGGTAATGGTATGCACCTTACAACAAAAAAAAATTTGAAAGAGCGATTTATTTTTTTTAGCTTAATTTAAAATTATCCTTCCTATCACCGTATGCTGCGATAGAAGTATTAACCGGACCTTGCTTGTTTTTTCATCAACTTTTTAATTTAAAACCACCAATATGGCAAGCCAAAAAGATATCGAATTGACTTATGATTACATGGATGAATTATTCAGGAAAAGGATCGGCCAGAATGCCGATATTTCCTGTGCCTGGTATGAAAATGATTTTAACCTAACGCTGGAACAGGCGCAATTGGCAAAACATGAATTTATTCTTGATAACATCGGTTGTAAGGAAGGCGACAGGATTTTAGACATAGGTTGCGGATGGGGTCCCCTGCTAAAAGTGATCAGAGATCATGGTGCGGAGGGAATAGGATTAACACTGTCCCCGGCGCAGGCACAGGCTTGTAAGGAAAGCGGGTTTACCGTTTACATCAAAGATTTTAAAGAGGCTCTTATAAACGAATTTGGAAAGTTTGATGGCATTGCAGGCGTTGGCTGTTTTGAACATCTTTGCAGTGTAAAGGAAAAGAAGGAGGGAAAACAGGATGCCGTTTATGATCATTTTTTTAAATCCTGCCGTGAGCTGCTTAAGCCCGGTGGAAGATTGTACATGCAAACCATGGCATGGGGAAAGCGGGTTCCTGAACCGGAAGAAATGGATGTGACGGCTCCTAAACTTTCTGATTCATGGGTATTGGGGCATTTGTCCAAGTATTACCCGGGAAGTTGGTTGTCCAACGGAAAAGAGCATATTGAAAAATGCGCCGCTCCTTATTTTACCTTGGTTTATGCCGGTGATGGCAGACTGGATTATGTACAAACGCTGAAAGAATGGGGGAATAAAGTAGCGGGCTTTAGTTTGGAAAAACTGAAGTATACCATAAAGATCTTACCGCGATATCTTACTGACCAGGATTTCCGGTACCAGATCACTTCATTCCGGTATTCCTGTAACCGCTTGTGTTTTGAACGGGATATTATGAGGCTTCCCCGACTGGTGTTTAAAGCAAAGTAGAACATGACGGGATTGCAAATATCTTCATGACAAAGCAGGCCTTCTGATATTCTTTGTCGCCGTGTTTGGGATAATGCGGGATCACACCCGGGTGTTGCACTCCGTTAACTATCAGATAACGTATTGCGCTATTAAAAAATATTTTTCTTAATAAACCGATGCCCCATCAGGGTCGGATGGTGGTAGCAACTCATCAATACAATATTACCAAAGCCCCTTCGGGGCGAAATATATTTATGCATTTGTACGATTGCAATGATCGATGAAATAATATGCCCTCCTACGGAGCTTTTTTTCGTGGTGCTTTCTTCCTGCTATCCATTATTTCAATGAACTATTTAATCTAAAGGGCTTTGTGGTTACACTATTTTGAACGGATATCCATGGTTGGATGGAATAAGACACAATGGGCAAATTATGAAATGAATCAATAGCACTTCCTGTATAGGCTTATAGCAGGCGGATACTTTTTCCGTAAGTCAATCAACACTCACTCTTTTGCCTGTATTGTTAAAGCTAAATATTTATTGTAATGACCAATACCCTTCCCATGCTGTGGCCATAAAAGATGGGATGATGATTTCGCATTAATAATATAACGGCAGAATGCACATAAAAGGGCTGCAAAAAAACATTTGTAAAAAGGAAAAAACCTGTTATTTTCATTCCAGAATTTTCATAGGATAAGGTTTAATGGTTACCGGGCCTCTTTCCAGAGGCCTGTCCTTTTTATCGCATGTCACCAAATAATTTTCCGAGATTTAAAATACAATTGAGATAAGATTATGGTTTATAAAATACATTTGCTTACAACTTGACCATCTTTATTAATCTAATAAAATCTGACAAACATGTTTGACGAAATTCTGGAAGCGGTTAAAGAACATTTGGGAAACAATCCGCAAATTTCATCTGCGATACCTGCAGATCAGCAGGATGCTCTTCACCGCGAAATAGCTACGCATATTCATGAAGGGGTAACCAACCAAACTACTGCTCAAAATAGTTCCGGCGGATTATTATCCACGCTGGAAGGCAGCCTCGCTTCAGGGGGTACATTGGTAAGCGCTATTGAAGGCGGCCTTGTTGGTAAACTCGGAAGCAAGTTCGGTTTATCACCAGCTATCTCCGGTGCTATAGCAGGAGCCTTGCCGGGATTAATTCAAAAATTCGCCCAGAAAAAAATATCCGGCGGTACTACTGCGCAGTGATTACAGAAATGATAAATGTCGCACGGAATAATATTGGATGAATTATCATCCCGCATTCTTATTTTTATTTTTTTACAAGACCAAGCGGTAGCATAGTTTTTCCATATACTTCGTTAAGCAAGGAGGCAATACCCGTATAAATAGCAGAGGCACCACATACAATGCCTTCGTAACCGGTGAATGTTTTTAGTGATTCATTGCCCGTGGCATCACCTGCAGCCAGCAAAAAGAAAAGAACGGTAAGTGTTCCAAACACAACCTGCAGTGCCCTGCTTATTTTAAAAGTGCCGATGAACATTAAAAAAGTAAACAAACCCCACATGATCAGATAGGCCACCATTGCAGAGGAAGAAGCGGCAGTCATCCAACCAAGTTTAGGCATGACTATTAACGCCACAAGTGTAAGCCAGAAACAACCATAGGAAAGGAAGGCCGTCATGCCGAAGCTATTATTCTTTTTTGACTCCAAAATGCCCGCAATGATCTGCGCAAGTCCGCCGTAAAAAATCCCCATAGCAAGTATCATAGAGTTCATTTCAAAAATACCTGCATTATGCAGGTTGAGAAGTACTGTTGTCATACCAAATCCGAATAAGCCTAAAGGTGCAGGATTGGCAGAACTGTCTTTGATAGTGATGGTAGATGATTGTTCCATATAGCAGCTGTTTAGATTTGTATCATCCGTTTTTTAGAACGAAATGAAATTGGTTGTAATAAATTGGTTATCGAAAATAATTATTTTACTAAGAGCTTTGTTCTTTTATTTTATCTGTTTCTGGTACAAGGGGAAAATGCGTTGTGAAGAATAACAGAGAATATGTAAAAAAAGCTTAAACAGGCATGTTTTCATGATAGAAATATAAGATGGGAATTCGTGATCAAATTGAACGGTAAAGCAATTGAAAGAATAGTTTGGCAAGATAAATTAAAAGATTATTTTTTTATAAGCTGTTTTAGCGCTATATACGAAACGTTATCACTTATTTTCAAAATATACAAGCCCTTGGCCTTATCGGACATATTTATTTCTATCTTATTTGTCCCTTCCTGTACATCCACAGTTTTAGAATAGACTATTCTTCCTGAAACGTCCGAAATTGTGAATACAAGATTTGCGGATTTGACAGCTTGCACCAGAACCGTTGCATTTTGCCCTACCGGGTTCGGCATCAGCGAAACTGAATTTAGCAAAATTGAATTTGCATTTAATTTAATAATCTTTGAATAGGTGTACCTGCCATCCAAGTCCACCTGCCTGATCCTATAATACATTACAGGATTTACAATGTTATAGTGAATAAAATTGTAATTATGAACAGAAGATGACGATCCACTGCCTGCCACCCGTCCAGCTTCTGTAAAATCGATTCCATTTGTTGACGCTTCAATAACAAAATAACTATTGTCCTGCTCACTGGCCGTTGACCAGTAGATGTAATTATTATTGTTTTCATGAGTACCGCTTATACTTAACCATGTTACCGGTAAAGGATCAAAAGTACTTACCATAAAAGGTGAAAAACTTGTCAATCCACTACGGGTTACTGAATAAGGATTTGACCCTCCCGCGGCAATATCAGAAGAACCATAGTCCCATGTACCGCTCGTGTAATGTGCAAGTCGGCTCATTGTCCTGTCAAAACCCGTTAGTTCCAATGAAGCGGGCCACTGCAGGGTAAGCGATGCATCAGATCCCCCAGCTATACTCTCCGCTATAAGCCATGTTGCCTCAACAACATTAGAGGCTATAATTGTTCCATTATCTCCGTCTGCATATGCATCCGTCAACAATCTCACATTAAAATTATCTGTAGTTGATGCTGCAGTCAATGCTATAGTTGCCGGTAAATAATTATTTGCAAAACCAACAGGAAATATTTTGCTCCCGCCATTTGCTACCCGTTGTATCAATGTGCCGTTTCCGGTTGCAATGAAATACCTTGAAGAATTATAGTTGGTAATATTTCCGCCTGCTCCAATTGTATAATTATAATCACCAAGATTCACTTTGCCTGCGGTGAGGTTGGTAGTGTTATTCACTGTTGCGTTTGATCCAAGCACGACTAATCCTGAAGATTTATTTACGGTCAGGTTTACAAGAGTACTCAATAAAGTTAAAGTCTGATCAGTTGTTCCGTTCAATAAATAAGTACTTGCAGTTCCGGTTAATGAACCTCCTGTCATGATAAAATTTCCTTCAATGCTGTGTGTCTCCGTAACTGTGGACGTCGCTAATGTTCCTGCTGATATTAATAGATTTCCATGAACAACAAAAGGTACAAAAGCATTTTTTGTTGTGGCAGTAGTTATTAATAGATTTCCGTACTCTGAGGCATTCCCCACTGCTTGTGTTCCTGTTCCTGCGTAATCAACATTACTGTTATAGTCCAGATCATATCCACTAAATCCGGGCAAAGAATTTGTACCGCCTAAACGTAATGTTGCTCCATCACTAATAATTAAAATTCCTCCCCCTGCGTCCTGGGTAATTGTTTTATTAGAAGTAAATAATATCCCGCTAAAAATATTTAAAAATGACAGATTGCTGATGTTAGCATTAAGCGTAACAATCGCGCCTCCGGTTTTTTGAATAGTAAGCTGATCAATAGGAGACGGCGTTGTTGTTCCGCCGATAGCAGCGGCATTACTCCCTGTCATAATTAAAACACCAATTGATCCATCATACGTACCATTGTTGGTAAAGTTTCCTGCCACGTTAAAGTCTGTTGAAGGAGTAACTAATCCTCCCGACACAGTAAAATGATTAAACTCTGTAGTAGCACTTGCAGATAAATCTCCATCAGAAGATGTCATAACAAATGTGGATGAATTTCCGTTGAGTGTACCGTCACTTTGAATATCTCCTCCCACCGTATATGTGTGTGAACCGGCATTAAAAATTGCATTACTTGCGATCACAAAATTTGAATCTATATTCCAGTCCGATGGGGGTGAAATCCCGGCGCTGTTTGTGTTGAAAATAATTACATTATTTAACGCAGTTGGAGTACCTGCAAGTGTTAGCTGGCCTGAACCGCCCAAATTTACAATTCCATCGCTCGAGAATCCTGAGCTCCCAAAGTCGATAGTTTTAGGCGTAATTGGCGTGAAGTTCAATGTTCCTGTACTTGTTACGGTACCTGCATTGGTAAAGGAACCGTAGATTGTATGAGTGGAGTTCCCTGCATTTAATATCGCTCCTGAACTTATATTTAATGCAACAAAAACGGTTGAGCCAACAGTTGGATTAAGTCCTGCAGTATTATTAATATTTAATGTTGCAAATTGTGGCGACGAATTTGAATTCAAAACTGGGGAGACATTTCCATTAAAATTGACAATACCGGTTGATGCAGAGAGGAGTGCATTTACAAGCCTGATAGTTTGTACTGAAGTACCGGTGAAAGTAGTAGTTCCATTCCCAACTAATGTTCCATTATTTGTAAGGTCTCCGTTAAAAGTTGTAGTAGCGGATGAAATATAAGATGCACCGGTAGTGACCCAAAGCAATCCGTTGAAAATTATATTACTTCCTACCACGGTATAAGAACCATTTACCGTGACTCTATTAAAGGTTGTATTACCGGTTATAGTCTTTGAAGATCCGTTTAATAATAATGTGCCTGATGAAGGAACAAACGTTCCGCTGTTGTTCCAGTTACCGGATAATGCAATGGTATAAGTTCCGGAATTGAATGTTGCCCCGCTATTGATAAGTAATATCACCTGCAACTACAGCATTAGCCAATAATGTTTTTGCATTCGCTCCACCATTGCTAAATGTAAGGTTGCCATAGGTAGCGCTTGCCACTGACTGTGTTCCCGATCCATTATAATGAACAAGACTTCCAGAATTTATAGTTTTTGTGGTGTAACCTGAAGGAAAATTATTGCTCCCGCCTACCAGCAAGACAGCGCCATTTGAAATGGTTATACTTCCACCAGACGCACTTCTGTTAGCTGTAAATGTACCCAGATCCAGCGTTCCGGCCTGGAGTGATATATTTCCATTTATTGTGTTATTTCCCGTTAATGTGGCTGTTCCCGAAGATTTATTAATCGTGAGATGATTAAAATTACCTGCGGAAATTGTTTGGGCGCCGGTTCCATTCATTGTCGTAGTTCCTGTATATGGAAATATATGTTCCACTGTTAGTCCAGTTGCCCGCTACATTGATTGTTACATTATCACAGTCAAGTGTTGCTCCTGAATTAATATTTACATTTCCAGCGACGGTAAAGGTTGCTGCATTTACATCAAGGTATCCGGATAAAACAATAAGATTTCCCGCAACCGATATAGTATTTGTCAGGCTTGCTATACCTGCTGATTTGTTTACGGTGAGGTGGTTATAAGTAACACCTGCAGTAACTTGGGCACCGGTTCCATTATAGACGACGGTTCCACTTCCGGCAGTGAATGTTCCGGAAGTATAATTAAAATTTGTACCGATATTTAATGACCCTGTTCCCGAGAATACCAGGGAAGCATTTCCGGCTTGTGTCAATGATCCGGTGATAGTAACTGTTCCTGAACCTATATTTAAATTAATTGATCGGTTATTGGTTCCATTGCTCAATATAAGATTGCCATTTACAGTAAGGTTTTGATTTCCTGCATTGATCGTATGGGTAGCATCCGCGGACCATGTACCACTTATGTTTCCATTTGTAGTCAAAGAGCCGCTGGCTGCGATCGTCAGAGTCGCGGCTTGTACGCTTCCAAAAGAAATACTTTTTACGGTAATTGCGTTGGAAATAGTTGGTTGGTTGGTGAATGCGCCAGTTCCAATCTGAACTACGTCACCTGATGACGGCGGTAGTGTAGGACCACCCGATACTGTTGTCCAGTTGGCGGCAGTATTCCAGTCAGAACTTACGGAGCCATTCCATCGCACAACACCGGAATTGAGTTCATCACAAGTCCAACGGTAAGAAATATTGGTCAACCCGCTTTGTTCAACGTAATTTGAAGTGGTACTGTTTGCAGTTTTGCCATAAGCGGTCCACGCACCACCTGTATAGTTCCACAACAAAATGTTTGACTCATTGTTTCCATTTAATTCGGCATCTTCGTAATGAAGCCTCAGTGTCGCATTGTATGTTCCGGAAGTAATTGAAATATCGTACTCCCTGTTTATAGAAGACCCGTTGGGGAAATCGCTGATACTGCCTGATATAACTGTAACAGTAATTGATCCTACTCCCGATACACTTGAAAATGTAATTGTATTATCCGGCCCTTCGAATGCATAGGCAACTGCTGTAATAAACGAATGTGTTCTTGTAATGGTGCCGAGTATAATACCATTGCCTGTTCGTGTAGTGGTAATGGTAAGTGTATTACTTCCAGTTAACATCGTTCCGCTGGTCATATCAACAGTGGCAGCATTTATATTATTCAATAATGAAAGCGTAGTAGTTGTAGCGGATTTATTTAGTGTAAGTGTATTGAATGTGGTGGAACCGGTTATTGTAGCATTAGAAGTGCCGGTAAATTGAACAGTACCGCTGGAAGCGGTAAATGCTCCATTGTTTATCCAGTTTCTTAAAACTGTATGCGTGTAAGTGCTTCCATTAAATGTGGTGGAAGCTGAAATAGTTAGATTTCCATTGACGGTGATTGAACCTGCTGCTGTCTTTGTATTTCCGTTTGATAATGTAAGATGGTGATAAGTAATACCATTTACATTCTGTGCCCCGGGTCCGTTAAAATTAACAGTATTGGGTGTCGCGGCGGTTACATTTAAAGTACCTGTAGTAATCGTAAAATTATTTGCAATGCCAAGAACTGAACCCGATGATAACTGCAAAGATGTTCCATTGATAATAACATTATATAAATTAGCCGTTCCTGATAATACAGATGAAGAAGTAAATGTGGCTGCTCCTGTAGTGGCTGTAAAGGTTCCGCTTACATCCAATAACGAAGAAATGGAAAAATTAGATGTTGTGGTTATAGTTCCGGGTATTGACAAAGTACTGAATACAATTGTGCCTGCTCCGCTTATAGTTTTAGAACTGCCGGCCATTGTTACCGAACCAGAGCTTCCTGTAAAGCTTCCCGATACAGACACATTTCCATTTACAATAAAAGAAGTGCTGGCAGTAACAGAGCCGCTTACTGTAAAATCATTCAGGGTGATATCAACACCCGTAATTGTTTTTGAAGTTCCGGTCATTGTCAGCAAACCTCCTGAATTATGTGTGAACTGACCGGCACCTGTGGTTGAAAGATTACCTGATACATTGATCGTTGTCCCTGCCGCTGAAGTTATTCCGGTAGAGTTAAATGAGAGGTTATTAAAATTCTGTGAACCTGATCCGCTGATAGTTGTGCTGGCCCCGTCAAATGTAACCGTACCGGTGCTCCCGGTAAAAGTTCCATTGTTTATCCAGTTGCCCCTGACTATGTGTGAATTACTATTACCATTAAATGTGGTAGATGCGCCTATAGTTACATTTCCATTAAAGGTTATTGCTGAAGCCGAAGTATATGAAACGGATGTTCCTGCTCCAATGTTGCTGGTAAAGTTTCCTTCAATTGTAAAGGTAGTTCCCGGCATTGTTTTGGTCACTGCGCCGGAAGAGCTGCTCAATGTAAGGTTACCATATGTCTGATCAGAAATGGTTTGATTGGTACCGTTATATTCTACTGTACCGTTAAGGCTTAGAGTTGTGGTATTATAATTTGATGGAAAAGTATTGGTTCCCCCTATTTTCAAAGTAGCACCATTGGCAACACTTATTGTACCACCAGTTTTATTTGTTCCCCGGTTAGCAGTAAAAGATAGCAGATCAAGCGTACCGCTGTTCACGTAAATATTTCCTCTTGTTGCATTAGAAGAATTCAGAGAAGGAAGATTAGCTGCCAGTGATTTGGTACCCGTTCCGCTGATTACAAGTGTAGAATAAGTATAACTATTACTGATAGTCTGATTAGTTAGTTGCAGAGGAGTATTCTATAATACAACCCGCCGCCAGTGTTGTGGTACCAGATAAAATATAATTACCTGCAAATGTTGAAGCATTCACTTTTATTTTACCATTATTAAAAATCTTGAATAACACTGTTGAAGTAACCGTATACCCAGGAGATTCACTCGGATCTAACACTCCATAAACATAGATATAACTGTTGGTCCCTGTAGAAATTATATTATTTGCCAATGTTACTGTACTGGCTGTATTGATCTTCACTCTTCGGAATGTGGTTACCGAAAAACCACCAATAGATTGGGTAACGCCGCCAAAAATAATTCTTGCATTGCCACTCGTAGTTGTATAAGTACCATTATTGATCCAGTTTCCCGAAAGGGTCAAAGTGGACGCGGGATGCGTAATGATGCCATTAGAAATTATTGGTAACATTACCAGATACCACCAGGTTTTTTGTTAATGTAATAGTAGTAGCTATAGCGCCCCCAACGGTTAGTGATCTACAGGATGCAGATGCAATTTACCGTTGGTTGAAAGCCTCCGGTAAAATTGGCATCGCCAAGTATCGCATCCATAGCAGCAGTAGGAACACCGTTAGTCCAGTTGGTTGCTTTGTTCCAATTTGTACTTGTGAGTCTTCTTTCGCAGCCTGTTTGAGAGTAGGAAGAAGTAGAGATAACTGCCACAAGTGCTGTGAAAAACAGCACAATCCTAAGGTGGTTTAACATAGGCGGATTTTGATAAAATCGAAAGAAATTTTACTAAAGTAATCAAAGAAGGATCTATATACAAAGAGAAAAGTAAATTCTATTTAATTATACGTAGTTCCACCTACCCTGTTTCGTCCTGAAATTGTTTTACACAGGGTAAACTTAAATCAGGATAAATTGGAAAAAGAAATATTTTAACCGCATCATGATTTGGAATTTGAAACAAAGGTTGTTAAAGAATATTCGATAAAGTATATTAAAGAATTGGCGAAGAGTCATCAGAAAATCGGCAAGAGAGAACGTAGGTATTACGAACAGGTGATATTTAATTATCCGGTTATTTCCAGGGAAACGATCATAGCAAGTTACTTGATTTAGATAAACAGGATATTCGTTTGCAGGCAAGGACCGTTCTTGCAATTTTCCATATTGTCTATTTCCATCTGTGAAGTAAGTTTTCTGTCGTCTGCAGTATTTCATTTCGTCAAATCAGTAAATTGCATGTATGAATTCCACAGAACTAAAAGCGTTACAAGCACCTCTAAAGGAAAAATACCGGACCGATCCGGAATCAGCAATCATTACTTTAAAAGCACAAGGCAACATTGGTGAAGGAATTTCCTGTAAAGTAGAAACCGGCCGGGCACTTGTTGAAGCGGGGCTCCATCCTGCTACCGGTGGAAATGGATTATTAGCCTGTTCGGGGGATCTGCTGCTTGAAGCATTGGTAGCGTGTGCCGGCGTTACACTACAGGCGGTGGCTACAGCAATCGGCATTGAAATAAAAAATGGGAATGTACAGGCAGAAGGCGACCTTGACTTTAAAGGAACATTAGGTGTTTCAAAAGAAGTAGCTGTGGGCTTTAAGGCAATACGTTTAAGATTTAATCTTGATACTGATGTTACTGCTGAACAAATGGCCAGTCTTACAAAGCTTACCGAAAGATATTGCGTAGTTTATCAAACTCTGACTAAAGGGGTAGGAGTGGAGACGCAATATGATTTGATGGATAAAATTCAAGATGAAAAATAAAACCCCGGCAGAATTGGTTTTTACCGCGGAAGATTCCAAGAAATTTCTTGAATCAATGTGTTGAAATCTTCCTACGGATCGTTAAATATAATCTTAGATCATAATTAGTATACATACACTGCGTATCCCCATGGCTCAATCCTCCATTCCTTATTGGTGAGTGGTTCATTGGTTCCCATAAAGACATTATAAGCATTACCCAACAGGGCGGGATCGGTTATTTTAATTTTTTGTTCTTTAGACGACAGATTTAATATCACCATTACTTTCTTTGCATTTGCTTCGCGAACAAAAGCATAGATAGCTTTTTCGTTTCCCACATTTATTTTTTTAAAGCTTGCGTTAGCTGCTAAAGCAGAATTGTTTTTTCTAAGCTCCAGAAGGGTTTTATAAAATTTCGCTCTCGCAAAATTTTTAAAATGAATGGTGTCTTTATAGAAAAAACTTATACTGTCAAGAACCGGTTCTTCCTGTCCGCTGTAGATAAGAGGAACATCATGAGGCATTGTAAATGTAAATACGGAGAACGGAGCATGAATAGCGCCGGGCATGGTTCCATAATCTGCCTTGTTCCAACTGTTCTCGTCATGATTACTTGTAAAAAACATTTTCAATTCATTTGCCGGAAATGTTGTATCGACATAGTTTCTTACGCTGTCTAATGCATTGGCATTACGTTTGCCCTTTGCTACTTTTTTCATCATGGAAAACATACCCCAGGCATACGTAGCATCGAAACCATCTTCGTTTAAAGAAGGCTTATCCGCTTCGGCCAGCATAAAAATATCAGCTTTTGTATTTTTTAATTCGGCAATGCATTTCTTCCAGAAATCATCAGGCACATCACCCGCAACATCGCAGCGAAAACCATCAATGCCTGATTCAGTGATCCAATACTTCATGCAATCAATCATTGTATCCTGCAAAGCCATATTATCATAATTTAGTTTACGGGTATCTGTCCAACCATATGGAACGGCAGGTTTGCCGGTGCTATCTTTCACATAGAAATCCGGATGGTCATTTATCCAGCGATTATCTGCACCACTGTGGTTGGGAACCCAATCTATGATCACTTTAAAACCCATATCATGTGCGTGTTTTACTAATTCGTTCCAGTCATCTATCGTTCCGAACTCGGGGTTTATTTTTTTATAGTCAGCTACCGCATAGTAGCTGCCCAAAGCACCTTTGCGATCAACTTTACTGATCGGGTTTATGGGCATGAACCACAAAGTTTGTACGCCCATTTCTTTCAGGCGATCTAAACTTTTTTCAAAAGCTTTGAACGTCCCTTCAACTGTATATTGACGAACATTTACTTCATAAATATTTCCCTGCATGATCCAGGCGGGATGACCATCAATTAATTTTACTTCGGTAACGGAGGTTTTATTATCCTGTTTTTCTTTATTTGACGTATCAGAATTACAGGAAACAAAAACCAATATAGAAAATAGAGATATTTTGAAAAGTGAAACTGGATGAGTCATAATCTTCAATTTTTAGTTAATGAAGATATTTATAAAAAAATCAAACGCAAATAACTTTGATCAGGCTAACGGCAAGATCAATGCTTCTTTAAAATAAAACCGTCCCGACTAATCGGGACGGCGGCTAAAATCTTAAAATTTCAGAATAGTTGTTCTTGCGGCGGCCTTATTGCCTGCAGGCGAATGTAGATAGTGGTTTGCCCGCGGTGATGTGTTTGGTGTTCAAAAGTTTTATTCATTAAGGCAAATCTCGTTTCTTCATAAGTGTCAAACATTTTTTTCTTTTCTCCCCATTTATTTGGGTCAGTGTTTTTAACCGCATTCGTACAAAAATCATAGCTGGTGGTTACATAGTACATCACCGAATCTTTTTGTTGAGCACCAGCACTGTGTTCCATATCAGACATTGCCCAGGAAGGAGGCGTTTGATCGGTAGCTATTGACATGATGTAACAATTGTCCTGCGCCAAATGCAACATTTGTTGGGCAAAGCTCCTGATACTGTCAACAGCTTTAAATGAATATTTATCTGCGGGCATTGTATTCAGGTATGCTACAGTATATGCTTTTGCTCTTTCCCAATCCTTTACCATTTGTGCCTGGATGTCGGCCTCGGATAAACTTTGCGCATTCATAATGGAAGAAAAGAAAAGTGTAAAAAACGGCAAGCAGATCGCTGCCTGGCTTATTATTTTTTTCATAAACAGTTATAGTTTTGGTTATAGAAAAAGAGATTTGTAAAATCTGGAGCAAATCTATTTAAGGTTTCCATCAGCGCCGTAGAAATTCTTAGAAATAATTGCAACCAATGAACATAATACAGACTATATGGTGTACATGATTGTTGAAAGATTCCATGCAGGAAAAGTAAAAGCATTGTATCAGCGATTTGAAGAAAAAGGAAGGATGATGCCGGAAGGGCTGAACTATGTTAATAGTTGGATTGATAAGGAGGTAACCACTTGCTTCCAAATAATGGAAACTGAGTCATTGGAAAAGCTTCATGAATGGATCAATAATTGGAAAGACCTTTCTGATTTTGAAATCACTCCTGTGATCACCTCGGCGCAGGCAAAAAAGAAAGTCTTGCAAGACCAATAAAATCATCTGACCAGCGTACTCGTACCTTTTCGGTTATAAATCTTTTCGTCTACACCAATGCCTTCAGCAATCCAAACAACTACCTGTGTAGGCAAGTCTGAGCCATTCAACTTTCCATCCCATCCCGCCCCGCTCGTACGGGTTTCAAATAACAATCTCCCCCAGCGATTATATACTCTGAAATAACGAAGTTCTTTCATACCCATCAGTGTGGGTCGCAGAAGATCATTTAAGCCGTCATTGTTAGGTGTGAATGCGGTCGGTACATACATATCGGCATGATCGACTGTTTTCACTAATTGTGTATCGACAGTTTCGCATCCGCTATTTGTAACTATTTTAATGGTGTACAATTGATCTGTTGAACTTTTGAAAGCAGGTGTGAAACTCGATGGATCATCCAAGTCGGTTCCGGGACTCCACTCCGCAGTTGCACCGAATGGCCTGGCCTGTAATGTAACGGGCAAATCAATTATTGCGTATTGTACAGGATAAGTGATGCCCGGTCTTGCCCTGTCAACTAATATATCTTGTTTGTCTGTGGAAATAATACAACCATCCCTGTTAAAAAGCATAGCGTAATACGTACCGGTTTGAGCGACACGGTATCGTGTCTGGTGAGCGCCATTAATGGGAAGATTATCTTTAAACCATTGAATACTGTCAGTCGGCTGAACAACTAAAACGGCACTATCCCCGTTGTCCAAACAATACATCGCCTTTCCGATCAATTGCATTGAATTATCAATTATAGACGCTTTGATTAAAACAGTGTCCATGCTGAGACACCCACCGCCATCATGTCGCGTCGAAACCACATAAGAAGTGGTCACGTTGGGTGTAGCGATCGGATTCGCACTCGTTGCGTTGTTTAGCCCTGAAGTGGGGCTCCAACTGTAGACATACCCGGGAATAGCATTTGAACCAATAACAACAGGGCTGTGATTGCATGAAACCGTATCACGCCCTGCCTTCGCTGTGATCGTTAATGTATCAACCAGTTTGGCATACAGTGTGTCGATACAGCCATAACCATTATAGGGCTGTAGTTCAACTGCAATGTCAGTACCGGTAGATGGAGGGGGAGAAAAATGTATGGTTTGTTCCGATCCCAGCACCTGAGTAAAAGAATTGTCGTACCATGTGTAATCCTGGTAGCCAAAAGGTGCTGTTACATTTACTGCTGTATCATCGGGGCAAAATTTTGCACCTACAAATTCATCACTGCATTCGGAGTTCACGTCTATATAAGCGTATCCAAAATGTCTTCGGAACGTGCAATCAGCTGTTCTGAAAAAAAGCCTGATTGTTTTCCCTGCCATTCCATTAAGATTCACTGACACAGCTGACCAATCCTTACACCACACAGGTGTATCACCTTGCGGATTTGGTGATTGAAAAAAACCAGGTAAGATTGTTCCATACGGAATAAAAGTAAATGAAGAGCAGGTGATGATTTTATTATCGGTAACATCCATTACTTCTGTTTCCATTCTTGGCTGTTGTTCCGGTAAATGGTTGGGGTCCTGGAAAACGACCGCATAATGGTAGATGAGAGAATAAACGTCCTGGTTAGCAGGAATTGTAAATTGGTATGATACGCCTTCGGCTTCAGTGCCTGCTGAATTATTCCCCAGGCGAATTGAATAGCCGCTTCCATTGGGACAAACTACCGGGAAACCTCCGTAAGGATCTACATCCTGTGAGTTCGCAGCATATGAGTACATAGTATGGCGATTAGATACCGGGCCTGATGGATAAATAGTAATCACATTTTCGCCATTTACGTCGGCTGTTGTACCGGTATAACAGGTCCATCCCTGGAAGGTGCCCGTTTCAAAATCAATGTTGGGGGGACAATTTTGTGCGTTGGCTGTGAAACAATACAAACCGGGTAACAAAAAACTTGTAAGGAAACGGATAAACCGCCTTTTATTAATATAAAAGGTCTTCACACTTTTCACACGCCAGGTTTCTTAAATAAAGATAGAATAATTGATTGAGTTATCGGACAATTTCAACTATGCGTTGCCTTTACCTTTCTTATGGAAAAGTTTGATCAACTAACTATGATTAAAATGAAAGTCCTTTAATTCCCTTCATTTTTCTTCTTGGTATTGAGTTTGAAAGCAAGTTTCAAACCTGTGAAAAAATAATAGTCTTTCACTTTGGGATTACCCCTTGGATATCCCTCTTCTGTAAATGGGGTTCCAACTTTTCTATATGACAACGCAGCCGATTCCGAGCCTTTTTCCAAATTCAATGTTTCAATCGATACATAGTTCTTACTCACATCATCGAGGTAATCGGTAAACAACCAACGATACCCGAATTCATAACTAATTTCCAGATTATTATTCACTTTCCATTTGAAACCTGCACCGATGGGCACACATGGTTGCGTGAGCGAATACACTTTTCTTCTTGGATATTCCGACAAACCTTCACCTTCTGTGCTTAAAGGCTGTAAATAAGTCTTTTTGTTATTATCATCATAGGTATAGGGATTAAAGTGAAAGATGCCAATTCCCGCGAAAATGTAAGGCATTTCATCATATAACTGCGGATCTAGTAGATTCAATTCAACACATGCATTGAATTCCAGAATGTTGGATTTGAAATTCAGATTTCGGGCTATTAAAAAGCGATCGTTATTATCCTTATCATCTGCTGATACTCTTTCAAAAGCGAATCCAATTCTGAAATCCAAAAAATCGCCTGAATTGTATTTTAAATTTATACCGATCGCTGGATTCAGTCTTTTGAACGAAACCGCTTGTTCCGTGAGGTCACCGTTATATGCCGATACGCCGACCATCACTTCTCCCATCCAACTTTGGGCGGTGCAAACATTCGAAATAAATAGTAATGAAATAAAAAATGGTTTCATAAAACCAGGGCTTCAGTTTTAATAAATGTTTGGCTAGTCTAGAATGTTGGACGGGTAAAAGTAAGATGAAATCCAAAATAAGAACTTATTCGTTTCAAAGCGAAAAAATATTTTTTACACTTTATCCACTAATATGCCTCTAAAATTACGATTATGAATTTATTTTACCGGGATAGCCATTTTATCTCCTTGTCGAGTTTATCACTAGCAGCACAGAATATTTCTGAATAATCCTATCAAATTTTCATATATATATTCACTATCTTCATTTAACACCAAAGCCTGCTGTATGAAACCCAACAAATTTTTGTTGCTACTGTTTGCGCAACTATTTTTATTTTTTATTGTGACTGCACAACAAAAGCAATTTAAAGCACTACTCGTTACGACAACCCGTGGTTGGCATCATGAATCATTGCACTATGGGGTCGTCGCATTAGAAAAATTGGCCGGCGATAATTTTTTTGATGTCGTGTTGTTCCAGGATCCCAATAGTTTTACAGATAAATACCTGGATCAATTCCAGGTAGTGATTTTTTTAAATACGACCGGGGATATTTTTGACTCAGCCCAGCAAAAGGTTATGGAGAGATTTATCCATTCCGGGAAAGGATTCGTAGGAATTCACGCGGCCTCTGATACCGAATATGACTGGGACTGGTATACAAAACTTGTCGGCCGGATGTTTCATATTCATCCCTCTATTCAAACAGCGAAGCTGGAAGTTTTTGACGATAACTTTCCGGGGTTGCAGGGATTTGCCAATGGAAAGTTGTGGACGGATGAATGGTACGAGTTCGGTCCTGAAAAAACTCCTGGTCTTCATTACGTGTTAGGAGTGGATGAATCAAGTTATAATCCCAAGGCGGATTGGGGAACCAAAAAGGGAGAAGGAATGGGAAAGATGCACCCTATAGCCTGGTATCATGAATACGATGGTGGTCGCTCTTTTTATACTGCACTTGGCCACATGCCGGGTGATTTCAGCGATCCTGCATTTCTCAATCATTTATACGCGGGTATTTTCTGGGCCGCCACAGGAAAGAAATAAACGTATTTGTAAATCCATAGATAAAATTAAATGATGCGCATTTTTTTTATTGTTGTTTCTTTTCTTCTGCCTGCTTCCACTTTTGCACAGGACAGCTCAATTGTAATTCCGTTATGGCAAAATGGTGCTCCCGGTTTTGAAAACAGGAGAAATGAAAAAGAAGAAGCGAAAGATTGGTGGGTAAAAAATATTCATAACCCTTCACTCACAGTTTTTCTTCCTCCAAAAGAAATAGCTACAGGTGCTGCCGTGGTTATATGTCCGGGTGGTGGCCATCGGACACTGGTTTATAATTCGGAAGGCAGAGACCCTGCAAAATTTCTAAACAGCCTTGGTGTTACAGCGTTTGTTTTAAAATATCGTTTATTCAGAGAAGAAAATTCGCCTTATACAGAGGAAAATGCAAAGCAGGACATATTTCGTGCGATGAGATTAGTGCGCAGTATGGCGACACAATATGACATTGATACAGCCCGTATCGGAGTAATGGGTTTTTCAGCGGGAGGAGAAATGGCCGGCTGGGTTTCGTATCATTATACTGACAAAAACTTTGCAAGTGCGGATAAAATAGATCAGCTTTCCGCGAGGCCGGCTTTCCAGGTATTGATTTATCCCGGCCCCCTGGCAGTTCCCGACCATGTGCCACCTTCTTCTCCGCCAACTTTTTTGTTAGCGGCAAATGATGACACTTGTTGTTCAGAAACAATCGTAAGGTTAGTTCAAATGCACCGTGAAGCAAAAGTACCTGTAGAGATGCATTTGTATGAACAGGGCGATCACGCATTCAATATGGGAACACGTTCCTCATTAAGCACAATTAAAACATGGCCCCAGCGCCTTTCAGATTGGTTGAAAGATAATAAGTGGCTTGATAAAAGGTAGAACATTTTCTGTCCGCACTTTTTTGTAATAAATTGAAACAATATATTGCGCATATAGCATTGGTGGTTGAAGATTATGATGAAGCTATTCGTTTTTATACCGGTAAACTAAAGTTCATAGTTGTTGAAGACACCATACTAAGTGATACAAAACGATGGATATTGATTTCGCCAAAAGGATCACAAGAATGTTGCATATTATTGGCAAAGGCGGCCGATGCTGAACAAAAAAAAGCGATCGGTAATCAGACCGGCGGAAGAGTTTTTCTATTTCTATATACTGATGATTTTTGGAGGGATTATGCTGATATGAAAAAAGAGGGAATTGAATTTATAAGGGAACCACGATCAGAAACATACGGCACGGTTGCCGTGTTCAAAGACCTATATGGTAATCTTTGGGATTTGCTTGAACCTAAAAATAATTTTTCAAAGTTGTCATGAAAAAGATCAGGTGGGGAATTATTGGTTGCGGGGATGTTACCGAATTAAAAAGTGGCCCTGCTTTCAGCAAAGCAAAAAACTCGGAGCTGATAGCTGTAATGCGAAGGAATGAAGAAAAGGCAAAAGACTACGCCCTTCGTCATAAGGTGGCGAAATGGTACACAAATGCTGATGAACTAATTAATGATGCTGATGTAAATGCAATTTATGTTGCCACTCCTCCTTCCTCACATGAAGAATACACGATAGCAGCCATCAATGCCGGTAAACCGGTATACGTAGAAAAACCGATGTCCGTTGATGCGTTATCAGCTAACAAGATGGCGGCTTCGGCGAAAGAAAGAAATGTGAAACTTGTAGTCGCGCATTACCGTAGGGCACAACCCCTCTTCAAAAAAATAAAGCAATTATTGGAGCAAAAAATTATAGGTGAGATAAGGTTTGCAAGATGCGAACTTTACAAGCCGTCGTTAAGCAATGAAGAGCTTTCAGTTCCTAAGGCAGCATGGCGTGTGGATCCTTTGATTGCAGGCGGTGGTTTGTTTCATGATCTATCTCCGCATCAGCTTGACATTATGTATTATCTTTTTGGTGACCCATTACGGGCAACGGGAATTGCAATTAACCAAAGAAATATGTATGCAGCTGATGATTTAGTTGCCGGAAATATTTTATTCAAAAATGGGATTGTATTTGACGGACTTTGGTGTTTTAATGTTTCAAAACAAGATGAAAAGGACCATTGTGAAATTGTCGGAGAAAAAGGGAAGATCAGCTTTAATTTTTTTGAACATAAACTTATTACCGTAACTGTTCTTGATACGACTGAAAGTTTTTCATTTGAACCTTTGCAACATGTGCAACAGCCTATGATAGAAAAAGTAGTTGAATATTTTCTGGATCAGGGGCCTAATCCATGCAGTGGGGAGGAAGGGGCTACGGTGATGAAGTTAATCGACGATATCACACATCATAAAGACGAAATCTAACCTGGCAACGATCATATCCCGGACAAACTTTTTCATAAGAGATTTCTATCAAAAATTACTTAGTATTTTTCCCCGTTTTTATTGGCAATAAAAATAACTGACCGGCGTTTGTGCCAATGATTGCCCGCATGAATCGGAAATAAGTAAATGGGTTTTAAACCTTGCATATTTAACCCGGTCTATGCTTGCAATAAAAAACAACCGTACAATATGAAAAAGAAAATTCTCCTTTTATCAACTGCAACGCTTTTCCTTGTTGCTGTATTTACAGCTTGTAAAAAAGAAAATAACACGAACACAGATAATACCCAGGAAGCATCTCTTCAGTCGGATGACCAGGCTAGGTTTTCATCAGAAGCTGAGTCTGTGGCAAATGATGCGGACGTTGCATTGGAGGCTTCCGGAAGTTTTTCCGGGCGTTTGGCTCAAGGCCAGGTTCTCGCTATTTGCAACGCTACTGCGGTGTATGACAGCGTAAGTAGTCCCAAAACGATCACAATAACTTATAATGGTGCTGATTGTTTCAGTGCTACTACGAGGACCGGCGTAATTGTTCTTTCGATGGAACATGGCGTACATTGGAAGGATGCAGGTGCTGCAGTTACAATTACGTACCAGAATTACAAGGTTACCCGTTTGAGTGACAATAAAAGTATCACCATTAACGGTTCACAGACTTACACAAATGTGACCGGTGGTCTTCTTATTAATTTACCTAACGTTGGTACTATCACGCATGCTTTTACCAGCGATAATATGTCTGTAACATTTGATAATGGAACACAACGCACATGGCACACTGCAGAACAAAGAGTGTTTACATACGATGGCGGAGTTGTAATTACAACTTCCGGAACTCATACAGATGGTAATGAAACAAATATCGCGGAATGGGGTACAAACAGGCTTGGAAATTCATTTGTCAGTTCAACTGTTACACCAATTGTGATCAGGCAGGATTGTAGTTTTAGAATTGTTAGCGGTGAAGTAAAGCATGTTACTCCCCTTGTAACAGCAACAGCAACTTTTGGTCTTGATGCGACTGGGGCTCCTACTTCTTGCCCCGGCACCGGTCATTACTATTTTAAAGTGGTTTGGACAGGTAACGGTGGAAACAGTCTCACAGTGATTATGCCTTATTAGTTTTTTAATAATAAATAATTGATACCGTCCCGATACATCGGGGCGGTTTTTTATTGATATATCTCACTAATACACGCCTCATTTAGCTATTATTAAATATTATTTTTTTCGGCCCAGTTTTAGTTAAATCTTTGACGAACAATTTTTTTTAAATTAATTATATGAGCCGATTGATCATCGCATCCAATCGTTTGCCGTTTTCTGTTGAACATGATGAAGATGAAATAAGAGTCAGGCAAAGTTCAGGTGGCCTGGTGTCAGCATTAAAGAATTATTTTGAAAGCACAGCTTCACAAACCGACATTTCAGAAAAGCTATGGATAGGTGTGGCTGATTTTCCACAGGAAGATTGGGACAAACTCTTGGCCAGTGAATCTATTGAATATGATTTTGAGGTTCATCCCTTATTTGTTGACAAGCCACTTTATGACGATTATTATAACGGATTTTCAAATTCAGTTTTGTGGCCATTGTTTCACTATTTTCCGACACTTGTTCAATACCCCGCCAATTTTTATGAAGCGTATGCACAGGTAAATAAAATGTTCAGTAATGAATTGGCCTCCATACTTAAGCCAGGCGACATTGTTTGGATACACGACTACCAACTTATGCTTCTTCCGCAAATGTTGCGACAACAAAAACCCGAATCTGTAATTGGTTTCTTTTTGCATATTCCCTTTCCATCGTACGAGATTTACCGCCTTTTGCCAAATGAACGGAAAAAATCATTATTGCAAGGGTTGATTGGTGCAGACCTGGTCGGATTTCATACTCATGATTATGTGCAGCATTTTATACAATCTGCAAAGATGATCCTTGGTGTCGACGCATCCTTTCATACACTGCAATACCAAAATCGTCTTATTACAGCCGATCTTTTTCCTCTTGGCATTGACTATAAAAAATTTAATGGCGGAGCCAGCGATCCGGAAGTAGTGCAAAATATAAACGAGATCAGGAAGAATTTTGATGGGAAGAAAATTATTTTTTCGGTCGACAGGCTTGATTATACAAAAGGAATCATGGACCGGCTGAACGGATTTGAACTTTTTTTAGAACAAAACCCCCAGCGGAAAGAAGAAGTTCTTTTTATTTTGAATGTAGTTCCTTCAAGAGACCAGATACAGACATACAACGAACAAAAACGGCAACTGGAAGAAAAGATCAGCACTATTAACGGCAAATTTTCAACGATAAGCTGGCAGCCCATCATCTATCGCTATCAGCATCTTTCTTTTCCTGAATTGTCAGCTCTATATCAACTTGCCGATGTAGCATTAATAACTCCTTTGCGTGATGGAATGAATCTTGTAGCAAAAGAATATGTTGCGAGTTCCGTTTCTCGAACAGGTGTATTAATTTTAAGCGAGCTTGCAGGTGCTGCAAGTGAGCTGAATGAGGCTCTTTTAGTAAATCCAACTGATGTTAATGATATTGCAAGTAGTATCGAAAGAGCCCTGACCATGCCTTTGCAGGAACAAACCAACCGCATGGTCTTGATGCAGCGTCGTCTCCAGGAATATGATGTGGTAAAGTGGGTAAATGATTTTTTAGAACAATTAAAAGAAACAAAAAAGGAACAACGAAAATTGAATGTGAAAACATTAGACGAAAAAACGATCAATACTATTTGCACCAGTTGTGCCGAGTCAAAAAAGAGATTTTTCCTGATCGATTATGATGGTACCCTCGTACCTCTTATACCAACGCCTTCGGAGGCGGTACCCTCGGAAAATGTAATTGATTTTTTGACATCCATTTCATCCGATCCTGCAAACGATCTGGCTATAGTGAGCGGAAGAGATGCTGGTACAATGGAAAAATGGTTTGGCGATTTACCGATTACTTTAGTGGCAGAGCATGGAGCCAGCCTGAGAATGAGACACAAATCATGGCAACAGCTTGTAACTTTTTCTGAACAATGGAAAGACCAGGTACGTCGTATCATGCAACTTTTTGTTACAAGATGTGTGGGTTCATTCATTGAAGAAAAGACAAGCACTCTTGCATGGCACTACCGCAATACACAAGTTGATCTTGGTTTTGCCCGCTCAAGAGAGCTAATAAATAGTCTTTCACAACTTATTCAAAATACCCCGTTGCAGGTGATCGATGGAAACAGGGTAGTGGAAGTGAGAATGGCGGGTTTTGATAAAGGAACTGTGGCAGTAAGAATATTACGGGATGAACAACCCGATTTCATATTGTGTATTGGCGATGATACAACTGACGAAGATATGTTTAAGGCGCTTGAAGAAACTACATTCACTGAAAAAACCTACACCATTAAAATAGGAAGCAAGGGCACTGCAGCAAAATATACTTTGCCCTCGCAACAACAAGTATTGCCGTTGCTGCAGAAACTACAAACTTGTGTAAAATCAGGCCCACATGTCAGCACACAAATATAAATTGGGATTAATAGGCAATTGCTCTTATATGGCTTATATCGATTTGAAAGCTGATATAAGATGGATGTGTATGCCCCGCTTTGACAGCAGTTTTATTTTTGGATCACTATTAGATGAAGAAAAAGGCGGACACTTTTTTATACAACCTGCTGAGGAAAATTTTTCTTCCAAACAATACTACGTGTATAATACAAATGTATTGTGCACTGAATTTACCACTCCCAAAGGAAAATTTTTAGTGAAGGATTGCGCTCCACGCATGATGAGGTTTGAAAGAAAGTTCAGGCCAATGATGCTGGTGCGAAAGATAGAGTTATTAGAAGGTGACCCGTATATAAAATTGCGCTGTAGTCCTCGTGGGGATTATGGAAAAATGATCCCCAAGGTTTATACAGGCAGCAATCATATCCGCTACGAGGGATTTCCCAGCCAGGTTCGTTTAACAACAGATGTTCCTCTTTCTTACATCATCGATGAAAAACCGTTTGTGCTTGACCAGGATCGTTACCTTGTATTTACATATGGCGAACCACTCGAAGCGTCTTTGGAAACAACTGTAGAAGAATTTATAAAACAAACGGAAAAATATTGGCAGAACTGGATCAAGAGTGCGTACCTGCCAGACATTTACCAGGAGGAAATTATCAGGTCAGCTTTGGTTCTTAAACTACACCAGTATGAAGATACAGGTGGTATCATTGCTTCCGGCACAACGAGTCTTCCAGAATTTCACGATAGCACCCGAAATTGGGACTATCGTTACTGCTGGTTGCGGGATGCTCATTATACTTTAAAAGCATTTAACCAAATAGGTCACTTTGAAGAATTGGAAAAGTATTTCGACTTTATTCATAACATTCTTCATAGTGCTGAAGATTCTTTACAACCATTATACTCCATCACGGGTGAATCTAAATTAGAAGAATATGAAATTCCGCTTGCGGGTTATGAAAATACTAAGCCAGTAAGAATAGGAAATAAAGCTTATTCCCAGGTACAGCACGATGTATATGGACAGGTATTGGTCAGCCTGTTGCCTCTGTACACAGATCGTCGGTTAATTTTTTTAAAAAAGCACAGTTATAAAAATATTGTTCCCTGGTTGCTGAAGCAAATTGAAAGAACGCTTGGAGAACCGGATTCAGGATTGTGGGAATTCCGACATAGGGCACAGGTGCATACCTACACATCTCTTTTTCATTGGGCAGGAGCCAAAGCTGCTTATAAGATCGGAAAATTTTTCAACGACAATTCACTGATGGATGAAGCATTTAAAATCGGAAAGAAAGCCGGTGAGTTAATTGAAAAAGCATGGGATCCCGCTAGAAAAGTGTATGTCGATGCTTTGGGTAGTAAAGATCTTGATGCCAGCACGCTGGCCATGATCACCATGCATTATTTGGATAATGATTCGCAACGTGCGAAGGATCAAATTACATCTTTGGAAAAAGAATTACTCACTGATAAAGGTTTATTTTACCGCTACAAGCATTTTGATGATTTTGGTTTTCCGCAAAGCACCTTTCTTGTATGCGCCTTCTGGCATGTAGATGCTTTGGCAAGTGTAGGCAGAATTGATGATGCCGTTAAAAATCTTGATCAGTTACTTTCCTTCAGTAATCACCTCGGTATTTTTAGTGAGGATGTTGATGTGGGTGGAGCGCAATGGGGAAATTTTCCTCAAAGCTACAGTCATGTCGGTTTAATTAATGCTGCATTTCGGGTTGCGCAAAAGTTAGACAAGGCGGCTTTCATGTAATTATTCTTTTCAAAATTGTTTTAATAGTTTCGTTGCTATTTCATAATGGTAGCGATCATTACTAATATAAAACAGCTTGCAGGTGTAAGACAGGAAAGCAAACTTCTCAGTGGGAAAGAACTTTCTGAACTGGCTTTCATTGAAAATGCTTACTTAATAATTGAAGACGGGGTGATCGCAGATTTTGGAAAAATGTCTTCGATAAATGATTTGAAAATAAGATCGCGAAATACAATTGATGTACCAGGTCAGTTTGTTTTACCCGCATGGTGTGATAGTCATACCCATATTGTATTTGCCACGAGCCGGGAAGAAGAATTTGTTGATAAGATCAAAGGAATGAGTTATGCCGAAATTGCTGCAAAAGGAGGAGGGATTTTAAATTCTGCCCAAAAATTAGGCGAAACTTCTGAAGGTGCGCTTTTTAATTCTGCATGGAAAAGGTTAGAAGAAGTAAGCAGGCTCGGTACCGGCGCCATTGAAATAAAAAGTGGTTACGGATTAACTGTTGACGATGAACTAAAAATGCTGCGGGTGATTAAAAGGTTAAAAGAAAAATCAAATCTTTCAATTCGATCTACATTTTTAGGTGCTCATACATACCCTTCAATTTATAAAGAAGATCACAAGGGTTACATAGATCTTATTTTGAATGACATGCTTCCTGTAATTGCAAATGAGAAACTGGCAGATTATATCGATGTATTTTGTGAGAATGGCTTTTTTTCTCCGGAAGAAATGGAAACGATTTGTAAAGCGGGAGTAAATTATGGTTTAAAACCAAAGTTGCACGTTAATCAACTGAACTCTATTGGAGGTATAGAATCGGGAATAAAATTAAATGCGGTTTCACTCGATCATTTGGAAACTATGACTGAAAAAGATATCGGCTTACTGTCTAATGCTTCTTTAGAAGGGAAGTGGGGAGGAGTATGTACCTTGTTGCCTGCTGCCGCGTTTTTTCTTCGAATGGCATTTCCGCCGGCAAGGAAGTTAATTGATGCAGGTTGTGCGGTCTCAATTGCCTCCGACTATAATCCCGGATCTTCACCATCGGGGAATATGAATTTAGTGGTGGCGATGGCATGTATCCAAATGAAAATGCTTCCTGAAGAAGCGATCAATGCTGCTACGATCAATGGCGCCTGTGCAATGGAATTGCAAAATGAGTTGGGAAGTATTGACATTGGTAAAAAAGCCAATCTTATTTTAACCAAACCTATGTCTTCATTGGCTTACCTTCCTTATTCTTTCGGATCAAACCTTGTTGACAGAATAATGATAGCAGGAGAGTGGTTACAATAAAACTTTTTCTATTAATTTCATCCCATGGGCAATATCAATGCAGAAACTTTATTGATCATCGTGTGTACCCTTGTGGTTGTTTCTTATTTATTTACTATCATCGGCAGATATGTTCGTATTCCATCTGTATTGCTTTTATTGTTTGCGGGAATGGCTTTTCGGGAGATCACAAATTCATATGGTCTGAACGTTACATTCCCACAACAACTTATTGAATCGCTGGGAGTGGTCGGTTTAATTATGATCGTGCTGGAAGCGGGTCTTGATCTTAAGTTGAGCAGAGACAAATTGAAGCTTATTCGAAATTCTTTTATTGCGGCGCTCGTGATCCTTGTCGTGTCAACAGCTCTTGTGACTGCCATTCTTTTTTACTGGCTTAAAGAGCCAATGGAAAAATGTATCGCTTATGCTCTTCCGCTTTCGATCATGAGCAGTTCAATTGTCATTCCAAGTATCCATCATTTGACCGAATTAAAGAAAGAATTTTTAGTGTATGAAGCTTCTTTTTCTGATATACTTGGTATCCTGATCTTTAATTATTTTGTTTCCGGGCAAAGTTTTACAGCTAAGTCGGCGCTGATTTTTGGCGGTGGTATCCTTTTGTCTGTCGTTCTTTCGCTGGTATTGTCTTTTGTTCTTTTTGTCATTCTTGCCAAGACCAAATTAAATATCAAATTCTTTCTCATATTCGCTCTACTGATACTGATTTATGCAGTAGGAAAAATTCTCAATCTTCCATCACTGATCATTATTCTTGTCTTTGGCTTAATGATCAATAATTGGGAGCTGATTCGCATAAAAATATTACAGCGTGTTTTTCCTGTTACTGATGTAGATTCTTTAAAAGGCCTAATGCATTCCATAACTGCAGAGTCGTCATTTTTAATAAGGACATTCTTTTTCTTTTTGTTTGGCTATTTGATCTCGTTACGATTTCTTAATGAAGCGGAAGTATCCATTGTAGGCGGATTGATTGTTTTTGCCTTGTTTATTTCAAGATTTTTATACCTGCGTTATTTTTTGAGAACGAACGTCATTCCCGAAGTTTTTTTTATTCCCCGTGGATTGATTACAATAGTTTTGTTTTATAAAATTCCGGCAAACCTTCAATTAAGCAATTTTAATGATGGTATACTGTTTTTTGTAATTGTAGTTACAAGTATCATTATGACGTTCGGAATGATATTTTATAAAAAGAAACCGGAACAGATCGTCGACGAGGCGCAGTTCTCTGAACACAATGATATTATCTGAACCTCCCGGTTAATTCTTTTTCCTTCTGAATCTGCAGTATAAAAAATTTTGTTTTGTGTTGAATGGAGTAACATGATCTTCTCTGAAGCATTGCAATTTTTCAAAATGATTTTGAAAAGCTTTAGTGAGATCCTCTTCATTATACTGTTTTATGTTAAGGCCACTGCATTTGCCGGGACCTTTATCTGAAAAACCTGCAATAATAAGGTAGCCTGTGACTGTTCTTCGTACTGTGTCTATATATTTTTCGATATCTTCCGTTTTTATCAGGAAGTGAAGAGTTGCCCTGTCATGCCACAGGTCATAAGTTGTGTTTGGTTGAAAATCCAGGATGTCTGAGACGATCCATTTTACTTTTTCTGCCTTATTGCCTAATCGCTTTTTTACATTATCCAATGCTTTTGCAGAAATATCGAGAACTGTAATATTTTTAAAACCTTCATCAACCAAATGATCAACGAGCTTACTATCGCCACCGCCGATGTCAATGATCTTTGCATTCTTCGATAGTTTGCAGGAATGAATTAATTCAAGAGATGTTTTCGGCATTTCCTGGGTCCAACTTACCTCTTTGGCAGATTTGGTTTCGTAAACTGTTTCCCAATGTTTTTTCGAATCCGCCATGAATGAAAGTTTCTAAAATTTTTCCCGTTAGAAATTAATATCGACTGTTTAAGTGGACAGGAAATCTTCCAGTTGTTTAAGTTCTTCGATTTTTATTTTAGCTTTCTCCACTTTTCCAAAACCATAGGCCGCATAAATAAAAGGAATACCTGCTTTGTAAGCGGCTTCTTCGTCCCAAATTGTATCGCCAATGAAAACCGGATTTTTAAGTTTGTTTCTTTCCATTATAAGTTTAAGATTTTCACTTTTGGGCAAGCCTGTATTTCCTGACGATTCAAAATCAGTAAACAAGCCTGAGAATTTATGGAAGGCGATAAAGTTCTCAATATAACCGGCAAGACAGTTGCTTACTATGAAAAGTTTATAGTTATTTTTTAATTCTGTCAAAACTTCTTCAACGGATGGGAATAATACTCCGCCGAACTGTTTCATGAAAATGTCTTCATTCGTTTTATAAAGTTCGTGAACCTCTTTTTGCTTTAACGTCGGGATAAATTTTAAATGCCGGCTGAATATTTCTTCTAATGGCAAACCTGAGAAAGAACGGATCTTTGCTTCATCCAAAGTAAAATTAAGAATGCCCGTTTGTTTGAATGCTTTATTCCATGCTTTAGCACACGAACTTGAAGCATCCCATAAAGTTCCATCAAGATCGAAAAGGATACCATCGATATTTTTTAACTGCATTAGCAAATTTCTGATTCTTTTTTGGGAACTTATGATGGAGTTTTGGAGTTTGTTTCTTCGCCAATGAGTATTGCCCATGATCTGAACTCCCGTAATTTTTCTCCAAGTACCCTGACGATCGCTGTTAAAGGAACAAATAAAAACATGCCCGGCACGCCCCATACTAAGTTTCCGACTACTACAGCGATCAGTGTAACAAACGGGTTCATTTTTACACTGCGACCCACAACTTTTGGTAAGATCAGATTTGAGTCGAGTACATGCATGAAAATAAAAACGCCTGCAACCTCCAGCGCCTGCGTCAAATTAGCACTGGCCAGTATGACCAGGGAATTGATAGTAGTGGCAGTATAAATGCCGAGATAAGGAATAAGATTGAGTACGCCTGCAAAAACGGCCATCAGCAAAGCGTATTTTATACCAAATATCCACAGCAATATAAAGCTTAGTGAAATAAAAATAATCATCTCGGTGATCAAACCTTTCACATAGCCGTTTATTAAAGAACGCAGCTCAAAAGCAATTTCCTTAATTTTTTTTTGATACGCTTTGTGAAAGAAAGAAAAGATGAAGCTTTCAAGTAATTTTCGGTGAAATAAAATGTAGAAGGTAAAAAATAGAAAAAGAGCAATGATGACGAGCCATTCCAAAACAAATGGAATGGTGTTGCTGGCCAGCGATACGATTTTATTTAAAGGTGAATCAAGCTGCTGAGTTGCCGGGTCTTTCGTGATGTTATAATTTTCCGACATCCAGTTCTGGACTCTTTCAACTAATGCGTCAAGTTTTGCCTTAAGATCAGGAAGTGCTTTAAGAAACTGCAGAAATTGTTTACTGAAGAAAAAAGATACAATGGCAATAAACAAACATAGCATCACAACCGAAATGGCCGCTGCCATTCCTTTACTAAAATGTTTTTTCTCGAAGAATCGCGTAAGCGGATATAAAAAGATAGCCATTAGAAATGCAAGGAATAGCGGAACAAAAATCAACCTTCCCCAATACAGCAATAGTAAAAACGAGATGGTAGCAACCAGTATGAGTGCTACCCGCGCAAATAGAGGAGTATCCTGGTGATTTTTCAAACTCTGCATCTGTATGTTTAAAAACGAACAAGCTTTCCATGTTACCACCATAGTTGTGCCAAATGATTTTGCCACGGGAACCTGGTGTTCAGGAAACTACTTTATTATTTTAAACCTTTGTCGCCGATTGCAGTATAGTAAGAAATTCGGGAGAGCTTTTATTTCCCTGGAAATTTATTTGCGGCACGATTGAGCCTTAAAGGAGTGGAAAAATAAATCGGGAAAAGTTATCGGTATATTTATTCCCACCGGAATACTTTTATTGTAACCAGGCTGATAATGACCGTCCAGCACAAGACACCGGCCAGTTCAACATGTATTTGCCAGATATGTGTTCCTTCAAAAGCGATCTTTCGCAATCCATCTACAAAAAAAGTAAGCGGCAGAAATTTACAAAATGACTGGAGCCAGTGCGGATAGTTTTCTACGGGGAAAAAAAGACCGCACAATAAGATTTGTGGTAGCGTGATTGTATTGGCTACAGGAGCAATCGAACTTTCGTTTTCTACAACTCCGCTGACGATGAAACCCATCCCGGTAAAAATGATCAAAGCCGGAACAGAGAAAAGCAACATCTCGCAAAAAGTGGCAACGCCATTGATCAATGTAAAACTAAAAACAAAATAGCCGAGAGATATCATAATAATGAACCCGACAATTTGGAAAAAAAGACGACTTAGTAATTCGCCAAATATCAGGTCTCTTCGTTTTACAGGTGTCGCAAAAAATCGCTTCAGCACAAAACTTTGTCGCAGGCTAAATAGCAGGAATGCAGAACCAAACACACCGGCCATCAGCAAAGAAAATCCGAGTTGCCCCGGAAGAATAAAATCGATCGGCCTGTAAATCCTGCCCGGGATTTTGATTACACTTATATCCGCTGCACTGGGGTTTTGGGGAAAAAGTTTTTGATTTAACCTGTTCACCGATTCGCCAATTATGGATTGCAACAAAGGCAATCTATCCAAAGAAGAATTGGAGGTGGTCAGTTCTATTTTATAGTGTGGTGCACTATTATTCAACGAATCTTTTTTTATATTGAGGATAGCCGTAAGCTTTCCTTTTTGCAAGGCTTGCCGCATGTCAACATCGGTTAAACCGGTTTGGGGCCGAATGATCTTTATAGCTTTGATCATTTCGTACACAATGTTACCTGTATCGCACCTTGCATCGATGCCGACTTTAACTGCAATGGAAGCATTGTCTACCATGGCACCAAAAACAACAATGAAAATAATAGGGAAGAGTATTGAGAAAACAACTGCGGTGGGACTTCTGAACATAGCCAGCAGGCTAGCTTTTGTAATAGAAAATACTGCTCGTATCTGGCTGTATTGTGTAGGCATGAATGCGGCCTGCAGTCAGTTGCAATAGAACTGCAGGTCTTATTATTTTATTCCTCTTTCTCTTTTTAATTTTTCATATTCCTGTTGCGTCAGGTCTTCGCCCGATCCATGATACGCAGAAAAATAATTGAACGCAAGACCAATGCCCCAACCCAAACTAACCCACAGGGGCCAGGGAACGCCAATAAATCCTGTATGATGACCTATGGTAAACCACCAAATGGCCCAGAGAAAGCCATTAATGATTGCGTATATGTAGACATGTTTTCTGAAATCAGCTCGTTTTTTGGCAATGCGCCATAGATTTTCATCGCGTTGTTCTTCGGGCATAAAAATAATTTTACAAAAGTTATTGAAAAATATTCAATGTCCGGCATAGAAAGGAAACATCTTCTACTTATGAAGTTTTGCTAGTTCAATCAAAAACTCTTTGAAGAATATGGACATTCCTTTTTACTGCTTTTAGATGGATGGCTCGTCTCGCTTTCGCACAGCTTCGGCAGAACAAAGCCGGGTTGCACGTCATTGTTGTAAATGACGCACAATCCGTCATTGAGATCCCGATTTACCGGCAGAAGCAATCTGCAAGCAAATTGAAATAACACTCTTATTTCAATGTATAAATTTTGTGCAGGGATAACGAGGAAAATAATATTCCTATGAGCAACATAAAAGAACGAACCCAGTTCATTGCATTCCACCCGGTCCATGCCTTTCTCAGCGTTTCCATATCAGTTAGTGATCCTGTTTTGAACATGATGTCATTTCTTGGATAGAAGTAAGCAAAAGTAAACACATCAGCCAGGACATATAAAATGAAAGCTGTTGCAAGATACCACCTCACAGCCGGGGAAGCTTTCCAGAATAAGACCAGAACAACAAGAGCCAATACCTGGTTGAGGGGAGAAAAGATTCGGAAAAAATTACCGGGATTCACATGACTGTAATATTCCCTTGTTACAGCTATAGAATGTGGAATGGCGCTGCCCCATGATCTTGCGTCGATGAGGGAATTGTAAGTATTGGTGAAAAATAACCCGCTGGCAAGAATGATCGATGCGAATAAAAATACGTTTTTCATTTCACTTGTTTTGCGGGCAAAAATGAAAGATTGAGGGGAAGTGAAATTGTATTTAACGGACATTATTCATTTCCGTAAATATGGCCGGGAACGTTGCTTTTCTTCTGCCTGTATTCGCCGGGAGTCATTTGGGCAAGAGACTTAAAGGATTTTATAAAATGAGATTGATCAGAAAATTCACTTTTGTAAGCTATTTCAGTTAATGACAGTGCAGTGGTATGCATTAGATGCACCGCATTCAGATATTTTTTGTAAAGCAATAATTGCTCAGTGTTCATACCGGTAAGGTCATAGACCTTTCTTGATAAATGCCTCGGAGAATAACATAATGCTGCGGCATGTTCTTTTACTGTTGTTGCTTTCTGTTTCGGATCACAAAGAAAAGAATTCAACAACTTGTCGCGGGGTTGTTCATTGATTTGTTTTTGTCTCAGCCATTCCGAAATGATGCTAACTCTTTTATGAAAAGATGTTTGTTCTTTCAACTGGTGCCAGAGAGAACGAAATGCAGTGTCAATAAAGTTCATATCAATTGCATAATTGGCAAATTCACGGGCAGGCATTTTAAACAAACTTTTTATAGCAGTAGGTTGAAACTGTACTCCGAAAAAAGAATGTCCTTTCGGAAGCTGAAGATGAATGGGACAAGAGTTAAAACCATTAATAAAGCATGGAGCAAGATTCATTGCTTTGCCATCAAGGTTGGCATGGACGGAATTATTTTCTCCAAGATTGAAAATGATCTCTACAACTCCTTTTGGAATAATTGTCTCACGATTGATTTCAGCATTATCTTCCACTTGCCATACGGCGTGTACAGCCGATCGTGAAATTGGTTGTTGTGGTATAAAGAAATTATTTTTCAATTTTTGAAAGCCTTGCGTTCAAAGTTAATTTTTTTCATCCTGGCAATGCCTTGCAAAGAACTCCTAACTTGTGTGAGAGCGTACCGACAACACACGAATTTGTCATTCAGTTTTCGTGATTAACTAATTTCAGCCTCCTTGGGCGATGAGTCTTCTCCTCTAAATTAAAAATTCTCCTTGGCCAGGAAACGGGAGAGACTCATCGTGTTGAAAAAAAAATTTGAAGAGTTGACAGGCAAAAGAATGAACCTTGTTAAAAAAATAGAATTTAAAATACTTCAGCGGAAAGTGAAAAAAATGGTGAAAAGAGGTGAGGTGGTCCC
>CAWCNR010000013.1:0-8170 GCA_963796995.1 uncultured Bacteroidota bacterium
CGACAAGATTTAATTTTTTTAAGAGGGTTTAACAATATAGTTGAACCCTTTTTAATTTGGTGTATATGAAGGTTCCATTATATACAAATTCTCCTTATGGGAAGGAAATAATGGCTCAAAACTATTTTATCCCTGCAAAATCTTTATTATTTTGTTTCGTTGAATTACAGATAATTTGTTTATTACCACCACAGGCAACCTAATATTATCCATGAAATTTTTTCATAAGCCCTATTTTATCTTACTTATTACATCATCTCTCCCTTTCTTTACAACCGCGCAAGAAGAAGACAAAAACGTCGTAATAGAAAGTAAAATACAGTCTTTTAGTTTCAATAAAAGCAGCCGTGATAACCCGGTAGAAATAGAGGAACGTTTTACAGAGCTATATCGATGTAATGAAGTTCGTAAAGATGTCATGTTTTCCGAGATGTATAACGAAAATGAAACAATAGAAGATGTAGAGCCAAGAGTCGATGATAAAAAAGCAAAATGGATTAGTCCTTCGTATGAATATTACTCCGCTGAAAATATTTTTTATTCTGATGCTAAAGTTTGTTATTTCCAATTGCCTCTTGAAAAAAAGGGAAGCCACAGCAGTGTGAGCCTCACAAAAATCTATAAAGACCCACGATATTTTACTACTGTATATTTTAATGAAAATTATTTTACTGAAAGCAAATCTGTTGTGCTTACCATTCCGCGGTGGATGAAGGTTGAAATAAAAGAATACAATTTCAATAACTATGATATTAAAAAGTCCATTAGTTATGATGTCAGGGCTGATGCAGACATAGTTACTTACTCTATTAAAAATATGCCTGCTTTAAAAGTAGAGCCGGCAGCACCGGGAGGCTCTTTTATTTTCCCTCATTTGGTTGTCATGTGTAAGAGTGCAGAAGTAAACGGCAATAAGTTGGTTTATTTTAATACGGTAGCTGATCAATATAAATGGTACAGACAGTTGGTTCGCGACATTGGCGATGATAAAACTGTGCTGGAACAAAAGGCAAAAGAACTTACCGTCGGAATTTCAGGCGATATAGAAAAAATAAAAGCCATATTCAATTGGGTACAACATAATATAAGATATATCGCATTTGAAGACGGTATTGCTGGGTTCAGGCCGGCAAAAGCAGATGTTGTTTTAAATAAAAAATATGGCGATTGTAAGGGAATGGCGAACCTTACTCGCGGCCTCCTGCAGGCATTAGGTTATGATGCCCGCTTATGCTGGATAGGGACGAACCATGTTGCCTATGATTATTCTACCCCCTCTATGGCGGTCGATAATCACATGATTTGCGCTTTATTCTTCCGAGGGAAAAAGTATTTTCTTGATGCTACTGAAACGAACATTGGGTTTAATGAATATGCGGAAAGGATACAAGGACGCCAGGTCCTCATTGAAGATGGAGATAACTATCTGTTGGAAAGAGTTCCCGCAGTATCTCCAGAACAAAATACACAGCTTGAAAACGATATATTAAGTTTTGATGGTACTGATAATTTAAAAGGAAGGGTAAGTATTAGTTATAAGGGAGAGTCAAGGTCCGATCTATTATCAAACATAGAAAGTATAAAAAAGGATAACCTGAAAAATGCATTACTTGACTATTTGGCGGAGAACAATAATAACTACAATATAAGCGATCTCAATACCACTAAATTGCTGGGTACAGATTCTGTGCTTACAATTAGCTATAATGTATTTCACAAAAATGCCGCATCATCTTTTGGGAATGAAATATATCTGGAAGCTGACTTCCGTAAAGAAATGGATGGTTTTATTATAGATTCTGTAAAAAGAGAATTTGACCTGATGCTTCCCTTCAGGATGAATCAGATAACGGAGGTTTCAATTGCTATTCCTGCAGGTTACATTATAAAACAGTTACCGGGTAATAAAGAATGGAATCATCCGAACATGCATGTTATCATCACATATAAATATGATCAGAAAACAAATAGAATAGAGTATAAGAAACAGATCTGGATACCCGATGTTTTACTTAAGAAAAAATCATTTGTGGAATGGAACCGAATGATGAGAGAATTAAGCAGTCAATACCGTGAGCAGATCATTTTTGAAAAACAATAATTCATTTTAATTTTTTATGAAACAAATATTATTGCTTGTTTTACTCGGCCTACTGGCATTTTCGATAGCTGCACAAAAGGAGGAAACAAAAGACTATGTCAGGATGAAAGATGAATTAAATGAGAAAATATTTGGTGCTGTTGACCCCTATTTCAAAGACAATAAATTGCCAGAGCAATATAGAGATGAATCTGCTGTTGTTCTTGCCCAAAAGCATACTCTGGAGTCAGATTCAAAAATGAAATTCAAAATAGGGTTGTTCGCAAGCGCAGGCCCCAAGTATAGTTTTTTTGACATCTTCCGAAGAAAGTTATTTATCAATGATCAATCAGCGTTAAAAGAATATTCCGAATTAAGTTTCAACAAACTTCAATCAAAAGATTGGAGCCCTATCGGGAAATTGAAGGATTATACATTTATTAATATTCGCCTGATAAAACCCGATGGAACTATTAAAACAATTAATGTAGATGAAAGCGCGGTGACAGTAAAAGACGAAAAAGATAAGAAGGAAAACAAGATAGCTATTCCTGATCTGGGTGTGGGAGATATAATAGATTATTTTGTAGCAAATTACTATCAGGAAACGGAAGATGGACATTTGACTTCACTTGCCTATGTGTTTGGTGACGACTACCCGATTCTTAACTATATAATTTCTCTACAGTTTGACTCACGAATTGCAGCGGACTACCAATGTATAAATGGTGCTCCTGATTTTAAAATTACGCCCGATGCGGATGGAGGAGGCAACGTTTTGAACATGGTGGTTAAAAATATACCCAAAATTAAAGGACTGATGTGGTCATCTTTTTACCGGCAATTGCCTATGATTCGCCTTAATTATGCCCGGGGAAAGATTGCGCTTAGAGATATGCCAGATATTAAAGAGGGAACGGTTTTGAAAGCGACAAAACAATTTCCTGATATGATAGAGGCAAATTTAGCATCCATTTTTAACAGTGTATGTTATGATGCTGCTGAACGTACCCGTATTTATAAAGGTTATAGAGAAGAAGTAAGGAAGGCATGGAAAGACTATACCGCTAAACATGCTAAAGCAAATACCCCGGATTCGATTGCTCCATTTGTGTTCCGGTATATTAACTGGAATGATAATTTTAATGCCTTTGATATAGAGACCAATTATAATAACGCTTATTTTCCTTTGGATTTGGAAAAGCAGTTGTATCATATTGCGGAGTTTGGATACATCATGCTTCTTGAATTTAAAACTGAGCTTGATTTGCTTGTCCTGCCTGGTAAAGACAGCTATGCAAGAGAAAATTTGTTTAGCGTAAGCGATCTTTCTGTATTGGTGAAAACGCATGATGGTAGAGCACAGTATTATTCCTTTGAAGATAATTTTAGTTATAAAAACATGATTCCTTACAATTTGCAGGGTCAGCAGGCAAAAGTATTTCCTTTTGACACGAAGCAACTTTTAGGCGGGAAATTGTTAGTGGTTTCATTAAAAGGGAGCAGTAATGTTGTACTACCAACTTCTGATTATAAATTCAATAAAGAGTCAGAAATTATTAAAGCAAAGATAGATGCTGCAAATCCCCAGGTGTTGAACATAAGCCGTGAAATGAGTTCAAACGGAGCTCTTAAAAAAGACGAACAGATTACTTTAACCATATTTGAAGAAATGGCCCAGCAAACAGGCATGACCATTGACGTTACGGATGATCTAATTACTCAAAACAATAATCGTGGTAAATCTGCCAGAAAATCTCAGGATGAATTAGAGTCATTGATAGAAAAAGCGAGGACAAAACACAAAGAAGATTTCGAGAACGAGATAGAAAGGAATTATGAAGCAAAAGCAAAGCAGGTAAAAAAGTATAAAATATCAAATTTTGGAATTGATGTTAATTCGCCTTTTGAATTTCAAGAAGAATTCGATATGGATGGATGGATAAAAAAAGCAGGGAACAATTATATCCTTGATTTTGGCAAGCTTATTACAGGCCAACTTGAAATAGAGAAAGATCAGAGAGAACGGGTGAAAGATATTTATATGCCTTTCCCCCGAAGTTTTTCTTACCATATTGAGTTTACTCTGCCAGATGGGTATTCTGTAGATGGTTTGGATAAATTGAATGGAGCGGTAGAAAACGAAACAGGAGGGTTTATTTCCAAAGCAAGACTAGAGGGTAATAAAGTTATTGCCGATATTAATAAGTATTATATTAATTCATTTGAGCCTGCTGCCAAATGGCCTTTACTGTTAAGTTTTCTCGATAAAGCAATTGAGTTTAACCAGCAAAAGATTCTAATTAAAAAATTATAGGGTTAATTATTTTTTTTACTGAGTTAACTCTTCATTTTTCAAACCCTGCATTACCTGTTGTCTTACTGTCGGAAGCATTAAGATTCCATGCTGTTACTAAAACATAAGGATTGCTATTTCCGGCATCTTTATTCTCATAACTGCATTCAATAGTTCTGCTTTCACCGGGAGCGAGGGAAATATAATTGTCAGAAAAAATTACGGGCAGAATGTCATCTGCTTTCTTTTCTTTCAATACTCTCACATGAACAAAAAAGGCGACAGCTTTACCAGTGTTGGTGATCCTGATTGTATGTACAGTTTCATTTTCTTTTTTTGTAGTCGTATGGCTTACATCAATGGTGGTGGATGGCATATTGTTCAACGCAGTGTAATCCGTGAAACTTGATTCAGGAGTGTAATACCATTTGGAATTTTTCCATTCCAGTTCATCCTGTTTTTGAGAAAGCCAATACCAGTTAATACTCTTTGTTTCTTGTTTTGAATCTTTCAAACTGAGACGTAAAAAGTAAACACCGGATAAACCTTCTATTTGTGGAATATCGAAGCATTTTTTTATTCCATCCGGACCCACTTCTGTTGTTATTGTTTTTGAATATTTCAATGTTCCGTCAAGATTGTATACATCAGCTTTGACAGTGAGGTCAGTATATTTTTCAAGAAAAGAATTAATAATGTCAACATCATTTGATTTGTATGAATACATAACGTGCAATGGCTCCATCGATTTTTTCATACCGAAATATGTACCCGCCGGATGCAAATAATAATCGTAAGTGTGCCAGATCAAACTTGGCCATGGGTTGCAGAGCATCCATTGCACCACACCGGTAGCCGTGTTATATTTATCAAGGCCGTAGGCTTCCATCATGGCGCGGTTGCCTTCATAATTCTGCAACTGTGCTTTTGCTATATAATCCTGTATAGTTGACGGCTGACCATAACGCTGAAATAATGCTGTGTCAAATATGTTTGTATTACCGAACTGCATAGTACCGCAGTGATACAGCCAGTCGCTGTTTGTATACCATAGCGAATCTTTGGGAATAAATTTTACCAGGCTTTCATAAGGAGGAATAGCAGGACCGGGGGATATCTCTGTCGCAAAACTCCATGAGCCACCATGTTTGTTTGAATCTGTTTCCCAATAGATAGGAGGCACCCAATCATAAGGACCATTCATTTTTACACCGCTGTAGCCTGATACTTTTGATTTACTTGCATCGGCGGTTGAAATGGTTGGATTGGGCCACTTTAAATAATTTTCAATAGCTAAATAATCTCTTTCAACAGATGTATCTCTCGGGGGCATATCACTTCCGTTCAGCCAAACCATGATACAGGCTTTGTTTCGGAGCCAATACATTACGCTGCTGTCTGATGCCATGGCCACTTTTCTTTCGGCAGCATCCCAGTTCTCAGGATATTGCCAGGCACCACAACACATCCACCCTGTCATTACAAGCAAACCATTTTTATCGCAGAGATCATAAAAATTATCATCTTCCAATTTTCCTTCCGATCGAACAATGTTCATGTTCATATCGCGAACCAGTTTTATTTCCTGCTGTTCTCTTTTTAAAGAATGGCGTTGAAATATATCGGGCGACCATGCCGCACCGCGCAGCATAATTGGTTTGCCATTTATGATAAATTCCCTCGAAGCATTATTGATAAATTTTGATTCGACCTGGCGGATACCAAAGTTTTCGGATATAGTGTGGCTCACTTTACCTCCTTCAAGCACTGAGAGTTCGATCCTGTTCAGTTCCGGCTTTCCATATTGCCACGGCCACCAGATCTTTGGATCTTTAATGTTCAATTGAGAGTAGTCTTCCGGAGAAAAGGTTACTGATTTAGTTTCATTTGGCATCAGGTGAACTTTTTTCTCAAACCCTATACTGTTATTTATTTTTCCCTTTACCACGGCATCTTTTTCTTTATCAGTGTAATTGACAACTTCTGCATCTACGGTAAGATGTGCAACAGCCGTTGAAGGCAGATCAAATTTTGTTGTAACAAGCGGATATCTCACACCTACGTCATTGTACGTTAAAATTTCAACATCATTTACAATTCCTCCATTATAATCCGGAGGATAATGTATCCAGTCGGCATAGTCTATTGCAAGGTCGCCATCTCTCCTGTTCGGCGTAAAGGGACGCAATATTTCAAATGCTAATACATTTTCACCGGTATAGTTGATTTGCTTTGTTACATTTAATTCAATAATTCTGAATGGTCCTTTTATATAAGACGAATCTGCGATGAGTGTTCCGTTTAACCAAACGTTTGCCGTATAGTTAATGCCGTGTAATTTCAGAATAACTGTTTTACCTTTTTCTGCGGCAGGCAAGACAAATTCTTTCCTGTACCACCACGGATGATCCAGTCTTTCATCAGCAAGTTTTTCAAAATTTTTTCCGTAGAAAGGATCAAAATTATATTCGTGATTGGCAAGCAGGCCGGCAATAATGGTTGAAGGCACGGTTATTTTGTACCAATCCTTTACCGGAAAATCCTTTTTTGATACCTGGTCACCTGTTGCTTTATCAGTGAGAGATGATTGCATTCTCCAATCATCATGCAATATCATTTGAAAATTTTCAGACCTGGTTTGACTGAATAAATTTTGTGTGACAGCGATAAATAGAAAAAAAGAAAAAAGCTTTTTCATACAGCTATTGTTTATTATAAATAGATTTATTGTACAGCATCATAATGCAAAGCCGCCGCTCCTAATATTCCACTGTTTTGCAATTCTGAGATTTCAATTTTAAGACGCTCTGCACTTTTTGTGAACAGGCAGGTCCTGATCCTTTCCCACACTGTCTCCCGGAAATAATCATAAGCCAAACGCACCGAACCACCGAGGATAATCAATTCCGGATCATAAGTATATATTATCATCTTGATAGCGTTTCCCAAATGTGTTCCCAGTTCTTTATATAGCTCCAGCGAGCGGGCATCACCTTTTTTTGCTTTTTTAAAAACTTCCTCTCCGTCTAGCCCATACACGTTCTTAAAGAATGATCCGCTGCAATAATATTCATACACATTATCGAGGTAATCCACACAACCAAATTCACCGGCACCACAATTTTTGCCCGCATATAATTTATTATTAATAACAACACCACCTCCAACACCTGTCCCAAGGTTAAGCCAACCATCGAATCATATCCTTTTCCTTTTCCAAAATAATGTTCGCCCAATGCAAAACAATTCGCATCATTATTTACATATACAGGAATTTGATAACGTTCTTCCATCAATTTTTTCAAATAAACTTCTTTCCATGAAGGGATCCAAACTACATCATATACTATTCCTACATCAACATCCACCACGCTTGGCACTCCAATGCCGATCGCAGCAATTTTATCATTGATCAATTTGTCAGTCAATGTAAAGACATCTTCCAAAACTTCCTGTTCCGTGCCGTTGCTTCTTATTCGCTGAGAAAGTATTTCCGAAATGGTATTTTCATTTACACATGCACCGCGAATATTTGTAGCTCCAAGATCAATTCCGATAACAGTTTCTTTGTTCATTTTGTCAGGCCATTTCTTTTTTATCGAAGATCGTTTTGTTTTTAATAATTGGTTTAGCCCAAAAACCGATACTCAGAATATAACCCATCGTGATATATAAAAAGATCATTCCGCTACGTAAGCCTATATGATCGCCAAGCCAACCGATGATCAACGGAACAATCGCCCCTCCGATAATTCCTGTGACCATGATGCCCGAAAACGAACCATGATGTTCAC
>CAWCNR010000014.1:0-7527 GCA_963796995.1 uncultured Bacteroidota bacterium
CTCTTCCCAGACAAAGCTGATCAAATTTATACTTTTACTTTTCCTGACTTGAAAAAAGCAGTTGACATCATTGTTCATAAAGAAGGGGAAATAGTAATTGGCATACCAGCAAATTCCTCAAAATATGGAAATTTAGAAATTTTACAATTAACTATCAATATTGAGAAGATATCAATAAACGAGTTGGTTAAAAACCTAGAAAATTTTTTTCATAAACCACTCATATACGATAATCTTTCAATTACAATAAGCGGTGAAGATTCTTTCGAGCTAAATCATACTTATGGTTTCCCTATCGACTTAACACAACTGATTGCTCATGAAGATTCAATATCTGTTGATATTGAAGGATTCAATAAAGAAATGCAAAAACAAAAAGATCGTTCCCGTGCCGCTACTGCTGTCGATACTGAAGACTGGAAGGTTCTTGATGAATCAACTCAAAATACTTTTGTCGGTTATGACAGACTTGAAACAGAAACAAAAATTTTAAAATACCGTAAAGTAAAATCGAAAGGAAAAGAATCTTACCAACTGGTTTTGGAAACAACTCCTTTTTATGCAGAAAGCGGCGGGCAGGTTGGTGATACAGGCGAATTAATAGTGAATAATGAAGAGATTAAAGGTAACCGATACAAAGAAGGAGAATGATCTCATTATTCATTATATCGACAAACTTCCCACTGACCTGTCAGGGAAAGTGATTGCGAAAGTGGATGCTACAAAAAGAAGAAATACTGCCTGGCATCATTCTGCCACTCATCTTCTTCATGCAGCATTAAGAAAAATTTTGGGAACACACGTGGCACAGAAAGGGTCACTGGTAAATGCGGAACATCTTCGTTTCGATTTTTCTCATTTTGCAAAAATGACGGATGAGGAAATTGCCGAAGTGGAAGAATTGGTGAATGAAAAGATCCGTGATAATATTCCCGTTGTCATTAAACTAATGCCAAAAGAAGAAGCGCTGAAATTGGGCGCTATGGCGTTGTTTGGCGAAAAATATGGAGATATAGTCAGAGTGGTTATCATTGATCCAATTTATTCTATTGAACTCTGCGGGGGTACGCATGTTGGAGCAACAGGTGATATCGGTTTCTTTAAAATAAAAAATGAAACGGCTGTAGCAGCAGGTGTCCGCCGTATTGAAGCAGTTTGCGGAAAACTTGCTGATGAGTACGTGCATGAAGAATTCAAGCTTGTAAATACAGTTCGGCAATCATTGAAAAATCCCGCTGATATTTCTAAAGCGGTTGAGGGTTTAGTAAATGAAAATTCAGAACTGAAAAAAAGAATCGAAAGACTGGAAGCCTCCCAGCTCGAGTCAGTAAAAAAAGAATTGCTCCAAAAAGTAATTCCAGTAAATGGAATAAATTTTATTGGTGAGATAGTCGAAGGTAATGCTGATGCTCTCAAAAAACTTTGTTTCGATTTAAAAAAGGATTTGAACAATTATGTAGTCGTACTTGCCAGTAATAATGCGGGCAAAGCAAATGTGGCCGTATTACTGGATGATAAAGTTGCTGCATCAAAAAACCTGGAAGCTCCAAAAATTATTAAAGAATATATTGCTCCATTGATAAAAGGTGGTGGCGGCGGTCAAAAAACACTGGCAACCGCCGGGGGGCAGGATGCAAGCAACCTTAAATTGGTAATAGAAAAAGTAAAACAACTTCTCTGATTAAATAAGTCCCCTTAGGGATTAGGGTATGAATGTAATCATAGAAACTGATCGTCTGCTGCTGCGCACATTTACCGAGGATGATGCTCCTCTCATCTATGAATTAAATAAAGATCCTGAAGTTACCCGCTACACCTGCGACCCGATGCTTGACCTGCCCCATGCAAAAAAAGTCCTGGAAGAAGTCATTTTACCCCAATATGCTTTATATAATCGTGGCCGCTGGGCCACTCATATCAAATCAAATCTTGAATTCATCGGCTGGTGCGGTTTAAAATACAGACCGGAACAAAATGAAATCGATCTTGGCTATCGTTTCATGAAAAAATTCTGGGGAAAAGGTTATGCTACCGAAGCCGCTTCAGCATGTATTCAATATGGTTTTGAAAAGCTCAGCCTGCAGCAGATAATCGGACGAGCTTTACCCGGGAACCTCGCATCCATAAAGGTTTTGGAGAAATGCGGCATGCAATACGTTGGCGAAGAATTTGTCGAAGGTCACTTGCATAAAACCTATCAGGCAACAAATCCATCTATCAAAGGATAGTGCCATTTAAAAAGGAATTCATTTTAACATTTCCGAAGTGTTTCGTATTTAAATAAATGTGTTTATATTTGAAATACGAAACTTAACGTAGAAATTAAAAATAATAAGTTATGAAGAGAATGATCTTAAAATCATCAGCGGTTATTATTGCCAGCCTGCTGATAGCACCAATCGCAATCCATGCCCAGGATAAAGGCAAAGACAAGGAAAAAGATAAGTCTGATAAAAGTGGTGAACAAATTATTATTACAAGGAGAGGTGATAGCAACGATAAGGTTACCGTCGAGATCAATGGTGATAAGGTTACCGTGAACGGAAAGCCTGTGGAAGATTGGAAGGATGGCGACATTACTATCAATCGCCGTAAGCTGAGAAATAACCAATCGTACAACTACAACTTTAACTGGAACGACAACAACGGAGGCACGTTTTTTAATCAGAATGAAAACACTGCAATGCTGGGTGTTGTTACTGAAAAGGCAGATGATGGTGTTAAGATAACCGATGTAACAGATGAAAGTGGCGCCCAAAAAGCGGGCTTAAAAGAAGATGATATCATTACTAAAGTAGATGGTAAAAAAATTGAAGACCCCGATGATCTTACAAAAGTTATTCGCAATCATAAACCCGGCGATAAAGTAGCTATCACTTACCTCAGGGATAAAAAAGAACAAACAACAACTGCCGAACTAACTAAATGGAAAGGCGCTGGTTTCAGTGCATTGGCAAAGATCCCGGACGTGAATTGGAATATGATAAGTCCAAAAATCGAAGCAATGCCCAGAATCAGGATGAGCCCGGGCCAATATTATGCATTTGGTGACAATCGGCCGCGGCTGGGGCTTTCTGTACAGGATACTGAAGATGGCAAAGGTGTAAAAGTGATTGATGTAGACGATGAAGGCAACGCACAAAAAGCAGGTGTGAAAGAAGATGATGTAATTATTGCTGTAAACGATAAGGAAGTAAATAGCGCTGATGAAGTAGCAAAGATCGTTCGTGACAACAGGGACAAACCTTCTGTGATGCTAAAAATAAAACGCGACGGTAAAACTCAGAGCATTGAAGTAAAAATGCCGCACAAATTAAAAACCGCAGATCTTTAACTCCATATACATCGAGCATGTGAGCCCTGTTTTAAAAACGGGGCTTTTTTTAAACAAAATTGATGCTCATTTATGTAACATCTGTTAACTATCTTCTATCGGCTATTATCTTACTTTTGCACCCGATCATGCCGATAAATTATGAAGCATATGAAGTTGTTGTGGGGCTGGAAGTTCATGCACAATTATTGACACAAAGCAAATTGTTCTGCGGTGACAGCGCAGCTTTTGGCGCTGAACCAAATACTCATGTAAGTGCCATCACTCTTGCACACCCGGGTACTTTGCCAAAAATGAATAAAAAAGCTATTGAGTTTGCAGTAAAAATGGGATTGGCCTGCCATTGTGAAATTGAAAAGGAAAATTATTTCGCCCGGAAACATTATTTTTATCCCGACCTTCCGAAAGGTTACCAGTTGTCGCAACATACAACGCCGATTTGCAAAGGTGGTTATATTACAATTAAAATAAAAGATGCAGAAAAAAACATTCGTCTCAACCGGATTCATATGGAAGAGGATGCCGGCAAAAGTCTTCATAATGTTGATGAAAAATATTCATCCGTGGACTTTAACAGGGCGGGTGTACCATTGATAGAAATTGTAAGCGAACCCGACATAAGAAGTGCTGATGAGGCCCATGCTTATTTAACAGAATTGCGAAAACTGGTTCGCTACCTGGAGATCTGCGATGGTAATATGGAAGAAGGAAGCCTTCGCTGTGACGCAAACATATCTGTAAGAAAGAAAGGAGAAACCAAATTAGGAACGAAAGCGGAAATAAAAAACCTGAACTCTATTCGCAACGTTAAACGTGCTGTTGAGTTTGAAAGCAAACGAATGATCGAACTGCTTGAACATGGGGAAGAGATCACGCAGCAAACAAGAAGTTTTGACGCCGACAGCGATACAACTTTTTCAATTCGCGATAAGGAAGATGCAGATGATTACAGGTATTTCCCTGATCCCGATCTTACAAAATTTTTCTTAGTCGATGAATTTATAGAAAGCATTCGCCAAACGATTCCACCTTTGCAACAAGAAAGGATAAAAAAATATACTGATCAATATAAACTTTCCCTATATGATGCTTCTTTGTTGACAGAAGAAAAAAAATTCTCAGATTATTTTGAGAAGATAGTCGATATTTTTTCTACCAATTCAGAAAATAAAACAAGTATAAAAGCAGCAGCAAACTGGATGCTCGGTCCTGTGAAATCATGGCTTAATAACAATAATGCTGAGATCGATCAGTTTCCGATAAAACCTGAGAAGATCGCTGCTATTATACAACTGATTGAAAAGGGAAAGCTGAGTTTCTCCATAGCATCAACTAAACTTTTTAACGAATTACTTAAAAATCCTGGCGCCGAACCTGCTGAACTTGCGGAGGAAAAAAACCTGCTGCAGGACAGCAATGCCGATACCATTGAAAATTTAATTGAACAGGTTTTGAATAAATTTCCCGATAAAGTGCAGGAATACAGAAAAGGGAAAAAGGGATTAATGGGTTTGTTCGTAGGTGAAGTAATAAAACTTTCAAAAGGCAAGGCAGATCCAAAAATAACAAACGATATTTTATCCGAAAAATTAAAATCCTGACATCACCATGCAAAAGATATTTTTTTCGATCCTCATTGTTTTCATTGCAGCCGGCTGTAGTCATCCGTCTAAAAAGCAATTCGAAATAAGTGGAACTATAAAAAATGGCAACAACAAAATTGTTTACCTGCAGGAAACACCTCTCGGCTCGGGGCAACAGGTTATTGTAGATTCTTCCCTTATAGGCAATAATGGATCATATAATCTAAAAGGAAAAGCGTCGGAAGAAAATCTCTATAGTTTATTTATCAAAAGCGAAACGTATCCTTTTGCTTTTGTAATTAATGATGCAATAAAAATTACAGTGAACGCCGATGCCGGCGATCAAAGCAATTACACTGTACAGGGTTCGCCCGAAACTGAATCGTTAAAAAAATTTTTTGATGAGGCCAATGATAAATATTCCGAAATATATTTTTTAGGACAAAAAAGAGACAGCCTTCAAAAGGCGGGAGCGCCTGATAGTGTAATGGCCGAAATAGATGATAAAGGAAATAACCGCTGGAAAGAGTTTCATGATTATGTTACAGGTTTTATCCAAAACTCTTCGAGTCCTGTTAGTTGTTTTTTGGCCCTGAATAACTACAATCAAATATTTACTCCCACAGACTACCAGGCATTGTTGAATAATATCGTAAAAAGATTTCCAAACCACAAGGGTGTTGCCGCTATAAAAGAAATGACCGAAAGACAAATTGCATTAGCCAAACAAAAATCGCAGGAAGTACAGGAGGCAGACTGGGTTGGCAAGCAGGCACCGCAACTTTCACTGCCGGATGTAAATGGAAAAGAAATAACACTTAGTTCGTTTAAAGGAAAATATGTGCTTGTTGATTTTTGGGCGAGTTGGTGCCTTCCCTGCCGAAAAGAAAATCCAAATGTAGTAGAAGCATATAACAAGTACAAAGACAAAAATTTTACGATACTCGGCGTTTCGCTGGATAAAGAGAAAGGTGATTGGATGAATGCCATTCAAAAAGACAATCTTTCATGGACACAGGTCAGTGATTTAAAAGAATGGAGCAGTCTTGCCGTTTCTACTTTTAATTTTGATGGTATTCCTTTTAATGTCCTGGTTGATCCCGATGGAAAGATAATTGCAGAAAGTTTAAGAGGAGATGATCTCGACAAAAAACTCGATGAAGTTTTAAAATAGAAATCGTTTTCTGAAAGATCTCACATATCTTCTGCTTTCATCTCGCTATAGGACTTCCTTGAAGAAGTAGAAATCAATATTGCAGGTAAGAGCACGAGATTCGTTAGGGTAGCCGTAATGAGTGTAAGAGAAGTCAGCCATCCCAATGCTCTCGTTCCTCCAAATCCGCTGAAACAAAAAATTACAAAGCCAGCAATAAGAACAAGACTCGTATAAATAATACTGATACCTGTGCTATGAATAGTTTCAATTACCGTTTTTTTCAGGTTGTAGTTATTCAAAGGCAGTTCCTGCTTGTAATTTACAAGAAAACGGATAGTAACGTCAATAGCAATACCAAGGGCAACGCTGAATATTAATACTGTTGATGGCTTTAAAGGAACACCTACCCAACCCATCACACCTGCAGTAATCAGTAATGGAATAATGTTAGGAATAAGTGAGCAAAACAGTATTCTAAAAGAACGAAAAAGATAGAGCATACACAAAGCGATCAGTAAAAATGCCCACATGATACTTTCTTTCAAACCATGAATAATAAAAGCACTGCCTTCAAGGAAGGTAACGCTGGTTCCTGTTAGTGTGACTTTATATTTCGAAGTGTCTTTAAATAATTCATTTGCTCTTGACTGAATGCTGTCCAATATTTTCGGCAATCTTACACTGCCCACATCAGCCATATTTACACTTATGCGGGCTTCCTGTTTGTTGCTATCGAGAAAACTGCTTACAAGTTTTGCAAAAGAATTTTTATCATTGTTTGAATCACGTTTGAAATCGAGATATTCTTTTAAAGCAGGCAGATCATATTCAGCGGGCATTTTATAATTATTGCTGTCACCGTCAAACAAAGCCTGTTTGGCAAATTTCAATCCTTCTGTAATGCTTAAGGGTCGTGCAATGTCCGGCATGGAAGCGATGTATTGAGAAAGCGAATCTACTTTCTGGAGATTACGAAAATTCCTTGTCGCCCCGTATTTTCTTTTTGTATCTACAATGATCTCAAGGGGCATTACCCCTTTGAAATTTTTTTCAAAGAATTTAAGATCGGTATACATTTTATCAGATTTAGGAAGATCATCAACAATGTAGCCAACCGATTTCAGCCTAAAGATGCCGGCAATAGACACCAATATAATTATCGAGGTAATTATGTAAATGAGTTTACGGTGGTTTAAAGACCAGTGTTCAAGCCTGGCCAGCCAGCGGTTCAATGACGGATTTTCGAGATATTTTGTATGTCGGGATTTTGGTGCCGGCATATAGCTTAACGCAATTGGAATTGCAAGCAGGGAAATAAAAAATAAAAGGATAATATTTGTTCCTGCCACTACACCGAACTCTTTCAATACATCACTTCTTGTTAATGCAAACACGGCAAAACCGATAGCAGCACTAAGATTGCAAAACAACATAACCACTCCCATTCTGCTAAT
>CAWCNR010000015.1:0-110006 GCA_963796995.1 uncultured Bacteroidota bacterium
CAGCCACCCAAGAAATTTTAAAAAATAGAAAATAACCCGTTCCGAAAGCAGAAGGGAAATTATTTCACAAACTCAACATCAACTGTAGATATTTAACCCGTCGTTGCAAATAATCGTTTCCTTTTTTTAATGTGATATGTTCAAAATCCTCGAGGCCGCTCCGGCACAATATTTCCTTCCTATTACTATCACAGCAAAAAATATTTCATAACTATTAAAAACGTTTGTTATGTCAAATCAAAAAACAGATGATCGCACTAACAAGGGAAATGTGAGTAATAACCCTGGAAAGCAAGATCAGCAACACAAACAAAATACTGCTCAACCCGGTAATCGCGGCGATATGAATGATCAGAAGGAAAGAGATATGGACAGGCAAAATCAGCAAACTAATATGCCCGGCTCAGATCGCAAAGAGCAAACCGAAAGAGTGTCTACTGACCACGACACTAAATCCGAAAGCGAAAGAAAAATGCAGGAAAATTTAAAGGAAGGTCAAAAATCTGACAGAAGTAGGGAACAAGAAAAAGGGAAATAATTTTTTTAAATCAAACTTTAAAGAGAAAAGCCGGCTGTAAAGGCCGGCTTTCCTCTTCATATCCAAACATAAAAGGTTTCATCTTCAACAGTTTAAAATGTTTACTTAAGTTAATTAAGCAAAAGACGATGGTTTACGGAATTAGAAGAAATTGTAGAAAAGCAGACAAAGATGGGCTTCCATAAATTGATGATTTTGACGCAGTTTATTTTTTTCCTTATTTTCATTCCCAGAAATCATTTAAGATGAAAACAGTTGTTGTCCCTGTCGATTTTTCAACTACCTCTTTAAACGCTGCTGCTTATGCGGTTAAAATGCTTGCCGGATCATACGATACCAACCTCATTTTGTACCATATGTATGAAAAAAGGAATGAGGAAGGCCTGGTAACCGAGCAGTTAATGAACTTGCAACATGCGCTGACAAAGGATTCTCCCCTGAGGATGGAGAGTATCGCAGTACACGGAGTGGATCTTATCAGCGAGATTGAACGGGTGGTTAATCACCGCCATGCAGACCTGGTAGTAATGGGTATTACAGGCAAATCGGGACTGGAAGAGGTTTTTGTCGGAAGTAATACGTTAAAACTGGTTGACAAGAACGTGGTTCCTGTATTAATAGTACCGCCGGATGCTTATTTCCATGACATAAAAAATGTTGCGCTGGCCTCTGACTTTAAAGATGTGCGATTGTCGACACCTTCGGTTCCCATTAAATCATTGCTTGAGCTTTTTCACCCGGCATTGCATGTTGTCAATATTGACAAAGAACATTATGTCTCTATTACAGAGGAGTACCAAAAGGAAAAAAATATTTTGGAACAAATGTTTGGTGATTTTCATCCCGAATTCTACTTCATTGGAATGAATGATTATTTTGAAGCAATTGAACAATTTATCATTGATAAAAATATAGATGTCCTTATCACGATACCCCGGCGTCATTCACTTTTGAGAGGTGTTTTGAAAGAAGGGCGGACAAAAAAACTGGCATACCATACCCAGATTCCTATTTTCGCTGTTCACGAATAAATAAACTCAGCAGGTAAATAATTGGGCATTCCTAACGCTTTAGTATTTTTGCTGAACGATTGCTAAGGCTATGCTCTTCGTCTTTTTCATACCCGGTATTTTAAAATTTGCCGACGCACTGCCGGCTAATTTTTATACTCCCGAATGAATTTGTTTCTATTGAAACTATAGCACAAGCTCCTAAAAAAATTATATGCCCAAATCTAAACAACAAATATCTGTTACGTCAGAAATAGGAACATTGAGAAGATTACTCGTTCACAGTCCCGACAGCGGTTTGGGAAAAGTAGTGCCCTCAAAAGCGCAGGACTGGTTGTTTGAAGACATTGTTCATCTCGATACAATCAGGCGAAAAGAATATGACTACTATACCAAGATACTTTTATATTTTCTCGATCCGCCAAAAATAAAAGGCCACCTTGCCGAAATCGATGATGAAAAAAATAAAAGAAACTTCTTTAAACCTGACAATGAAAAATTTTTCAGGTCTGAAAAAGTTATCGAGTTGCAATGGCTGCTTGCCGATATATTGAATGACCGGGAAATAAAAATAAAATTGCTGGCGGCTGTCTGTGCTATTGAAGGATGCTCTTATGCCACGCAAACAAAACTTTCATCACTTCCGCCGGTACAACTTGCGAAAGTGTTTATCAGCGGCACAGCCAATGAAGATGAAATGATCTTCCCTCCTATCCCCAACTTCATTTTCACAAGAGACATAGGTATTGTTATCAACGACTACATTCTTTTGAACAAGCCGGCAAAAATGGCCCGCACACGGGAAGCAATGCTGATGAAATATATTTTTTTCAATCATCGCCTGTTCGAAGGTTATCATGATAAAATTCTTGAAATATCAGATTCACCTCTTCATTTCCTGATCCCAAAAGATACGGATGAAAAGAAAGTAACATTGGAAGGCGGCGATGTAATGGTCATTACAAAAGATCATGTGCTGATAGGCGTAAGCGAACGTACGACGATGGAAGCCGCTCACCAGGTTTCTAATTTACTTTTTGAAAAAAATATTGTAAAAAAGATCACGATAATCAAGATTCCGAAGAAAAGAGATTTCATGCATATTGATACCATCTTCACACAAGTCAAAAAAGATGTATGGGTAATGCTGGGAAGTTTTTCGAGAAAAAGAATTAAAAAAGAAGATGCGGATCCTGTTCAAAAGGTTTTGGAAATAGAAAAGAAAGATGAAAAAATAAAGATCATTCAATTCAGGAAAAAAAACATTGAATCACCGGAATATTTTGACAACCTGGAAGATCTTTTGACCGAGATCAGCAGAAATGATTTTGACTGCACCGGGAAAATAAAATTCATTTACTCAGGCAACAACGAATTTCCGTTTGACGCCAGGGAACAATGGACTGATTCTTGTAACCTGCTGGCCATAAAAGAAGGTGTTATTTTAGGCTATGACCGTAATGATAAAACTGTAGAGGCTTTCAAACAGCATGGTTTTAAAATTATCAATGCTGAGGAACTGATAGAAAAAATAGAGAATGAAAAGATTGATACCAAAAAGATTGAGGACACAATGATACTGATACCTTCGGCGGAGTTGTCAAGAGCAAGAGGCGGTTTTCATTGTATGAGTATGCCGCTGCTAAGAGATGAGATTGAATAATATTCAAAAATCAAAAGTGAAAAGTAAAAAAGACATGGCTGAGATTTTGAGTTTTTACTTTTAACTTTTTACTTATCATGCAAACTACTTCTCACATATTAATGATACGCCCAGTAAATTTTGCTTACAACAGCGAAACAGCGGGTAATAATGCTTTCCAGGTCAGAACGGACGGTCTGAATACTCAACCGAAAGCACTGGAAGAGTTTGACAGGTTTGTGTCACTTCTCAGTAGAAATGACATTGATGTTACTGTTATAGAAGATACTCCTCTGCCCCGTACTCCTGATTCGCTTTTTCCCAATAACTGGATCTCGTTTCATGAAGAAGGAACTGTTGTATTGTATCCAATGTACGCCCCTAACAGGAGAGCAGAGCGAAAAGAAAATGTACTCAATGAAATTGATAAACACTACATGGTGAAGAAGCGTGTTGACCTGAGTTCTTACGAAAAAAATAATTTGTTTCTGGAAGGAACAGGAAGTATGGTTTTGGACAGGGACAATAAAATTGTATTCGCCTGCCTTTCTGCAAGAACAAATAAGGAGGTGCTTGAAGAATTTTGCAAAAAAATGAATTACGAGGCGGTTACATTCGCTGCCGTTGACAAAAATGGTGAACCGATCTACCATACAAATGTGATGATGTGCGTGGCAGACAAATACGTGGTCATCTGCACGGATTCAATACGAAGCGTGGATGAAAAAAAGAAGGTTATTATGGCTATTGAAAAAAATGGCAAAGAAGTGATCGATATAAATTATGACCAGTTAAATCATTTTGCAGGCAATATGTTACAGGTTGAAAACAGCAAAGGAGAAAAATTACTGGTAATGTCGACCCAAGCCTACCAGTCATTGACAAATGAACAAATTGAAAAGCTGAGCATATATAACAGGATCATACATTCTTCGCTTAATACTATCGAAACAAATGGTGGCGGCAGCGCAAGATGTATGATGGCTGAAATTTATCTACCGCTTATTTCTCAAAAAAATTAATGCCGGATGAAAATATTTATTGTTGCTGTATTTGCTTTCTCTTTTACAAATATTTCTGCTCAGAATTCCTACAAAGATTCTTTGCAGACATACATTAATAGTTATGTGAATACCCACGAAGTAGTAAAAGAAAATGACAAGAAGTATTTCAGGTTCTTTCCCATTAATGAAAGTTATCGTGTAACTGCGAATTTTAAAAAGGCGAATAACAGCACCTGGTTTTTGGTTCAAACTTCAGGTCAACAAAGAAAAATGTACAGGGTTTTTGGTACTGTTACTTTTAAAATACATGACACACTGGTTAAAGCAAATCTTTACCAGGCCCAAAGTCTATTATCTGATCCGAAATATAAAGATTACCTCGTCTTAATGTTTACAGATAAAACAACAGGAAACGAAACTTATGAAGCCGGCCGTTATCTTGATTTTACAATGGATGATATAAAAAATAATAAGCTCACTATTGATTTCAATAAAGCTTACAATCCCTATTGCGCCTACGTAAAAAATCAATACAACTGCCCGATTCCTCCAAGAGAAAATAGTTTACCGGTTGCAATCGAAGCGGGGGAAAAAGATTATGGCAAAAAGGTTGAATAATTAAAAGGCTTTCTTTTCTGCATCACTCTGTCCTGTACCTTTAAAATTCTTTTAAGCCGTTGGTATGCAGCGGGGACTTGTGTTTGGCGTATCAACAACTGAAATTAGATGCCCTGCTATTCAAGCCGATTAGAATTTTCATTCTGCTTGTTATTAAGAAAAGTTCTGTAGAATGAATCGCTGCAGTTTTTAATATCTAATATACCTTAAAACAATATATGTGCTGCCGTTCATAGTCACTGATTGTATATCCTGGGCGGTTATTTTGAAGAAAATAGAAATGCTGATCTGTGTTCGCAAATTGAAATTCGAAAGCCGCTTTTGTGCAAGGATCGCCTTTTCTATGTACGCCGGCATCATCACTAATAGCTAAATAATAGATTCCGGTCATTTTTGGAATAGCTCCAACTTTTAAAAAAAATGAATCATTAGCTTTTGAAAATTGAAATTGTATTCTTTCATTCAAGATCGAATTGTCAATCAACTGTCCTTTAGCTACTAAATAATCAAATTTATTGACAGCCCCAGTTACACCAGGATCGCTTTCGCTACCACCTGTGAAAAGACCGACTCCAAAAGTATTCCCAACACTAACTGCATTGCTAAAGTCAGTCATAGTATTTGTCGTAATATCTTTTAGAATTGTTGGCATGTTAATTTGAATCCATAAGGTATCTCCGATTTGAATGCTATCCTTATCAGGATATGCCTTTGCATAATTGTTTATAAAAGTGTAAGTATTGCTATCAGCACAGATAAACTTCTTCTTGCACGTGCTGCTAATGGTAGTGGCAAATATTATAACCACTATCAGAATGATTTTACTGTTAATAACCATATTGTTGAAATAAATTTCTAACCTGAGTTGTTTGATTATTCGGATTTTGCTGCTCAAATCTTGCTCTGTATTGTTGTAGCGTTGTGACATCTGATTACAATGCATTAAAAATTTGTTGGAGCGTAAAACCTGAAACTTCATCGTGCACTGCTGAAGGATTGAATAGAAAATCATTCCTGGTATCCATCAGATCATACATTAAGCCTTTGGGAATCCAATGGAATGGATCATAGGTTCTTGCAGGGTTATAGTCTTCCAACAGGTTTAAGTGACTACTTAAGCCAATGACAGGACTGTTGTTATTGTATTCAATCCCTTGCTCAATTACCTTTGAACTATTATTCAGTCCGTAACGTTGATCAGCTAAAAAATGTCCCATATGGTAACCCCATGCTTCACCTAATGCTATGATGGGGCTGTTGCTTGTATTGCCGGTACCGGAAGGATTCATAACCTATCTTTTGAAAAGTGCAGCAACATAAATCGCTGCACTTTTGCATTAATATACTTTAAAGCAATAACTATGCGTTGAATCATACTCGCTTAATTGACCCCAGATATTTTCAAATAAATAAAGATGTTTGTTTGTGTTTGAGTTTAAGATTTGAAAACTTGCTGTTCCACATTTTGTCATTCCTTTTCTGAAAACATATGGGTTATCCGGTACAGTTAATATATATGTCCCCATTTTTATAGCTACCAATCCCACTTCCAGCAAATAATAATTAGCGTCTTCTTCAAACCCAATTTGTTTTGCTCCATGTGGGTTAGATGTTTGGTCGGTATAAATATTACCACGTATTTGGACATAAGCAAAACTATCAACCGCACCCCGTTGCAAATTGAATTTGGAAATATCTGAAATAATTAGGTTGGTACCTAAATTTTGCGCATCAGGGAAATTCACTTTTTCTTGAGAATTTATATCAACTAGAGTTTTTGATATAGCACACGTTAACCATAATGTATCACCTATTTGTATGCTATCTTTTTCGGGAGTAAAATGATCATTTACTAAAAAAGTATAGTTAGGCAAATTACACGGTTTATGGCAACCATTGAAAAAACCAATAATAACAGCAAAGAAAATTACCTTAATCATCTTAAAAAAAATTAATAATTATAAGATGAGAATAAGTTTGCTATTTGTGCAGTTTGGTTGTTCGGATTCTGCTGAATAAATCTATTTTTATAAGCGGAAATACTTGTAATATCAGATTTCAAAGCCGAAAATATTTGCTGTATCGTAAACCCGTTGACTTGATCATTCACAATAGTTTCGGTTGAAGTATTGTCTATTAAATCTTCCATTAAACTCTTTGGAATCCACTTTTCTTTCCCGACGAGTCACTCCGTCAAGCCATAAGCACAAGCTCAGGCGAAGTGACTCGTCGGGGGTAGAAAAAAGGGCAGCGCCGGAATAACGCTGCGCTTCTTTAATATTTAATATACCTTAAAGCAATACATATGCTGTTGTTCATAATCGCTAATTGTATATCCCGGCCTATTATTTTGATAATAGTATAAATGCTGATTAGTGTTTGCAAATGAAAGTAGAAATGATGCTTTTGTGCATTTATCATTCGTTCTGTAAACATTCGCTGCATCAGAAGGTGCAAAGAAAAAAATTCCTTTTGTCTTTGGAATGATTTCTACTTTGAATTCATACATGTTCGAAAGTTCCTGAAATAAAAATTCTTTTATCTGATTGGTTTGGGGATTTTGCACGGGCTTGCCAATTATTGTTAATATATCAAAAAAATTAGCTGCTGGTATTGATCCTGGATCATTAATATTTCCGCCTTTCATTTCCCCAAAACTAATGGCCGTTCCGAAATTTTCAGCGCCACTGTAATCAATAGTTTTTCCAGAGATCATATCTTCAAAGGTTGTAGGCACACTTACTTCTAACCATATAGTATCACCAATGTGTATGCTATCCCGATCGGGATGTGCTTTTACTTTTATTTCAAAATTATAAACAGTTTCATTGCATCCCAATCGCTTTTTGCAAGTTGCGAAAATTGTAGCCAATGCGATAAGTAACAATATGGCTATAAAGGAATATTTAGTAGCCATATTGTGCAAACAAATTAGTTATTTGGGTTGTTTGATTACCCGGATTTTGTTGTTCAAATCTTGTTCTGTATTGCTGTAGCGATGTTACATCTGCTTGTAGTGCATTAAAGATTTGCGCGATAGTGAAATTAGAAACACCATCTACTACAGGGACACTTTCATTCCTGGTATCCATCAGATCGTACATTAACCCTTTTGGTATCCAGTGAAAAGGATCATAAGTTCTGCCAGGATTAAAATCCTCTAATAGATTCAAGTGACTGCTTAAACCAGTAATGGGATTATTGTTATTATATTCTATACCTTGTTCAATTACCTTTGAACTATTATTTACTCCATATCTCTGATCAGCTAAAAAATGCCCGGCATGATAACCCCACGCTTCACCCAATGCAATAATGGGCGAGTTACTGGTGTTGCCTGTGCCGTAAGGATTAAAAGCATCATTTGTATTAGGATGAGCTGCCTGTTCGGCCAGTTCTGCAGATACAAAATTTGTATACCAGTTATTGCCTGCATAAGTGTATTGACTTGCATGGCTGCATTCATGATATTCGGTTTCTTTTATATAGTCCGAAGTAAAATCGCTAATAAGGGCCGTGTGATAATCAATTGCCATATCAAGCCCAGCTCGTGCAACCGTTGCAAAAAATGAAGAATACCATCCGATAAGAGGTATGCTGTTAGCGGCTAAAAATACAAGCTGAGCATTGATAAAGGAATTTGGCAAATTTTGTACAAAACGTTTTCCAAACAGAGGCGTAGAAGCAAGCCCGGCAAATTGTCCCCAATTTGTTAAATAGATATTCAATCCCAGTGGTGGTGCCGAAAAACCATATTGAATGGCATAGTCTCTTTGCTCTTGCACAGCATTGATTGTTGTAGCGGCCACCCAATAACGGTTACCTTTCACGTTCGTACTCGTTGTGTATCGCTTATAATTATATGTGATGTTATTCTTATTTGCACTGTATACACCTAATGTATTTTGAACAACATATAAGGATTGCCATAACCTTATTCCTCTTATACCCCGAATGTTGCAGTATTGGTTTTTAAATTTTACACGAATCTTTACCTTATGTTTAAAATGCTTTGTAAAAACAAAGTTCCCGTTGTTATCTGTATAAATTCTTTCAATTTTAAACCAACGCTTTGCTACTACACGCACATTTCTTACACCTGGAGTTGTTCCAAGATTTACATCTGAAACTGTAATCATTCCAGCAGGCACTTGTGCATCGGGAGAATGGCCCGGAGGTGAGGTTGGAAGGGGCATACATATTTGAAAAACTGAATTCCAATAGTACCCTGCGGGGCAATTTCCGTCGGCAACGCATTGTCGCAGATTATCATCCCAATGGTAGCCTGGATCGCATTGTTGCGGTACAATGTTGGGCTTTACCTTCTTTACAGAAGTTGATGCCTGGACGTCATCTTCTGCTTTTGTTTTCTCAGCGCCACCCAAGATGCAATTAATACTATCTCTTATAGAAGCCAGTCGTTCCGCTTCAGTTTCTACCGCCTCATAATCATCGCTGGGGATATGAATTTGTGAGAGAACCTGGTAAGTAATTCCGTTCGGGGCCACAAAATTTGTCGGCACTACGGCATATTGCCAGGTAGGTAATGAATCAGGAATGGATGGATCCTGGTAATAATCACCTTCCTGAAGTATGTCATAGTCCATTGGTGCATCAAACATTTCAAGATTCTGTGCATCTAATGTTGAATCAAGAATGGAAAGTTGCGCAGCGGAATTAGGCAAAAAACGGACATATAGATTTGTCGCATTGACAGTATATGAGGAATATCCCATATTGTTGTAGGCTTGTCTCATGTTTGCAAGAGTGTAAGGATTTGTTCGCTGTTGCCCTAAAATAGTTGGTATCTCGGTACTGTCAGCATCTGCATCAAAGGCGGGCATGCTGTCAATAATCGGATGGTTATCGCACTCAGAAGTCAATAACGCTTTATTGATAGATAAAGGACTATTCTGATCAACAGGCGCAATTTTTTTGCAAGAAAAGAAAATGAAAAACAGCAGCGAAATACCCCCCCCAATAGAAAGAACTTTTCTCATAAACGATGGTTTAATGTGTTGGAAAAAGGTTTACAAAATGAATTTAGAAAAATTCATCTGAATAAAAAAAATATTTGATTGAAATGGAAACGATTTGCAGAATATCAGAAGTAGTTATACTTATTACCCTACTAAAAACACTGCATTGCAAAACATCAACTTTCCATTCTGCCAGAAATCGCGGAACAAAACGTTGTCGGCAAGATATGTGATCGTGCCTCCTCTCACATCCTGTACTCCGAATAATAATCCATTCTTTAATCTTGTTTTAATTTATAACTTACAAAGCCCCTATCCTCACGTCGACCTTTATACCGACATAAAAAATGATGTTGGCGAGGCACACATCCTCAACCAAAACGAAAAAAGATTACGGCAAAAAGGTTGAATAACTAAAAAGCTTTCTTTTCTGCATCACCCTGTTCTCTATCTTTAAAATTCATTCCCAGGTTGTACATCACAAAACTCCAGATGTCTGTTGTCAACTCAATTCTTTTACTGGTTGGCATTCCTCCGCCATGTCCTGCTTTTGTTTCAATGCGTATTAATGTTGGATTGTCACCGGCATTATCAGCCTGCAAAGTAGCAGCGAACTTAAATGAATGTGCAGGAACTACCCTATCATCGTGATCTGCTGTAGTTACTAACGTTGCAGGATATTTTACTCCCGGTTTTAAATTCTGCAAGGGCGAGTATTTATAAAGATATTTGAACTGATCTTCGTGATCACTGCTACCGTATTCAACTGCCCATGCATAACCAATGGTGAATTTGTGATAACGCAGCATATCCATTACTCCCACCTGTGGAATTGCCACTTTAAAGAGATCAGGGCGTTGAGTCATGCAGGCGCCGATTAACAATCCGCCATTCGAACCTCCCTGTATTGCCAATTTGTTGCTGTTCGTGTATTTATTCTTTATCAACCATTCAGCGGCCCCAATGAAATCATCAAAAACATTTTGCTTTTTATCGAGCATTCCGGCTTTGTGCCATTCCTCACCATATTCGCTTCCGCCCCTCATGCATACACTTGCATAAACACCACCTTGTTCTAAAAAGAAAATTGTGGAAGGATTGAAGCCTGGCGTAATCGGAATATTAAATCCGCCATACCCATACATCAACGTTGGACTATTTCCATTCAGCACAAGACCTTTTTTATAAGTAATAAAAACAGGAACTTTCGTACCATCCTTGCTGGGAGCAAAAACCTGTTTCACTTCGTAATCTTCCGGGTTGAATTTCACTTCTGTTTTTCTGTATAAAGAAGATTGACCGGTTTTAATATCATATTTAAAAATGGTTGGCGGGTAATTAAATGAAGTGTATGTATAAAAGAAATGATCGTATTTTTTTTCAGTGCCAAAACCTCCGGCTGTACCAATGCCCGGCAATTTTATTTCACGCACCTGTTTACCATCATAGGTATATTGATACACTTTTGTGGAAGCATCTTTCAGGTAAGAAGCAAAAAGATATCCGCCACCTGTGCCAACACTTTCCAATACTTCTTTTTGTTCCGGAATAATTGTTTTCCAGTTTTCTTTTCCGGGTTTTTTCGGATCAATCAATACTACTTCATAGTTTGGTGCTCCATCATTTGTTTGCAGCAATAATTTACCTCCAACATTATCAACAATGCTGGGCTGCGTTTCAAAACCCGGTATTAATAAACTAAAACTTTTCTGCGCAGGATCTTTCATATCCCTGACCCAAAGTTCTCCTCCGCTGGTTCCTTCTGATGTACTAAGGATTAAAAACCGCTCATCCTCTGTTAATCCAACGCCGGCAAAACGTTGCGGATGCTCTTTGTCTTCATAAATTAATTCATCATCAGGCTGCGGAGTTCCAATTTTATGAAAATAAACCTGCTGGTTAATATTCTTTCCTTTCAAACTGTCTCCTGCTTCGGGTTTAGGATAACGGCTATAATAAAATCCTTCATCATCTTTCCAGCTAAATCCTGTAAACTTTAGCCAATTCAGTTTATCACTCAAAAGTTTTTTTGTAGCAACATCCATCACATAACCTTCCTCCCAATCACTACCGGATTTTTGCAATGCATATGCTACATATTTTCCATTTTGCGAAAAATTAATGGCACCCAGTGAAACAGTCCCATCTTCTGAAAGTTTATTAGGATCAATAAAAACTCCCGGTTTACCCGTCAAGCCTTTTTGTTGATACCAAACACTTTGATTTTGTAGCCCATCATTTTTTGTAAAATAATAATATGCTCCTTTCTGAAACGGCGCACTGTATTTTGGATAATTCCACATTTCCTCCAATCGCTTTTTTATTTTATCGCGGTAAGGAATTTTAGAGAGATAATCAAAGGTTACCTTGTTTTCTTCTTGCACCCAGGCCTTTGTCTCAGCGCTATTGTCATCTTCAAGCCAGCGATATGGATCGGCTACTTTCACTCCAAAATAGTCATCGGTAACATCAACCTTTTTTGTTTCGGGATATTTTAATTGCGCCTGCAGGAAAACAGGTATAAAGAGTAGTAAAAGCAATAACCGTTTCATGGAGAATAATTTTAATAAATACTAAAATTAAGATACGGAATAATAGTTTTGGAGACCGTTTGAATAAATAATTTCAGAGAATTTGATAAAAGATCGGCGCATAAAAAAAGCCTTTAGATTTGCTTCAAGTAATTTTTAATAAGACTTATTACTATTATTACCTTTCTTTTTTGATTCTTTTTTCTTTGTGAGTAATCATTTTTTGTTAACAACTACAATCATTGCTGCCTGTGCACTAGAACATACCAACAAAGTTATCAGGCTTATCCTGTTGATATAGACAGGCAGTAATTTTTATGAGTTGCTTCAGATAGAAATTCAGGCTACGGGCCTATTATTAAGGTTTTAAAGAATACTCATAAAATGATTGTGGAATAAATATTACATTATGAGCTATCAATTTTCAGTAGGCATTGATGTGTCTAAAGCAACTGTAGATGTTGCGATGTTGAGCAATACCCAACCTGAGCTGGTTCACCACAACAAATTTGCAAATAGTGAAGCAGGAGTAAATGATCTTTTTAACTGGCTTATAAATATTCCTGGATTTAACGAAAAGCAAACTATTTTTTGCATGGAAGCAACAGGCTTGTATTGTTATGTTCTTACAGAACAATTGCACCGGAAAGGAATGGCAATCTGGATTGAAAATTCAGTACAAATAAAACGCTCAATGGGGATAGTAAGAGGAAAGAATGATAAAACTGATGCCATTCGTATTGCAAAGTATGCTGCCAGGAATACCGATCGGATTAGGCTATGGAAGCCCGTTAGAGAGGTTGTGGAAAAAATCAGACAACTGTCAACGTTACGGGAAAGATTGGTGCAAACGCAAAAGAAATTACTTACTCCTATAGAAGAATTGAAAACTGCAGGTCGTTTAGACATGGCTCGCTTACTGGAAAAAAGTATAAGTAAGTCTATCCATGCCATTGACAAGGATCTACAAAAAATTGAAACTGAAATTCTTTCTTTGATTAACAAAGACGAATCGTTGAAAAAATTATATTTACTCGTTACCTCTGTGGTTGGAATAGGTTTTGTCACCGCCATTAACCTAATTATCCACACTAATGAGTTTACTTCGTTTACTGATAGTAGAAAACTTGCCTGCTATTGTGGAGTAGCTCCGTTCCCATATCAATCAGGCACCAGCATCAGAGGAAAAACCAGGGTGCATTCTATGGCTAATAAAAAATTAAAATCGAATCTTCATATGGCTTCTCTTTCAGCAGTGAAACTCGATTATGATTTGAAAATTTATTACGAAAGAAAAGTGGCAGAAGGGAAAAGCAAATTGAGTGTACTAAATGCTGTTAAATGCAAAATGTTAGCAAGAGTGGTGGCTTGTGTGAATAAACAAAAAGTATATGTGAAAAGAACAGCTTAAAACATATTTGTTTTTGTCATAGAAATCCTTTAACAAGCTCAAATTATTTAACCACATTTTCTTCACAGTCAACATTTAAAAGAACGTTGTGGTAATGCATTTTTGTAATTTTATTCGCTCAAGCAAAAATTTTCTTCCATGCGTCATACGTTAAAATCTTTATTGTCCTTCTGTGCGGTTGTTTTGTCAACTTTTGTATTGAACGCACAAACGAGTTTTAAATTAAAATACACCAATTCAACGGTATTTGCCGGCATCGAGGTAGGCTCAAAAGGTGTAAAAATGAGTGTACTTGAAATTGGTAAGAATGCTCAGAACCGCGGAGCTTTTAATATTTTAAAAGACAGCTCTGTAAACACCGATATTATTTCATTTACGCAGCCAACGTTTCATGCTACATTAATGGCGATGTGTGATTTGTATTCTACGCTCATCAAAAATTATAAAATACAGCCAAAGTTTGTTTATACTGTTGTAAGCAGTGGCGTAAAAATGCAGGCAAAAAAAGAAAACAAAATGCCATGGATCGATAACCTGATCGATTCTTTCAAATTAAACATAGATGAACCAGATCGTGTAGTGGATGTAGTTGATGTTTTGGATGAAGCACGACTCTCCCATTTGGGTATTGTACCCGAATCACGCCGTTACAACACTTTCCTGATTGATATTGGAAGCGGCAACGCAAAAGGCGGATATTTCCCTTATGGCAATACAAAAGAGTTTAAACTATTTGAGCTTAACTGGGGAACAAAAAGCGTAGCAAATGCCACAGAAAAAAGATGCGGTGATGATAACGGGTTATCAAATTATGATAAGCAACTGTATCGTGTACTTACGGAAGCGGAAAACACTGAAATTATCTATGCAGTAAATGAAAGCGGCTCTTATCCCAAGACAGATAATGTAGCGTTTAGCGGTGGTATTGCATGGTCAGTCGCCACGCTTATGTTCCCTGAGTTAATTGATAACTCGGTAGTGGGAGTTACATTCGATCAAATGCTGAGTTTCAGCGAAAGGCTCCGCAATAATTTCTCTTTGGTATCGGAAGACTATCTTGTAAAAAACATCGTCGATAAATCATTAGACAAAAAAGCTATCGCTGGCGAAATAAGACGGGTTCATAAAGTATTCGATCAAAAAGCATTGATGGCGGGCACGGGCCTTCTGGTAAAAATAATGAGACAGTTTCAGTCTATCTATGAAGGAAAACAATTTTACCTGGTAAAAAACGGGCAGGTTGGATGGATATCGGCATATGTGGACCAAACAGTGGGAAGTAAATAAAATATAAAAGCTTTGGGGGCTATTTCTGTTTACCACGTTCATTAACTGCCCCGCTTTCACCTCATGAAAGACTCCAAAAATCTCTTACTTCTTTTAGTTTCTGTCGGCCTGACGGCCACATGGGTGTATCACCTGTATGACAAATCACATTATAGCATGCATCCCCTGGAAGTATTGGTGAAAGATACGCTGGCTACGCAGGAAGCTATAAAAGATTCTCTGCAAAAATTATTTGACCAAAAAACGGCTGAGTTGGATACGACTAAGATTAAAGAGGATTCTTTGAAAGGCACTTTGGATTCAACAATGTTGAAGATCTATGAACTGAAATTACAGATCACCAATATTCTTAAAAACAGGAGCGCTACTAAAAACGATTTGAAGAAGGCAAGGGAACTCATTGGCGAATACAAGGGGCAAATTGAAGAACTACAGGCTCAGAATAACGGTCTTGAAACAGAACGAACACGTTTAAATGGAGTACTGACTCAATTGAATGATCAAATGAAAGGTTTACAGGATAATATTCAAAAAATCACAAAACAAAATGCAGAACTTACCGAGGTAATAAATGAAGCCTCCACATTTGTCGCTTCGGATGTTTGCTTTTCGATCGTCACCGTCAGATCGGACAAAAATGAAATAGAGGCCACCCAGGCAAGGAAGGCTGATAAACTGATTTTTTCGTTCACGCTCCAGAATAATATTGTAAAAAATACGAGTTACGATGTGTACGTGGTAATAACTCAACCTGATAATAAAGTTTTACAAACTGATGTTTGGGGTTCAAATTATTTTACTACAAAAACTGAAGGCAACAAAGTTTATACAGCTAAAATACCATTTAACTATACAAAAGGAGAGCAAAAAAAAATCGTTTATACAATTCAACCTGATAATTTTCTTCGCGGCACTTACGCCATGCAGATCTATCAAAATGGTGTTTTACTGGGCGAGAAAACAAAACAACTTGATTAAATTTTCGCTGTCACCCCTGCAAAAAAATACGGGATAAAAAATTATCCCGTATCTACATTAAGTTGCCGCTAACCGCCTATTCCAAATTGTAACCGTAGCTTATATAGTAAAGTCCGCCCACTTCAGGATTTCCGAATGCACTTCTGTAATATTTATTCATCAGGTTGGAAGCGCCTAACCTAAACTGGCTTTTTGTATTGGTAAGTTTCCAGCTTATTTGTGCGTCAAGTGTTCCGTAAGCCGGGATAGTACCCGTTCCAAAAGTTCCTTCCCACAACAATTCATCCTGCCATCTCCATTGAATATTAAAGCCAACATTCTTTGAGAGTCTGTCATTCCTTAATCCAATATTGTATCTGACTTTTGGTGTATTAAAAAATGTAATCAATCCTGCAGGCACATTTTGCAGTTGGTCGCCGGACACATTAGCAGAAATATGGTAGCCGCTGCCGCATTCATAATCACCACTTATTCCCCAACCTACACCTTTTACACTTGTAGCTGAATTAACAACAAAAGAATAATTTGATGTGGTGAACGGGCTGGCCAGTTCAGTGAATTCAGTAACCGGGTTTGAACTTGCAGATTGACCTCTGCCAACGGCTACTCTTGCAATGAAGTCTTCGTATTTACTGAAATAAACATAAGCATCAAGCAAGAATTTTTTTGTTAGTAATCCTCGATAGCCTATTTCATAAGAATTCATTTTCTCCGGCTTCAAATCAGGATAGTCAGCATTGACCAATACGGCAGGATTCAGAGTATTTCTATAAGCCACTATACTTTCTGCAGTCTTAGCGGGTTTTGTATCAAATTGAAAAAAGGATCGAAAAACCTGTCCCATTCCAATTAGCCTGTTAACACCACCTGTTAGCAGGTTGATATATTGATCCTGTGTTGACGGGAAACGGTAGGCTTGCTGGTATGAGAATCGGAAGTTATTATCCTTCGCTACTTTGATTAAGGCCGTAGCACGTGGAGTAAAGCGTCCGTCAAAATTTTCATTTTTATCATACCTGCCCGATACATCAAGCTTTAAATGTTCATTGATAAACCAACGTTGTAATTGCAGATAAGAACCGAATTCATTAATTCCTATTGCACCAGCCGTGTCGGCGAAGATCGTTCCGTGAGAATTAAGATGGAACCTGCGGAGACTTGCACCCACCAACACTTCAGCAAACTTTAGATACGGAGTCAGGTTCAACTGTCCTTCGTAATGATACATATCAGTTCTGTCAAAAAATTTAGCGCCGCCATCTCCAATTGTTGTATTCTTTGCATTTTGAAAAGCTTCATTGAATTGAGGTGTTCCCGGTAAAAATCTGCCCGCATCGGCAGCGGCTCTTGCTGTTTGGTGTGCCTGGATAGGTGTGTACCCGGCCGTGGCGATCAGGTTGGCATAAGTTCCTACATATGTTTGGAACCAGTTCTGGTCGCTTTTCCATGCACGGTCTATATAAATGGCCGCGGTTGTCGCTGTATAAGCATCCCCGGAATTTTCCTGTACAGTGTACCCTCTCAAAAACCAATTCTTCCCTTTCAATTCAGCCTTGTATTGTCCCATCTTCAAATTTTGTATAGCATACCTGTCTGCACCTGTATATACCGTAGTACCTGTGCCCCAATAGGCCAATAAAGAAGCTTCAATATTATTTGAGATCTTATAATTTATTCCAGCATTCAATTTTAGATTATAAGCATTATAATCCACCATGTATTTTTCTTCATACCCGGTACGGCTAACATTTTGGCTGCCGAAATAGTTTTTGTTTAGCCCCCAAACAAACGGCAAGGCCTGGATCAATGGTGCCGTCGCAGGATTGCCCGCTAATACGGATGCAATCTGCGAATAGGTCATGCCGGCATTTATTAATTGACTGATAAGAGGAACACCGCCAGTAGGTACTTGCGCTTCTACTGCTTGTGCAAAAGCAGACATACTGGTGCTCACTTCATCACCAAAAACATTTACGCCATCATAGTTAGGATCTAATTGCCTGTCGCCCGCTTTTATGCTACTGAAAACATTATTTCTTTCAAGATCACTATAATCCTGGGCCTGCCAATCGCTGGCACTTACCAATTGAGAGCTGAGTTTAAACGCAAATTTTTCACTCACTTTTTTAGCCCAGCGAAAAGTCCAGTCATAATACGGAGAAACAGATCTTTCTTTTCCGTCTGCATGCATGATGCCTTGTTTTATCTCATAACTAAATCCCTGGTATTTAAATGGGTCTTTACTTGTTATCAGTAAGGTTCCATTCATACCACCTGAACCATACAAAGCAGATGACGCTCCCTGGAGCAATTCCATATTATCTACATCAAGAGAAGTCGGGCCCACGATATTACCCACTGCGAAATTGAGTCCGGGTGCCTGGTTATCGATCCCGTCAGTTAATTGATTGAACCGAAGATTACCACTGCCATTAAATCCGCGGGTGCTCGGTGTACGAAATGTTAAGCTTGATGTGACAAGATCAACTCCTTTAAGATTGGCTATGGCATTATAATAATTCGGCACCGCCACATTTCGAATATCCTGGTTACTCATTCGCTCAATGGAAACCGGCGATTCCAAAATGCGTTGTGGCGTTCTTGTGGCTGCAACTACAACTTCCTGGCCCAGTGTGGAAGCAGGTGTAAGATCAACAGGCAATTCAGCGGAAGATGTTGTTACTGAAACTTCCTTGTCTTCATAACCAACAGAGCTGAAGACAAGGGTTACTGGAAGATTGCTTACAGTAATTTTAAAATTTCCTTTGTCATCAGTGTAGGTGCCCTGGTTTGTTCCTTTTATAAAAACAGAAACGGCAGGCAAAGTTTCTTTGGTGGAGTTATTGTGAACAGTTCCTGAAATCGAAATATTTTGTGCAATGGCGGCAATCGAAATAGTGCCAGCTATCAGCCATGCAGCAAAATAGCGGTAGCTTTTTCTCATAAACAAGTTTTTTGTTAGGAATTCAAACCGAAAAGTAAGCATTGATTTTTTCAAAAGGAAATTTTATTTACAAAGACGAAACACGTTTGTAAAATCTCACACCTTTTTGTCAAACTGTTTGCTATATTCGAACCATGAGCTCATTTATTTTTCCCAACCAGACAAAATTTTACCAGGGCAAGGTCAGAGATGTATATACGATTGACAGCAGGTGGCTGGTAATGATAGCCAGCGACCGGATTTCTGCCTTCGATGTCATTTTACCAAAGCTGATTCCTTTCAAAGGACAGGTCTTGAACCAGATTGCAGCATATATGCTGAATGCCACAAAAGATATCTGCCCCAACTGGCTGATGGATGTGCCCGCGCCAAACGTCTCAATCGGCAAAAGATGTAATCCTTTTAAAATAGAAATGGTAGTGCGGGGCAACTTAACCGGTCATGCGTGGAGAACTTATTCCTCCGGCAAACGGGAATTATGCGGGGTGGCTTTACCAAACGGCCTGAAGGAAAATGATTATTTCTCATCGCCCATTATTACTCCGTCCACCAAAGCTGAAGAAGGTCATGACGAAGACATTTCAAAGGAAGATATCCTTAAAAGGAATATAGTTACCGGAGACGAGTGGAAAACTATTGAAGGTTATGCATTAAAATTATTCGAACGGGGAAAGCAAATTGCATCAAAAAGAGGTTTGATATTGGTAGATACAAAATATGAATTCGGTAAAATTGATGACACCGTTTATTTAATGGATGAAGTGCATACGCCTGATTCTTCGAGATATTTTTATGCAGATGGCTTTGAAGAAAGACAACAAAAAGGTGAAAAACAAAAACAATTAAGCAAGGAGTTTGTAAGGGAATGGCTGATTGCAAATAATTTTATGGGTAAAGAAGGACAAACGGTTCCTGAAATGAGTGATGAATGGGTGACTACCATTTCACAACGATATATTGAGTTATTTGAAAAAGTAACCGGCACTAAATTTATTCCGCAACCACTTCCGAAGCAAGAAATTTATGACAGAATTATTGAAAGTCTTCAAAAATTGCAAATAGCGTAGGTTATTTAAAGTTCAATGCTTCTTTCGGCTTTACAAGATAACGGCCATATATGTAATAACAGCCAAAGAAGACGCCGTTAAATAATAAAGTAGCTAACAGGCTCCCGCGTAAAAAAGGCAATCCCTCTGTAAAACAAGTCATCAATCCGATAAAAGATCTTGGATATGGTTGATTATTTATATCCAGGCCCCCGCCAAGCCAAACTAAAAAATTGGAAAGAATAAAGAAAAAAATCACCCCTGCTACAGATCCCAAAATAACAGACCCGATTTTGTTACTCTTAATAAAGAAACCAATAACAGTAATGGCTGCAATCAAAATATAATTGGTCAATTGTCCTTCATAAAAACCTTTAATATCTGTCAATCCTTGTGCATATAAAAACTGGTACAAAAGATCGGAAACAAACATAGAGAGAAGAGGTACGATAAAGGAAAATCTTTTACCCTTAATTACAGAACCTGCAAATAACGCCATAGCAATTTGCGGTGCAAAGCCCAATGGCCTGTTGTCCCACACACGATAGAAAGCTGCTGCTATGATCAGCAAAACAAAAACAAGGATTGTAGTCTTTTTGTTTGTCATAACCTGTAATTACTTTTTTTAAAGGGAATTACAAAAATAAATGAATTGGAGCAAACATGATTTGCACATTTATTCACTTATGTGAACAGGAACCGAGGCTCTATATAAATCCGTCCGGGATAATGCTTTCATAAAAACTTTTTTATGAGAAAAAACAAAAGCTGCATCGCCTCTGTGCAATTCAAGCTGATCGGTTTCTGAATGAATTGAAACATCTCCGCTAATTACAAGAAGAATCTCGCCTGTGGCAGATTGAAAAGAAAAATCATCATCTTTCGTCAAAAGAATACGGCTTAGTTTAAAATCCGGGGATGCAGTATTATATACGGTTTCTTTCCCGGTTTTTTGCTCGTGAAGAATATTTGGAATTGTTTCTTCAAATTTTACATTCTTCATTAATTCCTTTACATCAATATGCTTTGGAGTCAGTCCGCCGCGCAACACGTTATCAGAATTTGCCATGATCTCTATATTTTGCCCTTCAAGATATGCATGCGGCACGCCTGCATCCTGGAAAATTCCCTCGCCCGGTTTCAAATGAAGAAGATTAAAAAAATAAATAGAAAAAATTCCCCTGTCGATTTCATTTCCATGGTTAAATGTTATCGCCGCGCTTGCCGCCCAAAAATTTTCATCATCTTTTTTTAATTTATTCTCTTTATAAAGCGGGATGATCCGGACAAGAAGCGGTTGCAGGATTTTATTCACAGTTTGCTGAGGCATTTCCATCACCGTTTTATAGAGCTGGTCATAACCTGTTTCGTCAAAAATTCGGATCAATGATTTTAGTTCGGGAATTGATTGCAAAATCGTTTCTAATTTTTCTGCCGGTTTAAATCCATGTAAAAGCCAGAAATCGCTCAACGCAACCATCAGTTCCGGTTTGTGGTTATCGTCTTTGTAGTTTCGGTGCGCAGCAGTTAAAGGAATCTTTTCTCTATTTTCCCTTGCAAACTCAACTTCGGCCGCATGCCTGGAGGGATGCACCTGTATAGAAAGCATATCCTTTACATCAAGAATTTTTAAGAGAAAAGGCAATCGTCCAAATTTTTTTGAAACGATTGTTCCCAATACCTTTTCCTTATTCCCGGAAATAAATTCGTTTAACGGGATTTCATCATTCTCTATGATAAGTTTAGAGGAAGCAGTATCATGAGCGCCAAGCCAATATTCAGCCATGGGTTTTTGGTCCGGGTTTGGGGTTGATAATAATTTTGATAAAAATTCTGTCCCCCCCCAATCGTAGTTCCTGATAACTCCTTTTAATTGATAGATTGCAGGTTCTGTACTATTCATTGTTGAATTTTGTATTTTAAAGTAAAGATAATATATGGCATCACATAACCAGTTAGGTAAAGAAGCGGAACAAATGGCGGTTGATTACCTGGTTAAAAACGGTTATGAAATTTTGCATTGCAACTGGCGATATTCTCATTATGAGATTGACATCATCGCTAAAAAAAATGAATTGCTTCGAATTATTGAAGTGAAGGCATTAAAAACATCCGGAATAAAATATCCCGAGGAAAGTGTAACAAAGAAAAAATTTAAATACCTGCAAAAAGCAGCCGATGAATTTCTTTTTCAAAATCAGCAATACCGGCATGTACAGTTTGATATACTTTCAATTACAATAAATCCTCAAAAAGAGACAGAATTTTTTTTAATTGAAGACGTGTTTTTGTGAAGGTTCAAGGCACTGCCGGCTGCTAACTGCTAACTGTCTTTAATTTTTCCATCATCTTCTCAACCATGCGATACGTAGCGGGACAATACTCGAGATTCTGTTTATGAACATGCATATACTCCACCATTTTTCTTTTTGGCAAGTGTGGAAACCCGGCGCAATCAGCAGGTCTTATTTCATATATAGTACACATATTGGTTTTCAGATCAAGAAACTGGCAGGGAGTTTTCCTGTTCATCCAATCGCCGGAACTTCTTTCTTTGTACAGCCATTTATCTTTAAATTCCTGTACGGTCATTTCGAAATGCGATGAAATTCTGTTCATATCTTTTGCTGTATACGTTGGCGTCATCGTTTTACAGCAGTTTGCACATGTCAGGCAATTCACTTCTTTCCAAACTTCTTTTTCAACTATCGTAGTTAACTGATCAAGTTTTTTTGGGGGATTCTTTTCAATCTTGCTCAAAAATCTTCTGAAGGATGTTTTTCGGCGGCGAACTCTTTGTTTAAATGATCTTAAATTGATACCTGGCATATAAACGTGTTAATGCCGAAGATAAAAGAAATAATCATTCCAATCATATATCATTAGAATTTTTCATCATTAGGTCTATTTTTGCCTAACAATAAAAATTAGCCAAATGCAATTACGATCAATTATTATGTCTCTTCTTATTCTATTTGCAATTGTTGCCTGTAAGAATAACAACTCAGCAGCGGGAAAAGCTTCTTTTTGTGACACTGTTTGCATGCAGGACAGTTTGAAGTTCATAGACAGCAGCAGTAAGCTGAAACCTTATGTGTACATAAGTGCAAAAAACTGTACCGGTGATACGCTGACCTGGGGCTATACCGGTCAAAATAAAAATATAGAATTCAATTACCGTTTAAATAAAGAGTATGCACGCTGCTATTTTAAGGATACTGCTTTTGCACTGCTGGTATTTAATACGTGTGAAAATGGCCGTGGATATTTTCTTAAATTTTCTTTTGGAAAAACAGCCAGCTATAAAAAATCAACCGGCGCTATAAATAATTTCGACCCGAAGTTTGCCGTGGCTGACAGCTTACTGGCATATACTGATAAAGGGAACTTGTTTGTACAGGATATACCTACAGGTAAAGAAGTGCTCATGACCTTTGGACAGCAACTTGATTTTGATTTCGACGCCATTCATGAAACACTGGATTCTGTTAATATTACCCGGAACAGGATATGGGCCAAAGTAAAAATCGATGGTGAATGGAAAACACTTGAGAAAGACATAACGCTGTGATAAGTAAAAAGTAAAAAAGCAAAAATAATTTCGAGGATTAGAAAATAATCTTTTATTAAAAAGGAATAGCCGTTTGTTTATCTTGTTTATTACACCTGTTTTTGTTTGATAAAAAATTATCAGCAATTTTTCACCGCTTTAGGTCATTTTTTACTTTTGAATTTTTATTTTATTTGGAACTTGTTTTTTGATATTTGGAGTTTATAACGCATGTGGGAAGCATATAAAAAAGGATTCAAAGCTTATTTGCAATTGGAAAAATCTCTTTCCGACAATTCCGTAGAAGCTTACCTGCGTGATATTGAAAAACTGACTGAATATCTTCAAGAGAAAAAAAAACTAAAGCCGCCTGCCGAAGTTGAATTAAAAGACCTTGAAAAATTTTTACAGTGGATCGCTGAACTTGAAATGACACCGGCATCACAGGCAAGAATAATTTCCGGCATCCGGGCATTTTATAAATACTGCCTGCTCGAAAATATTGTAACAAAAGACCCGACTTTGCTGATTGAGGCTCCAAAACTAAAAAGAACCCTGCCCGACATCCTGAGCTTTGAAGAAATAGAAAATATCATTTCTCAAATTGATCTTAGCAAGCCTGAGGGCGGACGAAACAAAGCAATCCTTGAAACGATGTATAGTTGCGGGTTGCGTGTAAGTGAAGCGGTAAATCTTCGAATATCGCATTTGCATCTTGATGTAGGTTTTATCCGGGTAACAGGCAAAGGTGATAAAGAAAGACTAGTACCTGTAGGCAGAAGCGCTATAAAGTATGTTAATATCTATAAAAATAAAATAAGAGTTCATTTATCTCCCACAAAAGGAAATGAGGATATTCTCTTTTTAAACAATCGTGGCAGCAAATTGTCAAGAGTGATGATCTTTTTGATTATTAAAGATCTTGTAAGAAAAGCCGGCATTAAGAAAAATATTTCACCTCACACATTCCGTCATTCTTTTGCTACTCACCTTGTAGAGGGTGGCGCAGATTTACGGGCTGTGCAAGAGATGCTGGGGCATGAAAGTATTACTACAACGGAAATATATACCCATCTCGATCGTGAATTTTTAAGAAAGACGCTTGAGAAATATCATCCTGCTTTTAAGCATTAAGGCAAAAATATCTTATCCTCTTCTATTTTTTTGATCGCAAAAACTTACCCAATGTCAGGCCTATTGAATGATTGCGGATAGAAGGTCCCAAGTCTTCATTGTTCATACTAACCCAATATTGATCATAATCGGCATAAACGATAAAACCGCCTGATGTTTCATAACCAAATTGAATAATGGCTGACGCATCATAACGTCCATAACCATTTAATACGCTAAATTTCATATCCCGGTTAACCTGCTCACCAGTCTCCAGGTTAAATTTTTCTGTACCTGCCAAAATAATACTGAATGTCGGCCCTGCCTTTATAAAAAAATGAGCTGGTAAATTTGAAAAATCATATTGCAATAACACATCCACGGTTACTTCATGAAAACTGGTATTATTATCTTTTGCAAGAAGATCAGGGGGAAAAGATGGTGTGTTAAAAACAACTTTATAACCCATCAGCTTGTATGAAATGGATGGACTGAAAGACAATTTATTATCAAAAGCGATTTTATATCCTGCTCCCACGTGAAATCCAAATTTATAATCCGTTGATTGTTTCTTGCCTTTGACTGAGTATTCAACGGTAGATATATGTGGTCCCGCGAAAATATTAAATTTCACCTGGGCATGATCAGCTAAGGACAGAAAAAGGGTAACGAAAAAAATAAAAATTCCTTTCATGGTGTATGTTAGTCATTAAATTGAAATGCGAATTAACTCTTTTTCTTCACAGGCTTAGGAAGGATAGCAATTACATAGGAAGATTACTAAAGCAGCAGCAGACACTAAGTCGGTAAAAATAGAAATAAATTTCGGTTAAACAAATTGGCAAAAAATGTTATCGAGAAAACCTTTTTGCCGGATCTTTTACATGGCTTCCTTCATTGAATTTTTTCGAATCACCTTTCGGTATGGACAGACTTTTCCATTTTTCATTCTTTATCATCCTTCCAATGTAGACAATCTGCCCGACATGATAGGGATAATGTGCCAACTGGCGGTTGATAGCATCAATGGCAGTTAAAGGTTCCTTACGAATGTAAATTGTTTTTAAAAGATCATTTTCCATTAATGACTCAAGAACATCAATAAAACATTTCCAGCCTTTATCCCAGGTCTCAATTAATTGTTGTTTGGAATAACTATGTATTTCAAATTCGTCATCACGTTTGCGCCAGTCTTTCTCTCCATCCTCGCTCAAAAAGTTTGTCCATCGGCTGAGCATATTACCGGCCACATGCTGAATAATTACAGCAATGCTGTTTGATTCTGATGAAGGTTGCCAGTGGAAATCTTTTTCTTCTAACTGGGAAAACGTTTTCTCACCTAATTCCTTATAATACTTTAATCTCTTGATTACGGTATTTAGATATTCTTCACCAATACTCATAAACTTTGTTTGACTAATGATATAAACTCCGCCTTTTAAGGCGGAGGAAAAAGTGACAAAAAAATGGCTTTAGCCTTGAAATCTTTGAAAGTTATACTGTTTCAAAAATTCATTACACTCCTCGGAAAAATTCCTTTTACGATGATGTTCTTCCTGAATATTAATATAGTTCCGCACTTTCGCCAATAAGCTTTCACTTACTGAAACTGCATAATATTCATCTGCCCATTCAAATTTAGTTTTTAACAACGATTGTTTGTTGATCCAATAAGATGATTCTCCTTTTATTAATTGGAGTGTTTTAGCGATACTTAAATCTGCATTTAGCCCGAATAATAAATGAACATGATCTTCAACACCATTTATGCTATCTATAAAAATACCTTTGGGTTTTGCGTTGATTAATATGTGGTCATACACAATTTGCCTGGTCTCTTTTAGGAACAGTGACTGGCGGCCTTTTGTTCCCCATACTGCATGAATCATTACATTTACGAATGACATAACTACAAATTTAGAACTCAGGGCTAAAGCCGGGTTGGAGTTTTCGATTCGATATCGCCGCTCTAAAGAGCGGAGTTAGTAAGTTACCACCCTTCTGCATCATCCTCTCCCCTCTTATCGGCAACTGATTCAAATTTACCATCCGGCAAAACTTTGATCACTTCCGTTCGCCCGATAGCGCCTCTCTGAGCAATTTTATAACCCATCTTTTGCAAAGCATCTTTTACATTCTCAGGGAATCCTTTTTCGATATTCAAAACATCCGGCAACCACTGATGATGAAACTTAGGTTTGTAAACCGCATCTTCAGCACTCATATTAAATTCCAGTATGTCAACGATTGTTTGAAAAACTGAAGTTGGAATAGTCGTTCCGCCGGGTGTTCCTGCCACGATATAAGGTTTGTTATCTTTCAATACAATTGTGGGAGCCATAGAACTGAGCATTCTTTTTCCAGGCTCAATGGCATTCGCTTCTCCGCCGACAGCGCCATATAGATTCGGTATGCCCGGCTTTGCACTGAAATCATCCATTTCATCATTCAGAAAAAAGCCTGCCCCGCCAACAACTGTTTTGCTGCCAAAAAAATTATTCAAGGTTGTTGTTATCGCAACAGCATTTCCGTCTTTATCGATTACATCAAGATGAGTTGTTTCTTCGCTTTCCTTACGGGGCAGATCGCCAGGTTGAATTTGTTTACTGTTCCCTGCAATACCGGGTTGATAATCTTCCATCCTTTGTTTTAAATAATCATCGCTTACCAAAGCTTTTTCAGGCACTTTATAAAAATCGTCATCACCCATGTATTGAGCCCTGTCTGCAAAAGCCCTTCGTTCCACCTCCGTCATTAGTTGCACGGAAGCAGGAGTTTCAAAACCCATCGCTGCGATGTTCTTATCTTCGATCATCTTCATCATCTGGTGAATCAAAACACCACCGCTGCTTGGCATGGGCATACCTGCGATTTCATATCCTTTATAATTAAAAACATGAGGCTCTCTGAATTTTGCTTTGTAATTTTTTAAATCATTCAATGTAATAATGCCGCCTCCTCTTTTCATTTCATCCACGATCAATTTTGACGTTTCTCCTTCATAAAATCCTTTTTCTCCATTATCCCGAATTCTCTTTAAAGTGTTTGCAAGATCGGTTTGAATAAGTGTATCACCTGCTTTCCATTGGTCTTTTACAAATACAGGTATTACAGTATTGAATTTTTTCAGATCACTTTGAATACTGTTAAGCGATCTTGCTTCGCTTTCTGTTAAGACAAAACCTTTTTCTGCCAGATCGATTGCGGGCTGTATTAATTTTTTAAAAGAAAGTTTTCCATATTGAGCTGAAGCAAACAAACCAGCAACGGTTCCCGGTACGCCGGTCGAAAAATGGCCATCAATACTTTTGCCGGGCACTACATTTCCATCTTTACCGAGATACATATCACGACTGGCATGAGTTGGAGCCATTTCCCTAAAATCAAGTGCTAATAATTTCCCATTGCTCAACCTGGCCACCATAAATCCGCCTCCGCCGATATTACCTGCACCGGGATAAACTACAGCCAATGCCAGTTGAGTAGCGATTGCAGCATCAATAGCGTTTCCTCCTTCTTTTAAAATTTGGACACCTACTTCACTGGCAAGAGGATGAGCAGAAACAACAGAACCATTTTCACAAATAACTTTTTTCTGAACAGAATACTGATAGGGATCAATGCCAATCTTTTCAAGAGATATTTTTTTAGGAGTATGGCAGGCCGGTAAAAGAATTCCCGTCCATAAAATGCTGAGAAAGATTTTTTTCATATTTAAAATTACTAAGCTGGTTTAAATCAAAACGGAAAAACTTTATAAGAATGAATGAATTTAAATCATCTCTCTTTCCTAAATTGCTTTATAAACCTGCAATAATATGAGAAGAGCCATCATTTCGCTGCTGCTTATTTCTTTATTTATTTCTATTAAAGCACAAATAAAATCTCCTGAAGAATTTTTAGGTTATAAAATCGGAACGCATTTTACTCCTCATTGGAAGGTGGTCAATTATTTTCAGTATGTCACAGCCAATGCTGCTTCCATGGTAAAGTTGCAGCAATATGGGGAAACCAACGAAGGAAGACCATTGATGGTTGCTTTTATTTCGACGCCGGAGAACATTCAAAATCTTGACAACATTCGCCGGAATAATTTAAGACTGGCGAACTTAAGCCTGGATAAGATGGAGGCCACGGAGAATACTCCTGTCATTGTTTGGCTCAGTTATAATGTTCATGGTAATGAAGCTTCTTCCACTGAAGCATCAATGTTGGTTTTGTATGCACTTGCCGATCCATCCAATACAAAAACAAAAGAGTGGCTTAAAAATACGGTAGTGGTTATCGATCCGTGTATTAACCCCGATGGAAGAGACAGGTATGTTAATTGGTACAATACAATGGTTGGTAAAGATTACAATCCTTCACATAATGCCAGGGAACATTATGAACCATGGCCCGGCGGCAGAACCAATCATTATAATTTTGATCTCAACCGTGACTGGGCCTGGCAAACTCAGCTTGAATCGCAGGAACGATTGAAATTATACAATGAATGGTTGCCCCAGGTACATGTGGACTATCATGAGCAAGGTATTAACAGTCCTTATTATTTTGCGCCCGCTGCGCAACCTTACCATGAAGTGATTACGCCGTGGCAAAGAGAGTTCCAGGTAACCATCGGAAAAAACCACGCAAAATATTTCGATAAAAACGGGTGGTTGTATTTTACAAAAGAAGAATTCGATCTGTATTACCCGTCATACGGCGATACCTATCCACTTTACAACGGAGCCATTGGAATGACTTACGAACAAGCCGGTAACGGATTTAGCGGACTTGGCATCACAAAAGAAGATGAAGATACACTTACATTGGTTGATCGTGCCCTGCATCATTATACTACGTCGTTAAGTACAATTGAAATCTCGTCACAGAATGCAGAAAAACTCATCAAAGAATTTCACAAGTTTTATAATGATGCCGTTACGACAGGCACTGGTGATTACAAATCTTACGTCATAAGAAATAATCCAGGCGATGAAGAAAGAATCAAATCGCTTTTGAATTTGCTTGATAAAAATAAAATCCGTTATACAGCAGCCAAACCCTGGAATGCAAACGGGTATAATTATAACGATCGCAAAAATGAAAATTTTTCTATTGACGCAAAGGATATTCTTATCAGCAGCCTTCAACCAAAATCCACAATGGTAAAAGTTTTGTTCGAACCAACTGGCAAACTGGTGGACTCCATTACATACGATATCACTGCATGGTCCCTGCCTTATGTATATGGGCTGGAAGCTTATGCTACCAAACAAAATCTTGCTTCGACCGGAGCATTTACAATGAAGGAGGAAAATGCAAACGACGCAACAAGTAATTACGGATACGCATTGAAATGGGAAGGATCAGAAACTGCCAAAACGCTTGCTCAATTATTAAAACAGGGGATTAAACTCCGTTACACTGAAGAACCTTTTGAATTAAACGGAAATAAATTTGATCGTGGCGCTATTTTAATTTTAAAAACGGGAAACAACTCCAATGTATGGAATGTTGTGAAAGGAGTTTGCAATGAGAACAATACGACACTTTATCCCCTTGCTACCGGTTTCGTAGATAAAGGCTATGATTTTGGAAGTTCCAAAGTTCATTTCATAAAACCGCCAAAAGTAGCATTGGTTACCGGCGAGGGAGTGAGCTCAAATGCGGCCGGTGAAGTGTGGTATTTTTTTGAACACGAAATAAATTATCCTGTCACACTAATTAATTTGAACGATTTACGGCGAGCAGACTGGAGTGAATTTGATGTACTGATTATGCCTGATGGCAATTATTCTTTTTTATCTGACAAGAACAGCGCTGAAGAATTTCATAACTGGATTAGCAAGGGAGGAAAAGTAATTGCGTTGGAAAATGCCGTGGCTGAATTATCAAAACTGGACTGGACCATCAAAATGAAAAAATCAGAAAATGATGCAGATAAAAAAGATTCAACGTACGCGGATCTGCACAGGTATGAAGAACGTGAACGTGAACCGGTAGCAGATATATCAGCGGGTTCCATTTACAAGGTAGAACTCGACAATACACATCCTCTTGCCTTTGGCTATCCCAATTATTATTACACATTAAAACTGGATGATCATATTTATGAGTTCATGAAAGATGGCTGGAATGTGGGAATCGTAAGAAAAGATGATCCCGTTGAAGGTTTTGTTGGTTACAAATTAAAACCAAGATTAAAAGATGGATTATTATTCGGAGTACAGGATGTAGGAAGAGGCACTATCACTTATTTTGCCGACAATGTTTTGTTCCGTGACTTCTGGCAGAATGGAAAGCTGATGTTTTGTAATGCCGTGTTTTTTGTGGGACAATGATATTTATGAACTAAGCTGCATTGCAACTACTATCGTCAGTGGAGTTTATCCTGTTGAATGATCGCACTCTTACGCTTGTGGCAGCAGGTTCAGTAATTCTATTCAGCAATAAATTGTGTCATATCATTGATACTATAACAATACGTAAAGACCTGAACGATGTGCGTCAGCTTACAAACACCTCGTAACATAGACAAAAGTGAAAATTGAAAGATTACACCATATTGCCATAATCTGTTCCGACTATGAAAAGTCAAAACAATTTTATATTGAAATTTTAGGATTCAAAATTGAAAATGAAGTTTATAGAAAAGAGAGAAACTCCTACAAGCTTGATCTGTCTCTTAGCGGACAATATTTAATTGAACTCTTTTCTTTTCCTAATCCTCCTGCAAGACCATCCAGGCCAGAGGCAACAGGGTTAAGACATATTTCATTTGGTGTTGCAGATATCAATGCTTCAATTGAGTTTTTAAAATCAAAAAAAGTATCAACGGAACCAACTCGCATAGACGAATTCACAAATAAAAAGTTTACATTCTTTAGCGACCCGGACAATTTGCCAATTGAGATTTACGAATTATGAAGGGCTGAGTCTTCGCCATAAGGGTATTCAGTAATAATTTTGAACATTCATAAAAATAACAATTGTGTATAAATTCGTTTGTGTTGGTTGTTGCCACTGTTCAATTGTTGGTGAAGCTATACTCCCAGCTTGGCGCAACACCAACAGCGTAGATAGAAGAAGCAAAAAATAATCCACATCTTTATGGAAAACTTTTAGAATTGCATCTGCATTGTGTTGATAAAAAATGGGCTTATGAAAATTTTCACTTATATCTTCTTTTTGCTGTGGTTAACTTCCTGCGGTTATCGCACTCTTGAAGGCAGGGTTAAACCAGTTTATTTTTCAACAGACCCTGTAATTTTTAATGATACACTGTCCAGGATGCAGGCAGTGCTTTATCAAAACTTAGAGGACCTATCAAATCCCTGTCTTGAAATGGTTGAGTTGCAAAAGGCGAGGACTGTAAAAACATTTATAGCAAGACCTACTTTTTTTTGGAAAGACAACATAAAGTTCCTGGTTTACCCCAAAGAGCATATTTTCATCACTGCCAGCGATACCAATTATTATTCACCTACATTCTCGACTCTTGATCAAAACAAAGTCCGTGACGGTGAATTTTTGGTTTTGAAGACTTTCCAGAAGCTTGAAAAACGGCCTAAAATACCCTTGTGGCTGGAATATAATTTTCAGAAAATTCTGGATGCAGAAAAAACGATACGAGCTGAGATCGCCCCTGCTGAACGAACTTCTCAATTAATTTTTGATTCCTTGTGTAACGCATACCATGTCAGCAAAAAATTTAAAAGACTTACAAAGGATTATGTTCATAACAGGTATGATGTTACTGTGCTTTCCCTTTACTTGGCTTATCGTGATACTTTGCTGGCACATGATGTTTACTATGATAAAGTAAAGGCACTTCTACCAAAAGTAAACGGATGCACAAAGACAAGCCAATTCAATTTAAATGTGGAACAAAATACCAATGCCCTTTATACATGGATGTTTCCTGACAGGGGAATTCGTAACATGACTAATCAAATAGGTGGATTGCAAGCATGCTTCGACAGTGTTGTTGCAAACTTCACAGGCGCCGCAAGAGATTATCTTCTTAGTCGCATTATGTACAGGGCTTATACACAAGGAAGCAGTATTCTCCCGAACTATCGAAGGGCTTTTCGACACTATTCCATGAACAAAGACTACCGGAAAATCATCGCCCGTGTAGCAAAGCAGGTTAAGCATTCTAAAACTGACTCCTACATACTTCCCAATGAACTATTGACGGCAGATGAAAAAACTAAGATCATGTTGGAAGATGTGTTAGGGCAGTATAAAGGCAAATACGTGTTGCTTGATGTTTGAGCTAGTTGGTGCGTACCTTGTATTGAAGAAATGCCAGCCTTACAAGCATTAAGAAAAAAATATCCTGCAGATAAAATTGCTTTTCTTAGTATATCCGTTGATAATGCTGTTCAGCCATGGCACAATCGCATACACCAGTTCAGGGGTGATAGCTTAAGCAATTATTTACTTTTAAACCCAAACAGCGCAGCTCTTGTAAGGCAGATCAGCTTGACCACTATTCCCCGGTATCTGCTCTACGACCCTGAAGGAAAAATAATTAATGATGATGCGCCTTCAGCAACTGATCCGCAGTTAGACAAAATGTTGGACAAACTCTTTTTGAAGTAGGGCGGGAAAAACTTTTTAGCGAATATTAATTGTATACATTCTTTTTTCCTCACTGATTCTTTCAACAAGCTTTAAGCGGAGCGGACTCGGTGATTAGTTTGTAGCTTTACTTTTTTAGGTGGAAACTTTTCTTCCCTTTGGCCGCAACCTTTGTTTCCTTGAATGCAATCTGTCAAGTAGGACAAATAGTCAGTCATATATTAAAAAGAGATTCAACAGCCGACAACTCTAACCTGGTTATTTTATTGAAGCACGGTGACTCAACAATTAACACAACCGTTCCCGATTCCAATGGGCAGTTTACTTTTAAGGATTTATATAGAGGTTTTTACAATTTAATAGTGCAAAAATTCGGTTTCAAAGATTTTTTGGAGGATAGTCTGTTAATTGTAAGTGGCGCACCAGTCGATATTAATTTTACTTATCCTCCTCCTTGTAAATTTGTTTATGTAGAAGGGAAAGAACCAAAATGCATCGGTGGACACACAAATGGAATTATTCCAATCGTTTATGGGCTACCTCCGAGAAAAACACTGATAAAGCAAAAAAGGGTTTGGTGTATCTCGGTGGCCGTATTGTGAGCGACTGTGATCCGCACTATTATTGTACAATTCACAAAATAAAATTATAACTCTTTCCTCACCGTGTTTCATAGTAACAGAAGCAACAAAAGAAATATAACTAAAAAACAATCATCCCGAATTTTATTTCGGTTTTTCCATTCCGATATTGATTACAATCAAAACCCGTTTGATTTTACAGTTTGATTCAAACTTGTATGTAATTTTACATCATTAATATTTCCAGTATGGAATCCGATCGTTTTATACCGATTCTTTCTGAGATCAAATTCACGATCTACAATACTTCTCCTCCCGGTTTATTCTAAATAAGATCCGTTAAACATTTTTTGTTTATCGCCAACCTGTAACCATATCCTGGTGAGGTATAGCTATATGTTGCTTGCCCCGCAGGAATGACCGGTTATTCTATTACCAAAATTTCAAAACAACATTATTTAAAATATAATTTTTTAAGTCACCATGACAAACTCTGAAATCATTCGCTGGACACTGATCTTCGGTCTTCCCATCATCGTTTTATTTTTATACAAATTCATTCTACGGTTTTTTTTCGGGTTGGTTATTGTTCCCGAAGACAGGATTGGATTAGTTACTAAAAAATTTGTGCTGGTGGGCAACCAGCAACTTCCGGAAGGTCACATCATTGCTACCAATGGAGAAGCGGGCTTCCAGTCGCAAACATTGGCGCCGGGTGTTTATTTCCGCAAATGGATATGGCAATACGAGATCACATTTCAGCCATTCATTATTATTCCAACAGGTAAACTGGGTCTTGTGCTTGCAAAAGACGGAGTCGAATTGGAAACAGGTTCCATTCTCGGTCGTAAAGTGGAATGTGACTCATTCCAGGATGCGGAATCATTTTTAAAAAATGGCGGAAGAAAAGGTCGCCAAACAGCGATCATGACGCCGGGTTCTTATCGCATCAATACATTTTTATTTAATGTAGAGATCACTGACATGACCAGTATTCCCGACAATGCAGTAGCTATCGTAACCACACTTGAAGGCAAGCCTTTGGAAGAAGGACAAATTGCAGGGAAAATTATTGAGGGTCATAATAAATTCCAGGATGTGGACGCCTTTCTTGATAAAGGCGGTTATAAAGGATTGCAGGAACAGGTAATTCTTGCCGGTTCCTATTTCATCAACCCCTGGTTTGCCAAACTTGAATTGGTAAAGATGACAGAAATTCCAATTGGGAATGTCGGCGTGGTCATCTCTTACGTAGGTGAAGAAGGAAAAGACCTTAGTGGAATTGAATTCAAGCATGGCAATATTGTAGCAAAAGGTTTCAAAGGTGTTTGGGCCGAACCATTAGGTCCGGGAAAATATCCTATCAACCCTTACATTATGAAAGTGGAATTAGTTCCAACAACCAATCTCGTTTTAAACTGGGCATCCGCAAGAAGTGAAGCGCATCAATTGGATAAAAATCTTTCGACCATTACGGTGCGCAGTAAAGATGGTTTCCCTTTCAATCTGGATGTATCGCAGATCATTCATATTCCAACAACCGAAGCCCCGAAAGTAATTGCAAGGTTTGGAAATATGACCAACCTGGTGAGCCAGGTTTTGGAACCAACTATCGGTAACTATTTCCGTAACTCAGCACAGGACAGCGATGTGATCGGTTTTCTTGGTACAAGAAAGGAAAGGCAGCAATCAGCAAAAGATCATATCGGCAGAGTGCTGGATCAGTATAATGTGTATGGAGTAGATACATTGATCGGTGATATTGTGCCACCGGAAAGTTTGATGAAAACGCTGACTGATCGCAAACTGGCGGAAGAGCAAAAGATCACTTATGAAACTCAGAAGAAAGCGCAGGAAACAAGACAAACACTGGAAAAAGAAACTGCCATTGCGGAAATACAAAAAGAAATTGTAAAAGCTGACCAAGGTGTGTTGATCGCCGAACGCATTGCCGATGCCTCAGTAAAGAAAGCGACAGGTGACGCAAACAGTGTTCGCCTGCAGGCGAATGCTGATGCAGACCGTGTGAGATTACTGGCAAGCGGTGAAGCAGAGAGAACAAGGCTTTTGGCTAAGGCCGATTCTGAAAAAATAGAATGGCTGGCAAAAGCTGACGCTGAAAGAATATCACTTACCGGTAATGCGGAAGCGGAAAAAATTCTTGCCGTTGGTAAATCAAATGCGGAAGCCTATAAACTTTCTGTTGAAGCAATGGGTGGAGAAAATTTTACACAACTGAAAGTAATGGAGTCCATCGCAAATCAAAATGTAAAAATAATGCCCGATGTATTGATCGGGGGAAACGGAGACGGAGGCGGTAATGGAGCGATCACAGGTCTTTTAGGTCTGCAAATATTACAACAACTTGGAAAAAAAGTGAACAGAAGTGATAATGATATCAATGATCATACTTCGCAGTAATAAGAATTGTTAATGATCGCATATTAGCTCACGCCAAGCATGGGCTAATTTTTTATCAAGCTTTAATGCAGAAAAAAGTTACAGATTGCTAGTACTTAAAATTTACATTAAATCAAAATCATTTTTTTATTTGACTAAGTTTTATGAAATTTATTTAAGATTAAACCGCCAATGAAAATATTAATTACGATCAGCCTAATTTTCTTCACTTCGGCAAATACAAAAGCAACAACCCTTAACATTGATACAACACATCCAACCCATCCATATAAAATTTCCAGAAAAGAATTTTTGAACGACTATGGAAAAGATGATACTTCAAGAGCTATTATAAACTTCTATTTTAAAGAACGAAGAACTGCTCTTCGGTTGACAAGTATCGGAGTGTCTCTTACAACATTTTTTGGAATAAGAGTTAATAATGTAGCAACAAGCCCTTATCATGAGGTTGAACTTGGTTATTCAGAATTGCTGGGCTTTGTTCTTATTTTTGGAACAGGGTTTTTTACATTATTTGGTTTTTATTCACTTCTATCTCATTCACGCAAACGTCTCCTAGAAATTTTAAATAACTATTTTTCAGGAAGGGGTATCCCCAACAAATTGAAAAGAAAACTTCCTTTATTGCTCAAGTAAATTTATTTCTCGAGAGCCGTGTCCCTACCTTCGAACAAAGGCTTTCAAAAAGACCCGTCTTGTAATAAAGGCTGTCTCAAACATGATCATTTTTCACGCAATGAACGCAAAGCAAAAAAGAACTCAAAGCTGAATAATGAACTTCAATTCTTAGGGCACTTTGTTTTTTTGGCGACTTTGAGAGAAATTTCTTTGGAGAAAGCCTCTTTTACTTGAGCGGTTTTATCTACTTCCCAAATAGCTATTATATTCGCTGAATAAATCCCTGTAATGATACGAAAACTTCAAACGCTCACTTATTCTTGGTTGTTTGTCTTTTGTTCCTTGTTCATTGTGCCTTGCGCCTTTACTCAACCACCTGCTACATGGACATCAGCCGATATGTATCTCGCTCTTCGCAAACTGAACGTGCTGGGATCTGTTTTATATGTAGCTGCTCATCCTGACGATGAAAATACACGACTGCTCGCTTATTTTTCAAAAGGCAGAATGTTTCGCACCGGTTATTTAGCATTGACAAGAGGAGACGGCGGACAAAATCTCATCGGTGACGAGCAAGGTATTGAATTGGGATTGATCAGAACACAGGAATTATTATCGGCAAGAAGAATTGACGGCGCCGAACAATTTTTTTCAAGAGCGTTTGATTTCGGTTATTCGAAAGGTCCGCAGGAAACATTTACTAAATGGGACAGAGAGAAAATATTAAGTGATGTGGTTTGGGTGATCAGAAAATTTCAACCTGATATAATTATTACTCGCTTCCCGACAACAGGTGAAGGCGGTCACGGACATCATACCGCATCTGCGATTTTGGCGAACGAAGCATTTACTGTTGCTGCAGATCCAAATCGTTTTCCTGAGCAATTGAAATATGTAAAACCATGGCAGGCAAAAAGAATTCTGTGGAACACTTTCAATTTTGGAAGTGTGAATACAATTAATAATGATCAGTTCAAGTTTGATGTAGGAGGTTACAATCCTTTACTTGGAAAAAGTTATGGTGAAATTGCCGCTGAAAGCCGCAGCCAGCATAAGAGCCAGGGTTTTGGTGTGCCTGCTTCAAGAGGAACTTCTATGGAATATTTTAAAACCACGGGAGGTACGGCGCCTGATAAAGATATAATGGACGGCGTTGAGTTAACATGGGGAAGAGTGAAAGGTGGAGAGGGAATTTCAAAAATTGTTGACAGCCTTGTATCATCATTTGACTTGCTTCATCCGGAAAATTCTGTGAAGGGTTTAGTAAGATTATACAAAGCGATAGATGCATTACCGGATGGCTATTGGAAATTTCAAAAACTAAAAGAGGTTCAGCAACTCATTGAACAATGCAGTGGTTTGTTTATAGAAGCAACATCTTCTGATCAATTTGCAGTGCAAACAGATTCAACTAAAATCAATTTTTCACTGAATAATCGTCTTGGAGTTAATGCTGTTTTGAAAGATATTTCAGTTGATGCGATGGATTCAGCCTTTAACTTACCGCTTACCAAGAATATAAATGTATTTCTCGGCAAAGAATTTTTTGTTCCTTCTTCAAAACCCATTACGCAACCCTATTGGCTGGAAAATAAAATGGAAGAAGGATATTACAATGTAAAAGATCAGCAAAAGATCGGTCAGCCCGATGTTGATCCCGCATACACAACTCGTTTTACCATTAATATCGAAGGACAGCCTTTCGTTTTTTCGGTTCCGGTAAAATACAGGTTTACCGATCCCGTAAAAGGAGAAGTGTATGAACCCTTTGTTGTAATTCCACCGGTAACGTTTGAACCATTCAATTCGCTTTACATAAAAAATAATAAACAGGAAGGAGTAGAAGTTTCTTTCACTGCAAACAAAGCGGTGAATATTCCCGATGCTCCATTAAGTTTTCATTCACTTGCAAAACGTGATACTTCCTCATTGACCATAGGCGATGTAACGTTGAGTAAAAAACAAATTTATACAGAGCCTGTTCCTGATAAAGACCTGGATCCCGGAATTTATAAAGTAAATATTGCCCCGGATTCTGCACATGCAGGGTTAATTGAGCGATCGATTTCTTATAGTCATATTCCTAACATCACTTATTTTAAAAAAGCTTTATTGGATGTAAAAAAATTCGATTTGAAAATTGTGGGTAAAAAGATAGGCTATATTGTTGGCGCCGGAGATAAAGTGCCGCAAGCGCTTGAGCAAATGGGGTATGAAGTAACAATCCTTGATGATAAGGAACTTTCCCGAATCAATCTCGATCAGTTTGATGCGATCATTACAGGCGTAAGAGCGTATAACACCGATGTGTGGTTGAATAATTATTATGATAAACTGATGAGGTATATAAATAATGGCGGTAATTTAATTGTTCAGTATAATACAAGCAGTAATATTGGCCCGGTCAGGGCAAGAATAGCTCCTTATAATTTTGATATATCAAGAACAAGAGTTACCGACGAGAATGCTGAAGTAAAATTTCTGCATCCTGAACAATCTGTCCTGAACTTTCCAAACACGATAACTGAAAATGACTTTACAGGATGGATACAGGAGCGGAGCATCTATCATGCTACCAATTTCGACACTAAAAATTTTGAAACGGTTTTTGCTATGCACGATGCCGGCGAAGCGGACAATGATGGAAGTTTGATCATTGCCAAATATGGCAAAGGAACATTTGTGTATACAGGGCTTGTATTCTTTCGTGAATTACCGGAAGGCGTAGAAGGTGCATACAGGCTGATGGCTAATTTGATCGCATTAAATAAACAAAAAGCTTTTTGATCACTAATCAAAGTTGACCTCTAAGTATGGATGAACAAAAAAGAGCGGATAATCTGAGGAAAGATATTGCAGGGGTTGTTGCTATTGTACTCGGACTGGCAATTGGTCTTTTTATCAGGAGAATTAAAGTCGGATTATTGATCGGTATTGTGTTGGGTTTTATTGCGATCTCTTTGTTGAAAAGAAAATAAAATTTGAAATGAATACAGATAACGACAAGATTCCCGTATTTAAAAGCTGGAGGCAATGGTACTTTTTTGTGATTGCATTTTTAGTGCTGCTTATTATTTTTTTTAACTTCTTCACCAAATATTTCTCTTAATAAAAAACCAAAATTCAAATAACGTTAGCCAAATAAATAAAAAAAGAAACTAAAAATTTTAAACGAGGAGCTTGAATATTTTAGCTTGAAATTTATTTGTGATTTGGAACTTGATATTTGAAATTTCGATTTGAACTAAACAACAATACCATTAATGAATTCTCTTGATTGGATAGTTCTGATTGTAACGCTTGCCGGGATTGTAACTTACGGACTTTATAAAAGCCGCACCACACACAATCTTGACGGTTATTTTCTTTCCAATCGCAGCATGCATTGGGGATTGATCCTGCTTTCTATTATGGGAACACAGGCAAGTGCGATCACTTTCATTTCTGCACCCGGGCAGGCATATACAGACGGGATGCGTTTTGTACAATATTACTTCGGATTGCCACTGGCTGCAATTGTTATTTGTATCTCATTTGTCCCCATATTTTCTAAATTAAAGGTGTACACTGCATATGAATATTTGGAATCGCGATTCGATGGAAAAACTAGAACATTAACTTCATTTCTCTTTTTATTGCAACGTGGATTGTCAACCGGCATAAGCGTATTTGCTCCTTCCATTATTCTTTCTTCACTCCTTGGATGGAATATTTATTGGACAAATCTATTTATGGGCGGTTTGCTCATCATCTATACAATGAGTGGCGGCGCAAAAGCTGTGGCTTATACACAGAAACTACAACTGATCATTATTTTCTTAGGAATGTTTTTAGCGGCATACATGGTAGTGAACATGCTTCCAAAGGGAATTGGTTTTTTTGATGCATTGCACGTAAGCGGAAGATTGGGGAAATTAAATGTGATCACGACGGGATTTAAAAATGGAAAATTCAACTGGAGCGATCAGTACAATTTGTTAAGCGGGATCATTGGCGGATTTTTTTTAGCACTATCTTATTTCGGAACGGATCAATCACAGGTAGGAAGATATTTAACAGCAAGATCAATAAAGCAAAGCCGGCTTGGGTTGTTGATGAACGGAATTGTAAAAGTGCCTATGCAATTTTTGATACTGCTTGTAGGCGCTTTGGTATTTACATTTTACCAGTTCAACCATGCTCCGATTTTTTTTAATGATACGCAGTTAAGTAAACTTCAAAATTCTGCCTACAGTGATTCTTTCAGTGTAGCGCAATCACAATATCTCGTTATTGCCAAAGAAAAAAGAAAAGCCGTTGCGCAATTCACAACAGCACTGCATGACGACGATAAAAAAGCAATTGACGGCAAGACAAATCAATTGTTGCAATTGCAACATAGCTCGGACAGTTTGCGTGGAAAAGTAAGCGATTGGATCAATAAGTCGGGTGGAGACGGTAATGACACCAACTACATTTTTTTACGTTTTGTGGTTGATTATTTGCCTGCAGGTTTGGTGGGGCTTCTGATTGCTATTATTTTCCTTGCGTCGTGGGGAAGCATTGCGGCTGCGCTCAATTCACTTTCTTCCTGCACCATGGTTGACTTCCATCGGCGGTTTGCAAAAAAGATCACTCCGGAAAAGGAATACCAATGGTCCAAATGGTATACACTGGCTTGGGGCATCTTTTGTATTGTAGTTGCCATGTTCACTTACAACATCGGTAACAGTTTGATCGAAGCGGTGAATGTGCTCGGCTCTTTATTTTATGGCGTTATACTCGGTGTTTTTCTTGTCGCATTCTTTTTTAAAAATATCAAAAGCAGTAAAGCTGTTTTTTGGGGAGCCGTGTTAGCCGAATGTTTGGTGCTTGCCGTTTTTATTTTTGCAAGATTGGGATATTATAAATTAGGCTTTCTCTGGCTGAATCCTATCGGTGCATTTGGCGTAATATTTTTTGCGCTTCTTTTTAATTCAATGATGAAGAGAAACAAATAACCCCGCCGGCTACCTAATTATTTTATCTGCGCCAGCAACTTTTCATTCAAACGAACATAATCATCATTCTTCGCCTTCTTTGCAAGATCAATTGATTTGTTGCAGGCAGCAACCGCTTCCTGTTTTCTTCCTAATTTGACAAGTGTCCTTGCTTTTTGATAATAGATAAAAAAGCCATCAGGATTTTGTTCAATCGCTTTGTCAAACCATTGAAGTGCCTGGTTCAGCTCTTTTCCATTATCGAGATAATACATCGCCGACTGGAAATAAGGGCGATTGTCTGATGCCATCACTTCTTCTATCTGCGCCATGATGCTGCTGTCGATCTCCGTCTGTATCGGCACATGCACGTACACACTGTCCCATATCAATTCAAGTTTGCAACTGGTGCTTGTGATGTCGTTAAACCCGATTGTAAAAGATTCAATAGAAAAAGGAAGCGTAAAAGGTTCTACAGGTACACGAACTACATCCTGGTCCTGCTTGTATTGCGCCGGACTTGTAACATCCAATTGTTTTGTAATAATAACTGTCCATTCATTTTGTCCCGGAATTGTCAGCAACCCGTATTTACCTGCCGGGATTTTTGTATCAGCAATCGTTACATCACTCCCGAATGTAATAGTCGTAGCATTATTAGCACCGGTTCTCCAAATCTTGCCATAAGGAACCAAATCGCCGAATATTTGTCGACCTTTTACACCTGGCCGCGAATAAGAAAGTTCGATAGACGAAGTCCCGAATTCCTGCTTTACTGTTGTGGTAGGGCTCGGCGCCGGCGTTTTAAGACTCTGCGCATTAGATGAGAAGAAAAATGCGATCGAAATAATTCCTAAAATAAATTTTCTCATAGCAAACAGTTTATTAGTTGAATGGAATGCTTTTACCAAAAATAGGGAAACTCAATGACTACTATCAAAAGGAACAGTGACGGTAACCCGTTTTGACTTTTTATCTTTCTTTTTCCATTTAGGACCTTGTTTAATAAGACGTGCCGCCTCTTCGTCACATTTCTGACAAAGCGATTTTTCAACTTTGACATCGACCGGGTTGCCATTTTGATCAACATCAAAGGAAAGTTGTACCTGTCCGCTCACAGAATTATCCGGCATTTGTATATTATTAGCGATATAAGTATTGTAATTGATCCAGCCATCTGCAGGTTCGGGTTCCTCAAATTTCATACTGCCGCGTGTGCGACTGGTATCAGGTTTTTGATAACTGATGATCCTGTCCGGAGCGGTTTTATCTTCCTGCAGAACTATTTTATTGAGCGGGACATTATTTTTTAATTGAGCAATATCATTTTGAAACCCGATAGAATGAATTTTTACATTCAAAACAGAATCGGTTGATATCAGCGTAAAGTTTCCATTCGCATCTGCATAAGTCCCGACATTGTTACGAACACTGGAAATATTAGCGAATGGTAAAGGGTCATTATTCACATCCGTTACATGACCGTGGAAATAATTCATCTTCTCCTCTTTCCTGCTCAGAGCGACCATATCTTTTTTCATCGGGGCATATCCTTCCACCTGATCGTTTTCCGAGTTAAATGATTTGGCAACAGGTGAGTCGAGTGCAACGTCTTTATTAGTAGTATCAGTGTTTTGTTTTCTTAAATTGAAAAGCTTCGCATCTTCCGGTCCGACAATGGAAGAAGTAGTGCTATTAGAATCAATTTTTTTGGCTAATGGTCTTGGGTTCAGCTTTCTCTTTGAAGGTGTAATAATGGGTAGATTAGTTGCAGCCACATCTGTTGACTCTGCTTTTTCTAATTTCACAGAATCAATCTTTGGCAGCGGAGCTGGTTTAAGTTCCTTCTTCTCCAGTTGAGCAACAGATCCATCATCATTATTTTTGTTGAAAAATTTAAATGTGAAAAAGCTTAATCCACCAATAATCACAACCGCTGCTGCAACTTTCCACCATTGAAAGGATGTTCTTTCAGTTGCAATGGGAATGACCTTAGCACCGGAGATTCGTTCTTCTAATTTTTTCTTTAAATCTGAAATATCTTTTGCAGGATTGGCCGAAGAAATTCCATATCCTTCCAATGCATCCGCAAGAAAAGGATCATCAAGCGCAGCCTTTTCAAGATCATGCATCTCTTTAGGAGATAGTAATCCCTTATGATATTTTTCAATATCCGATACCGCATATTTCTTATATTTTTTTTCTTCTCCCAATTTTTGCTTTTTATTTTTTACTTTTTACTTCAGCCCTTTCCATGCATATTTTTAAATTTCTTCTCCCGTTCTGTATAAAACTCCGAACCTGTTTCCACTCCTGCCCCATCAGTGCCACGATCTCATTGTAGCATTTACCTTCCAGGTAAAAAAGCTGTACGGCTTTCCTTTGTTCACCAGTTAAAGTGGTTAAACAATATTCAAGCCGTTGCAGGTTCTCTTCTTTTTCCAGCATACCATCAAGATGCACATTTTCCTCGTTTTGCATAAGAGATTCAGGAATACCAACAGTTTTGAAATTCCGGGGAGTTCTCAGTTGCATCAGGCAATGATTTTTGGTGAGTTGGTAAAGCCAGCTTTTGAAGTTTTCTACTTCATGCTTTTTCAGTTTTGTAACCAATTCCTCAAATATCTGCATTACGGCATCCTTCGACCTTTCAGACTCTTTGAAATATTTCAGGCAAACACCATAAACCAGGTCCATATATTTTTGATAGAGCTGCCCTAATATTTCCAGGTCTCCCGTTTGTTTATAGCGCAAGATCAGTTCAGCATCAGTTAATGAATCAGCAGGTATTTTCCTTAAAAAACTCACCGGGCTAAAATTAGCGAATAATATTTCAGGGATGACTTATGTAATTCTTAAAACAGTTGCATCTGGTTATTAAAATCATTTATGAAAAAGATAATTTTTATGTTCATTCCGCTGCTTGCGGTATTCTTTGCATTCAGTCCTGTAAATGACAGAACCATTACAGGTAAAGTAATGAACGAAAAGGATCAGCCCGTCGCAAATGCTTCGGTAGTAATAAAAGGTACAAAGGAAGCTACATTCACGGCAAACGACGGAAACTTTTCGATCACGACAACTAAAGAGAAACCGATTTTGGTGATCTCTTCTGTTGGTTATGAAACAATGGAAGTAAAAATCAAAGATCAAAATTCAGTAAATATTTCTTTAAAATTTGCAGAAGCCGGGTTAGAAGAAGTAGTAGTTACCGGATATGGTACGCAAAGAAAAAAAGACGTGACAGCCTCAGCGTTTAGTAAAATGCCCACGCCATATGTTCTCAACAAAAGTTTGCAGGGTAATGTAGCTGGAGTGCAAATAAATGGCTACCATCAAAACAACCATTTCGCCCCGTACAACAACAATAACAATACGCAGGATTTTAATACAGAGGAATATGATGAAATTACCGAAAATCAATTTTTAAGAGTAACAGATAATCCTCTTTCTACTTTTTCCATTGATGTAGATGCTGCTTCGTACAGCAATGTTCGTCGTTTTTTAAATAGTGGTGAATTACCTCCTGCCGGCGCAGTGCGTATTGAAGAAATGATCAACTATTTCCACTATGAATATCCACAACCAACAGACACAGATCCTTTTTCAGTGAATACAGAAATTTCAGATTGTCCCTGGAATAAAGATCACAAACTTGTTCTCGTTGGTTTGCAGGGAAAGAAAATACCGACGGAAAGTCTTCCTTCATCCAATCTTGTTTTTCTTATTGACGTTTCGGGCTCCATGATGGATGAAAACAAATTGCCCCTGGTAAAGGCATCCATGAAATTATTGGTAGATCAGTTACGTGAGCAGGATAAAGTAGCACTTGTGGTATATGCAGGCAATGCAGGATTAGTTTTGCCTTCTACCAGCGGGGCTGATAAAATAAAGATCAAAGATGCGATAGATAGTCTTGAAGCAGGTGGTTCTACTGCGGGCGGAGCCGGAATTCAACTGGCTTATAAAACAGCAAAAGAAAATTTTGTGAAAGGCGGCAACAATCGTGTAATACTTTGCACGGATGGTGATTTTAATGTTGGCGCCAGCAGCGATGACGTTTTGGAAAGAATGATCGAAGATGAAAGAAAGAGCGGCGTATTTCTTACTGTGCTTGGATATGGAATGGGAAATTATAAGGATAGCAAAATGCAGAAGCTTGCGGATAAAGGAAATGGTAATCACGCCTACATCGATGGATTGAATGAAGCAAAAAAAGTCCTGGTCAACGAATTCGGCGGAACACTTTTCACGATTGCAAAAGATGTGAAGCTGCAGATCGAATTCAATCCCGCCAAAGTACAAGGCTACAGGTTGATCGGTTATGAAAATCGTTTACTGAACAAAGAAGATTTTAATGATGATAAAAAAGATGCAGGCGAGCTCGGAAGTGGTCATACGGTAACAGCCTTGTATGAAGTAATTCCTGTCGGCGTTAAAGATAGTTTTCTTAAAAAAGTGGATGATCTGAAATATCAGAAAAATAAAACAGCCTTAAACAAAGCTTCAGATAACGGTGAGATCATGAATATAAAATTGCGTTACAAACAACCCGATGGCGACGTAAGCAAATTAATTGCACGTCCTGTGTTCGACACGCAACTATCTCTTACTGCAACAAGTAATAATTTTCGATTCGCAGCTTCAGTGGCTGAATTCGGAATGCTGCTTCGCAATTCTGAATACAAATCAAATTCAAACTTTCAATAATGTCGTCGCACTTGCCAAAAATTCGACAGGCAGTGATGAAGAAGGTTACCGAACGGAGTTCATTAAGCTTGTTACAAATGCCCAATCAATAGCAAAAAGAAAAAATACAGAACCCGGAACTGACGACGATGTTGTCGGTAAATATTAATCTTTTGAATCAGTTATGAAGCCGAACAAAAAACAGGGCTGGTTTCAACCGGCTCTATTTTTTTGTAGAAGTTTTAATCTTACTCAATAAAACTGTTAAGACGCGAAAAAATTACTCCGCATAATTATTTAAAGTAATTATCTTCAATTCTTATGAAAAGCTACGCCACCGCCGCTCCCCTTTTACTGGCTATAGTTTTATTTTTTTCACCTGCCAACACATCGGCGCAGGCAACAGACTCCTTAATTAAACTTTCTAAAAAGGAAATACGTTTCCAACAGCTATCGGAACGCAAGCATTACCTCTCTGCTATATCAATGGTCCTTCCTGTATTTTTTATTGAATACGGGTTCGCTTCACTAAAAAGTGAGGAACTACAGGAAATAAATAAGAATATAGCAACAGAAGTACAGGAAGACGCTTCTGGTTTTAAGACAAAAGTTGACAACTATATACAATACGCTCCCGCCGCAAGTATATACCTACTGAATGCAGCAGGTATAAAGGGAAGGCACGCCGTTTTTGATCGCACTATCATTCTTGCCATGACAAGTATTTTATCTACCGGGGTAGTAACCGCTCTTAAGCGTGGCACCCATCAGCTGCGACCTGATGGGTCCGCGTACAATTCTTTTCCCTCCGGGCATACTACTACAGCTTTTATCGGGGCAGAAATGATGAACCAGGAATTTGGATGGCGTTCACCCTGGTACAGCATAGCTGGCTACACTGTGGCAGCAGGCACCGGCGCCTTGCGAATTATGAATAACAGGCATTGGTTAAGCGATGTGATTGAAGGTGCGGGTATTGGCATTCTTTCCACCAAATTCAGCTACTGGTTGTATGATAAATGGGAGAACAGGAAGCATAAGAAAGAATTAGCCTATTATTAACCCGGTTTCTTTCATAAAACAACTAAAGTTTCGTTTTATAAGGTGGCTTGGTATTGTATTTGCGTTGAGTGGCCGATTGTCTATTTTTGCACTTATTTAATTGCCTGACCCTGAAGAAATTCCTGAAGATATTGTGGCGGTTTGCATTGGTAATCCTTTTACTGATACTGGCAGCCTTTATTTTTGTTGAAACACCCTTTGGACAAAACTGGCTGGCAAAAAAAGTAACCGAAAAATTTTCGAAGGAATTACACACAAAGATCAGCTTCGATCATATAAGTTTCTCCTTGTTAGACAAACTAAATCTTGAAGGTCTTCTATTAAGAGACCAGCAAAACGATACCCTTCTGTATGCAGGAAAGCTGCAGGTTCGAATTACAGACTGGTTTGTTTTTAAAAACAAAGCGGAGCTCAAATATATTGGACTCGAAAATTCCATTATTAAACTTCAAAGAAAAGACAGCGTATGGAATTACCAGTTTATCGCGGATTTCTTCACACCTTCTTCGACGGGAAAAAGCAATAAACAATCGGGTATTCAATTTAATCTAAAAAAATTGTCGCTAAAGAATGTTGTGCTTGCCAAAAAAGACGAATGGGCCGGGCAGGATATCATCGCAGGTCTTGGTGATTTGCAACTGGATGCCCGTGAAATAAATCCGGACAAAAAAGTTGTCGATATAGCTTCATTGTACCTGGTTAAGCCTCAGTTCAGCCTGTATACTTATCAAGGCAAAGATGATTCTTTGCAAAAAGAAGATACGGTTACGATTGATTCCCCTGAAGCAGTGGATTCATTGTTGAAATGGAACCAGGATGGCTGGATAATGAATATTTCTTTATTAAAAATTGACAAGGGAAGTTTTAAAACTATAAAGCAAAGCAATAAACCTGCAGTTTCTTATTTCGATCCGAACGACATAGAGTTTTCTTCCATCAGTGGCAAATTCAATAATCTCAGGTTGGAGAAAGATACTTTCTCTGCAAAAGTGAGTGACCTGGCGACGGAAGAAAAAAGTGGCTTCCTGGTAAAATCATTGAACTCGGATGTAAAGATCAATCCACAGGGAATGTCTTTCAGTGACCTTGATCTTAAAACAAATAACAGCACGATACGGAATTCTTTTTCCATGGGCTATAACGATATGAGCGACATGGCCGATTTTGTCCATAATGTCAGTTTGAGAGCTGTATTTGATAAATCACAAATTGCCAGCGATGATGTTGCTTTTTTCGCACCGGAACTAAAACCCTGGGAAAAAAATATCGGTATTTCGGGCACCATAAAGGGGACGATCACTGACCTTCTTGGAAAAAATTTAGTAATAAACGCCGGCAGCAATACGTACATAAATGGCGATATCACGATGTCTGGTTTGCCTGACATTAACCAAACTTTTATAGATTTTAAATCCAACGACACAAGAACAACTTATACCGACGCAGTAAGATTTTTGCCTGCGATTAAAGGCATTACAAAACCCGATCTTGCAAGCCTTGGTTATATTCATTTCGTTGGCAGCTTTACGGGCTTTATGCATGATTTCGTAACCTTCGGAACTATTCATACCAATCTTGGTACGATTAAGAGTGACCTGAACATGAAGTTGCCTCCTCATAAACAGCCTATATACTCCGGTAATATTGCGACCAAAGATTTTCAACTCGGTAAATTTATTCATAATTCCCAGGTAGGAATCATTTCATTTTCCGGTATTGTTAAGGGACATGGTTCTACTGCAAACACTCTCAACGCAGATTTGAAAGCGACGATAAGTGAATTTGATTTTAACGGATACCGGTATCACAACGTCGCTGCCAACGGAACATTGGAAAAACAATTGTTCAACGGGTATGCTTCTGTAAATGATTCAAACCTGCAGGCAACTTTAAATGGTTTGGTAAACATAAATGGAAGCGATTCTAAATTTGATTTGCTTGCAGATGTACAAACAGCAAATCTGAAGGCACTGCAAATAATGAAGGATGACATGAGCTTTAATGGAAAATTCAATTTGAATTTTACCGGTGATAATATCGACAATTTTTTAGGTAGCGCAAGAATTACCGATGCAAGACTTATGAGGAATGATCAGCGACTTTCGTTTGACTCATTGGTTTTATATTCCCAATATGCAAATGGCATCAGGACACTTACTGTAAGTTCAAATGAGTTCGATGGCAGCGTTACGGGTGATTTTCATATTGATGATCTGTCAAATGCCATCCAGGTGTTCCTGAATAAATATTATCCTTCATACGTAAAAGCTCCTGCTGAATTAATCACTCATCAAAATTTTAAATTCAGCCTGCAAACCCGGAATGTAGATACCATTATGCAGTTATTCGATAAACATTTACGCGGTTTTAATGACAGCAGAATAGACGGCTCGCTTGACCTGGCGCAAAGTCAGTTGCAACTAAATGCATCTATACCACAATTCACTTACGATAACAAGTATAATTTCAGTGATACAAAGATCAACGCCAACGGAACACTGGCTCAGTTAAACCTGGACGGCAGCATACAAAATGTGACGGTGAATGACAGTATAAATTTGCCAAATACAAGTTTTAGTGTTCTGGCAAAAAATGATTCTTCAAAGATCACAATAACTACGGCGACTAACGAGGCATTGGCTAAAGCCGACCTGAACGCAAATGTGATCACGTACAGCGACGGAGTAAAAATTAATTTTGATACTTCATCATTTGTAGTGAATACTAAAACGTGGACAATTGACAAAGGCGGTGAGTTAAGTTTCAGAAGTAATACAAATGCAAGCGGCGAAGTAGTTCTTCATGAAGGTAATCAAAAGATAAAACTGCGCACTGTTCCGTCCGGTGAAGGCACCTGGAATGATCTTTTGATTGATCTTGCCAACGTAAACCTCGGCGATATATCTCCTTATATAAGCAGAGACCGGTTAGAAGGACTGGTATCAGGTTCGGCAAGAATTGAAAACCCCGGACCGAAAATGACCGGGGATGCAAATTTCGATGTTGCATTCTTCAGATATAACGAGGATTCTATTGGTGAGCTAAATATTAGTGACGTTAGCTACAACAACGAAAAGGATGGTAATTTGAAATTTAAAATTACTAATCCTGATCCTGTTCACGTCATTAACGCGACTGCAAACATTTATTTGTCGGGTAAGCATGATGATAATCTTATTTCAGTAAAGACAAAAGAATACCAGCTCAAGTTTCTTGAAACATTTCTTGGAGACCTGTTTGCGGACATCCAAGGTTATGCAACGGGCAACGTAGATATAAAAGGAAGTCTTGATGATCTCAATTATGTAGGAAAAGCTCATCTGCACGATGCAGGTCTTAAATTAAAATTTACAGACGTATTTTATAAGCTCAAGGATACTGACATAAACCTTAGGGAAAGTGAACTAGATCTTGGTTCGATTAAATTGATCGATACACTTACAAATGCCACGGCTACTCTTTCAGGAACTATTTATCACGAGTCATGGAAGAATATGTACTTCGACCTTGAAGCAAAAGTGGATAATAACCCAATGACCCTATTGAATACAACGGAAGCTGACAACAATAGTTTTTATGGTCACGCAATTGGAACAGGTTCCATGATCCTTGTAGGTTCTGAAAACGATATGTACATGACCATCGATGCAAAATCTTCGGAAAAAGACAGCTCTCACATTGTCATTCCTCCTGAAAAAAGTAAGGCATCAGAACTGGCAGATTTTCTTGTACAAAGAACACATGGCAGTACATTAAAGGATACACTTGCCGTTGCTTCGACCCATAAAATGACTTTCGACATTGATCTTACAGCGGATCCTCATACAACTATTGAAGTGATACTTGACGAAGTAACAGGCGACGTAGTAAAAGGGCGAGGACGTGGTTCATTAAACATTCATAGCGCAACCGGTGAGCCTCTGACGCTGAATGGTAATATTGACATTGAAGATGGAAGTTATCTTTTCACATTCCAATCATTTTTCAAACGTCCTTTTGTGTTGAGAAAAGGCGGCAATAATTATATAAGATGGAATGGTGATCCGAATAAAGCGACGATTCATTTCGATGCACAGTATACGGCTGAAAATGTAAGCTTCTCTCCATTGGCAAGTTTTATCAGCGATTCAAGAATACAAACCCTTCGTGACAATGTATATGTGATCGTAACAATGTCGGGTGAATTGTTCAAACCTGACTTTAGTTTTAAACTGGAGTTTCCGCCGAGCAGTATTGCCACCAGTGATCCCATTTTACCATACAACATTCAGCAGATTGAAAATAATCCCAATGAGTTAAATAAACAGGTTACATACCTGATCGTGTTCAATAGTTTTGCTCCCGTTGGCGGTACGGCAAATTCAGGTTCAAATGCCTCTACATCAAACTCAGGCGGGTTTCAAAACGCTATCAATGAACTTGCCTATAATACCATCAGCAGTTTGCTGTTTAATGAATTAAATAAACAGTTCAGTAACATTCTTGCACAGATCTTTAAAGATGATAAATTAAAAGTAAATCTGACGGGTTCCGTTTACAATCGAAATTTTGCGAGCAGCACTTTTATTAATACAGGAAATGTAAATGTAACTCTAAGTCGGGCTCTTTTTAATGATCGCTTTATTATAACAGCAGGGAGCACATTGGACATTCCGTTTCAAAACCAAAATCAGACCGCCACGACTTTAGATCAAAAATTTCAATTCCTTCCCGATGTGTCCACTGAATGGCTTATTAATGAAAAAGGAACTATCCGTGCAACATTCTTCTATCGGCAAAATCTTGACTTTGAACCTGGCGCAACAACAACTTCTTATAAAAATAAAAGAATCGGAGCAGGACTTTCTTACAGAAAAGAATTCAATCACCTTGGCGAATTATTCAGGAAAAAGAAAGACAAGAAAAAACAAAACAACACTACCAGCGCTCCCACAGCCGATAATGCAACAGATAAACAAGCCGATATCCGTCAGCAGCAATAGTAGAAATCAACAAGAGTATTTTAGATACGATCCTCTCTAAAACTCTATTCGTCGTCTAGTATTTCGTGGCCTAATTTGTCTCTTTTTGTTTGCAGGTATTTTTCATTATGCGGATTGGGACAAATTTCTATCGGAACATTTTCGACTATCTCCAATCCATACCCAATGAGACCAACACGTTTTTTTGGATTGTTGCTTATCAATCTTAGTTTAGTAATGCCAAGGTATCGAAGCATCTGGGCTCCTACTCCATAATCACGCTGATCCATTTGAAAACCCAAATGAAGATTTGCTTCAACTGTATCCATTCCCTGCTCCTGCAGGCGATATGCTTTTAATTTATTCAGCAACCCAATACCGCGGCCTTCCTGGTTCATATAAAGTATGGCGCCTTTTCCTTCTTTTTCCACCATTTGCATGGCGTTGTGTAACTGATCACCGCAATCACAGCGTAACGATCCGAGTATATCACCCGTGAAGCAGGATGAATGCACACGCACCAGTAATGGTTCATCTTTTTGCCATTCTCCTTTTATCAAAGCAAGATGTTCATTTGAAGTATTCTTCTCCTGGAATGCGATCAATTTGAAATGACCATATTTTGTGGGCATATCCACTCTGACAATTTCCTCAATTAAGGAATCTTTTTTTAGCCGGTATTCAATCAGGTCCTTTATTGATATTAACTTAAAATCAAATTTCTTGGCTACCTCCTTCAATTGCGGTAATCGTGCCATAGAACCATCATCGTTCATAATTTCAACTAGGACTCCTGCCGGTTCAGAACCTGCGAGACGTGCAAGATCAATGGCGGCTTCCGTATGGCCAGCTCTTCTTAGCACACCACCCTTTTTTGCCCGCAAAGGAAAGATATGACCCGGACGTCCTAAATCTTCAGGTTTAATAGCTGGATCAATTAATGCCTTAATTGTCTTTGCCCTGTCAGAGGCAGAAATACCGGTTGTGCAACCATGACCAAGAAGATCAACTGAAACGGTAAAAGCAGTTTCGTGAAGCGCTGTGTTATTATTTACCATCAGCTCTAATTTCAATTCATTGCACCGCTCTTCAAGTAAAGGCACACAGATTAATCCACGGCCATGCTTGGTCATGAAATTAATTACATCCGGGCTTATATTACTGGCAGCAGTAATAAAATCACCTTCATTTTCCCTGTCTTCATCATCAACAACTATTACCAGTTTGCCGGCCTTTATGTCCTCAATCGCAGTTTCAACCGAATCAAGCATAAATATTTTTTTTACAAAGGTAGACTATCGTATAAACATTAAAAACGGAAGCTTCGGAAAGGAAATTATCTAAAAAATGCGTAACAAAAACGTAACATTAAACAATGCAGCAAACTGCATTGTTTGTTGTCTTGTAATTGTTTATTTCTCAGTAACAAAATGTGAATATCTGGACATTTTTGTTTTGGAATATTCCTTTTCTTTGCACCGGAAATTAATAACTAAACTATATGCTAAAGAGATTAACTATTCTGCTTCTTGCGATTACAGCAAGCATCTTTTCTTTTTCCCAGGTTACAACAAGTAGTATAACAGGTACAGTGAAGGACAATAACGGTGAGCCTCTGTCCGGCGCTACAGTTACAGCGACACACGTACCATCAGGTACAGTTTATTCAACCATCTCCTCAAAAGATGGTGTGTTTAATCTGCAAGGCCTTCGTGTGGGCGGACCATACCAGGTTAAAATTGATTATGTCGGGCTTCAATCTTCCATCTTTGATAACATCACTCTTCTTTTGGGAGAACCTTATAACATAACTTCCCAGTTAAGCGTGAATCAGCAGGTAATGGAAAATGTAATTGTAGCTACAAAATCAAGAAAGGCTGCTACGGAAAACCAGGGCATGAGTTCTGTGATCAATAACAGGTTGCTTAATACGATTCCAACTATTTCACGAAACATCACTGACTTCACCAAATCCACTCCGCAGGCAAATGGAAATAACTTTGGTGGTCGCGATGCACGTTACAATAACCTCACCGTGGATGGTGCAAATCTGAATAATAATTTCGGTTTAAGTTCTGATCCATTACCGGGCGGAGGAAATAACCCTGTTTCATTGGATGCTATTGAAGAAGTTTCCGTAAGTCTTGCTCCCTATGATGTAAGGCAAGGAAACTTTACTGGTGGTAATATTACTGCCATTACAAAGAGCGGGACGAATACTTATCATGGCACTGCTTATACCTATTGGCAAAACCAGGGCCTGGAAGGTTGGAAAGTAGCCGGTCAGTCAGTAAGCCATCCTGATTTTACAAGTAAGATTTACGGTGGAAGCGTGGGCGGTCCGATCATAAAAAATAAATTGTTCTTTTTTGTGAATGGCGAATATGAAAAGAAGCCCCCAGCCTCCGGAATAACTTATTCACCTACCGGTGGCTCCGGCACAGGAAACATTTCATCAGTAACCGTGGCAGATTTGCAAAAAGTAAGTGATTACCTTAAGAACAATTTTAACTACGATCCGGGTGTTTATGATAATTTCCCCTCTTTTAAAAATGAAAATCACAAGTTACTTGGAAAGATTGACTGGAATATAAGCACAAAACATAAGCTGACTTTAAAATATAGCGATTTTAAAGGTACCCAGGACTTTCAGCCTTCACAAAGTGGTAGTATTGGTGGTACCTTTTCCGGTGCTACCTATGGTCCAAAATTTTCTCCTTCTGCAATGGGTTTTAGCAGCGTTCTTTATCAACAGGAAGACATTGTTCGTTCTGGCGCATTTGAGTTAAACAGCCATTTTAGTAACAAATTCTCAAACCAGTTCCTGGCTACGTTTACAAAGATCAGAAGTGATAAAACCCACAGCGGAGCTACATTTCCTTTTATTGATATCCTTGCGGATGCCCCTACAGACAAACGCAACTATATCAGTGTAGGCAATGAACCTTTTAATGGCAATAACAATAAAGTTCATAATGATGTATTTACTATCACTGACAATGTTTCCTATTTTACCGGAAAGCATAGTTTAACTGCTGGCGTTTCTTACGAATTCCAAAAAGTTGGTAACATGTTTATGAGAGGATCGCAGGGATATTATGTATTTGCTAATGTAAATGATTTTATAAACAACGCAGCACCTCTTAAATATGCACAAACATATTCTTTGGTTCCCGGCCAGGATGCAGTTTTCTCCGCACAGCTCAAGATCGGTCAGTTATCTGCATATGTACAAGATGATATAAATGTAAATTCAAATTTGAAATTCAATATTGGTGTGAGAATGGATAAACCAATTTTCCCTGAGCAACCATTGGAAAATCCGGCAAATACAGCTCTTACATTCCAGGACATCAAGGGCACCTCTAGAAGTTTCAATAATGGAAAATGGCCCAAAGCGGCTGCATTATTCTCGCCCAGGGCAAGTGTTCGATGGGATGTATATGGAGATAAATCACTTATCATTCGTGGAGGAACAGGCTTATTTACAGGACGTATACCATATGTTTATCTCACAAACATTCCTACAAACAGTGGTATGTATCAATATTCAGCCAGTGTGGATAATACAACTTCGGGCATCGATATGAATAATTTCAAGTTTAATCCCGATCCTCATGCGTATAATCCTTTTTACAATACAAGCGTACCTGGCAATAAGTTCCCTACCCAGGCAGGTGTTGTTCCGTCCAATGATTTTGTAGTGGCTGATCCTCATTATAAATTCCCCCAGGTATGGAGAACAGATTTTGGAATTGACAAGCAACTGGGTAAAAGTTGGAAAGTATCAATAGAAGCATTATATACTAAAGACGTTAATGCAACCTACATGTATGATGCAAATCAAAAAGCTCCGGATGCCACAGTAACAACAGGCAGTTATACAAGAGGCTATTATTCTTCATCGTCGGCTCGGAGAATTAATTCAGTCATTTCAGGAAATGCAATTGTTTTGGCAAGTACAAGTAAAGGAAGCTCATTTGTATTTACTACAGAAGTTGAAAAATCTTTTGCTAAGGGATGGACCGGGTCTCTGGCATATACTTATACTTTTGCTCAGGCACTCACTGAAAATCCGGGGTCTCAAGCTAGTTCTACCTGGAGTGGCAATGCGACTGCCAATACTCTTAATGATCTTCAATTAGCATACTCTAGTTATGCTGTTCCGCATCGTATTGTGGGCTTTGTTTCCTATCACTTCGAATATGCTAAACATCTCGGAACCACAATTTCATTAGTTTATGAAGGTGCTATTAATGGTAAGTACAGTTATATATATAATGGAAGCATAACAAACCAGGGCTATAACTCAGCTACCTTAATGTACATACCGAAAGATGCAACTGATCCTTCTGAAATTCAGTTTGTAGATCATACGTATGGTACTCAACTCTATACTGCTGCACAACAGGCGCAGATATTTGAAGATTATATCAAACAAGATCCCTATTTAAGTAAGCATAGAGGCGAGGTAGCGGAAAGAAACGGTGCGAACCGCCCATGGTACAATAGACTTGACATGAAATTTGTGCAGGATGTCTTTACCAACATTGGCAAGCACAGAAACACTGTGCAGTTCAGCGCTGATATATATAATGTACTGAATCTTATTAATAATTATTGGGGAGCAAGAAAAATATATACAGTTAATAATCCTCTTGTAGTATCCGGCGTAACAAATGGTGTTCCATCTTTCTACATTAATTCTTATAACGGGTTACCTGTTACGCAATCATTCGTAAATTCAATTTCTACGGCCAATACATGGGCTATGCAACTGGGACTACGTTATATTTTCTAATAACATTAACCTGACCAATTATACAAAAACCTCTCTTTTGAGAGGTTTTTTATTTGAAAATTTCACCCCAATAATTAGAAATGGAGAAAAATCATATCACCGAACTTTTGCTCCATCCCCATTTTAAAAATTCAGGCATTGCTCTTGCCCAGGTAGCAATATCATGCCTTCCGTCTTCATAATTGATATAAAGAATATCTTTTTTATACTCATATCCCAATTTCTTAAGATCGTTTATCAAAGCAAGAGTATCATCAATTGAATCTATAATCCCATTATTATTTCTGTCATACGTTTCATCAAATGATCCTGTAGTCAGAAAAAATTTAAGTCCAGGATGATATTTCCCTTCTTTTATTTGCCGGTGCATGATACGATGAAGTTCATCTTTATAATCATCAAGGCTATGATCGACACTTCGCCACCACAATGAACCGGAGAAAACACCTGCCTTCTTAAATTCATTGGGATGATTCCACACAATATCGAGAGCCATCAGACCGCCTAATGAAAATCCTGCAAACGCCTTCTCAGCAAAATATAAATTTTGAAATCTCTTACTTATAAAAGGTAATAATTCATACATGACAAACGAAGTATATAAACCCGCCTTTGCACCCCGACCGAGATAATCCGCTTGGGTAGCAGTGCCATACTCCATTTTCCTTTCCGGCCCGGCATGGACAGCTACACAAACGATAAGTTTGATCTGGTCGGTCCTATACAGATCTTCCAAAATTTTTTGGAGGCCAAGTTCATCCATATTTTGTCCGTCATTGATCAGTAGTAAATTGGTTTCATCCGGTTCTGAAATTACAGCAGGGAAAAAAAAATCAATTTCAACTTTTCTTTCGAGAAACGCAGATGCAATAGTTATTTTTTCGACAGAAATACCGGGCACATTTGCGGTTTGCATGAGCTCAAATATAATTCACAAGTGACAAGTCCGGAAGTAATTTTCTGACTACTTACCTTGAAATTACCGGCGCTAATTAAATTGAATTCGCAATTTATTATTTGAAATTTTAAAATACATTTGACTCACTAAGTATTTATTATGAAAAAAATCGGAATTCTGTTTGGCAGGGAAAGAAGCTTTCCCATGGCCTTCGTTGAAAGAATAAACAGTAAAAATGTTTCTGGCGTTAGCGCTGAACCCGTGCATATTGCAAAGGCTGTGCAAGGTGAGCCAAGCGGGTACGCAGTTATAGTAGATCGCATATCGCAGGATGTGCCTTTTTACAGAACCTGGTTAAAAAATGCTGCATTAACCGGAACCGCCGTGATCAATAACCCTTTTTGGTGGAGTGCCGATGACAAATATTTTAATAATTGCCTGATGACACAGATTGGCGTTCCGGTTCCCAAGACAGTTATTCTTCCTTCGAGAGATTTGCCCGCAGATACGTCTGACGACTCATTCAGTAACCTGGAATATCCGCTTGACTGGAACTCGATGTTTCAATATGTGGGTTTCCCGGCATACATGAAACCTTTTGCCGGCGGAGGTTGGAAAAATGTGTACCGCTTAAACAGTTCCGATGAATTTTTTGAAAAGCATAATGAAACAGGTCAGCTCGTGATGTTGCTGCAGGAAGAAATAAAATTTGAAGAATATTACAGGTGCTATTGCATTGGCAGAAAATATGTACGCATAATGCCTTACGAACCGCGTAATCCTTTTCATTTACGGTACGTTTCTGATTTCAATCCGTCTCAGGAACGGTTTCAGCAAATGGAAGAAATTGTTCTTCGCATCAACAATTATTTGGGATATGATTTTAATACGGTTGAATTGGCTGCACGCGACGGTGTACCTTATGCTATTGATTTTTGTAATCCCGCTCCTGATGCAGAAAAGACCAGCGTAGGGGACGAAAATTTTGAATGGGTAGTTGAAACAATGGCAAATTATGCAATTGAAAGAGCCATGGAAAATGAAGAGGGAAAAGATAACCTGACATGGGGAGCGTACGTGAAAAAGAGTGCAAATAAAAATAACCTGATATGAAATATTTCAACAATTATTAATTAATAATTATTAATTAATAATTAAATCAAATCTATGGCCACACTTAATTACAAATCCTTCACTCTTGGTGTAGAAGAAGAATACATGGTTCTTGACCCGGTGACATTTGAACTCAAGAGTCACGAACAAAAAATTGTACACGAAGGACAAAAAGTAATAAAAGATAAGGTAAAAGCGGAAATGCACCAGGCGGTGGTTGAAGTGGGTACTGATATCTGCAATGACGTAGATGAAGCTTTTAATGATGTGGCCACATTGCGGAAAACAATTTCAAGTATTGCGGAAGAGTTGGGATTTGCAATGGGGGCGGCAGGTACTCATCCCTTCAGTCATTGGGAAAGCCAGTTGATTACGGATCATGCACGTTACAATGAAATTGTAAATGAATTGCAGGAAGCGGCACGCAGCAATTTAATTTTTGGCTTACATGTACACATAGGAATGGAAACAAGGGAGATGGCCAACCATATAGCAAATTCTACACGATATTTTTTGCCGCATATTTATGCACTCAGCACTAATTCTCCTTTTTGGGAAGGAAGAAAAACCGGTTATAAATCTTTTCGCACAAAAGTCTTTGATAAATTTCCGCGTACCGGTATCCCGGAAGCATTTGAGAGTATTGAGGCTTATGAAAACTATGTAAAGATATTAGTAAAGACAAATTGTATTGACAACGCTAAAAAAATATGGTGGGATCTTAGAGTACATCCATTTTTCAATACGGTTGAATTCAGAATTTGCGATGTCCCATTGACCGTTGATGAAACAATTGCGCTTACTACTCTATTCCAGGCCGTGTGTGCAAAGATCTATAAGTTACGTTCACAGAATCTGAATTTTATTCAATATCCGCGGCCATTGATCAATGAAAATAAATGGAGAGCCAGCCGATATGGGATTGATGGAAGATTGATTGATTTCGGCAAAGAAGAAGAAGTCAATACAAGAGTACTGATCTATGAACTTTTGGATTTTGTGGATGATGTAGTTGATCACCTGGGAAGTCGTCACAGGCTGGCGCCTGTACATAAAATATTGGAAAATGGAACAGGTGCCGACAGGCAACTCAATGTATTCGAAGCAACCAAAAATTTGATGGACGTTGCCAAGTATATAAACAGTCAGTACCTGGAAGGAATATAAAAAAGCAAAGCCCTACGACTTTGCTTTAATAAATAAAAACTTCAATTACTGTTAATAAGATGGATGATAATTTCTTTCAGCGTCACGGATAGCCTGGTCTCTTTCAGACTTCAACTCATGAATTTCTTTTTTCCGTTCAGTTCTTGAAAGATTTTTGTCATGCCTTACAGACCAAATCCTGTCCTTATAATCACTTCGAATATCCTGAATTTGCAGATCCAGTTTTGAAGGTCTTGAATAATAAAGCGGGTAACCCCAATAAGAATCGTATGGAGACAAAGGGTAGTAAGGATAATATCCACCCACTCCTACAATTATTCTTGTTCCTGGTCTATGGTAATGATGATAGTATTGATGATGAGAATGTCCACCCCCGCCTTTACGCTGGGCAGATGCTGTAATCACTACTATCATGGATAATAAAACAACTAGTAGTTTTTTCATAATTCACCTTTTTAACTACATAGACGGCAAAAAATAGACAAAGTAAAAAATCATCCAGGGATATAACTATTCGCTAACAATTGTCGACATTATATGACAGGAAAAATGACAAAAAAGTACTAGGGATGACATTTCTTTCAACACCGTTTCCTTGTATTGCATAACCGGAAAAATTAAAAAGCGTAAAAAGAATGTATCTTAAAATCAAAAAGTTTATGCAGGCTCATCCACTTAAGAAATGCATATTTTTTGTTTCTTAATTTTAACGACTTTCCCCATATGTGGAAAAACAATTGTATGTGTATTTTGAAACAGTAGCGATATTGGTGAATGTTTTGAGACAATAGCTGAATAAAGACAAGGAAGATTATTAAGAATGCAAGAATCAAAGGAAATATCGGCTTTATTTCACCTGATCGATGACCCTGATGAAGAAGTTTTTGATGAGGTGAGCAAAAAGATCGTCGATTATGGCAAGCCTATCATTCCAAACCTGGAACATTTATGGGAAACTACACCGAGCGAAGAAACTCAAACCCGCATCGAGCTGCTCATACATCGTCTGCACTATCGCGATCTCACGGAAGACTTTCATCAATGGAGTGTCTCGGGCCATCACGACCTGATGCTGGGTGCTTTGCTTGTCTGCAAGTTTCTTTATCCGGAACTTGCAACTACTCCGGTGCTTCAGGAAATTGAAAAAGTGAGACGAAATATCTGGCTTGAATTGAATAATTATCTTACTCCGCTTGAACAAATCAATATCGTAACAAGTATTTTGTATAGTTATTACGGTCTCAAGGGCAGCGAAACAAACTACCAGGATTCTAATGAATTTTTGTTACACAAAGTTCTTGAAGCAAAGCACGGGAACCAGATAAGTAATGGAATCTTATACCTCGTGCTTTGTGAGTTGCTTGATATTCCGGTAAAAGCTATTGCTATACCCAAACAATTTGTGATCGCCTATTTTAAGCCTGGTTATTCTGAAGAAAATCTTCCAAACCCTTTGAATAAAATTGAATTTTTTATTGACCCAACCTCCGGACAGGTATTCACTCATAAAGATGTAGAAAACTATTTTAAAAGAATCGGAGTATCCTCAATCGGAACATTTTTTAAGCCTCAAACCAATAAGCGTATTATTCAAGAATTACTGCGTGAGTTGAGTAAATGCTTTGAAGACGCCAAAAACAACTATAAAAAAGACGAATTGAATGATCTGGCAAGACTTTTAGATTAGTTTCCCTTCTTCCTTTATTTTTGTTCCGTTTTAAATAACCATTCTTCCATTTATTATGAGTAAGGAAACAAATCACGATAATATTTTTAGCGCTCCGCAAAAGGCTTCCGATTTTAAGTTCGGGCAAACGGTGGTCTCTGTTTTTGACGATATGGTAGTTCGCTCGGTGCCTTTTTACCTGGAGATTCAGCGAATGATGACAGAACTTGCCAAAGATTTTGCTTTGCCGGGAACGAATGTGTATGATCTTGGCTGCTCAACAGGAACTACCCTTATTAATCTTGATAAGGTTTTAGCTCCCGATATCAATTTTGTTGGCATTGATGACAGCGAAGAAATGCTGAAAAAATGCAAAGCTAATTTTGAAACTTCTGGTGTAAAAAGAAAGTTTGACCTCCAAAGAGTTGATCTGAACCAGGGAGTAAAAATTGAAAACGCATCGGTTGCTATAATGTGCCTGACCTTACAATTCATTCGCCCACTTTACAGGGAAAAATTAGTAAAGGAAATCTATCGGCAATTAAATGATAACGCCTGCTTCATATTGATAGAGAAAGTGCTGGGAGAAGATTCCTTATTCAACCGGCTTTTTATCGACTACTATTATGATTTCAAACGCAGAAATCATTACAATGAAATGGAAATAGCACAAAAGCGTGAAGCGCTTGAAAATGTATTGATCCCTTACAAATTACTGGAGAACCGTGAGCTGCTGTTGAACACAGGCTTCCGGCATGCCGACACATTTTTTAAATGGTATAATTTCAGCGGAATGATCGCAGTGAAATAATGAGTAATCAATAATGAATAATGAGTGGTAAAACGATAAACAATAAACAAAACGAACTTGGTTAAACTAGGTAATTTTTTATTTCGCAACCGAAACGGAATTTTTCCTCTTTTTTATTTAATGCTTTTTGTCCCTTCATGGGAAGTATTTAATGACCCCGTTACAGCCATGATCATTGGCTTTAGTGTAACGATCATTGGTCAACTGGTGAGGATAATTACAATTGGTTTGGTTTATATTATCCGTGGTGGAAAAGACAGGCGAGTATATGCGGAAGATCTTGTCACTACAGGAATCTTTTCTCATTGCCGTAATCCATTGTATGTCGGAAACATTCTTATCCTGGTCGGATTGGGAATTGCCTCAAACTCGCTGCTTTTCATGGCCATCTTCACTCCTCTTTTTTTATTCTTCTGGCAGGCGATAGTTTTAGCTGAAGAGAATTATTTGCGAAATAAGTTTGGTGAACAATACAATGAATATTGTAAAAAAGTAGATCGATGGGTGATAAATTTTAGTGGGATAGGAAAAACATTTCGCAGTATGCAGTTTAAATGGAAAAGAGTCATCATTCGCGAATATAATGCTACCTATATATGGATGACAGGAGCGGTATTAATTGTCATGAAGCATTTTTATTTTCATAAAGATCAATTCGACTTTCATAAAAATCTACCTGTATTTATTTCTATTTTAGTCGTATTGATGATCCTTTATCTGTTTGCGAGATATCTCAAAAAATCAAAAAAGTTAGTTAGTGATTAATAAAGAAGGCCACGTTCAAGGTGGCCTTTTTACTAAAAAGTTGAATTCAAATTTACAAGCTCCAACCTTCTCTATATTGCCTCTTTACAAACTGGTTGGCGTCATCAAAATTGGTGATCTTCATATTGTCGCCATCCCACAACAATTTTTTTCGTCCCGGGTAATCGAATCCACCGCCGCTTTTGTTTGTTCTTACATTGTAGCTGCGAATGGCGAGATTGCCCATCAACACTGTTTCTGTCAGGGGACCTGAATAATCAAATGAAGAAGTAAGTTCTTTATGCTCCTTGCTTCCGAAACCTGCCTTACAAGCACGTACCCAGGCAACCTGGTGACCACTTTCAGGCATTTTTTGCAACTCTGTTTTTTGATTGCTTTGGGTAAGTTTGGTGCCATCATTCAAATAAACCTGTGGAGCCATCCCATATGTACCAAAAGTCATGATCCCCTTTTCACCAATCAACATGCCGCCGTTAGCACTTCCTGGTTCACCAATAAAATCATCAGCCGGTATCAGGTCGGGATGGAACGGTCGAATACCGCCATCATTCCAGATCATTTTTACATCAGATGGATTTTTCTTGGATGGACCAAACTTTAATTGAACATGTGACGAAGGCGGGCATCCTTCGGGAATGTATTCAGGTTGCCAGTCACGAATGAAAACCTGGCCCACACTACATTCGACTTCTGTTGGGTAACCTAATCCCAATACCCTGAAGGCAGGGTCAATTAAATGACAACCCATATCGCCCAAAGCGCCGGTGCCAAAATTCCACCAGCCTCTCCATTTGAAAGGATGGTACAAAGGATTATAATCGACATAAGGTGCAGAGCCGATCCAAAGATCCCAGTCTCCGGGGGTCATACCTTCAGGTAATGGCGGCTTATCAGCGGGCACAGGAATACCCTGTGGCCACACAGGTCTGTTTGTCCAAATATATGCCGTATGTACTTTACCAAGAATTCCTTTGTCATGCCACTCTACCAACTGTGCGGAGCCATCGCTGGAAGCACCCTGGTTGCCCATCTGTGTTACCACTTTGTATTTATGCGCAGCTTCCGTCAACGTCCTTGCTTCGTAAATATCATGGGTTAAAGGTTTTTGCACGTAAACGTGTTTGCCTAGTTGCATTGCCGCCATTGCGATCAATGCGTGCATATGATCGGGTGTGGAAATGGTAAGTGCATCAATGCCGTCTTTCATTTCATCCAGCATTTTGCGGTAATCATTATATTTTTTTGCACCTGGAAATTTGTCGGCAGTACTCTTTGAATAATTCCAGTCAACATCACAAAGAGCTACTATATTTTCGGAACCATTGTTCCAGGCATTAGCAACGTCAGAAGCGCCCTTACCTCCGATACCCACTCCCGCAATATTGAGCTTGTCGCTGGGTGGAATGAACCCCCTTCCCAATACATGACGGGGCACAATAAAAAAACCACCGGCTGCGAGGGATGTGTTTTTAATAAAAGAACGACGTGAAAGCCCATTATTTTTCTTAGTTGAATCCATATGGCAAAAAATTTCTTCAAGATAAGTCAAAGTGAAAAACGAATAAAATAAAATTTTCCTTCACTCTTTACTTCAGGAGCTAAACGTTTGTGCGGCAGTTTAATTAAAATTTAACCTCAGCTTCCCTCATCTTATATTTGCGGCTTGATAATTTGCAATGACCGAAATTAAAAATCGCTCGGCCTATTTTGAATATTCCATCGACAATAAATACGATGCGGGGATTATATTGACCGGAACTGAAGTAAAATCATTAAGGGAAGGAAGGGCCAGTTTTAACGACAGCTATTGTTATATCAATAAAGGTGAAGTTTGGATAAAAAATATGCACATAGCCGAATATTCTCATGGTACCACCAACAACCATGATCCTTTGCGGGAACGAAAATTATTATTGCAAAAGCGTGAGATCAAAAAAATAGAATCGAAGCTTAAAGAGAAAGGTTATACGCTGATCCCGCTCAGGATTTTTTTTAACGAAAAAAATCTTGCGAAAATGGAAGTCGGGTTGGGTAAAGGAAAGAAAATCTATGATAAAAGAGAGACAATAAAACAAAGAGACACCGAACGGGAAATGAAAAGATGGCTGAAATAAGTTTCTGTAATAAGCGTTTTAAACTAAAGCATGATATTTGCTTCTATTAGCAGCTATGAAAAAAACCGGTGTATTAATTTTTATCCTGATCTCACTGCAAACTTTTTCCCAATCAGTTTCGGGTTACTGGTACGGCACGGCCAGTGTACAATCAAACAGTTCCACTAATAATTATTTGGTTGAACTAATTCTGCATCAAAACAAAACACAGGTGCAGGGAATTATTAACTATTATTTTAAAAGAAGTTTCCGGAGTCTAAAAGTTAATGGCAATTATGATTCACGCACAAGACAACTTACCCTTTTTGATATCCCTCTTACCTATCACGGTTCTTTAAACGACATGGAAATAGATTGTATAATGGATTTTGTTGCTAAGCTAAGGGTAGCCAAGGCGGGCTCAAATCTTATCGGTGCGTTCCTCGGTAAATCTGGTTATAAACACACTTGTGTGGATGTGAATTTTGATTTGAAGTTGAATGGAGATATAAGCAACGAAGATTCCATTATGAATGCGATCAGGCTTTATAAAGAAACTTACCAGGTTTGGAAACCAACTTATCGGGATACATTGGTTGCTGTGAATATAATTCCCCGCAAAGTTGAAAATTTTGTGATCGATAAAGAATACAAGGAAAGGGAAAAGATAGTATCCAAAGAAATTGAAGTTGCATCCGACTCTCTTAAAGTAGATTTTTATGATAATGGCGAAGTGGATGGCGATTCAATCTCTATTTTTTATAACGATAAATTAATTGCTTTCAACCGAATACTCAGTACAAAGTCTGTTCACTTCGATGTCGTGCTCGATTCAACACGAGATGTAAATGAGATCACGATGTTTGCAGACAACCTCGGAAGCATTCCTCCTAACACAGCACTGATGGTTGTTACCGATGGAAAAAAGCGCTATGAGATTTCGATGAGCAGTAATCTTTCTCAGAATGCGACACTAAAAATCAAGCGAAAGAAAAAATAGTCCAAATCTATTTTTGGAGATTCTTATAAATATAAATATTACAATTCAAAACAACTCCGGCTGTTCACTATCTTTCTTTTTCACCCATTCCATCTCCACACTTTTACTGTAATCTACAAGTTTCGCTCCTACAGCTTTCCATCCCATCACATCCACAACTTTTTCTAATTTGAATTTAGCCCTTCGCACCTGGGCACCTCTGCCCTGCTGCACAGCAAGTATTGGTTCCGCATCTGTGGTTACCACTTCAAGGTGATTATTTTCCCCTTCTTTAATAAAAGAAAATTTATTATGCAACGTTGTGGTTTCAATTTTGAAACGCTTTACATTGTATTGTTTCTTTTCATCATCCAGGTAAACAGCCGTAATTATTTTTTCAGGACCAAATTTTTCAATCAGCAAAATACTTTCTGCATCAAGTCGTTGGGTCATTTCCTGGTCAATAATCTCATAGTTTCCATCACTATAAATGATCAATATCCGGTCGTCAGGTTCAAAGCTTCCCAAATAAATTCCTTTTTCCTCTGCACTCAATCTTCCAAACTTATCATCAAACCAAAGCTTGCGGCCGCTCAATGTTGCTTTTCCTGCTTCTTTAAATTTCGCAGATCTGATCGGGTACTTTGTCACCTGGTTACCCATACTGCTGCGGCCCTTTATCGCCAACTCTTCAAAATAAAAATCAAACTCTTTGATTCTTGCTTTACTGCCGGGTGTCAGCATAATCTTAACCACTTCCGCTTCGCCATTTGGATTTACACTCAGGTAATGCACTTTACTTCTCTCATCTCCCCTGGTAAGATCATACTCTTTATCTCTCGTAATTCCAGTTACATTAAAACGTTTGGCATAACTCACACCACCTTTCCCATCGGTATAGATCATATTATAGGTTGTACGATCATCATTTTTCTGAAAAACGGCGGCATGCAAAATATCTTTCCCGATAAAAACTTTATCCTGCACTTTCACTACTTTCATAACTCCCTGCTTGGTAAAAGCAATGACATCGTCAAGACCAGAAACTTCAAATAAAAGTTCATCCTTTTTTAAACCGGTTCCGATAAAACCTTCTTCCCTGTTGATATAAAGTTTTGTATTTGCAATAGCCACCTGTTTGGCTTCAATTACTTCAAACTGTTTGATCTCTGTTTTCCGTTCTCTTCCTTTTCCATATTTTTTTTCAAGATTCTCATAATAAGCCACAGCAAAATCAACGAGGTTACTCAAATCGTGCTTTACCTGCTTAATCTCCGCTTCCAAACCTTTTATTTGAGCGTCCAGTTCATCAATATCAAGTTTATAAATTCTCCGTACTGGTTTTTCCGTGAGTTTAAGAATATCTTCTCTTGTTATATCTCTCTTCAATTGTTTTTTATACGGAACAAAAGCTTTGGCTATAGCCTCCAGTACTTTTTCCCATGTCTCATGCTTTTTTTCTAATTCTTTATAAATTTTTTCTTCAAAGAATATTTTTTCAAGAGATGTATAATGCCATTTTTCCTGGAGTTCTTTTAATTTAATCTTTAATTCCTGTTCAAGAAGATCTTTGGTTTTGTCAACCGAAAGTTTCAGCAGATCATTCACGTTGAGGAATTGCGGTTTGTCTTCAACAATCACACAGGCATTTGGTGAAATGGAAACTTCGCAATCTGTGAATTTGTAAAGTGCATCAATAGTAATATCCGGGGAAATACCAGGTGCGAGGTCAACCTGTATCTCCACCTCCGCAGCAGTATTGTCCGTCACTTTTTTAATCTTGATTTTTCCCTGGTCATTTGCCTTAACAATAGATTCCATCAGTTGTGTCGTAGTAACGCTATAAGGAACACTTTTTATTGCCAACGTTTTTTTATCCATTTCTTCAATATGCGCTCTGACTTTTACCTTCCCTCCCCGTTTTCCTTGTGAATAGTCACCAACATCGATCATACCACCTGTCTGAAAATCCGGGTAAAGCTCAAATTTCTTTCCCCTCAAATATTTAATCGCCGCTTCAATCAACTCATTAAAATTATGCGGAAGAATTTTTGTAGAAAGACCCACTGCGATTCCGTCTGCTCCGTGCGCCAGGAGCAAAGGAAACTTCATAGGCAGAGTAACAGGTTCATTTTTTCTTCCATCATAACTCAATTGCCATTCGGTTGTTTTTGCGTTGAATGCTACTTCCAATGCAAACTTGCTTAAACGGCCTTCAATATATCTCGCTGCCGCCGCTTCATCACCCGTTCGGATATCGCCCCAGTTACCCTGCGTGTCTATCAGCAGATCTTTTTGCCCCATATTCACCAAAGCGTCACCGATACTTGCATCACCATGCGGATGATATTGCATCGTTTGCCCGATGATGTTGGCTACTTTATTAAACCGGCCATCATCCATTTCTTTCATGGCGTGCAGAATGCGACGCTGTACTGGTTTTAATCCGTCTTCAATAGCAGGCACTGCACGTTCAAGAATTACATACGATGCATAGTCAAGAAACCAATTTTTGTACTGACCATGAAGACCAGTGCTATTATTTTGTACCTGTTCAATATTTTTTGACTTAGACATATCAGGTTATTGTAAACATTCAATAAACAAAGATCAACAAACAATATTCAAGTTATCCCGACTTGTTGATATTCCTTTTTGCGGTATCAATACTTTTTGCAACAATAGCAATTAACTCCTCACATTCTTTAAACAAATTGTCAAGTCTTGATACCGGCTTAATCATCTCCTTTCTTCCAATTAATTTTATACATACTCTTGCTTCTTTCAATTCTTTGACAATAATTTTCATTTTATGAACAAAATCTTCTCTTGACTCTGCACTTTGAGCTTCCCCATATAAAAGAGCAGATGCTAACCCACACCTGATTAACTGCCCTGCAATATAATTACCTGCTCTCGTTTTTGGCAACGTCTCAACTACGTCAACAACTCTCGAAGAGAATTCTACTAAACGGTCTTCAAGATCATATTTTTTGTCAGGCATGTATAAAATGAAAATTGAATACTGATTATTGAGTGTTGAATGTTTCTCCCGAAGAAGTTTCAACCTTCATTGACGTCTGTGGCAGTCTCACGTCAAACTCTTTCCATCCTTTGTCAACATCACCCAATACATCAATTTTTCCCTGTGCAACTAGTTCTTTCATCCGCCACATAATGAATACATCACCTGTTTTTATTTTCCTCCTGTGTAAAGTATTTGTCAGCACTCGTGTTGCCTTCTGCCAATCGGTTGTAAGATTTTTTAAAATTTCACTGTCATAAAATGTTTCATCCTTACTTACGATCTTTTTACCACCTTCCAACATCCTTACTGTTGTATTTTCAGTACACAATCTTTTCCATTCATCGGGATCCACTTCAAACTCACTCATCGTGATCGCCCTGGCAAGTCTCCTTGCTTTCAATAATTCTTTGGGTACGATCTCATGAAGCCACGATGGATAAAATAGTTGCCCCTTTTCATTTATAAATGGAAGATTGTTCAGATAAACGACAAATATTCTTCCCTGGTATTCTGAAAAATGTTGCATGAACCAATAATACCCGCAAACATCATGTTGATTCTGTCCCATCCATATCCATACCTGCGAATCAGCATCTGACTCAAGGTTCTCCTTTATATTATTAACAGTTTTCCTGTCGTCAAAATCAGTAACCGGATCTTTTTCATATGGGGACTTTTTCAAAAGCTCTCTCCACCACGACACCCTTGCATTCCATCCCTCTTCAGTTTCAATTTCTGACAAAGGACCAACAGCAAAATCATCTTTAACTTGTATTACTTCTCCATTCAAACCTTTATCAAGCTGAATAACTTCTTTCATCAGGTTTATTTCAGAACCATTGAAAACTATATGTAACATGTTCAATTAACGATTAAAAATTAATAATTAACTATTGCTTCCACCCTTTGATGAGTTTAAAATAGCGGTCAATATCCGAAGAATCTCTTCGCAATCTTTTAAAAAGGAATCAGACAAATTCTTACCTAATATTTTTCCGTCCTTGAGAAGACGCAACCAATATCGTGTTTCCCTGGCCTCTTTATATGCAACCTGAAGTTTGTTGATAAAGTCTTTTCTGGAGGAGCCACCAATTGCCTCTTCAACATTTGCACCAACCGACGTGCCGCTATTTAATATTTGAGAGCACAATCCAATATCAATTTTATTTTTTCTAAGGTGTAAATAAAGCTTCACTATTCTTAACCCGAAACTGTATGTCTTGTCAAGAATAAGGTTTGTTTCTTTCACTGAATTATTAATTTTTAATTATCAATTATTAATCACATCACGTTCCTTCAGACACAGGGGCATCCACTTCAACTTTCAAATTCTCAATAATAAATTCCTGGCGTTCCTGGGTATTCTTACCCATATAATAAGAAAGGAGATTTTGAATATGATCTCCCTGCTCCAGCACGACAGCCTGGAGACGTATTTCATCGCCGATAAATCTTCCGAATTCATCAGGAGAAATCTCTCCCAAACCTTTGAATCTTGTGATCTCAGGTTTTCCTCCGAGTTTTTTTATGGCTGCCTGTTTTTCACTTTCGTCATAACAATAAATAGTTTCCTTTTTGTCTCTCACTCTGAACAGTGGCGTTTCCAGAACAAATACATGTTCTTTCTTCACGAGATCGGGAAAGAATTGCAGAAAGAAAGTCATTAGCAGCAAACGAATATGCATGCCATCAACATCAGCATCGGTGGCTATTACAATATTTTTATACCGAAGCCCGTCAAGGCCTTCTTCGATATTCAATGCATGTTGCAGTAAATTAAATTCTTCATTTTCATACACCACTTTTTTTGTAAGGCCAAAACAATTTAAGGGCTTGCCGCGTAAACTGAACACAGCCTGCGTTTCCACACTTCGTGCTTTAGTAATAGAACCACTGGCACTATCACCCTCGGTAATGAAAATTGTCGATGCCTGTCTCAACGCCTCGTACTCAGCTTTATTCTTTGAAGGTGATTCATCATTCCAGTGAACACGACAATCCCGAAGTTTACGATTATGAAGATTTGCCTTCTTCGCTCTTTCGTTTGCCAGCTTCTTTATCCCGGCTAATTCCTTTCTTTCTCTTTCGCTCTGCTCAATCCGCTTTTTTAATGCATCAGCAAGCGAAGGATTTTTGTGTAGATAATTATCCAGTTCCTTAGACAAAAAATCTCCTACAAACTGTCGCATGCTCGGGCCACCTTCATCTACATTTGCCGAACCAAGCTTTGTTTTTGTTTGTGATTCAAACACCGGCTCGACCACCCGCACGGCAATAGCTGCCACGATGCCTGTTCTGATATCGGCTGCGTCATAATCTTTCTTATAAAAATCGCGGATTGTTTTTACATAAGCTTCGCGAAAAGCCTGTTGATGCGTACCACCCTGTGTCGTATGCTGACCATTTACAAAACTGTAAATTTCCTCGCCATAGTCATTATTATGCGTAATGGCAGCTTCAATGTCATCTCCTTTCAAATGAATGATGGGGTAACGAATCTCATCCGCATTCGTTTTCCGTTCCAGGAGGTCAAGCAAGCCATTTTTGCTGATAAATGATTTGCCATTAAAAATTATTTTCAGTCCGGCATTCAGAAAGCAATAGTTCCAAATCTGGTTTTCTAAAAACTCAGGATGAAATTTGAAGTTTTTAAAAACGGTATCATCAGGAATAAAAGTTACCAGCGTTCCATTTTGTTCACTGGTTTTTGCTTCTTTATATTCCTTGATAAGAAACCCTCTTTCAAATTCAGCCGTTTTTTCTTTGCCCTCCCGAACGGCCATTACTTTAAAATAATGACTTAACGCATTCACTGCTTTTGTTCCCACTCCATTTAAACCAACACTTTTCTGAAACACTTTGCTGTCAAACTTTGCCCCGGTGTTTACTTTACTTACCACATCCACCACTTTACCTAAAGGAATACCACGACCATAATCTCTAACCGTAACTTGTTTGCCTTCTACTGTTAGTTCAACCGTTCTGCCATATCCCATGGCAAACTCATCGATACAATTATCGATCACTTCTTTTACAAGAACATAAATACCGTCATCGGGGCTGCTGCCATCACCCAACTTACCAATATACATGCCCGGTCGCATGCGGATATGTTCTTTCCAATCCAGCGACCTGATGCTTTCTTCATTATAGTCGAAAAGATTTGTCTTTGCAGATTCTTTTGTAGTTTCTTTCACTTTTGCCATTGTGCAGCGGTACGAAATTCTTAAATACTATTTATAATAATGGGTTCAATGCTGCGAATATACCAAAACAAGCCCTCTATCTCAGTTTGGGAGTTATTAACTGGTGTGGAAAAAGATTTCTTGTTTTATTTTTTTTATGACAATATGAATGCAAAAAAATGATCCTTTGATAATTTTGATGCAATTAAATTGCAAAAGAAGTGATTTATTTTCTCTTTGTTAAATAACCGTTCTGATAAACCGGGATAATTATTTATTCCTGTTTAGTCAAAAAATATAACTTTAAGCATGCCTTCAACGGAACTCAAAACTTATCATGCAAAAGATCGCAAGACCTGGCGTAAATGGCTGGAAAAAAATCATGCTGCTTCTTCCGGTATCTGGCTGATCTATTATAAAAAAACAAGTGGAAGGAAAAGATTGGATTATAGCGATGCGGTAGAAGAAGCCCTTTGTTTCGGATGGATTGACAGTACTACAAGACCGATTGATGAAGAAAAATACATGCAGCGTTTTACACCGCGAAAATCAAAAAGCGGATGGAGTGCAATAAATAAACAAAGAATCGAAAAAATGATAAGCCGGGGTTTGATGACCGCTTCAGGCATTGAAAAAATTGAAATAGCAAAAAAGAATGGAAGCTGGGAAAGTCTTGATAAAATTTATGTCCCTGTCGATCTGCTCCAGATACCCGAAGACCTTGCCAAAGCTTTTTCAAAAAACAAAAAAGCAAGGATCACTTTCGAAAATTTTCCTCCATTTACTAAGCGACAATTTTTATACTGGGTTAATTCAGCTAAAAGAGAAGAAACCAGGAAAGCAAGAATTAAGCAAACTATTTTGATGTCTGCAGCTAATAAAAGGCCGGGTATAAATGGATTTAAATTGTAAAGATATCTTTTAAGATTGGCTTTCAATATCAATTCATTATTTCTTGGTTATTTTGACTAATTGGAATTTAAGCCTTTGATACGAGATGATATTCCCTCGATGCTATTGATCTTTGAAAGATTAACAATGTAGGATTTATGCACCTTTATGAATAGACGGATGGAAAATTTTCATTGATGCCTTTTATTGTAAGATAAACGATCATTTTCTCATTGGCAGTATTGAAGGGTCACATAATTAAGAGAAGCTTCGATAAACAAAAGTTCGTCGTATGATACCTTCTCAATCAGTCCATTACATTTGACAAAGAAATAATTATTATCAACGGGATTTTTGATGGTGTTTGTTTTAAGCTTATTGTAATCTTTTGCCTTGTTGCAGGCTTTTAGTAACAGTTCAAATGAAAACGGTTTTACAAGGTAGTCAAGTACATCAAGATCAAACGAGTCCAGGGCATGTTCAACATAAGCGGTGGTTATTATCACCATTGGCAAAGAATTCCTGGTCTTTAAAAATTCAATGCCCGTAAGCTTTGGCATGTTAATATCCAGAAAAAGGAGATCAATGGATATTTCATCGAGAAAGGGTTCCGCTTTTAACGGGTTATCAGCTTCGCCGGCAATCTCCAGAAAAGGAATATCGTCAATATATTCCCTTAAAACCTTTCGTGCAACCGGCTCATCATCCACTATCAGGCACTTCAATTTCATATTTGCAGGTTTAAAATCACTTCGTAAGAATCAGTCGTATTGTTTGTCGTTAACGTATGCTGCCACGGGTACAAAAGTTCAAGCCTTCGCTTAACGTTGGCAATTCCAATTCCTCCATGATCGGGCAAAGCATGGCCATTCAAATTTTCTTTGGTGTTAAAAGCTCTGAAAACAATGTTGTCATCGTTTCTGCGCAATGAAATTTGAATTCGATTCATTTTGCTTTCGAAATGACTTACATATTTAAAGGCATTTTCGATAAAAGCTGTAAATAATAATGGGGCGATCTTGAATCCTTTCAGGTGCTCGTCGATATTAAGCTCCACCTCCAAATTTTCCGGCTTTCGTGTTTGTTGCAAAGCGATATAGTTCCTAATATAGTTAACCTCTTTATCGACACTTATGGCCTCTACATTACATTCATATAGCTGGTAGCGCAACATTTCGGAAAATGTCAGCAACATTTTACGGGCTGAAGAATTAGTTTTATCAATATTTCCATAGATAGAATTAATGGAGTTAAACAAAAAATGGGGATTGAATTGAGCCTTGAGAAAGTCCAGCTCATTTTTTATTTTCTCTTTTTCGATTGCATCAATATATTTCTGGAAACGGATGCGGTCAATAATTAATTTGCCGGCCACCAAACAGATCGTCCAAATAAATATATTAATAACAGAGTTAAAAAATAATTCAAAAAAACCTGGTGTCTGCTTGCCGGGAGCGAAAAAATGCTCACTAAGAAAAGTTGCTAATGGAACTCGTAACAACGCTGCTGTAAAAACGGCGGCAAGAAACAGAGCCGCAAACATCGCATATTTCTTACTGAAGAGAAATAATGGAATTGCAAAATAGACACTGAAATAATAATTGGCGGCAAGAAATAAGAGGTAACAGAATTGAACTGTAATTGTCTTTGAAAATGCAAAAGTTCTTTGCTGAAATACAACAATCCAAAAAAGATAAAGTACCAGCCACAATAATATATTATATCCTATTCTTTTTTTAGCCATAACAAACCCGGTTCATTCCTCAAAACTATTATTGTGTTTTCAGTTTACCCTATTCTTTTACACCATTCATGTAAAAATCTTGATAATCGCAAACGTGGGTTTAATCAAGAAGATGAGCGCAATTATGTAAAAAATTTATCGGCAAAGGGTCGTTGCACTTCTTTTGCAATACAATCAAAAAATTAAAGTATGAAAAACGACAATTATATTTCGGTTGATGAAAACGACGACGGCATAGACAGAGCTGGTTTTTTAAAATGCATGGCATGGGCCGGGACAGGACTTTTGTGTATGATGAGTGGCGGAGTCTTAAAATCTTATGGCATGAGCCAGATCATTGACAAAGCCACAGGCCGCATTAAAAACGGCGTCAACCTTCCAAAGGCAGATTTTTGTTTTGCCCAGATAAGTGATAGCCACATTGGCTTTAATAAGCCCGCAAATCCTGATGTAATCGGCACATTGCAGGCAGCGATTGCAAAAATAAATGCGATGCCGGTAGCACCATCGTTTGTATTACACACAGGCGATCTTTCTCATCTGGCTCAGCCCGAAGAGTTCGATACGCTTGACCAGGCACTTAAGTCAGTCAAAACCGATAAGATATTTTATGTGCCGGGCGAACACGATGTTTTAAACAACGATACCAAAAAATATCTCGAACGCTACGGAAAAGGAACAAAAGGTAATGGATGGTACAGTTTTGATTTTAACGGGGTGCATTTTATCGGTCTTGTAAATGTTGTTAATACAGCAGAAGGCGGATTAGGCGTATTGGGTGATGAGCAACTGCAATGGTTGAAAAAAGATTTGAAAGATTTTTCATCGAGTACACCAATTGTTGTTTTTGCCCATATTCCTCTCTGGGCCGTGTATCCGCAATGGGGATGGGGAACAAGTGATAGTGAACAAGCCCTTTCCTGCCTGAAACGTTTTGGCTCTGTGTCTGTATTAAATGGTCACATTCATCAAACCTTGCAAAAAACAGAAGATAATATCACATTTCATACTGCCGCCTCAACAGCGTTTCCCCAACCAAAGCCCGGATCAGCAGCGGCTGCCGGGCCCATGAAAGTTCCCCCGGAACAACTCAGGAATTTATTGGGTACTACAAACGTAAATTATGTAGAGCATGATCACACTCTTGCTGTAACCGACACGCCTCTGGTAACTATCGAAGAAAAGTAGAAATGAACATTAAAGAAATAGAAAAATATTTTCCGGAAATGAGTTTGGGAAATCGAAAAAAATATTTTGCTCTATCAATAATGGCTATTGTTGTTGTGGTAGCAGCAGTGGCTTTACCTCAATCAAACCATGAATTCAAAAATTTGAAAGTATTGCCTAAGAATATCAGTTCAGAAAAATTATCGAGAATTATGATCGACGATTTTGAAGATGGCTTAGGCATAAGCTGCGCATTTTGCCATACTAAGGAAAAAGACTCAAATCGTCTTGACTATGCAAGCGATGAAAAACCTGAGAAACAAGTTGCCCGGTTAATGATGAAAATGACTATGGGCATTAATAAAAAATATTTTAAATTAAAACACGCCATAATAGGTGATTCCACACTTGAAATAAATTGTGTTACTTGTCACAATGGACAACCGCATCCCCAAGGTCAGGACAGTGAATAATTATTGCTCCAAAAATTTCTGCGCAATACTTAGCGGGCGAAATACAAATTTCTTTTTTACATGATGTCCGCCACTTCTTTGAAAAATATCCCGCAGTGTTTCGATGACTTATAAGGTATGTGACCCTTTATTAAGCATCACACATTCCGCCATTGCTGCATGTGCGGCATCCGTAATTTCAGAGCGGGTAGCGATTCCTGATTTATTGAGAGTTTCCAATACCTGCGTAGCCCAGATAACAGGTGCATGTGCTGCTTCACTGATCCAAAGTATTTCTTCCTGCACTTCACTCATTCTTTCAAAACCAATTTCCACTGCCAAATCTCCTCTTGCTATCATTACACCAAAATTTCATATTTCATTCCCTGGAACAGCAGCGAAGGCAAATTCTTCACCGCTTCAGGTACTTCAATTTTTATGATCAGTTTGGGCGGATGATTGGTTATTTTAGCCAACTTGTCTTGCAATACGGCAATATCACCGGCGTTTCTTACAAAAGAACATCCCAAAAGATCTGCATATTCACAAATAAACGGAAGGACCTTTTCATCAAATTTCGTCAATGACGGAATGTTAAGTATTGATTCGGGAAAATTGATTCCTCTCTTTTCACGGATCCCCGGTTTGGATGCAGAGATTCGCAAAATCCTCACACCTACCTTATTTTTTTTAACTACTTCAATGTTTCCTCTGACCGCACCATCATCAAATAAAACTTTTTCTCCTTTTTTCAACTGAGATATAATTCCTTTTTCCGTACAACTGATAACAACTTCATCAAGATCTGACTTGTCGGCATGTTCAGCCAACCAGATCAGTTGCCCTTCTTCTACCTCTACGCAACCTCCTTTCTTTCCCTTTGTCAATAATTTTGTGCGAATTTTTGGACCTGCAATATCCATGTATATTTTACAACTGAGTCCTGTTTGACGACAAGCTTTTCTTACAAGATGGATCATCTTCGCCCACTTAGTTTCATTATCACGGGCACAGTTTATCCGCGCCACGTTCATTCCACTTTGTAAAAGATTTTTTATTTGTCCATAATCATCGGCAAAAGACGAGTCGAAAGTAACCATGATAGAGGGAGTGCCCGGGTCATTCTTTTTTCCAAATAAGGCAAGCGACTTCGCTTTCACATCGTCCCTGCTGTATTGATAAGTACATTGATCGAGTTCTTCATTTACATAATATTTTCCAAGCCGCTGGAGAATAGACTGCAACTGGCTGCGTATATGGCTTTCGGAGCTGGCTAATGAAGAAAGACCCGAGATGTGAAGCTCATCCTGCAGCTCACGTATATCAAGGCTTCTGAGAGCCAGGTAATGTAACAGGTTTTTAGCCGCCGTTTGCTGGGCAGGATGTACTTTTTCTATCAGCGATTGATGATCGCAAACAGTTTGCACCATTTCCTGCTCAAGCTCTGACAATTGCCTGTATAATTGTTCCATCTCTTCTCCTGGTAAAGAATCAGGAAAAATAGATTCTGTGTCTTGGTATGAATCCCATTCCATTATAAAACCAAAATTAAAACCACGGAAAATGAAATAACATGACGAATATCCATACCACCCTATGCTATTAGTCAGTATTCCAATAAATTCCTGCGGGTAGTTTTTAAATTGCATTACAGAAACCACGGCCCGATGCGGAAAAATCAACGGGTTGGCACGCAATGTATTCAGGCCCAAGTCGTAAGTTCATACTTCTACGGTAATCAGATTTTTTCCCGCTCCAAGTTTTTCCAAAATAGTTTGTACATCTTTTACCATGGCATCAGGCCCGCAGATATAAAATTGCCGGGAAAAATTGCTGATCTTTTGTTTTAGATATTCTTCATCAATTTTATGATGATCATAACCCGGGACATCTTCTTTGGTTAATGTATTGATGAAATTATCACCAAGCATTGCCGTGAATTCATCTTTCAAAATAATGTCGCTTTGAGTATTGTTTGAAAAGATAAGTTTGTTATTGCCTAATTTCTGATCTTTTTGCAATTGCCTGAAAATGGCGATGAACGGTGTGATACCCGCTCCTCCGGCAATAAATATTCCTTCCTTTGTGTATTGAATGGCTCCCCACACATCATGTAATAGTAATTCGTCTCCGGGCTTTAGCTGCCTGAGTTGATTCGTTACTCCATCATGATCAGTATAACTTTTAATTGTAAACTCAAGATGATCCCATTCATTCAGGCTGGTAAATGTAAAAGGCCTTCGTTCTTCTGTCCATCGCGGTTTGTTGATAGCCACTTCGGTTGCCTGCCCTGGCGTGAAAGAATAACCAGGCGGCTTTTCAACTTTATAATGATTTACATTATGCGTTACCGGCTCAATAGCTAAAATTTTTACGACATGTTCTTCCATACAGCGAAGTTTGAGTTATTTATACAAATAAATCTTAAAACAAACTTCGATGACAAATGTTTAAAAAGACTAATCTGCAAAATTAATTTTGACGGGAATCTTTTAAAGCTGTAACTTTTAAATATAAAATTTACGGCTATGAAACGATTAATTATTGTACTCGTCTTGCTCGCATGCGTTGTGGCTGTTGCTTATGCAAGCCTGCGCACAACCAAACAAAAAGCCGCTACCAAAACCGAAAAGAAAGCCATCAAAAAACATCATCACTGCAGTCATACCTGCTTGTTTTCTTAACGGCCAAGCCCCGACTGTAGGCATCAACACCCTATGGGACTAAGAGACGGATAAGAGTAGGGTAAAAGCCTACTAAGACTTCTCTCCACCATTTTGAAGGAAATTATAAGGCTTCTCACTCTTATCAAAGATTCTCCAGATAATAGAGATAAGGTTGACTATTATTTAACCATATCTGTAATTTTATTGGCTACGGTATCTTTAGTAGAATTAGTGGTCTTGATATGGTTAGCCATTGATCGTTTATTTTGATTACACATAACAATAGTGGTTATAGTTAGGATTAATGTTATTATTGTATATGCCCCAATCCACCACATTGTAGTTCTTGTAAATCGAGTATTATTTTTTGCTATCTGAACAGATTCTTTTGCGGCCTGTGCTGCCTGACTTGCGTATTTAATATTTTCAAAGATTGCATTATCTTTTTGGTTTAAAAATTCAATATATTTCTTATGTCCCCCTTTTCTTTTAACCTCTCTTCCTAATTCAGTAAGTCTATATAATGATCCCCAGCTTGTGTTTTTTTCAATATAACCTTTATTTGAAACGAAAATAGTAATTGAACCAAAACTTTTTAGGCCAAATTGAACCGTGTCACCTATAGATAAATCTTTCTCGTATTTACTTATATCAAGTTGTGATAAGATTAGATGAGGATCAAAATTTCCAAATTCTGTAACAGATTTATGAGTTAATAAGAAATCGCAAGCTATTATTAAAAACGATTCTTCGGTATAAGGAACGTATTTTCTTTTCTCAATCACTTTTTCGTCTTACTTTTTTTTGGAGTAGTTGCAGCAAGTTTAAGCAGTTCATTGGCTGTAATATCTGAATCAATTTTAAGGGTTATGTCGTATTTGCCTTTTTTGATGGGCTGAATTTTTGAAGTTTTCTTTTTTGCCATATCATAAAGATATTCTTTATAGTACTTCTGTTCTGTATATTAACGTCTAAAAAGAGGAACATTCTTTTCGAATATTTTTTCTGTTTGTTTTTTAGTTGATGCTAAAATAAAAAATGTAACAGAAACTACATTTTTGTTGATAAATAATTGATACATGACGCTATTCATAAAAGCTATACCATTTTCTGAACTTATTATTTTAGAGAATAAAATTTCGTTTGCAGTTATTCCATTAATGTCTATTGAGTTAGATGAAATATATTTATCATCTTCGGGGAGTGTTTTATTTATATTTTTTTTAGATTTCATATATGCAATTACTTTGTCAGGTAATTCTGAGGAAATATTTATTGACTCTGCTGTGGTAAAACTATCTGATTCGTATGCAAATTGACACATAAGGGTAGGAATCTTATCATAATTATCATTATATTCTTTCCATTTACATTGACGATATATCTTTATTTTCACATCATTTGATCTGCTAACTCCAGTTGTATTTATAAAACACATAGAAGTATCATTATTCTCTTGTAAACGTTCAAAATCTTTCTTCATAATCTTACTCTGTTCTTTTATTTTTTTCTCTGTTTTAGCTGATTCTAAATGATATTTATCAATATCGCTTTGCCTATTACCAAATAAAAATTTTAAAATACTGGCAATGATTATTACTATCACGAAACCGAATGCTCCCTTAATGAACGTACTCATCACGATAATTATATTATTATTCTAAAGTATAAAAAATTGGTTGATTTTAAAATACTTACTTTTAAAAATGACATTGGCTGAATTGGATACAGAATTTAAAAAAGCAACGCGAATAACCTTTAATATAAACATTCCATTAATACAGGTGCATTTTGATTCCGATATGCAGGCGAATGCTTTTTATTCAGAGTTATGGTTGTATTTTGAAGATCATTTATTGGGAGTGATTTTAGAAATTAGTAAAAGTTTTGATTTAACCATCTTTTCTTCTACGAACGGAGAAAGTATAAGGAATGAATCTTTGAGATGTGTGGATGATATTGGTTTTAATAATTTCATAACGTCTCCATTCAAAAATGATAAAATTCTTTTTGGGTGTGGGTATATTCATTACCCATCAAAAGCAAGTATGTCTTTATTCATGAATCAGTTTGAAACTCCAATCCTATTTCAAAAACTTGCTTTCAATGTCTAACGTCATTTTACCATTAGGGCTAACCAATTATATTCGAGGTGGACTTGTGAAAGTAAAGGAAACAGTAGAGAATATTCGGGGGTTAATATTTTTCAAAATATCAAATATAACTTTTGGAGTACACCGAGAAGACATATTTTACTTTACGGAGTATATTCCAATAGAGCCTAAAACCATTTCCTTTCCAGTATTGTGATTTAGCTTATACTTTTAAATGAAACAAACTATCCTACTTCTTGCCCCTTATTAGTCTGTTCCGACTGTCGGGGTTTTATTTTTAATTGTCTTCTTTCACATTGTACCCCTTTTAAAGCCATAAAATGTTATGATGAAACCCAATGTAGATCATGAGTAAAGTCTTGTGGCACGAATGGTTTTAACTTCTATCTTTGCACCTCGCAAAAAAACTCACCTACATGTCAAAAAAAATTACAGAATTACTTGGCGATAAAGCGGAGTACCTGCTGACACATCAATCAAAAACAATTTTAAAAGACCAGTTGCATTTACCCGGTCCTGATTTTGTCGATCGCATCTTTGCACAAAGTGATCGCAATCCTCACGTACTGCGCAATCTTCAGTTAATGTACAGTACCGGAAGATTGGCAAACACAGGTTATTTATCGATCCTCCCTGTTGACCAGGGAATCGAACACAGCGCCGGCGCATCATTTGCAAAAAATCCTATTTATTTTGATCCTGAAAATATTATTAAGCTCGCTATAGAAGGTGGCTGCAATGCAGTAGCTACAACATTTGGCGGGCTTGGCTTCCTGTCAAGAAAGTATGCACATAAAATTCCTTTTTTGGTTAAGATCAATCACAATGAATTTCTAACCTATCCAAATAAATTTGACCAGATAATGTTTGCCTCCGTAAAGGCAAGCTGGAATTTAGGCGCAGCAGCTATTGGTGCCACAGTCTATTTCGGAAGCGAAGAATCAACGAGGCAATTGCAGGAAGTAAGCAAGGCATTTGAGATGGCGCATGAATTGGGAATGGCAACTATTCTTTGGTGCTATCTCCGCAATCCGGCATTCAAAACAAAAGAAAAAGACTATCATGTTTCTGCTGACTTAACCGGGCAGGCAAACCATCTCGGTGTTACGATCGAAGCAGATATCATAAAACAAAAATTACCGGAAAATAACGGTGGTTATCTTGCTTTGAATACTAAGGAATCAGCTTATGGAAAAAATGATCCGCGTATTTACACAGAGCTCACCTCTGATCATCCTATTGACCTTTGCCGTTACCAGGTTGCCAATTGCTATATGGGCCGTGCGGGATTGATTAATTCCGGTGGTGCATCAGGTGCCAATGATTTTGTTGAAGCAGTTACCACCGCCGTCATTAACAAACGTGCGGCAGGCATGGGGCTGATTTCAGGTCGCAAAGCTTTCCAGCGCCCCATGAAGGAAGGCGTTGATATTTTGAACGCTATCCAGGATGTATATTTGGATAAAGAGGTGACGATAGCTTAATCACTGATTTGTTATTCCGAAGCAAAGCGAGAAATCTTATTTTTCAAAACCTACAGCAATTTGTTGTAGGCTTTTTGTGTTTAATCAACTATTGTAAGTCTATTCAACTACTGCTGCGTCGCACACTTCAACTATGATATTCCTGTTCAGCATTCTAATAAAATCATTTCACCGTTCTATAAATCCTTTCCAACATTTCAGACAACTCCGGGTGATTTACTTTCAATAACTCAGGTTGTTTAAAAAAATATTCAGAGATCACAGCAAAAAATTCTACCGGGTTGGTGGCGCCGTAGATGTCAATATCGGACCCATGTGTTTTCATTTGACGAATGGTCGTATTCATCAACTCTTTCCATTGTGGAATATACCTTCGTTCTAAAATTATTTCAGGAACGCCATCCATTGTTCCATCCATTTTATCGACAAGATGAGCAAATTCATGAATGGCAGTATTCCTTGTGTCTGTTTCATTGATAAATCCCTGCCGTAACAACCACTTGGAAAGTATCATTACATTTTGCATAGCACCTGAGCCAACCATGCCGGTAACATTTCGATATGTTCCTCCCTGGTCAAAATCTTCATTAAAATTTCCGGGATATAATAAAACTTCATGCAGATTTACATATTGCCAGTCCGGGAAAGAGAATACAGGAATAACAGCACCGGCGGCAATTAATATTTTATCAAGATCTTCCACAACAGCATTTACTCCCGTTATTTGCACGGCTGAAAGAAAGTGCTGCATTCTTTCTTCAAACTTTATTTTTTGTTCCTCATCGAGTTGCTGATAAAACTTTACATAGTCATTCAATATTTCTTTGTAATTCTCCGGCAGATCGGCTATTTCTCTTGACCTTCTTATTCTGAATACAAAAAGAATGATCAACACGATCAATAGAAGTGCAAAAAAAATCTGAAGAACGGTGACCATACAAAAACATGAAGTTAATTCAATTCAGTTTTTATTTCATGCAACCTGCCTGCCAGCAGGCAGGGAAGACAAAGTTGACAAAGGCGCAAAGAATTTTCTCTCAGCATCCCTTTGAGCCTTTGCGTGAAATATTTTTACTTGAGCACAATTCCACCAAGCGGCGGTAAATTTAGTGTAAGCTTATAAAGTTTTTGCTCTTCATCAACAAGCTCAGAACGGATTTCAGGATTAAACACATCGCCGGTTCCCCAATATTTTTTATCATCACTGTTGAATATCTCTTTGGTAAAGTGTTTTCCATTAACGTACACTTCCCAATCATTTCTGACAACCGGTGTAAGATTTAAAACGATCAGCAGATCATCTTCTTTATTTTTTCCTTTTCGCCTGAATGAGACTACTGTTTCCGTGCGATGATTCAGATCTACCCATTCAAACCCATAAATGCTGAATTGATTTTCGTATAAGGCAGGTTCACTTTGCAATAATTTATTTAAATCAGTTACACATTCTTTTAATTTATTGTGAGGATCATATTGAAGTAAAGACCAGTCAAGCTCCGATTTATAATTCCATTCCGATGTTTGTCCAAATTCATCACCCATGAATAAAAGTTTAGCGCCGGGATGTGTCCACATATAAGTGTACATCAACCGCAGGTTGGCCATCTTCTGCCATTCATCGCCCGGCATTTTATAAAGCATCGGGCTTTTGCCATGCACCACTTCATCATGACTGAAAGGAAGCATGAAATTTTCATCATAATAATACATCATGCTGAATGAAAACTTATCCTGGTGAAATTGCCGGTAGTAACGGATCCATTTTAAAATAATCAAGTGTGTCATGCATCCAGCCCATCATCCATTTCATGCCAAATCCCAAACCACCCTGGAATGTTGGTCTTGAAACATTGGGCCAGTCTGTTGCTTCCTCGGCAATAGTTTGCACATCAGGAAAATCCCGGAAAATCGTTTCATTCAGATCTTTGATAAAAGCCATAGCCTCCAGGTTTCCTTCACCGCCAAATTCATTGGGTTCCCATTGCCCGTGTTGCGGCTGTAATTTAATTTCAGCATCGAACTGAAACCGCATCCACACGAATGCCATCAATGTGAAATTGATCAAACCAGTATCTCGCACTGCTGATGAGAAAAGATTTTACTTCTCCTCTTTTATAATTAAAAATATAACTGTTCCAGTCAGGATGAAACCCTTTGCGCATATCCGCATATTCATACGTATGCGTTCCATCAAACATAAACAAACCATGTGCATCATAAGGAAAATGCGAGGGCACCCAATCCAGTATCACACCAATACCTTCCTGGTGCAATGCCTCAATCAGTTTCATCAATCCCTGCGGATCGCCAAACCTTGAAGTAGCTGCAAAAAAACCTGTGCATTGATAGCCCCAGCTTCCATCAAACGGATGTTCCATTACCGGCATCAATTCCACATGCGTAAACCCCATTTCTTTTACATAAGGAACCAAGTCGTTCGCGGATCTGGTCATAATTATTATACAATTCTTCATCGTATTTATCAGGCCGCATCCAGCTTGCCAAATGCACTTCATACACACTCCACGGCGCATCGAGTGAATTATGCTTTTTTCTCTTCTTCATCCATTCCTCATCTTTCCATTCATAATACATATCCCAAGTAATGGATGCTGTCAGAGGACGCTTTTCCCAAAAATTAGCAAAGGGATCTCCTTTATCCTGCACTTTGTTTGCGTAGCCAACTATATAATATTTGTATGACTCACCTAAATTGATCTTTGGAATAAAACCTTCCCATATTCCGCTCTTATCCCATCGCGGATATAATTCATGCTGATGATTTTTCCAGTCATTGAAATTGCCTATAACAGAAACGGAAGTAGCATTTGGCGCCCACACACAGAAATACATTCCCCATGCATTATTCACTTGTATAGAATGCGATCCCATTTTTTCGTAAAGCTGATAATGAGTTCCTGCCTGGTAATTTTTCACATCATCATCGGTGAGTAAGGAATAATTCCAAACAGGCTTTGTAGTATCTACAAAATGTTCTTTTTCGTATTTTTTTTCTGCTGGTTCCATCATGTAGCATTAATTTATCTTCAGTAATTAGTACGAAATTCAGCATTTAAAAAACCATAGCAAAAAATAAAAGTCAGTTCGCTTTATTAGAACTATTTTTTTCTTTAAAGAATTATTGTAACTTAGGATACTTCTTATTTTCATTAACCATTTAACCACTTTCTTCTCTCTAATATGCTCTATTATAAAAAATAAAAAACCGCTTATTATGAAACAGAAAGTATTAACCTCAATACTACTGCTTTTAACGGCAGCAATTTTAGTTTCTTTTATTCCTTAAGAAAAAACGTAAAAATAAAATTAGAAAAGCCTACTTGCAATTGCAATAATGTCTCACAATCTAGTTTTCACGCAAGCAGAATAGGTACTACCACTATACTTAACTGGAGTGCACCAGGTGGAGATGTTGTAAGCTATTATAGTTTCGGTGGTTATTTTGATTGCGATGGAGGGTTTGGACCATTTAATGCTTATGGGGATGCAGCAGAAATATCAAATCCACATGAATGTAATCATGGCACGATAAGTATGGTCACACATTGTAGCAATGGATGTGTAAGTTCCGGCGTTATATTAACATGGTAAATTCCCTTATTCTTAATTTTTAAAGAAGAAAGTGGTTCTTTTATTTTCCCTTTACTATAGTCGTTCTGCTCAATGAAACTTTGCTTACTATTATGTTCTGTCTTTCTATTATTTGCTGTTTCGACAAATGGTCAAATATGCAATAATCTTTTTGATTATTCCTGTCAATGTAAAGATTCTATGCCACCTGCTATATATATCCACAATGGGTCTTTCGAAGATCATACTCCTGATTGTTTTTCCATTAGCCCTGAAATAAGCAATCACGAATACCCATATTACTGGACTTGGGGAAATGCAGGGGCAAGTGATTTGTATTACTATGTGGGCTGTAGCTTTAACGATGGGTATGATCCATGTGAGCCTCCTTTACCATTACCTGATGGCAAAGCCGTTCTTGGCATCGTTGATCATGGAGATCGCAACTATGGACAAAAAACGTACATCGCGACATGCCTTTCCAATCCATTAATTGCAAACAAAGAATACAGCTTTGAATTTTATATCGGCTTCTGTTCTTCCCAGATGTCTCCCTCACCCCATGAATTTGCGATTTATGGTCACCCGGATTGCGGTTCCATTCCTTTTGCTGACCGGGCAGATATGGGTTGCCCTTCAAACTCAGATGCATGGGGCGGTGGTTTTGTAAAGCCGGGTTGGATTAGGCTAGGCTCAGCAATAGTTTCCGGAAACAATAATTGGGTAAAAGCCCGGATTGATTTTGCCCCTCCTGAAGATATTAAGGGTTTTATTTTTGGTCCCAATTGTACTAATGTTGGTCTCGGCGGCGAGTTTTTCTATTATGCCGACAAATTTTCTCTTACTGAAACCAGTCAATTAAAATTCAGGACCATTACCGCAGACAGTACCAATTGCAGTAGTGGCGTTGTATTATATGCGCCGCAGAATATTAATGTTAGGGCGTACCAGTGGTATAAAGATAGTATTGCTATTGCAGGCGCAACTGATTCTGTTTACACAGTTCCTGCAAACAGTACTGCTACAGGCAATTATAATGTAAGAATCGTTTTTTCAAATGCCTGTCTTGTTTCAGATCCTTTTTATGTTGACATGTCTTTACTCGGTAATTTTAATTTAGGAAAAGATACTCTGCTTTGCTATGAAGATTCATTAATACTAAAGCCGGGCATTCAAAATGCAAATTATTTATGGCAGGATGGAAGCACCGCTGATAGTTTGATAGTACAACAACCGGGAACCTATTCTGTACAAATTTCTAATCAATTTGGTTGCACCGTCAATAAAAGTATTCATGTGGATTTTCAGCAATGCAGCACCTGCCCTGTATTTGTGCCTACAGCCTTTACCCCAAACAACGATGGCAAAAATGATATTTTCAAAGTAAAAAGTGTATGCGCTCAAATAGACAATTTCAATTTAAAAATCTATGACAGATGGGGGCAATTAGTTTTTGAAAGTAAGGATATCTCAAAAGGATGGGATGGCAGGTATAATGGAAAACTTCAACCGATTGCTACTTATGTTTATTTTTTAAGCTACAAAAGACATGCGGTTAAAGATCTAGAACGCCAAACCGGATTAATAACATTGATAAGATAAAAAATTTATCTCGCCAAATTCTTATTTAACCGCTCATCTTTTTTCTCTCCACCGTTTACGATTTCATTCGTATTTTAAATTCGTTATCGTTTTGCTGATCATTTTTTGTGGAATTATTTTCACCAGGCATCATAATAAGATTTATTGAAAAGTTGTTTAACCTAAAATTAAGAGAACAGATTTCGATTTTCATGAAATTCTAAAGAAATTACATCAACAAATAGTGTACCCTGCATTATTTTTGATAAACCAACAACCATTAACCATGAGAAAATTCCTTTTGGTTCTAACGCTTATCCTGACAGTAACTGCCGCCTCACATTCCCAAACAGCATCTATTAAAGGTACGGTGACGGACACCGCTGAACGGAAAAATCTTTCCAATGCAGTTGTTGCTCTTCTGAGAAAATCCGATTCGGTTCTAATTAAATTTACAAGAACTAATTCAAACGGAGAATTCCTGATTTCAAACGTCCCTGCTGATTCCAGTGTGATCATGATCACTTATCCCGATTATGCAAATTTTTCGGATAAAATTATTTTGAGGGCCGGAGCGACGTTTGATTTTGGAAAAATCTCCATGATAAAGAAGGCTCTTTTATTGCAGGAGGTTATCGTACACTCTGTCGGTGCTATTCGTATTAAGGGTGACACCACAGAGTTTGTAGCCGATAGTTTTAAAGTAAAAGAAGGAGCTACTGTCGAAGATCTTTTAAAAGAATTACCAGGCTTGTCCGTCGATAGCAAGGGACAAATAACTGCACAAGGCAAAAAAGTGGATAAGGTTTTAGTGGACGGAGAAGAATTTTTTGGAAATGATCCTACTATAGCTACCCAAAATATCGGCGCTAAGCAAGTTGATAAGGTGCAGGTATTTGATACAAAAACGGAACAGGACGAGATAAAAGGAATTGGCGGAACTACAGACACCAAAACAATAAATATTAAACTGAAGGAAAACGCCAAAAAAGGATATTTTGGCAAAGCAGAAGCCGGTTCTAATTTTGATCGACTACATAATGGGAAACTCCTCTACAACAATTTTGTTGGAAAAAGAAAGATATCCTTTTTTGGCAATAAAAGTAATACTGACGCAGGCAGCCTTGGTTGGGAGGACAGAAATAAATTAGGAATTGAAAATGACTATGAGTATGACGAAATAGGAGGTTATTATTATAGCTTCGGAACAAACGATGACTTCAGCAATTGGGGATTACAGGGTCTTCCCAATGCCTACTCTGCCGGTGCTTTATACAGCAATAAATGGAATGAAGAAAAAGATAATCTAAACCTTTCATACTTGTACAACCGTCTTGGCACAACCAATATAAGCTCCACTTTAAAACAAACCTTATTACCTGATACCATATTTTATAATAATCAAACTTCAAATACAAGAGGTTTAAAGCAACAGCATGTTGCTTCTGCCAAATATGAATGGAAGATCGACTCACTTGCTTCTTTAAAATTCACTACTGTCAATACATACAAAACCAGTGAAACATCAGGCGATACATACAGTGAAGCATTAGACGAAAATCATCAATTCGTAAATACTGAAGATCGTACCAATACTCAAAACAGTACTCATAAACAATCCGACAATCAACTCACATACAAACAGCAATTCAAAAAGAAAGGCAGATTATTGATTGCCACCTTACGTTATAGCAATATTCATGATGACAATGACGGGACACTGAATGCTTTTGATCAATTCTACAAAAATGGAAATGTTGATTCTGTCTTCACCACGGACCAACTAAAAACTGGCACCGGAGAATCACAGACCTATGGCGGAAAAATTACTTATAATGAACCTTTGAATCCCAAATGGAATTTTGTAACTGAGTATAGTTACAATGCCAATAATTCCACTGCACACCGAAATACTTTTGAAAAAGATCTGAATGGCAAGTATACTATTCTGGATCCGGTATACAGCAATAATTTTGATTTAAAAGCCTACGCGAATACGGGGATTCTTACGCTTCGTTATCTCGGGAAAAAAGTGAAAACAGCTTTTGGCGGAGGTATTTCAGCAGTGCAATTGAACGTAAACGATCTTGATAATAACAACAGACACACTTACAATTTTACCAACTTCACTCCGCAGGCTCAATTTAGCTATACCCCGAAACCACAAACTAATATCGGTTTCAGGTATAACGGAACTACCCGTCAACCAACCATTGATCAACTGCAGCCAATTCAGAACAACAATGATCCGCTAAACATTTATATCGGGAACCCTAATTTAAAAGTTGGGTTCAATCACAACTTCAATCTTTTTTATAATAAATTCCAGATTCTCAAGAGCCGCTACATGTATATGGGAACAGGATTTAATCTTCAGCAAAATGCTATAGCCAACTACAGCACGGTAGATTCTTTCGGAAAAACCACCACTATGCCTGTGAATGTGCATGGAAGTAACAATTATTTTCTCTATGGCGGTTGGGTTTCAGGGCAGGGTGATAAAAAATTGATTCATGAGATCAATACAAATATCAACGGCGGCAGAAATGTAACTTTTATTAATGGCCAGCAAAGCATCAATACTTATGCAAACATTGAACTTTCCTATGGAATCCGATATTCTCTTAAGGATAAGTATAATATTGAAATACGCCCAAAAATAGGTCGTAATATATCGAAGTCGTCACTCAGAAAAGATGTCAACAATAGCTATTGGACCTACGGCGGGGAAGCAAATGGTTATGTAATGCTACCATGGAAACTCGAATTGAACACTGATATAAATTTTGATCTTCGCCAGCATATAGAAGCTTTTGGCAGCAATACAAACTTTATAGTGTGGAATGCTGAACTAAGTAAAAAAATATTTAAGGATAAATCAGGCAAATTTATTTTCAGGGCAAATGATATCCTGAATCAGAATAAAGGTTTTAACCGCATTATCAACAGCAATTTTGTAACTGACCAACAGTACCAAAGAATCGCCAGGTACTTTATGTTAACCTTCCAATGGACATTTACCAAAATGCCCGGCCAAAAATAATCAGGAGTTATGCATTTTGAGTAAATAATTTTTACAGTTGTTAAAAAAACCTATTATGAAAAAGCATTCTTTCTTTTTTACTTTTTACTTTTTACTTTTTACTTTTCTTGCAAATGCACAAACGCAATTCTTTTCCACTGTAAAAATTGAATTTGAAAAAACGGTAGCTATGCGTGCATTGTATAAAGAATTGTTCCCTGAAGACTATGATGATTGGAAAGATCATGTTCCCCAAAACACAATAAATTATTTTGATTTTATTTCAGACAGCTCACATTCTATCTATAAACCGGGAAAAGAAGTGCCTGCGGATCCACGAATGTGGACCGAACGATTTGGCGACAAAAATATAGTTTATACAGACTATCAGGACAATAAAAGCATAAGTCAAAAGCCAATATATGAAGAGACATTTTTAGTACAAGACAGTCTCCTAAATATTAAATGGAAAATTACTCCTGACACAAGAGATATCGCCGGTTTCGAATGTCGTAAAGCAATAGGTATTTTGTTTGATACGGTTGCCATTTTTGCGTTTTATACGGATCAGATAATGATACCGGGGGGACCAGAAGGAATTCACGGGTTACCCGGAATGATATTGGGTGTCGGTATTCCAAGACTCCATGCCACATGGTTCGCCACAAAAGTGCAGGTTGTGGATGTACCCACTTCTCAAATAAAACCTGAAATAAAAGGGAAAAAATCAGATCGTGAAGGAATGCTTCAATTACTTGACCAGGCAATGAAAAATTGGGGGGACTGGGGCAATTATGCAAAAAAAATGATTTTGGCTATGCAGATATAACTATTTCCTCAACTCCATAACCAGCAAATATTTTCCTCCGACAGTAAGTGTAGGTCCAAGATCAAATGTAACTCCTGTAGCTACATCATACGCTTTTGTAAAATCTTTTATTCTTTCTTTAAATCTTGAAAGATCAATTGTAGATGAAGTATCATTTGTATTCATCACGCACATCACTGTTTGCTTGTCATCATAGCGGAAATAAACATACACTCCATCTACGGGAACATATTGCATCAGTTTGCCGGAAGTAATGGCGGAAGAATTTTTGCGAAAGTTTGCCAGTCGCTTTATATACTCAAAAATATTTTCTTCTTTTTCCGTTCTTCCCTGTTTAGTGAATTTGTTTACCAAGTCTGTCGGCCAGCCTCCCATAAAGTCACGACGCACATTTCCGTCAGGATTAGTAAAACCGGTCATTAAAATTTCATCGCCATAATACATTTCAGGAACACCCCGAAATGTTAGCAGCCATGCTAATGCCATTTTATATTTAGTAGTATCCTCTCCTACCACTGAGTAAAAACGTGGAAGGTCATGATTGTCGAGGAATATTGTTTCCCGCATGGGATCTTTATAAACAAAATCCTGCGCCGCAGTCGTATATAATTTATTCACTCCTTCTGTCCATCCGAATTTTTCGGTAATGGCAGGTTGAATACCGTAAAACAAATTCTGAAAATCGGTGGTCGCCCAAAGATTGCTTTTGAAAGAAATATTGAAATTATTCTCACAGAAATAACTCTGGTTGATGACACCATGCACCCAGGTTTCACCAAACATTGTCATCCTTGGATATTCATCATACAATGCTTTATTGCATTTATTCATAAAAGCAAGATCATTGTAAGGATAAGTATCAATTCTCCATCCGTCGACTCCAAATTCCTCCACACTCCAAATAGCATTTTGAATTAAATAATTTGCAACATAAGGATTGTTTTCGTTCATATCCGGCATTTGCCTTGTAAACCATCCATCAGTCATTTTTTTTGTATCAGATGGCGCAGCATGAGGATCGAAAACCGTTTGATCTTTATAAGTTGTTTGAGTATATGTTGGCCATTGATGCAGCCAGTCTTTCATCGGCGGATCCTGAACGGTAAAATGATAGAGACCTACGTGATTATATACAGCATCCTGTATCAACTTCATTCCGCGTTTGTGAATTTCATCACTTAATTTTTCATACATCTCTGCACCGCCCAATCGCGGATCAATTTTATATTGATTGGTAAACGCATACCCATGTTCCGTTCTGTTGGGCATATCATTTTCCAAAACAGGAGTCATCCATACTGTTGTAACTCCAAGATCCTTTAAATAATCGAGATGATTGATCACACCCTGCAGATCACCTCCATGTCTTGCATAAACGTCGTTTCGATCCAGCGACTGATCTCGCATCCCTGCAACATGATCATTTGTCGTGTCACCGTCACTAAAACGATCGGGCATTAATAAATAAATAAAATCTTTTGAAGTGACTCCCTGTGCGAATTGAGTACCCTTTCCTCTCCTTCGTTCCTTCAATTCAAAATTGTACGATAGCGGTTGCTCGTTTGAACGATTGAATTTGATCTTGACGATTCCGGGTTTCGCTGAAGACGAAATAGTGATATCAACGAAAAGGTAATTAACTCCCTCCACCTTGCCTGTCTTTTCTAATTTTACTCCAGGGTAATTAATGACCACACTGGTTACTGAATTTTTTATACCATCACCATGCACCATCAGTTGCACCTTATTCCATTTCATTCCCACCCACCAGTTGGAAGGATAGACTTCGACAGTTTGAGCGAATAAAAAAGTGAAAATGAAAAATGAAAAACTAAAAACGAGAAATATTTTTTTCATAACATTAAACTGAACGTTCTTCAAGAATTTCCAATTTAGTTGTTAACGGTTCATCAACCGTTTCAGCTTTCTTTTCCCTGATAAAGAGATAGCAAACCAATGCTGCGAATACCATTAAACCACCTCCCACTTCCACAGCAAGCAAGCGATCATTATTCAAAACATTTTTCATCAGCCAGCCAAAACTTAACGAAGCAATGATTTCCGGGAGAACAATGAAAAAATTAAAAATCCCCATATAAATCCCCACCTTGTCTTTCGGCAATGATCCGCTAAGCATAGCATAAGGCATGGAAAGAATACTTGCCCATGCAATTCCCACACAGGTCATGCAGCCGTATAACATATATTTATTCGTTACCCATCCTACGCTTATCAACCCTGCACCGCCAATTATTAAACACAAAGAATGAGTCAACTTTCTGCCAAGTTTATCAGCAATAAAAGGTAAGACCAATGCAAACAAAAAAGTGATCACGCTGTAATAAGCCAAAGTCAGGCTGCCGAAATCAGCACCTTCCGCAAAGACAGGATCACTTGATCCGGCAGTTCCACCAAAAATATTTACGCCAACAGCGGTGGTATAGTAAAACCACATTAAAAAAAGTCCGGGCCATGTGAAAAATTGCACCAGCGAAACAATTCTCATTCTCGGCGGCATATTAGCCAATGCACTGAATATTTCTTTTGCTCCGCCTCCAAAACCTTTACCTGATTCCTTTGCCTTCTTTTTATAATCAAGATCAGAAGGAGGATATTCTTTTGTTGTAAAGACTGTATACAAAACGGCAGAGAGAAAGAAGAACGCACCGATGTAAAATGACAGCTTAACGTTTTCGGGAATGATACCTGCAGCGGCTGTATTTTTAAAATGAAAAATATTTCTCATGATCCATGGCAAAGAAGAAGCGATACTTCCACCAAGACCGATCATGAAACTTTGCATAATGAATCCTCGGTTTACTTGTGAGTCTGGAAGTTTATCTGTAACGAATGCACGAAATGGTTCCATGGAGACGTTTCCAAATACATCCATCACCCAAAGCAATCCTGCAGCCATAAACAAAGTACCACTGTGCGGCATAAATATTAAAGCAATCGAACTCAGAATAGCACCGAGCATGAAATACGGTCTTCTTCTTCCTAATGTCGGATGCCATGTTCTGTCGCTTAAATATCCAATTATGGGTTGAACAAGAAGTCCTGTAAGCGGCGCTGCAAGAAATAATAAAGGAACCTGGTCGGGATTAGCGCCAAGACTTTCATAAATGCGACCCATGTTTGCTCTCTGGAGATCCCATCCGAATTGAATGCCAAAAAAACCAACACTCATCTTGATGATTTCAGCAATAGATAGTTTTGGTTTTACCCCCGTGTAAGCGCTTGACATAAACAATCGTTAAGTTAAAAAGGAATTGAAATGAAAGATAGGAAGTTTATGTAACAAGTACACAACTAAAATTAAAAATGCAAAAGTCAAAATTTAAAAATAAAAAGTGACAAGATTGCTACACCTGTGGAAGGTTTTTTTACTTTTTCATTTTAACTTTTTACTTAAATAACGTAGCCGTTTGGAATCACTGCACCTTTTTTTAAAACAACTACGCCATCTTTTATCGTATACAAAGAGTGATCGCTGTTTTCAAGATGCGTTCCGCCATTTATACGCACATCATCACCAATGCGACAGTTTTTATCGATAATGGCATTTTTTATATAGCAACGTGAGCCGATACCAAGCAGGGGAAGGCCATTGCGTTTTGTATTTTCAATGTCTTCTAATGTTTCATAATAATCAGACCCCATCACATAGCAACTTACTATTGTAGTTCCATGACCTATTCGTGAACGAATACCCACTACGCTATTTTCAATTCGTGAAGCATTAATGATACAGCCTTCTGTGATCAACGTTTTTTCGAGAGTTGTGCCGCTGATCTTGGCAGGTGGCAACATGCGTGCACGGGTGTAAATGGCGTGATTATTATCAAACAAATTGAAATCGGGGATGTCCGCAGTAAGGCTAAGGTTTGCTTCAAAGAAAGAATAAATATTTCCGATATCGGTCCAGTAACCTTCATACTGATAGCTCGCTACTTTAAATTTTTTTATTGATGCAGGGATGATCTCTTTGCCAAAATCAGTTCCTTCTTTATACTCGGATTGTAACAGGTCAAACAACATTTTTCGGCTGAAAATATAGATACCCATTGATGCCAGGTATAACTTTCCCTGCTTCTTCATCTCCTCGCCTGTATCACTTTCCCAATCACCCAACATATCTCTTTTGGGTTTTTCCGTAAATGAAGTGATGTATCCATCATCATTCTTTTTCATAATCCCAAAATCAGAAGCGTCCCTTGCATTTACAGGAATAGTCGCAATCGAAATATCAGCGTCCATTTTTTTGTGGACCTTCAGCATTTCATTAAAATCCATCTGGTACAATTGGTCGCCGGAAAGAATCAGCACATACTCACTTTCAAAAGGGCCAATATGCCGTAAACACTGGCGAACTGCATCGGCTGTTCCCTGGTACCAGGTTGGATTATCCGGAGTTTGCTCCGCAGCCAGAATGTCTACAAACGCTGCACTGAATGCACTGAAATGATAAGTGTTCTTGATGTGCCTGTTTAACGATGCAGAGTTATATTGTGTCAATACGAACATGCGGCTGATGCCACAGTTAATACAATTTGATATAGGGATGTCAACTATCCGATATTTACCTGCAATGGGAACTGCAGGTTTCGAGCGACTTGCTGTTAAAGGATATAATCTTGTTCCGGCGCCCCCTCCCAATATAACTGCTAAAATTTCCTGGCTCATGATGTAAATTTTTTTTATGAACTAAACTAAGTTACTACTATTAAGCATTCGTTGCGACGCTCCTTTCAACGTTCTGTAATTCTGTTCAACTTTTTGGCCTCGTCCTCCATCTCCTTCTCCGGTTGGAGAAGGAGCGGTGCTGTTAATCTTTAATCAATTTCATAACTACCGAATCAACTTAAGTTCTGTACTCAGCATTTGCGAAAACTCAAATAAAAAATGAATTTTCGAAAAGCGAGGGTTGCGTGTTGTTCCTCTCCTTTGGAGAGGTTAGGTGAGGCCCTCATACAACTGAATATATTCTTTAGCTGAACTCTCCCATGAATGATCGATGCCCATCATGTATTGCTGCATCCAGCCCAGCAGATTTTTTTTATGATAATAAAGATCGATTGCACGACCCACTGAGTAAGTGATATCACCGACAGAAGGTTGGTCAAACCTGATACCAAAACCCTGGTAGTCGCCAAAATCTTTTACTGTATCGATCAACCCGCCAACACTGCGAACCATTGGTACTGTACCATATCTCAAAGCATACATCTGGTTAAGTCCGCAAGGCTCTACACGGCTTGGCATTAATAAAAAATCCGCTCCGGCATACAACTGGTGACTTAACGGTTCACTATAGCCAATATACGTATTCATATAGCCCCCGAACTGATGTTTTACATTTTCCAGTTGATTTTCTACATGCGGATCCCCGGAACCCAATACAAGAAAATTACAATTGCCATGATGTTGATAAATAGAAGAACTGATGCTGTCGGGCAACAGATCGGCAGCTTTTTCCCCAACTAAACGGCCAACGAAAACAAACAATGGTTTCTCAACATCTAAACCAAATTGTCCGCAGATCTCTTTTTTATTTTTTTGTTTTCCACGGTCTACTTTTTCTGCATCATAGTTTTTTGCTATAAAATTATCCGCCAAAGGATCCCACACATCCGTATCTATTCCATTTAATATGCCCGTGCATTTTCCTTTTTCGTATTCAAATAAATTTTCAAGACCGTTGGCCATATACGTCAACTCACCAAGGTAACTATGACTCACCGTTGTTACTTTCCACGCAGATCTTACTGCAGATGCCAGCGGATTGATCGTATTGTTCCATTCCAGCAAACCTCCTTTCCATCTATCCCAATCCGGCAGGTAATAACTTTTATCCCAGCCCATCCAACCCTGGTATTGAGCATTGTGAATGGTGAATACAGTTGGAACATCAGCAAGATGTTTAAAAGTATAACAATGCTGAAGCATGAAGGGGATAAGGGCCGTGTGATGATCATGTGTATGAATTACGTCGGGTTTGTGATGCCATTTGCTAAGCCAATCGCAAACAGCGATCTGGAAAGAAACAAATCTTTCTGTGTCATCATCATATCCATAAACTTTCTCGCGGTCGAGCAATCCGTTTATATCAATCATGTACAGATCGAAACCGAGTTTATTGGTTTTTTCCTTGATGACATTATAATTGAACCAATGATGACCTAAATACTGACTCGATTCGTGAACAAGCTCCCATTCATTCTCATACAAAAATTTTGTGCGGTACATTGGCATTATTACTTTGGCAATGTGTCCTTCCTTTGCCTGGTATTTAGGCAAAGCGCCCACCACATCGCCTAGTCCGCCTACTTTCGCTACAGGATAACATTCTGCTGAAACGTGAACAATCTCCATTGTTTAAAAGTATTCTATTCTTCAAATTAATTAAGATTTTAGTATTTACGATAATGATTTTATTATCTTCTTATAATTATATATTAGTTTAACTCGCCTATATTTGACAGATTCATTTCAATTAAGAGTTTTTCGCATTGGCGAAACCTGTTTATTTTAGAAATAATTTTATAACCAAACGATTGCATCTATGGCAACAGCAATGACAGGCAGCCGTCCTGTAGCAAGTTCCACTCAAGGTCATGTTCCCACTAATTACGGAGCACTTAGCACACTGGTAGTGGTGTTTTTCTTTTGGGGATTTATTGCGTCGGGCAACAGTGTTTTTATTCCGTTTTGTAAACACTTTTTTCATCTCGATCAATTCCAGAGCCAGTTAGTTGACTTTGCATTTTACACAGCTTATTATATTGGGGCTTTGCTATTATTCATGTACGGGGCTTTTGGCGGAAAAGATCTCGTCGCTAAGTGGGGTTATAAAAAAAGTATTGTTTATGGTTTGTTGTTTTCTGCATTGGGCGCTGCCGCAATGATCATTGCTGTAAACGCAAACACTTTTGCAGGAATGCTTGCCGGTTTATTTATTGTTGCTCTTGGATTTTCATTGCAGCAAACCGCTGCACAGCCATTTGCCATCTCATTGGGTGATCCTTCAACAGGAATGAGCCGTGTAAATCTTGGTGGTGGTGTAAATTCTTTTGGAACTGCTATCGGCCCGATAGTGGTTGCATTTGCTTTATTTGGTACAACAGCTGCCATAACTGATGAAAAAATTGCCTCCTTAAGTTTGAGTAAAGTAATTGTCCTTTACATAGGAGTCGGCGCTTTGTTTATAGCTGCGGCGACTTTATTTTATTTTTCTAAGCGAGTGCCCGCCGGAATCTTTACTGAAAAAACAGAGAAAGCAAATAAGGCTTTATATTCTCTATTGATAATGACGGGACTGTTAGTGATCATGTTTGTACCTGTGTTTAATAGTTATAAGGTCGATCCTTCTACACTTACAGATGCACAAATGCACGACCTTGAAACATACAGAATGAAATGGCTTTTTGGTGCATTGGCTATTGTGGTGATCAGTTTGCTTTATTCAAATTTCAGGGCAAAGAAGAAACCCGATGGCTGGGGTGCGATGAAATATCCGCAATTGGTTTTGGGTATGCTTGCAATTTTTGTGTACGTAGGAACTGAAGTAACTATTGTCAGTAATTTCAGTGAACTGTTAAAACAACCTGATTTCGGAGGTTATCAATCATCGCAGGTTGCCCCATTCATTTCAATGTATTGGGGAAGCTTGATGATCGGTCGATGGACGGGTTCAATTCCTGTTTTCAATTTTAAAGAATCAACGAAACAGATATTAATGTTTGTCGTTCCACTTGTTGCTTTTGGAATTGTTATTGGGATCAGTGCAGTATCGCAGTATGACGTAAAACCTTTATATTATTATATTGTCTGCGTATTTGTTCAGATGTTCGCCTTCTATCTCAGCAAAAATAAGTCTGCAAGAACGCTAATGATCTTTGCTATTCTTGGTTTGATTGCCATGTTGATTGGATTGTTTAATACAGGCCATGTAGCCGTTTACGCTTTTTTGAGCGGCGGATTGTTTTGCTCAATTATGTGGCCAGCCATTTTTGATTTATCTATTCTTGGGTTGGGAAAATACACTACGCAGGGTTCTGCATTTTTAATTATGATGATCCTCGGCGGAGGTATCATACCTCCTATCCAGGGAAAAATGGCTGATTATATCCAGTCAAAATCTGATATAGTCGGTTATGGTATTCATTTATCTTACTGGGTTCCTGTATTCTGCTTTGCATACCTGGCTCTCTTTGGATTTTTGGTAAGAGGAATTTTGAAGAAACAGGGAATTAATTACGAAAGTCAGCCCGAACAAGGAATTGAACCAGTTCCGGAAGGTACTCCTGAGCCTTTGAAATAGAACTCACTGGTGTCAGCCTGTCAGTGAAATTGCATTTGGTAAAACTTTTGCCTCACTGTTTTACCATGAACAGAATTTCTTTTATCAACCACGAAGACGAAGTATTACTTGATGCCTATTCAAAAACAGTAACAGGTGTTGTATGCGATGTAGCACAGGCTGTATTGCACATCCAGGTAAAAAAGAAAATAACAGACAAAAGAATTAACAGGGAAAGGATGCAACCCGGATCAGGTTCCGGCTTCCTGATTTCTTCCGATGGCTATATTATTACCAACAATCACGTTATTGAAAACGCCGTGGACATTAAAGTGAATTTTAGTGATGGCAGAGTGGAAACAGCAGAATTGAAAGGCACTGATCCTTCCACAGACATTTCAGTTCTTAAAATTTATGAGTCGGGACACAAAGCATTGTCGTTTACAGATTCTGATTCTTTAAAAGCAGGGCAAATAGCAATTGCAATTGGGAACCCTCTCGGCTTGCAGCACACGGTAACAGCAGGTGTTGTCAGCGCCCTCGGCCGCACGCTGAGAGCAAACAATGGAAGGCTGATCGATGATGTGATACAAACAGACGCCGCATTAAACCCGGGTAATTCCGGCGGACCGCTTGTAAATTCATCCGGTTATGTGATTGGCGTGAATACCGCTGTAATTCCTTCCGCGCAGGGATTATGTTTTGCAGTTTCTTCAAATCTTGCAGCTTATGTAGCAGGTAAATTGATTATTGAGGGAAGAGTAAAACGTGCACAACTGGGTATTGCAGGCCAATTGGTAAATCTTACAGAAAGGATGATTGCTGCCAATAATTTATCAACAAAAACAGGAGTGTATGTTTTTGAAATCATTCCGGATTCGCCGGCGTTCAATAATGAATTACGGGTAGGTGATATTATTGTCGAATTCAATAGTTCACCGGTTAGCAGTGTGGATGATTTGCATAAATTACTGGATGAAAAAGTAATTGGATTAAAATCGGAGCTGAGTGTGCTGCGCGGTGGAAGAAAAATGATCATTCATATTACACCAGCAGAAAACAGGTAAACAATATTATTAGTTCACGGCCGGGCATCCATATCCTTTTTTTCTTCCTCCGTGGAAAAGCCCACCACCAAACACTCCATTGCGATTGGTATTATCCCCGCTGCCTAAACGATATGTAAGGTGCAAGCCCAAAAAATAGTACCAGTCTTTATGTTGTGAACCGCCACGTTGAGCACCTTTTGAAGGATAATTGGGATTGCCACCCGGTAATTCATCGCCGCGATAGGACATGTCGACAGCCAACTGACCCCTGGCCGCCAGCAGATCATTGGGATCAATATAGGTAGTGCTCACATCATCAAGATAGTCGGTAAACAATTTTCTCATGCCCAACTCCAGACCGAGACGCAGATTATCAGTAAATGCATATTTCACCCCGCCGCCAAAAGGCAATGCAAGCTGCGTGAGAGCATACGGTTTCCTTGAACTATAACCGGGAATGCCTTCGCCCTCTGTGCTGAGAGGCTTTAAATATATTTTTTGAGTGGTTCCATTGTATGCATACGGATTGAAATGAAAGACCGCTAACCCACCGAAAACGTAAGGAGAAAATCTTTGCTCATTCAGGTCAAAGAAATAATATTCACCCATTAGGCTTACCTCAGCTATTTTAGTCTCAAAAGCAAGATTGCGTGCCTTAAGTGAATCATCACTACTAAATCGGTCAGCTCCGCCAACAATTGTATAAGTAAACCCTCCACGCAACATCACCTTCGGCATCAGTTCATAATTGACGGTAACGCCTATGGCCCCATTGGTTACTTTCTTGGGAAAAATCTTATCAGTAAGATCGCCATTGTAAGCCGATAAGCCGGCAAAAAGACCCACATGGATGCTTTGCGAAAATGCGGAAGATCCGAAAAGCGACAACATTATAAAAAGACGGATAATTTTCATAAACCTGGTTTTATGGACTCAAGGGCAAAATTATGCCTTAATGAACATCTTTAGAAACGTTTAAAAATTAAAATAATTATAAGTTAAACGATAAAAAATAAGCTGAGATGAAAAGATAATTGGAAAGAATGCCCTCCTATCTATTTTTATTCAGTTTGTTCTATTATTCGCTACTTTTATTGCCATTAAAAAACCAATAGTATGCGATTCAAAGTTTTATGGTTTGCTGCAATTATTTTAGCAGCAGGCACTTCGTGTAACACTAAAACAAAAGATTCTTCTGCCAAACCGGATTTTTTAGCCGACAATTTAGACACCACCGTTTCACCTGCAGACGATTTTTTTGAATATGCCAATGGAGGGTGGATCAAAAGAAACCCAATACCGGCCGACCAGGCAGGCTGGGGAATTGGCAATCTCGTAGTCGAAGAGAATTTAAAACGTTTTAAAGAATTAAACGAAAAAGCCGACAGTGCGAATGCGGCTAAAGGAACAGCTGATCAGAAGATCGGTGATTTCTGGAAAACAGCGATGGATAGCACAAAAGCAGAGTCACTTGGATTGAAACCACTGCAACCATGGTTCGATAAAATAAATGCCGTTAACGATATCAATTCTTTGATCCAAACTTCTGCTGAATTGAGGACGATAGGCTCTTATACACTGTTCGCTGATTTTATAACTCAGGATGCCAAGAAAAGTGATGAAATGGCGTACATGCTATGGCAAGGCGGTATTGGTTTGCCGGAAAGAGAATATTATTTCAAAAACGATTCAGCCACCATTAATATCCGCAATCAATATGTGAACTACATAGCGAAAGTGTTAACGATGTCGGGACAAGACAGCACATCAGCAAAAAAAGATGGAAAAGATATACTGGCAATGGAAACCAAATTGGCTAAAGCATCACGAAAACTTGAAGATCTGAGAGATGATTATAAGAACTACAACAAAATGGCCTTGACTGATCTTCCCAAATTATCTCATCTTATTAACTGGACAAATTATCTCGCTGCAGCAAAGGTGAAAAATATTGATTCAGTGATCGTGGGTCAGCCGGAATTTTTTAAAGGTCTTGATGAAGTGTTGCAAACAACTCCCATCGCATTATGGAAATCCTATTTGAAATTTAACCTGGTCAGCGATTTTAGTAACGAATTGCCTGATGAATATGGAAATGCTTCATTTGAATTCAGCAGATTATTCAGTGGCGCAACCGAAAGAAGGCCAAGATGGAAAAGAGTGATAAGCCAGGAAAATGGTTTAATCGGGGAATTGTTGGGACAGCTCTATGTAAAAGATTTCATCAATCCCGGTGAAAAACAGCGTTATGAAACAATGGTTGAAAATATTCGTGCGGCACTGAGAGATCACATAAGCAAACTTGCGTGGATGAGCGATGCCACCAAGCAAAAGGCTTATGCAAAGCTGGATGCTATGAAAAAGAAAGTTTATTATCCCGATAAATGGAAAGATTATTCAGCCATGGAAATTGGCACAGAGAGTTATGTACAAAATGTAATAAATGCAAATGAATGGAGATACAATTTTGAACATAATAAATTGGGCAAACCGGTTGACCGGGATGAATGGGATATGACACCGCAAACTTATAATGCATATTACAATCCGTCGAACAATGAAATTGTTTTGCCTGCTGCACAGTTTATTGTTCCCGGATACAAAGATGACGAACTGGATGATGCTTTGGTATATGGTTATGCAGCTGCTTCAACGATTGGACATGAGATCACGCATGGTTTTGATGACCAGGGAAGAAAATATGATGCAAAAGGAAATCTTTCCAGGTGGTGGACAGACCAGGATTCCGCTGAGTTTACAAAAAGAGCGCAGTTGATCATAAAACAATTCAGTGAATTTGAACCAGTAAAAGGATACCATATAAATGGTGAAGCCACACAAGGTGAAAACATAGCGGATCTCGGTGGAATTCTTTTAGGCATCGATGCTTTCAAAAAAACAGATGAATATAAAAAAGGAGAAAAGGTAGCCGGTCTTACACCAATGCAGCGTTTCTTTCTTGGATATGCCACAGGATGGTTATTTGAACAACGGGAAGAACTTTTAAGAAGCCGTCTTTTAACTGATGTTCATTCACCTGCAAAGTACCGTGTGAACGGTCCTTTTGAAGATGTAGATGAATTCTATACGACATTTAATGTGAAACCAGGAGATAAAATGTACAGGCCGGATAGTTTAAGAGCCCGAATCTGGTAATAACAAAAAATTTTATTGGGGATAAGTCCTGCAAAATTGCAGGACTTATTTTTTATATAGCCCGGTGTATTTAATTCCTAATCCCGGTTCATTTGAATAGATGATCTTGCCATAATCATAATTAATTCCTGTGGCAAGATCTTCCTCAAGAAGTAAAGGGCCATCCATATCAACATGATCAATGAAAGGAAGTAAGTGGGCAACGGCTGCAGAACCAATGGTTGATTCATTCATACAACCGATCATTACTTTCAAATCCAGTTCTCTTGCTTTTTTGATCATTCGCAATGCAGGCGTAATGCCGCCACACTTGGTAAGTTTTATGTTGATACCATGAAAATGATCCTTGCATTTTGCTACATCCTGTTCAAACACACAGGCTTCATCAGCAAACAATGGCAGGGAAGATTCTTTATAGAGTGTCTTCATTCCTTCCCAGTTATCTTTAGCCAACGGTTGCTCTACAAATTCAACTCCTAATTCCTTCAACTGGGGAATTAATTTTAATGCTGTTTCTAAATCCCATGCAGCATTTGCATCTACGCGTAATATCGCATCTGTGTTTTCCCGCAATGCTTTTACAATAGCAATATCATTCGCCGTTCCCACTTTTACTTTATAGATCGGCCATGGTTTCTCTTTCAATTTGGCGATCATATTTTCTATACTGTCGATGCCGATGGTAAAATCCGTTAGTGGATTTTTTGAAATATCGCCTTTCCAAAGTTCATAGAGAGGTTTATGTTTCATCTGGCCAACGGTATCCCACGTGGCAATATCCAGCGCACAAACCAAAAAAGGATTTTGCGGAAAGACATGATGAAGATGATGCCAGTAACGTTCAGGCTCTGTAAATGCGAATTTTTCGATGAATTGCTTTTTGGCTTCAAGGTCTGCAATCATCTTTTCAACAGGAATATTATAATAACTGATTGCAGGCGCCTCGCCATATCCTTTCCACCCAAAATTTTCTAATTCAACAACTAAAGTTGGTTGATGGGTTTTTGTACCTTTTGAAATGGTGAACGGATGACGGAATTTGAGGTTATATGACAAGTAGAAACTTTCAAAGTACCGTATTATCCCTTTAAAAATAAAGGAGGTCGGAATAATTTCAACTATAGTAATTAAGCATTTCAACTTTGAATGACTGTTAAAGGTTTGCACACTGATGCCTTACCCTTGAGAAGGTTGATGGGTCTTATCTTCCACTATGGACCACATACCCTTTCAGTTCTTCACTAAATTCTTTTTGTTTTAATAATTCTTCAAGGGTCAGATGCATCCTGTACCGCCAATAATATTTCGGAATAGCAGGAATATTTATTCTTTCGTCATTTGGATTTTCGCGACGGATCTTTTCATTCATTCCTAAAATATCCTGCAACTGGAAAATGCTCCACATAGCAGGACAATACAAATGCTGCAGCACTATAGCACGATTTACCCATGCTTCGCAGAAATAAGGAGCGCCGCCATGTTGTCCTAAAATATTATTATAAAATCGCTGTGTGCGGGCACGATCTTCTTCCCACCATCCGCGAATCGTACTCATATCATGAGTTGATGGAGTTACGACTGATAAATAAGGAGCGTCATTTGGATGGAAGAACTCTTTCGTCGTTTCTTTAGGCATTCGCTGAATTTCCAAACTTAAAATTCCGAGCTGCTTCATTACATCAGGCACACAATGCGGCACCATTCCCAAATCTTCACCACAGATGAGCATGTTGGTGGCTCTTTTTAAATAAGGAAGTTTGTGCATGGCTTCTTTCTTCCAGAAATCATCCTGCCTGCGAAAGAAATAATCAATATAAAGGTCTTTCAGTTTTTGTTGCGTATGCCAGTCAAGATACCTGAATGAAAAAGTAGTATCCATTCCAAAACGGAAATGAAATTTTTCACCTTCTGATTCTGCCTGTTCGGCAGACAGGTCTTCTTCTTCAAATAGAATAACATTAGAGATTAGATCGAATAAGCCCTGTTTGATTGTTCTGTTCTCTTCTGTATCATCAAGGCTTGCGAAATAATCGTGTACCTGTCGTTGGGTTGAAGATCCCATTTCAAGCTCAAAAGTTCCGTATTCGTTCGGCACTACAAATTCGTCTCTTACCCTTTGGGCATATTGACCAAATACCTGGTTGATGATATCATTATTTATGTAAGGTTTACAGTAGCGATAATAATCAAACCAAATTCCTTTTTCACCAAACTCAGTAACGCTTACGGGTATTGCCGGAACAAAATGACCCATTATACCTTCTACCTCATCCATTGGTATACTCCAGATACGGAAGAAACCAAGAATATGATCAATTCGAAAAGCATCGAAATAGTTGCTCATCTGCTCAAACCGTCGCCTCCACCAGGCAAAACCATCCTGCTGCATGCTTTTCCAATTATAAGTTGGAAAGCCCCAATTTTGTCCCTTCACGGCAAAATCATCCGGCGGTGCACCTGCCTGCATACACATACTATACAATTCGGGTGCTACCCATGCATCAGAACCATAGCGATAAATACCAATGGGAATATCGCCTTTAAGAACTACGCCTTTTTTATGAGCATAATCAGCAGCTTCCTTTAATTGAAGATGCAAATGAAATTGTATAAAATAATTTAACGCAAGGTCCTTAAAGGCTTTGGAGGAAGGAGCAGATAATTTTGCAATATCTCTCGGATCATAAATGCCGTTTGAATTCCATTGCTGGAAATCGGAAGTGCCATACAGATCGCGGAAATAACAAAATGCAGCGTAAGGAACAAGCCAGTGTTTGTTATCTTCAAAAAAAGATTGATACTCTTCTGTTTGAAAACAATCTTTACCGGATAGTTCGTACAACTCTTTCAGCATACCAAGCTTGAACTTCATTACCTGTTCGTAGTCCAGCTCAGCCAATTCATTAAGTTGTTTTTGTTTTCCTTTTATCGATCGTAACAGGTCTGCGTGCTCTTCACCCGCTACTTTAGAAAGATTTATATAAATCGGATGTAATGCAAATGCAGAAATAGCGGCATAAGGATAAGAATCCGTCCATGTATGCGTAGCCGTTGTATCATTTACGGGAAGAATTTGGATCAGCTTTAGTCCCGTAGCTTTCGCCCAATCCACCAATAATCTCAGATCTGTGAACTCCCCTACTCCAAAACTATTTTTACTCCGCAGACTAAAAACAGGAATCGCAACTCCTGCTCCTTTCCATGTATTATTAGCGAAATAGGCAAACCCATCATGCAGAATCGTGAGCTTCTTTTTGGAGGCTTCACTATATAGCAGGCGATTATTGCCGCCTTCGTAATAAAGAAATTTTTTTTCTTTTACATTATAAACGCCGTACTTATATGCAAGCGGAAATTGTTCATCAGAAAGATCCATTCTTACGGTCCACCAATTCCCTTCTTTCTTCATCAAAAAAGGTTTTTCTGTGGACCAGTTATCCAAAGCGTTTCCGGCACCAAGCAGGCAAAGCGCTTCATTTTTTTTCAGCAAGGGAGCTTTTGCCTTAAAAATATGAGTGGGTTGCCTGACTTCCTTTGTTTTTACATTCGTAACATCTGCACTTAGTAATGTTTTCTGAAAAGGTGCAGTAAAAAAAGCATTTTCATATTCTCCGGAATGATTCCAGGTGTCAACAAACAACAATTCATCAATACTGCTTTTAGAAATATCAGCCGTACGGTCATTGCCAAATTCAGGAATAATTTCTCCGTCCTTTGTTTTCAAAATGTATTTGTACTGAAGATGGCTGAGCTTCCTTGGCTTTAATTCTATGGTTGCCTCCCACAATTGATCGTTGAGATAGGTCATGACCAAAGCTTTTGAAATGTCATCATCCCCCAATTCTTCCGTATTACCACTTAGTAATAGGCTTTGACCCAATTCTGTGTGAAAACGCAAGTAAAATTGAACTTTCATCCGGCAGCAATTATATTGATTGTTTTTGTGAGTTGTTTTTCAATCTTTGTGTGCAAATAACACAATAGTCAGCGAAAATAAAAAAAAGCCTCATTGGGTGTATATTTATTTATCCCTGATCAAATCATTATATGCAAACTTCATATACAAGATGGCGCAATCTTTTTTTGTTCTGCCTTGGCATAGCTATATCCACGGCCTTCATCATGGAATGGCTTGCAGGTGACTTCTGGCTGGATGATGAAAAATTTTCAATCATAGGATTAGAATTATTCTATTCCAAAAAGGAAGTTTTGAGTGTACTGACACAAATAAAGCAGCCCGCAAAAATAGCATTGAATTATCAATTAATTTTTGATTTTGTTTGCATGGCGGGCTTCTATCCCTGTATTGCCAGCCTGTGCATGTTAGTAAGAGAAAAAATTACAGGAAAAATTCTTTCTAACATTCTGTTTGCATTGGCGGTGCTGCAGCCCATTGCGTGGATTTTTGATATTGTTGAGAACAGTTATTTACTGAAATGGCTGTCTGATCCGGATATAGGCGATGAATTCACAGTCTACCACAATATTGTTGCGCTAAAATGGTTGATTGCATTAGCGGGTATTCTGCTGGCATGTTTCTCATTGTTGTTACGAAAACAAAAAATAAACAATTGAAGATCCTAAACTCAAAATTCGTTTCAGTACCTTATTTTTGCGAAAACTTTTTAAGCATGAGTCAAAAAAGAAAACATCGTGGCATCGCATGGCTTATCTTCCTTGCATCCCTGGGAGCACTTTTGTTTGCTATTTACAGCCACTGGCCATGGTTAACTCTCCTTCTTCCCTTTGTGGCTACTTCTTTTGTATATGCCATGGACATTGTTTAAAGTATAAATGAATTTCCAGTAGTAATAGATTTTCCTAATTACAAAAAAATAAAAATCCCTCTCGTCTATAAAAACGGAAGGGATTTTTATCGTCGCTTGTAGAATCAAATAAGGATCACTACAAGAACTATCGCCAGCCAAACCAGCAGA
>CAWCNR010000016.1:0-61963 GCA_963796995.1 uncultured Bacteroidota bacterium
AGGACCACCTCACTACATCGGGGCCCACATCACCGGTTTCTTTCAGAATTAATGCAATCACCACTCCTATGGGACCTAACACCAATCCTAAAAGGAAGCCGAGTACATTCATTGAATTAAGATCGTCAAACCTTTTTTGTACGTCAGCCATTGTAACCACCTCACCTCTTTTCACCATTTTTTTCACTTTCCGCTGAAGTATTTTAAATTCTATTTTTTTAACAAGGTTCATTCTTTTGCCTGTCAACTCTTCAAATTTTTTCGGAGTAAGACTTAAAAATTGCTTCGCTGAAATTTGTGATAATGGGTCGGGGTTCTTTATGATGGCAGCAGGTTTTGAAATTACAACCAGGCTTGTAAAAGCGTTTGCAGAGTTAGAGAATAAAAAAGCAGTAATTCCAAGCAGTAAGGCATACATTTTTAGTTTCATAAACTTTGGTTTTGTAACAAAAGATTTTTTGCAAAAATAAGGTGTGGAAAAATATAAATGCCATTACAAAAAATCATGCCGCAGAATAATGCCTGTTTAGCTCCAAAATTATCCAAGTTAATCGGGGAATGTTGGCAACAGGATGAGGAAAAAGAGTTTACCGCTATTTTTTCTGCAAAAAAATCCGGTTACCGACAAAAAACTTCACCGAAGAAAATACTTAACTTCAAGATGATCTATCAAAAAAGTTCGTGAATTTAAAAAACACAAAAGAGCCGCAGATACGGACAGCGATGCAAGCACTTTACTACTCGTTATCATTGCTATTCTTTTACCACCACTAGCGGTTGCGCTTTACGAAGGGGAAATTAACAGCAGGTTTTGGATAGACCTCCTGCTCACTTTACTTTTCTATCTTCCGGGATTGATTTATGCTTTGGTTATTATTCTTGGCAACCACTAATATATTAACCATTACACGCAAAAAAGTCGCTTTCTAATAAAGCGACTTGATTAAGATAAAAAAGCCTCACAAGTAGTGTGAGGCTTTACACTATCAATATATTTGAATCATGTTACTTCACTTCTTCGTAAGGCACATCCTGTACGTTATCACCTTCATTCGCACCAGTATTCGATTGTTGCTGCCCTGCATCATCGCTTCCGGATTGTTGTTGTTGTTCTCCCTGTGCGGTGCCTCCCTGCTGAGTGGCTTTATAAATTTCTTCACTCGCCGCAGTCCATGCGCTATTCAAAGAAGCCATTGCCGAGTCAATCGCAGCAACATCCTGCTTTTTATGTGCATCCTTTAACGTTGTCACCGCATTTTCAATAACCGTTTTTTTATCAGCCGGAATTTTTTCACCGTATTCTTTTAATTGCTTTTCAGTTTGGAATACAAGTGCATCGGCAGCATTCAGTTTATCTACTTTTTCTTTTTCCGCTTTATCAGTTGCTTCATTAGCCTTAGCTTCATTCTTCATTTTTTCAATCTCATCCTTTGTCAAACCACTGCCGGCTTCGATACGGATCTTTTGTTCCTTTCCCGTGCCCTTATCTTTTGCAGTTACATGCAAAATACCGTTGGCATCAATGTCAAATATCACTTCTATCTGTGGCACTCCACGCGGAGCAGGGGGTATTCCATCAAGGTTGAAAATGCCAAGGCTTTTATTATCTTTTGACATAGGACGTTCACCCTGCAATACGTGTATCTGTACGCCGGGCTGACTATCACTGGCCGTTGAAAATACTTCTGACTTCTTTGTAGGAATAGTAGTGTTGCTTGGGATCAATGGAGTCATCACGCCACCCAGGGTTTCGATACCCAATGAAAGTGGAGTAACATCGAGCAATAAAACGTCTTTCACTTCGCCGGTCAAAACCGCACCTTGTATCGCTGCTCCTACAGCCACTACTTCGTCAGGATTTACTCCTTTATGAGGTTTTCTTCCAAAGAACTTTTCAACTATTTCCTGAACTTTCGGAATACGAGTACTACCTCCCACCAATATCACTTCATCAATTTTTGAAGGATCATAGCCTGCATCTTTCAGAGCGGCTTCACAAGGCTTCAGGCATCTTGCAAATAAGTTATCAGCAAGTTGTTCAAACTTCGCACGGGTTAATTTCTTAACCAAATGTTTTGGCACTCCGTCAATAGCTGTAACGTATGGAAGATTGACCTCCGTTTCAGAAGAAGAGCTTAATTCGATCTTTGCTTTTTCAGCCGCATCTTTTAAGCGCTGCAAAGCCATAGGATCTTTTCTAAGATCAACAGCTTCGTCTTTCTTGAATTCATCAGCCAACCAATCCATGATCACTTTATCGAAATCATCGCCGCCAAGATGCGTATCACCATTTGTTGATTTTACTTCAAATACACCATCACCTAATTCCAATACTGAAATATCGAAGGTGCCGCCACCCAGGTCAAACACAGCTATATGATGATCCTTTCCACCTTTATCCATGCCGTAAGCAAGCGCTGCGGCGGTCGGCTCATTCACAATACGACGGACATTTAAGCCTGCAATTTCACCAGCTTCTTTTGTGGCCTGGCGCTGAGCATCATTAAAGTAAGCAGGTACGGTAATTACAGCCTCTGTTACTTCCTGGCCAAGATAATCTTCGGCCGTTTTCTTCATTTTTTGAAGAATCATGGCGCTTATTTCCTGTGGCGTATAAAGTCGTCCATCTATGTCAATTCGTACCGTATTATTGTCACCTTTTACCACTTTATAGCTCCAATGGCTGATCTCTTCACTCACCTCATCGTAGCGGCGACCCATAAAACGTTTAACGCTCATAATGGTATTACGAGGATTTGTAATGGCCTGGCGCTTGGCGGGATCACCCACTTTGCGTTCGCCATTTTTCAGAAAAGCCACGACAGACGGGGTTGTACGACGGCCCTCGTCATTAGCAATTACTACGGGTTCGTTCCCTTCCATTACTGCCACGCAGCTATTTGTTGTTCCTAAATCTATTCCTATTATTTTTCCCATTTTTGATTGAATTTTTGGGTTCTCTACTTATTCTCAATGATAATGCCATCACGTGAAAGAGTGCAAAATTGACAGAAGCCGGCTCGAAGAAGAATCCTTCACAACACAAGGAAAACGCACTTTTTTCATAAAAGCAATATCCAATAACAAATTTCTGGCCTGGCTGATTAACTTTGAATTCAAACAAGGTTTTGAATGTCTACATCAACTGCTCAAAAGCTTAGAATTAATGACGGCTTTGGCCTATTGGCTCTTAATGCCCCCAAAGACTTTAAGAAAGAGATTGGCCAGCTTCCGCCCGGAGTACATATCTCCGGTGATTCAAAAAACTATGACCAGGTACATTGGTTTGTAATGAATAGAGCGCAGCTGGAAAAAGAATTAAATAAAGTGCTGAAACTTATTAAAGATGAGGTTGTCCTATGGATCTATTATCCTAAGGGAACTTCGAAATTGCAAACCGATCTGACAAGAGACAAGGGCTGGGACAGCTTATTAAAACACGATGAACTTACATGGATAAGTTTAATTTCATTTAATGATACGTGGTCAACTTTCGGCGCCAGGTTGAAGAGTGAATCAGATAAAAAGAAAGAAGTCAAACCGGCCGTGAGAGAGATATTCAATTGGGTAAATCCTAAAACAAAGGAGATAAAATTGCCTGAAGATTTTGCATCGGCATTAAAAAAGAATAAGAAACAAAATGATTTCTTTAATTCTCTTTCTTTCACTAACAAAAAAGAATACATCGAATGGATTGTAACTGCAAAAAGAGAAGAAACAAGAAATGAAAGAATAAAAGGAACTATTGAAAGATTAAGCAAAGAATGGAAGAACCCGAGAAATATTTAAATCAAAAATGATTCTCCACGCCGACACATATAAACGAATAGTTGCTGCTAAAATTTATATTGACGATAACTACTACGAATCAATTGACCTGGATGAAATTTCTCAAAAAGCCTTTTTATCAAAATTCCATTTTCATCGCTTATTCCGAAAAGTTTATCGTTTCACTCCTCACCAGTATGTAACGAAGAAAAGATTGGAACGAGCTAAAAATCTTTTAGCAGAAAACAAACCAGTGACCGAAGTATGTAATGAAGTTGGCTTCGAAAGTATAGGAACTTTTAGTATTCTATTCAAAAAAGAGATCGGGTTTGCTCCGCAGTATTACCGCAACATGGCTTATAAAAAGAAAACAGAACAACTGGAACAACCCAGAAAAGCCATTCCTCATTGTTTTATCGAACAATATAAATTGGATAGCTGATATGGGATACAAGATGGAATAAAACGACATCTCCTATTCTATCTACGTTGTAAAAGCAAGATTCAATAAGCCAGTATTCCCTATTCCCTCTATCTTTATTTCCTAAATTTTTTTTATGGTAACTAAACTTTCGCATACGTCTTTTTTTGTAACAGACCAGGACAAAGCCTACGATTTCTACGTAAATAAATTAGGCTTTAAAGTAAATACCGATGTAAAAATGGATAACGGCATGCGCTGGCTAACACTAAACCCACCCGAGCAGCCCGACCTGGAAGTCGTGCTTATGGATGCCTCGGGTGATGGTGGCGGTATGGGTTGGGATGCCGAAACACAAAAAGCATTGAAGTTGTTGCTTGAAAAGGGAGTAATGGGAGCAGGCGTACTGTACACACCGGATTGCAGGGCTACATATGAGGAATTAAAGGCAAAAGGGGTTAAGATCACGGAACCAAAAGAACAGTTTTACGGCATAGAATGTATAGTAAACGACGGTTGCGGCAATTGGTTCAGTATGACACAACCTAAAGAAGGGTTCTGACATACCGTATAAGAAAAATAGAAAAAACCGAAACACGGGTATGTGGTTCGACCGTCCTTTACCCTGCTTCGGTTTAGTTCAATGGTTAATGACGAATAACCAGCGGTGTAACCCGGCAAAGGCGAAAAAGGTGAAACTGCAAAAATTTTGATCGTGTTATTATTCCAATAAGTGCAATTGTGATCATAAAGTCGGATTGGGTGAAAGAAGATGGGTTAAAAAGATTTACCTAACTAAAATAAAATTCAGTTGAGGCGGGTATCTATTTGGCTTTGAGACCAAAACAAAAAATAAATGGAAGTTCTTTAAGAAAGTAAAGTTTCTTTTCATAGCGGATGTTTTTAAATATTGTTATCAGTAAGAATCGGTGGTTCTTCAAAAGAAAAATTGGAAAAATATTCTACTTCTTAGGACTGGATTTGAGGCACAAAGTATGCAAGAATATTTTGACCTTACAATAGGGAAATTACGGTTTTTGAAAAGAAAAACACTTAGAGGCTGATTATTAATTAAAATTCTTTAAAATTTTTTTTCAATGCTCTGCTTATCCGTTGAAATCTTTTACTTTGGAAAGCAATGAAAAGCCTTTTTAAGTTTTGCTTCGGGACATTTATTATATCGGTTCTTTTTATTTCCTGCTCAAAAAAAATTATTCCTGACAGGCCTTTTCTCGTAAAAACAAACTTCAAAATGGACTCTTTACCAGAGTCAGAAATAAACATTCCCGTCCAGATTAACTTAAAACCCGTCTACAGCCTTGCTGAAAATAGTATTGATACAGTTTTCACTTCACCAAATTGGCCCGATGGATGGGTACAGGATGGATGCGACACGAGATATAAATATACTTTTCGTCGGGGCCCGCTGCAAATGAACGCATCGGGAACAATACTTACAATAGGCTTTACAGGTTATTATAAAATCATAGGTTCAACAAGAGTATGTGTAAATGGAACAGCGCTTTCACCCTGGACACCAGCCTGTCGTTGTGGTTATGATGAAGGGGAAAGAAGAGTAAATGTAAGTTTTCAAAACACTGTGTTTATAACCCCCGACCTGAAAGCAAAATTGGTAATAAGAAGACTGGACCCTCAACCTGTTGACAAATGCACCGTATGCTTTTGGGGGCAGGACATTACAGCTACGGTAATGAAAGGCTTAAGCGAACAATTGGATGATGCCAAAACAAATATGGAAAATTCTTTTGGCAGCTATGATCTGCGTCCAAAGTTCCAGGAAATATGGGATCAGCTAAACAAGGTTTACGACCTGTATGGATTGGGGTGGCTTCAGATAAACCCTACCAAAATCCGTATCAATAATCTTTTTGCCCGAAATGATTCTTTGAACGTTTATCTTGGCCTGGCGGCAAAACCAACAGTAAGTTTTGAAAAGCCACAGGAACATTTTACCATCGCCCCAGGCATAACAGATTTTAATTACAATCCCGGCTTCAATATTTTCTTAGATGCCGTATTGAATTACGATTCGCTCAGCAATATACTTACAGAACAACTTGCGGACAAAAGATTTGATCTCACATCAAACAAACATATCATCGTAAAAGACTGTTCCGTTTACGGAATGGATAATGAGAACCTCGTCATTAAAGTAAATTTTGAAGGATCCGAAAAAGGATCTTTCTACTTGCTGGGAGAACCTACCTATGATGCAAGCAGCAAAGTCATCGAACTGAAGGACCTTGATTTCGACATTAAGTCAAAAAACATGCTGATAAAAACAGCAAAATGGTTATTCAACAGGCAAATTATTAATGATCTGACAAAATATACAAGATTTGATCTCTCATCGTACATAGATTCAGCTATCATTTCACTTAATCAGCAATTAAATAAAGATTGGATGAGAGGTATTCAAAGTAGGGGGAATGTAAACGACATTAAAATTGAAAACGTATACCCTCTAAGAGAGCACCTTATTATCCGAAGCAATTGCAACGGGAACTTTTCGGTAAAAATAGATGCAGGAAACATTAGCCTGTGACCTCTTCACTGACAACGATCCGGAATGTATAGTGTTTCTGGACGATGTAGCTAAATACAACAACAATAACAGTAGTAATTACCTGTGCAACGATTGCATAGATATGTAAATATTCAACAAATAATTTTAGAAGGATATAGTTTAAAAAAAGACAGACTATAAAGAAAAAGAAATAACGAAACAATTGAACCTTCCCTTTAATGTTGGATTCTATAAACACAACGAACTTCATCAGGAAAAAACCAACACAAAAATTAACCACGAATGAAATAAAAAGAGCAGCGATATGCGGCTTAAAAGCATAAAAGCCCAAATCCAGGTTTTGCTCATGCAAAACATATTTAAAACTGATAAAATAAATGACCAGGCCCAATAGTGTATTTGATCCGCCGCAGGCCGCATAACGAAACGTTTGCAGATCCATAATGCCTTTGAATGGCGGATAAAAAAAATCAATTATCGGGATCAGAAAATCTCTGACAGAATGAATATGTCGGCGCATAAAACTGCAAAGTAACTAAAGCAGATTCCAAAAAGCAAACCCTAACTCCAAATAAAATCAAAAAACTAGTTTTTCATAGGTAAATTCGCGGCTCAACAAAGATTCAAATGAGCGTTGCAACTGAAATAAAAGCTCTCGCTGCAAAAGGCCTTGAAGAATTATATGGCATTAAGCTGGGTGAACAGGATCTGACTGTTAATTCAACAAAGCCGGAATTCGAAGGAGATTATACCATTGTATTATTTTCTTTGATCAAATCTTTAAAAAAATCTCCGGAACTCATCGGGAAAGATTTGGGTAATTATCTTACCGCTCAACACGGCCCAATTTTCCAGGCGTATAACCTGATAAAAGGATTTCTTAGTCTTACAATCACAAATGAATACTGGATCAATTTCCTTCAAACAAATTTTTTAGCTGCTCAATTCGGCGTAAAAACCCGCAATGATCAAAAAGTGATTGTTGAATATTCTTCTCCCAATACAAACAAACCTTTGCATCTTGGGCATTTAAGAAATATTTTTTTGGGGTGGTCGGTAGCGGAAATTTTAAAAGCAAATGGCTACCAGGTTTTCAAAACCTGTGTTGTGAACGACCGGGGCATTCATATTTGTAAAAGCATGCTTGCATGGCAACAATTTGCAAACGGCGAAACTCCGGAAAGCACTCATACAAAGGGAGATCATTTTGTAGGTGATTACTATGTAAAATTTGATGAAGAATATAAAAAGCAAGTGAGTGAATTGATGAATACGGGAATGGATAAAGAAAAGGCGGAAAAGGAAGCACCGGTTATGAAAGCCACCCAGCAAATGCTATACGATTGGGAAGCCGGTAAGCCCGAAGTAATTAATTTATGGAAGAAAATGAATGAATGGGTGTACCTCGGTTTTGACGAAACATACAAAAGAATTGGGGCTGATTTTAATAAAATATATTATGAAAGCGAGACCTATCTCCTCGGAAAAAAATTCGTGGAAGATGGGTTAAGCAAAAACATTTTTTTCAAAAAAGAAGATGGAAGTACGTGGATCGATCTGACTAAGGAGGGACTTGATGAAAAATTAGTATTGAGAAAAGATGGCACATCGGTATATATAACGCAGGACCTTGGGCTGGCTAATGAGAAGTATAAAGATTTCGGGTATGATCAAAGTTTTTATGTGATAGCCGATGAACAAAACTATCACATGAAAGTTCTGAAATTGATCCTTCAAAAATTAGAAAAGCCTTATGCAGACGGTATCTGTCATCTAAGTTATGGCATGGTGGATCTGCCGACAGGCAAAATGAAAAGCCGCGAAGGAACAGTAGTAGATGCCGATGATATTTTAGATGAAATGATAATGGAGGCCGGGAAAAAAACAAAAGAGCAGGGAAAGACTGAAGGATTTACTGAGGCTGAGTTAAAAGAATTGTATGAAATAATTGGAACCGGCGGTCTGAAATTCTTTTTGCTCAGAGTTGATCCTAAAAAAAGAATGGTGTTTAATCCCGAAGAATCTGTGGACTTGCATGGTTTTACGGCAACGCATATTCAATACACTCATGCAAGAATAAAATCCATTCTGAGAAAAGAAAAAGCGGAACCAACTTATAAATTACAATCAAATGATCTGTTGCCGAGTGAAAAAGAACTGATCGTTTTGCTGGAACAGTTTCCTGTCATTTTGGAACAGGCGGCGGAAGAACACAACCCTTCGGTAATTGCGATTTACATCTTTACGCTGGCAAAAAGTTACAATGCGTTTTATGCAGGACATTCGGTTATAAACGCAGAATCAACAGATAAAAAACAACTTCGTCTCCAACTTTCAGAAATGACAGCAAACGTCATTGCTTTTGCCTTGCATTTATTAGGGATTAGAGTACCGGAAAGAATGTAAGCCAATCCTGATTAACTGCCAATTGCAAACTGCCCATTGCCAACTTTCAGAACCCCGCCATTTCTCTTTTCTGTTTGTAAACAGCGAGACTCGGATCCATTTCAATGGCCTTATCGCAAAGCTGTGTTCCTTTTGCTTTGTCACCTTTCTTTTGATAGCACATTCCGATCATGTATAAAGCGGACGCATTTGTTTTGTCATAACCTAAAATAGCATCCCAATTGTTCATTGCTTCATCGTACTTTCCATTTTCATAGTACGATTCAGCTATCATATCTAAAAGATTAAGATCACTCGGACGCTTTTTCAATACATCGTTTAAAATAGCAATACCCTCACTGAATTTTCCGGCGTCAATATAGGCAATACCCAAATTCTGCATGTAGCCATTGTCTTTGGGATAACCTTTATCGCCTGCCATCAATATATATTTCAACGCATCTTTATTATTATTGTTGGCGTAGCAGATCAGGCCGAGCTCATATTCCCATCCATATTTGGAATCGTCGAGCCCGATGGCTTTTTGATAAAACGGAATGGCTTGTTTATAGTTTTGCATATCAGCATAACTGCGACCGATCATATAAGGTACATCAGCATTGTCAGGTTCATCCTTCGCGGCTGCGTTCAGGTACTTAAGAGCCTCGCCATAGTTTTCACGGTCGTAGTTGATTTTCCCGAAGTAGTAATTTACTTTTTCTGAAGGGTCGGCCTTTTTCAATTCACCAGCATACAAAATTGCTTCGTCGTATGATTTCAAATTAAAACAAAGCTGAAGCAACTGTTTATAATTGGCTGCAGAAGTCTCGCCACTGTTCAAGAGTTTTTTATAAGTTTCTTTTGCCTGGTAATATTTTCTGAGATCCATGTATGCAGAAGCTAATTCTGTAAGCACCGCTTTGTTGGTCGTATCGTATTTAATAGCTTTATCAAAATTTTTGAGGCTTTCCATACGACGACCTTTTTGCTTTTCTTCAAGGCCTTTTTGCAAAAAATAATTTAAGCTGTCAGTTTGAGCGAATAAAAGTGAGGAAGCGAATACAAAAACTACAGATAAGATCACACGTGTCATAGGGTATTGTTTATTTATTTGGTTTTTTAGGTTTTCCATTATGAAAGATTTATAGGATAGATAAATCCAGGCAACGGATTTCCAAAATAGTGAATAGCTTAAACTTTTGCAACCTTCATAGCTACTCGTCTCAAACTACCTGCCAGATCACTTCTTAATAACCTCCAAAACGGATCGCTTTTTATTAACGTTGCCAGGTGCGTCGGTATTTCATTTTAAATAGCCAGAAAACCGATTTTAAAGGTTTTCCTTATCCTCCTTTCCCCTGGTTAGCCCCCTAGGAAGCGGCCAGGGTTCTTTGTCCTCATATCATGGCGATTTTTACTATGGGTGGCCGTCATTAATCTGTTGATCGTTGATTTTCAGCCCCTGATTTTTTGAACAAATTTTACCAAAAATTATTGCCCAAATTCATTGGTAAAACACTTAAATTTGAAGGGATGCTTCGGCTCACTTACTAACCCCTCCGAAGTCTTCAAGAATACTCAGCCCATAAATTCTCAGCCCATTACCTTCTTGCTTACGACCCAGAGTTATAAAATAATTGAATGAACCCCAAAAAAGGAGGAAGTATGTTTTCCTACGGATTGTTGGAGCCCGGCTGTCATTACCTGGTACAGGAAAAAGAAGGCTCGGAAATTAAGCTGATTAAAGTTACCGTTGAATCGGATCACTGTTTGTTTGTAATGCGGTATGAAGATCCATTGGTAACAGAATGGAAACGAAAAACCGATCCGTTATACGATATCGTGGAGTGCCTCACCGACGCAACTGTGAAAGAGTGGGAAACACACTATCCCAGTAGCGAAGATGCATATTATGAAGAGGAGGATGACGACTAAACTTGATTAACGGATCGTCTGTTAAACTGTATCCATTTCCGGCTGTAGCAATTTCCAGCGCAGCCGGTTTTTTATTCTCGTAGCCGTCCGGGAGTTTGGTATATTTTTATATATAGATTTACTATGCTGCACAAATGGAAAATTATTTTTAGCAGTCTCTGCATGTTGATACTCTGTTCCTGTCATTTTCCTGTACACATACTCACTGATGAACAGATCGCTAAACATTATGCAAACCGTACCGGCAAACCTGAATTAAAGTACCTGGATTATAAAAATGCGCACATTCATTATGCAATTGTTGGTGATTCGCTAAAACCGCTTTTGCTGATCATACATGGTTCACCCGGGCGCATGGTATAGCTCCATGAAGTTGATAGATGATCCTGCTTTGCAAAAAAATTTCAGGATCATTTCCGTTGACAGGCTTGGCTATGGTAAATCAGACTATGGCGTTTCGGAACCTTCGATACAGCACCATGTAGGATATATTGAAAAATTAGTGGAGGAATATAACAACGATGGCAAGGTCTATCTCATTGGTTCATCTTACGGGGCTCCCATTGCCGCTTCCTTCGCCATGCAGCATCCGGACATTGTGCAGGAACTTTATCTTGTTTCACCGGTCATTGATCCCGCACATGAAAAAATGTTCTGGTTCTCCTATGTTGCGAAACTTGCACCAGTCAGCGTTCTGCTGCCCGGATATTTAAATGTTGCCAGCGACGAAAAATTTGCTCATCGCCGGCAGTTGCGAAAACTAGAATCGCATTGGGGCGAGATCACCTGTAAAACTTATGTGTTCATGGGAGGGAAAGATCATCTTGCAAGCCAGGGGAATCTTGATTTTGCAAAAAAGAAACTCACACATGCCAAAGACCCTGAATTTTATTTATTGCCCAACACGGGTCATGCTATTATTTATCAACGGACTGACCTGTTGGTCTCTCTTCTTTTAAAAAGAAATGATCCCTTAGTTTTACATTGATCATTGCTTTATTATCTTGGCGAATAATCTAAACACACTTTCATGAGATTGGTCCTGTTTCTTTTTTTTATTGCAACTATTTTTTTCTTTCCAAACAACACACAGGCACAAAAAGATATTCCAACTGTAGAGTTGCTTACTTCCGGCACTAAAACAAGTTTGCGTGGGTTAAGTGTGGTAAACGATAATGTTGTCTGGGTAAGCGGAAGTAACGGAACGGTTGGCAAAACAACCAACGGCGGAAAAAACTGGAACTGGCTTACGGTAAAAGGTTTTGAAAGCAGGGATTTCCGCGATATAGAAGCATTCGATGCTTCCACTGCAATAATAATTTCCGTTGACGAACCGGCGTATATTTTAAAAACAACTGATGGCGGTGAAAGCTGGAAAATAGTATACGAGAATAAAACAAAAGGAATGTTTCTCGATGCAATGGAATTCTGGAATGAACAGCATGGTGTTGTAATCGGCGATCCTGTCAATGGAAAATTTTTTCTTGCAAAAACTTCCGATGGCGGCAATACCTGGCAGGATATCCCTTTTGAAAACCGCCCGGCTGCTGACAGCGGGGAAGCATGTTTCGCAGCCAGTGGTACCAACATTCGTATGTTAGACCGCAATGAATCTGTATTCGTCAGCGGCGGAAAACGGTCAAGAGTTTTTACAAGAAACAGGATTATCGAATTACCTATCATACAGGGAAGAGAAACAGCAGGAGCGAATTCAATTTCTGTTTATGATGATGACAAGGCAAAAGCAGCAAGACGTATGATAGTTGTGGGCGGTGATTTTAATGCAGACACTTCTGCAGAAAAAAATTGTTTTTTTACCGACAATGGAGGTCAAACATGGATAGCTCCAAAAATTCCTCCACATGGCTATAGAAGCTGCGTGGAATTTCTTTCAAAAAAAATTATTCTTGCCTGCGGACTGACAGGAGTCGATTACTCTTCTGACAGCGGAAAAATATTTAAGCTTGTCAGCAAGGAAGGCTTTCATGTTTGTCGTATTGCCAAATATGGTACAAGCGTTTTCCTAGCAGGAGCAAATGGAAAAGTGGCAAAGTTAAATTGGAGAGAATACTGATGCTTCTAAACTTCTTATCTGCTATTAAACAACTTCATCTTTCGACCCTGTACGAATCAAATGTTTAAAACGGCTAAATGTTTCCGGTTTGATATTGAGATAAGAAGCCAGGTATTTTTGAGGAACTCTCTGTAACATTTCCGAATGATGATGTCACAAAATGAATAAACCGTTCCCGCGGTGTATGCATCACTACCTGCATTTGCCAGCGGTCTTTAATGACCATGGTATAGGTAATTATCAGCCTGCCCAAGTGCTCCATCCTGGTTGAATGAGCATAAATTCTTTCCAAATCATCATAAGTAATGGAAACAAGTGTAGTGGGTTCAATTGCTTCTATAAAATATTCTGAAGGCGTACGACTGTGAAAAGATTCCTGTGCGTGAATAATATGTCCCTCAAAGGAAATTTGCGTATTGATTTCTTCCTTCTCCTCTTTTATAATATTTGCGGGCAAGACCTTTTATTATGAAATTGAAATAATTTTCAATCTCCCCTGCCGTCGTAATGATCTGTTTCTTCGAAAATTTCCTTACATGTATGTATGGGTATATCTGCTGCCGGAATTCTTCCTCAGATATATCGATAAACTTCCGTACATAGTCAAAAAAAGGGCTAACTACATTCATACGCCTTTACCTCAACGGATTAAATTACAAAAATTGACTTAAATCAAACGTTTTGAAACGGATCTTTATTATCTGTCTCCTTACAATCAAAGGTGATAACTCTGAAAGGCATTTATCGCATCCTCTTTCTCAGAGTTTAGAAAATCTTAGTTTTGCCACCCGTTAGATATTCACAAATAACGTATTTCCAAATTTTGAAAACTCATAAAATTCAGCCAAAACAATGTCACAAAAAATCAAAGTAGCCAACCCTGTAGTAGAACTCGATGGAGATGAAATGACAAGAATTATCTGGAAATTCATCAAAGACAAACTCATCCTTCCCTATATTGAAGCCGATATTAAATATTTCGATCTGGGTATTGAACACCGCGATGCCACCAATGACCAGGTAACTATTGATGCGGCCAATGCCATTAAACAATATGGCGTGGGTATTAAATGCGCCACCATTACTCCCGATGAAGCAAGAGTAAAAGAATTTAATTTGAAACAAATGTGGAAGAGCCCGAATGGAACCATCCGTAACATTCTTGACGGAACAGTTTTTCGTGAACCCATTGTTTGCAAAAATGTGCCGCGATTAGTGCCTAACTGGACTGCACCCATTTGCATTGGTCGCCATGCATTTGGTGATCAATATCGTGCAACAGATTTTGTAACAAAAGGCAAAGGGAAACTGGTAATAAAATTTGAAAGTGAAGATGGAAAGAGCCAGGAATATGAAGTGTACAATTTCAAAGGTGATGGTGTTGCACTGGCTATGTACAATACTGATGAAAGTATAAGAGGCTTTGCGCATGCTTGTTTTAACCAGGCGTTGATGAAGCAATGGCCTTTATACCTTTCAACAAAAAATACCATCCTTAAAAAATATGATGGGCGTTTCAAGGATATTTTCCAGGAGATCTATGAAAATGAATTCAAAACGAAGTTTAAAGAAGCCGGTATAACTTATGAACATCGTTTAATTGATGATATGGTCGCAAGCGCTCTAAAATGGAACGGCAATTTTGTTTGGGCTTGTAAAAATTATGATGGTGATGTGCAAAGCGATACAGTTGCTCAGGGATTTGGCTCTCTCGGTTTAATGACTTCCACTCTTGTAACTCCCGATGGAAAAACGATGGAAGCCGAAGCAGCTCACGGCACTGTAACAAGACACTATCGTGAACATCAAAAAGGAAATCCTACTTCTACTAATCCGATCGCCAGCATTTTTGCATGGACAAGAGGTCTTGCTTTTCGTGGCAAGCTGGACAACAACCAACCCTTGATCAATTTTTGTCATAATCTCGAGGCAGTTTGTATAGAAACGGTAGAAGAAGGAAAAATGACAAAGGATCTTGCTATTACTATTAAACCAAAAGTAGAGCACGGAAAAGATTATTTATTTACGGAAGAGTTTTTGGATGCGATCGATTACAACCTGCAAAAGAAAATGAAATATTAAGTTTTAATTTCGAAAATTGTTAAAGCGTTCTTGTTGAGAACGCTTTTGCATTTCAGCAAATTCGGTTTGGTATTTGTAGCATATTGAGTTCTTTTTGAAAAAAAGACTTCATTCAACCTAATTCGTCAACCAATCTTTAAAAACTTGCTTTATGAATCCACAACAACAACAGCAGTTAGAGCAGCAAAGAAATATATGGAATCTCTATTCATCGGGATGGAAAAAATGGGACCAGAGAATTACAAAAGAAATGCACCCTATCACACAAAAATTTATTGAGATATTAGACATGGATGGTAATGAACATATTCTGGATGTGGCATCCGGTCCGGGCGAACCCGGTCTTTCTATAAGTGATTTGCTGCCAAAAGGCAAAGTTTCTGCTATCGACCTGTCTGAAAAAATGGTAGGAATTGCCAATGAAAATGCAAAAAAAAGAAACATTCTCAACTATCATAGCAGGGTTGCAGATTCTTCAAACATTCCTTTTGAAGACAATTCATTTGATGATGTTATTTGCCGGTTCGGTATGATGTTCTTTCCTGATTTGGAAGCGAGCCTGCACGAAATGATAAGAGTACTAAAACCTGGCGGAAAGTTAGCAGTCGCGGTTTGGGCTGCACCCGAATTCAATTCTTTTATTTCCCTGTTGGGTGGCGTTATCGTCGAAAAACTCAGTTTACCTAAACCTCCGCCGGGAGCACCGGGAGTTTTCAGATGCGCACAGCCCGGTTTTACAAAACAGTTACTTGCCGGTGCGGGACTGAAAGATGTGAACGAGATGGAACTGAACGGCCAAATGGTTTACGATTCACCCGAACAATACTGGCAAGTTTCTTCGGATATCGCAGGTCCTCTTATGGAAGCCTTGAAAAGTGCCCCTGCGAATGTAAAGGAAGACGTAAAGAAAACGGTGGTCACAAAGGCACAAAAATTCTCCGATGATGGGCACGTGCTCTTTCCCTGGAAAACTATTGTAGCTACCGGGACAAAAAAATAATTGCAAGATCAATTGAGCAATTGAACCATCGACTCACTGCTCCGCTGTGCACTCTGTGTCTCTGTAGTTAATTTAATTGTATTAACTGTGTTTTCCATAGTAGCGCCTTAGCGTGTTTGTAGTTCTTAACCTTAATATTCTTTGCCTGAAAATATCATAGGTTCGCATTGTTAAAACTACCAAATGCGAAATAGTGAAGAAATAAAAAAACTCATTCTTGATTTCGCTGCTGCAGATGAAAGAGTAAGAACTGTTTTATTAAACGGATCAAGAGCTAATCCGAAAATTCTTCCGGACATCTGCCAGGATTTTGATATTGTTTTCATCGTCACTGACCTGGGAAGTTTTACATCCGATCATAACTGGACAAATATTTTCGGTAAAATGTTGATCCGACAATTGCCGGATGAAATGAACCTTGGCTGTGATAAAGAAAAAGACAAGGTATCTTTTTCTTATCTCATGTTATTGCAGGATGGCAACCGAATCGACCTCACTCTTTTTCCTCTTGAAAATATTATTTCATTCAATCGGGACAGTTTAACAATCGTATGGTTGGACAAAGACAATTTGTTTTCAAACATTGCTGAACCCAGTGATACAGACTATTTAATAAAGAAACCGACAGAGAAACAATTTTCGGATGTCTGCAATGAATTCTGGTGGGTAAGCACTTATGTGGCCAAAGGTTTGGCAAGAAAAGAAAAGACCTATGCAAAAGAGATCATGGAAACAGTAGTACGACCTATGTTTATGAAGATGGTCGAATGGAATATCGGTATTCAAACGGATTTTTTCGTTTCATTTGGTAAAGGCGGAAAATTCATGAAACAATATTTATCCAAGACTCTTTATAAAAAAATACTGAATACTTACGCGGACCATCGATTAAAAAATAACTGGAGAGCATTGTTTGCCATGATGAATATATTTGGTGAGATAACAACAGCCACAGCAGAAAGTTTGCATTTTCATTATGAGACCAGCGAAGAGAAAAATGTAAAGAATTATATCTCGCAATTATATAAACAGCAAAACTGAGCTTCTTTAACAACTTCTTTCTCAAAAGGCAGACTGTCGTCATAACATAGATAAAAACAAACCGCTACATTTGTCCGAAACCGATCTTTCACTTCAATCGTCTGTCATGTTCGTACGTAAATATGTGGCTATTCTTCTAATAGCACTTAGTTCAATGTTCCTTTTCTCCTGCAATTCAAATAATCTAAAAAAGTACTACATCTGCGAATCCTGATTCACTCAACCGTAAATGGTGGAAAGAAGCGATCGTGTACCAGGTGTATCCGCGAAGCTTTAAAGATGCAAACGGTGATGGCATCGGTGATCTGAAAGGGATCATTTCCAAACTTGATTATATCAAAAGCCTGGGCGTGAATGTTATTTGGCTCAATCCTGTTTTTGCTTCGCCTAATGCAGACAATGGTTATGACATCAGCGACTATGAAGCCATCATGAAAGATTTTGGAACCATGGCTGATTTTGATTCATTGCTAGCAGGCATGCATCGGAGGGGTTTGAAACTCGTGATGGATCTTGTCGTCAATCACAGCAGTGACGAACATGAATGGTTCAGGCAATCACGTAGCAGTCGCACTAATCCTTACCGCAATTATTATCATTGGTGGAATGCAGAAAGAGGAAAACCTGCTTTTCGCCCCGGTGCATTTGAAGCAGACGGAAGCGGTTGGCGTTACGATTCACTGACGAATGCTTACTACCTCCATTATTTTTCTTACAAACAACCCGATCTTAACTGGGAAAATCCAAAGGTTCGTGAAGAGATATTTAACATGATGAAATTCTGGTTCGACAAAGGCATTGATGGTTTCAGGATGGATGTAATACCTTTTATTGCAAAAGACACGACTTTCCCTGTCGTTACTCAAAAAGAACTGGATGAAAAATACAACGGCGACTGGAGCCAATATCTCGCCAGCGGACCGCACCTGCACGACTACCTGAAAGAAATGAATAAAGAAGTATTGAGCAAATACGATTGTATGTCGGTAGCAGAAGGTGCAGGGGTAACAGCTGCAACAGCTCATGATTTTGTGGACGCAGACAGGGATGAATTAAACATGCTTTATCATTTTGAAGGTGTGAGCCTTGGTTATGTACCCGGCAAATTCAAAGAGATGGATCCTAATGGATATAAACTTACAGAGTTTAAAAAAATTTATTCCAAATGGGATAGTGTGTTTGAAAATAAAGGATGGGGAACGATCTATCTCGGTAATCACGATCAGCCGAGAATGGTAACACGTTGGGGCAATGATAGTCCGCAATGGAGAGAGTTGTCATCAAAAATGCTTTCTACATTCTTATTGACCATGAGGGCAACGCCATATTATTATGCAGGCGACGAATTGGGAATGGATAATATCAAGTTTGATAAAATAGAAGACTATAAGGATATTGAATCAATAGGCATGTACAACCAAATAAAAAACAAAGGCGGCAACCTGCAAGAGTTCATAAATGATCAGAAAATTTCAGCAAGGGATAATGGTCGCACTCCTTTTCAATGGAATGACACAAAAAATGCCGGCTTTACTACGGGCACTCCATGGTTAAAAGTAAATCCCAATTATACCACGGTGAATGAAGCAAAGGAAGATACCGATGACAACAGTTGTCTCAACTATTTCAGAAAACTGGTGAAGATGAGAAAAGATAACCTGGTGCTGGTGTATGGAAAATATACATTGCTCGACAAAGACAATCCCGATGTGTATGCTTATACAAGAGAACTGAAAGGCAGAAAACTATTGGTGCTGCTGAATTTCACGACTCATGCTGCTTCTGCAAACACCGGCATGGATGTCAGCCGTGCAAAAGTTTTGATCGATAATTATGGTAAGACTTCATCAACAGGCGAACTGCAACCTTACGAAGCGGTTGTGTTGCAGTTATAAATAAAAATCAGGAAATACATATCTTCTCCCTGCCTCTCTCTGTCCCTCGGTGCCTCCGTGGTTTCAATTAATTATCCCAAACTATGAGGCGATGTTTGCAAATAATGTCCAATTTTTGCTCTCCCGTTTGTTATTGATATATAACAGATATATTAATAACCTAAAAAATTAAAAAATGGAAGAGTACGCATTAATTATGAGACACCAGGATGGTACCAAAATAGCCTCACCTGAACAATTGCAGAAATGGATGAAACAAACCATGGATTGGATCGGTGGCATTGCTGCGCAAAATAAATTCGTAAGTGGTACAGGTTTACTTTTCGACGGCGCGAAAATAGTTGGCCATAATGGCGTAGTAACAAATGGCCCCTTCGGCGACATCAAAGAAACCATCGGTGGGTTGATCATTGTAAAAGCTGAGTCTGCAGACGAAGCCGCTGAGTTTGCAAAAGGCTCTCCTGTTTTGCAGGGCGAAGGCAACACAGTGGAAGTAAGAAAAATCAGCAGGCGGGACGGCGTTCATGAATAAGCAATGTGAATTGTGAGTGGTGAGTTGTGAATGGAAATCATTTTGTTGTTACCTTGTTTTGTGTTGGGCAAGAAGAGTGAATTGATAATTCACAACTCAGGATTTACGTCTCACGCTTCACGATTATGACGCAGCAGGAACTCATACCGCATTTATTCCGTACAGAATTTACAAAGATCACTTCTGTACTTTGCAAACTTTTCGGGATACAGCATATTGAAATTGCTGAAGACATTGCCAGCGAAACATTTTTGTCAGCGGTAGAATCATGGACATACAAAGGAATTCCTGAAAACCCCACGGCATGGCTCTATGTTGTAGCCAAAAACAAAGCAAAAAATTATTTGCAAAGAAATTCTGTTTTTGAAAACAAAATTGCTCCCGCTTTAAAAAACAATTCTTCTTCTGTTGATATGGATGAAATTGACCTGTCTGACCAAAACATTACCGACAGCCAGTTGCAAATGATGTTTGCACTCTGCCACCCTTCTATTTCTAAAGAAGCACAGGTTGGTTTATCGCTTCGCATACTTTGCGGATTTGGCATTGAAGAAATTGCAGACGGCTTTCTTTCCAATAAAGAGACGATCAACAAAAGATTGTTCAGGGCAAAGCAAACGCTGAGAAAAGAAAACATCAAAATTGAACTCCCACCCTCTTCTGAAATAGATGAACGATTATCATCTGTGCTCACTACCATTTATCTTTTGTTCAACGAAGGCTATTATTCCACCAGCCAGGATCAAACGCTGCGCAAAGAACTTTGTTATGAAGCCATGCGCCTTTGCACCATGTTGACGGAAAATGAAGCTACCAACAAACCCGAAGTAAATGCCCTGCTGGCACTCATGTGCTTTCATGCCTCGCGGTTTGATGCACGGTTCAACAACAACGGTGAAATGATCATGTATGAAGAACAGGACGAAAATCTGTGGGATCAGGAACTGATCACTAAAGGAGCGTATTTTCTAAAATCTTCTGCCAGGGGAAACAATCTGTCCAAATATCACCTTGAAGCAAGCATTGCTTACTGGCATACAGTGAAAGAAGATACAAAAGAAAAATGGGAAAACATTTTACAATTATATAACCAGCTATTGCAATTACAATACTCTCCTATTGCTGCGCTTAACAGAACTTATGCTCTTTCAAAAGCAAAGGTGCGGAAAGGCAGGGAAAAGAAGCCATCATCGAAGCAGAAAAAATAAATCTCGCTGATAATCATTTTTACTGGACGCTGCTCGGCGAACTCTATACGGACATTGACAACGAAAAAGCAAAACAACATTTTCAAAAAGCGCTTTCACTTGCCAAAACACAACCGGATAAACAAACTATCCAAAAAAAGATTGATGGATTAATTTCATAATTACTCTGTGCTTCTCTGTGCGCCCTCTGCGTCTCTGTGGTTATAATTCTTAGATTAAAATCTCCATTCTTCGCAATAAATTCAGAACTTCAATCTCGATAAAAAACCCAACATGAAAAAAACGATTGTTTCTCTCGCATGCGTTTATTTTTTATTTACTTCCTGCAATAATAACAGCGAACAAAGCACCAGCACCTCAGATTCCACTTCCACTAGTTCTGTCGATCCGGCCAAAGACTGGAAATTCGGCGTGGCACTATGGACATTTCACCGGGTAAGTTTCCGCGGTGCATTGGATAAAGCAGATAGTGCGGGATTAAAATACATTGAGCCCAACACTTTTCATGATGCGGGCCCGGAACTGAAAGATTCCACTATATCACAATTGTCTCCGGAAGGAATTGATAAATTAAAATCAATGATCGCACAGAAAGGGCTTATTTGCGAAACACTTTATATAGTCGGCGATTCCACCTTATCATCATGGGTAAAACAATTTGAAATAGCAAAACACTTCGGCGTGAAATACGTTACCACTGAACCACCATTGAATATGTGGGACAGCATCGATAGCCTCGCCGGTGCGTACGGAATGAAAGTGGCTATACACGAACACTGGAATGGTTTCAGTCATTACTGGAACCCGGACACAACATTAATGGCATTAAAAAATCATCCCAACTTTGGGGTATGCGCCGATCTTGGCCACTGGCCAAAAAGCGGCATCGAGCCGCTGGAAGCTGTGAAGAAACTGGCCGGTCATATTCTTGTTATTCATTTAAAAGATATCGCTGCCTACAACAATCCAAAATTGGTGGATGTACCTGTGGGTACAGGCGTAGTTAAATTTCCTGAGATATTTGCTGAACTGAAGAAACAAAACTTCAATGGTTATATCTATATCGAAAGAGATGCAGAAGATCAACCCACTAACCTTCCTTCAGTGATCGGTGAAGTAAAATATTATAATGACCAAATAAGTAAGCTGAAATAAACTATGGCTACATATGATTGATATCTTTGGCCAGGCCTGAATTGATCAGGCCGAAAAGATCAACCTGCAAACCCAGCAGGAAAAGAAAAGCTTCATTGGAAAATATGTAACCGCTTGGCCTGCCAATGGCAAAACCAAGCCTGATCAGTTCCATACTTTGCTCTTCTTTTATATCGCTTAACTTTCTCAGGTAAAGAAAAAGTATGCCCCCGAGGTCATGTTTATTGTATTCAATAATGGGTTGCTCCCCGTCTTGAATAAACAAAGAATCATTTATCATTCCGGTAAATTTCCCTTTGTTCGTTTCACAACCTATATATAGCGGAAGACATTTATCAAGGCGACTCATTATAGTAATGTACAGAATTTTTCTTTTGAAAGAAATAATTACAAATTCCTCAGTCTGCCCCGATGATAAAAAATTATTAAAGAATATTACACCATTCTCAATAATCCTTAAATTCATTGAATGAAACGAATTGCCTGCGCATCACTCATCACGATTATCATTACATTTTTAATTTCCTGTAAGAACAAGGAGTCATCGACTTATAATGGCTGGACAAGAGCACACGGCAATGATGACGGCAATAAATATTCTTCACTTACAGAAATTGATACCAATAATGTACAGCAACTACAAGTCGCCTGGGAATTTCATACAGGTGATGCAGATACGACGGCTCATTCACAAATACAATGCAATCCCATTATTGTAAATGGCGTCATGTATTTCACCTCACCACAATTAAAATTATTTGCGATAGATGCCGCCACAGGAAAACAAAAATGGGTCTATGCTCCTTTCGACAGCATTCCCGCCGGCATGAAGACGTTTCATTTCATCATGAATAATAATCGCGGTGTCACATACTGGAGCGATGGCAACAATGATCAGCGCATATTTTATACAGCCGATTCTTACCTCGAAGCCGTTGATGCAAACACAGGAAAACTAATTCCAAACTTTGGCGACAGCGGCAGGGTTGATCTGCATAATGGGCTTGAAATGGAAGGCGTAAAAAGTTTATTTGTCACCGCCACCTCTCCCCCATCCGTTTACAAAGATCTTGTCATTACCGGTACAAGAGTTTCCGAAGCTATGGATGCTGCGCCGGGTGATATACGTGCCTACGATGCAAGAACGGGAAAGATAGCCTGGCAGTTTCATACTATCCCTCATCCGGGTGAAGCCGGTTATGAAACATGGGAAGATCCTTATGCATGGGAAAATGTCGGTGGCGCCAACAACTGGATGGGCATGACCATCGATCAGCAACGCGGCATTGCTTATATTCCTCTCGGTTCATCATCAATGGATTTTTACGGAGGCAAAAGAAGAGGCTCCAATTTATATTCGGACTGTTTGCTCGCACTTGATGCGGCCACCGGTAAACAACTCTGGCATTTTCAATACATACATCATGATACATGGGATTGGGATCCTCCCTGTGCACCGGTTTTACTTACCGTTACCCACGATGGAAAAAAGATTGATGCGGTGGCGCAAACCACTAAAACAGGTTTTGTTTTTTTATTTGATAGAGTAACCGGTCAGCCATTGTTCCCGATAAAAGAAACACCTGTTGATACTGTTTCGGAATTAAAAGGTGAAAAGATGTGGCCCACACAACCCGTTCCGCAAAAACCTGATCCTTTCGTTCGGCAAACGTTTACAGAAAAAGATATCAATCCTTATTTAAGCAAAGAAGAATATGACGATGTAAAAAAACAATTGCAATCCTATCATACGGGTAAAATGTTTTTACCGCAGTCAAAAGAAGGAACGATTATTTTTCCCGGATTTGATGGTGGCGGTGAATGGGGCGGCCCTGCTGTGGATCCTGAAACAGGAACACTGTATGTGAATGCAAATGAAATGGCGTGGATACTGAAAATATTCGACATTGATCCCGCAAAGAACCAGGAAACGATTGGCGAAGCAGGCGAAAGACTATACCAGCAAACCTGTATGACCTGCCATGGCCCCGACAGGAAAGGCGGCGGCAATTATCCTTCTATCGTTGATATAAAAAATAAATACAGTCCCGACAGTCTTATTGGCTTCATCAATACAGGAAGAAGAATGATGCCTGCATTTAAATATCTGAGCACGGAAGATAAAAATGCCATTGCCGCCTATGTACTTGAACTTAAAAACGAACAACAAAAAAAATATACAGGTAAATTATCCGCTCTTGATTCTTTCCGCAAAGTGCCTTACCAGATATCGGGCTACAATAAATTTTTAACCAAAAGCGGGCTGCCTGCACTGGCGCCGCCATGGGGTGTGCTGAGTGCTGTGAATCTAAATACAGGCGACTATGTTTGGAAAACTCCGCTTGGTGAAGACTCTGTGTTCAAGGCAAAAGGTGTAAACAACAGCGGTACCGAAAATTATGGTGGCCCGGTAGTTACCAAAGGCGGCTTGTTGTTTATTGCCGCTACGAAAGATGGAAAGTTCCGTGCATTCAACAAACGAACAGGAAAATTATTATGGCAAACCGATCTGCCTGCGGCAGGCTTTGCCACACCCGCTGTGTATGAGGCAAATGGCAGAGAGTATATAGTCATTGCCTGCGGCGGCGGTAAGTTGGGAACAAAGAGTGGTGACAGCTATGTAGCGTTTGCATTACCGAAATAAAACAAAGCTGTCATTGCGATCCCGATTCATCTTTGTTGGTGACGCTTGGTTAATCCCCAACGGTAAAAATAAAAAAGAACGGATGACTACTGAGAATAATACAAAATGTATACTACCACCATTGTGGCTTTTATTGATTATATTTTTTAAGCCATTCATCTTATATCATACATTTACCTGTTAGTAGTGATTTTTAAAAAATGGAACAAGGTGTTATTTGCATATTAGATATTTTAGGAACAAAAGGAATTTGGACGTAAGAAAACGTTAATAAATACTTCCAAGCAATTGATGAAGTACAGGTATCGCTTTCAAAAGTGAAAAATTCTTTTGATGAAATGCTGAAATTAAAAAACCTAGAATATGATTTCATTACCTTTTCAGATACCCTCGTACTTACAATTATAGACAAAAGCAATGCGGAGTATTTCTTTGATCAAATTATTGAAGGTTTTACTCAGCATATTGAAGGTGTATTTCAGTCTTATTTTTCAAGAGATTATTTTTTAAGAGGGGCGATTTCGTTTGGTGATATAGAAAAAAGAGGGAATCATTTTGTTGGTCCAGCAGTAGATGATGCAGCCGATTATTTTGAAGCCCAGGAAATGATTGGAATTTGTTTAACCCCTAAAGCCACAATTGCAATGGAGTATTCTATAGAATGGAATCAAAAATATTTTAGCAAAAAGATAGATAATTTTGTTATAAAGTATAAAACTCCTTTTAAAAAACAAAACAGAAGTAGAATTATATCAAATAAATTGGCCTATGGCATTTACAACACCTGTAACTGGCAGGCCACAAATGAATCCTTTAAGTAGAATGAGCATTAACCTTGGGAAGAAAAATATTCCATTAAACGCCGTTTCTAAATATACGAACACTTTAGATTTTTTTAATTATGTAACAAAGACTACTAACAGTGGTGGCTGATGCGCAACTTCTCTCTTAAAAAATAGTAATTTAAAATCCTACTTATATTCTTTGCAAGCCGTATCTCCGAAGCAGAGCCTTAGCAGAGGTGGACACGGCGATTAATCATCGTTTAGTATTTCTGCTGAGCCTATCTTTGTTGGTGATGCTTCACTAAACACCAACGGCAAAACTTCTGATATGTATAAACCTTTTTTTATTCTGACACTTATATTGTCTTCATATTTACATTCTCAAACCCTGCCTATATATGAAATTTATGCATTAAAATTTGCTGCAAGGGGACCAACACCCATTTCTGAACTGGCTTTAAGGGGGCCTGATAACGATAGCGTAAACCTTGTTTTCATTTTATGGCTAGTTAAGGGAAGTAATGAAAAAAATATTTTAGTAGATGCTGGTTTTATGGGTGATGTGGACGAGGCGAAAGAAATGAATGTTATAAACTACATAAGACCCGATTCGGTACTGTTGGAATTGGGTATAAAACCTGATGAAATTACTGATATAATACTAACACATCCCCATTGGGATCATGCAGATGGAATTAGTCTTTTCCCCAAAGCTCACATATGGATTCAAAAGGATGATTATACTTATTTTATTGGGGAAGCATGGCAAAAGGATGGAAATAATGGAGGATTTGATAAAAGAGATGTGCGTAAACTTGTTGATTTAAATTTAGCAGGCAGGTTGACCCTCGTTGATGGAGATGACAGGGAAATAATTCCCGGCATTAAAGTATACACAGGCTCGAGAGCACACATTTAACTCGCAATATGTACTTGTGAAAACAGCTGCTGACAGAATAATTATTGCCTCAGACAATATTTGGATTTATTATAATTTAGAACATTTAAGATCAGCTCCACTTTACGGGACATTTGATACTAGTGCATATGTAAAATCTATGCAAAGGATGAAGACTCTTGTGCCAGATGTGAAATATATAATCCCCGGACATGACTCTAAAATTTTTTCGATATTCCCTACTGTAAAAGAAGGCATAGTTAAAATAAAATAGTCCATTTTGGCTTTTATGTTCGCCCGGGTCTTTCTTTGCAGACATGTGTGCAAGCGAGACCCCGGTATGAAACTTTTTGCCTTTGGTATGTCGCTAGGCTTGCGCTTAGCATACCAACAAAGAATTTTCCATGCAAGCAGTGTCTGCGCGGCATAGCTTTATGATGCGCTGGTAATGGCTTTATATGAAGCAATCGCCACCTTCGCTAAAGCGTCATATACTGATAAAATAAATTCTACCTTTAATAACAAAAGCAGCGTCTATCCCAGGTAGGGAAAGATTTGCCGACGATTTTCATAAATAACAGGTATGGAGGAGAGGCAACCAAAAAAGAAAAGCGGTTTTAGAAAATTCCTGAGATGGCTGTTGGTTATCTGTATTTTGGTAATTGCTTTTGCATTTTGGTGGAAATATTATTTTGTTTTTGGTGAAGGAGTAAAGTCGGGAGAATTGAATTATTTAGTAAAGAAGGGTAATATTTTTAAAACCTATGAGGGCAAATTGATACAATCGGGCTTTCGTTCTAAAACCGCGGGCAGCATCCAGTCTTATGAATTTGAATTTTCAGTAACAGACGATAGTATTGCCAATATATTGATGAATAACAGTGGCAATCATTTTGACCTGCACTATAAAGAATACAAGGGAGCCATTCCATGGAGAGGCTACAGTTCGTTTATTGTAGATAAAATTATTTCAACAAAGCCTGAAGAGAAGTGAGTTGATAAATCTTGCGGGTTGTATCTCACGCCGCCGTTGGTATGTCGCCCGTGGTTTATGCATAGCATACCAACAGCCGAATTAGTTAAGCACAAAAACAAGATTACAAATTCGGGTGTTGTCGGTACGCTCTCACACGGCTCTGCGCTGCATACCGGCAACGGCGTAATTAAGTTTGTAACTTTTTCTTTCTTGTAACGTCTTTTCATAAGCGCTGAGCGAAGACAAAACATTGCAAATATTTTTACAAGTACGGAAAGCGAATGACAAGCTTATACAAATTTCTTACCGAGCTAACAATAATTGTTCATCTGCTGTTTATACTATTTGTTGTGGCGGGCGGCTTTATTGCAAATAGAAAACGTGGCCTAACAATTATTCATCTTTGTTCTTTAGCATGGGCTGTGTTTGCAGAAATATCGCCGGGAGTAATATGTCCGCTTACTAAACTTGAAAATTATTTTGCTTTTCATGCAGGGCTATCGACATACCAGGACGATTTTGTTTCGCGTTATCTTGTACCAGTTATTTACCAGGAGAATGTGGCTGTTAATATTCAGTATATATTGGTAGCAGTTGTTATTGTCATCAATATAGTTGCTTACAGAGCCTTATGGAAACGAAAATTTACGTTATAAATATTCTTCCCGCTGCCAATATCTCCTTATAAGTAATGAGCGAATACGTGGCATTGCTTTCATGTCCATCTGGGATCTTCCTGCGCAGCGATGTGTGCAAGCGAAACACCAGGTATGAAAACTTGTTACACATAAACGATGCGCTCAATCAAATAATTCCGATGTCTCTCTGCACATTGCTCTGCTGTAAAGAACCCCGCTCTCAATTTTCTACCCCAGGAGTTACTCTTCCTTTCATTATTTAGATGGTATCGTAGAGTCGTTGCCATCCCTTAACGCTTTGTAATGAGGGGACATGATCTCTACGCCGGCCTTATTAAACTCATCCTGTATGTTCTGGTGAAGTTCTGAATAGATAAAGGCCTGTTTGTTTGCATCGTTCGTATAAGCATTTACCTGGTAACTGACATAAAAATCGTCAAGGCTTGTTTGCAAAACAAATGGTGCCGGTTCTTCCAGTATAAAGGAGGTCTTCTTTGCTGCATCAATAAGCAACTGGTGCACCTGTCGCCAGGGTGCATCATACCCGATAGTAACAGTTGTATAAATAATCAGCCCATTATCCTTTGCTTCACTGCTGAAATTGATGGTATGGCTTGACATAACGGAAGAATTAGGAATAGAGATGATCTCGTTCTTAATGGTCCGGATGCGTGTTACCAATAATGATTTGGCAATGATATCACCGGTAACTTCTCCGATCTTTACACGATCGCCGATTTTAAAAGATCGCATATATGTAATAACAAACCCGGCAACCAGGTTTGATAAAGACCCGGCGGAGCCGAATGTAAACAGTATTCCAAGGAATACAGAAACACCTCTGAATACAGGTGAATCAGAACCGGGCAAATAAGGGAATATAACCACCAGCATAAATGCATATAGCAATACCCTGATGATCTGGAAAGTCGGATTGGCCCAATCAGGATAAAAACCTTCGATCTTTAATTTCCCGTTCTCAATTTCGTTTTTAAAGAATCGCAATCCTTTTATCACATAATGAAAAATGGCAACACTAACTATGATGGTAATAAGATTTGGCAGGTATCCCCATATGGCTGACAAAGCCGCCTTCAACGGAGTAAGTACATAGCCCAATAGTGTATCGGCAAAATTTTTAGTCCATGGAAAAATGCTGAATAAAACAGGCAGGGCAAGTGAAATAGTTAAAACGATCAGCAGCCATTTTAGAATTGTATTTACCAGCAGTAAAAAACTTATCTGTCTTTTTGAATCAAGCAACTGGTATTTCCTGATCCTGTACCCTTTGAATAATTTTCCTTTTTGCCCAATGATCCACCGGGCTAGCCACCTGAACAATTTACCGAGGTAATAAATGATCGCTGTTAGTATTGCGATTACCAGCAAAGCAAGACCGATCTTTTTTAAAATGGAAATAAAACTGATGCTGTTTTTATATTTAAGTATTGCAGTGCTTATAATATTTTTATAGCGCAGGGCCGTTTCAGCAACCGTGGAATTTTCCCAGAGTGCATCAGTTTCTGAAATGCTCATTACAATAGTTTCGCCATATATGATATCTATTCCCTGCTCAGAAGCAGTTGTCTTCAATGAATCTGCAGCAAACCGAAAGTTCTTTGCGAGTTTTTCAATTCTTTCACTAATGCTTGCTGCCCTGTCGGCAGGAATAAAACTTCCGATCTTATTATAAATACGAAACAAGGTATCGCCAAAAGGAACAACAGGAAAACCTCTGACAAACCGGCGAAGGGAATCGATTTTTTGTTTTTGCTGTATTATCCTCTCTGTTTCTTTATTATTGAGTTCTCCTATCTGTTTCTGAAGTTCTGCTTTTTGCAGGTTGTCGGTTGACTTTAACTGATCCAGTTGTTGTTTCAATTCCATTCTCCTGATAGAATCCGCATTGCGCTGTATCTGGAGCCTTTGCAATTCGTTTGACTGTTCCTGGAGGATTTCATTTCTTATTGAATCTTTTTTTTGAGGCAATGAATCTGTTTGTGCCCGTAGAAAAAAAGAAAAACAAAGAAATGAAAAAAAAAGAAAAATATTTTTCATTGAAACATGCGGAATTAGATAAAATGAATATACATTAAGTTATGATTTTTTCCCGTGTCCGCCCGGAGTCTTCCTGTGCAGGCATGTGTGCAAGCGAGCCCCGCATCTGCAAGCTTGACGCAACGTTCTACTTAAACCAATTGTCAGGAATAAGAAAAATGAAAAGTCTATTAATAAGTTTACTGATACTTAGCTTATATTTTTTAAGCTGTAAAAAAAATAACACTGAAACCTATTTCTTTAAAGCTAAAGTTGTTCAAACGAGTGACGTTTCGTGTTATCTTCCGGTCCTTGACTTTTCCGAAGACTCCTTAAGAATACGCACTTTGACTAAGCGTAATGACATAAATTATTCAGTCGTGAGACTACCTTCAAGTTTTAATGTCCAAAACAAAAAGCTTTACGTATCAGTAGCAGCTCTGCAGCCTGAAGAAGAATTTCCGTGTAACACCTTGGGTATTAGTTATCCGCATTTGAAAATATTAGATGTTAGTGACAGAGAGTAATTTTCGGATACAGGCTTGAGCTGATTTAAGTAAAGTGAAATTTTAATGACACTTATTTTACATGACAGTATAGTTTCTTTTTGCAAGCCATGTCTCTGAAGCAAAGCCTTAACAGAGGTGGACACGGCGTCTTACTATGCAAAAGCTTTTACAACTTTCATGGCCTCCAGGCCATAGCCCGATACGAATAAAAACGGCCAGGTACTTTTTTTAAAAAAAACTACATTAGTATTCTAATTTTCATAGGATAAGGTTTAATGGTTAATGGTATTTGATTAAGAACCCCGATCTGCGATCGGGGTTTTAAATTACTTCGCCCGACACTTCGCTCGGGATCACATGACGGGCTGTTCGTCATTGTGAAAAAATCAGCAGAGCATTAGGTGTGGAGATGTTTTGAAGCAATCTGAAAGCGAACTTTTAGGTAGCCGCCGAAATAGATTGCTTCGCCTACCTTCGCTTCTCTGCCTGCCGGCAGGTGGCGCTCGGCGTTCTCGCAATGACGCTGCAATGGCTTCTTTTATTTTTCGAAGGGCTTCTTTTGTTTTTTGAAAGGCTTCTTTTGTTTTTTGAAGGGCTTCTTTTGTTTTTCGAAGGGCTTCTTTTGTTTTTTGAAGGACTTCTTTTGTTTCTCGAAGGGCTTCTTTTGTTTTTTGAAGGAGCTTCTTTTGTTTCCTGAACGACTTCTTTTGTTTTTTGAAGGGCTTCTTTTGCTTGCCGGATGGCTTGTTTTATTAAAAGAAGATGATCCCTTATCAATCAAAAAAATTTTACCGCCTCCGTATTTTCGTCATTTTTCATGGGTACAAAAACCCTAATTTAATACTCCGTTGTCTTTTTTACAATGCCGGCCTGTTTTTTTCCCTAGTGTACTTAAAAAAAATTTTTAGAAAATCAAGAGTATAAATACGGACTTGCAAAAAAGCGCGGTGATTTTTTGTTTTGCTGTCGAAAGTTTTTTTCAAAAAAACGAAACCCATTTTTTCTTAACCCTTAAACCCATTTTATGGAAAAAGCACTATTATCTTTTGCAGCGCTTAGTGATGGAAACCTGCTGGCCAGGAGCCAGGCCATCACCACCAGCCTTACAGGTAATCCTGATTTTCCCACCACCGTTCCTGCCATTGCAGATGTAGCCGATATGGTAAGCAATTTTGCCGAAGCGCTTGCCATAGCCGCCAGCGGCAACCGGGCAGCCATTGCCGATAAGAACGAGAAAAAACAGACACTTATCGAAACGCTTCGCCAACTGGCAGCCAATATAACCTCCACTGCCAACGGCGACAGAACCATGCTGCTGACAACCGGCTTCGACATCAGCAAGGAAAGAGAACCGGTAGTAATTACCAAACCCGAAAACCTGCAGGTAACAAATGGCATGAATGCCGGCGACCTGGTGGTAAGTGTAAACGCGGTAAAAGGCGCCAAAGCCTATATGTACGAGTACACTACCGATGCCACGCAGCAGGAAAACAGTTGGGTAGCTACTACCAGCAGTAAAAGCAAGATCACATTCAGCGACCTTGAAGCCGGGCAAAACCTACTACTGCCGCGTAGCAGCCGTAGGCGCCAAGGGACAAATTGTGTACACAGACCCTGTATCACGCATAGTGATATAACCCTATTGATGATTACCCATACGTTAGGATGACAAAGACCATCTCGCAGAGGTGGTCTTTTTTTGTTGAATTAACTAAAACCGTAAATATTGTAATTTGTACCTGCCTGCCGGTAGGCAGGTTGGCGAAACAAACAATACAAAAAGCGAAAGAGATTAGTGATGAAAATCAATTAAATAAAAACACACTATTGTTGCTTTGGTTTCGTCAATTATAGTGTAAGCGGTAATGCTATTTGACCCACCATGAGACTTCTAATTTCAATTATTGTTCTTTTGTTTATTAGCTGTAGCGGCTTGACAAAAAAATCATCCTCATTTTGGGAGACACAGAAAACTAACTTCAAGTATCAAAACAAAAAAGAGTTTGTAAGCGACAGTTTATTGTGGACTGACTTTGAAGCAAACAACTTTAAAAAACTCAGACATCCAATGTTTGACAGTATCATTGGTGACCCAGGCTACCTATATTCATGGCAAGACAGGGACACAACCAAAAATGAGTTTACAATCATCAAGGACGACGGAGAATTAGGTTTAAAAATATTTTATTTCATCCTTGACAAACAGGACAGCTTACTTTCATGGACACAGATTGGTGGAAAAGGTAGCGAAGGCGGTTATTGGTTTGAGACACGAAGTAAGTTTATAAACCACGACACATTATTAAACATTGGAGCAATTACCCAATGGTTAGACTTTGACAAAAAGCAGAAATTGGAAAAGACAAAAGGCGATACAACTTTTTCATATTTGACAATTGATAAAAATGGCAAAGTGACTGAGAAAGTTTTTAAAGAAGTTAAAGACTTGAATTTTGATAATGAACAATAGTAAACGCAGCACTACCGCTTACATGCAGTTTTGCGTCAGCAGGGCTGACGGGGTCGAGCCAAGCTTTTGTGTCTCGTCCTGAAATAGGTTGACTAAAAATCAACCATTTTATGGACATCAAAGAACAAATCATTCAGGAGTATCTACAGCAAGGTTGTGGATACAGAAAACTTCAGGACAAGTATGGCATTAGCCGTACTACGATTTGTAAATGGGTACAAATCTACCAGGGCATTCATGGTTTGGAGCGAACCACCAAACAACAAAACCATTACCTTAGAGATATGGACTCTCCGGAAAAAAAACGACTCCCCAAAAAACATCCGACCGGGCAGGATTTCGAAAAAAAGATTGCTCTTTTAGAAAAGCAACTTCAGTGGGAAAAGCTTCGTGCCGATGCACTGGATACCATGATCAATGTGGCCGAAGAAAAACTTCATATTGCCATCAGAAAAAAGCCTGGAAGCCCACAGTCCAGGAAATGAAAAAGGCAAATCCGTTTGTAAGCTTACAAACCATTTGCCGGCTGTTGGGTTATTCGCCTCAGGCATATCATAAGCATCAAAACAAAACACTTCATAGAAATATGCAGCATGGTCTTATTATAAACGAAGTAGATCGAATAAGAAAATTACAACCACGATGTGGCGGCAGGAAACTGTTTGTGGAACTGCAACCATTTTTTACACAACATCACATTCGTATCGGAAGAGATAAATTCTTTGATGTATTAAGAGAAAATAAATTACTGGTACGTAAACAAAAGCGCAATGTATACACTACCATGAGCAAACACCGTCTTCACCGCTATCCCAACCTGGCTAAGGATTTCACGCCACTGAAAGCCCATGAGCTTTGGGTAGCCGACATCACTTACATTCCGCTCAAACACCGGTTTGCCTACCTGTTTTTGATCACTGATGCCTACAGCAGAAAAATTGTAGGCTTTCATGTAAGCGATGATATGAAAGTGAGCAGTGCTGCAGTAGCACTAAAAAAAGCATTGGTGCAAAAACCTGCCGATGCAATCGTAATGCATCACAGCGATCGCGGTCTGCAATACTGCAGCACAGAATATGTATCCTTATTAACAAAAAACAATGCACTCATCAGCATGACTCAAAACGGCGATCCTTATGAAAATGCCATTGCTGAAAGAGTAAATGGTATTTTAAAAACCGAGCTCATCAGCAACTATTACGATACTATTGATCACGCCTCGCGGCACATTGCAAGAGGAATCACCATTTACAACTACAAACGCAGACATGCAAGTCTCAACTGGCAGATACCCGATGAAGTGCACACGCAAAAAGGACCACAAATAAAACGATGGAAAAATTATTATTATAAACGAAAAGATCATGAACCGGCGATGCAGAAATTATCATAGGCCTGCACAAAAAAATATTTTCTTTAGCTATAAAAGGCTACAAAAATATTTTTTGCCACGCACCACCAACCACTTTTCTGATCAACCTATTTCAGGATGAATTATCTTAGTAAACCAATAACAGGATTAATTAATAAACCAGTCAACTTTTTTCAGGACGGGTCATTGCATCGCTGTGCTTTAGTTCGGGCTTGACGTTAATAATTAGGCGACAAATGTTATCTTCAGCATTATTCAGCAGTTGTTCCGGGCAGGACATTCAATGAATATCCCACCTTCTGTAATACCTGCTCGTTATACGCAACTTTTGCGCTACGATTAAACGGTACTGCTAACTTGAAAATAACCATAAATAAAATTATGATTCAGGATAAAAACTCATTGAAAAGAACGGCACGGATTACCGGCCTTTTATATTTCATTCTTGCAATTCTTGGCATTTTTAGTATCATGTATGTCCCGCCTCGGATTAGTGTTAAGGGTGACGATGTGGCAACCTGCCAAAACATTGTGAACAAAGAATTTTTGTTCCGCATTGATTTATCCGTCTCTGTCATCACAAATGTTTTGTACATTTTTTTAGCAATGCAGTTTTATAAACTATTTGAGAATGTAAACCGCAATCTTTGCAGACTGTTGGTTGCATTTGTGCTGGTGCAGGTTCCTTTTAGCTTTGCACTTTCTACGCTGGATATATCCTCTCTCTTAGTCCTTAAAGGGGATATTTTAAAATATCTCACCGCAGAAGAGGCGCAGAAATTTGCCATACTCTTTCGCAGGACAAGCATTGCCGGAACAGGGCTGATGCAGGTGTTCTGGGGACTGTGGCTTTTCCCGATGGGAATATTGGCATACAAATCAGGATTCATTCCACGAATCATCGGAGTGCTTGTGTTGATTACAGGTGTTGCTTATACTACACAAAGTCTTATGTATGTACTATTCCCGGAAATTAAAAATGCGATGGAACCGTATATGTTTCCATTTTTCTTCGGTGAACTTTCCATCATTTTATATTTATTCATCAAAGGGATAAAGAGCAATTGGAGTCCTGCTGCCTAGGGATTCAGCCCTTTGGCCCGGCGTTAAGAGAAAAATGAATAAATGCCGCCTTGCGTGGAATGGTTGCGAGAGTAGAGTATGCGCATAACAGGCAGTTTTACGTCAGCAGGGGGCGACGAATAAATACTCATCGGTAGTGCTACTATCAACTGCATATCTTGCTGACCGAACACGGATAAGCCAAACAACATGTTTTCAACTTTTTTTCTTTGGTCATCTTGCGTTCGGGCAGAAGGAATTCTAATCAACTTTTGTTGTTAACTTCATCTATAAATTATATAATCATCGGTGGCTCCGGGCAGAACGTTCAATGAATAACCTGCCATCGGCAATACCTACCGTTGGCTGTAATTTACACTCCCGAAATAAAATCCGGCTTTCTGTCATATTTTGATAACTCTTGTCACTAATATAAGTAAAGAGCTAAAAAAGATGGAGAATCAGACAACGAAGGCTTTTGAAGAAATACTTGATAAAAATAAAGACAAAATTTACCGGATCTGTAAAATTTACGCGGTAACTCCATTAGAGCCGCAAGACCTTTTTCAGGATGTTATTTATGCAATATGGAAATCTTTAGAATCATTCAGAGGTAATTCCAGCATTGATACATGGGTATATAGAATTACTCTTAATATTTGTCTTCGTTCAAAACAAACATCGGAAAATATTCAGAACAAGACAATTCGATTGGATTCCATTCAATTCGCATCTGCAGACCTGACTCCTGATAAACACCAACAGGAAAAGTATGAAGCACTCACTTCCTGTATAAACCTTTTAGATCAAATCAATAAATCCATCGTCATTCTCCATTTAGAGGAATTACCTTATAAAGAAATTGCAACAATTACCGGTTTAACTGAAAATCACATTGCTGTTAAAATGAAAAGAATAAGGAATACACTATTACATTGCATAACGAAAAAAATATAATTCTATGTGGAATAAAGAACAAAAAGATATTTGGCAAGACATAAAAGATATATGGAATAAACAACCTCAGTCAGAAAAAATTAATATCCAGGTATCAGACCTAATAGCAGAATTTAAAGGCAAAATAAGCCAGTTTGAAAAAGGCCTTATCTATAAAGACATTGCCTTTATTAAATCTTCTACCAGTTCATTTGAAAAAAATTCAATTAGAAGAGACCTGAACTTGTTTACTTCCCTTTTTAAAAAAATGATTACCAAATTCAGAACGAAAAAATAAAACTACGGCCAACAAAAGGTGACTGATGCACAACTATCTTCCCGAAAAAATAAAAAATTAAACCCTTCCTTCCCCAATGAGTCTCACTAAAAGCACAAGGCAAGACGGCATAGTTTGCAACTTCACCGCATCTAAACTAAGTCTTCTTCCCCAACAAGTCACTTCAAAAATCCGGAGGACTCATTACTATTTTGCATCATCTTCACCGTGCAGGTCTGTGCGTGAGTATGATTTCTGTTTTCAAATTGCTTCGTCGCTGCGCTCCCCGCCTGCCGGTAGGCAAGGCGCCAGAGTCATCTCCCCGGTAACCCTGTGATGATATAAGTCATAACAAACATCAAAGTCATAAAAATTGGATGGCGGGTGATTTATATTTGTACATGTTATGGTATCAACGCCTGCATAGCATGACCGATAAAAAAACAAAATGTCAGAAAACAGGAACACCGGCGGCGCTGTGAATATTGAATTGGAAAAACGAAATGAAGAAACTATTTCTGTTGCCGGGCCTGGCAGTATAATTTCTAAAAAAGAAACCGGAGATATGGAAACCCATGCCGAACATTTGCATCATGCGCCGGGAAAAAAAATTCGGCATTACTTCTTTGAATTCTTAATGCTCTTTCTCGCTGTGTTCTGCGGCTTTATAGCAGAGAACTGGCGTGAACAAATGCGGGAGCATCAACGTGAAAAGAAATTTATTTATTCGTTGGTGGAAGATCTGAAATCAGATACAGGCCAGTCTAATAAAATATTGGTACAGTTGAAAAAAACGAAGACAGGTATTGATAGTGTATTAAAAGAATTATCATCGCCCGGCATAATTGAAAACTCAAACAAGGCATATAGTTTATGGACGCAAAACCTGGACATTAAAGCTTTTGTTTCTAATGACCGCACCATCCAGCAATTAAAAAACAGCGGCGAGTTACGATTAATAAGAAACAAAGCCGTTTCAGACAGAATTATGGAATACGATCAGATGGTGAAGAATTATTACCAGCAATCCAACTTTATGTATGGCGCCCTTAGCGATCAGCATATTTATAGTCAATTTTTCGATTTCATCAGGCTTAATAATAATAAGAGCATTCCGGTACCCTTAACAGAACAGGGGAAAAAATTATTGAATGAAGCGTATGCTCACCAGCAATTATGGAACTATGGTCTTGCAGGACTGATCAGTTGGCTGGAAGGCGTTCATGAAGAGGGTGAAAGGCTCGTAATATTTATTCAAAAAGAATATCATCTTAAATAATCTCCATTCACTTTGGCGTCCGCAGCCGCGATAGCTCGTTCCCAAAAAACACACTATTATTTCATAACACCTCTTTACAAGAGCACTTCCGGTTTGTTACAAAAGGATGTTTATCTTTATTGACCTTACAAAAACAATTGCAAATGAGAAAATTCATCTTTACTGCTTTTATTATCTTATCATTTTTCGCTAGTCATTACTGCGCGGCACAAACTAAGATCGGTTATTTTAATCCTGATGAAATGATGAGTTATATGCCGGAAAAACCGGGCATCGATACCCTGCTCGCTATTTATCAGCGTGATTCGGTTATTACAGCCTATACTACTGTTTTAAGAGAGTACCAGTACAAGGACAGTATGCTGACGCAGGCTGATACTTCGCATACACCAAAATCAGTATTGGCAGAATACCGCACTACCGTTAATATGCTGGGATATGAACTTCGCAACTGGCAGACACTCTCCAACCAGGCCATACGGGCTAAGGCACAAAAGCTGTATGCCCCGGTGTATAACAAAATAGATAATGCACTGAATGAGGTGGCAAAAGAAAAAGGATATAAATACGTCCTGGAGAAAGATGTATTTCTCACAGCGCCTCCTGGTGTTGACCTTTTACCACTGGTAGCAGCGAAACTTGGAGTTAAGTTGCCAGCGGATGCTACGAAAAAAAATTAAAGAGTAATGGGTTGGATACTATGAATGTATGCAGTGGGCTTTATTTATCTCCGGTACAAAAGATTGACAATTCATGAAGATTATTACATGGAACTGCAATATGGCTTTTCGAAAAAAGCTCAGTCATGTCTTACCTCTTAACCCGGATATATTGATTATCCCCGAATGTGAGCACCCTGATAAATTTAAACTTGAACCTGGTAAGGAGCAACCAACAGGAGCACTCTGGTTTGGCCATAACAGAAATAAAGGGCTTGGCGTTTTTGCTTATGGTAAAATCAAACTTAGGTTATTGCGGATACATAATCCCAAATTCAGGACGATAGTACCCATATCCGTGAGCAGCCCGAAATATAAATTTACTCTTTATGCAATCTGGGCCAATAATCCCCAGGATCCGGACGGCACTTATGTAGAACAAATTTGGAAAGCGATTCATTATTATGAAAGCCACCTCACAAACAAAACAAGTATGTTGGTTGGAGATTTTAACAGCAATACTATTTGGGACAGGCCACGCCGCAAAAGCAATCACTCCAACGTGGTAAAGTTTCTTGAAGAAAAAGGAATTTATAGCTGCTACCATTTATATCACCAGCAGGAGCAGGGAAAAGAAAAACATCCCACCCTCTACATGTACCGGCACAAAGACAAACCTTATCACATTGATTATTGTTTTATTTCAAAAGAACTGGCGCAACATTTACATTCGGTGGATGTGGGCGATTTTGAAATATGGACTAAACACAGCGATCATGTCCCTGTGATCGTAACCTTAAAATAAATTTTCCAGATTTCATTTTCTTAAGCAAGATGTCTGAGTTCAGGATTATCCGGTTTTGATTATTCATTACTTACCATTCATTATTCGCTATTGATCGCCATTCATCACAAAACTTATTGCCGATACTGATAACATTATTTATGTTTATAGTCGGATGAAAAAGTTTTCGGCATTCATACTGTTAATGGCACTGGCGGTCTTCTTTATAGAGGCTGTCACACTACCTGCTGATTGCAGCAGGAAAATAGTTTCAAAATGTGCCATTATGAAGATGGACGGTAAATGCAAAATGATAGCTGAGATGATGAAGCACCACCAGGAAAAGAAAAGCAAATGCACGTCCAGCTCGTGTCCCGATTGTCCTCTTTTTGTAGTTACCATCTACAAAGCATCCTTTGGCTTTATGATTCCGGGATTTTTTGATAAAACAGAATACGCAGTTATGCTGAATAATGATCTTTCCGATTATCATTCCCAGCAATGGAAGCCGCCCGATACTTTCTTCGTATAGTCCGATTTAGTAAACAACATTTTTTATTCGATAAATATTTCTAATCATGAAATCTATATTGAAAGCAGCTCTTATTGGTTTGCTTGCAATAAGCACAACAGCTTATGCCGGAAAGCACAAGAGCAAACAAAAGAGTGCTAAAACCTGCTGTACACATTGTCCTTCTTCCTGTCCGAAGACCGGAAGTTGTCATTGATCATTTAAATCCGCATAACTGCCAACGACAAACCCCCTTAAATGGGGGTTTGCTATTCTGCTTACCCGGAAGAATATTCTTCTCTACCGCATGTTCCCTACAAAAAACGGCAGTTATTAAGGATGGTGAAAAAAATAAAAAATCTGTAAACCGTTTTAATTTATATTTACTTCTATGGAAACTCGCTACCAGGTTCTTCACACTTTATATGAAATTGTAAAAGACAAAACCGATCCCCAGACTTACCCCTGCAGGCCGAGAGAAATTATTCTTCGTACTTTCCTTGACTGGAGTGTCGTCCATGAAAATTTAAAAATACTGGAAGAAGAAAAGCTTGTTACTACAAAACAACTTGATACTCTCGTGATCACGATTACAAAAGAAGGAATGGAAAGGATCAAACAACGGCCTAAAGTGTGAAATCGTTCAGCCTGCAATGTTTAAATATAAATGTTGTTTACCGATAAAGATCATTGTGGTGGAATTGCAATATTGGTTTAGAAAAAAGTCGGGCATATCTCAGCCGGTAAATCAGGAGGAAGCGGAGAGATCAATAAAAATAAAATGACAATTCAATTTTGTTGAGGTCGGTATTTTCAGCTGATGATCTCAGCAATTGGAATGAATTTCGGCGGTTGATTTTTAATAGTAAATTTTAAAGAATATCGTAACTTTACTTTCTGCCAAAGCCTTCACTAATATTCTACGAACTCCGCCCCTGTATCTCTTATGAAGCCGGCCTTTTTATTGTAGGAGTTAAATAACCGTTATGACACCTGAATTAAAAACTGCCTGTGAAGTAGTTTTCCAGGAACATAAATTATCAGATCATCCTGTTAAATGGGATAGAGATGCCTTTCGTGGAAAGATCTCGATTGGACTATCTGAAATGGCTAAACTGACCCTGGTCAGTAAGAATATTATTCTATCCGATAAACAAAAGAAAATATTTACACAGCTCAATCCATTTGTAGCAGCGGCGGATAGTTTTGAAGAAGCAGAAAAAATGATCGAAACAAAAACGCCAACCACTGAGATCACTTTTGCTAACGGAGTTGCTCGTAGTGATCCTGTTAATTGTCTTTCTCTTAAAAAGGAAGAAAAGGTTGTTGAGATTGTTGAAACTCCTTCACCAGTGGCTTCTGTCTATAATTTACTCCCAGTTGCAAATATTGCTGCCAGCGGTATGGCAGGTACAAAATGGTACATGAAACCGATCTATCTCTACGTAATTTGGCCACTCTGCGGAGCGGCAGGCGGTGTGCTGGTTTCCTTCCTGATGAATTTTATTTTTACTGAGTTGTTTAAATAACCGGTTGTTTTGTTTCTTATTCAAATGCAGGGCGGTGCATAACTTATCGGGAAGTGAGAACATTTTCGCTATAGCTTTGCACAACCAACAACCTACTTTTATAGGTCCATTCTTACCAGCCATCTTTCATAGGAACTACTCACCAAAGTGCCCCCGTACTAAGGAAATTTTTGTAAAACAAGTTATCACTAACCTTGGGAAATACGATTTATGCTGTTGAAACGTTAATAACGTCGGCAAACAGATAATTTGATTGGCAAAGAAGACATCAACTGAATTTTTGAAAAGATTGCCTGAGAATGACGATTGCTGAAGAGCAATTTAGTTGTTCAAAGAAAATAGCTACGATACCAAAAGAATACTTTACTTATAATCTGTTCAAATGAAAAACCTTTTACTGACGATCATTCTTATCGTCATTTACGGCTCCGGCAAAACCCAAACGGGTTGTAATTGTGATTTCAAAACAACTTTGGGGCTCCACTATAACTATTTTAAAGGCATGAATGGGGCCGGTCTTGAATACGGCAAAACGGGAGATGAATCCAATTTCAGCATCCATGTTGGTGTCGATGTTTTTTTCCCGACAGAAATGGCGAAGAGTAAATACAAAGTGGATGGTGATACAGTAATGACAGGAAGGATGTATAATAAGATCGGATATAGAGTGCTTAGGATTCCTTACCAGCTTTCGATTTATACGGATTTGTGGGGTGGCCTTGATATGAATATGGGATTCTTTTACGGTGTAGGATTGAAATTTCTCCGCCCTTTCAATGAAAATGCAATCAGCATTGAACCGATGTATATTCCTGGAAAAAAAGGTGGATGGAATGTACAGGCTGCTTTTCATTTCAGAATTTAAAACACTTGTCTGCCTCCTCCCACAATTATACTCACCTCTTTTACAAGTATCCACTTTGCATTATTTATAACCTTGGGTAAGCAACCATGCATCCTGATGTCACGTTTATGGCTGGCAAATAAAAAGCTAAACGATGAACAGAACTTATTTCAACTGTTCGCCGCGTAGAAAAGGTTAATTTTCTTTTCAAAATTATCATTGAAAAAATGCAGCCATGAAAGCAAAACAATTGTGGTTAATCAGTTTTATTGTTACAATTGTTGCCTGTCACAAAGAAAACGGTAACACTTCCGGCCAGCCACCTGTTTCAAATAAGTTGAAGCTAAAAGATGTGAACGAACGCAACCTCCCCTCCCCTTACTATCATTTTGAATACGACGATTCTGGTAATATCAGCCATGCGGACTATTCGGCCGGATTGCGAAAGTACAAAGCGAATTATGAGGGAACGAACATAGTATCATTGGAAAATACCACCGACTTCACTAACAATATCGCTCTTGAATATGTATATATTAATGGAGAACTTGTAGCGGTAAAAGTAAAAGACAGGAATGGTGTTACTATCCGCCATTGCGTGTTAAGTTTTTCCCCTTCTAAACAATTGCAGCAGATGGATTGGGATGTAAAGGAAGGCGATGTGGGCTATGCACTGGAACAAACTCTGACATTTAGTTATTATCCTGATGGCAATGTAAAAGAGATCACGACTCATGATTACCCTGTCGGTTCTCAAACAGATGCAACATATACAGACAGGTTTGAGAATTATGATAACCATGTAAATGCAGATGGTTTTTCATTGCTGCATACTAATCCGCACGAACTCCTTTTATTACCCGGAATAGCGATCCAGGTGAACAATCCGGGGCGCAACATTCACACGGGTGACGGTATTAATTATGAGGTAGAATATATCTATACTTATGATGCGAAAGAAAGACCGGTTGTAAAAACGGGTGATCTTGTAGTTACAAACGGAACAGATGCCGGTCGACATTTTGAAATACAATCTACTTTTTCTTACTACGATTAAGGTTATATATTTTTTACGAAATGCTATAAACCAGGCAGGGCGGACCCCGTCAAGTCCCTGAAGACCGGGTAAACCCGGTGAAGTATTTTCTTTAAAAAAAGTTGAAAAAAAAGAAGCCCCGAATTCATCGGAGGCGTTGTAGAAATAAAAACTATTTATTATATTTAATTAGGTTAACAAATTTTTCTAAAACCACTAATTGCTCACACAAATACTTGCAACATGAAACACAAACACCTCATCGGACTGCTATTACTTTTTTTTGTTGGAAACGTTCTGAAAGCTCAATCACTTGTGTCTTATACCTGGGACACCTACAAGATGAAATTTAAAGTATCCAGTGAAATGACGGTTAAGGAAAATAATGCAGATAAGTTTGAAGCGACCAGCTATAACATCACTATGGATATTTATCCGCGCAAGGGAGAAAATCTTACTTACAGCGGCATGAAAAATGCAATCATCAAATGGGCAACCCAGGAAAATTTAAGATATAATACATACAACACCAGTGGCGACGAACAACCCATTTACATTAAGGATCTGAATGGTTATTGGGGTTGTGCAGTTGACGGTACAAAAAACAGCTCTGCTGCGTCGATGCTCCTTTTAGTTGATCCCGATTATCCTGATATTAGCTTCTATGTTTGGGTGTCTTACAATGATGGATATTACCAGGATGCACTTCAGATATTGAAGAGCTTTCAACCAATGTAGCGACGGCAATTTGCTTTCATTCCTGGTTAATTATTTGAATAGCTAAACCTCAAGAAGGTTTAGCTATTTCTTTAACTGCATTTGTCAATTAATTTTTTAAAGCGTTTGTGCAGTATAGAGATTCAAACGCTTTTGCAGTCGTTAGAATTTATTCTTCCACATCATGCTTTCAATAGGTTTGTCGGGTTGACCGCTGTATTTAGCTCCTTTTTTCTCATTATACTTTACTTGAGTCTCTCCGTCCACTACAAAATAAATGAGCTGTCCTACGGGCATTCCTTTATATACTTTCACGGGTTGCTTTACAGAAATCTCGAGCGTCCAGTGACCGCAAAAGCCAACATCACCTTTACCGGCGGTGGCATGAATATCGATTCCCAGACGACCTGTTGAGGATTTTCCTTCCAAAAACGGAACATGAGCATGCGTCTCTGTATATTCCTGCGTTACGCCTAAATAAAATATATGAGGATATAATACAAACCCTTCTTCAGGAATTTCAAAATAATTAATCTCGTTATGTTTTTTCGCATCGAGTATATGCTCATTATAAGTGGCCAGCCATTTTCCAAGATGCACGTCATAGGAATTGCTTCCCAGGCATTCACGATCGTATGGATCAAGCTTGATGGTACCTTTTTCTATTTCTTCAAGAATTCTTTTGTCGGATAATATCATGAATTATGAATTATGAGTTATGAGTCATGAATTCTTTATTAATTTGGAGCATTTGCCAGAACTATAGAACTTAGAATTCAAAACTCAAACTATTATTAAAAGTCTGCAATTTTAAATCTTAAATTGTATTCGTGCCGATTTTTTTTCAACATCAAATTAACGAAACCACCAGGCTGGGTATCTGGAAGATAGAAGAAACAGAAGAATTTTTTTTAAACAATGTTCCTCTTCAAAAAGAAGTCACTCATCCGCATAAAAGATTGCAGCATTTGGCAGGACGATTTTTATTGCAATTTCTTTTCCCTGGTTTCCCGTATGAACTAATTAAAATTGCTGATACACGCAAGCCTTATTTACCCGATGAACAATATCATTTTTCCATTTCACATTGCGGTGATTATGCAGCAGCTATTGTAAGCAGCAGTGAAAGGGTTGGAATCGATATTGAGATCCCAACAGAAAAAGTGCAAACTATTCGGCATAAATTTTTAACTGCAAAAGAACAATCCATTTTCTCACTCGCCACTCACGACTCATCACTCACGACTCTGCTCTGGTGTTGTAAAGAGTCTGTTTATAAATGGTATGGAGACGGGTCGGTAGATTTTCGCCATCACATCAGGCTGCTGGGCACACATGAAGACAGTGAAACGGTTTTATGCGATTTTACAAAAGCAAATAAGGAACTCACCATTCATTACAGGCGATTCGATCATCTTCTTTTAACATGGATCATTAGTTAAAACCTGTTTTGTATAATTTTTTGTGCACTTTTATTTCCCGTCATCATTCCTCATCTTACATCAATGCTCCCTCCCCTATCTTTGCTTAAAACGAAACGGCTATGTTATTTCAATTGAATGAAGAGCAATTGATGATCCAGAAAGCAGCGAGAGATTTTGCACGAACCGAATGCCTTCCCGGCGTAATTGAACGTGATGAAAAACAAAAATTCCCCCGTGAGCAAATAGAAAAATTAGCTGACCTGGGTTTCCTGGGAATGATGGTAAAGCCCGAATATGGTGGTGCCGGTATGGATACCGTTAGTTACGTACTGGCAATGGAAGAGATCAGTATGATAGATGCCAGCGTGAGTGTGTGTATGAGTGTAAACAATAGTTTAGTCTGTTACGGTTTGCAGGAATTTGGGAGTGAAGAGCAAAAACAAAAATATCTTGTGCCGCTGGCAAATGGAAAAAAAGATGGCGAATTATATATTGGCGCATTCTTGTTAAGTGAACCAGAGGCCGGCAGCGATGCTACTTCACAAAAAACAACTGCAGAAGATAAAGGCGACTATTATTTGTTGAATGGCACAAAGAACTGGATAACCAATGGTGGCACCGCTTCTGTGTATTTGGTAATGGCACAAACTGACCCCTCAAAAAAATCAAGAGGCATTAATACATTTATCGTAGAAAGAAACTGGCCGGGAGTTACTGTAGGGGCCAAAGAAAATAAATTAGGGATTCGCGGAAGCGATACACATTCTATTATGTTCAATGACGTGAAAGTGCCAAAAGAAAACCAAATAGGAGCAAATGGCTTCGGTTTTACATTTGCGATGAAAACTTTAGCAGGTGGTCGCATAGGAATTGCATCACAGGCATTGGGCATTGCAAGCGGCGCTTATGAACTTTCATTAAAATATTCAAAAGAAAGAAAAGCGTTTGGAACGGAGATCATGAATCACCAGGCCATTGCATTTAAACTGGCAGATATGGCCACAAGAATTGAAGCAGCAAGATTGCTTTGTCTGAAAGCAGCCTGGGAAAAAGATGCAGGTCTTGATTATGGCATCAGTTCTTCCATGGCAAAAGTGTATGCGTCAGAAACAGCTATGTGGACAACAGTGGAAGCTGTCCAGATCCATGGAGGTTACGGCTATGTAAAAGAATATCACGTGGAACGATTGATGCGTGATGCAAAGATCACCCAGATATATGAAGGTACCAGTGAAGTACAGAGAATGGTGATCAGTAGAGATATTTTGAAATGAAGTGATGGAGTGATCGGTGATTTAGTGAATCATGATATAATTTTCAAACAAACTCGCGGGATATGAAGCAAGAAGAGTTCAATGAAATATTTCGTCGACGGACGAAAACTTTAGCTCTTGAAACGATAAAAAAAGTTTCGGAATTAAAGTATTCTGATGCATTGAGCGTAATTCGCAAACAGTTGTTTAAATCTGTTACTTCTGTTGCTGCTAACTTCAGAGCGGTTTGCAGAGCCAGATCTGACAAAGAGAGATATTCAAAGCTTTGCATTGTTGTAGAAGAAGCAGATGAAACTTTGTTTTGGATAGAAATACTTGTTGAAGGAGGTTTTATTGCAATTGAAGAAATAGGAGAGCTGAGACAAGAATCAGAAGAAATATTAAAAGTCATGGCTGCGTTCAAGAAGAAGTTGACCGGAGTTAACGGAGTGATCACCGGATCACCAAATCACCGATAACGATGCCGATTCAAAAACAAGTATACGAACAACTCATAGGTGATCTTGGCTCACATCATGTAACTCTTGTTGCTGTTTCTAAAACAAAATCAATTGAAGAAATAAAAGAACTCTATGATCTTGGTCAAAGAGATTTTGGTGAGAACTATGTGCAGGAGTTATCAGACAAACAAAGCACAATTGCCGAAAGATATTCGCTGGCATTTCATCGGGCATTTACAAAGCAACAAAGCAAAACTGATCGCTCCTTTTGTTCATCTTATTCAAAGCGTGGACAGTTTAAAATTATTACAGGAAATAAATAAACAAGCAAAAAAAGCTCAGCGCATTATTGATTGCTTGTTACAAATCCATATTGCACAAGAGGAAACCAAATTCGGGTTCGATGAAAAGGAAGTTGATTTATTAATTCGTGAACTTGAGAATTTGAATAGCGTTCGTATTTGCGGATTGATGGGTATGGCTTCGTTTACAGATGATATGGAAAAAGTCAGAAGCGAATTTAGAATGCTGAAATCTCTTTTTGATAAACATACCAAACTGCAAATCACAAACTATAAACCTCAAACTCTCTCCATGGGTATGAGCGGCGACTATTCCATCGCAGTTGAAGAAGGAAGCAACATGGTACGAATAGGAAGCCTGATCTTCGGCAGCAGAAACTAAAAACTTGCAGCCGGGAACTGGTAACCATCAACTAAATCAAAACCCTTTCTTCTCTTTCGGAGGCATTGTTTCATTTAACCATTTAAAGAATTCATGTTGCCATATTAATGCGTTTTGTGCATTTAAAACAAAATGATTCTCATCAGGCAAATACAACAATTTACTTTTTATACCTCGCAACTGTGCAGCCTGGAACGCCTGTAAGCCCTGCTCGACAGGCACACGATAATCTCTGCCTCCCTGTACGATCATGATCGGCGTATTCCATTTATCAACATAATTGCTTGGAGAAAATTGAACGTAGCTTTTTTGTGCAGCCGCATTATTCTTATCCCAATAGGGTCCACCGATATCCCAGTTGGCAAACCACATTTCTTCCGTAGTTCCATACCAGCTTTTCAGATCAAATACGCCGTCATGAGCAATAAAAGTTTTAAAGCGATTATTATGAATACCCGCCAGCATGTACACCGAATAGCCGCCGTAGCTTGCGCCTACACAACCTAAGCGATCTTTATCAACATATTTTTCTTTGCTCACTGCATCTATCGCAGATAAATAATCTTTCATCGCCTGTCCACCCCAATCTTTACTGATCTCTTCGTTCCACTTTGTTCCAAATCCCGGCATTCCTCTCCTGTCAGGTGCCACTATAATATATCCTTCTGATGCCATCAATTGAAAATTCCACCTGAAAGAATAAAATTGAGTGAGCGCAGACTGTGGTCCTCCCTGGCAGTATAAAAGTGTTGGATATTTTTTGCTTGCGTCAAAACCCGGAGGATAAATAACCCATACCAGCATTTTTTTATTGTCGGTTGTAGTCACCCACCGCCTCTCGGTCTTACACATGCCGATCGCATTATAAATCGAATCATTAACATGTGTCAATTGCTTCATTGCTCCATTAGCAATATTTACAGAATATAATTCTGTAGCATGATTCATATCTGTTCTCGATACGATCAATGTATTTCCACTTTGCCCGATAATTCCAGTAACATCGAAGTCGCCTTTCGTTATTTGTTTTATATCAGGAAGTTTTTGTGTAGCACCGGTATAATCCACTTCAAATAATTGTTCCGTTCCATTAACCGCTGCCCAGAAAAAAATATTCTTGCCATCGTCGCTCCATTTGAAACCCTCAACATGGATATCATCGCGATGTTTCGTTAAGTTCACAACGCCAAGACCTGTCGATGCAACCAGGTCCTGTTTATCTGATTCATACCCTTCTGTTTTCATACTGAGCCATGCAAGAGTACCCTCTTTGCTGTACGATGGATTGATGTCGTATCCCATTCTTCCTGCGGTAATATCTTTTGTTTCACCCGTTGCCAGGTCATATTCGTACAAGTCAGTGTTGGTGCTTACTGCATAATCTTTTCCATATTTCTTTTTGGTTACGTATATCACTGCTTTGCCATCAGGTCTCCATATATAATCTTCATCACCACCAAATGGTTTTTGCGGACAATCAAAAGGCTCACCTGCCATGATATCTTTTCCCTCTGCAGGTTTGTCTACCGGTGTTACAAATACATGATCAAATTTTCCATCTTCCCATTGGTCCCAATGTCTTTCATCAAGATTGTTAAAAATGTACACGTTTGATTTCGTGAGATCAGGATAATAATCGCTTCCGAAAACTTTCTTCTCCTTCACTTCTTTATTGCTTAACACATATTTTCCGTCCGGCGACAGATTTTTATCATTTACTAAACTATCGGGATTGCTTGTTTCCACAGTCTCGCCACCTTCCAGCGGTACATAGTAAGAATGACGGCTGCTTTTATTTGTCTCTACATCCGGCGTGGTTACCGAATACACGACATATTTTCCATCTTTCGAAATGCCAAGCCCGCTCACTCTTCCCAATTTCCACAACAACTCAGGTGTCATCACGGTTTTACCAGCAGTCATATTGGTTTGAGAAAAAAGCAATATCGGCGCCGTCAATGATAGAAGCAATGCCATTTTGTTCATGATAGGAATCTTTTGTAGTCAGCTAAATTACTACTATTGAGCTTTCGTTTTGACGCTTCCATGTGCCTTATGTAATTCCCTGCCTGCCGGCAGGCAGGTATTCAGCAATATTAATTTCTATTTTGAATCGATAAATTTGATAACCCCTTCAATATTTCTGTAAATTGAACTAAATGAAAATTAGTTTTATCGTCATTTGCCTTTTTATTTCCTTCATTGCGCATACACAAACAGTTCCTGCACACATAAACTATGTTCCGACTTCCTTTTCCAATTTATTTTCATTGAACAGAGAACCTGTTCTAAAAATAAATTCCGGTGACACCGTATCTACAGAGACGGTGGATGCCGCAGGCTATGACAAGAATGGAGTGAGAAGACAGCAAGGCGGCAACCCGCTAACCGGGCCATTTTATGTTGAGAATACTCAGCCGGGAGATGTTTTAGCCGTTACAGTTACAAAGCTGGCTTTAAATCGTGCAACTGCTTTTACTACTGAAAGTTTCTCTTCCCGCAGTGTGCCAAAGGACATCATTCATCAAATGAAAAAAGCAAGACGTGTAATTTGGACGCTGGATACTTTAAACGGATTTGCAATGCTGGATGATACTTCATATGAGCACTTGCAAAATTTTAAAATTCCGTTAAACCCTTTTTTAGGATGCATCGGGGTAGCGCCTTCCAATAAAAAAAATGAGATACTGAGTTTTTTCCAGGGAACATTTGGTGGCAATCTTGATTTTAGCAGAATCACTCAGTCAGCAACTATTTATTTACCGGTTTTTCATGAGGGCAGTTATTTATATATGGGAGACGGACATGCGGTGCAGGGTGACGGTGAGATAGCCGGGAATGCACTTGAAACATCATTGAATATCGCATTTACAGTGAAGGTTATAAAAAAAGATTCTCTTAGTATTATTTATCCGCGGGTTGAAGATTCAACATACATTATGGTTATCGGTACGGCGAAAAGTTTAGATGATGCTTTGAAAATAGCTACGACCGGTTTGCTCAACTGGCTGCAACATGACTATCATTTATCTTTAAAGGAAGCAACCCAGGCAATGAGTACGTCAATCGAATACACAATCGCTGAAATTGCTGATCCCAGCGTTGAAGTGGTGGCAAAGATCAAAAAGGAAGTATTGAAAGAATTGAAGAAATATGATTGACATATTTTTGAAAAATGAATTTTCTGGACCCATAAATCAATATCATGAACTTCCGCTTCTTTACTCTTCTTATTGTATTTATTTTTATACTGCCTCTAATTGCAAATTGCCAGTATATCCAAAAAATTGTGTTTGATGAGAAAGACAGTGCCAACGGATTTTACTTAGCTGTTCCTCCCCGCTCAGGAAATATAAAAGGAACGCTGGTACTATTGTCTGATTTTTATGACCTGGATGGAATTATTACAGAAACCAAACTCCACAATGTTGCCTATGCAAACGGCAATGATATGCTTACCATTTTTGCCTCCATGAAACAAAAGCTTTATGCCGATTCAGTTACAGTTAACAGGATAAATACGATTTTGAAAAATGCAGTATCAAAATTTTCTGCTGACACCTCCAGGTTTGCTATGGGCGGTTTTGACTATGCAGGAAACATTGCCTTGCGATATACTGAACTTACCTATCAGTACCCGAATGATTTTTTAATACGTCCCAAAGCTGTGTTTGCGGTTGCAGCCCCTGTCGACCTGTTTGACCTCTGGCATCAGTGTGAAAGACAGATCAAAAAAAATTATTACTCCGGAAGTGTTGGTGATGCGAAATACATTTTAGATGCAATGACGAAAGAGAATGGCACGATTTATAGTAACCGCGAAGCCTATAACAAATTAACTGCCTTTGACAGGGAAGAACAAACGCCGGGCAATGAGCAATATTTAAAAAATGTAGCAGTAAGATTGTATTACGATACTGACATTGACTGGCAGCTTAAAAACAGGCGCAATAGTTATTATGATACTGATATCCCTTGCGGTTCTGAATTGATCGACCGCCTGCTGCTAATGGGTAATAATAATGCTGAATTTATTTCAGCAGAACAACCCGGCAGCAGGAGCAACGGAACAAGGAATCCAGTTTCCTTTTCAATCGTTGATGAAAACGAGTGCATAAAGTGGTTAAAACAAAAATTAGACATCTTTGATGTGAACACCTGGGTTCCACCGTATACTCTTTCTATTCCGGATGAATGGAACATCGAACGTTTTCCATTACCGCCCGATTTCGCTCCTCAGATACAATATAAAGGTGTTGAAGATTTGCGTTTCACGCCGGGCTGGGGAGATACAACCAGCGAAGAACATTGGTCATACGCCTTTCTCTGGTGGCTTGATGGAAATCCTAAAATAGATGAAGCTGGTTTGGAAGGAAATTTAAAAGAATATTATGCAGGCCTGGTCGGCAGAAACATTCCTATCAGGAAAATTCCTGCAAATAAATTGGTTCCGGTGAAGGTGGAAATAAAAAAAATAAAGACTGCTCTGAATGATAAAGAAACATATAGCGGTACTATCCGCATGCTTGATTACATAGCTCAACTTCCTATTACTTTAAATTGTGTGGTACATCTGAAAAACTGCAACTCACCAGGCCATACTCCCGTTTTCTTTGAAATATCACCAAAACTTTCGGCTAATAATATCTGGAACGAATTTGAAAAGATCAATGAATCCTTTGATTGTAAAAAATGATTTTCTTTTAGAAGATTTTAAATTAGTTATAAAAGTTCTTCCAGCCTTCTTTGTGCATCAGGATCATGTAAAAAATGTTCTTTTAATTTTTTACAGATATAATCATTGCAGTATGCGCAGCTTTCAACATTTTTGACGACAGCACATTTTCTTATTTCACAGGATAAGCATCCTGAAAATAATCTTCCAGTGTTAGCGCTGCAACCATCACAATCAGTAATATCTTCCGGCTCCAATTCCATTCCATATTCCCTGAAGCATTGTTCGGCTATGGATGCTCTCATTTTTCTCTGAAGGAGTTTATCTTCTTCAATTGTTGCCAAATGGATAGGGCAGCTATCACACAACAAACCGCAATATGCTATCATTTCTTCAATTTTATGATTCTCTTTCTCGTTTCAAAATTATAATTTCTATTCAGGAACAGTGGTGAGTTCGGTCATGTTGTCTAGAACCCAAAATCATTTACTTCAATTTTCTTCTGTTCCTTTTTTTCTGGTAAATGGGCCCTCTTATGAACGGGATTACCCGTTACGTAAATGGCTCTGTACGGCCTCACCGGGCAGATGTATTCACAGGCGCCGCAGCCTACGCAAAGATCCTGATCGATGACAGGAATACGAAGACCATTTTTATATGGCTGCATGCTTACTGCCTGTGTAGGACAATGTTCTGAGCAGGCACCGCAATCCGTACCATCGGTAACCACTACACAGTTCTCTTTAATATAATGTACATGTCCTACCTGCAATGTCTTCTTTTCTTCTTCCGTTATTTTTTCCAATGCATTTGCCGGGCATATTTCGGTGCAGAGTGTACAATGATAATTGCAGAAACCATGTTCAAAATTCATAGTGGGTTGCAAAATTCCTGCTAGACCATATTCCAAAAGCGCAGGCTTCAATACATTCGAAGGACATTTGCTCACGCACAGATGACAGGCGGTGCAATGTTCATTGAATCGTTTTACATTCACCGAGCCGGGAGGGGTAACAGGATGTTTTCTTTTAAATGAAATATTGTGCGATGTATATATTTCCTTTACCTGGCGGGTTGTATCAGGACTTTTCCCAAACAATTTTTGCAGCCCGGCTATCCCTATTAAGAAAGAAGCGAACAAAAATTTACGTTTCGACAGTTTATATTCTTGTTTACTTTCTAAAATTACTTGCGGTTTCCTTTTTAGAGGCGCAAAACTATAAGACATTGCTTTTCGGTTACACACTTCGAGACAGTTAAAACAACTAACACAACGACTGTAATCAACGGTTTTGGAAGCGGAATCGATACACGATGATTTACACTTCAAAGCGCATAAACCGCAACTGTTGCACTTTTCATTATTTATCCTGATCTTAAAAAATGAAAATTTTGCAAGAAAACCGAGAACAGTGCCAACAGGGCAAATGGTGTTGCAAAATAAGCGACCATATTTATAAGACAAGAATCCTATAATAGACATGGTGGCTAAGGCGATGACCAAAGATGTGATGCTCGTAACAAAAATATCTGTTTTGTAAAAAAGATAATTTTTAAAATGATTATCGATCCACGCAATAATATTATTGCCAAAAAGATAAATCGGTTTAAAAACATTTGTCGCAACACGGCCATAAGCGCTGTAAGGATCAAGCAGGCTCGCTACAATAGAAAATCCTGCCCAAAAACCAATTACCGTTATTACTACAATTGTCCACCTGAGTATTTTTTGTTCTTTAAGAAAAGGATATTTCTTTTTGCGGTGTATTTTTTTCGAGAACCAATCTATTATGTCCTGGAATATACCCATTGGGCAAATGGATGAACAATAAACACGTCCCAGCAAAAGAGTTGACAGGGCAAGTATAATTAGCACCCCGACATTCAATGCTATTAATGCAGGTACCAGTTGCAAAAGAGTTAGTACATGAAACTGATTGGGTAAAAGGTTTGCAAAATCTAAAAAATAAAATGTCACCAAGCTGAAAATAATAATTGATACTATCACCCGGATTCTCTTCATCGTCATCGTAACTTTTATCGGCACACAAGAACTATTGAATAATTGTTCTATACTTTGATCCGTTTTACATTCAACCGTTCCAGATGAGTAGTGCCTATTTTAAGAGCTTCTGCTTTCCCCACATGTTCTACATCTTCTACATCCATAGCAGATATCTGGTTAAAGAATTTAATAGCAGCGGTATCCACTGCCACACTATCCGTAGAAATAAAAAGTCCTTTTGCCAGCGCCACATCATCTTCCGATCTTCCCTGCGGACCATTCGATTTTATCACCCTGTAGGCATCCACTATATTCAGCACAGGTTTTTTAGCAAGTGTATTGCAATCGGCAATGCACTGCTGCAAATTATGACTGTGAAAATATCTCCTGTCCCATACGATACCCATCAGGTTTTTTAATGAAACAGACATTCTTGCTCCGCCGTGCATTTTCAAAACAGGCGCATTGATCCATACGTCACAATCCAGTATGGCCTGGTGAACCTTTGTCGTTTTCAGATTCACTCCTTCTGTCAAACTAACTTCACGATAATAAGATTCTTCATGAGCCGGCATCATTTTTCCACCTGCTTTCGAAACAGCAGCTTCTATCCCGCTGTTCGAATAGCATTTTCTCCAGTCATCGCAGGTATGATCAAACACTACAACTTCCTTTGCTCCGGCAGCAAAACATTCTTTTATAATTTCAGTTACCAGTTCGGGATTTGTATTAGCAGCAAGTTCAGGCGTTCTGTCCCATCCTATATTTGGTTTTACCACCACTTTATTTCCACGCTTTACATACTTACTCATGCCGCCCATTTCGGCAATGGCTTTCTTAAACATGTCAGCGGGAGTACCTCCCAGCACAGCTACAAGATCATAGTTGCTTGCTTTTTGCGAAAGGATTTCCATTCCATCCGACATCTTAAATGTAGAAGCAATACCGGTAAGCGCTACAGCCTTCAGAAAGTATCTGCGTTTCATTTTTTAATGATTTATAAATGATCAATTATTTACTAAGAACTGCGTGAACATTTTATCATCAGTCTTTATTTTTTATGCCACTATCCATGGAAAATTAAAACACGCTTCATCATATAGGGAATAATCAGCTTTGCCATTCACTGCAAAAGTTTTTACCATTGCTGCATTCTTCATCAGTTCTCTTGCACGTTTCAAAGTAGCGCCGGTTTTCACCCTGTCTTCTACCAACAATATTTTTTTTCCTGACACATCAAAGTATATCTCGTCAGTAAGTTTGGGTGATTCATAAATGGGTCGTTGCAAAGCATCCCTGTAACTAAGCTTCAGTAATTTCATGGGTAATTGTAATCGCTGATTGATCAATGCTGCTGGTATAATTCCGCCGTTGGCGATAGCAACGATCATATCAAAAGGTTCGTCAAAAACAACAGACCTGATTTTTGTCGCTACTTCATCCCATGACTTATTGTTACTCATACTTAGCCAGTTTTTTTAAGATCAGCCAACCGCCAAATACCTGGATAAGCATCCCGGGAATTCCTATTGTGAGATCCGCTGTTGCTGCAGCAAAACTCTGGGTAATGCTCCACTCTGCCAGTGAACCGATGACTTGATAACCTGCAACCACTGCGATTATTAACAACAATGAAAGTTTTTGATACTTACTTGCCGCATAAGCAGCTACTAGAGCGAGTAAAAAAGACTTGATCATAATAACAGGCAGCAAGACCGCGGGAGGCATGCCAAACAAAACAGAATTCAACAGTGGTGAAAGCAACGCAGTGAGAAGACCCACCTTCAAACCAAACTTATAAGAAGCGATCAAAGTAAAAAAATAGATCGGTAAAAAGATCTGGCCGCCCGAAGGAATAAGATGACATAACTGCGGAAGAACAAGATTACCCGCGGCGAACAATGAGGCAAAAAAATACATTCGGATATCTGACCATTGAAATCGAACCGGGATAAAAAAAGTGGCTGACAACATAATGAATGTTTTAGGATTAAACAAAGAGCTGGCAATAAGAAAAAGATCGACCAAATTTAAAACTGATAACTAAGTAATAAACTGATGAAGGTCAGGCGTCGACTGATTGTTTCAAACACATGCATGTCTGTAATTACCCTGTGTTGTATCAGTTAAATTTTCATTCGAATCGGCTAACTTCCTTGCACAAAAATTTTTTATGAAAAAGACCATGGTTTTTTTGCTGACTTGTTTTCTTTTCACTGGATTTACTCAACAAGCAAAAGCGCAGGATATATCTTCTCAAAAGAAACCCGGCATTGAAAAAGAGATCGATTCTCTTTTTAATGCTTCGATAAAGTCTGCCGAAAGTTTGGACTATGATAAACTTATGCAGGGAGTTGATGACCGGCATGAAGCCGGGTTTATTTCAAACGGGAATTATTATATGAGATTTGATTCATTACTCAACTTTGCGAGATCGAGATCACAGGGAATTTCAAAACAAAGGATTTCATTAGCCGGCAAACAAATAACCGTGCTCTCAGAAACTATAGCATTGGTATCAGCCTATGGCAATACAACCGTCGAAACAACAAATGGCGACAGTTTTACTATTAAATTCTTTTGGTCGTTTGTATACGAAAAAATAAATAATGACTGGAAGGTTATCCAGTCACATCAATCTTCGTCACGGTAAATTCCGCCCAACCTATCCTTTCATTCTTACCGGTATTCAATATTTTTGAAAATGCCGTTAATGCCGGTACCGAGTAATGAAAGCCCAACAAAACAGAGAACAGGCGAAGATGAAAAATAAAGTGGCGGTATATAATATGCTCATCAATTTATTCTGGTCACTTTTAAACCTTGCTCCTATCTCGGTATTTTGTTACCAACATATAAGTTTGAAATTGCTTTTCATTTTCCTTGCCATCAGCATGCTGCCTTTGTTTCTTCCCAAATCATTTTTTAACAGTATTCAGTTGGGAAAAACAACTTCAGTATATAAGAAGATCGGCGTGGGTTTCATTAATAAATTTACTCAGAACGGTGAGCTGATCAATAATTTTATAAAACGGAAATACCCCCGATATAAAGTAGTATCAGGCAACAAACGATCCATCAAGAAATTATTGAACCAAACGTACATGTTTGAAAAATTTCACTTCATGATGTTTTCAATTTTCACTTTTATAATGGTGTATGCTTTACTAAAAAACTATCGGTGGTGGGCGATAATTATTTTCCTGAACAATCTTGTTTATAACATCTACCCCAATTTATTGCAGCAATATATCCGGGTAAGGCTAAAAACATTTGACAGGCAGTTGTAAAGAAGAATAATCATCGAAAGATCATTTCATAAAAATATTCCCCTCATTTATTTTGAAATCTTAACTTTAGCTCATTCTCTTAAATTGATTGCTGGCCGCATGAACTTCTTTCATATTTTATACGATGAATTAGTTGGTTTCCTGGGCATCACCCAGCTGATCGACACATTTAAAACCGGCGACTATCACAGCCTGCTTACACTTGATGGTATTTTCTCCGCCATTTCACCCCTCATACCATTATTACTTCTTATTGAAATTGTACGAGCTGCTGTGTACAAAAAATTCAAAGTATCAAATTACAAGATCCCTTTCCTGATTTATGTATGCAACAGGTTCCTTTCACGGTACATATCAATCGCGGCCGTTGCATTTTGCATTGGCCTCTTTGAAAAATACGGCCTCATAAAAACAAGCATTGCCTGGTATTGGCTGATATATGGATATGTGATCTGGGAATTTTCTCATTTTATCTATCATTATCTCGGGCATAAAGTAAGACTGTTCTGGTGCCTGCATTCCACACATCATGCGCCGGAAAGCATGAACCTCTCCGTTACCTATGCTCATTTTTTTCTCGAAGCCCCTTATGCCGATGTCATTCGCACTTCCATCTGCATGTTGTTGGGCGTAAGCCCTCCCTTATTATTTTTAATTATGTTTATTGATGGCACATGGGGCGCCTTTATTCATGTGGGTGAAAATGTATTGAGAGATGGGCGCCTTGGTTTTATGAATAAATACATCCTCACTCCTTCTCATCATCGCATTCACCATGCAAGAAATCCTTTATATATCGATACTAATTTTTGTAATCTCTTAAATATATGGGACAGGGTCTTTGGAACTCTTCAACCCGAACAAATTGAAATGCCGCCACAGTATGGAATTACAAGAAAGATCAAACCACACAACTTCTTTGATGTCTATTTTGGTGAATTCTACTATTTGTTCAGGGATATGGCAAAAGCGCCGGGAATAAAAAATAAATTCTTATACATCTTTATGCCGCCGGGTTGGAGCCACACCGGGAATCATAAAACAGCGAAAGCGATCAGGAAAGAATATTTTAAAAATGCTGAATCCGTAATCACTGTCCCTGCCATCATGGACAAGAACGAGATATTTGATAATGCAACATAAACTCACGCTCTTCAAATGATCTGAAAACTCATTTACCATTTGCATAGGGCATCGTAACTTGCAGCCAGGTCTTTTCAATCATTCAACCCGTTTGGTCAATAATAATTTCATGCGTAATATTAAAATAGCAACTGCCCAGTTTGAAAACAAAAGTGGCGACAAGGATTACAACCTAAGTGTAATAGATAAGTTGAGTAAAATAGCCGCAAAGGATGGCGCTCACGCTGTAGCCTTTCATGAGTGCTCTGTGACCGGCTACAGTTTTGCCAGGCATCTTTCCAAAAATCAAATGCTGGATCTTGCCGAGTATATACCAACCGGACCTTCCGTAAAACGCTTAACTGAAATAGCAAAGGAAAATAGCATTGTCGTGCTTGCCGGACTTTTTGAAAAAGATGCAGATGATAAATTGTACAAGGCTTACGTATGCGTTGATAAAAATGGATTAGTGGCAAAATACAGGAAACTTCATCCTTTTATTAACCCGCACATTCTTCCCGGAGACAGCTATTGTGTGTTTGAACTTTTCGGGTGGACCTGCGGCATCTTAATTTGTTATGATAATAACATCATAGAAAATGTGAGAGCTACAGCCCTGCTTGGCGCCGATATTATTTTTATGCCGCATGTTACCATGTGCACGCCATCAACAAGACCGGGTGCAGGATTTATTGATCCCGAACTTTGGAATAATCGTGAAAAAGATCCTACTTCATTGCGATTAGAGTTTGACGGAATGAAAGGCCGTGACTGGTTGATGAAATGGTTACCCGCGAGAGCATACGATAATGCCATCTATACTATTTTCTCTAACCCTATTGGCATGGATGATGACCAGTTGAAGAATGGATGCTCCATGATCATCGATCCGTACGGAGACATTATTGCAGAATGCCGTAAGTTGGATGATGAAGTGATAACAGCACTGATAACACCGGAGAAACTTACAAGGGCAGGCGGCTACAGGTACAAAAAAGCGAGACGACCCGAACTCTATAAAGATATTATTGGCCAGCCGCACGAAGCAGAGCAAAAAGTAAGCTGGCTTAGTTCTGAAATATTGTCAAAAAAGAATTGAGCGATCGCCAATTATTTGGTGGAAATAAAACCAGTCACATTAATTATCCTACAGGTCATCAAAATCAGAGTCAGAACTGTCAAAAATCATATCTCGTCTGCTTTCGTTGCAATTATTTTACTTTAAATTTTCTGTTCTTATCAATAGCTTTTTATGATACTTAAAACGATGCTTGGCGCCGCAGCAGCTATACTTTTATTTTCATGTGGCAGCAGCAATGAAAAAGTTCCGGCAGGTATTGCCTCGCAAAGAGAGGCAGCACAGGTGTACCCAACTTCGGTGGCCGATATTAAGCCAAATGATCTTGTAAGTAAAGAAGATTATGAAAAAGGAAAAGAACTCGTGGTAAAGTCTGACTGCCTTGGTTGCCACAACCAGGTTAAAAAATTAATAGGTCCTCCCTATATTGACATCGCAAATAAATATCCGTTCAACGGTATCATTGCAGATACACTTGCCCGCAGAATTGTAAACGGTGGTACAGGTATTTGGAGTGATGTGCCGATGATGCCACATGCCGGTTTATCGGCCGCTGATGCAAGGCAAATGGTAATGTATATTTATTCTTTCAAGAATAATTGATACCTGCTTAGCAGCTCTCTCCTTTTTTTGAAACCTGTTCAGTGAAAAATTCTGTTATAAATTACATGTGGTTGTAAAATATATATTTCTATATCAGTGCCGGCCATAAAATAAAGCGGGGCTTCGAAAAGCCCCGATGCACATTAGTTAACCAGTGAAACATCCATTAGTTGCTCTGCATTGGCCACATAAGTGGTATGCACAGGATACATTTCAACCTGGGGTTGCCCCTGTATACCTGCTTTCATTACCCCGGGCATCAGCCTGTTTTGTACAAAGCTGTTGAAATCGTCGGGAGATTCCCAAATGTCCATTACATGCAGTGCATTGTTGCCAAATGAGGCTACATGAAAAACAGCGCCTTTGGGTTTGTCGCCTTCCCAGTTAACGTGCTTTCTTACTTGTTCATACTGGTCTGGTGTAGCACCATCCCATTTCATGATCATCATGGTTTTCATAACCGCTGGTTTTGATTTTGAGAATTTACGAAATTTTTTGACTGAAAGATTTGCGGCGTTCTTTTCTACCCGGTAAAATCTTTTCTTCATATGCCTAATTGCAAGGGGAGCAATTGCTTAAAAACTTTTGCACAAGCATTTTTTTAGCAGTTAATAAAATGCTCATTTGCCAGCTACCGGCAATAGTTCTACCGACCGACATGGTTAAAACGGGGCGTATCTTTATTATACCTGCCCTGATCATTTTGCAGACTGTGTATCTATCTTCGCAAATAAGCTTGATAAAACCAGGCTTGTTGCCGGGAATGCATACTCCTTATTTCACATGCCTGCTTGTTGTTGTATTGCTATCGGCATTTACAGATGATGATGTATGTGCACAAAAATTTATTACTACTGATCAATTTCCGATCAGCGATAATATGCTCGGCACGGACGCAAACCAGGATGGAAGAGCCATTAAAAAAGGTACAGTCGTTTCGCTCGACAATGTATGGTTTGGGAACAGGGTACTGAAACAAACACTCATTGTTCAGCTATACACCGATAATTTCAGAAATGCCTTCTACCTGCTGAAAAATAATGACGTTCCCCCCACGCTTTTATCCAATCTTGGTTTGGTAAATGAAGATGGTGATCCCGCACCTGCACAAGACAAGAAGAAATATGTAGCTGACTTTATAAAAGCGGCCCGCGAAACAAGTGTCCATTATTTCAAAACAAAAAAAGGTTTCAAACTTGGTGACAGTGTAAACAAAGCACTAAATATATACGGCTCACCTGCCCACAGATCAGTAAGTAACGGCCTTGCTGTTTATGAATGGGATTTTGAGGGCGATGATGAAGGGACAAATACTTCCCACCAAAAGAATACAATAATTGCCCGCGACAGTTACGGCTACC